>NZ_CEEDCM010000001.1:0-4800000 GCF_979253545.1 Pseudomonas sp. AC112
CTTGAGGGTCGCCAAGGTGTCGTTGCCGGAATCAAGCTCCACCACCACCAGCGGCCGGGCCTTGCCCAAGTCCTGCTTGAGCGGGTTGATATCATCAGCAGCCAACAGCGGCCCCGTAAAAGCCATCAAGGTAGCCAGGGTCAGCGACCGGATGAGCATGCGCACCTCCTTTGAATTCCATGCAGGGTTCTTGAGTTTCATGTCTGCGACAGTCAAATTCAAGGATGATTCCTACATCACTTTAAGAAAGCGTAGGTCAGGACGCCCGCTACGCAAGGGTTTGGTGGCTGCGAGTGTCATTGTTTCCACTGATTGCGGAAACATCATGAGACCTTCCACTCCGGCCAATGCCGAGCAAATACGGGCGCCACGAGGGGGTCGGCATCCACGTGCGCCAGTGCCTGGGCAAAGCCCGGCGCCAGGCCGTTCAACGCCTCCCGTGCCTCGTCCCAGCGCGACACTGCAGCCGCCATCAAGCCCAGCGCGTTAGGCGTGTTGTTGGCGGCAAACAACTGGTCGGCAAACTGATCGGCAAACACCACCCAGGCCTGGTGCAGGTAGCGGCGGGTGCCGGTGACAAGCTGCGCCTGCATGGTTTCGTTGACGTTACCGAGCCAGCGTTGCGGGTAATCGATAATGCCGATGGCCGAGTAGCAATTGGCGGCGATGTACACCAGCCCGCGGATGATCTGCGCGCGGTTGCCGCCCAAGAGCTGGGAGGCGGGAAATTCCAGGCCCAGGTGGATCAGGATCGCAGCGCTTTCCGTCAGCACCTGGCCGTCCGGGGTCACCAGGGTGGGCACCTGTTTGAGCGGGTTGATGCGGGCCAATTCGTCACTGCCCTCGCCCTCCGCCCAGGAGGCTGCGTCTACCCGCCGCCACGGCACCCCACAGCGCTGCAGGGCAATTTCGATCATGCAGGAGCCGGATTCGTCGATGCCATAGAGCGTGTACATGGGCTTTTCCTCCTAGCGTTGCAGTTTGGCCTGCAAGGTGGCCTTCACTTGCGGCCATTCCGAATCGATGATGCTGAAGCGCACCGAGTTGCGCTTGCGGCCGTCGGGCATGATGCGTTCGTGGCGCACGATGCCTTCTTGCACGGCCCCCAGGCGCAGGATCGCAGCGCGGGACTTTTCGTTGAGTTCATCGGTGGTGAATTGCACGCGCACGCAGTCGAGCACTTCGAAAGCGTAGGTCAGCAACAGTAGCTTGGCCTCGGTATTGATGCCGCTTTTCTGCGTGGACAGCGCCAGCCAGGTATGGCCGATCTCCAGCTTGCGATTGACCCGGTCGACCTTCCAGAACCGCGTGCTGCCGACCACTTGGCCGGTATAGCGGCGCACCAGGGTGAAGGGGATCACGCTGCCGGCATCGCGCCCCGCCAGGGCGGTGTCGATGTATTTATCGACGGTGTCCGGGCCCGGTACGTTGGTGACCTTGAGGTTCCACAGTTCGCCATCGGCCGCGGCCTCGAGCAAGGCGGCCTTGTGTTCCCTTTGCAGGGGCAGGAGTTCGACCGTGGTGCCGGTCAGGGTAAGTTGGGTCATGGGGGCTGCGCCGTCTGGGTGGTCATCAGAGGCAGAGAGTGCAGGCTCTTACGCGCACGAATCAAGTGTTTTAAAACAGGCCCATTTGCCCACCGACCAGGGTGCTGAAATCGTCATTCACGAACGGCAGGATCGCATCGGCCACCGGCTGCAATTGCCGGGTGACGTAGTGGTCGTAGTCGATGGGCGCCTGCCGCACTTCCAAGGGTTCCGGGCCGTTGACGCTGATCACGTAGCTGATCCAGCCGCCGCACTGGTATTGGCGCGGGCGGTTCAGGCGATCATTGTACTCATCGGCCAGGCGCGCGGCGCGCACATGGGGCGGCACGTTGCGTTCGTAGTCGTCCAGTCGGCGGCGCAGGCGTTTGCGGTAGACCAGCAACTCATCGAACTCGCCGCTGAGGGTACGGCGCACGTAGTCGCGGATGTAGTCCTGGTGGGGCTGGCGATGGAAGATGCGCTGGTAGAGTTCCTGCTGGAACCGGCGAGCCAGGGGCGACCAGTCGCTTCGCACGGTTTCCAGGCCTTTGTAGACCATTTCCTCGCTGCCATCGCTGCGCACCACCAGGCCGGCGTAGCGCTTCTTGCTGCCCTCTTCCGCACCACGGATGGTCGGCATGAGGAAACGGGTGAAGTGGGTTTCGTACTGCAATTCCAGGGCGCTTTGCAGCCCGAACGCGGTGTGCAGATGCTCGCGCCACCAGTCATTGACGTGCTGCACCAACCCTCGGCCGATGCGGCTGGCGTCCTCCTGGGCATGTGCGCTGCCAAGCCAGACGAAGGTGGAGTCGGTGTCACCGTAGATCACCTCATAGCCTTGGGCTTCGACCAGTTCGCGGGTCTGGCGCATGATCTGGTGCCCGCGCATCGTAATCGACGAGGCCAACCGCGTATCGAAGAAGCGGCAGCCGCTCGAACCGAGCACGCCGTAGAAGGCGTTCATAATGATTTTCAGGGCCTGGGAAAGCGGTGCGTTATGTTCACGCTTGGCCACTTCGCGTCCTTCGGAAACCCGCGCGACGATGGATGGCAAACAATGCCGGGTACGGGAAAACCGTGCGCCGCGAAAGCCTTCCACCGACTCGCTGTCGTCGGGGTACTTGAGGCCTTCGATCAGGCCCACCGGGTCGATCAAGAAGCTGCGGATGATCGACGGGTAAAGGCTTTTGTAATCGAGCACCAGCACGGATTCGTAGAGGCCGGGGCGTGAGTCCATGACAAAGCCACCGGGGCTGGCCTGGGGCGGTTTGTCACCCAGGTTCGGCGCAACGAAGCCCTGGCGGTGCATCAGCGGCATGTACAAATGGGTAAACGCGGCGACGGAGCCACCGTTGCGATCGGCCGGCAGCCCGGTGACGCTGGCGCGCTCCAGCAGGAATTTGAGCAGTTCGGTCTTCTCGAAAATCCGCGTGACCAGCTCGCAGTCCTTGAGGTTGTAGCGCGCCAGCGCGGGCTTGTCCTCGGCGAACATGCGGTTGATTTCGTCCATGCGCTGGTACGGCGTGGAAATGTCCTTGCCCTCGCCCAACAAGGTCTGTGCGACGTTTTCCAGGCTGAAGGATTCGAAGCTCCAGGTGGCCGAGCGCAGGGCTTCGATACCGTCGATGATCAGCCGCCCCGCCGCAGCGGCGAAGTAATGGTTGCGGCTGCCGTGTTCGCGCCAGGCCATGGGTTCTTCGCCCCGGCCGAGCATGAGCGGCACGTTGAGGCGCTGGGCATGTTCGTGGAGGACGCGCAGGTCGAATTGCACCACGTTCCAGCCGATGATCGCGTCGGGGTCATGCCGGGCGAGCCACGCGTTGAGGCGCTCGAGCAGTTGGGCGCGGGTGTCGCAGTAGTCGAGCTTGAAGTCGACGGCGTCGGTTTTGTTCGGCGGGCCGAGCATGTACACCTGGCGCTCGCCGCAGCCTTCCAGGGCGATGGAATAGAGGTCGCCCTGGGCGGTGGTCTCGATGTCGAGGGACACCAGTTTCAGCGGCGGGCGGTAGTCTGGCGCGGGCTTCATCTGCGCGTCGCAGAGCACGCCGCTGGCGTCGGGCGTGCCGCCAAACCACACGGGTGCGGTGATAAAGCGCTCCATCATGTAGCGCTCGGGTGGGCGCACGTCGCCTTCGTAGACATCAACCCCGGCAGCGCGCAAGCGTTTCTCCACGTCCATCGCCTGGCGGTGCTGGCGCGTGTACAGGCCCAACACGGGACGGTGATGGAAATCGCACAGCTGCAACGGGCGCAATTCGATGTCGCGCTCGCCCTTGAGCAGCCAATCCAGCGGCTTGCGATGGGCCTCGGGGATGAACATCACCGAAGTCTGCACGGGTAGGCGGATAAACCTCGGGCCCTGGTCGGTGGCCAGCCAGAAGCTGACCTCCGTGCCCGCCGGGGTATCTCGCCAATGCCGGGTCAGGACAAAACCCTGCTGTAAATCCACCGTACCGCACCTCAGGAATCGCTTTCAGGGCGTGATTCTACTCGGCATCCGCGCGCGCAGACCTGAATCTCATAAATTTGTTGCAAGACGTTAATAATAATTACTATCATTCGCGCCGGAGTCGTATCCGCGCAGTGAGGACGCGCAACGCTGTTGCCCTTTTCCTCACATGACGGTTCACCGTCAGGATCGACCATGCCCATCCGTGCCCCCTTCGCTGTGCCATTTCGCCCCACCCTGCTCGCCCTTTGCTGCTCCCTGAGCCTCACGGCTCACGCTGCAACCCCAGCCACCCCGCAGGATGCGAACAGCGGTCAGGATGGCAACACACTGGAACTGGGCGCGACCAACATCAGCGCCGACGCACCCGCGCCAAGCGCCCTGCCCCCGGTATACGCCGGTGGCCAAGTGGCACGCGGCGGTCAGCTGGGTGTGCTGGGTAACCAGGACATCATGGATGTGCCGTTCAGTATGGCCTCCTACACCGAGAAGTTGATTCGCGACCAGCAGGCCGAGACTGTCGGTGATGTGCTGCTCAATGATTCGTCCGTGCGCCAGGCGTCAGGGTTTGCCAACCAGGCGCAGACCTTCATGATCCGTGGCCTGCCGCTCAATGGTGACGACATTTCCTTCAACGGCCTGTACGGCATCCTGCCACGCCAGATCATCTCCACTGACGCCCTGGAGCGCGTAGAAGTGTTCAAGGGGCCCAATGCCTTTATCAATGGCGTAACGCCCGGCGGTTCGGGGATCGGCGGTGGTGTGAACCTGCAACCCAAGCGCGCCGACGATGTCCCGCTGCGTCGCTTCAGCACCGATATCAGCAGCGATGGCCGAGTCGGCGAGCACTTGGACATTGGCCAGCGCTTCGGTGAAGACAACCGTTTTGGCGCACGGGTGAACCTGTCCCAGCGCGAAGGCGATACCGGCATCGATGATGAAAACCAGCGCTCTAAACTGTTTGCGGTCGGCCTGGACTACCGCGGCGATGCGTTGCGTCTGTCGAGTGACTTTGTGTATCAGAAGCAACGCATCAACGGCGGACGCAACTCGGTGTTCCTGGGCACGGCCACCCATGTCCCGGATGCACCTTCAGCCGACACCAACTACGCGCCGAGCTGGAGCAGCACCAACCTTGAAGACACCCTGGGCATGCTGCGCGCCGAGTACGACTTGAACGACAACTGGACGGTTTACGCGGCAGGCGGGGCCAAGCACACACGTGAAATGGGGCAGTACTCGTCGGTGACGCTGACCGATAATCTTGGCAATGCCCTGGCGAGCCGCTCGACCATTGCCCACGAAGAAGACAACCGCAGCTTGATGGGGGGGCTGAACGGCAAGTTCCAGACTGGCGCTGTCAGCCACCGACTCAATTTCGGCCTGGCCGGTATCTGGACCCAGGCACGCAACGCTTATGTGTTCAACGCCTCGTCGACAGCGACCCCAACCAATATCTACGACCCGGTGACCGGTGCGCCACCCACCTTGAACAACCCACGCAATACACCGGGCACTGACTTCAACGACCCCACGATTACCGCCAAGACTTTTGTGCGCAGCGCGGCGGTGTCCGACACCCTCGGCGTCTTCGATGACCGCCTGCTGATAACGCTCGGCGCGCGCCGCCAGCAGATGGTGGTGCAGGGGTACAACTACATGAGTGGCACCCGTACCTCCAACTATGACGAGTCGATCACCACACCGGTCTACGGCCTGGTGTTCAAGCCGTGGGAACATGTGTCCTTCTACGCCAACCGCATCGAAGGCCTCGCGCAAGGCCCGACGTCTCCCGTCAATTCGGGAAACCGCACGATCATCGGTGGCGGCCAGGCGTTTGCACCTGCGCGCTCCAAGCAGATCGAAGCCGGCGTAAAAGTCGACATGGGCACCTATGGGGCGACGTTGGGTGTGTACCGCATCGAACAGCCTGGAGCCGGTTACGTTCAGGTCATTGATGCTACGACAGCGCGCTACGTGCGGGAGGGCCTGCAGATCAATAAAGGCGTGGAACTGAATGTCTTCGGCGAACCGGTCAGCGGCCTGCGCTTGCTGGGCGGTGTGACCGTCATGAAGACTGAACTCAAGGACACGCAAAACGGTGCCAACGACGGCAACCGCGCGATCGGTGTGCCTTCGTTCCAGCTCAATGCCGGCGTGGATTGGGATGTGCCCGGCCTGCAGGGCGTGACGCTCAACGGTCGCATGCTGCGCACCGGTGGCCAGTACGCCGACGCCGCCAACAACCTGAGCCTGCCCGCGTGGAACCGGTTCGACGTGGGCGCACGCTACAACTTCAAGGTGGCTCAGCGTGATGTCACCCTCGGTGCCACCGTGGAAAACGTCGCCAACGAAAAGTACTGGGAATCGGCCCAGGGCGGTTTCCTCAGCCAGGGCGATCCACGTGTCGCCAAGCTGTCGGCGACTGTGGACTTCTGATCACCCGCGGGTGGCCGCCTTCGCCGCCACCCACTTGGCGTCACCAGTCGTAGGACACTTGCAGCGACGCCGTACGCTCCTGCCCGTAGTAGCAACCAAAGGCACAGTTGCAGGACGACACGTACTCGCGATCAAACAGGTTCTGCACGTTCAGGCTCGCTTCCGCGCCTTTGAGGGTGGGGCTGACGCGGCCCAGGTCGAAACTGAGGGTGGTGTCGTACACCACGAACGATGGGGTCTTGAAGGTGTTGCCCGAGTCGCCGTACTTCTTGCCGGTGTAACGGGCGCCGCCGCCAAGGGTCAGGCCTGCCAGGGCATTGCCGGCAAAGTGGTAATCGACCCAGCCACTGGCTGTCCAGGGAGCCTGGGATTCGTTGCGGTTGCCCTTATCCCCGTCGTTGCTCTTGGTGTAGAACGAGTCCATGTAGGCCACCGCACCGATCACTTCGAACTGGCCGATCCGCGTCTTGCCTTCAAACTCGACGCCGCGTGAGCGCACCTCGCCTTCCTGCAGCTGATATTCCGGGTACTCGATATCGCCGGTCAGCACGTTCTTTTGCTTGATCTGGTACACCGACAGGGTCAGCAACGAACTGTCGTTCGGCTGGTACTTCACCCCCGCTTCGTATTGCTCGCCCTCCACCGGTTTGAACGCCGACGCGCCGCGCTGTGGCGCCTGGCTGCCGATGCTGGGGAAGAACGACTCGGCGTAGCTGACGTAGGGCGCCAGGCCGTAGTCGGTGAGGTAGGTCAGGCCGATACGACGCGTGAGCTTCTTGTCTTTCTGGCTGAGGGTGCTATTGGCCAACAGGTCGCGGTTCTCCACTTCGGCCCAGTCTTCACGCAGGCCGACGGTGAGGATAAATCGGTCCAGCTTGATCTGGTCCTGGGCGTACAGGCCGGTCTGCTTGATGGTGTTGTCCCACTTGGTGGTGAGGGTGGGCTGCCCCAAGGTGTGGTAGTTGCTGGGGTTGTACAGCTCGATGATTTCCGCGTTGTAGAGGTTGTAGCCCTGGTACTTGCGGGTGAACTGGCGGTGGTCGATACCGGTGAGCAACGTGTGTTCCAAAGTCCCGGTGGCGAACTTGAACTGCAGGTTGTTATCGAGGGTGTATGCCGAGTTGTGCTGGCGCCAGTCAAGCTTGGTGCGGGTGGCGCGCGTGTCATCGACGCTGCCGTCCGGGAGGGTGACAAAGCGGTTCAGGTAAAAGCCTTTGTACCGGTCGTTGACGTCGGTGTAACGGGCGGTCTGGCGGAACTCCAGGTTGTCGTTGAAGGCGTGGGAGAAGTCATAGCCCAGCACATATTGATCACAGTTGGCCAGGGCTGTGCGCCTCGATCCGCTGCAGGTCAGCAATCGGTTGTTGCAACAGGCTGCCCACCCGTTGCCAGGCCGCCACATTCCGCGAGCTGCAGACGGTCGATGCTCTCCAGGGCCTCACGCACCAAGGCCAGGTCTCCTTCCGAAGGTGTGTAGCACTGCGGCAGCAACGCCAGGCTATCGAGGTAACTTTGCTCCAGACGCTTGCGCCGCCTGAAACTGAACAGCAGCCGGCGCGCAACCGTACTGAGAAATGCACGGGCCTTTTCAAGCTGAGTGAGTTGGCGCGCATCGAGCACACGGATGAATGTGTCCTGGGTCAGGTCGGCGGCATCCTGGGGGCACTTCAACTGGCGATACAACCACGCACGCAACCAGCGATGGTTGTCGTCATAGAGGGTCGCCAGCAGAGCCTTGGGATCAATGGGTGTGGACACGCGAACTGCCAGCCGCTAATGATAATTCATCTCATGACCTGTGTAGACCCTGGCACATTGCAATCGCTAAAACACCGGTTGTGGATCTGACACCCTCCACTAGACTCAGGGCTCATCTCACAAGGAAGTCCTGTCTATGAAGCCATCCCGTTCCCTGCGCCAGGCGGTTGCCCTGGCCGTCCTTCTGTCCGCTGGCAACCTCGTCGCCCACGCCGCCGATATACCCCTGTCCAAATCCCTTGAAGCCGATGAAGTCACCACAAAGGTATTGGCGGTGGATGCGACCAAGCATCAGGTAGTGCTGGCAGGTGCCGAGGGCCGTGAGGTGCACGTGCAACTCACCGACGCCGCCAAGGACTTGGGCAACCTCAAGGTCGGCGACCAGGTCAAGGTGCTGACCACCCACTCGGTTGCTGCCGTGCTGGACACCGACGTCGACAAGAGCGCACCGGACGCCAGCGAAAAAACCGGTGTAATCCGCGCCACCGCCGACAACCCTAACCCGGGCGGTGCAGCCTTCCGCCAGGTGCAGGTGCAATTGAAGATCACCCATATCGACCTGAAGAAAAACCAGGTCACCCTGGAGAATCCGGCCGGTGCGACGAAAGTGCTGAATGTGGAGAAACCGGAGATTCGCGCCGGCCTCAAAGACCTGAAGGTCGGGCAAAGTGTGCTGGTGACGTTCACCGACACCCTGGAAATCACCACCGCTCACGAAGGCTGAGTTCGCAGAACGAGGCGGGCATCAGGTTTGATGCCCGTTGCGGTCAAGCTTGACGGGCTTGGCTCAGGTAAGTTTCGATGTTGCCCATCTGCTCGTCCCAGCCACGGGAATTCATCTTGAAGGCTTTCTGCCGCCGCGCTTCAGGCACTGCGTCAAACCCTGACTCGACCACCCGCAGCAGAATGCCCGGTGCCCGGTCCTCGATGGTGAATTCCACCAGTGTCGGGGTTTCCTGTTCGTAGTCGACGCCCTCCTCCACCGCGAAGGGGTGCCACCAGAACGAGAACAGTGTTTGCGGCAGGATGCGTTCGATTCTGGCCTTCCAGATCACATGCTCGTAACCGGGATAAGTAATCGGCGCCTCGATGGTTTCCCCGGCAACAAAGGTTTTGCCGCTGAGGGCGATACCAAACCAACTGCCGAATTGCTCGGCATCGGTGAGCGCTTCCCACACCTGTTTACGTGAAGCGTTGAGCAGGACTTTTCGTTCGATGCGATCTAATACGTGCATAAGTCACCTCCTCCATTGACAGTAGGCGACATCAAACAATGCGCAACCTTGGGTTGTAAGCAATCATGATGACCCCATCCTTGAACCGGCTATACGTTATGACTGACCCGTTGAATGGAAGTTGCTTCTGTAAAGGCGTGCGCTACCAAGTGGACTGCCTCGACATGCCCATCAGCCACTGCCACTGCGACAGCTGTCGCAAAGTACATGCGGCAGCATTTGTGGCGACGGCGGGCGTAATGCGTGAGCACTTTCGCTGGACCCAGGGCGAAGCGCTGCTGGCGTCATTCGAATCGTCGCCAGGCAAGCTCAGGCATTTTTGTTCGCGCTGCGGCTCGCACCTGATGGCGGAGCGTGGGCACCAACCTCACGTCATTGTGCGGGTGGCGACGCTGGATGATGATCCAGGCATCAGGCCCACCGCACATATCTGGACATCCCATGCGGTGCCCTGGCTTGCCTATGAAGGGGTAGAGCAGTGGGACGAGTGGAAAAACTGATTAGACCTTCGGGTCTCCGGGTGGTTTAGCCGGCGTCGCGTATTGCGGCTTCAGGTGGCCTTCTTGGTCGAGCAACCAGGCGTCCATGATCTGGCGCACTACCGGTCCTGCAACACGACCGCCGGCCTCGCCGTTTTCGATCATCACCGAAATCACGATTTTCGGATGTTCGGCCGGAGCGAAACCGACGAACAAGGCGTTGTCGCGGTGGCGTTCCAGGGTCTTTTCACGGTTGTAACGCTCGCCCTGCTTGATCGCGACCACTTGTGCCGTACCACTCTTGCCAGCGATGCGGTATTGCGCGCCTTGTGCGGCAGCGCGGGCAATGCCGCGTGGGTCGTGCATTACCAGCTGCATGCCGTGGTTGACCTGCTCCCAATCACGCGGGTCCTTGAGGACTACGTTGGGCATCGGGTTTTCATCCACGGGGGGCACGCCATTGATGGTCTTGGCCAAGTGAGGTCGGTTCCACACGCCCTTGTTGGCGATCAGCGCTGTGGCTTGGGCCAATTGCAGCGGTGTGACCTGCATATAGCCCTGGCCAATGCCGAGGATCACGGTTTCACCCGGGAACCAGGGTTGTCGGCGAGTAGCGCGCTTCCAGGCCTGGGAGGGCATCAGGCCGGCTGACTCTTCGAACATATCCAGCGACACTTTCTGACCCAGGCCGAACTCAGCCAGGTAGTCGTGCAGGCGATCAATGCCGAGCTTGTGGGCCAGGTCGTAAAAGTAGGTGTCGTTGGAACGCATGATGGCGGCGTCCATGTCTACCCAGCCGTCGCCGCTGTGGTTCCAGTTGCGGTATTTGTGATCGAAGTCCGGCAGTTGGTAGTAACCCGGGTCGAACACGCGGGTCTGGGCGGTGACGACGCCACTGTCCAGGCCCGCGATGGCGACTTCTGGCTTGATGGTCGAGCCTGGCGCGTAGAGGCCCCGGAGGACACGGTTGAACAACGGCCGGTCGATGGAGTCATGCAGAGCGGCGTATTCCTTGAAGCTGATACCGGTGACGAACAGGTTCGGATCGAAGCTTGGCTTGCTGACCATGGCCAGCACTTCACCGGTCTGCGGGTCGAGGGCAACCACCGAACCGCGTCGATCACCCAAGGCCTCCTCTGCAGCTTCCTGGAGGTGAACGTCGAGGCTCAGGACAATGTTCTTTCCCGGAATCGGATCGGTGTGCTTGAGCACACGCAGTACGCGGCCCTGGGCATTGGTCTCGACCTCTTCATAGCCTACGTGGCCGTGCAATTCGGACTCGTAGAAGCGCTCGATCCCGGTCTTGCCGATGGACTGGGTACCGCGGTACTCCACCGAGTCGAGGGCTTTGGATTCTTTCTCGTTGATCCGCCCTACGTAACCGATGGAATGGGCAAAGTGAGCGCCCAGGGGGTAGTGGCGAACGAATTGCGGTTCTACGTCCACACCCGGTAGGCGAAACTCATTCACGGCCAGCAGCGCGATCTGCTCTTCGGTCAGCTCGTAAAACAATGTCACAGGAACGAAGGGGTGCCGCGCTTGCTTCAGCGCCTTGTCGAATACAGCACGGTCTTCGGCAGGCAAGTGCAACAAACTGACGATGGCGTCCAACTCGCCCTTGAGGTCGGTGGTGCGTTCACGGGTGATGGTCAGGTTGTAGCTGGGGCGGTTGTCAGCCAGTACGACGCCGTTGCGGTCATAGATCAACCCACGCGTCGGCGTAATAGGCAGTACATGGACGCGGTTGTTCTCGGAAATTGTGGAGTGGTAGTCGAACTGCACGACCTGCAGGAAGTACATGCGCCCTACCAGGGCGCAAGTGATGCCAATAACCAACAGCGCGCAGGCAAGCAGGCGCTTGTTGACCAGGCGGTTTTCTTTTTCGTGATCCTTGATCGGTATAGGTTCAGGCATTTCTACAGCATCTCGTTGAAGAAGGTCGACGCCGCATCCTGCGGATGAAAGATCAGTCCCTATGAAAATGTGCTGCACCATACCAAAAATGCGGAAATACTTTGTATCCATTTGCCCAACGGCAGGTTCATGAATCGCTTTCATGAGGAAAATTGTAGAGGAAGAGCTCGGTGGCGCTTCAGTGGTCTGTTATGGGTGACGATGTTGACCAGCAGTGCACGGCAATGAATCTCTACGTACTTTTCGACCGCCCAAAACAAAACCCCTGTTTGCGTTAGCAAACAGGGGTTCTGGAATTTAATCTTGACGATGACCTACTCTCACATGGGGAAACCCCACACTACCATCGGCGATGCATCGTTTCACTGCTGAGTTCGGGATGGGATCAGGTGGTTCCAATGCTCTATGGTCGTCAAGAAATTCGGGTACTGAGTCGTGACCAGATGGCCTCGCTTCAGAAAATTGGGTATGTGATATCTTTCGGTGTTTTGTGAGCGTCGAACTTTCGGTTCATTTCGTCTTCACACACCGCAATCTGATGCTCGTTAGAGTAGTCAAATTGCTTGGGTGTTATATGGTCAAGCCTCACGGGCAATTAGTATTGGTTAGCTCAACGCCTCACAGCGCTTACACACCCAACCTATCAACGTCGTAGTCTTCGACGGCCCTTCAGGGAACTCAAGGTTCCAGTGAGATCTCATCTTGAGGCTAGTTTCCCGCTTAGATGCTTTCAGCGGTTATCTATTCCGAACATAGCTACCCGGCAATGCCACTGGCGTGACAACCGGAACACCAGAGGTTCGTCCACTCCGGTCCTCTCGTACTAGGAGCAGCCCCTCTCAAATCTCAAACGTCCACGGCAGATAGGGACCGAACTGTCTCACGACGTTCTAAACCCAGCTCGCGTACCACTTTAAATGGCGAACAGCCATACCCTTGGGACCGGCTTCAGCCCCAGGATGTGATGAGCCGACATCGAGGTGCCAAACACCGCCGTCGATATGAACTCTTGGGCGGTATCAGCCTGTTATCCCCGGAGTACCTTTTATCCGTTGAGCGATGGCCCTTCCATACAGAACCACCGGATCACTAAGACCTACTTTCGTACCTGCTCGACGTGTCTGTCTCGCAGTCAAGCGCGCTTTTGCCTTTATACTCTACGACCGATTTCCGACCGGTCTGAGCGCACCTTCGTACTCCTCCGTTACTCTTTAGGAGGAGACCGCCCCAGTCAAACTACCCACCATACACTGTCCTCGATCCGGATAACGGACCTGAGTTAGAACCTCAAAGTTGCCAGGGTGGTATTTCAAGGATGGCTCCACGCGAACTGGCGTCCACGCTTCAAAGCCTCCCACCTATCCTACACAAGCAAATTCAAAGTCCAGTGCAAAGCTATAGTAAAGGTTCACGGGGTCTTTCCGTCTAGCCGCGGATACACTGCATCTTCACAGCGATTTCAATTTCACTGAGTCTCGGGTGGAGACAGCGCCGCCATCGTTACGCCATTCGTGCAGGTCGGAACTTACCCGACAAGGAATTTCGCTACCTTAGGACCGTTATAGTTACGGCCGCCGTTTACCGGGGCTTCGATCAAGAGCTTCGCGTTAGCTAACCCCATCAATTAACCTTCCGGCACCGGGCAGGCGTCACACCCTATACGTCCACTTTCGTGTTTGCAGAGTGCTGTGTTTTTAATAAACAGTCGCAGCGGCCTGGTATCTTCGACCGGCATGAGCTTACGGAGCAAGTCCTTCACCCTCACCGGCGCACCTTCTCCCGAAGTTACGGTGCCATTTTGCCTAGTTCCTTCACCCGAGTTCTCTCAAGCGCCTTGGTATTCTCTACCCAACCACCTGTGTCGGTTTGGGGTACGGTTCCTGGTTACCTGAAGCTTAGAAGCTTTTCTTGGAAGCATGGCATCAACCACTTCGCTAACTAAAAGTTAGCTCGTCATCAGCTCTCGGCCTTAAGATCCCGGATTTACCTAAGATCTCAGCCTACCACCTTAAACTTGGACAACCAACGCCAAGCTGGCCTAGCCTTCTCCGTCCCTCCATCGCAATAACCAGAAGTACAGGAATATTAACCTGTTTTCCATCGACTACGCTTTTCAGCCTCGCCTTAGGGACCGACTAACCCTGCGTCGATTAACGTTGCGCAGGAAACCTTGGTCTTTCGGCGTGGGTGTTTTTCACACCCATTGTCGTTACTCATGTCAGCATTCGCACTTCTGATACCTCCAGCAAGCTTCTCAACTCACCTTCACAGGCTTACAGAACGCTCCTCTACCGCATCACTTACGTGATACCCGTAGCTTCGGTGTATGGTTTGAGCCCCGTTACATCTTCCGCGCAGGCCGACTCGACTAGTGAGCTATTACGCTTTCTTTAAAGGGTGGCTGCTTCTAAGCCAACCTCCTAGCTGTCTAAGCCTTCCCACATCGTTTCCCACTTAACCATAACTTTGGGACCTTAGCTGACGGTCTGGGTTGTTTCCCTTTTCACGACGGACGTTAGCACCCGCCGTGTGTCTCCCATGCTCGGCACTTGTAGGTATTCGGAGTTTGCATCGGTTTGGTAAGTCGGGATGACCCCCTAGCCGAAACAGTGCTCTACCCCCTACAGTGATACATGAGGCGCTACCTAAATAGCTTTCGAGGAGAACCAGCTATCTCCGAGCTTGATTAGCCTTTCACTCCGATCCACAGGTCATCCGCTAACTTTTCAACGGTAGTCGGTTCGGTCCTCCAGTTAGTGTTACCCAACCTTCAACCTGCCCATGGATAGATCGCCCGGTTTCGGGTCTATTCCCAGCGACTAGACGCCCTATTAAGACTCGCTTTCGCTACGCCTCCCCTATTCGGTTAAGCTCGCCACTGAAAATAAGTCGCTGACCCATTATACAAAAGGTACGCAGTCACAGAACAAAGTCTGCTCCCACTGCTTGTACGCATACGGTTTCAGGATCTATTTCACTCCCCTCTCCGGGGTTCTTTTCGCCTTTCCCTCACGGTACTAGTTCACTATCGGTCAGTCAGTAGTATTTAGCCTTGGAGGATGGTCCCCCCATATTCAGACAAAGTTTCTCGTGCTCCGTCCTACTCGATTTCATGACTAAGAGATTTTCGCGTACAGGGCTATCACCCACTATGGCCGCACTTTCCAGAGCGTTCCGCTAATCTCAAAGCCACTTAAGGGCTAGTCCCCGTTCGCTCGCCACTACTAAGGGAATCTCGGTTGATTTCTTTTCCTCAGGGTACTTAGATGTTTCAGTTCCCCTGGTTCGCCTCTTGCACCTATGTATTCAGTACAAGATAACCATCTTATGATGGCTGGGTTCCCCCATTCAGACATCTCCGGATCAAAGTCTGTTTGCCGACTCCCCGAAGCTTTTCGCAGGCTACCACGTCTTTCATCGCCTCTGACTGCCAAGGCATCCACCGTATGCGCTTCTTCACTTGACCATATAACCCCAAGCAATCTGGTTATACTGTGAAGACGACATTCGCCGAAAATTCGAATTTCTCAACTAAGAGAACTCACAAATTTTACCTTAGCCTGATCCGTTACCAGTGAAAGTAACGTTCAGTCTATCTTTCTATCACATACCCAAATTTTTAAAGAACGATCTAATCAAAGACTAGAAATCAACATTCACCATCAACCTGATGGAATGCTCATTTCTAAGCTTTCATAACTTTCAGAAGCAGTAGTGGTGGAGCCAAACGGGATCGAACCGTTGACCTCCTGCGTGCAAGGCAGGCGCTCTCCCAGCTGAGCTATGGCCCCGTATTTCTACAGGCGTTTCCCACACAAAATTGGTGGGTCTGGGCAGATTCGAACTGCCGACCTCACCCTTATCAGGGGTGCGCTCTAACCAACTGAGCTACAGACCCAATTTCGGGCTGCTTCTTATCGTCTTCTTCAATGAATCAAGCAATTCGTGTGGGAACTTATGGAGCAGCTGATGTCGTCGATTAAGGAGGTGATCCAGCCGCAGGTTCCCCTACGGCTACCTTGTTACGACTTCACCCCAGTCATGAATCACACCGTGGTAACCGTCCTCCCGAAGGTTAGACTAGCTACTTCTGGTGCAACCCACTCCCATGGTGTGACGGGCGGTGTGTACAAGGCCCGGGAACGTATTCACCGCGACATTCTGATTCGCGATTACTAGCGATTCCGACTTCACGCAGTCGAGTTGCAGACTGCGATCCGGACTACGATCGGTTTTATGGGATTAGCTCCACCTCGCGGCTTGGCAACCCTCTGTACCGACCATTGTAGCACGTGTGTAGCCCAGGCCGTAAGGGCCATGATGACTTGACGTCATCCCCACCTTCCTCCGGTTTGTCACCGGCAGTCTCCTTAGAGTGCCCACCATTACGTGCTGGTAACTAAGGACAAGGGTTGCGCTCGTTACGGGACTTAACCCAACATCTCACGACACGAGCTGACGACAGCCATGCAGCACCTGTCTCAATGTTCCCGAAGGCACCAATCTATCTCTAGAAAGTTCATTGGATGTCAAGGCCTGGTAAGGTTCTTCGCGTTGCTTCGAATTAAACCACATGCTCCACCGCTTGTGCGGGCCCCCGTCAATTCATTTGAGTTTTAACCTTGCGGCCGTACTCCCCAGGCGGTCAACTTAATGCGTTAGCTGCGCCACTAAAAGCTCAAGGCTTCCAACGGCTAGTTGACATCGTTTACGGCGTGGACTACCAGGGTATCTAATCCTGTTTGCTCCCCACGCTTTCGCACCTCAGTGTCAGTATTAGTCCAGGTGGTCGCCTTCGCCACTGGTGTTCCTTCCTATATCTACGCATTTCACCGCTACACAGGAAATTCCACCACCCTCTACCATACTCTAGTCAGTCAGTTTTGAATGCAGTTCCCAGGTTGAGCCCGGGGATTTCACATCCAACTTAACAAACCACCTACGCGCGCTTTACGCCCAGTAATTCCGATTAACGCTTGCACCCTCTGTATTACCGCGGCTGCTGGCACAGAGTTAGCCGGTGCTTATTCTGTCGGTAACGTCAAAATTGCAGAGTATTAATCTACAACCCTTCCTCCCAACTTAAAGTGCTTTACAATCCGAAGACCTTCTTCACACACGCGGCATGGCTGGATCAGGCTTTCGCCCATTGTCCAATATTCCCCACTGCTGCCTCCCGTAGGAGTCTGGACCGTGTCTCAGTTCCAGTGTGACTGATCATCCTCTCAGACCAGTTACGGATCGTCGCCTTGGTGAGCCATTACCCCACCAACTAGCTAATCCGACCTAGGCTCATCTGATAGCGCAAGGCCCGAAGGTCCCCTGCTTTCTCCCGTAGGACGTATGCGGTATTAGCGTCCGTTTCCGAACGTTATCCCCCACTACCAGGCAGATTCCTAGGCATTACTCACCCGTCCGCCGCTCTCAAGAGAAGCAAGCTTCTCTCTACCGCTCGACTTGCATGTGTTAGGCCTGCCGCCAGCGTTCAATCTGAGCCATGATCAAACTCTTCAGTTCAAACATCTTTGGGTTTTTAAGAAACCCTAAACTTGGCTCAGCAATCGTTGGTTACATCTTTGATTTCTCGCGGAGTAACTTGTGATGCTGATAATCTTGTTGACTATCAGTCTGACTCCACAAGCACCCACACGAATTGCTTGATTCAGTTGTTAAAGAGCGGTTGGTTAAGATCTTTCGTCTCAACCGAGGCGCGCATTCTACAGCAGCCTCATTTGCTGTCAAGTGATTATTTCCAGAAGTTTTCGAAGATTTCTTCAACAACTTCAACCACTTGCGCTTCCGATCTCTCGTTAGCGGGAGGCGAATTCTACAGCGTTACACGCTGCTGTCAACACCTCTTTTTCTCCGCTTTCGACCGAGAAGATCGAAACGTTAATAGAGCCAAACAACACTGCCCTACCAACTCCTTCTGGGCTTCGATGAACTGAAGCAAGTCGCTGTCGAATTCTGCGTAACTCTTTGTTTACCAAGGAGTTTTCCGTTTCGACTGCGCCGGAAGTGGGGCGAATTATAGACTTCCAGAATCTGCCGTCAACCCTTAATTTGGATTTTCTATCAAAGAACCAGAAAACCTTCAGGAACCCCCTTTATAAGGCACCGAAAAGGATAATTGAGCAATATATTGCTCAACGCCGAACAGTTAAGCATCATAGCGCCCACGCTTCTCTTAATATGACTTTGGACGAACATCCCCAATGACCACCTCCTCCCGCAGCCTGGCCTCGACGTTATTCCCTGTCGGCCTGCTGTTGATCGCCATGGCGTCCATTCAATCCGGCGCCTCGCTGGCCAAAAGCATGTTCCCTGTCGTCGGTGCACAAGGCACCACCGCCCTACGCTTGATTTTCGCCAGCGTAATCATGTTGCTTCTATTACGCCCGTGGCGCGCAAAGCTGACGGCCAAATCCCTTCGTACCGTCATCGTCTACGGGATGGCGCTCGGTGGCATGAACTTCCTCTTCTATATGTCCCTGCGCAGCGTGCCTCTTGGAATCGCGGTCGCCCTAGAATTCACAGGGCCGCTCGCCGTCGCCATCTACGCCTCTCGGCGTGCCGTCGACTTCCTGTGGATCGCCCTGGCAATCGTCGGCCTGCTCTTGCTCATCCCCATGGGAGAAACCAGCAGCGGCATCGATCTATTGGGTGCAAGCTACGCGTTGGGGGCAGGTGCCTGCTGGGCGCTCTACATTCTCTACGGCCAGAAAGCGGGTAATGACAACGGCGTGCAAACAGCGGCTCTCGGCGTGATGATCGCGGCGTTATTTGTCGCACCTATCGGCATCGTCCACGCAGGCAGTGCATTGCTGACGCCCGCACTGATCCCGGTCGCCATCGGTGTCGCCATCCTGTCCACCGCCCTCCCCTACACCCTGGAAATGGTCGCGCTCACACGCCTGCCCGCCCGTACGTTCGGCACGCTCATGAGCATCGAACCCGCTTTCGGTGCCCTTTCCGGTCTGTTCTTCCTGCACGAGCACCTCTCACTCGCACAATGGCTGGCAATCACTTGCATCATTCTGGCCTCCGTAGGGGCCACCGTGACGATGCGCAGCGAGTCAAAGCCGTTGGTGCCCGCTGATTGAAGTCTGTTTGAATGTAGCTCTGGTATTTAACGCGCATTTAGGCCATGTTTAAGCCGTAAACGAATGTCATTCATGGAGAATTTCGACAAGGACAGCGCGAACGCTACACCCGAGAGCGAGTAGAGCCGGCCCATAGCATTGCGAGGCGGCTATTAAGGATAGGAATGAAGCGAATTTTGATACTGTTAATGGTCATGGCCATTGCTGGCTGTGCCGCGACCACCAAGACAGAAGTAAAACGAGGCAAAAAAGGGCTGCATATCAACTGTTCCGGCCTGTCTTCTTCCTGGGACCAGTGCTACACCAGTGCAACCAACTCGTGCGGCGCCAAGGGCTACCGGGTAATCGCAAAGTCCGGTGACAATTCCGAGGAACCCGGGGACTACCCCTTCGGCCTCAACCCCGCCGGCTACACCAGCCGCAGCATGATCGTCATCTGTAAATAGTTGCTCGAGCAGTCACCCCCCGACTGCTCCTATTAAATTCCAGATACAAATCCAGCCCTTCGCGGCGCTGCGTCTAAACTCCTGCTCGACTATCGAGCCAACGGAGTTCCCATGACGCACAACAAGAAAATCGTATTGGTAGTGGGCGCCGGTGATGCAACCGGCGGCGCCATTGCCAAACGCTTTGCCCGCGAAGGCTATGTGGCCTGCGTGACACGCCGCAGTGCCGAAAAATTGCAGCCGCTGGTAGACAGTATTCAAGCTGCAGGCGGCGAGGCCCATGGGTTTGCCTGCGATGCGCGCAAGGAAGACGACGTCATCGCACTGATCGAACACATCGAAACAGACCTGGGCCCCATCGAGGCCTTCGTGTTCAACATCGGCGCCAACGTACCGTGCAGCATCCTCGAAGAAACCGCGCGCAAGTATTTCAAGATCTGGGAGATGGCCTGTTTTTCGGGTTTCCTGAATGCACGCGAAGTGGCCAAGCGCATGGTCACTCGCAATCGCGGCACCATTCTGTTCACGGGCGCCACCGCTGGTTTGCGCGGCAGTGCAGGTTTTGCCGCATTCGCCGGGGCCAAGCACGGAATTCGGGCGCTCGCGCAGAGCATGGCGCGGGAATTGGGGCCCAGGAACATCCACGTCGCCCATATCGTGGTCGACGGCGCCATCGACACCGACTTCATTCGCGACAATTTCCCGCAGAAATACGCGCTCAAGGACCAGGACGGCATCCTCAACCCCGAGCACATCGCCGATAACTATTGGTACCTGCATAGCCAGCCACGCGACGCCTGGACCTTCGAACTGGACCTGCGCCCCTGGAATGAAACTTGGTAAGCACGCCCCCATAACAATAAGCAGCGAGCATCAACCATGAGTAAAACCCTGGAATTCTTCTTTGACCTCGGCAGCCCGGCCACTTACCTGGCCTACACCCAATTGCCGGCGTTGTGCGCGGCAACCGGTACGCAGTTGGTGTACAAACCCATGCTCTTGGGCGGCGTGTTCAAGGCCACCGGCAATGCCTCTCCAATCACCGTTCCTGCCAAGGGCCGCTACATGTTTGATGACTTGGCGCGTTATGCCCGTCGCTACAACGTGCCGCTCCAGTTCAACCCGCATTTTCCCATCAACACCCTGGTATTGATGCGCGCGATCACCGGCGTCCAATTGCACCACCCTGAACGTTTCCTGGACGTTGTCGATTGCCTGTTCCGCGCCCTTTGGGTCGATGGCCGTCACTTGGGAGACCCCACCGTGGTAGCTGCCGTGCTCACCGAGCACGGATTTGACCCGGATGAGCTGCTGGCACTGGCTAATGACGAACGTGTAAAGGCTGCCCTCAAAGACAACACCGAACAGGCCGTTCAACGCGGCGTGTTCGGTGCACCCAGCATGTTTGTAGGCAAACAGTTGTTCTTTGGTCAGGACCGTCTGGATTTCGTGCGCGAAGCCTTGAGTTAGATCTCGATCGCCAAGCGCCCTTGCGCGCCGCTTGCGAGCAGATCGTAAGCGGCGTTTGCGCTGTGCAAATCGAAGTGACGCCCATCCATGATCGGCTTGAGCTTGCCGGCATCGATCAACCGCGCTGCCTCGGAAAGGATCTGCCCGTGATGCTCACACCCTTTTGCGGTCAACAACGGTAACAAGGTAAACACGCCAGAGTAGCTCGCCCCACGAAACGACAATGGCGCCAGGCTGTGCTGCCCCCATCCCAGGCAACTCACTACATGACCGTGATAGGTCCTGGCCGCTCGGAAGGATGCATCCAGCGTCTCCCCGCCGACGGTGTCATACACAATGTCGAAACCTTCGCCCGCGGTGTACTGCGCGACATAGGCTTCAACCGTCTGCTGCTGATAGTCAATGAACGTTGCGCCCAGCTCCTCGATAACCGAGCGATGCCTGGCAGAGCCAGTGGCATACACCTGAGCGCCATAAGCAAGCGCCAATTGCACCGCTACATGCCCTACACCACCGGCACCACCCTGGATCAACACTTTGTGTCCAGAACCTACCTGGGCCCGGTCCACCAACCCCTCCCATGCCGTAATCAACACCAGCGGCAACACCGCCGCTTCACGCATGCTCAAGGTCCTGGGTTTCTTCGCCAGCAAACGAGCATCAACTGCCGCATATTCCGCCAGCGAGCCCTGTGCACCGCCAATCCCGGTTGCCAACGCATACACATCATCGCCTACCTGCCACTCACCGGCGCCCGGGCCGACGGCTTCTACGGAGCCCGCCAAGTCCACCCCGAGTACCGCCGGCAAAGGTTGGCGGGCATGGGCAGCCTGGCCTGCACGAATTTTGCCGTCCAATGGGTTAAGGCCACTGGCGCGAATCCGGACCAGCACTTGGCCAGTGCCGGCCACGGGTTTGGGCATTGTCGTCAGCCGAAGCGGCGCATCCACGGTGTCCACAATCAGGGCGTGCATATCAGTCATGTTGGCGATCTCGCGTCATAGGAGGATGAAGCCCATGATCCGCCTGCCCACTCATGCCGATAAGACGCTGAAAAGCTATAGTACCCATGCCCTTTCGGCATGAATCGGACAGCTCATGGACAAACTCAACGCAATGGCGATTTTCGTTCGGGTGATCGAACGCGGCAGTTTTTCCGCAGTCGCCCGAGAAATGCAGACCACCCAACCCACCATCAGCAAAATACTGCGAGCCTTGGAAACCGAACTGGGCGGCAAGTTGATTGCCCGCAGTACGCGCCAACTGTCCCTGACCGACGAAGGTCAGCGGTACTACAGCCATTGCCGCGAAATCCTCGCTGCAGTAGACGCGGCCGAACACAGCTTCCAGACCGGCAAAGAGGCGATCGCCGGTCCCTTGCGTATCGGTTCGTCGGTGAGTTTCGGGCGCTTGCATATTGCTGCACGCCTCAGCGATTTCCTGCAGCAATACCCTGACGTGCAGGTGGACCTGCAACTCAACGATCACCTGCAGGACATGGTCAGCGAAGGCCTGGACGTGACTCTGCGAATTGGCGAATTGCGCGACAGTGGCTTGATTGCACGACAGATCGGTACCACCCACCGCGTCACCCTGGCCAGCCCGGACTACCTGGCCCGCCATCCCGCACCGCAAACCCCGCAGGCGCTCAGCCAGCACAACTGCCTGCTCTTTAACCTGCTCAGCAGCCAGAACCAGTGGGTGTACGAAAAGGAGGGCACACGGCACAGCGTGCGCATCACCGGCAACGCCCAGAGCAACAACTCCGAAGCGGTGCGGGAAATGGTGTTGACGGGGCTCGGCATTGCGCTGTCGCCCCTATGGTTGTTCTACGACGATTTGAAGGCCGGCCGTGTGGTCGCGCTGTTGCAGGATTACACCGCGCAGTCGCTGCCGATCCATGCAGTGTCGGCGCCCAACCGTCGCCAGTCAGCCCGGGTCAAGGCGTTCGTCGACTACATGGCCGACGCCCTGGCCCAAGCCCCTGAACTGCAGCCGATCAAATAGCCGCGGTGCGTACCTGCAGCCACTCAAGCGCGGCACCACTGAGCAACGGGCTCAACCGCGCACGCACTTCAGCGTGGTAAGCGTTGAACCACTCGCGCTCGTCCGCCGTCAGCAGCGCGGGCTCCAGGCAGCGCGTATCGATCGGGCACAAGGTCAGGGTTTCAAACTTGAGGAACTCGCCGAACTCGGTCTTGCCTGCTTCGCGGTTGAGCACCAGGTTCTCGATGCGCACGCCCCAACGACCCGGACGGTAAGTACCCGGCTCAATGGAGGTGATCATCCCCGGCTGCATCGCCGTTTGCGGCGCCGTGACAGCTTGATAGGCAATCACTTGCGGACCTTCATGCACATTGAGGAAATAACCCACGCCGTGCCCGGTGCCGTGGCCGTAGTCCACGCCTTCCGCCCAGATCGGCGCACGGGCAATGGCGTCCAACAGGGGCGACAGGATCCCTTTCGGGAAGTGTGCACGGGACAAGGCGATCACGCCCTTGAGTACGCGGGTGCAGTCACGCTTCTGCTCGTCACTCGGCGTGCCGATAGGCACCATCCGCGTGATATCCGTGGTGCCGCCCAGGTACTGGCCACCCGAGTCAATCAGCAACAAGCCATCACCTTCGATCAGCGCATGCTCTTCTTCAGTGGCATGGTAATGCGGCATCGCCCCATTGGCGTTGTAGGCCGCGATG
This sequence comes from Pseudomonas sp. AC112, assembly GCF_979253545.1. Lineage (NCBI taxonomy): Bacteria > Pseudomonadati > Pseudomonadota > Gammaproteobacteria > Pseudomonadales > Pseudomonadaceae > Pseudomonas > Pseudomonas sp. AC112. The sequence continues at coordinate 23,516 of NZ_CEEDCM010000001.1, forward strand.
GTGTTGAAACTCAGCGATACATAACCGGGGCGCCGGGTGCGCGCGGCGGTCAGGTGCTCGTCGATAGTCAGTTCGGTGATGCGCTCACGGCCCAGTGCGCTGTCCAGCCAGGCGAAAAATTCGCACAGCGCCGCGCCATCCTGCTCCATGGCTTGGCGGATATGTTCCGCGTCGGCCAGGCTCTTGCGGGACTTGGCCAATGTGGTCGGGTTAAGCCCTTCGACCAGCTTGACACCGGCATCCAGGTTTTCCAGCAGGCCAGCGGTGACACGAGCAGGGTCGACCTGCAAGCTGGCGCCCGTAGGCACCGCGCGCAACGCGCCAGCCACTTCCCTGTAGTCGCGCAGCGTCACGCCATCCTGCTCCAGCACCGCCCGCAGCTCAGCATCGACTTTGCTCAGTGCCACGAACAACGTGGCCTGTTGCTGATTGATCAACGCAAAGGACACAAACACCGGGTTGAAGGAAACATCACCACCGCGCAAGTTGAACAGCCAGGCGATGTCATCCAGGGTTGCAATGAAATGCCAATCGGCGCCCTTCTCTTTCAAGGCGGCGCGCAGCGCGGCGAGTTTTTCACCACGGCTGACAGTGGCCTGCGGTGGCAAATGTTGATAGATCGGCTGGTTCGGCAACGCCGGGCGGTCTTGCCAGACTTCATCCAACAGGTCGATATCCGTACGCAGTTGTGCGCCGCGCTCTGCCAGCTTGGCGCCCAGGGTGCGCGCCGAGGCCACGGCCATCACCGCACCGTCCACGGCGACTACGCCCCCTTCCGGCGTCTGCTCGGCCAGCCACTCCAGCGGACCGGGTTGGCCCGGCTGCAGCTTGACCAATTCGATGCCGCTGCCCTTGAGTTCCTTGGTCGCCTGTTCCCAGTAGCGGCTGTCGGCCCACACACCGGCGAAGTCTGCAGTGACAATCAGCGTCCCCACCGAACCATGAAACCCCGACAACCATTGCCGCCCCTGCCAGTAACCCGGCAGGTATTCGGACAGGTGCGGGTCGGCCGACGGCACCAGCAGGGCGTGAATGCCCTCGCGGCTCATCAGTTCACGGGTATGCGCCAGGCGCTGGGGAACCGTTCCATGGGTCAAGGGCTGCGTACTCATTGTGTCTCCTGCTAACCACGAATAATTATTATGTGTTGCGATAAATGAATCAGACCGCCCAGAAGGCCGGTGCACTGGCCAGGGATGCCTTGATCAACTGCACCGCCTGGTCGATATCCTGTTCGGTGGTAAACCGGCCCAGGCTCAGGCGAATCGTACGGCCGGCGCTGCGTGCATCATGGCCCAGGGCAAGCAGCACATGGGACGGCGCGTTGCTCGCCGAATTGCAGGCGGACGTCGCAGAGAACGCGATCCCCGCGCTCAGCCCAGCGGCATTGAATTCGCCTTCACTGAACGTGAGGCTCAGGGTGTGTGGAATACGTTGCGTGGCGCTGCCATTGAGGCGCACGCCGGCCACCGACGCCAACTGGTCCAACAGGCGCTGGCGCAGAGCCACGATCACCGCCTTTTCTTCGGCAAAAGACGCCGCCGCTAGAGCAAACGCGGTGCCCATGCCGGCAATCTGATGCGTCGCCAAGGTGCCGGAACGCAGGCCGCCTTCGTGGCCGCCGCCGTGAATCTGCGCCAACACTTTCTGTTGCGCGCGCGGGCCGACATACAAAGCGCCAATACCTTTGGGGCCATACAGCTTGTGGGCCGAAAACGACATCAAGTCCACCGGCCACTGCGCCAGGTCGATCGCCACCTTGCCCGCCCCCTGCGCCGCATCCACATGCAGCAACGCACCGTGCTCACGGACGCGAGCGCCGATGGCAGGGATGTCGTTGAGGGTGCCCAATTCGTTATTCACCAGCATCAGCGACACCAGGAAAGTGTCCTCGCGCAAGGCTTCACTGACAGCATCGGCGCTGATCAAGCCTTCGGCATCCGGCACCAGGTAGGTCACGGCCACGCCGGCCTCCTGTAGTTGTCGCGCGGTATCCAGGGTGGCCTTGTGTTCGATCTGGCTGGTGATGATATGCCCACCTGCCACGCCCCGCGCCTGGGCCACGCCCTTGATCGCAAGGTTGTTGGATTCCGTGGCGCCGGACGTCCAGACGATTTGTTCCGGGTTGGCACCGACCAACTCGGCCACCTGACGACGCGCCTGTTCAACCGTTTGCCGAGCCGCTTGGCCGAACGCATGGGAACTGGACGCAGGGTTACCGAAATTGGCATTGAAGCCCAGACACTCGACCATCACCTGGATGACCCGCTCGTCCACCGGGGTGGTGGCGGCGTAGTCGAAATACAACGGACGTTTATTCATGACGTTAAAAACTCGCAGAGCAGGTTCCCGAGAGCAGCGTCTCAGGGGCACGGACCGGGACAGAGGTCGTCAGGTTTAACCGATCGAATGCCATTAAAGAAGGACCACTTTATGTAAATGTGCGTAGGAACGCTCCTGAAATTCAGCTTAACAGGCTGAAGTCGCCCCATGGAAAACAAAAAGCCCGAGGTTCCTAAAGGGAAACCTCGGGCTTTTTGTCGCTGGACGCGGCTCAACTGGGACGACCATGCAGGGTCACGCTGCGTTCGGCATTCATTTCACCCTGGCGATCAAAGCCAAAGGGTTTCTGTGGCTGGCCGGTCAGTGCAGCGCGCTGGTGTTGATATTCATCAAAGGACAAACCACGACGACTCAACGCTTCCAGGGCCAACTGTTTGGTTTCTTCGGCAGTGTAAGGGCGCATTTCTGGCGATGGATGGGTCGCACATCCGGCAAGGACAGCACTGACAATCAATAAGGAAACAGCGAGGAATCGGTTCATGGCGGTGGCCCTGCAAAAGGAGGTTTCGAGTCAATGAACACAGGCTACTCCCGCCCTCGTGCAGGGAAAAATCACCTGCCGTGATAGTTGCTATCAACCGCTTGAGCAGCTTCGATAGCGACACCTTTATATTTCCTTATGATCTATAAATATGGAAATACGTTCATTTACGGAATAAAAGTAACCCTCTATAAATGATGCTGCACCGCGACAGCACTGTTGCCCACGCAACTGTTGCGCTAGCAACAGTCATTCAACAAATCACCAGGCAGCCAACACCCGCACTTTTCAGCAGTGAGCCTGCAACCCACGCCGTTCAAGGCCTGCACTCGTTGGTACAGCTCTTGCTCAACAGGTTGCACCCACCTGCTATGAACCACTGTTGAAAAAGGAACTGTTCATGACCCGTCCCCTGAATGTCGTTGCCCTCTCTGGCGGAACCTGGCGTCCGTCCCGCACCCTCGTACTGACCCAGGCTGTATTGGCTGAACTCGCTGCGTTGCTGCCGATCGAGACCACCCTGATCGAACTGGGCGACATCGCTCGGCCTCTCGGCGGCGCGTTGTCGCGCGATGAACTGCCCGCCGACGTCGAGGCGCAACTGTTGGCCATCGAACGGGCCGACCTGCTGATCGTCGCGGCGCCGGTCTATCGCGGCTCCTACCCTGGTTTGCTCAAGCATCTGTTCGACCTGATCGGCCTCAACGCGTTGATCAACACACCGGTGCTCCTGGCTGCAACCGGCGGCAGTGAACGTCACGCGCTGGTCCTCGATCATCAGCTGCGTCCGCTGTTCAGCTTCTTCCAGGCGCTGACCCTGCCCATCGGCGTGTACGCCACCGAGGCGGACTTCACCGACTACCAAATAACCAGCGAACTATTAAAAGCCCGTATTCAACTGGCGGCAGAACGTGCAGCACCGTTGTTCACTGCGCACTCCCCCTCTCTGCTGAAAATCGCGTAAGGATTTGTCATGGATGTTTTCTGGTTTTTGCCCACTCACGGCGACGGTCATTACCTGGGCACCACACAAGGTGCAAGGCCGGTCACTCTCAATTACCTGAAGCAAGTCGCACAGGCGGCTGACAGCCTGGGTTACCACGGCGTGCTGATTCCTACCGGGCGCTCGTGCGAAGACTCCTGGGTCATCGCCTCGGCGCTGGTGCCGTTGACCGAACGCCTGCGCTACTTGGTGGCCATTCGTCCGGGCATCATCTCGCCCACCGTCTCGGCGCGCATGGCGGCGACCCTGGACCGCCTGTCCAACGGCCGCCTGCTGATCAATGTGGTGACCGGCGGCGACCCCGACGAAAACCGCGGCGACGGCAGTTTCCTTGATCACAGCGAACGCTACGAAGTCTCCGACGAATTCCTACAGATCTGGCGCCGCGTATTGCAGGGCGAATCAGTGGATTTTGAAGGCAAACACCTGCGCGTACAGAACGCCAAGGCGCTTTATCCGCCGGTACAGAAGCCTTATCCGCCGCTGTATTTCGGCGGTTCTTCCGATGCCGCCCACGACCTCGCCGCCGAACAGGTCGATGTGTACCTGACCTGGGGCGAACCGCCGGCCGCCGTCGCGGAAAAACTCGCGGATGTGCGTGAGCGCGCCGCACGCCACGGGCGCACCGTAAAATTCGGCATCCGCCTGCATGTGATCGTGCGCGAGACCGAAGAGGACGCCTGGAAAGCCGCCGACAAGTTGATCGAGCACATCAGCGACGAAACCATCGCCGCCGCGCAAAAATCCTTCTCGCGCTTCGATTCCGAAGGCCAGCGCCGCATGGCCGCCCTGCATGATGGGCGCCGCGACAACCTGGAAATCGCCCCCAACCTGTGGGCCGGCGTCGGCCTGGTACGTGGCGGTGCCGGCACCGCGTTGGTCGGCAACCCGCAGCAAGTCGCCGAGCGCATCAAGGAGTACGCCGACCTGGGGATCGAGAGCTTCATCTTCTCCGGCTACCCGCACCTGGAAGAAGCCTATCGCTTCGCCGAACTGGTGTTCCCGTTGCTGCCGGAACCCTACGCCAGCCTTGCCGGGCGCGGCGTCACCAACCTCACTGGCCCGTTCGGCGAAATGATTGCCAACGATGTATTGCCGACGACAAAGGCCTGAACCGCTGCTCTTCTGTAGGAGCCGGCTTGTTGTGGTGAGTGGGGCTTGTCCCCCGACGGGTTCGCCGCCGATGCAAGGGGGCTGCTTCGCAGCCCAGCGCAGGGCAAGCCTGCTCATCACAGCAAGCCAGCTCACTTCAGCAAGCCTGCTCATCACAGCAAGCCAGCGCCTACCAGGCAAATAGAGGAAACCCCGTGACAGCCAAACCCCACAGCGTCCTGCCCTCCCCCTTGCAGACCGCCAAACTGCTGGCCGCCGAATTCGCCCTCACCGCCGTCGAGCGTGACGAGCGCGGTGGCACACCCAAAGCCGAACGCGACGCCTTGCGCCAGAGCGGCCTGCTGGCCCTGAGCATTCCCACCCAATACGGCGGCCTCGGCGCACGCTGGAGTGACACCCTTGGCATCGTGCGCGAATTCGCCAAGGTCGACAGTTCGATCGCCCATGTCTTCGGTTTTCACCACTTGATGCTCGCCACCGTGCGCCTGTTTTCACGCCCGGACCAATGGCAGCCCTGGTTCGAACAGACCGCGCGCAAGAACTGGTTCTGGGGCAACGCCCTCAACCCGCTGGACACGCGCACGGTGGTCAAGGATTTCGGTGGCTGGCGCGAGTTTTCCGGCAAAAAGAGCTTCTGTTCCGGCGCCAGCGACTCGGAAATGCTGATCGCCTCGGCGGTGGATGAAACCGCCGGCGGCAAGCTGCTGATCGCCGCCATCCCCAGCGGCCGCAGCGGCATCACGTTGCACAACGATTGGAACAACATCGGCCAGCGCCAGACCGACAGCGGCAGCGCGAGCTTCGAACGGGTGCGCGTCGAAGAATCCGAACTGCTGCTCGACCCTGGCCCGCTGAGCACGCCCTTTGCCTGCCTGCGCCCGTTGATCGCCCAGTTGACCTTCACGCATGTGTTCCTCGGTATCGCTGAAGGCGCCTTCGATGAAGCGCGCAACTACACGCTCACCGAAACCCGTTCGTGGCATAAATCCAGCGCCGAAGATGTGCGCCAGGACCCTTACGTGTTGCATCACTACGGCGAATTCTGGGTCGCCCTTGAGGGTGTGCGCCTGCTCGTGGAACGCGCCGCGGAGTTGCTCGACCAAGCCTGGGCAAAGGGCCCGAACCTCAGCGAAAACGAGCGCGGCCAACTCGCTATCGCCATCGCCACCGCCAAGGTCGCCGCCACCCGTCAAGGCCTCGACCTGTGCAGCCGCTTGTTCGAAGTCACCGGCGCGCGTTCGACCCACGCATCGCTGCGCCTGGACCGTCACTGGCGCAACCTGCGCACGCAAACCCTGCACGACCCGGTGGACTACAAGCTCCACGAACTCGGGGATTGGGCGTTGAACCAATCCCTGCCGATTCCAACGTTCTATTCCTAAGAGAGGTGCCCATGCAGCTTTTGACCCTACCGCCCTCGCCCGCCCTCGCGACGTCGATCCGCGCCACGGCCCAGGTCTTCGAAGACCCCAAATCCCAGGCGCTGCTCGACCACATCCAGCAAGTGGCGCCCAGCGAAGCCAGCGTGCTGATCATCGGCGAGACCGGGACCGGTAAAGAGCTGGTGGCACGGCATATCCACAACCTCAGCGCGCGGCGCAACCGCCCATTCGTGGCGGTGAACTGCGGGGCGTTCTCCGAATCGCTGGTGGAAGCCGAGCTGTTCGGCCACGAAAAAGGCGCCTTCACCGGCGCCCTCAGTGCCAAGGCCGGCTGGTTCGAAGAGGCCGACGGCGGCACGTTGTTCCTGGACGAGATCGGCGATTTGCCGATGGCGATCCAGGTCAAGCTGCTGCGCGTCCTACAGGAACGCGAAGTTGTACGCCTGGGGTCGCGCAAGAGCATTCCGATTGACGTGCGGGTGCTTGCCGCCACCAACGTGCAACTGGAAAAAGCCATCAACGCCGGGCATTTCCGCGAGGACCTCTACTACCGTCTCGACGTGGTCAGCCTGGAGCTCAGCCCCTTGCGTGACCGGCCAGGCGATATTCTGCCGCTGACCCGGCATTTCATCGAAGCCTACAGCCAGCGCCTGGGTTACGGGCCAATCACCATCAGCCGCGAGGCCGAGCAAAAACTCAAGAGCTACAGTTGGCCGGGCAACATCCGTGAGCTGGAAAACGTGATTCACCACACCCTGTTGATCTGCCGCGACGGCGTGATCGAACGCGACGATTTGCGCCTGTCGAACATGCGCATCGAACGTCAGGACGACAGCCAGCACGGCGCTGACAACAGTGCCGAAGCGTTGCTGGCGCGGGCCTTCCAAAAGCTGTTCGAGGAACAGGCCGGGGCCCTGCATGAAAAGGTCGAGGACGCCCTGCTCCGCGCCGCCTACCGGTTCAGCCACTACAACCAAGTGCACACCGCCAATCTGCTGGGCTTGAGCCGCAACGTCACGCGCACACGCCTGATCAAGATCGGCGAGCTGGCGGTGAACAAGCGCCGTCCAGGCGAAAACGTGCAGGGCGAGCGCATGTTGCACCTATCCATTTAGTCGGCAGTGCAACGCGTTGTCATGGCTGCGCTCGAAACTGCGCAGCACCTGGAATGAGCCGAAGGTCACGGCCGTGGCCTGGTGGGCGCGAATCAGCGTCCAGAAATCCTCCTCACCGTGCTCGAAGCATTTGAAGGCCGCCTCGCCATCCTCGCGCGAACGCCATTGCAGGTAATTGAGCACCCGCCGGCCGTCATCGCTGACTTGCACACTCGCATTGATAAAGCCGCCATGGCCTTGGGCCAGGCGTTCGCTTTGAGTGGTCAACGCCGCCACCAGGGCGCGTTGCTGCCGGGGCTCGATCTGAAACTCGATCAATTGAGTGAAGCTGCGACTTTTCTCTGATACCTGCATGAACACTCCCCTTTCTCTGTAGGCAGAATCTTGCGATTCGATGCCACGCAGGGTAAAACCTCTAGTTAAGTCAAGGTCAAGCGCTGTTTGGGAGTTTTTTTATGCTCAACAAGGAACTCACCGTCGGCCAACTCGCCGCCCGCAGTGGCGTCGCGGTCACGGCCCTGCATTTCTATGAAGCCAAGGGGCTGATCAAGAGCAACCGCAATGCCGGCAACCAGCGCCGCTATCCACGGGATGTGCTGCGGCGTGTGGTGGTGATCAAGATCGCCCAGCGTTTGGGCATTCCGCTGGCGACGATTGGCGAGACGTTGCAGACGTTGCCGGAGGGGCGCACGCCCAACGCCCAGGATTGGGAACGTTTGTCGGCGCTGTGGCGGGAGGACCTGGATGAACGCATCAACAAGCTGATGCTGCTGCGCGACAAGCTCAGTGGCTGTATTGGCTGCGGGTGTCTGTCGCTGGAGGCGTGTCCGTTGCGTAATCAGGATGATCAGTTGGGTGAGCGTGGGCCGGGGGCTCAATTGCTGGAACCCACCCCCACCGCATGACCTGCAAACCCAATCATTGTAGGAGCCCGGCTTGCCGGCGATGGCGGTCATGAGGACGCTATCGCCGGCAAGCCGGGCTCCTACAGGGATGTGTGTTTAATTCTTAGAAACCCGGGGCGATCTGGCCTTTGTAACGGGTCAGGATGAACTGGCGCACCTCATCGGAATTCAACGCCTTCGCCAGCTTCTGGATACGCGGGTCGTTGATGTTGTCCGGCCGCGCCACCAAATACTCGACGTACAAGGATTTACCCTTCTCCACAATCAACGCACTGTTGGTATCGATCCCCGCCTCCAGCGCGTAGTTGGCAAACACAAACGCCAGGTCCACCTGGCTCACCGAGCGGGCCAGCAAGGCGCCTTCCAGCTCACGGATTTTCAGGTGCTTGGGGTTTTCCACGATATCGCGTGGGGTGCTCAGGGTGTTGCTCGGGTCCTTGAGCTTGATCAGGCCGGCTTCATCCAGCAGCACCAAGGCACGGCCGGTGTTGACCGGGTCATTGGGGATCGACACGGTGGCGCCATCCTTTAGCTCCGAGATGTTCTTGATCCGCGTCGAATACGCACCAAACGGCTCGATATGCACGCCCACCACCGGCACCAGGTCGGTGTGACGGGTCTTGTTGTAGTCATCGAGGAATGGGCGGTACTGGTAGTAGTTGGCGTCGATATTCTTCAGCGCCAATTGCTGGTTGGGCTGGATAAAGTCGGTGAAGACATTGATCTGCAGGTCTACGCCCTCCTTGGCCAGCACCGGTTTGACGAACTCGAGGATTTCCGCGTGGGGCACAGGCGTAGCGCCCACCACCAGCTTTTCATTGGCAAAGGCATTCAACGACAGGACAGCAGCCAAAATGGCCAGGGACTTTTTCATACATGCTCCGAAGGCAGTTGTTATAGGAATCAACGGCGGCTGTAACGCGCCACCAAACGGTCACCGGTCATTTGCAGGGCCTGCACCAGCACCAACAGCAGCACCACGGTGACCACCATCACATCGGTCTGGAACCGCTGGTAGCCGTAGCGAATTGCCAAGTCACCCAGGCCGCCGCCACCGATCACGCCGGCCATGGCGGTGTAATCCACCAGCACAATCGCGGTCACGGTCACCGCCGCCAACAGCCCACCGCGAGCCTCCGGCAGCAGCGTGTGGCGGATCACCTGCCAGGTACTGGCGCCCATGGATTGGGTGGCCTCGACGACACCGCGATCCACTTCACGCAGCGCGGTTTCCACCAGCCGCGCAAAGAACGGCGTACAGCCCACCACCAGCGGCGGAATGGTGCCCGGCACGCCGAGGGACGTGCCCACCAGCAAGGTCGTCAGCGGGATCAACACAATCAGCAGGATGATGAACGGCAGCGAACGCAGCACGTTGACCACCACTGACAGCAACCGATACACCACCAGCGCCTCATGCAACTGGCGCTTGCCGGTGAGAAACAACAGCACGCCCAGCGGCAGCCCCAGCAGCACGGTGAAGCCCAGTGCAGCCACGAGCATGCTCAGGGTTTCCAGGCAGGCTTGGCCGATGTCGGCCCAGTAGATGTTCTTGAACAGTTCGGCCATGCATCACGACCAATCGTGGCGCGGTGGTTTGGTGCCATTGAGCAACCAGTTGCCCACCACGTGGTATTTCCAGCGCACCGGGTCGTGCAGGGTGTGCACCCGTGCGTTACGCCAGTGACGGTCGAAGTTGTGCTTTTTCAAGGTCGAGCGGGTACCGCCCAGTTCGAACAGCTTGTTGCTGGCTTCGATGGCGATTTCGGTGGTGAGCACTTTGGCGCGGGCGACGGCCAGGGAGGCATGGGCGACATTCTCTTCATTCGGCGCCGGGCGAGCGGCGTCGAGGGCCAGGCCGGCGCGGTCCAGCAACGCTTCGGCGGCTTCCAGGCGAATGTCCAGGGCGCCCACCTGGATGATGGTCAGCGGATCCTCAGTGGCTTTCTCCACGCCGGCATCAATCCATGGGCGGGCGAATTGCTGCACGAACGCCACCGTGTCGCGCAAAGCGGCACGGGCGATGCCGGCGTCGATGGCGGCGGTGGTCAGCTGTGCGAAAGGGCCGGCAAGCGTCGGCGAATCGTAGGATTTATGTGTGGGAAACAGATTGAACGCCGGCACCCGTAGATCCTGTGCCAGCACCGTCCCGCTGGAAGTGGTGCGCTGGCCCATGCTGTCCCAATCGTCGACCACCACCAGCCCGGCAGTGCCGCGCGGAACGAAGGCCAACTGCGCGTTCTGCTGTTCATCCAGCGCCAACACTGCCAGCCAATGGGCGTACAACGATCCGGTGCAGTAGCCCTTGCGCCCGTTGATCACATAGCCGTCGCCTTCGCGGCGAATAGTGGCCTGGATGTCCTGCACGTTCTTGCCGCCGGTTTCCGACAGTGCATTGGCAAACCGATGACCTTGCAGCGCCAGGCCGAAGAAATGCGCCTGCTGCTCGTGCGTGCCCTGCAGGCGGATGTCCTCCAGCAAACAGTAGTGGTTCTGCGGGATCTGCCCCAGGGACGGGTCGGCGGCCGAAATAATCGCGATCACCTGGGCCAGCACCGCGTAGGACACCTGCGCGCCGCCAAACTCGCGCGGCACACTGATGCCCCACAGGCCACTGTTGGAATACAGGTCCACCACCTCGGCGGGCACCTGGCGAGCGCGGTCGCGCTCGGCGTCCTGTTCCAGGAGGACGGCGGCGACGCGGTGGGCGACGGCAATCGCCTCGGCTGCATCGCGGATCAATGCGGCATGGGGCGTGTGGATCGGGTAATCGGCAGACACAGGCAGTACAGACATACAACGCTCTCGGGCGAATGGTTTGCCAGAGGTGTTGCAGCTTCTATGCCGGGTCCAAAACCGCTGTTTTGGCCGTAAAAACTCGCCCAGGTCCGCTTATGGCGCAGCAAACTGCCTGTTCGCTGTTGCCTGGCAAACACCTCGTCGGCTGCCTGCAGGCCACGCCATACGTGGCCTATAGTGAAAAGGCCGTGCCTGCGCAACCACAACAACCCAAGGAGAACGAAATGAGCGTTAAACCCATTCCCGAGGGTTTCCACAGCGTCACGCCCTACCTGGGCGTCGAAAAAGCTGCCGAAGCCATCGAGTTCTACAAGAAAGCCTTTGGCGCCATCGAAGCCATGCGCCTGGACATGCCCGACGGTAGAGTTGGCCACGCCGAGCTGCGCATCGGTGACTCGCCAATCATGCTGGGTTCACCCTGCGATGAAAGTGCGTTTGGCAGCCCGCGTGATGGCCACACCAGCGTCGGTTTACATGTGTATGTCAACGACGTCGACGCGCAATACAAACAAGCCATCGCAGCCGGTGGCACACCGATCTCCGAACCCAAGGACCAGTTCTACGGCGATCGCTCCGGCACGCTGAAGGATCCATTCGGCCATGTGTGGTTCCTGGCCACCCACAAGGAAGACCTGACTGAAGCGCAGATCCGGGAGCGTGCGATGGAGATGTTCAAGCAAGCCTGAATCTACAGAGCCATACACATCAAATGTGGGAGCGGGCTTGCTGGCGAATGCGGTGGATCAGCCAGTGCATCCAGAACGGGTACACCGCATTCGCGAGCAAGCCCGCTCCCACACTGGATTTTCGATAATCAGGAGATCCACGCTCCTACACACTTCATGAACAACCCCTCCACGTTTTTGCCCTTGCCCCGAACGCCGCGTGATTCCAGGATGCAAGCAATTACAAAGAGGAGTCATTCCATGTTCGCCGGATTCCAAAAAGACCAGTGCCACGTCAACGGCGTGGACATCAGCTACCGCAAAGGCGGTACAGGTCCCGGTCTGCTCCTGCTGCACGGGCACCCGCAAACCCACGTCATCTGGCACAAAATCGCCGAGCAACTGGCCGAGCACTTCACCGTGGTCGCGGCCGACTTGCGCGGTTATGGCGACAGCAGCAAGCCGCCGGCCAATGACCACCACACCAACTACTCAAAACGCGAAATGGCCCGGGACGGCGTTGAACTCATGAAAGCCCTGGGCTTTGAGCAGTTCTCGGTGCTGGCCCACGACCGTGGCGCTCGCGTTGCCCATCGCCTGGCCCTGGACCATCCCGCCGCCGTGCAGCGCATGGTGCTGCTGGACATCGCCCCTACCCTGTCGATGTATGCACAGACCGACGAAGCCTTCGCCCGCGCTTACTGGCACTGGTTCTTCCTGATCCGCCCGGCACCGTTGCCGGAAGCCTTGATCGAGGGCAACCCGGAGCTGTACCTGCGCAGCGTGATGGGCAGTCGCAGTGCCGGGCTCAAGCCATTCACCGACGAGGCCTTTGCTGAATACCTGCGCTGCCTGAAACTGCCGGGCGCCGCCACCGGCATCTGCGAAGACTATCGGGCTGCCGCCGGTATCGACCTTGAGCACGACCAGGCGGATATCGACGCCGGCAAACACCTGAACCTGCCGTTGCTGGTGATGTGGGGTGCCGAAGGCACGGTCGGCCGCTGTTTCGAGCCGCTCAAGGAATGGCAGAAAGTCGCCACCGACGTGCGCGGCAAGGCCCTGCCGGCCGGCCATTACATTGCCGAAGAAGCCCCCGAGTTGCTGCTGGGCGAAGTCCTGACCTTCCTTCGCTGAACCACTCAGTAACCCCGTGACCTGACCCACCCGCCTCGCAGGCTGCCAATGGCCTGCGACGGGTTCGCTGTGCCCCAAGAAACGTACCGAGATAATAACAATGACAATCAGAAAACTGCTGGGAACCCTGTATATCCAGGTGCTCATCGCGATCGCGCTGGGCGTGTTGATCGGCCATCAATGGCCGCAGATCGGCATCGACCTCAAGCCCCTCGGTGATGGCTTTATCAAGCTGATCAAGATGATCATCGGCCCGATCATCTTCTGCACGGTGGTCTCCGGCATCACCAGCATGCACGACGTGAAACAGGTGGGCCGGGTCGGCGGCAAGGCGCTGCTGTACTTTGAAGTCGTCTCGACCATTGCCCTGTTGATCGGCATTCTCGCCGCGCACCTGCTGCATCCGGGCGTGGGCTTCAATATCGATGTAAAGACCCTCGACAGTTCGGCCATCGCCGGTTTTGTCGGCCAGGCCGAACATGGAGAAGGCATCGTCGGGTTCCTGTTGCACGTGATCCCCGCAACGTTCTTCGATGCGTTTTCCAAGGGTGAAATCCTGCCGGTGCTGTTCGTCTCCGTGCTGTTTGGCGTGGGCCTGGTGATGGTCGGTGAAAAGGGCCGGCCACTGGTGGGCGTGATCAATCAGGCCAGCGAAGTGTTCTTCCGCATCGTCGGCATCATCAGCCGGGTCGCACCGATCGGTGCCTTTGGTGCGATCGCGTTCACCATCGGTAAATACGGTGTCGGTTCGTTGCTGCCCCTGCTGAAACTGGTAGGCACCTTCTATGTCACGGCGTTTTTCTTTATTGCCGTGGTGCTGGGCAGCATCGCCCGCTACGCCGGGTTCAGCATTTTCAAGTTGATGGGCTACATCAAGTCGGAGCTATTGATCGTGCTGGGTACCAGCTCGTCGGAGTCGGCATTGCCGCAACTGATCCAGAAACTCGAAAGCCTGGGCGCCTCCAAGGGCGTGGTGGGCATCGTGGTGCCGACCGGCTACACCTTCAACCTCGACGGCACCAACATCTATATGACCCTGGCGGTGTTGTTCCTGGCCCAGGCCACCAATATCCACTTGCCGCTGGAACAGCAGTTGACCCTGCTGGCGGTGGCCATGCTGACGTCCAAGGGCGCCGGGGCGGTGGTCGGCGCGGGCTTCGTGGCGCTGGCTGCCAGCCTGGCGGTGGTGCCGACCGTGCCAGTGGCAGCGATGGTGTTGATCCTCGGCGTCGATCGCTTCATGGCTGAATGCCGCTCGTTGACCAATATCATCGGCAATGCCGTGGCTGCCCTGGTAGTGGCCGCCTGGGAAGGTGAGCTGGACCGCGAAAAAATGGCGCCTATCGCGCTCAAGCGCGGCCGACATGCGCGGGCAGCCGCTCAAGCGAAGATCGCTGCCGAGTAACCGAAGAAGGCCGGGTGTGCCGGAAGGCACACCGATCCGGTGCTATTCTGGCGGCTCATGCCGCCAGCCCTGTTTCTGATGACAAATAAGAAAGATACCGTGCCCCTACCCGAAGACCTGCGGGTGTTCCTGACCGTGATCCGCAAGGCCGGCTTCGCAGCGGCAGCCGATGAGCTCGGGCTGTCGCCCGCGTATGTCAGCAAGCGCATCCAGATCCTCGAGACTACCCTGGCCACCCGCCTGCTGCACCGCACCAGCCGGCGCATCGCCCTGACTGAAGACGGCGAGCGGGTGCAGCGCTGGGCCGTGCGCATCCTGGAAGACTTCCAGCAACTCTCCGATGAACTCTCCGACGCCCACGACAGCCCCCGTGGGCGCTTGCATTTGTGCAGCAGCTTCGGCTTCGGCCGCAACCATGTGGCCCCGGCCCTGTCGCTGCTGGCAGAACAATACCCGGACCTGGAAATCCGCCTGGATCTGTTCGACCGCGTGGTGGACATCGTCAGCGAAGGCTTCGACCTGGAGATCCGCGTGGGCGACGACATTCCCGGCCAACACATTGGCCGCCGGCTGGTGAGCAACCGCCGCGTACTGTGCGCCGCCCCGGCCTATCTGCAACGCCGTGGCACACCGCAACAGTTGAGCGACCTGGAACAGCACGACTGCCTGGTGCTCAAGGAGCGCGATAACGCGTTTGGCATCTGGAACCTGGAACGCAACGGCGCCCAGGAAAGCGTGCGCGTGCGTGGGCCGCTGTCGTCGAACAATGGCGAGATTGTGCTGCAGTGGGCGTTGGATGGGCGCGGGGTATTGCTGCGCTCGATGTGGGATGTGAAGCCGCTGCTGGAACAAGGCAAGCTGGTGCAGGTACTGCACGGGTATACCCAGAGCGCCAACGTGTGGGCGGTGTACCCGACACGGTTGGCGTATTCCGGGAAGCTACGCGCCTGCGTGGAGTTCTTGCAGGAGCATTTCAAAGGCCTCTCGATTTAAGCCTCGCCCGAGACTTGGAACCGAATCCACTGTAGGAGCCGGCTTGCCGGCGATAGCGTTGGGTCAGCTTGCTCACCCTTCACTGGTACACCGCTATCGCCGGCAAGCCGGCTCCTACAGGGCATGCCGTCAGTTGAGCCAGGGGTTCGCTTGCAAGTGACGGCGTTCGAAGGCCTTGATCTCGTCACTGCGCTGCAAGGTACTGCCGATGGCGTCCAGGCCAAGCAGCAGCGCCGTCTTGCGCAACGTATCAATCTGGAACGGGATCACCTCGCCGTCCGCCAAGCGAATCGCCTGGGCTTCAAGGTCCACGCTGATCTGCGCCTGATCCGCCTGGCTGACCGTCTGGCCCAACCGCTGCAACACCGCCTCGTCCAGGGTAATCAACAACACCCCGTTACGCTGGCAGTTGTCATAGAAAATCCCGGCAAAGCTGCTGCCGATCAAGGCGCGGATGCCCATCTGTTTCAGCCCCCACACCGCGTGTTCACGGCTGGAGCCGCAGCCGAAGTTCGGCCCTACCACCATGAAACTTGCGCCCTGCCAGGCCGGCTGGTTCAACACAAACTCAAGGTTGGGCTCGCCGGAGGGCAAGAAGCGCAGGTCGAAGAACAGCCCGCGGTCCAGGCCGCTACGGTCGATGCCCTTGAGGAACTGCTTGGGCATGATGACGTCGGTGTCGATATTGGCCGCCAGCATCGGCGCGGCCTTGCCGGTGACCAGGGTGAACGGTTGCAGGCTCATGGGCGCGCTCCAAAGTGGCGGATATCAGTGAGGCGGCCAGTAATGGCGGCGGCGGCGACCATCGCCGGGCTCATCAAATGGGTGCGTGCGCCCGCGCCCTGGCGGCCTTCGAAGTTGCGGTTGGTGCTGGAGGCGCAGCGGTCGCCGGGGGCCAGCACGTCGTCGTTCATGGCCAGGCACATCGAGCAGCCGGACTGGCGCCATTCGAAGCCGGCGTTGATAAAAATCGCGGCCAACCCTTCGGCCTCGGCCTGGTCACGCACTTCGGTGGAGCCCGGTACGATCATCGCCCGTACGTGCTCGGCCACATGCTTGCCGCGCACTACACTGGCGGCGTCGCGCAGGTCTTCGATGCGGGCATTGGTGCAGGAGCCGATGAATGCATGGCTGATGACGATATCGCTCAGCGGCATGCCGGCTTCCAGGCCCATGTAGTTGAGGGCGCGGCGCATGTCCTGGCGCAGGATCAGGTCACTGACGTCCTGCGGGTCGGGCACGCGGGCGCCGATGGGCGCGGCCTGGTCGGGGCTGGTACCCCAGGTGACCATGGGCTCCAGGGTGGTGGCGTCGAGTTGCACCTCCTGGTCGAATACCGCGTCGGCATCGGTGTGGAGTTTTCGCCACTCCAACAGTGCTTTTTCCCACAGCTCGCCGTGAGGCGCCCGTGGTTTGCCCTTGAGGTAGTCGAAGACTTTTTCGTCCGGCGCCATGAACGCCCCGCGCGCACCGGCTTCCACCGCCATGTTGCAGATGGTCATGCGCGCCTCAACGCTCAGGGCGTCGATGGTGGAGCCGCGAAATTCGATGGCGTAGCCGATGGCACCCGAGGCGCCGATCTTGCCGATCAGCGCCATGATCACGTCTTTTGAGGTCAAACCCGGCGCCAGGTCACCGTCTACTGTCACCCGCATAGTTTTCAGGCGTTTGTAGACCAGCGTCTGGGAAGCCAGCAGGTGTTCGATTTCCGAGGTGCCGATGCCAAAACCAAAGGCCCCGAGGGCGCCGTAGGTGGTGGTGTGGCTGTCTCCGGCGGCAATCACCATGCCGGGTAGGATAAACCCCTGTTCCGGAGCGATTACGTGCTCGATGCCCTGGCGTTTGTCGAGGATGTCCAGCAGTTCGATGCCGAAGTCCCGGCAGTTCTCGGCCAGGTAGGACACCTGCCGCGCCCCGCCTGCATCCGGCATCGCCGCGATGCGCTTGGGCGTGGTGGGGTTCACATGGTCGACCACGGCCAATGCCGTGCCGGGGCGCCATACATTGCGCCCAGCTTCGCGCAGGCCGCTGAAGGCCTGGGGGCTGGTGTATTCGTTGATCACCTGGCGGTCTATATAAAGCAGGACATGGCCCTGGTCATCCAGGGGGCACACCGTGTGGGAGTCGATGTGTTTGTCGTAGAGGGTTCTGGCAGTCATTTTTCTTAGGGCTCGCTTTGGATGGGGCTCACTCAACGGCATATGCCCATCCTACGCAGCCACCCCGCCCCATCAATGGCGCCAGGGTGATGACTGGGAACATGTTTCGTGTTCGATCAAAGCGTTAAAACGCCCTGAATGTGAACCTGAAACATTTTCTTTCATATCCGGGTTAGGGATTTCTCATTCTCATCCGTCTTAACTTAGATACAGCCTGTCGCGTCAGCAAAAGCTACGACTGGCCTTTTCCGGGCCTTCACTGCCCCCCTCCGATCAAGACCCTCATTCACATGTCGAAGAAGTCACGCTCCAAACTCTGGTTTCTCGTGCATAGCTGGTTGGCCTTGCCCATCTGGTTCTTTGTACTGATCGTCTGCGTCACCGGCACCCTGGCGGTGGTCAGCCAGGAGATCGTCTGGCTGGCCAACCCGGATATCCGCGCGAGCAAGCCGACGGATGATGCTGAACCGCTGAGCTATGACCAGGTGATCGCCGCGATCAAGCGCGATGAACCGCAGGTGTTCGTCCAGTCGATCAGCCGCCCCGACGAATCCCATTTCGCCCTCAGCGTCGACCTCAGCTACCCCGATGGGCGCTCGGTAGAGGTCTACGTCAATCCCTATACCGGTACGATCCAGGGCATCAGCCCGTCCTTCAACTTCCAGCAATTCACCCGCGCCCTGCACGGCTGGTGGCTGGTGCCATTCACCAATGGCTACAGCTGGGGCTGGTACCTGGTGTCGGCACTCGGCATCCCGCTGCTGGCGTCGCTGGTCACCGGGCTGGTGGTGTACAAGCGTTTCTGGAAGGGCTTCCTGCGCCCGACCCTGCGTATCCGCCACGGCGCGCGGATTTTCTGGGGCGACTTCCACCGCTTGAGCGGGATCTGGTCGATCTGGTTCATCGCGGTGATCTCGGTCACCGGCATCTGGTTCCTGATCCGGGCGATCCTGGGCGACAACCAGATTTCGATTTCCACCGAGCCGGTCATCCCGGTGATTGCGCGTGAGAAGGTGCCGATGTCGGCGCCCGGTGTGCCGGCCCCGATGATTCCGGTAGACGAGGCAATCAAGATCGCCACCCAGCGCATCCCTGGCCTGGAGGCGAGTTTCGTCAGCCTGCCGCTCAACGCCTACAGCCACCTGCAGATTGGCGGCCGGGGCTGGTACCCGCTGATGTTCCAGACCGCGCAGATCAACCCCTATGACGGTGAAGTCGCTGCGGCGCACTTGCTGTCCGACCGCTCGAAGCTGGAGTTCGTCACCGAGTCCATGCGCCCCCTGCACACCGGCGACTTTGGCGGGATATGGATCAAGCTGATCTGGGCATTCTTCGGCCTGATCATGAGCATGATGGTATTGAGCGGCCTGCTGATCTGGACCAAGCGCACCGCCCTGGCGACCCTCAATGCCCTCAAGCGTGAAGCCAAGACCCAACACAAGCCGGCGGCCGCCCCCGCCAGGCAGGCTGAAACCTCGGAGGTCACCCCATGAGCAAGGTCGCTGCTGCTAAACCTTCGGCGCTGCGGGCCTTCTGGCTGAAATGGCGCTTCCACATCAATGTGCTGCTGTTGCTGATCCCCCTGGGCTTCATGCCCAAGTACTTCGCCGACGCAGCGTTGTTTCGCGGTGACACCGGCATCGGCGAGCGCGTGGCCGGTGACGTGCAGGTAGGCCCCTGGAGCCTGACCCTCGCCGAGTTTCGCAATGAAGGCCCGCGCCCCGACCCGGCCGGCCCGATGAAGTTTTTCAATGCCGCCCTGTGCGACACCTGCGCCAATCAGGTCAAGGCCACCTACCTGCGTATCGGCAAGCCTCGCAGCCTGCGCGCCGCCGGGGTGATCTTCTTCGGCACCCCATACCGCATGGGCGCCGGCCTGCCGATCCCGGAACGCACGCCAGCCGATGCCGAACTGTGGGTCACCATGGAAGGCTGGGACGGCAGCATGCACCAGGGTTCCATCCCGTTGAGCCAGGCCTCGCCTGCCACTATTGCCTGGCTGAACAAGCAAGGAGTTAAACCATGACTTTGATGCGCCTGACCCGCGCCTGCGGCGTTCTGTTGCTGAGCGCCGGCTTCAGTACGGTTGCCCTGGCCCACAACCCGATGTGCGAGTGCAAGGAAATCCCCGGCGAGCAGATCCAGTGCAAAGGCGGCTTCTCCGACGGCAGCGGCGCGCCCGGCGTGACCCTGGACGTGATCGGCTACGACGAAACCATCCTGATGCCCGGCAAGCTTGGCGAGGACTCGACCCTGACCTTCAAGAAGCCGTCCGCCGAGTTCTATGTACTGTTTGATGCGGGCCCAGGCCACGTGGTGGAAATCGACCAAGCGGATATCCAGCCGCAATGAGTACCACACAGGTTGTACGCCCCGCCGGTGCCGGCCACGAAACCCTCTATGTACTGTTGTTGTGCCTGATCATCCTGGCAGTGGCGGGTTCGGTGATCGCGCTGCACGGTGAATCCCAGGAGGTGGCGGCAATACCCAACCACCAATTGGATGCCCGTCGCGACCTGAGCGCCGCCGAGCAAGGCATTTACGCTGACCTGCGGGTGACCCTGGATGAAATCCAGCTGTTGCAGCAGGAACAAAGCGCCCTGCCGAGCCCGGCGCAACTGGCCGAAGAAGGTTTCGCGCCGTTTGCCCAGGACGCCAGCTCGGTCAGCCGGGGTAATCATCGTTGGCAGTTGCTGGAACCTGCGGCCTACCTGGGCTTGAGCCAGGCGCCCGCCACCAGCGGCTCACTGTTGATGCGCGTGCACGGGGCCGAGCCGGATATCTGGCTCAATCGCCAAGCCAACCTCGCCGCTCCCTCCGACCTCACTGACCAGGCGCTGATCGCAGCCGGCTGGCAGCAAGTGGTCGCGCAATTCGATGCCGGCGTCACCCGCCAGCACCGTCACTGAACGAGAAGACCGATTGCCCATGTCCATTTCATCTCCCCTGTTGCGCCTGTTGCTGGTTGGCCTGTTCAGCCTGATGCTCGCTCCATTGGCTAACGCCGAGGCTGCCAAACGCCTGCGTATCGGTATCACCCTGCACCCTTATTACAGCTATGTGGCGAATATCGTCGGCGACAAGGCCGAAGTGGTGCCGCTGATTCCAGCCGGCTTCAACCCGCATGCCTACGAGCCACGCGCCGAAGACATCAAGCGCATCGGCACCCTGGACGTGATCGTCCTCAACGGCGTCGGCCATGATGATTTTGCCGACCGCATGATCGCCACCAGCGAACGCCCGGACATCCCGGTGATCGAGGCCAACGCCAACGTGCCGCTGCTGGCGGCCACCGGTAACGCCGCGCGCGGCGCGGGCAAGGTGGTCAACCCGCATACCTTCCTGTCGATCAGTGCGTCGATTGCCCAGGTCAACAACATCGCCCGCGAATTGGGCAAGCTCGACCCGGACAACGCCAAGACATACACGCAAAACGCCCGCGCCTACGGCAAGCGCCTGCGCCAGATGCGCGCCGATGCCCTGGCCAAGCTGACCAGTGCCCCCAACCCGGACCTGCGCGTGGCTACCGTGCACGCGGCTTATGACTACCTGCTGCGCGAATTCGGCCTGGAAGTCACTGCCGTGGTCGAGCCGGCCCACGGGATCGAGCCAAGCCCGAGCCAGTTGAAGAAAACCATCGATGAACTGCGGGCCCTGGACGTGAAGGTGATCTTCTCGGAAATGGACTTCCCGTCCACCTACGTCGACACCATCCAGCGTGAATCCGGGGTCAAGCTGTACCCGCTGTCGCACATTTCCTACGGCGAATACAGCGCCGAGAAGTACGAAGTGGAAATGACCGGCAACCTCAACACTGTGGTTCGGGCCATCCAGGAGTCGGGGGCATGACAGCAGCAGAGCAACTGAAGGCGGTCAGCGTCGGCCCGACCCTTGAGTTCGACACGGTATCGCTGACCCTGGGTCGCACCGTGATCCTCGATAACGTAAGTTTCCAAGTACAGCCAGGCAGCATTCACGCACTGGTCGGCCCCAACGGCGGCGGCAAAAGCTCGCTGATCAAGACCCTGCTCGGGCAAACACCTCACCAGGGGCGCTTGAGCCTGCACTGGCCGGCCGCGCCCGGCACCATCGGCTATGTGCCCCAGGCGCTGGAGTTCGACCGTGGTTTGCCAATGACCGTGGATGACTTCATGGCGGCCATGTGTCAGCGGCGCCCTGCATTCCTTGGCCTGTCCAAGCATTACGCCGGCGCGATTGGAGATGCGCTGGAGCGTGTTGGCATGCAGGACAAACGCAAGCGGCGCATGGGTGCGCTGTCCGGCGGTGAGCGCCAGCGCGTGTTGCTGGCCCAGGGGCTGATCCCGGTGCCGCAGCTGCTGGTACTGGATGAACCGATGTCGGCGCTTGATGAAGCCGGTATCCAGGTGTTTGAACGCCTGCTGAATGACTGGCGCCTGGCGGGAATCACCGTGCTATGGATCGAACATGACCTGGAAGCTGTGGGCCGCCTGGCCGACCGTGTGACCGGCCTCAACCGCCGCGTGCTGTTCGATGCCACGCCCAAAGAGGCACTGACCCCGGACCGCCTGCTCACCCTGTTCTCCACTCACCCTCGGAGCCCGGCGCAATGAGTTATGAAACCTTTCGCTTGATGGTCCAGGGCTGGGCCTCTTCCGGCTATCTGCCGGAGGCGCTGGCCTACGGTTTTGTGGTCAATGCCCTGCTCGCCGGTTTGCTGATCGGCCCGGTGCTGGGCGGCCTGGGAACGCTGGTGGTGGTCAAGCGCTTCGCGTTTTTCTCCGAAGCGGTCGGCCACGCCGCGCTGACGGGCGTGGCCGTGGGCATTCTGCTGGGCGAACCCTACACCGGTCCATACGGCGCCCTGTTCGGCTACTGCCTGCTGTTCGGCATCCTGCTCAACTACCTGCGCAACCGCACCGGCCTGGCGCCGGACACCTTGATCGGTGTGTTCCTGTCGGTGTCCCTGGCGCTGGGCGCAAGTCTGCTGCTGATCCTGGCGGGCAAGATCAACGTGCACATCCTCGAGAATGTGCTGTTTGGCTCAGTGTTGACGGTCAACGGCAACGATCTGCTGGTGCTGGCAGTGGTCGGTTCGCTGGTGATGGCGCTGGCGCTACCGCTGTACAACCGCATCATGCTGGCCAGCTTCAACCCGCAACTGGCAGCGGTGCGCGGCGTCGCCGTGAAGACCCTGGACTACCTGTTCGTGATCCTGGTGACGTTGATCACCGTCGCGGCGGTCAAGGTCATCGGCGCGATCCTGGTGGGTGCGCTGCTGGTGATTCCCGCCGCTGCGGCGCGCCTGTTGAGCCAGTCGCTCAAGGGTTTCTTCTGGGTCTCGGTCGCGATTGCCACCGTCAGCACCCTGTGCGGGATCCTGCTGCCGATCATCTTCGACCTGCCCGTGCCGTCCGGTGCCGCCATCATCCTGGTCGCCGGTATCGCCTTCGCCCTGGCCGCCATCGCGCGCGGCACCGTGCCCAGCCTCAAAGGGAATCTTGGATAATGCGTTCCGTTCTTCATCCTCTGGCCCTGGCCATCGCCTGTTTATTCACCACGCCGTTGATGGCGGCTGAAGCGGCCAAACCGGCTGCCCATGCCGCCAAGCCGGTCAAAGTGCTGGCCTCGTTGCCGATCACCTATGGCCTGGCCGAGGTGCTGCTCAAAGGCACCGACGTGCAGCTTGAACGCGCCGCGCCGGCCAACTTGCCGGGTTCGCGCCAGGTGTCCTACTTCACCGGCCGTGGCGCGCCGGCCCTGAACAAGCTGGCGCTGGACGCTGACGCCGCCATCGGCCTGCGTTCGCTGTGGGCCGATGACCCGCTGTACCCGGTGGCGCGGCGCAGCAATATCCGCATCGTCGAAGTCGACGCCGCACGCCCGGTGGACGGCGGCTTGCCCGGCATCGCGGTGCAGCCGGGTGTCACCGATGGCCTGAACAGCCAGCCCTGGCAGTCGAGCAACAATATGGGGCGCATGGCCGACGTGCTCGCCGCCGACCTGAGCCGCCTGGCCCCCACTGCCAAGCCGAAGATCGATGCCAACCTCGCCGCCCTCAAACAGCGCCTGCTCAAACTCACCGCCGACAGCGAAGCACGACTGGCCAAGGCGGATAACCTCACGGTGGTCAGTTTGAGCGATCACTTCGCCTACCTGGTCAACAGCCTGAACGTGGAAGTGGTCAGCACGGATGCACGGCCGGACGCCGATTGGACGCCCGAGGCCCTGCAAAAGCTCAGCGCCGAGCTAAAGGACAATGACGTGGCCGTGGTGCTGCACCATCGCCAACCGAGTGAGGCGGTTAAGGCGGCCATCGCGGCAGGCGGATCGCACCTGTTGGTATTGGACGTGGATGGCGCTGACCCGGTGGCAGAACTCACCACCAACACCGACTCACTGATCAAAGCCCTGACACCCTAACCTTGTAGGAGCCGGCTTGCCGGCGATTAGGCCCTCAAGCCTTGTGGTGACAATATGGACGCCATCGCCGGCAAGCCGGCTCCTACAGGTGGTGTTTTGGGGCGTCAGGCCACATCCACGCCAACGTGGATGGCGTCGTGCCGCCAGAACTCCAGGTCGCAGTCGATCAAGCGCTGATGCTGATCGTAATTGACCCGGGCGATGCGCAAGCCCGGGCTGCCTACCGACACACGCAACGCGGCGGCGGCTTCCACGGGCAATGAAGTCGGCACAATTTCGAAGCGCACCCGCCCGTAATGCAAGTCGTATTGGCGGGCATAGAGTTCGGTCATCGACTGGTTCAAGTCGCACTCCAAGATCCCCGGAAAATACTGCGGGTTCAGGTAGTGCTCCACATACAACACCAAACGCCCATCTATACGCCGGCCCCGGCACACTTGGATCACGCTGGACAATGCCGGCAACTGCAGCCACGCACACACCGCTGCCGACGCCGGTTGCAGCCGCGCGGAAATAACCTCGGTAGAAGGCACGCGCCCCTGGTCGCTGACCATGGCGTGAAAGTGGCTGCGCTGCATCAGGTTGTAGGCCAGCCGTGGTGGCGAGACAAACCAGCCGCGCCGCTCCTCGCGATAGATCTGGCCCTGGGCCTCCAGTTGTAACAAGGCTTCCCGTACCGTAATCCGAGTGGTACCAAACAACTCGCTGAGCTTGCGTTCGGCGGGCAGTTTGCTGGCAGGCGGCAGCAGGCCATGGTCGATCTGCTCTTGCAGCGCCAGGCCGATGGATGTCACCGCCTTGATTGCCTCATCACGCATCAACGTTACCTATCTGGACTAGACCAGCACCGACAAGGTGCACAAACCGCCTCGTAAATGGGCTTGCACGGTTGCCTGCCAGCCTAGGCATTACAGATGACCGACAGATGACAGTCCGTGTGCATCCCCCGTAGCACACCCTGCAATACATCGGCCAAGTCCCAGCCCTGCGGGCACTTGAGCATGGTCTACGCTAACTCTGCGACGAGCGACATCAGCGATTTAAAAACGACATCGACATGAAACTGTCATCCATCGAGCCTAGATTGGCTCAGGTATTGCTGACCTAGACCAACACCACCGCAAACGTCGATAAAAACGCAGCGTTGAAAACGCCCAAAGGAGCTTCGGATGAAACAGCTTTTCCTGGCATCACTGTTAGGCTCGACCATTGCCATGTGCACCGCCGCCATGGCCGCTGATACCGATCTAAAAACTCTTGAAGCCGCCGCGAAAGCGGAAGGCGCCGTCAACAGCGTCGGCATGCCCGATGACTGGGCCAACTGGAAAGGCACTTGGGAAGACCTGGCCAAGACCTACGGCCTCAAGCACATCGACACCGACATGAGCTCGGCCCAGGAAATCGCCAAGTTCAAGGCCGAGAAAGACAACGCCAGCGCCGACATCGGCGACGTAGGCGCAGCGTTCGGTCCGATTGCGGTGAAGCAGGAAGTCACCCAGCCGTACAAACCGTCCACCTGGGCCCAGGTCCCGGATTGGGCTAAAGACAAGGACGGTCACTGGGCATTGGCCTACACCGGCACCATCGCGTTTATCGTCAACAAGAAGCTGCTGCACGGTTCTGAAGTGCCCACCAGCTGGGCTGACCTGCAGAATGGCAAGTACAAGGTCTCGATTGGTGACGTAAGCACCGCGGCACAAGCGGCCAACGGTGTACTGGCAGCCGCCATCGCCAATAAAGGCGACGAAAAGAACATCGCCCCCGGCCTGCAATTCTTCACCAAGATCGCCCAGCAAGGCCGTCTCTCGCTGTCCAACCCGACCATCGCCACCATGGAAAAAGGCGAAGTCGAAGTGGGCGTGGTCTGGGACTTCAACGGCCTGAGCTACAAGGCCAAGATGGCCAACCCGGATGACTACGTGGTGCTGATCCCGTCGGACGGCTCGGTGAAATCCGGCTACACCACCATCATCAACAAATACGCCAAGCACCCGAACGCCGCCAAGTTGACGCGCGAATACATCTTCAGCGACGCAGGCCAACTGAACCTGGCGAAAGGCAACGCACGTCCGATCCGTGCCGAAACCGATCTGAAACTGCCGGCTGAAATCGCCAAGAACCTGATCCCCGGCGAGCAGTACACCAAGGCCAACCCACAGCCGATCAAGGATGCCGATGCCTGGGAAGCCACTTCCAAAAAGCTGCCACAGCTGTGGAATGAGCAGGTCATCGTAGAAATGAAGTAATCGAAGCAAACCTCTGTAGGAGCCGGCTTGCCGGCTCCTACCGATCTGATGCCCCCTGATCCAAGCCCATCTGTTGCGGAGCGCCAGCCCCCATGAAGCACACTGTCATCCTTGTCGTGCTCGACGGCCTGAACTTCGAGGTTGCCCGACACGCCATGGGGCACTTGCAGGCCTACGTCGGCGCAGGACGCGCAGCTCTCTACAAACTGGAATGTGAACTGCCCGCCCTGTCCCGCCCGCTGTATGAATGCATCCTCACCGGCGTGCCTCCAATCCAGAGCGGCATCGTGCACAACAACGTCTCGCGCCTGTCCCACCAGCGCAGCATTTTCCATTACGCCACCGACGCCGGCCTTACCACGGCAGCGGCGGCCTATCACTGGGTCAGCGAGTTGTATAACCGCACGCCCTTCCTCGCCGCCCGCGACCGTCATACCGACGACAAGTCATTGGCGATCCAGCACGGGCATTTCTACTGGAATGACCATTACCCGGATTCCCACCTGTTTGCCGACGCCGAGAGCCTGCGCCTCAGACACGCGCCGGACTTCCTGGTGGTGCACCCGATGAACATCGACGACGCCGGCCACAAGCACGGCCTCGACACCCCGCAATACCGCAACAGCGCACGCTCGGCCGACATTATCCTGGCCGACTACCTGCAAGTCTGGCTCGACGCCGGTTACCAAGTGCTGGTGACCGCCGACCACGGCATGAACAACGACCGCTCCCACAACGGCCTGCTGCCAGAAGAACGCGAAGTGCCGCTATTCGTGCTCGGCGACGCGTTCAGCCTGGACCCCAGCGCCGCGCCGAAACAGACCGAGCTGTGTGGCACCGTCTGTGAACTGCTGGGCGTGCCCCACGACAAACCTGTCTGCCGGGAGCTGTTGAAATGATCCGTGGCAAATGGCTGGCGCTGCTCTGCCTGGTGCCCTTCACACTGTTCTTTATCGTGTTCGAAATCGCCCCGCTGGTGTGGGTACTGATCAACAGCCTGCAAACCGAAGAAGCTGGCTGGGGCCTGGAAAACTTCACGCGGATCTTCAGCTCGAAGTTCTACCTGCAAGCAATCCAGTTCAGCCTTGAGATCAGTTTCTACTCAAGCATCTTCGGCATCATCATTGCTGTGCTGGGCAGTTATTCGTTGCGCCGGGTGGATTCGCCGTTGCGCAACTTCGTGACGGCCTTTGCCAACATGACCAGCAACTTTTC
Source organism: Pseudomonas sp. AC112 (assembly GCF_979253545.1). Classification (NCBI taxonomy): domain Bacteria; kingdom Pseudomonadati; phylum Pseudomonadota; class Gammaproteobacteria; order Pseudomonadales; family Pseudomonadaceae; genus Pseudomonas; species Pseudomonas sp. AC112. The sequence continues at coordinate 50,879 of NZ_CEEDCM010000001.1, forward strand.
CGGTGTGCCCCTGGCTTTCGCGTTCATCATCCTGCTGGGGTTCAACGGCAGCATCACCCTTATGCTCAAGCAGGCGGGGATCATTCAGGACTTCAACCTGTACTCCAAGACCGGGTTGATCATCCTCTATACCTACTTCCAGATTCCATTGGGTGTGCTGCTGCTTTACCCGGCCTTCGATGCATTGCGCGAAGACTGGCGTGAGTCGGCTGCACTGCTCGGCGCGAATGGCTGGCAGTTCTGGCGGCATATCGGCCTGCCAGTGCTCACCCCGGCCCTGCTCGGTACGTTCGTGATCCTGCTGGCCAATGCCCTCGGCGCCTATGCCACGGTCTACGCCCTGACCACAGGCAACTTCAACGTTCTGCCGATTCGCATCGCGGGGCTGGTTTCCGGCGATGTGTCCCTCGACCCGAACCTGGCCAGCGCCCTGGCCGTGGTGCTGGTGGTGCTGATGACCGTGGTCACCGTGGTCCATCAACTGCTGCTCAAGAGGAGCTACCATGTCTCGCGTTGAAGCCGGCCCGGCCTCCCTCTACCACCGCGTGGTGGTGTACCTGTTGTTTGCGATCCTGGTGTTGCCGCTGATCGGCACCTTCGTCTACTCCATCGCCAGCAGTTGGTCAGCGACGATCCTGCCCGCCGGTTTCACGGTGAAATGGTACGTACAGCTGTGGAGCGACCCGCGCTTCCTGATGGCCTTCGGGCAATCGTTGCTGGTGTGCGTGGGCGCACTGGTGCTGTCGGTGGTGCTGATTTTGCCGCTGCTGTTCGTGGTGCATTACCACTTTCCCAAGCTTGATGCGCTGATGAACATCCTGATCCTGCTGCCTTTCGCGGTGCCACCCGTGGTGTCGTCGGTGGGTTTGCTGCAGCTGTATGGCTCCGGGCCGATGGCGATGGTGGGCACGCCGTGGATCTTGATCGGCTGCTACTTCACCGTCGCGCTGCCGTTCATGTACCGGGCGATCACCAACAACCTGCAGGCGATCAACCTGCGCGACCTGATGGACGCCTCCCAACTGCTCGGTGCCAGCACCTGGCAGGCGGCGATCCTGGTGGTGCTGCCCAACCTGCGCAAAGGCTTGATGGTGGCGCTGTTGCTGTCGTTTTCGTTCCTGTTCGGCGAGTTCGTGTTCGCCAACATCCTGGTGGGCACCCGCTACGAAACCCTGCAGGTCTACCTGAACAACATGCGCAACAGCAGCGGCCACTTCACCAGTGCCGTCGTGATTTCCTATTTCTTCTTTGTGCTGGTGCTGACCTGGGCCGCCAACATCTTGAACAAGGACAAAAGCCAATGAGCTTCGTCAGCGTCCAACACCTGCAAAAAGGCTACGCCGGCACCCCGGTGTTCAGTGACATCAACTGCGAGATCGCCAAGGGTGAGTTCGTCACCCTGCTCGGCCCGTCCGGTTGCGGCAAGTCCACGCTGTTGCGTTGCATCGCCGGGCTGACCTCGGTGGACAGTGGCAAAATCCTCCTTGATGGCCAGGATATCGTCCCGCTGAGCCCGCAGAAACGCCATATCGGCATGGTGTTCCAGAGCTATGCACTGTTCCCCAACATGACCGTGGAACAGAACGTTGCCTTCGGCCTGCGCATGCAAAAGGTCAACGCCGACGACAGCCACAAGCGCGTGCAGGAAGTGCTGCAATTGGTCGAGCTCAAGGACCTGGCGGGCCGCTACCCGCACCAGATGTCCGGCGGCCAGTGCCAGCGCGTGGCGCTTGCCCGCTCGCTGGTCACCCGCCCGCGCCTGTTGTTGCTGGATGAACCGCTGTCGGCGCTGGATGCGCGGATTCGCAAGCACCTGCGTGAACAGATCCGCCAGATCCAGCGCGAGCTGGGGCTGACCACCATCTTCGTGACCCATGACCAGGAAGAAGCCCTGACCATGTCCGACCGGATCTTCCTGATGAACCAGGGCAAGATCGTGCAGAGCGGCGATGCCGAAACCCTCTATACCGCGCCTGTCGATGTGTTCGCCGCCGGCTTCATCGGCAACTACAACCTGCTGGACGCCGACAAGGCCACCCAGTTGCTGCAACGCCCGATCAACAGCCGCATCGCCATTCGCCCGGAGGCCATCGAACTGAGCCGCGACGGCGAACTGGACGCCCTGGTGCGCAGCCATAGCCTGTTGGGCAACGTGATCCGCTACCGCATCGAAGCGCGCGGCGTGGAACTGGTGGTGGATGTGCTCAACCGTTCGGCCGACGACCTGCACCCGGACGGGCAACGCCTGGCACTTTCCATCGACCCCAGTGCCCTGTGTGAAGTAGCCTGATGCAACGTTTCATTTGAGAGAGCATGACGGATGGCATTGGTAATTTTTGATCTGGACGACACCCTCATCCACGGCGACTGCGCCACCCTGTGGAGCGAGCAGATGGGCCGCCTGGGTTGGGTCGACCCCGAGTCGTTCATGCGCAAGAACAACGAGCTGATGGACGCCTACAGCCAGGGCAAGCTACGCATGGAAGACTTCATGGACTTCAGCCTGGAGCCGATGATCGGCCGCACGCCGGAAGAAATCGAGCACTTGGTGGAGCCCTGGGTCGAGGACGTGATCGAGCCTCTGATCTACAGCGACGCCACCAAGACCATCGCGCGCCATCGCGCCAATGGCGACCGGATCCTGGTGATCTCGGCGTCGGGCACGCACCTGGTCACACCGATTGCGGCGCGGATCGGCATTGATGAAGTGTTGGGGATTGAACTGGACGTCAGCCATGGCGTGTACAGCGGGCGTACCGCGGGTGTACTGACGTACCGTGAAGGCAAGATCACGCGGCTGCTGGCGTGGTTGGAACAGGAAGGTGAAACGCTGGAAGGCGCGTATTTCTATTCGGACTCGCGCAATGATTTGCCGTTGCTGCTGAAGGTGGATCATCCGCAGGTGGTGAACCCGGACCCGGTATTGCGCGAGCACGCCGAAAAGGCTGGCTGGCCGATCCACCACTGGACCTGACATCCCCTCCTGAATTAAACACCCAACCCACTGTAGGAGCCGGCTTGCCGGCGATAGCGGTGTCTCAATGAAGAATGTTTCATCTGATGCACCGCAATCGCCGGCAAGCCGGCTCCTACAGGTTTGATCGCATTGCAATTCAGGCCAAAGATTCGTCGATCACCAACACCAACTTCCCGGCAATCTGGTTGGTCGCCAGCTCAGCAAACGCCGCCTCGGCATCCTTGATCGGGAAGGTCTTGGCCAACTGCGGGCTCAGCCGCCCTTCGACAAACAGCGGCCATACATGCTGGCTCAAGTCGCTGAACAGGTCCGCCTTGAACTGATCACTGCGGCTGCGCAAGGTCGAGCCGAGTAGCTGGATACGCTTGCCCAGCACCTGGGCCAGGTCCAGTTGCGCGTCGCGACCGCCCATCAAGCCGATCAATACCCAGCGCCCATCCAGGGCCAGCAGCTTGAGGTCCAGCGCTGCATAGTTGCCACCGACCGGGTCGAGGATCACATCAAACGGCCCGAAATCCCGCAACCCTTCGAGGCCATCGGTACGCACCACGCCGCCCTGGGCGCCGAGCTCCTCGCAGTAGGCCAGGCGCTCCGCCGAGCCGACGCTAACCCAGCACGGGCTGCCAAACGCCTTGCACAGCTGGATCGCCGCCGAGCCCACGCCGCTGGCGCCGGCATGCAACAGCACTTTCTCACCCGGCTTGAGGCCCGCCAGTTGGAACAGATTGAGCCACGCCGTGCTGTACACCTCAGGCAGCGCCGCCGCTTCAATCAGCGACAAACCTTCCGGCGCGGGCAGCACGTGACGCGCGTCCACCACCACTTCTTCGGCCATGCCGCCACCGACCAGCAGCGCGCAGACGCGGTCGCCGACTTGCCAGGATGAGCCCGCCCCCACTTCGCTGATCACCCCGGAACACTCCAGGCCCAGTACGTGACTGGCGCCTGGTGGTGGTGGATAAAGCCCTGCACGCTGTAATAAATCGGCGCGATTGAGGCCCGCTGCCGCCACGCGAATGCGAACTTGCCCTACATCGCAGGTAGGACTGGGTTCTTCCAACCACTCCACATGACCGTCAACGCCTTGCAATGCTTTCACAGTGCCTCCATAGTGAGTCTGGACTGAGCCCGTAGCTGTATCGCCGGGCTTTTTGCATTATGCGACCGGACCATATGGAACCGGCTCCCTCAAAGACGGCCTAATATGCGTTATCAATTGCCCCCGCGTCGAATCAGCATGAAGCATTTGTTCCCCAGCACCGCCCTCGCTCTTTTCATTGGTCTCGGCTTCGCGTCGATGTCGACCAATACGTTCGCAGCCAACAGCTGGGACAACCTTCAGCCGGATCGCGATGAGGTGATTGCCAGCCTTAACGTCGTCGAGTTGCTCAAGCGCCATCACTACAGCAAGCCGCCGCTGGACGACGCGCGCTCGGTGATCATCTATGACAGCTACCTCAAGCTGCTGGATCCGTCGCGCAGCTACTTCCTGGCCAGCGATATCGCCGAGTTCGACAAGTGGAAGACGCAGTTCGACGACTTCCTCAAGAGCGGCGACCTGCAGCCCGCCTTCACCATCTACAAGCGTTACCTGGACCGCGTCAAAGCGCGTCTGGACTTCGCCCTGGGTGAGCTGGACAAAGGCGTCGACAAGCTCGACTTCACCCAGAAGGAAACCCTACTGGTGGACCGCAAGGACGCCCCTTGGCTGACCAGCACCGCCGCCCTCGATGACCTGTGGCGCAAACGCGTCAAGGACGAAGTGCTGCGCCTGAAGATCGCCGGCAAAGAGCCGAAGGCCATCCAGGAGCTGTTGACCAAGCGCTACAAGAATCAACTCGCGCGTCTGGACCAGACCCGTGCCGAAGATATCTTCCAGGCCTACATCAACACCTTCGCGATGTCCTACGACCCGCACACCAATTATCTGTCGCCAGATAACGCGGAAAATTTCGATATCAACATGAGTCTGTCGCTGGAAGGCATCGGTGCCGTCCTGCAAAGCGACAATGACCAGGTCAAGATCGTGCGCCTGGTGCCGGCAGGTCCGGCGGACAAGACCAAGCAGGTCGCCCCGGCCGACAAGATCATCGGTGTTGCCCAAGGCGACAAAGAGATGGTCGACGTGGTCGGCTGGCGCCTGGACGAAGTGGTCAAGCTGATCCGCGGGCCGAAAGGCAGCGTGGTGCGCCTGGAAGTGATTCCGCACACCAATGCGCCAAACGACCAGACCAGCAAGATCGTGTCCATCACCCGTGAAGCGGTGAAGCTCGAAGACCAGGCCGTGCAGAAGAAAGTCCTCAACCTCAAGCAGGATGGCAAGGACTACAAGCTGGGCGTGATTGAAATCCCGGCCTTCTACCTGGACTTCAAGGCCTTCCGTGCTGGCGATCCGGACTACAAGTCCACCACCCGCGACGTGAAGAAAATCCTGACAGAGCTGCAGAAGGAAAAAGTCGACGGCGTGGTCATCGACTTGCGCAACAACGGCGGCGGCTCCCTGCAGGAAGCCACCGAGCTGACCAGCCTGTTCATCGACAAGGGCCCGACCGTGTTGGTACGCAACGCAGACGGCCGAGTCGACGTGCTCGAAGACGAGAACCCGGGTGCGTTCTACAAAGGCCCGATGGCATTGCTGGTCAACCGCCTCTCGGCTTCGGCCTCGGAGATCTTCGCCGGCGCCATGCAGGACTACCACCGCGCCCTGATCATCGGCGGCCAGACCTTCGGCAAAGGCACCGTGCAGACCATCCAGCCGCTGAACCATGGCGAGCTGAAACTGACGCTGGCCAAGTTCTACCGGGTTTCCGGGCAGAGCACCCAGCACCAGGGCGTACTGCCGGACATCGATTTCCCGTCGATCATCGACACCAAGGAAATCGGCGAAAGCGCCCTGCCGGAAGCCATGCCGTGGGATACCATCCGCCCTGCGATCAAGCCGGCGTCGGATCCGTTCAAGCCATTCCTGGCGCAACTGAAGGCTGACCACGACACCCGCTCCGCCAAGGATGCCGAGTTCGTGTTCATCCGCGACAAGCTGGCCCTGGCCAAGAAGCTGATGGAAGAAAAAACCGTCAGCCTCAATGAAGTGGACCGCCGTGCGCAGCACTCCGACATCGAGAACAAGCAACTTGTACTGGAAAACATCCGCCGCAAGGCCAAGGGTGAGGATCCACTCAAGGAACTGAAGAAAGAAGACGAAGATGCACTGCCGGCCGAGGCTGACAAAACCAAGCCGGAAGACGACGCCTACCTGGCCGAGACGGGCCGGATCCTGCTGGACTACTTGAAGATCACCAAGCAGGTGGCCAAGCAGTAAATGATGGCGATTTAATGTGAACGCTCCTTGGAGTGTCATCATATAGACATCATTCTGTCGTGAAATGAAGGACCGCAGGTTTCAAGCCTGCGGTCCTTTTTTTTCGATCGAGATCGCCATGACCATGACCGAACAGCTGAATGCATTGGGCTCAATCCTGGCTCAAGGCAGTTTGCACAGCCTGTTCCAACCGATCATCTGCCTGTCTGAACGGCGCATTCTCGGCTACGAAGCCCTCAGCCGCGGCCCCTCCAACAGCCCGCTGCACTCCCCCGTCGCCCTGTTCTCGGTGGCCGGCCATGCCGGGCGCCTCAGCGAACTGGAAATGGCCTGTCGCGAAAGCGCCTGTCGACGCTTCAGCGAACAGAAGCTACCGGGCAAGCTGTTCCTGAACATTTCGCCGGAATCCTTGATGGAAACCGCGCACCAACCGGGACGCACACTGCAACTGCTGCGCGACTTCGGCATTCCCCCCAGCCAAGTCGTGATCGAACTCACCGAACAAACGCCGACCGATGACTTCGACTTGCTGCAAACCGCCCTGCATCATTACCGTGATATGGGGTTTGCCATCGCTCTCGATGACCTCGGCGCCGGGTATTCCAGCCTGCGGCTGTGGTCGGAGCTGCGCCCGGATTACGTGAAGATCGACCGGCACTTTATCGATGGCATCCATCAGGACGCGCTCAAGCGCGAGTTCGTCGGCTCCATCCTGCAAATCGCCAAGGCTTCGCGTGCCCAGGTTATTGCCGAAGGCATTGAGTTGCCCGAGGAATTGGCGGTACTGACGGAGATGGGCGTGGACCTGGTCCAGGGCTACCTGCTCTGCCGCCCACAGGAGCAACCGCCACAAGAAGCACGCTTGATGTTGCCCAAGCCCGACAGCGCCAACGTGGCGCTGAATGATGAAGGCAGTGACCTCAGCGCCCTGCTCAGCGAACAACCGGCGGTGGACCAGGATACCGCCACCGCCCAGGTGCTCGAAGCGTTCCGGCGCCAGGCCAACCTAAACTCCCTGGCGGTCCTGGATGGGCGTGGGCACCCGATCGGTATCGTGCACCGGCACTTGTTGTCGGACGCGCTGCTCAAGCCATTCGCCACCGACCTGTTTGCGCGCAAGCCCATCAGCCGCTTGATGAGCACCGACTTCCTGGCGGTGGAGCTGAGCCAGTCCCTGCAGCAGGTCAGCCGCCTGCTCACCAGCCGCGCGCGGCAACGTATCGAAGAAGATTTCATCATCACCCTCAATGGCGACTACTTGGGCCTTGGGCGGGTGATCGATGTGCTCAAGCTGATCACTGAACTGAAGATTCAACAGGCGCGTTACGCCAACCCACTGACCCTGCTGCCGGGCAATGTGCCGATCCAGCAATGCCTTACTCGCCTGCTTCAACAGCAGCGGGAGTCGGTGATCTGCTACGTGGATATCGACAGTTTCAAGCCGTTCAATGACATCTACGGCTATGGCCGTGGGGATGAGGTGTTGTTGTGCCTGGCGCAGTGCCTGAACGACCGCGTCGATCCCAGCCGCGACTTTGTCGGGCATATCGGTGGCGATGACTTTTTACTGGTGCTCGGCCCGCAGGATTGGCGCAAGCGCCTCAACCAACTGCTGGATGACTTCCACACCCAATGCCGACGCTTTTACCGCGCCGAACACCTGGATGCTGGCTGTTTCGTGGCGCTGAACCGCCAGGGCGTGCGCCAGGAGTTTGCGCTGCTGTCGCTTTCCATCGGCGTGGTGCATTTGTATCCACAGGCCTGTGGACAACTCGATGCCAGCCAGTTGGCGGAACTGGCCTCGCAAGCCAAACACCATGCAAAGGATATGGCCGGCTACAGCATCCATGTGATCGACAGCATGGACGCGCTAGCCCAGCCGCATTAGGCCTCGGCGGATTCCGGGTACTCGTATTCGAACACCCGCACCACTTCCGATGCATGCCAGGAGGCAGCGGCCACCCCATCCGACGGCCCGTTGAAACGCCCGAGGCGCTCGACGCATTCAAAAAAACCGGTACGCGGCAAGCGACTGGCACCCTGGCTGATCACCAGCGAGCTGCGCAACGGCTGCTCGGCCTTGGCGTCCAGCGCCGCCAGGTGCTCCAGGGCGGCGGCCAGGGTTTGCATGGCCGGTGTGGGAAATTGCAGGCGCTCCAGCAGCGCACGGTAAGTCAGCAGATGGCGCTGGCGGCGCGCCTGGTCCAGTTCGTTGAGTAACCCATCCCAGTGTTGACGGCTGATACGTAGGCTCAAGATTCATCCCTCCAACCTGCAACGCCCAATTCCCAGGCCAGGCTGCGGCGGATCGCGGCATCCGGCTGGCGTTCACCACTTTCAATCAATCCAAGATATGACGGGCTGATACCCACGGTACGCGCCAGCGTCTCGATCGCCAGGCCCTTGGCTTCGCGCAAGCCGCGCAGGTCTGCGAGCGGGCGCAGGTCCTGGTCGGGGGCGGCTTGGGCAGTCGATGCAGAAGGAGGTAGCGTTGGTTGTTGCTGACCGGCAGCTTTTAGCAACGCCTGGTACTGGTCCCATGGCAACACCGCGTATTCGGGTTCGCCATTGCGTGAAATTATCTGAATATCCATGACTGCCCCGTAGGATAACTGCACTTACTTAGTAAGCTCTTTCCTTAGGAGTGTAATCCTAACAGCCACAAAGGTCGCAGGGGGATAGCCACGTCATGGGTTTTTTTGCGGGTTTTCCTTGGCCAGCAGCGCTGGCGTCGCAGGCAGGCGCTCAACCACGGCGAGCTTCTCCGGGCGTTGGGCGTCACGCCAGGTGCGAAAGGCGCTCAGTTCGCCTTCCAGGGTCTTCATGACCCATGCCAGTACGGCGATGTCATCGAGCATGCCGAACATCGGGATAAAGTCCGGGATCGCATCGATCGGGCTCAGGAAGTACATCAGCCCCGCCACCACAGAGATCAGCGCCTTGGGGCTGATCGCCCGGTATTCGCCGCGCCAGTAGGCCAGGCACAGGGCTTGGAGCAACTTGAGATCGTCCTTGAGCTTGCCTAGCCGGTTGCCCTGGCTCGAGCCTTTGGCGGCGACCGCGAACAACAGCGTCGGCAAGCGCCCGCGGCCCAGGAGGCGTGCGGCCATGGGCAGGAAACGGGTGAAATTGAAGGGTGGTTTCATGGGTCACTCCAGTTCCAGGCGACATAAAAGGTTATCCACACAAATTGTGGATAACCTTGTGAACAGAGCCTATTTTCTGGCCTGAAAGCCACGTAGTACAAGGCCTGCAGTCAGATCGGGCGTTTTTTGCGCACATAAAAAAAACCCAAGATTTCATTGACTTGGCATTGATGTGCGGCTACCCGTACTCGAGTCTTATATCAGACTGTTGCCTGCCACAGACGTTCGTTTGGATCTGCACTGGCTTCAATGTGGGAGCTGGCTGATCCACCGCTATCGCAGGCAAGCCAGCTCCCACATTTAGAAATGTGCACCTCCCAGAAACAACAACGCCCCGTCGAGACGGGGCGTTGTGTGTTCAGGCGCCTGTTACTTCTTGGCAGCCGGTGCAGCAGGAGCGTCAGCCTTGGCTGGGTCCTTGATGGCCAGCAGCTCCAAGTCGAATACCAGCACGGAGTTGGCTGGGATCGCTGGGCTTGGGCTTTGTGCGCCGTAGGCCAGGTCGGAAGGAATGTACAGCTCGACCTTCTCGCCGACGTGCATCAGTTGCAGGCCTTCGACCCAACCCGGGATCACGCCGCTGACCGGCAGGTCAATCGGGCTACCGCGGTCCACGGAGCTGTCAAAGGTAGTGCCGTTGGTGAGTTTGCCGGTGTAGTGCACAGTCACCACGTCAGTCGGCTTAGGCTGGGGGCCGTCGGCTTTCTTGGTGATCTTGTACTGCAGACCGGAAGCGGTGGTGACGACGCCGTCTTTCTTGGCGTTGTCTTCGAGGAATTTCTTGCCGGCGGCTGCCGACTCTTCGCTCATCTTGGTCATGCGTTCTTCAGCACGCTTTTGCAGTGCGGCGAACGCTTCAACCAGTTCGTCGTCTTTGAGCTTCTGCTCTTTCTTGCCGACAGCATCTTCGATGCCTTGGGCTACTGCTTTGGAGTCCAGGTCATCCATGCCTTCTTGAGCAAGGCTCTTGCCCATGTTCAGGCCGATGCCGTAGGAAGCTTTCTGCGCCGGGGTTTTCAGCTCTACGCTGGTCTGCGAATCACAACCCGCAAGTACCAGGCTAACCAGGGCCACCGCCGCCGCCAACCGATGCTGTTTCATGCTATTTCCTTGTTCATGCGCCAAAAGGGCATTCGAATAAAGTCGCGAGCTTATCAGGCGGCCACGACCAATGGCTACCGGCATGTGAGCAGGAAACTTCTGATAAGTTCACGTGTTTAAAAGCATTTTCATTCATGATGTAGGCCCGCGACGGATCGCGGACCGCCTGTTCCCAGGCTCATGGCCACTTGCCGCACCTGTGGCGTGGTGGCATAACAGCGCTACACCTCGACAAGGCCGAGACAAGGATAGCCATCTTGCGCATTTTTTCCCGTGTTTTACTCCTGATACTTACTCTGCTGGGCATCGTCATGGCCGTGGTGCTCTACTACACCGCCAACCCCAAGCTGCCGGACTACGCGCCCGTGGAGCAGGTCCACTACCAGGACCAATGGAGTGCCGCCGACCGCCAGACCTATTACTTCACGCCCCAGGGCACCCAAGTGAAAGGCCTGCACTACGACTGGTTCACCGCCCTGGAACTGCCGTTTTCCGAGCGACGCTTCGCCGCGCCGGAGTACCTGGCGCGCTTCGGTTTCCTGGTCGACCCCAAACAAGTGCCCACCACGCAAAACCCTGGCAACCTGCCCGTGGGTTTCGCCCGGCATAAAAACCCCGGCAGTAATGTCGACTACCTGGACATCACCTGCGCCGCCTGCCATACCGGCGAACTACGTTTCAAAGGCCAGGCCCTGCGCATCGACGGCGGCTCGGCCCAGCACGTGCTGCCCTCCAGCGTCCCGACCCTGCGCGGCGGCAGTTTTGGCCAGGCCCTGGTCGCCAGCCTTGCCGCCACCTATTACAACCCGTGGAAGTTCGAGCGCTTCGCCCGCCACGTGCTGGGGGATCGCTATGACGCCGAGCACACGCAACTGCGCCAGGACTTCAAGCAGTCGCTGAACCAGTTTCTCAAGGTGGCCTGGAACGATACCCACCGTGGCCTCTACCCCACCGAAGAAGGCCCCGGCCGCACCGACGCCTTTGGCCGTATCGCCAATGCCAGTTTTGGCGATGCCATTTCCCCGGACAATTATCGCGTCGCCAATGCCCCCGTGGACTACCCGCACTTGTGGGACATCTGGACCTTCGACTGGGTGCAATGGAACGGCTCGGCCCAGCAGCCCATGGCACGCAACATTGGTGAAGCCTTGGGTGTGGGCGCGACGCTGACCTTTTTCGACGCCGCCGGCCAGCCGCTCCAGGGCGATGCGCGTTACCCGTCCAGTGTTCGGGTGCGCGACCTCAACCTGATCGAAGAAACCCTGCAACGCCTCAAGCCACCGACCTGGCCCGAGGACCTGTTCGGCGCCATCGACAAGCCCCTCGCCGCCCAAGGCCGCGCACTGTTTGCCGAAAACTGCGCCGGCTGCCACGTGCCCAACGTCACCCAGGAAAATGGCCGCCCGGTGCAGGCCCTCAAAATGCTGCCCGTGGACTACATCGGCACCGACCCCGGCACCGCCAGCAACATTGCCGACCAACGCTACGACCTCAGCGCCCTGCAATGGGACCCGGCGGAACTGGCCAGGCTCAACGTCGAGCTGCACCCCACGCCGACCGAGCCGCTGGACCTGAAAAAAATGTCCGTGGCCAAGGGCCTCGCCTACGTCACAGCCTTCGTCGAAGAGCACGCTTACCGCGCCGCCGGCGTGACCCCGGCCGAGCGCCCGCGCCTGGACGGTTACGGCCTGCCCATCGGCGTGCGCGAGTTGCGCGCCTACAAGGCACGGCCGCTGGCTGGCGTGTGGGCCACCCCGCCGTTCCTGCATAACGGCTCGGTGCCGACGATCTACCAGTTGCTCTCGCCCCAGGACGAGCGCAGCGCCACCTTCTATAAAGGCACCTTCAACTACGACCCGCGTCATCTCGGCTTCGAGACCGAGGCGTTCAAGAATGCCTTCCTGTTCGACACCCGGATCACCGGCAACCACAACAGCGGCCACGAATTCCGTGCTGGCGCTCGTGGCAACGGCGTCATCGGCCGTGGCCTGCTGCCGCAGGAGCGCTGGGCGCTACTGGAATACCTCAAAGTGCTGGGCGGCCCGCTGGAGCAACAACTGCCATGATGATTCGATCCCGATACGACCAACCCTCCCTGCTCGCCCGCCTCTGGCTGCGCATCGGCGCGTTCCTGGGCAAGACCTTGCTGTGGCTGGTGGGCCTCGGCCTGCTTGGCTGGCTAGCCGCTACCGCCTGGTACGCCTGGCAACACAGCGGCCCGGTGTCGCCGAACGAGCAGATTCCGCCCGGCGAGGCCGCCATGACCCAGGGCATTATCCAGACGGCGGTGCGCATCGTTGACCAACACCGCGAAGGCACACGCTACTTGCGCGATGCCCACGCCAAGGCCCATGGCTGCGTGAAGGCCGAAGTCAGCGTGCTGGCCGATCTCGACCCGGCATTGCGACAAGGTGTGTTCGCCGAGCCGGGCAAGACCTGGCAGGCGCTGATACGGCTGTCCAACGGCAATGCCTATCCGCAGTTCGACAGCATTCGTGACGCACGGGGCATGGCCCTCAAGCTGCTGGACGTGCCGGGCAAGCAACTGCTGGCCGACCAGCAGACACGCACGGAACAGGACTTCGTGATGTTCAGCCACCCGAACTTCTTTGTCAGTGATGTGGCGGAATACGCGCAGAACATCGGCGCCCAGGCGGATGGCAAGAAAGTGCTGGCGTTCTTCCCCAAGGTCGACCCGCGCAGTTGGCAAGTGCGCCACTTGTTCATCGCACTGGCCACCTTGGCGCCGGCACCGGCCAGCCCGACGCAGACCACGTACTTTTCGGTCTCGCCCTACAAGTTTGGCGCGGCCAACGCCAAGTTCCGTGTCGCGCCTGATCCGCAAAGCTGCCCGGAGTATGTGTTGCCCAAGCAGAATCAGGACCTGCCGAACTTTCTGCGCAGTGCGTTGAACCAGCAGCTGTCTACCGACCGTGTGCCGGCGTGTTTTGTGTTGCAGGTGCAGCGGCAGAATCCGCAGAAGTTCATGCCGATTGAAGACACCAGCATTGAATGGAAGGAGAGTGATGCGCCGTATGAGACGGTGGCCAGGGTGCAGGTCCCGGCGCAGGATTTTGATACGCCTGAGCAGAATCTGGCGTGTGATAACCAGTCGTTCAATCCTTGGTTTGGGGTGGGGGCGCATCGGCCGATCGGGGGGATTAACCGGTTGCGCAAGGCGGTGTATGAGGCGGTCAGCGACTATCGGCATAGTCGGAACTTGTAGGTTTTTTGGGAGGCATATCCCAAGATCAACAGCACGCCGGCCTTAGAACCGGCCGATATTGCACGCCGTTCTCCGTTCAAATGTGGGAGCTGGCTTGCCTGCGATGGCATCACTTGGGTGTTCCTGATTCACCGAGGTGTCTGCATCGCCGGCAAGCCAGCTCCTACACGTATCTGCTTTTAATCCATCACCCAAATACCGGATATCCCCTCAACCGCGTAAAGAACCCGTATAAATCCCGCCGTCCCCATAACGTTTACGTCGTCACTCTTGAGCAACTAACCCGCCACACTCTACCGTCACTTCCTACCCCCAACACCCGTAGGAAGTCATCGTGGAAAGTTCAACTTTAGGCATGGTCGTCCTGTCAATGATTGCACTCTTCGGCACGGCTGCATTCTGCTTCGAACACCTCGCCACCCGTAGCGAGAAGAAAAAGAAAGCCAAATAAGCGGCGCTTTAACCATCTGCAGAACCCCAGTTTTCCAAGGGATACCCGCGCAGCGGAATATCCCTTTTTTTCGTTCGCCAGCCGAAACCTCATCTATATACCGTCTTAATACCGCCCCCCGTAATCAGTGCCCGAGCTTGATACCCAAGCGCCTAACCTCCCCGGCTTATTCAACAAGGGGAGTTCCACCGTGTTCACACTGACCTTCATCTATATCGCCAGCGGCTTGTGCGCCGTGGGGCTGTTCGTCTACTTGGGCTACGCCCTCATCCGTGCTGAAAAATTCTAGGGAGCGGGCCATGTACGACCTGATGTTTATCGGCCTCTGCCTGGTGTTTTTTACAGCGACTGCCATGGCCATTGTCGCCATGGGCAAGATTTGAACGGAGCCACGACATGTTAAGCACTGTGCTGGAATTTGCGTTGGTCCTGGGGTTGATGACCGGGCTCGCCGTGCTGATGGGCAAGTGGCTGGCCCGGGTGTTCACCGGCACCCGCCATGCCTTGCCGGAACGTTTTACCTATCGCCTGCTGGGCATTGACCCACGCGAAACCATGGGCTGGGCTCGCTACGGCTCGGCGTTGTTGCTGGCAAACGCAGCGATGATGCTGCTCGGTTATCTGGTCCTGCGCCTGCAGGCGGTGATGCCGATCAACCCATTGGGGCTGGCCGCCCAAACCCCGGACCTGGCGTTCAACACCGCCGCGTCTTTTATCACCAACACCAACTGGCAGGCGTACTCGGGTGAAACCAGCCTGTCGAACTTCAGCCAGATGGCGGTCATCACGTTCCTGATGTTTGTCGGCGCCACCTCCGGTGTCGTCGCTGCCGCAGGTTTCATTCGCGGCTTAAGCCGCTCAAGCTCGGCCGATATCGGCAACTTCTGGGTCGACTTCACGCGCACGCTCTACCGGGTAATGCTACCGCTGTGCGTAGGCATGGCGCTGGTCTACGTGTGGCAGGGCATGCCGCAGACCTTTGCGTCCCAAGCCCTGGCCACCACGCTGGAGGGCGCGCAGCAACAGATGATCGTCGGCGCAGTCGCCAGCTTTGAATCGATCAAGCATATCGGCACCAACGGCGGCGGTTTCTTCAGCATGAATGCCGCGCACCCGTTCGAAAACCCGACGCCACTGACCAACATCCTGCACATCCTCAGCATGCTGTTGATTCCCTCTGCGCTGACCTACACCTTCGGCAGCATGCTGGTGCAACGTCGTCAGGGCTGGGTGTTTTTCGGCACCTTCCTGGTGATGTTCATCGGCTTCCTCGCCCTGGTTTATGGCGCCGAGCAAAGCGGCAACCCGCTGCTGACCCAGGCCGGTGCCAACCAGGCCCTGACGCTGGAACAAAGCGGCGGCAACATGGAGGGCAAGGAGTTGCGCTTTGGTATCGCCGACAGCAGCCTGTTTATCGCGACTACCACAGCGGCAACGACCGGTTCGGTCAACGCCATGCACGACTCGCTCACCCCCATGGGCGGCTTCGTGCCCCTGGCGCAGATGATGCTCAACTGCGTGTTCGGCGGTGACGGCGTGGGCTTTATCAACCTGATCCAGTACGCCCTGCTGACGGTGTTCCTGGTCGGCATGATGATCGGCCGCAGCCCGGAATTCCTCGGCAAGAAAATCGAGGCGCGGGAGATGAAACTGGTGATGCTCTCGGTACTCGCGCACCCCATCAGCATTCTCGGTTTCACTGCCCTCGCCGCCCTGTGGCCGGACACGATGGCCAGCCTCAACAACCTCGGCCCCCACGGTTTCAGCGAAGTGCTGTACGCCTACACCTCCGGCACCGCCAACAACGGTTCGGCGTTTGCCGGGCTCAATGCCAACACGCCGTTTTTCAACACCACCATTGGCCTGGCGATGCTGGTCGGGCGCTTCTTCACGATGCTGCCGATGCTGGCCGTGGCCGGTTCCCTGGCAATGAAAAAGACCGTGCCTGCCGGTGCCGGCACCATCCCGACCGCGACCCCGCTGTTCATGCTGCTGGTGGTGTTTGTGGTGTTGGTGGTCGGTGGCCTGACCTTCCTGCCGGCGCTCGCGCTCGGCCCGCTGGTGGAGCAACTGCAATTGCTCTCCGGCCAGACGTACAACTGAGGACATGAGGATGACCACTCAACCGCTATTCAAAGGCCTCCTGCGCCCAGTGCTGGTGTCGGCCGTGTTTTTCATGCTGCTGACGGGGCTGGCGTACCCGGCGTTCACCACCGTGGCCGCACAACTGATGTTCCCGTTCCAGGCTCGCGGCTCGCTGATCGAGCGCGATGGGTTGGTGATCGGCTCAACCCTGATCGGCCAGCACTTCACCCAGCCCCAGTACTTCCACGGCCGCCCGAGCATGACCCTGGGGGCCGACCCGCAAGACCCGGGCAAAAGCATCGCGCAGCCGTACAACGCAGGTTCCAGCGGCGCCAGTAACCTCGGCCCGACCAGCCAGAAACTGGTGGACCAGGTGGCCGCGCGGGTCCAGGCCTATCGCCAGGACAACGCCCTCGCCGCCGACGCCCCGGTGCCCGTGGATGCGGTGACCGCTTCCGCCTCGGGCCTCGACCCGCATATCTCGGTGGCCAACGCGCGCCTGCAACTGGCACGGGTCGCCCGCCTGCGGCACATCCCGGAGCCCGAACTGCTGCAACTGCTCAGCGCGCACACCAGCGCCCGCACCCTGGGGCTGCTCGGCGAGCCGCGGGTCAACGTGCTGCAACTCAACCTGGCGCTGGATGCTCGTCAGCCCGCCATCGCGGTCAGTGAGTAAGACATGATGAAGAATGCCCGTTTGCCCCTGTTTGACCGACGCATCCTGCTCACTGCCAGCGTCGATGCACTGAAGAAGCTGCTGCCCCAGGCCCAATGGAAAAACCCGGTGATGTTCGTGGTGTACCTGGGCAGCATCCTCACCACGCTGCTGTGGCTGCAGTCCCTGGGCGGCCAGGGCGAAGCGCCCAGCGGCTTTATCCTTAGTATCACCTTGTGGCTGTGGTTCACGGTGGTGTTCGCCAACTTCGCCGAGGCCCTGGCCGAAGGCCGCAGCCGTGCCCAGGCGGCCAGCCTGCGGGGCATGAAACGCCAGACCCTGGCCAAACTGCTGCAGCAACCCCGTCACGGCAGTGCATGGCTGCCGTTGGAAGCCAGCCAACTGCGCAAGGACAACGTGGTGTTGATCGAGGCCGGCGACCTGGTGCCGCTGGATGGCGTGGTGATTGAGGGGGTCGCGTCGGTGGATGAAAGCGCGATCACCGGCGAATCGGCCCCAGTCATCCGCGAAGCCGGTGGCGACTTTTCCTCGGTCACCGGTGGCACCCGCGTGCTGTCGGACTGGCTGGTGGTGCGGATCAGCGTCAACCCCGGCGAGTCCTTCCTCGACCGCATGATCTCGATGGTGGAATCAGCCAAGCGGCAGAAGACCCCCAACGAAGTCGCGCTGACGATTCTGCTGGTGGGCCTGACCCTGCTGTTCCTGCTGGTGATCGCCACCCTGAGCCCCTACTCGATCTTCGCCGTGGCCATGAGCGGCACCGGCAGCGTGATCAGCGCCACGGTGTTGGTGGCATTGCTGGTGTGCCTGATCCCCACCACCATCGGCGGCCTGCTCTCGGCCATCGGCGTGGCGGGCATGAGCCGGATGATGTCGGCGAACGTGATCGCCACCTCAGGCCGCGCGGTCGAGGCGGCCGGCGATGTGGACGTGCTGTTGCTGGACAAGACCGGCACCATCACCTTGGGCAACCGCCAGGCCAGCCACTTTTTGCCGGCACCCGGGGTGAAGGAAGCCGACCTGGCCAACGCGGCGCAACTGGCCTCCCTGGCCGACGAAACTCCGGAAGGCCGCAGCATCGTGGTGCTGGCCAAACAGAAGTTCGACATACGCGCGCGGGACATCAACGCCCTCGGCGCCAGCTTTGTGCACTTCACCGCGCAAACCCGCATGAGCGGCGTCGACCTGCCCCAGGGCCGGGCGATTCGCAAGGGCGCGGCGGATGCGATTCGCAGCCATGTCGAAGCCTTGGGCGGGAGTTTTCCGGCAGCGCTGCAGGCGAAAGTTGATGAAGTCTCACGGCGCGGCAGCACCCCGCTGGTGGTCTCGGACGGCGCCAAGGCGCTGGGTGTGGTTGAGCTCAAGGACGTGGTCAAGGGCGGCATCAAGGAGCGCTTCGCCGAACTGCGCCGCATGGGCATCAAGACCGTGATGATCACCGGCGACAACCGCCTGACCGCCGCCGCCATCGCCGTGGAGGCCGGTGTGGATGACTTCCTCGCCGAGGCTCGTCCAGAAGACAAGCTGCAATTGATCCGCGACTACCAGGCTCAGGGCAAGCTCGTGGCCATGACCGGCGACGGCACTAACGATGCGCCGGCGCTGGCCCAGGCTGACGTGGCGGTGGCGATGAACAGCGGCACCCAGGCGGCGAAAGAGGCCGGGAACATGGTCGACCTCGACAGCAACCCGACCAAGCTGATCGAAGTGGTCGAGGTGGGCAAGCAGATGCTGATGACCCGTGGCGCCCTCACCACCTTCAGCGTGGCCAATGACGTGGCGAAGTACTTTGCGATCATCCCGGCGGCCTTTGTCGCGACCTATCCGCAGCTGGGCGCCTTGAATGTGATGCACCTGACCAGCCCCAACTCGGCGATTCTCAGTGCGGTGATTTTCAACGCGCTGATCATCATCGCCCTGATCCCGCTGGCCTTGCGCGGCGTGACCTACCGGGCGATTGGCGCGGCGGCGTTGCTCAACCGCAACTTGCTGGTCTACGGCGTGGGTGGCGTGCTGGTGCCGTTTGCCGGGATCAAGCTGATCGACATGCTGCTGACGGGATTGGGCCTGGTGTAACACATCCCTTGTAGGCGCCGGCTTGCCGGCGCCTACAAGGGATCTTGTGATTTCAAACATACAGGTTGGCTAATGGCAACTATCAAACGACTCAACGCCCCACCCGATGAACGCCCCGACCCCGACGCCTTGCTCGCCTGGGTCCAGCAGGAAGAACAGGCCGCCTTGCGCGGCAAACTGCGTATCTACTTTGGCTCCAACGCCGGCGTGGGCAAGACCTGCGCCATGCTCACGGCGGCCCACCGGGAAGTCGCCCAAGGCCGCGACGTACTCGCGGGCGTGATAGAAACCCACGGCCGCACGGAGACCGCCGACCTGCTCCACGGCCTGGAGCAACTCCCCCGCGCCGCCCTCTTGCACCGCGAGTTCGCACTCGAGGAATTCGACCTCGACGCCGCCCTGAACAAACGCCCTGGCGTGGTGCTGGTGGACGAACTGGCCCACAGCAACGCCCCTGGCTCACGCCACCCCAAACGCTGGCAAGACGTCGAAGAATTGCTCAGCGCCGGCATCGACGTGTGGACCACGCTCAACGTTCAGCACCTGGAAAGCCTGAACGACCTGGTCAGTGGAATCATCGGTATTCGCGTACGCGAAACCGTGCCGGACCATGTGTTCGACAACGCCCACGAAGTGGTGGTGATCGACCTGCCGCCCGATGATCTGCTGCAGCGCCTCAAGGAGGGCAAGGTGTACCTGGGCCCGGCGGCGGCGCGCGCGTCGCGGCATTTCTTTCGCAAAGGCAACCTGCTGGCCTTGCGCGAACTGGCCTTGCGGCGCACGGCCGACCGGGTCGACAGGCAGATGCGCACTTACCGCCGCGAACGCTCGATCAACACGCTATGGCCGGCCCGTGAGCGCTTGCTGGTGGGCGTAGCCGGCGATAGCGGTGATGAGCGACTGGTGCGCGAGGCTGCGCGCCTGGCACAAAAACTTGAAGCCGACTGGATCGTGGTGCACGTGGCCACCGAGCATGGGCGCGGTGCCAAGCGTTACCTGACCGCCATGAAAACCCTGGCCCTGGCCAGTGAGTTCGGTGCCGATACCGCAACATTGCCGGGCATGGACGTGGCCGAAGCCCTGGCCGCCTGTGCCCGTGAACACAATGCCAACCGCTTGGTGCTGGGCCATCACCCACGCCAGGCGTGGCGGTTGTGGCATCAATCGGTCAGTGATCGGATCAGCCGCCATCACCCGCATATCGACCAGATCGTGATTGCCCATGGGCTGTTGCCCAGCCAGCCACCCGCCACCGAAAAAACCACCGCGCAACCCGGCACACGGCTGGCCTACCTCTGGGCCAGCCTGGCCTGTTTCGCGGCCAGCGCCATCGCCGCATTGCTGCTTCAGGTGTTCGACCTGGCCAACGTGGTCATGCTGTTCCTGCTGACCGTCGTGCTGGTGGCCCTGCGTTATGGGCGCGGCCCGGGTGTGTGGGCGGCGATGCTCGCGGTGCTGTGTTTCGACTTCTTTTTCGTGCAGCCGCGTTACTCGTTCACCGTCAACGACACCCAGTATTTCTTCACCTTTGCGCTGATGCTCGGCATCGCCCTGATCACCGGGCAACTCACCGCCCGCCTGCGCCACGAAGCCCGCACGGCCGCGGCGCGAGAACGACGCGCGACCTCGTTGGCGCGACTCGCCCGCGACTTGTCTGCCGCGCTGACCGTGGAGCAAATCAGCGAAGTGGCCCTGCGGACCTTCAGTGGCGTGTTCGAAGCACGGGTCGGCCTGGCCCTGCCGGACGCCGCCGACGGCGTGCACAGTGCAGGCGCGGGCGGCCTGCCGATAGACGACAGCATCGCCCAATGGGCCTACGACCATGGGCAGGCCGCCGGCCAGGGAACCGACACGCTGTCGGCAGCCCAGGGTTGCTACTTGCCGCTCAAGGCGCCGATGCGTGTGCGCGGCGTGCTGGTGCTGGAACTTGCCCAGAGCGAGCGCCTTAATGACCCGCAGGAGCGCCGCCTGCTGGAGGCTTGCATGAGCCAATTGGCGATCGCTCTGGAGCGTGTGCACTTTGTCGAAGTGGCCCAGAGCACCCTGGTGCAGATGGAGGGTGAAAAAATGCGCAACACCCTGCTCGCCGCCATTTCCCACGACCTGCGCACCCCGTTGACCACCCTGATCGGCGCCGCCGACACCGCCCTGCCCCACGCGCCGCCCGGTCCACTGGCCGAGCTGCTGCAGGGCATCCACGAACAAGCCACCTCGATGCAGCGCCTGATCGAAAACCTGCTGGACATGGCGCGCATGCAAGAGCGCGGTGTGCGCTTGAACCGGCAATGGCACTCCCTGGAAGAGATCGTTGGCAGTGCGCTGCGCCAGTTGCGTGAGCCACTGGCGCGACACGTCGTGCGCACCACGCTGACCGCGCAATTGCCCCTGGTGGAGGTGGACGCGCTGATGATCGAACGGGTGCTGGTCAACCTGCTGGATAACGCCGCCAAGTACACCCCGCCCGGTACTGCCATTACCGTCAGCGCCAGCAAGACGAGGGACAGCATCGTGCTGGAAGTCAGCGATACCGGCCCTGGCCGCGCGCCGAGCAATCTGTTCGAACCCTTCGCGCGCGGCCAGCAGGAGTCGTCCATCGCGGGCATCGGCCTGGGCCTGGCACTCGCCAAACGCATCGTCGAGGCACACGGCGGCCAGATCGAAGCCCGCCCCGGTCGCCAAAGCGGCATGCATTTCATCATCACGCTACCGGCGGGCATCCCGCCCTCCCTGGAACCCCTATGAGCACAGCACGTATTTTGATTGTCGAGGATGAGGCCAATATCCGCCGCTTTGTCGGTATCGCCCTGCAGGATGAAGGCTTTCAGGTGTTCGAGGCCGACAGCGTCAAACGCGCCTTGATTCATGCCGCCAGTCGCCAGCCTGACGTGGTGATCGTCGACCTCGGCCTGCCGGATGGCGACGGCAAGCAATTGATCAGCGAACTGCGCGGCTGGCTGTCGGTGCCGATTCTGGTGCTGTCGGCGCGTGATCGCGAAGAGGAGAAAGTCGCCGCCCTGGATGCCGGTGCCGATGACTACCTGACCAAACCCTTCGGCGTGCCCGAGTTGCTCGCGCGCATCCGTGCCCAGCTGCGCCGGCATGGGCAGACCGGCACCGTGGCGGCCACCAGCAAGGTCGCGTTCGGCGACATTGAAGTCGACCTGGCGACCCATGAAGTGGCGCGCCAAGGCCATTCGGTGCACTTGACGCCCATCGAATACCGCTTGCTCTGCGCCATGATTCGCGGCCAGAGCCGGGTGCTGACACACCGGCAGTTACTCCTGGAAGTCTGGGGCCTGGATTACGTCGACCGCGCGCACTACCTGCGCGTACACATGGCGCATCTACGGCAAAAACTTGAGGCCGACCCTGCCCAGCCACAGCATTTCATCACCGAGTTGCAGGTGGGTTACCGGCTGGTGGGCGTGTAGCGTCCGGCTCATGGCGGTTGGTGAGACTGGCATGGGCGAGCAACCACTGGCGGAAACTGCGCACCGCCAAGGGCGGGTTGCGATGGTGAGGTTGCATCAAATGCAGGCGGCCACGGCTGTGCATGGTATGGGGCAAGGCCATTTGCAGGCGCCCGGCGTCAAGGTCGGCCTCCAGCAAACGCTTCCAGCCCAGGGCAACGCCGTGCCCCATCACCGCCGATTGCATCAACAGTTGATAGCTGTTGGTACGCAATGCATGGCGCGGGGTGTAGTAGTCGGCGCCGGCATCGGCGAACCAGTCGGTCCAGGTCAGCCAGTCGTGGTAGTGGTCCTCGACGATCAACAAGGTGTGAGCGTGCAACAAGTGGTGCAGATCGCGAATCGGGCCGTGGCGTTCAATGTAGCCGGGGCTGCACACGGTGATGACCTGCTCGCTGTCGAACACCGGCGACAACTCCAGGCCAAGGGGCGCGGCCAGTTCATCCAGGTGATAGAACAGGCCCAGGTCATACTCGCTGACGTCCAGGTGGCTGGGGCTTTCGCTGCACAGGATGCGGATGTCCAGGTCCGGGTGCTCGCGCTGGAACTGCGGCAACAGGCCGGCGAGCCAGACCGAACTGATGGTAGGTGTGCTGGCCAGGGTCAGCTGGCGGTCGGCGCCACGCCGGCGCAACTCGGCAGACTCACGGTCGAGCTCACGCAACAGGCGCTGGATAGTGCGGAAATATCGGACCCCGGCGGGTGTCAGGCTCAGGCCCTGGGCCAGCCGGTAAAACAGCGGGCGGGCCAGGTCTTCTTCGAGGCGCTTGACCTGGCGGCTGACCGCACTCTGGGTCAGGTTCAGCTCATGGGCCGCCTGGGTAAAGCTCAAATGGCGGGCAGCCGCCTCGAAGGTCTGCAGGCAGTTGAGGGGCGGAAGATCGACGTTTCGGCGCGACATGAGCAGGTCCATTGGCAGTCACGGGCCTAGGTTTGCCCAGGCCCGCAGAGATCACGTTGGCAGGCATCCTGCCAGTTGCCCGCTCACAGCGCGACCCTGGCCACGCGTTTACTCCATTGCCGACGGTGTTCCAACTGGCCGTTTTCCCAGGCGGTCTGCTCCGCTTCGATGTAGAACCACTCGGCATCGGCGTGCACGCTCAGCAGGCTTTCCACTTCCACGGCCCACTGGTCACGGCCCACGCGGTAGTGCCACTGAATATCGGCACGCGTCGACAGCGGGTCCCAGGGCAAGGTGCGGTATTGCTCGGTGCAACGCTGGTCCACCGACAGGCCGTGGTCGATAAAACGCACCGCGCCCAGGTCATCCTCGATTTTGACGCAGACTTCACCACTGCCGATATCTTCGATCAACGTGCGTTTCGGCGCGGCGGCGCGCAGGACTTCCATGGCGACCGGGGTCGCCGACTGTGGCGCTTCGAACGGGCAGTCCACCGCCTCGCCGTTGAATACCGGCAGTTGCAGGCTTTGCAGTGTCGGCAGCAAAGTCAGGGTGGTCAGCTCGCGACTCGGCCACAGCAGCGGAAAACTCGCGGTGCTCAACGCCAGGCGTAAACGGTAGCCGGCGGGCAGGCGCATGCCGATGTGGTCGAGGTTTAACTGCACGTCCATCGGTTCATTCGGGACTACAGGTGTTACGTGGGAAAGGTCCTCGCGCAGCGTGAGATTGAGCACGCCGTAGCTGATCTGCGTGACGTGGCCCTCCGGGGATACTGCGTTCAACCGGGCGACCAATTGACCACAGGATGTATCACTGGCCACGCGCAGCTTGAGGCGCGCATCGCCCAGCAGCGCCAAAGGTTCGGTCAAGGGTTGGGAGTCAAAGCACAGCGAGTGGGCATCATCCCGGCGCTGGTCCGTCGGGCCATCAGGGCCAAACCAGATCGCGCAGTACTCACCCTGGTGCAGGCCGGTGGTCAGCGGCGAGCAAATGCTGCGCGGTGCGGCCAAAGGTTGTACGCCAGCAATCAAGCCGTGTTCGCCGAGGCTGAAATCGCGCCATTGCACCTGCGGATCCGGCCAGCCCGCAGTCTGCACCCAGATACCCGGCCGTTCGGCGTAACTGCCCTTCGGCGGCAGAACATCCTGTAGGTAAAAAGTGCAGGCTGCGTCATCCATCACCCCGTTATCGACGCCCTTGAGCCAGTGATCCCACCAGCGTTTGGCTTCTTGCAGAAAGCCGATGGCAGGATTGGGCACGGCGAAATGCGGGTATTTGTGAATCCACGGACCGATCATGGCCTTCTTCGGCCCTGGCAGGTTTTCCATCAGGCGCGAGACGGTATTGCGGTAGGCATCGCCCCACCCGCCCACGGCATAGACCGCTGCCTTGATCTTCGAATAGTCCTCGCACACCGAGCCATGGCGCCAATAGTCATCACGGGTCTGGTGCTGCAGCCAGGTCTCGGCGAGCAACGGCATGGCGTCCAGGCGTTGGTGCCAGAGATCTTTCCAGCCGTCGCCGACCAGCACAGGATCGGGCACGGCAGCGCTGAAGTTGAGCATGGTGGCGGCCCAGCCGAAGTTCTCCATCAGCAGGTTGCCGCCCTTGTAATGGATGTCGTCGGCAAAGCGGTCATCGGTGGAGCACAGGGTGATGATCGCCTTCAGCGCCTCGGGCTGGCGTGCCGCGACTTGCAGGCCGTTGAAGCCGCCCCAGGAGATGCCCATCATGCCGACATTGCCATCGCACCAGGGTTGCTGGCACAGCCAGTCGATCACTTCGAGGGCGTCTTCCTGTTCCTGCAGCAGGTATTCATCGGCCATCAACCCCTGGGATTCGCCATTGCCACGCATATCCACACGCACACACACATAGCCCTGCCCCGCCATCCACGGGTGGGTCAGCGCATCACGCACGGCGGTGCCATCGCGCTTGCGGTACGGCAGGTATTCCAGGATCGCCGGGAAGGTCTGCGAGCCGGCGACTTCGGGCAGCCAGATACGGGCAGCCAGTTGGGTGCCGTCCTTCATGGGGATCAGGCAGTGCTCGATTTCACCGACCTTGTAGGCAAACTCGGTAACGATTTCCATCGGTAACTCCAAACGCGTTTATTGCGAACAAACGGCTCCCCCACGCCCGCAGGGAAGCGCGTGGGGAGGCACACAGGTGGTTGGGTCTAGCGGGCAAATTCCGCCACGGGGCTGGCGCCGCGCAGCTCGGGCTCGGTGGCCGGCCGGACGTTTTTCACATCGAGCAGCGCCGGGTTCTTCAGCCAGAAGATCAACGAGGTGCTGGCCAGCAACACCAGGATCATGCCCGGCAAGCCGCCGAGGTTGGAGAGCATCTTCACCCCGTCGATGCCGACGAACGCGACCATCACCCACGAGACCGAGCCGATGATCAGGCCCCAGACAATCTTCAGCAGCGGGTTGCCGTCCAGGTCGGAATCGGCGGTCACGCCTTTGCTGCACAGGTTGGCGATCACGTCGGTGCTGGAGTCGGCCGCGGTGACGAAAGAGATGAACGCGACAAACAGCAGGAACGCGATCATCAGGCCACTGGCCGGCAATTGCTGGAACATCTGGTACAGCACGTGCTCCACGCCCTGCTCGTTCAACACCCGGTTGAGGCTGCCGTCGCCCAGCGCATCGAAGTACAGGCTGGTGCCGGAGAAGATGCAGATCCACACCGCCGTGAACAACGCCGGGTAGAGCATATTGATGTGGATGAACTCACGCACGGTATAGCCACGGCCGATCTTGCCGAGGAACAGCGCACTCACCGGCGCCCAGGCAAACCACACCGACCAGTAGAACACCGTCCAACTGTACGGCCAGGTATCGCCACTGGCGGCGCCGGTGAACAGGCTGCGGCTGAAGAAGGTGTCGAGGTAAACGCCAAGGGACTCGACGCCGAGGCTGAACATGTACAAGGTCGGCCCGCACAGCAGCACGAACAGCCCCAGGGCCAGCATGATCCAGGTGTTGAACGAGGACAGCATCACAATGCCTTTTTGCAGGCCGCTGGCGGCCGAGGCGACAAAGGTGATGACGATGATCGCAATGATGATAGCCAGGCGAAACGGCGTGGTTTCACCGCCGATGTACTGGGCCAGGCCACCGGCCAGGGTCAACGCACCCGTGCCCAGGGACGAGGCCATGCCGGCCACCAGGGCGAACATCGCCAGGGTGTCGATCAGCCCGGCGTAACGCTTGACCCGCGCCGCCCCCAGCAGCGGCTCAAGCATGGCGCCGATGGAGAAGTTGCTGCGACGGTTATAGAACACCAGCGCAAACACCAGCGAGGGCACCAGGTAGATGGCGTAGGGCGTGATGGTCCAATGCAGGAACATCGTCGACATGGCAAAGCTCTTGGCCGCCGAGCTGCCCGCTTCGATTGGCTGGCTGGTGGGTGGGCCGTACAGGTGATAGAGCGGTTCGGCGGTGGTCCAGAACAGCACGCCCACTGCCAGCGTGGTGCACAGCGCCACCATGAACCAACGCCATTTGCTCAGCAGGGGCTGGGCGTCTTCACCGCCGATGCGCACCTTGCCCAGCGCGGAGAAGTAGACGATGGCGGTCAGCACGACCATCGCAAACGAGCCGGCGCTGAACAGCCAAGAGAAGTTTTTCAGGATCAGGTTGTTGAGCTGTTTGCTGACCGCCAGGAAGGCATTCAGGTCGACGTAGCTGGCGATCACCGCCGCCAGCAGGATCAGGAAAGTTGGCCAGAACACCAACGGACGCAGTGGATATTTCATGTAGAGCCATTCCCCTTGCAGACTATTTTTATGTGAATGAGCGGGTACGGCAGCATCCTGCTGCCAGTCACTCGCCTGGAAGTCTTCGCGTGGCTATTAATAAACGTTTAAGCGGCCGAGGGCGCAATCAACCAATGTGCATGGGGGTATTCCCTCACGTCATGGCGCACCAGCACAGTTCAGGGCAACTAGGCAGTGCACAACGGCAAGGCGCCGGGAGGATAAATCGCGGACGAAAAAAAGCCCGCTCAATGAGCGGGCTTCTTGTGGTGACCTGGCGTTCAGCGTTCCAGGTAACCGAATATGGCGCAGCGGACGGGACTCGAACCCGCGACCCCCGGCGTGACAGGCCGGTATTCTAACCGACTGAACTACCGCTGCGCGTAACACATGAAACGAATGGTGGGTGATGACGGGATCGAACCGCCGACATTCTGCTTGTAAGGCAGACGCTCTCCCAGCTGAGCTAATCACCCTTCGTTTCGGTGTGGGCGGCATCATACACCAAAAATCCGCAATGTCTTGATTTAAATGCACTTTATTTGAAATATTTTCTCGTCCAGGGCAAACCCCAGCAAAAACGGGCTTCTGCGCCCTCAAACGCGAGTCTATTGCGTTTACCCGTGGCTTGGCCGCACAATTAAAAACCATTCTCAATAACGCCTGAGCCACGCCTATGTCTGTGGGTGAACCGCCATTCCAACGGGAAATTACCCAGCTCTACAGCGAGCATCATGGCTGGCTGCTCACCTGGCTGCGCCGCAAGCTGGGCTGCCGGCACAACGCAGCCGACCTGGCGCAGGATACCTTTGCACGCATTCTGAACGCGCGCGAATCGGTTGCTGGCATTCGCGAGCCCCGGGCGTATTTGAGCACCACCGCCAGGCGACTGCTCATCGACCAGGCGCGGCGCAGGCAGATTGAACAGGCCTATCTGCAGGAACTGGCCCTCACCGTGGACGCGCTGGAAGGGTTTCAATCCCCGGAGCAGATCCACACCACTCTCGAAGCCCTCGAACAGATCGCGTTTATCCTGGAAGGCATGCACGAATACTCGCGCCAGGCATTCGTGCTGTACTACCTCGAAGAAATGACCCAACAGCAAATCGCCCGACAGCTCAAGTTGTCGGAACGCACCGTGCGCAAATACCTGATCCAGGCGCTCATGCATTGCGGCCACAGTATGGACACTTGATTGAGCATGCCGGACGCCCACCCACAGATCGAACAACAAGCGGCCGAATGGCTGCTGCGCCTGCACGACGGCGAACTGAACGAGGCCCAGCGACTGGCGTTCGAGTGCTGGAAACAGCAAAGCCCGCAACACGCCGCAGCGGCCGCCCGCATGGAAGCCGTTATCGCCCGCATGCAGGCCCTGCGAGGCAAAAAAGCCCCGGCACGGGCGGCGCTGAACGCCGCCTTTGACCAGCCCAAAAACCGTCGACGCAAGAACGCCGTGCGCGCGCTGGTAGTGGCCTGCAGCCTGGCGATTCCGGCAGCGGCGTTGCTGGTCAGCCCTTATCCGCAGCAATGGATGGCCGATGTGCGCAACGGGCCAAGCCAATGGCAAACCCTGCAACTGGCGGATGGCTCAATGCTGACCCTCAACGGTATCAGCGCGGCAAACCTGCATTTCGACAGCAAACAACGCCGCATCGAATTGCTGCAAGGCGAAATCCTGGTGCAGGTGGCCCACGACACCACGCGGCCGTTTGTCGTGCAGACGCCTCAAGGCACCCTGCGTGCGCTGGGCACACGGTTTGTGGTCAAGCGGGACGGTGATGTCACCGTGCTGAGCATGCTCGAATCCCGCGTGGCCGCACACAGTGCCAACGGCGAGCAGACGCTGGAAGTCGACGCAGGCTCACAAGCCTTGATGCGTTCCAGCGAGGTTCGCCTGGCCGGCACTGTCGACCCGACCAGCATCAACGAAGCCTGGCGTCGCCATCAACTGGTCGTGGAGAACAAGCCGTTGCCCGAGGTCCTGGACGAAATCGCCCGGCATCGCGCCGGCCGCGTGCAATTTGATCGCCGTGCGCTGCAAGGCCTGCGAGTGTCTGCCGTGATCCCTCTGGATAACAGTGACCATGCCCTGCAATTACTCGCGCAAACGTTGCCGATCCAGGTGCGGGCCTTCACCCCTTGGTTGATCGTGGTAAGCCCCGAGACACCGCCCAATAAATAATTATTCGCATTTGCTTCCGGTTTTTTCGAGGCTGCCCGTCAAGGAAGGTAATTCGACACATAAAGGACTGCCTTCACCATGCACACCCCTTCCTACCCGCGCGGACGCTTTCGGCTACTGAAAAGCGCGCCGCTGTCCCTGGCCATGCTCACCGTCACAACGCTGAACATCAGCATGGCCCAAGCCGATGCCGTCAGCGTTGCAGCCCAGACCTATGACATCCCCGCCGGGCCGCTGGGCAGTTCGCTCAACCGCTTCGCCCAGCAGGCCGGTGTGGCGATCGTGTTCCAGTCCCACGAACTGGAAGGCCTCAATGGCCCAGGCCTGAAAGGCAATTACGCGATCCAGGACGGTTTCGACAGGTTGTTGCAAGGCAGCGGCTACCGCGCGGTAAAAGGTGATCAGGTCTATGCACTGCAACCCGCCCCCACCGCCGGCGACGGCAGCCTGGAGCTGAGCCCGACCCAGGTCAGCGGCAACCAACTCGGCAACGTCACCGAAGACACCGGTTCCTACACGCCCGGCACGATCGCCACCGCCACACGGATGGTGCTGACGCCCAAGGAAACCCCACAGTCGGTGTCGGTGGTCACCCGCCAGCACATGGATGATTTCGGCCTGAACAACGTCGATGACGTGATGCGCCACACACCCGGCATCACCGTTTCAGCCTTCGACACCGAGCGTACCAACTACTACGCCCGGGGCTTTTCCATCAATAACTTCCAGTACGACGGCATTCCGTCCACGGCGCGCAACGTCGCTTACTCGGCGGGCAACACCCTGAGCGACATGGCGATCTATGACCGTGTCGAAGTGCTCAAGGGCGCCACCGGCCTGCTCACTGGCGCGGGCTCGCTGGGCGCGACGATCAACCTGGTGCGCAAGAAACCCACCGCCGACTTCAAGGGGCATGCGACCCTCGGTGCCGGTTCCTGGGACAACTACCGCAGCGAGCTGGATGTGAGCGGCCCCATGACCGAAAGTGGCAACGTGCGTGGCAGGGCCGTAGCGGCCTACCAGGACAAGCATTCGTTCATGGATCACTACTCGCGCCAGAGCCCGACGTACTACGGCATCATGGAGTTCGACCTGTCACCCGATACCCTGCTGACGGTAGGCGGTGACTATCAAGACACGCTGCCAAAGGGCTCTTCGTGGTCGGGCAGTTTCCCGCTGATCAACTCCAAAGGCGACAGCAATAGCGTCAAGCGCTCGTTCAACAACGCTGCCGACTGGAGCAGTTGGGAGCAATACACCCGCACCGTATTTGCAATGCTCGAACACGACCTGGGCAATGGCTGGGTGACCAAGCTGCAACTGGATCACAAGATCAACGGTTATCACGCCCTGATGGGCTCGATCCAGGGTGACCAGCCGCAGCCCGACGGCACCGCACAACTCACCTCGGGCAAGTACACCGGGGAAACCGTCAGCGATTCCGCCGACCTGTACGTGAGCGGCCCCTTCAGCCTGGGCGGTCGCGAACATGAACTGGTGCTGGGCGGTTCTATCAGCGCCTCGGAATGGAAAGGCAAAGGCTACTGGAACCTCTCCCCCAATATTGTCGACTTCAACAACTGGCACGGCCACGCCACGATACCGGACTGGGGCCGCGCGCAATCACTGACCGACGACACCGTGCGCCAGACGGGCGCTTATGTGACCACGCGCCTGAACCTCGCCGACGACCTCAAGCTGCTGCTGGGCGGACGCGTGGTCAACTATCAGGTCACGGGCTATAACCCCAACTACCGTGAGTCCGGGCGTTTCGTCCCTTACATCGGTGCGGTGTACGACCTCAACGACACCTATTCGGTATACGCCAGCTACACCGATATCTTCATGCCGCAGGAGAATTACAACCGCGATCGAGACAACAAGCTGCTTGAGCCGGACGAAGGCCAGAACTGGGAACTGGGCATGAAAGCCGACTTCTTCGACGGTCGCTTGAACGCCAGCGCGGCTTACTTTGAAATCCACGAATCCAACCGCGCACTGTCGGATGACGAGTACAACAACCAGACGCCCATCCCGAACAACTACGCCTACAAGAGCAGCAAGGCCGTCACCAAAGGTTATGAGCTGGAGATGTCCGGCGAGATTGCACCTGGCTGGCAACTCCAGGCCGGCTACACCCACAAGGTGGTGCGCGACGACAAGGACGAGAAGATCTCCACCTTCGAACCTGAAGATC
Source organism: Pseudomonas sp. AC112 (assembly GCF_979253545.1). Classification (NCBI taxonomy): domain Bacteria; kingdom Pseudomonadati; phylum Pseudomonadota; class Gammaproteobacteria; order Pseudomonadales; family Pseudomonadaceae; genus Pseudomonas; species Pseudomonas sp. AC112. Next base: position 82,452 of record NZ_CEEDCM010000001.1, read on the forward strand.
AGGTCAAGCTGTTCACCACCTACAAGCTCAAGGGCAACCTGGACAAGCTGACCGTCGGCGGTGGCGTGCGCTGGCAAAGCGTGGGCTGGCAGGACATCTACAACAACCCGCACGGCCAATACGAAGAGTTCTCCCAGGACGCCTATTGGCTGGTGGACCTGATGACCAAGTATCAGGTCAGCAAAAACCTGTCGGCCACGCTGAACGTCAACAACCTGTTCGACAAGCACTACTACACCAACATCGGCTTCTACAACTCCGCCGCTTACGGCGAGCCGCGCAACTTCATGGTGACCACCCGCTGGGATTTCTAGACCCCCAATAAAAAACGCCGCCGATCATTTTCGATGATCGGCGGCGTTTTTATCGGCTTTTGCAAAGCTCAGACAGCAAAAAGCCCGCTCAATGAGCGGGCTTCCTGTGGTGACCTGGCGTTCAGCGTTCCAGGTAACCGAATATGGCGCAGCGGACGGGACTCGAACCCGCGACCCCCGGCGTGACAGGCCGGTATTCTAACCGACTGAACTACCGCTGCGCGTAACACATGAAACGAATGGTGGGTGATGACGGGATCGAACCGCCGACATTCTGCTTGTAAGGCAGACGCTCTCCCAGCTGAGCTAATCACCCTTCGTTTCGGTGTGGCGCGCATTCTACGGAGCGACCTTAAGTCTGGCAAGCACTTTCTGAAATCTTTTTTTTGATAGCTTCCAATGGCTTAGGCAGGGTTGGCCTGGGGCGTTATCAAGACAATAATGCCCCCCTTTGTATAAAGGAGAGACTCACCCCATGTGGTTCAAGAACCTGCTTATCTATCGCCTGACCCAAGATCTGCCTGTTGATGCCGAGGCGTTGGAAGCGGCCATGGCCACCAAACTGGCGCGCCCTTGTGCAAGCCAGGAGTTGACCACTTACGGTTTCGTCGCGCCTTTTGGTAAAGGTGAAGACGCTCCCCTGGTTCACGTCAGCGGTGACTTCCTGCTGATCGCCGCGCGCAAGGAAGAACGTATCCTGCCGGGCAGCGTGGTGCGTGACGCACTGAAAGAGAAAGTCGAAGAGATCGAGGCCGAGCAAATGCGCAAGGTCTATAAAAAGGAACGCGACCAGATCAAGGATGAAATCATCCAGGCTTTCCTGCCCCGCGCCTTTATCCGTCGCTCGTCGACCTTCGCGGCCATCGCGCCGAAACAAGGCCTGATCCTGGTCAACTCCGCCAGCCCGAAACGCGCCGAAGACTTGCTGTCGACCCTGCGTGAAGTGATCGGCACCCTGCCGGTTCGCCCGCTCACGGTGAAAACCGCGCCAACCGCAATCATGACCGACTGGGTCACCACCCAGAAGCCGGCCGATGACTTCTTCGTCCTCGACGAGTGCGAACTGCGCGACACCCACGAAGACGGCGGCATCGTGCGCTGCAAGCGCCAGGACCTGACCGGCGAAGAGATCCAACTGCACCTGACCACCGGCAAAGTCGTGACCCAACTGGCCCTGGCCTGGCAGGACAAGCTGTCCTTCATGCTCGACGACAAAATGACCGTCAAGCGCCTGAAGTTCGAAGACCTGCTGCAAGACCAGGCGGAACAGGACGGCGGAGAAGAAGCCCTGGGCCAACTGGATGCGAGCTTTACCCTGATGATGCTGACGTTCGGCGACTTCTTGCCGGCGCTGGTTGAAGCATTGGGCGGTGAAGAGACTCCGCAGGGTATCTAAACCGTGTGAAGATCAAAAAATGTGGGAGCGGGCTTGCTCGCGAATGCGGTGGATCAGTCAACAAACTCAGTGACTGGCAGACCGCATTCGCGAGCAAGCCCGCTCCTACATTTGACCGCGTTTACACTTCAAAATCTAACAACTAGGGCCATCCCCATGCGCGCACTCGCCGCCTTGAGCCGCTTCGTCGGCAATACCTTCGCCTACTGGGTGTTGATTTTCGCCGTCGTTGCCTTCCTCGAACCCGGCTGGTTCATTGGCCTTAAAAGCGCCATTGTCCCGCTGCTGGGCCTGGTGATGTTCGGCATGGGGCTGACCCTCAAACTCGATGACTTCGCCGAGGTCGCCCGCCACCCCTGGCGTGTGGCATTGGGCGTGGTTGCGCATTTCGTGATCATGCCGGGCGTGGCGTGGTTGCTGTGCCAGGCCTTCCATCTCCCCCCGGAAATCGCCGTCGGCGTGATCCTGGTCGGTTGCTGCCCAAGCGGCACCTCGTCCAACGTAATGACCTGGCTGGCCCGTGGCGACCTGGCGTTGTCGGTGGCCATCGCCGCCGTCACCACCCTCCTCGCCCCGCTGCTCACGCCGGCATTGATCTGGCTGCTGGCCTCGGCCTGGCTGCCGGTGTCGTTCATGGAGCTGTTCTGGTCGATCCTGCAAGTGGTGCTGCTGCCGATCGTGCTCGGCGTGTTGGCGCAACGCGTGCTCGGCGATCGGGTTCGGCATGCGGTCGATGTGCTGCCACTGGTGTCGGTGGTGAGCATCGTGATCATCGTCGCGGCGGTGGTTGCCGCCAGCCAGGCGAAGATCGCCGAGTCGGGCCTGTTGATCATGGCCGTGGTGATGCTGCACAACAGCTTTGGCTACCTGCTGGGTTACTTCACCGGCCGCGTGTTCAAGTTGCCGTTGGCGCAGCGCAAGTCGCTGGCGCTGGAAGTGGGCATGCAGAACTCCGGGCTGGGCGCCGCGCTGGCCAGTGCGCACTTTTCGCCGCTGGCGGCGGTGCCGAGTGCCTTATTCAGTGTCTGGCACAATATCTCCGGTGCGTTGCTGTCGACTTACTTCCGCCGCATGAGCGAAAAGGAAGACCGTCGCGAGCTGGAGAACACCCCGCAAACTTGATCAGCCGAGTACTTTTCGGCACTCTAATGCGCTTCGCGGGGACGACCCCGCGACGCGCTCAAGCGACTAATCCGGGGACGACCCCACCTAGTGTTAGGAGGTCATCATGTCCTGGATCATTCTGTTTTTCGCAGGTCTGTTTGAAGTCGGCTGGGCCGTCGGCCTGAAGTACACCGACGGTTTCAGCAAGCCACTTCCCACCGCCCTGACGATTGCCGCCATGGCCGTCAGCCTCGGCCTGCTAGGGCTGGCCATGAAGGAACTGCCGCTGGGCACCGCCTATGCCATCTGGACCGGCGTGGGCGCCGTGGGCACCGTGATTGCCGGGATCATCCTGTTTGGGGAATCCATGGCATTGTTCCGGTTGGCTAGCGTGGCGTTGATCATTTGTGGGCTTATTGGCCTGAAAATCAGCACCTGAACCGTGCGGTCGATGGCGTTCAAACGGACGCCATCGACCTGTAGGAGCCCGCTTGCGGGCGATAGCGTCTGAACCGGGCGCCATCGCCGGCAAGCCGGGCTCCTACAAGACCGTGCCGCGCAGCTGAGTGACCTTGTCCTGCAACTGCGCCGGGGTCGCCGACTCGACCGCCACCGGCTCACCCGCCACCAACACCACCCGCGACCAGATGCGATGAAAGAAGCCCTTGTTCGGATCGCGGCTGAAGAAACTCCCCCACAACCCCTGCAACGCCATCGGAATCACCGGCACCGCCGTTTCTTCCAGGATGCGCGTCACGCCCCCGCGAAACTCATTCATCTCGCCATCGGCAGTCAGCTTGCCCTCCGGGAAGATGCACACCAACTCCCCTTCCTTCAAATACTGCGCAATGCGCGTGAAGGCCTTTTCGTAGATCTGGATATCTTCGTTGCGCCCCGCAATCGGAATCGCCCCGGCGGTGCGGAAGATGAAGTTGAGCACCGGCAAGCGGTAGATCTTGTAGTACATGACAAAGCGAATCGGCCGACGCACTGCGCCGCCAATCAACAGTGCATCCACAAACGACACATGGTTGCACACCAACAACGCCGCGCCTTCATCCGGGATCGCCTGCAGGTTGCGATGCTCCACGCGGTACATGGAATGGCTGAGCAGCCAGATCATGAAACGCATGGTGAACTCGGGGACGATCTTGAAGATGTAGGTGTTGACCGCGATGTTGAGCAGCGACACCACCAGGAACAGTTCCGGGATCGACAGCTTGGCCACGCTCAGCAACAGGATCGACACGATGGCCGAGACCACCATGAACAGCGCGTTGAGGATGTTGTTCGCGGCGATCACGCGCGCGCGTTCGTTCTCGGCGGTACGCGACTGGATCAATGCGTACAGCGGCACGATGTAGAAGCCGCCGAACACACCCAGGCCGAGGATATCGAACAGCACCCACCACGCCTGGCCGTAGCTGAGCACGGCAAGCCAATCGTTGGCCTGGACGTTCTGCGGGAAGCCGCCGGAGTGCCACCACAGCAGCAGGCCGAACACCGTCAGGCCGAATGAACCGAACGGCACCAGGCCGATTTCGACCTTACGCCCGGAGAGCTTTTCGCAGAGCATCGAACCCAGTGCGATACCCACCGAGAACACCGTGAGGATCAGCGTCACCACGGTCTCGTCGCCGTACAACCACTCCTTGGCGTAGGCCGGGATCTGCGTCAGGTAGATCGCACCGACAAACCAGAACCACGAGTTGCCGACGATGGAGCGCGAAACGGCCGGCGTCTGCCCCAGGCCCAAGCGCAGGGTGGCCCAGGATTCGCTGAAGATATTCCAGTTCAAGCGCAGTTCCGGGGTCGACGCGGCCGCGCGCGGAATGCTGCGGCTGGCCAGGTAACCCAGCACCGCTACGCCGACGATCGCCACGGACACCACGGGGGCGTAATGGGTGGACGACATCATGATCCCGGCGCCGATGGTGCCGGCCAGGATCGCCAGGAACGTGCCCATTTCCACCAGGCCGTTGCCGCCGACCAGCTCATCGTCATGCAACGCCTGAGGCATGATCGAGTACTTCACCGGGCCGAACAGCGCCGAGTGAGTGCCCATGGCAAACAGCGCCAGCAGCATCAACTCCAGGTGGTTGGTGAGGAAGCCCGTCGCGCCCACGGCCATGATCACGATCTCACCGATCTTGATCGCGCGGATCAACGCGTCCTTGTTGAATTTCTCGCCAAACTGCCCGGCCAGGGCCGAGAACAGGAAGAACGGCAGGATAAACAGCAATGCGCAGAGGTTGACCCAGATAGAGCGGTCACCGTCGATAGTGAGTTTGTAGAGAATGGCCAGGATCAGCGATTGCTTGAAGATGTTGTCGTTGAAAGCGCCCAGCAACTGGGTGATGAAAAACGGCAGGAAACGCCGTGTGCGCAGCAAGGTGAATTGCGAGGGGTGGCTCATCGTCCGTGTTCCTGCGTGGCCTGTTTTTTGTAAAAGCGTTCAGGCCACGACTTTACCTAATCCTGCTTACTTATTCGCTAGTCCTGCAATGCACGGCGAAACAAAAAGCTCTCCTTTATAGGCGCCCTGCACGGTGCGCTTGGCGACGATCAGCCACATCAGCGCCAATGCCACCACCAGCACGCTGCCAAAAACGCTGAAGAACCCCAGGTGCAGCAGGCTCGCCAGCTTCAGCGTCGCCAGGGCATACACGCCCAGCGGAAAGGTGAAGCCCCACCAACCGAGGTTGAACGGGATACCGGCGCGCAGGTAACGCAGGGTGATCAGCACCGCAATCAGCATCCACCACAGGCCGAAGCCCCACAAAGTAATGCCCGCTACCAGGCCGAGGCCGTTGGCCATCTCACCGACACCCGGCAAGCCACTGGCCGTAAAGATCGCCGGCGCATCGCCCCCCAGCAGCAACATGCCCAGCGCGCCGGTGCCGATGGGCCCCAGGGCCAGCCAGCTCGACGCGGCCATGTTGGCGTGGGGCAGTTTGTGCAGGGCCATGCGCAGCATCAGGATGGTCAGGATGCTGAACGCCACCGGCAACGAAAACGCCCACAGCACGTAGCTGGTCACCAGCATCACCAGTTGCGAATGCGCGTCTGCCAGGTGCGGAGCAAGCAGCCCACCACTGGCCGCGGCGACTTCAGCGGCAACCACAGGCAGCAGCCAGACGGCGGTCATCTGGTCGATGCTGTGTTCCTGGCGGGTGAACATCATGAAGGGGATCAGCACGCCGCAGGCCAGGGCCATGGCCACGTCCAGCCACCACAGGGCTTCAGCCAGCGGTATCACACCGGCGCCCCAGCGCGGCAGGCCAAATAACAGCAAGCCGTTGAGAATCGTCGCGAGCCCCATGGGAATGGTGCCGAAGAACATCGAGACGGTGGAGTGACCAAAAATGCGTCGCGCCTCGTGGAAAAACATCACCCAGCGGGCCGCGTACAACACGCTGAACAACACAAACAGTCCGAGGGTGAACACCCACAACGCCTCGGCGATGGCGTGCAGGCCAGGCAGGTTGACTGGCAACTGCGCCAGGGCCAGCGCCAGCACACCAGTGCCCATGGTGGCGGCAAACCAGTTCGGCGTGAACTGGCGGATCACTTCCCGTGGACGGGTCAGGTGACTGAAGGGTTTGTAGCTGATGCTATTCGAGCAGGTCATGATGGCAATCCTCTTCCTCGCATGAGGGTGAGACCATGGTAGAACCGAATCGAATATCTATATAACGGGTAATATCTCTATCTGTTATCTACTTTACCTATAAAGCGTTAGACGCTGCCTTCGCACTCGATCACCAGAATCCGCGCCGGCCCTTGCGGGTGCGCCACGTGCTCGGTGCCGACGCTTGCATAAAAAATGTCCCCGACGCCCAGCTCCGCCATCTGTTCGAAACCATTGTCGCGGTAGTGCATCTGCACCCGGCCATCGAGCACCACGAACACTTCTTCACCGTCATTGATATGCCAGCGATACGGCTGGTCGGTCCAGTGCAGGCGCGTGGTGATGCCGTTCATGTTGGCGATATCCAGCGCCTCCCAGGCACGGCTGCCGGTGAAGTCCTTGCTGCGGATGATCTTCATGCGCGAATCTCGATCAGGCGAATACGGGGCACTGATTATTACCCATCAGCCGCCTGTCGTCGCCCGCACGCGCGCCGAATCCTGCAACAGCAACGCAATGAGCGCACCGACGGCCAGCAGGATGAGGACCGCGCCGTAACCGTCGGTGGTAGCGATCAGGCCAAAGCTGCGAATCAGGTTGCCCGCCAGCAACGAAGGCAAGCAGAACGCCAGGTAGCTCAGCACATAGAACGCCGACATCAGCCCCGCGCGCTCATGGGGCAAGGCCAACGGCACCACACTGCGCAAGGCGCCAAGAAAGCCCGCGCCAAAGCCACTGCCGGCGATCAGCGTGGCAATGAAGAACAGGGGCAGGCTGGCGCTGTGCACCGCCGTGAGGATCAGCGTCACACCGATGGCCAGCAAGCCGGCGCCGAGACGCAGCACCTTGTCGGCCGGACGATTACGCAAGGTAAAGATCATCAACGCGCCGCTCAGGGTCAGCACGGCCACCAGGCCGCCACCGATCAGGTTGGAGGTAGACCCGGTGGCGGCCCGCACCAGCGACGGGGCCAGTGACAAGTAGAAGCCACCCATCGCCCACACCGCCACATCTACCGGCAATGACAGCCACAACGCCCGGCGCGCCTGGGGCGGTACATGCAATGTTGGGCGCAGCGACGACAGTGCGCCGGGGATGCGGCTCACCGTTTCCGGCAGGCGCCATACGTAGAGGGCCTGCAACAGCATCAAGGCCAGCAACGTCCAGTAGATCAACTGAGTCGGCAGGGGCGCGAATTCCACCAGCAGACTGCTGCCCATCGCCCCGCACGCCATGCCCAAGAGCGGCGCCACGCTGTTGACCAGCGGGCCCTGTTGGCGGTCGGTATCGAGCAATGCCGCGCCCAATACAGCGGTGGCCATGCCAGTGGCAAACCCTTGCAGCGTGCGGGCGGCAATCAGCCAGGCCACGCTGCCCTCATTGATAAACAGCAGCATCGCCAGCATATCCAGGAGCAGCGCAGCAAAAATCACCGGCTTGCGCCCCAGGTGGTCCGACAATGAGCCGACGGTCAACAGCGCCGCCAGCAGGCTGAGGGCGTAGACACCGAAGATCAGCGTCAGCATGCCTGCCGAAAAATGCAGGCCTTCCTGATACAGGTGGTACAACGGCGTCGGCGCACTCGAAGCGGCCAGGAAGGTCAGCAAGGTGATCGCGAGGAACACCAGGCTGGAACGAGGGGAAACAGGACTGGACATGCACACGCTCCGCTAAAGCTAATATTTTGCTTTTGCAGAGTGTGCTACCCGCCAGCGCTTAAAGCAAATTCTTTGTGTTAAGGTCACAAACATGGCGATAAAAGAAGGCCTTCGCCCGGGGGGCCGCAGTGCCCGGGTACAAGAATCCGTCCATTCGGCGGTGCGTGAACTGCTGGAAGCCCACGAGCGCTCCAGCGTCACCGTGCCGATGATTGCCGCACGCGCAGGCGTCACACCCTCGACGATCTACCGGCGCTGGGGCGACCTCTCCGTACTGCTCGCGGACGTGGCCCTGGCGCGCATGCGCCCCGACAGCGAACCGGCCAACACCGGCAGCCTGCGCGGCGACCTACAGGCCTGGGCCGAGCAATACCTGGATGAAATGAGTTCGGAGCCGGGCCGCAACATGATGCGCGACCTGCAGTGCACCATCACGCCGGGATACTGCGTGAGCATCCTGAGTGGGCAGTTGCAGGCGATTGTCGATCGCTACCCGCACAGCACGCCGCCGAGCGTGGACCACCTGATCAACCTGATCGCAGCGCCAACGGTGTTTCGCATTCTATTCTCGAACGCCCCGCTGACAGCGCAAGAACTGCACGCCCTGATCGAACTGGCACTCAACGCCTGAACCTCCCCTGTAGGAGCCGGCTTGCCGGCGATGGCATCACCTGGGTGTACCTGCTGTACCGAGCCGCCTGCATCGCCGGCAAGCCAGCTCCTACACCCACCTGCCTTTGATCCAACCACTCAGGCCGGCTATCAGGCCGCCGTGCTCTTGCTTTTGATCTTGATCCTAGGCGCCCCGTCAAACACGCTGGCCGGAATTCGACAGGGATTTGGGGGGTAAACCGGCAGGGATGCCGGTTTAGCCGCCCCGCGCCATGGAGGGCGCGTGGCGGCGGCCCCCCAAATACCTGTCGGATTACGGGCACACCGAGCCTAGGCGAGGTGCCGAGTGTTGGGGCAAGAGCCCTTTGGTTACTTTGGGGCTCTTTTCCAAAGTGACCCGCCGTAAGGGCGGAACCCATAGCAGCCGTTACCCAAGTAACGGATATGTACCCGCTCAGATCCAACATCCAAGTCGTCTGTCAGGCCGCCTTCGCAGGCAACCCAGCTCCCACAGGGACGCAAAAAAAAACGGCCTCATCCGAGGCCGTTTTTCTATTGCGGATCGCTGCTCAGGTACGCATCCCACGCCCGCTCACCAGCAACCGCGCACAGCCGATATACAACACCACCGTGGCGACGATCATAAAGGTGATCGCCACGCTGATCTTGATATCCGACACCCCCAGGATGCCGTAGCGAAAGGCGTTGACCATGTGCAGCACCGGGTTGGCCAGCGACACAGTCTGCCAGAACGGCGGCAGCAGCGTGATGGAGTAGAACACCCCGCCCAGGTAGGTTAGCGGCGTCAGCACAAAGGTCGGGATAATCGAAATATCATCGAAGTTGCGCGCAAACACCGCGTTGATGAACCCCAGCAGCGAGAAAATCGTAGCCGTCAGCACCACCACCAGAATGGTGACCCCGAGGTGATGCACCTGCAGGTGGGTGAAGAACAACGACAGCAGCGTCACGATCACGCCCACCATCAGACCGCGCAGCACACCGCCCAGGGTGTAGCCAATCAGGATGGTGTGCGGCGACACCGGCGACACCATCAATTCTTCGATGGAGCGCTGGAATTTGCTGCCGAAGAAACTGGAGACCACGTTGCCGTAGGAGTTGGTGATCACCGACATCATGATCAAGCCCGGCACGATGTACTCCATATAGGTGAAGCCACCCATGTCGCCGATCTGCCGGCCAATCAGGTTACCGAAGATCACAAAGTACAAGACCATGGTGATCGCCGGCGGCAGCAGGGTCTGCGGCCAGATCCGGGTAAAACGCTTCACTTCGCGATAGACGATGGTTTGCAGCGCGACGAGGTTGGGTTGCAGTTCGGAACTCATACCGCCACCTTCGCCAGATTTTTCTCCACCAGGGACACGAACAACTCCTCAAGGCGATTGGTTTTGTTACGTAAACTCAGCACTTCGATGTTCTGGGCCGCCAACTGGGTGAACAGCGCGGTGATGCCCATGGCCTTGTCCACCTGCACTTCCAGGGTGTGGCTGTCGACAAGCCGGCTCGGGTAGCCCAGCAATTGCGGCGGTGCCGACAGGTTGTTTTTCAGGTCGAGCAAAAAGGTTTCCACATGCAACTGGCCCAGCAGGTGACGCATGCTGGTGTTCTCGACGATGGTGCCGTGGTCGATGATGCCGATGTTGCGGCACAGCTGTTCAGCCTCCTCCAGGTAATGGGTGGTGAGGATGATGGTGATGCCCTTCTCGTTCAGCTCGGTGAGGAAGGTCCACATCGAACGACGCAGCTCGATATCCACGCCAGCGGTGGGTTCATCGAGGATCAGCAGGCGCGGTTCGTGCACCAGTGCGCGGGCGATCATCAGGCGGCGCTTCATGCCGCCGGACAACGAACGCGAAGGCACATCGCGCTTGTCCCACAGGCCCAGTTGGGTCAGGTACTGCTCGGCGCGTTCCTTGGCGACTTTCGCCGGAATCCCGTAGTAGCCGGCCTGGGTCACGACGATGTCGAAAGTCTTTTCAAACTGGTTGAAGTTGAATTCCTGGGGCACCACGCCGATGGAGCGCTTGAGCGCCGCCGGGGATTTGTCCAGGTCGTGGCCGAAGATATTCACCGAGCCGCTGGTCTTGTTGACCAGGGTGGAGAGGATACCGATGGTGGTGGATTTACCGGCGCCGTTAGGGCCGAGCAAGGCGAAGAAGTCACCTTCGGCGACGTCCAGATCGATACCACTCAGGGCCTGGAAACCGTTGCCGTAGGTTTTGGTTAGCTGCCGGATGGACAGAGCGGAACTCATATCGGAATACGCACCAAAGAAGGGAATAGAAAGAGTAGATGAGGGCGCAGCCCAGGTAGTTCAACGGCGGCGCATGACAAGCATGGTGCTTGCCCGCGCCGCACAAGTACAGTCACCCGTATTAATAGTGGGTATTAAGTCAACGCAGTCATGACCGCCTTGCGGTAGGCCGGGCGCTGTTGCAGGCGCGCATACCAGGCCTCTAGATTGGGCATCGCAGGCCGTTCGATGGGCATTTCAAACCAGGCGTAGATAAAGCTGCCCAGGGGAATATCGCCCATGGCGATCTCGTTGCCCGACAGATACGGCTGTGTAGCCAGCGCTTCATCAACGGTTTTGAGCACATCGATGCAGGCCTGGCGCCCGGCGTGGATGGTGTCCCAGTTCTGTTTTTCCGCCGGGGTGCGCAATACGCCCCAGAACACGATCTTGAACGGTTCGGCAAAGGTGGAGGTGGTCCAGTCCATCCATTTTTCGGCGTTGGCGCGGGCCTTCAGGTCACTCGGGTACCAGTTGGAGGCCTGCTTGGCGCAGAGGTAGCGCACGATGGTATTGGACTCCCATAGCACAAAATCGCCGTCTTCGATCATCGGCACCCGGCCGTTGGGGTTCAATGCCCGATATTGCGGCGTGTCGACCACACCAAAAGCCCCGCCCGCATCAATTGCTTCATAGTCCAGGCCGAGTTCTTCGGCGCACCACAGTGCCTTCCTGACGTTTGATGAATTTTTACGACCCCAGATTTTCAGCATGACCGCGCCTTATTGTTGATGAACATGGCTTGATGAAGGCAGCAGCATACGCCGGTTCACGCGCGGCTTAAATCGCTCTGCATATCGCCCAGCAAGGTCGGCATGTCCTCGCTGAACAGGTGGGGGTAACACTGCTGAATATGCGCGAAGAAAAACGCCTCGGGCACGTCAGGAAATTGCCCGTGGTCGACCACGTATTCCATCGAACGCTGGCCCTGGCGGTTGAACGCGTGGAAGACACTGTCGTTGACGCCGTCGAAGTCCAGCGGCGGAACGTCGAACACATCGCACAGTTGCTGGTTGAACGCGGGTGTGGCCTTGACCCAGCGACCCTGCAGGTAAAGCTCGGTATAACCGTGCATGGCGAACACATCACTCTTGAGCAAGGCGAGCAGGCGCGGCGTCGACAAGTGATTGCGCACGTCCGCCAGGCCGATGCGCGCCGGGATGCCGCAGTGGCGGGCGCAGGCCGCCAGCAAGGTGGCCTTGGGCACGCAATAGCTTTCGCCGCTGGCCAGGGCGAAGCTGGCGTTCAAGGTGCCTGGGTCACGGCTGAAGGTGTAGGGGTTGTAGCGAATCGCCTCACGCACGGCGTAGTAAAGGCTGACTGCCTGGTCACTAGAAGCCGCGCGGGTTCCGCGATGTTTTTCGGCGAACTCCACCACCGCAGGGTGGTCACTATCGATGAAGCGGCTGGGACTCAGGTACATATCCATGAGCGTCATCTCCGGGGTAAGCCTGGAGTTTAACGACAGGTCTGCCACGGCGATAACGACGAATCGGCCAAATGTCGGCGCCTGTTGCCAGGTGCTCCCAGTACAACTTGTAACACCCTGATCACCCCGCTTGCTCGGATGCCGACTAAGCTCCCTGGTGGTTTCGCCCCTGGTTTCACGGAGGATTGAATATGCTGTTGTTGTGGATACTGGTGCTGGTAATCGGCATTGCCTACCTCGCACACCGCCGCGTCGCCCCGCTGCCCGCACTGGGTGTGGTCGCCGTCTACCTGCTGGCGATGGGTGCCTGGAGCCACGCGCCGGGTTGGCTGCTGCTGATCTTCTGGGTGTTGATCGCCGTCGTGGCCGCTCCCCTGCTGCTGCCCGACCTGCGCCGCCAATACTTCACCAAACCGCTGTTCAGCTGGTTCCAGAAAGTCCTCCCGCCGATGTCCGAGACCGAGCGCGACGCCATCGACGCCGGCACCGTGTGGTGGGACGGCGAGCTGTTCAGCGGTCGCCCCGATTGGGACAAATTGCTGGCCTACCCCAAGGTCCAACTAACCGAAGAAGAACAAGCCTTCATCGACGGCCCTACCGAAGAACTCTGCGCCATGGTCAGCGACTGGGAAATCGGCCAGGCCATGGACCTGCCACCGGCGGCCTGGGAACACATCAAGACCCATGGCTTCTTCGCCCTGATCATTCCCAAGGAATATGGTGGCAAGGGCTTCTCTGCCTATGCCCACTCCCAGGTCGCGATGAAACTCGCCACCCGCAGCGGCGACCTGGCCTCGACCGTGATGGTGCCCAACTCGCTCGGCCCGGCCGAGCTGTTGCTGCACTACGGCACCGACGAACAACGCAACCACTACCTGCCCCGCCTGGCCCGTGGCGATGACATCCCCTGCTTTGCCCTGACCGGCCCGCTGGCCGGCTCCGATGCCGGCGCCATGCCCGACACCGGCGTGATCTGCAAAGGTGAATGGGAAGGCAAGGAAACCCTGGGCCTGCGCCTTAACTGGGAAAAACGCTACATCACCCTCGGCCCGGTCGCGACCCTGCTGGGCCTGGCCTTCAAGGCCCATGACCCGGACCACCTGCTGGGCGAAGAGGAAGACCTGGGCATCAGCCTGGCGCTGATCCCGACCGACACGCCCGGCGTGGAAATTGGCCGTCGTCACCTGCCCTTGGGCGCCGCGTTCATGAACGGTCCCAACTCCGGCAAGGATGTGTTCATCCCCCTGGAGTTCCTGATCGGCGGCCAGGAAATGCTCGGCAAGGGCTGGATGATGCTGATGAACTGCCTGTCCGTGGGCCGTTCGATCTCCCTGCCTGCGGTGGGTACCGGCGCGGCCAAGTTCACCAGCCTGGTGACCGGCCAATACGCCCAGGTGCGCGAGCAATTCAACGTGCCGCTTTCCGCCTTTGAAGGTATCCAGGAAGCCCTGGCGCGCATTGGCGGCAACGCCTGGCTGATGGACAGCGCGCGCATGCTCACGGCCAATGCCGTGGACCTGGGGGAAAAACCGTCGGTCCTCTCGGCGATCCTCAAGTACCACCTGACCGAGCGCGGTCGCGAGTGCATCAGCCACGCCATGGACGTGCACGGCGGCAAGGGCATCATCATGGGCCCGAACAACTACCTGGGTCGCAGTTGGCAAGGCGCGCCGATCTTCATCACCGTGGAGGGCGCGAATATCCTCTCGCGCAACCTGATGATCTTTGGCCAGGGCGCGATCCGTTGCCATCCATTCGTGCTCAAGGAAATGGCTTTGGCCGGTCGCGAAGACCACGACCAGGCGCTGAAGGAGTTCGACGGCCTGCTGATGCAACACATCGGCTTCGCCGTGAGCAACGCCGCCAGCACCCTGGTGCTGAACCTCGGCGTGGGCCATTTCGAGAAGGCCCCGGGCAATCGTTTGAGCCAGGGTTACTTCCGCGCACTCAACCGTCAGGCTGCCGCCTTCGCGCTGCTGGCCGACCTGAGCATGATGCTGCTGGGTGGCGAGCTGAAGCGGCGCGAACGCCTGTCGGCACGCTTGGGTGATGTGCTGAGCCATATGTACCTGGCGTCGGCTGCACTCAAGCGGTACCACGACCTGGATTCGCCGGACCACCTGGAACCGCTGTTCGCCTGGGCGATGGAAGAAAGCCTTGGTGAATCCGAGCGTGCGCTGGATGAACTGCTGAGCAACTTCCCGAACAAGGTGCTGGGTTGCCTGCTGCGGGTCATCGTGTTCCCGTTCGGGCGTCGCCATACCGGGCCGTCCGATGCACTGGATGCCGAAGTGGCCGCGGTGATCGGCCGTGCCAAAGGCGATCCGACCCTGGAAGAGTTGCTGGCCGGCTGCTACCGCCCACAATCGGCGGAGGACCCGGTGGGCGCCCTGCAACATGCCTACGACCTGCTCGGCGCCAGCCATCCGCTGCAGAAGAAACTGCACACCGCGCTCAAAAGTGGCCAGGTCAAGCCGACTGCCGGGGAACACGCCATCGATGCGGCGCTGCACGCCGGCGTGCTGCAACCCGCCGAAGCGCAAACCCTGCGTGACGCTGAAGCAGCGCGGCGCAAGGTGATCGACGTGGATGATTTCAGCAAGGAAGACCTGACCCAGGCTGAGGGCAAGGTCCGCTGAGTCGAGCGGTCATATAAATACGGGCGCGAGAGCTATATACTCTCGCGCCCGTTTTTGCTTTAGAGGACTTATCTCGTGTCCAACGTCGTTGCCGATCATCTCGTCTTGCTCGACCACTTGCGCAGCATCCTGGTTGCCGTCGGCGAAGCCGAACAGGTGCCCGAGGAAAGCCACACATTGTTCCTGGAGCGTTTCGACGAATTGCGCGCCCTGCTGCCGATCGACCCGATCGAAAGCCAGTACCTGGGCCAGGACCTGATGAGCCAGGTCATCCTGCGCTACCCGCAAATTGCCCACCTGGTCCCGCGTGACCTGCTGTGGTTCTTTGGCGGTGACTGCCTGCACTTCATGCCCGATGAAGAACTGGACCTGTACCAGGCCCTGGAAGAACGTCGCTTTGAAGCCGAACAGAACGACGAACCGTTCGACTGGAACCAGGAAAAGCAGCTGCTGGCCATGCCGGACGACCAGAGCAAGCACTGACTCCCTCGTAGGAGCCGGCTTGCCGGCGATGGCGGCCTTGAGTCCTGCACTGGGTTCAAGGGCCAATCGCCGGCAAGCCGGCTCCTACAGTTCCGACCGCATTCCTACCGTTTGCGCAATGTCGGCTCCTTGGCCATGCACGCCACCAGATAATCGATAAACACCCGTAACTTCGGTGGCAGATACCGCGTAGGCGAATGCAGCAACCATGCCTCGCCATGGTACGACGCAATAAAGTCCCACCCTGGCAACACCTGCACCAACCGCCCCTCCTCCAATGCATGCCGCGCCGTAAAGTACGGCAAGCTGCCAATGCCCACATGTTGCAACACCGCATCCAGCCGCACACCTGTGTGGTTCGCCGCGTAACGCCCGCGCACTGCGACCGTCACCGCCTTGCCGGCCTGGCGAAACTTCCAGCGTGAATCCCCCGGCGTCTCTCCCAGGTAGATGCAACTGTGTGCCAGCAAGTCCTGGGGGTGGCCCGGTGCTCCATGCTCGGAAAGGTACTGCGGGGTCGCGCACAACAGATGCTCGATCGGCAGCAACTGCCGGCCGACCAATCCCGGTGGCGGGCTGTCGGTGATGCGGATGCTGAGGTCGACGTTGTCATCAATCATGTCCACCGGCCGGTCCTCAAGGATCAGTTGCACATCCACCTTGGGGTAACGCCGCAGGAACTCCGGCATATGCGGGTGCACCACAAAGCGCCCCACTGCCTTGGGTACGCTGACCCGCACCAGCCCTTCGGCTTCATGGGTGAACTGGCCGCTGATCTCCATCACCGAACGCGCCGCGCTGACCATCTCCTGGCACCGCTTGAACACCTCTTCCCCACCCTCGCTCAGGCGCAACTTGCGTGTGGTGCGTTGCAGCAACCGTGTGGCCAGGGCCTTCTCCAGGCGCGAGATGCTGCGGCTCACCGATGAAGGCGAGGCGCCCATTTGCCGGGCGGCTTCGGAGAAGCTGCCGGTTTCCACTACTTTGACAAAAATCGCCATTTCGCCCAGCAGTGGCAACGGTAGATTGATGCTCATGGTGCACAGGTCCATTGATAACTGAGCGGATTATCACCCATCTACGCACTATTTATACTGCCGGCAGAACCCTGATGCGGATGTAGATCATGACCGAACGCCTGTTTTTCACTCACGACCACCTGACTGCCGAGCTTGAGGTGCTGAGTTGTACACCCCATGAAGACCAGTTTGCGGTGATCCTGCAATCGACGATTTTTCACCCACAGGGCGGTGGGCAACCCTTCGATACCGGTTGGCTCGGTGAGAGCAGCGTGCTGCGCGTGACCCAGGAAGGCGATCGCGTGGTGCACTACGTCGACCGCCCGCTGGCACCTGGCCCGATCACTGCGCGGGTGGATGAACAGCGTCGTGCGCTGCACACTCGGCTGCATTCCGCGGGGCACTTGATCGGCAACGTGGGCGAGACCCTGGGGTGGATGCCGATCAAGGCCCATCACTGGCCGGGTGAAGGCAAGATCACCTTCATCCGTGGCGAAACCGCGCAAGTCATGGAAGCCGAGACGATCCAGCAACGGGTTGACCAATGGATCGCGGCAGACTACCCGCGCCATATGAACCTGGAAGACGGCACCCGCGAAGTTGGCTTTGGCGAATTGCCCGCGTATGCCTGCGGCGGTACCCACGTGCAAACCTTGGGTGAACTGGGCCAGGTGACCATCCTGGCCCTTTCCGAAAAAAAGGGTGCGCTGTCCGTGCGCTACAGCCTCAACGAAACCGCGCCGCTGTAATCACCACAAGCCCTGCAGGAGCCGGCTTGCAATTGGCTGGGTGGGTACCTGGATAATTCGCGCGACCTGGAAGTGGTGATGCACAGCGAAGCGATGGCCAAGCGTGTAGGGGAATTGCATGAGCAATTGTGGGACGGACCCTACGCTAGAGCCTTGAACGTGACCGAGGAGTACCCCGAGCCCCACCCTGGCCAGCATTGACCAGAGGCACCTGAGTAGTGGTAGTGTGTGGAAATGTTTCTGACAGTTCGATCAGAAACGTCCTACTCACTACCTGCAAAGGAATGCGTCTTTCCATGCACTTTCCACTCAAGCAACTGGCTGCTGCCACCCTGTTCGCGGCGAGCCTGTCGGCCATCAGCAGCCCCGCCTTCGCCAACATCACCCCCGACCAGAGCACGGCGATTCTCAAGCATTTCAACGAAACGTCCGTCACCGATTTTCGCGGTTTCCTCGGCACATTGGCCAAGGGCGACTTGGGCAAAACCAGCGACGTGGGCCCGGCGATCAATGCCTTCCTCGACAACAAACCCCTGAGCGCCGACCAGCAGAACGAAATCAATCGCCTGCTCGGCCTCTACACCCGTGTGAAATACGGCAAGGCCGCCACCGAAACCCTGCGCGAGCTGGTGGAAATCCCGACCTTTAACGTCGACGGTGTGCCGCAGTACAAGAACCCGGAATTCATCAAGATCGCCGGCAAGATCCAGGACCTGGCCAAGGCCTTTAACCTGAACTTTCGCAACATTGATAACCGCGTGTACGAAATTTCCCTGGAAGGCAGCGGCGATGAAGTCGTCGGCATCCACGCCCATGCCGATGTGGTGCCGGTAACGCCGGAGAATTGGGTGCTGAAAGACGGCACCAAGCTCGACCCGTTCAAGGTCACGCTGATCGGCGACCGCATGTATGGCCGTGGCACCGAGGATGACAAGAACGGTATCGTGGTGGCCATGTACGCCATGAAAGTGATCAAGGAAGAGAAGCTGCCGCTGGCGCGCAACTTCAAGTTGCTGGTGGACACCACCGAAGAAACGTCCGGCGACGCGATCCCCTACTACTTCGAAAAGAATCCGACACCGCAATACAACCTGGCACTGGACGGTGGCTACCCGGTGGTGATTGCCGAAAAAGGCTACGGCACGGTGATGGCGACGTTCCCGCGTCGCAAGGGTGAAGGCAAAGGCGCGGAAATCATCTCGATGACCGGCGGCATGGCCACCAACCAGATTCCGTCGGCGTCGGTGGCGACGTTTGTCACCGACAAGCCAGCCGAATTGGCCGCCAGCCTGCAAAAAGCCGGCACTGAATACGCCAAGCGCAACGGGGGCGATTTTGAAGTGGCCGCCAAGGTCGACGGCAAAAACGTCAAGCTGACGGTCACCGGCGTGTCCGCTCACTCGTCCGAGCCGGAGTCTGGGGTCAACCCGGTCGCGCGCATGCTGGAGCTGATCCACAGCGTCGACGGCAAAATCGCCCTCAAGCACAACCACATCACTGACGCCGCGCGTTATGCGTCCGATAACTGGGGCCTGGATTACCTGGGCGGCAAGTTGGGTGTGGGCTTCTCGGATGAGTTCATGGGGCCGCTGACCACTTCGCTGACCTTTGTCGGCCTGGATGACAAAGCCTTCAAGCTCGCGGTGAACCTGCGGGTGCCAAAGGGCAAGTCGCCGGAGAAACTCAAGGCCGAGATTGCCGACAAACTGGGCGCCTGGGACAAGCAATCCAAGGTCAAGGTGGACTTCACTTACTCGGTCGCGGAGCCGATGTACCGTAACCCTGAAGGCGAATGGGTCAAGGCCCTGCTCGCAGTGTCCACCGAAAACCTGGGCATGGAACACAAGTTCGGCACGTCGGCCGGCGCGACCTCCGTGCATGAACTGCCCAACGGCGTGCAATTTGGCCTGGCGCGTCCGGAAGTGAAGTACACCGGGCACACCGACAACGAGTTCAAGACCGTCGACCAGTTCCTGCTGGACCTGCAGATCGTCACCGAGATGATGGGCCGTATCGGCCAGTTGCCGAAGCTCTGACCCCCAAGCGCTGACGCAAAGGAGCCCGCCGCAATGGCGGGCTCTTCAGGCTTGCAACATCAACATATCCTCGAAAAAACCACCGACCGGTTCCGTGGGATGGCACAGCTGGATTTCCAGCACCCAGGCCATTTCGCTCGGCGGGATCTCCAGATCAGCCAGCTCCTTGTTCTCGAACAACGCGTGGGGGAAATCCGCGAGGCGATGGCCTGCGAGATTACGCGCCAGCCTCCAGCCTTTTGACACCGCGCTCTGTTCGGCAAAGTCATACAGTTCGCGACCGGTGAGGCCGCGCAACCAGGCTTCGCGAGTCTCGTCGAACACTTCGTGCAGTGCGGTCCTGCACGCTAGGTGCAGCGGCGATTCACCGAACACAAAAGTATCGCCGTAGTCGCCTTCATAGCCGTCCCACACCGGGCCTAGGTCAACCACGGCGATATCGGTGGCGCGTAACTTGCGCTGGCGGTCAATGCCTTCGCGGGGTGGGCGGACCGTGTCGTCGCCAAAGCGGATATAGGTCGGGTGCCACGTATGGGACGCGCCCATGGCCTGCAGTTGTTCGGCGGCCATGTCGAGGGCTTCGCCGGTGGTCATGCCAACCTTCAGGCGACTGGCGATCGCCGCCAGGGCGCGGATGGATTGGTCACGGGCCGCCAGCATGCCGTCAAACGAGTAGCGCGGGCCGACTTTCTCCCAGATCGGGTCGAACGCGGGTGACGGCGTTTGCGCGCCGGAGCGCCCACTCGGCACAAAGGCCTCGGCGACAAACCGGTGAGCCGGCAAACCTGCGTCGAGGCACTGCTCACGGGCCTGGCGGATCATTGCGCCGTTACCACACGCGTACACCTGGGCGTTCTCCCAGGCATGCCCGTGACTCAACGCAACCTCCTGCACCCTGCCCTGCGACGCCAGCACCGGATGCCAGCAAAAACCCGGATGCTCGGCGCTCGCATCAGCCAGGAAGGCACGGTCATAAAAGTCCGTCGGTTGCGCCCCGCCCCAGTACAGCGTGACCTCGATGTTGCGTGCCAATGCAGTCATCAGTATCGGCTTGATGCCCGCATAACCGGTGCCGGTGGCGAACAGGACGACAGGGCTGTCGTCCGTGTCCTGCCAGGTGCAGGCACCAAACGGCCCTTCCAGTTGCACCAGATCGCCGGCCTCCAGGTCGTCCAGGATGGCCTCGGAAAACAGCCCGCCGCTGACCCGGCGAATCTGGAAGACCAGGCGCCCATCGTCTTCGGTTGGCAGGTTGGCGACCGAGAAACACCGTGAGTCACCGTCAACCAGGCGGAACTTGAGGTACTGGCCCGCCCGCACCGCCAATGGCCTATCCGGCATCACCACCAGCTCAACAATGTCGGGGGCCAGCGCGCGCTTGCTCACGACCTGCGCCTCGACCATCAGCGCTGGCGTGTCCAGCGACCAGCCGGGGATTTCCAGGCGCATGTCGCCGCAGGCATGGCTCTGGCACAACAGCATTTCATTCGCCGCCAACGGATAGCACGGCGCGGGGGCGCCTGGCGCCAGCGGCTTGGCCCGGTACTCCCCTTCTGCGACCACCACCTTGCACGATCCACAGGCACCGCGCCGGCAGGAAAACGGCACGGATAGGCCATTGGCGAGCATCGCATCGAGCAACAGCTCGTCACCGGCCTCAAAGGTTTTCCCCGAGGGGGACAGTTCGATGACATGACGTGTATTCATAACAACCTCGGGGTGAGTGAGGCTTGATTGTTGCGCTAGACTAGGCCCATTAAAACCTCCAGTTTTGGATACTTCAGATGGTCCAGATGCGAAAATGGCGCCCGCTGCTCAAGCTGGACGACAGTGGCAGCCAGGCGTCCTACCGCAAGATTGCCGAAGGCCTGGTGACCGCAATCGTGGAAGGCCGTTTGCCGCCCGGCACCTTGCTGCCCGGCACGCGGGAAATGGCGCAGCTGCTCGACGTCAACCGCAAGACCGTGATCCTGGCCTACGAAGAAGCCCTGACCAAAGGCTGGCTGGTCAGCGAGCCGCGACGCGGGACCTTCGTCAATGCGCAGTTGACGCCCAAGCCCTTGCCGAGTCGCGCGCAGCAGTCCTTCGCACCGCCCATCCTGGCGCAGGCGAACGCCCCGTATTTCACCCAGAACGCCCAGGTGACGGCCCTGCAGCATCGGCAGGGGGCGCTGTTTTTCGATAACGGCACCAGCGACCACCGCTTGCTGCCCCAAGCCGTCCTGCATCGCTATTACCGCAATGCCCTGCGCAACAGCTTTGCCTCCAACACCGTGCGCTACGGCAGTGAAGGCACCGGCTATGAGCTGCGCTGCGCCCTGGCCGAGATGCTGCGCAACAACCGTGGGCTGACGGTCAGCGCCGAGAATATCTGCCTGACCCAAGGTACCCAGATGTCGCTGTACCTGACCGCCAGCCTGCTGCTCAAGCCGGGCGATGTGGTGCTGGTGGAGCGCCTGAGCTACCCGCCGGCATGGGAGATTTTTCGCAAGCTGGGCGCGCAACTGGTCACGGTGGACGTGGACGACGAAGGCTGTCGCACGGACCAGATCGACCGGCTGTGTCGCGAGCATAACGTGCGGATGATCTATCTCACGCCGCATCACCAATTCCCTACCACCGTAAGCCTGCACGCAGCACGGCGGCAACAGCTGCTGGCATTGGCGGCGCAGCACGACTTCTGCATCATCGAAGAAGACTACGACCACGAATATCACTTTAACGGGCGGCCCTACCTGCCCTTGGCCAGCGACCGCTCGCAACGCCATGTGATCTATGTCGGGTCGTTATCCAAGGCGCTCGGCTCAACGTTTCGCTGCAGTTATGTGGTCGCCCCTGTGCCTGTGGTTGAAGCCCTGCACAGCAGCGCTGCATTGATGCTGGGGGACGCCGATGCAGTGGCGCAGAAGATGCTCGCGGACCTGATCAACAACGGCGAACTCAAGAAGCACCTGCGCCGGGTATCGAAGGAATACCGTGCACGCCGCGAAACCTTGCAGACATGCCTGCAGGCGGCGTTTGGGGAGCGGATCAGCGTGCGGGAGCCCGAAGGCGGGCTGGCGCTGTGGGTGCGGTTCGACGATCAGATAAACGTCGACCAGATGGTGGCAACCGCCGTGGTCCATGGGCTGGTCGTGCGCAGTGGCCGGCAATTTTCGCCGCTGGACCAGCCAGAAAATGCGCTGCGCCTGGGCTTCGCCTCACTCAACCAGGACGAGATCCGCGAGGCTACATTGCGCCTGGCCAACGCGGCGAACGCGCATGCACACGCGTAAAAAAATGCCGATCATCACTGATCGGCATTCGGTCAAAGCGGCAGCAGGAAGCGGGATTTCTCTTCGGCCCGGGCAAGCTCCGGGAATTCCAGCAGCAACGCCCGGTTGCCCCGGCCAATATGCTCCATCACCGCCCGCGTGATGTACTCACGCACCATGCCCGTCGAGACGTAATACATGGCCCAGGCTTGTTCGGGCGTACAGTGGCCGATCTGTTCTTCGATTTCCTTGTACGCACTGTCATCGTTCGACTTCACGTCACGCTGATAATAGCCTTGGCCCATGATTGATCTCCTTGACTGGAACGTCTGCGACAGCTGCATAGCCAACCGCCGGACATGCCTATTCACTCACTCGATCACGTCCCACTCTTCACCTTGGTCCACACACGCGTGCGGATCCGCTCCAACTTCAAGGGCAGCGGCTCAAGGGGAACCAAGGTGGCAATGGTCTCTTTGGACGGATAGATCCAGGGGTTGTCGCGCAACTTCTGCTCCACCAACTCGGTGGCATCCTTGTTGGCGTTGGGGTAGAGCGTGTGGTTGGAGCTCTTGGCTATGACGTGCGGGTCCAGCATGTAGTTGATAAACGCCAGGCCTTGCCGGGCATGGGGCGCATCCTTGAGCAGCACGAAGTTTTCCGACCACACCAGCCCACCTTCACGCGGCAGGCTGTAGGCGATCTTGCGGCCGGTTTTGTTTTTTTCATTGATGGCCTGTGCCGTCAGCGCCCCGCTCGCCCAGCCCACCACCACACAAATATTGCCGTCGGCAAAGTCAGCATCCGTTCTGGATGAATCGAAATAAAGCACGTAAGGGCGGATCTTCAGCAACAACGCCTGGGCTTTCTGGTAGTCCTCAGGGTTCTGGCTGTTGCTCGGCAGCCCGAGGTAATGCAAGGCGATCGAAATGATTTCACTCGGGGAGTCGAGCATCGCCACGCCACACGACTTGAGCTTGCTGATGTTCTCTTCCTTGAAGATCAGGTCCCAGCTGTCCACCGGGGCATCGTCGCCCAGGGCAGCCTTGACCTTGTCCACGTCATAACCAATGCCCGTGGTGCCCCACAAGTAAGGCACGGCGTAGCGGTTACCGGGGTCATTGGCTTCAAGCAGCGCCAGCATCGCTGGATCGATGTGCGAGAAATTACTCAGTTGGGAGCGGTCCAACGGTGCAAGCACGCCGGCCTGGATCAGGCTGGGCAAGACATTCGAGGTGGCGACGACGACGTCATACCCGGTGCGTCCGGCCATGACCTTGCTCTGCATGATCTCGGCGCTGTCGAAGGCATCCAGGTGCATCCGGGTACCGGTTTTCTGCTCGAATTCCTTCGGCGTTTCCGGCGCGATCAGCCCGAACCAGTTGTACAGGTTGACCCGTGATTCGGCCGCCGAAACCGGCGCACTGACACATAGGCAGACCAACACAGACATAAAAATGCCGCGCAAATGGGGTTGACTCATATAGCTATCCTTGTCAAAAACGACAGGCCATCATGGCCTTCATCCATTGGGGGGTGAATATACTCGGCAGGTCCGATTAGTAAATACCTATAAGTACTTAGCCCCGTTCAACGCATCACTAACCCTAAAGGGGTAGTAAATGTCGCTCGACCTTCACAACCTGGCCTGGCATCGATCGGCCGGGACGCTGATCATGCAGCTCAACCGCCCGGCCTTCTGGAGCTCGCTGGTTCGCGTGTTAAAGGAATACGTGCAGATCGACAACTGGGTGGTGCTGATCTTCAGCGACCAGCAGGTGCGGGTCATCAGCATGACCGAAGTTGCCGATGCGGATGAAGTGGACGCGCTGACCGAGCGCTATGTAAAGGGGCTGTACCTGCTGGACCCGTTTTACATCGCCAACCGAGAGCAGCCGCAGAGTGGCTTTTTTCACCTGTCCGACATTGCGCCGGAGCACTTCCTTACCACCGAGTACTACCACCAATATTTCGCCCAGTACGTCAGCGTGGATGAGGTGCAATACAACGTCCAACTCGATGCCGACAGAACGTTGTGCATTTCATTGGGCAGCAACGTGCGATACAGCCCGCAGCAGATCACCACGCTGGACATCATCAAGCCCTGGGTGATGGCATTGATGCATCAACGCATGTGCTTTGAGAGCGATGCAGAAAAAAGCCAGGCCGAGCCGCCGCCCTGGTCAGAGGCCATCGTGCAATTGGGCGCACAAATCACTGCGCGGGAAAAAGAGGTGCTCAGGCTGCTGTTGAGCGGTTTTTCCAACAAAGAAATCGCCGGCAAGCTGAACCTGTCGACAGAGACCATCAAAGTCCACCGTCGCAACCTTTACAACAAACTGAACATCAAGTCTCAATCCGAGCTGTTTGCACGTTTTTTCATGCCCGGGCAGGAAGCCCTCACGGCAGATTAAACGGCGCCGCAGCAGGCCTGCGGCGTTTGCGCACAAATCACGCACACACAAAAACGCCGATCATCGCTGATCGGCGTTTTCATTGAATATGGAGCGGGAAACGAGACTCGAACTCGCGACCCCGACCTTGGCAAGGTCGTGCTCTACCAACTGAGCTATTCCCGCAAATGGCGTCCCCTAGGGGACTCGAACCCCTGTTACCGCCGTGAAAGGGCGGTGTCCTAGGCCACTAGACGAAGGGGACACACAACTGAAACACATGGTGTGTATTTCAGTGTCCAGAGATTAAATCCGAAGATTATGCCCTGGTTTCACTCAGTACCGCCCGAAGGCAATACTGCTTAAATTTGGAGCGGGAAACGAGACTAGCATTAGAGCGCTAAGTCTTTGATATCCAACGCTTTCTTTCCACTGCATGAATCAGTGAAGCCGCAATTCTAGCCTTGTTTTTGTACCCCGTCAACGAAGTTAGTCCAAATACTTCTACAAACGTCCATGGACCGCTGCTGCTCCACCATCTGTGAGGTGCAGGATGCGCGCTCCAACGCAGTAGCCAGAGCGCGGTCGATCATCCAACGCCCTCGATCACGCTCTCGCCTTGGCCGTTTCACCCAAGCGCTTGTTCACGGTATCCCTCCAGGTCGAGAGCGCAGCTATGTCTTGTTCCAGTTCATCAGGATCCGGCACGGGTAACCGCCCAACAGCCATTGCAGCATCATGCTCGAACTTGGAGCTCTTGCTCATGCCTGCGTCCACTTCCCGATAGTCATCGTCCGTGACCACCACAGACTTCAGCTTCTGAGTGGAGACCCCCTCACCGAAACGCTGCACGGCGCCATTGAACAGGACCTCCTCAATACAACGCTCCCAAGCCAGCCTCAACCGCCCATAGCACGCAGCAGTCAAACGCCGGTGTTCGTCGTCGTTTCCTTCCTTTTGGGCTCTGCGCACTTCCACCGCCATTTGCCTGAGCCTGCCCAAACGGTCCTTCGTCCCTAGTACATCGAAGGGAAGATCCTGAGAGTGAACGCCAAAGCCTTGTGCCGTCCTTCGGATGTAGTTCTTAGTCAGCACAGCACCGAGCTCTTCGGCCTTCTGCTCCAGGATGCACAGGAAGTAGATGTCGTGAGTGAAGACAATCACCTGGCGCTGGAGGGATTCGACAGCCAATCGCTCTGCCACCTCCCAACGACGACGGTGATCCAAAGACGATACGGGATCATCAAACACGATCCCTCCACGACCTTTGCCGAGTTTCACCTCAGCCAAGAACGACGCCAAAGCGATCGCACGTTGTTCGCCTTCGCTCAGGATCGCAGCTGGCGTGCCCCCACCAGGCAACTGCAGAACCAGTTTGAACTGGGTTTTTCCTCCCGGAGATTCAGGCTTCATCACCACCTGAAGATGATGGACTTTGAGGCGCTTTAACTCTTCATTGAGTGCATCCGCAAGATCCTGGCTTGCAGTCGTTCTGGACAGCTCTGTCGACTTTCTAGAAATGCCCCGCGCATCCAATCCATCTATGCATGCCTGCAGCTTCCCGCATAGATCGTGCTTAGCCATTGCCTCCAGAACCGCTTCTTTCACCTCTCCCAAGCGCACGCGGGCATCGAGTTCGAGCTTCTCGACCACCATTCCAGCGCGGACGTTTTCGTCAGCGGTGGCGTCAAGTGCCTTCGCTTGCTCCAGCAAACCCGTGACGACGTCTACAAGCCGCTGCTGCGGGTCGCCTGCAAGTTGGTGCACGTCCTCCCAACGAAGCTCCGCCGCCGCGGCTTTCAGGGCAGACGTCTGCCGAGCTGTGAGACTCTCCTGCATAGCTGTGCAATTAGCGGCCAGGGCCGGATCGACCTCGGTCAGCTCTTCAACCAGAGCGTCCCGGAACATCAAATCGACGCCCGTTTGCTGTAAAGCTCTGTATGCCGTTGCAGCGGCTTCTCGCGCCTCCTTGGCTGCCTTTTCCGCAGCTTGCTTAATGAATACATCGAAACGCGTAAGACGCTGAACCCCCTCTACGCCAAGCACGTTCTGACAAAGCGGACAAGCTTCACCCTCAGGGAGTCCAGGGAATTCATGCTCAGCGTGCGAAATCTTCGCGAAGGAGCGTGCCGCCTCAAAAAGCAGCTTCCACTCCTCTCCTCCTGTTCCAGCAAGCTGCCCGGGAGTCTGACGGAACTCCGTGGCGGCCAAATCCGCAGCTGTCTTGGCATCCTTTGACTTCTGGATCAACGCCTGAAGCAGATTCACTTTGTCTTCGCTGACAACAGCGACCGCGGCATTGATCCGATCCTTGAGGCCAGTAAAACGAGTAGCCTTCTGGCGTAATGCTTGGGCCTTCTGCTTTGGATCTGCCTCGGCCAAGGTTTTGGTCAGCAAAACTAATCGGGACTGTTCTGCCTCAGATAGATTGGCCAGAGCCTCGACGTGCTCCGGCTTAGTCTTGACCGGGATTCCGAGAAGTGCCGCTGCAACCGTCGTTTTCTCTTTCGTCAGCGCCACATAGGCGGCATCGCTAGGCGCATGAGCCGCCTTTTCCTGTGTGGCACGTATTTTCAGCTTATTGCATGCACCAACAAGACCTTCCAAGATATCCAGCCCATAGGGCGCGTAGGCAAAGTCCCCATGGTTATCAATGTAGGCACGCGCGCAATGAGTGTCGAAGATGGCTATGTCGGACAACGGCTCGGGACTCGGGTCACCGTATCGCCAGGGAAGATCTCCTTGGACACCGTCTACCAAGGCCTCGAACACCGCTTGCGCCTTGCCCGCCGTTTTCGGGTCCAGATTTGCGTCAGGAAGAATAATCTCACGCCGATCTCGCGCCCGGCACGCATGTTTGAATACCCTTGAGTATCCCGACTTCCCTGCGCCATTTTCACCATAGATCACTGTTAGCCCATCTTGCGCGATGGGAAGGCGTCCTCCAGCGGCCAGAGCGTTGACATTGGCTAGATCTTTGATCCCGAGCAGTTGGACAAGCCTCGCGGGGTCGGCAGGCGGCGCAACTTCAGCATCCTGAATTGATCTCGGCTGTCTTTCCTCTGGGTCAGGAATGCCGGCCTCGGCCTTCACCAAGGCAAAAAGCTCTTCCAGGTCCGCCGCTTCAAGGGCGCGATTCGCATAGAGCCGTGCGATCGCGTCTTGTTGCCAAGCCGCAAGCCCCTTGGACCATGCATGGATTTCTTGAATTATTGTCATTGCCCCCTCCTTGTTTGCCGGCAATCGGCTTCTAAAAATCTACGTTCCTTGAATGCGAGGTCTCAGCAACCTCGGCTATTGCTATTTCCGTCTTTCAGCATTCCTCCCGAGTCTTACCGGCTACGGCATACCGGCAAAAGCCCGTCGCGGCAACAACCATTTTACGAGCCCAGACCTAAAGCAAATGACACGATGCACAACGGGTCTTGCCGAAAACGCGACATGCCACAACGCTGACATACGCGAAGGCGTCACGGATATGCATTTCGCACGTTATGACGACGCAGCTCCCACCGCAGCATCGCATGACTAATCCTTCAGCGATAGCTACTCCACCAGAGGTCAGGGTGGCTATCTCGCAGCCATACGAGACAGGCCGCATCAACGGGCCGACAGCCAAGTCGGCAACAGAGGAGTCAGTGATGTAGCACTCTCACAAGGAGCAAATGCATGCATATGGATCCGCCTAGGTCGAAGGTCTTCTATCGACCCATCGAAGCCGCCATTCGCTGGGCAGGCCTTCTAAGACATAAGCAAGCCATCCTGTCGGCGATGTCGTCGCTCCGGGAGCTTCCTTTAACGCTGGACTGCCCGCGCTGGGACGAGCTGAGGCTGTACAACGACCGTCTCTACGACGCGGTTCTCAACGGCGACCTTTCATATGGCAATAGTGGCATCACGACTAATGACAGATCACTTATCGACTCTCATGAACTCACCATCCGTCACGTTGACCTCAAACGGTGGATGCGCAAGCACTACCCAGAGCATCGCCCTGGGTTTCTCTTCAGTCGAAGCGAACGAATTGCGCATCCCATCATCACCTTGTCCGCTGGACAGGCCATGTTGATTGAACGCGAGGCACTGAAGACTGAACTCGAACAATGCCACCGTGATCTCCACGATCTCCGCGAACGTAATGACGGGCTACTGAAACAGGCATCCGTCATCCCTGCCTGCAGTCAATGTCCGATTACCGATCGCGCAGAGGCCACCTATCTCAACGTCATAGGTGGAATGCTGGAGCTCATGCTTGGTAACTCCCCCGCCGGTATTCCGTACTCCAGCTTCCGAACCCAGGAGGCGATTGTCAGTGCATTGGTCGCCAATCATGGTGGTGCAATGGGCATCACCGAGCGCACTTTGCACGGCAAGTTCGCCAGCGCGAGACGCCGACTGCGTAGCGCAAGTGAATGAGTATTACCAGCTTGTATCTGCAGTCCCGGAAACTGCATTTGCAATGTACATCGACCGCCATGTCTATTGAATAGAGGTCACACCAACAAACGCCATTGAGCGTTAAGGAGTGACCACCATGTCGCAAACGGCAGTCTTGTTGCCTGGCGAGCGCCGCATTCTGCGGCTCGATGAAGTCGAGGCCAAATCCGGATTCAAACGCGCCCACATCTACAACCTGATGAAGGAAGGCAAGTTCCCGAAGGCCCTGCGCCTCGGAGTACGGGCAGTGGGCTGGGACTCCACCGAGATCGACCAGTGGATCACCGACCGCCTTAACGAGCGTGCCTGACTGCTCCCCAGTCACCAGAGATGAGGAGTCCGTCATGCATGTGATCTCAGTGATTTCCACCAAAGGCGGCGTGGGAAAAACCACTATCGCCGCCAACCTCGGTGCCTTCGTTGCCGATGCGGGCCTGCGCGTCTTGCTGCTCGACCTGGACATGCAGCCCACGCTGTCGTCCTACTACGAGCTGAGGCACCGCGCGCCAGGAGGCATCTACGAGTTGCTCGCCTTCAACGAGCGTGACCTCGCTTGCCTGGTGTCGCGTACGGCCATAAATGGCCTGGACGTTATGCTGTCCAACGACGAGCACCGACAGCTCAACACCTTGCTGCTTCACGCCCCGGACGGACGCTTGCGACTGCGCAACCTGCTGCCGACGTTCCAGCCGCACTACGACCTGCTGCTTATCGACACCCAGGGCGCGCGTAGCGTGTTGCTAGAAATGGCGCTGCTGGCATCGCAGCTGGCCGTCTCGCCCGTCACGCCTGAAATTCTCGCTGCACGCGAGCTGCGACGGGGAACCCTGCAGCTGGTCCAGGATATAGCCCCCTACAGCAAGCTGGGCATCGAACCGCCACCGCTGCACCTGCTGATCAACCGGGTGCCAGCCGTTTCCTCCAACGCCCGACTGATCCAGCAAACCTTGCGCCTGATCTTCCAGGAACAGGCCAGCATCCAGGTGCTTGGCACGGAGATCCCGGCCATCGAGGCGTTCCCACGCGCGGCCACCCGAGGCCTGCCCGCCCATCGCGTCGAATACCGACGGCCATCCGGCCGCAAGGCGCTGGCCGCACTGGAGGTTGTGCGCGACCTGGCGATTGAACTGTGCCCGCAGTGGCGCGAGCCATTCGACCAGGTCACCGGCAAGACCGCAGGGAGGTCAGCCCATGTCGACCGCCCGTGAGCTGGCCCGTGGCCACAAGCGGCTGCTGCCGCTGATCGAGTACGCCCTGCGCGAAGGATGGGAGGTCGTGCGCACGCCCGGCGGGCATCTGAAGTTCACCAGAGCCGGACTGCCGCCGATCTTCACCAGCTCCACCGCGAGCGACCACCGCGCTGGGCTCAACGCCCGCGCCATGCTGCGTCGCGCCCAGCGTCAGGACAACGTCGCCGAAGCGCTGCCACAAGAGGGGGATGACGATGCCTGATGTTTCCCCACAGGATGTCGCGAACAAGCTGCTGAGCGAAGGTTTCAGCCGCAGCGGGCCAGTGGCCAACAGCCTAAGTGACCCGATCGCAGACACGCCCATGGTTGTCACGCTCGATGAGCTGCGTCCCTACGAACTCGATCCTCGTTTAACGCGCAACCCGCTCTACGAAGACATCAAAGCGTCCATCCGCGAGCGCGGGCTGGATGCGCCACCATCCATTACCCGCCGCCCAGGTGCAGACCATTACATCATCCGCAATGGCGGCAACACGCGCCTGGCCATCCTGCGAGAGCTGTGGAGCGAGACGCGGGACGAGCGATTCTTCCGCATCGCCTGCCTGTTCAGGCCTTGGCCGGAGCGCGGCGAGATCATTTCGCTGACTGGCCATCTCGCGGAGAACGAACTGCATGGCGGACTGTCGTTCATCGAGCGCGCATTGGGTGTGCAGAAAGCCCGCGAGCTGTATGAGCAGGAAACCGACAAGCCTCTGTCCCAATCTGAACTCGCGCGTCGCCTGAAGGCGGACGGCTACCCCATTGCACAACCGCACATCAGTCGCATGCAGGAGGCTATCCAATACTTGCTTCCGGCCATCCCAACCGTGCTGTACGCCGGTCTGGGGCGGCATCAAGTCGAGCAACTGACCAGCCTACGCCGTGCCGCCGAACGAATCTGGTCGGCCCGCAACCGAGACGCCGATCCGGGGATCGACTTCCCTATGTTGTTTCAGGACGTACTGACCGTCTTCGATGGGACTGCGGGCACCTTCAGTGTTCAGCGCGTGCAGGATGAACTGATCGGCCAGATGGCCGACCTACTCGGTGTGGAATACGACACGCTGGCCTTCGAGGTCACGGATTCCGACCAACGCTGGCAGGCGCTCAGCAGTGAACCCCAGCAGTCTCCTGCTCCAACATCACCGGTCACGCCGACACTGCCTGCATCGACAGCACCCCAGACTGCACCAGACGCTTCGGCGCCCACAACGACACGACCCAAATCACCGCCTTCGGAAGCTGGATCGGCAACAACAGCGCGAACTTCGCCAGTTCCCGACGCCTCCGCTGACGACGGGCAAAACGCCCTATTGCAGGAGCACATCGTCTCGCCAGCCGGTACGACCGAACGGCTGCAATCCATTCAGCGCCTGGTCGCCGACCATGTCGGCGAGACCTTGCCGGATTTCGAGCGCAATGTTTTGCAGTCGATTCCAATCCAGGTGGGCAGCCTCTACCCGATCACCGATGTCTGGTACATCGAGCCCGCCCTGGATGATGTCGAACGCCTGCGCGCACACATCGCGCAGTTCGCTCGTGAGATTGCAGGGGAAGTCCATCAGCAGGGCGCGATCGAAGCCTGCCCGCACGGCATAGGTTTCCTCTGCCAACAACCCGACGCCGTACCCCATCAATACGCGCAGGCGACGCTGGCTTTGTTGCAGGCGTTGAGCGCTCCCTATCTGGCGACAAACTCTCCCGCCGCCGCCATCGACCTCTCCATCCTGCCTGAATCTCTGGGAACTTTGCTGCTGGGAGCTGCTGCACAAGAAGGTGCGCCGAACCGGCTCAGCGACAACGGCCTGGTGAAGCTGTTCCGCCTATTGCGACTGGCTCGCAGCCTGCGGGACATCGAGATCGGCGCAGTTAATGGCGACCGCGCGATATCTGGGTCATAGGGGGCGAAATCATGACCGGACCGCACCCGCTCAACCAGGCCGTCATCGCACAAGCGCTCCATGATCTGCGCAACGGTCAATTGCGCCGCGCCAAGTCGATGGGGTTCGATGACGAAGACCTTGACGCGCTCAAGCACCCGGCAATGACCAGCGTCCTGGCCAACGCCAACGTCTCGTGGTGCTCGGTGGTGGTCAACCGCGATGTCCTACGTCGCCTGCTGCAACAGATCGACGACGTGACCCAGGAGGTAGTGAAGATCGACCGGCTGCTGCGCCTGGGGGCTAGCACCGAGCTGATCAGCAAGTTCTTCGGCCTGACCCACCAGGAAATCGCCTTGCGCCGCAGCGTCATCGGTCTGCCCAAGCGCAAGGGGAGACATCCCGTGTTGACCGAAGAACAGGATGTCGACCTGTGGAAGCGCTGGTCCGCCGCCGTGAAGGAGCAGCAGATCGACGTCAACGACGACATGGGCATGCTGGGCATCGCAGCGGAGCTTGCGGAAGCCACCGGCCTGCCGCTGTCCGTGATCTGGAATGCCTTGCGCGGATGGATCGATGAAGGATTGAGCTGATGAGCCGAGGGCAGCACCGCACGGGCGGTCCGGTCATTTTGAGCGACCTGTTCGACCGAGCGCTCGACCAGTTGCAGCCCCCGCAGCCTCCGCAGTCCCAACAGCCGGTACCGCCGCAACCGACCCCAGCCCAGGCCGCGGCGCCAAGCACCTCAACCGACAGCTTTCTTTTCAGCGGCAACCGGCACGACAGCGTGCCGCGTGCGCTGCTGCTCGACCGCCGGCTCACGCCGCTCGAACGCAATGCCTGGCAAGTGTTCCGCCTGATGCTGACAGATGACGGCGTCACCGCCATGCCCACCTACG
This sequence comes from Pseudomonas sp. AC112, assembly GCF_979253545.1. Lineage (NCBI taxonomy): Bacteria > Pseudomonadati > Pseudomonadota > Gammaproteobacteria > Pseudomonadales > Pseudomonadaceae > Pseudomonas > Pseudomonas sp. AC112. Next base: position 115,931 of record NZ_CEEDCM010000001.1, read on the forward strand.
ACCAGCTCGCGCCCTGGCTGACGTCCATGCCATGCGCCGGACGGGCCTCGCACGAAACGGTGGCACGTGCGCTGACCATGCTTCGGCTGACGCGCTGGATCAGCCTCGTGCGGCGCCGACGAGATCCGCGCACCGGGCGCGTCCTGGGCAATCTCTACGTCCTGCACGATGAACCGCTCACCCCCTTCGAGGCGATCCAACTCGACGCCGACTACCTGGAGCTGACTGGCCAGGCCCTGACCCATTCCAGCAAGTCCATCCAGCGCGTGGGAACAGTCACCCTGCAGGAGCTGGCGCAAGACCCAATGCTGCGTGGGCAGATGCTGCCGAGCCGCCTGGATATCCTGGCGCAGCGGCTTGCCGCACAGGGCTGGAGCAACGCATCGAGTTATCCACAGGACGAGGTCGGACACGATTCCGAAGACGGGGCCGACGCCCCTCTTCGGAATCAGACGGACCTCTCTTCGGAATCCGAAGCGGGTCCGGAACCCGCGAAAAACACCTCTCTTCGGAATCCGAAGACCAGTAGTACTGTACTAAAAGAAGAAAATATAAAAGAAGTACGTACAGTACAGCGCGGGACGCTGGGAATGCTGCGACTGCCCGAGCGCTTCCTGCGGCTGAAAGCCGAACAGCAGTCCGGTGCACTGACGGCCATCAAGTCAGTGGATCTCGAATTGCACCAGGCCTTGTTGGACGAATGGGATGCGCGTTGCAATACCAGCACCATCCGCAACCCGGCGGGCTACCTGTTCGGCATCATCCAGAAGGCCATGCGCGGCGAGTTCCGAGCGTGGGCAGGACAGAAGGCGCCTGCGGCGCCAGCCCGCAATGAGTCACCGCCCGCCCCACCGCCCGCGGCACCCGTCGATCCGGAGGTAGCCAAAGCCCACGTCGCCCGCCTACGCGAACTGCTGCGCTCGCCATGAAGAGCACCTATGCGCCCGCACAGTGTCCATGGACTTCCATGGTCGCCTATACCCCGGGTATAGCGGAACACACAGCCTTCCCGGCATGGTTTCCTTTGCCAACGCCACGCACATCCGTCGCAGCATCCACCGAGTTCCATAGACGCCTATACCCCGGGTATAGCGCAACACGCAGCCTTCCGGGCGCAACACCTTCGCGGTGACCAGGCGGGGGCGGATCAGGCAAACCGGGCTGGCCCCAATGCGGTTTGATGACTGACGGCCTTCCGACCTGCACCGATGCTGGCGACTCGTTTCGTTATCGAGAGTCGTCACCATGGCCAATGAGAACAACGCTTCCGAATCCCTCCAGTTGAACCTCGGGTCGCTGCGCAGCGCAATGGCACTGACCCTGCACACCCATCATGCCTCGCGTATCTGGCATGGCCGAGCTCCCGCCGAAGGCAAGCCCGGCATCATCGGCCTCAACGGCTTCGTCTCCATCATGAACAAGCTGCGGCGCGGCGCCGAGCAGGACGACCCCTACAGCGACTGGTGGATGCTGCGCATCGAAGACAAGCTGTCCGTCGCGAAGGAGCAGTTGCAGACGCTGCGCCAGCAGGTCGATCAGGCACTGGCCGGTGTTCCGCCGGCACTGAGCCTGGGCGAGAACCTGAACGTACAGCCGGTGAAGCTTCCGCTGTTCATCTCCTCGCAACTGGGCTTCATGGCCGTCTACCTGTTGGCCGACTACGATGATTTGGCCCGCCGCCTGATCCTGGCCCATCACACTGCACTGATCGACCGCAGCACCCTTGAACGCTGGCTCAACGATGGCGCGCACGCATTGCGCAGTCTTTTCTCCCTGGCCCAGCAATACCGCTACTCCGGCACCCAGCGCGATGACTTCGCGGGCATGAATGCCGCAGCCCGTGCCGCAGTCGAAAAGTATGGAGAACTGCCGCAGGACGTACTGGAGGGCTCGCGCCGTTCGCGGTTCGCCCCACCGGTGGCCAGGCGCTCGCGCCTTTCAGCCAATAACGCACGCAGCACCGATGGCGGTACCACGCCAGCTCCGGCGGACGAAAGTGCCGACGCAACGGGCTTGGCGGACGAAGACGCCGATGCGCCCGATGGCGATGGAGCGAGCGCATGAGCAGCGTCACTCGTTTCGAGGCGCTGGAACAGACTGCCTTCCAACGGCTGGAACACGCAGGCTACCTAAAAGGCCTTTTAAAACCTTTTAAAAGTAAAGGGGCGCTCAACGTCTGGGCCGGCCAGTGCGAGGCGCTGCGCGACGATCTCATCGCGCTGGCGCAGCGGCAGGTCCTGGCGCAGGTACGCGGCCACCCCTTCAACCTGCTACCCATTCAACTGGCCCAGCAAGTCACTGGCGCAGGCACCACCTTTCTGCGCTGGCGCAACCTCGATCGCAGCAGCATGGGCGTGGCCCTGTGGCAGGAAATGGTGGCAAACCCGGCCACGCCGCTCGGCCTGGTTGGCGACCTTCATGCGATGGAGGTCCAGCGCGCCGTGCTGAACATGCAGATCAGCCTGCTGCACACGCTCGCGCGCCAAGCGCGGGAATGCGCCAGCAAGCTGGCCCAGGCCGACGAGGCGTATCTGCGCCGGGTTGGTTCACCGGTCGATCGGAGCCAGTCCCATCACGGAGCATCGGCATGAACAGATCGTTCACCAACCCGCAGCGCCCGCATCGGGTTTACCCGAAGCGGACATTGTTCACCCACCAGGAGGCATTCACATGAGCACCCATTTCACCGGCGAAGGCAACATCGGCTCGGCGCCCGAGTTCCACGAATATCCCAATGGCAATGAGGAGCCGCGTCGCGTCCTGCGCCTCAACGTCTACTTCGACAACCCAGTCCCCGGCAAGAACGGTGCCTTTGAAGACCGCGGCGGCTTCTGGCGGCCGGTCGATTGGTGGCACCGCGACGCGGAGCACTTCGCCACCTTGTTCCAGAAGGGTATGCGGGTCACGGTCGGCGGACGCGTGGAACGCGATGACTGGACGGACGAAAACAACAATTCGCGTACCACTTACCGGGTCAACGCGCGCAGCGTCGGCATTCTTCCGTACCGCATTGAGTCGATTGAACTGAGTCCGAAGTCGGGGCCAACTGATCCGACACCACCCACCGAGTGAAACCTGCGCTGGGGCGATCTCCATCGGGATCGCCCTAGATTCCACTGACGTCCAAGGAGTTTCGTGCGGCCCCCGCGCAAGAGGCCTCTTGCCATGAGGAAGTCCCGCACGACCTGCGTACCACGCCGCGAATCAAACCGGGTACGTATGGATTCTGCTTGTTTGCGGTCGAAATCCTGCCCGCCGGACATGCTGCCAACCAATCAAAACGGCAACGTGATTCGGATGGAACAGCATGCGATTATTTCTCTGCGAGAAGCCCTCGCAAGGCAAAGACATAGGGCGCATCCTGGGCGCCACGCAGCGCGGTAACGGCTACGTGAGCGGTACAGGCGTCACCGTCACTTGGTGCATCGGGCATCTCGTGGAGACCGCACCTCCCGAAGCCTATGGCGAGCAGTACAAGCGCTGGTCCATCGAGCAGTTGCCCATCGTCCCCAAGCAGTGGCGCGTCGAGGTCAAACCCAAGACCGCCTCGCAATTCAAAATCGTCAAGCAGTTGCTATGCCAGGCCAGCGAACTGGTCATCGCGACCGACGCCGACCGGGAAGGCGAGCTGATCGCCCGCGAAATCCTCGACCTGTGCGGCTATCGCGGTCCAGTCCAACGCCTGTGGCTGTCCGCGCTGAACGACGCCTCGATCCGCAAGGCGCTCGCCGCGCTCAAGCCATCGGCAGAGACACTGCCGATGTACTACTCGGCCCTGGCGCGCAGCCGGGCCGACTGGTTGATTGGCATGAATCTCAGCCGCCTGTTCACGGTCCTCGGCCGGCAGGCGGGCTACGACGGCGTGTTGTCGGTGGGCCGAGTCCAGACACCAACGCTGCGGCTCGTCGTCGATCGCGACCACGAGATCGCACGTTTCGTCTCTGTTCCCTACTGGGTTGTGGAGGTTTCGCTCGGCGCTTCATCCGCCACGTTCACGGCCAGTTGGCAGGCACCTTCTGCGGTTTGTGATCAGAATGGCCGCTGCCTTCAAGAGGCTCGCGCCCAGCAAGCACTGGCGCGTATCCGCGCGACAGGCTCGGCCCAGGTTGGCGCAGTGGAAACCGAGCGCGTCAAGGAGGCTCCTCCGCTGCCCTTCGATCTGGGCACGCTGCAGGAGGTCTGTTCTCGACGGTTCGGCCTTGACGTACAGGAGACGCTGGATATTGCACAAGCGCTCTATGAGACCCACAAGGCCACCACCTATCCTCGCTCTGATTCGGGCTATCTTCCCGAATCCATGCTGGCCGAGGTGCCTGCCGTCCTGCAGGCGTTGGTCGCGACCGACCAGACACTCAGTGCAATAGTCTCCAAGCTCGATCCTACCCAAGTCTCCCGCGCCTGGAACGACAGCAAGTTCACCGCTCACCACGGGATAATTCCCACCATGGAGCCGGCCAAGCTGTCGGCCATGTCGGAGAAGGAGCAGGCAGTCTATGGACTGATTCGAGCCCACTACCTCGCCCAGTTCATGCCGCACCATGAGTTTGACCGCACCGTCGCGCTCTTGTCGTCGGCCGGGGAATCACTGCAGGCCACAGGCAAGCAGGTCGTGGTACTTGGTTGGCGTCTCGCGCTCATCAACTGCGGCCCCGATACCTTGGACGATGAGCCCGCCCAGAGGACTCAAATACTGCCGGCACTCTCGAACGGCATGCAGTGCCGGGTAACACAAGCCGATCTCAAAGCCATGAAAACCTTGCCGCCCAAACCTTACACGCAGGGCGAGTTGGTCAAGGCGATGAAGGGCGTCGCTAAGTTGGTCGATGATCCGCGACTGAAGCAGAAGCTCAAAGAGACCACCGGCATCGGCACGGAGGCGACCCGCGCCAACATCATCACTGGCCTGCTCGCGCGCGGCTACCTGCTCAAAAAAGGCCGGGCGATCCGCGCATCGGACGCAGCCTTCACGTTGATCGACGCCGTGCCATCGGCGATTGCCGATCCCGGCACCACGGCGGTCTGGGAGCAAGCACTGGACATGATCGAAGCGGGTCAGCTCACGCTCGACACCTTCATCGAGAAGCAGTCTGCCTGGATCGGCCAACTGGTCCAGCAGTACCGCGGCGCGTCCCTGTCTATCAAGGTTCCCCAGGGGCCTCCGTGCCCCGAATGTGGCGCGCCCATGCGTCAGCGCCAAGGGAAGAACGGATCGTTCTGGTCCTGCAGCCGATACCCGGAATGCCGGGGAACACAGCAGGTCGAGTCTGGCGCACCCAAGCGCAGCGCACCGCGCAAGCGTGGCGGAAGTACGAAGGCATCCTGATGCCCTGAACCCCGTTGCCATGTCGGCCGCCCTGCGGCGACCTGGCCGTCCTCCCGCCACTCCGCGGGAGTTCCAGCGTGCGCCCCCTTCTGTGACCGTACGCGCGCCTCGCCATGCCGACCCGGCGGCGAGGCGAGAAGGCTGCTTTTCACCGGATCGCACTGATGACTCCCTGACATTCCGATGCTTTCCGTCCTCTGCGAAGGGTCTCCTGATGCCTGGTCAGCCAGCAAGGCAAGCCATCAGGAGACCCTTCTGGGGTGACGGTATTCATTGCCGTGCCCAACGGCGAAAAACTGGGCTCCCTTTGTGTGTGGATGCACGCCAGAGGTTACCGGCCACAACCACGAAAACGGCCGGGTGCGATTGCTGCGACAGCGAACGGTTCTAACGACGACCGCATCCTGACACAGCCCACGGGTGGTTTCTTCATCCCAAGCCGGAGGCCTGCGGGCCTTCGGCGCCTTCTTCTTCTTCTTCTTCTTCTTCTTCTTCTTCTGCTTGCCAAAAACGTGCGGCCCGGCATGCGGCCAGGCCAACAACAGGAGATACCCCTATGCCTTTACCCAACTCCCCGCCTTCAACGTGGGCCTTGCAGTACGGAAGCGTGTGCAGCGGCATCGAGGCGGTCAGCCTTGCCTGGGAACCACTGGGCCTGCAAGCCGCGTGGTTCGCCGAGATCGAGCCGTTCCCGTGCGCCGTGCTCGCCCATCGCTACCCGGCTGTGCCCAACCTGGGCGACATGGCCGGGATCGCCCGCCAGATCCGCGCCGGCCGCGTACATGCGCCGGACGTCCTGGTCGGCGGCACACCATGCCAATCGTTCAGTATCGCCGGCGCACGTCGCGGCCTGGACGACCCGCGTGGAGCCCTGACCCTTGCCTATGTGGAGTTAGCCAATGCCATCGACCAAACCCGCCGCGAAAGCGACCACCCGCTCGCCACGCTCGTCTGGGAAAACGTCCCCGGCGTCCTCAGCGACCGCTCCAACGCCTTTGGCTGCCTGCTGCGCGCTCGAACCGCCAGGGCCCAAATGGGCGTACGCAGGTCACGTGTCTGGACCCCGCCGCCGCATCGCGTGGCGGGTGCTCGACGCTCAACATTTCGGCGTCACCCAGCGCCGCAAGCGCGTGTTTCTTGTGGCAAGTGGTCGAGACGACCTCGATCCCGCCGAGGTACTTTTTGAGCGCGCTGGCCTCTGCGGGGATTCTTCTGCGGGCTACGCGCCGTGGCAAGACGCTCCCCGTGCTGCTGGATCTGGTGCTGAAGCAGCAGGCAGCTACTCAGGACTGAAACAACCCTACGGAAAAGTTACGACGACCTTCGGATTCAGTGGAGGCACTGGAGTATCACCATGCCTCATCAGAACGTGACCTTGCACACCTTGTTGCTGCAACTCGCGACACTCGCCCATGACCTGTGCAAGCGCCAGATCGACAAGCACAGGTTGCTAGACAACCTCAACCTCGATGCCATCGTCGATGGTTTGCTGCGCGAACATGGCCTTGAGTCTGACTACGACGATCATCTTGGCGTCTGCATCAATGCGATGTCTCAGGACGATGCCATGGGCCAGACCCTGGTGTTCGACCGTTGCGACGGCAGTCTACGCATGCGAGAAGTGGAAGCATTGAGCCTGGTCGACACAGACATCCAAGCCTACGAGCTGGTGCTGTTCGACGGAGGAAACACCCACGGCGACCGCTGGAAGCACGTGTTCTTTCCCGCACAGCGGATGCATCACTTCGTCTACGAGGATTTCTAGCCTCACCGACAGCCCCTCGTTTATCGAGGGGCTTTTTTCTGGCCAAGCCACAGACCAAAGCGGGGACGCGCTGATGCGTTTTGTCCAGCGCACCACCTAACGACCTGCTCCATGCTTGCACTGTGTTCGCTGGCGTAGCCGGCAAACTCCCAGGCAGTCGAGACCTTCATGACTGCGGTGCAAAGGCACTGGTCATCCTCATCACTGGACGCATCCGCGTCTCTACACCTCACCGCAAGGGACCCATCCCTTGCGGGCTGGAAGTCCCTTAATTTTTTCAAGGAGAACTTCCATGAATCGTTCCATCATCGAGAGCCAGATTTCCTCGCTCGTCACGCCCCACGTTCCGCGCAACGTGCGTTCGTTCAAGTACCGCATCTTCGACGGGCTGCCGCAGCCATCCATGCTGGGGTTCTGCATCGACCCTGATCCTTTCGACGGCAAGGTTGTCGCAACGACCGACGAGGCCATTGTAATCAAACTTAAGCCCAGCGAGTTCGCTGTGCTTGATCGAGATTTGGTGACCACCGTCCCCAAGGACGGTGCCAAGGTGCATGTGGAGCCCTATGCGCGGCGCCGTTTCGACGGACTGCGCGCGGACACGCCCGAGGTGCGCACCGACTACACGTCGGATGGCCAGCCCTACACCGTCAAGACGCACATCCTCGGCTCCGCGCCGGCCAAGCTGCCCATCCCCGAGCCGCAATGCCCGGAGTTGCGCGACCTGATCCAGCAACTGGAGGAACTGCCGGCCCCGGATCGCTTCCGCAAGATCACCCACATGCTGGTTGATGCGGGCGCGAAGGACTTCACCTGGATCGATCCTGTTCCGAGCAAGATCATCGAAACGCCACCTGCGATCAGCTTTTCCGTCTCGACGACGAAGTTCGAGGGGCGCGTTACCGTGCTCTACGACCGTGCCGGCGACGTGTACGTGATCGAACTGCGGCAGGGCGATGAGCTTGTCGAGCGCATCGACGAGGTGTACTTCGACGGCCTCGGCGGCGTGCTGGAACGTCGAATCGACGACGGTCGCTGGCGCCGGATCGACGTGAGCGTCATCGATGCCAAGGCCGCCTCCAAGCGCCAGACAGTATCCGCTGCATGACCCAATGGCCTTCCACCCATCCAGGTGGGAGGCCTTTTCTTTCCCCTACAGGAGACTGCAACATGTCCCTACGATTCAAAGGCTCCGACCTGCGTCCCGTGCTGGCCGAGGCAATCGCCAGGCAAGGACACCTCATCCTCGCCAAAGATCAAGGCGTGTACTTCCTTGCCGAACACGGACAACGGCGCCCTGATGGACGGATGCAACTGCTGGCCTATGCCATCGGATGCAACCCGGACATCGATCCGTTTGATGCCTGGTGGGAGCTGGCACGCGCCGAACTCGGTGGCGACGACTTCGGCGAGTTCTTCGATCCGAAGGACGGCGTCTTCACACGCATCCTGAACAGTACAGACGACCTGCTGCTGTCCGCCACCGCCACGCAACTGACGTTGGAGGCAGTACCGTCAGCGTAGTGATCCTCGCAGCCCCCATCACGGGGGCTCTCTTTTTTCACTGCGACCATCGCCCGCGGGTGTGCGTTCGTCTCCGGCCGTCATGGCCGACCTCGCCGACCTGCCCAACGACACCGATGCATACCCGCTTGCACAGCCTCTGAATGCGGTAAAGCAGAGGAACCCATTGACCGTGGCCTGCACACCCGTCTGGTGTGAGGCTTCACCCCATGCTTGCTGACGTCGTCAGCGACATGCCACGCAACCCTGGTCTTTCAGGTTGCGGTGCGGTGAAAGCCGTATGACCAGCCAGTTCGCACCGCATCCTCGCGCGAACGGCCGCCGGTTCTTCCGGTGGCGATGCACAAGCCATCCTCAACCCACCGCGGGGTTACGCACCCCCCGCGCTGTCGGGCCAGGTGTGTCTCCGCTTTTAATCATTGGAGATTCACCATGAGCCATACCATTCCCAACACGAAGGAATACTTCGATCTTCACACCTCGGGCATCGGCTACCTGCAGCGCGCCCGGGAAGTCCCCGTCCGTGGAGGCCGCCGTGCGCAGCCGTTCCTGGCTTGCACCATCGCAGCGCTGGTCGGTTCCGCCAAGGATCCGGTCTATCGCTATTTCGACGTCAAAGTCTCGGGTGCCGAAGCCCAGAAGCTGGTCAAGGGCTACCTCGGCGTCGATGACCCGAAGAATCGCCCGCTGGTCCGCTTCCGTATCGGCGACATCTGGGGCGATGCCTTCATCCGTACCAACGGAGAGCGCAAGGGTGAGCCGGCGGCCAGCATCAAGGGCCGACTGCTCAAGGCCGAAGTGCTCGACCGTGCCGAACTCGCACAGATCGATCAGTTCGAACTGATCACCCGCGGCATCGGCTACCTGAGCCGCCCCGCGGAAGTTTCTCCGAAGGACCGCGATCCGTTCCTGGCATGCAGCATTTCCGCACTGACAGGCCAGATCGAGCTCGATCCCCAAGAGCAGCGCGAATACCGCTACTTCAACACCATCGTCACCGCACCCGATGCCCAGCACCTGGTGCGCCGCTGCATGCAGGCCATCCAGGCCGAGCGCAAGGTGTTCGTCGCCTTCCAGCTTTCCGACATGAAGGTCGATGCGTACCTGCGCAAGAAGGGTGAGCACGCCGGCGAGCCGGCAGCAAGCCTGGAATCCAAACTGACCCAGATCGGCTTGATCAAGATCGACGGCCAGCAGGTCTATCCAGCCGCCGCGCAGACATCGGCAACCGAAGACGTTCAGGCGCCCGAGGAAACCGATGCCACCGGCGATACGGCGCCAACGCCGCCTGCTGCGCCCGTCCAGGACGAGCCGGTGACGGCTCCACAGGTCGAAGAGGAACCCGCTGCACTCGCAGCTTCGTTCTGATCTGACCCACAAGACCCCGGCTCCCGGGGTCTTGTCCTTCCCTCGCTAACTGCCCGCCAGTCACTCACGTGGCCTGCAGGCGCTCTTTCCTTCATCCCAGCAGCCCATCCCCGCACTCGCGAGGACGGCCGCATCACTGTCCCAGGAGAAACACCATGTCCCTCGCATCCAGCTTTGCTTCGCGCTCGCCGGTACTTCGTTCGGACCGTCCACTTTCGGACGACCAGATCCGCGCCGTAGTGCCATCGATCTACGCGGAAACCCCTCATGAAAGCCGATCCGGCCGCTACAGCTACATCCCAACGGCTGACGTGCTTTCCGAGCTTCGCCAGGAGGGCTTCATGCCTTTCATGGTGTGCCAGACGCGCGTTCGCAATGAAGACCGTCGCGAGTACACCAAGCACATGATCCGTTTGCGCCACGCCAGCCAGATCAATGGCTCAGAGGCCAATGAAGTCATCTTGCTCAACAGCCATGACGGCACGAGCAGCTACCAGATGCTTGCGGGCATGTTCCGCTTCGTCTGCCAGAACGGCCTGGTCTGCGGCGACACCTTTGCGGACGTTCGCGTCCCGCACAAGGGCGACGTCTCGGGCCAGGTCATCGAAGGCGCCTACGAAGTCCTCAGGGGCTTCGAGCGGGTGCAGGATTCGCGCGATGCCATGCGCGCGATCACGCTGGAGGCCGGAGAGGACGAAGTGTTTGCCCACTCGGCACTGGCGCTCAAGTACGACGATCCTGACAAGCCCACGCCTGTCACGGAAAGTCAGCTGTTGCTTCCCAGGCGCTGGGACGATCGTAAGACCGACCTCTGGTCCGTCTTCAATCGTGTCCAGGAAAACCTCGTCAAAGGGGGGCTGAACGGACGTGCCACCAACGGCCGCCGCCAGCGCACCCGCCCCGTACAGGGGATCGATCAAAACCTGCGTCTGAACCGCGCCCTCTGGATGCTCGCCGATGGCCTGCGCCAGTTGAAAGCCTGAGCAGTCAACCGGACCTCGCCCGCAAGGGCAGGTCCAGCTTTTCTTCCCCCGCGCCGTGCCATAGGCCGGCGGATTCCACTCATCATCAGGAGATTCATCATGGATGCCGCCACACACCAATCCGGTCCGCCCCTCATCGTGCGGGGCCAACTCGCAATCCGATCCATACAAGGGCGCAACGGCCCCTTTACGGTCGGGCGCCTCACCACCCGCCGTGGTCTGTTCCATGTGAAGGATCCCGAGCTGGAGCAATACCCCGAAGGCAAGTACGACGGGGAATTCATCCTCGGCTACATCTACCCCAAGGCCTACCCGGTCGGCGACGGAATGCGTTTCGAGATCCGCGCCAACCTCGAAGGTCTGACCTTGTTCGGCATCGACAAACTCAGCAAGGCAGAGGCTCGCGCCTTCGCCACGCAGGACGTCGATCCGCTCGACGAGGAACAGGGTACGACGCCGGCGGCAACGCCGTCGAAAGCCGCGTCGAAATCCAAACCGGAGTCCTCCACCGCGAAGACCACCCGGGATTCGCTGGTCGATACCACGCCATTTGGTGTGGAGGCACCATCCGCCGCCGCCGCTTCAGTGGGCTCCGACAGCGACGACGCGGTGCTGTTCGGCATCCTGTGGCCCCTGGGCGAGTCGGTGAAACTGGATTCAACCATCGACCGCCGTACCCTGCGCCTGCAGATCGCGCGGCTCAACCAGTTGGGTTATGCGTTCGACGCGACGACCCAGCAATGGAACCAGCAGCTCGAAACGCTGGTCGCCTGATCGTCCGGCCGCAACCGCGGCACTTCATCCACCCACCGGGGTTCTTCCCCACGGGGAGGCCTCCGGTTCATTCTTTCAGGAGCCTCTCATGGGCTGGTATTTCTCACATCAAGCGCGGTCTGAACTGATCGCCGAACTGATCGCACCGCAGGAGACCGAGCGCGCCAGCGTGAAGGTCATCGCCCACGCGCTGCGGGGTAACGTTCTCTGGTCGGTTGCTGAACTGACCGCCAAGGTCGAAGGCGTGCATCGTGACCTCGTACCGGGTCAGTCCCTGCGCTACATCCGCTGCGATCTGCTTCAACGCAGTGGCGGGCAATGGGGCTACAAGCCATTGGATGAGTCCATGCACCCGTACTACTACACCTGCCCCGCATCCTATCTGGAGCTCGCTCCGGAGCAGTCAGCCGACTGGCGTAAAGGCGTTCGCGCCTACCACGCACAACGGCGCACATTCGTGGCGGCCTGAGGCTGTTTCGCAAACCCGTCGGGGCAACCCGATCGGGAAGCTCCCGGCGACTTCAACCGAGGAGCTTCACCATGAGCCAGCACCACTTCGAGACCTCCCACAAGGGATTCCCATCACCGTCATGCTTGGCTGGGACAGGCCGATGCAGTACTTCTTCCTGGTCATCAAGAAGCCCGCCGAACTGGTCGACGAGACCATGCTGGTCGAGGACGACGACTTTCTCTATAGCAATCTGCACGAGCGTGATCCGTTCGGCCATGACCTGAACTACTACCGCGAGGTACTGCGGCATTTTCAGATCGTCGTGCCGGACAGCCTGTTCCAAGAGGTCCAGCGCGACGCCGAAAACAACGCCGGTAACCGCGTTGCCAGTCACCAGGCCGACGGCTCTTTCACCGAGTTGAATCCTGGGTAGTCCGCACTCCTTCATCCCTAACGGGGCGTCCGTCGCCCTCTGCGGGCGGTGCTGCCCCTCACACCATCGAGGACTTCACCATGCCTGCATCTTCATCTCCACACCCCCTTTTTCGCATCGACGAGTGCAGCGACCTCATGGCCGATGCCTGCGTCTGCGGCGAACAGGGCGACCTGGTCTTTCTCTCGGTCTGGGCGCGGGACACCGCCATCCAGCAGTTCCTGGCCCGGCTCACCCTGGGCCGTGCTGACCACGGACTGGATCAGATTCACCTCATCACCGACCAGGGCGGTTCGGTGCCCGTGTTCATCCCCTCGGTCGAGCGCCTGGAAAAGCGCCTGACCCGCAGCTATCGCCGCACGCTGTTCGGCTCCATGGTCAATCTGTGGCTGTTCGACCAACGCTGCATCCGGCCCGACAAGGCCTCGGCCAGCGCGCTCGCGCTGTTGCCGCGCTCGGAGGTCGATCCCACGCCACGCCTGTGGCAACTGGTCAAGGACGCCTGCCCGCTGCCGCTGCTGGATCACTGGCAGAGCACCGTGCTGGCGCTCCTGCGCGAGCGCGACATGCTGCGCAACCTGCCGGCGGCCTTCGGGCCGTTGCAAGGATTTCGCCTGGCACTGGACGTTCCCGTGCTCACCGACGCACTGGGTGATCTCATCCGCCGCGAGGTTCTTACGGCCTACCCGTATCCGGCCCGCATCTGGCAACCGGAACGGGTCGCCTGAACTCACCACGGATGCGCGCAACCGCCGCGCATCCGCTTTCTTTCATTCCCGCCAGACAGGAGACTCCCATGGCACTCATGTTCCCCCGGCTCGCCCGGAACTTCGCAAAAGCCGGTTACTTCCCGACCGACGAACCCACGCTCGAACGAGCGCTCAACGCACTCGCGCCCGGCGACGGGCCCTTGTGCATCCTCGATCCCTGCGCAGGTGAAGGTGTCGCCATCGCGGAAGCCGCGCATGCCCTCGGGCGTGAGCAGGTAGCCGCCTATGCGGTCGAGTACGACCAGGAGCGTGCCAACCATGTGCGCCTGATGGCCGACCATTGCCTGCACAGCGACTTGATGGACACCGTGATCTCGCGCCAGAGCTTCGGCCTGCTGTGGCTCAACCCACCGTATGGCGACCTGTCCAAGGATGCGAACGGCAACATCGGGTATGACGGCAAGGGCCGTGCGAGGCTGGAAAAGCTGTTCTACCAGCGCACGCTGCAACTGCTGCAGTACGACGGCATCCTGGTCTTCATCGTCCCGTCCTATGTCCTGGATCAGGAGATGGTCGGGTGGCTGACGCACCATTTCGCCGACTTGCGCGCCTACCGTGCGGTGGACACGCAGTTCAGGCAGGTGGTGGTGTTCGGTCGCCGGATTCGCCAGCGTGAGTTGGCGGGCGAGGACACGAAGTCCGCCCGTGCCAGGCTGATGCAGATCGGCCTGGGCGAGATCGAAGCGGATGAGCTACCGCCCGAGTGGCCATTGCCACCGTATGTCGTTCCCGTCACACCGGCCGAGCCGGAGCACTTCTATCGCATCAGCATCGAGCCGGCGCAGTTAGCCGACGAAGCGCACCGCCTGCTGGGCCTGTGGCCGTCGTTCGAGACCCATCTCGGCGCCGCCCAACAGTCCCTGCGTCCACCGGCGCGCGCATTGTCCCAGTGGCACCTCGCCTTGGCCCTCGCGGCCGGCGCGATCTCGGGTGTCGTGCAGTCCAAAAGCGGCCGAACGCTGGCCGTCAAGGGCGACACCTACAAGCAGAAGGCCACCAGCGCGGAATACCGCGGGCGCGACGACGGCTCCATCGCCGAAACCCGCATCTTGACGGACAAGTTCGTGCCCGTAATCCGCGCCTGGGACCTGTCCCCGGACTCGGCCACCTTCGGCCGGATTCTCACCATCCACTGATCCCCCGGACGGCCCGCCGTCCTCTTGCTCATCCAGAAGGAGAACCACCATGCTTCAACGACTCTTCCCGCGCCGCAAACCGCAGCCGCTCCCCCTGTTCGCCCTCGGCTCTTTGCAGTTGAGCGAAAAGGTGCATTGGTTGGCCAGCAAAGGCCTCATCGACCCTTTGTCCTATGTGCAGCGCCATGTGCGTGGCGACTGGGGCGAAATCGACGAGGCCAGCCGGCAATCCAACACCATGGCCGTCGATCAAGACGCCCCCATGGTCTCCCGCTACCCAATCGTTCTCGACGATCAAGCGCTGGCCATAGACCACCATGTCATCGTAGTCAATCAGGCCCTCGTCACGCAGCGAGTTCTCGTAGGCCTCGGCCCAGGCGGCCAGCTCCTCCTCGCTTGTCCAAGCGATACTGTTTCGATTGAGCACGGAGCGGCGATGCCGCCCCAGGTCGATAACCTTGTACGGATGACCCTGCCCAAAAAGTTCGTCTCCGGTTTGTTTCAGCAGCCGATCACTGACTCGTTGAGTCGCCACCGAAAGGGGGAACGGTAGCGGTAGTCCAGCCAGACGCCCATACGGCATCAGAAGATGGCGCAGGCAAAACCCGTGGACGAGAATTAAGCGCTGCGAACATTTTTGGGAGCCGGCGCAAGGTCACCAAGTGACCCGCTAGGACGATCAGCGGGCTCAGGAAGTAGAACCCCACCACAGATACCGTAACGCTCACCAATGGCAGTTGTATAGCCCGTCGATTGGCAAACAGATAAGCGCAGTGCGGCTTCGCCGCACCAAATACCGTAATCACTCTGGCCAGCGCAGTTTCTGTGCCTGCACGCATATCCATGGGCTCGGTCGCGAGCCAGATAGCGTCGATGCGGATCATTGGATGAGTCCACGGACAAAGCGGGCACAGCCTTCAGGATCGGAAGTGGGCCAATTCACGGAGAGCGTTTGCTCGCCAAGCGGCAGTTCGATAGTTGCTGACGCTTGCTCCGCTCGTTTGGGGCTGGCTCTTAAAGGAACAAAGGCGGGCAATACGGCGGGCGGCTGGTCTCGAAAGAGCGGCAGCCACTTGCGAATGACGTTGGCGTTAATCCCGTGGCTGATGGCGACACTGGACAGCGACGCCCCGGGTTGCAGGCATTCTTGAACGACTTGGGCTTTGAACGATTTTGGATAAGAGCTTCGTTGGCGCATGGAAATCCTGGCGATTAAGGGTGATCGCGTCCGTTTAAAAATACGCGGACACCATCGCCCTTAATTCCGGGGTTTTGAAGGTGTGTTCGCTGGTCGCTTACCCACGTGCAGAAATTGGACGTGGAGTTGGTCATTTGTGAACGAACCGGAGCAAAGGATCATTTTCGGAGGTTGGGATATCAATAAAAATGGCGGTCGGACGTTAATCCTTAGCGATAAATGGAGGGTTGAGAACGGCAGGCGAACCCGTGGGTATCCTCAGAGTTTGGAGCATCTCAGGTTAGTGGAGGAAAAGGGCTACGAGCTTTATACCTTCAACATCACTCACTCTGATGTCCGTGTATGGGCTTGAAGATTACACCGCCATCCGACACATAATGATTGAGCACTAACGCTTGCGATCAACCAGACACCCTAGCAGTTGAAAAGCTGATTCCACCGGATATGCGCAGGGGATGGCCGGCGCCCCCTCCATACGACTCAATCCGCATCGGTCGGTAGCCCGAGGGCCCTGGGCTAATAGCTGACGTGGAAAACACAACGCGCGGTTGACCCCTTACTCCACGCTTTCAATTGCGGTCGTCGCAGCGCAGGCTCTTGCTCCCAAGGGCCAAACGGCGACCGCGCCTTCAGTCGGCCCCTCTGCCGCGCACATCTCAACGTATTCGTTTAACTAATATATCTATCTATATTAATGGGTTGCGCGGGCTACCTACATAAGAAATAGTCATGACGCCACGCTACTCAACTAGCAGTAGAGACGGTTTCGTCTTCCATCATCGGACTATTTTTCTGGTATTTCACTGGCGTTCAGTCAGTGAGGGATCAGTCAAATAAGCCCCAATGGATTGATTACCTGAACGCACTAAAAATAAGGCAGACCTAAAGTGTGCCAGGTAGTAAGGGCGCTGTTTCTGCTGCACTGAATGAATCACGATCGACAGGGAATTTAGAACGCTCGGTATAAAAATCAAGAGCGTCAAAGTGGCCAAATATCTCACTGCCTTCAAAAACAAAATTACATTTTGCAGGAGATGCAAATGAAGACTCCAAGCAACAACGCAAACCCGACACGAGACCCGCTCAACCTTGATAAGGTGGTCGCGGCAAAGGTGGCATTGAGAATTACGCCGCTGATTCTTCTGCTGTATTTTATTTGCTTTCTGGATCGATCCAATATTAGTTATGCCGCGTTGCGCATGAACGCTGATATTGGTTTGTCGAGCACGGCATTCGGTTTAGGTGCAGGGATCTTTTTTGTTGGTTACGTGATGTTTCAGGTGCCTTCAAATATTGCCCTGGTCAAGTTTGGCCCTCGGCGCTGGATTGGTACCATCGCCATGCTGTGGGGAACCATTGCTGCGTTAATGGCTTCAGTACAAGGCCCTCAGGAGTTTTATATCCTGCGATTTGCCTTGGGCGCTGTAGAAGCGGGGCTATTCCCAGGCCTTCTTTACTACCTCACTCTGTGGTTCCCTCTGCAACAACGTGGCCGCATTATAGCCATGCTGGTCGTTGCAGGTTCAGCGTCGCCGCTTATCGGTGCTCCGCTGTCGACATGGTTGATGGAAATTACAGATGGCCACGCGGGTCTGCACGGCTGGCAGTTGATGTTCATTATTGAAGCCGTTCCGGCGATCATTCTAGGCGCGTGGTGTTTCAACCGGATGCCCAATCGTCCTTCTGATGTTAAATGGCTGACCGATAAGCAAGCGTCTCAACTCCAAGTTCAACTCGATACCGAGACGGCAAAAATCAAGCTTGAGTCAGGCGGTAAACAAGGCCTTAAATCAGCCTTCTCACCGCTGGTAATCGGGCTTGGTCTTATTTTCTTGGGCTTTGTCTTTGGCGAATATGCAATCGGGTTTTTCCTGCCCCTCATGATTGAGTCTCTGAACTTGCGTTACGCTTCAGGGCTGAGTGTATTTGAGGTCGGCTTGCTGGGTGCTATTCCTTATCTGGTGGCAGCGATCGTCATTGTTGCATGGGGTTTTCGGTCTGACCGAAAGAACGAGCGCATCATGCATACCATTATTCCGGCCGTTGTCGCCGCCGTGGCCATTATCTTCGCGGTTAATTCGGGAAGTATGACCTCGGCGATTGTCGCCTTTAGTATCACCATTGCCGGTGTGTTGGCGGCGCAAAGTATTTTCTGGCAAATACCTGCCCAGTGCCTGACGGGCGTCGCCGCAGCGGCGGGCCTCGCCTTGATCAATGCGATGGGGAATTTCGCGGGCTTCTTGGGGCCTTTCATCATGGGTGCCGCTAAAGATGTTCAGGGCAGCTATGACATGGGTCTTTGGGTGTTGGCGGCGTTCTTGATCATGTCTGCAATAGGAACGGCAATGGTCGGTTCCTCAATGCGAAAAGATACGGCTCGCCTCAACGCTGCTTCATCTGCTGGGCGGCCATAACAACTGAGGTCTCTGGCCTCTGTGTAGCTGCTCCAGGCTCACGCCTGATGAGCAGCTACTTTTAGAGTGCCTGTCAACTTACCCGCGAGTTGTCGACGCGGGGTGCACTATCAAATCAGGAGGACGCATGAGTACAACGACATCCACGATCCAGGCCCTCTACGATGCTCCGGCCATCGCCAAGCTTCGCGAAGACCTGGCGCTTACACTCCGCGCTGCTGCTTTTCACGGTCTGGGCGAGGGTATTTGCAATCATTTCAGTGTATCGATTCCGGATCATTCGGATAAGTTTCTACTCAATCCACGGGGCCTGATGTGGAGTGAAGTTCGCGCCGAGGACATCCTTATCGTGGGCACTGACGGCGAGAAGCTTGCAGGGCGCCACGACGTTGAACCGTCGGCGATGTTCATCCATGCAGCCATTCACCGTATCGCCAAAAAGAACGTAGTGCTGCATACCCATATGCCTTACGCCACTGCACTTTGCCTGACGGCTAAAGGCGGACTGGACACGACGCTTTCGCAAAACGCGATGCGCTTTCACGGCAACGTCGCATATGACCGCCAGTTCAATGGCCTGGCTCAAGACCATACCGAGGGCGAACGTATCGCCCATGCGATGCAGGGGGCGGACATCGCTTTCCTGGGCAATCACGGCGTGGTGGTGTGTGGTGATCGCCTGGATTACGCCTTCGACGATTTGTATTACCTCGAGCGAGCCTGCCAAACGGAAGTGATCGCCCGATCCACAGGTTTGCCTCTGACGCCGGTCGCTCCCGAATTGGCAGCATGCGTGGCTGAGCAAGCATGTTCCGAACGGCTCCAATCCCAACTGTTCCTCGCGGCGCTTAGACGTCTTTTGAAGTAATCAGTCTTTTCAGGAGAGAAAAGTGTCAGTTGTTAACCTTCAGCCTATAATTGCTCCCGATCATGACGGTCATCACGTTGTGCATGGAAAAACGATAGAACAATGGGTGTCCGAATACCCCTTGTTAAATCAACTCATGCGCGGCGAACCGGTGGCCTGGTTTAATCCTGCGGTGGTTCCGTTGAGCCAAGCGTTGATGGATATCGAGTTGACGGCTGCCGACGTCGACGACGCCAGCGCGAGACTGACACGTTTCGCCCCCTTCCTCGTGAAGGCGTTTGCGGAACTTGATGCGGTAAACGGGATAATCGAATCCGAACTGGCTTCTCTGGACGCCTTCGCTCACGCGGCGGCGTCGCGTTATCAGTTGCCCGGTGCCGTCCCGCGGCTGATGATCAAGAAGGACAGTCACCTTCCTATCTCGGGGTCGGTCAAGGCCCGCGGCGGGATTTACGAAGTCCTGTTCCACGCAGAACAACTGGCGTTGAAGCATGGTCTGCTTACCATTACGGACGACTATCGAAAGCTCGCCGAGCCGCCGTGTCTGGCTCTCTTCGAGCAACACAAGATCGCAGTCGGTTCCACCGGCAATCTTGGGATGTCCATTGGTATTGCGGCCGCCCGTCTAGGTTTCCAGACGACCGTGCATATGTCCGCAGATGCGCGTGAGTGGAAAAAGAGCAGGCTCAGGGACAGTGGCGTGCGGGTGGTGGAATACACCGGCGATTATGGCGAAGCGGTCGCTCAAGGACGCCGCGAGGCAGAGCAGGATCCTACCTGCCATTTCGTCGATGACGAAAATTCGCGCACCCTGTTCCTCGGCTATGCTGTAGCGGGTGAGCGCTTGAAAGTTCAATTCGAACAGCAAGGTATTGTCGTGGATGCCACACACCCGTTGTTCGTTTATCTCCCGTGCGGCGTCGGCGGCGGCCCTGGTGGAATTGCCTTTGGGCTCAAGCTTGCCTTTGGCGATCACGTGCATTGCATCTTCGCCGAACCCACCCAGTCGCCTTGCATGTTGATGGGGGTCTACACAGGTCTGCATCATCAGTTGTCGGTTGGTGACTTTGGAATCACCAACAAAACCGCGGCTGATGGCCTGGCAGTGGGAAGTCCATCAGAGTTCGTCGGCAAGTCGATGCAAAGGATGATCGATGGCTTCTACACGCTGACCGACGAAGAGATGTTTTCACTGCTGGCATTGATGCAGCAAACCGAGGGCTTGAAGCTTGAACCATCGGCTTTGGCCGGAGCTCCCGGGTTCGTCCGCGTGCTCGCTGATGATGCTGCGCAGTACCGTGATCGGTTGGGGCTGAATGACAGCGCGTGGAGTAACGCGATACATTTGGTCTGGGCGACCGGGGGAGGGATGGTTCCTCCTGAGGAATATGCAGCCTACCTCAAAGAAGGCGAAAGCAGATTGGAGCAATCTTCAAGCCCGATCTGAAGCCGCGCCACCGGCGGCTACAGGCTTGGCCGGAATGCAAGAGGGGCTGCAAACAGCACGGTAGTCCCTATTGAGCAGGTGATGATGGACGTCAGTGCCGTCGATCACGGCCTTCCGATCAATCCTTCCAGCAAAGCGAATCGGTGATGCTCTCCTCATCAATGATGATATGGCTACGCAGTTTCGATGCCGTCGCCAGAAACAGCAGTTTTACGCGAGCTGCTTCCGAACTCTGCGTTTCCCAGGGCGCTCTCAGCCAACAGGTCAAACATTTGGAATCCTCCCTGGGATGCCAACTGTTCTATCGTCGTGCGCGCTCTTTGGCGCTGACGCATGATGGGGAAAAGCTACATCGAGCGACCCGGGATTCATTACGAGTGATAGAGGACGCTCTCGCGCAACTGCGACGGCCAAGGGACAATCAAGACATTGCCCTGAGTTGCTCTCCGTCCTTCGCCATGGGCTGGCTGACGCCCCGGCTGGGGAATTTTTTCCGCGAGCACGCAACGATTCATCTCAAGATTCACGGTGAATTCCATTGGCTTGACCGATCTAGCTTGATGCGCGAAGGATTGAGCGCGGCCGTTCGCTACGACTTGGGGCACTACGATGATCTGGTTGCCCGTCCGTTTCTGAACGAATGGCTATTTCCTGTCGCCAGCCCTGGCTTTCTAACGGCACATCCGGTACTCGAATCGCCTGCTGACCTCAGGCCCGAATGGTTGCTGCATGACTCAAGCCCTTGGGCGGGGGCCGAGCAGTTTGAAGAGTGGGCATATTGGTTCAAGCAGGTCGATGCACCCTCGCAAGAGTTATCGTCCGGACATTTCTTCAACCTCTCCCAACTTGCCCTGGCTGCCGCTAAAAACGGCCAAGGCATCGCCATGGGGCGTCTGGCACTTGTTTACGACGACCTATTGAATGGCCGACTGATCGATGTGTTCGGGATCGGAGTTCCTTCACCGGCCGCCTACGTCTTCGTCAGCCAGGGCACACCCAGCGGGCCCGTCGCCGTAGTTGAGGCCTGGCTTCGCAAGGAAGTCAGTCTTTTCCTTGAAGACTGCCGCAGAGTAGTTGCCTGGCTTGGTCCCGATTGATCATTGGGTTAAACGCGCCAAAATTTTCGGACGACCTGATTGGACGGCGACAAAAGAAGCGGTGGCAGCTCATCGCTGAAGACATCTACAAAAGCACATCCATCGATACTTTGCTCGAAGCAAGGGGCAAAGCCGAAGGCTACATCCACGGTCTTGTAGACGCGGGGCATTTGTCGACAAGAGATACCGACCGCGACTATCTCATTTTGAGCATTGTCCAACGGCGGCGCGAGTTTTTGCAAAAACTGCTGAACGAGTGCGGCTACTGAAACACGCTCTGTGTTGAAGCGCGCCTCAGGCACGAAGGCACCTTATCACCACAGTTAAAAACGGTCGGCGGAATCGAGTAGCTTGAGAAAGCTCGCTCTGCCGAGGTCTCGCTTGAAACTAGCGATGACGTAGTTACCGTCTTGGGTTTCAAGCAGCCAAAACCGCCCTTCTTTCCTCGCTGACTGAATTTTACCTGTCCGGAGAATAGAACCATCCACCCTATGGTACGCATCGTCACGCTCAGAGTGGTCGAAGGAAACGCCCAGGCATGTGTCATCCGCGATGACAGCGTCACTAATGAAAGCAGTGACTGGCGCCGTGTATTTTCGAAGGCTTGCTTGCACCAAGCGACTCAGCTGAAAGTCGCTTAAATCTTTACTGTGGAACTCCAACTCAGTTACTTCAGGCATCAAACCCAAGCTCCAAAACGATTCTGTCTAAATTGTCTGCGAGCTTCGCTTACCCTGCTTTCATCGAAAAAGCAGTACCAATGCAGGCCTCTTTTCTCAGTCCTGGCCCGAGGAGGAGATAGACCGTACTTTTGGTTTCAAACATGCAGCCTTCAGTGAAGGATTTTCCGAAATTGCTGCGTACACCAACAGCAGTTTGATCAACCAGGGTTCGTTTAGCTTACTGAACATCCCGGAGTGCGTCTTTTCATAAGAGCACTGCTCGACGATTTCACGAACCTCTTGCTCGGCTTCATCCTTACTATCACGAAGGTTGACCAACATGTCTCTCGCCTCATCGACGCGGCCCTTGGCGACAAGCCAACGTGGAAAGGTCGGAACAAAGTTCACCCCGACGTAAAGCAGAGCGGCTGGGATCAAGGCAATGGCCAGCATGTAGCGCCACACAATCGGGCTATCAAACAGATGTGCGAGCAAAGCACTGGACACGTAGGCAAGACACTGCCCAGAAACAATCATCAGCTCACTCTGACACACCAGCCGGCCTCGATGCTTTGGCCCTGCGAGTTCAGCAATGAATACCGGCACGATTGAGGAGGCACCGCCAACCGCAAAACCGAGCGCGAATCGGATCAGGATCATTGCCCAAAAGCTGGGTGCCAGTGCACTTCCGATGGCTCCGACAGCAAACAGCAGAGCCAATAATTTCAGCATTACCAACCGGCCGAAACGGTCTGAAAGCTGGCCAACGAAAAAAGCGCCAAAGGCGCCACCGAAGATCAATGAAGATGCAACAGCACCTTCCATGACTGGGGTTAATCCAAGGCAGCCCTGGGCAGGATCGAGGCTCATGAAAGGGAGAGCACCAGAGATGACACCTGTGTCATATCCGAATGCAAGGGAGCCCATTGTAGCGATTGCAGCTACGCGCCAAAGAATCTTGGCTTGGGAGCGAGGCGTGGCCTGATCACCGTGTTGCATGGCATCTACCTTTTTTTAGAGTTATTTGTGTATTCGGTAGTGAGAGGCTATCCGCACTACAGCGAAAGAAAAACCTGCTCAGGGGAATTGTGTTTTCCGCTCACTGAAAATCTGAGCCAGGATCAGCCTCGTTTTTCTGCCGCTGGTACTCTAAGCCACCAAGCTGTTCGCGCTAATGCGATTTTGACCCAAGCTGCTTATCTTGACTGGCCCATGTGCAGCCGCTGAAATCCCGTGCAAGGCTATCGATGGCTGAGTATTCAGGTGGATCATTGAACTCCGGCAGCCTGGGTTCAAGATCGCATCAGCGCCAACAGAGCAGGTTCTCCAGTGGTGGTCGCGCCTGAGTTGAGGAGAGCTAAAAATCCGACTTTTCAACAGAATCGGCCAAAAGCAGCCCTTCAACGTGATGACGAAGTTTAAGGCGATTCACAATCCCGATCCCATCACTTTCAACTTCGCCAGTGAATCAATCTGCACTTGCCCGTACTTGAGTATCACAACTCCCTCTGCGGCCATCGCTTTTAGTTCCAACGCAAGGGTTTGGCGGGTAATACCCAACATCATTGCCAAAGCTTCCTGGGTAACCTTGAGTTCGTGGCGCCCAGTAAGCGAAAGGGTAGTATCTCCATGGGCCAAGTGTTCCAGGCGACGGGCGATGCGTGTGCGGGTCGAATGTAGCATGATGTCCTCAAACACTTTGAGGAGGAGCCGAGCATGCATAGCCTGCAGCACCGCGATCGACCGAGCGAAGCCGTTGTTGCACATTAGGCTCTCGAAAACATGTGGGTCGATGCAAAGCACCTCCACTGCATCAACGGCGCTCACGTCATGCATCCGGGGCAGACCATCAAGTAATGAGGTCTCGCCGAACCAGTTACCAGATTCGAATACCGTCAAGATGGCCTCTTTGCCATCCTCTCGCAATGTCGACATCTTCAGCGACCCCCGAACCAACCCGTAAAAACTGCCGGGTGCATCGCCCTTTCGTAGAAGAAACTCCTTTGGGTTCAGTCGCTGGGTTCGACTGTCGGCCAGCATTTCTCGTTGCACTGCGGGTTCAATGCACCCGAACCAAGGATTGGCGTTCATCCTCTTCAGGAGCTGATCATTGACGAACATTGGCTCCACCCCCTTTAGTCAGCTTGCATTATGGGGCCGCATCAAAACACGAATAACTACGTTTATAGACCGAAAAGCTTAGTCAAATGCAATATCCCTTGCAGTTTGCGGTGACACAAAACTCTAAGCTGCTCCTGTTCGTCG
Organism: Pseudomonas sp. AC112; assembly: GCF_979253545.1. NCBI lineage: Bacteria > Pseudomonadati > Pseudomonadota > Gammaproteobacteria > Pseudomonadales > Pseudomonadaceae > Pseudomonas > Pseudomonas sp. AC112. Next base: position 140,409 of record NZ_CEEDCM010000001.1, read on the forward strand.
TTCAAGCACCGAGCAACGACTCACGGGGGAAATCATGAGCAACCATAACCACGCGACATTCAAAAGCTTTCAAGAAAGCACCAGCGAAGACTGGAGGCTGATTGGTTCAGAATTCATGGCCTATGCCCAAGGCCTACCTGAACGAGTGATCAGCCATTTGAAACTGCTGGAGGGTGACTTCGGCGGCTTTCCAATCGACCGCTATGCGCATTCATTGCAAACCGCGACACGCGCACTGCGAGACGGACGCGACGAGGAGTATGTGGTCTGCGCCCTGCTCCACGACATTGGCGATACGCTCGGTGCCTACAACCACCCTGATATTGCGGCCGCTATCCTCAAGCCTTTCGTTAGCGAGGCCAACCACTGGATGGTCGCCCACCACGGGATCTTCCAAGGCCACTACTTCTTTCATTATCTCGGCCTAGATCGCGATCTGCGTGATCAATTCGTCGGCAGTCAGCATTTTGATTACACGGCGCAATTCTGCGAACTGTATGACAGCCCCGCCTTCGACCGTGACTACGACACTCTCCCTCTCGAAGCCTTTGAGCCCATGCTCCGTAATGTCTTTCGCCAACCGTTGCGCAGTCTCTACAGCTCGGCCATGCCTGCTGAGGTTACTGAGTAGCACTTCGATTCGACGTTCCATATATCAAACAAAAATAAGGAATTCCCATGCACATACCTTCGCTAAAAAACCTCGTTAGCAGCCAAGAGTGGAAACTGCGCTGTGACTTGGCCGCTTGCTATCGACTGGTGGCCTATTTCGGTTGGACTGATCTCGTTTTCACCCACATCAGTACGCGGCTGCCCGGTGATGAGCATCGCTTCTTGATTAATCCCTATGGTTTGCTGTTCGATGAAATCACTGCGTCTTCGTTGATCATCGTCGATCATTTGGGCAACAAGCTCAACGACTCGGAGTTTTCGGTGAACCGTGCCGGTTTCGTGATTCACAGCGCCATTCACGCGGTTCGCGATGACGTTCAGTGCGTACTGCATACCCATACTCGCGCCGGTGTCGCAGTCAGTGCCCAGAAGTGCGGTGTCTTACCAATCTCCCAGCAGTCCACCTTCGTCCTGAATTCATTGGGCTACCACGACTATGAAGGGGTGGCGGTGCGAGATGAGGAGAGATCAAGCCTACAAGCAGACCTCGGCGACTCGAGTTTCCTGATGTTGCGCAATCACGGTTTACTCACCGTAGGGCGGTCAATTCCGGATACGTTTTTAGCGATGTACCTATTTGAGACCACATGTCAGATCCAGTTGGCCGCTCAAGCCGGTGGCGATTTGGTTGAGGTTGATCGCTCCATTATCGAGAGCGTGGAGCAGGTGGCGAAGATGCAATCCGAGGGTCAAGGCGGTGGATTTGTTTGGCCAGCGCTACTGCGCAAGCTCGATCGGATGGGCAGCGACTACCGTACATAACCCTGCAAGAAACATCATGATCAATCATTCTAACAATAACGAGATATAGCTCATGAACGCACCACGCTTTCGGCCGCCAGTGACTTTATGAAGACGACTCTATTCGATACTCCTGGTGTTGTCGGTGCGGGACTTACCGAAAACCTTAATGCGGTATATCGCAAGGTCACCCGGAAACTAATCCCCCTGCTTTTCTTGTGTTACGTCCTCAACTACCTGGATCGCATCAATATCGGTTACGCCCAGTTGCAGATGCGTGCCGACCTCGGCTTCAGCGATGCGGTCTATGGTTTCGGTGCGGGTATGTTCTACATCGGTTATTTCATTTTTGAAGTGCCGAGTAATCTGTCCCTACAAAAGATCGGTGCGCGCAAAACGTTGCTGCGCATCATGCTTTGCTGGGGATTAGTATCCGCCGCCACGTTGTTCGTGCAGACGCCGATCCAGTTCTACGCCGTGAGGTTTTTGCTGGGTGCATTCGAAGCTGGTTTCTTTCCCGGCATCGTACTTTACCTGACCTACTGGTATCCGATGGAACGACGCGGTCGGGTGATTGCGCTGTTCATGACGGCGTCGGTGTCTGCTGGGATTATCGCCGGCCCAGTTTCGGGGTGGATCCTGCAGAACCTCGACGGTTTCAACGGTTTACGCGGCTGGCAGTGGCTATATGTGCTAGAGGGCCTACCCAGCTCATTGCTCGGCATTGTTGTCTACTTGCGCCTTGTCGACCGCCCAGGCGATGCCCAGTGGCTCGATGCGGCGGAACGCCAGCTGATTCAGGTTGCCTTGCAGGACACGCCGACCGAGGCTGCTGCCACTGATCACTCCCTCGCTACTGCCCTCAAAGACCCAAAGGTATATCTATTCTCCGTGCTCTATTTCTCAATCAACTTTGGCAGTTATGCCCTGAGTTTCTGGCTTCCTTCGATGATCCAAGACCTCGGGATTCGCGACGCCCAACAGATCGGCTTGTACTCGTTAATCCCTTATACCTTCGGTGCTGTCGCAATGGTCTGGTATGGCCGCCGCTCTGATCGATGTCAGGAGCGCCATTGGCATTTTGCGATCGCAACATTCTGCGCTGCGACAGGGTTGGTGCTGAGCACCTTGGCCATCGGGCACTTGTGGACTTCGCTGATGTTGCTAGCGATCACCACCGCCGGCATCGTCGCCGCTTATCCAGTGTTCTGGGCTGCCGCAACTGCGCAATTGTCTAAAAAAACCGCTGCAGCAGGTATCGCAGTAATCACCAGTCTGGGCAGCCTCGCCGGTGTTGTGAGTCCCGCTGCAATCGGCCTGATCAAAACCTCTACGGGAAGCTTCACGCCGGGTTTTTACGCCGTCGCCGCTCTCATGGCGTTGGGCGGTCTGGTCATGTTGCGCAGTCGAACCCTTGCCGAACAATCATCCTGATTTTAGCCAAAGAGAGTCAACTATGTTATTCGCAGAAAATGTCGTATGGATCACCGGCGCCTCCTCGGGGATAGGCGAAGCATTGGCCACTGCCTTTTTGCGCGAAGGGGCACGCGTGATCCTTTCTGGGCGGCGAAGCAGTGAACTCGAAAGGGTCGCGGCTCAAGCCCCGGATCGGTCGCTGGTGCTGCCGTTTGACACCACCAACTATGCTGCCCTTCCCGATTTGGTCGAACGCGCATGGCGCTGGCAGGGTCGAGTTGACCGCTTGATAAATAACGCTGGTGTCAGCCAAAGAAGCCTGGCACTCGATACTCAGCTGAACGTCTATCGTCAACTCATTGAGGTCGATTACCTTGCGCCGGTGGCCCTGACCCAGCAGTTGTTGCCGCTGATGGTCGAGCGGCGCAGCGGACAAATCGCAGTGGTGAGTTCGGTTGCTGGGAAAGTCGGCGCACCAATGCGTGCCGGCTATTGCGGAGCCAAACATGCGGTTGTCGGTTATTTTGATGCGTTGCGTGCAGAAGTCGAAGAAGCCTATGGCATACAGGTGAGCGTCATCCTGCCGGGGTCGGTTCGGACATCGATTGCTGTTAACTCACTGGAAGGCAATGGCACTTTGCGAGGCCGATCCGATGCCAATATAGAAAACGGCATGTCTGTGGGGACTGCCGCCGATCTGATTCTGAACGGACTGAAAAGCAACAGCCGGGAAATACCTGTGGCCGATGGCATGGAAGCGATGGCTTTGCATTTACGTGTTCATGATCCTGAAAAGCTCTACACAGTGACCTCCCAAGAGGGTGCGCGTCTGGCAAGGCTTCGCGAGGAGCAGGGGGCAGGTTGCTCGGTGGATCCCAAGGATATTCAAGAGAGGTAGCTAATCCTGCAAAAATGGATTCGAATCCATTTTCAGATACTAAAATATAAATTCGTAAGTGCTCTCGTTTTTTTCTGATCAGAATTGCTATCTACAATGCTCACCGCTTGAGTTTTGCCTCCAGCTGTCCACATTCCATTGAACGTGGACAGCTGGAGTGAATTAAGTACGCTTGTTTTCCATTAGAGTGCTGTATAGCGCTTCATTGTCAACGACTAATTGCGGTCCCTGACCCCGAAGAGGCTTGGTGAGTGGCGGGAGTACCGTTAATACGGTTTCTAGCCAATGCGTATTCTTGGCTGCCCTTAAAGCAGTGTCCATCCATGGTATCGGCTCATCGCAACAGAGAGCCGATCCATGTCAGCAACCCACTCATCCAGGCAACTGTTCGTAAGCAGCTTCCTGGTCGTAGCAGCCCTGGCCAGCGGCTGCGCGACAACCACCGCACTGAACGCGCCGCCGCTCGAAGAGGTCGACCCCGCCCCTGATTACCAAGAGCAGGAGTCGATTCTGGTCGTACGCAACGGCCGCTATACCCTGGTCGAGCTGGTGCCCACGGTGGCGCAGCGCGACCTGCTGCTGCAAGTGGTCGACGTGGCGATGCCGGAAGGCGCTCGCGCCACCGTCGGTGATGGCCTGCGTCATACCCTCAAGCGCAGCGGCTACCAGCTCTGCGAGACGGCACACGCGGTCATCGCGCTCTACGCATTGCCGCTGCCCGTGGCCCACCTCCACCTGGGACCGCTGACGTTACGCGACGCGCTGCTGACTCTGGCCGGTCCGGCCTGGGATCTCCAAGTGGATGACCGCACCCGGCAGGTGTGCTTCACCCGACCTGCTGCCAGCGAAAGTCTCGATACCACGCCAAGTTCCGATAGCCCAACAACTGACGCGGCGCAGACCTTCCCGGTCGCCGTGGAAGGCCAGCCATGAACGCTGCGCCATCGGCTTCGCGCTCCACCGCCACCGTGGTCACGCAGCTCCTGTTGTGGGCATGGCTGATCGGTCTGAGCGTGTGCGCCGGACTGGGCTACCGCGTCATGACGGAACTCGCTGATCGCGAACACCTCGATTCCGGCCTACGGCAGCTCCAGGTACTCGAAGCCCGGGTGCGCGAACTGGCCGATGACACGCAGGCATTGCGCGCACAGCCACAAGCGGCCACGGCAACGACCCTGCGCGACACCCGTGTGCAGATCGACGCACGCATTGCCCAGCTCGAACAGGCACAGGCGGATCATGCAGCCCTGGCGGATGTGCAAGCACTGCGCACCGAGGTCGAGCAGCTCAAGAGCCTGCGCCAGGCCGCTGCCCGCACGTCCCCACCGTCGCGCGCGGCCAAGGCAACGCCTGCGAAACCCCAGCAAGTGCCGTTTGCGTTCCGGGTTATCGGCGCGGAACTACGCGCAGGGCAGCGCAGTGTGTCCATCGCACCAACCACCAGCGAATTCTCGGCCGACCAGATCCAGGTGCTCCTGCCCGGCGAGGCCATCGGCTGCTGGCGGCTGCTAGGCATCGACGGCAACACCGCCACGTTCCAGTCCGCCGAGCAGACGCGCCGGCTGGCGATTCCTTGATGGGGTGCGCCATGCCACGCCAGACGCTTCTCGTTCTGCCCCTGCTGGCCGCACTGCATGTGCCGGCCTTCGCCCAACAGTCCCCGGCGCAGAAGGCACCCGTACAGCCGTCTCGGATCGCTCAAAGCCAGGTCGACCAAGCCCGCGATGTACGCGTGGCGCGCGAATGGGGCCTGCACGACGACGAATGGACACGCTACCGCGAAGTGATGGAAGGTCCACTGGGCATTCAGTCGCCCGGCCTTGATCCGCTGTCGGCGCTGGGGATCGAGGCGCGCAGCGACGACGAGCGTCGACGCTACGCCGAACTGCAAGTCCAGGCCGAGGCGCGCCGCGTCGAGAAGCTGCTGGCCTACCAGCGTGCTTACGACGAGGCCTGGCAGAGCCTGCATCCCGACGCTCAGCGGGTGAACCTGCCCGACGCCAAGCCCACCGGCGGTACAGCCATTACCGGCAGCGGCCGCACCGCAGTGTTCATCCGGGACGGCTGCGCGCCTTGCGGCGCAGTGGTACAGAACCTGCAACGCGCGGGTACCGCGTTTGACCTGTACATGGTTGGTAGCCGACAGGACGACGCACGTATCCGCGGCTGGGCAAAGCGCGCTCAGATCGACCCGGCAAAGGTGCGCAGCGGCGCCATCACGCTGAACCATGATGGAGGTCACTGGCTGGCACTGGGCCTGCCCGGCGAGCTGCCCGCAGTCGTACGCCAGGTGAACGGCCAATGGCAGCGACTACCTTGATGGCGATGCGGCGTGGCGTAATGCTGGCAGTCGTTCTAACCGCTGGCCTGGTCCTGGCCCAGGAGATCCCGCCGCCCGCCTACCAGTTGGCGGCGCAGCGGGCCGGAATTCCCTCGACCGTGCTCTACGCCGTCGCCTTGCAGGAAAGCGGCGTGCGACGGGACGGGCGCATCGTCCCCTGGCCGTGGTCGCTGAACGTGGCAGGCGCCTCGCGCCGCTTCGCCACGCGTGTGCAGGCCTGCGAGGGACTGCGCCAGGCACTTCGCGAAGCGCCGGCCACCCGAATCGACGTCGGGCTGAGCCAGATCAACCTCGGCTACCACGCCCAGCGCTACCGCCAGCCCTGCGATCTACTGGACCCGTACAGCAACCTCCGCATCGCCGCCGACATTCTTAAAGAGCAGCACCAGCCCGGCGAAGACTGGCTGCTGGCCATCGGTCGCTACCACCGGCCTGCCGGCGGCGCACCTGCCGCTCGCTACCGGCGCAGCGTCTCGCAACACCTCCAGCGCGTGCAAGGACCACAACAAGCCGGTACGCCCTCACGCGCAGAACGCAAGGAAACCTATCCATGACCCTCCACACTCCGGTCGCGCGCGGCCTGTTCCTGCTGCTTGCCGGCTCCTCACCGCTCCTGCATGCAGCAGATCCGCCAATCATGGTGGAAGACCGCGGTGGTACCTCCGCCTTGCCGTACTACGAAGCGCTGAACTTGCAACCACGCGCCGCCAACTTACCGCGTCCGGCCATCGTTGTTCCCCAAGCCCCCGCCGCAGCCGCCAATGAAGCAGCCATGCTGCCGGTGCGCAGCGCTAGGTTGTCCCCTGGGATGGTCGCGCGTCGTGTCATCGAAGCACCGGGCCTACAACCATTCTTCCTGGTCGGCGACGACGATGCATCAAGGGCCTGGCTACGCCGCCACGCGGCCGCGCTGCGCGAGCGCAGCGCGGCAGGTCTGGTGGTCAATGTCGAGACACCGCAGGCACTGGCGCAGCTGCGTGCGCTTGCACCCGGTATCACCCTGGCGCCGGTAGCTGCCGACGACTTGGCCGAGCGCCTGGGCCTGCAGCATTACCCGGCGCTGATCACGGCGACCGGCATCGAGCAATGACGCCATGGCGCGGGCACAGCCGGTTGAAGTCCTACTGCGCCCTGCGGTGGAGCTATACACCGTGGCGGTCTGCGCCGGCGCCGCGTTTTTGTCCATCGTGGCACCGTGGTCGCTCGCGCTGAGCCCAGGCATGGGGATCGGCAGCGCGCTGGCCTTCTCGGCTTACGGCGCGCTGCGCCTGCACGACGCGTGGGTGATCGTGCGCTACCGCCGCAACATCCGGCGCCTACCGCGTTACGTCATGACCAGCCGCGACGTGCCTGTCAGCGGGCAGCGGCTGTTTATCGGCAAGGGCTTCCTGTGGGAACAAAAGCACACCCACCGACTGATGCAGACGTACCGGCCGGAGTTTCGCCCCTATGTTGAGCCGACACCGGCTTATCAATTTGCCCGGCGGCTGGAGGAGCGCCTGGAGTTTGCGCCGTTCCCGCTGTCGCGCTTGCCGCATCTGACCCGCTGGGACGTCCCGTTCAATCCGATGCGCCCCTTGCCACCGGTCGGCGGCCTGCCGCGTCTGCACGGCATCGAGCCGGACGAGATCGATGTGAGCCTGCCGCTGGGCGAGCGCGTCGGGCACTCACTGGTGCTGGGAACCACCCGCGTCGGCAAGACCCGCTTGGCGGAACTGTTCATCACCCAGGATATCCGCCGCAAGATCCATGGTGAGCACGAAGTAGTGATCGTCTTCGATCCCAAGGGGGATGCCGACCTCCTGAAGCGGATGTACGTGGAGGCCCGGCGCGCGGGCCGCGAGAACGAGTTCTACGTGTTCCATCTTGGCTGGCCGGAAATTTCCTCGCGCTACAACGCGGTGGGCCGTTTCGGTCGCATCAGCGAGGTCGCCACCCGCATCGCCGGCCAACTCTCCGGCGAGGGCAACTCTGCCGCCTTCAGGGAGTTCGCGTGGCGCTTCGTCAACATTATCGCCAGGGCTCTGATCGAACTGGGGCAGCGGCCGGATTACCTGCTGATCCAGCGGCACGTCATCAACATCGACAACCTGTTCATCGAGTACGCCCAGCACTTTTTCGCCAAGACCGAGCCGAAAGCCTGGGAAGTCATCGTCCAGATCGAGGCGAAGCTCAACGAGAAGAACATCCCCCGCAACATGATCGGGCGCGAGAAGCGCGTCGTCGCACTGGAACAGTACCTGAGCCAAGTGCGCAACTATGACCCGGTGCTGGATGGTCTGCGCTCTGCGGTGCGCTACGACAAGACCTATTTCGACAAGATTGTTGCGAGCCTCTTGCCATTGTTGGAGAAGCTGACCACTGGCAAGATCGCACAGCTCCTGGCGCCAAACTACTCGGACCTGGCCGATCCCAGGCCTATTTTCGACTGGATGCAGATCATCAGGAAGCGCGCGGTGGTCTATGTCGGCCTGGATGCACTGTCCGACGCCGAGGTGTCCGCTGCAGTGGGCAACTCAATGTTCAGCGACCTAGTGTCGGTCGCTGGTCACATCTACAAGTTCGGCATCGACGACGGACTGCCCGACGCCACGGCCGACTCAAAGGTTCCGATCAACGTGCATGCCGATGAGTTCAACGAACTCATGGGGAATGAATTCATTCCGATGATCAATAAGGGCGGCGGTGCCGGGATCCAGGTCACGGCCTACACCCAGACGCTTTCGGACATTGAGGCTCGGATCGGCAATCGCGCGAAAGCGGGTCAAGTGGTCGGCAATTTCAACAACGTGTTCATGCTGCGCGTGCGCGAAACAGCCACCGCCGAGCTTCTCACGCGGCAACTACCAAAGGTTGAGGTCTACACCACCACCATCGTGTCCGGTGCAACCGACAGTTCCGATATCCGCGGCGCGACCGATTTCACCAGCAACACGCAGGATCGGATCAGCATGTCCAGCGTGCCGATGATCGAGCCTGCACACATCGTGCAGTTGCCCAAGGGACAGTGTTTCGCGCTGATGCAAGGTGGCAATCTTTGGAAAATCCGTATGCCGCTGCCGGCCCCGGATCCAGACGAAGTCATGCCCAAGGACTTGCAGCAACTGGCGGGCTACATGCGCCAGAGCTACACCGAGAGCAGCCAGTGGTGGGAGAACATCGGTTCTCCGGCGTTACAGGAGAAGCCGCTGCCGGAAGGCCTGGCTGATGATGAAGCGGCGGCACCTGTCGACCAGGCTGGCAGGCCATGAGTGATCCGGCATCGACCGCTCAGCGGCAGGAGAACCGCCGACAGGGCCTGATCGCCGGTGCCATCAGCCTGCCGTTTCGGCTGCTGGGCGTGCTGATCGGCTCGCTGCTGATCTCGATCGTCGTAGAGTGTGTCGGCATGCACCTGTTCTGGAAGGATCAAGGTTGGCGCCACTCACAAGCCATGCTGCAGTACGAACTAGGCCATCTATCGAACCATTTCACGCGCAGCGTCGTCGTGCAGGAACCAGGGCGCACGGCACACCAATTAGTGGATGCAGGCCACGAATGGGTCTTCGTCAGGACAGGACTGCTGGAGCGGATCGAGAGAACGGCCGAGCAGGCTCGCGCACCGAGCCAGGTGCAAACGCGCGACTTCCGCTACTTCATCAGCCAAGCGTACGTCTGGACCGAGCGCTACCTGATCGCCGCCGGCTTCACCACGCTAACCTTCCTTGTGCGTCTGCTGATCCTGGTGCTGACGTTGCCGTTGATGCTCACGGCCGTGTTCACTGGTCTGGTGGATGGCCTAGTGCGCCGCGACGTGCGTCGGTTCGGCGCCGGGCGCGAATCTGGATTCGTCTATCACCGTGCGAAGGCCACGCTGATGCCGCTGGCCGTGCTGCCTTGGGTGATCTACCTGGCGATGCCAATCTCGGCCCATCCACTGCTGATCCTGCTGCCCAGCGCCGCGCTACTGGGGCTTGCCGTGGCGCTGACGGCAAGCAGCTTCAAGAAGTATTTGTGATCGACATCATTCCAATACAGAGCTTCGACCGCAGCCAACGTCTGGGCTAATCACTTCTTGAATTCACTAATGATTTTTTCTTTAAGTTCGTTGATGCTTATGAACTTTGTACCTAACCCGAGCGCTGAGTAAATAAAAGTACCACGTATACGCAGCCTCTTATCATCCGTCACGAAATAATCGGCCTTCCAGGCATGCTTCAAGTGTTCTGTATCCTGAAGGCTGCTCCGAATCTTGCTCAGCTCAGAAAGAGGCTCTGTCTGAAAGTTTATTAAGTCCAGAAAGTCACAAAGGTGCTCAATATGACTCATGCATTCAGAATCTCCATCATACTTAATCGACTTATCAACAAGTTCCTGCAAGGAAAATGATTTCTCGATGGTTGCCGCACTGAGTCTCCGACACAAGGCACGATCGCTCTCATAGTCATTGAAATCGACCTCCCCGCTTCTGTCATCAAGATAGGGGCGTAGAGAATCCAAGAATTCATCAATATTTTCATTGGCCCGCTTCGACAGCCTTGATCCCCTTGAATAATGAGGATATCCCCAGTGATTGCAGTACATCTTCTGTACCTTCAAATCCTCAGCAGCCCTTGTTGCATTTCTCCAGAGTAAAACGCGATCAAACGTGACCTGGACATCTTCCTTGGCAAGCATCACTCCATCCTCGGATCGCACCAGCATGGTGTTTTCTGTAAACACCTCAATCGCTTCAAAGTATTCAGCAAGCCGAACGCGGCTCATTTTGAAACCATCTTCAATTACATAGGGACTATAGACAAACCTGCAACCAACCTTCTTTTTGAAGCTCTCAACCTGCCTGCTGAAACTTTGATCGCTCCCATATTTGCTAACCACATTCTGATCAACGTAAAACAATTCTACACCGGCAGATATTTCTACTGGCTTATAAGCAATAACTTGTTTTTTCTCCACCCTTCCGTGCGCGAGAATGGCGTCATGACACTTTGCCTGCTCATGGTAAAAATGATCCATCGCCAAACGAGAAATCTCGCCCTTGACCGCATCCACATATTTCTCGTAGGACGGGATGGATTTTTCAGGAATTTTTGACTTTACATAGTCAGGGGAAACAACCAAATCCAGTGCAAGAACAATGGAATTCAAATCGTTCGGAACGGAAAATATACGGCACAACTCAGTGACTATCCCTTCGTTTTCTTTGTTTGCTCTTGAAATACCATTGATGAAATTGAAAAGCATACGCTCCATCCTGGCGAGTTCCAAACACCCCAGGCATTCCTGTTGGCAAATTTGCCTATCACCGACAGCCTTACCCAAGTTCATCAGCAGACGCCAATCTTCCGTTGTCAGCAAATGAGAATAATCATTGATATCCTCGATCAACCGCTTGACGGCACTATCAATAACAAAACTAAGGCTGTGCTTAATCAGGCAGTTCATTGTTTCCCCAAATTCAAAATGTTTAACACATCAAATACCGTCACTACCTCGAGCATGACAGCGCACCACCTGCCCATGCCAGATATCCCGCATTGCGCTGCTAATATAGATTGAATGCCTTTCCGGCTCATAACCCATCAACACAAAAAACGACAGGAAACAAGATGGCGCCCACCACGCTCTACATCATCGGAAACGGCTTTGACCTCTGGCACGGCATCCCATCAGGTCTAGTAGACTTCAAGGAGTATGTGCAAGACACAGCCAGCGACGTCTACCGTGAAGTAGAAGAGTACCTTCCGGCCGGAGAAAACTGGAACGGACTGGAACTGGCGCTGGCCGAGCTGGATGCGGATATGCTGATCGATAACCTCGGCCATTTCATGGCGTCCTACAGTGATGAGGATTGGAGCGATTCAGGGCATCACGATTTCCAGTATGAGGTGGAGAACGTCGTTGGTCGGCTCTCGACGGAACTGCAGGCGCATTTCGCCGACTGGGTTCGTGCGCTGCCCATTCCAACACGCGATACCACACCGAGACGGCTGTCAAAACTGGATCGGCGCGCGCTGTTCCTGAGCTTTAACTACACCAGCACATTGAATGCCGTCTATAACGTCGCCCTCCAACAGGTACTGTTCATCCATGGCTGTGCGACACAACCAGACGATGCGCTGATACTAGGCCATGCTTGGAGCCCCTCGACCCGGAGCTCGCTGAATGATCGCCCCGATATAGAAGAAATTGACACGCGCCTGATGGAAGCCAACGGCATCATCGACGACTATTTTTCGGCGACCTTCAAGCGCTCGGCCGAGCTCATAGCCCAGAACGCCGACTTCTTCAACTCCCTGGACACCGTCGAACAGATGGTCGTGCTCGGCCACTCGCTGTCAGCCGTCGATGCCGTGTACTTCAAGGCGCTGCTCGCTCAACCCTGCGTAGCCCTGGCACGCTGGATCATCGCAGTGCGTGATATGGATGAATGGCCCGACAAACAGATCTTACTGGCGGAACTAGGCTTACCACCAGGCGCAGCGGTGCCAGCGCTTTGGCAAGACCTGTAGCTACCTTGACCATTTCTGACAGAACGTCAGGATGGCCTCAGCGACAGCATGCGGCACTTCTCGCTGCGGGAAGTGCCCTATCCCATCGAGCACCTGCCGCTCGTAGCTGCCCTGGAAGAACGTCTCCCGGCCCTTGGAACTGTCGGGGTGGTTGCAGGTATCTGCGCCGCCATGCAGGACCAGCGTTGGCAACGACAGTACAGGCGCAGGATTCAAACGTGCTTCGTCCTCCGCATAGGCCGGGTCGCCCTCGGTGAAACCCCAGCGGTGGCGGTAGGAATGGAGCACGATGTCGACCCAGTCGTCACCCTGGAACGCCTGCGCCGCTTCATCGAAGTCGACCTGGCTGTACCAGCCGGCCGGCGCCCAGGTGTCCCACATCATGCGGGTGAAGGCTTCGCGCTCGTCACGCACCACCTGCTCTCCGCGCGGCGTGGCCATGTACCAGTGATACCACTAGTTGCGCGCCTGCGGCAGTGATAGCGGCTGATCCGACGCGTTGGTGCCGTAGCCCACGGACAGCATCACCAGGTGCAACGCCACGCCTGGGCGCAGGCCGCAGGCATTGGCGGCGGCGCGGGCGCCCCAGTCGTGGCCGATCAGAGCCGGCTGCGCCAGCCCAAGCACGTCAATGAACTCCAGCAGATCGCGGCCCAGGGCGGACAACTGGCCGCTGCGCTGCGTGGCAGTGTTGCGGAACCGCGTCGGCGCAAAGCCTCGCAGCGCCGGAGCCAGCACACGGTAGCCCGCATCGGCTAGGACAGGAGCAACGGACTTCCAGCACTCAGGACTGTCCGGCCAGCCGTGAAGCAGGATGGCCGTTCGGCCTCCCTGCGGGTTCCATTCGAGATAGGCAATGTCGAGTCGTTCGGTCGAAGCAAAGCGGTAGTTGTTCATGGGGTTGTCTCGTGCCTTTGAAGATGATGCAGCGTAGCTGGACGACTCCATTCGATTAGCAAATAATCATCCATCATTGATGATATTTTGCGTTTAATGCCCAAATGAATTCCTCTCTCATCACAGACGGCCCACCACTGGATACGGTGCTGCTGCGCACCTTCCTCGAAATCGTGGACAGCGGCAGCTTCGCAACGGCCGCTGAGAGGCTGGCGCTGACCCCCTCTGCCGTCAGCGGGCATATCCGGCGACTGGAACAGATCGCGGGCGCCAGCCTGCTGGCGCGCACCACGCGCCGCCTGGAACTGACCCAGGCTGGCGACACCTTGTATGCCTACGGCCGCAACATCCTGGATCTGGAGCGCGAAGCCCGCGCCAAGCTGCGGGGTAGCCCGCTGCACGGGCACCTGCGCATCGGTGCTTCCGAGGACTTCGCCGGTACCTGGCTGCCGCAGGTGCTGCAACGCTTTCGACAGTGGCATCCGGATGCCACGATCGAGCTGAAGGTTGGCATCACCGCCGAGCTGCTGCGGCAGCAGGAACGGGGCCGCCTGGATCTTGTCTTTGGCAAGCAATGTAGCCGCGTTGGGGACATCGGCGCGTTGCTGTGGGAAGAACCGCTGATCTGGGCGTTTGCGGTGGATCAGCCTCTGCCGGCTGGCGAGTCACTGCCGCTAGCTGTCTTCCCCGAGCGCTGTGTCTATCGCGAGTCGGCAGTCACAGCATTGGGAAAGACCGATCGCATTTGGCGCATCGTCTTTGAAAGCAGCAGCATGGCCGGGTGCCTGTCGGCGGCACGTGCGGGTTTCGCCATCACGGTCATTGCCGAAAGCCAGCGTAGCGAAGGCTTGCGCGTGCTGGGCGGCGAGGACGGCTTGCCCGAACTGCCGACGGCGCGCTTTTACGCTTTCGCCGGCAAGGATAGTCCCGTCAGTGCGGCGCTCATCGAGGCCGCCCGCCGCGCCGGGCAGGGTCGTTTCAATCTGCGCGGCCTTCGAGACTGACCAATGCTGCGACGGTTTTATTGAGGCGTGATGCGTGAGTGGCGGTACTGCCTACCCATCATCGCCATGGCAATGGCGCGGCCCTTCTGATGCTCGGGTACCAGACGCGCGGCATAGCCAGCCAGCAGCAACCCGGCCGACACACCCGTGAGAAAGCGCGCCACCATCGTCAGCACATAGCGACCGATGAACGTGGTGACGGTATTGCTGTGCGCTCGTCCTGCGGCGCGGAAGGCACTTTTCCGTCGCTGAAGAAACGCTCGTTCGTCGCCTAGGCTACCGGCTGCGCAGCAGGTCTCCCATCCCAGACCAATGCCATGGTGGTCGGGCATAGCTTGCGAGTCGACTTGGTCGGTGCCATCAAGACTAAAAAACGGTTGCGCCCCAGTTCCCATTGTTTGCGGCCCGAATCGGCCTACCTCGCCACCATCACGCCATTGCAGATCGACCCGAGGAATGGCGCGATGGTGTTTTCGATTCAGTGCCGCGGCACGCGTTGTGGCCCGGTCACCCTGCTCCTGATGGTTCTGGGCATGGGCCTTCCGCTGGCCGCCCGCGCCGATGCGCCGGCCCAGCGCCAGGAACTGGCCGCAGCCTTGCGCCAGCTCGACGCACTGGAGCGCTTCGTCGCGCAGAGCGCATCCAATGCACCACTGGCGCCAGGCGAACGCTACCACTTCGACTACCCCAGGCTACTCGATGACCTGGCGCGCGTGCGCGCTGGCATCCAGACCCATCTCGCGCCGTCCCGCGCCCAGCCGCGCGATCCAGCCGCGCTGAGCGGTGACTACCGCCACGAGTCCACGCCCGACGCGTCCCAGACACCGGAGGCGCAACCATGACTCCCGCCCAGACCAGCGCGTTCCAGGCCAACAGCAGTATCGCGCCCAGTGCAATGGCGTCGGTACTCGTGGGCGTGGTGTTCGCGGTGCTCCTGCTGTGGGGCGCCTGGGCCATCCGCACCGCCTACGTCGGCTGGGCGGAAAACAACCTCAATCAGCGTCAGTTCCTCGGTGTCGTCGTCCGCTTTCTGGCGATGTACCTGGTGCTGACTTTCTTCCTCCTCTCGTAACCAGAAAGGTCAGATCATGGCAACCACTCGCTTTTCCCGTCTCCGTTCAACCCGGAGCGCCGCGCTGGCGCTGGGCCTCGCCACGCTGCCCGCGCTGTCGTTCGCGCAGGGCCTTCCGCAACTGGAGAACCCCTCGCGCGGAACGGGCAACGGCATCATGGAAACCATCCGCAACTATGGCTACGACATTATTCTGCTCGTAGCGCTGCTGGTCGTCGCCAGCATGTTCATCGGCGTTTGCTACCACGCCTACGGCACTTATGCGGAGATCCATACCGGGAAGAAAACCTGGGGCCAATTCGGCTTGACCGTGGCAATCGGCGCCGTGCTGCTAGTGATCGGCATCTGGCTGCTCACCGAAGCCACCGGCATCCTTTGAGGACCGGATCATGGCCGAGTATCAGCACGTCCGGGCGGACGGCACGGTAGCGTTTCTTCCGCATCGACTCAACCGGCATCCCGTGGTGGTGCGAGGGCTGACGGCGGACGAGCTCTGGCTTTGCTGCGGCCTGTCCGGTGCCGGCGGGCTACTGGTCGGCACGCCACTGTCCTGGCTGTTCTCGACCATCGCGCTGGCACCGACCTTCATCGTTCTGGGTGTCGCATTCGGTATCTTCGTCGGCGGCGGCATCCTGCGCCGCCAGAAGCGCGGTAGACCCGACACGTGGTTGTACCGCGAACTGCAATGGCGGTTCTCCACCCGCTACCCGTTGACCGCAGGCTGGATCGGCGGCCACATGCTGATCGCGCGCTCCGGTTACTGGTCCAATCGGAGGGTTGCGCGATGAGCCGTTTCAAAAACGAAGTCGCGCACCTGCAGTCGCACATCAAGACCCTGCGCCTGGGCGTGCTCGCACTGCTGGTGGTCGCCCTGGTGATGGGCGGTGGCTGGTGGAGCGCCCCGCGCGATCTCACCATCCATGTCCCGCCTGACCTGCGCTCTGGCAGCACGCGCAAGTGGTGGGAGGTCCCGCCGGAAAGCGTCTACGCCTTCACCTTCTACGTGTTCCAGCAGCTCAACCGCTGGCCCACGAACGGAGAAGAGGACTACAGCCGCAACCTGCATGCGTTGTCGCCGTACTTCACCCCGGCCTGCCGGGCCTTCTTGCAGGCGGACTACGACTACCGCCGCAGCACTGGCGAACTTCGCCAACGAGTGCGCGGCATCTACGAGATCCCGGGCCGGGGCTACGGTGACAACCCCGCCGCACGAGTCCGGGTTGTGTCCGACCGCGACTGGGTGGTGACGCTCGACCTGAGCGCCGACGAGTACCACGCGGCCGAACAGGTCAAGCGCGCCCTGGTGCGTTACCCGATCAAGGTCACACGCGTGGACGTCGATCCCACGCGCAATCCGTTCGGCCTGGTGCTGGACTGCTACGACGGTGCGCCGCAACGCATCGCCACGCCGACGCCAGAGGCACCGGCCCGCGGCGGTCTGGGATCGCAAGGAGAGACGCCATGAAGACCATGAAACATCACCGTCTCGCCAGGCTGGGCCTGCTGGCCCTGGTACTGACTCCAGTAGCCCAGGCCATGGAGATTCTGCGCTGGGAGCGTCTGCCGCTGGCCGTACCGCTCGCGGTCGGCCAGGAGCGCATTGTGTTCGTGGATCGCAACGTGCGCGTCGGCGTACCGGCCAGTGTTGGCGAGCGGCTGCGCGTGCAGAGCGCGGGCGGCGCCATCTACCTGCGAGCCAGCGAACCGATCGAGCCAACGCGACTGCAATTGCAGGACGCCGACAGCGGCGCGCTGATCCTGCTCGACATCGCTGCCGAGCCGGCCCGGGACGGCGTACCGCCGCTGGAGCCGGTTCGCATCGTCGAAGGTGACGCCGCGCCGCAGCGCTACGGCCAGCAGCAGAACACGGGAACCGAAGCACCGGCTACGGAGCAGGCCCGGCCGCCCAGGCGCGATACGCCAGTGGCCGTGGTGCTGACGCGTTACGCCGTACAGAACCTGTATGCGCCGCTGCGCACCGTGGAGCCTGTGCCGGGGATCATGCGTGTGAACCTGCGTCGCGACCTGGCGCTCGACACGCTGTTGCCCACGCTGCCAGTGACGGCGACGGCGCTCGCCGCATGGCGCCTGGACGATCAGTGGGTCACCGCCGTGCGGCTGAGCCACGGCGGTAGCGGCTGGCTCGACCTCGATCCGCGCGCACTGCAAGGCGATTTCCTCACCGCCACCTTTCAGCATTCAGCGCTCGGCCCGCGCGGCACACCCGAAGACACCACGGTGCTGTATCTGGTCACACGCGGGCGCGGCTTGCCACAGTCGCTGCTGCCGGCCATTCAGCGTTTCGACCCGGCGGCGCTGCTGCCCGAAGTCCGTCCCGCTTCGGACGGCCACGACGACAAGGAGCGCAACGATGCGCAGTAACGGATTGCTCAAGTGGCTGGTGCTTCCGGTCGCAGGGCTGGTGCTGTTATTCGGCATCCGCCTGTTTTCCGGTGGCAGCGATTCACCTCGCACCACTGTCGATGCGGGCACTCAGCTCACTCCGGAGGAGATGCAGACACTCGGCATCGAGGGTGACACGCCGCGCGACACCGTGGCGACACTGGTCGCGCAGGTCAAGCAACTGCGCACGGAATTGCAGACAGCCATGACCGACAACAAGACCCATCGCGATGAAAATCAGCGCCTGCGCCAGCGCGAAGGCGCGATCGATCAGCGCATCAGCACCGCGCTGGAATCAGAGCGCACGGCCCTGCGCCGCGACCAGGAACGGCTTGCCGGCGAGCGCCAGCAGACCGAAGGCCTGTTGCAGGACTTGCAACGTCGGCTGGAAGGCATCGGTGGCGGCAGCCATGCCGATTTGCCCGTGGGCCTCGGATTGCGCGAGGGCGACGGCGATGGCTTGGCCAGCGGAGCTGGCATCCGCTGGGTGGAGCCGGAGGATGCCCGGCAAACCGACGAACGCAGCGGCACAGGTTCGTCCCTGAGTTTCCCGACCAGCTTCGGCCCTGCACAGAAGACGCTGGAAGCCACCGTCGGGCAAGTCGCCGACGCGGGTGCGAAGGCCACGGGCGTCAAGACGGCCAAGCCGGTCTATACCGTGCCGACCAATTCGACCCTGATGGGCTCGGTCGCCATGACCGCACTGATCGGTCGCGTACCCATCGACGGGACGGTAAACGACCCGTTCCCGTTCAAAGTCCTGGTCGGCCCGGACAATCTGACGGCGAATGGCATCGACATTCCCGATGTGGCCGGCGCCGTGTTCAGCGGTACCGCCAGCGGCGACTGGACGCTCTCGTGTGTCAGGGGACAAGTGCGTTCGATCACATTCGTGTTCCATGACGGCACGATCCGCACCATCCCAGAAGACAGCGAACGCGGGAACCAGCAGAGCAACCAGCAGGACGGGCTGGGCTGGATCAGCGACCCGTTCGGCATTCCCTGCGTCAGCGGCGAACGCCGCAGCAATGCGCAGCAGTACCTGGGTACGCAGGCGCTGATCACCGCCGCCGGCGCAGGCGCCGCTTCGTTGATCGATTCAGACAGCGGGCAGATGTCGTATGCCGGCTCCGACGGCTCCATCGGCACGGTAGGCATCAACAGCAACGAGGCGGTGGGCCGCATCTTGGCCGGTGGCGTGCGCGATATGTCCGACTGGGTCAACAAGCTCTATGGCCAGGCTTTCGCGGCGGTCTACGTGCAGCCGGGTGCCCAGGTCGCCGTCCATCTCGAAAAACCCCTTGCCATCGACTTCGACCCCGAAGGTCGCCGTGTCGATCACCGCGTAGGAGACTCCCATGCACTCGAACTGGACTAAACCGCTGCTGCTGGCGATCGCTGCAACGGCGCTGGCAGGCTGCGCCACCAGTAAGGAAGAGCTGCTGCCACACAACGGCCGCACCATGCAGGACATCTGGCACCAGGCGGCCGGCGATGGCGGCAGCGCGGGTCAGGTGGCGCGCCGCCAGTTGCTCGACGCGCGCCAGAGCCTGCGCCGACCGCTGACCGATGCCGACGTGCAGGCAGCGCCCAGTGAGCAGGCGCGCTACACCCGTACCGCCGCCAATGAGGTGCGCAGCCAGTTCCAGCGGCTGCCCAACCCCGATCTCGCCATGTACGTGTTTCCGCATCTCGCAGGCACGGACCCGGTGCCAGTACCTGGCTATACGACGCTGTTCCCCTTGTACCAACGAGTTCAGTACGCCATGCCTGGCGAGCGTGTGGAGGACTACTGATGGCCTGGACGCTGCCCTGGCGTCGCCCCGCGCCTGCCGACACCGCACCCGCAGGGGAAGAACCGCAGGACGGATGGAAGCGCCACATCAGTGCGTTGCGCGAGGCCGGCATTCCAGAACCCGGCGCTGCGCTCGACAAGGACCGTCCGGCCACGCAGGCCGACGATCAGTCGCTCTACGACGCGCCGCCATCGTTCGTCGAGTTGCTGCCCTGGGTCGAATACCTGCCGCAATCCCAGTGCATGCTGTTGGAGGATGGGATTTCGGTCGCGGCTTTCTTCGAACTGACACCGCTGGGCACCGAAGGCCGCGAGGCTACGTGGCTGGCCCAGGCGCGCGACGCGCTGGAGAATGCGCTGCAGGACAGCTTCGAAGAGCTCGACGCAAACCCGTGGGTGCTCCAGCTCTACGCGCAGGACGAGGCCAATTTCGACCAGTACCTGGATACCCTGCGCCGCTATGTCCAGCCGCGAGCCCAGGGCTCGTACTTCACCGAGTTCTACCTGGACTCGTTCGTCCATCACCTGCGCGCCGTCGCCAAACCCGGCGGCCTGTTCGAGGACACCGTGGTCACGCGCCTGGCATGGCGCGGGCAGAGCCGGCGCGTGCGGATGGTGGTCTATCGCCGTGCCACGGGTCAATCCAGCCGCCGGGGCCAGACACCCGAGCAGGCGCTCAATACCGTCTGCGACCGCCTGGTCGGCGGGCTGTCCAATGCCGGCATCCAGACCCGTCGCCTGGACGCTGGCCAGGTGCATGACTGGCTGCTGCGCTGGTTCAACCCGCACCCCACCTCGCTGGGACCATCAGCCGAAGATCGCGAGCGCTTCTACAAGTTGGCGGCCTATCCACAGACGCCGGAGCCCGACGAGATCGAACTCGCCAGCGGCAAAGACTTCTCGCGGCGGCTGTTCTTCGGCCAACCTCGCTCGGATGTCGATCAAGGTCTGTGGTACTTCGACGGCCTGCCGCACCGGGTCATGGTCACCGACCGCCTGCGCACGCCGCCCGCCGTGGGCCACCTGACGGGAGAAACGCGAAAGGGCGATGCGATCAACACCTTGTTTGATCAACTACCCGAAGACACGGTGATGTGCCTGACGATGGTGGCGACTCCGCAGGACATCCTGGAGGCACACCTCAACCAACTGGCGAAGAAGGCGGTCGGCGAAACGCTCGCGTCCGAGCAGACGCTCAAGGACGTGCAGGAAGCACGCTCGCTGATCGGCAGCGCCCACAAGCTCTACCGCGGCACACTGGCCTTCTATCTGCGCGGCCACAACGAGGATGATCTGGATCGGCGCGGCCTGCACCTGGCCAACGTCATGCTCAATGCCGGGCTGCAGCCGGTGCGGGAAGAGGATGAAGTGGCGCCCCTGAACAGCTACCTGCGCTGGTTGCCGTGCGTCTATAACCCCGGCCAGGATCGCCGGCAGTGGTACACCCAGCTCATGTTCGCGCAGCATGCCGCGAACCTCTCGCCTACCTGGGGGCGCAGCCAGGGCACGGGCCATCCCGGGATCACGGTGTTCAATCGCGGTGGCGGGCTGATCACGTTCGACCCGTTCAACCGCCTGGACCGGCAGATGAACGCGCATCTGTTCCTGTTCGGGCCGACTGGCAGCGGCAAGAGCGCCACGCTCAACAACATCCTCAACCAGGTCGCAGCGATCTACCGACCGCGCATGTTCATTGTCGAAGCGGGCAATTCCTTCGGATTACTGGGCGACTTCGCCGCGCAGTTGGGTCTGTCGGTAAACCGGGTCAAGCTGGCGCCCGGCTCGGGGGTGAGCTTGGCGCCGTTCGCGGATGCGCGTCGGTTGATCGAGACCCCCAGCGACGTGCAAACGCTGGACGCCGATACGCTGGACGAAGAGCAGCCGGCCGATCCGGCCACCACCGATACGGATGAGCAGCGTGATGTGCTGGGTGAACTGGAGATCACCGCGCGCCTGATGATCACCGGCGGCGAAGACAAGGAAGAAGCGCGCATGACGCGCGCCGACCGCTCGCTGATCCGCCAGTGCATCCTGGACGCTGCACAGCACTGTGTCGCCGACGACCGCACCGTGCTGACGCGCGACGTGCGCGACGCGCTGCGCGAGCGAGGCCGCGATACGACCTTGCCGGAGACGCGGCGCACGCGGCTGCTGGAGATGGCCGATGCGATGGATATATTCTGCCAAGGAAGCGACGGCGAGATGTTCGACCGCCCAGGCACACCCTGGCCGGAGGCGGACATCACCGTGGTCGACCTGGCGACGTATGCCCGGGAGGGCTACAACGCGCAGCTCTCAATCGCCTACGTCTCGCTGATCAACACCGTGAACAACATCGCCGAACGCGACCAGTTCCTCGGCAGGCCGATCCTCAACGTGACCGACGAAGGCCACGTAATCACGAAGAACCCATTGCTGGCGCCCTACGTCGTCAAGGTTACAAAAATGTGGCGCAAATTGGGGGCATGGTTCTGGCTGGCCACGCAAAACATCGACGACCTGCCGAAGGCGGCCGAGCCGATGCTGTCGATGATCGAGTGGTGGATCTGCCTGTCGATGCCGCCAGATGAAGTCGAGAAGATCGCGCGCTTCCGCGAGCTGTCACCCGCGCAGAAAGCGTTGATGCTGTCGGCGCGCAAAGAGGCCCACAAGTTCTCCGAGGGCGTCATCCTTTCCAAGAGCATGGAAGTGCTGTTCCGTGCCGTGCCGCCTAGCCTCTACCTAGCACTTGCACAGACCGAGCCCGAAGAGAAGTTCGAGCGCCATCAGCTCATGCAGCAGCACGGCGTCGGCGAACTCGAAGCGGCGTTCAAGGTCGCCGAGAAGATCGACCGCGCCCGCGGCATCGAACCCCCGGCCTACGACAGCGTGTTCTATTGACCACCGGAGTCTGCCATGACCCTTTCACGACTGCCCATCCATGCGTTGTCTACCCGCCGCAAGCGCGCGCGGCGGATTCTATTCGCCGTCGCAGCGCTGATCGTGCTGCTGATGCTGCTCTGGGTGATGCCAAAGGACGATGTTGCCCTGTCGACGCCAACACCCGAAGCCCGCCAAGAGCCTGGACCACCGTGGCAACAAGGCTCGGCCGACGCGCGCTTCACCATCGTGCTCTACGCTGACCTGGAATGCCCGTACTGCAAGGCGTACTACCCCACCTTGAAAGCGTGGATCGCCGGGCAGCCCGAGGCCCGTCTGCAATGGCACCACCTGCCGCTGCCTGCGCACGAACCGATGGCGACCGAGCTGGCCCGGCTTGCCGAATGCCTCGGTGAGGCCCGCGGCCATGCCGCCTTCTTCGAGGCTATCGACTGGCTGTACCAGCATACCCGCAGCGACGGCCAAGGCCTGCCCGATGGCCTGCGCTATCCCGGCATGACGCCAGCGGTCCAGACCTGCTTGGACAGCGACCGATCGCGGGCCGTCGTGCGCGCCCAGGCTGAGGAAAGCGCACATGCCGGCGTCACCGCCACGCCCAGCCTGCGCCTGATCGACCGTCAGAGCGGTCAGTCACTGCTGCTACAAGGTCCGGTCGAAGGCGACGCGCTGCTCTCGGCGCTGGATCTCCTGACGATCAACGCGCTGGAACCTGATCCAGTCGGCACCGAAAAATAGGGAAAGCGGCAATCCGCATTGTTCGTGGTGCGCGCCTGCGTCCTGCGTTCGACTATCAGGGTCATTCAACCCACCAGTGGCGAACCGCATGCGAACCTTTCTTGCACACCTTGGCCAGATCCTTGCCTTACCGGCGCTGCTGCTGATCACGGGCGCGGCTGACGCGGCCGACGTCTGGATCGTGACCGATGCCCAGCACCCCGTGACCGGCGCCCAGGCGGCGAGCCGCATCATCAGGCTCGATGCCCCCCAGGCCATCGAAGCAGAACTGTCCGCCAAGCTGCCTGCCGATCCACAGCAGGCCGCTGCGGTCGTCCAAAAGCGGCTCCACGACGGCGGTCAGGCGCTGCAGCAGCGCCTACGCGATTCGTACCAGGGCGTGACCAACGCTTGGAGCCTCGGCATCACCAGCATTCCAGCCGTGGTCGTCGATCAACGCTACATCGTCTATGGCGAAAGCGATCTCGACAAGGCGCTGGTACGTATCGCGCAGCACCGCAGGGAACAGCCATGATTTCCCGTCGCCTGTGGCTTGCCGCCGCCACTGCGCTGCTGTGCGGGGCCACATCGAGCTTCGCCCTCAACACCGCCACCATTGTCGCCTCGACCTTGTCTCCCGACTGTCTCGAATACCGAGTGGTTGGGATCTGCTACTGGCTGTTCTGCACGCAGTTCGGCTGTTCGGTACGTACATCAATCAAGGTTCGGCACTACGTGCCCGATGCCGTGGTGTCCTCGTATAGCAACACCGGCGAGAGCCCGTGGATCGAAGTTCGCGCGATGAGCACCTCGAACCCGACCGCACAGGGCGGCGGCGACGGCACGACCAATCACGACAACGAGAACAATCTGGCGCGCTTCAAGAACGCCGACGTGATCGGTCATCCTGGCGGCCAGGTGTTCAGCCAGTTCTCCTCGGCCTCCGGCTACATCTGCCAGGGCGCGGGTACCGCCTTCATGCCGTACCTGCTCAGCACACTGGACACCCTGGCGTGGCGCTACAACGTGCCCGAAGCGGTGTATCCCGAGGCCTTGATTCCCGGTATGCGCGAAATCGGCACACGTACCGCTTTTAACCTCTGGGGCAACGTGTACCCCAGGGGCGGATTCCTGCACCAGACCGACGACTTCAAGGCCGGCGCGGTGGGCGCCCAGCGCGCCGGCGATGTGGTGACCCGTCGCGGCCAGTTGCACGTGTACCAGCCGCTGCTGGCGAACTCGCGCGACGGCTACTGGCCAGCCGGGGCGCTGGTGGAAAGCGACGCTTCCACTGGGAAATGGCAGCAACTGGCCCCACGCCTCTCCAACACCTGCGCCGTATTCCCCCACGCCGGACCGCTGCAGCAGGCACAGCAGGGCGACTACGCCTGGGCGCTGTGGCGTCCGTACAGCTGCTGCGAACGCCGCGGCCAGGTGTTCCTCGGCAGCGTGGACTTCAACTGAGGGCATGACCATGAACCATCCCGACCTGACGAAACCGCGTGCCCGCCTCGCCCGCGCCTGGCCTTCCGGCGCACTGGCCTGCGCGCTCGCGCTTGGCTGCGGGCTTGCATACGCCCAGAGCGGCGGATTCCAGAACAGCGGCAGCGTGATCGGCGACGAGGTGATGTACTCGATCGGCGGCGGCAATGCCGTCTCGATGAGCGGTGCCGCCGGTATGCGTTCCCTCGGCGTCGGCGTCGGCTGGAACAGCAACCTGATCTGCGGGGACATGAGCATCAGTACCACGATCCAGAACCAGCTCAATGGGCTGACCAATGGATTCCAGAACATCATGAGCAACGTGATCCAGAGCGCGACGAGCGCGGTCGCATCGCTGCCCGCATTGATCATCCAACGTGCCGATCCAGGCCTCTACAACCTGCTGACCAATGGCGTGCTGCAGGCCCGGCTTGATTTCGACCGCTCCAAACTCACGTGCCGCGCAATGGCAGAGCGGATGGCCGACGCAGCTGGTGGCCAGCTTGGCTGGAACCAGATCGCCGAAGGCATGGCCCTGCGCCAGGCGGTGTCGAGCACCGATGCCGTCTCGGCGATCGAGCAAGCTGAAACCAGCCGAGGCAATGATGGTGTTCCCTGGGTCGGCGGCAGCAATGCGGGCGGCGCAGGACAGAACTCAATAAAGGTGGTGGGCGACGTGACAAGAGCCGGTTACAACCTGGTGAACGGCCGCAGCGTAACTGACACCTCGTCGATCGCACCCGCGAGCTGCAACAGCTTGGCCTGCCAGACCTGGGCTTCGCCGCAGGAAGCGGTCGAATGGGCTACCCGCGTGCTGGGCGAGCAGGAGCAACGCACCTGCGAGTCCTGCACCAAGACCCAGACCGTGCCCGGCGTAGGCCTGACGCCGCTGATTCAGGAAGAGTACGACACCAAGCTCCAAGTGCTGCAGGAGCTGGTCAGCGGCGCGCGCAACACCTCGTTCGATAACCTGCGCGAAGCCGGTAGCAACTCGCTGCCGATCACGCGCGGCGTCATCGAAGCGCTGCGCGACGAACCCGACCAGAACATCCTGGCGCAGCGCCTGGCCTCGGAAGTGGCACTGGCCTCCGTGCTGGAGAAGGCGCTACTGCTGCAACGCACCTTACTGACCGGGAGGAAGGAACCCAACGTCGCGGCCAACCAGTTGGCGGTCGCCGCCGTCGATCAAGAAAGCAACACGCTCGATCGGGAGATCCTGAATCTCAAGACCGAGCTCGAACTGCGCCGCGAACTCGCCAACAACTCGCCGATGGCGATCATCCAGCGCCATAGCACTCGCGCCGCCGGCTCACGGGGCATCTACGAGGGTGATCCCGTGCCAAACCGGCTCGACCAGTTACAGCGGCCCGCACCGGGAGGTACGCCATGAGCCCGACCTGGCTGCGCCTGCGCTGGCTGTTGATCCGGCGCCTCGCCAAGACCTTGGGGTGGATTGTGGGGCTGCTGGTTGTTGCCGTAGCTGCCAACGTCCTGGGCATCCAGTTCTCTGGCAGCATCGCCGGATGGAAGCATTGGCTAGCGGATGCCGCAGGCTATTTTTTGCTGTGGCGTCTGTGCCTGTATGGCGCGACGGTCTACGGGTGGATATGGATGCGCCGACGGCTGCTCGCACGTGCCTCGAATGCAGACGACCGCCGCCGTCTCATCCGCGCCGAAGTGGCCAGCGTGGCGGCTGTGCTCGCACTGGAGTTCAGCCTGCTGGCGCAGGGCGCCTAGAGGATCATGGCCATGACGCTATTTACCACCGATTATCTGGAGTATTACCTGACCCTGCTGAGCTGGGTGGTTCACAATGGTATCTGGGCGGTGCTGGTGTCTAGCGGCGTATTCGTCATTCCCTTCGCCGCCATCATCATCGACGAATGGCTGCGAGCACGTGCCGAGGGTGCCGACGAAGGCAACAAAGGGGTACTGTCTTCTATGCGCATCGAGAACCGCGTGTGGGTGGCAATCGTCGTGGTGATGTTCGCGGGTATCCCGTTCATCGACGTCGACCTCAACACCATTAAGTACGACCAGGCGCGCTCGGCGCAGTGCCAGGTCAGCGTGCCGCAACCCGGGGACACTGGCTGGTCGCAGTCCTTCAGCACCCTCAACAACCAGAGCGCCAAGGTTCCGGTGTGGTGGGCATTCATGCATGCGCTCTCGCGCGCGATCACCGGCGCGTCGGTGGCGGCCATCCCGTGTGGCTCCGACCTGCGTCAGATGAGGATGGAGATCAACGCGACCCGCATCGACGACCCGGTTCTGGCACAGGAAGTCGCGGACTTCACCCACGACTGCTATGGTCCGGCGCGGGCCAAGCTGTTCATGAGCCGCCCTGACCTCGACGATAATCAGTTGCACGATGTGAGCTGGATCGGCTCTAACTACTTCGTCGGTACCAGCGGCTTCTACGATACCTACCATGCGAAGACGCCACGCGAAGGCTGGGCCTACGACAGTAACCGGGACGCTGGCCTGACTCAGGTGCCCAGCGGTGCGGGCTACCCAACCTGCCGCCAGTGGTGGAGTGATGGCGGCAACAGCTTGCGCGCGCGGCTGCTGGCACAGGTCGATCCCAGCCTGCTCAGCCGCGTCGCCGGCTGGGCAGGCTTCCTGAGTCGCGCCGAAGTGGATGACTCGGTGATCCGGGCGATCGCCTCGCCGCGCCAGCAGAAGCTCAACCAAGGTTCGGTCTATTCTGACTACGGCGGCCAGATCGACAAGACGGTGCCAAACATCGTTACTCGGGCAGCAGGAGACGTGGGACTGGCCGTCGGATCTCTTGGCTTCTTTCCGGCTATGGATGTCTTGCGTCAGGCACTGCCCATGGTGCTGTCGCTACTGAAGATGGCCTTTGTGATCTGCATCCCACTGGTGCTGGTGATCGGAACGTACAACCTCAAGACACTGGTCACTATGACCATGGTCCAGTTCGCACTATTCTTCGTGGACTTTTGGTTCCAGCTCGCGCGCTGGATCGACAGTACCATCCTCGATGCACTCTATGGCTGGGGATGGGGCTGGAACAGGCCACACACGAACTTTGATCCAGTGATGGGGCTGAATAATGCCTTTGGAGACATGCTGCTCAACTTCGTGATGGCGACGATGTTCCTCGTGTTGCCAGCATTTTGGATGAGCGCGCTGGCATGGGCAGGATTTCAGGCTGGAGCCATCGCCCAGGCGTTGGTCAATGGCAGCAAAGACGCGCAAACGGCTGGCGGAAAAGGAGGCGGAGCACTGATGAAGGCGGCAACCAAGAAGTAGGGCGACGCTTGCTCCTACGCTTCTTCATTCGGATCATGCGGGTCAATCCTGGACCCGTCGCGATGATACAGCCCGAAGCCGAGATGGCCGTTGCGCAATTCAGACGGAGGTTCATCCCAGTCCGCGTTGCGCGCCATCCAAGCACCGGCCACCGCGAAAAGAAGCAGCAGTGCCAGCCAGAAGACAGCGTAGAACAACAGTGCTAACACCAAGAGTTTTGCTATCCACAGCAGCGCCACCGCGAGGCGTTTGGGCAGACCTTGCGCGACCAGTCCAGCCGACACCCATCGTTCCACGCGCACAGAGCCCCTCCAGCCACGGCCAAGCCAGCGGCCAAGGCGTTCTGCAGAATTAGGGCGGGTTGTCGTGCGCATGGTCATCACCTGTCTGTCAGCTACATCCTTCTCCAGTCTGTGCCAATGGCCCCTGTCGTGCGGCCATCAATGCGGCAGGCTCGTTACGCGATTTGAGGCTGGCATCGCCATTCCAGCCCACACGAGCGGCTTGATTAGATTTATACACCAAATACAACCATGAGGCTACTTTTCGAGCATCCCCTTGTCCCAGCATAGAAATTGATTAGATATTTCTGTATATTTAACATATGAGTGGAAATAGTAGACATCAAGTAATCAAGCGCCTGCAGGCGGAGCTCCCTCGTGGGGGCCCGTTTGATCTTGCTGTGCTCGATACCTTTGGTGTGTCGCCCCAGCTGGCGGCCCGCTACGTGGAGGGCAACTGGTTGGTGCGCCTGGCGCATGGCGTCTACGCCTTCCCGAACGACAACTTCGACGTCAGCGGCGCGCTACGCTACCTGCAAAGCAAGGTCGCAGGCTTGCATGTCGGGGGCAAGAGCGCGCTGGCTCTGCAAGGGGTGCGCCACAACCTGGCCACGCGGGACACGCTGGTGCTCTGGGGCGATGCCCGCTTTGCGCTACCTACCTGGTTCACTGAGCGCTTTCCTGCGCGCTATATCAACGCCAAGCTGTTCGACTGGTCCGACGACGTGCTCGCCGGCAAGACCCTGCATACGCCTCCGGGGCAGCCTGAAAGGCTGTTGGTGGCGGTGCCGGAACGTGCCGTTCTGGAACTGCTCTACGAGGCCGGTACCCGACAAAGCCTGGAAGAAAGCCGCAACCTCTTCGACGGCCTGCGTTCGCCGCGCAAGGATCTGCTCGGACAGCTGCTGTCCTGCTGCACCAGCGTCAAGACCGTACGCCTGTTCCTGACCTGGGCGCGCGAGACCAGCGTGGTCGACGTCGATGCGCTGCTGGAGCAATACCCCGTACGCACGGGAAGCAACAAACGCTGGATGAGTCGTCTCGATGACGGCACCTTGCTGAGCCTGAACCCCCATGGATAGACACTACGCCGACACCGTCCGCCTGCTGCTGGCCATCGCTCCCGATGTGTTCGACAACACGATCTTCGCCATGAAGGGCGGCACCGCCATCAACCTTTTCGTTCAGGACATGCCTCGCCTGTCGGTGGATATCGACGTGGTCTATCGGCCTTGGGATGTGCCTAGGGATGAAGCGCTGCAGGCCATCAACCAGGAACTGGCCGCCATTGCGCAGCGGGTCGAGCGCCTTGGCGTGCAGACGCGCCTGATCCGCAGCAAGGATCTGGGCGATACCAAGCTGGTGGTCGAGAACGAAAACAGCCAGGTGAAAGTCGAGGTCAATGTCGCGTTCCGCGGCACCGTGCTGCCAGTAGAACGCAGGCCGCTGAGCACCAGAACCAGCGATCTGTTCGGTGTCGAGTTCGATGCGCCGACCCTGGCCCCGGATGAACTCTATGCCGGCAAGCTCGTCGCTGCTCTGGATCGCCAGCACCCGCGCGACCTGTTCGACGTGTGGCAGTTGTACGAGACCGGCGGGATCACCGACGCGATGGTCGAATGCTTCGTGGTCTATCTGGCCGGACACAACCGCCCCACCCATGAAGTGCTGTTCGGCAACGATAAGGACATTGCGCGGGAATACCAGCGCGCCTTCGTCGGCATGACCGAAGTAGAGTGCCCGCTGGAGACGCTGCTGGCCAGCCGCGCGCAACTGCGGCAGGAGCTCATACAGCGGCTAAGCGTGGCCCACCGGCAGTTCCTGAGTGGACTGGCCCGCGCGCAACCCGACTGGGCACTACTTCAATGCCCGCACGCCGACCAGCTACCGGCGCTACGCTGGAAGGTCGCGAACCTAGTCACTTTCCAGCAGCGCAGGCCGCAGGATTTCGTTGCGCAGGCGAGCGCACTCGATGCCGGGTTCGCGGCGATGACGTCGCACGATTGAAGCACCAACCACCCAGGGTGACATCCAACCGCCACTCACAGCTGCGCCCCAATCGACCCGAAGACGCGGAGCCGAGACCTCAATGCGTCAGATGGGAGGTTTCTTCAAATTCAGTCTCGACATCGACGGTCTTTAAGCGGTTCAGCAAGTCCTCAAACGCTTGCCTGCCTCCCAGCAAACGGGCAAACACCGCGCACTGGCACAAGAGCGAATCCAGAAACAGCTGCTGATCTTCCTCGGAGTGGAACTGATTCACGCCGGAAAGAATAAGTTGATACGCCGTCTCGGCGTAGATGCTTGGCTTGGTCTGGCTATCCAACCGATCCATATCGTTGCTGCCCCTGATTGAACCAGGTTCCCGCCGCCAGCAGTGGGATGGCGGCGACCCGCAGGGGTGAGAAACCGGCTGATACCAGACCGGCCAGACGCGAACGCCTGCCCTACGGATCGCCATAACGCGACCCGCTGGTATCAATTCGGGTTCTCACACCCGGCGCCGATATGCGGCGCGCAACAAGGATTGCACACGTCCATTTGCCCTGGCAACCGAAAAAACAAGATATTCCAGACAGTTAGCGACTTACCGCTTGCACGCCTGCGTTTCCAGGGCCTCACCTGCCAAGTTTTTTCGCATGCAACAAATGGACGCCTGCCATATCGCATTGACGCTGGTGAGCCTGATCGCGCAGCGCTATATCAAAGGGTTTCAGCAAGGGGAAAAGGGCGGCAAGGGTCAATGGAATGGGGGCAAGGGTGAACGGCCCTATCTGGAAAAGGAAAAGGCCGCACCAGCCGGCATTGGAGGTGATGAGGATGTTTGCACTGTTCCAGCGAAAACGGCCGACGCCAACACAAGCTCCAGGACCCGTCGAGCTACCCAAAGGGCTGACGCGGCCGGAATCTGCCGCGTCTCTGCTGGCGACACCGCGCAGACGGATACTGCTGGATCACATCTGGCAGCGCACCTCTCTTTCGCGCAAGCAGTTCGCCACGCTGTACCTCGCGCCACTGCAACATTACGCGGAGATCGTGCAACAGTTCCCCGCCTCGGAAAGCCACCACCATTCCTACCTCGGGGGCATGCTTGACCACGGCCTGGAGATCGTCGCCTTCGCCCTGAAGCTTCGGCAGTCCCACCTGCTGCCAGCTGGTGCAACACCCGAAGATCAGGCGGCGCAGGCGGAAGCTTGGACAGCCGCCATCGCGTATGCCGCGTTGCTACATGACATCGGCAAAATCGCCGTCGATCTCTATGTCGAGCACGAAAATGGCGACGTCTGGCATCCCTGGCACGGGCCGCTCACACGAGCGTACCGCTTCCGATACCGGGAAGATCGGGAGTACCGACTGCACGGCGCGGCCACAGGACTGCTCTACACACAGGTACTCGATCGCGACATCCTCGACTGGCTAAGCAGCTTTCCCGCCCTGTGGGCCCCGCTGTTATATGTGCTGGCCGGCCAGTATGAGCATGCCGGCATACTGGGCGAACTGGTCGTCCAGGCAGACCGGGCTTCGGTCGCGCAGGAGCTCGGTGGCGACCCATCGCGTGCAATAGCTGCACCCAAAACCGCGCTGCAACGCAAACTTCTCGATGGCCTGCGCTACCTGCTACGCGAGGAACTGAAGATCAATCAGGCTGGCCCTGCGGACGGATGGCTGGATCAGGACTCGCTTTGGCTGGTCAGCAAAACGGT
Organism: Pseudomonas sp. AC112; assembly: GCF_979253545.1. Taxonomy (NCBI): domain Bacteria; kingdom Pseudomonadati; phylum Pseudomonadota; class Gammaproteobacteria; order Pseudomonadales; family Pseudomonadaceae; genus Pseudomonas; species Pseudomonas sp. AC112. The sequence continues at coordinate 172,473 of NZ_CEEDCM010000001.1, forward strand.
CTCGGACAAACTACGCGCTCATCTGCTGGCACAGGGCGTCGAGGGCATTCCCGCGAACAACACTGCCGTCTTCAACGTGCTGCAGGATCACGGCATTCTTCAGCCAACCTCTGATGGCAAGGCCATTTGGCGGGCCACGATCAGCACTGCTGCCGGTTGGTCGCACTCTTTCACGCTCCTACGCCTGTCGCCGGCACTGATCTGGCAACCAGACGAACGCCCCGAACCTTTCATCGGCACTGTCGTAGTAGAAACAAGTATTGCGGCCAGCGCTTCTGAATCAGACACGACCGCGGCAATAGAGGACTCCGCAACCGTCCTATCACAGGCCAATGCCACTCCACGCAGCGCTCAGCAGCAAGAGGACGGACAGTCGCTGGCTCCGCCGAGCTTTAGGGACAAAGCTCCGAATGCCGACGCAGTAGCAGACCTGCTATCCATGTTCGATGCTCCGATGGAACACGAAGGAAGCGAGCGGCATAGTCCGAGCGGCGAGATGACTGCGGACATCGCCACGCCGCCCGCCTCCACCGAGGCCGAATCAGACGCACACACGTCGAGTCCGAAGGCTGGCGCAGGGCAGTCCGGCGAACACTTCATGGACTGGCTCCGTCAGGGCATCCAGTCGCGTCGGCTCATCATCAACGACGTCAAAGCGCTGGTGCATACCGTCGCCGATACCGCCTACTTGGTCAGCCCCGGCGTATTCCAGCGCTATGCACAGGAGCATCCGCAGATCACCATCCTGGCCAAGCAAGAAAACCAGCAAGATTGGCAATGGGTGCAGAAGCGCTTTGAAAAGCTGGGGCTGCATAGGAAGCAGTCCAGCGGACTGAACATTTGGACGTGCGGGGTCACTGGGCCAAGGAAGTCTCGCCGCCTCCATGGCTACCTTCTGGACGATGCTCAGTCGCTATTCGCAGAGATCCCGCCGAACAATCCATATCTTGCACTATCGGGCACAACAGCTCGCAACGAATAACTCTCGCCATCGTCAAGATAACTACTATCTCAGTTCCAAAGGCTGCCGCCGTGCTTTGAAACCAGCCACAAAGAAATCGGTCATCTGGCGGATGCAGCGTCCGACGTCACCCCCCCAATAGGTCAACTGCCGCGAGCGGGCGGCGTGAGGCGCAGCAGCTTTGCATCGGAGGACAATCCCCACACGAGCGTGAAACCAGAATTTGAGCTGGCGGAATCACCGATCTATCGCACCACCGTGAGGCGAGCCTGCCTACGCCCCGTCGGCAGACCACTTCAGGAGGCAGGCGCGTCCTGCGCGCGGGTAAAAATATCCGAAGTCAAGCGATTGTTGAAATCAGCCCGATGGGCGGAGGTCTATATGGGGCGCGGATTTAGCTCTAACTGCGATCGCTTTGCGAGGCTGCGGCGTTGTGGGCTAGGAGCTACATAAGAGCGTCGCGATGGAAAGCCGGAGCGAGCTGTATCGGAGACGATCGCCAGCAGTCGGTGGCCGCGATTGTTCATCGTAGCCCAATCGACCTACACTCTCCAGAACGAAGAAAGCGCAGCCTTGGGCTGCGCTTTCGAGCGACGGACGCGAGCGGAGGCAGATGGCGTCAGCCTTTCCCGCGCCTCCCTTCCCGAACCCTCGATCCCCCGCCATGAAGGCTTCCAGCATGTGCAGACCCAGCACCCTGACATCGACCGCTCCACCGTAGGTCCGTGCGTGCAGCGCGGAGTAGCAGTCGAAGTCGAAGTCGGCTTTCAGGCTGGCCGGGCAAGCCAAAGGTCAGCTTCGTGGATTCCGTTTTCGGCAGCGGCCCAAGCCGCAGCTTGCGCGTCGCGCATCAAGTCATGTTCCGGCTTGCACGCGCTATTCCCCTCAACGAACCTTTGAAATGCGAAACCCGATTCGCGGGAAGTGAACTGCTACCGTTCCGACAACTTCATCCTCTCGCTCTATCGCCACCTCATGAATGGTGAGAGTCACAAGTCTTCCACTAACGGGGACACGGCCATAGTCGTCAGGAGTGACTGTGATCTCATCGCCTTCTGCGAGGCCAAGCGCGTCTGTGCGGTCAACTTCCCTAAATGCCTTTGGTGACGCTTGGAACGCGATGGCATGCGCATCTTCTGAAGTGATCTCGACGCGCTGTCCGTGACCAATCTCCTGAACACGGGCGATCCATGACGGCAGATGGTTGAACGGCTCGAACAGGGTTTTGGCGTGCGGGACGTGTGCCAGTGCCGTCCAGACCTCAACATATGCATGGAAGTCGATCAAGCCGGGTTCGCTCCCAAGCAAAAAGCAACGGCCATCGGAGAGTTGTTGCTCGATCAAATGAACATGGGCACGTAACTGGGTCGTCAGATGAGGGATTTCTCGCTCCAAACCTTCCACATCCATGAAGTCACCGAAATAGGCTTTTCGGTCACGCATCAACGCCTCAGGGAATTGATGAATATTGACGCCGATCGCGGAGCCGGAGCTGGCAATGTGTAGGTCGCGGTCGCTCCACGAAGAGAGCGCAAGTGACAGTCCTCGACTTCCCTCAGGGAAAATTGTGGGCTCAGGAAAGCGCCGCTCAAGTTCAACGGCGATCAGGCGGGAATCGCAGTAGATATCTGCGCCTATCTGCATCACCGGTGTCTTACGGTAGCCGCCAGTTAGGGCAGTAAGCTTGGGTTTCGGCATGATGAGTTCCGCGTCCACTGAGGCCCAGGACAATCTTTTTAGGCCAAAAATAAGACGGAGCTTTTCTGCAAAAGGCGAGGCATCAAAGTGATGAAGAATAATTTCAGACATAAATTCACCTATAACAGTATCCAAATTTCAGCTACTCGGTTGTTGGTTTGCTAAGCGAACGGAATTCCAGAATGCTTGCCAACCAAGAGCGCTCCATTCATCAATTTCTTCCGGGCGACTCTGGCAATGCTCGATAATCATGTTCGCAATTGAATCGATCAATTGCCCAACAAATTCCTGCGGCTGCGCGAGCAACTTTCGCTCTTTGACGCCGGCTCTCACTAGATCCCTGAAATCTGGAAACATGTTCCATGCGGTCAGCCTGGTTTCATCCAGCAGGGTATCCCACGAGTTTAGATATCTTGCCGCTACGTATTTCTTCGGGTAATTCATTCCCCAGTCGATGTAGGCATCCCAAAATCTTCTAAGCTCCGCGTGAATGGGAGCGTCTGAATCAATGCTAATCGTCCTTCTAAAGCCTTCCTTTATGTACAGATAGAGCTGATTGAAGAGATGTTCTTTCGTCGGGAAATACACGAAGAGTGTCCCGTCACCAACACCCGCCAATTTCGCAATCTTGGCCGTCGGCGCCGACAGCCCGAATTCCGAAACAACTTCAGTTGCTGCCTCCAGGAGAGCTTTACGTTTCTCCTCACTGAGTGGTCTAGCCATCCGCTTCTCTTAAATGAGTGACTAGGCGGTCATCATACGGCGTTCCGTGGAAGTACGCTAGTTCAATCCCGCACCTTTGAGGGGGGTATGCCAAAAACTTTCGCGACAAACCTGCGCCACTGAGAGTCAGGAAGAAGTCCTCGTATGCGCAGTAACGTTCTCGCATCCGATGCTCGGTAACGCAGTCTGTCCGACGGATCATTGGCGGCAGCGACTACCGTAGCGGCAGTGATATCTGCGACGGGGGCTTGCTGAAGGCCCTTGGCCATGCGATCGAACACCAATCCCGCCGTGGGTTCGTAAGCCTCGGTCGAAGACCAGACATGAGAGAACTTCGACCTGATCCCACCTGGCTCGACGAGCTTTACTCGAATGCCAAACGGTTGGAGTTCGTACCGCATGGCTTCGGAAAGCCCTTCTACTGCGAACTTTCCGGCGGAATATGGACTCAAGAATGGGAGGCCGACCCGACCAGCTGCGGAGGAAATATTGATCAGCAATCCTTTGCCATTTCGGCGCATTTGCGGAATGGCAATTTTGCAGACAGCTGCGACACCGACCACATTGACCTCTAGATGGTCGCGCATTTGGGAAAGGTCAATCGCCTCAAGCGGTCCGCCCAGTCCGATGCCAGCGTTATTGACTACCACGTCGATCTCACCGAAGCGGGCCGCTGCTTCATCAAAAGCTGTTCGAACCGAATCCTCATCTCGAACGTCCAGTCGAGTCCGCAGAAGGCTGGGATGGTCTAGGCCACCGACTGCCTTCATCGCGTCTCGAGCTGTGGCCACAACATTCCACCCTTGATCAAGGAAACGACGGGCCGCCGCATCACCCAATCCGCTGGACGTTCCCGTCAACAACACTGTCCTTTGCATGCCTATCCCCTTCATCTATAGAAGGCCCAATCATGCCAGTTTTGGACAGTCCTGTCCAAAACTGGCATGATTGCCCGGCATCGCTCCTGCACCCATCCGGCATGTGGTCAATCCAACGCCTGGCACTTGTGGCAACTGTGCTGGAGCTATGACGTGCCCTATACTTTTCGGTGCAAAGGCCTCTCGTAAAAAAACTGCGCCCTGATAAAAATTCAGAAAGCTACAACATCACTGATCAATTGTTATCGCGACCTCATGGCTAGACCAAAAGAATTTGACCGAGATCACGCGCTGCGATGCGCAATGGACGTATTTTCAAAGCACGGATTCGGGGGAACCACAACCGAAGAGCTTCGTGCGGCGATGGGTATAGGCCGTCAAAGCTTTTACGATACTTTTTCCTCCAAGCATGCTCTGTACGTCGAGGCTTTACAGCGATATAACCAGGATCAGGCCGCTCAGATTGTGCGAGACCTCTCCAGAGGTCCTTCACCAATCAAAGGCCTCTTTATGGTTTTCTCATCATTTATCGACCGGTGCGAAAAGAGTGCAGACCCTACTTGTCTTGGTACTAATGCAATTTGCGAATTTGGGAACCGAGATTCAGCGATATCTAAAACTTTTGAAGCGGGCGCAACCGTTATGCTTGGACCACTCGTATCTGCAATCCAGCAAGCGAAGCTCGCTCATGAAATTCGTGCAGATATAGACCCCGATCTCGCCGCGCAATTTCTACTTTCTTCGCTAGGTGGATTGAAAATCTGTGCGCGAGCAGGAATGCCCGCGGACCAGTTAAGAAAAATCGGAAATCTCGCGCTAGAAGCGTTGAGGTAGCCTGGCTTTCAGGACACAGTCCAATACCTCTTGCAACTGCGTCGCCACGAACCACCTGAATCAAAATCGTGCTGAAGCATTTCTGATTGGTTAATTTCCGATTAACTCTTTCTCAGCCTTGCGACTAAGGGAGACATTGCTACCGCAAGTAGAGCAGCGATTGCGGCCACATTATTAATGCTGGCAAGTCCCCATGCAGGGATAGCAACACCTCCGAGTATTGCGCCGAGACCGACTCCGGCATTTGCCGCAGACACGTTCATAGTCCCTGCCAGCGCCTGTGCGTGAGACGCCGACTTCATTACCCTGATCTGGCAAATAGGAAACAGCGCCGTATAGGAAATACCCCAGATAGCGAGCGCCCCAGTGAAGAGTGCAATCGACTGACCGGAAGCAGGAACGGCGGATGAAACACCAATCGCAAGCAAGAGGGAAAATACGGCTGTCATGATCAGGGGGCTCCGATCGACAAACTTTCCGCCGAGCCAGTTGCCGATCAACCCAGCCCCACCAAAGCCCATCAACCACCAACCAACGTGCGACTGCGGTATCAAAACGAGCCGTTCCAGGGTATCGGCCAGATAGGTGTATGCCGCGAACATTGCAGTGAACACCAATACCGAAAGAGCCATGTTACCCAGGAAATAAGGCGAGCGGAGGATACGAGCCTGCTCTCGGATACGTGTCCGTGCAGAGCGTTCAAGCGTTGGCATCACGGCCATCATTAACAGGGCAATTGTCAACGACAAGGCAGCCATCACCCAAAAAGCGCCTCTCCATCCGATGGCAGTGGAAGCGACTGTACCCAATGGAATTCCAAATACCAGCGCGGCAGAGATTCCAAGATACACACGAGATACTGCTTTGCCGGCGTGAGCTGGACCTGCAATGGTTCCGACTGTTTCGCTTGCCGTTCCCCAAAACACCGGCAAGACAAGCGCCGGGAATAGCCTTGACAAGCCAAGGAGCCAGATGTTTGGTGCAAGCGCAGACATGGCATTGGAAGCCGCAAATATCAAAAGAATGACAACGAACAGCCGCTTGCGCTCAAGGTGCGACAACCACGCCGTGAGTACAGGTCCGCAAATCATGACGATGAAGGCGAATAAAGTGACGAGTTGACCTGCAACAGAGATCGACACGTCCAGATCGCGTGCGAGTGCGGGGAGAAATCCGACAATCAAATATTCGGTGGTGATGACGATGAAGCCTGCAGCAGCGAGGATCGCAATTGATAGACCGGATGATTGGGCCGTTGGCGAGACGGCTGCGCTTGTTGCGCCGCTTGAAGACATTTGCAAGGTTCTCATAAGGAAAAAACGTCCCTTATACTATTCGTGAATTATCTTCCTTTTCTCGACATTTTTTCCTATAATTTGAGAAATTAATTCCCGAATTGTGATGCGCATGCTTCCCACCGAACGACTAAAAGGAATCGAGGTTTTTGTCAGTACAGCAGATTGCGGTAGCTTCACTTCGGCCGCTGAACGGCTGCACCTGACCAGTTCCGCTGTAGGCAAAGCGGTAGCACGCCTGGAAGCGCGGCTAGGAGCGCGTCTGTTTGAGCGGACTACGCGCAAGCTCGCACTGACCGAGGAAGGTGCTGCGTTCTATCGCACATGCATTCGTGTGTTGGGCGAACTGGAAGAGGCCGAATTGGTTCTTGCTGCTGGTCGTATGGAACCCGTAGGTCGGCTCCGTATTGATTTGCCCGACAGCTATGGGCGGACGCAGGTCATGCCACTACTGCTGTCTTTTGCTGAATTGCATCCAGGTCTGCGACCGCAAATTTCCTTCACAGACCGTTTTGTCGATCTTGCGGAGGAAGGCATCGATCTAGCCGTGAGGATTGGTGGGCCAGACCACTGGCCACCGTCGCTAGGCAATCGCCATTTGGGTCATGAGCGACTGATCTTCTGTGCCGCACCAGCGTACTTGGCTCGGCACGGTATGCCACAGTCTTGTACTGAATTGCTTGAGCACTCAGCAGTTTTGTTCGGCAAACCCGACGGCAGCATTGCACCCTGGCTGGTAGCGCAGGACTCTGAACCGATACAACGACATAGCATTGAGGGCCGCTTCATTGTTGGCAGTTGCGATATTCAGGTCAACGCCGTAGTGGCCGGATTAGGCATCGCACAGCTCGGGACATGGCTGGTGTCAGCGCAACTGAAGAGCGGCGAGTTGGTTGAAGTACTGCCTGAACTGGCAACCCAGGGCCTTCCCCTTCACTTGGTATGGTTGCGCAGTCGACAATTGCTCCCAAAAGTCGACTTATTATTGGCCTATCTTGCTACCCACTTAAAAATCGGCTAGGGATACTGCGAACAAGCTGCCTGGAGCGAGCAATAAGCAGCGTTTTGACGCCGCCAGATCAATTTATCAACCCTCAATCGGCTCAAAACCAGGGCGCTGCCCTAGCTTTTGCGTGCTAAAGGCGCGCCTCCCCTGCAGTGGTCATTATTGCCAGCGCATCATCCACAGATTCGACAGCTCAAACAGCGTGGTCAGTTGCGCTGTGTTCTTGGCCAGGCCGCGAAAACGAGTCTTTACATAGCCGAACTGGCGCTTGATCACTCGGAATGGGTGCTCCATTTTCGCCCGTACCTCCGCCTTGGCCTTTTTGATCTTGCGCTTGGCTTTGTAAAGCGCGCCGCGTTTGTCCAAGTGCTTGTAAGTGCTGCGTCGCGCTGCGATCTGCCAGATCACGGGCCGCCCTTCATGCTCTGGTCTTTTCTCAACGCCGATATAGCCCGCATCAGCACAGATAACGTTCTCTGCGGCATGCAGTAGCGGTGCAACGTCCGTTACGTCGGCCACGTTCGCGGCGATAACATGAACGTGATGCACCAGACCCGATTCAACATCCGCACCGATGTGGGCCTTCATGCCGAATAGTACTGGTTGCCCTTCTTCGTCTGATGCATTTCTGGATCGCCCTTGCCTTCCATGTTCTTGGTCGTACTGGGCTTACTTGATCGGATTATCCCTAGTAGTCCTCAGGCAGCCAGGGCACGATTTCCCTGCAAGACTCGATGAACCGCTCGCTCTCGCTGTGCAGCCAACGCTCTACCACCAGCAGCGAGCCACTCGGTGCATCGGGAGTGACGAAACGGTACTTGGCAGCCGATGGCACGCACAGGCCAAACAGGTCCACCAGGCGGCCTGACGCCAGTTCGCTATGGACCAGCGCCATGCGCCCCATAGCTATACCATGGCCGTTCGCAGCAGCAGCCATCGCTAGCTGAGAGAGGTTGAAGAAGTGTCCGTCGGCGAGGTCGCCCAAACTGACGCCGACCTCGCCAAGCCAGTAGCCCCACTCTTCGAATGCGCTGGCGCCATCCCAGGGGCTGGAGTCATGCAACAGCCAGTGCGAACGCAGATCCGACGGATATCTCAGATCGGGGTTGCGGGCGATGAACTCTGGACTAGCGACCGGAAACAGCCATTCGTCGAGGAAGGGCCTCGCCTCCAAGTCGTCATATTCTCCGAGGTCGTAGCGCACCGCGGCGTCCCGACCATCGCGCGCGAGGTTGGCCTTGGACAGCTCGTGGAACTCGCCGTGGATATTTAGGTGCAGGTTCGAGTGCAGGCGGAAGAAATGCCCCAGGCGCGCGGTAAGCCAACCGATGGCGAAGGACGGCGAACAACTCAGGTCGATGTGTTGGTCGTCGTTGCCCTGGCGCAGTTGCACCAAGGTAGCGTCGAGCCGGCGAAATAGCTCGCCAGTCACCTCGAACAACCGCGCACCACTGGGCGTCAGGCGTAGCGCACGAGGCTCGCGCAGGAACAGCGGGCACCGCAACGCTTCCTCTAGGTGGCGGACCTGCTGACTGACCGCCCCCTGCGAGATGCACAGTTCCTCTGCCGCGCGCGTGAAATTGCCCTGCCGGGCTACAGCATCGAAACTTCTCAACCAGACCACCATCGATGAAGACAGCATCACACCCACACTACACCTAAGACCTTCGTCGTATTCGACCAAAAGCGCCGGGCAACCGCAAGGTCACACCGACGCGGCCTCGGCTCAGCCCTCCAGCAGCCGGCGCCCATGCGCCAGGTAGGCCTGATACTCCTCGGCGGGCACCATGCCGCCGCCCGTGGCCCAGATCAGGTGCACGGCATTGGCCAGGGTGACGTCATCGAACCCCATCTGCGACCGATACGCCGCGCCCGCCTCGCCCAGCGTGCGCTCGAAACCCAGCGCACCGGCCAGCGCCGAGGGCTCGAGTGCCAGCCCTTCGCTCTGCTGCATCAGCGCTAGCGCGCGGAACAGTTCGTCGTCGTCCAAGGTATAGAAGCCGTCGATCATACGCTGCATCGACCGCCCCACGAACCCAGACGGTGTACCGACCGCCAGGCCGTCCGCGGCAGTCTTGTTAGTCAGGCCAAAGTCACGCACCGAGACCTGCTCGTGCAGCCCGGTGTACACGCCCAGCAGCATGCACGGCGACTGTGTCGGTTCGGCGAAGAAGCAATGCACATGGTCTCCAAACGCCAGCTTCAGGCCGAAGCTAATGCCGCCAGGCCCCCCGCCCACACCGCAGGGCAGGTAAACGAACAGCGGATGGTCGCGGTCGACGACGATGCCTCGCTGCTCGAACTGGGCCTTCAAGCGTGCACCCGCCACCGCGTAGCCAAGGAACAACGTCCGCGAGTTCTCGTCGTCGATGAAATGGCAGGCTGGGTCTGCCTCGGCTTGCTGCCGGCCACGCTCGACCGCCTGGCCATAATCACCGGCATGCTCGACCACATTGACACCGCTGTCGCGCAGGCGAGCTTTTTTCCACTCACGGGCATCAGCCGACATATGCACGACCGTCTGGAAGCCTAGGCGAGCGGCGGCGATACCGATCGACATGCCCAGATTGCCGGTCGAGCCCACGATGATCGTATGCCGTCCCAACAACGCCCGGCCCTCGGGTCTGGCCAGCACACGATAGTCGCTGTCGGGGGTGATCAACCCGTCCGCGAGCGCCAAGCGTTCGGCATGGAACAGCACCTCGTAGATACCGCCACGGGCCTTGACCGATCCGGCAATGGGCAGGTGACTGTCCTTTTTAATCAGCAACCGTGCTGGCCGGGCGCGCAGCGACAATGTCGCGACGGCGGCATCGGCGAAGTGCTGCAGCGGCGCGAGTTCGGACTCGATGATGCCACCAGCCTCGCGCACTTGCTCGAAGGCATCGGCAAGTAGCGGTGCGAAGCGAGCTAGGCGCGCCTCGGCTTCGCGCACGTCGGCCTCGGTCAAGTCGATATCGCCCAGAGCCTGCTTGAACGGACACAGCGCAGGGTTGAACCAAGTCACGGGCGTCAGCCGGCGCATGACCGAGAGTAACGGGAAATCCACGTCCCATTGCGCAGCAGTACGGCCATGCACCAAAGTGTGCGCCTGGCCGGAAAGCTCAGTGAATACATCAGTGCTCATCGACAATTCACCCCAATCCATCACTTCAGGACACGCCGCAACGCGGCGAAGAATAGTTCCGATTGCAGCCGCTCCTGCTGCGCCTGCTCGGACACCTGGGCGGCCATCTGCGGGCTGACGGTGGTCAGCGCGAGCCTCGTCGAGCGGGCCAGGACTTCGGCCTGGCAGGCCCGCTCTAGGTAATACAGGTCGTCATAGGCATGATCGAGGCGATCACCGCAGACGACCACGCCATGGTTGCCCAGGAAAGCGATGTCCGCACCCTGCATGACGTTGGCAATACGCTCGCCTTCGCGGTGATCCTGGGCCAGACCGTTAAACTGCGCGTCGAGCGCCAAGCGACCATGAAAACGCATGGCGTTCTGAGAAAGAAGCGTATCCAACCCGACATTGCAGGTCAGCGCCAAAGCCGAGGCGAACGGCATATGGGTGTGCAATACCACGTCCTTGCCGCAAAGTCGGTGCACCGCGGCGTGAATGAACATTGCCGATGGCTCGGGCTGGTGACGCCCGGCCAGAAGCTTGCCTTCGGTGTCGATCAGGATGATGTCCTCGGGGCGGACCTCCTGCCACATCAGGCCGCGTGGGTTAAGCAGGAATTTGTCCGGCTCACCGGGTACTGCGACACTGAAGTGGTTGCAGATGCCTTCCCCTAAACCATGCAGGGCAGCTGCCCTCAGCGCCAGGGCCAGATCGTCACGCAAGCGCGCGACGACCTCGGAGTCAAACAGTTCATCGTATGCAGCAGATTGAACACTCATGAGGTAATCCCAATGGTCAGTTTTCAGGAACCCGGAACTCAGGCGTTACCGCGGTCGAGGGTCGATCCTAGGGTGTCGTGCGCACCGCGCCGCTCCCCGCCGCGCAGCATGAGCACCAGCAGGATGGTGATCAGCAACATCGCAGACAGGAAATAAAGCCCATAGGCCAGGCTGCCGGTGTACTCACGGATCAGTCCTACGCCGAACGGCCCCAGGTAGCCGCCCAGGTTTCCGATCGAGTTGATCAGGGCCAGCCCCGCCGCCGCCTGGGCGCCGGTCAGGAAACGCCCGGGCAAAGCCCAGAGCACCGCCGAGGCCGAATAAAGGCTAAACCCCGACATCGATAGGAATGCTAGTTGTGCTCCGAGCGACGGCGACAGACCTGCGCCAGCCAGGCCTAGTGATGCACCCAAGACGCAGAAGATGGTGTGGAAATAACGTTCGTTGTGCTTGTCGGACGAGCGCGGTATTACCAGCAGGCCGAGCACACCGAATAGGAACGGGATGGCCGAGAGAAAACCGGTGGTCAAGTCTGAGGCATGGAAGCCCTTGATTAGGGTTGGTAGCCAAAGCGACAACCCATAGATGGCCAGGGGAATCGGTGCATAGGCAAATCCCAGCATCAGCACACGATGATCCTTGAGCACCGCCAGTAGCGCGTGCCCCTTTGCCGGGGAGCCGACTCGCCGGGCGTCATCCTCGACATCGCGGATAACCGCCCTCCGCTCGTCCTGGCTCAGCCACTTCGCACTGGCTGGGTTCTCAGGTAGCAGTCTAAGCGTCGGCCAGGCCAGCAGTACTGCCGGGACACCGCAGACCACGAACAGCCATTGCCAGCCATGCAATCCTAGACTGCCGTTGAGCCCGAGCAAAGCGCCGGACAACGGCCCAGCCAGCATCGGTGCCAACGGCTGGGCGAAGGCGAAGTAGCCGTAGATCCGGCCGCGCCGACGGCTTGGGTACCAGAGGGTCAGATAATACAGAACGCCCGGGTAGAACCCGGCCTCGGCCGCCCCCAGCAGGAAGCGCAGGATGTAGAATGACAGCGGTCCCTGTATCAGCGCCATGGCGCAGGTGATAAAGCCCCAGGTGATCATGATCCGGGCGAACCAACGGCGCGCCCCGACCTTGGTTAACGCGATGTTGCTCGGCACCTCGAAGAGGATGTAGCCGAGAAAAAACAGTCCAGCACCGAAGCCGTAAGCCGCGTCACTGATGCCAACGTCGACGTTCATGTGCAACTTGGCGAAAGCCAGCACTGAACGGTCGATGTAGGCGATCAGGTAAAGTAATACCAGGAAAGGCACCAGGCGTAGCGTAATCTTCTGGTACACATGTTCAGTGTTCAAGGCAACCACCCCTCATCATTGGAATTGTCATGGGAAGGCCTGTCAGGCACGTAAAGGATCGCTAATTGCGCGATCGCGCGGCCAGAACGGCGAGGTGCGGTGCCTCCAAGGCAACGCGGCGAGGTTGGCAGAGGAAGCGCCCACGGTGTCGGCGAGGATCGCGATGCGTTCGCCGACCAGCAGGTTGCGGTAGTTCATGCCGTTCTTGAGCACCACCACGTCAAACTGCTCCGGCTCGATACCCACAGCTTTGAAGTGCTCATCGGCGAACTCGTAGGTACCCACGCTCGACACCAGGATGCGATGCCCCCCCACCGCCAGCACGGCCGTGGGGCCCATGCGAGCGGTGACCCCGGCGAAGATACCGGCGGCGTAGGTGAAGGCTCCATCGTGGACGCTCACCACCTGAGCCTTGAGCGGCAGCGGCTGGCCGTATCGCGGATCAACGGAAAAGCCCAACACCACCTCCAGCCACGCGCCCGGGCCTTGGGCGATGGCCTGTGCCGCCACCGCCGCGTCGACCAGCGACACGGCGCTGCGCAGGTGTGGCGCCTGCTCAAGTAGTGCCGCAAGCACGCAGACCGAGTCCCCTGCCGCCCCAGCGCCGACGCTGTCGCCGGTATCGGCGACGATCACCGGACGGCACGTGGCTCGCAGCGCCTGATAGACCGCCTGCTCGACACCCAGAAGCGGCAACTCGAACGCCTCACGGCGGCTCCACAAATCCTCGGCCAGCGCCTTTGCAGTACAGGTGGCCAACGTGCGGTCCCTATCCGCGATGGCAATCACCGCGTTCATCGCGTCATCGTCATCCAGCCAGGGCTGGCAGGTAAAATAACTGACCGAGAGCAGCCCGTCGCGCTCAAAGTCCAGGGCGCGCTGCTTAATATGAGCCAGTGGAGCCTCAGCAACGGCAGTGGAACCACCTGACACTGGCACCAGCATGGCCAGGCGCTGCAGCACCATCATCGGGGTGATTTCGCCGTGCAGCGTGCGCCGTAGAAGGGTAGCGGCACGGCGCCCTGTGTCATAGGCATCGTCGTGGGGGTAGTTTCGGTACCCGACCAGAATGTTCGCATGCTGAGCCATGGCCGGCGTGACGTTGCCATGCAGGTCCAAACTGACAGCGATAATTGGGCGTTCGCCTAATTCCCCCCGTATGCGTCCCAACAGATAGCCTTCGGCATCGTCGATGCCATCACTGATCATCGCTCCGTGTAGTGCTAGATAGATCCCGTCAAGCTCTCCGGCGTCACGCAGACCGGCCACAATGGCATCCACCGTCTGATCGAAAAATCGACGCTCCACCCCGCCACCGGAGCCACCCTGGGCGACTAAGATCGGGACTAGTTGGAGCATCGGGTCGGCCCGCAGCGCTTCGATTCCACCGCTGAGCGCTATGGGCAAACCGTCGATTGCCAACCACAGGTCCTTACCTTCAGCGCACAAGCCGAAGCGGTCGCGGTCGTAGACCGTGTTGGAAAAGTGGTTACCCTCGAACTCGAAGCTAGCCACCGCAACTCGACGGGGTACAGCGTGCACGTGCGTCTTCGTCTCCTGCCCTTCCATCGACATGATTTCACGCCCTCTATGTATTGTTCGTGTATGAAGGTCACGGGAGCAATAATTCCCCGTTAAGGCCTACGACACAACGTACTAATAAAGATGCAGACATAAGTCTCGCTAATAGCTATTTGATAAGCGAAGCACACAGCACATTGAGCTTGGATATTGGTCTTGACTGTCTGAAAGCGGGCGCGCAAAAACTAGTAGTTCGACTAATGCATCGCCAGATTGACGCCAAAGGTACACCGCCCGTGATCCCAGATAGGTCAGCAGAACATGCACCTTGGGGTAGCACCTGCCTGCTGCGCAGCCATACCAAGTACGGCAACAGCCAATCAACTCCCAAGTCCGGAGTGGTTTGCACCATGTCGACCGACCGCAGTAGGCCCTTCACCAGCTAGCGACCCAGTTGGGCGATACTCTGTTCTGTTCAATGGAGCAACTACATGGATGTCGCGGCTTCCGACGATAAAGCGGTCTTTAGGGTAGTTTTTGCGCGGCACATTCCCCTCGCAACCGAGCAGACGGCGCGATGCAGCCCTCCGTGGCACCTGTAGGTTTTCGCATGGCTTTCTGGCCTTTGCGTGGAGACAGGGACGGCTTGGCAGGAGGGACGCAGAAGATCAGGTGCTTGCTACTAAGTAGCGAATGACTAAGTGACTGTACGCAGTGTCCGCTGCCACGACTACGTATGGACAGGTCGATTCTCGGGCGCCACCCTTTTCCAAGAGCCAGGCCTCCCGCACCAATTGAGAACTTCCTGCAGGCTGAGGATGACAAGGCAAGCCCTGATTACCAGGCACTATAGACACACCTCCACTGTCGCACTCAACGAGTGTCGATACGCCTCAATACACCCAAGAGGAACAACCACCAGCTATCCCAGCGATCATCCCCCTTCTGAAAACCTGATGTATCAGGGCCTGTACTTCGAGCTGTCTATCTCATTCGGCGCAGCCTCTGACTAACCAACTATGCTACTGGTGCTGAAAGGCTGCTCCACTCACCATTTACTAATCGTCGTAACCCCAATGGATTGGCGTTCTTCAAGGCATCGGGAAGTAACGCATCTGGGTAGTTCTGGTAGCAGACCGGACGCAAAAAACGATCTATTGCTAAGCTGCCGACCGACGTGCCCCTTGAGTCACTAGTCGCCGGATATGGACCGCCATGAACCATCGCATCACACACCTCCACGCCAGTCGGATAGCCATTTACCAAAATACGGCCGACCTTCTCTTCGAGTAAAGGCATCAGCCATTGATACTTTTGCAGATCCTCAGGTTCGCCGATCATGGTAGCTGTCAACTGCCCGCGTAACGCCCGCAATGCCAGCCCCAGTTCCGCATCGTCGGTTACTTCAACAAGCACGGTGGCCGGGCCGAACACTTCCTCCTGCAGCAGCGGATGTCCGGTGAGCAGCAGGCTCACGTCAGCCTTGAACAACTGCGCATAGGCCTTATCACCCTCCTGCGCTTGTCCGGCCAGACGCTTGACACCAGGACATGCCTCCAGCGTCTGCACACCTTTCTGGTAGCTACGAAGACCGCCGACATTGAGAAGAGTCTGTGGCGCTTGTGCCGACAAATGTCGTTGGAGCTGCTCGGTGAACTCGGTGAAGGCTGAGGAGCGGATACCGATCACCAGGCCCGGATTAGTGCAGAACTGCCCTGCTCCCAGCACCACTGAGCTGGCCAGCTCGCCGGCGATGGCCTCGCCACGGGTGGTCAGAGCACCGGGGAGCAAGACGACGGGGTTGATGCTCGACATCTCAGCGAACACCGGAATCGGTTGCGCGCGCTCAGCGGCAAGTCTGCACAGTGCATCGCCACCGTGAAGAGAGCCGGTAAAACCCACGGCCTGGATCGCCGGGTTCTTGACCAGATCAGCGCCGACGCCCTGGCCAAAGATCATGTTAAACACACCCGCGGGCATTCCGGTTCGCGTAGCCGCGCGCTCGATGGCACAGCCCACTAGGTCGGCGGTAGCCATGTGGCCGCTGTGGGCCTTGACTACCACCGGGCAGCCGGCCGCCAGCGCCGAGGCGGTGTCGCCGCCAGCCGTGGAAAAGGCCAGCGGGAAGTTGCTGGCGCCGAACACCGCCACCGGGCCAACGCCGATGCGGTACTGGCGCAGGTCGACGCGCGGCAGAGGCTGGCGCTGTGGCAACGCCAAGTCGATCCTCGCGCCGAGGCAATCGCCCCGGCGCAGCACCTGGGCGAACAGGCGCATCTGGTTGCTGGTGCGCAAACGCTCGCCCTGGATACGCGCAGCCGGAAGCGCAGTTTCGCGGCACACGATAGCGACGAAGTCTTGGTCCAGCGCCTCCAGCTCGTCGGCGATCGCCTCAAGGAAAGCCGCGCGCTTCGCCGGGCTCATTTGGCGATAGGGCCCAAAGGCCGCCTGCGCAGCGAATGCCGCCTGCTCTACCTCTTCTGGCGTGGCCTGGTGGAAGACATAAGGCAGGGCTTGGCCGGTGGCGGCCTCCACGCTCTGGTGACGGGGCTCGCCAAGCCCACTGCGGGTCCCGGCTATGAATTGCTGGCCAAGTATAGGAAGCATTTTCAACTCTCTCTAATCTCACCGGTCCATGACCGGAACGAATGAACGGGTAACGCTACAGTCCGCACTCACACGCGGACCACCTTGCGCTCGGTGTACGTCGCCAAGGAACTCAGTGGGAAACAAATCACGAAGTACATAATCGCGGCGATGCTGTAGATCACGAACGGACTGAAGGTCGCGTTGTTAAGCACCTTGGCCGAATAGGCCAGGTCGAAGAAACCGATGACCACGGCGTTGGAAGTGTCTTTGACGACCTGCACGAGGAAGCCAACAGTTGGCGGCAACGCGATCTTGATAGACTGCGGCAAAATCACATAAAGCAACCGCTGGGTGTTGCTCAGTGCCAGGCACTCGGCCGCTTCCCACTGAGTCTTAGGCACCGACTCGATGCAGCCGCGCCAAATCTCCCCTAGGTATACGGAAGCATAAAGCGACAGGGCGATGCCCGCTGCAAGCAGCGCTGGCACATCGAAGCCACTAAACCCCAGGCCGAAATAGGTCAGGAACATCACCACCGGCAGCGGGATACCCTGGATCGTGTGGATGAAAACCGACACCGCACCGGCCAGCAGCCGATTGGACGAAACACGCATCAACGCCAGCGGCAAGCCGAGTATCGACCCCATGATGAAGCCGATTGCTGACAGCAGCAGCGTCCAGGCCGCGCCCGTCAACAGGTAGATAAACTGATCTTGAGTCAAGACGAACATGAACCCCACCTCACTGAACTAGACGTATGGACTGCTGGATACGGCGCTTACGCGGGAAGATGTAAGCCGCCGCGTAAAAGCAGACGATCTTGATCAGGATGGCCAGCACTAGGTACACGACCGCGATGATCAGATAGACCTCGAAGCCCCTGAAAGTGAACGACTGGACCATGTAGGCCACGCCGGTCAGTTCCTCCACCGAGATTTGCGACATCAGCGAGCTGGCAAGCATCAGTAGTACAAACTGGCTGACCAAGGCTGGATACATCTTTTCTAGCGCCTGCGGTAGAAGGATATTGGTGATCAGTTGCCGCTTAGTCAGGGCCAAGCAAAATGCCGCCTCAGTCTGACCGCGATGGATGCTGGCAAGCCCGGCGCGGATAATCTCGGCAGTGTAGGCGCCGGCGTTGATCGCTAGAGCGATGATCGCAGCGTTCGTCGCACCGATCCGCACTTGCAGTACCGCCAAACCAAAGAACAGCCAGAACACCTGGATGATCAACGGCGTATTACGGATTAGCTCGACGTAGACCACCGCCAGCGTCCGCACCGCACGCGGTCCGTAAGATCGTCCCACGGCAGTCAGCGCCCCGATCGCCAAGCCCAAGACCATGGACACCACACTCAGGTACAAGGTCATGACAATGCCATCGACAACGTTGGGCCAATACTCTTGCAGAAAGGAAAAATCAAATAGGTAAGACATATTCCAGTCTCGGCAATTGAGAAGAAATACGAACCGAGTAGGTGGGCTCGGTTCGTCGAGCGCTACTATCCAGCTCAGAGCTTGAGCAGGTCGTCCGGTAACGATTGGCCGAAGTACTGCACAAAGATCTTGTCCAGCTTGCCATTCGCGACGTTTCGGGTGACCCACTCGTCTAGCCAGGCCTTCAGTTCGGGCTCCTGCTTGCGCAGGCCGATCGCCAGGGGGTAGTGGGCCATGTTGAACTTGATCTCAATGTTCTTGGCCGGCACCTGCTTCTGCAACTCCTGAACCGTCGACAGGGATGCGGCGATGATGTCCTGCTGCCCGGTGACAACCGCAGTGTTGGCGGTGGCTTCATCTTCGTAGCGCACCACATTGGCCGGCACCGAGGACGCCTTGAGGGTTTTAGTGAGCTCAATGTCGGCGGTGGTGCCGCGCGTCACGGCGACGCTCTTGCCGGCAAGATCGGCTACGTGGGAAACCGCGTTGGACTTCTCGCTGGCCACCACCAGATAGTCCACCGCGTAGGGCAGCGAATAATCGACGACCTTCTTGCGCTCCTCGGTGATGGAGAACGATGCAATCACCACATCGGCCTTGTGTGACAATAGAAACGGCACCCGCGCGGCGCCAGACACTGGCACGACCTTCAGCTTCACGCCCAAGTCCTGCGCCAGCAGCCTTGCTGTCTCAACGTCCGAGCCCGACTGGCCAGCCGTCGCGTCGACTTTGCCGAAGGGCGGGTAGCTGACGTCGATCGCCGCCACCAGTTCGCCACGCTGCTTGATATCGTCCAGTGCATTGGCGTGGGCCTGAACCGACAGTACCGTTGCCATGAACATCATTACCACGCGAAGTGCACTACCTGTGATCGCTTTCATGAATACGTACTCCTCTGTTTTTATATTTATAAGCCGTTGCCAATGAACTGCGCCAACTCCTGGGTGTCGGGTGATGTCAGTATCTGGGCACCACCTTTTTCCCAGACCTTGCCTTGGTGCATGAACACGATTTCGTTCGACACAGAGCGGGCGAATGACATCTCATGAGTAACCAGCAACATGGTCATGCCATCTGCCGCCAAGTTCTCGATCACCTTCAGCACTTCCCCGGTTAGTTCCGGGTCGAGCGATGAGGTGACTTCATCGAACAGGATCAACCGTGGGCGCATTGCCAGGGCGCGCGCAATGGCCACGCGCTGCTGCTGGCCGCCTGACAGTTGCTCGGGATAGTTGTAGATTTTTTGCGACAGCCCCACCTGGCTCAAGACATCCTTTGCCACCTCTAGAGCGTCATGGGGGCTAACCTTCAACACTTTGCGCAGGGCCAGCGTGACGTTGTCCGCTACGGTCAAATGTGGAAACAGATTAAACTGCTGAAAAACGATCCCGACTTCCTTACGTAACTCGCGCAAGTCACAACCAGGGATGGACAGGTCGCGTCCGCAGACCTTGAGCGACCCATCGTCGATACGCTCCAGCCCATTGACACAGCGCAGCGCTGTGCTTTTGCCCGAACCACTTCGGCCAATCAACGAGATGACCTGGCCAGCATTAATGTCTAAAGTAACTTCCTTCAAGACCTCCAGGCTTCCGAAGCTCTTCCGCACACCGTCGAACGACACCAACGGTGAAGTTTTACCGGCCATATTGCTTGCGACACGTTCTTCCACGGACGCGACCAACGTGGGTTTGACAAAGCTGCTTTCAACTATTCGGCCTGACATTCAAATACCTCTCACCTCGAGATACATCCCGGCTCAACCATCTCAGAGCCATGTTGCGGCATACACTGTCAATGCAGCACAACGTTATGGGAATGGATAGTTATTGTTGTTGTCGATATTGCGATCTCTTAGGCTTCAATTGCTTCTTTTTGCTTTTGGCGGCTTAGTTGAGCCGCCCTAGTGCCCTCACGGGACTCCAGGGCGCTCAAACTTCACTTACCCCACTGCAAGGCGATCGGATTAGCCGCACGAGCTAATTCGAGTAAGCCCGCGCGGGTCTGAGGGTGCAGCGACTCCAGCGGATGGCGGACGCTGTCGGACTTGATCACGCCGCCTTCCTTCATCACCGTCTTCGCCGCACGCAGCCCGCACTGACGATTCTCGTAGTTGATCAACGGCAGGATACGCTCGTAGGCCTGGATCGCCTCCTGACGACGACCCTCGGCGTGTGCGGTCATCACCGGCAAGATCAGATCGGGAATCATCGCACTGGCCATTACCCCACGCGCTCCGGCATCCAAGTCAGCCATCAGGGTGATCGCCTCCTCGCCGTTGAACGGTCCCTCGATACTGTTGCCGCCCAACTCGATAAGTTCGCGCAGCTTGGCGGCGGTACCGGGCACCTCAATCTTGAAGTAGCGGACCAGCGGCAGAGTACGGGCCACCTCAGCCAGGAAGGCGACGGGAAGTGTCACGCCGCTCAGAGGCGCGTCCTGGATCATGATAGGCAACTGACAGGCCTCGGCCACCCGCGCGAAGTGCTCGCGGATCAGCCGTGGTTCGAGCTTGATACCCGCACCGTGGTACGGCGGCATCATCATGACCAGCGCAGCGCCGTGATCGGCCGCGTGGCGAGCACGCTGGCTGGCGATCTGGGTACTGAAGTGACTGCAAGTGACCATCACCGGCACGCGGCCCTTGACGTGGTCGAGGCAGAACTCAGTCAACTGCCGGCGCTCCTCGTCCGAGAGCAGGAACTGTTCGGAGTAGTTGGCCAGGATACAGATGCCATCGACGCGCTGGTCGATCATGCAGTCCAACACACGCCCCTGCCCCTCGAAATCAAGTTCGCCGGTGTCGGTGAATGGCGTCGGGGCTACAGGAAACAGCCCCGAATACGGCCCAGTGGTTTGCATCGCAAAAACCTCTTTACTTTTTGCAGAGCGGCAGGCCATGCCCGCCGCGGACATGAATTAGCCTCGGGCGTAGGCCGTCAGCACTTTGCGGATCGCGTGGGCAATGCCTTGCAGGTGGTGTTCCTCAAAGCGGTCGGTCCACCACATGCATACGGTTTCCTTGCATGCAGCTTCAGCCACCGGGCAGACACTGTCGGAGAAGTCCTGAGGTCTTACGCCCGGCAGCGTGAAGGGCAATCCCGAGGTACCGAAAGTCTTGCGCTCGCGGATAACCGGATAGCTGTAGAGCGGGATCTCGCCTGGGTAACCGATAAAACCATCAACCCCTTCGGCCACTAGCGCCTTCATCACATCCCCCATTGATACTGTGAGCTGCGTGGTATCCACTCGGAACGAATAGAAGAAGTAGACCCCACGAGTGTTCGCCAGCGGCAGCACCGGCTGGATCGGTAGCCCGTCGAGCAGCCCAGTCAGGCGATCAGCTGCCGCAACGCGAGCGTCGACGAAGCCTTGCAGTTGCTCGACCTGCGCCAAGCCGACTGCCGCCTGCAGCTCAGTCATGTGATAGTTGGGAGCAAGGAAGAGGTGATCGCGCCCTCCACGCTCGCGCGGCCAACCCTTGTCGCCGCAGGCACGTAGGGAGCGGCCCTTGTATTCGTGGCGGTTGCTGATCACCAGACCGCCGTCACCGGTAGTCATGTGCTTGGACTGCTGGAAGCTGAAGCAGCCCACGTCGCCGAAAGTGCCGCACAGCCTGCCCTTGTAGTAAGCCAGATGCGCCTGTGCACAATCCTCAATGACAAACAGGTCGTGCTTACGGGCGATCGCCATAATCGCGTCCATGTCCGCCGGATTGCCGAACACGTGAGTGACGATGATCGCGCGGGTGCGCGGGGTGATGTTCTTCTCGATCGAGGCTGGATCGAGGTTCTGCGTAAGCGGGTCGACGTCGGCGAAAACCGGCACCGCCAACTGCGCAAGCACCGGGATGACCGTGCCGATGTCCGTTATCGGCGACAGGATGATCTCATCTCCTGGCTCCGGGTTGAGGTAGATCACCGCGGTATGGAGGGCTGCCGTACCGTTAGCCACCGCCACTGCCGTGGACACACCATAAAGCTCGGCGAAGCGCTTCTCGAACTGGCGGGTCTTGGGGCCGACCAGGAAAGACAAGCTGCCCGAGCGTATCACTTCCAATAACAGTCGTTCTTCCTCGGCACCGAACGTACGTCCGGATGCATCACGGAAGCTCGGCAAGGTTCCTTCGATGGCACGCGGCCCACCGTGGATAGCTAATTCGTTCATGTTAAATCCTTACTTGCGAGATGAATGTGCCAGTTACAGGCCGAGAAAGTCCGCCATCAACTGCACCTGGTGTTCCAGCATATGGCGCCCCAGGTGTACCCGGCAGCCGATACTCTCGGCCACGACCAGTAGCGCGGTGCGCTCGGGCTCCTGGACCACTTCGGCGACGGTCATCTGTGGGGTCAGCTTGTCGACGTCAAGTGGTAGCGGATCGGTGTCGTACATGCCCAAGGAGGTACCGTTGACGATCAACTGGTGACCAGTGGGATCGCGCGATCCCAGCGATACCTCCAGGGCTGGGTAGTAGCGCAGCAGCCGCTCGCGCAGCTCGACGCTTTTGTGCTCGCTTCGGTTGGCCAGGGTCAGACGGGAGATGCCGGCCTTGGCAAGCGCGAAGGCGACCGCGTTGGCCGCACCACCGGCACCGACCAGGTACACCGATTGCCCCACCACCTCGACACCCGCGTGCTGCAGACCACGAAGGAAGCCGATGCCATCAAGCTGGTCGCCGACCAGACGGCCATCGTCAAGGCGTCGAATGACGTTGGCAGCGCCGACGGCGGTGGCCTGTTCGCTGAGTTCGTCGCACAACGGAAGGATGGCCTGCTTAAACGGCACCGTGACAATGGCACCATCGAAACTCAGCAAGAAGCGCAGTGAATGGACGAATTGTTCGAAGTCTTTCGGTGCGACATTCATCGGCACCATGATTGCGTCACGATTACGTTCACGGGCAATCGCGTTGATCTTCGGCGGTGCTTTAACATGTTCGGTAGGGTGCGCCAGGATCCCCAATACCCGGGTCCTGCCCGTTACCTCTTTATTGTTTTCTCGCCTGTCAGACATGTACATGGCTCCTCTATATAAACAACCCGAATTCGCGATATGGGCTGCACGACGAAACGACAAACACCGCGAAACTGATGGATTCAAGTTACTGCACTTGACCTGGGGACGAGTAATGAGAAGTGCGCGCCGCTTGATAACCAATGGATATCCCTGCCTCAGAAGTGCCGCTGCGACTGGAGTTTTTCCGCCTAGTGATGCCTAATGCGAGCGTCCCTTTAAGAAAAAGCGCCTGTCCGACGATGATGCCAACTCTGGAAACCATATCTTCGCGCCTTCGCCTAAAACAGTTGCGCCTGTTGATCGCACTGGATGACCATGGCTCCATCCACCGCGCCGCAGAAATCATCGGAATCACCCAACCCGGCGCTACCAAAGCCCTACACGATGTAGAGGAAACCCTCGGCGCAACGCTTTTCGAACGCACGAGCAAGGGGCTCAATGCCAATGCCATGGGCCGTTGCGCCATCCGCTACGCACGACTGATTCTTACCGACCTGGCCCACCTGCGACAGGAAATGCACGGCATATTCCAGGGACACGGCGGTCGCATCAGCGTCGGCACGATCATGGGCGGCGTGCCGTTGCTAACCGCGA
Source organism: Pseudomonas sp. AC112 (assembly GCF_979253545.1). Taxonomy (NCBI): domain Bacteria; kingdom Pseudomonadati; phylum Pseudomonadota; class Gammaproteobacteria; order Pseudomonadales; family Pseudomonadaceae; genus Pseudomonas; species Pseudomonas sp. AC112. Next base: position 196,262 of record NZ_CEEDCM010000001.1, read on the forward strand.
GTCTGCTGCGACTACGCGAGCGCCAGCCGCAGGCGACCATCGAGATCGTCGAGGACACCAGCGTCAAGCTCCTAAGTCTTCTTGATCAGGGTCGCTTGGACTTGGCACTGTGCTACCCCAGCGTGAGCCCACGCCCCACCGCCTACAACAGTATCAACATGAAGCCCGAGGCCTTAGTGGTCATGGCTAATCCTGCGAATCCGCTGGCCGGCAGCACCTCGCTGACCCTGGAAGACCTAGCGGACTCGGGCTGGGTGATCTTCTCGGCCAACATGCCCCTGCGCCAGACGCTCGAACGCGAGTTCCACGAGGCCGGGGTGAACTTCCCGCCCTACCCCATCGAGACCTCGTCCACCTTCACTACACTGCAGCTACTGATCAGCGATCCCAACCTGGTCGCGGTCTTGCCTACCGACGTGGCGGAGTTGCCGTTGTTGCAGGCCATGCTGACCCCTCTGCTATACACAATCACACCAAAGAGTGAGCCGTTCGCCATCGTCACACGCACCCAGGTGGATCTATCGCAATTGACTCACTTGTTGATCGAAGAACTGACTAAGTGATGCGTGGGAGCCGATAACACCCTATTCGGCTCATTACAGTTATCAGCCAGACCGCTTCATACATGCCGCGCCGAATGGATAACGCCCAGTTATCTCAAGCCACCTGATTTTCATTACCCACCTCATCGTGCCAGCGCTAGCATCACGATATACAAAGCATGCAGCAGAGCATTCGCTTTTTACCCAGTAAGGTGCCGTGATGGAATTGATTGCTAAAACCAATGCGCAGAGTCAGATCGCGACTGCCACAATTCGCCTGGACCCACGCGACGATGTGTTAATCGCGCGCCAACCACTGCCCATGGGCCTTGCGCTGGAAGCCGAAGGTATCATCGTCCAGCAGGAAATCCCCGCCGGGCACAAGGTCGCGACACGGCGCATCGAGGCCGGCGAGAACGTTCGTCGCTATGGCCAGATCATCGGCGTTGCCTCTGCCACTATCGAGGCCGGGGAACACATCCACAGTCATAACCTGGGCATGGCGCATTTCGCCCGCGATCATGAATTCGGCATCGACGCCAAGCCCACGCCGCACCGGGAAGCATCGTTCATGGGCATTGTGCGCCCTGACGGTCGGGTGGCCACGCGCAACTATATTGGCGTGCTGACCTCCGTTAATTGCTCGGCAACCGTGGCTCGAGCGGTTGCCGACTACTTCCGTCGAGACATCCACCCCGAGGCCCTGGCGCCCTACACGAACATCGACGGCGTCGTGGCCCTCACCCATGGTATCGGCTGCGCCGTTGACCCGGGCGGTGAGGCCTTGGCAATGCTGCAACGGACCCTGGGCGGATATGCGATTCACGCCAACTTCCACTCCGTACTGATGATCGGTTTGGGCTGCGAGACCAACCAAATCGACGACCTGCTCAAGGCACAGCACCTGCAAGCCGGTCCGCACCTGCGCGTATTCACCATTCAGGGCACCGGCGGCACTTCGAAATCCATCGCCAACGGCATCGAGCAGATCAAGGCACTGCTGCCGACCGCCAACCAGGTACGGCGCGAAGCGGTCAGCGCCAAGCACCTGGTCGTTGGGCTGCAATGTGGTGGCTCGGATGGCTATTCGGGCATCACCGCCAACCCAGCGCTGGGCAACGCGGTCGACCGGCTGGTGGCGGCCGGCGGCACGGCTATCCTGTCCGAGACACCGGAGGTGTATGGTGCCGAGCACCTGCTGACGCGACGCGCGGTGAGTAGCGCGGTCGGCGAGAAGTTGCTAGCCCGCCTACGCTGGTGGGAAAGTTACTGCCAGCGCATGAACGCCGAACTCAACAACAACCCTTCGGCAGGCAACAAGGCCGGCGGCCTGACGACCATTCTGGAGAAATCCCTGGGCGCCGTGGCCAAAGGCGGCTCCACCAACCTGGTTGATGTCTACGAATACGCTGAAGCGGTAACCGCCCACGGCCTGGTGTTCATGGACACCCCTGGCTACGACCCGATCTCAGCCACAGGCCAGGTCGCCGGCGGTGCCAACCTCATCGCATTCACCACTGGGCGTGGTTCGGCTTTCGGCTGCGCGCCATCACCCTCGATCAAGATTGCGACCAACTCACGCATGTTCAACCACCAGGAAGAGGACATGGACGTGAACTGCGGCGGCATCGCCGACGGCACTGACACTCTCGAGGAACGTGGCGCCCATATCTTCGACTTGATGCTGCGCGTAGCCTCCGGCGAGCGCAGCAAAAGCGAACGCCATGGCTACGGCCAGAACGAATTCGTACCTTGGCAGATCGGCGCCATCACATGAGATAGCCCAAACCTACGGTACACAACCGTGGACCAGCGCCACGGAAGAACGACCCGACGCGAACGTACGTGCCTGCGGGAGAACGAATAGCTAACGGACGGGTGCAGAACAACCTGAACACGTCATTACGGGGTATGACATGAAACTCGCACGTTATGGAACTGCAGGGCACGAACGCCCAGCACTAATAGATGCTGCAGGACGCCTGCGCTCGTTATCCGGGCATGTTCCCGATATCGCAGCGCACACCCTCGACCCGGCGACACTCAACCGGCTGCGCACCTTGGATATCGACAGTCTGCCGATCGTCGAAGACCCCGCTACACGGTTGGGCCCGCCAGTCGCAAACGTCGGCAAAATCATCTGCATCGGCCTGAACTACGTCGACCATGCCGCCGAAGTTGGGCTCGAGCTGCCCAAGGAGCCGGCGATCTTCATGAAAGGCTGCCGCCCTACTGGTGCCCATGACCCGGTACACCTGCCCCGTGACGCGCAAAAGGGCGATTGGGAGGTCGAGCTAGGCATCGTCATCGGCAGCGCCGGGTTGTACATCGACGAGGCCGACGCACTGGCACATGTCGCCGGCTACTGCGTGGTCAACGACCTTTCCGAACGCTCCTACCAGATGGAGCGCAACGGCCAGTGGACCAAGGGCAAGAGCTTCCCTGGCTTCGCACCGATGGGCCCCTGGCTGGTAACGTCGGACGAAGTGCCAGACATCGAAGCTCGCCGCATCTGGCTCGAGGTAAACGGCACGCGCTACCAAGACGGAAACACCTACAACTTGGTGCGCGGCGTGCCGCAGATCGTGAGCTACGTTTCGCAATTCTACGCACTGGAGCCGGGCGACCTCATCGCGACCGGCACCCCAGCCGGTGTCGGCCTGGGACAAAAGCCGCCGAAGTTCCTCAAACCGGGGGACGTGGTTACCCTGGGAATCGACGGCCTTGGAGTACAACGTCAGGAAATCCATGCCTGGAATGAATCGGCTAGGTAATGGACGAGCAGGCCTGACGGCCTGCGGCAGAGCCCACAGAATAATTTCAATAAATAGCGAGAGAGGGCGAACATGAAAAGACGTGATTTTCTAGCTTTGAGCACCGTCGTCGCGGCAAGCGCGCTGGTAACCCCCGCGTTCATGCGCTCGGCGAATGCGGCGGGTAAAACCTTACGGGTACTGACCTGGGAGGGCTACGCGGATGATCAATGGGTAAAAGCCTTCGAGCGCAAGACAGGCGCTTCGGTCACCATCACCTATGCGGCGAGTGTCGACGAGATCTTCGCGAAGATGACTGCGTCGCAAGGCGCCGACTTCGACGTGATCGCCATCGAGACCTCATCCTACAAACGTCTGACACAGGAAAAGCTGATCCAGCCGCTCGACCTAGCTAAACTCGCCAACGCGAAGAACCTGACTCCGACGTTCCAAAGTGTTTCGGCGATCATGTTCGACGGCAAGACCTACGCCGCGCCCTTCGCCTGGGGCTCCATTCCGTTGATCTACAACGCCGACACCTTCGCCACCGCGCCAGACAGTTGGGAAGTACTTTGGGACAAGAAGTACCAAGGGCGGATGATCATCGTCGACGACGCTAACAATTCCATCGTGACGGCGGCATTGACCCTGGGGATCAAGGACCCTTTCAACCTGACAGACGCCCAATTCGACCAGATCAAGACTAAACTGCTTGCCCAGAAGCCGAATATTGCAAGTTACTATTCCGGGTTCGACGACGGGGTAAGCATTTTCGCCCAAGGCGGTATTGACCTGATGATGTCCATGGGCGAGCCTCAAGCCGCAATGCTCAAGAAGCGCAACGTCAACGCCGCCCTTACCATTCCCAAGGAAGGCGCCATCGGCTGGATCGATTGCTGGTGCATCAGCGCCAAAGCACGCGACCTCGACCTGGCGCATGCCTGGGTCGATGCGATGCTTGAGAAGGAAGTCGGAACCTACATCAGCGAGAAGACCGGCTACGGAAACTCCACGAACGAAGAAGCAAATACCAAGATCGGCCTGACTTACTCCGACAAGCTAATCTTCCTGCAGGCGCCAGAGGATTTTGGTCGCCGTATCGAACTGTGGAACGAGATCAAAGCCACCTCGGTGTGATCCGGTAGAAGTGGGCGAAGCCTGCGAGCAGATACCGAGATGTCTGCTTCGTGGGACAAGTCCACTCCTAAATAGGCAGTGTGAAATCTTCAGGACACTGAGCTGAAATTCACGCGAGAATGCGATTTTCAAGATGCTTTGTAATCAGCCGAAATCCGCTTGGAATTTCCACTCAAACAGATACAACCCAGGGCTCAGGCTCCATCGCCAGAGTGGGGTCGCCCCCACCACACACCATCGACGGCAAAGCTGCGCAAGCCCATAAACTGGCGCATGGCGGCTGCTCGGCCAACGACCGCCTCTCAGAAACGCTGTCGGGCCTGGACTGAAGCGCTGGACAAGGGCACCTTGGCTTCGCCCAGCGCCAGTCCCAGCTGTTGCACGATGAGCCAGATCGGCTCGTTCTTGAACAGGGCCAATCCCACCACCAGCCAAACGATACGCTCCGCCGACAGGCATCTGCGGCGAATAGAGACGATACCGGTCGCCGCCAGCGCCTGTTCGATCCAGGTGGGATCGATCAAATGTACAAAGCGCTCGAAGGAGATTGGATTGAGTTGGGTGACTTCTTGAAGGTCGTTTTGAAGGGGCATGAAGCGAGCTCATAAAAACAGAGCTCGTTTCTATTGGTGCTGGACGGATAAGTTAAATGCTTAACTGACTGGCATTAGGGTAAGCCCCGCGAACACGGGCAAAACCCGTGCCATACATCGCAGGGCAGACGGCCAGTCGCAGACCGCCAGGCGGCGATCAGTTCCCGCCCAAGTTGACGGTCCCCTTGCGAAGGATCACGTTACCGTAGAACAGCGTCTCCCCCGTCGCGATCACCGCGAACGCTTCCTTGGCCCGCTCGTAGAACGCGAAACGCTCAAGACGGCGAAGCCGTGGTGGGTTAACGGGCAAGGCGTCCAACGCGTCCTGAATCACGGTATGCGCCGTGACCAAGGTATCTGGCTCATCAATCACTTCCATCCCCATCACTGGATCAGGCTCGGACTCGTCGATCGGCATGACCGAGAGGACGGCCTTGAGCATGCGCGCCAAGTCGGCCGCCTCCATTCGGATCAACTGCTTGGCGACCGTTTGCGCGGGAAAGCTGCCATCGGCGATGACGATCTCATCTCCGTGCCCCATGGCGCGCAAGACAAAAAGGATGTCCGCGTTCAGGATCGGATCAATACCTATCAACATCTCGAATCGTCCTCTAGCTCAGGTCGTGAAGATTCTTGGTGGTAGCCGGACCGATGGAGAACTGCGAAAAGCGTACGGTCAACCCACTGCGCTCAGGCGTACAGGCGGTCGGCCCCACCTGGTAGCTGTCCGACGCCGGGAACGGGGCTAGGCGCACCAGCGGCCAGAACACCCCGTCCTGGGACGCCTGGATCCGCATGGCGCCCTTGGCGACGGTGACCCTCAGGTAGAAGTCTTCCAACGCCTTGAACGGCTGCGAAACCGACCAGTCTGACTGCCCGTCGGTGATGACCGTGCTCAGGAACAACTCACCGTCGGTGAACTCCACGCCGGTCTTCATCCAGCGTGTCTCGTCGATCCGAACCATCAGCCCCGCCTGGTCGTACAGCGTGCGGAACTCCCCCTGGATACGGATCTGCGCAGTGAACTCGCTGCCCGTCGAAAAGCCCAGGAAGTGCCCCGTATCGCGGACAAAACCGTAGTAAGTCTCGCGCCAGAAATCGGTTTTCTCGTCGGTGGTCAGGGTTAGGCCGCCACCTTCCACCTGACAAGCGGTAGGCGGGTTCAGCCACTGTCCGGTGCTGAGGTCAATACTCATAGCGTTATCCTTGGGTTGGGGAAAGTCGAGGTAGGTCATAGGCATCGATAGCGTTCAGTTCAAAGAAACCTCTGGCGATCTGTGGGTACTTGGCAACGAGTCGTTCGCCGATCGCCTTGACTTCGGCGTAGGTCGCGGCCAAGGTGCAGACGGGCCAGTCGGAGCCGAACAACAGACGCCTTGGCCCGAAGACCGAGAGCGCACGTTCTGTGTAGATGTCGAGGGTCTGCGCACCGAGGCTGTTGGCATCCGCCTCGGTGACCAGGCCCGAGACCTTGCACCAGACGTTGTCATTTTGGGCGAGCAGCTCGAACGCATCACCCCAGGCGTGGCTGAAGCCATGCGTAATGGGTGGCTTGGCCATGTGGTCTAGGACGAAGCGCCCCTTGGGGTAACGTCTTACCAGCGCGATGGCGGCGGGCAACTCCCGGGTACGTACGAGTAGATCGAACGTCAAGCCGGCAGCTATGACGTCGCCGACGCCGGCCTGCACCGCTGGGCGGCACAGCCATTCAGGGTCGGGCTCGTCATGAACGTTATGGCGTATACCGATCAGCATATGGCCACCAGGTAATGCGCGCAGGGTCGCAATCTGTGCCGGTACGTCGCCCGAGGCCAGGTCGACCCAGCCGACGACGCCTCTGACGAACTCATGGTTTGCGGCAATCACCAGCAGGTCGCGAGTCTCGGACAAGTCATGTCGACACTGCACTATGATCGTGGAGCTGACGCCACTCTCGAGCAACAACGGCTGCAAGTCGGCCGGGCCGTAGTTGCGGCGCAACGCACTCATGCCATCACCGGCCATCCAAGGGTATACGCCAGTAGAAAGATCCCAAAAGTGCTGGTGGGTATCGATTATGGGGGTCGACATGGGCTTCTTCATGCAATGGGCGCATCGGCATGGATCAAGCCCTGGGCCTTGAGATCCTGCCACAGGGCACTGGGGATGGGCGTACGGAACAGCTCGGCGTTCTCGGCCATTTCCTCGGCGCTCCTCGGTCCGGTGAGTACGCTGGCGACCGCCGGGTGGGCGAGAGGGAACTGGATCGCTGCAGCTTTCAAGGACACGTCATGGTCCCGGCAAACCTGCTCCAATCGCAACGCCCGCTCGATCAGCGCGCGGTCCGCGTCCTCGTAGTTGAACTTCGCACCCACCGTCGGATTGGCCAGGATGCCACTGTTATAGACCCCGCCGATGATGATCGAGATGTTATTCTGGACACACAGTGGCAGCAGTTCGTTGAGAGCCCCTTGCTCAAGCAAGGTGTAGCGGCCCGCCAGCAGAAAGCAGTCAAAGTTACCGTTGCGAGCGAACTCGGCGAGCATCTCGCTCTGGTTCATCCCCGCACCGACGGCACCGATGGTGCCATCGGCGCGTAGCCGATCGAGGGCCTTGTAGGCACCTTCGATCGCCTGCTGATAGCTGGCGTCTGGGTCGTGGATGTGCAAGACATCAACCCGGTCGAGGCCCAGTCGGGTCAGGCTTTCCTCCACCGACTTCATCACTCCGTCATAGCTGAAGTCGAACACCGGGCGCTCGTCGGGGGTACCCTTGTAGTAGCCATCGACCACTGGCCTTTCCGGTACCCGCAACAGGCGGCCGACTTTGGTACAGACCACGTAGTCCTGGCGCCGCTTACTCTGGAGGAACGCCCCTAGGCGGTGCTCGGCCATGCCATTGCCGTATTGCGGCGCAGTGTCGAAGAAGCGCACCCCGATATCCCAGGCGGCTACCATCGTCTGTTCGGCGCTGGCGACGCTGGTCGGTGAGTAGAGGCCACCAATCGCGGTGGTACCTACCCCCAACCGGCTGGCGCGAAGATTGGTAAGCCCTAAAGGCCGCGTTTCGAATATGTCGTTCATGAAAGGCTTTACCTTCTCTCTATGTTTTTATGAAATGGGCATGACGCTATCGGTCAGGGTTTGCGTTCGATGCTTTGGCGCAGGGAGATCGCGCCCAACGCCGCGAAGATCAGCGTCGCACACAGCACGATAGAAACAAGCGCGTTCACCTCGGGCGTGAAGCCGGTTCGCATCATGGCCCACAGCCGCATGGGCAGCGTACTGTCCCCCCCCACCAGGAAGAAGGTGACCAGCGTTTCATCGAAGGATAGGGCGAAAGCCAGCAGCGAACTGGTCACCAGCGCCGAACGCAGCTGCGGGAAGACCACATAGATGAAGGTCTCAAAACCATTAGCTCCCAGGTCCAGGGAACCTTCGATCTGCGAGCTTTCGAGCGTGTCGAGTCGGATCATGATCATGCGGTAGATTACCGCCAGGATCAGCACGACGTGCCCCAAGGTGACGGTCACCAGGCTGCGTTCCATGCCCACTTCGCGGAAGGCCACCAGCAGTGAAATGCCCGTGATGATTGCCGGCAGCACGAATGGCAGGAAGATGACGAACTCGATGTACTTTTGCCCTCGGCGGACACCGGTCTTCATGTAGTAGGCCAGGACCAAGGAAATGACCGTCGCGATCACCACCGCACAGCCCCCCACCAGCAGCGAGTTGCCCAGTGCACCGAGCAGTTGGTCGTTCTCAGCGAACTGACCATACCATTTGAAACTCGGGTCAGACCAATCGATCTGCTGATTTTTGACGCTGAAGATCGACAGCGTGATCACGACGGCCGCCGGTGCGTACAGTACGGCAAACGCGAAAATGCCGACGACCCACAGCACGGAGACGGTAATGCGTTCCATAGGTGTCATTTCACTCTCCCAGCACGGGAAATTAGGGATGCGAGTCCGATGATCGCGATAACGGCGACCAGCAGAACGACCGCGAGCGCGGCGCCAAGCGGCCAGTTGAAGGCCATGCCGAACTGGCTCCAGATCACCCGCCCGAAGGTAAAGCCTTCGCTGCCCCCCACCATCTGTGGCGTAAGGTAGTCACCCAAGGCAATGACCATCACGAACAGGGCACCAGCAACCGACCCGGGTAGGCTCAGCGGCAGGACCACCGTGAGGAACGTCCAGCCGGGCTTGGCGCCCAGATCGGCCGCCGCAGCGATCAAGGATTGCGGAATGCGGTCCAGCGCCAGGAAGATCGGCAGAATACCGAAGGGCAGGTAGATCACCGCCATCGCGATCATCACGGCCGTCTGGTTGAAAATGAACAAGCGGCTGGGCACGTCAATGACGCCCAGCGACATCAACAACGAGTTCAGGAAACCGTTGTATCCGAGGATGCTGCGCATGGCGTAGATCTTGACCACATAGTTCATGACCAGCGGCAGCGCGCTGAGCAACAGCAGTAGGTAACGAGCCGAACCTTCCAGACGCCAGATCAGGTAGGAAATGGCATAGCCGAAGACCAACGCCACCAGCGCGACGAAGAACGCCAGCTTCAGCGTGCCCCAGAATACCTTCAAGTAGCTACCAGTGAAGAAGCCGGCATAGTTGGCCAGGGTCAGGCTGCCGGTCAGGACACCATTCTTCTGCTCCAGAAAGCTGTAGCCCAGGAAGGACACCAGCGGCACCAGCACCATCACTGTTGGCACCCCATAGATAACCAGTTTCGCCAGCAGCTTGGCGAGCGGCAATCGGTGCGAATGGGCGGGTACCATGTTCAATGTGAGAGTGGTCATCACGACGCCCTCGGCACGAAGCTGATATCAGACTCCGACCAGCGGAGCGGGACATCCGCGCCAACGCTCAGAGCGTTACTCCAGCAGGCAGTGGGGATACGCACTTTGATCCGGTGCACCGACGCGCCCCCCAGAGCCAGCGACAATTGTGTGGTGGGCCCGAGGAACGTGACACTTTCGAGCTTGGCCGTGGTGGCCTGCTGCCCCGGCGCGCACTCGCCCCCATCGTGCAGGGCGAAACTCTCGGGCCGGATTGCCAATAGATGATCCTTGCTTTGATCGCCAAGCGACAGGTGCTTGCCTAGCGGGCTTTCGATCATCGCTACTCCGTTCTGGACGCTACGGGTGGTGGGCAGCAGGTTGTTCTCCCCGAAGAACTTGGCGACGAACTCGCTTTTTGGCTTGTAGTAGATGTCTTTGGGTGTGCCCACCTGGACGAGGTTGCCATGGTCCATCACGGCGATGCGATCGGACATCGAGATCGCCTCTTCCTGGTCATGGGTGATGAACACGAACGTGGTGCGGATCCTGCGTTGCAGGTCCTTGAGAAACTCCTGCATCGCCCGGCGTAACTCTGCATCGAGCGCCGCAAGGGGTTCGTCGAGCAGAACGACCTGCGGCTCGCAGACGATAGCCCTAGCCAGCGCCACGCGTTGCCGCTGGCCGCCGGAAAGTGCCGCGGGGTAGCGATCGGCCTTATCGGCTAGGTTCACGGTTTCGAGCACGGCCATGACCTTGGCCTTGATCTGGTCGGCCGGCATGCGTCGGATACGCAGGCCATAGCCCACATTGTTGGCAACGGTCATATGCGGGAACAGTGCGTAGTCCTGGAACACCGTATTGAACGGCCGTTTGAAGATTGGCACGCGGGCGATGTCGGTGCCGCGCAGCAGGATCTGACCAGAGGTCGGCGTCGTGAACCCGCCAATCATGCGCAGGATGGTGGTCTTGCCCGACCCGGAGGGTCCGAGGATGGTGAGGAACTCGCCATCTTTGATGTCCAGGTCGACGGGCTTGAGGACATCAATGCTGCCGTATGACTTGGTGACACCCACCAGACGGATCAGATCCGATGTGGCTGTGGACAAAACAGTGTTCGCTAAAACAGTCATTTTCTTGTTCTCATTCTAACAGGAGGCAAATGCCAGCTGACTCGCACACCTGGCCTCCCCGCGCCGCTCTGGACGCTCGCGTCGGGAACACCATAAAACCTGGCGATTCGACAATACTGCACTTCATAGGAAGCGAATAATGAGAAGTGGACCGCAGTCGATAACCGCCAGCTATCATCTAGGGATGCTCCGAACAAGCTGCCTGGAGCGACGCCGCTAGATCAATTTATCAACCCTCAATCGGCTCAAAACCAGGGCTCTACCCTAGCTCTTGCGTGCTAGAGGCGCGCCTCCCCTGCAGTGGTCATTATTGCCGGCGCATCATCCTCAGATCCGACAGCGCAAGCAGCGTGGTCAGTTGCGCCGTGTCTTGGCCAGGCCGCGAAAACGAGTCTTTACATAGCCGAACTGGTGCTTGATTACCCGGAATGGGTGCTCCATTTTCGCCCGTACCTCCGCCTTGGCCTTTTTTATCTTGCGCTTGGCTTTTTAAAGCGCGCCGCGTTTGTCCAAGTGCTTGTAAGTGCTGCGTCGCGTTGCGATCTGCCAGATCACGGGCAGCCCTTCATGCTCTGGTCTTTTCTCAACACCGGTGTAGCCCGCATCAGCACAGATAACGTTCTCTGCGGCATGCAGTAGCGGTGCAACGTCCGTTACGTCGGCCACGTTCGCGGCGATATCATGAACGTGATACACCAGACCGATTCAACATCCGCACCGATGTGGGCCTTCATGCCGAATCGTACTGGTCGCCCTTCTTCGTCTGATGCATTTCTGGATCGCCCTTGCCTTCCATGTTCTTGGTCGAACTGGGCGCATGGATGATCGTGGCATCGACAGTCGTACCCTGGCGTAGCAACAGGCCTTCGTCTTGCAGGTAGTTGCTAGCGGCTTCCAGGATTCCTGCCGCGAGCTCATGCTTCTCCAGAAGATGCCGGAAATTCATGATAGCTGTGCGTTCGGGAATCGGGGCGCTGAGCGTCAGTCGCGCAAACTGGCGCATCGGGTTGATGCTCGTACAACACTTCTTCCATCCCTGAATCGCTCAGTGAAAACCAGTACTGCAACAAGTGAATGCGCTGCATCGTTTCCAAGGGGCAAGGCTTATACCCCACCGGCCTTCGGATAGTGTGGCCCGATCAACACGTCCAACCAACTCCACGGCACGACCTGCTCCATCTCGACTAGGAAACGCTCACGGTGGGTCTGCTTGCGCTTACCGGCGTACTCGAAATCGGAAAAGCTCATCTGAGTCTGGGCAAGGCTTGTGGAGGTTGGTTGAGCGAGACGTTCTTTCAGTATAGGTCAGACGGCCTGTGCTTACTTGGTCGGAGAATACCTAGGCGTGTTGCGCACGGTTGTCTTAAAACTTCTTTAGTCGTGCTTGACAAAGGCCATGATTAAATACTAAATCGCGCCGACGTCTTTAAAGGGAAAAATTTCTTGCCAATGGCAAGAAAATACCGCAAAAGACGTAGCCCCACTGAAATATTCCTTTTCTGCTTATTTTCATCATTAGCGCGACTGAAAAGTTCTAAATACGTTATGCCACTGCCGCTATACCGAGGACTCACTAAAAGCAAATCCGCTGACAACTTCAGGCAGTGAAATGGCAGCCCTTTATTTCCCACTTAGTCGGCTCGTCAACCCAATAAAAATCTGAGATTTTTTTCATTTCTTCTCCCCTTTCCAGTGATTGACCAATGGTGACTTTCCATTGAGTATCCTGTAGCTCGAACGGCCAATGTAAAGCGGTATTTCAAGTTTATTCAAATCAACAGAACCATCTTCCAGAAACAAGGTCTCATCTTTATGCGTTTGCAAAATCTCCCCTACTACAAAATGATGATCACCATAGGGGCGAATATCACGCACTGCACATTCGTAAGAAAGATAGGCGTCCTCAAGGATTGGAACAGATGATAGCGTTCCGAGTTGATAGGAGGTGCAGAGCTCAATAAACTTATCCTTATTGAACCCAGTCAGTGTGCCTGCACCGTGTATGATGGAAGAATTTCCTGCGGGGAGAAAATTTATTCCAAACATGCCGCTACGCTCTATTAACTCCCATGACTTTGTTTCTTTTCTAATGGAAATTCCATAAGTTTCTGGGGATGAGCCGATATAGGTATGCCAACCTGATGCCATCATATTTACCTCCCCGCGAAATGAGGAAGTAACGATAGCGACCCTTCCTGGGTAGGCGTGTATATGTGGGCCAGAGAGTACTTTCTTCATATAACTCAATTCGCTCTTAAAAATCTATAGATCCGATAAGCGCGCAACTATTTTTCGAACATCTTCGCGAGAAATCGGAATTACTGATCGATGCAGTATGGCCCCTTCGATTAGAGCATCTAAGGCAATCGACGCAAGCGGGGAGAAATGACATTGGAGCGATTCCCTGCTTTCGAGCATCCAGCCTTTCATTACCTGTCTCATTAAAGGGTTTCGACAAGAAAAACTGTAAAGCTCGTAACTTAATTGACTCGTTCTTTTCCCAGATGTTGAGCGCCCAAAGATTAAATCAACAACTGCATCGCATGCATCCTCTCTGGTTTTTGCCTTCCGAATCGACGTAGAAAACCGCGCTGAAACGCTCTGGGCCAGGGAATGAAACGCCTCATGCATTAGCCCTTGAATATTTGGAAAGTAGTGCGTGAGAGAGCCGAGCGGGATTCCTGACATCTCGGATAGTTTTCGGTAAGTGGTGCCCACCGCACCGTGCAACTCGATACAGTCCAGGGTCGCCCTCAGGATGCGCTCCCTGCGGTTCGGATCTTGCTGCCACGTCTTTCGTTTTTCGCTCGTCACGCCTGATCCTAGTGTTTTTTTATAGAGGCTCTGGCGCCCTGCCTGAAAGGGCAACAGAACAAAGATTCGTACAAGTGTACGAGTTGGTTGACGAGAGGTCAAGCTACCTGTAGGATCTGAAATCGTACATTAGTACGATTTTGTGCCGTATTTGGTGCGACCATCTGAGGACATTGGAATTTATATAACTATGAATAGGTTGACCGGCGTTATTGATGGATTTTTGTACGATGCCAACTACGATCAATCACTGCTTTCTCTTCGGAGGCAAGCGAAGACGCAATGCGCGCATTTCAACGCGACAATGCCAGGCGATGACTCCAAGAGATTGGAGTTAATTAATTTTATCTTTCTAAAGTGTGGGAAAAATCCTGTCATTGAGCCGCCGTTCTACTGCGACTATGGGTCTAACATAGAAATCGGTGACGATTTCTATGCAAATCATGGGTTGATCATATTGGATGGCGCTAAGGTCTCTATTGGGCATAACGTATTCATCGCGCCTGGCGTAGGAATCCATACCGCAGGACACCCACTTGACGCGGAACGACGTAACCAAGGCCTTGAATATGCGCTACCCATCACCATTGGAAACAATGTGTGGATAGGTGCTTCGGCAGTGATTTTGCCTGGCGTGACGATTGGAGATAACTCGATTATTGGAGCTGGTGGCGTCGTTACCAACGACATTCCAGCCAATGTCGTTGCTGTCGGAAATCCTTGTCGGGTTATTCGAGACATCACCGATGCAGACTTCCAAAGGATGGATTTCCGACGGAAATGAATTGGTAGGGTTCTACCCCGTTAACACGGACACTTTCGAGTAAGCTCACATCGAGCTGAAGGACTGTTTATGTCCAAGCGTAAAAAATACAGTCCCAAGTTCAAGCGGGAGGCTGTCGAGTTGGCCCGTCGTTCAGAGGCCAGTTGCCACCAAATCGCTCAAGAAATCGGGTAGCTCCGAGCCTATTGAATCGCTGGGTTCGCGGAGCACAGCCAGGTACAGAAAAAGCCTTTCCCGGAACAGGTAGCCCACAAGATGAGGAACTGACGCGCCTCAAGCGTGAGCTAGCCCGCGTGACCAAGGAACGAGATTTTTAAGAGACGCGGCCGCGTGCTTTGCCAGGGAGTCATCGAGCGGTACACGGTGGTCCAGCGCTGCCGCAACGAGTACCCAGTCCGACTGATGTGTCGTTGCCTGAAGGTATCCGCCAGCGGCTATTACGGCTGGCAGGATCGCGAGCCAAGCCCACGCGCTCAAGAGAGTGCACGCCTGGTGAGGCGCGTGAGATTCATGAGGACAGCCGTGGCGTAATCGGTGCACCGCGTATGCATGAGGATCTGCTCGACGAGGGAGAAACCGTCAGCCTGAACCGCGCTGCTCGCCTGATGGCGGCGCAGCAAATTCAAGGCTGGCCACGCCGCAAGAAGCGCGGCCTTGGCCGAACAACCACTGGCCGTCCGGCAGAGGTGAAAAATTTGCTGGAGCGCAGCTTCTGCGCCTTGGAGCGGGAACGCAAATGGGTCACTGATATCACGGAAATCGCCACCCTGGAGGACAAGCTGTCCCTGTGTGTGGTGCTCAATCTGTACAGCAAGCTGGTGATTGGCTGGTCGATGCATCATCGCCAGGATCGGCAGATGGTGATCCGGGTGGTGGAAATGGCGACCTGGCAGCGTCAGGGAGACTGGTCAGTGATTCTGCATTCCGATCGCGGCAGTCAATTCACCATTGCGGACTACCAGCGTTTTTTAACCCGCAACACACTGATCTGCAGCATGAGCGCCGTCGGGCATTGTGGCAACGCAGCCTCTGAAGGTTTCTTCGACCAGCTCAAGCGCGAGCGTGTTGCCCAGCAATCGTATAGAACCCGTGATGAAGCGCGGGCGGATTTATTTGACTACATCGAGCGGCTCCATAACCCAAGAATGTGTCGTTGAGTCGCCCGGCAAGATTTGAAGTTTTCACCCTTTTCAAACCGTCCGTGGAGCTGGGGTAGAACCCCAGCCCGCGTTACACCACGCCAGTTCATGACGTGAAAGCGCTTCGAGATAGGACGACATCACCTCGGTGCTGTCATGCAAGAGCACGGTACCTGTGCACAGAGTTGGGAATTGCGGGCGCCGCACAACGCTTCAGGGCGTGGCCGGACTGTAAGGGCGACACATCCGCTTCCTGGTACGAATCAGCGTGACGGGGGGGGATCCCGGAGAGAGGTTAGATATGGAACTACGACATCTCCGGAGCTTTGTCGTGTTGGCCGAGGAACTGCATTTCACGCGAGCTGCTGAACGCCTGCACATAGAGCAATCCCCGCTATCCCGTGCGATCAAAGAGCTGGAGGATGAGCTGGGTGTCGTGCTTTTTGATCGAGATCGCAGGGGGACCCGTCTTACGCCAGCAGGCGCTGCGTTTTTACAAGACACGCGCCGACTGTTCACCGTCCTGGAACAAGCCAGGGATAACGCCAGAGCCGTGGCGTCGGGACTGAGAGGCAGTATTCGAATCGCAGTATCCGATGGCGCGATGGACCCTCGGCTGTCGGCATTCCTCGCCCGTTGCAGAGCGGAGGAGCCGGAGATTGAGATCCGCCTAGCGGAGGTGCCATTGGCCGAACAGATCCGCGGCCTGCGCACAGGCGACTTCACACTCGGATTCGCTCACACAGCCGACGTCGGCAATGACATCATCACCGAACCGATCTGGCAGGATGCTCTGGTTGTTGCCGTACCCGCTAGGCACGAGTTGCTGGCTCACCGGAGGGTTCCTCTGCACGAACTCCGTGACCACCCGCTCGTCTTGTGCGATCCCCAGGCGTGCGAGGGTTACGGCCGAGAACTCGCCCGGCTCCTACAGGCAATGGAGCACAAACTCAATGTCGTCGAGGAAGTATCGTCATTGGACATGATGCTCACTCTGGTCGGGGCAGGCTACGGCGTCGGTTTCACAACATCGAGCAAGACCACGACAAGCCAGCGCCCGGATGTGGTGCTCCGCCCCTTGGCACTGGATTCAGCGGTGATCACAACCTATTTGCTGCGCCAAGCGAACAAACGTTCATCCGCCGCTCTGGAGCGCCTTATCGATCGTCTGCGCGACTTATAGGTCGCCTGCGTTCTGGATTGCAGCATCAATCGTCGACAGACGCGCGAAGATTGCGCTCGGGTGCGTCCATCAATTTCGCTGCAGTGAGTCCAAGGCCGACTGAGATTTTCATTATCAAAGCAAGCGTCGGGATATGTTCCCCGCGCTCGATTTTCCCCATATGCGAGCGCTCTATGCCCGCCACAGAGGCAAGTTGCTCTTGCGCGATCCTTGTTCCAGACGGGCAGCCCGCACCGCCAGGCCGAAAGCCATGGCGGGCTTGGCTTCATAGGTGGTTGTGCCTTGGGGGCGGCCCCGCTGAACGCTTCGCTTCTGCATCTCCGCATCGTTGATATCACGGCCTTCGCGATCCTGCTTGCGCAGAATGGCACGACCGATGGACAGAAGAATGGCATCGCTTACGAAGCCGCTGTGATTTTCCATGATGGTGGTCTCCCGAAAGGCGGCGAAGTCTAGAAGCGCTGCCGCCGACCGATAGTTTTGGGGAAGATTGCAGACTCTTCAAGGCTAAGGTGGCCCTGATGTGAACGACATAGCAACTCGGCATCTAAGTAAGGCAGCCCCAGATGACGCCCTTTAGCAGAGGGCAACGGGGTGTCGTCGCCCTTCGATCAGCACAGGCTTACAGCCTCAAGCGCAGCTGCACTACCCACCAGACGTCTGACGCTTTCGCGAATGGGCTCGGAAAACTCACGCGACTCGGCACCAGTCTGGGTGGGCTGCCGAGGCACATCCAGCAATGCCTGCATGACCTTGTCGAGGTTCGTCGGCGTGACAATATCAATGGCTACCCGATCATCCAGCCCCGGCTGGGGCTTGGTTAGCAGGTGATACAAATCCCACGCATCAGCTTGAGTCACCCGGCTCAGCATCACCTGCGCGAGCTTGAGCTTGAGCGGCACTAATTGCCAGTCAGGCACACGCTGCCCGCGGTTGCCTAGGCTGACGGACAGCAATTTGCCCGCTTTCAATTCGCGGTTGATCTGATCCTTTGATTTCCCGGCCAACTTGCCAAACAACGGAACCGGCAGACTACTCGGCGATTCGTATATAGCCAGCATTTCCTCGCGCTCGCGCTGGATAGCGGACACTTCCGGTTCCGGCACATGCACCGGGGGCGGCGGCACCTGTGACAGCCGCTGGAACGTGATTGCGCCATCGTTCGGAGTTACAACGATGGGAACGTATACCCCGGACGATACCGAAGCTGCATGGGAACTAGCAACGATGGGGTCGCTCTTGACCTCGTCGGCGATGGCCGGCACTCCCTCAATATGGATCGTAAGGTGTGCGCTGGCTGCATCCACTTGGCCCTGTTCAAGCAAGTCAAGGCGATCAGCCCAGTCCTGCATCATCCGCCGACGCGGCTCCACGTACTTCGCGTGGTTGTAGGCCGAACTCACCTTGTTCGGATCTGAGTGCGAAAGCTGCGCATCCACCCAGATCTTGGGGTAGCCGATCTCATTGAGCGCCGTCGAAATAGTTCCACGGATGCCGTGACCGGTGAGTTGATCGTCGTAGCCCATTCGCTTCAAGGCGGCGTTGAGCGTGTTCTCGCTGATACGCTTCTTGAGTTCACTGCGATGTGTCAGGAGGTGCTGTTGGGCAGGCCGCATCATTTCCAAGAGGTAACGCACGATCTCAATGGCCTGGACGGACAACGGGACGATGTAAGGTGGCACGTCCTGTGGTCGCTTGCCGGCTTTGCGCATCTCGCCCTGAAGCTGCTTTACGATCTGGGGCGGGATGATCCACAGACCGCGATCCAGGTCAAACTGGTCAGGAGTTGCCAGCCTCAGCTCCCCGGTGCGAACACCGGTCAGGAACAGCAGCCGGATACCGAGCTGGGTTTGCCAACCGCGGGGGTTGTACAGCCGGAGCTTCTGGAGGAACGAGGGAAGTTCAGGGAGGTGCAGGTAGGGATTGTGGTTCACCGGGGGCTTGGGCTCAGCCACCACGTCCAGGTCAGTGGCCGGATTGGCCTCCATCCCCTCGACGATGACCAGAGCATAACGGAATAGCTGCCCCAGCCAGGTGCGGACCTTCTCGGCGGTGGTGTACGCCTTGCGCGCCTCTATCCTCGACAGGACGCCCAGGAGCTGGGGCCGACGAATGTCGTAGACCGACATTTTTCCAAGACTGGGCAATACGTCCTTTACGAAGATCCGCTTGATCTGCGACATCGCGCTGTTCCGGCCTTCCTTCAACTCCTTCGCGCGATGTTCAACCCAAGCGTCAAAGACCGCCTTGAACGTGTAGTCCGAAGCCAGCTTGATCGCGTGTCGCTTCTGCTTACGGTCGGTATGGGGATTGATACCCCTGGCCAAGAGGGCTCGGGCTTCGTCGCGAAGGTTGCGCGCCTCGCGAAGGCCGATTTCGGGGTAGTTACCCAAAGAGATGCGCTTCTGCTTGCCTAGCCAGTAGTAGCGCAAGTGCCACGACTTGCCCCCGACTGGTGAAACCACCAGGCCGAGGCCATCGAGATCAGGGAGGTTGTAGAGTTTGCCGGTGGCCTTAGCCTGCCGGACAATCAGATCAGAGAGTGCCATGTCGAGCTCCTAAATTGAGACTTAGGCTCAATGCTCGTCACGATTCCACTCCTGGCCCAGCAACAATCCGGCGCTGAAACCACCCGCATTCTTTGGCCTCAATTCTGGCCTTAAAAACGCTGGCTGTGGCTGGATTTCAGTAGACGCCACCGGAATGAAAAAAAGGGGCCTAAGCCCCTTCTTTCAATGACTTACAGACGTCAGTGGAAGTCTGTAGATCATAATTTGGAGCGGGAAACGAGACTCGAACTCGCGACCCCGACCTTGGCAAGGTCGTGCTCTACCAACTGAGCTATTCCCGCATATTGGCGTCCCCTAGGGGACTCGAACCCCTGTTACCGCCGTGAAAGGGCGGTGTCCTAGGCCACTAGACGAAGGGGACACACGTACAACATTCACTCCCTACCGCGTTTCGCTGTGTGCTTTACGCTGTAAGTGGCGCGCATTCTATGGATGGATTGAAAGGTCGTCAACCCCCAAGGATAAATTTATTTAAATCAATGACTTCGCCCTGCTTTCCGGGCCCTGGCGGGCATTCTGCCCGTCCGGCCCTTGACGCCTATATTCTGGCGCCCGACAAGACGCTATAGTTCGTTCCGGCAAATGATGGCAATGTGCATCCATGCAGGGAACGCCTTTCTATATAGAAGCAAAGTACCCGGGCAACTGGTCGATCAGTCCTATCCGCCGGATGGCCCAGTCACTACACTCCACTGTAAACCCTATAAAGAGGTCACACCGGTGACACCACTCATGATCACCCTGCTGGTAATAGCCGGGATCGCAATACTGATCGCCATTGGCTACATGAACCACGTGGTGGAAAACAACAAGCTGGAAAAGAAGCGCACCGAGATCGAACTCAACGATCGCCTGCGCCGCTGCGGTGAAATCACCGAGACCTTCCCCGGCCAGTTGATGACCCCGGCGCTCAAGCTGTTACTGACTCGCCTGGAACTCAACGTCAACCAGCGCCTGTTGAACCTCAACAAAGGTAGCGCACCGATCAAGGCCCGCATTGCCGAGTTGAATACGCTGGTGGCCCAGGGTGAATCCATCCCGGTGAACAACCCACCCGCGCCGATCCAGACCGAAGCCAAGGCCAAGGACGTGCGCTTCCTGCTCGAAGCCCTGCATGGCCAAGTCACCCGCGCGGCCCAGGACGGTTTCCTGCCGGCCAACGAAGCCAAGCACTGGATCAGGGAGATCCGCCATATCCTGGTGTTGCTGCACATCGAATTCTTCAACAACCTCGGCCAACACGCCCTGCAACAAGGCCAACCGGGCCAGGCACGCCTGGCCTTCGAACGTGGCGTGCAGTACCTGCGTAAGCAGCCGGAGCCGGTGATCTACAGCGCACAACTGCAACAACTGGAATCCCAACTGGCCCGCGCCAACTCCACCGTGCTGACCAACAGCAAACCGGCCGAAGACGAAGTCAACGAACTGACCGAAGGCCTCAAGGTGGTCGACGCCGACGCCGAGTGGAAGAAGAAAGTTATTTACGACTAATGTTGCCCTCACAGTGCATAGGTACCTAACAAAGCTGTAGCCACCACCCCCAAACCACGATGCGAAGCGAGTAGCTGTTGATCGTGATCTTGATCTTGATCTTGATCTCGCTTTTGATCCTAGGCGCCCCGTCAAACACGCTGGCCGGAATTCGACAGGGATTTGGGGGGTAAACCGGCAGGGATGCCGGTTTAGCCGCCCCGCGCCATGGATGGCGCGTGGCGGCGGCCCCCCAAATACCTGTCGGATTACGGGCATACCGAGCCTAGGCGAGGTACCGAGTGTTGGGGCAAGAGCCCTTTGGTTACTTTGGGGCTTTTCCAAAGTGACCCGCCGTAAGGGCGGAACCCATAACAGCCGTTACCCAAATAACGGATATGTACCCGATCAGATCCAACATCCAGGTCGGCTGTCAGGCCGCCTTCGCAGGCAAGCCAGCTCCCACATTTGGATCGCGGGGTGACAGTTAGATTGTGGTCGGCTGTCAGGCCGCC
The DNA here is from genome assembly GCF_979253545.1 of Pseudomonas sp. AC112. Classification (NCBI taxonomy): domain Bacteria; kingdom Pseudomonadati; phylum Pseudomonadota; class Gammaproteobacteria; order Pseudomonadales; family Pseudomonadaceae; genus Pseudomonas; species Pseudomonas sp. AC112. Next base: position 217,665 of record NZ_CEEDCM010000001.1, read on the forward strand.
TTCGCAGGCAAGCCAGCTCCTACAGTTTTGAATCTCGGGGTTACCGTTAGCTAGCTGTGGCCTGTCCCCTGTGGCAAACCCAGTTCGCCACATGCCATCACTTTGCATCTATCCCCCCGCCCCCGACTAGCGTACAAAAGTGCCCCGTACTCCACGAAGTCAGAGGCCTGCTATGCCTGTCGCCGTCATTGATGGACAACCACTGCACTACGTCGACCAGGGCTCGGGCCCCGTCGTCCTGCTGGGCTCAAGCTACCTGTGGGGCGCCGACATGTGGGCGCCGCAGATCGAAGCACTGTCGCAACAATACCGCGTGATCGTGCCCGAGTTGTGGGGCCATGGCGAATCCGGCCCATTGCCGGCGCACACCCACTCTCTTGACGACCTCGCGCGCCAGGCCCTGGCCTTGCTGGACCAACTGGATATCCCCCAGATCAACCTCGTGGGGCTCTCCGTCGGAGGCATGTGGGGCGCACGCCTGGCGTTGCTGGCGCCGCAACGCATCAACAGCCTGGTGCTGATGGACACGTACCTGGGCGCCGAGCCCGACGCCACGCGCCAGTACTATTTCTCGCTGTTCAAGATGATCGAAGACGCCGGTGCTATCCCTGAGCCCTTGCTGGACGTGGTCGCGCCGATCTTTTTCCGCCCGGGTATCGACCGCGAATCAGCGCTGTACCAGGATTTGCGCAGGCAATTGCAGGGCTACTCCAAAGAGCGACTGCTGCAGAGCATCGTGCCCCTGGGCCGCTTGATCTTCAGTCGCGAGGCTGTGCTGGAGCAGTTGCCACGCCTGGACGCCGACACCACCCTGATAATGTGTGGCGAGCAAGACAAACCACGCCCACCCGCCGAGTCCGAAGAAATGGCCGGCCTGATTGGCTGCAGCCTGATCCTGATTCCAGAGGCGGGCCATATCAGCGCCCGGGAAAACCCGGACTTCGTCAACGAAGCGCTGCTGACCTTCCTCGCCAACAACGCCTGACCCCCTCCCCTGTGATCGCTGCGCCAACGCGGCGATCACAGGCGGAAGTGCCCCACCATCCCTTTGAGCTCCGCCCCCAACTGCGCCAGCTGGATGCTCGACGCGGCGTTGCCCTGCATGCTCAGCGCCGACTGATCGGCACTGGCGCGGATACTGGTGACACTGCGGTTGATCTCTTCGGCCACTGAGCTTTGCTCCTCGGCCGCCGCAGCGATCTGCTGGTTCATCTGCTGGATCAACGACACCGCCACGGCGATACTGCCCAGGGCACTCTCGGTTTCCAGGGCGTCGCTCACCGCCAGCTTCACCAGCTCCCCGCTTTGCTGGATCTGCTGCACCGACGACTGGGCCGCACTGCGCAACGTACTGACCAGGCGCTCGATTTCTTCGGTGGATTGCTGGGTACGCTTGGCCAGGGCCCGTACTTCATCCGCCACCACCGCAAAGCCACGCCCTTGCTCGCCGGCACGGGCGGCTTCGATGGCGGCGTTAAGGGCCAGCAGGTTGGTCTGTTCGGCCACGCTCTTGATCACACTCAACACCGTGCCGATATTCTGGATCTCGGCGCTCAGGCTCTCGATGCTGGCGCTGGCACTGGTGCTGGAGGTGGCGAGCAATTCAATGCGTTGCAGACTCTGGCGCACCACCTGTTGGCCGCTGTCGACTTTGTCGTCTGCCGTCTGTGCAGCTTGCGCGGCCTCTTCAGCGTTGCGCGCCACGTCGTGTACCGTGGCGGTCATCTGGTTCATCGCCGTGGCGACCTGCTCGGTTTCTTCTTTCTGGCTGCTGACCTCGACGTTGGTCTGCTCGGTGACGCTGGACAGCGAATGCGCCGAGCTCGCCAGTTGCTCGATACCGGCTTGCAGGCCGCTGACCATCTGGCTCAGGCCGTTGCCCATCTGCTGCATGGCCTGCATCAGTTGGCCGATTTCATCGCGACGGCTGACCTCCATGCGCCCGCTCAAGTCGCCGGCAGCAATCTGTTGGGCTACCGCGATCACACTGCGCAGCGGGGCGACGATCAACCGGGTAATCACCCACGCCGCAATCAACCCCACCAGCAAGGCCAGGGCCGACGAGCCGATGATCAGCATCGCGCTTTTCTTCAACTGCGCCTGCATGGACTGGTCTTCAGCGTCATACGCCTGGTTGACCCGGCTGACCACCTCGCCCGCCCGGTCATGCAGCTGTTTGTAGACCACCTTCTCCTGGGCCAGCAGGCCGGTGTACTCACCGAGTTTTTCACTGAAGGCGGCAATATGCCCGGACACTTCGTTGAGCACGGTCTGGTAGCCGGGGTCCTTGACCGAGGTCTTCAGTTGCTCGACCTGGGCCAAAGCCTGGTCGGCCTGCTCGATCTTGCCCTGTTCGGTTTCTTCCTCGCTCACCTTGCGGCTCTGGTCCAGGCGCACCCGCGCCTCGTTCATGGCTTGCAGCATCAGGCGCGACACCTGGCTGACCTGCCCCGCCTGCTCGATGAATTCGGCGCCCTCCTTGCCCTGGCTTTCCTTGAGGCCATAGGCACCGTCGTCTGCCAGCCCGGCTTGCAGCACATCGAGGTTATTGGCCACGCTGGACACCGACCAACTGGCCATTTCCAACGCCAGGTCCTTGGTCTGGGTCAGTTCGACAAACTCATCGAACGCCTTGCGGTACGCGGCCAGGGCCTGCTCGACGTCGGTCATGGCCGGCACATTGGCCGCCGACTGGGCCTTGAGGCTCGCGGCAAGGGCCGCCAACGCGTCGACACTTTCATGCAGCGCGTCGACGGCCTTGGGGTCGGCATGCAGCGCGTAGTCCTGCTCGATCAGGCGCACTTTGAGCAAGCCGCTGTTGAGCGAGGACATGGCCTTGAGGCCTTCGAAACGCTGGCCAACGGTTTGCAGGGACCACACGCCGATCGCCGCGACCACCGCCGTCAACAGCAGCACCAGGGTGAAGCCCAAGCCCAGTTTTTTTGCCATACCGAGGTTGGCGAATTGTCGTTGCACGGCCGAAATCATTGCACTTGAATCCTCTTGCAATGGCAATTGCCATCGAGCCCGGTTTACACAGGCGAGATTCGCAACCACAAGGCACTGAGCACAAGTCGTTGGCGCCACAATAATGGCAAAAAGCTACACGCTCGTCGTTTTCAGAATGGTCGAGGTCGATCTCGCGGGGCCCATGGCCCGGAACAACGCCAAGGCGCGTTGATCCGCCGCATAGGCCACATTGATGCGCAGCCAGTCGCTGGGCTCATGGGTTGGACTGAACAGCGCCCCCGGCGATAACAAAACCCCGAGCCGCCGTGCACAAGCCTGCAACCGCGACCGATCCCCAGCCCCCGGCCGCGCCCACACAAACATCCCGCCAGCCGGAGCAGTGAACACCTCCCACTCCTCGTCTTCCAGCACCTGCAACGTGGCAGCCATTTGCGCATTCAGGCGCTTGCGCAAACGCTGCACCCACTTGCGGTAGGTGCCGTTGGCCAGCAGCGTGGCCACCACCGCCTCGGCAAACCGCGAGGTACCGAAGCCGGTCAAGGTCTTGAGGCTGGCCAATTGCGCGATGATCGCCGCGCTGGCACTCAGGTAACCCACGCGCAAGGCGCTGCTCAGGGTCTTGGAAAAGCTCGAAACGTAGATCACCCGGTCATCATGGGGCAACGCCGAAAGCCGTGTGCAACTGGCGTGCTGCAGGTCACCGAAGACATCCTCTTCGATGATCAGGAAATCTTCGCGGCGCGCCAGCTCCAGCAAACGCTCGGCCACCGTGCGGCTCAGGCTGGAGCCGGTGGGGTTGTGGTACAGGCTGTTGACGAACAGGCACTTGGGCCGATGCTGCTGCAACAGCGCTTCCAGCGCCGGGATGTCCGGGCCACCTCGGGTGCGTGGCACCTGCAGCAGTTGCACGCCGTGGAACGCCAATTGCCGATAAAGGTTGCCGTACCCCGGCGTTTCGACCACCACGCAATCGCCGGCCTTGAGCAGTGTGCGGATCAGCAGGTCCTGGGCATGGCTGGCGCCGGCCGTGGTGAGGATGTGGTCAAGATGGGCAGCGATGTGGACCTGGCCCAAGCGCTTGAGCAATTGCTCGCGCAACGCGGGCAGCCCCAAGGGCGTGCTGTAGTTGAACAGGCCAGCGGTGTCGGTACGGGTCACTTCGCGGACCGCGTAACTGATGTCATCGCTTTCACGCCAGGTATCCGGCAACCAGCCGCAGCCCAGTTTCAGCTCACCCAACGGGTTATCGGTGAAGGCTCCCCAGTCTTGCTCGGCCCCTTCGTACCACTGGCCTTCGTGCGACATCGGCGGTTGGGCAACGCTGAAACCCGAACCCTGTTTTGAAACCAGCAACCCCTGCGCGACCAATCGTTCAAACGCCTCGATCACGCTGGACTGGCTGAGCAGGTTATCAAGGGCCACCTGGCGAACGGACGGCAAGCGTGTGCCAGGGCTCGCCCCACTCGTGCGAATCCATTGCGCCACCGCGCTGATGATTTGCTGCACCACCGGTACAAGGGCTTGTCGATCGATCCCTAAATCCATGCGCCACTCACTTCACTGTCTGTTATTCAACCCAGGACAGTTAAGCACAGAAGCCCACCGCAGCCGCTCGCCAAGTTTTATTAAAGTATTGATTTTATTGAGTTATTTACCTGCTGATACACAATCTGACAAGGCACGGTGCCAGCTATGGAAATACCTCACGCCCCCCAGACCGTTTTCGAATGGAGGGCGACCCGAGGTCCTAGATAGCCGTCGCGCCACCGTCTACCGCCAAGGCTTGGCCGGTGGTAAAGGCCGCACCGTCGCTGCACAGGTACAACACCGCGCTGGCGATTTCCTCGACCTTGCCAATGCGCCCCACCGGGTGCATGGCGGCGGCAAATTCGGCCTTGCGTGGGTCGGCTTCGTAGGCACGCCGGAACATATCGGTATCGATCACGGCCGGGCACACCGCATTGACGCGGATTTTCTTCTTCGCATACTCGATGGCCGCCGATTTGGTCAGGCCGATCACGGCATGTTTGGACGCAGCATAAATGCTCATCTTAGGCGCCGCGCCCAGCCCCGCAACCGATGCAGTGTTGACGATCGCCCCGCCGCCCTGGGCCAGCAGCAGCGGCAATTGGTGCTTCATGCACAACCACACGCCCTTGACGTTGACCCCCATGATCGCGTCGAACTCATCCAGGCTGCCGTCAGCCAGCTTGCCTTTCTCAATCTCGATGCCGGCATTATTGAAGGCGTAGTCCAGGCGGCCATAGGCGGCGAGGGTCTGGGCCATCAATTGCTGGACTTCGGCTTCCTGCGTGACGTTGCAGCGCACAAACAGCGCTTCGCCACCGGCCTGGTGGATCAGGGCGACAGTACCTTCACCACCCGCTGCATCCAGGTCGGCAACCACTACCTTCAAGCCTTCGGCGGCGAACGCCAGCGCGGTAGCGCGGCCAATACCGGCGGCGGCGCCAGTCACCAGGGCAACCTGGCCGGAAAACGTCATGCTCATGGAAGATGTCCTGTGGGAAAAATAACCGTGGCTCGAGTCTAGCCAACGCCGTGCCGGGCGCGTCAGCACTATCAGAAGGCCAGTTGAGGCTGCATGAATCGCAGTGATAAGAGCCACCGCCCGACTATCAGCAGTGCCTATCGAGCGGCATTCGCGCCCTCGGTGAACCTTGCCCCCAGCCCGTTCAAGGTCTATCACTTCAGGTTCATTTCCAGAAGAGTCGCTGCCATGACCGCCCAGACCAATCGCCAATTCCTGCTCGCCAAGCGCCCGGTCGGCGCGGCCACCCGGGAAACCTTCACCTACCAGGAAGTGCCCGTGGGCACGCCCCAGGACGGCCAGGTGCTGGTGCGCAATGAATACCTGTCCCTCGACCCCGCCATGCGTGGCTGGATGAATGAAGGCAAGTCCTACATCCCGCCGGTCGGCATCGGTGAAGTGATGCGCGCCCTCGGCGTGGGCAAAGTGATTGCCTCGAACAGCCCAACGTTTGCGGTCGGCGACTACGTCAACGGCGCCTTGGGCGTACAGGATTACTTCCTGGGCGAGCCACGGGGCTTCTACAAGGTTGACCCGACACTGGCCCCGCTGCCCCGTTACCTGTCGGCCCTGGGCATGACCGGCATGACGGCTTACTTCGCCCTGCTGGACACCGGTGCGCCCAAGGCCGGCGAAACCGTGGTGATCTCCGGTGCGGCCGGTGCCGTGGGCAGCATTGCCGGGCAAATCGCCAAAATCAAAGGCTGCCGCGTGGTGGGCATTGCCGGCGGCGCAGACAAATGCAAGTTCCTGGTGGACGAACTCGGCTTCGATGCGGCTATCGACTACAAAAGCGAAGACGTATCCGCCGCACTCAAGCGCGAGTGCCCCAAAGGCGTAGACGTGTATTTCGATAACGTTGGCGGCGACATTCTCGACGCAGTGCTCAGCCGCCTGGCATTAAAAGCCCGCGTGGTGATTTGCGGTGCCATCAGCCAATACAACAACAAGGAAGCCGTGAAAGGCCCGGCCAACTACCTGTCACTGCTGGTCAACCGCGCACGCATGGAAGGCTTTGTCGTCATGGATCACGCCGCCCACTTCGCCGCCGCCGGCCAAGAAATGGCCGGCTGGATGGCCCAGGGCAAACTCAAGAGCAAAGAAGACATCGTAGAAGGGCTGGAAACCTTCCCCGAGACGCTGATGAAGCTATTCAACGGCGAAAACTTTGGAAAGCTCGTACTCAAGGTCAACTGAAAAAGCTGCCCCAACGTAACCACGATGCGAAGCGAGCCGCTGTTGATCTTGATGTTGCCTGTGATCTTGCTCTTGATCCTGCTTTTGATCTCAGGCGCCCCATCAAACACGCTGGCCGGAATTCGACAGGAATTTGGGGGGTAAACCGGCAGGGATGCCGGTTTAGCCGCCCCGCGCCATGGATGGCGCGTGGCGGCGGCCCCCCAAATACCTGGCGGATTACGGGCACACCGAGCCTAGGCGAGGTGCCGAGTGTTGGGGCGAAGGCCTTTTGCTTACTTTTGGGCCTTTCCAAAAGTGAGCCGCTGTAAGAGCGGAACCATGGGCGGCCGTTACCTAAATAACGGATATGTACCCAGTCAGATCCAACATCCAGGTCGGCTGTCAGGCCGCCTTCGCTGGCAAGCCAGCTCCTACAATTGGATCGTGGGTGACAGTTGGATTGTGGTCGGCTGTCGGGCCGCTTTCGCAGGCAAGCCAGCTCCTACAGTTGGATCGTGGGGTGACAGTTAGATTGTGGTCGGCTGTCGGGCCGCCATCGCTGGCAAGCCCTCCCACATTTGGATCGCGGGGCTTCAGTCAGACAGCGGCCATCGGTCAGGCCGCCTCCAACAAGACGTCTCGGTCAGGCGATTTCGGCAACAACCGCCGCCAACGCCTTGGCCGGATCAGCTGCCTGGCTGATCGGCCGGCCGATCACCAAGTAATCGGAGCCCGCATCCAACGCCTGCCGCGGCGTCAAAATGCGCCGCTGGTCATCCTGGGCACTGCCCGCCGGACGAATCCCCGGGGTCACCAGTTGCAGCGACGGGTGCGCAGTTTTCAACGCCTGTGCCTCCAGCGCCGAACACACCAGGCCATCAAGGCCAGCCTTCTGCGCCAGCGCTGCCAGGCGCAATACCTGCTCCTGAGGCTCAATGTCCAAGCCAATACCGGCCAGGTCCTCACGCTCCATGCTGGTCAGCACAGTCACACCGATCAGCAACGGCTTAGGCCCGTTACGCTGTTCCAGCACTTCACGGCAAGCACTCATCATGCGCAGGCCACCGGAGCAATGCACGTTGACCATCCACACGCCCATCTCGGCGGCAGCCTTGACCGCCATGGCGGTAGTGTTCGGGATATCGTGGAATTTCAGGTCGAGAAACACCTCGAAACCTTTGTCACGCAGGGTGCCGACGATTTCTGCGGCGCAGCTGGTGAACAGTTCCTTGCCGACCTTGACCCGGCACAGCTTCGGGTCCAACTGGTCAGCCAGCTTCAGTGCGGCGTCACGAGTGGGGTAATCCAGGGCGACGATGATAGGAGTCTGGCAGACGGACATTGGAATGGGCTCTCAGGCAAGTCGAAATCGGCGCGGATTGTAGCGCAAGCAGCGCCGTTGCGGGATCCGATGATCGGTAAATACTGACCAACCGCCATTGGGCGGGCGTTTTCGGGCAATTATTTCAAAGCTGATACATTCACGACATGCCCCCAACACGCCCCACGGCTAGCCTCGCTCGCACGACCCACCGACCAGCACTTCCAGCCATGGGGCTGGGCGCCTATGCTGACCGCAACAACAGGGCAGATGATCGCATTATGCATACCCCTCCCGTCTCCATGACCGACGAGCAAAAAGGCGCGGTGATCGCCGATGACAAGCGGTGGAACACCCGCGCGCTGATCGTTGACGATGATGTGCCGATCCGCGAACTGCTGATCGACTACCTCGCCCGCTTCGGCATCCTGGCCACCGGTGTCACCGACGGCACCGCCATGCGCCAGGCCATGCAGGCCGAAACCTTTGACGTGGTCGTGCTCGACCTGATGCTGCCAGGCGAGGACGGCCTGTCGCTGTGCCGCTGGTTGCGCGCGGAATCGGACATCCCGATCCTGATGCTTACCGCCCGCTGTGAACCCACCGACCGCATCATCGGCCTGGAGCTGGGCGCCGACGACTATATGTCCAAGCCCTTCGAGCCGCGTGAGCTGGTGGCACGCATCCAGACCATCCTGCGCCGCGTGCGCGATGACCGCACCGAACAACGCGCCAATATCCGCTTCGACAACTGGCGCCTTAATAGTGTGCTGCGCCAACTGGTGGCCGACGATGGCCTGGTGGTGCCGCTGTCCAACGCCGAATTCCGCCTGCTCTGGGTGTTTATCGAGCGTCCGCGTCGGGTGCTGAGCCGCGAGCAATTGCTGGATGCCGCCCGTGGCCGCTCGATCGAAGCCTTTGATCGCAGCATCGACTTGCTCGTATCGCGCCTGCGGCAGAAACTCGGGGATGACCCCAAGGCGCCGCAACTGATCAAGACCGTACGCGGCGAAGGCTACCTGTTCGACGCCCGGGATATCGGCTGATGCGCAACGCCTTCAACACGCTGTTCGGTCGGCTGTTTGGCGTGTTGTTGGTGGCCATTGTGCTGGCCCACGTGCTGGCAATCTCCTGGTTTCGCTATTACGGCCCGCCCCCGCCGCCGCCACAGGAAACCTTTGTCGAACAGCCTGACGGCACGATGAAGCCCCTGCCCAAGCACAAGCGACCGTGGTTTGGCGGCCCGGTGGTGCCGCTGACGTTCCAGTTCATCTCGTTGATCATCGCCGCCTGGTACGGCGCCAAGCTGCTGAGCCGGCCAATCCAGCGCCTGAGCGAAGCCGCCGAGCGCTTGAGCCTGGACCTCGACAGCCCGCCCCTCGACGAGTCGGGACCGCGTGAAGCACAGCAAGCCGCGTCGACCTTCAACCTGATGCAACGGCGCATCCGCGAACAGGTCAGCCAACGCGCGCGCATGCTCGGCGCGGTCTCCCATGACCTGCGCACGCCGCTGTCACGCTTGAAACTGCGCCTGGAACAGATTGAAGACACCCGGTTGCAAGGCCAGATGCGCCAGGACCTGGACGACATGATCGGCATGCTCGACGCCACCCTGAGCTACCTGCACGAACAACGCACCAGCGAAACCCGACACTGGCTGGACGTGCAAGCGTTGGTCGAGTCCATGAGCGAAAACGCCCAGGACCAAGGCTCTGATGTGCAATTCGCCGGCACCTGCGCGCCGCTGCAGGTGCAGCCGATGGCCTTGCGTTCGTGCCTCAACAACCTGATCGACAATGCCCTGCGCTATGCCGGTACGGCGCGCATCGAGCTGACGGACAGCCGCGAGGCCTTGGTGATCCGCGTGATCGACCACGGCCCCGGCATCGCTCCCGACAAGCGTGAGGCGGTGTTCGAGCCGTTCTATCGGCTGGAAGGCTCACGCAATCGCAACTCTGGCGGGGTCGGCCTGGGCATGACGATTTCCAAGGAAGCGGCCGAACGCCTCGGCGGTCGGCTGCACCTGGAAGAAACCCCCGGCGGTGGCTTGACCGCCGTGATGTGGTTGCCCAGGGCTTAAAGCGGTTTGTCTTCCCGTCGCCCCTGGGCCTGGGTCGCACTCCAATCCATCAACAGGCTGTAGGCCACCGCCAGCAGGGTCGGGCCGATAAACAGGCCGATGAACCCAAAGGCGATCAAGCCGCCAAACACCCCAAGCAGCACGATCACCAGCGGCAGGTTGCCGCCACGGCTGATCAGGTAGGGTTTGAGCACGTTGTCCACGCCGCTGATGATGAACGTGCCCCACACACCGAGGAACACCGCGTAGGTGTAATCGCCTTTCCAGGCCAGCCAGGCCGTGGCCGGGATCCACACCAGCGGCGGGCCCATGGGGATCAGGCTGAGCAGGAAGGTGACAATACCCAGCACCAGCGCACCCGGCACGCCAGCGATCAGGAAACCGATCAGCGCCAGCACGGCCTGGGCGGCGGCGGTGCCGATCACGCCGTTGACCACCCGCTGGACCGTCCCCGCCACCAGTTCGATGTAGTAGCCGGCGCGGTCGCCGATCAAGCGCTCCAGCAGACGGTGGACGAACATCGCCAGGCGCGGCCCGTCCCGGTAGAAAAAGAATACGAAGACCAGGCTCAGGGTCAGCTCCAGGATCCCACCGCCGATCTGCGCACTGCGCGCCAGCAGCCAATTGCCGACTTGCCCCAGGTACGGCTTGATGCTGACCATCAAGGCTGCGCCCTGCTGGTCGATGCTGTCCCACATCGCCACCAGCCGTTCGCCGACAAAGGGGATCGAGCCGAGCCAGGTGGGCGCCTCCGGCAGGCCATCGACCTGGATATCCTTGATCAACGCCGTCGCATCGCGCACATGGTCTGCGAGATTGAAACCCAGCCACACCAGCGGCAGCGCCACCAGCAACATCCAGCACAACGTGAGGATGCCGGCGGCCAAGGATTCGCGACCGCCCAGCCAGCGGGTAAGCAGGACCATCAGCGGCCAGCTGGCAAACGCCAGCACCGCGCCCCAGAACAGCGCCGACCAGAACGGCGCCATCACCCAGAAGCTGGCACCGAACAGCACCAGCAGCAGGATTTGCACCAGTAGGCGATCGTTATTGAGCATGGAGTATCTCTAGAGGAAGGCTGTAGGAAGAGAGCTTAGGCGAACGGCGCGGGTCCGCTCGCCTTGTAACGGTCAGCGTATCAGATGCAGGTGCAGGCCTTTGGTTTCAGCGGCGCCGGTTTCCATGCGCGCAGCGCGCACACCTTTGTCGACCAAGGCCTGGCGCCAGGCTTCGGCGTTCGGGCCGGTAAGGCTGACGCGCAAGGTGGTATCGAGGTTCAACCCACGGGAAATCAGGGTCAGCCAGGTGTCGTCAGGGTCGCCGCCGAGCGCGGGGAAGTCCAGCTCGCCGGTGCTTTTCAACTCACGCAGCAGCGTGGCCGACGTGGGCAAGAGGTCGCCCAGCGGCGCGTTGGCGTCCAGTTGCTCCACATGCAGGTAGGCGCGGCGATTGCCGCGGGTGATGCCGTACAGCGCCACCAGGGAATTGTCCTGCGGGGCTGCCAGGCGCAGCAGCAGGTATTCCTGCTGGCCGTCGGCGCCGACCAGCTTGGCGTTGCCGAACACTTCATTGGCCCACAGGCTGCTTTCACCGCAATCGCGGGCCTGGCACCAGAACAGTAACTGCGCGCCCTTCGCCTGCAATGCTTCGCGCGTTGCGGTAAAGGCTGCACTGGAGGTGTGTTCGGCGGGCAATTCGTAGGTAATCGCCGTGGCTTGCCCACGGGCGGTGGCCTGGCCTTCGTAACGCAGTTGGCCGCTGATCTTGCGGATCGCGCCCATAGGGTAGATGCGCTCCTTCTCTTCGGCCGGGCGGTAGTCGACGATCTGTGAGTCGACCTGACGGGACACTGCCGGTAAATCCTGGCTTCCCGGCACATCGGCGGCGAACACCAGGGGGCTGAAACAGCACAGCCCGAGGGCACGGATACATCCTTTACGAAGGCTCATCGGATCAATGTGCCCTGGCCATCGGAGCGCACAGCGGTGTTGAGATGGTTCATGGTTGACTCCCTTTCAATCCGCCCAGCCTCGGCAGTTGACCGCGCCAAGTCAAGGCGTGGAGAAGAACCGATTGAAACAGTCTGCAACAAGGACCGCGCCGGGCTCGTCATTCAGGTGTAAATGATGGCCACCCGGCAGCGTGGTTACCGTAAAAGGTAGCTGAGAAAGCAATTCGGAATGTTTCGCCAGCATGCCGTCGGCGGCCACCACTAACTGCGTAGGGCAACTTACCCGCCGCACGAAGGCCATCGCTTGCTCATCGGTCAGACGCACCGGCGAGGCCAGGGTCAAGCGGCTGTCGGAACGCCAAGTGTAGCCGCCCGGCACCGGCATCAAACCGCGCTGGGCCAGCAGTTCTGCGGCTTCACGACTGACCGCCACCACGCCTTTCATGCGCGCCTCCACCGCTCGGTCCAGGGTGTTATAGACCGGCTTGCGTTTGTCCTGCAGGTTCAACTGCGCCTGCAAGGCCATGCCCAGGCGCTCGGCGGCGTTCTCGCCGCTGGCCGTCGGCGGGATCACACCGTCGATCAATCCCAGGTGCGTCACGCGCTCCGGCAACGCACCGGCCAGCACCAGCGACACGATGGCGCCGAGGGAGTGGCCAAGTAATGCAAAACGTTTCCAGCCCAGTTGCTCGGCGACGTGCAGCACATCGAAGACGTAATCCCACAGGGCATAACCGGCACCTGTAGGACGATGCGCCGAATGCCCATGCCCAGCCATATCCAGCGCAACGATGCGCAAGCCCTGAAGTTTTGGCGCTAGTCGCGCAAAGCTGTTGGCGTTGTCCAGCCAGCCATGCAGGGCGATCACCGGCAAACCGTCCTCGGGCCCGAACAGGTGGGCCGCCAGTTCGATATGGGGCAGGCTCAGGCGCACTTCTTCGACCGGGGTGCTCATGCGCAGTTGCACTCGCGGGCTTCCCAGCGGGAGAACAGGTTCTTGATCAGGGTCGCGGTGTCTTCGGGCCGTTCAAGAGGAAACATGTGGCCGCCGGGCATGGTGAGCAATTCGCCCATGGGCAGGCGCCCGACGCCGCTGGCGTGGTGACGCATCACCACCCGGCTCTGCCGGCCGCGCACCACCGCCAGTGGCACCTTCAACTGGCGCACCTGACCGGGGCTGGTGTGGGGCACGCCACGGTAGATGCTGATTTCGGTGGCCGGGTCGAAGCGCAGGCGCAGGCGGTCACCGACCTGGTGCAGGCCGTGTTGCAGGTAAGCGTCGAAGCATTCGGGGTCAAAGCCACGGAACAGGGTTTTGCCGGAGAAATAGCTGCGCGCCGCGTCCAGGTCGCTGAACTCTTCGCGGCGTCCCAGGGTGCGCCCGGCCGGGGTCAGGCGGTCGATAAAGCCGAAGCGCTTGGCCGCGCGGATCACCCAGCGGTCGGCACGGGTCAGCACCGGCGAATCGAGCATGACCACCCCGCGATACAGCTGCGGGCAGCGCATGGCCGCGTGCAGGTGCAACACGCCGCCGAGGGAATGGCCCACGCCCCACACCGGTTCCGGTTGTTGCTCCAGGTGGTGGATCAGCTCGTCCACCAGGTTCTGCCAGTTATCGTCCACCGGGAACCGGGGGTCGTGACCGTGCTGTGGCAGGTGAGCCACCGCGTACTCCGGGGCCAGCGCGGCAAACAACTTGCCGTAGGTGGCCGAGGGGAAGCCATTGGCGTGGGCAAAAAACACGTGCTGCGACATACCGGATCCATCTACAAAAACAGAGATTGATTGTCACCATGCCTGGCCGGCACAGCAATGACTGTAACTGCCAGGAATGATGACACTCACGCCACGCCTATCGCGCCGGGGGGTTCTCGCCCAGCGGCACCACGGCCATGGTCAGCCGCGAGACGCAACTGGCCTTGCCCTCGTCGCTGGTCAGGCGGATGTCCCAGACCTGGGTGGTGCGGCCGATGTGGATCGCCTTGGCCACCGCCGTCACGCGCCCGCTGCGCACACCGCGCAGGTGGTTGGCGTTGACCTCCAGCCCCACGCAATAGAACTTGCTGGCATCGATGCACAGGTAGGCGGCCATCGAGCCCACGCTTTCGGCCAGCACCACCGACGCACCGCCATGCAACAAGCCGTAGGGCTGGTGGGTGCGATGGTCGACCACCACGCTGGCCGTCAGGGAGTCGTCGTCAAAGCTTTCAAAGCGAATGTCCAGCAGTTCACCGATGGTGTTTTTCTGCATCGCATTGAGTTGATCGATATTCGGTTGAGTGCGCCACAGGCTCATGCCGTTGTCCTTTTTGGTTTTATGATGAGCCTAATCCTGCCACAGAACGGATTCGGAGCGCTCGCTCCAGGCTTGGAAATGTGCACCGTAAGTCGATTCGATCACGTTGCGCTTGATCTTCAGGGTCGGGGTCAGGAAGCCGTTTTCCACTGCCCAGTTGTCTTTCACCACCACCAACTGGCGCAGGCGTTCATGTTTATCCAGCGCCTGGTTGACCTGTTCCAGCCAGCGTTCAAGGCTGCCACGCAGTGCGTGCGGGTCCTCGTTTACCGCCGATAACACGCACAGCCCAATCGGCGCGGTGAGGCCATCGCCCACCACGCACACCTGCTCGATGCGCGCATGTTCGGCCAGGCGGTTTTCAATCGGCGCGGGAGCGACGTATTTGCCTTTGCTGGTCTTGAAGATTTCCTTGAGCCGCCCGGTCAGGCGCAGCCGGCCATCGGCATCCTGCTCGCCCTTGTCACCGGTACGCAGGAAGCCATCGGCGGTGATCGTCTCGGCGGTTTTCTGCGGGTCCTTGTAATAGCCGAGCATGGTCGCGCCGCTGCGCACCTGGACTTCGCCCGAGGGGTCGATGTGCACTTCCACACCGGGGCACGGCAGGCCGATCCAGCCGAGGGTCTGCTGGCCGGGACGGCACACGTGGGAGTAGCCACAGCTCTCGGTCATGCCGTACACCTCCAGCACATCCAGGCCCAGGCGCTGGTACCAGCGCAGCAGCGCCTCGGGCACTGGCGCCGCCCCGGACAGCGCGATGCGTAACGCGTCCAGGCCCAGGCCGGCGAGTACCTTGTGGCCCACGCGCTTGCCGATCAAGGGCAGGCGCAGCAGGAAGTCCAGGCGCTTTTCCGGAATCTTGGCGTAGACGCCCATCTGGAATTTGGTCCAGATACGCGGCACGCCAAACAGTGCGGTCGGACGCGCCCTACGCAGATCAGTCAGAAAGGTATCCAGGCTTTCGGCGAAAAACACCGTCTGCCCGGTGTAGATTGCAGCCATTTCCACAAACATCCGTTCTGCCACGTGACACAACGGCAGGTACGACAGCAGCCGGTCGCCCTCCCCCAACCCGAATAACTCGGTGCCTCGGGTGGCGGCAAACCCCAGCGCGCCGAAGCTGTGCATCACGCCTTTGGGCAAACCGGTGGTGCCGGAGGTATAGATGATGGTGGCCAGGTCTGCGGCAGCCGGCTGAGGATTGTCTTGGATCGGCGAGCTGGCTTGCAGGTCGGCCCAGGTGAAATCGAATGCGCCCGGCGGGCACAGTGGCAAGCTGATGGTCGGGACATCGGATGGTACGCCGGGCGCCATGGCTGGCCAGTCGTCAAGCTTGCCGATAAACACCAGCGCCGCCTCGGAATGGGTCAGCACATGGGCAACGGAGTCGGCGGTGAGGTTGGGGTACAGCGGCACCGAGACATGCCCGGCCATCCAGATCGCCAGGTCGGCGATGATCCAGTGGGCGCAGTTTTTCGAGATCAGGGCAATGTGCGAGCCCTGGGGCAACTCCCGGGCGCGTAGCCAATGCGCGGCGCAGCGGGCCTGGTGGCCGGCCTCGCTCCAGGTGAGGCGTTGTACCTGGCCGCCGCCGACGGGCTGGACCAGAAAGGTCTGGCGCGGATGTCGCGCTTCACGTTCGAAGAAGACCTGCAACGGCAAACGAAAAGCGACGGGCATGGGACGCGCTCCTTTGTGGTCCGATGATAGCCAACCAAGCACTTGCTCGGTTGACTATATAGCACACACAAAGCAGCGATAACGCCTACGGATTCTTCACACTGACCAGGTTCATCAGCCCTGCCAGCGGGAAATCTCCCTCCAGCTCCGCCAGGCTGGCGGTGTGCATCGGCTGCGGCTGGCGCTGATGACCATGCTGCAGGAAGCTGATCAGGCTGCCCACCAACGGTTGATGGCTGACCAGCAGCACGTTGTCATCGGTGTCGAGGTTTTGCAGGACCCGCTGCGGGTTGCCCTCCGGTGTCAGCCACGGCACTGTGCGAATCTCAGGCTCAAAGCCCAAGGCCTCACGCACCAGGTGTGCGGTCTGTTGCGCCCGCACATAGGGGCTGGCGATGATCGCGCTGAGGGGCTGGCCAATCAGGTGCGCAGCACTGCGCAACACTTCGGCGCGGCCATGCTCGGTGAGGTTGCGTTCGGCGTCGGTACGCGCATGCCCTTCGGCCTCACCGTGGCGCAGGATCCACAGCTTCACAGCTTCGGCTCCTCGTCACGCACCGGGTGTGGCGCGGGCGGCACGCTGTGGGCGGCTTCGCCCTCGGGCGCGCGCGGGGTCGGCCAGTCGGCGAACGGCCAGGGCTTCTGTTCGGTGTGGAAGCTGCCGAAACGGCCGATCTGTGCGAGGAACTGGCTGAGGCTGTCGCCGAAGTTCATCAGGCCCAAGTTCGGGGCGCCGTAGACGAGGCGGTAGATCAACTGCACCACCACCAGTGCACCGAGCAGGAACTGCGCCACCTGCCACACCAGGGCAAACACCAGCATCCAGAGGATGCGCAAGGCAATGGATTCGTACTTGGGGGCTGCTTTCGGATCGTTCATGACGCGTTCCTCAGTTGAAACCACTGGTGGAAATAAAGTCGACATCGGTTTTCGGCTCGGCGCGCATCAGCAACTCGATCACCTGGTTCAAGGTGCGCCCTTCAAACAGGATCGCGTGCAACCCGGCGACCAGCGGCATATACACACCGACTTCCTGGGCCTTGGCCTTGAGTACCTTGAGGGTGTTGACGCCTTCGGCCACTTCGCCCAGGCGCGTGACCGCGTCTTCCAGGCTCAAGCCCTGGCCGAGGGCGAACCCCACCTGGTAGTTGCGGCTTTTCGGCGAGGAGCAGGTGACGATCAAGTCGCCCACGCCCGCCAGCCCCAGGAACGTCATCGGGTTGGCGCCCTGGTTCACTGCAAAGCGGGTCATCTCGGCCAAGGCACGGGTGATCAGCATGCTCTTGGTGTTTTCGCCCATGCCCAGCGCCACGGCCATGCCGGCGATGATCGCATAGACGTTTTTCAGCGCACCGCCCAGCTCGACGCCAAAGCGGTCGCTGCTGGCGTAGACCCGGAAGGTACGGCCATGCAGCACCGCCTGGACGCGCTCGCATAATTCCTCGTCTTCACTGGCCACCACTGTGGCGGTCAGCGCGTGCTCGGCGACTTCCCGCGCCAGGTTCGGCCCGGACAGCACGCCAATGCGCGCCTGGGGCGCGATCTCTTCGAGAATTTCGCTCATCAGCTTGAAGGTTTGCGCTTCGATGCCCTTGGTCAGGCTGACCAGCAACTTGCCGGCCAGACGCTCGGCGTGGGGCGCCAGCACCGAGCGCAAGGCGCTGGAAGGCAGCGCGACGAAGCACAGGTCGCAGGCGGTGAGAGTTTCCAGCAGGTCGGTAACAGGCTCGACGGCCGGATGAATCTTGATGCCTTTGAGGTAACGCGGATTTTCCCGGTGCACCCGGATGGCCTCGGCCTGTTCGGGATCGCGCATCCACTGGCGCACAGCGTGACCGTTCTCGGCCAGCAGGTTTGCCACGGCGGTACCAAAACTTCCGCCTCCCAGGACCGCGATAGGGCGCTGTTCAGTCATATGCAATCCGTTAATCCATACCAGTGGCGATGCCCGCATTATACGGGCCGACCCGCTTGCGGCCAGCCCCCGTATCAATTCGTGCGTTTGTCGGAAAATGCCAGGTTTACATGAAGTAATTGCAAGTCCGGCGACTGGCAAAAGGCCCCACCTCAGTTAACATGGGCGGCTATCCGCAATTATCAAGGCCGTGCCGTGTATTTGGGCCCTCCTCCTCGCTCATCCCTCTGGTTGATGTTGTTGTGCAGCGCACCGGCGCTGGCCGACGACCTGTTCCTCGACAGCCAGCCGCTGCCCCAGGTGTTGACTGCCACGCGCCTCAAGCAATCGGCCGCCGCCGTGCCCGGCAGCATGACCGTGATCGACAGCGAGCTGATCAAGGCCAGCGGTGCACGGGACATCAGTGAGTTGCTGCGCCTGGTGCCGGGGATGATGGTCGGCTACACCACCGGCAACCAGGCGGCAGTGAACTACCACGGCACCAGTGCCAGCGATGCGCGGCGCATGCAGGTGTTGATCGATGGCCGCTCGGTGTACCGCGCCGGCCTGGCCACTGTGGACTGGAGCGACATTCCGGTGGCCATGGAGGATATCGAGCGCATCGAAGTGTTCCGTGGCCCCAATACCGTCAGCTACGGCGCCAATGCCTTGATGGCAGTGGTCAACATTCTTACGCGCTCGCCGGCCAACAGCCACGGCACGCGGGTCAAGGTGGTACGCGGCGAACGCGGCATCAATGATTTTTACGCCAGCCAGGGCGCGGGCTGGGAAACCGGCGACTTGCGCCTGTCCCTCTCAGGGCAACAGGACGACGGCTTCGACAGCGATGCCGCAGGCGCCGACCGCCGTGATAGCCGGCGTCTGAACCGCTTCAGCCTGGCGATCAGCCAAACGCTGAACACGCAACAAAGCATCGACTTGCAGCTGGATGCGAAGGAAGGCACCAACCAACGCCCTTATACCTACAGCCCGGTATTTGCCGGGATTACCGAAGGCGGCAATAATTCCGACGTCACCGCCAAGGACTACGCCGGCTCCCTGCGCTGGAACTTCGACTTCAACCCAGACCACAGCCTGTATATCCAAGGCTCGGCGCAACAGTGGGACCGCCGCCAAATCTGGAAGGCCTGTGACGCCAAGGTGTCATTCAGCCCCGAGCTGACCCAGCTGTGGCAGATAAACCCCAACTACGCCGAAGTGCTCGCCCGGCACATGGACACCTACAGCCAGGGCAGCGCACCACCCGGCAGCGCCGCCGAGCAAGCGCTGGCCAACCAGGTGCTGCAACAGTGGCGCGACGGTGCCAGCCAAAGCGTGTGCGGTGACATCGACCAGAGCACCCGCGAAAGCCGCTACGACCTGGAGATTCAAGACACCCTCAGCCTGTCCGACAGCCTGCGCCTGGTCAGCGGCATGAACTACCGCTACGACCGCGCCGACTCCGACACCTACTTCAACGGCACCCTGGACGACACCACCTGGCGCCTGTTCGGCCAGTTGGAGTGGCGCGCCAGCGAGCATTGGCTGCTGCAAGGCGGCGCCATGTATGAAGACACTCACCTGAGCGGCAACTCGCTGACGCCCCGGGTGGCGGTCAACTACCTGATCAACCCGCGCCACGGCCTGCGCGCGGTGTACTCCGAAGCAATCCGCTCACCGGACATGTTCGAGAACAACGTCAACTGGAGCTACCGCGTCACCAGCCTCAGCTCTCCCGCCTATGGGCAGACCACCGGGCAATACTTCGTAAAGACCCGGGGCCCGGGCAACCTCGATAAAGAGATGATGAAATCGCGGGAACTGGGGTACAACGGCTTCTTTGCCGACATCGGGCTGAACATGGACGTGAAACTGTTCTATGACGAGATCACCGACATGATCAGCTCGCCGCTGCGCAATAACCAATACATTGCCAGCAACGCCAACAGTTCGCGGTTCACCGGCGCCGAATCCCAGTTCGACTGGCGCGTGAGCAACGCCGACCGCCTGCGGCTCACCTATGCTTACGTCGACGCCACCAGCAGCAACCCGCTGGACAAAGCGCAGACCGCGCGCAACAGTGGCTCCGCCGGCTGGTTGCGTGAGTGGGGCCAGGGTTGGTCCAGCGCGCTGTTCTACTATGGCGATGACGCACTCAACCAATATCGCTTCGAACGGGTCGACCTGCGGGTGGCCAAGCGCATTGCCCTGGGCAAAGCCAACGTGGAGCTGGCCGGCATGTTGCAGGAACGCCTGGATAACCAGCCCACCACCTGGGCCGATAACAATTATGACCATCGCCATGTGCTCTACTTCAGCGCGGAGTTAGAGTTCTGACATGGGCGACTCGTCACGGATGACCTGCTTCTTTATCACTCGGCGCTGGCGACGCGCGGTGTTGCTCGCGTGCCTGCTATTCAGCGCGCCAGCCTGGAGCGCCGATATCCTGCTGACCGCCGCCGAAGACGGCGCCGGTGTGCAGGCCTTCGCCCAGGCCCTGGCCCAGCAACGCCCCGAAGACCACGTTACCTTCACACCGCTCAAAGACATGCCGGCCCCCAGCCGCCTGCCGGCCAACACGCGGCTGATCCTGCTCGACCTGCCGGGCCTCGACTGGCGCTTGCAGGACACCCAGGGCCCGCCGACGCTGGTGCTGCGCATCAGCCGGCTGCAGGCCCACCAGCGCCTGGGCAGCACCCAGCACCCACGCATCAGCCTGCTGTGGAGCGACCCGCCGCTGGAGCGCCAACTGCGCCTGATCGCGAGCATCCTGCCCCAGGCGCGGCGCATCGGCGTGCTTTACGGCGCCGACAGTGAATTCCTCCTGCCCGAACTGCAGCAGCACGCCACGCCCCTGGGCCTGGAGATCGTGCCGCAGCTCTGGGGCAACATTAATGACAGTCGGCCGCTGCAAACCCTGTTTCGCAACAGTGACGTGCTGCTCGGCCTCGACGACCCGCAGTTGTACAACCCCAAGACCGCGAAGAACCTGTTGCTGAGCAGCTACGCCCAGCAATTGCCGCTGGTGGGCCCGAACGCGGGCTTTGTGCGCGCCGGCAGCCTGGCCAGCACCTACAGCGACCAGGCCGACTGGCTGACGGTGCTCGACCGCCTGCTCGACCATCCACCGGCCAACTGGCCGCGCTCGCTGTACCCGGAACGCTTCAAAGTCGTGGGCAACCCGCAAGTCGCCCGCTCACTGGGGATCGAACAGGTGGACGAAGCCAGCGTCGCCACCCGATTGGCCGAAGGAGAAAAACGCCCATGACCTTGCGTCGTCGTTGGGACATCAACACCCGCACCCAGCTCATCACCCTGGGCCCGGCGCTGTTGCTGACGTTGCTGTTGATCAGCTTCTTCACCTTCGTGCGTATCCAGGACCTGCGCCAGGAACTGGACCACACCGGCCAGCTGATCGCCAACCAACTGGCGCCCGCCACCGAGTACGGGGTGATCTCCGGCAACAATGATGTACTCGACAGCCTGCTGCGCGCCACGCTGGCCACGCCCCACGTGCGCTTCCTGGAGATCCAGGACAGCAGCGAGAACATCCTGGTGTATGTCGAGCAACCGTCGGAAAAACATGACCGCTCGCTGTCGGTCAAAGTGTTCCAGGCGCCGATCCGCCTGCAACACATCCAGTTGGGCAATGACTTCTTCCAGGACAACCTCAACGAACCCAAGGCGCCGCGCGCGGACTACCTGGGCCGGGTGATCGTCGGCATGTCCAACGACGCGTTCAGCCAGCGCCAGCAGGAGATCCTGTTCAAGGCCGGCATCCTCGCGCTGTTCGCCCTGCTGTTTACCTTCCTGCTCGCCAGGCGCCTGGCCGCCAGCCTGTCGCAGCCGATCAGCGCCATGGGCCACGCAGTGAAGGCCATCCAGCAAGGCGACTACAAGACCCCACTGCCCATCGTGGATGACTCGGAACTGGGCGACCTGTCACGGCATATCAACAACCTCGCCGAGGGCCTCAACCAGGCCAGTCGCGAACAGCAACAAGCCATGGCCCAGTTGATCCAGACCCGCGAAGAGGCTGAGCGCGCCAACAACGCCAAGTCGGATTTCCTGGCGATGATGAGCCATGAGTTGCGCACGCCCATGAACGGCGTGCTCGGCATGTTGCAGTTGCTGGAAACCACCGAGATGACCGAGGAGCAGACCGAGTACGCGGCGCTGGCCTCCGAATCCACCGAGCATTTGCTCAAGGTCATCAACGACATTCTCGACTTCTCGCGGATCGAACGCGCCGCCCTGGAGTTGGAGCACATTCCATTCAACCTCGCGGACCTGATCAACAGCTGCGCCCAGGCGTTCCAGCACAGCGCCCAGCAGCGCGGGTTGGCGCTGCAGCTGT
Organism: Pseudomonas sp. AC112; assembly: GCF_979253545.1. NCBI lineage: Bacteria > Pseudomonadati > Pseudomonadota > Gammaproteobacteria > Pseudomonadales > Pseudomonadaceae > Pseudomonas > Pseudomonas sp. AC112. Next base: position 239,941 of record NZ_CEEDCM010000001.1, read on the forward strand.
CGATCCCGCCCGGGATGGACGCCTTGCGGGTGCAGGGTGACCCGACGCGGATCCGCCAGATCCTGGTGAACCTGATCGGCAATGCCTTGAAGTTCACCGAACACGGCAGCGTCAGCGTGGAGCCGCACTGGCAGACCCTCGACCATGAACTGGTGTGGTTCACCTGCACCGTGCGTGACAGCGGCATCGGGATTTCCACCGAACGCCTGGAATTGATGTTCGACGCGTTCCAGCAGGCCGACAGTTCCATTTCAAGACGTTACGGCGGCACCGGCCTGGGCCTGCCCATCGCGCGCACCCTGGCCGAACGCATGGGCGGCACCCTGCGCGCCCAGAGCGAAGAAGGCCGTGGTTCGGTGTTCACCCTGGAAATCCCCCTGGCCATCGACCAGCACAGCGTGCCGGCGATTGCCAGCGATGCCGACGGCAAGGCCAGCGCCGGCAATGGCCGGCATGTCCTGCTGGTGGAAGACAACCCGGTCAACCGCACCGTGGTCGAAGCCATGCTGCGCAGCCTGGGTTTTGAAGTGAGCCTGGCCGCTGACGGCGCCGAGGCGATCCGCAGCGCCGAGAGCCTGATTTTCACGGTAATCCTGATGGATTGCCGGTTGCCGTTGATCGATGGCTATGAGGCCACCCGGCAGATTCGCCAACTGCCGGGCTGCGCCGACCTGCCGATCATCGCCCTCACCGCCAACGCGTTGCAGGGTGACCGGGAAGCCTGTTTGGCAGCAGGAATGAACGATTACCTGGCCAAGCCGTTCAAACGCACGGATTTGCAGCAAATCCTGCAACGCTGGGTGCAATAGCGCCGCGCCATCAGCCAACTCCGACTGGCGTGAAAGACGAAAGTGCGGCAGTCTTAGGCACCCGAACGGGCCTATAAACAGGCCCGGTTTAAAATTTCAGTGAACAAGTGTACATTCAGTGCCTTGCCGCTGTGACTTTCACTACAACGCAATAGTCTATGTGTAGGCTGCCGACATGAGGCATGAACGCTTCATTCGGTTCGGGAAGATTTGCCCTACCCTGCCGCATGGGATTATTGAGGAGCTCGCATGACCAAACAAAACGCCTTTACTCGGGAAGACCTGCTGCGCTGCAGTCGCGGTGAGCTGTTCGGCCCAGGTAACGCGCAACTGCCCGCCCCGAACATGCTGATGGTGGATCGCATCACCCATATCAGCGAAGAGGGTGGCAAGTACGGCAAAGGTGAATTGGTCGCCGAGCTGGATATCACCCCGGACCTGTGGTTCTTCGCCTGCCATTTTGAAGGCGACCCTGTGATGCCAGGTTGCCTGGGCCTTGACGCCATGTGGCAACTGGTCGGTTTCTTCCTCGGCTGGCAAGGCCTGCCGGGTCGCGGTCGCGCCCTGGGTTCGGGCGAAGTGAAGTTCTTTGGCCAGGTCCTGCCGACCGCCAAGAAAGTCACCTACAACATTCAGATCAAGCGCGTCCTCAAGGGCAAGCTGAACCTCGCCATCGCCGATGGTTCGGTGAGCGTCGACGGTCGCGAGATCTATACTGCCGAAGGCCTTCGGGTCGGCGTATTCACTTCCACTGACAACTTTTAAGGGTTATCCGCATGCGCCGCGTCGTTATCACTGGTCTGGGCATTGTTTCTTGCCTGGGCAATGACAAAGAGACCGTCACCGCTAACCTGCGTGCAAGTCGCCCTGGCATCCGCTTCAACCCGGAATATGCCGAAATGGGTCTGCGTAGCCAGGTTTCCGGCTCCATCGACCTGCCCCTCGAAGAACTGATCGATCGCAAGATCTATCGCTTCGTCGGCCACGCTGCCGCCTACGCCTACCTGGCGATGAAAGACGCGATCGCCGACTCCGGCCTGAGCGAAGACCAGGTATCGAACGTACGCACTGGCCTGATCGCCGGCTCCGGCGGCGCATCGACCCTCAACCAGATGGAAGCGCTGGACATCCTGCGCGAAAAAGGCGTGAAGCGCGTTGGCCCGTACCGTGTTACACGGACCATGGGCAGCACCGTCTCGGCCTGCCTGGCCACGCCGTTCCAGATCAAGGGCGTGAACTACTCGATCTCCTCCGCGTGCGCCACCAGTGCTCACTGCATCGGTACTGCCGTCGAGCAGATCCAGCTGGGCAAGCAGGACATCGTCTTCGCCGGCGGCGGTGAAGAAGAGCATTGGAGCCAGTCGTTCCTGTTCGACGCCATGGGCGCGCTGTCCACCCAGTACAACGAAACCCCGGAAAAGGCCTCCCGCGCCTACGACGCCAAGCGTGACGGTTTCGTCATCGCCGGCGGTGGCGGCATGGTGGTGGTCGAGGAGCTGGAACACGCTCTGGCCCGTGGTGCCAAGATCTACGCGGAAATCGTCGGCTACGGCGCGACCTCCGACGGCTACGACATGGTTGCCCCTAGCGGTGAAGGCGCCATCCGTTGCATGCAGATGGCCATGTCCACTGTGGATACCCCAATCGACTACCTGAACACCCACGGCACCTCGACTCCAGTCGGCGACGCCAAGGAAATGGAAGGCGTGCGTGCGGTATTCGGCGACAAGGCCCCGGCCATCAGCTCCACCAAGAGCCTGTCCGGTCACTCCCTGGGCGCCGCCGGCGTTCACGAAGCGATCTACTGCCTGCTGATGATGGAAGGCAACTTCATGGCCGGTTCGGCCAACATCGACGAGATTGATCCGGTTGTGGCTGACATGCCGATCCTGACCAAGACCGTCGAGAATGCAAAAATCGACACCGTGATGAGCAACAGCTTCGGCTTCGGTGGCACTAACGCTACCCTGGTGCTGAAACGCTGGCAGGGTCAGTAAGACCTGTAGCTTGATTGCATGAAAAAGCCCCGACTGGTTCGGGGCTTTTTTGTGGGTAATGGATTTAAGACCGAGTCGCCTTCATCGCAGGCAAGCCAGCTCCCACATTTGAAATGCATTCCCCTGTGGGAGCTGGCCTGCCTGCGATAGCGCCAACTCGGTACCCGGCCCTACACCGAAAATCGCGCCACCATCGTGTTCAGGTCCACCGCCAACCGCGACAACTCCTGGCTCGCCGCACTGGTCTGATTCGCCCCGGTCGATGTCTGATGCGCCAGGTCGCGGATGTTCATCAAGTTGCGATCCACCTCCCGCGCCACCGCCGCCTGTTGCTCGGATGCGCTGGCGATGACCAGGTTGCGCTCGTTGATCAAGGTGAACGCCGACGCAATTTCCTCCAGCGCCGTGCCTGCCGACTTGGCGATATCCAAGGTCGAACGCGCCCGCGTATTGCTCTGCTGCATCGAGCTGACCGCCTGATCGGTGCCCTGCTGAATGCCGCTGATCATCTGCTCGATTTCCTGGGTCGACTGCTGGGTACGATGGGCCAGGGCGCGCACTTCATCGGCAACCACCGCAAAGCCACGCCCGGCATCCCCGGCGCGTGCGGCTTCAATGGCGGCATTCAGCGCCAGCAGGTTGGTCTGCTCGGCAATCGAGCGGATCACGTCGAGCACCTTGCTGATGCCATAGACCTTTTGCGCCAGGTCCTCGACCTGCGTCACGTTGTCGGTCACGTCAGTGGCCAGCGCCTCGATCGACACCACCGTCTGATGCACCTGCTCGCGTCCGTGCTGGGCAATGCGGTCAGACTCGCGGGACGCCTGGGACGTGGCCACTGCGTTGCTTGCCACCTCCTCCACCGCAGCGGTCATCTGATTGACCGCCGTGGCGGCCTGCTCGATTTCCTGATTCTGCTGGTGCAAGCCACGGGTGGCGTCTTCGGTCACGCAACTGAGTTCTTCCGAGGCTGACGCCAACTGGTTGGAAGACTCGGAGATACGCCGGATGGTGTCGCGCAAGTTCTCCTGCATGCCCTTGAGCGCCTGCTGCAGGCGCGCCGGCTCGTCGTTGCCACTGACGCTGATCTCACCCGTCAGATCGCCACTGGCCACGCCCTGGGCCACTTTCAACGACTGCGCCAGGGGCAGCACGATGCTGCGCGTCAGCCACACCGCCAGGCCGATGGTGATCAGCGCCGTGAGCACGATCATGCCGACCACCCAACTGCGCGACTGGCTGAACACGCTCTGCGCCAGGCTGGCCGCCTGGTTGGCGTTGGCTTTGTTGAGGTTGACCAGTTCATGCAGGGTCGCGGCCATTTCATCGGCGATCTGGTTCATCTCGCCATTGACCACCCTGATCGCGTCTTCCAGCTGGTTGGCCTTGGAAAACCCCATGACCTGCTCCTGGCGTTGCAGGTATTGCTGCTCCTGGGCCTTGAAGCGATCAAACAACGTGCGCTCCTCCGGCAGCACAATCAGCGCCTCGTAGAGGGTCTGCGCATGATGCAGGCCGCTTTTCAGGTCGCCCAGTTTCTGTTCGTTCTGCGCCAGCGCCTGGGGATCGCGGTTGACCAGCAGGCGCAAGGTCAGCGCCCGAACACGCAGCAAATCCTGACTCATCTCCCCCACCGCCATCACGCTGGGCAGCCAGTTGTTCTCCACCTGGTCCGATTGCTGGCGCATATTGGCCATCTGCAACAGGGCAAAGCCGCCCAGGGCAAATACCATCAACGCCAATAGGCCAAACCCCAAGCCCGCGCGCGGGGCGATATTCAGACTTCTGATACTCATGCCTTGGCTCCTTCCAAATGCGCTGCATCCATTTGCAGCTGGCTCTTGAAAGGTATCGGCCTATTGCTCGCTTTGCGTAAGACGAAAACGCGATATCAACGTGCTACACCATCGCGCGGCGCTTTAGGCAGGATTGCCAAAAAGTTGTCCCGTGCGACTTTGCGGGCGACGTCCTCCGGCAGGGCATCCAGGAACGGGTCGAAGCGGCGCATTTCCTTACCGAGCTTGTTGAACCGCCCTACAACGTCCGAGCCCAGCATAAACCGCTCCGGGAAGCGCTCCACCAGCTTGACCCACTCCGGGCGCGGCTGCCCTGCGTCATCCAGCAAATACGGCGTGAGCATGCTCCAGGACAGGTCGATGTACAGGTTGGGGTAAGCCTCAAGCAGTCGGCTCAAGGTCGGCAGCAAAAAGTCCATCTGCACCTGATGGCGGTGGATTTCCTTGCTGGTGCCGGCATGGGCCCAAATGAAGCGGGTATGGGGATGGTTGCGCAGGGGCTGCTCGACCTCGGCCAGGTACAGCGGGTTGCGCTCGCGCTTGGAGGTGATGTTGGAGTGCAGCATCACGGGCAGGTCGTTTTCCGCCGCCAAGTGATAAATGCGGGTCATGGCTTCGTTATTGGCGCGCGGGGTGTCGCCGGCGGTGATGGCCGTGAGGTCGTCATGGCGGGTGAAGACTTCGCCGATGCCCTGCCACAGCCCCGGGTTGAGGTCGAGCATGCGCTGGATATGGGCCGCGGAATTCTTGTCGTTGGGGTTGAAGCCGGACAGAAACGGATGAAAGCGCGGACGCTGCTCAGGGGTCAGTTTGTTGACCGCTGCGGCCACGATCACGTCGGTGGCGCTGTACCAGTAGGCATCGGCATCGTCACCGGCGTAATAGCGCGGGCGCTTGGGTTCGTCTTCGTGCCATTTCTTTGCGACCGGAATGCCGGAAATCATCACGTGCTCGATGCGGTTGTCAGCCATCGCCTTGAGCAGCTTGTCCATGCCGGCGGTTTCCTGGAAGAAATCGACGTAATGCAGGTGCGCATCGCTGTAGGCATAGTCGCGGGCCTGCGCGGCAAGGCTGCTGGCGGCGAGCAACAGGGCAAGGCTCAGTCGGGTCCAGGGCACGGTAAAACCTCGATAAGGGCTGATACGGGTAGACCTTGCGCGCCCTGCCGGGGTTCATCCGGCAAAAAACGCGGAACACCGAAGTGCCAGCATGCTCTATAACTGCATGACCTTCATCCTGCCACCCTGTGAGGTTTACCATGCCTGTTACCGTGAATACCCTGAACCAGGACAACTTCCGTCATAGCGTCAATATCAATAACCATGAGTTGTTTACCGACCTGCCCAAAAGCCTGGGCGGCGACGATTCGGCGCCCTCCCCCCATGACTACTTCGATGCCGCGCTGGCGTCGTGCAAAGCGCTGACGGTCAAGCTCTACGCGCAGAAGAAAGACATCCCGCTGACCGGCGTGACGGTGGAAGTCACCCACGACGCCACCGAAGAGCAAAGGGGCAAATACAAACTCACCGTCAAGCTGACGCTCAAGGGCGTGCTCACCGACGAGCAACGTGACGAACTGCACCGTGTGGCAGATCGCTGCCCGGTGCACAAGCTGATGACCACCGCCGACGTCACCATCGAGACAAAGCTGTCGGAAGGCGCCTTCAGCCAATAGCGGCAACATCCTACCGAGCGGGTTATGCTCAGCAGCATCTAACCCGCTCAGACTGGGACGCACCATGACCACCCTCACCGTGATCCGCCCTCGCCCCGAAGATGTCGAAGGCCAACCCATCCTGCGCCCGCTGCCTTCGCGGGAATGCCGCAGCGTCGGGCCTTTTGTGTTCTTCGACCATATGCTGCTCACTCGTTATGCACCGGGCGATGGCATGAATATCCGCCAGCATCCGCATATCGGGCTGTCGACCCTCACCTATTTGTTTGAAGGTGCGCTGCAGCACAAGGACAGCCTGGGTTCGGATCAGGTGGTGCAGGCCGGTGATGTGAGCTGGATGACGGCCGGCAGCTCGATTGCCCACGTCGAACGCACCCCTGAGCCGCTCAAGGCCAGCGGTTTTAGCCTGCATGGGTTGCAAGTGTGGCTGGCCTCCCCCAAGGACCATGAGACTGGGCCGGGGCACTACAGCCATCATCCGGCAGTGAGCCTGCCGGTGAGCGACAACCTGGGCGTGCAGATACGCCTGATCGCGGGCGATGGGTTCTGCCTCAAATCGCCGGTGCCGGTGCTGTCGCCCACCCTGTACGCCGAGGTACAGATGCAGACGGCCACGACGCTGCTGATTCCCGATGAGCATGAGGAACGTGCGGTGTATGTGCTGGAGGGCGAAGCGCAGTTGGACGGAGAGGCGCTTGAGGTACACAGCCTGGTGGTGCTGCCGGCTGGTCAGGAGATGACACTGTTTGCCGAAAGCGATTGCCACCTGGTGGTGTTTGGCGGCGCGCCGCTGGATGGGCCTCGGCGGATCAATTGGAATTTTGTCGCGAGTGATCCGGCGGTGATCGAACAGGCCAGGCAGCGCTGGGCGGCTGGGGATTGGCCGACGGTGCCGGGTGAGTCTGAAAGAATTGAGTTGCCGGTGAGGTAGCATTCGCGAGCAAGCCCGCTCGCACATTTTGACTTGTGAACACCGTCAAATGTGGGAGCGGGCTTGCTCGCGAAGAGGCCAGAACAGGCGCTGAAAAATCAGCCCTTGAACACTTCATCCAGCAAGTTATGCATCGACTGGAAAGCCCGCTTGGCCGTCTTTGCGTCGTACATCATCTTGCCCGGCACATTCGCATGCGGGTCGGTGAAGGAATGCACCGCGCCGCCGTAGCTCAGCAATTGCCAATCCACGCCGGCCGCGTTCATTTCATCTTCGAACGCAGGCAGTTGCTCTTTAGGGACCAACGGGTCAGAAGCGCCATGCAGGACCAGCACTGAGCCCTTGATGTTCTTCGCATCCGCCGGGTTTGGCGTGTCGAGGGTGCCGTGGAACGAGATGGCAGCCTTGACCGGCGCACCGGTACGCGCCAGCTCCAGGGAGCAGCAACCGCCGAAGCAGAAACCAAAGGTCGCCAGTTTCGAGGTATCAACCGCTGCCTCGGTCTGGCCCTGCAGTTGCTCGAAGGCCGCCTGCATGCGCTTGTTCAACAATGCACGGTCGTTCTTCAACGGCATCATCGCAGCGCCGGCTTCATCGCCATTCGATGGGCGTACGGTCTGCCCGTACAGGTCGGCGATCAGTACCACGTAGCCCTTGCCGGCCACGCTTTTGGCAATCTCTTCAGCACCCGCACTCACCCCCATCCAATTCGGCGCCATCAGCAGGCCGGGCAACGGGCCCTTGTGGCTGGCATCGAACGCGAGGCGGCTTTCGTAAGACTGGCCATCAATCTGATAGACCACGGAACGTACAGTGACTTGGCTCATCATTTACTCCAGTTGAGGTGCGCTAGAACGAAAAAACCCGCCGAAGCGGGTTTTTCTACAACGGGGTCAGACCGACAGCTCTACCAACAGCTTGTTAAGGCGGCGCACATAGGCGGCCGGGTCTTTCAGGCTGTCACCAGCGGCCAGGGCCGCCTGGTCGAAGAGGATGTGCGACAGGTCGCCAAAACGCTCTTCGCTCTGCTCGCCATCGAGCTTCTCGATCAGCGGGTGAGCCGGGTTGAATTCGAAGATCGGCTTGGAATCCGGAACCTTCTGACCGCTGGCTTCGAGGATCTGGCGCATCTGCATGCCCAGGTCCTGCTCGCCGATGGCCAGAATCGCCGGGGAATCGGTCAGGCGGTGGGAAACCCGCACTTCGCTGACCGCATCACCCAGGGACGCCTTGATCCGCTCGACCAGGCCCTCTTTGGACTTGGCGACTTCTTCGGCTTCTTTCTTCTCTTCTTCGGAATCCAGGTTACCCAGGTCCAGGTCACCACGGGCCACGTCGACGAAGGACTTGCCATCGAACTCGTTGAGGTAGCTCATCAGCCACTCATCGATACGGTCAGTCAGCAGCAGCACTTCGATGCCTTTCTTGCGGAAGACTTCCAGGTGCGGGCTGTTCTTGACCTGTGCGTAGGTTTCGCCGGTGAGGTAGTAGATCTTGTCTTGACCTTCCTTGGCGCGCGCCAAGTACTCGGCCAGCGACACAACCTGCTCGCCGTCGTCGCCCTGGGTGGAGGCAAAACGCAGCAGGCCGGCGATTTTTTCCTTGTTGGCAAAATCTTCCGCCGGGCCTTCTTTCATGACCTGGCCGAAGTTTTTCCAGAAGCCTTTGTATTGCTCAGGCTCGTTCTTCGCCAGTTTTTCCAGCATGTCGAGTACACGCTTGGTCAGCGCCGACTTCATGGAGTCGATGATCGGGTCTTTCTGCAGGATTTCCCGCGACACGTTCAGCGACAGGTCGTTGGAGTCGACCACGCCTTTGATGAAGCGCAGGTACAACGGCAGGAACGATTCCGCCTGGTCCATCACGAACACGCGCTGTACGTAGAGCTTCAGGCCTTTTGGCGCTTCACGCTGGTACAAGTCGAACGGAGCGCGGGCCGGTACGTAGAGCAACGAGCTGTATTCCAGCTTGCCTTCGACCTTGTTGTGGCTCCAGCTCAACGGGTTTTCGTAGTCGTGACCGATGTGCTTGTAGAACTCCTGGTATTCCTCGTCCTTGATCTCGGTACGCGGACGGGTCCACAGCGCGCTGGCGCGGTTGACCACTTCCCATTCCTGGGCAGGTGCCTCTTCGCCTTCGGCGGCCGCTTGTTCTTTCGGCAGCTCGATTGGCAAAGCGATGTGGTCGGAGTACTTCTTGACGATGTTGCGCAGGCGCCAGCCATCGGCGAATTCGTCTTCACCGGATTTCAGGTGCAGGACGATGCGGGTACCACGGTCGGCCTTGTCGATCGTGGCGATTTCGAACTCGCCCTCGCCTTTGGACGACCAGTGCACGCCTTCGCTGGCGTCGAGGCCGGCGCGGCGGCTGAACACTTCAACCTTGTCGGCCACGATAAAGGCCGAGTAGAAACCCACGCCGAACTGGCCGATCAGGTGCGAGTCTTTCTTCTGGTCGCCCGACAGGTTTTTCATGAAATCAGCGGTGCCGGATTTGGCGATCGTGCCCAAATGGGTAATCGCGTCTTCGCGGCTCATGCCGATGCCGTTGTCTTCGAGGGTGACGGTCTTGGCGTCCTTGTCGAAGCTCACACGGATTTTCAGTTCGGCGCCACCTTCCAGCAACTCAGGCTTGGACAGGGCTTCGAAACGTAATTTGTCGACAGCGTCAGAGGCGTTCGAGATCAATTCGCGAAGGAAGATTTCCTTGTTGGAATACAGCGAATGGATCATGAGGTGCAGCAGTTGCTTCACCTCGGTCTGGAAGCCCAGGGTTTCCTTTTGAGTTTCCACACTCATGGTCATCAAACTCCAATTGGATGGCAGTGGCCGCGCCCTAAAGGGTTGGCGGCGGGTTGTCATCAAAGTTGGGGGCTAAGACCAGGATTTCAAGGGCGGCTTGGTTCCTCGATCTTGAAATGCGCGCGGGCGGTGGCGATCGGCTCGGACGCAGTGCTTTGCCAGGCGGTAATCGCCACGTTCGCCACCCGTCGGCCCTGGCGCCACACCTGGCACTTGGCGTAAGTGTCGCGAAACTGGCCGGCGCGCAGGTAATCCAGGGAAAAATCGATGATTTTCGGAAAGCCAGGCGCGCCGGTGAACACCAACAGATGCAATGCAGCGGACAGCTCCATGAAGCCCGCGATCACGCCGCCGTGGAGAGCCGGCAATATGGGGTTACCAATATTGTCCTTGTTGGCCGGCAATCGAAACAGCAACTCATCCCCCAGACGGGTGCATTCGATGCCGATCAGCTTGGCGTAGGGAACCAGGCTCAGCAGCACCTCGTAATCGCCGCGCTCGTGGGCCTGCTCCAGGCGAGTCTTGAATCGGTGTGTCATGCCTGCTCTCCCTTGATCGCGTTGCCCAGCCCTTGCGCGCCCTTGAGGCGCTTGCCCATGCGCATGAACGTGCCCACCACATGGGCGATGGGTTCCTGCGGATCGTCCTGGTAGGCAAAGCCACGGGTGAAGATGACGTCGGTGGTCACCCGGTAGCATTGGGCGAAGCCGTACACAGGTTTATGTGGCGCGGCGGGATGCATGTAGTCAACGCGCAGGTCCAGGGTCGGGCACACTTCGAATTCGGGTAAAACGCACAGGGTGGCCATGCCGCACGCGGTGTCCATAAGCGAGGTCAGCGCGCCGCCGTGGATCACGCCGGTCCGGGGGTCGCCAACCAGATGCGGTGCATAGGGCATGATCAGCGTGATGCCGTCGGCGTTGGCATGATGAGCGGTAATACCCAGCACTTGGCAATGGCGCAAGGCCGAGACAAAGCGTGTCGCACGCTCTAACAAGGGGTTTTCGGTCATTCGTTACAGACTCTTATTAGTGTTGATCCGCAGAAGGGGTGGGGCGGGCAAAAGTTCCGGTTAGTCAGCGATTTATATATCTATGGAATAAAAGGAACTAATGCCGAACCGCCATGCTCGAAAGGCCAGTAGATATCTTCAATAAGGAGAAACACCCCATGCGCAAGACTTTAGCTATTTCCATGATGTTGGCCGCTGCCCTCGGTCTCGCTGCCTGCGATAAGAAATCCGAAGACAAAGCCCAAGACGCCGCCGCCCATTCCGAGCAAGCTCAGAAAGATATGGCCAAGGCTCAGGATAAAGTGAACGACGCTGCGAAAGAAAACGCCGATGCTGCCAAAGCTCAGGCTGAATCGAACGAAGCCGCCGCAAAAGAAGCAGCACCTGCTACCCCTGCCACCGGTTCTTGAGACCGCGGCTTGAAATAGCTTCGCTGCAAAAAGAAAGCCCGCTTAGATAGCGGGCTTTTCTTTGCCTGGCATTTTTATTTGAAGGGTTAGTTAACCGGCTTCTTTAACCGCTTCCGGTGGCGGTGTGTCCGTCTGGGTATACACCATCACTTGCAAGACGTCGGAGTGAAACTCCCGACGGTACAGCACCAACACCACCCCACTGCTCATCAACATGAACAACCAGGGGCTGACAAACCACGCCAGCATGGTCATGCCGAAGTAATAAGCCCGCAGGCCAAAGTTGAACTGGTTGGCGGCCATGGAAATCACCCGCGCCGCCCGCAGGGCAAACGCCCGGCGCTCCTGTTCGGACACATGTCGCTCGCCGATCATCGGCGCCGAGCCCACCAGCACCGCCGCGAAGTTGTACTGGCGCATGCACCAACTGAACGTGAAGAACGCATAGACAAACACCAACGCCAAACACAGCAGCTTGATCTCCGACATGCCCTGGGAAGCCTGTTGCACCATGGGGATATCTGCCAGCAACGACACCGCACGTTCCGAGGCACCCAGCACGGTAAGAATACCGGCCAGGATGATCAGGGTGCTGGAGGCAAAGAATGAGGCATTGCGCTCCAGGTTGCCGATCACACTGGCGTCGGCGATACGGTTATCGCGCAGCAGCATCCGGCGCATCCAGTCTTCGCGATACAGGTGCAGCACACTGGCCAGGCACGCGGTATCCCGGGCCTTCCAGGTGGCATAACGGGTGTAGCCGCCCCAGCACAGGACGAACCAGAGCGCGGCAAGCAGGTGGATCTGATTGGTTTCGACGAACGACATGCGGGTCCTATCAACGTTGGTTGGGTGAACACAATCCATTCTTGGAGCTGGCAAGCCAGCGCCTACAGGATCGTGTTCTATAAGCATAAAAAATGCCCCGTATCGATTGATACGAGGCATTTCCTTGTAACGTAAACCCGGTTATTTAAGCGATGGCTTCGCTGCGCTTGCCGAGCATACGATCGACCCCAAACGCCACAGCCAGTGTCATCACCGATGGCACCAGCCACGCCAGGCCCTGCTCGCTCAGTGGCAGGTGTGCCAACTGCGCAGGCAGCCAGTCCGCCAGGCCCGCGCCCTTGAGCGCGTCGATGCAACCGAAGATGAACGACACCAGCATCACCGGGCCAACGATGCGGCCCTGCTCCTGCCAGAAGTCTTTGCAGAAGCTCAGCGCCACCAGCACGATGCACGGTGGGTAGATCGCGGTAAGCACCGGGATCGAGAACGCAATCAGCTTGGTCAGGCCCAGGTTCGACACAAACAGCGAGAACAACGCGAGGATCACCACCAAGGCCTTGTAGGACAGCGGCAGGATTTTGCTGAAGTACTCGGCGCAGGCGCAGGTCAGGCCCACCGCAGTCACCAGGCACGCCAGGGAGATCAGTACCGCCAGGAAACCACTGCCCAGGGAGCCAAACGTGTGCTGCACATAGGCGTGCAGCACGGCCGCACCATTGCTGGCACCGGCCGCCACGGCATGGCTGCCCGAGCCCAGGCGGAACAGGCTGACATACACCAGCGCCAGGCCCACGCCGGCAATCAACCCGGCAATGATCGCGTAGCGGGTGATCAACTGCGGCGACTCGACGCCACGGGAACGAATGGCGTTGACGATCACGATGCCGAACACCAGGGCGCCCAGGGTATCCATGGTCAGGTAGCCATTGATGAAGCCTTGGGAGAACGGTGCAGCCACGTATTCCGGCGTGGCAACGCCCACATCACCGGCCGGCAAGGCAAACGCGGCGATACCGAGGATGGCCAGGGCGATGATCTTCAGTGGCGCCAAAAAACGCCCAACGGTGTCCAGCAGTCGACCTGGGTACAGGGAAACGAAGAACACCACCAGGAAGTACACCGAGCTGTAGAGGAACAGCGCCAGCGGGCTTTCGCCGGTCAGCGGCGCCAGGCCCACCTCGAACGAGACGGTCGCGGTACGCGGGGTGGCGAACAGCGGCCCTACCGCCAGGTACGCCGCCGCCGCCAGCAGGCCACCGGCGATCTTGCCGATCGGGCTGCTCAACGCGTCCATGCCGCCGCCAACCTTGGCCAGGGCGATCACGGTGACCACCGGCAGGCCAACGGCGGTGATCAGGAAGCCCAGCGCTGCCATCCAGACATGAGGCCCGGACTGCAAACCAACGATAGGCGGGAAGATGATGTTGCCAGCGCCCACGAACAGGGCAAAGGTCATGAAGCCCAGCGCCAGGATGTCCTGGCTTTTCAACACTTTCATTTGAGGAAATACCACACTACTGAATCGGAATTTAGAGAGGGATTCCCTATGGATGAGGGAAATACTGCCGGCCCTTATGGGAGCCGACCGGTCTAGCGCGCGGCTTCCTTTTGGGATGCGGACGCATAAAGAGGCGGCTAGGGTACAGAATTGGGCTGACAAACGCACTGTTGCGGGGCGGACTGTCCGATAAGCGACATCTCTATGTCGCGTTTTCATACTTAATTTGGCAATGCAGATAATTTACTCAGCTATGCAATGCAAAAAACTGTAGGAGCCGGCTTGCCGGCTCCTACAGAAAAGGTGTTTGCTTGGAAAGCACAAAGGCCACCCGAAGGTGGCCTTTGTGGGGTGAAGCGTCAGCTAAGCGCGAGGCTTACTTGACAGCCCAACCGGTCAGCTCGGCCAGGGCCTTGCCGATGTCTGCCAGCGAACGCACGGTTTTTACGCCTGCGTCTTGCAGTGCAGCGAATTTCTCGTCTGCAGTGCCTTTGCCGCCAGAGATGATTGCGCCAGCATGGCCCATGCGCTTGCCAGCAGGGGCAGTCACACCAGCGATGTAGGAAACAACCGGCTTGGTCACGTGTGCCTTGATGTAGGCAGCCGCTTCTTCTTCAGCCGAACCGCCGATCTCACCGATCATTACGATCGCTTCGGTCTTCGGGTCTTCCTGGAACAGCTTCAGGATGTCGATGAAGTTCGAACCTGGGATCGGGTCACCGCCGATGCCGACGCAAGTCGACTGACCGAAACCGGCGTCAGTGGTCTGCTTCACAGCTTCGTAGGTCAGGGTGCCGGAACGGGAAACGATACCGACTTTACCTGGCAAGTGAATGTGACCTGGCATGATGCCGATCTTGCATTCGCCTGGAGTGATCACGCCTGGGCAGTTAGGGCCGATCAGGACTACGCCCAGCTCGTCGCACTTAACTTTAGCGTCCAGCATGTCCAGGGTAGGAATGCCTTCGGTGATGCAGACGATCAGCTTGATGCCGCCGAAGGCTGCTTCCAGGATCGAGTCCTTGCAGAAAGGAGCTGGAACGTAGATCACGCTGGCGGTGGCGCCAGTGGCAGCTACAGCATCTTTCACGGTGTTGAACACTGGCAGGCCCAGGTGCTCGGTGCCGCCTTTGCCCGGTGTTACGCCGCCAACCATCTTGGTGCCGTATTCGATGGCTTGCTGGGTGTGGAAACTACCTTGCGAACCGGTAATACCCTGGCAGATAACTTTGGTGTCTTTATTGATCAGGACGCTCATTATTTGCCCTCCGCAGCTTTGACAACTTGTTGAGCAGCGTCGGTCAGGCTGGTAGCCGCGATGATGTTCAAACCGCTTTCTGCCAGTACTTTAGCGCCCAGTTCAGCGTTGTTACCTTCAAGGCGAACAACAACCGGGATTTTAACGCCAACTTCTTTCACTGCACCGATGATGCCTTCGGCAATCATGTCGCAACGAACGATGCCGCCGAAGATGTTGACCAGTACTGCAGCGACGTTGGAGTCGGACAGGATGATCTTGAAGGCTTCGGTTACGCGTTCTTTGGTAGCACCACCGCCCACGTCGAGGAAGTTGGCTGGTTTGCCGCCATGCAGGTTGACGATGTCCATGGTACCCATGGCCAGGCCAGCACCGTTGACCATGCAACCGATGTTGCCTTCCAGCGCTACGTAGTTCAGTTCGAACTTGGCAGCGTGCGCTTCGCGCGGATCGTCTTGCGACGGATCGTGGAAAGTCTTCAGCTTAGGCTGACGGTACATGGCGTTGGCGTCGATGTTGATCTTGGCGTCCAGGCAATGCAGATCGCCGTCAGCCTTGATCACCAGCGGGTTCACTTCCAGCAGGGCCAGATCGTGATCCTGGAACAGTTTGGCCAGACCTACGAAGATCTTGGCGAACTGGGCAACTTGCTTGCCTTCCAGACCCAACTGGAAAGCCAGCTCGCGACCCTGGAATGGCTGAGCGCCAACCAGTGGATCGATAGTGGCTTTCAGAATTTTTTCTGGGGTTTCGTGAGCGATCTTCTCGATGTCCACGCCACCTTCGGTGGAAGCCATGAACACGATGCGACGGCTCGAACGGTCAACGACAGCGCCCAGGTACAGCTCTTTAGCGATATCAGTGCACGATTCAACCAGGATCTTGGTGACTGGCTGGCCATTGGCATCAGTCTGGTAAGTCACCAGACGCTTGCCCAGCCACTGCTGTGCGAAGGCCTTGGCGTCTTCTTTGCTGCGAACCAGCTTAACGCCGCCCGCTTTACCGCGACCACCGGCGTGGACCTGGGCTTTGACAACCCACTCGCTGCCGCCGATTTTGTCGCAAGCTTCTGCTGCTGCTTCCGGGGTGTCTACTGCGTAGCCCTTGGAAACTGGCAGGCCGTATTCAGCGAACAGCTGCTTACCCTGATACTCGTGAAGATTCATGCTTTTTACCGTCTTCGTTAGGTACTGCGCATTCGGCGCTGCGCTCATTATGAGTGCCGCGCCACCTGTGACTGCTGCTTGCGCAACTTGCGGGGCTCAGGGCCCGTAAAGCTGCACAAGACTGCGTCCAGCGGATATTCCGCGGTGAGTCTTGCGCGCAAGGCTCACGACGGGCAACTCCGCCGTGGTTTCTTATTATCTCGCTTAGCGCTTCTTCTTGTTGGCGATGTGGATGGCGCCGCCATTCACTGCCAACGCGGCTTCATGCAGCGCTTCGGACAGGGTCGGATGGGAGAAGACCATCATGCCCAGATCCTCGGCACTGGTGCCGAATTCCATACCGATCGCGCCTTGCTGAACCAGTTCTGCAGCGCTTGGGCCAATCACGTGGACGCCCAATACGCGGTCAGTCTTGGCATCAGCGATGACTTTGACAAAACCACCGGTGTCGTTGGCTGCCATGGCACGGCCAGAAGCAGCGAACGGGAAGGTGCCGACGTTAACTTCAACGCCTTCAGCTTTCAACTGCTGTTCGTTCTTGCCGACCCATGCAATTTCCGGGTGGGTGTAGATAACCGATGGGATCAGGTCGTAGTTCATCTGGGTCTTGTGGCCCTTGATGCGCTCGACAACCATGATGCCTTCTTCGGAAGCCTTGTGCGCCAGCATCATGCCGCGAACCACGTCACCGATGGCGTAGACGCCCGGCACGGTGGTAGCGCAGTGATCGTCAACGTGGATGAAACCACGCTCGTCGATGTTTACGCCGCTGTCGGAAGCCAGCAGGTCGGTGGTCACTGGACGGCGACCCACGGCTACGATCAGCTTGTCGAACGTGATGGTCTGCTCGCCGTCTTTGTCGGTGTAGGTCACGACAACTTCTTCACCGTTGACCTTGGAACCGGTCACACGGGCGCCCAGCTTGATGTCCAGACCTTGTTTGGTCAGGGTTTTCAGCGCTTCTTTCGACACGGCGGTGTCGGCAGCCAGCAGGAACGTGTCCAGGGCTTCCAGCACGGTGACTTCGGAACCCAGGCGGGACCATACCGAACCCAGTTCCAGGCCAATCACGCCAGCACCGATCACGCCCAGGCGCTTAGGCACCGCTTGGAATTCCAGGGCGCCGGTCGAATCGACGATCACGTTCTGGTCAACCGGAGCCGGTGGAATGTCGATTGGGCGCGAACCTGGAGCCAGGATCACGTTCTCGGCTTCGATGACTTCTACCGAACCGTCTGGCTTGGTGATTTCAACTTTCTTGCCAGCCAGCAGCTTGCCGTGGCCTTGCAGGGAAGTCACGCCGTTGGCCTTGAACAAGGTGGCAACGCCGGAGGTCAGGTTTTTAACGATGTTGGCTTTACGGCCGACCATTGCAGGTACGTCCATAGTCACGCCAGCATGGTTGATGCCGTGGATCGCGAAACCGTCTTGGGCTTCGTGGAATTTCCAGGAGCTGTCCAGCAGCGCCTTGGAAGGAATGCAACCGACGTTCAGGCAGGTACCGCCCAGCGCCAGTTTGCCTTCCTTGTCGGTGTATTTTTCGATGCAAGCAGTCGAGAGGCCCAGCTGTGCGGCCTTGATGGCGGCAACGTAGCCGCCAGGACCGGCACCAATCACTACAACGTCAAATTTCTGCGACATGAAAATAGTTCCTCTATTCAGCGACAAGCTTCAAGCGACAAGCCGCAAGCCAAGCTGCTTTTTCCTACAGCTTGTAGCTCGCAACTTGCCGCTGCGTCTTTAGATGTCCAGCAGCAGACGAGCCGGGTCTTCCAGCAGGTTCTTGATGGTCACCAGGAAAGTCACGGCTTCTTTACCATCGATCAGGCGGTGATCGTAAGACAGTGCCAGGTACATCATCGGGCGGATCACGACTTGGCCGTTGATGGCCATCGGACGCTGGATGATGTTGTGCATGCCCAGGATCGCAGCTTGTGGCGGGTTGACGATCGGGGTCGACATCATCGAACCGAAGGTACCACCGTTGGTGATGGTGAAGGTACCGCCGGTCATCTCGTCGATGGTCAGCTTACCGTCACGGGCTTTCTTGCCGAAGGTAGCGATGCCGCCTTCGATTTCAGCCAGGCTCATCAGTTCGGCGTTACGCAGTACCGGCACCACCAGGCCACGGTCGCTGGACACGGCAACGCCGATGTCTGCGTAGCCATGGTAAACGATGTCGTTGCCGTCGATGGAAGCGTTGACTGCCGGGAAGCGTTTCAGCGCTTCGGTGGCCGCTTTCACGAAGAAGGACATGAAGCCCAGGCGCACGCCGTTGTGGGACTTCTCGAACAGGTCCTTGTACTTCGAGCGCAGGGCCATGACTTCAGTCATGTCGACTTCGTTGAAGGTGGTCAGCATCGCCATGTTCGACTGTGCTTCAACCAGGCGCTTGGCCACGGTGGCACGTACACGGGTCATCGGTACACGCTTCTCGGTGCGGTCGCCGGCGGCGAACACAGGCGCAGCGGCAGCCGGGGCAGCAGCCTTGGCTGGCGCGGCGGCTGGCGCGTTTTTCTTGGCTTCAACAGCGGCAACCACGTCTTCCTTGGTCACACGGCCGTCTTTGCCGGTGCCTTTGATGGAAGCCAGGTTGATGCCGTTCTCGTCTGCCAGCTGACGGGCAGCCGGTGCAGCGATCGGGTCTTCAGCGCCAGCAGCTGGAGCGGCGGCAGGAGCCGAGGCAGCAGCAGCCGGTGCAGCGGCGGCGGCAGGAGCGGCAGCAGCAGCGCTGCCCTCTTCGATCGAGCCCAGTACCTGGTTCGACAGAACGGTAGCGCCTTCTTCGGCAACGATTGCACCCAGCACACCGTCAGCTTCGGCCAACACTTCCAGCACGACCTTGTCGGTCTCGATGTCGACGATCAGGTCGTCACGCTTTACGGCGTCGCCTGGTTTCTTGTGCCAGGTGGCAACGGTGCCATCGGCAACCGATTCCGGGAATGACGGGGCTTTGATTTCGATAGCCATTATCTGTGGGTCCTTAAAATTCGGTTTCAGTCAGCGCGAAGGCGTTAAACAGTGAAAGCATCTTGCAGCAGTTTTTCCTGCTGCTCGGCGTGCATCGACGCATAACCACACGCAGGTGCAGCGGAAGCATCACGGCCGGCATATTCCAGGCCCAGGGCCTTGTTGTGGTTGCCGATGCTGCGACGCAGGTGATGCTGGCTGCTGTACCACGCGCCCTGGTTCATCGGTTCTTCCTGGCACCACACCACGTTAGTGAGGTTGGTGTAAGGCGCGATGGCCTCCATCAGGTCGTCTTCCGGGAACGGGTAAAGCTGCTCGATACGCACAATGGCGATGTCTTCGCGGCCTTCGGCACGGCGTTTTTCCAGCAGGTCGTAGTAGACCTTGCCGCTGCACAGGACCAGGCGAGTCACCTTGGCCGCGTCCAGCGTGTCGATTTCTGGAATAACGGTCTGGAACGAACCATCAGCCAGATCTTCCAGGGTCGAGATGGCCAATTTATGACGCAACAGCGACTTCGGCGTCAGCACTACCAGCGGCTTGCGCAGCGGGCGGATCACCTGGCGACGCAGCAAGTGGTAGATCTGGGCCGGGGTAGTCGGCACGCACACCTGGATGTTGTGCTCGGCGCACAGCTGCAGGTAACGCTCCAGACGGGCCGAGGAGTGCTCAGGACCCTGGCCTTCATAACCGTGTGGCAACAGCATGGTCAGACCGCACAGGCGACCCCACTTGTGCTCGCCGCTGGTGATGAACTGGTCGATAACCACTTGGGCACCGTTGGCGAAGTCGCCGAACTGGGCTTCCCAGATCACCAGCGCGTTTGGCGTGGTGGTCGAGTAACCGTATTCGAACGCCAGCACGGCTTCTTCGGACAGGAACGAGTCGTACAGGTCGAAACGTGGCTGGCCTTCGTACAGGTTCTGCAACGGGATGTAGGTGCCCGCGTCTTTCTGGTTGTGCAGCACGGCATGACGGTGCGAGAACGTACCGCGGCCGATGTCCTGGCCGGTCATGCGGATCGGGTGGCCTTCGAACGCCAGGGTCGCGTACGCCATGGTTTCGGCGTAACCCCAGTTGATCGGCAGGCCGCCGGCTTGCATCTTCTGACGGTCTTCGTAGATCTTCGCAACCTGGCGCTGCACCACGAAGCCTTCTGGAATTTCCAGCAGCTTGGCGGACAGTTCCTGCAGGGTCTTCAGATCGAACGAAGTGTCGTGACGCGCAGTCCAGGCATGGCCCAGGTACGGACGCCAGTCCACGAACAGCTCTTTGTTCGGCTCTTTGACCAGGCTCTTCACGACATGCAGACCGTTGTCCAGCGCGTTACGGTATTCGTCGACTTTCGCCTGAACACGCGCATCGTCAACCACGCCGGCCTTGGTCAGGCTTTCGGCGTACAGCTCACGGGTGGTGCGCTGCTTGGTGATCTGCTGGTACATCAACGGCTGGGTGCCGCTTGGTTCGTCGGCTTCGTTGTGACCGCGACGGCGGTAGCAGACCAGGTCGATCACCACGTCACGCTTGAACTGCATGCGGTAGTCGATGGCAAGCTGGGTCACGAACAGCACAGCTTCCGGATCATCGCCATTCACATGGAGGATCGGCGCCTGGATCATCTTGGCAACGTCGGTGGCGTACTCGGTGGAGCGCGCGTCCAGCGGGTTGCTGATGGTGAAACCGACCTGGTTGTTGATGACGATGTGAACGGTACCGCCCGTCTTGAAGCCGCGTGTCTGCGACATCTGGAAGGTTTCCAGGACCACGCCTTGACCGGCGAATGCCGCGTCACCGTGGATGGAAATTGGCAGAACTTTTTCACCGGTGGTGTCGTTACGACGATCCTGGCGAGCACGGACCGAACCCTCGACCACTGG
The DNA here is from genome assembly GCF_979253545.1 of Pseudomonas sp. AC112. NCBI lineage: Bacteria > Pseudomonadati > Pseudomonadota > Gammaproteobacteria > Pseudomonadales > Pseudomonadaceae > Pseudomonas > Pseudomonas sp. AC112. The sequence goes on from NZ_CEEDCM010000001.1 coordinate 260,930, forward strand.
AGAAACGATTTCCAGGTGGGATGGGTTGAAGGCCATGGCCAGGTGAACTTCACCGCCGGTGGTCATCACGTTGGACGAGAAGCCCTGGTGGTATTTAACGTCACCGGAACCCAGCTCGACCTTCTTCTTGCCTTCGAACTCGTCGAACAGCTCACGCGGGTTCTTGCCGAAGGTGTTGACCAACACGTTCAGGCGACCACGGTGGGCCATGCCGATCACGATTTCCTTGGTGCCGTAGGAACCGGAACGCTGGATCAGCTCATCGAGCATCGGGATCAGGCTTTCGCCGCCTTCGAGGCCGAAACGCTTGGTGCCCGGGTATTTGGTGCCCAGGTATTTTTCCAGGCCTTCGGCAGCGGTTACGCGCTCGAGCAGGTGGCTGCGTACGTCGGCAGACAGCACCGGACGACCACGCACACCTTCCAGGCGATGCTGGAACCAGTGGCGTTGCTCGGAATCGGTGATGTGCGTGAACTCAGCGCCAATGGTGCGGCAATATGTCTGCTGCAACGCTTCGTGAATTTCGCGTAGGCTCGCTTCCTCTTTGCCGATGAACAGGTCGCCGGCACGGAAGGTCGTATCAAGATCGGCATTGGTCAAGCCGTAATGATTGATCGACAGGTCAGCAGGTGCAGGACGCTTCCAGAGCCCCAGCGGGTCAAGCTGGGCCGCCTGGTGGCCGCGCATCCGGTAGGCCTGGATCAGTCGCAATACTTCAACTTGCTTCTTCTCGTGCTCACTGCTCACGCTCCCGGCGGAAACCGGTTGGGCGCGGCGCTGGTTCTTTGCCAGCAGCACAAACTGATCGCGAATCGTTGCATGCGATACATCGGTGGCAGCGTTGCCGTCTGAAGACAACGTCTGAAATTTGGTGCGCCATTCTTCTGGCACAGCGTTAGGGTCGTGCAGGTAGAGCTCATAAAGCTCTTCCACATAGGCAGCGTTACCACCTGAAAGATAGCCGCTGTTCCACATGCGCTGCATCACGCTTTCTTGCATGCTTGGTCACCCTCGATTTGGGGACACCACCGGCGAAAACACCGAGTTTGCTTGCAAAAGGCCAAGTGCAGCGACCAAAACAAGCCACTTAGGATCACGCTGATAGTTCGGGTACCAACCCGAATGCCCCTGCTTGTCTCATTTCTTCAAAATAAGAGCCGCGGCTTTGTAAGTCGCTGCTCAAGTTAAAACTACGGCGCCGGTTGAAGCCTGCGCCGTAGCATTTACGGGCACAACGGTCCTGCCTTTACTACAACGTCGGTTACACGCCGCTCTGCAGCAGCATGTTACGGATGTGACCAATGGCCTTAGTCGGGTTCAGGCCTTTGGGACATACGTTGACGCAGTTCATGATCCCGCGGCAGCGGAATACGCTGAACGGGTCATCCAGCGAAGCCAGACGCTCGGACGTCTTGGTATCACGGCTGTCTGCCAGGAAGCGGTACGCTTGCAGCAGGGCAGCTGGACCCAGGAACTTGTCCGGGTTCCACCAGAAGGACGGGCACGAAGTCGAGCAGCAAGCGCACAGGATGCACTCGTACAGACCGTCGAGCTTCTCGCGCTCTTCCGGGGACTGCAGACGCTCGATGGCCGGAGCCGGCGTGTCGTTCTGCAGGAACGGCTTAACTTTCTCGTATTGCTTGTAGAAGATGCTCATATCGACGACCAGGTCACGGATAACCGGCAAACCTGGCAGAGGACGAACGATCAGCTTGTTGCCTTTAACAACGGCGGACAGCGGCGTGATGCACGCCAGGCCGTTTTTGCCGTTGATGTTCATGCCGTCGGAACCGCACACACCTTCACGGCAAGAGCGACGATAGGAGAAACCTTCGTCCTGCTCTTTGATCAGTGCCAATACATCCAGCACCATCAGGTCTTTACCACCGGTATCGACCTGGAATTCCTGCATGAACGGCGCAGCGTCCTGATCAGGGTTGTAGCGATAAACACTGACTTTCAACATGGCAGCCACCCTTAGTAAGTCCGAATCTTCGGTTCAAACGTCGGAACCGTCTTCGGCGAGAAGTTCACGGCACGCTTGGTCACGCGCTTGTCACCCGGGAAGTACAGGGTGTGGCACAGCCAGTTTTCGTCGTCGCGATCTTCAAAGTCTTCACGGGCGTGGGCACCACGGGATTCCTTACGAACCTCGGCGGCGATTGCGGTCGCTTCAGCCACTTCCAGCAGGTTTTGCAGTTCAAGGGCTTCGATACGAGCGGTGTTGAACGCCTGGCTCTTATCGTTGATCTTGACGTTGGCGATGCGCTTGCGCAGGTCAGCCAGCTGGGCGATACCCTTCTGCATGTATTCGCCGGTACGGAATACACCGAAGTAGTTCTGCATGCAGCTTTGCAGCTCGCGACGCAGGGTAGCCACGTCTTCGCCATCAGTGCGCTCGTTCAGAGCGTTCAGGCGCGCCAGGGCGGCCTCGATGTTGGCGTCGGTAGCGTCGTCGTATTCGATGCCGTCGGTCAGCGCCTTTTCCAGGTGCAGGCCAGCAGCACGGCCGAAGACCACCAGGTCGAGCAGCGAGTTGCCGCCCAGGCGGTTGGCGCCGTGAACCGATACGCACGCCACTTCGCCTACAGCGAACAGACCGTGGATGATCTCGTCCTCGCCTGCGGCATTCTGGGTGATCGCCTGGCCATGAATGTTGGTCGGCACGCCGCCCATCATGTAGTGGCAAGTCGGAACAACCGGCACCGGAGCAACGACCGGGTCGACGTGGGCAAAGGTCTTGGACAGCTCACAGATACCTGGCAGGCGGCTGTGCAGGACTTCTTCGCCAAGGTGATCGAGCTTCAGCAGTACGTGGTCGCCATTCGGGCCACAGCCGTTGCCGGCGATGATCTCTTTAACCATCGAACGAGCCACAACGTCACGACCCGCCAGGTCTTTCGCGTTCGGAGCGTAACGCTCCATGAAACGCTCGCCGTGCTTGTTGATCAGGTAACCACCTTCACCACGGCAACCTTCTGTAACCAGTACACCAGCGCCGGCGATACCGGTCGGGTGGAACTGCCACATTTCAATGTCTTGCACCGGTACGCCAGCACGCAGTGCCATGCCGACGCCGTCACCGGTGTTGATCAAGGCATTGGTGGTCGACGCGTAGATACGGCCTGCACCGCCAGTCGCCAGCACGGTAGCCTTGGCGCGGATGTAGGTGGTTTCACCGGTTTCGATGCAGATAGCGATCACACCGACGAATTCGCCCTGGGCGTTTTTCACCAGGTCGACCGCGTAGTACTCGTTCAGGAACGTGGTACCGGCTTTCAGGTTGCCCTGATAAAGGGTGTGCAACAGCGCGTGACCGGTACGGTCGGAAGCGGCGCAGGTACGGGCAGCCTGCCCGCCTTTACCGTAATCCTTCGACTGGCCGCCGAATGGACGCTGGTAGATACGGCCTTGCTCGGTACGGGAGAACGGCAGACCCATGTGGTCCAGCTCGAACACCGCGGCCGGGCCTTCCTGACACATGTATTCGATAGCGTCCTGGTCACCGATGTAGTCGGAACCCTTGACGGTATCGTACATGTGCCAGCGCCAGTCATCGTTCGGGTCGGCGGAGGCGATGGCGCAGGTGATGCCACCCTGGGCCGATACGGTGTGGGAACGGGTCGGGAACACCTTGGTGATCACGGCAGTCTTGTGACCGCCCTGGGCCAGCTGCAGCGCAGCGCGCATGCCAGCACCGCCGCCACCAATAATGATGGCGTCGAATGAAATAGTTGGAATGTTAGCCATGAATCAGATACCCCAAAGAATCTGCACACCCCAGACGAAGTAAGCGAACATCGCGACGCCGCAGACTGCCTGGAAGAGGAAACGTACTGCTGTCGCGGACTTGCCCAGCGCCATCGGCGTCAGGTAGTCGGTCGCGATGGTCCACATGCCTACCCAGGCGTGTGCGCCCAGGGCAACAAGGGCCAGCAGACTGAAGATTCGCATCGCATTGTGGGAAAACAGGCCGTGCCATTGCTCATAGCCGATGCCCGGATTTGCGACGAGGTATCCGATCAGGAAAATGAAATAAGCCGCGAGAACGACCGCAGACACACGCTGTGCCATCCAGTCATAGAGGCCCGAACGCGAAAGGTTCGTAACGCTGGTTACCATATCCAAACTCCTGCCAGAACGATCAGCACCACGGAAATGGCGATGATGATTTTCGAGCCCAGGCGGCCGCCTTCCAGCGTCTCACCGATGCCCATGTCCATGATCAAGTGGCGCACACCGGCTACCAGGTGATACAGAAGAGAAGACAGGAGGCCCCATGCTACGAACTTGGCCAGCGGGCTGGTCAAGCATGCCTTCACCTCGGCGTATCCTTCCTCGGAACCCAGGGATTTGCTCAATGCATAAAGCATGATGCCCAAGCCCAGGAACAGGATGATGCCGGAAACACGGTGCAGGAACGACGTAACGCCGGTGATGGGGAGTTTGATGGTCCTTAGGTCTAGGTTTACAGGTCGTTGGCTATTCACGGCTTTTTTTCACACTGAAGAGCCCCTAACAATCAGGGCAAAGTTGTTGGGGAGTGCACTGGTCAGGTAAGCACCACCCAGGGAGTGCGACCCCCAATGAAAGCAAGCCCAAAAGCCCTTGGCGGTCGGTGGCCGAGTATAGACAGTTAGGTTACTAATGACAACGCGCACTCCTCACCCTAATAGCGGATTGCGCTGGGGGAATAAAAGGCGTAAATGGCAGGCAATTTCGAGGAAAAAGTACGGTTAAAGCCTTCTGGCGCAAGACTTTAGGCAAATTGACATCTGGATTTATATCAATATAGTGGTGCGGGCCCTGCGTGGGGGGTCTGTCTGATGATTTGAAGCATAAATAGGAGGCCACATGGCTGACAAAAAAGCGCAGTTGATCATCGAGGGCGCAGCCCCCGTCGAGCTGCCCATTTTAACCGGCACCGTTGGTCCCGATGTTATCGACGTACGGGGCCTGACGGCCACGGGCCGTTTCACATTCGACCCAGGCTTCATGTCGACCGCCTCTTGCGAGTCGAAGATCACCTATATCGATGGCGACAATGGCATTCTGCTTCACCGCGGCTACCCGATCGAGCAACTCGCCGAACAGTCGGACTACCTGGAAACCTGCTACCTGCTGCTAAATGGCGAGCTGCCAACAGCCGAGCAAAAAGCCCAGTTCGTCAGTACCGTGAAGAACCACACCATGGTTCACGAGCAGTTGAAGACCTTCTTCAACGGCTTCCGTCGCGACGCCCACCCGATGGCCGTCATGTGCGGCGTGGTCGGCGCCCTGTCGGCCTTCTATCACGACTCCCTCGACATCAATAACCCGCAGCATCGCGAAATCTCCGCGATCCGCCTGGTTGCCAAGATGCCGACCCTGGCCGCAATGGTTTACAAGTACTCCATGGGCCAACCCATGATGTACCCGCGCAACGACCTGACGTACGCGGAAAACTTCCTGCACATGATGTTCAACACGCCGTGCGAGATCAAACCGATCAGCCCGACGCTTGCCAAGGCCATGGACCGGATCTTCATCCTCCACGCCGACCACGAGCAGAACGCCTCCACCTCTACCGTCCGCCTGGCGGGTTCTTCGGGTGCCAACCCGTTCGCCTGTATCGCCGCCGGTATCGCCGCACTCTGGGGCCCTGCCCACGGCGGTGCGAACGAAGCCGTATTGACCATGCTCGATGAAATCGGCGATGTCTCGAACATCGACAAGTTCATCGCCAAGGCCAAGGACAAGAACGATCCGTTCAAGTTGATGGGCTTCGGTCACCGGGTCTACAAGAACCGCGACCCACGCGCCACCGTCATGAAGCAGACCTGCGACGAAGTGTTGAAGGAACTGGGCATCAAGAACGATCCGCAACTCGAACTGGCCATGCGCCTGGAAGAGATCGCCCTGACCGACCCGTACTTCATCGAACGCTCGCTGTACCCGAACGTCGACTTCTACTCGGGGATCATCCTCAAGGCGATCGGCATTCCAACCAGCATGTTCACCGTGATCTTCGCCCTGGCGCGGACCGTGGGCTGGATCTCCCACTGGAAAGAAATGCTCTCCAGCCCTTACAAGATTGGCCGCCCGCGCCAGCTGTACACCGGCTACGAGTCGCGTGACATCACCAAGCTGGAAGATCGCAAGTAAGCATTCAACTGCTTAGCTGCACTGAATAAGGCCTCCTCTGGAGGCCTTATTTGTTTCTGCCTCTCTAAAAACACCACACCCTCTGTAGGAGCTGGCTTGCCAGCGATGAGGCCCCAAGACCAGCGCAAGGCTTCAAGGACGCCATCGCCGGCAAGCCGGCTCCTACAGTGGGTAACGTATCAGCCATCGGTGACGAGCTTTTTTTATTGGTACAGGATTTGAGAAACAGTTTTGTCGTATTCGTTACCAATAAAAGCAAAAAAATGCCCCGGTCTCACGACCGGGGCATTTTTTTTGTAACGGTGCAGCGATTAGTGATTAACCGCCCCACTCGCCCCCAGGCCAGTCTGCGAACGCACAAACTGCGGGAAGTACAACGCACGCTCTTTCTCTGCCGCCGCCGACTTGTCGGTGATGGAGAAGAACCAGATGCCCACGAACGCAATGATCATCGAGAACAGCGCCGGGTATTCGTACGGGAAGATGGCTTTTTCGTGGTGCAGGATCGAGACCCAGATGGTCGGGCCAAGGATCATCAGGCCAACGGCACTGACCAGGCCCAGCCAGCCGCCAATCATGGCGCCACGGGTGGTGAGGTTCTTCCAGTACATGGAAAGCAGCAATACCGGGAAGTTACAGCTGGCGGCAATCGAGAACGCCAGGCCGACCATGAACGCGATGTTCTGGCTTTCGAACAGGATACCCAGGCCGATAGCCAGCACTGCCAGCGCGATGGTGGTGATCTTCGACACGCGAATCTCATCCTTCTCGTTGGCCTTGCCTTTCTTGATCACGCTGGCATACAGGTCATGGGACACCGCCGAAGCACCCGCGAGGGTCAAACCGGCAACCACTGCCAGGATGGTGGCAAAGGCCACGGCCGAGATGAAGCCCAGGAAGATGCTGCCACCCACTGCGTTGGCCAGGTGCACCGCCGCCATGTTGTTGCCGCCCAGCAAGGCACCTGCTGCATCCTTGAACGCCGGGTTGGTGCTGACCAGCAGGATCGCGCCGAAGCCGATGATAAAGGTCAGGATATAGAAGTAGCCGATGAAGCCAGTGGCATACAGCACGCTCTTACGTGCTTCCTTGGCGTCGCTTACGGTGAAGAAGCGCATCAGGATGTGCGGCAGGCCAGCGGTACCGAACATCAGGGCCAAGCCCAGGGAGAATGCCGAGATCGGGTCTTTCACCAAGCCGCCAGGGCTCATGATCGCTTCACCTTTAGGGTGAACCTTGATCGCCTCGGAGAACAGCGTGTTGAAGTCGAAGTTGACGTGCTTCATCACCATCAGCGCCATGAACGAGGCACCGGACAGCAACAGCACGGCCTTGATGATCTGCACCCAGGTGGTCGCCAGCATGCCGCCGAACAGCACGTACAGGCACATCAGGATACCCACCAGGATCACCGCTACGTGGTAGTCCAAGCCGAACAGCAGTTGGATCAACTTGCCCGCACCGACCATCTGCGCGATCAGGTAGAACGCCACCACCACCAGCGAGCCACAGGCCGACAGGCTGCGGATCTGGGTTTGCCCGAGGCGGTAGGACGCCACGTCGGCAAAGGTGTACTTGCCCAGGTTGCGCAGGCGCTCGGCGATCAGGAACAGAATGATCGGCCAGCCCACCAGGAAGCCGATCGAATAGATCAGGCCGTCATAACCCGAGGTGAATACCAGTGCGGAAATGCCCAGGAAGGACGCCGCCGACATGTAGTCACCGGCAATCGCCAGGCCGTTCTGGAAACCGGTGATCTTGCCGCCAGCCGCATAGTAGTCGGCCGCCGACTTGTTGCGCTTGGAGGCCCAGTAGGTGATGCACAGGGTGGCGCCGACGAACGCGACGAACATCACGATTGCCGAGATGTTCAGCGGTTGCTTGTGCACTTCACCGGTCAATGCGTCCGCCGCCCAAACGGCCGGGGCAAAGAGCGAAGCGCCGAATACTGCCAGTAGACGCCGGATCATTGCGCAGCCTCCTTGAGAATCGCATTGTTCAGGTCGTCAAACTCGCCATTGGCCCGGCGCACGTAGATGCCGGTCAGGATGAAGGCGGACACAATCAGCCCGACGCCCAGGGGAATGCCCCAGGTAATCGACGAACCGGGGCTGAGCTTGGCCCCCAGCACTTGTGGCCCGTAGGCAATCAACAGGATGAAAGCGGAGTAAAGCCCTAGCATGATCGCCGAGAGAATCCAGGCGAACCTTTCCCTTTTTCTCACCAGCTCCTTGAAACGCGGGCTGTTTTGAATCGAGAGGTAAATGCTGTCGTTCATTGTTTTTATCCTCGCAGCACAGCTTTTTTATTATTGGAACGTATCCACTGTATGCGGCTGCACAAAGGGTTCCAGACGACCTTAGTATTAGAACGACATAGGCGTTGTCGCCAGTTTTTAACTGATCGAATTGACAGCCTTTGGCACAAAAACGACAAAGCCCGCCTGACGAAAACGCCAGGCGGGCTTGCAAGGTGCTATCTAGACGCTTCGGGCGTTATTTACCGGTCCACTCGGCGACACGCTCAGGGTGCTTGGCGACCCAATCCTTGGCGGCGGCATCAGGCTTGGCGCCTTCTTGAATCGCCAGCATGACTTCGCCGATTTCGTCCTTGGAGGCCCACTGGAATTTCTTCAGGAAGGCCGCGACTTCTGGCGCTTTCTTCTCCAGGCCCTTGCTGCCGATGCTGTTGACGGTTTCAGCAGCACCATAAATCCCTTTTGGATCGTCCAGGAAACGCAGTTTCCACTTGGCGAACATCCAGTGTGGCACCCAGCCGGTGACCGCAATGGATTCCTGCTTGTCTTCGGCGCGGGTCAACTCGGCGATCATCGCCGCACCCGAGCTGGCTTGCAGCTTGTAGTCCAGGCCATAGGCCTTGATCGCTTCGTCGGTCTTGAGCATCACGCCTGAACCCGCGTCGATGCCGACGATCTTGTTCTTGAAGGTGGTGTCGGTCTTGAGGTCTTCGATGGACTTGGCCTTGACGTACTCCGGCACGATCAGGCCGATCTTCGCGTCCTTGAAGTTGGGGCCGTAGTCGACCACCTTGTCCTTGTTCTTGGCCCAGTACTCACCGTGGGTCACCGGCAGCCAGGCAGAAAGCATGGCGTCGAGCTTGCCGGTGGCCACGCCCTGCCACATGATCCCGGTGGCGACCGCTTGCAGCTTGACGTCATAACCGAGCTTGGCCTTGATCACCTCTGCCGCCACATGCGTGGTGGCAACGCTGTCGGACCAGCCATCCACATAGCCGATGCTCAGGGTCTTGCTGTCGGCGCTGGCCAGTGTGGAGCTCATCGCAACTACCAGAGTGGCAGCTGCGCCCAAGAGTCGTCGCATCTTCATAGTACTTCCCCGAAAGTGCTGCGCCCGGCGGATGCCGAGCGACGTCAACCTGTTGTTATGTGGTGCACCGCGCCCCCTTCACGCGCATCGATCACGGTAGTGCGCCGTCAGCGGAGTACTGACACTTCGATCATCAACCTGCTCGGGTGTTGGACCTGCTCTGTCAGCGACATCCTACAAGCAAGGAACGACATCACATCGCCAGTAGGATGCTTTGTAGGACTTGACGCCAAAATCCCGCCCGAACTTTGCATGTCAAAATTATGCAGCCCCACTGGGTCGGGCCAAATCCGGGTAAGATGCGCGCCTTTGCTCTTCCAGATAAGCCGACCATGCCCGCGACTGCCCGCTTCCCAGCCCTGCCCTATTGCTTCGCCTTGATCCTCGGCCTGCTGGCCCTGTTCGCTTACTGGTATGGCCTCGGCCGGCCCGTGGTGCTGCCTGATGTCGCCAGTGCCACGCACAAGATGCAGTGCGCGTCCTACACCCCATTCGATAAAGACCAATCGCCGTTCGACCAGCCATTCACCCTGCGCCCCGAACGCATGGACGCCGACCTCGCCCTGCTGGCCACCCGCTTCGAGTGCATCCGCACCTACTCCATGACCGGCCTGGAAGCCTTGCCGGAGATGGCGCGCAAGCACGGGCTGAAAGTTATGGCCGGGGCCTGGGTCAGCAGTGACCCGGTGGCGACCGCAAAGGAAATCAACGAATTGATCGCTTCGGCCAACGCCCACCCGGATGTCGTGACTTCGGTGATCGTCGGCAACGAAGCCTTGCTGCGCAAGGAAGTGACCGCCAAGCAACTGGTGGCGCTGATCCATACGGTCAAGAGCCAGATCAAGCAGCCGGTGACCTACGCGGATGTGTGGGAGTTCTGGCTGCAGCACCCGGAAATCGCGCCGGCGGTGGACTTCCTGACCATCCACCTGTTGCCGTACTGGGAAGATGACCCGTCGGGTATCGACCAGGCCCTCAAGCACGTGGGCGACGTGCGCCAGACCTTCGGCAACAAGTTTGCGCCCAAGGACATTCTCATCGGTGAAACCGGCTGGCCCAGCGAAGGCCGCCAGCGCGAAACGGCCGTGCCGAGCCGGGTGAATGAAGCCAAGTTCATGCGCGGCTTCGTGGCCATGGCCGAGGCCAATGGCTGGCGTTACAACCTGATCGAAGCCTTTGACCAGCCGTGGAAGCGGGCCAGTGAAGGCGCCGTAGGGGGTTACTGGGGCCTTTTCGATGCCGATCGCCAGGACAAGGGCATCCTCGCCGGGCAGGTAACCAATGTGCCGTACTGGCCGCTATGGCTGGGCGTGGGTGGCATCATCCTATTGGGCACCTTGGCGTTGGGCGGACGTGTACGCACTACCCGCGCGGCAATTGCCCTGCCACTGCTGGGTGCGGTGGCGGCCTGTTCCATTGGCACTTGGGCCGAGCTGACCCGCGTGACTGCGCGCTTTAATGATGAATGGGTGTGGGCAGGCTTGCTGGTGGTGTTGAACCTGCTGGTGCTGGCCCATGCAGCACTGGCCCTGAGCTCGCGGGAAGCTTGGCGCGCACGCGTGTTCAATTGGTTGGAGCAGCGCGCGGGCTGGCTGGTGGCAATTGCCGGGTTTGCCGGTGCCGTGATGATGCTGGCGTTGGTGTTCGACCCACGCTATCGCAGCTTCCCGAGTGCCGCGCTGGTGTTGCCGGCCCTGGTGTACCTGGTGCGTCCGGTGACCGGACCACGTCGGGAGATTGCGCTGCTGGCCTTTATCATTGGTGCGGGCATTGCGCCGCAGCTGTACCGCGAAGGGTTGTTGAACCAGCAGGCATGGGGTTGGGCGGTGGTCAGCCTGCTCATGGTGGTAGCGTTGTGGCGTTGCCTGCGAGTACGCCAGAACTGACCGTGGGAGCCGGCTCGCCGGCGATGGCGCGCCTGAGATCACCGTTGATTTCAAAGGCATCATCGCCGGCAAGCCGGCTCCTACAGGTGGGTCATAGACCTTTAGGCTTGCGCACCAAGCGCAACCCCGCAATCACCACGGCAAACACCGCGAACGTGGTGTTGTACAACGCCAGTGCCGGCACCCCGAATACCATCCCCAGCACCGCCAACCCCCACCCCACCCGACCCGGCACGAAAAACGCCAGCACCGACGTGATCAGCGCTGCCCAGCCCAGCACCTTGAAGTGGATCATCAACCCAAGGTTCGAACGCAGCTGGCATTCCCAGCGGCTCGCCTCGTCCGCGCAGAGGCCCACCCACTGGCCATCTTCCATAAAGCCATAGCGCGCACCGTAACTGGCGGCCAGCCACAGCGGCAGTGCAATTAGCAGCAAAATCAGCGGAAAACGACGGGACATGGGGTACTCCGATAGGCAAAAACGGCGCTCAGCTTAATGCCCCGGCAGCCGTTAGCAAGGCGCATACACACAATTAGTGTTCACCAAAGCGTGGCAAAGTGTATCGTCTGGCTACTATTACCCCGATTCCGGCGTTTTTTCCGACATTTCGTGCCGCGTGATGGCACTTCGGCGACTGGACGGCGGTCATAGCCTGCGAACTTCATTAAGTACGTTTCCTCCTAGGGATTAAGTCATGCTCCGTTCCTTGCGCTGTGCTGCCTTACTGGGCAGCCTTTTTCTGAGTGCGTCAGCACTGGCCGTCGACATTGACCAAGCCAGCTATGGCTACCCTTTGACCAACCCGTTCGAAGCGACCATCGCCACCACCCCGCCCGACCTTCGGCCCAAACTGCCGAGTGATGACGAGATCAACCAATCCGACTACACCCTGAACATGCGCCCTGAGCGCGAGTTCAGCCTGCCGGACAATTTCTGGGCGGTGAAGAAGCTCACCTACCGCATCGCCAAGCAGGACCGCGCCGCGCCGCTGATCTTCCTGATCGCGGGCACCGGTGCGCGGTTTGACAGCAGCATCAACGAATACCTGAAAAAGCTGTATTACCAGGCTGGCTACCACGTGGTGCAACTGTCATCGCCGACCAGCTTCGACTTCATCAGCGCCGCCTCGCGTTTTGCCACCCCGGGGATCACCCAGGAAGACGCCGAAGACATGTACCGCGTGATGCAAGCCGTGCGCGCGCAAAACGCTTCGCTGCCGGTGACCGACTTCTATCTCACCGGCTACAGCCTGGGCGCGCTGGATGCGGCGTTTGTCAGCAAGCTCGACGAGACCCGTCGCAGCTTCAACTTCAAGAAAGTGCTGCTGCTGAACCCGCCGGTCAACCTCTACACCTCGATCACCAACCTCGACAAGCTGGTGCAGACCGAGGTCAAGGGCATCAATAACACCACCACCTTCTATGAGCTTGTGCTGAACAAGCTGACCCGCTACTTCCAGCAAAAGGGCTACATCGACCTGAACGACGCCCTGCTCTACGACTTCCAGCAATCCAAACAGCACCTGACCAACGAACAGATGGCCATGCTGATCGGCACCTCGTTCCGCTTCTCGGCGGCCGACATCGCCTTTACCTCGGACTTGATCAACCGCCGTGGCCTGATCATCCCGCCGAAATACCCGATCACCGAAGGCACCAGCCTCACGCCGTTCCTCAAGCGTGCACTGCAATGTGACTTCGACTGCTACCTCACCGAACAAGTGATCCCGATGTGGCGCGCCCGTTCCGACGGCGGCAGCCTGTTGCAACTGGTCGACCAGGTCAGCCTGTATGCCCTCAAGGACTACCTGCACACCAACCCGAAGATCGCCGTCATGCACAACGCCGACGACGTGATCCTCGGTCCTGGCGACCTCGGTTTCCTGCGTAAAACCTTCGGCGATCGCTTGACCGTCTACCCGCTGGGCGGCCACTGCGGCAACCTCAATTACCGCGTCAACGCCGACGCCATGCTGGAGTTCTTCCGTGGCTAAATATCTTCTGTTGCTTGCCGCCTTGATGTGCGCGGGCGTTGCCAATGCCGACAACAGCAAGGCCCACGAGCCGGTCAATGTCGGCGCCGACGGTTTCAAGGAGCCGCTGACCAAGCTCAAGTTCAACCCAGGGCTGGACCAGCGTGAGTTCGAGCGTTCGTCGCTCACCGCACTCAACGTGTATGACCCGCTGGAATCGTGGAACCGTCGCGTGTACCACTTCAACTACCGCTTCGACCAATGGGTGTTCCTGCCAGTGGTCAACGGCTACACCTATGTGACCCCCAGCTTCCTGCGGACCGGCGTGAGCAACTTCTTCAACAACCTGGGCGATGTGCCCAACCTGTTGAACAGCCTGCTGCAGCTCAAGGGTCACCGCTCGCTGGAAACCACCGGCCGCCTGCTGGTCAACACCACCATCGGCATCGCCGGCCTATGGGACCCGGCCACCGCCATGGGCCTGCCACGCCAGAGCGAAGACTTCGGCCAGACGCTGGGCTTCTACGGCGTGCCCGGCGGCGCCTACCTGGTACTGCCGATCTTCGGGCCGTCGAACCTGCGCGACACCACCGGCCTGATCGTCGACTACGGCGCGGAAACCCAGATCAACTTCCTCAACGTGTCCGAAGTCAGCTCCAACCACCCGGAAATCTGGGCATTGCGCGCAGTGGACAAGCGTTATCAGACCAGCTTCCGGTATGGCCAGATGAACTCGCCGTTCGAGTACGAGAAGGTGCGCTACATCTATACGGAATCGCGAAAGCTGCAGATTGCCGAGTAAACGCCCACAAAAAAGGCCATTCGACTGAATGGCCTTTTTATTGGGTTACGATAAGCCCGGTCTGTTAAGCATGTTCGACATCACGGCAAGGCAACCCGTAGTTATTCTCCAACTTGTCGCCTTTTCTAAGCAGTCGAATGGTCACAATTATTAAACCCACGAAGGGTAGCGCATACCACAGGATATAAGCGCCCGTCGTGTTCACATCGTGAAGCCGCCTAAATGTTACAGATAGCCGGGGGATGATCATAAGTACAACGTAAACACCCAGCGGGATATAAAACCACCTACTGTAGGCAACCCCGGCCCAGCCCGCTACTACAATTGAGCCGTACATCAGCAGCCAGTCTAAAACTGCAAACGCCCAATACTCCCTTCTACAAGCGCGCCCGCTGAAGTTGGCATAGTTTTTTATTGCCTGAAAACACCAGTGCATCCTTAACTCCCTACTCGATCCGTTTTCTTAGTGTGTGTGCTCACGGGAAGGCACGCGATGCATCCTATAAATGCCTTGAAAACCGAACTGTAGGATTAAGCTTAAATAACTTTTCAGTCTGTATTCGATGCGAACTAATCAGCGCTTAACGGCTCGCCAGACTCTGCCAACTACTCGCACGACGACCAACACCACCGCCCCTGCAACAACCCCCGCCACCCCATTCAGCAGCGTCGGCACCAACCACGCCACCCCGCCTGCGCCCTGGCTGACCGTCTCGATCCAGTGATGCACCACCGGCACGCCGTGGGTGAGAATCCCGCCACCCACCAGGAACATCGCCGCCGTACCGATCACCGACAGGCTCTTCATCATGTACGGCGCCGCGCGCAGGATGGCGCCGCCGATGCTGCGGGCCGCCTGGCCAGGCTTCTGAGTGAGCCACAGGCCCAGGTCATCCAGCTTGACGATGCCGGCCACCAGCCCGTAGACGCCCACGGTCATGACGATGGCAATGCCGGACAGCACGATCACCTGCTGCATCAAGGGCGCATCGGCCACGGTGCCGAGGGTGATGGCGATGATTTCGGCGGAGAGGATGAAGTCGGTACGGATGGCGCCTTTGATCTTGTCCTTTTCGAAGGCCACCAAGTCGGTTGCCGGGTCCGAGACCGCCTCGACCAATTGCACATGTTGCGCATGATCTTCGTCCTGGCTGTGCAGGAACTTATGCGCCAGCTTCTCGAACCCTTCGAAACACAGGTAGGCACCGCCGAGCATCAACAACGGCGTCACCGCCCACGGTGCAAACGCGCTGATCAATAAAGCCGCTGGCACCAGGATCAACTTGTTGACGAAGGAACCCTTGGCCACCGCCCACACCACGGGAATTTCCCGCTCGGCACGCACGCCGGAAACCTGTTGGGCATTGAGGGCGAGGTCATCACCCAGGACGCCAGCGGTCTTCTTTGCCGCCATTTTTGTCATCAGGGCAACGTCATCGAGTACTGCGGCGATATCGTCGATCAACACCAACAAGCTGCTTCCTGCCATGAATCGGGCTTCCGTAAGAGTGGGATGAGGCGAGCATAGCGCGGCGCAAGGCCCTGCGGGCAGATTGTTGAGGCTCGCAGATGGCCGGTGCTACCATGCGCAACCGCCAGTCTTGGCAAGGAAACTCCAGGTTTATGAGCACCATTCGCGAGCGCAACAAAGAAAAGATCCTGCGGGCGGCCAGCGAGGAGTTTGCCGACAAAGGCTTCGCCGCGACCAAAACCAGCGATATCGCCGCCAAGGCCGGGCTGCCCAAGCCCAACGTCTATTACTACTTCAAGTCCAAGGACAACCTCTACCGCGAGGTGCTCGAGAGCATTATCGAGCCGATCCTGGCCGCTTCCACGCCGTTCAATCCGGATGGTGAACCCTCGGTTGTGCTGAGCAACTATATCCGCTCGAAAATCCGTATATCACGCGACCTGCCGTTTGCTTCCAAAGTCTTCGCCAGCGAAATCATGCACGGCGCCCCGCACCTCAGCGCCGACCAGGTCGAACAGCTCAACGCCCAGGCCAAGCACAACATCGCCTGCATCCAGGACTGGGTAGATCGCGGCCTGATTGCGCCGATTGATCCCAACCACTTGATGTTCAGCATCTGGGCGGCCACGCAGACGTATGCGGATTTCGACTGGCAGATCTCGGCGGTGACCGGGAAGGCCAAGCTGGATGAAGCGGATTATGAAGCGGCGGCGCAGACGATTATTCGGTTGGTGCTCAAGGGGTGCGAGCCGGACTGATACACCGCGGGGCCTGTGCCCTCCCAGACACATCCTGCCAAAAGCCTGCCAATCAGCATCAGCCATCGAGATCTAGCCTCTCAGGACACCATCTGAAGAGAGGCCAAGGAATGCCTGATCTAGCCACCTCACACCGCCTGCGTATCGGGCGGTTCAGCGAACCCAATCGCATCTATCTGATCACCACCAATACTCACGAACGTGTGCCGATATTCAGTGACTTTTACCTAGGCCGATTAGTGGTCTGGCAACTCAGACTCGCTCAGTCTCAAGGGCTGGCAAACTCTTTGGCCTGGGTAGTGATGCCAGACCATTTCCACTGGTTGATCGAACTACAAAAAGGCTCACTAGGCGATTTGATGTGCCAGGTAAAATCCAAAAGCACCCGAAGCGTGAACGGTGCTTCTGGTCGCAGAGGCAGGCTTTGGCAAACCAGCTTTCATGACCGCGCGCTGCGTAAGGAAGATGATCTGGTGAAGATGGCCCGGTATGTGGTGGCCAATCCTCTGCGGGCGGGGCTGGTGAAGCGGATTGGCGACTATCCGCTGTGGGATGCAGTTTGGTTGTAGGGGCGAGACCGAGTTGCCCCCTTCGCGAGCAAGCCCGCTCCCACACTTGATCGAGTTCCAGCATGAGAATGCGGTCCAATGTGTGGGGGCTTGCTCGCGAAGGGGCCAGAAAAATCAGCAAAAAACTAGGCAGACACCCCCGCATCCGCCATCAACCCCACACCCTCGATCGCCGTGATCGCACACTGCTCATCAATGTCCGACGTATCCCCGCTGATCCCGATCGCCCCCAGCACCGCGCCTTCCTGATTTCGAATCAATACCCCACCCGGCGCAGGCACCACGCTGCCCTGCCCCAGGCTGTTCAGCGCAGCGATAAACGCCGGGCGCTGCTGCGCATCCAGTGCCAGCAGGCGCGAGCCCTTGCCAAGGGCAATTGCGCCCCAGGCCTTGCCGATGGCGATCTGCGGTCGCAGCAGGCTGGCGCCGTCTTCGCGTTGCAGGGTGACCAAGTGGCCGCCACTGTCGAGCACGGCGATGGTCAGGGGTGCAGCGGAGACGGTGCGCCCTGCACTGAGGGCCTGGCTGGCCAGTTGGGTGGCGAGTTTCAAGGTTAAAGCGCTCATGGTGCCGTCCTTCTTTTGTTATTGGGAAAGCGGTGGAGGTCTGAATGATCAGATGCTCGATCAAACAAATAGAACACAATGACTTTTAATTTTGTATACAATATTTTTGCACAAAGGCTCCATACGTCGAAAAAAGTGCTTCCGACGAACGCAAAGGCCAGATTAGAAAATGCATTGACCTGTGCCGCCCGCCGTGAATACACTTTGTCCAGACACCACTTGTATACAATTACAAAACGCAAGAGGCACCAAAATCATGAGCAAAATGAGAGCAATCGAAGCCGCAGTCCTGGTGATGCGCCGTGAAGGCGTAGACACCGCCTTCGGTATCCCAGGCGCCGCGATCAACCCGCTGTATTCGGCCTTGCAGAAAGTGGGTGGCATCGATCACGTCCTTGCTCGCCACGTTGAAGGCGCCTCCCACATGGCCGAGGGTTACACCCGCACCAAGGCCGGCAATATCGGCGTGTGCATCGGCACCTCGGGCCCGGCAGGCACTGACATGGTCACCGGCCTGTACAGCGCCTCGGCCGATTCGATCCCGATCCTGTGCATCACCGGTCAAGCGCCCCGCGCCCGGATGCACAAGGAAGACTTCCAGGCCGTGGACATCACCAGCATCGTCAAGCCGGTGACCAAGTGGGCGACCACCGTCCTGGAGCCGGGCCAGGTGCCCTACGCCTTCCAGAAAGCCTTCTACGAAATGCGCTCCGGCCGCCCAGGCCCGGTGCTGATCGACCTGCCGTTCGACGTGCAGATGGCCGAGATCGAATTCGACATCGACGCCTACCAGCCGCTGCCCCTGGCCAAGCCTTTGGCAACGCGCATCCAGGTCGAGAAAGCCCTGGCGCTGCTGGACCAGGCCGAACGCCCACTGCTGGTCAGCGGTGGTGGCGTGATCAACGCCGACGCCAGCGAACTGCTGGTTGAATTCGCTGAACTGACCGGCATCCCGGTGATCCCGACCCTGATGGGCTGGGGCACCATTCCGGACGATCACCCACAGATGGTCGGCATGGTCGGTCTGCAGACGTCCCACCGTTATGGCAACGCGACGATGCTCAAGTCGGACGTGGTGCTGGGCATCGGTAACCGTTGGGCCAACCGCCACACCGGTTCGGTCGAGGTGTACACCGAGGGCCGCACGTTCATCCACGTCGACATCGAGCCGACCCAGATTGGCCGCGTCTTCGCCCCGGACCTGGGTATCGTGTCCGACGCCGGTTCTGCGCTGACGATGTTCATTGAAGTGGCCCGCGAGTGGAAAGCCGCCGGCAAGCTCAAGGACCGCAGCGCCTGGCTCAATGACTGCCAGCAACGCAAAGCCACCCTGCACCGCAAGACCCATTTCGACAACGTGCCGGTCAAGCCACAGCGCGTGTATGAAGAAATGAACCAGGTGTTCGGCAAAGACACCTGCTACGTCAGCACCATCGGCCTGTCGCAGATTGCTGGCGCGCAGTTCCTGCACGTGTATAAGCCACGCCACTGGATCAACTGCGGACAGGCCGGCCCGTTGGGTTGGACCATCCCCGCCGCCCTCGGCGTGGTCAAGGCCGACCCGAGCCGCAAGGTGGTGGCACTGTCGGGTGACTACGACTTCCAGTTCATGATCGAAGAACTGGCCGTGGGTGCGCAATTCAAGCTGCCGTACATCCACGTGGTGGTGAACAACTCCTACTTGGGCTTGATCCGCCAGGCCCAGCGCGGGTTTGAAATGGACTACTGCGTGCAGCTGTCTTTCGACAACCTCAATGCGCCGGAACTCAACGGCTATGGCGTAGACCACGTGGCCGTCGCCGAAGGCCTGGGTTGCAAGGCCCTGCGTGTGTTCGAGCCAAGCCAGATCGCGCCGGCACTGCGCCGCGCCGAGGAAATGATCGAAGAATTCAAGGTTCCGGTGATCGTTGAGATTATTCTGGAACGCGTGACCAACATTTCCATGGGCACCGAGATCAACGCCGTCAACGAATTCGAAGATCTGGCCCTGGTCGGCAACGATGCGCCGACTGCCATTTCCCTGCTCGATTAAGGAGAACCTTATGCCGCGTTTCGCCGCCAACCTGTCCATGCTGTTTACCGAACAGGACTTCCTTGCCCGTTTCAAAGCGGCCGCCGATGCCGGCTTCCAAGGGGTCGAGTACCTGTTCCCGTATGAATTCAGCTCTGCCGAAATCAAGGCGCAACTCGACGCCCACGGCCTGACCCAGGTGCTGTTCAACCTGCCGGCCGGTGACTGGGCCAAGGGCGAACGCGGCCTGGCGTGCCACCCGGATCGGGTTGAAGAATTCCGTGCCGGGGTCAAGCTGGCGATCGCCTATGCACAAGTGCTGGGCAATACCCAGATCAACTGCCTGGCCGGGATCCGACCACAAGGCATTGATGACCAGACCCTGGAAAAAACCTTCGTCGCCAACCTCAAGTACGCCGCAGAAAAGCTACAAGCCGTGGGCATCAAGCTGGTGATGGAAGCGATCAACACCCGCGACATTCCGGGTTTCTACCTGAACAACACGGCGCAGGCCCTGTCGATTCGCGAGCAGGTCGGCAGCGACAACCTGTTCCTGCAATACGACATCTACCACATGCAAATCATGGAAGGCGACCTGGCCCGCACCATGGCCGCGCACCTGGAAGAGATCAACCACATCCAGCTGGCGGACAACCCAGGGCGCAACGAGCCGGGTACCGGTGAGATCAACTACCGCTTCCTGTTCGAACACCTGGACCGCATCGGTTACCAGGGTTGGGTCGGCTGCGAGTACAAGCCGCTGACCACTACCGAAGCAGGTCTGGGCTGGCTCAAAACCCATAACGCCCTCTAACCAACGCCCCACAACCCCTATGTGGGAGCGGGCTTGCTCGCGAAAGCGGTGTATCAGTCGACGCACCTGTTGAATGAAAGACCTTCGCGAGCAAGCCCGCTCCCACATTTAGACCTCCTGTGTCTGGCAGACCGGGTCAGGTCTGCCCATCGAATAAAAAGAGGCATTGATCATGGCTAAAATCGGATTCATCGGCACCGGCATCATGGGCCAACCCATGGCCGCGAACCTGCAGAAAGCAGGTCACCAGCTGTTCCTCTCCGAACACCACGGCAAGGCGCCGCAAGCGCTGATCGACGCAGGCGCCGTGGCCCTGGCCAACCCG
Source organism: Pseudomonas sp. AC112 (assembly GCF_979253545.1). Classification (NCBI taxonomy): domain Bacteria; kingdom Pseudomonadati; phylum Pseudomonadota; class Gammaproteobacteria; order Pseudomonadales; family Pseudomonadaceae; genus Pseudomonas; species Pseudomonas sp. AC112. Next base: position 281,596 of record NZ_CEEDCM010000001.1, read on the forward strand.
CAGCAAGTGGCGCAGGAAGCCGAGTTCATCATTGTGATGGTGCCCGACACCCCACAGGTCGATGATGTGCTGTTCCGCAAAGACGGCGTGGCGGCAGGCCTGTCGCCAAACAAAGTCGTGATCGACATGAGCTCGATCTCCCCCACCGCCACCAAGGCGTTCGCGGCGAAGATCAACGAGGCCGGCGCGCAATACCTGGATGCGCCGGTGTCCGGCGGTGAAGTCGGCGCCAAGGCCGGTACCCTGAGCATCATGATCGGCGGCGAGCCGCAGACCTTTGAACGCGCCTTGCCGCTGTTCCAGGCCATGGGCAAGAACATCACGTTGGTGGGCGGCAATGGCGATGGCCAGACCGCCAAGGTCGCCAACCAGATCATCGTGGCGCTGAACATCCAGGCGGTGGCCGAAGCGTTGCTGTTCGCCGCCAAGAACGGCGCCGACCCGGCCAAGGTGCGTGAAGCGCTGATGGGCGGATTTGCTTCGTCGAAAATCCTCGAAGTGCATGGCGAGCGCATGATCAAGGGCACCTTCGATCCGGGCTTTCGTATCAACCTGCACCAGAAGGACCTCAACCTGGCCCTGGCCGGTGCCAAGGAACTGGGGATCAACCTGCCGAATACCGCCGGTACGCAGCAGGTGTTCAGCACCTGCACGGCGATTGGTGGCGGCAATTGGGACCACTCGGCGCTGATCAAGGGCCTGGAGCATATGGCGAATTTCTCGATTCGCGATAAATAAACCCGCGACACCCACCTGTAGGAGCCGGCTTGCCGGCGATGGGGCCAGCTGCATTTTGCACCAGGCTTGAGACCGCCATCGCCGGCAAGCCGGGTTCCTACAGGGTTTCATCGTATTTCCAATAATAAGAATCCCCGGGAGCCCGCTTATGTCGGTCGATCCGCAACATCTGCTTCGCGAGCTGTTTGCCACAGCCATCGACGCCGCCCACCCCCGGCAAGTCCTTGAACCCTACCTGCCCACCGACCGCAGCGGCCGTGTGATCGTGATCGGTGCCGGCAAAGCCGCCGCCGCCATGGCGCTGGTCGTGGAGAACTGCTGGCAGGGCGACGTTACCGGCCTGGTCGTCACCCGCTACGGCCACGGCGCGCCGTGCAAGACAATCGAAGTGGTCGAAGCCGCTCACCCAGTGCCCGATGCTGCCGGCCTGGCCGTGGCCCAGCGCGTACTCGCGCTGATCAGCAACCTGACGGAAGACGACCGCGTAATCTTCCTGTTGTCCGGTGGCGGCTCTGCGCTGCTGGCGCTGCCCGCCGAAGGCATCACCCTGGCCGACAAACAGGCCATCAACAAAGCCCTGCTCAGATCCGGCGCGACCATTGGCGAGATGAATTGCGTGCGCAAGCACCTCTCGGCCATCAAGGGCGGCCGACTGGCGAAAGCGGCATGGCCCGCGACGGTCTATACCTACGCGATTTCCGATGTGCCCGGCGACCAAGCCACGGTGATCGCCTCCGGCCCCACGGTCGGCGACCCGAGCACCTCGCAACAAGCCCTGGCGATCCTCAAGCGGTATGGCATCGAAGTCCCCGCCGCGGTTCGCAGTTGGTTGCAGAACCCGGCCTCGGAAACCGTCAAGCCTGGCGACCCGGTGCTCGCCCGCAGCCACTTCCAACTGATCGCACGTCCCCAGCAATCCCTCGAAGCGGTGGCGGTAAAAGTCCGCCAGGCCGGGTTCAGCCCGTTGATCCTCGGCGACCTCGAAGGCGAAGCGCGGGACGTGGCCAAGGTGCACGCCGGCATCGCCCGGCAGATCGTCCAGCACGGCCAGCCGCTGGCGGCGCCGTGCGTGATCCTCTCCGGTGGCGAAACCACCGTGACCGTGCGCGGCAATGGCCGTGGCGGGCGCAATGCGGAATTCCTGCTGAGCCTCACCGACAGCCTCAAGGGCCTGCCCGGCGTGTATGCCCTGGCCGGTGACACCGACGGCATCGACGGCTCGGAAGACAACGCCGGCGCGATCATGACCCCGTGCAGTTACCGGCGCGCCGAAGCCCTCGGCCTGTCGGCCAGCGACGAGTTGGATAACAACAATGGCTACGGCTATTTCGCCGCCCTCGACGGTTTGATCGTCACCGAGCCGACGCGCACCAACGTCAACGACTTCCGCGCCATCCTGATCCTTGAGACTGCCAAACATGACGCCTGACAAGAAGGTCAAAATCCTCGCCACCCTGGGCCCCGCCACAGACGGCATCGACGACATCCGCGAGCTGGTGGAAGCCGGGGTGAACATCTTCCGGCTCAATTTCAGCCACGGCGACCATGCCGACCATGCCCAGCGCTACCAATGGATTCGCCAGGTCGAGCGCCAGCTGAATTATCCGCTGGGCATCCTCATGGACCTGCAAGGGCCGAAGCTGCGGGTGGGGCGTTTTGCCGAGGGCAAGGTGCAGTTGGTGCGCGGCCAGGCCCTGCGCCTGGACCTGGACCCGACCCCGGGCGATCAGCGCCGGGTCAACCTGCCCCACCCGGAAATCATCCAGGCCCTTGAGCCCGGCATGGACCTGCTACTGGACGACGGCAAATTGCGCCTGCGGGTGATCACCAAACATGCCGACACCATCGACACCACCGTGCTGAATGGCGGCGAATTGTCGGACCGCAAAGGCGTAAACGTCCCACAAGCCCTGCTGGAACTGAGCCCACTGACCGCCAAGGATCGGCGCGACCTGAGCTTCGGCCTGGAACTGGGTGTGGACTGGGTGGCACTGTCATTCGTGCAGCGCCCGGAAGACATCCGCGAAGCCCGCGAGCTGATCGGCGACAAGGCCTTCCTGATGGCCAAGATCGAGAAACCCTCGGCCGTGCAGCGCCTGCAGGAAATCGCCGAACTGAGCGACGCGATCATGGTGGCCAGAGGCGACCTGGGCGTGGAAGTGCCGGCCGAGAGCGTGCCGCAGATCCAGAAGGACATCATCAGCACCTGCCGCCAACTGGGCAAACCGGTGGTGGTGGCCACCCAGATGCTGGAGTCCATGCGCTTCTCTCCGGCGCCGACCCGTGCCGAAGTCACCGATGTCGCCAACGCCGTGGCCGAAGGCGCGGACGCGGTGATGCTGTCGGCGGAAACCGCCTCCGGCGAATACCCGCTGGAAGCCGTGCAGATGATGAGCAAGATCATCCGCCAGGTGGAAAACGGCCCGGATTACCAAGCGCAACTGGATGTCAGCCGGCCGAAGGCGGATGCCACGGTATCGGACGCCATCAGCTGCGCGATCCGCCGTATCAGCAGCATCCTGCCGGTGGCGGTACTGGTGAACTACAGCGAGTCGGGCAGCTCCAGCCTGCGCGCGGCGCGGGAACGGCCGGTAGCGCCGATCCTCAACCTCACGCCCAACCTCTCCACGGCGCGACGCTTGAGCGTGGCGTGGGGCGTGCATTCGGTGGTCAATGATCGGCTGCGCCAGGTGGACGAGGTGTGCTCCACGGCGCTGGAGATTGCCCAGGCACAAGGCATGGCGGAGCGCGGGGATACGTTGGTGATCACGGCGGGGGTGCCGTTCGGGCAGCCGGGGTCGACCAATTCGCTGCGTATCGAAACCCTGATCTAGCGCCTGTTCGGGCCCCATCGCGGGCAAGCCCGGCTGCCACATTTTGATCTGCGAACACAGTCAAATGTGGGAGCTGGCTTGCCTGCGATGGGGACAACTCAGTCTCACTGACTAACCACCATGCACAACCCCACCTGCCCCGACTGGGCCGAAGCGCTGCTCAACGGCTTCAGCCAGATCTTCCTGCAACGCCAGCCGCTGTGCGGCCTGCTATGCCTGCTGGCGATCCTGATCGGCGCGCCGACCTTGCTCGGCGGCGCCTTGTTGGGTGGCGTGGCGGGCTTGCTCACGGCCCAGCGCCGGGGCTATCCCAAGGCCGAGCGCCAGGCCGGGCTGTATAGCTATAACGGCGTGCTGCTGGGCCTGTTGATCAGCCAACACTTCACCTGGTCGGCCTTGCTGCCGCCGCTGATCCTGGCGGGCGGTGGCTTGAGTGCTATTTTCACACGGCAATGGTTGAAGCACGCCAGCCAGCCGGATGACTTGCCGGCCTATACCGCGCCGTTTGTCCTGCTCGGCTGGTTACTGATAGGCACAGCGCCTGACAGCACCTTTAGCCTGGGCGAACCCGACACCCTGGCCGCGCTGACCGCGCCCTTCACCGGGCTGGCGCAAATCATGCTGTTGGACCAGCCAGTGGCCGGTGCCTTGATTGCGCTGGGCCTGTGGCTGGCCAACCGCCGCGCCGCCGTATGGGCCTTGGTCGGCTCCACCGCTGGTGTGTTGATTGCGCTGTGGCTGCAAGAACCCGCCAGCGCCCTGCTCGGCCTGCACAGCTACAACCCGGCATTGGCGGCGCTGGCCCTGAGCCAAGTGCGTCGCCACCCCTGGTTGCCGCTGCTCGGCATCCTGCTGGCGATCCTTCTCACCCCAGGCTTCGCCGCCCTGCACCTGCCGGCATTGACCGCACCGTTCATCCTCGCCTGCTGGCTGGTGCGCGCAGGCGGTCGCGTGCTTCAGAAACCCCGCATGGACAGGCCCTTCGAATCCCCCTAGGCTTGCTCGAACTTCGTTTCAGGCGGGATTTATGGACAGCAACAACGACTGGCGCCAGCGGCTCTACGTCATGGTTTTTCAAAGTGACACGGTCGCCGGGCGGCGCTTTGACGGCATCCTGCTGCTGATCATCCTCGCCAGCCTGGTGATCGTGATGCTCGACAGCATCGATCAGATACACCAGAACTACGCCGATGTGCTGGCCTATATCGAATGGGGCTTCACGCTGATCTTCCTGATCGAATACGGGTTGCGCCTGTATTGCTCGCCCAAGCCGTTACGCTATGCCTTCAGTTTTTATGGGTTGGTGGATTTGCTTGCCATCGTCCCCGGCATCCTTGCGCTGTATTACAGCGACGCGCAGTACCTGCTGATCATCCGCATCATCCGGATGCTGCGGATCTTCCGCGTGCTCAAGCTCAGCCCGTACCTCAAGCAAGCCAACTATCTGATGGCGGCGTTGCGCGGCAGCAAGCAGAAGATCGTGGTGTTCCTGGTCAGCGTGTGCACCCTGGTGACCGTGTTCGGCACCTTGATGTACGTGATCGAAGGCCCGGAGCACGGCTTTACCAGCATTCCCAAGGGCATCTACTGGGCCATCGTGACGCTGACCACCGTTGGTTTTGGCGACATCGTGCCCAAGACCCCGCTGGGCCAGGTGATTTCATCGCTGGTGATGATCACCGGTTATTCGATCATTGCCGTGCCCACCGGTATTTTCACCGCCGAACTGGCCAGCGCCATGCGCGGCGAACAGCTGCAGACCGACTGCCCGGTGTGCAACAAAAACAGCCATGAGCCAAACGCGGCCTTTTGTTCGCGTTGCGGCAATGCGCTTTTTAAGAAAGTGGAATAAGCAAAGTGCGTTTTAATCTTTAAACGTCTATGCGACGCCAGCTATAGTCGCTGGCAAATTGCCCTCACTCAATCGACAACCTTCTCGAACAACAAGGAATGAGCAGTGAAAAAACTCGTTAGCGCCTCTCTCCTGGCCGCCGGCCTTGCCCTGGCGGGCGCCGTCCAGGCTGCCCCCGTCACACTGCTCAACGTCTCCTATGACGTGATGCGCGATTTCTACAAGGACTACAACGCTGCTTTCCAGAAGCACTGGGAAGCCGAGCACCCGAACGACAAACTGACCCTGCAGATGTCCTTCGGCGGTTCCAGCAAGCAAGCACGCTCGGTGATCGATGGCCTGCCGGCTGACGTGATCACCATGAACATGGCCACCGACATCAACGCTCTGGTCGACAACGGCAACCTGGTGCCGGACAACTGGGTCACCCGCCTGCCGAACAACAGCGCGCCGTTCACCTCCGCCACCGTGTTTATCGTGCGCAAAGGCAACCCAAAAGCCCTCAAAGACTGGCCGGACCTGCTCAAGGATGGCGTGCAGGTGATCGTGCCCAACCCGAAAACCTCGGGTAACGGCCGCTACACCTACCTGTCGGCCTGGGGCTATGTACTCAAGAACGGCGGCGACGAAAACAAGGCCAAGGCCTTTGTCGGCAAGCTGTTCAAACAGGCACCGGTGCTGGACACCGGCGGCCGTGCCGCCACCACGACCTTCATGACCAACCAGATCGGCGACGTGCTGGTGACCTTCGAGAACGAAGCCGAGATGATCGCCCGTGAATTCGGCCGTGATCAGTTCGAAGTGATCTACCCGAGCGTCTCCGCCGAAGCCGAGCCGCCGGTGTCGGTGGTCGACAAAGTGGTCGAGAAGAAAGGCACCCGCGTGGCCGCCGAGGACTACCTGAAATACTTGTGGTCGCCGGAAGGCCAGGAAATCGCCGCCAACAACTACCTGCGTCCACGTGACCCGAAAGTGCTGGCCAAGTACACCGACCGCTTCCCGAAAGTCGACTTCCTGTCGGTAGAGAAGACCTTTGGCGACTGGCGCACCGTGCAGAAAACCCACTTCAATGATGGCGGCATTTTCGACCAGATCTATTCCGGTCAATAACTGAACCATCCCTGTAGGAGCCGGCTTGCCGGCGATTGCATCACCTCGGTGTACCAGGCATACCGAGGTGCTGCTATCGCCGGCAAGCCGGCTCCTACATTTGTTTTAGGCTCGGCAGTTACATCGGTGGGGTCACGCCATCCCTGCCGGCCGAAATCGCTTGAGCCGTGATAGTCCCATCCGCCCCCTTCGCCGCAAACATCACCACCTTCACCCCCGGCTTGAGCAGGCTGCGATCGCCCGGTTCCAGGTTGACGATCGGCACATCCTCCGGCACCACGATCTTCTGTTCGCCGCCTTTGTATTTCACGGTCAACGTCCGCCCGTTGCTGACCACCAGATCGCCAACGGTGCCGTTGGTCATGCTGCTGCCTTCCTTCAAATCAAATGCGCGATGCCCGTCGCCCGTGCCGGCCATGGCCGGTGGGAACACGTGCACTTCCAGCGCCGTCAGGCTGCCGTCGGCGTTGGGCATGGCGGCGGAGCCGATGTAGCTGCCCGGCTTGATCTCATCGATCTTGGCCAGGGTAACTGCGCGCACCTGGGTGTCCGGAGTGAGGTGCACGATGACCTCCTCACCGCTATTGACCTTGACGTGCATCGCATCGCCCTCCATCGCCGTAATGGCGCCGCGTACACCTACGCGCGGGGCTTCGGCAGCCTGGGCCAGGCCCACGGCCATGGCGGCGGCGAGCGTGGAAGCCAGGAGCATTTTGTTCAACGTGATTTTCATGACCATCAATTTCCTGTTTCGGCAGTTGTGCCTGAATGTATCATCACCCTTCGCGCAGAAAGTTAACGATTCACTCATCATTACCGGGCATGAGTGTTATCACTGCCAGCGGCCTACCCGGGCTAAGGTGTTGTCTTTAGGCTCGCCCCACTTTCCTTCGCTTTTATGAGAACACCATGAACGCTACGTCCCACGCTACAACCACCATGACCCGGAGCATGGTGATGCTGTTCGCGTTTTGCTGCGGTGCCATCGTTGCCAACATCTACTACGCACAACCGATCATTGAACTGATCGCGCCAGACATCGGCCTCACCCCCGCCATGGCCAGCCTGATCGTGTCGCTGACGCAAATCGGCTACGCCCTGGGCCTGTTTTTCCTGGTGCCGTTGGGTGACCTGCTGGAAAACCGCAAGCTGATGATTGCCACCACCGTGCTCGCCATCGCCAGCCTGTTGGGTGCAGCGGTCACCGAGCAGCCGAACCTGTTCCTGCTGGTGTCGCTGCTGATCGGTTTCAGTTCGGTGTCGGTGCAAATCCTGATTCCGCTGGCCGCGCATCTGGCGCCCGCCGAGTCCCGTGGCCGGGTGGTCGGTAGCATCATGGGCGGCCTGTTGCTCGGTATCCTGCTGGCACGCCCGGTATCCAGCGTGGTGGCGGACCACTTCGGCTGGCGCGCGATGTTCATGGCGGCGGCGGCGTTGATGGCGTTTATCAGCGTGGTGCTGCTGATCACCATCCCCAAGCGCCAACCCGACCACAGCGCCAGCTATGGTCAACTGCTGCGCTCCCTCGGCACCTTGCTGCGTGAGCAGCCGGTATTGCGCCAACGAGCGTTCTACCAAGGGTGCATGTTCGCCACCTTCAGCCTGTTCTGGACCGCCGCCCCACTGGAACTGGCGCGCAACCACGGCCTGAGCCAAAGCGAGATCGCCCTGTTCGCCCTGGTCGGTGCGCTGGGTGCGATTGCCGCACCCATCGCCGGCCGCCTGGCCGATGCCGGTCACACCCACCGCGCTTCGCTGCTGGCCATGCTGTTCGCTGCGCTGAGTTTCCTGCCGGCTTTCGTGCACCCGTTGTACAGCGTGATCGGCCTGGCGGTGACGGGCGTGGTCCTGGACTTCTGTGTGCAGATGAACATGGTGCTCGGCCAACGCGCCATCTACGCCCTCGACGCCAACAGCCGCAGCCGCCTGAACGCGCTGTACATGACCAGCATTTTCATCGGCGGCGCCTTCGGCTCGGCGATTGCCAGCAGCGTGTACGAACATGGCGGCTGGCTGGGAGTGATGCTGGTGGGCAGTGCATTCCCGCTGGTGGCGTTGCTGCGTTTTCTGAGTGCTTCCCGTGAGACGTCAGTGGCAACCGCCTGAGGTGTTTGGCGCCCCCTGCCAAAGCCGCCCGCCCGTGAAGTAGGGCAGCTTTGGCTGGGTCATCGCCCAAGAGGACGCAGTGCCATCAAGTACGCGAGGATACCGACCGATAATAGGCTGAGTTCAACTTCATCCCCACAATGTCCCCAGCCCTTATCACCTTAGGACTGTTGACAAGAAAATCGGTGTGCTTGTCTCCATCCAAATCAACGGCAACCCAGTACCGACCGTCTTCACCTGACTTCCTGATGTAGACCTCACCCGCCCTACCCGAGAACCTTTCTACCTGTGTCAACGTGACACCCGACTCTGCAGCCATGTTGGAGATATCAAGCTTGTCCTTGCCACTTACGAAGCCATCCAAGGTATCGAACTTGCGGCAGTTCGATTCAGAAGCAGAATTGTAGGTGTGCGTCTTGCCGTCCCTGGCGTCTTTTGTATTGCCCTCTCTTTTTGTCCTTGGCGTATCGGACGTTGAAGGTGGGGTTGGATCCGTCGCTGTCGGCGTACCTTTGGTTGAGGTCGGCGTGGGTTCGATTGAGATGGCTGGCTCAGGCGTGACCAACAAATCCATGTAATGAATTTTCCCCTTACTTTTCACCTGAAAATCGGGTTTTCCATTCCCTGTCATGTCGATAGACAAACTCCCCTCAGCGGTGCTCTCGTTGTAGCTCAACACGGCATCGCCAGCACGGCCGGTAAAGGCGTCAACCACATAAAGATGTTTCAAGGCAGCGCGATTCAACAACTCGTGCAGGCCTATTTTGTCAGTGCCGCTGACAAAATCCAGAATCTGATCTGGCGACTCTGGCGTGGAATCTGCGGCGCCTTCATAGACAAAAACATCTGCCCCGCCCCCGCCTTCCAGCCTGTCCGCTCCCTTCCCACCCTTGAGGCGGTTGCCCACCTCGTTACCGATCAGGGTGTCATCACCGGAACCACCGACAGCATTTTCCACCGTGACGCCTTTGGCGATGGAAACGTTGTTATTCATGCCTCCGACGTCCGAAAAGGATTCGGCATTCAGGTTGATCTTCTGTTTTTGGCGAAAACCGGAGAAGTCCAGTGTGTCGGTCCCACCGCCGTCCCAAACGTTGAATATAGGTTTGTCCTTGGCGCTCTCAAGACTGTAGAAGTCTCGACCGGTATTGGAATTGAAACCGTAGATCGTGTTGGTTTTTCGAGTATCGGTGTTTGCACCGTATAACCTTTGCACCGCAGCGATATCGTGCATCATGGGGGCAGCGATTTTTTTCCCGCTGTAAGGATGATCGCCAAAAGACGCATCGCGGTAGCTCATGGCGGTGTAGGCGGTTGAGTCCTCCTGATATCTCGGGCCCTCTTCGTGAGGATGCTCAAGGCCAAGGGCATGACCGAGTTCATGGACCGATACCAGATCAAACAGCGTCCCATGCTCCAGCTTTCCATCAGCACCGCCAGTACCGATATTAACCGACCCCACCGAGTTCCCCGTGGGCAGGGACGCGACGCCCCCTCCGTATCCTGGTATGGCTGAGATATTGAGGGAGCCATCACGCCCTTGGGCATTCTCCTTGAACGTCACGTTGGTCACCTCCGCCCAGGACTTGAGACTCTCCCTGATCCGCGACTTCTGATTGGGGGTGAATCTTGAGTCCAACGTATAAGAAAGGTCGACTTTCCCATCGTTGTCTTTATCCCTCCATTTAAGCCCCCTTCGAGTAAGATGTTTCGCGGCCTGATCCGTCGTGTAGGAAGTTTGACCCATCGCCGATTTCAACGCGTGATAATTCAAAGCCCCAGCCGTGCTCGCAACCGTGGGAACATTTGTTGTTTTCATGAACCGCCCTCTGGATTTTCAGTAGCAACAAGACAACGCTCTACACAAGAGCGACTTATTAACAAGCACACTATTAACTCAGCTGCAAAATCGCACGTAATAAATACGCCAAACAAGCACATTACTTATACAAAGTGAAACGCTGGCCATTCACTGAAAACAAATAACCGATTAAAATTTATATCAACTTCTGTTCTTAGAAACTGTTAACGACTGGTGACAGTGTTTACATTTACAAGCGTTTACCGGAACCACCCGAATATCCACTTCGCGGCGCTCGAGATACCCGACAGTATTTGTTTGCCCACCCGTTCTAGCAGCCCGGGACCGTACCCTGGAGCCGGGTGGGGAACCGGTTCTGGCGTGGAGTCTGGCCCGGGATCAGGTTCCGGTTCTGGAGTGGGCTCAGCCGTGGGTTCGAGCGTGGGAACGGGCGTCACGGCCGCGCTCTCACCGCTCCAGATCACATCGGCCTGCTTGATTTCACCCTGGCTGGTGATCAACAGGTCAGCCTTACCCTTGCCCTTGGTGTCCACAGACAGTGTGGAACGCCCGGTAGCCGCGTCGTGGCTGAGCACGGCGTCGCCCGCGCGCCCACTGAGGGCATCAGAGAAGGTCAACGACGTGAGACCCGCCTCTCGAAGTACGCCGGCCAGATCGATTCTGTCGCTGCCGCTGGTGAAGTCCTGGATAAAATCAGGTGCCTGCGGTGTTGAGTCGCTGACGCGGTCGTACACAAACGTGTCGGCGCCTGCTCCGCCGCGTAACGTGTCGCTGCCCCCTCCACCCTTCAAACGGTTATGGGCGTGGTTGCCCGTCAACGAATCGCTACCGGAACCGCCAATAGCATTCTCCACGACCACGCCCTTGGCGATCGACACGTTCCCCCGTAGCCCCCCGACATCCGAAAACGCCTCGGCATTGAGGTTGATGTTTTGTTTGTGGGCAAAGCCGGAAAAATCCAGGGTGTCCTCGCCGCCGCCATCCCAGACGCTGAAGACGGGTTTGTCGTGGGCGCTCTTGAGGCTGTAGTGCTCACGCTCGGTGTTGGAGTTGAACCCGTAAACAGTGTTGGTATTACGGGTGCGCGTATTCGCCCCGTACAGGCGCTGGAGGGCCGCAATATCGTCAATCATGGGCGCAGCCGGTTGCTGTTGGTTGAAGCCATGGCCCGGTTGTTTAAGCTCCGACCAATAGCTCATGACAGTGCGGGCCTTGGTGTCCTGCGCGTATTCAGCATCGAATTCGTAACTTCCACCGCCGTCATAACCGCCCGGATGTTGCAAGCCCAGGGTGTGCCCCAACTCATGGGCCAGCAGGAACAAGAAGTGGCTGCCCACTTTAGGGTTGCCGCCCGCGCCTCCTGTGCCTACATTTGCCGTTACGTTCGATTGGTACTGGTTGGGAGAGTCCGCCCAGCCCGACCAGGAACCCGGCATGCCTCTTATGACAATGGCCCCATCCACATGGGCACTGTTTTCGACAAAGGAAATGTTGGCAACGTCGGCATAAGACTTCAATGCCTGCCGGGCACGTTCTTTCTGATCCGCGGTTAAACCGCTAGAGAAACTAAAGCCCACCACAACCTTACCGTCTCGATTTCGATCATGAAACTTGAAGTTACCTCGCGTTATCTGCTTAGCCGCCTGATCGGTATTTAACGACTTCTTATTACTTGGCCATCGGAAAGCGCCGCTATCAAACGCTGACAACAGGGCGTGCGACGGGTGCGCAGGCGGTTGCTGGGAAGGCTGCCTGACCGGAATGTGCATGACGATTAATACTCTGGGTGGTGAAGAGCAATCCGTCCATGTAGGTGAAATACAAACGCTGACCCATCCGTTGTCAGGTGAATAAAACTCCCAAATTAATCACCCCTTCGCCACCCCTATTGTTTTGCAATACCGCTTAATAAACACACCCGTAAAAAAAACACACCACCGCCATTAGAAAACCTGTTCTCTCGACATACTCAAATCGATAGACACTTGATTTTCCGAACGAGAAACCTTGTAAACAAACAACTAAATTCAGTCAGGATCTTAATTTCAAACATTAGGAAACCAACCAAACATACTTGAATAAAATCAGGCGAAAATACCGCCCTTATCTGACAGCCTCGCCTCCAGCCGTTCGCGTTGCTGCCCAGTCATGGCCTGACTGCCCTAGGACCGCACCAACTTCTCCAATGCCGCGTCCGCCAAGAATGACGAGCGACTTTTGACCTTGTGCTCCCGCACATAGCGGTCGATGCGCTGGATGACATAACCGGGCAGGGTCACATTGACCTTCTCGGTTTTGCCCAGGTAGGGCGTGACGTCCAGCTCCAACATACCCCAGCCCATCCCGGCGTAGTCCTCGTGGGCATGGTACTGGGCGACCGACGTGGGCATCGGAATCGTCCCGCCCTCTGCGGCGATCTCTTGCAGCATGATGTGCGCGACTTCCACGGCGGCGTTGTACGCCTCTTCAAAACTGTCCCCGGCGGTGACTGCACCTGGGATATCGGGGATCTGGATACCGGTGGCACTGAAGTCATCGCCCCATTCGATACAGATTGGGTATTGCATGAATGCTCTCCTTAAAACTGAAACAAGCCGGCGCGTTTCCTGATGCTTCTGACGGTGCCCAGCGGCAAGTCCTTCTTTGGATGGGGGCACTGGAAGGGTGTACGGGCTATAGCGATGGGTAAAAATATGATGACTTCCCGTGACCCGATCCAGCACCCAACCTGCCTCTTGCAGTTCCTTGATCAATAACCTGCTTTGCACCCGAGCCTCCTTGGCTTGGCCTGAATAAAAGTAACCCTGGAGTTATCTTTACTCAAGCACAAAATTCACACGCCTGACTGACGGCTGTTTTACTGAATATTGAAAGTACAACGCCGGAAACGCATGACACCGGCAGCCCATCGCCTTAGGCTTGAGCGCCGCCCCGCCAACAGGAACACCCGATGGACCGTCTCACTGCCATGGAAACCTTCGTTCACGTCGTTGAGACCGGCTCCTTCTCGGCCGCTGCCAAGCGCCTGGGCATCGGCCAACCCGCCGTGTCCAAAAGCATCGCGCAATTGGAAGCACGCCTGGCCGTGCGGTTGGTGCTGCGTTCGACCAGGGGCCTGACGCCCACCGAGGCAGGCCTGGCGTTTTTCGAAAAAGCCAAGAGCGCCATTTTCGAAGCCGACGAAGCTGACGAGGCCGCCCGGGGCGCGGGCGCAGGATTAACGGGCAACCTGCGGGTCAGCGCCGGCGTGACATTCTCCCGCATGCGGATCATTCCCAACCTGGGACCCTTCCTTGACCAGCACCCTGGCCTGAACATCGACGTGTTGCTCGACGACCGCATCCTCAACCTGGTTGAAGACGGCATCGACGTCGCCCTGCGTATCGGCAACCTGAGTGATTCCGGTCTCACTGCTCGCCGGCTTGGCCAAAGCCCAAGCCGGGTGTTCGGCACCCCGGCTTACTTCGAACGTTTCGGCGAGCCACAAAGCCCGGCGGATATCCTCAACCACCAGGCTGTGATCTACAGCCTCGGGGAGAGCCCGCTCTGGCCCTTCAAACAGGGCCCGCACGAGCACGCCATCGCTGCTCGCGGGCGCTTGCGCGTCACGTCTTCCGAAGGCTTGCGCGCTGGCGTGCTCGCCCACCACGGCCTGGCGATGACGTCCGAATGGATGTTCGGCCCGGAATTGGCCAGGGGTGAGGTGAAAGCCGTGTTGACCGACTGGGAGCTCCCGCCGAAGGATCTCTGGGCGGTATTACCGACGGGTCGAATGCCGAGTGCCAAGGCCAAGGCGTTTATCGAATACGTTGAAGGGTTAATGGCGTAGCGCCGGCAAGCCGGCTCCTGCGGGGTTGGGGGGTGTTCAGATGATCCGGCCATCCCAGCCGACCGTGACATGCCGTGGCAACTCGCGGCGATGTTCCAGCAACCAGGCGTCCAGCGTATGCCCGACATGGGTCAATACGCCCAACTGCGCGCCGGTGTCCTCGATACTCTGCAACGCCAGCGTCAGGTCATTGTGGTTGCGTGGCGCCTGCGGCTGCGGCGGCATGGAGCAATCCAGCACCAGCACGTCCAATGGTTCGCGTTGCAGCCAGGCCAGGGTTGCCGCTGGTAGGCCGACAGTGTCGGTGAGGTAGGCGATGCGTCGCCCCTCGCCTTCCAGCAGATAGCCCAGGGTGAGCTTGGAATGCTGCAGTGGCAACGCCGTGACGCTCAACTCGCCCAACTGCCGGGTTTCGAATTCGCGGAAGGGTTGGCTGAAGTCCAGGATACCCGGGTGCTTGTAGAGGTCGGACAAACCCTCCGGGTCCGCCGGCCCGTGCACCGGGATCACCAGCCCCTGGCCCCAGCGCAGGTGCAGCAACCCTTGGGCATGATCGGCGTGATAGTGGGTCTGCAAAATCCCGTTGAAACTGCGCGGCGGGAAGCGTTCGGTGAGGTCGGGCAAGCCGCTGTCGATCAACCAGCGCTGCCCGCCGCATTCGATCAACGCACTGCAGGGGCGACGGCGCAAGCTGTCATCACTGCGCGCCAACCCGCAGGCAGCACACTCGCAGCCATACACCGGGACTTGCCGCGCGTCACCGGTGCCGAGCAGGGTCAGGCGCATGCCGAATGACCGTGGTCGAGGCAGCAGAGCAGGCGCTCGACCGTATGAGCAAGCGGACCGGAGTTATCCAGCACAAACAACCCTGCCCCGTTGCCGGCAATCAGCTCGGCGGTAAACCGCGCGTTGCGTGCCAGCCGCGCTTCGATGTCCGTCAGCGCCTCACGCCCGCGTGCGATCAAGCGTTGGCGCAACACCGCCTGATCCACCGTCAGCAGCAGCACCAACGCCGTCGGATAGCGTTCGCGCGCCTGCGCCAGGTGCGCGCGCGAGCCGTTGACCAGCACGTCGTCACCCGCCGCCAGCCAGTCGTCGATTTCCCTGGGAATCCCGTAGGACAACCCATTGGCCTGCCAACTGAGGGCAAACGCGCCCTCGCCCTGCATCGTCGCAAATGCCTCGGGGCTCACGCCCTGCGCCGCTTCGCCCACCGCTTCCGCCGAGCGGGTAATGACGCGGCGCACAATGCGGCAACCGCGCTCGGCCAAACGGGGGCGTGCGGCGTCCAGCAGGCTGTCCTTGCCCGAGCCGGAAGGCCCGATGAGATAGATCAACCTGCCTGCCATCAAAACACCCTCTTCGCTTGTCGCCATACTTGTTGCACCACAGGAAGCCCTTCGCGGCTGCGGGCCTGGACCAGGTCGGCACGCAGGCCGATGGCGATTTCGCCGCGATCCTTGAGACCTGCCGCTTGTGCGGGCGCCAGGCTGATCATCTTGACCGCCCGCGACAGGTCGCCGCCGTCCTGCTGGTCGGCCAGCACGAACGCAGCCTGCAACAGGCTGGCCGGGTAGTAGTCGCTGGAAAGTATATCCAGCAATCCCTCGGCCGCCAGGCCGGCGGCGGCCACATTACCCGAGTGCGACCCACCGCGCACCACGTTCGGCGCGCCCATCAACACTTTCATGTCCAGCGCCTGGCAGCCCTTCGCGGCCTCCAGGGTGGTGGGGAATTCGGCGATGGTCATGCCGTAGCGCGCCGACTCTTGCACATGGGCCAATGTCGCATCGTCGTGGCTGGCGACGGACAGACCGCGCGCCAGGCAATGCTCGACGATGGCGGCGCGATAACGGTCGCTGTACGCCAGGGAGTTGGCCTTTTGCAGCACGATGAACGCGTCCATGGTTTCGTCGTTCAGGTGGTACTTGCCCATGTAGTACTCACGGTACTTGGATTCGAGCACGAACTGGCGCTGGCCCGGCGAATGGTCCATCACCGACACCAGTTGCACCAACGGGTTTTCCACCAGGTCGCGGAACACGCTGAGGGTGTCCGGGTGGCACAGCTCGCAACGCAGGTGCAGGCGGTGCTCGGCACGGGTCAGGCCGGCGCCTTCCGCCTGGGCGATGGCGTCGAGCATCGCCGGCAGCTTCTTCATGCGGTTGCCCTTGGGGTTCACGTCGCCAATGGACACCGCGTCGAACACTGTGGTGATGCCCGCTGCGATGATCTGCGCATCATGGCTCAGCACGGCCGAGGTCGACGGCCAGTCCACGCCGGGGCGCGGGGTCATGTGCTTTTCCAGGTTGTCGGTGTGCAGCTCCACCAGGCCAGGCAAGAGGAAATCGCCGCCCAGGTCCTGGGCCTGGGGCAACTGGCTGCGGCCTTCGGCGAGGTCGACGATCTTGCCGTCGCGCAGCACCACCGAACCGAGGAACATGCGATCAGCCGTGACAATCCGGGCATTACTGAGGATCTGTTCAGCGGGCATGGGCGTATTCCTCTGCGGCAACGGGCGTGGGGGTCATGTCGAAATGGCGGTCGGCAACGGCTTCACGGGCGGCGCGGTCGTGGAAGATACCAATCAGCGCCGCGCCGGCGGCCTTGGCTTCGTTCATCAGCTCCAGCACCACCTGGCGGTTGTTGTCGTCCAGCGACGCGGTGGGTTCGTCCAGCAGCATCACCGGCCAGGCCACCATGAAACCGCGGGCGATGTTGACGCGCTGTTGCTCGCCGCCGGAAAAGGTGCCGGGCGCCAGTTGCCACAGGCGTTGCGGGATATTCAGACGCGTCAGCAGGTGCTCGGCACGCGACTGCGCATTGGCCTTCGACCAGCCTCGGGCCAACGCCGGCTCCATCACCACATCCAGGCAGGCCACGCGGGGGATCACCCGCAGGAATTGGCTGACGTAGCCCAGGGTCTGCTGGCGCACCTGGAGAATGTCGCGCGGCTCGGCGCCAACCAACTCCAGCCACTCGCCAGCATGGCGCACGCGAATGCTGCCACCCGCTGGCAAATAGTTACCGTACAAAGTGCGCAGCAAGGTGCTCTTACCCGCGCCGGACTGGCCGTGCAGCACCAGGCATTCACCGCCCTGCACACTGAACTCGACGCCGCGCAGCACGTTGAGCACCACGCCATGTTGCTGATGCAGGGTGAAGGTTTTCGAGAGGTCACGGACCTCGATCAAGGCATTTGTCATGGCTGTAATACCGAAGACACCAGCAGTTGAGAGTAAGGGTGCTGTGGATCGTCGAGGATCTGGTCGGTGAGCCCGGTTTCCACCACACGGGAGCGACGCATCACCATCAGGCGGTCGGCCAACAGGCGCGCGACGGCCAGGTCGTGGGTGACGATCACCACGGCCAAATCCAGCTCGCGAACCAAGCTGCGCAGCAAGTCGAGCAGGCGCGCTTGCACCGACACGTCGAGGCCGCCAGTGGGTTCGTCCATGAACACAAGACGCGGGCTGGAGACGAGGTTGCGGGCGATTTGCAGGCGTTGCTGCATGCCGCCGGAGAAGGTGCGCGGCAAGTCATCGATACGTTGCGGGTCGATTTCCACCTGGCCCAACCAGTCGAGGCCGGCGCCGCGCAGTTGCGCGTAATTGCGCACGCCCTGGGCCATCAGGCGCTCGCCGATGTTGGCGCCGGCTGACACGCCCATGCGCAAACCGTCGCGAGGGTTCTGTTCGACAAAGCCCCATTCGGTACGCAGCAAGGTGCGGCGCTCGGCTTCGCTGGCGCTGTACAAATCCAGCCATTCGCCGTCCTTGCTGCGGTAGCCGATGCTCCCCGCTTGCGGCGGCAGCCGCCCGCTCAATAGCGAGAGCAAGGTGGACTTGCCCGAGCCGGACTCGCCGACGATGCCCAGCACTTCACCGGGGTACAAATCGAAGCTCACGCCCTGGCAGCCCTTCTCCGGGCCGTACAACAGGGACAGGTCACGCACTTGCAGTAGCGGTGCGCCGGCTTTTTGCTTCAAAAGAACCTGGCTCATTGGTTGTTCTCCAGAACCCGTTGGGCGCAATACCAGGTGTCGGAACAGACAAAACTCTGGGTTCCCGCATCGTCCAGAATCAGCTCATCGAGGAAGGATTCGTGGCTGCCGCAGATCGCGCAGTTGTGTTCCCACTGCTGCACTTCGAAGGGGTGGTCTTCAAAGTCGAGGCTGGTGACTTCGGTGTACGGCGGCACCGCGTACAGGCGCTTTTCGCGACCGGCGCCGAACAGCATCAGCGCCGGGCTCATGTCGAGCTTGGGGTTGTCGAATTTAGGGATCGGCGACGGGTCCATCACGTAGCGCTCGTCGACCATTACCGGGTAGGCGTAGCTGGTGGCGATATGGCCGAAGGTGGCGATGTCTTCGTAGAGCTTCACGTGCATCACCCCGTAATCGTTGAGGGCGTGCATGGTGCGGGTCTCGGTTTCCGACGGTTCGATGAAGCGCAGCGGCTCGGGGATCGGCACTTGGTAGACCATGATCTGGCCAGCCCGCAGCGGCGTCTCCGGGATGCGGTGGCGGGTCTGGATCACCGTGGCGTCCGGTGTGGCTTCGGTGGTGGCGACGCCAGCGGTACGGGCGAAGAAGCGGCGGATGGAGACGGCGTTGGTGGTGTCGTCGGCGCCCTGGTCGATGACCTTGAGCACGTCATCATCCCCCAGGATCGCGGCGGTCAATTGCATGCCGCCGGTGCCCCAACCGTACGGCAATGGCATCTCGCGGCCGCCGAACGGCACCTGGTAACCCGGGATCGCCACCGCCTTGAGCAAGGCGCGGCGGATCATGCGTTTGGTCTGTTCGTCGAGGTAGGCGAAGTTGTAGGCCGTGTCATTCATGGCGGGAGCCCTCGGCGGGTTGGCGCAGTTTGCGGATCAGTTCCAGCTCGGACTGGAAGTCCACGTAGTGCGGTAATTTGAGGTGCGAGACAAAGCCCGCGGCCTCGACGTTGTCGCAGTGGGCCAGCACGAACTCTTCACGCTGGGCCGGCGAGACGATCTCTTCGTTGTATTCCCCGGCGCGCAGCGAGCGGTCGACCAACGCCATGCCCATGGCCTTGCGCTCGGCATGCCCGAACGCCAGGCCATACCCGCGCGTGAACTGCGCCAACTCGGTGGCCGAGCCGACGAACTGGTTGACCATCTCGCACTCGGTCACTTCGATGCTGCCCAGGCAGATGGGAAAACCCAGTTCCTCCGGGTCGATCCACACCTCCACATCGCCGATGCGGATCTCGCCGGCAAACGGGTGGTTGCGGCCGTAGCCACGTTGGGTCGAATAGCCCAGTGCCAACAGGAAGCCCTCGTCACCACGGGCCAGGGCTTGCAGGCGTTCGGCGCGGCTGGCGGGGTACTCCAGCGGGTCGCGGGTGATGTCGGCGACGCTGGCGTTGTCGTCAGTTTCATTCTTGATCAGGCCTTCTTTAGCGAGCAGGCCGAGAACGCGTGGGCAGGCTTCGAGGCTCGCCTGCGGCGTGGTCTGCGGCCCCGGGTATTCACCTTCGGCCAGCAGTGCAAAATCCAACAGGCGATGGGTGTAGTCGAAGGTCGGGCCGAGCAATTGACCGCCCGGCACGTCCTTGAACGTGGCCGACAAGCGCCGGCTCAGCGACATGTGCGCGGTGTCGATCGGCAGGCTCGGGCTGAAGCGCGGCAGCGTGGTGCGGTAGGCACGCAGCAGGAAGATCGCTTCCACCAGGTCCCCCGCCGCTTGCTTGATCGCCAGCGCGGCGAGTTCCTCATCGAACAGCGAGCCTTCGGTCATCACTCGCGCCACGGCCAATGGCAATTGCTCGCGGATTTGCGTCACGCTCAATTCAGGAATCGCGGTGTCGCCCCGGCGCTTTTTCGCCAGCAGGCGGTGGGCATTGTCGATGGCCTGTTCGCCACCTTTGACGGCTACGTACATCAGGCGTGCTCCTCTGCGATGCGGCTGCTGCGTGGCAGGCCGATCAGGTGATCGCCGGCGGCAAACAACACATCCAGGCCACGGGGGAAGGCTTCGCGACGCTGGCGTTCCTGCCAGAAGGCTTGTGGCACCGGCAGGTGCACCTGACGCTGGGCCTTGATGCCCGGGCCGCGCCAGAGCAGGCCGCGACCGGACTCCAGGTCGGTGAGCTGCACGAGCAAGGTGCAGGACTGGTCGGGGTAGCGGTCATTGCCGTGGTCGAAGCCACTGAGGTCGAGCAGGTCCTGTTCACCGAGCAGCGCGAAGACCGCGTCTTCGCGATTCGACGTCAACGGGCAGCCGCAGTGAAAGGTCAGGTTGGCGCGGATCAGCGGTGTGTCGAAGCTCGGTGAAAGCCACAGCGGCGTGTCGCCGTCCAGCAACGCGAGGCACAGCGCATAGGTGGCGGGCGCCAAGCCGTCGAGGCGAGGGGCGGACGGCAAGTGCTGGATCAGACCCGGTTCGGCCAGGGCCTTGAGCGCGCTGCGAAAGCCGCGCTGGGCGTCGAGCACCGGGTCGACAAAGGCCGGTTGCAACAGCTGAGCATTCATCAGTTTTCTCCTCGCACCAGGGTGAAGAACTCGACCTTGGTGGCCGCGGTGTCGGCTTCTTTTTGCGCGCGGCGCTGAGCCTGGGCACTGGCCAGCGCGGTGATCAAATCGCTGAGCCAAATGCAGGGATGAGCGCCTTGCAGGTGAGCGTCGGCCAGGGCGGCCAGCTCGGCATGGACCTTGTCGCGCCCGGCCAGGTAGCTGTAGCCGGTGCGGCCATCGGCCAGGCGCACCACGCAGCGGGTCACGCTCATTTCGCCGACGTTGAATGGCGCGCCATTGCCGCCCATGCGGCCGCGCACCAGGGTCATGCCGACTTCCGGGGCACGGATCAGTTGGTATTCCGCGTCTTTCAACGCGGCTTCGTGAGGTTGCAGTTCACTGAATTGGGCGCGGGCGAGCACACCAATCCAATGCTGACGCGGGGACAGATTCATCAGGGTCTCCATCAGGTCACCACTTGGTACTGGAAGCGATCCGAACGGCTGGTGGACTGCGCCAGCTCCACCGGGCGGCCGTCGCGATCGCAGGAAAGGGTAAAGACGGTGAGGGCCGGCAAGTGCCGAGGCATCAGCAGCAGCGCGGCTTCATCACGGTTGGGCAAACGCGCGCCGATCAGGCTTTGGGTGCGGGCCAGCGGCAGGTCACGTTCGCGCAGGTATTGGCGCAGCGAGCCGCCGGTGTAGTCGGCCAACAACGGCGCACGGCTGGCGCAGTAGCGGTGGCGGATCAGGCTGACGGGCTGGTGGTCGAGCTTGCGCAGGGTTTGCAGCTCGATCATCGGCGCCATTTCGGCGATGCCCAGGTGCCGTGCTTCATCGCGGCTGGCGTAGCAGTAGCGGCGCTTGAGCAACAGCGCCTGCACGCCCACGCCCTGGGCCGACAGCGACTGGCTGTAGGAGGTCTCGGCGCCCATCGAGTAAATCAGCGGGCGGTCGAGCACCTGGGTGCCCTTGCCCTGGCGGCGCAACAGGCTGCCCTCGAACACCAACTCATCGATGGCGCGGCGCAAGGTGTGGCGGTTGACGCCAAAACGCTCGGCCATGTGCACCTCGCCGGGCAGGAAGTCGCCGGCGCTGTAGCTGCTCAATTCACGGCGCAGGATATCCGCGAGTTCGCGGTACACCGGCTCATCTTGTCTAGACAACTGCATGCTTAAAAAAAGCGCCGCGCGGGCACCCCTCCGAGGTCAGATGAACTGCTTGCGCAGGCGTTGGGACAGCACATCGATACAGCTCACCACCACAATGATCACCAGCAGCACCGCGCAGGTTTGGACGAACTGGAAGGCGCGGATGTTTTCCCAGAGGATCACGCCGATCCCGCCCGCGCCGACCATGCCCACCACCGTGGCCGAACGCACGTTGGCTTCGAAGCGGTACAGCGCGTAGCTCACCCACAGCGGCATCACCTGGGGGATCACGCCGTAGATCACTTCCTGCAGGGCACTGGCGCCGGTAGCACGCACGCCTTCCACCGGGCCTGGGTCGATGGCTTCGACGGCTTCGGCAAACAGCTTGGCGAGAACGCCCGTGGTGCTGATCCACAGGGCCAATACGCCAGCGAACGGACCGAGGCCGACCGCAACGACGAACAACATGGCGAACACCATTTCGTTGATGGAGCGGAACGCGTCCATCACCCGGCGCAGGGGTTGGTGGATCCACCAGGGGGTGATGTTGTCGGCGCACAAGATGCCCAGCGGCACCGAGCAGACGATGGCCAGCACCGTGCCCCAGAGGGCGATTTGTACGGTGACGATCATCTCCTTGAGGTAGGAGCGCCATTCGTGGAAGTCGGGCGGGAAGAAGTCGGCGGCGAAGGTCGCCATGTTTCCGGAATCGCGGTACAGCGCCAGCGGGTTCATCTCGGCGCCGTGCCAGGCCCAGGCCAGCAGGACCAGGAACAGGCCCCAGCCGAGGTATTGCGGCCAGGTGCGTTTGCCGACGGCTTCAGCGTGCAAGGTAGTCATGGGGCACTCTCAATAACGGTGGGAACTGGATCTCTGTGGGAGCGGCGGTGCGACGATTCGACTTGCTCGCGAATGCGGTGTGTCATTCAATGCATCCGGCGACTGATTCACCGCTTTCGCGAGCAAGCCCGCTCCCACATAAACCCGGTTCCTACAGGGGGTTAGCCGTTGGCTGCGGTCTTTTTGTCGAGCTCGGAGATGCGCTGTTGCAGCTTCGCCAGGTCGGCGTCGATGTCGGCGAGCTTCTTGGCCTTGTCAGCCGCTTCCAACTTGTCGTCGGCGCTGATCGTGGTGCGCTGCTTGAACAGCTCCAGCTGGCGGATTGGCAACAGTTGGTCGTCGCTGGAAGGCAGGAACTTGCCCAGCTGCATGTTCTTCAGCACGGCCTTCTCTTCATCGGTGTCGCCGTAGTGGGCGAAGAAGTCGCGGATCTTGGTCTTCTCGCTGTCGCTCAGCGCCTTGCTCCACACCATCGGGTCGGCCGGGATCAGCGGTGATTTCCAGATCACCTTGAGCATCGCGGCCTTGTCCGGCTGGGTCACTTCAAGACGGTCCCAGCTTTCGGTGTTGAAAGTGGCCACGTCCAACTGCCCTTTGGCCACGCTCAGTGCGTTGACTTCATGGCTGGAGTTGAGCGTGCGCTTGAACGCGGTGGCGGCGTCCACATTGTTCTTGGCAAACACGTAGTAGCCCGGCACCAGGTAGCCCGAGGTGGAGTTCGGGTCACCGTTGCCGAAGGTCAGGTGCTTGGCATTCTTGAGCATGTCCTCGACGTTGTTGATCGGGCTGTCCTTGCGCACGATCAGCACGCTCCAGTAACCGGCGGCACCGTTGGCGGCGGCAGTCTGGGCGAAGATCTCGCCGTTGGAGCGGTCCACCGCTTCCATCGCGGCCTTGTTGCCCAGCCAGGCCACATCGACCTTGTTGAAGCGCATGCCTTGGATCAGGCCCGCGTAGTCGGAGGCGAAGGTGGCGTTGATGGTCAGGCCGGTCTTCTTGTGCATGTCATCCAGGAACGGCTGCCAAATGCTCTTGAGGTTCTGCGAAGACTCGGTGGACATGATGCCGAAATTGATGGCTTTGTCGGCCGCATAGGCATTGCCCATGGCGACACTGGCCAACAACGCGGCGGACAGAAACACTTGGCCGATACGGTTCAACATGGACGGGATTCCTGTGGGTCGTGAGTAGGGTTTCAAGCGCGTGCCAGGGCCAGCCGAGGGGTCACGGTGGTATGGCGGGTCTGGTCGGAAAACATCAGGCTGGTGTCGACGTCGGCACCGTACAAATCATTGAGAAACTGGCTGCTCATCGCACTGCCCTGCCCGTCGAAATGAATGCGCCCGCCCTTGAGCGCCACGGCCCGCGGGCAATAACGCATGGCGTAATCGACTTGATGCAGGGTCACCACCACGGTCTTGCCGTCGCAGCGGTTGATGTCGGCGAGGATCTCCATCACCTTGCGCGCCGACTCCGGGTCGAGGGAGGCGATGGGTTCGTCGGCGAGGATCACCTCGGCGCGCTGGGTCAACGCACGGGCAATCGCCACGCGCTGCTGCTGGCCACCGGACAAGGTCGAAGCACGTTGCGCGGCCAGATCGGCCAGGCCCACACGTGCCAGGGACTCCAGGGCAAACGCTTTTTCCTCGGCGTTGAACAACCCCAGGTTGCCACGCCAGCGCGGCATGCGACCCAGGCAGCCGAGCAGCACGTTGTCGAGCACGCTCAGGCGATTGACCAGGTTGAACTGCTGGAAGATGTAGCCGATGTCTGCGCGTAGCCGCCGCACCTTGCCATTCAAGCGCCCACTGGCTTGCACTTCCCGGCCCAACACCTTGACGCTGCCGCCATTGCTCTTGTCGCAACAGGCCAGGCCCGCCAGGTGACGCAACAAGGTGGACTTGCCGGAACCGGAAGCGCCAATCAGCGCGACCATCTCACCCGGGGCAATGGTGAGTTCGAGGTCGACCAATGCGGATTTCTTCGCAAAGGTCTTGTTCAAGTGATCGACATGGATAGCGTGAGTCATGGGCTTCTCTGTCTTGTTTGAACAGCCAGGGGATGGCTGCGGTTGAGTTCAAACGACAGTAGGCGCGGGAGGTGTCAGTGCTATTACTTGCACATGACTGGAGGGGGTCGGTTGGATGAAGGTTTTGTGAAAGGTTGGAAGTGGCCGAATGATCGTTCCCACGGTGAATGAAGTGCTGAGTCGGGCGTGTCCGGTGGCCTGACAGCCGATGAGGTCTCCTGTGGAAACTGGCCTGTCGGATCGCCGCACCTCTGCGATGGCGGTTTAGCTGCAATTGATTCGGTACCTGACACGCCGCCATCGCGGGCAAGCCCGGCTCCCACAGGTGATCTTCATTGGATTGGAGAACGCGATTCACAGGCATGAAAAAGGCGACCCGAAGGTCGCCTTTTTTCATTGCGCGTATTGCTTGCTCAGTCCCGGCGGCACGCCTTGCACGTCGGTCTCTTCCCATGGCCCGTTCGGGCTGATCGAGCGGCTCCAGCCGTTGCTCCAGCGGTAGTAAGTGCGCTGGCGGTAGAAGGTGTCGGGCTGTTCTTCCAGCACATACACCTGCATCTTGCCGTCCCAGTGACTGGCCGCGCCCGGTGGTGGGGCGAAGGTCGGCGATTTGGTCGGCACGGGTTTCGGTGCTGGAGTCACCGGGCCCGAGGGCTTGGTGCTCGGCTGGGTCGACGGGCCTGACGGTGGGATGGTCGGGCCGGTGGGCGCGGGAGGTGGGCGGTGGACCGCACAAGCGCTCAGGCCGAGTACCAGGCTGAGCAAGGTGATGCGTGCAAATGCGGTCATAGGCGTTTCCCTCGATTACTTGTCCGGACTGTCGATGGTCAGCTGCTGCAAGGCAGTGGTGGTGCTGGCCAAGGGTTGGCTGCGGCCGATCCATTCGCCAGCGGTCGGAACACCGGCCCGGGATATGCGCGCAACCAGTTGGACTTCGGGGAAGTTCGACAGTTTCAACTGCGGCATCATCGCGTCGGCATCGCCCAGTTCGACGGTGATCGGCAGTTCGGCGACGGTGACACGCTTGGCCGCCAATGGCGCCGGTGGGCCACTGACCGCCCGGGCGAAGATGAACACGCTGTCGCTTGGCAAAGCGTTGGCTTTCGCCTCGGCGGACAGGTCCACGCGGACGTGCAATACGGCCTTCTGCGCGACGGTGCCGCCGCTTTCCTTGAGCTTCTCGGCAGCGCGGTCGATACCGCCTTGCAGGGCGGCGCGGGAGTTATCTTCCGGGGGCAACTGGGCCAACAGGCGATTCCAGTAGTCGATTGCCTCCTGATAACGCTGGCCTTCAAAGGCAGCGATACCCAACAGGCCGAGGCTGGTGACTTCCTTCGGATCAAGCTTCAACGCCTCGTCCGTCAGCGCTTGCACCTTGGGCGACCACTGTTTGTTGTCGGCAAAATACTGCGCCTGGGCCCACTGGCCGAGCAGTTCCGGCTGGCGACCGGCCAGGGCGACGGTGCGTTCGAAAACCTTGGCCGCATCGGCGGAGCGATCCTGGGCCATGTAGGCACGGCCAAGGAAGTACAGGCCTTCCGCCGAGTCCGGCTGGGCGGCGGCGGCGCGTTCCAGGCGGTGGGTCATGTCTTCCATGGACACCGGCGGCTGGGAGAATTCACGGGTCAGTTCGACCTTGTCGCTGGCCCCGTAATGCAGGTACAGCGCAACGCCCAAGACCGGCACCAAAAACGCCGCCAAAAATGGCAATGGCTTGCCCAGACGCGATTCGCGGGGTTTTTCCACGCCTTCGGTGTCAGCCAGCAATTCACGCGCCGCTTCGGCGCGGCCGGTGTCGAGTTGCGCGGCGTTGAGCACGCCTTCGTCCTGCTGCACTTGCAACTCGGCGACACGTTCCTGGTAGAGCGCCACGTTCAACGCGGTGCGGTCCTCTTCACGCTGGGCACGACGGCCACGCAGTACAGGGATCAACAGGAAACTCAGGGCAATCAGAAGCAGCAAGCCGGCTGCGAGCCAGAAATCAATCATCAGTCTTGGTGTCCAGCAATTGGTCGAGGCGTTTACGCTCATCTAAGGACAGCGCGTCGGAACCGTCAGTCGGTGCGGCGCGACGGCGGCGCACGATCACCGCCATCACCACCACGCCCGCCAACAACAGCCCGGCAGGGCCGAACCACAGCAGCGCGGTCTTGCCGGTGAGCGCCGGTTTGTAACGCACGAAATCACCGTAGCGGTCGACCATGAAGTCGATGATCTGCTGGTTGTCCTTGCCCTCCCCCAGCATGCGGAAAATCTCTTTGCGCAGGTCGGCGGCGATGGGCGCGTTGGAGTCGGCGATGTCCTGGTTCTGGCACTTGGGGCAACGCAGTTCCTTGGTGAGTTCGCGGAAGCGCTCGCGGTCACCGTCCTTGGCGAATTCATAAGTGTCGATGGCAGCGTGGGCCACGCCGGCCAATCCCAGCGCCAGCACCGCAGCGGCTAACAGACGCTTCATGGCTTGGCCTCATCGACCAGCGCCTGGTACTTGGCAGCCAGTTGCTCGCGCCAGACCACCTCGTCGATCACGCCGACGTACTTGTCGCGGATCACGCCCTTGGCATCGATAAAGAAGGTTTCCGGAGCGCCGTAGACACCAAGGTTCAGGCCGAGGTTGCCGTCTTCATCGCGGATATCCAGTTGGTACGGGTTATGGAACTCGGCCAGCCATTTCAAGGCTGCGGCGTTGTCGTCCTTGTAGTTGATGCCATAGATCACCACGCCCTTCTCGGCCAGCTTGTTCAACACCGGGTGCTCGACGCGGCAGGAGATGCACCAGGTGCCCCACACGTTGACCAGGGCGGGTTTGCCCAGCAGGTCGGCCTGGGTCAGGGTCTTGTCGCCCTGCACCGTTGGCAGGCTGAACGCCGGGAACGGCTTGCCGATCATCGCCGAGGGCAGCTCGGCCGGGTCCAGATAAAGACCGCGATACAGGAACACCGCCACCACCAGAAACATCGCCAGCGGTACCACCATCAACCAACGCTTCATGCCGCCGCTCCCTGCAGGCCGAGGGCTTCACGCACCCGGCTCTTGACCTTGACCCGATAACGCCGGTCCATCGCGGCCAGCAAACCGCCGAAACCGGTGAGCAAGCCGCCGAACCAGATCCAGCGCACGAATGGTTTGACGTGCACCCGCACCGCCCAGGCGCCCTCGCCCAAGGGTTCACCCAGCGCCACATAGAGGTCGCGGGTGAAACCGGCATCGATACCGGCCTCGGTCATCATCGAACTCTGCACGGTGTACAGGCGTTTTTCCGGGTGCAGCACGGCGATTTCCTTGCCGTTACGGACGACGCGCACCGTGCCTTTGTCTGACGTGAAGTTCGGCCCTTCGAAGTGCTTGGCGCCTTCGAAGATGAAGTGGTAACCGGCCAGGTCCATGGACTCGCCCGGCGCCAGGCGCAGGTCGCGCTCGGCGCTGTTCTGGCTGGAGAGCACCACGCCCAGGGCGCACACGGCGATGCCGATATGGGCGATCTGCATGCCCCAGTAGCTGCGGGTCAGGGTTGGCAGGCCTTTGATCAGGCCTTTGTGGCGGGTCTTGTCGAAGAGGTCGCGCACGCCGGCCAGCAATACCCAGGCGGCGAGCAGGAAGGTCGCGAGTACCGCCCAGTTGAAGTCGCCGTAGGCAAACCCGGCGATCACCGCCAAGGCCACGCTGCCGAGCAGCACCGGCATCAGCATGCCGGCCAGCCATTTGACTGGCGTGTCTTTCCAGCGCACCAGCACGCCGACCGCCATCACCACCATCAACAGGCCCATCAATGGGATAAACAACGCGTTGAAGTACGGCGGGCCCACGGACAGCTTGGCGCCGCTCAAGGCGTCCAGCACCAACGGGTACAGGGTGCCGAGCAGGATCATCGACGCGGCCACCACCAGCACCAGGTTATTGCCCAGCAACAGGGTTTCCCGCGACCACAGGTTGAAGCCGACCTGGCTCTTGACCACTGGCGCGCGCAACGCAAACAACGTCAGGGAGCCGCCGACCACAAACAGCAGGAAGATCAGGATGAACACGCCGCGCTCAGGGTCGGACGCAAACGCGTGCACCGAGGTGAGCACGCCCGAGCGCACAAGGAATGTGCCGAGCAGGCTGAGGGAAAACGCCGCGATGGCCAGCAGCACGGTCCAGCTCTTGAACACGCCGCGTTTTTCAGTGACGGCCAGCGAGTGAATCAGCGCCGTGCCGACCAGCCAGGGCATGAAGGAGGCGTTTTCCACCGGGTCCCAGAACCACCAGCCGCCCCAACCGAGTTCGTAATACGCCCACCAGGAGCCAAGCGTGATACCAATCCCGAGGAAGGCCCAGGCGACGATGGTCCACGGCCGCGACCAGCGCGCCCAGGCCGCATCGAGGCGCCCGCCAAGCAAGGCGGCGATGGCGAAGGCGAAGGCCACCGAGAAACCGACGTAACCCATGTAGAGCATCGGCGGGTGCACGATCAGGCCGATGTCTTGCAGCAGCGGGTTGAGGTCATGCCCGTTCGCCGGGATCTGCGGCAGGATGCGGCTGAACGGGTTGGACGTCATGATCAGGAACAGCAGGAAGCCGATGCTGATCATGCCCATCACCGCCAGCACCCGCGCCAGCATCACTTGCGGCAGTTGGCGCGAGAACACCGACACGGCAAAGGTCCAGCCGCCGAGGATCAACGCCCACAGCAGCAGCGACCCTTCGTGGGCGCCCCACACGGCGCTGAACTTGTAGTACCAAGGCAGCGCGCTGTTGGAGTTATTGGCCACGTAGGCGACGGAAAAGTCGTCGGTCATAAAGGCGTAGGTCAGGCAACCGAACGCGAACAGCAGGAACGCAAACTGGCCCCAGGCAGCCGCCTGCGCCAGGCTCATCCACAAGCGGTCACCGCGCCAGGCGCCGAGCAATGGCACTACGGCCTGGACGATGGCAAAGCACAGGGCGAGGATCATCGCCAACTGGCCCAGCTCAGGAATAAACAGTGCGGACGTCATGGCTTAGCCCTCCTTGGCAGGCGTTGGCGCGGATTGGCCGCTGTCTTTCAGGGCCTTGGTGACTTCCGGCGGCATGTATTTCTCATCGTGCTTGGCCAGCACTTCATCGGCCACCACCACGCCGTCGGCGTTGAGCTTGCCCAGGGCAACGATGCCCTGGCCTTCGCGGAACAGGTCCGGGAGGATGCCGCGGTAGGTGATGGTCACGGCCTTGTTGAAGTCGGTGACCACGAAGGTCACGTCGAGGGAATCTGCGGAACGCTTGAGCGAGCCCTTTTCCACCATGCCGCCGGCGCGGATGCGCGTGTCGACCGGCGCTTCACCATTGGCGATCTGGGTCGGGGTGTAGAACAGGTTGATGTTCTGTTGCAGGGCGCTCAAGGCCAGGGTCACGGCAATGCCGACGCCGGCCAGGATGGCAAGGATGATCAACAGACGCTTTCTACGCAGCGGATTCACTTATCGGTCTCCCGGCGCAGACGACGCGCCTCTTGTTGCAGGTAACGCTTGCGGGCCAGGATCGGCGCGGCGACGTTGAGGGCCAGCACCGCCAGGCAGATGCCATAGGCCGTCCAGACATACAGGCCGTGATGGCCCATGGCGAGAAACTCGCTGAAAGAAGCAAAACTCATCCGCGCGCTCCCAGGCTGCTTTGCACTTCGGCCTTGACCCAACTGGTGCGGGCTTCACGCTTGAGCACTTCAAGGCGCATGCGCAGCAGCAGCACGGCACCGAAGAAACAGTAGAACCCCAGCACCATCAACAGCAGCGGTGCCCACATTTCCACGGGCATTGCCGGTTTCTCGGTGAGGGTGAAGGTGGCGCCCTGGTGCAGGGTGTTCCACCACTCCACCGAGTATTTGATGATCGGGATGTTGATCACGCCGACAATCGCCAGCACCGCACAGGCCTTGGCGGCGCTGTCACGATTGCTGATCGCGTTGCCCAGGGCAATCAGACCGAAGTACAGGAACAGCAGGATCAACATCGACGTTAGTCGTGCATCCCACACCCACCACGAGCCCCAGGTGGGTTTGCCCCAGATCGCGCCGGTGACCAGCGCCACGGCGGTCATCCACGCACCGATGGGCGCGGCGCATTGCAGGGCCACGTCCGCGAGTTTCATCTTCCACACCAGGCCGACGATGCCGCACACCGCCAGCATCACGTAGCAGGACTGGGCCAGCATCGCGGCGGGCACGTGGATGTAGATGATGCGAAAGCTGTTGCCTTGCTGGTAGTCCGGCGGCGCGAAGGCCAGGCCCCAGACCAGGCCGATGCCGATCAGCAACACGGCGGCGACGCTCAACCACGGCAGCAGCTTGCCGCTGATGCCATAGAACCATTTGGGCGAGCCGAGCTTATGAAACCAGGTCCAGTTCATTGCTGTTTCCATCACGGTGGCCTCTTGTCTTGGCAAGAAGCTCTCAGGGTCTTTACTGGCTAAGGCATAACGCTTAGCCAGACCTCATTATTCGCCGACGCTGATCTTCAGGCCAGCCGCTATAGCAAAGGGTGTCAGGGTTACCGCCAGGGCGGCCAGGCTGCCAAGCCACAGGAGGTAACCGGTCGCCGGCATGCCCATGAGCGCGGCCTGCAAGGCGCCGCTGCCCAGGATCAATACCGGGATGTACAAAGGCAGAATCAGCAGGGCCAGCAACAGGCCGCCCCGCTTCAAACCCACGGTCAACGCTGCGCCCACCGCCCCCAACAGGCTGAGCACCGGCGTACCGAGTAACAAGGACAGGAGCAACACCGGCAGGCATTCGACGGGCAGGCCGAGCATCATCGCCAGCAGTGGCGAGAGCAAGACTAGCGCCAAGCCGGAAAAAGCCCAGTGTGCCAGTACCTTTGCCAGTACCAGAAGTGGCAAAGGGTGCGACGAAAGGACCCACTGTTCGAGGGAACCGTCTTCGAAATCACTGCGAAACAGCCCGTCCAGCGAGAGCAGGACCGACAAAAGCGCCGCCACCCACACCAGTCCGGGGGACAAGGTTTGCAACAGTTTAGTCTCGGGGCCGACCGCCAACGGAAACAACGCGATGACAATCGCGAAGAACACCAGCGGGTTGGCCAGTTCGGCCGGGCGACGGCACAGCAGCCGCGCTTCGCGGGCGACCAGCAGGGCGAAGACGCTCATAGCGACCACCGGCCCAGGTCAAGCTCGCGGTAGCCAGCAGGCATGCGCGCCAAGGTGTGGTGAGTGGTGAGGACGACCAGGCCGCCCTGCACGCAATGGTGGGCCAGGTGTTCTTCCAGCTGGGCCACGCCTTGTTTGTCGAGGGCGGTGAAGGGTTCGTCGAGAATCCACAGCGGCGGGCCCGGCAGGTACAAACGCGCCAGGGCCACGCGGCGCTGTTGGCCGGCAGACAGGGTGTGACAGGGCACGTCTTCGAAGCCCTTGAGGCCGACAGCGGCCAGGGCCTGCCAGATGGCGTCGCGGGACGCGGGATGATGCAGGGCGCTGAGCCAGCTGAGGTTTTCTTCGGCGGTGAGCACGTCCTTGATGCCGGCGGCGTGGCCGATCCAGATCAAGTTGCGCGCAAGTTCGGTACGTTGCTCGTGGAGGGGCTTGCCATTGAGCCGAACTTCGCCTGCCGTCGGCTGCATCAGCCCGGCCAACAGGCGCAGCAAACTGGTCTTGCCGCTGCCGTTGGGGCCGCTGACCTGCACCATGTCGCCACCCGTCAGCCGCAGTTCGAGGTGCTCGAACAACAGGCGCAGGTCGCGTTCACAGGAGAGCGCTACGGCTTCAAGAAGAGGGCTGGTCAAAAGATCGCGGGCCTTTACGGTTCAAGTCGGCGGTGCAGCGGCCGTTAAAGAGAAATGCACAATAACGGCTTTGGCGACCGATTTTAGAGAGCTGGATCAAATAGTTGTGAGGTTTTTACCGCTCTCTTTGCAGACGGGCGGCATTATACATGTGATGCCCTACTCTAAAGAGGGCAATTTCCCCAGAGACGACGCGCGCGATGACCGGTGAGATCAACCTTCCTACGCTTCCACCCGCCCCGGCAGCCGGGCCCGGCCCTGCGCCTGCGGCCGGCGAGTTGCTAAAACTGCTGGAGCCGCAGATCGGCCTGATCGACCCCGGGAAAACCGCGAACGCTGAAGTCATCGCCCTGAAACAAGGCGGTGAAGCCTTCCAGTTACTGCTCAAACTGACCCTTGAAGGCGGTCGCCAGACACTGGTGCAGGCGAGCAGCCCGCAGCCGCTGCCGCTGGGCAGCAATGTCGCCGTGAGCCAGACGCCTGCGGGCAACCTCACCCTGAGCTTGCAACAGGCCTTGAGCGCCAATGTCGCCGCCCTCACCCGCATCGACACGAACCAGATGCCGGTGGGCTCGCTGCTTCAGGCCAAGGTGCTGACCACCCAGATGTTGCCCCAGGGCACGGTGCAACCGGCGATCTATCGCTCGCTGGTTACCGTGCTCAACAGTGCCCTGGCGGGCGCGACCCTGACCGTGGAAAGCCCGCAACCCCTGCGCGTCGGCAGCTTGCTCAGCGCCGTGGTGCAAAACGCGCAGACCCTGAGCTTTGTGCCGCTGAGCGGGCTCAAGGATCAACTGGCCGTCACCCAGCAACTGTCAACCCAGCAAAGCCGCCAAGGCTCACTGGACGCGGTGTTCACCGTGCTGCAGAACCTGCCCCGTGGCGACAGCACCTCCGCCGACCTGCGCGCCGCCGCCGACCGTCTGCTGGCCGCCTTGCCGGACCTGGCCCAGGTCAGCAATCCCAAGGTGCTGGCGCAAGTCATCCAGAACAGTGGCGCCTTTTTGGAAGCCAAGCTGCTGGCCGGGCAAAACCCGCAGATCCCACCGCTGGACATGAAAGGCGCGCTGCTGCGCCTGGTCGCGGACTTGCTGCCCGCCCTGCCCGCCAGCACCAATATGAATGCCATCCTCGCCGCCAATACCCTGGCCCAGGTGCTTCCCAACTTTGTGCGCAGCCCCCTGAACACCCTCGGCCAAGTCAGCGCCCGGCAGCTGCCCGCCGGATTCCCGCTGCCCGAGCGACTGATGGCGAAGCTTGAAGGCGAAGGCGACCTGGAAAACCTGCTGCGCCTGGCCGCCGGGGCCATCTCGCGGTTGCAGAGCCACCAGCTGTCGAGCCTGGAACAGACCGGCACCACCGCCGACGGCCGCCTGCAGACCACTTGGCAGCTGGAAATCCCGATGCGTACGTTGCAGGACATCGTGCCGCTGCAGGTCAAATTCCAACGCGAAGAACCCGCACCCGACAAGGACCAGCCCGAGCGCAAGGACAAGAAGGACGCCAAGCAAATGCTCTGGCGCGTCGAACTCGCCTTCGACATGGAGCCGTTGGGCCCGTTGCAGGTCCAGGCGCAATTGAGCCAGGGCAAACTGTCCAGCCAGTTGTGGGCTTCCCGGCCTTTCACCGCCAGCTTGATCGAAAGCCACTTGGGCAACCTGCGCGAACGCCTGGTGACCTCCGGCATCAACGTCGGCGACCTCGATTGCCACCTCGGCACACCGCCGCGCGGGCCTAAAACCGGATTGGAGCAACGCTGGGTGGATGAAACCGCATGAAGAACCCGACGCCACCGCGCCAGGCGATTGCCCTCAAGTACGACGGCCAGCAGGCGCCGACCCTGACGGCCAAAGGCGACGATGCCCTGGCCGAAGCCATCCTTAAACTGGCGCGCGAGAATGAAGTGCCGATCTATGAAAACGCCGAGTTGGTAAAGCTGCTGGCGCGCATGGAGTTGGGCGACAGCATTCCGGAGGAGTTGTACCGCACGGTGGCCGAGATCATTGCGTTTGCGTGGACGTTGAAGGGCAAGTTCCCGGTGGGCTATGACCCGAATGCAGGGCCGGTGGAGAGGGACGTGACGGAGCGTGGGGATGACTACTGACTCACCGACAACACAAAACTAACTGTGGGAGCGGGCTTGCTCGCGAAAGCGGTGGATCAGTCCGCACATTTAGTGGCTGAAACACCGCATTCGCGAGCAAGCCCGCTCCCACATTTTTGATCTGTGTTCAGTTCAGGACTTCACTGAGCGGGATGAAATTGACGGTATCGCCGATCTCCAAGGTCGTGCCTTCCAACACCTCCACAAACCCTTGCGCCCACGCCGCACTGCGCAGCACGCCGGAGCTTTGGTTGCGGTAGATGATCGCCTTGCCCTGTTCGATCCGCCCGCGCAGGTATTCACGGCGGTTGCCTGGCTTGGGCCAGACAAACCCCACCGGCACTTCAACGCGCAGCGGCTCGACGTCTTGGACGCCTTGGCGGCGCAGCAGATAAGGGCGTGCCAGCAGCGCGAAGGTCACCAGCGTCGAAGCCGGGTTGCCCGGCAGGCCGATCACCGGCACGCCACGGAAGTGGCCGAAGGTCAGCGGCTTGCCCGGTTTGATCGCCAGTTTCCACAACGCCAACTCGCCCTCCTCACGCAGGGCGATGCCGAGGAAGTCTGCCTCGCCCACCGATACACCGCCCGTGGACAGGATCAGGTCGACCGCGCCCAGGCCTGCCAGGCAGTTCCGGGTTTTCTCCAGGTCATCCGGCAGGATGCCCGCGTCGATCACTTCACAGCCCATGCGGGTGAGCCATGAGCCCAACACCCGACGGTTGCTGTTGTAGATCTGCCCCGGCCCCAGCGGCAAACCGGGCTCGATCAACTCGTCGCCCGTGGACAGCACAGCCACCCGTGGGCGGCGGATCACGGCGAGGCGGTCATGGCCGAGGGAGGCGGCCAGGCCCAGCTCGATCGGGCCCAGGCGCGTGCCGGCCGTGAGCACTAACTCGCCGACGGTGGTTTCCTGGCCTTGGGGGCGGATGTTCTGGTCGATGTGCAGGGCTTCGGTGAAGCTCACGCGCTCATCGGCGTGTACCACCGCATTTTCCTGCATCTCGACACAGTCGGCCCCTTCGGGCACCGGGGCGCCAGTGAAGATGCGCGCGCAGGTGCCGGCAGCCAGGGGTTGTGGCGCCTGGCCGGCGAAGATGCGCTGGCTGACCACCAGGGGTTCACCGGTCCAGTCCGCCAGGCGCACGGCATAACCGTCCATGGCGCTGTTCGGCCACGGCGGCAGGTCGAGGGTGGAGGCCAGGTCCTGCGCCAGTACGCGAGCATCGCAGTCCGCCAGGGCCAAGGTTTCCTGCTCGCGGATCGGCGCGGCCGCGGCCATGGCCAGCAGTTGTTGCAAGGCGTCTTCCACCGGCATCAGGGCGCCGGTCTTGCCGGGCTTACCCACGGGATTCACAAGGCTCGGCCTGTTTCAGGTGCGGCACGAAATTGCACGGGCGGTGACGGTTGTCCAACTGCTCGGCGAGGATGCCGTCCCAACCGGTGCGCACCGCGTTGGTGGAACCCGGCAGGCAGCAGACCAGGGTGCCATTGGCCAGGCCGGCCAGGGCGCGGGACTGCACGGTGGAGGTGCCGATGTCGGCCACGGAGATCTGGCGGAACAGTTCGCCAAAGCCGTCGACCTGCTTGTCCAGCAGGCAACTGACCGCCTCGGGGGTGCTGTCGCGGCCGGTAAAGCCGGTGCCGCCGGTGATCAGCACGACTTGCACCACGTCTTCGGCGATCCAGTGGGCGACCTGGGCGCGGATCTTATAGAGGTCGTCCTTGAGCAGCACGCGCTCGGCCAGGAGGTGGCCGGCGGCGGTGAGGCGGTCGACGAAGACCTGGCCGGAGGTATCGGTTTCGAGGGTGCGGGTGTCACTGACGGTCAGTACAGCGATGTTCAGGGGTACGAAGGGCGCATCTGCCTTGGCTTTCATGGCACGGTCCGGTTGTCGAAGGAACAGCCCGATGTTATATCACAGGCCCCTATTTACCTGCCGCAGCGGAACCGCCATGTCGACTGATTCTTCACCCCTGCCCTGCTCGATCCTGCTGCTGTCGGGTGGGCGCGGCCAGCGCATGGGCGGGCAGGACAAAGGCTTGCTGGAGTGGCGCGGGCAACCCTTGATCGCGCACTTGCAGCGCCTGGTGCGCCCGTTGACAGACGATCTGATCATCTCGTGCAACCGCAACCATGACCGGTACGCGCCGTATGCCGACCAACTGGTGAGCGATGACAGCCCGGACTTTCCCGGCCCGCTCGCCGGCATTCGTGCAGGACTGGCCGCCGCACGCCACGCGCATCTTCTGATATTGCCGTGCGATGTGCCGCAAATGGATGCCCGATTGCTCGCCGAGCTGCGTGAGACCGCGCAGCGCGATCCATCGCTGCCGGTGATGGTGCGTCACGGCGAATTCTGGGAACCCTTGATCTGCATCATCCCAACCCCTCTGCAGGCAGAGGTAGAACAGGCCTGGCATGCCGGTGAACGCAGCCCGCGAAAGATCTTCCTGCAACTGGGTGCCGTGGCGCTGGAATGCGCAGCGAATGACTCGCGCCTGGACAATCTCAATACACCTGAGCTATTGCACCCAAGGTCTGACGTGTCAGAATGAACTTTCGCACAAGGAACTTTGGCGGCGTCGCACACGTCACAAGGTCAGCTATTTAAAAGAATTCTCTCGGAGACGAACTCATGACTCAACGGACCATCGCCGCTCTCATGCTTGCACTGGGCCTCGCCACCCTCGCCGGTTGCGCCTCGCCAACAGTGATCACCCTGAATGACGGTCGCGAAATCCAGGCCGTCGACACCCCGAAATACAACGAAGATTCGGGTTTCTACGAATTCGAACAACTTGACGGCAAGCGCACCCGCATCAACAAAGATCAGGTTCGCACCGTTAAAGACCTGTAAATCTTAGCGTTTGCCAACAAGGCCCGCCTCGCGCGGGCCTTGTTGTCTCTGACGGTTACCAGTCGAGGGTGATCTGGCTGCGAAAGCTGCGCTCGACACCTGTGACCGGGTCGATAAACCGCACGCCCTGGGCCAACAGTTTCAGCGGGTTGGCGTAGTCGTCCACGGCATCCTTGATCACATCGGGGTAGAACGGATCATTACAGATACTCGCGCCGAGTGCGGTCATGTGCACGCGCAACTGGTGCTTCTTGCCGGTGACGGGGAACAGGCCGTAACGCCATAGATCGCCGTTCTTTTCCCGCACTTCCACAGCCGTTTCGGTGTTCGCGGCACCGGCGCCTTCCTGCATACGAAAGAACGGCTCGCCATCCACCAGGCGACTTTTATGCACCAGGGGGAACGTCAGGCCTGGCAGGGCCGGCGCGATGGCTTCGTAGAACTTATCGATCTGGCGTGTGGGAAACAGTTGTTGATAAGCCGAGCGGCTGGCCGGGTTGGCCGAGAACAGCACCAGCCCCGCCGTATGCCGGTCGATGCGGTGCAAGGGCACCAGTGACGGGTTGTCCAGGCGGCGAATCAAGCGGCGCAGCAGGGTTTGCTCGACGTACTCACCGGCCGGCGTCACGGGCAGGAAATGCGGTTTGTCGGCGACGACAAGATGCTCGTCGGCATACAGGATGGTTTCCTGCACCGGGATGGCTTTCTCGTTGGGCACTTCGCGGAAGTAATAAATGCACAGGCCTTCCTTGTAGGCCAGGTCCAGGCTGATCGGGCTGCCGTTGATGTCCAACACCCGGCCCCGGGCGATGCGGTCCAGCCAGTGTTCACGGCCAATCGCCGGGAAGTGCGCGCACAGGCAATCGAGCACCGTCGCCCAAGGACCGGGCGGCAGGTACAAGGTGCTGGCTTGGTGCTGGGACGCGGAAAAACCGGATGTGGACATGGATGTGCTCGAAGCCTGGAAAAAACAGGCAGCCATTATCCCGCATGCAGCGGGATTGAGCCTAGGGCGGATCTCAGGCCTTGGCCAACTCCACCCGCAGGAGCTTCGAGGCACTGGCGGCCTCGGTGAACTCCTTGAGCCAGCGCAGCACGTCCACCGCTTCCCAGCGGCCTGGATCGTACAACGCGTACAACAAGCCCTGATACCCCACCACGTCCAGCTGCTTGTGGTAACCGGCACGCTGGAACAATGCCTCGATCTCGGCAAAGCAGGTATTGAAATGCACTTTGTTGAACGGCGTCTTGCCTTCCGTGACCAGGCCATCGAGGCGCAGCTCATTCACCGCGTCGCGCACGACATCGGCGGACATGCGATTGACGCTGCTTTTTAGTTGTTCGACATTCACCACGGGCGTTCCCTCAATTCAATCGCTGTACAAACATACAGTAACGTAATATTTGGAAACCTGCCATCGCATAACACTCAACGAAGGAAGGCCACGACCTGTTGTGTGTCAAAAGGCCAATCCAGTTCCGCCCCGGTGTCCACCCGGCGAAGCACCGGAATCCGCAGGCCGTAGGCCTCGGTCAGGTCGTCGGGATCGGTGATATCCACCAGTTCCACCAACAACCCGTGTTCGACCAACGGCATGATTTCGGCCTCGGCAATCTCACAAAGATGGCAACCCAGGGTGCCGAATAACTGGCATTCAGGATGCATGGCGATTGGACCTGATCAGAAAGTAGGCCAACATTCTAAGCCCGCTGGCGGCATGAAGCCCACCACCACAAAAAACCTGATCCAGGTCACCATGGCCTATAACTGATTCAGCGATTCTCGCGGCTTTTTGCCTGCCCCTTTGCAACGGAGATGCGTGTGTTTGCCAACCTGCTGATCATTCTGGCCTCATCCCTGGTGGTGATTGCGCTGTTTCGCCGGCTGCAGTTGCCGCCCGTGCTGGGCTACCTGTGTGTCGGCCTGGCCGTGGGGCCCACTGCGCTGGACTGGGTGAATGACAGCGAAGAGCTGCCCGACCTTGCCGAACTCGGCGTGGTGTTCCTGCTGTTTTCCCTGGGCCTGGAGTTTTCCCTGACCAAGATGCTCGCCCTGCGCCGCGTGGTGTTTGGCCTGGGCAGCTTGCAGGTGCTGGGTTGCGGTCTACTCCTGGGGCTGTTGTTGATGATGCTGGGTGTCGCGCCGGGCATCGCCTTGATGTTGGGTGCAGGGCTGGCATTGTCATCCACGGCCATCGTCAGCAAGGAGTTGACCAGCCTGGGGGAGATCTTCAGCAGCCATGGCCAGAATGCTATTGGCGTGTTGCTGTTCCAGGATGTGGTGGCGGTGCTGCTGCTGACCCTGGTGCCGGTGTTTGCCGGCACCGGCGAGCAAGCCTGGTATTGGGCGCTGCCAGTGACCTTGGGCAAGACCGTGGTGCTGTTTGTCGGCCTGCTGCTCGCCAGCCGTTGGTTGTTGCCGCGTTTGTTTCATGAGGTTGCCGCGTCCCATTCGGCGGAGCTGTTTGTGCTGCTGGCGCTGGTGATTGTGTTGCTCACCGCCTGGCTCACGCACCTGCTGGGGCTGTCCCCTGCCCTCGGTGCGTTCCTGGCCGGCATGCTGCTGGGAGAAAGCCACTACCGCCATCAGATCGAAGCGGACATCCGCCCGTTTCGCGACATCTTGCTGGGGCTGTTTTTCGTCAGCATCGGCATGCTCATCGACCTGCAGCTGTTTGTCAGTCATAGCCTGCTGATCCTCGGCCTCACCCTCACACTGATGCTGGTCAAAGGCTGCGTGGTGGCCGCGCTGGTCAAACTGCGCGGCAGTGACAGCGAGACCGCCTGGCGCAGTGGCCTGGCCCTGGCCCAGGGCGGCGAGTTTTGCTTTGCGTTGATGGCGCAGATGCAGCAGAGCCGGTTGATTCCCGACGAGTTCAACGGTTTGCTGCTCGCTGCCACCTTCTGTTCGATGCTGCTCACGCCCCTGCTGTTACGCGCCGCACCGGGCATCGCCCTGCGCCTGCACCGCAAGCCCAACCAGCAAGTGCAACTGGAAGAAATCACCGCGCTGAACGCCGAGCTACGCGGGCACGCAGTGATCTGCGGCTATGGCCGCGTCGGCCAATCCATCGGGCGTTTTCTGCGCAAGGAGCAACAGGCGTTTATCGCCCTGGATGACGACCCGGAACGCGTGCAGGAAGCGGCCACCGAGGACAGCAGCGTGCATTATGGCGATTGTCGGCGTGGCGCCCTGCTCAGTGCGGTCGGCCTGGAACGTGCGCGGCTGGTGGTGATTGCGGTGGACAACAGTGATGTCGCCCTGGCGGTGCTTAAAGAGGCACGCCGGATCAACAGCGAGGTGCCAATCCTGGTGCGCACCCGCGACGATAGCCAGCTCGCCGAGTTGAAAACAGCAGGCGCCAGCGAAGTGGTGCCCGAGCTGTTGGAGTCGAGCCTGATGCTCGCCTCCCACGCCTTGATCCTGCTGGGCCTGCCGGACCAGCAGGTACAGGCGCGGGTTGATGAGGTGCGACAGAACCGCTATCGCCTGCTGCATGGTTTTTATCGGCAGGCAGACGAGCCGATCAATCCTGACTGACCGCGCCGATCTTGTGGATCGACAGGTCCGCGCCGTAATACTCCTCTTCCTGGCTCAAGCGCAGCCCGTATACGCGCTTGATCACGCCATACACCACCAGGCC
Organism: Pseudomonas sp. AC112; assembly: GCF_979253545.1. NCBI lineage: Bacteria > Pseudomonadati > Pseudomonadota > Gammaproteobacteria > Pseudomonadales > Pseudomonadaceae > Pseudomonas > Pseudomonas sp. AC112. Next base: position 322,740 of record NZ_CEEDCM010000001.1, read on the forward strand.
GCCGACCAGCGCCACCAGCACGCCAAGGGCCGTGCCGATCAACTGGCTGACCAGGCTCACGCCGCCCAGGCCACCCAGGGCGGTCTGGCCGAAAATGCCGCAGGCAATGCCGCCCCACACGCCACACAAGCCGTGCAACGGCCACACACCGAGTACATCGTCGATCTTCCAGCGATCCTGGGCGGCGATGAAGAACCACACAAACAGACCACCCGCGACGGCCCCGGTGACCAGCGCGCCCACCGGGTGCATCAGGTCGGAACCGGCGCAGATCGCCACCAGCCCCGCCAACGGGCCGTTGTGCAGGAAGCCTGGGTCGTTGCGGCCGATGATCAGGGCCGCGACGGTACCGCCGACCATGGCCATCAGCGAGTTGACTGCCACCAGGCCGCTGACGCCGTTCAAGGTCTGCGCGCTCATTACGTTGAAGCCGAACCAGCCGACGATCAAAATCCACGAGCCCAGCGCCAGGAATGGAATGCTCGACGGCGCAAACGCCACCAGGCGCCCTTCGCGGTAGCGCCCGTTGCGCGGGCCAAGCAACAACACTGCCGCCAGGGCCAGCCAGCCACCCATGGCGTGGACCACCACGGAACCGGCGAAATCATGGAAACTGGCCCCGAAGGTCGCGAGCAGCCAGGCCTGCAGGCCGAAGTTGCCGTTCCACACCATGCCCTCGAAAAACGGGTAGATAAACGCCACGATCAATGCGGTGGCGCAGAGCTGTGGTGCAAACCGCGCGCGCTCCGCAATCCCACCGGAAATAATCGCCGGGATCGCTGCCGCGAAGGTCAGCAGGAAGAAGAACTTCACCAGGCCATAACCGTGGTCGGCACTGATGACCGCCGCCGGTTGCATGAAGCTCACCCCGTAGGAGATCCAATAGCCTATAAAGAAATAGGCCAGGGTCGAGATGGCGAAGTCGCTGAGGATCTTGGACAGGGCGTTGACCTGGTTCTTCTGGCGCACCGTGCCGACTTCCAGGAACGCGAAGCCGGCGTGCATGGCCAGGACCATGACCGCACCGATCAGGATAAACAGGGTGTTGGAGCTGTGGACAAGCGTGTCCACCGCACTTTGCAAATTTTCCATGGGGGTTGGCAGGCCTGCAATAAAGGCAAAAAGCACCAAAGCGGTTCAAGCCCGGGTTGCGCGCACTAAATTGGCACCACCGGTCCCACCCCTCTTCAGAGGGTGTGAACCGCTTTAGCGCAGCGATCAACACGACAAGCCGTTGCCGACAGGGTTTTTCCGCGAGTTTCAGTTATTTAGGGTAAGGTTTTTCAAGGCATTGCCCAGGGCCGCCCGGATTCAGCGCAGGCCCAGGGGCCTGCGCACCAAGGCAAAGCAAAAGCTGTACCACACAATTGAACTGAACCTTCACCGACGCCGGTGACTCGAAAACAGACGTACACGATCAGCCAATCACGGAGATAACCATGGCCAGAAGAACTGCAAAGACTGCTCAAGAAATACTGATGGCGGATTTTCAAACCCTGGTGACTGATACCGAAAGGTTGCTGGACGACACCAAAGTGCTCGCCGGTGACCAAGCCGATGAGCTGCGGGCCAAGATCCACGACACGCTTCTCCAGGCCCGCGAAACCCTCAAGCAGACAGAAGATTCCCTGCGCGAACGCGGTCAGGCGGCTGTCACCGCGACCGAAGATTATGTGCAGGCCAACCCTTGGCAGTCGGTCGGCATTGCCGCCGGCGTGGGCTTTCTGATCGGCCTGCTGGCTACAAGGCGCTAAATCATGTCTATCGGCGAAACTGGCTCGTCCACAGGGACAACCTCTAGGCGTCTGGGCGCGGCCGTGTTGGGCTTGCTGCACAGTCACGTCGAATTGTTTGGCATCGAATTGCAGGAACAGAAGGCCCGCACCGTCAGCCTGCTGCTGTTTGCCGGCCTGGCGTTGGTGTTTGCGCTGCTGTTGCTGGTGGGGCTGTCGACGCTGGTGATGATCCTGGTATGGGACACCGGCTATCGCCTGACCGGGATCATCTGCCTCTGCGTGTTCTACACCCTGGCCGCAGCGTTTTGCGGGGTGCGCTTGAAAGCGGCGGTGTTCGATGAATCCACGCCGTTCCACGCCACCCTCGAAGAGCTGGCCAACGACCGGGAGCGCCTGTTGCCATGAGCATGACTGAAATGCCTCAAAACACGTCGCGGCGCGAAATGCGCAAGGCGCTGATTCGCCTGCGCATGGAAATGCACCGTCAGGAGATCCGCCACGAGTCCCAGCAATTGATGCTGCCTTTGAACAAGGTGCGCACCATGGGGCAGAGCTGGCAGGACGGCCTTGGCATCAAGCACGCGCCGCTGTGGGGCGTGGCCGCCGTGACCCTGATGGGTTTCTTTACCGGCAAAGGCGCCAAGGGTGGCGGCATTGGCAGCCTGACTCGCCTGGTACGCCTGGGTGCCGGCTTGATCCCGCTGATCAAACTGGCCATGCAGGGCACTTCACGTAAAAGTTGAGGCTGGCTGGCTGCATTCTTGCTAACAGAATCGGCCCGGCCCTCGTTTTCGAGGGCCGGGTCTTTTTTCGCCACCTCTCTTAAGGAGGCCCCGTGATCGACGGGCAACCGCTCGCCTGCTTCCAGCCGTTTATCGACACCGCCACCGGCCGCATCGCCGGCGTCGAGGCCCTGGGCCGTCTGCGCCAGGCTGACGGCCGCTTGCAGTCCGTGGGCCCGCTGTTCGCCGACCCGCGCACGCCGGGCGCGACCTTGCGCCGTCTCGACCGGCAGCTGCGCGACAATGCGCTGAGCCGCCTGCATGAAGCCCCCAAAGACTGGTTCCTGAGCCTGAACATCTCGCCACGCTGGATCAACCGCCTGCGCCCGGGCCAAGCCCTGCCGAGCCTGAAGCAGATTCACAGCCACGGCGTCGACCCACGACGCATCGTGTTCGAGATCACCGAACTGGGTGGCGACATCCAGCGCCTGACGGACGTGGTGGTGCGTTATCGCGAAGCCGGTGCGCGCATCGCCATTGACGACTTTGGCGCCGGCTATTCCCAACTCGATCGGGTACTGGCCTTGCAGCCGGACATTCTCAAGCTGGACATGCGCTTGTTTCAGGACGCCGCTCGGGGCGGGCCAAGCAGCGAAGTGGTGCGCGCGCTGGCGCAGATGGCGGAGAAGACCGGGTGCTGGATCATTGCCGAGGGCGTGGAGACCGAAGCACAGTTGAGCTTCGCCCTGGAGTGTGGCTCGCGCTATGTGCAGGGCTATCTGTTCGCCCAGGCGCAGCTTGAATGGTTCGCCGCCGACGCCTTCGTGCCGCGCTTCGCCCAATTGCGCACCGCGTACGTCCAGCAAAAACTGGCTGAGCGCGGGCGCATCATGCAACTGCGCCAGCAGTTGGCCGAACTGATGAAGATCCTGCAAACCTGGGCCCAGGCACAGGCGCCGCTGAGCCAACTGCCGCCGTTGCAGGCCTTTCCCTGGCTACTGCGCTTCTACCAGTGCGACCGGCACGGCACGCAACTGACGCCCAACTTCGAATGGCGCCTGGACGCCTGGCAGGCTGACAGCCGCTACCTGGGCCACAACTGGTCGTGGCGTCCGTACTTCTATCACCTGCTGGCCGAAGGCTGGGAGGAGCGACGCCTGACCCTGTCCTCGACCTACCGCGACGCGACCACCAACCAGTATTGCCTCACCGCCGGACAATTCTTCGATAACGGTCAGCGTTTACTGTTAATCGATATCGACGCCGTCGGGCTGTAGATTTTCGCTTGCCCAGGCGGCACTGAACCGGGAAGCTGGGAGGGTCATTCACCGCACGGAGAGTACCCGCCTTGGATTGGCCCACCCTGCTGACTCGCGAACGTCTTGGCAAACCGCTGCACAGCCCGGAAGAACTGGGACGTAGCCCGTTTCACAAAGACCATGACCGTATTATCTTCTCCGGCGCATTCCGCCGCCTGGGGCGCAAGACCCAAGTACACCCGGTCTCCAGCAACGACCACATCCACACGCGCCTGACCCACTCCCTGGAAGTGAGCTGTGTAGGACGCTCCCTCGGCATGCGCGTCGGCGAAACCCTGCGCAGCGCCCTGCCCGACTGGTGCGACCCGAGCGACCTGGGCATGGTGGTGCAATCGGCCTGCCTGGCCCATGACATCGGCAACCCGCCGTTCGGGCATTCCGGCGAAGACGCCATCCGCCACTGGTTCCAGCAGGCCGCAGGGCGCGGTTGGCTGGACGACATGAGCAGTGCCGAGCGTAATGACTTCCTCAACTTTGAAGGCAACGCCCAGGGCTTTCGCGTGCTCACCCAACTGGAATACCACCAGTTCGACGGCGGCACGCGGTTGACCTACGCGACCCTGGGCACTTATTTGAAATACCCGTGGACCGCTCGCCACGCGGACTCCCTGGGCTATAAGAAACACAAGTTCGGCTGTTATCAGAGCGAGTTGCCGATCCTTGAGCAGATCGCCCACAAGCTTGGCCTGCCGCAACTCGAAGAACAGCGCTGGGCGCGACATCCGCTGGTGTACCTGATGGAAGCGGCGGACGACATCTGCTACGCCCTGATCGACCTGGAAGATGGCCTGGAAATGGAGTTGCTGGAGTACGCCGAAGTCGAGTCGCTGCTGCTTAACCTGGTGGGCGATGACCTGCCCCAGACCTATCGCCAACTCGGTGCCCAGGACTCGCGCCGACGCAAACTGGCGATCCTGCGCGGCAAGGCGATCGAGCATTTGACCAACGCGGCGGCAAGCGCCTTCGTCGAGCAACAGGACGCCCTGCTGGCCGGCACCCTGCCCGGCGACCTGGTGGAGCACATGCATGGCCCGGCCAAACGCTGCGTCCTGGATGCCAAGGACATGGCGCGCAAAAAGATCTTCCAGGACAAGCGCAAGACCCTGCATGAGATCGGCGCCTACACCACCCTGGAAATCCTGTTGAATGCCTTTTGCGGTGCGGCCCTGGAGCAGCACGGCGGGCGTACACCGTCGTTCAAGAACCGGCGCATTCTCGACCTGCTGGGGAACAACGCGCCGAACCCTCAGTGGCCGCTGCATGCCTCGTTCCTGCGCATGATCGACTTTATCGCGGGCATGACCGACAGCTATGCCACCGAAATGGCGCGGGAAATGACCGGGCGTTCCAGCCCTCAATAGCGAACACGATCACGCTGCCTGTTGCCTGAAAGGAATAGACCTACGAAGGGAACAGAGCAGCCTGATCGAATTCGCACAAACACCCGATGAATAATCACGCACGCTCAGGGCGACCCAGGCGAACAGTTCCTACGCGCCCCCCCATCGACGCTTGAATCATCGTGTGCCGCCAATGCCCAGTTACCCGCTCCGTATCCTGCTGGTGGAGGATCATCCGTTTCAGCTCCTCGCCACCCAGTGCCTGCTCAGAAGCTTCGGCTTCGCACGACTGACCACGGCCGAAAGCGCCGAACAGGCAATCTGTCTGATGTCACAGGCCGAGGCGCCCTTCGACATCATCCTGTGCGACCAATGTCTACCCGACCTGCCGGGCCTCGAGCTGATTGACATCGCCAATCGCCGCCGCTTTACCACCACGGCCATCCTACTGAGCGGCTTGCCCGTGGCAGAGCTCGCCAGCCTGATCGCCCAAGCCGTGGAGCGCGGCCTGCCGCTGCTTGGCTATTTATCAAAGCCATTGAACAAGGATGAACTTGCACGTTTGATCTGCCCATTACTCAGGCTGAAGATGTAGGACTTTAAACATCTGGTTCTGGAAAATACGCGTGTACGGCGCCAGCCATTTCCATATCACTGGCTTTTTACTCATTCATTTTATAACCCCTGGTATATCGCTTCACGAAGCCTTAGCAGCCGGTAAGTTTTTGCCTTTTTTAATGTAGGAATATTCCTGTTTTATATCTACTCCCCCCCAAGCTCATGCTCCTCCCTTCTCTTCTGAGCTAATGTGCCCGCTTTATTTGCACTTGCACGGAATGTGATCATGAACTCAGTTTTTATTATCGATGACCACCCGGTTATACGGCTTGCCATTCGAATGCTGTTAGAGCACGAAGGCTACAAAGTGGTGGGTGAAACGGACAACGGTTGCGACGCCATTCAGATGGTCCGCGAGTGCTTGCCAGACCTGATTATCCTCGATATCAGCATCCCCAAGCTGGACGGGCTGGAAGTGCTTTGCCGATTTAACGCGATGAACACGCCGATGAAAACCCTTATCCTGACAGCCCAGTCTCCTACGCTATTCGCCACACGCTGCATGCGCTCGGGCGCCGACGGCTACGTGTGCAAGGAAGGTGATCTCAGCGAGTTGCTGAGTGCTATCCGCGCAGTTTTATCCGGTTATAACTACTTCCCCAGCCAGGCATTGACCTCCAATGGTGCCGATGGCGTGGAATCCCAGGAACTTGAATTATTCAAGACCGTCAACGACCGGGAACTCATGGTATTGCAACTTTTTGCACAAGGCCGCACCAACAAGGAAATCGCCAAAGGCATGTTCTTGAGCAACAAAACAGTCAGCACTTACAAAAAAAGGCTAATGCAGAAACTTCAAGCCAAATCCTTGGTAGAACTTATCGAGATGGCAAAACGAAACGCGCTAGTGTGAGAAAGCGGATGCCCAGGCGTATAAAGGACTATCTGATTACATTGAGTGCCGGTTTGTGCTTTAGCACCGCCGTGCTCGGGAACCAGCAAACGGGCCCGGAACACCTCACCTTGTTGAGCCGCGCAGGCTCGGTTCAACTGGAAACCCACCTGAACAAGGCCCAACGCCAATGGCTACAGAACAAACGCGAATTGGTGCTGGGCACAGCGTCCCCTGACTACCCCCCGTTCGACCTCACCTCCAGCGGTCGCGACTATGAGGGGCTCACCGCTGACTACGCCGGGCTGCTGGCCAGGGCAGTGGGCTTGCCGATAAAGGTGTTGCGCTACCCTTCCCGAGAGGCCGCCATCAGCGCTCTCGAAATGGGCGATATTGATTTATTGGGCACCTCGAACGGCTTCGAGGCAGCAAACCCAAACTTCACCCTTTCTGAACCGTATGCTGTCGACCAACCGGTGCTGGTCACCCGCGAAGGCGAGACCCGCAGTTTGCAGGATGGCCTGGCCGGGATGCGGCTGGCGCTGGTCTATCACTACCTGCCCCTGAGCGAGGTGGAAAAGCTGTACCCCGACGCAATCATCCGTGCCTATCCCTCGTATCAAAATGCCTTGAATGCGGTGGCATTCGACCAGGCCGACGTGTTCCTCGGCGATACCATTTCCACCCATTACATGATCAACAAGGGCTATCTGAAAAACATCCACATGGCCAATTTCGGTAAACACGAGGCCTATGGTTTCAGCTTTGCCATACCCCAACATCAAGGCATGCTAGTGAGTATCGTCGACGCAGTACTGACGGCCGTGCCCACCAATGAACGAGAAACGATCACCAAACGCTGGAGCGCCGGCAGCGATATTTTGCTGACCGACCAGAAGCTCCAACTGACACAACGTGAAGAGCGCTGGCTGAAGGACCACCCTGTGGTCAAAGTGATCGTCAACGAAGCCTTCGCACCCCTGACCTTCTTCGACGCCGACGGTAACTTTCGCGGCATCACTGCCGACCTGCTGGAACTGATCCGTCTGCGTACCGGGTTGCGTTTCGAGATCCAGCACGGGCGTGACGTGAACGCAATGATCCAACAGGTGGACGACGGCAAGGCTGACATCATCGGCGCAATCGTGCCGAGCGCTGAACGCGAAACACAACTGAACTTCAGTCGACCCTACCTGGAAAACTCCTATGTGATGCTGACACGCAAGGAGCCCGATGCGCCCTCGAGCCTGGAACAGTTGGCCGGCAAGCGCCTGGCAATCACCCAGGGCAATCCTTTGGAATCGATCTTGCGCCGCGATTTTCCCGAGGTCCAACTGGTAAAGGCCAGTGACACCTTCAAGGCCTCGGAGCTACTGGCCCAGGGGCATGTGGAAGGCGCGGTCAACTCGCTGGTGGTCGCCAACTACTTCCTGTCGTCCCAGGTATTTCAGGACAAACTACAGATCAGCACCAGTATCGGCACCTTACCCGCGACGTTTGCACTGGCTACATCACGCAGTGCCAACGAACTCAGCTCGATTCTCGATAAGGCACTACTGAGCATCGCCCCGGATGAGCTGGGCGTGATCAACAGTCGCTGGCGTGGCTACACGGCCGCCTCCGACAGCTACTGGCGCAATTATCACCAATTGATCGCCCGCATCATCATCGGCACCGGGCTTTTGCTGTTGGTCTCCCTGAGCTGGAACGCCTACATGCGTCGCCAGATCAAACATCGCCAGATGGCCGAGCGGGCCCTTAATGACCAGTTCGAGTTCATGCGGGCATTGGTCAATGAAACCCCGCACCCCATCTACGTACGTGATCGTAAAGGCATGCTGCAGACCTGCAATGACAGCTACTTGCAGGTATTCGACGTCAAGCGCGAAGACGTGATCGGCAAAAACGCCATCCAGATGAGTTCCGCCCTCGAAACCGACGCGACGCAATACCACGCCGATTACCAGCGGGTGATGGCCGAAGGCAACCCGCTGATCCTGGACCGTACCCTGCATATTCATGGCAAGAAGCTGACGATCTACCACTGGATCCTGCCGTACCGCGACTCTACCGGGGAAGTACAGGGGATCATCGGTGGCTGGATCGACATCAGCGAGCGACGCCAACTGTTCGATGAAATCCGTGCGGCCAAAGAGCGCGCCGATGAAGCCAACCGGGCCAAGAGCACGTTCCTCGCGACCATGAGCCATGAAATACGCACGCCGATGAATGCGGTGATCGGCATGCTGGAGCTGACCCTCAAACGCGCTGACCAGGGTCATCTCGATCGTCCTGCCATCGAAGTCGCGTACAACTCGGCCAAGGACCTGCTGGAGCTGATCGGCGATATCCTCGACATTGCCCGCATCGAATCCGGCCGCCTGAGCCTGGCGCCGGAGAGGGTCAACCTGCGTGAGGTGATCGAGTCGGTGGTGCGTGTCTTCGACGGCCTGGCGCGCCAGAAAACCCTGAGCCTGTCCCTTGAGTTCAAGCCAGACCACGACGACACCGAAGTGCTGATCGACCCGCTGCGCTTCAAGCAGGTGCTGTCCAACCTGGTCAGCAATGCCATCAAGTTCACCGAGCTGGGCCAGGTAAAAATCAAGGTGGAGGTGGTGCCCACCAAACTGGCACAGCAGGTCGAGATGAAACTGGTGGTCGAGGACACCGGGATTGGCATCAGCCGGGATGATCAGTTGCGCCTGTTCGAACCGTTTGCCCAAGCGGACAATTCCGGCCATCTTGCCAGGAGCGGCGCCGGCCTGGGGCTGGTGATCTGCCGTAGCCTGTGCGCGATGATGGGTGGGCAACTGAGCCTGAGCAGCGTGCCCATGGTGGGTACCCAGGTGCATGTCAGCCTGAAAATGACGCGCCTGCAGCCGGAACAGGCAACGGATGAACTCAAGCCCGAGGCGCCTACCACCGCTCCGGTACTCAATGTGCTGGTGGTGGATGACCATCCGGCCAACCGCTTGCTGATGTGCCAGCAGTTGGGTTACCTGGGTCATCAGTTCACCGCGGCGCAGAACGGCGCCACCGGTTTCCAGGCCTGGCGCCAAGAGCGTTTCGACCTGGTCATCGCTGACTGCAACATGCCGATCATGAATGGCTACGAGTTGAGCCGCTCGATCCGCGAGTACGAACAGCGCGAGCAACTGGTGCCGTGCGTAGTGTTGGGGTTCACCGCCAACGCCCAACCCGAGGAGAAGCAACGCTGCGCCCAGGCAGGCATGAACGATTGCCTGTTCAAACCCATCAGCCTCACGGCACTGGAGCGGCAACTGGCGCAGATCGCCCCTCCATCTCCCCACCTGCACCTGGACCTTGGCAACTTCGAGGCCCTGACCGGCGGAGATCCGCAGCTGAGCTGGCGTTTGCTGGAGGAGCTGTTGAGCAGCAGTCGGCATGATCGCCAGGAGCTGAAGGCGCTGGCCGCTGCGCACGCCCCGCTCCAGGACATCATCGAGCAGGCGCACAAGATCAAGGGCGCGGCGCGTATCGTTCAGGCTACCTCACTGGCCGCGCACTGCGAGACCCTGGAGCAGGCGTGTGCCCGCGGCGCTGAATGGGCACAGATAGAAACAGATGTGAAAGCCCTGGAAAAGCTCATGCTGGAACTCGAGAGGTTGCTTAAAGTGCAGCTTCACAGCCTGGATAGCGTGTAAGGGGCGGTTGCCGCCCCTCACCTGATCAGCAGTCGGTCAAGCGCAGGAAAATCGCCGCCAACTGTTCGATACCTGCCTGGTCCTGGACGGTAAAACGCGCGAGTGATGGGCTGTCGAGGTCAAGGACGCCAATCAGTTTGCCGTCCTTGACCAGGGGCACCACCAGCTCGCTGTTGGACGCGCTGTCACAGGCAATGTGCCCCGCAAATGCGTGAACATCCTCCACCCGCTGGGTTTGCCGCGACGCTGCCGCCGCACCGCATACTCCACGGCCAAACGGAATACGCACACAGGCAATCTGGCCCTGGAACGGTCCGAGCACCAGTTCTTCGTTGCGGTTGAGGTAGAAGCCGGCCCAGTTCAAGTCATCCAACTGGTTGAACAGGAACGCCGAAAACTGCGCGCTGTTGGCGATGAAGTCACGCTCATCGGCCAGCAGCGACTCCAATTGCGCGCAGAGCATGGCGTAGCCATCAAGGCCAGTACCGGCGCTGGTTAGATCGATCATGGTTGACGCTCCAGCAGTTTGAGGCCCACCCAATAGCGGGCGAATTGATAGGCACAGCGGCCGTTGCGGTTGCCGCGACCGGTGGCCCAGCGCACGGCAAGGATGTCGAGGGCTTCATCGCGCTGCCACTGCAAGCCGGCCTTGTTCGCCAGCTCGCCGATCCAGTGCTCCACCACATCCAGGAAATGCTCCTGGGTGAACGGGTAGAACGACAGCCACAAACCGAAACGGTCAGACAGGGCAATCTTGTCTTCCACGGCTTCGCTTGGGTGCAGTTCGCCATCCACGCGTTTCCAGTTGTCGTTGTCGCTCTGGTTTTCCGGCACCAGGTGGCGGCGGTTGGAGGTGGCGTACAACAGCACGTTTTCCGGGGCTTGTTCGAGGGAGCCGTCGAGCACACTTTTGAGCACGCGGTAATCACCCTCGCCGGCCTCGAACGACAGGTCGTCGCAGAACAGGATAAACCGCTGCGGCAGCTTGACCAGTTGCTCGACCACTCGCGGCAGGTCCGCCAGGTGGTCGCGCTCGATTTCGATCAGGCGCAAGCCGGCCTTGGCGTGCTGGGCCAGCAAGGCACGCACCATGGACGATTTACCAGTGCCACGCGACCCCCACAGCAGTGCATGGTTGGCGGGCAGGCCATCGATGAATTGCTGGGTGTTGCGCGCCAGTGTTTCACGTTGCTTGTCCACGCCGATCAGGTCGGACAGGCGCATCTCCAGGCTCACGTCCAGGGGCAACAGGAAACCACTGCGGCCTTCGCGCTGCCAGCGGGCAGCCAGGCACTGGTTCCAATCGATGGTTTGGCGCGGCGCGGGCAACAAGGGTTCCAGGCGGGCGAGCACTGCGTCGGCCCGCTCAAGAAAGGCGTTCAATCGAGAATCCACGATTATTCCTCTGGCAAGTTCTTGCAAAAGATGGCGTATTGGCAACCCTGCGGCAGACCGCACGAGGCTGCGTAAAAAAACGATTCATGCCGGGTAAGCCAGAGCCTGTGGATGTTCAGCTATGCTTGCCGGGCGAAGGGAAACGTGAAGTGGTTCAACACTCGATGGATATCAAGTTCGCCCACCGCTTGTCTTATAAACAAGCCAGATTGACTGTGCTGGTCGGTTTCGTCTTGGGAACCTTGCTCAGCCTGATCCAAATCGGCATTGATTATGCCAGCGAAGACGCATCCATCAACCGTGAAATTCGCTCACTGATCGAAATCAGCCATAACCCCGCGTCACGCATCGCCTACAACATCGACGCCGAACTGGCCCAGGAACTGACCCTGGGCCTGCTGCACTCCCCCGCCATCATTCACGCCCAGTTGATCGACAACAACGGCGTGGTGCTGGCCGATGTCGACCGGCCACGCAAAGAGGGCACCTACCGCCCCCTCAGCGACTTCATGTTCGGCGCTAACCGCCAGTTTGAAGACCGCTTATTCCTCAGCCATATGCCCAACGAATCCCTCGGCGTGCTGCGCCTGGACGTCGATACCTATGCCTTTGGCAGCCGCTTTCTGCACCGTGCCGAGATCACCCTGCTCAATGGCTTTGTCCGCAGTCTGTTGCTCACCGGCATCCTGCTGGGCTTGTTCTACGTGATGTTGACCCAGCCGCTGGTGCGTATTATCCGTGAGCTGAGCAACCGCAGACAGGCCCGCCTGGACTGCCCGCCCGGCCATGAACACGACGAAATCGGCGTACTGGTCAACGTCGCCAACCAACAGTTCGAAAACATGGAGACGGAGATCCAGCAACGCCGTCACGCCGAAGATCGGCTGACTGAATACCTGGGGCAACTGGAGGACATCGTCTCCGCCCGCACCCTGGAGCTCAAGGCCAGCAACCAGCGCCTGAGTCAGTCCAACGATGAATTGGAAGCGGCGAAGATGCATGCACTGGGCATGGCTCAGGCACGGGCCGCGTTCCTGGCCAACATGAGCCACGAAATCCGCACCCCGCTGAACGGCCTGCTGGGCATGATCGCGCTGTCGCTGGACAGCCCGCTCAACGCTGAGCAGCGCCAGCAACTGTCCATCGCCCATGATTCGGGCAAAGTGCTGGTGGAATTGCTCAACGATATTCTCGACCTGTCCAAGTTCGACGCTGGTCAACTGGAGCTGGAGCGCATCCCGTTCGACCTGGGCTCACTGGTGGAAGACACCGCCAACCTGTTGTCGCAGAACGCCGCGCCGAGCGTTGAGCTGACCTGCCTGATCGACCCGCAATTTCCCGCCCAAGTCCTGGGCGACCCGACCCGGGTGCGGCAAATTGTCAGTAACCTGCTGTCCAATGCCTTGAAATTCACGCGCTTCGGCCGTGTGGACGTGCGCCTCAGTGCGCTGGAGGGCCGGGTACGCATCGAGGTGTGCGACACCGGTATCGGCATTGCCCAGGAAGCCCAGGTGAAGATCTTCCAGCCGTTCACCCAGGCTGGCGCCGGTATCACCCGCCAGTATGGTGGCACAGGCCTGGGGCTGGCCCTGACGCATAACCTGTGTGAAGCCATGAAGGGCCGTTTGAGCATCAGCTCGGAGGTGGGCTTTGGTAGCCAGTTCTGCGCCGACCTGCCGCTGCCGATCCATTTGCCTGCGGTGCAACCGACGCCGCTCATGGGTGAAGTGATCGCCATCACCAGCGCCGGCAGCGGCCTGACCGAACTGCTCACCACCCTGCTGCCCCATTGGGGGCTGACACCGCATTGCTACCCGCGTGATGAGGACTTGAGCGGACACGCGCCGGACCTGTTGATCACCGACTGCCCGGAATGCCTGTTCCGCCTGCGTCCGTCCATCAGCGCGCCGATCCTGCTGGTGACCGCCTATGGCAATTTCATGCCCAGTGAAGAAGTCGCGGCCCTCGCGCCCTTGCAGCAACAGGCACGCCCGCTGAGCCGCAATGCGCTGTATCAGATCCTGCAACGAAACCTGCGCAGCGATGCGCAACTGATCCTCGACCCGATCCAGATGGAAGCCGCGCCCCTGGCCCACCGCGCGCGCATCCTGCTGGTGGAGGACAACCCGGTCAACCAACTGGTGGCCAAGGGCATGCTCAGCAAGTTGGGGTGCGAGGTGGTCGTGGCGGCTCACGGCGGCGAGGCGCTGAAGTTCCTGGAAGAGCAGCCCTTCGACATGGTGTTGATGGACTGCAATATGCCGGTGATGGATGGCTATGAGGCCAGCCGGCAGATTCGCCGCAGCGGGCGCTGGCCGGACCTGCCCATTGTCGCGTTGACGGCCAATGCCTTGTCAGAAGAACGCGAGCGGTGCAGGGCCGCAGGCATGAATGACTACCTGGCCAAACCGTTTCGTCGCGAAGAACTCAGCGGCTTGCTGGAGCTGTGGGTGCCGAAGACGACACGTCTCTGATCTGCCCAAGCAACTGGTCCAGGCCATCGCGCAACGTGTCGGCCTGGTTCAGGTCGATGCCGCTGTCGCACAGCAGCCGGGTCTTGAGGCCCTGGGTCTGGTCGCGCAAGTGCACACCGGCTTCGCTCAGGCTCAAGTGCACTTCTCGCTCATCCTTCGCGCTGCGCTGGCGCCGGACCCATTTGAGCTGCTCAAGACGCTTGAGCAACGGCGTCAGCGTGCCCGAGTCGAGCATCAAGCGCTCACCCAGGGCCTTGACCGTGGGCTGCGCCGGCGCTGCTTCGTGCCATTCCCACAGCACCAGCATCACCAGGTATTGCGGGTAGGTCAGGCCCAGCTCTTCGAGCATTGGCTTGTAGGCACGGGTTACCGCCCGGGAGGCGGCATAGAGCTTGAAACACAGTTGATGGTCGAGGGCCAGGGAGACGGTCATTTGAGCAGGGCTTCGATCTCTTGGGTCAGGTCCTGGGGCTTGGTGGTCGGGGCAAAGCGCTTGACCACCTGGCCGTCATGGCCAATGAGGAACTTGGTGAAGTTCCACTTGATGCCTTTGGAACCCAGCAGGCCTGGCGCCTGCTTTTTCAGTTGCACGAACAAGGGATGGGCCTCGCTGCCATTCACGTCGATCTTCTTGAACAGCGGGAAGCTGACGCCGAAATTCAGCTCGCAGAATTCGGAAATCGCACCTTCGTTACCGGGCTCTTGCTTGCCGAACTGGTTGCAAGGAAAACCCAGTACCACTAACCCCTGGTCCTTGTACTGCTGCCAGAGTTGCTCCAGGCCCTTGTACTGCGGGGTGAAGCCACACTTGCTGGCGGTATTGACCACCAGGATGGCCTTGCCGGCGAAATCGGCCAAGGTCTTTTGCTCACCCTTGATGGTGGTGCAAGGGATGCTCAGCAGGTTGTCACTCATGGCAGTGCCTCGTTGGGGAAAAGAGGGGTAAACATAGTAGGCAATTAAATTGTGTGCAATTTAATTGGCCGAATTGATACCTCACTATCACCCCTCCCCCATAGGCGCCCGGCTTGCCGGCGATGGCGTCCGTGAGATCGCCATCGCCGGCAGCCGGGCGCCTACAGGTGCCGCGCCGGTCAATTCAACGCGGGACGAGGTCCAGGCACACCGAATTGATGCAATAACGCAGGCCGGTCGGCGGCGGGCCGTCCGGAAACACGTGCCCCAGGTGCGCATCGCATTTGGCGCAGGTGACTTCGGTGCGGATCATGCCGTGGCTGACGTCACGGATCTCGACCATTGCGCTGTCGGCGATCGGCGCGTAGAAGCTCGGCCAGCCGCAGCCGGAGTCAAACTTGGTAGCCGAATCGAACAGTGGCTCATTGCAGCAGATGCAGTGATACACGCCGTCGGTCTTGGTGTCATTGTACTTGCCGCTGAAAGGACGCTCGGTGCCCTTGAGACGGCATACGTTGTACTGCTCTGGATCGAGCATCGCCTTCCACTCATCAACGGTTTTCTGCAACTTTTCCATCGGTACACCTCGGCAACTGAAAAAGCCTGATCTGTGTCTTTTCCATGGATCAGGCGGCACGTATGATTGCGCCTCTTCAAAACGCCAGTCTGGCACCCGCGCTACCGGCATTCAAACGTATTTATGGGTGCGGGCCCCGCAGGATTCGCAGTACGGTAGTGTCCACACCGTCTGGATCGTTCATTTTCAGGATCACATCGCCATGCAGGTCAGCAAATCGAACAAGCTCGCCAACGTCTGCTACGACATTCGCGGCCCAGTGCTCAAGCACGCCAAACGCCTGGAAGAGGAAGGCCATCGCATCCTCAAGCTGAACATTGGCAACCCGGCGCCGTTTGGTTTCGAAGCGCCGGACGAGATCCTCCAGGACGTGATCCGCAACCTGCCCACCGCCCAGGGCTACAGCGACTCCAAAGGCCTGTTCAGCGCGCGCAAGGCGGTGATGCAGTACTACCAGCAAAAGCAGGTCGAAGGTGTCGGCATCGAAGACATCTACCTGGGCAATGGCGTATCCGAGCTGATCGTGATGTCCATGCAGGCCCTGCTCAACAACGGCGACGAAGTGCTGGTGCCGGCACCCGACTACCCGCTGTGGACCGCCGCCGTGACCCTGGCCGGCGGCCACCCGGTGCACTACCTGTGTGACGAAGGCGCCGACTGGTTCCCCGACCTGGCCGACATCAAGGCCAAGATCACCCCGAACACCAAAGCCCTGGTGATCATCAACCCGAACAACCCGACGGGCGCGGTGTACTCCAAGGAAGTGTTGCTGGGCATGCTCGAACTGGCGCGCCAGCACAACCTGGTGGTGTTCTCCGACGAGATCTACGACAAGATCCTCTACGACGACGCCGTACACGTGTGCACCGCCTCCCTGGCGCCGGACCTGCTGTGCCTGACCTTCAACGGCCTGTCCAAGTCCTACCGCGTGGCGGGGTTCCGTTCCGGCTGGATCGCCATTTCCGGTCCCAAGCACAACGCCCAGAGCTACATCGAAGGCATCGACATGCTGGCCAATATGCGCCTGTGTGCCAACGTGCCGAGCCAGCACGCGATCCAGACCGCACTGGGCGGCTACCAGAGCATCAACGACCTGGTGTTGCCCCAAGGCCGCCTGCTGGAGCAACGCAACCGCACCTGGGAACTGCTCAACGCGATCCCGGGCGTGAGCTGCGTCAAACCCATGGGTGCGTTGTACGCCTTCCCGCGAATCGACCCGAAAGTGTGCCCGATTCTCAACGACGAGAAGTTTGTGCTCGACCTGTTGCTGTCGGAAAAGCTGCTGGTGGTGCAAGGCACCGCATTCAACTGGCCGTGGCCGGATCACTTCCGCGTGGTGACGCTGCCGCGCGTGGATGACCTGGACATGGCCATTGGTCGCATCGGCAACTTCCTCAAGTCCTATCGCCAGTAATGCAAACGGCGCTGTACGACCGACAATCGGTCGTACAGCGAGTATCTGGCAACACTTCTCTGCCCGTCCCCCATTCCAGCACTTCACTGGCGGCGAAAACGCCAGCTACCCCCTATGATTACAGGGTGCAAAGGTATCGGCGAACCGATCAAGACGCCTTTTGAACCTCGGAAAATCCCTTCAAGGCCCTACATTCATGCTGTAGGACACAGTTTGAAATAGTCGCTCGGTTGAATCACCCCATGCCGCACCTTATATACCCCGCAGTACGCGACATATTAAGCATGAGGAGAATTCTACAACCATGATGCGCATCCTGCTGTTCTTGGCCACTAACCTTGCGGTCGTGCTGATTGCCAGCATCACCTTGAGCCTTTTCGGCTTCAACGGGTTCATGGCGGCCAACGGGGTTGACCTGAACCTCAATCAGCTGTTGGTTTTCTGTGCGGTCTTTGGTTTTGCCGGCTCGCTGTTCTCGCTGTTCATCTCCAAGTGGATGGCAAAGATGAGCACCAGCACCCAGGTGATCACCCAGCCACGTACCCGGCATGAGCAATGGTTGCTGCAGACCGTCGAGCAGTTGTCCCGCGAGGCCGGTATCAAGATGCCTGAGGTCGGGATCTTCCCGGCCTATGAAGCCAACGCGTTTGCCACCGGCTGGAACAAGAACGACGCGCTCGTTGCCGTCAGCCAGGGCATGCTGGAACGCTTCTCGTACGATGAAGTGAAGGCGGTGCTGGCCCACGAGATCGGCCACGTGGCCAACGGTGACATGGTCACACTGGCACTGGTCCAGGGCGTGGTGAACACCTTCGTGATGTTCTTCGCGCGGATCATCGGCAACTTTGTCGACAAGGTGATCTTCAAGAACGAAGGCGGCCGCGGCATTGCCTACTTCGTGTCGACCATCTTCGCTGAACTGGTGCTGGGCTTCCTGGCCAGCGCGATCACCATGTGGTTCTCGCGCAAACGCGAATTCCGTGCAGACGAAGCCGGTGCTCGCCTGGCCGGTACCGGGGCGATGATTGCAGCGCTGCAACACCTGCGCTCCGAACAAGGCTTGCCGGTGCACATGCCAGACAGCCTGACCGCCTTCGGCATCAACGGCGGCATCAAACAGGGCATGGCTCGCCTGTTCATGAGCCACCCGCCGCTGGAAGAGCGCATCGACGCTCTGCGTCGTCGGGGCTAAGTACAAGGTGGCACAACGAGGGGCGATCCGATCGCCCCTTTTTTGTGGGCGCTACTGTCGTCATCGCGGGCAAGCCCGGCTCCCACAGTCGTATGTTGGCACATGCAGGCGCCGGGCGTGCTCGCGATGGTCATCCCCAACCACGATGCGAAGCGAGCCGCTGTTGATCTTGATGTTGCTTTTGATCTTAGGCGACCCATGCCGCAATCGCACTGCCCTGATCAGCGCATAGTCAGCTGATAAACCCGCTCATCAAGCCGCGTTACACCGTCCTGCACAAACTTCCAACTCTCACCCAGGATGTCTTGCTCCTCCAGCACCCCCAACGTCCATTCCGCCCCAAACAACACCTTCACTTCATCATCCGTCACCGCAAACGGCGGCCCGGCTTTTTGGGTCTGGTCGTAATCAAGGGTGACCAGCAGCCCCTGGCAACCGGAACGCAGCAGATGGTTCAGGTGCTCCGCATACTGCACACGCATCAACGGCGGCAAGGCAATCAGTGCGGCTCGGTCATACAGCCCGGTGCAATCAGCCAGTGCCTCGGCGTCCAGGGCAAAGAAATCGCCGCACCATACCTCGATCAGATCAGCCTGATACACCGTGAATGCGCCCCGCCGTGTAATGCGCGGCACAAGGTTCTGCTCACTGAAAAACGCCTCCACAGCCCGTTCCGACAGCTCCACGCCCATGACTCGCAACCCATGGCTGGCCAGCCACATCAAATCCAGGCTTTTGCCACACAACGGCACCAGCACTTGGGCGCCTTGGGCGAGCGCCAACTGCGGCCAGTGCCGTTGCAAGTAAGGATTGACCTCGGGCAAATGAAAACCGATCTGGTTGCGCGCCCAGCGCTCCTGCCAAAACTTAGGCTCCATGGATCCTCCCGAAAACTCGATCAAAAGGCACTAAAACTTATATTAGATTTAGATCAATGATCTGATTAAAGATGGGCCCATGTTAACGCTCAGGACCTCACTTATGTTCCCCAGCCTGTTTATCTCCCACGGTTCGCCCATGCTCGCCCTGCAACCCGGCGCCAGCGGCCCCGCGTTGCAGCGCCTGGCGGCCGAGCTGCCACGGCCCAAGGCAATCGTGGTGGTGTCGGCGCATTGGGAGAGCCAAGAACTCTTGGTCAGCGGCAGCGCAGCGCCCGAAACCTGGCACGATTTCGGCGGTTTCCCACGCGAATTGTTCGCCGTGCAATACCCGGCGCCGGGCGACCCGCAGTTGGCCAGCGAGATCCTCCAACTGCTGCATGCCGATGGCCTGGCTGCCCGCATTGACGACCGCCGCCCCTTCGACCACGGCACCTGGGTGCCGCTTTCGCTGATGTACCCGGCGGCGGATATCCCGGTGGTGCAGGTGTCCCTGCCCAGCCGCATGGGCCCTGCCCTGCAGACCCGCGTCGGGCATGCCCTGGCCAGCCTGCGCGGGCAAGGTGTGTTGCTGATCGGCTCGGGCAGCATCACCCATAACCTCGGTGAGCTTGACTGGCGCGCCGGGCCGGAGACCATCACGCCATGGGCGCAGGCGTTCCGCGACTGGGTCGTCGACAAGCTGGCGGCCAACGATGAAACCGCATTGCACGACTACCGTCGCCAGGCGCCGAATGCCGTGCGCAACCATCCCAGTGATGAACACCTGCTGCCGCTGTATTTTGCGCGGGGTGCCGGTGGCGATTTCAGCGTGGCGCACCAGGGCTTCACCCTGGGTGCGCTGGGCATGGACATCTACCGCTTCGGCTGACGCCCCGCCCTTGCAGGAGCCGGCTGGCCGGCGGGTGCGGCGCTCCAGCCCACACACTTGGCACTGACAGCCGGGCCCTACAGGTGCTGCATAGCCGTGTAAAAATATCAGCCAAAAAAAATCCCCGACCGAGTCGGGGATTTTTTATGTGCGATCAATCAGCCCAAGGGCGGATCAATCTTCGCGGTAGCGACGCAGCTTCAGCTGCTTACCGGCAACGCGAGTGTCTTTCAGCTTGGCCAGCAGTTTTTCCAGACCGTCTTCCGGCAGCTCCACCAGGGAGAAGCTGTCACGGACCTGGATACGACCGATGGCTTCACGTGCCAGGCCACCCTCGTTGAGGATAGCGCCCAGCAGGTTCTTGGCAGCGATACCATCACGCGCGCCCAGCGCGGTACGGCAACGAGCACGGCCTTCAGCCAATGGCACCGGAGCGCGACGCTCACGATCACCACGGTCTGGACGGTCGCCGGAACGCTCTGGACGATCACCGCGTGGCGCGCTGTTCGGAACCAGTGGACGTTCTTTCTCGATGGCTGCCAGGGTCAGGGCTTGACCGTTGGTAGCTTTGCGCAGCAGGGCTGCAGCCAGGGCACGCGGGGTGCAACCAATATCGGCGGTCAGGCGGTCCAGCAGTTCGCCGTGGGTCGATTCAGCGTCAGCCACCAGTGGCGCCAGGCTGTTGGTCAGTTTCTTGATGCGGGCATCGAGGACTGCCTGGGCATCCGGCAGGCGCACTTCAGCGACTTTCTGGCCGGTAACACGCTCGATCACTTGCAGCATGCGGCGCTCACGTGGAGTCACCAGCAGCAGAGCGCGACCTTCGCGACCGGCACGGCCAGTACGGCCGATACGGTGAACGTAGGACTCTGGGTCGTACGGCATGTCAACGTTGAACACGTGGGTGATACGTGGAACGTCAAGACCACGGGCAGCAACGTCGGTCGCCACAACGATGTCCAGGCGGCCATCCTTGAGGGAATCGATGACGCGCTCACGCTGGTTCTGGGCGATGTCGCCGTTCAGCGCAGCGGCCTTGTAGCCTTTGGCTTCCAGGGCGCTTGCCAGGTCCAGGGTCGCTTGCTTGGTGCGCACGAACATGATCAGGGCGTCGAAGTCTTCGACTTCCAGCAGGCTCAATACAGCCGAGGTCTTCTGGTCAGCGTGAACCAACAGGTGAGCCTGTTCGATCGCGGTAACGGTCTGGGTCTTGGTCTGGATCTTCACGTGTTGCGGATCGCGCAGGTGGCGTTCGGCAATGGCACGGATCGACTGTGGCAGGGTGGCCGAGAACAGTACGGTCTGACGGGTGGGTGGCAGTGCCTTGAAGATGACTTCCAGGTCATCCATGAAGCCCAGCTTCAACATTTCGTCAGCTTCGTCGAGAACCAGGTGGTTCACGGTCGACAGGACTTTCTCGTCACGACGCAGGTGGTCGCACAGACGGCCCGGGGTGGCGACAACGATCTGTGCGCCGTTACGGATAGCTTTGAGTTGCGGGCCCATAGGCGCGCCGCCGTAAACGGCCACAACGGTTACGCCTGGCATTTGCTTGGCGTAGGTTTCAAAAGCGGTTGCTACTTGCAGCGCCAACTCACGGGTTGGCGCCAGGATCAGGGCTTGCGGTTCGCGCTTGGCAGGATCGATGCAGTGCAGGATAGGCAGGGCGAACGCGGCGGTTTTACCGGTACCGGTTTGCGCCTGGCCAATCATGTCCTGGCCGGCCATGATGATCGGGATCGATTGCTGCTGAATCGCCGAAGGCTCTTCGTAGCCGGTCGCTGCGACGGCTGCAAGAATATTCGGGTTAAGATTAAAAGCGGCGAAGCCGCCGGTTTCCTGGGTCATGGGTCTGCCTCTAAGTGCATCCGCAAAGACCCATGCTCCAAAGCTGCGCATGCCGTGTTGAGACTCAAGAGTCGCCCTGGCTGCTTTGTCGGCGGGGATTTGCGAAAACGAATGAATGAAAAAGATTCGTCAAGGGAGAGTCCGCTGTGCGGACGTGCAGCCGAAGCTGACTTCGGGGAATTGCGCTACCTAAACGCGGCCCGGTTAAAGGCCGGCGCGCACTATACCGGAAATAGCTGAAAAAGGGAGCTTTTTTTATCGCCAGGCACCGATAAACCGCGCTGCGTCACAGCCTTTGCAGATAACTGCGCCAGGGTCTATTTTTCAAAGGCCCGGCCCTGCTGGTCATAAAGCTTAAACGGTTCACCTGACCTTTCCGACCCTTTGGTCCGAAACCCTTCCCCGCGCCCGAGGGCACACCCCATGAATCAAGCCAGCAGCAGCCGCGTCAGCCGTGAACTCCAGGGCCATGTCCTGATGCTGGGCCTGGACCGGGTGGCCAAGCGCAACGCTTTCGACCTGGACCTGCTCAATGAACTGAGCCTGGCCTATGGCGAATTTGATCGAAATGACGACGCACGGGTGGCCTTGGTGTTTGCCCACGGCGATCACTTCACGGCCGGACTGGACCTGGCCAATGTCAGTAGCGTGATGGCAGGCGGCTGGCAACCGCCGCTGGGGGGCTGCGACCCTTGGGGCGTGTTCGCCGGCCCGCGGGTTAGCAAACCGGTGATCGTCGCGGCACAGGGCTACTGCCTCACCATTGGCATCGAGTTGATGCTGGCCGCGGATATCAATCTTTGCGCCAGCAACACGCGCTTTGCGCAGATGGAAGTCCAGCGCGGGATCTTTCCGTTCGGCGGCGCGACGTTGCGCTTTCACCAGATCGCCGGTTGGGGCAACGCGATGCGCTGGCTGCTCACTGGCGATGAGTTCGATGCCCATGACGCCTTGCGCCTGGGCCTGGTGCAAGAAGTGATGGCCAGCGAAGACCTGCTGCCCCGCGCCGTCGAACTGGCCAACCGCATTGCGCGCCAGGCACCGCTGGGTGTGCAGGCGACGTTGATGTCGGCACGCCTGGCGCGCATAGAGGGTGAAACCGTGGCGGCGGCCGCGTTGCCGCCGATGGTGGATAAGCTGCTTAACAGTGAAGATGCCAAGGAAGGTGTGCGGGCGATGATCGAGAAGCGGCCTGGGGTGTTCAAGGGCATTTGAATTGGCAGTAGCGGCCTCTTCGCGGGCAAGCCCGCTCCCACAGTTTGAAGTGCATTCCCCGGTGGGAGCGGGCTCGCCCGCGAAGGCGTCCAAACAAGCAATTAGGTTGCGGGCCGAATCGCCTTGATCAACGGCTGCAACGAGTACCCCAACCTCGGCGCCAACGCTTCGGCACGGGCCGAGAGCGCATCCACCTCCAGTTCCTGGTCCAGCTCGGACGGCACCAGCAAAATCACATTGCCCTCCTTCACCGGCAACTCCCAGTAATGCCGGTGGTACAACCCACGCAACAACGCCGCCCCCAGGGGCTTGCCATCGTCGGTGGCCCACTGGTTGATCACCAGCCAGCCGCCGGGGTTGAGCTTTTTCTGGCAGTTTTCCAGGAAGGTCCACGCCAGGTGGCCGACGCCTGGGCCGACGTCGGTGTAGAGGTCGACGAAAATCAGGTCGGCCGGCTCGGCGCTGTCGAGCAATTGCAGGGCGTCACCGATGCGGATGTACAGCCGCGGATCGTCGTCGAGCCCCAGGTATTCGATGGCCAGGCGCGGCACATCGGGGCGCAGTTCGATGGCTTCCACATCTTCCAGCGGCAGGAACTTCAGACACGCCTGGGTCAGCGTGCCGGCGCCCAGGCCGAGGAACAGCGCGCTCTCCGGTTGCGCATGGCACAACGCGCCAATCAGCATCGCACGGGTGTAGTCGTACTCCAGCCAGCTGGGGTCAGCGGTGAACACGCAGCTTTGCTCGATGGCGTCGCCAAACTCGAGAAAACGGTAATCGGCCACTTCGAGCACACGGATCATGCCGAAATCATCATGGACTTCGGCCAGCAGGCGCTCGACACGCTCCTCGGTCATCACTACTCCTAGGGGGTTTACCGCACGGCAAAGGCGCGATTGTCGGCCAACCGGCGGCAACAGGTCACGCACTAATTGCTGATAACATTGGCGCCCGACCGTCAATCAGCCAATCGAGTTCATGATGAGCCAACCCTGGAGCCCCGACAGCTGGCGCGCCCTGCCGATCCAGCAACAACCCCAGTACCCGGACGCTGCGCACTTGTTGCAAGTGGAGCAGAACCTGGCCAGCTACCCGCCACTGGTGTTTGCCGGTGAAGCCCGCGAGTTGCGCCGCCAGTTTGCCGAGGTGACCCAGGGGCGCGCGTTCCTGCTGCAAGGCGGCGATTGCGCCGAGAGCTTCGCGGAGTTCTCCGCCGCGAAGATCCGCGACACCTTCAAGGTGCTGCTGCAGATGGCGATCGTGATGACCTTCGCCGCCGGCTGCCCGGTGGTCAAAGTCGGGCGCATGGCCGGCCAATTTGCCAAGCCGCGGTCGGCCAACGATGAAACCATCGACGGCATCACCCTGCCCGCCTACCGTGGCGATATCGTCAATGGCATCGGCTTCGACGAAAAAAGCCGCGTGCCGGACCCCGACCGCCTGCTGCAGTCCTACCACCAGTCCACCGCCACCCTCAACCTGTTGCGTGCCTTCGCCCAGGGCGGGTTTGCCGACCTGCACCAGGTACACAAGTGGAACCTGGACTTCATCGCCAACTCCGCACTGGCCGAAAAGTACAGCCAACTGGCCGACCGCATCGACGAAACCCTGGCTTTCATGCGCGCCTGCGGCATGGACAGCTCGCCGCAACTGCGCGAAACCAGCTTCTTTACCGCCCACGAAGCACTGCTGCTCAACTACGAGCAAGCCTTTGTGCGCCGTGACAGCCTGACCAACGACTACTACGATTGCTCGGCGCACATGCTGTGGATCGGCGACCGCACCCGCCAGTTGGACGGTGCCCACGTCGAGTTCCTGCGCGGGGTGAACAACCCGATCGGGGTCAAGGTCGGCCCGAGCATGAACCCGGATGACCTGATCCGCCTGATCGACATCCTCAACCCGGACAACGACCCTGGCCGCCTCAATCTGATCGCGCGCATGGGCGCCGGCAAGGTCGGCGACCACCTGCCCAACCTGATTCGCGCGGTGCAGCGCGAGGGCAAGCAGGTGCTGTGGAGCTCCGACCCGATGCACGGCAACACCATCAAGGCCAGCAGCGGCTACAAGACCCGCGACTTTGCGCAGATCCTGGGTGAGGTGAAGGAGTTCTTCCAGGTGCACCAGGCCGAGGGCAGCTATGCCGGCGGGATTCATATCGAGATGACCGGGCAGAACGTCACCGAATGCATCGGCGGCGCGCGGCCGATCACCGAGGATGGCTTGTCGGACCGCTACCACACCCACTGCGACCCACGGATGAATGCCGATCAGTCGCTGGAATTGGCGTTCCTGATTGCCGAGACGTTGAAACAAGTCAAACGCTAAGACGTTAAGTCGCCTGCTCTGACGCCATCGCGGGCAAGCCCGGCTCCCACCGGTGCCCGCGTCCCCCTGTGGGAGCCGGGCTTGCCCGCGATGGCGTCCTAGAGAGCACTGCCCCGAGTGATCATCGCCACCCGCAACCGGTCGGCACTCGGCCTTTGGCAATTGAGCTGTACCTGTTCCAGCCCCAGCCAGTCGGCCATCTGTAACAGGTTCTGCGCCAGCGCCTGCATCCCCTCCTCATCCAGCCCTGGCTCTTCCTCATGCACCGCATGCACGGCCAGGCGCCCGTTGGCGCGCTCGGCGCGCAGGTCAACGCGCGCGGCAATCCGTTCGTTGTGCAGAAACGGCAGCACGTAGTAGCCGTACACCCGTTTGTCTTGTGGCGTGTAGATCTCCAGGCGGTAACGGAAGTCAAACAAACGCTCGGTACGCGCACGCTCCCACACCAACGAATCGAACGGCGACAGCAAGGCGCTGGCCGGCACTTTTCGCGGTACCTTTGCATCGGGCAGGCAGTAGGCTGGGTGTTTCCAGCCCTGCACCTGGCACGTCAACAGTTGACCGTCCTCCACCAGTTCAGCGAGACGGTGGCGGCTGTCGGCCGGATCGAGGCGGAAGTAGTCGCGCAGGTCTTTCTCGGTCGCCACGCCCAAGGCCGTCGCGCTGTGCAGCAGCAGGCCGCGCTGGGCCTCGGCCTCTGTGACAGAGGCTTGCAGGATATCGCCGGGGATGACCCGCTCCGGCAAATCATAGAGCCGCTCAAACCCACGCCGCCCTGCAACCGTGACGAGGCCGGCGGCAAACAGCCATTCCAGCGCGTGTTTCTCGTCGCTCCAGTCCCACCAAGGGCCGGCGCGTTCCTCCCGGGTCGACAAGCTGCCGGCACCCAACGCGCCTTGTTGCTCGACCGTCTGCAGTACGCGCTGGATCGTCGCCTGTTGCTCACGCCCAAAGCGCGCCATCTGCGAATAAATGCCCTGGCCCTGCTTGGCCCGCTCCATGCGCCAGCGCATCAACGGGTACAACGCCATTGGCAACAGCGACGCCTCATGCCCCCAATATTCGAAGAGCGAACGCCGCCGCCCCTGGCTCCAGGCGGCTTGTTCAAGTATCAGCGGGGAGTAGTTGCCCAGGCGGGAAAACAGCGGCAGGTAATGGGAGCGCACCACGGCATTGACCGAATCGATCTGCAACACGCCCAGGCGTTCGATCATGCGATTAAGGTGCGCAGCCTTGATCAGGGCAGGCGCCTGGCGCCCGGAAAAACCCTGGGCCGCCAGTGCCATGCGTCGAGCTTGCTTGAGTGAAAATGACGGGTCGGCGGGCATGGGGTTCTCCGTGGATGCTCGCCGACTACCCTACTGCATCCTGGGTCATTTTCGCAGCGGGTCCTGCCAGAAATGCAGCTGGCGCTCCTGCTCCACATCGCCACGGTTGAGCCCGATGTCCTTGAGCGCATCATCACTCAAGGTCGCCAGCATCTGGCGCTCCTCATGCAGCGCCTGCCAACGGGCAATCTTGTGAAACAGCCCGGCAAACGGACGTTTCGCCATCAACACAAAACCTCTTTGACCTTTCATCTTCTCGCCCTCCAGTGGGGATGACGCGAGTGTGTGCCTGGGCTTAAGATCAATCCAACGAATGTTTCTTATGCAATACATCTCGGAGATTGATCAATTGTCCGGCTACCCGAGTATCGACACTGAAGTGCTGCGCACCTTCGTCGCCATCGCCGACCAGGGCGGTTTCACCCGAGCTGGCGAGCTGGTCAACCGCACCCAGTCGGCGGTGAGCATGCAGATGAAACGCCTGGAAGAAGACGTGTTGCAGCGCAAGCTGTTCGAGCGTGATGGTCGCCAGGTACGGCTGACGCCCGAAGGCCAGGTGCTGCTGGGGTACGCGCGGCGCATCCTGAAACTGCACAGCGAAGTGTTCAACACCCTGCGTGAACCGCACATGGTCGGGTTGGTGCGCATCGGCACGCCGGACGACTACGTGATGCGTTTCCTGCCGGGGATTCTCAAACGGTTTTCCAAGGCGTATCCGCTGATCCAGATCGAGATGCACTGCGAGGCGTCGAACGTATTGATGCAGCGCCGCGACCTGGCGCTGACCGTGATCAGCCGTGAGCCCGGTAACGAGATCGGCGAATTGCTGCGCACCGAGCGCATGGTCTGGGTGGCGGCGCCGTGCTTCTGTGTGGACGAGCACGATGCATTGCCGTTGGCGATTTCCGGCGTCGACAGCTTTTGCACCCAGTGGACCCGCGCAGCCCTGGACGCTGCCGGGCGCGACTACCGGCTGGCTTACCACAGCTCCAACGTGGCGGCGATCCAGGCCGTGGTGAGTTCCGGCCTGGCGGTGATGGTCAGCATGGAAAGCCTGGTCACCGAAGACCTGCGCGTCCTGGGTAGCGAAGAAGGATTCCCCCCGCTGCCGTCGATGAATCTGCGCTTGCTGCGCAACCCCGCGATGACCTCGCCCATCACCGAATGCCTCGCGGAATACATCCTCGAAGGCTTCAGACTTTAAAGGTCAGCATCACCGCGCACACCACTAGGAAGCCGCAGAACAGGCCGCGCAGCACGCGCTCCGGCAGCGCGTGGGCGACCTTCACGCCCCAACTGATACTGAGCAAACCGCCGACAGCCAGCGGCACGCCGATCATCCAGTCCACCTCCTGGTGCCAGGCGTAGGTCACCAATGTCACGCCCGTGCTGGGCAATGCCAAGGCCAGGGACAAGCCTTGGGCAACCACTTGGGTGGTGCCGAACAGGCTGGTCAGCACTGGCGTTGCGACCACCGCGCCGCCGACGCCAAACAGCCCCCCCATGGAACCGGAGGCGGCACCGAGCACCCCGAGCCACGGCCAGGAATAACGCATCTGGGCGGTCGGCGGCGCGTTGCGGGTGAACATGCGCAGCAGGTTGTAGGCTGAAAGCGTCAGCAAAAAAGCGATAAAGCCGATACGCATCGCCCCCGCGTCCAGGCCCACCGCCCAGATCGAACCGAGCCAGGCAAAGGTGAACCCCATGACGCCCAACGGCAGCGCATGCCGCAGTTCAATGCGGTTGCGTTGGTGATAGCGCCACAGCGCCAGCATCACATTGGGCACCACCATCACCAGCGCCGTGCCTTGGGCCAGTTGCTGGTCCAAGCCGAACAACACGCCCAGCACCGGGATTGCAATCAGCCCGCCGCCAATGCCAAACAGGCCGCCCACCGTGCCGAGGGCCGCGCCCAACACCAGGTACATCGCTAAATCCCACACCGCTTGTTACTCCGCAATCCCAGGCCTTGCATGCTACGCAGTCGGCTCTGGCGCGGAAACGCACAGCAACGCACAATGGCTGTGCCAATCTTGCATAAGCAGCGTTTGATGAACCCCAATACCCTGACTGATCAACTGGGCCTGTTTCTCGATGTCTTGGAAACCGGCAGCTTTTCTGCCGCTGCCCGCCGCCATCCGCTGACGCCCTCTGCGGTGGCTCGGCGCATCGACAGCCTGGAAAACTCAGTGGGCAGCCGCCTGTTCCAGCGCAGCACCCACGCGGTGGTGCCGACCCCGGCAGGTTTGGCGTTTGCCGAACGGGCGCGACGGATTGTCAGCGAGTTACAACTGGCACGGGCCGAGGCGGTATCCCTCAGCCACGCGCCGGAGGGCCTGATTCGGGTGGACGCGCCCGCGGCCTTTGGTCGACGGCACCTGGCGCCGGTGATAGCGGACTTCCTCAACGTGTACCCCGGCCTGGATGTGCACCTGCATTTGATCGACAGCTTTGTAGACATGCAGGGCGCGCACCTGGGCAAGGTGGACCTGGTGCTGCGCGCCGGGCATATCGTCGACACGCGCTTGATCGCCACGCCCTTGGCGAGCATCGTGCGCATCGCCTGCGCCAGCCCGGGGTATCTGAAAAGCCGGGGCACGCCCACCCATCCTCAGGAGCTGAGCGAGCACGACGGGCTGGACTGGGACGGCCTGGCGCCGATGTTCGCCTGGCGCTTCGAGCTGGATGGGCGCCGCGCTACCTATCGGCCGCGACGCATCCGCATGAGCGCCAACAATGCCGAAGCCTTGCTGTCGGGTGCCTTGGCGGGGCTGGGCATCGCGCACTTGCCCACGTGGCTTGCCAGTGAGTACCTGGTGCGCGGTGAACTGCTGCCGTTGTTTTGCGAAAACGGCCTGCCCAGCCCGGAAACCACCGGGATCTATGCACTGCGCCTGGAACAGCAGCCCAATGCGCGCAGCCGCTTGTTGCTGGAATACCTGAAAACCCGGTTCAGCCCCGTGCCGCCGTGGGACCTGGCCCTGCAAAGCGGCTTGGCCTGAGCGCTCGGACAGAATTATCTGGCGCATTAAAGATTTGCCCGCTAGATTCCAGCCCAGACACGCTTTTTCGAGGTACCGCCATGAGCAAGAACCCTGATCCCTGCGAATCACTGATGCTGGACAACCAGCTGTGCTTCGCCCTGCACTCGACCTCGCTGCTGATGACCAAGGTCTACAAGCCGCTGTTGCAAGCCCTCGGCCTGACCTATCCGCAGTACCTGGCCATGATGGTGCTGTGGGAAGAGGATGGTTTGACCGTCGGCGAAATCAGCAGCCGCTTGCTGACCGATCCGGGCTCGCTCACCCCCCTGCTCAAGCGCCTGGAAGCCGAAGGCCTGCTCAGCCGTACCCGTAGCCGCGAGGATGAACGGGTGGTGGTCGTTGAATTGACGGCCGCCGGCCGTGCCCTGCAGGACAAAGCCATGGGTATTCCGCAGTGCATCCTCGGCGCCAGCGGCCTGGAACTGGACCAACTGCGCAAGCTGCAAAGCGACCTGATCGCGTTGCGCGCCAACCTGCAGGCCAGCGTTTAGTCCCCTTCCCTTGTAGGAGCCGGCTTGCCGGCGATTGCGGTACACCTGATACAACACAATCGCCGGCAAGCCGGCTCCTACAGATCACCGCCTCACGTTGAAAAAATTTTAAAATTTATCTTGCGCGCTAAACATTAGAGCTATACATTCACCTCACCAACTACTTAGCGCGCAAACATTTAGCGCTAAAAACCAAGAGGAAAACACCATGCAAACGCTCTATACCGCAGTAGCTACCGCCACCGGCGGCCGTGATGGTCGTGCTGTTTCCAGCGACAACATCCTCGACGTCAAACTCTCCACCCCTAAAGAATTGGGCGGTGCCGGTGGCCAGGCCACCAACCCTGAACAACTGTTTGCTGCCGGCTACTCGGCCTGCTTTATCGGCGCCCTGAAATTTGTCGCCAGCCAGACCAAGCGCAAAATCCCGGATGACGCCTCGATCACTGCCCACGTCGGCATCGGCCAGATCCCCGGTGGTTTCGGCCTGGATATCGACCTGCACATCAGCCTGCCGGGCCTGGCCCAGGACGACGCGCAAAGCCTGGTCGACGCTGCTCACCAAGTCTGCCCGTACTCCAACGCCACCCGTGGCAACGTCGATGTACGCCTGCACGTGACCGTCTAAATGACCTCGGCCGCCCCTGGAGAACGAAATGAACACAATTGGTAAAGCGCTCACTGGCACCCTGCTCGCCCTGTCCATCACCAACGCCTTTGCGGCGACCGGTGAAGTCGAGCACAACACCCAGGCGTTCCTGGATGTGTTGAACGCAGGCACCGGCAAACCGATGGAACAGCTGACGCCCAAGGATGCCCGTGCCGTACTGACCGGCGCCCAGGCCAGTGTGAAGCTGACGCTGCCCAAGGCGGACGTGAGCCAGAAGACCATCCAGGTCGATGGCAAGCCGCTCGACCTGACCATCGTGCGTCCGGCCGGGGTCAAGGGCACCTTGCCTGTGTTCATGTTCTTCCACGGCGGCGGCTGGGTGCTCGGGGATTACCCGACCCATGAACGCCTGGTGCGGGATCTGGTCGTCGGTTCGGGGGCGGTGGCGGTATTCGTCAACTACACACCTTCGCCGGAAGCGCACTACCCGGTGGCCATCAACCAGGCCTACGGCGCAACCAAATGGGTGGCCGAGCACGGTCAAGAGATCAACGTTGATGGCAAGCGCCTGGCGGTAGCCGGCAACAGTGTCGGCGGCAACATGGCGGCGGTGGTCAGCCTGATGGCCAAGGACAAGGGCACGCCGGCGATCAAGTTCCAGCTGCTGTTGTGGCCGGTGACCGATGCCAACTTCGACACCGGGTCCTATAACCAGTACGCCGAAGGGCACTTCCTCACCAAGAACATGATGAAGTGGTTCTGGGACAACTACACCACCGACGCCAACCAGCGCGCGCAGATCTACGCCTCGCCGCTGCGGGCAACGACAGACCAGCTCAAGGGCTTGCCGCCCGCGCTGATCCAGACTGCTGGTGCCGACGTGCTGCGTGATGAAGGCGAGGCCTATGCCCGCCAGCTGGATGCCGCCGGAGTGCCGGTGACCGCCGTGCGCTACAACGGCATGATCCACGACTATGGTTTGCTCAACGTGGTCAGCCAGGTGCCAGCCGTGCGCTCAGCCTTGCTCCAGGCCTCGGATGAGCTGAAGCAACACCTGAAGTAAAACGTAACGCCCACAAAAAAGCCCGACTCAAGGTCGGGCTTTTTTTCGTATCGGCAGGGCCAGAATTACTTCTTGGCGCGACCTTTGTACGAACCACCTTCGCGGGTGTCGATCTCGATCAGGTCGTCGATTTCGATGAAATCGGCCACTTGCAGTTCGGTACCGTTGCTCAGCTTGGCAGGTTTCATCACCTTGCCCGACGTGTCGCCACGAGCGGAACCTTCGGTGTAGGCCACTTTACGCACGATGGTGGTCGGCAGCTCTACGGAAACCAGGCGCTCTTCGAAGAAAATAGCTTCGCAGACGTCTTCCATGCCTTCTTCGATGAACGGCAGAACGGCTTCGATATCTTCAGCGTTCAGCTCGTACATGGTGTAGTCGGTGGTGTCCATGAACGTGTAGGTGTCGCCGCTGATGAAGGACAGGGTCGCTTCTTTGCGGTCGAGGATCACGTCGTCCAGTTTGTCGTCGGCGCTGTAGACGATCTCGGTCTTGTAACCGGTCAGCAGGTTCTTCAGCTTGGTCTTCATGATTGCGCTGTTACGACCAGACTTGGTGAACTCAGCTTTCTGAACCAGCCAAGGGTCGTTTTCGAGACGGATCACTGTACCGGGTTTCAGTTCTTTACCAGTTTTCATTGCATATATCCGAAATTTGGATGGGATTTACAAAATTCAAGGTGGCGTATCATATCCAACTTTCATAAAACTGCACCAGCGCCGTCGCAAGATCGGCCTGCAAGCCCTGTTCCAGACACCATGTTTCGGCGCGCTGGCTCACCTCCGGCCAGTGTTCCAGCAACATTTTCCACGCTTGAGCCATATCGGCCTCGGTGTTCCACGCTTGCCAGAGCCCGATCAAGGCCGCCCTTGCCGGCGGTGACAAGTCGGCGGTGTACAGCTCAAGGAAGGCATCAAGCTTGTCGAGATGGATGTCCTCGTCCTGCCGATAGATGTGCCACAGCAGCGGCCGGCCGGCCCACTGGGCGCGCACGAAGGAGTCTTCGCCGCGCACGGCATTGAAGTCGCAGCACCACAACAGGCGGTCATATTGCTCCTGGCGCACGAATGCGATGACCTGCACGGTCAGCGATCCGCGCTCGTGGATATCCCCCGCCGCCAACCGATCCACGCCGAGCCAGCGCTGCACATCGCCAAGGATGCGCCCCTCGGGCACCAACAGATGAGTGGCACGTCCATCCGTCGATAACACCTCGAGCCAACTGGCCAGCCCGGCATTTTCATAGGCAAACAGTGAGATCAGCCGCGCCCCCATTGTAGGAGACACGCCCAAGGCATGCAGGAAGCTTTGCTGCGCACTGGCATCGTGCTGAAACGCCCGACGCTGCTCCAGCAACCCCGCTTCGCGCAGCAGGCCACCGGTGCCGGCTCGGAACCCTGGGAAGAAGAAGTACTTCTGCACGCCCTTGAACTTCACCGACGGCAACCTGTGGCAACCCACCACCCACTCTTCGGCACTGAGGTAATCCAGGTTCATCCACAATGGCGTGCGTTCACGTGCAGCCATGGCTTCCATGTAGTCCGGCGGCAACTGGCAGGCGAACGCGGCAATCACCACATCCGCCGCAGACGCCTGTCCCCACTCTGACGGCCAATGCCGCACTTCGACGCCTTCCTGCCATTGCAGGTCGTGGTGCACATCAATGTCCGGGCACATGCGTTCGAAGGCGCGCAGGTCATCGACCCACAAGCGCACATCACAGGCATGCTCCGCCACCAATTGCCGGGCCAGGCGCCAGGTCACGCCGATGTCGCCGTAGTTGTCGACGACGCTGCAAAAAATATCCCAGCGGGCTTTCATTCCGGGCTCCAACACTCAAAGGTTCGATTGTCCGCATAAATGCACGGATGCAGAAGGCTTGTTCGCGATTATTCTGCGCAGCGGCTGTGCGACAATCGCCGCCACGCCGTCAATGCCTGCCAGGAGGCCATCATGTCTGATCGTCCGTTGTCGCGGTTCAAGCTCAGTGCCGCTATCGCGTTTGGCGTGTGGCTGGGGTTTATCGCTATTGTGCTGACCACCTGGCTGGCGTCGCGCTATCTGTTCCCGCAGAGCCTGGCGCCGGTGGCCCAGGCGGTGCAGCAATTGGGCAAGCCTGCGGTTGTGGCGCCTGAACCGCCTAATCGCCTGTTCGAGCAATACCAGCAGAACCTGCAGAAGCAGGAACAGCAACAGAGCCTGGACCAGGCTCGCAACAATGCGCGCAACCTGTCCAACCCCAAATGCCAGTTCTGGCTGCAACAGGACCAGAACGCCCCCAACGAAAAGACCCGGGCCAATGTCCTGCAATTCTGCGATTGATGACCAATGAATAAACACGCCGTCCACCTGTTGATCCTGGAAAAGCTCAGCGTCGATCTCGACATCGCCCAACGGGCCGCGCAGACCGCCTACGAAACCGCGACCCACGAAGAAAACATCGCCGAGAACAAGTACGACACCCTAGGGCTGGAAGCGTCCTACCTGGCGGCCGGGCAAGCCAAGCGTGTCGAGGAGATCAAGCAGGCGCTCGCGCTGTGCCAGAACCTGACACTGCGCGCCTACGACGATCAGCGGGGCATAGAGATCGGCGCGCTATTGGGCCTGGAGGATGAGAACGGACGCCAGCAATGGCTGTTCTTGGCGCCGGATGCGGCGGGCTTGAAAGTGGACGTGGTCGGGCAACCGGTGACCGTCATCACCCCGCGCTCGCCGTTGGGCAAAAGCCTGCTGGGCAAGTTCGAAGGCGATGAGGTGGAGATTCTGGTGGCAGGCGCCCGGCAACACTTCACGGTGACCGACGCCAAATAACCTGTAGGAGCGAGCTTGCT
Organism: Pseudomonas sp. AC112; assembly: GCF_979253545.1. Taxonomy (NCBI): domain Bacteria; kingdom Pseudomonadati; phylum Pseudomonadota; class Gammaproteobacteria; order Pseudomonadales; family Pseudomonadaceae; genus Pseudomonas; species Pseudomonas sp. AC112. The sequence goes on from NZ_CEEDCM010000001.1 coordinate 357,446, forward strand.
CGCGAAGAACGCAAGCACGCCGTGTGAATCCTGGCCCCCTGCGTTATCGTTGACGATTTTCGCGAGCAAGCTCGCTCCTACAGTGGATCGCATTCATTCACTTAATGGACGGGCAGTTCAACGCCGTCGAACAGCTCTTCCAGCTCTTGCTTGTTGTGGCACTGGATCGCTTTGGCCATGACTTCGCGGGTCAGGTGCGGCGCAAATTTCTCGATGAAATCGCACATGAAGCCACGCAGGAACGTGCCACGACGGAAGCCGATCTTGGTCACGCTGGACTCAAAGAGTTCGCTGGCATCGAGCACCACCAAGTCTTTGTCGAGGGCAGTGTCGACCGCCATCTTGGCGACGATACCCACGCCCAGGCCCAGGCGCACGTAAGTCTTGATCACGTCGGCATCGGCTGCGGTGAACACCACTTTTGGCGTCAGGCCGCGATGGCTGAAGGCTTCGTCAAGTTTGGAACGGCCGGTGAAACCGAACACGTAGGTCACGATCGGGTATTCAGCCAGGGCTTCCAGGGTCAGCTTCGGCAGCTTGGCCAATGGGTGACCTTGCGGCACAACCACGCAACGGTTCCAGCGGTAGCACGGCATCATGACCAGGTCACCGAACAGCTCCAGGGCCTCGGTGGCGATGGCGAAATCGACAGTGCCGTCAGCGGCCATCTCGGCGATCTGCATCGGCGAACCCTGGTGCATGTGAAGGGCAACGTCGGGGTACTGCTTGATGAAGTCGCGGATCACCGGCGGCAACGCATAACGCGCCTGGGTGTGGGTGGTGGCGATGGACAGGGTGCCCTTCTTCTCGTTGGAGAATTCCTGGGCGATCTGCTTGATGCTTTCGACCTTGCGCAGGATTTCGCCGGCGGTGGTGATGATGCGCTCACCGGCCGGGGTGACGCGGGTGAGGTGCTTGCCACTGCGCGCGAACACTTCTACGCCTAGCTCGTCTTCGAGCAGGCGGATCTGCTTGCTGATACCGGGTTGCGAGGTGTAGAGGCTTTGAGCGGTAGCGGAAACGTTGAGGTCGTGGTGCGCCACTTCCCAGATGTAGCGCAGTTGTTGAAGCTTCATATGTGTCCCTCAAAGCAGATAGACGCCACGGGTATCAGCGACGGTATATAACTATATTAAAGGTTCGATGGATAAATCTAGAACTTTTTATCGTTTTTACCCATCACACGTCATCACTGCGTCGACGTTGCAACGAAGGCACCAGGTAAACCGGCACCGTAGACAACTGCAGCACCCGTGCAGCCGTGCGCCCCAACGGGGTGGCCGCCGCAGTTGCATGGCTATGACTTCCTACGATCAATAGGTCTACAGAAAGTTTGCGCAATTGGTCGAGTATCACCTCACACGGATCCCCCTGTATCACCCGTACCGAGCGAATCAACTTCAGGTCTTGCTCCCCGTCCCCCAACTCCTCGCGAAAACTGTCCAGCACCCGCTGTTCGATCGTCGCCATCACCGTGGTCACCCCCTGGCTTTGCCATTCACTCAGGGCCTTCTCATCAAGGTAGCTCTGTAACACCGATTCGGCGAACAGCCCGATGGGCTCGACCACGTGAATCACATACAGGTCCGCCTTGAACGTCCGCGCCAGCGCCAGCGCATGCTGCATCACATAAGGCGCATACAGACCGAGGTCCGTGGCGTACAGCATCGAACGAATCATAAAACCTCCTGGACGGCCAGGATGGCGGAGATGAAATCAGCTTAGCAGCGCCCGGGCGTCTTGGATTGACTTAGCTCTTCACCTCGTTACTGATGCCATGGGGCACGTGCCCGGTGGCGACAAACTCCATGGCTTTCTCGCAATGCCCGGCCTGGTCATCAAAAAACACATCGGCGGCAAACGCCTCCAGGAACGCGGATTTCTCCAGGCCGCCCAGGAACAACGACTCGTCCAGGCGGATATCCCATTCACGCAATGTGCGAATCACCCGCTCGTGTGACGGCGCCGAACGGGCAGTGACCAAGGCGGTGCGGATCGGGCAGGCCTCATCGGGAAACTCGCGCTGCAACAAGTTGAGTGCCGCCAGAAAACCCTTGAAAGGACCGCCGTGCAACGGCTGGCGCGCCGCCTCCCGCTCATTGGCCTGGAACGCTGCCAGGCCACCAGCCTGGTACACACGCTCCGACTCATCGGAAAACAACACCGCGTCGCCGTCGAAGGCAATGCGCAGCTCTTCGCTGGAGGCGCGGTTCGGGCCGCCCGACAGAATCGTCGCCGCCGCAAACCCCGCATCGAGGGCACTGCGCACATCCTCGGCGTGGGTCGACAGAAACAGATGGCAGCCAAAGGCCGCCAAATAAGGATAAGGACTACGCCCGCCTACGAAAGCGGCGCGGGAGATATCCAGGCCGTAATGCTGGATTGAATTGAACACGCGCAGGCCGGTGTCGGCACTGTTGCGCGACACCAGCACCACTTCGACCCGGGCGCGGCCGAGGCTGGCATTGAGGCTGAGCAGCTTCTTGACCAGCGGGAAGGCGTCACCGGGCTCGAGGATTTCCTCCTCGTGTTCGATCTGGTACTGGCGGTAGGTCTCGACCCCTTCGGCCAGGTAGACCTTGTGGCTTTCACTCAAGTCGAAGAGTGCCCGCGACGAGATCGCCAGCACCAGTTTGTCGCCCAAGCCTTTTGCCATGGTGCCTCCCCTACTCAGCGGTTACGCCGATCAATAAAACTCAAGGCCTGGTACAGCGCCTGCATTCGAGGCAGCTCGCAGCCGGCAGCCTTGGCAGCGGCCAGTGGCCGGGCATAGATCGCCGCAAGCTCCAGCGGGCGTTTGTGCACATGGTCGTGGTACATGCTCGGCAGGTAGTCATCCATGGTTTCGGTCATGGTGAACATCTGCTCGGCGTAGCTTTGGGGGATGTCATGACCACAAGCGTGGGCGCCCTGCACCACTTCGGCCATCAGCGCCTGGATCAGTTCGCGGCTGGACTCGTCCGCCATCATGGCCGTGGTGCCAGTGCCCAATAATACCGAGAGACCATTGTAGGGCACGTTCCACACCAGTTTGTGCCAACGGGCCTGATGCACGTTGGCCATGGCCTGGGACTCGATACCGGCCTGGTGAAACAGCGCGGCACCGGCTTCGACAATGGCCTTTTGAAGGGCTTCGTCATTGGCCGCCGTGCCACTGTGATAACCCAGGTTGACCCGGCCCAACGCCTGATGCTCGATAACGCCGGGGGCCGAACGGTGCACGCCGATGTAGCACAGGCCACCGAGCAGGTGCAGCGACGCTGGCAGGTGTTCACGCAGGCTGTCTTCGACATCGAGGCCATTTTGCAGCAACACCACCTTGGCACCCGGCGCCGCCACCTGGGCGAGGGTCGGGGCCAGTTCGACGTTGCCGGTCGACTTGGTGCCCACTAGGAGCCAGTCGCACGGCGGCATATCGGCAGCACGGGCGTAAGCCTGCACCGGGTGCAGGTGCAACGGGCCATGCACCGTGCTGTTCAAGTGCAGGCCGTGCTCGCTGACGGCCGCGTATTCACTGCGCAACAGGAAGTGCACATCGAAACCGGCGCGCGCCAGCATCAAGCCGTAGAAACCACCGATGGCACCGGTGCCGATAATGCCGATCCGTGGCGACTGGGGTGTAACTGCTGTCATGGCAAATCCTCAGGTGGACGGGTGAGTGCCTGTTTTACTGCATCGGAAATGTCGTCACGCGTAAGACGTGTCTGTATTTGCCCATGGAATTGACCCTCGCACACCACGAACAGCGCCGGCAAATGAAAGATCTGGTAGCGTTCGACCGCCCCACCGTTATGCCCGGCGTCCACCCAACACACCCGGTCCACTGGCAACGGCCAACCCGGGAACTGCTGGCGCGCCCACCGGCAACTGGAACACCCACGGCTCGTAAACACAACGAGCGAAATACCTGGCAATCCCAGCAATTGCTGGTCAATATCCAGGTCGGTCAATTCCAGTTCCTTCACTATACTGCTGCCACCGCCGTCAATTGGACGGTGCTCGGAGTCCGTGTACATGGGTCGTTTTTTACCTCACCCTGATGATGTCGCTGTCGAGTTAATCCAACGCCCCTCTCCTGCTATCCCCCGCCAACGCCTGCACATCAGCGGCCTGGGCGGCATCGCCTGCCATTGGCCACGTGCCTGGCGCGAAGGCACGGCGGTTGATCTGCACATTCCTTCCCTGGGTGCCAGCGCGCGTTATCCTGGCTACGTGGCGTGGTGCCGCAAGGTGGAAACCGGCTACCGCGTCGGTATCTCGTTCACCGACGAACATGCCTTGTTCGGTGCACGCATGGGTGAGCAAGCATGCCGGATAGAGCGCTACTGCCGCCAGCACGAAGATGCCGAACCGACACCCCAGCAACTCGAAGCCCTGGCACGTGAGTGGGTATCGCGCCATGCCAACGAGTTCTCCCATGAGGCCTTTGTGGCGCCAGCGCTGGATTAAAGCGGGCTTTGCCCATTGTCGCGGGCCCGTGTTACGCGCTAAGGTTCCTCCCCCCTGCATTCAAATCATGCTGTGCTCCGCCGCACGGGGATGGCTGGCGGCCGGCACCCGTGACCCTGACGAGTAACACGATGGCTGATTTACCGATCAATGACCTAAACGTCGAATCCAACGAGACCCTGATCACGCCCGATCAGCTCAAGCGCGAAATCCCTCTGAGCGACGCTGCCCTGCAGACCGTCACCAAGGGCCGCGAAGTCATCCGTGACATTCTCGACGGCACCGACCACCGCCTGTTTGTCGTCATCGGGCCTTGCTCGATCCACGACCTCAAGGCTGCCCACGAGTACGCCGAGCGCCTGAAAGTGCTGGCGGCGGAAGTGTCCGACACCCTCTACCTGGTGATGCGCGTCTATTTCGAAAAACCGCGCACCACCGTCGGCTGGAAAGGCTTGATCAACGACCCGTACCTGGACGACTCGTTCAAGATCCAGGACGGCCTGCACATTGGTCGTCAGTTGTTGCTGGACCTGGCGGAGATGGGCCTGCCCACCGCCACCGAAGCCCTGGACCCGATCTCCCCGCAGTACCTGCAGGACCTGATCAGCTGGTCGGCCATCGGCGCACGCACCACCGAATCCCAGACCCACCGCGAAATGGCGTCCGGCCTGTCTTCGGCCGTGGGCTTCAAGAACGGCACCGATGGCGGCCTGACCGTGGCGATCAACGCGCTGCAGTCGGTGTCCAGCCCGCACCGTTTCCTGGGTATCAACCAGGAAGGTGGCGTGTCCATCGTCACCACCAAGGGCAACGCCTACGGCCACGTGGTGTTGCGCGGCGGCAATGGCAAGCCCAATTATGATTCGGTCAGCGTTGCCCTGTGCGAGCAGGCGCTGAACAAGGCCAAGATCAAGCCGAACATCATGGTCGACTGCAGCCACGCCAACTCCAACAAGGACCCGGCCCTGCAGCCGCTGGTGATGGAAAACGTCGCCAACCAGATCCTGGAAGGCAACCAGTCGATCATCGGCCTGATGGTCGAGAGCCACCTGAACTGGGGTTGCCAGGCGATTCCAAAAGACCTGGCCGACTTGCAGTACGGCGTGTCGATCACCGATGCCTGCATCGACTGGTCCGCCACCGAAAACACCCTGCGCAGCATGCACGCCAAGCTCAAGGACGTATTGCCTAAGCGCAAACGCACCTGAGTCTGTATCGAGCGCACACAAAAACGCCGGGCAAGCCCGGCGTTTTTCATGCTGCTGTTTACGGTTTACAGCTTCGCGGCATGGCGCTGGTGGCGCTCCATGTAGCGTTCGACGTAGGAGCAGGACGGGATCACCGTGTAGCCTGCCTCTTCGGCGAACTTCAAGGCTTCCTCGGTCAATGCCGCCGCGATACCACGGCCCCGCAGTGCGTTGGGCACAAAGGTCCGATAGATATCCAGGGTCTGTTTGCCGAGATCCATATAGGTCAGATAGGCACGATGACCGTCCACATTGGTCTCGAACTGATGACCAGCCTGGTCATGGTGGATGGACAACGCCTCGCTCATCACTACTCCTCGCGGGTCTTGGTTTCTGACCCCTACCTTACCGATGTTTTTCCGGCGAAGGAACATCTACGCCACCCCGTGCCGGTTTCGACAACGAGAAAACCCTGAGCGCTCACAACCAGCACATAGGGAATAGTAGGCACCAATCCTGCAATTGCTCAAGGCGCACTCGTCATCCCCTGCCGCTGGTGGATATAGAAAGGGCTCCGATCAACCGATGATCGAAAGCCTGAACATTGCCGGCAGTTGAACCTTAAGACGAACAGGCGCTCTTAAAGTCACCTCTACATGCGTAAAAGATGCTGGGCAACGCAAAGCCAGGCTGAACGAAAGTGTCAGCGTGGATATATAAATTTTCATCTGTTTACAAGGCTTAACACATGCGGGCCGGCCCTTTCAGCCTGGATCCAATTTTCGCCTGTATGAAAAAAATTGGACGGTTTTTATACAAACCTCCAAAAGATTAGCCAAAATAGATTCGACGCGAGAATTTTTTTTGCTTCTTGCGTTACGTCAGTTTACTTACTACAAGTAATGGGTAGTATGTACGCCGGCTATTAGCTCACTCTGGGCGAACTAGCCATCTAATAGAAAGTCCTTGAAGGGGAACACGATGAACAACGTTCTGAAATTCTCTGCACTGGCTCTGGCCGCAGTTCTGGCTACCGGTTGCAGCAGCGTCTCCAAAGAAACCGAAGCACGTCTGACTGCAACTGAAGACGCAGCAGCTCGCTCCCAGGCTCGTGCAGACGAAGCCTACCGTAAAGCTGATGAAGCTCTGGCTGCTGCTCAAAAAGCACAACAGACTGCTGACGAAGCTAACGAGCGCGCTCTGCGTATGCTTGAAAAAGCTAGCCGCAAGTAATAATCCCTCGGGGTTGTTATCAAGCCGATCCATTTATGGGTCGGCTTTTTTATTGCCTGGGGTTTGTGCCCAAATCGCGGGCAATAAAAAGCCCGCCGTAGCGGGCTGTTGATCAAACAGCGTTACTGCTGCAGATCGATCGGCGCACTGGCGGCCACCGAGGCTGCGCCAGGCACGCCGATTTCCGTCGGCAAGCCGTCTTCCGCCGCAACCACGTCACGCACCTGGTCCCAGTTCACGCGCAATTGGTTGGCCAAGTCTTCACGCTTGAGCAAAGCGTTGATGACGGCGGTGTGTTTGTCGACCACCGACGGAGTCCCGTCATCATTCAACGGCGTATGCGCTTCAAGGTAGACCTTGCCGCCACTGCGACCGAACTTGTAGGCGTCGTTGATGATGCGCACCGACGTCCCCACCGGCACCATGCCCGCCATTTCCAGCACGTTGTTGTTGAACATGCGGAAGCAGCCGTGGCTTGTACGCGTGCCGATACCAAATTTCATGTTGGAACCGTGGATCAGGTAACCCGGCGTACCCAGGGTGAACTTGAACGGGCCCAATGGGTTGTCCGGGCCGGCTGGCACCACGTTGGGCAGAGGGTCACCATTGGCCGCGTGCTCTGCCTTGATCGAGGCTGGCGGTGTCCAGGTCGGGTTGGGTGTCTTGGCAATGATGCTGGTGTGGGCGATCGGCGACCCCCAGCCCTCACGACCGATCCCCAGCGGGAAGGTGTAGACCACGTTCTGGCCCTTGGGGAAGTAATAGAGCCGGTATTCCGCCAGGTTGATCACAATGCCTTCCCGAGGACCGGGTGGCAGGATGAAACGCGTCGGCAGCACGATCTCCGTACCCGCGCCCGGCAACCAGGCATCCACGCCTGGGTTGGCCGCAACCATCTCCGAGTACCCCAGGTCATAGGTGGTGCCCAGGTCGGCAAAGGTGTCTTCGTACTTGGCCTTGATCACCTGGACCTGGCCGACGATGTCTTCACCCGGTGGTGGCAAGGGCAACTGCAGGGCTGACGCAGAACCGGCCGCACAGAGTGCAGCGATAGACAGGCAGCAGGTGACGACGGAAAGGCGCGACAACATCCGGTAAATCCTTCGCAGAACGACGGGTAGGTAAACATCGATTGTATACGTGAAGCGCGCTTCTAGCTGCCCCCTACAGCTCGAAACGCAGCTCCGGCCAGATCGGCGGCGTACCACGCTTCTGCGACTCCAGGATGGCCCGGCACAGCGGGCACAGGCGCTGGTCCTGGAAGATCGAACGATCGACCCGCGACCAACGTGGTTGCGCCGGCAATAGGGTGCCGCACAACGTGCGATCGATGGAGCCGCCCAGTTCCAGTTGACGCGCCACCAGATGCACCCGCACTTCCTGGCAGGCGAACAGATCCAGCTGCTCGTCCGGCTCGATCAGTTGGTAGTTAAACAGGGACCAGGCAGGACGCGACATCGGGGGCTCCAAATCGGGGGGGCGCCACCTTAGCCGAAAGCCTGCCGGTAGAAAAGCGTCATAGCAGCGGTTTTAGCGTCGGCCAGACATTTTCCAGCAACTTGCCCTGGGCGCCGACCGCCGGGTGAAGTTGATCGGCCTGCATCAGCTCCGGATGACCACCCACGCCATCGAGGAAAAACGGCACCAGCGGGACGTTTTTTTCCTTGGCCAGCACACCATAGACTTCGGCAAATGCAGTGGTGTATCGCGGGCCATAATTGGGTGGCAACTGCATCCCCAACAACAACACCTTGGCCCCGCCGGCCTTGGACTGGTCAATCATCGACGCAAGATTTTGTTGCAATTGCGCAGGCGGCTGCCCGCGCAGGCCATCGTTACCGCCTAGCTCGATCACCACCACGTCCGGCTTATGCTCTGCAAGCGCCGCCGGCAGCCGCGCCAAGCCTCCGGCACTGGTGTCGCCACTGATGGAGGCATTGACCACTTTATCGTCGAAACCTTCCTGCTTGAGCCGTTGCTGCAGCAGGGCAACCCACCCTTTGCTGGTATCCAGGCCGAAACCGGCACTGATACTATCGCCAACGATCAGGACTGTACCCGCCGCTGCGTTCTGGGCCATGCACATCAAGGCCAGGCCAGCACTCAAAAACCACATTCGCATCGGATTCTCCATGGGCGCAAGCATTCTCACCGCGCGGAACCTTAGCAAAGTGGTTCCCAGCGCGGAAGGTGAACTGACTATCCTGCACGAACTGAGCCTGGAACTGAACAAGGGCGATAGCCTGGCTATCGTCGGCAGCTCCGGTTCCGGCAAATCCACCCTCCTGGGCCTGCTGGCCGGCCTCGACCTGCCCAGCAGCGGCGAAGTCACCCTCGCCGGGCAAGCCCTCAGCACCCTCGACGAAGACCAGCGCGCGCGCATCCGTGCCGAGCATGTGGGCTTCGTGTTCCAGTCGTTCCAACTGCTCGACAGCCTCAACGCGCTGGAAAACGTCATGCTGCCGCTGGAGCTGGACGGTCGCAAAGACGCCCGTGAGCGCGCCCGGCACCTGCTGGAACGCGTAGGCCTGGGCCAACGCCTGACTCACTCGCCACGCCAACTCTCCGGTGGCGAACAGCAGCGAGTGGCGATTGCCCGCGCCTTTGCCGCAGAACCGGACGTGCTGTTTGCCGATGAACCCACCGGCAACCTCGACAGCCACACCGGCGAGCGCATCAGCGACCTGCTGTTCGAACTCAACAAAGAAAGCGGCACGACCCTGGTGCTGGTCACCCACGACGAGCGCCTGGCCCACCGTTGCCGACGCCTGATCCGCCTTGAAGCCGGCCTGATGGTCGCGCCCCTGGAGCCTTGATGGCACGTTTGCCGCTGTTGCGCCTGTTCAGCCTTGCCATGCGCCAATTGCTGCGCGATGCCCGCGCCGGCGAATTGCGCGTACTGTTCTTCGCCCTGTTGGTGGCTGTGGCCGCCAGTACTGCCATCGGCTACTTCGGTGCGCGCCTCAACGGTGCGATGCTGTTGCGCGCGACCGAGTTCCTCGGCGCCGACCTGGTACTCGAGGGCAGCTCGCCGGCTCGCCCCGAGCAAATCCAGTCGGGCACCGAGCTGGGCCTGGATCACGCCCGGGTGGTGGAATTTTCCAGCGTCATTGCCACCGACAACGGCATCCAGCTGTCCAGCATCAAGGCAGTCAACGAGCAGTACCCCCTGCGCGGTGAACTGAAAAGCGCTGCCGCGCCTTTTGGCGATGAAACCCCCGGTGGCGGCCCGAAACCCGGTGAAGCCTGGGTGGAAGCCCGACTGCTGACCGCGCTGGACCTGAAAGTCGGCGACAGCATCGATGTAGGCATGAAAACGCTGCGCCTGGCCCGCGTGCTGACCTACGAGCCGGATCGCGCGGGTAATTTCTACAGCCTCACGCCCAGGGTGATGATCAACCTGGCAGACCTGGACGCCACCGGTGTGGTGCAGCCCGGCAGCCGCGTCAGTTACCGCGAGTTATGGCGCGGGCCGCAGGGCAGCACCGTGTTGCAGACCTATCGCGACCTGGTCAAACCGGGGCTCGCCGCCAACCAGCGGTTGCAGGACTCACGGGACGGCAACCAGCAGATCGGCGGCGCCCTGGGTAAGGCCGAGCGATACCTGAACATGGCCAGCCTGGTCGCGGTACTGCTGGCCGGTGTGGCCGTGGCGCTGTCGGCCAACCGCTTCGCCACCCGACGTTTCGATGCCAGCGCATTGCTGCGTTGCCTGGGCTTGTCACGGCGTGAAGCCATGTTGTTGTTCAGCCTGCAACTGAGCGTCCTGGGGCTGCTGGCGAGCCTGACCGGCGCCGTGCTTGGCTGGCTGGCACAGTTTGGCCTGTTCTATTTCCTCCACGACCTGCTGCCGGCGGATGTTCCACCCGGCGGGCTGCTACCGGCAATTGCCGGGATCGGCACCGGGCTGGTCGCCCTTGCCGGCTTCGCCCTGCCGCCGCTCGCCGCACTGGGGCGCGTGCCACCGCTGCGGGTGCTGCGCCGCGACCTGCTGCCAATCCCTTCCAGCACCTGGATGGTCTATGGCGCAGCGTTGTTCGCACTAGGCCTGATCATGTGGCGCCTGAGCCTCGACCTGGTGCTGACCTTCGCCCTGCTCGGCGGCGGCGTGGTCGCTGCGCTGGTACTCGGCGGCTTGCTCCTGCTGTTGTTGCAAAGCCTGCGTCGCCTGCTGGCTCGCGCGTCCCTGCCCTGGCGTCTGGGCCTGGGCCAACTGTTGCGTCACCCGCTGGCAGCGGCCGGTCAATCCCTGGCGTTTGGCTTGATCCTGCTGTCCATGGGCTTGATCGCCCTGCTGCGGGGTGAGTTGCTCGACACTTGGCAAAACCAGTTGCCCAAGGATGCGCCCAACTATTTCGCCTTGAATATCCTGCCAGCCGACAAGGATGCCTTTGGCGCCCGCCTGCTGGAACTGCAAGCGCAATCCGCACCGCTGTATCCGGTAGTGCCGGGGCGCTTGATCAGTATCAACGGTGAACCCGTACAGGAAATTGTCAGCAAGGATTCCAGCGGTGATCGCGCGGTGCAACGCGACCTGAGCCTGACCTGGGCCGCCGACCTGCCGCCGGGCAACGCCCTGACTGCGGGCTCGTGGTGGTCGCAGCAACCCACCGATGAAATCCCTGGCGTCTCTGTCGAAGCCAAGGTGGCGGAAAGCCTCAAGCTCAAGCTCAACGACCACCTGGTGTTCACGGTGGGCGGTGAAAACCGTGAAGCGCGGGTGACCAGCCTGCGGACCATTAACTGGGATAACTTCCAGCCCAACTTCTTCATGATTTTCCAGCCGGGCACCTTGAAGGACCTGCCGGCCACCTACCTGACCAGCTTCTACCTGGCACCTGGGCATGACCAGCAGATCGTCGACTTGTCCCGGGCGTTCCCGGCGGTGACCATCCTGCAGGTCGAGGCGCTGTTGGAGCAGTTGCGCAGCATCCTCGCCCAGGTGACCCTGGCGGTGGAGTATGTGCTGCTGTTCGTGCTGGCGGCAGGAATGGCGGTACTGTTCTCCGGCCTGCAAGCCACCCTGGATGAACGCATTCGCCAAGGGGCACTGCTGCGTGCACTGGGTGCCGAACGCAAGCTGCTGGTCAAGGCCAGGCGTATCGAGTTCGGCTTGCTGGGTGCGGTCAGTGGCCTGCTCGCGGCGCTGGGCACGGAGCTTGTGACCTTCGTGCTGTACCGTTACGCGTTCGACCTGGCCTGGCACCCTCACCCATGGCTGTTGCTGCTGCCGGTGATCGGTGCCGTGCTGATCGGCGGTGCCGGTGTGTTTGGCACCCGCCGCGCACTGAATGCCAGCCCCCTGACGGTATTGCGCGAAGGTTAAAACGCGATGGGCCCGCATTCCTCACAGAATGCGGGCCCATTTCGCTCACTTCACATATTCGATCCCGGTGATCCACCAGCACACTTCGCCACTTGGGGTCTGCACCAGGGCTTCGTCGTCCACTTCCTTGCGCAACAATGCACGGGCCATGGGGGAATCGATGGAGATGTAGTCCATCCGGTCATAAATCTCGTCATAACCGACGATGCGAAAACGCTTGGTTTCGCCCTGCTCGTTCTCGATGTCCACCCAGGCGCCGAAGAACACCTTGCCCTCCTGCTCGGGCATGTACTCCACCACCCGCATGTCTTCCAGGCGCTTGCGCAGGTAACGCACGCGACGGTCGATCTCACGCAGCAGTTTCTTGTTGTACTGGTAATCGGCGTTTTCGCTGCGATCTCCCAGCGAGGCGGCCCAGGTCACTTTGCGCGTGGTGTCCGGGCGTTTTTCACGCCACAGGTAATCCAGCTCCTTCTTCAGCGCTTCATGACCTTCTTTGGTAATCAGCTTGGTACTCAAACGCTCGCATCCCCAGGCAATATCCATAATTGCCGAAACGCCCGGGTTTCACACCCGAGCCTCGACTGGCTGGCGTTGATCATAAATGAACCCGAGAAAGTAGCCAGGCCAGTCTAGCTGTCCAGCGCCTGATCCAACTCAATCAGCATGCTTCGCAGGTTCTGCCGCAAGCTCGACATCTTCGACATCATCGCGTTGAGGGCTTCGCTTCTCTGGCTGACCGCAAGCGACTGATCATGCAATTGAGCGGTGCGTTGCTCCAGCGCTCGAGCTTTTTCATCCAGTTGGGTTTGTTCCTGTTGCAGTCGTGCCTGCCATTGCTCAAGCGCTGTCTCCTGCTCGGTTGCAGCCAGTTTTTGCTGGGTCAGCTCCTGGGCGACGCGTGCAAGGTTGGTCAACGTGCTGTCGACTTCGAACAATGTACTGTGGTCAGTGGATGCCGGGGGTTTCAACTGCGCCGGCGTATTCGGCTCAGTCGAGATAGCGGGCATGGCCTGAACCGCGATGACCGGCGGTGCGACGGGTGCCTGTCGGGGCTCTTCAACGGGATCTTCCTGTGCAGGTAACCGAGGCAGCTCGGCTGGGCCTGACCCTTTCGGAGGGGAGACCATTTGCGACGAGAAACGAATGGACGGCACGATCACTGAGGCGCTTTCGATCGCCGGCAGCGTCGGCGCAGACATGCCCAGCGTGATCACTTTCATGACCAGCGCTTTCTTGATAATTACCGAATGATGATCCTCAGGCCGCGCAGGCGGCAATTTGCAGCCCTTTAAATCGATAAAATGATAGGACACTTGGGTTTCGGTAGCGCCACCCGCTTTAACCCCCGAAGCAGCCACTGTCAGTATTTGTTTGAAAACAAGTAAGGCCGTCTGCAGATCGTCCCTGGACTCAACCCCTCCGAGAAAGTAGCGGTCGGCTTTCTTACGCAGGGCAGCGATATAGACCCTGGAACTTCCCGGTTCTACTTCTTCGTCCAGGCTGTAGACAAGAAAGTTGGAGCCGGCCTGACCTACAGCAAAACCACAGAGCAATGCGCCGTTAACCGGAGCATCCTGACCGTCGCGTTCAAGAACAAGAGTACGTAGCAACATCATGGCAATCAGGCCTCATTGTGCAGGACAGAAAGTTTATATAAACAACCCAATAAACATTCAGGAATTTGACATTCAAAAACACAACACATTGTTTCAGCGACCCACGTGCCGCACACGTAGGACTTCTCTTATTAATATAGATCGACGTTCCCAAAAACGACCATTACCCGTACCCTTTTTTAACTTCCCTTACGTCATACCAAACTTATTCGGTAAAAAAATGATCGAAATAAGCAATCTGACAAAACACGCGGGCAACTCGATCATCCTCAGCGACTTTTCTTTCAGCGCCAACCAACAAGAATGCCTGGGACTGTTTGGGCAAGACGCTACTATCAAAACAACACTACTCAATCTCATAGCGGGTTCGACACCACCCTCCAGCGGCGTTATAAGCATCCAGAGTTTCAACATGCAAACCCACCCATTGAAAGCAAAGCATCTTATCGGCTATCAACTTGCCAACGATCCCGGTCACCCAACTATGTCCGTCAAGACATTCCTCGGGTTCATCGCTGCCCTACGCGGCTTCCACGGCGCCGACAAACGCACGCGGTTGGAGCATGCTGTAGCACGACTGGAGTTATTTGCGGTGCTCGATGCCCCCCTCGACACCCTCACCATCGACTGGAAACGCAAAGTCGCCATTGCCCAGGCCATTCTGCATGGACCCTCACTATTACTGCTGGATGAACCCACGGAAGGACTCTCGCCCGAGCAAAAACCTGTGTTCAGGGCACTTATCCAATCATTGACGCAGGAAATGACGGTGATCGTAGCCTCTCGTCATTGCGATGAATTATCCGATTTGTGCACGCGTGCACTGGTCATTGCAGGCGGTCGCCTGGTGGCCGATACCGCCCTGCCCGACCTGCAGCGCGGCTCCCGACACTTCCAGGCAGTCACCCTCACCGCAGAGAGTCCGCTGGATTTGCTGGCGCTGGCCGTGCTGCCAGGAGTGGCAGGCATTGAAGAGCATCGGCATGCGCCCGGTACGGTGACTGTCCTCGCCATGCCCGGGCACACCATTTATCCCCACATCAACACGCTCATTGCCAGTCGCAGATGGAAAATCAACGCATTGAACCTGGAGCCGGGTCGCCTGACTGATGTGGTCCACCATCTTAGCCAGGAGGCGTCCGCTTGAAACTGTTGCCGATCGTTCTGATACGCCAGCTCGCCAGTTACGCCCGCACACCCAGTACCTACTTGAACATTGCAATTTTCTTGATGCTGTCAGTGGCGTTGGGGCTGTACACGAGCCCCTGGCTGGAACAAAACAACAGTGACCTGCAAGTATTCTTCCATTTCCACCCCTGGCTATACTTGCTACTGATCCCCGCCCTGGCGACGCAATTATGGTCCGATGAAGCCAATAATGGGTTTCTGGGCCTGATGAAAACCCTGCCCGTTACAGCGTTTGATTGGGTTGTCGGAAAATTCCTCGCCGCCTGGTTCGTCGCAAGCACTGCCTTGCTGATGACATTGCCGCTCGTGATCATTGCAAACTATCTGGGTGAAGCAGACAACACGGTCATCGCCTCGCAATTTCTAGCGAGCTGGTTGTTGGCCGGCAGTTACTTGTCGGTCGGCTGTTTTATTTGCGTACTGGTTCATCAACGCACCGTCATTTTCCTACTGACGCTGGGGCTATTACTGATTGCCAGCGGACTTTCTTCTTTATTGGATGCCCTTGAACATCAAGCCCCTATCGGGCTGATAGACACGCTGGCTTCACTTAGTCCTGCGTTGCGATTCAACAGTATCGGCGATGGAAAGCTCACCCTTCGCGACACGCTTTACTTTATTAGCATGATCTTCGCCTTTCTCTCTGCGACGACAGTCACGCTCAACTATAAACACAGCTGAGAAGGGAAGTCCTTAATGCGGCCCACTCTGCGCACTGGCATGACACTCATCGTAATCCTGCTGCTTTTCCTGGCGTTCAATCTGGTTTGGATCGCTAAACTTCCTGATATACGGTGGGATATTTCAGAGCAAAAAATTCATACCTTGTCGCCAGCCGCTCAACAACTGGTCGCCACGCTGGCAAGCCCGGTGGACTTGTATTACTTCAATTCAAACAATCACCCGAAAAGAAGCTATGCCGAAAAACGCTATGGCAAACGTATCGAGGATCTGCTCAAAGAGTACGAAGGTGCAGCCAAAGGCATGGTCAACCTGCACCTTATTGAGCCAACGCCTTTTTCGGAAGACGCTTACAAAGCCAGGCTGTCCGGGCTCGACGACAGCGCAGGGTTCATCGGCCTCATCGGCACTCGTACGGGTCACGGCGTCCGACGTATCGCCTCCTTCCGCCTCGACCAAGCGCCCTTGCTTGAGTACGAAATCAGCCATCTGCTCTATAAGTTGCAGTCCCCAGAGAAGCCGACTGTGGCGCTGTTAGCGGGGATGGCGATGAACGAACCGGCGAGTCGGCTTTTTCAGGAGCTGCAGCGGGAATTTGATCTGGTCACATTGGCATCGACCGCCACGCAGATCCCCAGCCACATAAAAGCGTTGATGGTTGTGCACCCTCGCCTGTTACCGGAACGAACGCTGTATGGGATTGAACAATTTGTATTGAAGGGCGGTAAATTGATGATATTCATCGACCCCTTGAGCGAGCAACGCGCTACCGCCCCCCCTGCCAATACGCGACTGGACGAGTTGCTTGCAGCCTGGGGTATTCATATGCCGGCGGACAAGCTGCTGGTCGATTACACCTATACGCCTTGGGATACAGCGAGCGCCCCCAATCGGGCCAGGCTGGACCTGCCCCGTCAGGCGATGACTACACACGACGTCAGTACTTGGAACCTCAACAGGGTAACGGTATCGAGCAGTGGTGCTCTCTTGCGGCTCAACACTAGCCGTACGACCTTCACCCCTCTCCTGCATAGTTCTGAGCAATCGGTGCTGGTGGATGCCATCAACCTGCCGACCACCACCACGCTAGACACCTTGATAGATAAGGCCTCTAAACAGGAGCGCCGCCATGTCATTGCCGCGCGTATCGAAGGGCCAGGCTATTCGGTGTTTCCCGATGGGATCAAGGGACAGCCGCCCGGTGTGCAAAACGCAGAGCACATTCATGTGGTGGTCATTGCAGACACCGACATGCTCACGGACCAGGTCAGCACCTTGGCGCCTGACAGCAACGCGCTGTTCGTCCTTAATACGCTGGACAACCTCTCCGCGCCCGACACACTCGCCGCCGTTCGCCCTCGCGTCGCCCCGCAAAGGTCACCGACACTCTTGGAAGCCATGCGCGAAACCGCCAAGCAGGCCTATCGCCTGAACGCCAGCGAACTGGAGCGACGCCTACATCGGACGGAGCAGGAATGGCTACGGTTGAATCCGTGGGAAACGGCCCTCGGCACCCAGACCGTGACCACCACCACCCAACTGCAAGCACTCAACAAGGAACGCCTGCGCCTGCCCATGGAGCTGCATGCTTTGCAGCGCGAAGCTTATGACCAAGTGCAACGCCTGGAATGGGCCATCAAGCTGACCATGATCTTTGCGATACCGCTGACGTTATGCCTGATCGCCTTGATGGTTTTTATGGGCCATCGTCGACGTCAGCTGCGCGCGGCCAGAGCAGCTCACTGACTGCTCAACGACGGGCGATGAGTCCTTGGCGGGCAATGCGGGTCAGATGGCGGATGACCTCATCGGCATCACTGGCGCTGGGGGCCTGGATCACCGCGAGGTCAAAACTGTTGCTGGCAAACCGCGCGAGGGAATCGCCATCTTCCACAAATTGGATCAGGAATGCCGAGGGTCGGCCCGTACGACGCGGCCAGCCATCCAGGTAACGCAACAGCGTCGGCTGGTGCTTGCCGCCAAGAAGGATTTTCGGATTGCGTTGCGTGAGGTCCGCGGTGATCGGGGCCAGGCGTATCAGGGGGCGTAGTGCATTCATCGTGTCGTGTCTCTGCCTCAAAAGTCTGCGGGCAGGTGAGAGGCAACACCGAACCAGCGCTTTAGCGGAATTTCGAAGCATGGAGCATGCTTCTGTCGGGACCGATAACGATCACCCATGGCGCCCCGCAATTAGCTGTTTAAATCGGCGCATGAGCGGCATCCTAGAGAAGCCGGTGGGGCGGTGTCAAGAATCCCGAGCAACGAAAAGGCCCGCGCATGGCGGGCCTGTTCAGGGTGCGGCAGAAGGATCAGTGGGCGATGGCGCGGTCGGCGGAGAGTTTGCCAGCACCTTCGAGCAATACCGCCAGGGAGCCGCCGAGCAAGGCCAGGGCGAACTCATAACCGTTGTTGGCCATGAACAAACCGTTATGGATGTGCACCGAGAATATCGCCACCAGCGACAGAATGGTCAGGCCCAATGCCGCAGGGCGAGCCAGCAAGCCAATGATCAGCGCCAGGCCGGCGAAGAACTCGGTACCGCCCGACAGCAGCGCCATCAGGGTACCCGGCGCCAGGCCGATGCTTTCCATCCACTGGGCAGTACCCGCCAAGCCGTAGCCGCCAAACCAGCCGAAGAGTTTTTGCGAACCGTGGGCGGCGAAGATGATGCCGACAACGATGCGCAGAATGGTCAGGCCGTAACCGGCGCGGGTGGACAGGATGCTTTTGATCAGTGGGCTCATGGTGATAATCCTTTTCAAAGTAGGGGTTGGTTGGCCGCTATATTAATCAGTTTAAGCAATGATAAAAGCCGAAAAAACGCCTGATTAATATCGATAAAATCGATCACTTCCGTGAGGCGATTTTCGGCGCTGGCGGCTCCAGGGACTCCCGTTCCCGGTCGAACGCCAAGTAGTACTTATTGACGCTATTAACATAGCTGACGCCGCCCATCCCTACTTGCTCCATGGCAATGCGTTCAACCTGGAAGAACCACTGATTGGGGTTGAGCCCCCGGCGCTTGGCTTCGGTGCGCATACCCTGCACCCGTTCCGGTCCCATGTTGTAAGCCGCCAGCACAAAGGCCATGCGCTCGCGTTCGTTAAGCTTGGGGCTGGCGAAAAACTTGCGGCGGATCATCGCCAGGTAACGCGCACCGGCCTGCACATTACTGTCGAGATTCTCGATATTGTTGACCCCTACTCGCTGCGCCGCCGAGGGCGTGATCTGCATCAAGCCGGTCGGCCCACCGCTGTTGCGTGCGCCAGGGTCCAGCGCCGATTCCTTGAAGGCCAGGGCGGCCAGGTTGAGCCAATCCATGCCTTGTTCGCGGGCATGCTTTTGCAAGACCGGACGCAGTTTCTCCAGGCGCTGGCGGTCGACGCGGGCCAGTGGATTACGCACTTGATAGAGGCGACGGTAGATGCGCTGGAACGCCACATCCTGGTCGGAAGGCGTTCGATAGGTCTTGAGGAATCGGTCAATGCTCGCCCGCAGCATCGACGCGTCCTGGCGCACAAACCAGTACTCGTCGCCCGGTTCGCTGATCGCCACTTGCTTGTCGAAGCGCAACTTGGGCAGGATCTTCGACCAGCGTTCGGCAATCGGTTTCTCGACGATAGTCAGGTGGAAAATACCCGCCTGGACCATCTCCAGCACGTCTTCCACGGCCAGGGTCGGGTCCACCCACTCCACTTTGATGGGGGGCTGTTTGTGCAGGGCCAGCTTCTGGTTGACCTGGCTGATGGCATCCGCCGCCGCACTGCCGGTGGTCAGCGCCAGGGTGCGTCCCGACAGCTGCTCCAACTTGGTAAACCGTCGTTCGCCCTTCACTCCCACCAACCACAACGGTACATCGCTGGCAATCGGGTCGCTGGTGCTGATCTTGTGCGCGGCCTTCACATCGAGCAGTTCACCCGGCGCCACCAGGTCGCCTTCGCCACGGGCCAACGCGCCGAGCAACTGGTCCTTGGCTTTGGGAATGATCTTGAGGTTGATTTCCTGGCCATCACGGGCATGACCATTAAGGTACTGCTCGAAGGCGCGCAGGCGATGGTATTCGACACCGATAGCCTGGCCTTGCACCTCACCGGAGCTGTTACGGCTCTGGTTGACCAGTACGCGCAGGGTACGGCTGGAGCGAATTTCCGCCAGGTCGCGGACCTTGCCGGGCTTGGTCACTTCCAGCGGCCCGTCCAGACGCGCGACCGCCGCCATGGGCAGCAGCAACGTCAGGCACAACATAAGCAACGCCGAGGGTCGGATCATCCGCTCTCCGGAAAAGAATACTGGCCAACGCGCTCACGAAAAACGAGGCGGTGGGTGTCAGAAACAGAGCGCTTTATGCGCTGGCAAGGCGCGCAACGGTGGCAGGGTGGAGGGCGTCTGGCCGACCACAATGTCACTTGCGACGTTCAAAGACAGCTATAACTCGTTGTAGTTCTTAGTTTTTCTTATAAATCTACAGCTCTGATATGCTTTCCGGCCGCAGGCGGAGATAGCACCATGCAACTCATTGATATCGGCGTCAACCTGACCAACCCCAGTTTCGACGAGAAGCACCAGGCCGTACTCGAGCGCGCCTATGCCGCCGGCGTGCAGCAATTGGTGCTCACCGGCACCAGTGTCGAGGGCAGCGAACAGGCCCTGGAGTTGTGCGCAAAACTGGATGAAAGCGGCCAGCGCTTGTTCAGCACCGCCGGCATCCACCCCCATTCCGCCAGCGACTGGAATAGCGACAGCGCCCAGCGTTTGCGCGCTTTGTTCACTGAAAGCCGCGTACGCGCAGTGGGTGAATGCGGGCTGGATTTCAACCGGGACTTTTCACCGCGCCCACAACAGGAAAAAGTCCTGGAACAGCACCTGGACCTGGCCGTTGAGCTGAAACTGCCGGTGTTCCTACACGAACGCGACGCCAACCAGCGGCTGCTGGACATCCTCAAGGACTACCGCGACCACCTCACCGCCGCCGTGGTGCATTGCTTCACCGGCGAACAGGCGGCGTTGTTCAGCTACCTCGACCTCGACTTGCACATCGGTATTACCGGCTGGATCTGCGACGAACGCCGTGGGACTCACCTACATCCGCTTGTCAGGGAAATTCCCCGTGGTCGCCTGATGTTGGAAAGCGATGCGCCCTACCTGCTGCCGCGGACCCTGCGTCCCAAGCCAAAAAATGGCCGCAACGAGCCTGCGTATCTGCCGGAAGTGCTGCGCGAAGTCGCCCTGCATCGCAACGAGAGCCTGGAAGACCTGGCCCGTCACAGCACCGCCTGCGCCCGGCGCTTTTTTGGCTTGCCCGACGTGGAGTGATGCGGTGCATTGACCCATGTCAAAACCGTTTTCCGGGATAGCGGCACAATAATGGCACCTTGCCAATGCTGTTTCCGCTATCAGAGAAAACCTTCCATGGGTGCCTGGCTTAGCAATATCTCGCTGAAGTACAAATTCTGGGCCGTCAACGCGGTCGCCTTCATTACCACCCTGCTGCTGGTGCTCTACGCCGTGCAGCTCGAACAACAGGCACGCAGCGATGCTTCCCGGGCCTCGGCGCAGGCCCAAGCGCACCTGCTCAGCGCCTGGCCAGCCGGCGAAGCGCTGCCCAAGGGCGAACACTGGCTGACATTCAAGCGCGGCCAAGTCCCACAACTGGCGGGTCAGGATCTATCAGCCCTGGGCAGCACACTCGGCTGGGTCGAAATCAATCACATGCCATTGTTCGGCGAGAACCCATTGATGGGGGCCGAAGTCAACGCGCGTCCAGACGGCCAATATGTCGCTGTGCTCGCCTATGCGCCTAGCCTGACCCAGGTGTTCGGCGAGCGCTTCGCCAACTACGCGGTGGCGGTATTGATCCTGATGCTGGCGATGCTCGGCGCCTCGCAATTGCTGATCCGCTTCCTGCTCAGCCAACTCAACACTCTCAAGGACGTGATGCTGCACGTGGAAAAAACCGGCGACCTGTCAGCCCGCGTCCCCTTGGCGTGCAAGGATGAAGTCGGCCAGATGGCCAGCGCGTTCAACGCGATGCAGGCGGGCTACCAGAGAGTGGTCAGCACCGTAGCGCGTACCGCCCAACAGCTGGACGACGGCGCCGCGCGCCTCGCCAGCAGCATGAACGAGGTGCAACACGGCATGCTCGGCCAGCAAAGCGAAACCGACCAGGCCGCCACCGCCATCAACGAAATGACTGCAACGGTCTATCACATTGCCCAGCACGCAGGCGCCACAAGGGACCTGTCCCAGACCGCCGACACCCTCGCCGGTAGCGGCCAGGAAGTGGTCACCCGCGTGCAACGTTCGATTGCCGGCCTGTCCACCGGTGTGCAACAAACCGCCGAAATGATTCAGAAGCTCGCCGAGGACAGCCAGAAAATCAACGGCGTGGTCAGCGTGATCCACAGCATCGCCGAGCAGACCAACCTGCTTGCCCTCAACGCCGCCATCGAAGCCGCCCGCGCCGGGGAAATGGGCCGTGGCTTTGCCGTGGTCGCAGACGAAGTGCGCAACCTGGCCAAGCGCGTGCAAAGCTCCACTGACGAAATCACCCGCATGGTCTCGGCGCTGCAAGCCGGTACCCGCGACGCGGTGGACTTCATGCAGGAAAGCTCATTCAAGGCTGACGACTGCGTGCAGCAAGCCCAGGAAGCCGGCGCCGCACTTGCCGAAATCACTGGCGCCGTGGCGCAGATGCGCGAGAGCAACACCCAGATCGCCGTCGCCGCCGAACAGCAAAGCCACGTCGCCGAAGAAATGAACCGCGCGGTCGTGAGCATTCGCGACGTTACCGAGAACACCGTGCAACAGACCGTGGACTCCGCGACGACCAGCAATGAACTGGCAACGCTGGCCGGGGAACTGAGCAAGGCGATTGGGCAGTTGAAGCTGTAGGACTGCTCAACCTGTAATCCACCTCCTACAACAAAGCCTCGGTAAACCCGAGGTTTTGGCGAAGCGTCCTACCCACTCCAGCGAATAAAGCCGACTTCTTTCCCCTACCAACCTCTCCAAAGTCTCTCGCCTGATCAATCAGCGCGAGGGACCGCCGATGCACCTCTCACTCAGTGCCCCACTCAAGGGGCCCGCCTCATGATGCCGGCTATCGCCAAGTTCGTCCTGTCGCCCATGAATGGCAACAAGCCGGACGTCGATAGCGTGTTTCACGACTTCCGACATTGCCTGAATACTTTTGACGAGTGGGCCGAGCACTTCTGGAGTGGTTCGGCACTGGAAGTGGAGCAGGTGTTCAAGGTCGGGGAAGAGGTCTCCCTCGTCGCTGCCGCATCGTCCAAAAAGCCCAGTCGCACGGTTGCCACCTGCAAGGCCCAGGGCTCGTTAACCCTGGTGCACATGTTCGAGAGCACGCGGTTTGTGCCCATTGGCAACACACCGGTGATGCTGCAGGCCATTGCTGCGGACGGCAGCCACATGGGCCCGCCCATCCATAGAACGATTGGGCCGAGCGGCATTCTTGAAATCAAAGACTGCCCCCGCGATCAACGTTATCAAATCACCTTCTACCCCAATGTCTCCAAGGATCATGTCAAGGCGCTATATGCGTCTTATCAGTCGGTCATCGTGGGGCTGGAAGTCGGCCTGCGTGATGAGTGGAAGAAGACTTTCAAGCCGCAATGGCGCGACTTCGCCAACGCTACGCCGTTCGAGCGCAGCGCGATTCAAGGCCTGGCGCTTTCAAACGGGATTGCCAAGGCGCTCTACAACCTTTGGGACAACTTCACCCAACTGTACGAGCTGTTGGCGGATATCAAGGCTAATAGCCAGAAGTTGTTGCATTACCTCTCGCAGGCCGAGCTCAACGAACTGCTGAAACTGGGCAAAGACACCATCGCCCAGGGTCTGCTTGTGCTCAGCGATGAGCCGCTGTTGTTTATCTATCTGTCGGCCATGGCCGCCTGGATACGCATGCTGCCGCCGCCGCAGATGTATGAATTGCTGGGCGAGATTACCGGCGAGGTGCTGATCAACCTATTCCTGGTCTGGGCGACGCGGGGCATGGGGGTTCAGGTTCGCCTGGGTATGCGGGTGTTGGGGAGCATCAAGTCTGGCCAAGCACGCAAATGGTTGGAGAGGCTGGCCGATCAACTGGTAGGGCCTCGGTTGGACGTGCATGTCGAAGCGGCCAAACCGTTGTTGTTGGGGAGCGCGGGGACGCCGATCAAGGTGATTCCGGATGCGACGTTGAAGGCTGGGGATCAGTTGGTTTCCAACCCGGTGTCGGTGGTCCGGGACAAGACCACGCAACGGACGGTGTTGGTGCGGCAAGAGCCTGTGGATGACGTGCCCGCAGTTGCGAAAAATCCGGCTGGGGATGCTGCCGCCTCTTCCGACAAGACCGCCACCAACGGCTGCCCGGTGTCGATGGTCACGGGCGAAGAACTGCTGACCCTCACCGATGGTGCGCTGGACGGGATGTTGCCGTTTGAGTGGACCCGGTTGTACCGCACCAGCGCGGTGGAAATGGATTGCGGGCTGGGGTTTGGTTGGAGTCACTCACTGGCCCATCGGCTGAGTGTTTCCGGTGATTCGGTGGTGTGGACCGATCATGAAAATCGCTCGACCACCCTGCCCTTGCCCACGGTTTCCCGTCCCGCAATCACCAATAGCCTGGCTGAAGCGGCGATCTATCTCGGGTCGTTGCCCGATGAACTGGTGCTGGCTCAGGCGTCACGTTTCTACCACTTCCGCGACGGTGTGCTGACAGCGATCAGCGACGCGTATGACAACCGACTGCGTATTGCCCGGGATTTTCTGGGCCGCATTGAGCGGCTCGATAACGGTGTGGGGCGCTCGCTGTTGTTGCGCTACGCGTCGGGGCGGATCGTGGCGGTGGACTACCAAATTCAACGCATCGTGGACGAGGGTCCGTATGTTTGGGTGACGGAACAGACGGTTGTTTCCTACGCCTATGACGACCTTGGCCGACTGATTTCGGCGACCAATGCAGTCGGCGAAAGCGAGGTTTACCGGTACGACGATCAGCACGTCATTCTTGAGCGCGGCTTGGCCGGTGGGGCGAGTTTCTACTGGGAGTGGGAACGGGCTGGCAAGGCGGCGCGGTGTGTCCGGCATTGGGCGAGCTTTTCGCAGATGGACACGCGGTATGCCTGGGACGACAACGGGCAAGTCACGGTGTTTAACGCCGATGGTAGCCAGGAAGTCTACGTGCATGACCAGCGCGCACGGCTGGTGCAACGGGTGGATCCAGACGGGGCCGAGCACTTTAAGTCCTACGATGACAACGGCCGGCTGACGGTTGAGCAGGATCCGCTGGGCGCGATCACGGCGTATCAGTACGACGAAGCTGGGCGCTTGGTGGCGTTGTTTCCGGGGGACGATGAGCCAACGACCTACGAGCATGACAACGGGTTCGTACGGGTTGTAAGGCGGGGTCAGGCGGTTTGGAAGTATGAGCGCAATGATCAAGGCGATGTAACGCGCAAGACCGATCCTGACGGTCATGTAACTGACTACAGCTACAACAAATACGGGCAGCTGGTTGGGGTTTGGTACCCGGATCATAGCTGTCAGCGGCTGGTGTGGAATGAGCGTGGGCAGTTGCTTGAGGAGCAGTTGCCGGATGGTGGGATCAAGCGTTATCGCTATGACGATCTGGGGCGACAGATTGCGCGGGAAGATGAACATGGCGCGCTGACCCAGTATCAGTGGGACAGCGTAGGTCGGTTGATTCGCGTTGTGCAGCCAGGCGGCGAGCTCAGGGAATACAGCTACAACCCCTACGGAAAAATCACCTCCGAACGAGATGAACTGGGGCACGTCACCCGCTACGAATACGCCGACGGCCTGCACCTGATCAGCCGGCGCATCAACGCTGATGGCAGCCAGGTCAAATACCGTTACGACAACGCGCGTTTGTTGCTGACCGAGATCGAAAACGAGATTGGCGAAACCTATCGGCTCCAGTACCACAGCAGCGGCCTGATCCAGCAGGAAACCGGGTTTGACGGCCAGCGCACGGCTTACGTCTACGACCTCAATGGCAACCTGCAGGAAAAGACCGAACACGGCGATGACGGCAGTCAGCTGGTCACCCGCTACGAACGCGACCATGCCGGTCGGCTCGTACGAAAAACCCTGCCCGACGGCAACAAGGTTGATTACGCCTACGACCGCCAGGGCAATCTCCTAAGCGTCGAAGATGGTCATTGGGCCCTGGCCTACGAATACGACGCTCAAAATCGCCTCACCGCCGAACACCAAGGCTGGGGCACCCTGCGTTACGGCTACGACGCCTGCGGCCACCTTCAAAACCTACGCCTGCCGGACAACAACCGCCTCACCTTCAAACACGACAAAGGCGGTCACCTCGCCACCGTCGAACTGAACGGTGAAATCCTTACATCTCATCTCTACAAAGCTGGCCAGGAACAGCAACGCCAACAAGGCCAACTGCTCAGCCACTACCAACACGACCACCAGGGACGCCTGCTCAACCAGAGCATCAACGACGCCGAAGGCCCGCTATACCGCCGTCATTACGACTACGACAAATCCGGCAACCTCACCCGCCTGCTCGACACTCGCAAAGGCGAACACCGCTACCACTACGACCCCCTAAGCCGCCTCACCCGCGCCGACCACTCCCAAGACGAGCAAGAACGCTTCGGCCACGACCCCGCCGGCAACCTGCTCATGCAAAACCGCCCCGGCCCCGACATCGTCGCCGGCAACCGCCTGATGATCCAGGGCGACCACCACTACGACTACGACGCCTTCGGCAACCTCATTCGCGAACGACGCGGCAAAGGCCATCGACTCGTCACCGAATACCGCTACGACTGCCAGCATCGGCTGATCGGCATTAAAACGCCCAATGGCCAGACCGCTAGCTATCGCTACGACCCATTTGGCCGCCGCATCAGCAAAACCGTCGACGGCATCACGACTGAGTTCTTCTGGCAAGGCGACAAACTCATCGCCGAGCACCACGTGAACCGCCACCGCAGCTACCTCTACGAACCGGACAGCTTTCGCCCGCTGGCCCTGCTGGAAGGCTTCGGCCCAAAGGAAACCAAGCCCTACCACTACCAACTTGACCACCTCGGCACCCCGCAGGAACTCACCGCCCCGGATGGCGAAATCGTCTGGTCCGCGCATTACCGCGCGTATGGCGAAATCAGCCGTCTCGACATAGGAGAAGTCGACAACCCGCTGCGCTTCCAGGGACAGTATTTCGATCAAGAAAGCGGACTGCATTACAACCGTCATCGCTACTACAATCCGGATGTTGGTCGCTACCTCACGCCAGACCCGGTGAAATTAGCGGGCGGGATCAACGCGTATCAGTACGTGCCCAACCCTACGGGGTGGATTGATCCTTTGGGGCTCAGCGCAAACTGCCCTGGATCGATAAAGAAAAATCCCTCTTGCTCTACTCCTAGTGAACCGGACATCCCGGAAGTTTCTCGTAAGGGGGCGTTCAGGCAAGCTAAAAGGGATGCCCACATACCGATGAATCAAGGTCCGGATGTGTCTATCCACCCGAAAACAGGACGAGTGCAACAGTACAAAACAGAACTAATGACCGATAAAAGCAATAAGAAAATACTCAATGCCGCCGGCCAACCAATAGAGACTAGGGTATATCAGTTTACGAGAGAGGATGGCTCACAAGTACTTATTCAGGATCACTCGGCGGGGCACAAATTCGGCAGAGTAGATGGCGTTGGAGATCAAACAGCACACTTCAACTTACGACCAATTGAACAACCCCGAAACGGCAAACTAATCGATGCTGAATCACATTATTTCTTCAGGAGAAAAAAATGAAATACTGGAACGAACTCGATAAGAATATATTTTTTGAGATGATTTTCAGCCAGCCTGTTGAAATAGGCGAAATCACTCTAACCTCTCTACAGATAGATAATGACCGCCCGAGCCTAGGAGTTGGCTTCGACATATCTGAATTCCCAGATAGACTACCGAAAAAATGGGAGAACAAAGGCTACAACGTTTGTAGATTTGGCATTGACTGCTACGAGATTAGAGATCTAAAAATATTGAATATACCGACCCATAAAAAGCTTTTTGTAAAAATAACAAAAGAGCATAGCCACGTTCTATTCCAAGCTACCAACAATGATTCCTTAATCGAATTTAAAGCACAATCGATTTCACTTTGCGACCCAAATATTTACATCAAAGGAAACGATGATAATTTCTAGAATGCTGGCATCAACAACAAAAAAAATACGGCCCCCGGAAAAATATGAAATATTGGAACGAGTTAGACGGAAGTATACTGCTCAGTAAAATCTTCAGCCATCCTATTGAAATTGGAAAAATAGCTCTTTTTTCATTAAGGGTAGAAAATGATCAACCTTGTATTGGACTAGGTTTCGACATACCCGAATTCCCAGATAATTTACCAGAAAAATGGAAAAACAAAGGATACAACATGTGCAGACTTGGAATAACTTGCAACGACATTGATAATCTGAAGATCCTTAACATTCCTGCGCATGAGTTATTCACAGTAAAAATCAATAAAAAACCAGACTACTTCACTTTTAAAGCTACCAGCGAAAATACATCTATAGAATTCAACGCAAAATTCATTTCACTTAACGGGCCAAATGTTTACATTAACGATCCGAACGACTATTACTTCTAAACAACCCAAAAACAATACCCCCCCCAAGGATACCCCTAGGCGGTGTTACCTAATGCATCATCTTGAAAAAGAGATAGACAGCTCATTCAAAACTTTAGATATCCATGCTAAAAAATAGAATCGACCGAACTCGAAAATCTTATTAACTCTCTGACTAAGAAGTTCTTCACATCAGAAAGTAACGTACTCGATCCAGTCGAACTGAACGAAAAAAGCGCAGAACACAATCCTAACTTTTAGGCAGGAAATACAGCATCGGATTAGTCAAGAAAACCTAGTATTATTGGTGTTCGACTCAGCATACCGGGCGTGGAAAATCCATGATGCACAAGACATTGCAGAGGTTCTGGGTGAAACGACCGGATACCCATTCTGGGTAACCGATCAGGACCTCACGTTTCTAATGCATATGGACGATCATGACTGCGTTATTTGGGCACGGGCGTGCCTTCCACAAATTGCCCTCTATGACCCCCATAGCCAGCCCCAATTCGCCCCTCCCCCCAACCCCACCTAAACTCTCTCCATGCTATTTCAACGGACAGAGGATTCACCATCATGGGCAAACGTCATCCCAATCTCCCCGCCTGGCAATGGCGTAACTACCCGCAGAACCATCAGCACCCTACCAATCTGGCGTTGCACCTGATTGCCGTGCCGCTGTTTATCATCGGGTTTCTGTTGATTGTGTCCGGGGTGTTCAGCCTGAACCTGGCCAGTTTTGCCGTGGGGGTGGTCGGGATCCTGGCCGGCTTGGCGTTGCAGCGTCATGGCCATAGCCTGGAAGCCGAGGCCAGTGAGCCGTTCAGTGACCGTAAAGATGCGGTGCAGCGTCTGGTGGTCGAGCAGTTCGTGACTTTTCCGCGCTTTGTACTAAGCGGCGGCTGGTGGCGCGCCTGGCGGCAGCGCCACCGACATTGAGGTCAGGCGAAGACCACTACGGTCTGGCGGCTGATGGCGATCAACTCGCCGGTCGGGCTCCAGAGGGCGGCAGCGGCATGGCCGTAGCCATCGCGGGCGTGTTCGATGTTGACGTAATACTGGCACCAGTCGAGGGTCGTCAGATCCTGCAAGGGCTGGATGAATTCAATGGTCCAGGTCAGGGTGCTGCCGGGAGCCGGCTTTTTCAGGTGCGGCAGCAAGGCTGGGGGCCAAGCGTCAACCAGGGCGAGAATATGCGCCTCAGTCAGGGGCTCTTCTTTGACATCGCCGCGTAGACGAACCCAACCGCCCATGTCCCGGGATTTATTGCCAGTAAAGGGTAAGTCACCGACACTCCAGCGCATCGCCAGGTGGCGCATGAATTCGGGTGTGACGCCCTTGATGTAGGGCAGTTCCTGGCACTCATCCCAATGTTTGAACACCGGGGGCGCTTCGCTCTCGACAGCGATCTCTGACTCACGGGACGCGCCGAAACTTGCCTGCACCAGTGTCGCCACTTCACCGTTCTGTATCACACGGCCAAGCAGTTGGCTGACGGCTTTGCCTTCGCGCAACACTTCGACTTGATATTGAGCAGGAACGTCCGGCGCCACCGGGCCTACGAAGGTGATTGCCAGCGATCGTAAAGGACGATCAGCCGGTACCTGTGCACGCAGGGCTTCGTATTGCAAAGCAGCCACCAGACCACCAAAGGTCGCGCGGCCCTGGGCCCATTCGGCAGGGATGGTGACATCCAGCGGGTTGCTGCGGGCGGCGTCGAGCAAATCACTAAAGCGCATGGCGGTCTCACATCAAAAGGAACAGATGAGGGATCTTAACCATCGCGCCCGACAGGTACAGCGCCTATTCCGGCCAAATGCCGGACCGGTTCAGAAACAAGCGGCGCTGAGTTTGTCCAGCACCCGATCCGCCTGGCCTTCAGCCTTGGCCATGGTTCGATGCCAGGTCGCGACACAAGGCTGCAAATCCGGCTGGTGCTCAGCCTGGATCAGCCACTGCCAGCAGTCGTGCCAATCCCCCAGGGCGCCCTGGGCCTTTTTCAGGCGCGCCATGGCGTTGGCGGGCAGTTTGTCCAATTCGGGGTAGGCCTCGGCGGCGTAGCGTACGCGCTTGATCAGCAACCGCAGGCGATGGCGATCGTGGTCCGGATCCTTCAGGGCCTCATCGAGTTTCTGCCACTGCTTGGCCAGGCGTTTTTCAATGCGCGGGCGCAGGCCTTTGAGCAGTTTCTGGTGTTCGGAAGCACGGATGAAACGCGGAAAGGCATCGAGGATCAGCAGCAGATGCGCAAGTTCCGAGCTTTGCGCCACGTGGCGATAGGCATCGGGTTGCAGGCGCAGGCGCCGGTCGGCGGCTTCATGGTGGCCATGCTGGTGCAAATACGCCGCCAGCACCTCGCGGTCGCGTAGCGGCGTCGTCAGTTGGCCGATGGTGCTGGCAGCCAACTCAAGCTGTTCAACCCCAGGCAACCCGCGCAAAGGGCGCAACAGGCTGCGCAAGCGGCGCACAGTGGTGCGCAGGTCATGCAGGGCTTCATCGTCGGTGACGGCGGCTAGGCGAGCCTGGCAGCTCAGTAACCCTACTTCCAGGCCAATGACCTGAGCGACTAACTGATCGACCAAAGCTGACATCCTGCCCTCACTGTCTGATGAAAAGTTCTACTCGCGACTACAGGTCAACGCCCGGCGCGAGACTCACGAATATAGAACCGCGCCTTCTCGGCCTTGTTGGAACAGCCTTCAAACGCTTCAAATTGTTGCTGGGTTTTGGCGCCCGTCAACAGCGACAAGGCCTTGGAGTAGCTTACGGTGCCAGCAAACCCTTCAGCCTTCGCCAGGTCCAGTTCTTTCCAGGCCGCGTCCAATTGGGTGCCGCAGCTGTCGCGGTATGCGGTTTTCCCGGCACAACCGGCCAGGGCCAACATGATCACAGGCACACACATCCAGGCTTTCATCGATGACACCTCAAAATAAAGAAAAAACAGTCGTACGCTGTAGACGTTGCCTACATGGAAAAGTGCCTGTCCTTAGCCTGAAATCGGTAGTACCTAGGGACCAGAGCATACCCGAGCAGCACCGCGACCCAGGAAAAATATTGCAGGCCGCCACGAAGATTGAAGCCGGCCCCTCATGGGTGCATTGTGGGCACCTGCCTTGGGGAGGACATGGTCCATGAAAAAACGTGTTGCCTTGGTGCTGGGCTCCGGCGGGGCCCGGGGCTACGCCCATATCGGGGTGATCGAGGAAATCGAACGGCGTGGCTACGACATCGCCTGTATCGCGGGTTGTTCCATGGGCGCCGTGGTCGGCGGGATCTACGCCGCCGGCAAGCTGGATGAATACCGGAACTGGATTGAGAGCCTCGACTACCTCGACGTACTGCGCCTGGTCGACGTCAGTTTTCGCCTGGGTGCGATTCGCGGTGAGAAGGTCTTCGGCCAGATCCGCAAGATCGTCGGCGAGATCAATATCGAAGAACTGCGCATTCCCTACACCGCCGTCGCCACCGACCTCACCAACCAGCAGGAAATCTGGTTCCAGGAAGGCTGCCTGCACCAGGCCATGCGCGCCTCGGCGGCGATTCCCAGCCTCTTCACCCCGGTGATGCAAGGCAATCGCATGCTGGTGGACGGCGGCCTGCTCAACCCGCTGCCCATCGTGCCGGTGGTGTCGAGCCATTGCGACCTGATCATCGCGGTCAACCTCAACGCCACCAACCAGAAGCACTACCAGTTGCCGGTGATCCAACGTCCGCCCGCCTTCAAGAGTCGCTTCAACAACCTGGCGAAATCACTCGGCTCGCACCTGCCATTTCGCCGCAAGCAGGCCGAACAGTTGATGAAGCTGGAGCAGGAGGCATTGGAGGCGCAGGCCGCTGAGATCAACCCGTGGCTGGAGTCCGCCGAGCCGGAATCCCAACAACCCGCCGCCGCACCGGAAAAGCCCGGCGCACCGAAATCGGCGACCGGGTCGTTCATCATCGATAACGTCGGCCCGGCGTCGCTGCTGGACCTGATCAACCAGAGCTTCGAGGTGATGCAAACGTCGCTGGCGCAGTACAAGATTGCCGGGTATCCGCCGGATGTGCTGATCAACGTGCCGAAGCGAGTGTGCCGTTTTTTCGAATTCTACAAAGCGCCGGAATTGATCGCCCTGGGGCGGGAGATTGCCAGTGATACGTTGGATCGGTATGAGAGTGAGCAGCGCTGAAATGCGTGGTGTCGCTGATGGCGCCATCGCAGGCAAGCCAGCTCCCACAGGGGAATGCATTCTCGATGTGGGAGCTGGCTTGCCTGCGATGACGCCAGAGCAAGCGCCGAAAATCTATCCGCCCAACAACCGATACCCCACCCCCGCCTCGGTCACGATAAACCGCGGCTGGGTCGGGTCATCCGCCAGCTTCTGGCGCAGGTGCCCCACCACGATGCGCAGGTAGTGGCTGTCTTCGGTATGGGTCGGGCCCCAGATGTCCTTGAGCAGTTGCTGCTGGGTAATCACCCGCCCCGGATGCCGTGCCAGTTGCGCCAGCACCGCGTACTCCTTGCGGGTCAGCGCCACTTCAGCTCCGTCGAGCAGCACCCGGCGATAGGCCAGGTCCACCGTCAGCGGGCCAAACCGCAGGGCGGCTTCCTGGGCTTCGCCCGCCGGCGCCTGGCGCAACAACGCGCGCACCCGAGCGAGAAATTCCTGGATGCCGAAGGGTTTGGTCACATAGTCGTTGGCGCCGCCATCAAGGGCTTCAACTTTCTGCACCTCGCTGGCCCGTACCGACAGCACCAGCACCGGCACCGTCGACCATTCGCGGAATTCACGCAGTACTTGCTGGCCGTCCATGTCCGGCAGGCCAAGGTCGAGCACCAGCAAATCCGGCTTGCTCAGGGCGGCCTGGGCCAGGCCTTCGTTGCCGGTGCCGGCCTCAATCACTTTGTAACCTTGGGAGGCCAGGCTGATGCGCAGGAATTTGCGGATCTGGGGTTCGTCATCAATGACCAAAATCGTCGAGGTCTGGCTCATGGTGTCCAATCAAAATCCGTGAAGAAAACAGGGTAGCTCATGCCTCGCGCTCCAGGCCAGGCTGTGTCGGCAAGGGCAGGAACAAGGTGATGCAGGTGCCACGCCCTTCTATACCGTCGGCCACGCTGATATGCCCACCGTGGGCACCGACCATGCCCTGGCAGATCGCCAGGCCCAGGCCCGTGCCCTGCCCGCCTCGGTCACCGCGTGCAGCGGTGTAGAACATGTCGAAAATTTTCGTGCGCTCCTCCTCGGGGATTCCCGGCCCCTCATCGGCCACGGCAAAAAACAGCTGGTTGTCCAACACGCCGGCGCTCAGTTGCAAGCGACCTTGAGCCGGCGAGAACCGTGCGGCGTTCTCCAGCACATTGACCAGTGCCTGCTCGATCAACGCGGCATGCACATACAACAAGGGCAACTCGGGCGGCACATCGGTACTCACCTGCAACGGTGCCAGCACCGCACGCAGACGGCCGAGGGCGCTGCCGACGATGTCGCCTGGCGACACCCAATCCCGCGCCAGTTTCAACGCGCCGTGGCCGAGACGTGTCATGTCCAGCAAGTTCTGGATATAGCGGTCGAGGCGCTCGGCCTCATCGCGGGTGCCTTCCAGCAGCTCGCGGCGATCCTCCAGGGGGATGGCCTCACCGAGTGCCAGCAGGCTGTCGATGCTGCCGCGCATGGAGGTCAGCGGTGTGCGCAAATCGTGAGACACCGAAGCCAGCAAAGCGCTGCGCAGTTGCTCGGTTTCGCCGTGCAGCCGCGCGGACTCCAGCTCCTGGGCCAATTGCGCCCGTGCGAGCGCCTGGGCCAGTGGTTGGCTCAAGGCAGTGAGCAAGCGCCGACGTTGGCCGCTCAATTCCAGGCCGGGTTTGGGGCTGACACCCAGCAAACCCAAGGGGCCTTCTTCGCCCGACAACGGCCACCACCACCAACGCCCGAACGGCAAGGTGCCGGTGCCCATGCCCGCTGGCTGATCATGCTGCCAGGCCCAGTCAGCAGCGGCGCGCTCGGCTTCGGTGAGGGTCAGCGGGCCACCGGTTTCGATCGTCCAACCGCCCTGGCCATCGCGATTGACCAGGCACAGATCGAGGTCGCTCCAGCCTTGCAAATGATGCGCTGCGGCACTGATCACGGCCTGGCGATCGGTAGCGGCGGTGAGTTTGCGTGACAGGTCAAGCAGCTCGCTGGTTTCCTCCTGCGTGTCGCGCAATGCCTGCAACTGCCGGCGCTGACGTGCGGCCAGGTTGCCGGTCAGCGCTGCCATCAACAGGAAGAACAACAGGGTCAGCACGTCTTCCTCGCGCTGGATGGCAAAGGAAAAATTCGGCGGGATAAACAGGAAGTCGTAGGTCATGAACGACAAGGCTGCACACACCAGCGACGGCCCCAGGCTGCTGCGCACCGCCACCAGCAACACGGCGGCCAGGAACACCAGCGAGATGTTCGGCAGCGGCAAGACGCTGGACACCGCCCAGGCCACTGCCGCCGCCACCACCGTCGCCACGACCGCCAGTGCGTAGTCGAACCACACCAGCCCGCGCACATCCGGCAAGCGTGGCGGTGCGGGGATGTCATCGCTGTCGAGCACGTTGATTTCCAGACCGCGCGCATTGCGCAGCAAACGCGCGGCCAGGCCACCGCCGAACAAGCGACGCCGCCAACGCATCCGTGACTGCCCCACCAGCAGCAGGCTGGCACGGCGTTCGGCGGCGTGCTGGATCAGCGTCTTCGCCACCTCCCCCGCTCGCAATAGCACCACCTCACCGCCCAGGCGCTCGGCCAGTTGCTGGGCATTCTGCAGGCGTAGCCGCGACTGCTCGTCCCGCGCCCGACCGTTATCGATATGCACCAGGCTCCACGGCAGATGCCGACGCTGGGCAACCCGACTGGCATGACGCACCAGGCGCTCGGCTTGCGCGTCGCCATCGACACCCACCAACAAGCGACCGCGCACCGCTGGCGCAGCCTGGCCGAGTTGGCGATAGCCTTGGGCCAAATCATCATCGACGTGGGCGGCGGCGGTTTGCATCGCCAACTCGCGCAGGGCCATGAGGTTGGTCTGGGTGAAAAACGCATCGATGGCTGCGCGGGCCTGCTCCGGCACATAGACCTTGCCGTCGCGCAGGCGCTCCAACAGCTCGCGGGACGGCAGGTCGATCAATAGCAGTTCGTCAGCCTCCTGCAGCACCCAGTCCGGCAGGGTTTCACGCACGTGCACACCGGTGATGCCGCGCACCTGGTCGTTGAGGCTTTCCAGGTGCTGGACGTTGACCGTGGTAAACACGTTGATGCCCGCGGCGAGCAGTTCCTGAATGTCTTGCCAGCGCTTTTCGTGGCGGCTGCCGGGAGCGTTGCTGTGGGCCAGTTCGTCCACCAGCACCAGCTTGGGCTTGGCGGCGAGCAGGCCGTCGAGGTCCATTTCTTCGAGCATTACGCCGCGGTATTCGCTGCGCAGCAGAGGCTGTTGCGGCAGGCCGCTGAGCAAGGCTTCGGTCTCGGCACGGCCGTGGGTTTCGACCACGCCGGCAATCAGGCGCACGCCTTGGCGTAACTGCGTGTGAGCGGCCTGGAGCATGGCGTAGGTCTTGCCCACCCCAGGCGCGGCGCCGAGAAAAACTTTGAGCCGGCCACGGCCGTCCCGGGGCAGATCGGCTAAGAGGGCGTCGGCGCGGCCGGAGTCGCTCATGCTCGGGGGTTCCTTCAGGTGTTTATTGGTTGCGCTTAAGGCCGCTTCGCGGGCAAGCCCGCTCCCACATTTGGAATGTATCCCCCCTGTGGGAGCGGGCTTGCCCGCGAAGCGGTTTCACTGCTTACAATTTTTCCAAGGCCATATTCAGCGCCAGCACATTCACCACCGGCGGGCCCACCAGCGGGCTTTCGATGTGCTCATCCAGCAACCGCTGCAAGGTCGACACCGGCACATTCCGCGCCGCCGCCACTCGCGCCAGTTGATAGGCAATCGCCGGTGGTGGCAAGTGTGGATCAAGACCGCTGCCAGAGGTAGTCAGCGACGCCAAAGGCACAGGCCCCTGGCTGGGCACCCACTGTTTGTTCGCATCCTCGAAGACGCGCGTGGCCAGCGCCGGATTGCTTGGGCCCAGGTTACTGGCGCTGCTGGAAACCGTGGCAAACGCGCCGGCCGATGGGCGTGGGTGGAACCAGCTGTCACCGGTAAAATCCTGGGCGATCAGGCGGGAGCCGCGCACTTTTCCGCTGTCGTCGCGCACCAGGCTGCCATTGGCTTGGTTTGGGAATGCCACTTGGGCGACACCGGTGACTACCAACGGGTAAGCGACGCCGGTAATCAGGGTCATGAGCACCAGCAGGCTCAGGGCCGGGCGGATCATGTTGGACATATCGGATTCCTCAATTCGGTCATTGCAACCTGTGGGCACCCACCGGGCGCCCACAGGAATAGGGTCAAACCAGGTGCAGTGCAGTCAACAGCATGTCGATCGCCTTGATGCCCACGAACGGCACCAGGATCCCGCCCAACCCGTAGATCAACAGGTTGCGCCGCAGCAACGCTGCCGCACTCGCTGCCTGCACACGCACACCGCGCAGCGCCAGGGGAATCAGCACCACGATGATCAGCGCGTTGAACACGATGGCCGAGAGGATCGCGCTCTGCGGGCTCTGCAAGTGCATCACGTTGAGCACGCCGAGTTGCGGGTAGATCGAGGCGAACAGTGCCGGCAGGATCGCGAAGTACTTGGCCACGTCGTTGGCAATGGAAAAGGTGGTCAGCGCGCCGCGCGTCACCAGCAATTCCTTGCCGATCTGCACCACGTCCAGCAGCTTGGTCGGGTCGCTGTCGAGGTCGACCATGTTGGCGGCTTCGCGAGCAGCCTGGGTGCCATCGTTCATCGCCATGCCGACGTCAGCCTGGGCCAGCGCCGGGGCGTCGTTGGCGCCGTCGCCGCACATCGCCACCAGGCGGCCGTCGTTCTGCTCATGACGAATGCGGGCGAGTTTTTTCTCTGGCGTGGCTTCAGCCAGCACGTCGTCCACGCCCGCTTCGGCAGCAATCGCGGCGGCGGTCAGCGGGTTGTCGCCAGTGACCATCACAGTGCGGATGCCCAGTTTGCGCAGCTCGGCGAAACGCTCGCGGATGCCGGGCTTGACCACGTCCTTCAGGTGGATCGCACCGAGCAACTTGCCATCGGCACACACCAGCAACGGGGTGCCACCGCTTTGGGCAATCTTGTCGATTTCCCGCGACAGAGGAGGTGCAAGATCGCGACGTTGTTGACCGATGAACGCCAGCAACGAGTCCACCGCGCCTTTACGGAATACGCGGCCCTGATAATCAACGCCGGACAGCCGGGTTTCGGCACTGAACGGCACGGCGGTCAACTCATCTGCGGACGGCTCGGCTTGAGGGTGCAAGGCGCGCAGGTATTCGACGATGGATTTACCTTCCGCCGTGTCATCCGCCAGCGAGGCAAACAGCGCCCCTTCGGCAACTTCCTTGCCGCTGACGCCAGGCGCCGCGACCACCGCCGCACACCGACGGTTACCAAAGGTGATGGTGCCGGTCTTGTCCAGTAGCAACACATGCACGTCCCCCGCCGCTTCCACGGCACGGCCGGACTTGGCGATCACGTTGAGACGCACCAGGCGGTCCATGCCTGCGATACCGATGGCCGAGAGCAAACCGCCAATGGTAGTAGGAATCAGCGTCACCAGCAGTGCGACCAGGAACACCAGGGGCAAGCTGCCACTGGCGAAGTGGGCGAACGGCTGCAGGGTCACCACCACCAACAGGAAGATCAGGGTCAAGCCGATCAGCAGGATATCCAGCGCGACTTCGTTGGGGGTTTTCTGGCGTTTGGCGCCTTCCACCAGGGCGATCATGCGGTCGAGTGTCGACTCGCCCGGGTTCGCGGTGATGCGGATCAGCAGCCAGTCCGATACCAGTCGGGTGTTGCCGGTGACGGCCGAACGGTCGCCGCCGGATTCACGGATGACGGGTGCGGACTCACCGGTGATCGCGGCTTCGTTGACCGCCGCGATACCTTCGATGACTTCGCCGTCACCGGGGATCATTTCCCCGGCGGCAACGCGCACCACATCACCTTTGCGCAGGCTGGTGGCCGGCACGACCTTGAAGCTGCCATCCGCCTCCTTGCGACGGGCGCTCAAGCCTTCACTGCCGGCCTTGAGGCTGTCGGCACGCGCCTTGCCACGCCCTTCGGCCAAGGCTTCGGCGAAGTTGGCGAACAGGACGGTGAACCACAGCCAGACGGCGATTTGCACGGCGACATAGGTCGGCACGCTGGTTTCGGGCACGAAGCACAACACAGTGGTGAGGATGGCGGTCAACTCGACCACCAGCATCACCGGCGAGCGTTGCAACTGGCGTGGGTCGAGCTTGACGAACGCCTGGACCAGCGCCGGGCGCCACAGGGCGGAGATGGCGGTTTTGGCGGGTTCCTGGGTTTGTGCCGGAGCCGCGTTTTTTGCAGGCATATTCATTTTCATATCCCTTTACTAGAAGCCCATGCTCAAGTGTTCAGCAATGGGACCTAACGCCAGCGTTGGCAGGAAAGTCAGGCCGCCCACCAGCAAAATGGTCACGGTCAACAGGGTCACGAACAGCGGGCCATGGGTCGGGAAGCTGTTCTGGCCGATCGGTGCGGTCTTCTTCATCGCCAGGCTGCCGGCCAGGGCCAGCACCGGAAGGATGTAACCGAAGCGACCGATCAACATGCCCAGGCCCAGCATCAGGTTGTGGAACGGGGTGTTGGCGCTGAAACCGCCGAACGCCGAGCCGTTGTTGGCACTGGCCGAGGTGTAGGCGTAGAGCAACTGGCTGAACCCATGGGGGCCAGGGTTACTGACCGCACCCGCCGGGCCGGGCAGGCTCGCAGCAATCGCGCCCAGCACCAACGTACCGACTGGCATCACCAGCAAGGTCACCACCAGCAATTGCACTTCCTTGGCCTGCAGCTTCTTGCCCAGGTATTCCGGGGTGCGACCGATCATCAGGCCGGCGAGGAACACCGCGATCAACACGTTGAGCAACATGCCGTACATGCCGGCACCGACGCCGCCGAAGATCA
This sequence comes from Pseudomonas sp. AC112, assembly GCF_979253545.1. Lineage (NCBI taxonomy): Bacteria > Pseudomonadati > Pseudomonadota > Gammaproteobacteria > Pseudomonadales > Pseudomonadaceae > Pseudomonas > Pseudomonas sp. AC112. The sequence continues at coordinate 396,807 of NZ_CEEDCM010000001.1, forward strand.
CTTCGCCGACCATCATGTTGACCAGCGCAACCATGCCACTGAGGGGGTTGAGGCTGTCCATCATGCCGTTGACCGAGCCGTTCGAGGCGGCGGTGGTAGTCGCAGCCCACAGCACCGTGCCGGTGGTGCCGAAGCGGGCTTCTTTACCTTCCAGGGGTGCGGTCTGCTCCACGGCCGGGTTGCTCAAGGTCGGGTTGGGCTGGTATTCGGCCCACAGCGAGGTCGCGCCGCCGATCAGGAACAACGCCAGCATGCAGCCGAGAATCGCGCGGCTCTGACGCAGGTCCTTCACGTAGTGGCCGAAGGTGAACACCAGCGCCACCGGGATCAGGATGATCGCCGCCAACTCGAACAGGTTGGCCCAGGCAGTCGGGTCTTCAAACGGGTGCGCCGAGTTGACACCGAAGAAACCGCCGCCGTTGGTGCCCAATTGCTTGATCGCAATCTGGCTGGCCGCCGGCCCCAGGGGGATCACTTGATCCACGCCTTGCATCGTCACGGCATCCACGTAGTGCGCAAAGGTCTGCGGCACGCCCTGCCACACCAGGAACAACGCCAGCACCAGGCACAACGGCAGCAGGCCGTAGAGGGTGGCGCGGGTCATATCGACCCAGAAGTTACCCAGGGTCTTGGTCGATTTGCGACCGATCCCCCGGCACAACGCGACCAGAACGGCCAGACCGGTCGCCGCGCTGACGAAGTTCTGCACGGTCAGGCCGGCCATCTGGCTGAGGTAACTCAGGGACGCCTCACCGCTGTAGGACTGCCAGTTGGTGTTGGTCATGAAACTGACCGCTGTGTTGAAGGCCAGGGTCCATTCCTGCCCCGGCAATTTCTGCGGGTTCAGTGGGAGATAGTCCTGGAACAACAGGATCGCGAACAACAGCACAAAGCCCGCCAGGTTGAAGGCGAGCAAGGCCAGCATGTACTTCTGCCAGCTTTGTTCCTGATGCTCATCCACGCCCGACAGGCGATAACAGGCGCGTTCGACAGGGCCGAAGACCGGCGTGAGCCAGGTGCGCTGCCCTTCCATCACCTTGTAATAGAACCGCCCCAAGAACGGGGCCGGCACCAGCACCACCGCAAAGAAGGCAATGATCAGCCAATAGTCATAACTGTGCATGGCCCGCTCCTAGTTCCGATCCGCGCGTAACAGCGCAACCAGCAGATAAATGAACAGCGCCACGGCCAATAGCAGTGACACCCCGTCCAGAACGCTCATGGAAGTCTCTCCGTTTAGCGGCGAGTGCCGCGTGTGGGGCAATTGTCGGCAGGAGTGGCGTAAAGGAACGAGAGCGAGGGGGTAGGCAGGGCGTAAAGACGGCGTAAAGAGTGGGTTTATGCGGGGTTTACAGGGGGGAGACTGCTGCACAGCGTCAAATGCTCATCAGTGACGCTATACTTTTGACGCAACTTCAATTATATAGCTTGACGATAAAATCCGGCGACCTCGCGTTAGCCCCTTAAGGTGAAAACCTTTACCTTTCATACCCCTAGAAACCCATAAGCGCACAATGAATGCAACCGTTGCACTTAGAAAAAAAGCGGAAAACATGACCAATAGCAACAAGACCCTACGAAATGATATTCAAAGTATGCGAGCGCTCGCGGTCATTGCAGTCATTATATTTCACATCGATAAAACCTGGCTGCCGGGAGGTTTTCTAGGTGTTGATATTTTTTTCGTCATCTCAGGCTTCGTCATTTCAAATCTGATATTCATTAAGAAGGATGCCGGAACGTTTAGCTTCATAGACTTCTGCACGTCTAGGCTAAGAAGAATCGCACCCGCTTATTTTGCCTTGCTGTTTGCCACCAGCCTATTGGCCAGTTTGCTCCTAACCACCAATGACTTCAACGCTTTCTTCCCCAGCTTTAAAAGAGCTCTGTTCTTTTACAGCAACAACTACTTTGCCACGTATTATGATTACTTTGGCCCTCAGGGCTATGAGCTACCGCTTTTACACACGTGGTCACTCGCAGTAGAAATGCAGTATTATCTTTTCATTTCACCGCTGCTCCTCTTAATCCCAAAAAAATATCGTACGTCCGCTATACTCGCTACCCTGTCCATTCTCACACTCTATGCGAGCTACGAGACATTGTATAAACACAGCAATGAAATATACTACTCATTACTGGCGCGCGTTCCAGAATTCTTGATAGGAAGTATGGTTGCTTTAAGCCAAGCCCCTAAAACCGTCACCCACAAAAAAGTGGCCTACCGCGCCGGTTTGATACTGATAACGCTCAGCTTATTCTTTATTAATGACTCTTTACCCTTCCCTGGAATATTAGCGCTTCCGCCGTGCATCGGTGCAGCACTGATAATCTGGAGTCAACATAAGAACCCTAAAAGCTGGCTATTTTACCCTCCCCTCGTATTCACAGGTAACATTTCATACTCGCTCTATCTTTGGCACTGGCCAATATTGGCAGGTTTCAAATACTATTACGGTGATTATAATCTTCCGATGGGCTCGACACTTATAGCTATTGGATTGATTGTGTTGGTGTCTTACGCGTCTTACACGTGGGTAGAAGGTCCGATGCGCCGTCCGAAGGCTCGTCTCTCCCCTCTGACAATGGCGGCGGTGGTCATCACCTTCATACTCGGCAGCCTTGTAATTCCACCCAAAATAAACCATCACCTGACAACGCCTCTTCCCACTGAGCTAACACGTTATGCCGACCAGCAGACCATCTGCCATTCGCAGATGATGGGTGATTGCATAAGAGGCGACAGGGAGAGTAACAAAGAAATTCTAATGATCGGAGACAGTCACGCAGCTCAACTGAATATATTCGCCGACGTTATCGGTCAATTCATGAAGGTTCGCATACGCGTCATCACAGCGAGTAGCTGCATCAACATTGACAACTTTGATGTAGAACGCATTCCAGAGCCCGTAAGAAAATCGTGTATAACGCAGACAGAGGAAGCTGACAAAGCGCTTCTCGGGTCACAGGACATCGTGCTTGCTGGACGATGGGACTATCAACTCAAAAGTCCAGAATTCGTGATAGCCCTCAACAAATTCCTCGTCACTGCACGAGAAAGAAATCAGCGCGTATTTATACTGGCACAAGTCCCGAGCCTGACCCTGAACTTACAACGCGCTATTAAGTTCGAGGCACTGGGCTTACATCCACCCCTGGGAAAAAACCCGGACGCGGATGAATACAACTTGAAAATTTCAGAGATAGCCAAGCACTACCCCAACGTAAAAATACTCGACTACAGCCACATCGAGCTGTTCAACAACGCTCCTTTTTTTGGGCATACACCGCTCTACTCCGACAGCGATCATTTAAATGAGGTCGGCGCGCGACTGTATGGCGAAGCCGTCAAAGAACGTTTCGCGCGCGCACTGCAACCTCCTCTTTCCACTGCCAACTAAAAACACTGGGGCCTCTCGCGGTCATTGATCGAACCTAGCGCTCAACGCTGCGTCGGCCCCAATTACCGAACTCTGACACGGGCATGCACAGGACAGTGAACCCGAATCGTTGGAATTCAAATGATAACGCCCCAACTTAGTGCGCGCCATGGAAGTCTTGGTAGGCCAACCGTTCTAAAACCGACAGTTCAATAAACTTACGACGTCGAATTGTGCATTGGCATGGTCGCTGCTAACGCCCTTTTATCATTTGAAATGATTCAGGGAGCGACACAATGAACACACAACTCAAACCCACCTTGGGCACCCTGCACTTATGGGGTATCGCTGTCGGCCTGGTCATTTCCGGTGAATACTTCGGCTGGAGCTATGGCTGGGGCGTCGCAGGGACGCTGGGCTTCCTGGTGACCTCCCTGATGGTGGCCGCGATGTACACCTGCTTCATCTTCAGCTTCACCGAGCTGACCACCGCCATTCCTCACGCCGGCGGACCGTTTGCCTACAGCCGTCGCGCCTTCGGAGAAAAAGGCGGTTTGATCGCCGGCCTCGCGACACTGATCGAATTCGTCTTCGCGCCACCCGCCATCGCCTTGGCCATCGGCGCTTATCTGAATGTGCAGTTCCCGGCACTGGACCCGAAACATGCGGCCGTGGGCGCCTATATAGTGTTCATGGGCCTGAATATCCTCGGCGTGAAACTCGCCGCCACCTTCGAGCTGGTGGTATGCGTGCTCGCCGTCGCTGAGTTGCTGGTGTTCATGGGCGTGGTTGCACCCGCCTTCAGTTTCAGCAACTTCGCCCTCAACGGCTGGGCCGGCTCCGACACCTTTGGCGCACCAGCGATTGCCGGCATGTTTGCCGCGATTCCTTTCGCCATCTGGTTCTTCCTCGCCATCGAAGGTGCAGCCATGGCCGCCGAAGAAGCGAAAGATCCGAAGCGCACCATTCCAAAAGCCTACATCAGCGGCATCCTGACCCTGGTGATCCTGGCCATGGGTGTGATGTTCTTCGCGGGCGGCGTGGGCGATTGGCGCACCCTGTCCAACATCAACGACCCCTTGCCACAAGCCATGAAAACCGTGGTCGGTGACAGCTCCGGCTGGTTGCACATGCTGGTATGGATCGGCCTGTTTGGCCTGGTCGCCAGTTTCCACGGCATCATCCTCGGCTACTCGCGCCAGTTCTTCGCCCTGGCCCGCGCCGGATACCTGCCGTCTTTCCTCGCCAAACTGTCGCGCTTTCAGACACCGCATCGGGCGATCATCGCCGGCGGTGTGGTCGGTATTGCGGCGATCTACAGCGACGGCCTGATCAACCTGGGCGGCATGACACTGACTGCGGCGATGATCACCATGGCGGTATTCGGTGCCATCGTGATGTACATCATGAGCATGCTTAGCCTGTTCAAACTGCGTAAGACCGAACCCCTGCTGGAACGCACCTTCCGCGCACCGGGTTACCCAATCGTGCCGGGCATTGCGCTGGTGCTGGCGGTGGTGTGCCTGGTAGCGATGGCCTGGTTCAATGCGCTGATCGGGCTGATCTTCCTGGGCTTCATGGTGGTTGGGTTCGCCTACTTCCAGATGACTGCGCAAGACCGTGCCGATGCGCCGGCGGATGCGATGTTGACCGGGCTCTGATCTACTTAGAGGCAGAACGGGCCTACACTGAACTAGTAAGAAAGCCCGTCACTCAAAGCAGTTATTACCGTGGGAAAACTCTCCCACGGCAATCTGCCTCAAGGAGAGCCTTATGCCGTGGTATGCATGGTTGATTTTAGTGGTCGCCATCGGGTCGATCGTCGGTGGACTGATGATGCTGCGTGACAGCGCCAACAAAGTGGAACTCACTGACGAACAACGCAAGCGCGTGGCCGAGCGCAACGCCCAGGCGGATGCCAAGGACGCGCAGGATCGCTGAACTTGGGTTACTCCCAAGCCGCCTTGGCAATATGCAAACCGTGCTGCCCCTTGTAGGCAGCACGTTCCGGCTGGCTCCAGCCGTTCAGCAACTCATCTTCCAATTTATAGATCTCAACCCCAAGCGGGCGGCACACCGTCAGCGGATCCTGCGCCTCAGGCCCCCACATCGGCAGCGATAAATCCCCACCGGGACATGTCGACAACGCGCACAGCAAATCAATCTCGGCAAAAAATTCCAGGTAATCGCCCTTCTGCGCCGGGCAGGCTTTCATGAAATACATGTCGTCATGATTCAGGCCCGTGCACTGGAAAATATTCAGCACGTCATGCACGTCGAATTCCGTCAGACCGTGGGGTAAAACCGCGCGGGTCAGGTTCGAGTGACAATGGTGATGGAAATCCTCGCCAGTGAGCATGCGATTCACATACGGATCACAGCGCGTGCCCAGCAAATCATGCAGACGCCCGCCGTGCTCATCAATGCCGTAACTGGCCAGGCTGTCATCGGTGATCGTCACCAAAGGCCGCAGGAATGGCAGGTTCGACCACAAGCGGTCATGGGTGCTGACATGGGCACCTTGCAGCTGACGCGTACGCGCCGCCCACAAGCGCTCGCGTGGGTCATTGGCGTTCCACACGTTGAAGTCACCCACCTGCGGGCCCACCGGCGTGGTCACACGGAACACATGCCCGGCCGGCACCTTCCACGCCCTGCCCGTACGAATCGGCACTTCAAACTGCTCAATCAACGTGCGTTGCTGTTTTCGATCACGAATACGCTCGTAAAACGGCGTGTCGACCTGCAACGCCGAACCATTGCTGACCTGATAAGCGGCCGGGTAGTCTTTGTACATGGTGCAGATCCTCGATCAAGGGTGGTTAAACAAGGCCAGGGACAGATGTTCCGAATCATCCAGGTACAGGCTCATCGCCTCCCCTGCCGCCGTTTTATCCTGCTGGGCCAGTAAGGTGTAAATTTCACGATCACGCTCTAGCCACGGCGACTGGAAGCGCTGCTCATCGGGCGCGGCGCAAAACACCAGGCGCAATTGGGCGATCACCTGGGCAAAAAACTCATCGAACAGTGGGCTGTGCATCAACCCGACAATATGCTGGTGAAACACCAGGCTGTGGGTAGCGACCGCACGCCAGTCTTCTCGCTCACGGGCCAGGGTGGTGGCGTCGATGGCGTTCTGCATGCGTCGGGATTGATCTTCTGTCAGAGGGCCGCTCTGGGCGATGGCCTGCAACTCCAGGGTGCGACGGACGACAAACAAGTCACGCACTTCCTCCCGCGCCAACCGCCGGACCATTACCCCTCGATTGCGCACATAACGGGTCAAGCCTTCCTGCCCCAATCGGTGCAACGCTTCACGAATAGTGTTACGCGATGCGTTATAGGCCTTCACCAGTTCCATTTCGATCAAGGGCATTCCTGGTAGCAGTCGCCCGCCGATGATGTCAGCACGCAGCTCCAGGGCAATCTGGTCGGCTAAAGACAAACTGAGTGTCATGGCTACCTCACGATTGTTGAACAATCCTCCACGTAGAGGTAACCACTTTTCGTGCCAACGGCTACCGAACAGCACATGCGTGTAAATCAAATCAAGTTGGTTAGAATGCCAACCTGTCCCCGAGGCCGCCCCTATGCGTTATTCATCCGACCACAAAGACCAGACGCACCAACGCATCATCAAGGAAGCCTCGGTACGCTTTCGCCGCGACGGCATCGGCGCGACCGGCCTGCAGCCGCTGATGAAAGCGCTGAACCTGACGCATGGCGGGTTTTACGCGCACTTCAGGTCCAAGGACGAACTGGTGGAAAAGGCCCTTCAGGCTGCAGCAGCAGAGTTGGACGCCCATTGCGAGATGCTGTTCAGCCAGGAGCGGCCGCTGGAAGCCTTCATTGACAGCTACCTGTCGGAGTGGCACCTGACCTCGCCGGCAGAAGGCTGCCCATTGCCGACCATGTCCTCTGAGCTAGGCCTGAGAGGCCAGCACAGTGCAACAACAGATGCAGTACTCGGCGCTCGACTCAAGCAGATTGAAACAGCCTTGGGGAATGGACAGTGTGACGCGCAAGGCTTGGTGATGATGTCGACACTGGTAGGCGCTTTGGTGCTAGCCCGGAGTGTCGAGGACAAGGCACTGGCGATGCGCATCCTGGACGTGGTGCGCGACAGCTTGAAAAACCAGGTTGCGGAGGATGAAAAAGCCGGTCAATGACCGGCCTCCCCTTATTGGCTTAGTTGATGACAAGCCGATCGCGGTTCTTCTCCAGCAGCGCCTTGCCAATCCCTTTCACTTCCAACAACTCATCCACCGCCGTGAACGGACCATTGCTTTCGCGGTAGGCGATAATCGCCTTGGCTTTCGAGGCACCAATGCCGAATAAATCACGGCGCAATGTCTCGGCGTCTGCGGCGTTGAGATTGACCTTGGCGGATTGCTCTGCCTTGGCTACCTGGGCGGTAATAGGAGTTGTGGCTTCCTGTTTGATGGACGGTGCCGCGGTGGTGGTGAAGGACAGGGAAGTAAGGAACGCGAACATAAGAGAGGTTAGATAGATATTTTGCATTGTGACACTCCATGAATTAACTAAGCGAAGGCAGCTTTCCGAAGCCGCACTCGAAACTTAGACGATCTATTCAAATCGTCAAAACGGAGAACGTTACATTGTGTAAGTACTACCGATCCGAGCATGCGCACCCACGCAAACATATTTGGCCTCATTTCACCCATTTACTTCTTTACCTGCTTACCACCATCATTGACTCGATAAACACATACATATCGTTGAAGCCCGAGTAATTTAGTTAGCTATAACTGCACCTGCTAATTGAGCCCCCCTATAAAAAGTGTGCCTAGAGATTTCCGCATTTGAAAAATTAGCGCATACTGTAGGAATTTAGGAAGATGGGGAGGGGAAAATGGGAGCGTACAAATGCATGTTCAAAATCGACGAGACGGCTGACTCCGCAGCCTTCTTCGAGGAATTTGAGCGCGTGTGTGCTAAGGAGCTTACGCCTGCGTACTCAGGATCCGACGCCTGGACGGGTGTCAGAGTCTTCGATTTGCGTGGAGCCAATCGTTTATCAGAATTACCCTACTTGAGATCACACCTCGAAAAAATCGGCATGAAAAACGTCGCCATGGTGAATTATTACAACATGGCACCGCGTTCAGAACAGCATGCTCATCGAGACCAGTCGGGAAATCTACTGTTTGGAATATCTCGACTCCATATACCACTGAAAACAAACCCTCTTGCTTTTTTGGAAATTGAGCACATTCGTTACCAACTTAAACTGAATGAAGTTTGGGCGCTTGATACGTCAGGACTCCACGCCGCACAGAACGAAAGCGATGTAGAGCGCGTTCATTTGGTTATTGATGTCAAACGCGCCCCCGAAACAGAAAAGTACTTCCCTAAGATGACAATGGCAGTAAGGCTTCACTTAGCAAAATTCATAATCATCATGGGTTTTAAGGTCTTGCGTGACATTTTAACAAAGCCAGCAACCATTCTAGACCGTATGAGTTACATCGTAAGAATGGTGACCAAGCAAAATAGGTAACGTCTAGCTAGCCAACCCTTAGGGAAAGCTAGCTTTTCTATAGCCGGTTAAATTGGTAAGTCGCCTCGTCGCTTAGTGTTGCTACCATGGAATGGGTCTCCGGACATGTACCGGAAAACACTCACCCACCTGCGGGCGTGAGTATTCGTTTCGAGTACGCTGGATTGGGGGCCTGGCACCCCTGACTCGTGTAGAGGCCCAACATCGCTGGCTCCCGGTACTCAATCGGAAACTATCAACCCACCCGCCGGGCGACGAACTTAATGTTCGATCAACCCGACATGGCAGAATTTAGTGGGTTTGAGTGGAGCGCAAAACCAGGCGTTTTCCATACGCAACTCGGTTTATCCAAAGGAGCAGGGATACCAATATAAAAACAGCAAAAATACTGTTCCATGTCATGATACTTATTAGGAATGATGAGTAAGTGTAGGCGATGAAACACATGTAAATAGCGGGTGAAAATATCGGCCTGGCGTTCTTCAGCATGCTGATATACCCAGCATTGAAAAACAAACCTGACAATAGAAAGTACGTCAACGCACCGAAAGCAGAGAAGTCAGTAATAGTACCACGGAACATTGTGTATATATTAGACTGAATAATATTGTTGAAGTTGTAATACTCATCGTAGTAGCCCTCTGGAATAAAGGCGGTACTGCCTAGCGCTTTAAAGAGTGCCATGAATGTGTACAACCCATAAGTATTTTCGCCGCTATCAACGAAGTGAGCAATTGAGTAGCCAGAGTAAACGCTGGAAAACCAATCCGAAAAAGCATAAAAATGCCCAAAAGCATAAGACGAAAAGTAGTACAGTAGCTTATCTATGGTTTCCTCGGTGGTTCCTCCACCAATGCCCCTTGCCAAAAAAGATAGGATGAGTATGGGCAGCAAGCAGATTAAAGAGAAAAAAATCACACGATTTGTTTTTTTGTTGGTGAGGGAGAAATCGCCAGAACTTATCCGCGCTACCAGCACGCCAGAGTAAAAAAATGCAGCACATTGGAACAAGGTCCCTTTATCTGCATAGACCACCATGTAAAGGCAGGCCGGAACGAAACTGAATAAAAAAACGAGCAGTTTTTTCGGGTTTGTTTTTCTTGCTATGATCAAACCGCCAATACAGTTGGCGGTATAATTAAGCAAGGTTCCTGTACGCGAAAAGAAATTCGCCTCAATATTGCCACTGTAGCGATCATTCAAATATCTATAAGCTGTTCCAGTCAAATCGGTTAGAAAATCGTAAGGAGAATATCCCTGGATGGATAAATTTATGAAAATACAAAGCACCACAACAATCTGCATTGAATAGAAAGAAATCGTTAAAAATGAACTGTTATATATATCCGCAGACACTGTTGATTTCTGTTCGTTCTTTGTATTTTTTGGCGTCCATGTCGTCAATAGGGACGGCATTGAAAATGCCAACAAGCACGCAAATATATAAACCATTGCGAACGGGTTCGAAGGAACACTGAACATCACGACCAAGGGTAAAAACGTCAACAAAAACCAAAACAACGTAAATACTACCGACGGCGCCACCCAGGATTTGCATTTTATCTTAAGCAAATATGCAAAAGGCAGTATCATGAGGCTAATCATAATTGATATTGCTTTTAGGATGTAGTCATCTGGACTCATTGTTTTACCGATATTGTGAGACGTATGAATAGGGGCATTACAATTACCCCATTGTCATTGAAAAAATATACATGTAACGGTTTCAGTGCCTTTTTAGATCTCGCAACGCCTCGCGTTCCCTCTTCATTACAGTTATCCCTGTCTAAAATCCGCAAAGCCACTAGATGCCACATACCGGTCAAAGAAGAACACTATTCTTTCACAAGAAACCACCGAGACATTCTAGCACGTGCTCTGTGGCGAGAGATGCACGTTGAAGGCTTGACCGCTCAGCGAAATCTCTGGCCCCAGAACGGTTAGAACGGCTCACTGAAAGGAATTGATGCAGTTCACGGGCCGAGCATCCTTGCGCAGCTTTGGGAATAGGTTTATTGAGGCCTCCACTGCCCTTGGCATTGCAGCTACGGGCATGATTACGCATCCAGAATAAAATACGAGCCTACGTTCATCAGTGTCGACAGGTGAATCATGGGAGGGGTCGTCTGACGGTCACTCAGTACGCACATCACAAAACGAATCCATGCCAAGACTAGCCAGAGTACTGAGTCCGCAAGCATGCCGCGCCGACAAATGGCGCGCATGAATGAGTAGATCCGGCGCGCGCCCTACGCTCCAATGGAAGTATTTGGGCAAACGTATTCAAGTCGCAGAAGCTGGAAAGATCAATGAGGTTGAGCACATGATGCTGGACACACATAAAAAATCCGATGCTAGATATCTAGCATCGGACCTTAAGATTTATATATCAGCAGCGTCAACGCACTATAATTATTTCCAGTCCAGTTGATGCTGCCCCGAGCCTAGCTCTGTTGATTGCCCATTGTGAATAAACTTCGCCGATGAGCCGACTGGGACAGTCACGTTGATAAGGCGCTTAGGATAGTCAAAATTCAAGAAAATGTTCCCCTTCGGCGTGGGAAGGGTGGCGACTGCCGAAAAGCGGAGCGCACGGGAGGGAGCCAGTTCCCAATTCTGCCAGCCCGCCTTAGTCGGCCTCACCCCCAGTAAGTACCTAGGTATTATATTGGCGGGTGCCGCTCCCCACGCGTGGGTCCAATCTTCATTGTCTTTGAATTTTACGTCCCACGCCTCATGGGTGATGGTGGCATCGTATTTATTGAGCATGTTAAGCCAACCACGGTCACTCTCATTTAAAATCAAGCTCAATGCGAGATCATCCTCGCCCATCTTGAAGAGAGCTTCCAACAAATACTGGGCCGCAAACACAGAACTCGGAAATCCCCCTCCGTAGGCGGTGATTTTCTTTTTTATCTCGGTTACAAATAATTGACGCTCATCTTCATTTACAAGCCCGAAATCCAACGGTACAAACAGACTGTGTGCGGACGTATGACTTGAGCCTATACCGTCAGAAAACAATCCATTGCTCAAGGTAACCTTCCCACGAATTGCTGCCTTCAGCTTTTCAGCTTGCTCAGTGAAAAACTGACGATCAGACTCCTCATCCAACGCGTGTGCGATGTCGGCCATCCGAAGCATAGACTCATAGACAAAGGCATTAGTTACCGTGTTATTCGCGACCATCTCATGACCGTCGCGCTGGCTGGGGGGCCAGTCAACCAGGTCACCCATTGGGTACGTCACCTTGAGTGCTTTCTTCAGCTCAGGTTTTATCTTGCTGATATCCACCATGCCCGTTTCCGAGATGGCGTCCTTGAGGGTCAACAGTTTCAACCAAGCATAGTGCGTACGAAGAAACTCCTTATCTCCGGTTTGCATGAAGTCAGCCCATGCCATCAAGATCATGTGAGACTGCCACTCAGTCGGCCAAGTGGGGTTTTTCACCAGAAACTCAAATGTCCGCCTTGGAACACTAACTTCGCCCACCTGCGCGAACCAACCCAGCATGTTGATATATGCATCGGCCTCATACGGCAGGCGCTCCCTGTCTCCATCGACGAAAATACCTGCAAAACTAGTGGCCATCATCGTATGGTCCATTAAGCGCATAATTCGATCGAGTTCAAGCGCAGAAGAATCACCCGTAAACGAAATTTTCCCCTGCTGCTGAAAAGCGGAAGAACGCGCATACTGGATCGATATGGACTGCTTGGAAAAATCCCCCTTCCAACCATAGATATCGATATACCTGAAGGGCATGACAGAACCAATATCGCTAGGCATCAATCGCGCATCTTCTGGAGGAAGAGCTACAGGCTGCGAGCCTTTTTTAAGGGCGATTTCAGTATCATAAAATCGCACCCCAATCCGCTCAGCACCAATACTGGGAAGGGGCTCTGGCTCGGAGCTTTCTCTGAGTTTCAGTCGGATTTTAGACCCACTATTAGCTGCATCGACATTGAAGGCCACTTTTGCAAAGTACACCTTACCCAGGTCAATCGTTATCTTATCTACCGAGGTGGCGATATTAAAGTCCGTCAGATCAACGAGACTGACAATAGGCGCTTCGACGTGGTCTGCTTCTACACTTTTCTTATAAAAAAAACCACACACAAAGAAAAACAAACACAGCAAAATGAGGCACGCATAAACACCTCCTTTCCGTGGTAAAAAACGCGAAACATGCATAGACACTACCTTATTTAGAAGTCAAGAATCCAATCGTCGCTGTTGATAAATCCAATCCACTATTTCTCCATCTGGCGAGTACCCACTGACTGTTTCCCTGAGCAGTTGCCTCACACTGCTGTAATCATCCTTCGCCACAGCAGAGTTAAGCTCTTTCAACTTGAGCTTTAATTGTTCCCAGGGAATATAGTCCTCATTAGCACTCATGATCATTGGGTGATCTGTGGCAATGACATTTTCACCAATCAGCAACTCCTCGTACAGCTTCTCACCGGGCCTCAGCCCAGTGAATTCGATTGCAATATCACCATGGGGGTTAGCGTCGGAGCGCACACTCATCCCAGACAGATGAATCATTTTTTTGGCTAATTCAATTATCTTTACCGGCGCCCCCATATCCAAAACAAACACGTCCCCCCCCAACCCCATCGACCCGGCTTGAATTACCAGCTGAGCCGCTTCTGGAATTGTCATGAAGTAGCGCGTGATTTTGGGATGGGTAACCGTTACAGGACCGCCTGACTTGATTTGCCGATGAAACAGTGGAATTACCGAGCCGGACGAACCGAGGACATTTCCAAACCTGACCATCGTAAAGCGGGTCTTATTGATAGTCGGCACCGCGTCTTGTGCCTCATATAGCACGGGCGCTTTTTCCCGACTCAACGCCTGAAGCACCATCTCTGCAAGGCGCTTGGTACTCCCCATGACATTCGTCGGCCGGACGGCTTTATCTGTCGAAATCAAGACAAAGTTAGAAACACCTGCGCGAAGAGCGGCTTGGGCGGTATAAAGGGTTCCGTTGATGTTATTTAACACGCCCTCAGCAATGTTATGCTCAACCATGGGCACATGCTTATACGCAGCCGCGTGATAAACGGTATCTACTTTCCATGCTTTCAGCACGTCAAATATCTTTTCCTGATTACGGACTGACCCCAGTATCGGCAACAGCTTAATGGGTAGCGATTCGCGTTGTATCCGATGTTCTAATTCAGAAAAAATACTATATAAATTGAACTCGCCATGTTCAAAAAGGAGTAACGCTGTAGGGCGTAATTGAAGTATTTGACGGCACAGTTCCGAACCGATCGAGCCCCCCGCCCCGGTGACAAGCACGACCATACCCTTGATACAGTGCTCGAGCAGTTCGCCTTGTGCCGGAACGGCATCCCTGCCCAAAAGGTCTGCCACATCAACCTCTTGGATATCATCAACCTTCACTCTACCGCTGGCCAGGTCCATGAAGCCTGGCACGCTACGCACATGAAGGGGGAAACCTTCCAGATAATCGAGTACCTCACGCCGACGTGCACGCGTCGAGGAAGGAATCGCAAGCAGAATTTCCTGAGCGCCGGTAACATCAACCATTGTTTGGATATTTTTAGGCTTGTAGACTTGCAACCCTGCAATCACGCTATTGGCGATGCTGGAATCATCATCGATAAACGCCACCGGCCGCATCAACCGCCCCATACGCAAGGCAGCCACGAGCTGATTACCTGCCGCACCAGCGCCGTAAATCGCCACCTTGGGAATACCATCATCCCGGTTGGTGAAGGGCACATGCTGTGAAGCTGCAAACCAGTCGCCTAAAAAGTATTGGCGCATCGCTAAACGCAGTCCACCCACCATGACCATGCTCAACCACCAGTAATTGAACACGATCGACCTAGGCACTACGTTCTGATGATTGCTGTACCAATAAACTATGAGCCCAAGAATTAACGAAGACAGAGTCACCGCTTTAATGATTGCGATCAGAGCATCATTGCCAAAATATCGCATGACGGCGCGGTACATACCAAACCGAATAAATAGAGGTATCGCGACTGCAGGCGCGCTTAAAAACAACCAAGTGTGCACTAAGAAAGGATTGCTAATTTCGTCTAAACCCAGACGTACTACAAACGCCATCCACAGCGCTACCCAGATCAGTACGACGTCCGCCAATAATTGGAATATTCTTTTTTTTCTGCGCGGCAGATTCAATAAGAAGCTACGTACTTTATCCATTTCGATTCTATCCCCTTCAGGAAGCTGATAACTGCCTTTACTACCGGCTAGCGCGGGCAGCACCCTACCAGCTGCCTCATTACTACGGTGAGGCGAAAAATAAAAAGGGCTGTGTGAGTGCACTCTGGGTCTGGCAGAGCGACTCAACAGCCTTGACAACTACAGCGACAACTTAGTTTTCAGCCGCCTCGTGCATTACAGCAATCAAGGCATCGCATGTCTTATCTATCTCAGCCGCACTCAATGTAGGGTGCACCAAAAACATCAAACTGGTTTCACCCAGCTCCTTCGCTATCGGCAAGCGATCCTTAGGTTTGAAAGACGTACCATCAAATGCCTTTTCCAAGTAAACCTCGGAACAGGAACCTGAAAAACTTGGAACGCCTCTCTCCGCCAAGCTGGCGATAATTTTGTCTCGGTCCCAGCCCTGCCGGAGCATTTCGGGTTGCACGAATACATAACATTTATACGCCGCATGACTGACATCATCCGGTAAATTGGGCACCCGCAGCCCTTTCAGCGCCTTAGCGCAGCTCCAGATTTTACTGGCATTTTCAGAACGAACTTTATGCCATTGCGCCATCTTCTTGAGTTGCAACCTACCGAGAACGGCTTGCACCTCAAGCATCCTCCAGTTGGTGCCAAAGCTATCATGGAGCCATCGAAAACCCGGGGGGTGCTGCCGCTCGTAGACGGCAGTCCAGTTTTTTCCATGGTCTTTGTAGGCCCACATGGTTGACCAGAGATCAGGATCGTTTGTCGTCACCATCCCGCCCTCCCCGCCAGTCGTCATGATTTTGTCCTGGCAAAAAGACCACGCGCCGATATGACCTATACTGCCAACTGGACGGCCTTGGTACGTTGCACCATGTGCTTGTGCACAATCCTCAATGACTTTAATGCCATGCGTTTCAGCCAACTGCATGATCGGCGCCATCTCGCATGGCCAGCCAGCAAGGTGCACACAAATAATAGCTTTGGTCTTCTCGGTTAGAACTGCCGCGATGGAGGAAGCGGTAATGTTTTGCGAGTCTCGATCGACGTCAGCGAATACAGGAGTCGCTCCTGCAAGGACCACGCATGAAACCGAAGCCAGAAACGTACGCGAAGTCACGATGACCTCGTCCCCTGACCCGATTGACAGTGCTTTGAGTGCAAGGTCTAGTGCTACAGTGCCATTTGCGACAGCAACGGCATGCTGAGTGCCAGCCCAGTGGGCAAATTCTTCCTCGAATTTTCGGCCTTCTTGACCAGTCCAATAGTTTACCTTATTGGAAAGGATGACCTCGCGAACGGCGTCTGCTTCTTCTACCGTAAAAGATGGCCATGGCGAAAATTGCGAATTGAGCATCAGACGAATCCCGGATTAATATTTGAAGAAGCCTTGGCCTGTTTTCCGACCCAGGTGATTAGCGCGCACCATTTTCCTCAATAGAGGATGAGCACGATATTTGGGGTCTCCCGTCTCGTTGTGGAGCGTCTCCATAATCGAGAGGTTCACATCATTACCGATCAAATCCGCTAAGGCTAGAGGACCTATGGGGTGATTTGCGCCCAATCGCATGGCCTTATCGATTTCCTCAGCTTCAGCCACACCCTCAGCCAAAATGCCTATCGCCTCGTTGATCATCGGTATGAGCATTCTGTTTACGATAAATCCCGGCGCTTCGTTTACCAGTACAGGGTCTTTACCCAGTTTTCTAGCAAACTCCATGGCCGTGGAAATCGTCTGCGAAGAGGTCGTAAGACCACAGATCACTTCAGCAAGCCTCATGAGCGCTGCCGGATTGAAAAAATGCAGGCCGACGACATTCTGTGGATATTGAGTTATACCTGCCAGTTCTGTTATCGATAACGAAGAGGTATTGGAGGCAAGTATCGTCGAAACGCCCACCACGTCAGACAGCTTCGCAAAAACCTCGCGCTTAGCCTCCATGTCCTCTGAGACTGCCTCAACAATCAGCTGCGCATCTGAAAGTGCTGGAAAATCCGTAACGACCGATATTTTTCCGATAAAGGCAGCGGCGTCTTCTTGAGAAATCCGACTCTTAGAGGCTAGCCGCTTGAATAACGTTTCCAGCTCCAGAAACGCGCGCTGGCCTTTTTCTACGGAATTGCTTTTCCATATAACAGTACTGACGTGCGAGCACTGCGCCAAAATCTGAACAATTCCCTTGCCCATAGTGCCGGTGCCAATAACACCAACAGTCGAAATAATAAGTGGGTCACTCATTTGCACTTCCTTATTCCGAAATATTTTTGATCAGTTTGGCCGGGCTGCCAAAATACACAGTCTGAGCAGGCATGGATTTCGTCAGTACACTTCCCATCCCCAGCATTGAGCCAGCGCCGATTGAGATGCCTTGGCGAATGGACGCCCCGGTACCTACCTCAACGCGCTCTTCAATACTCACATTTCCAGAAATGGCGACAATGGGTGCAACCGTCGAAAAGTCACCGATAACAGTGTCGTGGCCTACCGTACAGTTAATATTCACAATCACATGATCGCCGATTTCGATATCCACTGTGCATATTGTGCCCGCGCAGATGACACTGCCGTTACCTATCCGGACATGTTCAGCGTGCACAATCGCAGCAGGATCGATCAATGTTGCGTATGAAGGACGTCCCCTGACTTCCATTGCCTCTATAACTCGCTTCCTGACGCGAGGGTTGCCAATCGCAACGACAAACTCACAATCAGAATAGTCCGTCCATCTATCGACGCTGGATAAAACCACCGTATTACCATAGGTCTTTCCGTGGTTGTCGACGTTATCATCGAGAAACCCACGAATTTTTATTCCCAGCCGAGTTGCAAGCAGGTACACCTCTCGCCCGAAGCCACTAAAGCCTACAATTACTAATTCCTTGCGATCTGCCATCACACACCTGCCCACTTCCACATTCGTCGTCTCTCGTCTGTATTGATCAACAACGAGGGTTACTTGTTACCGGTAAATTTGCTCATCGTTGCCTCACCGGCGGCACTGATACCGTCACGCACGACGACCTTTTTTACTGTCAGAAAAATTATTTTAATATCGAGCCAGAAAGAGCGATTATTGACATACCAGACGTCCAGCTTAAATTTATCGTCCCAGCTGAGTTCATTACGACCATTTATTTGAGCCCAACCAGTCACACCCGGCTTTACTTCGTGACGTCGAAACTGTTCTGGCGAATATAGAGGCAGGTACTCCATCAACAACGGCCTGGGCCCTACCAAGCTCATATCACCCTTCAAGACATTTATCAGCTCAGGCAACTCATCCAGGCTAGTTGCGCGCAAAAAAGCCCCGTACGGCGTCATCCGCTCAGCATCGGGTAGAGGTGTTCCATCACGGTTCACCGCGTCACGCATTGTCCGAAACTTGATCATTTCGAACGGCTTTCCTCCGAGCCCCGGTCGCACCTGGCGAAACAAGACAGGCGAACCCAGTCGCTTCCTGATTCGCCAGGCCGTAAAGACAATGACCGGTGAAAGGATAATCAGGCCTATTGTCGACGCGACTATATCAAAAATGCGCTTGATCATTTAACAGCACCTTCCAGCCAGTCTGCGAAACGGTTTGAAAGCAGTACACGATCAAATTCCTCACGCGCTAAACGTAATGAATTTTGTCCCATCACTGCTAATGCCTGGCGGTCGTCAGCCGCCGCCTCAAGGGCATCTGCAAACCCCGACGCGTCCTCCGGGCGAACGGCGAAGCCACACTCGTTTTTTTCGATCATGCCGCATAACCACCCAGGATAGTTATTCAAAACGGGGAGCCCCGCCGCGATGTAATCAAAAAACTTGTTTGGGGACGTGCCAAAATAAAAGGCAGGGACATTGGCCAGCAATTGCAGGCCTACATCAGTTGCGGCCATCAATCCGGAAAGGCTAGCCTTGTTGACCGGATCATGAAATATCACATTGGTAAGGCCTTCCTTCTCTGCTCGGCTCTGCAGGGCCGGCTTAAGCTTGCCTTGGCCGATCAGTACGAATTTGATATCCGTCCGGCCGCGACGCTTTAGCTCCACAGCGCTATCAAGCAAGGCATCAAGACCATTAGCCATGCCATGGGTCCCAGCAAACAAAGCAACACAATCCGTGGGCGAGACACCCGCTGGACGCCAGGGCTGCGTAGACTCATTAAAAATATCCAAATCGCATCCGTTGGGAATCAGTGCAATTTTTGAGCGGTCCACTCCCCGGTGCGCAATACCTTCAACGATTCCTGGCGATAAACCTATTACACGATGAGCTGAACGGTAACTCGCCCACTCAAGCGCGGACAACGCTTTCAGCAAGATCGGATTACGTATAACGCCCATGGCTCTAGGTAATTCAGGCCATAGGTCACGCACCTCAAACACAAATTTCTTGCCTCTAAGCCAGCGTGCAAATATGCCAGGGATCCCTGCAGTCAAAGGCGTAGTGGTTGCAAAAATCAAATCATAACGTTCAGTCAGCGCGATCTTAACACTGGACGCAGCAAACCTTAAAAAAGTAAACGCTCGGGACAGAAGACCGTCACTGTTGGAATAAGCGAGGTCCAGTTCAATAATGTTGATACCGTCAATGGTCCCACGGCGAACGCGCTTTAGAAAAGGCCCCTCCAGACCAGTATCTCCGCCGCCATAACTGCCGCAAACAATGGTTACTTCATGCCCACGTAAAATAAGGCGCCGTGCCATTTCGTATGAGCGAATACCAACGGTGCCTTTGGGCGTAGAGAAATGTTGGTGAAAATAAATGACTTTCATAAATCCCAGCGATACTCCGTAATTAAAGACCCGGGCTGCGTGACTTCCAATTCAAGAACGGGCACCAGGTGTTTTTGCAAATAATAGCGAGACTCCCACCCGTCGATGACCTCACACCGCCGTACCGACATCGTGGGTTCTATCGAAATTCGATCTCTACCATTTGTAAAAGAATAATCGCTCTCTTGCACCCACACCCCCGGAGACAATCGCCAACGAAGAACGGCTTTCTCTTTAAACCCGTTGATTTCGTCAGAAACTTTCAGCCCCCCCTTATCCATGAGGATTGATCGCTTGTGGCTGCAACGTTCACTGTCCATATATGAGGCAGAAAAACTGACTGCAGTTTGTTGCGCATGAATGTGCGACCGTTCCTGGGTCTTTAACCAGCGACCAAAAAGAAAACGGCTCAATCGTGGCATTTGGTCACGACCGTCAAATTGAACGGTATTGTGAGACTGGGTACCAGGGAAGTAGTTTTGCCAAACAGGCTCTGTATTATAAGAGTAGCTTCCGGCATCCCGCAGCAGATTCGTATTCCCCCTCCATAGATCGACATGCATTGCGTCTGCTTGGCTGGGTCTGAAGCGAAACCGCGGATAACGCATGACGACCATCGCATCATTTTCGTGAAGCACCGCTAAACCGCCGCTATCACTTAACCTACTGGCAGGTAGTTCCAAATCAGACGCCGCCCGCGACAGGCCAAACCATTCAAGTCGATCGTCCCAGGGACCGGGAGGATAGGCATTAGCGTTAAGAAACAGGCGGCTCGACATCTGTACGGTTGGCCGAAAATCCCGATAGTCATCATCTAGCAACGGAAGTAAGCGTGCACCGTCATTGGCACCCAAATTTGGTGCATCCCCATTTGCGCCGCGAACCATCGTGTACAACCAATGAGTAGCAGCCCCGGCGCGCGAATTCCATAATGTCGAAAACTGCTGATCACCACGGCTAAGTCGCCAAAGCTCAACCATGCACAAAGTATCAAGCAACACACGATGGTAAGTAACAGAGTACTGGCTGAAGCTGCCGTCCTTGCCTATAAGCCGTTTCGAGCGGTTTTCTAACCAGTAGACGCCCATGCGTCGCCAACCAGCACCGCCCTCAATGTGGTAGCTAGCCAACAGGCTACCGCCAATGTAAAGCGCCGCTGCCTCGGACGTACCATGGTTGTTGTCCTGCGCTATCGCATATTGCAAAGTCGGGGCGATACGGCATAAGTGCAGTCGGATCAATTCAAGTAGCGGCGCTGACACATCGTGGGAGGAACCGATAATTAGACTGGCCATGGCAAGGTGCATGACCCTGATTGAGGCCTCCTGACCACATTTCCAGTTTGCACCAAAATAAGGCGGGTTGTGTTCGCACCAATCGTTTAGCCAAGAATTAAGTGTTTCAAGTGCAACGTCATCCCCCTCTTTAACGCGCTGCGCGAACGACAGCACCCAATCAAATCGCGAGGCTTCCCATATTAGTTTTATGTCACCTACCTTGGGATCAAAGTCAGGTATTTCCCACCAAGGCCGGTCTTGGTACTCCATGACCTCACCATTAATAGGATTCTTATGCCAATCGGGTGGGAGTGCACCCACTGGATACGGAATATAGCCAAATAATAAGCCGTTGCCGTGCCAGTGACCGGGGGAAACCAATTTTTTGGACGGGTGAGCTGATGGGAAGAAGAAGGGCCCCTGAGGAGCCTCTCCTTCTAATTTGAAAATAGGATTCAACTTCAGCTTCAGCCCGAGACGATAAAAAAGCACTCGAACGAGGTTCGGAACACCTAAAGAGAGTGCTGTCGTGAACTTAACAAACAGTAATTTCATTGTTCACGCAGTAATTCAGCAATTTCGATAGTCACGCGCGCCACCTCAAAAATCTCGTCCACAGGAATTGCGGGCTGGCCCGTCTTGATGGAATCAATAAAGTTGAGAGCACACTGATGCTGGCCTTTATCTTGCTTCCAAAGATTAAGCTTAGCAAAGCCGGGCCAACCATACCCCTTGAGCTTGCGGAAATTATCCAGCTGTAAGACTCTGCCAGCCGTAAAGACTTCCACGCGCTCTTTAGGAAAACTGGACGCGCCGTTGGCGGTGTAAATAATAGTGCCGAAAGAGCCATCCTCGAATCCCAACGTGATCGACGCCCGATCTTCGACAACCTCGATTCCAGGGCTATCACCCATCCGGCGGGCCTGTACCGAGACAATTTTACTGCCTGCCAGGAACCTCATCAAATCGACAAAGTGACACGCCTCGCCAATGATACGCCCACCACCCACCGCGTTATCCTGGGTCCAATGGTTGGAAGGTATCGCTCCGGCGTTCATCGTCAAAAGAAACGTTTTTGGTTCCTTGACGGAAGCTAAAAGAGTTTTCATTTTAGCGACCTGGGGAGAAAATCGGCGGTTGAACCCCACCATCAGGTGTGGTGATGAACCACGCCCATGCGCCTGCCAATAGGCTTGCTGTACCTGTTCAAGTTCAAGATGGCTAATAGCCAACGGCTTTTCGACAAACACGTTCTTGCCTGCTTCAAGCGCCTGCGATACAAAGCGAGCATGGGTATCATGACGAGTCACGACTGCGACGGTGTTGATTTCAGGCTCCGAAAGCGCCGCCTCCAAGTCTGTAGATGCCTTGGCAAACCCGGTTTTTTTACCGTGAATAACTCCGCTAATACCACCCGCAGTGACAATTGTATGAAGCTGTGCGCCGGCCGCCTTGAACGCGGGTATTAAGACGCGAGAGGCATAATTACCTGCACCAACAAAAGCCAGTACGGGTACTTCGGGGTTGAACGTAGCCGCCGGATTCAGTGAAACCTCTTTTATCGCTCTCTCGGCTACGTTTGATGTGTACTCAAGAATAATACCCAAGCCCGATCGATCGTCCGTCAACGCCTGGTACGCTAGCGCAGCATCCTCGAAGTTGAACTGATGGCTGATCAACGGTTTGACATTCAGCTGACCCGAAGCAAGCATATCCAGGACGGCTTCGAAGTTGCGTTGCTCAGTCCAGCGAACGAATCCGATTGGGTAATCTTGCCCTTTGTCCTCGTAGTTGCTGTCGTATCGCCCAGGCCCGTATGAACAAGAGACCTGAAAAGATAACTCCTTCTCATAGAAATCAGCACGGTTGAGCTCCAACCCCGTGACCCCCACCATCACGATACGCCCGCGTTTTCGGGACATCCTCGCAGCCTGCGTAACAGGATCACTGACCTTTGTAGACGCTGTAATAATTACACCGTCAACGCCGTGCCCTCGACTGAACGCCATACCCGCAGCAACGGGATCTTCGCCTTTTCCAGGATTACAAGTCACGGCGCCGAACTGACGAGCCAGTTCTAACTTCGAGTCATCAAAATCAATCGCCAGAACCCGGCAGCCGTGCGCAATTAGAAGTTGGACCGTAAGCAACCCAATCAGACCAACGCCCGTGACAACAAATGACTCACCCAACGTGGGTTCAGCCAATCGAATACCTTGCAGGCCGATACTGGCAACGACCACAAAAGCTGCCTGCGCATCCTCAACATTGTCGGGGATGCGCGCGCACAAGTTTTTGGGGACTTTAACAATATCGGAATGTGCGCCGTTGGAAACGACGCGATCTCCTATTTTAAATCCGTCAACCTCACTTCCTAGCTCGGCGACAATACCGACATTGCAGTACCCCAGGACAAGTGGCTGGGAGAGTTTTGACTGGACAGCCTCAATGGTCGTCATCAATCCATCTGTTTGGATTTTTTCGAGCACCATCTTAACTTTTTCTGGTTGCTGTCGCGCTTTCTCCAGGTAAGACGCTTTACCAAAACCAACCAACATACGTTCCGTCCCAGCTGAGATCAGGGACATGCGGGTATTAATAACAACGGTTCCGCGGGACACCTGTGGTGCTGGGGCCTCAGCGATTGTCGTACCGCCTTTCGCCATATCTTGCAAAATCTGCTTCATAAATCACCAACCATTAAGAGTGATAAGTGTCAACGATATACTTGATTGACTTAACGTGCTCGTTCGCAATAAAACTGAGCTTTTCTCGTGATGTAGAACCGTGGTCAAAATCCGATATTTTTATGCTGGGTTGATAGCTGACCTTAAGCCCAGATCGTCGACACTCTTCAGCAACAAAGTCTTCTTCGCCAAACAGAAATTGTGGGTAGTCATATGAAGCACCGCTCAGAAAATAGTGCCGCGTAAATATAATAAATGAGCCGTGTGGAGAATAAAATTCCATTCCTTCAGGGTATTTTATCAACGGTCTCCTTGCCTTCAGATCAGACAGCTTTCTGTAGAGCCGGAATAACCAGAGGCGCTTGAAAATAAATATGTTTTTCTGAAGAGACAATCGGGTGGGGCGATACAACGTCTTGGGGTTCAGGTCAGCAACGCGCTCTTGTGAAATGATAGCAGGCGCGACGATACCGACGTTATCTGGAAGCTCCCCCAAGCATACCGTTAGCGATTCAAAAAAATCATCACTGACGCTTAGATCAACATTGGAGACCGCCACACAATCAAAATCAGAAAGCGAAGGCAGAAAATCCACACCTTTTTTAAAGGCGGGAAAATATCCAACGTTGCCTGACTTTATGTAGTGGTAATCGAATTTCATACCCGAGATGAGGCTGAGCGTATCCGCCCCGGTCAGTTGCGTAGAGTTATCCACAACGACGAGCGAGAATTCAACGCCTTCGGCATTTGAAATAGCAGTTTCCAAAGAGCGCGCGTACGCTAATAGATGATCGTACGCGTTGTAGCAAACACAGATTATCGCAACTTTCATATCGCCCTGCTTCTGTAAATGATCCATTCAAACCATTGCATAATCGGTCCAGCATCAACATTACATACCTATAATGAGAGGTATCGTTTGAGCAGATTGTCTTTTTCCGTAGGCGATGGATAATTTATCAGAACGGCTTTATAAACGCCTTTAAACACGAACAGACTACCCACAGCCGCACCTACAATTCCGAACTTATTGATGAGAGCCCCAATATCATCCAACGAACCAGCCCCACCCAAAATCGTCAGCGGTACATGTATGTTTTTGTGAATTTTTTCCGCAATGTCAAGATTATAGCCTTTCATTGCACCGTCAGCATCGATGGAGTTGACTACGATTTCTCCAACGCCCAAATCTTGTAATACCTTTGAAAGCTCTATTGGGCATTTGCCCGTATTTTTTCTTCCATTATTGATCCACACTTCATAACGCCCACCCAGTAACTTCTTTTTAACGTCTAACACGACAACCACGCTTTGGCTGCCAATTTCATCCGCAATCTGTTTGACCAGCGAAGGGTTGAGCACCGCGGCGGAACTGAGTGCAATTTTCTCCACACCAAGACCGATAATTTTTTTGGCTTGGTCCGCATTGGAAATTCCGCCGCCGTAGCAAAAAGGCATACGGCATTCCATTGCCATTTTCTGTATCAACGCGTAGTCGGGCTCACGCCCCTCAACCGAAGCATCGATATCCAAAACGATAAGCTCGTCTACTTCTTTCTCATTGAATATCTTCACCGCATTTAACGGATCACCCACATATTTAGGGTCTTTGAATTTTACCGTTTTAACAA
Organism: Pseudomonas sp. AC112; assembly: GCF_979253545.1. Lineage (NCBI taxonomy): Bacteria > Pseudomonadati > Pseudomonadota > Gammaproteobacteria > Pseudomonadales > Pseudomonadaceae > Pseudomonas > Pseudomonas sp. AC112. The sequence goes on from NZ_CEEDCM010000001.1 coordinate 422,268, forward strand.
GACCCTTATTTTGAATCAACAAACAGGGAATAATTCTAGGTCGCAGCATGGCTTACAACTCCGAAAAATTTTTGAGTAGACTCATGCCATATTGATGGCTTTTTTCTGGGTGGAACTGTACACCATGAACATTATTATTCTTTACTGCGCACGTGAAATCAGCGCCATAATTTGCGGTGGCCAAAACATGAGCCTGCTGCTCACACTCATAATAATAAGAGTGCAAAAAATAAAACTTTGATGAGCCTCCAACTCCTTTGAACAAGCCTTCAGCATCGACAGGATCAACGTCGTTCCAGCCCATATGCGGTAACTGCTTCACACGCTCGAGATCAAATTTTCTGACGCTTCCAGGAACCCACCCCAAACCCGGCCGTTGGCCTTCATCGCTAGAGCCCGCCAACATCTGCATACCAACGCAAATACCTAATACCGGCAGTTTTTTTTCAAGAATAAGCTCATCCAATGCGGGACGCATGCCTGATTGATTCAAGCTGTCCATGGCATGATCAAATGACCCAACACCCGGTAGAATAATACGGGTCGCACCCTCAAGCTCTCTTGAAGAGGTCGCAACACCACACTCGATGTTCAACCTTTTATATAAGTTTATAAAAGAGAGTATATTACCCAAGCCATAGTTGATAACCTTTATCATCGCTTAATTGCTCTTTCCATGCCAAGGAAGTGCATAACTTTAGCACCCAGGTCAAACAGATACCGTTGAGACTTATAATCACGGTAAGACTTATTAGGCAATTCCATCAAGCGTTGCAGTTCGTCGACAGTCATGTCCAACTTGTTAGCCACGTACTCGAAATCCTGGTCTATCGTTTCGGGATCATGGGCCGGTAGTGCCAACTTTGACAGTGCATCATCACGCGTCATTTGCTTTGTCAAAATCAAGCTCGAATACTGAATTTTTCGAGTGTCATAACCAAATTTCTTTGGTAGCCAATACCCTTCATAAAATTTTGTAAAGCGTGACTCGTCGTGCTTTCTTGGATACGATTTCCAGCCATACTCTTCAGTCAGAGTCTTAATAGCATCCTCACGAATATACGGGACATAATTCAGGGGCTTGACAACTTTCACGCCTTTGATAAAACGCAAGTACACTTTATGAAACCAAATACTGCTTAACGGGTAATCTTTAAGCGGTCGATCACCAAACTGATTATGAATATCTTTCAACTGCCACATGTCTGTACCGTAGTACATCCACTCCAGTGGGTTACGTACGCACTCGGTAGAATAGTTACCGCCATTCAAGATGTATTTAATGCCATGTTTATTTGCAAATTTATAGAGTGTTGCAATGAAAGCATGATCTTGAGGAATGTCGATATGAGGCACGGAGGCTTTAAAAAAAGCTCTCTGGAAGTCTTTCATTTCTTCCCAGTTGATCACTTCAGTATAAAGATCGAGGCCCAGCTTCTCCACAATGACTTCAATATTGTGAACCGCCAGCTGTGAATTCCAGCCACCATCGACGTGAAACACCAACGGGCGCAAACCAAATTCTTTCACCGCAATATGGAGCAAGTAGGAGCTGTCTAGCCCGCCACTCATGCCCATGATGCAATCAAATGGTTTTCCTTTGTTATCGGCCTTTATCTTTTCGAAAATCGCCGCGATCTGCTGACGGCCTTTTTCCCCGGTGTCCCAGTGGGGCAGCAGGTCACGATAGAAGCCGTTGCAATGGTCGCAGACCCCTTTTTCGTCGAACGTAATATTTTCGTCCGATGTGTCCATTACGCAGTTGTTGCAGATTTGGTATGTCCGACCACTCATAAAAGAGCTCCCTCTAATTCGTCAATATGTTCAAAGCGTCTCAACGTGCACTTTATGCGTTGTCTTGAGCCGCCGTTTCAATTTTTCGCTAACACCCGCTTTTCAAGTACCTACGCAGAATCAGAAGAAACAACATAACTTCGCCAAAAACAAAACTGGCTGCGGCACCATAAACCCCAATAAGTTTGGTTGACGCGACACAGAGCGTGAGGGTAAGTATGCCCGTCGCAATCAAAGACTTGGCCAGGTACCTTTTTGCATTCAAACTGTTCAGACCCGCGGTCCCTAGCATGAAATTCGAGACACCGAAAAATACACCCACTGACATCAGCAAGAATAGATTCGCCATGAGTGGCTTATCGGGATAGCTACTTAAAAAGGCGACCTTATCGTTCAGCAACACCCACACAGTAACGATGGCGATCAGTATCAATAAAAGAATCATGAGCTGCAGATACGTTAGGCGCAGAATTCTATAGAGCGCTATTTTATCTGGTTCCGGACGCCCATATACGGCGTGTATGACACGAGGAAAGAAGAACTGATTTAGCGGTCGTATCACGGCCTGAAATGCCTTGATAAATTTTTCCACCACTGAATAACTGGCTACTGATGCTGCGCTCACCCCGAAAAAACTCAAGACCAACAAGTTTGAGTCCCGAAAAAGTACAACCGCAAAATTTCCGGAAAAAATTTCTTTTCCGTCAACCAAGCTATTCCACATATTTTTCCAGGAAACGGATGTGAATTTAACCCCTACAACAAACAACAAGTACAGCGTCGAAAAAAACCCACCGACCAAATAACTACACCCCACTATCAGTGGAAGAAAATAGGTCGGATCGGAAGGCTGCAAATAAGTAAATACTATGCCACAACACGCCAGGCGACTGACGAGAGACAGCACTGCGACAGGTACATTATTTTCAAGAGCTTGAAAAAAATAGGTGGATTGAAATATGTATGCCAGTGGAAGCAACATCCAACACAACAAGGACAGGTAAACATCATGCGCAAGAAATACACCACTGATCAACACAACGCCGACACAGAAGGCCCATATAATGAGACGCGAACACATCACCTCACTGAACACTGTGGATGCTAGCGCTACGCCCTCCTGCTTCAGTGCATGGACGGACCTCGTAACTCCATTAATCTCATAGCTGTAAAGTACGATCGCCAGCACAATGAGCCCAATGGCTTCTGAGACCACCAAGTCCCTGTATTTTTCAGCTCCAATCAGATGTAATACGTAGGGAAAGATAAAAATGGGCAGCAACGCATTCGCACCCTGCACGCACGCAAGTGAAAATATGTTAGCCAGATTTTTACGTATCAATATCATAGCTCGACGGCAATACTCAGACCAAACCCATTAATAAAAAATGCCTGCCCATGACGAATGGGTACAGGCACTTCATAATGACAAAATTAACGACCAAAGATGCCGCGCGTATCAATTATCTGACGCGTTTCAAGCTGACTCCTTGGAATTCCCTTAAACGCTTTATGATCAACAAGTAGTACGACGATATCTGCCTCATGGAGCGCGCTATCGGCACTCTTCAGCTCTACCGAATTTGTCAACGATTCAGGCAATCTTTCTATATTCGGTTCGACGGCAAGGACGCGACCTGGGTGTTTTTTTGCCAATGCAAGCGTGATACCGACGGATGGGCTTTCGCGTAAGTCATCAATGTCGGGCTTAAATGCCAAACCAAAGCATGCGATTGTCACATCTTTCGCAGATTTATCAGGGTTAGCCTGTAGATGCTCCGCGACGGCTATTTGAACTTTGCTGATAACCCACTCAGGTTTACTGTCATTTACCTCGCGGGCGCAGCGAATAAGTTTTGCCAGATCTGGTGTACTACTTACAATGAACCATGGGTCGACGGCTATACAATGCCCCCCCACCCCGGGACCTGGTTGCAGTATGTTAACCCGAGGGTGCCGGTTAGCTAACGCGATAAGCTCCCATACATCGATGTTCAACTTATCAGCAATCATCGACAATTCATTGGCAAATGCAATATTCACATCGCGAAAGCTGTTTTCTGTCAGCTTGCACATTTCGGCTGTACGCGCATTAGTAACAATGCACTCACCTTCTACAAATAACTTGTATAAGCTGACTGCCGCGTTAGAACACTTAGCACTCATGCCGCCGATAACGCGGTCATTCTGAACCAATTCACGTAGTACATGCCCCGGCAACACGCGCTCTGGACAGTGAGCTATACGGATGTCAGAAGCTTCACCGTGGGTCTGCGGAAAGGTAAGGTCATTGCGAATTTCCGCGAGCCATTTAGACATCTGCTCCGTTGCACCTACCGGCGAGGTTGACTCTAGAATCACCAAATCGCCGGCTTTCAATACAGGTGCGATGGCCTTGCAGGCCGACTCAATGTAGGACAGATCCGGCTCATGGCCTGCTTTAAATGGCGTGGGCACTGCAATAAGGAACGCATCAGCAGGCTCAGGCGTACAGGTGGCCCGCAAATACCCCTCAGTGACGGCAGCATGAACGACCATATCCAAGTCGGGCTCGACGATATGTATCTCACCACGGTTAATCGTCTCTACAGCGACCGTATTAACATCGACGCCAATTACTTTAATTTTACGAGACGCAAAAACGGCTGCAGTAGGCAAACCGATATAGCCGAGACCAACAACCGAAATAGTTTTAAACACAAATATATCCTTGACCAATTATCAGCAATCGGCTTTGTGAAAATTATTAAATAAAATCTCGACGATTCTGTTACATGCTTGGCCATCGCCATACGGATTGTGTGCGTACGCCATTTCCTCATAGAAAGCGCTATCGGTTAACAATCGACTTAAATTGTCTTTGATTGTTAAAACATCTGTACCCACAAGTTTTACTGTGCCTGCTTCAACCGCCTCAGGGCGTTCGGTGGTATCTCGCATAACCAATACAGGCTTACCGAGAGAAGGCGCCTCTTCCTGTATGCCACCTGAATCAGTCAAAATCAGATACGACCGGTTCATCAAATAAACAAAAGGCAGGTAATCCAAGGGCTCGATCAAGTGAATATTTGCGATCCCTGACAACAGTCGATTTATTGGCTCTCTGACGTTAGGATTCAGGTGCACGGGATAAACAATTTCGATATCCGGGTACTCACGTGCTGTTTCAGCAAGTGCAGTACATATTCTTTCGAAGCCGCCACCAAAGCTTTCGCGTCGGTGGCCGGTGACCAAAATAGTTTTTTTGCTTTTGTCCAAAAACGAAAATTGCTTATCGAGTTGGCTTTTTAACAAACTATCGCCTTCCAGTTTCGCCACGATTTCGAGCAGTGCATCAATAACGGTATTGCCTGTTACATGCACAGCAGCTTGATCGACACCCTCACGGAGCAGGTTTAGTGCAGCGTTCTCCGTCGGTGCAAAATGCAGTTCTGCCAAAGCGCCGGTCAGCTTTCGATTCCCTTCCTCAGGCCACGGCGAGTAAAGATCGCCGGTTCTTAAACCGGCCTCTACGTGTGCGACGGGAATTCTATGGTAATAGGCAGCTAACGCTGTCGCAAACGTCGTAGCCGTATCACCGTGTACCAAAATAATGTCCGGGGTGAATGAAGCAAATACGTCCTTCATACCCAGCAGGATTCCAGTAGAAATATCAGACAGGTCCTGCCCTGGCTGCATGATGTCAAGGTCGTAGTCAGGCTTCAGGTTGAAAAGCTCCAGGACCTGATCAAGCATTTGACGGTGCTGCGCTGTCACGCAAACTCGACCATCAAAACGGTCATCAGTCGCCAAGGCTAATGCTAAAGGAGCCATTTTGATGGCCTCCGGACGAGTCCCAAACACTGAAAGCACTTTTATTGACATTTGCATCCCAAAGGTAAGAAGTTGGCTGAGCAACCTATGCTCTCGCGCAACCGGATTCTCCTGAATAAATACGTTGCTCCCAAGCGTCACTCTACTCCCTTAGGAGCACCTTATGATCAGCTGAGGGAGCCCTCGAAAAACAAGCTAATTTAAACGCAAATTAGAGGCCTGTGCTTATCTAACAGGCGCCTGAGCAAAACCAAACACTTACGGCGTATTGATATAGAGAACCTTAGAGTTGGCGCGGATCTTTTGACTGCCTAGCCTCTGTTATTTGAGTGGCAGTATGTCTAGTAGGAAACTGACGAATTACATCGCAGATCAACGCAAAACATCCAGTCAGCCGCCAAAAAATTGACAATGTCTACCCTCATATGAGGTCATGCGAGATTCCTGCGTTTATGCAGCACAGTATACAAGCGAATCGGATCTACTTCACGCGCGGGCGCGCACCGTGATAACCAGCGGTGGCCAGTACAACGCGCAGGCCCTCTTTTTGTTGACCCTTGTACGGCTGACGAAGCGTGCAACGGTTGCACAGATAGATAAGTCACGCTCAGCAGAATGCAGGCGTGAGCGAATATGGCTCACCGCTAGCGGAGGTAACTGACTGCTGATCACAAAACATCATCTGCCAGCAAACCCTGCTCGCACGAGACACTTTTTTGAAGGAATGTCAAAAACTGGCGACGGCAAAATGCGGCTTGCCAGGTCATCACCTGATCAAAACGGCACGAAGCATCAGGCTCGACACCATTGGACTGGAAAGGAATCTAAGAAGGGCAGAGATTGATGCACAATCTCGTTATTGAGGTTCGCGCACCGAAGGGCTTATCTGAATCAAACAGCGCGGAGTGCCGTCATTGTAGGAAAAACGGCCATTAAATGGATAACGGGCGTAATAGTTCTCGAAAATTCACAGGGCGTATCAGCCAGACCGAAAGCGCCACGCCCATGAGCACATTAAGATTCACCACCAACTATTGGCGCCGGCTAACTGCCCCATCACGCCTAAATAGTAGCGCCATCAAAGGCCCAACGGACAGCCCGACAATCAGCGCCACCACTACAAACACCGACGCAGGAACCTGAGGTGTTACCCAGCCCAAGAAAGAAAAAGCCAACGACTGTTGATTCTCAAGCACGAACACCAGGATCACCAACGCCGCAATCAATAGCAGTATTAGCAATGCAGCCCGCTTAATTCCATGCATGATCAGCTTCCCCAAAAAAGAAAATCAAACCACATCCTCATCTTCATTCACACGATCCCTAAGCTCCTTCCCCGGCTTGAAGTGAGGCACAAACTTCCCATCCAAACTTACAGACTGCCCCGTCTTCGGATTCCGCCCCACCCTCGGCGCACGATAGTGCAGCGAAAAGCTCCCAAACCCACGGATCTCAATCCGATCACCCGTCGCCAGGCACTGGGACATTTGTTCAAGCATAGTCTTGATAGCCAGCTCTACATCCTTGGATGAGAGCAGCCCTTGATGGGTGACAATTCGTTCGATCAACTCCGACTTCGTCATATTTTTCCCTTCTTTTTCAAGCAGCTAGGAAAAGCGCTTCGAAGGTTTTAGCATGACTTGATGAATTTGAACAGCCCGCCAGCCAACTTATCTGCAGGCTAGATGGCAACTTGCTATAGGCGTATTCCATCATCAATTACAGATCACCAGCATGGTGCGAGTCACCGCACCGGCGGGGTTCCAGCCGAACAGGTAGTCGCCCTCTTCGTCCGTGGCGTCACTGGACCTGGTGATGACCTTATAGCCCTGCATCTTGCACTCCCGGGCCGCGCGCTTCTCGCACTTCTCCCATTTGTTACCCAGGCCCGAGCAATCGATCTCGATGCCGCTGACGCCGCGTTTAGCGTGGGTCTTGGCGCTGGTGGTGGAGCAACCTGCCAGCATGACCACTGCGAGTATTACGATAAGCCTGTTCATTCAATTCCTTATTGAAGCGACAACACAAGAACCGCTTTTTTTCTTAAGACTATAGTCAGATCTGACACTGAGCTATACGCCTTGGTTCTCTGTGTTGATTCAACGAATTTCAGGCACAAAAAAGGGCGACCGAAGTCGCCCTTTTTCTATGGTCTGACAGAACTTAGTTCTGTTTTTCCATTTGTGCACGCAACAGGTCGCCCAGAGTGGTAGGACCAGCAGCGATGCTATCCGAAGGCTTGTCTTTCAAGCTCTGGATGGCTTCTTTCTCTTCAGCATCGTCTTTCGACTTGATGGAGAGCTGGATTACACGGCTCTTGCGGTCAACGCTGATGATCTTGGCTTCTACTTCCTGGCCTTCTTTCAGAACGTTACGCGCGTCTTCAACGCGGTCACGGCTGATTTCGGAGGCTTTCAGAGTCGCTTCGATATCGTCGGCCAGAGTGATGATGGCGCCTTTAGCGTCAACTTCTTTCACAGTGCCCTTAACGATTGCGCCTTTGTCGTTGTCCTGAACGTATTCAGAGAACGGGTCGCTTTCCAGTTGCTTGATACCCAGGGAGATACGCTCGCGCTCTGGGTCAACCGACAGGATAACGGTGTCCAGCTCGTCGCCCTTCTTGAAACGACGAACAGCTTCTTCGCCCACTTCGTTCCAGGAGATGTCGGACAGGTGAACCAGGCCGTCGATGCCGCCGTCCAGACCAATGAAGATACCGAAATCGGTGATCGACTTGATGGTGCCGGAGATTTTATCGCCCTTGTTGAACTGGCCAGAGAAATCTTCCCACGGGTTAGATTTGCACTGCTTGATGCCCAGGGAGATACGACGACGCTCTTCGTCGATGTCCAGAACCATAACTTCCACTTCGTCGCCGACTTGTACGACTTTCGAAGGGTGGATGTTTTTGTTGGTCCAGTCCATTTCGGAAACGTGTACCAGGCCTTCCACGCCTTCTTCCAGCTCAGCGAAGCAGCCGTAGTCGGTCAGGTTGGTAACACGCGCGGTAACGCGAGTGCTTTCTGGGTAACGGGCTTTGATAGCGACCCATGGATCTTCACCCAGTTGCTTCAGGCCCAGGGAAACACGGTTGCGCTCGCGATCGTATTTCAGAACCTTGACATCAATCTCGTCGCCAACGTTGACGATTTCGGAAGGATGCTTGATACGCTTCCAAGCCATGTCGGTAATGTGCAGCAGGCCATCCACGCCACCCAGGTCGACGAATGCGCCGTAGTCGGTGAGGTTTTTGACGATACCTTTGACTTGTTGGCCTTCCTGCAGGGATTCCAGCAGAGCTTCACGCTCGGCGGAGTTCTCTGCTTCCAGGACGCTGCGACGGGAAACGACAACGTTGTTGCGCTTCTGGTCGAGTTTGATGACCTTGAATTCGAGTTCTTTGCCTTCCAGGTGCGTGGTGTCGCGCACTGGACGAACGTCGACCAAAGAACCTGGCAGGAACGCACGGATGCCGTTAACGTCGACAGTGAAGCCGCCTTTAACCTTACCGTTGATAACGCCCTTGACCACTTCTTCAGCTGCGAAGGCTGCTTCGAGAACAATCCAGCATTCAGCGCGCTTGGCTTTTTCACGGGACAGCTTGGTTTCACCGAAACCGTCTTCAACCGAGTCCAGAGCAACGTGAACTTCGTCACCGACATTGATTGTCAGATCACCAGCATCGTTGTAGAACTGTTCCAGCGGGATCAGAGCTTCAGACTTCAGACCAGCGTGAACGGTTACCCAGCGAGCTTGGTAATCGATATCAACGATAACACCGGTGATGATGGAGCCTGCCTGAAGGTTCAGGGTTTTTAGGCTTTCTTCAAAGAGTTCCGCAAAGCTTTCGCTCATTTTAATTCCTGTTGATAAGGGCGAAGAATACGCCCATCTCCACACCCCAGACGGTGTGGGTCAGTTTCAATTAAAAGAAGCACCACAGGACTATGACTGGTCCCCTGCGGCCTTCTTGGTCACCCGGCGATATCGCGAATGGCGATCTCGCTCAAGATGCGTTCCAGCACCTGCTCGATGGACAACTCCGTGGAATCCAGCTGTATGGCATCAGCCGCCGGCTTGAGCGGGGCTACTGCGCGCTGGGTATCACGCTCATCGCGTGCACGGATCTCATCTAGCAGACTCGACAGACTAACACCATCGACTTTGCCCTTCAACTGCAAGTAGCGGCGGCGGGCCCGCTCCTCGGCGCTGGCGGTCAGGAAAATCTTCAAGGGTGCCTCGGGAAACACCACGGTCCCCATGTCACGGCCATCGGCCACCAGGCCCGGCGGCTCCTGGAAAGCCCGCTGGCGCTGCAGCAGCGCATCACGCACGGCCGGCAGCGCGGCAACCTGGGAAGCCCAGGAGCCGACTTGTTCGTTGCGCAGGTCATCCGTCACATCGTCCCCTTCGAGGATGATGCGCTGGGGATGACCTTCCGTCGCGCCGACGAACTGCACATCAAGGTGCGCCGCCAGCAGCTTGAGGGATTCTTCGTTGGTCAGGTCGACGCCATGGTTGCGTGCGGCGAATGCCAGCAAGCGGTACAGCGCGCCGGAATCCAGCAGGCACCAACCCAGGCGCTTGGCCAGGATGCCGGCGATCGTGCCTTTGCCCGAGCCGCTTGGCCCGTCGATGGTAATCACCGGTGCTTTGATATTCACAATTGAGCCTCTTGGGCAACACGGATGCCGACTTGGGCACACAGTGTAAGAAAATTCGGAAAAGACGTAGCAACATTGGCGCAGTCACGGATACGAATCGGCGCCGCCGCCCGCAGGGAAGCTACGCTGAACGCCATGGCAATCCGATGATCGCCATGGGCATGGACTTCACCACCGCCCATCAGGCCACCGTCAATGATAATCCCATCGGGGGTCGGTTCACACTTCACCCCCAGTGCCAGCAGACCGTCGGCCATGACCTGGATGCGATCGGACTCCTTCACGCGCAACTCCTGAGCCCCACGCAACACGGTCCGCCCCTCGGCACAGGCCGCCGCGACGAACAGCACCGGGAATTCATCGATTGCCAGCGGCACCAGCGCCTCGGGAATCTCGATACCTTTTAGCGTCGCCGCGCGCACGCGCAGGTCAGCAACCGGCTCGCCGCCGACTTCGCGCTGATTTTCCAGGGTGATATCCGCGCCCATCAGCCGCAGGATGTCGATCACGCCAGTACGTGTCGGATTGACTCCCACATGCTCCAGCAACAGCTCGGAGCCTTCGGCGATCGAAGCCGCTACCAGGAAAAACGCCGAAGAAGAAATATCCCCCGGCACTTCTATATGGGTAGCCGTCAACGCCTGGCCCGATTCCAGCGAAGCCGTCGCGCCCTCCACCGTCACCGGGTAACCAAAGCCGCGCAACATGCGCTCGGTATGGTCACGGGTCGGTGCAGGCTCGATGACCGCGGTCTTGCCCTCGGCGTACAACCCCGCCAGCAGCAAGCAGGATTTAACCTGCGCGCTGGCCATCGGCATCGCGTAGGTCAGGCCTTTCAACGACTGCCCACCACGGATAGCCAGCGGCGGACGCCCTTCCGGGCCCGTCTCGATCACCGCGCCCATGTCCCGCAGTGGTTTGGCCACGCGATTCATCGGGCGCTTGGACAGGGACGCGTCGCCCGTCAGCACGCTGTCGAAACGCTGCGCCGCCAGCAAACCGGACAGCAGGCGCATGGAGGTGCCCGAGTTGCCGAGGTAAATCGGCCCCGGCGCTGGTTTCAAACCCTGCAAGCCCACGCCATGGATGGTGACGCGCCCATGGTGCGGGCCTTCGATCACCACACCCATGTCGCGAAACGCCTGCAAGGTCGCCAGGGCGTCTTCGCCCTCAAGGAATCCTTCAACTTCAGTCACCCCCTCAGCCAACGAACCCAGCATGATCGACCGATGGGAGATCGACTTGTCGCCCGGCACCCGAATGCTTCCGCTCAAGCGGCCGCCCGGGTTGGCGAGGAAGGTCAGGTCATCGGCGTTCACAGCGGTTTCCATGTAGGCCCGGCGCGCCAGGATCTTGCTGAAATGCTCACGCGCCACCCGCGCACGGGTGAACACGCCCAATAATTGATGGCCATCGCCGGCATCCACCGCGTCGCGCAAGGCATCGAGGTCGCTGCGGAAGGTGTCCAGGGTGCGCAACACCGCCTCGCGATTGGCGAGGAAGATATCGTGCCACATCACCGGGTCGCTGCCGGCAATCCGCGTAAAGTCGCGAAAGCCGCCGGCGGCGTAACGGAAAATCTCGAGGTTCTCATTGCGCTTGGCCAGGGAGTCCACCAGGCCAAATGCCAGCAGATGCGGTAGATGGCTCGTCGCGGCCAGCACTTCGTCGTGACGCTCGACCTGCATATGCTCGACATCCGCCCCCAGCTCGCGCCACAGGCGATCCACCACCGCCAGCGCAGCCGGATCGGTTTGCTCCAGCGGCGTCAGGATGACCTTATGGCGACGGAACAACTGCGCATTCGACGCCTCCACCCCGCTCTGCTCGGAACCGGCAATCGGATGGCCCGGCACGAAGCGCGCCGGCATGCCACCAAACGCCTGTTGCGCCGCGCGCACGACGTTACCTTTGGCACTGCCGACATCCGTGAGGATCGCATGGCCCAGGTCCATGCCCGCCAACACCGCCAGCAATTTTTCCATGGCCAGGATCGGCACCGCCAACTGGATCACGTCAGCGCCCTGGCACGCGAGCGCCAGGTCCGCCTCGCAACGATCCACCACCCCCAACTCGACCGCCAACTTGCGCGATTGCGGGTCCAGGTCGACCCCCACCACTTCGCCACACACGCCGCTTTCACGCAGGCCTTTGGCGAAGGAGCCGCCGATCAACCCCAGACCGACCACCACTAGGCGACCGATCATAGGCACAGCAGGTTGCAATGCAGTGACATCAACCACGAGCCAGAACCTTGGCCAGCGCCTCAAGGAAGCGGCTGTTTTCCGCCGGCAGGCCGATGGTGATGCGCAGGTGGTTCGGCATGCCGTAGTTGGCCACCGGCCGCACGATCACGCCTTCGCGCAGCAGGCCCTGGAATACCGGAGCAGCCACTTGGCCGAGGTCGACACAAATGAAATTGCCCTTGGACGGAATCCAGCCCAGGCCGAGCTCACGGAAACCTTCCTGTAACTGCAGCATGCCGGTTTCGTTGATGCGACGGCCTTCTTCCAGGTACTCGGCATCCTTCACCGCCGCACAAGCCGCCGCCAGGGCGAGGCTATTGACGTTGAACGGCTGGCGCACGCGGTTCAGCACATCAGCGACCACCGCCGTGGACAGGCCGTAGCCCACGCGCAGCGACGCTAGACCATAGGCCTTGGAGAAGGTGCGCGAGACCAGCAGGTTCGGGTACGCCGCCAGGAAGTCGAGGCCGTCTGGCAGGTCGCTGCCCTCGGCATACTCGATGTACGCCTCGTCCAGCACCACCAGCACGTGTTCAGGCACGTCTTGCAGGAAGTCGTTCAGCGCCTGAGCGTCGAACCACGTGCCGGTCGGGTTGTTCGGGTTGGCGATAAACACCACGCGGGTTTGTGCATCGATGGCCGCCAGCATGGCCGGCAGGTCGTGGCCCCAATCCTTCGCTGGAATGACGCGCGCATCGGCACCGACCGCCTGGGTCACGATCGGATAGACCGCAAACGCGTGTTCGCTGAACACCGCGTTCAAGCCTGGCGCCAGGTAGGCACGGCCGACCAGTTCAAGAATGTCGTTGGAACCGTTACCCAGGGTTACCTGGTTCAGCTCGACCCGGCACTTCTCCGCCAGCAGGGACTTGAGTGCAAAGCCGTTGCCATCAGGGTAGCGGGTCAGCTCGGCCAATTCTTCACGGATCGCCGCCAACACTTTCGGGCTAGGGCCCAGCGGGTTCTCGTTGCTCGCCAGCTTGACGATCCTGGACGGATCCAGGTTCAACTCACGCGCCAGCTCGTCCACAGGCTTGCCCGGGACGTAAGGCGACAGTTGTTGCACGCCCGGCTGAGCCAGGGCGAGGAAGTTGCCACTCATGTTAAAGCCTCACAAAACCGCTTTCGGGTAAGAGCCCAGCACCTTGAGTGCCACGGCTTCCTGACTGATTTTCTCGAGCACACCCTTGACCAGTGGGTCGCGGTGGTGGCCGATGAAGTCGATAAAGAACACGTAAGTCCATTTACCGCTGCGCGAAGGACGAGTCTCGATGCGCGTCAGGTCAATCCCGTTGTCGTGGAACGGCACCAGCAGCTCATGCAGCGCGCCGGGCTTGTTACTCATGGAGACAATGATGGAGGTCTTGTCGTCGCCGGTCGGTGGCACTTCCTGGCTGCCGATCATCAGGAAGCGCGTGGAGTTGTCCGGGCGGTCCTCGATTTTCTCGGCCAGGCGCGTCAGGCCGTACAGGCCCGCCGCCATATCACCGGCGATGGCCGCCGAATTCCACTCGCCCTTGACCCGCTTGGCGGCTTCGGCGTTACTGGAGACCGCCACGCGCTCGACATTCGGGTAGTGAGCGTCCAGCCACTTGCGGCACTGGGCCAGGGACTGGGCATGGGAGTAGATGCGGCTGATGCTGTCAGTCTTGGTGTTCTCACCCACCAGCAGGTGGTGGTGGATACGCAGCTCGACTTCGCCGCAGATCACCATGTCGTGCTCAAGGAAGCTGTCCAGCGTGTGATTGACCGCGCCTTCGGTGGAGTTTTCCACCGGCACCACGCCAAAATTCACCGCACCGGCTGCCACTTCACGGAACACTTCGTCGATCGCCGCCATCGGCTTGCTGATCACCGCGTGGCCGAAGTGCTTCATGGCCGCCGCTTGGGTGAAGGTGCCTTCCGGGCCGAGGTAGGCCACTTTCAGCGGCTGCTCAAGGGCCAGGCACGAAGACATGATTTCACGGAACAACCGCGCCATCTCTTCGTTGCCCAACGGGCCCTTGTTGCGATCCATCACACGCTTGAGCACCTGGGCCTCACGCTCGGGACGGTAGAACACCGGCACTTCGCCTTCAGCCAGGGACGCCATCTTCACCCGTGCCACTTCCTGGGCACACCGCGCGCGCTCACTGATCAGCTCCAGGACTTTCTCGTCCAGGCTGTCAATGCGTACGCGCAGCGCCTTGAGTTCTTGCTCAGACATTAGCCGTGTTCCTTTTCGAACTCTGCCATATAGGCAACCAGCGCCTTGATGGCGTTGATGTCGACAGCGTTGTAGATGGAGGCGCGCATGCCACCGACCGATCGGTGACCCTTGAGGTTCAGCAGGCCACGCTCGTCGGCACCGGCCAGGAATGGCTTGTCCAGACGGTCGTCAGCCAGGCGGAACGGCACGTTCATCCACGAGCGGTCAGTCAGGTTGATCGGGTTGCTGTACAGGCCGCTGGCGTCGATGAAGTCGTACAGGGTGCGCTTCTTCTCTTCGTTCAGCTTGCCCATGGCAGCGACACCGCCCTGCTCTTTCAGCCACTCGAAGACCAGGCCGGACAGGTACCAGGCGAACGCCGGCGGGGTGTTGTACATCGAGCCGTTATCGGCCGCGACCTTGTAGTTGAGCATGGTCGGGCACAGCGAACGGGCACGCCCCAGCAGGTCTTCGCGGATAATGTTGACCAGGATGCCGCTCGGGCCGATGTTCTTCTGCGCGCCGGCGTAGATCATGCCGTACTTGGACACATCGATCGGGCGCGAGAGGATGTCCGAAGACATGTCGCACACCAGCGGAACGTCGCCGACTTCCGGCACCCAGTCGAATTCCAGGCCGCCGATGGTTTCGTTGGCCACGTAGTGAACGTAGGCAGCGTCCTTCGACAGCTTCCACTCGTTCTGACCGGGAATGGCGAAGTAATCGTAGGGCTTGGCGGTACCGGCAATATTGACGTGACCGTAACGCGAAGCCTCTTCAATGGCCTTCTGGCCCCAGATACCGGTGTCGATATAGTCGGCAGTGCCGTCTTCCGGCAGCAGGTTCAGCGGGATCTGGGCGAACTGCTGGCTGGCGCCGCCCTGCAGGAACAGCACTTTGTAGTTGGATGGGATGTCCAGCAAGTCGCGCAGATCCTGCTCGGCCTTGGTGGCGATGGACACGAACTCATCGCTGCGATGGCTCATTTCCATCACGGAGAGGCCTTTTCCATGCCAGTCGAGGAGTTCACCCTGCGCACGCTGCAGGACTGCTTCAGGAAGCGCCGCGGGACCGGCACAGAAGTTATAGGCTCTCTTGCTCACATCCAATCTCACTCTGATCTGGTGGGGCTGCAATCATGTTCGGTAACAACCTTTCTCTGGAGCGAACCCTTGTGGGAGCTGGCTTGCCTGCGATAGGGGCACCTCGGTAGCACAGTGATACCGCGGCGCTGCCATCGCAGGCAAGCCAGCTCCCACATTGACCGCGTCCAGCCAAAGGACGTGTTATTTCATAAGGGACAAACAACAAGGGGGCGAATCTTCATCCGCCCCCTGTGTGTCCGCTTATTCCTGCGGTTCTTCTTCGTCTGCGGCAGCATCGAGGGTTGGCTCGTCGACGTTGTCATCGCCTGCTGCGATCACCTCGCCTTCAAATTCCTCACCTTCCAACTCTTCGCCTTCGACTTCCGATGGCTCCTGGACACGCTCCAGGCCGACCAGTTTTTCGTCCTTGGCCAGCTTGATCAGCGTCACGCCCTGGGTGTTACGGCCCAGGCTCGACACTTCGGCCACACGGGTACGTACCAAGGTGCCCTGGTCGGAAATCAGCATGATCTCCTCGCCGTCGAGCACCTGGACCGCGCCGACCAGACGGCCGTTGCGGTCGTTGCTGACCATGGCGATCACGCCTTGGCCGCCACGCTTGTACTCCGGGAACTCGCTGATGGCGGTGCGCTTGCCATAACCACGCTCGGAAGCGGTGAGGATCTGGCTGCCTTCTTCCGGGATCAGCATCGAAATCAACTTTTGCCCTTCTGGCAGGCGCATGCCGCGCACACCGCGGGCGGTACGGCCCATGGCACGAACGTCGGATTCCTTGAAGCGCGTCACCTTGCCGCCGTCGGAGAACAGCATGACTTCACGCTCGCCATCGGTGATGGCAGCGGAGATCAGCACGTCACCTTCGTCCAGCTCCAGGGCGATGAGGCCCACGCTGCGCTGGCGGCTGAAGGATTCCAGCGGGGTCTTCTTGACGGTGCCTTTGGCGGTGGCCATGAAGATGAAGTGACCTTCGGTGTATTCCTCGACCGGCAACATGGTGGTGATGTATTCATCACTGTCCAGCGGCAGCAGGTTGACCAGCGGACGACCACGGGCGGCACGGGAGGCTTCCGGGATCTCGTAGGTCTTGAGCCAGTACACCTTGCCTTTGCTGGAAAACAGCAGCAGCGTGGTGTGGCTGTTGGCGACCAGCAGGTGAGCGATGTAGTCCTCATCCTTGACGCCAGTAGCCGATTTACCTTTACCACCACGACGCTGGGCCTGGTACGCAGCCAGCGGCTGGGTCTTGGCATAGCCACCGTGGGAGATGGTCACCACACGCTCTTCTTCCGGGATCATGTCACCCAGGGTCAGGTCGAGGCGCGCGTCGAGAATCTCGGTGCGGCGCACATCGCCGTATTCGGCGCGGATCACTTCCAGTTCTTCGCGGATCACTTCCATCAGGCGCACGGCGCTGCTGAGGATGCGGATCAACTCGCCGATCTGGTTGAGGATCTCCTGGTACTCGGCCAGCAGCTTCTCGTGCTCCAGGCCGGTCAGGCGGTGCAGGCGCAGTTCCAGGATAGCCTGGGCCTGTTCCGGCGACAGGAAGTACTTGCCTTCGCGCAGACCGTATTGCGGGTCCAGGGTCTCCGGACGGCACGAATCGGCGCCGGCACGCTCAACCATGGCCACCACGGCGCTGGATTCCCAAGGGGTGCTGATCAGCGCCTCTTTGGCTTCCGACGGGGTTGGCGAGGCTTTGATCAGGGCGATCACCGGGTCGATGTTCGACAGCGCAACGGCCTGGCCTTCCAGGATGTGGCCGCGTTCGCGAGCCTTGCGCAGTTCGAACACGGTACGGCGGGTGACCACTTCGCGGCGGTGACGCACGAAGGCTTCCAGCAGATCCTTGAGGTTCAGGATGCGCGGGCGGCCGTCGATCAGTGCAACCACGTTGATACCAAACACGCTTTGCAGCTGGGTCTGGGCGTAGAGGTTGTTGAGGATCACCTCAGGCACTTCGCCACGACGCAGCTCGATCACCACGCGCATACCGTCTTTGTCAGACTCGTCGCGCAGCTCGGTGATGCCTTCGAGCTTCTTCTCTTTGACCAGCTCGGCGATCTTCTCGATCAGACGCGCTTTGTTCAGCTGGTACGGGAGTTCGGTGATGACGATCTGCTGGCGGCCACCGACTTTGTCGATGTCTTCGATCATCGAGCGGGCGCGCATGTAAATGCGGCCACGACCGGTACGGTAGGCTTCGATGATGCCGGCGCGACCGTTGATGATCGCAGCGGTCGGGAAGTCCGGACCCGGGATGTATTGCATCAGCTCGTCGACGGTCAGCTCGGGGTTGTCGATGAGGGCCAGGCAACCGTCGATGACTTCACCGAGGTTGTGCGGCGGGATGTTGGTTGCCATGCCCACGGCGATACCGCTGGAACCGTTGACCAGCAGGTTGGGGATCTTGGTCGGCATGACGGCCGGGATCATTTCGGTGCCGTCGTAGTTCGGCACCCAGTCCACGGTTTCTTTATGCAGGTCGGCCAGCAGCTCGTGCGCCAGCTTGGTCATGCGCACTTCGGTGTATCGCATGGCCGCGGCGTTGTCGCCGTCGACCGAACCGAAGTTGCCCTGGCCGTCTACCAGCAGGTAGCGCAGGGAAAACGGCTGGGCCATCCGAACGATGGTGTCGTACACCGCAGTGTCGCCGTGAGGGTGATACTTACCGATCACGTCACCGACAACACGGGCAGATTTCTTGTACGGCTTGTTCCAGTCGTTACCCAGCTCGCTCATCGCGAACAGCACACGCCGGTGCACGGGCTTCAAGCCATCGCGCGCATCAGGCAGTGCCCGACCGACAATTACGCTCATCGCGTAGTCGAGGTAGGACTGTTTCAGCTCGTCTTCGATATTGACCGGGAGGATTTCTTTGGCCAGTTCGCCCATGAGAAGCCTGATTCCTTTTTCGGGTGAAACCTCGTCACATCCATATGGGACGAACGAAGCTCGCCGCTGCCGGCAAAGTGCCTGACAACGACTTACGACAAATCAACGAGTTATGACACGGATCTGCACGTTATAGGCCACCCCTCGGGGCAACCCTGGAAACCGCCGGATGTTATCACAATCGCCGCCACGCACCTATCCCCCTGATGCGCATGGAGCATAGTAAGTTGACGGATGACAGGCTTGAGGGGGACGAGAGGGGCTCAGAGATGGGGTGGTGCTATTTTTCGGGCGTGGATCCGAGGATTTTATTGACTTAAATGGCCAATCGCAGGCAAGCCATCTCCCACACTTAGACCTGTGAACACTATCCAATGTGAGAGCTGGATTGCCTGCGATTGCCATTTCACGGGCGCCAGGCCCCTCAATGCAAGCGCTTGCGACACATCAACTTGGCCAATTTGGCCGTATCCGGCCGCTCGACCACGCCTTTCTCCGTCACGATCACATCAATCAAGTCAGCCGGCGTCACATCGAATACCGGATTAAACGCAGCCGCCTCAAGACGCTGCCCCATCACGTCCAACAGTTCACCGGCATCGCGCTCTTCCAGGGCCACGTCATCGCCACTGGCCATCATCATATCCAGGGTCGAGCTCGGCGCCACCACCATGAAGCGCACACCGTGGTGCATCGCACACACCGCCAGTTGGTAGGTGCCGATCTTGCTGATCACATCGCCATTGGCGGCAATGCAATCGGCGCCGACGATTACCCAGGTCACGCCTTTGGTCTTGAGGATATGCGCACCCGCCGAATCGGCATTCACCGTCACCGGGATGCCCTCGCCCGCCAGTTCCCAGGCGGTCAGCCGCGAACCCTGCAGCCAGGGCCGGGTTTCATTGGCGTACACCTGCTCGACCATGCCTTCCAGGTAAGCTGCTCGAATCACCCCGAGCGCCGTGCCCACGCCGCCGGTCGCCAGGGCGCCTGCATTACCATGGGTAAGGATGGCCTGGGCATTGCCCTGGTGCTTGCGGATCAGCTCGACGCCCAGCTGGGCCATGGTCAGGTTGGCTTCGCGATCACTCTCGTGGATCGCAATCGCCTCGGCTTCCAGCACCGCCAGCGGGTCGGCGTGCTTTTTGACGCGGTCCAGGCGGTCGCGCATGCGCTTCAACGCCCAGAACAGGTTCGACGCAGTCGGTCGGGCATCGGCTAAAAGTGCGTAGTCTTCTTCCCAGGAGGCCTGCCAGTCACCGCCCTCGGCGATCCGTTCACGCGCCGCCAGCACCAGGCCATATGCGGCACTGATACCAATGGCCGGTGCCCCGCGCACCACCATCGAACGGATGGCCGCCGCGACGTCTTCGACCGTGACGCACGCCACCCAGCTCTCGCGGGACGGCAAGGCACGCTGATCGAGCAGGTACAGCGCGCCATCACGCCAATCGATGGCCTTCACCTTCTCCGCTGCCAACAGTCGATCGCGCATCCCTTACTCCGCACTCATGAACAAAGCCGCCGATTATAGCGATCCGCCAGCCAGGACGCTCGGGTATACTTCGCCCTTCTTTTATAGCTGCCTGGGAAGAAGCCTGCGATGACCGCCACTGCCGCCCCGCTCGACTTATTGTTGCTGCCTACATGGCTGGTGCCTGTCGAACCAGCTGGCGTGGTGCTCAAAGAGCATGGCCTGGGCATGCGCGATGGGCGCATTGCATTTATTGGCCCTCGCGAAGCCGCCTTGAAGCAGCCCGCCCTGGAGACCCGCGAGCTGCCGGGCGTGCTGCTCAGCCCCGGCCTGATCAACGCCCACGGCCACGCGGCAATGAGCCTGTTTCGCGGCCTGGCCGACGACCTGCCACTGATGACCTGGCTGGAAAAGCACATCTGGCCCGCCGAGGCCAAGTGGGTCGATGAAGCCTTCGTGCGCGACGGCACCGACCTGGCCATCGCCGAGCAAATCAAGGGCGGCATCACCTGCTTCTCCGACATGTACTTCTACCCCAAGGTCGCCAGCGACTGCGTGCACAACAGCGGCATGCGCGCGCAGATCGCGATTCCGATCCTCGACTTCCCGATTCCGGGCGCCAGCACGCCCGACGAGGCCCTGCGCCAGGGCATCGAGCTGTTCGGCGACCTCAAGCACCACCCACGCATCAAGATCACCTTCGGCCCCCACGCGCCCTATACGGTGTGCGATGACAACCTGGAAAAAATCCGCGTCATCGCCGAAGAGCTGGACGCCGCGATCCATATGCACGTGCACGAAACCGCCTTCGAAGTGCAGCAAGCCGTCGAGCAGACCGGTGAGCGCCCACTGGCGCGCCTGGGCCGACTCGGGCTGCTGGGGCCGCGCTTCCAGGCCGTTCATATGACCCAAATCAGCGAGGACGACCTGGCTTTGCTGGTAGAAAGCAACACCAGCGTGATCCATTGCCCGGAATCGAACCTGAAACTGGCCAGCGGCTTTTGCCCGGTGGAGCGTCTGTGGCAGGCTGGCGTGAATGTAGCAATCGGCACCGACGGCGCCGCCAGTAACAATGACCTCGACCTGCTGGGCGAAACCCGCACCGCAGCCATGCTCGCCAAGGCGGTCGCCGGCTCTGCCACCGCGCTGGATGCCCATCGCGCCCTGCGCATGGCGACGCTCAACGGCGCGCGGGCCATGGGCCTGGAAAGCGAGATTGGCTCGCTGGAAGTTGGCAAGGCGGCAGATATCGCCGCCTTCGATCTGTCGGGGCTGGCGCAACAACCGATCTACGATCCGGTCTCGCAGCTTATATATGCCACCGGACGCGATTGTGTGAAACACCTTTGGGTCGCCGGCAAGCAGTTGCTCGACGACCGGCAATTGACCCGCATGGATGAACAACAGTTGACCGCCACGGCCATCGCCTGGGGCCAACGCATCAGCGGGCACAGCGAATAACGAAGGTTTTGAACCCCTGGGTTCAGGACTGACCAAACGATTATCAGGTTTAGAGGATTCACCATGAGCAACGTCGACCACGCCGAAATCGCCAAATTCGAAGCCCTGGCTCACCGCTGGTGGGACCGCGAGAGCGAATTCAAGCCGCTGCACGACATCAACCCGCTGCGGGTCAACTGGATTGACGAACGCGTCAACCTAGCCGGCAAGAAGGTGCTGGATGTGGGTTGCGGTGGCGGTATTCTCAGCGAAGCCATGGCCCAGCGCGGCGCGACCGTGATGGGCATCGACATGGGCGAAGCGCCCTTGGCCGTGGCCCAACTGCATCAACTGGAATCCGGCGTGAGCGTGGAATACCGCCAGATCACCGCCGAAGCCCTGGCCGAAGAAATGCCCGAGCAGTTCGACGTGGTCACCTGCCTGGAAATGCTCGAACACGTACCGGACCCGTCCTCGGTGATCCGCGCGTGCTTCCGCATGGTCAAGCCCGGCGGCCAGGTGTTCTTTTCCACCATCAACCGCAACCCCAAGGCCTACCTGTTCGCAATCATCGGCGCCGAATACATCATGAAGCTGCTGCCGCGCGGCACCCATGACTTCAAGAAATTCATCCGTCCGTCCGAGCTGGGTGCCTGGAGCCGCCAGGCCGGGCTGACCGTCAAGGACATCATCGGCCTGACCTACAACCCGCTGACCAAGCACTACAAGCTGACCAACGACGTTGACGTCAACTACATGATCCAAACCCTGCGCGAGGAGTGAGCCTGTGAAGTTGCGAGCGGTTCTCTTCGATATGGACGGTACCCTGCTGGACACCGCGCCGGACTTTATCGCCATCTGCCAGGCCATGCGGGCCGACCGCGGACTGGGGCCGATCAACCCCGAGCATATCCGCGATGAGATCTCCGGCGGCGCGCGGGCGATGGTCGCCGTGACCTTCTCGATGGACCCGGAATCCCCGGGCTTCGAAGAACTGCGCCTGGAATTCCTCGAGCGTTACCTCAAGGGCTGCGCGGTCCACAGCAAACTGTTCGACGGCATGGCCGAGCTGCTGGAAGACATCGAGAAGGCCAACCTCATCTGGGGCGTGGTCACCAACAAGCCACTGCGCTTTGCCGAACCGATCATGCAGCAACTGGGCCTGGCCGAGCGCTCGGCGCTGCTGATTTGCCCTGATCACGTAAAAAACAGCAAGCCGGACCCGGAGCCGATGATCCTGGCGTGCAAGATGCTCGACCTGGACCCGGCCAGCGTGTTGTTCGTGGGCGATGACCTGCGCGATATCGAGTCCGGCCGCGACGCCGGCACCCGCACCGCAGCGGTCACCTACGGCTATATCCACCCGGACGACAACCCGCGCCACTGGGGCGCCGATGTGGTGGTGGATCACCCGCTGGAACTGCGCAAGGTGCTGGATAACGCACTGTGCAGTTGCTGATTGTTCACCAAATCTACTGACCAATGAAGATCCAAATGTGGCAGCGGGCTTGCTCGCGAAGGCGGTCTATCAGGACCAAATTTGCGGCCTGATACTCCGCATTCGCGAGCAAGCCCGCTCCCACAGGGGATCAACGTTGCTTTCAAGTTTGGTGTCTGCAACCTGCTGAACTTTTGTCGAGGCTATTTATGTTTGATTACTCCGCACGTCCAGACCTGCTCAAAGGCCGCATCATCCTGGTGACCGGCGCCGGTCGCGGGATCGGCGCGGCGGCGGCGAAGACCTACGCCGCCCATGGCGCTACCGTGCTGTTGCTGGGCAAGACCGAAGCCAACCTGGCCCAGGTATATGACGAAATCGAAGCGGCCGGCCAGCCGCAACCGGTGGTGATCCCGTTCAACCTGGAGACCGCCCTGCCCCATCAATACGATGAGCTGGCCGCGATGATCGAAAAGGAATTCGGCCACCTCGACGGCCTGCTGCACAACGCCTCGATCATCGGCCCACGCACGCCGCTCGAGCAGTTGTCCGGCGAGAATTTCATGCGGGTGATGCACGTAAACGTCAACGCGATGTTCATGCTGACCAGCACATTGCTACCGCTGCTGAAGCTGTCCCAGGATGCGTCGGTGGTGTTCACCTCCAGCAGTGTCGGGCGCAAGGGTCGGGCTTACTGGGGCGCTTATGGCGTGTCGAAGTTTGCGACCGAAGGCTTGATGCAAACCCTGGCCGATGAGCTTGAGGATGTGGCCGCGGTACGCTCCAACAGCATCAACCCCGGCGGTACGCGCACCAGCATGCGCGCCCAGGCCTACCCAGGGGAAAACCCGATGGAACGGCCCGCGCCGGAAGAAATCATGCCGGTGTACCTGTACCTGATGGGGCCGGACAGTGCCGGCATCAACGGCCAGGCGTTCGACGCGCAATAAACTGTAGGAGCCGGCTTGCCGGCGATGAGGCCCTTGAAATC
Organism: Pseudomonas sp. AC112; assembly: GCF_979253545.1. Taxonomy (NCBI): domain Bacteria; kingdom Pseudomonadati; phylum Pseudomonadota; class Gammaproteobacteria; order Pseudomonadales; family Pseudomonadaceae; genus Pseudomonas; species Pseudomonas sp. AC112. Next base: position 446,317 of record NZ_CEEDCM010000001.1, read on the forward strand.
AGCATCGATCAAGAGGACGCCATCGCCGGCAAGCCGGCTCCTACAAGGGATAGCGTCGCGGGTTAGTTCTTCACCACTTCTTCGAGGGTGAAACGGCCCAGCGGGTTTTGCAGGAAGTTGCTCACGTTTTTGCGTGAGATGTTGATGTAGGGGCTGTAGTACAAGTCGATCCAGTTAACATCCTGTTTCGCCAGCTTCTGCAGTTCCACGTACATCTGCTCACGCTTGACCGGGTCTGCTTCGATCCGCGCAGCGGCCACCAGGTCCTTGACCTTGTCGTTCTTGTAACGGGTCATGTAGTTCTGGTTGGTGTCGTGGCCCAGCACGAAGGTGGTCTTCTGGTCTGGGTCGAGGATGTCGTTGGTCCAGTACATCACCGAAATATCGTATTCACCGTCCACCAGCATCTGCCAGCTCTGGGTCGGGTCGACCTTTTGCAGGTTGGCGGTTACGCCGACCTTGGCCAGTTGATCCTTGATGATGACCGCTATCTGCTCGTCGGCCTCGTTGCCGGCGTTGACCACGTAGTTGAGTTTCAAGTCCTTGGCACCGGCCTGCTCCAGCAGCTTCTTGGCGGCGGTCGGGTCATACGGGCGTTGCAGGTTGTTGGCGTAGTGGTACAGCGAGCCTTTTGGAATGTAGGAATAGGCCACGGTGCCTTGGCCGTAAGTGGCGGTTTTCACCAGCGATTGTTTGTCGATGGCCATGTCCAGCGCCTGACGCACTTCCGGCTTGGCCAGTAGCCCGTGGTCGTGGTTGATCAGCAAGTGATCTTCACGGGTGGACGGGTCGGCGTGGATCACCACGTTCTTGTCTTTCTTCAACTCCTCAACCCGCGAGAACGGTACGAAGATCGCCGTGTCCAGTTCGTTGTTCTGCACCATGCGCATGCGCGTGTTGTCGTCGGTGACGGACACCCACTCCACGCCATCCAGGCTCACGTTCTTGGCCTGCCAGAAGTTCGGGTTTTTCTTCAGGATGACGCGGTCGCCCTTGCGCCACTCGTCCACGGTAAAGGCGCCGGAGGTCACCGGGTTTTCCGAGTAGGCGTCTTCGCCCATCTTGGTCATGGCTTTCTCCGACAGGATCGACACCGTCGGCGACGCCAATTGAGAGAGGAAGGCCACGGCCGGAGTCTTCAAGGTGACCACCAGGGTTTTCGGGTCCGATGCCTTGGCGGTGTTGATCAGGTTGAAGGGATCAGCCCACAGCGAAGCCTTGTTGTCGCGGATGCGCAGCAGGCTGAACGCTGCATCGTCGGCGGTGATCGCCGAACCGTCGGAGAACTTCGCATCACGCAGCTTGAAGGTGTAGGTCAGACCATCCTTGGAAATGTCCCAGCTTTCGGCCAGGCCCGGTTCCATCTTGGTGCCCAGGTTGTCGACGCGCACCAGGGTGTCGTAGACGTTGGCGAACACCCAGGTGTCGCGGTTTTGCGCGCTTTTGATCGGGTCGAACGTGGTACTGTCTTCACGGCAGCCGATGGTCAGGACACCAGCGGCCTGGGCGAAACCGGCGGTCAGCGACCAGGCGGTCAATGTTGCGGCGGCGAGCAACTTCAAGTGGCGCGATTGCATATCACAACTCCTTGTTAATGAATGGCAGAGGGTTAAAGCAAAGGTTCTTCAAGCACGCAACTGTACCGATGCTCGTGCAGGAAATGCGTTGGCGGCAACACCACGGAACACAGTGAGCGCGCATGCCGGCAACGCGGGTGAAAGGCGCAGCCCGTAGGCAAATTCAGCGGGCTCGGTGGTTCACCCGGCAAGGGTTCGGTAGGCAATGGCCGATGGGGATCGATCTCGGGAATCGCCTGGATCAACGCCGCCGTGTACGGGTGGCGTGGCGCCGTGAAGACCGCCTCCACCGGGCCTTCTTCGACGATTTTGCCCAGGTACATCACCGCCACGCGGTCGCACAAGCGGCGCACGATGGCCAGGTCATGGGCAATAAACAGGATCGCCAGGTTCATGCGCTGCTGCAGTTCCAGCAGCAGGTTGATGATCTGGCCCTGGATCGACACGTCCAGCGCCGCCACGCACTCATCGGCGATGATCAGGCGCGGCTCGACCGCCAGCGCCCGGGCAATGCCAACGCGCTGGCATTGGCCGCCGCTGAGGGACCCGGGTTTGCGGCTGGCCAGTTCGGGGCGCAGGCCGACCAGGTCGAGCAGTTCATTCACGCGTTCGGGAATCTGCGCGGGCGGAACCTTGCGCTGCACGCGCAGCACTTCGGCGAGGGTTTCGCCGATGGTGTGGCGCGGGTTCAGCGCGGCGTACGGGTCCTGGAAGATCATTGCGGTTTCATGCCGCAGGCGAGCAATGTCGATGGCGCTGCCATGGGCCATGTCGACGCCATCGAACAGCACCTGCCCGGCACTGATCGGGTTGAGGTGCAAAATGGCGCGGCCCAGGGTGCTCTTGCCGCTGCCGGACTCACCTACCAGCCCAAGGGTTTGGCCGGCAGCCAGGTTCAGCGACACGCCGTTCACCGCCCTCACCCACTGTTTGTTCATGCCGAACAGGCCGGTGCCGGACGCGGCAAACTTCACCTCAAGATCCTTGATGTGCAACAGGCTCATGGCTGCGCTCCCAACGGGTAATGACAGGCCACTCGCGCGCCTTCCGGCAACACTTCGATGCACAAGGGGCCGACCTGCGGGCAGCGCGGGTTGAACCGGCAGCCAGTGGGCAACGCGTCCAGCAAAGGCGGTTGACCGGGAATGGTGCGCAGCAAGGCGTGGCCGCTGCTGTGGGCAGGCTGGCAGTCAATCAGCCCGGCAGTGTACGGGTGCTGCGGGCGAGCCAGCAGGTCGTATTTGCTGCCGTGCTCACACAGGCGCCCGGCGTACATCACGGCGATGGAATCGCAGGTTTGCGCGACCACGCCGAGGTCGTGGGTAATCATGATGATCGACAGCCCGCGCTGATCACGCAGGTCCAGCAGCAACCGCAGGATCTGCGCCTGCACCGTCACATCCAAGGCTGTGGTCGGTTCGTCGGCGATCAGCACTTTGGGGTTGCAGCCCAGGGCGACGGCGATCATCGCGCGCTGGCGCATGCCACCCGAAAACTCGTGGGGGTAGTTGTCGACCCGCGCCTGGGGATCGGGGATGCCCACTTGGCGCAGTACCTCGATGGCCTGCAGGCGCGCGTCTTTTTTCGACGCACCTTGATGCAGGCGGATGCCCTCGGCAATCTGCTCGCCGATGCGCATCAACGGGTCGAGGTGGCTGCTGGGGTTCTGGAAGATCATGCCCAACTGACCGCCGCGCACGGCACGCATGCCGGCGTCATCCAATGACAGCAGCTCCTGGCCGGCCAGCCGCACCGCACCGCCTTGCACGCGCAGGCTGGGCGATGGCAGCAGGCGCATCACGCCGCGACAGGCCATGGTCTTGCCCGAGCCGCTCTCCCCCACCAGGCCGAGGATCTCGCCTTCGGCCAAGTCGAAGGACACGCGGTCCACCAGGGTCACATCGCGCCCGGTGTTGCTGGCGATCACACTGAGGTCGCGCACTTGCAACAGACTCATGAGCGATCCCCCAGCACTTGCGCCACACCATCGGCCAGCAGGCTGAAGCCCATGGCCAGGGTCACGATGGCCAAGCCCGGAAAGGTGCAAATCCACCAGGCCGTGGTGATAAAGGCCTGCCCCTCGGCGACCATGGTGCCCCACTCAGCAGTTGGCGGTTGCACGCCCAGGCCCAGGTAGCTCACGGCGGCGCCATTGAGCAGGACCAGCACGGCGTCAGACATGGAAAACACAATCGAGCCAAACATCGCGTTGGGCAGCAGATGCCGGAACAGAATGCGCCCGTGGCCAAAGCCCAGGCTCTTGGCAGCCAACGCAAAGTCGCTTTCCTTGAGCACCAGAATCTGCGAGCGGATCAGCCGCGCATATGACACCCAGCCCACCAGCGCCATGGCGATGTAGAAGCTCTTCAGGCCCGGCCCGAGGATGGCCATGATCGCCAGCATCAGCACCAGGAACGGGAAGGCCAGGATCACATCGATCACGCGCATGCAAAAACTGTCAAAACGCCCGCCGATGTAGCCGGAGACCGCACCGACGAAGGTGCCGATCATGAACGGGAAGATCACCCCAATGATGGCCAACTGCAGGTCGATGCGCGCGCCCCAAATCACCCTCGAAAGGATGTCCCTGCCGTAGTTATCCGTGCCAAACGGATGTGCAAGGCTTGGGCCGAGCAAACTGAAATCGGTGTTCTGTGCGATCGGGTCATAGGGCGCGACCCACGGCGCAAACAGCGCTAGCGCCAGCCACACCAGCAGAATCAAGAGGCCCCACGCAGCGGTCAGCCGGCCATTGCGCAAACCAAAACGCAGGCGCAAGCGCCACGGGGCAATCAACGGGCGGCTGCTCATTGCATCTTCACCCGTGGGTCGAGGGCCACGGTTACCACGTCGGCGATGAAGTTGACCACCACCGTCGCGCAGGCCAGCACCATGGCCACGCCCTGCACCACCATGTAGTCGCGGGTGAAGATGCCGCGCACCAGCAACTGGCCGATGCCGGGAATGGCGAACAGGCTTTCGATCACCACCGTGCCGCTGATCAGCCAGCCGATGTTCACCGCCAGCAGGTTGACCGCCGGCACCAGGGAGTTGGGCAACACATGGCGACGAAACACCGCCGCTTCTGACAGCCCACGGGCGCGGGCGGCGGTCACATGGTCAGCCTGCAACTCCATCAACATGCTCGCCCGCAGGTTGCGCACCAGCACCGCCGACAACGCCAGGGCAATCGTCAGGCATGGCAGCACCATGTGATGCGCCTTGTCGAGCCAGGTGCGGCCGTAACCGGACACGGGAAACAAGCCCCACTGCACGCTCAGCAACAGGATCAGCATCAAGCCCAGCCAGAACGCCGGCATGCCCAGGCCAACCGTGGTAAACACGCGGATCAGGTTGTCCGCCCAGCCGCCCTTGTTGCGGGCGGCCAGCGTCGCCAGCGGCACCGCTATCAGCAGTGCCAGCACCACGCTGCCCAGCACCAAGACCAACGTGGGTTCGATGCGGGTGACGATCAGCTTGAGGGCGTCGACCTTGTACAGCAGCGATTGGCCGAGGTCGCCCTTGAGCAGGTTCTTCAGGAAGTAGAAATATTGCAGCCACAGCGGCTGGTCGAGGCCGTACTGGGCGCGGATCTTCAGCAAGGCGTCGGGCGTGCTGCGCGAGCCCAGCAGGGCGCGCGCCGGGTCGCCGGGGATCGAGCGCACCAGCACAAAAGTGATCAGGCTGATGCCAAACAGCACCGGCAGCAATTGCAGCGGCCGGGACAGCACAAAACGGTAGCGCGCCAGGTTCATCCGTCAGCCTCGGTGACGCGAGAGGAAGTCCAGCAGCACCGGGAAATATGCCTGGGGTTCTTCATAAAACGGCATATGGCTGCTGTTGGGGAAGACGTGCAATTCGGCGTGCCGGGCTGCGAGCTTCATGCGCAGGGCGCAGGCGGGGGTGAGTTCGTCGTGCTGGCCGGTGGTGATCAGGATCGGCATCTTGAACTCGGCCATCTCGGGGATGCGGTTCCAGTCCTTGAGGTTACCGATATAGAGGAATTCGTTGGGGCCCTGCATGGTTTCGTAAGGGCCCATGTTCCAGTCGCCCAGGGACCGCTTGACCGGCTCGGGCCATTCGTCGAGGCGGCACACGTGGCGGTAGTTGAGCAAGGTGATCGCGGCCTGGTATTGCGGATGGTCCAGGGTACCCATGGCCTCGTGGCGTTGCATCATGGCCACGGTTTCGCTGCCGAGGGCGCCACGCAGGCGCTCCAGTTCCTGGGACAAGTGCGGAATGTCGCCCACGGTGTTTTCGAGGATCAGGCTTTTCAGGGCGTCGGGGTAATGGATAGCGTATTCGATGCCGAGCCAGCCGCCCCAGGAATGCCCAAGCAAATGCACGCGGCCCAGGCCCAGTGCCTGGCGCACAGTTTCGACTTCTTCGACATAACGGCGGATTTCCCACAGGGAAATATCGGTGGGTCTGGCTGATGCGCCCGTGCCAAGCTGGTCGAATGCAACCACTCGCAGGTTATGGTCCTTGAGCCAGCCATGGGCGTCGCGCAAGTAGTCACACGGCAGGCCCGGCCCGCCGTTGAGGCACAGCAGCACCTCATCGCCTTCGCCGAAGCTGTAGACCACGAGGTTATGGCCGTCGACTTGCACGTTGTACTGCTGGTCGGGGGCAATTTCACGCCACATGCATACATTCCTTGTGTAGTGTCGGCCTGGCAGGTAGCGGGCCGCTGATCAGGCCAACACTACCGAGGATGCCGCGCGTCCATAACCTAGCATTTCTTATAGGTTTGGCCTGGCAGTCCTTCGCCGGGGCGTGGCATTCTACTTGCAGCAAGTCGAGATTCAAATGAATTCGGGAGCAGAACGGATGCTGGCCAAGCTGACTGCCTTAAATCACCGTCTGATGCCGGGCAGGAGCCTGGACGAGCAGATGGACAACACCTTTGTCCTCGCCCAGCAGTTGGGCTTCGATGCACTGGTGTATGACTACACCCCGGTGCCGATCGACCAGGATGGTGCATTGATCACCCCTTCGGTGCTGGAACTGCGCAACACCCCGCCCGACTGGCACACCTTGTGGTGCAGCGAAGGGTTCTACCAGATCGACCCGGTGCAACACCTGGCCCTGAGCACGGTATCGCCGTTCGTGTGGTCCTACGACGTCAAGGCCGATACCCCTCTGCAAAAGGTCATCGATCCCTGCCATGCGCCGGTTTCGTCCTACCTGCACGACCAGCAGTTGACCTGCGGCGTCAGCGTGCCGATCCACCTGCCCCGCGGCGGCTTCGCCTCGCTGACCGGCCTGCGTACCGGCAAGGCCCGCAGTGTGTTGCAGGATGCGCAGCAGACCTTGTCGGACTTCAGCCTAATTTCCCACGCCTTGCAGGAAGCGGCCTACCCGCTGTTCAGCAAAGAGCTACGCACTTACCCGCATATTCACCTGACCAAACGTGAACGCGAGTGCCTCAAATGGGCCGCCGACGGCCTGACCGCCGCTGAAATCGCCGCGCAATTGAGTCGCTCGCTGGCGGTCGTCACCCTGCACCTGGCCTCGGCGATGCACAAGCTGGGGGCCAAGAACCGCGTCCAGGCGGTGGTGCGCGCCACCCATTACCGCCTGCTCGACGACTGACCGCCGGGCAAAACCTAGCTGTTTTGCTAGTTACTTAAATTTCTCCCACGCATTATCGTGTCCCTGATCATTTTTTCAGAGCAGGGTACGAAATGGAATTCATCGAAAAAATCCGCGAAGGGTATGCGGCGTTTGGCGCCTACCAAACCTGGTACCGCGTCACCGGTGACTTGTCGAGCGGTCGCACGCCCCTGGTGGTTATCCACGGCGGCCCCGGATGCACCCATGATTATGTTGACGCGTTCAAGGACGTCGCCGCCAGCGGCCATGCCGTGATCCACTACGACCAGCTGGGGAATGGCCGTTCCACCCACCTGCCCGACAAAGACCCGTCCTTCTGGACCGTGGGCCTGTTCCTCGAAGAACTCAACAACCTGCTGGACCATCTGGAGATCAGCGATAACTACGCGATCCTCGGCCAATCCTGGGGCGGCATGCTCGGCAGTGAACACGCGATCCTGCAACCCAAGGGCCTGCGAGCCTTTATCCCCGCCAACTCGCCGACGTGCATGCGCACCTGGGTCAGCGAAGCCAACCGCCTGCGCAAATTGTTGCCCGAAGGCGTGCATGAAACCCTGCTCAAGCACGAAGCCGTCGGCAACTATCAGGACCCGGAATACCTCGCCGCGTCGCGGGTGTTCTATGACCATCACGTGTGCCGGGTCATCCCGTGGCCGGAAGAAGTGGCGCGCACCTTCGCCCAGGTCGATTCAGACCCAACCGTGTACCACGCCATGAGCGGCCCGACTGAATTCCATGTGATCGGCAGCTTGAAGGACTGGAAATCTACCGGCCGCCTGTCGGCCATCAATGTACCGACGCTGGTGATCTCCGGCCGGCACGACGAGGCCACGCCCTTGGTGGTCAAGCCGTTCCTGGATGAAATCGCGGATGTGCGCTGGGCGCTGTTTGAAGACTCCAGCCACATGCCCCACGTGGAAGAACGCCAGGCGTGCATGGGCACCGTGGTGAAGTTTCTGGATGAGGTGTGTTCAGCGAAGTACAACGTACTCAAGGCTGGCTGACCCCCAACGTAGGAGCCGGCTTGCCGGCGATAGCAATCTGTCAGTTGATGCAATGTTGACTGGTCGGCCGCTATCGCCGGCAAGCCGGCTTCTACAGGAGTGGCGTTAGACTTCGGAGGTCTCAGGCTTGGTTGTTTTCCTCGGGGCATCCGCCACCAATGGAATTTCTCTCCCCTCGGCATCAAACAACTTGCCGCCCTTGAAGTAATCCCCATCACGCAGCTCCGACACATCACGGAAGCACAGGCTGCGCTCAGTCCCCGCCACAAACACCGATTGCTGGTCCGAATTGCCGGCGGTGAAATGGTTGAACGCCAGGTTCAGCAGGATCGCCATGATCGCCGACGAACTGATCCCCGAATGGAAGATGGTCGCAAACCAGCTTGGGAAGTGATCGTAGAAGCTCGGCGCGGCAATCGGGATCATGCCAAAACCGATGGAAGTGGCAACGATGATCAGGTTCATGTTGTTGCGGTAATCGACCTTGGACAAGGTGCGAATACCACTGGCCGCCACGGTGCCGAACAGCACAATCCCGGCACCGCCCAGCACTGAGGTGGGCACCGCCGCGATCACGCGACCCATGAACGGCAACAGCCCGAGAATCACCAGGAACAATCCGCCCGTGGCCACTACAAAGCGGCTCTTGACCCCGGTGACCGCCACCAGGCCGACGTTCTGGGCGAACGCGCTCTGGGTGAACGAACCGAAGATCGGCGCAAACATACTCGACAACATGTCGGCGCGCAGGCCGTTGCCCAGGCGCTTGGAGTCGACCTTGGTGTCGATGATTTCACCCACGGCCAGGATGTCCGCCGAGGTCTCGACCAGGGTCACCATCACCACGATGCACATGGAAATGATCGCTGCGACATGGAAGGTCGGCATGCCGAAATGGAAGGGTGTGGGGAAACCGAACATCGGCCCCTGGGCCACGCCGGAGAAGTCGGCCATGCCAAGGAACACCGCAATCACGGTGCCGATCACCATCGCCAGCAGGATCGACAGGCGCGAAATGGTCGCGCTGCCGATCTTGCTCAGCAGCAACACCAGCACCAGGGTCAACGCAGCCAGGCCGATGTTGGACATGCTGCCGAAATCCGCGGCGCGGCTGTTGCCGCCCATGGCCCAGCGCGCCGCAACGGGCATCAGGGTCAGGCCGATGGTGGTGATCACGATACCCGTCACCAGCGGCGGGAAAAACTTGGTGATCCGCGAGAATACCGGGGTGATCAGCAGCCCGATAAACGACGCGGCCATCACCGCCCCGAGAATTGCTGGCACACCACCGGCGCCATCACTGCCGACAATCGCCACCATGGTTGCCACCCCGGCAAACGATACGCCCTGCACCAGCGGCAACTGACAGCCAAAAAACGGCAGGCCCAGGGTCTGCAGCAGCGTGGCCAGGCCACCGGCAAACAGCGACGCGGCGATCAACAGGCCGATATCCGCCGGTGACAAACCGGCCGCCTGGCCGACGATCAACGGTACCGCGACAATGCCGCCGTACATGGTGAGCACATGTTGCAGGCCGTAAGCCATGTTGGCGGCGACGCCGAGATTCTCATCTTCGGGCCGCTGCGGTGACGCCTTCGGGATAGTCATGGTGAGGGGTTCTCTGTTTTTGTTGTGCGGCCACTGTATGCAATGTTTGGACTGCATGTCCATAGAGTTGTATACAATCAATCGAACAAGATACCCTCCATCGGCGTTACAAAAACAATCCGGCCGTGATGAGCCAGAACGCCAAAGGACCTAGAACAATGAAAAAGGCATTACAGGGAGCAACCGTTGCACTCACCCTCCTCGGCGGCGGGGAGGCCGTTGCGGTGGAATGGATGAACAACAGCGTAGGATTTCGCTACGGCCAGCAGTTCACCAACCCGAACAACCCCGACGAGTTCAGCAAGCGCATTTACAGCTTCACCCACGCCAGCGGCTACCGGTACGGCAGCAATTTCCTCAACCTTGATGTGTTCCTGTCCGACAGCCGTGACCCGCGCAAGGGCACCGATCATGGCGGGAGCGAGGTGTACGCGGTGTACCGCCACCAGTTGTACGCATCGCGGGTGTTCGACGTGCCGCTGGGCACCGGGTTGATCAAGGATTACGCGCTGACCCTGGGCTTCGATGCCAACCGCAACAACAACTTCGCCTCAGCCAAGAAGCGCGCCCTGGTGATCGGCCCGACCTTGAAGTTCAACACCGTCGGCGTGCTGGACCTGAGCCTGATGTACTACAAGGAAAGGAACCACACCGGCATCCCCGGCGCGCAGGAGTCGAACCACACCTTCGACGACACCTACATGCTCAACCTGACGTGGATGCGCCCGTTCGAGATCGCCAACCATGCGGCGAAATTCCAGGGATTTATCAATTACGTCGGGGAAAAAGGCGAGGACTACCACGGCCGCGACACGGCGCCGGAGGCCCTGATGCGCACCGCGCTGATGGTGGCGGTGCGACCGGGCAAAAGCGTCAAGCCAAACCTGTACCTCGGGGTGGGTTACGAGTACTGGCACAACAAGTTCGGCGTCGACGGCGGCCGGGGTAGCCGCACATCAACACCGACGGTGAATATGGAAATCACCTTCTAAAACGCCAATTCCTGTAGGAGCCGGCTTGCCGGCGATTGCATCGACGCGGTGCAGCAGAATTACCGAGTTGTCTGCATCGCCAGCAAGCCGGCTCCTACAGTTTGGAATGCGGGCCGACTCAGACTCGGGCCAGTTCGGAATTATCGCTTTTCGGCCTCGCCAGCCAGTAACCCAACACCGCCAGTGGCGCGGTCGCCAACATCACGATCACCGTAATCAGCAGGGGCTCATCGATCATCGACGACACCACCAGGCTGCTGAGGAAACACAGGCCCAGTTGCAGGGTGTTTTGCAGGGCCGCCGCCTTGCCGGAATTTTCCGAAAAGGGCATCAGCGCATTCGCCACCACGATGGGGTAACTGGCACCGTTGCACAGCGCCATCAGGCAGAACGGAATCAACAGGGTGGTGAGGGTTGGCACGGTCAAGGTAGCAACCAGGTACAACGCCACCATGCTGATGCAGTACGCTAGCAGCAACCAGGGCAGCAACGTCTTGCCCGGTAAGTGCTGCATGGCACTGCGGCAGCTATAACCGCCCACCAGAAATGCCAGCGTTGGTAGCACGTAGCTCAGGCCAATGTCATTCGGGCTGTAGCCCATGCCACCCAGGATGAACGGTGACGCGGTCAGCCAAGCGAAAAAACTCGCCGAACAGGCGGCGAAGATCATCACATTGCCGGTAAACACGCGGGAAGTGATCAACTGCCCGTAACCGAGGCGCATGGGTTTGCGCTCCTCCGTCGGACGCTTCGCCACCGTGCGCAGGAACAATGTCGGCAGCAACAGCAGCACCGACACCCCCAGCAATACGCCGAAGATCGCCTGCCAGCCGAAGTGATTCAGCACCATCGCGCCCAACAGCGGCGCCAACGCCGGCGATAACGACATCAGCGGCATGATGCTGGCGAACACACGGTGAGCCTTGTCGGCCGGGTAGCGGTCGATCACCAGGGCTTGCCAGCTCACGGCGGCGGAACACACGCCAATCGCCTGGATAAAACGCAGCGCCAGCAGTTGCGGGGCGGTCTCGACCCAGAACATGCCCGCGCAGCCCAGCACGAACAGGCTCAGGCCGGCGAGCAGGATCGGCTTGCGCCCCAGGCGATCGGACAACGGCCCCCACAACAACTGCCCCACCGCAAAGCCGGCGAGGAAAATACTCAAGCTGGCGCCCACCGCGCCAGCACCGATCTGCAACTGCTCGCCCATGGCGCCGAATGCCGGCAAGTACATGTCCATGGCGAGGTAACCGAGCATGCTCAGCCCCGCCAGATACCAAGTGAAACCAAAAGAATTTTTCATCGAAGCCTTGCTAATCCTGCCATCAAACTATTTGCTGACTGGCGCCCATTATGAGGCTGACAGTTCATGTGTGAAGCGATAATAATTGGACACTCTTATCAATATTTTTGAAGGCAACTGCCATGTGGTCCGAATATTCCCTGGATGTGGTCGATGCAGTGGCGCGGCATGGCAGTTTCAGCGCGGCCGCCCAGGAACTGCACCGGGTGCCGTCGGCCATCAGCTATACGGTGCGCCAGCTCGAAGAATGGTTGGCGGTGCCGCTGTTCGTGCGGCGCCACCGCGACGTCGAGCTGACACCTGCGGGCCGCTTGTTTATCGACGAAGCCCGTGGCGTGATGAAAAAAATGCTCGGCACACGGCGCTTGTGCCAGCAGGTGGCCAATGGCTGGAGTGGCCAGTTGAAGGTGGCGGTGGACTCCATCGTCAAACCCCAGCGCTGCCGGCAGTTGGTGGTGGATTTCTACCGGCAGTTTCCCGAGGTCGAACTGTTGCTGGAGTACGAGGTGTACAACGGCGTGTGGGATGCGTTGGCGGATGAGCGCACTGACATTGTGATCGGCGCCACCAGCGCGGTGCCGGTGGCCAGTCACTTTACCTTTCGCGACATGGGCTTGTTGAACTGGCTCTGCGTGGTCAGCGCGCGGCATCCGCTGGCAAGCGTCGACGGGTTGCTGAGCGACGATCAGCTGCGCCCCTTTGCGTCGTTGTGCATGACCGACACCTCGCGCAACCTGCCCAAGCGCGACACCTGGACCCTGGATAACCAGCGCCGGTTGGTTGTGCCGAATTGGTCCTCGGCAATCGATTGCCTGCGCGATGGCCTGTGCGTCGGCATGGCGCCGGCGCACCAGGTGCTGCCGTGGATCGAACGCGGTGAGCTGGTGGCGTTGCGACTGAGCCGACCGTTTCCGGCCAGCCCGTCGTGCGTGGCCTGGGCGCAGAGCAAGCTTTCACCGGCCATGGCGTGGTTGTTGGAGTATTTGGGGGATACCGAGACGATGAACCAGGAGTGGCTGAACGGAAACGATCCCTGACAATCATGGAGATCCCCTGTGGGAGCGTATTTCAATCCAATAGACGGGTAATGGCTCGCACGATCATCTCGACCTCCTTGGCATCCAGGGTCAGTGGCGGCAACAGGCGTATGACCTTGCCGCGCGTCACGTTGATCAACAACCCATGCTCCTGAGCGGCACGCTGGGCCAGGTCCCGGTAAGGGTGGGTCAGCTCAATACCTATCATCAACCCCCGCCCGCGAATCGCCAGTACATGCGGGTGCTCGCTCAGCTCCACCTGTAACCGCGCCAGCAAGCGCTCCCCCTGCTGCGCGGCGTTCTGTAGCAAGCCTTGTTCTTCAATGATGTCCAGCACGGTACACCCCACCCGACACGCCAAGGGGTTGCCGCCGAAGGTGCTGCCGTGGCTGCCCGGTGTGAACAATTGGGCCACGGCGGACCGAGCCAGGCAGGCGCCGATTGGCACGCCGTTGCCGAGACCTTTGGCCAGGGTCATCACATCCGGGACAATGCCTTCCTGCTGGAAGGCGAACCAGGCGCCGGTGCGACCGATGCCGGTCTGGATTTCATCCAGCATCAGCAGCCAGCCGTGGCGCGTGCAGTGGTCACGCAGGGCCAGCAGGTAGCCCGGCGGGGCCGGCAGCACACCGCTTTCACCCTGGATAGGCTCCAGCAGGACCGCTGCGATACGCGCGCCGAATGCGTGTGTGATGGCTTCTATCGCAGCGATATCACCAAAGGCCACCTTGAGAAAATCCCCCGGCAAGCGCTGGAAGCCCAAGCGCACCGACGGCCCATCGCTGGCCGCCATCGTGCCGAGCGTGCGGCCATGAAAGGCGTTTTCCATCACCACCACCAAGGGCTCTTCTATGCCCTTTTTCCAACCATGCAGGCGCGCAAGTTTCAGCGCGGTTTCGTTGGCTTCGGCACCGGAGTTGTTGAAGAAGGCGCGGTCCAGGCCAGACAGTTGGGTGAGACGTTGGGCCAGCCGTTGCTGCCAGTCGATGCTGTAGAGGTTGGAGGTATGCAACAGCAAGCCAGCCTGCTCGCTGATCGCCGTTACCAGCCTGGGGTGTGAGTGACCGACATTAGTCACCGCCACACCGGCCACGGCATCCAGGTATTCGCGCCCCTGCTGGTCCCACAGGCGCGTGCCGAGGCCGCGGGTGAAGCTCAGGGCCAGGGGTTGGTAAGTGGTCATCAGGCAGGCGGCGGTCATGGTGCGGGCTCCGGTGCATCGTAGGGATGACTGCAGTATCGTTAGCCACCTGAGCTGGATAAACTGCACATCCCTGCAATGACTTTAAACCAGGACTTTATAATGGACCTGTTCCAGGCAATGTCGGTGTACGTGAAAGTGGTCGAGACCGGCAGCATGACCGCGGCGGCCGAGGCCTGTGGGATGTCCACCACCATGGTCGGCAACCATATGCGCGCCCTGGAGCAACGACTGGGGGTCAGCCTGCTCAAGCGCACCACGCGCAAACAAAGCCTTACGGAATTTGGCGGGCAGTATTACCAGCGTTGCCTGGAAGTACTGGGCTTGGTGGCCGACTCCGAGCAGCTGGCCGAGCAGGCCCACAGCGACATTCCCAAAGGCACCTTGCGTATCACCGCGCCTCCGGTGTTCGGCACCGAACGCCTGACACCGGCCTTGAGCGAGTTTTCCCGGCGCTACCCGCAGATCAACCTTTACGTGGTCCTGAGCAATGAGCGCATGGATTTGGTCGACAGCGGCTTCGACGTGGCGATCCGTCTTGGCGAATTGGAAACCTCCAGCCTGATCGCCAGGCCATTGCAGGACTACACCCTCACCCTCTGCGCGTCACCGGACTACCTGGCGCGACACGGCACACCGCAAACCCCCGATGACCTGCAGCAGCACAACTGCCTGGCGTTCGCCTACCCGGCAAGTGACAACTGGCGCGACTCCGAAAAGCTCTGGCGCATGACCGACGATGCCGGCGAGGTGGAAATCCCGGTGTCTGGCTCATTGACCATCAACAGCTCGCAAGGCCTGCGCCAGGCGGCTGTAAACGGCATGGGCATCATCATGCTGGCCGATGCCCTGGTACAGCCGGACCTGGACAGCGGCAAGCTGGTGGCCTTGCTGACCACCTATCGACTGCCCAGCCGCCCGATGCACCTGCTCTACGGCCAGGACCGTTATCGCCTGCCCAAGCTGCGCGCCTTCGTGGATTTCGCCATGGAAAAGTGGGCGCGCTAGTAGTTCACGCCTAATTCGCGCAGCCGCGCCGCCGTACGCTCGGCGGATACGTGATGAATCCCCTGCCAACCCAGGGCAACCGCCGCCTCGATATTGCCGGCAACATCGTCGATAAACACCACTTCAGCCGGCTGGATATCCGGCAAGTGGGCGCGTACCTGGCTGAGGCTGGCGTGATAGATCGCCGCCTCCGGCTTGATCAGCTTCAGCTCGCCGGACACCAGGATGTCGCGAAAGTACTGCAGGAACGGGTAATTGGCCCGCGCATAGGGGAACGTCTCGGCAGACCAGTTGGTAAGCCCGAACAGCGGCATGTCGGCCTGGTGCAACGCGTTGAGGATCGCCACGCCGTCCGGCAACGGGCCACGCAGCATTTCGTGCCAACGGTCGTAATACGCCTGGATCAGGCGCTCATGATGAGGATGTTGCTCGATCAGGCTGCGGGTGCCATCTGCCAGGGTGCGGCCAGCGTCCTGCTCGGTGTTCCAGGCCTGGGTGCAGATGTTGTCGAGAAACCATTGCCGCTCACGGTCGTCGGCAATCAGCTTGCGATACAGGTGATGCGGGTTCCAATCGAACAGGACACCGCCGAAATCAAAAACTACTGCACGAATCGTCATCAGATCCTCCGTTAGTACGCGTTGATAGCGCACGGAGTCTGGCATATCGGAGGGATCAGGCGCTGCTCAAAAATGTGTAGGAGGGTTCTGAGATCAGCCTTTTTTGCAGGCCATAAAAAACGGCCCCGAAGGGCCGTTTTTCTCAAACCGGATCGCTTAGGCCTGGATCAGACCATTGATCTTGACGGTCGGATTGACGTCAGCGTCGTAGTCCACGCCATCGACTTCGAAGCCGAACAAGCGCAGGAATTCCGCCCTGTAGCCGGCAAAATCGCTGATCTCGTTGACGTTATCGTCGGTGACCTGGTTCCACAGTGCTGCCACGGCGTCCTGGACTTTGGGTTCCAGCTCGGCCAGGTCGGCACGCAGGCGGCCGTCGGCGTCGAGCTTCGGCTCTTTGCCGTACAGGCTGTCCTTGAACAGGCCGTAGACTTGCTCGATGCAACCTTCGTGGGTGCCCTGCTCTTTCATCACCTTGAACAGCAGCGACAGGTACAGCGGCATGATCGGGATCGCCGAGCTGGCCTGGGTGACCACGGCCTTGAGTACCGACACACGGGCGTCGCCCTTGAGTGCGGCGAGGTTGTCGCGCAGGGTCAGGACTTTCTTGTCGAGGTCTTTCTTGGCTTCGCCGATGGAGCCGTTCCAGTAGATGTCCTGGGTCAGCTTTTCACCGAGGTAGGTGAACGCGGTGGTCTTGGCGCCTTCGGCCAGGACGTCGGCGTCACGCAGGGCGTCGATCCACAGCTGCCAGTCTTCGCCGCCCATGACTTTCACGGTGCCGTCGATTTCTTCCTGGGTGGCGGGCTCAAGGGTGGTGTCGACCACAACGCCTTTGTCGGTGTTGATGCCGCGCAGGGTCACGGCCTTGCCGATCGGCTTGAGGGTGGAGTTGTGCACCACACCTTGCGGGTCGGTACGGCGAGGCGCGGCCAGGCTGTAGACAACCAGGTCGATCTTGCCCAGGTCTTTCTTGATGGTTTCGATGGTCAGGCGCTTGATCTCGTCGGAGAACGCGTCGCCGTTGATGCTCTTGGCGTACAGGCCTTTTTCGACGGCAAACTTCTCGAACGCGGCGCTGTTGTACCAGCCGGCGGAGCTCAGCTTGCCTTCTTCGCCTTCTTTCTCAAAAAACACGCCCAGGGTGTCGGCGCCGCAGCCAAAGGCAGCACTGATGCGCGCAGCCAGGCCGTAACCGGTGGATGCACCGAGGACCAGGACCTTTTTCGGGCCGCCTTCGATGACGCCGTGCTGAGTGACGTAGTCGATCTGCTCTTTGACGTTCGCTTCACAGCCAACAGGGTGAGCGGTCACACAGATGAAGCCACGAACCCGCGGTTTGATGATCATAAAATTTCTGCCTCTTCCAAGGTGCCGAAAGCCAGTGGTGGCCATTCAACTTCAATCGTACCGGTCTATGACGTCCAAAAAACCGAAGCGTCACGATAGTCGCAAATCTTCCGTTTACAAAATCCAATCCACTCAGTGCTACAAGGGTTAAAAACTGTGTAAAGCCTTCACAATTTCGCAATATTTAAAAACGCCTCTCCAGCCCCGAACGTCTTATCATGACGCAGTTGTTTCAATATGTTTCAAAACCCCCACCACTCGCAGCCAGGGATCCGGACTTGTCGAATGGCGTCCTGCTGGAGCTGAGTTACATGAATAAGCCTGCTTTGCGTAAAAAAGCGGTATCGGTCGCCTGGGTACTCGGCGTGCTGCTGATCATTGATGTGTTCCCCGAAACCACGTTGGTGTTTCTTGGCCTGGTCGTGGTGTGCGGCGTCTACGACTTCCTGCGTAATGGCCTGTATGACGCGCCCACTATCAAGAAATACTTCATCGGCAGCGGTCGCAACACCTGGCTGCTGGCGCCGTTCAACACCCTGTTCGACCTTTTGAGCTCGCGTAACCGTCACGTCTACACGATGGCCGACCTGCCACCGGCCTGGCGCGAGGACCTGCAACAGGTGATCGATGACGCCATGGCCCACAAGGACGAAATCATCGGTTACCTGGACGAACGCATGGCCGAGAAGAAGCGCGGCATGCTGTTTTTCCAGTGGTACGGCCAGGCCATCGAAACCACCCTGGATATTCCGCAACTGCGCCAAAAGCTGCCGTTCGTGAAGACCATTGGCGTGTCGGTGTTCAATGAAAACCGCTCGACGTCCTTCCACTTCGGCCCGCTGCGCATGATGTTCCGCGTGCTCTACAACATGGCTCCGGCGCCCCATCACGAGGGCGTCTACATCCAGGTGGGCAAGCACAAGCATTACTGGCACGACGATCCGTTGTTTATCTTCGATGACACCTTGATGCATGCGTCTTTCAACAAAAACGATGCCAAGCGTTACTGCCTGTTCATCGATATCGTGCGGCCGACCCCGGTGCCCCTGGTTCTCAACGCCGTGATCGCTGGGTTTGCCGGCATGGCCTTTACCCTGCGTCGGGTTTTCTACAAAAACTGGAAGCTGATTCAGTAAGTTCTGCGGCATGATGGTACTGGACGGTGTTTGCGCTCGGCCTTGCGCCTGAGGTAAATAACTGTCTCGTGCGACCGAAATCGGCGCCCATCATTCTCAAGCCATCGCGGCCCCTTACGGGTGCGGTGGCTGCGCTTTCAAGGAATCAGAATGCCCCAACGTCAAGTCATCAATGCCTCCGTCAGCCCCAAGGGCAGCCTCGAAACCCTGTCACAACGTGAAGTCCAGCAACTGAGCGAAGCCGGATCCGGCAGCATCTACACCCTGTTCCGCCAATGCGCCCTGGCGATCCTCAACACCGGCGCGCACATCGACAACGCCAAGACCATCCTCGACGCCTACCAAGACTTTGAAGTGCGCATCCACCAGCAGGACCGCGGTGTGCGCCTGGAATTGCTGAACGCCCCCGCCGATGCCTTCGTCGATGGCGAAATGATCGCCAGCACCCGCGAAATGCTGTTCAGCGCCTTGCGTGACATCGTCTACACCGAAAACGAGTTGGACAGCCAGCGCATCGACCTGAGCAATTCCCAGGGCATCACCGACTACGTGTTCCACCTGCTGCGCAACGCCCGTACGCTGCGCCCCGGTGTCGAGCCGAAGATCGTGGTGTGCTGGGGCGGGCACTCGATCAACACCGAAGAATACAAATACACCAAGAAAGTCGGCCACGAACTGGGCCTGCGCAGCCTCGACGTATGCACCGGCTGTGGCCCTGGCGTGATGAAAGGCCCAATGAAAGGCGCGACCATTTCCCACGCCAAGCAACGGATCACCGGCGGGCGTTACCTGGGCCTGACCGAGCCGGGCATCATTGCCGCCGAAGCGCCGAACCCGATCGTCAACGAGCTGGTGATCTTGCCGGACATCGAAAAACGCCTGGAAGCCTTCGTCCGCGTCGGCCACGGCATCATCATCTTCCCGGGCGGTGCCGGTACGGCAGAGGAGTTCCTGTACCTGCTGGGTATCTTGATGCACCCGGACAACCGCGACTTACCGTTCCCGGTCATTCTCACCGGGCCGAAACATGCCGCGCCGTACCTGCAACAACTGCACGCCTTCGTCGGCGCCACATTGGGCGAAGCGGCCCAGGCGCACTACCAGATCATCATTGATGACCCGGCCGAAGTAGCCCGCCAGATGACCGCTGGCCTGAAGGCGGTGAAGCAGTTCCGCCGCGAACGCAACGACGCGTTCCACTTCAATTGGCTGTTGAAGATCGACGAGGGCTTCCAGCGCCCGTTCGACCCGACCCACGAGAACATGGCCAGCCTGCAGTTGAGCCACGCGCTGGCGCCTCACGAACTCGCCGCCAACCTGCGCCGTGCGTTCTCGGGGATCGTGGCGGGTAACGTCAAGGACAAGGGCATCCGCCTGATCGAACAGAACGGCCCGTATGAAATCCACGGCGACCCGGCCATCATGAAACCGCTGGACGAACTGCTACAGGCCTTCGTCGCCCAGCACCGCATGAAATTGCCCGGCGGCGCGGCGTATGTGCCGTGCTACCGCGTGGTGCAATGACTTAGCGCTGTACCGCCACGCATTTGATTTCCACCAGCAGACCGGGGTGCGCCAGTTCGGACACCCCGATCGTGGTCCAGGCGCAATGCCCGCGTGGGAACAAACGGTTTTTCACCTCGCGAAATACCGCCATGTGCTGGCTCATGTCGACGTGATAGGTGGTCATGTCCACCACGTCGTCGAAGGTGCAGCCGCCCTCCTCCAGAACGGCCCGCAGATTTTCCCAGGCCGCGACGAATTGCGCCTCGGGGTCCTCGATCACCGCCAATGCAGCCGTCCGCCCGACTTGGCCTGCGCAGTACAACGTCTTGCCGACCTTGACCGCAGGCACGTAGCCGGCGCGCTCGACGATGGGGTGCATGGAAGGAGGAATGATGCGGTGGCGGTCGGTCATGGTTTGTATCTCTTTAAACCCTGTGGGCGGGGACAGTTCGGACTAGTGTTTTACCTGTTCCGACTAACCCACACCAGATGAGCGACCTATGGACCAACGGATATTGTCCTCTGCGGCTCCTTACCCTAAGGTAAGGAATATAACGATGGAGATCTTTACTATGGCGACCGCCACACTGACCTCGAAAGGTCAAATCACCATTCCTGTCCAAGTCAGGACCGCCCTTGGCCTGGAAACAGGCGACCGGGTCGAGTTTGTTGAAATGGAAAACGGGCATTTTTCCATCATTGCCGCGAGCCACAGGGTTCAGGACCTCAAGGGGTTGATCCGCAAACCCGCCAGGGCCGTCTCTATCGATGAGATGAACCAGGCCATCGCTGCACAGGGGGCAAAAGCCGGATGATCGGACTGGATACCAATGTGCTGGTGCGCTACGTCACCCAGGATGATCCGGTTCAATCCGCCAAGGCCTCCGAGCTGATCGAATCGCTGACCACCGCCTCGCCCGGCTTTGTCAGCATGGTGTCGATCGTGGAATTGGTGTGGGTGCTGCAAAGCTGCTACCAGTCGGCCAAGAGCGATGTGGTGACGGTACTGGAAACCCTGCTAAGGACCCGCGAATTGACCGTGGAGCATGGGGAGATCATCTGGCAGGCACTGCGCAAGTTTGTGGCGAACAAGGCCGACTTTGCAGACTGCCTGATCGAACGCTGCGCCCATGCCGCCGGTTGCACGTACACAGCTACCTTCGACCTCAACGCGATCAAGACAACGGGCATGAAGCGCCTGGCCTGAACCGCAGCGTTGCGACTGCGGGCGGGCTTTGGTACAAACCGCTTTTACCTTGATCGAGAGAAAGACTGACGTGCGCACGTTTCTACTCGCAGCCCTTGCCATGGCCTCCACCACCGCACTGGCTGACGCCATCACCTGGCCCGACCTGCCAAAAACCTGCTTCGTCAGCGGCCGTTCCGCCACCAGTGCGGATCTCGATACCGGTTGCGCCGCCTTCCTGATCAATGTGAAAGGCCAGGCGGCGGGTACGCCGATCAAGCTGGATATTCCCCAGTACGCCATGCACATCGACGAAGCCACCGGCAAGGAAACCCCGGTGATCCTTATCCAGGCGGAGGAGAACGGCGAGGTCAAGGCAGTGGGTTACAGGGAACTGGGCTCCGATCAACTCGGTGCCGCGCTGCTGCGGGAAGTTCGGCTCCTGGGCACCCAAAAGCCGATTTAGCCGGGGCTCAGCGAACCCAGCCTCCACCCTGCCAGTGGTACCCATCATTACGCTGCACCCAATGCGGATGCACGTAGCGGTACCCCTCGCGCACCGGCTCCCAGTGACCGTGCACCGCGACATAGCGCCCACCTTCCCAACGCCAGTAACCGCGTGACCAAATATAGCCATAGCGCACCGGCGGCTCGACTTCGATCACCTGCACCGGCGGCGGTTGCGGGGCGACGACTTCGACATACTCACGTTGCACCGGCCTGCGCTCATGCACAACGCGTTCTTGCACACACCCGGATGCCGCGACGACCATGGCCGCCAATGCCGCATAACGTAGCAACATAAAAAAACCCTCGGGCGCTGACGCCCACAACCTGCACGGCTAAAAAATGCCCCCTTGTTACAGCCTCGCTCCTGCTTGGCCTTGGGTATTTTTAACAGGTGATGTCTGTCGGCTTGCTGAACCCACAGCCCTCAAGAGGCGCACGCGACGGTCGGTCGCTTCAGGCGTATCAACAGCAGCCCGCCGACGACCACGGCGATGCCGGCGTAGGTCGAGGCCTGGATCACATCGCCAAACATCAACGCCGCCCATACCAGGGTGACCGGCGGTTCGAGGTAGACCAGCGCCGCCACCTGGGTCGCGGTCATCACGCGCAGCAACATCCACAGGCTCAAATAGGCGACGAAGGTCGAGAACAAGGTGAGCCAGACAATTGAGATCAATACGTCAGGGTCGTGGGGAATACTCAGCGTGTCGGTGTAGAGCACCGCGCCGGTAAAGCCGATCAAGGTCAGCAGCGACTGGATGAACAACGGCAGCACCAAGCCTGCGTCCTGGCGCTGCTTAGTACGGCGTTCATAGAGGGTCGCCAGCGTCAGCCCCAGCGCTGCGGCCAGTGGCAACAGGTACATGACCAGGCCGACACCCTTCCCACCACTGCCGTACTGCCCGGCGATCACGATGGAAACGCCCACGAAGCTGATCATCAGCCCGGTCCACTGCCAACCACCACTGCGTTCAGTCGCGCTGCCGGTCGATAGCGCCGCGGTCATCAATGGCTGCAGCGCCGCGATGATCGCAGCAATGCCGGGAGACAAACCATTCTGGATCGCAACATAGAGGCAGCTCAGGTACAGGAACTGCGAAAGAAATCCCACGACGGCGTAATGGCGAACCTGCGCCCAAGTAACCTTCAGCAACCTGACATTCAGGAACAGCCCCAGGCACACCGAGACCAGCAGGAAGCGCCAGAACAGCAGATTGAAGGCGCCGCCGCCTTGCGTACCCAGTTTGGCGCCGATGTAGCCAGAGCTCCATGAGAGTACAAATGCCACCTGCAACAGCAGCCGCTTTAAGGTTGATCGCGTCATGAAGCCTGTCCGTCAGTTCACGTTGACTGAAAGGCTAAGGGCCGCGCATGCTTCTGTATATTTGAATAAGCTGCACCATCAATTCGAAATAGTGGAATCATGGCCAAACAACTGAATATCGACCTGCTGCGCACCTTCCACGCGGTGGCGCGTTTCGGGCGCTTCAACGAAGCGGCCGAGCATGTGCATCGCAGCGCCTCTACCGTGACGACACAGATACAGAAGCTGGAAGATCAGGTCGGCCAGCGCCTGTTCAGCCGCAGCAACCAAGGCGTGGAGTTGACGCTGTACGGCAAGAAACTGCTGGGTGAAACCACCGAGTTTCTCAAGAGCCATGACCGCCTGCTGATCTCGCTGATGCCACAGCGTATGGAGGGCAAGATCCGCCTGGGCGTTCCGGACACCTATGCGCCGGCGTTCATACAGGAGTTTCTGCCTCGACTGATCGCTGACAATCCGCTGCTGGAGCTGGAAATCGAAGCGCGCACCAGTGGCGAACTGCTGAACCTGTTCATGGCCGACCAGCTGGACCTGACGATCACCGTCAGCGCCCAGCCGCTGGCGCAGGGCGAACGCTTGGGGCCCGTGCAGCCGCTGTGGGTCGCGAGCGAGCGCTTCAATTGCCCAACCCATGCGCCGCTGCCCATCACCGTACCCATCGCGGGTTGCCCGTATCGCGCAGCCGCGTTGCGAGCATTACAGGATTACGGGCTTTACCACCGCTTGCTGCTGGAAAGCCCCAACTCATCCGCGGTTGAAGCCTGTGTTCGCAGTGGCGTTGCGGTGGGTCTGATGGAAGAGAGCCGCATGGGCGAAGGGCTCGTGCACATGACAGAACTGCCACCGCTGCCTGCACAACACCTGTACTTGTTGTGCGATTCCGGCAACGCGCTAGCCTTGCACCTGAATGAGCAAATCAGGCACTTCAGGGTTTGACCACCAGCCACAAAAAAGCCCGCTGACCGTCACCGGTTCAGCGGGCTTTTCACATCGGCTCGGTACTTGGCTTACAGCGCCAGGTCAGAGGCCGGCTTGCTCGGCTCAGCCGCAGGCTTGGCCGCCTCGGTAGCCTTTGGCGCTGTCACTTGCGGGATCGCAGGTGGTGGCGTCAGTTGCAGGATACCGGCGGTGTAGGCCCATTCCTTGGCAACAGCTTCAGGGCTGTCGTTCAGCTTGGTGCCGTAGCTCGGTACGATCTGGTGCAGCTTGGACTGCCACTCAGGGGTCGCTACCTTGTCCTTGAACACTTTCTGCAGCACGGTCAGCATGATCGGAGCCGCAGTGGACGCGCCTGGCGATGCACCCAACAGGCCTGCAATGGTGTTGTCGGCGGAGCTGACCACTTCGGTACCGAGTTTCAGGACGCCGCCCTGCTCTTCGTCACGCTTGATGATCTGCACGCGCTGGCCGGCTTGCCACAGGCGCCAGTCGGATTGCTTGGCGTTCGGGAAGTACTCTTGCAGCGCCTTGAAGCGGTCGTCATCCGACAGCATCAGTTGGCCGGCGAGGTACTCGACCAGTGGGTATTCACGAATACCGACTTTGGTCATTGGCCAGATGTTGTGGGTGGTGGTGCTGGTCAGCAGGTCCAGGTACGAGCCTTCTTTCAGGAACTTGGTCGAGAAGGTGGCGAATGGGCCAAACAGGATTACGCGCTTGCCATCCAGCACACGGGTGTCCAGGTGCGGAACCGACATCGGTGGCGCGCCAACCGAAGCTTTACCGTAGGCCTTGGCCAGGTGCTGCTCGGCGATGGTTGGGTTATCGGTCACCAGGAACGAGCCGCCTACCGGGAAGCCAGCGTATTCCTTGGCTTCAGGAATGCCCGACTTTTGCAGCAGGTGCAGTGCACCGCCGCCGGCGCCGATGAACACGAACTTGGCGTCGGTTTCAGTCTTGGTGCCGTCTTTCAGGTTTTTGTAGCTCACGCGCCACGAACCGTCGGCGTTCTTGGTGATGTCCTGCACTTCGCTCGACAGTTTCAGGTCGAACTTAGGCGTGGTTTGCAGGTGAGCGACGAACTGGCGGGTGATCTCGCCGAAGTTCACGTCGGTGCCGATCGGGGTCCAGGTGGCCGCGATTTTCTGGTTCGGGTCACGCCCTTCCATCATCAGCGGAACCCACTTGGCGATCTGCGCCGGGTCTTCGGAGTACTGCATGCCGGCGAACAGCGGGCTCGCTTGCAGCGCTTCGTAGCGTTTTTTCAGGAACTTGATGTTGTCATCGCCCCACACGAAGCTCATGTGCGGCGTGGAGTTGATGAACGAACGCGGGTTCTTCAGCACGCCCTGCTGGACCTGCCAGGACCAGAACTGACGGGAGATCTGGAACGCTTCGTTGATCTCGACCGCTTTCGGGATCTCAACGTTGCCGTTCTTGTCTTCCGGGGTGTAGTTCAGCTCAGCCAGGGCCGAGTGACCGGTACCGGCGTTGTTCCAGCCGTTGGAGCTTTCTTCGGCCACGCCATCGAGGCGCTCGACCATTTCCATCGACCAACCCGGCTCCAGCTCATTGAGCCATACACCCAGGGTTGCACTCATGATGCCGCCGCCAATGAGCAGCACATCGACTTTCTTTGCCTCTTCCGCGTGAGCGGAGCTGATCCCCAGCGACAAAGCCAACCCCAGCAGGGCAGTGTTTACTTTTTTAAACATCAGTAGCACCTATGATAAAACGCCATCCGCCCTACCGCCCCTGATCATGGGCAACCCTCAATCACGCTGCGCCAGGCAACGCACCGCGGGGTTCGCACATTCACTCAAGGACCGCAGGGTGGGCACACAAGGCCAACGTATCGACCTCACTTTTATGTCCCTTCTGCGCTGACTTCTTATCATTATTGGCTTCAGCTACCTGGGCGACAGCCAACTGCCGGGACGTATACGGATGTACGTACCAGAGACAGACTAGACCAAGATGGCGCGCAGAATATCACGCCCGGCGTCGGATATGGACTTGCCAGTCGCAAGGCCATCAGTTCGCCAGTTTTTAAGATCTGTCTCATGGGCCTATAAATCGCAGCATTGCACTATGGATTGGCTCACCCAACGGGTAGCAGACAACCTTCCATCCTTTAAAAGAGGCATTGCAATGCTGAACAAACTGAGCCAACTCACCCTTGCCTGCGGCGCTTGCTGGCTGCTGGCTGGCACTGCACAGGCCGCGGACGGGCAGATCGAATTCACCGGTTCGGTCACCGACAACGCGTGCACCATCACCACCGGCGACGTGAATAAATCCGTGACCCTGGACGCGGTACGTATTGCCGACTTCGCACCCACCGTGGGTTCCACCGCCAAGCCCAAAGCGTTCTCCATCAGCCTGGACAACTGCAGCACCGCGACCCGCAAGAACGCCGCCATTACCTTCAGTGGTCAGCAGGACGCCACCGATTCGACCCTGCTCGGTCTGACCGGGGAAAATCAAGTGCGCGGCATCGCGATTCAGATCGCCGACTCGCGTACTGGCAACAAGCTGCCACTGAACACGGCGACCGCCGATTACGACCTGCGTACGCAGTCCAACACCTTCGACTTCACCGCCGCCTACGTGCGTACCGTCGCCGACACGACTACCGGCGAAGGCGACGATGCCGTGACCACGTCCGGTATCGGCACCGGTCAGGTGCACGCGCTGGCCAGCTTCGACGTTACCTACAAGTAATTGCTCGTCAATACCGTGGGCCGCTCGCCGGCCCACGGACTTTCAAAGGTCTCTCATCATGCGTTTGAACCTGTGTTTCTTGCTCGCCCTGTTGCCGCTCTGGCACAGCGCGGCAGCCAATGCCGCCGTCACGGTCGGCGCCACGCGGCTGATCTACGACGGGGCTTCCAGTGAAGCCAACCTCACCGTCAGCAATCGCGAAGACACCTCGCCCTACCTGGTGCAATCCTGGGTCAGCCGCTTTGGCACGGGCAATGACGAAAGTGTCGACAGCTTTATCGTCACCCCGCCGCTGTTCCGACTCGATGCGAACAAGGAAAACATCCTGCGCGTCATCTTTACCGGGGGCGCCGATGTACCCCAGGACCGCGAAAGCCTGTTCCTGATGAACGTCAAGGCGATTCCGGCCATGAGCGACGACCAGAAAGGCAAGAACGTGCTGCAGATTGCTCTCAAGACCACCATCAAGCTGTTCTACCGCCCCGCAGGCGTCAAAGGCTCGCTCAAGGACGCAGTGGCACAGGTGGGCTGGACGTCAACCGCGGGGGCATTGCATTTCAATAACGCCTCCAAGCTGCACGTCGTGGTCAGCGAACTCACACTCAACGGCCTGCCGATCACCCAGGTGCCGGATGTGCTACGCCCTGGGGAACAGCGCGAACTGCCGATCCAGGCCAAGGCGGGCGATGACGTGTCGCTCAGCTACATCGACGACTACGGCAGCATCGTGACCGCCCCCCTTATCCGCATTCATTGATACACGCGCACGCCCCCATCAGGAACGCCCATGCACCGTTCATTCCCATTCACGCGCCGTCGCGCCGTGAAGGCTTTCGGCTGTCCGCTCGTGGCTGCCGTGGCCTTGCACCTGGCCCCCGCAAAAGCCGGCTACGAGTTCGATGCCTCGTTCCTCGAGATCGGCGGTGGGCAGAGTTCGGCGGCGGTGAAACAACAGGTCAGCGCCATGAGCGAAGGCCAGTTGCCGGGAATCTACCGGGTCGATGTGCTAGTCAACCAACACGCTGTCGACCAGCGCGACGTGCGCTTCGTGCGCGCCACCGGCACGGCGGATCGCTCGGCCACGGGGCTGTTCCCGTGCCTGGATGCGGATTTTTTGCGCGCCCAGGGCGTGGCCGAAACGGCCCTGCAAAACCGAAGCGATGCGGACCCCACCTGCGTGGCCTTCGACCAAGGCCTGGCCGGGGTGGTCTACGACTACGACTTCAACCGCCAGTTGCTGTCGATCGACATTCCCCAGGCGTACCTGGGCAGTATTGCGTTTGAGGTGCGCCGTCGGCAGTGGAGCACCGGTGAGAACGTGGCGTTCACCAACTACAGCTTCAGCGGCAGCACAACAGAGTCCGACAGCGGCCGTCGCCAGAACCAGTTCGGTAGCCTTCGCAGTGGCATCAATGCCGGGGCCTGGCGCCTGCGCAATTTCTCGACCTGGCAGAAAGGCACGGGCGACACCGGGCGCTGGGAGTCGATGGAAACCTATGCCCAACGGGACATGGGCAACATGATGGCGATTGCCACCCTGGGCGACGCTACCACTGAGGGCGACCTGTTCGACGCGATTCCCTATCGCGGCGTGGGCATCGCCTCGGACCTGGACATGCTGCCCGACCAGTCCCGTGAATTCGCACCGGTGGTGCGCGGCATCGCCAATGGCCGCTCGCGGGTGATCATCCGCCAGCGTGGCTACGTGATCCATGAGCAATGGGTGCCATCGGGGCCGTTTGCCTTGACGGATCTGTATCCCACCGCCAGCAATGGTGACATCGAGGTCACCGTGGAAGGCCCGGACGGCCAGCGCCAGGTCTACACCCAGTCGTTCTCGTCGGTGCCCTACATGCTGCGCGAGGGGCAGCAAAGCTATTCGTTGTTCGCCGGCCAGTACCGCCCGGCGCAGTCGGCCTTTGCACAAGAAACCCCGGCCTTCCTCCAGGCCTCCCTGCGCCGAGGTTTGAGTGGCAGTACCACGCTATTCGGCGCCAGCCTGCTCAGCGACCAATACAACGCCGGCCTGCTGGGTTTCGCCCACGACTTCGCCGGCTTCGGCGCGATTTCAGTGGACGTGACCCACGCCCGCAGCGACGCCATGGGCCATGAAAAAACCAGCGCCAGCGGCCAGTCGTTCCGCTTTCGCTATTCAAAATCCCTGGCGGCCACCGACACCAATTTCAGCCTGATCGGCTACCGCTATTCCACTGGCGGCTACTACTCGTTCAACGAAGCGCTCAACAGCCGCAATGCCGGGCAAACCCTGGACACCTACCGCCGCGGCCATATGAAAAGCAACTTCACCGTCAACGTGTCCCAGCAACTGGGCGGCTACGGCGGGGTGTACGCCAACGTGTCGAAAACCGCGTATTGGGACAGGGGCCATGCCGACACCTCGATCCAATTGGGTTATAGCGTGAGCGCCGGGAGTGTTTCCTACTCCCTCGGGTTGGGCCTGAACAAAGGTGCTGACAGCAACGATCGCAGCCTGTCCCTGAGTGTCAGCATGCCCCTGGGCAGCCCGCGCAACCAACGTGTCACCGCGAGCATGAACCAGAGCGCGCGCGGCGCGGCGTCACGCACCGCGACCCTCAGTGGTAACGCTTTTGACGATGACACCCTGGCTTACAGCGCGGGCGTGGCGCAGCAAGTCAACGGCGCCCAACGCCAGACGGGCGGCACGTTCGCCGCCCAGTACGACGCGCCGAGCGCGATTGTGCGCGGTGCCTACAACGAGTCCACCGGCAACCGCCAACTGGACCTGGGCGTGGAAGGTTCGGTGGTGGCGTACGGCAGCAACCTGATGTTCAGCCAGCCGCTGGGCGAAACCAATGTCATCGTCGCTACGCCAGGAGCCGCCGATGTGGCGATCACCAACAAGCGTGGGGTGCGTACCAATGCCAATGGCTACACGGTGGTGCCGTCCGCCCTGCCCTATCGTAAGAACCGCGTGTCCCTGGCCACCCAGTCGATGTCCGCTGACATCGACATCGCCGAGCCGGTGCAGGAAGTCACGCCCAATCGCGGCGCCTTTGTGCTGGCGGACTTCGACACCCGGCGCGGCAAACGCATTCTGTTCCGCATCCGCGACACCCAAGGCGAAGCCGCGCCCTTTGCCGCGCGCGCCGAACTCTTCGCGGCAGACGGCCGTTCGCTGGGCAACACCCTGGTGGCGGACAAGGGCCGCGCGTTCCTGACCGGCGTGCCGCCCGAGGCACGCCTGTTGATCAGCGTGGACGGGCAACCGTGGTGCAGCCGCGAATTGAAACTGCAAGACGACGGTCCTGCCGAGGGTGGGATTACTCAACTGAACATTCAATGTGAGCGTGCGGCCGGTGAGTCGGGCGCCAAGGATTCGTGATCATGAATATCCTGGGCAAAACGCACGCTGGGCTGATGCTGGCGTTGGTGTGCGCCGTATTGAGCGGCCTGCCGCAATCGGCGCACGCCTTGATTGGTGGCAACCTCGAATGCTCAATGCCGGGCTACCCGAGCAATGGCTACCGGTTCACGCCGGGGCAGGAGATCGATATTGCCTATACCGGCACTTGCACCATTCGCCGGGCCTTCCCTTATGCGGCCGGCATGAATGCGCAGATCGCCTATATGTCCGGCGCCGATCAGGCCCGGTTGCGCTTTGTCGACCCATACAGCAACACCTACATGCTTGAGTTGCCCCTGGGCCAATATGGAGGGAGTTGTCTGGGCGGGCCCTGCCGGCCGCTGCCGCTCAACACGGTGGTGCCCTATCGATACAGACTGGTGGGCACGGCGCCCCGTACTACGGGCCGGCGCTATGTCCAGCTGTACCTTGGCGTGACTTCGCATAATTACGCCAATTGGGCCGAATGGTTCATGCAATATCCGTTTAACTACACGGTCTACCTGCCCGCCTGCAGCTTGAGTTCACCGAGCAGCGTCGACCTGTCGTTCGGCACCATCAGCAGTGCCGACCTCAGTAACCAGAAGCAATCCACCTCGGTATCAGTCACCTGCCCAGCCGCTGTACAAGCCACCGCTACGCTGGTGCCAAGCCAAGCGGTGGTCAGCGCCAGTAACGGCGTATCGCGCACCACCTTGGCGGGGCTGAACATGCAGGCACGCTGGGGGGATAACACGCCGGTAAACCTGAATAGCCCGCGCACCCTGCAGCTTCGCCAGGGCAGCAACAGCTTGGGGCTGGGTTTCACCCCGCAATTGGAAAGCGGCCAATCCCCGGCCGGTGCCTTCCAGAGCCAATACACCCTGACCATCGACTATCGCTGAGACCATCGCCATGAAAACCTCACTGCTCGCCCTGGCGCTGCTCAGCGCCACCGCACAGGCCGCGGATACCGTGAACATCACCGTACGCGGCACCCTGACTCGTCCGCCGTGCGTGCTCAGCACCAGCACCACCCTCACCGCCGAATTTGGTGATGTACGCACCGACCAAGTGACTACGACCGCCACCCAGCCCATCCCCGTGCAATTGATTTGCCCGGCGGGCTCATCGATGAATGTCAGCTTCAGCGCCAATAACGGCACACATACGGCCACTGTCGCCAAAACCACCGTCGACAACTTGGGCGTGTCGCTGTTGTGGGCGGCCGACGATTCCTTGGCCAACCTCAACGGCACCACCAAGCGCTACACCAACCTGAGTGGCAACGTCGATATCAGCCTCAAGGCACAATTGATTGCGCGCGGGGCATTGACGCCCGGAGCCTTCAGTTCGTCCATGGTCATGACCATCAATTACTTATGAACAGGTTGCTTTGGATACTGCTGGCGATGACCGGCGCAGCCGCTGCCCAGGCAGCGGACCAAGCAAAGGTCGACGTCACCGGCAAGCTGATCGCGCCCCCTTGCTCAGCGCGTTTTCCCAGTACGCAACAGGTGGACCTGGGCAACGTGAACCTCAACCAGTTGGCCGACGCCAGTGCCGGCGTCACCGACGTGCCGCTGGTGTTCGATTGCCAGCCCAACAGCCAAGTCAGCCTAACCCTCACGGCGGGCGTGGGCAGCGTTGACAGCCACACCCTGCTCACCAGCCGCCCGGCCCTGGGCTTGCAGCTTGGCTTGCTGAATAAAGGCGTGAAGGCTGATTTCAGCCTGGGGGAAACCGGCACCTGGCCGGTAACCGACGGACCGCTGGAACTGACCCTGCGCGTCAAGCCCGTGTCCGTGGGTGAACTGCCCGACGCGGGCAGCTACAGCGCAATGCTGTTGATGCACATCACCTACCGCTGACTACTGGAACTGCCGCGCCTCGATGCAATAGGTCAGCAACGCCTGGTCACTGTCCACGTCCAGCTTGCGCATGGCGGAGATTTTCTGCGCGCTGACGGTCTTGTTGCTGCGGCTCAGTTGCCGCGCGATATCGCTGACGCTCATGCCCGTCACAAATAAACGCAGCACCTCCATTTCCCGCGGCGACAGGCTCTGGAAGCGCTCCTGCACCTGGAAAGCATTGCCCACCACCGACGTCGCCGCAGGCCTAGGCGCCTGGTAATTGCGCTGGGCACTGATGGCGCCCAAGGCTTTTTCGATTTCGTCGTGCAGGTGGTTTTTCTGGATCACGCCTGCCACCCCCAATTCCTGTAGACGGGTGAGGATCAGGCTGTTGGAGATCATGGTCAGCACCAGCACCTGGGTGTCGGGGAAGTGCCGCAGGATGTACTCGATCAGTTTCAAGCCATCGCCGTAGGTGTCGTCGCCCGGCATGTTGAAATCAGTGATCAGCACTTGCGGCCGGTGCGCGCGCAACAGTTCGATCAACTGGCTGGAACTGACGGCTTCGCCCACCAGGCGATAACGTGAATCACGTTGCACAATCTCGCGCACGCCCACCAGAACGATCGGGTGGTCGTCGGCAATGACGACGTTCATTTCTCGCATTATTTATCTTCCTTGTAGTGAGCTTTCGACTCTGCCAGCAAGCAGTGCGCTACCGCCGTCAGCCGCGCACACAACGCCCGGATCTGCGTGGTCGCGTGGTGATCCAGAGGGCCTTCGTACAGCGTGTTTTCCCAGGTCTGACACGCATTGGAGAGCACCCCGGCACGCACACTGGCCAGCGCACCGTTGAGGCTATGCAGGCGCTGGCGCACCCGGTCGGCATCGCCGGCGGCCAGGCCCTGTTCGATGTGCTGCACATCCTCCAGCAAGGTATCGCCCATCAATTGGCGCATGGACGGGGACAACTCGATCCAGCCGTCGCGGTCACGCTCCGCCGGAGACACCGCCAGGGCGCTGGCGCGGCGACAGTGCGCCATCAAGGCCTGGCGCAGCGTGCTCATGCTCAGCGGCTTGACCACCCAGGCGTTCATGCCGACCGCCAGGCAACGCTCGCCTTCCTCGCGCAGGGCGTTGGCAGTCACGCCAATAATCGGCACCTGCACCCCCTGTTCACGCAGTGCGCGGGCCAGGTCATAGCCGTTGAGGCGCGGCATGTTGATGTCGGTGATCACCAGGTCGAACGGCTGCGAGCCCCAGATTTGCAGGGCGTGCTCGCCGTCCCGCGCCACGGTGGCCTGGGCGCCGAGGGCTTCGAGCTGCTCTTGCAGCACGGCCTGGCTGACCGGGTTGTCTTCGGCCACCAGCACCCGTACGTTCAGGCAAGGCGCATCCAGGCACGACGGCACCAGTTCGGGACTGGCCACCAAGGGGGCACCGTCAACGATCGGCAAGGTGATGAACAGCGAAAAGCTGCTGCCCAACCCTGGCTCACTGACCACACGCATGCTGCCGCCCATCAACTCACTCAAGCGCGAGCAGATCGACAGTCCCAGCCCCGCCCCGTTGCCATCCTGGCCGCCCGCCACTTGGTAGAACGGCTTGAACAATTGATCCAGGGCCTTTTCCGGAATGCCCACGCCGGTATCGGTGACTTGCCATTGCAGGGCGACTTCATTGGCGAGCAGTGCCTGCACGGTCAGCCGCAAACGCACACGCCCCGACTCGGTGAACTTGATCGCATTGCCCAGCAGGTTATGCAGGATCTGGCGGATACGCCCCGCATCGCCCAACAGTGGATGGGGCACTTGCGGGTCGATTTCCGCATCGATCTGCAAACCCTTGTTGCGTGCCGTGGCAGTAAAGCCCAGCACGGCTTCCTCCACCAGTTGCCGCGGGTTGAACGGCGCCGCTTCCACGGCCATTTGCCCGGACTCGATCTTCGACACGTCGAGTATGTTGCTGATCAGCTGAAACAGCACGGTGGACGAGCCTTGGATAATTTCCAGGTACTGGCGCTGGCGCTCGCTCATGGCGGTCAGGGCCATCAGTTCCAGGTTGCCCAGCACGCCGTACAGGGGCGTGCGGATCTCATGGCTCATGGTGGCCAGGAACACGGTCTTGGCTTCATTGGCGGCCGTGGCTTCCTGGCGGGCCTGGTTCAACTGCAAGGTTTCGTCCACGTGGCGGGTGATGTCGTTGCAGCCGCACAGGAACACGTCTTCGCCTTCGTAGCGCGCGGCCACTACCACAATTTGCAGGTAGCGGCCCTGCACGGCCAGGCACATCTCGCCGGGGGTGTCCGGGCCGTCGTTGGCCTTGAGCACGGCCACCAGCGGTGCGGTGCCCCCCAGGAGCAAGGCACGTTGGTTTTCCAGCAACAACTGGCAGTCGCTGCGCCGCACCACACACAGGCCCGCCGGGGCGTTGTGCAGCATGATGCGGTTGAACGCCTCACTATCGAACAGACGCTCCTGGGCACGTTGGGCCGGGCTGACAATGCGGGTCTTGTACCAATGGTTGATCCACCAGCCCAGCAGCACGGCCGCCAGAAACGTCAGGCCCAGGCCCAACAGCGGCCACTTGGCGTAGCGCAGGAAATCCTGATAGCTGATGGCGTACAGGCCGGTCCAGTGCTCGCCGCCCTCGCTGAGCATCTTGAAGCGCAACCCCTGGCTGTTGAAGCTCAGGCACAGGGGCGCCATGTGTTCATCACCCAGGCTGCCGAGCAAGACATCGCCCTGGGGTGAGATCAGGGTGAACTGGTTGTAGACCGAGCGCTGCAGCACCCGCTCGAACTCATCGACCTGGGAGGTATCCACCACGGCCGCCAGGGTCAGCAGGCCCTGGGGTTGATTGGCCGGGAGCACGGCGGCGGGCGCATCGAGGCCGATCATCGCGACCACGCTGCGGCTGCGTGGATACAGTTGCAAGGGCGCACGCATCCAGCGTACGCGGCTGTCGGTGAGCAACAGGCTTTGGCTTTGTTGTAACTGGTGCAGGCGGCTCGCCACCTCGCGGTAGTGCTCGCGCAACAACGGCTGATGCTGGCGCAGGCCGCCAATGCCCGGTACGGCCAGGCTGGCGACGTCATTGGGCGTAAACACGAACACCTGCGGCGAGGCATAAAAGGAACTGGCCCAGTAGCCGCCGTAGTAGTCGGTCAATTGCACGCCAAACGCCAGCGCGCGGCGCGTGTCATCCGCCGAGAACCCCACCGCGTGGGACAAGGTAAATGGCAACGACAATGCAAAGCCCTTGGCTTGCACCACGACTTGCCCGGCGTCGCGCTGCAGCTCCACCACCTGGGTGGATTGCACTGACGGCAGCGGCGGCGCATTGCTGCGGCTGTAGCCAACAGCGACGTTGCGCAGGAACGCCTCGTGCTCGTGGATGATCTCCACCACGCGGGCGAAGTGAAACTCGACCTTTTCCTGCTCGGCATCGAGCAACCGCGAGACCGCCCAATAGCAACTGCTGGACAGCAACAGGACGAGCCCGGTGAGCAGCAACAGGGCGGTGTTCAAGCGCTGGGAACTCTGTGCCAGCTTATCCAGGCGCAGGCTTGCATGTTTCATCGTCAGTACCGCAGAAGCCTGAATCAGGACGTGGAGCCTATGCATGATCCCGGCATTGGCCAATAACGCCCGGCTGACCGGGCGACCCTTCCTTCGGGCTTCTTGAGTGTGTGACCCTGGCCGCTCAGATAAGTGCTGGCGCAGGGCCATCTTCTATCAGCAACGCACTGAACTTATCCGCGGCAACCCCTTGAGAAATCAGGAAGCCCTGCACCTGGTCGCAGCGAATACGCCGCAATACCGCCAGTTCCGCCTGGGTTTCGGCGCCTTCGGCAATGGTGGTCAGCCCCAGCTTGCGGCCCAGTTCGACGATGCTTTGCAAGGCCGAGGCCAGGCTTTCATTTTCTGCACAGCCATGCACCAGCGAGCGGTCGATCTTCACTTCATTGAACGGCGTGGAGACCAGGTTGAAGTAGGAACTGAAACCCTTGCCAAAATCGTCCTGCGCCAGGCCGAAACCCATCATGCGCAAGCGGCATGCTCCAGCGTAGTAGTTACTGGGCAACTGTGTGGTGGAGCTTTCCATCAATTCGAAGGTGATTTGCCGGGGCTCGGCATCCCGGTGCTGAACCTGGGCCAGCAGACGGTCGACCAAGTCGCACTGGTCGAGCAGATGGGTAGGCAGGTTGATCGATACCGGCAGCCGGTAGCCGAGTTGCGCCCACTGGGCCTGGGCCGTCAGGGTCTGGGCGAGGATGCAGGTCAGCAGTTGGGTTTCCAGGCCCAGGCGTTCGATTTCGCCCAGGAACTCACCCGGCATCAACAGCCCCTCCACCGGGTGGACCCAGCGCGCCAGGGCTTCGGCGCCGACGATGCGCCCGTCCTGCAACGACTTTTTTGGCTGGAACCAGGCCTGGATCTCTCCGTTGGCCAAGGCGCGTACCAGGTTCTCCCGTGGCAGGTTGACGCCGCGGTGGCAGCACGGCGCGCGCGCCTGTTCGGCGAGTTTGTCGAGGCAATCGCGCAGGGTGCGCACCTGGGGCTCGCGCACCGGTTTGGAGATCAACCCGGCAACGGTCAGGCCCAGGTTCCCCGCGACCTGGCCGGCACCCACGAGCATGCGTCGCGAGGCCACGCTCATCAGCGCCAGGGCCGGTGGGGCGTCAAGGTGCGCCAGCTGCTGGATCAATTGCACGCCGTCCATCCCCGGCATCATCAAGTCGCTGAGCAGCAGGTCATAGCGCTGGCGGGCCAGGCGCTGCAACGCGCTCGCCCCGTCCCACACCACGTCGACGTCAAAGCCGCCGATGGCCTGGAACACGTTGATCAGGTACTCATGTTGAAAGGGATGGTCCTCCACGATGAGCACGCGATAGGCACTCAAACCACGCTCCTCTGGTAAGGCTGCAGGCACTGGTAGAGCGCGCGCAGGGTGAAGGGCTTGACCAGGCAGTGGTCCATGCCCGCATTGAGGCAGCGCTCGGCTTCATCGAGCATGGCATTGGCGGTAGCGCCGATGATCGGCAGCGAGCATCCCAGGCGGCGCAGTTGCTCGGTGAGTTCGTAGCCATTCATGCGCGGCATGTTGACGTCGGTGAGGATCATGTCGAACGCGGTTTCGCCCCACAGCGAGAGGGCTTCAATGCCGTCGCCGGCGAGCACCACCGTGCAGCCGAGTTCTTCGAGTTGATCGCGCAGGATCAACTGGTTGATCAGGTTGTCTTCGGCCACCAGCAGGCGCAGGTTGAGGTTGATCTCGGCCGGCGCCTCGCAGGGGATAGGCGAATGGTTTTCCTCGATGCCCTGTGCCCGGCTGACCGCGCGATTGAGGGCCTGCAGGTTGTTCAGGCCGATCTGCCAGCAGGCCACGGGCCCAGGGTAGACGCCATGTTCATCGGTACCCACTATCACCCGTGGGCCACCCCAATGCAGCCGTTGGCCCGGATCGACCGGGCCGGGATAGAGCTCAACCAGCACCGCGCCGGGATCGGCCTCGGCCGAGTGCGGTACACCCAATTGCGCCCGTGCGCCCCAGCGTCGCAACCAGCCGCCCATGCTCTCGGCCAACTCGCGCACCGGCGACACCACGTAGACCCGCTCGCCCAGCAAGGGCAACGCCCACGGCTCATCGGCGTACTCGTCAACCTGCTCCAACGGCAGGGTGAAGGTAAAACTGCTGCCCAGCCCTGGCTCGCTGACCACGCGCAGCGTGCCGTTCATCAAGTGCACCAGGCGCTTGCAGATCGACAGCCCAAGGCCGGTGCCCGCGACCACATTGGCATTGCCACTGGCCTGGAAAAAAGGCTCGAACAGGTACTGCTGGTCGTGCGCGGCAATCCCCTTGCCGGTGTCGACCACTTGCCACTGCAACAGGGCGCGCTCGCCTTCGCGGCTCTCCAGGCGCAAGCGCAATACGATGCGCCCGCTCTCGGTGAACTTCAGCGCGTTGTTGAGCAGGTTATTGAGAATCTGGCGGATACGCGTGACGTCGCCTCGCACATGGTCCGGCAGTTGCGGGTCGAGGCAGGCAAACAACTGCAAACCCTTGCTCTGGGCCGCTCCCGCATACCCTTGAATCACCTCTTGCACCAGCTCCAGCGGGGAAAACACGCTGAGTTCGAGGGACAGTTGCCCCGCCTCGATTTTCGACACATCCAACACATCGCATATCAATTGCAGCAAGTTCGCCGACGAGCCCTCGATGGCATTCAGGTAACCACGTTGCTGGCTGTTGAGGTCGGTGCGGGCGAGCAATTCCAGGGTGCCCAACACACCATACAAGGGCGTGCGGATTTCATGGCTCATGGTGGCCAGGAATAAGGTCTTGGCCTCATTGGCCGCATCCGCCAGGGTGCGTGCCTGCTGCAAGGCCAGCTCCACCTGCTTGCGCTCGCTGATATCGCTGAACGCGCAAATCAACACTTCTTCACGCTGGTAGCGGGTGGGTGCGAAACTCAGGAACAAGTGGCGGCCATCGGCCATTTGCAGCTCTTCGGTGTTGTTTTGTTCGGCGGCGTGAAAGGCCCGGCGAATCCAGTCGTGACACAGTTGCTCGCGCTCCCGACCGTTGCCCAGCCATTGGCGCGACAGGGGGTTTTCCAGCACCACCTCGCCGTCACTGCGGCGCAGTACGCACAGGGCAACTGGCGCGATACGAATCACTGCGCTGCTGAACGCCTCGCTTTCCACCAAGGCTTCAATGCGATTGGCCGCCGGGATGATCAGTCGCTGATCGATACGTCGCACCAGCCGCACCATCAACACGCTCACCAGTACGCACAGCAGCAGGCACACCAGCAACGGCACGGCCAGGCTGGGCAACAACGAAACCAGCTCCAGGCTGTAGACGATCTGCCATTGGGAAAAACCCAAGTGTTTGCGGATGGCCAGGCGGTCCGGCAACCAGCGACTGCCCTCCCAGCCGAAACAGGCCGTGGCGTGATACTGGTGCAGCACCGTCGCCGCCGAGGTTTGCTGGGGCGTACTGCTGAAAATCAGTTGGCCCGTGCCGTCGAGCAACATGAAGTCACCGGCTTTTTCATGCTGCAGGGCGTTGATCAGGTCGGGGGCGTCCACTTCCAGGCCGAGCCAACCCGAGGCAGGGCTGCGCTCGTCCAGACGCGTAAAGATATACAGCGGCGAATCCTGCCGGCTTTGCTCGGTGAGCCACAGCTCATCGCTGAGCGACTCGTTACCGGTATCCACCGCCATCAGCCGCTGCAACACCGTCTGTGGCACAGCCTGCGGTGCAGGGCCGACGGTATACAAGCGTTCCACCCCAGGCTCGGCACGCTGGGCCACGTAAATCAGGTTGACCTGATTGGCCTCCAGATAGTCGAGCATGCGCCGGGTCAGCCACAGGCTCCAGATATTGCCCGCCTCGCCCAGGGTGATATGCACCTCTTCGGCGGGCACGTTATTGAGGTTGCCCACGGGCGCCGTCACATGCCGCACCGTCGACAGGCCCAGGCTTTTCAGCAGCGTCTGGCGGCTGACAAAGAAACTCTGGGCATCGGAAACCGCCTCATTCATATAGCTGCGCCGCAACGAAATCTCCTCGCTGAGCGCGGCGCGCAAATAGCTGTAGGCGCCCGCGTACACGCCCAGCACCAACGCCAGGGCGAACAGGCGCAACAGCTTGCGGGCCGCTTTGGGCGTGGAGAAGGACGAGTCGAGAGGTTGCAGGAAATGTTTGAGTTTCATCACCGCAAGCGTACGGCGCGCACACGAGCCGGAGAATAAGACGGATCTCAAAGCGCCATTGAACTCTGCCGTAAATCGCTGTTCTAGACAGGTTCGCCGCTGCGTGCGTAGCATCGGCGGCTCTCCTTCGTGTTATCCATCTCAACAGAGCGATCCATGTCTATCCACCAAACTCCCGGGCACGTGCTGCCCGCGCGCAGTGCCGCCAAAATGGAAGCGGCCATGGCCGTGGGCGCTTTCGCTATCGGTACTGGCGAATTCGCCATCATGGGCTTGATGCCCGACATTGCCCAAAACCTCGGCCTAAGCGAACCCCAGGTCGGCCACGCCATCAGCGCCTACGCCCTGGGCGTGATGGTCGGCGCGCCACTGCTGGCGATCCTCGGCGCCAAGCTGCTGCGCAAACACATGCTGTTGTTACTGATGGGGCTGTATGCCCTGGGTAACCTGGCCACTGCGTTCACGCCGACCTTCGGCTCGCTGGTGGCGTTCCGCTTTATCAGCGGCCTGCCCCACGGTGCCTACTTCGGTATTGCTGCGGTGGTCGCCTCCAGCATGGTGCCCAACGACAAACGCGCCGGCGCTGTAGCACGGGTGATGATGGGACTGACGTTGGCCATGTTGCTCGGCAACCCCATTGCCACCTTCCTGGGCCAGCACCTGGGTTGGCGCTCGGCGTTCGCGTTGGTGAGCGTGATTGCCCTGTGCACCATCGCCTTGGTCTGGCAGTTCGTGCCCCACCGCCACGACGAACAGCGCAGCGACCCGCGCAAGGAACTGCGAGCCTTTACCAAGCCGCAGGTGTGGATGGCCCTGGCCATTGGTGCAATCGGCTTTGCGGGCATGTTCTGCGTATTCAGCTACCTGGCGCCGACCATGCTCGAAGTGACCAAAGTGTCGCCACAGTGGATTCCGTTTGGCCTGGCCGCGTTTGGCGTCGGTGGGATTATCGGCAATATCGCCGGTGGCAAGCTGTTTGACCGTATGCAATTCCGTGCAGTCGGCTTGATCCTGGTGTGGTCGATGGCGGTGCTGGTGTTCTTCCCGTTTGCCGCAGGGTCGTTGTGGAGTGTGCTGCTTGGCATCGGGCTGGTTGGCACCATGGTCTCGCTGGCCGCGCCATTGCAGATCCGCTTGATGGATATCGCCCATGAAGCCCCTAGCCTGGCGGCGGCTTCCAACCATGCCGCGTTCAACTTGGCGAACGCGCTGGGCCCGTGGTTTGGCGGGATGGCGATCACGGCTGGATTGGGATGGACGAGTACGGGATACATCGGAGCGGTGACGGCGTTGGTGGGGCTCGGCGTTTATCTCATCGCACGGAGAATGCACGGCGGGCATTGAGCGGCGGGTATCTGAACGAATGCATCGCAGGGATACCCCTACAGCAGGCGCGCTGGGTCGGCGCGAGTCTATAAAAGAGGCGCGCCGACCCCACCAAACAAGAACCATTCGTATCTAATACGAAGCGTACTTTTACGTGGGCGCATTGTGTTTTTTTCTCTACAATATAAAAACGCAAATAAAGGAATTTTTCGTGAGCAGTCCAACGAATTCAAACGCCCGTTCCAATGATGATGAAATAGATCTGATACCACTTGTTCAAGTACTGTGGCATAGCAAGATCACGATTATTCTAACCACCCTGGTTGGCACTGTTGCTTCTTTGGCCCTTTCCGCAACTTCGCCAGAACAATGGACTGCCAGCACTTACATTACCAAACCATCGCTCTACAGCTTATATAAAGAAATCAATGAAAAGGATGCGCCAGCCAAAGCCAGTCCACTGTCATTGGAAACCAAGCTGTACAGCACCATACAGAATGATATTTTCTACTCGGCCATGGGCGTGATGGCAGCTCAATCCGTTACCTTGAAAGAAACGCCACCTAAATTGCGTGGGAATGAGCCTGTCCTTTATGTTGCCTCAACCACCGCAATGACGGCAGCACTGGCGTCTGCCCAGTTGAAATCCGCCATGGAGGCTGCCAACACCGAAGCGATAGCGCTTAACGTGCCAGCATTGGCCGCCGGCAATACGTTAAAAGCATTCAACACGCTTGATGACGTAAAAATATCCACTACTAAAAGCACTAAAAAGTTCGCCTTTCTGGGCGCCTTTTTAGGACTGATTCTAGGGAGTGCCTTTGTGCTCGGCAGGTTCTTCATTCGACAGCGTAAACAGTCGAACTGAGCATACGGAGCGCTACAGGAACTCATCAATAAGGATATAAACAACACAGACCAGCAGGGAAGCAACAACAACAATAAAAAGTTTCGCGGAAAATGTTGTTTTCATCAAGAGTACTTTATGAAAGTAAGATAATGGCCCAAGGCCATTATTGCACCGTGCCTGGCATTTTTCACGGTAATTTTTTGCTGAAAACTACCCGCACACCCTGCGCTCACAATCGAATGCCTCAGAATCTCCACTCGAAGTCAAGGTTAAAAAGACTAGCCACACCCTTATTTAATCTTCGTTCAGGAGAGGTTCAGGTTGGATCCAATGCGTTCAGAATGTAACATATTTGTCATAATTTTGAATGACAAGGATGTGTTTTGAGCTTTCCCGACAGCTGCGTGCTACAGAGCTTCCCATCGACACTCACCCATCGCAACGCTACGGTCTTCACCACGCAGGGCGCTGACAACAGCACCCAGCAAGCGATTCAGAACCTGATCGACACGCGCTACCAACTGACAGACCGCGTCAGCGCCCCGCTGAAAGGGATGGAGAACGACCTGTTCGCCAAATCCCAACCACTCGATAGCCTCAGGCCCAAACTGCGCGTCACGTTTGGCCGCTCCAAGCGAGACGGCACGTTCGACTGGCCGGTGGAAGAAGTTCTCAATACCTACACCGCACACAAACGCGGCGCGCCTGTCGCCGGCCTGTATGGTTTCGGCTACAGAAAGTCAGTGTTTGGCCTGATCCAGGAATTCTTCATCTTCACCGAGCTGCTCGACGGCTACCTCAGTGGGCTGGAATGGCTAAAGCAGGAGCGCGACATTCGCAGCCTGATCACCGCGTCATTCAAATTACTGCATGCCCTTCACAGCAAGGGCATCGTGCACATGGACTTCTGGGCCAACAATGTGATGGTCAACATGGTGCAACCCGAGCTCACCAAAGCCATCGACCTGGAAAACTGCTTTCTGACACCGACGGAACACTTGAGCGAGGTGCTGGCTTTTCAGTTTGGGTTTTATTATCGGCGGGAGATTTTCAGGTTCGTCATCGAGGAAGATTACGATCAGATGGTCATGGACGCACTGGGCAACTATGAAGGCATTGACCGCAGTCGCTTTGATGAACTCTATGCGCTGAGCAAACACGAAAACATCAGCCGCCGCGCCCGACGCGAGATCTTCCATAAAGGCACGGTCACTGCCCGCTAACCCCCCACTGGCGAAACCCATCATGGCGGGAGCTTGGGCATCTACCTGTGCTTGCCCAGGCCCAATGCCTGTACGTGATCCTGGGCCCCAGCCACGCCGAAGTCTAAACCCCCTCCCCTTTGGGGTGAGCGGGCTTGCCCCGCGCGGGGCTGCGCAGCAGCCCCATGCTTAATCAGTCGTCATGCAACAACCCCGACCCATACTCCCCATAACTGCTACCCAACCCACTGCCGCCAAAACTCATCTTGGCCGCCTTGCTGGGGGCATGGTCGCCGAACGCCTGGCATCCCCCAGCGAAACAAGGGTCGCTGCTCACACCCGAAGAAACCGACGAACACGCACTCAACAACAGCGCGCCGGCGATCATCACGACTTTGACGAGATTCGAGATCATTGTTCAATTCCCTGTGGGCTGGAGGCGCGAGGAGCCCCTATTAAGAGTGACCGTAGGCCTCAGGGCAGTTGGGAATCATGAAATTTTGCCGGGCGACAGGGTTGGTTCAGATTGCCGCTTCGCAAAGGTGCCTGGGCGTACTGCTTGGCAACGACGGGCGCAGGCGTGAGAAACGCACCGCACACCTTCCCGACACCCAAACCCCATCCCTGATAAACTGCGCACCATTCACCCCGCTCACTCAGATTCCCCAATGTCCCTACAATCCGCTCCCCTTTCCCGCCGTTTTTCCGTCGCTCCCATGATGGATTGGACCGACCGCCACTGCCGGTTCTTCCTGCGCCTGCTCTCCAAGCATGCCCTGCTCTACACCGAGATGGTCACCACCGGCGCGATCCTGCACGGCGACCACGACCGCTTCTTGCGCCACAACGAAGCCGAGCACCCGCTTGCACTGCAATTGGGCGGTAGTGTCCCCGCCGACCTGGCCGCGTGCGCGCGTATGGCCGAAGCGGCTGGTTACGACGAAGTGAACCTGAACGTCGGCTGCCCCAGCGACCGCGTGCAGAACAATATGATCGGCGCGATCCTAATGGCGCACCCGGCGTTGGTGGCGGAGTGTGTGAAGGCAATGCGTGATGCAGTGTCGATTCCGGTGACGGTGAAGCATCGCATCGGGATCAATGGGCGGGACAGTTATGCCGAGCTGTGTGATTTCGTCGGGACAGTCAAGGACGCGGGTTGCACCAGTTTTACCGTGCATGCGCGGATCGCGATTCTGGAGGGGTTGTCGCCGAAGGAGAATCGCGACATTCCGCCGTTGCGCTATGACGTGGCAGCGCAGTTGAAGCGGGACTTTCCGGAGTTGGAGATAGTGCTTAACGGCGGGAT
The DNA here is from genome assembly GCF_979253545.1 of Pseudomonas sp. AC112. Lineage (NCBI taxonomy): Bacteria > Pseudomonadati > Pseudomonadota > Gammaproteobacteria > Pseudomonadales > Pseudomonadaceae > Pseudomonas > Pseudomonas sp. AC112. Next base: position 490,583 of record NZ_CEEDCM010000001.1, read on the forward strand.
CAAGACGCTGGAGCAGTGCCATGAGCATTTGCAGACGTTTGATGGCGTGATGCTGGGCCGGGAGGCTTATCACAATCCGTACCTGCTGGCGGAAGTGGATCAGCAGCTGTTTGGCAGTGACGCGCCGGTGATCAGTCGGGCGGAGGCGTTGGTGCAGTTGCGGCCTTATATTGCGCAGCATTTGGCGACCGGTGGCTCGATGCACCATATCACTCGGCATATCCTGGGGCTGGGCACCGGTTTCCCTGGGGCGCGCAAGTTCAGGCAGTTGTTGTCGGTGGATATTCACAAGGCGAGTGATCCATTGGCGTTGCTGGATCAAGCTGGGGCTTTGTTGGAAGGGCGGTGAGTTGCGGTTGATGATTAGGTGGGCTGCCTGCGCTCATCGCTGCGTAGGTATCTACACGATTCTGAAGCAACCACATTTGGATTGCAGGGCAACAGATAGATAGCGGTCGGCTGTCAGGCCGCCTTCGCAGGCAAGCCAGCTCCCACATTTGGATTGCGGGGCAACAGATAGATAGCGGTCGTTTGTCAGGCCGACGGCGGGGAAAAGCTCACTCTCCAAAGTTCCGGCGCCGTACCCAGAGTTATGTAGGTACCTATGCTCATCGCTGACAAGCCAGCGCCTACAGGAGCTCGAATCGGGTTGAACCTGCTGCCGGTTTTGGCCTCCTATCTAGCATCAAGGCCGGTGATTCAAACGGCTGTTTTCAGGTTATTGCCCTCGCAAACGATCGAACGCATTTGCGCCCTTGAGCGCCTGTCGGCGCTCGGGTAATGTCATCAGACCCACAGGACAGAGCACGCCCATGACTTCCAAGCTGGAACAACTCAAGCAATTCACCACTGTCGTAGCCGATACCGGCGATTTTTCTACCCTCGCCAAACTCAAGCCGCAAGACGCCACCACCAACCCTTCCCTGCTGCTCAAGGCCGCTTCGATCCCAGGCTATGCCAACCTTCTGGACGAAGCCGTAAAAGACTGCAACGGTGACGTGGGCCTGGCCAGCGACCGTTTTGCGGTGGCGGTGGGTCAAGAGATCCTCAAAGTGGTACCGGGCCGCATTTCCACCGAGGTGGATGCCCGCCTGTCATTCGACGAAGCTGCCATTCTCAAGCGTGCGCACCGTCTGATCGACCTGTACGACAAAGCCGGCGTTGGCCGCGACCGCGTGCTGATCAAGATCGCCTCCACCTGGGAAGGCATCCGCGCGGCGGAGAAGCTGGAAAAAGAAGGCATCCAGACCAACCTGACCCTGCTGTTCTCGTTCGCCCAGGCTGTGGCGTGTGCAGAGGCTGGCGTGTTCCTGATCTCGCCGTTCGTGGGCCGTATCTACGATTGGTACAAAAAGGCCAATGGCAACGACTACACCGGTGCTGAAGACCCGGGCGTGCAGTCGGTGACGCGCATCTACAACTACTACAAGGCCAACGGCTACAAGACCGTGGTGATGGGGGCGAGCTTCCGCAACCTGAGCCAGATCGAAGAGCTGGCAGGCTGCGATCGCCTGACCATCAGCCCCGATTTGCTGGAGAAGCTGGCGGCCGATGAAGGCAAGCTGGAACGCAAGCTGTCGCCAGGCCATGCCGGTGAAGCGCGTGTGCATTTGACTGAAGCGCAGTTCCGCTGGGAGTCCAACGAGGACGCGATGGCGACTGAGAAGCTGGCGGAAGGTATTCGTCAGTTTGCTCGAGACCAAGAGAAGCTGGAGGCGTTGCTGACTGCCAAGCTGTAAAAGGCAGCGACTGCAAAAAGGGCGGAACCTGTGAGGGTTCCGCCCTTTTTTATGCTGCCTGGACTGACGCCATCGCTAGCAAGCCAGCTCCTACACAGGGGGAGCGTTTCGTCAGTGGCGTTCGAGGGCGTTCACGAGGTCGTGGAAAGCTTCGCGGTTGGACTCGTTGAGGCCCATCAGGATCTTGTGCGCTTCCAGCACCTTGACCCGAACGACTTCTTCGGACTGGTCTTGCGAAGGCAGGTCGGTCAGGCATTCCGGGCACGGAATCGGGCGGTCAACGATGTTGAACACCTGGTCGAAGCCCATGGACTGCAACAGACGGGTGATGTCTTCGTGGGTGGTGACCACAGTCGGCAACAGGCCAACCTTCTGCCGAGACAGAATGGACAATTTGGCCAGCAAGCCAAGGGTGGTGCTATCGATGCTGCGGGTTTCGGTCAGATCGATCACGATCGCCGAGAAGTTCAGCGCTGTGAAGATCCGCTCAATCGTCGCATCCAGCGCCGAACACAAGGTCAGGCGCACTTCACCGACAAATTTCAGGACGAAGGTCCCGTCTTGCTCGGCGAATTGGATTCTTCCGGTACTCATCAAAGATTCCTGCTCAACACCAATAGGGCGATATCATCCGGCATCTCCCCCAGCGTGGCCAATCCAAAAACCTGCCGCAGGCCATCCAGGCTGCCGCCCGCCGACTTGACCTTTTGGGGCAAGGCGGCTTCTTTCTCTTTGAGTGTAGGCTCTGGAAGCAGGTCCAGGATGCCGTCTGACATCAGCGTGAGGCTGAACGTCGGCGGCAGTTCCAGGATGTGGTCTTCGTAGGTGGCTTCATTGAACAAGCCCACCGGCAGACCACGCCCTTCCAGGTAACGCACACTGTCTGGAGTGTATAAAACCGGCATCGGCAGGTGACCGCCGATGCTGTAGGTCAAAAGACCGGTTTCTTCATCAATAACGCCGCCGACCATCGTCACGTGCTTGCCCAGCTTGCAGCTGATCAGGCCCCGGTTGATGTGGCCCAGCACCTCGGAGGGGGTGAACTCCGGCAAGGTGCCATTGCGTTTGGATTCGAACAACAACCGTGTGGTCATGAACTTCAACAACACGGTGACAAAAGCCGAAGAAGCGCCGTGGCCGGATACGTCGGCCAGGTAGAACGCCACCCGGCGCTCATCAACGCGGAAATAGTCGACAAAATCACCCGACAGGTACAGCGACGGGATGATCTGGTGCGCAAACTTGAATTCGTCGATGGTCCACGGGCTGACCGGCAACATGTTCATCTGCACCTGGCGACCGGCATTCTGGTCTTCCTGGAGCAGGTTCAGACTGGCTTCGAGTTCGCGGTTGGCGGTTTCGAGTTTTTCGCGGTAGCGCTGGTTCTCGACCAGCAAGCGGGCCCGGTCCAGCGCGCGGCGCACCGAGTGCTCCAGCACGGCCAGGTCTTCCAGGGGCTTGATAAGGTAGTCGGCAGCGCCCAGGCGCAGGGCCTCGACGGCATCGTTCATCACGCCAGCACCGGACACGACAATCACCGGCGTCTGTGGCGCACGCTCGGTCACCTGGCGAATCAGCTCCAGGCCGCCCATCTGGGGCATGCGCAGGTCGCAGATCACTAGGTCGGGCTGGTCGCGCTCGAACACCTGGAGACCCTGTTGGCCATTACTGGCCTGCAGGACGCTGAAGCCACTGTCTTCCAAATAGGCCGCGAGGCTCGCGCGCACTACTTCGTCGTCATCGATTATCAGCAGCGTGGCACTGGTTTTTTGCATGTGGGCAAACGGCGCCAGAATTAGGTTGGCGTAGGCGGCTCGGCAATGGCCGGGCTCACGTACTGGATTCGCTTTCTAGCCTCTCTGTCCTACAAAGCATTGGGATATGGCCCATGCACAAAGGTAAAGCAGAGGTGCCCTTCTAAGGCGCAGACGGTACTCCCATCCGTGAGGGGTTTCAAGCTCATGCCGATGGTCGCCGGGCGTCTTTACATCGCAAATCACCGGGAGTTATAAGAACAGGCACGACCACAACACAAAGTAAGGATGAAGCCCATGAGCGAACACGAGCGCGACTACGCCGAAAAACGCGATTTCATCCGCATGCGTGTGGATGCGGATGTGTCTTTGATCCATGCAGGCCAGGAGATCGCTGGGGTTTGCGTAGACCTGTCCAGCTCCGGCATGCAGGTGCAGGCGCCTCGCCAGTTCAACGTAGGCGACCTGTTGACTGTGCGCATCGATTCGGAGCACGCCGCCCTCAAGGGCCTGGAGGCAGACACCGAAGTGGTTTGGGCCAAAGCCACCGGTGAAGACCAGCACCTGGGCCTCAAAATCCTGAAAATGCGCTGAACACCGCGTACGAAAAAGGCGACCGCTGAGGGTCGCCTTTTTTCATTTCAAAACGTCACGGCTTAAAAGTCGTCGACGACCTTGCCGTCCTTGACCTTGAACTCGCGGTTCTGCAGGTAAGCGTTACGAATGAAGGTGTACTTGTCACCGGTGATCAGCTTCTCGCTGTCGAGCAGGCTGGCACGGGTGTCAACGATATTCAGGCCGAAGGTGCTGTTGCGCCAGCCGATGTCGTTCATGTAGCGGTACGGTTGGGTGTAGCTGTCCACGTACTTGGACGGCGCATCACGCAGGGTGCTCGGGCCCAGCAAAGGCAGCATTACGTATGGACCGCTGCCTACGCCCCAGTAGCCAAGGGTCTGGCCGAAGTCTTCATCGCTGCGCTGCAGCCCCATTTTGGTGCCGACATCGATAAAGCCCAGCACGCCGAACGTGGTGTTGACCAGCAAACGGGCCGTGTCTACACCGGCCTTTTCGGGCTTGAGCTGCAGCACATTGTTGGCCAGGTTGCCCACATCACCGATGTTGCGGAAGAAGTTGTGAACGCCATCCTGAACGAATTGCGGGGTCACGAACTGATAACCCTGGGCCAGTGGCTTGAGGGCATAGGTATCAACGGTGTCGTTGAAGGTGAAGATCGGGCGGTTGACGCTTTCCCATGGATCGTCTTCCGATGCAGCCTGTGCGGCGAAAGGCGCCAGCAGGACAGTGGCACACACTGACAGCTGAGCGAAGTAGTGGCTCCAGCGCATAGCTTTTGCTCCTTGAATGGTCTGTCATGGGCGCTATGCCCTGAATAAGGCGGTCAGTATATGACGGAAGTCGCCAATTAGGCAGCAACTAGGAAACGTCAGACCCAAAATGGACAAAAATCCTACAATTAACAATCCTGTCATCGGCTTGTCATCCCGATTCGATAGCGTTAACGCTATTTCAGGGATGTCGACATGCCTCACGCCGAGATAGCCATCGCCAGCGCTCCCGCCTTGACCGCCGTTCTGTTTGGCCTGAGTGGCTGCCTGGTGGACTTCGGTTCCAGGGCACGCAGCGATTCCCCCTCACCCGACTCCCAAGCCACCCCGGGGGCGCTGAAGATCCTGCGCAGCCTCAAGGAACAAGGCGTGCCCTGCGCCTGGCTGGATGAACTCCCCCCCGCCGTCACCACTCCGCTGGCCACCACCCTGCCTGACTGGGTCAAGGCCACCCCGCCCTCCTCCATTCGCTGGCCCGCGCCCCACGCTTGCTGGCAAGCCTTGATGGCACTGAATATCGAACGCCTCGAAGGCTGCGTCTTGATCAGTGGCGAACCGCGCCTGCTGCAATCCGGGCTCAATGCCGGGTTGTGGACCATCGGCCTGGCCTCCTGCGGCTCACTGTGCGGCATGGCACCCGAGCAATGGCAGGCACTGACCGAACAGGAACGCGAATTCAAGCGCGGCAAGGCCACCCTCGCGCTGTACGCGCTGGGCGTGCACTCGGTGATCGATCACCTGGGCGAACTCGGCACGTGCCTGGCCGACATCAGCCTGCGCAAGCTCAAAGGCGAGAAGCCCTGACACGGATCATGCACGGTCGGCGCCAGTGGATTAATCTACAGGTCAGCCCGTAGACCTTTCTCGGCGTGCCGCGGTCTATGCCAGTGCCTATCGATAAAAGGAAACACGTCATGCCTGATCGCAAAAAACTGGAAGAACAGGTCGAAATCCTGCGCGGGCAGTTGGAACAGGAACCGCCGCTGTCGGAAGAGAAACGTGAAGCGCTGGAGGCCTTGATTGCCAAGTTTGAATTACAACTTGAACTTGAACCGGCGACCCAGACGCCCAGTATTTCCGACGATGTGAATCAAGCGGCCATCGAGTTCGATGCCGAACATCCGGTCATTTCCGGGACATTGCGCAATATCATGAACACGCTGGGCAGCATGGGGATCTAATACAGTCCCCCGCCCAGCACAGAAGCAAAATGTGGGAGCTGGCTTGCCATCTCCCACATTTGATTTGCGGAATAGCTACTGGCGAGCCAGCCGCACATTCTGGAACGCCACATCCTCAGTACTGCGATACGGGTTGATATCCAACCCGCCCCGCCGCACATACCGCGCGTACACCGTCAATGTCTCCGGCTTCAGCAAGCGCTGCAGGTCCAGGAAGATGCGCTCCACGCACTGCTCATGGAAGTCCGAGTGCTGGCGAAAGCTCACGATATATTCCAGCAGGCTGGCGTGATCCAGCGCGTGGCCACGGTAATGCACCACCACGCTGCCCCAGTCCGGCTGGCTGGTCACCGGGCAGTTGGATTTGAGCAGGTGGCTATGCACGCTCTCCTCGACAACGCGTGAGTTATCGCAACGCAGCAGTTCCGGGCGCGGGTGCTCGTAGTTGCTGACACTGATATCCAGCTCATCGATGCACACACCGGGCAGCGCCATTACGCCTTCAGCTTCGATTTCAGCCAACGTGCGGATACGCACGCTCACAGGCGCACCGGCAGCGGCGCTGAGGTCGGTGCGCAAGGTCGCTTCCAGGCTTGCCGTATCGGCAAACGCGGTCTGGTTCAGTGAGTTGAGGTACAGCTTGAACGACTTCGACTCGATGATGTTCGGCGAGTCGGCCGGGATGCTGAATTCGCCGATGGCCACCACCGGCTTGCCCGACGGCAACAGCCAGGACAGTTCGAAGCAGTTCCAGAAATCCACGCCCTTGTAAGGCAGGGTATCGGCGCTCAGGCCCAGCTCGGCCCACTTGGCGGCACGCGGGATCGGGAACAGCAACGACGGTGTGTAGGTGGAGATGTATTCACTGGACTTGCCCAGCGGCGAATGTTCGGCTGCGGGATGCATGGCGGAAACCTGGCTAAATAAACCGCGCCAGTCTACCAGCCTTTGCCCCCACGCCTAAGCGCCAGCGGATCAATCGACGTTAAGCGTGCCGACCATGCCTGCCTGGTAATGCCCTGGAAGGTTGCAGGCAAACTCCAGGCCTGTGGCCTTGGTGAACGTCCAGGTCAGTTCGGCGGTTTTGCCGGGTTCGACCAACACGCTATTGGGATCGTCGTGCTTCATCGCACCATGGCCCATGGCACTGTGGTCCATCTTACCCATGCCAGTGGAGGTGAGCATGCCGCTGGCCTGCATCTGCAGCATTTCCTTCTGGTGCTCGGCATGCATCGCCGCGTCGCCCAGGTTGAATTCGTGCAATAACTGGCCTTTGTTGACGAGCACAAAGCGCACTGTCTCACCGGCTTTCACGTCAATGGACTTGGGCGAAAAGGCAATGTCCTGCAGCGTCACTTCTACGGTCCGCGTGGCCTTGCTGGCGGGCGCAGCTTCGCCGAACGCGTAGGTGTGTGCCGCATCGGCCATGGCATCAAAACTCAACGCCAGCAGGCAACCCGCGAGCAACAGGGGTGTACGCAATGCCATCTCTTCTCTCCAAAAATATCTGACTGACCTGGGGCACACTCTAAGATTGCGCCGCTGCCAGCCAGCTGACTGCTAGATTACAACTTTGTCAGGTAGTCCCCCTGCCCTGGCACCCAAGGTATAAAGCCGTCGTCACCCGTTGCCAAGAGCTGCCCATGAAACTGCTGATCGTCGAAGACCAACTCAAAACCGGCCAATACCTGCGCCAGGGCCTGACGGAGGCGGGTTTTACCACCGAACTGGTGGCCGACGGCACCGGCGGCCAGCACCTGGCACTGACCGGCGACTACGACCTGTTGATCCTTGATGTGATGCTGCCAGGCCGTGATGGCTGGCAGATCCTCCAGGCCGTGCGCACTGCCGGCCTGGACGTCCCGGTGCTGTTCCTGACCGCCCGCGACGCCGTGGAAGACCGTGTACACGGCCTGGAGCTGGGCGCCGACGACTACCTGGTCAAACCCTTCGCCTTTTCCGAACTCTTGGCACGCGTGCGCAGCCTGTTGCGCCGTGGCAGCAGCACACCGCAGGAAACCGCGCTGCAACTCGCCGACCTGCGCCTGGACCTGATCCGTCGCCGTGTCGAGCGGGACGGCCAGCGCATCGACCTGACCGCCAAGGAGTTCGCCCTGCTCGAACTGCTGCTGCGCCGCCAAGGCGAAGTGCTGCCCAAATCGCTGATCGCCTCCCAGGTGTGGGACATGAACTTCGACAGCGACACCAACATTATCGAAGTGGCGATTCGCCGCCTGCGTCTGAAAGTCGACGACAACTTCCCGAATAAACTGATCCACACCGTACGCGGCATGGGTTATGTGCTGGAGGAGCGCGTCAATTGATCAAGCGCCTGTCCCTGGCCAGCCGCCTGGCGCTGCTGTTCGCAGCCTGCACAGCGGTGGTGTCGCTGATCGCGGGCGTGCTGTTCAACCGGGCCAGCGAGGCCCACTTCATTGAGTTGGACCAGCAACAACTCGACAGCAAGCTGGTAAACCTGCGCAGCACCTTGCAGGGTGTCGACTCGCCACAAGTGTTCGCGCAACGTGAAGCCCAGCTGCGCGCCGAGCTCAATCGCCAACCTGACCTGGCGCTGCGCATCACCGCCCAAGGCCAACTTTGGTTCGACGGTGCGCCCGGCGTCAATCTGCCCACCGCACCCGGGCTTCACAGCCTGCAAAACGCCGGCACCGACTACCGGGTCTACAACGCGCCGTTGCGGGCAAGCCAAGCAGACTCGCCACAGCTGACGCTGGTGCTGGATATCACCCACCACCAGCACTTCCTGCAGCGCATGCAGCACCTGATCTGGCTCACCGTCGGCCTGTCAGCCCTGGCCACCGCCCTGCTCGGCGCCTGGGCCGCCCGCAGTGGCTTGCGACCATTGCGACGCATGGGGGAAGTGGCCGCGAGTGTGTCGGCCCACTCCTTGACCCAGCGCCTGCCCCAGCAACACATGCCAGTGGAACTGGCCGAACTGGCCCAAACCTTCAACGCCATGCTTGGCCGCCTGGACGATGCCTTCCAACGCCTTTCGGCCTTCTCCGCCGACATCGCCCACGAACTGCGCACGCCGTTGTCGAACCTGCTGACCCAGACCCAGGTGATCCTCACCCAGCCACGCCCGCTGGAGGATTACCGCGAGGCGCTGCACAGCAACCTGGAAGAGCTGCAATGGATGGCGCAGTTGGTCAATGACATGCTCTATCTGGCCAAGGCGGATCATGGGTTGCTGATGCCCAAGCGCGAGCCTTTGGCGCTGGCCGATGAAGTCGATGCGTTGCTGGAGTTTTTTGCGTTGTTGGCGGAAGACGCCCAAGTCAGCCTGGTGCGCGAAGGCACGGCCCACACGATGGGTGATCGCGGCATGTTGCGCCGCGCATTGTCGAACCTGCTTGATAACGCCCTGCGGTTTACCCCGCCGGGCGGTGAAGTGCGGGTACGCATGCAGGACGGCGTGACCCTCACGGTCGAGAACACCGGCGAAGGTGTTCCCGCGCAGTTGTTGCCGAGGTTGTTCGATCGGTTCTACCGGGCGGACCCGGCTCGGCATGAAGGCAGCAGCGAGCATGCGGGGCTGGGGTTGGCAATTACCCAGTCGATTGTGCGGGCGCATGGGGGGAGGATTTATTGCGAGTCTGGGACGGGGTGGACACGATTTGTGATTGAGTTGCCCGGTTAAGCGCCATCGCCGGCAAGCCGGCTCCTACAGGTAACACGCAATCCAATGCAGGAGCCGGCTTGCCGGCGATAGCGGCCTAAAGGCTTACGAATATCTCAGGGCATGCGCCGGCTCAATCTTCGCCGCCCGATACGCCGGGTAAATCGTCGCGAGAAAGCTCAACACAAACCCGGCCGTGCAGATCAGCAGCACATCCCCGCCCTGCAGCTCCGAAGGCAGGTTGCTGACAAAATACACATCCGAACTGAAGATATGCTGCCCGGTGACCCGCTCGACCCAGCCCACCAGCTCACTCACGTTCAGCGCCGCAATCACGCCCAGGATGCCGCCGATCAAGGTGCCAACCACACCAATCACCGTGCCCTGCACCATGAAAATCGCCATGATCTGCCGTGGCGTGGCGCCGATGGTGCGCAGGATCGCGATGTCCGCACCCTTGTCGTTCACCACCATGATCAAGGTCGCGATGATGTTGAACGCGGCCACGGCGACGATCATCAGCAACAGCAGGCCGATCATGGTCTTTTCCATCTTCATCGCGCTGAACAGGCTGCCCTGGGTGTGGGTCCAGTCATCAGGCTTGTAGCCCGTGCCCAGGCTGGCGGCGATGTCCGCCGAGACCTTGGGCGCCGCGTACAGGTCTTTCACCGCCAGGCGCACGCTTTGCACCTGGTTCGGCTGCCAATGCTGGATCTCTGCGGCGTCGGCCATGTGGATCATGGCCATGGAGCCATCCAGCTCGGCGCCGACCTTGAAGATGCCGACCACGTTCAGGCGCTGCATGCGCGGGGTGATGCCACCCGGCGCGGTGCTGATTTCCGGCACGATCAGGGTCAGCTTGTCGCCCACATTCAGGCGGAAGCGCCGGGCCGTGATTTCGCCGACCACCACGCCGAACTCGCCGGGTTTCAAGTCATCCAGTTTGCCGCGCACGATGTGCTGGGCCACGATCGACACCTTGCCTTCCTGCGCCGGGTCGATACCGCTGATCTCAATCGGCTGCATGGCGCCCTTGTAGGAGAACATGCCGTCCATCTGTGTGAAGGGTACGGCGGCGGTCACCTGCGGATTCTTCATCGCGGCGGCGGCCACGGGCTGCCAGTCGTCGATCGGGTTCACGCCAACGATGGTCGCGTGCGGCACCATGCCGAGAATGCGCGAGCTCATTTCGCGCTGGAAGCCATTCATCACCGACAACACCACGATCATCGCCAACACGCCCAGGGCGAGGCCGATCATCGAGGTCATCGAGATAAACGAGACAAAACGGTTGCGGCGCTTGGCGCGGGTATAGCGCGTGCCGATAAAAATCGATAACGGTCTGAACATTCGCGTGCACCGCCTGAAAAAATGAAAAACCCGGCGCTTGAAGCACCGGGCTTGAAACGGGTCAGATGGCGACCAGATGACCTTCCTGCAGGTGCAGCACGCGGTCCATCTGGCGGGCCATGCTCATGTCATGGGTCACCACCAGGAATGCGGTGCGCATCTGGGTGCTCAGCTCCAGCATCAAATCCTTGATGCCCTGGGCGGTGTGGGAGTCGAGGTTGCCGGTCGGCTCATCGAGCATCACCAGCCCTGGGTTGTTCACCAGGGCACGGGCAATCGCCACACGCTGGCGCTCGCCCCCGGACAGTTCCGCCGGCTTGTGCTCCAGGCGATGGCCGAGGCCGACGCGCTCCAGCAGTGCTTTAGCGCGCTGGCGGGCTTCCGGGATCGCGGTCTTGCCGATCAGCAGCGGCATGCACACGTTTTCCAGGGCGGTGAACTCCGGCAACAGGTGGTGGAATTGGTACACAAAACCCAGCGAACGGTTACGCAGTTGACCGCGAGCCTTTTCACCGAGGGCCGACAGCTCCTCACCGGCCAGCCACACGCTGCCCTGGGACGGCGTATCAAGGCCGCCCAGCAGGTTCAGCAAGGTACTTTTGCCGGAACCGGAACTGCCGACGATCGCCACGCGCTCGCCCGGGTGCAGCTCAAGTTGCAGGTTGGACAGCACCACCACCGACTCCGGGCCTTCCTCGTAGGATTTGCCCAGGTCGCGGCAGCTCAGGATTGCTTTTTCACTCATGCCCGATTCACTCATAACGTAAGGCCTGTGCTGGCTGGGTACGTGCCGCGCGCCAGGCTGGATACAGGGTGGCAAGGAAACTCAGGACCAACGCAGCGCCTCCTACCATCAACACGTCCTGGGCCTGAACCTGGGACGGCAAGTAGTCGATGAAGTAGACGTCGGCGTTGAGAAACTTGTGGCCGATCAGGGTTTCGAGGCCGGCGATGGCAGCACTGACGTTCAGCGCAGCCAGAATGCCCACCGCCGTGCCGATCAAGGTGCCGACTACGCCGATCACGGTACCCTGCACCATGAAGATCGCCATGATCTGCCCCGGCGTGGCGCCGAGGGTACGCAGGATGGCGATATCGCCCTTCTTGTCGTTCACCACCATCACCAGCGTGGAGATGATGTTGAAGGCGGCCACGGCGACGATCAGCAGCAATAGCAGGCCAATCATGGCTTTTTCCATGCGGATGGCCTGGTAGAGGTTGCCGTGGGTACGGGTCCAGTCGCGGGCGTAGTACTGGGACTCGCCCAGGTGCTGGGCGATTTCCCAGGCGCCGCGCGGTGCGTCGAACAGGTCGTTGAACTTCAGGCGCAGGCCCTGCACCTGGTCCGGCTGCCAGCGATGCAGGCGGGCCAGGTCGGTGAGGTTGGTCAGGCCGAGGTAGCCGTCGATCTCGCCGGCGCCGACGTGGAAGGTGCCCACCACGGTGAAGCGCTTCATGCGCGGGAACATGCCGGCCGGGGTCACGGTGACTTCCGGCGCGACGAAGGTCAGCTTGTCGCCGAGGCCCACGCCGAGCTTGGCCGCGGCCTTGTCGCCGATGATGATGCCGAAACTGCCGGGCGCCAGGTCGTCAAGTTTGCCTTGCAGCATGAACTTGTCGATGATCGAGACGTTGCGCTCCTGGGCCGGGTCGATGGCATTGAGCAGGATCTTCTGCACCTTGCCGTCATTGGTCAGCAACCCCTGCATCTGAGTAAAAGGCGCAACGGCCAGCACCTTGGGGTTCTGCTTGACCTTGTCGGCCAGGCTTTGCCAGTCACTGATGGGCGCATCGCCCTCGATGGTCGCGTGGGGCACCATGCCCAGCACGCGGGTGCGCATTTCATGATCGAAGCCATTCATCACCGACAGCACCACGATCATCACGACCACGCCCAAGGCGAGCCCGATCATCGAGGTGAGGGAAATGAACGACACAAAATGATTGCGGCGCTTTGCACGGGTATAACGCGTGCCGATAAATACGAAGAGAGGTCTGAACATGTCGGGGCTTGTTCGGAGGAAAAGAAGACGTCCCGGTGGCGGGGTCTGGTAAGCAGCTTTACACTCAGACCATTACCGTTACCTGGGGTTCGCCATGTCGACATTAGATGAAGAAGAGCGCCGCGAATACTACCGTATCGACGACATGATCGCACTCCAAATCAAAAGCCTGTCTGCCCCCGAAGCAGCGAGCAAGGAAGTGTTGCTGGATGATTCACCGCTATTCAATCTGCTCAGCGAACTGCACCTGAGCGAATTCGAAGCCCAGCACCTGCTGCGCCAACTCAGTGAGAAGGACCGCACCCTCGCCGCCTTCCTGCGTGTGCAGAACAAACGCCTGGACCTGCTCAGCCAGATCATGGCGCGCGGCCTGCTGGATGAGGTCGGCGCACCGCAGCCGGTGATCATTTCCGAAGGCGGCATCGACTTCCAACACCCCACGCCCCTGCCGGCCGGCGCCCACCTGGCGGTCAAGCTGGTGCTGATGCCCCAGGCGCTCGGCCTGCTGCTGCGCGCGCGGGTCACCCATTGCGACCCCAAGGGCGGAGGCTTTGACGTCGGCACCGAATTCGAATCCATGACCGACGCCCAACGCCAACTGCTGGCGCGCTACATCCTGCAGAAACAGGCCCAGGAGCGGCGCCTGGCGCGGGAACAGAGCGACGCCCAAGACACCTGAACTCTCGAATTCACCCTGCCGGACGACCTGGCATAAAGGAGCAACTGTGACCCTGATCTACGGCCACCGCGGTGCCAAAGGCGAAGCACCGGAAAACACCCTGACCAGCTTCCAGGAGTGCCTCAAGCACGGCGTACGCCGCTGCGAACTGGATTTGCACCTGTCCATGGACGGCGAGCTGATGGTCATCCACGACCCGACCCTCAAGCGCACCGCCGACCGACGCGGCAAAGTCGTCGAGTACTCGGCGGCCGACCTGGTGAAGATGGACGCGCGCAAAGGCGGCCCGGGCTGGGTCAAGCCGTGCCCGATCCCGCGCTTGGAGGAGCTGTTCGAAACGTGCGATTTCGATCACTGGCAGTTGGAAGTCAAAAGCGCTTCGCGCACCCGCGCCGCCACCACCGTGCTGGCGATCCGCGAAATGGCCGTGCGCTTTGGCCTGATGGACAAAGTCACCGTCACCTCAAGTTCGCGGGAAGTATTGAAAGCAGCGGTTGAGCTCACACCCGACTTGTCACGCGGGCTGGTCGCCGAATACGCCTGGCTCGACCCGCTGAAAGTCGCGCAGAACTATGGCTGTGAGATTCTGGCGTTGAACTGGACGTTGTGCACCCCTGAGCGACTGGAAAAAGCCCAGCGCCAGGGCTTGCACGTGTCCGTGTGGACCGTCAACGAACCCGCGCTGATGCGCAGGCTCGCCGACTTCGGCGTAGATAGCCTGATTACAGACTTTCCCGGTTTGGCCACTGCCACTCTCGGGAATTACTGAAATCGGTCTCCCCGGCCGGCTCAGGCCACCGGCCGGAGCCGCTCAAAAAAGCCGGTTGAGGCCGTCGTAGGCCGCTACCCGATAGGCTTCTGCCATGGTCGGGTAGTTGAACGTGGTGTTGACGAAATACTTCAGGGTATTGAGCTCACCCGGCTGGTTCATGATCGCCTGGCCGATGTGCACGATCTCCGACGCCTGGTAGCCGAAGCAATGCACGCCGAGGACTTCCAGGGTTTCACGGTGGAACAGGATCTTCAGCATGCCTTGCGGCTCACCGGCGATCTGCGCACGCGCCATGCTCTTGAAGAACGCCTTGCCCACTTCGTAAGGCACCTTGGCCTTGGTCAGTTCGTGCTCGTTCTTACCGATCGAGCTGATCTCGGGAATGGTGTAGATCCCGGTCGGCACGTCGTTCACGTAGCGCCAGCTGCCATTGTCGACGATGCTGCCAGCGGCTGAACGGCCCTGGTCATGGGCGGCACTGGCCAGGCTCGGCCAGCCGATCACGTCACCGGCACCGTAGATGTTGGTCACGCAGGTGCGGTAGTTCTCGTCCACCTCGATCTGGCCACGGCTGTTGACCTTGACCCCGATGTTTTCCATGCCCAGCTTGTCGGTGTTGCCGGTACGACCGTTGCACCACAGCAAGGCGTCGGCCTTGATCTTCTTGCCGGACTTGAGGTGCAGGATCACCCCGTTGTCCAGGCCCTCGACGCGCTCGTACTCTTCGTTGTGGCGAACGGTGATGTTGTTGTTGCTGAAGTGGTAGCTCAACGCCTGGGAGATTTCCGAGTCGAGGAAGCTCAGCAACTGGTCGCGGTTGTCCACCAGCTCGACCAGTACACCCAGGCCGCTGAAGATCGAGGCGTATTCACAGCCGATCACACCGGCGCCGTAGATGATCAGTTTGCGCGGGGTATGGCCCAGGCTCAGGATGGTGTCGCTATCGTAGATACGCGGGTGGTGGAAATCGATATCCGCCGGGCGATACGGGCGCGAACCGGTGGCGATGATGATGTGCTTGGCCACCAGCTTCTCGACCACGCCATTGGGGCAGACCACTTCGATGGTTTGCTCGTCGGCGAAGCTGCCGGTGCCGAAGAACAGGTCGACGCGGTTACGGGCGTAGTAGCCGGTGCGCGAGGCGACTTGTTTGGAGATGACTTTCTCGGCGCTTTTGAGCACGTCCGGGAACGAGAACCAGCGCGGCTCACCAATGGCCCGGAACATCGGGTTGGTGTTGAACTGCATGATCTGGCGCACCGAGTGACGCAAGGCCTTGGACGGGATGGTGCCCAGGTGGGTGCAGTTACCGCCGACCTGGCGACGGCTATCGACCATCGCCACCTTGCGCCCTGCTTTCGCGGCGTTCATCGCCGCACCTTCTCCAGCCGGGCCGGAACCCAGTACCACCACGTCGTAGTTGTAGACAGCCATGCGTACTCCTCAGAACAGGCCAGGCGTACGGTTGGACGCCGGGCTAAATCATGCCGCGGCCAGCGGTCATGAAGGACAATTTGGCTCAAGTGTGTGAACCGGGGCACAGTCTATATAAGGCTCAACGCCGCGAACATTAACCCTTGGTCGCGTCGTAGGCCAGTCTTGCCTTTACTACACCATCAGGAAATTGCAATTACACTGCCAGCAAGCCCCTTTGCAGGACTGGCCATTATGCGGCATGTCGCTTTCTGTTTATTGCTGATGCTGTCGATCACGGTGCACGCCAATGAGGCGGATCGTCTGAAACAAGCCGATTTCCCGGCGCAGTCACAGCAACTGACCCTGAAAAACCAGGCGGTGCTCACCTACCTCTGGGCGGATGTCTACGCGGCCGCGCTGTATGCCCCTTCCGACCTGAGCGCCAAGCAGGCCTGGGCGCAACAAAAAGCGTTGCGCCTGACGCTGTACTACTTCCGCGACATCGACCGCAATGATGTGATCAAAGCCGCCACTGCCACGCTGCAGCGCCAGCAGGCCAGCGCCCGACTGAAGCCCGAGATAGACAAACTGCACGCCAGCTTTCGCGATATCCGCAGCGGCGATCGGTATGCCCTGGATTTTCATCCGGGACGTGGTTTGAACCTGGAGATCAACGGGCAGGTGGTGTTCAGCAGTCGTGACGATGAGCTAGCGAGGGCTTACCTAGGCATTTGGCTGGCGCCCAATGGGTTGTCGGATAGTTTGCGTGACAAATTGCTCAGGTAGCCTGTTAGACCGCAATCGCCGGCAAGCCGGCTCCTACAATGAAATGCGCCCCTGTAGGAGCCGGCTTGCCGGCGATGAGGCCCGCCCAAACACCCAAAAACCCCCAGGCATGAAAAAGCCCCAAACCAGTCGGGGCTTTTTCACTTACCGCTAATGCTTAGCGCGGAAACGCAGGCGGGTTGACCCCGGCCATGTCTTCCATCACGCGAACCACCTGGCAGCTGTAGCCGAACTCGTTGTCGTACCACACGTACAGGACAACGCGGTTGTCCTGGGTAATGGTCGCTTCCGCGTCCACCACACCGGCGTGGCGCGAGCCAACGAAGTCGGTGGAGACCACTTCCTGCGAGTTGACGAAGTCGATTTGCTTGTGCAGATCGGAGTGCAGCGCCATGTAGCGCAGGTACTCGTTCATCTCTTCGCGGGTGGCGGCTTTCTCAAGGTTCAGGTTGAGGATGGCCATCGACACGTTTGGCGTCGGAACACGGATCGCGTTACCGGTCAGCTTGCCGGCCAACTCAGGCAGGGCCTTGGCAGCGGCGGTGGCAGCACCGGTCTCGGTGATCACCATGTTCAACGCGGCGCTACGACCACGGCGATCGCCCTTGTGGAAGTTGTCGATCAGGTTCTGGTCGTTGGTGTACGAGTGAACGGTCTCGACGTGGCCGTTGACGATACCGAACTTGTCATTCACTGCCTTCAGCACCGGCACGATGGCGTTGGTGGTGCAGGAAGCGGCGGACACGATCTTGTCGTCGGCGGTGATTTCAGCGTGGTTGATGCCGTGAACGATGTTCTTCAGCTTGCCCTTGCCAGGCGCGGTGAGGACAACGCGATCAACACCCGGGCAGGCCAAATGCTGGCCCAGGCCGTCGGCGTCACGCCATACGCCAGTGTTGTCCACCAGCAGGGCGTCCTTGATGCCGTATTGGGTGTAATCCACCTCGGACGGGTTCTTCGCGTAGATCACCTGGATCAGGTTACCGTTGGCGGTGATGGTGTTGTTTTCTTCGTCGATGACGATGGTGCCGTTGAACGGACCGTGTACCGAATCGCGGCGCAGCAGGCTGGCGCGCTTGGTGAGGTCGTTCTCGGCGCCTTTGCGCACCACGATGGCACGCAGGCGCAGGCCGTCGCCGCCACCGGTTTTTTCGATCAGGATGCGTGCCAGCAGGCGGCCGATACGACCGAAGCCGTACAGCACCACGTCGGTGCCTTTGCGGGCAGCGGCGTTTTGCTGGCCAACCACATCGGCCATTTCTTCACGCACGAACTGCTCGGCGGTACGGCCGGCGCCTTCCTTGCGGAATTTGTAGGCCAGTTTGCCCAGGTCTACCGACGCCGCGCCGAGCTTGAGCTCGCTCATGGCCTTGAGCAGTGGGAATGTTTCGTGGACGGAGAGTTCGCTGTCGTCGGCGGAACGGTGACGCGCAAAGCGGTGGGCTTTGAGAATCGCGATGACAGACTGGTTGATCAGGCTGCGGCCATAGATCGAGCTCACCACATTGTTATTGCGGTACAGCTGACCGATAAGCGGAATCATCGCTTCAGCGAGTGCTTCACGGTCGATCCATTCACCAAGACACTGGTCGGGCTTCTGAGTCACGGGAACCTTCCACATGTAGGGGCAGAAAAAAGGGGCTACATTATGCCGCCCGACCGTCCCCGGAGCAATGCGCCCCGGACAACAAAAACCACTTGCGGAAAATTGACACCCCGCTACAGCCCAGTAAATACGCGGGTTCCAGAAGGCCATCAATGGCGCGCGCGGGACGACTTGTCCGTAACCCTCCGAAAAACGCGTACATTTTGGCACTACATAATGAGTCAAAACCCGCCATTGTTTGTCTTAGCCACTACATTTCCTACAAACCGTAATAGGCTCAGTCAGAAACTGACAGGCGGCACCTTGGGCCGTTACAATTACCGACTTTGTCGCAACGCTTGGAGCTCAACCTTCCGTGCCCGTTCTGCGTCTACCGCTTCTCCCTGCCGCGGCAGGTAAACAGCACTGGGGCAACCTGCCCGGTGCCGCCCTGAGCCTGGCCATTGCCGAGGCTGCCAGCGCAGCCAAGCGCTTTACCCTGCTGCTCACCGCCGACAGCCAAAGCGCCGAACGGTTGGAGCAGGAGCTGAGCTTCTTCGCCCCCGATTTGCCGGTGCTGCATTTCCCCGACTGGGAAACCCTGCCCTACGACCTGTTCTCGCCGCACCAGGACATCATCTCCCAGCGCATCGCCAGCCTGTACCGCTTGCCGGAACTGGCCCACGGCGTGCTGGTGGTGCCGATCACCACGGCCTTGCATCGCCTGGCGCCGACCAAGTTCCTGCTGGGCAGCAGCCTGGTGCTGGATATCGGCCAGAAGCTCGACGTAGAGCAAATGCGCACACGCCTGGAAGCGAGCGGCTACCGCTGCGTCGACACGGTGTACGAGCACGGCGAGTTCGCGGTGCGCGGTGCGCTGATCGACCTGTTCCCGATGGGCAGCAAGTTGCCCTACCGCATCGACCTGTTCGATGACGAAATCGAGACCCTGCGTACCTTCGATCCAGAAAACCAACGCTCCATCGATAAAGTCGACTCGGTCAAGCTGCTGCCCGCACGGGAATTCCCGCTGCAAAAAGACGCGGTCACCCGCTTCAAGGCGCGCTTCCGAGAACGCTTCGACGTGGACTTCCGCCGCTGCCCGATCTTCCAGGACCTGAGCAGCGGGATTACACCGGCCGGTATCGAGTACTACCTGCCGCTGTTCTTCGACGAAACCTCCACCCTGTTTGATTACCTGCCCCAGGACACCCAAGTGTTCTCACTGCCAGGTATCGAGCAAGCGGCGGAAAACTTCTGGAACGACGTGCGTAACCGTTATGAAGAACGCCGCGTCGACCCATCCCGTCCTTTATTGCCGCCCGCCGAACTGTTCCTGCCGGTGGAAGACTGCTTCGCACGCCTGAAAAACTGGCCGCGCGTGGTCGCCAGCCAGCAGGATGTCGACACCGGTGTCGGTCGCGAACGCTTCCCCGCGGGCACGTTGCCCGACCTCGCGATCCAGGCCAAAGCCACGCAACCGCTGGAAGCGCTGTCCAACTTCCTCGGCGACTTCCCAGGCCGCGTGCTGTTTACCGCCGAGTCTGCCGGCCGCCGCGAAGTACTGCTGGAACTGCTCGAACGCCTGAAGCTGCGACCGAAAACCGTCGACAGCTGGCCGGATTTCGTCAAGAGCAAAGAGCGCCTGGCAATCACCATCGCGCCGCTCGATGAAGGCCTGTTGCTGGATGATCCGGCCCTGGCGCTGATCGCCGAGAGCCCGCTGTTCGGCCAGCGCGTGATGCAACGTCGCCGCCGCGAAAAACGCGCCGACGCCAACAACGATGCTGTGATCAAGAACCTCACCGAGCTGCGTGAAGGCGCGCCGGTGGTGCACATCGATCACGGCGTCGGGCGCTACTTGGGCCTGCAGACCCTGGAGATCGACAACCAGGCCGCCGAATTCCTCACCATGGAATACGCCGAGGGCGCCAAGCTCTACGTGCCGGTGGCCAGCCTGCACCTGATCGCGCGCTACACCGGCAGCGACGACGCCCTGGCGCCGTTGCACCGCCTGGGTTCCGAGACCTGGCAGAAAGCCAAGCGCAAAGCCGCCGAGCAGGTGCGCGACGTCGCCGCCGAATTGCTCGACATCTATGCACGTCGCGCCGCCCGTGAGGGTTACGCCTTCGCCGACCCGAAAGCCGACTACGCCACCTTCAGCGCCGGCTTCGCCTTCGAAGAAACCCCGGACCAGCAAACCACCATCGAAGCCGTACGCGCCGACATGCTCGCGCCCAAGCCGATGGACCGCCTGGTGTGCGGCGACGTCGGCTTCGGCAAGACCGAAGTGGCGATGCGCGCCGCCTTTATTGCGGTGCACGGCGGCAAGCAAGTCGCGATCCTGGTGCCTACCACCCTGCTCGCCCAGCAGCACTACAACAGCTTCCGCGACCGCTTTGCCGACTGGCCGGTGACCGTGGAAGTGATGAGCCGCTTCAAGTCCGCCAAGGAAGTGAATGCCGCTATCGCCGACTTGGCCGAAGGCAAGATCGATATCGTCATCGGCACGCACAAGCTGCTGTCGGACGATGTGAAGATCAAGAACCTGGGCCTGGTGATCATCGACGAAGAACACCGCTTTGGTGTGCGTCAGAAAGAACAACTCAAAGCCCTGCGCAGCGAAGTCGACATCCTCACCCTCACCGCCACGCCGATTCCGCGCACGCTGAACATGGCGGTGTCGGGCATGCGCGACCTGTCGATCATCGCCACGCCGCCGGCACGTCGTTTGTCGGTGCGCACGTTTGTGATGGAGCAGAACAAAAGCACGGTCAAGGAAGCTCTGCTGCGCGAATTGCTGCGCGGCGGCCAGGTGTATTACCTGCACAACGACGTGAAGACCATCGAGAAATGCGCCGCCGACCTCGCCGAACTGGTGCCGGAGGCGCGTATCGCCATCGGCCACGGGCAGATGCGCGAGCGCGAACTCGAACAGGTGATGAGCGACTTCTACCACAAGCGCTTCAACGTGCTGATCGCCTCGACCATTATCGAGACCGGCATCGACGTGCCGAGCGCCAACACCATCATCATCGAGCGCGCCGACAAGTTCGGCCTGGCGCAGCTGCACCAGTTGCGCGGCCGGGTCGGGCGCAGTCACCACCAAGCGTATGCCTACCTGCTGACGCCGCCGCGCCAGCAGATCACCTCCGACGCAGAAAAGCGCCTGGAAGCCATCGCCAACACCCAGGACCTGGGCGCCGGCTTTGTGCTCGCCACCAACGACCTGGAAATCCGTGGTGCCGGCGAGCTGCTGGGCGACGGCCAGAGCGGGCAGATCCAGGCGGTGGGTTTCACGCTGTATATGGAGATGCTTGAGCGCGCGGTGAAAGCCATCCGCAAAGGCGAGCAGCCGAACCTCGATCAACCGCTGGGCGGCGGTCCGGAGATCAACCTGCGCTTGCCGGCGTTGATTCCTGAAGACTACCTGCCGGATGTGCATGCGCGGCTGATCCTGTACAAGCGCATCGCCTCGGCCACCGACGAAGAGGGCCTCAAGGACCTGCAGGTGGAGATGATCGACCGCTTCGGCCTGCTGCCGGAACCGACCAAGAACCTGGTGCGCCTGACCCTGCTCAAATTGCAGGCCGAGCAGTTGGGCATCAAGAAGGTCGACGCCGGGCCGCAAGGTGGGCGCATCGAGTTCGAAGCGCAGACACCGGTGGACCCATTGGTGCTGATCAAGCTGATCCAGGGCCAGCCCAACCGCTACAAGTTCGAAGGGGCTACGCTGTTCAAGTTCATGGTGCCGATGGAACGTGCCGAAGAACGCTTTAATACATTGGAGGCGTTGTTCGAGCGCCTCATCCCGAAATCTGCTTGAAGGACGCCCCAATGCGCCTGTTCCGCATGTTGAGCCTGTTGTTGGTGGTCGTGGCACCTGCGGCGTTCGCCGACAGCCCGTACCAGGTGGAAATGATCCTGGTGCGCCAGAATGCGGAGCCGGTGATCAACAGCCGCCCCGCGCCGGAAAACTGGGATGCCGGCGCCGTGCGCCTGGGCGATAAGTTGAGCCCACCGCGCCTGAGCAATATTGTCGACAAGCTGCGAGCCGACTCCAGCTACACCGTGCTGGCGCACAAGGCCTGGGAGCAGAACCTCGGCGAGCAACCGGTCAAAGTCGCCATCACCGACGGCCAGGAGCAGTTCGGTCAGTTTCCCATCGAGGGCGTGTTGAGCCTGCAACTGGGGCGCTTTACCGACATCGATGCAAACTTCTGGATCAACCAGTTCGACGCCAATGGCAGCGTGATCGCCAGCGAGCACTTGAGCCAGACCGATGTGCGCACCAAGAACAACCAGCTCAACTACCTGGACGGCGGCCACCTGGCGCTGCTGATCAAGATCACCTCGCTGACCGCCAAGCCCCCCAGCGCACCACCGCCCGACATTCAGGACTGATCCAACGCCATGCCCCTGACGTCGTCGCTGACCAAACCCCTGGCCCCTTCGTGGGCCAATCGCTTCAAAGAGCAAAGCCTGGAGCGCGGGCGACGTTATGCCCTGGAGAACCGCGTGCGCATCGTCGAGTCCGGCGACAGCACCATCGTCGCCAGTTGCGAAGGCTCGGGCGGTAACGTCTACCGACAGACCATCTCGCTGCGCGAGTCGGCCAAGGGCACGCTGATCCTGGTGGACAGCCGCTGTACCTGCCCGGTGCACACCAACTGCAAACACATCGCGGCGGTGCTGCTCAAGGTCCAGGAAACCCTGGCTTACCCAGCCGCCGCACAGGATGCCGAGCTGCTGGAAAAACTCCAGGCCGTACTGGAAAACCGCGTGGCGTTGCCGCAGGTGGTCATGGAGGATGTGGTGCCCGTGCCACGCCTGTGGCTCGCCAGTGTCGAGTTCAGTGCATTTGAGCCGCGCAACGGCAAGATGCAGCGCTACATCCAGCACCGCGCGGCGTTATCGTTCAACTACCTGGGCAACTATGTCAGCGGGCAGAAAAACGCCGACATCATTGTGCGCCAAGACACCCAAAGCCTGCGCATCAAGCGCCATCCGGAGCTTGAGCAGCCGTACCGTGAACAACTGCGCCTGCTGGGTTTCAAGATCGCCACGCGCCAGAGCAAGGCGCTGCCGGAAAGCGCCGGCGAGCTGTTCGAGATGGTCAATGACAGCGCCTGGCTGAACTTCACCCTCAACGCCTCACCGACCTTGCGCGCCGAGGGCTGGGAGCTGCAGATCGACGAGGATTTCGGCTTCGACTTGAGCGCCGTCGACGACTGGTACGCCACCGTCGATGAAGGCCCCGAGCGCGATTGGTTCGACCTGGAGCTGGGCATTATCGTCAACGGTGAACGGCTGAGCCTATTGCCGATCCTGCTGAACCTGATGCGCTCCCACACTGAGATCCTCAACCCGGAAAAACTCGCACGTCGGCGCGATGATGAACTGATCCTGGTGAACATCCCTGGCCTGCCGAACGGCGGCCATGGTCCGCTGCAAGTCGCCCTGCCCTACGGCCGCCTGAAACCGGTGCTGGCCACCCTCGGCGAGTTCTACCTGCAGGACGCCGGCACCACCACGCTGCGCCTGGCCAAGGCCGATGCAATTCGGTTGAACCCCCTCGAAGACCTGCCGCTGCAATGGGAAGGTGGCGAGAAGATCCGCAACTTTGCCCAGCGCCTGCGGGATATCAAGGACTTCACCTGCGTGGCGCCCGAGGGGCTGAACGCAACGTTGCGTCCGTATCAGCTGGAAGGCTTGAGCTGGATGCAGTCACTGCGCCAGCTGGAGGTTGGCGGGATACTTGCGGATGACATGGGCCTGGGCAAAACCCTGCAAACCCTGGCGCATATTCTTACGGAAAAAGCCGCCGGACGCCTGGACCGCCCATGCATGGTGGTGATGCCCACCAGCTTGATTCCCAACTGGCTGGATGAAGCGGCGCACTTCACCCCGCAACTCAAGGTGTTGGCCCTGTATGGCGCAGCACGTAAGAAACATTTCGCGAGCCTGCAGG
This sequence comes from Pseudomonas sp. AC112, assembly GCF_979253545.1. Classification (NCBI taxonomy): domain Bacteria; kingdom Pseudomonadati; phylum Pseudomonadota; class Gammaproteobacteria; order Pseudomonadales; family Pseudomonadaceae; genus Pseudomonas; species Pseudomonas sp. AC112. The sequence goes on from NZ_CEEDCM010000001.1 coordinate 514,805, forward strand.
ACTATGACCTGCTGCTGACCACCTACGCGCTGCTGCCCAAGGACATCGAACAGCTCGCGGCCCTGCCCCTGCATGTGCTGATCCTCGATGAGGCCCAATACATCAAGAACCCGTCCAGCAAGGCGGCCCAGGCAGCACGTGAACTGAATGCCCGGCAGCGTTTGTGCCTGAGCGGCACGCCGCTGGAAAACCACTTGGGCGAGCTGTGGTCGTTGTTTCATTTCCTGCTGCCGGGCTGGCTGGGCGACGTGAAAAGCTTCAACCGCGATTACCGCGTGCCCATCGAAAAGCGCGCCAGTGACGTGCGTTTGCAGCACCTCAACGGTCGGATAAAACCCTTCCTGCTGCGCCGTACCAAGGAACAGGTCGCCACGGAATTGCCGCCCAAGACCGAGATCATCCACTGGGTCGACCTCAATGAAGCCCAGCGCGACGTGTACGAAACCATGCGCTTGGCCATGGACAAGAAGGTACGCGACGAGATCACCCGCAAGGGCGTGGCACGCAGCCAGATCATCATTCTTGAGGCGCTGCTGAAGCTGCGCCAGGTGTGCTGTGACCTGCGCCTGGTCAACGACGCCACCCTGCCCGCCCGGGGCAGCAGCTCGGGCAAGCTCGACAGCCTGATGGAAATGCTTGAAGAGCTGTTTGAGGAAGGACGGCGGATCCTGTTGTTTTCGCAGTTCACCTCGATGTTGAGCCTGATCGAAGTCGAGCTTGAAAAACGCGGCGTTGCCTACGCGTTGCTGACCGGCCAGACCCGCGATCGGCGCACGCCGGTAAAGGACTTCCAGAGCGGCAAGCTGCAGATTTTTCTGATCAGCCTGAAGGCCGGGGGCGTAGGCCTGAATCTGACTGAAGCCGACACGGTGATCCACTATGACCCGTGGTGGAACCCGGCCACGGAAAACCAGGCCACCGACCGTGCGTATCGCATCGGGCAAGAGAAGCCGGTGTTCGTCTACAAGATGATTGCCCGAGGCACGGTGGAGGAGAAAATCCAGCACCTGCAGAAGGAGAAATCCGACCTGGCAGCAGGTGTGCTGGATGGGCGTACCACCGGAGACTGGCAGTTGGGCAATGAGGATATCGAGGCGTTGTTTGCGCCGTTGCCGAATAAGCAAGAAAAGCGCTGACTTCCAGACCGCTTTCGCGAGCAAGCCCGCTCCCACATTTGACTGCATTCCAAAGTTGGAACTCGGTCGAATGCGGGAGCGGGCTTGCTCGCGAAGGCCGCGCCGCGGTGTTCAGCCAATCAGTTGAGCATCCCGCAACGCTGTCAGCGCCGCCAGCCAACGCGGATCCTGCTTGTAGTCCGTCGAGGCAACTGCCTGTCCACGCATCCGCGCAATGCGCGCCGACGGTGTGACCTTCATACGCTGTGCCGCACTCAACGCTAACTCAGCCGCCGCACGATCGTTGCACACCAGCCCCATATCGCAACCGGCCGTCAGCGCCGCTTCAATCCGGCTGGCCGCATCACCGACCACATGTGCACCCGCCATGGACAGGTCATCACTGAAAATCACCCCATCGAACTGCAACTCACCGCGCAGGATGTCCTGCAACCAGCGGCGCGAGAAGCCGGCAGGCTGGGCGTCGACTTGCGGGTAGATGACGTGGGCGGGCATCACGGCGGCCAGTTGCTGGCTCAAGCGTGCGAAAGGCACCAGGTCGTTGGCACGAATCTCTTCCAGGCTGCGTTCGTCATTGGGAATCGCGACGTGGGAATCGGCCTCGGCCCAACCATGGCCCGGGAAGTGTTTACCGGTGGCGGCCATGCCGGCGCTGTTCATGCCACGGATGAATGCGCCCGCCAGCACGGCAGCACGCTCGGGGTCGCCTTCGAAGGCGCGGGTGCCGACTACGGCGCTGCGTTGATAGTCCAGATCGAGTACCGGGGCGAAGCTCAGGTCCAGGCCCACGGCCAGCACTTCAGTGGCCATGATCCAGCCGCACTGCTCGGCCAGGCATTCCGCGTTGGGGTTATCCGCCAGCGCACGCATCGCCGGCAGGCGCACAAAGCCCTGGCGCAGGCGCTGCACGCGACCACCCTCCTGGTCGACGGCCAACAGCAGGTCCGGGCGCACGGCACGAATTGCCGCGCTCAACTCCCGCACTTGGCGCGGATGCTCGATATTGCGCGCGAAAATGATCAGGCCACCCACTTCAGGCTGGCGCAGCAGGTGGCGATCCTCGGCCGTCAGCCAAGTACCGGCAACGTCGACCATCAAAGAGCCTTGCAGGGCAGCAGTCATAAACCTTCCTTATAGAACGCACACAACCCGTTGCCCTCACCAGGCACAGTGAGCACAACGGGTTGTGAGTAAATAGCTGAATTCGGCATGGCCGCTAGCTTAGCGGATGCAAGCGGCGGCGCACACCCGGGTCGGTCAAACCTTGGCGGGGGCTGGCGCGGATTTGCTGCGCGGGCGCAATTGGGCGGCAGCCATGGCCGGGTCGGTCACGCCGGTCTCGGCACGCATGCCAGCAGCCAGGAACGGCACCATCAGGCGCATGACCTGCTCAATGGAGGTGTTTACGCCGAAATCGGTTTCGGCAATGGCCCGCAACGCCTTGATCCCGGACATGCTGAACGCGGCGGCACCGAGCATGAAGTGCACACGCCAGAACAGTTCAATAGGCGGAATACGCGGGGCGGCCTCGTTGACCAGCAACATGTAGCGACGAAATACCTTGCCGTACATGTCTTCCAGGTAACGCCGCAGGTGACCCTGGCTCTGGCTGAACGCCAGGCCCAGCAGGCGCATGAAGATCGACAGGTCATTGCCGCTGCGGGGCTGAACCACCAAGGCTTGTTCGACGAGGATTTCCAGCAGGTCTTCCAGGGTCGGCTTGTGGTCGGCCTTGGCCTGGCGACGCTCGAGCTCACGGTCGAGGCTGGCGCAGAACGGCCCCAGGAAGCGCGAGAACACCGCCTGGATCAGGGCTTTCTTCGAGCCGAAATGGTAGTTCACGGCAGCCAGGTTGACCCCAGCCTTGCTGGTGATCAGCCGCAATGAAGTTTCAGCAAATCCTTTTTCCGCGAACAACTGCTCGGCAGCATCGAGAATGCGTTCAACGGTTTCCGACTGGGCCATGGCTACTCCGCCTGACAAACACTTGTTTGAAACATACGTTTCAGGTTGTGTCTTGTCAAGCCTGCGGGTCCGCTTTCCGGCTGGGCAGTCATGTATTTCATCGCTATTTAATCACATCCCCAGTGGTCTGTAGGCAGCGCTATCTCTACGTTGTAGGCAGCGCGTCCGATGACCGTCCAGCGGAGTCGTGGAAAAGGAGGATTGCCAAGCGCAGTTCACTGTATATAATCCCAGTCACTGTATAAAAAGACAGAGCGATCAACATGCTAAAACTGACGCCACGCCAAGCTGAGATTCTGGCTTTTATCAAGCGCTGCCTCGATGACAACGGCTACCCGCCGACGCGAGCGGAAATTGCGCTGGAACTGGGGTTCAAGTCCCCCAACGCCGCCGAGGAACACCTCAAGGCCCTCGCTCGCAAAGGCGCGATCGAGATGACCCCCGGTGCTTCTCGCGGTATTCGCATCCCTGGCTTCGAAGCCAAGGCCGACGAATCGACCCTGCCGATCATCGGCCGTGTCGCTGCCGGTGCGCCGATCCTGGCGCAGCAGCATGTCGAGGAGTCCTGCAACATCAACCCCACCTTCTTCCATCCTCGCGCCGACTACCTGTTGCGGGTCCATGGCATGAGCATGAAGGACGTGGGCATCTTCGATGGCGACCTGCTGGCCGTCCACACTACCCGCGAAGCCCGTAATGGCCAGATCGTCGTTGCCCGTATCGGCGACGAAGTCACCGTCAAACGCTTCAAGCGCGAAGGCAGCAAGGTCTGGCTCCTGGCCGAGAACCCTGAGTTCGCCCCGATTGAAGTGAACCTGAAAGATCAGGACCTGGTGATCGAAGGCTTGAGCGTCGGCGTCATTCGCCGCTAAAGGAGGCATCATGCAGCTCGTGCACACCCCACAACACACACAACTGTCGCTGTTCGAGGCCTTCATGGCCCAACCCCTTGCGCCCATCCTCAAGGAAACGATCGAAGCGCCCTGGAGCGCCGAGCCTGAGGCGTTCAGTGAATTGTCGTTGCGCGGTGCAGCTGGGAGCTGCCTGAGCCTGCTGGCGCCGATCCTTCGTGAATTGAGCGAAGAGCAGGACGCCCGCTGGCTGACGCTGATCGCCCCACCCGCCAGCCTGACCCAGGCCTGGCTGCGGGACGCCGGCCTCAACCGCGAGCGTATCCTGCTACTGCAACCTCGCGGCGCGCAAAGTGCCCAGCAGTTGACCTGCGAAGCCCTGCGCCTGGGCCGTAGCCATACCGTAGTGAGCTGGTTGAATCCACTGAGTGTCAGCGCCAAGCAGCAACTGATCAGCGCCGCCCGTACGGGTGATGCGCAGAGTTTGAATATTCGATTGGGCTGAGGTCTGATCGACCGAAGTCCCGTGACATGCGGGCTTCTGTGGTCGGGCTTCTGTGGTGAGCGGGCTTGCCCCGCGCTGGGCTGCGAAGCGGCCCCAAAACCAAGCACCGTGGAATACCTGATGTACTGCGTCAATCTGTTTAGGGCTGCTGCGCAGCCCAGCGCGGGGCAAGCCCGCTCACCACAACAAGCCCACTCACCACAATAATCTCACTGACCACAAAAAGCCCACTCACCACAAGCAAGCTAGCTCACTCCAGAAGCCTGCCTAACACCACAGAATCCCTACCCACAGGGCTCAGTGAAGAACCCGCGGCCCTTCGTCTTTCTCCGGCTCGCCTTCCGCCAGGCGACCGGCCATTTGCACACCCACGCTCAACATGGCTTTAGCCACTTCCACGTGTTGGCCTTGCAGGAACTGCTTGGCGTCTTCGGAAAAATCCAAGATAACCAGAGAACCCTCGTCCTCAGCCCGGCGCAGCTCGATTCGGCCGTCAGGCAACTCAACAATTTCCAGAAAGGACGTCGGCATAAAAGTCTGTTCTCCACGAAAGGCCGGGATTATATCAGTCATCCACCCAGCCTCGCAGAGGATCTGAACAGGTTTGTTGACAGCTTGATGAATGGTCGCCGGCTTCGATTGCTACAACGCGTTGCGCCTCACACTCCGAGCAAGCCGGCTCCTACGAGGGGATCAGCATTCGTTCAGGCCTTCGCGAAAGCGCAGCGCCATCTTTTTCAGTTCCTGACGCCAGCCCTCCAGCTCTTCACGGCTCAACGGCTTGGGTTCTTCCTCTTCCACCGCAACCGCCACGATCAAGGGCTGGGTGACGTCGCCTTTGGGCACATGGGGAATACGCGGCGGCTGGAACATGTCGGCATGTGCCTTGAGCAAGCGTGCGACCCAGCTGTCGGGGCTTTGCGCCATTTCGACCAGCTCGGCCAGCTCAGGAATCGCCATCGAATCCAGCACTTCGCGATTCATGATCATTTCCGCACGCGGCGAACCGGCCTGGGGCAGGCGGTAAAACCCGGCGATTTCATGGCACAAGCCCAGCAAGGCGCCGTAAAGGTGGAACAGCGCCGCTTCACGCCCTGCCTGGACCAGCGCGATGGCGTTCATCTCCTTCCCTTCCTCGGCACGGCCAAGGGCTTCCAGGGACAAACCCGCGAAGTAAATTTTCTGATTGGTACGGGTATAGAGTTCGTTGGCCATGACGGCAATCTCCACAACGAATAAGCGTGATGCTGGCTTAACAGTGTCAAGGATCAGCCGAGCGCACTGCAAGCGCAAAAAAAGGCCGCCTATGCAGGCGGCCTTTGTATTTCGCAGATTAGTCGATCAAGCGCCCTGGCGCTTGTCCTCGACCTTCCACTTGCCACCGTCGTAGAACGCTTTCCAGCCAGTAGGCTTGCCGTCTACTTCGGACTGCACGTACTGCTCCTTGGTCTTGCGGCTGTAACGGATCACGGCCGGGCGACCGTCCGGGTCCTTCTTCGGCGCTTCACACAGGAAGTGGTACTTCGGATCGATCTCGTCCTTGTGCGGCACGATTTCCAGCACCAGCGGTGCGCGGGTCTCGCGGTTTTTCGGGAACTGGCTGGCAGCCAGGAACAGCCCCGAAGCGCCATCACGCAGGATGTAGGTGTCGTTGACCTTCTCGCACTTGAGCTCGGGCATCTTCACCGGGTCCATCTTCGGCGGCGCCGCGTCACCGCTCTTCAGCAGTTTTCGGGTGTTCTTGCACGTCGGGTTGGTGCAGCCGAAGAACTTGCCGAACCGGCCGGTCTTGAGCTGCATCTCGCTGCCGCACTTGTCGCATTCAAGGCTTGGGCCTTCGTAGCCCTTGATGCGGTAGCTGCCTTCTTCGATCTCGTAGCCGTCGCAATCCGGGTTGTTACCGCAGATGTGCAGTTTGTGCTTCTCATCGAGCAGGTAAGCATCCATCGCAGTGCTGCAGATCGGGCAGCGGTGCTTGCCACGCAGTACCAGCGACTCGGATTCACCCTCGTCGTCCGCAGCGATTTCATCGCCCGGCACCAGGTTGACCGTGGCCTTGCAGCGCTCTTTCGGCGGCAGGCTGTAGCCCGAGCAACCGAGGAATACACCGGTGGACGCGGTACGAATCTGCATCGGACGGCCGCAGGTCAGGCACGGGATGTCAGTCATCACCGGCTGATTGGCGCGCATGCCGCTCTCTGGGCTTTCGGCCACTTCGAGTTTCTTCTTGAAGTCGCCGTAGAACTCGTCCAGCACGTTTTTCCAGTCGCGCTCGCCCTGGGCCACGTCATCGAGGTTCTCTTCCATACCGGCGGTGAAGCCGTAGTCCATCAGGTTGGAGAAACTCTCGGACAGGCGCTCTGTGACGATATCGCCCATCTTTTCCGAATAGAAACGACGGTTGTGCAGCGCCACGTAGCCACGGTCCTGAATGGTCGAGATGATCGCCGCGTAGGTCGAAGGACGACCGATACCGCGTTTTTCCATCTCTTTGACCAGGCTGGCTTCCGAATAACGCGCCGGCGGCTTGGTAAAGTGCTGGGACGGGTCAAGCTTGATCAGCTTCAACGTATCGCCCTGGGCCATGTCCGGCAGCACGTCATCATCGCCTGGCTTGGCGATTTGCGGCATCACGCGGGTGTAGCCGTCGAACTTGAGGATGCGGCCCTTGGCACGCAGCTCGAAGTCGCCAGCGCCCACGCTCACGGTGGTGGACAGGTATTGCGCCGGCAGCATCTGGCAGGCCAGGAACTGGCGCCAGATCAGCTCGTAGAGGCGCTCAGCGTCGCGCTCCATGCCGCTCAGCTTGCTTGGCTCGGTGTTGGCGTCGGACGGACGAATCGCTTCGTGAGCCTCCTGTGCGCCTTCCTTGCTGCTGTAGACGTTTGGCTTCTCCGGCAGGTACTTCTTGCCGAACTCGCTTTCAATATAAGTACGCGCCATCGCGACTGCGTCCACCGACAGGTTGGTGGAGTCGGTACGCATATAAGTGATGTAGCCGGCCTCGTACAAACGCTGGGCCATCATCATGGTTTTCTTCACACCAAAGCCCAGGCGGTTACTCGCGGCCTGTTGCAGGGTGGACGTGATGAACGGCGCCGACGGCTTGCTGCTGGTCGGTTTGTCTTCACGCTTGACGATGCTGTAGCTGGAAGACTTGAGCTTCTCCAGCGCGGCCATGGCCTGGGCTTCGTTCAGCGGCTTGAAGGCCTCGCCTTTCTCGCGGGCCACTTCGAAGCGCACGTTGGCGCCCTTGGCGGTGCCGAGGTCGGCGTGGACTTCCCAGTATTCTTCGGGGATGAACGCACGAATCTCGCGTTCACGCTCCACCACCAGCTTCACCGCAACCGATTGCACACGGCCGGCGGACAGGCCACGGGCGATCTTGGCCCACAGCAGTGGCGAAACCATGTAGCCCACGACGCGGTCGAGGAACCGCCGGGCCTGCTGGGCGTTGACGCGGTCGATGTCCAGTTCGCCCGGTTTGGAGAAGGCTTCCTGGATGGCTTTCTTGGTGATCTCGTTGAACACCACACGCTTGTAGCGGCTGTCATCACCGCCGATGGCTTCCCGCAGGTGCCAGGCAATGGCTTCCCCTTCGCGGTCCAAGTCCGTTGCGAGATAGATGGTATCGGCATCTTTGGCGAGCCGGCGCAGCTCTTCGATGACCTTTTCCTTGCCTGGAAGGATTTCGTACTTGGCCTTCCAGCCATGATCCGGGTCCACCCCCATGCGCGAGACCAGCTGCTTGCGCGCTTTCTCTTTAGGGGTAAGTACCGGACCTTCGCCCGCAGCCGCCTTGCCGCGCTTGGCGGCTGGCTCCTTGCTGGCGCTAGCCGAACCGCTGGTGGGCAGGTCTCGGATATGGCCGATACTCGACTTCACCACGTACTCGTTGCCCAAGTACTTGTTGATGGTCTTGGCCTTAGCCGGGGATTCCACAATGACCAGCGATTTGCCCATGGATCGGAAAATTCCTGAATTCGAGAAGTGAAAGGCAGTTGGCGCCTGTCGCGGCAACGCTATATATAGTGGCAACAAGGTGAGGTCAAGCGCAGCATTCTGCGCGACCTGCCGTTATTGCCCTGAAAAAAGACTGGGTTCGGCCTGGACCAAAGCAAAGCGCGGGACGTGCTCGCCGTCAACTTCGACGGTCTCCACGAACATACTCAATGGGCGCACCCAAAAGCCGTAATCGCCATACAGTGCTTGGTAAAACACCACTTCTTCTTCGGTCTCGGAGTGCCGCGCCACATTGAAAACACGGTACTGCGGACCTTTATAATGCTGGTAGAGCCCTGGTTCGACTTTCATGCTCTGGCCCTCTTACAAAATTTATTAAAAAAAAATTCAAAACTGCCCAAAAACAAAAACCGGGGCACTGGGCCCCGGCTTCCGTCAACCCAACGCTTAGACGCGTTCGAAGACGGTGGAAATGCCTTGGCCGAGACCAATGCACATGGTGGCTACCCCGAGGTTGCCGCCATTTTGCTTCATCACGTTGAGCAAAGTGCCGGAGATACGCGCACCGGAGCAACCAAATGGGTGGCCCAGGGCAATCGCGCCGCCGTGCAGGTTAACCTTCTCATTCATCTTGTCGAGCACTTTCAAATCTTTCAGCACGGGCAGGGCCTGTGCGGCGAAAGCTTCGTTGAGCTCGAAGAAGTCGATGTCGTTGATGGTCAGGCCTGCGCGCTTCAAGGCTTTTTGTGTGGCCGGTACTGGACCATAGCCCATGATTGCCGGGTCCACACCCGCCACTGCCATCGAACGGATCACGGCCAGCGGCTGGATACCCAGGTCTTGGGCACGCTGCGCCGACATCACGATCATGCACGAGGCACCGTCGGTGATTTGCGACGAAGTACCGGCTGTCACGGTGCCGCCCTTTGGATTGAAGGCCGGCTTGAGCGCCGCCAGGCTTTCCAGGGTGGTATCCGGACGAATGGTTTCGTCGTAGTCGAACAATTTCAGGAAACCGTTCTCGTCATAACCGTTCATCGGGATGATTTCATCCTTGAACTTGCCTTCCACGGTCGCCTTGTGGGCGAGCTGGTGAGAGCGCAGGCCGAACGCGTCCTGGGCTTCGCGGGTAATGCCGTGCATTTTGCCGAGCATTTCCGCAGTCAGGCCCATCATGCCCGAGGCTTTTGCCGCGTACAGCGACATGTGCGGGTTAGGGTCGACGCCGTGCATCATGCTGACGTGGCCCATGTGCTCCACGCCACCGACCACGAACACGTCACCGTTGCCGGTCATGATCGCCTGGGCGGCGGTGTGCAGCGCGCTCATCGACGAACCGCACAGGCGGCTGACGGTCTGGCCGGCAGCGGTGTGCGGGATCTGGGTCATCAACGACGCCATGCGCGCGATGTTCCAGCCCTGCTCCAGGGTCTGGTTGACGCAGCCCCAGATCACGTCCTCGACTTCGTTCGGGTCGACCTTGACGTTGCGCTCCAGCAACTTGCTGATCAGGTGCGCCGACATATCTTCGGCACGGGTGTTGCGGTGCATGCCGCCCTTGGAGCGGCCCATCGGTGTGCGACCGAAGTCGACAATCACCACGTCTCTTGGATTCAAGCTCATAAATATTCTCGCTCTAGTCGTCTGGGCGCTTAACCGAAGAAGCTCTGGCCGTTCTTGGCCATTTCACGCAGCTTCGCGGTCGGGTGGTACAGCGGGCCCAAATCAGCGTATTTGTCAGCCAGGGCAACGAACTCAGCCACACCGATCGAATCAATGTAACGCAGCGCACCACCACGGAATGGAGGGAAACCAATACCGTATACCAGGCCCATATCGGCTTCGGCAGCGGTCTCGACGATGCCGTCTTCCAGGCAACGTACGGTTTCCAGGCACAGGGCGATCATCATCCAGTTGATGATGTCCTCGTCCGACACCTCACGCTGTTCGTAGATGACCGGCGCCAGTACTTCGTGCACCGAAGGGTCGGCCACTTTCTTCTGCTTGCCCTTCTTGTCCGCCTCGTAGGCGTAGAAGCCCTTGCCGTTCTTCTGGCCCAGGCGCTTGGCCTCGTACAGCGCGTCGATCGCCGAGCGGCGGTCGTCTTTCATGCGGTCCGGGAAGCCTTCAGCCATCACATCGCGACCGTGGTGACCGGTGTCGATGCCGACCACGTCCATCAGGTACGCCGGGCCCATCGGCCAGCCGAATTTTTCCATGACCTTGTCGATGCGCACGAAGTCCACACCGGCGCTGACCAGCTTGGCGAAACCGCCGAAGTACGGGAACAGCACGCGGTTGACCAGGAAGCCCGGGCAGTCATTGACCACGATCGGGTTCTTGCCCATTTTCTTGGCGTAGGCAACGGTAGTGGCAACGGCCAGCTCGCTGGACTTCTCCCCACGAATCACTTCCACCAGCGGCATCATGTGCACCGGGTTGAAGAAGTGCATGCCGACGAAGTTCTCCGGACGCTTGAGGGCCTTGGCCAGCAGCGAGATGGAAATAGTCGAGGTGTTGGAGGCCAGGATGGTGTCGTCTTTGACCTGGGCTTCCACTTCGGCCAGCACGGCTTGCTTGACCTTCGGGTTTTCGACAACCGCTTCGACCACCAGGTCGACGTGGCCGAAATCACCGTAGGACAGCGTAGGACGAATGCCGTTAAGCACTTCAGCCATTTTCGCAGCGGTCATGCGACCTTTGTCCACACGACCGACCAGCAGCTTGGCGGCTTCTGCCAGGCCTTGCTCGATACCGTGCTCGTTGATGTCTTTCATCAGGATCGGCGTGCCTTTGGACGCCGACTGATAGGCGATACCGCCGCCCATGATACCGGCGCCGAGTACGGCAGCCTGTTTCACGTCCTTGGCGATTTCGTCGTAGGCCTTGGCCTTTTTCTTCAGCTCCTGATCGTTCAGGAACAGGCCGATCAGGCTCTGGGCCGCCGAGGTTTTCGCCAGTTTGACGAAACCAGCCGCCTCCACTTCCAGGGCTTTGTCGCGACCGAAGTTCGCGGCTTTCTGGATAGTCTTGATCGCTTCAACCGGCGCCGGATAGTTCGGGCCGGCCTGGCCAGCCACGAAACCCTTGGCGGTTTCGAACGACATCATTTGTTCGATGGCGTTGAGCTTGAGTTTTTCCAGCTTCGGCTGACGCTTGGCCTTGTAGTCAAATTCGCCACTGATGGCGCCCTTGATCAGGTTCAGTGCGGCTTCGGCCAGTTTGTCCGGGGCAACCACAGCGTCGACGGCACCGACTTTCAGGGCGTCTTCAGCTTTGTTTTCCTTGCCAGCTGCAATCCACTCGATGGCGTTGTCGGCACCGATCAGGCGCGGCAAGCGCACGGTGCCGCCGAAGCCTGGGTAGATGCCCAGCTTGACTTCGGGCAGGCCGATCTTGGCGGTGGCCGACATGACGCGGAAGTCTGCAGCCAGGCACATTTCCAGGCCGCCGCCCAGCGCGATGCCATTGATGGCAGCCACGGTGGGAACATTGAGGTCTTCGAAATCGCTGAAAATCTTGTTGGCTTCGAGGTTGCCAGCCACCAGCTCGGCATCGGGCAGCTTGAAGTTGTCGACGAATTCGGTGATGTCAGCGCCGACGATGAACACGTCCTTGCCGCTGGAAACGATCACGCCCTTGACCGAAGCATCTGCTTTGATGGTGTCTACGGCCTGACGCAATTCATTCAGGGTTAGACGGTTGAACTTGTTGACGGACTCACCCTTGAGGTCGAACTTCAGTTCGACGATGCCACTTTCAAGAGCCTTAACCGTGATGGCTTTACCTTCGTAAATCATCAACTGATCTCCACGATATGGAAGCTGAACAGTACACATTGGACGCTGGCCTCTGGTTGGACACTGACCGTTGCGTCAATGCTCATGCCAATCCGCCAGGCACACCCGCCAATGCGATAGTCGGGGTTCTGTATGAGCAGTCTGACAGACAAACGCTCAATTCATACGCCCGTTTGATTTGGGTACGCCACCTTCATCCAATTCCGGACAATTGTCAATCGCTCGAAAGGCTAGGAAAAACGCGACTTTCCAGTCATTTCAGAACCCCGACCCTAAGCCCGTGATTCATCAATATTCAAATATTCACGAAATCAATAATAGAAAAGATGTGGGAAAAGGCTGTACAGAACCGGATATGCCGCTAGGCTAGCGACAACCGTAACGCGCCTGGATGAACATCCGACGCGGGTACCACAGGTTTACCGGCCTGCCTGGCCAACTCCAGCCCGATGATGATGTCGGGCTTTTTATTGCCTGCTGTTCGCGCACAACCTGTAGGAGCCCGACTTGCCGGCGATGGGGCCCGCAAACATTGCGCCAATCTTGAGAACGCCATCGCCGGCAAGCCGGGCTCCTACAGGGGTTGTCGCAGGCCGCCAGGGTCGGTGTCAGGCCAAGGCCTTGAGCAACGCATCGATAGCCTTCAACACACTTGCCTCACCCTTCTCGCCCCAATACAAGGCGATCATCTGCTTGTCGGCCTCGACCTTGTAGACGTTGGCCGGCAGCGTTGCAAAATGCGGCAACAACTTCTCATCCACGCACACTTCGCGCCACTGATTGACCCACACCCCCGGCTCCAGCTGCCAGTAACTCCAGATCGCCGGGGTGCTGCCCCGCCGCGGCCTGCAGTACTGCGCGCAGGGGCTCGGCGGCTCTTGCTTGAGCCAGTGCGGCCACTCCTGAGGCGCCAATTGCATGGCCAGGCCGATGCGGCGTGCCTCCATGCGCAGGGCCATGCGCCCGCTCTGGTGGCGCGACGGGCGCAGCCATGCCAGGGGGCTCAGAACCACCACAAGGATTGACACCACTATCCAGACCGTCATATGTGTACTCCCGAATTTCTAGATGAGCGGATTTGACCTGACGCAACCCCATCCGCTTGAAAGCAGCCATACTGAACATATTGCAGTCCCTTGGAGGAACGCCTCATGCCCTACCAACATATTCTGGTCGCTGTCGATCTGACCGAAGAGTGCGATCCGGTGATCAAGCGCGCGCAGGAATCTGCATTGGCCAATGGCGCCATACTGTCGCTGGTGCATATTGTCGAGCCCATGGCCATGGCCTTTGGTGGCGACGTGCCCATGGACCTTTCCCAGTTGCAGCAACAACAATTTGACCAGGCCAAGGAGCGCCTGGACCGTTTGATTCTCAAATACCCGCACCTGAAAAAGGAAGACTGCCACCTGACGTACGGCCAACCGCGCCAGGAAATCCACCATCTGGCCAAGGAAAAGGCTTGCGACTTGATCGTGGTGGGTAGCCATGGTCGTCACGGTTTAGCGCTGTTGCTGGGTTCTACAGCCAATGATGTGCTGCACGGTGCGCCGTGCGATGTGCTGGCCGTCAAACTGATCAAAAACGCATAACCCCTTGTAGGAGCTGGCTTGCCAGCGATAGCGGACTGTCAGCCACCAGATGTATGGCCTGACAGAATGCAATCTTGGGCAAGCCGGCTCCTACAGGTTCCTATAAAAAACCCGGTGTTCATCAGATGAACACCGGGTTTTTTAATGCACTGGAATCACTCAGGCATCCAGCTCAGCCCAACGCTCAACCAACGCTTCCAGCTCCTGGTTCAATGTTTCCAGGGAGGCGATGACCTTGGCGGTTTCCGCCGCGGGACGCAGGTAGAAGCCCGCGTCAGCCATTTGCGCCTCTACCGCGGCGATCTGCTGTTCCTTGGCGTCGATATCACCCGGCAAGGCTTCCAGTTCACGCTGCAGCTTGTAGCTGAGCTTTTTCTTGGCCGCCGGTGCAGCGTCCTGGACCGGTGCAGCCTCGGCAACCACAGGTGCCACGACTGCCGAGGTCAAGTCAGCCTTGCCGGACTTGCTTTCGGTCACACCCAGCAAACGCGGCGAACCACCCTGGCGCAGCCAGTCCTGGTAACCACCGACGTATTCACGCACCTTGCCTTCACCTTCGAAGACCAGGGTGCTGGTGACCACGTTGTCGAGGAATGCCCGGTCGTGGCTCACCATCAACACGGTGCCGTTGAAGGTCAACAGCACTTCTTCCAACAGTTCGAGGGTTTCCACGTCGAGGTCGTTGGTCGGTTCGTCGAGTACCAGCAGGTTGGCCGGCTTGCTGAACAGCTTGGCCAGCAGCAGACGCGCACGCTCACCACCGGACAAGGCTTTCACCGGTGTACGCGCACGTTGCGGGCTGAACAGGAAGTCGCCCAGGTAGCTGAGCACGTGGCGGCTCTGGCCGTCGATGTCGATAAAGTCGCGGCCTTCGGCGACGTTGTCGATCACGGTTTTTTCCAGGTCCAACTGGTGGCGCAGCTGGTCGAAGTAGGCCACGTCAATGCGCGTGCCTTCTTCCACGGTGCCGCTGGTCGGTTGCAGACCGCTGAGCATCAGCTTGAGCAAGGTGGTCTTGCCGGTGCCGTTGGCGCCCAGCAGGCCGATACGGTCGCCGCGCTGCAGGACCATGGAGAAGTCCTTGATCAGGAACGGGCCATCCGGGTGGTGGAAGCTGACGTTCTCCAGCACCATCACCTGCTTGCCCGACTTGTCGGCGGTGTCCAGCTGGATATTGGCCTTGCCGGTGCGCTCACGACGCTCGCTGCGCTCAACACGCAGGGCCTTCAGGGCACGCACGCGGCCTTCGTTACGGGTGCGACGGGCCTTGATGCCCTGGCGGATCCAGACTTCTTCCTGGGCCAGCTTTTTGTCGAACAGCGCGTTGGCGGTTTCTTCGGCAGCCAGGGCGGCTTCCTTGTGTACCAGGAAGCTGGCGTAGTCGCCGTTCCAGTCGATCAGGCCGCCACGATCAAGTTCGAGGATGCGGGTCGCCAGGTTCTGCAGGAAGGAACGGTCGTGCGTGATGAACAGCACGGCGCCCTGGAAGTCCTTGAGGGCTTCTTCCAGCCAGGCAATCGCGCCGATATCCAAGTGGTTGGTCGGTTCGTCAAGCAGCAGCAGGTCGGGCTCGGACACCAGGGCCTGGGCCAGCAGCACGCGGCGACGCCAGCCACCGGACAACTCGGCGAGGGTCTTGTCGGCCGGCAGTTGCAGGCGGCTCAGGGTGCTGTCGACCAGTTGCTGCAGGCGCCAACCATCACGGGCTTCGAGGTCCTGCTGGACGTGCATCAGCTTGTCCAGGTCTTCTTCGGTGACGCAGTTCTGCGCCAGGTGATGGTATTGCGCAAGCAGCTCACCCACGCCGTCCAGTCCTTCGGCAACCACGTCGAACACTGTCCGTCCGTCGGCCACCGGCAATTCTTGCGGCAATTCGCCAATCTTGAGGCCCGGGGCGCGCCATACAGAGCCGTCGTCGGGCTTCTGGTCGCCTTTTACCAGCTTCATCATGCTGGATTTGCCGGTGCCGTTGCGGCCGATGATGCACACCCGCTCACCACGGGCGATCTGCCAGGACACCTTGTCCAACAACGGCATAGCGCCGAAAGCAAGGGACACATCGCTGAATTTGAGCAGGGTCATACGCTTCTCCAAAAACTGGGCGCGCATTCTACCTGAGTTGAGGGTGGGATGCGGCTGGCATTTTCGCTGTCGACACGTTCTGTAGGACATTTCCGGCGAACTTGAACGAACCGGCCGGCAAAGCTTTCTTAGGCTGCGGGCAAAAGGCTAAGCTAGGGGCAATCAGTGTCGGCGGTGCCGGTGCTAGTCGTGATTTCTCTGCACGGACGTCTCATGCGCAGTCGCCTTTTTAATCTTTTATCTTGTCTGCTTCTCTCTGCCACCGCCGTTCAATCCGCCCAGGCCGTGGACCTCACCACCCAACGTCAATATTACGATGAAGCCAAACGCGCCCTGGCCAAGGGCGATACCGGCCCGTACATGCAATACAGCCAGGCCCTGGCCGACTACCCGCTGACACCGTACCTGGCCTACGACGAGCTGACCGCCCGCCTGAAAACCGCGAGCAACCAGGAAATCGAGCAGTTCCTCGCCAAAAACGGCGACCTGCCCCAGGCCAACTGGATGAAACTGCGCTGGTTGCGCTGGCTGGCTGAACGCGGGGACTGGCAGACCTTTGAAAAGTACTACGACGCCAAGCTCAATTTCGTCGAGCTGGACTGCCTGCATGGGCAGTACCAGCTCACCCACAACTTGAAGGCGGAAGGCTATAAGACCGCCGAAAAACTCTGGATGACTGGCAAGTCCCAACCGGCGGCCTGCGATGTCACCTTCGGGCAGTGGGCGGCAGACGGCCAACTCACCGAACAGAAGATCTGGGACCGCGCCAAGCTTGCCGCCGAAGCGCGCAACTACGCCCTGGCCAACAGCCTGGTGAAAACCCTGCCCACCCTCGGCGCCCAAGGTCGCTTGATGGTGGACGTGGCGCAGAAGCCCGACATGCTCAGCGACCCGTCCCGCTTCCTGCCGGCCACTGAGGCCATGTCTGACGCCGTGGGCCTCGGCTTGCGCCGCCTGGCACGCCAGGATCCGGACAAGGCCATGGCCCTGCTCGACGGCTACGCCAGCAGCATGCACTTCTCGCGTGACGAAAAAGTGTCGATCGCCCGCGAAATCGGCCTCACCCTGGCCAAGCGCTATGACCCGCGCGCCCTCGAGGTGATGACCAAGTACGACCCTGAACTGCGTGACAACACAGTCTCCGAGTGGCGCCTGCGCCTGCTGTTGCGCCTGGCCCGCTGGGAAGATGCCTACCAGTTGACCCGCAAACTCCCACAAGACCTGGCCACCACCAACCGCTGGCGCTACTGGCAGGCCCGCAGCCTGGAACTGGCCGAGCCGAAAAACCCGCAAGCGCTGGTCCTGTACAAGCACCTGTCGCAAGAGCGCGACTTCTACGGCTTCCTCGCAGCGGATCGCTCCAAGGCCCCGTACCAGTTGAAGAACAAACCGCTGCCAATGAGCCAGGCGCTACTCAACAAGGTGCGCAACACCCCCGGCGTACGCCGTGCGCTGGAGTTCTACGCCCGAGGCCAGATCGTGGATGGCCGCCGCGAGTGGTACCACGTCAGCCGTCACTTCAACCGCGACGAGATGGTCGCCCAGGCCAAGCTGGCCTACGACATGAAGTGGTATTTCCCGGCGATCCGCACCATCAGCCAGGCGCAGTATTGGGACGACTTGGACATCCGCTTCCCGATGGCCCACCGCGACACTCTGGTGCGTGAAGCCAAGGTGCGTGGCCTGCATTCCAGCTGGGTGTTTGCAATCACCCGCCAGGAAAGCGCCTTCATGGACGACGCCCGCTCCGGCGTCGGCGCCAGCGGCCTGATGCAACTCATGCCCGGCACTGCCAAGGAAACCGCGCGCAAGTTCAGCATCCCCCTGGCCTCCCCGGCCCAGGTGCTGGACCCGGACAAAAACATCCAGCTCGGCGCTGCTTACCTTAGCCAGGTGCACAGCCAGTTCAACGGCAACCGCGTGCTCGCCTCCGCCGCCTACAACGCCGGCCCAGGCCGTGTGCGCCAGTGGCTGCGCGGCGCAGACCACCTGAGTTTCGACGTGTGGGTGGAAAGCATCCCGTTCGACGAAACCCGCCAATATGTGCAAAACGTGCTGTCTTATTCGGTGATCTACGGGCAGAAGCTCAATTCACCCCAGCCGTTGGTGGATTGGCATGAGCGGTATTTTGATGATCAGTAGTAAAGGCAGCGTTAAGCGTCAAGCTTGAAGCTTCAAGCTCAATAAAAAATGCCCGTATTTCTCAATACGGGCATTTTTTTATGGGCAGTGAGCGTTAGTGTGTGGCGCTTTCCTCTACCCCATCACTGAACTGCAACGCTGCCAACCGCGCATACAACGGATTGCTCGCAATAAGTTGTTGATGCGTGCCTACCGCCACCAACTTGCCCTGGTCCATCACGGCGATGCGGTCAGCGTTCTTCACCGTGGCCAGTCGATGGGCGATGACCAGCGTGGTGCGCCCTTGCATCAGTTGCGGCAGCGCTTGCTGGATCAAATGTTCGCTCTGGGCATCGAGGGCGCTGGTGGCCTCGTCCAGCAGCAGGATCGGCGCGTCTACCAGCAAGGCGCGGGCGATGGCCAGGCGTTGGCGTTGACCGCCGGAGAGGCCCATACCACCGTCGCCGAGGTGGGTCCGGTAGCCGTCGGGCATTTGCAGGATGAAGTCATGGGCGTGTGCAATGCGCGCGGCGGCTTCGACCTGTTCGAGGGTGGCCGTCGGGTTGCCGTAGCGGATGTTCTCTTCGACGCTGCCGAAAAACAGCGCCGGGCTCTGGGACACCAGGGCGAAGTGGCGGCGCAGGTCCATGGGGTCGAGTTCGGTCAGCGGGTGGCCTTCGAGCAGGATGCGGCCATGCTGGGGGTCGTAGAAGCGCAGCAGCAGGTCAAAAATCGTCGACTTGCCCGCACCGGACGGGCCCACCAGCGCCAGGGTTTCACCGGCGTTGATGGTCAGGTCCAGGCCGTCGATGGCGTAACTGTCGGGCCGTGAAGGGTAGGAAAAGCGCAGGCCTTGCAGCTCCATGCGGCCACTGACCCGTTCCGGCAGTTGGACGGTCCCGGCGGCGGGCGCCTGGATTTCGTTGCTCGACTGCAATAACTCGCCAATCCGCTCGGCGGCACCGGCAGCGCGCTGCAGCTCGCCGAGCACTTCGCTCAGGGTACCGACCGCGCTGCCGACGATCAGGCTATAGAACACAAACGCCGCCAGCTCACCACCGGAGATGCGCCCGTTGATCACATCCATGCCACCGACCCACAGCATCACCCCTACGGCGCCGAGCACCAGCATGATCACCAGGGTAATCAGCCAGGCGCGCTGGGTGATGCGTTTGCGCGCAGTGGTGAAGGCGTCTTCCACGGTCACGGCGAAGCGCTGCTCGTCCTGCACTTGATGGTTGTAGGCCTGCACGGTCTTGATCTGCCCGAGGGTCTCGGACACATAGCTGCCCACGTCGGCGATGCGGTCCTGGCTTTGGCGCGACAGGCTGCGTACGCGTCGGCCGAAGATGAGGATCGGCGCCAACACCAGCGGCAGCGCCACCACCACGATACTGGTGAGCTTGGGGTTGGTGACAAACAGCAGCACGATGCCACCGATGACCATCAAGGCATTGCGCAGGAACAGTGACAGCGATGAGCCGATCACCGATTGCAACAAGGTGGTGTCGGTGGTCAGCCGTGACTGGATTTCCGAACTGCGATTGTTCTCGTAGAAGCCCGGATGCAAGTAGATCAGGTGGTTGAACACTTGCCGACGGATATCCGCCACCACCCGTTCGCCGATCCACGACACCAGGTAAAACCGTGCAAAGGTGCCCACTGCCAGGCCCAGCACCAGCACCATGAACAGGCCGATGGACTGGTTGAGCAGGTGCGGTGATTGGGTCATGAACCCCTGGTCCACCAGCAGGCGAATACCCTGCCCCATGGACAACGTGATGCCTGCGGTGACAATGAGCGCCAACAGGGCGCCGAGGGCGTGCCAGCGGTAGGGCGCAATGAAGCGGCTGGCCAGGCGGATCGCACGGCGTTGACGGACGGAGAACATGGAGGGCATCACCTGCGCAAGGGAGATAAGTGTCTACACCACAACATTGGGGGAACTCGGGTAAATAACAATGAGTCAGGTTAATTATGCCCGCCGATGCTGATCCCTAGAGGCTATCGGTCTAACCCCAGGCTGGAAATGTATAGCGGTTTCTGGTGGACTGGGTGTTCGAACCGGTGACCTTGCAGGGAGTTGTAACAGCCTCGTCACGCGGGCGGCTTAGAGTGATAAGCACAATAGGGACACAACCTGATGAGGAGACAGGCCATGACCTTGCAAAATAGCAGCGATGCCAAGATTGAAGTGATCCGCCAGCCGCAGCAGTTGCCTTGCTCGTACATCGACGCCAAGGGCCGCGAAGTGCAGATTACCGAAGAGATGATCCAGCAAGCGTGCAGCGAACTGGAACAGCGACTGGTCAAGCCTGCCCAGCAAGGCTGAAACGCCTACGCTCTTTCAAACCCGGCCCTGGTGGCCGGGTTTTTTATGCTCGAAACACACCCCGTGTAGGAGTCATACAGTTAGTGCACGTCGGCACCGAGGGCCGTGGCTATCGCGGCTAGTGCGGCGGATTCCCCGTGGATACGCACCTTCAAGCCATCAATTTCACGGCGCTCCGGGTAATGCTTGCGCAGCAGGTCAAACGCCTTGCGCTGCTCTTGCACGGTGCCCACCAGGCTGCGACGGAAATCCGCATCGTCACGACGCGGGTCGTACACGCTGCGGCACAGGGTCGCCAAGGCCCAAGCCGGGTCGGTGGCGGCATTCAGGTGCACCTCGGCCAACCAGGGTGGGGGCAGCAAATCACTCAAATGAATGCTCGGCTCCTGACCCAGGTGCGCGCAGAACGCCTGATAGATCTGCGCCGTGCCGCGCTGCTTGCCGTCCAGGCTGTAGCCGGCGATATGCGGCGTGGCCAGCACGCACAGGTCCGCCAGGTCGACGTCCACTTCAGGTTCGCCCTCCCACACATCCAGCACCGCTTGCAGGTCTTCGCGCGCCAGCAACACCTCGCGCAGGGCGGCGTTGTCGACCACCGGGCCACGGCTGGCGTTGATCAGCCAGGTGCCGGGCTTGAGCTGGTTGAGCCGCTGGCGGTCGAACAGGTGCCAGGTGGAGCCGTTGCCGGACTTGGTCAGCGGCGTGTGCAGGCTGATCACGTCGCACTGCTCGATGATCTGCGCCAGGCTGACGTAATCCCCGTCCTCGGCGATCTGGCGTGGCGGGTCGCACACCAGCACATTCCAGCCCAGGCCCTTGAGCACCTTGACCAGCCGCCCGCCCACTTCACCGGCGCCGACCACGCCGTAGGTGCGCTGATTGAGGTCGGCACCTTCGATCTCTGCCAGGGTCTGCAGGCTGCCAAGCACGTAGTCCACCACGCCACGGGCGTTACAGCCTGGGGCGCTGGACCACTGGATGCCGGCCTGCTGGAAGTAGTCGAGGTCCAGGTGATCGGTGCCGATGGTGCAAGTGCCGACGAAGCGCACCTTCGTGCCCTCCAGCAGCGCGCGGTTGACGTTGGTCACCGAGCGCACCAGCAACACATCAGCCTGCTCGACCGTGGCGCGGTCAATGGAACGGCCGGGCACGCGGCGAATCTCGCCAAACCCCTGGAAAAATGCATCGAGCAGCGGAATATTTTCGTCGGCAACAATCAGCATGGCAGGCTCCTTTGGCGGACCCGCAGTGTACAGGGATCGCAGCCCTCGCTTACAAATCGCTAACACTGGTTTTTTCCTGACCGATGCGTCAAGGCGTAGAATCCGCCGTCCTTGCGCCTCCTTCTACGGGACACCTGTACGTGAACACTGCCACCGCCACCCTCACTCGCCCCGCCCGCATCAGCCGGGAAGTGCGCGGCCTGCTGACGCTCGCCCTGCCGATCATGATCGGCCAACTGGCGACCACCGCGATGAGTTTTGTCGATGCGGTGATGGCCGGGCGCGTCAGCCCCCAGGACCTGGCGGCCGTGGGCCTGGGCAACTCGATCTGGATCCCGGTGTACCTGCTGATGACCGGCACGCTGCTGGCCACCACGCCCAAAGTCGCGCAGCGTTACGGGGCCGGGCAGTTCAGCGAGATCGGCCCACTGGTGCGTCAATCCTTGTGGCTGGCCGTGGTGGTCGGTATCACCGCCTCGCTGTTGCTGCTCTGCGCCGAGCCGATCCTGCAGGCGATGAAGGTGGAACCGGATCTTATAGAACCCTCCATGGGCTACCTGCACGGCATCGCTGCCGGTATGCCGGCCATTGCGCTGTATTACGTGCTGCGCTGTTTCAGTGACGGCCTGGGCCGCACGCGGCCGAGCATGGTGATGGGCCTGTGTGGCCTGGCGCTGAATATCCCGCTGAACTACATCTTCATCTACGGCCACCTGGGCGTGCCCGCCATGGGCGGCGTCGGTTGCGGCTGGGCCACGGCCATTGCGATGTGGGTGATGATGCTCGGCCTGGCGGTCTGGACGCGCTGGGGCCCGGCTTACCAGAGCAGCGAACTGTTCAAGCGTTTCGACTGGCCGCAATGGGCCGTGATCAAGCGTGTATTGGGGATTGGCCTGCCCATCGGCATCGCGATCTTTGCCGAATCGAGCATCTTCGCGGTCATCGCCCTGCTGATCGGCAGCCTCGGCGCCACCGTGGTCTCGGGCCATCAGATCGCGCTGAACGTCAGCTCGCTGGTGTTCATGATCCCCTACTCCCTGAGCATGGCCGTCACCGTGCGCGTCGGCCAGGCCCTCGGCCGTGGCGAGCCGCGTGAAGCACGCTTCGCGGCGGGTGTCGGCATGGGCACTGCGCTGGCGTATGCCTGCCTGTCCTGCAGCCTGATGCTGGTGTTTCGTGAGCAGATTGCGGCGATCTACACCCCGGACCCGGTGGTCATTCACCTGGCGTCGATGTTGATCGTGTTCTCGGCGCTGTTCCAGTTCAGCGACTCGATCCAGGTCACGGCGGCGGGCGCATTGCGTGGCTACCAGGACACCCGCGTGACCATGGTGCTAACCCTGTTCGCATACTGGGGCGTGGGCCTGCCGGTGGGTTATGCCTTGGGCCTGACCGACTGGCTCGGCGAACCCAGCGGCCCAAGCGGCTTGTGGCAAGGGCTGATCGTGGGCCTCAGCTGTGCGGCGGGGATGTTGCTGGTGCGCCTGGCGCGCAGTGCACGCCGGCGCATACGCGCCGACAAGGCGCGGGTTTAAGCGGACTTCTTGCGGATCCAGTACAGGTACTTACCGGCCTGCTCCTGCTGATCCACTAGCTCGTGGTCGAGAAACACGCAGAACTTGGGAATATCGCGGCGCGTGGACGGGTCGGTCGCGATCACCTTGAGCAAGCCGCCTGGCGGCAGGTCGCGGATGTGCTGGTGCAGCATCATCACGGGCTCCGGGCAATTCAAGCCTGTTGCATCTAGGGTGCCGTCGACGGCGGTGTCGAAAATATCGCTCATGATCTACTCCTGGAACTGGCCGCCAGTCTACCGGGCCTTGGTTTTCTTCACATCCACCAACCGACGCAGGTGGCAGGTCACTTCCTCACGGTCGTGGTACAGCTGCTTGCAGCCGATCTCCACGCGGATGCCGCGCGCTTTGAAACCGTCTTCGATGCGTTCCAGCAGGCGCTTCACTTCGGCGTAGCGCTGTTTCATCGGCAACTTCAGGTTCACCACCGCCTCACGGCAATGCCCCTCGCCGATCCAGGTTTCGAGCAATGCGGCGTTGCGCGCCGGCTTCTCGACGATGTCACACACCATCCAGTCCACCGGCTGCTTGGGCACAAAGGTGAAACCGTCGGCCATCAAGTGTTGCACCAGGCCGGTGTCCATCAGGCTTTCAGCCATGGGGCCGTTGTCGATGGCGGTTACCAGCATGCCACGGTTGACCAACTGCCAGGTCCAGCCGCCCGGCGCTGCGCCGAGGTCGACGCCGGTCATGTCGCCGTGCAGGCGCTCGTCCCACTGGTCGCGGGGGATGAAGTGGTGCCAGGCCTCTTCCAGCTTGAGGGTCGAGCGGCTGGGGGCTTCGCGGGGGAACTTGAGCCGCGGGATACCCATCGGCCACATCGCCGAGTTGTTCGACTCGGCCAGGCCCATGAACACTTCGCGGCCACTCTTGAAAGTCAGCAGCAGGCGCGGCTTGCTCGGGTCGTCCACCAGCTTGCCGGCGTTCAGCAAGGCTTTGCGCAGGTGCACTTCGAATTTCTTGCAGAAGTTCGACAGCTCCTTGCCGTCGTTGGTGTCGACCATCTCCAGCCACAGGCTGCCGCACACCGGGAATTCGCGCAGGTGAGCGAGGATCACGCTGATGCGGTCGGTTTCCGGCAGGTCGATGAATACCCCGCGCGCCCACTGCCGCGGGAAGATCAGCTCGGCAAAGCGCTGGCCGTGCATCAGGCGCTGGGCGCCGTCTTCTTCGGTGCAGACAAATTCGGCGCAGGCGCTGCCGGTCTTGGCCTTGGCGTAGCCGGAAACGTTCAGGCGCGCGGCGAGGTCCGCGATCTCGGAACAGACTTCGCCTTCAAAACCCGGGCGGCAGTGCATAAAAAGGGTGTTCATTGAATCTCCTGGCAACTGGGCTTGCTGTAGCGCAAGTCCTGTCATGAAAACGCGCGCATGATAGCCGAGTTCGGAACCTTGGACTTAACGATAGAGTCCAGTTATTAGCCTGCTAATGAAAACAGGGCTAAGTTGAAAGCTCTGTTCGTCCCGTCAGGTCCGTAGCCGTGCGGACCATAAGGAGTCATGTAATGTCATCCCTTGATAGCCTGAGAACCCTTAAAACCCTGCAGATCGACGACAAGACCTATCACTACTTCAGCTTGCCCGAGGCCGCCAAGAGCCTGGGCGACCTGGATAAACTGCCGATGTCCCTCAAGGTGCTGCTGGAAAACCTGCTGCGTTGGGAAGACGAAAAGACCGTCACCGGCGCCGACCTCAAGGCCATCGCCGCGTGGCTCAAAGAGCGCCAGTCCGACCGCGAGATCCAGTACCGCCCGGCTCGGGTATTGATGCAAGACTTTACCGGCGTTCCTGCCGTGGTCGACCTGGCCGCCATGCGTGCCGCCGTGGCCAAGGCCGGGGGCGACCCGCAGCGCATCAACCCGCTTTCTCCCGTGGACCTGGTGATCGACCACTCGGTGATGGTCGACAAGTTCGGCACCACCAGCGCCTTCGAGCAGAACGTCGACATCGAGATGCAACGCAACGGCGAACGCTACGCTTTCCTGCGCTGGGGACAGAGCGCCTTCGACAACTTCAGTGTGGTGCCACCGGGCACCGGCATCTGCCACCAGGTCAACCTCGAATACCTCGGCCGCACCGTGTGGACCAAGGACGAAGACGGTCGCACTTACGCCTTCCCCGACACCTTGGTCGGCACTGACTCCCACACCACCATGATCAACGGCCTCGGCGTACTCGGCTGGGGCGTGGGCGGGATCGAAGCGGAAGCGGCAATGCTCGGCCAGCCGGTGTCGATGCTGATCCCGGAAGTGATCGGCTTCAAGCTCACCGGCAAACTCAAAGAAGGCATCACCGCCACCGACCTGGTGCTGACCGTGACCCAGATGCTGCGCAAAAAAGGCGTCGTGGGTAAATTCGTCGAGTTCTATGGCGACGGCCTTGCCGACCTGCCGCTGGCCGACCGCGCCACCATCGCCAACATGGCCCCGGAATACGGCGCCACCTGCGGCTTTTTCCCGGTGGATGAGGTAACGCTGGACTACCTGCGCCTGTCCGGCCGTCCGGCAGAAACCGTGAAGTTGGTCGAGGCGTACACCAAAGCCCAGGGCCTGTGGCGCATCGCCGGCCAGGAGCCGGTGTTCACCGACAGCCTGGCCCTGGACATGGGCAGCGTCGAAGCCAGCCTGGCCGGGCCGAAACGCCCACAGGACCGCGTGGCCCTGCCGAATGTCGGCCAGGCGTTCAGCGACTTCCTCGACCTGCAATTCAAACCCACCAACAAGGAAGAAGGCCGCCTCGAAAGCGAAGGCGGCGGCGGGGTTGCCGTGGGCAACGCCGACCTGGTGGGCGAAACCGACTACGAATACGACGGCCAGACCTATCGCCTGAAGAACGGCGCGGTGGTGATCGCCGCAATCACCTCTTGCACCAACACCTCCAACCCCAGCGTGATGATGGCGGCGGGGCTGGTGGCGAAGAAGGCCGTGGAAAAGGGCCTGACCCGCAAACCCTGGGTGAAAACCTCGCTGGCCCCCGGCTCCAAAGTGGTCACCGACTACTACAAGGCGGCGGGCCTGACCCAGTACTTGGATAAACTGGGCTTCGACTTGGTGGGCTATGGCTGCACCACCTGCATCGGCAACTCCGGGCCGTTGCCCGAGCCGATCGAGAAAGCCATCCAAAAGGCTGACCTCGCGGTGGCGTCGGTGCTGTCCGGTAACCGCAACTTCGAAGGCCGCGTGCACCCCCTGGTGAAAACCAACTGGCTGGCCTCGCCGCCGCTGGTGGTGGCCTATGCCCTGGCGGGGACCGTGCGCATCGATATCAGCAGCGAGCCGCTGGGTAACGACCAGGCCGGCAACCCGGTGTACCTCAAGGACATCTGGCCGAGCAGCAAAGAAATCGCCGACGCAGTGGCGCAAGTCAGCACCGGCATGTTCCACAAGGAATACGCCGAAGTGTTTGCCGGTGACGAGCAATGGCAAGCCATTGAAGTGCCACAGGCCGCCACCTACGTGTGGCAGAAAGACTCCACCTACATCCAGCACCCGCCATTCTTCGACGATATTGCAGGCCCCCTGCCGGTCATCAAGGACGTCAAAGGCGCCAACGTGCTGGCGCTGCTGGGCGACTCGGTCACCACCGACCACATCTCCCCTGCCGGCAATATCAAGACCGACAGCCCGGCCGGCCGCTACCTGCGCGAACAGGGCGTGGAGCCACGGGACTTCAACTCCTACGGTTCACGCCGCGGCAACCATGAAGTGATGATGCGCGGCACCTTTGCCAACATCCGTATCCGCAATGAAATGCTCGGCGGCGAAGAAGGCGGCAATACGCTGTACATCCCCACTGGCGAGAAAATGCCGATCTACGATGCGTCGATGAAATACCAGGCGTCGGGCACGCCGCTGGTGGTGGTGGCCGGCCAGGAATACGGCACCGGCTCCAGCCGCGACTGGGCAGCCAAGGGCACCAACCTGCTAGGCGTCAAGGCGGTGATCGCCGAGAGTTTCGAACGGATTCACCGCTCCAACCTGGTGGGCATGGGCGTGCTGCCGCTGCAGTTCAAGCTGGATCAGAACCGCAAGTCGCTCAAGCTCACCGGCAAGGAGAAGATCGACATTCTCGGTCTGACCGACGTGGAGATCGTGCCACGCATGAACCTGACGCTGGTGATTACCCGCGAGGATGGCAGCAGCGAGAAGGTCGAGGTGCTGTGCCGGATCGATACGCTCAATGAGGTGGAATACTTCAAGTCGGGCGGCATCTTGCACTACGTGCTGCGCCAGTTGATCGCCTCTTAAGCAACACTGCAAAACCAATGTGGGAGCGGGCTTGCTCGCGAATGCGGTGGATCAGTCAAGCATGCATCGACTGACACTCCGCATTCGCGAGCAAGCCCGCTCCCACAGTTTTGACTGCGTTTCAAATCAGCCGAACAACCACTTCCACAGCAGCACCAGCACCACCACCGCCAGCACCGGCCGCGCAATGCGATACGCCTTCGGATGCTTGCGCTTCCACTGCTTGACCACACCGCTGAACTTGTCGCTGAAGGTCTTGCTCCAGGCATAGGCCTGGTTGATCCCGCCAACACGCTCGTCGTCAAGGTTCTGCGGCGCGGTCGCGCGACCCAGTTGCTTGCTGACCCAGCGGTTGACGCGGGTCATCACGCGGTTGCTCAGGGGGCGTTCGATGTCACAGAACAGGATCACGCGGGTCTGCTCGGTTTCGTTCTTGACCCAGTGCACGTAGGTCTCGTCGAACATCACGTCTTCACCGTCGCGCCAGGCGTACACCTGGCCGTCGACAAAGATGCGACAGTCGTCGGAGTTCGGTGTGGACAGGCCCAAGTGATAACGCAGGGAACCGGCGAACGGGTCGCGGTGCGGGTTGAGGTGGCTGCCACCCGGCAACAGCGCGAACATTGCGCCCTTGACGTTGGGAATGCTGCTCACCAGCGCCACGGTTTTCGGGCACAGCGCCTCGGCCGATGGCAGCGGTTTGTCGTACCACTTGAGGTAGAAACGCTTCCAGCCCTTCTTGAAGAATGAACCGAAGCCGGCATCGTTGTTCTTTTCCGCCGCGCGGATGTAACCCTCGTCGAACAGGTGCATGGCCTCCTCGCGGATCACTTCCCAGTTGTCCTTGAGTACATCCAGTTCCGGGAACTTGCTGCGGTCCAGGTACGGCTTGGACGGCACGGCCGAGAACAGGTACATCAGGGCGTTATAGGGGGCGAACAGTGCCGAATGATTGACGAACTGGCGCAACATCGGCAAACGCGCCTTGCCGCGCAGGTGCACATACAACGTGCTACCGATAAACAGCGCCAGTACCGACAGTTTGGCGGCCAAAGAAAAGGTCATGCAGCAACTCCTGGAAATAAGCGCCTGGCCAACAGCAGACGTAGCAGCCGGCCATGATAAACAGTTGGGCCATTATGCAGAAGGCCCGGGTTATCGGCGCTGACTCAAATCAAGCCTGGTTTTCTTGCTCGGTAAACAAATCGCTGAACAGCATGCTCGACAGATAGCGCTCACCGGAGTCCGGCAGGATCACCACGATGGTCTTGCCCTGCATGTCCGGCTTCTCGGCCAGGCGCACCGCCACGGCCATCGCGGCGCCGCAGGAGATACCGCACAGAATCCCCTCTTCCTGCATCAGGCGCAGGGCCATGGCCTTGGATTCGTCGTCGGTCACCAGTTCCACGCGGTCGACCATCGACAAGTCCAGGTTCTTGGGCACGAAACCCGCGCCAATGCCCTGGATCTTGTGCGGGCTGGGCTTGATCTCTTCACCCGCCAGCGCCTGGGTAATCACCGGCGAGACCATTGGCTCGACGGCCACCGAAAGAATCGGCTTGCCCGCGATGTTCTTGATGTAGCGCGACACGCCAGTGATGGTACCGCCGGTGCCCACGCCCGCGACCAGTACGTCCACGGCGCCATCGGTGTCGTTCCAGATTTCCGGACCGGTGGTTTTCTCGTGGATGGCCGGGTTGGCCGGGTTTTCGAACTGGGCCGGCATAAAGTAAGTGGCCGGATCGCTGGCGACGATTTCGCCGGCTTTTTCGATTGCGCCCTTCATGCCTTTGGCCGGCTCGGTCAGCACCAATTCGGCGCCGAGGGCCTTGAGTACCTTGCGCCGCTCGATGCTCATGGACGCCGGCATGGTCAACAGCAGCTTGTAGCCACGGGCGGCAGCGACGAACGCCAGGCCGATGCCGGTGTTGCCGGAGGTCGGTTCAACAATGGTCATGCCCGGCTTGAGCTTGCCGGTGCTTTCGGCGTCCCAGATCATGTTTGCGCCAATGCGGCACTTCACCGAGTAGCCCGGGTTACGCCCTTCGATCTTGGCCAGGATAGTCACGCCACGCGGTGCGATCCGGTTGATCTGAACCAGGGGCGTATTACCGATGGAGTGCGCGTTGTCTGCAAAGATACGGCTCATGACGGGTCCTATTGCTCGATTTCTGGAAGGCCCCAAGGGTATGCCTCGTGCTGCAAGGCGTCCAGTCAGAGGAACGTTGCGCACTTGATAGTAGTCAATCTCCTACGAGCAAAGAGGACTGCCCCATGAAACGTCGCTACAGCTGGCCACTATGGACTGTCGCCGGGCTGGTGGTGGTGCTGGTCGCCATGGCCATCGCCCTGCCCTATCTGGTGCGTAACTACCTGAATGACAAACTCGCCGACATGGGCGACTACCGCGGCCACGTCACGGATGTCGACCTGGCCCTGTGGCGCGGCGCCTACAAGATCAACGGCCTGGAGATCATCAAGGTAGATGGCAAGGTGCCGGTACCGTTCGTCAAGGCGCCACTGATCGACCTGGCGGTGAGCTGGCACTCGTTGTGGTACGACCATGCCGTGGTCGCCAAGGTGCTGTTTATCAACCCAGAAGTGAACTTTGTCGACGGCGGCGCCAACAAGCAGGCGTCCCAGACCGGTAAGGGTACCGACTGGCGCGAGCAACTGAGCAAGCTGGCGCCCATCACCCTCGATGAAGTGCGGATCCAGGACGGCAAGATCAGCTTCCGTAACTTCAACTCCAAACCCCCAGTGAACATCAATGCCACTTCGGTCAACGCCAGCTTTTACAACCTGACCAATGTGGTGGACGTCGAAGGCAAGCGTGATGCGCGCTTCGACGGCAAGGCCTTGCTCCAGGGCCAGGCGCCGCTGGAAGCCACCGCTACCTTCGACCCGTTGAGCAATTTCGAAAACTTTGAATTCCGTTTCCGCGCCAGGGACTTGCAGCTCAAGCGCATGAATGACTTCGCCTCGGCCTATGGCAAGTTCGACTTCAAGGCCGGCACCGGCGACGTGGTGATCGAAGCCCAGGCCGAGAAAGGCCAATTAACCGGCTACATCAAGCCGCTGCTGCGTGATGTCGAGGTGTTTGATTGGCAGCAGGACGTGGAAAACAAAGACAAGAACATCTTCCGTTCGATCTGGGAGGCCGTAGTGGGCGCCAGTGAGACCGTGCTAAAAAACCAGAGCAAGAACCAGTTCGCCACGCGCGTGGAACTCAGTGGCAGCGTGCACCAGCAAAATGTCAGCGCGTTTTCCGCGTTTTTGTCGATTTTGCGTAACGGGTTCATCCAGGCGTTCAACGCGCGGTATGAACAGCCCAAGCCCTCGGCGGATTGAACGTGACCGGTCATTCAGAGACTGAATAACCCGCCTGCGTTCACAGTCGCCGGGGCTGCGCGGTATAGTCCCGGCATTGATGAATTCGAGGAAACACCGATGAAGTTCGAAGGCACCCAGGCCTATGTTGCCACCGATGACCTGAAACTGGCCGTCAACGCTGCCATCACCCTGGAGCGTCCGCTGCTGGTCAAGGGCGAACCGGGCACCGGCAAGACCATGCTCGCCGAGCAACTGGCCGAATCCTTCGGGGCCCGACTGATCACCTGGCACATCAAGTCCACCACCAAGGCCCACCAGGGCCTGTACGAGTACGACGCGGTCAGCCGCCTGCGCGACTCGCAACTGGGCGTGGACAAGGTGCACGACGTGCGCAATTACCTCAAGAAGGGCAAGCTCTGGGAAGCTTTCGAGTCCGAAGAGCGGGTGATCCTGCTGATCGACGAAATCGACAAGGCCGACATCGAGTTCCCTAACGACCTGCTGCAAGAACTCGACAAGATGGAGTTCTACGTCTACGAAATCGACGAGACCATCAAGGCCAAGAAACGCCCGATCATCATCATTACCTCTAACAACGAAAAAGAACTGCCGGACGCGTTCCTGCGCCGCTGCTTCTTCCACTACATCGCCTTCCCCGACCGCACCACCCTGCAAAAGATCGTGGATGTGCACTACCCGGACATCAAGAAAGACCTGGTCAGCGAAGCGCTGGACGTGTTCTTCGATGTACGCAAAGTACCGGGCCTCAAGAAAAAACCGTCCACCTCCGAGCTGGTCGATTGGCTCAAGTTGCTGATGGCCGACAACATCGGCGAAGCCGTGCTGCGCGAGCGCGACCCGACCAAGGCCATCCCGCCGCTGGCCGGCGCCCTGGTCAAGAACGAGCAAGACGTGCAATTGCTGGAGCGTCTGGCGTTCATGAGCCGTCGCGGTAATCGCTGATGTTGCTCAACCTGTTCAATGAAATGCGTGCAGCCAAGGTGCCGGTGTCGGTGCGTGAGCTGCTCGACCTGATCAATGCGTTGAAACAGCGCGTGACCTTCGCCGACATGGACGAGTTCTACTACTTGTCCCGGGCGATCCTGGTCAAGGACGAGCGGCATTACGACAAGTTCGACCGGGCTTTCGGCGCCTATTTCAACGGCCTGGAAAAACTCGACGACCACCTGCAGGCGCTGATTCCCGAAGAGTGGCTGCGCAAGGAGTTCGAGCGCTCGCTGACCGATGAAGAACGCGCGCAGATCCAGTCCCTCGGCGGACTCGACAAGCTGATCGAGGAATTCAAGAAGCGCCTGGAGGAACAAAAGGAACGCCACGCCGGCGGCAACAAGTGGATCGGCACCGGCGGCACCAGCCCATTTGGCTCCGGCGGCTATAACCCCGAAGGCATTCGCGTCGGCGACGCCGGCAAGCGTCAGGGCAAGGCCGTGAAGGTCTGGGACCAGCGCGAGTACAAGAACCTCGACGACCAGGTGGAACTGGGCACGCGCAATATCAAGGTGGCCCTGCGGCGCCTGCGCAAGTTTGCGCGCCAGGGCGCGGCGGAAGAGCTGGATATCGACGGCACCATCGACCACACCGCCCGCGATGCCGGCTTATTGAATATCCAGATGCGACCGGAGCGGCGCAACACCATCAAGCTGCTGTTGCTGTTCGATATCGGCGGCTCGATGGACGCCCACGTGAAGATCTGCGAAGAGCTGTTCTCCGCGTGTAAGACCGAGTTCAAGCACTTGGAGTACTTCTACTTCCACAACTTTGTGTACGAGTCGGTGTGGAAAAACAACCAGCGTCGCACCTCCGAGCGCACCTCGACCCAGGACCTGTTGCACAAGTACGGCGCGGATTACAAAGTGATTTTTATCGGCGATGCGTCGATGGCGCCGTATGAAATCACCCAGGCCGGCGGCAGCGTCGAGCATTGGAATGAGGAGCCGGGGTATGTGTGGATGCAGCGCTTCATGGCCAAGTACAAGAAGCTGATCTG
This sequence comes from Pseudomonas sp. AC112, assembly GCF_979253545.1. Classification (NCBI taxonomy): domain Bacteria; kingdom Pseudomonadati; phylum Pseudomonadota; class Gammaproteobacteria; order Pseudomonadales; family Pseudomonadaceae; genus Pseudomonas; species Pseudomonas sp. AC112. The sequence continues at coordinate 547,536 of NZ_CEEDCM010000001.1, forward strand.
GATTAACCCGTATCCGAAGGACACCTGGGGGTATACGGCGTCGACGGGAATTGTGCGGGAGTTGGTGGAGGATCAGATGTATCCGCTGACGTTGCGGGGGTTGGAAGAAGGGATGCGTTTTCTTTCCAAGTAAGTCATCAAACCAAGGGGCTTGATTCAACGTCCAGCTCCTTCAACCGATACCTCAAGGCCATCAGGCACTGGAACACTTGGCAGTGAACCAACCCAGCGCCAGGAACGCGGTACAGAACATACGAATCTGGTCGGCATCACTGAAGTCGACTTCACCATCTCCATTGACGTCCGGGTTGACTGCCCCCTGCTGCCCACCAGTCACGCTGTAGAACTTAGCACTGAACGCCACGCGCGCGTCACCGATATGAAACCTCAGATGCACCGTTTCGGGAAAACCACTGGCATCCAAATCATAGGCAGAGACCTTAAGGTATTTGTTGAACGACTGATCGCGACTGAACCAGTTGAATTCGAGAAATTGGCGAGCCAAGGCAATCGCCTTGAACCGATCCCACTCGTCACTGACGCCGTCGTTATCAATATCTTCCGGCTGAGCGCAATCCAAATTCCCGTCATTGTCCATGTCGAACACCGTAACGCAACGAACAAGCGAAGGAGTTCGCTGGTTGTCATGCCATTCCAGTTTCACAACGTCAGGTGTGCCGTCGGGGCAATAGTCTTGGGCGGATAGTTTCATATAGCGCATAAAATGTACCTTCACGTATCGGGCGGACCACCTGGGCGGGCACCAAAGGATTAGCGGGATCTCAACGTCACAGATTTGTCTTGCTACAGCAGCTGTAACTGACAAAACGTATGGTCGTGCGCGCCGTACCAGCGAAACGAAAGGAACTGAAGCGCAAAACCCTTGACGAGCTGGGCGTCCACATAATTGGTCTGTTTGTCGCCGTTGACGTCTGAAAATATGGTCAACTCCATCCCTCTCCCGTCAGCATTGGTTTGGTAGGCAGCGCTGAACGCCAAGGAGTCTGTGACGTTAAAAAACTCTAAGCGCACGGTTTGAGCCACACCGCAGGCGTCAAACTCCTCGGCAAAGATTTTCATGTGCTTGTCGAAGGGCGGTTCCGGACTGAACCAGTTGAACTCAAGAAACTGTTGCGCAAAACGCTTGATCAGGCGTTTATCCGCCTCATCCACTACACCATCTTCGATAACGTCATCAGTCGTCACCTCATCAAGCTCACCGAAATCATGCAGATCCTCGGCCAGTGCCTGTTTGATGAGGCGAGGGAGCGTCCCTGCCTCATGCTCATAAAAGCCAAAGTGGACAGCGGGTACATCATCGTCCTTGGCGTCTTTGGACGTTATTACCAGGTATCTCATATGAACTCCTCTCCATGAAGTTAGCTAGATGGTGAAGGTTTTCACTAAGATGCCAAAGGCACAACCTCAAAAAGCCACGTTGCATTGAAGGACTTTTCCGAAACTACCACCCTCAATATTTTCACCGTCGCGAATCAGAAACCAGGCGGTTTTTTGAGGCAAACGCGCAAGCCCTGTAAGTTAAAAGGGCGTACCGGAGGATGAACAAGGCTTTGCTGCTCGAACGTTATTCCAATTACACCTTAGAAAGTCACGACAAAACTCCTCCACAAAAGTCGCATCCCGTTGATCGATATATGAGTCTGCATTGACATCCTCATTGAGCGTAAAACAGCTTCCGGCGCTGTCATTTAGAAAGATCCAAGCGGCGGCGTCTACCGTCGTCAGTCGGCGGCCCATCGCCCTCATGAAACCTCAATCTGACCAGATCGGGTTGCCCATCCAAGTCAAGGTCTTCGGCAACGATTTCAAGGTAGCGGTTAAAGGGCCGATCCATACGCCACCACAGCGCGTGTCTGAAATTCGATATTGAAGTGCGTGATGTTTGAATCACACAGTGATGTAAGTACAGCAGTCAGGGCCGGCCGTATTGCGCCAAAAACTTTATATGCTGCTCATAAGCACTGTGCTGCACCACCGGCGCCAACCGCACCTTCTCCCCCGGCAAGCACTGCGCCAGCCGTGCCAGCGACAACGGCGTCAACGCGCCCAGGCGCGGATAGCCACCGATGGTCTGCCGGTCATTGAGCAACACGATCGGCTGCCCGTCCGGCGGCACCTGGATCGCCCCCAGCGGAATGCCCTCGGAAATCAGCGACGGCCCTTGATACTGCAACGGCGTGCCCAACAGGCGCATGCCCATGCGGTCGGCTCGGCTGTCGAGGGCCCAGTCGGTGTTGAAGGCATCGAACAGGCTTTGGCCGCTGAACTGGCCGATCTGCGCGCCGACGATCACGTCCAATGCTGCCTTGGCCGGCAGGCCTGGATCGTTCAGCACTTTCAGCGCACCGCCCACACCGGAATACGCCAGGCGCCCGCCTTCGGCCAACGCCTTGCCGAAACCGTCCACCCCGCCCAGTTCTTCCCGCACCACCGTGGCGCAACTGCCGAGTACATCCGGCGCATCAAACCCGCCCGGTGCCGCCAGGTAAGCCCGCGCGCCGCTGAACGGCTGGGTAAAGCGTAAACGCTGGCCCTTTTGCAGGATAAAACTACGGCCGGGGCTGATGGCGCGCTCGTCGATATAGGCGCCCAGGTCCGCACCGGCCAGGGCCAGCAGGCAATACGCCTCGGCTTGCACGGTGAAGCCGCCCAGGGTGATTTCCACCACCGGCGAGTCCAGTGCATTGCCCAGCAGCCAGTTGGCCCAGGACATCGACACCCAATCCAGCGCCCCGCCCTGGGTCACGCCCAGGTGACGCACGCCAAAGCGACCGGCGTCCTGCAACAGGCACAGCGGCGTGCTGGCCTCGATGATCAAGCGGCTCATGCTTGCGCCTCCAACGGCGTGTCATCGCCACCCAGCTTGATGAATTCAGCGTGATCGACCGGCGCAAAGCGCACGGTGTCGCCCGGTTGCATCAGGCTGTAGCCGTCGCGCTCGCGATCGAAGAGTTTGGCCGGCGTGCGACCGATCAGGTTCCAGCCGCCGGGCGACACCACCGGGTAGGCGGCGGTCTGGCGTTCGGCGATGCCGACGCTGCCAGCCGCCACGCGTTTGCGTGGGGTGTTGAGGCGCGGGGTGGCGAGGCTTTCATCCACCAGGCCCATAAAGGCAAAACCGGGCGCGAAGCCGAGGGCGAATACCTGGTATTCGTGGGCGCTATGGCGCCGGATCACGTCGTCGACAGACAGGCCGCTGCGCTGGCTGAGCAAGGTCAACTCGGGGCCGACACTCAGGTCATACCACACCGGCAGCACATGGCACTGGCCGCTGCCCTGGGCTTGGGGCTGCAGGTCGATGAGGGCCTGCTCGATCCATTCCCGTGCCTGGGCCGGGCTCACTGCGGTGAGGTCGTAATGCACCATCAAGGTGGTGTAGGACGGCACCAGGTCCACCAATGCGGCACCAAAACCGCTGCGCAGGCGCTGGGTAGCGGCCAGCATCCACGGCATATTGGTTTCGGCGATTGCATCAAACAGACGCACCATCAGGCAGTCGATGGCGACCACTTCAATCCGTGCCTTCATACTGGCTTCAATGCCTCGCGGATGCGCTGCACGGCGGCGACCGAACTGGCGTTGTCGCCGTGCACGCACAGCGTGTTGGCCTGCAGCACCAGCGGGCTGCCGTCGCTGGCGATCAGCGCTTCGCGGCGCGAAATGGTCAGGGCTTGCTGCACGATGGTGTCGCTATCGTGGTGCACGGCGCCGGGTAACTGGCGGGAGACCAGGTGCCCCTTGTGGTCGTAGGCGCGGTCGGCGAAGGCTTCGAACCACAGCGTTACACCGTATTCGTCGCCCAGGGCCTGGGCCGCGCTGTTGTCGCGGGTGGCGAGCAGCATCAACGGCAGTTCGCCGTAGGCCGCCACGGCCTGGATCACCGCACGCAACTGCGTGGGGTTGGCCATCATGTCGTTGTACATCGCACCGTGGGGCTTCACGTAGCTGACACGCCCACCCTGGGCACGGCAGATGCCGTCGAGGGCACCAATCTGGTAGTGCAACAGGTCCTGGATTTCTTGAGGGGTGTAGGCCATGGAGCGGCGGCCAAAGCCTTGCAGGTCCTGGTACGCCGGGTGCGCGCCGACTTGCACGCCGTGCTTGAGCGCCAGGCTGACGGTCTTGCGCATGATGCTGGGGTCGCCGGCATGAAAGCCACAGGCCACGTTGGCGCAATCAATGAACGGCATGACCTCGGCGTCCAGACCCATGGTCCAGTTGCCAAAGCTTTCGCCAATGTCGCAATTGAGTAAAAGACGGCTCACGGGCTGTTGCTCCTGTAGGCTTTATTTTTTTGTAGTGTGGGATTTTTTACACAGAACTCGCAACTTGTCCTGACACCCCAACGGCGCTTATCGTGGAATGGCTCGATTTTTGGCGCTGGCCCGGTGCGGCGTCCAACTAATAAAAACCGATCCATGCATAAGAAAAAGTTGATCCCATGAATTTGAAGTTCCTCGAAACCTTCGTCTGGGTGGCCAAGCTCAAGAGTTTCCGCCTGACCGCCGAGAAGTTGTTCACCACCCAGGCGTCGATTTCCAGCCGCATCGCGGTGCTGGAAAGCGAGCTGGGGGTGAAGCTGTTTCTGCGTGACTCCCGTGGTGTGAGCCTGACCCCGGAAGGCTTGAAGGTGCTCGACTATGCCGAGCAGATGATGGTGACCATGCAGGGCTTGAAGCAGTCCCTGGAGACCACCAGCAGCAAGGTCGGGCGCATTCGGATCGGCGCCATGGATACGGTGATCCACACCTGGCTCAGCCCGCTGGTCGCCGAACTGATGGACCACTTCCCCCTGGTGGAAATCGAGTTGGTCGCCGATACCGCGTTGAACCTCAGCGATCAGCTGCAAAAAGGCTTTCTCGACCTGATCCTGCAAACCGACCTGCTGCGCCTCGAAACCGTGCGCAGCCTGGAGCTGGCCAGCCACCCCATGGCCTGGATCGTCGCCAGCCAATCGATCTACAACCGTGACTACGCCTCCCTGGCCGAACTGGCCCAGGAGCGCATCATCACCTACTCGAAAAACTCCCACCCGCACCAGGACGTTATCAGCCTGATGCAAGCCAACGGCGTGGCCGCGCCACGGATGAACTGTGTGAATTCAGTGTCGGCGATTACTCGCTTGTTGCGCGATGGCTTCGGCATTGGCGCGCTGCCGCCGGTGCTGGTCAGCGAAGAACTGGCGCGCGGCGAACTGGTGATGCTGCCGATGGGGCAGAAACTGCCGAACTTGCAGGTGGTGGTGTCGTGGCGCGTGGGGGTGGAGTTGGTGGAAGAGATCGTCGGGCTGTGCCAGAAGGTGGTGGCGCGGTATGCCGCAGAGGTCGGTGAAGAGCGGATGGTGCTGGCGAAACCCGATTAAAACTGTGGGAGCTGGCTTGCCTGCGATAGCGGTGTATCAGTCACTGATGCATTAACTGATAAATAGCTATCGCAGGCAAGCCAGCTCCCACAGTTGACCGCGTCGGTCTTTAGAGGCCTTTGAGGTCTCGCTCTTCAATCGGCCGACTCTGGCGCAGGCGCTTGCCGCCCAGCACGACCCAGTCGATCAGGCGGAACAGGCACTCCAGGCCAAACGACAGCAGCATCGCCCCGCCCAGGCCCCAGCCCATTGCCTCAGGCGTCAGCAGGATCTGGTAGCTGTAGCCATTCCAGGTTTCCTGGCGGATATCCGGGTCGGCCGCCACCGCCACCTGCAGGGCGCGGATGTACCACGGGCCCTGCATGGCCTGGAATTGCTTGTCCAACGCCACCTGGCGGTCAAGCATGGCGCCCAGGCTGTTGGCGTCGCTCTGGAACACCGGGTCGTCGCTGGCGCGGTAATGCGCCACCAACGCCTTCAAATCGCCGTTGAAGAACTGCCGTGCGGTGGTTTCAAACCCGCTGAGGCCGGTCTGGGCCTCGATCAGGTGGGCTTCGACACGCTTGGCGTAGTCATTGATGAAGCCCGGCACTTGCACACCGACCAACAGGCCAATGGCAAACAGCACCAACCGCAGATAACTGAGCAACATGGGCGATATCCTTACTCGGTGATGCCCTGGCTGACGCATTCACCGCGTCGCCACAGGCTCCATTGGCCCGGTTCGTAACGGGTCCAGTTTTCGTTGTCGGTCAAAGGCTCGGTGGCGATCACGGTCACCACGTCATTGGGCGTGGTTTCGGCCTGAAAATCGACGATCACGTCGACATCTTTCAAGCGTGCGGGGCCGAATGGTGCGCGACGGGTGATTTGCGCCAATTTGGTCGAGCAGAAGCAAAACAGCCAGTCGCCGTCGCTCAGCAGGCAGTTGAACACGCCTTTGCTGCGGTATTCGGAGCAGGCGGCGATCAGGTCGGGCAGCACCTTTTCGATGTCCACCGGCTCAGGGAACGCTTCGCGCACGCGGTTGAGCAGGTCGCAGAAGGCCGCTTCGCTGTCGGTGTCACCCACCGGGCGGTAAAAGGTGGCGCGGGGGTTGAAGTCTGCCAACTGGCCGTTGTGTGCGAAGCACCAGTTGCGGCCCCACAGTTCGCGCACGAACGGGTGGGTATTGGCCAGGCTGACCTTGCCGACGTTGGCCTGGCGGATATGACCAATCACCACTTCACTTTTGATCGGGTAACGTTGCACCAGCAGCGCGACTTCCGATTCGCTGCTGGCGGCCGGGTCCTGGAACAAACGCAGGCCACGGCCTTCATAGAAGGCGATGCCCCAACCGTCACGGTGGGGGCCGGTGCGCCCACCGCGCTGCATCAGCCCGGTAAAGCTGAACACGATGTCGGTGGGGACGTTGGCACTCATGCCCAATAATTCACACATGCCAGGGCTCTCGCTGCAGGGCGGACGACGTTAAAGGCGCGGTTCTACGCGCATACCGCTCACAGGTGCAGGACGGCGGAAAGGCACGTCGTCTTCATCTTGATCCGGCTCGGCAGCCAGGGCTGCATCGGCAGCCGCCTTGCGCTCACGGCGGGCGTTGGCGGCGCGCTCGATGGGCCAGCGGATCAGCACAAACACGAGGTACACGCCAAAGGCGATCATGGTGTACATGAACAGATCGGAAATGGCCCGCCAGGCGTTGTTGCCGACCTTGAGCACCAGGTCCAGGGCGGTGATAGCCACGGCCGGTGCGAACTGGGTCTTGACCGGATCGACGATGGTCGGGCTGAACAGCAGCACCGCCATCAGCAGTTGCAGCGGCTCGCGCAGCCAGCGCCAGATCCAGCGGGTCATGCGCCACCACACCAACAGGCAGCCCAAAGCGGCGAAGGCGTAAAGGCCCCAAGCGGTCAGATAGTCGTTCTCGGTCATGGTGTCCATGGCAAGGTTGGCAAACAGGCGGCTATGATAACGGCTTTTGCGTGTCGCGGCTGCAATGGCTGCCACCGTCCGCCAGATAGAGATTAATCCATGCCTACATCGACCACCCCGATTGCCCGCAAGGCCCCAGGCCCAGACCCGTACGCCTGGCTGCAGGAGCGTGACAGCGCTGAGGTGCTCGACTACCTCAAGGCCGAAAACGCCTGGCAGGACGTCCAACTCGCCGACCAGGCGGCGCTGCGCGAAAGCCTGTTCGAGGAAATCAAGGGCCGCATTCTCGAAACCGATTTATCGCTGCCCTCGCCGTGGGGCCCGTACCTGTACTACACCCGCACCACCGCCGGTGACGAGTACGCCCGCCACTACCGCTGCCGCCGCCCGGCCGACGACAGCAACCAAGTGGATGACAGCAGCGAAGAATTGTTGCTGGACCCGAACGTGCTGGCCAATGGCGGTTTCTTCTCCCTCGGGGCATTCAGCATCAGCCCCGATCACCAACGCCTGGCCTACAGCCTCGACACCAGCGGTGAAGAGATCTACACCCTGTACGTGAAGGAAATTGCGACCGGCAAAGTCAGCGAACTGGAGTTCCAGGACTGCGACGGCAGCATGACCTGGGCCAACGACAGCCTGACCCTGTTCTTCGGCGAACTGGACGACACCCACCGCCCGCACAAACTCTATCGCTATCGCCTGGACGGCACGGCCGCGCAGGAAGTGTTCCACGAGCCCGACGGCCGATTCTTCCTGCATTGCTACCGTTCCAGCTCCGAGCGCCAGTTGCTGCTGTCACTGGGCAGCAAGACCACCAGCGAAATCTGGGCGCTGGATGCCAACCAGCCACACCTGGAGTTCACCTGCCTGGCGCCACGGGTCGAGGACCACGAATACGATGTCGACCATGGCCAGCTGAATGGCGCGTGGACCTGGTTTATCCGCAGCAACCGCGACGGGATCAACTACGCGTTGTTCGTGGCCACCGATATTGGCGACATCCCAACCGAGGATGAATGGCAGAACCTGATCCCCCACAGCGACGACGTGATGCTCGACGGCGTGAGCCTGAATGCCAGCGCCATGACCCTGAGCCTGCGCATCGGCGGCCTGCCAGTGATCGAAGTGCACCCGGAAGGCCTGTCGGCGTATCGCGTGGAATTGCCGGACGCCGCCTACAGCCTCTACGTCCAGAACAGCCTGGAATTTGCCAGCGACAAGATTCGCCTGCGCTATGAAGCCCTGAACCGCCCGGCCCAGGTCCGCCAGCTGGACCTGGCCAACGGTGCGCAACAGGTGCTCAAGGAAACCCCGGTACTTGGTGTATTCAACGCCGATGACTATGTGAGCCAGCGCCTGTGGGCCACCTCGGCGGACGGCACCCAGGTGCCGATCAGCCTGGTGGTCCGGCGCGATCAGTTGGGCAAGCCAACGCCGCTGTACCTGTACGGCTACGGCGCCTACGGTTCGAGCCTCGACCCCTGGTTTTCCCACGCACGCCTGAGCCTGCTGGACCGAGGCGTAGGCTTCGCCATTGCGCATGTGCGCGGCGGTGGCGAACTGGGCGAAGCCTGGTACCGCGCGGGCAAGCAGGAACACAAGCAAAACACCTTCAGCGACTTTATCGCCTGCGCCGAACACCTGATCGCCCAAGGCCTGACCACTTCCAAGCAACTGGCCATCAGCGGCGGCAGTGCCGGCGGCCTGTTGATCGGCGCGGTACTCAACCAGCGCCCCGAGCTGTTCCAGGCGGCGATTGCCGAAGTGCCGTTCGTCGACGTTCTCAACACCATGCTCGACCCGGATCTGCCGTTGACCATCACCGAGTACGACGAGTGGGGCAACCCGCAGGAACCCGAGGTGTACGAGCGCATCAAGGCCTACGCACCGTACGAGAACGTCAGCGCCCAGGCCTACCCGCACATGCTGGTGATCGCCGGCTACAACGACAGCCGCGTGCAGTACTGGGAAGCCGCCAAGTGGGTGGCCAAGTTGCGTGACACCAAGACCGACGACAACCTGCTGTTGCTCAAGACCGAACTGGGCGCCGGCCACGGCGGCATGAGCGGTCGTTACCAGGGATTACGTGACGTAGCACTCGAATATGCATTTGTGTTCAAGGCGCTGGGGTTGGTTTAAGGAACTTAGCCAGGCGGTCCTGTCTGAACACAGGACCGCCCAACCTGATTGATGGACCAAGATTGCAGCCATGTCACAACCGACGCTTCTCAATAACGAAATCCGCGACATGCTCATGGACTGCGGCCTGTTCGACCCGCTGTTGCCGGAAGATTTTCACGTGGCCGCCGGCTACTTCAATATCAGCAGCATTGCCCGTGACGAAGTGATTTTCCTGGAGGGCGACGCCGGCACCTTCATGTGCATCATCCACAGCGGCCAGGTGGCAGTGCAGAAAACCAACCATGAAGGCCAGCGCCTGACCATCGCCACCCTGCGCAGTGGCCGGGCTTTTGGCGAAATGGCCGTACTGGACGGCGAACGGCGCTCGGCCAGCTGCGTGGCTGCCAGCGACTGCGTGCTGCTGAACCTGGGCAAGGATGCCTTGGAAAAGATGCTCAACGAGGCCCCCAGGGTGGCCGCCAAGATCATCCGCGCAATCGCGATTGCCCTGTCCAAGCGCCTGCGCATGGCCGACGGGCAACTGCTGTCCCAACAGTTCTAACCGCCCGGCGTCTTCGGCTTGCTGTCGTTTTGCAGTAGGCCAGGCACGCTCTGGTCCTTTGGCGGCGTGGGCAACACGATGGGCGCCAGGGGCGGCGAACCGTTGGTGTTGGGCACGACCGGTGGTGTGACTTGCGGGTACAACGTCGGCGTCGGGGTGCCCGGCGCGCCTGGCGTTGGAGCGGGCGCGACCGGTACGGTTTGCAACTCCTGAGCCTGCGCCGCACCCAATGCGAGCGCGCTCAACACAATGACCGTTAGAATGCTGCACTTCATCGATGGCTCCATGGCCTGACCGGAATGTCACAAGGCTACTCCCAACCGCGCAAGAATGCCCTTCCCAATGAGATTTCCATGAAACGTTTCGTTCTGCTCGACACCACCCCGATCCCCGATAACGGCGGTGCCTTGTGCCTGTTCGAATACGGTGAAGATTTTGTCATCAAGATCCAGGGCGGTGACGGCGGCCAATTGATGAACACGCGCATGCACGGCTCCGAAGACGCCCTGGCGGAAATCCCCTGCCGCAAAGTCGCCGGCCGCCCCGGTTCGCGGGTGTTGATTGGCGGCTTGGGCATGGGGTTTACCCTGGCCTCGGCGCTCAAGCATTTGGGCAAGACTGCCGAAGTGGTCGTGGCAGAACTGGTGCCGGGCGTTGTGGAGTGGAACCGTGGGCCGCTGGGCGAAAAATCCGGCCGCCCGCTGCTGGACCCGCGCACGGTGATCCGCCTGGAAGACGTGGCCAAGGTGCTACAGGCCGAGCCCCAAGGCTTTGATGCGATCATGCTGGACGTGGACAACGGTCCCGAAGGCCTGACGCAACGGGCCAACAGCTGGCTCTACTCCGCCGGTGGCCTGGCCGCCTGCGCCAAGGCCCTGCGCCCCAAAGGCGTGCTGGCCGTGTGGTCGGCCAGCGCGGACAAGCTGTTCAGCGACAAACTGCGCAAGGCCGGTTTCAAGGCCGAGGAAGTGCGGGTGTTTGCCCATGGCAACAAGGGCACCCGACACACCATCTGGATTGCGCAGAAGGTGTGATCGGTTAGCGCAGGGAATGGCGGTAATCGATCACATACGGGACTTTTTTGTCGAAGGTCTTCTCCAGCTCATTGCGGTCGAGTTTGGTCATGCCGCCCAGTTGATGGGCGGTGAAGCCGCTGTCACCGACCTGTGAGCCCGGCGCCAGACTGACCATGCGCTTGGCCACGGCCTCAATGGCGTCCTTGTAGCCACCCTTCTTGTCCAGGTTGTACTTGCCCAGATCAATTTGAGTGCGCAGCCAATTGCCCCAGTAGAACTCCAGGAACTCCGGCGCGATCTCCCCACTGTCCGGCTTGCCATACGCAGCCTTGCGGGTGAAATACACCAGGCTGCGGAACGTGTCGTCCTGCAGGTTCTTGAAGCCCAGGTGCGCTGGCAGTTGCTCGGGCGGCAGGGTCTGGCCTTGATTGTCCTTGAGCCAGACCTTGCGCGCGGCCTCCATGCGCTGCCAGAAGTTGGCCATGGTCGGGCTGTTGCTGAAGTCATCGGTGACCTTGACCCACATGTTCAGGCGAGGCCCACCGCCGGGCACTTCCCACAAGGTGGTGAAACTGTGATGACCGTCGGTCAGGTACAACTGGCCGCCGGGGCCGACGACCACGGTTTTCATGTCGTCGGGATGGGTGCCCACCGGCTCCTTGCAGGTGAAGCTCGCCGGCTTGTGCAGGTCCGCGCTCTTGGGCACTGTGTCGGCCTCGCCCTGGCCGTTGGTTTCGCAGTATTCATCGAAGACCTTGGCAGGTTTGTCAGCGAACAGGCCGAGGCTGTAGTAAATCTGGTCAAAACCCACCACCGCCTGGGTCGGGTGCAATTGGTCGAGGGCCACCTCGATCACCTGACCGGGTTGTGGTGTAGAGAATGCCTGGGCTTGGGCCGTGAGCCCACACAACAACAGTGCAACAGTCCATGAATGCAGACGCATGAGTTTCAGATCCTTATCGATAAAGTGAAGCGGTTATTTGCAACGCGAGCGGCTAGAATCAACCCTATCCGTGAACCCCAAAATAGCCAGGAGCCATGATGAGCTCAACCAACCCGCCCTCCCACACCGCCAAGCTGGACCGCATCCTTGCCGATGCCCAGCGCGACCGGGAAATGGGCTACCGCGATAAAGCCTTGAAAATGTACCCCCACGTGTGCGGCCGCTGCGCCCGTGAGTTCGCCGGCAAACGCCTGAGTGAACTGACCGTACACCACCGAAACCACAATCATGATGACAATCCCCAGGACGGTTCGAACTGGGAATTGTTGTGCCTGTATTGCCACGACAACGAACACTCGCGGTATACCGACCAGCAGTACTTCGGCGAAGGTTCTACCAGCAGCCCGACGATTGCCAAGGCCACGCATAACCCGTTTGCGGCGTTGGCTGGCCTTATGAAGAAAGACGACTGAAGAGCTTCTTTGCCTGTTCTGGCCTCATCGCTGGCAAGCCAGCTCCTACAGAGGAATGCATTTCAATGTAGGAGCCGGCTTGCCGGCGATCGCGATCGCCCAAACACTAGATTCCCCCAAGGCCGTATAATCGCCGTTTTTCTCCAAGGCACCCTTCCCCGTGGGCAATAAACGCTACAGCTGCATCGGCCTGTACAACCCCAAATCCCCCGAAAACGTTGGTTCGGTCATGCGCGCCGCCGGCTGCTACGGCGTGGCCTCGGTGTTCTACACCGGCGTGCGTTACGAGCGCGCCCGGGACTTCATCACCGACACCAAGAAGGTCCACCACGACATTCCGCTGATCGGCATCGATGACCTGAAAAAGATCCTGCCCCTGGGCTGCATCCCCGTCGCTGTGGAACTGGTGGAGGGCGCCCGCCCCCTGCCGGAATACACCCACCCCGACCGCGCGCTGTACATTTTCGGCCCGGAAGACGGCTCCCTCGACAAGGAGATCCGCGACTGGTGTGAGGATGTGGTGTACATCCCGACCACCGGCTGCATGAACCTCGCCGCCACCGTCAACGTGGTGCTCTATGACCGCCTGGCCAAGGGCAACAACACCCGCTCGGGTCCCAAGTACTGAGATTTAGGGAACATCCGGCGCCTGCGGGCAGTCAGCTATTTATCACTAGCCCTCGTTGGAGACAGATCATGAGCGACAGCAAAACCTTGCGACCTATCATCGAACACACACCGTTCCAGACCCAGCCCACGCAGAACGTGCACGGTTGGGAGCGCATTGGCTCAGTGGCCGGTGGCGTGATGATGGTCGGCAAAGGCCTGCGCCGAGGTGGGATTTTCGGCTTGATCCAAGTGGCGATCGGCGGCGTGGCGCTGGCCCGTGGTTTTACCGGGCACAGCACGCTCAAGGACAAGCTCGAACAGGGCCGCCAGGAAATGAACACAGTGCGCGCAAAGATCGAGCGGGCCGGGGAAGAATTGAAGAACTTGAAGACCAAGGCCGAAGTGGCCGCTGAGAAAGCCGTAAAAACCACCGGCTGACACCACACCGACCTGTAGGAGCCCGGCTTGCCGGCGATGGCGTCCTTGAGGGCCCTATCGCCGGCAAGCCGGGCTCCTACAAGGGATTGCGGAGGTTCAGCAAGGGTTCAACGCAGCAGCTTGTTGTCCAGCACCACCGACGACTCCCCGATGATGCTCTCAGCCAGCTTCACAAACTCCGCGGTGGTGATGCTGTTGGCACGCATCACCGCCTGCGCGAGGTCGTCCAATGACCGTTTGTTGTGAGTCTTCACACGGATCTCGCGGTCCAGTTCCTGCAACACCACCACCGCCCGTGACACCGTCGCACCGCTGACGCGTTCGCCACGCAGGCTGGTCACGTCCTTGCCGTCCTTGGCCAACCGCGCCTGTATTGCCTGATAACGCTCGTCGGTGATACCACCGGCCCGACGTACCAGTTCGATGCCGTAGTACTCGGCCAGGCCTTCGCTGATCCAGTCACTGGTGTCGTGGTCATTGAAGCGCCCGATCGCCTGCACCACTTCCCGCACCAACGGGCTGCTGCCGTTTTCGCTGACCAGTGGGGTGCGGCTGTTGAGGTAGATCGAGTCGCGCGCCGAGAACGCACCACGGCGCATCGGATCACTGGCGCCCACCACCAGCAGCTTGGCCGGATGCCGCGGGAAGGCCGCTTCGACTTGGGGCCAGACAAAGGTCAGCAACGTCAGCACATCCATGCGGCGCATGGCCTGGCCTTTGGGCGAGGCCACGGTGACTTCTGTCTCGCCCAGGCGCACGCGGCGGCTGCCGAGGTTGCCGGCGAGCATCCAGCCGGTGGGGCGGTCGAACAGGCGGGAAACGTTGTCGATGCGGAATGTGTGCTTGCCGATGCGCGGCCAGGCGGTTTCTACGCTTTTCCAGCCGGCCGGCAGCTCGAACACCAGGCGCGAGACCAGCTCGATGCCGTCCTGCTGGTCGAGCCGCGCCGGCGGCACCAGGTCTTCGCCGCGAAACAACGCCCAACTCGGCGTCATCCGCGTTTCATAAGTACCGGGTTTGCGCGCATGGGTAAGGCGCACGCGGTAGGTGAGGCTGGCTTTGCTGGCGCTGGGTTGCCAGAGGCCGCGGTGCTCATTGATGCTCCACTGGCCGTCGGCCTTGAAGTCGCTGTAGTCACCGTCGTGGCCGAGGTCGAAGTTGAGGCTGCGCACCGCCGAGCCCTGGGACAGGCTCACACGCACCTCGGCCTGGTCGCTCTGGGGCAGGAGCTTGACGTGATAGTCCAGGTCGACTTTCTTCGCGCACCAGCCCGACGTGCTCAGCACCAGCAGCACGACCGATGCCGCCAGCTTGAATCCCACCCTCATACCCACTCCTTGTTCAGCCCGCGCGGAAAATCAGGTAATCCTCCCAGTCATCCTCGGGCACGCTGCCTTCGCTGAGCATGCGCCCGGACTGGGAAATGCGTTCATGGTGCACGGCATCACGGTCGCCACAGACCAGGTGGTGCCACAGCGGCAGGTCCTTGCGCTCGCTGACCAGGCGGTAGCCGCAGGTCGGTGGCAGCCATTTGAACTGGTCCGCCTGGCCTGGGGTGAGCTGGATGCAGTCCGGCACCGACGCACGCCGGTTGGGGTAGTCAGTGCACTGGCAGGTTTTCAGGTCGAGCAGTTTGCAGGCGATACGCGTGTAATAGACGCTGTTGTCGTCTTCGTCCTCAAGCTTTTGCAGGCAGCACAGGCCACAGCCGTCGCACAACGACTCCCACTCCTCCTGATCGAGGTGTTCAAGGGTTTTGCGTATCCAGAAGGGTTCGACTTTGGCGGCCATGGCTCTACATCAGTATCGGTAGGTGAAAAGGCCGCCAGTCTAGTGCCCAAGGCGCCTGGAACCAAGCGCTAGCGACTGGCGGTGCAACAACACTTGTCAGTCTAGTGGCCGCGCAGTAGCTTTGAGCGCCGAATTGACGATCAGGAACTGCTCATGACCCGTGTTGCCGATTATCCGATCCACACCCAGTTCACCGACCGCTGGTCACCTCGCGCCTTCACCGGCGAGAGCATCTCCAAGGACACCCTGCTGAGCTTCTTCGAAGCCGCACGCTGGGCCCCCTCCGCCTACAACTCGCAGCCGTGGCGTTTTCTCTACGCGCGCCGCGACACGCCAGACTGGGAGCGTTTCCTGGGCTTGCTGAATGAATTCAACCGTAACTGGGCGCAGCATGCATCGGCCCTGGTGATCATCGCCTCGAAAACCGACTTCACCGCCCCCGGCGCCACCGAAGAAACCCCGGCCCTGTGGCACACCTTCGACACCGGTTCCGCCTGGGGCCACCTGGCGCTGCAGGCCAGCCTCAGCGGCTGGCACACCCACGGCATGGCCGGCTTCGATCAGGAGCTGACCCGCAAGGAACTGAAGATCCCGGAAGGTTATGCACTGCACGCCGCCGTGGCGATCGGCAAGCTGGGCGACAAGTCGACCTTGCCGGAATACCTGCAAGGTCGCGAAGCACCCAGCCCGCGCAAGCCGGTGAGCGAGTTGGTATCGGAAGGTGACTTCAGCCTGTAATGCCAAGAGGAGCCGGCATGCCGGCTCCTTTGCTATCAGTAACCGCGCTCGAAATCCACGGTTCCACGCAATGCTTGCTTGGCCTGATACGCCCGCATATTTTGCATGAACAACTCCACCATCAATGCAGGTGACGTCGGTGCCGAACTGTGCCCGGTCAGCAACAGGCCCCACGCGGTCCAGAACGGATGACGTTGCGGCAGCGGTTCCTGGCGGCACACGTCAATCACCGCACCGGCCAGGTGCCCTTCTTTCAGGGCCTCGACCAAGTCCGCATCCACCACCGCCACCCCACGCCCGACGTTGATGAACAACCCGGTCGGCTTGAATTGCTTGAACAGCGCCGCGCCGTACAGGTCATGGGTGTTCGGCGTGTTGGGCAGCAGGTTGATCACATAGTCCACCTCCCCCACCAGCCGGCCCAATTGGTCGAGCCCGGCCACTTCGATAAACGGCGCCTGCTCGCGCGCAACGCTGGCAATACCGTAGAGCTTCACGCCGAACGGCAGCAGGAACTCGGCGACGCTCTGGCCGATATCGCCGGTACCGACGATCAGCGCCTTGCGCCCCGCCAGGCTCTGGCCCATGCGGTTGTCCCATTTGCGCTCGACCTGGCTGACCAGGCGCGCCAGCACTTCACGTTCGTGGCCGAGCATGTAGGTGAGCACGAATTCGGCCATGACCTGGCCAAAGATGCCAACGGCCCGGGTCAGGCGGTAATCGCGGGGTAGGCCTTCGGCCAGCAATGGCGTGATGCCGGCCCACGTCGATTGCAGCCATTGCGGCTGATGGCCTTGGCGCAACAAAGTGGCCAACAGATCCGGCTGGCCCAGCCATACCGGGCAATCGGCGGCCAGGCGCGACAGTTCGGCCGAATCGCCGCTGGTGAGCACTTCAAGGTCAGGTGCCGCTTCGCCCAGCAGTTGGGCGTAGAGCGGGTGATCCTGTTCAGCAATCAGAACACGCATGCTTAAAACCTTTCAAAAACAGTACGGGCGGCCGCCCGCATCCTTACGGCCACCGCCCACTTATACGATTCCATTGAAGCACGTGCCCCGGACGGGGCACGGAACGATCACATCGGGTCGTTGCGGCGCAGCAGCTCTTCGGGCAAGTGTTCGATGTACTCGTCCTCGGCTGGCGGCATTTGCAGGTGATAGCCCTGCTTGTCGAGGTTTTCCAGGACCACGGCAATGTCCTCGCGGGACAGCTTGCGCTCCGGCGTCAGCACCATGTCAAACGCGTGATGGGCCTTGCCGAAGGCTTCCATCAAGGGTTCCGGCACGCGCTCCAGGGCGTCGCTTTTCAGCACGTAGAGGTACATCCCGTCTTTTTTCTTGCTGCGATATATGGAGCAGATACGTTTCAAGGCTGTTCTCCGGCAGTGGCCAGGCTATCGAGCAGCGCCTGGCCCATCAACTCGCGGCGCCAGCCACGCAGCGAGTCTGGCAATTTATAAGGCCCATCGGGATAGCCGCTTTTGACCAGGGCTTCGAGGGTTTTCTTGCGCAGCATCAGTTCCGGCGCCATGTCCAGGCGTTCGGCCTCTGCTTGGCCAAGGGCGCGCAGTTGCTTGATCAGTGCGGCGGCATCCACCGGCAATGGTTCGGCAACGGCAGGCGGCCATTGGTCCATGGGCACGCTGCCGGCACGCTTGATCAGGTCCAGCAGGAACTGGCCGTCCTGACGCACGGTACGCGGGTGCATGTCTTCGATCTTGCCCAGCGCGGCGAGGTTATCCGGCTGGGATTTGGCCAGGGGCCACAATGAGTGTTCGCGAATGATGCGGTTGCGCGGCAGGTCCCGGGCACGGGCTTGTTGCTCGCGCCAGGCGCACAGTTCACGCAGCACGGCGAGCTGGGCGCGGGACAGCTTCCACGCCAGCTTGGCGTCACGGTACACCTCGTAAGGGTCGACTTCGCGGCGCAGGTTGGCGACCAATTCGGCGCCGTCCTCCAGTACCCAGGCGTATTTGTCATCCGACAGCTGCGGGCGCAGGCGGATGTACACCTCGGCCAGGTGCACCGCGTCTTCGGCGGCGTAGCTGACCTGCGTCTCGGACAATGGCCGCTGCAGCCAGTCCGAACGGGTCTCGCCCTTGGGCAGCTCGATATCCAGCACGGCTTGCACCAGGCGCGAATAGCCCATGGAGAAACCGAGGTTCAGGTAAGCCGCCGCCAATTGGGTGTCGAACAACGGCACCGGCAGGCTGCCGGTCAGGCGCAG
Organism: Pseudomonas sp. AC112; assembly: GCF_979253545.1. NCBI lineage: Bacteria > Pseudomonadati > Pseudomonadota > Gammaproteobacteria > Pseudomonadales > Pseudomonadaceae > Pseudomonas > Pseudomonas sp. AC112. The sequence goes on from NZ_CEEDCM010000001.1 coordinate 565,771, forward strand.
CAACACTTCGAGGTCTTCGCTGCAGGCGTGCACCACCTTGATCACCGCCGGGTTTTCCAGCAAGGCGGCCAGGGGTTGCCAATTGTCGATGGTCAGGGGGTCGATCAGGTAAGCGCGAACGCCATCACCGATCTGGATCAGCCCGGCAATGGGATAAAAGGTGTCGACCCGCATGAATTCGGTGTCGAGGGCGACGAATGGCAACTGCTGCCATTCGGCGCAATGCTGGCCGAGGCTATCGTTGTCGCAGATCCAGTGAATATCGATGGCCACACGGCTCTCCCTTGAAGAATGGCGCGCAGTATATATCGCGAAAGGGGCTAGCGAGCATCCGCAGTGCACAGGCGACCATGAAAACTCAGACAGGAGATGAAGAATAGTCCGACAGGCGGGAGTTATCCTCTCTTACGCAGCACGTAGACCCGCCACAGGCTTGAGCCAGGCATGAACTCCTGATGGTGCAAGACCTTGAAGCCGGCCTGGCGGAACTCGTCTTCTACGGCCGTGCGCGCATTGACGGAGACAATCACTGTGTCGCGGCTGACCCGGTGGAACTCGCGCAACAAGGCCAATCGCCCTTCGCTGCTGGGTACATGGCGAAACAATTCCAGGCAGAAAATGCAGTCCACCGCATTCGCCGACAAGCCAATGGAAAACGCCGAACCCTGAAACGTCTTGACGCGCTTGAGCAACGACGCCGGGTGGTGGGTGCGGGCGTGGTCGAGCATGTCCTGGGAATTGTCCGAGGCCAGGATCACACGGTTGACGTGCTCGGCCAGCACCGGCCAGAAACGTCCCGAGCCGCAGGCCAGGTCCAGTACCAGCCCAGGTTCGCCGGCCACTTTCAGGGCCTGGCGCACCAACCATTCGTCGCGCCACGACGCCAGGCGCCGCCGCAACCCCGGCGGGCGCGTGTCGCCGCACACCCTGGCGTGCTCGCGGTCACAGCGCTCGGCGTATTCAATCTCGATAGAAGAAGGTGGTTGTGGCGACATCGCGGGCTCAGGTGAGTTGAACGGTAGTGAACGACCTTGATTCGCAGCTTAACCACTGCAATGTCAAAAAAAGGTCGAAGCCTTCACTGCCGTAGCCCCGATCACGCCTGGTGCAGATACCAGCGCCAATCCTGCTCGCCCACTTCGCCCATGAACTGGCGGTACTCGGCGCGCTTGACGGCCAGGTACACGCCCAGGAATTCACTGCCGAACGCGTCCCGCGCCCAGCTCGACCCTTCCAGGGCACGCAGGGTGGTCAACCAGTCGGTAGGCAGCAACTCACTGGCCTGGGCATAGCCATTGCCTTCTACTGGAGCGCCGGGGTCGCGTTGTTCACGGATGCCGCGATGGATGCCGGCCAGGATCGCGGCGGCGGCCAGGTAAGGATTGGCGTCGGCGCCGCAGATGCGGTGTTCGATATGCCGGGAGTTGGCCGGACCGCCCGGCACGCGCAAGCTGACGGTGCGGTTGTCCACCCCCCAGGTGGCGGCCAGGGGTGCGTAGCTGTTGGTCTGGAACCGACGGTAGGAGTTGGCGTTGGGGCAGAACATCAGCAGCGAGTCGAGCAAGGTGCTGAGCATGCCGCCCACCGCCTGGCGCAGCAGCGGCGTGCCGTCGGTGGCCTCGCTGGCGAACAGGTTATTGCCCTCGGCATCCGCCAGGCTCACGTGCATGTGCATGCCGGTGCCCGCCAAGTCGTCGAACGGCTTGGCCATGAAGCAGGCGGTCATCCCGTGCTTATGCGCCACGCCCTTGACCAGCCGCTTGTAGCGCACGGCTTCGTCCATGGCTTGCAGAGCGTCGGTGCGATGCTCCAGGGTGATTTCCACTTGGCCCGGCGCGTATTCGGAAATCGCCGTGCGCGCAGGAATGCCCTGCAGTTTGCAGGCGCTGTAGAGGTCGGCAAGGAAGGGTTCGATCTGCTCCAGCTCACGCAGACCGTAGACCTGGGTCGAGCGTGGGCGCCCGCCATCCACATCGCGCGCCGGTTGCGGACGGCCATTGCTGTCGGGCTTCTGGTCCAGCAGGTAGAACTCCAACTCTGCCGCCATCACCGGGTAATAACCGTCGGCCTTGAGGCCATCGATCACCTTGGCGAGCAAATGCCGGGGGTCGGCCACGGTAGCGGGCAAGCCTTCGGTGGGGTGCATGCTGACTTGCACCGCAGCGGTGGGGATCAACCGCCACGGCATGCGTTGCAGACTGCCGCTGATCGGGTATGCGCGGCAGTCGATGTCACCCACCTCCCAGACCAGACCCGAGTTTTCCACGTCGTCGCCGTTGATGGTCAGCCCCAGGATAGTGCTGGGCAAGGGGCGGCCGCTTGTATACACCGCCAGCAGTTCATCGCGGTGCAGCAACTTGCCGCGCGGTACGCCGTTGTTGTCGAGGATAAACAGCTCGAACATCTCGATGTCCGGATGCTGTTCGAGGAAAGACTGGGCTTCGTGCAGGCAGGCAAAAACACTCATGGGCATTCTCATACGTGTGTGTCGGGCAGGCGCACAGGTGCGCGCCATCCTGGGGATGGATCAACGTAGGAATGAGGTGTCTGGTGGGCGTGCGTGTCGGCAGTGGAACAGGGCCCAGAACGCGAGATCGGACGGCAGTGTCGCGGGGTGGGTGTCGGAGGAGCCGTCCATGCGGGAATCACAGTGCTAGAGATAAACGCCAGCGTCACATGCCTGCATAGGTGGTTAAATTCAGGGTTGGCGGAGTTTGGTTGCAACTTGGCTAAACATTCACCGCGCCTTGCCACCTGGCCCAGCGCTGGAAATAATGAGCGCCCTGCCCATGCCCCAAGGACTCGACCGCATGAAAGTTCCTTTCGCCCTGTGTGTACTCGGCCTGGCAACCAGCGCCCTGGCCGACACCGCCCCGTCGCGCCTGGACGAGGTGCTCAAGCGCGGCACGCTCACGGTCTGCACCACCGGCGACTACAAGCCCTACACCGCCTTGCGCGCCGACGGCCGCTATGAAGGCATCGACATTGCCATGGCCGAGTCCCTGGCCAAGAGCCTCAACGCCACCATCCAATGGGTGCCCACCACCTGGAAAACCCTGATGCCGGACTTCCTGGCCCAGCGCTGTGACATTGCCGTGGGCGGGATTTCGGTGTCCCTGGAACGCCAGAAGAAGGCGTTCTTCAGCCAGTCCCTGGGCGTCGACGGCAAGATCCCACTGGTGCGGTGCGACGATGTGAAGCGTTACCAGACCGTCGAGCAGATCAACCAGCCCCAGGTGCGGGTGATCGAACCGGCAGGCGGCACCAACGAAGTGTTCGCCCGCGCCCACCTGGGCCAGGCGCAAATCCGTTTGCACGACAACGTGACCATCTTCGACGAACTGCTGTCGGGCAAGGCCGACGTGATGATCACCGACGCCAGCGAAGCGCGTTACCAGCAAAAGCTCAAACCCGGGCTGTGTGCAGTCAACCCGGAGCGGCAGATGCAGTACAGCGAAAAAGCCTTTTTGCTGCCGCGTGATGACGTGGCCTGGAAGAGCTATGTCGACCAATGGTTGCACCTGAGCGTCGCCACCGGGGTGTATGACGGCATCGTCAACCAATGGCTGGCGGCGCCTTGAGCCAGGGCCGTCTACGCTGTGGTCACACCAACAATAACGAGGGATGGGCCATGAAGGGACTGCTCCGACTCAGCTGGCTGCTGCTGTTGTGTTTCAGCCAGGTGCACGCCGCGACGACTCAGGATGAGGACGCGCAGGCGGCCAAGGCGCTGCTGGAAAAAGCCTTGGCTTACTACCAGAGCAACGGCGACAAGGCCTTTGCCGCTTTTAGCCGGCAGGGCGAATTCGTCGACCACGACCGCTATGTGTTTGTGGTTGACACCAGAGGCGTGCTGCTGGCCAGTGGCGGGCCCTCCTCCGCCTTGATCGGCCGCGATGTGTCCGAAGTGCTGGGCCCGGATTTGCGCCAGTCGTTCAAGGACGCACTCAAGCGCCCGGAAGGCCAGGGCATCCAGCAGGCCGATTACCGCTGGCAGAACTGGAACGACGGCAAGGTCGAGCATAAACATGTGTTTTATCAGCGCGTGGGCGAACGCATCCTGGCGGTGGGTTATTACTTGCCACGGGCTACGCCGGAACAGGCCAGGGCCTTGCGCAACAAAGCGGTGAACGCGTTGCTCAAGGATGAAGCCGGTACGCTTACGGCCATCAACTCATTGCAGGGGGGGTTCCTGCAGGATGATCTCTATGTGTTTGTGGTCGACCTGGATACCCAGCGCTATGTGGCCCACGGCACTAATCTGCGGCTGGTCAACACTGACTTCAGCAAGATCAAGGACCCGGATGGGAGGCCGGTTGGGGAGCCGATTCTCAGGCTGATGGCGGAGCAGGATCAGGGGGAATATAAGTACCGTTGGAAGAACCCGGTGACCGATAAGGTTGAGAATAAGCATGCGTATGTGCGTAAGGCGGGGCATTTCATGGTTGCGGTGGGGTATTACAGCCCTTGATGGGGTGTTGAAATGCGATGGTCTGTGGGGGGTTGCTCCCCCAATTTCGTTGTAACCCTACGATCCAAAACTGTAGGAGCTGGCTTGCCAGCGATGGCGGCCTGACAGCCAACCACACTCTAACTGTCACCCCGCGATCCAAATGTGGGAGCTGGCTTGCCTGCGAAGGCGGCCTGACAGCCGAACACTCTCTGACTGTTGCCCTGCGATCCAAATGTGGGAGCTGGCTTGCCTGCGAAGGCGGCCCGACAGCCAACCACAATCCAACTCTCACCCCGTGATCTAACTGTAGGAGCTGGCTTGCCAGCGATGGCGGCCCGACAGCCGACCACAATCCAACTGTCACCCCGCGATTCAAAAATGTGGGAGCTGGCTTGCCTGCGAAGACGGCCTGACAGCCGACCGCTCTCTAACTGCTGCCCCGCGCTCCAAATGTGGGAGCTGGCTTGCCTGCGAAGGCGGCCTGACAGCCGACCGCTCTCTAACTGCTGCCCCGCGCTCCAAATGTGGGAGCTGGCTTGCCTGCGAAGGCGGCCTGACAGCCGACCTGGATGTTGGATCTGATCGGGTACATATCCGTTATTTGGGTAACGGCTGCTATGGGTTCCGCCCTTACGGCGGCTCACTTTTGAACAGCGCAAAAGTAAGCAAAACGTTCTTGCCCCAACACTCGGCACCTCGCCTAGGCTCGGTGTGCCCGTAATCCGACAGGTATTTGGGGGGCCGCCGCCACGCGCCATCCATGGCGCGGGGCGGCTAAACCGGCATCCCTGCCGGTTTACCCCCCAAATCCCTGTCGAATTCCGGCCAGCGTGTTTGATGGGGCGCCTAAGGTCAAAAGCTAGATCAAGATCACGATCAAGAGCGGCTCGCTTCGCATCGTGGTTGCGGTTGCGGTTGCGGTTGCTGTTCCTGCAGTTATTTAGCCTTGTCCTCACGGCCGCGCAGCACTCGGTTCGGCATTGCGATTGCCGCTGCGAGGCCCAGCAGTGACACTGCTGCGCTCACCATCAGCAAATGCCTGAACGTCACCGCCAGTTCTGCGCGCAGGGCGTCTTGTGCCGGGCCGGGGGCGGCGTTGAGGCCGTCGAGCAGTACGTTGCCGGAGGTGCCTTCCGCCACCGGTGCGCCGCTGGCCAGGTGGGCGAAGCTGGAGTCTTGCAGCAGCGCCAGTAGCAGCGCCGACATGCACGCTACCCCGACTGCTCCACCCAGGGAGCGGAACAGGTTGGTGGTGCTGGTGGCGACGCCAATGTCGCGCTGGTCCACTGAGTTTTGTGTGCCCACCAGCGAGGTGGGGAATTGCATGCCGGCGGCGATCCCGCACAGCAGCATGAACATCGCCGTCAGCCCCACTGCCTGGGGCGCGCTCAGGGCCATGCCGAGGATCGCGAAGGGGCTCAGCAGCGCGCCGCTGAGGATCATCGGTTTATAGCGCCCGGTCACCGAGGTCATGCGCCCGGCAAAATAGGCGCCCATCGGCAAGCCCATGGCCAGCGGCAGCAGGTGCAGGGCCGCGCTGTCAGCACCCGAGCCGGTCACGGTCTGATAACGCAAGGGCATCAGTACCGTCAGGGAAATCGCCTGGAAACTGGTGAAAAAGATCGTGCACCAGCACAACACCGCACTGCGGTTGGCGAACAGGTGCATCGGCAGCAACGGCTCGCGTGCGCGGCGCTCGTGCCACACGAATAACGTCAACGCCACCAGAGCAGCCAGCAACAGCCCCAGCACTTCGTCGTCACGCCAAGGGTGGCCCTGGCCGATTTCGGTGATGCCCAGCAGCAAGGCGGTCAGGCCGATGATCATGAGCACGGTGCCGAGGTAATCGATGATCGGCTTGCGCTGCGGTACCGGCAGCCCGACCAGGGTGCGATGGGCCACGTACCAGGCGCCGGCGCCCAAGGGCAGGTTGATCAGGAACACCCAGCGCCACGACAGGTACTCGGTCATGTAGCCGCCGAGCACCGGCCCGGCGACGCTGGCCACCGCGTACATGCTGCTGAAATAGCCCTGGTACCGCCCGCGTTCGCGGGGCGGGATGATGTCGCCGATGATCGCCTGGCTCACCGAGATCATGCCGCCGGCGCCGATGCCCTGGAGGATCCGCGCCAGCACCAGTTGCTCCATGCTTTGCGCCATGCCGCAGAACAGCGAGGCCAGGGTGAACAGGCCCATGCCGATCAGCATCATCGGCCGCCGCCCATACAGGTCGCCGAGCTTGCCGTAGATCGGCACCGCGACGGTCATCGCCACCATGTAGCCGGAGATGACCCAGGCCAGCAGGTTGACGTCATGAAACTGGGCGGAGATCGCAGGCATGGACACGGCGACAATGGTCTGGTCCAGGGCCCCCAGGAAGATCGCCATCATCAGTGAGGCGAGGATGCTGCGCACAGCAGGCAGCGGCGGAACGGGCGGGTTGAGGTGCGTCACGGCAGAACCTTCGAGCAGGGCCCGCGGGAAAAGGCGGCCCACGGGAATGCTCGATACGATAGCAGGCTATTCGATAGCTTCGTAAGGAAGTCCGACGTAATTTTCCGCGATGGTCGTGCGCCCTGCCTCGGAGTGGATGAAGTACTCAAGTTCACTCTCGGCGATGCGCTGGCTGAAGCCGTCTGCCTCGGGAAACTGATGCAGCATCGAGGTCATCCACCAGGAAAACCGCTCGGCTTTCCACACCCGCCGCAGGCAGATGGCCGAGTAGCGTTCCAGCAAGTCCACGCGCCCGTCGCCGTAGACCTTGAGCAAGATTCGATACAGCGTGCTCACATCACTGGCCGCCAGGTTCAAGCCCTTGGCGCCGGTGGGCGGCACAATGTGCGCCGCATCCCCCAGCAGGAACAGGCGCCCATACTGCATCGGCTCCACCACGAAACTGCGCAGCGGCGCGATGCTTTTTTCGATCGAGGGGCCGGTGACCAGGCCCTCGGCGAGGTGGCTGGGCAGACGCGTTTTCAGTTCGTCCCAGAAGCGCGCATCGGGCCATTCATCAATCGGTTCGTCCACCGGCACCTGCAGGTAATAACGGCTGCGGGTCGGTGAACGCATGCTGCACAAGGCAAAGCCACGCGGGTGTCTGGCATACACCAACTCCGCGTGCACCGGCGGTGTGTCGGCGAGGATGCCCAACCAACCAAAAGGATAGATTCGTTCGAAGACGTTGAGCGATTCGGCTGGGATCGATTGGCGCGCGACACCGTGGAAACCATCGCACCCGGCGATGTAGTCGCACTCCAGGCGATAGGCTTCGCCCTGATGCTCAAAGGTCAGCCAGGGCTGATCACTTTTGAGCCCGTGCGGCTGCACGTCGCTGGCTTCATACAGGGTGGTGGCACCTGCGGCGGCGCGGGCGGCCATGAGGTCGCGGGTGACTTCGGTCTGGCCGTAGATCATCACCGACTGGCCACCGGTCAGCCCCTTGAGGTCGATGTGGGTAAGCTGTCCGTTCAGCGCCAACTCGAACCCGTCATGCACCAGGCCTTCGCTATCCATACGATGGTTGACGCCCGCCTGCCTCAGCAGGTCGACCATGCCTTGTTCCAGCACCCCGGCACGGATACGGCCTTGCACGTAATCGGCGCTCTGGCGCTCTAGGATAAGGGTCTCGATACCGGCGTCGTGCAGCAGCTGGCCGAGCAACAGTCCCGAGGGACCGGCGCCGATAATAGCGACTTGGGTTTTCAACGTTTTCATTATTTTTATCGCCCGCAAGCTCCACCCGAACGGATAGGGTGAAAGAATTGTCATTGGTCTTGTAGCTGACATTTTTCACTTGAGTGGTCGGTATAAGAAGGTGAAAACTGAGCCAAAGCCTGCGCTTTTTGCCAATCGGGGCGATTACCGCACCACTCTCCTGGGTATCGGATTGAAACCATGACCAAAACCGCGATTCCGGTCTTCAAGCTTTACGGGGAAAACCAGCAATGGCCGACCCCCGATTTGTTGCACTGTGAAACCATTTCCCGGCGCAGTCGGGAATACCAGTGGGAAATCCAGCCCCACCGGCACGCGGACCTGTGCCAATTGCTGTATGTGCACAAAGGTCAGGCAGAGTTGGAAATCGAAGGCCAGCGCTCCACCCTGAACGAAGCGACATTGCAGGTATTGCCGCCGCTGTGTGTGCACGGGTTTCGTTTTTCCGAGGACGTCGAAGGCTACGTGGTGACGCTCGCCGCGCCGCTGGTCAGCCACTTGCAAACCCAACTGGGCACCACGGTGGACGGCTTGCAGGCGCTGGGCAACTACCCGGCGGGCAAGGACAGTGACTACCTGAACAGCCAGTTCGCGCGCCTGCAGGATGAATACGCCGACGAACAGCCGGCACGGGACATGATGATGCATGCACTGGTCAGCGTGCTGCTGGTGTGGATCAGCCGCCAGGCCATCCAGCGTCGCCACCCACGGGCGCCGAGGGGGCGCGAGTACTTTCGACGCTTTACCCAGTTGGTCGAGCAGCATTACCGCGAACACCCCAAGATCGAAGACCTGGCCCACAAACTGGGCATCTCGGTCTCTCACCTGAACGGGACGTGTCGGGAATTGGGTGGGCAGCCTGCGCTGCAGATCATGCACGATCGCCAACTGCTGGAGGCCAAGCGCTTGCTGACCTACACCAGCATGACCATCAATGAAATGTCGGAGGTGTTGGGTTTTTCCGACCCGACCAACTTCTCTCGACTGTTCCGTCGCCGGGTCGGGTTCTCACCGAAGGCGTTTCGCGAGCAACTGAAAACCGAAACACCACCCAATTGAATGTGGAAACCGGCTCCCACATTCAGATGCCCGGCTGTCCGCTTTTAACGCAAAGCGCTGAAGCTGCCGGTATGGGGAACGCATTGATCCTGATGGCAGCTGATCGCAAAGGTTGGCTGCATACGGGTCTGCTCCACGCGATAGGCGGCGGTCCCGTAAAGCGCGCTGGCGATGGCGCACAGGCTGACAATCATCAGGTACTTTCTGGTTTTAATGCTCATGGCACAGACCTCTGAGCGGATCTACACGGTGCTATTCAAAGCATAGGTCAACCGGCGCGAGTTGCCATTATTGGACGCCATTCAACCCGTTTATGTCGGGTTCAGAGACCGATATCCCAGACGGGTTCTTCCGGGAACCGCACCACCAGAAAATCAAGCAGGCTGCGCAGCGCCAACGGCATGTGTTTGCGCGAGGCATACACCGCGTAAACATTCATTTGCTGGGGCTCAGCCTCGGGCAGCAAACGGATCAGTTCGCCGCTGCGAATGTAATCCCCCGCCTGATAACTGGGCAACCGTGCCACCCCGGCCCCCGCCAGCGTCACCCGCAACAGGGTCGTCGCCTCGTTGGCGGTGATATTGCCCTGCACCGCCACCGACACCGGCTCGCCGTTCTCGGTGAAATGCCACAGGCTTTTGCCGAAGTAAGAGTGCGTCAAGCAATTGTGTCCAGCCAGTTCGCGCACCTGTCGAGGCTGCGGGTGCTCGCGCAGGTACGCCGGCGACGCGCAGATCACCGAACGACAAAGCGTCAGCTTGCGGGCGATCAGGTTGGGATCCAGTTCAAAACTGGTGCGGATCGCCAGGTCGATGCGCTCATCCACCAAGTTCACCGTGCGGTCGAGCATCTGCAGATCGATGCTGACCAACGGAAAACGCTTGACGTACTCGGCCACGGCATCCGCCAACTGCGCCTGGCCGAATGAGCTGCTGACACTCAGCCGCAACTGGCCCCGTGGCGCCTCGTCCGGTTCGCTGACGGCCGCCTGCATGTCACTGCACAGCTCCAGCATTTGTCGGCAGCGGGGCAGCATTTCACTACCGGCGGCGGTGAGGCTGAGCTTGCGCGTGGTGCGATGCATCAGGCGCGCGCCGACCCAATCCTCAAGCTCGGCCAGATACCGCGAGACCACTGGCCGCGACAGCTCTAGTTGATCCGCGGCGGCCGACTGGCTGCCCAGGTCGACTACCGTCACAAACACGCGCATTGCTTGAAGACGATCCATAACTTGCCCGATTTCAGAAACAAACTATGTTAAAGCATGGCATTTTTTGTTGTGTTTGGTGCAACTAAGCTCTGTGCATCACTTATCTCCTGCTGGAGCTGCACATGATCTCGACGCTCAAACGATTGGCCATCGCCACGGCCGCCCTGGCATTCGCCGCCCATGCTGCGGCAGCCGACCTGACGCTGGACGCTTACAACCCCGGCACATCGGCGATGATGCCCGTCAGCTCGGTGCTGGTCAGCGGCGAGAAGGACCTGATTCTGGTGAATGCCCAATTCGGCAAGTCCCAAGCTGAGCAGCTTGTGACCAAAATTCGCGCCAGCGGCAAGCACTTGACCACCATCTATGTCAGCGATGGCGACCCTGACTTCTATTTCGGCCTCGACACTCTGACGGCGGCTTTCCCCGATGCGAAGGTACTGGCAACGCAGCCCGTGGTGAACCATATGAAGGCCACCGTTGAGCAAAAAATCGCGTTCTGGAGCCCGAAGCTGGGCGCAGACAAACCAAGCAAAGCCGTCATCCCGCAGGTACTGCAAGGCCATACCTTGACCCTGGAAGGCAAGACGCTGGAAGTGATCGGCCTGGACGGCCCGCAGCCGGATCGCACCTTTGTGTGGATTCCATCGATCAAGGCCGTGGTTGGGGGCGTCGTCGTCTTTGAAAACACCCATGTCTGGATGGCCGATACGCAAAGCGCCAAGTCCCACACCGACTGGCTGGCCACCTTGCAACGCATCCAGGACCTGAAACCGTCTACCGTGATTCCGGGCCACTACCTGGGCACACCCACCGTGCAGTCAGTGGCCTTTACCGCCGACTACATCAAGGCCTTCGATATCGAGACCGCCAAGGCCAAGGACTCGACTGCACTGATCGCGGCGATGAAAAAGCGTTACCCGGACCTTGAAGACGAAAGCAGCTTGGAACTGAGCGCCAAAGTCGCCAAGGGCGAGATGAAGTGGTGATGGGTTTTAACCCCTAACGTACTGGAGAACGACATGAGCAAGATCGCAATCATTGGGGCCACTGGCCGTGCGGGTAGCCAACTGTTGGAAGAAGCCTTGCGCCGTGGGCATAGCGTTGTGGCCATCGCACGTAACACCGACACGCTGGCGGCGCGCCCTGGCGTCACCGTCAAGCAAGTGGATGCACTGGATGCCGCCGCCCTGCAACAGGCCGTGAGCGGCAGCGACGTGGTGATCAGCGCGGCGCATTTCGCCACCCTGCCCGCCCCAGCCGTGATCGAGCCGGTGAAAAAAGCCGGGGTGAAACACTTGCTGGTGGTAGGCGGTGCCGGTTCACTGCTGCTGCCGGGTGGCGGTCGGGTGATCGACAGTGAAGGTTTCCCGGCGGAGTACAAAGCCGAAGCCAGCGCAGGGGCAGCGTTTCTCGACACGCTGCGTCAGGAAAAAGAGCTGGATTGGACCTTCCTGTCGCCCTCGGCGGAATTCGTCGAAACCGAGCGCACCGGCAGGTTCCGCGTGGGCCAGGATGATCTGCTGGTGAGCAGTGAAGGCCGCAGCTGGATCAGCTTTGCCGACTACGCCATCGCCCTGATCGACGAAGTCGAAACACCCAAGCACTCGCGCCAACGCTTCACCGTCGGCTACTGACACCCCCTCCCGTGTAGGAGCCCGGCTTGCCGGCGATGGCGATTTCAAGGTCGCCATCGCCAGCAAGCCGGCTCCTACAACGGGGATTTGGCGTTCATGACCAACCAGTTAATCAGGGCCTCCAGCCCTGCCGAAGGCTCGGTACCCGGTGGATACACCAGGTAATACCCCATCCCCGTCGGCACCCTCAGTTCAAACGGCGTCGCCAACCGCCCGGCCTTCAAATCCTCGCCAATCAACGCACTGTCGCCAATCGCCACGCCGGAACCTTGGGACGCCACCGTCATCGCCAAGTCCAGCGTTTCAAAATGATGCCCCTGGCTCAAATTGCTCAGTCGCGTATTCGCCGCCTTCAGCCACAGCGCCCAATCCCGCTCATCCCGCGTGGGGTGCAGCAGCACCTGTTGCTGCAGGTCCGCCGGTGTGTGCAAGGCACCGAGCAATGCCGGCGCGCACACTGGGGTGAGTTGTTCATCGAACAAATGCCGCGCCTGCGCCGACTGCTCGGCGATGGGTGCGTAGATCACCGCCGCGTCGAATTGCTCGCGGCGAAAGTCCACGGTGTAGGCCACGGTGGTGGTGAGTTCCACGGGGACGTCCGGGCGCTCCTTCTGCCATTGCATCAGGCGTGGCAGCAGCCAGCGCATCACACAGGTGGAGGCCTTGAGCTGCAGGGTCTGGCGGCGACTGCCGATCTGCTCGACCGCCTCGCCGATCAGGCCAAACACCTGGTGTGCGCGCAGGGACCATTCGCGGCCCTCTTCGGTCAGGCTCAAGCCCCGCGCCTGGCGTTGGAACAGCGCGTAGCCCAAATGACTTTCCAGCCCCGCAATCTGCCGGCTCACCGCGCCCTGGGTGATATGCAGTTGCTCGGCGGCGCGAGTGAAGTTGCAGCACTGGGCCGTGACCCAGAAGGTGTGCAACGCGGGCAGCGGCGGAAGGCGTTTCATAAGGGCTGAGCCATGACGTGAGGACATGGCTAGTATGACTTTTTATCGATTGTTGCCGCTACGGGCCAGCCGGTCCAATAACGCCTTACCTCAACAATAAGAGCGACATGTATGGCGACCTGCGGCGAAGTATTGGTCAACCTCCTGGAAGGCTACGGCGTGGACCAGGTGTTTGGCATTCCCGGCGTACACACCGTGGAGCTGTACCGCGGCCTGGCCCGTTCCAGCATCCGTCACGTCACCCCGCGCCACGAACAGGGCGCCGGCTTCATGGCCGACGGTTATGCGCGCACCAGCGGCAAGCCCGGCGTGTGCTTCATCATTACCGGCCCCGGCATGACCAATATCACCACCGCCATGGGCCAGGCCTATGCCGACTCGATCCCGATGCTGGTGATCTCCAGCGTGCAGTCACGTAGCCAATTGGGCGGCGGGCGCGGCAAGTTGCATGAGCTGCCGAACCAGGGCGCGATGATGGCCGGCGTGGCGGCGTTCTCCCATACCTTGATGTCGGCGGCGGAACTGCCCGGTGTGCTGGCGCGGGCGTTTGCGCTGTTCCAGGCCGGTCGGCCGCGCCCGGTGCACATCGAAATCCCGCTGGATGTACTGGTGGAAAATGCCGATGCACTGCTGGGCAGTGAGCCGGTCAGCGTGGCCCGTGCCGGTGCGGCGCCGTCGGCGGTCAAGCAGATGAGCCAGTTGCTCGCCGCCGCCAAGCGGCCCTTGATTCTGGCCGGTGGCGGCGCCATCGACGCCGCACCCGCACTGACGCAACTGGCCGAGGCGCTCGGCGCGCCCGTGGCCCTGACCATCAACGCCAAAGGCCTGCTGCCGGCCCGCCACCCGCTGTTGATCGGCTCGACCCAGACCCTGGTCGCCACTCGCGCGCTGGTGGCCGAAGCAGACGTGGTGCTGGCCATCGGCACTGAGCTGGCAGAAACCGACTACGATGTGACCTTCGCTGGCGGCTTCGAGATTCCCGGGGCCTTGCTGCGTATCGACATCGACCCGGACCAGACCGTGCGCAACTACCCGCCGCACGTCGCCTTGGTAGCCGATGCGCACATTGCCGCCGAAGCCTTGCTCGCGGAGGTGAGCAGCCAGCCATTGCCGCCACGCAACAGTGCCTGGGGCGCTGACCGTGTGGCACGCCTGTGGGCCGAGCTGACCCCTGCCTGGGACGCCGCCACCCGTGCGCAAACGCTGTTCCTCACTACCGTCCTGGAGACATTGCCCAACGCCGTGCTGGTCGGCGACTCGACCCAACCGGTGTACAGCGGCAACCTCACCCTGAACCTCGACCACCCGCGCCGCTGGTTCAACTCATCCACCGGCTACGGCACCCTCGGCTATGCCCTGCCCGCCGCCATCGGCGCCTGGCTGGGACGCGGCGACGGGCAACCGGTGGTGTGCCTGATCGGCGACGGCGGCCTGCAATTCACCTTGCCGGAACTGGCCAGCGCCGTGGAAGCGCGCACGCCCGTCATCGTGTTGCTGTGGAATAACCACGGCTATGAAGAGATCAAGAAATACATGGTCAACCGCGCCATCGAGCCGGTCGGCGTAGACATCTACACACCGGACTTCATCGGCGTGGCCAAGGCGCTGGGCTGTACAGCCGAAAGCATCCAGGGCATCGAGCAACTGCGCACAGCATTGCGCAGCGCCGCTGATCGCCAGGGGCCGACGCTGATCGAAATCGACCAAGGGCTGTGGATGAAGGGGGTGGAGGTATGAGCACGGTATTGAACGGGATCTACATCGACGGCGCGTGGCATGCCGGTCATGACGTCATTGAGGTGATCAACCCGGCCACCGAGGCGCTGCTGGCCCAGGTCAGCGTGGGCGATGCGCTGGCAGTGAAGCGGGCGGTCGGCGCCGCCAGCGCTGCCTTCGGCGACTGGTCGAAAAGCACCGGCCGCGATCGCGCCGCCCTGCTGCGCAAGATCGCCCAGGGCGTCAACGAGCAGCGTGAACCACTGATGCACCTGCAGTCGAGCAATAACGGCAAGCCGCTGTTTGAAGCCGCGATCGATGTGGACGATGTGATCGCCACTTTCGAGTATTACGCCACGGTAGCCGACGACATGGACGACGGCCAGGACCGTGCAGTGACGCTGCCCAGTGATGACTTCAGCGCACGCCTGCGCCGTGAACCGTGCGGCGTGGTGGGGCTGATCGTGCCATGGAATTTCCCGATGGTGACCACCGCCTGGAAACTCGCCCCGGCCCTGGCAGCCGGTTGCTGCGTGGTGCTCAAACCGTCGGAAGTCACGCCCTTGGCCGAGTTGCAATTGGCGCGGATTATCGCCGAGGCCGGCGTGCCGGCTGGGGTATTCAACCTGGTCTGCGGCACAGGCCTGGACGTCGGCGCGCCGTTGGCGGCAGACCCTCGCGTAGCAAAGATCTCCTTCACCGGCAGTAACGCCGTCGGCGTGCAGGTGATGCAACGCGCGGCCGAAACCATCAAGGGCGTGAGCCTGGAGTTGGGCGGTAAATCTTCATTGTTGGTGCTGGCGGATGCCGACCTGGACCTGGCGGTGGAACTGGCCTGTGGCGGCGGATTTTTCAACGCCGGCCAGATGTGCTCCGCCACCAGCCGCGTATTGGTGGCTGACAGCCTGGCGGATGAATTCCTGCAGCGTGTGCAGGCACGCGCTGAAAGCATTCGCGTGGCCGACCCCTTTGCCGAAGAAGTAGAAATGGGCGCGCTGATCAACCGCGTGCAGTATCAGCGGGTGCTGGGGCATATCCAGCGCGGCATCGAAGACGGCGCCCGTTTGCTCTGCGGCGGTGAACGCCCGGCAGATTTGCCCAAGGGTTTCTTCATTCGCCCCACCGTGTTCACCGATGTGCCGCTCGACAGCGCGTTGTGGAACGAAGAAATCTTCGGCCCGGTCCTGTGTGTCCGCCGTTTTGCCTCCGAGGAGGACGCCATCGCCCTGGCCAATGCCAGTGATTTCGGCCTGGTCGCCAGCGTCGTCAGCACCCATACCGAGACCGCCGAACGCGTCGCCAATGCCTTGCAGGCCGGCCTGGTATGGATCAACGCACCGCAAGTCATCTTCCCGCAGACCGCGTGGGGCGGTTACAAACAAAGCAGCATCGGCCGCGAACTAGGCCCGTGGGGACTGGCCACGTTTCAAGAGATCAAACACGTAATCAGCTCCAACTAACCTAACCACACTGCGAAGCGAGCCGCTGTTGCTCGTGATCTTGATCCTGCTTTTGATCTTGATCTTGATCCTGCTTTTGATCTCAGGCGCCCCGTCAAACACGCTGGCCGGAATTCGACAGGGATTTGGGGGGTAAACCGGCAGGGATGCCGGTTTAGCCGCCCCGCGCCATGGATGGCGCGTGGCGGCGACCCCCCAAATACCTGTCGGATTACGGGCACACCGAGCCTAGGCGAGGTGCCGAGTGTTGGGGCAAGAGCCTTTTGCTTACTTTTGGGCTTTTCAAAAGTGAGCCGCCGTAAGGGCGGAACCCATAGCAGCCGTTACCCAAGTAACGGATATGTACTCGGTCTGATCCAACATCCCGGTCGGCTGTCAGGCCGCCTTCGCAGGCAAGCCAGTTCCCACATTTGGATCGCGGGGCAACAGTCAGAGAGTGGTCGGCTGTCAGGCCGCCTTCGCAGGCAAGCCAGCTCCCACATTTGGATCGCGGGGCAACAGTTAGAGAGTGGTCGGCTGTCAGGCCGTCTTCGCAGGCAAGCCAGCTCCCACATTTTTGAATCGCGGGGTGACAGTTAGTTTGTGGTCGGCTGTCAGGCCGCCATCGCTGGCAAGCCAGCTCTCACATTGGATCGACGTCGTATCAGACCGCCCGCCTGCAATTTTTAGATAGCCCCTGCGACTTTCTCATTTGCCCCACTCCCCCACCCATGGCCTGATGCCCCCTTGTTCACTCAAGGCCGTCCCATGGAAACCGTCCACACCAAACCCACCACCGCCCTCTGGCTGATGATCAGCGTCGTACTGGTCGCCCTCAACCTACGCCCATCAATGGCGGCGATCGGCCCACTGCTGTCATCGATCCGCGCCGACGTGGCATTGAGTTTCAGCAGCGCAGCCTTGCTCACCCTGTTGCCGGTGATGGCCATGGGCGTGGCGATGTTCTTTGGCATGGGCCTGGCCAAGCGCTTTGGCGAGCACCGCAGCATCGTGGTGTCGCTGCTGGTGATTGGCGTCGCCACCCTGTCACGGTTGTTCCTCGATTCAGCGCTGGAATTGATCGTCAGCGCCATCGCCGCCGGGGTGGGGATTGCGATGATCCAGGCGTTGATGCCAACACTGATCAAGTCGCGGTTCAGCGACAACGTCTCGCTGTTCATGGGCCTCTACGTCACCGCGATCATGGGCGGCGCGGCACTGGCGGCGTCGTTCGCGCCGTTCGTGCAAACACAGACCGGCAGTTGGCGCATCGGCCTGGCGATCTGGGCCGTGCTCGCCTTGCTGGCCCTGGTGTTCTGGTATGCGCAGCGCTCGGCGCTGCCGCCCCTGCCCCAAGCCGGCGCCGGCCCTCAAGAATCGTTTTTCGGCAATGGCCGCGCCTGGTTGCTGGCGATCTTCTTCGGCCTGGGTACCGCGTCCTACACCTGCGTCCTCGCCTGGCTGGCGCCGTACTACGTGGAGCAAGGCTGGAGCGAACAGAATGCCGGGTTGCTGCTGGGATTCTTGACAGCCATGGAAGTGGTGTCCGGCCTGATCACCCCTGCCATTGCCAACCGTCGCCAGGATAAGCGCGGTGTGGTGGCAGTGTTGCTGGTGCTGATCATCCTGGGTTTCTGCGGCTTGATTCTCAGCCCGCACCACCTGAGCCTGTTGTGGCCGTGCCTGCTGGGCCTGGGCATCGGCGGTCTGTTCCCGATGAGCCTGATCCTGTCCCTCGACCACCTGGACAACCCCCGCCGCGCCGGAGGCCTCACCGCATTTGTGCAAGGTATCGGCTACCTGATTGCCGGGCTGTCGCCACTGATCGCCGGGATGATCCGCGACCAACTGGGCAGCTTCGAATGGGCCTGGTGGTCACTGACGGCGGTGATCGTGGTGATGCTGCTGATCGTCACGCGCTTCGACCCTCGGCATTACGCGAGGCATATCCGCTGACGTCGTGTTGCAAAAAGTATTTGTCTCACACCAAACATAGAAACGCCCTACAGAGCTTTCTAATGGCACGCTCGTTCCGTTAAGCTTTTGCGTTGTCTTGTACTGAGTTCGGTACAACAGGTTTACGGACGAAACCGATGTTAAACAGTAACTTGCTCAGAAAGCTCGATATGCAGGACTTGATGGTGTTTATCGCAGTCTACGACCAGAGCAGCGTTACCGAGGTGTCCGAAACGTTGTTTGTCAGCCAGTCCACCGTGAGCTACAGCCTGAAGAAGCTGCGCATCAGCTTTGAAGACGAGCTGTTTATCAATACCCGCGCGGGCATGCGGCCGACCTACAAGGCCACCACCATGTATGGCCATGTGCAGAAAATCCTCGAAAGCATCAACCTGTGCCACGCCGGTGGCCAGGCCTTCGACCCGACCCAGAAAGCCGTGACCTTCAATATCTGCGCGCCGGAATACTTCGAACAGTTGATCCTGCCGCGACTGTTGAAGAACTTCGACCGCGCCGACCTGCCGGTGATCGTCAATGTGCAGAAACTGGAAACCGACATCCCCGCCGATGACCTGCGTGACGGTCGCCTCGACCTGGTGATCTGCTTTGGCCCCAACTTCCACCGCGCCCACAAGGACTTCCGCACCCAGATGCTGCTGGAGGACGACCTGGTGTGCGTCTTCGACAAGCGCTCGGCCCCACGGGAGCCGGCTTTCAGCCTGCAATCCTTCGTCGAGCGGCGCCATGTGTTCCCCACGCCGTGGACCTCCGACACCAACATGATCGACGGCTGGCTGGCGCGTCAGGCCCACAAGCGCCAGGTGGTCGCCCGCGCCAATAGCTACAGCGCGGCGCTGAAAATGATCACCGGCACCGACTTCATCGTCACCCTGCCACGCCGCGTGCAAAAGCTGCTGGCGCCGGCGACGGTGTTCGGCCATTGCGAAGCACCCAACGGCTTGCCGGGGTTCACCCTGGAGATGCAGTGGAATGAAACCAGTGAACAGGACAGTGCCAATACCTGGTTTCGTGAGCAGGTGGTCAAGGTGTGTGCGGATCAGGGGCTGTTGTAAGCCTCAGCCAATGGCGATTTTGCTGTAGGACTCGCGGTCCATGTCTACCAACTGGACGCTCAGCTGAACCTGTATATCCGCCGGCCAATCCCCAAGGTCCTGCAACGCCGCCAGCAGGCTTTCCGACAGCTGCTGCTTGACCTGCCCCGACCGCCCACTGAGCAGTGACAGCCTCACCGCAATAAAGCCACGCGGGGCGAGGGAGGTTCCCACCTGGAAGCTCTCGACCTTGACGGCACGGCTTTTGATATCGGATTCGGATGCGAACTGCCCGGACACCATCAGCACGTTATTGAGCCGCAACAGGGTCTTCTCGACAGCAAGGCCTGTGAGGTTGGCGGTGTATTCCAGGTGCAGGTGCGGCATGGCAGTTTCCATGTTTGATGTAGGAAGGTTCGTAGGTATATCACAGCGCCCCGTGTCCCAGGCATGAAAGCGCTGTCAGTCAGGGCTTGGCCGCCAGCCCTCGGTCGCTCATGAACGCTTCCAGGCGCGAACGCACCCAGCGCTCGGCCGGGTCGGTGTCGACATGGCTGAGCCAGACCATGGACAAATCCAGGGTCGGTGTCTCGAACGGAAACGGCTCGCAGAACAGTTGGCCCGACACCGCCATGGCCTCGGCGGTGTAGTCCGGCAGGCTGGCGATCAGGTCAGTGCCGGCCAACAACGCCGGCAGCGCGCTGTATTGCGGCACCGACAGCACCACGTGACGCTTGCGGCCGATTTCCGCCAGCCACTCATCGGCGAACCCGGACACGTTGGCGGTGTGGGACACCAGCACATGAGGCCGCGAGCAATATTCATCGAGGGTCAGCGGTGTGTCCGAGGCATCGGCGCGCAGCAAGCGTGGGCGGATATGGCGCAGCAGCTTGCGCTTGGCATTGGCCGGCAGGCCACGGGTCTGGGTGATACCGACGGTGATATCGCCGGAGGCCAGCAGGTCGGGAATGCGCCAGTAGTCCACATGCT
Organism: Pseudomonas sp. AC112; assembly: GCF_979253545.1. Lineage (NCBI taxonomy): Bacteria > Pseudomonadati > Pseudomonadota > Gammaproteobacteria > Pseudomonadales > Pseudomonadaceae > Pseudomonas > Pseudomonas sp. AC112. The sequence goes on from NZ_CEEDCM010000001.1 coordinate 585,947, forward strand.
GCACCACGAATACCACTTGCGGCGCTTCCTGGCGCAAGGCGCGCAGCAACGGCGGCAGCAGGCCGAACTCGACATCATCGGACAGGCCGATGCGAAAGGTCATGGTGCTGATGGACGGGTCGAAATCGTGGGTCAGGCTCAAGGCCGACGACAACGAATCCAGGGCCGGCGACAGGTGCTGGATGATTTCCTCGGCCCGCGCCGTCGGCTCCATGCGGTGGCCGACGCGAATGAACAGCGGGTCGTTGAATAGCGTGCGCAAGCGGTTGAGGGCCGAACTGATGGTCGGCTGGCCGAGAAACAGCTTCTCCGCCACCCGCGTCACGTTGCGCTCGAGCATCAACGCTTCGAACACCACCATCAGGTTGATGTCGGCCTTGCGTAATTCATTGCGATTCATCGGCGCCTGCCCCTTTCCCCAAGACAAGCCGCAGTTTAGAAAGCGCGGGGGCCTGCGTCTATGTGCGCACTGTTCATCCAGCGGCTTTGCGACTATAAATCAGCTCTCTAAGGTCGCAGGAACACCAACGTGCTGGTCATTCTTGCCCTGAGCCTCCTGCTCGGCGGGAGTTTGCTCTGGGCCATCAAGTTCATCGCCCATCCCACCGCCAGGACATTGCTGCGCGTATTCGTCGGCTTATGCCTGGCGGCGGTCGTGGCCTACCTGGTGCTGGCTTCAGGGTTTCCCACCGCGTTACTGGTCTGAGCCTCCTCCTGGCCCTGGCGCAGACGCAAGGCCGCCAGCGCCGCTACCACCAATACCAGCGCGATGACTTTCAAGCCGTTCATCGCATTGCCGGTGCTCATCTCGATCACGCCCATCACCGACGGCCCGACAAACCCGCCCAACAATCCGCAGGCGTTGACGAAGCCCAAGCCGCCCGCCAGTGCCACGCCCTTGAGGCGTGAAGCCGGGTACAGAAAGATGATCGACTGCACCACAAAGAACATCACCGCCGACAGGCAAAAGCCCAGCAGGCTGAACACCGGCCCCGACATCGATGCGATGGCCAACCCCAGCGCCATGGTCAGCAGCCCGGTGACCAACAACCGCCGACAACGCCCCGGCGTCGTGGCAAATCGCGGGATCAGTACTGCGCCGAGGGCCGCCGCGATCCAAGGCAAGGAGGTCAGCAGGCCAACACTCATGGTGCTCAGTTCACCGTACTTGCTGATGATGCTCGGCAGGAAAAAGATCACGGTGTAGATGGTGATCTGATGGCAAAAGTACACAAAAATCGCCAGCAGGATTTGCGGGGTCAGCCAGTTTTTCAACGAGTGGCCCCCCTCGCCTGCGCCCTCTTCGGTTTCCAGCGCGATGCGCTGTTCGATCCCGCGCGCTTCCTCGGCCGACAGCCAGGGCGCCTTGCTCGGGCGGTCCGGCAACTTGCGCCAGACCACCCAGGCAAACGCCACGGCCGGCAAGCCTTCGAGCAGGAACATCCACTGCCAGCCATGCCAGCCGAGCATACCGTCCATGCGCATCAAGGCGGCGCCCACCGGGCCGCCGATGATGTTGGCAAAGCACACGCCGAGCAGGAAATAGCCGGTGGCGCGCGCCCGTTGTTCACGGTTGAACCAGTAGGTCAGGTACAGCATCACGCCCGGAAACAGACCGGCCTCGGCAATGCCCAGCAACAGGCGCAGCACGTAGAACGACGTCTCGCCTTGCACAAAGGCCATGGCCGCCGAGATCAGGCCCCAGGTCACCATGATCCGCGCGATCCAGAACCGCGCGCCGACCTTGTGCATGATCAGGTTGCTGGGGATTTCCGACAGCGCATACGTCAGGAAAAACAGCCCCGCGCCCAACCCGTACGCCGCGGCGGAAATGCCCAGGTCGACGTCCAGGTGATGCTTGGCCAGGGCGATGTTGGTGCGGTCCAGGAAGCTAAGGATGTAGGCGATGATCAGCAAGGGCATCAGCTTGACGAACATCAGTTTGTTCAACGCCTGCGGCTCGCGGGCGTGGGGGACGGTAGTCATCGGCAATTCCTCTTGGCGCCCCGCCAGCCAGGCTGGGGGGCGCATCGGTGTTGTTCTAGGAGTCGAGTTGCACAACCAGCGCCTGGGGGCGATGGGAAAACAGTTGCAGCAGTGCGCCGCCCAGGGCGCAGCCGGCCATCACGAAGAAGCACAGGGTGTAGCCGTGCAGCGTGGTCCAGCCGCCGCCCATGGCGATGATGCTGCCCATCAGCACCGGCGCCAGGCCGCCGCCGATGAACATCGCCGTCGTGATGATGCCGTTGGCGGTGGAGGTCGCCGACGACTCTGCCGAGTCGCAGGCCACCGCGTAGTAGATCGGCCACACTGCATTCGCCACCAGGCCGAACAGCAGTTGCACGACGATGATCAACGTCAGGGTGTTGGCGAAGTAGAACGCGCCGACACTCGCCGCCATCCACAGCCCGCAGATGATCAGGGTGGTGCGCCGGCCAATGATGTCCGACAGCGACGGCCACACCAGTTGCCCGAGGATGCCGGTGAGGGTGAACACCACGCTCATCCCCGCCGACTCGGCCAGCGATAATCCGGCGATGTTGTAGAGGTAGGCCGGCAGCACGATGTTCACGCCCATGTACACCACTTGAGTGAGCATCGTATTGCCCGCTGTCAGGGCGATATTGCGGTTGCGCAATGTGGCGACAAAGGTACGCCAGGCTTCGCCTTTCACCGAACTGGCCGGGGCGCTGTCCGGCGGGGTCATGCCTTTGGCGGCGATGTCGACGTACAACGCGGTGATGCGCTCGGCGGTGGAATAACGCGCCCAGAAGATCATCAGCGGCAACGCCACCACGAAGGCGAAGAAGAACACGTAGCGCCAGTTCTCCTCACCAAACACGGTGATGACGAAACTTGCGACGATACCGCTGAGCATCGCCCCAATCGGGTAGCCGGTGTGGTGCGCGCCCAAGGCAAAGCCGCGACGCTCCACCGGCCACCATTCGGCGGTATTGCTCACGCCCACCGGTTCACCCCAGCCGGCGCCGAGGTTGACGCCGACACGCAGGGCAATAAAAGTGGCGAGATTGCCGCTCAACGCCTTGAAGCCGGACAGGAACGAAATCGCGGTGTAGCCCAGCACCAGCGGCACCTGGAAGCGCGCACGTTTCCAGCCGCCACCGTAGCGGTCGCTCCACATCGACCCGGGAATATCCAGCAGCGCCAGGGCCAGCATGACCACCGTGGCCACGGTGCCCCATTGGTCGGCGGATAAATCGAAATGCTTGGAGATGGTCGGCCCCAGGCGCAGCACGATCTCACGGTCGTAGGCGTTGAGGATCCAGATCATCCAGCAGACCAGCAGCGACACCCAGGAATGCCGGTGAATGCTGCGCAGCGACGCTTTTTTTATAGTTGCCATGGGCCTCTCCAGGCGCGCAAGGGCGCGCACTGACACAAGGTTGCGAAGGAATATGCCTTGTCACACACACGCGCTAGCTGGCGAACCGTCGCTCGGCTATTCCTTGCACGCCCAACCCGGTAATGGCGAACAGCGCTCCGCGCTGCTGGCCGTCTGCCGGAAAACGCGGCAGCGGCGGCTTGGCCATGGAGGTCACAAACAGGGTGTCGAGATTCGGCCCGCCAAAGGTCAGGCTGGTGACCTTTTTCACCGGCATCTGGATGATGCGGTCGACGTGCCCGTCGGGGGTGTAGCGCACCAGTTTTCCGGCGTAGACCAGCGCCTGCCACAGGCAGCCTTCGGCATCCACGGTGCAGCCATCGGCAGCGCCCCCGCCGGAGGTGTCGACCTTGGCGAAGGTGCGACGATTGCTGACACTGCCGGTGGCCAGGTCGTAGTCATAGGCCCAGATCTCGCCGGACCAGGTGTCGCAGAAGTAGAAGGTGTCACCCGATGGGCTCCAGCACGGGCCGTTGGACACGATGATGCCTTCGTCCAGGGTGTGCAGGCTCAGGTCGGCGTCCAGGCGGTAAAGCTTGGCGCTGGCGTTGTCCTCCTGGGTGTCCATGGAGCCGAAGATGAAGCGGCCCTGGCGGTCGACCTTGCCGTCGTTGAGGCGGTTGTCGGGCAGGTGCGGTTCCGGGTCGATGACCAGGTTGAGCTCACCGCTGTTGAGGTCGAGGGTATGCACGCCGTTCTGCAGCACGACGATGGCCGACACGCCCTCGCGACGCAGGGCCATGGAGCCGATCTTCTGGCCCACCTCCCAGGCCCGCAGTTCGCGGCCATCGTCGGTGCAGCGCAGGATGCGGCCGTCGGCGCTGTCGATCCAATACAAGCGTTGTTGCTCGACGTCCCACACCGGGCCTTCGCCCAGGGTGGTCTTGACGTCGACAAGCACTTCGATACGCATGGTGATCCCCTTATTGTTGTTGTGCGGGATGCAGGCCGCGCCTTGACGCGGCGGTTTGTTGAGTTAGAAGTTGACCTGGTCGCGCCCCTTGAGCCCGAGGATTTCCCGCGCTTCATCCGGCGTAGCGACCCGATGGCCAAGCGCTTCGATCACGGTACGAATACGCCGGACCTGGTCGGCATTCGACGCCGCCAGTTTGCCCGGGCCATCCCACAGCGAATCTTCCAGGCCGACACGGGCGTTGCTGCCCATGGACAGGCCCATGGTCGCCAGCGGAATCTGCCCACGCCCGGCGCCAAGGATCGACCACACATAGTCGTCGCCAAACAGGCGGTCGGCGGTGCGGCGCATGTGCGCCAGGTCTTCCGGGTGGCCGCCGATACCGCCGCGCAGGCCGAACACCGACTGGATAAACAATGGCGGCTTGAGCAGGCCGCGCTCCAGGAAGTGTGCAGCGGTGTACAGGTGGCCGATGTCGTAGCACTCGATCTCAAAACGCGTGCGGTTCTCGGCGCACGAATTGAGGATGTGGGTGATGTCGCGGAAGGTGTTGCGGAATATCCGGTCGTCACTGTCCTCCAAATACGGCCGCTCCCAGTCGTGCTTGAACTCGGTAAAGCGGTTGAGCATTTCGTACAGGCCGAAGTTCATCGAGCCCATGTTCAGCGAGGCTAATTCCGGCTTGAACTGCATCACCGGCTGCAGGCGTTCTTCCACGCCCATGGTCGGAGCACCGCCGGTGGTGATGTTGATCACCACGTCGCTGGCGGCCTTGATGTGCGGCAGGAATTCGGCGAACAGCGCCGGGTCCTGGCTGGGACGGCCATCAATCGGATCGCGGGCATGCAGGTGGACAATCGCGGCGCCAGCCTCGGCGGCACCGATGGCGGCGTCGGCAATTTCCTGCGCAGTGATGGGCAGATGCGGCGACATCGACGGCGTATGAATCGCACCGGTGACGGCGCAGGTGATGATGACAGGACGATTTTTGGACATGACGAATCTCCGACTTTTATTCTTATGAAAAAAATCCTGGGTGCAGCGCGATGTGTTCTTCCGTGGCTTACAGGTACTCGACGTTACCGTCGACGCTGATCGCCTGGCCGGTCACGTTGCGTGCGGCGGGCGAACAGAGGAACAGCGCCATGGCTGCCACGTCTTCGGCGGTGACCATGCGCTTGAGGGAAATCTTGTTGAGGTATTCCTGGCGCATCTCGGCTTCGGGCACGCCGACCTGTTCGGCACGCGCGCGGATCACGCCGTCCATGCGCGGACCTTCGACGATGCCGGGCAGCAAGGCATTGACGCGGATGTCGCTCTCGCCCAGCTCCGAGGCCAGGGATTTCATCAGGCCGATAATCGCCCATTTGGTCGCCGCGTACGGCGTGCGCCACGCGTAGCCCAAGCGCCCCGCCACCGAGGCGATATGCAGCAGATGGCCGTGGGACGATTCCTTGAGCATCGGCACCGCGTGGTGGGCAAACCGGTACTGCGCGGTGAGATTGATGTCGATAGTGGCTTGCCACTCCGCGTCGCTGATCGCATCGATGCCGCCAGTGGGCCCGGCGATCCCGGCGTTGTTGACCAACACATCGAGGCCGCCGAAATGCTCGCGCTGCACCTGGAACACCGCTTCGATCTGTGCGGCATCGCTGACATCGGCACGGGTGGCAACCGTGCCCGGGTATTTGTCGCGAAACGCGGCCAGGGCCGGCTCGCTCACATCACACACATGCACCTGGGCACCGGCTTCCAGATACGCCGCTGCCAACACTTCACCGATGCCGGCAGCCCCGCCGGAAATCAACACACGTAACCCAGGATAGGGCTGCAGCCGTTGTAGGACACTCATGCACGTTTACCTCCTGAAGCAGACGACCGCGCACGGTCGTTCTTGACGAGCAGGCGCGCCAGGGAATCGGCGGCCTGCATGATGTCATCGGTCACCGCCGCGCGTGCACCCGCGCCATCACGGGCAGCCAGGGCTTCGACGATGCGCGTGTGCGCCTCCATCGAGCGTTGCAGGTGAGCTTTGTCCGGGGCGACCAGCGCGAAGCACGGGCCCATGTGCAGCCAGAAGTTTTCCACGGCGGCCATGGTCAACTCGGCCTGGGCCACGGCGTAGATGCGCCGGTGAAAGGCAAAGTTGGTCCACAGGTAGCGGGACACGTCGACTTCGTCGGCGGCGTGCTGCATTTGCTGGCACAGGTCGGTGATTTCATCGAGGTCGGCCTTCTGCAGGAGCAGCACGGCTTTTTCCGCCAGGAGCCCTTCGAGGGCGACCCGTGCATCGCGAATTTCCCGTAGGCGTTCGACCGTCATCAAGCGGACGCGCAGACGCGAGGTTTCGGTGACTTCAAAGGCGTTTTCGGCGCTGAGGCGCTGCAGGGCTTCACGCACCGGCATGGGGCTGGAACCGAGGGCTTCGGCGAGGCCGCGGATAGTGAGTTTCTGGCCGGGCTGGAAACGGCCACTCATCAAGGCTTCGCGGATCTGGCGATAGACCTGGTCTTGCAAGGTATCGCGGGACACCTGGCGCAGGGTGGGCAGGAGGAGCGGACCATCTGTCATGAGGCAAAACCTGTGTTGTCGTTCTTATGGCCTCAATATGTGATCACAAATCAAATATGTCAAATAGTTTCCTATCTTCGCGCAGCAGAAACGCAGGAGCCGGCTTGCCGGCGATGGCGATCTCGACTACGCCATCGCCGGCAAGCCGGCTCCTACAGTTGGTGTGCACTCAGGGTTTCAGCGGACGTTCCTGATCCCGCTCGGAAAGCTCCGTCCCATCATCGGGATGCTTCCAGGTTTGCGGTTTCTCTTCCTCCCGCCGTTGGGGTTGCTCGCGTTGCGGCTCATCTCGCCGTGTCTGTTGATCCGTCATTGCCACCTCCCATCCGTAAGAATTGGTCACGTCTTCAGCATAGAACAGCCGATGCGGTTTTGGCTTATAGCCGATTGATAGCCAATGAACATCAATCTATCCAAATTTGTCACTTATCATTTCTAAATGTGTCAGCCACTATTCCAAGTCTTAAGCGAAACAAGCACTTTAAAAAGAACGCTGGAGACACAAAACCATGACTAGCCCTACCCGGCCCGACTCTGCCCGTTCGAAAGTTGGTGCGGTATTCCGCGTTACTTCGGGCAACTTCCTCGAACAGTTCGACTTCTTTCTGTTCGGTTTCTACGCCACCTACATCGCTGCCGCGTTCTTCCCTGCCGCTAATGAGTTTGCGTCATTAATGATGACCTTCGCCGTGTTCGGCGCGGGCTTCCTGATGCGCCCGCTGGGCGCGATTATCTTGGGTGCCTACATCGATGACGTCGGTCGCCGCAAGGGGCTGATCGTGACGCTCTCGATCATGGCCAGCGGCACGTTGCTGATCGTGCTGGTGCCCGGTTATCACACCATTGGCCTCTGGGCACCTTTGCTGGTGCTGCTGGGCCGCCTGTTGCAGGGCTTCTCGGCCGGCGCGGAACTGGGCGGTGTGTCGGTGTACCTGTCCGAAATGGCCACCCCCGGCCGCAAAGGCTTCTACACCAGCTGGCAATCGGGCAGCCAACAGATCTCCATCGTGGTCGCCGCCGCGCTGGGTTATGGCCTGAACGTGTGGATGGAACCCGCCGTGGTAGCCGATTGGGGCTGGCGCATTCCGTTTGCCATCGGCTGTGTGATCATCCCGTTCATCTTTATCCTGCGGCGTAACCTGCAGGAAACCGAAGAGTTCGCCAACCGCAAGCATCGCCCGACCATGCGTGAAGTGCTGGCGACCCTGGTGAAGAACTGGACCGTGGTCATCGGCGGCATGCTGATGGTGGCCATGACCACCACCGCGTTCTACCTGATCACCGTGTACGCGCCGACCTTCGGCAAGACCGTGCTGCAACTGAGCACCTCGGATGCCCTGCTGGTGACCTTGCTGGTGGCGGTGTCGAACTTTGTCTGGCTGCCGATCGGCGGTACGTTGAGTGACCGCTTCGGTCGCAAGCCGGTACTGATCGCCATGACCGTGCTGACCGTTCTCACAGCTTACCCAGCGCTGTCCTACGTGGTGAACGCGCCAAGCTTCGCCCATATGCTGGAAACCCTGCTGTGGTTCTCCTTCCTCTACGGCATGTATAACGGTGCGATGATCCCGGCCCTGACCGAAATCATGCCGGTGGAAGTCCGCGTGGCGGGCTTCTCCCTGGCCTACAGCCTGGCGACCGCAATCTTCGGCGGCTTCACCCCGGCGATCTCCACCTGGTTTATTCACATCACCGAAGACAAGGCGTCGCCGGCCTACTGGATGATGTTCGCCGCACTGTGCGCGCTGTGCTCGACCCTCGCCTTGTATCGCCGCGCCAACGCTCGCGGGCAGGTGATGCAGGGAGCAGCGCAATGAAGGCACTGTTCAAGACCCTGACGGCCCTGGCCCTCGGCGCCCTGGCGCTGACGGCCCAGGCCGAACAGCTCAAGGTGATGACCTCTGGCGGCTTCACTGCCGCGTATAAACTGCTCGGCCCGCAGTACGCCAAGCAAAGCGGTGACAGCCTCGACACCATCCTCGGCCCGTCCATGGGCAAGGCGCCGGAAGCGATTCCCAACCGCCTGGCCCGTGGCGAACACGCCGACGTGGTGATCATGGTCGGCTACGCCCTGGATGAGCTGATCAAGCAGGGCAAGGTCGACCCGGCCTCCCGCGTGGAACTGGCAGACTCGCGCATCGGCCTGGTGGTGAAGGCCGGCGCGGCCAAGCCGGCTATCGGCACCGATGCCGAATTGAAGGCCGCCCTGAGCAATGCCAAGTCGGTGGCCTATTCGGACAGCGCCAGCGGTGTGTATGTCGAGAAAGAGCTGTTCAAGAAGCTCGGCATGCCCGCCAAGGGCACCATGATCGAACGCCTTCCGGTGGCCGAGCAGGTCGCCAAGGGTGACTACGAAGTGGGCTTGCAACAGGTGGCGGAATTGTTGCCGGTGCCAGGTGTGACCTACGTCGGCAAGATCCCGGAAGATGTGCAATCGGTAACGCGCTTTGCCGCCGGCATCCCGGTCAACGCCGAGCACCCGGCGCAGGCCAAGGCGCTGCTGCACTACCTGGCCTCGCCCGAGGCACAACCGGTGGTGCAATCCACCGGCCTGGACTCGGTGTCACGCTGAGCGAAACGGCATCTCCCGCACTAACCGCTCCAACTCCAGCGCCGCCGGCGGCAATGTCCGCCCGCGGCGTTTGATCAAGCCCACATTGCGCATCACCTGCGGTTCCACCAGGGGCACGCTCACCAAGATCGGGTGCTCCGTGGACGGCATCGCAATCGACGGCACCATCGCCACGCCCAACCCCGCCTCCACCAGCCCGATCATCGTGGTCACGTGGTGCGTCTCGCAGATACTCGGCTTTTTCACCCGCACGCCGCGCAAGGCCTGGTCCAACAGGAAGCGGTTGCCGGAGGTTTTGTCCACGGTGATGTAGTCGTGCTCATAGGCCTCGACCCAGGTCACGCTGTCGCGCTGGGCCAGCGGGTGGTCGCGGCGACAGGCCAGCACATAGCGCTCTTGCAGCAGCAGTTCGAACTCCACCTCATCAGCCAGGCTGCCGCTGAAACTCACGCCAAAATCCGCCTCGCCACTCTCCACCGCATTGCACACCTCGCCGGCACTGGCATCCAGCACCCGCAGCCGAATCTTCGGGTACAGCTTGTGGAATTCGGAGATCACGTGGGGCATGAAGTAATACGCGGTCGACGGCACGCAAGCGATGGTGACATTGCCCATGCGCGTGGACGCCACATTGCTGATGCCCATCAGGGCCACGTCGAGGTCATCAAGCATGCGCTCGACCTGGGGCAGGAACGCGCGGCCGACCATGGTCAGGCTGACGCGCCGGGTGGTGCGTTCGAACAGCTTCACGTCGAGGGCGGTCTCGAGCTTTTCGATCCGCCGGCTCAGGGCCGGTTGCGAGATGCGGATGGCCTCGGCGGCGCCGCGAAAACTGCCCTTGTCTACCACGGCGCGGAAGGCCTGGAGGTCGTTGAGGTCGAAGTTGATGATCACGGGAAAGAAGCCAGAGTGGTCGGGATGGTGGGCATTATGGTATGGGTGTTGAGGAGAGTCACTGGCCGATCAGAGGTATCAATCTATAGTTCCAGAGCGCAATCGTCGTTTCCCTGCGCCGGCTGCGAACGATTACGTCTGAAACAATTCTAAACAGATCAAATTAGTATAAATTGCGCGATTCGCATCGATGGCATTCATGGAGGTTACCCGTGGCAACTCTGCAAACGAACACTATTCAGGCACTGCAAGACAATCGCAGCGCCCTCCTTGCCGAATGGAATGCCAGCCTCGAGACTTCGGGGGCGACGCGCAACATCAAGGGCGACGACGTCAAACAGCAAACCCAGGAGTTCCTGAACCTGCTGGCGACTGCCCTGCAACAAGGCAGCTCGCAGAACACCGACCATGAAAACTGGGCAGAAACCCGTGTATTCCTGGAAAAACTGTCCCACAGTCGCGCCCTCGCCGGCCAGGACTCGCAGCAAACCGCCAGCTTCATCTTTGCCCTCAAAGGCCCGCTGTTTGCCCTGCTGCAGCGCGTGTACACCGAGCAACCGGCGCAGCTTGCCGAACAACTGCTGAAGATTTCCGAACTGCTCGACGCGCTGGGCATGCACACCATCCGCACCTTCCAGAAGTCCCGCGAGTCGGTGATCAAGCGCCAGCAGGAAGAACTGCTGGAGCTGTCCACGCCGGTGGTCAAGCTGTGGGATGGCGTACTGGCCCTGCCGATGATCGGCACGCTGGACTCGCAACGCACCCAAGTGGTGATGGAGTCGCTGCTGCAGCGCATCGTCGACACCGGTGCTGAAATCGCGATTATCGACATCACCGGCGTGCCGACCGTCGACACCCTGGTCGCCCAGCACCTGCTCAAAACCGTCACGGCCATCCGCCTGATGGGTGCCGACTGCATTATCAGCGGCGTGCGCCCGCAGATTGCCCAGACCATCGTGCACCTGGGCCTTGACCTGCAAGGCGTGGTCACCAAGGCCAACCTTGCCGATGCCCTGGCCCTCTCCCTCAAACGCCTAGGCGTCACTGTCACCAAGGCCGTCTGAGCATGGAACGCATCCCTATTTTGCAGATGGGCGAATTCCTGCTCGTGACCATCCAGGTGGACATGCACGACCAACTCGCGCTGACCTTGCAGGACGACCTGTCCGAGCGGATCAGCCGTACCTCGGCGCGGGGCGTACTCATCGATATCTCGGCGCTGGACATGGTCGACTCGTTCATCGGGCGCATGATCGGCACCATTTCGGGCCTGTCCCGCATCATGGACGCCCAGACCGTCCTGGTGGGCATGCAGCCAGCCGTGGCCATTACCCTGGTGGAACTGGGCATGACCCTGCCCGGCGTCGCCACCGCACTGAATGTGGAGCGCGGCATGAAACTGCTGCGTGACCGGGTAGAACACTCATGACCCAAGCCAGCAGTGGCACCCACCCGGTGCTGATCGAACAGGACGTCGTGCTGGCTCGACAATTGGTCCGCAAACTGGCCCAGGACTGCGGCATGCGCCTGATCGACCTGACCAAACTGGTCACGGCGGTCAGTGAGTTGGCGCGAAACACCGTGGTGTATGGCGGTGGTGGCTACATGGACTGGGCAGTGATCGAAAAAGACCACCGCCCCGGTGTCCGCCTGACATTTCGCGATGAAGGGCCGGGCATTCCCGACCTGAAGCTGGCGATGACCGACGGCTGGACATCCGGCAGCGGGCTCGGCCTGGGGCTCACCGGGGCCAAGCGTCTGGTGGATGAATTTGAACTGGACACCGAGCCAGGCAAGGGTACCCGCGTGACGATCACCCGATGGGCCTGAACATTCCCAGCGCCCTCACCACCGTGTTGTTGATTGAGGATTCCAGCCAGATCGGCCATGCCCGGCGCGTGGCGCAGCGTCTCGCCGAGCAATTGGGTTTCGACGAGACCGATGCCGGCCGCGTGGCCTTGGTGGCGACTGAATTGGCCAGCAATGTCCTCAAGCACGCCGACCATGGTGCATTGCACCTGCGCGCCACGGGAAACGGAGGCGTCGAACTGATTGCCATGGACCGTGGGCAAGGCTTTGATCTGGACAGTTGCCTGGTGGACGGTTTTTCCACCGGCGGCACCCAGGGTATCGGCCTGGGCGCTATATCACGCCTGGCCCAAGTGTTCGATGCGCACGCCGATCAGCGTGGCACGGCGATCCTGGCCAGGCTGTACCCACGCGGGTCGACGCCGAAAGACATTCGCTACGGGGTCAGCCAGCATTCGCTGCACGATGATCCACACTGCGGCGATGCCTGGCACTTGGCAATCGAACCCGGCCGCTTCAGCGTGATGATGGCCGACGGCCTTGGCCATGGCGAGCATGCAGAGCGCGCGGCCAGGGCCGGGGAAGACGTGTTCGCACGGTATGCCTTTGCGGATTCGACGGTGTTGATGAACGACATGCACATCGGCATGAACGGCACCCGAGGTGGCGCCATGGCCGTGGCCCAGTACGATGCCCATGCCGACAACCTGCGGTTCACCGGCGTCGGCAATATCGGCGCCAGCCTGATCGGGCCGGGCAAGTCGCGCGGCCTGGCGTCCCATCCGGGGATCGTCGGGGTGCAGTTTCGCAAGGCACAGCCCTTCGACTACGCTCAAGTGGCCGGCCAGTTGTTGATCCTGTACAGCGACGGCCTGAAATCACGCTGGAACCTGTCGGACTATCCGGGGCTTGTTCATCGCCATCCGGCCCTCATTGCCGCCATCCTGCACCGCGATTTTTGTCGCGGCCGGGATGACGTCACCGTCTTCGTGATTGCCCTGGAGGCCATTGATGGCTGACACCACCGCCTCGCTTACCGCTGAAATCCAACACCTTCGCCAGGAAGCGGATAATCTGCGCGCCGAATTGGACGAAACCAACCAGGGCGTGTTGGCGCTGTACGCCGAGCTGGATATGCAGGCCGATCAGTTGCGCCAGGCGTCGGACCTGAAAAGCCGCTTCCTGTCCTATATGAGCCATGAGTTCCGCACGCCGCTGGGCTCGATCCTGAGCATCACCAGCCTGCTGGCCGATGAGCTGGATGGCCCGTTGAGCCCGGAACAGCACACCCAGGTCGGTTTCATCCGCAGCTCGGCCCGCGAACTGCGCGAGATGGTCGACGACCTGCTGGACCTGGCGAAGATCGAAGCCGGGCGTATCACCATCTCCCCGGCCTGGTTCGATATGTTCGACCTGTTCTCGGCACTGCGCGGGATGTTCCGGCCGATTGTGGATGCATCGTCCGTCGACCTGATCTTCGAAGAGCCATCCGGCCTGCCCAAGCTCTATACCGATGACAAGAAGCTGGCGCAGATCCTGCGCAACTTTATCTCCAATGCCTTGAAGTTCACGGTGCAGGGCGAAGTGCGCGTGTCGGCGCGCATGGAGAGTGACCACGAAATCCGCTTTGCCGTACAGGACACAGGCCTGGGCATACCGGGCGAGCTGCATAACAACCTGTTCGAAGATTTTTCCCAGATCGATTCACCGTTGCAAAAACGCCTGCGCGGCACCGGCCTCGGTCTGTCCCTGTGCAAGCGTTTCGCCGAGCTGCTGGGCGGTCGCGTGGGCGTGGAAAGCACACCCGGCGTGGGCTCGCTGTTCTTTGTGATCATTCCCCTGTCCATCGCCAGCGAGAACGTCAATGAAACGTGACATTCAACTCTTGATCGTGGACGACAACGCCGCCACGCGCTACGCCCTGCGTCGGCGCCTGGAGCGCCATGATTACGCGGTGCTCGAAGCCGGCACGGGCCAGGACGGACTGGACCTGATCGCGAAGGAAAAGATTGATGCACTGATCCTCGACGTCAACCTACCGGACATGAGCGGCTTCGATATCGTGCGGCGCTTGCGCAGCGATCCGGCCACGGCGTTGCTGCCGGTGGTGCACGTGTCGGCCGCGTCGATCGAGACCGGTGACATCATCACCGGCCTCAACGCCGGTGCCGACGCCTACCTGATCCATCCGGTCGACCCTGACGTCTTGCTGGCGACCCTGCGCACCTTGCTGCGTGTGCGCGACACCGAATACGCCCTGCGTGAAAGCGAGGCGCGCTTTCGAGAGATCTTCTTCAATATCAGCGCGCCGATCGCGGTGATGGATGCACAGCTCAAAGTGCACGAATGCAACCACGCGTTCGCCCAACTGATCCACGACAACCTCAACCCGGATGCCCTGCTCGAATGCTTCGCAGACGGCCAGCACGCGGTCATCCACGAACTGTGCCTGCGCCTGACAGCCGGTGAACGCTGGAAGGGCACGCTGCAGATGAAGGTCGATGGCCAACTGCGCGAGACCGAATGGCAGATTTCACCCTATCGCCGTGCCGAACTGAGCCTGGTGTTTGTCGAAGATGTCACCGAACATCGCCACCGCGAACGCCACCAACAGGCCGAGCTGGCCAATGCCGCCAGCCAGTTGGCACGTACCGAAGCGCAACTGCTCCAGGCCCAGAAAATGGATGCCCTGGGTAAACTGACCGGCGGTATCGCCCATGACTTCAACAACCTGCTGACCGGGATCATCACCAGCCTGGAACTGATCAAGAAGCGCATCGTAAGCAACCGTACCGACAAGGTCCTGGGTTACGCCGACGCAGCACTCAGTTCAGCCCTGAGTGCCGCCGGCCTCACCAACCGTTTGCTCGCCTTCGCCCGCCAGCAGCCGCTGGACACCCGGCCAATCGATATCAATGCGCATATTCGCTCCCTGGAAGAGTTGCTGGTGCGCACCATCGGTGAACACATCGCCTTGAAACTGGAGCTGACCAACAACCCCGCCGTGGCGATGGTGGACCCGATCCAACTGGAAAGCGCGGTGCTGAACCTGGTGATCAACGCGCGGGACGCCCTGCCCCAGGGTGGCATTGTGTGGGTCACGACCTACCAGGCGTTTTCCAACGGCAACCTCAAGCTGGAAAACGGCCCCTACATCGCCCTGTCGGTCAGGGATAACGGCGTGGGCATCGAGCACAGCGTGATCGACAAGGTGTTCGACCCGTTCTTCACCACCAAACCAGTGGGCCAGGGCACCGGCCTGGGCCTGTCGACCATCTACGGGTTTGCCCGCCAGTCCGGCGGTGATGCGCAGATCCGCAGCGTCACCCGCCAGGGCACCGAGGTGACCATCATGCTCCCCGCCGCCGCTGGCCCCGCCGCCGCGACCACCAAGACATTGGCAGTGCCGGGTAACAGCAAGGGTGAACACATTCTGATCGTCGAAGACATGCCCTCGGTGCGCAGCTTCGTGGCTGAGGTGCTGGTCGATGCAGGTTACCGCTGCAGCCTGGCAGCGGACGGTGACGAAGCACTGGCCGTCCTGCAGGCCGACCCGAGCATCAACCTGCTGCTCACCGATGTCGGCCTGCCGTACATGACTGGCCGCGAGCTGGCCGACCATGCACGCGCCCTGCGCCCCAACCTGCCCATTCTGTTCATGACCGGCTACGCCGAGAACGCGGCGAACCGACAGAACTTCCTGGGTGAGGGCATGGACTTGATCACCAAGCCGTTTCACATCGATGAGTTGCTGGAAAAACTCAGGCAAGGTCTGGAGACCCAGGGCTAGGCACTGATAAAGGGGACAGCGGGTTTCCCACACGTGAAGTTCTTCGGCAAGCTTGGTAGGGTGGTCGGCGTTTTTTCCCCGGCTACTGGCAATCATCGATGACCCTCTCTTCCAAAAAACACCCGGCACTGCGATTTGGCCTGCGCGCAGCAGGCCTGCTATGCGTCGCGACCCTGGGCTTTTTTGCCTGGCAAAGTTACTACCCCGTCCGTGCCGCCGACGGTTGGACTGTGCAGGTGGTGCATCGCGATGTCCAGAAAGCCGCCTCGCTGCTGCCCATGGCGGACGGCTCGCTGGTGGTCAGCCAGGAACTCGACAAGGCCAAGGGCAGCATCGTGCGCATCCACCCGGACGGCACCCGCGACGTGGTGGTGGCCAGCCTGTCCAAGCCCGACGGTCTGTTTGCCACCCGTGGCGGCTGGGTCTTCAGCCAGGAGTCCGCCGCCCTGCCCGTGAGCTTCTTCAAGGACGGCGTCGTCACCGAACTCTTCCAAGGTGAGAGTGTGCAGGGCCTGTGGGATGACGGCGATTACTTGTATGCCATCGAAGACCGCAAGCCCTTCGGGCGATTGCTGCGCTATCGCTGGAGCGACCAGACCTTGAGCGTGTTGCGCGACCAGGTGGAGGAAGGCGAATCCATCGTTCGCTGTACTGACGGGCGGATGCTCTACAACGAAAAGAACAAAGGTGTCGTGCGTGAACTCAGCGCAGACGGCAGCGACCCGGTGGTGCTGAGCCACCTCAACCAGCCGAGCTTTTTGATGTGCGACGAGCGCGGGCTGTGGGTCAATGAAGACGCCACCCATCGGGCGCGGTTGTTGCTGATTGATAAGCAAGGGCGCCAGCGGACGATTCTGTCATTCCTGAAAGCACCACAGTCGATCGTGCCGACGGGCCAGGGGACTTACTTGCTGGCCGAAGGCGGGAGAAACCGAGTGTTGGAACTGGTACCCGATAAACACACGGCATCACCGTGAAGCACGCGCCAACTTGAGCCGCGCCAGTGCCTTGTACGGACCGGGAAACGAGAAGTCATAAAAATCAGTCAGTTAGTTAGGCCATCGGCGGGCATAACTTTTCCTGACGACAATACTGAGAGCCTCGAAGCATTGCTTTCATAGAGGTCATACATGGAAAAAGCCATACTAGCTGCGCTATCAATTTCTTGCCTGACCGGTTGCCTCGGCGCGCAGTTATCAGTTCCAGGCAACAACCATTACGTCGCAAACCATCAAAACCCACCCGCAAGAACCTGGTGCGGCATGACCCTTTGGATCGGAATACCTATACCCCTGAAGCTCCCTGTCTGTAGCACACGCCCCTCCCCCTCCCCACTTTACGCCTGTGGTCCTCTCATGTTCCTGGGCCCCCTCGTACATGGTTACGAGGGGAATTTCCTATGCGGAAAATTTCGTTCATAGCACCGCCGCAGTTGGAAACAATCGATATCGATACCACCCGCTTGCATAAGTCCCACCACGGGACTAGGATCAGCCCATGAGAATTATTGCGATCAGCCAAGTCAAAGCGTTCTGGCAAAAATACCCGGACGCGGAACAGCCACTGCTGGCTTGGATTGACGAGGCAAAGAACGCCAACTGGTCAACACCAGCAGCCATCAAAGAACAATTTCGCCATGCCAGCGTTCTCAAGAGTCGAAGAGTCGTCTTCAATATCAAGGGTCATGACTACCGGCTCGTCGCCGCCGTGGCCTACCGCTACGGCGCGCTGTATATCAAATTCATCGGCACGCATAAGCAATACGACATGATTGACGCTGATACCGTTGAAGCGGAGTAACCCATGAACATTCGACCTATTCACACCGAACAGGACTACAAGGACGCGCTTAAATCTGTCTCAGCGCTATTCGACAATGAACCTGAGCCCGGCACGCCGGAAGGTGATTATTTTGATGTAATGATCACGTTGATCGAGGCGTACGAGGCGAAGCATTTTCCGGTTGACCTGCCCAACCCAGTCGACGCTATCCGTTTCCGGATGGAACAGTCAGGCCTTTCAGCCTCCGACCTGGTCCCCGCCATAGGCCGTCAGAATCGGGTTTATGAAGTGCTGAATGGAAAACGAGCACTGACCCTGCCCATGATCTGGAAACTGCATGAGATGTTTGGAATCCCGGCCCAGAGTCTGATCAGACCGGTGAAGCCTGCCTGAACAGCAAGCCAGCAGATTCTGTCACCTCACCCACCAAAGCCTGCAGAACGCTGAGTTCGGCAGGCTTTGCGTTTCTGGCTACACCCAGGCCTGCGGCCCACTGAAAAACGCCCGCGCATTACTGTCCAGCGTCTCCAGGTGGTACCCGCCCTCCTGCACGACCACACAGGGCAGTCCCAGCCCGCGAATGCTTTCGCCCAACCGCGCAAACCCTTCGCGGGTGACCGCGACTTTACTCTGTGGGTCCAGTTCGTAGATATCAAACCCCAGCGACAGCACCAGTACGTCCGCCGAAAAGTCCTTCACCGCCGCCAGGGCCAGTTGCAGCTTTTCGAAGAACACCGCCTCGCTGGCACCGTGGGGCATGGGCAGGTTGAGGTTGAAGCCTTCACCCGCCGCGCTGCCGCGTTCTTCGGCAAAGCCGGCGACACCCGGATAGAAGTTGGTGGGGTCACCGTGGATCGACACATACAGCACATCATCGCGGTCATAGAAAATTTCCTGGATGCCCTGGCCGTGGTGCATGTCGGTGTCGAGCACGGCAACGCGCTGGTAGCCTTCGCGCAAGGCCTGGGCGGCCACTGCTGCGTTGTTGATGTAGCAGAAACCTCCCGCTGCATCAAAGCGGGCGTGATGGCCGGGTGGACGACACAGCGCATAAGCGGCCGGGGCACCCTCGAGGATGTCCTTGGCGGCCGCGACGGCGCTCTGGGCTGACCAGTAGGCCGAGCGCCAGGTGAGTTCTCCGATGGGGCAACTGCCGTCCGCCAGGTACCGCGCAGCCTGGGCGAGTATGCCGCGCAGGGCGTTGGGCTCGCGCACGAAGATGTTGGACATGACTTCGTCGCCCCAGTCTTCGGGGACTTCCTTCCAGCGTTGGTAGGCCTCCTGGAGGAAAGCCAGGTAAGGCGCGCCATGCACGGCCAGCAGTGGGTCGAGACCATGGTCCTGGGGTTGCTGGATATCGAAGCCCAGGGTTTGCGCGGCCAGCAGCAGGTTGCGGGCGCGCTCGGGGACTTCCTGTGGCGTGCGCATCTGGCCACGGGAGTAGTAGCTGCGCGGATGGTGCAGAAGTTGTTCGGGGTGGAAAAACGTTCGCATCAAAAAGTCTCCTTACTGAGCCTGGCCGGCGCGTTTCAATACGGCGTTGAGCAATACGTCGGTGCCCTGGCGCACATCCTCGGGCAGTACATCTTCGGCTTCATTGTGACTAAGGCCGCCGACGCACGGGATGAAGATCATCGCGGTCGGGCAGTAACGCGCCAGGTGGATGGCATCATGGCCGGCGCCACTGACGATGCGCTGCTGGCTGTAGCCCAGGGTGTCCACCGAGGTTTGCACGCAGGCGACGCACTCGGCGTCGAAGGGCGTAGCCGGACTGATCCAGTGCGGGGTCACCGTCACGGTCAGGCCGCGTTGCTCGGCGATGGCCTGCACCTGTTGGCGCACCTGGCGCTCCATGGCGTCGATCTCACTGTCGCGATGATGACGCAGGTCGACGGTGAAACTCAGCAACCCTGGAATGGTGTTGCGCGACGATTTGGCGATGCTCAATTCGCCGACGGTGGTCAGGCCTTCCGGGGCAAAGTCCGCTGCCAGCGTTTCCAGCGCCTGGATCATTTGCGCGGCGCCATACAACGCATCTTTACGCAGCGGCATCGGCGTTGTGCCGGCGTGGGCCGCCATGCCTTCGACGCGTACATCCAGCCAGCGAATTGCCTGGCCACCGGTGACCACGCCGATGCTCTTGGCATTGTCTTCAAGGATCGGACCTTGCTCGATGTGCGCTTCGAAATACGCATCCACCGCACCCCCCAATGGGCGTGAACCGTTGTAGCCCGTCACGCGCAATGCCTCGGCCACACTGACGCCAGCGGCATCGACAGTGGCCAGGGCCTTGTCCAGCGCCAGGGTGCCGGTGAACACCGCGGAGCCCAGCATGGCCGGGGTGAAACGGGCGCCCTCTTCGTTGGTCCACACGGCAATCTCCAGGGGTTTGCAGGTCTGGATACCTTGGTCGTCGAGGCTGCGGATCACCTCCAGGCCAGCCAGCACCCCGTAGACACCATCGAAGCGCCCGCCCTCGGGCTGCGTGTCGAGGTGGCTGCCGATCATCACCGGCGCCGCGTCTTTATCCGTTCCGGCACGCCGGGCGAACAGATTGCCGATGGCGTCGACGCTCAGGGTCAACCCAGCGGTTGTGCACCAGTGGCTGAACAGTTCACGACCGGCTTTGTCTTCGGCACTCAAGGCCAGGCGGCAACTGCCACCGCGTGCCGTGGCGCCAATTTCGGCCATGGCCATCAGGCTGGCCCACAGGCGCTCGCCGTTGATCTTCAACATTGCAGACTCTCCATCAAACGCTATGGGCCATCTCAAGACGGTGAGCGGTGGCGTGGCGGCGCGACAACGCCAGTACGCACACCAGCGAGACCGCCGCGATCAGGCTGTAAAACACTGCCATCGGCCACCATTGGCCTTGGTATTCATGGGCCAGCCAGGTGCCGATCAACGGCGTGAGGCCACCGGCCAGCGCGCCGCATACCTGGTACGCCAGGGAGATCGCGGTGTAGCGCACACGGGTTTCAAACAGGCCGCTGACGAAGCCGGCAATCACCGCGTAAAACGACGCCATGCACACCACTGCCAGGGCAATGCCGAGGATGATCAAGGGGGCCTGGCCACTGCTGACCAGCACGAACATCGGGTAAGGCGAGGCCATGGCCAGCACCGTCATCGCGCACAGGAAGCGCGTGGCACCGACCTTCTCTGCCACCCAGGCGGCCAGGGGCTGGACGCAGAACTGAATAATGGCAACGAAGAACAGGCATTCCAGAATCAGCGAGCGCGGCAGGCCCAATTGCTGAGTGCTGTAGGCAATCATGAAGGTATTGGTGAAATACACGCCGGCGATGCCCAAGGTATTTGCGCCGATGCACAGCAGCAACGGCCGCCAGGCGGTTTTCAGCACCTCGATCACTGGGGCCTGGTCTTGCTTGATCGCCCGCGCTTTTTCCGCCAGGGCTTTGTCTTCGAGAAACTCAGGCGACTCATTCACGCCCAGGCGAATCGCCAGGCCGACCACCAACAGCAAGGCACTGGCGAGGAACGGCACGCGCCAGCCCCAACTAAGCAAATCTTCTTCCGGCAGGCGGGTGACCGCACTGAAGGCAAGCAGCGACAGGATCAACCCCGCCGGGCTGCCCAACTGCGCGAAGGAGGCAAAGAAGTTACGCCGACCTTTCGGTGCATGCTCACCGGCCATCAACACCGCCCCGCCCCACTCGCCGCCGACGGCAATGCCCTGCACCACGCGCAACAGGATCAGCAGCACCGGCGCGGCGGCACCGATCTGGGCGTAGGTCGGTAGCAGACCAATGCAGACAGTGACCACCCCCATCATCACCAGGGTAATCACCAAGGATTTCTTGCGCCCGATCCGATCGCCGATATGCCCGAACACAATGCCGCCCAATGGCCGGGCGAAGAAGCCCACGGCAAAGGTGCCGAACGCGGCCATGGTGCTGAACAGTTTGTCTTCGGAGGGGAAAAACAGTTGGCCAAACACCAGCGCGGCGGCGGTGGCGTAGATGTAAAAGTCGTACCACTCGATCATGGTGCCGATAAAAGCGGCGGCCGCAGCACGGCGAGGCTGGGGCGAAGCGGAAGGCTTCATGGGGCTGGCTCCTTTGTTTATTTTTTTGGCAGGAGAAAGGTCGAACGCATGCGCTCTGATGGCGCTTGTCGAGGGTGATTTTTCGTCCCGGGGCTATGATTAGTCAATTTTCTATTTATTATTCGAATTATAAATCCTGCTTATTATTGAGCTGCGCCATGTCCGAAACCCGTCGCGATATCCACCCGTTGCTCAACGACCGCCTGGACTGGAACCTGCTGCGCACCTTTCGCGTGATCGGCCAGGAACTGAGCATCAGCCGCGCGGCCGCCCGCCTGCACCTTACCCAGCCAGCGATCAGCCAAGCCCTCAAGCGCCTGGAAGAACAACTCGACTGCCAGCTCATCGTCCGCCGTGGTCCACGCTTTGTACTCACTGAAGCCGGCGAGCAGATCTTTGCGATTGCCGGCGAGATGTACGGCCAGGTGTCGCAGATGAGCAATGCCCTGCAAAAACCGGGTGATGAAGTGATCGGCAAGGTGCGTTTGCTGATGATCAGCCGGATCAACTCGGACACCTTCGATGACTTCCTGGCAGGCTTTCACCGCGAGCATCCACGGGTAGACCTGGAGGTCGAGGTGATGCGCAGCTCGGACATCGTCGCCGCCCTCCTGGAGAAAACCGCGACCCTGGGTTTAAGCCTCAACCGCCGACCACAGCCGCGCCTGGAGCAGCACCTGTTTTTGCGTCAGCGCTACGCGTTTTTTTGCGGGCGGCACCATCCACTGTTCGGGCGCACCGGCTTGGCGGAGGGGGATCTGCAGTCGGAGAACTTCGTGAGTTTCACCAGCGACCAGATTGGCGGGATGCTGTCGCCCTTGACGATTTTCCGCGATCAACAAGGGTTCAGTGGGCGGATCGTTGCATCGTCCTCAAGCCTGGAGGAAGTGCGGCGCCTGGTGATTGCCGGATTTGGCCTGGGCTGTTTGCCGATCCATGTGGTGGCGGAAGACGTGAAGAACGGCCTGCTGTGGCGCCTGCCGCCAGATGAGGGGATTGCGGACGTGGATATTCATCTGCTGTGGAATCGGGAACAGAAGATGAGTCGGGCGGAAGGCATGTTTATCGACAGCCTCAGAGGACGGTTAGCCGAGTAAGGTTTCCTCTACCCTGTGCGCCATGATTTGCAGGTCTTCGATCGGGTTCCTGCCGATCAGCATGAAACCATGGGAGACGCTGGACCAATACACGACATTCATGCCGCGTCGCTGCTCCGTCGCCAGGGTCGCCGGGCCTCTCTTGCTGGCGGTGATACACAACGCCAATGGACCGTAGCGCGGGTCCAGATAGGTCAATTGGCCAATCAGCACACCGTCATAATCAAGGATCTGTGCACGCCGGAATTGCGCACCGGGCAGGTCAACGACCCCAGGAGACAACGGCAAGCCCAATTGCGCGCCCACCGAACTCAGTTGCGCGAGGTAGGTGGCCGGATCGGCACTGAGATTTTCCAGGGTCTGCGGTGTATACAACGCCATGTATTGTGCGACCGAAGCGCGCCAACCCTGGTCAGACTCTGCGCGGGGCCAGGCCATGAACAGACGGTCGGCGGCTATGCCGGCTACCCCGAAGCTTGCGGCAATCGCAAGGAAACGGCGCCGACTCAGGGCTGGGATTTCTGCCGGTGGCAAGGTGTTGAGCATCGCCTGCAGACGCTCGGTTGGCGCTTGGTCCAGTAGGCTGTCGAACGCGGCCTTGTACGGCATATCCGCGCACTGCAATGCCTCCAGGCGCGCAGCGACCGCAGGCTGAGTGCGGACCTGGTCGGCGATCAACCGGCGTTGATCAGCGTCCAGCTCATCATCCAGATAAGCCACCAACAGCTCATCGGAGGGTAGGTGTGTGTGGGTCATCGCCGTTCTCCGCTGGATTTTTCGGCCTGGGCTTTTGCAGGTGCCGCCTCGGCAAGCCTGGCGCGCGCAGCCGCGAGCCGGCTCATGACCGTACCCACCGGAATATGCAGGACATCGGCAATTTCCTTGTAAGAAAGCCCTTCGACATAGGCCAGAAAAACCGTTTCCCGCTGCGCTTCAGGCAACCCGTTGACGCGTTTGATCACCTGCGCGGCCAGCACCTGATCCTGGGCCTGGCTTTCGCCATCGAACGACAACGCCTGCTCTGCCTCCACAAAGCCCTGCCCTTGGCGAACCCGCTGTGAACGCAGTTCGTTGAGCCAGATCGAATGCATGATAGCCAGCAGCCAACGGTCCAACCGTGTGCCGTCAGCGAACTGACTGGCACGCTCCAGCGCTCGCACGCAGGTGGCCTGCACCAGATCTTCGGCCACGTGCTTTTGTCGCGACAACACCCACCCATATCGCCATAGACGCGGCAACAGCAGGCCCAACTCGCGACGAAACTCAGCCTCTCTGTCGATGGCTGCCCCCTGCTGGCTCACGCATCGGTTTCAAGCCTGCGGGGCGGCGGCGATGGCTTCGGCCAAGTCTTCGTACTCTTCGCAGGTCGTGCTGCACAAGGCCTTGATCTTCAGCAATTGCTCTTGTGCCAAATCGACTCGGCCCTTGATCACGTAGGCCTCCCCCAAGTACTCGCGAACCTGGGCGTAGTTGGGGTCGAGCGCGACCGATTTCAGGTAATAACCGATGCCTTCATCGGTGCGCCCCAGTTTGCGCGTGGCGTAACCGCGATAATTGAGGGCCTT
This sequence comes from Pseudomonas sp. AC112, assembly GCF_979253545.1. NCBI lineage: Bacteria > Pseudomonadati > Pseudomonadota > Gammaproteobacteria > Pseudomonadales > Pseudomonadaceae > Pseudomonas > Pseudomonas sp. AC112. The sequence goes on from NZ_CEEDCM010000001.1 coordinate 610,412, forward strand.
GGCGGTGTTCGGGTTTTGCAGGGTGTCGAGCAGGGTTAGGGCCTCGTCGTAGCGCCCGTCCTTGGCCAAGCGATAGGCGTAGTCGGTACGGTCGGCGTCCGAAGTGGCTTTGCTGGTTTGCAGCACGCATTTTCCGGTCTTGGTGTCCCAAACCTGGCCTTTGGGGCAGTTGGGCTTGGGCGGTGCTGACTCATCACCGGATGCGTGGGCTTGACCGGCAAGTAACGCGGCAGCCAGGCACGCGCCGAAGAACCGCGCAGCACGGTAAGAGACGGGGTGTTCGTGGCGGTGACTCATGATTGTCATGCTCCGTAGCGATAGGTAGGAAACATCACTTTTGAAACACATTGCGTGAACCCGGCAGCATTCGGCGCAACGTGCTGTCGCCCATGACAAAGTGATGCCAGAGCGCAGCCATCGCATGCAGGCCTGCCAGCAGGATAATCGCCCAGGCCACAGTGTTATGCAGGCCGCCAAGGGTGCCCCGCCCGTCGTGATCGATCACAAAGGGCGCAGGAACAGGGAACAGCCCGAAAAAGTTAAAGGGTTCACCTTGAGCCCAGCGAAACAGGAAGCCCAACGCAATCTGCACCAGCAACAACAGGTACAGACAACCATGCGCCATTTTCGCCAGCAGGTTAAGCGCTGGGTGACTGTCGGCCTTCGGGCGATTGCCGCCGAACACACGCCACACAATCCGTACGACGATCAACAATGCCATGGCTATGCCAAGGGAAATATGCACCGATTGCAGGCCCTTGCGCAGCGGCGTGCCCTTCTCCAGGTTTTCCCAGATATGCGCACTGGCAAACATGAAGATCACCACGGCAGCGGTGAGCCAGTGGAAGGTGCGGGTCAGGCGGTCGTAGCGGTCGGCAGCGTGGTTCATGGGCGTTTCCTGGGTGGTCTGTGAGGTGAACACCGCAGTCCCGGAGATTATTCGGTAGGCGCGAATAATTTATGCACACCCGCCATGGCAAACCCCACGCCTGGACACGAAAAAGCCCTGTAGCTTGATTCGCCACAAGGCCTTTCTATTTATTGGCGGCGCTTTAACTCAGTGTCCTCGCTCTTTATTGGCTTGGGAAAGGACCGACGCGGCCAGCGCTTTGGTGTCTTCGCTGTATTTATCACTGCCCAGCACCTTGCCTGCTATTTCCTCCATCTCGGCGCTTGTCTGTTTGTCAGTGCCTTTCTGCGCCAACGCTGAAGCAGCGAGGCTTTTAGCGATGGCAGAAGACGCTGGGCTGTTGAGGGTTTCCGCCGCCAATGTCGCGACCTTGACGGAGGTTTTCTTCGTATTCTTGCTCATGACGCAATTCCTTTGCGGTGGGAGGCGCCCGATCTTGAGCGCTACCACAAAGTAATAAGTTGCCGGCGGACCAGCAATGCACGGCCTGTAGGCAACGTTTGCGCAGTTCGTGTGAAAGATCACCGGGTCAGGTAGTGCGGTCTAGAGCGTTGCATCGATTGCACTGATGATTACTATCGAACCGAGCGCCTGCCCGATTTTCAGTATCGGTTCCTATAATCGGCTCCAAATTCCCTTCCCTTCGCCTGGCTTCAGGCGACGTTCATCCTGGAACCCAACTCCATGCCAAGTGCCAGCCAGGCCCCTAGCGGCCTTCCCGAACATAATCAACAGAGTGTCAAACAGCAGTGGTTGGCGATCCTCTCGGTTGCCGTGGGTGCTTTCGCCCTGGTGACCAGTGAGTTTCTCCCTGTGGGCGTACTCAATGACGTCGCCAGCGACCTGGGTATCAGCGCTGGCCACGCCGGCCTGATGGTGACCCTGCCCGGCATCATGGCGGCCCTCGCCGCCCCCCTGCTGTCCGTCAGCATTGGCGCCATGGACCGTCGCTACCTGCTGATCGGCCTGACGCTGATCATGATCATCGCCAACTCGGTCGTGGCCTTCGCCAGCGACTTCAGCCTGCTGCTGTTTGGCCGCGTACTGCTGGGCATCAGCATCGGTGGTTTCTGGGCGACAGCCATCGCCCTCAGCGGCCGCCTGGCCCCCAAGGGCGTCGACGTAGCCAAGGCCACCTCGATCATCATGATGGGGGTGACCCTGGCCACCGTACTGGGCGTGCCCGTCGGCACCTGGCTCAGTGGCCTGATGGGCTGGCGCATGACGTTCCTGGTCACCGCGCTGGTGGGCGTACCGGTGCTGCTGGCGCAGATCTTCCTGCTTCCCCGCCTTGATCCGGAAAAGGCGATTCGCGTCAGCGACCTGCCCGCCTTGTTTATCAACCCGCAAGCGCGGGTCGGGTTGATCGCCGTGTTGCTGATCGGCCTGGCGCACTTTGCCGCGTACACCTATGTCGCGCCGTTCTTCAAATACAGCTCCGGCTTCGATGGCCCGACGATTGGCTCACTGTTGCTGCTCTTTGGCGTGGCCGGGGTGTTCGGTAATATCTTTGCCGGTTTCGCCGCCAACCGAAGCGTACGCCACACCCTGTTGCTGGTCGCCCTGATGATCGGCACCAGCACCGCGCTGTTCCCCTACTTCGCCACCGGCATGACCGGCGCAGCGATGCTGATCGGCCTATGGGGCTTCGCCTTCGGCGCCTTCCCGGCCTGCGCCAGCATCTGGATGTTCGTGGTAGCGCCCAAGGATGTGGAGCGCGGCATGCCGCTGTTCGTTGCCCTGTTCCAGGTGATCATTGCCTTGGGTTCATTCTTTGGCGGACGCATCGTCGATCAGATGGGTAGCGCGGTGCTGCTGAGCTTGGCCACGGCGTTGGTGGGCGCCGGGTTTGTGACAGTGCTGGTGCTGGGCCGTAAGGTGAGTAACAGCTTGGTGGCTCAGCCTGCCTGATCCAACCGCACTCACTAAAAAGCCTGCTGAGCATTGCGCCCAGCAGGCTTTTTCAGTTTCAGGGCAGTGCATCATTTGCCTGGGTTATCAACCAGGGAATTGCACCCGAGCACAGAATCAGGTTTAACCCCGACTTGGCCGTGCGGGACTGGGGCTGGCCCAGGCCCTGGATTACGGCACCGCAATCGGCGTGAACTGTGCCGCCGAAAAAGCAGCCGAAGCTCCTTTTTTCAAACATTGCCAGACCTCGTGTGCGCTGGCGAAATCAGTAACCCGCCGCTTCCGCAGGCTTGCCACTGACAATGCTCACCCCCGAGCTGGTGCCCAGGCGGGTGGCACCGGCTTCGATCATGGCCACTGCGGTCGCGTAATCGCGCACCCCGCCCGACGCCTTGACCCCCATCTGCGGGCCGACGATACGGCGCATCAGGGCAATATCTCCGGCGGTGGCGCCATGATGGCTAAAGCCGGTCGAGGTCTTGACGAAGGCCACCCCCAGTTCACGGCAAATTTCGCAGGCGCGGATCTTTTGTTCCTCGTCCAACAGGCAGGTTTCGAGGATCACTTTCAGCGGCACCGAACCGCACGCTTGATGCACCCTGGCGATGTCGTCACGCACCGTATCCAACAGGCCCTCGCGCAACGCGCCAATATTGAGCACCATGTCGATCTCGCCCGCACCCACTGCAATTGCCTGTTGGGCTTCGAAGGCTTTACTCTCGCTCAGCCCGGCGCCCAGCGGGAACCCGACCACCGCGCAGACCTTGACCTTTTGCCCACTGAGCAATTGCGCGGCATAAGGCACCTGGCCCGAGTTCACGCAGACGGAATAGAACCCGTATTCCTGCGCTTCTTTGCATAACGCTGCGATCTGTTGCCGCGTTGCGTCGGGCGCCAGCAACGTGTGGTCGATAAACTGTGCAAGTGCTGCGGGTGTGATTGAGGTCATGAAATCCGTTCCTGGTGAAGGAGCACGATGGGCGCAGCTGTGAGAAAGCACGCCCAAAAGATGTGACTATAATACCAATAAATGATGTAATTACAACATAACCAGCCGACCGGAATGCCTGTGGAAAGCAAACAATCAGAACGCATCAAACTGATCCAACAAGCCCTGCAGGACCAAAAGGCGATCCACCTGCGGGAAATGGCCGCATTACTGGAAGTCTCGGAAATGACCCTGCGCCGGGACTTGAACCGTCACCCGGACAAGTTCCACCTGCTCGGCGGGCATATCACCCTCACCTTCGACCCGGCGGACGCGCCTGACTACAAGGTTACGGAGCAAGGCACTCGGCATGTGGAAGAGAAACGCCGTATCGGCAAGCTCGCGGCCGCGTTTGTCAAAAGTGGCGACACGGTGTTCTTCGACTGCGGCACCACTGTGCCTTTTGTGATTGATTTCATTCCCGATGAGCTGGAGTTCACGGCGGTCTGCAATTCGCTGAACGTGCTGCTCAAGCTGCAACAGAAGCCCAACTGCACTATCGTCCTGTGTGGCGGCACCTTTCATCGCAAGAACCAAGTGTTCGACCATGCCGACGAGAGCAGCATCCTCGACAGCGTGCGTTTGACCTGGGCCTTCATTTCGGCCGCAGGCATCAGCGAGACCTTCGGTGTCACCTGCTTCAACTTCAATGAAGTGGCGGTCAAACAGAAGGTTTTGCGCCAGGCCCAACACACCCTGTTGCTGGCCGATCACAGCAAGTTCGACGTTGTGCGCACCGCGCATTTCGCCACCCTCGAACAGTTCAATGTGGTGGTCTCCGACAAGAAGCTGCCCAAAGCGTACCGTGAACTGATCACCCAATATGGCGCGCAATGGGTGGTGTGACCACCCTTGCCGCACCTCATCAGCCGCCTAGCTCATCCCGCAGGCGGCGCCGTTCTTCAGCCGACAAATAGCCGGTGCTCACGCTGAACAATGCCTGTTGTCCGCCGGCCAATGAACGCACATTGCCTTTGGTTTTTTCTGCCAGGTAGCCCTCGGGTTCGCAGGTAGAAGGCAAGACAAATGCGGCGACGCCCTGGTCAGCGTTATGCAGGACCCAGCGGGTGGCATGGGAGAACTGATCGGGCCGGTAGTGGGTGTAGAACGCCGACCCTTCGGGATGGTCCAGCAGAAAATGCGCATTGCCTGCGGCATCGGCTGGAACCTCTTCGAAGAAACAGACGATTTCCGGATCATGCAGCGCGGGGCTGTCCAGGCTGCTCAGGCGTGAAGGGTCGCGGCTCAGCTCAGCCATGTAGGCCGACCACTCGGGGGTTGGCTTGACGTGGGCCGGCACGCTGCTGCGTACGCGCACCCGGGCGCCGGCCAGGGGCTCGACAAAGCGCGCGCCAGGCATGTAGGCGTAGTTCATGTGGGCCATGTACATCAGTTCCATGGCCTTACCCGCGAGATTAGTGACCGCCATGCCGATATCAAATACCCCCGAGCCGGCCCGCAGGGTCAGCGTGGGTGTGGCCCGATAGTGGTCGCCGAACCCCTGCACATACTCGTAATCGCCACCCAGGCGCAGGTACAGGCCCGCAGCGTCTTCGCCCACTTCCAGCCAGGCTGCGTCCATTGGTGCGCAGGGCATTTCGCCGTGCAGCGGGTGGTCGTCGCTTGGGGTCGGGCAGCCATTGCGCAACAGCCCGGCGTGAAACATAAAGCATCCGTAGGTGCCAATTACCGTTGCGCTGGGCTTTGGCTGGCGGAACATATTGCGCATGGTCAACTCGCAGCCGTCAAAGGTCGCGGACCAAATCATCTGCCCCTGATAAGGCAAGGCCACCACGCGACCACGGGCATTTTCCAACGCCAGGGCCTTGACCCCACTGGGGTAGGTCCAGGCCAGCACGCGAAAATCAGCCGATTGCAGCAGGGTTTTCTCTGCCCCGCTGAATTGCTCGGGAGACAAGGCCAGGGTGAAGGTTTTCATGAGGCCACCACGGCGCCAGCCCTAGGCTGTGTGGCGCGACTGTGGCGCATGCAGGAATAGGCGTAGGCCACAATCACCACGAAACACAGCAGGGGCACGCTGTAGGCCAGTTGCATATTGCCGTGGGTGGCATCTGACAGCAGGCCTTGGAACACCGGGATCACCCCGCCGCCGACGATGCTCATCACCAGCAGTGAACCACCGACGCTGGTGTCTTCACCCAGCCCTTCAATCGTCAGGCCATAAATGGTCGGCCAGCACGGCCCGAGGAAAATGCTCACCGCGACCGCCGCGTACACTGCGCTGATATTCGGCACCAGGATGGTATAGGCAAGCAAGACAATGGTCAGCACGCCATAGATCGCCAGGACCTTGGCCGGGTGCAGCTTGCGCATCAACAGGTTGGCGATCATCTTGCCGACGAAATAGGCGGCAAAGGTCGTCAGCAGGAACCATGACGCGCTGCGCTCGTTCATCCCGCCCATTTGCATCGCCAAGCGAATGGTGAAGCTCCATACCCCGACTTGAGCCCCCACATACAGAAACTGCGCCAGCACGCCGAAGGTAAAGCGCGGGTTGCGCGATAAGCGCGCCAGGCTCTGGCCGAGACTGGGCTTTTTCACGTCGGCCTTGGCGTTGCCCCGGCATGCGGGGAAGCGGGTAATGGCGATCAGGATGAACATCAGCACCAGCACCGCGATCATCCATTTGTAGGGCAGCAGGGTCGACTGGATCATTTCCAACTGCTGGATGGCCGCCTCGGAGGCGCTCATTTGCGTCAACTGTTCGTGGGTGGCGTCGGTGTCCTTGAACATCACAAAGCTACCGACATACACCCCCGCCATGGCGCCGAACGGGTGGAAGGTCTGCGAGATGTTCAGACGGCGGGTGCCGGTTTCCCGTGGTCCCATCAACGTCGAATAGGTGTTGCAGGCGGTTTCGAGAAACGACAGCCCGCACGCGATCACAAACAGCGCCATCAGGAACATGCCGTAGGTGGCAGTGGAGGCCGCAGGAAAGAACAGCGCGCAGCCCGCCATGTAAAGCATCAAGCCCACCAGGATCGTGCTTTTGTAGCCGAAGCGACGCACCACCATGGCCGCCGGAATCGCCACGAAAAAGTAGCCCAGGTAAAACGCCGACTGCACAAAGGCGGTCTGAAAATCGCTGAGCAAAAAGGCTTTCTTGAAGTGCGCGATCAGCACGTCATTCATGCTGGCCGCCGCCGCCCACAGGGCAAAAATACTGCACAGCAGCAAAAACGCGAACCAAGGCGTGCGGTTGAGGTAGAAACCATCGGCGGTCTGTTGGAGCGGGACTTTTGTCATTGTTATTCTCCGTGGGATATAGGGCGCACCAGCCATGCTGGGATCGCCAACATCGGTGATAGAGGAATCAGCGCGGGTCCAAAAACTCCGCGAACCGGGCAGCATCCGGGTAGGAACTCTGGGTACCGAGGCCTGTGACCGAACAGGCGGAATACGCCACAGCCCGAGTCATGGCCGCACGCATATCGCCCTGCTGGGTCCAGTAGTGGGCAAAGCAACCGATAAAGGCGTCACCCGCGCCGGTGGTATCCCGGGCCTCGACCTTGCGGCCAGGCACATGAAACTCACCCTCCTCGCCCACATACAGCGCGCCCTGTTCACCCAGGGTGACGATGACATGGCGAATGCCCTGGACGACCAATTCCCGCGCGGCCAGCAACGCACTCTCAGGCCCCTCGACCGGCTTGCCGGTGATCAGCGAGAGTTCGCTTTCGTTAGGGATGAAAAAGTCCAGCTGCGCCAGATGCTCTCGGCTCAAACCTGCGACCGCAGGGGCCGGGTTGAGCAACACCGGAATAACGTGGCGCTTGGCAAACTCAATGGCGTAGTAGACGGTCGCCAAGTCGATTTCCAACTGCAAGACGATGAGCTTGCATTCGCGCAAAGCCGCTTGTGCGGCGTCGATATCGGCAGGCTTCAAATGCGCGTTGGCGCCTTTGACGATGAGAATGCTGTTGTGGGAATCGCGCTGCACAAAGATCGGCGCCACGCCGCTGGACACCCCTGGCACCCGCGTGACGTAACGCGAGTCGATGGCATGGCGCTGAAAATTGGCCAGGGTGTTATCGGCAAACATGTCATCGCCCAACTTGGTCAGCATCAACACCTCGCTGCCAAGCTTGGCCGCCGCCACCGCCTGGTTCGCACCCTTGCCGCCACACCCCATGGCAAAGCCCGGGGCTTCTAGGGTCTCGCCCTGGCGGGGCATTCGGTCGATATAGGTAACCAAATCCACCATATTGCTACCGATGACCGCGATCTTATTCATGGATATCTTTACCTTGTGCACGGGGTGGCAGGCACCGCAGCGTCATTATTTTTGTTATTTAAATAACATTTGGTGTGACTATTCAACCTATTTTTTTGAATGCGCGCACATTGAACGGATGCGCGGGCGAGGGAACGCGCAAGTACCGCAAGCGGCGATGCCGTAGGAAGGTCACTCGGTTGGTTAGCAGGGTTGGCAGGACGTGTAAAAAACCCAGCGCGTTCGCCTGGCTTAAAGATGAAAAACCAGCACCCAAGCGAAAGGCGCTTAGGGGACTAGATCACGGGGGAATTCAGGAGGGGATCAATGAAGGAACAGAAACCGCAGAATGCAAAAAGGCCCCGTAAAAACGGGGCCTTTTTGTACTGATATGGCGGAGAGATAGGGATTCGAACCCTAGGTACCGGTGAAGGTACAACGGATTTCGAATCCGTCCCATTCGGCCACTCTGGCATCTCTCCAACGGCGCGCATCATAACAGCATGATTCGTGGATGCAAAGCGCCGAAGCGATTTTTTTCCGTGCTATCAGATGCTTGCGTCGATTAAAGCGGTACGCCGAGACGATTGGCGACTTCTTCGTAGGCTTCGATGACGTCACCGAGGCCCTGGCGGAAGCGGTCCTTGTCCATCTTCTTCTTGGTGTCCTTGTCCCACAGGCGGCAGCCGTCCGGGCTGAATTCGTCGCCCAGGACGATGGAACCGTCGTGGAACACGCCGAATTCGAGCTTGAAGTCCACCAGCAGCAGGCCTGCGTCGTCGAACAGTTTGCTGAGCACGTCGTTGACCTTGAGGGACAACTCCTTCATGCGCGCCAGTTGCTCAGCGGTGCCCCAACCGAATGCCACGACGTGGGATTCGTTGATGAACGGGTCGCCCTTGGCGTCGTCCTTCAGGAACAGTTCGAAGGTGTAGGGATTGAGCTTGAGGCCCTCTTCCACGCCCAGGCGCTTGACCAGGCTGCCGGCGGCGTAGTTACGCACGACGCATTCAACCGGGATCATGTCGAGCTTCTTGACCAGGCACTCGTTGTCGCCCAGCAGCTTGTCGAATTGGGTCGGAATACCGGCCGCTTCGAGCTTTTGCATGATGAAGGCGTTGAACTTGTTGTTCACCATGCCTTTGCGATCAAGTTGTTCGATGCGCTTGCCGTCGAACGCCGAGGTGTCGTTGCGAAACAGCAGGATCAGGCGGTTGGCGTCGTCGGTCTTGTACACCGACTTGGCCTTGCCGCGGTAGAGTTCTTCACGTTTTTCCATGATGGGCTCCGCTTGCTAAATGGTGGGCTAGGCGATGTGTCGCCAGTCGAGCCCTGAATCTTGATCGGCCAGTTGCAGCCAGTCTGGGTCGCACCCGAGAGTGTCGACAAAACATTGCCGGGCCAGCTGCGGCAGGTTGTTCTTGCTGCTCAGGTGGGCCAGGACCAGGTGTTGCAAGTCTTGCCAGCCCAACTCATACACCAGGTACGCCGCCTGGTGGTTGTTCAAATGTCCCAGTTCGCCGCCCACCCGCTGCTTGAGGAAGTAGGGGTAGTGACCGCGAGCCAGCAGGTCTCGGCAGTGGTTGGACTCGATCATCAAGGCATCGAGGTTCCGGTAGCCGTCCAGCACCCTGGCGCAGTAGGAGCCCAGGTCGGTCAGCACGCCGAAACGCCGCTCACCGTCACTGAATACATACTGCGTCGGTTCCTGGGCATCGTGCGCCACGGCAACCACATCGATGCTCAAGGCGCCAATTTGAAGCTGCTCGCCACCGGCCAGGAAACCTGCGGGTTCAATGGGTTTGCGCATCCCGCGCAAGGTACCGCGACTGAGGTACACCGGAAGATTGTAGCGCCGAGACAGCAAACCCACGCCATGCACGTGGTCGGCATGTTCGTGGGTCACCAGAATGGCGCTCAGCTGCGCGGGATGAACCCCCAGGCGCAGCAGGCGCCGCTCGGTTTCCCTTAGCGAGAAACCACAATCCACCAGCACGTACGTGTCGTCGTGGGCGACCAGCGTACCGTTCCCTTGGCTACCGCTGCCGAGAACGGCAAAACGCACTGGATCAGCCCAGGTTGTCTTGAATCACGCCCAACACTTTGCGCGCTGTTTCAGCGGGCGCAACGGTATTGATGTTCTTCTCGACGGTGACTTGCACGCTTTCGCCAACCTTGCTCAAACGAACCTGGTAACGCTCGGCGCGGGTCTCGATCTCTTCCTTGGTCGGCTTGCTGCCGAACAGCTTGCCGAAGAAGCCAGGCTCGTCATCTTTACGCTCGGCTTTTTCAGCCACGTTGATGTAGTACAAACCCAGGCTGCGGTTGATGTCTTCAACACGCCAAGGGCCCTGCTCCAACGCGCGGCCGACACTGGCCCAGGCACGGTCGAGGTCTTCACCCAGGTTCAGCACCACGTTGCCGCTGCCGTCTTCGGTGAGGCTGACGCGGCTCGGGGTGTCGTAATCACGTGCGGCGAGCAGGGAAACGGAACCGCCCTTCTCGGAGATACGGCTCATGCTGGCCAGCATCTCGTCGACCAGCGCCGAGTCGACACCGGTGTTGACCGAGCGGTTGGTGAACTCAACGTTGGCGGTGCTGCCGGCCGGACGCTCGGCGCTGACCACGTAGACTTCACTGGTATTACGCTGCACGCCTGGCTCGATGCGTACACGCACACGGGCTTCGCTGTCGGCGGCGACACCACCGGCCTGCAAGCGCTTGGCCATGGTGGCGGACAGCTCGCTGCCCTGCTGCCACGCCGTGGTGAATTCACCGGTCTGAGGACGCTGTTCGTCGATGCGGAAACCGTTGTCCTGGAAGAACTGCACGGCCACTGGCCAGACTTCGGCAGGTGGGCGCTGAGCCACGATCCAGCGGGAGTCGCCGCTCTTCTGCAGGCTGTAGTCGCTGGCATCCGCTACGGCCGAGATCGGCTGCGGGCGTGGCACCACGTACTCACCCTTGGTGGTGTCGTCGGCAACGTTGCGCGGGATCGGCAGCAACGGGTCAAGACGCTTGGCGACGTTGACGCCTGGCGGCAATTCCATCGGTTTGGTGGGTTGTGCTTCCAGGTAATCGCTGCCGCGGTCACGGAAGTAGCCTTCCGGGCCCCAGATCCAACCGCAGCCACTGGTGCTGGAGATAATCAAGGCAAGTGCGGAAAGTCCGGCCAATCGCTTCATGCGTAGTGCTTCCTCAATTAAACCAGGACGCCGGACTGGCGCAGGGCCTGTCGCAGCGGTTCGTGACAGGCGTCGCTGAGACGGGTGAGCGGCAGACGGATACCGTCCGGCATCATGCCCATTTCAGTCAGTGCCCATTTCACGGGAATAGGGTTGGATTCGATAAACAGTGTCTTGTTGAGCGGCATCAGCTTTTCGTGGATCGCGCGGGCGGTCACGGCGTCGCCGGCAATGGCGGCGGCGCACATTTCGCTCATGGCACGCGGGGCCACGTTGGCGGTCACGGAGATATTGCCTTTACCACCCAGCAGGATCAGCTCTACAGCCGTGGCGTCGTCACCGGAATACACCAGGAAATCGCTGCTCACGCCGGCCAGGATGTCCTTGGCGCGCTGCAGGTCGCCGGTGGCTTCCTTGATACCGATGATGTTCGGCACGGTGGAGAGGCGAATCACCGTCTCGGCCTTCATGTCGCACGCGGTGCGACCCGGCACGTTATAGAGGATCTGCGGAATGTCGACGGCTTCGGCAATGGCGCGGAAGTGCTGGTACAGGCCTTCCTGGGTCGGCTTGTTGTAGTACGGGGTCACCAGCAGGCAGGCATCGGCGCCGGCCTTCTTGGCATTTTTGGTCAGCTCGATCGCTTCACGCGTCGAGTTGGCGCCCGTACCGGCGATCACGGCGATACGGCCCGCGACACGCTTGACCACGAATTCGATCACCTGGATGTGCTCTTCCACATCGAGGGTGGCCGATTCACCGGTGGTGCCGACCGCCACGATGGCATTGGTGCCTTCTTGCAGGTGGAAGTCCACCAGTTTGCCCAGGCTGTCCCAGTCGAGATGACCTTGTGCATCCATGGGTGTGACCAGTGCCACCATACTGCCCGCAATCATGCAACCGCTCCTGCCGGAAAAAGAGAGCCGTAATGGTACTGGCGCCAAGATGCTTGCACAAGCGAAGTACCGCCTGAGGATGCGTTCTGGCGCAACTAAACGACGGGCAATGCCATCATTGGGCAAAAGCACGCCTTGAAGCACGCTGAAATCAGACCGTTCACGTAATGAAAACGCCACCTCCTATCCCTTGGCGACGGTTTTCGCTACCCTTCATCCTTTGATCGATACGGCCCTCACGGTATCGACCGCTCATCGTTTTAGGAAGGCTGCATGTCCACCCCCACAGTTCGCGAACAATTCCTTGTTATCAGTGCCCTCGGCGCCAACCCCATGGAGCTGACCAACGTCCTGTGCCGCGCCAGCCATGAAAACCGCTGCGCCGTCGTGACCTCGCGCCTGACCCGCCATGGCGAGTGCAGCGCGCTGGTCCTGCAGATCTCCGGCACCTGGGATGCCCTGGCGCGCCTGGAAACCGGCCTGCCAGGCCTGGCCAAGAAGCACGACTTCACTGTCAATGTAGTGCGCAGTGCGGCCCTGGAGAATCGTCCCCAGGCGCTGCCTTATGTGGCATATGTCAGCTCCGCCTACCGCTCGGACATCGTCAACGAACTGTGCCAGTTCTTTATCGACCACAACGTCGAGCTGGAGAACCTGACCTGCGACACCTACCAGGCACCGCAGACCGGCGGCACCATGCTCAACGCTACGTTTACCGTAACCTTGCCGGCTGGCGTGCAGATCAGCTGGTTGCGCGACCAGTTCCTGGATTTCGCCGATGCCCTGAACCTCGACGCCTTGATCGAGCCATGGCGCCCACAGAACCCAATGTAAGGAAGTTTTCATGGCGGTAGTCATCGACAAACCCGTAGCCGATTTCGAAGCCCAGGCCACCAGCGGCCAGACCTTCAGCCTTGCAGCCCTCAAAGGCAAGCAAGTGGTGATCTACTTCTACCCGAAGGACAGCACGCCGGGCTGCACCACCGAAGGCCAGGGCTTTCGTGACCAATACACAGCGTTCAAGGCCGCCAACACCGAGGTGTTCGGCGTGTCGCGCGACAGCGTGAAGTCCCACGAGAACTTCAAGGGCAAGCAGGAATTCCCCTTCGAGCTGATCAGCGACAAGGATGAAGCAGTTTGCCAGCTGTTTGATGTGATCAAGCTGAAGAAGCTGTACGGCAAGGAATACCTGGGCGTGGATCGCAGCACCTTCCTGATCGACAGCGAAGGTGTGCTGCGCCAGGAATGGCGTGGTGTGAAAGTGCCGGGCCACGTGGATGCCGTTTTGGCGGCGGCGCAGGCGCTGAACAAGGCTTGATCGCTGCGGCGTCCTTTGGATTGTCATCGCCGGCAAGCCGGCCCCTACATTTGTTACACATCCTTTGTAGGAGCCGGCTTGCCGGCGATGACGCCCCCAACCCCACCGCAATGTTCAAAGCAACGGCGCAACCACCGGTTCCTGCCGCGGCCACGCATCCAGCACCGCCTTAAACAGCGTCGCCAGCGGGATCGCAAAGAACACGCCCCAGAATCCCCACAGCCCACCAAACAACAGCACCGCACAGATGATCGCGACCGGGTGCAGGTTGACCGCCTCCGAGAACAGCAGCGGCACCAGCACGTTGCCATCCAGGGTCTGGATGATCCCGTATACCGCCATCAGGTAGATGAACTGGTCGCTCCAGCCCCACTGGAACAAGGCGATCAAGGTCACGGGTACTGTCACGACCACGGCGCCGACATAGGGCACCACCACTGAAATACCGACAAGCAAAGCCAGCAAGGCCGCGTAGTTCAGGTCCAGTGCAATAAACGCGATGTAGGTCACGCCTCCGCAGATAATGATCTCGATGACCTTGCCACGGATGTAGTTGGCGATCTGCCGGTTCATTTCCTCGGCTACCCGAGTGATCAGCGCTCGCTCACGCGGCAGATAGCCACGCACCCAGCGGCCGATCATGGCGCGATCCTTGAGGAAGAAAAACACCAGGATCGGCACCAGCACCAGGTAGATCATGATGTTGACCAGCAGCGGCAGGCTGGACAGGGAAAAGGTCAGCGCCCATTGGCCAAACTTGCCTATCTCGCCGCGCGCCACTTCGATGGCTTGCAACACCTGCTCGTCGGACACCAGGTGCGGGTAGCGCTCCGGCAACAGCAGCAACAGCGACTGCCACTTGGCGAGCATGCCTGGCAACTCGTTGAACAGCGTAATCAGTTGGTGCCACAGCAGCGGCAACACCACCACGATAAACAACACCAGCAGGCCCATGAACAAGGCGAAAACCAGCCCTACTGCGGCTCCGCCTGGCAAGCGCAAGCGTTCCAGGGTGGTGACCAGGCCTTGCATCAAGTAAGCCAGCACCATCCCCGCCAATACAGGCGCCAGCATGCCGCCCAAGGTGAGCACGGCCGTAAAGGCCAGAAACAGCAGGACCGCCAGCACCACCGCTTCCTCATCGGAGAAGTAGCGCTGAATCCAGTCTCGTAACACTTTGAACATCAATCAACCTCGGGTGATGGGGCAAACGGTTCAGGCCTTGCGCAACCAGTAACGGTACACACCGCCAGCGTCCTCTTCATGCAACAGGGTGTGGCCGGCCAGCTTGGCAAAGGTACGGAAATCACGCTGGGAGCCCGCATCCGTGGCGATCACCTTGAGCACTGCGCCGCTGGCCAAACGGTTGAGTTCCAGCTTGGCCTTGAGCAAGGGCAACGGGCAATTGAGGCCGCTGGCGTCGAGTTCGGCATCAAAGGCTACAGCGTCGGTCATGGTTTTACTCCGGACACGCGTTTGGGTTGCTTAGAATATCTGGTCCGAAGCTCAGTGTCCGGCTACAGTAAGCTCTTTGTCGAAAGGCTTTGTGCATGACTTTTTTGCGCCCTACCCTGCTGACGCTGGCTTGCCTGCTGGCCTCCCCAGGCTTCGCTGACGACCTGCCGTCACTTGGCGACGCCAGTTCTGCCATTGTCTCGCCACAACAGGAATACCAGCTGGGCCGCGCCTGGTTGGCCTACCTGCGGGGCCAGGTCTCGCAACTCAACGACCCGCAGCTCAAGGACTACGTCGAAACCAGCGTGTACAAACTGGTGGAGACCAGCCAGGTCAACGACCGGCGCCTGGAGTTCATCCTGATCAACAGCCCGCAATTGAACGCCTTTGCCGCACCTGGCGGGATTGTCGGCGTCAACGGTGGCCTGTTCCTCAACGCCCAGACCGAAGGGGAATATGCCTCGGTACTGGCTCACGAATTGGCGCATTTGTCCCAACGTCACTTCGCCCGTGGCGTTGAAGCGCAACAGCGTATGCAACTGCCGATGATGGCTGCCCTGCTCGGCGGCATCATTGCGGCAGCCGCCGGCGCCGGTGATGCCGGTATTGCCGCCATCGCCGGTACCCAGGCCGCCGCCATCCAGGAGCAACGCCGGTTCTCACGCCAGAACGAACAGGAAGCAGACCGTATCGGCATTCTCAACCTGGAAAAAGCCGGCTACGACCCACGCTCCATGCCGACCATGTTCGAGCGCCTGATGCGCCAGTACCGCTTCGATGCCAAGCCACCGGAATTCCTGCTGACGCACCCGGTTACCGAGTCGCGGATCGCCGACACGCGCAACCGTGCCGAGCAGGCCAAGCCAGGCGGCAAGGAAGACAGCCTGCGCTATCAACTGATTCGGGCGCGGGTGCAGTTGCAATACGAAGACACTTCGGGCCTCGCCGCCAAGCGCTTCCAGGCGCAGTTGGATGAGAACCCAAAGAACGATGTGGCGCGCTACGGCCTGGCTATCGCCCAGATCAAAGGCTCCCAGTTCAAACAGGCACGGGACAATCTGGCGCCGCTGCTGGCCAAGTCCCCCAACGACATCACCTACAACCTGGCGCAGATCCAGTTGGACATCGACAACAGCCGCCTGCCGGATGCCCAGCAACGTACAGATCGGATGCTGACCCAGTATCCGGGCAATTACCCATTGAATCAGGTGCGCGTGGACCTACTGCTGAAGCAGAACCGCACGGCGGATGCGGAGAAGGCGCTGGACAGCCTGCTCAAGTCGCGCCCGGATGACCCGGACGTCTGGTACCAGGTCGCCGAGACACGCGGGTTGTCGGGCAATATCATCGGCCTGCATCAGGCCCGCGCCGAGTACTTTGCATTGGTGGGTGATTTCCAGCAGGCCATTCAACAGTTGGATTTCGCCAAGCGCCGCGCGGGTAACAATTTCCCGCTGTCTTCACGTATCGACGCACGCCAGCGTGAGCTGATCGAACAGGAACGCCTGGTCAAAGGGATGATGAGCTAAACCCATCAGGCACAAAAAAGCCCCGCCCTCGTCAAACGAAGGCGGGGCTTTTTGCTTTTACCGACTTACTCAGCCAGTTTGAAGGTGATGAAGCTCGCACGTCCCTGACGCAGCACACGCATCGACACCGAACGGTTCTTCGGCAACGCCTTGGCGATGTCGGTGAATTGCTTGGTGGTATCGATTGCCTGGTTGTTCAGATGGGTAATGACATCACCTGGCTGCAGGCCGATCAGGGAGGCGGGGCCGTCCTGCACTTCCTTGATCACGACGCCGCTCTTGAGGTCGAAGCTCTTCTTCTGCTCATCGGTCAGTTCGGCCACGGCGATGCCAAGGCGATTGCTGCTGCGCTCGGCACCCGGCTTGGCGTTGCCCAGGGCATCCAGTGTTGCGCCTTCTTCTGGGATCGCGCCCACCGTCAGCTCCACGGTCTGGCGCTTGCCTTCGCGGATCACTTCCAGCTTGGCCTTGCTGCCAGCCTTGAGAGCACCGACCAAGTGCGGCAGGTCAGCCGACATGACAATCGGTTGGCCGTTCATGCTCAGGATCACGTCGCCGACTTGCAGGCCACCCTTGGCAGCCGGGCCATCGTCCTGGATCTGTGCGACCAGGGCACCGGCCGGCTTGTCGAGGCCGAAGGATTCAGCCAGGTCTTTGTTCACTTCCTGGATCACCACGCCCAACCAGCCGCGGCTGACCTTGCCGCCGCTTTTCAGTTGGTTGGAAACATCCATGGCCACGTCGATCGGGATGGCGAACGACACGCCCATGAAGCCACCGGAACGGGTGTAGATCTGCGAGTTGATGCCGACCACTTCGCCCGCCAGGTTGAACAGCGGACCACCGGAGTTACCCGGGTTGATCGGCACGTCGGTCTGGATGAACGGCACGTAGTTTTCGTTCGGCAGGCTGCGGCCAATGGCGCTGACGATACCTTGCGTGACGGTATGGTCAAAACCAAACGGCGACCCGATAGCGACGACCCATTGCCCAGCTTTCAGGTCCTGGGATTTACCCAGCTTAAGCACAGGCAAGTCCTTGCCTTCGATCTTCAGCAACGCCACATCGGAACGAGGGTCGGTGCCGACCAGCTTGGCTTTCAGCTCACTGCGATCGGCCAGGCGCACGAGGATCTCATCGGCGTCGGCAATCACGTGGTTGTTGGTGAGGATATAGCCGTCCGGCGAAATGATGAAGCCCGAGCCCAAGGACTGGGCCTCACGCTGGCCACCACCACCGCCGCGGGGTGCGCGCTGTTGCGGCATGCCACGCTCAAAGAATTCGCGCAGCATTGGCGGCAGGCCTTCCAGGTCTGGCATCTGCTGGTTGGAGACTTTGCGGTCCGGCAGTTTTTGCGTGGTACTGATGTTCACCACCGCAGGCGAGGCTTGCTCAACCAATTGGGTGAAGTCAGGCAGCTCGGCTGCTTGCGCAGGCAAGGCCTGACCCAGCACCAATACCGTGGCGACTATGGTTAGGTAAGACTTTAAACGTGGTATCGACATACAGCTCCCGTTACGACGAGCAGGGTTGAGCGACAGGGTTCAAGAAACGCCGAAAACTGCGACCGACATCTTTGTTCCGCGAACAAAACAAGGCCAGAGCCGACAAGCCCTGACCTATAAAAAACATGAGAGATTTTTGCAAGTGAAAATGCTAATCCAGACATTTCATGCTCTCGGCAGCCAATCTGGCATGGAAATACACTGAAAGGTCAGGATGAACATAGGATTAACGACTCACGGCTGGGTGACTGGCTTTTTTTCGCCGCGCACCGACAACGCGATCCGCTCAGCGGTGCCGATCGGAATTTCACCCACTACCGTCACCATCATCTCGCCATCAACTGTGTTGAGACGACGGGATACAGCGACCGTTGGGCCCAGTTGTGTACGGGTTTCGGTAACGCTCGCGTCGCTGATCGGCTCAAGGAACACCGAGAAACGCGCCAGCCCGTCTTCGTACATCAAGCTGTCGACTGTGGCTTTGGTCTGGGTGTCTTTGCGGGCGCTGGTATTGGTCAACTGAAAGCCCGGTGGCAGCCATTCCAGGTGCCAAATCTCGGTAGACTGCACCTCTGGCGCCTTGCTAGTGGCCACCGCAATAGGTGTGCAT
This sequence comes from Pseudomonas sp. AC112, assembly GCF_979253545.1. Lineage (NCBI taxonomy): Bacteria > Pseudomonadati > Pseudomonadota > Gammaproteobacteria > Pseudomonadales > Pseudomonadaceae > Pseudomonas > Pseudomonas sp. AC112. The sequence goes on from NZ_CEEDCM010000001.1 coordinate 628,953, forward strand.
TCGCTACTGGACTGCAGATCGCGGTCGTCAGGTATCACCGACGTATTCAGTCGCGTGAACTGGAAGCGCTCTAGCAATTGCCCCTGGTCATTCAACAACAGCGATTTGAGCGGCAGTGCGGTTTCTCGATCCAGGTGCAATTCAAAACCGTAACGGTACTGATCACGCGGCGTGATCGATACGATGACTGCATTTCTACCAGCCACGCGGGATTTGCCAATGACGGCCAGTTCATAGAATTGATTGAGTTTTTGCGGATCAAGCGCACGTGAAGGGGCATCACGTGAATTGCCCAGGCCTGCGACGAGGGTGCCGCTGACACATTGCGTCCGGCCGTCCAACCGCACGACTTCCTGGGCAGAACCATCGAGCTGCAAGAGCCGCTCACGGACCTGACCATCCTGGACACGATGCCAGATGTCATGGGTAGAGAAACTGCCGTTACGTTCGTAGACGAACGTACCTTGAAAGCTTTGCTGCTGCTCTGCACGCCCAAGTCGAGTCAGCCAGTCTTGGGCTTCATCGGCATGGGCGGGGAGTGCAAACCAACCACTGAGCAAAAGCGTAAGGAGCGGTATGGCTCGCATAGAGCTCCTTACGGATTAGCGGTTTTCCAGGCTTGCTGCACGAGCATAGGGCAGAGCGCTTTCAGTGCCTTTCAGGGCCGATTCCTGAGCGTGCTGGCGCAGGTAGCCTGGAAGACGCTGGTCTTGCCAGCCGGATTGCCCTTGCAACACACCGTTGGCCATGGGGCCGGTGGTGTCAGAGCTTTCCTTGTAACCGGCCAGTACTGCTGGGCCTTTGACTTGCGGACCGGCCATGACCGGTTGCTGGGTCTGTTGGGCCAGTTCGGCACCGGCGATTTCGTCCTGGTTGTACAGGCGAACACCGGCCAGCACGGCAACAGTCACCGATGCAGCAACTGCCAGGCGACCCAGGCTACGCCATGGACCACGAGCAGCTTTTGCCGGAACGGCTTCATCAGCCAGCGCAGCAGAAACGGCCGCAGCAATATCCAGACGAGGGATTAGAAGATCCTTGTGCATCACCGCCCGAGCGACTTGGTAACGAGACCAGGTATCACGGGTTTCGGCATCATCAAATGCATTGAGCACTCGACGAAGTTCCAGTTCATCCGCTTCGTTATCCATCACTGCGGACAGCGATTCCTGCAGGGCATCACGACTCATGGCGGTTCCTCTCTTGGCTGTCGCCGCTGTCTTTAGTTCTCTTGCAACAACGGTTGCAAGGCTTTATCGATGGCTTCCCGGGCCCGGAAAATCCGTGACCTTACAGTCCCCACCGGACACTGCATGACGCTCGCAATGTCTTCGTAACTCAGACCATCGAATTCACGTAAAGTTAACGCCGTACGTAAATCTTCTGGCAGTTGCTGAATTGTGCGATGAACGGTGCCTTCGATCTCGTCGCGCAGCAATGCACGCTCCGGCGACTCGAGATCTTTGAGGCCGTGATCACCATCGTAAAATTCTGCATCTTCTGAACTTACATCACTATCCGGTGGGCGGCGCCCGCGAGACACCAGATAGTTCTTCGCCGTGTTGATGGCGATGCGATACAGCCACGTGTAAAACGCACTGTCACCGCGAAAGTTACCAAGTGCACGGTAAGCCTTGATAAAGGCTTCCTGTGCAACGTCCTGCGCTTCATGGGTGTCGTGCACAAACCGCACGATCAACCCGAGAATTTTGTGCTGGTATTTCAGCACTAGCAGATCAAAAGCTCGCTTGTCGCCGCGTTGAACGCGCTCGACCAGCTGCTGATCCTCTTCCTGGGTTAGCATGAACACTCCTCGTTGTACTTGAAGGAGGCTTGCATAACTAAACGATCAGGCTTGCAAACATAGACTCGGTCTTTTCGCAAAAGTTCTCCCCCTTCAAGCAAGTTTCCGGCACGCACTGATTTGGCACACACGAAAAACGCAGTGCGGGCAACGCCGACTGCGCGAATAATCTTGTCGCCGGTTTTCTGACGCGTCCAATGCTCCCGACGGGCCAATAAACTCAACGTTTTCCCAGCTTTCGGGCAACCTGCTATTGAGTCGGGGCTCATGCAAAAAGTTCCCGTTCCAATAACCAGCCGATTTTACCCAAGCCGTGCACCGTAATCTCACATTGCCACGAATGCCCGGCTATTGTGCCGCTCCACCCCTCTATATACTAGTAGCCCGTGTGACCCTTTGATTCGCCGATCCAGGCGTCCTGTTTGCGCCACCTCTTCGGATCGCTTTTTGCGGAATCCCTCCAATGAGCCAACAGTTTCAACACGATGTCCTGGTGATCGGCAGCGGCGCGGCCGGTTTGAGCCTTGCACTCACCCTCCCCAGCCACCTGCGCATCGCGGTACTGAGCAAAGGCGACCTGGCCAATGGCTCGACGTTCTGGGCCCAGGGTGGCGTTGCGGCCGTGCTGGATGACACCGACACGGTGCAATCCCACGTCGAAGACACCCTTAATGCCGGTGGCGGCCTGTGCAATGAACAAGCGGTGCGCTTCACCGTCGAGCACAGCCGCGAGGCGATCCAGTGGCTGATCGATCAAGGTGTTCCGTTTACCCGCGATGAACACGCGGGCAGCGACGACGGCGGTTTCGAGTTCCACCTGACCCGTGAAGGCGGCCACAGCCATCGCCGCATCATTCATGCCGCCGACGCCACTGGCGCTGCGATCTTCAAGACGCTGCTCGACCAAGCCCGGCAGCGCCCCAACATCGAACTGCTCGAACAACGGGTCGCCGTCGACCTGATCACCGAAAAACGCCTGGGCCTCGACGGCGAACGCTGCCTTGGCGCCTACGTGCTCAACCGTGGCAGCGGCGAAGTCGACACCTACGGTGCACGCTTCACCATCCTCGCCTCCGGTGGCGCCGCCAAGGTCTACCTCTACACCAGCAACCCCGACGGCGCCTGTGGGGATGGCATCGCCATGGCCTGGCGTTCGGGCTGCAGGGTGGCGAACCTGGAATTCAACCAGTTCCACCCCACCTGCCTGTATCACCCGCAGGCCAAGAGTTTCCTGATCACTGAAGCCCTGCGTGGCGAAGGCGCGCACCTGAAGCTGCCCAACGGCGAACGCTTCATGCAGCGCTTCGACCCACGCGCCGAACTGGCCCCGCGGGATATCGTCGCCCGCGCCATCGACCATGAAATGAAGCGCCTGGGCGTCGACTGCGTCTACCTGGACATCAGCCACAAGCCCGAAGCCTTCATCAAGACCCACTTCCCCACCGTCTACGAGCGCTGCCTGGCGTTCAACATCGACATCACCAAAGGCCCCATCCCGGTGGTGCCGGCCGCGCACTACACCTGCGGCGGCGTGATGGTTGACCAGCACGGCCGTACCGACGTGCCCGGCCTGTACGCGATTGGCGAAACCAGCTTCACCGGTTTGCACGGCGCCAACCGCATGGCCAGCAACTCGTTGCTCGAGTGCTTCGTCTACGCACGCTCTGCGGCGGCGGACATTCTCGAACAACTGCCACGCATTCCTGTGCCTGCCGCCCTGCCCCGCTGGGACGCCAGCCAGGTCACCGATTCGGACGAAGACGTGATCATCGCGCACAACTGGGACGAACTGCGCCGCTTCATGTGGGACTACGTAGGAATCGTGCGCACCAACAAGCGCCTGCAACGCGCGCAACATCGCGTACGGCTGCTGCTGGATGAAATCGACGAGTTCTACAGCAACTACAAAGTCAGCCGCGACCTGATCGAGCTGCGCAACCTGGCCCAGGTGGCCGAACTGATGATCCGCTCGGCGATGGAGCGCAAGGAAAGCCGCGGCCTGCATTACACCCTCGACTACCCGCAGATGCTACCCGAGGCCCGCGACACTATCCTGGTGCCAACCACCTACGGCGGCTGAACTTGAGCCGCACGCGCAGGCGCCGATGCACATCGGCGACCAGCGCATCCCTGGGCACGCAGACCGTACGCACCCGCCATTCACCGGGTACTCGGTAACGCAGCACGACGATCAATGGCAGGGCGAGGCTGTCGGGACGCAACTGCACGCTGCGCCAGCCGTGCTCGGCGCTCAATAGCTGCCAGCCATCCGCGTCGCGGCGCAGGCCACGAATCGACGAACGGTGTGTCAGCAGGACGGCGCGCGGCAAAACCCAGACGGCGTGCGCCAGGCACAACAGCAGGCCAAGGCTTGAATAAGACAGATCGAGAAACAAAAGCGCACCCAGCGCAAACAGCTGGGCAAGGAGATACGCCGCCAGCAACAGCCGTGAGGCCTGCCAGCGGCATTCAAAGCGATTACTTGGGCTGGACACGGTCCAGGATCATCCGAACCATGCGCTGCAGCTCCGGATCTTCAGATTCGGCACGCTCCATGAACCAGCCGAACATGTCCTGATCCTCGCAAGTCAGCAGCCTGACGTAGAGGTCGCGATCCACCTGGTTGAGCGTTGCGTACACTTCTTTGGTGAAAGGCACCAGCAACACATCCAACTCCAGCATGCCACGACGGCTGTGCCAGTAGAGGCGATTGATTTCTACTTCTTCGACCATGGAGCGCTCCTCAAATAGGCGGCAAGTATACAGGCCAGACGGCACCGGAACAGTCGGCTTTGGTCGCCCCATACGGAAACTATCCATTTGCCGGGCGCCCCTCTATGATGCACCCATGACTTTTTGACCTGCGATGACCCATGGCTGACTCTGCTTTCTTCTGCCCCCTGTCCCACGAAGGCGTTCTCGCCGTCCGCGGCGCCGACGCTGCCAAATTCCTTCAGGGCCAACTGACCTGCAACCTCAATTACCTGAGCGACACCCAGGCAAGCCTCGGCGCGCGCTGCACGCAAAAAGGGCGCATGCAGTCGAGCTTTCGCATCCTGCTGCAAGGTGACGGCGTGTTGCTGGCTATGGCCACCGAGCTGCTGGAATCGCAACTGGCAGACTTGAAGAAGTACGCCGTGTTCTCGAAATCCAAACTCACCGACGAAAGCACCGCCTGGGTGCGTTTCGGCCTGGCGAATGCCGACCAGGCCTTGTCCGGCCTTGGCCTGGCGCTGCCCGCCGAGACCGACAGCGTCGCCCGCGCCGATGCCTTGATCGCCGTGCGCGTGTCCCCTGGCCGTGCCGAACTCTGGGTGCCCGCCGAGCAGGCCGACACTGTGCGCAACCAACTCGCTGAACAGCTGCAACAAGCCGACTTGAATGAATGGCTGCTGGGCCAGGTCCGCGCCGGCATTGGCCAGGTCATGCCACAGACCCGCGAGCTGTTCATCCCGCAGATGCTCAACCTGCAGGCCATAGGCGGCGTGAGCTTCAAAAAAGGCTGCTACACCGGCCAGGAAATCGTCGCGCGCATGCAGTACCTGGGCAAACTCAAACGTCGCCTGTACCGCTTGAGCCTTAATGCGGCTGAAATGCCCGAGCCAGGCACTCCGCTGTTTTCCCCCAGCCATAACAGCGCGATCGGCGAAGTGGTCATAGCCGCAAAAGCTGACCAGAGCGTTGAACTTCTGGCCGTGTTGCAAGCCGAAGCTGCCGACAGTGGCGATGTGCACTTAGGCACCCTCGAAGGCCCCGGTCTGCAACTGCTCGACTTGCCTTACACGCTCGACCGTGATCGAGAGATCCAGCGTTAATCGCCGTACTTTTTTGCAACACCCTAGAGATCATGAATGAACAAGCTGGCGGAAAAAGTCCAACAGGCTTTAGTGACGGCCATCGATAACGATGACCTGGTTCTGCCGACATTGCCGGAAGTGGCCCTGAAGATACGCCAGGCTGCCGAAGACCCGGAAATCAGCATCAGCCACTTGAGCAAAGTGATCGGTCGTGACACCGCGCTGTCGGCACGCCTGATCAAAGTGGTCAACAGCCCGTTGTTGCGCGCCACCCAGGAAGTCACCGACCTGCATACCGCCATCACCCGGCTGGGCACCAACTACAGCAGCAACCTGGCGATCGGCCTGGTGATGGAGCAGATCTTCCACGCCCGCTCCGACGTGGTCGAACAAAAGATGCGTGATGTGTGGCGCCGCAGCCTGGAGGTCGCGGGCGTGAGTTACGCCCTGTGCCGCAGCCACAGCCAGCTCAAGCCGGACCAGGCCGCCCTCGGCGGCCTGGTGCACCAGATCGGCGTGCTGCCGATCCTGACGTACGCCGAAGACCACTACGAACTGCTGGCCGACCCAGTCAGCCTCAACCATGTCATCGAGAGCATTCACCCATTACTGGGCGACAAACTGCTGGGGGGCTGGGACTTCCCGGAAATGCTGGCTAAGCTGCCCGGCCAATACCTGGACCTGGAGCGCGACTCGCCCAGCCTCGACTACATCGACCTGGTGCAAGTGGCCGTGATGTATTGCCATCGCGGCACCGATCATCCGTTGGCAAACATTCCGGTTTCCACGCTGCCAGCGATCAAGAAACTGCGGGTCGACCCCTACAGCGACGCCTTGCGCGCCGAGCTGGATGAAGCCCGCTCGATGCTCTACTGATCAACCGGCGATAAAGCTCACCCGCACCTTCAGCCCGGCCTGCTCGCCATCGTGCAGGCTGATCTGCGCCAGGTGCGCCCGGCAGATTTCGCCGACGATCGCCAGGCCCAACCCCGACCCCATGCCCTGCTGACTGCGCCGGTAAAAGCGCTCGAACACCCGGTCGCGCTCGTCCAGCGGGATGCCTGGGCCATCATCTTCCACTTCCAGTACCGCCGGCGCTGTCACCCGCAGGATCACGTTGCCGCCCGGCGGCGTATGGGCCAGGGCGTTGTCCACCAGGTTGCTCAACAGCTCGTTCAACAAAGTGGGCTCGCCGCGCAGCCACACCGGCTCGTCGGCTTCCAGCGCCAGCGCCACACCGCGTGCGTGAGCCAATGGCGCCATGGCCATGCCCAGCTCACGGGCCAACTGGCTAAGGTCAAGTAACTGCGCGCCGCCCTCGGCAATCGCGCGGGCACCATTTTCGATGCGTGCCAGAGACAACAATTGATTGGCCAGGTGAGTCAGGCGGTCAGTGCCCTGGGCTGCAGTCTCCAGAGTGCTGCGCCACGTGGCGGGGTCTTCGGCGCGCAAGCCCAGTTCCAGTCGCGCCTTGAGCGCGGCCAGTGGCGTGCGCAATTCATGGGCTGCATCAGCAATAAACTGCGCCTGGCGCTCGAACTGGCCGCGCAAGCGTTCGGTGAAGTGGTTGAGGGAACGCACCAATGGGCCAAACTCATGCTGCACTTCCACCAAAGGCAACGGCCGCAGGTCGTCAGGCTGGCGCTCTTCCACCGCCGTGCGCAGGCGCTCCAGTGGCCGCAATGCGGCACTCACGGCAAACCACACCAACAGCAACGCGCCGACGCCGAGCATGCCCAGGCGCAGCAAAGTATCAGCCATAAGGCTTCGGGCCATGCTCACGCGGGCCTCGTCGGTTTCGGCTACGCGGATTTCCGCCATGCCGTTCATGTTCGGTTCGGAGACGGCTTTGAGCAAGCTCACCACACGCACCGGCTGGCCCTGGTAGATGGCGTCATAGAAGCGCGCCAGCGCCGGATAGTCATCGGTGCGCGGCGTGCCGGGTGGTGGGCCAGGGAGGTTTTCGTAGCCGGAGATCAGTTTCTGGTCGATGTCGTTGACCTGGTAATAAATACGCCCGGCACTGTCGTAGGCAAAGGTGTCCAGCGCCACGTAGGGCACATTGGCGCTCAGGGTGCCGTCCACTTGGGTCAAGCCGGCAGCAATGGTGCGCGCCGAGGCCAACAGCGTGCGGTCGTAGGCTGTGTCGGCAGCTTCGCGGCCATTCCAGTAGGCGCTCATGCCGCTGGCAAACATCAGCAGCACCAGCAACAGCGCCAGGTTCCACAACAGACGCCAGCGCAGGCTGCTGGGCTTATGCATCGCGGGCTTCCAACAGGTAGCCGAGGCCACGGAAGGTCACGATGGCGATGGGCTGGCCGTCGAGTTTCTTGCGCAGGCGGTGCACGTAGATTTCGATGGCATCGGGGCTGGCTTCTTCGTCCAGGCCAAATACCTGTGCGGCCAATTGCTCCTTGCTCATCACCCGGCCAGGGCGGGCGATCAGTGCTTCAAGCACCGCTTGCTCGCGGGAAGTGAGCGTCATCAATTCGCCGCCTACGGTAAAGCGCCGGGTGTCGAGGTCGTAGACCAACACGCCGCAGGTCTGCTGGCGCTCGCCGCCCAACACACTGCGGCGCAGCAACGCTTTGACGCGCGCCTCCAACTCCGTCAACTCGAACGGTTTGGCGAGGTAGTCGTCCGCGCCCAGGTTCAGGCCATGCACGCGGTCTTTCACATCACTGCGCGCCGTCAGCATCAGCACGGGCAAATTCTTCCCACGGGCGCGCAAACGGGCGAGCACCTCGAAACCATCCATGCGCGGCAGCCCCACATCGAGGATCGCCGCGGCGTACTCCTCACTGCTCAGGGCCAAGTCCGCGGCCACGCCATCGTGCAGCACGTCAACGGTCAAACCCGTGCTCTTGAGCGCTTGCGCGACACTTTCAGCGAGTTGCAGATGGTCTTCAACCAGCAAGACACGCATGGATTTCTACCTCAGTCAGGGGTGGTTGGCACCACGCTTTGCCGGGCAGTTTACAGGCGCCGCCTGCCCTGTGAAGCCCGAAAACATTGAAAGGCAACTGAAAGGTTAGTGAAAGCTTCGCCCTTTAGCATCCAGCCAAGGTGGTCTGTGCCCACCGAGCTGCCTGAAGCGCAGCGCCCGAAAAACGCCTCGAAGCGTTTTCGCCAAAATAAGAACAATAACGGAGTACACAACGATGCTGTCGACACAGCCCCAGGCCCCCTCGCCTGTTCGTTTTTCTCGCCTGACCCAGACCGCCCTTGCCAGTGCTGCTACCCTTGCCGGCTTTTCGCCGCTTAGCCAGGCTGCCTTCTTCGAAGACAGTAGCGCGACCCTGGAAACCCGCAACATGTACTTCAACCGCGACTTTCGCGATGGCACCAGCGCACAGCAATCCAAGCGCGACGAATGGGCCCAGGGCTTCATGCTCAACCTGCAGTCGGGCTACACCGACGGCACCGTCGGCTTCGGTGTGGATGCGCTGGGCATGCTTGGGGTCAAGCTCGACTCCAGCCCAGACCGCACCGGCACCGGCCTGCTGCCAACCCATGACGATGGCCGTGCCGCCGACGAATACTCCAAGCTGGGCCTGACCGGCAAAGTGAAGATCTCGGCCACCGAGCTCAAAATCGGCGCACTGATCCCCGAACTGCCGATCCTCAAGCCCAACGACGGCCGCATCCTGCCGCAGACCTTTAATGGCGGCCTGATCACCTCCAAGGAATTCAAGAACCTGGTGTTCACCGGTGGTCGCCTCGATAAGGCCAAAGACCGCGACGACACCAACTACGAAGACATCGCCCTCAACAATAAGAACAGTCGCTTCCTCAGCGGCGCCACCGGCAAGCACTTCAACTTCGGCGGCGTCGACTATAAATTCGCCGACAAGATCACCGGCAGCTATCACTTCGCCCAACTCGACGATGTGTACCGCCAGCACTTCCTCGGCCTGGTGGCTGCGCGTGCGATGGGCCCCGGCACCTTCGGCACCGACCTGCGCCTGGCCATCAGCGATGACGCCGGCGCAGCACGCGGCGGCAAGATCGACAACACCTCCCTCAACGGCCTGTTCAGCTATGCCCTCAATGGCCACAAGCTCAGCGCCGGCTACCAGCACCTGTCCGGCGACAGCGCCTTCCCGTATGTGGATGGCAGCGACCCGTACCTGGTCAACTTCGTGCAGATCAACGACTTTGCCGGCGCCGAAGAGCGTTCCTGGCAGGCCCGCTATGACTTCGACTTCGCCAAGCTGGGTATTCCCGGCCTGAGTTTCATGAGCCGTTACCTCTCAGGTGACAACATCAAGCTCAAGAACGGCGAGACCGGCAAGGAGTGGGAACGCAACAGCGAGATCAAGTACGTGGTGCAAACCGGCACGTTCAAGGACGTGGCCGTGCGCTTGCGCAACGCCACGTACCGCTCCAACTATTCGGCCCGTGACGCGGATGAAATGCGCGTGCTGGTGAGCTATAGCGTTGCGCTCTGGTAGTAACAACTCATAACAACAAAGACGGAGATAACCATGACCCTTTCACTGCGTAAATTGGCCCTCGCCGCCGGCTGCATGCTGTTCGCCGGCCAACTGCTGGCCGCCGATGAACCCAAGCGCCCGGAATGCATCGCCCCGGCCTCGCCGGGCGGTGGTTTTGACCTGACGTGCAAACTGGCGCAAAGCGCGCTGGTCAACGAAAAGCTGCTGAGCAAGCCGATGCGCGTGACCTACATGCCTGGCGGCGTAGGCGCGGTGGCCTACAACGCCGTGGTCGCCCAGCGTCCTGCAGATGCCGGCACGCTAGTGGCCTGGTCCAGCGGTTCGCTGTTGAACCTGGCCCAGGGCAAATTCGGTCGCTTCGATGAAAGCGCCGTACGTTGGCTCGCAGCGGTCGGCACCAGCTACGGGGCCATCGCGGTGAAAGCAGATTCGCCCTACAAGACCCTCGACGATCTCGTCAAAGCCTTGAAGAAAGATCCGGGCAGCGTGGTGATCGGTTCCGGCGGCACCGTTGGCAGCCAGGACTGGATGCAAACCGCCCTGATCGCCAAGGCGGCCGGGATCAACCCGCGTGAACTGCGTTATGTAGCCCTCGAAGGCGGCGGCGAAATTGCCACCGCCCTGCTCGGTGGCCACATCCAAGTAGGCAGTACCGACATCTCCGACTCCATGCCGCACATCTTGAGCGGCGACATGCGCCTGCTGGCCGTGTTCTCCGAACAGCGCCTGGACGAGCCGGAAATGAAGAATATTCCGACCGCCAAAGAGCAAGGCTACGACATCGTCTGGCCGGTGGTGCGTGGTTTCTACCTCGGGCCAAAAGTCAGCGATGCCGACTACGCCTGGTGGAAAGAAGCGTTCGACAAACTGCTGGCCTCGGAAGAGTTCGCCAAGCTGCGTGACCAGCGCGAGCTGTTCCCGTTCGCCATGACCGGCCCGGAGCTGGACACCTACGTGAAGAAACAGGTGGCTGACTACAAAGTGCTGGCCAAAGAGTTCGGCCTGATCCAGTAATCGCCCCTCTTTTGTGCGGCCACGCCCCTTGACCCAGTGGCGTGGCCCAGGAGTTTCACATGCTCTTACAACGCATTTTCGCCGCCGCGCTGCTGCTGGCCTGTGCCGGCCTGGCGCTGATGGCCTGGCCGTACCAGGCGTCGTTTTCCTACGAGCCGGTGGGCCCTCGGGCCTACCCGCTGCTGATGCTCGGGCTGATGAGCCTGGCACTGATCTACATGTTGTTTCGCCCCCAGCCGACCAAGCACACGGAAGAAGAACCCGCGCTGGACCGCGAGACCCTGGTCAAGATCGCCGCGTGCGTCGCGCTGTTGATCGTGTTTGCCGGCACGTTCGAACCCCTGGGTTTCATCCTCAGCAGCATGCTGATCGGCATCCCGATGGCGCGCCTGTATGGCGGCCGCTGGATGCCCAGCGTGGTGATCGTCAGCCTGATGGCGATTGGTCTTTACCTGCTGTTCGATAAAGCCATGGATGTGCCGCTGCCCCTCGGCCTGCTCGACGTTCTGGAGAACTGATATGGATACTTTCGGCTATTTGGGCCAAGGCTTCGGCGTTGCACTGTCCCCTTACAACCTCATCACCGCACTGTGCGGCACCCTGATCGGCACCGTGGTCGGCCTGTTGCCGGGCCTGGGCCCGATCAACGGCGTGGCGCTGTTGATCCCCATCGCGTTCGCCCTGGGCCTGCCGCCGGAATCGGCGCTGATCCTGCTGGCAGCCGTGTACCTGGGCTGCGAATACGGCGGGCGTATCAGCTCGATTCTGCTGAACATCCCGGGCGAAGCGTCCACCGTTATGACCACTCTCGACGGCTACCCCATGGCCCGCAAAGGCCTCGCCGGTGTGGCGCTGTCGCTGTCGGCGTGGAGTTCGTTCATCGGCGCGTTTATCGCCACCTGCGGCATGGTGCTGTTTGCGCCGCTGCTGGCCAAATGGGCGATTGCCTTCGGGCCGGCGGAATATTTCGTACTGATGGTGTTTGCGATTGTCTGTCTCGGCGGCATGGCCGGTGACAAACCCTTGAAGACCTTTGTTGCAGCGCTGATCGGCCTGTTCCTGTCGGCTGTCGGCATCGACGCGAACAGCGGCGTGTACCGCTTTACCGGCGACAACATCCACCTCACCGACGGCATCCAGTTTGTGGTGTTGGTGCTGGGCCTGTTCTCTATCAGTGAGATCCTGTTGCTGCTGGAAAAAACCCACCGTGGCCAGGAAGCCGTGAAAGCCACGGGCCGCATGATGTTCAACCTCAAGGAAGCGGGCGCGGTCTTTGTCGTCAACATCCGCTGCGGTTTGCTCGGTTTCATCATGGGCGTGCTGCCCGGTGCAGGTGCCACGTTGGCGTCGGCCGTTGCCTACATGACCGAAAAACGCCTGGCCGGTGCCAGCGGTAAATTCGGCCAGGGCGACATGCGCGGCCTCGCCGCTCCGGAAACCGCGATTGGTGCGTCCGCCTGCGGCGCCCTGGTGCCAATGCTGACACTCGGCGTTCCCGGCTCGGGCACCACGGCGGTGATGATCGGCGCGCTGTCGCTGTACAACATCACCCCGGGCCCGCTGCTGTTCCAACAGCAACCGGACATCGTCTGGGGCCTGATCGCCTCTTTGTTTATCGCCAACATCATGCTGGTGATCCTCAACATCCCGATGATCCGCATTTTCACGCGCATCCTCGCCGTGCCGAACTGGGCGCTGGTGCCGGTGATCGCGATCATCACCGCGATCGGTGTGTACGCCGTTCACGCCACCACCTTCGACTTGTTCCTGATGGTCGGTATCGGCATCTTCGGCTACATCCTGCGCAAGCTCGACTTCCCGCTGTCACCGGTGCTGCTCGGCTTCATCCTCGGCGGCTTGATGGAACAGAACCTGCGCCGTGCGCTGTCGATCTCCAACGGTGACCTGCAGATCCTGTGGTCGAGCCCGATCACCTTTGGCGTGTGGGTGCTGACCGCGCTGATGCTGGCCTTCCCGTTGATCCGCATCTACCGCAAACGTGCCCTGCAGCGTCGTGCCGTGGCCGATGTCTGAGGTCAGCTTTAAACATTGGTGGGGAACACCGCTGGTCGGCCTGGCCGGCGGTTACCTGGCCAGCCTGGTTGGCTGGCCTTTGCCGTACATGGTCGGTTCGTTGCTGGCGATCATCCTGGTACGTTGCCTCACGCCGTGGCAGTTGGCGGAGATTCCCGGCGGGCGCAAATGCGGCCAATGGGTGGTGGGCATCGGCATCGGCCTGCACTTCACGCCAGTGGTGATCGAACAGGTGATGAGCCACTTCGGCCTGATCTTCTTCGGCGCGCTGGTCACCAGCCTGTCGAGCGTGGTCGGCGTGTGGTTGATGCGCCGCAGCGGTGAAGACCGCGCCACGGCGTTCTTCTCCAGCATGCCGGGTGGTTCCGGTGAGATGGTCAACCTCGGCGCGCGCAATGGCGCGGTGTTGAGCCGTGTCGCGGCGGGGCAGAGCCTGCGGGTGCTGGTGGTGGTGCTGTGTGTGCCGGCGATCTTCAAGTACTTGCTCGAAGGCGGTACACCGCAGTTTCATCCGGCGCCGGTGAGTTGGCCGTGGCTGCTGGCGCTGTTTCCGCTGGGCGCCTTGGTCGCCTGGGGTTGGCAGCGCTTGCGCCAGCCGAACCCTTGGTTGTTCGGGCCGTTGCTGGTGAGTGCGACGGCCAGCGTGGTCTGGGACCTGCATATCGGCCTGCCCGATGGCGGCAGCCAGATCGGTCAGTGGTTGATCGGCAGTGGCTTGGGTTGCCACTTCAACCGGCAGTTCTTTCGTCGGGCGCCGTCGTTCATGGGCCGTACTTTGATCGGCACGGCGTTGACCATGGCGCTGGCGACATTGGCGGCCGTGGGGCTGAGTGCGTTGACACACCTGGATCTGCGCTCATTGACCCTGGGCATGATGCCCGGTGGCATTGCCGAGATGAGCCTTACAGCCGAGACCCTGCAACTGTCCGTGCCACTGGTGACGGCGATGCAGGTGATGCGCTTGTTGTTTGTGTTGTTTCTGGCGGAGCCGTTGTTCAGGCATTGGAACCGCCCGTCTTAACTCTTCTGGGATGGCAAGCTCCGCCCCCCTCATTACCGTTTGTCGGCACTGTCATTTTTCACAGCTAGTCGGCCAGCGACCGCGGGCGTTGAATCGAGCCAGCGACTGTCGACGCTCCATCGGGCTTCAGATCGCGTCGATTCTATCTAACAGGATGCCGATCATGACCTACGACCAAAACCCTGAACCCAGTAATGATGACGAATCCAGTGTTCCAGCCTTGACTGCAAGCTCTCGCAACGTAGCGAGAAACCAACTAGTCAAAGTCCGTAGCCAAGTGTCGGGTGGGCTGCCACCTAACCTTTATCGACGCGAAGGCTTCACGTCTCCACCGCCCGCCGGGGCGATCTTGAATGACAAGGCTTTTATCAATACGCCCTTCAGCGTGCTGCCCTTGTACCTCCCCACACTCTGGAACCCTGTCCCGGGCCACGACGGTGGGCTCAATGCTGCAGCCTTGATAGTCAACCAATTTGGTGTGATCTGCATCGTAAATGCATACCTGGACCAAAAAGAGCACGATTTCATCAGCCTCAGGGTCAACGGGACACAAGTTACATTCCACATTGTCACCGACGATGAAGCCTCCAAGGGCAAGGCGATCGTCCTGTTCATCAACAGCAGTCGCTTTTTCGACCAGGCCAACAATACGATACAGGCCTTTGTAACGCCGGAGGGTGGCGACCCCGTGCCGTCCAAGCTCTTTAATATTTTCGTTGATCGCCAACTACCGGTCAGCCCATTCCCAACCTTCAACAAGCCCTATAACGAAAACATGGCCGTGTTGAAGTTTACCGACCCGTTGATTGAAGCTTTTGGTCTCGTAACCCTAGCCCAGATGCAGCTCGGCACCGAGGTAGAAATCGCCAACTACCCGCTGGACAGGTCATTGCCGCAAGTTCACTGGCGCAAGGAACATGACGTCATCACCGTGAGTATCGGCGGTGCAACAGCCAGTCATACGGTCACCGCTTTTGAAGCCGCTAGCAATGACCCCATCAAATTCACCCTGTATTTCGGTTTTTGGAGCCAAGTGCCCGACGGCGTTCGGTTAGCCGAATGGAATGTACTGGACAAGGTCGGCAACCCCTCCCCCGGGGCCTCACCGCCTCGGCTGATACAAGTGGACTCCGGTGCTTCGACCGAGCCGCTGCTGAAAGCGTTACTTGCATCCGAATCCGATTACGACCCAGTACGCGATCTGGACTTTATCGACACGCGACATCTTGTCGTCGATACGCCGCTGGAACTGCTGATCCGCAACCAAGGCTACCTCCTCGACGATACGGTGATCATTACGGTTAGAGGGCTTGCCGCAGATGGCACTTCCTCCGAAAAAATCATCGACTACACGGTCAACTCGATTACACCGATCCGTGTGTACATCCCTCTGGACCTTGATTTTCTCTTACTGCTATCGGGCGGCCTGATTCTGATCACCTACAAACGGGTTCGACCAGGCGTCGCTGATCGCCCGTCAGAAGGTGTGTTGTACGCTATCGATGGTGAACCCGTTGAGGACGGTCTCAAAGCACCGATAGTGTTGGACCTCAACGAGGGTGCCTTACCAGCTGATACCAACCCGGTGAGAATTGTGGTTCCGCGTTACTTCGGCCAGTTACCGAATGACCGCGTTGACCTCATCGTGACGGGCCTGACAGCTGACGGAAGACCAGTGTACGCGACGTTTACAGACATGGCCGGCACTGGCGATCTGACGTTCCTCTTGGACAACCCCTTCTTCGCCGCACTGAACGGTGGCTACTTCGTTGCGTACTACGAGATCAATGGCGCTGCCCAGCGACCCGCATCGAAGTCGGTCACTGTACCGGTCGGCGATGCACAAGCGGTACTACCACCACCGTGGACATTGCAGGCAACACCTCCCGACCACACGTTCGACCCCGCCATCAGCCTGGCAAACCTCAACGTACGCGTTGACCCCCATCCGGTAATTGTCGAAGGGGCCCAGATACGGCTGTTCGCCATTGGCACTCAGCCAGGAGGTAGCTTTACAAGCAACTGGTTCAACGTGGACGACAACTGGGAGGGTTCAGTCGTGCCGTTTACCGTTCCACGACTGATCGTACTAGCCAACCTGAACAGCACGATGAGGTTGTACTACGAGGTCATTCCCGCACCAGGTGCCGCTAATCTGTTTTCACGAGACCTGGTTATCAATGTCGGCATGGCGTTGAGGCTCCCTACGCCACCCAAGGTGCTGGAGGCGACGGTCATTTCGCCTACCGAAGCCGAGATGAACCCACTGCATGTACGGCCGCCGTCGCCCACCATCGTCACCATCCAGGTGCCTGCTACCGACTTGTTACCCACCGATGATGTAACTGTTCATATTGTGGGTATGCCTGGCCTGGGCGAACCCGTCATCCCGTCCAAACCTGGTGTGCCTGACGCAGGTGTGGATTACATTTCTTTCCCCATCCTGAGTGATTTCGTGGCCGCTTACCTGGGGAGTTTCTGCCAGGTGTTTTTCACGGTTATGCGCAATGGCAACCCTGTTCCGTCAGCCATCCTGACGCTCAGGGTCACGGCATTACCATCTAGTACGCTGGACATCGTTTCAGTACCTGAGGCGAATGGCACTTCAATTAACGTGAACACCGCCAACAACGTGAAAATCGACCCATGGCCATTCTTCAAGGCGGGACAACCGGTATTCATTGAACTGGAACACACAGCCGGCGACCTGACGTTGCGTGACGGCCTGGTTGTCACCCCATCCGAGTTCACAGCGGGCCGTACTCTGGACCTGATCCCAGGCGATTACCTCAAGACAAAACCCAATGGCAGCTCCCTGACTGTTAGGGCCAAGGTTGTCTTGAATGGGACTGGCCTTGAAAGCGGAGCGATAGCTTTGACTCCCAGGACCTACACCCTAAGCTCGGTGCCACCGCTAACTATTCCCGGTGATACCAGGTTTGTAAATCTCGGCGGGTGGCTGCTTAAAAACTTTGGTATCACCGAGCTTGCGTATGGGCTCACCACTCGTACAGCTTCGGGAGGCAAAGGGCCCTATAGGTACTCCAGCAATAGTAGTGCAGTCATTGTTGAAGCTTCGTCAGGGAGGGTCACACCCAATGGCACTGGTACTGCAACCATCACAGTGACGGATAGTTCGCAGCCACCGCAGTCGGCAACCTACCAGATTCAAGTTTCGGGGTCTTACTCAACCCTTACGTACATTGGTATATTGCCATGGGCGAATGCCAATGCCAGCGGACGGTTGCCCACAATCAGTGAATTCTCCTCGCTGTATTGGAGATTCAGTAGCGCATTTCCACTAAGCGGTTATTACTGGACTGTACACCCAACAGCCGGCCAACCTAACGTTTACCACATAGTCGAAGTGGTGAGTGGCTCAGGCTTGAGTTGGGATGCGTGGAGTTCGGGCAATAATCAGTCTGTCGTTATCTCGTAGCGCAGGCTTGCATACAACAACGATGGACCAAACCAGATGATAGGCCGGCTTAAGCTTCAATTTTAAATTGAAGCCTGTAAAAAAGCCCCGTATCAAGGATACGGGGCTTTTTAATAGGTGCTGATTTTATGCAAACTTAGAAATCATACCGCACCCCCACATTCACCCCCCACGGCTGATCAACACTCTTGCCCATGCTGCGCTCTACATCGGCGTGAACCTTCCAGTTCTTCGACACAGCCATGGCCAGACCAGCTGCCATTTCAACCCGGGTACCCGACAAATCGTTGTTGAAGTTGTTGCCGTTCACCGACACCTTGTTGCTCTGGTTGAACTCATGGGCAACGGCAGTGCGCAAGTACGGCTGCAACACACTGCCTCCGTCCAGTTGGATGTCACGCCCGGCGGTCACACCGGCCTTGCCCACCACCGAAGCGGTACGCGCGCCCTTGGCTTGCAGGCCGTTATCCAGCTCGTAGCTCTGGCGCTGGATGATCGCCGTGGCCAATTGGCCGTAAGGTTCCACGAAGAAGCCGTCGTCCAGCTTGATGTGACGGCCCACTTCGGCCGAGGCGGTTACCGCATTCTGCGTGTAGTTGCCCTTGGCTTTCTTGCCGTCACTCATTGCCACGTTGGACTCGTTGTGCAAGCGGTTGAACTTGAGCACGCCATCGAAGTAGAAGCCGCTCTCAGCGTCCAGCCACGTGGCGTAACCACCGGCGTAGTAGCTGTTGACGGTGGCTTTGCTGCCACGGTTCAGGTCCAGGTCGGAGGTGCTGTGACCGGCCAGGAAGCCTGCCAGCCATTGGCCGTCGCCGCCGGACAACGGTACGTCGGCACCCAGGGTGAAGCCACGCTGGACCTGGTTGTACTGCACACCTTTATCGCGGTTGTTCACTTCAAACTTGTTGCCGTACGTACGGCTCCACAAGCCGCTGGACTTGCCATCGCTGTGACGCAACTCCCCCATGCGGGTACGCAGGTTGGTCATTTCACCGTAGAGCACGCTCGGCGCTGCGTTGGCCAGAGCCAGAACGGAGTGGGTACTCGGGCTGATGACCTTGCTGTCCGGGTCCAGCAGCCAGTCTTTGCCTTCGTTGTCGTTGACCAGGCTGTAGGAGTAGGTCCCCACGTCCACGCGGTCACCCAGCAGGCTGAACTTGGCGCCGCCATCTGCGGTGTGTACCACGTGCAGGCGATCATCGCTCAAGGGGTCGGCACCGCTGCTGGCGATCAGCAGTTTGTGGTCACCCGACGACGTCCCGGTAACGTTAAGGAAGTCACCGGTCAAGGTGGAGAAATCCGCCGTCATGATGAAGGTGCCGTTGCCCGACAGGTTTTCCACGTCCAGTTGATAGAACACGCCCGGGTCGCCAAACTTGACGTTGCCGCCGCTCAGGGACAGGTCGCCCACTTGCTGGTTGTCGACCATCACCCAGGTGGCGTCGCTATTGATCGCCAGCTTGTCGACGTTCTCCAGACGGCCAGTGAGGATCGAGCCGTTGCTCAGGCCAACGCTGGCGCTGCCGCCGTTGTTGATCACGTCGCCGTTCATGATGGCGTGGTCGAGGCTCAGGTCCAGGGCGCTGCCGGTGCCCACTTGGATGTTGCCGGTCAGGGCGCTGTTGTTGACGCGCATGTTGGCGTTGCCGCCCCCCGTCAGCTCGAGCATGTTGCCGTTGCCGCCGACCAGGGTGGAGCCATTGCGCACGTCGATTTCAGCAGTGAACGGTCGCTCTACGCTGATTGCCGGACCATTGAGCCCAACCACCCGCGAACCGTCCAGGGTCAATTGAGGCGTTGCAGGCACGCTCAGGCTCTCACCCGTCATTACCACACCACTGGTAGCCCCTATAATTTCACTGCCGGTTGCAATCGCCGCGCCCCCCTGCAGCACCAAGCCCTGCCGGCTTTGCCCTGTCAACGTAGAGTTATTCAGCTCCAGCAGGCTATGGGAGGTGACGTTGGCTCCCCAGGTTGCACCGATGACTTCGCTGCCATTGACCTGTGCATAGGAACCAGTCGTCGTGCCCGGCTGGCGAGCCACGCTCAAGCCGCCGCTGAAATGGCTGGTAATCTTTGTGCCGGTGATGACTGCGTTCGAGTTGGCCAGGGTAATCGCCGCCTGGGAGGCGTGTGCCGAGGTCACAGTGGCACCGGTCATGGTCAGATTGGAGCCGGTCGTAGCCCGGATTTCCTTGACCGTCGCGCCGTCGTGGACAGTGAGCGTCGCACCGTTCTGGGCAATGTAATCGGTAGCGCCTGTACCGGGATAGACGTCATGTTTGCCGCTACCGACATTACCGTCTACGACGACCGCGGAGAGTGCTTGCTCGCTCAGCAAGTAGAGCGGGGCAACCGCCATGAGTTTGATGATTGACGATAAACGCGACAAGCGAAAACGATGGGAAGTAATAGAAGTCATGCCATGTAGTCTCAGAAGTAAATACCAGTTCGAATCCGGACCCCGTATCGAATAGGTTTCCGTTTTCTTCGGCGCAGAGACTAAAGACCTGACCTCCCAAGCCCTGTAGGACTTTCCTTAAGGTCACGCGGGTAGCGACTAAAGGTCATTACACAAAAAAGCCTCACCCTTTCAATCAGAAAGGATGAAGCTTCAACGTTGCTTCAAAGCGTACCGTTACGACGTGACGCCCCCGGAACGCAACTACCCGGCACACCACCGCCAGTACCGACGAGGTCCCAGGCCGCCCTGACCTCCTCGGAGATGCCCCTATCGCCTGTCGAGGGGCGATAAAGTTTCCAGCGCACGCCAACATAGCCTCGACCTGTAGTACCCGTGTGGTCTTCGAACCAGGCTCTCAAATCCATTGGCACAACCAGACCAAGATTGACATCTGAACTGTTGAGTGTGAACCACGCACTCTCTATGGGCGTACCGATAGGCACACCGATCGGTGCAGTAGGTGGGACATACGCATACCTGACCGCCTCAATCATCACTTCATCGTCGATCTGGAGCAATCCAGAATCCAGGACCTGGATGGGCACACCCAGCCAAGGACTTCTTGTGCAATTGATGTAGTAGCTGAAGTTCGTCTGGCCGGTAACAGGCTGGGCGTTACTAAAGATCGCATCGGCCAGGCCGTTTAGATTGAAGACTTCTACGATGACGTCTTGATGTGGCGAATGTTTGTAATTGACCGCATCACGGATGAGGCAGAAAAGGGGAATAGTACCGTTCCCCGTCCCATCGATGTCATCCCAGTCCACGGTAACCGTCACGGTAAAGTCTGGGGCTTCGGCCCCCGTCACAGGATAGGTGGCGACAACATTGCCCGCATAGACAAAGTCAATGAAATCACCTGTCTCCAGGCCGGGTGGCAACAAGAAGGTTGCGGTGGCATCAAATCCACGGTCTTTTTCCGAGAGACGATTGAGTGGCCTTGGCAGCGGTCCTCCGCCAATCAGATCAGGCTTGGCCAGGTTGGAGTCTACCGGGCCTGGGTCCGGGTTGGTGACGCCCGGCTCACGCAGGTCGACGTCTACCTGCGTGCCTGGCCCTGGGTATGTGCTGCCGTCCAGGCGTTCAACAGTGAGTTGAATGTCCGCAGTGTAAAAGTCCCCGCCCGCCGCAATAGCCGCAAACGGCGCGGGAATGTCCATCGGGAAGATGCCCATGCCGAGGGCTTGCCGGTAGATCTCAACCGTTCCCCAGCGAACCACCAAGATATCTGAGGGCAGATGGCCGGTAAGGTTTTCCAGGCGCACCGTCGCACTGTTGCGGGCTTCCTCTTTATCGACCACGGGCTCTTCCAACACCGACACAGTACCGAATTCCGGTGGATCGTTGAGACTGACCCGCACATACGCCGGAAGGGAGAGGACGGTGCTGTTACCAGAACGATCCTCCAGGCTATACCGCACAGGGATTTCGCCTGACCTTGCCAGGATCATCGCGGTGGGAATGGTCCCCTCAATGTCTCCGGTCAGCGGAACGCTATCCGCCACCGGAAGCTCGCTCGTCCCGACATAAACCTTATAAGTATCTCCCCCGCGACGATCGGCAGGATTAGGAATAATGAAATCAAGTCCGGCTTTTCCCTCCAAGTCAGCAGGAGTCAGATCCGAACCGTAATCTTCCAGTCTGATCAAACCAGGTTGGTTGTTGTAGTTAGGGTCCTGCACATCCACATAGACCCGGGTGATGTTGTAGTTAACGTCATTGGCGCCGAAATTGACTACATGCACCCGGATGTCCTTGATGCCATGAGTCTGCAACGCGGATTTAGGCCCCAGATCCACCATCACAGGGTCTGGCAGAGCGTCGGTCTGGTCATAGGTCCTGATCTCTATAGGCCTGTCGTTAACGAATACGGTGAGTGTTTCAAAGTCATTGAGAAAGCCACTCCGATCCCACAGCCGGATGGACAGCACCACGCCCCGCAGTTGCATGTCCCTGTCCACAATATTCCTATGTGAGTCCCCAGGAATAGCGGGTAACAACCCGTCGATCAAAGGGGCAGGCTCAAGTGTGGGATCAATGACGGGATCTTCCCAATCTTCCATGGGAAACTGCGGTTGCGCGGACGTTTTTTTATTGATGATGTTTTGGGGCTTGTTGGACATGGTGCACACTCCTGGTAGGAACAAGTTTTCACCCCGGTCACCCCGGGCCGTCTATGGGGAAGAGCGAACTACGACCGACAACTACCTGGTCTTGCGAACCTGCTGATCTCGTGTCCATTAAATGTGAGTTTTCGATCACCCGTAACTGTCAAACTTGACAGGTGCCGAGCGTTTGAATCGCGCACGGGTGTAACGCCCGTGCGCGCGGCTTCATTCATCCGAAAGGCAAGGCGGCAGGCCAGCAGGACGGATCAACGTAATGGCCACCAACCTGCGAGGAGACCACCCCATTCCGCCCCCTGCGGGTTTCATCACCCGGTACTGTGCTATGGCTGAACCATGTCGAGGATTTGTTTGCCCGGTAGGTGGTTTCACCAACCCTGGATGCAGGATGTAGGGGTCGAAGGGAACCCTGAACTCATAACCATCCCGAGCCTCTGCGGGACTCAACGTATGGGAAAATGTGTTAATCGTTTCGGGCATGACGCCACTCGGATGACCGTTGGGGTTTGCGTAACTGGCCCACTCGAGAACCAATTCGTCACCGCCTTCCAGCAAACTAGCGTCCCCCGGAATGAGGACGCCTACACCGTTAACCCAAGGCCTCAATGGGCAACTGATAAACCCTGCACCAGGCCCCGGTCCATAGGTGACGCCAACGTACTCCAGGTCCTGTAACCCGACGATGGGCACAATGTTGACAGTCACCGAGGTGTCCTCGGCACGCTGGCGGTTCACGCCGTTAAAGGTCCAATAGAAGAACGCGAAGATGCCGCCGTTACCAACAATGGGTGCCAAATCAGCCCAGTCGACAAAAAACTCGATCTCCTGCCCGGCGACGTCGTTGAGCTGCACGGTATAGGTGGCCAACGGTACCGGATGGTTACCTACCATCAGCTCCAAGGTTTCGTTGGCATTAGGCTCGTCGAACAACAAGGTCACGACCCGAACAGGGAGGCCCACATCATTGAGGGTCAGCAGGTTATCAGCGTCTCGCCCCTTGACGGTGACTGTCTCCAGCAAGCGGTTGATTGGGTCCGGATTGCCTGGGCTGACTGGGCCGGCAACCGTCAAGTCGACAGGGACAAACCGAGGTTGGGAGGGCCTGGGCGTCGCCGATCCTCGCTCCCATGTATAACCCGCCCGAATCGTCCCCGGTGTCACCTCAAAACCACCTGTAGCGAGGTCCGAATACGGGATTGGCACGCAGATGGGCCAAGCCTGAATAGCCGCAATCTCAATTTCAGGCAGAGGAATAAAGTTCCAGAGAGGACGCAGAATGTCCCCCGGCGCAGAGCCGAATATTTCAGGAATATTCATGAACACACCATCGGGCTCGCGGGCATCGCTTAGTGTGATACGTCCGTCGTTCAACTGAGGCAGATCGACCGGGCGCAGCTCAATAGGTGTTACTGCCAAATTGATATACAACACACTGGTAAATGACGGACCCGATTCGCGACCTGCCCGGTCTCGCAGCCAGTAGTGTGCGTTGTACTCTCGATTGGACGCCAGACTACGCAGGACGTCCCCGGGGAAAATCACCTCAACGGGCGCTCCATCTTTGTGTGCTTGGGTGATGGGGGTTGTGGCAACAATATCCTGTTGCCGTGGATGCCTGCGCAAGGGCCGACGCAAAGGCAAAAGAGCCAGGTAGGCTTCAACAACATCGCCTAATCGCATGTCCAGCCAGGCAGGCGTAGTAGTGGAAACGACGGTGCCCACCACCTGGTCGTTATTGGCGGGGTCATTCAGGTAATCATCAGTGACGCCATCTTGTTCAATTTCAGGTGGAAATCGCAGCCGTGGACCACGCTGCCCCTGATTGGGCCCGACCTTGTCGCTGTCCAGCACGGTTACAAAAGACAGCTCGCCGGGGTTCCCACTGCTTTCCCTAAGCAACACTTCATAGTGCAAGTTATGCAAGCCAGCGGCATCCATCAGTTGGGGCGGTACCACCGCGTCAACGAGAGGTAAGTCGGTGGCATCGTAAGGTGCCTCCACCCGCTTGGTGTCAAACGGTACGCCATCCCAGTACCAGACAACGGCAGTTATGTCGCCAGGGAACAGAGCGCCAGTCCCCCCCCACAGGGTGGGTACCTGGACTGGCAACCCCGTACTTTGAAAGGTCACCGGGATCTTGAAACCAACATCGTCATCCCACAGGGGCAACGCATCCGGCGCCACCGGGGCATCTGCTTCAAGAACCCCAGGAGCCCTGGCTCGAGCGACCATTGGAGTCGTTACAGTGGGTCTAGTCATATCTAATCTCCTTGGTAATCAGCAGTAAGCCGCCGTCGACCAAGAGCTGGTAGGCACCAGCCCCAACGGCCGAGAAGAGTAGTTAATGCGCTTGAACTGACCATGAATACTGTCAGAACTAACAGGTACCCCTGCGTTCTGAAGCGTTCAAAAAAGTGAAGCCCGTGTCGAAACAAGGAGTAGACGCGGTTCAGGCGGCATTGCACCGCCCTTTTCAATCAGACCGGCGGTAACCGCCACTCGATCGGCGTCTCGCCATTCTGCTCAAGAAACTTGTTGGTCCGGCTGAAATGCCCGCAACCCAAAAACCCGCGATACGCCGACAACGGCGACGGGTGCACCGACGTCAGCACCAGGTGCTTGGTCGCGTCGATCAGCTTCTGCTTGCCCTGGGCATGGGCGCCCCACAGCAAAAACACCAGGTGCGGCTGATGTTCGCTGACCACTTCGATAATCCGATCCGTAAAGAACTGCCAGCCCTTGCCCGCATGGGCGTTCGCGTTGGCGCGCTCGACGGTCATGGTGGTGTTGAGCATCAGCACGCCCTGGTCGGCCCAGCTTTGCAGGTAGCCGTGGTTGGGGATGTCGATGTTCAGGTCGCGCTTGAGCTCTTTGTAGATGTTGACCAGCGACGGCGGCGCCGGCACGCCCGGCTGCACCGAGAAGCACAGGCCGTGGGCCTGGCTGGGGCCGTGGTACGGGTCTTGGCCGAGGATGACCACCTTGACCTTGTCCAGCGGTGTGGAGTTGAGTGCGTTGAAAATCAGCGGGCCAGGCGGGTAGATCTCTTTCCCGGCGGCATGTTCCTGGCGCAGGAATTCGCGCAACTGGGACATGTACGGCAGCTCGAACTGATCCCGCAGGGCGTGTTTCCAGCTGGGTTCGAGTTTGATACGGTCGTCTTCGGTCATGGTTGAATGGTCTTGTCAAAAAGAATGAGGCGAACCCTAGGAAAGCCGACCCCGCTTGTCAATTGATCTGACACACCACCCGCACTTTCCTGCGAAGCGATCATACTCATCCTTCAACGTATCGAATGAGGTCACGATGAACCTGCACTTCGAAGAGCTGACCGGCAGCGACGGTGCCCGCATCGGCATCGCCAGCCTCGACGCTGAAAAATCCCTCAATGCCCTTTCCTTGCCGATGATCCTCGCCCTGGGCGACCGCCTGGACACCTGGGCCAAGGACCCGAACATCGTTTGTGTACTGCTGCGCGGCAACGGCTCCAAGGCGTTTTGCGCCGGGGGTGAAGTGCGCAGCCTGGCGCAGGCTTGCCGCGAACAGCCAGGTGTCGTGCCGTCGCTGGCTGCGCAGTTCTTTGCGGCGGAATACCGCCTGGATTATCGCCTGCACACGTACCCTAAACCGCTGATCTGCTGGGGTCACGGCTACGTGCTGGGCGGCGGCATGGGCCTGTTGCAAAGTGCCGCCGTGCGCATCGTTACACCGAGCAGCCGGTTGGCCATGCCAGAGATCAGCATCGGCCTGTACCCGGACGTCGGTGCCAGCTGGTTCCTGTCACGCCTGCCGGGCAAGCTCGGGTTGTTCCTGGGCCTCACAGGCGCCCATATCAATGGCCGCGACGCTTTGGACCTGGGCCTGGCCGACCGCTTCCTGCGCGACGACCAGCAAGACGAACTGCTCGACGGCCTGCTGCAACTGAACTGGCAGGAACAGACCTCGATGCAGCTCAACAGTCTTCTCAAGGCGTTGGCCCAGGAAGCCGTCGAGCAACAACCGGAGGCACAATGGCTGCCACGCCGGGCGCAGATCGACGAATGGCTGGATGTGGGCGATGTGCGGTGTGCCTGGCGGGCGTTGAGCCAACTAAGCGAACACGCCGACCCGCTGTTCAGCCGGGCCGGCAAGATGCTCAGCGAAGGCTGCCCATTGACCGCGCACCTGGTGTGGGAGCAGATCCAGCGTGGCCGGCATCTGTCACTGGCGCAGGTGTTCCAGATGGAATACACCCTGAGCCTCAATTGCTGCCGTCACCCCGAATTCAGCGAAGGCGTGCGTGCGCGGCTGATCGACAAGGACCAGGCGCCGCATTGGCATTGGCCGGATATCAACGCGATTCCGGAGGCGGTGGTGCAGGCGCATTTCAATAAGGCGTGGGAAGGTCGCCACCCCTTGGCCGACCTGTCCGATTACTAAACAGTTGCCCATAAAAAAGCGGCGCTTCATGCGCCGCTTGCAATGCAGACCTGTCAACGGTGACCGCCCCGGCCACCCCCATGGTCGGAACCGCGACCGTGCCCACCATTTCCCCAACGGTCGCCGCCACCCCACCCCTGGTTCGGGTAAGGCCGGTAACCTGCGCGCGGTCCGTAGTAACGCGGTGCCGGCTGGTAATAACGCGGCGCCGAATAGTAGCGCGGTTGTGGCGCGTAGTAGCGCGGTGCGGGGTAGTAGTCACGTCGATACGGATACGCCGTGCCACCGCCGTAGTAGTACACCGGCGCCGGTGAGGTGTAGACCTCGGATCGATAGTAGCTCTGGCCTCCATCGTAATAAGGCACACAAGCAGAAAGGGTCAGACCGAGTAAAGCGCTGAGCAGCAGTCGTCGATACATGGCGGCCTCCTGGACCGCGAAAGAGCACCTCCAGCGACGCGGGAGGGCGGCATTCAGCTTTCACTGAATGACGAAATATCTGACATCAAAAACGGAATCTGGTGCGTTTTCGCAACAGCTTGATACATCTGCGCCAGCTTTATCGGTTCAGTAAATTTGTCTGGCTCGCAACTTTCTCAATTGCGATGATGTCACTATGACATCGCACCGTGCCAGGGAGGCTCTAGCGTGCGCCTTCGCTACCCTGTCCGGACCTGACCCATGAAAATCTCAACCAAACTGCTGCTCTCGTTTCTACTGTGTGCGCTGGTCACCCTGGCGGTGGGCCTGCTGGGAATCAAAGGGGTGGTTCGCCTCTCCACGGCATTGGAACTGACGTTTTCCAACAACCTGGTTTCGGTGAGCAACACGGCCGCTACGCTCAACGGCCTGGTGGCCCACAACCGCGGCCTGTACCGCTTGATGGATGCCAGCAGAGGCGACGTTTCCCCGCAGGACCGCGACCGCGTGCGCCAGGACATCGCCCAGGAACTCAAGCGTAGCCAAGCGTCCTACGCCACTTACCGCGCAACGCCGCTGGAAGATGACGAACGGGCAGCGGGAGACAAACTTGACCTGATCTGGCCCAGCTACATCAGCAACTCTGAACGCATCATGGCACTGCTCGACGGTGGCCAAGTCGACCAGGCCCGGGCCCAGCTCAATACCAGCAACAATGAACTGTTCCGCCAGGCGCGTGAGCTGATCCGCGTAATGATCGAGTCCAATAACCGCCAGATCAAGGAAGGCGCGGTCGCAGCCGATGAACTGCGCAACAGTGCATTGACGTGGATGATCGGCGGCATTGTGCTGGCGTTCCTCATTGCGATCATCATCGGTGTGTTGATCACCCGCCTGATCACCCGCCCTATCGCTCAAGCCGTGCAGAGCGCACAACGCATTGCCCAGGGCGACCTGACCCAGGCCATCATCACCGAGCGCACCGATGAAGCCGGGCAACTGCTGATGGCGCTGTCGGACATGCAAGGCGGCCTGAAAAGTACCCTCGTGGAAATCGCCAACGCGTCCGACCAGCTTGCATCGGCGGCCGAGGAACTGAGTGCCGTCACCGATGAAAGCAGCCGCGGCCTGACCCGCCAGAACGATGAAATCCAACAAGCAGCCACCGCCGTCAACCAGATGACCGCCGCCGTGGACGAAGTGGCCAGCAACGCTGTCTCGACCTCTGAAGCCTCGCGCCAGGCCACCACCGAGGCCGAAGATGGCCGCCAGCAAGTGGAACAGGCGGTGTCCGGCATGAGTTCGATGGTGGTCGAGATTAACGACTCCACACAATCGGTTGCAGACCTTGCCGGCCAGGTGCGAGAGATCGGCAAGGTGATCGATGTGATCCGCGGCATTGCTGACCAGACCAACTTGCTGGCCCTCAACGCCGCCATTGAAGCCGCCCGCGCGGGCGAGCAAGGGCGTGGGTTTGCGGTGGTCGCCGATGAAGTGCGGGCGCTGGCTCACCGCACCCAGACGTCCACGGTGGACATTGAAAAGATGATTGGTGAAGTACAGACCGGCGCCGACGATGCGGTCGCGGCAATGAACAAGAGCCTGACCTGGGCCAACAATACCCAGGCCCTGGCGCAGAACGCCGGCGAAGCGTTGCAACGGATCACGGCCAGTGTGGCGAAAATCAATGAGCGCAACCTGGTGATCGCCTCGGCCTCGGAGGAACAGGCCCAGGTGGCCCGCGAGGTGGATCGCAACCTGTTGAATATTCAGGACCTGTCTACCCAGACGGCCGCCGGAGCCCATCAGACCAACGCCTCCAGCCAGGACCTGTCGCGCCTGGCCACCTCGTTCAACGTACTGGTCAGTAAGTTCCAGCTCTAAGTAGCCTGGGCAGGGTCGGCCCTGTATCGTACGAGGCACACCGGGATACTCCGGACTATTTGCCAGATCCAGCCCGAACCTGCCCATGACCACGCCAACCCTTTGCCCCGCCTGCGGCGCCCGCAACGACTGCTCCCTGGCAGACCCACGCACGGTCGACCAGGCGTGCTGGTGCTACAGCGTCACCCTCGACCCGGCCGTGCTCCAAGCCTTGCCCGATGAATTGCGCAACAAGGCCTGCCTATGCCCGCGCTGTGCCCAGGTCGATGCGCAGTTGCGTGGGGCTGAGCCAACGTAATGCGGGTTGATCGATTCCTCAGTAACCTGCCCCGGTTCAATCGCAAGCAAGTGCGGCTGTTGCTGGTTGAGCGGCGGGTGTCGGTGGATGGCGTGGCGGTCAATGATCCCCATCACGAAGTGCGGGAATTCAGCCGCGTGTGTGTTGACGATGAAGTGCTGCAGGCGGGCAAACCGGCGCGCTACTTCATGCTGCACAAGCCCCAGGGTTGTGTGAGCGCCACGGCGGACCCGCAGCACCCGACCGTGCTGGATCTACTCGATGAGCCGGGCAAAGACGAATTGCACATTGCCGGTCGCCTGGACTTCAACACCACCGGCCTGATGCTGATCACCAACGACGGCCAATGGTCGCGTCGCCTGACACAACCGCAGACCAAACTGCCCAAGGTTTACCGGGTAGAGACCGAGCAGGACATTGGCGCGGAGTACGCCGCCACGTTTGCACAGGGCGTGTATTTCGCGTTCGAAGACCTGACCACCCAACCCGCCGAACTGGTGTTGCTGGGGCCGAGAACCGCGCGGCTGAGCATCATCGAAGGGCGCTATCACCAGGTGAAGCGCATGTTCGGGCACTTTGATAACAAGGTCATCGGCCTGCATCGCGAGCGCATGGGGCCCTTGGTGCTGGATGCCGCCCTCGCGCCCGGCCAATATAGGGCGCTGACTGACGAAGAAATCCGCCAGGTCTGATGACCGTTCAGCCGGTGATGGCAAAAAACCGCTTCACCACCTTGCGAGCTGCCCGCTCTGCTGCTTGAATCAGGATCACCCGTTCAAATATGACCGGCGAGTCGCCTATAACCTCCAAGAAACACCTTGCCCCGCCCGCGCTTGATCCACGGGCCTTCCCGGCAAACAGCCCGCCATAACAACACCCGTCGGCCAGCCGTCATTGGATCGACATGGGCCTCCTTTTCCAGGCGTATGCCTACCTGTCATAAAGCTCGTGCAGAGTGATCTGCGCGCCCTACCCGCTTGCCAGGAGTCTTACGACATGAGGCCAGAAATCGCTGTGTTGGATATACAGGGTCAGTATCGGGTTTACACGGAGTTCTATCGCGCGGACGCTGCTGCAAAGACCATCATCCTGGTCAACGGCTCCATGGCCACCACGGCATCCTTCGCCCAAACCGTGAAAAGCCTGTACCCGCAATTCAATGTGGTTTTGTACGATCAGCCCTACGCCGGCCGCTCCAAAATCCACAACCGCCATGAGCAGATGCTGACGAAGGAAGTCGAAGGCCAGATCCTGCTGGAGCTTATCGACCACTTCGCCGCCGAGCACGTGCTGTCCTTTTCCTGGGGCGGTGCCGCTGCCCTGGTCGCCCTTGCCCACCGCCCTCGTCGCGTGGAAAAGGCCGTGATCAGTTCGTTCTCGCCGGTGATCAACGCACCGATGCGCGACTACCTGGAACGCGGCGTCGACTACCTCGGCAACCTCGACCGCGACCGCGTCGGCCACCTCGTCAACAGCACCATCGGCAAACACCTGCCGTCGCTGTTCAAGCGCTTCAACTATAAACACGTGAGCAGCCTGGCCGAGCATGAGTATGGGCAGATGCACTTTCACATCAGCCATGTGCTCAACAGTGATCGCTTGTGCTACCTCAAGGCCGCCAAGCAGATCGACATTCCGGTGTTGTTTCTCAACGGTGAATGGGACGAATACACCAGCGCCCAGGACGCCAAGCTGTTTGGCCAGCATGTGGCCAACAGCAGCTTCAGTACGATTCAGGCGACGGGGCATTTCCTGGACATGGAGCACAAGGCGGCGTGCCGGGACAGCCGGGATGCGGTGGTGGGCTTCTTGAAACCACAGCGGCAGGTCAGCCGGTTGCGCTATCACCAGGGCCAGGCGCAGCATGCCTTCGCCATTTGAATGCTTGTGTGGGAGCGGGCTTGCCTGCGATGGCTCTCGGGGTATCAGGTAAACCGAGGCGATGCCATCGCAGGCAAGCCCGCTCCTACAAAGGCACACAACCCACACATTTTTGAAGAAAAACTTCAAATCCCGACGAACATCTGGTACAAAGTCAGCCGCTCTGAGCGGGTATAGTTTAATGGTAGAACAGTAGCTTCCCAAGCTTCCGACGAGGGTTCGATTCCCTCTACCCGCTCCACTCAAATTCGCGTTCTGTGTCAGGTTGTTTTTGACGGGGAATGCATAAAAAAACCGGTCCTTTGAGGCCGGTTTTTTTATGGCTGCGATTTGAGACGCTGATCATTCGCCTCGCCCACACCTATACAAATTAATATTTTTGTACAAGTATCACTTCAGAAGAATACTTACGCATGTTCACGGAGCCGAGCAATGACACGTCTACTGGTTTCATTGTTGCTGGTATTGAGCTTGAGCAATTGCGCCAACGTAGGCGTCGAGCACTACGCCGACCAGCAGCCGCAGTTGGACCTGGAGCGGTTCTTCAGCAAGCCCGTCAAGGCCTGGGGGATTTTCCAGAAGCGCTCGGGCGAAGTGGCCAAGCGCTTTGAAGTGAACATCGCCAGCCGACGCGAGGGTAATGCCTTGATTCTCGACGAACGCTTCCTGTACAGCGACGGCACGCGTCAACAACGTGTGTGGACGCTGACACCGGATGGCCCGGGGCGCTGGAAGGGCCGGGCGGGTGATGTGGTTGGTGAGGCCATTGGCGAAGTGGCGGGTAACGCACTGCGTTGGCGCTACCGGCTCAACCTGCCCGTGGACGGTTCCGTCTATGAGGTGAGCTTTGATGACTGGATGTACCTGATGGACGAAGACACCCTGATCAACCGCTCCAGCATGACCAAGTTCGGCGTCGAATGGGGCCAGGTCACGTTGTTCTTTCGTCGCCAGTGAATGACCCGCAGTGAGGGTGAAACATGAACCTGCAAATGCTGACTGAGTTGGCCATGAACAGTGAAGTTCGCGAGCTGGAGTTACTGTCGCTGGAAGGTGGCTTCTATATCGCGCGCATCAGGCTGGATAACGTTGAGATGACACTGCAGGGCGATGACGCCAAGCCGCTGCGCATCGGCTCCATCACGCATTTGCGCAGCCTGTTGCAACGGGTTCCGCCCTTTCCCTGCGTACTGGTGCAGCACTGCGTGCACGATGAAATGTGCGGTGTGCGGGAAGGACCGATCGGCGCATTGCGCATTCCGTTTACGCTGGCCTCGTCCCTGTAAGATTTGGAATTTGTTGGCTCCCCTCCCCCTTGGTAGGGGCGGCCTGGGAAGGCAAGCCTATGCGGTGCGCCAAGTGACCTAGGCGGCTTGATCCACGCGGTCCTGCGCCGCTTCCACCAGCATCAGCCCCAACTCGATCATTTGCTGAATCGCAAGGGCCAGGTAGCGCTGTTGGGAAGGCAGGGTTTCAGCGAACTCATTGGTCATGGCTCCCGCGCCGGCGATGGTTTCGTGATCGTCATCTTGCTGGTAGGCGGTGACAAGTTTTCCCAGGACACTGATATCCGTAGAGCAAAAAAATTGGCAAAAGAGGTTTGATCATGAAACAAACGCTGACGACATTTGATATGACCGAACTGCTCGACAGCGACGAGGCCATCAGTGAATACCTCTCTCAGGTTCTGGCCGACGGCGACAATCAAGAATTTCTTCGCGCCATCGGCTACGTGGCTAAAGCCCGAGGAATGACAAAGATCGCTGCCGAAGCGGGCATGGGTCGTGAGAGCCTTTACAAGGCATTCGCCCCTGGCGCAAAACCTCGCTTCGAAACTGTACTCAAAGTACTCCACTCCCTCGGTATCGATCTGTTTGCGCGGGCTGGACATCCGGTCGACCGCTCGATTATTTGAGCTCGAAGCCCCGCCGCACCACCCACGCCAACGGCAACGTCACCAACAACACCCCCGCCAATACCATCACTGCCACCGACACGCCCAACGCATCCCCCACCCCGCCGAACACCACCGGCGCCAGCGCACCACCACCGATGGTGCCGGTGTAGAACACTGCAAACGCCTGCTCCCGCTTCCCCGCGCCCGCCAGATCTGGCACGGCGCCATACAACACCGAAGACGTACCGTTGAGCACCAGGCCCAATAACGGCAGCATCGCCATCAACCCGGCCAGCGGCAGATACACCGCGGCAACGATCAGCAACGCGGTGCTGGTTTCCGTCAGCCACACGGTTTTCATCATGCCGATGCGCGCCCCCAGGTAACCGCAGAGCAATTTGCCGAATGCGCCACCGATAAACAGCAACGTCAGGGCCAGGCCAATACCGGCAGTGCCCGCGCCTTTCGCTTGCAGCAGAAAGGGCAGGAAGGTGAGAAAGCCCATGCGTACGGCGCTGTCGAGGGTGCCTGTGAGAATCAAGGCGCGCAGGCCGGTGACGGAGCCACTTCCGCTGAAAGGCTTTGCGCTTTTTGTAGAGGTGGATTCGGATGCTTTTGCCGGAACCAACCACCACAGCAGCCCCGCCGCCGCCAAGCCGAGCAACCCCAGCAACGTGGCGCTGGCACGCCAGCTGATGACGGTGAGCAGCAACCCGATCAAGCCCGGAATCAGCGTTTTGCCGATATCGCCGGAAAAATTGTACTGGGACAGCGCCTGCTTGATTCCGCCACCGTCCTCGTAGGCGTCGCTGATCATCGAAGAGGCCAGCGGGTGTTGGGTGCTGGCGCCCAATCCACCTAACAGGAGTGCCAGCAGCAACATCACCAATCCAGTGGCTTGGCCCACCATTAGATAAGCCGCACCGGCAAGTGCTGTGCCGCCCACCAGCATCGATACCCTGCCCCAGCGTTTCGCGGCGCGACTGGCCATGAGTTGGAACACTGCCATCATCCCGGAATAAGCACCGCGTAACAGTCCGATCTGGGCGTAGGACAGCGCGAACTGCGCCTGCCAGATCGGCAATAGCACGTAGATAACATCGGTAAGGCCATCATGCACGGCATGGGCGCTGCAGCCGGCGATCAAGGTACGGCGGCGGTTTGAGGTGTCGTTCATGGCGTCGCGATCAGTTGAGGTTTAACGGGCTTCCAGCCAGTGAGCGCGATCAACAAGGTCAACACCTGGAAGGCGATAATCAGCACCACACACCCGGCCCAGCCCCAACGCTCCCAGGCCAACGCCGGGACAATCGCACCGCAACTGCCGCCCAGGTAGTAACAGGTGAGGTACACGCCCACGGCGCCTGCTTTGTTGTCACCTGCGGTCGCGGTGGTGAACGCGTTGGCCGCCGCCTGGGCCAGGAACACGCCAGTCGAGCTGAGGGCCAGGCCTGCAACGATGCACCACAAAGAGGGCAACAGCGTCAGCGCGGAGCCGATAATACCCAGCACCGCAGCCACGCTCAGCAGTTCAGCATGTGGCCGGGCCTTGCTGAGGCGGCCGGCGATGGGGATCACGATCAGCGCCAACAGGAACACCATGTACAGCGTACCCAGCGCCGCAGGCCCCAGGCTGAACGGCGGTAATCCGAGATACAAACCTGCGTAGGTAAACGCCGCCACCTGGGAAAACAGCACGCAAAAACCTACCGCGTAGGCGGCCAATAAAGGCTTGCGAAAAACCGTCGAGAACGAAGTCTCAACCCTTACGGGTCGTGCGCGGCTGACCGGCAACAAGAACTGGATAAACCCACCCACCATCAGGCTTAGCACCGCCATCAATTCAAAGGCTTCGCGCCACCCCACGTACTCCGTCATCACACCCGTGACGAAGCGCCCGGCAAACCCACCCAGCACCGTCCCGGCGACATAAAGGCTGGTGACCTCCGTGACCGTGCCGCCACGCCAGCGGTCGCCGATGTACGCCACGCTGGTAGCGAATACCACCGGAATCAGCATGCCCTCCACAAACCGCCACACCAGCACCTCGGCAAAGCTGTCGGCATAGGCTGTCATCAACGCAGGCACCGCCAGCAACAACGCCGCAGCGCTGATCACCGTGCGTTGCTCAAAGCGCCCGGTCAGCCGGCTGACGAAAGGCGCAGTGATCGCCACCGCCAGGGTCGTCACGGTGATACTCCACCCCGCCGCCTTGGCGCTGATGTGAAACTGCGCGGCGAACGTCTGGAGAATGCTCTGGGTGGCATACAGGTTGAGAAACGCCGCGCAGCCACACAGGAACAGGGCAAGACGGGCACAATGCAGGCGCGGTTTCATGAAACCTCTCGTTTTATTTTGTGAGGTCTTTATAGAATGGCCGGCAGGTCTAAAACCAATACCGATTTCGGACCGATCGATACCCAAGGACCAGGATGCTCGACCTACGCAAGCTGCGTTACTTTCTGACGGTCGCCGAAGAATTGCACTTCGGCCGCGCGGCCATTCGCCTGCATTTGGCACAGCCGCCGCTGACGCGGCAGATCTCGGCGCTGGAGACGGAGCTGGGCTTCAAGCTGTTTGATCGCACCAGCCGTACGGTCACCCTCACCGCTCAGGGCCGATCGTTCCTGCCCTACGCACGCAGCGTGCTGGAGCAGGTGGAATTGGCGCAGGTCATCGCCGGGAAGCTGGCGGCGGGCACTGCGGGGCAACTGGCACTGGGGTATGTCAGCTCGATCGCCCTGTCGGATTTGTTCAGCCAGGCGATCCAGGAATTTGCCCAACGGTTTCCCGATGTGCAGTTGACCCTGGTGGAATGCGCCTCCGGCAGCCTGGGCGCGCAAGTTGCGGACGGGCGGCTGGATATCGGGCTAAGTCGCCTGCTGCCAAAGGGCGACGAGGTGCATGCGCTGTCCCTGGGCGAAGAGCGCTTGGTAGCCGCCGTTTCCAGCGACAGCCCGCTGGCCCGTCAACCCAGCGTCAACCTGGCGCAGCTCAGTGCCTACCCGTTGATTTTATTCCCAGCCGATTATGGCTCGGGGCTCAACCAGTCCATCGAACAGCTTTACCGCCACCACGGCCAGCCATTACGCCCAGGCCCGACCGGGCGGCAGATCACATCGATCATTGCGCTGGTGGCGGCCGGGCAAGGGGTGGCGTTGGTGCCGGCGTGCACGCAGAGTTTGATGAATAAAGGTGTGACTTACCGGCCGTTGGTGGAGGGGGATGCGTGTGCGCAATTGTTGGTGCTGACCCGGACTGAAACAAAAAGTGTGCTAGTTGATGAGTTTATCGCCGTCATTGCACAGACGATACATATTCGGTAACGCCTTCGCAGATCCTCGCAGAAGACGGTGCGCCGATTCCCAGTGCGCAAAAGGTCACCCTGCATGCCGCCAATCCTCAGTACGCAGGCTGGACATCGATGTCACCAAGTCCCCGGGCAAGGCGCAGAAGCTCAACATCACATTGCCCGGTTATCTGCTCAATCGTATCGATGAATAGGTACTGCACCACCCGGAAGAAAAAAGCCGTTCGGGGTTTCTGGCGTCGGCAGCGCTGAAAGTGCTTCAGCTGGAACATTGATTAAGCCCATCCCTACAGGGATAAGAAAATTCGCCTATCACTATGGGAAACCCCTTACCCAGAAACAGGACAACTTAGAATGCTCCCGCGCGGACAAAAAACGCCGAGGCCGATCTTTAGAAAAGTCGTGGGGCTGGTGCTGATCATTCCACTGCTGGCCTCGCTGATGCCCTTGCCCCCCCTAGGTCTCGGAGGCCTTGGATCGATAGCGACCGTTGCCGGGTCTATCTATGGCGCGTGGTACGCGAGGCAGCATGCCAGTCGAGGTCTGACAATCGTCGCAGCCATCATTGCTCTGCTCAATGTCGGCTCACTGGTCGCATTGTCGACGCCCTCGATAGCCTGGTTTATCTTCCAGGTCTCCTGGGTCTATGGGTCGGGCAATTGGATTCACTGGCGTTTTTAGCCACGTGGAATTCCATCGCAAGAAACAGGGTTCCCCCACGGTTTACAACACGGATAGTGACGCCATACAGCGTCAAGGATCAGGCCCATGCCCTACGAATACAAACTCATTCCCTCCCCCGTCGGCCAACTCACCCTGGTGGCGCGCAACGGCAAACTCGGCGCCATCCTCTGGGAAACCGAGCGCGCCAACCGTGTGCGTTTGGGGGAATTGCGCGAGGCCAATGACAGCGCGGTGCTGCTGGAAACCGAACGCCAGTTGCAGGAATACTTCGCGGGTACGCGCAACCAGTTCGAGCTGGAGTTGGACTTTTCCGGCACCGATTTCCAGAAGCGGGTCTGGCAGGCACTGCTGACGATTCCTTTCGGCGAGACCCGAAGTTACAGCCAGATCGCACAGCAGATCGGCAACCCGAAAGCCGTGCGCGCGGTGGGGGCCGCCAATGGGCGTAACCCGATATCGATCATTGCACCGTGCCACCGGGTAATCGGCGCGTCGGGCGGGTTGACCGGGTTTGCCGGGGGGCTGGAAGCCAAGCAGTATTTGCTCGCGCTGGAGGGCACTGGCCAAGCGGAGCTGGCCTTCTGAGGTAGCTGACGACAAAAACGTACAACTTTGTTCACCCAGCCAAATGTAAAAAGAAATTTCAAAGATTCCCTGCGGTCCATTATTTCATCACCTCTTCCAAAGGAACAACGGTCATGAAATTCTCCGCAGTCTCCCAATCCCTGTCCCGTTGGGCGGGCAGCCCACGCACGTTCTACGCGGCGGTGGCGTTGATCCTGGCATGGAGCCTGAGCGGGCCGTATTTCCACTACAACGACACCTGGCAGCTGATCATCAATACCTCGACCACCATCATCACCTTCCTGATGGTGTTCCTGATCCAGAACACGCAGAACCGCGACAACGACATCCTGCATATCAAGATCGATGAGCTGCTGCGCGTGTCCAAGGATGCACAGAATGCCGTGCTGAGCCTGGACGGGCTCGACCGTAAAGAACTCGAGAAACTGCGCAAGGAATACCGCAGCATCGGTGCGGCAGGTAGCGTCAGCCTCAACAGCAGTTGCGGCGAGCACGCCGACGATGCCGCGCAGATCAAGACCGATTTGAACCAGGCATAAAAAAACGGCGGTTGGAGAAGCGCCAACCGCCGTTTTTCAGTTCAGGTGACAGGCTCAACCGTCGCCTTGATGACCCTTGCCATAGGTCGATGCCAATGCACGGGCTTTTTGCAGACGCTCTTCCAACTTGGGCAGCGTCTCATCCACCAGGGCTTTTATTTCTGGCACATCCGACGCTGCACCTTCCTTTTTGAACAGGGCGATAGCGTCTTCGTTTTCCTTAACTTGT
Source organism: Pseudomonas sp. AC112 (assembly GCF_979253545.1). Lineage (NCBI taxonomy): Bacteria > Pseudomonadati > Pseudomonadota > Gammaproteobacteria > Pseudomonadales > Pseudomonadaceae > Pseudomonas > Pseudomonas sp. AC112. The sequence goes on from NZ_CEEDCM010000001.1 coordinate 667,257, forward strand.
TGCGCCGTGTAGGCCGCATCAAAGGAGTCGCCGTCCTTGAGTTCGGGCATCAGGGTTTCGGCTTTGTCGACGATCTTTTCGCGCGGCGCGACGGGCAAGTCGAGCTTCTTGGCGATGGCCGCCAGATGCTGGTTGGCCAGGGTGCGCTCGTTGATCACCTCAATGGTGTAGTCCTTGATTTCCTGGGACGAGGTCTTGGCGTGGGCCATGCGACTGGTTTCGATATCGGCCATGCCTTTGGCCGAAGCCTGCTCGATGAATTCAGCAGGCGACTGGGCGAAAGCATTGCTGGCGCCGAGGCCCAGCAGCATCGCGAAACTGGCGGTGCGTAACCGGATAGCCATGCGGCTCATGATGGGTTCCTCCAGGGTAAAAATAGGTGCGGGGGAACACACCCCGCCCTCAATTCGAATTTTCAGGGCGGCAAAGGTTTAGAAAAAACTCGCCAGTGCGACGAACGGTCATCATCAAATCAGGCGGGTTTGCTGCCAAACAAGCCTGGTAATGCATGCGCTAGAGCATTGATGGCGAAACCGATAAACATCACGCCGCAGAGTCTGGTGATCAGGATTTCATGGCGTTGATACACCGTACGCACCCGCTGGGCGCCGACCACACCGATCAGGATCGCATAGGCGAGCAGCCCGCCGACAAAGCTCAGGAAGATCAACGACGGCAGCATCGACCAGGTCAGCAACTCGGCACGGCTGGACAGCAACGCCGTGAATGTCGCCACCGCCACTGGGTACGCCTTGGGGTTGGTCAGGCCGAACACGATGCCATGCCAGAACGGATGCCGTGCTGCCCCTTGAGGCGCATCGCTGCTGCGGCGCTGGGTTCGGATCGCGCGCCAGCCAAGCCAGAACAAATACAGGCCACTGAGCACACCAAGCACATCAAACGCACTGCTGCCCACTTCCCGCGCCCCAACGATGGCGATCAGCGCTGTCGAGCACCACACCACATCTCCCAGCAGGTGCCCGCACAGGAACCCTGCGCCGGCACGCCGGCCACGGGCGGCGCCGATGCCGAACACGGCCAACACCCCCGGCCCCGGCGTAATACCGTAGATAAAACCTGAAGCAAGCACGGCGAACAGCAAGGATGGGGTCATGGGCGAGACTCAGACAGGGGGGTTGAACAGTGACGGGATTCTGCACGTTCCCGTGCTACGGGTAAAACTTCATTCCCGCATAAGGCTTGGCGCGACACGCTTGCAACCGCGAGGCCAGGTCGCCGACATGGGCTTCGAGCTTGTGGCCGTCCGGGTCGAGAAAATAGAACGAGGCACCTTCACTGCGGTTGTCGCGCCACTCCTGCACATCCTCCGCGCGCAGGCGTGCCACCAGTGCGCTGAAATCATCTGCAGCCACTGTGAACGCGTAATGGGTGTAGTCGGCCGCCGGCTGCGCAGTGCGCAATGGATCGAGCGACAAACATAACCACAGGCCCGGCAGCGAGAGGTAGGCGCCGGCGTCCCAGGTAGCGTCCAGTTGAAGTTGCAACAGCTGATGATAGAAGCGGACGCTGCGATCCAAATCGGTGACAGCGAGGGTGAGGTGGTTGAAGCCAGAAAGCATGGTGTTGTTTTCCTGTCAGCGGTGGCCCTTGGACAATACACCCTGCACCTGCCCAATCAACCACTGCAACCCCGAATCCCCGCCCCGGCGTGCATGCCACGCCAATTCAAACGCAAACGATGGAATATGAAAGGGCGGCGGTACGGCCAACAAGTGCTGGTGATCAATATTCAGCAAGCCACGCGTCGAGACGGTGAGGATCAGGTCGGTGCCTTGGATCAACTGCGGTGCTACGCCCCAGTGCGGCAGGCTGATTGCTACGTGTCGACGTTCACGAATCGCCGTCAGTGCCCGCTCGATTTCCGGTGTGCCGCTGCCACGCATTTCCAACAAGACATGGGGGCGTGACAGGTAGGTGGACAAATCCAATGTGCCATTTGCCGACAGGCTGTTGCGGTCCACCAGGCAGGTGTAGTGCTCTTCGAACAACGGCGTAGTACACAGTTCTGCGGGCATGTCGGGGAAGACCCCCGCCGCCAGGTCAAGGTCGCCATTGAGCACGCCCTCCACCATGCCTTCACGGCTGGCCTGGATGATTTGCAGATCGATACCCGGAGCCTCGCGGCGCAGCATCCGCACCAGGTCGGGTAGGAAAATCGCCGCACTGTAGTCAGACATCGCCACACGAAACCTACGTTTGGCCGACGCCGGGTCAAAGCGATTCGGCGCCAGCAGGGCCTGTACCTGCGCCAGGGCTTCAGCCAGTGGCGTGGCCAACTCCAGCGCGCGGGCCGTCGGCACCAGGCTACCGCCCTGGCGCACCAGCAGCGGGTCGCCCAGCAGGTCACGCAAACGCGCCAGCGCATGACTGACCGCCGGCTGGCTCAGGTGCAAACGCTCGCCAGCACGGGTGACGTGTTGCTCACTGAGCAAGGCGTCGAGGATCACCAGTAGGTTGAGGTCGATGCGGCGCAGATCATTCATCAGCTGCATGCTCGGCATAAGAACTTGGAATTTAAATTTGCGTGACGAATAGCCTAGAGTCCAGCAAAACCTCTGGGAGATTGGACATGACGACGTTGCATTGGGTAGGTCTGTTGGCGCTGGCGGTCATCGGCGGCGCGGTGGTGCCGTTTCAGAGCGCGATCAACGCAAACCTCGGGCGCGGGCTCGGCCATCCATTGTGGGCCACCCTGGCGTCACTGCTGGTGAGCATCATCGTGTTGCTGCCGGTGATTCTGGCGATGCGCTTGCCATTGCCAAGCCTGGCGTTTATCAGCAAGGCGCCCTTGTGGATGTGGGCGGGCGGCGCGTTTGGCGTGTGCTTTATTGCCCTGGCGTTGATGCTGCTGCCCAAACTGGGTGCGTCGGGGTTCATCGCGCTGGCCATGGCTGGGCAGATTCTGGCCTCGTTGGTGCTGGATCACTTCGGCCTGTTCGGCCTGGTGGAGCGCCAACTGACAACGCCCCGTGTGCTGGGGGCGTTGTTGTTGATTGGCGGGGTGGCATTGATTCAGTTCAGCGCCACACCGGCCCGAGCGTTGGCCACCGCTGGCTGATCAGCCTTTATCGAGCGTGCGCAGTTTTTGCGGCAAGCCCCACAGCAGCAGCGCTGCTGCCAACAGCGCGCACACGCCGATCACATACAGTGCCGGGGTGGTGCTGCCGGTGAGGTCCTTGATGCGTCCCACCATCACCGGGCTGACAATGCCACCGAACTGCCCGAGGGTATTGATCACCGCAATCCCACCCGCCGCGCCGGCTCCGGCACCGGCCAGCAACTTGGGTGGCAGGGTCCAGAAGGTCGGGATCGAGGCGATGATGCCCGCGCCCAGCATGCCCAGGGCAATAATCAGAAAGGTCGTGTGGTCGGCGAAAATGCCGGCACTGAAGAAGCCCACCGCCCCCAGCACCACCAGGCCGCAGACAAACTTGCGCCGCTCGCCGGAGGCATCCGACAGCCGCCCGATCACCACCATGGTGATCGCGCCGCACACATAAGGAATCGCCGTGAGCAGGCCGATCATCACCGGGCTCTGGGTACCGGCGCTGCGGATCAATTGCGGCGCCCAGAAGTTGAGGCCGTAGGACGCCACCTGGATCAGGAAGTAGATGAAGCCGAGCATCAGGAACCCAGGAATGCGGATTGCTGACAGCAGCGAGCCCCCGTGCTGGTTCGGCTCATGCTTGGCGATGCGACTGGCCAGCAAGGTTTTCTCCGCGGGTGTCAGCCAATGGGCATCTTCGATGCGGTCCTTGAGCAGCGTCAGCACCAGGAAGCCCAGGCCGATGCACGGCAAGCCACCGAGCAGGAACAGCCAATGCCAGCCGCGCATTTGCAAGACGCCGTCGAGGTGCTCCAGCACCAAGCCGGAGAACGGTGCGCCCACCAGGCCGGCAAAGGCCGACGCCAGGAACAGCATCGACGTGATGCGCCCACGGAAGTGCTGCGGGAACCACAACGTCAGGTAATACAGCACGCCAGGCGCAAAACCTGCCTCCATTGCGCCGATCAGGAAGCGCAGCACATAGAACTGCCATTCTGCCGTGACAAACACCATGGCCGCCGTCGCCAGCCCCCACGACATCATGATCCGCGCAATCCAGCGCCGCGCGCCGACCTTGTACAGCATCATGTTGCTTGGCACTTCGAAGATTACGTATCCCACCACGAACAACCCGGCGCCCAGGCCATAGGCGGTGTCGCTCAGGCTCAGGTCCGCTTGCAACTGGAACTTGGCAAAGCTGATGTTGATACGGTCAAAAAACGCGAACAGGTAGCACACCATGATCAGTGGCATCAGGCGCCAGGCGACCTTGCTGACCAGGGCTTTTTCGGCATCGATTTCAGCAGCCGGGCGCGCGCCGGCCTCCAACGTATTAGTGCTCATGGTTTCTCTCCAGCGGGCTGCTCACAGGCGCCCGATTGTTTTTGTTGTCTGGTGCGGTGCTACAGCGTGGCGATGTAGGCCGGCGGCGGATGCAGGTCGCCATTGCGCCCGGCCTTCGCCACCTGGCCAGGCAGTTCATGGCCCAACAGGGCCGGCAGGCGGCGGGACATGTGCAGCAGGTGCGGCAGGTCGATGCCGGTGTGAATCCCGACCTCTTCGCACAGGTTGACCAAATCTTCAGTGCAGATATTGCCCGACGCCCCCGGTGCGAACGGGCAGCCGCCCAAACCGCCGAGCGCCGCGTCAAATCGACGGGCACCGGCCTCATAAGCGGCCAGCACGTTGCATAAACCCAGGCCGCGGGTGTTGTGAAAGTGCAGGGTCAGGTCGCTGGCGGATACGCGCTGCAACACGCGCTTGACCAGGCGTTCCACCTGGCGTGGATTGGCCATGCCCGTGGTGTCGGCCAGGCTGATACCCTGGATGCCCAGTTCAAGGTAAGCGTCAACGAATTGCAGCACGCGGTCTTCATCGATCGTGCCTTCAAACGGGCAACCGAACGTGGTGGCGATGCTGCCGTTGAGCCTCACCGGGTGGTCGGCGGCAACGCTGACGATCTCGCCAAACGCCGCCAACGACGCTTCACAGCGCATGCGCATATTGGCCAGGTTGTGGGTCTGGCTGGCGGACATCACCAGGTTCAACTCATCGGCACGGGACTCGATGGCACGCAGGGCGCCCTTGAGATTGGGGATCAGTGCGACATAGATAACACCCGGCTTGCGTTGGATGCCCTGGAACACTTGCTCGCCATCGCGCAATGCTGGAATGGCCTTGGGCGAGACAAACGAACCGGCTTCGATCCGTGAAAAACCGGCCAGGGAAAGCTGGTCGATCAAGGCGATCTTGTCCGCCGTTGCGACCCAGGTCGGCTCGATTTGCAGGCCGTCACGCGGGGACACTTCCTGCACGATCAGCGGGTCTGAATAGTCTGTGATCATTGCACCACTCCCGAGGTTTTCAGGCGTTGGATATCGGCGCCGGCCAGGCCCAGGCTGCCGAGAATTTCGTCGGTGTGTTGCCCCAGGGACGGGCCCTGCCAGTTCACGCCGCCAGGGGTGTCCGAGAGTTTGGGCACGATGCCGGGCATCTTTACCGACACACCGCCAGGCAGCTCGGCATTGAGCAACATGTCACGCGCCTGGTAGTGCGGGTCACTGACGATATCCGCGACGGAGTAGATGCGCCCCGCCGGTACCTCTGCGGCTTCAAGCGCGCTGAGTACGTGGTCGATGGGCAGGCTGCTGGTCCAGTGGGTGATCGCGGCGTCGAGCAACCCGCTTTTGGCGGCGCGCCCATCGTTGTGGGCAAACTCGGGCGCTTCGGCCAGGTCGGCGCGACCAATGGTGTGCATCAGGCGCTTGTAGATCGGGTCACTGTTGCCGGCGATCACCACGTAGGCACCGTCGGCTGTGAGGTAGGTGTTGGAGGGCGCAATGCCCGGCAAGGCACCGCCGCTGCGTTCACGCACATGGCCGAGCATGTCGTATTCCGGCACCAGGCTTTCCATCAGGTTGAACACGCTTTCGGCCAATGACACATCGACAATCTGCCCGTCGCCCTGCCCCGTCTTGACCCGCAGCAGTGACATCAGCGCGCCGATCACACCGTGCAACGACGCCAGGGAATCCCCCAGGCTCACGCCGACCCGCGCCGGTGGCGAGTCCGGGTTGCCAGTGGTGTAGCGGATACCGCCCATGGCCTCGCCGATGGCACCAAAGCCAGGGCGGTCGCGATACGGGCCGGTCTGGCCGTAACCGGAGATGCGCACCAACGTCAGCTTGGGGTTGAGGGCGTGCAGCACGTCCCAGCCGAGGCCGAGTTTTTCCAGGCCGCCGGGGCGCAGGTTTTCAATCAGCACATCGGCGTCACCGAGCAATTGCTTGATCAGGTCCAGGCCTTCGGGCGACTTGAGATCCAGCGCCAGGGACTTTTTGTTACGCGATTGCAGGTACCACCACAGCGACGTGCCTTCGTGCAGCTTTCGCCATTTGCGAAGCGGATCGCCCTGGCCCATGGCTTCGATCTTGATCACCTCGGCGCCAAACTCGGCCATCAGCCGAGCGGCGAACGGCGCAGCAATCAGGGTGCCGATCTCGATCACCTTGATACCGCTCAAAGGAGCCGTCATGGGGTGTACCTCTTATTCTTGGAATGTGACGCCAAGACTAGAGGGCAGGTGCAAAGGAAATCCAACCGTCAGTTGGCAACAAGCGTTCGCCAAACACGAACATCCCTGTAGGAGCCGACTTACCGGCGATGGTGTCTTTGAAACCGACGCATGCCTTGAAATGGCCATCGCCGGCAAGCCGGGCTCCTACACGGGGTTGTGGAGATAATCGAAGAGCAGGCGGCTGACCGGCGACAGTTGTGTTTTATCACGCACCACCAGGATCAGGCTGCGATCCGACCAATCGTCCGTCAGCGGCACGGCATGCAAACCCAGTGCACGACCAAACAGTTCATACGCTTTCTGCGGCAGTATTCCGATGCCCATGTTGGCCTGGACCATCCGACACATCGCGTCGAACCCCGGCACATGAATGCGCAGGCGCAGCATCTTGCCCGCCTCGCGCGCGGCCGCATGGGTGCGCATATTGATGGAGCTGGCGGCGTGCAGGCCGACGTAATCGCTGTCGAGGGTTTCACTGAACGCCAGGGTTTCACGCACTGCCAACGGGTGATCCGCCGGCATCAGCACCACCAGTTTGTCGCGTCGATACGTCACGCTGGGCAGGCCTTTGATGTCGGTATCACTGGAACAAATCCCAAGGTCCGCCACGCCATCCAACACACCTTGCACCACACCCTTGCTGGGACGTTCTTCCAGGTCGGTTTTCACTTCGGGGTGCAGTTCGGAAAAGCCCCGCAGGTCTTCCGGAAGAAACTGAATAATTGCCGATAGATTGGCCAGCATTCGCACATAGCCGCGCACACCATGGCTGTGTTCGCCCAGTTCCAGGCCCATCTTCTCAACGTTGAAAAGCATCTGCCGCGCATGGTGCAGCAGGGTTTCACCGGCTGCCGTCAGGTCCATGCCCTTGGCGCGGCGCACGAACAGGCTGACGCCCAGCACCTGCTCCAGCTCCATCAAGCGCTTGCTGGCAGCCGACACTGCAATGGCCTCACGGTTGGCAGCACGGGTGAGCGTGCCTTCCTCGAACACCGCCACAAACAACTGCAGCGTGATCAGGTCCAAGCGACGCACCAGACTCTTGTGCAACATCAGCGACGCTCGCTGGCCAGCCGATTGATCTCGGCCTGCTCCACCACCGGCTGCGGCGCACCCTGGCTGGCAGCCTGCAACATCGCCCGGCCTACGGTCTCGGTACTCACCACCCAGCCTGGTTTCAGCCGCCGCACGAACGACAGCAACGGCCCGAGCACCGAATAAAACGACTGATACAACGGCGTCTTCGACCGCACGCCATGCAACGGCTGGATCACCCCAGGCCGGAACAGATACACCGCCTTGAACGGCAGGCGCAGCAAGGCATTCTCGGTCTTGCCCTTAACCCGCGCCCACATCGACTTACCCGCCTCGGAACTGTCCGTCCCGGCGCCTGAGACGTAGATAAAGGTCATCTGCGGATTAAGCCGCGCCAGGGTGCTGGCGGCGACCAGCGTCAGGTCATAGGTGAGATGGGTGTACTTGACTTCATTCATCCCCGCCGACGAAACGCCGAGGCAGAAGAAACACGCATCAAAGCCTTGCAACAGGTTTTCCAGGGGCTGGAAATCCAGCATGTCGCTGTGCAACACCTGGTGCAGTTTGCCGTGTTCCTGGGTCAGGGGCGTGCGGCCAACGGCGACGACTTCCTGCACGTCAGCGGCCAACAGGCACTCACGCAGGACACCCTGGCCGACCATGCCGGTGGCGCCGAATAACAGAACTCTCATGGGTTGGTTCCTTGGTTACAAACGATTAGCCGCACGTTAGAGACAAACACACTAGCAGCTTGTAGCTTACCGCTGAAAAAGGAAAAGCCTGCCTTTGAACAATACCACCACCCTCGCCCTGGCCTGCAGCGCCGCCTTCCTCGCCCAAGTCGGCATCAGCAGCTACCTGCCTGCCGTCCCCGCCATCGCCCGCGCCCTCCCAGCCGCCGAAGACCACGTCGCGCTGGCCTTGGCGATCTACCTCGTCGGCATGGCTTTGCCGATGCTGCTATGGGGCAGCCTGGGCGAACGTTTTGGGCGTAAGCCTGTGCTGTTGACGGCGCTCGCCGTGTACGCCGTGGCGAGTGCAGCGATCCCCTCGGCCTCCAGCGTTGAAGTCTTCCTGTCATTGCGGCTGATTCAAGGTTTGGGGGCAGGCGGTGTTTCGGTGATGGCACGGGTGTTGGTGCGTGACAGCTTCAGCGGTGCATTGCTGGCAAAAGGGTTGTCGTGGCTGGGCATGACTTTCGTGATCGCTTTGGGCATCGGTCAATTCGCAGGTTCGTTGTTGCAGGTGATCTTTGGCTGGGAGGCGATCTTCTACGGGTTGGCGATTGGCGCGCTCGGGTTGATGCTGGTGTTGCAACGGGTGACGTTCCCGGCGCTGGCGAAGGCCGACGCGTCTCTCTCCGCCTGGCGCATCTACGCCACGATCGTGCGGCACCCGCCGTTTCTGCACGCTGCCTTGGCCGGTGGTCTGGGTTATGGAGTGATCATCGCCTTCAACACCTGTGCACCGTTGATTCTGCAAGGCCGTTTCGAGTGGAGCGCGGCGCAATATGGCTGGCTGGGTTGGCCAATCAGCGCGGCGTATCTGGCGGGGGCATTAATGGTCAACCGCTTCGTGGCTCGCACCGGTCGGGTAAAGATGATGGGCTGGGGCGTGGCACTGGTTCTGACGGGAACGGCCGTGATGCTGCTGGGCAGTGTGCTTGCTGGCGGAATCGCTGTCTTGCTGTGGCTGCCTTACTGCGTGGCGGTGCTGGGGCAATCGATGAGTTACCCGATCAGTTTGTCCCTGGCCAACGATGCCTCACCGGTGAGCGGCTCCTACGCCATGGCGTTGAGCGGTTTTATGCATCAATTGATGGCCGCATTGATCGGTGGCGTGGCAAGCCTGCTGGTGAGTCAGCAGGCGTGGCCGTTGGCGTTGTTATGTGTGATGTTGGCGGGCGCCGCATCGGTGTGCGTCGCCCGTTGTCGGGCGGATTAAAACGCGTTGCGAAAGATCTCCTCGATCTGCCGCTGATCCGCCCGCCGTGGATTGGTCAGCCCACACGCATCCTTCAGCGCGTTAGTCGCCAGCAAGGGAATGTCCTGCAGCTTGGCGCCCAGTTCCCGCAATCCGGCGGGGATTTCGACGTCGTGGGCCAGGCTACGAATGGCGGCGATGGCGGCCTGGGCACCCTCTTCGTCGGTGATGCCCTTGATATCGGCGCCCAGCGCACGGCCCACATCGCTCAGGCGTTTGGCGCAAACGCTGGCGTTGAAGCTTTGCACATGGGGCAGCAACACCGCGTTGCACACGCCGTGGGGCAGGTCGTAGAAACCGCCCAGTTGGTGGGCCATGGCATGCACGAAGCCCAGGGACGCATTGTTGAACGCCATGCCGGCGAGGAACTGCGCGTAAGCCATGTTTTCACGGGCGGCCTTGTCGCTGCCGTCGCGGACCGCCAGGCGCAGGTTGGCGCTGATCAGTTCGATGGCCTTGATGGCGCAGGCGTCGGTGATTGGGTTGGCGGCGGTGGACACGTAGGCTTCGATGGCGTGGGTCAACGCGTCCATGCCGGTGGCGGCGGTCAGGCCCTTGGGCATGCCGACCATCAGCGCCGGGTCGTTGACCGACAGCAGCGGCGTGACGTTGCGGTCGACGATGGCCATTTTCACATGGCGGGTTTCGTCGGTGATGATGCAGAAACGTGTCATCTCGCTGGCGGTGCCGGCGGTGGTGTTGATGGCCACCAGGGGCAGTTGCGGTTTGCCGGACTGGTCAACGCCTTCGTAGTCGCCGATATGCCCACCGTTGGTGGCACACAGGGCGATGCCTTTGGCGCAGTCATGGGGTGAACCGCCGCCCAGGGACACCACGAAATCACAAGCGCTTTCCTGCAACAGCGCCAGGCCTTTCTCAACGTTTTCCACATTCGGGTTGGGCTTGGCGCCGTCGTAGATCACCGAGTCAATGTCCTGCATCGCCAGTTTCTCGGCGATCATGCTCGCGACGCCGGCCTTGGCCAAGCCGGCGTCGGTGACGATCAGCGCCTTGCGAAAACCATAGTTGCGGATGGCGGTCATCGCTTCGTCGAGGCAGTCGGTGCCCATGATGTTCACGGCGGGGATAAAGAAGGTGCTGCTCATGGTCAATCCTCAGAGGCTTTATGCCTACAGCATCAACCTGCGCTACCCAGCGCATCTTGATCAGGATCAACGCCGACCCGTGATAAAGTCTCCGTCCAGCCGATTTCGAGTAGACCCGCCGCAATGAAGGATTTCCAGGATATTGACGCCCACCTTGAAGACTGGAGCGCCCTGCGCAGCAGTACGGACTTCAGCGGGATTCTGATCGGCAATGGTGCGAGCCGTGCCATTTGGGAAGACTTTGCCTACGACTCGCTGTTCGAAAACGCTCGCACCGTTGAGGAAAAGCCCCTGAGCCAGTCCGAGCTCAGTGTATTCGACGCCCTGCAAACCCGCAGCTTCGAGCAGGCACTGGGCGCGTTGAAGACCACCAGCCGGGTCAACAAGGCCCTGGCGGTCAGCTCGGCGGCGCCGCGCAATCGTTACTACGCGATCAAGGAAGCGTTGATCAACACCATCCACGCCGTGCATATCCCGTGGCGCCTGGTGCAACCGTCGACGCTGGCAACGATCAACGCTGAGCTGAAGCATTACTCGACGGTATTCACCAGCAACTACGACCTGCTCAACTACTGGGCGATCCTGCACGCCCCCGGCATCGACGACTTGTTCCGCAGCGCCGACGCCAGCTTCGACCTGCGCAATACCCGTACCGACGCCACGCGCATTTTGTACTTGCACGGCGGCCTGCACCTGGTGCGCAACCTCGACGGCACCGCGCGCAAATTGCCGACCACCGACAGCACCTTGCTCAGCAGCTTTGCGATCAACAACACGATCAAGACCCTGGACGATGTGCCGCTGTTTGTCAGCGAGGGCAAGGTTGAGGAGAAGCTCAAGACGATCCGCAGTTCGGATTACCTGTCGTTCTGCTATGAGCAGTTGCTCAGCCACGAAGGTGCACTGTGCATCTTTGGCCATGACCTGGGACCGCAGGATAAACACCTGGTGGATGCGATTCGCCAGGCCAGGCTAACCACGCTGGCGATCTCGGTGTCGGGGCGCAGTGATGGGTTTATCCGTCAGCAGAAGCGGCGGTATTCGGAGTTGTTCGATGGGACGGGCGTGGAACTGAAGTTTTTTGCGGCGCGCACGCATCCATTGGGCAACCCAGCGCTGTCAGTGCCTGTCGAACGCTGATCCCCCGAATAACCCATTACCTGTAGGAGTCCGGTTTGCCGGCGATAGCGTTTCTGCGGACGCCATCGCCGGCAAGCCGGGTTCCTACAGAGGATTGCGTCAATCTTCCGAGCTGTGCACCACAACCAGCAATTGTGCCTGCATCGGCCCCACCGAGCGCAACCGATGAGGCTTCTGCGCATTGAAGTGCAGCGCATCCCCGCGCTCCAGGATCACCCGTTCGTTCATGAAGTCCACTTCCACCTGGCCTTCATGCACAAACAGAAACTCTTCCCCCACATGCTCCTTGAAGGTCTTGTCGGTGAACTCCGCCGGCGGGTAGATGATGAACGGCAGCAGGCTGCGTTCGCTGACCTGATGGGCCAGCACCGCATAACCCGGTGAGGTGTCGGGCCGCTCATGGCTGCGCACCAGGCTGTAGCTGTCGAGGCTGACGCTGTCTTCGCTGAACAACTCTTCGACCTTCACGTTCAACGCCTTGGCCAGTTTCAACGCGGCGGCAATCGACGGCGTGTTCAGCCCGCGCTCGACCTTGGACAGGTAACTCTTGGTCATCCCAGACTTTTCGGCCAGGGTCTCCAAGGTAACGCCAAGTTTTTTTCTTAATAATTTCAAACGGATAGACATGCGCCGCGATTAATCCATGCAGTAAGCGATGAGCTGTGCTTGCCAATGACACAAAGTGTCATATAGCATCATTAGTGTCATTTGCAGCCACCGAGGGCACCCGATATGGCCAAGACATTAGCACTCCCAAAAGACCAACTGGTCAAGCAAGCACTGGTCCAGATGCAAAACACCCTGGCGGATAATACGTGGACCGTCCGGCAAAAGCTGGCGTTGACGTGCCGCATCCTGTTCGAGAACGGCCACGACTCCGGCCTGGCCGGGCAGATCACCGCGCGTGGGCCGGAACAGGGCACCTATTACACTCAGCAATTGGGCCTGGGTTTTGATGAGATCACCGCCAGCAACCTGTTGCTGGTAAACGAGGATCTTGAAGTGCTGGAGGGCCATGGCATCCCCAACCCGGCCAACCGTTTCCACAGCTGGGTGTACCGTGGGCGGCCGGATGTGAATTGCATCATCCACACGCACCCCACGCACATCGCCGCATTGTCGATGCTGGAAGTGCCGTTGCAGGTGTCCCATATGGACCTCTGCCCGCTGTACGAAGACTGCGCATTCCTGGAGGCCTGGCCGGGTGTGCCGGTGGGCAATGAAGAAGGGGAAATCATCACCACGGCACTGGGTGACAAACGCGCGATCCTGCTTTCGCACCACGGTCAGTTGTCCACCGGGGCGAGCATCGAGGAAGCCTGTGTGATCGCACAGTTGATCGAGCGCGCGGCCAAGTTGCAGTTGCTCGCGATGGCAGCCGGCACCATCAAGCCGATCCTGCCGGAGCTGGGGCGCGAGGCCCATGACTGGATCTCCCGGCCCAAGCGCCATGGCGCCGCCTTCAACTACTACGCCCGGCAGAACCTGCGTCAACACGCCGATTGCCTGAACTGACTTGCCCTTTTCTGACCGGAGACGTTCCATGTCCAGCCCAACCATTCACGGCATCATCGGCTACACCATCACCCCCTTCAGCGCCGACGGCCAACGCGTTGACCTCGACGCCCTCGGCCGTTCCATCGACCGCCTGATTGACGGCGGCGTGCACGCCATCGCGCCACTGGGCAGCACCGGTGAAGGTGCGTACTTGAGCGACGCCGAGTGGGATGAAGTCAGCGCCTTCAGCCTGGCGAAAATCGCCCGGCGCGTACCGACCATCGTCAGCGTCTCGGACCTGACCACCGCCAAAGCCGTGCGTCGCGCCCGTTACGCCGAGGCCAATGGCGCTGATGTGGTGATGGTGCTGCCGGCGTCCTACTGGAAACTCAGCGAAGCGGAGATCCTCGCCCACTACGCCGCGATCGGCGACAGCATCGGCGTGCCGATCATGCTCTACAACAACCCGGCCACCAGCGGCACGGACATGTCGGTGGAGTTGATCCTGCGCATCCTCAAGCAGGTGGCCAACGTGACCATGGTCAAGGAAAGCACCGGGGATATCCAACGCATGCACCAGTTGCATCGCCGCAGTGACGTGCCGTTCTACAACGGTTGCAATCCGCTGGCGCTGGAAGCCTTTGCGGCGGGTGCCAAGGGTTGGTGCACGGCGGCGCCGAACCTGATCCCACAGCTCAACCTGGCGTTGTATGAGGCGGTGTTGGCGAATGACCTGACCCAGGCGCGGGAGCTGTTTTACCGCCAGTTGCCCTTGCTGGAATTCATCCTCAAGGGTGGGTTGCCCGCGACGATCAAGGCGGGATTACGTTTGACGGGGCTGGAAGCGGGTGATCCTCGGTTGCCAGTGTTCCCGCTGGGTGACGTGGGGATCGAACAATTGAAAGCATTACTGCGCTAACCCACGTTCCCCTGTGGGAGCGGGCTTGCTCGCGAATGCAGTGTGCCAGTCACCGGATAAATCGACTGACACACCGCTTTCGCGAGCAAGCCCACATTTTTTGCCGCGTAGATCCGTAAAATAGAGACAAATGACAATGGTTCTCGATACCATTCGCGACTTTCTCCAAGTCGTGCTTCGTCAAGAAGGATATCCATGTCTCGTCCCAAGCCCGACCCGTTGTCGGCCGATGCCTTTCGCGGGTTCTATACAGATATCCTGTATTTCCTGCGCAAACGCACGGACAACGCCAGCGACGCGGCGGACATGACCCAGGATGTCTTTACTCAGTGGCTGGACTACCGCGACCGGGCCAAGGTCGAGCAGCCACGGGCGTTTCTGTTCCAGGTGGCGCGCAACCTGCTGCGTGATCACTGGCGCAAACAGAAGGTACGGCAGACCGCCCACTTTGACCCCGCCGAAATGGACGCCGAGCCGGTCACCGACGAGCAAAACGATCCCATGGCCGCCGCTCAACGCTTGCAACGCCTGGAACAGTTGAAGGAAGTCCTCGCCGAACTCTCGCCCCGCAGGCGAGAAGCCCTTATGCTGCACCGCTTCGAAGGCTTGAGCCAGGCGCAGATTGCCGAGCGCATGGGCATTTCGACCAGCATGGTGGAAAAGCACATCGCGTTTGCCCTGCTGCACTGCAAGCGACGCCTTCAACACGAACCCGGCACGGAGCAGCCAGAATGAACCGCCTGAGCGACACCGACGCCCTGGACATCGAAGACAGTGACGCCATTGATGCCCAAGCCGCCAGTTGGTTTGCCCGCAACCGCAATGACGCGGGGCGCGCCGACCGCAAGGCCTTTGCTGCCTGGCAAGCCGAGCCCGCCCATGCCCGCGCCTATGCCGAATTCGAACAACTGTGGGCAGACCTCGCCCAGTTGCAACAACTGAACAAACCCGTGGCGCTACCCCAGCGCAAACCGTCGGTATGGCGCCCTGCCCTGGCCGTGGCCGCCGCCCTGCTGTGCGCGGTGTTGGCCACTCACATCGGCGCGCCGCGCGAGCTTTATCACACTCAGGTAGCGGCCCATGCCAAAGGCATGCGCACCCTGGACCTGCCCGATGGCAGCACCTTGTACGTGAATGCCAACACCCGCGTGCGGGTCGATTTCAGCGCGTACCAGCGCATCGTGCACCTGGACAAGGGCCAGGTGTACATCGAAGTGGCCGCCGACAAGGAGCGGCCGCTGTTCGTGCAAGCAGGCGAAGCCCGTGTGCGCGTGGTCGGTACTGGCTTCGATGTGCGCCGCAGCCAGCAGCAACTGGTGGTCAGCGTCGCCCATGGCCAGGTCGCCTTCGAGCCGGATGCAAAAAGCCCCGTGAGCCTCTTGGGTGCACAGCAACGCGCGATCTACAGCTATGCCAAGGGCACGTTGCAGCAGCAAACCCTCACCGCTGAAGAGGTCGCCGACTGGCGCAGTGGGCACTTGTCGTTTCGCAACCGCGAACTGGCCAGCCTGATCGATGAATTGAGCCTGTACCGCCCCCAGGCACCGCTGCAGGTCAGCAGCGCCGTGGCCCACCTGAAGGTCTCGGGCAATCTGGATGTGAACGATCCCGACGCCCTGCTCAACGCCTTGCCCGCCCTGTTGCCGGTAAAAACCGTGGCGTCGGCCGATGGCATCGTAAGGATCGAACCGAGCAAATAACCCGACTGAATTCTTATTTGAGAATATTTTGCATTCGCAGGTGTGGTTTTTTTTCCCTGCCCCGTCTTCCTCCGGTCTGTACCTGATACGCACACCTTTTTGGCCATTTGGCCGCACCGGGGGATTTCATGTTTCGCGCGCCTTGCCACGCTTCGCACCTGTTTCTTCGACCGACGCTCATTGCCACTTGCCTGGCGTTCAGCCTCACTGCCCAAGCCGAGACATTCAAGCTGCCCGCCCAGGCACTGGCCACGTCCCTGAGCCAGGTGGCGCAACAGGCACAGATCCAACTGCTGTTCGACGAAGAGCTGCTCAAGAACGTGCATGCCCCTGCGCTCAATGGTGACTTCACGCCAGAAGTGGCGATTCGCACCCTGCTGAAAAACGGCGAGTTCTCCCTGATCAAGGTTGGCAGCACCTATGTGGTAAGGCCCGAAGAGGCCAAGACCACCAATAGCGGCGTTGTTCAACTGGATGCACTGAGCGTGATCGGCACCGGTAGCCAGGTCGACTCCAGCACCGTGGGCCGCTCCACCCTGAGCCAAGCGGACATCGACCGCTACCAGCCCGATAACATTCCTTCGCTGTTGCAGACCCTGCCAGGGGTATCGATGGGCGGCTCACCCAAGCCGGGCGGCCAGACCATGAACATCCGCGGCATGGGCGATGCCGAAGATGTGCCGATGACCGTGGATGGTGCGGCCAAAAGCGGTTTCGAGCGTTATCAACAAGGCACCATCTTCATTGAACCCGAGTTGATCAAAAGCATCGAGGTGGAGAAAGGCCCTTACTCGCCATTTACCGGTAACGGCGGTTTTGGCGGCACGGTCAACATGATCACCAAGGACGCACCGGACCTGCTCAAGGACGGGCAAAATGCCGGGGCGATGGTCAAATACGGCTACGCCAGCAACACCCACGAGCAGGTCTACACCGGCGCTGTGTATGGCCGTACCGACGACGGCCGCATGGACGGCCTGGTCTACCTGACCAAACGCGACGGCGACGACCTCAAGCTGGCCGACACACCGCCTGATCCGCGCAACCAATACCCGATCAACCCCAAACGCTTGCCCAACAGCGCGCAGGATGTCGAAGGCCAGCTGTTCAAGTTCAACGCGTATTTCACCGACGAACACAGCATAGGCCTGTCTTACTCACGCGCCCAAAGCCAACGTATGACGCCGTTCTCGGCAAAGTCCTACCCATCACCCCCGACACAATCGGCCATCGACCGCTACGGCTACGCCACGGCCGTATCACGCTTCCTGGCCGACCGCGACACGGTGGACACCACCTGGTCGAGCAAGTACGAATACCACCCGCTGAACAACCCGCTGATCGACCTGAAGCTGAGCTACTCGGAGTCCAATACCGACCAGACCGATGAGCGCGCCGAGAATGCCGTCATTAGCCTGGCTACCGGTGGACGCAAGATGGATACTTCCTACAAAGACCGCATCCTCGAACTGCGCAATACCAGCCTGCTGACCACCGGCCCGTTGGAACACGCGGTGACCACGGGCGTGCAGATCCGCAAGCACAAGCGTGAAACCGAAAGCTGGATGCCGGGTGCAACCTACAACACCGCCAGATACAACTATGGACATTTCCAGCCGTATTTCATGCCTCACGGCAAGGTCGATAGCAACGCGTTCTACATCCAGGACGCGATTACCCTGGGCGACGTGACCATTACGCCGTCCCTGCGTTACGACCACGTGCGCAACCGCGGCGAAGCCAACGATGCGCCGTACTACAGCAACCCGGACCCGAAAGTGGGCCACGACTACAGCGACCGTACCTACACCGGTTGGTCGCCGCGCCTGGCGGCGTTCTGGAACGTGACCCCGGATGTGGCGTTCTTCGCCAGTTGGAACCGCACGTGGCGTGCGCCGGTGATCGATGAACAGTACGAAGTCCAGGGCGCCATCAGCACCCGCAGCGCCACCAGCCTGAACCTCGACCCGGAGCGCATTACGGCGATTACCGCAGGCAACGTCACCAACTTCTCGGGGCTCTTCACCCGCGAGGACAACCTGCAACTGCGCACCACGTTGTTCCATAACCGCATCGAAGACGAAATCATGAAGGCCACCGGCATCGGCTGCGAACGGCAACTGACAGTACCGGGCAGTATCGATTCGGTATGCAGTGACGCGGCATCCCGGACCAACTATCGCAATGTGGGCGGCATGACCATCAAGGGCTTCGAGCTGGAAAGCTACTACGACTCGACCTACCTGTTCGGTTCCCTGACTTACTCCTGGGCCACAGGCAAGCGCGACAACCCCTACACCAACCCCTGGGCGACCAACCTGCACGTATGGGCGCGGGATATCCCACCGGCCAAATGGGTGGCGGTGCTGGGTACCAAGATCCCGAGCTGGGACGCGCAGGTGGGCTGGCAGGGTCAGTTCGTACGCAAGACCGATCGCGTGCCCACCGATGTTTACGCGGGTGGTTTGAACTCCAGCATCGGCGACTTTATCTACGACCAGACGGAAAACGCCAGCTACGACACACAAGGCCTGTTCGCCAATTGGAAACCGCAGCAGGCCGGTCTCAAGGGCACAGAGATCAACTTCACCGTCGACAACCTGTTCAACCGCTTCTACCAACCTGCACTCAGCGGTGAAGGTGTCTACAGCCAAGGCCGCAACGCCAAGATCAGCATCACGCGCTTCTTCTGAAAAAACTGTACGGATAAATCCGCACCCAGCTGTAGGCCCGCAATCGGCGGGGGATGTGGCTAGATGGGCTTCCCTTGAAGCCCTCTAGATTTCGGTTCTACCTCATGAGCTCGCGCGAAAACACCGGCATGGCCCTCGGCCTGCTGGGCGTCATCATCTTCAGCCTGACCCTGCCCTTCACCCGTATCGTGGTGCAGGAAATCCACCCGTTGCTCAACGGCCTGGGCCGTGCGCTGTTCGCGGCGATCCCGGCAGCGGCGCTGCTTCTGTGGCGCCGCGAGCGCTGGCCGACCTGGCGCCAGGTGCGCGGGCTGTGCCTGGTGATCGCGGGCGTGATCCTGGGTTTCCCGGTGTTGTCAGCCTGGGCCATGCAGACCTTGCCGGCGTCCCACGGTGCGCTGGTCAACGGCCTGCAACCGCTGTGTGTGGCGCTGTATGCGGCATGGCTGTCCCATGAACGGCCGTCGAAAGCCTTCTGGGCTTGTGCGGCGCTGGGCAGCGGCTTGGTGTTGAGCTACGCGTTGATCACCGGGGCCGGCAGTATCCAGGCCGGTGATTTGCTGATGCTCGGTGCGATCGCGGTGGGCGGCCTGGGTTACGCCGAAGGCGGCCGACTGGCCAAGGAAATGGGCGGCTGGCAGGTGATCTGCTGGGCGCTGGTGCTGTCGACGCCGGTGCTGATCGGCCCGGTGTGGTACCTGGCGGCGCAGCATCAAGGGGCGATTTCCATGCGCGCCTGGTGGGCGTTTGGGTACGTGTCGCTGTTCTCGCAGTTCCTGGGCTTCTTTGCCTGGTACGCCGGGTTGGCCATGGGCGGAATTGCGCGGGTCAGCCAAATCCAACTGTTGCAGATCTTCTTCACCATTGCGTTTTCGGCGCTGTTCTTTGGCGAACACATCGAGCCGATTACCTGGCTGTTTGCCTGCGGAGTGATCGTGACGGTGATGCTAGGGCGCAAGACGGCGGTGCAGCCAGCCCCCACGCCAAAGGCCACCCCGATCTAATGTAGGAGCCGGCTTGCCGGCGATGACGGAGTGTCAGCCACCCTTGCTATCGCCGGCAAGCCGGCTCCTACAAAAGACCGTATTCAGGCCAAGTAGCCGTCTGCGCGCAGCAGGGTTTCCAGGCAGTGTTCAGTGATGTGGTAGAACGCCTTGAGTTCCTGGATTTTCTCCAGCAACTGCGCACTGTCCAAAGGTTCGGCGCGCTTGACCGCAAGAATCATCTTGTTCTTGTTGGTGTGCTCCAGCGAGATGAATTCGAACACCTTGGTTTCATAGCCACAGGCTTCGAGGAACAGCGCACGCAAGCTGTCGGTGACCATTTCCGCCTGTTGGCCCAGGTGCAGGCCGTATTGCAGCATGGGCTTGAGCAGCACCGGGCTCTGGATTTGCAGGCGGATCTGCTTGTGGCAGCACGGCGAGCACATGATGATCGACGCGCCGGAGCGGATGCCGGTGTGGATGGCGTAGTCAGTGGCAACGTCGCAGGCATGCAGGGCGATCATCACGTCCAGCTCGCTGGGCGCCACGCTGCGCACATCGCCACACTTGAACACCAGCCCAGGGTGTTCCAGGCGCGCGGCGGCGGTGTTGCACAGGGTCACCATGTCTTCACGCAGCTCGACGCCGGTCACTTCGCCTTCGGCCTTGAGGGTGTTGCGCAGGTAGTCGTGAATCGCAAACGTCAGGTAGCCCTTGCCCGAGCCGAAGTCGGCAACGCGCACCGGCTGGTCCAGCTTCAAGGGGGACGAGGTGAGCGCGTGGCTGAACACTTCGATGAACTTGTTGATCTGCTTCCACTTGCGCGACATCGACGGGATCAGCGCTTGCTTGGCGTCGGTGACGCCCAGGTCGGCGAGGAACGGCCGGCTCAGGTCAAGGAAGCGGTTCTTCTCGCGGTTATGCTCGGCCGACGGCGCTTCGCGCAATTGCTGCGGTTTGCTTTTGAACAGTGAGCTTTTGTTTTTCTTGCTGTATTCCAGCTGCGCTTCGTCGGTCAGCGACAGCAGGTGCGCGTTCTTGAACTGCGCCGGCAGCAGCTCGGCAATCGCCGCAACAGCGTCGGCCACTGGCAAATTCTTGGTGATATCGCGGGTCTTGTAGCGGTAGACAAAGGACAGGCACGCCTGCTCCTTGACCGTTACCGGCTTGATGATCAGCCGCTGCAGGTCAGCCTCGTCACCGACGTATTTGGCCAGCACCAGTTTGATAAAGGCATTCTGCGCGAGGCTTGCGCTGAGCAGTTCAATGAACTGGGCGTGATGATCCGGTTGAGCAGTGACAGACATGAACAAAAACGCCTCGGGCAGGGAATGCCGGGCATTTTAGGGGGGATGGGCCGGGAGGGCACGGGGTTATTTGATCAGCGGTCATTATTGTAGGCGTCCGGCTTGCCGGCGATGGCGGTCTTAAGGGCCCCCTCGCCGGCAAGCCGGGCTCCCACAGAGTCTATTCCAACACCACCAGGCGATTGGGCAGTTCGTTACGGGTTTGGGTGACCGGCACATGCACCTTCAACAACTCGCCGCAGGCCTCGATGCACGCAATGAACCCCACCAACGTCTGCCCCTGCTTCACCTGCTGGGTAAACGCAGTGACGATCGAATCCCAACTGCTGTCATCCAGATGCTTGGAGATGCCGTCATCCACCAGGATCTCCACGTACCGCTCGGCCTCGCTGACAAAAATCAGCACGCCGGTGCTGCCCAGCGTGTGGTGCAGGTTCTGCTCCAGGAATTGACGGCGCGCCAGGTTCGACGCGCGCCAATGCCTTACCGAGCGCGGGATCAGGCGGGTGGTGACCTTGGGCAAACGGAACACCAGGCACAACACGATGAACGTCGCCCATTGCGCCAGCAGCAAGGTGTACATGGTCAGGTAGCCCGACAGGTAATGCACCACACCCGGCACCACCAGCGCGATCAGGCTGGCCCACAGCAGCGGGATGTAGGCGTAGTCATCGGCGCGGGCGGCCAGTACGGTCACCAGTTCCGCGTCGGTGGTTTTTTCCACCCGGGCGATCGCCTCGGCGACTTGGCGCTGCTCGTGTTCAGTCAGTAATGCCATGGTTGTAGTTGCTCTCTAATTATTGTCATCACCAGCCGCCTGAAGCTCCACCGCCGCCGAAGCCACCACCGCCGCCCCGGAAACCACCGCCACCTCCCCCGCCGCCACCGCCGCGTCCGCTGCTGCTGAGAATCGCCAGCAGGATCGCGCCCACCGGCAGCCCCATGCGATTGCATAGCCACAACACGCCGATCAGCAGGATAAACAAGCCGATGGAAAACCCCGGATTATCCTTGGCAAAGTTGGCGTCCGCCACATGTGCCGGCACGGCCAGTGGTTCACCGCCCACCACTTGCACCATCGCCGCCACGCCGTCGCTGATGCCCTGGCTGAAATTGCCGGCCTTGAACTTGGGTGCAATCACCTGGTTGATGATCACCCACGCCTGCGCATCCGTGAGCACCCCTTCCAGGCCATAGCCGACCTCGATGCGCAATTTGCGCTCATCGCGCGCGACGATCAACAGCGCACCGTTGTCCTTGCCCTTCTGGCCGATGCCCCACTGGCGGCCCAACTGATAACCGAAGTCCTCAATGGGCACGCCCTGCAGGTCAGGCACGGTGACCACCACGATCTGGTCACCGGAGGTCTGCTCCAGCGCCTGCAACTGCTGTGTCAGTTGCTGGCGCGTGGCGGGGTCGATCATCTCGGCGGTGTCCACCACCCGCCCGGTCAGCGCCGGGAAGGTCAGCGCCGCCTGGGCCATGCCCACGCAGGCCAACAGCCACAGCGCCAGGCCTATCCGTAATAAACGCATCGACACCTCAGTGCAGCTTTATTTGAACTTCACTTGCGGCGCTTTATCGGCGTCGGCACTGGTGGCTTCAAACGTGGCGCGGATCGGCAGGTCGCTGTACATCACGCTGTGCCACAGGCGGCCCGGGAAGGTGCGGATTTCGGTGTTGTAGGCCTGCACCGCCTGGATAAAGTCGCGGCGCGCCACGGCGATACGGTTTTCGGTGCCTTCAAGCTGGGATTGCAGGGCCAGGAAGTTCTGGTTGGCTTTCAGGTCCGGGTAGCGCTCGGACACCACCATCAAACGGCTGAGTGCGCCGCTCAAGCCATCCTGGGCTTGCTGGAACTGCTTGAGTTTTTCCGGGTTGTCGAGGGTGCTGGCATCCACTTGGATCGAGGTGGCCTTGGCCCGTGCTTCGATGACGGCGGTCAGGGTGTCCTGTTCATGGGCGGCATAGCCCTTGACCACTTCCACCAGGTTGGGGATCAGGTCGGCCCGGCGCTGGTACTGGTTCTGCACCTGGCCCCAGGCGGCCTTGGCCTGTTCGTCCAGGGTCGGGATGTTGTTGATGCCGCAACCGCTCAGCACCGTGCCGATCAATAGCAAAACCGCGGCTTTCAAGCCCCAGCGGTAACCTTGTGCTGCTTGCATGGTGTTTCTCCTGCCCAATCTTGATGGAATGTGACGACTCACCCTATACACCGCGCGCTTGGGGCATAATCCGCCACCACTGGCATGCATTGAGCCAATCAGCTACAAAGATGCCCAGCGCGAAAAAGAGTTCAGAGTGTGCTGCATTTATCTGAACAACACCCGAACAACAATAGACGCTCCCCACATTTTGGCCGCCAGCGTTCCCTGGATGCTGTGCAGTGAGCCGAAAAAGGATATTCATGAAAAAGCTGTGTTTGCTCGGCCTTGTTGCCACTCTGGCCAGTCACCCCGTATGGGCAGAAACAAAGCCTGCTGCGCTTAAAGACAAGGACGCCTTCGTCAGCGACCTGCTCAAGCAGATGACCCTGGATGAAAAGATCGGCCAATTGCGCCTGATCAGCATCGGCCCCGAGATGCCCCGCGAGCTGATCCGCAAGGAAATCGCCGCCGGCCGCATCGGCGGCACGTTCAACTCCATCACCCGCCCGGAAAACCGTCCGATGCAGGACGCGGCCATGCGCAGCCGCTTGAAGATCCCGATGTTCTTCGCCTACGACGTGATCCACGGCCACCGCACGATTTTCCCGATCAGCCTGGCCCTGGCGTCCAGTTGGGACATGGACGCCATCGGCCGCTCCGGGCGCATCGCCGCCCAGGAAGCCGCCGCCGACAGCCTCGACATCACCTTCGCGCCGATGGTCGACATCTCCCGCGACCCACGCTGGGGCCGCACCTCCGAAGGTTTCGGTGAAGACACCTACCTGGTCTCGCGTATCGCCGAAGTGATGGTCAAGGCCTTCCAGGGCGTAAGCCCCGCGAATGCCGACAGCATCATGGCCAGCGTCAAGCACTTCGCCCTGTATGGCGCGGTGGAAGGCGGCCGCGACTACAACGTGGTCGACATGAGCCCGGTCAAGATGTACCAGGACTACCTGCCGCCGTACCACGCGGCGATCAAGGCCGGCTCCGGCGGCGTGATGGTGGCGCTGAACTCGATCAACGGCGTGCCCGCCACCGCCAACACCTGGCTGATGAACGACCTGCTGCGCAAAGACTGGGGCTTCAAGGGCCTGGCCGTGAGCGACCATGGCGCGATCTTCGAGCTGATCAAGCACGGCGTGGCCAAGGACGGGCGTGAAGCCGCCAAGCTGGCGATCAAGGCCGGCATCGACATGAGCATGAACGACTCGCTCTACGGCAAGGAGCTGCCGGGGCTGCTCAAGTCCGGCGAGATCGAACAGAGCGACATCGACAACGCCGTGCGCGAAGTGCTGGGCGCCAAGTACGACATGGGCCTGTTCAAGGACCCGTACCTGCGCATCGGCAAGGCCGAGGATGACCCGGCCGACACCTACGCCGAAAGCCGCCTGCATCGCGCCGAAGCCCGTGATGTTGCACGCCGCAGCCTGGTCTTGCTGAAAAACCAGAACAGCACCCTGCCGCTGAAAAAATCCGCGACCATCGCCCTGGTCGGCCCGCTGGCCAAGGCGCCAATCGACATGATGGGCAGTTGGGCCGCCGCTGGTAAGCCGGAGCAGTCAGTCACCCTGCTCGACGGTTTGAACGCGGTGATCGGCGAGAAGGGCAAGATCATCTATGCCCGTGGCGCCAACATCACCAACGACAAGGCCGTGGTCGACTACCTGAACTTCCTCAACTTCGATGCGCCGGAAGTGGTGGATGACACCCGCCCTGCCCAGGTGATGATCGACGAGGCCGTCAAGGCTGCCAAAGATGCCGATGTGGTGGTCGCCGCCGTGGGCGAGTCCCGTGGCATGTCCCACGAATCCTCCAGCCGCACCGACCTGAACATCCCGCAGAGCCAGCGTGACTTGATCAAGGCCCTGAAAGCCACCGGCAAGCCGCTGGTATTGGTGCTGATGAATGGCCGTCCCCTGTCGATTCTCGAAGAGACCCAACAGGCCGATGCGATCCTGGAAACCTGGTTCGCCGGCACCGAAGGCGGCAATGCCATCGCCGACGTGCTGTTTGGTGACTACAACCCTTCGGGCAAGCTGCCGATCACCTTCCCACGTTCGGTGGGGCAGATTCCCACCTACTACAACCACCTGACCATCGGCCGGCCGTTCACGCCGGGCAAGCCGGGCAACTACACCTCGCAGTACTTCGATGACACCACCGGCCCCCTGTTTCCGTTCGGGTATGGCTTGAGCTACACCACGTTCGGCCTGTCGGACATGGCGCTGTCGTCCACCACCTTGAACAAGACCGGCAAGCTCGACGCCAGTGTGACGGTGACCAACACCGGCAAAGTCGATGGCGAAACCGTCGTGCAGCTGTACATCCAGGACGTAGCCGGTTCGATGATCCGCCCGATCAAGGAGCTGAAGAACTTCCAGAAGGTCGTGCTCAAGGCGGGTGAAGAGCGCACGCTGCACTTCACCATCACCGAAGAAGACTTGAAGTTCTACAACACCCAACTGAAGTTCGCCGCGGAACCGGGTGAGTTCAATGTGCAGATCGGACTGGACTCCCAGGATGTGCAGCAACAAACCTTCGAACTGCTCTGATCTAAAGCTGTAGACACAATCAATGTGGGAGCTTGCCTGCCATAGCGGTGGAAAATTCACCACTGCTATCGCAGCATAGGTATCAACACAACGTTGCCCCCCCCCAACACCAACCACGATGCGAAGCGAGCCGCTCTTGCTCTTGCTCTTGATCCTGCTTTTGATCTCAGGCGCCCCGTCAAACACGCTGGCCGGAATTCGACAGGTATTTGGGGGGTAAACCGGCAGGGATGCCGGTTTAGCCGCCCCGCGCCATGGATGGCGCGTGGCGGCGGCCCCCCAAATACCTGTCGGATTACGGGCACACCGAGCGTGAGCGAGGTGCCGAGTGTTGGGGCAAGAGCGTTTTGCTTACTTTTGCGCTTTTCAAAAGTGAGCCGCCGTAAGGGCGGAACCCATAGCAGCCGTTACCTAAATAACGGATATGTACACCGCACCACCGCCATCGCCGGCAAGCCAGCTCCTACACTTAGATCACGGGGTGACCGTTAGATTGTGGTCGCCAATAAGGCCGCCTTCGCAGCCAAACCAGCTCCCACATTAGATTAGCGGCGCTCTTGCTAACCCCGTCGGTCGAGCAAATTCACCACCAACCGATCAATCCACCCCCACACCCGCTGCTTCACCCGCCGCCACAACGGCCGCGACTTCCACGCCTCCAGGCTCACCGCCTGGCTCTGCTCGAAATCCCGCTCGAAACTGCCCACCACCGCCCGCGTCAGCTCAGGGTCCAGCGCTTCCAGGTTGGCTTCCAGGTTGAAGCGCAAATTCCAGTGGTCGAAGTTGCACGAGCCGATGCTCACCCAGTCGTCCACCAGCACCATTTTCAAGTGCAGAAAGCACGGCTGGTATTCAAAGATCTGCACACCCGCGCGCAGCAAGCGCGGGTAATAACGGTGCCCGGCATACCGCACGGACGGGTGATCGGTACGCGGGCCGGTAAGCAGCAAGCGCACATCGACGCCGCGCCCGGCGGCACGGCGCAAGGCACGGCGCACGCTCCAGGTCGGCAGGAAGTACGGAGTAGCCAGCCAGATACGCTGCTGGCTGCTGTTCAAGGCGCGGATCAGCGATTGCAGGATATCCCGGTGCTGGCGGGCATCGGCATAGGCCACGCGCCCCAGGCCTGGGCCGGTGGCCGGCACCTTGGGCAAACGCGGCAAACCGAAATGAGTGGCGGGCTTCCACTCACGGCGCGCGGCATTGGCGTGCCATTGGCGATCGAACAGTGCCTGCCAATCCAGCACCAACGGGCCAATGATGTGCACCATCACTTCATGCCAGTCGGCGGTGTCTTGCCCCGGCGTCCAGAACTCATCTGTTACACCCGTGCCGCCGACCACTGCGCTTTCCTGGTCGATCAGCAACAGCTTGCGATGGTCGCGATACAAGTTGCGCATCCAGCGGCGCCAACTCAGGCGATTGTAGAACCGCAACTCCACCCCGGCATCGGTCAGGCGTTTGCGCAGCCCGAGGGTAAACGCCAGGCTGCCGTAATCATCGAACAGGCAACGCACCCGCACACCGCGTTCGGCAGCCTGCACCAGGGCTTTAACCATTTCTTCAGCGCAGGCGCCGGCTTCGACCAGGTACAACTCCAGGTCAACCTGGTGTTCCGCGCGGGCAATGCCCACCAGCATCTGCGGGAAAAAATTCGGCCCGTCGATCAACAACTCGAAACGGTTGGCGCTGCGCCACGGGAACACCGCGCCGCTCACGTCAGCGCGCCGTAAAAATCAGCACCGCACCCACCGGCACCGACAGGCTGATCGACTTGAGCCCCGCCGCCTTACGCAGCGCCGCCACACCCGGCGCCAGGTCAAAGTCCTCGGCATGCACCACCAGCGGTTCCAGGGTGACCACTTGGAAACGCCGGTCATCCAGGCGCGTCGCCAGCAGTTCGGCGCTGTAGGTCTGGGTCTTGCCGTGCAGGGTCACGGATAACGGCAGGCGCAACTCCAACTGCGCGCCAGGCGCCAGGTCGTTGATAGGTTGCAGATTGATCTGCGCGTTGATCAGCGCATCGGGGAACGTCTTGATCTCGAACAGTTGATTGCGCATACGCTCATCGCGAAGCGGTATGCCGCTGTTGACCGATTCCAGCTCCACCTCCACTTGCGCCGCGCCCTTGCTGTCGACCTTACCGTGCAGCACCAGGAAGCGATGGACTTCAGCGATCTCGGTGTTTTTGGTGGTGACGAACGACAGCCGCGAGGACTCGTTGTCCAGGTACCAATCGGCGTGGGCAGGCACAGCGGCACAGGTCAACAGTGTGAAAGCCAGTGGTTTGACATTGAACATAAAGACTCATGAGGCAAAAAACCTGCACGAACCTTAACTGCGCCGTGTGCCGGGCGCAATGGAATGGGTCGGTGGCGTGTCAGGGATTGAGGCGACAACCCTGGCGGTCGCCTAGCCACCGTGCACTGTGCGTTCGCCCCATCCCGCTCGCCGTCACTTCACTGCGCTCCGGGTTGTCGCTGAATGCGCTGGTCGGCACGTACTGCTTCACATACCCCCGGCAATACTCCGCCGGGTTGTTCGCCACATAGCGGCACGAGCAGTATTCCTTGGCGGTGTAGGCCGCGATGATGTCGGGGAAGGCTTGCAGGTTGACGCGCTCGTGCCAGATCCACCCCAGCAGGGCGAGCAACAGCAGCAGAAACAGGCTGGTAAACGGACGACGACGGATCATGGCTGCACCGCCGCCAGCACGCGTTTGAGCAGTTCGTTGTGGCGATAGCTGCCGTCGCGGTCATCGCCGTAGCGCACGATCACCAAGTGTTCGTCGGGCATCACATAAAGCGCCTGGCCCCAGTGGCCGAGGGCGGCGAAGGTGTCGGCGGGGGCATCGGGCCAGGGACGTGATGCGCCTTGATTGAGCCACCAATGGCCACCCGGGACGGCTTCGTCCTGGCCGGTTTTGTATTTATCGAACGGCTGGCGGTTGAAGGCGATCCAGTCTTTGGGCAGCAGTTGTTGATCACCCCAGCGGCCATTGCGTGCCATCAGCAGGCCGACACGCGCCAGGTCGCGGGCGGTGAGGTAGGCGTAGGAAGACGCGACGAAGGTTTCGTCGGCATCGGTTTCCCAGGTGGCATTACGAATGCCCAAGGGTTTGAACAGCGCATCCCACGGGTAACTCATATAAGCCTTGTGGCCGAGCATGCCTTTGAGGGCAGCGGACAACAGGTTGGTGTCGCCGCTGGAGTAGCGAAAGAGCTGGCCCGGGGCGCTGGCCGCCGCGGTATCTGCGGCAAAGTCGGCCATATCGCTGCGACCGCGGGTGTAGAGCATTGCCACCACCGAGGATTTCAACGGTGCGTATTCGTAGTCTTCCTGCCAGTCCAGGCCCGAGGCCCAGTGCAGCAGGTCGGCCATGGTCACGTTCGGGTGCTGCTTCATCGGCGGGTAGAAACGCGCCACCGGGTCGCTGAGTTTGAAACGGTTATCGCCGTAGGCCACGCCTAATACGGTGGCCATCAGGCTTTTGCTGACGGACCAGGTGAGGTGCGGCGTGCTGGCGGTGGTGGGCGCTGCATAGCGTTCGTAGATGACCTCGCCGTCGCGGATCACCAGCAACGCATCGGTGCGAATGCCTTGACGGGTGGCGTCGTCGCGCGCCGGGAACGCGTAGGTGTCCAAGGCATCGACAGCAGGGCCCGTGAGCGGTGTGCCCTTGGCCCATTCCTTATCGGGCCAGGTTTCGGCGTGAGCGGCAACGGTGAAGAACAGCAGGGCAACACACAACAGGCCTCTGACCATGGACGCAAACTCAAGGGGGCATTCAAGCCCGCGAGCCTAGCCGAGGGTGATGACAGATTTGCGACAGGGATGGCTGTCATCCAAGCGTCACCATAACTTCATGGAGATGACACCGAGGCTACATAGCCTGACTTTGGACAACAAAGTCGACCGGCCGAAATCGTGGCCGGCACTCGGAGACTCGCCATGACTCAGATCGCCCGCATCAGCGACACCGGCAATGAACGCCGTCTGCAAGCCGAACGCCTGGTTGGCGCGCAGGCGTTGCAGGAAGCCCAGGCCCTGCGGTTCAACGTATTCAGCGGCGAGTTCAACGCCAAGCTGAAAGGCGCTGAGCTGGGCCTGGACATGGATGACTATGATGTTCACTGCAGCCACATCGGCGTGCGGGATTTGAACAGCGGTCGACTCGTCGCCACCACCCGTTTGCTCGACCACCAGGCTGCCAGCACCCTGGGCCGGTTCTACAGCGAAGAAGAATTCAGCCTGCATGGCCTGCTGCACTTGCAGGGCCCGATCCTGGAGATCGGCCGCACGTGCGTCGACCCGGCCTACCGCAACGGCGGCACCATCGCCGTGTTGTGGGGCGAATTGGCCGAAGTGCTCAACCAGGGCGGCTACAGCTACTTGATGGGTTGCGCAAGCATCCCGATGCACGATGGCGGCATCCAGGCCCACGCAATCATGCAGCGCCTGCGCGAACGCTACCTGTGCAACGAACACCTGCGCGCCGAACCGAAAAAACCACTGCCGGCGCTGGACCTGCCGTCCAACGTGATCGCCGAGATGCCGCCATTGCTCAAGGCGTACATGCGCCTGGGTGCGAAGATCTGCGGCGAACCGTGCTGGGATGAGGATTTCCAGGTAGCTGACGTGTTCATCCTGCTCAAGCGCGATGAACTGTGCCCGCGTTACGCGCGCCACTTCAAGGCTGCAATGTGATGAGCCGCCTGCGGGTTTACGGGCGCATTGCCCGCGTGCTGGTGGTGGTGGCGCTCGGCTTGAGCATGGCCAGCGTGTTTGGTGTGTTCGAGCGCATGGGCATCGCCAATTCGATGGTGCGGCGCCAGCGTTGGTCGCGGTTTTTCATGGCGCGACTGACCAACGCCCTGCCCTTTCGCGTGACGGTACACGGTGAATTGCCGACGCAGCCGATGCTGTGGGTGAGCAATCACGTGTCCTGGACCGATATTCCGCTGCTGGGCGCTGTGGCGCCGATGTCATTCCTGTCCAAGGCCGAAGTGCGCACCTGGCCGGTAGCAGGTTGGTTGGCGGCCAAGGCTGGCAGCTTGTTTATCCGCCGGGGTTCGGGCGACAGCCAATTGATCCGCAAACAGATGACGCGCCATTTGGAGCAACAGCACCCGCTGCTGATGTTCCCGGAAGGCACCACCACCGACGGGCGCAGCGTGCGCACCTTCCACGGGCGCTTGCTGGCCAGTGCGATCGATGCGGATGTGTCGCTGCAACCGGTGGCGATCCGTTACCTGCGTGAGGGGCTAGTGGACCCGCTGGCTCCCTTTATTGGCGATGATGATTTGCTCTCGCACCTGATGCGCTTGTTTGCCAACGACCAGGGCGATGTGGAAATCCATGTGCTCAAGCCGATTGCCTGCGCCGGGCAGGAACGTGCGGCGCTGGCGTATCAGGCGCAGCAGGCGGTGCAGAAGGCGTTGTTTGGGCCGTTGCCGGAAGCAGAAGAAGTTGATGCTCGGCCGGCATTCGCCGCTTGAATTAAGTGAACACCGATCAAAATGTGGGAGCTGGCTTGCCTGCGATAGCGGTGGGTCAGCAATACCTGTATCAACTGGCAGACTGCAATCGCAGGCAAGCCAGCTCCCACACTCAGACCTCAGTAGTCAGTTGAGCTTGTGCAAATTTTTGCAGTTCTGGATAGAACAGCCGGAAGTCTTCGCTTAGCGGCTCATAAAGTTGACGCAACTCCTGCATCGCAAACCCCAACGCCTCCGGCTGTGTCAGTCGCCGCGAAATCCCCCGCAGCACCTGCTCCATCACCGCAAATTCTCGATACGAGCCCAACCAATCATCCGCTGCCATATAGGGCGCAATCTGCGCCAGTCGACCGGGCAATTGCGGCTCGGCCGCCAGCACCCGGTACACCTGCGACGTGAAGCGCTCCAGCGGCTGGTCGGCATAGAGCGTCCAGTCCCGTGCCAGGCAGTGGTCGAAGAACACATCCAGGACGATCCCGGCATACCGTCGGCGAGTCAGGCTAAAGCGCGACAACGCCGCATCGACCAAAGGATGGCTGTCGGTGAAGCGGTCGATGGAACGATGCAGCTGGATCGCCGCTTCGATTTGCGGGCTGAACTGGCCCTGCAGGCGGCCTTTGACGAAATCGCCATAGAGGCTGCCCAGCAGTTGCGCAGGAAGTTGGCCGCCCAGGTGCAGATGTGCGAGATAATTCATGGCGCGCAGTCTACCACTGCCCTTAACGTATCGTTATAACCCGATATACCGAATGAGCCTAGGCTCAGACCAAAATCATATTGGTCTATCGGGATAGACCGATATAAAGTTCGCCTCATCGCGATATAACGCTGTACGACACCGAGCACCTGCCATGTCCATCGACCTCGACGAAATAATAAAAGCCCTGGCGCACCCAGTACGACGAGACATCCTCACCTGGCTGAAAGACCCGAAAGTGCAATTCCCCGAACAACTGCACAACCACGAATACGGCATCTGCGCCGGGCAGATCGACCAGCGCTGCGGCCTGTCCCAGTCGACCGTGTCGGCCCACCTGGCCACGTTGCAACGGGCGGGGTTGATCAGCAGCCAGAAGGCTGGCCAATGGCACTTTTTCAAACGCAACGAGGAAACCATCCAGGCCTTCCTCGCGGCGCTCATCACTGAACTCAGCGCTGACGACAACGCACCGCTGTAACAAGGAAACGATAATGCCCCTCTCGCTACTCATACTGGCCCTCAGCGCCTTCGCCATCGGCACCACCGAGTTCGTCATCATGGGCTTGCTGCCCGATGTGGCGACGGACCTGGGCGTATCGATTCCCGGCGCTGGCTGGCTGGTCACCGGCTACGCCCTGGGCGTGGCCATCGGTGCCCCCTTCATGGCACTGGCCACCGCCAAGCTGCCACGCAAGGCGGCCCTGGTAGCGTTGATGGGGATCTTCATTATCGGCAACCTGCTCTGTGCCCTGGCCAGTGACTACAACGTGCTGATGTTCGCCCGTGTGGTTACCGCGCTGTGCCACGGTGCGTTCTTTGGTATTGGTTCGGTGGTCGCAGCCAACCTGGTGCCGGCCAACAAGCGTGCTTCGGCCGTGGCCCTGATGTTCACCGGCTTGACCCTGGCCAACGTGCTCGGTGTACCGCTGGGTACTGCACTCGGCCAGGAAGCCGGCTGGCGTTCGACCTTCTGGGCGGTGACGGTGATTGGTGTGGTGGCGTTGATCGGCCTGATCCGCTTCCTGCCCGCCAAGCGTGATGAAGAGAAACTCGACATGCGCGCCGAACTGGCGGCCCTCAAGGGCGCCGGTATCTGGCTGTCGCTGACCATGACCGCATTGTTTGCCGCGTCCATGTTCACCCTCTTCACCTACGTCGCGCCGCTGCTCGGCGATGTCACCGGCGTGTCGCCCAAGGGCGTGACCTGGACCCTATTGCTGATCGGCCTGGGCCTCACTGTCGGCAACATTATCGGCGGCAAACTCGCGGACAAGCGCCTGGCGGCCACCCTGATCGGCGTGTTCATCAGCATGGCGGTGGTCTCCACCGCACTGACCTGGACCAGCATCGCTGTGATTCCGACTGAAATCACCCTGTTCCTGTGGGCCACCGCCTCGTTCGCCGCAGTGCCTGCGCTGCAGATCAACGTAGTGACCTTCGGCAAAGCCGCACCGAACCTGGTGTCCACCCTGAACATCGGCGCGTTCAACATCGGCAACGCCCTCGGGGCCTGGGTGGGCGGCAGTGTAATCGCCCACGGTTTCGGCCTGACCAGCGTGCCGTTGGCCGCAGCGGCCCTGGCGATTCTCGCGCTGGTGGTGACCCTGATTACTTTCCGTCAGAGCGGCGATGCCGACCTGGCCCCTGCGACTAACTGATCCACTTCAAAGACAAAGGTGCTTTCCCCATGACGACTATTTTCGATCCAATCAAACTGGGCGACCTGGAACTGTCGAACCGCATCATCATGGCGCCGCTGACCCGCTGCCGTGCCGACGACGGTCGCGTACCCAATGCGCTAATGGCCGAGTACTACGTGCAACGCGCTTCCGCCGGGCTGATCCTCAGCGAAGCCACCTCGGTGACGCCACTGGGCGTGGGCTACCCGGACACCCCGGGCATCTGGTCCAGCGATCAGGTGCGCGGCTGGGCCAACGTCACCAAGGCCGTGCATGGCGCGGGCGGCAAGATCTTCCTGCAACTGTGGCACGTGGGGCGTATTTCCCATGAGTCGTACCTGGACGGCGAAACCCCGGTCGCACCGAGCGCGATCCAGCCCAAAGGCCACGTCAGCCTGGTTCGCCCGCTGGCCGACTACCCGACCCCACGCGCCCTGGAAACCGCTGAAATCGCCGACATTATCGACACCTACCGCACCGGTGCCGAGAACGCCAAGGCTGCCGGTTTCGACGGCGTGGAAATCCACGGCGCCAACGGCTACCTGCTCGACCAGTTCCTGCAGAGCAGCACCAACCAGCGCACCGACCAGTACGGCGGCTCCCTGGAAAACCGTGCACGCCTGCTGCTGGAAGTGACCGACGCCGCCATCGAAGTCTGGGGCGCCGGCCGCGTGG
Source organism: Pseudomonas sp. AC112 (assembly GCF_979253545.1). Classification (NCBI taxonomy): domain Bacteria; kingdom Pseudomonadati; phylum Pseudomonadota; class Gammaproteobacteria; order Pseudomonadales; family Pseudomonadaceae; genus Pseudomonas; species Pseudomonas sp. AC112. The sequence continues at coordinate 701,515 of NZ_CEEDCM010000001.1, forward strand.
GTGTGCACCTCGCGCCGCGCGCCGACTCCCATGACATGGGCGACGACAACCTGGCGCAGACCTTCACCTACGTCGCCAGTGAACTGGGCAAACGTGGCATCGCGTTTATCTGCTCCCGTGAAAAAGAAGGCGCCGACAGCCTCGGCCCACAGCTGAAAAAGGCCTTCGGAGGCACCTACATCGCCAACGAACGCTTCACCAAGGACAGCGCCAACACCTGGCTGGCCGAAGGCAAAGCCGATGCCGTGGCCTGGGGTGTGCCGTTCATTGCCAACCCGGATTTGCCAGCGCGCTTGAAGGCTGATGCGCCGCTCAACGAAGCACGTCCAGACACCTTCTATAGCAAAGGCCCGGTCGGCTACATCGATTACCCGACGCTGGCGCTGTAATGTGACGTGCTGAAACGAAAAAGCCCCGGTTCGCAGGAACCGGGGCTTTTTCATGGAGGCTGGGTAACATCCCTTCACAGCCCTGCAACAAAATCGCTACAAAATACTTAGTCGGCTACCTATCAACCGCCCGCCAGCCCGTATATAAAGTCACCCCACCCATCAGGCAAAAGGACGATTGACTGTCCTTGGGCTTTACTGTTGACACAACCTGATGCAATTACGCATTTTGTCTCAATTGCGCAGGCTGGGGCTCCAGCGCAGCATGTCCAGCCCGGCATCCACCCAGCGTTCGGCTTCCTGATGCAGTTGGAAGCTGTCGGGCACCAGGAGCCACTGGCCGATCAGACCGTTGATGTAGGCGTGGATGCACACTGCGCCGCGGGCAGTGTCGAGATTTTCCGGAAGTTGCCCGCGATGGACCGCGTTACGCAATGTCAGGCCGATGCGCAGGTTGCACTCCAGGCTGTGGGTCTGACGCTGGCGGCGCATGTCGCACATTTCATCGGTGAATTCGCACTTATGGAACAAGATCTCGTTGATGCGCCGGGTTTTCGGGTCCAGGGCTACTTGATGAAACAAATGAATCAACAGCTTGCGCATACAACCCAGCGGGTCGAGTTCATCCTCGCTTTCACTGGCCCTGGCCAGTTCGTCCAGCGGCTCATGCAGGGTGTCGAGCAGCGCCTGCAGCAAATCGGACTTGTTGCTGAAATGCCAATAGATAGCGCCTCGCGTCACACCGGCCAGTGCGGCGATGTCCGCCAGCGTGGTCCGCGCAACGCCGCGCTCGTAAAAGGCCTGCTCGGCGGCTTCGAGAATCTGGCTGCGCGTTTCCTGAGCTTCCTCTTTGGTGCGACGAACCATGGCAGTAAAACCTCAATCAGGGTACTTGGGACTATCGGTAACGCAGATTTAATAGGCGGTAACGATGATCTGAATAATTGTGGGACGGCACCGTCATGGGCACCGAACGTACTAAAATCGAGGCTTTGGGCGTTGCTTTGTCAACATTCCGCGAAGCCTGTCAAGAGTTTACAAACAACCATGAACGTAAGTATATTGCGTAGCAAGCTACTTATCTACTCACAGCTTGTTTTTTACCCTTCCACACTTCTTGTGCGCACCCTGCGCGCCTGACCCGAGGATCTTCATGCAACTTAAGCCAGCTGTTACCGCTCTGGTCACTGCCGTCGCCCTGGCATCGCTGCTCAGCGGATGTAAAAAGGAAGAAGCGGCTCCGCCCGCTCAAACCCCTCAGGTCGGCGTGGTCACCATTCAACCGCAAGCCTATACCCTGACCACCGAGCTGCCAGGCCGCACCACCGCCTACCGCATCGCGGAAGTTCGCCCACAGGTCAACGGCATCATCCTCAAGCGCCTGTTCAAGGAAGGCGCGGACGTGAAGGAAGGGCAACAGCTCTACCAGATCGACCCGTCGGTGTATGAAGCCACCCTGAAAAGCGCACAGGCCAGCCTGACCCAGACCAAGTCCATCACCGACCGCTACAAGCAGCTGGTCGATGAGCAGGCCGTGAGCCGCCAGGAATACGACACCGCTGTCGCCAACCGCATGACCGCGGAAGCAAACGTTCAAACGGCCCAGATCAACGTGCGCTACACCAAGGTGTACGCGCCGATCTCCGGGCGTATCGGCCGCTCTTCGGTGACCGAAGGCGCGCTGGTCAGCAATGGCCAGGCCGATTCCATGGCCGTCATCCAGCAACTGGACCCGATCTACGTCGACGTCACGCAGTCTTCGGCCGAAATGCTGAAACTGCGCCGTGACCTGGAAAGCGGCCAACTGGAAAAAGCCGGCGCTAATGCCGCCAAGGTCAAGCTGACCCTGGAAGACGGCAGCGACTACGGCCAGGACGGTAAGCTGGAGTTCTCCGAAGTATCGGTTGACCAGACCACCGGTTCCGTGACCCTGCGCGCCGTGTTCCCCAACCCTGACCACACCCTGCTGCCGGGCATGTTCGTGCACGCCCAGTTGCAAGCCGGTGTGAACAGCAAGGCCATCCTGGCACCCCAACAAGGCGTGACCCGCGATATCAAAGGTATCCCGACCGCCATGGTGGTGAACAAGGACAACAAGGTCGAGCAGCGTCAACTGGTGGCCAACCGCACTGCCGGCGCCTACTGGCTGGTGGAAAAAGGCCTGAACGCCGGTGACCGCGTGATCACTGAAGGCCTGCAATTCATCAAGCCGGGCATCGAAGTCAAGGTCAAGGACGCCGACAACGCCAAGCCTGCCGGTACTGCTCCAGCTCCTGCTGCCGCTGCTGGCCAGGGGGAGTAACCCATGTCGAAATTTTTTATCGACCGTCCCATTTTCGCCTGGGTAATTGCCCTGGTGATCATGCTGGTCGGGGCACTGTCGATCCTGAAGTTGCCCATCAACCAATACCCGGCCATCGCGCCAACCGCCATCGACATCCAGGTGACCTACCCAGGCGCGTCCGCACAAACCGTGCAGGACACCGTGGTGCAGGTGATCGAGCAACAGCTCAACGGTATCGACAACCTGCGTTATGTCGCCTCGGACAGTAACTCCGACGGCAGCATGACCATCACCGCGACGTTCAACCAGGGTACCAACCCGGACATCGCCCAGGTTCAGGTGCAGAACAAGCTGAACCTGGCGACCCCACTGCTGCCGCAAGAAGTGCAGCAGCAGGGTATCCGCGTGACCAAGTCGGTGAAGAACTTCCTGATGGTGATCGGTCTGGTGTCGGAAGACGGCAGCATGACCAAGGACGACTTGTCCAACTACATCGTGTCCAACATCCAGGACCCGATCTCGCGTACCGCGGGCGTCGGTGACTTCCAGGTGTTCGGTTCGCAGTACGCCATGCGTATCTGGCTCGACCCGGCCAAACTGAACAACTACCAGTTGACCCCGGTAGACGTCAGCACCGCCATCTCGGCCCAGAACGTACAGGTGGCCACCGGCCAACTGGGCGGTTTGCCTGCCCTGCCCGGCACCCAGCTGAACGCGACCATCATCGGCAAGACCCGCCTGCAGACTGCCGAAGAGTTCGGCAAGATCCTCATGAAGGTGAATGCCGACGGCTCGCAAGTGCGCCTGCGTGACATCGCCCGCATCGAACTGGGCGGCCAGAACTACAGCATCAGTGCACAGTTCAATGGCAAGCCGGCTTCCGGCATGGCGATCAAGCTGGCATCGGGCGCCAACGCCCTGGACACCGCCAAGGCCATCCGTGCCACCGTGGCGTCCCTGGAGCCGTTCTTCCCGCCAGGCATGAAGGCGGTGGTGCCGTATGACACCACGCCAGTCGTGACCGAATCGATCTCCGGTGTAGTCCACACCCTGGTCGAGGCGATCGTGCTGGTGTTCCTGGTGATGTTCCTGTTCCTGCAGAACTTCCGCGCCACCATCATCACCACCATGACGGTTCCGGTGGTATTGCTGGGTACCTTCGGGATCCTGGCCGCGTTCGGCTTCACCATCAACACCCTGACCATGTTCGGCATGATCCTGGCCATCGGCTTGCTGGTGGACGATGCCATCGTGGTGGTGGAAAACGTCGAGCGGGTCATGGCCGAGGAACACCTGTCGCCGAAAGAAGCGACGGTGAAATCCATGGGCCAGATCCAGGGCGCCCTGGTGGGTATTGCCCTGGTCCTGTCGGCGGTACTGTTGCCGATGGCGTTCTTCGGCGGCTCTACGGGTGTGATCTACAAACAGTTCTCCATCACCATCGTTTCGGCCATGGCGTTGTCGGTACTGGTTGCCCTGATCTTTACCCCGGCCTTGTGCGCCACCATGCTCAAGCCGATCGACCCGGAAAAGCACGGCCAACCCAAGCGTGGTTTCTTCGGCTGGTTCAACCGCACCTTCGACCGTGGCGTACTGAGCTACGAGCGCGGCGTGGGCAACATGATCAAGCACAAGTTTCCTGCATTCTTCGTGTACCTGATCATCTTCGCCGGCATGATCTGGCTGTTCACCCGCATTCCAAGCGCGTTCCTGCCAGAAGAAGACCAAGGCGTGATCTTCGCCCAGGTGCAGACCCCGGTCGGCTCTTCGGCTGAACGTACGCAGAAAGTCATCGACGACATGCGTGCCTTCCTGCTCCACGACAAGGAAGGCGAGCCGGGCGAAGGCAAGGCTGTGAAATCGGTATTTACCGTAAACGGCTTTAACTTCGCCGGTCGTGGCCAGAGTTCGGGCCTGGCATTCGTGATGCTCAAGCCGTGGGATGAACGCGATTCGACCATGTCGGTATTCGAGGTGGCCAAGCGTGCCCAGGGTTACTTCTTCGGGGCATTCAAGGACGCCATGGTATTTGCCATCGTGCCGCCTTCGGTTCTGGAATTGGGTAACGCCACCGGTTTCGACGTGTTCCTGCAAGACCAGGGCGGTGTCGGCCACGAAAAACTGATGGAAGCGCGCAACCAGTTCCTGGGGATGGCTGCACAAAGCAAGATCCTCGCAGGTGTACGTCCCAACGGCGTGAACGATGAGCCGCAGTACGAACTCACCGTCGACGACGAGAAGGCCAGCGCCCAAGGCATCAGCCTGGCGAGCATCAACCAGACCCTGTCGATTGCCCTGGGTGGCAGCTACGTCAACGACTTCATCGACCGTGGTCGAGTGAAGAAGGTGTACGTGCAAGGCGAGGCCGCTGGCCGCATGTCGCCGGAAGACCTGGACAAGTGGTACGTGCGCAGCGACTCCGGGAAGATGGTGCCGATGTCGGCCATTTCCTCGGGCAAGTGGATCTTCGGTTCGCCGAAACTCTCGCGCTACAACGGTGTAGCGGCGATGGAAATCCTCGGTACCCCGGCTCCGGGCTACAGTACCGGTGACGCCATGGCTGAAGTCGAGCGTATCGCCAAGCAACTGCCGGCGGGCGTGGGTTACGCCTGGACGGGCCTGTCGTACGAAGAGCGTCTGTCCGGCTCCCAGGCGCCAGCGTTGTACGCCCTGTCGCTGCTGGTGGTGTTCCTGTGCCTCGCGGCACTGTACGAAAGCTGGTCGATCCCGATCGCGGTGGTACTGGTCGTGCCGCTGGGCGTGGTGGGTGCGTTGATCGCCACCAGCATGCGCGGGCTCTCCAACGACGTGTTCTTCCAGGTGGGCCTGTTGGTGACGGTGGGCCTGGCGGCGAAAAACGCCATCCTGATCGTGGAGTTCGCCAAAGAGCTTCACGAACAGGGCAAAGGCATCGTCGAGGCGGCCATCGAGGCGTCGCGGATGCGTCTGCGGCCGATCATCATGACCTCCATGGCGTTCATCCTCGGCGTACTGCCGCTGGCGATCTCCTCGGGCGCCGGCTCAGGCAGCCAGCACGCGATCGGTACCGGCGTAATTGGCGGTATGATCACGGCCACTGTCCTGGCGATCTTCTGGGTGCCATTGTTCTTCGCAACCGTATCCGCAGCTGGCGAACGTAAAAAGACTGACACTACTGAAACTCCTAAAGAGGCTGGCCAATGAGCAAGTCGCTACTTTCCCTAGCCGTCACGGCATTCGTGCTCAGTGGCTGCTCGCTGATACCTGACTATCAGCGCCCCGAAGCGCCGGTGGCCGCGCAGTTCCCGCAGGGGCCGGCGTATTCGTCGGCCCAGGCGCCGAACCAGGCCGCTGCCGAGCAGGGCTGGAAGCAGTTTTTCCATGACCCTGCCCTGCAACAGCTGATCCAGACCGCGCTGGTGAACAACCGTGACCTGCGCGTTGCGGCCCTGAACATCGACGCGTATGCCGCGCAGTACCGCATCCAGCGTGCCGACCTGTTCCCGGCCGTGTCGGCCAATGGCAGCGGCAGCCGCCAACGTGTGCCGGCCCGTGCTTCGCAGACCGGCGAAGCGAACATCACCAGCCAGTACTCGGCCACCCTCGGGATCAGCTCCTATGAGCTGGACCTGTTCGGTCGCGTGCGCAGCCTGAGTGAAGAAGCGCTGCAGAAGTACTTCGCCACTGAAGAAGCACGCCGCAGTACCCAGATCAGCCTGGTGGCCAGCGTGGCCAATGCCTACCTGACCTGGCAGGCCGACAAGGAACTGCTCAAGCTGACCCAGGACACCTTGGGCGCGTTCGAGCAGAGCTTCAAGCTCACCTCGCGCAGCAACGAAGTCGGCGTGGCCTCGGCCCTCGACCTGAGCCAGGCGCGCACCTCGGTGGAAAACGCCCGCGTGCAACTTGCCCGGTATACCCGCCAGGTTGCCCAGGACGAAAACAGCCTGACCCTGCTGCTGGGCACCGGCCTGCCGGCGAATATCGCCAGCAAGCCGCTGTCGGATGACCTGCTCAGCGAAGTGCCGGCCGGCTTGCCGTCGGACCTGCTGCAACGTCGCCCCGACATCCTGCAGGCCGAGTACAACCTCAAGGCCGCCAACGCCAATATCGGCGCAGCCCGTGCAGCGTTCTTCCCGAGCATCAGCTTGACGGCCAACGCCGGCACCCTGAGCCCGGACCTCGGCGGCCTGTTCAAAGGCGGCTCGGGAACCTGGTCGTTCGCCCCGCAGATCAACATCCCGATCTTCAACGCCGGCAGCCTGCGCGCCAGCCTGGACTACTCGAAGATCCAGAAAGAGATCAACGTGGCGAACTACGAGAAGGCGATCCAGACCGGCTTCCAGGAAGTCTCCGACGGCCTCGCCGCGCGTGAAACCTACAAGCAGCAACTGGAGGCCCAGCGTGGCTTCGTCGCGGCCAACCAGGATTACTACCGCCTGGCCGAGCGTCGCTACCGCATCGGTGTCGACAGCAACCTGACGTTCCTCGATGCCCAACGCCAGCTGTTCAGTGCCCAGCAATCGCTGATCACCGACCGCCTGGCGCAGCTGACCAGCGAGGTCAACCTGTACAAGGCCCTCGGCGGTGGCTGGAACGAGCAGACCGCGAAGAACGAACCGTTGAAAGAAGAAGCACCGGCGTTGAAGTTGTTCTGATAGCGCTGTTGTAGACAAAAAACCGCTTCCCTCACCGGAAGCGGTTTTTTTATGCCTGACCGTCACCACCACCGCCCACCTGAATTGCCGCCGCCCACCTGTAGGAGCTGGCTTGCTTTCTCTTCAACCTTTCAGGGTAAAATTGGTAACAGATTCTTACAGACCACAGAGGGAGCTTGTCGTAATGATCGTAGGAATCGACCTGGGAACCACCAACAGTCTCGCTGCAGTCTGGCGCGGTGATGCCGCCGAATTGGTGCCCAATGCCCTTGGCCAGTTGCTGACCCCCAGCGTGGTCGGGCTGGATGATCAAGGCCGTGTCCTGGTAGGCCAGGCTGCCAAAGAGCGCCTGCACACCCACCCGCACCTGACCACTTCGCTGTTCAAGCGCTTCATGGGCAGTGCCACCGAAGTGCGCCTGGGCGACCGCTCGTTCCGTCCGGAAGAACTCTCCGCGCTGGTGCTCAAAAGCCTGAAGGAAGACATCGAGCGTACTTACGGCCACACCGTTACCGAAGCCGTGATCAGCGTGCCCGCGTATTTCAGCGACGGCCAACGCAAGGCCACGCGCATTGCCGGCGAGCTGGCGGGGCTCAACGTTGAAAAACTGATCAACGAACCCACCGCTGCCGCCCTCGCCTACGGCCTGCATCAGCGCGACAAAGAAACCTCGTTCCTGGTCTTCGACCTCGGCGGCGGCACTTTTGACGTGTCGATCATCGAGCTGTTCGACGGTGTGATGGAAGTCCGCGCCAGCGCCGGCGACAACTTCCTTGGCGGCGAAGACTTCGACACCCTGTTGCTCGAACATTTCGTCGACAGTCAGCGCAACGCCCAAGGCTTCCCGCCCACCAGCAGCGTGCTGCAAGCCCTGCGCCGCGAAGCCGAACGGGTGCGCAAAGCCCTGGGCCAGGACGACAGTGCCGAATTCGCCCTGCGTGTCGACGGCCAGCAATGGGTGAAAACCATCACCCAGCAGGAACTGGCCAAGCTCTACACACCGCTGCTGGAACGCCTGCGCGCGCCGATTGAACGGGCCCTGCGTGATGCACGGATTCGTGTCGGCGACCTGGATGAAATCCTGTTGGTGGGCGGTACCACGCGCATGCCGTTGGTGCGCAAACTAGCCGCCGGTCTGTTTGGCCGCTTCCCGTCCATCAGCCTCGACCCGGACCAGGTGGTCGCCCATGGCGCCGCGATCCAGGCGGCCCTCAAGGCGCGCTCTGCGGCACTGGAAGAAGTGGTGCTGACCGATGTGTGCCCTTACACCCTCGGTATCGAAACCTCGAATCAGTACGGTAGCCATATCGAAAGCGGGCACTACCTGCCACTGATCGAACGCAACAGCAGCGTGCCGGTGAGCCGCGTCAAAAGCGTGGTCACCCTGCACGATGACCAGACCCGCGTACTGCTCAAGATCTACCAAGGCGAAAGCCGCCTGGTCAAAGACAACATCGAACTGGGCCAACTGGATATCCCGGTGCCCAAGCGCAAGGCCGGTGAAGTCTCGCTGGATGTGCGCTTCACCTACGACAACAACGGCCTGCTGGAAGCCCAGGTGAGCATCCCGCTGACCGGCGAGCAGCACTCGCTGGTGATCGAGAACAACCCAGGCGTGCTCAGCCCGGAGGAGATCCAGCAACGCCTGCAAGCCCTGGCGCAGTTGAAGGTTCATCCGCGCGACCAACAGGTCAACACCGTACTCACGGCGCGCCTCGAGCGTCTTTATCAGGAAAACCTCGGCGAACTGCGCGAGCAACTCGGGCATTGGGCCGCACAGTTCCAGCAAGTACTCGACACCCAGGACGAGCGCCGCATCCGCGAAGCCCGCAGCGAACTGACCCGTCAACTTGAGCAGCTCGACAACGGGTTCTGGCGCTGAGGAAACACGACATGGAGTGTTGGACCGTACTGCAACTGCCGGAAGACGCCGACGAGCGCACAATCAAGCGCACCTATGCGCGGCTGCTGAAAAGCTGCCGGCCGGATGACGATGCTGCCGGCTTCCAGCGACTGCGCGAAGCCTATGAAGAGGCACTGGCCTACGCACGCTGGCGGGCTGACGCCGAAGAAGAGCAAGAGAGCGTCCAGGCGCCGGTGGCCGAAGCAGCCTACGGCAACCTGAATGACCTGGCCGAACTGATGAATATCAGCCAGGTCCGTCCTGCGCTTTTCGAGACGCCTGCACCCGACCCGGCCCAGGCGTTGCTCGACGGCCTTAACGCGCACAACCTCGACCACCGCTGGGCCCAGGCCCTGCAACAGGGCTGTACCGATGCATTCCAGGCCGGCCTGTTGCGTCATTGCTTCGAAGCGCCGGGCGAGCGCAGCGCCATCGCCCGTTGGGCGGTGCAGCACCTGGAATGGCTGACGCCCTGGCAACAGGTGGCCATGACGCCATGGCAGCACGAAGCGCTGACCGGCGAGCTGCTGCAGGACTACCGCCGCACCCTGCAGGAACGGCTGGAGCAAAAGGCCGAGCGCGAGTTCGTCACCCAGCTCACGCACTACAACAACCAGCCGTGGTTGCGGGTGTTCGACCTGCAACAGCAGTGGCAACGCATCATCCTGCACCTGCTCCACGACACCACCTGGAGCGTGCCGTTGTTCGAGCGGGTGTGCCAGGCGTTCGGCTGGGACGACCAGAAAGGCGTGTTCCCGGAGCCGGCGTGGATGTGGCGCGAACTGGTGTCGCGCTGTGAGCAGGAAAGCTTCTACACCCACTTGCAGGAGAAGGCCCAGGACCCGCGGCGCACCTCAGCCGATGCCCTGGCGGCGCGCCTGTTACTGACGCCCATGACCGCCACCCAACACAAACGCATGATCGACGGGTTTGGCGAAAACGAGTGGAATGCCTGCCAGCACTTGGCCGAAACCCTGACCTGGCGCTACCCGCAACTGGTCGAGCGCCTGCCCCGGACCGACCTGTTCTTCTGGCGCAAATACGTACCCCGGCCGATTTACACCCAGGTGTTCATCCGCCTGTGGGCCCTTTTCGCCCTAGGGCTTGGCCTGAGCATCGCCCACGCCAAACCCGACCGGATGGATGGGATGTCGCTGGTGATTTTCATGCTGATGGCGTTTGTGCCAGCGGCCGTTGGCTTTCGCGTCACTCAACTGTGGGCCTCAATGAGCTCTACCTACCGGGTGCTGGATGTGTGGCTGAGCGAGTACCTGATCCCCAAGCGGCTCAACCCCAACGACTACTGGCTGGTGATTCGCCACGGCGTGCCACAGTTGGTCATGCTGGGAGCTTGCGGCTTGATGCTTGGCGTGCTGGGCATGGTCACCTACGCCGGCATGGTCCTGATCAACCTGCTGCACAAAAAACGCATCGGTCACATGAGCGTTAAATTCAGCCAAGGCTACCCGTGGCTGAATGGCTTGCACTGGGCCTTCTGGAGCCCGTTGCAAGCGGTGTTCCTGGTGGTGATGGTGGCGCTGATCGTGGCTGCGCAGCACTACTTGCCGCAAGTGCCCTGGACCCACTTCGACCTGCCCAAGCGCTAACCCCCCCTGCCGGGCCCGAGCGCCCGGCAACTTGCGTTCGATCATCGCCCACAACCCGCTCTCCCCCACTTTCATCGCCCCCGCACCGCCGCGCACCATGGCCGCCACCTGCATAAACCCAATAACAACAGGTCCGACACCATGAGCACTTTCCACCCGCGCCGGCTGCTGCTGGCTACCGCTGTCGCCAGCCTGGCCCTCCCCGTTGTCGCCGAGGAACACGGCTTTCTCGAAGACGCCAGCGCCAACCTCAACCTGCGCAATTTCTTCTTCAACCGCAATTACACCAACCCCACCAAGGCCCAAGGTGGCGCGCAGGAGTGGACGCAGAGTTTCATCCTCGACGCCAAGTCCGGCTTTACCCAGGGTACCGTGGGGTTCGGCGTGGATGTGCTGGGGCTGTATTCGTTGAAGCTCGATGGCGGACGCGGCACCGGCGGCACCCAGCTGTTGCCGCTGGACCATGACGGCCGCCCTGCGGATCAATTCGGGCGGCTGGGGGTAGCGTTCAAGGCGCGCATTTCCAAGACCGAAGTGAAGGTCGGCGAATGGATGCCAGTGCTGCCGATCCTGCGCTCGGACGATGGCCGCTCCCTGCCGCAGACCCTGCGCGGCGGGCAGATCACCTCCAAGGAAATCGACGGCCTGACCCTCTATGGCGGCCAGTTCCGTGCCAACAGCCCGCGTGACGACAGCAGCATGAGCGACATGTCGATGTTCGGTAAAACCGCCTTTACCTCCGACCGCTTCAACTTCCAGGGCGGCGAGTATGCGTTCAACGACAAGCGCACCCAGATCGGCCTGTGGAATGCCCAGCTCAAGGACATCTACAGCCAGCAGTTCGTCAACCTGATCCACAGCCAGCCCATCGGCGCCTGGACCCTGGGGGCCAACCTCGGCTTTTTCTACGGCAAGGACGACGGCAGCGCCCGCGCTGGCAACCTGGACAATAAAACCTGGTCCGGGCTGTTCTCCGCCAAATACGGCGGCAACACCTTTTACGTCGGCCTGCAAAAGCTCACCGGCAACAGCGCCTGGATGCGCGTCAACGGCACCAGCGGCGGCACCCTGGCCAACGACAGCTACAACAGCAGCTACGACAATGCCCAGGAAAAATCCTGGCAAGTGCGCCACGACTACAACTTCGCCGCCCTCGGCGTGCCCGGCCTGACCCTGATGAACCGCTACATCAGCGGCAGCAACGTGCACACCGGCACCCTCACCGACGGCAAGGAATGGGGCCGCGAAAGCGAATTGGGCTACACCGTGCAAAGCGGCAGCTTGAAAAACCTCACGGTACGCCTGCGTAACTCCAGCATGCGCCGCGACTACAGCAACAACGAGTTCGATGAAAACCGGTTTATCGTCAGTTACCCGATAAGCCTGCTGTAAAACTTGATTACATTGATCAAGGGAACGATTTGACGCGTCCGGCCAATGTCTAGAGGCAAGGCCAACACCTGGTCTTCGAGAGAGGTCACACATGGACGTAGCAAATCGTAATACACACTGTATCCCTCGCCATCCCGATGGAGCGCACAGTTCACCGGCTGTGCGCCCGGTGGTTTTCAGCAACAGCCACTACTCGCCGGCCCAACCTCCCCGCCTGGCGTTCACCCCCGACAATCCGGCCCAAGCTCATCGGCATCCGTTTCTGGATGACGGCAATTTGAAAGCGTTTGGGCAGTCAGTCTGGGAACATGACCTAACCTACAGTGTCAGCAACAGCCTTATCCTTGAAACCGGCGACAACGCAGACCAGATCCATATCAGCCAGTCACGCCCCGGCCAATTGGATGTGCGTGTCAACGGCCAGTTGTATTGTTTTGACAGTGAAGATCAGGACGGTCAGCCGCTCACCTTTCACCTCAAGACCCATGACGGTGACGACAAGGTCCGCATTGACGCCAATGTGAGGCAACCCATCACGGTGGACGCCGGAGACGGCAATGACCAAGTGCGTGCCGGCGGCGGTGACACCCGCCTGTTCGGTGGTGCCGGCAACGACCAATTGCGTTTGGGCAGCGGCCTTGGCTACGCCGAAGGCAATGACGGCGACGACATGATTTTCGGCGGTAGTGGCGATAGCGTCATCTACGGTAACGAAGGCAATGACCGTATCTACGCCGGTGCGGGACCGAAAGGCAAATCGAGCTACGTGGACGGCGGTCGCGGCAATGATCGACTGTACGCCGGCAACGGCCATACGGTCTTGCATGGCGGCGCCGGCGACGATTGTTTGATCGGCCACGACCGTACGACGTTCTACACCGGCGACGGCAGCGACACGATCATTGCCAATCGCCCTGGCGACCTGATCTACGCTCAATCCAGCGATGCAATCAAGCGTCTCAATGGATCGGTCTTAACCACCGTCACCACGGACCATTCGCCCCTTTCAGGGTTTGCCATCAAAGGCTCGACCGCTTTTATCCAAAGGGTCGAGGACGATCTGGCCTTGCTGCGCAGTTCTCCCCAGGGCCAACGGATGCTTGCCGAAATCAATGCGATCGCCCAGCGAAACGGTGCACCCGTGACACTGGTGGAGGACCTGCTCGACACAGGAAGCGGCTACACCTATGGCAGCCAGGAGCTCAAGAGCTTATTGCAGCACGAACGCCCGCCCGTTGTCGGCGATGATCCCAAGTGGGGCTTCATGGTGGACGGTGTACCGGGGTCACAGGCCGATCGGGCTGAAATCACCTATAACCGCTCTTCCCTGGGCGTATTGGCGGGCGTGACTTACTCCCCCATCACAATGCTCTACCACGAGATGGTCCACGCCTATAACGGCGGTAACGGCACCGCGTTGGCGGGCTCAACCACGGAGGTTTTTGAGGGGAGCTCCGTTGAAGTTTCCAACAGCGAACTTCAAGCCGTGGGGCTGCCCACCACGCCCGAGACGCCCGCCAACCCGAAACCCTTCACAGAAAACGCCTTCAACGAAGAAATGGGTATGCCTTTGCGTACCCATTACCTTGGCTGAGCCGGATTAACACTCGTTTGTCAGCCGGTGAACTCACACTCGCTATCTTGCTGTATGGTGCGCGCCTGCCGCTGCTGATCCACCCAGCAGCGGCCTTCCAATCGAGCCCGCGCACACCATGAAATCCTTCGCCATCGCATCCGCCTTGCTTGCCCTGGCCCTGAGCCTCAGCGGCTGCATCGGTGCCCCCATCGCCCTGACGCCGCAGACCGCACAACGCTTGCAAACCCAAGCGCCTATTCGCTTCTTGCTGACCTTCGACGATGGCCCCAGTGCGTCGGGCTACAACAACCCGAGCCGTTCAGTGATGGCCGACCTGGCGCACAACCCGATACTGCCGGGGATCAAGGCGGTGTTCTTCCTGCAGACCGAAGCCGCGCGCTCCGGCGGCAGTTCGCGGGGGCGCAAGACCATGGCGCGTGAGTATACCGGCGGGCATATCCTGGCGTTCCACACGGCCACGGGGTTTCATACCAACCATCGCTGGCTCGGCGACGCAGAACTGGAGCGCACCCTCAGCCAGGGTGCAGCAGACATCGCTTCAATCACCGGAGCACCGCCAGTGCTGGTGCGCCCGCCGTTCTGGAATTACGACCGACGCACCTTCGCCGCTTACCAGCGCCATGGCATGCACGTATTACTGACGGACCTGAGCGCCAATGACGGCAAGATATGGGGCTTCAACGGCAGCCCGCGCCGCCGAGCCAATTTATACCGGCAACTGTCGGTGGTGCGCGAGCGCATTGCGTTGGGTGAGTTGCCGACAGTGGACGGGGTGATACCGGTGGTGGTGACTTTCCACGACATCAACCGCTATACCGCGCGGCATATGCAGGAGTACTTGCAGATCCTGCTGGACAGCGCGCGGATCAACGGCATGAAGACTGCTGCCGAACCGTTCTACACCGATACGGCTGGGCTTCAACGCGCTGCGTTGGCGCGGACGGTGAAGGATGTGAGTGAGCCGGTGCATTTGCCGGGGGTGTGGAATTGGGTGTGGGATGCGGATTCCCACTAATTTTTGAAACCCTGTAAAGATTAACTGTGGGAGCGGGCTTGCTCGCGAATGCGATGTGTCAGTCAGCACAGGTATTAACTGAACCACCGCTTTCGCGAGCAAGCCCGCTCCCACATTTTGACTGTATTTCAACTCAGTCAGCCTGGCGTGACTCGACACCCAGTTCATCCCACACCGATTCGGCCAGGTGGAACGTCGCATTCGCCGCGGGTATCCCGCAGTAGATTGCGCTCTGCATCAGCACTTCCTTGATCTCGGCGCGGGTCACGCCGTTGCTGGCTGCGGCGCGCAGGTGCAGCTTGAGTTCTTCGCTGCGGTTCATGCCGATGAGCATGGCGATGGTGATCAGGCTGCGGGTATGCCGTGGCAGGCCGGGACGGGTCCAGATGTCACCCCAGGCGTGGCGGGTGATCATTTCCTGGAACTCGCTGTTGAACTCGGTCAGGGCATTGAGGCTGCGGTCGACATGGGCATCGCCCAGCACTTCACGGCGCACTTGCAGGCCCTCGGCATAACGTTGTTTCTCGTCCAAAAAAATTCTCCGTATTCAAATCGATTACTGGTGGTGAGCGGGCTTGTCCCGCGCTGGGCTGCGGAGCGGTCCTTAAACCTGATAACTCCGGGCTCATCTGAAAAAGTGTGTTGCCTTCATTGGGGACGCTTCGCGCCCCAGCGCGGGGCAAGCCCGCTCACTACAGCAGGCGCCCTTGCCACAGGTTTAGTGCGCCAGCAGAAATTCCAGCACACGGTCACTGAACGCCGCGCCCGCCTGCACGTTCGACAGGTGCGCCGCATAGAACTCGGCGTATTCGGCGCCCTGTACATGGAGCTGGATAAAGTGGCTGCCGGCGGGCGGGGTGACCGCGTCTTCGGTGCCGGCAATTGCCAGGGTCGGCACCTTGATCGAAGACAGCTGCTCGCGGAAATCGGCGTCACGCACCGCCGCGCAGTTGGCGGCGTAACCTTCAGGCGAGGTCGCTGCGAGCATGTCAGTGATCTGCTTGGCCTGGTGCGGGTTGGCCGCCGCGAAATCAGCGGTGAACCAGCGCGCAATCGATGCGTCGCGCAGCGCGACCATCGCTGCCGCGCCATCACGCAGCACCATCTCGATGCGCGGGTTCCACACTTCGGGCGTGCCGATCTTGGCAGCGGTGTTGCACACCACCAGGCGCTGCAGGCGTTCGCCGGCGTTGATGCCCAGCCATTGGCCGATCAGGCCGCCCATGGACAAGCCGCAGAAATGCGCACGTTGAATATCCAGCGCATCCAGCAACGCGATCACATCGCGACCCAGTTGCTCGATGCTGTAGGGCCCCGCCGTGACCAGAGACTTGCCATGGCCACGGGTATCAAAACGCAGCACGCGAAAATGTTGGGTAAAGGCCTGGATCTGGATGTCCCACATATGCAGGTCGGTGCCCAATGAGTTGGACAGCACCAGCACGGGCGCATCCACGGGCCCATCCAATTGGTAATGCAGTTCGCCATCGGCGAGGTGTACAAATGCCACGGTGGTCTCCTCAAGCAAAGTGTTCGGCTACAGCGCGGGTGACCCACGTTTGCGCCAGGCCCAGGTAATGGGCCGGGTCGAGCAGGCGGTCCAATTCGGCCGCTGACAGCTCGGCAGTGATCTGCGGTTCATCCGCCAGTACCGCACGCAAGTGGCGCCCCTCGGCGACAGCACGCTTGCAGCATTGCTCCAGCAGGTGGTGTGCCGTTTCCCGGCCCAGTCGCTGGGCGAGCACGATGCTCACGGCTTCGGCCAACACCAGGCCCTGGGTCAGTTCGAGGTTTTGCGCCATGCGCTGCGGGTCGACTTCCAAGCCTTCGCTCACTAGCAAAGCCTGTTGCAGTGCACCAGACACCAGGCGGCAGATCTCCGGCAAGGTTTCCCATTCGGCATGCCACAGGCCCAGGCTGCGCTCGTGTTCCTGGGGCATGGCGCTGAACATCGTCGCCACCAGGCCCGGCACACGGGTGGCCGTGCTGATCAGCACGGCTGCGCCCACCGGGTTGCGTTTGTGCGGCATGGTGGAAGAACCGCCCTTGCCCGGCGCCGAAGGTTCGAAAACTTCCGCCGCTTCGGTCTGCATCAACAGGCTGATATCGCGGCCCAATTTACCCAGGCTGCCGGCGATCAAACCGAGCACGCTGGCGAGTTCGACCAGGCGATCGCGCTGGGTGTGCCAGGGTTGCTCGGGCAGGCTCAGTTGCAGCTCCGCTGCCAGCGCCTGGGCCACGGGCATTGCCTGCTCGCCAAGCGCTGCCAGGGTGCCGGACGCACCGCCGAATTGCAGCACCAGCAGGCGCGGCTTCAGCTCTGCCAGACGCTGGCGACTGCGGGTCACTGCCCCCAGCCAACCGGCGATTTTCATCCCCAGGGTGACCGGCGTCGCATGCTGCAGCCAGGTCCGCCCCGCCAAGGGCACACCGGCATAACGCTGGCCCTGGCTGGCGAGAATGTCGCCCAGGCGCGCCAGGTCCGCTTCGATCAACGCAACCGCTCGCCGCAGTTGCAGCACCAGGCCGGTGTCCATCACATCCTGGCTGGTCGCGCCCAGGTGCACATAGCGCTCGGCCCCGGCATCTTCACTGGCAATCAACTTGCCCAGCGCCTTCACCAACGGAATCGCCGAATTCCCCGCCGTGGCAATCGCCACGCCAAGGGCATCGACGTCGTACAGCGACGCCAGGCATGCCTGGGCGATGGGCGCGACCGCCGCCTGGGGAATCACCCCGACCCGGGCCTGGGCCCGGGCCAACCCGGCTTCAAAATCCAGCATGCCCTGCAAGCGTCCCTGGTCGCAGAACACCTCGGCCATGCTGTCCGCCGTGAAGTAAGCGTCGAACAATTGATTGCTCGTGCGCAGTGTCATAACCCGTCCCTTACAAATCGTGGTGCAAGTACGCCGCCTGTTTCGGCAAGCGCAAGCTGAACAGGAAGGCCACCGCCATCATGGCGGTGACGTACCAATAGAAGGTGTTTTCCATGCCCATGGACTTCAGGCCCAGGGCTACGTATTCCGCCGAACCCCCGAAGATCGCGTTGGCCACCGCATACGCCAGGCCAACGCCCAGGGCGCGCACTTGCGGCGGGAACATTTCGGCTTTCACCAGGCCGCTGATCGAGGTGTAGAAACTCACGATGGCCAGGGCCAGGGTGATCAACACAAAGGCCAGGAACGGGCTGCTGACGGTTTTCAGGCTGAGCAGGATCGGCACCGTGCACAGGGTGCCCAGCGCGCCAAACCACAGCATTGAGTTACGACGGCCGATCTTGTCGGCCAGCATGCCGAACAGCGGCTGCATGCACATGTAGAGGAACAGCGCGCCGGTCATGATGTAGCTGGCGGTCTTGGCGTGCATCCCGGCGGTGTTCACCAGGTATTTCTGCATGTAGGTGGTAAAGGTGTAGAAAATCAGCGAGCCACCGGCGGTATAGCCGAGCACGGTGATAAACGCCGCCTTGTGGTCACGGAACAACGCGGCGATGCTGCCGGCGTCCTTGTCCTGGCGGGTTTCCTTGCTGGTGGTTTCCTTGAGGGTGCGACGCAGCAGCAGCGAGATCACTGCCGCAATGGCGCCGATCACGAACGGAATCCGCCAGCCCCAGGCGCGCAATTCCTCTTCGGTGAGGATCTGTTGCAGGATCACCACCACCAGCACTGCCAGCAGTTGCCCGCCGATCAGGGTCACGTACTGGAACGACGCGAAGAAACCGCGCTGGCCCTTGAGCGCGACTTCACTCATGTAGGTCGCGGTGGTGCCATATTCGCCACCCACCGACAAACCCTGGAACAGGCGCGCCACCAACAGCAACGCCGGGGCCCAGGCGCCGATGTCTTTGTAGGTAGGCAGGAAGGCGATGACCAGGGAACCGGCGCACATCATCAGCACCGAGATCATCATCGAATTCTTGCGCCCGTGCTTGTCAGCGACCCGGCCAAACAGCCAGCCGCCGATAGGTCGCATCAGGAAGCCCGCGGCGAACACACCGGCGGTGTTGAGCAGTTGGACCGTGGGGTCGTCCGACGGGAAGAACGCCGGGGCAAAGTAAATGGCGCAGAAGGCATAGACGTAGAAGTCGAACCATTCGACGAGGTTGCCGGAGGACGCCCCGACGATCGCAAAAATCCGTTTGCTGCGTTCTTCTCCGGTGTAGTGACTCGTTGTTGTTGTCATGATTTTTCACTCAGTGGGAACGTGTGTAGCCTAGACATACTTTGCAACAAGCTCGTTCCGCAACAAGACTTTTAGGTATGTCGTGCCTGTGAGGGCCTCTTCGCGGGCAAGCCCGCTCCCACAGTTGACCGCATTCCAGAGGTGAAACTCGATCGAATGTGGGAGCGGGCTTGCTCGCGAATGCTCTCAAGCCAACTCAATAATCAAAGAACACTGTTTCCCGGTCTGTACCCTGCAAAATCACATTCCACTGATGCACACCCTCTGCATCCTGCTTGGCAATCAAGGTTTCGCGCCGATCTGCCGGCACACACGCCAGCAACGGGTCATCCCCATTCAGCGCCTCGCCCTCGAAATAAATCCGCGTCAGCAAGTGCTTCACCAAGCCCCTGGCAAACACCAGCACCACCAAGTGTGGCGCCTGGGTCGTGCCTTTCAGGCCCGGCACCGCACCTGGCTTGATGGTGGTAAAGCGAAACCGCCCTTCGGCATCCACCGGCACCCGGCCGAAACCTTCGAAGTTCGGGTCGACGGCTTTGTCCTGCTCATCTTCCGGGTGGTCATATTTGCCGGCGGCATTGGCCTGCCAGACTTCGAGCATGGCGTCATTGACGACATCGCCGTTGCCATCCACCACTTGCCCGCTGATCGCCACACGCTCGCCAAGGGTGGCGGCCACGGTGAGGTCTTCGCGGTTCAGCCAGGTCAGGCCGATGTGGTAATACGGCCCGACGGTGTGGGACGTGGTCGCGTTGAGTGTCATCTCATTTCTCCATCGGCGTGGCGTCGCGGCCGCGCAGGACGATGTCCCAGCGGTAGCCGAGGGCATAGGAAGGAATGGTTTTTTCCAGGTCGAAGCTGGCGATCAAACGTTGCTTGGCCGAAGTGTCCGGCACGCAGTTGTAGATCGGGTCGTACTCCAGCAGCGGGTCGCCGGGGAAATACATCTGCGTGACCAGCCGCGTCAGCACGCTCGGGCCGAACAGCGAAAAGTGGATATGCGCCGGGCGCCAGGCGTTGTGGTGGTTGCCCCACGGGTAGGCACCGGGCTTGATGGTCTGGAACTGGTACCAGCCATCGGCGTCGGTGACGGTGCGGCCGGTACCGGTGAAGTTCGGGTCCAGCGGCGCGTCGTGCACATCGCGCTTGTGGTTGTAGCGGCCGGCGGCGTTGGCTTGCCAGATCTCGACAAGGATGCCCGGCACCGGCAGGCCGTTTTCGTCGAGCACACGGCCGTGGATGATGATGCGTTCGCCCTGGGGCTCGCCTTCATGCTGGGCGGTGAGGTCGTTGTCCTTCTCATTGACGCGCTCGGCGCCGATGGTCGGGCCGGTGATTTCCGACAAGGAATGGGGCAGGAATACCAAGGGCTGCGACGGCGAACGCAGGTTCGTCGACTGGTAGGCCGGGTGCAGGTAATCAGGTTGAGTGCCCGCTTGCGGGCGCCGGTATCCGGGCTTGTCACTCATGGAGCAATCCTCTCTTATTAGATGCGTTCAATCGCCAGGGCCAGGCCTTGGCCAACACCGACACACATGGTCGCCAGGCCTTTGCGGCCACCGGTTTTTTCAAGTTGATGCAGGGCCGTCAGCACCAGCCGCGCGCCGCTCATGCCCAGTGGATGGCCGAGGGCGATGGCGCCGCCGTTCGGGTTGACCTGCGGCGCGTCGTCGGCGATGCCCAGTTCACGCAGCACGGCCAGGCCTTGGCTGGCGAAGGCCTCGTTGAGTTCGATCACGTCGAAATCGGTCACGGCCAGGCCAAGACGCTCGACCAGCTTGCGCACGGCCGGCACCGGGCCGATGCCCATCACACGCGGCGCGACACCAGCGCTAGCCATGCCCAATACGCGGGCGCGGGCGGTCAGGCCATGTTTCTTGACCGCTTCGGCGGAGGCCAGGATCAGCGCCGCCGCACCGTCGTTCACGCCCGAGGCGTTGCCAGCGGTGACGGTTTTGTCCGGGCCGTTGACCGGCTTGAGCTTGGCCAGGGCTTCCAGGGTGGTGTCGCGTGGATGCTCGTCATGCTCCACCACGGTTTCGCCTTTTTTATGCGCAACCCGCACCGGCACGATCTCTTCGGCGAAAAAGCCGGCGGCCTGCGCCGCAGCAGTGCGTTGCTGGCTGCGCAGGGCGAAGGCGTCCTGGTCGGCGCGGGACACCTTGTAGTCGTCGGCCACATTGTCGGCGGTCTGCGGCATCGCATCCACGCCGTACTGGGCCTTCATCAACGGGTTGATAAAGCGCCAGCCGATGGTGGTGTCTTCCAGCTTCATGTTGCGTGAGAACGCCGCGTCGGCCTTGCCCATGACGAACGGCGCGCGGGACATCGACTCGACGCCACCGGCAATCGCCAGCTCCATTTCGCCGCTGGCGATGGCGCGGAAGGCGGTGCCGATCGCGTCCATGCCCGAGGCGCACAAGCGGTTGAGGGTCACACCCGGAATGCTCTCCGGCAGGCCCGCAAGCAACAGCGCCATGCGTGCCACGTTGCGGTTGTCTTCGCCGGCCTGGTTGGCGCAGCCGAGGAACACTTCATCGACGGCCTGCCAGTCCACAGACGGGTTACGTTCAATCAGGGCCTTGATCGGCAGCGCCGCCAAATCATCGGCACGAACGGTGGACAGGCCACCGCCGAAACGGCCGATGGGGGTACGAATGGCATCACAGATAAATACGTCGCGCATCAGGCTTCTCCCGGCGCTTGGCCATGGGCGGCCGCGGTGCGTGCTTCAAGGTCACGCAGGGCGGTCAGCTCTACTTCAGTCGGTTCGGCGGTGGTGTCGACCTGGTCAGCAAAACGAATCGCCCAACCGGTGGCCGCCACCACTTGCTCACGGGTTACGCCAGGGTGCAGCGCGGTGACTACGAATTCATGGGTGCCCGCTTCCGGTTCCATAATGCACAGGTCGGTAATGATCCCTACAGGCCCCGCGCCCGGCAGCCCCAGGCGTTTACGCGAGTCGCCGCCTTCGCCGTGGCCGACCGAGGTGATGAAGTCCAGTTTGTCGACAAACGAACGCGCCGACTGCTTGAGGATGATCAGCACGCTCTTGGCCGAGCCGGCAATTTCCGGCGCCCCACCGGCACCCGGCAGGCGCACTTTGGGCTGGTGGTAGTCACCGACCACGGTGGTGTTGATATTGCCGAAGCGATCGACCTGGGCCGCCCCGAGAAAGCCGACGTCAATGCGCCCGCCCTGCAGCCAATAGCGAAAGATCTCACCGGTGGGCACCACGGTGTCAGCGGTTTCCGCCAGCTCGCCATCACCGATGGACAGCGGCAGTACCGTGGGCTTGGCGCCAATCGGGCCAGACTCGTAGATCAGCACCACATCCGGCGACGACGTCAGGCGCGCCAAGTTGGCCGCCTTGGACGGCAAGCCGATGCCCACGAAGCAGACGGAGCCGTTCTTGAGGCGGCGCGCGGCGGCGACGGTCATCATTTCATTGGTCGAGTAAGCCATTACTTGGCCTCCTGCGCGGTGGCCAGCTTGGCCTGGAAGTCGGTGAAGTCGGCAGTGCCGTGGATGTATTCGTTGATCCAGGCGGTAAAGGTCTCACGGTCGCGGGCGATCGGGTCCCACGCCTGGTAGAAGCGATTGTCACGCTCGTTGTAGCCGTGAGCGTAGGACGGATGCGCGCCACCGGGAACATGGCACACCGCAGTCAGGGCCCAGGTCGGCAGCACGCAACTGTTCATGGGCGCGTTGAGGTCGTCGACGATTTCCTCGACGGTGACGATGCAGCGCTTGGCCGCCAGGGCCGCTTCCTTCTGCACGCCAAGGATGCCCCACAGCAACACGTTGCCCTTGCGGTCGGCTTTTTGTGCATGGATCACGGTGACATCCGGACGCACCGAGGGCACCGCCGCCAGCACTTCACCGGTGAACGGGCAGGTCACAGTCTTGATCAGTGGATTGACCTTGGGCAGGTCGGAACCGGCGTAGGCACGCAGCACCGCAAAAGGCAGGCCCGATGCACCGGCGACGTAGGCATTGGCCAGGTCGGCGTGGCTGTGCTCTTCAATTTCCAGCGGTTGCGGCCATTGCTTCTCGACCGCGTCGCGCAGGCGATGCAGGGAGCCCACACCTGGGTTGCCGCCCCAGGAGAAAATCAGCTTGCGGGCGCAGCCGGCACCGATCAACTGGTCGTAGATCAGGTCAGGCGTCATACGCACCAGCGTCAGGTCTTTCTTGCCCTGACGAATGATTTCATGACCCGCTGCCGTAGGGATCAGATGGGTGAAGCCTTCCAGCGCGACGGTATCGCCGTCGTTCACGAATTGCTTCACCGCGTCACGCAGCGCGAGGATTTCAGCCATGGGGTTCGGGCTCCCGGTGTTGATCGAAAAAGGCGCTGAGGTGGCGCCGAAGTGCTTGAAGATTAAGCCGGGGAAATGGGCCGAACAATCCGATAATCGACTCAGTGTTCGATTATCGAACGGATTGTTGCCTGGCTATTTATCTGGGTACGACGCTCTGTAGGAGCCGGCTTGCCGGCGATACAGGCACCTCGGTCAATCAGGTTTACCGAGGTGATGCCATCGCCGGCAAGCCGGCTCCTACAAGGGAACGTCAGGTAGCATCGGCGTGGCTGACCATCCCTTTGATGACGACAGCCGCCGTGGCCAACGCGGCGGGGATCACCAGCGCGGTGAGTACCTGCTCGAAGTTCCAACCCAGGCCGAGCAAGGTCGCGCCCATCCATGCACCCAGGATCGCGCCGAAGCGACCGATACCCAGCATCCACGACACGCCCGTGGCGCGGCCCTGGGTCGGGTAGAAGCGTGCGGCCAGGGAGGGCATCGCCGATTGCGCACCGTTGACGCACATCCCGGCAATCAGCACCAGGGTGGCAAGCAAGGTGATATTGCCCAGGCTCTGCCCTACTGCGTAGGCAAATACCCCGGCCAGCAGGTAGAACGTGCCGATGACCTTGTGGGGGTTGAAGCGGTCCATGGCCCACCCCACGCCCACCGCGCTCAACACGCCGCCGAACTGGAACAGCGCACCGATAAACGCCGCTTGTTCCATGCTGGCGCCGCTGTCGCGCATCAGGGTCGGCAACCAGCTGGTGAGCAGGTACACGATCACCAAACCCATGAAGTAGGTGAGCCACAGCAGCAAGGTGCCGGCGCTGTAGGTGCCGGAGAAGATCACCGCAAACACGTTGCGCGCCTTGACGGTTTTCTGCTCGGGAACGCTGAAATGGCTGGCCTGCGCAACGATAGAAGGCTCGATGGGCGACAAGGTTTTGCGCACCTTGTCGGTCCCCCGGTTACGCACCACCAGGTAACGCGCCGATTCCGGCAGCCACACCAACAACACCAACGCCAGGATCAACGGCAGGATGCCGCCGATGAGTAGCAGGCTGTGCCAGCCGAACGCCGGGATCAGCTTGGCCGAGATAAACCCGCCCCCGGCCATGCCCAGGTTGAAGCCGCAGAACATGCTGGTCACCAGCAGCGACTTATGGCGTTCGGGGGTGTACTCCGACAGCAGCGTTGTCGCATTCGGCATGCCCGCGCCCAGGCCCAGCCCGGTGAGGAAGCGCAGCACCAGCAGCTGGTCGACGTTGCTGCTGTAGGCCGAGGCCAGGCTGAACGCGCCAAACACCAGCACCGCACCCACCAGCACCACTTTGCGACCGAAACGATCCGCCAGGGGGCCAGAGCCCAGCGCGCCGAAAACCATGCCGATCAACGCGGCGCTCATCACCGGGCCGAGGCTGGCGCGGTCGATGCCCCAGTCCTGGGACAGCGCAGGCGCGATGAAGCCCATGGCGGCGGTGTCGAGGCCATCGAGGAAGACAATCAGGAAACACAGGATCACCACGCGCCACTGGTAGCGTGACAGTGGCTGGGTGTTGATGAAGGACTGGACGTCCAACGTAGTACCGACAGAGGGCTGATTCATTATTTTTATTTCCACACCGATGGCGGGCTGACGACCTGGGGTCGTCGTTATTATTGGGCGGCGCTCAAAGCGCTGCCGCACATTAATAAGCCAGGGGAAACAGCGTCAATTGACCAGACCGGGATCTGTGCGGTCACCGAACAGCTTAGGCAAACAGCTGCGCGCTCAACTCGCGGCTGGCGCTGAGCATGCTCGGCAGGAAGCGTTGTTCCAGCTCGCTGCGGCTGACCCGGCCGGCGTGGGTGCTGACGTTCAACGCAGCCAGCACCTGGCCGGAGGCGTCATAGACCGGCACGGCAATGGAACGCAGGCCCTGTTCGAGTTCCTGGTCGACGATGCACCAGCCCTGCTGACGCACTTGTTGCAGGCATTCGAACAGCGCCTCAGGCGTGGTCAGGGTGCGGCTGGTCTTGGTTTGCAGATCGGCATGGTCGAGGTAATCCTGCAGCGAGGCGTCGTCCAGCGCCGCGAGCAGGATGCGCCCCATGGAGGTGCAATAGGCCGGCAGCCGGCCACCCACCGACAGGTCCACGGAAATCAGGCGCTGGGTGGTGGCCGAACGGGCGATGTAGAGAATGTCGTCGCCTTCGAGGGTGGCCATGTTGCAGGCTTCGTGGAGTTGCTCGCTCATGCGGTCCAGATAAGGCTGGGCCGACACCGCCAGCGGCGTCGACGACAGGTAGGCGTGGCCCAGGGTCAGGACTTTGGGCAACAGCGAATAGGTCCGCCCGTCAGTGGTGGCGTAGCCGAGCTTGATCAAGGTGTGCAGGCAACGGCGCACGGCGGCGCGGGGGATTTCGGTACGGTGGCTGATCTGCGCGATGGTGAGGTGACGCTTGCGCTCCTGAAACGCCTGCACCACGGCCAGGCCACGGGCCAGGGAGGTCATGAAGTCCGGATCACCGGTAAACGCCTGGATGCGCTTGGCCGGCGAAGCAACGATCGGCGGCGCCACTGACGCGAAGGAATTGCGCAATTGATCGTTCATGTCGGGATCCTTTCTCTTATTGTCAACCGCAGGGGAGGTTTGGCTGCTATTACAAGCCGCGTCAGCCGGGATGCACAAGGCAGGGCCGACAACATTGTGCGATTATCGGACGGCCAATCGATTATCGCAATTTGCCGGCGGACAGCCATGGCCGGGGTGCAGGGCTGTTGGAAATTAAGCGGTGCTTATTAATCTCCGAAGTTAGGTGAGTTTATGACGCCAATATTTGCGCAGTTACCCAAGGGGTCGTGTAACAAAACGCTCACACAAAGTTGACGGTTTTTAACTTTATGCTGATAGTGTTATTCAAATGCGCCGCTATAATGCACGCTATGCGCAGGTCCGCCCGGTTGCATGATCGGGACTGGAGCTCGCCAGGCACTGCACGGGTCGTGCAGTGTCGATTGCAACTACTTGCCCCGAATGACTGCACTCATCAAGTGCCGCCCTTACCTATTCCGAAGTTGGACGTTTCTACGGATCAACTTGGGACACCCCGAGGGCGCATTCCGGCATAACGCTGCAACGTATTTACTCTCTACTAATTAGGTAACAATGTGACGAAAGATGAACTGCGCGCGGAACTTGAGCGCCAGGAGCAACGTTACAAGGACGTTTACGGCGGGGAAGTCACCACCTACGCCGCCCAGCCTGAACCTGAACGCAAACCATGGCGTAAACGAGCCAGCCTGCTCGACCAGGCATTTGCCCAGGAAATCCAAAAGATTGAACAGGAACTCAAAACCGAAGAGCCATAAGCAATTTGGTTTGAGCCTCAAGGTTTGGCCTCGGCTACTGGCACATAGCTAGTAGCCAGCCACTTTGCATACCACTGCCGTCTGTAAAATTTCATACAAATGTTTCAGGGGTGACGATTTTGTGACAATCCCCCGCCCTAGACCCCCTGCGCTTTATAAATCAAAGACTTGCCAGAGCCCCGAAAACCCTGGGATGCACGCCTTTTACCGGTTTTTTTTCAGGGAAGATTGTTACCGATGAGCAGCTAGTGCATCGATTACTGAGGTTTTCTGGCATAATCGCGCCCCCTTACGACCGGGTCAGAAAACCTTCATGATCGATTTATTCAGCGGACTGGATGCTTGGGTTCTCGTGAGCCTGTTGCTCGCCCTGGCCTTTGTCCTCGCCTTCGAGTTCATCAATGGCTTTCATGACACCGCTAACGCGGTGGCCACAGTCATCTATACCAAAGCCATGCCGCCACACCTGGCCGTGTTCTTCTCCGGGGTGTTCAACTTCCTCGGCGTGTTGCTCGGTGGTGTCGGTGTCGCCTACGCCATCGTGCACTTGCTGCCGGTGGAGTTGCTGATCAACGTGAACACCGGCCATGGCCTGGCGATGGTCTTCTCTTTATTGGCAGCGGCGATCACCTGGAACCTGGGCACCTGGTACTTCGGTATCCCGGCCTCCAGTTCCCACACCCTGATCGGTTCGATCCTCGGTGTCGGCCTGGCCAATGCCCTGATCAACGACATCCCCCTGGCTGACGGTGTGAACTGGCAGAAAGCGGTGGATATCGGCGCCTCCCTGGTGTTCTCGCCGATGGCCGGCTTCCTGGTCGCAGCCCTGGTGCTGATCGGCCTGAAGTGGTGGCGCCCGCTGTCGAAGATGCACAAGACCCCAGACCAGCGCCGCAAGCTCGATGACAAGAAGCACCCGCCATTCTGGAACCGCCTGGTCCTGGTGATCTCCGCCATGGCCGTGAGCTTTGTGCACGGCTCCAACGACGGCCAGAAAGGTATCGGCCTGATCATGCTGGTGCTGATCGGTATCGTGCCGGCACAGTTCGTACTCGACTTGGGCAGCACCACTTACCAGATCGAACGTACTCGCGATGCGACCGTGCATTTGAGCCAGTTCTACCAGCGCAACAACGCCACGCTCGGCGAGTTCCTGGCCCTGGGCAAAAGCGTGAAGAACGATCTGCCAGGCAAGTTCCAGTGCAACCCACAGCAGACCGAGCCGACCATCAACGCGCTGGTCGACACCTTGAAAGGCGTGTCCGACTATCATTCGCTGACTTCTGACCAGCGCATTGAAGTGCGTCGCTATCTGCTCTGCCTGGACGACACCGCGAAGAAAGTCGGCAAGCTGCCAGGCCTGGATGCCCGTGAGAAATCCGACCTCGACAAGCTGCGCAAAGACCTGACCGCCACCACCGAATACGCACCGTTCTGGGTAATCCTCGCCGTTGCACTGGCCTTGGGCCTGGGCACCATGGTGGGCTGGAAGCGTGTGGTTCTGACCATCGGCGAGAAGATCGGCAAGCAGGGCATGACCTATGCCCAGGGCATGTCGGCGCAGATCACCACCGCAACCATGATTGGCTTTGCCAACATCTTTGCGCTGCCAGTATCCACCACCCACGTACTGTCGTCGGGTGTGGCCGGTACCATGGTCGCAAACAAAAGCGGCCTGCAAGGCGGCACCGTGAAGACCATCCTGATGGCCTGGGTGCTGACCCTGCCCGCCACCGTGGCCCTGTCGGCCGGGTTGTTCTGGCTGGCGTCCAAGGCGCTGGGTAGCTGATAACCCGGCGGTAATAAAAAAGGTGCGATCCGCGAGGGTCGCACCTTTTTTTATGTTCGTATTTTTGTAGAAACCGACTCAAATAGCAGGCAAAAAAAGGGCGACCGAAGTCGCCCAAAATGCCTTGCGTGCCCATGTAATCCGGAAAGACCTATGGTTTTTTACGCTTGTTCGCGTCTTTCCAGATAAAAAATCCAAACCCTACAAAAAACATCACCATGAGGCTTACAGTCAGCACTCCGGCAAACACCACATTATCGAAAAACATGACCGGCCTCCTGCACTTGCCCTGTTGCGATAGGGCTAAGTTAATGGAGAAGGCGGATTGGAAAATTGACGGGGATCAATGTCGCCCGCGACGGGGCGTAAAGAAGGGCAATAACTGACCTGCATCAACGGATGCAGGCTGTTTCAACGCTTTTTTGGCTTGTTCTTCGGCTTTTTCTTCACTTTGCCCAGTGGCATGGCCTGTTCGAATGCCTGGCGCACTTCATTCAGGCGCTTGTCATTGAGGTCATGCACGCGCTTGGCACGTTCGGCATTCAGGTCGATTAGCTTGTCGTCTTCACTCATGGCTTGGCTTACGTCGTGGAGGGAATGGCTCAATAATGCGGCCTCCCCCGCCCAACGGCAAATCAGCCGGCGACAAAAAGCAGGCCATCGCCCAAAATCGGCACTTTCCCCCCGAATCAGGAGGCGCACCCGGTGGCCCTGCACAACGACCTTCCGCCACTGCTGGCCCTGCGTGCCTTCGAGGCCGTCGCGCGGCATCTGAGTTTTATCAAGGCGGCGAACGAGTTGTCGGTCACCCAAAGTGCCCTCAGTCATCAGGTGCAGAAATTAGAGCAGCACCTGGGTAAACCGCTATTTATCCGACGCACCCGCGCCATCGATCTGACTACCGACGGCCAACAGTACTACAACGAAATCCGCCCAGCGCTCGACGCCATCGCCGCCGCCACTCGCGCCCAGAGAACGGCGCCCAGCACCACCGTGCTGCGCGTCGGGCTGCTGGCCTCCTTCGCCACCCTATGGCTGGCGCCACGCCTGGCCGCCTTTCTGAACCGTTATCCGCATATCCAGGTGGAGTTGTTGCCGGCGATCCAACTGGCCAACGTCGCTGGCGCCGAAGTTGACCTGGCCATCCGCTACGGCAAGGGCGACTGGCCCGACGTGCAGGCCACGCGATTGATGCCAGAAGTCATCTCCCCGGTGTGCAGCCCGACGTTCAAGGCCCTGCATGACAGCCCGCTGCTGATGGCAACATCGCACCGGCCATTTGAATGGACCGACTGGTCCGAGCACTACCAGGTCGACCTCACCCGCAACCCCCGCGTAATGCTGCACGACTACAACATCGTGGTCGAAGCCGCCGTGGCCGGCCAAGGCATTGCCATGGGCCGTCATCGCCTGATCGAGCGTCGGCTGCAGGACGGCAGCCTGGTGGAAGCCTTTGATTGGCCGCCCTATCACAGCGACATTGGCTATTGGCTCATCGCCCCCCAAGGCGCTACCAGCGAAGCCGCTGCGTGTTTTAGCGAATGGCTGAAGGAGGCCTGCGCCGACGCGTGAGTTTTTTCGATACGTCGCGTGAGATCTATCCGTTTGTCGCCTATCGCCACACCTCACATGCTGGAACCTCCTGAACAGAGAGGTTTCATCATGAGCGACTCCCTCCGCCAACGCGTGCAAGCCCTGGGCCTCACCCTGCCCACGCCCAGCCAGCCGATTGCCAACTACATCAACCATGTCGTGAGCCAGCACCACCTGTTCGTGTCCGGGCAAATTCCCCTGGTGGAGGGTAAACCGGCTTATGTCGGTCGGCTGGGCGAGTCCATCAGCGATGACGAAGGCGCACACGCGGCAGAGCTGGCGGCCCTGGGCCTGCTCGGGCAGTTGAGCGATGCCCTCGGAGATGACCTGTCGCGCCTGGTGCGTACCGTGCGCCTGGGGGTGTTTATCGCCAGCAGCGGCGACTTCAAGCAACAAAGCGTGGTCGCCAACGGTGCCTCCAACCTGCTGGTCAACGCCCTCGGCGAAAAGGGCCGGCACGTGCGCACCGCCGTCGGTGTTTCCAGCCTGCCCGCCGGTGTGGCCGTGGAGGTTGATGCAATGTTCGAGCTGCGCCCGTGAGCCCGCTCGACGTCCTGCAGTTACGGGATGAGACGCCTGGCTGCCAGTCCGGCATCGTGCACTTCAACCCAGCCGGCGCCTCCCTGCCCAGCCAGGCGACTCTCGACGCGATCATCGAGCAACTGAAGCGGGAGGCCCGCGACGGCCCAATGGAGGCCAGCGAACATGGCGCAGTGCTGATGGAAAAAGCCCGTCGTGCCGCCGCGCAACTGCTTAACGCCCCCGCCTCATCCATCGCATTTGCCAGCAGTGGCTCGACCGCCTGGAGCATGGCATTCCAGGCCTTGGGGCCCTGGCAGCCGGGCGATCGCATTCTCGTGGGCCGCCATGAATGGGGGGGCAACCTGGCGAGCATGGACCTGGCGGTGCAAGCCGGCGCCCGGATAGAAGTCATCCCCTGTGATGAAAGCGGTGCCGTCTGCCCGCTGGCGCTGGGGTCGATGATTGATGCCAGCGTGAAGTTGATCGACCTCACCTGGCTCCCGGCCAATGGCGGGCTGATCAACCCTGCCCAAGCCATTGGCGACGTGGCCAGGCGTCACGCCATCCCCTACTTCATCGATGCCGGACAAGCCGTGGGCCAGGTGCCGGTGGATGTGCAAGCGCTGCAGTGCGATGTGCTCAAGTCGGCGGGGCGCAAGCACCTGCGTGGGCCGCGAGGCACGGCGCTGCTCTATGTGCGACCGGACTTTCTTGGGCGGTTGAACCCTGCTCAGCGCGACGTGTTTTCGGCGCCCTGGACCGCCCAAGGGTTTGACCTGCGCAATGATGCACGGCGCTTTGAAACCAGCGAAACATCCTTCGCCTTGCTGGCGGGGCTGGGCAATGCGCTGCAGGAGATGAATCGACTGGGCATCGAGCGCGTCTGGGAGAGGGTTTCGCAGACCAGCGCGCAAATCCGCGAAGCGTTGCAAGGGATTGAGGGCATTACCCTGCACGACCTGGGTACTCGTCAGTCCGGCTTGATCGCCTTCAACCTGGCTGGCTGGGATGCCTTTGAACTCAAGCGGCGCTTGGGGTTGAAGCGCATTAACATCGGGGCCAACGGTGTCGCGTATACGCCGCTGGACATGCAGGCGC
The DNA here is from genome assembly GCF_979253545.1 of Pseudomonas sp. AC112. NCBI lineage: Bacteria > Pseudomonadati > Pseudomonadota > Gammaproteobacteria > Pseudomonadales > Pseudomonadaceae > Pseudomonas > Pseudomonas sp. AC112. Next base: position 733,185 of record NZ_CEEDCM010000001.1, read on the forward strand.
GGGGCCTGGAAAGCGTGGTGCGTATTTCAGTCAGCCCGCTCAATAACGAGCACGATATCGAGTTGCTGATAGCCGCTCTACGGGAATTGCGCGACTAAACCTCGACGTCCACCCACAAGCCCTGGCGCGGGGCATCTTCGATCAACGGCACCACCGGCACGGTGTTGTCGGCGTTGAGCAGGTCCCCCGGAATGGCCAGGTGCTGCTCCGGGTCTTCGTCGGCCTCGCGCCGGCGTTTCTGCTGTTCCTGCTGGCGCCGTTGTTCTTCACGCAGCAAAAAGGTCGAGGTCTCGGCATCGCCCTTTTTCAGGTCGATCGTGCTCTCGTTGGAGCCCGGCTGAACGGGTACCACGGGCGGGATATCCGGCTTCTGGCGCACCGGATCGAGTTGTGACGTCACCGGCACAACGCTGACGGGCAACATGGGTGGCAGCATAATGATTATTCTCCTGATCAACAGGCTTTCGGCGGGTTGCAGGGCGACTTGAGCACAGGCTCGCCAACCTGTGACCCAGTCGACACTCGCAAGTGCCCGCCACCCGTCGATTCAGCCTCCGATACGCCGCGCCAAGGGAGTAGTTTTTCTCAGAGTCCTTGGGCGTGGGGGCTTGTTCCGTTAAGATAGTCGGCTTTTTCACGGCGGGAGTCAGGCAGCATGGCGCAGCAGTATCAACCGGGGCAACGCTGGATTAGTGACAGCGAAGCAGAGCTGGGGTTAGGCACCGTTCTGGCACAGGACGGCCGCTTGTTGACCGTGCTCTATCCGGCCACTGGCGACACCCGCCAGTATGCGCTACGGAATGCGCCCCTCACTCGCGTGAGGTTTTCGCCGGGCGACTCCATCACCCATTTCGAAGGCTGGAAAATGACCGTGCAGGAAGTCGACGACGTCGATGGCCTGCTGGTGTACCACGGCCTCAATGGGCAGAACGAGCAGGTCACCCTGCCGGAAACCCAACTCTCCAACTTCATCCAGTTCCGCCTCGCCAGCGACCGTCTGTTCGCCGGGCAGATCGACCCGCTGGCCTGGTTCTCGCTGCGCTACCACACCCTGGAACACACCAGCCGCCAGTTGCAGTCCTCGCTCTGGGGCCTGGGTGGCGTGCGTGCGCAACCTATTGCTCACCAACTGCACATCGCCCGCGAAGTCGCTGACCGTATCGCGCCTCGGGTATTGCTGGCTGACGAAGTGGGCCTGGGCAAAACCATCGAAGCCGGCCTGGTGATCCATCGCCAATTACTGTCGGGCCGCGCCAACCGCGTGCTGATCCTGGTCCCGGAAAACCTGCAGCACCAATGGCTGGTGGAAATGCGCCGCCGCTTCAACCTGCAGGTTGCGCTGTTCGACGAAGAACGCTTTATCGAAAGCGATGCCACCAACCCGTTCGAAGACACCCAGTTGGCGCTGGTCGCACTGGAGTGGCTGGTGGACGACGAAAAGGCCCAGGACGCGTTGTTCGCTGCGGGCTGGGACCTGCTGGTGGTCGACGAAGCTCACCACTTGGTGTGGCACGAAGACAAGGCCAGCCCCGAGTACTCGCTGGTTGAACAACTGGCCGAAGTGATCCCGGGCGTGCTGCTGCTCACCGCCACCCCGGAACAGTTGGGCCAGGACAGCCACTTCGCGCGCCTGCGCCTGCTCGACCCGAACCGTTTCCACGACCTGCAAGCCTTCCGCGCCGAAAGCGAGAACTATCGCCCGGTCGCCGAAGCCGTGCAGGAGCTGCTGGACAAGGGGCGCCTCTCCCCTGCGGCACACAAGACCATCCAGGGTTTCCTCGGCAACGAAGGTGAAGCGCTGCTCACCGCCGTCAACGATGGCGACACCGAAGCCAGCGCACGCCTGGTGCGTGAGTTGCTCGACCGTCACGGCACTGGCCGCGTGCTGTTCCGCAACACCCGCGCCGCCGTGCAAGGCTTCCCGGAGCGCAAGCTGCACGCCTACCCGCTGCCGAACCCGGACGAGTACTTGGAATTGCCGCTGGGCGAACACGCCGAGCTGTACCCGGAAGTCAGCTTCCAGTCGCAGCCGGACGTCGAAGAAGAAAACCGCTGGTGGCGCTTCGACCCACGGGTAGAGTGGCTGATCGACCAGCTGAAAATGCTCAAGCGCACCAAGGTTTTGGTGATCTGCGCCCACGCCGAAACCGCGATGGACCTGGAAGACGCGCTGCGCGTGCGCTCCGGCATTCCGGCCACGGTGTTCCACGAGGGCATGAACATCCTCGAGCGTGACCGCGCCGCCGCCTACTTCGCCGATGAAGAATTTGGCGCCCAGGTGCTGATCTGCTCGGAAATCGGCAGTGAAGGCCGCAACTTCCAGTTCTCCCACCACCTGGTGCTGTTCGACCTGCCATCCCACCCCGACCTGCTGGAACAGCGGATCGGCCGTCTGGACCGGATCGGCCAGAAGCACGTGATCGAACTGCACGTGCCGTACCTGGAAACCAGCCCGCAAGAGCGCCTGTTCCAGTGGTACCACGAAGCGCTGAACGCCTTCCTCAACACCTGCCCGACCGGCAACGCCTTGCAGCACCAGTTCGGCCCACGCCTGCTGCCGCTGCTGGAAAATGCCGACGACGGCGAGTGGCAAGCCCTGATCGACGAGGCCCGTGCCGAGCGCGAGCGTCTTGAAGAAGAGCTGCACACTGGTCGCGACCGCCTGCTGGAACTCAACTCCGGCGGCGCGGGTGAAGGTGATGCGCTGGTCGAGGACATCCTGGAGCAAGACGACCAGTTCGCCCTGCCGATCTACATGGAAACCCTGTTCGACGCGTTCGGCATCGACAGCGAAGACCATTCGGAAAACGCGCTGATCCTCAAGCCCAGCGAAAAAATGCTCGACGCCAGCTTCCCGCTGGGTGACGACGAAGGGGTGACCATCACCTACGATCGTAACCAGGCGCTGTCCCGTGAAGACATGCAGTTCATCACCTGGGAACACCCGATGGTGCAGGGCGGCATGGACCTGGTGCTGTCCGGTTCGATGGGCAACACCGCCGTGGCGCTGATCAAGAACAAGGCGCTGAAGCCGGGCACCGTGTTGCTGGAACTGCTCTACGTCAGTGAAGTGGTGGCCCCGCGTTCGCTGCAACTGGGCCGTTACCTGCCACCGGCCGCCCTGCGCTGCCTGTTGGATGCCAATGGCAACGACCTGTCCAGCCGCGTGTCGTTTGAAACCCTCAACGACCAGCTGGAAAGCGTGCCACGCGCCAGCGCCAACAAATTTATCCAAGCCCAGCGCGATCAGCTGACGCCACGGATCAACGCAGGTGAAGAGAAGATCACCCCGCGTCACGCCGAGCGTGTGGCCGAGGCCAAGCGTCGCCTGGCGGCAGACACCGACGAAGAACTGGCGCGCCTGACCGCGTTGCAAGCGGTCAACCCGACCGTGCGTGACAGCGAACTGGTTGCCCTGCGCACCCAACGCGAGCAAGGCCTGGCCATGCTGGACAAGGCGGCGCTGCGACTGGAAGCGATTCGGGTGTTGGTCGCGGGTTGATCACCGTCCTGCTCCGCCAATAAAGAAGGCCCGCGCAATGCGGGCCTTTTTTTGCCTTGAGGGACCTTTAGGGGGCACCTCGGTCTCAAGCCGTCGCTGCGGACGCCGGCACCTCAACCACCCCCAACCCATCCTTCATCCGCTTGGCATCGCGCACAAAACTGCGCGACGCCTGGAACAGAAACAGCATGGTCAGGAACAACGCCACCGGAATCAGGTACATGGCGTCATGCAACCCCACCGCCTTGTAAGCCTCGGTCATCTGCTCCGCCCCCGCCGCATACATCGCCGAATGGGCAAAGTGATCGGACAGGCCCCCGACAACGATCGGCCCCATGCCGCCGCCCAGTAAATACAGCCCGGCAAAAAACAGCGCCATGGCCGTGGCCCGCAGGCGCGGTTCGACCACGTCCTGGATCGCCGTGTACACGCAAGTGTAGAAGTTATAGGCGAACAGCCAACCCACACTGAACAGCGCCACGAATACGCCGATCTCGATGCGCCCGGCGTGCAACGCCCAGGCTGTGGTCACGGTGGAGATGATCAGGCTGAACGCGGCGAACAACAGCCGGCCGTTGGCGACACGCTGGTGGATCTTGTCGGCGATCCAGCCACCCAGGGTCAGGCCAACCAGGCCGGTGATCCCCACGATGACCCCGGTGGCGACCGCTGCTTCTTGCAACGGCATCAGGAAGTAACGCTGCAACATCGGCACCAGGAACGAGTTACACGCGTAGGTGGCGAAGTTGAAGCACAGCCCGGCCAGCACCAGCCACAAGAAGGTCGGCACCGCCAGTACGCGGCGGATCGGGCGGTCGACGCGTTCCTGGGAGACTTGCACGGTTTCTGCCGCACCGCGCTTGGGTTCCTTGATGTAGAACATGAACACCGCGAGGATCAGCCCCGGCACCGCCGCGATAAAGAACGGTGCGCGCCAGCTGTCGAACGCCTTGACCATCCAGCCGATGGTGAAGAATGCCAGCAACAGCCCCAACGGCAGGCCCAGCATGAAGATCCCCATGGCCCGCGCGCGGCGGTGCGCCGGGAACAGGTCGCCAATCAGCGAATTCGCGGCCGGCGCATAGCTCGCTTCGCCGATGCCAATGCCCATGCGCACCAGCAAAAACGTCCAGAAACTGCCGACCATGCCGTTGACCGCCGTCAGCCCGCTCCAGGCGAACAGGCCCCAGCCCATGAGCTTGCTGCGCGAACCGGTATCGGCCAGGCGCCCGAGGGGCAGGCCGGCGATGGCATAGACGATGGTGAAGGCGGTGCCGATGATGCCGAGCTGAAAGTCGCTCAGGTGCCATTCCATGCGGATTGGCTCGATGATAATCGCGGGAATGGTGCGATCGAAGAAATTGAACAGATTGGCGAGGAACAGCAGGAACAGAATGCGCCAGGCATTCGCCGCTTGGGTCGAGTTCTGCATGGGTCCGTCTCTTTTATTGTTATGAGAGCTGCGATGCCCGATGCATCCTGCCCGGTACCTGCAACATAGTCAGGCAGGGCCCGGTTGTCTGTAATGATTCGTAAAGCTGATAGGGCATGATTTCACCCGCGAGCACGGGACTTTGCCTACAAAAATATAAGTGCGCGCCCCCCTTCCCAATGGCCATGGCACGGATAGAATGGCGAGCCTTCCGTAGCATCCCCCCTTACTTTTTCTTATCGATGACGCCCATGTCCGAAGCCAGTCCGTGTCTGAATTGCGGTGCCTGCTGTTCACACTTTCGTGTGTCTTTCTTCTGGGGAGAGTGCGCCTCGTCGGGGGGCACGGTGCCCGATGACCTGGTGGTACAGATCAATCACACCCGCGTGGCAATGATCGGCACCGACCAGAAACCCGCGCGCTGCTGCAGCCTTGAGGGTGAAGTGGGCCAAGGCACTCGCTGCACGATCTACGAACAACGCTCAAGTGTGTGCCGCGAATTCGAGTCCTCGTGGTACCAGGGCGTGCAGAACGTCGATTGCGATGCCGCGCGGGCAGCGTTTGGCCTGGCGCCGCTGGAACCACCGTTCGAGCTGGACCTGCCTATCAGCGCTTAGCATCAAACGCTATGGACGGCATGCCAAAATCGTAGAGAAGCAAAGTGCCATTACTTACTGGCGAATTCTCCTACGCGTCTACACTCGTCTTAATAGGTCATCGCCTTGTGCAGTGACGTGACGCTATGACGGGACATGCTATGGAATGGCTGGGTCTTCACTTTTTCACCGCGCTTCCGGAGAGCGGGCACCTACTTCTCAATTGCAGTCATAACCCGTTCCTGGTGCTGCTGGCGTATCTGGTTGCGTGCGCGGCAGGTTTCGGCACGCTGGACATGGCTGAGCGTGTCGGCCATGTCGAGGACCCTACTGCGCGTCGCCACTGGCGCTGGCTGGGTGCCGGCTGCCTGGCCGGTGGGATCTGGTCCACCCACTTCATCAGCATGCTGGCCTTCCAGGCGCCCATCGCGATTCACTACGACCTCTTGATGACCTTCGCGTCCTTGCTGATCGCCTTGATCGCGTCGCTGTTCGCCATGCAAACCCTCAGTCACCCCACCCTGCGCTTTCACCAGTATTTGCTGGCGTCGGTCTGGATGGGGATCGGCATCGCGTTGATGCACTACGTGGGCATGTCGGCCATGCGCTCCCAGGCCCAGCTGTATTTCGATTCGGGACTGTTCCTGGCCTCGGTGGGCATCGCCATGGGCGCCAGCCTGGCTGCGTTGTTGCTGTCGAGTTACTTGCGCACCGGCTCAGGCGTATTCCATCAGTTGCTCAAATATGCCGCGAGCCTGATCTTGGGCGCGGGAATCCTGAGCATGCATTTTACCGGCATGGCCGCCATGCAGTTGATCGTCCCCACTGGCGCTGACCTCTCGTTGCCGTTGGACAACAACCCGATCCAGCTTGGGCTGTCGGTGGCGGTCATCACGTTGCTGGTGATTGGCAGCAGCATCAGCGCCGCCCTGGCCGACAAAAAGCTGCAGCACAAGGAACGCGACCTGCGCCGGGTCAATGCGCTGCTCAGCGAACTCGACCAGGCCCGCGCTTCATTGCAACAGGTCGCCCATTACGACGCCCTCACCAGCCTGCTCAATCGCCGGGGTTTCAACCAGATCTTTGCGGAGAAACTCGCCGAAAAAACCGCCTCTCACGGCATGATGGCGGTGATCTTCCTCGATATTGACCACTTCAAGCGCATCAACGACAGCCTCGGGCATGACGCCGGCGACCAATTGCTCACCGTGCTGGCCGGGCATATCAAGGGCTCGGTGCGCAGCCACGCGGATGTGGTGGCACGGTTTGGCGGCGATGAGTTCTGCATCCTGATCAGCATCCACCACCGCGACGAAGCCCGGCACCTGGCCCAACGCATCATGCAGCAGATGAAAGAACCCATCGAGCTGGCCGGCCGACGCATGGTGATGACCACCAGCATTGGCATCAGCCTGTTCCCCGATGACGGCCTGACCTGTGAAGAACTGCTGAAAACCGCCGACCTGGCGCTGTACCAGTCCAAGGATACCGGTCGCAACAGCCTGAATTTCTTCAGTTCCAACCTGAAGACCCGCGCCTTCCTCGAACTGCAACTTGAAGAGGAACTGCGCGGTGCCCTGCGCGCGCGCAACCAGCTGGTACTGTTTTACCAACCGATCTTCGACCTGAAACTGGGCAAGGTCACGCGGCTGGAAGCCTTGGTGCGCTGGCAACACCCACAGCATGGGTTACTGGCCCCAGACCGCTTTATCGGCATCGCCGAGAGCAACGGACTGATTGCCGAATTGGACCACTGGGTATTGCGCCAAGCCTGCCATGACCTAAGCCTGCTGTCTGACCGTGGCTACACCGACCTGACCATGTCGGTGAATTGCTCGGCCCTGAACCTGGCCCGTGATGAACTGGCGGATGAAATCGAAGATGCGCTGCGCTTTAGCGGAATCGGCGCCAACCGCCTGGAGCTGGAAGTCACTGAAAATGCGCTGATGGGCAATATCAGCAGCACCCTGGCGTTGCTGCGGCAAATCCGTGCGCTGGGCGTATCGCTGGCGATCGACGACTTCGGCACCGGCTATTCGTCCCTCGCCTACCTCAAGCGCCTGCCACTCAACACGTTGAAGATCGACCGTTCGTTTATCCAGGACATTCCCAAATCCACCGCCGACATCGAGATCGTCCAGGCGATTATCGGCATGGCCCACACCCTGCACTTGCAGGTGGTCACCGAAGGCGTGGAAACCCAAGCCCAATTCGAGCTGCTGCTCAAACATGGCTGCGATTACATCCAGGGTTACCTGCTGAGCCCGGCGGTGCCGGCGAGCGACATCATCGGGGTCATGCAAGGCATCAACACGCGCAACCCGCTTTACCCGCACAGCCAGGCAGGCAACAAAGACAACAGCTCACCTAAAGCCCCCTCTCCTACACTCGGCGGTTCCACATCCATCGTCAGGCCAATTCGCTGACGCCGAATCTTTGGCATTTCGCCATCATTCACCTAAAGAACGCCGACAAACGGCCGATTCATCAGAGTCCGGCCAGGTTTTCCCCGAAAACGCTAGGGTTAAACCCACTCGCCCAGGACAAGGACGCACTGTAAAGTCGCGAACTCCCATTCCGTGATGGCCATTTGATATTTTCAGCCATCCGCCCAGGCACATGGCGCACAATGACTTCTAAAAATAACTCTGCCACCGTGGTATCCGACGTGTTGCTCCCAGCTCCTGCGGACAAACCCTCAGGTTCAAAGTCATTGAGCACCGCCCGCCCGCTGGCCACCCAGCAATACCTGTACTTCACCGAAACCAATACCGACCGCATCCTCGACAACCTCGACGGCCTGCGCGACATGGTGTTCCCGCGCCCGCCGCACTTGGAAGGTGACAACGATCCGCGCAACGAGCAGGAATTTCCCTCCGTGTGCCTGATCGGCCTGGGCCGTTGCGGTTCGAACATCGCGCTGGATGTGGCGGAACTGGTGTACAACGCGCGCAAGTTCTACCTGAACGAATTCAGCAACGAAGACAAGTCGCAAGACAAGGGCTACAGCCCAGCCCAGTGGATCCGCAACAACCTGCGCCTGGGCAGCGGCAAGGCCAGCAAACCGGTGTTCCTGGTGGAACCGCTGGTGATGCTGGGCGACCTGGACAAAGACATCGCCGGGCGCATCCGTTTCTCGCGCAAGGGCGAGAAAAGCGGCTTCCTGCGCGACTACAGCAAGATGAAAATCATGGACCTGTCGGAAGTCCATGCCGGCGGCGCCGGTAACGCGCCGATCCTCGGCCAGTACCTGGCCAAGATCATTCTCAATAAAGATACCCAGCGTTTTTCCAGCCCCGACTGGAAGATGATCCACTCGTACCTGATCGACTCCTGCGGCATCAAGGCCAACCAGTCACGCCTGTACTTTTCGATCTTCAGCGCCGGTGGCGGTACCGGTTCGGGCATGGCCTCGGAATTCGGCCTGGCCCAGCAACACTCGTACATGAACAAGACGTTCGACACCAAGCCCGCCGACGAGCACGACAGCAAGAGCGGCCACGCGTTTGTGTTCGAACCGATCTTCACCAGCGGCATCTGCGTGCTGCCGAACATCTCCGACCACCGCAGCGAAATGTCCGAGGCGCTGCACATCAACGCCGGGCGCCTGCTGTGCAAATACCTGTCGGAAGAATGGGACTTCTCGTACAACTTCGCCAATGAAGACAGCAGCGAAGCCAGCGTGAAGGGGCGTATCCGGCCGTGGAACGCGATGATGCTGATCTCCAACGACATCATGCGTTATGCCGAAGAAAGCGATGACGGCAATATCCAGAACATTGACGTCAATGCCATGGAAAAACACGCCAACCAGTACATCTCGCAGCAGATCTTCAACATCCTCACGGCCCAGGCCGTGACCACCGACTACGACCAGAACTACTTCCGCCGCGCCGGGATCGACATCGGCGAAACCATCCGCCTGGATGCCAACGACCTGTTCATGAGCCTGGCCGGCCCTGTGGCAATTGCCTATGCCGAGTCCGTGGTCCCGGAAACCCCGGCGCCGTCGAGTGACAAGTTCAAGGTGTTCGAGAAAGAACCGCAACGCCTGAACATCGACGACCTGTTCTTCCGCTCCATCGACCTGCCGCACTTCAACAAGGTCACCCAGGCCATCGAAGGCATCAGCCTGCTGCCCATCGAATCCAAGCGTTACAAGGCCTCCCTGGAGCAGTACAAGAACTCCGGCTACGACGCCGCCGCACTGCATGACCTGCACTTCTTCAAGAACTGCTCGTCGGTGGTGTCGATCGTGTCGTTGCCCAAGGACTACAAGCTGTCCTACATGGACCTGAACCGGCTCAAGACCCACCTCAACAGCCTGTTCCCCAACACCACCCTCAAGCGCTACGCCCTGGTGATCGGCGCCTCGGCCAACCTGTCCCTGACCACCCTGATCGCGAAAAGCCCGTGCCTGTCGGATGACTTCCTCACGTTGATCGTGGCGTTTATCAAACGCTGCTTTGCGCGCAACCCGTACCGTTTCGACGACACCCTGGACAACTCGATCCTGGACTTCATCATCCACGAGGACTTTGACGAAGACAGTATCGACGAGTTGCTCAACGAATTCGAGAACCCGGCGAAGATCCTTGATACCAACTGGTACGCGATCAAGCCGATGTATGAGAAGAAGTACCGCGAGCTGATCAACGACAAAGAAAAGTTTGTGTCGATCAATGACATTCGCCTGTCACGGGATTGCGTGAAAAAGGCGATCAAGTACCTGCGTGAGATTTACCGTCATCGCATCGGCAAGACCAAGGTGATCTCGCTGAACAACCATACCGGCAAGACCGGCTGATCGGCTTACCTACTGTAGGAGCCGGCTTGCCGGCGATAACGCCCTCAAGAACAGGACAGGTTTAAAGGGCCTCTTCGCCGGCAAGCCGGCTCCTACAGGGGTAGGTGAACACACCGAGAGACAATTTTCCGACGATTGCGCCGCTGCGGAAACTGTTCCCGTGACGCGCACGTCACCCTCGGCTGTGACCTTTCTCTACGGCAAGATGCCATCACCGCCTCAGCGGTTACTCCGCTACACACTCATCGCGGCAAAAAAGACGCACCTTTTTCGTGCGCGCCTTTCTTACGCTGCCCTTTCCTGGATCAGAATCCACGGCGAAACCACCACCGCCCACAAGCTCGGATCGCGCTCCACCAGGTCCAGCGCCCGCGTCGCAGACACTTCGCCAAGGCTACCTGCGGCCAGCCAGGCAGCGACTTTGTCGCGGTTGTCCTCGGCCATGCCCTCGGCCGCTTCGATCAAATCCAGGCCAGCGTCGACCCACAATAGGGCACCCCTGGCAAAGAACGGCTCAAGCTCCTTCCAGGAAATTTCGGCGGTTTCACCGAGCAGCTTGGCATAGAGGGTGCTAGGTTCTTGCGTCATGGGAGTTCACCTTGGGAAAAAATCGGCGCAATCATAACGTCGTGTCCCCTGCGGAAAAACCCAGTTGCAAATGAGTCATCGATTGAAAGTGTCAGAAAAGCCAAGGATTGCCCGATACTCTGGCATCACCCCGCCGCAATTCTGTCTTTTTCTTTCATTTAAGCGACACACCCGGGTTTTGCCCCCGGCAGCCAGCTTTTCAAGCGATCAACCGGCGCTCTACACTGTACCGGTACAGTTGCCAGGGCACTGCCGGGGGGATATCCGAGATATCTGATCCGGTTCTGCAGCTCACAAGGCCGCTAGAACTATAAAAAATACAACAGTAAGAGTGGAGCACTATGAATAAGGCTACTAAGCAGATTTCCAAACTGTTTGCCGCTATGGTCCTGGCTGGGGTTGCCGGCCATTCGTTCGCAGCCGACACCATCAAGATCGGCATCGCAGGGCCCAAGACCGGTCCCGTGACGCAATACGGCGACATGCAATTCATGGGTGCCAAGCAAGCCATCGCCGACATCAACGCCAAGGGCGGCGTCGACGGCAAAATGCTTGAAGCCAAGGAATACGACGACGCTTGCGATCCTAAACAAGCCGTTGCCGTCGCCAACAAAGTGGTCAACGACGGCGTCAAGTTCGTGGTCGGCCACCTGTGCTCCAGCTCCACTCAACCCGCCTCCGACATCTATGAAGACGAAGGCGTGATCATGATTACCCCGGCTGCCACCAGCCCGGAAATCACCGCACGTGGCTACAAGCTGATCTTCCGTACCATCGGCCTGGACAGCGCCCAAGGCCCGGCAGCCGGCAACTACATCGCCGACCACGTGAAGCCGAAAATCGTCGCTGTACTGCACGACAAACAGCAGTACGGTGAAGGCATCGCCACCGCCGTTAAACAGACCCTCGAGAAAAAAGGCACCAAGGTTGCCGTCTTCGAAGGCCTGAACGCCGGCGACAAAGACTTCTCCTCGATCATCCAGAAGCTCAAGCAAGCCAACGTCGACTTCGTCTACTACGGCGGCTACCACCCTGAGCTGGGCCTGATCCTGCGCCAAGCCAAGGAAAAAGGCCTGAACGCCAAGTTCATGGGCCCAGAGGGCGTGGGCAACGACTCCATCTCGCAAATCGCCCAGGGCGCTTCCGAAGGCCTGCTGGTGACCCTGCCTAAATCCTTCGACACCGACCCGGCCAACAAAGCCATCGTTGAAGAGTTCGCCAAGAACAAGCAGGACCCGACCGGTCCGTTCGTGTTCCCAGCCTACTCGGCCATTGAAGTGATCGCCGGCGGTATCACCGCTGCGAAGAGCGAAGACACCGCAAAAGTGGCAGCCGCCATCCACGCGGGCACCTTCAAGACCCCTACCGGCGACCTGAGCTTCGACGCCAAGGGCGACCTGAAGGACTTCAAATTCGTGGTCTACGAATGGCACTTCGGTAAACCAAAAACCGAAGTTTCCCCTCAGTAAGCCAGGCGTTACTGGTCCAACAAGCCCACTGTGAGAGCAGTGGGCTTTGTTTTACGAGGTTTATGGGCCTGACACCCGCGATCCGGGCGCTGGCTCACCTGAAAATCTTAAAACCGTCACCAGCGGTTCGCTGGCAAACGCTTTGTGCAAATGTGCTCACAGAACACAGCACGGGGCCGGAACATGACTCCACCAGTGAAATGCGTATCGGGTTTTTAGGAGCGCTGTAATGCCTGAGATCTATCATTTTTTCCAACAGCTGGTTAATGGCCTGACCATTGGCAGCACCTATGCCTTGATAGCCATTGGCTACACAATGGTTTACGGCATCATTGGAATGATTAACTTCGCCCATGGCGAGGTGTACATGATTGGTTCCTACGTGGCCTTTATCGCCCTTGCCGGGTTGGCCATGATGGGTATCCACTCCCTGCCGCTGTTGATGACCGCTGCGTTCCTTGCGTCGATCGTCGTGACCAGTGCCTATGGCTACAGTATCGAGCGGGTTGCCTACCGTCCCTTGCGTGGCAGCAACCGTTTGATCCCGCTGATTTCCGCGATCGGCATGTCGATTTTCCTGCAGAACACCGTATTGCTGTCCCAGGACTCCAAGGATAAATCCATCCCCAACCTGATCCCGGGGAGCTTCTCCTTCGGCCCGGGCGGTGCGGAGGAGGTCCTGATTTCCTACATGCAGATCCTGGTTTTCGTCGTCACCCTGGTGGCGATGCTGGGCCTGACCCTGTTCATCTCCCGTTCCCGTCTGGGGCGCGCCTGCCGGGCCTGCGCCGAAGACATCAAGATGGCCAACCTGCTGGGCATCAACACCAACAACATCATCGCCCTGACCTTCGTGATCGGTGCCGCACTGGCAGCCGTCGCGGCGGTGCTGCTGAGCATGCAGTACGGCGTGATCAACCCCAACGCCGGCTTCCTGGTGGGCCTCAAGGCCTTTACCGCAGCGGTATTGGGCGGCATCGGCAGTATCCCGGGCGCCATGCTCGGTGGCCTGGTGCTGGGTGTGGCTGAAGCCTTTGGTGCCGATATCTTCGGCGACCAGTACAAGGACGTCGTGGCGTTCGGCCTGTTGGTTCTGGTGCTGTTGTTCCGTCCGACCGGCATCCTGGGCCGTCCGGAGGTTGAGAAAGTATGAGCAGATATCTTAAATCGGCGTTTTTCAGCGCGCTGTTGGTGTGGGCGGTTGCGTTCCCCGTACTCGGCCTCAAGCTGAGCATTGTCGGCATCAACCTGGAAGTGCATGGCACCGGTCCCGTGACCCTGACCATCATCGCCCTGTGCTCGGTGCTCATGTTCCTGCGCGTGCTGTTCACCCAGCAGGTCGGTGCCTTGTTCAAGGGCAACCGTGGCCCACTGGTATCGCCTAAGGTCAGCCAATTCCTGACCCTGCCGCGTACCCAGCGCTACATCATCATCGGCCTGATCGTGGCCGCGTTGATCTGGCCGTTCTTCGGCTCGCGCGGCGCGGTCGATATTGCCACCCTGATCCTGATCTACGTGTTGCTGGGCCTCGGCCTTAACATCGTGGTCGGCCTGGCCGGCTTGCTCGACCTGGGTTACGTGGGTTTCTACGCCGTAGGTGCCTATACCTACGCGCTGCTCTCGCACTACCTGGGCTGGGGCTTCTGGATCTGCCTGCCCTTGGCGGGCATGGCGGCGGCAACGTTCGGCTTCCTGCTGGGTTTCCCGGTACTGCGCCTGCGCGGTGACTACCTGGCGATCGTGACCCTGGGCTTCGGTGAAATCATCCGACTGTTCCTGCGTAACCTCACGGATATCACCGGCGGCCCCAACGGTATCAGCAGCATCCCCAAGCCGACGTTCTTCGGGCTGACGTTCGACCGTAGCGCCGCAGAAGGCATGCAGACCTTTCACGAGTACTTCGGGATCGACTACAACCCGGTGAGCAAAGTGGTGTTCCTGTACCTGGTGGCGCTGCTGCTGGCACTGGCTGCACTGTTCGTGATCAACCGCCTGCTGCGCATGCCGATCGGCCGTGCATGGGAAGCGCTGCGTGAAGATGAAATCGCCTGCCGTGCACTCGGCATGAACCCGACAGTCATCAAGCTTTCGGCCTTCACCCTCGGGGCAACCTTTGCCGGTTTCGCCGGCAGTTTCTTCGCCGCTCGCCAAGGCCTGGTAACGCCGGAGTCGTTCACCTTCATCGAGTCGGCGATCATCCTCGCCATCGTCGTATTGGGTGGCATGGGCTCGCAACTGGGCGTGATCCTGGCCGCGATCGTGATGATCCTGCTGCCGGAAATGATGCGTGAGTTCAGCGAATACCGCATGTTGATGTTCGGCGCCATGATGGTGCTGATGATGATCTGGCGCCCGCAAGGCCTGCTGCCCATGCAACGTCCACACATGGAGCTGCGCAAATGAGCCGCGAGATCCTGAAAGTCGAAAATCTGAGCATGCGCTTCGGCGGCTTGCTGGCGGTCAACGGCGTGGCCCTGACCGTGAAAGAAAAACAGGTTGTGGCACTGATCGGCCCGAACGGCGCCGGCAAGACCACGGTGTTCAACTGCCTCACCGGTTTCTACAAGCCGAGCGGTGGCAGCATCCTGCTGGACGGCCAGCCGATCCAGGGCCTGGCCGGTCACGAAATCGCCCGCAAGGGCGTGGTGCGGACCTTCCAGAACGTGCGGCTGTTCAAGGACATGACGGCGGTCGAGAACCTGCTGATCGCGCAGCACCGTCACTTGAACACCAACTTCTTCGCCGGCCTGTTCAAGACCCCCGCGTTCCGCAAAAGCGAGCGCGAGGCCATGGAGTACGCGGCGTACTGGCTGGACAAGGTCAACCTCACCGAGTTTGCCAACCGCCCTGCCGGCACCCTGGCGTATGGTCAGCAACGTCGCCTGGAAATCGCCCGCTGCATGATGACCCGCCCGCGGATCCTCATGCTCGACGAACCGGCCGCCGGCCTGAACCCCAAGGAAACCGAAGACCTCAAGGCGCTGATCAGCGTGTTGCGTGAAGAAAACAACGCCACCGTGCTGTTGATCGAACACGACATGAAACTGGTCATGAGCATTTCCGACCACATCGTGGTGATCAACCAGGGCACGCCTTTGGCCGACGGGACACCGGAGCAGATCCGCGACAATCCTGAAGTGATCAAAGCCTATTTGGGGGAAGCGTAAAATGCTGCAATTCGAAAACGTTTCCACTTTCTACGGCAAGATCCAGGCCCTGCACAGCGTCAACGTGGAAGTGCGCCAGGGCGAAATCGTCACGCTGATCGGCGCCAACGGTGCCGGCAAATCGACCTTGCTGATGACCCTGTGCGGTTCGCCCCAGGCCCACAGCGGTAGCATCCGCTACATGGGTGAAGAACTGGTGGGCCAGCAGTCGTCGCAGATCATGCGCAAGAGCATCGCGGTGGTGCCGGAAGGCCGTCGTGTGTTCTCACGCCTGACCGTGGAAGAGAACCTGGCCATGGGTGGGTTCTTCACCGACAAGGGCGACTACCAGGAGCAGATGGACAAGGTGCTGCACCTGTTCCCTCGGCTCAAGGAGCGCTTCAGCCAGCGCGGCGGCACCATGTCCGGCGGCGAGCAGCAAATGCTCGCCATCGGCCGGGCGCTGATGAGCAAGCCCAAGTTGTTGCTGCTGGACGAACCTTCACTGGGCCTGGCGCCGATCATCATCCAGCAGATCTTCGACATCATCGAACAGCTGCGAAAGGACGGTGTGACGGTGTTCCTCGTTGAGCAGAACGCCAACCAGGCCTTGAAGATTGCTGACCGCGCCTATGTGCTGGAAAACGGCCGGGTGGTGATGCAAGGGACTGGCGAGCAGTTGCTGACCGATCCGAAGGTGCGTGAGGCATATTTGGGCGGCTAAGGTTTTATTGCTGAAGGAACCGGCTTGAACAATGTGGGAGCGGGCTTGCTCGCGAATACGGTATGTCAGTCACTGCATCGTTGACTGATCCACCGTATTCGCGAGCAAGCCCGCTCCCACATTTGTTTTGCGTGAAGCGAAATTTTTAATTTTTTTGAAGCCGGTGTAACAAATTCCATCCCCCCCTCTCTAGTGGTACAAGCAGGCATTCAAGCCCGCCAACTCAACCCACTGCTGGAGATGCACCATGACTACCAAACTGTCCGCCGCTACCCTCGTCCTGGCCCTTGGTTCCGCCTTGAGCCTGTCCGCCCTGACCACCACCGCCCACGCTGCCGACGACATGCAGAAATGTTTCGGCGTCGCCGAAGCCGGCAAGAACGATTGCGCCGCGGGCGCCGGCACTTCCTGCGCCGGTACCTCGAAAACCAAAGACCAGGCCAACGCCTGGAAACTGGTCCCCGCCGGCACCTGCCTCAAGACCCCAAGCTCCACCTCGCCGACCGGCTTCGGCCAGGAAGCTGCCTTCACCGCCAAGTCCTGATCCCTCGCAAAACCTGAGTACTGATGATGACTCTTTCATCCCTGCAAGCCATCTCCCAGGCTCAGGCGCCCGGCCTCCCGCGCCGGGCCGGGCTGGGGCTCAAGCATGAGCACTTCGTTGAAGTGCTCGAGACCTCGCCCGCTATCGGTTTTTTTGAAGTGCACGCCGAAAACTACATGGTGGCCGGCGGCCCGTTTCATCATTACCTGGGGTTGATCCGCGAACAGTACCCGCTGTCATTGCACGGCGTGGGCCTGTCCATTGGCGGCGAAGGCCGGCTGGATACGGAGCACCTGGCGCGGTTGGCCACGCTGATCGAACGCTATCAACCCCACTCTTTTTCCGAACACCTGGCCTGGTCGAGCCACGGCCCGGTGTTCCTCAATGACCTGCTACCCCTGGCCTACGACAGCGCCACCTTGCAACGGGTATGCGAACACATCGACCAGGTACAGAGCACCCTCAAGCGGCCGATGCTGCTGGAGAATCCGTCGACCTACCTGCAATTCCAGCGCTCCACCCTGGACGAGACGGATTTCATCAGCGAAATCATCCGTCGTACCGGCTGCGGCTTGTTGTTGGACGTGAACAACGTCTACGTGTCCTGCACCAACCATCAGCGCGATCCAGAGTCCTACCTCGACGGCCTGCCGTTGCACGCTGTCGGTGAGATCCACCTGGCTGGATTTGCTGAAGACACTGACAACCTCGGTGATCGCTTGCTGATCGACGACCACGGTGCGCCGATTGATAACGCCGTGTGGCAGCTGTACGAAAAAGTACTGGCTCAAGTCGGCCCTATGCCAACCCTGATCGAACGTGACAACCACCTGCCGGCATTCAGCGTACTGCTGGCCGAGGCTCAACAGGCCGACAGGCAGCTGGCGCAGGTGAGCCCATGAGCCTTCACGACGACTTTTCTGCAGCCTTGCTGGCACCGGAACAAGCCTGCCCCGATGGCCTGTTCAGCAGCAATGGTGCCGACCCGGCCAGCCGTTTCGCGGTGTATCGCAACAATGTGCACAGCTCGTTGATCAACGCATTGGCGGCGGCTTACCCGGTCACACTGCAACTGGTGGGCGAGGCGTTTTTCCGCGCCATGGCCAGTCTGTATGTGCAGGCGCACCCGCCTACCAGCCCGGTGATGAGTGAGTACGGCGGCGCGCTCGCCGAGTTCATCCAAGGCTTTGAACCCGCGCAAAGCGTGCCCTACCTGGCGGACATCGCCCGGCTGGAGCGCTTGCGCGTCCGTGCCTATCACGCCGCCGATTGCCAGGCACTGGATCAGCAGGCCGTGCTCCTGACGCTGCAGGGTCAAGCCGACCTGGGCACCCTGCGCCTGCACCTGCATCCGTCGCTGGCCACGCTCAATTCGCCCTACGCAGTGGTGGCAGTGTGGGCCGCGCACCAGACCGAAGGCGGCCTGGCCACGCTGAACCCCTGGCATCCCCAGGGGGCGCTGGTGCTTCGCCAGGGGCTGGAGGTCAAGGTATTTGCCATCGACCCTGGCTCAGTGGCGTTCATCAACAGCCTGGCGCATGGCAACGCATTGGGAACAGCCGTGGAGCATGCGCTTGAATCATCCGCCGAATTTGACCTGCACCAATGCCTGACCCTGCTGATCAGCCACAACACCCTCACTCATTTGCACCTGGAACAAAAGGTATCGCCATGAACACCCGCCCCTCGTGCCTGATCAAACGGCTCATCGCGCTTTTCGAACAAATCCCCTACAGCCTGATCGCCTCTGTCGCGCGCTTTTCCATTGCCGCCGTGTTCTGGAAATCCGGGCAAACCAAAGTTGAAGGCTTTGCCGTTGATTTGATCAGCGGCACCTTCCAATTCGGCGAGCCGAAACTGGCAGCCTCGACATTGCCCCTGTTTCGCAGCGAGTACCACGTGCCGTTGTTGTCGCCGGAAGTGGCGGCGCATATGGCTGCGTTTGCCGAGCATTTTTTCCCGGTGCTAATCCTCGTGGGCTTCGCCACGCGCTTTTCGGCCTTGGCCCTGATCGGCATGACCCTGGTGATTCAGCTGTTCGTCTACCCGGACGCCTACCCGACCCATGGCACTTGGATTGCGCTGCTGTTGCTGCTGGTGGCCAAAGGGCCAGGACGCCTGTCCATCGATCACTTGATCGCCCGTCGCTACGCCTAAAGCCGATCCAGTGCCTCGCCGCTGCGCTTGAACCAATCCACCAAGTAGTCGGCTAACACTTGGGTGCGACGCGGCAGGCCGCCCTGATAGGGATGCACCAGGTACATCGGCATGCTCCGCGTCTGATAGTCACGCAGGAGCCAGCGCAAACGGCCGTCAGCCAATTCCGCCGGCAGCACGTAGGACGGCAGGCGCGCGATACCGGCGCCCACCAACGCGGCCTTTTTCAACAGGTTGTAGTGGTTGGACGCAAACGTGCCGCTGACCCGCACCCGCAGCAATTCATGCTGCTGGTGGTACAGCCACTCCTCGCGGCCACTGTAGTGGCTGTTAAGCAAACAGGTATGCCCGGCCAGGTCGGCCGGCGTCTGGGGTTCACCATGCTGCTCAAGGTAAGCCGGGCTGGCGCAAGTCATCTCATGCCAGGCCAGCAACGGCTTAGCCACCAGTCGCTCGTTTTCGATCGCGCCTGAGCGCACCCCCAGGTCAAACCCATCCCGCGCCAGGTCCCGGTAGCTGTTGTTGAGTTCAAGCTCAATCTGCACCTGGGGGTATTGCTTGGAAAACTCCAGCAGCAAGCCGTCGAAGAAGGTTTCGCCCAGCGACACCGGAACGGTCATGCGCACCGGCCCCGCCAGATCATCCTTGAGCCTGGCCAATGCCTGACGGGCGCGATCCACCTGCACCACCAATGCCTGGGCCTGGGGCAGCAACGCCGCACCCGCGGCGGTCAGGCTGAGTTTGCGCGTGGTGCGGTGCAGCAACACCACCGCGAACTGCGCCTCCAACTGGCTGATACGCTTGGACAACTGCCCTTTGCTGCAGCCCAGTTGCTCGGCAGCCACGGTGAAACTACCCGCCTCGATCAGCACGGCAAACGCCGCCAAGTCATCCATCTCGCTCATGGATTGTTTCCATTTGAAAACCAAAGGTTGCCTATTAGCGCGTTTATCCATCAGAAAAGCCACTCTAGACTGAACCCTCACTTACCCCCTGGAGGAACAGCACCATGAAAATCCTATTGATTGGCGCCAGCGGCACCGTCGGCTCGGCGGTCAAGGCGGAACTGGCTCAGCGTCACGAGGTGATCAGCATCGGCCGCAGCAGCGGTGACTTCCAGGTGGATATCAGCGACAGCGCGTCGATCCGCAAACTGTTCGAACAAACCGGCAAGTTCGACGCGTTGATCTGTGCAGCGGGCAGCGTCAACTTCGTGGCCTTGCCGGAGATGAGCGAATCCGACTTCGAGCTGGGCCTGCGCGACAAGCTGATGGGCCAGGTCAACCTGCTGTTGATCGGCCGCGACTACGCCAACGACGGCGCCTCGTTTACCTTCACCAGCGGCATTTTGAACCGCGACCCGATCCGCACCGGCGCCTCGGCTGCGCTGGTCAACGGCGCCATTGATGCCTTTGTGAAAGCGGCGGCGATCGAATTGCCACGCGGGCTGCGCGTCAACGCCGTGAGCCCGACGGTCCTGTTGGAAGCCATGGACAGCTATGCACCCTACTTCCGTGGCTACAAGCCGGCTCCCGGTGCTGACGTGGCGTTGGCCTACGCCAAAAGCGTGGAAGGCCTGCAAACCGGTCAGACGTTTATCGTTGGCTGAACAGGTTGGGCTGTCAGAATAGACTGAAGCTGGCGAGCGGGGTTGTGATGCAGCGCCGGCCTGCGTAACGTGGCGGCACTTGTCTGGAGACCGATAATGCGTGCCGCCCATACCCTTGCCTTGTTTGCCTTGCTCCCCCTGTTCGCCGCCTGCCAGATGTTCGAAAGCGAGCCGGCCAAGCCGTCTCTCGCCGGGCTGACCCGCATGCAGGGCGAACTCACGGCGGTCGGTGGCAAACTGCTGTTCCAACCGTGCAATGACAAACGCAACTACGTGGTCAACGACACCGGCGGCACCAGCATCCTGCAGGAGGCGGCCTCCCTGGCCGGCCAGCAAGGCGCGCTGTTCGCCGACCTGCGCGGCCAGTTCTCTGGGGTTGCCACGGGCACCCAGGGCAGCGTGGACCTGCAGCAACTCTATCGTGTCGAACGCTCGACCTCGGCCTGCGACGACCCGGACTTCAAGCGCATGATCCTGCGCGCCAACGGCCACAAGCCGGCCTGGGCGATGAACGTCACGGCCAAGGGCATGGTGCTGGAGCGCGAAGGCCAGCCACCCCTGGCGGTGCCGTATGTGGAAGAGCAGATCGGTGACGGTCGCTTCAACCTGATGACTGAAGCCAACAACCAGCATGTCGAACTGTGGGTGGCCCCGCAGCGTTGCGTCGACCCGGTCAGCGGCAGCCTGCAGCACATGACCGCCGAGTTGCGCGTCAACGGCCAGGTGCAACGGGGTTGCGCCGCGTTTGGCGGTTCCCGCGACGACTGACTTGGCCTCGCGCTGTTTTAACATGACGGGAAACGGTCTTTGGGGCTTATAATCGCCGGTTTGCAAAACAGCCGGCCTCTTTGCCCGCCGCCTACCGGATCCCGTCATGTTACGAATCACCGAACTCAAGCTGCCCATCGACCATCCCGAAGAAGACCTGCGGCCTGCCATCGTGCAGCGCCTGGGCATCGCCGGTGATGACCTGCTCGATTTCACCCTGTTCAAACGCAGCTACGATGCGCGCAAGAAATCCTCGGAGCTGTGCTTCATCTACACCATCGACTTGAACGTCAAGGGCGAAGCCGCCCTGCTGCTCAAGTTTGCCGATGACCGCAACGTCAACCCGGCGCCGGATGTCAGCTACAAAGTCGTGGGCCAGGCACCACAGGGCCTGACAGAACGCCCGATCGTGGTCGGCTTCGGCCCCTGCGGGATCTTTGCCGGGTTGTTGCTCGCGCAGATGGGCTTCAAGCCGATCATCCTCGAGCGCGGCAAGGAAGTGCGCCAGCGCACCAAGGACACCTGGGGCCTGTGGCGCAAAAGCGTGCTCAACCCTGAGTCCAACGTGCAGTTCGGTGAAGGCGGCGCCGGGACCTTTTCCGACGGCAAGCTGTACAGCCAGATCAAGGACCCGAAATTCCACGGCCGCAAAGTCCTGCACGAATTCGTCAAGGCCGGTGCGCCGGAAGAAATCCTCTACGTCAGCAAGCCGCACATCGGTACGTTCCGCCTGACTGGCGTGGTGGAAAACATGCGCGAGCAGATCATCGCCCTGGGCGGTGAAGTGCGCTTCGAGCAACGGGTGACCGACGTATTGATCGAAGACGGCCAGTTGAACGGCGTGGTTGTCGATGGCGGCGAGCAGATCCTCTCCAAGCACGTGATCCTGGCGCTGGGCCACAGTGCCCGCGACACCTTCCGCATGCTCCACGACCGTGGCGTGTACATGGAAGCCAAGCCGTTCTCGGTGGGTTTCCGTATCGAACACCCGCAATCACTGATCGATGCCGCGCGCCTGGGCAAATACGCCGGGCACCCGAAACTCGGCGCCGCCGACTACAAGCTGGTGCACCACGCCAAGAACGGCCGTTCGGTCTACAGCTTCTGCATGTGCCCAGGCGGCACCGTGGTAGCGGCGACCTCCGAGCCCAATCGCGTGGTCACCAATGGCATGAGCCAGTACTCGCGTAACGAGCGCAATGCCAACTCCGGCATCGTGGTCGGCATCACCCCCGAGGTGGACTACCCCGGTGGCCCGCTGGCCGGTATCGAATTGCAGGAACGCCTGGAATCCCACGCCTATATCCTCGGTGGCAGCAACTACGAGGCGCCGGCGCAGTTGGTGGGTGATTTCATCGCAGGCAAGCCGTCCACGGCCATCGGCAGTGTGGAACCCTCCTACAAGCCAGGCGTGTCCCTGGGCGACCTGGCCCTGGCCTTGCCGGACTTCGCCATCGAAGCGATCCGTGAAGCCCTGCCGGCCTTCGAGAAGCAGATCAAGGGCTACTCGCTGCACGACGCCGTGTTGACCGGTATCGAGACGCGCACCTCATCGCCGCTGCGGATTACCCGTAACGAATCGATGCAAAGCTTGAACGTGAAAGGCCTGTTCCCGGCCGGTGAAGGCGCGGGTTATGCCGGTGGGATTCTGTCCGCCGGTGTGGACGGGATTCGGATTGCCGAGGCGTTGGCGCGGGATATGTTGGGCCTCGAAGCCTGACACAGGCCCCTGTAGAAGCCCGGCTTGCCGGGCGCTACAGGTTAGATGTTGGCGCGCAGGATGCTGTCCGGCAACGCCTCGCCCCGCTCGACACTGGCGGCAACGGCCGCAATCAATCCATCCAACGCATACCCCTGCCCCACCAACCAGGCCGCATCGTAATAGGTCGTGGCATACCGCTCTCCCCCATCACACAAGATCGCCACGATCGAGCCCGACTCCCCCGCTGCTTTCATTTGCTGCGCCGCTACCAGGGCGCCAATCAGGTTGGTCCCGCTGGAACCGCCGACCCGTCGCCCGAGCCGCTCGGCGAGGTAATGCATGGCCGCCAGCGAGAGTGCATCCGGCACTTTGACCATGGCATCAATCACCTTGGGCAAGAACGACGCTTCGACCCGTGGCCGGCCAATGCCTTCGATGCGCGAACCGCAGTCCAGGCGCAAGCTCGCGTCGCCACTCTGATAGAAATCGAAAAACACCGAACGCTCGGCATCGGCACATAACACGCGGGTGCAATGCTGGCGGTAGCGCACATAACGACCAAGGGTCGCGGTGGTGCCGCCGGTGCCAGGGCTGGAGATCAGCCAGCTCGGCTCCGGATGTTGCTCGAAGCGCATTTGCTGGAAGATCGACTCGGCAATGTTGTTGTTCGCCCGCCAGTCGGTGGCACGCTCGGCGTAGGTGAACTGATCCATGAAGTGACCGCCGCTTTCCCGCGCCAGGCGCTCGGATTCGGCGTAAATCTGCGTCGGATCCTGTACCAGGTGGCTGTGACCGCCATAGAAAGCGATCTGTGCGATTTTTTCCTGGGAGGTGGTGGCTGGCATCACCGCAATAAACGGTAAACCCAGCAAACGCGCAAAGTAGGCCTCGGAAATGGCCGTCGAGCCGCTGGACGCTTCGATCACCGGCGCACCCGGCTTGAGCCAGCCATTGCACAGCGCGTAGAGGAATAGCGAGCGGGCCAACCGGTGCTTGAGGCTGCCGGTGGGGTGGCTGGACTCGTCCTTGAAATACAACTCGATACCCGGCAAACCCGGCAACGGCAAGGGGATCAGATGGGTGTCAGCGCTGCGCTGGAAGTCCGCTTCAATGATGCGAATGGCTTCGCGGGCCCAGGGACGGTGGTCGCTCATGAGAGAGTTCTCTAAGGATTTCAGCCCCAATCTTAGGATGTTTCCTACACTGCACACAGATACAGTGAAGACTCAATTGGACACACAATTGCTAGGCTTTGGCGCAACGCCACCCACCCTCATCCCTTATAACAAATAAGAATATAACTTTTGTTTTAACAACTAACGGTACGGGTTAGGGTACCCACCTATTGAACCTTGATTGGAGAGCATCCCTTGCCTCTGCGTAGCACTTTCACCCGTTTCTTCCAGCTGGAAGCCGCCAGCGGTCTGTTATTGATCGCCGCTGCCGCTTTGGCGCTGATTATCAACAATTCACCCTTGTCGCACCTCTACAGCACGTTTCTTGACGTGCCGGTGGTGGCGCAGATCGGCGCATTGAAAATCGCCAAGCCGGCCCTGCTGTGGATCAACGACGGCCTGATGGCCCTGTTCTTTCTGCTGATTGGCCTGGAGGTCAAGCGCGAGTTGCTCGACGGCCACCTGTCCAAGCCCTCGCAAGTGGTGCTGCCGGGTGCAGCCGCCATCGGCGGCATGGTGGTGCCGGCGCTGATCTACTGGGCAATCAACAAGGACTACCCCGCCGCGCTTTCCGGCTGGGCGATTCCCATGGCCACTGACATTGCCTTCGCCCTGGGCGTGCTGGCCCTGCTGGGCAAGCGTGTACCGGTGTCGCTGAAGCTGTTCCTGATGACCCTGGCAATTATTGACGACCTGGGCGCGATCATCGTGATCGCCGTGTTCTATTCCGCCGACCTGTCCGGTGCTGCCTTGGCGGGCGCAGGTGCCTGCCTGGTTGCCTTGATCGCAATGAACCGCCTGGGTGTGATCAAGCTCGGGCCATACCTGATCATCGGGCTGATCCTGTGGGTGTGCGTACTCAAGAGCGGTGTCCACGCCACACTCGCTGGTGTGACCCTGGCGTTCTGTATCCCGATGCGCACCAAGAACGCCGAGCCATCGCCGCTGCTGACGCTGGAACATGCCCTGCACCCGTGGGTGGCCTACGGCATCCTGCCGTTGTTCGCCTTCGCCAACGCCGGCGTGTCCCTGACCGGTGTCAGCCTGGAAAGCTTCACCCACCATGTGCCGATGGGTATCGCCGCCGGCCTGTTGATCGGCAAGACCGTTGGCGTGTTCGGCCTCACTTGGCTGGCCATCAAGGCTGGCCTCGCCACCCTGCCCAGCGGCGCGAACTGGGGTCAGGTGTTTGGCGTAGCGATCCTGTGCGGCATTGGCTTCACCATGAGCCTGTTTGTCGGCTCCCTGGCGTTTGTGCCGGGTGCCAGTGAGTTTGCTGGTGAAGACCGGATGGGGATTTTGACGGGATCGATTCTGGCGGCGTTCATTGGTTATGCGGTGACGGCGATGGCGAGTCGTAAGAAAATCTGACCTTATTTGCAGGCGCCGGCCATTTCAAGCCGGCGTCTGATTTCCCCGTTCACCCAACATATCTACCCTTCTCAGACTCCCCCTACATCCCCCCCTTCTTGACTTGGCCTAACGTCGTCTTCCGGCTTTTATGCCGGACGTCGTTATACAACAAGCCAGGAGGGCACAATGGCAAACAAAAAGGACGTATACCAAGTTTGGCGATGTTACGGGACTGGCACCGGTGGATACCGACGTCTGGAGCCCATGAACGAAGCCGAATTGGCGGGCCGGGCAGTGAGCCAGCAACAAGCTCAGAGGGAAGTAATCGACCGGCAGATAGCAGAAGAAGCACGCTTTCTGGTTAAGCCGCTACCCCCTCAGGTACCTAAGGAAGGTTGCGTATTTGCTAAGTCCTGCAATTTACCGGACGCAATCATCGATTATCACGAACCGACCGGTTATGTGCCTCTTGATAGGTTAAGAGACTATGCCGAATACGCACTGCTGGGTGGGATAGAAGCAGACAGTTCCGGTCGGCTGAGATTGGGAATGATCGGTGGCAGTCCTCTGCCGGCAGGATTTGGAGGGCTATCGCTTGGTGGCGTCGCCACGGCTGGCAGCGTGGGCACAGTCGCCACAGCGAGTGTCAGCACGGTGGGCACCGCCTTTTTGGCAGGCATAGTTGCACTCGTATGACCCTCCAATCTCGGCGACAGCGCGCTTTACAGCGAAGATCAATTGCGCTCCATGGCCAGGGCGCGTACGCGGGTACGCTTGCATATCGAGCAACGCGATGACGGTACGCTCAAGGGATACGCTTTCTATACGGGAAAGAACCACGACTGGGAAATGGTCGATGTGGTGCAGTTTCAGATACGGCATGCGCACTACGTTGCCGACTTGGGTGATGGGGTTGAGCTGATCTGGACGCCTGCTACCGACCCCGCCAGTACACTCGGCATACCTGCATTGGAAGCGGCGCCATCGACGCCGCACATATGGGTATATCCGCCCACCGAGCAAGCCGCCGATATAATTGTCGACCCGGTTTATCCACCTGAGTACAGGGATTTCATCCTGGTATTTCCGTCGGATTCAGGGGGCAGGCCGCTGTATATCGTCGTTAGCTGGAAGTATGAGGACGCGCCCTATCACAGCAAAAAGGGGAATTCAGTTAAAAGTAAACGCCCTGAAAATGGGCTGGATTCGCTTAATGAATCGATAGAGGTAAATCCGCCGAATTCGCGACGACGTATAGCGATTGATCCGCATACAAATGAGTTTGTAGTGATAGATCGTACTGCTGAAGGTGCCTATCACGCCCACGTAAGACCTTGGAGCGGCTTACGACAAGAAATGAAAAACGCCTTGATCAGAGCTGGGAAAACCAACCGCAAAGGCAAAATCCTGGGAGATACAAAATGACAATGCGATACCACGACCCATCACTGGAACACGATGAAGCAGTACGCTATCTAGCAACATCAGATGTCAGCAAAGTGACGGAAGCATTGATTTCGATTGGGCTTGATGAAACGAATGGCGACTGGGCAGAACATACCTGTCTCCAATTTATCGAACACCCTGACGACGAGATTTCAGCGGCAGCAATCGTAGCTATTGGACACATCGCACGTCGATTCGGGGCATTAGATATGACAAAGGTCACGCCGGCGTTGGAACAGGCAAGACGCAGATCGCCGTCTCTGTCGGCTGCGGTGAATGACGCAATGGATGACATAGAAATGTTTACCTGAAGCCCAACCCCTTCGGATTCTGTCGCCGCGTCTTATGAGTATGCGAGCCGAGCGTAAAATCTGGTCCGCAATAAAACCGCCCTGCTAAGGCGGTTTTTTATTGCCGGCGTTTTTGTATGTAACCCGCCCGCCACCGGCTAGACGCCCGCCCCTAAAACCAAAAACCCCAACCGGTCACCCGGTTGGGGTTTTGTGTTTCCAACGCCGACGTTTAGCGAGTAACGCGGCTGGTACCATCGACGGTCATGATGCGTACGCGGTCGCCGATGCGGAAGATTTCATTCTCCTGCACGGCCTGCACGTAGGCACGCATGCTGCCGTCGTCTTCGCGGACGGTGATTTCCACACCCTGGGTGCGGGTCAGGCCTTCTTCGGTGGCCGAGCCCAGCAGGCCGCCAGCGACGGCACCGATTACGGCGGTCACGATGCTGCCACGGCCGCCGCCAATGGCGCTGCCGCCAACGCCGCCGATGACGGCGCCAGCCGCGCCGCCGATTGGGGTCTTGGTACCTTCGATTTTCACCGGACGCAGGGATTCAATGGTACCCATGCGCACGGTCTGTACACGACGCGCTTCGTCACGGGAGTACGAGTCGCCGGTCAGACTCGAGGCGCAGCCACCCAGCAGCAACGACAGGGTGGTAAAGCAGGCAACCAGTAAAACGGACTTACGCATAGCATCAACTCCAAAGGACAGGTGTTCATTAAACGCTGCAGCTTGACGCCTGTCACGGCAAGCCCCGCAGAAAATTGCTTTCATTCAGCCTTAGTACAGACTGCCCGCACCAGAAAACTCGACGAACGGTAGCTCTTCTCTCGTAGCCAGGACCCTCATGGATTACTTCATCATTGTAGTCGCAACCCTTGCCGGCCTGTATTTCCACGGCTGGTTGTACCTACGCATCCGGCGCTGGATCGACCGTGACCTGGCACTGTCCCTGGCGGGCGATGATCCGCACAAGCGTGCCTTCATGCTCACGCAACTGGAGCAGGCCCGTGCGTTGAAGATCAAACGGTCTGACTTGCCGGACTGGCTGAAGAATGTGGCGCAACAGTACACGCCCGGAGTCTCTGTTAAAGAGACTTCGGGGTGATGGGCAACATTCAAGCGAAGTGACGAAAGGTGCAGCTCAGGGCGCCAGACGCTCGCGCGTCCACTGCGAATCTTGCAGGCGGTAGTTGAGGCGGTCATGCAGGCGGCTGGCGCGGCCTTGCCAGAACTCGATGCGCTCGGGCAACAGGCGATAGCCGCCCCAGTGCTCCGGACAATCGGGCTGGGTATCACTGAAACGTTGCTCGGTAGCCTTGAGCAGGTCCTGCAGCTCTTCGCGGTCACGAATGACCTGGCTCTGCGGAGAGGCCCAGGCCCCCAGGCGGCTGCCCAGCGGGCGGACCTGGTAATAAGCGTCCGACTCCTCGGGCGTGACCTTGACCACCCGACCTTCAATGCGCACCTGGCGCTCGAGGGTCGGCCAGAAGAAGGTCATGGCTGCGAACGGCCGCGCAGCCAGCTGTTGACCCTTGGCACTCTGATAGTTGGTAAAGAAGGTAAGACCCTGCGCATCCAAGCCCTTGAGCAACAGGATGCGGCAGTGCGGGCGACCGTCCTGGTCGACGGTGGCCAGGGTCATGGCGTTGGCCTCCACCGGTGGCTGCTCGGTTTTCACCGCGTCAGCAAACCACTGGTGGAACAAGGCAAACGGCTCGCTCGGGGCCTGGGCCTCGCTCAAGCCATCCCGTGTGTAGTCACGGCGCATATCGGCCAGTGCCTGGGTCATGCGGCTTTATCCTTCTGGTTCAGCAGATCAGTTTTTCGCCTGGTCGTTTGCCGGTGCAGCGGCCTTGGCCTTGGCTGGAGCCGGTTTTTTCGCAGCGGGCTTGGCCGGGGCTTTTTTGGCCGCAGGCTTGGCTGCCGCTTTTTTCGCAGCGGGCGCCTTTTTAGCCGGTGCCTTGGCGGCCGGTGCCGGGGCTGGAACGTCCTGCACGGCAACCATTTCGGCGACAGGCGGGGTTTTGCCCGACTGGTACTTGCTCAGCAGCGCCAGCATGGTGGTGCGCTGGGTGAACATGATTTCCATGCGACGGTTCAGGGCGCGGCCCTGGTTGCTGTCATTGGCCGCTCGTGGCATCAGGTCGCCCATGCCGCGCAGCATCAGACGGTCTTGCTTCAAGCCGCTGAGGCTGAAGATCGAGGCGATGGATTGCGCGCGTTCCTTGGTCAATGCCTGGCTGGCCGGGGCGGTGCCAGTGGCATCGACGTGGCCGAGTACCAGTACGGCGGTCTTCGGATCGGCTTCAACGGCCTTGGCCACACGGGTGAACGGGCCGAGGGTGACGGGCAGCAACATGGCCGGGCGTTTCGGGTTGTAGGAGCCGTCGACCGGGGCGATCACTACCAGCACGTTGTCACGACGCTCGAGTTGCAGGTTGCTGTCCTTGATGGCAGCGCGCAGCCGCGGCTCATAGTCGTCCAACCAGGCTTGGGTGATCTTCGGATCGGGCATCGGCACGTTGGTTACGTCGACCTTGGCCAATGGCTTGGGCTTGCTTTCGAACGGCCACCACCAGTGGGTTTCGGTGTCGGTCTTGGCAACCGTAGGGGCAGGTTCTGCGGCCTTGAGGTCGGCTTTCAGGTCGGCCTTGGCATCGGCAGCCTTTTCGTCGGCGGTCTTGGAAGAGAATGGCCACCAGCTAGAGCCGGTGTCAGCCTTGGCGGCTGGAGCCGGGGCTGGCGCAGCAGCCGCAGCGGCTACCGGTGCGGCAGGCTTGGCGCCGGCAGCTGGCTTGGCGTCTGGCTTGGCGTCTGGCTTGGCGTCGGCTTGGGTCACTGCGTCCTTGGTCGCGGCCTTATCAGATCCAAATGACCACCAATGCCCGCCCTCGGCATCATTTTGTGGAGTTTGTGCGCAGCCGGTAATAGTGAGGCATAGCGCCAGTGCCAAGGACTTGTTCGATAACATGAGATATCCACAAAATGAGAAAAGAAACGGGGGTCTGGATGACCCGTTAAACAGACGCTTACAGAACATTAAAGTTACATCATTTCGTTCAGCGCCTTCTTATAGTTGCCTTTGTAACAAAAAAACGTGAAACAGCAAGGGGTTTACAGACAACCGGCCAATATTCCGACCAACTTCTGTGCCCGTGGGTCCATAAGTACATAAGGCCCCAATGTATTAGTCACGAAACCAAATGCTACATCGTGCTCAGGGTCGGCAAACCCCACCGAGCCACCGGCGCCAGGATGCCCGAATGCACGCGGGCCAAGGCCGAACGTGGCGTTGGGCAGCTGCGGTTGGTCCAACATGCAGCCCAGGCCAAAACGGGTGTGTGTCAATAATGTTTTATCCGGCCCGATACTGTGTTCGCGGGTCAATTGTTCGAGCATGTCGGCTTCAAGCAAACTACCGTCCAATAATCCACTATAAAAACCCGCCAGGCTGCGCGCATTACCGTGACCATTCGCCGCTGGCTGCTGCATACGGCGCCATTCAGGTTTATTAGTGCTGGTCAGAATAGACGGTGGATTGGCAAATGCACGCGTGGTCATGGCCGCCGGTTCACGCATCATTACTTGCAGTAAACGTTGTGCGGCTTCATCGCCCATATTGCCTTTGCTGCGCGCTATATGTGCAACGCGGTAAAACTCTTCATCCGCCAGCCCTACGTGGAAGTCCAGCCCCAATGGTCGCGCCACCCGCGCGACAATGGACTCTCCCGGCCCGCGCCCATCGGCACGCCGCAGCAATTCGCCGACCAGCCAGCCGTAGGTGATGGCCTCGTAGCCGTGGCCCTGACCCGGCGTCCACCACGGGGCTTCGGCGGCCAACGTATCGACCATCAGTTGCCAGTCGTAGAGAGCCTCGGTGGGCAGCATTTCGCGGATCGCCGGCAACCCGGCCTGGTGGCAGAGCAACTGGCGCAGGGTGATGGCTTCTTTCCCAGCGGCAGCAAATTCAGGCCAGTAGTGGGCGACCGGCGCATCGAGTTGCAATTTGCCTTCGGCCACCAATTGCAGGGCCGTGACCGCGGTGAAGGTCTTGGTGCAGGAGAACAGGTTGACGATGGTGTCGCTGTGCCAGGCCTCGGCCCCGTCCTTGTCGGCGGTGCCGGCCCACAGGTCGACGACGGTTTCGCCACCGATCTGGATGCAAAGCCCGGCACCACGCTCCTGTGGGTCATCGAACAACGCGGCGAAGGCTTCGCGTACCGCTTCGAACTGGAGTTCGTAATGACCCTGAATCTGCACCTGAGCGCCCTCGAAAAACATCAAAAAAAGTGGCCGACATTGTTCCAGCCCTTGTGGGTTTTGTGAACCCGTCAGCGCTCAATCAATGACCATTTCCGGAGTGCCCGCCTGCGTGCCCGGCGCCCTGCCCCGGGCCTTTGCCCTCATGTCCGTCCCGGCCACCCTCGCTTTCACGCGCGGCGCCTGCCGCCTTGGCCTTTTCCGCTTCCTTGCCCAGTTGGTCGACCGCCGCCAGGTTGCTTTTACGCACGCTCTCGACAAAGCCCTGGAACGGGATGTCAGTAATGCCCACCAGGCCAAAATGACCGTTCTCACCGTCCAGCAGGCGTCCGGTCACCGGTTGATCCAGGAACTGGAACCAGTGCACGCCGACAATCGACGGCTCGGCCATGGCCTGCTTGAGGAAATTGCCGTAGGCCACGCCACGGTCGTCTTCCTTGGCCAGTTGGGTCACGCCACCCCAGAACGGCCCACGGTCGGCCGAGCCGAAGTTGAATTCGGTGATCAGTACCGGCTTGTCCAACGCCCGCAAGGCGGCGAAGTCGTAACCGTCCTGGGGTTTGAGGGTGTACATATTGAAACTCAACACATCGCAGTACTGCGCACAGGAGGCCACGGCTTCCGGCGTGCTCACCGCATAACGGCCGCCCAACAGCAGTTGGTTGGGTGCATGCCATTTCAGCGAGTCGGAGATGGTCTTGAAGTAGGCATCGGCGAAGGTCTTCTGGAAGTATTTGAAGTCAGCTTCGATTTCCGGGTGCTCGGGGTTGGGCATAGGCGGTTCGAAGCCCGGGTCTTCCATCAGCTCCCAGCCCTTCAATTGGATGCCCCAGGCCTTCGACAAACCTTCTTCGTTACGGTACTTGTCGCGCAACTGCTTGAGAAACGCGCGCTTGGCCGGTACGTCGGTGGTCATGCGCAACGTGCCGTAGGCCAGGGCGTAGCGGGACTTTGGGTCATCGCCAGGGCCGGCCCAAGCCAGCTCGTTGTCGGCAAAAAAGCCGATCAACCACGGATCATCACGGTGATCGCGGGCAGCAATCGCCACGGCGCGCTCGGTGGCCATGGCGAAGCGTGGGTCGAACGGGTCGGGCATACCGCCCCACCAGTCGGTGCCGGTGCTGATGCTAGCGTAGTCGCCGACAATCGATAGCGGCAAGGTGTAGGGCACGCGGTCGGCGGTGGCCAGATCATCATCGCTCCAGTTGCCGACGGTGTTGAAACCCCACGCCTGCAAGCGGTCGAGGGTGTGGGTGACCCAGCGCTTCTGGTCAAACCCGTCACCGCCATACGTGCGCTGCAGGTTGGCGCCGTAGAAGTCATACCAACGCCCGGCAGCAAAACTGCGCCCTTCGCCCGCGCCGTTGCCGGTGCGGTTGTCGCTGCTGCCGTAGTACTTGTCGAAAGGCTCGCCGCCCTTGGGCAACGCCGCGAACATCCATTCTCGGCCCGCCACGTAGGTCTGGCTGTTGTCCGGGGCCACGGTATTGACGCCCAGTGAGTAGAACGGGTGCCCCTCCGGCGTCACCAGGTACCAGCGCCCGTCGCGCTTCTCGGTGCGGAAAAACCCGCTGGCGTCGAAGGCCGGGCCTTTGTTCCAGCCGCCATATTGATCCAGCGCAGATTTGTCCCGCGTGGCCAGCCAGCCTTGGAGCTGCTGTTGCTCCTTGGCGGCGGCGGCTTTGAGCTGCTCGTCACTGCTGACTTTTTCCGGCCAGCGCGCTCGGGTGGATTGACCGTAGGCATCCACCAGCTCGCTATAGGCCGCCTTAATCACCGGTTCGCTGTCCTGCACGCCAAAGCGCTCCAGCAGGATGCTCTGAGCGGCATTGGGCTTGATCATCGACAAGGTCACCGAAACCACCTGGCTGCGGTCGATCTCGCCAGCGCTGCTGGCCAGTAACACGCGCTGGCCGTCCACGGTGATCGGCATCGGCGGGCCGGCCTTCATGCCCTGGCTCAGCGGCGAGTTGGCCTGCAGCGGCACCAGCAGGGTCTGGGCCGGGCCGGCCGGCAGGTCGACGCGGCTGACCAGAGTACGGCCATCACTGCTCTGCACCTTGACGTAGAGCGTCAGCGCCCAGTCCATCGCACTCTGGATGCGCAGGCTCATGGCGCCCGACTGGGACCAGTCCCAGGTACCGGTTTGCGGGCTGAGAACCAGGTTCGGCTCGGCAGCCGGGTTGAACGTAATGCGGCGCAGCACCTCGCCTTCGGGGGTTTGTTCGGCGTTGTATTGCGGCAGGCTGGCGTCCTGGGTCGCCACCTTGACCACATCGGCAGGCCGGACGAAGTTGAACAGGGTCTGTTGCCCGGCAGGCGCAGCCATCGAGGGCGCGGCGAGCAGCAAGGCAAAAAGGGCGGGCAGCGTGCGAATCATACGAACAAGGTTCTCCCAGACGGCCGGTGAATGGCCTGATGACATAATTGAGATAGACCACGAAGTGGGCGTATTCGCCCACGGTGGCTTAAGAAATTTCGCGCCTGAACGGCGGCAAGGCATTGAGGATAGCCTTGCCGTAGCGTTGGGTGACCAAACGGCGGTCGAGCAAGGTGATGGTGCCCCGGTCCTCTTCGGTACGCAGCAAGCGACCGCAGGCCTGGACCAGCTTCAAGGAAGCATCCGGCACCGAGATTTCCATGAACGGGTTGCCACCCCGTGCCTCGATCCATTCGGCCAGGGCCGCCTCGACCGGATCGTCCGGCACCGAGAACGGAATCTTGGCGATCACCACGTGCTCGCAGTAGGCGCCCGGTAAGTCCACGCCTTCGGCAAAACTCGCCAGGCCGAACAGTACGCTGGAGTCCCCACCATCGACGCGCGCCTTGTGTTTGTTCAGGGTTTCCTGCTTGGAGAGGTTGCCCTGGATAAACACCTGCTTGCGCCAGTCACGGTCGAGGCCGTCGAACACGTCCTGCATCTGTTTGCGTGACGAGAACAGCACCAGCGTACCGCGTGATCCTTCCACCAGCTCCGGCAGGTCACGGATGATCGCGGCGGTGTGGGCCGCCGCATCCCGTGGGTCGGCCTTGAGGTCCGGCACCCGCAGCACACCCGCGTCAGCGTGATGGAACGGGCTCGGCACCACTGCCGTGACGGCCTTTTTCGGCAGGCCGGCACGCATGCGGAAGCGGTCGAAGGTGCCCAGGGCGGTCAGTGTGGCCGAGGTAACCAGGCAGCCGTAGGCCACGTTCCATAGGTTGCGGCGCAGCATTTCCGCCGCCAGGATCGGGCTGGCGTTGACCTCGATATCAAACAACGCACCGCTTTCCGACAGGGTCAGCCAGCGCGCCATGGGCGGGTTGTCTTCCGGGTCTTCGACGGTGAAGGCGGTCCACAACTCCCAATTGCCCTGGGAGCGCGACAGCAGGCTGCCGAACAGCGGGTACCATTCCTCGGCCTGGTTGCTGGCGATGCCGATGTTGACCTCGCCGTCCATGCCTTCCTTGAGCAAATCGGTGAGACGGGTGAAGAGGTCGGTCAGGCGTGAAAAGCCCTTCTTCAGCTCGATGCCCATTTCGCGCATGTGCTCGGGGATCAGCCCGCCGACAAAGCGGTGCCGGGGCCGCTCGCGGCCCTCGACGTCTTCGCCGGGCTTGAAGTCAGCCACCTGCTCGCAGGCGCTGAACATGAATTGCTGCTGGGTCTTGATCTCCCGCGCCAGCTCCGGCACCTGTTCGATCAGCTTGCCGAGATCGCCGGGCAGCGGGTGCTGGGCCAGCAATTTGGTCAGATTCTTCGCAGTGGTTTCCAGCCAGTCGGCGGTGGAACGCAGCCGCGTGTAGTGGGCAAAGTGGCCGATGGCTTTGTCGGGAAGGTGGTGCCCTTCGTCGAAGACATAGAGGGTGTCACGCGGGTCCGGCAATACCGCACCGCCGCCCAGGGCCAAGTCGGCCAGGACCATGTCGTGGTTGGTGACGATCACATCGACCTTGCCCATGCCTTCGCGGGCCTTGTAGAAGGCGCATTGGCCGAAGTTGGGGCAATGGCGGTTGGTGCACTGGCTGTGGTCGGTGGTCAAGCGCGCCCAGTCGGAATCCTCCAGGGCGGTGGGCCAGCTGTCGCGGTCACCGTCCCATTTATTACCGGCCAGTTTCTCGATCATGCTGGTGAACAGTTTCTGGCTGGCTTCATCGACCTCGATCTTGAAGCCTTCTTCTTCGAACAGTTGGGCCGTCGCGGTTTGCGCGTGGCCTTCCTGCAGCAGTACGTCGAGCTTGGACAGGCACATGTAGCGCCCACGGCCCTTGGCCAGGGCGAAGGTAAAATTGAGGCCACTGTTGCGCATCAGGTCAGGCAGGTCTTTGTAGACGATCTGCTCCTGCAGGGCGACGGTGGCGGTAGCGATCACCAGGCGCTTGCCGGCGGCCTTGGCGGTGGGGATCGCGGCCAGGCTGTAGGCCACGGTCTTGCCGGTACCGGTGCCGGCCTCGACGGCCACGACCGCGGGCTCACCCTCGCGGCGACCTTCGTCGTCGGTGTCGATATCCCCGAGGACCTTGGCCACTTCGGCGATCATCAGGCGTTGGCCGTAGCGCGGTTTCAAGCTCTTGGCTTCGAGAAAACGCGAATAGGCGCCCTGGATCGTGGTTTTGAGTTCTGTGCTGATCATGGATAGTCGGGCGCAAAAAACGCTGGATAAATTTTCAGTGGTTCGGATCGGCGGCTATCATACCCCGCTAATGAATCCCGCGCAGAACGGAGTACCACAATGACCGCGTTTAGCCTCGCTTACACCCTGCATGTATTGGCCGCCCTGATCTGGGTCGGCGGTATGTTTTTCGCCTGGATGATCCTGCGCCCCGCCGCTGTGGCGGCACTTGAAGGCCCTGCCCGGCTCAAGCTGTGGGCGAATGTGTTTCAACGTTTTTTTGTATGGGTGTGGGTGGCGGTGGCGGTTTTGCCGATAAGCGGCATCGGCCTGCTGCAGTTGCGCTTCAATGGGTTTGAGACGGCGCCGCGTTACGTGCAGGTGATGATGGGCTTGTACCTGGTGATGACGGCGCTGTTTATCCGCATCCAGGCGTTGAAATTCCCGGAATTGCGCACGGCGGTGGCGGCTGAGGACTGGCCGGCGGGGGCTGCGGTGCTGGGGCAGATCCGCCGGTTAGTGGGGATCAATCTGATCGTGGGGTTGGTGGTGGTGGCGATTGCTTCGGCTCGACCGATGTTCTAAGGGTGTTCTTTAGGGCCTCGTCGCGGGCAAGCCCGCGAAGACGTCAGCCCAAACGACTCACAGCCGCTGAATAGTCACAGTCCCCGCAGGCCCAGCCGGCCCCGGCTGACCTTCCAACCCTGGGCGGCCCTTTTCACCACCGTCGGCGCGGTACACCAGGCAGCCCTTCGACTGCCCGCCTTTACCGGGCTTGCCCGCCGTACCGGCCAAACCGCCCGCACCGCCATCGACCCAGACTTTGATCTGCTGCGCCGGGAAGTCCTGCGGCAACTCGACCCGCACCTGCGCACCCGCCGCGCCTGGCAAGCCATCGCCGCCGTTATCGCCATTGGCACCACGACCGGCTGAGCCCCAGGTGCAGCCCGGATCCTCGCCGTTGGCGCCATCCAGCCCGGCATAACCTTGGGCACCGGCGCCGCCACGGGCGTCCACCGAGAGTTCTTCTGCTGCCAGCGAATTGATGCGCAAGGTCAGGTCACGCCCGGCCTTGGCGGGTTTTTCATGGGTGCCGGGAGCGCCGCGTGAGGTGATCTGGCTGCCGTGATCCAACTGCGCATGACGCACCTGCAATTGCAGGGCGGTGTTACCGGGAACGATGGCAATACGCGCGTCGCGGCCCAGGTGCAGTTCATCCACGGTGACTTGGCTGATGGTGGCCGGAATCAGCAACGTGCCGTAGTCCGCCACGTCAAGGCGCTCCAGTTGCAACACACTGGTGCTGCTGGGCAGGCGCATCAATGAGTTGGTTTCAACACTGACGCTCTGGGCCAGGGCAACGGGGCTGACCAACAGGGCCAACAATAAAACCTTACGCATCATGGAGCTCCCCTGAATTTTTTCAAAAAACATTTCTAGTTTTTCTTTGGACGCACAGTAACGACTTACACAGGCGCTTTGCCAGTGAAGGATCAAAAAAGTTAATAAAGGAGGAGGATTGGCAGCAATGCCCCTGTGGATCCCACAGGGGCAAGGGCCGTCAGCGGTTAATCTGGATTTCCGTGCGGCGGTTCAAGGCGCGGCCTTCAGCGGTTTTGTTGTCGGCTACGGGGTGGCTCTCGCCCGCGCCGGTCACCGATACAAAATTGCTGCGCGGTACACCGGCGCCGATCAAGTAATCGGTCACCGAGTGGGCGCGTTTTTCCGAGAGTTTCTGGTTGTAGGCGTCTTTGCCGACGCTGTCGGTGTGGCCACTGACCCGCAGTTGGGCGGTTGGGGCTTCCTGTTTCAAGCGTGTGGCAATGGTATCGAGCTTGGTTTTATCCGCCGCCGTCAACTGGGCCGAATCGAACTGGAAGTGCACATCACGGATCACGATGGTTTCTTCCTTGACCACCACGACCTCCTCAACCACCGCTGGAGGCGCTACGGGTGGGCAGCCATCGGCATCGACTTGCACACCTTTCGGCGTGCCCGGGCACTTGTCGCGGCTATCCGGCACGCCATCGCCATCTTCATCGCCATCGCCGTTCACCCAGCAATAGGCGCCAGCCATGCCGCCCACCAGCAACGCGCCATAGCCTGCGTAGGCCGCGCTTTCAGTGGCACCGATCGCCGCACCGGTCACGCCGCCAACAGCGGCGCAGGTGGGCCAATCGGTTTTTTGCAAACCTGCGCAACCTGTCAATACTCCGGTTAGCAGAACCAAGGGTAGAGCTGTCCGCATGATGCTCATCTGATTTCTCCTGAGGGGATCGGCGGGGGCCGATGGGTGGAGTAAAGACGGCTCTTTTCATCTGCGCCACTACGCCGCGCCCCTGTATTCATTGAGGATCGTCGTGTTTGCCGGACTTTTCGCAGCCACCCGCTCTAGGCCCGCACGCTCAGCCGCGCTAGTCTCTACGGTCCTGATGTGAGGATCTCTGATGACCGCCGGTATTTCTGCCCGTACACCCCAGCAAGCGCTGGCCGCCTTGCTCGACCTGCACCAGCCCAAACGCCTGTTGCTGTTGGGCGCCAGCCAGTTCCCGGCACTGGAGGCGTTTCAAGCGGCGCACCCCGACACCCAAGTCGCCCTCGCCCCACCCGGCCCACTGCCGGCAGAGCTTGCGGCGCAGCGTTTTGACCTGGCGCTGGTGGTCGATTGCCTGGAGCACCTGTCAAAACCGCAAGGCCTGACCCTGCTTGGCGGCATTCGCAACCTCAATGCCAGCCGCATTGCGGTGTTGGTGGACCTGGGCGCCTGCGACTGGAAAGACACCGACTTCTTCTCCCTGGCCCTGCAGGCCGGCGAGCGTTTCCAGCGTGACGATCAGGTTCTGACGCTGTTTACCTACGATCTGCTTGACTATAAGCAAGTGCCGGACTGGCTCAACGCCCGCTTCTGGGCCAACCCGGAAAACTTTGGAAAGTATTGGTGGTAACCCGATGAGTACATCCATTTGCCCTTGCGGCAGTGGCAACCTGCTGGATGCCTGCTGCGGCCATTATCACGCCGGGCACCCGGCGCCCTGCGCCACCGCGTTGATGCGCTCGCGCTACAGCGCCTACGTCCTGGGCCTGGTGGACTACCTGGTCGCCACCACCCTGCCCGCCCAACAACCGGGCCTGGACCGCAACGCCATCGCCGCCTGGAGTGCCCAGAGCACCTGGCTCGGCCTTGAGGTGGAAAGCTCGGAGGTGTTCGGCGGCCAGCCGGAACACGCGTTCGTCACCTTCACCGCGCGCTGGCATGACAGCAATGGTGAACATAGCCACCGCGAGCAGTCCTCTTTCGTACAGAATGACGGGCGCTGGTACTTCATCGACCCGACGGTGGAGGTGAAGGCCGGACGCAACGATGCCTGCCTGTGCGGCAGTGGGCAGAAATTCAAGAAGTGCTGTTCCAGCTACCTCTAACCACCACAGGACTCACGCCATGCTCCGGATGTACAGCTTGATGCTGGCGTTGACCCTTGGCCTCACCGGTTGCGCGTCGTGGTTCGAAGACGATTCGCCGCCGCCTCATGTCTCCCTGGTGAAAGTCGAGGTGGTGCGTGCCAAGCTGCTGGAGCAAAAGTTCAAGCTGTACTTTCGCGTGGACAACCGCAACGACGACGACCTGACCGTGCGCGGCCTGATCTACAAAGTCAGCCTGGGCGACTTTGTGCTGACCGAGGGGGAATCCAACGAATGGCTGACCGTACCGCCGCGCAGCCATAAGTTTTTCCGCGTGTCGGTGCGCACCAACCTCTGGCCGCAGATCCGTGATGTGGTGCAGATGTTGAAAAAACCCGACCAGCCTGTGCCGTATCGCCTGGAAGGCGAATTGAAAACCGGATTATTCATCGGTTATGACGTGCAGGTGAACCACAATGGCGAGATAATCCCCGGCGATTTTATTCCGGAGCGACATCGATGACTCAGCAACCCCATGTCCATGGTCCTGACTGCAACCACGATCACGATCACGATCACCATGATCACGACCACGGCCATGTCCACGGCCCGAACTGTGGCCACGCTCACCAGGAGCCGGTGCGCAATGCCTTGAAGGACGTGGGTCGCAATGATCCTTGCCCATGCGGCAGCGAGAAGAAATTCAAGAAGTGCCACGGGGCTTGATGCCCCAACCCGTGGCGGGCTTGTTGTGGTGAGCGGGCTTGTCCCGCGCTGGGCTGCGAAGCAGCCCTAAAAACTGACAACGCGTTGTATCTGTAATACTGCCGCGGCCTTAATGGGGCCGCTGCGCAGCCCAGCGCGAGACAAGCCCGCTCACTACATGCCCCCCCCTGCGCGAGCCTCA
The DNA here is from genome assembly GCF_979253545.1 of Pseudomonas sp. AC112. Lineage (NCBI taxonomy): Bacteria > Pseudomonadati > Pseudomonadota > Gammaproteobacteria > Pseudomonadales > Pseudomonadaceae > Pseudomonas > Pseudomonas sp. AC112. The sequence goes on from NZ_CEEDCM010000001.1 coordinate 773,661, forward strand.
GGTTCTGCGTTGGAACTGCAGCTCCACTTCCAGCCCTCCCCCCTCCCGATTGCTCAAACTCAACCGCCCGTCATGCGCCTTGGCGATGGTGTGAGCAATGCTCAACCCCAAGCCATACCCGCCGGTCTCGGCGTTGCGTGAACCCTCCACGCGGTAAAACGGCTCCATCACTTGGTCGAGTTGCTCCAGGGGAATCCCCGGGCCACGGTCGCTGATGACAATCTTCAAGCTGTCCGCCTGATCGTCGATTCGCACCACCACGTCGGTGCCATAACGCAGCGCATTTTCCAGCAGGTTCTGCACACAGCGCTTGAGGCTGCGGGCGTACCCCGGCAACGGCTGTTTCGCACGCCCCTCGATCCGTACGTGTTCGCCCACATCCTCCGCATCCGCCTGCAAGCTTTGCAGCAAGGCGTTGATGTCGATGTTTTGCCGTGTCTCGTTTATTTCGCCGCTGCTGACAAAATCCAGCGTACTGGAGACCATGTGCTCCATTTCCTCCAGGTCGCTGCGGAAACGCTCCTTGGTGCGATTGTCCTCCAGCATCTCGGTGCGCAGACGCAGGCGTGTGATAGGTGAGCGCAGGTCGTGGGAAATGGCCGCAAGAAACCGCGTGCGCTCGGCAATGTTGGCGATCAGCCGCTGTTGCATCGCATTGAAGGCTTGGGCTGCGCGGCGCACTTCGGTGGGGCCGTCCACTGACAACGGCGGGCGCTGGATATCCCGGCCCAAGGCCTCGGCCGCCTTGGCCAGTGCATTGAGCGGGCGAATGGCCAGGCGTACGGCGACCAGCGCAATCACCACCAGCACCAGCACCCGCAACAGATAAATGCGCATGACGTAGTCGAACAACAGGTCCAGTGGCGAGGTGCTTGTCCAGCCCTGCTCTTCACTGGCGTCCACCTGCAACCAGCGCCCATCGGGCAGGCGCAGGTCGATCAGGAATTGCCCCACCACTGGCTTGGAGCCGAGCAAGGTCGACAGCCCGGCGGTGTGCCCGTCGCCATCCACCAGGGACAAGCGCAACAGAATCAGGGTGTGGGCGTACCCGGTTTTTTCCGACAGCACTTTCTTGATCAGCCGTTCGGTGGGCCGGTCGCTGTCCTTGAGGGTGCTGGGCGTATTGCTGGCTTGGTCGCTGAGGGTCAGGCGAAAGGTCGGCGTGTCGAGCAGCTTGATCAGCAGGTCCGCCTGCTGCGGGTCGCTGTGCACCAGGCGGACCACGTCGGCCAGGCGCGTGGCGATCAACCGCGCGGGGATTTCCAGCACCTGCCCATGGCGCCGGTCATACCAGATGCTGCTGGTCAGGGCCTGCGCCGCGAGCATGCCGCTGACCAGGATCAGCACCAGCCGCCCGAACAGCGAACGCGGCAGCAGTCTCACGACTCCAGCACCACATCGTCGGCGGTGAGCATGTAGCCCTCGTTGCGCACGGTCTTGATCAAATGGGCCGGCAGTTGCGAGCGCAGACGGCTGACGCACACATCGATGGAACGGTCGAACGGCGTGCTGTCCTTGTCGAACACGTGATTGAGCAGAAAGTCCCGGCTCAGCGGGCGATTGGGGTGCTGCAACAGCAGGCGCAACACGCGGTAATCCGAGTTGCCCAGGCTGACCACCACGCCCTCCGGCGAGAGCAGTTGCCGCGCCCGCGTGTCGAGCTGCCACCCGGCGAAACGGATGCTCGGCGCTTCATCCAGGCGCGCGCGGTCGGGAAAGCTCTGCACCCGACGCAGCACCACCTTGATGCGCACCAGCAGCTCACGCGGGTCGAACGGTTTGGGCAGGTAGTCATCGGCGCCGATTTCCAGGCCGACGATGCGATCGATCAACGAGCCTTTTGCCGTGAGCATCACCACCGGCGTGTTTGAGTTCACCCGCAGTTCGCGGCACAGGCTCAAGCCGTCCTCGCCGGGCAGCATCAGATCGAGGACGATCAGGTCGATGACATTCAGCGCCAGGCGCCGGCGCATTTCCTTGCCGTCGGCGGCAGTGGACACCTGGAAGCCGGCATCGCTCAGGTAGTCGCAGAGCAACTGGCGGATTTGCGGGTCGTCATCAACGATCAACAGGTGGTCTTGCTTGGCCATGGGCAGTCAATCCGAAAAACAATGAAACGCAGCAAATAGCCGAAAGTTCAGCCAGCAGTACGCGCAAATGTAATGGAATGTTGTAGGAAACCATAATCACGCATCAGCGATACAAACCTGGGGTATGGCAGGCGGAATCGCTCTTTAGACTACCGAACCTAAATGAGAGTAATTGTAATTTAGACTCGGAAGTTGCCCATGTCATTGCCCACACCTCGCAGCCACACGCTGCACACCACCCTGGCACCGATGTTCGGTTTGCTGGCTGCCGGCAGCGTTGCCCCAGTTGCCTTGGCGGCTGCGCCAACGGCGACGTCCAACGACTCGGTGCTGAGCCTGCCGGAAATCAAGGTCGATGGCGAAGCCACTTCCACCTTCAAAGTGGACCGGGTGACCTCGGCGAAAATCAGCCAGCCGCTGCTGGACGCGCCGCAAAGCGTGACCATCGTGCCGCAGCAGGTGCTCAAGGAGCAGAACGCGCAGACCTTGCAGGAAGTGTTGCGCAACGTGCCAGGCATTACCTTTATGTCGGGCGAGGGCAACCTGGGTTGGGGCGATCTGTTTTCGATTCGCGGGTTTTCTTCCGAGCAAAGCCTGACCGTTGACGGCGTGCGCGATGCGGGCATGTCCACGCGTACCGACACCTTCAACCTGCAACAGGCGGAAGTGTTCAAGGGCACCGGGTCCATCGAGTCTGGTGTGTCTGCCGTGGGCGGCAGCGTCAACCTGGTGAGTAAAGAAGCACACCTGGGCGATGCCAACCGCGTCTCCGCCGGTATCGGTACCGATGCCTACCGCCGCCTCACCGCCGACCTGAATAAACAGATCAACGAGACCACCGCCGTACGCGTCAACCTGATGAAGCACTACAACCAGGTGGCCGAACGTGACGACGTGGACTACGACCGCTGGGGCATTGCCACCTCGTTCGGCTTTGGCTTGGGCACCGACACGCGCTTCTTCGTCGACACCTTCTACCAGAAAGACACCAACACCCCGGACGGCGGCGTGCCGATTCAGCGTGGGACGAATGGCGATCGCATGCCCGGCGTGAAGCGCTCCAACTGGTACGGCGACTCCAGCCTCTATACCCAAGAGAACAAAACCACCTCGCTCACGGCACGCTTCGAGCATGACTTCGACTGGAACGACGCCAACCTGCGCAACCAGACCCGCTGGGAACGCAGCGACAACTTCGCCGTGCTCTCCCCCGCGCGCTTCTTCGCTGCCAACGCCAACGGCCAAAAGAGCTGCACCGGCACGCGCTGTGCGACCCTGGGCTACACCGGTGTAGGCCCTATCAGCCAAGTGCCGGGCAGCACGGTGAATGCCTACACCGACTACGTGAACAACAGCAACACCGCCTACGGCATCCTGCGCGGCAGTGACTTCGGTTTGTCCAAGCGCTACACCATCCTCGACAACCAGACCGACTTCAACTTCAACCTCACCACCGGCAGCCTGCAGCACGCCGTGGTCAGCGGCCTGGAGTTCTATCACGAGACTTACGGCGGCCTGAAACGCAACGCCAAGGTGCCGGCTGGCAACATGCTGTTCGACATGAACGACCCCAGCCACAGCTTCGCCAGCACCTACGTGACCAAAGGTGAAGGCGACCCGCGCTCAGTGATCGACAACGCCGGGATTTACCTGGGCGACACCATCACCCTCAACGAGCAGTGGCAAGTGCTGGGGTCGCTGCGCTATGACAACTGGCGCGCACAAACCAGCCAGCGCGGCCAGGCCACGATCAGCAGCACCGACGGTGCCGTCAGCGGCCGGGTCGGCGCGGTGTTCAAGCCATTGCCCAACGGCAGCCTCTATGTGTCCTACAGCGAAGCGGCACAGCCGTCGGCGTTGGGTGCGTCGACCAACAACCAGATCTACGGCGCAGCCAGCACCAGCAACTACAGCCCGGCCAAGTCCAAGACCTATGAATTGGGCACCAAATGGGACATTGCCCACGACATGCTCAATGTCACGGCGGCGATCTTCCGCACCGAACTGGACAACGCCTGGGAATACCAGGACGGCGAATCCGCCCCGGTACGCGCGCTGCCCGCCAAGCGTGTAGACGGCATCGAACTGGGCCTGCAAGGCAATATCACCCCGCGCTGGACCGCCTACAGTGGTTTCTCGGCACTCAAAAGCACCCAGACCAAAGGCATCAACAAGGGCGCCGAAGCCAAGAACGTCCCGGACCTGACCGCCAACCTGTGGACCACCTACGCCGTCACCGATGCCCTGAGCCTCAGCTACGGCGAGCAATATGTGGGCCGCCGCCGTTACACCGACAACAAATACGTCGGCGGCTTGAACAACAACAGCAGTTACGCCAACGGCCCGTCCGGGGTCTATGCGATCTACACCCGCGACCACGAAAAAGCCCCCGGCTACTGGCTGAGCAACCTGGCCGCGCAATACAAAGTGAACAAGGACACTACGGTCAACCTCAACCTCAACAACGTGTTCAACAAGTTCTACTACAGCCAGGTCGGCGCCTCCCTCGACGGCTTCCAGCTCTACGGCATCCCAGGTGCAGGGCGCACCCTCACCGCCAGCGTCGACTATGAGTTCTGAACCGTGCTGATCGAAATCCCGGCGCTGTTCAGCGCCAGCGAAGTCGACGCCACTGTGGCCACCTTGCTCGATCAGCCCTGGGTTGACGGCAAGGTGACCGCCGGACAGCGCTCGGCCATGGCGAAAAACAACCGGCAACTGACGGAAGATTCACCGATGGCCCTGCGCATCGGTGAGCAGATTCTGGCGCGGCTGTCGGACAACGCGCTGTTCATGTCGGCGGCCTTGCCCAAGCGCATTTACCCGCCGCTGTTCAATCGCTACAGCGGTGGTGAAGCCTTCGACTGGCATATCGACAACGCCATTCGCGGCATCAAGGGCGTGCGCGAGCGGGTGCGCACCGACATCTCCGCCACGCTGTTCCTGGCCGACCCGGCCAGCTACGACGGCGGTGAACTGGTGATCCGCGACACCTTCGGCGAGCACGCGCTGAAGCTGCCCGCCGGCCACCTGCTGATCTACCCCGGCAGCAGCCTGCACAAGATCAACCCGGTCACCCGCGGTGAACGCATCGCGAGTTTCTTCTGGATCGAAAGCCTGGTGCGCGAAGACAGCCAGCGCCAGTTGCTATTGGACATGGACGTCGCCATCCAGACCCTCACCGCCCAAGACGCCGACCACCACGCACTGCTGCAACTGAGCGGCGCCTACCACAACCTGTTGCGGCGCTGGAGCGATGTCTGATGCGCCGCCTTCACCTGGAGTCCCTGCCATGTTGAAACCTCGTCACCTGCTCAAGCTAGGTGTGCTGTTCGGCGCCCTGGTCCTTGGCCACGCTGAAACCGCTGCCGCCCATGAAGTCACCGACGTGCTGGGCCGCAAGGTCGAAGTGGCTGACACCGTGAAGCGCGTTGTCCTAGGTGAAGGCCGGCTGATTTCGGCGTTTGCGTTGCTGGACAAGGACGCGCCCTTCCAGCGCATCGTCGGCTGGCAGAACGATTTGCGCCTGCTCGACCAACACACCTACAACGCCTACGTGGCGAAATTTCCCACAGTGAAAGAGATCCCGCTGATCGGGCAAGCGTCGGAACAAAGCGTCAGCGCCGAGGAAATCCTCTCGCTGAAACCTGACCTGGCGGTGTTCAGCATTTCCGGTCACGGCCCCACCGAACACAGTCCGGTCGCCGATGTGCTGGCCAAGGCGGGCATTGCGGTGGTGTTCGTCGACTTCCGCATCAACCCGGTGCAGGGCACTCACACCAGCATGACCGCGCTGGGCCAGGCATTGGGGCGTGAAGCCCAGGCCAAGGCGTTCCTGGGTTTCTATGACCAGCACATCAAGGTGATCACCGATGCGGTCGCCACCTTGCCGGCGGGGCCGCGCCCGAGTGTGTTCCTTGAACTGCTGGCCGGCGTTTGGCAAGCACCGGGGCATACCACCGGCAAGAGTGGCATGGGCGAACTGATCGCACTGGTCGGCGGGCGCAATATCGCCGCTGGCGTGGTGCCGGGTGCGCTGGGCGATATCAGCGTCGAGTACGCGCTCAAGGCCGACCCGGATGTGTATATAGCCACCGGCAACCGCAAGCCCGGCTTGATCTTGGGCGCGGGTGTTGGCGCAGATGAAGCCCACAAGGCGCTGGACCGGGTATTGGCGCGCCCCGAATTCGCCAATCTTCGTGCAATCCGCGAGGGCAATGCCCACGGCCTGTGGCATGACTTCTATAACTCACCGTACAACCTGCTGGCGATTGAATCGTTGGCCAAATGGGTGCACCCAGAGCTGTTCGCCAAGCTGGACCCGCAGGCGACCATGAACCAGATCAACACGCAATTCCTGGGGATGCCGTTGCAGGGTGCCTATTGGATCGACAGCAAGCCCAAGTAACGTTTATCGCCCTATTGGAATGCAGTCAGTGTGGGAGCTGGCTTGCCTGCGAAAGCGGCGTCTCTGTCACCTCATTCAGTGACTGACACTCCGCTATCGCGGGCAAGCCAGCTCCCACATTTGGATCTTCTTCATTTTCAAAATTGTGTGAGCCCAATGACCACTCAAACCCTCGACCTTGCCAGCGCCACCCACGGCTACCGTCGCCTGTTGGCGCGGCGCGCCTGGCTGCTGGGCCTGCTCGGTACGGCGCTGGTGTGCGCCATCCTCGTGGACCTTGCCAGCGGCCCCTCGGGTATGGGCCTGCTGGCCTTGCTCGACGGTATCCTGCACCCGTCGCATCTGAGCGCCACCGACCAAGTAATCATCTGGAACGTGCGCCTACCCTATGCACTCATGGCAGTGCTGGTGGGCTGCGCGCTGTCATTGGCCGGGGCCGAGATGCAGGCGATCCTGAACAACCCGCTGGCCAGCCCGTTCACCCTGGGCGTGTCGTCGGCCGCAGCGCTGGGCGCGTCCCTGGTGATTGTGTTTCCAGTGACGACGCTGTGGGTGTCGGCCAACACGGCGATTTCCCTCTCAGCTTTCATCTTCGCCGCGGCTTCGGTGTTCTTGCTGCAAGCCATGTCGCGTTTGCGCGGCGCCGGGGTGGAAAGCCTGGTGCTGTTCGGCATCGCCCTGGTGTTCAGTTGCAACGCGGTGGTGGCGCTGCTGCAACTGGTGGCCACCGAAGACGTGTTGCAACAGCTGGTGTTCTGGACGCTGGGCAGTGTGACCCGCGCCAACTGGGACAAGCTCGGCACCCTGGCGCTGGTGGTTGTGGTGGTGCTGCCGTTTTCCTTCGCCGCCGCGCCGCGCCTGACCCTGTTGCGCATGGGCGAGGACCGCGCGCAAAGCTTTGGCGTGGACGTGAAGCGCCTGCGGTTTTTCTCGTTGCTGCGCATCAGCCTGCTATCGGCGACCGCCGTGGCCTTTGTGGGCACAATCGGGTTTATCGGCCTGGTCGGTCCGCATATTGCGCGGATCCTGGTGGGCGAAGATCAACGTTTCCTGTTGCCGGCCAGCGCCCTGACCGGCGCGTTGCTGCTGTCGCTGTCGTCGATTGCCAGCAAGCTGATCATGCCCGGCGTGATTGTGCCGGTGGGCATCGTCACCGCGTTGGTGGGCGTGCCGATTTTCGTGGTGCTGGTGTTCAAGCGGGGGAGGCAGTTATGAGCGAAGGTTTGAGCGTACACAACGCCCAGGTGAGTTACGGGCGCCGGCGGATCGTGCACGACCTGAGCCTGCCTACCCTGCCCCACGGCAGCCTGACCGCCCTGATCGGCCCCAACGGCGCGGGCAAGTCCACCCTGCTGCGTGCCGTGGCCGGGCTGGAAAAGATGCAAGGCGTTGTACGATTGGGTGACCTCGACCTGTCGGCCATGTCGGTCGCCGAGCGCGCGCGGCGCGTGACCTACATGCCGCAGAACCTGCCGCCAGGCTTGAGCCTCAGCGTGATGGAAAGCGTGATCGCCGCCCTGCGCGTGGCGAATGTCGAGGGCATCCCGTTGTCCAGCGACGCCTGCCTGCGTGAAGCCTTCGACGCCTTGCAACGCATTGGCATCGCACATTTGGCTGATCAACTGTTGAGCACGCTTTCCGGTGGCCAACGCCAATTGGTCAGCCTCGCCCAACTCATCGCGCGTCGCCCGCAGGTGATGCTACTGGACGAACCCACCAGCGCCCTCGACCTCAATTACCAACTGAAAGTCATGGATTGCGTGCGCGATTTGGTGCGCGAACACAACCTGATTGCCGTGGTGGTGCTGCACGACATCAACCTCGCCGCGCGCTTCGCCGACCATATTGCCGTGCTGCGCCAGGGACGCTTGTATGCCAGCGGTGCAGCGGACGACGTGCTTAACCCGCTGCTGTTTGCCGAGGTGTATCGCGTGCGGGCACGCATCGAGCGCTGTTCGCAGCAGACGGTGCAGGTGTTGGTGGACGGCGCCTTTTAATTTGCTTCTAAGGGTATGCGCAAATGTTTCATTGAATTTTCGCACACCCAACATTACCTATACCTACAGGCATTCGCTCAAGCATCACCACTTTTGGAGAGCTTCATGATCGACCTGTATTACTGGACTACCCCCAACGGTCACAAAGTATCGCTGTTCCTGGAAGAAGCCGGCCTGCCCTATAAGGTGCACCCGATCAATATCGGCCAGGGCGAACAGTTCAAGCCTGACTTTCTGAAGATCGCTCCCAACAACCGCATTCCAGCCATCGTCGATCAGGATCCGACCGACGGTGGCGCGCCGATTTCGCTGTTCGAATCCGGCGCCATCCTGTTGTACCTCGCGGAAAAAACCGGCCAGTTCATTCCCAAAGACCTGCGTGGTCGCCAGGAAGCGCTGCAATGGCTGTTCTGGCAAATGGGCGGCCTGGGGCCGATGGCCGGCCAAAATCATCACTTCAGCCAGTTCGCGCCGGAGAAAATCCCTTACGCGATCAAACGCTACGTGGATGAAACCGCGCGTCTTTATGGCGTGCTCGACCGGCGCCTGGCGGACCGTGCGTTCGTGGCGGGTGAGGACTACAGCATCGCCGACATGGCGATCTACCCATGGATTGTTTCCCACAAGTGGCAGAGCCAGCGCCTGGAAGACTTCCCACACCTGCATCGCTGGTTCAACAGCATCAAGGAACGGCCAGCGACGGTCCGGGCGTATGAATTGGTGCAGAAAGTGAACCCGCCCAAATCCTGAGTTTAAGTCGTACGCGGTCAAACTGTGGGAGCGGGCTTGCTCGCGAAGTCGGTGTGTCGGTCGACGTATTCAGTGACTGAAACTCCGCGTTCGCGAGCAAGCCCGCTCCCACATTGTTTTGCATAAGACTCAAGATCTAACGGTTAACCCAAACTCCCGCTTGCGTCGTTTCGCCGCGCTCACTAACGTAGCGCCTTTACTGACGCTACCCCCCGCAGGAGCTTTGCCATGGCCTCGCCAGCCCTCTCACATTTTCTTCCCCGGTTCGGCGTTGCCGCGGCAGTGGCCAGTGCATTAAGCCTGGCCGGTTGCCAGCTCCAGAGCACCCAGGACACCCTGCCCCCGGTCGCCGGCGTGCAGCCGATCAAAGGCCTGGCACAGAATGTGTCCGTACGCCGCAATGCCCAGGGCATGCCGTTGATCGAAAGCAACACCTTCCATGACGCGCTGTTCAGCCTCGGTTATGTGCACGCCAGTGACCGCATCACCCAGATGGTCACCCTGCGCCTGCTGGCCCAGGGCCGCCTGGCGGAAATGTCCGGGCCCGAGGTGCTGGATGTCGACCGCTTCATGCGCGCGGTCAACCTGAAAAAAAGCGCCGGCGAGCTGTATAACGCGTCAAGCCCGCGCCTCAAGCGCTTCTTCGAAGTGTATGCGCGTGGCGTCAACGCCTACCTGTTCCGCTACCGCGACAAGCTGCCGCCAGACCTGGCCCAGACCGGCTACAAGCCCGAGTATTGGAAGCCGGAAGATTCGGCGCTGCTGTTCTGCCTGCTGAATTTCAGCGAATCGGCCAACCTGCAGGAAGAAATTTCGTCCCTGGTGCTGGCGCAGAAAGTCGGCGTCGACAAACTCGCCTGGCTCACGCCTAGCGCGCCGGACGAAGCGATCCCGCTGGCCGAGGCCGAGAAACTCAAGGGCGTGAACCTGAGCCAGATCACCGGTCTCGCCGGCCTGGATACGGTCAGCCAACAACTGAGCAGTCTCAATTCACTTGCAGTCACTACCTCGAGCAACTGGGCCATCGGCCCGCAACGCAGCCGCAGCGGTAAGAGCCTGTTGGCAGGCGACCTCGCCGCCCAGCCGCAAGCGCCGTCGCCGTGGAGCTATGTGCAGATCCGTGCGCCGAAATACCAGGCCGTGGGCGCCTCGATTGCTGGCTTGCCGACGCTGTTGTCCGGTTTTAACGGCAAAGTCGCGTGGAGCATGAGCACAGTCAAGGGCGACACCCAGGACCTGTTCCTGGAAAAAGTCAGACGCCAGGGCAGCGCGTTGTACTACGAGAACAACGGCAAATGGCTACCCGCCGGTGTGCGAAACGAAACCTTCTTCGTCAAAGGCCAACGCTCGATTCGCGAAGTGGTGTACGAAACCCGTCACGGCGCCCTGCTCAACAGCAACCAGGCGCTGACCACCGGCCTGGGCCTGGCCCTGCAAACTGCCGACTTCAAGGACGACAAGAGCCTGGATGCGTTCTTCGACCTGTCCCGCGCGCAGAACGCCGGCAAGGCCTCGGACGCAACCCGCGAGATTCGCGCCATTGCGCTGAACATGGTGTTTGCCGACGCCAGCAACATTGGCTGGCAAGTCACTGGCCGCTTCCCCAACCGCCGTGAAGGCGAAGGCCTGCTGCCCTCGCCGGGCTGGGACACGCGCTTCGATTGGGACGGTTATGCCGACGCAATGCTGCACCCCTATGACCAGGACCCGGCCCAAGGCTGGATCGGCACCGCCAACCAACGTACCGCGCCGCGCGGTTATGGCATGCAGCTGTCCAACTCGTGGGACGCCCCGGAACGCAGCGAGCGCCTGGCGCAACTGGCCAATGCCGGCAAGCATGACAGCCGCAGCGTGATTGCCATGCAGTACGACCAGACCACCACCTTCGCCGCCAAGCTCAAGACCGTGTTCCAGGCACCGGGCATGGCCCAGCCGCTGAAACAAGCGATTGACGCGCTGCCGGCGGCCGAACAGGTCAAGGCACGTGAAGCACTGGGCCGCCTGATGGCCTTTGATGGCCGCTTGGTATCCACCTCCGCCGACGCGGCGATCTATGAACTGTTCCTGCAGGAAAGCACCAAGCAGATCTTCCTCGACGAACTCGGCCCGGAAAACAGCGCCAGCTGGAAAGCCTTTGTCAGCAATGCCGGCCTGTCCTACGCCGCCCAGGCCGACCACTTGCTGGGCCGTGAAGACAGCCCGTTCTGGGATGACGTGCGCACCCCGCAGAAGGAAGACAAACCGGCGATCCTCGCCCGCAGCCTCGCCGCCGCGATCACTGCCGGTGATAGCCAATTGGGTGCCGATCACAAGGCCTGGCAGTGGGGCAAATTGCACACCACCACTTGGAAAAACACCAACGGCCAGGTGATTCGCGGCCCACTGGCGTCCGGTGGCGACCACAACACCTTGAACCCGGCGCCGTACAACTGGGGCCAGGACTTCGCTACCACCCAGGTGCCGGCGCTGCGCATGATCGTCGACTTTGGCCAGGTGGAACCGATGATGGGCCAGGGTGGCACCGGCCAGTCCGGCAACCCGGCCAGCCCGAACTATGCCAACGGCATCGACCCGTCGCTCAAGGCGCAATACCTGAGCTTCCCGATGCAACCGCAGAACTTCGAGAAGGTGTATGGGAAGGCTCGGTTGACCCTGACGCCGGGCAAATAATCCGGCAAGTGTGGGGCGGGCTTTTACTGTGGTGAGCCGGCTTGTTGTGGTGAGCGGGCTTGCCCCGCGCTGGGTGGCGAAGCCGCCCTAAAACCAGGCGACCTGTGTCTGACTGTAAGCATGCATTGACTGGATTGGGGCCGCTTCGCGCCCCAGCGCGGGGCAAGCCCGCTCACCACAACAAGCCCGCTCACTACAATAGTTAATCGAACTTCTCATCGCCCGCCCGCCTCCTACCTGATAAGCCCATCGCCCCCGGCACGCCCATGGACCTTGTCATCGCCCGCCCCGAAGGCCTCTACTGCCCCGCCGGAGATTTCTACATCGACCCCTGGCGCCCGGTGGAACGATCAGTCATCACTCATGCCCACGGTGACCACGCCCGCACGGGCAACCAGCATTACCTGGCGGCCGCTCCCGGCGAAGGCATCCTGCGTTCACGCCTGGGCCAGGACATTAACCTGCAAACCCTGGCCTACGGCGAAACGCTGGTCCACCACGGCGTCACCCTGAGTTTTCACCCGGCCGGGCATGTGCTCGGCTCGGCCCAGGTGCGCCTGGAATACCAGGGCGAAGTCTGGGTCGCGTCCGGCGATTACAAGGTCGAGCCCGACGGCACCTGTGCGCCCTTCGAACCGGTGCGGTGCCACACTTTTATCACCGAATCCACGTTCGGCCTGCCGATTTACCGCTGGCAGCCCCAGGCGCAGATCTTCGCCGGGATCAACGCGTGGTGGCAGTCGAATATCGCCGCCGGCAAGGCCAGCGTGTTGTTCTGTTACTCCTTCGGGAAAGCCCAGCGGATCCTGCATGGCATCGACGCCAGCATTGGCCCGATCCTCAGCCACGGCGCGGTCGAGCCGTTGAACCGGGTGTACCGCGAGGCCGGCATCTATATTCCTGAAACCCTCTACGCCGGTGACTTCAAGAAAACCGACCCCTTGTTGCGCCAGGCCCTGATCATCGCCCCGCCCTCCGCAGGCGGCAGCAGTTGGATCAAGCGTTTCGGCGACTACAGCGACGCCTTCGCCAGCGGTTGGATGCGCCTGCGTGGTACCCGTCGACGGCGCGGCGTCGACCGTGGCTTCGTGCTCTCGGACCACGCCGACTGGCCCGGCCTGTTGTGGGCCATCGAGCAAACCGGCGCCGAGCGGGTGATGGTTACCCACGGTTCCGTCGGCGTATTGGTGCGCCACCTGCGGGAAAAAGGCCTGGATGCCCAGGGTTTCACCACTGAATACGGCGATGACGAAGAGGAGGCCAGCGCATGAAGGCCTTCGCCGAGCTGTACGCCAACCTCGACGCCACCACGTCGAGCAACGCCAAGCTGGCGGCGCTACAAGCGTACTTTCGTCACGCCGCGCCGGAAGATGCAGCCTGGGCCGTGTACTTCCTGTCCGGTGGACGGCCCCGGCAATTGGTGCCCACGCGTTTATTGAGGGACATGGCCACCGAAGCGTCCGGTATCGAGCCGTGGCTGTTTGAAGAAAGCTACCAGTCGGTGGGCGACCTGGCCGAGACCATTTCCCTGCTACTACCGGAATCGCCCTACACCTCAGAGGACGGCCTGGCCGTGTGGCTGGAGGAAAAGCTCCTGCCGTTACGCGGCTTGCCTCCGCTGGAACTGGCGGACCGGCTCCCGGCGTTATGGGCGCAACTGGATCAGCCCAGCCTGATGGTGTGCATCAAGTTGATCACCGGCAGTTTTCGTGTGGGCGTGTCCAAGTTGTTGGTCACCCGTGCACTCGCTGCCATGGTCGGCCTCGACAGCAAGCGCGTGGCACAGCGGTTGGTGGGCTACACCGATTTGTCCAATCGCCCTACACCCGAGGGCTATCTCAAACTGATCGCCGCCGAATCTTCCGACGAGCATGCGCAACGGGGTGGGCAGCCGTATCCGTTTTTTCTCGCCCATGGCTTGTCGCAACCCGTGGAGCAGTTCGACACATTGCTCGGTGCCCCCGCCGACTGGCAGGTGGAATGGAAGTGGGATGGCATCCGAGCGCAGTTGGTCAAGCGTGACGGCCGCTTGTGGATCTGGTCCCGTGGCGAGGAACTGGTCACCGAGCGTTTTCCCGAACTTCACAGCCTGGTGAGCGGTTTGCCCGATGGCACGGTGATCGACGGCGAAATCGTGGTGTGGAAAAACGCGGTGCAACCCTTCGCCCTGCTGCAACAACGGATCGGCCGCAAGACCCTGAGCAAAAAAGTGCTGGAGGATGCACCGGTCGCGGTGCTGGCCTACGACCTGTTGGAACATCAGGGCGACGATTGGCGCAACCACACCCAGGCCGAGCGCCGCGCCCAGCTTGAGCACGTGGTTGCCCGGTGCAACCAACCGGTGTTGCTCGCGTCACCGCTACTGACCGGTACCACCTGGGAAGCGCTGGCCGAGCAACGCGAAGCCTCCCGCCGCCTGGGCGTGGAAGGCATGATGCTCAAGGCGCGGGATGGCCTGTATGGCGTGGGCCGCACCAAGGACATGGGCGTGTGGTGGAAGTGGAAGGTCGACCCGTTCAGCGTCGATGCGGTGTTGATATATGCCCAACGCGGTCACGGTCGACGCGCCAGCCTCTACAGCGACTACACATTTGCCGTGTGGGACGGCCCGCCCGGCAGCGAACGCACGCTGGTGCCATTCGCCAAGGCCTACTCCGGCCTGACCGACGAAGAGATGCGCAAGGTCGATGCGATTGTGCGCAAGACCACGGTGGAAAAGTTCGGCCCGGTGAGCAGTGTCACGCCGAGCATGGTGTTCGAACTGGGGTTTGAGGGGATTGCCCTGTCCAAGCGGCACAAGAGCGGGATTGCGGTGCGGTTTCCACGGATGTTGCGGTGGCGGCAGGATAAGGCGGTGGACGACGCTGACAACCTCGCGACCCTGCAAGACCTCCTGACCTGAGCCATTCCTTGTAGGAGCCCGGCTTGCCGGCGATGGCGTCCTAAAGCCCAGCGCCAAATTCGAGGGCCCCATCGCCGGCAAGCCGGCTCCAACAGGTTTGGGGGATGAACTGAAATGGTGCACTCATTTTTAGGCGCCCATTTTCGGGCATCTCCTACACTCAGACTTCCCTCGTCCGACCTTTTAAAACGCTCATTCGGAACTATGGTGCAGAAATTGCTACTTGTGATCCGTCTGACACCGTTCAGTAACAGTCCTAAACGCGCCACAAGCGCTTATCTTGGTTTCCAGGGATTACATAATGAAAAAAGCATTGCTGACCCTTTCTGCACTGGCTCTGTGCATGGCCGCAGGTACCGCGCTGGCCAAGGAATACAAGGAACTGCGTTTTGGTGTCGATCCGTCCTACGCGCCGTTCGAATCCAAGGCCGCCGACGGCAGCCTGGTAGGCTTCGATATCGACCTGGGCAATGCGATCTGCGCCGAGCTGAAAGTGAAGTGCAAGTGGGTCGAAAGTGATTTCGACGGCATGATTCCAGGCCTCAAGGCCAACAAGTTCGACGGCGTGATTTCGTCCATGACCGTGACCCCAGTGCGTGAAAAGGCCATCGACTTCTCCAGCGAACTGTTCTCCGGCCCGACTTCGCTGGTGTTCAAGAAAGGCGCTGGCTACTCGACGCCTGAGTCCCTCAAGGGCAAATCCGTGGGCTACGAGCAAGGCACCATCCAGGAAGCCTATGCCAAGGCCGTACTGGATAAAGCCGGTGTGACCACCAAGGCCTACGCCAACCAGGACCAGGTGTATGCCGACCTGACTTCCGGGCGTCTCGACGCATCCGTGCAGGACATGCTGCAAGCCGAACTGGGCTTCCTGAAGTCGCCGGCAGGCGCCGGTTATGAAGTCAGCGCGGCCATCGACGACCCATTGCTGCCGTCGAAAACCGCCGTCGGTATCAAAAAAGGTAACACTGAGCTGAAGGCGCTTTTGGATAAAGGTATCAAAGCGTTACACGATGATGGCACCTACGCCACCATCCAGAAGAAACACTTTGGCGATCTGAACCTGTACAGCGGCAAATAATGCCTGGAGCGCCCTTCCCCGGAGGGGCGCTTTTTTATCGCCATAGGTCCTGATTTATGTTCGAAGAATTGTTGCAAACCCTCGGGTTGAGCGCGCTCAGCCTGAAGGGTTTCGGCCCGCTGTTGCTGCAAGGCACTTGGATGACCATCAAGTTGTCGGTGCTGTCCCTGGCCGTCAGCGTATTGCTGGGGCTGATCGGCGCCAGCGCCAAACTCTCCAGCCTGCCCTTCCTGCGTATTCCCGCCCAGCTCTACACCACGTTGATTCGCGGCGTGCCCGACCTGGTGCTGATGCTGCTGATTTTCTACAGCCTGCAAACTTGGCTGACCGGCTTGACCGACTTCATGGAGTGGGAATACATCGAGATCGACCCCTTCAGCGCCGGGGTGATCACCCTGGGCTTTATCTACGGTGCGTACTTCACCGAGACCTTTCGCGGCGCGATCCTCGCGGTACCGCGTGGCCAACTGGAAGCCGCCACGGCCTATGGGCTAAAGCGTGGCCAGCGGTTCCGCTACGTGACCTTCCCGCAGATGATGCGCTTTGCCTTGCCGGGTATCGGCAATAACTGGATGGTGATGCTCAAGGCCACGGCCCTGGTGTCGATCATCGGCCTGGCGGACCTGGTCAAGGCGGCCCAGGACGCCGGCAAGAGCACTTACCAGCTGTTCTATTTCCTCGTACTCGCCGCGCTGATCTACCTGTTGATCACCAGCGCGTCCAACTTTGTCCTGCGCCGCCTTGAACGTCGCTACTCCGCCGGCGCCCGGGAGGCCGTACGATGATCGAACTCTTGCAGGAATACTGGCGCCCCTTCCTTTATAGCGACGGCCAGCACATCACGGGGCTGGCCATGACGATGTGGCTGCTCACCGCGGCCCTGGTCATCGGCTTCTTGGTGTCGATCCCGCTGTCCATCGCCCGTGTGTCGCGCAAGCGCCTGGTGCGTTGGCCGGTGCAGTTCTACACCTACCTGTTCCGGGGCACGCCGCTCTATATCCAGTTGCTGATCTGCTACACCGGCATCTACAGCATCGCCGCCGTGCGCGAGCAGCCGTTGCTGGATGCGTTTTTCCGCGATGCGATGAACTGCACCATCCTGGCGTTCGCCCTCAACACCTGTGCGTACACCACGGAGATTTTCGCCGGGGCGATCCGCAGCATGGCCCATGGTGAAGTCGAGGCGGCCAAGGCCTATGGCCTGACCGGGTGGAAGCTCTATGCCTACGTGATCATGCCGTCCGCGTTGCGTCGCGCGTTGCCCTATTACAGCAATGAAGTGATCCTGATGCTGCACTCGACCACGGTGGCCTTCACCGCGACGATCCCGGACATCCTCAAAGTGGCGCGGGATGCCAACTCGGCTACCTTCATGACCTTTCAATCATTCGGTATCGCTGCGCTGATCTACCTGACCGTGACCTTTGCCCTGGTCGGTTTGTTCCGGTTGGCGGAGCGTCGTTGGCTGGCCTTCCTCGGGCCGAGTCATTAAGGAGTTTTTATGCGTCATCAGGTTCATGAACTGATCGCGCCGGTGCCAGGGACGGCACGGCAGATTCACAGTTTTCACTTCGGCCCGGAACAAGCCGAAGGCAAGATCTATATCCAGTCGTCGCTGCATGCCGATGAATTGCCCGGCATGCTGGTGGCTTGGCACCTCAAAGTACGCCTGGCTGAACTGGCGTCGGCCGGTCGCCTGCGCAGCGAGATCGTGCTGGTGCCCATCGCCAATCCGGTGGGCCTGGAACAGGTGTTGATGGATATCCCGCTGGGCCGCTACGAGCTGGAGAGCGGGCAAAACTTTAATCGACTGTTTGTCGACCTCAGTGAAGCGGTGGGTGACCAGATCGAGCAACGGCTTGGGGACGATCCCCGGCGAAACGTCGAGCTGGTGCGCTCCGCGCTGTCCTCCGCCCTCGCCGCGCAGCGTGCCGACACCCAACTGCAATCCCAACGCCTGGTGCTGCAACGCCTGGCCTGCGATGCCGATATGGTGCTGGACCTGCACTGCGACTTCGAAGCGGTTGCGCACCTGTACACCACCCCCGAGGCCTGGCCGCAGGTGGAGCCGTTGGCGCGCTATATCGGTTCGGAGGCCAATTTGCTCGCGACCGATTCCGGCGGGCAATCCTTCGATGAGTGTTTCACCCTGGTGTGGTGGCAGTTGCAGCAACGTTTCGGCGAGCGTTTCCCGATCCCCATGGGCAGCTTTTCGGTCACCGTCGAGCTGCGCGGCCAGGGTGACGTCAACCATGGCCTGGCGAGCCTCGACTGCCAGGCGATCATCGATTACCTGATTCACTTCGGCGCCATCGCAGGCGATGCCGCACCGCTGCCCGACCTGCCCTACCCGGCCACGCCGCTGGCCGGCGTTGAACCGGTGGCGACCCCGGTGGGCGGCCTGCTGGTGTTCAGCGCCCTGCCGGGTGAATACCTGGAGGCCGGGCAACTGGTCGCCGAAATCATCGACCCCATTTCCGACCGCGTAACGCCCGTGCACTGCCAAAAGGCCGGCCTGCTTTACGCCCGTTCGCTGCGCCGCATGGCCACTGCCGGGATGGTCATCGGCCATGTCGCTGGCACCGAGGCCTACCGCAGCGGCTATCTACTTTCGCCTTGAGGATGCATGCCCCATGTACAAATTGACCGTTGAAGGCCTGCATAAAAGCTATGGCGACAATGAGGTGCTCAAAGGTGTTTCGCTCAAGGCCAAGACCGGCGACGTGATCAGCCTGATCGGCGCCAGCGGCTCGGGCAAGAGCACCTTCTTGCGCTGTATCAACTTCCTGGAAACGCCCAACGACGGCGCCATGACCCTCGACGGCCAGCCGATCCGCATGGTCAGCGACCGCCACGGCATGCGCGTGGCCGATGACGCCGAACTGCAGCGCTTGCGCACGCGCCTGGCGATGGTCTTCCAGCACTTCAACCTGTGGAGCCACATGAGCGTGCTGGAAAACATCACCATGGCCCCGCGCCGGGTGCTGGGTTGCAGCAAAAAGGACGCCGAAGACCGCGCCCGTCGCTACCTGGACAAGGTGGGTTTGCCGGCGCGCGTGGCCGATCAATACCCGGCGTTCCTGTCCGGCGGCCAGCAGCAACGCGTCGCCATCGCCCGCGCCCTGGCGATGGAACCGGAGGTCATGCTATTCGACGAACCCACCTCGGCCCTCGACCCGGAACTGGTGGGTGAAGTATTGAAGGTCATCCAAGGCCTGGCCGAGGAAGGCCGCACCATGATCATGGTGACCCACGAAATGAGCTTCGCGCGCAAAGTATCGAGCCAAGTGCTGTTTCTGCACAAAGGCCTGGTGGAAGAGCAAGGCGCACCCGAGGACGTGCTGGGTAATCCGAAGAGTGAGCGTTTGCAGCAGTTCCTGAGTGGTAACCTGAAATAACCTTGGCTTGCCAGCGATAAGCATAGGTAACTGCGCAATCCTGAAGCCCAAAGCGCAACCACGATGCGAAGCGAGTAGCTCTTGATCTTGATCTCGCTTTTGATCTTAGGCGCCCCGTCAAACACGCTGGCCGGAATTCGACAGGGATTTGGGGGGTAAACCGGCAGGGATGCCGGTTTAGCCGCCCCGCGCCATGGAGGGCGCGTGGCGGCGGCCCCCCAAATACCTGTCGGATTACGGGCACACCGAGCGTGAGCGAGGTGCCGAGTGTTGGGGCAAGAGCGTTTTGCTTACTTTTGCGCTGTTCAAAAGTGAGCCGCCGTAAGGGCGGAACCCATAGCAGCCGTTACCTAAATAACGGATATGTACACCGCACCACCGCCATCGCTGGCAAGCCAGCTCCTACAGTTAGATCGCGGGGTGACAGTCAGAGAGTGGTCGGCAGTTAGGCCACCTTCGCCGGCAAGCCAGCCCCTACAAGGATTGCGTTAAACCTTTGATGCTCGATGAAGGTCTGTGGAATAGACCTTCCAGAGTTCAGCCACCGCATGGCAAAACCCGTCGACTTCGCCAAACAATGGTTTGCCACCAAAGGCTGGAAGCCGTTCGCCTTTCAAAAAGACGTCTGGGCGGCGGTCAAGGGCGGCCAGTCAGGGCTGCTGCATGCCAGCACCGGCGCAGGTAAAACCTACGCACTGTGGTTCGCCGCCCTCAATCGCTTCGCCATGACTCGCCCACCCGCTACAGGTAAACGCAAACCACCCGCCGAGCCGCTGACGGTACTGTGGATCACGCCGATGCGTGCCCTCGCGGCCGACACCGCTCGAGCCCTGGAGGCGCCGCTTGAAGCCTTGCAGATTCCCTGGAGTGTCGGCCTGCGCACCGGCGATACCAGCAGCAGCGAGCGCGCCCGCCAGACCCGTCGCCAGCCCACCGCACTGATCACCACACCGGAAAGCCTGACCCTGATGCTGGCACGCGCCGACAGCGAGGTCAGCCTGGCGCACCTGCGCATGGTGGTCGTGGATGAATGGCACGAACTGATTGGCAACAAGCGCGGCGTGCAGCTGCAATTGGCACTGGCGCGGCTGCGGCGTTGGCATCCGGATTTGATGGTGTGGGGTATTTCGGCGACCTTGGGCAATCAATCCCACGCCTTGGAGGTATTGGTCCCACAAGGTGGCGGGGTCAATGTGCAAGGGAAAACGGCTAAACAATTGAAGGTCGACACCTTGCTGCCACCCGTCGCCGAGCGTTTTCCCTGGGCCGGGCACATCGGCCTGAAGATGCTGCCCCAAGTGGTGGCTGAGGTGGACGCCAGCAGCAGTTGCCTGGTGTTTACCAATACGCGGGCGCAGTCGGAAATCTGGTATCAGGCGATATTGGACGCACGCCCTGACTGGGCTGGGGTGATCGCCCTGCACCATGGCTCACTGTCGAGAGAAACCCGCGATTGGGTAGAACGCGCGCTGAAAGACGGCCAGCTCAAGGCCGTGGTGTGCACATCGAGCCTGGACCTGGGGGTGGATTTCCTGCCAGTGGAACGGGTGCTGCAGATCGGCTCGGCCAAAGGCGTGGCGCGCCTGATGCAACGCGCCGGACGTTCGGGGCATGCACCCGGCCGCCCCTCGCGAGTAACGCTGGTGCCGACCCACAGCCTGGAGCTGGTGGAAGCCGCAGCGGCCCAGGACGCGATTGCCCAGCGGCGCATTGAAGCGCGCGAATCACCGCACAAGCCATTGGATGTGCTCGTGCAACACTTGGTCAGCATGGCGCTCGGTGGCGGCTTTACGCCCGACGCGTTACTGGCCGAAGTGCGCGGTGCCTGGGCCTATCGCGACCTGACGGACGAAGACTGGGCGTGGGCCCTGGGGTTTGTGCGCCATGGCGGCTTATCGCTGACGGCCTACCCGGATTACCGCCGCGTGGAGCCGGACGAGCACGGCATCTGGCGTGTACCCGATGCGCGGCTGGCGCGTCGTCATCGGATGAGCGTCGGCACGATTGTCAGCGATGCCAGTATCCAGCTGAAATTCTGGAGCAAGGGCGGTGGCGGCAAAAATTTGGGAAGCGTCGAGGAAGGCTTTATCGCGCGGCTCAAGCCGGGTGATGGGTTCTTGTTCGCGGGGCGATTGCTGGAGTTGGTGCGGGTGGAAAACATGACCGCCTATGTGCGCCGCAGCACCGCCAAAAAGGCTGCGGTGCCACGCTGGAATGGGGGGCGCATGCCGCTTTCCAATGAGCTGGCGCAGGCCGTGGTCGAGCGTTTTGATGCGGCGGCGCACGGGCACTATGAAGGTCCGGAAATGCAGGCGGTGCAACCCCTGCTGCAAACACAGTTGCGCTGGTCGGGCCTGCCGACACGCGAGCATTTGCTGGCCGAGGCGCTGAAGTCACGAGAGGGGTGGCACCTGTTCCTGTACCCGTTCGCCGGGCGCCAGGTGCACTTGGGCCTGGCGAGCCTGCTGGCATGGCGGGTGAGCCAGCAGCAGGCCGTGACTTTTTCGATTGCCGTCAATGATTACGGGTTGGAGTTGTTGAGCGCCACCGCCGTGGATTGGCCGGTGTTGTTGAATGACACGCTACTGAGCCCTGAGCATTTGCTGGAAGACGTGGCGGCCAGCCTGAACGCCGGGGAATTGGCCCTGCGCCGCTTTCGCGAAATCGCCCGCATCGCCGGGCTGGTGTTTGCCGGTTATCCAGGGGCGCCGAAAAGTACGCGGCAGGTGCAGGCCTCCAGCGGTTTGTTCTTTGAGGTGTTCAAGCAATATGACCCACAGAACCTGCTGCTGACCCAGGCCGGGGAAGAAGTCCTGCGCGACGAGTTGGATATTCATCGGCTGGAAGCGACATTGCTTCATCTTTCAGCGCTCAAACGCGACCTGCACCTGATTGAACGGCCTACGCCCTTGGCCTTTCCGCTGCTGGTGGAGCGAATGCGCGAAAGCTTGAGTTCGGAAAAACTCTCGGAGCGCATTGCACGGATGGTCAAGGACCTGGAAAAAGTCGCGGATAACGGGAAGCGCTGATGCATTGCTCACTGACGCTTGAGGGTGAAGAGTTGTGGCTGCTGGCGGAAAAGGCCGTGTATTGGCCTGCGCGCCAGTGCCTGCTGATTGCCGATGCGCACTTCGGCAAGGCGTCGGCCTATCGCAGCCTGGGACAGCCGGTGCCACAAGGGACTACCACCGAGAACCTGCAGCGCCTGGATCGGTTGCTGTCTGCGCTACCGTGCGCGCAGGTGATCTTTCTCGGCGATTTCCTGCACGGCCCCGGGTCCCATGCCAGTGGCACCCTGAGCGCGCTGAGAGCCTGGCGCGCACGCCATCCCGACCTGCCGATGACCCTGATTCGCGGTAATCACGACAAACGCGCAGGGGACCCGCCTATCGACTTGAGGATTGAGGTCGTCCCCGAGCCACTCCTGATGGGCCCCTTCGCCCTGCAGCACGAACCGGACGACCATCCCAGCCATCATGTACTGGCCGGGCATGTTCATCCGGTGTACCGCTTGCGCGGCAAAGGCCGGCAGAGCCTGAGGCTGCCGTGCTTCCAGATCGGCACGCGGGTCAGCTTGCTGCCGGCGTTTGGGGCATTTACCGGAGGCTTTGCGGTGGAACAGGAGGATGACCGCCGGCTCTTTGTGATCGGCGACCATGAGGTATGGCCAGTGCGATGACCGGCCGTCCAGGTATCAGGCGACAGGTGCGGGTGGTGGCTCGTCTGGAATAGTCGGTGAGCCGGGCTCCTCAATGGGTTGAGGGGAGTCTGGATCAGGTTGGCCAGGAATGCCGCCCGCATAAGCAGGGTCGGCCATCAGGGACCAGGCCAGAACGCCAATCTGATTGGGTTCAAGCCGGGCAAGTTCTGCGCTGATTCGCGGGTCGATCTTCATAAGGTACTCCTCAAGCGTGGCTCGGCGCGTTTTACACGCGCCGAGGCAGTACACCTAGATAGAGTCACTTTCTGCAGACTAATTCCCTTTGCACGTAAGACCTTTCGATCAAGCGCGTGGGAGGGTGACGCCGCGCTGGCCCTGGTACTTGCCTGCGCGGTCTTTGTAGGACACTTCACAGTCCTCGTCGGACTGCAGGAACAGCATCTGCGCCACGCCCTCGTTGGCGTAGATCTTCGCCGGCAAGGTGGTGGTGTTGGAGAATTCCAGGGTCACGTGGCCTTCCCACTCCGGCTCAAGCGGCGTCACGTTGACGATGATGCCGCAACGCGCGTAGGTGCTCTTGCCCAGGCAGATGGTCAGCACGTCGCGGGGAATACGGAAGAATTCCACGGTGCGCGCAAGGGCGAAGGAGTTAGGCGGAATGATGCACACGTCGCTCTTGACGTCGACGAAGCTCTTTTCGTCGAAGTTCTTCGGGTCGACGATCGCGGAATTGATGTTGGTGAACACCTTGAATTCATCGGCGCAGCGCACATCGTAGCCGTAGCTGGAAACGCCGTAGGAAATCACAGGGGCATCGCCTTGGCCACGGATCTGGCGCTCGACGAACGGTTCGATCATGCCGTGCTCTTGCGCCATGCGGCGAATCCACTTGTCCGATTTGATGCTCATGGCGGGTGTCCTGAATAGCGAGGTGGAAAAATTCTGTTGGGCATCTTACCGGGGCCGGCGTTGGGGTTCAAAGGCCACAAGGCTTTTCTTGACGAATGCGCCTGCTCCTATAAGCCGCAGCCAGTGGGGCCGGGACCCGCATAGCCGTGCAGGGTGAATGGAAATACCACCGCCAGTCACGAAATTGGAGAAACCTTCGGAAATACCATTGGCACGTTCCGGAAAAAGGGTTAAGGTGGCGCCACTGTGCTGCTTGTGTCACTGAGAATCTCTACACGATATGTTGAATTTCGATCCAACCATCTCCAAGAATTTTTCCTGCTCTTTGCACTCAGTCTCGGCCAGGGCTTTTCCTGAGTCGCAGTTAACTTTGTCCAAGGAGATACACCATGTCTAATCGCCAAACTGGTACCGTTAAGTGGTTCAACGATGAAAAAGGCTTCGGCTTCATCACTCCACAATCCGGTGACGACCTGTTCGTTCACTTCAAAGCTATCCAATCCGACGGCTTCAAAAGCCTGAAAGAAGGCCAACAGGTTTCTTTCATCGCTACCCGCGGTCAGAAAGGCATGCAAGCTGAAGAAGTTCAAGTTATCTAACTTGTACTGACTTAGTCGAAAAGACCCCGCCCTTAAAAGCGGGGTTTTTTTATGCCTGGGATTCGGTGCTACACCCTCCCCTGCAGGAGCCAGGCTTGCCGGCGATGGCGGTCTTGAGGGCCACATCGCCGGCAAGCCGGACTCCTACAGGGAAAGCGCTGGCAACGAATGATCAGCGCACAGCAAAACGCCCGGTGCATTCCCATGCACCGGGCGTTTTGTCATAGCAGTCTTATCAATCGTTACTGAAACAACGACTCACTCGACAAGCCATTCTTCTCCAGGATCTCACGCAAGCGCTTGAGCCCTTCCACCTGGATCTGCCGCACCCGTTCACGGGTCAGGCCGATCTCCAGGCCTACGTCCTCCAGGGTGCTGCTCTCATGGCCGCGCAGGCCGAAGCGGCGAATCACCACCTCACGCTGCTTGTCCGTGAGTTCCGACAGCCACTGGTCAATGCTTTGGGAAAGATCATCGTCCTGCAACAGCTCGCAAGGATCTGTAGGGCGATCATCCGTCAGGGTGTCCAGCAGGGTTTTATCCGAATCAGGACCCAGCGAGACATCGACCGAAGACACGCGCTCATTCAGGCCGAGCATGCGTTTGACCTCCCCCACCGGTTTCTCCAGCAGGTTCGCGATCTCTTCGGGCGAAGGTTCATGATCGAGTTTTTGGGTAAGCTCACGCGCCGCCCGCAGGTAGACGTTGAGCTCCTTGACCACATGGATCGGCAACCGAATCGTACGGGTCTGATTCATGATCGCCCGTTCGATGGTCTGGCGAATCCACCAGGTGGCATAGGTTGAAAAGCGGAAGCCCCGCTCAGGGTCGAACTTCTCCACCGCCCGGATCAAGCCCAGGTTGCCTTCCTCGATCAAGTCCAACAGGGACAGCCCGCGATTGACGTAGCGCCGGGCGATTTTCACCACCAGTCGCAGGTTACTTTCAATCATGCGCTTGCGCCCAGCCGGGTCGCCCTTTTGCGACAAGCGCGCAAAATGGACTTCTTCTTCGGGGGTCAGCAGAGGGGAAAAACCGATTTCATTGAGGTACAGCTGAGTCGCATCAAGCGCCCGTGTGTAGTCAATGTACTTGTGTTGCTTTAACGCGGTGGAGTTCTTGGATTTGGTGCGAACTGAAGGTACAGCAGGTCCCTCATTCGACATCGATTCCGTAGCGATACCGGTCTCCATAAGGAGAACCTCATCGTCGATGTCAAACTCCGGCGCTTCTTTACTGAGAGCCATTGTTATAGTCCTTTGGTGAGTTCGACCTCAAGCTCAAGCGACGCCTTTATCCTTGGCAACGCTGGAGCCTGTTCCTTCTACGCGAGGGAACAGGCTGTGCAACACATCAACGACGGGGTAGGAATTGCAGCGGATCTACAGGCTTCCCTTGACGGCGAATCTCAAAGTGCAGCTTCACCCGGTCTGTACCAGTTGACCCCATTTCGGCAATTGTCTGTCCGACTTTGACCTGCTGCCCCTCCCGAACCAACAGCCTACGGTTGTGGCCGTAAGCACTGACGTAGGTATCGCTGTGTTTGATGATGACCAGCTCGCCGTAGCCCCGTAAACCACTCCCGGCGTACACCACTGTCCCATCAGACGCAGCTAAAACAGGCTGTCCCAAATCCCCGGCGATATCAATGCCTTTATTCAAACTACCGTTTGAAGAGAATTTTCCAATCAGCACCCCGTTTGAGGGCCATCCCCAACCCGTCGGCGCCGGCCCGGCAGGTGGCAACGGCGCGGGTGCCGGCTTGGCCGCAGGTGCAGGCGCAGCGGTGCCTGCAGGCCGAGTGATGATCGTGGTTTTGCTCGAAGACGATGGCGAAGATCCAGTGTTTGTCACAACTGCCGTAGGCGCTGAACCGGTACGACCATCAAAGCGAATCGTCTGGCCGGGATGTATCGTGTAGGGCACAGGAATATTGTTACGAGCGGCGAGCGCCTTGTAGTCCCAGCCATACCGGAAGGCAATCGAGAACATCGTATCGCCCTTGCGCACTACATATTGCCCGGTCGTCACCGTTGGTTTTTGCGGCGCCGCATTATTACGGTCAACCACCCGCGCGCCGCTGCTTGGCGAGCTGGAACACCCTGCCAGTACGGAACTGAAGACGAGGCCAAGCACCAGTCGATGAAAGCTTGTTTTACTCATGCGCTGCGCAAGACCTGTGAGACTCACCCGCCGCTCCCTTTGTGGTGGCTGAACATGAACGCCTGTATCAGGCCTGAAATATGACGCAAGTATAACTGGGCATTGGCGTTTTACCGGCACACGCCTGAAACCCATCAATCAGCGTGTTGAATCGTGGCGCCAGTCATGTTGACTCAATAGACCCCGCTGTAAGACACATCCCCGCCAGTAGAATTCACCGCCGGCAGAAATTGATCAGGCCAGCGGGCCATTGAGCAACGGCACAAAACGAACGGCCCCCAGTACATGCCGGGAAAAGCCTTCGTCCTCACGGATAATGAGCATCAACTGTTGCACTTCACCGGAGCCCACCGGAATGACCAGGCGCCCGCCGGGAGCGAGCTGGTCGAGCAGCGCTTGCGGAACGTCGGTGGCCACGGCGGTCACGATGATGCCGTTGTAAGGTGCCAGCGCCGGCCAGCCTTCCCAGCCATCGCCCCAACGGAAGACCACGTTGCGCAGGTTCAGCTCCACCAGGCGCTCCTTGGCGCGGTCTTGCAACACCTTGATGCGCTCCACCGAGAACACCCGCTCCACCAGTTGCGCCAGCACAGCGGTCTGGTAGCCGGAGCCGGTGCCGATTTCCAGCACCTTGTCCAAAGGCCCCGCCGCCAGCAACAACTCGCTCATGCGCGCCACCATGTACGGCTGGGAGATGGTCTGGTTGTGGCCGATGGGCAGCGCCGTGTCTTCGTAGGCACGGTGGGCCAGGGCTTCATCGACAAACAGATGCCGAGGCGTGCGCCGGATCACTTCCAGCACCTGGGCGTTGGACAAGCCCTCTTCGTACAAGCGCTGGATCAAGCGTTCGCGGGTACGCTGGGACGTCATCCCGATCCCCCGGCGCAGCAAGTCGTCTTGTTCACGGCCCATCAGCGCAGCCCCTCCAGCCAGCCATCGAGACCACTGAAGGCATCACTGAAGGTACGGTCAAACTGCAATGGGGTAATCGACACATAACCTTGCATCACCGCATGAAAGTCCGTCCCCTCTCCGCCGTCCTCGGCATCACCTGCTGCTGCGATCCAATAGCCTTCCTTGCCACGCGGGTCGACCACCTTCAACGGCGCCGCCGCACGGGCACGATGGCCCAGGCGCGTCAGCTGGATGCCGCGAATGTGATCGAGGGGCAGGTTGGGAATATTGACGTTGAGCACTGTGCGCGGCGGCAGGTTCAGAGAGCCATGGGCCTTCACCAGCTTGCGTGCGAAATACGCAGCGGTGGGCAGGTTGTCCAGTTGGCGCGAGGCAAACGAAAAAGCGAACGCGGTACGCCCCAGGAAACGCCCTTCAAGCGCTGCCGCCACGGTACCGGAATACAGCACGTCATCTCCCAGGTTTGCACCCAGGTTGATGCCCGACACCACCAGGTCCGGCTCCTGCTCCAGCAGGCTGTTGATCGCCAGGTGGACGCAGTCGGTGGGGGTGCCGTTCACACTGATAAAGCCATTGGCCAGGACTTGCGGGTGCAGCGGACGGTCGAGCGTCAGCGAACTGCTGGCGCCGCTCTTGTCCTGGTCGGGGGCAACCACCACGCACTCGGCATAATCTTCCAGCGCAGCATAGAGCGCGGCAAGGCCGGGTGCGGTGGCACCGTCATCGTTTGATATCAGAATACGCATGGGTTGTCCGTCTGCCCCACCGGCACCAGATCAACAAGCTCGCGCACCAAGACAGTGGCGAAGCATCCGGCCGGCAGGACGAATTCCAATTGCAGAATGTCCAGCGAGGGATAATGCCACGTCAAACCGCCAATGGGCAGTCGCAGAATGCGACGTTCCTGGCTCATGCCCGCATTCACCAGCCAATCGCGCAGGTCGGCTTCACCGGCGGCAACCGCCTGTTCGAGCTCAAAGGTTGCACCACTGGCAGGTGAGTCACCTTCGCCCCACTGGGGGCCGGTCGGGTGCAGGTCCAGGATCGCCAGGCGCGGGTCGCTGCATTCGGCTTCGCCTGCCGGGAAAAAACTGCGGCTGTCGGTAAACGCCAACAGGTCACCGACCTGGGCTCGCTGCCAGGAGCCGTCGGCCACACGTGCCGCCAGCACCTTGTTGAACAGGAAACTGCGCGCCGTGGACAGCAGGCGTGAACGCACATTGCGCTGCTCCGGCAAGGCTTTGCGCGCGGCCCACTCACGGGCATCGACGACGTTACCGCCGTTATGGCCAAAGCGCTGGGCACCGAAATAGTTGGGAATGCCATGCTGGGCAATCAGCTGCAACCGTGCGTCGATGGCGGCGGTATCACCGGCCAACTGCGTCAGGCGCAAGGTGAAACCATTGGCCGAATGCGCGCCGCGCTGCAACTTGCGTTTATGGCGAGCGGTCTTGAGGATCTTGAGCGTGTCGTTCTCCGCCGCACTCATGTCCGGGTCGGCCTTGCCTGGCAGCTGCACGCTGAACCATTGGCGGGTCAACGCCTGGCGATCCTTGAGCCCGGCATAGCTGACGGTGCGCAACGGCACGCCTGCCGCCTTGGCGATACGCCGCGCGGCTTCCTCGGTGTTGAGGCCACGCTTCTCCACCCACAACCACAGGTGCTCGCCCTCACCGGTCAACGGGATATCCAGCACTTCATCAACCTGGAAATCTTCGGCGGTCGCCTTCAGGACCGCGCTGCCCAAGGCCTCGCCATAGGCCCGTGGCCCCAACAGTTGCAGATCATTCATGCGCGCAGCAACAAGGCAACGGAGTGCACGGCGATGCCCTCTTCACGACCGGTGAAACCGAGCTTTTCGGTGGTGGTGGCTTTCACGTTCACTTGATCCAGTTCAATTTGCAGATCCGCGGCAATCAGCGCGCGCATCGACTCGATATGGGGGGCCATCTTCGGCGCCTGGGCCACGATGGTGTTGTCGACGTTGCCGATCTTCCAGCCCTTGGCATGGATCAGGCCGACCACATGTCGCAGCAATACACGGCTGTCCGCACCCTTGAAGGTCGGGTCGGTGTCGGGAAAGTGCTTGCCGATATCGCCCAACGCCGCCGCGCCGAGCAAGGCGTCGCTTAAGGCATGCAACACAACGTCGCCGTCGGAATGAGCCAGCAAACCATGGTGGTGAGCAATGCGCACGCCGCCCAAGGTAATGAAATCGCCTTCAGCGAAACGGTGCACATCGTAGCCGTGGCCAATACGCATAAAAAAACGCCCCGATTTAATTCAGGGCGTGATTCTACCTACTTTTGCCTCACATTAACCGAGCAAAGCACGGCCATGGTGTCGCAAATGATCTTCGATGAAGCTGGCGATAAAGAAGTAGCTGTGGTCGTAGCCGGGTTGCAGGCGCAGTTCCAACGGATGGTTGGCCGCCTTGGCCGCTTGCTGCAGGGCTTCAGGCTTGAGTTGCACGGCGAGGAAATCATCGCGGTCGCCCTGGTCCACCAGCAGTGGCAGCTTTTCCGAGGCTTCGCTGATCAGCACGCACGCATCCCACTCGCGCCATTTTGAGCGTTCTTCGCCCAAATAACGCGAGAAAGCTTTCTGGCCCCACGGGCAGTCCATTGGGTTGTTGATCGGCGAAAACGCCGACACCGACTGGTAACGCCCAGGGTTACGCAAGGCGCACACCAGCGCCCCGTGGCCACCCATGGAGTGGCCACTGATGCCGCGTTTGCCCGACGCCGGGAAATGCGCTTCAACCAACGCGGGCAATTCCTGCACCACGTAGTCATGCATCCGATAGTGCTTGGCCCAAGGTTCCTGCGTGGCATTCAGGTAGAAGCCTGCGCCGAGGCCGAAGTCCCAGGCGTTGTCCGGGTCACCCGGCACACCTGGCCCACGCGGGCTGGTGTCTGGCGCAACGATGATCAACCCCAGCTCGGCGGCCATGCGCTGGGCGCCGGCCTTCTGCATGAAGTTCTCATCAGTGCAGGTAAGCCCGGACAGCCAGTACAGCACCGGCAACTTGCCGCCCTGCTCCGCTTGCGGTGGCAGGTAGACGGCGAAGGTCATGTCGCAACCGAGCACGTCGGAATGATGCTTGTAGCGTTTATGCCAGCCGCCGAAGCTTTTCTGGCACGACAGGTTTTCCAGACTCATGGCCGACCTCAGAAGTGGATGACGGTACGAATGCTCTTGCCTTCGTGCATCAGGTCAAACGCTTTGTTGATGTCTTCCAGGCCCATGGTGTGGGTGATGAAGGTGTCCAGCGGGATCTCGCCGGTCTGGGCCATTTCCACATAGCTTGGCAATTCGCTGCGGCCGCGCACGCCACCAAATGCCGAACCACGCCAGACGCGGCCGGTCACCAGTTGGAATGGACGGGTGGCGATTTCCTGGCCGGCACCGGCCACGCCAATGATCACCGACTCGCCCCAGCCTTTGTGGCAGCACTCGAGGGCGGAACGCATCAGTTGCACGTTACCGATGCATTCAAAGGAGAAGTCCACGCCGCCGTCAGTCAGGTCGACGATCACGTCCTGGATCGGACGATCGTAGTCTTTAGGGTTGATGCAGTCGGTGGCGCCCAATTGCTTGGCGATCTCGAACTTGGCCGGGTTGATATCGATGGCAATGATGCGGCCAGCCTTGGCCTTGACCGCACCGATCACCGCCGACAGGCCAATGCCGCCTAGGCCGAAGATGGCCACGGTGTCGCCCGGCTTGACCTTGGCGGTGTTGATCACCGCACCGATACCCGTGGTGACGCCGCAACCGAGCAGGCAGACTTTTTCCAGTGGCGCTTCTTTAGGAATCTTGGCCACGGAAATTTCTGGCAGCACGGTGTACTCGGAAAAGGTCGAGGTGCCCATGTAGTGGAAAATCGGCTGGCCTTTGTAGGAAAAACGCGTAGTGCCGTCTGGCATCAGGCCTTTGCCCTGGGTAGAACGAATAGCCTGGCAGAGGTTGGTCTTGCCCGACAGGCAGAATTTGCACTGGCCGCATTCAGGGGTGTACAGCGGGATCACATGGTCGCCGACAGCCACCGACGTCACGCCTTCGCCGATCGCTTCAACCACCGCACCGCCTTCGTGACCGAGGATCGACGGGAAGATACCTTCCGGGTCCGCGCCCGACAGGGTGTAGGCGTCGGTATGGCACACGCCGGACGCGACGACGCGCAACAGCACTTCGCCCGCCTTGGGCATGGCCACATCCACTTCGACGATCTCCAGGGGCTTCTTGGCTTCGAAGGCTACGGCGGCGCGGGACTTGATCATCCGGGTTTCTCCAGGGAGTTAAAAACTGAGACGCAGAGTGTAAAACATAGCTATCTGATTAATAATCCAGGCCAAAGCAAAACTTTATTGCTGTACAGGGACAATCACCATGCTGGAAAACCGCTGGGAAGGCATCGATGAGTTTGTCGCAGTGGCCGAATGCAGCCAATTCACCGCAGCAGCGGAACGGTTGGGGGTGTCTTCGTCACACATCAGCCGGCAGGTCGCACGCCTGGAAGAACGCCTGCAAACGCGATTGCTGTATCGCAGTACGCGCAAGGTGACCCTGACCGAAGCGGGCCAGACCTTCCTGCAACACTGCCAACGCCTGCAGGATGGTCGCGAAGAGGCCCTGCGTGCGGTGGGCGATCTCGCCAGCGAGCCCAAGGGCATGTTGCGCATGACCTGCGCGGTGGCGTACGGCGAGCGTTTCATCGTGCCGCTGGTCACACGGTTCATGGGGTTGTACCCGCAGTTGCGGGTGGATATCGAGTTGAGCAACCGCCAACTGGACCTGGTGCACGAAGGCCTCGACCTGGCCATTCGCCTGGGGCGCTTGCAAGACTCGCGCATGGTTGCCAGCCGACTGGCGCCGAGGCGCATGTACCTGTGCGCGTCGCCGTCCTACTTGGCGCGGTATGGGCGGCCACATAGCTTGTCGGAATTAAGTCGGCATAACTGCCTGATCGGCAGCTCGGATATCTGGCAACTCGCCCAGGACGGGCGGGAATTTTCCCAACGTGTGCAGGGAAACTGGCGCTGCAACAGTGGGCAGGCGGTGCTGGATGCAGCATTGCAAGGCGTCGGGTTATGCCAGCTGCCGGACTATTACGTGCTGGAGCATCTGCACAGTGGTGCGCTGGTGTCGTTGCTGGAGGCGCATCAACCACCGAACACGGCGGTGTGGGCGCTGTATCCGCAGCAGCGGCATTTGTCGCCGAAGGTCAGGAAGTTAGTGGATTTCTTGAAGGAGGGTTTGGCTGGGCGGCCGGAGTACAGCCAGTGATTATTGGCTGTTTGTGCCGGCCTCTTCGCAGGCAAGCCAGCTCCCACATTGACTGCGTTCCTACAGGGTAAACGCGGTCAATGTGGGAGCTGACTTGCCTGCGATGAAACCGACGCGGTTTAACTGCCTACCCGCGATTCGCCCACCGCAGCCGCAACCACTCCAGATCTTCCGGCCGGGTCACCTTGATATTGTCCGAGCGCCCTTCGATCAGGCGCGGCGCCTGGCCGGACCATTCCATGGCTGACGCTTCATCGGTGATGACAGCATCCGCCACCAGGCTGTCGGCCAAGGCACGGTGCAAAGCACCCAGGCGGAACATCTGCGGCGTGTAGGCCTGCCAGATCAGGCTGCGGTCGACGGTTTCCACAATGCGACCGTGCTTGTCGGCGCGCTTTAGCGTGTCGCGGGCCGGCACGGCCAATAGGCCACCGATCGGGTCATCGGCCAGTTCAGCCAAGAGTTTGTCGAGATCGTCACGGCTCAGGTTGGGACGCGCAGCGTCGTGCACCAATACCCAGTCGTCATCACTGGCGCCCAGGGCATTGAGTTGCAGCAAGGCATTGAGCACCGAGCCCGAGCGCTCCGAACCGCCGTCCGCACGCTGGATACGCGGGTCTGCAGCACAGGCCAGGGTCGGCCAATAAGGATCATCCGTCGCGAGACTGACCACCAGCCCCTTGAGGTTCGGATGGTCGAGAAAACAGCCAAGGCTGTGTTCGAGAATTGTGCGCCCGCCCAGTTGCAAATATTGCTTGGGACGGTCCGCAGCCATACGGGCACCGACGCCCGCGGCAGGAATCACGGCCCAGAAGGCCGGCAAACGGTCACTCATTGGGCCAACTGGTAGAGGGTTTCGCCCTCCTTGACCATGCCCAGTTCATGACGGGCCCGCTCTTCAACGGTCTCCGTGCCTTTTTTCAGCTCAAGCACCTCGGCATCGAGGACGCGATTGCGTTCCAGCAGGCGTTCGTTTTCGGCGTGCTGGTCGGCAATTTGCTGGGTCAGGTCTTTTACCTGCGCAAAGCTGCCATTACCCACCCATAGGCGGTACTGCAGGCCAGCCAGCAACAAGAGCAAGACGAGGAACAACCAATTGGGACTGCGCATCGAATATCGGGTATCCAGTGAAAAAAGACCGCCATGCAAAACTTTTGCAGCAACTGATAGCACGAAGCCTGGAAAAACCAGGCTTGTGCTTGATAGCCATCAGATTAGCGTCGAATTACACACTGTCGTGAGTTTTCCGACGCAATCCGCCGACCTTTTACCATTTTTACCATGTAGCGATCAGCCGCGAAACTCGCCGCGACCGTTGTACTTGGCCTTGCCAGCCAGTTGCTCTTCGATACGCAGCAATTGGTTGTACTTGGAAACGCGGTCGGAACGGCACAGGGAACCGGTCTTGATCTGGCCTGCCGAGGTGCCCACGGCCAGGTCGGCAATGGTCGAATCTTCGGTTTCGCCGGAGCGGTGCGAGATCACGGCCGTGTAGCCCGCAGCCTTGGCCATCTGGATGGCTTCCAGGGTTTCGGTCAGGGTGCCGATCTGGTTGAACTTGATCAGGATCGAGTTGGCGATCTTTTTATCGATGCCTTCTTTCAGGATCTTGGTGTTGGTCACGAACAAGTCGTCGCCCACCAGTTGGATCTTCTCGCCGATCTTGTCGGTGAGGATTTTCCAGCCGTCCCAGTCGGACTCGTCCAGGCCGTCTTCGATCGAGATGATCGGGTAGCGCTGGGTCAGGCCCTTCAGGTATTCCGCGAAACCTTCGGAGTTGAACACTTGGCCTTCGCCGGACAGGTTGTATTTACCGTCCTCGTAGAACTCGCTGGCCGCGCAGTCCAGGGCCAGGGTCACGTCGGTGCCCAGCTTGTAGCCAGCGTTGGCGACGGCTTCGGAGATCACTTTCAGTGCATCTTCGTTGGACGCCAGGTTCGGTGCGAAACCACCTTCGTCACCCACCGCAGTGCTCAGGCCACGGGCCTTCAGCACAGCCTTGAGGTGATGGAAAATCTCGGTGCCCATGCGCAGGCCTTCGGAGAAGGACTTGGCGCCAACCGGCTGCACCATGAATTCCTGGATGTCGACGTTGTTATCGGCGTGTTCGCCACCGTTGATGATGTTCATCATCGGCACCGGCATCGAGTAGACACCTGGGGTACCGTTGAGGTTGGCAATGTGAGCGTACAGCGGCAGGTCCTGGTCCTGAGCAGCGGCCTTGGCGGCTGCCAGGGACACGGCGAGGATGGCGTTGGCGCCCAGGCTGCCTTTGTTTTCGGTGCCGTCGAGCTTGATCATCGCGTGGTCCAGGGCTTTCTGGTCCAGCGGGTCCTTGCCCAGCAACAGGTCACGAATCGGGCCGTTGATGTTGGCTACAGCCTTGAGTACACCCTTGCCCAGGTAACGGCTCTTGTCGCCATCACGCAGTTCCAGCGCTTCGCGCGAACCGGTGGAAGCACCGGACGGCGCGCAGGCGCTGCCGATGATGCCGTTATCGAGAAGCACGTCGGCTTCGACGGTGGGGTTGCCACGGGAGTCGAGAACTTCACGACCTTTGATGTCGACGATTTTTGCCATTGTTGTAAACACTCCAAAGTTGACGAAAACGCTCTATACCGCTCGATTTAACTTGTGGTGCACATTGTAGGAGCCGGCTTGCCGGCGATGGGCCGTATGCCTTGCGGCGATGCACCTGACGCCATCGCCGGCAAGCCGGCTCCTACACAGGGATCGTGATCTTACGCGGTTTCGACGGCAGGGAAACGCTTGACCAGTTCATCCAACTGCTTGAGTTGGGCCAGGAATGGCTCCAGCTTGTCCAGGCGCAGGGCGCATGGGCCATCGCACTTGGCGTTGTCCGGGTCCGGATGGGCTTCCAGGAACAGGCCCGCCAGGGACTGGCTGATGCCCGCCTTGGCCAGGTCCAGCACCTGGGCACGGCGCCCACCCGCGGAATCGGCGCGACCACCGGGCATTTGCAGCGCGTGAGTCACGTCGAAGAACACCGGGTATTCGAACTGTTTCATGATGCCGAAACCGAGCATATCCACCACGAGGTTGTTGTAGCCGAAGCTCGAACCACGCTCGCAGAGGATCAACTGGTCGTTACCCGCTTCCACGCACTTGTTCAGGATGTGTTTCATTTCCTGGGGCGCGAGGAACTGGGCTTTCTTGATATTGATCACAGCGCCGGTCTTGGCCATCGCGACCACCAGGTCGGTCTGGCGCGACAGGAAGGCCGGCAACTGGATGATGTCGCACACCTCGGCGACCACGGCGGCCTGTTCAGGCTCGTGGACGTCGGTGATGATCGGCACGCCGAAGGCTTGCTTGATGTCCTGGAAGATCCGCATGCCTTCTTCAAGGCCTGGGCCGCGATAGGAGGTCACGGACGAACGGTTGGCCTTGTCGAAGCTGGCCTTGAACACGTAGGGAATACCGAGTTTCTCGGTGACCTTGACGTACTCTTCACAGACCTGCATCGCCATGTCACGGCTTTCCAGCACATTCATGCCGCCGAACAGCACCATGGGCTTGTCGTTGGCAATCTCGATGTCGCCTACGCGAATGATCTTCTGGGCCATCAGGTTTACGCCTTCTTCTGATGTTGCGTCAGTGCAGCTTTGACGAAACCGCTGAACAACGGGTGACCGTCGCGCGGCGTCGAGGTGAACTCAGGGTGGAACTGGCACGCCACGAACCACGGATGATCCGGTGCCTCGACCACTTCAACCAACGCGCCGTCACCGGAGCGACCGGAAATTTTCAGGCCGGCCTCTTTGATCTGCGGCAGCAGGTTGTTGTTCACTTCGTAGCGGTGACGGTGACGCTCGACGATCACGTCCTTGCCGTAGCAATCGTGAACCAGCGAGCCCGGCTCCAGCAGGCAATCCTGCGCACCGAGGCGCATGGTGCCGCCCAGGTCGGAGGCTTCGGTACGGGTTTCGACGGCACCGGTGGCATCTTCCCACTCGGTGATCAGGCCGACGACCGGGTGACCGCTCTTGCTGTCGAACTCGGTGGAGTTGGCGTCTTTCCAGCCCAGCACGTTACGGGCGAACTCGATAACGGCCACTTGCATGCCCAGGCAGATGCCCAGGTACGGAACCTTGTTTTCACGGGCGTACTGAACGGCCGTGATCTTGCCTTCCACGCCACGCAGGCCGAAACCGCCTGGGACGAGGATCGCGTCCACACCTTCGAGCAGCGCGGTGCCCTGGTTCTCGATGTCTTCGGAGTCGATGTAGCGCAGGTTGACCTTGGTACGGTTGCTGATACCGGCGTGGCTCATCGCTTCGATCAGCGACTTGTACGCGTCCAGCAGTTCCATGTACTTGCCGACCATGGCGATGGTGACTTCGTGCTCAGGGTTGAGCTTGGCGTCCACCACGGCTTCCCACTCGGACAGGTCCGCGCCATTGCATTGCAGGCCGAAACGCTCGACCACAAAATCGTCCAGGCCTTGCGAGTGCAGGATGCCCGGGATCTTGTAGATGGTGTCGGCGTCTTCCAGCGCGATTACCGCACGTTCTTCAACGTTGGTGAATTGCGCGATCTTGCGACGCGAGGAAATGTCGATCGGGTGATCGGAGCGGCAAACCAGCACGTCCGGCTGCAGGCCGATGGAACGCAGTTCCTTGACCGAGTGCTGGGTAGGCTTGGTTTTGGTCTCGCCGGCGGTGGCGATGTACGGCACCAGGGTCAGGTGCATCAGCATCGCGCGCTTGGCGCCGACTTCGAAACGCAGCTGGCGGATGGCTTCGAGGAACGGTTGGGACTCGATGTCACCCACCGTGCCACCGATTTCGACCATGGCCACGTCGGCATCGCCGGCACCCTTGATGATGCGGCGCTTGATTTCGTCGGTAATGTGCGGGATCACCTGGATGGTTGCACCCAGGTAGTCACCACGACGCTCCTTGCGCAGCACGTGCTCGTAGACACGGCCGGTGGTGAAGTTGTTGTTCTGGGTCATGGTCGTGCGGATAAACCGCTCGTAGTGGCCCAGGTCCAGGTCAGTCTCGGCGCCGTCGTGGGTGACGAACACTTCACCGTGCTGGAACGGGCTCATGGTGCCCGGGTCAACGTTGATGTACGGGTCCAGCTTGAGCATGGTGACCTTAAGTCCCCGCGCCTCCAGGATGGCCGCCAATGAAGCGGAGGCAATGCCTTTCCCCAATGAAGAAACAACACCGCCCGTGACGAATATGTAGCGCGTCATGAAAAACCCTAGAAGTCTGCGTTAAAGCGGTCCGAGCCGCCGGGGAAAGCGAAGGAAGGCCGAAGCCCCCGATCACCTGCATTAATCACAGTGCACCTTTCAAAAAAACCGCCGCGTGGTGACAGACCAGCAATGAAGCACCGGTACGTTGATCGCTACACATTTTTTGGAATCGCCCAGCAAAGACTGCTTGGTAATCGGCAACTGCTGCGATTCAGTCGAATCCACAGAAGTTGTATCAAGAAGGGAGCGTAGTCTACCGGAAAGGCTCTATCAGCTCAAACCTTGATCGCAGGTCTGTGGCATCCAATGTAAATGCCAGTCATCACTCGGTGCACGCCAGAGTCCCGCGAGGCTGGGCGCACCCAGCAATTGCTGGCCTTGGTACAGCAGCGGCAATCTGCCACGGACGAAGCCTGGCAAGCCACTTTCGTTAAGCAGGCGCTTCAAGTCACGCCGACCGCGACCTGGTACTTCGATGATTTCGCCGCCCTGGCGGTAGCGGATCTGCAGCGGACCTTCGGGCGCCTCGCCAATCAGTTTCAACTGACCATTGCCGGGTAACTCTAGTGGGTTTTGCGGATCGGGCCAGCTCACCGCTGCGTCGGAAAATTCCGATCCTGTAGTCGGCAGCCACCAGATGCGCTGGCCACACCGGTGCACCTCGCCATCGGCCAGGCGCCATAGGGGCTGTGCATCGCCCTTGGCGTCACGCAGGGAGTGCCAACCGGCCCAGTGGCCACTGTCGGGCAAGCGGGTCAGTGGCGTCAGCCAATGGCGCAGGGCATTGCGTTGGCGGGCGTCGGACAGTTCGCACAGCGGCGCAAGCGCCAAGGATGGCAGGTGCAACCAGGGAAATGGCGAAGGCTGGCCGGCAGCACGCAGGTCCAACTGTGCCAACTCATCCAACAACCCCTGTGCCTCACTCAGGTGCTCGGCGGTGCGGCCCAGGTTGGCAACAGCCTGGGGCCAGCGCGCTGTCAACGCAGGAAAAACGCGATGACGCAGGTAATTACGGGAGAACCGCGGATCGGCGTTGGAAGGATCCTCAATCCATTTGAGTTGATGCTCGTGGGCATACGCCTCCAATGCTTCGCGGGGTACATCGAGCAACGGTCGTACCAGGTAGCCACCCGCCAAAGGACGCTGCGCCGGGATCGCCGCCAGCCCGCGCACACCCGCCCCGCGCAATAGGCGGAATAACAAGGTTTCCGCTTGATCATCGCGATGCTGGCCCGTCAGCAACACCTGCCCTGCCCCGGTCACCTCTGTGAATGCCTGGTAACGCGCGTCACGGGCAGCGCGTTCAAGGCTGGCGCCAGGTTGTACCTGCACACGCATCACGCGCAACGGCACGCCGAGGGCGTCGCAGATCGACTGGCAGTGAGCAGGCCACGCGTCGGCGGCAGCTTGCAGGCCATGGTGGACATGGACAGCGCTGAGGGGTGGCAGGGTTTCGGTGTTGGCCAGGTCGGCCAGGAGGTGCAGCAAGACGGTGGAATCCAGGCCACCGGAGAATGCGATGTGCCAGGCCGGGGCATTGCGCCAGGGGGCCAGGGTTAGCAAGAGCTTGGCGGATAAGCTGGACGTCATAACAAATGTACCGCCAATAATCTGGAATGAGATAAACCAGCCTACACAAATCAAATGTGGGAGCGGGCTTGCTCGCGAAAGCGGTGTATCAGACACCCGTTCAGTGACTGACAATCCGTATTCGCGAGCAAGCCCGCTCCCACATTTTAGTACTAGGTCGCTCTTAGAGACCGTAGCTCATCAGGCGCTCATAACGACGGGCCAGCAGTGCTTCGTTATCCAGCTTCTTGAGCATTGCCAGTTGCGAGCCCAGCTCGGCGCGGATAGTCGCCGCCGCAGCAGCCGGGTCACGGTGGGCGCCGCCCAAAGGCTCGGCGATCACTTTGTCCACGATACCCAGGCCTTTGAGGCGATCAGCGGTGATACCCATCGCTTCGGCAGCGTCTGGTGCCTTTTCGGCGGTTTTCCATAGGATCGAGGCACAACCTTCCGGCGAGATCACCGCGTAGGTTGAGTATTGCAGCATGTTCAACTGGTCGCAGACGCCGATGGCCAGCGCACCACCGGAACCACCTTCACCAATCACAGTGGCGATGATCGGGGTTTTCAGGCGGGACATGACGCGCAGGTTCCAGGCGATAGCCTCGCTCTGGTTGCGCTCTTCTGCGTCGATACCTGGGTAGGCGCCCGGGGTGTCGATGAAGGTCAGGATTGGCATCTTGAAGCGCTCGGCCATTTCCATCAGTCGGCAAGCCTTACGGTAGCCTTCCGGGCGCGGCATGCCGAAGTTGCGGCGGACTTTCTCGCGCACTTCACGGCCTTTCTGGTGACCGATCACCATCACCGGCTGGTCGTCCAGGCGAGCGATACCGCCCACGATGGCCGCGTCGTCGGAGAAGTGGCGGTCGCCATGCAGTTCGTCGAACTCGGTGAAGATGTGCTGAATGTAGTCCAGGGTATAGGGACGGCGCGGGTGGCGGGCCAGGCGCGCAATCTGCCAGCTGGTCAGCTTGCCGAAGATGTCTTCGGTGAGCGTGCTGCTCTTGTCTTGCAGGCGAGCGATCTCATCGCCGATGTTCAGCGAATTGTCATTGCCGACCAGGCGCAGTTCTTCAATCTTGGCTTGCAGGTCAGCGATCGGCTGTTCGAAATCAAGAAAATTCGGGTTCATAAGCGTCCGTCTTGGGTCGACGGCCAGGGCGTGCCTGGCCAGCCGGTTGTCTATTCGCGCCCTACCTTAAGGGAGAGGCGCGTTTAGGTCGAGATTAAATGTTTAGTCGAGATCAGACATCTCTGACCGTCAACGGTATTGGAGGAAGACGTTGTCTCGCCCGAACTGGTCACGCAAAGCTTGAATCAAGCCATCTGCGGGATCAATTCGCCAGGTCTCGCCAAACTGCAACATGGCCTTGGCGTCATTGCCGGTGTACTCCATGGTCACCGGGCACGCGCCGCGGTGGCGTTTGAGCAGGTCGCCCAACCAGCGTAGCTGATCGCCCTTGAGCGCTTCGGTTTTCACCTTCAAGCGCAAGCTTTCGGCCAAATTGGTGCGCGCATCTTCCATGCTCATCACCCGCTTGATCCGCAGGCGCAGGCCGCCGGAGAAGTCATCGTTGCTGACCTCCCCTTCCACCACCACCATCGCGTCGGTCTGCAACAGCGACTGCGCGGAATGGAACGCATCGGCAAACAGCGACGCCTCGATACGACCCGACCGGTCGTCGAGGGTGATGAAGCCCATCTTGTCGCCCTTTTTATTCTTCATCACCCGCAGGGCGATGATCATGCCGGCGACCGTCTGCGTATCCCGCGCTGGCTTCAGGTCGATAATGCGCTGACGGGCGAACCGGCGGATCTCACCTTCGTATTCGTCAATCGGGTGACCGGTGAGGTACAGGCCCAAGGTGTCTTTCTCGCCCTTGAGGCGTTCCTTGAGCGTCAGTTCCTTGGCCTTGCGATGGTTGCCGTAGACGTCTGCGTCTTCTTCGACGAACAAGCCGCCAAACAGGTCGGCATGGCCGCTGTCATGGGTGCGGGCGGTCTGCTCGGCAGCTTTGATCGCTTCTTCCATGGCGGTGAGCAATACCGCGCGGTTGCGGTCGATATTGGCCTGGTAGGCCTTGGGCTCATCATGGAAATACGGGCCGAGACGGTCGAGTGCACCGCTGCGGATGAGGCCGTCGAGTGTCCGTTTGTTGATGCGCTTGAGGTCCACCCGTGCGCAGAAGTCGAACAGGTCCTTGAATGGCCCGTCCAGGCGCGCTTCGGTGATGGCTTCCACCGGGCCTTCGCCGACGCCCTTGATCGCGCCCAGGCCATAGATGATGCGGCCTTCGTCGTTCACCGTGAACTTGAACTCCGACGCGTTCACGTCCGGCGCATCGAGGCGCAGCTTCATGGTGCGCACTTCTTCGATCAAGGTCACGACCTTGTCGGTGTTGTGCATATCCGCCGACAGTACCGCAGCCATGAACGGCGCCGGGTAGTGGGCTTTCAGCCAGGCGGTCTGGTACGACACCAGGCCGTACGCGGCGGAGTGGGATTTGTTGAAGCCGTAACCGGCGAATTTCTCTACCAGGTCGAAGATGTTACCCGCGAGGTCCGCGTCGATATTGTTGGTCGCGCAGCCCTCAATGAAACCGCCGCGCTGCTTGGCCATTTCCTCGGGTTTTTTCTTACCCATGGCTCGACGCAGCATGTCCGCGCCACCCAGGGTGTAACCGGCCATCACCTGGGCGATCTGCATCACCTGTTCCTGATACAGGATGATGCCGTAAGTCGGTGCCAACACGGGCTTGAGGCCTTCGTATTGGTAGTCCGAGTGCGGGTAGGCCAGTTCGGCACGGCCGTGCTTACGGTTGATGAAGTCGTCCACCATGCCCGATTGCAGCGGGCCTGGACGGAACAGGGCCACCAATGCGATCAAGTCTTCCAGGCAGTCGGGCTTGAGCTTTTTGATCAGCTCTTTCATACCGCGCGACTCAAGCTGGAACACCGCCGTGGTTTCGGCTTTTTGCAGCAGGGTGTAGGTCGGCTTGTCATCCAGCGGGATGAAGGCGATATCCAGCGGTTCCTCGCCGACCTTGGCGCGGTCGCGGTTGATGGTCTTGAGCGCCCAGTCGATGATCGTCAGGGTCCGCAGGCCGAGGAAGTCGAACTTCACCAGGCCGGCCGCCTCCACGTCATCCTTGTCGAACTGGGTTACCAGGCCATCGCCTTCTTCGTCGCAATAGATCGGCGAAAAGTCAGTGAGCTTGGTGGGGGCGATAACCACGCCACCGGCGTGTTTACCGACGTTACGCACAACGCCTTCGAGCTTGCGCGCCATGTCCCAGATTTCGGCGGCCTCTTCATCGACCTTGATGAAGTCGCGCAGGATTTCTTCCTGCTCGTAGGCTTTTTCCAGGGTCATGCCGACTTCAAACGGGATCATCTTCGACAGACGGTCCGCCAGGCCGTAGGACTTGCCCTGCACGCGCGCCACGTCGCGGATTACCGCCTTTGCGGCCATGGAACCGAAGGTGATGATCTGGCTTACCGCGTTGCGGCCGTATTTCTCGGCCACGTACTCGATCACGCGGTCACGGCCATCCATGCAGAAGTCGACGTCGAAGTCGGGCATGGAAACCCGTTCCGGGTTCAGGAACCGTTCGAACAGCAGGTCATATTCCAGCGGGTCGAGGTCGGTGATCTTCTGCACGTAGGCAACCAGCGACCCAGCACCTGACCCCCGGCCCGGACCTACCGGTACGCCGTTGTTCTTGGCCCACTGGATAAAGTCCATCACGATCAGGAAGTAACCGGGGAAGCCCATCTGGATGATGATATCCAGCTCGAAATTCAGCCGGTCAACGTAGACCTGACGCTTGGCCTCGTAATCCTCGGTGGTGTCCTTGGGCAGCAGAACGCTGAGGCGCTCTTCCAGCCCGTCGAAGGACACCTTGCGAAAA
This sequence comes from Pseudomonas sp. AC112, assembly GCF_979253545.1. Classification (NCBI taxonomy): domain Bacteria; kingdom Pseudomonadati; phylum Pseudomonadota; class Gammaproteobacteria; order Pseudomonadales; family Pseudomonadaceae; genus Pseudomonas; species Pseudomonas sp. AC112. The sequence goes on from NZ_CEEDCM010000001.1 coordinate 817,200, forward strand.
TATTCATCGATGGTCATGCCATCGGGAATCGGGAAGTTGGGCAGGAAGTGCTTGCCCAGCTTCACTTCGATATTGCAGCGCTTGGCAATCTCGACGGAGTTTTCCAGGGCCTCGGGCAGGTCGCTGAACAACTCGGCCATCTCGTCGGCGCTTTTGAGGTACTGCTCTTCGCTGTAGTTCTTCGAGCGACGCGGGTCATCCAGGGCCCGGCCTTCGCCGATGCACACGCGGGTTTCGTGGGCTTCGAAATCTTCCTTCTTGATGAAGCGCACATCGTTGGTCGCCACCAGCGGCGCGCCCAGTTTATCGGCCAGGGCCACGGCGGCGTGCAGATGTTCTTCATCGTTGGGGCGGTTGGTACGCTGGACTTCCAGGTAGAAACGATCGGGGAAGACCTGCATCCACTCCTTGGCCAGTACTTCAGCTTCTTGAGGGTTGCCACCCAGCAGCGCGATACCGATCTCGCCCTCTTTGGCGGCCGACAGCATGATCAGGCCTTCGCTGGCCTCGGCGACCCATTCGCGCTCGATGATGATCGAGCCATTACGCTGGCCGTCGATAAAGCCACGGGAAATCAATTCGGTGAGGTTGCGATAACCCACGCCGTTCATCGCCAGCAGGCTGATGCGGCTCAGGGGGTTATCCGGGTCTTTGTTGGACAGCCACAGGTCGGCGCCGCAGATCGGCTTAATACCGGCACCCATGGCGTTCTTGTAGAACTTGACCAGGGAACACATGTTGTTCTGATCGGTAACCGCTACCGCAGGCATGTTCATGCCCACCAGGGTTTTGACCAGCGGTTTGATCCGTACCAGGCCGTCGACCAGGGAGTATTCAGTGTGCAGGCGTAGGTGAACGAATGAAGCCGGCATAGTGATCCTGTCTAGAAACGTGGAGACAACAAGGCCCGGATTGTACCGGGCCTTGGCAAAAACATCAGCCTTGCGACTAAACCTCGCTGAAGCTCTCGCGCAGCTCGTAAGCCTGGCGTACTGGGGCGAACGAGCGGCGGTGGATCGGCGTCGGGCCAAGGCGAGCCAGGGCTTCCAGATGAACGGGCGTCGGGTAGCCTTTATGACCGCCGATGCCGTAGCCGGGGTAGATTAATTCGAACGCTGCCATTTCCCGGTCACGACTGACTTTGGCCAGGATTGACGCGGCGGCGATGGCAGGCACCTTGCTATCACCCTTGACCACCGCCTCGGAAGGCATGGCCAGCTTGGGGCAGCGGTTACCGTCGATCATCGCCATTTTCGGGGTGATGTGCAGCCCCTCGACTGCACGCTGCATGGCCAGCATGGTGGCGTGCAAAATGTTCAGCTGGTCGATTTCTTCAACTTCAGCCCGGGCGATGTGCCAGCTCAGGGCTTTTTCACAGATCTCGTCGTAGAGCTTTTCGCGGCGCGCTTCGGTGAGTTTCTTCGAGTCGTTGAGGCCGAGGATCGGACGGTTTGGATCGAGGATCACTGCCGCCGTGACCACGGCGCCGCACAAAGGCCCGCGCCCGACTTCGTCAACACCGGCCACCAGTTCGTGGGCTTCGGCAACCAGGCTGAAATCCAGGCCCATCTGCGTCGTCATAAGGCTTCCTGTTGCTTGCCGATCAGGGTCAATACGGCGTCGGCTGCCTGGTTCGACGCATCACGACGCAGGGTGCGGTGGATGTCGTCGAAGCCACGGGTCTGTTCTTCGCCGCCGTCGATCAAGGGTAGTAGAGTTTGCGCCAGGGCCTCGGGCGTTGCATCGTCCTGCAACAACTCCGGCACCAACATGCGCTGGGCCAGCAGGTTGGGCAGGGAGATGTAAGGGCTTTTGACCATGCGCTTGAGGATCCAGAAGGTCAGCGGCGCCAGGCGGTAGGCCACCACCATCGGGCGCTTGTACAGCAAGGCCTCCAGGGTGGCCGTACCGGAGGCGATCAGCACCGCATCACAGGCGGCCAAGGCCAGGTGTGATTGGCCATCGAGCAAGGTCAACGGCAGGTTGCGACCTTCCAGCAGTGTTTCAATCTGCGCGCGACGTTGCGGGCTGGCGCAAGGCAGCACGAAACGTATGCCCGGCTTCAAGGCCAGCAGGCGTTCGGCAGCATCGAAAAACACCGAGGCCAGTCGCCCCACTTCGCCACCACGGCTGCCAGGCATCAGCGCGACCAGCGGGCCGTCGGGCAAGCCCAGCTCGGCACGCGCGGCCGCGCGATCAGCCTGCAGGGGAATCGCGTCGGCCAGGGTATGCCCGACAAACCGCACCGGCACGCCCTTTTCTTCGTAGAACCTGGCCTCGAACGGCAGCAAGGTCAGCATCAGGTCGCAGCCCTCGCGGATCTTGAGCACGCGCTTCTGCCGCCACGCCCAGACGGACGGGCTGACGTAGTGCACGGTCTTGATGCCGGCCTGGCGCAATTTGAGTTCGATATTGAGGGTGAAGTCCGGCGCGTCGATACCGATGAATACATCGGGCTTTTCTTCGATCAGGGTCTGGATCAGCAGCTTGCGACGGGCCAACAGCTCGCGCAGGCGACCCAGCACCTCGACCAACCCCATGACCGACAGACGCTCCATGGGGAAGTAGGAGGTGAGCCCTTCAGCCTGCATCAGCGGGCCGCCGACACCGATGAATTCCACTGCCGGGTGCTGGGCCTTGAGGGCCCGCATAAGGCCTGCGCCCAAAATGTCGCCGGAAGCTTCCCCGGCCACCAGCGCGATACGCAGATTAGCCATGATTAGCGGGTGATGCCGCGAGTCGACGCCTGGATCGAGTCGCGGAACACCGCGACTTCCGGGAACAGCGCTGCCGGCTCGGCCAGTTGAGTCAACGCCTGGTCGACCGTGAGCCCTTGACGATAAACCACCTTGTAGGCACGGCGCAGGGCGTGGATCGCGTCTTCGCTGAACCCGCGACGGCGCATGCCTTCGAAGTTCATGCTGCGGGCTTCGGCCGGGTTGCCGAATACCGTAACGAACGCCGGAACGTCCTTGCCGATCGCGGTACCCATGCCGGAAAAGCTGTGGGCGCCGATATGGCAGTACTGATGCACCAGGGTGAACCCGGACAGGATCGCCCAATCGTCAACGTGCACATGGCCCGCCAACGCGGTGTTGTTGACCAAGATGCAGTGGTTGCCAATGATGCTGTCGTGACCGATATGGGCATAGGCCATGACCAGGTTGTGATCACCCAGCGTAGTCTCGGCCCGGTCCTGCACAGTGCCACGGTGAATGGTCACGCCTTCACGGATGATGTTGTGATCACCGATTACCAGGCGTGTCTCTTCACCCTTGTACTTCATGTCCGGGGTGTCTTCGCCTACCGAGGAGAACTGGTAGATGCGATTGTGTTTGCCAATGCGGGTCGGACCTTTGAGGATCACGTGCGGCCCGATGACAGTCCCCTCGCCGATTTCCACACCTGCGCCGATGATCGACCAGGGGCCGACCTCAACGTCGGCGGCCAGAACGGCCGACGGATCGATGATTGCGCGAGGGTCAATCAAACTCATAGTTTGCGTTCCGCACAGATGATCTCGGCGGAGCACACCGGCTTGCCGTCCACCGAGGCCTGGCATTCGAACTTCCAGATCTGGCGCTTGCAGCTGATGAACTTGGCTTCCAGGATCAGCTGGTCACCCGGGGTAACCGGGTTGCGGAAACGCAACTTGTCGGAGCCCACGAAATAGTAAAGCGTGCCGTCGGCAGGCTTGAGGTCGAGCATTTTGAAACCAAGGATACCGGCAGCCTGGGCCATCGCTTCGATGATCAACACGCCCGGCATGATTGGATGCGCGGGAAAGTGACCGTTGAAGAACGGTTCGTTGATGCTGACATTCTTGTAGGCACGAATGCGCTTTTCCTCGACGTTGAGGTCCACTACACGGTCCACCAACAGGAACGGGTAACGGTGAGGCAGGTATTCGCGAATCTCGTTGATGTCCATCATTTCGGGGGGAAGCCTGTAATAAAGATTGGGGGCGGGCGAACTAAAAGCACGCCCCGCTAGCAAATCAAGGAGGCAGTCTAGCGGCTGTGCACACTTGATATGGAAATGGTATCAGCCTTCTGATGAAGCATTACCGCCAGGGGTCACGTCCCCAACACGCTTTTCCAGCTGTTTGAGGCGTCGAGCCATGTCGTCGAGCTGCCTCAACCGTGCTGCACTCTTGCGCCATTCAGCCGCAGGCTGCATGGCGGTACCGGAAGAATAGGCCCCGGGCTCGGTAATCGAGTGGGTGACCATGGTCATGCCGGTGATGAAAACGTTGTCGCAAATTTCGATATGCCCCACCAGCCCAACGCCACCGGCGAGCATGCAGTGCTTGCCGATCTTGGTGCTGCCGGAGATACCCACGCACGCCGCCATGGCGGTGTGATCGCCAATCTGTACGTTGTGGGCGATCTGGATCTGGTTGTCGAGCTTCACACCGTTACCGATCACGGTATCGGCCAGGGCCCCGCGATCGACAGCAGTGTTCACGCCAATTTCCACATCGTCGCCGATCAATACGCCGCCGACCTGGGCAATCTTGTTCCAGATGCCTTTGGCATTGGCAAAGCCAAAACCTTCACCGCCGATCACGGCACCCGACTGGATGACGACGCGCTCACCGATACGCACATCGTGGTACAGGGTCACGCGCGGCGCCAGCCAACCGTCTGCGCCAATCTCACAGCGCGCGCCGATAAAGCAATGGGCACCCACGGTGACACCCGCCCCAATGCGTGCACCGCTCTCGATCACCGCAAAGGCGCCGATGCTGGCCGCAGGGTCAACCTGGGCATCATCGGCGATCACCGCAGACGGATGAATACCGCAGGCGGCCTTGGGCTTGGGATCGAACAGGTGCGACACCCGCGCATAAGCCAGGTAGGGGTCAGGCACCACCAGCGCATCCCCGGCAAACCCTTCGGCGTCAGCAGCTTTCAGCAACACGGCTGCGGCTTGGCTGTCGACCAGGTATTTACGGTATTGGGGGTTTGCGAGGAAGCTCAACTGAGCTGGGCCAGCCTCCTGCAAGGTGGCTAGCCCAGTAATTTCTTTCTCCGGGGAGCCACGCAAAGTGGCCCCCAGGAACTCGGCCAACTCGCCGAGCCTGATAGTCGCGGTCATGGCTTACTTCAGCTGGTTCATGCGCTCGATCACCTGGCGGGTGATGTCGTATTGAGGCTTGACGTCGATTACAGCGCCACGTTCAAACACCAGGTCAAAGGCACCTTTCTTGATGACTTCTTCCACAGCGCTGTCGAGTTTCGGCTTCAGCTGTTTCAGCATTTCACGATCAGCAACAGCCTTGGCTTCGTTCAGCTCCTTGGACTGGAACTGGTAGTCACGGGCCTTTTGCTTGAATTCAAGCTCCAGACGCTCGCGCTCGCCTTGCTGCATCTTGTCGCCACCGGCTACCAGGCGGTCCTGGATGCCCTTGGCGCTGCTTTCCAGGGTCTTGAGCTTGGTCAGTTGCGGACCGAACTTCTTCTCGGCGTCCACGGCGTACTTCTTGGCCGCATCGGATTCCAGCAGGGCCATCTGATAGTTCAGCACGGCGATTTTCATTTCGGCGAAGGCCGGGGTCGCTACCAGCACGGTTGCCAGCAGAACCAATTGAGTCAACTTACGCACGATGTACTCCTACAGAATCCGTTGTCGTTATCTTGGGACAGACGCTTAGAACGTCTGGCCGAGGGAGAATTGGAAAATCTGGGTTTCAGCGTTATCCGGTTTCTTGATCGGCATGGCCAGAGCAAAGCTCAATGGGCCAAGCGCAGTCACCCAGGTCACACCCACACCCACGGAGCTTGCCAGGTTACTGAGGCTCACGTCGTTGCACTGTGTGTCGGACTTCACGCCGCTCGGGTTACGGATCTGCTCGCACTTGGAGTCGAACACGTTACCCACGTCCCAGAATACCGACGTACGCAGGGAACGCTGATCTTTCACAAACGGCAGCGGGAACAGGATCTCCGCACCACCCTGGATCAACACGTTACCACCGAACGGCAGCGGGTCATTGTCAGAGTCAGCCACAGTACCCTGGTTACCGGTTACACCCACACCACGGCTTGGCGTACCACGTGGGCCCAAGGTGCTGTCCTTGAAGCCACGTACGGAGTTGAAGCCACCCGCGTAGTAGTTCTCGTAGAACGGTAGACCATTGGTGGAACCATAACCATCGCCATAGCCCAATTCGGTGTGCAGGCGCATGGTGTAGTTGTCGCTCAACGGCGTGAACAACTGGCCACGGTAGTCGAGCTTGAAGAACGACAGGTCACTGCCCGGCGTGGTGGTTTCCAGGGTCAAGCTCTGGGAATGACCACGGGTAGCCAGTACACCTTTGTTCAGGGTCGACTCGGACCAGCCGGCAGACGCCTTGAAGTTCAGGAACTTGTCGCCTTCACGACGGGTGAAGTCAAAGATTTCGTCCACGGTGTATACACCGGTCTTGATTTCATCCTGTTGCGCAGTCAGGCCGAAGGTCAGGCGCGAGGTCTCGCTGATCGGGTAACCAACGTTGACACCGGCACCGAGGCTGTCGATCGCATAGCTTGCAACGTCAACGTCGAGGTCTTTGTAGTCGGTGGTGCGGTAGAAGGCGTTGTAGCCCAGGCTCACACCGTCAGCAGTCCAGTAGGGGTCGGTGTAACCGAAGTTGTATCGGCTCTGGTATTCGCTTCGCGTCAGGCCGATGGACACACGGTTACCGGTACCCAGGAAGTTGTTCTGGGTGATCGAACCACCGAGGATCAGACCGGCGCTCTGTGCGAAGCCGACACTGGCGGTGATGGAACCCGATGCTTGTTCTTCAACGGCGTAGTTCACGTCAACCTGGTCATCCACACCCGGTACAGCTGGGGTTTCGACGTTGACTTCCTTGAAGAAACCCAGGCGCTCGAGACGGGTCTTGGACTGGTCGATCAGGTAGGTCGACGCCCAGCCACCTTCCATCTGGCGCATTTCACGACGCAGCACTTCGTCCGCAGACTTGGTGTTGCCGCGGAAGTTGATACGGTTCACGTAGGCACGCTTGCCCGGGTCGACGACAAAGGTGATGTCCACGGTGTGGTCATCATCGTGCGGCGTCGGTACGCCATTGACGTTGGCGAAGGTGTAGCCTTCGTTACCCAGGCGGCGGGTGATCAGTTCGGAAGTGGTGGTCATCAGCTTGCGCGAGAACACCTGGTCTTTCTGCACCAGCAACAGCGCCTTGACCTGGTCTTCAGGTACTTTAAGGTCGCCGCTCAGTTTTACGTCACGAACCTTGTACTTCTCGCCTTCGTTGACGTTGACGGTGATGTAGACGTGCTTCTTGTCCGGGGTGATGGACACCTGGGTCGAAGCGATATCCATGTTGATGTAGCCACGGTCCAGGTAGTAGGAACGCAGGCGCTCCAAGTCACCGGAGAGTTTTTCACGGGCGTACTTGTCATCGTTCTTGAAGAACGACAGCCAGTTGGTGGTCTTGAGTTCGAACAGGTCGATCAGGTCGTCATCAGCGAACTTGGTATTGCCCACCACGTTGATGTGCTGAATCGCCGCCACGGTGCCTTCGTTGATGTTGACCTTGAGGCCGACACGGTTACGCGGCTGCGGGACCACTTCCGTTTCCACGGTCGCAGAATAACGACCCTGGGCAACGTACTGGCGTTGCAGCTCGTTACGCACACCTTCGAGGGTGGCGCGCTGGAAGATCTCGCCTTCGGCCAGGCCGGATTGTTTCAGACCTTTCATCAGGTCTTCAGTAGAGATCGCCTTGTTGCCTTCGATCTCGATACTGGCGACGGAAGGTCGCTCGACCACGGTGATGACCAGGACGTTACCTTCGCGACCCAGTTGGATGTCTTGAAAGAACCCGGTTTTGAACAGCGCACGAGTGGATTCCACCAGGCGACGGTCATCAGCCTGTTCCCCAACGTTCAACGGCAAAGCACCAAAGACGCTACCTGCGGAAACCCGCTGGAGGCCGTTGACGCGAATATCGGAGATGGTGAAGGACTCGGCGTGAACTTCGGCGATCATCAATACGGTGAGAACCGCAGTTAGCAGCAGACGTTTCATGAAGTCCTTTCTTATTCCAACTGGCAATAAACAAACTGCCGCAAAATGCGGCAGATTCGCAATTCAGCGAAGCGTTACAGTCGACCCAGATCGTTGACCAAGGCTAATAACATCACCCCGACCACCAAACTGATACCGATCTGTATCCCCCAACCCTGCACCCGATCCGACAAGGGACGACCACGCGCCCACTCGACCAGATAAAACAACAGATGCCCCCCATCCAATACTGGAATGGGCAGCAAATTCAGAACACCCAGGCTAATACTCAGATAAGCCAGGAAATTCAGGAAATCCGCGACGCCCGACTGGGCAGAAGCGCCCGCCACTTTAGCAATGGTTATCGGTCCACTCAAGTTTTTTACCGAGAGCTCGCCGAACAACATTTTCTTGAGGGATTCGAGGGTCAGTACACTCATGGTCCAAGTGCGTTTCGCACCCTCGCCAATCGCCGCCAACGGCCCGTAGCTCACCTCGCGCACCATCGATGGCGGCCAGTCGGCACCTTTGACCCCGGCACCCAGGTAACCCCCGGCCGCCTTGGCTTCCCCACGAACCGACAGGGTCACAGGGACGTCGATTTGAGCACCGTCACGCTCAACTTTCAGCACAATTTTGGTATCAGGCCGTACACGAACCAGATCGACCACCTGCTGCCAGTCACCCAGTGGCTGACCATCGAGGGCCAACAGGCGATCGCCGGTCTTGAGGCCCGCGGCCTGGGCCGGACCTTTCGGATCCAGCTCGGCAAGCACCGGTGGCAGGGCCGGACGCCATGGACGTATGCCCAGGGACTTGATCGGATCAGGCTCGTCAGCGCCCTTGAGCCAATGGTCGAGGGCCAGTTCACGCGGGGTCTCGGTGGTGGAATCCTGCTCGCGCACCACGACATTGACGATGCCGCTTTCACCCAGGCGACGCACCAACTGCAAATTGACCGCGCCCCAACCGGTGGTGGGTTCGCCATCAATGGAAACAATTTCTTGCCCGGCAACCAGCCCGGCCTTGGCGGCGATACTGTCCGACTCGACCGCGCCGATCACCGGACGCACTTGCTGGCTGCCCAACATGGCCAGGACCCAGAAGAACACCATCGCCAACAGGAAGTTGGCGATCGGGCCGGCGGCAACAATGGCGATACGCTGACGAACGGTCTTGCGATTGAAGGACTGGTCCAACTGATCCGCCGGGACTTCGCCTTCACGCTCATCGAGCATCTTGACGTAGCCACCCAGCGGGATGGCCGCAATCACAAACTCGGTGCCACGACGGTCGTGCCAGCGCACCAGCGGCATGCCGAAACCGACGGAGAAGCGCAATACCTTGACGCCGCAACGACGCGCCACCCAGAAGTGGCCGAATTCGTGGAAGGTAACCAGCACACCCAGAGCAACCAGGGTGCCGACAATCATGTAAAGCGCACTCATCTAATTTCTCCGCATTCCAATCCAGTGCCTGAAGGCTCAACCCCGCCTGCAGACTAACGCGCGTTGCGGTTCAACCATTGTTCCGCCAGGGCCCGAGCCTTGGTATCGGCCTCGAATACCGCCCCCAGATCGTTCACCGCCACGACTGGCTCAAGTGCCAGGACGTCCTCGATGATACTCGCGATCTGCGGAAAGCGGATGCGCCGTTCGAGAAACGCTGCCACGGCCACTTCGTTTGCCGCATTCAGCATTGCCGGCGCGCTGTTACCCGCCTCGGCCGCTTGCCGCGCCAGGCGCAGGCAAGGAAAGCGCTGCTCGTCCGGCGCCTCGAAGTCCAGGCGGGCCACGGCGAACAGGTCCAGGGGCGCCACGCCGGAATCAATCCGCTCCGGCCAGGCCAGCGCATTGGCAATCGGCGTGCGCATATCGGGGTTGCCCAACTGCGCCAGGACCGAACCGTCCACGTAGTCGACCAGGGAATGAATCACACTTTGCGGGTGAATCACCACCTCGACCTGATCCGGGCGTGCATCGAACAGCCAGCAGGCCTCGATCAACTCAAGGCCCTTGTTCATCATGCTGGCCGAATCCACGGAGATCTTGCGCCCCATGGACCAGTTCGGGTGAGCGCACGCCTGGTCGGGCGACACGTGCTCCAGCTCATCCAGTGGTGTTTGCCGGAACGGACCACCCGAGGCGGTCAGCAGGATTCGACGCACGCCCACCTGGCTCAAGCCGCGCGCATAGTCGCCGGGCATGCACTGGAAGATCGCGTTGTGTTCACTGTCGAGGGGCAACAGCACGGCGCCGCTTTTGCGCACCGCTTGCATGAAGAGCGCGCCGGACATGACCAGCGCTTCTTTGTTGGCCAGCAGGATCTTCTTGCCAGCGTCAACGGCCGCCAGGGTTGGACGCAGACCCGCAGCGCCAACGATAGCTGCGACTACCGTGTCTACCTCGGCATCGGCCGAAACCTGGCACAACCCCTCTTCGCCTACTAATACTTGCGTCGCAAGCCCGGCAGCCCGCAGATCATCCTGCAGACCCCGCGCCGCAGCGGCCTCAGGCACCACCGCGAAACGCGGCGCATGACGTACGCACAAGGCCAGCAGTTCGCTCAGGCGGGTAAACCCGGTGAGTGCGAAGACCTGGTAGCGATCAGGATGACGCGCAATCACATCCAGGGTACTCAGCCCCACCGAGCCGGTTGCCCCTAGCACGGTCACTTGTTGCAGGCGGCTCACGAAGCAGTCATCCACAGCAGGACAGCGAAGATCGGGATGGCTGCGGTCAAGCTGTCGATGCGGTCCAGCACACCGCCATGACCCGGCAGCAAGTTACTGCTGTCCTTGATCCCGGCCTGGCGCTTGAACATGCTTTCAGTGAGGTCACCCACCACCGAAATGAACACGACGATGGCCGTGGCCAACAGCGCCAGGAAAATCTCCTTCGCCGCCCAGCCACGCACGATACCGACAACCAGTGCGATCACCAACGTCAACGCCAGCCCGCCATAGACGCCTTCCCAGCTCTTGCCCGGACTGACCGCCGGCGCCAGCTTGCGCTTGCCGAAGGCCCGACCGGAAAAGTAGGCGCCAATATCAGCCCCCCAGACCAGCACCATGACCGCCAGGATCAGCCAGTTACCCAGTGGATAACGCTTGATCTCCACCAGCCCTTGCCAGGCCGGTAGCAGGATCAACAAACCGATCACCAGCTTGCAGGCAACACTGGACCATTGGCTGCTGGTGCGCGGATAGGTCAACACCAGAAACGTTGCCAGCGCCCACCACAGCACCGCCGCCCCCAACACCCACGGCGCAATGTCCGGCAGGATGTACAGGAGAAACGCCAGGGCAGCCACGACAGCGGCATACACCACACGTGGCAACTGGGCACTGAAACCCGCCAGGCGCGCCCATTCCCAGGCGCCGAGGGTGACGACCAGGCCGATAAACAGCGCAAAGCCGGAACCGTCGAGCAGGAAAAACCCACACAAGGCGATCGGCAACAGGATCAGTGCTGTGATGATTCGTTGTTTAAGCATTTAAACCCGGGCTCCAGCTTCGATCTGCTCGCTCGTTTTACCGAAGCGACGCTGACGGGAAGCGAAATCGGCCAGCGCATTGCGCATGGCATCGTGTTTGAAGTCCGGCCAGAACAGGTCGGAGAAGTACAGCTCGGTGTACGCCAGCTGCCACAGCAAGAAATTGCTGATGCGGTGCTCACCACCGGTACGGATGCACAAGTCCGGCAGCGGCAGGTCGCCGGTCACCAGGCAGGTTTGCAACAGTTCAGGAGTGATGTCGTCGGGCCGTAGATGACCGGCCTGCACTTCACGCGCCAGACGCTGTGCAGCCTGGGCGATATCCCACTGGCCACCGTAGTTGGCAGCGATCTGCAGCACAAATCGATTGGCCCCGGCCGTAATGGCCTCGGCTTCGCGCATGGCGGCTTGCAGTTCGGGATGAAAGCGTGAGCGATCGCCAATGATGCGCAGGCTGATGTTGTTGTCGTTGAGGCGCTTGGCCTCACGACGCAAGGCCTTGAAGAACAGGTCCATCAGGGCACTGACTTCTTCGGCGGGCCGCTGCCAGTTCTCGCTGGAGAAGGCGAACAAGGTCAACACTTCGACCTTGGCCTCGGCACACACCTCAATCACAGCCCGTACCGCATCGACACCCGCTTTATGCCCGGCTACACCCGGCATAAAGCGTTTCTTCGCCCAGCGATTATTCCCATCCATGATGATCGCGACATGGCGCGGCACCACAGAGGGTACAGTCTGCTTGGTCTTTTCCATGAAGGCGTCCTGACCCCTTATACGGCCATCAGGTCCTTTTCTTTTTCTTCCGTGGCCTTGGTGATCTGGGCCTCGGCATCCTTGGTCAGCTTGTCGATGTCGGCGGTGGCACGACGCTCTTCGTCTTCGCTGATTTCCTTGTCCTTGACCAGCTTCTTCAGGTCACCCAAGGCATCGCGACGGATGTTACGCACGGCAACACGAGCATCTTCGGCAGCGCTGCGCGCCTGCTTGGTGAAGCCCTTGCGGGTTTCTTCGGTCAGGGCCGGCATGGAGATCAGCAGCAACTCACCCAGGTTGGTCGGGTTGAGGTTCAAACCTGCGCTCTGGATGGCCTTGTCGACAGCACCCAGCATGTTGCGCTCAAACGCGACGACTTGCAGGGTGCGCGAGTCTTTAACAGTGATATTGGCGACGCTGCTGATCGGGGTATCGGAACCGTAGTAAGGCACCATCACGCTGCCCAGGATGCTTGGGTGCGCCTTGCCGGTACGGATCTGGCCGAATGCGTGGCTCAGAGATTCCAGGGATTTCTGCATACGCGCCTGGGCGTCTTTCTTGATTTCGTTGATCATTGTTGGCCTTCCTCGATCAGAGTCCCTTCTGCGCCGCCGTGTACGATATTCAGCAGGGCGCCGGGCTTGTTCATGTTAAATACGCGCAGCGGCATCTTGTGGTCGCGGCACAGGCAAATAGCCGTCAGGTCCATCACGCCCAGCTTGCGATCCAGCACTTCATCGTAGGTCAGATGATCGAACTTCTCGGCATGCGGGTCTTTGAATGGATCGGCAGTGTATACACCATCCACCTTGGTTGCCTTCAGCACAACGTCAGCATCGATTTCGATGGCGCGCAGGCAGGCTGCGGAGTCGGTGGTGAAGAACGGGTTACCCGTGCCAGCGGCGAAGATCACCACTTCCTTGGCGTTCAGGTGGCGCATGGCTTTGCGGCGGTCATAGTGATCGGTCACGCCGACCATGGAAATAGCCGACATCACGATAGCCGAGATATTGGCGCGCTCCAGGGCGTCGCGCATGGCCAGGGCGTTCATCACAGTGGCCAGCATGCCCATGTGGTCGCCAGTGACCCGATCCATGCCGGCTGCACTCAGTGCGGCGCCGCGGAACAGGTTGCCGCCACCGATCACCAGGCCGACCTGTACGCCGATACCGACCAGTTGGCCGACTTCCAGCGCCATGCGGTCGAGCACCTTGGGATCGATCCCGAACTCTTCCGAGCCCATCAGGGCCTCGCCGCTAAGCTTGAGTAGAATGCGTTTATAGCGAGCCTGATAACCACTGCCCTGCTGAGCCATTGCGAATCTCTCCTGCGGCGTATTTTTTAAAAATTCTTGGCGAGCCGTTTACGGCTTGCGTTCACTCTAGCTGGACGCTGTCACAGCGCCATCGGAACACGGCTTTGTAAGCCAGTTCCGAGGGGAAGCCAATTAAAATCAACCTTCCCATTTGAAAAGAGGCTGCGCGCGTGAGCGGGCAGCCTCTTTCGGGCGACAGTTGAAAACTGTCTTATTGCTTGGCGGCAGCCAGCTGGGCAGCAACTTCTTCAGCGAAGTTGTCGACCGGCTTCTCGATGCCTTCGCCTACTTTGTAGTAAGTGAAGGAAACGATTTCGGCACCGGCTTTCTTGGCCAGTTCGCCAACCTTGACTTCAGGGTTCTTGACGAACGCCTGCTCAACCAGGCTCGCTTCAGCCAGGAACTTGCTGATACGGCCTTTGATCATGTTTTCAACGATGTTTTCTGGCTTGCCGGCGATCTTGTCGGCGTTCAGGCTCAGGAACACAGCTTTTTCGCGCTCGATTGCTTCTTCGGAAACTTCCGAAGGCAGCAGGAACTCAGGGTTGCTTGCAGCAACGTGCATAGCGATGTCTTTGGCCAGCTCAACGTCGCCGCCCTTCAGAACAACAGCTACACCGATCTTGTTGCCGTGCAGGTAACCACCAACAACATCACCTTCAACGCGAGTCAGGCGACGGATGTTGACGTTTTCGCCAACCTTGCCGACCAGTACCAGGCGATCCGCTTCTTGAGCTTCGATCAGAGGCTCAACGGTGGTCAGCTTCTCGTCGAATGCTTTCTTGACGCTGGCAGCAACGAATGCCTTGAAGTCGTCTTGCAGGGCAAGGAAGTCGGTCTGCGAGTTCACTTCCAGCAGAACGGCGGCTTTACCGTCTTCAACCAGAGCGATAGCGCCTTCAGCAGCGACGTTGCCGGCTTTCTTGGCAGCCTTGATGGCGCCGGAAGCACGCATGTCGTCGATGGCTTTTTCGATGTCGCCGCCGGCCTTGGTCAAGGCCTTTTTGCAATCCATCATGCCTTCGCCGGTACGCTCACGCAGTTCTTTGACCAACGCTGCAGTAATCTCTGCCATTTCAAAATCCTCTTGGATAGGTTTTCAACCATTCCACCCGATCAAACGGGCGATCAATTCTTCCCGAATTACCCTTGTAGGCCGCTGCACGTTACAGATGATGTAGCTGCGCTGCCGACAAATGGTTTTCGAGGTGGCAAAAAGGGGGCCAAGCCCCCTTTTTGCTTACTGAGTCAACGCCAGGGCGCTAATTACTCAGCGGCAGCTACCGGAGCTTCTTCAACGAACTGCTCGGTACCACCAGCAACGTGGTTGCGACCACGGATTACAGCGTCAGCCATCGAACCCATGTACAGCTGGATAGCGCGGATTGCGTCATCGTTGCCTGGGATGATGTAGTCAACGCCTTCCGGGCTGCTGTTGGTATCGACTACGCCGATAACCGGGATGCCCAGCTTGTTGGCTTCGGTGATCGCGATGCGCTCGTGATCAACGTCGATAACGAACAGTGCGTCAGGCAGACCGCCCATGTCCTTGATACCACCCAGGGAACGATCGAGCTTTTCCAGGTCACGGGAGCGCATCAGCGCTTCTTTCTTGGTCAGCTTGGCGAAAGTACCGTCTTCGGCTTGTACTTCAAGGTCACGCAGACGCTTGATGGAAGCACGGATGGTTTTGAAGTTGGTCAGCATGCCGCCCAACCAGCGGTGATCGACGTACGGCGAACCGCAACGTGCTGCTTCTTCAGCAACGATCTTGCCAGCCGAACGCTTGGTGCCGACGAACAGAATCTTGTTTTTGCCCTGGGCCAGGCGCTCTACGAAAGTCAGCGCTTCGTTGAACATTGGCAGGGTTTTTTCAAGGTTGATAATGTGGATCTTGTTACGCGCGCCGAAAATGTATTTACCCATTTTCGGGTTCCAGTAACGGGTCTGGTGACCGAAGTGCACACCGGCCTTCAGCATATCGCGCATGTTGACTTGGGACATGATAGTTCCTTAATAAGTCGGGTTTGGCCTCCACGTATCCCAATGACCAACCAGCGGCATCAAGGCCTCCGGCACCCAGGTCATCGTGTCGACACGTGTGTGGATTTAAGCTTTGCGGGGTATCCCCGGAAAGCGGCGCATTTTATACCACAGCATCGACAAAAACGGAACACGCAATCACATTTGGTGCCGGACGCTTTCGTGTAACCCCTTGAATAGAGCCGAGATAGCCCTACCTTATAGAGAGAAGCGATCATCAGAGGCTCATGATTTGACGCCATCGTCTGTTAGAATCGCGTTTTTTGTGGCTTGTGCGAATTCTGTAACCTTTTGTCGCACGCCCGTAAACCGTATTGATTTCAGCGCGTCGCGCTAGAGAGAGCCTGTATGACCGTTAGCTTGAAAACCGCCGAAGACATCGCTGGCATGCGCATCGCCGGCAAACTGGCTGCCGACGTGCTGGAAATGATCGCCGAACACGTCAAGCCCGGCGTCACTACCGAAACCCTCAACCAGATCTGCCATGACTATATTGTCAACGTGCAGGGCGCCATTCCTGCGCCGCTGAACTACAAGGGCTTCCCCAAGTCGATCTGCACTTCGGTCAACCACGTGGTCTGCCACGGGATTCCGGGTGACAAGCCGTTGAAGGACGGCGACACCCTGAACATCGACGTCACCGTGATCAAGGACCGCTACTTCGGCGATACCAGCCGCATGTTCCACGTCGGCAACGTGCCGGTCTGGGCCGAGCGCCTGTCCCAGGTGACCCAGGAATGCATGTACAAGGCCATCGAAATCGTCAAGCCTGGCTGCCGCCTCGGCGACATCGGTGAAGTGATCCAGAAGCACGCCGAAAAGAACGGCTTTTCGGTGGTGCGCGAATTCTGCGGCCACGGCATCGGCACCGTCTTCCACGAAGAGCCGCAGATCCTGCATTACGGCCGTGCCGGCACCGGCATGGAACTGAAGGCCGGCATGACTTTCACCATTGAGCCGATGATCAACCAGGGCAAGGCCGATACCAAAGTGCTGGGCGACGGCTGGACCGCGATCACCAAGGATCGCAAGCTATCGGCCCAGTGGGAGCACACCCTGCTGGTCACCGAAACCGGCTACGAGATCTTCACGCTGCGTGCGGACGACACGATCCCCCGCGTTTCTGCGTAAGGATCACCCAGGTTTTCCCCCACTGTGTTGTGACTGACTGTTAGATAGAAAGGAAAGCCGATCGATGCCCCAGGTGGATCCCGAACTCTTCGACCGTGGCCAGTTCCAGGCCGAACTGGCCCTGAAGGCGAGCCCTATCGCCGCGTTCAAGAAAGCTATCCGCCAGGCCCGCGAGGTGCTCGACGAGCGCTTTCGCAGCGGTCGGGACATTCGCCGGCTGATCGAGGACCGCGCCTGGTTTGTCGATAACATCCTGCAAAAGGCCTGGGAACAGTTCAGTTGGAGCGAAGACGCCGACATCGCCCTGGTGGCGGTCGGCGGCTACGGGCGTGGCGAATTGCACCCCTACTCCGACATCGACCTGCTTATCCTGCTGGACAGCGCCGACCATGAGATCTTTCGCGATTCCATCGAGCGATTTCTGACCCTGTTGTGGGACATCGGCCTGGAAGTCGGCCAAAGCGTGCGTTCGGTAGACGAATGCGCCGAAGAGGCCCGCGCCGACCTCACCGTGATCACCAACCTGATGGAAAGCCGCACCATCGCTGGCCCAGAGCGCTTGCGCCAACGCATGCTCGACGTCACCAGCACCGCGCACATGTGGCCAAGCAAGGACTTCTTCCTGGCCAAGCGTGCCGAGCAAAAGGCCCGGCACCACAAGTACAACGACACCGAATACAACCTGGAACCCAACGTCAAAGGCTCGCCGGGCGGGCTGCGGGATATCCAGACGATTTTGTGGGTGGCTCGTCGCCAATACGGCACCCTGAACCTGCGCGCCCTGGCGGGCGAAGGCTTCCTGGTCGAGAGCGAAAACGCTCTGCTGGCCTCGTCCCAGGAATTCCTCTGGAAGGTACGCTACGCCCTGCACATGCTCGCCGGGCGCTCCGAAGACCGGCTGTTGTTCGACCACCAGCGCTCCATCGCCACCCTGCTGGGTTTTGAAGGCGAGGACGCGAAGACCAGCATCGAAAGCTTCATGCAGCAGTATTACCGGGTCGTCATGAGCATTGCCCAGCTCAGCGACCTGATCATCCAGCACTTCGAAGAAGTGATCCTGGCCCCCGAGGATGAAGCGCCGCCGCAGCCGATCAACTCGCGCTTCCAGCTGCATGATGGCTACATCGAGGCGCGCAACGACAATGTGTTCCGTCGCACGCCGTTCGCCATGCTGGAAATCTTCGTGCTGATGGCCCAGCAGCCGGAAATCAAGGGCGTGCGCGCCGACACCATCCGCCTGCTGCGAGAAAACCGTCACCTGATCGACGACGATTTTCGTAACGACATCCGCAACACCAGCCTGTTTATCGAGCTGTTCAAGTGCAAGATCGGTATTCACCGCAACCTGCGGCGCATGAACCGCTACGGCATTCTCGGGCGTTACTTGCCGGAGTTCGGCTTTATTGTCGGGCAGATGCAGCACGACCTGTTCCACATCTATACCGTGGATGCCCACACCCTGAACCTGATCAAGCATCTGCGTAAGCTGCAGTACACCCAGGTGTCGGAGAAATTCCCGCTGGCCAGCAAGTTGATGGCCAAGTTGCCCAAGCCCGAGCTGATTTACCTGGCCGGTCTGTACCACGACATCGGCAAGGGTCGGCATGGTGACCATTCCGAGATCGGCGCAGTGGATGCCGAGGCCTTCTGCCAGCGCCACCAGCTGCCCCTCTGGGACAGCCGGCTGATCGTCTGGCTGGTGCAGAACCACTTGGTGATGTCGACCACTGCCCAGCGCAAGGACTTGTCCGACCCGCAGGTGATCCACGACTTTGCGCAGATCGTCGGCGATGAAACCCGCCTCGATTACCTGTACGTGCTGACCGTCTCCGACATCAACGCCACCAACCCGACGCTGTGGAACTCCTGGCGTGCCAGCCTGCTGCGCCAGCTCTACACCGAGACCAAGCGTGCGTTGCGTCGTGGCCTGGAAAACCCGGTGGACCGCGAAGAGCAGATCCGCCGCACCCAGAGCGCCGCTCTGGACATCCTGGTGCGCGGCGGCAACGACCCGGACGATGTCGAGCAACTGTGGTCGCAACTGGGCGACGATTATTTCCTGCGCCACACCGCCGGCGACGTGGCCTGGCACAGTGACGCGATCCTGCAACAGCCTGCCGATGGCGGCCCGCTGGTGCTGATAAAGGAAACCACCCAGCGCGAATTCGAAGGCGGCACGCAGATCTTCATCTACGCCCCCGACCAGCACGATTTCTTCGCCGTGACCGTGGCCGCCATGGACCAGCTCAACCTGAACATCCATGACGCCCGGGTCATCACCTCCAGCAGCCAGTTCACCCTCGACACCTATATTGTGCTCGACACCGACGGCGACTCGATCGGCGACAACCCGGTGCGGGTGAAAAAGATCCGCGAAGGCCTGACCGAGGCCCTGCGCAACCCTGACGACTACCCGACCATCATCCAGCGCCGGGTACCGCGCCAACTCAAACACTTTGCGTTTGCGCCACAGGTGACCATTTCCAATGACGCCCAGCGCCCGGTGACGGTGCTGGAACTCAGCGCTCCGGATCGTCCGGGCCTGCTGGCACGCATCGGCGGGATTTTCCTGGAGTTCGACCTGTCGTTGCAGAACGCCAAGATTGCGACCCTCGGCGAGCGCGTGGAAGACGTGTTCTTTATTACCGATGCCGACAACCAGCCGCTGTCCGACCCGGAACTGTGCCTGCGCCTGCAGGAAGCCATCGTCCAACAACTAAGCGTCACCCAGGAACCCGGCGTCGAGCTGACACGCCTGACCATATGAATTTTTAACTTTGTAAACACGCCCTTTGTAGGAGCCGGCTTGCCGGCGATGCGAACACCTTGGTGTATCAGGTACACCGACGCGATGCCATCGCTGGCAAGCCAGCTCCTACACGGCCTGTGTACACCCCGTCATAGAGGCTTACATGAACAACGCCCTGAACCAACTGCAGCCCTACCCGTTCGAGAAATTGCGCGCCTTGCTGGGCAGCGTCACGCCAAACCCGGACAAGCGCCCGATTGCACTGTCCATCGGCGAACCCAAGCACACATCGCCCGCGTTCGTGGCTGAAGCGCTGAGCAATAACCTCGACCAGATGGCGGTGTACCCGACCACGTTGGGCATTCCAGCCCTACGCGAGGCCATCGGCGCCTGGTGCGAGCGCCGCTTCAACGTGCCCAAGGGCTGGCTCGACCCGGCGCGCAATATCCTGCCGGTGAACGGCACCCGTGAAGCGCTGTTCGCCTTCACCCAGACCGTGGTCAATCGCGGTGATGACGCGCTGGTAGTCAGCCCGAACCCGTTCTACCAGATCTACGAGGGCGCAGCGTTCCTGGCCGGGGCCAAGCCACACTACCTGCCATGCCTGGACGCCAATGGCTTCAACCCGGATTTCGACGCGGTGTCGCCGGACATCTGGAAACGCTGCCAGATCCTGTTCCTGTGCTCCCCCGGCAACCCGACCGGCGCATTGATCCCGGTCGACACCCTGAAAAAACTCATCGCCCTGGCCGACGAATACGACTTCGTCATCGCCGCCGACGAGTGCTACAGCGAACTCTACTTCGATGAACAAACCCCGCCACCCGGCCTACTCAGCGCCTGCGTCGAACTGGGTCGCCAGGACTTCAAGCGTTGCGTGGTGTTCCACAGCCTGTCCAAGCGCTCCAACCTGCCGGGCCTGCGTTCCGGGTTCGTGGCCGGCGACGCCGAGATCCTCAAGGCCTTCCTGCTGTACCGCACCTACCACGGCTGCGCGATGCCGGTGCAAACCCAGCTGGCCAGTATCGCGGCCTGGCAGGATGAAGCCCACGTGCAGGCCAACCGTGACCTGTACCGTGAGAAATTCGATGCGGTGCTGGCGGTCCTCAAGCCGGTGCTGGATGTGCAGAGCCCGGATGGCGGCTTCTATCTGTGGCCGAATGTGAACGGCGACGATGCCGCGTTCTGCCGCGATCTGTTCGTGGAAGAACACGTAACCGTGGTGCCAGGTTCCTACCTGTCCCGTGAAGTGGACGGCACCAACCCCGGCGCCGGACGCGTGCGTATGGCGCTGGTCGCGCCGCTGGCGGAATGTGTCGAGGCAGCCGAACGGATCAAGGCATTCATCACCCGTCGACGCTAATCAACGAGGCCCGTTTGCACGCTGTAGCACACGGGCCTTCGCGCTGAAATATCCGCAAGCGGTTACAGTGGAACGTTCCTGCAGTTTGGGTGAATAAGGAGTGACCTTCGTCCTTATTCACTGCAGGAAAAAACGATGATCATTGCAAACAGCTCTCCTTTTCTTCATTCCCCCCTTCCCAACGAAGAAGCACCAGGCGCCAGTCGCTCAAGAACGCGACGTAACGTTGGAGAACCCGGCACGTATTGGCCACAGAACAGCACGATTAAAATCGCGCTGTACGGCTACGACATGAATGGGCCTTGGGTACAGGCCGTGAAGAACGCCGCCAACCAATGGCTGCCGCATATCAATCTCAAGTTCGAGTTTGTATCGGGAGAGGAAGGCGATGTGCGGATTTCGTACCGCCCACTGAGTCAACCTGCCGGCTCTGATTTGGGTACGAACGCGAGGGATACTCTTCCCGGGGAGCCGACTATGCATCTACCTGCTGACCCTACGGACCCAGACTTCGAAAAGACCGTAATTCATGAGTTCGGGCATATGCTGGGCGCTCACCACGCCCATCAGCACCCGGATTCCAACATTCCATGGAACGTCCCCCACACTTACGCCTATTACGGCCGGCAAGGCCTGAGTGAAGACAGTGTGCGCAGCAATATCCTCCCCCTCCCGCGTAGCGACGCCTACTCGCTCCTTCCTTACGATGGGGATTCGATCATGCACTACCACATCGGCCCGGAGGTGACGGACGGGTCTTGGGCGCAATCGGAATCTCATTCGCTCAGCGAGGGAGATAAAGCCTGGGCAAGCAATGCTTACCCTAGGACAGGGCTGGCAGAGTAATCATTCATTTGACATGCCCCAAATTCGCCTCACTCATATCCAGATCCGCCAACACCTCCCGCAACACGTCATCACCAATCTGGTGATGACGGCTCAGGCTATACAACTCCAATCGCTGCGCCCTTAGCGCCTTCAGTCGTAGCTTGCGCTCAAGCAGGTCCATCTGCTGCGCCAACGCCTGGGCTTCAGCAGAATCGTTGAACACTTCCAACTGATGGCGATATTCCGACATCAGGCGGGCCTTGAGTTCGGTAGCGAGTGCGGCCTGAGCGGCGTCCTGGGTTTCGGCTTCAGCGGGCTCCTCCGCTTCAAGGGCGTGGATTGCCGCGACGGCAGTCTTCTTCCAGGCTTCACGCACTTCCTTGTGGCGTTTTTCATCGGGACTTTTTTCGATGCCACGCAACAACAGCGGCAAAGCGATACACGCTGCAATCAGCGACAGCAAAATCACCCCGGCAGCAATGAAGATCAGCAGGTCGCGTTCGGGAAAGTCCTGGCCCGGCGCCAGCAGCAAAGGCACCGACATCACACCGGCCAAGGTCACCGCCCCGCGCACACCGCCAACGGTCAACAGCCAGCAGGAACGGGCGGTCGGCACCAGCGTCAGCTCGCTTTTGCCGCGAATCCTGCGTAACAGGCCGGACAGCCGC
This sequence comes from Pseudomonas sp. AC112, assembly GCF_979253545.1. Taxonomy (NCBI): domain Bacteria; kingdom Pseudomonadati; phylum Pseudomonadota; class Gammaproteobacteria; order Pseudomonadales; family Pseudomonadaceae; genus Pseudomonas; species Pseudomonas sp. AC112. The sequence continues at coordinate 839,567 of NZ_CEEDCM010000001.1, forward strand.
CAGATGCTCTGCACCCAGATAAAACGCAGCACCACCAAAACCAGAAAGATCGCAATCACATCCAGGCAGCGATAAAACAGCGCCGGCCACAGCGTCGGCTCATGGCTGACCACCGCCTTGATGATGTCCGGCAGTTGCAGGCCCAGCAGCAAGAAGATCAGACCGTTGAAGGCAAATTCCAACAGCGACCACACGCTGCGGTTAAGCAAGCGCGTGCTGGTCTGGCGCGGCAGTAGGTCGAGCCAGCTTTGCATCATGCCAGCCGCCACCGCCGACAAAATGCCCGAGGCGCCCAAGCGCTCGGCCAGCACATAGGCGGCAAACGGCAGCAACAACATGAACACCACGTGGGTCGCTGGATCATCCCAGCCGCGGGCAATCATCCAGGCGCGCAAACGGCCGACCAACCAGCTCAGGGCCACGCCGACCGCCAGGCCACCCACGGCCACCAGGACAAAGGTCAGGCTCGCGTCCGCCAGGGAAAACACCCCCGTCAACGCCGCCGCCAGGGCGAACTTGAACGTTACCAGGCCCGAAGCATCGTTCATCAAGGCTTCGCCCTGGAGCATATGCATCAGCGGTGTGGGGAGACGGTTTTGGGCAATGGCCGACACCGCCACAGCATCCGTCGGCGACAACACGGCCGCCAGAGCGAAGGCCACCGGCAACGGTATCGTAGGCAAGATCCAATGGATGAAGTAGCCCGCACCGACCACTGTGAACAGCACCAGCCCCACCGCCAGCGTCAGGATCGGCCCACGCAGCCGCCACAACTCACGCTTGGGCATGCGCCAACCATCGGAGAACAACAATGGCGGCAGGAACAGAAACAGGAACAGCTCCGGGTCCAGCGCCACATGCAGTCCCAGCGTGGGCCAGGCCAGCAAGGCGCCAGCGGCGATCTGCACCAGGGGTAACGGTAACGGGATGACGCGCCCGACAAGGCGTGAAACGCTGACCAGCATCAGCAGGATAAGAACGGTGTAGGCGGTTTGCATAAAGCGGGGTTCCCGGACAATCGACTTGCAACGACACACATCAGGCAACAACTCACCGTTGAAGTGCCATATTACCCGGCTATGTTACCGCCCATGCTGCCGGCCGGCATTGGCACATAAGTCGCACGCCAGCATGACGAGGGGCACCGGCCCGCTGGTCGTGGCATAATCCATGACCTTTAATTTTCACTTGGTCCAAAGGGGGGCAATTCCTTGACCGCTTCAAGCAAAACGTTGCACCTTTTCGGCATCAAAGCCTGCGACACCATGAAAAAGGCGCGCACCTGGCTCGATGAGCACGGCGTCAGCTATGAGTTCCACGACTACAAAACGGCCGGTATCGACCGCGAACACTTGACCCAATGGTGCAACGAGCACGGTTGGCAGGTGGTTTTGAACCGTGCGGGCACCACCTTTCGCAAACTCGAAGACGAACGCAAAGCCGATCTCGATCAGTCGAAAGCCATTGAATTGATGCTCGCACAACCTTCGATGATCAAGCGCCCAGTGCTCGATCTCGGTGACAGAACCCTGATTGGCTTCAAGCCAGATAGTTATTCGGCGGCCCTCAAGTAGGCCAGCCTTTTCCATTTTTGTAGAGGTAACAGCATGTCCAATTCCCTGTTCAGCCTGGGCTTCGGCGTCGGCACTCAGAACCGCCAAGGTGCTTGGCTGGAAGTGTTTTACGCACAACCGTTGCTCAACCCATCGGCTGAAATTGTCGCCGCCATCGCACCGATCCTCGGTTACACCGAAGGCAACCAGGCGATCACGTTCACCGTCACCCAGGCCCTGCAACTGGCTGACGCGCTCAAAGGTGTCGACGCCGCCCAAGCCGCGCTGCTGAGCCGCCTGGCTGAAAGCCACACCCCGCTGGTCGCCACCCTGTTGGCCGAAGACGCCGCGCTGACCTCCACCCCCGAGGCCTACCTCAAGCTGCACCTGCTGTCCCATCGCCTGGTCAAGCCACACGGCCTGAGCCTGGCCGGTGTGTTCCCGCAGTTGCCGAACGTGGCCTGGACAAGCCAGGGCGCGATCGACATCAACGAACTGGCCGAGCGCCAGCTCGAAGCGCGCCTGCGTGGCGAGTTGCTGGAAGTGTTCTCGGTGGACAAGTTCCCGAAAATGACCGACTACGTTGTGCCGAGCGGTGTGCGTATTGCTGACGCCGCGCGTATCCGCCTGGGTGCCTACGTGGGCGAAGGCACTACCGTGATGCACGAAGGTTTCGTCAACTTCAACGCCGGCACTGAAGGCCCGGGCATGATCGAAGGCCGTGTATCGGCTGGCGTCTTCGTCGGCAAGGGTTCGGACCTGGGCGGCGGTTGCTCCACCATGGGCACCCTGTCGGGCGGCGGCAACATCGTGATCAAGGTCGGCGAAGGCTGCCTGATCGGCGCCAACGCCGGTATCGGTATCCCGCTGGGCGACCGCAACACCGTCGAATCGGGCCTGTATGTCACCGCTGGCACCAAGGTCGCACTGCTGGACGAGCAAAACCAACTGGTCAAAGTGGTCAAGGCCCGTGAACTGGCTGGCCAGCCGGACCTGCTGTTCCGCCGCAACTCCGAGACCGGTGCCGTGGAGTGCAAAACCCACAAATCGGCCATCGAACTGAACGAAGCGCTGCACGCTCACAACTAAGCAGCCACTCGATGCCACTAGCGGGCCCCGACCTTGGGGCTCGCTTATACGAGTCTTGAACACCATGCTAGTGCCCTCCCCCTGGCGCGCCGATTTCCCAGCCATCGCCACCCTGCAACGGCAAGACCAGACCTACCTGGACAACGCCGCCACCACGCAAAAGCCCCAGGCCCTGTTGGATGCCATCAGCCATTACTACGCCAACGGCGCAGCCAATGTGCACCGTGCCCAGCATTTGCCAGGTGCCCATGCGACCCAGGCGTTCGAAGACAGTCGCAGCAAGGTCGCGCAGTGGTTGAACGCAGGCGACAGTGGGCAGATCGTGTTCACCCACGGCGCGACTTCTGCGCTGAACCTCCTGGCCTATGGCCTTGAGCACTTATTCAATGCGGGCGATGAGATTGTCATCAGCGCCCTGGAACACCACGCCAACCTGCTGCCCTGGCAGCAACTGGCCAAACGTCGCGCCGCCACGCTGGTGGTGTTGCCGCTGGACGATGACGGCGTGATCGACCTGCCCGCCGCAGCCGAGCTGATCGGCCCACGCACGCGCCTGCTGGCGGTGAGCCAGCTGTCCAACGTGCTTGGCGCCTGGCAGCCGCTGGAGGCTTTGTTGGCGCTCGCCCGGCCACACGGCGCCTTGACCGTGGTCGACGGCGCCCAAGGCATCGTCCACGGCCGCCACGATGTGCAGGCGCTGGGCTGCGATTTCTATGTGTTTTCCAGCCACAAGCTGTATGGCCCGGATGGCGTTGGCGTGCTGTTTGGTCGCAATGAAGCCCTGCACCACCTGCGCCACTGGCAGTTTGGCGGCGAGATGGTGCAGCAGGCCGACTACCACAGCGCCAGCTTTCGCCCGGCACCGCTGGGTTTCGAGGCCGGTACACCGCCGATTGCCAGCGTGATTGGCCTGGGTGCCAGCCTGGATTACCTGAGTTCGCTGGACCCACAGGCCGTCGTCGCCCACGAAGCGGCGCTGCATGACTATTTGTTGCGCGGGCTCAACGCGCGCAATGGCGTGCGCGTACTCGGTTCACCGCAGGTCGCGCTGGTGAGTTTTGTCGTAGAGGGCGTGCATAACGCCGACCTTGCGCACTTGCTCACCGAGCAAGGCATTGCCGTGCGCGCCGGCCATCACTGCGCGATGCCCCTGCTCAAGGCGATGCACCTGTCGGGAGCCATTCGCGTGTCCCTGGCGCTGTATAACGATTCCGATGACCTGGAACGCTTCTTCGAAGCGCTGGACCAGGCCTTGGATATGCTGCGATGAGCTTGCCGGTAGAGGCCGTTGCCGCACTTGAAGCATTCCAGGCCGTCGGCAGTTGGGAGCAGCGCGCGCGGATGCTGATGCAATGGGGCGAGCGGCTGCCGCCAATGGCGGATGAGGACAAGGTCGACGCCAATCTGGTGCAGGGCTGTGAAAGCCTGGTGTGGCTGGTGGGGCGTTTGGAGGATGGCCACTGGCAGTTTGTTGCGAGCAGCGATGCACGGATGATTCGTGGGTTGGTGGCGTTGCTGCTGGCGCGGGTCAATGGGTTGTCGGCGGCAGAGTTGCAGGCGGTGGACTTGCCTGACTGGTTTGCACAGTTGGGGCTTTCCCGGCAGCTCTCCCCATCGCGCAGCAATGGCCTGAATGCTGTGCTGCAGCGTATGCGGGCATTAAGCCTTGCACAAAACTAAATGTGGGAGCGGGTTTGCTCGCGAAAGCGCAGTGTCAGTAGATACATCATTGACTGAACCACCGCATTCGCGAGCAAGCCCGCTTCCACATTTGGATCTATGTTCAGCAGTGAGATCTAGGCGGGTTTGATCCGCTCGGATGGCCTGCGCACCCCGGCCACAATCTTGTCCACCGCCTTGGTCGCCGCGACCATGCCAAAGGTGGCCGTCACCATCATCACCGCACCAAACCCGCCCGCGCAGTCCAGCTTCACGCCATCCCCGACAAAACTCTTCTGCAAACAAATGCTGCCGTCCGGCTTGGGATAGCGCAGTTGTTCGGTGGAAAACACGCACGGCACGCTGTAGTGGCGGGTCACGGTGCGTGAGAAACCGTAGTCGCGACGCAAAGTGGAGCGCACTTTCGACGCCAACGGGTCATTGAAGGTGCGGTTCAAGTCGCAGACCTGGATCAGCGTCGGGTCAATCTGCCCACCAGCGCCGCCGGTGGTGATGATCTGGATCTTGCGGCGCTTGCACCAGGCAATCAGCGCGGCCTTGGCGTTCACCGCGTCGATGCAGTCAATCACGCAGTCGATGTCGGGCGTGATGTACTCGGCCATGGTGTCGCGGGTCACGAAGTCGGCCACCGCATGCACGCTGCAATCCGGGTTGATACCACGCAGGCGCTCGGCCATCACCTCGACCTTGGGCTTGCCCACGGTGCTGTCCAGCGCGTGCAACTGGCGGTTGCTGTTGCTGACGCACACGTCGTCCAGGTCAAACAGCGAAATCTCGCCCACCCCGCACCGGGCCATGGCTTCCGCCGCCCACGAACCTACGCCGCCGACGCCGACGATCGCCACATGGGCCGCTTTCAAGCGTTCCAGGCCTTCAATGCCATACAAGCGGGCGACGCCTGCAAACCGCGGATCTTCTGTACTCATGACCATTACCCCAAAAACCGGCGCGCATTATGGACTACGCAGCGACAAGTTCGAAGCGACAAGCTACAAGTAAAGAACTTAGATGGCCTTTCGCTGACTAATGTCCGGTTTTTCTCTGCTTGCTGTACGGTCAGGGAAAGGCCGGTGTAGGATGCGCGCCGTTCGGCGCAGGCCGACACCTCTTTTCGTTCCACACCCTTTGGAACCCGAAATAGCCATGGCATCGCGTAAATTTGGACTCAACCTGGTGATCGTGCTGGCAATCGCCGCGCTGTTCACCGGTTTCTGGGCGCTGATCAACCGCCCCGTCACCACTCCCAACTGGCCTGAACAGATCTCCGGTTTTTCCTACTCGCCGTTCCAGCAAGGCCAGTACCCACAGAAAGACCAGTACCCGACCGACGACCAGATGCGTCGCGACCTCGAGATCATGAGCAAGCTGACGGACAACATCCGTACTTACTCGGTCGATGGCACCCTGGGTGACATCCCCAAGTTGGCCGAAGAATTCGGCCTGCGCGTGACCCTCGGGATCTGGATCAGCCCCGATCTTGAGCGCAACGAGCGGGAAATCCAGCGCGCCATCGAAATCGCCAACAGCTCGCGCAGTGTGGTGCGGGTGGTGGTCGGCAACGAAGCCCTGTTCCGTGAAGAAATCACCCCAGAAGCCCTGATCGTGCTGCTCGACCGGGTGCGCGCTGCCGTCAAGGTGCCGGTGACGACGTCCGAGCAGTGGCACATCTGGGAAAAGAACCCGCAACTGGCCAAGCACGTCGACCTGATCGCCGCGCACATCCTGCCGTTCTGGGAATACATTCCCATGGACAAGGCCGGCCAGTACGTCCTCGACCGCGCCCGCGACCTGAAGAAAATGTTCCCGAAAAAGCCGCTGCTGCTGTCGGAGGTTGGCTGGCCTAGCAACGGGCGCATGCGCGGTGGCAATGAAACGTCCCCTGCCGACCAGGCGATCTACCTGCGCACGCTGGTGAACAAGCTGAATCGCCAGGGCTTCAACTACTTCGTGATCGAGGCGTTCGATCAGCCGTGGAAAGTCAGCGACGAAGGCTCGGCCGGCGCGTACTGGGGCGTGTACAACGCCGCGCGCCAGCAGAAATTCAACTTTGACGGGCCGGTGGTGGCAATTCCACAGTGGCGCGTGCTGGCCATCGGTTCGGTGGTGCTCGCGCTGCTGTCCCTGACGCTGCTGATGATCGACGGCTCGGCCCTGCGCCAGCGTGGCCGCACCTTCCTGACCTTTATCGCGTTCCTGTGCGGTTCGGTGCTGGTGTGGATCGGCTACGACTACAGCCAGCAATACAGCACCTGGTTCAGCGTAACCGTCGGTATCCTGCTGGCCCTCGGCGCCCTGGGCGTGTTTATCGTGCTGCTCACCGAAGCCCATGAACTGGCGGAAGCGGTATGGACCCACAAGCGCCGGCGTGAATTCCTGCCGGTAGTGGGGGATTCGGACTACCGCCCAAAAGTGTCGATCCACGTGCCCTGCTACAACGAGCCGCCGGAGATGGTCAAACAGACCCTCGATGCCCTGGCCGCCCTGGATTACCCGGACTACGAAGTCCTGATCATCGACAACAACACCAAGGACCCGGCGGTGTGGGAGCCGGTGCGCGACTACTGCGAAACCCTCGGTCCGCGCTTCAAGTTCTTCCACGTCGCGCCCCTGGCCGGTTTCAAGGGTGGTGCGCTGAACTACCTGATCCCGCACACCGCCAAGGACGCCGAAGTGATCGCCGTGATTGACTCGGATTACTGCGTGTCGCCGAACTGGCTCAAGCACATGGTCCCGCACTTCGCCGACCCGAAAATCGCCGTGGTGCAATCGCCGCAGGATTACCGCGACCAGAACGAAAGCACCTTCAAGAAGCTCTGCTACGCGGAATACAAGGGCTTCTTCCATATCGGCATGGTCACCCGCAACGACCGTGACGCGATCATCCAGCACGGCACCATGACCATGACCCGCCGCTCGGTGCTTGAAGAACTGGGCTGGGCCGACTGGTGCATCTGCGAAGACGCCGAACTGGGCCTACGCGTGTTCGAGAAAGGTCTGTCGGCGGCGTATTACCACGACAGCTACGGCAAGGGCCTGATGCCGGACACCTTTATCGACTTCAAGAAACAGCGTTTCCGCTGGGCCTACGGGGCGATCCAGATCATCAAGCGCCACACCGCCAGCCTGCTGCGCGGCAAGGACACCGAGCTGACCCGTGGCCAGCGCTACCACTTCCTCGCAGGCTGGCTGCCGTGGGTGGCGGATGGCATGAACATCTTCTTCACCGTGGGCGCCCTGTTGTGGTCGGCGGCGATGATCATCGTGCCGACGCGGGTCGACCCGCCGTTGCTGATTTTCGCGATCCCGCCGTTGGCGCTGTTCGTGTTCAAGGTGGGCAAGATCATCTTCCTCTACCGCCGTGCGGTGGGTGTGAACCTCAAGGACGCGTTCTGCGCAGCCTTGGCGGGTCTGGCGTTGTCCCACACCATCGCCAAGGCGGTGCTGTATGGCTTCTTCACCACCAGCATTCCGTTCTTTCGTACACCGAAAAACGCGGATAACCACGGCTTCTGGGTGGCGATTTCCGAAGCCCGCGAAGAAATGTTCATCATGCTGCTGCTGTGGGGCGCGGCACTGGGGATCTACCTGGTGCAGGGCTTGCCGAGCAATGACATCCGCTTCTGGGTGGTGATGCTGCTGGTGCAGTCGCTGCCGTATGTGGCGGCACTGATCATGGCGTTCCTGTCTTCGCTGCCGAAACCTGCAGCGGCGCCGGAACCCGCGCCAGCGGCGTAAAAACTTGCGCAATACACTAAACGGCGGCCTCTGGCCGCCGTTTTGCTATAAGATAACGGCCGTTTTGTTGGATCAGGCAAGCGCCGATTGCCTGATGTGGGAGCGGGCTTGCTCGCTCCCACATTAGAATTTCGCCATTTCAAGTTCTGTATTCCACATTCGCCCTGCGCCCATTACACGCTTCCCGGAGTTCCCCCATGACGGCCCACGCCGACCTTTCGCCGACCCTTCAACTTGCCATCGACCTGATCCGTCGGCCCTCAGTGACGCCGGTCGACGCCGATTGCCAGAAGCTGATGATGCAGCGCCTGGGCGACGCCGGTTTTGCGCTTGAGCCGATGCGCATTGAAGACGTGGACAACTTCTGGGCCACTCACGGCAAGCACGACGGCCCGGTGCTGTGCTTTGCCGGCCACACCGACGTGGTGCCGACCGGCCCGGTGCAAGCCTGGCAGAACGACCCGTTCGACGCGTTGATCGATGAAAACGGCATGCTCTGCGGCCGTGGCGCGGCGGACATGAAAGGCAGCCTGGCGGCGATGCTGGTGGCGTCGGAGCGTTTTGTCAGCGACTACCCGGACCACAAGGGTTCGGTCGCTTTCCTGATCACCAGCGATGAGGAAGGCCCGGCGCACCATGGCACCAAGGCCGTGATCGAACGCCTGGCCGCACGCAAGGAGCGCCTGGACTGGTGCATCGTCGGTGAACCATCCAGCACCACGCTGGTGGGCGATGTGGTCAAGAACGGCCGTCGCGGCTCCCTCGGTGCCACCCTGACCGTACGCGGTGTACAGGGTCACGTGGCCTACCCGCACCTGGCGAAGAACCCGATCCACCTGGCCGCACCGGCCTTGGCCGAATTGGCCGCCGAGCATTGGGATGACGGCAACACGTTCTTCCCGCCGACCAGCTTCCAGATCTCCAACCTCAACTCCGGCACCGGCGCGACCAACGTGATCCCGGGCGACCTGACGGCAGTCTTCAACTTCCGCTTCTCCACCGAATCCACCGTCGAAGGCTTGCAACAGCGGGTCGCCGAGATCCTCGACAAGCATGGTCTGGACTGGCACGTGGACTGGGCCCTGTCAGGCCTGCCGTTCCTCACCGAACCCGGCGCGTTGCTGGATGCGGTGTCGGCGAGCATCAAGGCGATCACCGGGCGTGAGACCAAGGCGTCCACCAGCGGTGGCACGTCGGATGGGCGTTTCATCGCCACGCTGGGCACCCAGGTGGTCGAACTCGGCCCGGTCAACGCGACGATCCACCAGGTCAACGAGCGCATCCTGGCCAGCGACCTCGATGTATTGACCGAAATCTACTACCAGACCCTGATCAAGTTGCTCGCCTGATGCTGGCCTGCCCCATTTGCAGCGCCCCGCTGAACGCGGTGGACAATGGCGTGGCGTGCCCGGCCGGGCACCGTTTCGACCGCGCGCGCCAGGGTTACCTGAACCTGTTGCCGGTGCAGCACAAGAACAGCCGCGACCCGGGCGATAACCTCGCCATGGTCGAGGCCCGTCGTGACTTCCTCAACGCCGGGCACTACGCCCCGGTGGCCAAGCGCCTGGCGGAACTTGCCGCAGAGCGCGCGCCGCAGCGCTGGGTGGATATCGGTTGTGGCGAGGGTTACTACACCGCGCAAATCGCCGACGCCCTGCCCCACGCCGATGGCTACGCCCTGGATATCTCCAAGGAAGCCGTCAAGCGCGCGTGCAAGCGCAACCCGGCGCTGACCTGGTTGATTGCCAGCATGGCCCGCGTGCCATTAGCGTCAGGCAGTTGCCAGTTTCTTGCCAGCGTGTTCAGCCCTTTGGACTGGGAAGAGGCCAAGCGTCTGCTCAGCCCCGGCGGCGGCCTGATGAAGGTTGGCCCGACCAGCGGCCACCTGATGGAGCTGCGTGAGCGCCTGTACGACGAAGTGCGCGAGTACACCGACGACAAGCACCTGGCCCTGGTGCCGGAGGGCATGAGCCTGGCGCACAGCGAGACGCTGGAATTCACCCTAAGCCTGGCTGAGCCCCAGGACCGGGCGAATTTGCTGGCGATGACACCCCACGGCTGGCGCGCCAGTGCCGAGCGCCGTGCCGAAGTCATCGAGGCCGCCGAGCCGCTGCAGGTCACGGTGTCGATGCGCTACGATTATTTCGTGCTTCAATAACCGACTTTTAAGCATCCGCGAATGGATTTTCGAATCCCGCAACGAGGAACATCCATGCGCCAACCTGATATCGAGATTTACCTGAAGGACGCCGACGTCGACTACAAGGCCATCGCCGCCTGGCTGGGTGCCGCTCTGGGTCCTTGCACCGACTGGGTCCAGAAAGGCCAGACCTACAAATGCAAGGCCGGCAACGTGCCCGTGACCTGGCTACCCAAAGCCGTGGGCAAATGGAACAGCCTGTACCTGGAAAGCGACCAGACGCCGTGGGACGACGACATCGCCTGCGCCCGCGCCGCGTTTGCCGCGCTGAACGTCGAAGTGCGTTGCGCGCCGGGGACTTGGGTTGAGGAAGAAGGTGAAGAAAGCGCTGATACCTGGATTCGCATCAGTGAAGACGGTGAAGAGCAGATCACTTGGAAAACCGCCTGATTAAAAGCTGCAAACACAATAAATGTGGGAGCTGGCTTGCCTGCGATGCAGACACCTCGGTCTATCAGTAAGACCACAGTGATGCTATCGCAGGCAAGCCAGCTCCCACAGTTGATTGGGTTTCCAAATCAAGATAGATCCGGCGTTAAAGCCCCACCACATCCTCCGCCTGCAACCCCTTCTCGCCCGTCACCACGGCGTATTCCACCTGCTGGCCCTCGGCCAGGGAGCGGTGGCCCTCACCGCGAATGGCGCGGTAGTGTACAAACACATCCTTGCCGTCTTCGCGCTGGATAAAGCCATAACCCTTTGCATCGTTGAACCACTTCACATTGCCGGTTTCACGCGTTGCCATCTGTCTTACTCCCACATGCATTTTTATTGTTGAGTCGGTCGCATTGAACTGCCGAGTATAAGACAGGCTCAAAAACGATCAACTCAAGTTTACATCGCTGCTTTTTTGCCGATTTTCGGCGAATACGGCACACTACCCGCCCGAGCGCCTGCTCGGTTTTTTCCACTTGAAGCAGCACGCCTATGACCCGCTCCCCGTTCCGCCGTCTAGTGTTTGGCACCTTGCGCCGACTGTTGTACCTCTGGGTTCGCTCGGAGACGATCAACCAGTCGTCCCTAACCCTCAACCTGGACCGCAGCCGGCCGGTGTTCTACGTCCTGCAATCGCCCTCCCTCACCGAATTGGCCGTGGTCGATGCCGAGTGCACCAAGGCTGGCCTGCCGCGCCCGGTGCTGCCGGTCTCGGTCGGCCCGTTGATGGAACCGGCGGCGTTCTTCTACCTCACGCCGGAACCGGACTGGCTCGGCCGCCAGGACAAGCGCGGCGCGCCGCCCACACTGACCCGCCTGGTCGACACCCTCAGCGAACACGCCGAAGAGAATGCACAAATCATTCCGGTCAGCGTGTTCTGGGGCCAGTCGCCCGAAAGCGAGTCCAGCCCGTGGAAGCTGTTGTTTGCCGACAGCTGGGCCGTCACCGGGCGTCTGCGCCGCTTGTTGAGCATCCTGATATTGGGTCGCAAGACCCGTGTGCAATTCTCTGCGCCTATCAACCTGCGTGAATTGATCGAGCACAATAAAGGGCACGAACGCACTGTGCGCATGGCCCAGCGCATCCTGCGTGTGCACTTTCGTAACCTGAAGACGGCGGTGATCGGCCCCGACCTGTCCCACCGCCGTAACCTGGTGAAGGGCCTGGTCAACATGCCATTGGTGCGCCAGGCCATCATCGACGAAGCCGAGCGCGAAAAAATCAGCCCGGAAAAAGCCAAGGCCCAGGCCCTGCGCTACGGCAACGAGATCGCCTCGGACTACACCTACACTGCGATCCGCTTCCTGGAAGTGGTGCTGAGCTGGTTCTGGAACAAGATCTACGACGGCATCAAGGTCAATAACATCGAAGGTGTGCAAAAGGTTGCCCAGGGTTACGAGGTAATCTATGTGCCGTGCCACCGCAGCCATATCGACTACCTGCTGCTGTCCTACCTGCTGTTCAAGAACGGCCTGACCCCGCCGCACATCGCCGCCGGGATCAACCTGAACATGCCAGTGATCGGCAGCCTGCTGCGCCGTGGCGGTGCGTTTTTCATGCGCCGCACCTTCAAGGGCAATCCGCTGTACACCTCGGTGTTCAACGAATACCTGCACACCTTGTTCACCAAGGGCTTCCCGGTGGAGTACTTCGTCGAAGGCGGACGCTCGCGCACCGGGCGCATGCTGCAGCCAAAGACCGGCATGTTGGCGATTACCCTGCGCAGCTTCCTGCGCTCCTCGCGCATGCCCATCGTGTTTGTGCCGGTGTACATCGGTTATGAGCGCGTGCTCGAAGGCCGCACCTACCTTGGCGAGCTGCGTGGCGCAAGCAAGAAAAAAGAATCGATCTTCGATATTTTCAAAGTGGTTGGCGCGCTCAAGCAGCGCTTTGGCCAGGTCGCGGTCAACTTTGGCGAGCCGATCAAGCTGGCCGAATTCCTCGACAGTGAACAGCCGGATTGGCGCTCCCAGGAACTGGGCCCCAACTACAAGCCGGCCTGGCTCAACGAGACCACCAACCGCCTCGGCGAACAGGTGGCGCGCCACTTGAACGAAGCCGCGGCGGTCAACCCGGTAAACCTCGTGGCCCTGGCATTGCTGTCCACCACCCGCCTGGCCCTGGACGAACAAGCCATGGCGCGCCAGTTGGACCTGTACCTGGCGTTGCTGCGCCGGGTGCCCTACTCACCGCACACCACCTTGCCCGAAGGCGATGGCCTGGCGCTGATCAAGCATGTGAAGGACATGGACTTGCTGTCGGAGCAGAGCGATGCCCTGGGTAAGATTCTGTACCTGGACGAGCAGAACGCCGTCCTGATGACGTACTACCGCAACAACGTGCTGCATATCTTTGCCCTGCCGGCGCTGCTGGCGAGCTTCTTCCAGAGCAGCTCCCGGATGAGCCGTGAGCAGATCCTGCGCTACAGCCACGCGCTGTACCCGTACCTGCAATCGGAGCTGTTCATTCGTTGGTCGCTGGAAGAACTCGACACGGTAATCGACCAATGGCTGGAGGCCTTTGTCGAACAGGGCCTGCTGCGTTTCGAAAACAATGTCTACCTGCGTCCGGCGCCGAGTTCGCGGCACTTTGTGCTGTTGACCTTGCTGTCCAAGAGCATTGCCCAGACCCTGCAACGCTTCTATATGGCCATCTCACTGCTGCTCAACAGTGGCCAGAACAGCATCAGTGCCGAAGAACTGGAAGACCTGTGCACGATCATGGCCCAGCGCCTGTCGATCCTGCATGGGCTCAACGCCCCGGAGTTCTTTGACAAGAGCCTTTTCCGACATTTCATCCAGACCTTGCTGGAGCAAGATGTACTGCGCCGCGACGAGGCTGGCAAGTTGAGCTACCACGACCTGCTCGGCGAACTGGCCGAGGGCGCGGCCAAGCGCGTGCTGCCGGCGGAGATTCGCCTGTCGATCCGCCAGGTCGCCCTGCACCGTGTCGATGGCGCGGCCGAAGCACCTGTCGAACCTGAAGAAAGCCGCTAGATTTAAGAAGGCGCCGGTTGGATGCCGGCGCCGCTGAAAAGGAGCTGTACCATGAAAAAGATCATCCTCCTGGGCCTCACCGCCCTGCTCGGAGCCTGCCAGTCCATGAGCCCCACACCCAAGGCCAGCCTCGATGGCGAAGTGTTCTACCTGCAACGCATCGCCCTGCCGCCGGCCGCGACCCTGAGTGTCAGCCTGCAAGACGTTTCCCTGGCGGATGCACCGGCTGTGACCCTCGCCGAGCAGAAAGGCCCGATCAAGGGCCAGGTGCCGCTGCCCTTTCACCTGAGCTACGACCCGGCGCACGTCAAACCCGGCCACAGTTACTCGGTGAGCGCTCGCATCGAACTGGATGGCAAGCTACTGTTTATCACCACCGAACGGCACTCCGTGCAGCTCAATGGCCAGGACCCGCAACCGCTGCGCCTGCGCGTTGATGCAGTGGCCCACTGATAGCCACCAGAACATAAGCCCTACCAAAAGGAAGCGCCCATGCTCCGTAACTCCCTTCGTTTGACTGCCCTGTGTGCCGGCCTGTTGCTCGGTGCCAACGCCATGGCCCTGGACTTGAGCAGCCTGTCCCAGGGTGACGCCAGCGGCGGCCTCAAGGACGCCCTGACCCAAGGCGCGCAGATCGCCGTGAAGCAACTGGGCGTACCCGGTGGTTTCAGCAACAACCCGGAAGTGAAGATCGGCCTGCCAGGCAAGTTGGGCAAAGTCGCCGACAAACTGAAAATGTTCGGCATGGGCGACCAGGTCACCCAGCTGGAAACCAGCATGAACAAGGCTGCCGAAACCGCCGTGACCCAGGCCCAGCCGATCCTGGTCAACGCCGTGAAGAACATGAGCGTCACGGACGCCAAGGGCATCCTCAGCGGCGGCCAGGATTCCGCCACCCAATACTTGAACAAAAGCAGTCGCGAACAGATTCGCGCCAAGTTCCTGCCAATCGTCAAGGCCGCTACCGACAAGGTCGGCGTGGCCCAGCAGTACAACGCTTTGGCCGGCAAGGCCGCAGCCTTCGGCGCGGTGGACGCCAAGAGCGCCAACGTCGAGAACTACGTGACTGAACAGGCGCTGGACGGCTTGTTCAAGATGATTGCCAAGCAGGAAGAAACCATCCGCGAGAACCCGGCGGCAGCTGCCACCAGCCTGGCGAAGAAGGTATTCGGAGCGCTGTAACCCTCGCATCACCGTTGAACCACTGCGCCAAGGCCGCCTGTACGGGGCCTTGGCGCAATGCTGTCAGGCTTACACCACTTCTTTCCTGACTCTGAACCATGCCGCGTACAACGCCGGCAGGAACAACAGCGTCAGCGCGGTTGCCACAATCAACCCGCCCATGATCGCCACGGCCATCGGCCCGAAGAACACACTGCGAGACAGCGGGATCATTGCCAACACCGCCGCCAGAGCCGTCAGCACAATCGGGCGGAAGCGTCGCACGGTGGCTTCGATAATCGCCTGCCACGGTGCCAGGCCCGCCTTGATGTCTTGTTCGATCTGGTCCACCAGGATCACCGAGTTACGCATGATCATCCCGGACAGGGCGATGGTTCCGAGCATGGCCACGAAGCCGAAAGGCTGACGGAAGACCAGCAGGAACAGTGTTACACCAATCAGCCCCAGCGGGGCGGTCAGAAACACCATGGCGGTGCGCGAGAAGCTGCGCAGCTGCAGCATCAGCAAGGTCAGCACCACCACGATGAACAGCGGCACACCGGCTTTTACCGAGTTCTGGCCACGGGCAGAGTCCTCGACCGTACCGCCGACGTCCAGCAGGTAGCCATCCGGCAGCTCGGCACGCACACCTTCAAGGCTCGGCAGGATCTGCTGGACCAGCGTCGCCGGTTGCTCCTTGCCATAGATATCCGCACGCACCGTCACCGTCGGCAGACGATTGCGGTGCCAGATGATGCCTTCTTCGAAGCCATATTCGAGGGTGGCGATCTGCGACAGCGCCACGCTCTTGCCATTGTCGGTCGGCACCGCCAGGCTTGGCAGCAGAGACAGTTCGGTGCGCTCATGCACGGTGCCGCGCAGGAGGATTTCGATCAACTCGTTGTCCTCCCGGTACTGGCTGACGCTGGAACCGGTCAATGAACTCTGCAGGAATTTCGACAGATTGGCCGTGCTCACGCCGAGGGCTCGGGCACGGTCCTGGTCAATGTTGAGGTAGACGATCTTGCTCGGCTCCTCCCAGTCCAGGTGCACGTTGACCACATGGGTATTCTCGCGAACCTTGGCCGCCACTTTGCGCGCGAGGGCGCGGACTTCTTCGATGTGTTCACCGGTCACCCGGAACTGCACCGGGTAGCCCACGGGTGGGCCGTTTTCCAGGCGGGTCACCCGTGAACGCAGATCGGGAAATTGCTCGTTGAGGGTTTCGATCAGCCAGGTGCGCAGGCTTTCGCGCTCCTCGATGGTTTTAGCCAGCACCACAAACTGGGCGAAGCTGGCGGCTGGCAGTTGCTGATCCAGCGGCAGGTAGAAACGCGGCGAACCAGTCCCCACGTAGGCCACGTAGTTATCGATGCCGGCGTGGTTCTTGAGCAGGGTTTCCAGGCGTTTGACCTGGTCGGCGGTATTGCTCAGGGAGGCGCCTTCGGCAAGTTTGAGGTCAACCATCAGTTCCAGGCGACCGGACGCCGGGAAGAACTGTTGTGGCACGAAACGGAACAGCGCCACCGAGCCGATAAACAGCAGCAGGGTGAGGACGATTACCGTCTTGCGCCGCCGCACGCACCACTCCACCAAACGTCTGACGCGCTGATAGAAGGGTGTGCCGTAGGGATCCGGGCCATCGGTGCCGTGCTTGGCTGCATGAATCTTCGCCAGGTCTGGCAGGAGTTTTTCCCCCAGGTAGGGCACAAACACCACGGCGGCGACCCACGAGGCCAGCAACGCGATGGTCACCACCTGGAAGATCGAGCGCGTGTATTCGCCGGTGCTCGACTGCGCCGTAGCGATAGGCAGGAAACCCGCGGCGGTGATCAATGTGCCGGTGAGCATCGGGAACGCAGTGCTGGTCCAGGCAAAGCTGGCGGCTTTGAGCCGGTCGTAGCCCTGCTCCATTTTGATCGCCATCATCTCCACGGCGATGATCGCGTCATCCACCAGCAAACCGAGCGCCAGCACCAGCGCGCCCAGGGAAATCTTGTGCAAGCCGATGCCGAGGTAGTACATGGTGGCAAACGTCATTGCCAGTACCAACGGAATCGCCAGGGCCACCACCATGCCGGTGCGCACGCCCAGAGAGAAGAAACTCACCAGCAACACGATGGCCAGCGCTTCGGCCAGTACCTGCACGAATTCGCCGACGCTGGTCTTCACCGCCGCCGGTTGGTCCGACACCTTGCGCAGCTCCATGCCGGCCGGCAGGTTCTTCTGCAGGCGTGCGAATTCGCCTTCCAGGGCTTTGCCCAAGACCAGGATGTCGCCACCGTCACGCATGGCGACGGCCAGGCCGATCGCGTCTTCGCCCATGTAGCGCATGCGCGGTGCCGGTGGGTCGTTGAAGCCACGGTGGATATCAGCCACATCACCGATGCGGAAGGTGCGATCACCCACACGGATAGGGAAGTTACGGATCTCTTCCACCGTCTTGAAGTTGCCCGACACCCGCAGTTGCACGCGCTCGCTCGGGGTTTCAAAGAAGCCTGCGGTGGAGACCGCGTTCTGTTCCTGCAAGGCTTGCTGCACCGCCGCCAATGGCAGGCCGAGGGTGGCCAGCTTGAGGTTGGACAGCTCGATCCAGATCTTTTCATCCTGCAGGCCAAGCAACTCGACCTTGCCCACATCCGCGACGCGCTGCAGTTGAATCTGGATGCGATCGGCGTAGTCCTTGAGCACCGCGTAGTCGAAACCGTCGCCGGTCAGTGCGTAGATGTTGCCGAAGGTGGTGCCGAATTCATCGTTGAAAAACGGTCCCTGGATATCCGGCGGCAAGGTCTGGCGAATGTCGCTGATCTTCTTGCGCACTTGGTACCAGAGCTCGGGAATCTGCGCCGAGTGCATGGCATCACGGGCCATGAAGGTGACCTGGGACTCACCGGGGCGCGAGAAGGAGACTATGCGTTCGTACTCACCGGTCTCCATGAGTTTTTTCTCGATGCGCTCGGTGACTTGCCGCGAGACTTCCTGGGCCGTGGCGCCGGGCCAGTTGGTCTTGATCACCATGGCCTTGAAGGTGAACGGCGGGTCTTCGCTCTGCCCCAGCTTGGAGTAGGACAATGTGCCGACAACCGCCAGCAGGATCATCAGGAACAGTACGATCTGGCGATTGCGCAACGCCCATTCGGAAAGATTGAAACCCATCGGGGACTACTCCTTGGCCGCCAGATTCACCACACGGTTGGAGCGATCCACCGGCCGCACCTGCTGGCCTTCGTGGAGCACATGCACACCCGCAGCGATCACCCAATCGCTCGGGGCCAGGCCTTCCAGGACCGGGACGGATTTTTCACCAAAGGCGCCAATGCGCACCGGCACACGGGTGATGGAATTGTCCGGCTGCACGCGCCAGACGTAGGACGCACCGTTCTCCGCACTGAGGGCCGACAGCGGCACCGACAGCGGAACAACACCGTCGGCCTGTATGAACACGCGCGCGCTTTGGCCCAATTCGGCCGGGACCTTGCCACCGATGAATGCCACACGTGCGGCGAAGGTGCGCGACTTCGGATCGGCTGCCGGCGACAGCTCGCGAATGCGCCCGCTGAAGCGTTGATCGGGCTGGCTCCACAGCTCGACCGACACTGGCTGGCCGATCTTGAAGCGGCCAAAACCTTGCTCCGGCAAGCTGATCAGCACTTCACGCTCGCCATCGGTGGCCAGGGTAAATACGGTCTGGCCGGCAGACACCACTTGGCCGACTTCCACCGCACGCTTGGCAACCACCCCGTCCTGGGGCGCACGCAATACGGCATAGCCGGCCTGGTTGCTGGCCACGTCGAACTCGGCCTTGATCTGCTTGAGGCGTGCTTCACCGGATCTATAGAGGTTTTCGGAATTGTCGTACTGAGAGCGGCTGACCATCTGACGGTCCATCAGGGTCTTGTAACGGTCGCGTTCGGCCCGCACCAGGCTCAGGTTGGCCTCGGCGGCGGCGACTTGGGCTCGGGTCGCTTCCAGTTGCAGGCGCACGTCCTGAGGATCGAGTTCTGCCAGCGCCTGATTGGCCTTGACGCGTTCGCCCTCTTCCACCAGCCGCTTGCTGACTTTGCCGCCAATGCGAAAGGCCAGGTCCGGCTCAAAGCGGGCGCGCACTTCGCCGGGGTAGCTGTCCATCGACTGCGCAGAAGGCTGTGGCTGCACCACCATGGCCGGGCGGATGGTAATCTGGGCCGCTTCTTCATGGCCGCAAGCGGCCAACAGCAAGACCAAACTGACAGGCAAAGCAAAGGGCAGGAAAGTACTGCGCATGCTGTAGGACCTTTCGCAAGTAGAGCTAGGAATAATTATACTGGCGGGTATGGTATTAATACCAAACTCGCCAGTCCAGTATTAAAGGTGAAAATGTCCGACAATCCTGTAACCACCAATAGCCCCGGGCGCCCCAAGGACATGGCAAAACGCCAGGCAATCCTCGAAGCAGCGAAAAATCTGTTTTTGAGCAATGGCTACGCCAGTACCAGCATGGATGCGGTGGCACTGGAAGCCGGCGTGTCGAAACTGACCGTGTACAGCCACTTCAACGATAAAGAGACCTTGTTCACCGCCGCCGTGGTGGCCAAGTGCGAAGAACAACTGCCGGTGATGTACTTCGAGCTGCCCGCGGGCATGCCCGTGGAAACCGTGTTGTTGAACATCGCGCGGGGGTTTCATCGCCTGATCAACAGTGAGGAGTCGGTCAACCTGCATCGCCTGATGATGACCACCGGCAATCAGGACGTGAAACTCTCGCAGATCTTCTTCGAGGCAGGCCCGATGCGCATGTTGCAGGGCATGGAACGCCTGCTCAGCAAGATCGACCAGAGCGGCGCACTGAGCATCGACAAGCCCTTTACGGCGGCCGAGCATTTCTTCTGCCTGCTCAAGGGCACGGCGAACTTTTGCCTGCTGTATGGCTGCGGCGGGCAACTGAGTGAAGAAGCCGCCGAAGAACATGTGCAGGAGGTGGTGGGGTTATTTATGCGGGCGTATAGGGTTTAAAGACGGTCGTTGTGTGAACCAGCGCTATCGCCGGCAAGCCGGCTCCTACAGGGGGCAAGTGTTCCATTGTAGGAGCCGGCTTGAACGGCGATAAAGCCCTCAGCCCTTGAGTGCTTTCTTGGGATAGATGTCATACCGGCTGGACTTGCCATCCAGCGCATGGCTCGGCTTGGGCCCTTCGATGCACGGCGCCTTGCGCGGGCGCTTGACTACCACACGGTGGCTGGCCAGGGCCAGGGCGGCGGCCAACAGCGCCGGTGCATCTGGATCATCCCCCACCAGCGGCCGAAACAGGCGCATTTCCTTCTTCACCAGCGCAGTTTTCTCACGGTGCGGAAACATCGGGTCGAGGTAGATCACCTGCGGCGGCTCGCCTTCCCAATTGCGCATCACGTCAATGGAATTGCCCTTGAGCAGTCTCATGCGCGCCACGATCGGCGCCACCTCGAAATCATCCGCGCCACGCGCCAGCCCATCTTCAAGCAATGCGCCGATCAGCGGCTGACGCTCGATCAGGCTCATCTCGCAGCCCAGGCTCGCCAGCACGAAGGCGTCCTTGCCCAGACCGGCCGTGGCGTCCAGCACCCGTGGGCGCACGCCTTGGGCGATGCCGACGGCCTTGGCGATCATCTGCCCGCTGCCGCCACCATACAAACGCCGATGTGCCGCGCCACCTTCCACAAAGTCCACCCGCACCGGCCCAGGCGCATCAGGCCCGAGCTGTTGCAGCTGTAGGCCGTGCTCCCCCACTTGCAGGGAAAAGTCCGCATCCGCCACCTGCAACGGCAGCCCCAACAGAGACGCCCACTGCTCGGCGCGGGCCTTGAAACCGTCGCCCAAGGCCTCGACCTGTATGCGGCTGGCCGCTGGTTGTTCGCTCATCAATCGCTACGCTCAAAAATATTAAGGATCGGCAAATACCGGCCGATAAAAACAACAGTCAGGTATTTTGCCAGAGCTGAGCGTCGACCGAGAAAAATGTCAGACATTCTTCCCCTAACCATCGGTGTACTGCCGACCCACAACCACTACGGCCTGCGCAATACTCAAGCGCTGGCCGGGGTGAGTCATGTGTGGCAGGACTTCTTCGCCCGGGCGCTGGCCGAACAACTTGGCGATACACCGGACGCGCTCACCGTGCAGGCGCCGGCACCCGTGGACCCAGCGGTAGAACCGAGCGCCGGCGCCGACCTGTTGTCGCAGATTCTCACCCAGCGTGAGTGCGATGTGAAAGACACCGAAATCGCCCCACCTGAACCGCTGTTCCTGCCGATCGCCGAGCTCGAGACCGACTTGCTGCCACCGGCCGCCCCGCCGTTCCCCGAAGAAGAAATCGTCGCCCAGCAGCGCCAGCAGAATTTCGAAAGCGGCTGGGTGCGACCGATTGTGCTGACCGCCGGCCAACCGTTGCCAGAGCCAGGCCCCGCGCCGGAGCCACGCCCACTGCACCTGCCCATCGCCGAATTCGAACTGGACCTGCTGCCACCGGCTGCCACGCCGTACCCCACCGAAGAACTGGTGGCGCAACAAAAAGCCTTGGACTTCGATTACTACTGGGCGCGCCCGCTGGTCACCCAGAACCTGCGCCTGGCCGCCTGATACTCAGCGACACACCCACCAACGCCCCATATCCAGATGGAAATGGTTGCGGTGCGCGGCGTTGTAGTCCGGGCTCAGCACCACGTTGAAATCATCGCAGGCACTGTCGCGGACCTGACGCAGGAACCGCGCCTTATCGCCCTCCCCCGACCAATCCTTGAGCACGCTGATACTGCGCCCGTCCGCCAGGCGAAAACCGGCGATGTCCAATGCATTGGCCGACGCATGCTGGCTGAGTCGCCCTTCGGCGCGGTTGTAGATATTGCGGCAGGCAAAGCTGCCCAGATGATCGACCCGCGTCACCGCCTGGCCGAACACCGCTTGGGCCGCTGGCTGCAGGCTATGGCGCTCAAACAGGGCGAACGCCACCGCCAGCGGGCAACTGGCAAGGAAGCTGCTGCTCAGCCCCACCGCAGCGCCCTGCACGCGCAAGGTATTGCGCAAGGGGCACGCGGCCTCCGCCGGCGAGTCCGCCTGATGGCTGACGCGCAGGCCCGAGGTTTCCAGCACCTGGTCGCACAGCGTCGGGTCATCCTGCAGGCGCCCCAGCTTGTAGCGGGTCAAGAAGTTGGGGTTGGCGCGCACGTCCAGCGGTGCCCATGGGTTCCAATCGGCCGGCAGTGGCACCCATCCACGCCAGACACCCACGGCAACGGCAGCCGCCAGGATCAGCAACACGCCCATCACTTTGAAAAAGCGCACCGCTTAGTCCTTGAAGAACTGGTTGGCCTGGCTGAACGGCATTTTGCGCTCGGTGAAGGTGAACGTGCCCAGTTCATACACTTCCTGGGCTGCGCGATAGAACTCACCATAGGCGGCCAGCGCCAGGGCCGAGCCAACGCTGATGCGCCGCACACCCATCGCGCTGAGTTGCGCGACGCTCAGGTTCAAGCCGCCGGACATCAATACGTTCACCGGCTTGGGCGCTACCGCCTTGACCACCGCCAGCACTTCCTCGGCACTGCGCAGGGCCGGCGCATACAGCACGTCGGCACCGGCTTCGGCATAGGCTTGCAGGCGGCGGATGGTGTCGGGCAAATCCAGGCGACCATGCAGGAGGTTTTCCGCACGGGCCGTCAGGGTGAATGGGAATGGCAGGCTGCGCGCGGCAGCCACCGCGGCTTCTACACGCTCGACGGACAGGTCGAAAGGATAGATCGGGTCAGCGGCAATGCCCGTGGCGTCTTCAATGGAGCCACCGACAATGCCGGTGGCGGCGGCACGCAGGATGGTCTGGGCGCAGCCTTCGGGAGTGTCGCTGAAGCCGTTTTCCAGGTCCGCCGCCACCGGCAACGTTGTGGCCTTGGCGATCAAACTGGCATTGATCAACGTGTCTTCCAGCGACAGCGCCCCTTCTGCATCTGGCCGCGCCAGGCTGAACGCGTAGCCCGCACTGGTGGTGGCGAGGGCTTCAAACCCCAGGCTGGCCAGCATCACGGCAGAGCCTGCATCCCACGGGTTGGGCATCACGAACGCGCGGTCACGCTCATGCAAGGCCTTGAAGGTTTCGGCGCGAAGGGTTTGGGCATCCATGTCGGGCTCCTGGCGGGAAAAGGAGCTCTAGAGTAACCCCAGTTGCTCCGCTTCGGGGGCTCGATCCAAGGTCGGCAGCGGCGGCAGGCCCGGTAGACGCGCCATCAACTGGTCGTGAAACCGCAGCGCCAATTGTGCCGCGAGGCGGTTATCCGAGGTGTGCAGGAACACGTAGGGGGTGCGGCCTTCTTCGATCCACCCGGCGACTTTTTCCACCCACGGCACCAGGAATCGGTCGTTGGCTTCCAGTTCGGGATGACCGATAAAACGCACTTGGGGAAACTGCGTCAGGGCCGCCGGCCGGGTTGGCACCTTGGGCTTTTTCGATTGGGCGTGCAGCACGGCGGCTGACGTGGACGTGCAACTGAACAACGCGCGCGGGTCCAGGCAGATGCGCTCCACGCCCCGGTCCCGTAACAAGCGGTTAAGCATGCGCTCGGCGTCGCCTTTGGCGAAGAATTCCGAATGACGCACTTCCACCGCCATGGGCCGCTCCACGCCATCAATGAAGCCTGCCAACTCCCCCTGACGCTGCGGTGTGAACGTCGCGGGCAGTTGCAACCATAGCGGGGATACGCGCGCGCCCAGGGGACTCATCAAGCCCACAAAGCTTTGCGCAGCCGGCAGTTGCTCAATCAGGTTGCCACCGTGGCTGATATCACCGGGAAACTTGGCCGTGAAACGGAAATCGTCGGGCATGATTTCAGCCCAGCGTTGCACCGTGGCGGCCGAGGGTCGGGCATAGAACGTGGTGTTGCCTTCAACGGCGTTGAAGACCTGGGAGTAGAGCGCGAGGTAGTCGCTGGAACGGGCATCGGCGGGGTACAGGTACTCGCGCCAGGCATTTTCACTCCAGGACGGGCAACCGAGGTAGTAAGGCAGACGCATCAGATGTGGATGTCGAGACCCAGCACTTCCATATCCCATTCGACAAAACCGGCGGTGGTCAGGTAGCTGGCCAGGGCGGTGGCGACGCTTTTGCTCATGGAGCGCGGGAAGACCATGTCTTGCTGACGGGCGGGAAGACCGCTTATACGAGCTTGAGCGTTGGCCTGCGCATCGGCCTGGACGTCGATGAAATCCGGTGAATCCTCGACCGACTCGTCTACCGTGACGTTCGCCTTACGTGGCTTGCGTTTGATTGGGTAAGACTGTGAGGAAAAGCCATCAATACGCATGGGCGCGAACTCGCTATCAGTAATGGCATTTTGGCAGCATCGTCCATGGTGCGCAAATGCTCTGGTGATAACTAGAACACATAATTTGAAAAAGGTTTAAAACCCGGGGCAAATTCTGACGATTGGTGAACTTAGCCCCAAATTGCCATCATTTTTGACGTCAAATAATCCCGCGCTCGGCCTTGGTCTGAGCCACTTTATCGCGCAGGTACACAGGCGCTGCCTGATCTGCGGGAATCGCCTCACCGCGTCCGAAGGCGAAGCGCGCGAGGGTCAACAAGTCTTCAGCGTGAGGCAACATCGTCGCGTCCTGGCCCACCAAGGGCACAGCGATACGCTCGCCATAACCCCAACCGGTGCCAGCACCGAACCAGTCACCGCTGGCATCGTCCGGCAGTACCGACGCTTGCGGTGGCTGCACGGCTTCCACACCCACCAGGCGCATCTCGCCCGCCGTTTCGCGGTAGCAGCCCCAATAGACTTCATCCATTCGCGCATCGATGGCCGCCGCCACCTGGTGGGCACCGTGTTCACGCAAGGCGCGCTGGGCCAGCACGGCAAGGTTGGACACCGGCAACACCGGACGCTCCAACGCGAATGCCAGGCCCTGCACCACGCCGATGGCGATGCGCACACCGGTAAATGCACCCGGGCCACGGCCGAAGGCGATGGCATCCACTGCCGCCAAAGTGGTCCCTGCGTCTTCGAGCAGTTGCTTGATCATGGGCAACAGCTTCTGCGCGTGCAGGCGCGGAATCACCTCGTAGTGGCTCGTTACCTTGCCATCGTGCAGCAGGGCAACGGAGCAAGCTTCAGTCGCGGTGTCCAGGGCCAGCAGGGTGCTCATCGGTGTGGGTGTCCAAGTCGAAAAAAAGTGCGCCAGTATAAACAACAACGGCCCGCAAGCGGGCCGTTATCCATGAAGCCAGTCGAGGGATCAGCTCAGTGCTTGCAGCACTTTGGCAGTGATCGCTTCAACCGAGCCGACGCCAGGAATGTGGCTGTACTTCGGCTTGCCCTGGGCAGCGGACAGCTTCTGATAGAAGTCCACCAGCGGCTTGGTCTGGGAATGGTAGACCGACAGGCGATGACGCACGGTTTCTTCGGTGTCGTCTTTACGCTGCACCAGGTCTTCGCCGGTCACATCGTCCTTGCCTTCCACTTTAGGCGGGTTGTAGACAGTGTGGTACACGCGGCCCGAGGCTTCGTGAACGCGACGACCGGCAATGCGCTGGACGATCTCTTCATCTTCCACCGCGATTTCAACCACGGCATCCAACTCGACGCCGGCCTTCACCAGGGCTTCAGCCTGGGGAATTGTGCGTGGGAAGCCGTCGAACAGGAAACCGTTCTTGCAGTCTTCCTGGCTGATGCGTTCCTTGACCAGGTTGATGATCAAGTCATCGGAAACCAGGCCACCGCTGTCCATCACGCTCTTGGCGATCAGGCCCAGCTCGGTACCAGCCTTGACGGCCGCACGCAGCATGTCGCCGGTGGAGATTTGTGGAATGCCGAATTTTTCAGTGATGAACTTTGCCTGAGTACCTTTACCGGCCCCGGGAGCTCCCAGCAGAATGACGCGCATCGATGTGCTCCTCAATTTTTTATAGAGATGACGCTCGGATTCGCCGCGGGGGGCCAATCGCGTAAAAATAGAATTCGGGCCGCCCAAACGGCCAAAGGCTGATCAAGATACACAGCAGGCCTTAAGCACACAAGCCGCCAAAAGTCGCAGGAACCCGCGCCGTGCATGCGTCATAGGTAGGGTGTGCCTGGGTGCAACCCGGCCCTGTAAACGTTGACCGCCCCTTTCAGGGCGGTCGTCGTGGTTGGCTTGCAAGCCGTTGAGAACACGCAAAAAACCCTAGCCGGTGTTACGCAAACCGGCGGCAATACCGGCCACGGAGACCAGCAGCGCCTGTTCCAGAGGGCTGTCCTGTGCCGCTTCCTGCTGGCGCGAGCGGGCCAGCAACTCGGCCTGCAACAGGTGCAAGGGGTCGAGGTAGGTGTTGCGCAGGCGGATAAACTCCAGGGTATCAGGGCTATGGGCCAGCAGTTGCGACTGGCCGGTCAGGCCAAGCACCACGCTGCACGCCTGCGACAATAGGTCGCGCAGATGCACGCCCAATGGCAGCAGGTCGGGCTGCACCAGGCGCTCGTCATACAGGCGCGCGATGTCGGCATCCGCCTTGGCCAGCACCATTTCCAGCATGTCGATGCGGGTACGGAAGAACGGCCACTGCTCGCGCATTTGCCCCAGCAGCTCGCCTTCGCCGCGCTCCAAGGCCTTGCTCAGTGCCGCTTCCCAGCCGAGCCAGGCGGGCAGCATCAAGCGGGTCTGGGTCCAGCCGAAAATCCACGGGATCGCGCGCAGGCTCTCAATACCGCCCGCCCGACGCTTGGCGGGGCGACTGCCCAACGGCAAGCGGCCCAGTTCCTGTTCCGGGGTGGACTGACGGAAATACTCGACGAACTGCGGATTTTCCCGCACCACGGCGCGATAGGCGCTGACACCGTCCGCTGCCAATTCGTCCATCAAATGGCGCCAAGCCGGCTCGGGCGGCGGCGGAGGCAAGAGCGTCGCCTCCAATACAGCGGCCAGGTAAAGGTTGAGGTTCTGCTCGGCGATATCCGGCAAACCGAACTTGAAGCGGATCATTTCGCCCTGTTCGGTGGTGCGGAAGCGCCCCGCCACCGAACCCGGCGGCTGCGACAGGATCGCCGCGTGCGCCGGGCCGCCGCCACGGCCCACGGTGCCTCCGCGACCGTGGAACAACAGCAGTTCCACTTGTTGCTCGCGGCAAATGTCCACCAGGCGCTCCTGCGCCCGGTATTGCGCCCAGGCGGCGGCGGTCGTGCCGGCATCCTTGGCCGAGTCCGAATAGCCGATCATCACTTCCTGCGGCCCCTGCAAACGCGCGCGATAGCCCGGCAGCAGCAACAATTGCTCGATCACCGGGCCGGCGTTGTCCAGGTCGGCCAGGGTCTCGAACAGCGGCACCACGCGCATTGGCCGTTGCACGCCCGACTCTTTAAGCAGCAGTTGTACCGCCAACACGTCCGACGCCGCACCCGCCATGGAGATGACGTACGAGCCCAACGATGCAGCGGGGGCAGCGGCCACTTCCTTACAGGTGTTGAGTACTTCGGCGGTGTCGGCCGAGGGTTTGAAGTAGCTCGGCAGCAGCGGTCGACGATTGGCCAGTTCCTTCATCAGGAAGCTGATACGCGCCGCTTCGTCCCAGTCTTCGTAACGACCGAGGCCGAGGTAATCGGTGATTTCAGTCATGGCGGCCGAATGACGGCTGGAGTCCTGGCGCACATCCAGGCGCACCAGGAACAGACCGAACGTCACTGCACGCCGCAGGCAGTCGAGCAGAGGGCCATCGGCGATCACGCCCATGCCGCACTCGTGCAACGACTGGTAGCACAGCTCCAGCGGCTCCAGCAGGTCGCGGTTGTTCTGCAGCACTTCGCCAGGCGCGGGCGTGCTGCTGCTCAGCGCCGTGTGGGCCCATTGGCGCGTGGCCCGCAGGCGTTCGCGCAATTGCTTGAGCACGGCGCGATAGGGTTCGACGCTGTCGCCGACCTTGGCCTGCAATGCCGGGCTGGCTTGCTGCATCGACAGCTCGGAAGCCAGGTGGTCGATGTCGCGCAGGTACAGGTCGGCCGCCATCCAGCGCGCCAGCAACAACACTTCCCGGGTGACCGGCGCGGTGACATTCGGGTTGCCGTCACGGTCACCGCCCATCCACGACGCAAAGCGGATCGGTGCGGCCTCCAGGGGCAAGCGCAGGCCGGTGGCGGCGTGCAGCGCCTGGTCAGCCTTGCGCAGGTAGTTGGGGATCGCGTGCCACAGCGAATGCTCGATCACCGCGAAGCCCCATTTGGCTTCGTCCACCGGCGTAGGTCGAGTGCGGCGGATTTCTTCGGTGTGCCAGGCTTCGGCGATCAAGCGTTGCAGGCGCTGGCGGATCTGCTCGCGCTCTGCGTTGGTGAGGTCGCGGTGATCCTGGGCCGCAAGTTGTGCGGCGATGGCATCGTATTTCTGGATCAGGGTGCGGCGCGCCACTTCAGTAGGGTGGGCGGTGAGGACCAGTTCGATCTCCAGGCGCCCCAACTGGCGGGCCAGGGATTCGTTGCTGTGGCCTTCGGCTTGCAGGCGCGCCAGCAGCTCAGGCAATACGCGGGATTCAAAGGGCGCCGGTTGCGACTCATCGCGCCGGTGAATCAGTTGGTACTGCTCGGCGATGTTGGCCAGGTTGAGGAACTGGTTGAAGGCCCGGGCGACGGGCAGCAGTTCGTTTTCCTGCAGCTGATTCAGACGGGAGCTCAGCTCATCCCCCGCCGCCTTGTCGGAAATGGCTCCGCGGCGGTCAGCCTTGGCGCCTTTGCGGATCTGCTCGATCTTGTCGAGAAAATCATCGCCGTACTGGTCTCGAATGGTGTTGCCCAACAGCTCACCCAGCAGGTGAACATCCTCACGCAAGCGTGCATCGATATCACTCATCAGCCAATCTCCAGCCAGAAATCCGGGACGCGCAGGTCTGCCAGAGTGCCGCCAGCATCGTTTTATGACAAGACTTTAAACCTTGTGAGTTGCAGCTAGTCTCAACACTGAGTCGCCTGTGTTTATCCATACACGCGACTGGTCACTCATCACTGCCTGCCATCGCGGGCTCCATTGAGGTTGCCATGAAAATCCGAGAACTGGCCCAGCATTGGGAAGAGAACGCCAAGGGTCGCTTGACCAAGACCGAGTACGCCATCCACTTGGACGTGGAGTCTGCCGCGAGGCTGGCGGCCATTGCCGAAATGTACCCCAAGCGCCAAACCGAAGAATTGCTCGGCGAGCTGATCGGCGCCGCCCTTGAAGAGCTGGAAGCCAGCTTTCCCTACATCAAGGGCCAGCAGGTGGTCGCCACCGACGAAGAGGGGGACCCGCTGTATGAAGATGTCGGCCCCACCCCGCGCTTTTTGACGCTGTCGCGACGCTATCTGCATGATATGTCGGCCAGCAGCGACGAACAGAAACACTGAAGCCACTCCAGCAAAACCCTTGTACGCCGGGCCCTTCGCGGGCCAGGCGTACCGCTGCGCAACGCAGAAGTTCCAACTTTTTCACCCTGACCAATCAGTCAGATATTTTTTTAGGCAAATCGCCATCTTCTCTGAACTTTTGAAAAAAGCCTCCGGTCACAGCCAGTAAGCCATCACTTGGAACGGTCGTTTTAAAGGGCAATTTGTGCTTTACCGCCAAGGCCCCTACCGCTGACCAGTGACATGGATTTTGATGTATTTCAGGAGTTATCCAATGGAGTTGAAGACGATGAAGACCAGCACTGCCAAATCCTCGTTTAACCATCTGCGCGGGCTCAAATTGGCCGCGCTGGCAATCGGCACCAGCTTCGTTCTGGCAGGTTGCGCCGGTAACCCGCCGACCGAGCAGTACGCGGTGACCCAGTCCGCAGTGAACAGCGCTGTCAGCGCCGGCGGCACCGAGTACGCGGCTGTAGAAATGAAGTCGGCCCAGGACAAGCTCAAGCAAGCCGAGATTGCCATGCACGACAAGAACTACGACGAAGCCCGCCGCCTGGCTGAACAAGCCGAGTGGGACGCTCGCGTCGCAGAGCGCAAATCCCAGGCCGCCAAGGCTGAACAAGCTGTGAAGGATTCCCAGAAGGCTGTTGATGAGCTGCGTAAGGAAGGCATGCGCCCGGCTGCTATCCAGCAGAAGTAAGACGCACCCCTTGACCGCATCGCACCTGATATCGAATTGAAAGGACGACACGACTATGCGTAAACAATTGATGATCCCTGCCCTGCTGGCGATGAGCGTTGCACTGGCGGCCTGCTCCACCCCGCCTAACGCGAACCTGGAAAACGCACGGACCAACTTCTCGGCCCTGCAGACCAACCCGCAAGCCACCAAGCTGGCGGCACTGGAAACCAAGGACGCCAGCGAATGGCTGGACAAGGCTGACAAGGCCTACCGCGACAAGGAAGACGAGAAGAAAGTCGACCAGTTGGCTTACCTGACCAACCAGCGCGTTGAAGTGGCCAAAGACACCATCGTGCTGCGCGAATCCGAAGCCAAGCTGAAAAATGCCGGCGACGAACGTGCCCGTGCCCTGCTGGACGCCCGTGATGCACAGATCAAGCAACTGCAAGACAGCCTGAATGCCAAGCAGACCGATCGCGGTACCCTGGTAACGTTCGGTGACGTGCTGTTCGCCACTAACAAGTCCGACTTGAAATCCAGCGGTCTGGTGAACATCACCAAACTGGCTCAGTTCCTGCGCGACAACCCGGACCGTAAAGTGATCGTCGAAGGCTACACCGACAGCACCGGTTCCGACGCTTACAACCAGAGCCTGTCCGAGCGTCGCGCGTCTTCCGTGCAACGTGCACTGGCTCAGCAAGGCGTGGACATTTCGCGCATCGTGACCCAGGGTTATGGCAAGGAATACCCGGTTGCCGATAACGGTAGCGTATCGGGCCGCGCCATGAACCGCCGCGTTGAAGTGACCATCTCCAACGACAACCAACCGGTCAAGCCACGGTCTTCCGTCGCTAACTGATCGTTTGCTGCAAAAAAAAGCCCCGCCTGGATAGGCGGGGCTTTTTCGTTGTGTCTGACGCCAGGCGAAAGCCCTTCAGCACGTTATAACTGATTTAATTAGTATAGTAACCTGCTGTACGATTGCCGTTCTGCCCCGAATTAATGTAACTGCTAAAGCCCCCGGAGTTACCGTTATTGCCATAGTTACCATAATTGCTATGGCTACCGTGACGATGGGGTGAAGTCACCCGCAGCCCATATATCTCATTTCCATTCTGCCCATGATTTTCATAGCGACTATGTGCGCCACCATTTCCGTTATTGCCATAGTTACCATGATTGCCGTTATCACCGCCGCCATACCGGCTGCCCCACACACGTTGCTCGGCCGCAGGCCTCCAAGCCTGTTCATCGGGATAACGTGAGTAAAATGCATTGCGGTATTCATAGTGCGAGGCTAATAGCTGAGTCATCTTGACACCCTCTCTATTCCAGTAGGCTGATGGATTACACGTTCGCAATATAATAAGCGGCACTGTTCAGTCCGAATTACATCACCCCCCTTAATTGGTGCGTTATTGGCAACCGGTTCATTTCGAATATTCTAGAAAATAAGTCAACGTTTGAAAGGGTGCGCCACTGCTTCAGGGCTGATTACGTTGCGTCAGGCCATTACGGGAGGGCCCGGCGCCCGCAGCGATTCGATGATGACCGTTTATTCCGTGGTTGGTATAACCACTGTGACTCCCGCTGTTACCGTTATTTCCGTAGTTACCAAAATTGCCGTTATTCATGCTGCCATGGCCGCTATTGACATGCACACCCACTTGAGCTGATTTCACATCACTGACGCTCACATAGTGAATGTTGAAGATGTAGTTGTTATGGGTGACTGCAAGCGGCCGCTTCGATTCCAGCGGCTGACGCCAAGGTGCTCGCCCCATGTGCTGGGCTATCCCGCGATTCGGCGCTTGAATGCCGGCATACCTGGGCCGCTGGCTCGGTTGATAACTGGGGTAATGGCTTGTGTTGCCGCCACGGCTCCAGCCCATACTCTGTCCCGTGACAACGTTCCATGCCGTGGACATGGTCGTGAGGGTGTTCATGACTGCCGTGTTCATCAACGAGTCCAATCTCATCGCTATCCTCCAAATGTAATTTCCCACGCGCCGGATTTAATCTCCTGACCGATAGCAGTGGTCTCCCGCCCCTATCAGTTCCGTGCGGTATACCTTGGTAATAAATGATGGAGTGGCGCGACCCGCTTTCTCACTGGTACTGATGGATCAATTGGGCAGAAATAAAAAACCCACCAGAAGCGGTGGGTTTTTTCACGTTTAGAATTTGATCGGAGACTTGTCGGTCTCGACACCTGCATACCCAGGCTTCTCTTTGGCCTGCTCCTCCGGATCCTTGTGCGCACGCTCGGCGGCGCCCCCGCCAAGTGCTTCAACCAGCTCCTGCATCCTGGACATTTCCAACCACCTGTCTATCGCACTTATCTCACCCAACTTGACCATGACTCTCCCCTGGCTGGCGGTCCGCGACGACCCATCACGAACGTTGACGAGCCATTGAGTGGTCGGTCAGGCAAAACGGTTCCAAATATTTCAGACGCGATTCGCCCGGATCACTGCTGGAGTTGTGGTGTCTCCTGCCCCATGCACCGCACCGCCTGTTTCTTGTTATTCACCAGCACACCGCTCAGGCCTTTCTGCTCGGTGTCGAACATCACCAGCACGCCGTCGACACACTGTGCCACTTGCGCAGCCGGGGTCAGGGAGATCTTGTAGTCCTCGCCTGGCACGGTCTTGAGCAGGGTGAAATCGCTGAGCAGCAACGCATCTTCCGGCTTGGCAAAGTGCAGGTAGCCGTAGTACCACAGGCAACCGACGGTACCGATGATGGTGCCGATGCCGGTAAGGATCAGCGGGATCATGTTGCGTTCTTCGCTCATTGCGGGCTCTCTGATGAATCAACGTTAGGAACGGGGTAATTCGGAATTTCGCCCAGGCGACGCAAACCGTTGAAGTGTTGCGGATCATCCAGGTAGCGCAGCATCACGGTTTGCCAGGTCTTGTCGGCAAAGGTCTGCACATGCCCGCCTCGGGTCAGTTGCAACACCCTGGGTGGCGGCGCGGCCTGGTACAGGCGGATGCCGTTGGCCACGGGCACGATCGGGTCATCCAGGCTGTGGAACAACAGCTTCGGCACACCGGTCAGCTGGGGCATGGCATGGATTGCACTGTCGGCGTCCGGGACCAGCCAGGACAGCGGCACCTGAAACGGCCATGTTAACCACGAGGTGCTCAGGGCGAATTGTCCTACGTCACGATAACTGGCAGGCACGCCGTCCAGCACCAGCGCCTTGAGCTGGGCTTGGCGTTCCGGGTGAGCGGCCAGGTAGTGCACCGCCAATGCACCGCCCAAGCTTTGGCCCAGCACGATCAGCGGCTGGCCTTGGGTTTCAGGGGCCTTGTCGATCCAGCTGAATGCCGCCTCTACATCCTGATAGATCGCGGGTAACGAGGGCTTGCCTTCCGACAAGCCATAACCGCGATAGTCCAGCAGCAACACTTGGTAGCCTTGCTCAGGCAACCACCAACTGCCACCGAGGTGCCAGGCCAGATTACCGCCGTTGCCATGCAGGTGCAGCACCGTACCCTTGAGCGGCACACCGGGTTTGGCCGGCAACCACCAAGCATGCAGCTTCACCCCATCGGCGGTGGTCAGGGTGACGTCGCGATAGGGCAGGTGGGCTTTTTCCGGCGTGAATGGCAGGCCGGGCTCGGGGTAAAACAGCAGCGAGCTGCAGCCGTTCAATGTGAGTAGCAGGCAAAGAATGCCGAGGATTCTCATCCGTTGAAACCTCGCAATTGAGTGGAACAAACGATCTCAAGATCACCAAAAAACCTGTAGGAGCCAGCTTGCCGGCGATGCGGGCGACTCGGTCCGATGCCGTATCGAGGTGATGCCATCGCCGGCAAGCCGGCTCCTACGGGTTGAGCGGTGTTTACAGGATATTCGAGTAATCCGCCTCGATCCGGTCCAGGCTCAAGTGGTTGAGGAAGTTGGAGAAGCACATCCACGCCGCCAGCGCGTTCATGTCGCGGAACTGCTCGGGCAGGTACTTGGGCGGCACCACCAGGCCTTCATCGACCAGTTGGCGCAGGGTGCGCATGTCTTCCAGGGTGGTCTTGCCGCAGAACAGCAACGGCACTTGTTCCAGCTTGCCTTTGCGCACGGCGAGCTGGATGTAGTTGTAGACCATGATAAAGCCCTTGAGGTAGGACAGATCCTTGGTAAACGGCAGACCGGTCGGCACCGAGCCACGGAATACGCGACTGGCGTTGCCATAGCTTTCGGCCATCTCAAAGCCTTGCTCGCGGAAGAACTCGAACACCTGCAAGAAGTCGGCGCCCTCTTCCACCATGTGGATAGCGCGGGTGCGGTTGGTCAGCTTGCGCAGGCGACTCGGGTAGGAGGCGAAGGTGATGATCTCCATCAGGATCGCCAGGCCTTCCTGGGTCACGGTGGACGACGGCGGGCCCTTGGACAGGAAGGTGCAGATCGGCTGGTTCTGGCCATTGAGGGTGGTGCCCACGTGCACCAGGCCCTCATGCACTTCCAGGGCGCGGACGTCGCGGTCGTTGAACATCGCGTCGGCGCGGATCTTGATGTAGTCGGCACCCGCCGCGGCGTCGGCGACGATACCGTCGGATTCGAACACGCGGATGGTTTCTTCGGCCTCGCCGAACACCTTGTTCAGGCGAGTTTGCAGCAAGGCAACGGCGTCCTTGGCGGTGAGGGTCTTGGCCTCATCCTTCAAGTCGCCACGGCCATCGATGTTGTTCAGGTAGTCGGACAGCATCAGCCCCAGGTCGGCCAGGGTCGGGTCGCCGGCGTGAAACGCATCGGAGGCCGCGCCGTACAGCTCCTGGGAAATCAGGCCGAAATCCTCGGTGCCGCGCGCTTCGAGCATGCGCACCACCATGCGGTATTCCTTGCACATGCGGCGCATGATCTGCCCCACCGGGCTGAACTGGCCGAGGCGGCGGGTGATGTCGCGCTCGATGTTCTGGAACTCCAGCTTCACCGCGCTGGAGTCGAAGGACAGTGGCCGATTGAGGTAGTAGTCGCGGCTCACCGCCGGCATTTCCTTGCCCTTGGCCTTGAGGAATCCCTGGCGGATGTTTTCGTCCCACTTCACGGCGTCGAGGACGCGAATCGGTGTTTGCGCCAGCACAATGCGATCAGACAAGGTGCGTATCGTCTGCTGGTAATCGTCCACCCGGTGCTTCCCCTTTAAACGTTATTTGCCCGCGCGCCGGTAGCGCACGGCTTCCACGAATACATCGGCATTGGCCGGGTCATCCAGGTACGCAAACACCTGGTCCAGAGGGCTGTCCACCAGCACACCGGCGCCTTCGACGGTTTGCACAGTACTGCCATGCAGTGACTTTTGGCCTATCGCTTGATGGATCTGCTCAAGGTCGAGGTTGTAGAGCACCAATTCGTGCTTTTCGTCGATTTCAAACCCCGCGAGGATGAAATGCCCACCCAGCTTGGCCGGCAACGGCGCCGACAGGTACCAGCGATCGCCATGGCGCGACACACTGAACAGGTACTCATCACGCTGCTGCGGCTTGGCTGTAGGGTAGCTTACGGCTTTGTAGCGGTGTTCACCGACGCGCGTGATTCGCAGGTTGAGCGGCTCGCCCCAGGCGTTCTTGCTCGACCACTGGCCCAGCAGGGCTGGCGGTGCGGCTTCATGGGCCGGCAGCGGGTCCTTGAAGGTCACCAGGCAACCGCTGAGCAGTAGGAACGACAAGGCGATTACAACCCTACGCCAGGTTTTCATTGGACATCCCCCGGTGTCAGACCGAGGCCAACACCAAATGCATGTAACGCTTGAGGATCTCAAGCATCTCTTCACCGGTCAAAGGCTCTGCGCCGCCCAGCAGGCCCTGATATTCCATCCGACTGATTATCGCCGTCAACACTTTGGCATCCTGCTGTGGCTCACGGGAGCCCAACACCTGGAAAAACTGCCCCGTGCCCTGCAACAGAATCTGCTGGTGGGAGCGCACTAGTTCCGCCAGGCGTGGGTTGAGCAAGGCTTCCTGGCGGAACGCCTGCTCGGCCATCAGGTGTTCACGACGATTGGTGAGTTGGCGCTGCACGTAGTCGGCGGTCAGCCGTGCGATGTCATCGGCCAGTTGCGAGCGTGACTGCGGGCTGCCATCACCGTAGGCGACCATTTCACGCAGCAGGCCCTCGTTACGCACCCACAGCTTGCCCATGAAGGCGGCGCTGCGCTCGACGTATTGGGCGAAGGTATCGGTGAGCAGGTCATCGATGTCCTTGAAATAGTAGGTAGTGGCTGACAAGGGCACCCCCGCCTCCGCCGCCACCGCGCGATGGCGCACGGCCCGCACGCCGTCACGCACCACAATGCGCATGGCCGCATCGAGAATGTCTTGCCTGCGCTGCTCACTGCCCCGACGGCTGGCCTTGCGGCCCTGGTACTGGACGCTTTCAGCCACGGCAGCAGCAATGCCGGCGGCGCCTTCTTGAGCCATTACGCGGTTCACGACACACATCCTTGAAAAGATCAAAACCTGGCGCTGTTTGCTTGACGCTTATAGACGCCCCATAAAAAAGCCGCCTTATAAAAGGCGGCTTCGGATTTCGCTACAGTTACGCTTGTGGCCGCATGTGCGGGAACAAGATCACGTCGCGGATCGACGGCGAGTTGGTCAGCAGCATCACCAGGCGGTCGATGCCGATCCCTTCACCGGCGGTTGGCGGCATGCCGTATTCCAGGGCACGCACGAAGTCAGCGTCGTAATGCATGGCTTCGTCGTCGCCGGCGTCCTTGTCAGCCACCTGGGCCATGAAGCGCTCGGCCTGGTCTTCCGCATCGTTAAGCTCGGAATAAGCGTTTGCGATTTCACGGCCACCGATGAACAGCTCGAAGCGGTCGGTGACGTTCGGGTTGTCATCGTTGCGACGGGCCAGCGGCGACACTTCGAACGGGTATTGGGTAATGAAGTGCGGCTGCTCCAGCTTGTGCTCGACCAGCTCTTCGAAAATCATCACCTGCAATTTGCCCAGGCCTTCGAAGCCCAGCACCTTGGCACCGGCTTTCTTGGCGATCGCACGGGCCTTGTCGATGTCGTTCAGGTCGTCGGCGGTCAGCTCAGGGTTGTACTTGAGGATCGAGTCGAATACCGACAGGCGCACGAATGGCTCGCCGAAGTGGAACACCTTGTCGCCGTACGGCACATCAGTGCTGCCCAGGACCAACTGCGCCAGTTCGCGGAACAGTTCTTCGGTGAGGTCCATGTTGTCTTCGTAGTCGGCGTAGGCCTGGTAGAACTCCAACATGGTGAATTCAGGGTTGTGACGAGTCGAAACACCTTCGTTACGGAAGTTGCGGTTGATCTCGAACACTTTCTCGAAGCCGCCAACCACCAGGCGCTTGAGGTACAGCTCCGGCGCGATACGCAGGAACATTTCCATGTCCAACGCATTGTGGTGGGTTTCGAACGGCTTGGCTGCGGCACCACCGGGGATGGTTTGCAGCATCGGCGTTTCCACTTCCAGGAAGTCACGCTGCATCAGGAAGCTGCGGATGTGGGCGATGACTTGCGAACGCACGCGGAAGGTCTGGCGCACGTCTTCGTTGACGATCAGGTCAACGTAGCGCTGGCGATAGCGCTGTTCGGTGTCGGTCAGGCCGTGGTGCTTGTCCGGCAGCGGGCGCAGGGATTTGGTCAGCAGGCGCACGTTGGTCATTTCGACGTACAGGTCGCCCTTGCCGGAACGGGCCAGGGTGCCTTCGGCGGCAATGATGTCGCCCATGTCCCAGGTTTTCACCGAGGCCAGGGTTTCTTCGGACAGGGTCTTGCGGTTGACGTAGACCTGAATGCGACCGGTCATGTCCTGGATCACCATGAACGAGCCACGGTTGAGCATGATGCGACCTGCCACCTTGACCGGGATCGCAGCCTCTGCCAGCTCTTCCTTGGTCTTGTCCGCGTACTGCTTCTGCAAGGCATCGCAGTAGTTTTCGCGGCGGAAGTCGTTGGGGAAGGCATTGCCCTTGGCGCGCTCGGCAGCAAGCTTTTCCTTGCGCAGGGCGATCAGGGAGTTTTCTTCCTGTTGCAGGGCCTGGTCGAGTTGTTGGTCGCTCATGTCTTTAAATATTCCATCGGGTTCGTTGTCCCCGGCTAAGGCCGGGGATCGCCGGCAAACCGGCTCCTACAGGGATCGCGGTTTGTCAGCGTATTACAGGCCGGATTTCAGGCTGGCTTCCAGGTATTCGTCGATATCGCCGTCGAGCACCTTGTCGCAGTCGCTGCGTTCGATGTTAGTGCGCAGATCCTTGATCCGCGACGCATCGAGCACATAAGAGCGGATCTGGTGACCCCAGCCGATATCCGACTTGGTGTCTTCCAGCGCCTGGGACGCGGCGTTGCGTTTCTGCATTTCCTGCTCGTACAACTTGGCCCGCAGCATTTTCATGGCGGTGTCCTTGTTGGCGTGCTGGGAACGTTCGTTCTGGCAGCTGACCACGGTGTTGGTCGGTACGTGGGTGATACGTACGGCCGAGTCGGTGGTGTTTACGTGCTGACCACCGGCACCGGAGGAGCGGTAGGTGTCGATACGCAGGTCGGCCGGGTTGATCTCGATCTCGACCTTGTCGTCGATCTCTGGCGAGACAAACACCGCAGAGAACGAGGTGTGGCGACGGTTGCCGGAGTCGAACGGGCTCTTGCGCACCAGGCGGTGCACGCCGATCTCGGTGCGCAACCAGCCAAAGGCGTATTCACCCTTGATATGCACGGTCGCGCCCTTGATACCGGCGACTTCACCGGCGGACAGTTCCATGATGGTCGCTTCGAAACCGCGCTTGTCAGCCCAGCGCAGGTACATGCGCAGCAGGATGTTGGCCCAGTCCTGGGCCTCGGTGCCGCCGGAACCGGCCTGGATGTCCAGGTAGGCGTTGTTCGGGTCCATTTCGTGGCTGAACATGCGGCGGAATTCAAGCTTGGCGAGGTTTTCCTCG
Source organism: Pseudomonas sp. AC112 (assembly GCF_979253545.1). Lineage (NCBI taxonomy): Bacteria > Pseudomonadati > Pseudomonadota > Gammaproteobacteria > Pseudomonadales > Pseudomonadaceae > Pseudomonas > Pseudomonas sp. AC112. The sequence continues at coordinate 878,355 of NZ_CEEDCM010000001.1, forward strand.
AGACGGGCCAGCTCGGCGACGACATCGCCCACTGCGCCTTCGTCGTTTTCTTCGACGGCCATGTCCAGCAGGTCACGGCAATCGGCCAGACCGGTGTTCAGTTCGTCGAGGGTATCGACGATCTGCGCCAGCGCAGCGCGCTCGCGGCCCAGTTCCTGGGCGTATTCAGGTTTGTTCCAGACACTCGGATCTTCAAGCTCGCGATTGACTTCGGTCAGACGCTCATGCTTTTGATCGTAGTCAAAGATACCCCCGAATAGTTTCGGAGCGCTCGGACAGGTCCTTGATGGTGTTAAGGATCGGGTTGATTTCCATGGCGGGCAGCACTCGTTGGCGAACTTTTGAAAGCCGGCGAGTATAACGGGAAATGGGGGGGAGCGGCAGTCCGCTGGGCGAAAAGGCGTGGAGTTGGATTGGGTTATACGGGGGACATATCCATTCCTGCGGTCACGGCTGCTATTGGTTCCGCTCTTACAGCGGCTCACTTTTGAAGAGCGCAAAAGTAAGCAAAACGCTCTTGCCCCAACACTCGGCACCTCGCCTAGGCTCGGTGTGCCCGTAATCCGACAGTGATTTGGGGGGCCGCCGCCACGCGCCATCCATGGCGCGGGGCGGCTAAACCGGCATCCCTGCCGGTTTACCCCCCAAATCCCTGTCGAATTCCGGCCAGCGTGTTTGACGGGGCGCCTAAGATCAAAATCAAAAGCAAAAGCACAGCGGCCTGACAGCCGGCTTGAGTGGTGTAGAGCAAAGGCAAACGCGGTCCTGTAGGAGCCGGCTTGCCGGCGATGGTCTTCAACGATGACGCCGGGGCACCAGACAAAACGCGGCGATCTCACGTTTTTCGCCGGCAAGCCGGCTCCTACAGGGACCGCGTATCTACGATGCGAAGCGAGTCGCTCTTGATCTTGATCTGAGGCGCCCCGTTAAACACGCTGGCCGAACGCAGGCTTGAATCCGTGGGTAACCCGGCAGGACGCCGGGTTAGCCGTCCTGGGCCAAGGATGGCCCATGACGGCGGCCCACGGATTCAAGCCGGAGTGAGGGCACACCGAGCCTAGGCGAGGTGCCGAGTGTTGGGGCGAAGCGTTTTTGGTTACTTTTTGCGCTCTTCAAAAAGTGACCCGCTGTAAGAGCGGAACCAATACCAGCCGTGACCGCAGCAACGGATATGTACACAGCAGCGCTAAGCCCTACTCAATCCCCACCTGATTCCGCCCATTGTGCTTAGCCGTATACAACCCCTTATCCGCCGCCAATATCAGTTGCCGACAATCCGTCCCCTGCACCGGCGTCATAGTCGACAACCCAATGCTAATAGTAAGGCTGGCCCCCTCAGTCGGCGCGTTATGCGGAATTTTCAGCGCCGCCACCGCCATCCGCAGCTTTTCAGCCACCAACCGCGCCCCGCCCGGCGAGGTATTAGGCAGAACCAGTGCAAACTCCTCACCGCCGTAGCGCGCCGGCAAATCCGAAGGCCGACTGCTAGCCTCTCGGATGGTCGCCGCCACCTTGCGCAACGCCTCGTCACCTTCGACATGCCCAAAGCTATCGTTGTAGGTCTTGAAGAAATCCACATCAATCATCAACAACGACAACTGAGTCTGGTCACGCATGGCACGACGCCATTCCAGTTCCAGGTATTCGTCAAAGTGGCGACGGTTAGACAGCCCGGTGAGGCCGTCGGAGTTCATCAACCGTTGCAGCACCAGGTTGGTGTCCAACAATTGCTGCTGGCTGACCCGCAGCGCGCGGTACGCCGCATCCCGTTGCAACAGGGTCATGTAGGAGCGCGAGTGATAGCGGATACGCGCCACCAGTTCGATGTTGTCCGGCAGCTTGACCAAGTAATCGTTGGCCCCCGCCGAGAACGCCGCGCTCTTGATCAGCGGGTCTTCCTTGGTGGAAAGCACGATGATCGGAATGTTCTGCGTGGCCGGATGGTTGCGGTATTCGCGTACCAGGGTCAGGCCGTCAAGGCCAGGCATCACCAGGTCCTGCAGGATAACAGTCGGCTTGATACGGATCGCCTGGGCGATGGCCTGGTGGGGATCGGCGCAGAAATGGAAGTCGATGTTTTCTTCATGGGCCAGGCCACGCCGCACGGCTTCGCCGATCATGGCCTGGTCGTCGACCAGCAACACCATGGCGGCGTTTTCGTCGGTCTTGATGTCGTCGATCTGTAAATCATTCATGTGCAGTCACCTGAATTACTGCCTGCAAGCCGGTGCTGCGAGAGGTCGTGTTCATTTGGCAAAGACCTCCAGCAATCGGGGCGCAATTCTATCCAGTGGGCGAATTTCAACAGCAGCATCAATCGCCGCCGCCGCTTTGGGCATGCCATACACCGCCGAGCTCTGCTGATCTTGGGCGATGGTCAAATAACCTTGTTCACGCAGCAACTTGAGGCCCTGGGCCCCGTCGCGCCCCATGCCGGTCAGCAGTACACCGACGGCATCGCCATTCCAGTGGCTGGCCACGCTTTCGAAGAACACGTCGATCGAAGGCCGGTAAATCTCGTTCACCGGCTCTGCGGTATAGGCTAGCGTGCCATTCTTCAATAAACGAATGTGGTGGTTGGTGCCGGCCAGCAGCACCACGCCGCTTTGCGGGGGCTCGCCTTCGCGGGCCAGGCGTACCGGCAGGCCGGAGGCGCTGCTCAGCCACTCGGCCATGCCGGCGGCGAACACCTGGTCCACATGCTGCACCAGCACGATGGCGGCGGGGAAGTCGCGGGGCAAGCCCTTGAGCAGGATTTCCAGGGCAGCCGGGCCGCCCGCCGAGGAACCGATGGCAACCAGGCTCTGGCGTTTGCCCGTGGAACGCTGCGGCGCGGTTTCGGCGCGCACGCGGCTGCCGCGCTGGCCGATCAGCCAGCCGATGTTGAGGATCTTGCGCAACAGCGGTGCCGCCGCATCCTTGGGGTTGCCCACGCCGAGGGTCGGGGTGTCCACCACGTCCAGGGCGCCGTGGCCCATGGCCTCGAAGACCCGGCTCACGTTGGCCTGGCGGTCGACGGTCACGATAACGATGGCGCACGGGGTCTCGGCCATGATCTGGCGGGTGGCTTCCACACCGTCCATCACCGGCATGATCAAGTCCATCAGGATCAGGTCCGGCGTCAGCTCGGCACAGCGCTGTACCGCTTCCAGGCCATTACTGGCCACCCACACCACCTCGTGCGCGGGTTCGAAGCTCAAGGCGCGGCGCAAGGCCTCCACTGCCATGGGCATGTCATTGACGATCGCAATCCTCATGCCCGTGCGCCTCCGATCAGTTCCACCACGGCGTCCAACAGGGCGTCATCGTGGAAACTGGCTTTGGCTAAATAATAGTCGGCGCCGGCGTCCAGTCCACGACGTCGGTCTTCTTCACGATCTTTATAAGACACCACCATCACCGGCAACGATTGCAGGCGACTGTCACGGCGCAAGAGTGTGACCAATTCAATACCGTCCATGCGAGGCATATCAATATCAGTGATCAACAGGTCAAAGTCTTCGGAACGCAAGGCGTTCCAGCCGTCCATGCCATCGACCGCCACGGCCACTTCATAACCACGATTAAGTAACAATTTGCGTTGCAGCTCACGCACGGTCAGCGAGTCATCGACCACCAGCACCCGCTTGCGCGGCGCCTCGGTGGTTTGCTGGCTGCGCCGGGCAATACGTTCCAGGCGGCCGGTGTTGAGCAGTTTGTCCACCGAACGCAGCATGTCTTCCACGTCGACGATCAACACCACCGAGCCGTCATCCAGCAAGGCACCGGCGGAAATATCCTGGACCTTGCCCAGGCGATCATCCAGTGGCAACACCACCAGCGTACGCTCGCCGATAAAGCGCTCCACGGCAATCCCGTACACCGCATCGCGCTCGCGGATCACCACCACTTTCAAGGTTTCGGACGGGGCCTGCCCCGCCGGGCGCTGCAACAACTGGCTGGCGGCGACCAGGCCGACATGCCGGCCCTCGTGCCAGAAGTGCTGGCGACCTTCCAGTTGCACAATGTCATCCGGCGCCAGGTCGCACATGCGTTCGATATGGGCCAGCGGGAACGCATAGGCTTCCTCGCCGACTTCCACCACCAGGCTGCGCACCACCGACAAGGTCAGCGGCACTTCCAGGTGAAAACGACTGCCCTGCCCCGCCGTCTGTTCCAGCACCACTGCGCCGCGCAGTTGGCGCACCATATGCTGCACCGCATCCAGGCCGACCCCGCGCCCGGACACTTCGGTGACCTTGTCGCGCAGGCTGAACCCCGGCAGGAACAGGAACGTCAGCAATTCTTCTTCGCTCAGGCGCAGGGCGGTTTCCACCGGCGACAGGTGCCGGTCGACGATGGTGCCGCGCAGGCGCTCCAGGTCAACGCCATTGCCGTCATCGCTCAGTTCCAGCACCAGCAAACCGGCCTGATGAGAGGCGCGCAGGCGGATCAAGCCTTCGGCCGGCTTGCCCGCCAGCAGGCGTTGCTCAGGCATTTCGATGCCGTGGTCGACGGCATTGCGCAATAAATGAGTGAGCGGCGCTTCGAGTTTTTCCAGCACGTCACGGTCGACCTGGGTCTTTTCGCCCTCGATCTCCAGGCGCACTTGCTTGCCGAGGCTGCGGCCGAGGTCGCGGACCATGCGCACCTGCCCGGCCAGTACATCGGCAAACGGACGCATGCGGCACGCCAGCGCGGTGTCGTAGAGCACTTGGGCGCGCTGCCCGGCCTGCCAGCCAAACTCGTCCAGCTCGGCGGTTTTTTCCGCCAGCAGGGCCTGGGCTTCGCTGAGCAGTCGGCGCGTGTCGGCCAGAGCTTCCTGGGCTTCGTGGTTCAGGGCCTGGGTCTTGAGTTGCCCGTCCAGGGTGTCCAGTGCGCGTACGCTCTGGCTTTGAATGCGTTTGAGGCGCTGCAGGCTGGCCAGGTACGGCTTGAGCCGCTGGGTTTCCACCAGGGATTTGCTCGACAGGTCCAGCAGGCTGTTCAAGCGCTCGGCAGTCACCCGCAGTACGCGCTCGCCGCCTTCGGTCATGCGCTTGCCTTGGCGCGGTGGCTCGCTGGTCACCGGCGGCGCGGGCTCGGGTTCCGGTGGCAGCTCTTCGACCATGGGCGCGGGCGCAGGCGCAGGCTCTGGCGGTGGCGCGGTCGGTTTAACCGGCGCCTGGGACGGATCCAGCAGGCGCTCCATCAACGCCACGTAGGCTTCGATGTCCGCTGGCCCCACGTCATTGCCGGGTGTAGCGATGCGCATCAGCAGGTCGGTGCCTTGCAGCAGCGCATCAATATGCTCAGGTTGCAGGTACAGGCGGCTTTCCTGGGCGCTGACCAGGCAATCCTCCATGACGTGGGACACGCTGACGCCAGCGTCCACCCCAACAATGCGGGCGGCACCTTTGAGCGAATGCGCCGCGCGCATGCAGGCTTCGAGCTGGTCGGCCTGGGTCGGGTTGCGCTCCAGGGCCAGCAGGCCCGCGCTCAGTACCTGGGTCTGCGCATCGGCTTCCAGGCTGAACAGTTCCAGCAGCGAGGCATCGCGCATCTGGTCGGGGGTCATGTGAGGCTCCGGGTCACGGCGGACAACAATTGCGCCTCGTCCAGCCAACGCAGGCTGCGGCCTTTCCACTGCAACACACCTTGGGTGTAGCGCGCGCTGGCCTGGGTGCCCGAGGCGGATGCTGCCTTCAAGGTGCGCTCATCGATGGCGTGGATTCCGTCGACTTCATCCACCGGCACCACCACCGGGCCATCCTGGGCGGCGATGATCAGCATGCGCGGCATGATCCGCCCACCGCTGGCGCCGTTGCCGGCAGCGTCCAGGCCCAGCAACTCCACCAGCGACAGGCACGCTACCAGCGCGCCGCGCACGTTGGCCACGCCGAGCAACGCGCGCGAGCGCTGATGGGGCAGCGAGTGAATCGGTTGCAGCGGCGCGACTTCCACCAGGCAGCGGGTGGCAATGCCCAGCCATTCTTCGCCAAGACGGAACATCAACAGCGACCGGGTGACCACATCCTCGCCCACCTCGACCGCCGCGTGCGGTCGATGCGCGTCCTGCTGCAAGGCGTAACGGTCGAGCAAACGCGTGGCGGCCGCCGAGTACACCGAACAGTTACGGCAATGGATATGGTCTGCCAGCAAGGGGCAGGACTTGTCGCCGTGGATGCCGATACGGTTCCAGCAATCGTCGATGGCCTGGGTGTCGGCCAGGGTCAGGTCCAGGCCCGCGGTGTCGAGCGCATCGGTGCTACTCATCGTTTGGACTCACTGTCAGCTCGCTCACTCCGGGCGGCCCGCGCCTGCAAGCGGCGCGCCCCCGCACTGTCGCCCTGGGATTCGAGCAACGCGGCCAGGTGCATCAAGGCCTGCGGATGCTGGGGTTCCAGGTACAAGGCTTTTCGATAATAGCCCTGGGCTTCCAGGGCGCTGCCGGCCACGTCACTGAGCAGCCCCAGCCAGTAGAACACCTGGGCGGCGGGCGGGTGACTACTCAAGTAACGTTCGCAGGCTGCACGGGCCTCGGCACTTTTGCCTTCATTGGCCAAGGTGGCGATCTGGCTGAGCAAGTCGCCGGCGTCGGACGGCGGTGCCTTGATCGGCACCACCTGGGCACTCGCAGAGGTAAACGGTCGGGGCTTGGGGGCAATCGGCGCGGTGCTGCGTTGGGGCAATGGCGCGGGCATCGGCTTGAACACGGGCTCAGGCTGGGCCGGCTCGGCATGCCGGCTGAACGCAAAGGACTGCGGCACGCCAATCGAACGCATGCCATGGCGCCCCAGCAGGCTGCCCTCGGCGGGGCCGATAAACAGCACGCCATCCACGTGGGTCAGGCCCTTGAGCACGTCGAACACTTGCTTCTGGGTCGGCTGGTCGAAGTAGATCAGCAGGTTGCGGCAGAACACAAAGTCATAGCTCGGCTCATTGGCCAGCAGCGCCGGATCGAGCAGGTTGCCGACTTGCAGGCGCACTTGTTCGCGCACGCGGTCGGCCAGGTGATAGCCGTCGCCATACTCAGTGAAGTGGCGGTCGCGAAAACCGATATCCCCCCCGCGAAACGAGTTCTTGCCGTACACCGCATGTCGCGCGCGCTCCACCGACAGCGGGCTGACGTCCATGCCCTGCACTTTGAACTGGTGCGGCGCAAGGCCGGCGTCCAGCAGCGCCATGGCAATCGAATAGGGTTCTTCGCCGGTGGAACACGGCAGGCTGAGGATACGCAGTGCGCGCATCTGCTTGATTTCCGCCAGGCGCACCTTGGCCAGGCGGGCCAGGGTCGCAAAGGATTCGGGGTAACGGAAAAACCAGGTTTCGGGGACGATCACCGCTTCGATCAGCGCCTGCTGCTCATCCACGGAGCTTTGCAGGTGCAGCCAGTAGTCGCCGGCCGTTTGTGCATTGACGGCCTGGCTGCGCTGGCGCACCGCACGCTCGATGATGGCTTCGCCGACCGACGCGACGTCCAGGCCGATGCGCTCTTTAAGGAAGGCAAAGAAACGCGGGTCGTGGCTCATACGCGCAGCTCGGCAGAAAACAGCACGGCGCGCACGTCATCGGTGAGCAGTTCGTTGACACCGATCCACTGCATCAAGCCCAAGGCATCTTCACGCACCAACCCCAGGTACGGCGCCTCGCGGTTGTCCAGGCCGTAGGTCTTGAACTCGCCGAGGTCGCAACGCAGGGTGTCGGTGGCTTGTTCCAGGATCAGCCCCAGCCAGCGGGCTTCAACCCAGGGCTGCGGCTGGTAATTGACCAGCACCAGGCGCGTGCTGGTACGGGCCTGCGCCGGTTGGCCGAAGGTCAGGGCGCAGAGGTCGATGACCGGCACCAGCGCGCCACGGTGGGCAAAGATGCCCGCCACCCACGCCGGTGCATGGGCAATGGGTTTGAGCGGCACGCGCGGCAGGACCTCGGCAATTTCCGTGGCCCTGAGGGCGAAGCGCTCGTCGCCGATGTGGAACACCAGGAACAACGCCTTTTTCGCTGCCGGGACGGCGCCGCGTTTAGCCGCGAGGTCGCTCATCAGACTTTGAAACGCGACACGCCGCTGCGCAGACCGACCGCGACCTGGCTCAGCTCGTCAATGGCAAAGCTGGCCTGGCGCAGGGACTCCACGGTCTGGCTGCTGGCATCGCCCAGTTGCACCAGGGCGTGGTTGATCTGCTCGGCACCGGTGGCTTGGGCCTGCATGCCTTCATTGACCATCAACACCCGTGGCGCCAGCGCCTGCACCTGATGGATGATCTGCGACAGTTGCTCGCCCACTTGCTGCACTTCGAACATGCCGCGCCGCACTTCTTCAGAGAACTTGTCCATGCCCATCACGCCCGCCGACACCGCCGACTGGATCTCGCGCACCATCTGTTCGATGTCGTAGGTGGCCACGGCGGTCTGGTCGGCCAGGCGCCGCACTTCGGTGGCGACCACGGCGAAACCACGACCGTATTCGCCTGCCTTTTCGGCCTCGATGGCGGCATTGAGCGACAGCAGGTTGGTCTGGTCGGCGACCTTGACGATGGTCACGACCACCTGGTTGATGTTGCCAGCCTTCTCATTGAGGATCGCCAGCTTGGCGTTGACCAGGTCGGCGGCGCCCATCACCGAGTGCATGGTCTCTTCCATGCGCGCCAGGCCTTGCTGGCCGGAACCGGCGGCGACCGATGCCTGGTCAGCGGCGGTGGACACTTCGGTCATGGTGCGCACCAGGTCCTTGGACGTGGCAGCGATCTCGCGGGAGGTGGCGCCGATCTCGGTGGTGGTGGCCGCGGTTTCGGTGGCAGTGGCCTGTTGCTGCTTGGAGGTGGCGGCAATCTCGGTCACCGAGGTGGTCACCTGCACCGACGAGCGCTGGGCCTGGGACACCAGGGCGGTCAGCTCGGTCATCATGTCGTTGAAGCCGGTTTCGACGGCGCCGAACTCGTCCTTGCGCTCCAGGTTCAGGCGTTTGCTGAGGTCGCCGTCGCGCATGGTTTCGAGGATGTCGACGATGCGCTGCATCGGCGCCATGATCGCGCGCATCAGCAGCAGGCCGCACAGGCCGGCGGCGAGGATGGCGATGACCAGCGACACGGCCATGCTGATCTTGGCCGACAGCACCGACTCGTCGATCGCCGCCGTGGCCCGGTCAGACACGTTCTTGTTTTCAGTAATGATGTCGTTGAGCTTCATGCGCCCTTCGGTCCAGATCGGCGTCAATTGCTCTTCCAGCAATATGCGCGCACCCGGCAGGTCATTGGCGTCGACACGCTCGAGTACCTGGCTCAGGACCTTGTTGTAGGTAATGTGGGCCGCCTTGAAGTTATCGAACTCCATGCGATCGGCCTGGCCATGAATGGTTTTTTCGTAGTTGGCCATCTGCTGTTCAATACGCGCTTCGAACGACTTGTAGTCCGTCTTATCGGTATTGGTGAAGGTTTTGTCGTCGCGCAGGCCGATGATGTCGATGGTCTGTAAATAGCTATCGACCCAGGCGCTGCGGATCATCGAGCTGAGGTACACCCCCGGCACCGCGTCGTCCCGGACCGCTTCCTGGCTGGCTTCGATCTTCAGCAACCGTGAGTAGGACACCACGACCATCAGCAGCATGATCGCGATAATGACCGCAAAGCTCGCCAAAATCCGTTGGCGCAAGGTCCAGTTCTTCACAGTAATTCCTCGAAGGGCCATTCAAATGGGGGGGAGTATAGCTGAGCACAAGCCCTCATTTATCAACGGGTTTTGATGTAGCGCTCACAGAATGCAAAAACACCCCGGGCCATGGCGGCAACCGGGGTGTTTGTGGTCAATGACAGGCTCAGAGGGTGGCTTGGCGTACCTGTTTCTCCAGCTCCAGCTTCAAGCCTGGCTCCAGTTTCAGTTGGCGTGCCAGCTCGTCGAGGTAGGCCTTCTCCATGAAGTTTTCCTCGTCCACCAGCATCACGCTGGCGATGTACATCTCGGCCGCCATTTCCGGCGTGCCGGCAGCGCGCGCCACGTCAGCAGGGTCCAGGGGCTTGTTGAGTTCGGCGTGCAGCCAGCTTTGCAGCTCGCGGTCATTATCGAGCTTGGTGAATTCGCCTTCGATCAGCTCGCGTTCGCGCTCGTCCACATGGCCGTCGGCCTTGGCAGCGGCGACCAGCGCCTTGAGGATGCCTTGGCTGTGTTGCTCGACCTGCGCCGGTGGCAGCCGGTCGATGGTCTGCGGCTCGCCCTGGGGCGCATTGGCCTGGTTGGCCTGCCAGTTGCCGTAGGCTTTGTAGGCGATCACGCCCAATGCCGCCAGGCCGCCGTAGGTCAGGGCTTTGCCGCCGAATTTGCGCGCTTTCTTGTTGCCCAGCAGCAGGCCCATGGCACCCGCTGCCAGCGCGCCGCCCCCAGCACCACCCAGCAGGCTGCCCAGGCCACCACCGCCGAGCAACCCGCCCAGCGCGCCTTTGTCGTCCGGTTTACGCTGGCCGCCAGCCTTGTTGTGCAGCATGTCCTGGCCAGACTTGAGCAACTGATCGAGCAATCCACGGGTATTCATTCGCAGCCTCCAGACACTTGGGTTCGTAGGACCAATAGGCCCCCAGCGTAAAACTAAGTGCCAAAAAGCCCCGATCTAGAGTGCTTCCAGATGTAACGCGGCCGCCCTTCGCTAAAATCGATATACACTCGAGCAAATCTATAAAAACACCCCACTGGTAATTCCAGCATGATGACCTTGCGTCAAATCCGGCATTTTATCGCCGTGGCCGAGACCGGCTCGATCTCCGCCGCCGCGCAGACGGCGTTCATTTCCCAGTCCACCTTGACCCTGGCGATCCAGCAACTGGAGCAGGAAATCGGTGTGAACCTGTTCAACCGTCACGCCAAGGGCATGACCCTGACCCACCAGGGCCATCAATTCCTGCGCCAGGCGCACCTGATCCTTGCCACCGTCGACAACGCCAAGCGCAGCCTGCAACAAAGCACCGACCAAGTGGCCGGCCAGTTGATCATTGGCGTGACCAGCCTGGTGGCCGGTTATTACCTCGCCGACCTGCTCACACGCTTCCAACGCGCCTACCCCAACGTGGAGATCCGCGTCATGGAAGATGAGCGCCCGTACATCGAGCATTTGCTGGTCAGCGGCGAGATCGACGTGGGCGTGCTGATCCTCTCCAACCTTGAAGACCGCCACGCCCTGCAAACCGAGGTGCTCACCCACTCCCCTCACCGCCTGTGGCTGCCGGCGCAGCACCCGCTGCTGGAACACGACAGCATTAACTTGGCCGATGTGGCACGTGAACCGCTGATCCAGCTGAACGTCGACGAAATGGGCCACAACGCCCAGCGCCTGTGGGCCGGCGCCGGGCTGCAACCGCGCGTGACCCTGCGCACCGCCTCAACCGAAGCGGTGCGCAGCCTGGTGGCGGCGGGCCTGGGCGTGTCGATCCAGCCGGACATGACCTACCGCCCCTGGTCGCTTGAGGGCGACATTATTGAAGCGCGCCCGATTGCCGATCTCAGCCAGACCCTCGACGTCGGTCTGGCCTGGCGCCGTGGCACCGCGCGTCCGGCACTGGTGGACCCATTCCTGACCGTTGCCCGCGAACAGCCGCACCCACGCAAGCCATCTATTTAATCGAATGCTGCATTCAGTATTTAGTATTTGTTGACCTCGCGCCTGACCTCTACTCTCAGCTCATCCATAAGAGAAAGGTCAGGCCCTCGTAAGAGAACGCCCATGGCCACACAAGAAAAGAGATCGCGAAAAATGTCCGGCGCGCCCACCCCGCTGCTCACTGCGTTGCTGATTGACGGCGAACTGGTCCAGGGCCAGGGTTTTGCCGAGCCGATCCTCAACCCGGCCACCGGTGAAGTGCTCACCCAGATCGCCGAAGCCAGCACCGAGCAGGTCGAAACCGCGATCCTCGCCGCCCACCATGCCTTTGCCGGTTGGTCGCGCACTACGCCACAGCAGCGCTCGAACATCCTGCTGGGCATTGCCGACGCCATCGAAAAACAAGCCGACTACCTGGCCCGCCTGGAATCCCTGAACTGCGGCAAGCCATTGCACCTGGCGCGCCAGGATGATTTGAGTGCCACCGTGGATGTGTTCCGCTTCTTCGCCGGGGCGGTGCGTTGCCAGACCGGGCAACTGAGCGGTGAATACCTGCCGGGCTACACCAGCATGGTGCGCCGCGATCCGATTGGCGTGGTGGCCTCGATTGCACCCTGGAACTACCCACTGATGATGGCCGCGTGGAAGATCGCCCCGGCCCTGGCTGCCGGTAATACCCTGGTGTTCAAGTCGTCGGAACACACGCCACTGTCGATCCTGGCCCTCGCCCCCGTCCTTAAAGAGCTGCTGCCGCGTGGGGTGATCAACATTCTGTGTGGCGGCGGCGAAGGTGTCGGCAGCCATCTGGTCAGCCACGCCAAAGTGCGCATGGTCTCGCTGACCGGCGATATCGTTACCGGGCAGAAGATCCTGCAAGCCGCCTCCAAAACCCTTAAACGCACGCACCTGGAACTGGGCGGCAAGGCCCCCGTGATCGTGTGCGACGACGCCGACCTGCAAGCCGTGGTCGAGGGTGTGCGCGCCTACGGTTACTACAATGCCGGCCAGGATTGCACCGCCGCGTGCCGCATCTACGCCCAGGCGGGTATCCACGACAAACTGGTTGCTGAGCTTGGCGCTGCCGTGAGCAGCCTGCGTTTTGCCGGCAAACGCGATGCCGACAACGAACTGGGCCCGCTGATCAGCACGCGCCAGCGCGACCGGGTTGCCAGTTTTGTCGAACGCGCCCTCGGCCAGCCGCATATCGAACGCATCACCGGCGCTGCCGTGCATTCCGGTGCCGGCTTTTATTACCAGCCGACGCTGCTGGCCGGCTGCAAACAGAATGATGAAATCGTGCAGCGCGAAGTCTTCGGCCCGGTGGTCACGGTGACGCGCTTCGACGAGCTGGAGCAGGCGGTGGACTGGGCCAACGACTCCGAATACGGTCTGGCCTCGTCGGTGTGGACCCAGAACCTGGACAAAGCCATGCAAGTGGCGGCGCGCCTTCAGTATGGCTGCACCTGGATCAACAGCCATTTCATGCTGGTCAGCGAAATGCCCCACGGCGGCTTGAAGCGCTCGGGGTATGGGAAGGACCTGTCCAGTGATTCGCTGCAGGACTACAGCGTGGTGCGCCACATCATGGCGCGCCATGGCCAGCATCTTTAAAACAACAACTAAGCTCATGCGTTACCGGTTTGAACAACTGCCCCGACCATAATTAAAGAAGAGGGAACCCCCATGTCTGCGCACAAGACCGCACTGCTCAGTGCCCTGACCACCGCGCTGCTGGCCAGCGCCAGCCTCCAGGCCGCCGAACCGCTCAAGGCGGTGGGTGCCGGCGAAGGCCAGCTGGATATCGTCGCCTGGCCCGGCTATATCGAACGTGGCGAAAGCGACAAGGCCTACGACTGGGTCTCCGGTTTCGAGAAGGAAACCGGCTGCAAGGTCAACGTGAAAACCGCCGCCACCTCGGACGAAATGGTCAGCCTGATGGCCAAGGGCGGGTATGACCTGGTCACCGCGTCCGGCGATGCGTCGCTGCGGTTGATCGTCGGCAAGCGCGTGCAGCCGATCAATACCGCGCTGATCCCCAACTGGAAGAACATCGACCCGCGCCTCAAGGACGCGCCCTGGTACGTGGTCGGCCAGCAAACCTACGGCACCCCCTACCAGTGGGGCCCGAACGTGCTGATGTACAACACCAACGTGTTCAAGACCGCGCCCACCAGCTGGGACGTGTTGTTCAACGCGCAGAACCTGCCGGACGGCAAGCCGAACAAAGGCCGTGTGCAGGCGTATGACGGCCCGATCTACATTGCCGATGCGGCGCTGTACCTCAAGAGCACCAAGCCGGAACTGGGCATCCAAAGCCCGTACGAACTGACCGAAACCCAGTACAAGGCCGTGCTCGAATTGCTGCGCGCGCAACAACCGCTGATCCACCGCTACTGGCACGACACTACCGTGCAAATGAGTGACTTCAAGAACGAAGGCGTGGTGGCCTCCAGCGCCTGGCCGTATCAGGTCAACGGCCTGCAGAACGAGAAGCAGCCGATTGCTTCGACGATTCCGAAGGAAGGCGCCACCGGCTGGGCCGACACCACCATGCTGCACACCGAGGCCAAGCACCCGAACTGCGCCTACAAGTGGATGGACTGGTCGCTGCAGCCGAAGGTCCAGGGCGATGTCGCCGCCTGGTTCGGCTCGCTGCCTGCCGTGCCTGCGGCCTGCAAGGAAAGCGAACTGCTCGGTGCCGAGGGTTGCAAGACCAATGGTTTCGACCAGTTCGAAAAGATCGCCTTCTGGAAAACCCCGCAAGCTGAAGGCGGCAAATTCGTGCCGTACAGCCGCTGGACCCAGGATTACATCGCGATCATGGGCGGCAGGTAAGGCCTTCCTGGCTGCATAGATCCTATGTGGGCAGGGTGTATGTGGGAGCTGGCTTGCCTGCGAAAGCAGCACCTCGCAGTAGCTGATACACCGAGGTGCCCGCATCGCGGGCAAGCCCGGCTCCCACAGAACAGCTCCCACATTTGAACCGAGCCAGATTCAGTACCGCATTGATATTTCAGAAGTCCAGGCCGGGCCGCTGCGACGACCCGCGCCTTTTCGGAGCACCGCACCATGACGCTTGCAGTCCAATTCACCCAGGTTTCCCGTCAGTTCGGCGAAGTGAAAGCCGTTGACCGGGTTTCCATCGATATCCAGGACGGCGAGTTCTTTTCCATGCTCGGCCCTTCCGGCTCGGGCAAGACCACCTGCCTACGCCTGATCGCCGGGTTCGAGCAGCCGAGCGCAGGCTCGATCCGTATCCATGGCGAGGAAGCCGCCGGCTTGCCGCCGTATCAGCGCGATGTGAACACCGTGTTCCAGGATTACGCGCTGTTCCCCCATATGAATGTGCGCGACAACGTCGCCTACGGCCTCAAGGTCAAGGGCGTGGGCAAGGCCGAGCGCCTGAACCGTGCCGAAGAAGCCCTGGCCATGGTCGCCCTCGGCGGCTATGGCGACCGCAAACCGGTGCAGCTTTCCGGCGGCCAACGCCAACGGGTGGCCCTGGCTCGCGCCCTGGTCAATCGCCCGCGCGTGTTGCTGCTGGACGAGCCACTGGGCGCCCTTGACCTCAAGCTGCGCGAGCAGATGCAAAGCGAGCTGAAAAAGCTGCAGCGCCAGCTGGGCATCACCTTTATCTTCGTGACCCACGACCAGACCGAAGCGCTGTCGATGTCCGACCGCGTGGCCGTGTTCAACAAAGGTCGCATCGAACAGGTCGATACCCCGCGCAACCTCTACATGAAACCCGCCACCGCGTTCGTCGCCGAGTTCGTCGGCACTTCCAACGTGATTCGCGGCGAGCTGGCCCAGCGCCTCAGCGGCAACGCGCAGCCGTTCTCGATCCGCCCGGAACACGTGCGCTTTGCCGAGGGCCCGTTGGGCGCCGACGAAGTGGAAATCAGCGGTCTGCTCCACGATATCCAATACCAGGGCAGCGCCACCCGCTATGAACTGAAACTGGAAAACGGCCAGGCGCTGAACATCAGCCAAGCCAACAACCAATGGCTGGACATCAGCAGCGGCCATCAGGTCGGCCAGTCCATCACCGCTCGCTGGGCACGGGAAGCCATGACCCCGCTGACCGACAGCGCAGGCGAGGTGTGACATGAGCCTGGCCCTTTCCCATCCGCCGATGCGCAGGTTTTCCAACCTGCTGTACCGCAAGCCCAACCTCTACCTGGCGATGCTGCTGGTGCCGCCGCTGATCTGGTTTGGCGCGATCTACCTCGGTTCGTTGCTGACCCTGCTGTGGCAAGGCTTCTATACCTTCGACGACTTCACCATGGCGGTCACCCCGGACCTGACCCTGGCCAACTTCGCCGCGCTGTTCCAGCCGTCGAATTTCGACATCATCGTGCGCACCCTGAGCATGGCGATCGTGGTGTCGATCGCCAGCGCCATCGTGGCCTTCCCCATCGCCTACTACATGGCGCGCTACACCACGGGCAAGACCAAGGCGTTCTTCTATATCGCAGTGATGATGCCGATGTGGGCCAGCTACATCGTCAAGGCTTATGCCTGGACCTTGCTGCTGGCCAAGGGCGGCGTGGCGCAGTGGTTCGTGCAACACCTGGGCCTGGAGCCGTTGTTGCAGTTCGTGCTGGGCATTCCCGGCGTGGGCGGCAGCACCTTGAGCACCTCGCACCTGGGGCGCTTCATGGTGTTCGTCTACATCTGGCTGCCGTTCATGATCCTGCCCATCCAGGCGTCCCTGGAGCGCTTGCCGCCGTCCTTGCTGCAAGCCTCTGCCGACTTGGGGGCCAAGCCGCGCCAGACCTTCATGCAGGTGATTTTGCCGCTATCGGTGCCGGGGATTGCCGCCGGTTCCATCTTCACCTTCTCGCTGACCCTGGGCGATTTCATCGTGCCGCAGCTTGTAGGGCCACCGGGTTACTTCGTCGGCGGCATGGTCTACGCCCAGCAAGGCGCCATCGGCAACATGCCCATGGCGGCGGCGTTCACCCTGGTGCCGATCGTGCTGATCGCGGTTTACCTGTCCATCGTCAAACGCCTGGGGGCCTTCGATGCACTCTGAAAAATCTTCTATGGGCCTGAAGATCGCCGCTTGGGGTGGACTGGTTTTTCTCCATTTCCCGATCCTGATCATCTTCCTCTACGCCTTCAACACCGAAGAAGCCGCGTTCAGCTTTCCGCCCCTGGGCTTCACGTTGAAGTGGTTCAGCGTGGCCTTCGCCCGGCCGGATGTGTTGGAAGCGATCAAGCTGTCATTGCAGATCGCGGCCATCGCCACGCTGATCGCCATGGTGCTCGGCACGCTGGCCTCGGCGGCGCTGTATCGCCGTGAGTTCTTTGGCAAGCAAGGCGTGTCGTTGATGTTGATCCTGCCGATTGCGCTGCCGGGGATCATCACCGGTATCGCGCTGCTGGCGACCTTCAAGACGCTGGGCATCGAGCCAGGGATGTTCACCATCATCGTCGGCCACGCGACGTTCTGCGTGGTGATCGTCTACAACAACGTCATCGCCCGCCTGCGCCGCACGTCCCACAGCCTGATCGAAGCCTCGATGGACCTGGGCGCCGACGGCTGGCAGACCTTTCGCTACATCATCATGCCCAACCTGGGCTCGGCGCTGCTGGCCGGCGGCATGCTCGCCTTTGCGCTGTCGTTCGACGAAATCATCGTCACCACCTTCACCGCCGGCCACGAACGCACCTTGCCGCTGTGGCTGCTCAACCAACTGAGCCGCCCACGGGATGTGCCGGTGACCAACGTGGTCGCGATGCTGGTGATGCTGGTGACGATGTTCCCGATTCTCGGTGCTTATTACCTGACGCGCGGCGGTGAAAGCGTGGCCGGTAGTGGCGGTAAATAACGTTGCAGCTGGAGAAGCTCAGTTCAAATGTGGGAGCGGGCTTGCTCGCGAAAGCGGTACATCAGATACACATGTGTCGGCTGACACACCGTATTCGCGAGCAAGCCCGCTCCCACATTAAGAGCCGGTTTCTTCAGGGAATTAACACTCGTTTTGAGGAGAGCTGAACCATGCAAACCAAACTCTTGATCAACGGCCACCTGGTCGAAGGCGAAGGCCCGGCACAAGCCGTGTTCAACCCGGCCCTCGGCCGTGTACTGGTAGAAATCAAGGAAGCCAGCGAAGCCCAGGTCGACGCCGCCGTGCGCGCTGCCGATGCCGCCTTCGAAGGCTGGTCGCAAACCGCACCGAAGGACCGTTCGCTGCTGCTGCTGAAACTGGCGGACGTGATCGAAGCCCACGGCGAAGAGCTGGCCAAGCTGGAATCGGACAACTGCGGCAAGCCCTACAGCGCCGCGCTGAACGATGAGATCCCGGCGATCGCCGACGTGTTCCGCTTCTTTGCCGGCGCCAGCCGTTGCATGAGCGGGTCGGCGGGCGGTGAATACCTGCCCGGCCACACCTCGATGATCCGCCGCGACCCGGTGGGCGTGATCGCCTCCATTGCGCCGTGGAACTACCCACTGATGATGGTCGCCTGGAAAATCGCCCCGGCCCTCGCCGCCGGTAATACCGTGGTGCTCAAGCCGTCGGAACAAACCCCACTGACCGCGCTACGCATGGTCGAACTGGCCGCTGAAATCTTCCCGGCCGGTGTGCTCAACCTGGTGTTCGGCCGTGGGCCGACCGTGGGCAGCCCGCTGGTGACCCACCCGAAAGTGCGCATGGTGTCGCTGACCGGTTCCATCGCCACGGGCGCAAACATCATCTCCAGCACCGCCGACAGCGTGAAGCGCATGCACATGGAATTGGGTGGCAAGGCGCCGGTGATCATCTTCAACGATGCAGACATCGACGCCGCAGTAGAAGGCATTCGTACCTTTGGTTTCTACAACGCCGGTCAGGATTGCACGGCGGCCTGCCGGATTTATGCCCAGGCGGATATCTACGATGCGTTTGTCGAGAAACTCGGCGCGGCGGTCGCCAGCATCAAGTACGGCCTGCAGGATGATCCGGCGACCGAGCTAGGCCCGCTGATTACCGCGCAACACCGCGACCGTGTGGCCGGGTTTGTCGAGCGCGCCGTGGCACAGCCGCACATTCGCCTGGTCACCGGTGGCAAGGCGGTGGAAGGCAATGGTTTCTTCTTTGAACCGACCGTGCTGGCCGACGCGCAGCAGGACGACGAAATCGTGCGGCGCGAAGTGTTCGGCCCGGTGGTATCGGTGACCAAGTTCACCGATGAAGCACAGGTGCTGGGCTGGGCCAATGATTCGGACTACGGCCTGGCGTCATCCGTGTGGACCGCCGACGTAGGACGCGCCCATCGCTTGGCCGCACGCCTGCAATACGGCTGCACTTGGGTGAACACTCACTTCATGCTCGTCAGCGAAATGCCTCACGGCGGTCAGAAACTGTCGGGTTATGGCAAGGACATGTCCATGTACGGGCTGGAGGACTACACCACCGTTCGCCATGTGATGTTCAAGCACTGACCCCAGCGCCACCTCTGTAGGAGCCGGCTTGCCGGCGATGAGGCCAGTGAGCCATGCGTTGCTCTTGTGAACGCCATCGCCGGCAAGTCGGCTCCTACAGGGGTCTTATAACAATAAAATTCAGGTTCCTCCCCATGGATATCACCCGCCGCGACTTCCTCAACGGCGTCGCTGTCACTATTGCCGCCGGCATGACTCCGCTGCAGATCCTCCAGGCCGCCCCCGATGGTCGCTACTACCCACCCGCCCTCACCGGCCTGCGCGGCAGCCATGTCGGCTCGTTCGAGGTGGCGCACCAGATGGGCTGGGAAAAGAAGGTGTTCGACACCGATAAGCTGCCGATCACCGAGCACTATGACCTGGTGGTCGTGGGCGGCGGCTTGAGTGGGTTGTCGGCGGCGTGGTTCTACCGCGAGAAGCATCCCAAGGCAAATATCCTGATCCTGGAAAACCACGACGACTTCGGCGGCCACGCCAAGCGCAATGAATTCCAGGCCGGTGGCCGCATGATCATCGGCTACGGTGGCAGCGAGGCGTTCCAGTCGCCCAACCACCTGTACAGCAAGCAAGTGAACGGGCTATTGAAGAAACTCGGGGTGAATATCAAGCGCTTCGAAACCGCCTTCGACCGCCAGTTCTACCCAGACCTGGGGCTGTCGCGCGGGGTGTTTTTCGACAAGGAAAACTTCGGCGAAGACAAACTGGTGACCGGCGACCCCACGCCGATGGTGGCCGACGACATCGCGCCTGACCGGCTCAACGCGCGTGCCATCCACGATTTCATCAATGACTTCCCGTTGCCGCCGGCAGACCGCCAGGCCCTGATCGAGCTGCACACGGCGCCCAAGGACTACCTGCCAGGCAAGACCGCCGAAGAAAAGGCCGACTACCTGGCAGCCACCAGCTACCGCGATTTCCTGCTCAAGAACGTAGGATTATCGGAAGGCGCGGTGAAGTATTTCCAGAGCCGTACCAATGACTTTATGGCCCTGAGCATCGATGCGGTGGCGTCTTCCGATGCCTACAACGTGGGTTTCCCTGGTTTTGCCGGGCTGAACCTGGCACCGATCAGCGAAGAAGCCGCCGCCGAAATGGAAGAACCCTACATCTATCACTTCCCGGACGGCAATGCGTCAGTGGCGCGGTTGCTGGTGCGTAGCCTGATCCCGGGCGTGGCACCGGGGCACACCATGGACGATATCGTGCTGGCGGCGTTTGACTACGCCAAGCTCGACCAGCCCAAGGCGGCCGTACGCTTGCGCCTGAACAGTACGGCGGTCAGCGTGCGAAATGTCGGGGATGGCGTACATATCGGCTACAGCCGTGGCGGACAACTCGCACAGGTAAGCGGCAAACGCTGCATCCTGGCCTGCTACAACATGATGATTCCGTACCTGCTCAAGGACGTGCCAGCACCACAGGCCCATGCCCTGAGCCAGAACGTGAAGTACCCGCTGGTGTACACCAAGGTGGTGATCCGCAACTGGCAGTCGTTCCAAAAGCTCGGCGTGCATGAGATTTACGCGGCGACCCAGCCTTATAGCCGTATCAAGCTGGACTACCCGGTGAGCATGGGCGGCTACGACCACCCGCGTGACCCGACGCAGCCGATCGGCTTGCACATGGTCTACGTGCCCACCAGCCCCAACAGCGGCATGAACGCCCGCGACCAGGCCCGCGCCGGGCGCGGCAAGTTGTATGGGCAGACATTCGAGCAGTTGGAAGCGCAGTTGCGCGACCAGCTGCAACGCATGCTTGGGCCAGGTGGTTTCGAGCATGAGCGCGATATCCTGGCGATCACTGTCAACCGTTGGTCACACGGTTATGCGAGCTTCTCCAACAGCTTGTTCGACAAAGCCGATGAGAGCGAAGCGCTGATGAAGCTGGCGAAAAAACCGGTGGGGCATGTGAGCATCGCCAACTCGGATGCGGCCTGGAGTGCGTATGCGCATGCGGCCATTGATGAGGCGTACCGCGCCGTTGGCGAAATCGCCTGACCCTT
This sequence comes from Pseudomonas sp. AC112, assembly GCF_979253545.1. NCBI lineage: Bacteria > Pseudomonadati > Pseudomonadota > Gammaproteobacteria > Pseudomonadales > Pseudomonadaceae > Pseudomonas > Pseudomonas sp. AC112. The sequence continues at coordinate 899,325 of NZ_CEEDCM010000001.1, forward strand.
GTAGGAGCCGGCTTGCCGGCGATGAGGCCCTTGAGCCTTGCAGCGTTCTCTCGGACGCCATCGCCGGCAAGCCGGCTCCTATAGGGGATTTTTGTGAGTCGGAAATGTCTTGTCGCATTTGCTAGGCCATCACGTCGCTACCAATCAATTTTCCTACGTCATCGAACCGCTTAAGCTATCCGGCGTCTGTTTAATGTCCGTTGCGTTTGGTCGAAGGCATGTCCGAACCGTAATTTCTGATCCGCTACGTGCCAGGAAAGGCGCGGGATTTGCTCACGACAGGTTGTCTCTATGCACCGCAGGAATTTGCTCAAAGCGTCCATGGCCATTGCGGCTTACACCGGTTTGTCGGCCAGCGGCCTGCTCGCCGCCCAGGCCTGGGCCGGGAACCGTGCCGCCGATGGCAAGGCCGTGGCGTTCGACTTCGACACGCTCAAGGCCCAGGCCACACAACTCGCCGGGACCGCGTACAAGGACACCAAACAGGTACTGCCGCCGACCCTGGCGACCATGACCCCGCAGAATTTCAACGCCATCGGCTACGACGGCAACCATTCGCTGTGGAAGGAATTGAACGGGCAGCTGGACGTGCAGTTCTTCCACGTCGGCATGGGTTTCAAGACGCCGGTGCGCATGCACAGCGTCGACCCCAAGACCCGTGAAGCACGTGAAGTGCATTTCCGTCCTTCGCTGTTCAATTACGAAAAAACCACGGTCGACACCAAGCAACTGACCGGCGACCTCGGTTTTTCCGGCTTCAAGCTGTTCAAGGCGCCGGAGCTGGATCGCCATGACGTGCTGTCGTTTCTCGGCGCCAGCTACTTCCGCGCAGTGGACAGCACCGGGCAGTACGGCCTCTCGGCCCGTGGCTTGGCCATCGACACCTACGCGAAAAAACGCGAGGAGTTTCCTGACTTCACGCAGTTCTGGTTTGAAACCCCGGACAAGAACGCCACCCGCTTCGTGGTCTACGCCCTGCTCGATTCACCAAGCGCCACCGGCGCATACCGCTTCGACATCGACTGCCAGGCCAATCAGGTGGTGATGGCCATCGACGCCAATATCAATGCGCGCACCACCATCGAACAACTGGGCATCGCGCCGATGACCAGCATGTTCAGCTGCGGCACCCACGAGCGCCGCATGTGCGACACCATCCACCCGCAGATCCACGATTCGGACCGCCTGGCGATGTGGCGCGGCAACGGCGAGTGGATCTGCCGCCCACTGAACAACCCGGCCAAGCTGCAATTCAACGCGTTTGCCGATAAAGACCCGAAAGGCTTCGGCCTGGTGCAGACCGACCACGAATTCGCCAGCTACCAGGACACCGTGGACTGGTACAGCAAGCGCCCAAGCCTGTGGGTCGAACCCACGACAGCGTGGGGCGAAGGCTCGATCGACCTGCTGGAAATTCCTACCACCGGCGAAACCCTCGATAACATCGTGGCCTTCTGGACCCCGAAAAAACCCGTGGCCGCCGGCGACTCGCTCAACTACGGCTACAAGCTGTACTGGAGCGCCCTGCCACCGGTGAGCACGCCGCTGGCCCAGGTCGATGCCACCCGTTCCGGCATGGGCGGCTTTGTCGAAGGTTGGGCACCGGGTGAGCACTACCCTGAAGTCTGGGCGCGCCGTTTTGCCGTGGACTTCAAGGGCGGTGGCCTGGATCGCCTGCCACCAGGCACCGGGATCGAACCGGTCGTTACCTGTTCCCATGGCGAAGTCAAAGACTTCAGCGTGCTGGTGCTGGATAACATCAAGGGCTACCGCATCCTGTTCGACTGGTACCCGACCAGCGACAGCGTGGAGCCGGTGGAGCTGCGCCTGTTCATCCGCACCCAGGACCGCACCTTGAGTGAGACCTGGCTGTACCAGTACTTCCCGCCGGCACCGGACCAGCGCAAGTACACCTGACCGACCTTGTAGGCGCTGGCTTGCCAGCGCCCGCAAGTGCTCAGAACCGTGACACGCTCTTCATCGCCCCAATCAAATACCGCATCGCCACCTGATCGTTCTCGGTCAGGGCGCGGTATTGCGCCAACAACTCCATTTCATCCGTGCTCAGCCTTCGCCCCCGCAAAGACACACGGCGAGCCAGAATCGACGTCATCACACCCACTACACCATAGGACTTGGCCATGGACTGCTTCTCCTGATATCCATCAAATACTCCTGCTGCCCATTACCCGCCTCCCATGAAGCGCAATGCCTCAGTGAGCAAACCGACTGACTTCCTGGGCCAGAAATCAGGCTTACCCTAAGCGTAGAAACGATCTCGCTACTTGTGGGATTTTTTTAGAGTATTCACTTAAAAAAATTTCGCGGTAACAAAGACCTACAGCCCTATCCCACCTTGCGGCCATAAAAAAACCCACCGGTCAGGGTGGGTTCTGGTGAAGCGTGCTGCGGGTCAATCCCTCAAGTCAGACTCATGAATCGGCTGGTCACGATGGGTGGCGCGCTGATATTGCGCCGGCCAGATGGCCTTGCGCCCGCCCAGGTCATCGTCGGCATGCAGCGGCCAGTAAGGGTCACGCAACAGTTCACGGGCGAGGAAGATGATATCGGCCTGGCAGGTACGCAGGATGTGCTCGGCCTGGGCCGGCTCGGTGATCATGCCAACGGTGCCCGTGGCGATGCCCGATTCTTTACGCACGCGCTCGGCGAAGCGGGTCTGGTAGCCGGGGCCGGTGGGGATCTCGGCATTGGCGGCGGTGCCACCGGAGGACACGTCGATCAGGTCGACACCCAAGTCTTTCAGGCGGCGCGCCAGCTCCACGGTTTCATCCGGGTTCCAGCCGTCTTCCACCCAGTCGGTCGCCGACACCCGCACAAACAGCGGCAATTCCTGGGGCCAGACCTCACGCACTGCCTGGGTCACCTCAAGCACCAGGCGGATGCGGTTTTCAAACGAGCCACCGTACTGGTCCTGACGCTGGTTGCTGATGGGCGAGAGAAATTGATGCAGCAGGTAACCATGGGCCGCGTGGATTTCCACCACTTCAAAGCCTGCGGTCAACGCGCGCTTGGCCGCGGCGACAAAATCGGCGATCACTTGCTGGATCTGTCCCTCGTCCAACTGCTTGGGTTGGGTGTGCTGGGGGTCAAAGGCAATGGGCGATGGCCCCACTGGCACCCAGCCACCGTCTTCGGGCTTGACGCTGCCATGCTTGCCGAGCCACGGCCGATGGGTGCTGGCCTTGCGTCCGGCGTGGGCCAGTTGAATGCCCGCCACCGCGCCTTGGGCGGCAATGAAACGCGTGATGCGTTGCAGCGGTTCGATCTGCTCATCGGTCCACAGGCCAAGGTCCTGGGCGGTGATGCGGCCATCGGCTGTCACGGCGGTGGCTTCGGTGAAAATCAGCCCGGCGCCACCCACGGCACGGCTGCCAAGGTGCACCAGGTGCCAGTCATTGGCCAGGCCATCGTCGCTTGAGTATTGGCACATGGGCGACACGGCGATGCGGTTGAGCAGGGTCAATTGACGGAGGGTATAGGGTTCGAGCAGCTGACTCATGGCGCACCTCTTCTGGGTTCTGTGGGCACTATTCAAACAGTGCTTAGAGCCTAGTCGACAACGCTGGATTGCACAGGGTTCAGAAAGGAAAGCGGGAGCCGGTTGCCGGCTCCCGTGCAGCAATGTCTTACATTTCGACCTGGGTGCCCAGCTCGATCACCCGGTTTACCGGGAGCTTGAAGAAGCGCAGGTTGCCGTTGGCGTTCTTCAGCATGAAGGCGAACAACGCCTCACGCCAACGGGCCATGCCCTTGATCCGCGAGGCGATCACCGTTTCGCGGCTGAGGAAGTAGGTGGTGCGCATCGGGCTGAAGTCCAGGTCATCGAGGTGACACAGCTTCAGCGCTTCGGGCACATCCGGCTCATCGGTAAAGCCAAAGTGCAGGATCACGCGGAAGAAGCCTTCGCCGTAGGCATCCACCTCGAAGCGCCGTGCGGCCGGGACGCGGGGGATGTCCTCATAGACCACGGTCAGCAGCACCACTTGTTCATGCAACACCTGGTTATGCAGCAGGTTGTGCAGCAGCGCATGGGGCACGGCGTCCGGGCGAGCGGTGAGGAACACGGCGGTGCCCTGCACCCGATGGGGCGGCTGCACGCGGATACTGCTGATAAAGATCGGCAGCGGCAGGCCACCTTCGTCGAGGCGCTCCACCAACAATTGCTTGCCGCGCTTCCAGGTGGTCATCAGCACGAACAGCACGATCCCCGCCAAGACCGGGAAGGCGCCGCCCTGGATGATCTTCGGCACGTTGGCGGCAAAATACAGCCCGTCGACCAATAGGCAGCAGACCAACACCGGCACGGCCAGGATCGGTGGCCACTTCCACAGCAGCAACATCACGGCCGACACCAGGATGGTGGTCATCAGCATGGTCCCGGTCACCGCCACGCCGTAGGCCGAGGCCAATGCGTTGGAGGATTCGAAGCCCAGCACCAGCAGGATCACACCGACCATCAGCGACCAGTTCACCGCGCCGATGTAGATTTGGCCCTGCTCGGCACTAGAGGTGTGCTGGATGTGCATGCGCGGGATGTAGCCCAGCTGGATCGCCTGGCGGGTCAATGAGAACGCACCGGAAATAACCGCCTGGGAGGCAATCACTGTGGCCAGTGTCGACAACACCACCAGCGGAATCAGCGCCCAACTCGGGGCCAGCAGGTAGAACGGGTTGCGCGCAGCCTCCGGGTCACCCAGCAGCATGGCGCCCTGGCCGAAATAGTTGAGTACCAGTGCCGGCAACACCAGGATGAACCAGGCACGGGCGATGGGTTTGCGGCCGAAGTGACCCATGTCGGCGTACAGCGCCTCGGCGCCGGTCAATGCCAGCACCACCGCGCCAAGGATGGCCACGCCGATGCCTGGGTGAGCTTCAAAGAAGCGCACGCCCCACATCGGGTTCAATGCGTTGAGCACTTCTGGGTGCAGGGTGATGCCATACACACCGAGACCGCCGAGCACCAGGAACCACGTCACCATCACCGGACCGAACAGCTTGCCGATACGGTCCGTGCCGTGTTTCTGGATCAGGAACAGCGCCACCAGCACCACCAGCGCGATGGGCACCACCCATTTTTCCAGGCCGTCGAACGCCAGTTCCAGGCCTTCAATGGCCGACAAGACGGAAATCGCCGGGGTGATCATGCTGTCGCCGTAGAACAGCGCTGCCCCGCACAGGCCACAGACCACCAAGAAACTGCGCAGCTTCCTGCGCTCCCCCGCCGCCCGTCGTGCCAGGGCCGTGAGCGCCATGATGCCGCCCTCGCCCTGGTTGTCGGCGCGCAGCACGAACAGCATGTACTTGATCGAGACCACCCAGATCAGCGACCAGAAGATCAGCGCCAGGATCCCCAGCACGCCATCATGGTTGACCTGAACCCCATAACCGCCGTTGAACACCTCTTTAAGGGTGTAGAGCGGGCTGGTCCCAATATCGCCATAGACCACCCCGACCGCTGCCACCAGCATGCCAATCGGCTTGGCGTTCGACTGCTCGGCACCTGCCGCCTGATTACTCGCGTGACCCATCAACCACTCCTGCCCTTTGACCTGAGGTCTTTTATAAACAACGCGTCTAAGCTGACCGTAGCATGCGCTGTTTTACTTCTCGTAACAGACGTTTTATTGACCTCGGGCTTTTACCCGTGTGCAACGGCGCGAAGCATAGCGCAGCACTCGTCGCATTTCCCTGCATAAAGCTGGTCAAGTGCGCTGCCCGTCGCTAGAATTGCGCACTTTTTGATCAGAGGCGCACCAAGCGCCCGTCCGCAGCCCTGTCGTGCCCGACTGGCGGCGTCATTCAATACCGAGGTTAGACATGTCCACCACCATCGCAAAGGCCAACCCCAAGGTTGGCTTTGTTTCCCTGGGTTGCCCGAAGGCTCTGGTCGACTCCGAGCGCATCCTCACGCAACTGCGTATGGAAGGCTATGACGTTGTGTCCACTTACCAGGACGCCGACGTGGTGGTGGTCAACACCTGCGGCTTCATCGACTCGGCCAAGGCAGAGTCGCTGGAAGTGATCGGCGAAGCCATCAAGGAAAACGGCAAGGTCATCGTGACCGGCTGCATGGGCGTGGAAGAAGGCAATATCCGCAACGTGCACCCGAGCGTGCTGGCGGTGACCGGCCCGCAGCAATACGAGCAGGTGGTCAACGCCGTGCACGAAGTGGTGCCACCGCGCCAGGACCACAACCCGCTGATCGACCTGGTGCCGCCGCAAGGCATCAAGCTGACGCCGCGCCACTACGCGTATTTGAAGATTTCCGAAGGCTGCAACCACAGCTGCAGCTTCTGCATCATCCCGTCGATGCGCGGCAAGCTGGTCAGCCGCCCGGTCGGTGACGTACTGGACGAGGCCCAGCGCCTGGTCAAATCCGGCGTCAAAGAGCTGCTGGTGATCTCCCAGGACACCAGCGCCTACGGCGTCGACGTGAAGTACCGCACCGGTTTCTGGAACGGCGCGCCGGTGAAAACCCGCATGACCGAGCTATGCGAAGCCCTCAGCAGCCTGGGTGTGTGGGTGCGCCTGCACTACGTTTACCCGTACCCGCACGTGGACGAGCTGATCCCGCTGATGGCCGCCGGCAAGATCCTGCCGTACCTGGACATCCCGTTCCAGCACGCCAGCCCCAAAGTGCTCAAGGCCATGAAACGCCCGGCCTTCGAAGACAAGACCCTGGCGCGCATCAAGAACTGGCGCGAGATCTGCCCGGAACTGATCATCCGTTCGACCTTCATCGTCGGCTTCCCTGGCGAAACTGAAGAAGACTTCCAGTACCTGCTGGACTGGCTGACCGAAGCCCAACTCGACCGCGTCGGCTGCTTCCAGTACTCGCCGGTTGAAGGCGCCCCGGCCAACCTGCTGGACCTGGCCGTGGTACCGGATGACGTCAAGCAGGACCGTTGGGAGCGCTTCATGGCGCACCAGCAGGCCATCAGCTCGGCGCGCCTGCAACTGCGTATCGGCAAGGAAATCGAAGTGTTGATCGATGAAGTCGACGAGCAAGGCGCCGTCGGGCGTTGCTTCTTCGATGCGCCGGAAATCGACGGTAACGTGTTTATCGACGACGCCAGCGGCCTGAAGCCGGGCGACAAGGTCTGGTGCACCGTGACCGATGCCGACGAATACGACCTGTGGGCTGAAAAGCGCGACTAAGCCGTAAATAAACTGAAAAAGCCCCGCCTCTGTACAAGATGCGGGGCTTTTTTAGGTCTATCGTTTTGCCCATCGACGCCAATCATCGGCAAGGGGCAGCGGGCATGCGTCAGCATTCGGTTATCCACACACCTAAAATCAGCGACTACGCGGAATTGGCGCGCCTCTGGGAAGCCTCGGTGCGGGCCACCCACGATTTTTTGCCGGACAGCTACATTGTGCTGCTCAAGAATCTGGTGCTGACCCGCTACCTGGACGCCGTGATGCTGATCTGCACCAAGGACACGCGCCAACGCATCACCGGGTTTGCCGGGGTTGCGTGCGGCAAGGTCGAGATGCTGTTTATCGACCCGCAGCACCGGGGTGAAGGCCTGGGCCGGCAATTGCTGCGGTATGCGATCGAGCACTTGAACGCCGACGAACTGGACGTCAACGAACAGAACCCCCAGGCCCTGGGTTTCTACTTCAAACAGGGTTTCGAAGTGATCGGACGCACGGAGCATGATGGCCTCGGCCAGCCTTACCCATTGTTGCACCTGCGTTTGCGCCAGGTGCAGCCGCAAGTGCGTCAAGGCTAAATGAAATGGGGCCGGGATTAACCGCGCCCACACAGGTACAATAGCTGCCCCCTTTTGCTACGGCCCTTGTCATGACTGACCCCATACGCCTCTCCAAACGCCTTATCGAACTGGTCGGTTGCTCCCGTCGGGAGGCTGAGCTGTTCATCGAAGGCGGCTGGGTCTCGGTGGATGGTGAAGTGATCGACGAGCCGCAGTTCAAGGTCACCACCCAGAAGGTCGAGCTGGACCCGGAGGCCAAGGCCACCGCACCCGAGCCGGTGACCATCCTGCTGCACGCCCCCGCCGGCGTGGATGCCGAAACGGCCATGGCGTCGATCAGCGCCGAAACGCTCTCGGAAGAACACCGCTTCGGCAAGCGCCCGCTCAAAGGGCACTTCCTGCGCCTGACCGCCAGCGCCGACCTGCAGGCCAAGGCCAGCGGCCTGCTGGTGTTCACCCAGGACTGGAAGATCCTGCGCAAGTTGACCGCCGATGCCGCCAAGATCGAGCAGGAATACGTGGTGGAAGTCGAAGGCGACATGGTTGCCCACGGCCTCAACCGCCTGAACCACGGCCTGACCTACAAAGGCAAGGAGCTGCCGGCCGTCAAAGCCAGCTGGCAGAACGAAAACCGCCTGCGCTTTGCGGTGAAAAACCCGCAGCCAGGCGTGATCGCGCTGTTCTGCGAAGCCGTTGGCCTGAAAGTCATCGCCATTCGCCGCATCCGCATTGGCGGCGTGTCCATCGGCAAAGTGCCGGTCGGCCAATGGCGTTACCTGTCCGGCAAAGAGAAGTTCTAAGCCGCGCCCCTTTTCCCGGCACCGCCCCATCGCGGCGGTGCCCTCAGTTGAATACCAGGATTGCCTACCATGATTCACAACGACGTACTGCGCAGCGTGCGCTACATGCTCGACATCAGCGACAACAAGATGGTCGAGATCATCAAGCTCGGCGGCATGGACGTGACCAAGGACGACCTGCTGACCTACCTCAAGAAGGACGAGGAAGAAGGCTTCGTGTTCTGCCCGGATGACGTCATGGCGCACTTCCTCGACGGCTTGGTGATCTTCAAGCGCGGTAAGGACGAAAGCCGTCCGCCGCAGCCGATCGAGACTCCGGTGACCAACAACATCATCCTCAAGAAGCTGCGCGTGGCCTTCGAACTGAAGGAAGACGACATGCATGCCATCCTCAAGGCCGCCGAGTTCCCGGTGTCCAAGCCTGAGCTGAGCGCGCTGTTCCGCAAGTTCGGCCACACCAACTATCGCCCGTGCGGCGACCAGTTGTTGCGCAACTTCCTCAAGGGCCTGACGCTGCGGGTTCGTGCGTAAGCCATGAGTTACCACGTCTCGCCCGTCGGCTTCGTGCGCTCCTGCTTCAAGGAGAAGTTCGCCATCCCACGCCAGCCGCAGCTGGCGCCGGCCGCCCGTGGCGTGCTGGAGTTGGTGGCGCCGTTCGACGGGGGTGAGGCGGTGCAGGGCCTGGAGCAGGTCAGCCATGTGTGGTTGCTGTTCCTGTTCCACCAGGCGCTGGAAGACAAGCCACGCCTGAAAGTGCGCCCGCCGCGCCTGGGTGGCAACACGTCCATGGGCGTGTTTGCCACCCGCGCCACCCACCGACCCAACGGCATTGGCCAGTCAGTGGTCAAGCTGGAAAAGGTGGAGCCAGGACGGCTGTGGATTTCCGGGATTGATCTGCTCGATGGCACGCCGGTGCTGGATATAAAGCCGTACGTGCCATATGCCGACATTGTCGACGTCGCCACCAACGACATCGCCAGTGCTGCGCCACAGCTGATTCCGGTGGAGTGGTTGAAAACCGCCCTGCAGCAGGCACAAAGCCATGCAGAACGCCTTGGCGAACCCTTGGTAGCGTTGATTGATCAATGCCTGGCACAGGACCCACGGCCGGCGTATCAGACGCCGGGGCCGGAGCGTGAATATGGCGCGCAGTTCTGGGATGTGGATGTGCGTTGGCACTATCCAGAGGCTGGGGTGATTTGTGTGTTGGAAGTGCTTCCCGCCCAGTAAATCGCAGAGACGAAAAAGCCCGCGCTGCCTTCACAGGCAACGCGGGCTTTTCTTTTACTGTAGGAGCCGGCTTGCCGGCGATGGTCGTCAACGATGACGCGTTTCCTCTGGATAATCGCGGCGCCTTGAAGGGCATCGCCGGCAAGCCGGCTCCTACAGTGGGTCGGTGTTTATTTTTCGACGAATGCGCGTTCGATCAGGTAATCACCCGGCTCACGCATCCGTGGCGAAACCTTCAGGCCGAAGCTGTTCAACACTTCGCTGGTCTCGTCCAGCATGCTTGGGCTGCCGCACAGCATGGCGCGGTCGTCTTCAGGGTTGATCGGCGGCAGGCCGATGTCGCTGAACAGCTTGCCGCTGCGCATCAGGTCGGTCAGGCGGCCTTCGTTTTCGAACGGCTCGCGGGTCACGGTCGGGTAGTAGATCAGCTTGTCACGCAGGGCCTCGCCGAAGAATTCGTTCTGCGGCAGGTGCTCGGTGATGAATTCACGGTAAGCGACTTCGTTGACGTAACGCACGCCGTGGCACAGGATCACTTTTTCGAAGCGCTCGTAGGTTTCCGGGTCCTGGATTACGCTCATGAAGGGAGCAAGGCCAGTGCCGGTGCTGAGCAGGTAGAGGTGTTTGCCCGGCTTCAAATCGTCAAGCACCAGGGTGCCTGTCGGTTTTTTGCTGATGATGATCTCATCGCCTTCCTTCAAGTGCTGCAATTGGGAAGTCAGCGGGCCATCCGGGACCTTGATGCTGAAAAACTCCAGATGCTCTTCCCAGTTCGGGCTGGCAATGGAGTAAGCGCGCATGAGCGGGCGGCCGTTGGGTTGTTGCAGGCCGATCATCACGAACTGACCGTTCTCGAAGCGCAGGCCCGGATCGCGGGTGCACTTGAAGCTGAACAGAGTGTCGTTCCAGTGATGAACACTGAGGACACGCTCGTGGTTCATGTTGCTCATGTACGGGGGACTCCTGGAAATGGGTCTGCGCCAAATGTAGTTGCGCAATTGCACAGCATTCTAATGGCGGCGACAATATCTGTTAACTGGATTATTAAGATAAGGGTTATCGGTTATATCGATATGCGATTTACTCTCCGTCAACTGCAAGTCTTCGTCGCCGTCGCCCAGCAGGAAAGCGTCTCCCGCGCTGCTGGCCTTCTGGCCTTATCTCAATCCGCCGCCAGTACTTCGATTACCGAGCTGGAGCGGCAATCCAGCTGCCAATTATTCGACCGCGCGGGCAAGCGCCTGAGCCTCAATGCCCTCGGTCATCAGCTGCTACCCCAGGCGGTGGCGCTGCTCGACCAGGCCAAGGAGATCGAAGACCTGCTCAACGGCAAGTCCGGCTTTGGCTCCCTGGCAGTCGGCGCCACGCTCACCATCGGCAACTACCTGGCCACCCTGCTGATCGGCAGCTTCATGCAGCAGCACCCCGAGAGCCAGGTGAAGCTGCATGTGCAGAACACTGCCCATATCGTGCATCAGGTTGCGCACTACGAAATTGACCTGGGTCTAATCGAAGGCGACTGCAGCCACCCGGATATCGAGGTGCAAACCTGGGTCGAGGATGAGCTGGTGGTGTTTTGCGCGCCGCAGCATCACCTGGCCAAGCGTGGCGTGGCTAGCATGGATGAGTTGACCCACGAGGCGTGGATCCTGCGGGAACAGGGTTCGGGCACGCGCCTGACGTTTGACCAAGCCATGCGCCATCACCGCAGCACGCTGAATATCCGCCTGGAACTGGAGCACACCGAGGCTATCAAGCGTGCGGTGGAGTCGGGTTTGGGGATCGGCTGCATTTCGCGGCTGGCGCTGCGCGATGCCTTCCGCCGTGGCAGCCTGGTGCCGGTGGAGACGCCGGACCTGGACCTGGCCCGGCAGTTCTACTTCATCTGGCACAAACAGAAGTACCAGACCTCGGCCATGCGCGAGTTCCTGGAGCTGTGCCGCGCCTTCACCGCTGGGGTTCAGCGCAGCGACGAGATCGTGCTGCCGAGCATTGCCTGAAGGTCAGACCAGGATCACGGCCCACACCAGGGTGATCATGGTCAACGCGACGAATTGCGCGGCGCTGCCCATGTCCTTGGCGTTTTTTGACAGCGGGTGGCGGTCCAGGGAGATGCGGTCGATCGCCGCTTCTACCGCCGAGTTGAGCAACTCGACGATCAACGCCAGCAGGCACACCGCGATCAGCAAAGCTCGCTCGACCCGGCTGACATTCAGGAAGAAGCTCACCGGGATCAGGATCACGTTGAGCAGCACCAACTGGCGGAAGGCCGCCTCGCCGGTGAACGCCGCGCGCAGGCCATCCAGGGAATATCCCCCAGCATTGAAGATACGTTTGATACCGGTTTGACCCTTGAAAGGCGACATAGATGTAGGCAACTGAACCAAAGGAGTGAGGAAACTAGATCACGCAAAGTCAAAAAAGCGTGAATCGCTGACAGCTTAGTGCTGCGAAATTGACTCAAGTTGTTGCAAGAGTAGCGCCGCCTGGGTGCGCGTTCGCACCCCCAACTTGCGGAAGATCGCCGTCACATGGGCCTTGATCGTCGCTTCCGAGACGCTCAGCTCGTAGGCAATCTGTTTGTTCAACAACCCCTCGCACACCATGGTCAACACCCGGAACTGCTGGGGCGTCAGGCTGGCGAGGCCATCACGGGCGGCCTTGGCTTCGTCCGACACGTTGATTTCTTCAAATGCCTGCGGCGGCCAGGACACATCGCCATCCAACACCGTGCGCACGGCTTTCTGGATCTCTTCCATCGCGCTGGACTTGGGAATGAACCCGCTGGCGCCGAACTCCTTGGAGCGCACCACCACATCGGCTTCTTCCTGGGCCGAGACCATCACCACAGGGATCTGCGGGTATTGCCCGCGCAACAGCACCAGCCCGGAGAAACCGTAGGCACCGGGCATGTTCAGGTCGAGCAGCACCAGGTCCCAGTCGGATTTTTCGGTGAGGCGGGCTTCCAGCTCGGCAATGCTGGCCACTTCGACCAGGCGCACGTCCGGACCAAGGCCCAGGGTCACTGCTTGGTGCAGCGCGCTGCGAAACAGCGGGTGGTCATCGGCTATCAGGATTTCGTATGTGGCCATTGATTAAATGATCCTGTTTTTTATGGGAGCCCTGATGGGTTCAGGGTTCGCCAGTACACAAGGCGACAGCCAGGCAGCCATCGCCACAGGGCACGCTCAACGTCAAAAGCACCTGGAACGACGTCGAAAATTCACGGTTGCACCCCAATCGGCGCCCAGCATGCCCAGCGCAGCCTGGGGGGTCAAGCACTACGCCCACGGGCATTTTAGCGGGGTGAGGGTTTAGGGTGCCATCATGCAAACGTCGTCTGGCTATACCGCCGGTATATAGGGCGCAAGACGAGTATGGACGATGTCCGTCGGGTCCAGGGGCAACTGGAACTTGGCCGCCAGGTAATGGGTGCTGAAGACGTCGAGGTAGGCGTCCAGCACTTCGCAGGCAACTGGGTCATCGGCCAGCTCAAGGCACAGGGCCGCGACCTCGGCGGTACAGAAGTGGTCGTCGCGCTTTGAGCGGCGCAGCTTGTAGCGTGACAGCTGTTCCGGGGCCAGGCTGAGTACCGGCAAATGCTCCAGGTAGGGACTTTTGCGGAACATCTTGCGCGCCTCACTCCAGGTGCCATCCAGCAGGATGAACAGCGGGCGCTTGCCCTCCTCCACCGTGACTTCGCTGACGACACGCTCGGGGGCGACAAATTCGCCGGGGAACACGATGTAAGGCTGCCACCGCGGGTCGGCCAGCAGGGTGAGCAAGTCAGGATCGACCTCGGTGCGCGACCAGGCGAACGCCGTGGTGTCGTCGATGACATCGGCGATCAGCCAGCCGGTGTTGCTGGGTTTCATCGGCTCGACGTCATGCATCAGCAGGCACATGGCGGATTTCGCCGCGACCTTGGGCCGCCAGGCACACAGGCAATACTCGGGGATGACCCGGCAGCCGGGGCAGCGCTCGGCACGCGAGCCACGATTGAGAAACGGCCGGACGGCGCGGGTCAGGCGCTGGGTGCGCAGGCGGGAAACGGCGTGGCTCATCGGATGCGCCGCTGGAACAGGTAAATCGACACGGTGAAAACTCGTGGAAGGCGGAAGTGGCCGCAGTTTACCAGCGATACGCCTGGCTGTAGTGGCAGGGGCTCACCTATAATTGCGCGCCACTGAACGCACAGCGCAGTGGCTGGTCTATGCACCAGTAACCGAATCAGGAGAGTTTCATGCTGCGTTCCATGCTGCGTTTTGTCGCCCCATCCGTCGCCCTCGCGCTGGTATTGCCCGTGTGCGCCCAGGCGGCCTCGCTGCTGGAGGCCCAAATGAACCGGAAACTGCAAAGCGTCGCGGCTGAAAGCAACAAGGACCTGCCCCGGGAAATCGACGAAAAAACCCTGGAAGTCGCCTACACCGTAGAAGGTATGCAACTGATCGACCACTTGAGCGTGTTGCCCGACCGCGCCGAACAGATGCGTGCCAACCCCAAGGCGGTGTATTTCCAACTGGGCCAGAGCGTGTGCCTGAACAAAGGCTACCGCGAGCTGATGGCCAAGGGCGCAGTGATGCGCTACGAAATCACCGAGAACAAGACCAACCGTCCTGTGGCATCGGTGAAGTTCGTGGAAGCGGATTGCCCGGCACCGGCGGCGGCAAAGAAGAAAAAGTAACCTGTTCCTGACCCTCGCGCGCTGCCGTCCGGTGGCGCGCACTCCCTGCGCTTCAACTCCCCGTACACAGCTAAACTCCCTGATGAGTGACCAATAAGCGGTTGCCAGCCAAGGGTTTTTCGGCCCATGATCACGCTATCCCAACCGCCCGTTCACAATGGTTTCCACACCGTTCTGTAACATTTTCAGGGCACAAGAGGGTTGCCCTCCTGCGACTTGCAGTGCAAAGGTTTTTAAATCACAAGGAACATACAGAGCCCGTTTGCCGCCTGGCGAACCTGTGCAATGCCTTGGGCATGCAGCGACACATGCAGTGTCGCGGCCGCCGGACGAATTTCTCGCCGCAGGCCCCGCCTCTGTGAAGAAGGAGAAGTTGAATGCCTTACGAACCGAACGACAGCCTGCTCCGACATTTTGAAGAAAACGGCGCCGACCTCACGCAGCAGGTCGAAACCCAACTCCAGCTGATCGCCCCCAACAGCCCGAACATTCCGCTGTACCGCGACATGATCCTCACCGTGCTGCGCATGGCCCAGGACGACCGCAACCGCTGGAACGCCAAGATCACCCTGCAAGCCATTCGTGAACTCGACCACGCCTTTCGCGTGCTGGAGCAGTTCAAGGGTCGGCGCAAGGTCACGGTGTTTGGCTCGGCCCGTACGCCGGTCGAAAGCCCACTGTATGCCTTGGCCCGCGAAGTCGGCGCTGCCCTGGCGCGCTCGGACCTGATGGTGATCACCGGCGGTGGCGGTGGCATCATGGCCGCAGCCCACGAAGGTGCCGGCCTGGAACACAGCCTGGGGTTCAACATCACCCTGCCGTTTGAACAGCATGCCAACCCGACCATCGACGGCACCGAGAACCTGCTGTCCTTCCACTTCTTCTTTACCCGCAAGCTGTTCTTCGTCAAGGAGGCCGATGCACTGGTGCTGTGCCCGGGTGGTTTCGGCACCCTGGATGAAGCGCTGGAAGTACTGACCCTGATCCAGACCGGCAAGAGCCCGCTGGTACCCGTGGTGTTGCTGGACGCGCCCGGCGGCGGGTTCTGGCAAGGCGCCCTGGACTTTATCCGCAGCCAGTTGGAAGCCAACCGCTACATCCTGCCCACCGACCTCAAGTTGGTACGCCTGGTGTACAGCGCCGAAGAGGCAGTGGAAGAGATCAACCAGTTTTATGCCAACTTCCACTCCACCCGCTGGTTGAAGCGTGAGTTTGTGGTGCGCATGCATCACCCACTCAGTGATCGGGCATTGGCCCACCTGCAGGGTGAATTCGCCAGCCTGCGGCTGAGTGGAGAGTTCCAGCAACTTGCGTATACCGGCGAAGAGCATGATGAACCGAGGTTCAGCCATCTGACGCGGTTAGTGTTCAACTTCAATGGTCGCGATCAGGGCCGGCTGCGGGAGCTGGTGGATTACATCAACCTACCGGAGAACTGGGCGCAAGCTCAGGGGAAGGCGCAGCAACGAGTGGCGCCGGAGCCAGCGTGATTTTTTGAAGGCAAAAAAAAAGACCCACTATTTTCATAGTGGGTCTTTTTTATAGGCGGTGGTTTAGAGGGGTGGGGACACTTCGCAGCCCGGCGGGAGCAAGCTCCCTCACCACACGAAGTATTCAGTCGTCCATGTCTCGACCGCTCAACAAGCGACTGATCATCTCCATCGAAAACCCGCGATAACTCAGGAATCGCCCTTGCTTTGCACGCTCCCTGGCATCAATAGGCAGATGGCCAGAAAACTTGCGTCGCCAGGTGTCTTCCAACTGCGCCTGCCAACTGATCCCGCACTCACGCAAGGCAAGGTCGATGTCCGCGCGTTGCAGGCCTCGCTGGCTCAGCTCTTCACGAATACGCGCTGGGCCGTAGCCGGAGCGGGCTCGGTAGGAGACAAAACTTTCGAGGTAACGGGATTCGGAAAGCAGCCCCTCTTCCGTCAGGCGGTCGAGGGCTGTTTCGATCATCTCGGGCTCCGCGCCGCGCTGACGCAATTTACGCGTCAGCTCGACCCGACCATGCTCGCGGCGAGCGAGCAGGTCCATTGCAGTGCGCCGGACGGCGACAAGTGTATCCAGTACAACAGTCATCGTTTGGTTCAGATGTCAGTGTCGACTTCTTCTACTTCTTCAACCGGCTCACGGTTGGCGGCAGCTTTCACGTCTGGCGCTGCGGTCAGCAGCTTGTCGCGGATCTGCTTCTCAAGCGTGGCAGCGATGTCCGGGTTGTCCGCCAGGAACTTGGCCGAGTTGGCCTTGCCTTGGCCGATCTTGCTGCCGTTGTAGGCATACCAGGCACCGGATTTTTCAACGAAACCGTGCAGCACGCCCAGGTCGATCATCTCGCCGTTCAGGTAGATACCCTTGCCGTAGAGAATCTGGAACTCAGCCTGACGGAAAGGCGGAGCCACTTTGTTCTTCACGACTTTAACGCGGGTTTCGCTACCCACAACCTCGTCACCTTCTTTCACCGCGCCAGTACGACGGATATCCAGACGGACCGAAGCGTAGAACTTCAGCGCGTTACCACCGGTGGTGGTTTCCGGGCTGCCGAACATCACGCCGATCTTCATACGGATCTGGTTGATGAAGATCACCAGGCAGTTGGCGTTCTTGATGTTACCGGTGATTTTACGCAGCGCCTGGGACATCAGACGGGCTTGCAGGCCCACGTGCATGTCACCCATCTCGCCTTCGATTTCAGCCTTCGGTACCAGGGCAGCCACGGAGTCGACTACGATCACGTCGATGGCGTTGGAGCGCACCAGCATGTCGGTGATTTCCAGGGCTTGCTCACCGGTGTCCGGCTGCGAAACCAGCAGGTCGTCAACATTGACGCCCAGTTTGCCGGCGTATTCAGGGTCGAGGGCGTGCTCGGCGTCGACGAACGCGCAGGTGGCGCCCATTTTCTGCGCCTGGGCGATCACCGACAGGGTCAGGGTGGTTTTACCGGAAGATTCAGGACCGTAGATTTCAACGATACGGCCTTTTGGCAGGCCGCCAATGCCGAGCGCGATGTCCAGACCCAGAGAGCCAGTGGAAATAGCCGGGATCGCCTGACGGTCGTGATCGCCCATACGCATTACGGCACCCTTGCCGAATTGACGTTCGATCTGACCCAGGGCCGCAGCCAAGGCTTTCTTCTTGTTGTCGTCCATTAAAGTCCTCACGTAATCAATAAGGCCGGGGCGGCCAACACCTGTATAAGTAGACAGTATTGTTCCACAAAGATCGGAGATCGCCTACCCCTGATTTTCTATTTCTGCTGCAGCTCGTCGCAACAAGCCCTCTAACGCGGCCTTTACCGTTTGTCGGCGGACCTCGTCGCGGTTGCCGGTGAAGTGCTCAAGCTCGGCCGTGACCTCATCGCCGACGCCGAAAGCCAGCCATACCGTGCCCACCGGTTTGTCCGGCGAGCCGCCATCCGGTCCCGCTACACCACTGACCGCCACGGCAAAGCGCGCCAGGCTTTTTTCCTGTGCACCGCGGACCATCGCCTCCACCACTTCCTGGCTGACGGCGCCCACTTTTGGAAACAACGTTTCCGGCACATTCAACTGCCGGGACTTCTGGCGGTTGGAATAGGTGACATACCCCGCCTCGAACCAGGCCGAACTCCCCGGGATCCGCGTGATGGCTTCCGCGATTCCGCCGCCGGTGCAGGACTCGGCAGTGGTGACGTGGGCATTGAGCACCTGCAAACGGCGCCCTAGTTCAGCAGCCAGTTGAGTGATTTCCTTCACGGTCGTCTCCAGACGTGGGCGGGGGTTTGCCTACCCTACAGGAGCCAATCGCACGCGCAAGTGACGGACCGTCTCAAGACACTAACGGGCGACGGCTCGTACATACGCCTGGCAGGCACGCAAGGCAATCAGGGCGCTGTCGCCGTCGTCGGTGATGCGGATAATTCGCTGAGCATGCGCTGGGTCAAGTCGGGCTCGCGGGGCT
Source organism: Pseudomonas sp. AC112 (assembly GCF_979253545.1). Taxonomy (NCBI): domain Bacteria; kingdom Pseudomonadati; phylum Pseudomonadota; class Gammaproteobacteria; order Pseudomonadales; family Pseudomonadaceae; genus Pseudomonas; species Pseudomonas sp. AC112. Next base: position 917,717 of record NZ_CEEDCM010000001.1, read on the forward strand.
GCATGAACCACGCTGCCGGCGGCGGTGGCGGCCGGCATTGGGCAGCCACTGGAAGCGTCGAGAAGGACTGACAGCCGCACATCAGCAGTGGCAATACGGTCACGCAAAGCTGCTTGAGTACGCTGGGCATCGCTCAACTCCCGGGCATGTTGTTGGTCGATGGCACTGAGCTGTTGCTCAAGGGCCAGCCGCTTGCCTTGTTCGGCCTGCTGTTGCTGCAGGGCTGCCTGGGTCTGTATTGCTGACAAGTGCTCAATCTGCGCCCCGTACCGCCACGCCTGCACCTGCCAGACAACAGCCAACAGCACGCATACGCCAAGCACACCTAGGAAACGCATAGCACCGTCTTGGCCCGCGCCCACAACTGCAAACGGTCCTCCAGGCCATTGAGCCCGCCGTTGATACGCCGGGTGATGGTGGTGAACTGGTCCTTGTCGGCGAGTTCATTCAAGCCATTGCTTTGCCAGAACCAGGCGGCGGATTCACAAGCCCATTGCGGTTGCTCCAGTAATTCGGGTTGTCGCAGCAAGCGATCATCGCCGAACAGCGCCTCGCTGCAGGCCAGGTAGTTGCGGCGACCGGTGATCTGGATCAGCCCCCGGCCCCTGTACTTCTGGCCGTCGCCGTCCGCTTCAGGGGTGTTGCCCAGGCGTGCGGCCAGGGTGCCGGTGTCGTACTTGCTCAAATAAGTATCGCTGCCGAGTTCGCGCACGTAGCGCAGTTCGCCGGACTCGTGGCCGATCTGCGCGAGAAAAGCAGCAGCGCGCAGTACGCTGTTGATTTCGTACCGAACAAAAGTCGCATTCAGCGCGGTTGAAAAAAGGCCCGCCATACGGCGAGCGCCTGGCATGATTTGAATCAATTGAGGCTGCGTTATCAACACCACAGTCACCTTGAAAGCCCCCCTAGGTAGACAAACCAACGTCCGTGTTGGAACTGCGATAGGCACTGACCATTCCAGCCAGGTGCAACGAACTCGCGCCCCCAGTGATTAAGAAGATCACCCAGGTACGCCAATTCGCCAGGTCGTCCTTGTGCCACCAACTGGCGATCACCGCCCCAACGAGGCCCGCAATCAACAATTCGAACCTGTCGATCTTGTCGAGCAGGCGCTGTAAATACTCCATGCGCTCGACTCCGTGGGGCATGACTTGAATTGGAACGGCCCCAGCAGCACTCCCAGCTCGGAGCAATGGGTGTGGTGGAGCCGAAAACGAAAAGGCCCCGATCATGTCGAGGCCCTGAATAGGTGCGCGGTCTTTCCTGCAGTCAGCCAAAGATCAGCCCAGCGTCGACGCCCCAATGCATCGATCTCGCCAATCCAGTCTCGCGCCACTCAGGAAGTCTGGTGTGAACAGAGCGCACGGGCTGCCGGTTTTTTCCGTAGCGTTGCACTACCGGCTTATCAGCGTCCAGGCATCCCCCGAAGGGCCACCCTGGCTGTGGCGAGCCTGAATCAGAAATGAAAAAGCCCAGCGCGACGGCTGGGCTCTATTACGCAAGGAGATAGAAGATCATGGAGTCCAGTAAGCAATCTTGCCGTCTGCACCAACAGCTATAAACTTGCCGTTGCCGTAGGCGACGCTCCGGATATCGGTTCCTGCGAAAGTGTTGGCTTGCTGAACCCAGCCGATCCCATCCTCGGAAACGGCTGTCTTGCCGCCGTCGCCGACAGCTACATACTTGCCATTACCGTAAGCAATGTCGCGGATGACGGTTCCACCGAAACTGGTATCTTCCACAGCGGTCCAGATAAGCCCATTGGATGAATATGCCATTTTGCCATCCGCACCAACGATAAACATTTTCCCGTTGCAAAGCTTCATGGAAAGGATGGTGCTAGTGCCGAAGGTGCTGGTTCTGGGCGTGAATGTTTGCGGATTTTCCGTCGCCATCTTCACAGCGCTCAGCAGCTTCCCATTCGATCCCGCAACCAATACAAAACTGCCAATGACGTTGACGCAGTACACAGTCTCGCTAGAATCGAAGGTCGTAGCGCGCTCCACCTGGCCTGACCAATCGTTATAACGGGAAAAGACTTTACCGTTAGACCCAACCAGTATCCAGGTGTATTCGTTGCCGGAAATTGGGTAATAAAACACAATGCCTTGCAAGTCTCCGGACGCGCGAACAGTTGCCGTAAGGTCTGTCCAAGCCCTTTCAGGGTGGTCTGTGCTGCCGAAGATCAGATTGCCGGATTGAGAAAGGGCTTGAAGCGATACCCCAATACCGTTCCAGTACAGCTCGTTGAGGACCTTTCCGCTATCAGAGGTGAGGGCGCCCTTAAGCTTGGTCCACGCTGTACCAGTTGCGCCTCCGCTGACAACCTGAGTGGTTGTGGGAAGACCGTTGCCACCAACCGCATAAAACTTGCCTTGCGCAAAAACCACGCGCCTAAGCATGCCGGTGTTATCCACCGGTTGTACTTGAGTCCAAAGATCTTGCAAGGTTTGAGACGCTGAATTTGCGTTTTCCATTTTAAACTCCGTTACTGAGCTGATTTAAGTTCAGGCCTCTATATTGGGCGTATGGCGCTCATGGGCGATTGCTCGAGGCTCGCGGCCTTCACATGATTCAGCGTCCCACATCGGGAACATTTGATCTGGAGCTCTGTAAACCCACCCGTACGGGCGAGAAGTCTTTTGCAGTTACCGCATCTGAATTCTTTCAACATCTGCAAATTCCTTTTACTGAACCACCTTTTCCGTGTGATTGAGTAGGAAGCGGCGTTACATTCGCCGCCCTCTCACACCCACCTACACACAGGTCCGTAGACGGCGGCATGCCTGCGGGATCTTTGAGCAAAGACAGTCCGAGGTAGAAGTTCTGGGTGAAGGATACAATCCAAGTGTCATAGTCCGTTTCCGCACTGCTGAGCACGGAAGGGGCCGCGACAAGCGCAGTGGGCAAGTCGCATTGCTCGGACGGCAAGCCCCAGCGGTTATCCAGGGCCAAATCCATCAGTCGGCTGGCCAGGTCGCAGGCGTCAAAGGGCGTCGAGCCACTGACGACCGTGGCCTTGAGTGAAACCGACAAGACATGCGCCTTGCGCCCGGCAAGGGAGCGAACGCCCGGGCCATTGCGCTCCACGCTGATCAAAATGCCGGTTTTGTCGCCCGTGTCGGAGAAGTCATGGTGATTACCGACCCTTAGTTGTGGGAACGCGCGCTTCAGTGCGTCCCCAATCACCCTAGGCAGTTGGGAAGGTTTTTCGAGAAGTGTCATCTGCTTGCATCCTTGCAGCGCTTACTGCTGATCCGGGCGAGAGTTCGAGGCCTGGTTGACCCCGATGCGCTTGGCCGCCCAGCGTTCATAAAGGCCGATGGCCACGTCCGCGCCGGCCATGGCGGTCAGGCAACCAATGGCGCCGGCCGTCCAGATCGACATGCCGGCTGCGTAACACAGCATCAGGGCCGAAACCCCGCAGACCATGCACGCTCCCGACCTCAAGGCCAGGCGCCGAATCAGCGACCAACCACGGGCGCCCTCCTTGTCCGCGCGCCACATTTCGCCGGACACCCCGCCAATCAAGGCCAGTACGATCACCAGCCAGATAGGCATTTCCGCTAACGCTTGCTGCTCGTTTGTCATGTCACGCCTCCTGGCTGAGCACTACCGGCAAAGGGCCGGCTCTTGGGTAAATCCATTTATAGGTAGGCATTCCAAAAAGCCCGGTTGCCCGGGCTTTTCAGTAATGATGTCCTCGGTCTTTCGGCGCTACTGGCGCGGTACGGACCTTTCCTCAATGTTTTTCCGACCACGATCCCTGTCTGCCGGATAACTGCTTCTGGTGCTTTACGCTGCACACCCGGGCCAGTTGCCAACCCTCTGAACCGTTATTAGGCCGGTTCATCGCTGCCTGTTCTTGAAGCGGTAAAACGAAAGAGCGTCGGCATCCTTGCCGGTGTTGCCTGGCATCCCTGCCATCGCTCTGATGGCGTCCTTGCCGATGTTGCGTGCCTTCCTTGTCTTCCTTGGCAGCATCCTTGCCGCCTCCACCAGGCCGTGTTTGCCTGGCTTGAGATGAAGAGTATGCATGTATGCATATACAGTCAATGCATCAACGCATTTATTTTTCACCAGAAAATGCATTGATGCATTCAAGGCCTTACAGGCTGAGGGTTTGGCGATTTTCCGCAGACGAAAAAAAGCCCGCACATTGGCGGGCTTTGTCTTACGCAGGGAGGTTAACGGGCGTACATGCCCCACCAGAACACATGACCGAGGATGCTGATCTGCTCATCCTGGATATCCTGGAAACTGTAGTCCTCATCCGGATGCTCATCGCGATTGAAACTGCGCAGGCGAATCCCGGAAGGCAGGCGATAGAGCTGTTTCACGCGCAACTGACCATTGTGATTGATGGCATACAAGTCGCCATCGACGATATCACCAATGCCGCTTTTACCCGCATTCACCCCGACTGTTGCGCCATCGCGCAGCACCGGTAGCATACTGTTGCCGCGCACCGTCACGCACTTGGCCTGGTCGAACTGCACCCCGTTATGCCGCAGGCTGCGCTTGCCGAACCGCAGGCTGGCTTTCTCGCTTTCCTCGATGACGAATCTCCCTGATCCAGCAGCCAATTCAACCTCGCGCAGAAACGGGATCGACACCTCGTCGTCGTTCACGGGGGTGTCGTCGTCCCACAGGCTAATGTCCTTGAGTTCGGAATGCATCGGGTCGCGCCCGTCATCGCGCAAAGCGCCCACCGGTGCGCGCCCGCGCACGTAGTCGGTGCTGACGCGGAAGTATTCGGCGATGCGTGAGATGTGCTTGTCCGACGGATCAACGATCTTTCCGCTGAGGATCCGGGACAGCGTGGATTGAGGCACGCCGGTACGCCGGTGAAGCTCCGTGGGGGAGATCCGGTCGCGGTCCAGCAATTCTCTTAAGGCGATAGAAACGTTGCGTTTTTGCATAACGCGGATAGTGACGGGAGTTTTGGGGGTTGGCAAATGCTAATTTGCATATCGTATGTATTGACTCGGTCGCTGCCACTGGCTTGTGGCGGTGCGCCTACTTGCGACCTGCGTCGCCCTAACCTCGCGTGTTAACCTTGCCGCCATCGCAAAAAATGCTGGGCCAAGCGCCCCCTTTGCCCCATCACTTTCAACGAATTTGCCTACGACCCAATGAGTAAAAACACGTCCGATCTGTCCTCCCACACCCCGATGATGCAGCAGTACTGGCGCCTGAAAAACCAGCACCCTGATCAGTTGATGTTCTATCGCATGGGCGACTTCTACGAGATCTTCTACGAAGACGCGAAGAAGGCTGCCAAGTTGCTGGACATCACCCTGACCGCGCGTGGGCAGTCGGCGGGGCAGTCGATTCCGATGTGTGGGATTCCTTACCATTCATTGGAAGGTTACCTGGTCAAGCTGGTGAAGCTGGGCGAGTCGGTGGTGATCTGTGAGCAGATCGGCGACCCGGCCACGAGCAAGGGGCCGGTGGAACGTCAGGTGGTGCGCATTATTACGCCGGGGACGGTGAGTGATGAGGCGCTGCTGGATGAGCGTCGCGATAACCTGATCGCTGCGGTGTTGGGCGATGAGCGTCTGTTCGGGCTGTCGGTGCTGGATATCACCAGTGGCAACTTCACAGTGCTGGAGATCAAGGGCTGGGAGAACCTGCTGGCGGAGCTGGAGCGCATCAATCCGGTGGAGTTGTTGATCCCGGATGATTGGCCGAAGGATCTGCCGGCAGAAAAACGCCGTGGGGCCAAGCGCCGTGCACCGTGGGATTTCGAGCGCGATTCGGCGCTGAAAAGTCTGTGCCAGCAGTTCTCGGTGCAGGACCTCAAAGGCTTTGGTTGCGAAACCCTGACCCTGGCCATCGGCGCCGCCGGTTGCCTGTTGGGCTACGCCAAGGAAACCCAGCGCACCGCCCTGCCGCACTTGCGCAGCCTGCGTCATGAGCGTCTGGACGATACCGTGGTGCTCGATGGCGCCAGCCGTCGCAACCTGGAGCTGGACACCAACCTGGCCGGTGGTCGCGATAACACCTTGCAATCGGTGGTTGATCGTTGCCAGACCGCCATGGGCAGTCGCTTGCTGACCCGCTGGCTGAACCGTCCACTGCGCGACCTGACGGTGCTGCAAGCGCGGCAGTCTTCTATTACCTGTCTGCTGGATGGCTATCGCTTTGAAAAGCTGCAGCCACAGCTGAAGGAAATCGGCGACATCGAGCGCATCCTGGCGCGGATCGGCCTGCGTAACGCGCGCCCCCGTGACCTGGCGCGCCTGCGTGATGCCCTCGGGGCCTTGCCACAACTGCAAGGGGCGATGACCGAGCTGGATACCCCGCACCTGCAAGCGCTTGCGGCAACCGCTGGCACCTACCCGGAACTGGCGGCACTGCTGGAAAAAGCCATCATCGATAACCCGCCGGCGATTATCCGTGACGGCGGCGTTCTCAAGACCGGCTACGACAGCGAACTGGACGAACTGCAATCCCTGAGCGAAAACGCCGGGCAGTTCCTGATCGATCTGGAAGCCCGCGAAAAAGCCCGCACCGGCCTGGCCAACTTGAAGGTCGGCTACAACCGCGTGCATGGCTACTTTATTGAGCTGCCGAGCAAGCAGGCGGAGTCGGCGCCGATCGATTATCAGCGCCGCCAGACCCTCAAAGGTGCCGAGCGCTTTATCACCCCGGAACTGAAAGAGTTCGAAGACAAGGCACTGTCGGCCAAGAGCCGCGCCCTGGCTCGGGAAAAGATGCTCTATGAAAACCTGCTTGAAGACCTGATCAGCCAGTTGGCGCCGCTGCAGGACACCGCCGCCGCCCTGGCCGAACTGGACGTGCTGAGCAACCTGGCCGAACGTGCGCTGAACCTTGACCTGAACTGCCCGCGCTTTGTCAGCGAACCGTGCATGCGCATCGTGCAAGGTCGCCACCCGGTTGTAGAGCAAGTGTTGACCACGCCGTTCGTCGCCAACGACCTGTCGCTGGACGACGATACCCGCATGCTGGTTATCACCGGTCCGAACATGGGTGGTAAATCCACTTACATGCGTCAGACCGCGTTGATCGTACTGTTGGCGCATATTGGCAGCTTTGTGCCGGCGGCCAGTTGCGAGCTGTCCCTGGTGGACCGTATTTTCACCCGGATCGGTTCCAGCGATGACCTGGCCGGTGGCCGTTCGACCTTTATGGTGGAAATGAGCGAGACCGCCAATATCCTGCACAACGCCACCGAACGCAGCCTGGTGCTGATGGACGAAGTGGGGCGCGGTACCAGCACCTTCGACGGCCTGTCCCTGGCCTGGGCGGCGGCCGAGCGCCTGGCGCATCTGCGTGCCTATACGCTGTTTGCTACCCATTACTTCGAGTTGACGGTGTTGCCGGAAAGCGAGCCGCTGGTGGCCAACGTGCACCTGAACGCCACCGAGCACAACGAGCGCATCGTGTTCCTGCACCATGTGCTGCCAGGGCCGGCCAGCCAGAGTTACGGCCTGGCCGTGGCACAACTGGCCGGCGTGCCGAACGACGTGATCACTCGCGCCCGCGAACACCTCAGCCGCCTGGAAACCACAGCCCTGCCGCACGAAACCGCGGTGGCCAGCCCGAAGAAATCCAGCAGCAAAGCCAGCGCGCCGCACCAGAGCGACATGTTCGCCAGCTTGCCCCATCCGGTACTGGATGAGTTGGCTAAACTTGACCTGGACGACTTGACGCCTCGAAAAGCGCTCGAAATGTTATATGCACTTAAGACTCGGATATAACGCAGACGCGTGCAAGCTGGTAGACTCTCGCGCGGTTTGGGATGCTGCAGGCTATTAGCCTGGTCTGCAGACTATCGCTCCCGAACCTCGCGAGCCCTGCCACAAAGGGTTTCGCTGCCGCCGCCTGAGGAGAGAATTAGAAATGACCTTCGTCGTTACCGACAACTGCATCAAGTGCAAGTACACCGACTGCGTCGAAGTGTGTCCGGTGGACTGCTTCTACGAAGGCCCGAATTTCCTGGTTATCCACCCGGATGAGTGCATCGACTGCGCCCTGTGTGAGCCTGAATGCCCGGCCGTCGCTATTTTCTCCGAGGATGAAGTCCCGGCAGAGATGCAGGAATTCATTCAGTTGAACGTCGAGTTGGCGGAAATCTGGCCGAATATCACTGAACGCAAAGATCCGATGCCGGATGCAGCGGAGTGGGATGGCAAAAAAGGTAAGATTGCAGACCTCGAACGCTGATAGCGTCGCCCTCCAAAAGGCCCCTTGCGGGCCTTTTTGCGTTTCTGGAAGGTGGGTTTCACTTTCCTGCAGGCAAAAAAAAGGGGCGGTTTGACCCGCCCACATTTTTTCCCTAGTCCCTGTATTCCTTTTCATCATCCTGATGAATCGCATCCTGCGACATTCCTTGAACCATCGTTCCTTGATGGCTGTGTCAATCCGTGGACACAGGGCTGATCTTAGAGAGTTCCAAAGTAAGTTCAACAGGATCCGACCCGGCAACTGACCACCTCCCACATCCAAAACGCTATAAATAATTGTTATTTTTCAATTAGATAGAAAATTCCCTAGCCAGTTTGAGACGCTCCGGGATGGAAAAAAAACCAAACACTTACGAGAAAGTAAGCAAATGCTTACACGAGCAATTGCGTAAAAGCGTAACAAGCACCCTTTCTCAATCGCCGGGCAAGAAAAAGCCCCGACACTGTCGGGGCTCGATGACCTGCAACCGCCTCAGTCGTCGCTGACAGAAATAGTCGGCATTGCCGGGCTTGCAGCTTCCTGCAACACAATCCGTGCTCCCACATGGCGGGCCAGTTCCTGGTACACCATGGCGATTTGGCCATCAGGGTCGGCTGCCACGGTGGGCTTGCCACCGTCGGCCTGCTCGCGAATCACCATCGACAGCGGCAATGAGGCCAGCAGCTCAACGCCGTATTGGCTTGCCAGCTTCTCGCCTCCGCCTTCGCCGAACAGATGCTCGGCATGGCCACAGTTGGAGCAGATGTGCACCGCCATGTTCTCGACGACGCCCAGCACCGGGATATTGACCTTGCGGAACATCTCCACGCCTTTCTTCGCGTCGAGCAGCGCCAGGTCTTGAGGCGTGGTGACAATCACCGAACCGGCCACCGGGACTTTCTGTGCCAGGGTCAGCTGGATATCGCCGGTGCCTGGCGGCATGTCGATCACCAAGTAGTCCAGGTCGCCCCAGGCGGTCTGGGTGACCAGTTGCAGCAAGGCGCCGGAGACCATTGGCCCACGCCAGACCATCGGCGTGTTGTCGTCAGTGAGGAAGGCCATGGACATCACTTCCACGCCCAGGGACTCGATCGGTACGAACCACTTCTGGTCCTTGACCTTTGGCCGCGTGCCTTCGGCGATGCCGAACATCACACCTTGGCTCGGCCCGTAGATATCCGCATCGAGAATGCCCACCCGCGCGCCTTCGCGGGCCAGCGCCAGGGCCAGGTTGGCCGCCGTGGTGGATTTACCCACGCCGCCCTTGCCGGAGGCCACGGCCACCACGTTCTTGACGTTGGCCAGGCCAGGGATCTGCGCCTGGGCCTTGTGTGGCGCGATCACGCATTGGATGTCGACCTTGGCCGAAGCCACGCCGTCGAGGCCTTCGATGGCCATTTGCAGCATCTGCGCCCAACCGTTTTTGAACAGGCCGGCGGCGTAGCCCAACTCCAGCTGGACCGACACCTGGTCACCCTGGACCTCGATGGCGCGAACACAGCCGGCGCTGACCGGGTCCTGGTTCAAATAAGGGTCGGTGTACTGGCGAAGAACGGCTTCCACCGCTGCGCGATTGACGGCGCTCATGGGCTACTCCCGAAAAAAGACTGACTGAAACAGGCGGCTATCCTAACCGTTCCAGCGCCTCAACGGCATGCTTTCGAAGGTTGGGAAGATGCTGAAACAGCGCCACGGGGTGAAATATATTTCCCGGCGCTTTATAGTGGCCGACCTCCGTTTCATCAAGTAGCCGAGCCCCATGTCCGAGCCACGCAAGATCCTCGTCACCAGCGCCCTGCCCTATGCCAATGGTTCCATCCATCTTGGCCATATGCTTGAGTACATCCAGACCGATATGTGGGTGCGCTTCCAGAAGCATCGCGGCAATCAATGCATTTATGTCTGCGCGGACGACGCCCACGGTTCGGCCATCATGTTGCGCGCCGAAAAGGAAGGCATCACCCCGGAACAACTGATCGCCAACGTGCAGGCTGAACACAGCGCCGACTTTGCCGAGTTCCTGGTGGATTTCGACAATTTCCACTCGACCCACTCCGTCGAAAACCGCGAGCTGTCGAGCCAGATCTACCTGCGCTTGAAGGACGCCGGGCACATCGACCAGCGTTCGGTCACCCAGTATTTCGACCCGGAAAAGAAGATGTTCCTGGCCGACCGCTTCATCAAGGGCACCTGCCCTAAATGCGGCACTGAAGACCAGTACGGCGACAACTGCGAAAAATGTGGTGCAACCTACGCACCGACTGACTTGAAGGATCCGAAGTCGGCAATCTCTGGCGCCACCCCGGTGCTCAAGGACTCCCAGCACTTCTTTTTCAAACTCCCGGATTTCCAGCAAATGCTGCAAACCTGGACGCGCAGCGGCACCCTGCAGGACGCCGTGGCCAACAAACTCTCCGAATGGCTCGACAGTGGCCTGCAGCAGTGGGACATCTCCCGCGATGCGCCGTACTTCGGCTTCGAGATCCCGGGCGAGCCGGGCAAGTACTTCTACGTGTGGCTGGATGCGCCGATCGGTTACATGGCCAGCTTCAAGAACCTGTGCGACCGTACGCCGGAGCTGGACTTCGACGCGTTCTGGGGCAAGGACTCCACCGCCGAGCTGTACCACTTCATCGGCAAGGACATCGTCAATTTCCACGCCCTGTTCTGGCCAGCGATGCTTGAAGGTTCAGGCTACCGCAAGCCGACCGGCATTGCGGTGCATGGCTACCTGACGGTCAACGGCCAGAAGATGTCCAAGTCCCGTGGCACCTTTATCAAGGCGCGCACCTACCTGGACCACCTGTCGCCGGAATACCTGCGTTACTACTACGCATCCAAGCTGGGCCGTGGCGTCGACGACCTCGACCTGAACCTGGAAGACTTCGTACAGAAGGTCAACTCGGACCTGGTCGGCAAGGTCGTCAACATCGCCAGCCGATGCGCCGGGTTTATCCACAAGGGCAACGCCGGTGTATTGGTGGCCGAGAACGCCGCTCCAGAGCTGACCGACGCTTTCCTGGCCGCTGCGCCGAGCATCGCCGACGCCTATGAAGCCCGTGACTTTGCCCGCGCCATGCGCGAGATCATGGGCCTGGCCGACCGTGCCAACGCCTGGATCGCCGACAAGGCGCCGTGGTCGCTGAACAAGCAGGAAGGCAAGCAGGCGGAAGTCCAGGCGATCTGCGCCACGGGCGTCAACCTGTTCCGCCAACTGGTGATCTTCCTCAAGCCGGTGCTGCCACTGCTGGCTGCCGACGCCGAGGCCTTCCTCAACGTTGCACCGCTGACCTGGAACGACCACGCCACCCTGCTCAGCAACCATCAACTGAACGAATTCAAGCCGTTGATGACCCGCATCGATCCGGTGAAAGTCCAGGCCATGACCGACGCTTCGAAAGAAGACCTGGTCGCCAGCCAGACCGACACCGGCGAATCGGCACCGGCCGGTAACGGCGAGCTGGCCAAGGACCCGATTTCTGCTGAAATCGACTTCGACGCCTTTGCTGCCGTGGACCTGCGTGTCGCGCTGATCGTCAAGGCCGAAGCCGTGGAAGGTGCCGACAAGCTGCTGCGCCTGACCCTGGACCTCGGTGGCGAACAACGCAATGTGTTCTCCGGGATCAAGAGCGCTTATCCAGACCCATCCAAGCTCGATGGTCGCCTGACCATGATGATCGCCAACCTCAAGCCGCGGAAAATGAAGTTCGGCATATCCGAAGGCATGGTGATGGCGGCCGGCCCTGGTGGCGAAGAGATCTACCTGTTGAGCCCTGACAGCGGTGCCAAGCCGGGTCAACGCATCAAGTAAGCCTATGGGCCTGTGGCGAGTAAATTAGGCCTGTTGTAGGAGCGCGGCTTGCCGGCGATGGCGACCTCAGGGACGCCATCGCCGGCAAGCCGCGCTCCTACAAATCCATTACGAGCCTGTTCGCTTAATCGGCATACCCATGATCACAGCATGAACCTCATTCAACGTATCGACGCGCTGCTGCCGCAGACCCAATGCGGCAAGTGCGGGCACCCGGGTTGCAAGCCTTACGCCGAGGGCATCGCGCGCGGCGAGGCCATCAACAAGTGTCCGCCCGGCGGGCAGGAAACCATCGCCGGCCTTGCTGCGTTGCTGCGCGTGCCGGTGCTGGACCTTGACACCAGTCGCGGCGAGGCACCCGCCCAGGTGGCCTACATCCGCGAGGCCGAGTGCATCGGCTGCACCAAGTGCATCCAGGCTTGCCCGGTGGACGCCATCGTCGGCGCCGCCAAGTTGATGCACACCGTCATCATTGATGAGTGCACCGGTTGCGACCTATGCGTCGCCCCCTGCCCTGTCGATTGCATTGAAATGCACCCCGCGACCAGCGTGCCGATGGTAGGTGGTCTGGCAGCCAATGATCATGAGCATCATGAGCGCGGCTTGAAACGTGACCGGGCGCGGCGGCGTTTTGAACAGCGCAACGTGCGCCTGCAACGTGAAGAAGCACACAAACTCGCCGAACGTCTGGCACGGGCCAAGCGCTCGGCGCCCGCGACCCCCATGCCCGCCGATGCGACTCAGGCGGCCCAGGATGCGGCGGTCAAGAAGGCTAAAATCACGGTTGCCATGAGCCGTGCCCAACTGCACAAGTCGTTGAAAGCGTTCGGCCACCCACCGACCTACGAGCAGCAATCGCAGTTGATCATCCTGCAACAGCAGTTCGAAGCGGCTGAGCAGGCACTCACCGCCTTGGAAGCCGCCGCTCCAACAACCTCGCCGCCGCCAAAAGACCCCGCACTCAAACGCGCGAAGATCCAATTGGCCATGCGACGTGCCGAACTGAAAAAAGCCCAGGACCTGAACGCTGACGAGCAGCAACTGGCAACTCTGAGCGCTGCGCTGTCCAGCGCGGAGCAAGCCTTGCACAACGCCGAGGCAGACAGTGAGCAGCCCAGGCCCGATTTGCAGCGGGTGGAAAAACGCCCGATAGACGCACAACTGCGCCAGCTGAAAACCGCCCTGGCGTATGCCCGAGCCGATGTCAGCAAGCTGCAACGCCAAGGGGTGAACGCGGATCAACTGAGCGCCGCGCAGCACAGGCTCGAAGAAGCGCAGCGCCAGGTGGACGTCTACGTCGACGCTTGATCCGCTGCAGCGCTGCCGGGCAACCTGACGATGGTTTATCCTGCTCGGACAATTGCTCGCAGAACCCAAAGCCTGGATCTACCTTTCACATTTATGCCGACCGCCTGCAAGGAACCCACCGCCCGATGAATGCCGCTAAACGCCTGGAAATCTTCCGCAGGCTTCACGAAGACAATCCTGAACCGAAGACCGAACTGGCCTACACCACGCCGTTCGAGTTGCTGATTGCGGTGATCCTGTCGGCCCAATCCACCGACGTCGGCGTCAACAAGGCCACCGCCAAGCTGTATCCCGTGGCGAATACGCCGGAGGCGATCTATGCCTTGGGTGTGGACGGTTTGTCGGAGTACATCAAGACCATCGGCCTGTACAACAGCAAGGCCAAGAATGTGATCGAGACCTGTCGTTTGCTGGTGGAACTGCATGGCAGTGAAGTGCCACAAACCCGTGAAGCCCTGGAAGCCCTGCCGGGCGTTGGCCGTAAAACCGCCAACGTGGTACTCAACACTGCCTTCCGGCAACTGACCATGGCCGTGGACACCCACATCTTCCGGGTCAGCAACCGCACCGGCATTGCCCGCGGAAAAAACGTGGTGGAGGTGGAAAAGCAGCTGATGAAGTTCGTGCCCAAGCCGTATCTGCTGGACTCCCACCACTGGCTGATCCTTCATGGGCGCTATGTTTGCCAGGCCCGCAAGCCGCGCTGTGGCAGTTGTCGCATCGAAGACTTGTGCGAATACAAGGACAAGACGTCCGACGATTGAGGAATCATTGGTTTTCTCGATCAGCCGATTGAAAAAATCTTTTTTACCCAACCATGGATTATCGTTATAAGGAGCGCCAACGGCAGTCTTAGCCCGGAGTGAACCTTATGAGCACTGGCAAAGAACAACTGGAAGTGGAAGACGACCTCGTTGAGTCGGATGACGATGGGACAGAGGCACCTGTGGTTGAGGTCGCCAAGACTAATTTGAGCAAACGCCGCACCATCGACAATCTTCTGGAAGAACGACGCTTGCAACGACAACTGGCCGATTACGACTTCGATCTCTGATTGAGCGTCGACGGTCGGAAGCCTCCCTCACGGAGGCTTTTTTCTGCCGGTTACCCACGCCAACACGCGCTGCAGTGCCCTCCTCTATACCAAGCCGTTACGCTGGGCCAACTCGATCAGGTCGACAAGGGAGCGGGCGTTGAGCTTGAGCAGCAAACGCGTCTTGTAGGTACTGACAGTCTTGTTGCTGAGGAACATGCCGTCGGCAATTTCCTTGTTGGTCCTGCCCCTGGCCAACTGCTGCAAAACCATCATTTCCCGGCCGGACAAGCGCTCGACCATATCGGCCTCGCTGGCATTGCCCATGGTGGAGCGTACCGAGTTGAGCGCCTGGTTCGGGAAGTAGCTGTAGCCTGACAAGACCGCCTTGATCGCACTCAGCAACTCGGTCAGGTCCTGTTGCTTGCACACGTAGCCGGCAGCCCCTGCCTGCATGCAGCGCATGGAAAAATGGCCGGGAGCCTGGGACGTCAGCACCAGCACCTTGAACGGGTTGGCCTGCTTGGTAGAAGACAGCCGGCAGATAACTTCCAGCCCATCAAGTTTGGGAATCCCGATATCCAGTATGACAATGTCCGGCATATGCTCCCGTGCAAGTTGCAACGCATCGACGCCGTTATCGGTCTCGGCAACGACCTCATAACCATGACGCTCCATTAGCATACGCACAGCAAGACGAATGACGGGATGATCATCCACGATCAGCACTTTATTCATGAGAAAGTCCAATTTCGCTGTTCGAATTATTTAGAGCAAGCACAATAGCCTAGTCGTTTCCTAGTTGGCATAGCATTCCCCCCCAAGCAACAGCAAGCAGAGACCCACCCCACAGCGATAAAGGAATTAGCCTACAAAAAAACGCCTTCTCGGAGGTTTCCGATTTTATGGATCCTTTCAGACCTTTCCGCTGGCTTACATATTTTGAGTGAAATATCCCTGGGATATGCGGAGCCAGGTAAACGTGCCGTACGTAACTGTCAGGAAATGCCCCTTGCCTATCGCTTGAGCCTGAGAAAACTGTCAAGAAATATCTGTCTGTTTTAGTTCCATTCAACATATTCACTTACATCCCTAATTCCTACAGAACTTTCAGCGCTTTATATATTCGCCGTACTTTCATGAGTGAATTTTCTGTAAGACTAGTTCCTATGCAGATGTAAAAATTTCATTCCCCCTACATCCTTTAAACAAAAATTCATTCAAAACCATTGAAAAAGAAAGGGGCTTAGGAAAACATCAACGCATGTTTAAAAAATATAAACACCACAACCCACCACAAAATCCACAGCCAAAAAAAATGGCCCCTTGAACAAGGGGCCATTCTTTATAGTGCGCCGAGACTTAGAACAACGAGCGACCTTTGTTGGCTGCAATGCGCATGCGCAGTGCATTCAACTTGATAAAGCCCGCTGCGTCCGCCTGGTTGTAGGCGCCGCCGTCTTCTTCGAAGGTGGCGATGTTGGCGTCGAACAGCGATTCATCGGACTTGCGACCGGTAACGATCACGTTGCCCTTGTACAGCTTCAGGCGCACAACGCCGTTCACGTGGACCTGGGAGGCGTCGATCATCTGTTGCAGCATCAGACGCTCAGGGCTCCACCAGTAGCCGGTGTAGATCAGGCTGGCGTACTTGGGCATCAGCTCGTCTTTGAGGTGAGCCACTTCGCGGTCCAGGGTGATGGACTCAATAGCGCGGTGGGCGCGCAGCATGATGGTGCCGCCTGGGGTTTCGTAGCAGCCACGGGACTTCATGCCCACGTAACGGTTCTCGACGATGTCGAGACGGCCGATACCGTGTTCGCCACCGATACGGTTCAGGGTCGCCAGCACGGTGGCCGGGGTCATTTCGACGCCGTCCAATGCGACGATGTCGCCGTTGCGGTAGGTCAGTTCCAGGTATTGCGGCTTGTCGGGAGCGTTCTCCGGGGAGACGGTCCACTTCCACATGTCTTCTTCGTGCTCGGTCCAGGTGTCTTCCAGCACGCCGCCTTCATAGGAGATGTGCAGCAGGTTGGCATCCATCGAGTACGGGGACTTCTTCTTGCCGTGACGCTCGATCGGGATCGCGTGCTTTTCAGCGTAATCCATCAGCTTTTCACGGGACAGCAGGTCCCATTCACGCCACGGGGCAATCACTTTCACGCCTGGCTTGAGTGCATAGGCACCCAGTTCGAAACGCACCTGGTCGTTGCCCTTGCCAGTCGCGCCATGGGAAATGGCGTCGGCGCCGGTTTCGTTGGCGATTTCGATCAGGCGCTTGGCGATCAGCGGACGTGCGATGGAGGTACCCAGCAGGTACTCGCCTTCGTAGACGGTGTTGGCGCGAAACATCGGGAAAACGAAATCGCGGACGAACTCTTCGCGCAGGTCGTCAATGTAGATCTCTTTCACGCCCATGGCTTGCGCCTTGGCACGTGCAGGTTCGACCTCTTCGCCCTGACCCAGGTCAGCGGTGAAGGTCACCACTTCACAGTTATAAGTATCCTGCAGCCACTTGAGGATCACCGAAGTGTCCAGGCCGCCGGAATACGCGAGAACGACCTTGTTTACGTCGGCCATGCCATCACTCCACGGGGTTGTACGGAAAGGCGTCGATTCTACCGACCAAAACCGTGAATTTACAGGGGCGCGACAGCAAATGAAGATAAAGCGACAGATTATGTCGAGCGGGCGACCGATGGTCGCCCTTTAGGAGGTGTGCGCAGGGTTGCCCGGGCCGGTGGCCGTAGGAGCCGGTTTCTCGGGGGTAGCCACGCGCTCAAGCTGAATATTCACGCGACGATTGCGTGCCCGGTTGGCCGCATTGGTGTTCGGCGCCAGTGGGTAGCTTTCGCCATGGAAACGCAGGGTGATCTGCGATTCCTGGATACCGTTGGCCTTGAAGTAGTCCATGACTGCCAGGCCACGGCGGCGCGAGACGTCGCGGTTGGTCAAGCGGTTGCCGCTGTTGTCCGAATGGCCGTTCAACTCGATGTGGTTGACGGAGGGATCGGCTTTCATGAACGCGAGGATCACGTCGAGCTTCTTCTTGGCCGCCGCGTCCAGTTCGATACCACCACCGGGGAACCCGACTTCGGTCTGCTTGACTTGGTCGTAATTCATCGGCAACAGCTTGGTGGTGCACAGCTGATAGTCGTTAAAGGCCTTGTTGAATTTCACCGGCAACAGGCGAATTTCCGAGTAGCCACCCTCACGCCCGTAGTGGCGGACAGTCGGGCTGCGCCCTTCCAGAAGCCCCGTGAACAGGCGCCCGGCCTGGGCCTGGGAGCTGTTGAACAAGACGTCGCCGCTGCCGGCACGCACGGCGCCAAGGTTGATATCTCCGCGCCCCGGCTGCCAAGGGGCAGCGGCGGCCAGCAAGGTCGCCGAGCCTGCGCCCAGCGAGCCGTTATAGGCTTTCAGACGAAACGTCGCCTGCTCACCGGCCCGGCGCACGAACTCACCCGAGCCGAAGTCGGTGATCGGCTGGGTCAGGCGGCACTCGAACTGGTCGCCTTCTACCTTCCACTCAATATTCTCCAGACGTGTCTGGAACGTGAGGGCCATCGCAGGCAGGCTGGCGAACACACTGAGCAGGGCTAGATAATGCTGGCGCACGGGAGGCTCCACTGGTTTCTACAACACTTCAAAGCGTCATACATCGATAAGGCATACAAAAGGCTATCGGTTGCATCCTGCAAAACTTGATAGCGAGTGCCTGCAAGAGTCTTTTCCGGTAGCATTCCCACCAGATTGACCCGCCTGGAATCCCCAATGTCCGACCGCCTGACCCTGCTGCGTCCCGACGACTGGCATATTCATCTTCGCGATGGTGCTGCGTTACCCCACACCGTGGCCGATGTAGCGCGCACGTTTGGCCGCGCCATCATCATGCCTAACCTGGTACCTCCGGTGCGTAACGCCGAGCAAGCCGATGCCTACCGCCAGCGTATCCTCGCTGCTCGGCCGGCCGGCAGCCGCTTTGAACCGCTGATGGTGCTCTACCTCACCGACCGCACCCAGCCCGAAGAAATTCGCGAGGCCAAGGCCAGCGGCTTCGTGCACGCCGCCAAGCTGTACCCGGCCGGCGCGACCACCAACTCCGATTCCGGCGTGACCAGTATCGACAAGATCCTGCCGGCCATCGAAGCCATGGCGGAAGTCGGTATGCCGCTGCTGATCCACGGTGAAGTCACCCGTGGCGATGTCGACGTGTTCGATCGCGAGAAGATCTTCATCGACGAGCATATGCGCCGTGTGGTGGAGTTGTTCCCGACCCTCAAGGTGGTGTTCGAGCACATCACCACCGCCGATGCCGTGCAGTTCGTCACCGAGGCCTCGGCCAACGTCGGCGCGACCATCACCGCGCACCACCTGTTGTACAACCGCAACCACATGCTGGTGGGCGGGATCCGGCCGCACTTCTATTGCTTGCCGATCCTCAAGCGCAACACCCACCAGGTAGCCTTGCTGGATGCGGCGACCAGCGGCAATCCGAAGTTTTTCCTCGGCACCGACTCCGCGCCTCACGCCCAACACGCGAAAGAAGCCGCGTGCGGCTGTGCCGGCTGCTATACCGCGTATGCCGCGATCGAGCTGTACGCCGAAGCGTTCGAACAGCGCAATGCGCTGGACAAGCTCGAAGGGTTCGCCAGCCTCAATGGTCCGCGTTTCTACGGCCTGCCAGCGAATACCGACCGCATCATCCTGGTCCGTGAAGATTGGACCGCCCCCGCCAGCCTGCCGTTTGGCGAGCTGACTGTTATCCCGCTGCGCGCCGGTGAAACACTGCGCTGGCGCCTGCTGGAGGAAAGCAAGTGAGTGAAGACCATTACGATGACGAACACGAGCACAGTGGTGGCGGCTCCCGTCACCCGATGGCCGAGCGGTTCCGCGGCTATCTGCCGGTTGTCATCGACGTAGAAACCGGTGGTTTCAACTGCGCCACCGACGCGCTGCTGGAAATCGCCGCGACCACCATCGGCATGGATGAACAGGGCTTTGTGTTCCCGGAACACACCCACTTCTTCCGTGTCGAGCCGTTTGAAGGCGCGAATATCGAAGCCGCCGCTTTGGAATTCACGGGCATCAAGCTTGATCACCCCCTGCGCATGGCCGTGAGTGAAGAAGCGGCGCTGACCGATATCTTCCGTGGCGTGCGCAAGGCGTTGAAGGCCAATGGCTGCAAGCGCGCGATCCTGGTCGGCCACAACAGCAGCTTCGACCTGGGCTTCCTGAACGCCGCCGTGGCGCGGTTGGACATGAAGCGCAACCCGTTTCACCCGTTCTCCAGCTTCGACACCGCAACCCTCGCTGGCCTGGCTTATGGCCAGACCGTGCTGGCGAAGGCCTGCCAGGCCGCCGGTATCGACTTTGACGGGCGTGAGGCTCACTCGGCCCGCTACGACACCGAGAAAACCGCCGAGCTGTTCTGCGGCATCGTCAACCGCTGGAAAGACATGGGCGGCTGGGAAGACTTCAATGATTGAGGTGATCTCCCGCGCATAAAAAAACCGGCCTTCTCAGGCCGGTTTTTTTGTACCTCGAACCTGGCTTACAGCTTGCCAGCGTTCTCGGTCAGGTAAGCCGCAACGCCTTCTGGCGAAGCGTTCATGCCTTTGTCGCCTTTTTTCCAGTTGGCAGGGCAGACTTCGCCGTGCTCTTCGTGGAATTGCAGGGCGTCGACCAGACGGATCAGCTCTTCCATGTTACGACCCAGTGGCAGGTCGTTGATGATCTGGGAGCGAACCACGCCTTTGTCGTCGATCAGGAATGCGCCACGGAACGCCACGCCGCCTTCGGATTCAACGTCGTAGGCCTTGGCGATGTCGTGCTTCATGTCGGCAGCCATGGTGTATTTGACCTTGCCGATGCCGCCATCGTTGATGGCAGTGTTGCGCCAGGCGTTGTGGGTGAAATGGGAGTCAATGGAAACGGCTACCACTTCAACGTTGCGCGCCTTGAAATCGTCCATGCGGTGGTCCAGAGCGATCAGCTCGGACGGGCAGACGAAGGTGAAGTCCAGCGGGTAGAAGAACACCAGGCCGTATTTGCCTTTGATGGCTTCAGACAGTTTGAAACTGTCAACGATTTCGCCATTGCCGAGGACGGCTGGGACGTCGAAATCCGGGGCTTGTTTGCCGACGAGTACGCTCATTGGATATCTCCTGATGTAGGGGTGACGATTGAAGTAAAAGGACCGGCCTTGAGTCTGCCGTGTTTCGGCGACAGCCCTGTGACGCAGTCACGCTTCGTGAAGACCGACCATCATACACTGAAAAAACCGTTCGTCAGTGCGGGCGCAGTGCCAGCGAATACCCTACGAATCTACTTTGACAATCATTCTCGTTAACATTAAGATCCATCGCACTTAAGCCTTAAACCCGCGACGGTTCTCCCTTATGTATGTGTGCCTCTGTACTGGCGTCACCGACGGACAAATCCGCGAAGCAATCTATGAAGGTTGCTGCAGCTACAAGGAAGTGCGTGAAACCACAGGCGTTGCCAGCCAGTGCGGTAAATGTGCTTGCCTCGCCAAGCAAGTGGTACGGGAAACCCTGACGCAGCTGCAGACAGCCCAGGCCGCACTCCCCTACTCAGCAGAATTTACACACGCCTGATTGGGCGTGTTTTAAAGAACCGGACTTAGTGTCCGGTTTTTTTATGCCCGCAATTCAATTAGTTAGCGTCAAGACGCGGAACACAAACATTCTTATTCCGATTAATTTTCATTTATTATTCAATAACTTAGGTTTGACACTAGGGAATTGGCCGCTCAAACTCCGCCTTATACACAGCGATTACAGGGCAGGACCCCAGTCATGAAAGGCGACATCTCAGTCATCCAGCAACTCAACAAAATCCTTGCCAATGAACTGGTCGCGATCAATCAGTACTTTCTGCATGCGCGCATGTATGACGATTGGGGCCTGGAAAAGCTGGGCAAGCGCGAATACAAAGAATCCATCAAGGCCATGAAAGACGCTGACGCGTTGATCAAGCGCATCCTGTTCCTGGAGGGTCTGCCAAACGTGCAGGACCTGGGCAAGCTGAACATCGGCGAGCACACCCAGGAAATGCTTGGCAGCGACCTGGGTTTCGAGCGCAAGAGCCACAGCGACCTCAAGGCCGCCATTGCTCACTGCGAGACCAAGGGCGACTTCGGCAGCCGTGAGCTGCTGGAAGACATCCTCGAAGACCAGGAAGAGCATATCGACTGGCTGGAAACCCAACTGGGCCTGATCGACAAGGTCAGCCTGGAAAACTACCTGCAATCGCAGATGGGCGAATAAGCCCTCAGCGCGCCGGTACAAAAAAGCCCCGCTCTCTTACGAGAAGCGGGGCTTTTTATTGACCGATGACGGGTAGGCGCCAGCTTGCCGGCGCCTACACAATTACGCGTCGGTCTTGGCTGCGGCGTTGGCCGCTGCTTCTTTGATCAGCGCCTGCAACGAACCATCAGCCGCCATCTCAACAATGATGTCGCTACCGCCGACCAGCTCACCGGCTACCCACAGCTGTGGGAACGTAGGCCAGTTGGCATACTTTGGCAGGTTGGCGCGGATTTCAGGGTTTTGCAGGATATCCACGTAAGCGAATTTCTCGCCACACGCCATGATGGCCTGGGACGCCTTCGCGGAGAAACCGCACTGAGGAGCGTTGGGCGCGCCCTTCATGTAAAGCAGAATGGTGTTGTTGGCAATCTGCTCTTTGATCGTTTCGATGATATCCATGGAACACCTCGGCTGGAACTTTGCGACTCACAGGTCGGCACGGTGGCGCATTGTAACGCAAAATTCCAGCCTGGTGCTCAGGCGGCTGCTACCTGCACAGGAACGCCATTCAACGCCGCATTGCCGGATAACTCATCCAACTGCCGCTCGTCGGTCAAGTCATTGGCACTCGCCCCTGGCTGTCCGCTGGCAATCGTCATCTGCACACCCGGTCGTCCATGGCCCCAACCGTGAGGCAGGCTGACCACGCCAGGCATCATGTCCAGGCTGGCGACCACTTCCACTTCGATCATGCCGATGCGCGAACTCACGCGCACACGCTGGCCATCATTCAGCTGCCGGCTGGCGAGGTCATCCGGGTGCATCAACAATTGATGGCGCGGCTTGCCTTTCACCAGCCGGTGATAGTTATGCATCCAGGAATTATTACTGCGTACATGACGACGACCGATGAGCAGCAGTTCGTCGGCCAGGGGCATCGGCTGCGCCGCAAAACGCGCCAGGTCGGCGAGGATCACCGCCGGTGCCGCTTGCACCTTGCCATCAGTGGTTTTCAGACGTGCGGCAAGGTTGGGCCGCAACGGCCCGAGATCCACGCCGTGGGGATGATCCGCCAGCATCGCCACGGATAACTTATGGCTGGAGGCATCACCGTACACCCCGGCGCGCAGGCCGAAATCGATCATGTGCGAAGGCGGCATCGTGGGCTTGAGCGTCGTGCCGGTCTGTGCGGCAAACGCCTGGGCCAGGCCGACGAAGATCTCCCAGTCATGCAGCGCGTCCGCGGGCTTGGGCAGAATCGCCCGGTTAAACCGAGTGACATTACGCACCGCGAACATATTGAAAGTCGTGTCGTAGTGATCGTTTTCCAGCGCCGACGTGGACGGCAGGATCAGGTCGGCATACCGCGTAGTCTCGTTGATATAGAGGTCGATGCTGACCATGAATTCCAGGCCATCCAGGGCTTGCTCCAGTTGCCGGCCGTTGGGGGTCGATAGCACCGGGTTGCCTGCCACTGTCACCAGGGCACGGATTTGCCCTTCGCCTTCGGTGAGCATTTCTTCGGCCAACGCCGAAACCGGTAGCTCGCCGCCGTATTCCGGGCGCCCGGAAACCCGGCTCTGCCAACGATTGAAATGCCCACCACCGGTGGATGCCACCAGATCCACCGCCGGTGTGGTGCACAGCGCCCCACCGACACGGTCCAGATTGCCCGTCACCAGGTTGATCAATTGCACCAGCCAATGGCACAGGGTGCCGAACGCCTGGGTCGAAACGCCCATGCGCCCGTAACATACCGCCTTGTCGGCAGCGGCAAAGTCCCGCGCCAGCTGGCGGATCTGCTCGGCAGGCACTGCACACTGACGGCTCATGGCCTCGGCGGTGAAGCCGGCGATGGCACGGCGTACATCCTCAAGGCCTTCAACCGGCAGATGGCTGTCGCGGGTCAGGCTTTCGGTAAACAAGGTGTTGAGCACGCCGAACAACAACGCCGCATCACCGCCTGGACGCACGAACAGATGCTGGTCGGCCATCGCCGCCGTCTCGCTGCGCCGAGGGTCGACCACTACCACTTTGCCGCCCCGCGCCTGGATCGCCTTGAGACGCTTCTCCACATCGGGCACGGTCATGATGCTGCCGTTGGACGCCAGTGGGTTGCCGCCCAGGATCAGCATAAAGTCGGTGTGGTCGATGTCCGGGATGGGCAGCAACAGACCATGGCCGTACATGAGGTAACTGGTGAGGTGGTGGGGCAATTGGTCAACCGAGGTGGCGGAAAACCGATTGCGCGTCTTCAACTGGCCCAGGAAGTAGTTGCTGTGGGTCATCAACCCATAGTTGTGCACGCTGGGGTTGCCCTGGTACACCGCCACCGCATTCTGCCCATGCTGCGCCTGGATGCCTGACAACCGTTCGGCTACAAGCGCGAAGGCGTCTTCCCACGCAATCGGCTGCCATTCGCTACCGACCCGCAACATGGGCTGGTGCAGGCGGTCGGGATCATTCTGGATATCCTGCAGCGCCACGGCCTTGGGGCAGATATGCCCACGGCTGAAACTGTCCTGGGCGTCGCCCTTGATCGAGGTGATCGCCAGGCTGCCGTCGTCGGCCTGGGTGGTTTCGAGCGTCAAGCCGCAGATGGCTTCACACAGATGGCAGGCACGGTGGTGGAGAGTCTTGGTCATGGCCAGTCTCTTATCAGGGCTTTGATTCCACTATGGGCCGCTGAAGGCCAAGGCACCACCAACGTCAGTGCCGTGAATCGACAAGCATCAGGCCCGGCCATGGCTAAGCATGAGCAAATGTTTCAGAAACTTCGCACAGCCACGCTGAAACCGACTCAGCCTGGCCCGCAGCCGCCTTCGCGCATTGCAAAAGGCTGTGACGCCAGTGTACAAATGACCCGCTGCTGTCTGGTATTCGTCTTCAAAAGCGCTCCGGCGCCCTGCTTGAACACCCCTAAAAACCGTAGCCCTATTGGTAAGACGCGACATTTAATTATAAGATCGCGCCTTCCCCTATTTCGTCGCCCCGTGCGGCTTTCGCCGCAGGTCTCGCCCGTTGTCACAATAAACAAGGCTTTGAGTATCTGCGGTCTGTTGCAAAAAGGTAGTTAATGATGAGCGCAAGGCACTTTCTCTCCCTGATGGATTGCACGCCCGAAGAGCTGGTCAGCGTGATCCGTCGAGGCATTGAGCTTAAAGACCTGCGTAACCGCGGCGTACTGTTCGAGCCTTTGAAAAACCGCGTGCTCGGCATGATTTTCGAGAAGTCGTCGACCCGCACCCGCGTGTCCTTCGAAGCCGGCATGATCCAACTGGGTGGCCAAGCCATCTTCTTGTCCTCGCGTGACACCCAACTGGGGCGTGGCGAGCCGATCGCCGACAGTGCAAAGGTGATGTCGAGCATGCTCGACGCCGTGATGATCCGTACCTTTGCCCACAGCACCGTGACCGAATTTTCCGCCAACTCCCGCGTGCCAGTGATCAACGGCCTGTCCGATGACCTGCACCCGTGCCAGTTGCTGGCCGACATGCAGACCTTCCTTGAGCACCGTGGCTCGATCCAGGGCAAGACCGTGGCCTGGATCGGCGACGGCAACAACATGTGCAACAGCTATATAGAAGCCGCCATCCAGTTCGACTTCCACCTGCGCGTTGCCTGCCCGGAAGGCTACGAGCCTGACGCGCGCTTCCTGGCCCAGGCCGGCGACCGCGTGACCCTGGTCCGCGACCCACGTGACGCGGTGATCGGCGCGCACCTGGTGAGCACCGACGTCTGGACCTCCATGGGCCAGGAAGACGAGACCACCCAGCGCCTGGCCCTGTTCGCGCCGTATCAAGTGAACCGCGCCCTGCTCGACCTGGCCGCGCCGGATGTGCTGTTCATGCACTGCCTGCCAGCCCACCGTGGTGAAGAGATCAGCCTCGACCTGCTCGACGACCCGCGTTCGGTCGCTTGGGACCAGGCTGAAAACCGCCTGCACGCGCAAAAGGCGCTGCTCGAATTCCTCGTTCCGCCGTCGTACCACCACGCATGAGCCATTCATTACTGCTGAACCTGCGCAATCTGGCATGCGGCTATCAAGATCAACGGGTGGTGCAGAACCTCAATCTGCACCTCAACGCCGGCGACATCGGTTGCCTGCTGGGGTCTTCGGGCTGCGGCAAGACCACCACGCTGCGGGCGATTGCCGGGTTTGAACCGGTGCACGAAGGTGAAATCAGCCTGGCGGGCGAAGTGATCTCCAGTGCCGGGTTCACCTTGGCACCGGAGAAACGTCGCATCGGCATGGTGTTTCAGGACTACGCGCTGTTTCCTCACTTGAGCGTGGCCGACAACATTGCCTTCGGCATTCGCAAGCACCCGCAAAAAGACCGTGTGGTCGCCGAACTGCTGGAACTGGTGAACCTGAAGAACCTGGGCAAGCGTTTTCCCCATGAGCTTTCCGGTGGCCAGCAACAACGCGTTGCCCTCGCCCGTGCCCTGGCGCCAGAGCCGGCGTTGCTGCTGCTGGATGAACCCTTCTCCAACCTTGATGGCGAGTTGCGGCGCAAGCTCAGCCACGAGGTGCGCGACATTCTCAAGGCACGCGGCACCAGTGCGATCCTGGTGACCCACGACCAGGAAGAAGCCTTTGCCGTCAGCGATCAGGTCGGCGTATTCAAAGAGGGCCGGCTTGAACAGTGGGACACGCCCTACAACCTCTATCACGAACCGCAGACGCCCTACGTCGCCAGCTTTATCGGCCAGGGTTACTTCATCCGTGGCCAATTGAGTTCGCCGGAATCGGTCAGCACCGAGCTGGGTGAGTTGCGCGGCAACCGCGCCTACACCTGGCCCACCGGCGGCGCGGTGGACGTGCTACTGCGCCCGGACGACATCGTCTACGCCCCGGACAGCGGCTTGAAAGCGCGGATCGTCGGCAAGACCTTCCTCGGCGCGTCGACCTTGTACCGCCTGCAACTGCCGACCGGCGCGCAGTTGGAGTCGATTTTCCCGAGCCATGCCGACCATCAGGTCGGCGCGGATGTGGGGATCCGTGTGGCCGCCGAACACCTGGTGCTGTTCCAGGCCTCAGGCAGCACCGCCGCGCAGATTCCTCAAGTCGAATCCGGCGTGAGACGCTACAGCCCGGTATAACGCCCGGTCATGCCCGGCCAATTTCTGCGAATTTGGCCTGGGTATGTTCAGCCAGCACAGCCGCCGGCAATTCAACTTCCAAGCCCCTTCTCCCCGCACTTACAAAAATCGTTGCAAAGGGTTGCGCCGTCACATCGATAAACGTGCGCAAACGCTTCTTCTGCCCCAACGGGCTGATGCCGCCCAACAGGTAACCGGTTGAACGCTGCGCCGCCGCCGGGTCGGCCATTTCGACTTTCTTGACGCCTGCCGCCTGCGCCAGGGCCTTCAGGTCCAGACTTCCGACGACCGGCACCACTGCCACCAATAATTCACCTTTCTCACTGCTAGCCAGTAAGGTCTTGAACACCTGCGCCGGGTCGAGGCCCAATTTCTCCGCGGCTTCCAGCCCATACGACGCAGCCTTGGGGTCATGTTCGTAACTGTGGATTCGATGTTCGGCGCGAACTTTTTTCAACAGGTCCAATGCGGGCGTCATGGCGGCTCCGAGGCGTGGCAAACAGATGGCCAATTCTAGGCCAAGCCCACATAAAACGCTCTAGTCCGCACTCTCTTGCGGTACACACAAAATGTGCCAAGCGTGATCATTCACCAAACCAATAGTTTGAAAGTGACCGACAGTTCACTTTCGACCTTTGACAGCCGTCATTCTTGTCTATATTTTTTCGTTTCCGAATACTGTAGGAATAGTCCCGACGTATTCGAGCAGCAGGCCGTGGCCGGGATGGGGATCCTTGCCACGGTGAAAATCGCGCAACGGCCCGTTGAGGTCGTGCGCCAGACAAGAACAACAACTGAGGTTTTCCATGACAACTGCTCTTCAACAGCCTTCACTTTCGAGCCAATGCATGGCCGAGTTCCTGGGGACTGCGCTTCTGATCTTCTTCGGTACAGGATGTGTCGCTGCGCTCAAGGTCGCGGGTGCCAGCTTTGGCTTGTGGGAGATCAGTATCATCTGGGGGGTTGGCGTCAGCATGGCGATCTACCTGAGCGCCGGTATTTCCGGGGCCCACCTCAACCCGGCCGTCAGCATCGCGCTGTGTATTTTCGCTGACTTCGAAAAGCGCAAACTGCCCTTCTATATCCTCGCTCAGATCGCCGGCGCCTTCTGCTCGGCGGCCTTGGTCTACACGCTCTACAGCAATCTGTTTTTCGATTACGAACAAACCCACCATATGGTGCGTGGCTCCCAGGCCAGCCTGGAATTGGCGTCGGTGTTCTCCACCTATCCCCATGCGCTGCTGAGCACTGCCCAGGCGTTCCTGGTGGAAATGGTCATCACCGCCATCCTGATGGGCGTGATCATGGCCTTGACCGATGACAACAACGGCCTGCCCCGCGGCCCGTTGGCCCCGCTGCTGATTGGCCTGCTGATCGCCGTGATCGGCAGCGCAATGGGCCCACTGACTGGCTTTGCGATGAACCCGGCGCGGGATTTCGGTCCCAAGCTGATGACCTTTTTCGCTGGCTGGGGTGAAATGGCCTTTACGGGCGGCCGCGATATTCCTTACTTCCTGGTGCCGATTTTCGCGCCGATTGTGGGTGCATGCCTCGGTGCTGCGGCCTATCGCGGGCTGATTGCCCGCCACCTGCCGAGCGCCGCACCTGCTATAGCTGAAGAAACACCTGACACGGCTGTCAACGGCAAGACGCGTATTTCCTGATACCGCCGGCCGGGTCCCCACTGCCTCTTTGCGGACCCGGCTGATTCCTTACTTCCTTATTTTCCGTCCAAGGCAATCGACATGACCGACATTCAGAATAAGAACTACATCATTGCCCTTGATCAGGGCACCACCAGTTCCCGCGCGATCATCTTCGATCGTGACGCCAACGTGGTCTGCACCGCCCAGCGTGAATTCACTCAGCATTACCCACAAGCCGGTTGGGTCGAGCATGACCCTATGGAAATCTTCGCCACCCAGAGTGCGGTGATGGTCGAAGCGCTGGCACAGGCCGGCCTGCACCATGACCAGGTTGCTGCCATCGGCATCACCAACCAGCGTGAAACCACCGTGGTGTGGGACAAAGTCACCGGTCGCCCGATCTACAACGCGATCGTCTGGCAGTGCCGCCGTAGCACCGAGATCTGCCAGCAGCTCAAGCGCGATGGCCACGAGCAATACATCAATGACACCACTGGCCTGGTCACCGACCCGTACTTCTCCGGCACCAAGCTCAAGTGGATCCTCGACAACGTTGAAGGCAGCCGCGAGCGTGCGCGCAACGGCGAACTGCTGTTCGGCACCATCGACAGCTGGCTGATCTGGAAATTTACCGGCGGCAAGACCCACGTCACCGACTACACCAACGCCTCGCGCACCATGCTCTTCAACATCCACACCCTGGAGTGGGACGCGAAGATGCTGGAGATCCTCGACGTACCGCGCGAAATGCTGCCGGAAGTCAAATCCTCCTCGGAAATCTACGGTCGCACCAAGAGCGGCATCGCCATCGGCGGTATCGCCGGTGACCAGCAAGCGGCACTGTTCGGCCAGATGTGCGTCGAAGCCGGCCAAGCCAAGAACACCTACGGCACCGGTTGCTTCCTGCTGATGAACACCGGCGACAAGGCGGTGAAATCCAAGCACGGCATGCTCACCACCATCGCCTGCGGCCCGCGCGGCGAAGTGGCTTACGCCCTGGAAGGCGCCGTGTTCAACGGCGGTTCCACTGTGCAGTGGCTGCGTGACGAGCTGAAGATCATCGCCGATGCCACCGACACCGAATACTTCGCCGGCAAGGTCAAGGACAGCAACGGCGTCTACCTGGTGCCAGCCTTTACCGGCCTGGGCGCTCCGTACTGGGACCCGTATGCCCGTGGCGCACTGTTCGGCCTCACCCGTGGCGTACGCGTGGATCACATCATCCGTGCAGCGCTGGAATCGATTGCCTACCAGACCCGCGACGTGCTCGACGCCATGCAACAGGACTCCGGCGAACGCCTCAAGGCCTTGCGTGTGGACGGCGGCGCGGTGGCCAACAACTTCCTGATGCAATTCCAGGCCGACATCCTCGGCACCCAGGTCGAGCGCCCACAGATGCGTGAAACCACCGCACTCGGCGCCGCCTACCTGGCCGGCCTGGCGTGCGGCTTCTGGGGCAGCCTGGACGAATTGCGCGGCAAGGCGGTGATCGAACGCGAATTCGAACCGCAGCTGGACGAAGCGGCCAAGGAAAAACTCTACGCCGGCTGGCAAAAAGCGGTCATTCGCACCCGTGACTGGGAACCGCACGAAGGCGCTGAATAAGCCAAGCGCCGGACCCATATAGGGTTGTAACTGGCAGGGAGCGGATTCCTGCGTCATCATGGGCCACTTTTGTATGGCAGCCCAAAGGACGCCCCATGAATCTGCCTCCCCGCCAACAACAAATCCTCGAACTGGTCCGCGAACGCGGCTACGTCAGTATCGAGGAAATGGCGCAGCTATTCGTTGTCACCCCGCAAACCATCCGCCGCGACATCAACCAACTGGCGGACGCCAATCTGCTGCGCCGCTACCACGGCGGCGCGGCCTATGATTCCAGTGTCGAAAACACCGCGTACGCCATGCGGGCCGACCAGATGCGCGACGAGAAACAGCGCATCGGCGAAGCCATCGCTGCGCAGATCCCCGATCACGCTTCGCTGTTCATCAATATCGGCACCACCACCGAATCCATCGCCCGCGCGCTGCTCAACCACAACCACCTGAAAATCATCACCAACAACCTCAACGTCGCCACCATGCTCAGTGCCAAGGACGACTTTGACGTGCTGCTCACCGGTGGCAATGTGCGCCGTGATGGTGGCGTGGTGGGCCAGGCGAGTGTCGACTTCATCAACCAGTTCAAGGTCGACTTTGCGTTGGTGGGTATCAGCGGTATCGATGAAGACGGCAGCCTGCTGGATTTTGATTACCAGGAAGTACGCGTATCCCAGGCGATTATCGCCAATGCACGCCAGGTGATCCTGGCGGCGGACTCAAGCAAATTCGGGCGCAACGCCATGATTCGCCTGGGCCCGATCAGCTTGGTGGACTGCCTGGTGACCGACCAGCAGCCAGTGCCGGCGCTGGTGCAGCTGTTGAGCCAGCATAAGGTTCGATTGGAAGTCGTGTAACACCCCCCACCTCGTAGGAGCCGGCTTGCCGGCGATAGCGATCTCACGGACGCGATCGCCAGCAAGCCGGCTCCTACCGTTTTATGTTCACAAATTTTCCTTTCTCGCCGCTTCGATGAGTTTTTTCAATCGAAGTCAGGTGGCTGCGCGCGCGTTTATCAGCTACCATTTTCGCAAATGAACATTAATGTTCGAATTCCAATACGAAAAGATCGCGAGGCCAGCCGATGAACCCTTCTACCTTGCCTGCCCCACCGCTTGCCGAAGTCTATGACGTTGCCGTTATCGGTGGCGGGATCAATGGCGTCGGCATTGCAGCAGACGCAGCCGGGCGCGGTTTGTCGGTATTCCTTTGCGAAAAGGATGACCTGGCCAGCCACACGTCATCCGCCAGCAGCAAGCTGATCCACGGCGGGCTGCGCTACCTCGAACATTACGAATTCCGCCTGGTGCGCGAAGCCCTGGCCGAACGCGAAGTGCTGTTGGCCAAGGCCCCGCATATCGTCAAGCAGATGCGCTTCGTGTTGCCGCACCGCCCGCACCTGCGCCCAGCGTGGATGATCCGTGCCGGCCTGTTCCTGTACGACCACTTGGGCAAACGCGAAAAGCTCGCCGGTTCGAAAAGCCTCAAGTTCGGCCCCGACAGCCCGCTGAAAAGCGAAATCACCAAAGGCTTTGAATACTCCGACTGCTGGGTCGATGACGCCCGCCTGGTGGTGCTGAATGCCATGGCCGCCCGCGAAAAAGGCGCGCACATTCACACCCAGACCCGGTGCATCAGCGCACACCGCAGCAAGGGCCTGTGGGAAATGAACATGGAACGCGCCGACGGCAGCCTGTTCTCGATCCGTGCCCGCGCACTGGTGAACGCCGCCGGCCCATGGGTCGCCAAATTCATCAAGGACGACCTGAAGCTGGACTCGCCCTACGGCATCCGCCTGATCCAGGGCAGCCACCTGATCGTGCCGAAACTGTACGAAGGCGCCCACGCGCACATCCTGCAGAACGAAGACCAGCGCATCGTCTTCACCATTCCGTACCTGAATCACCTGACCATCATCGGCACCACCGACCGCGAATACACCGGCGACCCGGCTGCAGTTGCGATCACCGAAGGTGAAACCGACTACATGCTCAAGGTGGTCAACGCTCACTTCAAGAAACAACTGAGCCGCGACGACATCGTCCACACCTACTCTGGCGTTCGCCCGCTGTGCAACGACGAGTCCGACAACCCGTCAGCCATCACGCGCGACTACACCCTGGCACTGTCCGGCGGCACGGGCGAAGCGCCGATCCTGTCGGTGTTTGGCGGCAAACTGACCACCTATCGCAAACTGGCTGAATCGGCGATGGCGCAACTGGCCCCCTACTTCACCCAGATGCGCCCAAGTTGGACCGCTACCGCCAGCCTGCCCGGCGGCGAAGACATGACCACGCCAGAAGCCTTGGCTGACGCCATCCGCAGCAAGTTCGACTGGGTGCCGAGCGAGATCGCGCGCCGTTGGTCCACCACCTACGGCAGCCGCACCTGGCGCCTGCTCGAAGGCGTGCAATCGCTGGCCGACCTGGGCGACCACTTGGGTGGCGGCCTGTACACCCGCGAGGTTGATTACCTGTGCACCGAGGAATGGGCAACCCAGCCCCAGGATGTGCTGTGGCGTCGCACCAAGCTCGGCCTGTTCACCACCCCGGAAGAACAGGACAACGTCCAGCGTTACCTGTCCAAGGTCGAGCAACACCGCGCAAAGATTGAAGCGGCCTGACCGGGCCGCCATAAAAAAGCCCCTGTGCCGCGAGGTCCAGGGGCTTTTTCATGCCTGCAGCTTCCCTCTTTCGCCATTCGGTTTTCCGAACGGCGTACACCGCACCATTCGGTTTGCCGGACCCACGCCTCGAAAACCAACCGTCACATAAAGTTAATTTTCTTATAAATCAAACAGATAACCTTTAATTCCAGGTATGGCACGACTCATGCTCTACACTCTTGGACGATTGCCTGGGACGCCTCAGGAGCCGTCACGGGCATTCGCTGTACAAGAGAGCCGTTTAGCCGGCTTCATAAAAAAAACAAATGTCGAGGAAGTATTGATGCGCATCGTTCCCCATATTCTGGGCGCAGCTATCGCTGCCGCTCTGATCAGCACTCCAGTGTTCGCCGCTGAACTCACCGGCACCCTGAAGAAGATCAACGACTCCGGCACCATCACTCTCGCTCACCGCGACAGCTCCATTCCGTTTTCCTACATCGCGGATGGTTCGGGCAAACCCGTGGGCTACTCCCACGACATTCAGCTGGCCGTCGTCGAGCAACTGAAAAAAGACCTGAACAAACCCGACCTGAAGGCCAAGTACAACCTGGTCACTTCGCAAACCCGTATTCCGCTGATCCAGAACGGCACCGCGGACCTCGAGTGCGGCTCCACCACTAACAACGCCGAACGCGCCCAGCAAGTTGATTTCACCGTCAACATCTTCGAAATCGGCACCCGCCTGCTGGTCAAGAAAGACAAGGATGGCAAGCCGAGCTACGCCGACTTCGCTGACCTGAAAGGCAAGAACGTCGTGACCACCGCTGGCACCACGTCCGAGCGCATCATCAAGGCGATGAACGCCGACAAGCAGATGGGCATGAACGTCATCTCTGCCAAAGACCACGGCGAATCCTTCCAGATGCTGGAAAGCGGCCGCGCCGTTGCGTTCATGATGGACGACGCCCTGCTGGCCGGTGAAGAAGCCAAGGCCAAGAAGCCGGACGACTGGGTCATCACCGGTACTCCGCAGTCCTTCGAAGCCTACGCGTGCATGGTTCGTAAAGACGACCCAGCCTTCAAGAAAGCAGTCGATGACGCCATCGTTGCCCTGTACAAATCCGGCGAAATCAACAAGATCTACAGCAAGTGGTTCGAGAGCCCGATCCCACCAAAAGGCCTGAACCTGAACTTCCCGATGAGCGACAAGGTTAAGGAGCTGATCGCTAACCCAAGCGACAAGCCAGCCCCTGACGTAAAAATCTGATACCTGACTAAGCTTATCTCCTGAGGGAGCCTAACCCTCCCTCAGGCGTCTGTTACTACCTGCTGGCTTTACTTTGGAACACTCGACCTGGCGGTTTTCGAGCCGATCGCGTGTGCCTGGCGTTCATCGCCAGGCGGGAATGGATTTTCCCCAAGCGGGTGCTTGTACATCGATCGATCTCGAGGGGAGACCCTAATGAATTACAACTGGGACTGGGGCGTGTTCTTCAAGTCCACTGGCGTGGGCAGCGAGACTTATCTCGACTGGTACATCGCCGGTTTGGGCTGGACCATCGCCATCGCTGTCGTGGCATGGATTATCGCCTTGCTGCTGGGGTCCATTCTGGGCGTCATGCGCACCGTGCCAAACCGCATCGTATCGGGCATCGCGACCTGCTACGTGGAACTGTTTCGTAACGTGCCGCTGCTGGTTCAACTGTTTATCTGGTACTTCCTGGTACCCGACATGCTGCCGCAGAACCTGCAGGACTGGTACAAACAAGACCTTAACCCGACCACCTCGGCCTACCTGAGCGTTGTCGTGTGCCTGGGCCTGTTCACCGCCGCCCGCGTGTGTGAGCAAGTGCGTACCGGTATCCAGGCGCTGCCACGCGGCCAGGAATCCGCGGCGCGCGCCATGGGCTTCAAGCTGCCGCAGATCTACTGGAACGTGCTGCTGCCGCAGGCTTACCGGATCATCATTCCGCCGCTCACCTCGGAATTCCTCAACGTCTTCAAGAACTCCTCCGTGGCGTCCTTGATCGGCCTGATGGAACTGCTGGCGCAAACCAAACAGACCGCCGAGTTCTCGGCCAACCTGTTTGAAGCCTTCACCCTGGCCACGCTGATCTACTTCACCCTGAACATGAGCCTGATGCTGCTGATGCGCGTGGTCGAGAAGAAAGTCGCGGTGCCCGGCCTGATCTCCGTGGGGGGTAAATAATGGAATTCGATTTCAGCGGCATCATCCCCGCCATCCCGGGCCTGTGGAACGGCATGGTCATGACCTTGCAGTTGATGGTCATGGGCGTGGTCGGCGGTATTGCGCTGGGTACGGTCCTGGCGCTGATGCGCCTGTCGTCCAGCAAACTGTTGTCCCGCGTGGCTGGCGCCTACGTGAACTACTTCCGCTCGATCCCGTTGCTGCTGGTGATCACCTGGTTCTACCTGGCGGTGCCGTTCGTGTTGCGCTGGATCACCGGCGAAGACACCCCGATCGGTGCGTTCACCTCGTGCGTCGTGGCCTTCATGATGTTCGAAGCCGCGTACTTCTGTGAAATCGTGCGGGCCGGCGTGCAGTCGATCCCCAAGGGCCAGATGGCGGCGGCACAGGCAATGGGCATGACCTATGGCCAGACCATGCGCCTGATCATCCTGCCCCAGGCGTTCCGCAAGATGACCCCGTTGCTGCTGCAACAGTCGATCATCCTGTTCCAGGACACCTCGCTGGTCTACACCGTGGGCCTGGTGGACTTCCTCAACTCCGCCCGCTCCAACGGCGACATCATCGGCCGCTCCAATGAGTTCCTGATCTTCGCCGGTGTCGTCTACTTCATCATCAGCTTTTCCGCCTCGCTGCTGGTCAAGCGTCTGCAAAAAAGGTTTGCCGTATGATCTCTATCAAGAACATCAACAAGTGGTATGGCGACTTCCAGGTGCTGACCGATTGCAGCACCGAGGTTAAAAAAGGCGAAGTGATCGTGGTGTGCGGGCCGTCCGGTTCGGGCAAATCCACCCTGATCAAGTGCGTCAACGCGCTGGAACCGTTCCAGAAAGGCGACGTGGTCGTGGACGGCACTTCGATTGCCGACCCGAAGACAGACCTGCCGAAACTGCGCTCGCGCGTGGGCATGGTGTTCCAGCACTTCGAGCTGTTCCCGCACCTGACCATTACCGAAAACCTGACCATCGCGCAGATCAAGGTGCTCGGCCGCAGCAAGGAAGAAGCCACAAAGAAGGGCCTGCAACTGCTGGAGCGCGTCGGCCTGTCGGCACACGCCCACAAGCACCCTGGCCAGCTTTCCGGCGGCCAGCAACAACGTGTGGCAATCGCCCGCGCCTTGGCCATGGACCCGATCGTCATGCTGTTCGACGAACCGACCTCGGCACTGGACCCGGAAATGGTCAACGAAGTGCTCGACGTGATGGTGCAACTGGCCCACGAAGGCATGACCATGATGTGCGTGACCCACGAAATGGGCTTCGCCCGCAAAGTCGCCGACCGCGTGATTTTCATGGACGCCGGCAAGATCATCGAAGACTGCCCGAAAGAGGAGTTCTTCGGCGACATCAACGCCCGCTCCGAACGCGCGCAGCACTTCCTTGAGAAAATCCTGCAGCACTAAAAAGCAACACTGTTTACCCTGCGGGAACGAGGTTTCTGTAGGAGCTGGCTTGCCGGCGATGAAGGCGCCTCGGTACACCTGACACTCCGAGGCGCCGGCATCGCCGGCAAGCCAGCTCCTACAAAGCCCCGGTCCTGCGTGGTTGACAGCGGTAGCTGACCCAAGGCATCTGTGATGAAATGCGACCCCAACCAATTTCGCGCCGCACCGCCATCACTTGCCGTGAAACCACGCCTGATCCGCCAACTGTTCCTGCCGCCGTTGATCATCGCCCTGATGATCGGCCTGGGTTATATCGGCTTCTGGATCAGTGAGTACTATGGCATCCGCACCCTCAGCGACACCGGCGAACGCCAGCTGGAGTTGCATGCCCGCACCGTCGAAAGCGAACTGAGCAAATACACCTACCTGCCCAGCCTGCTGGAACTGGAGTCCAGCGTCTCCACGCTGCTGGCCGACCCGAACCAGGAAACCCGCAAGACCGTCAACGATTACCTCGAAGGCCTGAACCGACGCAGTCGCAGTCGGGCCATCTACGTGATGGACACCACCGGCCGTGTGCTGGCCACCAGTAACTGGCGCGATGCCGACAGTTACCAGGGTGAAGACCTGTCCTTCCGCGCCTATTTCCAGAACGCCGTACGTGGCCAGCCCGGGCGTTTCTATGGCATCGGCAGCACCAACGGCGAACCCGGCTACTACCTGGCCCACGGCCTGGAGGAGCATGGCAAGATCATCGGTGTCGCCGTGGTCAAGGTGCGCCTCGAAGCCCTGGAAGAACGCTGGCAACGCGCGCGCCTCGAAGCCTTTGTGAGCGACGAGAACGGCATCATCATCCTTTCCAGCGACCCGGCCCGCCGCCTCAAGGCCGTGCGCCCGCTGAGCGATGACACCAAGGACCGCCTGGCCCACAGCCTGCAATATTACTGGGCGACGCTGAACGAGCTGGAGCCCCTGGCCCGAGAGCGCCTCAACGAAGGCACCGAGAAACTGACCTTTCCCGCCAACAGCGAAGTGGTCAACGACGAGCATGAAGTCAGCTACCTGGCCCAGACCCGCCCGCTCAACGATACCCCCTGGAATTTCACCCTGCTGACCCCGCTCAACGACCTGCGCCGCGCCGCGATCAACCAGGGCATCCTGGTGGCGGTCGCGTTTGGCCTGGTGGCGTTTTTGCTGATTGCCTGGAACGAGCGTCGCAAGGTCATCGCCACCCGCCTCGCCGCGCGCGAAGCCCTGCAAGAAGCCAACAGCCAGCTGGAGCGGCGGATTGCCGAACGCACCGCCGACCTGCGCGCCAGCAACGAACGGCTCAAGGGCCAGATCCGTGAACGGCGCCAGGCCGAGGAAACCCTGCGCCGCGCCCAGGATGAACTGGTGCAGGCCGGCAAGTTGGCGGCCATCGGCCAGATGTCGACCAGCATTGCCCACGAATTGAACCAGCCCCTGGCCGCGCTGCGCACCCTGTCCGGCAACACCGTGCGCTTCCTCGAACGTGGCGCCCTGGATACTGCCAGCGCCAACCTCAAGACCATCAACGAACTGATCGACCGCATGGGCCGCATCACCGCCAGCCTGCGCTCCTTCGCCCGACGCGGCGACGACCAGGGTGAAGCCAGCCTCGCCAAGGCGGTGGACGCCACGTTCCAGGTACTCGGCGCACGCCTGGACAGCCTGCCACTGACCCTGCATCGCGACTTTTCCAACGCCCAACTGCAAATCGACCAGACGCGCCTGGAGCAGATCCTGGTCAACCTGATCGGCAATGCCCTCGACGCCATGCAAGCCCAACCGGCTCCCGAACTGTGGCTGGAAGGCAGCACCGTCGACGGTAAATACCGCCTGCAAGTGCGCGACAATGGCCACGGCATCGACCCCGAGGCGCGCAAGCATTTGTTCGAACCGTTCTTCACCACCAAACCCGGCGAGCAAGGCCTGGGCCTGGGCCTGACCCTGTCCGCCAGCCTCGCAGCAGCCACCGGCGGCAACCTCGCCGTGGAGCACCCGGCCAGTGGTGGAACGGCCTTTGTCTTGTGCCTGCCGTTGGCGGGCGCTCAAAAAGCTGAGTCGACATGAATACAGACGCTACAGCCCTTAAAGACGACCTCACCGTACTGATCGTCGAAGACGACCCCCATGTACTGCTGGGCTGCCAGCAAGCCCTGGCCCTGGAAGACATTCCCAGCGTCGGTGTGGGCAGTGCCGAAGAAGCGTTGAAGCGTATCGGCGAGAACTTCGCGGGCATTGTGATCAGCGATATCCGCCTGCCGGGCATCGACGGCCTGGAGTTGCTCACGCGCCTCAAGGCCCTGGATAAAAGCCTGCCGGTGGTGCTGATCACCGGGCATGGCGATATCTCCATGGCCGTCGGCGCGATGCGCAACGGCGCCTACGACTTCATGGAAAAGCCCTTCTCCCCCGAACGCCTGGTCGACGTCGCCCGCCGCGCCCTGGAACAGCGTGGGCTGGCGCGGGAAGTCTGGTCGCTGCGCCGCCAACTGGCCGAGCGCGATTCGCTGGAAGGCCGCATCATTGGCCGTTCGCCGGCCATGCAAAACCTGCGCGAGCTGATCGCCAATGTCGCCGACACCTCGGCCAACGTGCTGATCGAAGGCGAGACCGGCACCGGCAAGGAACTGGTCGCACGCTGCCTGCATGACTTCAGCCGACGTCACTCCCACCAGTTCGTCGCCCTGAACTGCGGCGGGCTGCCGGAGAACCTGTTCGAAAGCGAGATTTTCGGCCACGAAGCCAACGCCTTTACCGGTGCGGGCAAGCGTCGCATCGGCAAGATCGAACACGCCCACGAAGGCACGCTGTTCCTCGACGAAGTGGAAAGCATGCCGATCAACCTGCAGATCAAACTGTTGCGCGTGTTGCAGGAACGCACCCTCGAACGCCTGGGCTCCAACCAGAGCGTCGCGGTGGATTGCCGGGTGATCGCCGCCACCAAGTCCGACCTCGACGAACTGAGCCGCGCCAGCCAGTTCCGCAGCGACCTGTACTACCGCCTCAACGTGGTGACCCTGGAACTGCCGCCCCTGCGCGAACGCCGCGAAGACATCCTGCAACTGTTCGAACACTTCCTGCAGCAGTCGTCACTGCGTTTTGACCGCAGTGTGCCGGAGCTGGACAACCAGACCCTGTCCAGCCTCATGAGCCACGACTGGCCCGGCAACGTGCGTGAACTGCGCAACGTGGCCGAACGCTTCGCCCTCGGCCTGCCCGCCTTCAAGAAAAGCGGCGCCAGCAGCGGCAGCCAGGGCCTGGCCTTTACCGAGGCGGTGGAAGCCTTCGAGCGCAACCTGCTCAACGACGCCCTGCAACGCAGCGGCGGCAACCTGACCCAGGCCAGCCAGGAACTGGGGATGGCCAAGACCACGCTGTTCGACAAAGTCAAAAAATACGGGTTGAGCCACTGATGGATCTGGTATTGAAGGCCGCCCTTGGCGCGGCAGTGGTGTTGATCCTGGCCGCGCTGGCCAAGACCAAGAACTACTACATCGCAGGCCTGGTGCCGCTGTTTCCGACCTTTGCGTTGATCGCCCACTACATCGTCGGCAAGGGCCGTTCGGTGGACGACTTGAAGACCACGATCCTGTTCGGGATGTGGTCGATCATTCCGTACTTCGTGTACCTGGCGACGTTGTATGTGATGGTGGATCGGATGCGATTGGAAGCCTCACTTGCCGTAGCGGCGGTGGCGTGGTTGATGGCCGCGACGATACTGGTCAGCATCTGGGTCCGCGTTCACGCCTGACCCAACACGGTCAAAACTGTGGGAGCGGGCTTGCTCGCGAATGCGGTGGTTCAGTTGGAACATATTTGACTGACACACCGCTTTCGCGAGCAAGCCCGCTCCCACATTTGAACCTCAGGGTATCAGCGGACGATCTTGTCGACCTGGATGCCCAGCTTCTTTAGGCGATACCAGAAACTGCGCTCGGAAATCCCGATCTTCGCTGCCGCCGCAGCCTGCACGCCATTGCTCTCCTGCAACGCCGCAAGTATGTAGGCCTTCTCCACCTCCGCCAGCGCCGCGTCCAGGTCCTGGGGAATCCCCGGCCCGTCACTGAGGATCGCCGTCACACCGCTCTCGCTCGGCTTCGATGCAAACAGGTAACCCGGCAAGTCGATGTCCTCGATCACCGGCGACGCCGCCACGATGGTCGCGCGCTCCACGCAGTTCTGCAGTTCACGGATATTGCCCGGCCAGTGATACGCCGCCATGGCCTGCAGTGCCTCCGCGCTGAAGCCGGTGATGCGTTTGCCGGCGGTGGCACTCAGGGTCTGGGCGAAGTGGCGGGCCAGCGGCGCAATGTCTTCCACCCGCTCACGCAGGGCCGGCAACGGGATCGGGAACACGTTGAGGCGGTAATACAAGTCTTCGCGAAACTCCTTGTTGGCCACCGCTTCCAGCAGGTTCTTGTTGGTGGCGGCGATCACCCGCACGTCCACCTTGCGTTCGCGGGGATCGCCCACCGGTTCGATCACACGCTCCTGCAATGCGCGCAAAATCTTGGCCTGCAGCGCCAGGGGCATGTCGCCCACTTCGTCGAGAAACAGCGTGCCCTTGTCCGCCTGCTGGAAGCGCCCTACCCGGTCAGCCACGGCCCCCGTGAACGCGCCTTTGCGATGGCCGAACATTTCGCTTTCCAGCAGCCCTTCCGGGATGGCCGCGCAGTTGACCGCCACGAAGGGTTTGTCGGCGCGGCTGCCGTGCTTGTGGATGGCGCGGGCAACCATTTCCTTGCCGGTGCCGCTTTCGCCGGTCAGCAGGATGGTAGCGCTGCTGTCGCGCACCGAGTCCACGGCTTGCAGCACTTTGCGAAACGCCGGGCTGTCGCCCACCAGGCTGTCGAACTGCGCGTGTTCATCCAGCTCGGCACGCATGCGCGCGTTGTCGCGCATGATGTCGCGAAACTGCAGGGCCTTGGCCACGGTGATGTCCAGCTCGTCGATGTCGAACGGCTTGGCGATGTAGTCGTAGGCGCCGTTGCGCATCGACTGCACCGCGTTTTTCACCGTGCTGTAGGCGGTCATCACGATCACCG
Organism: Pseudomonas sp. AC112; assembly: GCF_979253545.1. NCBI lineage: Bacteria > Pseudomonadati > Pseudomonadota > Gammaproteobacteria > Pseudomonadales > Pseudomonadaceae > Pseudomonas > Pseudomonas sp. AC112. Next base: position 958,957 of record NZ_CEEDCM010000001.1, read on the forward strand.
GCACATGGGGGTAACGCACCTTGATCTCGGCGAGCAGCGCCGGCCCGTCCATGCCGGGCATGCGCCAGTCGCTGATTACCAGGTCGATGTCTTCCTGCTCCAGCACCTTGAGCGCGTGCAGGCCGTTGCCGGCGATAAACACCTGCACATCGTTCTGGCCCAGGGCCGACGCCAGCAGGTCGCAGAGCTTGGGTTCGTCGTCGACTACCAGAATGTTATGCGTCATGACTGTCCTCGTCGTCTTCGCCAATCGCCGGAATGTACAGGCTGAAGGTGGCGCCGGCATCTTTCTCACTGGCACATTCGATGCTGCCGTCGTGACTTTCCATGATCGAATAGACTTTGGCCAGGCCCAGGCCGGTGCCAGAGGCCTTGGTGGTGACGAATGGCGTGAAGATACGCTCGATCATTTCCGCCGGGATACCTTGACCAGTGTCGGCGATGCTGATCACGGTGTTGTCGTCCAGCGTGCGAATGCCCAGGGTCAGGCGCCCGCCTTCGGGCATCGCGTCGATGGCGTTGAGGATCAGGTTGAGGCACGCCTGCTTGAGCTGCTTGGTGTCCGCGTAGATCGTCGCCCCCGGCGCCTGGTCATCGATGTGCGCGTCGATGTTATGGGTGGCCAGTTCCGGGGCGCAGAAACCGAGGATTTCCTCCACCAACGGGCGCGCAGGCTGCAACACGCGCAGCGGCGGGTTGGGCTTGGCGAAGTCGAGGAACTCGGTGATCAGGTCGTTGATGCGGCTGACTTCACTGATCACGTATTCCAGGTGGCGCTTGTCGGTATCCGCCAGGTCGGCGCGGCGGTGCAGCAACTGTGTGGCCGTCTTGATGATGCCCAGCGGGTTGCGGATTTCGTGGGCCAGGCCCATGGCGACTTCACCCAGGGCATGCAGGCGATCACGCCGGCGCAGCTGGGCTTCGAGGTAATGCAGCTCGCCCAGGCGCTCGGTCATATGGTTGAAGGTGCTGCTCAACTGCGCCAGCTCGTCGCCGCCGCTGACCACCACGCGGTGCGCGTAATCGCCGGAGATCACCGCGCTCACGCCTTGGGACAGGTCTCGCAGCGGCTTGGTCAGGCGCCGCGACACCAATACCCCTGCCGCCAGCGACAGTGCCGAGCTGAGCAGGAAGATCAGCACGAACAGATTGCTCTGGTTCACCAGCCCCACCAGGCTGGTGTGGCGCAGCAGGCCGCTGAAAATCACGCCCTGCAAGTCGCCGGCGTCATTGAAGATCGGCCAGTACAACCCACTGTAGTTATTGGTGAACTGCTCGCTGGGCTGCTTGGTGCTGCGCATCGCGGTTTCGACGCTCTTGGGGATGCGCGAGGGGTGATCCTCGAAGCGCTGGGTCGAGAAGATTTCGGAGAACCCGTCGGGGTTGGCCAGGTACAGGCGCAGGTCGAGGGAATGCACATCGGCCACGCTGGTGAGGAAACTGCTGTCCAGGTACGTGGCCACCAGCAGCAGGTAATCGACGCCGTCCTGGGTGGTCTCGAAGGTAGACACCACGATCCCGGTGCTCACCCCGGCCACCTGCACGGTCTGCAACACCGCGTTGCTGGTCAGGCTGATCTGTTTGACGATGTCGTCGGAGGCGGTGCTGAACACCAGCTTGTGGTCGCTGACGCGGATCAGCGCGACCACGTCGATGTCCGTGGCATCGGCAATGTCGGCAGTCAGCCGGTCGTGCTTGGCCGCCTGCCGGTTAGAGGGCGGGCTGGTGTAGCGCAGGAACAGCTTGGCCATGCGCGCGTTGTCATGAAGGATGTCGCCGATTTCGTCCTTGACGATCTTGGTCGACTCCTGCAGCCAGATGCGCACGTTGCTGTCGAAGATCTGCGACAGCGTGGTGGCGGCCAGCTCTGCCGCGATCATGGTGGGAATCACGCTGACCAACCAGAACGCCAGCACCAGCTTGCGCTGGACGCTCCAACGCGAAATGGCAAAGGGGCGGGCTTTCTGGCGGGTCTTGGTGATCATCAGGTTTCGCTTATCGCAGCAGCCATGGCAGGGTCGGAACGGTCCGGTCGAATAAACAGTTTTACAAGCTTGAGCAGGCCGTTGACCAGCCGGTTGCGGTGGCGAAAAAACACACTGTTGCCCTGGAACTCGCAGCCCAGGCGCAGCTTACTGGCATACCCGGCCTGCCCGCACTCATACAGCGCAATATTGTGTTGAATACAGTAGTCGACATTGGTCAGCCAACTGCGGAAGTACAGGTTGTAGTCGCGGGTGAACGCGACGTCATGCCCGAAAAACTTGTCCACCAGCCGGTGTTCATCCACCAGGATCAAGTTGAACGCCACCAGTTGCGCGTCCACCCAGTAAAGAACACAGACCGCGCGCTCATCAAGCCGTTCGAGCACCGAGGTGAAGTAGCCGGCGGGCAGCCGCTCGAACTGCAACTCGGCACGCGTGAGCGTGGCCTCGTACAGGCGCATGACCTCGGGCAGCACGTCGTCGATGTTACGCCGCCATTCTACCCGCGGGCCCGGCGCGCGCAGCTTGCGGCGCAGGTCCTTGCGGGTGGATTTGCCCAGCGAGCCCAGGTAGGCATCCACCGAACCATAGGGCAGCGGCAACACGCCCGTGGGCAGGCTCGGCATGCTTTGGAAGCTCGCCGCCCGGCAACTCTCGAGCCAGTGCGGGTCTTTGCTCGGCGCATCCTTGACCGCCACCAGGCCGATGCCAAAGTCATCGGCATCCCGGCGCGCGGCCTGCAGCAGGTGCTGGAGCAACAGCGGGCGGCTCGCCTGCGGCACGCCACTGGCGAACCCAGCGTCGCAGCGTTCGGCCACCGGCGAACCGAGGGCATACAGCCCCAGTTGCAACAGCCCCGGCCACAATCGCTCCACGCGCTCGGTCAAGCGCTTGCCGGCGCCCGACACCGTCGTGTCGAGGCGATAATGAGTGATGAACGCGGCAGCCACCGCCACCAGCGTTCCATCCTGGTAAACCGCCAGGTAGCGCCATTGGAAATCAGCAATGGCAGCGTTTTCTACGGCGACGTAGTAGTCCCAGTCCTCCAAGGCACCCGGGAAACAGTCGTTCCAGGCACTGCGCTGGATGGCCCGGATGGTCGGGAAGGCTTGGGCGGTAATCACATCGGTCCCTTATTTCTGTAGTGAGTGGGCTTGTCGAATCGTCGCACCGCCCGCGCTGGGGGGGCGAAGCCGCCCCATTTCCGAAGCTGAGTTTTTCCAGTTAAACCGCAATTGCAGTTTTTAGGGCGGCTTCGCCACCCAGCGCGGGCGATGCGGCGACCCGACAAGCCCGCTCACTACATAGAGCTCGCTCGTTGATGAACGCTGCACTCAACTCGATCACCCGGCGGTACTGCAGGTCGACGGTGATCATGTGGTAGCAGTTGTCCAGCAGGATCTTGGTGACTGGCCCGCCGAGGTGGCGCTCCACGTAGTCGGCGTTCCAGCGGCTGGTGATGTCATCCTCGATGGAGTGCAATACCAGCGCCGGCACCTTGATCGAGGGCATGCGTTTTTTGACCTCGGCGTTCATCCAGTGCAATTCGCGTACGGTCACGCCTTCCATCGTCAACAAGCCCGCTTCGCTGCTCTCACCTTCTTTCATCTGTCGTTCAACGATGGCGCGCAGGCGTTCGTTCTTGATGCCGTAAGGTGGTTTTTCGGTAAAGCGGAACAGGCGTACGCCGAACGGGATACGGATGAGCAACGGCGTGATGAACGCCATTTTGTTGATGCTCCAACCGTCGTACTTGAGCGTGGTGGAGTACATCAATAGCCCGGCGACCTGGCCCGGATGCTCCGAGGCCACGTACATCGACATCACCGCGCCCATGGACAAGCCACCGACAAACACCTGCTCATGCCGCTGTCGCACTTGCACGAAGGTCTTGCGCACGCCTTCGTACCAGTCGCGCCAGCCCGTGGCTTGCAGGTCGCTGTTGTCGCCGCAGTGCCCGGCCAGGGTAGGCACGTACACCGTGCAGTTGCCCGCCTTGGCCAGGCCCTTGGCGACCTGGCGCAATTCCGTCGGGGTGCCGGTCAGGCCGTGGATCAACAGGATCCCGACCGGACCTTCACCGAGAACGAAGCCGGCATCACCTTCACCGAGGTCGATCTCTGCTGTGTTCACCGGTTGGTCGCCCGCACCAGCAGTTGCTCAAGCAGCTTCAGGCCCAGTTCGATTTCCGGGTAGCTGATTTCCAAGGACGGTGCCAGGGTGATCACGTTCTTGTAGTAACCGCCCACGTCGAGGATCAGCCCGAGTTTCTGGCCGTCTACCACCATGTCGCCCTTCATGCCTTCTTCGACCATGTAGTCCAGGGTCGCCTTGTCGGGCGTGAAACCATCCGGGCCGCAGATTTCACAGCGCAGGGCCAGGCCCAGGCCGTCGACGTCGCCGATGATCGGGAAACGTTTCTGCAGGTCTTGCAGGCCTTCGAGGAAGAATTTGCCCTTGGCCATGACCATCGCGCCGTAGTCGACTTCATTGGTCATCTTGAACATTTCCAGGCCGACCGCCGTGCCCAACGGGTTGGAGGCGAAGGTGGAGTGGGTGGAACCTGGCGGGAAGATCTTCGGGTTGATCAACTCTTCACGGGCCCAGATGCCGCCCAGCGGGTTGAGGCCGTTGGTCAGGGCCTTGCCGAACACGATCACGTCCGGCTGCACGTCGAAGTGCTCGATCGACCACAACTTGCCGGTGCGGTAGAAGCCCATCTGGATTTCGTCGGACACCATCAGGATGCCGTGCTGATCCAGCACCTGCTTGAGTTCGCGGTAGAAGTTCATCGGTGGGATCACGTAGCCGCCGGTGCCCTGGATCGGCTCGACGTAAAACGCGGCGTATTCGCTCTGGCCGACTTTCGGGTCCCACACACCGTTGTATTCGGTCTCGAACAGGCGGGCGAATTGCTGCACGCAGTGGCTGCCGTATTCTTCCTTGGTCATGCCTTTAGGGCCACGGAAGTGGTACGGGAACGGAATGAACTGCGCACGCTCGCCGAAGTGGCCGTAGCGGCGACGGTAGCGGTAGCTGGAGGTGATCGACGAGGCGCCGAGGGTACGCCCGTGATAGCCGCCTTCGAAGGCGAACATCAGGCTCTTGCCGTTGGTGGCGTTACGCACCACCTTCAGGGAGTCTTCGATGGACTGCGAACCGCCGACGTTGAAGTGCACGCGACCGTCGAGGCCGAATTTCTTCTTGGCGTCTACCGCGATCATTTCCGACAGCTCGATCTTGCCCTTGTGCAGGTACTGGCTGGCGATTTGCGGCAGGGTGTCGATCTGCTGTTTCAGCGCATTGTTCAAGCGCGGGTTGGCGTAGCCGAAATTGACCGCCGAGTACCACATCTGCAGGTCGAGGTAGGCCTGGTCTTCGGTGTCCCACACGTAGGAGCCTTCGCAACGGCTGAAAATACGCGGCGGCTCGATGTAGTGGACGGTGTCGCCGTAGGAGCAGTATTTAGCTTCTTTATCCAGAAGGATCTGGTCTTCGGCGGTAGCGATACGGATATCAGACATGGTGGAAGAGTTCCTGGTTGTCAGCAGCAGTAAAGGAGGTGGCGTTGGCGGCGATGCCTTGCGGCAGTCGGGCCAGCAGCGCAGGCAGTTCGGCAAAGGTGTCGAAGCGTGCGTGAGGAATGTTGTTGGCTTCGCAGTACTTGGCGAGGCTGCCTTTGGCGAACACGAAGTCAGCGGTGGAGGCCACGCACATGTCGGACTTGCCGTCGCCGATCACCAGCACGCGCTTGTTGCGCGGCGTGGACTTGCATTTGCAGTTGCCGGAGGCGGCACGGCAGGCGTCACTGGAGTACGGGAAGTCGATGCGCCAGCTGTTCTGGTCGACCTGGCGCAGGCGGTTGGCGAGGATCGGCAGCAGGGTCACGTAGTTGCGTGACAGAATCCGCGCAATGCCCTGCTCGATGCCGTCGCTGACCACTTCGATGGACGCACCCAGGCCGATCACGTGGTCGACGAAGTCCGGGAAGTCCGGGTCGATCTCGACGCTGTCGAAATACGCCAGCAGCTCGGAGGGAGTGGCCTTGATCAGCGCCAGTTGGCGGCTCAGGCATTCGCGTGAACCGATATGCCCATCCAGCCATTCCTGTTCGATGGTTTCCCACTCGGGGCCGGCGAAGCGTTGGAGGACGTTGTCGATGACATCGGTGGGGGTGATGGTCCCGTCGAAGTCACACACGATATGCCATTGGATCATCGTTGTTTACCTTGGAGGAGCGCGCTGTGTGCGCTTGCAAAAAGGTGTAGAGCAGGGACTGTGCCAACTGGCGCAAGCCCAGCGGGGCTGGGGCTTAGCTCGGCTTAGAGGGTGATTTGTGTCGCAGGAGCTACAATTTTTGTAGCTTGCTACAAACAAGATGAGTGCTTGCACGAGCCCGACGCTTTGCGCGTTCATGCGCACGTAATCAATCAAGGAACAGTGACCATGTTGAGGATCACTTGCGCTGCACTGGCCGGTTTACTGGGCCTCTGGAGCGTTTCGAACGCGGCTCAGGCCGACGGTATCACCGGCGACGTCGGCGCAGGCGTCAGTTACCAGCCCCATGACCCTACCGGCAGCCGCTACGAAACGCGGCCCGTTCCCTACGTCGATCTGGACTGGGGCACTGTCAGCCTGAGTACCGACGACGGCCTGACCTGGAGCGCCCTGGACAGCTACGGCTTTACCGCCGGCCCGTATATCAATTACCTGCAGGGGCGCACCTCGAACGGCTCGCTGCAGGGTTTGCGCAATGTGTCGGACATGGCCGAGGTAGGCGGTTTCGTTCAGTACGCACCGGCTGATTTCTGGCGGGTCTATGCACAGCTGGGCCAGGCCGTCGGCGGCGGCCATTCGCAGAGCGGCGCGCTGGGCAAGGTCGGCGGCGAACTGGGCTACCCGTTGGGCAGCGGCGTGATCGGCAGCAGTGGCCTGGTGGCGCACTTCGCCGATGCCCGCCAAACCCAGACGTTTTTCGGCGTGGATGACAACGAGGCAGCCGCTTCGGGCTTTCGGCCGTACAACGCCAGCGGCGGCTTCCAGAACGTGACGCTGACCCAGAGTTTCGAGTTTCCCCTGGCGGCCAAATGGTCGTTGCTGACCAGCGCGAGCTGGGTGCATCTGGTGGGCTCGGCGGCAGACAGCAGCATCGTCCGGCAGACCGGCGATGTGAACCAGGGCCAGGTGCAGACGGCCATCAGCTACACATTCGATTGAGGTTGGTCTGGGGTTTGCAATGAGGTGCTGGAATCCATTTTTCCAGGACACTCTTCATGGCTCGCCCCGCTTACCGCCTGCTGCATCACTCGCTCTGGGACCTGGTGCCAATCGCCCTGGGCCTGGCGCATTTCGCCTTTGTCATCTGGCTGGTTGTCGCCTTCCATAGCCTGAGCTGGTGGGCGCTGGTGCCCTTGGCACTGATCTACGCGATCAGCTTGTCGTGGAGCATCAACAGCATCTCCCACAACCAGATCCACAACGCCTACTTCACCCATCGCGCGATGAACCGGGCCTTCGACCTGCTGCTGTCGGTGACCATCGGTTTTTCCCAGACGCTCTACCGCGATATCCACAACCGCCATCACCGTGGTAACGCCGACCTGCCGGGCCCGGATGGCACAACCATCGACCCGCTGTCGATCTACCAGCGCGGCCACAATGGCCAACCGGAAAACCCGTGGGCCTATACCTTCCTGAGTTTTTTCCGCGACGATCCCAAGCCGTTCTATGACGAGATGAAGCGCAAGCGCCCGGCCGATGCACGCTGGGTCAAAGTCGAGATCATCGTGACGGTGGCGTTCTATATCGCCCTGGCGTACTACAACTGGCAGGCGGTGCTGTGGCTGTTGCCGTTCTGGTACCTGGGCCAGTGCCTGTCGTCGCTCAATGGCTACTACGAACACTTCGGCGGCAACCCGGACTTGCCGATTGCCTGGGGCGTGAGTTCCTACAGCGTGCTGTACAACCTGATCTGGATGAACAACGGCTACCACGCCGAGCACCACTACCGGCCGAAGATGCACTGGACCAAGGTGAAGGCGTTTCATCGGGAGATTGCCGAGCAACAGCGTGAGGCGGGGGTGAAGCAGCTTCCAGTGTCACACGGGTTGGGCTTTCTGGTGGCGCACAGAAAACCCTGACTCGCCACTAACCCCTGTGGTGAGCAGGCTTGCCCTGCGCGAGGCAAGCTCGCTCACCACAAAAATCAAACCAGGCCAACGTGATCAGTTTTCTTCGCCTTCGGCCAGCAGGGCGATGCCGGCGATAATCACCGCCACCCCCACCCAGTGCAGTGGGCTGATATGTTCCCCCAGCCCCAGCCACGACCCCAGCAACACCACCACAAACACCAGTGAACTGAGCGGAAACGCCAGGGACAGGCTGCTGCGCCGCAGGATCAGCATCCACACGAAAAACGCGCCGATGTAGCTGGCGATCGCCGCCAGGATCCCAGGGTTGCGCGCCACCTCACCCAGCCACTGCCAGTTGAAATCCATCTGCCCCAGTTGGTCCCCGGCCACTTTGGTAAACAGCTGACCGGCGCTTTCGGTGCAGATCAACAAGGCCCACAGCACCACCGTGCCGAAGCGCCCGTGCAGCCATCCGGTATTCATCGTTTGCGTACTCATGCCTGGCTCCCTGCAATCGCCACCAACATCACTCCCAACGTAATCACCAGCGTGCCCAACCAACGGCGGCGGCTGACGGTCTCGCCCAACACCACTTTGCCCGCCAGCACCACCCCGCAATAGGCCAGCGCGGCGGCCGGAAACAATAGGCTCAAGGGCGCGCGGGACAAGGCTTCGAGCCACACGAAAAATTCGATCGCATAGGCACCGATCCCGGCCCACAGCAACGGCGCATTGAACACTTGGCCCCAGAACGCATTCAGGCGAAAACCGCCGTCCAGCTCGGGCAAACGGTCCAGGCCGATCTTGAAACACAGCTGGCCGATCACATCGAGCACGATGGAAAACGCCACCAGCAACACCACGGTCAAGGTCACGGGAACAGCTCCTCAAACAGATCAATCAAGGCTTCATTGGTGGCAGCGTTGCGCTGCAGGTCTTGCGCGCTCCAGCGCTCGGGTGGCGGCTGGTCGGACTTGGCTTCCCAGCGCTTGAACGCGTTGCTGAAGGCCGGCTGGGCGAACTCGCCGCACACATCGATGCCGATGATGCGCTTGCGCGCGGCCAAGGCCCGCAGGGCTTGCAGCAGGTGGGTCAGGCGCATGCCGCCCTGGTCCCAGTTGGTGGCCGCGTCTTCACTGGCGAGCACGTCTTTGTCGAGGGTGATCCAGATCGCTTCGGTGGGCAGGCTGCTGATCATCTGCTCCAGGAAAGCCGCCCAATCCAGCTCGGCCAGGTTGCGCCAGTGCAGGTGGTCTTCCTGCTGACGATGGCCGGCGCCGTCCCCGACCCGCCCCCAGACTTTCGAGGGCGCGTGCTGCCAGGGAAACAGCTGCAAGTGCCCGCGCTTGAGGGCGCCAAGGTTGCCGCCGCGCAGTTGCGGGTTATGCAAGTCATCGCTGCAGGGGCCGAGGGTGACGATGCGTTTGATCGCCGGCATTTTCAGCGCGCGGTTGACCCACGAACCACAGTGGCGCTTGGGCGCAAAGCGCACCCAGTCGGGGTGGTTGTCGAAGTGGATCAGGCTGATCGGTTCTTTGAGATCGGCGAGAAACGCCGGCGTGAGGTGATGGTAATCACCCGAACCGACAAACAGGATTTCCGGGCGCGCATCCGTGGGCCGGGGCCGTTGGGCCATGCGTTCGGCGAAGCGCTTCCAGGTTTTTTCGGTGGACCACAGGCGCAGCTTGGGGCCCAGGTCGAGCAGGTCGATACGGTGGGCGCGGCCATTGGCCAAACGCCGGGCAATCGGTGCCTGGCCGGTGAGGCTGTGGTCGAGGTCGAGAATGTTCAAGGCAGTGTCCCCTAAGGCTTTAGGGGGTCAATGCAAGGGACGGGCCAGCACAACTCTTGAAGACGGTGACTGACCAATGTGGGAGCGAGCCCGCTCCCACATTTTGAACCGTGATCGGCTTTAGTTTTTCGCGTCGTTGATGATCTGGCGAATGGCACCGACAAAGGCCTCCGCCGGCTGGCCACCGCTGACGGCGTACTGGTCGTTGAACACGATGGTCGGCACCGAGCTCACACCACGGGAGATCCACAGTTGCTCTTGCTCACGCACTTCGGCGGCGTATTCGTCGGAGGCGAGAATCTCGGCTGCGCGTTTGATATCCAGGCCGACACTTTCGGCGATGATCGCCAGGGTGGCGTGGTCGGACGGGTCCTGCCCATCGGTGAAGTACGCCTTGAACAGTGCTTCCTTGAGGTTGTACTGCAAACCTTCGAGCCCGGCCCAATGCAGCAGGCGGTGTGCGTCGAAGGTGTTGTAGATGCGGCTCTGGCCATCGGTGCGAAAGGCAAAGCCCAGCTCGGCGCCCATGTCGCGGATGCGCGCACGGTTGGCCTGGGATTCCTCAGCGGTGGAGCCGTATTTCTCAGTGATGTGCTCGACGATGTTCTGACCGATGGCAGGCATGTTCGGGTTCAGTTCGAACGGTTGGAAATGGATCTCGGCCTGCACCTCGGTGCCAAGCTGGTCGAGGGCTTCGGTCAGCCCGCGCAGGCCAATGATGCACCAGGGGCAGGACACGTCGCTGACGAAATCGATTTTCAGGGGAGTACTCATGGCAGGCAACCTCGCAGGCGTAAATGGGCCGCAAAGGCTGCACGATACACCAATGTCACAGCAGCTTCGAAGGGCCGACCGGATCGATCTGCGCCCAGTGCGCGGCATCTTCGCGATGCGCTTGCAGGTACGGCAACACCGCCGCCAGCAACGGCGCCTTGAACGCTTCCTGGAAACGATGGGCCAGGCCGGGGATCAGTTTCAACTGGCTGCCTTGTATATGCGCCGCCAGGTGCACGCCATGCATCACCGGCAGCAGCGGGTCGGCGGTACCGTGCACCACCAGCGTCGGCACGCGCAATTGGTTGAGCAACGGCACGCGGCTCGGCTCGGCGAGGATCGCCATGATCTGGCGCTTCACGCCGTCCGGGTTGAAGGCCCGGTCGTAGGACAGCGCCGCCTGGTGCAGCAAGGCCTGGCGATCATCCTTCACGTTCGGGCTGCCCAGTGCGGCGAGCAGATCCGCCTGTTGCTCCAGCGCCACTTCACGGTTCGGCGCGCTGCGCCGCGACAGCAATTGCACCAGCGCCGCATTCGGCGCCGGCAGGCCTTCGGCGCCGGAACTGGTCATGATCAGCGTGAGGCTCTCGACCCGCTGCGGCGCCATGGCGGCCAGGTGCTGGGCGATCATCCCGCCCATGCTCGCGCCCAGCACGTGGAATTGCTCGATCTGCAAGGCGTCCATCAAACCGATGGCGTCATCGGCCATGTCAGTCAAGGTATACGGCGCCGCCACCGGCAGGCCGAGCTTGTAGCGCAGCACCTCGAAGGTCAGGTTCGCACTCGCGGGCGCCTGGCGCCACGTGGACAGGCCGACGTCACGGTTGTCATAGCGGATCACCCGGAAACCTTGCTGGCACAGGGCGACGACAACTTCGTCGGGCCAGTGGATCAACTGCCCGCCCAGGCCCATCACCAGCAGCAAGGCTGGATCGGACGCACGGCCGATGCTCTGGTAGGCGATGCTCACCTGAGCCAGGTCGACCGTTTGGGTCGGGACATTGACGTCACATCGAGAAGCCGCAAAAGACGGCAGGCCGAACAGTAGAGCGGCCAGTAAAAGCAACACGCGCATGAAAAACACCGAAACGCAGAACCCCAGTAGAGCGCGAGTCTGATGAAGTTTGTTCAAGCGCGCTGCCACAGTTGCGTGACAGTTTGATGAAGAGTGCTCAGCGGTCATGTCGATCTACTTATCGACAGGCCTGCCAACATGAGACAAACTCACGGCATTCCATTTCGTCACAAATTATATTCATGGAGAGCCCGTGCTCGAAATCCGTCATCTCAAGACCCTGCACGCGCTGCGCGAAGCCGACAGCCTGGTGGAAGCCGCCGAGCGCCTGCACCTGACGCAGTCGGCGCTGTCCCACCAGTTCAAGGAGCTGGAAGAACGCCTGGGCATGCCGCTGTTCGTGCGCAAGACCAAGCCGCTGCGCTTCACCAGCGCGGGCCTGCGCTTGCTGCAACTGGCCGACGCCACCCTGCCGCTGCTGCGCGGTGCGGAACGCGACATCGCCCGGTTGGCCGGCGGCACTGCCGGGCGCCTGCACATGGCGATCGAGTGCCACAGCTGCTTCCAGTGGCTGATGCCGACCATCGACCAGTTCCGCGATGCCTGGCCGGAAGTCGAACTGGACCTGGCCTCCGGCTTTGCCTTCGCGCCGCTCCCAGCCCTGGCGCGTGGCGACCTGGACCTGGTGGTGACCTCCGACCCGCTGGAGTTGCCCGGCATTACCTACGTGCCGCTGTTCACCTACGAAGCCATGCTCGCGGTCGCCAACCAGCACCCACTGGCGCACAAACCGTACGTCGTGCCGGAAGACCTGCTGACCGAAACCCTGATCACCTACCCGGTCGAGCGCGACCGCCTGGACATCTTCACCCGCTTCCTCGAACCCGCCGACGTAGAACCGGCCCAGGTGCGCACCTCGGAACTGACCGTGATGATGATGCAATTGGTGGCCAGCGGCCGTGGTGTGTGCGGCATGCCCCATTGGGCGCTGCACGAATACAGCTCGCGCGGTTACGTGAAAGGCAAGCGCCTGGGTGAGAAAGGCTTGTTTGCAACGCTGTACGCGGGGATTCGCGCAGACATGCTGGATGCGCCGTATATGCGCGACTTCCTGCTGACTGCCAAGGACACCTCATTCTCCACCCTCGATGGGGTCAGCGCGGTACGCTGAACCCTGCGTCGCCTTGTAAACGAAGAGCTCGCCTGGGTGTGCCTGAGGTACCGAGGTGCCTGCATCGCCGGCAAGCCAGCGCCTACACACGTACCTGCCCTTGATCCAACCACTCAGGCCGGCTACCAGGCCGCCGTGCTGTTGCTTTTGATCTTGATCTTGATCTTGATCTTGATCCTAGGCGCCCCGTCAAACACGCTGGCCGGAATTCGACAGGGATTTGGGGGGTAAACCGGCAGGGATGCCGGTTTAGCCGCCCCGCGCCATGGATGGCGCGTGGCGGCGGCCCCCCAAATACCTGTCGGATTACGGGCACACCGAGCGTGAGCGAGGTGCCGAGTGTTGGGGCAAGAGCCCTTTTGGTTACTTTTGGGGCTCTTTTCCAAAAGTGACCCGCTGTAAGAGCGGAACCCATAGCAGCCGTTACCTAAATAACTGATATGTACACCGCACCACCGCCATCGCCGGCAAGCCAGCTCCTACATTTTGATCTGGGGCAACAGTTAGATAGCGGTCGTCTGTCTGGCCGCCAGCGGAATCAAGCGCCCTCACCACAGGTGCAGCGTCGTGCAGATACCTACGGCTATCGCAGGCAAGCCTGCCACAACTGGAAATCACTGGTCCTGCAATTCGCGCCACATGTGGATCTTGTCAAAGTAATCGACCCCCACCCGCACCGCCAGCGGCTCCAGGCCGTACTGGATGAACCCGCAGCGCTGGTACAACGCAAGGGCAGCATCATTGCCGGCCGTGACCGTCAGTTGAATCACCTTCAGGCGCGGATACTGGCGCGCCTCAGCCAACGCCGCTTCGACCAATTGACGGCCCAGCCCCTGCTGCTGGTAAGCCTGGGTCACGTACATGCCGAACAAAGTCACCTTGTGCCGTGCCTTCTCCCGCGGCTCGAACGCCAAGCCGACAATGCCGGCCAGTTCATCCCCCTCAAAAGCCCCCAGCAACCGGTCCAGTGGGCTGCTCAAGCGCTTCTCCCACCAACTCAGCGGCATCGCGGCACGCTCCGCCACGCTGGAAGTGAACGCCTGCGGATAGGCGCTATACGCCTCCAGCATCAACGCCCGATAAGCCTCGGCGTCGCTGGCCTCCAACGTGCGGACGCTCATGCCGTCAGCGATGCACGATAAAACGGCAGGATCAAATCCCGCGTCAACGGTGCCAGGACCAGGCCACCGTCGCCGGCCGGGTCGATCCAGCGCACTTCTTCGATCTCCGCCGCCGGGCTCACTGGCTCGTCAATCTGCACCTGGAACAACTCGGCTTCCACGGTAAAACCTGGCTCATTGACCGCCGGTGCGGAAAACTTGCCCAGATAGACCGCCGCGCCGGGCTCAATGCACAGGTTCAGTTCTTCGTGCAGCTCACGGGCCAGCGCGTCGGCAGGTTGCTCACCCGCGTCGATCTTGCCGCCAGGTTGCATGAAGGCTTGCGTGCCGCGCTTGCGCACCAGCAGGGTCTGGCCGTCGCCGCCGATCAGGAGGGCGGCGGCGATGCGGATGGTGGAGGGCATGTACGGTCTTCCTTGAAGGCAAAGATGTAAGGATCACATGAAGTGCCTTAACCGGAAAGCAATGCCTCGCCGGTGTCCTTGATAAACACGCTGTACCGCGCCCCTTCCATGGTCTCAAAGGCAATCAACTTATCCACCAACGGCAGGTTCAACACCTTGCCGGCGTTGAGCAGCAGCATGCCGTTGTCCGCATTGAGGTTGCGCGCCAGCACCATGCCCTCCGCCAGCTCCCGGGTGCCGAGCACTTTGACGTTGGGGTCGCCCAGGGTCACGTCATTGAGGTAAGTGGCGCAGACCAGCACAAAGTCTTCGACCATTACCGGGTCGTACAGCCGCCCGGCGTATTTGCGGATGTACAGCAGCGCTTCGTCGCTGTTCATCTGCCGCTCCAGGATCAGGCCTTTTTGCAGTTCGATAAAATCCACCGCCAGTTTCAGCAAACGCGAGCCGGCAGGAATCGCTTCACCCTTGAGGTGGTCAGGGAAACCGCTGCCGTCCCAGCGTTCCTGGTGATGGCGGATCAGCCGCGCGGCGTCTTTCATCGGTTCCAGGGTCATCAGCAGCGACTCGCTTTGGGTGGCGTAGGCGCGATAGCGTTCACGGTCGCTGCTGTGCAGCAGGTCCGAGGGCGACGCCATCATGCTGTCGCTCCAGCTCAGCTTGCCGATGTTGTAGAGCGCGGCGGCCATGGTCAGGTCGCGGTTGCTGGCGGAGTCCACGCCATGGGCCACACACCAAGTGCGCACCAGTTCGATGATCTGCCGGTTGGTCTGTTTGGCGCGCGGCAGGCGCAGGTTGGCCAGCAGCGAAAACACTTCGGTGCCGGTGGCGTAGCTGTGCTTGAGCTCTTCGTAGGCCAGATCGAGCATGTCGGCGGTCTGCTGCAGCTCGCTGGTGCGCGCGGCCACGCGTCTTTCCAGGGTGGCGTTGAGCTGCTTGAGTTCGTCGTTCTGCTGCTGGATCAGTTGTTCAAGGCGCAGGCGCTCCAGCTCGGAATGCTGATGGGCCAGGGATTGGCGCAGCGCCAGCAACAATTCTTCATCCTTCCAGGGCTTGCTCAGGTAACGGTAGATTTCACCTTCGTTGATGGCCTTTACGATCAGCGTCAGGTCGGTCTCGCCTGTCAACAGGATGCGCACGGTGTGGGGGTAATGCTGGTGGACATGCGCGAGCAATGAGGCGCCGTCCATGTCCGGCAGGCGCGCGGCGCTCATCACCAGGTCGACGGGTTGGCTGGCCAGGATGGCCAGGGCATCGGCAGCGCACGTGGCGCTGTGCAGGTCGAAGGGTTCCAGCTGCAGCAGTTGCGTAAGGCGTTGGAGCACGTCGGGGTGGGCGTCGATCAACAGCACCACGGCACGTCTGGCATCGGTAAATGTAACTGACTCTCCCATGGGACACCTCGGATCGTCGGTGTGCATTCCTTAGGGTCCGGGCCTGCCTTCCTGGCTATTACTGAGGAGTTTAGTCGGTTTTGCGTAAAGTGATGGCTTTACGATATCAACGCAAAAAAAAGCCGCTCCTGAAACCGGAGCGGCCTTCGAGGTGAAGCACGTGATCGTCACGCTTCGGCTTTTTTCGGGCTCGAGCCAAACGAAGCGAAACGCTTGTTGAACCCGGCGATCCGGCCTTCGGCCTGGGTCTTGCGCTGTTGGCCGGTGTAGATCGGGTGCGAGGCGCTGGAAACGTCCAACGGGATATACGGGTACGTGTTGCCGTCGCTGTGTGTGTGGGTGCGATCGCTGTCGGCGGTGGAGCCGATCAGGAAGAACACGTCGGCGGCGGTGTCATGGAACAGCACGGTGCGGTAGTCGGGATGGATACCAGCTTTCATAAGGCCTCCGGGGCGTCTGGGTGCATTTGATGTGTTATACAGCAACACAAATCACGCACCCAAACGAGAACCGATTGCAATAAGAATAGGCCCGCAGCTTCTATGCAGCTTCCTGAAAGTCCATCTCCGGTGGCTGTTGCGAGAAACCGCGCGTCAGCACACCCAGGTAAACCAGGCCGATCGCCAACCACACCAGGCCCAGGTAGATCGCCAGGTGATCGAGGCTGACCATCAACCACAGATCCGCCAACAGGCCGATGGCCGGGAACACCAGGAACAGGATCAATTCCCGCACGCCGCGCTGCTTGGCCCCGATCCAGTAGTGAAAGATCACCGAGAGGTTCACCAGGCTGAACGCCAGGAACGCACCGAAGTTAATGAACGAGGTGGAGGTGGTCACGTCCAGCTTCAGCGCCAGCAACGCCACCACGGCACACAGCAGGATGCTGTTGACCGGCGTCCCGAAACGCGCATGCAGGGTGCCGAAGAACGACTTGGGCAACACGCCGTCGCGGCCCATGGCAAACAACAAGCGCGAACCACTGGCCTGGGCCGAAAGCCCCGAGGCGAACTGGCCGACGATCAGGCCGATCAGGAAGATCGACACAAACAGGTCGCCACCGATGTTGCGCGCAATCTCGTAGGCCGCCGAATCCACATCGGCAAATTCGAACGACGGATGCGCGACCTGCACAAAATACGACACACCGACGAAGATCAGCCCGCCGATCAAGGTGATCAGCATGATTGCCCGGGGAATGGTGCGGCGTGGGTCGCGGGTCTCTTCGGTGAGGGTACTGACCGCGTCAAAGCCCAGGAACGAATAACAGGCAATCGCAGCCCCGCTCATGATCAGTGGCATCTGCATCTGACCATTGAAGAACGGCGTGATCGTCCACAGCGGCTTGCTCGAATCACCACCGATGTAGTGGATGCACAACGCGACAAACGCAATCAACACCAGAAACTGCACCAGCATCAGCAGCGCGTTGATGCCGTTGGCGAGTTTCAGGCCGATGATATTGATCGCCGTGGTGATGCCGATGAATGCCAGCACCCAGACCCACTGCGGCACGGCGGGGAATGCCGAATGCAGGTACGCCGCGCCGATCAACCAGATCGCCATCGGGAGGAACAGGTAGTCGAGCAACACCGCCCAACCGGCGATGAATCCCAACTTGGGGCTGATCGCCTTGCGCACATAGCTGTAGGCCGAACCGGCCACCGGGAAGGCCGAGGCCATGCGCCCGTAGCTCATGGCGGTGAAGAACATCGCCACCAGGGCGGCGAGGTAAGCGGCGGGGACCATGCCGGCGGTGGATTGCGCCAGGATGCCGAAGGTGCCGAGCACAATGATCGGCGTCATATAGGCGATGCCAAACAGCACCACCGACCCTAACGACAGGGTGCGTTGCAAACGAGCCATGAGCGATTCTCCGCTGATTTATTAGATTTATGGCAGAACTGAAGTCGATGAAGCGGATGCACTAATTGTTATGGTGTACAGCGCCCTCTGTAGGAGCCCGGCTTGCCGGCGATCGCGATTTCAAAGCCGCCATCACCGGCAAGCCGGGCGCCTACAGGGGTTGTGTCAGTTTTTCGGGATCAGCAGCTCGCGCGTTCCGTCTGTGTGCTCGATCACCTCGCCGGGCAATTTCATGCGCTGGTCGTCGAGGTAGCGGTAGTCCTTGTGCGCCGCCTCCAGTTGGTCAAGATCCAGCTCGACCGTGAATTGCCCTTCGTCACGCCCGGCTTCGAACAGCAACGTACCGAACGGGTCGACCAAGGCGCTGCCACCGGCGAACACCAGGCCGCCGTCGCCCTCCTCCACGCGGTTGACCATCAGCGCGAACACTTGGTTTTCCTGGGCACGCGCCATGATCGCGGTACGGTGCGTGGGGCCGTAGGGGTCCATGTTGCCGTTGGTGACGATCAGCACTTCAGCGCCCGTTTGCGCCAGGGCGCGGGCGGTTTCCGGGAACTCAATGTCGTAGCAGATCAGCAGGCCGACGCGCACACCGTTCCACACACAGGTGGGGTAACGGTCGCCTGGGTTGAACACGCCACGCTCCAATGGCCACAGGTGAGTCTTGCGATAGCGCAAGGCAATGCCTTCGGGGGTGATCAGCAAGGTGGTGTTGTAGAATTGGCCGCCGTCGTTCTCGGCCATACCGATCACCACCGCAATGTTGCGCGCGCGGGCCGCCTCGATAACGGCTCTCACGGTGGGGCCATCCAGGGGCTCGGCGATGTCGGCGACGGTTTCAGCCGAGGGAAAGCCCGTCAGGTGGGTTTCCGGGAATACGATCAGTTGCGTATCGTCGGCGCAGGCAACGATTGCCGCCAGGGCGCGCTCAAGGTTGTAAGCTGTATCGTTATCACGACCGGCCAGTTGGGCGAATTCGACCTTCATGGGTATTCCTTGTTCTTTATCTGTGTCGCAGTATGCGCAGCCAATACCCGCCAGGGAATTACGCGGCCGGGGTAACACGTTAGGGGTAGATCAATGACCATGTCGCTGCAGGACATCGCCTGGCACCGCTCGGTGGGGCAAATGATAGACGCCCTCGACCAGCCCAACTTCTGGACTCAGCTTGTCCGCTTGCTGGACCAATACGTGCCGTTCGACAGTTGGGTGGTGTTGCTATTCAGCAGCGAACACCGCCCCCTGGTGTTCGCCGAATGCCCCGGTGCCGACGGTACGCCAGACCAGTTGTTCCAGGACTACCTCAATGGCCTGTACCTGCTCGACCCCTTCTACATTGCCAGCCGCGAACACTCGCGCACCGGCTTGTTTCGACTGGCGGAAGTCGCGCCGGAGCACTTCGAACTCACCGAGTACTACCAGCGCTACTTCCGCCTTAACGTGGTCGCAGATGAAATCCAATTTAATTGCCATCTGCCGGATGGGCGTACGCTATGCCTGTCGTTGGGTTTGAAGCAGCGTTTCGACCAGGCGCAGATTGCCCTGCTGTCGCTGATTCAACCCTGGGTGCTGAGCCTGCTGCGCCAACGCTTGCCCTATGAACTCAACCAGGTCAGCACTCCGCAGCCGCCGATCCAGAATGATGATTGGGGCGCGCAACTCACCGCCCGCGAGCTGGATGTAGGCCGCTTGATGCTCAGCGGTTGCTCCAGCAAGGAAATCGCTCGTAAGCTGGAAATCTCTGTTGAAACCGTGAAAGTCCATAAGAAACACATCTACAGCAAGCTAGGGATCAAATCCCAGTCGGAGCTGTTCTCGATCTTTCTACAGGCGCAAAACGCCTAGCCGATGAGTCCGAACCAAGGAAAACCGTATGAGCCTGTCGTTACTAAGCCGTTACGCCTTCTTTGCCGTGTGCGTCATTTTCACCCTCGCAAGCCTTCCCTTTATCGAACATGAATGGCTGTGGCCGATCACCGTGGTCACGGGTGTGCTGAGCCTGATCGGTATCTTCGACCTGCTGCAAAGCCCCCACGCCGTGCGCCGCAACTACCCGATCCTGGGCAATATCCGTTACCTGGTGGAAGCCATCCGCCCGGAAATCCGCCAGTACCTGCTGGAGTCCGACAGCGACGCCCTGCCCTTCTCCCGCGCCCAGCGCTCGCTGGTCTACTCACGCGCCAAGAACGAGACGGCGGACAAACCCTTCGGCACCCTGATCGACGTGTACCAGTCGGGCTTCGAATTCATCGGCCACTCCATGCGCCCGGCACCGCTCAGCGACCCCAGCGCATTCCGCGTGATGGTCGGCGGCCCGCAGTGCACGCAGCCGTACTCGGCATCGGTGTTCAATATCTCGGCGATGAGCTTCGGCTCGCTGAGTGCCAACGCGATTCGTGCGCTGAACCAGGGCGCCAAGCTCGGCAACTTCGCCCATGACACCGGCGAAGGCAGCATCAGCCCCTACCACCGCGAAAACGGCGGCGACCTGACCTGGGAACTGGGCAGCGGCTACTTCGGCTGCCGCACGAGCGACGGCCGTTTCGACCCGGAACGCTTCGCCGTACAAGCACAGAACCCGCAAGTGCGCATGATCGAAATCAAGATGAGCCAGGGCGCCAAACCCGGCCATGGCGGGATCCTGCCCAAGCACAAGGTGACAAAGGAAATCGCCGAGACCCGCGGCATCATGATGGGCGAAGACTGCATCTCGCCGTCACGCCATAGTGCGTTCTCCACGCCCATCGAACTGATGCAGTTCATCGCCCAACTGCGCGAACTGTCCGGCGGCAAACCGGTGGGGTTCAAGTTCTGCCTGGGCCACCCATGGGAATTCATGGGCATTGCCAAGGCCATGCTCGAAACCGGCATCCTCCCGGACTTCATTGTGGTGGACGGCAAGGAGGGCGGCACCGGCGCCGCGCCCGTGGAGTTCACCGACCACATCGGCGTGCCGCTGCGTGAGGGCCTGCTGTTCGTGCACAACACCCTGGTGGGCCTGAACCTGCGCGACAAGATCAAGCTGGGTGCCAGTGGCAAGATCGTCAGCGCCTTCGACATCGCCAGCGTGCTGGCCATCGGCGCCGACTGGGCCAACTCGGCCCGTGGCTTCATGTTTGCCATCGGCTGCATCCAGTCCCAAAGCTGCCACACCAACAAATGCCCGACCGGCGTGGCAACTCAAGACCCGCTGCGCCAGCGCGCGCTGGTGGTCCCGGACAAGGCCCAACGGGTGTTCAACTTCCACCGCAACACCCTCAAGGCCTTGGCAGAAATGCTCGCCGCGGCGGGCCTGGACCATCCCTCGCAGCTGTCGGCCAAGCACCTGGTGCGGCGCATGTCGGCGACCGAGATCAAGTTGTTCTCGCAGTTGCATGTGTTCCTCAAGCCCGGCGAGTTGCTGACCGGTGAAGTGAACGGCGAGTTTTACTCGCGCATGTGGCAGATGGCGCGGGCCGACAGTTTTGAGCCCCATGAAGTGGCTGTTGCATAAGGACCGTTACCGTGTTGAAAGTCATCGCCGAAGATTTCATCAAGCCCGAACACCTGGAAACGGTGCGCCCCTGGTACGAAGAACTGGTGGAAAAAACCCGCCAGGAACCGCTGTGCATCGCCTACGATCTGTTTGTCGACCAAAAAGACCCAGGGCATTTTATCTTTGTCGAGCAATGGCCTGACCAGGCCGCTCTCGATGTGCATTGCCAGACCGAACACTTCACTCGGCTGGTTCCGCAGATCAATGCGTATGAAGCCAAACCCTGTCGGGTGCTGTTGATGGATGCGTTCTAAACCACTACTTCTCGCTGAACCGGACCACCGACGGCATCGTTGAAACAAGGAGATTCACATGCCGTCATTGGACTTTGCCGCCATCGCCGAGTAACTGTTCGACTACTCAGTTGTCGTTGTAATTCTCCGAACCCACAAAATCTTTCATGACAATGTATGCGTCGCCAGCACGCAAGTGAATTGAATATAACTTGCTGTCTACCACAAGCTTGTCGGTTTGTGATGCGGCGCTGGCGTTGAACAGTTCACGACTTCCGTACACGACATTGTTTATACCCAGCCGAGTCATAAACTGAGGATGTAATGGCGCATTGGACTCACTCAATATGTATCTCAATAGTGGCATATACGTCATCGCCGCATGGCCTCTCGGCAGCCAGTTTGCACCTATCGCCGGCCCGACATAATAAAGCTTGTGCACATTTCGTAATTCATCATGCGAAATCAAATCATAAGCCACATACTGCGCCAATGCCGATTCCAGTTCTTTTTTAGCGATGATGACCTGCCCATAGGCGTAACTGAAGGAAAACATAAATAGAACAGGAATGACCAGCAGCAACCGCAGCCGCGACTCAACACGACCGAGCACCTCACTATTCAGCATAAACAAGAAAATCAGCACTGCTGAAAAAGCAATATAGTTTCGAGCATCCAGATTTGCCTCCATCAAAAACAGCATAAAACCCGGCACTATTAAAATCAGTACAGGCACACAAAGTAGATAAAGCAATGCGACCACAACCCTACCGATTTTCCCTCCCTTCATCTGGGGAATGCTTCGCATAGAAATAACAAAACCGACAAGCGCAATACCTAACACTGCCGCACACAGCCACCGATTTCCCGGGGTCACCAGTAAACTAATTTTGTTCATTGCAAAAATAAATTTCCGACACACCTCCTCAAACCAATGTTCATTGAAGGGATACAGGTTACCTCGGGTATCGACCGATAATTGATAAGCCGTCAGGAAATAAAAAATCCCTCCCCCCATCAGTTGCCCCGCCCTTTGAGCCAGAACAGATAGGACTTCACCCACTGCGGCCTTGGCCTTTACACCAAGGTAGAACTCCACAACACACAGCCCAACGAATAACGCGATGGTCAGTTGGTAGAGACTGAACGTGACAGCGATCAGCAACGCCACGACCAAGCCTCGAACGCTTGCACGCTCAACACGACAAGTCATTGCGTAAATAACGGCGACCACCGCTAAAATCATCGCAGGCCCATCATATTGGTAAGTCAAATTTCCGAGAAAAAATGGATTGCACAAAATCGGAACAACCACTAAACAACTTGATACGGAGGGCTCAGGGAAATACCACACCGTCAGCCGACTCATCGCTATCACGAGCACCACTATAGACAGCAACAGGGGAAGCGGAAATATATTAGTTGTACTACTGCCAAACGTGAGCGCCTCATACAGCCATTCAATCAGAACTCGCCCCTGATTTCGCCATGCATCCTGAGCCCCCAATAACGACCTCCAATTATCATCTATATAGGCGTAATCCGCATGAACAATGGGATAAATATAAACAAAAGACAGGATTAGAAAAAACAAAAATACTTCTTTTCGGCTCAGTACCTTATCAACCCACATCATGCTGACCTCCTATGTCACTGACAGTATTGTTTCCGTTCACAACTTCTTTCACCACATACCTCGGCCGATGCTTCGCCTCCATATAAATTCGCCCCACATACTCCCCCAATATCCCAATCCCAATCAGTTGCACTCCTCCCAAAAACAAAATCGCCGTCATCAACGACGGGTACCCCGGCACTGCATTGCCAAACAGCACCTTGTCCACCATCAGAACCCCCGCATACCCTAATGCCGCCAGCGAAATACATCCGCCGATATAACTCCACAAGCGCAGCGGCAAGGTGCTGAATGACGTAATTCCATCCAACGCCAGGTTCCACAATTTCCAGGCGTTAAACTTGCTCTGGCCCGCTGTACGTGGCGCGCGGTCGTACTCGACAATGGCCACTTTGAAGCCGGCCCAGGACAACACACCCTTCATGAATAATTGCTGCTCGGGCAAAGCCTTGATCACGTCCACCACCTTGCGGTCCATCAGGCGAAAGTCACCGACGTTTTCTTCAATGTGGGTGTAGGCGATACGGTTGAGCAGGCGATAGAACAGCGAGGCGCTTTGACGTTTGAGAAAACCGTCGCTGGAACGGTCCCGGCGCTTGGCCAATACCACGTCGGCGCCTTTGCGCCATTCATGGATCAGCGATGGGATCACACTCACCGGGTCCTGCAGGTCAACATCCAAGGGGACCACAGCGTCACCCATGGCGTATTCCAACCCGGCGAACAGCGCCGGCTCCTTGCCGAAATTGCGCGAAAAGTTGATCAGCATCACGTCGCTATCAGCCAAGGCAATCATGCGGGCAAGCTCGCCTGTACGGTCGGTGCTGCCATCGTTGATAAACACGATTTCGATGCTATGCGCCTGCAACGCTGGCTCTTCACGCACGGCACGGTAAAACGAACGAATCGCCTGTTCTTCGTTGAATACCGGAACAATCAACGAAACCCTCATTGCCCACGCTCGCGAAACACCACCCAACGCGAAAGTAAAAAGCCACACACCAGACTCACCAGCGAAAACACCAGCACCGTGACGATCCCCGCCACGCGCCACCGGTCCGCCAACCACCCCACGCCCAGGCTCAAACCGCCCATGCACAGCATGAACAGCCCATAACGCGGCAGTGACGCCGGCACTGCAAAGGTGTAGATCGCGTTCACATAAAACGAAAAGGACGCGGCCACGCAGAACGCGAAAAAGTTGCTGATGGCCTGGCTCAAATCAAACGCCGCCCTGAACACAAAAAACAGCTGCCAATGGATCACCGTATTGGCAACTCCAATCACCGTGTAGCTGGAAAATCCTTTCCACAATCTGGTCATTCCATTGTCCCGTTGTGCCTTCCTTCAGCAAGCCACGGCGCCGGTGGTTCGTCTACTGTCAGAGTTAACAGGTACAAAGCACGTGTAATTGAGACATTCAGTAATACCCAACCTTTGCAATTGCTTACAAATACCGCCAACCTGCGCCCGCCCGACGTGCGGCGTGCGACTACACCCGCGCTCGCCTGTCATTACTAAACACCTTGTTCAAGAGCTTGCAGCCATGCCGAACGGACGCGACCCGCGCATCGATTTTTTTCGGGGCCTGGCGTTGATCTTCATATTCTGGGATCACGTCCCCCACAATCCCCTGGGCCAGATCACCTTGCGCAACGTCGGTTTCAGCGATGCCGCCGAGGTGTTTGTGTTCCTCGCCGGTTTTGCCGCCGTGTTGGCGTACGGCAAGATCATGCAGCGCGACGGCTACTGGATGGCCTGCCTGAAAATCCTGCGCCGCGCCTGGGTGCTGTACGTGGTGCATATCTTCCTGCTGGCCTTGCTGATGGGCATCGTGTTCTTCGCCAACAGCCATGTGGAAACCCGTGACCTGGTCGAGGAAATGGGCCTGACGCACTTCGTCACCCACCCGCAACAAGCCCTCACCGATGAGTTGCTGCTGCGCTTCAAGCCCAACCTGATGGACCCACTGCCGCTGTACATCGTGTTACTGGCGGGGTTGCCGCTGGTGCTGCCGATGCTGGTACGCAAAGTCGAGGCCGTGGTGGCGGTGTCACTGGCGATCTACCTGCTGGCCCCGTGGATGGGCTGGAACCTGCGGGCGATCAGCGACGGTGTGTGGTACTTCAACCCGGTCACCTGGCAGCTGTTGTTTGTGCTGGGCGGCGCGGCGGCGATCTACAGCCAGCGGCCTAAAACCGCCGAAACCCGGCCCTTGCTGCGTCAGCCACTGTTTGTTGCTTCGGCGGTCTACGTGCTGGTGGCCGGGGTGATCACCCTGTCGTGGCGCTGGCCCGAGACCCACGATGCGTGGATGCCGGCGGCGCTCAGCAACTGGCTTTACCCCATCAGCAAGACCGACCTGTCACCGGTGCGCCTGGTGCATTTCCTCGCGCTGGCATACGTCACCGCCAAGCTGTGGCCGGGTGCCGGCTGGACGCAGAACCGCGTGGCCGGCGAAATCTGCCGCATGGGCCGTTATTCCCTGGAAGTGTTTTGCCTGGGGGTGGTACTGGCGCCCCTGGCGGACATGATCAACGCCATGGCCAACGACACCGTCGCCATGCAGTTGACCACCGCCGTGATCGGCGCGTTGCTGATGGCTGGCCTCGCCGCCTGGCTGGAGCTGTTCAAGCGCCTGGACCGGCAACCCCGCGCCGCGCTACATACCTAGCGCCCAACGGTAGGGGCCAGATGCTTCCATTGCCTTCCACTTAACCCGTGAAAGGACATGGCCCCATGCCTACCCATCTACTGCTCAATGGCTTGTCGGGCAACCTGCAATCCAGTGAATCCTGGGCCCGCCAGCAAGCCCTGGAAATGATCCGCGATTCCTTGGCGCGGACGATGAGCAGCCTGACCCCACAGGAGCAACGGGACTACGTCAGGCTGCAACGCGAAGCCCACCAGGCGATCAAGGCGGTGGACCGCGAAAATGCGGCCCTGCTCCAAGCCTTCCAATCCGACGGCACGACTCAACTGCGCAGCCGCATCGGCGGCCTGGACCCGCACAGCCTATTCCTGCACACCCGCTACCTCGAAGAGCTGCAACCGCCACTGCCCTGGGAACCCCGCGCCAGCGCCCACCTCAATGGTACTCACCGCAGCCGCTTTCGCCGTGCCTACGACGAATGGAAATATCGCCCCCATGTCTCCACGTTATCGCTGTGGGACGCCGCCTGCCTGAACTTCGATTTCGCCACGTCCCAGCCTCAGGCGTCAGGGCAGACATTTGTCGAATCGTCTTACCTGAGTGGCGCAGACAACCTTCAACTGACCGTCAGCCAGTTCATCGCCATTGCCCGTGACCTGGACCTGGGCGGTCAACTCGACAAGCGCCTGCAAACCGCCTTGGGCCAGGGCGGCAAATTGCAGGGCCTGCTGCAAGCGAGCAGCGAGGCCTGCCTGCGCTTTGAAGCGCTGGAGGCGTACCGCAACCGCGCCCACACTGGCGTAACCCGCGACCTTCTTGCCAGCCTCAACGCCGCCCTCGACGGCAGCGGCCCGGCCCTTCCCTTCGACACCCTGGGCATGAGCACCGGGATCACCGTGTTGCCTGCCGTGCCGTTCGTACCGTCAGGGCAAACCGTGCCGGTACCGCTGCTGCTGATTCGCGTCGCCGCCCATGGGGTGCTGTCGTACTTTCCCTTCCGACCTGGGGGCGCCCTGCGTTACCACCGCGACGCCAACGCCGCGCACGCGGCGTTCATACAGCAACTCAAGACCAGCCACAGCGAAGGTGACTTGGGCTGGTTCGCCCGCCAGTTGCCGATGGCTGAAATGCACGGTTTCAAGCAACTGCTCAAGGATGCGCCACGCCCGGTAGGCCTGAGCCCCGTAGCCGGTTTCCTCTACGACACCTTCCACCGCCTGTTCCCGCAACGGGCCCTTGATGGCTTGCGCTTTACCCCCGACCCCAAGCACGGTCGCAAGGAGTCCCTGGTGCAAGCCTGCACCTACCGTGAGGTGCAGCGCTACCAGGCCAACCTCTCGACCCTGGCCACGCGTCGTTCGGAGCGTGACTTGCAGGCCCTGATCGATGGCGTCGCGGCCATGGCCCGGGAAGTCCTGGAGCTGCTGCTCACGCCCATGCCCGGCGGCGTCACCGGGCTGAATCGCGTGATGCAAGTGGCGGTGTTCGGCAGCCTGGCCTACAGCGTGATCATCGGCATCAACGAAGCGGCGCGTGGCGAAGCCAGTGAGTTTGCGTCTGCCCTGGCGGACATTGCCGACTTGGCCATCAATGGCCTGTTGATCACCACCGCCGGCCGTGTGCACAACCAGCGCATCACACGCCTTTTGCACCAACTGGGCAACCCGCGCAAAGTGACCCATGCCGACGGCAGTTACGCCCTTTGGAAGCCGGATATCGGCCCCTATGCGATCCTTGATCAGCACCTGCTCGACGGCCAAGTCGCCAATGCCCAAGGGGTGTACCAGGTCGACAGTAAACAATACGCGTGGCTGCAAAAAGATCAGGAGCGCCACGTCGTGGAGGTCAGCTATGACGCGCAGAGCATGCGCTTTGTGCTCAAGCTCGAAAACGCCGGCCGCTTTGCCCCACCGATCCTGTTCGACCCGGCGCTGCAAGCCTGGACCCTGGACCTGCACAACGCCCACACCCTTTCGGACATCCAACTGGCCGAGCGCATGTTGCCCGACGGCTCCACGGCCGTGCCCCGTATCGAGATGGAAAGGATGCTGCGCAGCATCGCCGCCGACCGCACCACCCTGGATCGCGTGTGGGCCGGCGACCCCGCACCCGTCAACCTCACCGAAGGGGTCCGGCGCCTGCAGGCCGACCGAGTCATCGAGCAGTTGATCAAGGACTTCTCAAGACGCGGGCATATGCCGCCCCACGCCGATGGCACCGTGTTGTGCCTGTTGACCCAAGTGCCCGCCTGGCCGGTCGATGCGTGTATTAACGTGCACGACCAGCGCGGCGTGCTGATCGAACGTTATGCCGCCCGCGAGAATGGTCTCTCCCACACCATCGAATTGATGCGTCGTGACGATGGCACCTACGGCGGACTGACCGATCCCCTCACCTCCGCGCCCACTCAGGAACAGCTGTTCGAATTGATCCTGAACCAGCAACCCGCCACCTCACTGCTCGGCAAGGAAGGCAGCCCACACCTGACCGTGGCTCAACGCATTGCGCGCCTGCGCGTGCAAATCAGTGAACTGGCAAAAACCCACCGCCACCCGTTGTTTACCGCCATGACGCGCTACGACGGTTATGCCCGCGACGAAGTCCCTGTTGAGGACAGCGCACGCCAGTGGCTGCCGATCCAGGTGCCCCCACCGTTGGTGACCGTCACACCACTGCTGAAAAAACTGCGCGGGCTCTACCCGCCCCTGACCTCGGCCAACCTGCAACAACTGTTGCTGCAAACGCCCCTCGATGCCAACCAACAAGCCGCCTTCCTGCGCGATGCCAGCCTGCCCCAGGCGGTGCGGGAGAACCTCGAACACCATCGCACCGCCCTGCGCATCGACATCGTGATCGACGGCTTCTACCACCCTCGGGCCTACAACCCGGACACCGACCTATGGGCACGCGATTTCATCGCCAGCCTGTTGCGCAGCACCTGCAACCGCGACTTTGTGGTCACCGAGGTGAGCAATGGCCCCCCCGCCGATCGCTATGTCTCCAGCGGTCCCGATGACACCACCGTGGAACTGCTGCACTACGGCCAGGGCCACTATGAGGCCTACGACATGCGCAACGCCGGGCCGATCCCGGTGTCACCGGCCATTGACAGTCTCTACTTGGCCGTGGGCTCGGTCCTGCAACCCGGCGAGCGCCTGAAACTGGGAATGAACAGCGCCAGCGATGCCCAAGGCTTGCGCGACACCCTGGGCGACTTGATGAGCACCCGACGCAGCCCTGAAGGACAGGTCAGCCCGCTGGACCAGTCGCTTGGCCAGTATGAGCAAAGCGTGGTGCTGCCCCATGACCTCAAGCCCGACGCCCTGGGCCTCTATCAGTGGGAAGGCCAACAGTTGCTGCCGCTGTATGGCTCGCTGTACCCGATCGTCTACGACAACCGGCTGCGCAAGTGGCGGCTCAAGCACCCGCAAAAAGTCGGCGTCGATACCCCGCGCCTGGAACATAACCGCCAGGGTGCCTGGCGCCTGTCCAGTGAAAACCCGCTGACCTGGGACGATCACCGCCTGTTTTATCGCCTGGGCCCCGCCCACTATCACGTCGACCAAACCACCGCCGCACAGATCATGCGCCTCACCGACACGCCGGCGCAGGCGTTGCGAGAGGTGCACAGCAGCGGGCTGCCACCACCGCCGTTGTTGCAGGACACCAGCAAACGCTTTCACATCGAGCGCGAGATCCTGCAGTTCATCCAGGCCATGAGTGTCTACTCGGCCACGCGCAATGCGCGGCCTTCCCTGCAATTGCTGCTGGTCACCAGCTTGCCGGCCTGGCCCGACAGCCATGCCTTGGAGATCATTAACGCGCAAGGCCAAGTGATCCAGCGCTACCCGGCCAGCAGCGGGGCCAGCAGCGAACGCATTCAATTGACCGAAGCGCAGAGCCGAGGCTTGGAGCCCCTCACCCGTATTGTTTTGAACGATCAGGTCTGCCGCGCGCTGCTGGGTGAACTGCCCACCTCACAGGAGGAACGCCTGTTCAAACTGTCGAAGAAAATCGCTGAGTACGCCTGGCGCGAACGGGCGCAACTGTTCGACATCCTCTACGCCCAGAGCGAGCAAGGCGCGACGAGCCTGGAACGGCGCCTGCACGCGCACTTCCCGCAACTGCCCGTCAGCGCGGTAAAGGCGATTATCGGGCAATCGAGCCCCAACGAACTCAAGCAATTGCATAAGCGCGACGAAGTGGGTTTGCGCCTGGCCGAACAGGTCCGACTCACTGCTGACGATATGCGTTTGAACCGCGCCTACGAAGGCCTTTACCTGAGTACCCTGGCCAACCCCGACAGCGAAAAAATCATGCTGCACCTGCTCAAGGACGTACCCGGCTGGCCACTGAGCCTGCGCCTGGAAGTGCGTGACGCCAGCCTCGCCGGCCCGCTGTTGGCCCGCGCCGGCCAAACGGGTGCCACCGACCGCCGCACACTGGTGAAGATCGACGGCGGCTACCAGTCGCATGATCGCGACGGTCATCGGCTCAATGAGCAGCCCGACGGCACCCGCGACCTGCTCGGTGCCGTGGTCCTGACCCTCGACGATGCCGAGTGCCGTGCACTGGGTGTGGAGGAGGGTGCCGAGCCGAAAGCGCTACGGCACGCCATTGCCGACCTGGCCCTGGGCCAACGCGTGGCCATCAAGGCCCTGCTGGGGCTGACGCATATCCCGGCGTGGTTGCAGCCGCCGATGCGCGTGGACACTTCATTCATCGCCTACCCGTTTACCCTGCGCAGCCTGTGGCCGTTCGGTGGCAACCAGCCGGTGGACCTGGTGAGCAAGGTGCGCGAGATCTACCCCAGCTTCAGCGTCGCCGACGCCCGGCATCTGATTGACTCGCTGGGCATGACCGAACCCGCCGCGTTGATCGAACTGGAGCGACGCAAGGCCGAGTACCAGGCCCTGGAGTTCGAACTGCAGCGCTGGATCGACACGCCCCAACCGGTGGACGACCCGGCGATCGACCTGGCGGGTTGGAACTACGGGCGACGCCGCCTAATGGCCGAGCGCATCCTGCGTGCCTGGCGCCACGAAACCCGTGCAGCCTACGACAACGAGACTGGGCTTTTCGACACCCATCAACTGGTGCTGCGCCTGGACGGCAACAGCCTGCCCGACCCCGACTTCATGCTGGGCACCCGTGGCTTCGAGCACATTGAATACCTGCGGATCGTTAGTGATAACTTTCCGCCGACGGGCAACGCCTTCCTGAGCAAATTTATCGGACTGACTCATTTAAAGCTCGACTGCATGCTCAATGACCTGCCCACCAGCCTCACCCAGGTGACGCAACTGCAACAACTGGACTTGAGCGACAACTCGATCGTGCTGACACCGGAGTCTCGTCAGCGCCTGGCCGGCCTCACACGATTGGAGGGCCTCTACCTGGACGGCAACCCTCTGGGCCTGACGCCGGACGTTTCGCAGATGACGCGCCTGCAGGTGCTGTCGCTACGCCAGACCCATATCGACCAGTGGCCTGTCGGGGCCGAACGCCGCAGCACGTTGCGCCATTTGATGCTGCAGGAAAACCGTCTGACCACAGTGCCCGAGGCGGTGTTTTCCGACGTGCGCATGGGCCCTACCAACCTTCACACCGTGCTGCACGACAACCCTTTGAGCGAACAGACACTGGGCCGGATTCGCGACTATCGCGATCGCACCGGCATTGCCCTGGGTGGCCTGCTACCGGGTGAACTGCACCAGCCGGCGACAAGCAACGACGTCAGCTTTTGGCTGGCCGGTATCCCCAACGCTCAACATGCGCAACGGCAGGCGCTATGGGATCAATTGCTACGGCATGAGGGTGCGCGACCAGAAGACGCGTTCCGAGTGTTGCGCGACCTGACCCAATCGTTCTCGTACCGGTCCAGCCAAGACACTCGGCAAGCCCTCACCCAAAGGGTATGGCAGGTGCTCGATGCCATGGGCGAATCGACCGAGCTACGCGACCGGGTCTTCCGTAGCACCTATACCGACGGCACCTGCGGCGATGGCGCCATCCTGGTATTTATCGATATGGAGATCGTACACAAGGTGCATCAAGCACGCACCCAGGCCGGCAGCAACCAGGCAGACCGCGAGTTGCTGGCGTTGGCGAAAAGCCTGTTCTACCTGCGCCAGGTCGATCAACTGGCCGACGCGCATATCCAGACCCGGCGCATGGCGGGTCGGGAGGTGGACGATGCAGAGATCAAGTTGTACTACCGCATGCGCTTTCGCGAAGAATTCAACTTGCCCATTGGGCGCGAGGAAATGCTCTATTCCGTGGAGGATTGGGTCGATGAGCAAGACATCAATCAGGCACGCATTACCTTGCAGGCGCTGAGCGGCACCCAGGCGGCGCAGAACTCATTGCTGACGGAAGAGTTCTGGATCGAGTATCTGGCCCGCAGTTACCCTGAGCCTTTCTCGACCATCGAAAACGTAGCGCGCTACAAACTGAACAGGCTGAACGAGGAGGTGGTGGACAGACGTTCGGATATCTACCTCGATCGTCGGCAATCTCTGGTAGAGCTTGAGATTGCCGAGCGCAATCGCCTGGTGCGCCAGTTGACCGAAGCAGCACAACTGGCCCAGCAGGTGAATTAAGCGTCAGGCCGAACGCGGGGCGCCTTGGCCTGCGTTCAACGGCTGTAACTTGAACACGTAGAACAGCACGGTCAGCAGCACCAGAAAGACCGGGCCGACATACAGGGCTATGCGCGTATCCGGGAAGTAAGCCATCAGCCCCACTACCAGCAGCAGGAACGCCAAGGCCAGGTACGAGCTGACCGGGTACAGCCACATGCGGTACTTGAGCCCGGCCTGTTCGGCGGGGCTCAGGCTTTTGCGGAACTTGAGCTGGGCCAGCAGAATCATCAGCCAGGTCCAGATCGCGCCAAAGGTGGCGATGGAGGTCACCCACACGAAGACTTTTTCTGGCACCAGGTAGTTGAGCAACACGCCCAGCAGCAACGCGAAGATCGACAGCAGCAAGGCCTTGCGTGGCACGCCATTGCTGGACGTGGTGCCGAAGGTCGCCGGCGCCTGGCCGTTTTGCGCCAGGCTGTAGAGCATGCGCCCGGTGCTGAAGATGCCGCCATTACAGGAGGACAGCGCAGCGGTGATCACCACGAAGTTGATGATGCCGGCGGCGGTCTTGATGCCGAGACGTTCAAAGGTCATCACGAACGGGCTGCCCTGGGTGCCGATTTCGTTCCATGGGTAGATCGACAGGATCACGAACAACGCGCCCACGTAGAACAGCAGGATGCGCCAGAACACCGAGCCGATCGCGCTGGGGATGGTCTTCTGCGGGTTCTTCGCTTCACCGGCGGTGAGGCCGATCATTTCCACGCCCAGGTAGGCGAACATCACCATTTGCAAGGACATCAGCACGCCCTGCACGCCGTTGGGCATGAAGCCGCCATGGGCCCACAGGTTGGAAATCCCCAGCGCCACGCCGTCATTGCCGAAGCCGAACGCGATGATGCCGACGCCGCCGATGACCATCGCAATGATGGTGACGATCTTGATCAGCGCAAACCAGAACTCGAACTCACCGAACGCCTTGACCGCGATCAGGTTGATGGTGCCCATGCTGATCAATGCCGCCAGGGCCCAGATCCAGCGCGGGGTGTCGGGGAACCACACGCCCATGTACACCGCCACGGCGGTGATCTCGGCGACGCAGGTCACCAGCCACAGGAACCAGTAATTCCAACCGGTGAGAAAGCCCGCCAACGGGCCAAGGTAGTCTTGGGCATAACGGCTGAAGGAACCGGCGACGGGGTTGTGCACCGCCATCTCGCCCAGGGCGCGCATGATCACCAGGATCGCCAGGCCGCCAATGATGTACGACAGCATGATCGCGGGGCCGGCCATCTCGATGGCCTTGGCCGAGCCGAGGAACAGGCCCACACCGATACAGGCACCGAGGGCCATCAGGCGGATATGCCGTTCACCGAGTTCGCGTTTGAGCGGGCCGCCTTGAGCGGTCTCGCCATGGGGCAGTGGGTTGCCGACTGGCATAGGGATACAACCTCATCTTGTTATTGGATTGTCCGTCGAGTCTCCAGGGGCAAGCCGGTAAGCCTGCGCCCTTGCCGAGACAGGGGCCGCCTCATGGACGGGCCCTTCTTGCCGGGCAAGATCAGCGGGGCGTGCAGTATAAAAAGCCCAGACCAGGCTCATTCACTATAAAAGCGGGCCAATTTAGTGGAAGTACCCGTCAAAACGCAATTTAACAGGTGCATATGACCTGCACCGAGCGGCAAAACGCCGCACTGCGCAGCGCATAACGCAGCCACTGGAAGATTCCGACCTGTAGAGCAGATTTTCCTCACGGCCAGCCACCCGGCGACTACGCTTCAAGCAAGTCCGATCAATCTGCGTGAATGGATCAATCGACTATGGGCGCACTGTGGCAAACCGAATCGAGCAAGGCTGCGAAACTTCAAGGCAGTTCGGAACCAGCGCCTTTACCCAAAAATAAATCCAGGCCCCGTCATTGGCGTCGGCTGTTCTGGCTGATCGTGCTGATGGCGCTGATTGCCCTCGGGTTTGCCGCCGCCAAGGAGATGCGCACCTCACGCCTGCAGGCCCAGGCACTCAGCCGCCTGGCCGGCGATTTGACCTATCACGTCGCCCCCGGCCCCAGCGACGCCATGGTGTACCCGGGGCCGGGTCCGTTCGACCGGCGCCTGGGCTACAGCGACCTGGATGACTTCCTGGCCCGCCTGCTCAAGCGTGGTTACGTGGTACAGGCGCAGTCGCGGTTTTCTCCGGCGCTGATGGACTACAGCCACCAAGGCCTGTTCGTACCCTATGCGGAGAAGATCCAGGCGGGGCTGTCGATCACTGACTGCCGCGCCGAACCGCTGTATCAATACACCTACCCGCAACAGCTCTATGCCAGCTTCGCCGCCATCCCACCGCTGGTGAGCAACAGCCTGTTGTTCATTGAAAACCGCGACCTGCTCGACCCCACCCAACCCCAGGCCAACCCGGCCGTGGACTGGCCGCGCTTTGCCAAAGCGGCCTGGTCGCAGGTGGCCAAGACCCTGCACCTGCCCGGCCAGAGCGCCGGTGGCAGCACCCTGGCGACCCAATTGGAAAAGTATCGCCACTCCCCCGACGGGCTGACCGTCTCCGGCGCGGAGAAACTGCGGCAGATGTTTTCCGCCGGCGTACGCGCCTACCAGAACGGACCCGACACCGAAGTGGCGCGGCAGAATATCGTGCGCGACTACCTCAACAGCGTGCCGCTGTCCGCCGTGCCCGGGCATGGCGAGGTGCATGGCCTGGCCGAAGGTTTGCGGGTGTGGTTCGGTGCCGATTTCACTCAGGTCAACCAGGCGCTGGAGGGCAGCGAGCCCAAGGCCAAGGGCCTGGCTTTGCGCCAGGTCATGTCGCTGATTATCGCCCAGCGCCGCCCTTCCCATTACCTGGCCAAGGGCCGTGAAGAACTGGCGCAACTGACCGACAGCCACCTGCGCCTGCTCGCCCAGAACGGCCTGATCGACGCGACGCTGCTCAAGGCGGCCCTCGCCGCCCAGGTCACCTACCGCGACTGGCAACTGCAACCTACGGTGCAGCCGATTGAAACCAACAAAGGCATCAGCGTGGCGCGCAGCCGGATCGCCGCGTTGCTTAATCGCCCGCTGTACGACCTGGACCGCCTCGACCTGTCCGCCACCAGCACCCTGCAAGGCCAGTTGCAGACCCAGGTCAGCGACTACCTCAGGCACCTGGCCGACCCGGATTTCGCCCAGCAGATCGGCCTGCTCGGCGAACGCCTGCTGACCCCCGCCAGCACCCCGCAGGTGCGCTACAGCTTCACTCTGTTCGAACTGACCCCGGACGGTTCGCGGGTACGGGTGCAGACCGACAACACCGACCAGCCCTTCGATATCAACGAAGGCAGCAAGCTGGAACTGGGCTCCACCGCCAAGCTGCGGGTACTCACCACCTACCTGCAGATCATCAGCGAGCTGCACGACCAATACGGCGCGCAAACCCCGACTGCGCTGAAAAAGGTCGAGGTCAATGAACAGGATCGCTTGAGCCGCTGGGCCATCGACTACCTGATCCAGGCCCCGGACAAGAGCCTGGCCAAGATGCTCGACGCCGCCCTTGACCGCACCTACTCGGCCAGCCCAGGCGAAAGCTTTTTCACCGGGGGCGGCCTGCATCATTTCCACAACTTCCGCAGCCAGGACAATGGCCGCAGCCCGACCCTGCGCGACGCCCTGCGCGAATCGATCAACCTGCCGTTCATTCGCCTGATGCGCGACGTGGTGCGCTACACCACCTACGCCGGCCCCAACAACAGCGCGCAGCTGCTCAAGGACGACAGCGACCCGCGGCGCCAGGAATACCTGGCCCAGTTCGCCGACCGCGAGGGCACCGCGTTCCTGCTGAGGTTCTGGAAGAAGTACCAGAAGAAGGACACCCAGGCGCGCCTCGACACCTTCCTGGACAGCATCCGCCCGACGCCGATTCGCTTGGCGGCGGTGCATCGCTACCTGTTGCCCGAGGCCAGCCAGGACAGCTTCAATCGCTTTGTGCGCTCGCACCTGGTGAGCGCCAAATCGGTGGAAAAACTCAGCGATGAACGCCTGGCGCGGCTGTACCAGGACTACCGCCCCGGTAGCTACGACTTACCCGACCAGGGCTTTATCGCCAAGGTCCACCCGCTGGACCTGTGGCTGCTCGGTTACCTGCTCAACCACCCGGAAGCGACCTTCAGCGAGGTCGTCAAAGCCAGCCAGTTCGAGCGCCAGGAAGTCTACGGCTGGCTATTCAAGAGCCGCCATCAGAGCGCGCGGGACAGCCGTATCCGCACCATGCTGGAGATCGAGGCGTTCCTGGATATCCACCAGCGCTGGCAAGCGGTGGGCTACCCGTTTGATCACTTGGTGCCCTCCCTGGCCACGGCCATCGGCAGCTCCGGTGACCGCCCGGCGGCGCTGGCGGAATTGATGGGGATCATCCTCAACGACGGCATCAGGGCCAAGGTATTGCGCATCGACAGCCTGCATTTTGCCGCCGATACGCCGTACGAAACCCAAGTGGTGAATGACCCTGCGCCGGGTAAACGGGTGATGCCGGTCGAAGTGGCCAGGGCCTTGCGCGGGGCCCTGTCGCAAGTGGTGGATGCCGGCACTGCCAAGCGGGTGTCGGGCAGTTTCAAACTGGCCGACGGCACGCCACTGGCCATGGGCGGCAAGACCGGCACCGGCGACAACCGCATCGAGGCCATGGGCGCGGGTGGCCGGGTGATCAGCTCCAAGTCGATCAACCGCACGGCCACCTTCGTGTTCTACCTGGGCGAGCAGCACTTCGGCACGCTCACCGCGTTTGTACCGGGGCGCTCGGCCGAGCACTTCACCTTCACCTCGGCACTGCCGGTGCAAGTGCTCAAGGGCATGGCGCCGATCCTGATGCCTTACCTGCAGCCGGGCAGCTACAGCCAGTGCGTGCCCACGCCCCTGGCGGCCACCCGTTAAAGCGTGCTGAAAAACAGCCGCCTGGCCAAGGCCAGGGGAATCTGCGCACGGTGAATCTCCAGGGTCTGTTGCGCGCGACCTGCCTGCCCGGTGCGCATCCGTGCAAACGCCTGGGCTTCGGCTTCGGCCTGGGCCTGTCGCCCCTGACGCTCCTGCTCGGGACTCTTGATATGCCCGGCGGTGTAATGATCGTCCGGCCCCTGACTGCGCTCGTAATGGAAATGCGCGAAACACAACGCCGTTGAGGTCTGCGCATCGTCGACACGGTACACCTGCAGAAAGTCGTTTTGCCGGCCCGGCATGGGCACGCGTTGCCCTTGCGGGTAAATGTGCACTGCATTCTGGCTATCCAGGAACGCCACATCGAGCGCCGTGGTGACTTTGCGGCGCGTTGCTTCTAAGCGGGCCGCTAGCCCGGCAGCTTCCAGGCGGCTGACCGCTGCACGCAAATCGCCCTCGACAGTCTGGGCATTGGCCCGCTGCACCGCAGCCAGACGCGTCGTTTCCAGGCTGCGCAGCTTGTTCCTTATGCCATCGGCGGCCCATAACCGGCTCCGTGCCTGGGCCTGTAAAAGCTCCTGCAGCGAAGCGGGATCGTTCACCGTCGTTACCATTGTCTCGACGTTGTGAATGGCGCCCTCCACTTCGCGCAGCGACTTTCTACCTTTGTTGATCAGCTCCCCCAGTTGCGCATCGGCCAACGGCGGCGGTGATACCGCACGCTGCGGGGTGCTCGACTCCCAGATACCGTCTTGGGCCTCGGTGAAGGTGCCGATGACTTGACCCTGGGCGTCGTGCAACTCGGCTGTTTCCACCGCCTGCCGACCCGTCGGCGCCTTGACCTGAGCCACATACAGGTCCCTGTTGCGGGTGCGGATGATCTTCTTGCGCCGCGCAACGGCGGTTGATGGGCCCTGAGGGGGGTTGGGGTCAGGTTGCAGCCATTCCACCAGCAATCTCTCGGCGTGCTGATGCAGTTGGGTAAGCAACTCCTGCAGCTTTTGCAGATAAAGCAGGTCAAATTTTTCTGGGGCCATCGTCCGCCAGAACTCGATCTGATCATCGGTTTGTGCAAAGACGCTGTCGATGCTTTCCAGTAATTCTATACGTTCCTGGGCACCGGTTTGCAGCAGGGGCAAGTCTGCCAACGAGCGCGTGGCCCAACGTGCTCGATCGATGGTGTCACTGACATTGGCAAACAGCTCCTCGGCCAGGGGCGGACCTGCCACATCAATGCTGCTGCCCCACAAGGTGGTCAGTTGCAAGGATTGCAGATCGAGAACCGACGGGCGCGGTGGCAAGTCCTGCATCAGCGCGCCGGCTTTGTCGCGACCGTACTTGGGCACCGACTTCAACTCATCCAGGTGACGCTGCTCCAGGGTTCGCCAGTGAATCGCGCGTTCATGCTCCGCCACCAACTCGCGCATGCCTGTACTGAGAGCAGCATGCGCCTGGATGTTGATGTCCGCGCCAGCCTCTTCCGGCGTCTCGTTTTCCAGCACATCGAACACCGGTCGCAATCGAGTATTGATGGCAAACATCCGCGCACGCACCTGACCGTCGAGCAGCCGAGTGGTGAGGATGATCGATTCCAGCACCGTGCACAGTTCTTCCTCGTAGCGTGGCCTGGGGCCCAGCTCGCGCAAACGCTTGAGCAACTGCAATTCGAGCAGCGAGAAATGCACCTTGCGTTCGGTTTCTGCCACGTAGCGAGCCAATGCTTCGTTGCGCTGGTGCTCCTCGATGGCGCCCACGGGCTTGGTCGCCAGGGTACGAGCGACCTCCATTGCCATGCTGGCCCTGGCGCGGCCCATCCCGGCCTGGCGATAGTGCTGCTGCAGGGTGTCTGCGTCGGCCCGGACATCGGGGGCATCGGCACCGCCACGCAAGGACAGGCCAAGGTCAAACTCCCAGCGCCCGGGTCGTGGGGATTTGAGCCACGGGCCCAGGGTGGCACCGTCAGCGCTGATAATGCGAACCCGGCCCGCCTCCAGGCGCACACGATACACGTGCCCAAGCACCAGGGCCTGCCATTGCTCAGGCGTGTGGGACGCATCACGCAATAAGCCATTGGCCTCGGCACCGTCAAGCGTTGTCGGCCAGGGCGCAGGCAAGCGCTTCAGGCTCAACGCCTGAACCCTGGCCTGCAGGGCCGGGGTGAGCTCGTCGCGTGCGTTGGCCCAACCGGCTGGCGCCGTGAAAGAGGCGGGCGATTCGATACGTCGCAACGGCCACTCGGCACGGTTCAGCTCGGCGAATGCCGGGTGTTCCAGATCGACATGGCTCTGCACGTCTTCGGGTACGGCCTGATGCGCGAGGATCACCACCAGGTTGGCCAGCATGTCCATGATCGCGGCGCTCTGGTGGGCGGCATCCGCTTGCAGGTCCTGGTGCACGCTGTCCATCAACGTCAACAACCAGCCACCGAGCATCAACGGCCCGCGAAAAAACGGCAGCACGCTGTTCAACAGTAACCAGCCGCCGGTCTTCAAGGTTGCCCAGCGCTGCTCGGCATTTGACACCGACTGGCGGTCGGCCAGGGCCACCAAGGCACGTGCGGTGGCGGCGAATACCTGATGGGCCGGGTCATCATTGTCCACCTGTTTGCCCAACCGGGCCGGTGCCGGCTTCGCATACACGGTGAACTCATCGGTGATACGAAACTGATGGATATGCGGTTCAGCAAACCCGCGGTTGGCATACACCGCCTGGCGCTGCGCGGGTAGCCAGGCCAGCACGTTGTCCTGCAAGTCGCCAGAGGCGGCGATCGCGGCAAGCAATGCCGCCGCCGAGGGATACTCCTGCAACACCGGATCGAACAGTGGCCGGTACAACAGATGCGGGCCGTCCTCGCCTTGCCGTGGGCCGATGACAAACATGGCCGCGACCGTATCCGCAGCGGCCTCCGGCCGGGCAACAAACGCCAGGGGCCACAGCGCAACAGCCGGGTCCTGAGCCTTTACCACCGCGCTGACCCGCTCGAACCCGGCCTGGGTAAGGCCGTGCAGGTTGCGCACCTTGTACTCCAGCGCGAGCATCGGCAGTTGCACCTGCCATTGTTGGCTGAACAGGCGTCGGCGGCGTGACGCTTGCGCGCCGTCGTCGATCAATTTGTTTTTCAGCAGGGCCGGGTAGGCCTGGCCCACATCCGCTTGCGTCACACAGGCCTTGAGCAGGTCATAGGTCAGCCACGCGGGCGCGGGTTTGCCGCTGACGCGGATGGCTTTGACGCGGTGGGGGAAGCCGGCAAGGTTGGCCAGGGCCAACTCGGTCAGGCTCACGTCGATCGGCTCCACTTGCCCGGCGATAAAACCACCCGGCACCGGCACTGCAGCGGCAATCACTCGCTCAAAGGTCAAGTGGATATCGCCGGGCTTGAGGCTCGCCGCCTGGGGATGCCTGGCCAGGCACTGTTGCAGGTGCGTCTCGGCGAACGCACCGATAGGATCAATGCCATCCAGATAGTGCCCGGGTTCGGCCTGCTGCAACAGCGCCGCCTTTTGCAACAGACGCGCATAGGCCAGGCTGTCGGTCACACCGGCATGCAGCAACCAGCGCGGCAACTCACTGCGCAGGCGTTGCTGCACGTCACTCAAGGGCGCTACGAACCAATGCCGGGGTTGGGTGATGGCGACCAGTAGCGCCTGGTACTGCTCCACCGAGCGCGGCACACAGGGGTTGAGACTCTCTAGGGCACGCAGTTGGCGTTGCAGGTAGCTGGCGGCCAATGCATCAAACGGATCGCCCTGCACACGCTGCACAAACCATTGGCCGGCTGCCGCGTCCATCGTCGGGTGAATTGCGGCGGGCAACAACGCCCCGACCTCGTCAAGGTCGGCCAGCAGTCGCACCCCGCTCGCCGGGTTGAACAGCAGCACGCTTGACTCGCCGATCGGCGCGACCGGTTCGAGCAGCAGCAATGGCAGTTGTTGGGTGGTGCCGTCGTCCCCGCGCAGGCTCACCGAGTAAATACGCAACGCGTCCCCTGCAAGGCTCCACTGGCGATCCGGCCGCACCGGGCGCAGCAAATGGGTGGGAAACCGTCGAGCAAATGCCTCCCGGCTCAACCCCGGCGGTGGCATTGCGTCGTAGAGCATCGCCAACAAATCATCGGAGAGGTAGCCCCAGCGGGTCATGTTCATCGCCAACGGTTCGCGCCACCACGCCTGCAACCGCTGCGCATAGGCCTCCAGCAACTTGGGGCCGCAGGCATTGACCAGTTGTTCCACCTCGGCGAGGGTCGGCCCGCCCGGCTCGTAGGTTTCCCGCACCCGGCGCGCCACCACGTGGTAGTCCTCGACCAGGTACACCGGCCTGGCACGGGCCAGGCGTTCGAGCAGCAGCGCCGGCAGGCTTTGGTAGTCATAGGCGCCCGGCTGGGAGGGCGTGCCGATATGAATCAGGCCAGCGCTGAAACGGCGTTCACTCGCGCGTTCATCCAGGTACACCTGAGCGCTCTGCTCGGCCACAGCCTGCAACGAGGGAGGCTCATGAAAGGTTGTCCGGATTTGTTCGATATGGCTTTGACGCAGTGAGGCCGTGTTCATAGGAGCGGGGTTCATGGCGGGTTTCCCTTATGGATCGAACCCCGACACTAGCCTGCATCCCGCGGCCACTCGCGCTAGATGATTACTACGATCAGACGGCGCCCTAGCTATGTATGCCCTGCACTGCCTGCCGCTTCCCTAGGCTGATGCGCTTGTCCACGATTCCAGGTTTATCACCATGTCATCCACGCTGCCACCGACGCCCGCCACGGCGGACAAAGGCCCGCATTACTCGCTGATCCAACGCAGCCTCCCCGCCTGGCTGCGCGACACTACTTTGCCTAGGGCCGAGGCCTTGCGTGCTACAACGCTGGGCATTGCCCCCTGGTATAAAGCCATCTCGCAGGAGCAGGCCAAACGGCTCAAGGCCGCCAACGCCCGGGCCTGGATCAGCCAGAACGTTCTGGATAAACGCCTCGACGCGGTTAAGGCCGTGCATACATTCGCCGAGCCCTTGCTCGTCGAAGCGCTCAAGACCCGCCATGGCATTGAAGACAATGTGCACGACACTTACCTGTTCCTGCATATCGAAAAAGGCACCGTCATCAAAGGCACCACCAGCCGCACCGTCTCCCTGCTCGACGCCGCGCTGCAGAACTTCAGCGAGAGCGAGACCTTCAGCGACAGCTCCAGCTATATCAGCCGCCCGGACCAACGTGGCCATTTCGATGTCAAGCCGCTGAGACAGCGGATGAGCATAAAACAGTTCGTCACCCTGTGCCGCGAACTGGACTTGGGTGCCCAGTATCAACAGCACCTGCAACAGCACTTGCTGCCACCCCGGCAAGAGGATAAAGACAGCCTCAAGGCCCAGGTCATTGCCAGCCAACAGGCGCAGCTCTCCGCCGCGATCCATATGGCCCTTGCCAAGAAGGACATCACACAGGCGACCTTTCACCTGCTGATGCGCACCCTGCGTGGCGAACAAGGGGTGATGCAGCACTATCAGTTGCAGATGATGGACAGCCTGCTCACTGGCATCCTTCTGATCGCTGTCGACCTCGAAAGAGCCAGCGAGGTGGCACGGGTGATTGCGTATATCCCCCACGACCCACACAGCCCCGTCAAGGATTACCCCAGCGCCCATGCATTCATGACAGAGCTGACCGACAAACTGCGCACGCCCGGCTATCGCAAGTTTTTCAGCCAGTTTGTCGACCACGGGCAACGCGAGGCGTTTTTTACCAACCTCGAACACCGCCTGAGCATCGTGCAGTGGCACCGTCGCCAGGACCCACTCGACTCGCGCCCAAGCTGGCGCGACACGCCGGTGACGCAACCGCGCCTGCAGTATGCAGCGCTGCCAATCACCTGTGATCTGTGGGAGCAGCTCTACCAGCAGAAGCTCAACAAGATCCTCAACGATGCGCGTGAGCTCGCCGTCAGCACCGCCAATGTCGACAGCCGCGCACGTTGGGCCTGGTGGGACAGTGTCAGCACGTTGCTGAAGCAGATCCTCAACGACGCGCTGATGGTGGTCACCCCGTTCGTGCCGTTCCTTGGAGAACTGATGATGGCCTATACCGCCTACCAACTGCTCGATGAAGTGGTCGAAGGTGTGGTCGACTTGGCAGAGGGCCAGGCGCTGGAAGCCGCCGAGCATTTTCTCGGGATACTCAGCGAAACAGTAGAACTGGCCGCATTCGGCGTCGGCGGCAAACTGGCGGAACTGCTTCCCTCGCCCTTCGTCAACCAGCTCAAACCCGTGCAGGTACAAGGGAAAACCCGCCTGTGGAATCCGGACCTGGCCCCCTATACCCAAAAAGACCTGGCCCTGCCAGCCGACTCGCAACCTGACACCCTGGGCCTGCACAGCCACGCTGGCCAACGCCTGCTACCGCTGGATGACGAACACTACGCGGTGTCGATCAACCCGGCGAATGGCGAACACCGCATCCGCCACCCGAGCCGCGAGGACGCCTATGCGCCGCGGTTGCAACACAATGGCCAGGGTGCCTGGACACACGAGGCGGAAAACCCCAGGACCTGGGACGACGATAAGCTGATGCGACGCCTCAGTCATTGGGCCCAGGCGCTGGATGGCCCGACATTGGAACAGATCCGCGACAACAGCGG
Organism: Pseudomonas sp. AC112; assembly: GCF_979253545.1. Classification (NCBI taxonomy): domain Bacteria; kingdom Pseudomonadati; phylum Pseudomonadota; class Gammaproteobacteria; order Pseudomonadales; family Pseudomonadaceae; genus Pseudomonas; species Pseudomonas sp. AC112. Next base: position 1,002,793 of record NZ_CEEDCM010000001.1, read on the forward strand.
CACCGAAACTGGGGTACTGCGCGCCGTACATGCTGACAACACCCCGCCGCCACCGCTACTGCTCGACACCTTGAAACGCTTTCGAATCAACCAGCAAACCCATCAACTATCCCAGCACATCCGCGCAGGTGAAGCGGCCGACACTACCACTTACTGGAGCCCGCACCTGGCGGTTGAATTGCCTGGCTGGCCAGCATCCAAGTCGATCCGGGTATATGAAGACGCAAGCCTGACCGGCGATCACCTGCACTTCGCAGACGCTGAAGCGCCAGACACCCTGGACATCAGCCGCCAGGCACTCAACGAAGGCAAGCTGCCTGAACAACTGGTGGACTTTCTCGACGAGGATCAATTGCAAGCCATGCTCAGTCCATTGCCCACCGACCGCGCGGCCCGCGTGACAGCACTGCGTGAGCGTCTGGCCGACCTGCTGGCGAGCAGTCATCGCGAGGTCTTCAACTACCTCTACGGGCACAGCGAAATGCCTGGCAGCACGTACCAAGTACTGGTTCGCCAAACAGAGCCGACGTTACCCAAAACCTTGATGCAAACCTTGCACGAACATGCCCGGCCCGAGGAACTCAAAGCCATGGACGAGCAGCGCTACCTGCCGCTGCGCCTGAAAAACCTGGCCCGCGACCTGGCTGTCTATGCCCGCGCCACGCACGCCCACGAAGGGTTCTACGACCCCGTGCACCTGACACCCGATACAGAGCGGATGACCCTCAACACCCTCAAGCGCTACAGCGACGTCTTCGCCGACCTGCGCGTAGAAATACGGGAGCACAGTCCCATCGGCGAACTTCATTGCGAGGCCGGGCCGCACGATGCGCGGCAAGTGCGCGTGGTGGTACGCGATCCCCAAGGCCATTACACACTGTATGACAACGACCGCCAAACACTGCACGCTGCCAGCGACTTCTACGATGCCCTTCTGCAGGCCCTTCCGGCTGAGCGCCGTGCGCCCTGGAAGGACGCGTCAGCCTTGCAGGCCTGGTTGATGGAGCACCTGGCAACCCTGGAGGAGCGTCGCACTGCCCTGGACAGTCCACCCGCCCCACCCGCCGTGGCACGCACCACCGAGCAACTGCTGCAAAAACCCATGTTTCAGTGGGCAAGCAAAATGCTGTGCGTCGGGCCGCCCTCTTTAGAAAGTCGCATCAAGGCGCTCTACCCAAAGCTGCGCGAAGAGGTCATCCGCGAGCGTGTACAACTCTACGATTCGCCAGACGGCGAGCAGGCCCTCAAAGACCTTGAGCGAGAAAAAAAGGTTTTGCTGGAGCAGCTGGATCACTGGGTGCAATCGCCCACGCGGTACCACGGCGGTGACCGCGTGTCACAGGATGCCGAACGGATGGTGCGCTTGGTCCTGTCTAAAAAGATTCGCCACTGTTGGGAGGACGTCTCCATCGGCTTTCTTGACGCCTTCGGGGAAGCCAATGCCGGCGGACTCTTGAACCTTGAGAAGTTGCCTTTGGCCGCGGGGTTGTATCCGGAAACCCTCCCGACCCACGCCTTCGAGTTCGTCACGGCCCTGAACATCAACAAAACCGAGTTTCACGACGGCATCGGTGCCTTCCTCAGCCTGTTCCCCAACCTGCGGACGCTGGACTTGAGCGACAACCAGTTGACCCGCCTGCCCGAAGCGTTGACCGGCATGCCACGCCTGACTCAGCTGGGACTGGGCAGCAACCCGCTGCGATGGGACAGCGAGAGCCTGGAAAAGCTGGAAAACCTGACCCACCTCAACGCGCTGGACCTTTCCAACAATCGCCTGATGACCACTGCCCCCAACGTCAGCCGCATGTCGCACCTTCGCGAACTGTACTTGGACGGGACCGGCATTGACCAATGGCCGGAAGGTCTGTTCGACCAGCCAAGATCCGAGCACTTCCATCTTGATCTGCAAAATACCCAGGTAACCACCGTGCCCCAGTTCCTGCCCTGGCAGCCCCAGGCCGAGATCGTAGCCCGTACGCGACTGGACCGTAATCGCCTTAACCTGGACGATCAAGAACGCCTGGTCAGCTATCGAATCGCAGCGGGGCTGGATCCTTATCGCACCTACCCACCCAGGGGCGCAGAGGACAGCCTATTCTGGATCGACGCAGGCTTGAGTGACACCCAGCGTGCCAGCCTCCAGCAGCGATGGGACGAGTTGGAACAGGAACATGGCTCGCAGGGGTTTTTCGAGGTCATCCGCAGCCTGCAAATGCCCGACAGATTCGACACCTTCGATGACCAGTTGGACTACATCAACAACCGCCCGCTCTTGACCCAAAAAGTCTGGCGCATGCTCAACGCCATGCACGGTGACGAACCGCTGCGCAGGCTTCTGTTCGAGATGGCCGGCGTCCCCGGCAACTGCGCGGACGCCGGTACTCAGATCTTCAATAACATGGGGATCGAGACCCTGCTGCATGAGCTTTACCGCAAGCGTCCACGTTTGGCCGCCCCCGTGTTTGCCTCCCGCCTCGCCCACCTGGCGCGGCAAACGGCGCGCCTGGACCTGATCAACCAGGCGGCCCGACGGGAAGTCGCCCGCCGCCTTGCACCGCCCGAGCAGGGCGGGTTGGGGTTACGCCTGATTACCGATGTGGTCGGCGGTGTACCGGGCACCGTGGACGAGGTAGAGGTCTACCTGGCACTGCAGACGGCGCTCAAGCACAACATGCGCCTGCCCTGGATATCCACGCACATGACCTACCGCCGAATAGCTAGCGTGGACCAGACGCTGATCGGTCAAGTGCGACAGGCCATCGTTAATGCCGAACGCCGTGACGGCCTGGTCGACAATACCCTCAAGGTGCCCTTCTGGGATCAATACCTGAAAGCCACCCACGGTGACGCCCTGGCGCGCAGCAACCTGAAATTCCAGGAAGACTCAGCGCGCATCCTCGAACTGAAAGACGCTCAAGACGAATGGGCCAAGGCTCAGGCAAGCGGGGCACCGGACCTGGCCGAACGCAAGCAGACCCTCACTGACCTGGCCGATGAGCTGGACGTGCCCCACGACCACGTGCTGACGGGTGCCCCCATGACCGACAGCACCTACCAGGACCTGTTCGACCAGTTGAACAACCGGCAACGGGCCTTGGGCCAACAGCTCACTCGTGATGCGCTGAACTACATGCCGGAGTTCGTGGAACCCTAGACTTCCGAGTCCCAAACCACCGTGGCCGTGCCTGAATAAACGTTGCCACTGTCCTGGTCGAGCATCTGCGATACCCCATCAGCCTGGATTTCAAAATGCAGGGTGCTGGGTTTGCGGTCGATATACCGGCTGGGCTGGAACAGCTGTGTGCCACTGCCATCCAGACGCAGGGGCAGGCGGCTGACGGGCCGCCCGCTTCCATCGCTGATGCCGGCAGGCAAGGTCACGGCGATATCCAGCGGCACCTGGTGACCGGCGACATTGCGCACGCTGCAGGTGTTGCCCAAGGGGTCGCCGCACTCCAGGCTCATCTTGAACTGCGAGCTGGCCCACAGGTTGACGGTCTGGTCGTGGAACAGGCGCGCGGGTTTGCGCCCGCTCTGCAACCAGCCCTGCCAGCCGCCCTGGGGTTCCAGTTGAATGCGGTTGCCGCCCGGGGGGACTTCGACCTTGAGGTGGTGGTCCACGGTCAGGGTGAAGTTGAAGGTCAGCACGTTGTCATTGGGGATCATGATATCGCCGAAATCGAAATCGCCGCCTGGCCCTATGCTGTAGTTCAGGCTGCCGGTGTATTCGCCAGAGGCCATAGTCAGCGGGTTGGGGGTTCTCAGCCCATAGGCGTATTCGGTGTGGCCGTACCACATCTGAGTAATGGGGAGGCCCGGCACTCGGTTACAGACACCGGCGTTTTCCGGCACCAACCAGAAGAACAGCACAAAGAAAGAGGAGGCGGCGAAATAATCGACCCCTTGGCACGGCGCGGGTGCATTCCTCCAGGCCTGATTCCAAGCTAAACCCGGCTGCCCCCAGACTCCTACGCTGGGGCGGATATCAAAGCGATGGCCAATCCCGGCAATGCGCACCTGCACCGTTTCAGACTGCCCGGTTTCGGAGTGGACAACCTGTAGATCCCGCCACTCGGAGGGCACCTTCCACATAGCGCCATGACGTGGGTCTTCATGGTTCGCGGCAATCGGCCCGCTGGATGCCGCCTGTAACTCGCCCGTTCGAATGGTGAATAGCCCGTTTTTTTCGCAATAGTCCTTAATATGCCCCGGGCACACCCCACTTTGCGGCGTGGTATTGACGAACTTGTTGATCATCGGGTTGCTGGGGTCGGGGCGGAAGGTGGCGGTAATGTCCTGCACCACCCCATGGGCCGGCATCACCACCAGTAATGAGGCCGCAGCGGCCAAGCCAGACCCGCGCAGTGCGTCTAAAAACGATACGAGTTTCATCACGGCATATCCTTAAAAGCGCGGGGCAATGGCATCGAAGACCATGTGCACCGTGCCGAAGTAACGCCCCGGACGGTAATCGTCCTCGGGCTTGATGGCGGCAATTTCCAGTTGCACCCGCTGACCTGGGTTGGCCTCGAGGGTGGAGACCACTTCGGTGTGGTCCAGGCTCAGTTCCTGGCCATTGAAGGTGACCCGCAGGTCGATCCGATCAGTGCCGTTGTAGAGGTATGGCTCGGCGTCGAGGCGTGCACCAATGGCACCACCGACGTTCTTCACATCGAACGGCGCGCGCAGTGAGCTCAACTCGGAGGCAACCGGGTTGTAGTGCAGCGGTTGCTCGCGTTGCACCAATTGCGGGTCCACGGGCAGCACGTAGAACTGCGGCGTGGGGATGTTGACGTACACCTCGAAGGTTTCCCGCTCGACCGCCGCCCACCCTGGGGCGGACAGCAGGCCGACGGTGATGAAAGCGACAAGCGCCCGTGCGTTGATCATGGTTTTCACCTGTGGTGATCGAGGCAGCATCAGCCTTTGATCTCGACTTTTTTGGTCTCGGTACCTTCAATTACGCTGAAGTGGTATTCACGCCCCGGCTCCTTGTCGAAGCCGAACGAGCGGCCTGCCATCACATGGTGCTTGGTGGTCGGACGGCAGTCCTGGGCATTGGCGGCGCAATCCCTGAACTCGTCGATCACCACGACGCTGTTGCCGTTGTTGCGCAAGGCGTAGCGGCGCGCATCGTGATGGATCTCGCTGCTGAAGCGGGTTTGGGCGGGCCGCACGAAAAACACCGTGCCGTAGCCGGCCAGGATCTGCACCCCCGCCGCCAGGCTGTCCTTGAACTCCTCGCGCTCCTGTTCGCTGACGGCAAATTCATCTTCGGTCTGCGGCACCACCGGCACGAAGCGCACTCGGAAATAGCGCTCTTTGTCGCGGTTGCCCATGAACAACAGGCGCGTGCCCTGCGTGCCATTGGCCGGTACGATCAAGCGCGCCGGGCTGGCCATCAGGCCGTCGCGGGCGGTGGCGTCGGCCTGGTTCTGCAACGGCACTTCGCGGTAGGTGCCGTCGTCGTTGTAGATCATCTCCAGGATGTTGACCTTGACGAACGCCGTGGACGTGCCGCCATTGAACACCCGCTTCATGTAGGTACTTTTGCCGGCGTCCATGTAGTCATAGACCACGCCGACATGGATCTTTGGCGCTGCCTGGGCCCCCAGGCAAAAAAGGCTTATTGCACACAACACTGCTAAACGTTTCATTACTGACTACCTCATGTTTTCAAGTGGGCCGAGGGCCCGTAACACGGTTCAAACTTCGGAATCCCAGACCACTGTGGCGGTCCCCGTATAGGGGCCGCCGTCGCTCTGTTCAAGCATCCGCGCAACGTCGTCGGCGCCAACTTCGAAGTGCAACTGGCTGGGTTTGTAGTCTATGTAGTGGGCAGGCTGGAACCGCTCGGTGCCGCTGCCATCCAGGCGCAAGGGCAGACGATTGACCGCGCGCCCGGCGCCGTCGGTGAGGCCGTAAGGCAGGCTGACAGCGAGCGCCAAGGGCACTTGGTGGCCAGCCGTATTGGTCACGCTGCAGGTATTGTTCAGGGGCGCAGCGCACTCCAGGGTCATCTTGAAGGGCGAGCTGGCCCACAGGTTGACGGTCTGGTCGCGGAACAGGCGCGCGGGTTTGCGCCCGCTCTGCAACCAGCCCTGCCAGCCGCCCTGGGGTTCCAGTTGAATGCGGTTGCCGCCCGGGGGGACTTCGACCTTGAGGTGGTGATCCACGGTCAGGGTGAAGTTGAAGGTCATGGCGTTGTCATTGGGGATCATGATATCGCCCATGTCAAAATCCCCGCCGGGGCCAATGCTGTAGGTCAGGCTACCGGTGTAGGTGCCTGCAAGCATGCGCAGTGGATCGGGGGTTTTGAGTTCATAGGCATAGTCAAGGACGTCGTAAGTCAGTCTGGAAAGATCAACCCGTGTGAACTTGGTGCAGGCACCGATGCCTTCGGGAACACGCCAGAACCACAGATAGTAGTTAGCACTGATAACGCCCATGCCTGTACCCAAGCAAGGAGCAGCTGGAGTATTCCAGCGCCCGCTGTTCCAAATGTTGTGACCCACACCGTTCGGCACCGTGTATCGACCGCCAATGCCTGCTATACGCATCTGGACCGATACACGCTCTCCGCTATCGGTATGAGTAACCATCAACTCACGCCAGTCGGAGGGCACTTTGAACATCGCGTTTTTCCGAGCGTCATCTGGTGTGACGAGCATAGGCGCCAGTGATGAGAAATTGATTTCGGTGGTACGAATACTGAAAATCCCGAGGTCTTTGCACGTCCCGGGCGCGAAGCCAGGGCAGAATCCGCTTTGCGGCGTGGTATTGACGAACTTGTTGATCATCGGATTGCTAGGGTCAGGGCGGAAGGTGGCGGTAATGTCCTGCACCACCCCATAGGCCGGCATCACCACCAGTAATGAGGCCGCAGCGGCCAAGCCAGACCCGCGCAGTACGTCTAAAATCGATACGACTTTCATCACGGCATATCCTTAAAAGCGCGGGGCGATGGCATCGAAGACCATATGCACCGTGCCGAAGTAACGCCCCGGACGGTAATCGTCCTCGGGCTTGAGCGAGGGTCGGCATGGTTGGCCTCGACCGGTCCTCCAACTGTCTGCGGCGGACCGCCCAAGGGCATGTTCAGCGTGAACCAGCCCCTGGGGTCGCAGTAATAGGCGAAGTGAGCGCAATAACCGGTGCTCGGCGTCACATTCCTGAATTGGTTGGCCATGGGGTTGGCCGGGTCGGGACGAAAGACCGCGCGAATTTCTTCGACTCCGGCCAATACCGAGGGCGCAGGCAGCATCACCAGCGGAAGCCATCGCATCTTTTTTAAAGCAAGCATTCAGCGCGTTTCCTTGATTGTTAACCTGCCGTGGCCGGACTCAAGGCCAGTTCTGCCAAGGTGTCCGGTGTACAGCGCAAGTCACCGATCATCAGCACATCGCTTTCGCGCCGGGCCTGGCTCGGGTCCAGGCGGAACTGGCAGAGCAACTGGTTGGCGTAGCGCACTTCCAGGGTCGGTGAATTGGCGGTCATTTCCATGGAGAAGAACCCGTCCACCTCGGTGACCCCACGGCTGGCGTGGTTGATTACGTGATGGCCCTTGAGCGGTTTGCCTTGGGCGTCAAGCAGGCGGCCGAGCACGGTTACGGTTTTCATCACGCGGATCTGGCGGTAGTCCACACCACCTTTGTTCAGGTGGTAACTGCTGCGCGCCGGCTGGATGCTGGCGGCAGGCGGGTGGTTGCCGTCGAAGTCAAACGTGAGGGTGCTGCTCTTGTACGCGGTGATCGGCACGAAGTTGCGGCCCGGACGCAAGGTCGAGCTGCCGCCGGTCAAGTCGTCGGCGCGCAGGTGGATGTCATCCAGGTCAGTCTCCACGTCGACGATCATCCCGGCGCCCTGGCCCTGGGGCTGGCTACTCATGACCATCTTCGAACCGCCCACCGCCACCGTGCTGCTCAGGTTCAGGCCGCCAGTGAGGTTGCCATTGAACGAGGAGCGCTGCACAAACCCATCGCCGTCCAACGCATCAGTGGCGAAACTGCCGCGCCCGGACAAGCCGATGCCATAGGTATCGGTAATCGCGGTGGCCGATACGCTTTGCAGCACATGGTTGTCCAGGGTGCGCTGGTAGGTCAGCGAGCCGTTGTTGTCACGGCTGCCATCGCGGGCGGTGCGGCTGCCGAGGCTGGCTGACCATTGTTCGCCAGGCGCACCGAGGGCCACGCTGACACTCAAGTCGACCCCGCGATTGCGTTTGTCGCCGGTGCTGGCGGTTGCTGGACGATCGAACACCGATAAACGCCAGTTGGCGTCGCTGTTAAGAAACTTGCCGCGCTGGTTCCAACCCAGGTCCAGGCCCAGCCCTTCGACATTGCCTTCGCTGTAGGCCAGGCGCGAACTGATCGAACTCTTGTTGCTCAGGCGATGGTTGACCGACACCGAGGAATTGCTGGTGCGCCCATTGAACACGCGCGTGGGGCGCAGCCGGGTGCCGTCGGGCAATGTCTCGTAGGTGCGACGGGTGTCGAGCCAGCTGCGGTTGTGGCTGACCACCACACTGCCATGCCCGTAGCTGTGCATGCCTTGCACATCCATGCCGGTGCCGTGGTCCTGGGTCTGGTAAACGTTGGCGTACAGGCTGGTGCTGTTGGCCAGGCTCCAATCGATGGAGGTGCCGGCCTGGAATTTTTCGCGTACCTGGCGCGTGGACAACCCGAGGATGACCCGGGGATGGGCCAGGTAGTTGATGCCGGCACCGTAGGTGGTGAACCCGGTGGACTGTTCTTCCCAATTGCTCAACAACTTGGTTTCCCGCCCGACAAAGGTGCTGTAGCGCCAGCGCTCGTCGGCATTGCGCCAGTTGTTGGGCTTGTAGACCAACTCCTGGGTGGTGGCGGTCACCACCCCATCTTCGACCAGGCGCACTTCCACTTCATAGATGCCGCCTGGCAGCGGCCGCGTGTCGATGGACTGCAAGCCGGCAGCGACCGGCTGGCTGTTGATCAGCAGGCCATTGCGGTAGATCTCCACCGAGGCCTGGCGACTGGCCGTGACGTAGATCGGGTACACGCTGGGCTTGGGGTTGTTGATCAGCAAGCTGTCGGAGCTGCCGAACATCATCCCTACGGCTGTGTCGGGGTTGGCGCCGAAGGAGCGGACCTGCCGCGTGAGGCCATTGGAGCCGGGTATGAAATAGCCCAGCCGCAGGAAGCGCCCCTCCATTTCGCGTTGTGTATACAGTTCATGCACGGCATGGCGCAGTGACGTGTCATCCCCGCCAAAACGTGAGACCTGCAGGTTCAGTGCCTGGGTCCAGTTGCCGAGGCTGGCACTGGCTTCCAGGCCGTAACGGCCGCCGACATTTTCGTCCTGGCCACCGTTGAGATTAAGCTGGTTGTTGATGATCAAGCCCAGGCTGCCGCTCTCGGGTTGGTCGTAATAACGCTTGAGCTGGGCGCTGCGCTCCACGTTTTCCGTGAGGATCGAGACCAGGGATTCCTGCAAGTTATAATGCACCGCCAGTAACTGCGCGGGGCAACTACGCTCGCAATTACCCAGGGGCATGCCCTGTTGTAATAGTTGCTCCCAACGGCCGCGCTCGGCAGCGGATACGGTACTGTCACCGGTATCGGTAAACTCCAGCAAGGTAATACGGTCATCCCGGCCAAGCACAATCATCGCTTCGCCCAGTGACTGTTGATCAAGTTCCACCCGAACGGCCAGCGGCACATCGAAAAAGTGTTCTTCGAAATCTTTTGGCAACCCCTTGGACTGCGATAACAAACTTCCCGGCGTTGTACCGGGCGCAGTGGCGGCCAACGTGCTGGCGCTCACCATGAGCGCCAGCACGCCTGCAATCGACGTCTTCGAAAACATGAGCGCAATACTCGTCAATGCTGAAAATTGGCACGAAATAAACGAGGCCGGCAGCCAGAACGGCTGGCCGGCCTTACACCTGGCGCCCCTGATCGTCGCGATCAAAGGCGGTGGTGTACACGAAGGTGCTTAAGGCGCCGGAGCACGTGGCACGGCGTCGAAAATCACGGTGTAGCTGGCGGTATACAGGCCGTTCTGGGTGTCCAGCGGCTTGGCGGGAGTGACGACCAGGTCGGCCTGGGTGCCGGGGGTGGATTGCGGATCGTCGACCACTTCCTGTGGGGTGGCCGTCAGCACGATGCCATTGAAGGTGTTGGTCAGCGCGATGCTGTCGCTACCGTTGTAGAGCGAGGCAGCCGTTGGACCACCTTCGATATAGGCATGCACCGAGCCTTCAGTGTTTTTCACATCGAAGGTTGCACGCAGGCCGGTCAGTTCACCGCTTACTGGGTTGTAGCTCATGACCTCGTCCTTACCGAAGTCCGGGTTACGCGGCTGTGCGTGGAACTGCTTGGTCGGGATGTTGGCGGTGATGTTGATGGCGGTACGCGCGTCATCCGCAGCGAAGGCCATGGAAGAACCCAGAGCGACCGCAACCAACGGTGCCGCTACGGCAATTTTCTTGAACATAGATTAATACCTGTCTTGTTGATAATTCACGAGAGTGCGTCATAACCAGAAAGTAGGGAGTTAGCACTTTCCAATTATTTGCATTGAGGCGAACCGTTGTCCGCGCTCAAATGCCCGACAAGTATCCGGCGATTGTAATGGCAAGTAAGCAGGCGAATTCGTTGTATTGCGTAGCCAGTCGCCGATCAACTTAATAGGAATAATATGGCCTGTGGCCAAAACTTAAAATACATCCGTAAGAAACAGGCTACTTTCATTAAATGAGAATGTTTTATTGACGAAGTTCTCTGAGGGAATGGTATTACACGCCCTTTAATTCCGGTAATAACATGCCGCTGAAAGTTGTGTAGGACACCGCCAAAGATAAACTTGAGTAGTTGCTCTAATCGTTATAGAGCCTCCGTCGCAGACCACGCCCGTAGTCACCGCGCATAGCGTGCCGTTGGTCAGAAAAGCTTGCTCACGCCATAAGATATATCTTACGTTGTATCTAACCATGACGGAGAGCGAAGCAATGAGAGAGCACCACCCCCACCCTCCCCACAGCCACGACGGCTTCGACAAGCGGCCCGGCCGCGAGCGCGGCGGCCGTGGCCCGCGGGTATTTGCCCCAGGCGACCTGAAACTGTTGCTGCCAGCGTTGATCGCCGAGCAGCCCTGCCACGGCTATGACTTGATCCGCCAGATCGAAGGCCTGTTCGACGGCGCCTACACCCCCAGCCCCGGCGTGATCTACCCGACCCTGACCTTCCTCGAAGAGAGTGAGTTGATCAGCGGCGACGCCGAAGGTGGAAAAAAACGCTACACAATCACCGACGCCGGTCGTCTCTTCTTAAGCGAACAGGCGGTTGCCCTCGAAGGCATCCGCGTGCGCATCGACGTGAGCAAGCGCTCATTGCGCGGCCAGGACCGCCCACCGGAAATCCACGAGGCGGTGCACAACCTGCGCCACGCCCTGCATTCGCACCACGGGCGCTGGAGCCCGGAAGAAATCGTTCGTGTCGCGGCGCTGCTCAATAGCACCGCCCAAGCCATTGCCGACGGGAAAGCCCAATGAATACTCAAGCCATCCATCGCGTTACCCACGAAATCAAACGCCGCCGCCTGCAAGTGCTGCGGGTGGTGGACATCACCCCGCGCATGCGCCGCATCACCCTGGGCGGGCCGGAACTGGCAGGGTTTGTCAGCCTGGGCAGCGATGACCATATCAAGCTGCTGTTCCCGCAGAACGCGGCTGAACAGGCCGCGCTGGAAAGCCCGACCTTCACCATCAAGGGCGACGGCCCACAACCGGCCATGCGCGACTACACGCCTCGACGTTTCGACCTGAGCATCGGCGAGCTGGATATCGACTTCGTGCTGCACGGCGATGGCCCTGCGTCGACCTGGGCCGAGCAGGTGCAGGTCGGCCAGCACCTGTATATCGGCGGGCCACGGGGCTCGATGATCGTGCCGGATATCTTCGACAGCTACTTGCTGATCGGTGATGAAACGGCGATCCCGGCCATCGCCCGCCGCCTGGAAGAATTACCCGCCGGGCGCACCGTGCTGGCGGTGATAGAAATCGCCGACGCAGCAGAACAGCAAGCCCTCAAAAGTGCCGCCGATGTGCAAGTGAAATGGGTGGTGCGCGGCAAGGATGACTTGCTCGAAACCGTGCAAAACCTGACCCTGCCGGGCGGTTCGCTGTACAGCTTTGTGGCGACGGAAAGCAAACTGTCGCGCCAGGTGCGCCGTGTGTTGCTGGACACCCATAAGGTCAACGAGGAATTCCTCAAGGCCGTCGGTTACTGGCAAGCCTAATCCAGACCTTGTAGGAGCCGGCTTGCCGGCGATAGCGGTGTATTGATCAGCAAAGATATGCCTGACACCGCGCTATCGCCGGCAAGCCGGCTCCTACGGTTTTACCGTGTCCGCTCGAGGTACCGGTCCAGCCCCACCACCGCCAGCGCGATCAAGACAAACCCCGCCAGAATCCCCCCGGCATTCACGAACACTTGTGGATAACCCAGGGTGCTCACGTCTATGAACGGGTACTGATACTGCCCGAGCAAGTCGCCGCGCAGCAGGGCATAGGCGAAGTACACCAGTGGGTAGATCACCCACGCACCAATGTGCTTGAGCCGCAAACTGCCCTTGGGCACACACCGCCACCAGTAGATCAAGAACAGCACCGGCATCACGTCGTGCAGCAACTCATCCGCGATGAACTGAAAACCCGTGGGCGTCCATAAATGCCGTAGCAGCAGGTTGTAGGCCAGGCTCACCACGACGATGCTCGCGGCAATCCCACTGCTGATCGAGGGCGCCAGGAAAAACCGCTTTGCCGCTGATTCGCGCTCGACCAGCGCATAACTCAGCACCACCACCGCCAGGGTGTTGGTGAGCACAGTGAAGAAACTGAAAAAGTTGATCAGCCCGCCGAGCAGGCTGGCGCCGGTCGACCAGCGCGAATAGAAAATCAGGTATTGCTGGATCGCCAAGCCCACCCAACCGGCCAACGCTGCCGCCGTAACAAACCGCTTCATGGGATCAATCCAGCGGGCGTTTGGTGCGCATCAGCTTCACGTACAAGCCTTCGACTTTCTCCCGCGCCCACGGGGTTTTGCGCAAAAAGGTCAGGCTCGACTTGATGCTCGGGTCGCTCTTGAAGCAGCGGATATCAATGCGCTCGGCCAGGCCTTCCCATTCGTAGTGCGCCACCAGCGTGGTGAGGACGTGTTGCAGGGTCACGCCGTGGAGGGGGTCGTTGCTTGTCGCGGTCATGCCGGGCCTATCAAAAATGGGTCACGAAGGTGCACACCTTATCACCCGCCTGCCGAGTTATAAAAAGTTCCCGTTCCCAGTGAAAAAGAGATGTTATATTGTAACTATAGTTAACCACTCTCTTTGCCCGATCTGCCAAGGAATGTCCGATGTCCCTCTCTTCTCTGTGGCGCCTGTCCCCGCTCGCTGCCGCCCTGCTGATCTGCTCCGAAGCCCACGCCCTTGAACTGCAACCCCAAGTCATCACCGGCAACCCGCTGGGCAGCGAACAACTCGCCTCGCCCACCACCGTGCTCGAAGGCGATGACCTGACCCTGCAACAAAAAGGCAGCCTCGGCGAAACCCTGAACAAGCAACCTGGCGTGTCGTCGTCGTACTTCGGCCCTGGCGCCAGCCGGCCGATCATCCGGGGCCAGGATGGCGACCGTATTCGCATCCTGCGCAACGGCGTGGGTGCGCTGGATGCGTCGTCACTGTCCTACGACCATGCGGTGCCGCTGGACCCGGTCAACGTTGACCGCATCGAAATCGTGCGCGGCCCCGCCGCCCTGCTGTATGGCGGCAGCGCCATTGGCGGCGTGGTCAACACCTTTGACAATCGCATCCCCACCGAAGCCATCGAAGGCATCCACGGTGCCGGTGAACTGCGCTACGGCGGCGCCGACACCACACGCAGCAGCGCCGGCAAGCTGGAAGCCGGCAACGGCACCTTTGCCTTGCACCTGGACGCCAACGCGCGGGCATTCAATGACCTGAAAATCCCCGGCCAGGCCCGCAGCCGCCACGCCCCGGAAACCGAAGACGCACCCGGCAAAAACGGCCGCCTGGGCAATAGCGACGGGCGCCAGGACGGCGGCGCCGTGGGTGGCTCCTACACCTGGGACGACGGTTACGCTGGGCTGTCCTACAGCAATTACGACGCCAATTACGGCTCGCCCGCCGAGCAGGACGTACGCATCCGCATGAAGCAGGATCACTACGCGTTTGCGTCCGAGATCCGCAACCTGCAAGGCCCGTTCACCTCGGTGAAACTCGATGCCGGCTACACCGACTACGAACACCGCGAAATCGAAGGTGGCGAAACCGGCACGATCTTCAAGAACAAAGGCTACGAAGCCCGCGTTGAAGCCCGTCACCAGCCGATCGGCCCATTCGATGGCGTGGTCGGTGCCCAGGTGACCCGCAACGAGTTCTCGGCCCTTGGTGAAGAAGCTTTCGTGCCACAGACCGACACTAACGCCGGCGCGCTGTTTATCCTCGAAGAGATGCAGGCCACCGAGCGCCTGAAACTCAGCCTCGGCGGGCGGGTGGAGCACACCAGCGTGGACCCGGACGCCAAGGGCAGCGCGCGTTTTGCCGGTGCGGACAAATCCAACGATTTCACCGCCGGCAGCCTATCGTCGGGGGCGGTCTACACCCTCACGCCCATCTGGTCCCTGGCCGCGACCCTGGGCTACACCGAGCGCGCGCCGACCTTCTACGAGCTGTATGCCAACGGTGCCCACGTCGCCACCGGCACCTATGAACTGGGCAACGCCAACTTGAAGAAAGAAAAAGCCGTGTCCAGCGACCTGGCCCTGCGCTTTGACAATGGCACCCACAAGGGCAGCTTCGGTGTGTTCTACAGCCGCTTCTCCAATTACATCGGCTTGCTGGGCACCGGTCGTACCTTGAACGACGAAGGTGAAGAGGACGCCGCTGGCATCCCTGAGTACGAATACTCCGGCGTGCGTGCCCGTTTCGCCGGCTTCGAAGCCCAGGACCACTGGAAGCTGGGTGAAGGCGACTATGGCAAGTTCGCCCTGGAGCTGTCGGGTGACTACACCCGCGCCACCAACCTCGACACCGGCGAAGCCCTGCCGCGCATTGCACCGCTGCGTTTGAACAGCGGCTTGCTGTGGGAGCTGGATCGCTGGCAGGCGCGCATTGATGTGGAACATGCCGCTGGGCAAGGACGTGTGCCGGATAACGAAAGCGGCACCGACGGCTACACCACCCTGGGGGCAAGCGCGGGGTATCGGTTCAATGTCGGTGGCAGCCAATGGCTGGCATTTGTGAACGGCGAAAACCTCACCAACCAGACGGTGCGCTATGCCAGCTCGATCCTGCGTGACATTGCGCCGGCACCGGGTAGAAGTGTGCAGTTCGGCGTTCGAACCACCTTTTAAGACCACCGCAACTCTAACCTGTAGGAGCCGGCTTGCCGGCGATGGCGTCCTTGAAATCGCCATCGCTGGCAAGCCGGCTCTACAGGTTTTGCAGTGCCCTTTGCAGCGACGTTCTGTCACTGTTACCAAATCGGAAATGATGCATCTTGCGATTTGCGCTTTCTCTTGGCGCGCCTGCACTTTATCCTTGCCGCAACAAACTGAAACGTTTCACGTCTGCGGTCGACCCCATCTTGCCGAATTCTCCCCTTTTCAAAGACAGCGCTGTCTGACATCAACCTGCGCGTGGGGATAACTCGCCCGCCTGTGGATAACCCTGCTATCCCCAGAAAAACCGAATTAACGCTGAACCAAGCCCGCGCCGAATCGTCATCTACAGTGAAGCACGGGGTTACATAATTCCAACGTAACGGAGAAACACAACTATGAGCACTGACGGTGCCTCAACGCCAAGCCGCCTGCTGCCCAGGCTGCTCGGAGTCTTGCTGCTGATCATGGGCCTGGCCTTGCTGGCCGGGGGTATCAAGCTGACGATGCTCGGCGGGTCGCTGTACTACCTGCTGGCCGGTATCGGCATCACCCTGACCGGCATCCTGCTGCTGGCCACCCGCCGCGCCGCACTCGGCCTGTACGCACTGGTACTGTTCGCCAGTACGGTGTGGGCTTTGTGGGAAGTCGGCCTGGACTGGTGGCAGTTGGTGCCGCGCCTGGCACTGCTGTTCGCCCTGGGCATCGTCATGTTGCTCCCGTGGTTCCGCCGTCCGTTGCTGCGTGGCCAGCCGGCCCCGCTGGGCACTGGCGCGCTGAGCGTGGCCGTGGTGCTCGCCGGTGCTGCCGCCGTTGCCAGCCAATTCACCAACCCGGGTGAGATCAAAGGCCAACTGGACCGCGACGCGGTACCCGGCATGGCCAGTGCTGCACCGTCCCAGGCCGATGGCGACTGGAACTCCTACGGCCGTTCGGCCTTTGGTGATCGCTACTCGCCGCTGGCACAGATCACCCCGGAAAATGCCCACAAGCTGGTTCCGGCGTGGACCTTCCGTACCGGTGACATCCCTGGCCCGAACGACCCAGGTGAGACCACCGCAGAAAACACCCCGCTGAAAGTCAACGGCATGCTCTACGTGTGCACGCCGCACAGCCAAGTGATTGCGCTGGACCCGGACACCGGCAAGGAAATCTGGCGCTTCGATCCGAAGATCAGCAGCCAGGGTGCCGAGAACTTCAAGGGTTGGGCACACATGACCTGCCGTGGCGTGTCGTATCACGATGACGCGGCCTACGCTTCCGAGCAGAGCCCGACCGGCAGCGCCAGCCCCGCCGCTGCACCGAATGCCTGCCCGAAACGTATTTTCGTACCGACTGCCGACACCCGTCTGATCGCCCTCAACGCCGACACCGGCAAGATGTGTGAAGACTTCGGTGACAAAGGCCAAGTCGACCTGCGTGCCAATATCGGTAGCTTCGCCCCAGGCGGTTACTACTCCACGTCGCCACCGGCCGTAACCAAAAACCTGGTGGTCATCGGCGGCCACGTCACCGACAACGTGTCCACCGACGAGCCAAGCGGCGTAATCCGCGCGTTCGACGTGCACACCGGCAAGCTGGTGTGGAACTGGGACAGCGGCAACCCGGACGACACCACCCCGTTGGCCGAGGGCAAGACCTACACCCGCAACTCGCCAAACATGTGGTCCATGTTCGCCGTGGATGAAAAACTCGGCATGCTGTACCTGCCGATGGGCAACCAGATGCCCGACCAATACGGCGGCGACCGTACCGAAGACTCGGAAAAATACAGCGCCGGCCTGACCGCCCTGGACATCGACAGCGGCCATGTGAAGTGGACCTTCCAGTTCACCCACCATGACCTGTGGGACATGGACGTGGGCGGCCAGCCTTCGCTGATCGACATCAAGACCGCTGAGGGCGTGAAGCAAGCGGTCATGGCGTCGACCAAGCAAGGCAGCATCTACGTGCTGGACCGTGCCACCGGCCAACCCGTGGTGCCGATCCACGAAGTGGCGGTGCCGCAAGGTGCAGTCGCTGGCGACCACACGTCGCCGACCCAACCGAAGTCCGACCTGAACTTCATGCCGCCGCCGCTCAAAGAGCGCGACATGTGGGGCGTGACGCCGTTCGACCAGATGCTGTGCCGGATTGATTTCAAATCCATGCGCTACGACGGTGCTTTCACCCCGCCTTCGCTGCAAGGCTCGATCGTTTACCCAGGCAACTTCGGCGTGTTCGACTGGGGCGGCATTTCCGTCGACCCGGTTCGCCAGATTGCCTTCGTGAACCCAAGCTACATGGCGTTCAAATCGAAACTGATCCCGGCCGCCGACATCGCCAAGCAAGGTCCACGCGTCAGCGAAACCGAAGGCGTGCAGCCGAACAAAGGCGCGCCGTACGGTGTGATCCTCGAAGCCATGCTGTCGCCAATGGGCCTGCCGTGCCAGGCACCGGCGTGGGGTTACGTGGCGGCGGTCGACCTGACCACCCACAAGACCCTCTGGATGCACAAGAACGGCACCGTGCGTGACAGCTCGCCGGTTCCAATCCCACTGACCATGGGCGTGCCTAGCCTGGGCGGCACCTTCACCACCGCCGGTGGCGTGTCGTTCCTCAGCGGTACTCTCGACCAGTACCTGCGTGCCTACGACGTGAAAAACGGCAAGCAACTGTGGGAAGGCCGCCTGCCTGCAGGCGCGCAAACCACCCCGATGACCTACACCGGCAAGGACGGCAAGCAGTACGTGCTGGTCATGGCCGGCGGTCACGGTTCCCTGGGTACCAAACAGGGTGACTACGTGATGGCGTTCAAACTGCCGGATTAAGATCGACTGGCAGCAAAACAAAGGCGGCTACCCTCACAGGTAGCCGCCTTTTTCATACCCGTAGGAGCCGGCTTGCCGGCGATGGCGTCCAAACACTCACCGCAACACTCAAGGCCGCTATCGCCGGCAAGCCGGCTCCTACCAGTGAGGGGGTTAGACGGGGGAGTGTTCGCGGCGCATCCACATTTCGAACGCCATCGCATTCAACGGCCGGCTGATGAGGTAGCCCTGGGCGGTGTCGCAATTCCACTGTTTGAGCAGCTTGAGGCTGGGGGCAAATTCGACGCCTTCGGCCACCACCTTGAGCCCCAGGTTGTGGCTCATCTCAATCGTGGAACGCACGATCACCCCGTCACTGCTGGTGCTGTTGAGGTTACGCACGAAAGACTGATCGATCTTCAACTCCTGCACCGGCAAACGCTGCAATTGCGCGAGCGAGGAATAGCCGGTGCCGAAGTCATCCACCGACAGGCTGATGCCACAGTCGCGCAGTTGCTCCAGCACGCTGAGCGCCTGTTGCGGGTTGTGCATGATGGCGCTTTCGGTGATCTCGAAGATCAGTTGCTCGGCCTCCACCTGATACTGCATCAACAGCGCGGTGACGCGGATCGCCAGGTCATCATCGGCCAGGTCGTCCACCGAGATATTCACCGACAGCTGGATCAGCATGCCGCGCTGCGCCCACTCGGCGATCTGGCGGATGGCTTCCTCGATCACCCACAGGGTCAGGCTGCTCATGCTGCCGGTGCGTTCGGCCAGCGGGATGAATTCGGCCGGCGACACCTGGCCCAGGGTCGGGTGCTGCCAGCGCAACAGGGCTTCGGCCTGGCGGACATGGCCGTGCTTGAGGTCGAGTTTGGGCTGGTAGCACAGGAACAACTCGCCCTCGATGGCGGCACGCCGCAAGTCACGGATAAGCGTGATCTGGCGTTGATGGGCGAGGTCGCGGTCCTGCTGGTAGATCTGCAAATGCCCCGGCAGGCTCGCGGCGTCATGCCGGGCGATGGCTGCGCGGCTGATCAACTCTTCCACCTGTTGACCGTCGGCGGGGTAAGCAGCGATGCCGATGCTGACTTCGTGGCGCAGTTCATCATTGCCGATGCGCTGGGGCTCGGTGAGCAGTGCGTAGAGGCGGTCGGCGCGGGCCACGGCGCGGTCGATCTCGGTGTTCTCCAGCAACAACAGGAACTCGCTGCCGGTGATGCGCGCCGCCGTGTCGCTGGCCAACAGGCTCATCGACAAGCAGCGACTGGCTTCGCGCAACATTTCTTCCACGCCCTGGGGGCCAAAACCTTCGTTGATCACCCGGTAATTCTCGATCCCCAGGTACAGCAACACCACCGGCCGCCGCGCACTGATCGCACTGCCCAGGCGCTCCATGGCCAGGGCACGATTGGGCAGGCCGGTGAGCGGGTCGTGCAGCGCGTTGTGGGCCAATTGCCGCTCGCGCACGGCGATGCCGCTTTGCATGGCGTTGAACGCGCGGGCCAGCAGCCCGAACTCATCATGGCTGCGCACCCGCACCGGCGTGCGGTAGTCGCCGGCACCAATACGCTCGGCCGCCTGCACCAGGGCATTGAGCGGGCGCGACACCCGCCGCGCCAGGAACAACGCACCGGCCAGCGACACCAGCAGCACCGCCAGGGCGATCCCGAGGAACTGCCGGTCCAGCGGCGCGAAGGATTCCAGGGCGTGATCAAGCGGACTTTGCAGCAGCACCCGCACATCATCGCCATCGCCGGTATTGGCCAGCGGCAACACCCGGCTGAGCACACGTTGGCCATAGAACAGGTGGATCTTTGGTTCGGGGTCGACGTGCCCTTCGCGCAACAGGCCGAGCGTGGCGGCCTGGTAGGCATCCGGCTGTGTACTGAACAGCGGGCCGGGCTTGCCGTTTTGCACGCTGAGGAACGACACCTCCAGGTTGCTCATGGAGCGCAGTTCATTGGCGAACAGTTTGTCCATGGGAAAGCCCATGACGACACGGGCGATGGGCAGCGGGTTGAGCACTTCGTCTTGCACCAGCAGATAGGGGCGCCCGTCCATGGCCACGATCAGCATTTGCAACCCCGTGCGCCGCGCGTGGCGCAGGGCATCGTCGTAGGGGAAGAACTGACCGCGCGTGAGGATGGGCAAGGTGCTGACCATGACCTTGCCATCCAGGCCCAGTACAAACACTTCGCTGGAGCGGATACCCGTGCCATGGCGACGCAGGGCGGCGAGGATCGGCACGGTCTTGCCTTCGACCACGGCCTGTTTGAAGGGGAGGTCGGCGGTCAGCCAGTCCAGGCCGTATTGCAGGCGACGTCCGCGCAGGTCGAGCAGGCGTTCGAACACTTGGCTGCCGGTTTTGAGTTGGAATTGCGCCTGGTTTTCAACGGCGCGGGAGGTGGCGGTCTTGACGGCGAAATAGGTGGCGGCGACGACGACCAGCAGCAACAGCGCGAGCACCCCCGCGATACGGGTTTGGAACGTGTGGCGCCACCTCATTGCAGTGCCCTCTGGCGGCGTTCGCCTCTCTCTGCCACTGCGTCCTTTTGTCATGTGCATTCCTTGCGACAGCTGACCTGGCGTCAAAAAAACATCAATTTTAATGGAGTATTGGGTTTGAGGAGATTAGCTGGGAGTGGGGTTAAGTGCACCCAATAAAACCGGGGAATTTGGTGGTGGTTTTTTGGCGACAGAGGGTTGGCTTGGTGGATGGTTGGATCAAAAGCAGGTAGGTGTTAGAGCTGGCTCGCCAGCGATGCCGGCGATTCGGTACATCAGGCCCACCCAGGTGATGCCATCGCCGGCAGCCGGCTCCTACACGTTGGCCGAGATCGGCGTTCAATATCGGTCGGCTACAAGGCCGCCGCGTTTGCTTTTGATTTTGATCTTAGGCGGCCGAACGCAGCAACGGAATGTACTCAATCAAACACAGCGAGCCCGCATGAAATCCCCCCACCGCCGCACCAAATAATTATGCTCATCCATCACCGAATTCCACACCGCAATATGCCCCATACGCTGCTCATAAGACCCCCCATCCCGCACTTCTCCCACATCAATCAACGGCAACCCATCACTGCCCAACAACTCCTCCCGCGCCGGCTTGCCCGCGTACCAGTAATCCCACTCCGCACTGCTCAGGTGGTCTCGGCTACGCGCCGGGTTGCCAATGTAATACCCCTGCCGCGCCATCACCGCCCCCGGCCAACCGGACAGCCACCAATTCAGATACGCATAGGCCGCATCCAGCACCGGCCCCTTAGCATGCCGCGACAACGACAACCCACCAAACCACGCCCGATAGCCCTCGCGCGGCACCGCCAGGCGGTATTTCACCCCGGCGCGATGCAGGCGCATCAAGGTCGGTGACCACAGGCTCTGGATATCGATACTCGGGCTCAGCATCAACTGCGCCGCCTCTTCATCATCGGACCAGAACGCTGCGAAGTGCCCTTCTTTCTGTTTACGCACCAGGATGTCAGCGAGTACATCGATCTCTTCGATGCTCATGTTGCCGATGTCCCTGAAGCTGGCCAGCCCAGCACCCTGCACCGCCAGCGCGGCATCCAGGGCGCCGATGGCGGCGTCGCTCTGCAAGGCGGTGCGCGCACGCCACGCGGGGTCGAGCAGCCAGCCCCAGCTTTCGTTGCCGTGGCAAAAACCTTCGGGCAGGCGCTCGGGGCGATAGGCGAAGCTGTCGGCGTTGTGGGTCAGGGGCAGCATGCTGATGCGCTCGGTGACCGTGCTGCCGAGGCTGCCATCGTGCTGCACGAACAGTCGCTCGCTGGGCACGCTGCCGCTGCCCAGGCGGTCGTCGGCCGACAGGCGCCCGCGCTTGGGCAGGTCATTGATTTCGTGCCACAGCGCGATGCGCCGCGTGTCGATGGGCTGGATCGCCCGAGCCGGCCACACGAAGTCAACGTTATGAAACCACTGGTCGTACAGGTCATAGCTCTCGGGCTGCATCACCGCGATACGCTGGGCCTGCTCGACGTCGTGCACCTGGTACACGAGGCGAATGCCCAGCTCCTGTTCGGCGCGTACACGCAGGCATTCGAGCAGGGTGACGGAGGTGCCGAGGACGCGAAGAGTGATCATGCTGCGAACCGCCGTGAGAACACCTCGAAGGACCGCCGCAACAGTGCGGGGTCGAGGCCGCGCAGGATAAACACCAGGCGCGATTGGCGGTCACTGCCCGGCCACGCCGGCAAATGGACCGGCGCATGCAGGCAATGCTGCACACCATGAATGACGATAGGGGCGTTACTGGCGTTCACGTTGAGCAGCCCTTTGACACGAAGGATTCGTTCGCCGTGGCATCTTAACAGCATCGACAACCACACCCCGAACCCCACCCAATCCAGCGGCTGGTCAAACGTCAGGCTGCACACTTGCGCAGCACCGTGGGTGGCCGTGGTGGTTTGATGCAGCTGCCAGCGGCTGACTTCCATGGCGGGTTCGGCACTGCGCAGGCCTTCGCCCAGCAGCAGTTGGTCGCCGCTGTGGATGTCATGGGTATCGAGGATCGGCGTGCCGGCATTGAGCGCTTGCAGATGTGCGCGCAGTGCAGCGCAGTCACCCGCCAGATCAGTCTTGCTCAGCAGCAAGCGGTCCGCCGCAGCCACCTGGGCCAGCCATTCGGGGTGCAGGCGTTCTTGAAGGGTGGCGTGGCTGGCGTCGACCAGGGTGATCACCAGGCCGATATGGAAACGCCCGCGCAGTTGCACGTCGTTGTTCAGGGTAGCGAGGATCGGCGCCGGATCGGCCAGACCGGTGGTTTCCAGGATCACCCGTTTGAAGGCCGGGATTTCACCGCGCTCACGGCGTTGCAACAGCCCCAGAAGCGCGTCTTTCAACTCGCCACGGATCGAACAGCACACGCAACCGCTGGGCAGCAGCACGGTGTCCGGCGCCACTTCTTCCACCAGCAGGTGGTCGATGCCGACATCACCGAATTCATTGATCAGCAACGCAGTGTCGCCCAGGCTTTCGCCTTGCAGCAGGCGCTTGAGCAAAGTGGTTTTGCCGCTGCCGAGGAAGCCGGTGATCACATTCAGAGCCATGCTCATTGTCTACTACCTCAATGATGCCCCTGTAGGAGCCCGGCTTGCCGGCGATGGCGTCCTTCAGAATGCCATCGCCGGCAAGCCGGGCTCCTACAAGTCCAGGTGATCCAGCAAGTGGGGGTCGAGGGGGTCCAGCGGACGACCGAGCATGATCTCGGCGGCCTGCCAGAGTTGATCCAGGCCGTTGGCCAATGCCTGTTTACCGGTGGCGCCCAACAGCAGGTAGGACGCACCCTGGAAGTCTTCGACCTTGAGCCGGAACACCGCCAGCACCTGGTTGATCGCCGCGATCC
This sequence comes from Pseudomonas sp. AC112, assembly GCF_979253545.1. Taxonomy (NCBI): domain Bacteria; kingdom Pseudomonadati; phylum Pseudomonadota; class Gammaproteobacteria; order Pseudomonadales; family Pseudomonadaceae; genus Pseudomonas; species Pseudomonas sp. AC112. The sequence continues at coordinate 1,026,387 of NZ_CEEDCM010000001.1, forward strand.
GGCGCAGGCGTTCGCGGCGTCGGGGCAGTTCGTCGCCCAGGGGGTCGCTCCAGTGCAAGTCCTCGCCAAGCAATCCGCAGAGTCCGCACATGGCTACACCTCACTCATGGCATGACGTCGCCGGAGTTCGGGCCCAGGGTCTGGCCGACAAACAGGTTGCCCCCCGGCTCGCTGGCCAGCAGCACGGCGGTGGGCGCGACTTCGTCCGCCAGGCCGAAACGGCCCAGGGGCAGCTCCTTGGCCTTGGCGCGTTTCCAGTCGTCGCTGATACCGCCTACCAACGGCGTCTCGATAGGGCCTGGGGCAATAGCATTGACCAGCACGTTGTCCTTGGCCACTTCGAGGGCCAGGGACTTGGTGAAACCGATCACCCCGGCCTTGGCGGCGGCGTAATGGGTGAGTTCGGCACCGCCCTTGATACCCAACTGCGAAGCGACGTTGATGATCCGCCCCCAGCGCTGCGCGAGCATATGCGGCAAGGCACGCTGGCTGGCGACAAAGACGCTGGTGAGGTCGACTCGCAGCATGTCATTCCACATTTCAATGGACAGGTCGACGCAGCGCGCCTGGGTGAGCATGCCGGCATTGTTGACGAGGATATCGATGCCGCCGAACTGCTCGACGCAGCGGTCGACACTGGCCTGGGCGCCCTCGACGGTGCCCACATCGGCCAGGCATTCGACGACCTCGGCGCCAAGGTTGCGGCAGGTGATCGCGGTTTCGGCGAGGCTGGCCGCGTTGCGGTCGGCCAGCAGCAGGCGCGCGCCTGCTGCGGCGTAGGCGCAGGCGATGGCGGCACCGATGCCGCTGCCGGCGCCGGTGATCACGGCGCGGCGATTAACGAGTTGAGACATGTAAATTCTCCTGAATCAAACAGGTCCAATGTGGGAGCGGGCTTGCTCGCGAATGAGGTGGGTCAGTCACAATAGATTTATCTGACCCAACGCTTTCGCGAGCAAGCCCGCTCCCACATTTGGATCAAGTACACCCGTTAGTCCGGCCAGCGTACGGTCAGGCCGCCGTCGATGACGATGCTCTGTCCAGTCAAATAGCTCGATGCCTCACTGGTCAGGAACTGCACCAGCGACGCCACTTCATCCGCCCGCCCTACCCGGCCCAAGGGGATAGCCCGCGCCGCTCTCGCCAAGCCTTCCGGGCCCAGGGAGTTCTTTGCATCCAGCGACTGTGGCGTCTCGATCAACCCCGGGATCACCGCATTGCAACGAATCCCCAGTGGCGCCAACTCCACCGCCAGCGACCGGCACAACCCCGGTACACCCGCCTTGGCCGCCGCGTAATGGCTGTGTTCCTGCCAGCCATACACACCACCGGCAATCGATGAAATTGCCACCAGCGCACCGCCTTCGCTCATGTGTCGGGTCGCCGCGCGGAAGGTGCGCATCACCCCCGTGAGGTCGACATTGAGCATCTCATCCCACAGCGCGTCGGTCATCTCCAGCAAGGGTGCGCGGCGCAGCAAACCGGCGTTGGCCACTGCGTAATCCAGCCGGCCAAAATGCTGAATAGCTTGTTCGGCCAGGGCGTCCACCGAGGCGGTGTTGCCCACGTCCAACGGCAGCATCAGGCATTCGCCGCCGGCTTCTTCCACCCGGCTGACGGTGGCGTGCGGGTCATGGGGATCGGCCGGGAAATACCCGCCCACCACCGCCACGCCAACACGGGCATAGGCCACGGCGAGGGCTTGGCCGATGCCACTGGCGGCACCGGTAATCAACGCAACTTTACGGCTCATCGATCACTCCTTACTGAACGGTTTCCGGACGCACATGGCGTGCTGCAAACATCAACGCGCCAGACAGGAAGCACGGCAGCGCGCCGAACCACAGCGCGGCGGTCTGCCAGTCGCTGCCGGCGGACAACACTTGGGTCGCACCAAAGCCTGCGACCACCGCACCAATGGGGCCCATGGCATGGATGATCGCGCCGCCGGTGGCGCGGATGCTGGTGGGGAAGCTTTCGCTGATAAAGAACAGCGCCGCCGAGTACGGCCCGATCAGGAAGAACAGGCCCAGGCTGTACAGCCCGACCACCATCGGCATATTGCTGGGGCCAAACAGCATCCCGGCGAACGACAGGCCGCCGAGCATCCAGCCCAGGCCGATCACGTTGCGGCGGCCGATCTTGTCGCCCATCCAACCGTGGCTGAGGTAACCGCAGTAACCCACCAGGTTCGACAGCACGAGGATGATCAGCGAGTTTTCGAACGAGATGTGGTGCACGCTGACGATCACCGAAGTCCCCAGCACGCTGAATACTTGGATCGCGGCCCAGTTGAGCAACAGTGCCGCGCCGATCACCAGGGTGGCGCGCCGCGCCGGGCCACGGAATGCCGCTTTCAGGCCGGCCTTGCTGTGTTCGTCGTAGTCCACGCCGTAGGTCACGGCGACGTTCTGCGCTTCCTTCACCGCGCCGCTTTTACGCAGCTCGCTGATGCGCTGGTGGATCTGGAACTGCGGGCTCTCCTTGAGCTTGCGCGCCATGATCGCAATCACCACTGCCGGGATGGCGGCAAAGATGAAGCACCCCTGCCAGCCGATGATCGGCAGCAACAGCGCGGTCAACCCGGCAGCGATCAACGCACCGACCGGCCAGCCACCCTGCACCAGGCTGTAGATAAACCCACGGCGCTTGGTCAGGCGCGGGTCTTCCGAGGCGCCGTACAGCTCGCTCAAGTAAGTGGCGTTGACGGTTTCCTCGGCGTAGCCCAGGCCGCCCAGCGAACGGATCAAGATCAGCGGCGACTTGCCCCACGCGCCACCTATCGCCGTCAGCGCCGAGCACAGCGCGGAACCGGCCACGGTGAAAATAATGCCTTTGCGCCGCCCCAATTTATCGACGACGGGGCCAATGGCAAAGGCGACCACCGCCGTACCCACCGCCACCCAGGTCGCGATTTCAGCTTGCTCCACTTCACCCCAGCCAAAGTGCCGGCCAATCTCCGGCAGCAAGGTGCCGAAGAGGATGAAGTCATACACCGCAAACACCCAGGCGAAAAACGCGATCCAAGTGGCGAAACGCACCTCCTTGGACGTCAGTTGCCGGGGTTTCCAACCAGTCAGGTCAAGCTTGTTGTAGATGGACATGGGTCGCGCCTCAGGGGGGCTGTGTTTTAAGGGTCAGGTACGGGGTTGGCGGCGGATGAAGTCGTCGGCGATTTCGTCGAAGGTGACGAAGCGCACGCCGGCATGGCTCTGGATGTGTTCGATCAGGCGCTCCAGCATCAGCAGCACTTGCGGGCGGCCGGAGACGTCGGGGTGGATGGTCATGGTGAACACCGCGTGTTCGTGTTCGCGGTAGACCCAGTCGAACTGGTCTCGCCACATTTCTTCGAGGTGACGCGGGTTGACGAAGCCATGGCTATTGGGGGCTTTCTTGATGAACATCATCGGCGGCAGGTCGTCGAGGTACCAGTTGGCCGGGATCTCCACCAGGTCAGTTTCTTCGCCACGCACCAGGGGTTTCATCCAGGTGTCGGGGTGCTGGCTGTAGTCGATCTTGGTCCAGCTATCGCCCTTGCGCACGTAGTAGGGGTGGAAGTCGTTGTGCATCAGGCTGTGGTCGTACTTGATGCCCTTTTTCAGCAGCAGTTCGTTGGTGACCTTGCTGAACTCCCACCACGGCGCCACGTAACCCGTCGGGCGTTTGCCGGTGACCTGGGTGATCAGCTCGATGGATTTATCCAGGACGATTTCTTCCTGCTCGGCGGTCATGGCGATGGGGTTTTCGTGGCTGTAGCCGTGCACACCAATTTCGTGACCGGCGTCGGCCACGGCCTTCATCTGCTCGGGGAAGGTTTCCATCGAGTGGCCGGGGATAAACCAGGTGGTGCGCAGGCCGTAGCGTTCGAACAACTTGAGCAGGCGTGGCGCGCCGATTTCACCGGCGAACAGGCCACGGGAGATGTCGTCCGGCGAATCTTCGCCGCCGTAGGAACCGAGCCAGCCGGCGACGGCGTCAACGTCGACGCCAAATGCACAGAGGATATCTTTAGCCATGGTGTGTCTCCTTAAACGTTAAGTACGGTTTCGACGGACAACGCTGCGCGCAGCAGGCGTGCGTCTTCCCCCGTCGGGGCGCTGAGCAGCAACCCGGTGGGCAGGCCCTGGGCATCGCGGCCGCTGGGCAGGTTTACGCCGGGCATGTCGAGCAGACTGCCGGGCATGGTCAGGCGCAGGGTGGCGAGGTTGGTGTTGACGAACAGGTCGTCGTCGCCTGCCAGAGGCGCCAATGGGGGCGCGACGTGGGCGACGGTGGGGGTAATGAGGATGGCGCCGTCGAGGTCGTCGACCAGTTGCTGTTGCAGGCGGCGACGCGCATCGGTCAGGTGGATGAGTTGGCTGGCTGGCAGTGAACGCGCAGTCTCGAGGCGGCGGCGCACGCGCGGGTCGAGCAGCTCGGCGTCGGGGCTGTCGAGCAGCGCTTCGTGCAGGGCGAAGGCTTCAAAGGCGCCGAGCCAACCGTGGTGTTTGATCAGGTCCAGGGTCGCCTGGAACGTCGGGCATTCGCGTTCTTCGACCAGCGCGCCCTGTGCCTTGAGTTGCTCCACCGCGCGCAGCAAGTTGTTGCGCACAGCGGGTTCAACGTCCTGTTGCGCCAACACAAAGCGCTGGCCCTTGAGGCTGCGGGCCGTGTGGGTTTGAGTGCGGCCATGCAACAGGTCGTCGATGGCCAGTGCATCGCGCACGCTGCGGGTCAACGGGCCAAGGCTGTCGAGGGTGTGGGCCAGGGGGAAAACCCCGTCGCGGCTGTAGCGTCGGCTGCTGCTGCGGTAACCCACCAGGCCATTGAACGCCGACGGGATACGGATGGAACCGGCCGTGTCGGTGCCCATGGCGATAGGCACGATGCCGGCAGCGACGGCGACCGCCGAGCCGGACGACGAACCGCCCGGAATACGCGGTTGGTCAGTGCCATGGGGATTGTGCGGCGTGCCGAAATGCGGGTTCAACCCCAAGCCGGAATAGGCCAGTTCGCTGAGGTTGGTCTTGCCGACGCTGACCATCCCGGCGCGGCACAACAGGCCGACAGTGGGGGCATCGAGCAAGGCGGCGGGCGCGTTGCGGCGGTAGGCGGCGCCCGCCGTGGTGACGCTGCCGGCCACATCAAACAAGTCCTTCCAGGCCAACGGCACGCCATCGAACATGCTCAATGGCTGGCCGGCGCGCCAACGGGCGGCGGCGGCTTCGGCTTCACGGCGGGCGCGTTCGCCTGTCAGGCTGATAAAGACGGCAGGCACCTGACTGGCCTTCTCGAGTGCCTGTTCGAGGGCTTGCACCGGGTCGCTGCGACCGCTGGCGAAATCCTCGGCCATTGAAGTGGCGTCTGACATCAGAATGACCCTCACAAAATGTACATATTAATAAAATGTACATTTTACAAAGGCAGCTTTCGTGCCAGTCTCAGCCGGGAGGTTGTTTCGCGAAGAGGGAATCTCGCCTAGAGCATCGGGATAGATAGCATTAACGAGTCGTAAAAATGGTTGCAGGTAAGCGGAAAAGCACCTTCAATGAAATAATGTATCTTTTATTAATAAGTACATTTTGGTGCAGAAAAGTAACATTCCTACCTACAAGGCCCCAAAAAAGTGCCAGCGACGTGGCGCAGAGTGACAGGCGCAACTTATGAGAGAATCCCCGGCCACCGTCCTACAGCCTCCAGAGAAAGTGATGAAAGCAGTGTCCGCCTCGGCCTCCCGTTACGCGATGATTCATCAGGTGTTGCGTGACGCGATCGTCAACGGGACTGCGCGCCACGGCCTGGTCTTGCTGGAAGCACCGCTGGCCGAATTGTTCGGCACCAGCCGCGTACCGGTGCGCAAGGCCTTGGACCTGCTGCACGCAGAGGGCCTGATCTGCCGCTTCAACGGCCGGGGTTACTTGATCAACCCCGAAGGCCTGGCGATGGAGCCACTGCGCCTGCCCTTGAGCCACGCGCACCTGGGCCTTAACGGTGAAGATGAGCTGGTGGACACGCGACCGCTGGGCGAACGCATTGTTGAAGAGATCGGCGCGGCGTTGTCCACCTGTATTGCTTTCGGCCATTACCGCCTGGATGAGCAAGCTGCTGCCGACCACTATGGCGTCAGCCGCGCCGTGGTGCGCGAAGCGCTGATGCGCCTGCGCGACCGTGGCCTGGTGGAAAAGGAGCCCTACTCCCAATGGCTGGCGGGGCCGTTGACTGCACGAGAAGTCACCGAAGACTACGAACTGCGCGCCTGCCTGGAGCCCGAAGCCCTGCGCCAAAGTGCCCCCCACCTCGACCGCGAACTGCTGGAAGCCATGCTGCAGCGCGTGCTGGATGCCCAGGAGAGCACCCATTGCAGCCTGGAGGCCATCGAACAGATCGAGGAAGACTTGCACCAGCGCTGCCTGGCCGGCCTGCAGAACCGCAAGATCGCTGCGTTGATTCGCCAGGGCCAGAGCCCGATGATCATCAGCCGGATTTTCTACCGTTTGCTGGGGATCGGTGCTGATCCGGCCATGCTGGCTGAACATCGCTTGATTCTGGAGCTGTTGCTGCATGGCGCGGTGGACGCGGCGGCGCTGAACCTGCGCGAGCACCTGCAGCGGGCTCGGCAGCGGATGTTGCAGCGCTTGAAGGTGCTCTCAGTGCTGCCCGAACAGCCCCTGCCCGCCTACCTGCACAAAATCAGCTGACCGCACATTGGTCCTGCGGCGTAGTCGAGAATTTCATGCAATATGTTGCTATCTCGCCGCGACCATTGAAACCACCGCCGCCTCGCCCCATCTAAGCACCATACTTCCTTATGCAGGTGCCCCATGAGCGACCAGCAAGATTTCCCTGATTACGACCTGAACGACTACGCCGATCCCGAAAACGCTGCAACCCCGTCTTCCAATACCGGCCTGGCCCTGCCTGGGCAAAACCTGCCGGACAAGGTCTATATCATCCCGATCCACAACCGGCCCTTCTTCCCGGCGCAAGTGCTACCGGTGATCGTCAATGAAGAACCGTGGGCCGAGACCCTTGAGTTGGTGAGCAAATCCGACCACCACTCCCTGGCCCTGTTCTTCATGGACACCCCGCCGGAAGACCCGCGCCACTTCGACACCTCCAGCCTGCCGCTGTACGGCACCCTGGTGAAGGTACACCACGCCAGCCGCGAGAACGGCAAGCTGCAGTTCGTCGCCCAGGGCCTGACCCGCGTGCGCATCAAGACCTGGCTCAAGCACCACCGCCCACCGTATCTGGTGGAAGTCGAGTACCCGCACCAGCCGAGCGAACCGACCGACGAGGTGAAGGCCTACGGCATGGCGCTGATCAATGCGATCAAGGAACTGCTGCCGCTCAACCCGCTGTACAGCGAAGAGCTGAAAAACTACCTCAACCGCTTCAGCCCCAACGACCCGTCGCCACTCACCGACTTCGCCGCCGCGCTGACCTCGGCCACCGGTAACGAGTTGCAGGAAGTGCTCGATTGCGTGCCCATGCTCAAGCGCATGGAAAAAGTCCTGCCGATGCTGCGCAAAGAAGTCGAAGTCGCGCGCCTGCAAAAAGAACTCTCCGCCGAGGTGAACCGCAAGATCGGCGAGCACCAGCGCGAGTTCTTTCTCAAGGAACAGCTCAAGGTCATCCAGCAGGAGCTGGGCCTGACCAAGGACGACCGCAGCGCGGATGTCGAGCAGTTCGAGCAACGCCTGGAAGGCAAAGTGCTGCCGGCCCAGGCGAAGAAACGCATTGATGAAGAACTGAACAAACTGTCGATCCTCGAGACCGGTTCGCCGGAATACGCGGTGACACGCAACTACCTGGACTGGGCCACCTCTGTGCCGTGGGGCGTGTACGGCGAGGACAAACTCGACCTCAAACACGCGCGCAAGGTGTTGGACAAGCATCACGCAGGCCTGGATGACATCAAGAGTCGCATCCTCGAATTCCTCGCGGTGGGGGCCTATAAAGGCGAAGTCGCCGGCTCCATCGTGCTGCTGGTAGGCCCGCCGGGCGTGGGCAAGACCAGTGTGGGCAAGTCCATCGCCGAGTCGCTGGGCCGGCCGTTCTACCGTTTCAGCGTGGGCGGCATGCGCGACGAGGCCGAGATCAAGGGCCATCGCCGCACCTACATCGGCGCGCTGCCGGGCAAGCTGGTGCAAGCGCTCAAGGATGTGGAGGTGATGAACCCGGTGATCATGCTCGACGAGATCGACAAGATGGGCCAAAGCTTCCAGGGCGACCCGGCCTCGGCGCTGCTGGAAACCCTCGACCCGGAACAGAACGTCGAATTCCTCGATCACTACCTGGACCTGCGCCTGGACCTGTCCAAGGTGCTGTTCGTGTGCACCGCCAACACCCTGGACTCCATCCCCGGCCCGCTGCTGGACCGTATGGAAGTGATTCGCCTGTCGGGCTACATCACCGAAGAAAAAGTCGCCATCGCCAAGCGCCACCTGTGGCCCAAACAGCTGGAAAAAGCCGGCGTGTCGAAGAACAGCCTGACCATCAGTGACGGCGCCCTGCGTGCCTTGATCGACGGTTATGCCCGCGAAGCCGGGGTGCGACAGTTGGAGAAACAACTGGGCAAGCTGGTGCGCAAAGCGGTGGTCAAGCTGCTGGATGAGCCGGATTCGGTGATCAAGATCGGCAACAAGGACCTGGAAAGCTCGCTGGGCATGCCGGTATTCCGCAATGAACAAGTGCTGTCCGGCACCGGTGTGATCACCGGCCTGGCCTGGACCAGCATGGGCGGCGCGACCTTGCCGATCGAAGCGACGCGCATCCATACGCTCAATCGCGGCTTCAAGCTCACCGGTCAGTTGGGCGAAGTGATGAAGGAATCCGCCGAAATCGCCTACAGCTACATCAGCTCCAATCTGAAGTCGTTTGGCGGTGATCCGAAATTCTTCGACGAAGCTTTCGTGCACTTGCACGTGCCGGAAGGTGCCACGCCAAAAGATGGCCCGAGCGCCGGCGTGACCATGGCCAGTGCGCTGCTGTCCCTGGCGCGTAACCAGCCGCCGAAAAAAGGCGTGGCCATGACTGGCGAGCTGACCTTGACCGGGCATGTACTGCCGATTGGCGGGGTACGCGAGAAAGTGATCGCGGCACGGCGCCAGAAGATTCATGAACTGATCCTGCCGGAGCCCAACCGTGGCAGCTTTGAAGAATTGCCGGAGTACCTGAAGGAAGGCATGACGGTGCACTTTGCCAAGCGCTTTGCGGATGTGGCGAAAGTGCTCTTCTGATAGTTATGTAGTGCCTGGTCTGGCCTGATCGCGGGCAAGCCCGGCTCCCACAGGGATCGGTGTTGTTGATGACAAATCGGTCAAATGTGGGAGCGGGCTTGCCCGCGATGGCGTCTGTCGCAACAACACAAATCCCTCTTGTCACACCTTGTCTCATCTTCGGTTATGCTCGCCCTTCGTCGTGAATGAACGGAGCCCCCATGACCGCTGCCCGCCTGCTTCTCCCCTTGAGCCTTGCCCTGCTGGCCGCGTGTGCCAGCGCACCGAAGCAAAACATCAGCGTGGACAACCAGAGCGCCTGCCCGCTTCAACTTAAAACCGGGCAAAACCTGATCCTCACCCTGCCCAGCAACCCCACCACCGGTTACCGCTGGGCCATCCAGGACTCCGCGGGCGGCGTGCTGCGCGCACTCAGCCCAGAGGTGTACAGCAGCACGGAATCCGGCGTGATCGGTGGCGGTGGCCAGTCGACCTGGCGCTTCCAGGCCTTCGCGGCCGGCCAGGGCCGTTTACGCTTGACCTCCCAGCAGCCCTGGGAACCGGAAGCCGAACCCGCCGAAACCTTCGACTGCGCCATTACGGTGAACTGATATGCCATGGATGATTCTTGCGTTGATGGGCGCCGGCACTTTTATCTACGGCCTTGCCACCCACGCCACCTTGTTGTGCCTGCTGGTCAAGCCGTTGCCGGTCCTGGCGCTGTTGGGCTGGCTGCATGATGCACCGCCCACCGACTATCGACGCTGGATCAGCCTGGGGCTGATTTTTTCCCTGGTGGGCGATGTGCTGCTGGCCTGGCCGAGTGACCTGTTTATCTTTGGCCTGGGTGCGTTCCTGTTTGCGCACCTGGCGTATCTCAAGGCTTATTTCAGTGACTGCCGGCGCCTGGCCTTGCTGCCCCTGGTGCTCGCGCTGGCCGTGGGCGCGGTGCTGCTGGGTATTCTGATTTCCCACGGCCTCGGCGACCTGCTGATCCCCGTCGTGGTGTACGCGCTGGTGATCAGCGCCATGCTCTGGCGCGCACTGGCACGGCTGGGCAGCGACGTGCCGAAACGCTCGGCACTCCTGGCGGCGTTGGGCGCGGGATCGTTTGTGTTTTCTGACACGCTGATCGGTATCAACCGGTTTGTGCTGGCGTTCGAGGCAGCGCCGTACTTGCTGATCACCACGTATTGGCTCGGCCAGTGGGGCATTACAGCATCGGCGTTCCATCAGACAACCCGCGCATCCGAGGGCCAAGTTGGCTAAAATGCCGGCCTTTCCCCAATCGTCGCCGGAACAGCCGTGAGCAAAGAACCCGATCGCCTATTCGCCCAGCCCCTGCCGCAGGTGCCGGACTTCGCCTTTAATGAAGACGTGGTGCGGGTGTTCCCGGACATGATCAAGCGCTCGGTGCCGGGTTACCCGACCATCGTCGAAAACCTCGGCGTACTCGCAGCCCAATTTGCCCAGCCCAATAGCGTGCTGTATGACCTGGGTTCCTCCCTCGGCGCTGTCACCCAGGCCCTGCGCCGCCATGTGCGTACCGACGGCTGCCGGGTGATCGCGGTAGATAACTCGGCGGCGATGGTCGAGCGTTGCCGTGAATACCTCAATGGCCAGGACTCGATGTTCCAGGAGTTGCTGCCGGTGGAAGTGATCGAGGGCGATATCCTCGCGTTGCACTTTGCGCCGGCCTCGGTGGTGGCGCTGAATTTCACCCTGCAGTTCATTGCCCCTGATGAGCGCTTGGCTTTGCTCTCGCGCATCCGCCAATCGCTGCTGCCAGGCGGTGCGCTGATCCTCTCGGAGAAGCTGCGTTTCAATGACCTTGAAGAACACGCGCTGCTCACCGACCTGCACATCGCGTTCAAACGCGCCAACGGCTACAGCGAACTGGAAATCGCCCAGAAGCGCAGCGCCATCGAAAACGTCATGAAGCCCGACAGCCTCGAAGAACACCGCGAACGCCTGCTGGCGGCCGGGTTCTCTAAAGTCGTGCCGTGGTTCCAGTGTCTTAACTTTGCCTCGTTGATTGCCTTGCCATGATTGATCTGTCCCCCCTCGCCCGCCACTTGGTCGGCACTCCTTTGGCCGTGTGGGCCCAGGGCCTGCAAGCGCAACTCGATAGCAAGATGGAAAAGGGTCATGGCGACCTGGAGCGCTGGCAGAGTGCGCTGGATGCGCTGCCTGCGATCCAGCCCAGCGAAGTGGATTTGCTCAACGGCCTGACACTCGACACCGACTGCGACGACGATACCCGCGCGCAAATGCGCACCGCGTTGATGGGCCTGAGCCCCTGGCGCAAAGGCCCGTTCCACCTGTTCGGCGTGCATGTGGACACCGAATGGCGTTCGGACTGGAAGTGGTCGCGCGTGGCCCCACACTTGGACCTGAAGGGCAAGCGCATCCTCGATGTCGGCTGCGGCAACGGCTACTACATGTGGCGCATGCTCGGCGCCGGTGCCGACAGCGTGATTGGCGTTGATCCGAACTGGTTGTTCTTCTGTCAGTTCCAGGCGGTTCAGCGTTATCTGTCCGAGCCCAAGGCCTGGCACCTGCCGTTCCCGTTCGAAGACCTGCCGTCGAATCTGGAAGGCTTCGACACGGTGTTTTCCATGGGAGTGTTTTATCACCGCCGTTCGCCCATCGAGCATTTGCTTGCGCTGAAAGACACCCTGGTCAAGGGCGGCGAACTGGTCTTGGAAACCCTGGTGGTCGAAGGCGATCAGCAGCAAGTGCTGGTACCGGAAGATCGCTACGCGCAGATGCGCAACGTGTGGTTTTTGCCGTCAGTGCCGGCGCTGATGCTGTGGCTGCGGCGTGCCGGGTTCAGTGATGTGCGCTGTGTGGATGTGAGCGTCACCACCGTCGAGGAACAGCGTGGGACAGAGTGGATGAAGTACCAGTCGCTGAGTGATTTCCTTGATCCGGAAGACCACAGCAAAACCATCGAAGGGCTGCCGGCACCGATGCGAGCGGTGATCATCGCTCGCAAGTAACCCCCACCGCCCTGGATATATGGAGATCAAAAATGTGGTTTTTGAGTGTTCTTTAAAGGGTGGCTTTTGCCCGGCGCGCCTTGAAGAATTCGCTCAAGACCGTCCCGCACTCGTCTGCCAATACCCCGCCTTCAAACAACACCCGATGATTCAAAAAGCCCTGGGTAAAAAACTGCCCCTGGCTTTGTACGATCCCGGCCTTGGGCTCCAGCGCGCCATAGACCACCCGCGCAACACGCGAATGCACGATCAAACCGGCGCACATGCTGCATGGCTCCAGCGTCACATACAGGGTGCTGCCCACCAGGCGGTAGTTGCTGATGGCTTGCGCAGCCGCGCGGATGGCGACCATTTCGGCATGGGCGCTGGGGTCGTTGCCGCTGATCGGGCAGTTGAAGCCTCGGCCGATGATTTCACCGTCCTGCACCAGTACCGCACCCACGGGCACTTCGCCCAACGCGGCGCCTTGGGCGGCAAGGGCCAGGGCTTCGCGCATGAAGTCCTGGTCGCGGCTGCGGTCGATGATCGCGGTGGGGCGAAACTGACGCATCACGCCACCTCGATGGCGGCCATCAGGCCGGTTTCCATATGGTCGATCACATGGCAATGGAACATCCACACCCCAGGGTTATCTGCCACCAGCGCCACGCGGGCGCGCTCGTTCTTGCCCAGCAGATAGGTGTCGGTGAAATACGGGATCACCTTGTGGCGGTTCGAGGCGATCACCTTGAAACTCATGCCGTGCAGGTGGATCGGGTGCTGGTACTGGGTCATGTTCTTCAATTCGAAAATGTAGCTCTTGCCCTTCTCCAGCTTGGCAATCGGGCGGTCGGCGCAGGTCTTGTCGGTGATGTCCCAGGCCTGGCCGTTGATTTGCCACAGGCTCGGCGGCTTGCCGTTGTCGACATTGACCGAAACGGAGCCCACCCACTCGAAATTGAAGTTGAGTTTCTCGGCATTCGCCAGGTCCGGCTCGCTGATCGGGTTGGCGGGCAACGCCGGCGGCCACTCGGTCGGCGCATCGGTGTTGGCCACCGAACGAAACGTGCCGAGGCGCACCGGGCCGTTGCGGATCGACAGCTCTTCACCAGCCGGCGGCGCCTTGATCGCCAGGCAGATACGCATGCCCGGGCCCAGCCAGTATTCCTTGCCCAACGGGCGCGGCTCGATAGGGTTGCCGTCCAGCGCGTAGATCTGCGCTTCAACGTCGGGAATATTGATGCGATAGGTCAAGGTGTTGTCGAGGTTGAGCAGCCGCACGCGGGTAATCTGCCCGGCCGGCAGATCGATCACTGCCTGGGACACGCCGTTGATCGTCGACAGCCGCCCCGCCGTGCCGCCACGCGCCGCTTCACGGGGAATGCTGAAGGCCACGAAAGCGCCCTCTTCGTCCACGTGCCAGCTTTTCAGGCTGAGGGTGCGCTCGTGCTTGAAACCGGTGGGTTCGCGTTCCTCGATGATCAGTGGGCCGACCAAGCCACGGCCGAGTTCTTCGCTGCTGTTCACATGGGGGTGATACCAGTAGCTGCCGGCGTCGGGCACGCGGAATTTGTAATCGAAATATTCGCCGGGGAGCACCGGCAATTGCGAGACGTAGGGCACGCCGTCCATTTCCAGTGGCAGGCGGATGCCATGCCAGTGAATGGTGGTGGCGACCGGCAGGTGGTTGATAAAGCGCACCCGCAGCCATTCACCCTGGCGCACGCGCAATTCGGTGCCCGGCGCGGATGGGCCGAATGCCCAGGCTTCGGTCTTGTGCCCCGGTACCAGTTCCACGTCAAGCGGCGCAGCGATCAGTTCGTAATCGTGCCCGGCCTCGGCCTCGGCGACTTTCCCCAGCCAGTAGCGGTAGGCGCCACCGGCCCCCACACCCACTACGGCCAGGCCTGCAAGACCACCCAGGATTTGTCGACGGGAAAAGGATCGGGACACAACAACCTCACGTATCTGCCGCAGGCCCAGGGCCTGCAAAGGGCAGATACGATACACCTGCACCGGCTAAACAGTAAGGCTTCGCATTGCCGCATAGCTGAAACGCGGGGGAAAACACCAGAGATCAAAAGATGGAATACGCCTATGTGGGAGCAGGCTTGCTCGCGAATGCAGTGGGTCAGCCATACATGAATCGACTGACACACCGTATTCGCGAGCAAGCCCGCTCCCACACAAGCCCATTTCCACAGGGGGATTGCGGTGTTATTTAGTGCTTGGCAGCAGCGGCCAGGATCAGCGCTTTCATCTCGGCGACGGCGCCTTTGAAGCCGACGAACAGCGCATGAGCCACCAGCGCATGGCCGATGTTCAGCTCGTTGATGCCCTTGATTGCGGCCACGGCTTCGACGTTGTGGTAGTGCAGGCCATGCCCGGCGTTGACGATCAGGCCTTCCTTGAGGCCGCAGCTCACGCCGTCAATAATGCGTTGCAGCTCGTCGGCCACTTCGGTGGGCGTGGTGGCATCGGCATAACGGCCGGTGTGCAGTTCGATGGCCGGCGCACCCACACGACGCGACGCTTCGATCTGGCGCTCGTCGGCGTCGATGAACAGCGAGACTTCACTGCCGATTTTCGACAAGCGCTCCACGGCAGCCTTGATCCGCGCTTCCTGGCCAGCCACGTCGAGGCCGCCTTCGGTGGTCAGTTCCTGGCGGGTTTCCGGGACCAGGCAGATGTGTGCCGGGCGGATGCGCTCGGCGAAGGCCATCATTTCTTCAGTGACGCCCATCTCGAAGTTCATGCGGGTTTGCAGCACGTCTTTGAGCAGCAGCACGTCGCGCTCCTGGATGTGGCGGCGGTCTTCGCGCAGGTGCACGGTGATGCCGTCGGCGCCCGCTTCTTCGGCGTCCAGCGCGGCCTTGACCGGGTCAGGGTAACGGGTGCCCCGGGCCTGGCGCAGGGTAGCGACGTGGTCGATGTTGACGCCAAGGAGAATGCGATTGCTGGTGGTCACGGAAGCGCTCCTGAAAAGGGAAAGAATCGGTGCACAGCATACACGGGGATGTCAGGGCTTTCGAAACAACTCGCGACTGACCAGCGGCCGTCCGCCCAGGTGCACGGCCAGCGCCTGGCGCATCAGGCGCTTGGCGGCGGACAAGGCGCCGGGGGCGGTCCAGTCGGCTTCGCTCATGGCCAGCAGTTCCGTGCCCTGGAACAGGCCGGGTTGCAGCAGGTACACGCGCTCAAGGCCGGCGTCGACTTGCAGGCGGTAGAGGCCGTCGGCGGCGATGGGGTCGCCGTGCAGGTCGTTGGCGAGTTCGAAGCCGTAGCCCAGGTCGTCGAGCAGGCGCCATTCAAAGGCGCGCAGCAGCGGTTCCAGCGGGCGGCCTTCGGCGAGGGCCAACAGCGTGGCAGCGTAGTGATCGAAGACCGCAGGGTGCGGGTCTTCAGCGGGGAGCAGACGGATCAGCAGTTCATTGAGGTACAGGCCGCTGAACAGCGCTTCGCCATTGAGCCAGGCGGAGGTGCCGACGCTTTCCATGCGACCGACGTTTTTCAGTTCACCCTTGCCGCGAAACTCCACGTCCAGGGCCACGAAAGGCCGCGCCAACGTGCCCGCCTTGCCCCGCGCACTGCGCAACACCGCACGCAGGCGGCCTTGGGGCGTGAGGAAGTCCACCAGGGCGCTGGTCTCGCGGTAGGCGCGGCTGTGCAGGACGTAGGCGAGTTGGCTCGGGGGTGGGGATTGGGACATGGAAGTCTCATTGCTTCTGTGGTGAGCGGGCTTGCCCCGCGCTGGGATGCGAAGCAGCCCCAGTCAAATAACCGGGGTTCATTCAGTCAGATCTCGGGGCCTGGTTTCAGGGCTGCTTCGCAGCCCAGCGCGGGGCAAGCCCGCTCACCACAACACGCCCGGCCCGCATCACCAGCGGCGCTCTTACAGGTCGCCGTAGCCCAGGGAGCGCAGTGCACGCTCATCATCGGACCAGCCACCCTTCACCTTCACCCACAGGTTGAGCATGATCTTGGAATCGAACAGCAATTCCATGTCCTTGCGCGCCTCGGTGCCGATGCGCTTGATGCGCTCGCCCTTGTCGCCAATGATGATTTTCTTCTGGCCGTCACGTTCGACGAGGATCAGCGCATGGATGTGCAGGGTCTTGCCCTGCTGCTTGAACTCTTCGATCTCGACGGTGATCTGGTAGGGCAGCTCGGCGCCCATCTGGCGCATGATTTTCTCGCGCACCAGTTCGGCGGCAAGGAAACGGCTGCTGCGGTCGGTGATCTGGTCTTCCGGGAAGAAGTGCTCGTTCTCCGGCAAGTGCTCGGCGATCACGCGCTCAAGGGCATCGAGGTTGTGGCCGTGCTGGGCGGAGATCGGCATGATCTGCGCGTTCGGCAGTTGTTCTTGCAGCCAGCTGAGGTGCGGCATCAGCTCGGCTTTGTCCTCGATACGGTCGGTCTTGTTCAGCGCGACGATCAACGGGCCGGTGACGTACTGCACGCGCTCCAGGACCATCTGGTCTTCGTCGGTCCACTTGGTGCGGTCGACCACGAAGATCACCACGTCAACGTCTTTCAACGCCGCCGACGCGGTCTTGTTCATGTAGCGGTTGAGGGCTTTCTCGCCGCCTTTGTGCATGCCCGGGGTGTCGACGTACACCGCTTGCACGGTGCCTTCGGTCTTGATGCCCAGCATGTTGTGGCGGGTGGTCTGCGGCTTGCGCGAGGTGATCGCGAGCTTCTGGCCGAGGATGTGGTTGAGCAACGTGGACTTGCCCACGTTCGGGCGGCCGACGATGGCAACATAGCCACAGCGTGTTGCGGTTGAATCAGTCATGGCCATTCTCCACGCCCAGGGCAATCAGTGCTGCAGCGGCCGCTACCTGTTCGGCAATACGACGGCTCACACCCTGACCTCGGCTTTTTTCATTCAGTAAGGTGATTTCACATTCCACGAAGAACACGCGGCAATGAGGCTCACCCTGGATATCCACCACTTCGTAGCGTGGCAGTTCGCAACCGCGGGACTGCAGGAATTCCTGCAGGCGGGTCTTGGGATCTTTGTTAGTGTCGACCAGCGTGAGGCTTTCGATCTCGGACGTCAGCCACGCGGTAACACGTTCCTTGGCCGCTTCCATGCCGGCATCGAGGTAGATCGCACCGATCAGCGCCTCAAGGGCGTCGGCCAGGATCGATTCACGCCGGAAACCGCCGCTCTTCAATTCGCCAGAGCCCAGGCGCAGGTACTCGCCCAGGCCGAAACCACGGGCCAGCACGGCCAGGGTCTCGCCCTTCACCAGGCGCGCGCGCAGGCGCGACAGCTGGCCTTCACGGGCTTGGGGAAAGCGCTCGAACAGGGCTTCACCGGCGACGAAATTGAGGATGGCATCACCGAGGAATTCCAGGCGCTCGTTATTACGCCCTGCAAAGCTGCGGTGTGTGAGGGCAAGGACCATCAATTCCTGGTCCTTGAAGGTGTAGCCGAGCTGGCGCTCGAGACGGCTTAAAGAAACGCTCACGGTTTACCCATATCTGTTTGGTGGCACCGGCGGCCATCGACGATTGACGCAGTGTTCAAATTCAAATCCTGATTGGTGCTGCATGAGGCGGAACCGATTTGTCCCCACCCCAGAAAAGCATTCGGCGCTGTGTTCACAGCGCCGCCTGTATTACTTGATCAGCCCGACCCGCGAGAAGTTCGGCAGGTGGCTGAGTTTGGGTTCCGGCCAGCTCATCCAGACCGCGAAGGCCTTTCCGACGATATTCTGGTCGGGAACCATGCCCAGCAGGTCCTTGGGAATGTTGGGGTCATCCCAGTACCGGCTGTCATTGGAGTTGTCGCGGTTGTCGCCCATCATGAAGTAGTGCCCGGCCGGCACTGTCCACTGGCCGTCAGGCTGGGCACGGTAGCGGCTCATTTCCTTGCGGATTTCGTGCTCCACCGCACCGAGTTTTTCCTGGTACAACTCGGCGCTGCCCAGGCTGTTCGGCTCGGAGCCGATCAGTTTCTCGGCCACCGACTCGCCATTGATGAAAAGGCGCTTGTCGCTGGTGTAGCGGATCACGTCGCCCGGCAAGCCTACAACACGCTTGATGTAGTTGACGTTAGGGTCGCTCGGGTAGCGAAAAACCATCACGTCGCCGCGCTGCGGGTCACCGATCTCGATGACCTTCTTGTCGATCACCGGCAGGCGGATCCCGTAGGAAAACTTGTTCACCAGGATGAAGTCGCCCACGTCCAGGGTAGGTTTCATCGACCCCGAGGGGATCTGAAACGGTTCCACCAGGAACGAACGCAGCACCAGCACGATGAACAACACCGGGAAGAACGACTTGCCGTATTCAACCAGCAAGGGCTCTTTGTTGAGCTTCTCGATCACCACGCCATCGGGCTGGCTGACGCTGCCCTGATAGGACGCGATAGCCGCCCGCCGACGCGGGGCGAAGAACACCAGATCGAGCAACGCCAAGAGACCGCAAACGGCAACGGCGATGACCAGCAACAGCGGGAAATTTAGCGACATAGGACCTAACTATCCAACCTGAGCACCGCAAGGAAGGCTTCTTGTGGAATTTCCACGTTGCCCACTTGCTTCATGCGTTTTTTACCGGCCTTTTGCTTCTCAAGCAGCTTGCGCTTACGGCTTACGTCACCGCCGTAGCATTTGGCCAATACGTTCTTTCTGAGTGCCTTGACGGAGGTCCGCGCAATGATCTGCCCGCCAATGGCGGCCTGGATCGCGACGTCGAACATCTGGCGCGGAATCAGTTCTTTCATCTTCTCGGTCAACTGGCGACCTTTGTAGTGCGCGTTGTCCTTGTGCACGATCAGTGCCAGGGCATCCACCTTGTCGCCGTTGATCAGTACATCCAGTTTCACCAGATTAGCCGATTGATAACGGTCGAAATGGTAATCCAGCGAAGCATAGCCGCGACTGGTGGATTTGAGACGGTCGAAGAAGTCCAGGACCACTTCGTTCATCGGCAAATCGTAGGTCACTTGCACCTGGCTACCGAGGAACAGCATGTCGTGCTGTACGCCACGCTTTTCGATACACAGGGTAATGACGTTGCCCAGGTGTTCCTGCGGTACCAGGATATTGGCCCGCACGATCGGCTCGCGCATGTCTTCGATGGAGGACAAGTCTGGAAGCTTCGACGGGTTATCGACGTAAATCGTTTCACCGGTTTTCAGCGCCAGCTCAAAAATAACGGTCGGCGCGGTGGTGATCAGGTCCAGGTCGTATTCGCGCTCAAGGCGCTCCTGGATGATTTCCATGTGCAGCATACCGAGGAAGCCGCAACGGAAGCCGAAGCCCAGCGCGTCGGAGCTTTCCGGGGTGTACTGCAACGACGAATCGTTGAGGGTCAGCTTCTGCAGGGCTTCACGGAAGTCTTCGAAGTCGTCGGAGCTGACCGGGAACAAACCGGCGTAGACCTGCGGCTGGATACGTTTGAAGCCCGGCAGCACGTCGACATCAGGGGTGGAGCTCAAGGTCAGGGTGTCACCGACTGGCGCACCGTGGATGTCCTTGATACCGGCGATGATGAAGCCTACTTCGCCGGCTTTCAGATCAGTGGTCGCGGTGTGCTTGGGGTTGAATACACCGACGCTATCCACCAGGTGGATCTTGCCGGTGGATTTGACCAGGATCTTGTCACCCTTCTTCACACGGCCATGGCGTACGCGCACCAGGGAGACAACGCCCAGGTAGTTGTCGAACCAGGAGTCGATGATCAACGCTTGCAGCGGATCTTCGTAGTTGCCGGTCGGCGCAGGGATGGTCTTGACCAGGCGCTCGAGCACTTCGTCGACGCCCAGGCCGGTCTTGGCGCTGCACTCGACGGCATCGGTGGCGTCAATGCCGATGATTTTTTCGATTTCTTCCTTTACCCGGTCCGGATCGGCCTGTGGCAGGTCGATCTTGTTCAGCACCGGCATGACTTCCAGGCCCTGCTCGATGGCGGTGTAGCAGTTGGCCACGGACTGGGCTTCAACGCCCTGCCCCGCATCCACCACCAGCAACGCGCCTTCGCAGGCCGCCAGGGAACGGCTGACTTCATAGGTGAAGTCGACGTGGCCCGGGGTGTCGATGAAGTTCAACTGGTACTTGATACCGTCTTTGGCGGTGTAGTACAGAGTGACGCTGTGGGCCTTGATGGTGATCCCGCGCTCGCGTTCGAGGTCCATGGAATCCAGTACCTGGGCTTCCATTTCACGCTCGGCAAGGCCGCCGCACATCTGGATGAATCGATCGGCCAGCGTCGACTTACCATGGTCAATGTGGGCGATGATGGAGAAATTGCGGATATGACTCAAATCACTCACGGATCAACACTCAAAAAGGCTGCAGGCAGATTGCCCGCTGAAAAATAGCCGGGAATTGTACCTGATGCTCAGGCCAGACGTCATCTTTGCTGACCAGAACAAAAATGCCCCGATCTCTCGACCGGGGCATTTTTTGATCATAAGCGCGGTATCAACCGGCCCGGCGCAGTAACCAGAAGCCTGCCAGGGCACAGATGGCCGTGGGCACCAGCACCGCAAACAGCGGCGAGAAGCCGAACACCAGGCTCGACGGGCCAAGCAGGTCCTGGGCGATACGGAAGGTGAAGCCCACCAGTACGCCGGTAAACACGCGCTGACCGAGGGTAACCGAGCGCAGCGGGCCGAAGATGAACGAAATCGCCATCAACACCAACGCTGCAGTCACCACCGGCTGCAATACCTTGACCCAAAATGCCAGCCAGTAACGGCCATTGTTCAGGCCTTGGTCCTTGAGGTAGTGGATGTAACCCCACAGCCCGGAGATCGGCAGACTTTCCGGGATCATCACCACGGTATTAAGCAGTTGCGGCTTGAGGGCGATGTCCCACTCCTGGCTCGGCACATTGATCACTTCGGTGCTGGCCTTGGTGCCTTGCCCGATATTGCGGAAGTAGGTGGTGGTAACGTCGCTCAGTTGCCATTTTTCGCCACTGTACTGCGCACGTTTGGCGAAACTGGACTCCAGCAGGTGGCGCTCTTTGTCAAAGGTGTAGCGAGTCACACCAATCAACAGGCCGCCTGGCTGCACGGCGTTGATGTGGATGAACTCATCGCCCTGGCGGTGCCACAGGCCATGCTTGGAGCTCTGCGCATCACCCGAACCCTGGGCCAGGGCGCGATTGGCCTGGGCAGTGGTTTCGGCCGGTGGCGCCACGTATTCGCCGATCAACACACTGCACGCCATCAGCAGCAGCATCGGCTTCATCACGGCCCAGACGATTCGACCGATGGACACGCCGGCGGCGCGCATGATGGTCAGTTCGCTGTTGCTGGCCAGGCTGCCCAGGCCGATCAGGCAGCCGATCAGTGCAGCCATCGGCATCATGTCGTAGAGACGACGCGGCGCGGTGAGGGCCACGTAGCTCAGCACGTCCCACACGGTGTAGGTGTCGCTGACGTTACCGACTTCATCGATGAAGGCGAACAACGACGCTAAGCCCAGGATGATGCCCAATACCGCCAGGATGGCGATCAGTACGCTGCTACCAATGTAGCGATCGAGCTTAGCCACGAGCCAACTCCTTCTGGCCACGACGGCTCATCATTTTCAAACGTATCGGTTCCCAATACAGCAGCCCCAGGCCGATCACCAGGAAGATGGCGTGCACCCACCACAGGCCCAGGGTCGGCGACAGCTTGCCTTTCTCCAGGGAGCCACGGGCGGAAATCAGGATGGTGAGGTAAGCCATGTACAGCAGGATCGCCGGCAACAGCTTGAGGAAACGGCCCTGGCGCGGGTTGACGCGCGACAGCGGCACTGCCATCAAGGTCACGATGAACACCAGCAGCGGCAGCGAAATCCGCCATTGCAGCTCGGCGATGGAGCGCAATTCCTTGCTGCCGAACAGCTCGGTGGTCGGGATGGCGTCGCGGTCGGTGACTTCGTCACTGATATCCGGGCGGGCGAGCATCACGCCGTAGGTGTCGTACTTGATCGCACGATAATCGGCCATGCCCGGGCTGCCGTCATACCGGTAGCCATTTTCCAGGATCAGGTAGCGGCTGCCGTCAGGACGCACTTCCTGGCGACCGGAATCCGCCACCAATACGGAAATGCCACGGTCTTTCTTGTCCTGGCCCAGACGCTTCTCGGAGATGAACACACCGCCCAGGTTGGCGCGGTCGTCGGTCAGGGTCTCGGTGTAGGTTACCCGCGATCCATCATTGAGCGCCTGGAAACGGCCGGGCTCAAGGGTGTCGAACTCGGTCATCGCGTCCTGCTTGTTCAGCACCAGTTGAAACTGCATGGCGCCCTGGGGCGCCAGGCTCAGGCTCAGCCAGGCGACGATCAACGCGACGCCGGCGGCCGGGATCATGGTCATGCCCAGCAGGCGTTGCTGGCTCATGCCGGTAGCAGAGAGCACGGTCATTTCGCTTTCGAGGTACAGCCGGCCATACGCCAGCAGGATCCCGAGGAACAGGCCCAACGGCAGGATCAGCTGCAGGAAGCCCGGCAGTCGGAACCCCATGATCAGGAACAACGAGCCTGGGTCGAGGGCGCCGGAGGCAGCCTGGGCCAGGTATTTGACGAAACGACCACTCATGATGATGACCAGCAATACCGCACTCACGGCACTCAGGGTCAACAGGACTTCGCGGGACAGATAACGGAAGACGATCAAACCAGACACTCCAGGGTTGTCAGGCTAAGGCGGCCAAACAAGCAAGCATACCGAGTCAGCCCCTTTACACAGGGCCGGCTAAAAAGATGGCGCATTATCCTGTGATTGGCCGCGCCTGTCACTGCGCAACCTCATGCACGCGCACAAAGCATACGCCAAGGGTTGTCAGCCTCCGCCGGCGAGGTTCAAACTGCGGCCTTTGTCGCCGGCGGTTTACACAGCTGCCTGGTATTAAAGCCGGAGTACAGACTCCTGGCTAACCGACCTTTATAAGGGACCCGAAAATGGAATTGGTTGTAAAAAGCGTTAGCCCCGAAACGTTGAAAACCGCCACCCTCGTGGTCGCCATCGGCGAAGGCCGCAAGCTCGGCGTTGCCGCCAAGCAACTCGACGAACTCAGCGGCGGCGCCATCAGCGCAGTGCTCAAGCGCGGCGACCTGGCCGGCAAAGTCGGCCAGAGCCTGCTGCTGCAGAGCCTGCCCAACCTGAAAGCCGACCGCGTATTGCTGGTGGGCGTGGGCAAGGATGCTGAACTGGGCGACCGTCCTTTCCGCAAAATCATCAGCGGCATCCTCACCACCCTCAAGGGCCTGGGCGGCAGCGACGCAGCGCTGGCACTCGACGAAATTGTTGTAAAAGGCCGTGACAGCTACGGCAAGACCCGCCTGCTGGCCGAGAGCCTGGTAGACGGCGGTTACATTTTCGACCAGTTCAAGAGCACCAAGGCCGAACCCCGCGCCCTGAAGAAAATCACCCTGCTGACCATCAAGGCAGCCCAGGCTGAAGTCGAGCGCGCCGTGACCCACGCGACAGCGATCGCCAACGGCATGTCCTTCACCCGCGACCTGGGCAACCTGCCACCGAATATCTGCCACCCGACCTTCCTGGGCGAACAGGCCAAGGCACTGGGCAAAGAGTTCAAGGGCCTGAAGGTCGAAGTGCTGGACGAGAAGAAGATCAAGGAACTGGGCATGGGCTCGTTCTATGCCGTGGGCCAGGGCAGCGACCAGCCGCCACGCCTGATCGTGATGCAATACAACGGCGGCAAGAAGTCCGAGAAGCCTTACGCCCTGGTAGGTAAAGGCATCACCTTCGACACCGGCGGCATCAGCCTCAAGCCGGGCCTGGGCATGGACGAGATGAAGTACGACATGGGCGGCGCCGCCAGCGTGTTCGGCACCCTGCGTGCCGTGCTGGAACTCAAGCTGCCGATCAACCTGGTGTGCATCCTGGCCTGCGCCGAGAACATGCCGAGTGGCGGCGCGACCCGTCCGGGCGACATCGTTACCACCCTGAGCGGCCAGACTGTCGAAATCCTCAACACCGACGCCGAAGGCCGCCTGGTGCTGTGCGATGCGCTGACCTACGCCGAACGCTTCAAGCCACAGGCCGTGATCGACATCGCCACCCTGACCGGCGCCTGCATCGTCGCCCTGGGCTCCCATACCTCGGGCCTGCTGGGCAACAGCGACGAGCTGATCGAGCAATTGCTCAGCGCCGGCAAGGCGGCCGACGATCGCGCCTGGCAACTGCCGCTGTTCGATGAGTACCAGGAACAGCTGGACAGCCCGTTCGCCGACATCGCCAACATCGGCGGCCCGAAAGCCGGCACCATCACCGCTGCCTGCTTCCTGTCGCGCTTTGCCAAGAACTTCAACTGGGCCCACCTGGACATCGCCGGCACGGCCTGGACCAGCGGCGGCAAGGACAAGGGCGCAACCGGCCGTCCGGTTCCCCTGCTGACCCAGTACCTGCTGGATCGCGCCAAGGCCTAAACGTAACCCCTGTGTAGGAGCCGGCTTGCCGGCGATGGCTGCCTTGAAATCGCCACAAGATTCAAGGGATTTATCGCCGGCAAGCCGGCTCCTACAGGGGGTATGCGCATGCCCAGGAACTGCAATGACCCAAGTCGACTTCTATATATTGCCCAGCGCCGACCCGCTCGCGCGCCTGGACTTTGCCTGCAAACTCACCGAAAAAGCCTGGCGCATGGGCCACCGCATCTACCTGCATTGCAGCGATGCCGCCCAGCGCGACGAACTGGATGCCCGCCTGTGGCGCTTCAAGGGCGAAAGCTTCGTGCCCCACGGCCCTGCCGAGTCTGAACCCGAAGGCCTGGTGGTACTGGGTTTGGGCGACAGTTGCGGCGACCACCATGACCTGCTGGTCAACCTGGACCTGAAAGTGCCGCCGTTCGCCAAGGCATTCGCCCGTGTGGCGGAAGTGGTGGTGGAGGATCCGGCTATTCGTCAGGCCGCGCGGGAGAGTTTCCGTTTCTACCGCGAACAGGGCTATCCTCTGCAAGATCACCGGCTACAACGACTTTGAGTAAATGATGGACACGCCAAACCCTCTAAAAAAAGACGACCACCTGCTGGACGACCTTGAGTCGATCCGCCAGTTGCTGGGTGATGATGACTTGCAACCGCCGCTGTTGACCGATTCGGTCGAGGGCGAGGTACAGATTCCGCTGTTGTTCGACATGGTCGGCGGCAAGCCTGCCGCGCCGGAGCCTGTGGTCGAGGCCGCTGTCGCAGCCCCGGCGGCTGTCGAAAAAGGCCCCGACGCCCTGCTGCTGCACCTGGACAACGAACTGCGCGCCGCCGCGCAACTGATCATGCAAGACGTGATCGACGACTTTGCCCCGCACATCGAAACCGAGATCAAGCGCCGGCTCGATGCGCGGATGGAGCGGTTGCTGAGCCAGTACCAGAATTGAAGCCAACGCAGATCCCCTGTGGGAGCGGGCTTGCTCGCGAAAGCGGTGTGACCGTCAGCACATGCATTGGCTGAGCCACCGCTTTCGCGAGCAAGCCCGTTCCCACATTTGCCGCCCATACATTTCAAGCCCGTCTTCGCCTCGCCCTGCGCCCTATCCCCCGTTATACTTGCCGGCTTTCCTGAATAAATGCCAACTAGGGTCCCGCCGCGCATGGATAAGACCTACCAGCCGCACGCTATTGAAACTTCCTGGTACGAGACCTGGGAGTCCGAGAATTATTTCGCCCCGCAAGGCGCGGGCGATTCCTACACCATCATGATCCCGCCACCGAACGTCACTGGCAGCCTGCACATGGGCCATGGCTTCAACAATGCAATCATGGATGCGTTGATCCGTTTCCGCCGCATGCAGGGCCGCAACACCCTGTGGCAACCGGGCACCGACCACGCCGGTATCGCCACCCAGATGCTGGTGGAACGCCAACTGGAAGCCACTGGCCAGAACCGTCATGACCTGGGTCGCAAGAAATTCCTGGAAAAGATCTGGGAATGGAAAGACCAGTCCGGCGGCAATATCAGCCGTCAGATCCGTCGCCTGGGCTCGTCCGTAGACTGGAGCCGCGAGCGCTTCACCATGGACGACGGCCTGTCGGAAGCCGTGAAAGAGGCATTCGTGCGCCTGCATGAAGACGGCCTGATCTATCGCGGCAAGCGCCTGGTCAACTGGGACACCAAGCTGCACACGGCGATTTCCGACCTCGAAGTGGAAAACCACGACGAGAAAGGCTTCCTGTGGAACCTCAAGTACCCGCTGGCCGACGGCGCCAAGACCGCTGAAGGCAACGACTACCTGATCGTCGCCACCACCCGTCCGGAAACCATGCTCGGCGATGCCGCCGTGGCCGTTAACCCGAACGACGAACGCTACCAGGCGCTGATCGGCAAGTTTGTCGAGCTGCCACTGGTGGGCCGTCGTATCCCGATCATCGCAGACGACTACTGCGACCCTGAATTCGGCACCGGCTGCGTGAAAATCACCCCGGCCCACGATTTCAACGACTATGAAGTCGGCAAGCGCCACAACCTGCCGCTGCTGAACATCTTCGACAAAAATGCCGCCGTACTGCCGGCCTGCCAGGTGTTCAACCTGGACGGCACGCTGAACGAGAGCATCGACGGCAAGATCCCGGCTGAATACGCAGGCCTCGACCGTTTTGAAGCGCGCAAGCAGATCGTCGCTGCCTTCGACGCCGCCGGCCTGTTGGTGAGCGTTGACGACCACGGCCTGAAAGTGCCGAAGGGCGACCGCTCCGGCACCGTGATCGAGCCGTGGCTGACCGACCAGTGGTACGTGTCCACCAAGCCATTGGCAGAACCTGCCATTGCCGCCGTGGAAGACGGCCGTATCCAGTTCGTGCCCAAGCAGTACGAAAACATGTACTTCTCGTGGATGCGCGACATCCAGGATTGGTGCATCAGCCGTCAACTGTGGTGGGGTCACCGCATTCCAGCCTGGTACGACGAGTCGGGCAAGGTCTACGTAGGCCGCGACGAAGCCGAAGTGCGTGCGAAGAACAACCTCGGTGCCGACATTGCGCTGCAACAGGACAACGACGTGCTGGACACCTGGTTCAGCTCCGGCCTGTGGACCTTCTCCACCCTGGGCTGGCCGCAACAGACCGAGTTCCTGAAGAAATTCCACTCCACCGACGTGCTGGTCACCGGTTTCGACATCATTTTCTTCTGGGTTGCCCGGATGATCATGCTGACCATGCATTTGGTGAAAAACGAGGACGGCACCCCGCAGGTACCGTTCAAGACCGTGTACGTGCACGGCCTGGTGCGTGATGGCCAAGGCCAGAAGATGTCCAAGTCCAAAGGCAACGTCCTGGACCCGCTGGACATCATCGACGGCATCGACCTGGAAACCCTGGTGCAGAAACGCACCTCGGGCCTGATGCAGCCGAAACTGGCGAAGAAGATCGAGAAGCAGACCCGCGACGAGTTCGCCGATGGTATTGCCAGCTATGGCACCGACGCCCTGCGCTTCACCTTCTGCTCGCTGGCCTCCACCGGTCGCGACATCAAGTTCGACATGGGCCGCGTCGAAGGCTATCGCAACTTCTGCAACAAGATCTGGAACGCCGCGCGCTACGTGCTGGATAAAGGCGAAGACTGCGGCCAGAACGGCGAAGCCTTTGAGCTGAGCCTGGCCGACCGCTGGATCATCTCGCAGCTGCAACGCACCGAAGCCGAAGTGACCCGCCAACTCGACCAGTTCCGCTTCGACCTGGCCGCACAGGCCTTGTACGAGTTCATCTGGAACCAGTATTGCGACTGGTACCTGGAACTGTCCAAGCCGGTACTGTGGGACGAGAACGCGCCGGTTGAACGCCAGCGCGGCACCCGTCGCACCCTGGTACGCGTGCTGGAAGTGGCGCTGCGTCTGGCGCACCCGTTCATGCCGTTCATCACCGAAGAAATCTGGCAGCGCCTGGCGCCGCTGGCCGGTATCGAAGGCAAGACCATCATGCTGCAACCTTGGCCAGTGGCCAACGAAGCGCGCATCGATGAGGCGGCCGAAAGCGATATCGAATGGCTCAAGACCCTGATGATGGGCACGCGTAACATCCGTGCCGAGATGAACATCGGTCCGGGCAAGCCATTGGCGGTGTTTGTAAAGAACGCCAGTGCCGAAGACCTGCGTCGCCTCACCGAGAACGATGCGCTGCTCAAGAAGCTGGCGAAGCTGGAGTCGATCACCGTATTGGCGGCCGGCGAAGAAGCACCACTGTCCGCGACCGCACTGGTCGGCGACATGGAGGTGCTGGTGCCGATGGCAGGCCTGATCGACAAGGCAGCCGAACTGGCTCGTCTCGACAAGGAAATCGGCCGCCTGCAAGGCGAAGTGCAACGCGTGGGCGGCAAGCTGTCCAACGCGGCCTTCGTCGACAAGGCACCGGCTGAAGTGATCGAGAAAGAACGCGCCAAGCTGGCCGAGGCTGAACAGGCCCTGGGCAAGCTGGCGGAGCAACATGCGCGGATCTCCAGCCTATAAGGTGGACCGCGTGTCAGAAAGAGGCCTTCGGGCCTAATGCCGATCAGTTAAGCCATCTCGCTTGACCTTTGGCCGCAAGAAATCAAAATCCGATGCCTGTACTGGCATCGGATTTTTTTATGCGTCTCGCTCGGGCACTGGAACTGACCCACAACTTCGCTTCCACTCCAAACTCAATCGAGGGATTGGATTCCTTGCTCGATCCTTCTCTGGTCGAGCAGGCGCTTGAACAGGCCGGTGTGGCGACGCTGCGCAAGCGACGCTTGCCGCTGGAAATGATGCTCTGGTGCGTGATTTCCATGGCGTTCTTCCGGCGCATGTCAGCGTGGGATGTGGTCAGTCGCATGAACATCATGCTGCCGGGTCAACGCCCGTTAGTGGCCCCCAGCGCTGTAGTCCAGGCACGTCAGAGACTCGGTAGCGAAGCCGTACGACAGGTCTTCGACCTGACTCAGAAAAGTTGGCATGAAGCAGCTAACCATCCGACTTGGGCCGGTTTGCGCTTGTTGGGCGTCGACGGTGTCGTCTGGCGAACGCCTGACACCCCCGAAAATCGAGCGCGCTACGATTCGGCCAGCAACCAGCACGGCGACACCGGTTTCCCCCAGGTACGCATGGTCTGTCAGATGGAATTGACGAGTCACATGTTGATCGGCAGTGCATTTGATGGCTATCGCAGCAACGAAATGAAACTGGCCGAACAACTGATCGACACCACGCCCGATCACTCGTTGACTCTCTTCGATCGCGGCTTCTACTCCTTGGGATTGCTGCACCAATGGCAGCAAGCAGGCACCGAGCGCCATTGGCTGATGCCACTGCGCAAAGGTGCGCAGTACGAAGTTGTTCAGCGTTTGGGCCGTCAGGATGCAGTGGTCTCGTTAAGCACTTCGCCGCAGGCCCGCAAGCAATGGCCGGGACTGCCCGAGCGCCTGATTGCGCGACTGCTGAGCAAAACCGTCAAGGGCAAGGTGTGTCAGATCCTGACGTCAATGATCGACCCGCTGCGCTTCCCGTCTGATGAAATCGTCGACCTGTACAGCCAGCGATGGGAGATCGAATTGGGCTTTCGGGAGATGAAACAGACGCTGCTCAACAGCAGCTATACCTTGCGTAGCAGGACGCCCGAGATGATCGAGCAGGAACTATGGGGCGTGTTGCTGGGCTACAACCTGTTGCGCTATCAGATGGTAGAAATGAGCCGTCACTGCCCGGGTATTTACCCATGTGAAATGAGCTTTACCGCCTGTACCTGGGCAATTTTAGGGTTTATCAACAGCGTCTCGGCCGACCGCTCCGGGAACATCCCCAAATACCTGGCCGAGCTTCATGCTTCAGCGCCGCACTATGTCCTGCCTCATCGGCGAGAGGAGCGTATTTATCCCCGAGCCATCCGGCTCAAATCACCGAAGTATCCAATCAGAAATAAAAATGCCAGTCAGCTTAACTGACTGGCATTAGCCTTCGGGCCTCTTTTTTTTGGGTGTGAAAACCCAATCAATGTGGGAGCGGGCTTGCTCGCGAATGCGGTCTATCAGACACACACCCAATGACTGACCCACCGTATTCGCGAGCAAGCCCGCTCCCACATTTAACCGAGGGCAACTTCGGAATGTGTGACAATACCCACCACTTTTGAAGCAACCCCAGAATCGACGTAGCCCATGACCGCCCCCAGCTCGCCAAAACCTCCGCGCAAGAAGCCTAAAACCGCAGCCACGGCCAAGCCCGTTGTGCCGCGCAAAGAGGCCACCCTGCATCCGCGCAACCGCCACACAGGCCGCTACGACTTCCCGGCGCTGATCAAGACCACGCCGGAACTGGCGCAATTCGTGATCATCAATCCGTACGGCAAGGAAAGTATCGACTTCGCCAGCCCGGATGCGGTGCGCGTGTTCAACCGTGCGCTGCTCAAAGCCTTCTATGGCATCCAGCACTGGGACATTCCGGCCGATTACCTGTGCCCACCGGTGCCAGGGCGTGCCGACTACGTGCATTTCCTCGCCGACCTGCTGGCCAGCGTCAATGACGGCAAGATCCCGCGCGGTTCGATCGTCAAGGTGCTGGACATCGGCATGGGCGCCAACTGCGTCTACCCGCTGATTGGCTACATGGAGTACCGCTGGAACTTCCTCGGCTCGGAGGTAGACCCTATCGCCGTGGCGGCGGCCAAGGCCATCGTGCAGTCCAACGACCTGAGCAAGGTCATCCAGCTGCGCCAGCAGAACAATCCCAAGCAGATCCTGCTGGGCTTGCTGGAGCCGGGTGAACGCTTCGACCTGACCATGTGCAACCCACCGTTCCATGCGTCCATGGACGAAGCCACCAAGGGCAGCGAGCGCAAGTGGCGCGCCTTGGGCAAGGCCGATCCCAAGCGCAAGTTGCCGGTACTGAACTTCGGTGGCCAGTCGGCTGAGCTGTGGTGTGAAGGCGGTGAAGCGCGCTTTGTGACCCAGTTGATCGCCGAGAGCGCGCACTTTGCCCACAAGGTGTTGTGGTTCAGCACCCTGGTGTCAAAAGCGTCGAACTTGCCCGCGATCGAGACAGCCCTGAAAAAAGCCGGCGTGCTGGAGAGCCAGGTGGTGGAAATGTCCCAGGGCCAGAAGCAAAGCCGCTTCGTGGCCTGGACCTTCCAGACCAAGAACGAGCAGCAGATCTGGCGCCAGCGCTGGGTTCGCGACTGACAAATCGCAGGCAACAAAAAACCGTGCCCGGATCGCTCCGGAGCACGGTTTTTTTTGCTGCGTCTTACTTGTTAACAGCGTCGGTCAGGCCTTTGGCCACAACCAGCTTGATAACTTTCTTGGCAGCGATTTCGATGGCAGCGCCAGTCGAAGGGTTACGGCCAGTACGGGCAGGACGCTCGGTCACTTTCAGTTTGCCAACGCCTGGCAGAGTGATTTCGCCGCCGTTTTCCAGCTGGTCAGCAACAACTTGGCTCAGTTGGTCCAGCAGGGCGCGCACGGTAGTTTTCGGTGCGTCTACTGCTTCAGCCAGGTCAGCGATCAGTTGGTCTTTAGTAATAGCCATTGTGGTGTTCCTTCCCTATCAAATTCATATGGATTGCAGAGTGCAGTGTCAGCCGTCGAGCCCGACCGTCATGGCCTGGCACCCCCGGCTATAACCACGGAGATCGGGGTTATAGATGCTTGAAACGGGGATTGGTTCGACCTGACAGATGCTGAATGCACGCTTATCGCCGAGACTTGGCGTAAGACGGGGCAAAACTAGCACAGAGACGGGGAAATATCCGCTTCTACCTACCCATTTGGTCAGCTTTATCGCTCTAAACCGTGAAAAAAAGGCATATAGCCCGTCGGAGGATGCCCAAAGCACCCCTTCGAAGCCCGTCTCGGCCAATGGTGCGGTACACTTGGCGACTTTTCGGGGAGGCCGACCGCTCCCCTCTCAACCAGCCGAGAAGCCTATGCCGATCCGTCATTGCATCGTCCACCTGATCGACAAAAAACCCGACGGCACACCCGCAGTTCTCCACGCCCGCGACTCCGAGCTTGCCGAGTCGGCCGCCATCGAGAACATGCTCGCCGACCTCAACGAGAGCTACAACGCCAAACAAGGCAAGGCCTGGGGTTTCTTCCATGCCGAGTCCGGCGCGCACCCGTTCAGCGGCTGGTTGAAGGAGTATTTCGACGGCGGGCAGGATTTCACCACCTTCAGCCGCACCGCTGTCGAGCACCTGCAGAAGCTGATGGAAGAGTCCAACCTCTCCACCGGCGGCCACGTGCTGTTTGCCCACTATCAACAAGGCATGACCGACTACCTGGCTATCGCCCTGCTGCACCACAGCGAAGGCGTGGCGGTGACCGACGAACTGGACGTGACCCCCTCGCGCCATCTGGACCTCGGCCAACTGCACCTGGCTGCGCGCATCAACGTCTCCGAGTGGCAGAACAACAAGCAGTCCAAGCAGTACATCTCGTTTATCAAAGGCAAGAACGGCAAGAAGGTTTCGGAATACTTCCGCGACTTTATCGGCTGCCAGGAAGGCGTCGACGGCCCGGGCGAAACACGCACCCTGCTCAAGGCGTTCAGCGACTTTGTCGAAAGCGAAGACTTGCCGGATGAATCCGCCCGCGAGAAAACCAAGACCTTGGTGGACTACGCCAGCAGCCAGGCCAAGCTCGGCGAGCCAATGGGCCTGGAAGAACTCTCGGGTTTGATCGATGAAGATCGACCAAAAGCCTTCTACGACCACATCCGCAACAAGGATTACGGCTTGTCGCCGGAAATCCCGGCGGATAAGCGCACCCTCAACCAGTTCCGCCGCTTCACCGGACGTGCCGAAGGCTTGTCCATCAGTTTTGAAGCCCACCTGCTGGGCGACAAGATCGAGTACGACGAAGCCGCCGGCACCTTGATCATCAAGGGCCTGCCGACCCAACTGACTGACCAGCTCAAGCGCCGCAACTGATGCTCGGCGGGGTTTTCAAGAAAGTCCTGCTGGTGTTGCTGGTGGTGGTGGTGATCCAGAACTGGGGCAAGATCGAGCGGGTGTTCAACCCAACGCAAGTTGCCCCTGAGCACGTGCGCGCCTCGGCGCACGTGGTGCTCTACGCCACCGAGTGGTGTGGGTACTGCAAGCAGATCCGCCGGTTCCTGGACCAGAAAGGCATTCCCTACCAGGCCTTCGATATCGAGAAGGACGCCCAGGCACGCAAGGCGTATGAGGCGTTGGGGGGTGGTGGGATTCCATTTGTGGACGTGAATGGCACGCTGATTCGTGAATACAGCCCAGAGAAAATCATGGCGGCGCTGAAGTAATCAGCGCACCACGATCATCCGCCCCAGTACTGTGTGCTGTTCAAAGCCGAGCACGGCCTGCAACGCCTTCAACACCGCCTGCGGGTCCTTGCTTGGGAAGCTGCCGCTGACGCGCTTGGCCCCCATCTCATCGTTGAGCAACAGGATGCGACCGGGGTAGTAACGTTCCAGGTCCTTGACCACGTCGGCCAGCGGCGCCTTGTAGTAGTTGAGCCAACCGTCGCGCCAGGCCAGGCGTGATTCGCTGTCGACCCCGTGCATCGGATCGGCCATGCCATCGGCGTAGGCCAACTGCTGCCCCGCCGTAAGAATTTGCTGCTGGCCCTGCTTTGAAGGCGTCACGCCAACCCGCCCGGACAATACCGTTACCTGGGCGCCTGCCGGTTGCAGGCGCACCTCGAACTGTGTGCCCAGCACCCGTGCCTCGCCACTGCCGGCCTCCACGACGAAAGACTCACCGGTGTGGGTCACGCTGAAAAAGCCGGCCCCTCGGCGCAGTTGGATATGCCGCTCGCCCTGCTTGAAATCCACGGCAATGGCGCTGTCGGCATCGAGGGTGACTTGGGATTTGTCGGCCAGGGTGACGGTTTTGATTTCGCCGGGCGCCGTCACGTAGTCGGCGCCCAAGTCATCGACCCAGCGCGACGGCTGCCAGCCGGCGCCCATGGACACCATCACCACCAGGCATGCAGCCATGGCCAGCGCCCCGGACCAACGCACCCGCCGCGAACGCTTCGAGGTGTGCATGGCATTGAGGTAACCCTGCAACGCCAGCGCTTCTTCGTCCGCCAGCTTGCGCGCCGGTACTTCGCTCAACTCCCACAGCACCTGGGCCTGGGAATAGGCCTCGACGTGCGCAGGGTCGGCCCGCAGCCACTGGCTGAATGTGGCCTGGTCGCCACTGCTGGGCTGGTCGTGCAGCAGGCTCAACCAGGCCAGGGCCGCTTGTTCCTGGGCGGGCGTGGGGGTGACGTTCACGGTGCTTTCCCTGGCGTGCGTGGAGATGAGGGTTCGCGAAGGCTGGCTTTGCAGGCTTCGAGGGCACGCATCATATGTTTTTCCACGGCACTTTGGGACAGGCCCATGGCCTTGGCGATTTCCGCGTACTTGCGGCCGTGGATACGGTTGAGCAGGAAAATCTGCCGCGTGCGCTCGGGCAAGCTGCGCAGGGCGGCTTCGACGTGGCGTAGATCGTTGCCGGCTTCCAGTGCTGCCTGGGGTTCGGAACCCTGGTTATCTTGCTGTTCGGGCAGCCAGCCTTCACTGCTGCGCACCCGGGCGCCTTCGCTGCGCAGGTGATCGATGGCGATGTTGCCGGCGCAGCGCAACAGGTAGGTGCTGAGCTCTTCGACTTGCACCAGCGGCCGGCGCCAGAAACGCAGGAACAGATCCTGCACCAGGTCGGCCGCCGTGGCGCGGCACCCCACGCGGCGACTCACCAAGGCCTCCATCTGTGAACGCTGGGACAAAAACACCTGCAGGAAATGCGCACGTCCACCTGCCGCGTCAGCGTGCTGGCTGTCCTGGGATTCGGGTGGCGTGCTGATCATCATGTGAAGGCTCAGAGGGTTGCGAAGGCTGCAACAGGGCTGGCGAGCAAGCCGACGCCCGCCAGGATCAGGGCCAGCCTTGGCCGATACGGCAATAACAGCACCAACAGCAGTGCGCTGAGCATCAACACGGCGCACCACTGCACCAGGCCCTGCCCCCAACCGGCGACACTCACCGCTGGCCAGATCGACACGGTCAGCAGCAACCAACCGGCCACACGCAAACCCAGGCGCCGGCGAGGCGAGGGTTTACTGTGCAACAGTTCGCCGTGATGGCGGTCGGTGGACAAGCACAGCGCGGTGAACCCCGCGTAGCACATCAGCAGAGGGAGCAGCATTCAGTTCGCCTCCTGCTTGAGCGCCAAGGGGCGTGCGCGTTCCGCTTTGGGTGCAGGCACGGTGCGATGCTGCATCTTCCAGGCAGCCCACGCGAGAAACACGCCGCTGGCCAGGCAGGTCAGGTCAAAGCCGGCCATGGCCCAATCGCCGGTGGCCAGCGAGACGCCGAGGTGGTGCGATGTGGTCAACGCGTTGAGCAGTGGGATGGCGATAAACAGCAGCGCGCCGAAGCTCAGTTGCTCGACCCAACCCTGCCGGCCACGACGCAGGATCGCGTGCAACAGGCTCAGGCCCCAGGCGATAAAGAAGGTTTGCACTTCCCAGTCGGAACGCTCGGCGAAGCTCACCGGCAGCAGACGGTTAGCCCAGAAAAACGCTGCGATGGCGATCATCAGCCCGGACATGCTGGCGATGTTGAGCACTTCCACCAAGCGCAGCTCAAACGGCATGACCGCGGCTTTCGCGTGCTTGAGCTGGCGTTTGCCGAGCCAGATCACCAGCCCGGTGCCGATCATCGCCGTGCCCGCCAAGCCACAGATGAAGTACAACCAGCGCAGGACCGGACCGGCGAAATGGCCCATGTGCAGGCCGTAGAAACTGCCGCCGATGGCCGCCGGCAGCGACTGCTCGCCACTGACCCGCAACAGCTCGCCCGTGCTGCCATTGAAGGAAACGGTGCTGCCGAAATCATGCACCACGCTGTCGGCACCCGCGCGGAACACATTGACTGAGGCGTTCACGTCGCTGGGGTTATTCACCGCCACGCGTCCCACATGCCCACCGTCCCACTGCGCCCGGGCCTGCTCGTACATCGGCACCAGCGGCAGCAATGTGCCTGGCTGGCCCGATGCCGGAGCATTATTGGTGTTCGGGAACACCTCGCTGAAAAAGGCACGGGTGTCGTTGCCATAAGAAGCCAGGATCGGCGCCGGCATCACCATGCTCATGAAGATCACCAGGCTGCTGTAGGTGATCATCAGATGGAAGGGCAGCACCAGCACGCCCACTGCGTTGTGCCCGTCGAGCCAGGAACGCTGGCCTTTGCGGGGGCGAAAGGTGAAGAAGTCCTTGAAGATTTTCTTGTGGGTGATGATGCCGGTGATCAGCGCGATGAACATCACCATCGCGGCAATGGTCGACAGCCAGCGGCCCCACGGGTGAGGCATTTGCAGCTGGAAATGGAAACGATAGAAGAACTCGCCGCCCATGCTTTCACGGGCCTGCACGGCCTGGCCACTGACCGGGTCGAGGGTTTTCTGGATGAAATTGCCGCGCTTGCCGGGGTCGACCTTGTCTTGCCACATCACCGACAGCCCGGGGTCGCGGCTGTCTGGCAGGGTGATGAACCAGCGCGCAGCCGTCGGCGCCACCTGCTGCAAATAGCTTTGGGCAACGGTCAGGCTGCGTGCATCGTCCAGGGGATGGGCCTGCACTTCAGGCTGCATCCAGTGGCTGATTTCGTCCTTGAAATACGACAAGGTGCCCGTCAGGAAAATCGCAAACAGCAGCCAGCCAAAGATCAGCCCGGCCCAGGTGTGCAACCAGGCCATGGCCTGGCGAAAGCCCTCTTTCATGTACGTGCCATCCAGAAGCCCACACCCGCCAGGGTGGCAAATACCGCGCTCGGCAACATCACGCCGAACCAGGCGCGCGCGGCACTGCGGCAGGCGAAACACCAGAGCACGGCCAGCAGGTAGAACACAAATGAACTCATCATCCCCGTGATCACTGCATCCGCGCGGGAAGTGGGTATCCACAGCGCCAGGCAGATGCTGGCCAGGGACGCCATCAGGTAGCCCCCCACCACGGCAGCCAGCACGCGCGAAGTCACGGCAAGACGATAGGAGACAGGCAGCGAGGTTTTGCTTTTCATGCGGGAGGCGCCAGGTTCATCAGGCCGCAATATTAATGATAAATATTCTCATAAGCAAAACAGAACGGATGAAACACCTGCGCTGACGGATTGCCGAAGCCCGTCGCGAGCCCTACAATGCGAACAATTCTTGTTCTCTAAAGCATCCCGATGCATGTGGAGTGTTCGCGTTGAGCCCGTCCAATACCGTCGAAGTGTTGTACAACGACCATCACCACTGGCTCACCGGCTGGTTGCGTCGCAAGCTCGGCTGCCCGGAAAGCGCCGCCGACCTGGCCCAGGACACCTTCATCCGCGTGCTCACCGCGCGGGAAACGCCCACGCTGATCGAGCCCCGCGCGTTCCTCACCACCGTCGCCAAGCGCGTGCTGTTCAACTTCTACCGCCGCCAGGACCTGGAGCGCGCCTACCTCGACGCCTTGGCACAAATGCCCGAGCACGTGGCGCCGTCGGAAGAAGAACGCGCGATCATCCTGCAAACCCTGGTAGAGCTCGATCAACTGCTCGACGGCCTGCCCGTCCAGGTCAAGCGCGCTTTCCTGCTGGCTCAATTGGATGGCCTGACCTACGCACAAATCGGCGCTGAACTGGGCATTTCCATCGCCACCGTCAAACGCCACCTGAGCAAAGCGGCCATGCGCTGCTATTTCGCCCTATGAACTTCTCCACCCAAGTCGCCGAGCAGGCCGTGCATTGGCTGATGGAAATGCAGCAAGGCGCGCTCAACCCACGCCAGCAGGCGGCCTGGCAACAATGGCTGAACGCCCACAGCGAACACCAGCGCGCCTGGGACCATATGCAGCGCGTCAACCAGCGCCTGCGCGGCATGCCCTCGCCCCTGGCCCATGCCGCCTTGAACGCGCCTACCTCCACCAGCCGCCGTCAGGCCCTCAAGTTGCTGCTGATCCTCGGTGCCGGCTCGG
Organism: Pseudomonas sp. AC112; assembly: GCF_979253545.1. Lineage (NCBI taxonomy): Bacteria > Pseudomonadati > Pseudomonadota > Gammaproteobacteria > Pseudomonadales > Pseudomonadaceae > Pseudomonas > Pseudomonas sp. AC112. The sequence goes on from NZ_CEEDCM010000001.1 coordinate 1,064,443, forward strand.
CCGCCGCCTGGAGCCTGCGCCAGCAACATATCTTGCCGCCGCTGACCGCCGACTACCGCAGCCCCGTTGGCCAGCGTCGCAAGGTGCAACTGGCGGACGGCAGTCAGCTGCAGCTCAATACCGGCAGCGCGGTGGACGTGCACTTCGATGGCAAGCAACGGCTGATCCGCCTGCTTGAAGGCGAGATCCTGCTGACCGCTAGCGCCGGCAACACACCGCTGAACGTCTTGACCGGCCAGGGCCTACTGACCAGCCAGGCTGCACGCATGAACGTGCGCCAGTTCAACGACCACACGCAACTGGCGGTCTTCGACGGCCGCGTCGAGGTGATGCCCAACACCTACAGCGGCCTGCCGTTGACGGTCGAGGCGGCGCGCCAGGTCAATTTTACGCGCAAAGGCTGGGACACCCCGCGCCCCACCGACGCCAACAGCGGCGCCTGGGCCGACGGCATGCTGGTCGCAGCCCACATGCGCCTGGAAGATTTCCTCGGCGAACTGGGCCGTTATCGTCGTGGCCAGGTCAACTGCGACCCTCAGGTCGCCAACTTGCTGATCTCCGGCAGCTACCCGCTGGACGACAGCGAACGCATTCTCGACCTGCTGGAAGTGAGCCTGCCGGTGAAGGTGCGGCGCTTTACGCGGTATTGGGTGACGGTGCAGGCACGCGCCTGACATTTATTTCAAAAACACTGAGCCGTTTTCCACCCCTCGCGTGACAGAGAAGGAAAGCCACCTTGATCCTTCCTTCTCAGGACCGCTCTTCATGCCCCAGCAACCGACGTTTCTTGCCCGCACCGTGCGCCAACTCCTACTCGGCGCCAGCCTCAGTCTGACCGTGCTGCCCTCGGTGATGGCGGCCGACGCCAAGCCCTATCACATCGCACCGACGTCGCTGGAAGCTGCACTGAACCAGTTTGGCCGCGAAGCCGGCGTGTTGATCTCCTTCGGTTCCGAAGTGACGGCGGGCATGCAGAGCGGCGGTTTGTCCGGCAATTACGGCGCCGCGGACGGCCTGCAAAAACTGCTGGAAGGCACCGGCCTGCAAGCCCGCGCCGAAGGCGACAATGCCTACAGCCTGCAACCGGCCACGGCACCGGCCAGTATCGAATTGGGCACGTCCAGCGTCGTCGGCGACTGGCTGGGCGACGCGGCGCAAACCAATGTATTCGAACACCCCGGCGCCCGTGACGTGATCCGCCGCGAAGCATTCGAACGCCAGGGCGCCACCCAGGCCAAGGACGTGCTCAACCGCATTCCCGGCGTCAACGCCCCGGACAACAATGGCACCGGCAGCCACGACATGGCGCTGAACTTCGGCATTCGCGGCCTCAACCCGCGCTTGGCCTCGCGCTCCACGGTGTTGATGGACGGCATTCCGGTGCCCTTCGCGCCATACGGCCAGCCGCAGCTTTCATTCGCACCGATCAGCATGGGCAACATGGATGCCGTCGACGTCGTACGTGGTGGCGGTGCCGTGCGCTACGGCCCGCAGAACGTCGGTGGCGTGGTCAACTTCGTCACCCGCGCAATCCCGGATGCGCCTACGGTCAAAGGCGGCCTGCAGACCGAAACCAGCCCCTCCTCCAGCCATGACGGCTTCAAGACCACCGGCAACCTGCTCGCCGGTGGCACCGCCGACAACGGTTTGGGCGGCGCGCTGCTGTACTCCGGCACCCGTGGCGGCGACTGGCGCGAGAACAGCAACACGCGCATCGACGACCTGATCCTCAAGGGTAAATACCAACTCGATGACGCCAACAGCTTCAACGCCATGGCGCAGTACTACGAAGGCCAGGCCGACATGCCCGGCGGCTTGAACGTTGCGAACTACAAGGCCGATCCCTACCAATCCACCCGTCCCTACGACAAATTCTGGGGCCGCCGCACGATGTTCAACGTCGGCTATCGCTATGAGCAGGACCGTCGCGAATTCACCGTGAACAGCTTCTTCACCAAGACCCTGCGCAGCGGTTACCTCGACCAAGGCACATTCCTGTCGCTGTCCCCGCGCGAGTACTGGGTGCGCGGCCTGGAAACCCGCTTCGCCCAAGGCTTCGACCTGGGCCCGACCAGCCACGAAGTGGGCGTCGGCTATCGCTACATCAACGAAGCCGGCCACGAACTGCGTTACCGCACGCCGATTGCCGCCAACCAGCAGATCCCCACCACCGACAGCCGCAATGACCGCGACACCCGGGGCGGCACCGAGGCCAATGCCTTCTTCATCGATGACCGGATTGATATCGGCAAGTGGACCATCACACCGGGCATTCGCTACGAGATGATCGAGTCCCAGCAAACCAACAATCTGAGCAACGTCAAATACAAGGGTGACTACAACACCGCCCTGCCGGCCCTGAACGTGCTCTATCACCTCACCGACGACTGGAACCTCTACGCCAACACCGAAGGTTCGTTCGGCAGCGTGCAGTACAGCCAGATGCCCAACCGTGTGACCAGCGGCGAAGTCAAACCGGAAAAAGCGCGCACCTGGGAACTCGGCACTCGCTACGACAACGGCACCCTGCGCGCGGAAATCGGCGCGTTCCTGATCAACTTTGACAATCAGTACGAAAGCAACCAGACCAATGATTCGGTGATCGCCCGTGGTGAAACCCGTCACCAGGGCATCGAGTCCAGCATCAACTACGCCCTCGACGGCTTGAGCCCGGCGCTGGCGGGGTTCGATGTGTACGCCACCTACGCCTACGTCGACGCCACCATCCGCGAAGACGGCCCGAACAAAGGCAACCGCGTACCCTTCTCGTCCAAGCACAAGGGCACCCTCGGCGTGGGTTACACCGAAGGTCGCTGGAAACTCAACCTGGACAGCAGCTACCAGAGCAGCCAATTCGCCGACAACGCCAACACCCAGGCCGAAAGCGCCGACGGTGCGAACGGGCGCATCCCCGGCTACATGCTGTTCAGCAGCCGCGCCGCCTACGATTTCGGCCCGCAGCTGTCGGATTTGAACGTGGCGGTGGGGGTGAAAAACATCTTCAACAAGCAGTACTACACGCGCTCGTTCGACGATAACAACAAAGGCAAATACGTCGGTGAGCCACGCACGGTGTATGTGCAGACCTCCATCGCGTTCTAACGGCTCAAGCAACAGAAAACCTGTGGTAAGCAGGGCCCGCTCACCACAATACCGGCGTTCATCTAACTGCCTGCCAGGCACGACGGCGTACCGGCCACCAACGCGTCGATGGCACAGCGCGTCTTGGCCGGCATGTGCGCCGCCGTGGGCCAGATCACGTGGATCGGCGAGGGCTGCTCGCGGTAATCGGGAAGTACCGCGTGCAGCTGTCCGCGCAGGGCATAGTGGGCGATCAGCCAACTGGGCAACCAGGCCAGGCCCACGCCAGCGATGGCGGCATCGGCCACGGCCTGGAGGTCGTCCATCATCAGCGGCGAGGCCACCCGCGCACGGTGCGGGCGACCCTGGTCGTCCTTGAGTTCCCATTCCAGGCGCGGGGCACTGCAGCGATAGGCAATGCCCCGATGCCCGGCCAGGTCCTCGATACACTCAATTTGACCCACACGCTGCAAGTACGCCGGTGATGCCGCCAGGCCAATCGCCTGCTCGCCCAGGCGACGAGCGCTCAAGCGGTCGGTGTCGGGCAACGCGCCAATGCGCACCGCCAAATCGAAGCCTTCCTGGGCGACGTCGATCAGCCGGTCAGAAAAAGAAATCTCGATCTCCAGTTCGGCAAATCGATCCATCAACCCCCACAATGCCGGCGCGGCGTAGTGATGCCCGAAGGCCAATGGCAGGCTGGCCCTTAACCGCCCGCGCGGTTGCTGCCGCCCGCTTTCCAGCACGGACTCGGCGGCTTCCAGCTCCGCCAGCGCCCGCAAGCAATGTTCGTAGTAGGCCTGGCCGTCCTCGGTCAACCGCTGGCGGCGGGTAGAGCGCTGCAACAGGCACGTGCCCAGGCGCGCCTCGAGTCGCGCCAGGCCCTTGCCCACAGCGGAGCGCGTCAGGCTCAGTCGCTCGGCGGCTTCGGTCAGGTTGCCGCTCTCGACGATCTGCAGGAAGAGTTCGACACCGTCAAAACGTGGAGTGGTCATGGCACCAATTGTCGCTCTTGATTCCCTTATGAATGGAAAACTTATCACGAATAAAGAATTGGATTCCCCTGAAAATAATCCCATACCCCATCGACAGGAGAGTCCCCATGCCACCCGCCGCCACGTTATCGGTCGCCAACCCACCGCGCACCGCCAGGAACGGCCTCGCGCTCACCGCCGTGTGCCTGGTCGCGCTGACGTTCGGCCTGGAAATCTCCAGCGTGCCGGTCATCCTGCCCACCCTCGAAAGGCAGCTCGGCACAGGTTTCCAGGACGCCCAATGGATCATGAATGCCTACACCCTGGCCTGCACCAGCGTGTTGATGGCGGCCGGCACCTTGGCCGATCGCTTTGGCCGCCGACGCATGCTGGTGCTGTGCCTGTGGCTGTTCGGGCTGGCGTCCCTGGCCTGTGGGTTGGCGGACAGTGCGTCGACGCTGATCGCCGCGCGTTTCGTCCAGGGCATCGGCGCCGGGGCGATGATGATTTGCCAGTTCGCGATTTTGTCGCACCTGTTCCGCGAACCGGCGGCGCGGGCGCGAGCGTTCGCGATCTGGGGCGTGATTGCCGGCCTGGGCCTGGGATTCGGGCCGATGGTGGGCGCGTTGATCCTGGCGGTGGCGGATTGGCGCTGGGTGTTTCTCGTGCACGTGCCGCTCACCCTGTTCACCTTGTTACTGTTGCAGGTCAGCGTGCAGGAGTCCCGTGACCCGGCGGCCCATCGCCTGGACATCGCGGGCATGCTCACCTTGACGCTGTCGGTATTCGCCCTGGTCTACTTCATCACCCAGGGCACCGAACACGGCTTTGGCACCCCGGCGATGCTTGGTTGGGCGGGCCTGGCGGTGGCTGGGTTGCTGCTGTTCATCGTTGTCGAGCGGCGCAGCGCCCACCCGATGTTTGATTTCTCGGTGTTCCGGATCCAGCGCTTCAACGGCGCATTGATGGGCTCGATCGGCATGAACTTCAGCTTCTGGCCGTTCATGATCTACCTGCCGCTATATTTCCAGGCCGGCCTGGGCTACGACACCCTAACCACCGGCGGCGCCCTGCTCGCCTACACCTTGCCGACACTGCTGGTGCCGCCGCTGGCCGAACGCCTGGCCCTGCGCTACGGCGCCGAACGCATCATCCCCGTGGGGCTGGGCCTAATGGGCGCAGGCTTCTTGAGCATGGCCGCTGCCAACGCGGTGGCGCAACCCAGCATCGTGCTGGTGCTACTCAGTTGCCTGATTGCCGGGGTGGGGCTGGCGCTGACCAACTCCCCCACCACCAATACCACCACCGGCTCGGTTTCGGCCGACCGTGCGGGCATGGCCTCGGGTATCGACCTCAGCGCGCGGCTGATCACCCTCGCGCTCAACATCGCGTTGATGGGGTTGGTGTTGTTGCTGGGGATCTGCCATCAACTGGCAGCCGTAATGCCCGAAAGCAGCGTGCTGGAGTGGCCAGCCATCAGCCAGAACATCGCGGCGGGCAAGCTGGCGTCATCCGCGTTCTTGACCTTCACCGATGCCCAGGCAGCCCTGCGTCAAGGTGTCGGTTGGGCCATGCTCTTCGCGGGCCTGGGTGCGTGCGGGTTGGCAGGGTTGAGCAGGTATTTCTTCCAACGCGGCCAGTAAACGAAAACGGGCCTGCACATGCAGGCCCGTTCAGTGGGGGATGAAATAACGTTCAGCGATCAGCTGTTAAACACGGCACGTTCTTTTTCCAGAAACTCCTGTTCAAGCTCATCTTCATTGACCTTGGTGTCCGACAGACTTTTCCCGGCAGCGCGTGGCTTGCCTTGCAGTTTGCCAAACAGGTGTTCCAATGCATGGTCCAGCTTGGTGGCCGCCCCGTCGATCGCCTGTTCCAGGGTATCGGCCTTGTGCAGGACCGACAGCGGTTGATGGCCTTTTGGCCGCGCTTCCAGGCGGCAACTTAAATCGTGGGGACCGGGCTTGTCGCCGTTCTCATCCCGCAGGTAGACCTCGACTCGGGTCAGGTCTTCTTCGTAGCGTTCGAGCGTGCTCTCAATGGTAGTACGTACCCACTCCTCCAGTCGGATGCTGCTTTCAATATGGTTATCGCTATTGACTTGGATTTGCATAGTTCTTCCCTTATTTCAGCTAGCTCGCGAGAGGTCACAACTGCAACACCGGTGTGGTGAAACCATGACCTCTTGATTACACAATTGAGCAGTCCGAAGAACAATTCAACCCCTTTGCAAAGATAAATCACACATTACAAATTAAGTCTGACGACGAGCAAAAACGCTGTTAGGGTGGGGAGTTAGTTACATCTTCTTACGCCCAGCCAACCTTACAATTGCCCCTCTCCCAACGGGTGCAATCCGCGAAAAATCCCCGCTTCCTCCACCAGCCAGTCATGCACCGCGCGTACGCCCGGATGGTTCAGTGCGCCCGGCGCATACAGCAACACGTAGCGTTTGTGGTTGGGCACGGCCAGGCCGAACGGCACGATCAAGGTGCCGCGCTCCAGTTCATCGTTGAGCAAGGTGCGCCGGGCGATGGCCACGCCCATGCCGGCAATGGCGGCTTCGATGGTCAGGTGGTTGCGGTTGAAGGTGTGGCCGCGCCGCACGTCTGCAGCGTGATAGCCGATGGCGTTCAGGTAGAACTCCCACTCCGCGTACTCATAACTCCCACGCCAGGCGGTAATGTCGTGCAGCAGCGGGAAGTGCACCAGGTCGGCCGGGCCATGCAGGGGTGGACGCCCACGCAACAGGCTGGGGGCACAGACCGGAAAGATTTGCTCGTCCAACAGGGCTGTGGATAACAGGCCAGGGTAGCTGCCGTCGTTCAAATCGATGGCCAGGTCGAAATCGCCCTCGTGCAGGGCGATGCTGCTGTCCTCGGCGACCATGCGCAGTTGGATATCCGGAAAGCGTTGCTGCAAGCGCGGCAAACGCGGGGTCAGCCATTTGCCCAGAAACGACGGGATCGAGCGCAGGCGCAGGGTGCCGCTGATCATCCCCGCATCCAAGCGCTGCAGCTCGGCATCAATGCTCCCGTAGGCCTCGCTCACGGTAGCGGCCAAACGCTGGCCCTCGGCACTCAGTTCCACCCCACGCGCCCGCCGATGAAACAAGCGGAAACCCAAGCGTTCTTCCAATTGGCGGATTTGCTGGCTCACCGCCCCCGGCGTGATGTGCAGTTCTTCAGCGCAACGGGTGAACGACAAATGCCGCGCCGCACAGGCAAACACGTGCAGCCAGACATACGTCTGGCCATGAAGGGGCCGGGTCATAGCGTTTAGTCCTGCTAAAGGGTGTCTTAGGATAATTCGTTGGTCAGTGCCGTTCCAGAGGCTCAGTATCGCGCCAATTCCGCTCGTCCTACAAAACATGGCAGCGATTTCTACTCCATTGCTTGTAAGGGTTTAGCATGGCTATCAGTGTTTTTGATCTATTCAAGGTGGGCATCGGCCCTTCCAGCTCCCATACCGTCGGCCCCATGCGGGCGGCCGCGACCTTTGCCCAAGCCCTGATCGACCAGCAATTACTGAACGACACCCGCCGCGTGGAAGTGCGCCTGTATGGTTCGCTGTCCGCAACCGGTGTTGGCCATGCCACCGACCGCGCCTGCGTGATGGGGCTGATGGGCGAATGGCCAGACCGGGTCGACCCGACTTCGATCAATGCCCGCATCCAGCAGCTGCGCGAGTCGCGCCGATTGCTGCTCGCAGGCACCCAGGACATTGCCTTCAACTGGCACACAGACCTCCTGCTGTTGGACGAGAGTCTGCCCTACCACCCCAACGCCATGTCCCTGCACGCCTTTGGCGAAAATGGCCTGTTGAGCGAACAAACCTATTACTCGGTGGGCGGCGGTTTCATTATCGAAGCGGCCGAAGCCGCCTCCGGCATTGCGCCGACCAGCGATGTTGAATTGCCCTACGACTTTTCCAGCGCTGTCGAACTGCTGGCCTTGTGCAACAAGCATGGCCTGCGGGTTTCCGAACTGATGATGGCCAACGAACGGGCTTGGCGCAGCGATGCCGACATCCGCAGCGGCCTGCTGCATATCTGGTCGGTGATGCGCGAATGCGTGGAGCAAGGCCTGCGCGATGAAGGCATCCTGCCGGGTGGCCTGGACGTGCCGCGCCGTGCGGCGAAATTGCACCGCAGCCTGCTGGAAATCGGCAAGCCGAATGTGATCACTTCAACCTTGTCGGCCATGGAGTGGGTCAACCTGTTCGCCCTCGCCGTCAACGAGGAAAATGCCGCCGGCGGGCGCATGGTCACCGCACCGACCAATGGCGCTGCCGGGATCATCCCGGCCGTGCTGCATTACTACATGAAGTTCAACGCCGACGCGTCTGACGATGATGTAGTCAATTTCTTCCTGGCCGCGGCGGCCGTCGGCATTCTCTGCAAGAAAAACGCTTCGATCTCCGGTGCCGAAGTCGGTTGCCAGGGCGAAGTCGGTTCGGCCTGTGCCATGGCGGCTGCGGGTTTGGCCGATGTCCTCGGTGCCACCCCCGAGCAATTGGAAAACGCTGCCGAAATCGGCCTGGAGCACAACCTCGGCCTCACCTGTGACCCGGTCGGCGGCCTGGTGCAAGTGCCGTGCATCGAGCGTAACGCCATCGCGGCGGTCAAGGCGATCAACGCCACGCAAATGGCCCTGCGCGGTGACGGCAAGCACTTCATTTCCCTCGACCGGGTGATCCGCACCATGCGTGATACCGGCGCCGATATGCATGACAAATACAAAGAAACTTCACGGGGCGGCCTGGCGGTCAGCTGGGTGGAGTGCTGATCGGAGCACTGCTACCCGCCCCAAACGTGAGCCCGCGCAAAAATAATAACGAGGCAATAACGATGACCGATGTACGTACACCTGCTGCCGAAAATCCTGTTGCAGAGAACACCGTGACCACCGGCTGGACCAAACACGACACCACCTGGATGCTGGGCCTCTACGGCACCGCCATCGGCGCAGGCACCCTGTTCCTGCCGATCAATGCCGGCGTCGGCGGTTTCTGGCCGCTGATCGTGCTGGCCCTGCTGGCCTTCCCCATGACCTTCTTCGCCCACCGTGGGCTGACGCGCTTTGTGTTGTCGGGCAAATCCGGCGACATCACCGAAGTGGTCGAAGAGCACTTTGGCGTCGGCGCGGGCAAGCTGATTACCCTGCTGTATTTCTTCGCCATCTTCCCGATCCTGCTGGTGTACAGCGTGGCGCTGACCAATACCCTGGGCAGTTTCATGGAACACCAACTGCACATGACCCCACCGCCCCGGGCGATCCTGTCGCTGGTGCTGATCCTCGGTCTGATGGCGATTGTGCGCTGCGGCCAGGGCGTGATCGTCAAGGCCATGAGCGTGCTGGTGTATCCATTCGTCGCGGCACTGCTGTTGCTGGCCGTCAGCCTGATCCCCAACTGGAACGGCGCGTTCTTCGCCTCCGCCGGTGATGGCATGCCCATGCCGCTGTTCTTCAAAACCCTATGGCTGGCGATTCCAGTGATGGTGTTTTCCTTCAACCACTCGCCGATCATCTCCGCGTTCGCCGTCGACCAAAAACGCGTGTATGGCGCACAGGCCGAACGCAAAAGCAGCGGCATACTCGCCACCGCCCACGGCATGATGGTGCTGACCGTGATGTTCTTCTGCTTCAGCTGCGTACTGGCGCTGTCGCCGGCCGACCTGGCAGCGGCCAAGGCCCAGAACATCTCGATCCTGTCGTACCTGGCCAACCACTTCCAGACCCCGGTGATCGCCTACGCGGCGCCGTTGATCGCACTGGTGGCCATCACCAAATCCTTCCTCGGCCACTACATCGGCGCGAGTGAAGGTTTCCAGGGCCTGATCGTCAAATCCCTGCGCGGGCGCAATCGCTCGATGTCGTCGAAATGGCTGGAGCGCTGCACCGCGCTGTTCATGGTGCTGACCTGCTGGGCCGTGGCCACCTTCAACCCAAGTATCCTGGGCATGATCGAGACCATGGGCGGGCCGATCATCGCGTGCCTGCTGTTCCTGATGCCGATGTACGCGATCCGTCGCGTGCCATCTCTGCGCCAGTATTCGGGCCAGCTGTCGAATGTGTTTGTGGTGGTGATCGGCTTGATTGCGCTGTCTGCGATCGTTTTCTCGGTACTGCCCTGAAATAGATCACCCAACAAAAAGGCGAACCTCGGTTCGCCTTTTTCATGTCCCGCAATAGCGGCTCGGCGCCTTATGCGGCACGGCCTTTGCTGTACAGCTGTGGAGGGAAACGGACCTTGTGAAAACCTCAGCGACGGAGTGGCCGATGGTCAGGAGACGCGAACTAATCCCGACACCGGTCGTCAATGACTGCATGTTCTTATCAGGCGGTACGCACCATGGACAATCCTTTTCAGATCATCACCGACACGTTCACCCCTGAATACCGCGTCAACTTGAGCATACAACGGCTGGACGGCAGCATCATGCTGACCCTCTCCAACGATCAAGGCGTGGTGGCCAAACGCATGATCAGCGCCGAACAACGCAATGATCCCAAGCGCCTGAAGCGCCTGGTACAGAGCATCCAATTCGGCATTGCCATCGAACAGGGCCACAGCGCCATGGAAATCCTGGCGGTGATGACCGATGGCGACCACAAAGTGCTACAGCGGCCGCCAGCCCGCTCCCTGCCCTTCAGCGTCGGGCTTTAAAGCTCGCCCTTCTCGGTTTCCAGGCTCGCCTCGCCCTTGCGACGCGGGCCCTCGACCTTTACAGAAGGAAACGCCGACGACGCATAGCGCACCACCAGGATCGCAAACGCCAACAGCAGAATCCCGCCGCACAGGTAGATGATGCCGATGTCGGGCGGGTTGTGGTGGGACACGTTGGAAATCAGCAGGCGCGTCAGCGCGGTGATTGCCACGTAGATCAGAAAGCGCACGGGCATGTGGTTGGTCTTGAAGTAAATCCCGACCATTGCGCCCAATTCGAGGTAGATGAACAGCAGCAAGATATCGTCGATCTTGATATGCCCATTCTCGAGCATCCCCAGAAACTCCATCACCGCTGCCCACGCGGTCACCGCACCAATGGCGAACAGCGCCAGGTAGTGGAACGACTCGACGAACAGATTGCCCAGGGACTCGGCCAGCCCGTGTACGTTCTGGCGCAGCCTTTCGGCCCAATTGATCTTCACGATGATGCTTCCTTAGGTCGATTCGACCGGATAATGCGGGTTGGACGTGACGGTTGTTCTGCATGCAGAAAAAAGGCCAGAGGCAGGTATAAGATGATGGCGGCGTGACATGAGGCACGCCTGAGCTGTATTTACGGGCTACATTAAAAAACTGCTACCCAAACACTGTGGTTTCGCTTAACCTTTTTACTGTATATATAAACAGCACTCAGCAACACCCGAAGCAAGGGCTACTCCCCTTCACTACTGCACCCTGATGACGAGGCCAAAAAATGGCTGTTGAAACCCTGTATCGCAGTACCCGCGACTTGGAGACTACATTCGTGGATCGCAAACTAGCCGACGCACACGACCAGATGCTTGAGCTGGCAGAGTCTCTGATGGATGTCCTGTTGAAAAACGTGGAAGGCTTGACTGAAAAGCAGGCAGAAGACGCCGGTATTTTCATGGCCAAGAACCGCGCCGCCTTTGCAGCAGCGTTCAAGAACAACGCCAGCGCCCTGGCTGAGATCGGGCAGCCAGAGGCAGAGTAAGGAGGCCGGCCCGCCTCCGTTGATTCGCGTTGAATCATCAGGTTCAGGCAGCCGGGCTACTCATCGCTTCACCGAAAGCTATTTACACCTTACGCCTGCCACAAGGTTTTGCCGAAGAAGGTCAACGTGCGGTCCCACGCCACTTGCGACCATGCGGCATCGTATTGCGTGTCGGGTATGCGGCCATGGCCGATCGCCGTCTCGTTGGCAAAGGCATGACGCGCCAGGTAGCGGTAAAACGTGGCGTCCACGCCTGCAGCGTGCAGCGTTGACTCCAGCTCCGCGACGGTTTCGATGTTGAAAAAAGCATCCTGCGTGCCCCAATGGCCAATCAGCGGTGCTTTGATTTTTGCTGCATCCAGGTATTCAAGCGGCGGGAAGCCATACCAGACCACACCCGCGGCCAGTTCCGGAATGGCATTGAGCGCCAACAGCGTCAACGCCCCGCCCATGCAGTAGCCGGTCACGCCCACTTTTTGCGAGTCGGCCTGCAGGTAGCGCACCGCGCCTTTTATGTCCTGGGACACCGCATCACCGAAATCCAGGCTATCCATCAGGTGGTGGGCTTCTTCCTCTTCCACTGTGGAGGCGCCGCGATAAAGGTCCGGTACCAATACCCGGTAACCGCACTCGGCCAGGCGAATGGCCACGCCCTTGATCTGCTCGTTAAGCCCCCACCACTCCTGAATCAATACGATGGCCGGCGCCCCTTCCAGCACAGCCGGGCTGGCCAGGTAGCCATTGACCTCGGCGCCGTCTGGACGCTTGAACGTTACGGAATGTGCTGTTGCTTGATTGGACATGAATATTCTCCGCAGCAAGTAGGAAAATGATAACTGGCAAGCACCTCAAAGCGCCCGCCCTCAGAACCCTATCAGGATTTTTACGGTTACAAACCTTCCTCTCCCATCGTTATGTACCACTGTGTATTAGCACCCCCGCGCGACATATTCGGGATACAAAACACTTGTCTACTGGGCCTGCCTGAACCTTCCATGATCAACATGCCGCGACCGAAGGTGAAGGTTCAATCACATAGGACCCGGAGAATAAAAATGCACAACCCAGCACCGGTTGATCGCCTGATCGTCAACACTTACACCAACGGGCTCATCGGCCCCAGCCAGAAAATGCTCGGCCCGCTCGCCGACGGCGGTACGCTCATTACAGGAACCCCGCCGGGTTGCTGGGGCCCAATGATCACGCCCGCATTTGAGGGTGGCCATGAGGTGACTCAACCCGTATTCATCGCCGGCACCGAAGTCGGTGACGCTGTGGCCCTGAAGATCAAACGCATGCGCGTGACGTCCCACGCCACCTCATCAGGCGTCATGCGCTTTGTTGAAGGGCGCTATCACGGCGACCCCTTTGTCGCCAAATTCTGCTCCAATTGCGGACAAGAGCATCCCGCCAGCCATGTCGAAGGAATCGGTGCAGAGGCTATCCGCTGCAATGCCTGCGATGCAGAGGTCAGCGCGTTTCGTTTCAGCCATGGCTACGTCATCGTGTTCGATGCCGAGCACCAAGTGAGCCTGACCGTGAACCAGACCGTGGCCGACCGCCTTGCGGGCCAGGCACCAGAGATGGCGGCGTTACCGGAACTGTCCGCCCAGCACTCCATTCTGTCCCTGGCCCGTGCCGACATCCCTGGCCTTGCGGCTCATATGCGGCCGTTCCTGGGCAATATCGGTACTACGCCTTCACGGGATTTGCCGGATTCCCACAACTGCGCCGACTTCGGGCAGTACCTGGTCGGCGCCCCTCACCGCTACGGCATGACACACGAACAACTGCATGCGGCAAAAACCGACGGGCACATGGACACCAACTCGGTACGCGAAGGTTGCGTCCTGATTTGTCCGGTAAGAGTCCCCGGCGCCGGGGTGTACATGGGAGATATGCATGCCCAGCAAGGCAATGGTGAAATTGCCGGGCATGCCACCGATGTGTCGGGGGAAACCGAACTCACGGTCCACGTGATCAAGGGGTTGACCCTCGACGGCCCGATCCTGCTGCAAAACCTTGATGATCTACCGCCCATGGCGCGCCCGATGACCGCTGAGCAACGGCTGCAAGTCAAGGCACTGGGCGAGCGCTGGGGGCAGGTCGAGATCGAAGACAACGGGCCCATTACCTTCATCGGCAGTGGAGCCGACCTCAACCTTGCGACGGAAAACGGCTTGGAACGCGCGGCTGCGGTCACCGGCCTTTCTATGGATGAGGTACGCAACCGTGCAACGCTTAACGGCTCGATTGAAATAAGCCGGTTGCCGGGGACTGTCCGCGTCACGATCCTGTGCCCGATGCACATTCTTGATCGCCTGGGTGTCGGCCCACTTGTGCGCGAAAAGTATTCGCTCTGATCTGCGTCAGCGGTACAGCAATCGCTCCGCCAGCTCATCCGCCACCCGCGCGGGTGAGCGTTTTTCGGCCTGGGCGTGGGCAAAGATTTCCGTGAGGCGTTTGCCGATGTTGGACAGGTGCGCAGTGATGGTCGGCAGATCCGCCCCGCTGTGCTGGAGTGCGACGTAGATCAGCCCGCCGGAGTTGATCACGTAGTCCGGAGCGTAGAGGATGCCGCGCCCTTCCAATTGGTCGGCCACTTGCAGGTTGGTCAATTGCGCGCTGGCGGAACCGGCGACGGCGGCGCAGCGCAGTTGGCCGACGCTCTGGCGGTTGAGTACGGCGCCGAGGCCGCAGGGCGCCAGGATGTCGCAGGGGGTACTGAGCAAGGCGTCATTGGCAATGGGGTGAGCGCCCAGTTGTTCCATGGCCAGTTGCACCTTGCCGTGGTCGATGTCGCTGACCAGCAGTTCGGCCCCGGCGGCGTGCAGTTGTTCGGCCAGGGCATAGCCGACATTGCCCAGGCCCTGAATCGCCACGCGCAGGCCTTCGAGGTTGTCGCTGCCCAGGCGTGCCATGGCCGTGGTGCGGATACCGGCGAATACGCCCATGGCGGCATGTGGAGACGGGTCGCCGGCGGCGGTGGTGCTGGTGACAAAACGGGTGTGCTGGGCGATGCAGTCCATGTCGGCCACCGAGGTGCCGCTGTCGGTGGCGGTGATGTAGCGACCGTCGAGTTGCTCGACGCAACGGCCAAAGGCCTCGAACAGCGCCGCGCGGTTTTCCACATGGGCCGGCCGCAGGATCACGGCGGTGCCACCGCCCACCGGCAAGCCTGCCAATGCGGCCTTGTAGCTCATGCCTTGGGCCAGGCGCGCGGCATCGGCCACGGCGCTTTCGTCGTCGGGGTAGGAGAGATAGCGACAGCCGCCGAGCGCGGGGCCCAGGCGGCTGTTATGGATGGCGATGACCGCCTTCAGCCCGGTGACCGGGTCGACGCTCAGGTGCAGCGATTCAAGGCGGGTGCTGTGCATGAGAGCAAACATCGTCAAGCTCCCGAATCACTTCTGGTAGTGGGCCAAGTATAGGCTTGCGGGAAAAAACTGCCGGACCGCGCTGGAATAAGACGCCCGTTTTAGGAGGGCTTGCGACATAAGCACGCAGGATATTTCCTAAGCCACTGGACGAAAATTCCCAGCAAGGCTAAAACGGGGGCATCCGCCGGAGAATGCAATGAATCCCCGCAAAGCCTTTTTCGCCTGCCTGGAACGCTCGCCCCCTGCGCTGTTTGAAGCCGCGCTGTGGATAGCCGCCGAGCACGACCCGGCGGTGCAGCCGCTGGTGATCCTGCAGGAGTTGGCGTTGCTGCAACAGCAGGTGAGCCAAGGTATGCCCCTGCTGCCGGCCGATGAGCTGGGCCAGCCGCTGTTGCGGCGTATGAATGACCTGGGGTTTGCGCAGGACGAATTCACCCCACTGCGTCCTGCTGCTGCCCTGCTGGACAAGGTGTTGCAGCGCAAGCGCGGGCAACCCTTGGCGATGGGGCTGATCGCCCTTGAGCTGGCGCGCCGCCTGGATATTCCCTTGGTTGGCGTGAACTTCCCCGGCCACTTCCTGCTACGCGTGCCCGGCGCCGATCACCTGCTCGACCCGTGCGGCGGCCGGCGCCTGTACCCCAATGACTGCCGCGACCTGCTGCAACGCCAATACGGCCCGAACCTCAAGTTGCAGGCCGACCACCTGCACACCGCCGACCCGCGCTCGATCCTGCAACGGCTGTCACGCAACCTGCGGCAATTGCATCTTTCCAACGATGTGCCGCTCGCGGCCCTGGTCGACGCCGAGCGCGTGCTGGAGCTGGGCAATGCCAGCGCCGCCGATTACCTGGCGCGGGCCAGCCTGTACCAGCGGCTGGACTGCCCGAACGCCGAGCGATATGACCTGGAACATGCGCTGATGCTCAGCGAAGACCCGATTCAGCGCCTACGCCTGACCGAGCGGCTTGGGCATCTGCCGCCCAATTCAGTGGTGCATTGAACAAACCACTTTTCCTGCGGTGAATCAGTGCTTCGCCGGCACCCTGAGCACATCGCCGGGCAGCGGGCTCTTCGGCGCCTCAACCTCAGGCGAACGCACTTGGATAATCAACAACGCCGCCATCAGCGCCGGAATCGCGCAGAAAAAGAAAATCTGCTCCACCGGGATATGCATGGCCAGCAGCATGCTGCCAAACAGTGGTCCCAGGATTGAGCCAAACCGACCCACGCCCAACGCCCAGCCGGTACCCGTGGCGCGCACGTGCGCCGGGTAGAAATTGCTGGCAAAGGCATTGAGGGTCAGTTGGCCCCCGATGATGCAAAACCCGGCGGCAAACACACAGGCCACCAGGTAGCGTGGGTTGTCATGGTTCAGGCCGAGCAGGATGGTGCACACCGCAGCGGCTGCCAGCACGCCGGAGAGCAATCGCACTTTGCTTTTCAAACGGTCGGCGAACCAGGCCATGCCGATGGCACCCAGGGTGCCGGCAAACAGGAACATCGAGGTCACCAGGTTGGCTTCTTTCAGCGCCAAGCCACTTTCCAGCAGCAACGATGGCAACCAGCTGATCATGAAGTACAGCAGAATCAGGCTGACAAAGAAGGTCGCCCAGATCAGCAACGTCGGGCGTGCATAGCCATTGCGGAACAACTCCACCACGGTCAGTTTGCTGCCTTGCTCGTCCTGGTTTTGCGCCTCGCTCGCCAGCGGCGGTTGCCAGTCCGGCAGCATGCGTGAGGTGACTTTCTGCAGCCGCGCATAAGGCGGTGCATCACGCAGCAAGCGCGGTAGCGACTCTGGCAGCAGCCACACCAGAAACGGGAACAACAGCAGCGGCGTCACACCACCGGCCAGAAACACGGCCTGCCACCCGAAGCCTTCGATAAACCCCGCCGCCACAAACCCACCCGCCGCCCCGCCAAACGAGAAACCGCAGGCCGCCAGGGTCACCATCAAGGTGCGCAAGCGCGGTGGGGAGTATTCCGACATCAACGCCATGGCACTCGGCATGGCGCCCCCCATGCCGATACCGCAGATAAACCTGGCGGCCATCAGCGTATTCAGCGAATTGGCAAATACCATCAGCACCGTAAGCGTGGCGTAGATCAGTACGCAGCCAAGCAGGATGCGGCGCACGCCGAACCGATCCGCCAGCGGCGTCACCAGCAACGACCCCAAGGTCAGCCCCAACAGGTTGGCACTGAACACCGGGCCGAATGCAGCCTTCTCCAACCCCCAATCCTGGGCCAGCGCCGGCACCACGTAACCCAGCACCTGGGCGTCGTAGCCGTCGGTCACCAGCAAGAGCGCCAGCAACAGGAGAATCAACCACTGATAGCGCGACACCGGACGGGCGTCGAGTGCCGCGCGAAAGCTGGCAATCTGATTATGCATCGCAAGGTACCTTTGATTTTATTTTTATGGTCTAGCGCACCTGTGGGAGCCGGCTTGCCGGCGATGGCGGTGAATCAGGCAATGATTGATCGACTGAAATAACGCCATCGCCGGCAAGCCAGCGCCTACAGGGGTCAGGGGGTGTCAGGTTGATTGGCGGGATGGGCTTTGATAAAGGCCGGATGCTGCGCCGCCAATGCCGCCACCCGCCCAATGCGTGGATACGCCGCCAGCGGCACCTTGAAGCGCTCGGCCGCATACAGTTGCGGAATCAGGAAGGTGTCGGCCAACCCCGGCTGCTCGCCGAAGCAAAACCCCTGATCGCCAATCAACTGCTCCACTGCCCCCAACCCCTGGCTGATCCAATGGCCAATCCACTCCAGCAGTTGCGCCTCGTCATGCCCCCACTGGCGCAGCAGGTTCTGGGTGCTGGAGTTGTGCAGCGGGTGGACATCGCAGCCGATGATCGCCGCCACCGCGCGCGCATGCGCCCGGGCCACCAGGTCGTTGGAGAGCAACGGCACCTGTGGATAACGTTCCTCCAGGTACTCGATGATCGCCAGCGACTGGATCAACAACTCCCCCTCATCGGTGCGCAAGGCCGGCACACGGCCTTGCGGGTTGATCGCCAGGTACTCGGGCTGGCGATTCGCACCGCCCGCCGGCACCAACAGGTTGACCGGCACGGCGGAAAAATCCAGGCCCTTGAGCGCCAGGGCAATGCGCACCCGGTACGACGCGGTGGAACGGTAGTAGCTATAGAGTTCCATCACCCTGCCCTCCTAGCGCGCGGCGACCACGGTGCCACGGCACTCGCCGAAGCCGATGGACGCAAACCCTTCGCGGCTGCAGCGGGCGCGCAGGATGATTTCGTCGCCGTCCTCAAGGAACTTGCGCACTTCGCCAGACGGTAACTCGACAGGCTTCTTACCGCCCTCGGTCATTTCCAACAGGCTGCCGAACTGACCGGCTTGCGGGCCCGACAAGGTGCCTGTACCAAACAGGTCACCGGCCTGCAACTGGCAGCCGTTGACGCTGTGGTGGGCCACCAATTGCGCGACGGTCCAGTACATATACAGGCTGTTGCTCAGGGCCAGGCGATGAGCCGGCAAGTCCTGCTCGCGCATAGCGGCGGTGGTGAGCAGTACTTCCAATTCGATGTCCAGGGCGCCAGCGGCCTGGTCACGTTTGTCCAGCAAGTATGACAGCGGCTGCGGGTCGCCTTCAGGCCGCGCCGGTTGCGCTGTGCGGAACGGCTCAAGCGCCTCGGCCGTCACCACCCACGGTGAAATGGTGGTGATGAAGCTCTTCGACAGGAACGGCCCCAACGGTTGGTATTCCCAGGCCTGGATATCCCGCGCCGACCAGTCGTTGAGCAGGCAGAAACCGGCGATATGCTCCGCCGCGTCGCCAATGGCAATCGAATCGCCCATCTCATTGCCCTGGCCGATCCACACGCCCAGCTCCAGTTCGTAGTCCAGGCGTGCGCATGGGCCGAAGGTCGGTTCGGCCTGGCCGGCGGGCAAGGTCTGGCCCTTGGGGCGGCGCACGTCGGTGCCCGAGGTGCGGATGGTCGATGCACGACCGTGATAACCGATCGGCACGTACTTGTAGTTCGGCAGCAGAGGGTTATCAGGTCGGAACAATTTGCCGACGTTTTGCGCATGTTCGATACCGACATAGAAGTCGGTGTAGTCATTGATCCGCGCCGGCAGGTGCATCTGGCAATCAGCAGCGCGGTGCAGCACTTGCGCTTCACGCGTCTGCAGTGTGCTGCCTTCGGTCAACAGTTCCAGCAGGCGTTCGCGCAGGGCCACACGCGGGCCACGGCCCAGTTCGAAAAAGGCGTTCAACTGGCCACCGGTCGTCGCTTCGATAGCGCGACGCGCTTCACCGTCAAACTCATCGATGGCGGCGTGCAGGTCCAGGATCGAGTCGCCAATCGCCACGCCAGCGCGCGGTGCAGAGCCGTTGATACTGAACACGCCCAGCGGCAGGTTTTGCAGGGGAAAATCGCTGTGACCATTGGCGGAGGCCACCCAGCTGCGGGTAGGTGTCGGCTGCGTCATGGGTTATCTCCGGTTCGGGTTGAAGGTGGCGGGCAACGAGGCCCAGCACGCGTCATAAGACGGTTGCAGTTGCGGGCAGTCCAGGGCGAACTGGGTCGGGCGCAGCACTTGGCTGGTCTCGAACATAAAGGCCATGGTGTTATCGATCTTGTGCGGCGCCAGGTCCACATTGATCGCCTTGGTGCAGGTTTCGCCGTCCGGGCCGTGGGCGCTCATGCGGCTGTGCAAGGACGCACCGCCGGGCAGGAAGCCTTCGGCCTTGGCGTCGTAGGCGCCCTGGATCAGGCCCATGTATTCGTTCATCAGGTTGCGGTGGAACCACGGTGGACGGAAGGTGTTCTCGGCCACCATCCAGCGCGGCGGGAAGATCACAAAGTCGAGGTTGGCCAGGCCATGGGTGCTGGTGGGCGAGGTCAATACGGTAAAAATCGACGGGTCCGGGTGGTCGAAGCTCACGGTGCCGAGGGTGTTGAAGCGGCGCAGGTCGTATTTGTACGGCACGTTATTGCCATGCCAGGCGACCACGTTGAGCGGGGAATGGTCCAGCTCACAGGCCCAGAGTTCGCCGAGGAACTTTTGTACCAGTGTGGTGGGTTGCTTGAGGTCTTCGTAGTGGGCCACCGGCGTCAGGAAATCGCGCGGGTTGGCCAGGCCATTGCTGCCGATGGGCCCCAGGTCCGGCAGGCGCAGCGGGGCGCCGTGGTTCTCGGCAACGTAGCCACGCGCTTGGGCGTCCAGCAGCTCAACGCGGAATTTGAGGCCGCGCGGCAGCACGACGATTTCCAGCGGTTCGACGTCCAGCACGCCAAGCTCGGTGGCGATGCGCAGGCGGCCCTGTTCCGGCACGATCAATAATTCGCCGTCGGCGTTGAAGAACACGCGCTCCATCGAGCGGTTGGCGCGGTAGTTAGAGACGCTGATGCCCGAGGGTTTTTCCGACCCGGAATTGGCGACCATTCCCACGAGGCCATCGATAAAGTCCGTCAGCTCGCTCGGAATATCCAGCGGGTTCCAGCGTAAGCGATTGGGCGTCACTGCCCCCAACGGCCCACCGGCCAACTGCCGTTCAAGTTTGCTGAACGCCGGGTGATTGGCCGATGGCTGGATGCGGTACAGCCAAGTGCGGCGAGCTTCACTGCGCACCATGGTGAAGGCCGTGCCGGAAAACAGTTCGGTGTACAGCCCATAGGGCGCTTTTTGCGGGGAATTCTGGCCGACGGGCAGTGCGCCAGGCAGGGCTTCGCTGGCGAATTCATTGCCGAAGCCCGACAGGTATTCGAGGTTCATGGATCGTCCTCTGAGCGGAAGTTATTTTTATCGTAATCCAGTTACGCATAACGTAATTTGATCACTATCGACCGTCAAGCTATAAAGACGCCCATTCATCTCTCGGATTCTCGCTCCTCCATGGAAAAGCCCCGCGACACCGGTAAACAGAAAGTCCGCTCGGCCGAAGTGGGCACCGATATCCTCAAGGCCCTTGCCGAACTGTCCCCTGCCACTTCGTTGTCGCGCCTGGCCGAGCACGTGCAGATGCCGGCGAGCAAGGTGCACCGCTACCTGCAAGCGCTGATCGCCTCGGGTTTTGCCGAACAAAACACGGCCACCAATCACTATGGCCTGGGCCGTGAAGCCTTGCGCGTGGGCCTGGCGGCGCTGGGCAGCATGGATGTGCTGAAAGTCGGCGCGATGCCCCTGGCGGAGCTGCGCGATGAATTGAATGAAACCTGCTTCCTGGCGGTGTGGGGCAACCAGGGCGCGACCGTGGTGCAGATCGAACCGGCAGTGCGCGCAGTGACGGTGGTGACGCAATTGGGTTCGGTGCTGCCGCTGCTCAGTTCATCCACCGGGCTGGTGTTCAGCGCCTTCCTGCCGTCGCGGGAAACCGTGGAGTTGCGTGAGCGCGAGATCCAGGCCGGCACCGCCCACGCCCTGGCGGATGACCAGGCGTACGCCACCGCCTGCGCACAGATCCGCAGCCGTGGCCTGCATTTTGTGCATGGCTTGTTGATGCCCGGTGTTGATGCGTTGTCGGCGCCGGTGTTCAACGCCGTCGGTCAAGTGGCGGCAGTGATGACCGTGGTCGGCCCGACCTCGTTGTTCCACGCCGACGAGGACGGCCCGGCGGCGCAGCGCTTGCTGGCGGCAACCCGGGCCGTGAGTTGGCGCATGGGCTACCAGCCCTGAGCTAGTCGTGCCACTGGGTCAGGGCCAGCGCCACGCGGTTCTCCAGCGCACGCACGGGTGCAGCGCCACTGACGTAGTTGTTGCTGATGATTGAAAACACCAGGCGCCGGCCCTCGGCGTCGGTGATGTAGCCGCTCAACGAAGACACACCGGCCATGGAGCCGGTCTTGGCATGCAGGTTGTTTTCAGCCGCCGTGCCGCGCAAGCGGTAGCGCAGGCTGCCACCGGTCATGCGGTCCGGGTTGCCGGCAATGGGCAAGGCGTTGTACCAGGCGTCGAACCAGGGCTGTTTGGCCGTGGCCAGCAGTAGATCGGTGAGGTTTTGCGACGACACCAGGTTACGCCGTGACAGCCCCGAGCCATCGACCTGGCTCAGCGTCATCGGGTCCAGCCCCTGGCGCCGCATGAAGTCCGCCACGGCCGCGACACCGGCCTGTGCCGTGCCCGCGTTGGCGGTCTTGCGCCCCATGGCCTTGAGCAAGGCTTCGGACATGTTGTTGTTCGAGAGCTTGAGCAGCGGCGTGATCAGGTCCTGCAAAGGTGCCGATTGATGTTCCGCCAGCACCCTCGCCGTCGCCGGGCTCACACCGCCGATCACACGCCGCCCCATCACCGTGATGCCCTGCTGCGCCAGCGCCTGTTCAAACAGGTTCGCCACCAGTTGGGTCGGCTCCCAAACGCTCACCCACTGCCGGCTCTGCTTGCCCGGCGCCAGTGCGCCGCTCAGTTGCAGCAGGTTGGTGCCGTGCTGGCGAGTGATGCCGTAATTGTTGCCGGGGCCACTGACTGCACGGTTATTCAGTTGCACGTAGTCGGTGGACGGGCTCACCACCACGCTGACCGGTTGGCCAACCATGGCGGGCGCCTTTGCCGTGACCAGTAGCGTGCCCGCATCAAAATCCGTGTTAGGCGATACGGTCAGCGCGGAAATCTGCGCGCCATAGTAGGTACTTTCATCGTCCTGGGCCCAGTCCACGCCCAGGCGTTCGGCGTCGAAAAAGGTATCGTCAAATACCAAGTCGCCCTGGATCTGGCGCACGCCCTGGCCTGCAAGCTGTGCCGCCAATGTCTGGTAATCAGCGAATTGCGTGGTCGGATCGCCCAGGCCCTTGAGGTACAGATTGCCGGCGAGGCGCTCACCTTGCTGCGTGCCGTTGCTCAGCAGTTGCGTGGAGAAGCGGTATTGCGGCCCCAGTACATCCATCGCCGCAGCGGTGGTAAGCAACTTGAGATTGGAGGCGGGAATCAGGCGGGTTCGCGGGTTGTGTTGATAGAGCGTGCTACCGCTACGGGCATCACGCACCATCAGGGAAACAGTGGCGCCGTTGAGGGCCGGGTCAGCCAGGAGTTTCTCCAGGCTTGCCGGGGTGGAAGTCGGTGAAACACTCGCGCAACCACCCAGCAAAACGCTTAAGCACAGCAGATGTAGCCATCGTCCAAAATGCATCAGTATTGTTTCCGCCAAGACATCAGTGGCGGCAACGCTACCACAAACCCTTTAGAACTCCAGGGTGCTCGACACCGACACCTGCCGCGCATCCCCCATGGACACAAACAGCCGGCTGGCTGCCGAGGTGTAGTAGACGCGGTCGAACATGTTCTTCACGTTGAGCTGGAACTTGACCTTCTGCCCATCGATCCTGGTGTCGTAGGTGGCAAAGGCATCCGCCACGGTATACCCCGGCAGCGTGAAATCGTTGGCAGCATCCCCCGCACGCTCGCCGACATACCGCGCACCGGTTCCCACCCGCAACTGATCGCCACCAAAGACGTTGCCGAAGTCATAGGCCACCGACAGCGAGCCTGTGTGCTTGGCAACGTTCTGCAGGCGGTTGCCCTCCAGCGTCGGGTCCTTGTCCTTGATGTCTTCGGCATCGGTGTAGGCGTAGCTGCCGATCAGGCTCCACTTGTCGGTCAGTTGGCCGGTGGCGTCCAGCTCCAGGCCACGGGAACGCACCTGGCCGGCAATGCTGTAGACGGTGTTCGCGCCGGAACCGACCGACACCAGCACATTACGCTTGTCGATGGTAAACAACGCCGCGCTGGCGGTGATGCGCCCTGGGATCTCGAGCTTGGCCCCCAGCTCCCAGGACTTGGACTCCTCGGGTGTCAGGTCGCCGGTCAGCGTGCTGCCGTCAGCCAAGGCGGCAATGGTGGAGTTGGGTTTGAACGATTCGGTGTAGCTGCCATAGAACGACAGTTCGTCGGTGTAGCGATACACCAGCCCCGCACGCGGCACCCAGGCCTGGCCGTTGCCGTTGGTGTTGGCCTTGAATGGCAGGCCCTTGCCAGCGTATTGGTCGTACATCTGGTAGCGCGCACCGGCGACAAAAATCCACTGGTCGTTCAGGTGAATCGCGTCCTGGAAGAACAGCGAGTCGCTGCGCAGCAGGTCGGTTTGCGCACTGTCAGCAGGGCTGACGGTGGTGCCCGCCACTTCGTTGCCATACACCGGGTTGTTGTAGTTAAAGGTGCCACGGGAGTCCTGGCGAATCAGATCGGCGCGATAGATCTTGCGGTACTCGTCATCCAGGCCGAACACCACATCATTCTGCAAGCCGAACACATTGACCTTGCCTTCCAGGCTCGCGGTGGCGAAACGGTCGGTGGTGATCGCGCCCTTGGTGCCATCCATCTTTCGGGTCAGGGTGCCGTTGGTGTTCACCGCGCTCACGCGTACTTGGCTGGCGTCGTAGGTTTCGCGGTTCCAGCTGTAGCCGAAGTGAGCCTTCCAGTCGTCGTTGAGGTCGTGGTCGGCTTCGAAGCGGTACAGGTCGGACCGGCCTTCCATGTTGTTGAAGGGTTCGTCCAGCCGGCGGGTGGCCGGGATGTCCAACGGGTGGTTGGACTTGTCGATGGCGGTGCCACGGTCAAACGGCGTGAGAAACTCGCGGTGCTCGTAGGCGAACAACAGCTTGGTGGTGTCGCCATACCAGGCCAGCGACGGCGCGATCAGGCTCTCGCGGTGGGTACCGAAGTTGCGCCAGTAATCTTCGTCTTCATGGTCGACAATCAGCCGATAGGCCAGGCCGCTGTCGCCAATCGGGCCGGTGGTGTCGAGGCTGCCGCCGCTACCGTTCTTGCCATCACCGAAGGTGGAGCCGCGCACGGTCAGGGCGGTGGATTGAACCAGCTCAGGCTTTTTGCTGACGATGTTCACCACGCCGCCCGGGTCCTGGATGCCGTACAACAAGGAGGCTGGCCCCTTGAGGACTTCGACCCGCTCCGCCGTGGCATTCAGCGCACGCCCCTGCACGATAGGCATGCCGTCGCGCATGATCGAGCCGTTACGGTTGTCGCCAAAACCGCGCAGCATCACCGCGTCCTGGGTGCTGGCCAGGGTGTTGGCCTGGGTGATGCCACTGATATTGCCCAGGGCGTCATCCAGGTTGCGCGGGGTCTGGTCGCGCAGCACTTGGGCCGGAACCACGTTGACGGTTTGCGGGGTTTCCAGCAGCAGGCCATGGGAGCGCATCACCGAACTGGTGGGCGGCGGCTGGTAGCTGGTGCTGTCCTGGGCTTGCTGGCCGACACCGCTGATGGTGGTCGCGCCAAGGTTGACCGCGCCGTCGGTAGGCACCGGTTCAAGGGCCAGGGTACGCGCGTCGATCTGGCGGAAGGTCAAGCCGGTGTTGCCGAGCAACCGTTGCAGGGCCTGGGTCGCGCTCATCGGCCCGCTGATCGCCGGGGCCTGGAGGCCGTAGGGCGCTTCGTCGGTGTAGATCACGCTGATCCCGGTGACCCGGCTGAAATCGCTCAGGGCCTGGGGCAGCGGTTTGGCCGCCAGGGCAAAGTTGAACTGGGCGCTTTGCTGCTCCTGCGCCTGCGCCACGCTCAGGGGCAGCACCGCCAGCCCCGATACTGCCAATGCCGAGGCTCCCAGCCACTGTTTTACCCAACCGCCCGCCGTCGACTTCATGCTCTGAGAACCCGTGTAGAAAACGCTGTTAATGCGAATAGATCGCAGTTTCAAGCACTACACGGTTGGGCGGTGGATTTACCTCACTTTTATTTACAAATATTTTGTTTATTGCGCCTGGATGCAAAACCCCATCCGTGGGAAATGCACATGCACGGTGCCAGCACGTTCATCGCTACGGCGCAGGATCAGCTCCTCGCGCCCCACAAACAGCAGTTCGCCCGCCACAGGGTCGGTCCCGTAATCAGTGGCTGAAATCGTCACCTGCTGGCCGGCCTTGAAGCCGTTCAAGTCCTCCAACAGTTCCTCGGGCAAGGCGGCAGGTGTGGCATTGCGAGCAACTTCCAACGCTTGCTCGGCGCTCATCTCGCTGGCCGTGCCATGGCCAAAGCCCAGGACCCGGTCCAGCCACGCGGCGACAGCCGGGTACGCGTCCACCAGCGGCGCCGTCACCGACGAACCTTTGAGGAACCATAACGGGTGGGCCAGGGCAAAGTCGGCAATCGACGGCTCGCCGAACAGGAAATCCCCGGCCTGGTGCTGCAATTGTTGGTCGATACGGCTGACAATCGCCGGCCACTGATGCTTGGCCACCTCCAATTGCACCCGGGTCGCGGTGCCACCGCTGAACAACTTGGCACGGTCGGCCACCAGCACCTGGAGCATGTGCGGCGGGACTTTGGCGAACTTGACCGCCAGGGATTCGGGCTGGAACACCAGCGCCACGGCATGGGAAAACACCACTGAATCAGCCCACGCCGCGAAGCCCTGGGTAATCAACTCCAGGCCTTGGGGGAACAGCGCCGGCGCAGACTTTTCTTGCTCCAGGCGCCGGGCGATCAATGCAGTGTCGCAATAGATATCCGCACCGACTTGCAGCACCGGCGTCTTGCGATAGCCACCGGTCAAGGCGGTCAGGTCGGGCTTGGGCATCACCGGTGAAATAAACACCGAGCGCCAGGACAAGCCTTTGAAGCCCAGCAGCAGGCGGGCTTTTTCAGCGAAAGGGGATTGCGGGTAGTGGTGCAGGATCAACTCAGACATGCCAGGCTCCGCTCAATGGATGAGCCGCTAGCTTAGCCTGCGATACGGCGGTTGGGTGCGATGGGAACCCATCAGTCAAATCAATGAGCCACTTGCCGCCAGGCATTCCTTGGCGCTCTTCCTGAGCTTCTTGATCAGCCGTTCCTGGCGCAGCGCCTCGCCTTTGCTCGCGCATTGCTCGGTGTACACCAGCGCCACTGCGGGGCTGGAGAGGAAGAACCGCGCGCCCTTGCCGCTCTGGTGCGAGGCAAAGCGGCGCACCGGGTCATTGCTGATGCCACAGTACAACGAGCCGTTGGCGGCACGCACCAGGTAGACAAACCAGGGTTTGGGTTCAGGAAGATCAGTCACGGGCAGTGTCGGCAAACCAGAGGAGCGCCAAGCTTATCAACGACCGGCCTGGAATGCCTTCAGACCTTTCAAGGCCTGGGCACGCACGGCGTTTTTCAGGGCCGGCGACCAGCCCAGCAACAGCCCCTTGAGGCCCAGCGCCTGACGCGACCAGCGCCACAGGTCGAAGTGATCGTGATGCTCGCAGATCTTGCCGTCGCGAAACACAAAGCGCGCACCAATGTCATTGACCACGGTATTGCCGGTGGCGCTGAACAGGTACGTCGCCACCCAATGCGCACTGCCGGTGGTGTCATCGCTGCGCACATGGTCGAAGGTCAGCGAAAAGTCCTTGGCCCGAGTGGTGAGCATGCGCCACATGTCACCGGCATCGCGGCCGCGCAGTTCGCCAAAGGCCGGGTCGCTGAACACCACATCATCGGTGTAGCAGGCGGCCATGGCCTCGGCGTCCAGGCGTTGGAAGGCTTCGTAGAAGCGGGTGATCAACAGGTTATGGGCATCACTCATGGGCAGGCTCCGCGGTTATCGCTGTAGGGGTGCACGATAAGCTGCGAAGGCTGGGAACACCATGGTCATTCACCGCATAAATGGAGCATGGCGTGGTTAGAGGTAGACGACATCCAGCGTGGCATCGACGCGTTTATGGGTAATGGCCCACGTTTCTTCGTGATCGACCGCGCCACGACCGGACAATAGAAAAAACTCAGTCACAAGGACAACGAATATTTCATCAGACGGGACGCATTAAATATCGAACTTGACGCAAAAAAAACGGCTATTGCGCAAGTTCGACCAAGTGTTGGGGAGAGGGCATACATGCCACCGACTTATGCTGCCGGGTACATGAATTAAATTTAACGTGCGGCACACTCAAATCCAATACAAGTATTACGAGTCGCGCACCTGCTACTGCAATAAAACTGTAACTTAACCAGATTTAGATTTCGCTAGGGCACCATTCCACTTTCACGCGCATAAGTGAACAAGTCCACATCGGTAGAAATGCACAACCTCTGCATCGCCGTACTCTTTTGCTTGCTGATGGTTGAGATGCTGCGGTTGACCCGCGCGGCAATCTGGCTGACGGTCATACCGCTGGCGAGCATGCGCACCACTTCGTGTTCTTTACCGGACAGCCGTGCCGGCTGCGTTGGCTGCGCATGGCAGGCTTCATCCAGTTGCACGCGCAGGCATTCGCTGACAAAGGTGCGGCCCTCGCTCACGGCCTTGAGTGCCAGCGGCAGCTCTCGCGCTGACGCGCTTTTGGCCACGACGGCCTGCGCCCCATGGGCAAACGCCGAACGCAGGGTCGAGACGTTGGCAAACATGGTCACCAGTACCACCGGTAACGTCGGGTATTGGCGGTGCAACAACCCCAGCAATCCATACCCATCGGCTTGCTGGTCGCCAGGCATGGCGAAGTCCGTGACAATGACATCGCAAGGTGTGCTGCCGACCAGGGTCAACAGTTGGTCCGGGCCATTGGCCTCCCCCACGACTTTGCACTTACCGCTCGCCTCGATCACCACTCTCTGACCGACTCGGACAATAGGGTGATCGTCAGCAATAATGATGCGAATCATCGGCGCTATCCAAGATAGAAGTGTGAGTCGGGCAAAATACCTCGGCGGTCTTTAAGCAACAACCGGTAATAATTAACCCCTTAAAGCGAGAGCCCCGTATTTTAGGACTTCAAGCAGTTCACCTACAGAATAAAAAGAATCAACTCTCAGAAAAGTACTACAACTTAGACGGATGATTTCCTTCAGCCATATCAGAAGCAATCATAGGAGCGCCAGTTCTTCCAAATACCGCTCGACCTCTTGGCAAAGCGCCTCCAGAGCCGCGCCGTTAAAGGCGACACCCGAGAGATTGACGCGGTCGGTCAACTGGATCGCACGGCGCTCCAACCCCGTCGCCCCCAGGAACGCGATGCTACCCACCAGGCGATGCAGGCGCTGTGTCGTGAGCGAAATGTCGCCACTGACTCGCGCCTGCTCCAGTGCCTCCAGGTCTTCCCGTGCTTCCTGCAACAGGCTCTCCAACAGGGGTTGCACCACGCCCCAAGAGCCGAAGGCAGCGATCAGTCCTGCTCGGGTCGGCCGTGTTTCCTGCAGACGCTCATGCACGGTTATTGGTCCTTTTCGTAGACGCTGCCGGGGGTCCGGCAGCCAGTACAACAACACTTCCTTGAGTTGTTCGAGCGTGATGGGTTTGATCAGCCAGCCGTCCATGCCACTGTCCAGGCAACGCTGGACTTCTTGCTGGCCGAGCCGGCCGGTCAGGGAAATGACAGGCACGCGGGGTCTGCCGGCCTCACGCTCGCGACGCCGCAGTTCACGGGCAAGGGTGTAGCCATCCATGAGCGGCATGCGGCAGTCAGTGATCACCAAATCAAACGTGCTGCCAGCCATTGCGTCCAGGGCAGCCTGCCCATCGCAGTGGACTTCATGGGCCACGCCCAATTTGTGCAGTAACCCGCCGATCAATAGCCGATAGACCCGGTGGTCATCCACTACCAGTACGTTGACGTGTTGCCAATGGCCTGGATATTTGCCCGGCAAAATAACCTCATGCAGAGCGACAAGCCCACCAGGTCCCTCATAGAGCAAGGAGTTGGTTGAAGTGTGCCAACGCAAGGCGCCAGCGTTTCTCGAACTTTTCGCGTACTAAAAGCCGCTCGACTCGTGGGGTTGAGTCAGAGCGATAGTTGGGTAAGAACGTATCCGAGTGGATCTTTTTCAGCGATACAACTACTACGAGATTTAAGTTTTTCCTACAAGCGGCCCGCCACTTTCCCACCCCTCCTCCCGCTCAGCAACCCAACCTCCCGCCTTTCGTATTTGTTGTATTCCTCCTTTCCCAGGGCTAGCGATACATTCCTCCCCACTTCAAAAAGACCCAAATAGAGGTCTTTTGCCACTGCCGGCAAATCGTGCCCCTAGCACGCCTTTATCCCAGGAACATTGATATGAAAGCCTCACTCACCGCCGCCCTGACAGCCTTGCTGATCGTCGGCGCCTCATCTAGCGCACTGGCCGCCCGTAGCGTCGACTTGCCCGTCAAGGGGCTGATAACACCCAACGCCTGCAACCTGACCCTGACCGAGGAGCAGCCGATCGACGGCTCATCCCCCCTGGAATTGCGCTACCTGTAACCCACCAGCCTCTCACAAGGATTTGTGCCCATGAATAGACCCACCCCCGTTGTTTTTGCCCTGCTGATGGCGGCCTGCACGCCGGCGGTCTTCGCCTCCAGCACTACCGACGTGAGCGTCACCGGGACCATCACCCCGAGTTCCTGCACGCCAACGCTTTCGGACGGTGGTGTGGTGGATCACGGCAAACTGACGGTCAGGGACCTGGATCGCGACCAACCCACCCGCCTGCCCGTCGGTGAGATGAACCTGGCCGTGCATTGCGAAGGCGCGACGTTCTTCACCCTGAGCACCGTCGACAACCGCGCGGGCAGCTCGGCGATCAACCCGGTGTTTCACGGGCTGGGCAAGGTCAACGAAGACCAGGACCTGGGCAGTGTGGCTTTCGGGGTGTTCGACCCGATCGCCGACAGCGCGCCGGTGACCGCCATCATGTCCCGCGATGGGGGTGGCAGTTGGGGGCCTTCTTCGTACCTGGGGCACGCCGCCTTGACCTCATTCGCCGCACCCGGCGACACCGGCACGCCCATTGCCATGCAGGACCTGAGCGCGCGCTTGCGCGCCTTCACCATCGTGGTTCCGGCCAGCGACCTGACGCTGCTCGATGAGGTGCCCATCGACGGGCACGCCACCTTGCAACTCAAGTATTGGTAAGTCGGCTTTTTCACTTTTCTTTCTACAGGAGTACCACCATGAGCCTCTCCATCAAGCCCCTCGTTGCCACCCTGCTGCTGGTAGGTGCCACCCAGGCGATCGCCGCCTCCAGCGTCGACCTCGCGGTCAAGGGCCTGATCACACCAAGTTCCTGCACCCCGACCCTGTCCAACGGTGGCGCGGTGGACTACGGCAAGCTCTCGGCCAAGGACCTTAACGCCGACAGCAAGACCCCCCTGCCCCAGCAAACCCTGCAACTGACGGTCACCTGTGACGCAGCCACGCTGATGGCCCTGGAAGGCAAGGACAACCGCGCAGGTTCGGACTACGCCAACGACTCAATGGAATACGGACTGGGGTTGATCAACGGCAATGAAAAGCTCGGTGGCATGAAACTGGGACTGCGCAACCCAGTGGCGGACGGTGTGGCTGCCAGAGTCATCGGGTCCGACAACAGCGGCAACACCTGGTACGTCGATTACATGTTCACGGACGACAACATTCTTTCAGTGGCCGACGCAAGCACAGTGGCGCCAATGCCGGTCCAAATGTTCAACGCCGACCTGCAGATCACCCCGTTCATTGCCCCGACAAACCAACTGACCCTGACCAACGAAGCCGCCATCGACGGCTCCGTGACCCTGACGGTCAAGTACTTGTAAGCCGACCGCGCGCGACAGCTCGCCGCTGTTGCGCGCATCGCGGCCATTGCCGTTGCCCATGAACACCCGTTCACGCCGCCTGGGGCACACCACTTTGCAACTCAAGTCTGGGTAAGCGCGCTTTCACCTTTTTTTCTACAGGAATGACGACATGTACCTCTCCCTCAAGCCCCTCGTTGCCAGCCTGCTGCTGGCAGGTGCTACCCAAGCCATCGCCGCCTCCAGCGTCGACCTCGCGGTCAAGGGCCTGATCACACCAAGTTCCTGCACCCCGACCCTGTCCAACGGTGGCGCGGTGGACTACGGCAAGCTCTCGGCCAAGGACCTTAACGCCGACAGCAAGACCCCCCTGCCCCAGCAAACCCTGCAACTGACGGTCACCTGCGATGCAGCGACCCTGATGGCCATAGAAAGCAAGGACAACCGCGAAGGCTCGAGCTACATCAACGGCGTGCAGTACTACGGCCTGGGGCTGATCAACGGCAGCGAGAAACTCGGCGTCATGGAGATGAAGCTAGCGCCCCCTGTCGCCGATGGCGTCGCAGCCAGATTCATTGCGTCCTACGACGGCGGTACCGCCTGGCACCTCGACCCCTATGTAGCGCGCGACAGCATCACGTCGGTAGCCGACATGACCACTGTCGCGCCAATACCTGTCCAGCTGCTCAGCGCCGACTTGCAGATTTCCCCAACCATTGCCCCGACCAACCAACTGACCTTGGACAACGAAGCCGCCATCGACGGCTCCGTGACCCTGACGGTCAGGTACCTGTAAGCCAATCGCGCACGACGGCCCCCGCCATTGCGCGCAACGCTGTCATCCCCGTTGCCCCTTAACCACGGTCACAAGACACAGCCATGAACACCTTTTCACGCCGCTTGGTGACACTCGCTTTCTGCCTGACTGCCGCGCCTGCCTTTGGCGCGTCCTCTGTCGACCTCACGGTCCAGGGCCTGATCACACCCAGTGCCTGCACACCGCTGCTTTCGGCAGACGGCATCGTCGATCATGGCCGGATCCCGGCGCGCAGTCTCAATCAGCATGAGTTCAGCGCCCTGCCCACCCAGACCCTGGACCTGAGTGTGAGCTGCAACGAGTCGGTGCTGTTTGTGCTGGTGGGTCTGGACAACCGCGCCAGTTCCTCCCTGGGCCCCGGGTTTTATTACGGCCTGGGGAACAACATCCATGAGCCCAACGAGCGCTTGGGCACCGTGTCCATGACGTTCCGTGACGTGGTGGCAGATGGCGAACGCGCACTGGTACTGGCATCCAGCAACCAGGGCCAGACCTGGTTCCCGGAATCCAACGCCTACCCGGACACCTACATGGGGTTCGCCAAGCCGGGCACGCTGACTCCCGAAGCCCACCGCCTGCTGACCGCCACCTTGCAGGTGAATACATCGATCAACGCGTCAGCATTCCTGACCCTCAAACAAGAGGTGCCGCTGGACGGTTCCATCGTGCTCGACCTGAGGTACCTGTAGCCATGTCACCTCTTCCCACCCCTCACTTTTCCCAACCGGTGAACCCCATGATTTCCCCGAACTACGCCCGGCGCCTGGGTGCCTGTCTTGTTCTGCTGTTCTGCGGCCCACTGCTGGCCGACGGCATGGTGCCGGACACCTCCGTGGTGATCGTCAACGAAGCCGACGGTGAAGCCTCAGTGTCGGTGACCAACACCGACGACAAGCTGGCCCTGCTGCACGTCACCCTGGAAGACATTCCCGAAGACCCGGAACCGCTGCTGTTTGTCACGCCGCCCCTGGCTCGGGTCGAACCGTCTAAGAGCCAACTGATCCGCTTCATCCTGCAATCGCCCAAGCCGCTGGAAACCCAGCGCCTCAAGCGGGTGATTTTCGAAGGCATGCCCCAGGGCCGTTCAACCACCGAGGCCGGGCATGCCCGCGTCGGCGTGACCGTGCGCCAGAACCTGCCGGTGATTGTGCATCCCAAGGGCCTGGCACCGAACCGCACGCCTTGGACCGGCTTGAGCTGGAGCCTGGACCAGACTCAGTTGACGGTGCACAACCCGACGCCGTACGTGGTGCGTCTGGCCCAGGAACTGCGGCTGTTGCCAGGCACCGGCTCGGCGCTGTTGCCGCGCACCTATGTACTGCCGGGGGAAACCCTGAGCGTAACGGCCAGTGCAGCCGGGGCCACCCGCGTGCAACTGCAACCGGCCACCGTCTACGGCTTTGCCGTGGCGCCTTACGAAGCACCGATCACGCTTTAGCGACCCTGCGTACCGCCCCGCAAGAGGGCGGCCGACATCCTTTGAGTACGACCTGTGAACACACTAATAACTGATCGTGGCGGCGAAGCCCTGCCCGACGTTTCATCCCGCCGTTCCCGCGCACTCCTGGCCGGCCTGGCACTGAGCTGCGCACTGCCGGCGGGCGAGATTCTCGCCGATGAGCCACTGCTGGCCGGCTCCTTCGACCCCCAGACCCTGTCCCAGCGCGGCATCGATCCGGAACTGGCGAACATGCTGTTGCAGGCGCCACGCTTCGGGGCCGGCCGGCATGCAGTCAACCTGATCGTCAACGGTCAGCGGCGCGGTCGCGTGGATGTGCTGTTCGACGGTCAGGGCACGCTGTGCTTCAACCGTGCCTTGCTCGACGCCGGCAACCTGGTGGTGCCTGGCGACACGGGTGATACGGATTGCACCGGGTTTCTCGACGCCCACCCGCGCACCGTGATCGAACAGGACCCAGCTAACCTGAGCCTGTCGCTGGTGGTGTCAACCGACGCCCTGCGCCCGGTGGAACAGGACATTTCCGGCTACCAGACCGGTGGCTTTGCCGGCCTGCTCAACTACGATTTGACCGGCCTCTACAACGAATACGGTGACGACACTTCGCGCTTCGGCTCGGCCAATACCGAAGTGGGTTTCAACGCCGGTGACTGGATCGTGCGCAGCCGCCAGGTACAGACCTGGCAAGACAGCCAATCGCGCACCACCCACCTGGATGCCTATGCCCAACGCACCTTCGCTGCCCAGCAGGCGGTGTTGCAGGCCGGGCAGATCAGCCTCTACAACCCGGTACTGGCAGGCACGCAGATCACCGGCGCGCAGGTGCTGACCGAAACCGCCTTGCAGGAGCAGAACCAGGGCGCAACCATCGATGGCATTGCCAACAGCCCGGCCCAGGTCGAGATCCGCCAGAACGGCACGCTGATCCATTCCACCGTGGTGCCGGCCGGGCCGTTTTCGCTGCGCGATGTGCGTCGCTTGAACAATCGCTCGGACGTGGAAGTCACGGTCAAGGAAACCACCGGCGAGGAACGGCGCTTTACTGTGCCGGCGGCGATGCTTGGCCTCGGGTTACCGGCCCCGGGCTATTCGGTGGCGGCGGGACGCGTGCGCAAGATCGGCGACAGCGACGGCGCCGAACCCTGGGTGGTCAGCGCCGGCTGGAACGGCGCGGTACACCCGCAAGCCAGCCTCGGCGCCGGGCTGTTGGTAGCGGATGCCTATCGCTCGGCGGGCTTGAGCCTGGGCTGGTTGCCCTGGCAGGACAGCCAGTTTCAATTCTCCGCGCAGGCAGCCCAAGCCAGTCGCACCGATACCGAACAGGGCGTACAGACTGACCTGTCGTGGTCCCAGCGCTTGAGCGAGCGCTGGGCTGTCAGCACCGCCCTGTCGTGGCGTTCCCTGGGCTACCGCGACCTGGATGAGTCGACCTATTCCACCTACACCCATGAACAGCAACGCTCGCGCTACCGCGACCAGCAAAGCGCCACGGCGTCCTGGTCGCACCCGTCATTGGGTGCGTTCAGCGCCGGCTTCTCGCGCTCGGCCTCCTATGCGGGTTTCAGCAGCAGCCGCGCGCTGGCGTCATGGGGCACCAGTTTCGGCAACGTCTCGCTGTCCGCCAGTGCCGAATGGCAGGTCGGTGGCCGGCAGCAGAGCGATGACAGCCTGTACCTCACCGTCAGCGTGCCCCTGGGCGAGAGCCGTCGTGGTCGGGCCTGGGCACGCAACACTGGCGGCGAACACCGCCTGGGCGTCGGCCTCAGCGAGCAACTCAACGACCAGTTGAGTTACCGCGTGGGCGTGGAGCGCGACAGCCGTGACCGCGAGGTGGAATCGTCCCTCGGTATGTCCGCCCTGCCGTATTACAGCCAGCTCGACTTCAACTACACCCGCTCCGACGGCGAACGCGCCAGCTATCAAGGCGGCGCGCGCGGTGGCGTGGTGGTGCATGGCGACGGCGTGACGTTCTCGCCTTACCCGGTACGGGACACTTTCGCGGTGATGTCCGTGGGCGAGATGGCCGGCGTCAAGGTCAACACCCCCAGCGGCCCGGTATGGACCGACTGGCAAGGCCAGGCGGTGGTGCCGCAGGTCAGCGCCTATGGCCGCAGCCCAGTGGAAGTGCAAACCCGTTCGCTGCCGCGCAATGCCGATATCAGCAATGGGCTGGCGGTGATTTCCGCTGGGCGCGGGGCCGTCGACAACGTGCAGTTTGGCGTGCATCTGACTCGTCGCGCCCTGCTGAACGTGACCACCGACGACGGCCAGCCCCTGCCCCGCGGCGCGGCGGTGAGCACCGCCGATGGCGAGTTCATCACCCTGGTGCAGGAAGGCAGCCAGGTGTTCCTGCCCGACGTGCTTGACACGCGCCCCCTGTGGGTCAAGGCCCCAGGCCAGGCGCGCTGCCGACTCGACTTTGCACTGCCGAAAAACAGTGACCCGGATGTGTATTTCGAGACCGCACCCGCCCGGTGCCGCCAACCATGAGGACTCTGACCATGGACCTGAAACCGGTCTTGTACGTCTTGGGCGTGTTGATCAGCCCCCACGCCCTGGCCGTCGAAGAATGCCAGCTCAATCTCAGCCAGACGCAGTTGGACTTCGGCTTGATGAACCGCGCCGTGGCCTTGGTGCCCGCGCCCGAGCGATTGTTGGGGGAGCGGCAGCTGAGCCTCACGCTGAACTGCCCGCAGCCTACCGACATGAGTGTGTTTTATCGCGGGCTGGGCGCGGGGCCTGGGCGGTTTCGCTTCACCGAACGCGGCAGTTACGCCTTGCAAGTGCGCGAAGCGTTGCTGGACGGCCAGGCAGTCGAGCTCGGTCTGATCGCAGGCCCTGGGCAGGCACCGTCCGCAATCGGTGATCCATTGGTCTGGCAGCCCGACCACGGTGTGGTGCCGATGCGCGGTGGCGTCGCGGTGACCGGGCGCAACCTGTCGCTGCAACTGGACGCCCGTGCCTGGGCCAGTGAAGACGCTGCGCGGGTACGCGACGCGGTCACGTGGGACACCGCTGGATTGTTCGATGCCCTCGGCGCCGGGCGTTCGCGGGAATTGCGCTGGCAGGCACGTTTTGCACCGGCGGCGTGTACGCCCACCCTGTCCAACGGCGGCCACGTGGAGCTGGGCAAATTGTCGGTCGACGACCTGTCCGTCGACAAGGACACCGTGCTGCCGCCACGGGCGTTGTCGCTCAGCGTCACCTGTGATGCACCGACCGCATTTGCCGTGCGCATGCAGGACAACCGTCAGGGCTCGTCCACCGGTACCGGCGATGAAACCACTTATGGCCTGGGCCTGGACGCCAGCCGCCAGAAAATCGGGCGCTACCGGCTGCTGTTCGACCCCGCGCGCATCACCGCCGACAGCTTCGCCCACGTCTTCAGCACCGACTCGACCACCGGCGGCCTGCCCTGGAGCAGCGCCGGCGCACGCATCACTGCAATAGGTGCCAATCGTTACCTGGGTTTCAGCAGCACATCCGGCAGTACCGGCGGGCCCAGCGCCATTCAAAACCTCAATGCCACGCTGAACCTGGAGGCGACTGTCGCCCCCCTGGGCTCCCTGGACCTGGGCAACGAGGTACGGCTCGACGGCTCGGGCACTCTCGAAATTCACTACTTGTAGGAACTCAAGCATGAAAGCAATACAGATCCCACTGGCCGCCTGCGTAGGGCTGGCCTGCGTGTTACAGGCCCAGGCTGCCTCGACCGTCGACCTGAGCGTCAGCGGCGTGATCACGCCCAGTGCCTGCACACCCAGCCTGTCCAATGGCGGTGTGTATGACTTGGGCAAGATTGCAGCCAAAGAACTGAACAGCGATCAACCCACACGGTTGCCCACCTCCAGCCTGCAATTGGCGATTACCTGTGAAGCCGTGACCCTGCTGGCCCTGGAACCCCGGGACAATCGCCTCGGCTCCAGCTACAGCACTTACCCTGACACATTCGGCCTCGGGCTGGCCGCCAACAACGCCAAGCTCGGCTACCTGCAATTAACGCTCGACACGGTGGTGGGTGACGGCGTTGACATGAAACCGATTGGCTCGACAAACCCTTCGTCCTGGACCCCATCTCGCATTCTATCGCCACGCTTCCTGACCGCGTTCAGCCTGAACGAGGAGCACATCCCTGCACCTTTACAGCAGCTGAACGCCAACCTGCAGATCGCACCCATCCTCGCCCCCGCCAACACCCTGCCGCTGACCGAAGAAGTGCCCTTCGAAGCTTCAGTGACCCTGAGCATCAAATACCTATAGGAGCTGAACCGTGAAAACGCTACTGATTCCCGTGGCCACCTTCGCCTGGCTAGCCAGTGTCGCCACCACCCACGCCGCGTCGACCGTCGAACTGACTGTCGGTGGCGTGATCACCCCCATGGCCTGCACACCGGTGTTCGCCGGCGGGGGGGTGGTCGACTTCGGCAAGATTTCCCAGCAAGACCTCAACCAGGCCACGGGCACGCGGCTGCCGCTCAAATCCCTGAACTTGACCGTCAGTTGCAACGCACCGGGCCGCTACGCGCTGCGCATGCGCGACAACCGCGACGGCACCGCCCACGTCAACAGCGAGATTTTCTACGGACTGGGCCTGGACGGCAGCGGCAACAAGATCGGTGTGTACTCGGTGAAATTCGACCCGAAACAGACCGTGGCCGAGAGCGGCGTACAAATCTACGGCATCGAATCCACCACCGGTGGCGTGGCCTGGCGGACCGCCAACAGCAACCCGATCGATATCGGTTCGCAAAGCCTGCTGGGGTTCACCGTGACCGAAGGCAGCACCGCCGGCCCTTCGCCGATCCAGGTGCTGAGCAGCACGCTGACCCTGGAAGCGGTGATCAACGCCAAGCAGAACCTCGACCTGAGTCACGACGTGCGGATGGACGGCTCAGCCACCCTGGAAGTTGTTTACCTGTAATCCCCCCCTTAACCCCTAGTTCCACTCATCACCTGTAGGAAGATCGTTGAAATGAAAGCATTTTTCCCTGGTTGTACTGCCGCTCTGTTGCTGGCAGTCGCCCCCATTGTGCAGGCGGCCAGCAGCACCGACCTCACGGTCAAAGGCATCATCACGCCCAGCGCTTGTAGCCCCTCGATGTCCAACGGCGGGTCGTTGGACTTCGGCAAGATTTCCTCCAGTGACCTACGCAATGACTGGCCCACCTACCTACCGCGACAAACGCTGCAAATGACGGTGACCTGCGAAGGCGCGACGATGATGGCCCTGGAGGCCAAAGACAACCGCGAAGGCACAGAGTACGGCGGTGATGACTTTTACAAGTTTGGACTCGGCCTGATCAATGGCACAGAGAAACTGGGCTACCTGAATATTAGCTCGATGAATCGCATCGCCGACGGGGTCGCTGTGGACGGCATTGTTTCCTGGGACGGCGGACTGACCTGGGGGCGGGAGGCCGAAATGGTGGATAACGGCCTTTACTCCCTCGCCCCCACAGGCACATTGACTCCGGTACCGGTAACGGTGTTCACCACTGACCTGTCTGTCCTGGCGGCAATCGCTCCGGCGCAAAACCTGACCTTGGACAACGAGGTGAGCATGGACGGCTCCGTAACCATCACCGTCAGATACTTGTAAGACGCAAAGGCGTGACGGCACTGGTGAAGCAGCCAAGCCCAGCGTCTGTACACCGACCTTGAGCGGCAACGATCAAGGCGGTGTATCCGCCCAAGCAGCATCTGGACCTCAGCGTGGAAACGCCGTTAAACGGGTCAGCCACGTTGGAAGTCCTGTATTTCCCTGTTTTTCCCTACCCCTATAGGAGCAACACCATGAGCAAGTCTCTGAACACCCTGATCGCCACCCTGATGCTGGCCACCGCTACCCAAGCATTAGCCGCCTCCAGTGTCGACTTGAGCGTACGCGGGCTGATTACCCCGAGTGCGTGTGATATCAGTGTCTCGAACGGCGGTCAATTTGACTTGGGCAAAATCGCGGCCAAGGATCTGTCCCCAAACGAAAAAACCTATTTGCCCAGGCTGAATGCGCAAGTGACGACTACCTGTGAAGGCGCGACGTTGATGGCGCTTGAGGCCAAGGACAATCGCGCCGGTTCCGCCCACACCCAAGACGGCTACATGTTCGGACTGGGCTTGATCAACGGTACCGAGAAACTGGGGGCCATGACGGCCGGGCTCGGCACTCAAACCGCAGATGGCGCGGTGGCCTATGGTATCAACTCGTCGGATGGTGGTTTGACTTGGACCAACGGAGGGGCTTTCAAACCGCTAAATAACCTTGTCTCGGTTTATAAAAGTGGCGACAAAGTTCCGGTACCGGTGCAACTGCTGGTTTCAAACCTGTGGATCGAGCCGGAAATTGCCCCGACCAACAGCCTGACGCTGACCAATGAAGTCCTCATCGACGGTTCGTTGACCTTGACCGTCCGCTACCTCTAAACCCGCTGGGCTCAGCAGCGAAGCTTCAGACTTTTTCGCTGCTGACACCCACATACAACGCCCGCCCGGCACCCAGGCCAGCGATAATCGCACCCAGGCCGATCACGCCGAACACCCAGCCGGTGGCCTCCCAGCCACCGGTCCCGTCATGCAGCACACCCACCGCCAACGGGCCCAATGAAGCCAGCGTGTACCCGATGCCCTGGGCCATGCCCGACAGGTTGGCCGCCACGTGGGCGTCCCGCGAGCGCAGCACGATCAAGGTCAGCGCCAGGCTGAATGTGCCGCCCTGGCCCAACCCCAGCAGAATCGCCCAGCCCCACAGCCCGTCGAGCGGCGCATACAGGCAGCCGAACAAGCCGCCGAGGGTCAGCAGCATCACCACCACGATTGCCAGGCGCTGGTCCTTGCCACGGGTGGCCAGCCACGGTGCGGCGAGGGAGCTCAGCAATTGCACAATGATCGAGCCCGACAACGCCAAGCCGGCTTCGGTGGCCGTCAGCCCACGACCGATCAGGATCGACGGCAGCCAACCGAACACGATGTACGCCAACGACGATTGCAGGCCCATGTAAAAGGTCACCTGCCAGGCCAGAGGGTCGCGCAGCAACCCCTTCACGCGGTAGGCGACCCGATGGGCACCGTGTTTTTGCCCGACTTGCGGCAACCAGAACAACGCCGCCAGCAGCGCTGGCACGATCCAGAATCCCAAGCCAATGCTCCAACTGTCACCGAAGTAATGACTGAGTGGCACCGTCGAGCCCGCCGCCAACGCCGCACCCAGGCACAGCGCCATGGTGTAGACGCCGGTCATCGCGCCCGCCTGTTTGGCAAAGTCGCGCTTGACGATGCCCGGCAGCAACACACCAATGATGCCGATACTTGCCCCGGCGATCAGGCTGCCGGCGAACAGGCCAACCTCACCGAATGAGCTGCGCAGGATAATCCCCGCGGCCAACGTCAGCAGAATCCCCAGCACCACGCGCTCGGCACCGAAACGTCGCGCCAGGATCGGCGCCGTGGGCGCGAACAACCCCAGGCACAGGACCGGCAAGGTGGTCAGCAAACCGGCCTTGGCCGCCGACAGCCCAAGGCTTTGCGAGACCTCAGCCAGCAGCGGCGACATGCTCGACAGCGCCGGGCGCAGGTTCAGCGCCACCAGGATCAGGCCCAGCAGCAACAGCCATGGGCGGCTCACCACGGGGTGGGCGTGTTGCACGTCCTCGTCATCGGCTTCGGCGTCGATCAGGAGCTCTTCGAGGTCGGTCGTGCGTTTGGCTTCAAGGTTCATTGATCAACTGCCGGCAGAGGGATTTGGCGCGTTCCGGGTCTTGGTTTTCGACGGCGTCGAGCAAGGCGATATGCAGGTCGAACACGGCCTGGCGGCGCG
Organism: Pseudomonas sp. AC112; assembly: GCF_979253545.1. NCBI lineage: Bacteria > Pseudomonadati > Pseudomonadota > Gammaproteobacteria > Pseudomonadales > Pseudomonadaceae > Pseudomonas > Pseudomonas sp. AC112. Next base: position 1,106,068 of record NZ_CEEDCM010000001.1, read on the forward strand.
GTGAGATATTCAGGGTCTGGCGCAACTGAGCGCCGACGATGGCGGAGAAATACTGGTACAGCTCGCTCAAGGCAGGGTTGTGCGCAGCGTCGACCAAGTGTTTGTGAAACACCAGGTCGGCGCTGATATAGGCCTCCAAATCACCGTGGTACAGCTCGGCGCTGGCGTCCAGTGCGCTGCGTAACCGCTTCAAATCTTGCGCGGTACGCCGCTGTGCAGCCAGGCCGATGGCCTCCACTTCCAGGATCTGCCGCGTCTCTTGCGCCTGTTCGAGCGTGCAGTGCGACAGCGCCCGCATCGCGCCCAGCGGGTCGGTCATCGAGCGCAGGTAACTGCCGTCACCCTGGCGGACTTCGATCAACCCGGAGAACGCCAACACCCGCATGGCCTCGCGCACGGTATTGCGGCTGATACCCAGCTCGGCGGACAGCTCGGGCTCGGTGGGCAAGCGCTCACCAATCGCCCATCGGCCTTCAGTGATGCGCAGGCGTAACTGCTCCAGGGCCTGGTCGACCAGGGAGCGTTTGATCAGTGGGGCGATGTCTGTCATGGGTTTTGCGCTTTCGTCCAATCATAGGATGAATTTTCCTACAGCCTATGCGGACTTGCCTACAAAGGCAACGCACTAGGGTTCTTAGGCAGGCAAAGGTGCAGTTTTTTCAGCCGAAGGCGCTGACATGCGCGGCGCCTTCACCTACACCGTGAACAACGACGCCGAAGCACTCAAGGCGTCCTAGCCCAAAAAAATAAACCCGGCACAGGGCCGGGTTTATTTGTTCAACCCTCGATCAATGCAGAATTTGGCTCAAGAACAACTTGGTCCGATCATTCTGCGGGTTGTCGAAGAAGTCATTCGGCGCTGCCTGCTCCACGATTTCGCCCTTGTCCATGAAGATCACGCGGTTGGCCACGGTACGGGCAAAGCCCATTTCGTGGGTCACGCACAACATGGTCATGCCGTCTTCGGCCAGGCCGATCATGGTGTCCAGCACCTCTTTCACCATTTCCGGGTCGAGTGCCGAGGTCGGCTCATCGAACAGCATGATTTTCGGCTTCATGCACAGCGCACGGGCAATCGCCACACGTTGTTGCTGGCCGCCGGACAGTTGCCCCGGAAACTTGTGGGCCTGCTCCGGGATGCGCACGCGCTCCAGGTAATGCATGGCGATTTCCTCGGCCTTGCGCTTGGGCATCTTGCGCACCCACATCGGCGCCAGCGTGCAGTTCTGCAGGATAGTCAGGTGCGGGAACAGGTTGAAGTGCTGGAACACCATGCCGACTTCACGGCGGATCGCTTCGATCTGCTTGAGGTCGTTGGTCAGCTCCACGCCATCGACCACGATGCGGCCCTGCTGGTGTTCTTCCAGGCGGTTTAGGCAGCGGATGGTGGTGGACTTGCCCGAACCCGACGGGCCGCACAGCACGATACGCTCGCCCTGCTTGACGTTGAGGTTGATGTCTTTCAACACGTGGAACTGGCCGTACCACTTGTTGACGCCCTGCATCTGGATAATGCCTTCAGGGCTCACAGGCTGTTTGATCGCTTCGCTCATAACAACAACTCCTAACGCTTGTGGCCTGTGTCGAGCTTGTGTTCCAAATGAATGGAATAGCGCGACATACCAAAACAGAAAATCCAGAACACCAGGGCCGCAAACACGTAGCCTTCGGTGGCCATGCCCAACCATTTAGGGTCGGCGGCGGCTTGCTTGACGCTGTTGAGCAGGTCAAACAGGCCGATGATGATCACCAGGCTGGTGTCCTTGAACAGCGCAATAAACGTGTTGACGATGCCCGGGATCACCAGCTTCAGGGCTTGCGGCAGAATCACCAGGCCCATGCTGCGCCAGTAACCCAGGCCCATCGCCGCAGCGGCTTCGTACTGACCTTTTGGAATCGCCTGCAGGCCACCGCGCACCACCTCGGCCACGTAGGCCGACTGGAACAGGATCACGCCAATCAATGCACGCAGCAATTTGTCGATGCCCATGCCCTCAGGCAGGAACAACGGCAGCATCACCGAGGACATGAACAGCACGGTGATCAATGGCACGCCACGCCAGAATTCGATGAAGGTCACGCAGACCACTCGAATCGCCGGCATATTCGAACGCCGCCCCAACGCCAGCATGATGCCCAGCGGCAATGCGCCGGCGATGCCGACAGTGGCGATCACCAAGGTCAGCATCAGGCCGCCCCATTGGCTGGTCGCCACGTTGGTCAGGCCGAAGATCCCGCCGTGCAGCAGGAAGTAGGCAATGATCGGGTACAGCACCAGGAAGCTCAGGCCGTAGACCGCCTTGCGCTGGAAGCGCGAGATGAACAACGGCGCCACGCCAACAATGGCCAGCCACACGGTGAGGTCTACGCGCCAGCGCAGGTCGCCGGGGTAGTAGCCGTACATGAACTGCCCGAAGCGCTGTTGGATAAACACCCAGCAGGCGCCTTCCTTAGTGCAATCGGCGCGCGTAGTGCCGACCCAGTTGGCGTCCAGGATTGCCCAATGCAGGATCGGCGGCACCACCAGGTAGATCAGGTAAAACGCCAACAGGGTCAGCAGGGTGTTGAGCCAGCTGGAAAACAGGTTGGCGCGCATCCATGCCATCGGCCCGAACACTTTGTTCGGCGGTGGCATATCAGGTTTGAACGTATGCGTACTCATGCGTGTTTCCTCACCGCTCGATCAGCGCAATGCGCTTGTTGTACCAGTTCATCAGCAGGGAAATGCTGATGCTGATCGCCAGGTACACGCTCATGGTGATGGCAATGACTTCGATGGCCTGGCCGGTCTGGTTGAGCACCGTGCCGGCAAACAGCGAAACCATTTCCGGGTAACCGATACCGGCGGCCAGCGACGAGTTTTTCGCCAGGTTCAGGTATTGGCTGGTCAGCGGCGGGATGATCACTCGCAGTGCCTGCGGAATGATGACCTTGCGCAGCGTCGGCCCAGGGCGCAGGCCCAGGGACCGCGCGGCTTCGGTCTGGCCATGGCTGACGGACTTGATGCCCGAACGCACGATCTCGGCGATAAACGCTGCCGTGTACACGGTAAGCGCCAGGGTCAGTGCCAGCAGTTCAGGGATGAGGACCCAGCCGCCGACAAAGTTGAAGCCCTGCAGCTTGGGCATTTCCCAGTGCAGCGGTGCACCGAAGATCAAGGCGCACAACGCCGGGATCACGATGAACAGCGCCAGGCCCGCCCAGAATTTATGGAAGGGGACGCCGGTGGCTTCAAAGCGCTTGTTGGCCCAACGGGCCATTAGCACAATCGCCACGATGGCAACGACGATGCTGACCACAAACGGCCAGAAACCGTCAGCGGCAATCGCTGCCGGCATGTTCAGGCCACGGCTGCTGACAAAGAAGGTACCGCCGAAGTTATGGCTGTTGCGCGGCCCCGGCATCGTCAGGAACACCGCGAAGTACCAGAACAGGATTTGCAGCAGTGGCGGGATGTTGCGGAACACCTCCACATACACGGTCGCCAGCTTGTTGATCATCCAGTTCGGCGACAGCCGCGCCACGCCGATGACGAACCCGAGCAGCGTCGCCAGGATCACGCCGATAAACGTCACCAGCAAAGTGTTGAGCAAACCGATCACAAACACCCGGGCATAACTGTCCGATTCGGTGTAATCGATCAAATGCTGCGCGATGCCGAAGCCGGCACTGCGCTCAAGAAAGTCGAAACCCGAGGTAATGCCTCGGTGCTGAAGGTTGGTCTGGGTATTGTTGAAGAGGTACCAGCCCAGCGAGACCACCGCCACAATCGTGATGATCTGGAAGAGCCACGCACGCACTTTGGGGTCGCTGAAGCTGAGCTTCTGCTTGGGTGCGCCGATTTGTTTTTGCATGAAATGCCCCGAAAATAATGGAACAGAACATCACCCGGCGGTTGGCCCACCGGGTGACAGAACCATCAGCGATCAGCGCACAGGGGGTGCGTATTGAATGCCGCCAGCGTTCCACAGTGCGTTCAGGCCACGGTCGATTTCCAGCGGGGTGCTCTTGCCCAGGTTGCGCTCGAACACTTCACCGTAGTTACCGACTTGCTTGACGATCTGTACGACCCAGTCCTTCTTCACTTTCAAGTCTTTGCCGTATTCGCCGTCAGCACCGAGCAGACGGGCAACGTCCGGGTTCTTGGTGGACTTGGCTTCAGCTTCAACGTTTTTGGAGGTGATACCGGCTTCTTCAGCGTTGAGCATGGCGTAGCCAACCCAGCGCACGATGGCCAGCCACTCGTCGTCGCCGTTACGCACGACCGGGCCCAGTGGCTCCTTGGAGATGGTTTCCGGCAGAACCACGTAGTCCTTCGGTGCGGCCAGCTTGCTGCGCTGGGCGAACAGTTGGGACTTGTCGGAGGTCAGCACGTCGCAACGACCGGATTCCAGCGACTTGGCGCTTTCGTCGGAGGTGTCGAAGGTGATCGGGGTGTATTTGAGGCCGTTGCCACGGAAGTAGTCGGAAACGTTCAGCTCAGTGGTGGTACCGGCCTGGATGCAGATGGTTGCACCGTCCAGTTCCTTGGCACTTTTCACGCCCAGCTTGTTGTTTACCAGGAAGCCGATGCCGTCGTAGTAAGTGATGAAGCCCGGGAATTTCAGGCCCATGCCGGCGTCGCGGGAGCTGGTCATGGTGGTGTTACGGGACAGAATGTCGACTTCGCCGGATTGAAGCGCGGTGAAACGCTCCTTGGCATTCAACTGGCTGAATTTGACCTTGGTAGCGTCGCCGAAAACGGCAGCGGCCACAGCGCGGCACACGTCAGCGTCGATCCCCAGGATCTTGCCGCTGGCATCCGGCACCGAGAAACCCGGCAGGCCGTCACTCACGCCACATTGCACAAAGCCTTTCTTCTGCACGGCGTCCAGGGTGGCGCCCGCGTGGGCGAAACCACTGACACCCAGTACAGCCGCCGCGGAAACGATGGCCAGGGTGGATTTCAATACCTTCATTCAAACCTCCAGTTTGCTCTTGTTGTGTCGGAGCTCGAACCTCAGCGCACCCTTATGAGGCGATATCGACCCGTGTTGGCTTTTTTTAGGGTCAAGCGGCATGAAGTTGTCGCAGTAATTCCAGTTGCTATCCCACAAGCGGCAGTCACTGATAGTGTTACCGTCCGAGGATAGTTCTGACATCGACCTACACATAGCAAGGCGCGTACCAGAGTGCCGGCTGAGCCGTTTCAGCCCATGATCAAGTGCAAAAGATTCAACCTTGCGACATTCTCTTAACAGATCAACGAGCGGCGCACCGTTCCGTCGCACTTAATCGGAGCGCACGCACATTAATGGAGCAGACATGACCGAACCCTTGATTCTTCAACCCGCCAAGCCCGCAGACGCCTGCGTAATCTGGTTGCATGGCCTGGGTGCCGATCGCTACGACTTCCTGCCGGTGGCCGAAGCGTTGCAGGAAACTTTGCTGACCACCCGCTTCGTTTTGCCCCAGGCGCCCACCCGCCCGGTGACGATCAACGGTGGCTACGAGATGCCCAGTTGGTACGACATCAAGGCCATGAGCCCTGCCCGCTCAATCAGCCTGGAGGAGCTGGAAGTCTCGGCCAGCATGGTCGCGGATTTAATCGAAGCGCAGAAAAGAACCGGAATAGACGCTTCGCGGATTTTCCTTGCAGGCTTTTCCCAGGGCGGCGCCGTGGTTTTCCACACTGCGTTTATGAATTGGGAAGGGCCGCTGGGTGGCGTGATCGCCCTCTCCACCTATGCACCGACCTTCGATAACGCGCTGGAATTGTCCGCCAGCCAGCAGCGCATTCCCACCCTGTGTCTGCACGGCCAGTACGATGACGTAGTGCAGAACGCCATGGGCCGCAGCGCCTACGAGCATTTGAAGAGCCGTGGTGTCACCGTGACATGGCAGGAATACCCAATGGGCCACGAAGTGTTACCTGAAGAGATCCGTGATATCGGTGCTTGGTTGACCGCTCGCCTGGGTTGAACACTGCCGTTTATGTAGCCGTATGACAGACGCACTACGCCGCGCCCGATTCTTGCATTACACTGGCCGGCGTACATTCCTTAACCAATTAATGAGATCACCGTGCTCAAAGCACTTAAGAAGATGTTCGGCAAAAGCGAGGCTGAGCCGCTCGCGCCAGTTCCCAGTGCTCCTGTCCCGACACCCGGCAGCCGCAACGACGGTCAACAGCCTGGCCGGACCGCACCTGCCGCCCAGCCGAAGAAGCCGACCGTGACGCCGCCTGAACCGGCGCAACCGGTTGAGGCCGCTCCCGTGCCAGTCGCAGCCGCCGCGCCCGTCGCCCCCAAGCCGCGTCGCGAACGTGCGCCGAAGCCGCCCGTGACCCCATGGAAGCTTGAAGACTTCGTCGTCGAGCCCCAGGAGGGCAAGACCCGCTTCCACGATTTCAAACTGGCCCCGGAACTGATGCACGCCATCCAGGACTTGGGTTTCCCGTACTGCACGCCGATCCAGGCGCAGGTACTGGGCTTCACCCTGGCCGGCAAAGACGCCATCGGCCGCGCCCAGACCGGTACCGGCAAGACCGCCGCGTTCCTGATCTCGATCATCACCCAACTGCTGCAGACGCCGCCGCCCAAAGAGCGCTACATGGGTGAACCGCGCGCACTGATCATCGCCCCGACCCGGGAACTGGTGGTACAGATCGCCAAGGACGCCGCCGACCTGACCAAGTACACCGGCCTCAACGTCATGACGTTCGTCGGCGGCATGGACTTCGACAAGCAGCTCAAGCACCTCGAAGCCCGCCACTGCGACATCCTGGTAGCCACGCCGGGCCGCCTGCTGGACTTCAACCAGCGCGGCGACGTGCACCTGGACATGGTCGAAGTGATGGTACTGGACGAAGCCGACCGCATGCTCGACATGGGCTTTATCCCACAAGTGCGTCAGATCATTCGCCAGACCCCGCCGAAAAGCGAACGCCAAACCCTGCTGTTCTCCGCGACCTTCACCGAAGACGTGATGAACCTCGCCAAGCAATGGACCACCGACCCGTCCATCGTCGAGATCGAGGCGCTTAACGTTGCCAGCGAAAACGTCGAGCAACACATCTACGCCGTGGCCGGTGCCGACAAATACAAACTGCTCTACAACCTGGTCAACGACAATGGCTGGGAGCGGGTGATGGTGTTCGCCAACCGCAAGGACGAAGTGCGCCGCATCGAAGAACGCCTGGTACGTGATGGTGTGAACGCTGCGCAACTGTCGGGCGATGTGCCGCAGCACAAGCGCATCAAGACCCTGGAAGGTTTCCGTGAAGGCAAGATTCGCGTGTTGGTGGCCACTGACGTGGCAGGTCGCGGGATTCACATCGACGGCATCAGCCACGTGATCAACTTCACCCTGCCGGAAGTGCCGGACGACTACGTGCACCGCATTGGCCGCACCGGCCGTGCCGGGGCGGCGGGTGTGTCGATCAGCTTTGCCGGTGAAGATGACTCGTACCAGTTGCCGTCGATCGAGACATTGCTGGGTCGCAAGATCAGCTGTGAAACGCCGCCGACGCATCTGTTGCGCCCGGTAGAACGCAAACGCCCCTAAAGCTGGAATGCAGTAAAAAAATGTGGGAGCGGGCTTGCTCGCGAATGCGGTGTATCAGTACCAGATTCATTGACTGACACTGCGCATTCGCGAGCAAGCCCGCTCCCACATTGGGTTTTGTGTTTAGCCAGCTACTTCCAGCGATCCGCTGCGGCGTGGTCGCTACTGCGCCCTTCCACCCAACGCGGCCCCTCACTGGTATTTTCCTTCTTCCAAAACGGCGCCCGCGTCTTCAAGTAATCCATCACAAACGCACAGGCATCAAATGCAGCCTGGCGATGGGCGCTGGCTGCCGCGACGAACACAATCGGCTCACCCGGTTCCAGCGCGCCCACACGGTGCAACACCTCCAGCTTGAGCAACGGCCAGCGGTGCTCGGCTTCCACGGCGATCTTGAGCAAGGCTTTCTCGGTCATGCCGGGGTAGTGTTCAAGGAACATTCCCGACACGTCGCGGCCATCGTTGAAGTCGCGCACATAGCCGACAAAGCTCACCACCGCGCCTACGCCGACATTGGCCGCATGCATCGCGTTGACTTCGGCGCCGGGGTCGAACGGCTCAGCCTGTACACGAATGGCCATGTTCAGCCTCCGGTCACGGGCGGGAAAAAAGCCACTTCATCACCGGCTTGCACCGGCTCGTCGAGACCACACAATTCCTCGTTGCGCGCGCACATGAGGCTGCTCTCGTTGAGCACCGCGAACTCCGGATCACTGGCAAGGGCCAGGCGCACAGCCTCGACAGTGGCGAAATCGCCTTCCATCTCCAGCGAGTCAAAGCCCACCGCTTCGGCGTAACGCGCAAAAAACAATACGTTGATACTCATGCCTGGTCCGCCTTGAAGTGCCCGCTTTTACCGCCGAGCTTTTCCAGCAGGCGAATGCTTTCGATGGTCATGCCACGGTCCACGGCCTTGCACATGTCGTAGATCGTCAAGGCCGCGACGCTGGCGGCGGTCAGCGCCTCCATTTCCACGCCGGTCTGGCCGGAGAGTTTGCAGCGCGCCAGGATATGCACAGCGTCCACGCCATCGGCGCTCAGCTCGACCTTGACGCCCGTGAGCATCAGCGGGTGGCACAGGGGGATCAGGTCGCTGGTTTTTTTCGCCGCCTGGATCCCGGCAATACGGGCCACGGCAAACACGTCGCCCTTGGGGTGGGCACCGTCGACAATCATTTTCAGGGTCTCGGGCAGCATGCGCACACGCGCTTCAGCCACCGCCTCACGGAAGGTCACAGACTTGTCGGTGACGTCGACCATATGGGCGCGGCCTTGGGAATCGAGATGAGTCAGCACAGGGATACTCCTGATCAGGAGCATCGATTGTAAACCCAACGCAGATCAAATGTGGGAGCTGGCTTGCCTGCGATGCAGGCACCTCGGTGTGTCAGTCACATCGAGGTGATGCTATCGCAGGCAAGCCAGCTCCCACAAAAGCCAGCTCCTGCACTGGCTGTGTTTTACAGGTGAGATTCGGCGTATTCGGCCAGAATCGAACGTGGAACCCCTTGCAGCGCAATGTGCACGCCGTTCGGGAAGTCCTTGAAGCGTTCCGTCAGGTACGTCAGCCCGGAGCTGGTCGCGGACAGGTAAGGGGTGTCGATCTGCGCCAGGTTGCCCAGGCACACCACTTTGGAACCGGCGCCGGCACGGGTGATGATGGTTTTCATCTGGTGCGGGGTAAGGTTCTGGCATTCATCGATCAAAATCAGGCTTTGCTGGAAGCTACGACCTCGGATGTAGTTGAGGGATTTGAACTGCAACGGCACTTTGCTGAGGATGTAGTCGACGCTGCCATGGGTGTTTTCGTCATCCATGTGCAAGGCTTCGAGGTTGTCGGTGATCGCCCCCAGCCACGGCTCCATTTTTTCCGCTTCGGTACCGGGCAGGAAACCGATTTCCTGGTCCAGGCCCTGCACGCTGCGGGTGGCGATGATGCGGCGATAGCGCTTGGTCACCATGGTCTGCTCGATGGCGGCGGCCAGGGCGAGGATGGTTTTCCCCGAGCCTGCGGCGCCGGTCAGGTTGACCAGGTGAATGTCCGGGTCGAGCAGCGCGTACAGCGCCAGGCTCTGGTAGATATCACGCGGTTTCAGGCCCCAGGCTTCCTGGTGCAACAGGGGTTCCTGATGCAGGTCGAGGATCAGCAACTTGTCGACCTGGATCTCTTTGATCCAGCCCACGAAGCCCTGCTCGTCGATGATGAACTCGTTGATGTGCACGGCCGGCAGGTTGTCGATCAACTGCACCTGGTGCCAGGTGCGGCCATGGTCCTGACGGGTTTCAACTTTGCTGACCAGGTCCCAGAAGGAGCCCGTCACAGTGTGATACCCACGGGAGAGCATCGACACGTCGTCGACCAGTTGGTCGGTACTGTAGTCCTCGGCAGCGATCCCACACGCTCGTGCCTTGAGGCGCATATTGATGTCTTTGGTCACCAGCACCAGGCGCAGGTCCTTGTCGCGTGCGTGCAGGTCGATCAATTGGTTGATGATTTTGTTGTCGTTCAGATTTTCCGGCAGCAGGCTGTTGGGCTCGCTGCGCTTGCTCATCAGAATCGACAGCAACCCCTTGGGTCCGCTTTTGCCGCGCTGGATCGGTACGCCGACTTCGACGTCCTCCGGCGACGCTTCGCCCAATGTCTTGTCGATCAGGCGGATGGCCTGGCGGCATTCGGCGGCAACGCTGTGGTGCCCGCTTTTGAGTTTGTCGAGCTCCTCAAGCACGATCATCGGGATGGCGACGTGGTGTTCTTCGAAGTTGAGCAGTGCGTTTGGATCGTGAATCAGTACGTTGGTATCAAGCACATAAAGGATTGGCTGGTCGGAAGAAGGGTTACGTCCATGATCATCCATACTCGGTCACCTTTGTGGGAGCCAGTCGACGCAATACCTGGGCGGTGCTGCGCCTCGATTCGACCACCGACTGCACCTGAGTGACGTCAAGCGCAGTGCCCACATGAGGAGTCTTGGAAGACGCCACCTGTGCTGCAGGTTTCGGCGATCTGACTTCGTAATACCGCAAAACCCATGACAGGAAAAAGCACTTTGACGTTTTTTTGAAGTTTATTTTTCAGGATGACGAATAGCACTAGCCGAGTGCCACGTACCCCGCTAAAGTCGGAAGTCCGCCTGCATCGAAATGTCGCACAAAATCACCCCGAAATCGCCTCATCCCCAACAGGGCCGGGCATTTTCAGCGAAACGCCTCCCGGCAGTCCTGCCAACCCAGACCACTCTGCGCCGTCGCCTGCAACAAGATCGGCAACGCCACCCGTGCCTTGTCCTGGGTGTCATGAAAAACAATCACACCCTTGCGCCACAGCAGCATCAACGTCAGCACCCGTTGCGCCGATTCTTCGGCCTTGAGCTTGCCTGGTTCGTCCTGTGAATCAATGTCCCATAACGCCACTTGCAGGCCCTGTGCCTGGAAAAAGCCCTGGCTGTCCGCACGGCGTTGGCCATAGGGCGGACGGAACAGCGGCACGTAGTTTTCCGGCATCAGGTTTTGCGCCAGCGAGGCGCTGCGGGTAATCGAACCCTGCCAATCCACCCAATGGCTGTGGGAGCGATACTGCCAACCCTGGGTGCCGACGCACTGGCCTTGGTACAACGCCTGCACATCGGCGACCGAACTGCGCTCCACACGGGTTTGCAGGCTGCTGCCAAGGGCAAAGAACGTCGCGTTCATCTTCTGCTTGCGCAGGTAGTCGGTGAGCCAATCGGTGTTGCCACTGACGGGCGCCGGGCCGCCGTCGAACGTGAGCAGGAACAAGCGATCGTTGAATTCGTCGCCATTACGTTCATGGTCGCCGAAGCGCGCGATTTCGCTGCTGATCTGCGGGAACAGCGCGGCCTTGCGCAGCAACTCGTCCAGATAACGTTCGTGGAAAACATGGCTGGGGCCGGCCCAGCCTATATAGAAGGAGTTTTCGCTGACCTCGAACTTGCCGGCCTGCTCGCGCAGGTCGTCCATGCTCTCTACCAGGTAGCAGAATGAGGCGTCCTCCTCGCAGCTTTGCTGGGCGAAGATGTAGTTCTCCAACAGACGCTGCCAGAGCTGGCGGCGCAGGTCATCGATGGCGGCCAGGTTGATGATCTTCAGGCCCAAGCGCTGCTTGAGTGCGGCCTCGTCCTGGTTCTCGCTGGCCAGCAGGCTGTGGGCGAACATGAGGATTTCCGCGCGCGAGGCCACATCGAACAGCGCCGGGCTGCCGAGTTTTTCCGGCCAGGTGCTACGGTCCAGGCTGGCCACATCCACGGGCGCCGCGTGGGCATTGAGGCACAACAAGCAAGCCGACAACAAAAGCGCTATTCGCACACGGGGTCTCCCTCTCCAGAGTCACCGGCCATCATAGCGGATCGCGCCTATCGCCATCATAGGTGGAGTCAAACCGCCCAACCCCCTAGAATCCCCCCACGTTTACAGGAGACGACTTCATGCTGATGGTGATTTCCCCCGCCAAGACCCTCGATTTCGAGACCGCGCCAGCGACGCAGCGCTTTACCCAGCCGCAGTACCTGGACCATTCCCAGGCGCTGATCGAGCAACTGCGCACCTTCAGCCCGGCGCAAATCAGCGAACTGATGCACGTATCCGACAAAATCGGCGGCCTCAACGCCGCCCGCTTCGGCAGTTGGACCCCTGCCTTCACTCCCGCCAATGCCAAGCAGGCGTTGCTGGCGTTCAAAGGCGACGTGTACACCGGCTTGAATGCCGAAACTTTCAGCGATGCCGACTTCTCTTACGCACAGGACCACTTGCGCATGCTCTCGGGCCTGTACGGCCTGCTGCGCCCCTTGGACTTGATGATGCCGTACCGCCTGGAAATGGGCACCAAGCTGCCCAACGCCCGTGGCAAGGACCTGTACGCTTTCTGGGGCACGCGCATCAGCGAATGGCTCAACGAAGCGCTGGCTGAACAAGGCGACGACGTGCTGCTCAACCTGGCCTCCAACGAGTACTTCTCGGCGGTCAAGCGCACAGCCCTGAACGCGCGGATCATCAATACCGAGTTCAAGGACCTGAAGAACGGCCAATACAAGATCATCAGTTTCTACGCCAAGAAGGCCCGAGGCATGATGAGCCGCTTTGTGATCGAAGAGCGCATCAACGACCCGGCAAAGCTCAAGCAGTTTGACGTGCAGGGCTATCGCTTCAATGCCGAGCAGTCGAAGCCGGACAACCTGGTGTTCTTGCGCGATCACGCACCGGAATAAAGCGGCCGCTCCTTTCGCCGCACTGAATCTCAACTGTGGGAGCTGGCTTGCCTGCGATGGCGGTGCATCAGTCGATTCATTTCTGACTGATACACCGGCATCGCAGGCAAGCCAGCTCCCACATTTTTTTGCGCAATTCAATCAGAGAATCGTCATTATTTTGGCGTCAAAAAATATCCTGCCGTATCTCTAACAATTCTTTCACTCGACATTCGTCGATTTTTTTCGTAGTGGCACCACTTTTTTAAAACACTAGTGGCACAAAACTATCCCAGCGCGCCAACTCCCTATAACTACTGGCCCAAATAGCAAGTGCTATCAATATAGTACCAGTGCCATCTTTGCCAATATTTCAAGAAATTTCAGGAAACAGGATGAGTGGGCTGGAACTTCGTCCTAAAGCACCGCTCATACCACCGGTAACGAAATTCTCTGTTTCTGTAGGAGATGACTTACACGGCAGACCAACGGAAGTAGCGAAGTTGTCACATTAACTTCGACTCAGTGGTCACATTACCAACCGATTAGTTGAGAGCGGCGATAAGGATCAATTGCCACGAACTATAAGGCCAAGGCTGTGCTTACCCTAATGGGTCAGTGAGACAACCCAAGGCATTGATATTTAAGGCTTAAAGCCCCTATCAAAGCCCTGCGGCACTGGCGCCGAGCCCTTCTCCCAGGAAGGCTGGCTGCATTTCAGGGCAAGCCCCAATAACAAGGCCAAGTTGCGCACAACTTGAGTGCAATAGTTAGTCACTCACTATTTAACATGCCTGTACGCGGTAAGTCGGCGTCTATTCGCTCAACTTCCGTGGCATCAGTGACGCTTGCAAACATGAACTCCGGCCATTAATTGGCATGATTAACACAGTCTTGAATGACAAAGAGGTAAATGCGATGCGCATCAGCATATTTGGTCTCGGTTACGTTGGCGCAGTATGTGCCGGTTGCCTGTCTGCCCGCGGCCACGACGTGGTTGGCGTAGACATCTCCAAGGACAAGATTGACCTGATCAATGCGGGCAAATCGCCAATCGTTGAACCAGGTCTGGGCGAGCTGTTGAGCCAGGGTATCGAAACTGGCCGACTGCGTGGCACCACCAACTTCGCCGAAGCCATCCGCGATACCGACCTGTCGATGATTTGCGTCGGTACGCCAAGCAAGAAAAACGGCGATCTGGAGCTGGACTACATCGAAGCGGTCTGCCGCGAAATCGGTCTGGTCCTGCGTGACAAAGCCACCCGCCACACCGTGGTTGTGCGCAGCACCGTACTGCCGGGCACTGTGGCCAACGTGGTCATCCCGATCCTCGAAGACTGCTCCGGCAAAAAAGCCGGCGTCGACTTCGGCGTTGCAGTCAACCCGGAATTCCTGCGCGAATCCACCGCCATCGCCGACTACGACCTGCCACCGATGACCGTCATCGGCGAGTTCGACAAAGCCTCCGGCGACGTCCTGCAGTCGCTGTACGAAGAACTCGACGCACCGATCATCCGCAAGGACATCGCCGTTGCCGAGATGATCAAGTACACCTGCAACGTATGGCATGCCACCAAAGTGACCTTCGCCAACGAGATCGGCAACATTGCCAAGGCCGTCGGCGTCGACGGTCGCGAAGTGATGGAAGTGGTCTGCCAGGACAAGACCCTCAACCTGTCCCAGTACTACATGCGTCCAGGCTTCGCCTTCGGTGGTTCGTGCCTGCCTAAAGACGTGCGTGCCCTCACCTACCGCGCCAGCGCCCTGGACGTGGAGGCGCCGCTGCTCAACTCGCTGATGCGCAGCAACGAGTCCCAAGTACAGAACGCCTTCGACATCGTCTCCAGCCACGACAAACGCAAAGTCGCACTGCTGGGCCTGAGCTTCAAGGCCGGCACCGATGACCTGCGCGAAAGCCCGCTGGTCGAGCTGGCCGAAATGCTGATCGGCAAGGGCTATGACCTGAGCATCTACGACAGCAACGTCGAGTACGCCCGTGTCCACGGCGCGAACAAAGACTACATCGAAGGCAAGATCCCGCACGTGTCGTCCCTGCTCAACTCGGACTTCGACGACGTGATCAACAACTCCGACGTGATCATCCTGGGCAACCGCGATGAGAAGTTCCGTGCCCTGGCGCATAACGCACCGCACGGCAAGCAAGTGGTCGACCTGGTGGGCTTCATGTCCGCAGCCACCAGTGTCAGCGGCCGCACCGAAGGCATTTGCTGGTAACAGCAACGGCAAGTTCCGGGCTGCAAGCGTACCCATCCCCAGCGCTTGCAGCCTGGAGCCTTCTTCACCTTCGGATGACGCTTATGTCCAAGTTAAAACACGTACTGCTCCAATCCGCCGGCTGGCTGTTCTTTCTGAGCCTGCTGATGGGACTCGCCCTGCTTTTGCCGGCGAGTACGTTCGACTCCGAGTCGAAGAATTTTATTTTCCTGATTGGCGCCGTCGGTATCTGGCGCTACTCGATGGGTGCTACGCATTTCTTTCGCGGCATGCTGTTCCTGTACGTGGTCTACCCGCACCTGCGCCGTAAAGTGCGCAAGCTGGGCAAGGCCGCCGACCCGTCCCATGTATTCCTGATGGTCACCAGCTTCCGTATCGACGCGCTGACCACTGCGCAGGTGTACAGCTCGGTGATCCGTGAAGCCATCGAATGCGGCTTCCCCACCACCGTGGTCTGCTCGCTGGTGGAAATGTCCGATGAGCTGCTGGTGAAAAGCCTGTGGGAACGCATGAACCCGCCGGAGCATGTGAAGCTCGATTTCGTGCGTATCGCCGGTACCGGCAAGCGCGACGGCCTGGCCTTCGGTTTCCGCGCCATCTCCCGCCACCTGCCAGATGAACGCGCGGTGGTTGCGGTGATCGATGGCGACACCGTGCTCGCCGAAGGCGTGGTACGCAAGACCGTGCCGTGGTTCCAGCTGTTCGGCAATGTCGGCGGCCTGACCACCAACGAGTTCTGCGAAGTGCGCGGCGGCTACATCATGAGCGAGTGGCACAAGCTGCGCTTCGCCCAGCGCCACATCAACATGTGCTCCATGGCCCTGTCCAAGCGTGTACTGACCATGACCGGTCGCATGTCGGTGTTCCGCGCCAACGTGGTGACCGACCCGGGCTTTATCGCCGACGTGGAAAGCGACTCGCTGCAACACTGGCGCCTGGGCCGCTTCAAGTTTCTCACCGGCGACGACAAGTCCAGCTGGTTCAGCCTGATGCGCCTGGGCTACGACACCTTCTACGTGCCGGACGCGGCGATCCACACCGTGGAACACCCGCCGGAGAAGAGCTTCATCAAGGCCAGCCGCAAGCTGATGTTCCGCTGGTACGGCAACAACCTGCGCCAGAACTCCCGTGCCCTGGGCTTGGGTATGCGTCGGTTGGGCCTGTTCACCAGCATCGTGTTGTTCGACCAGCGCGTATCGATGTGGACCTCCCTGCTCGGCCTGACCGTGGCAATCATCGCCACCTTCAAGTACGGCGGCGCGTTCATCCTCGCGTACCTGCTGTGGATCGGCATCACCCGCCTGATTCTGACCCTGCTGCTGTCGTGCTCCGGTCACAAGATCGGCCCGGCGTACCCGGTGATTCTCTATTACAACCAGATCATGGGCGCGCTGGTGAAGATCTACGTGTTCTTCCGCCTTGATCAACAGTCCTGGACCCGCCAGGACACCAAACTGACCCGCGATTTGGCCAGCTTTCAACGTTGGTTCAACACCTGGTCGTCTCGGACCATGACCTTCTCCGCCGGCAGCATTTTCGTCGCCGTGTTGCTGATGATGGTCTGACCCTGCCAAGCCTGAATTAACCAAGGAATTACACCGTCATGAACAGCCAAGTAAACGCCAACGTTGTCCACGAGTCCGAAGCCCAGCGCCAGCACGCACGGGTCAAAATCCCGGCCAAGCTGCGCTTCTTCAACACCGACCGCACCCAGACCGAAGCACGGGTGATCGACCTGTCCGCCGGCGGCCTGGCGTTCACCGCCACCCAGCCATTGACCGTGGGTGAAGTGCACAAGGGTCGCCTGCAGTTCGTCATCGACAACCTCGGCCTGGCCATGGACGTGGAACTGCAGATCCGCTCCTACGACCGCCAGACAGGTCGCACCGGTTGCCAGTTCCAGAACCTGGAACAGCAGGATATTTCCACCCTGCGCCACCTGATCACCTCGCACCTGTCCGGTGACATCGTGACCATGGGCGACGTGCTGGCGACCCTGCAACGCGACAACTTCACCAAGGCGCGCAAGGTCAAGGACGGCGGCAGCAACATGAGCGCCTTCGGCCGCCTGCGCGCCGTGACGTTCAGCCTGGCGATCTTCCTGGTCGGCCTCGCGGCGTTCGGTTTTGTCTTCAAGTCGGTGTACGGCATGTACTTCGTCAGCCACGCCCAGGCAGGCCTGGTCAGCGTACCGGGCATGAACGTGACCATGCCGCGCGACGGCACTGTGCAAAGCCTGCTCAAGGGTGACGGGATCGCTGCCAAAGGCGCGCCACTGGCGACCTTCAGCACCAGCATGCTCGATGTGCTCAAGGGCCACCTGGACGAAGACCAACTGCAACCGGCCAAGGTTGAAGAGCTGTTCGGCAAGCAAATGACCGGCACCCTGACGTCGCCCTGCGATTGCGTGGTGGCCCAGCAAATGGTCGCCGACGGTCAGTACGCCAATAAAGGCGACGTGATCTTCCAACTGGTACCACGCGGCAGCCTGGCCAATGTTGAAGCACGCTTTACCTACCGCCAGTTCGCCGACGTTCGCCCAGGTACACCGGTGACCTTCCAGGTGGCCGACGAAGAACAGATCCGCACCGGCACCATCGTCAGCAGCACCAGCCTGAACAGCGCCGACCTGTCCTCCGATATCCGCGTGCAGATCAAGCCTGACGCACCGCTGGACAGCACCTACGCCGGTCGTCCGGTGGAAGTGACCAGCGACCGTGGCCCGTCCCTGAACTGGCTGATCGATAAAGCCATGGCTCACGGTCTGTAAGCGAGGAGATGCCTGTGATGACTCTCTCAAAAACACCACAATCCCTGTGGGAGCGGGCTTGCTCGCGAAAGCAGTGTGTCAGCCAACACATGCATCAACTGACAGGGCCCCTTCGCGAGCAAGCCCGCTCCCACATGGGAACTGCAGCGTTGCTAGCTGTTGCGGTCAGCCTCGCCGGTTGCGCCGGCCTGCCCGACCAACGCTTGGCTAACGAAGCTTTGAAACGTGGCGACACCGTCACCGCGCAGCAGAATTACCAGCAACTGGCAGACCTGGGTTACAGCGAGGCCCAGGTGGGCCTGGCCGATATCCAGGTAGGCACCCGCGATCCGGCGCAAATCAAACAGGCCGAAGCCACTTACCGCGCGGCGGCGGACACTTCGCCCCGCGCCCAGGCCCGTCTCGGTCGCCTGCTGGTCGCCAAGCCTGGCAGCACCGAAGCCGAACACCATGAAGCCGAAGGCCTGCTGAAAAAAGCCTTTGCCAATGGCGAAGGCAACACCTTGATCCCGCTGGCGATGCTGTACCTGCAATACCCGCACAGCTTCCCGAACGTGAATGCCCAGCAGCAGATCAGCAAATGGCAGGCCGCCGGTTACCCGGAAGCCGGCCTGGCCCAAGTGCTGCTGTATCGCACCCAGGACACCTACGACCAGCACCTGGATGACGTGGAGCGCATCTGTAAAGCCGCGCTGAACACCACCGATATCTGCTACGTCGAGTTGGCCACGGTCTACCAGAAAAAAGCCGAGCCAGAGAAACAGGCCGAGCTGCTCAAGCAGATGGAAGCCGGCTACAGCCGTGGCACCGTTACCGCACAACGTGTTGATAGCGTGGCACGCGTGCTGGGCGACGCTTCGCTGGGCAAGACGGACGAAAAAACCGCCCAGGCCCTGCTGGAAAAAATTGCCCCTGGCTACCCGGCTTCGTGGGTCAGCCTGGCGCAACTGCTCTACGACTTCCCCGAACTGGGCGACGTCGACCAGATGATGAAGTACCTGGACAACGGCCGCGCCGCCGACCAACCGCGCGCCGAGCTGTTGCTGGGCAAGCTCTACTACGAAGGCAAATGGGTGCCGGCCGACGCCAAGGCCGCTGAAGCCCACTTCGAAAAAGCCGTGGGCAAGGAAGTGGCCGCCGATTACTACCTCGGCCAGATCTATCGCCGTGGCTACCTGGGCAAGGTCTACCCGCAAAAAGCCCTGGACCATTTGCTGACCGCTGCACGCAACGGCCAGAACAGCGCCGACTTCGCCATCGCCCAGTTGTTTTCCCAAGGCAAGGGCACCAAGCCCGACCCGTTGAATGCCTATGTCTTCAGCCAATTGGCTAAAGCCCAGGACACGCCAGAGGCCAATGACTTGGCCACGCAGCTCGAAACCCCGCTCACTCCGGAGCAACGCGCCCAAGGCCAACGCCTGGTGCAACAGGAACTCGCCGCCCGCGGCACCCTGGCCCAGAGCACGCTGCAACTGCACGCCCTGGAAGAAGAAGACGGCGAGGAATCCCTATGAAGCTCAACCCATTCGTCAAGGCCGGCATCGGCCTGACCTTCGCCCTGCTGTGGTCGTGCCCGACCCTGGCCGCGCTGACCGAAGCCAAGAACTTCGGCCTGGAAGTCAAAGCCACCGCGCAGTCCGAAGATGACCGCGACCTCGGCACGCAAAAAGGCGGCGACGTCAACGGTATCGGCCTCGACCTGCGCCCGTGGATCTACGGTGAAAGCGGTAACTGGAGCGCCTACGCCATGGGCCAGGCGGTGGTATCGAGCGACATCATCGAGACCGACACCCTGCAACAGTCGGCCGACGACGAAAACCAGCAGACCACCAACAACGACCGCAAGGCCAAGAAAAACTACCTGGCCATGCGCGAGTTCTGGGTCGGCTACAGCGGCTTCACGCCCTACCCTGGCGAGATCCTCAAGCTGGGCCGCCAGCGCCTGCGCAATGACGACGGCCAATGGCGCGACACCAACATCGAAGCGCTGAACTGGACCTTCGACACCACCCTGCTCAAGGCCAATGTCGGCGTCGCCGAACGTTTCAGCGAGTACCGCACCGACCTCAAGGAGCTGTCGCCCAAGGACAAGGACCGCCAGCACCTCTACGCCGACGCCGCCTACCAGTGGACGCCAGGCCAGTGGATCGGCCTGCGCGGTCACCACACCCATGACAACGGCAAGCTCGACTACCCGGAACCCGGCGTACCGACCGACTCGTTGGACAAGCGCGAAAACGGCGACCTGAGCTGGCTCGGTATCGAAGCCAACAGCGACGCCTACAACTGGCGCAACACCAACACCGTCAACTACTGGGCCAGCGTCACCGGCATGCGCGGCGACCGTGATTCGGTCAACGCGCTGAACGCCGACGGCACTCGCCCGACCAACGCCAAGCGCAGCGACGATGTCAGTGGCTGGGCCACCGACCTCGGCGTGCGCCTGCGCCTTGACCCGCAGTGGCAAGTGGGCGCGGCCTACTCGCGCGCCAGCGCCGAGTACGAGCAGAACGGCCTGCAAAGCAACCGTTCGAACTGGACCGGCACCCAGTCCCGCGTGCACCGTTTCGGTGAAGCCTTCCGTGGCGAAATGAACAACATGCAGTCCATGAGCCTGTTCGGTTCCTGGCAACTGCGCGAGGACTACGACGCCAGCCTGGTGTACCACAAGTTCTGGCGTGTCGACGGCAACAAGCCGGTGGGCAGCAACGGTATCGACGCCGTGCAGAACAACACCGACGACGTGACCGGCGCGATCCTGTCCAGCACTTCCCTGCCGCTTGAAGACGGCAAGAAAGACCTGGGCCAGGAAATGGACCTGGTCGTCACCAAATACTTCAAGACCGGCCTGCTCCCGGCCGCCCTCAGCCAGTCCATTGACGAACCGTCGGCCCTGGTGCGCTTTCGTGCTGGTGTATTCAAGCCGGGCGACGCCTATGGCAGCAACGTCGACTCGTATATGCACCGCGCGTTCGTCGACGTGATCTGGAAATTCTGATGGGAGCCTGCGCTATGAAACCTCATAAGTTGCTGGTCGCGGCGATGCTGATGGCTAACGCCACCGCCTTCGCCGACACCGCGCAGCCGGTCAAGGCGCCAACCATCGCCAAAGAGCTGCAACAGGCCAAGACCTACACCATCTCCAGCCCGCCGACCGCGCCGCTGGAAATGGCCAAGCCGGCCCTGCCGGACCTGTCGGGCTACACCGACGCGGCGATGGAAAAGAAGATCGTGCGCGCCAAGCCGGGCAAGATCAGCATCCGCCGCATGATGCAGGAAGACGCCCTCAAGGACTTCATCGGCGGTGACAACAAGATGGCCGAGTGGGTAGTGCGCCAGCACGGTATTCCCCAGGCGATCTTTGTCGACGACGGCTACATGAACCTCAAGGACTTGCTCGGCAAAGTGCCCAAGCAATACTTGAGCGAGACCTCGCCGGGTGTGTTCCTCGCCAAGCTGCCGATCGTGGTCGGGCGCAAGGGCATCCTGGAAATCGACAAGAAGACCCAGGAACTGCGTCTGTCCCAGGAAGCCGGTTCGTTCCTGATCAACGACGGCCAGTTGTTCGTGCGTGACACCAAAGTCACCGGCTGGAGCGAAAAGGCCAATGGCCCGGCGCTGTTCAAGTCGCCCAAGGAATTTCGCCCGTTCCTGCTGGCCTGGGGCGGCACCGAGACTTACGTCTCCAAGACCAAGATGGCCAGCTTCGGCTACGCCAACAGTAAGTCGTACGGGGTGAGTATTTCCCAGTACACGCCGAACATGGCCAAGGTGCTCAAGCGTCCCGAGCCGACTGGCTGGATCATCGACTCCGAGTTTTCGGACATGTGGTACGGCTTCTACTGCTACGAGACCACGAACTTCGTGATCAAGGGCAATACCTACAAGGACAACATCGTCTACGGCATTGACCCCCACGACCGTTCCCACGGCCTGATCATCGCGGACAACACCGTCTACGGCACCAAGAAGAAGCACGGCATCATCATTTCCCGTGAAGTGAACGACAGCTTCATCTTCAACAACCGCAGCTACGACAACAAGCTCTCGGGCCTGGTGCTCGACCGCAACAGCGTCAACAACATCGTGGCTGACAACGAGTTCTACCGTAACCACACCGACGGCATCACGCTCTATGAGAGCGGTGACAACCTGCTGTGGGGCAACAAGGTGATTGCCAACCGTCGCCACGGTATCCGCGTGCGTAACAGTGTGAACATCAAGTTGTACGAGAACACCTCGATGGCCAACGGCCTGACGGGTCTGTACGGCCACATCAAGGACCTGACCGACACCGACCGTGACATCGCCCTCGACCCGTTCGACGCCAAGGTCTCGCTGATCGTGGTCGGCGGTGAACTGGCGGGTAACGGCAGTGGCCCGCTGTCCATCGATTCGCCATTGAGCGTCGAGCTGTACCGCGTGTCGATGCTGGCGCCGACCAAGTCCAGCGGCATCAGCTTCAACGGCGTGCTGGGCGATCGCCAGGAAGAGATTCTCGACCTGCTGGTGCGCCAGCAGAAAGCCGTGCTGATCGACCCTGTCGAACGCCAGACCGAATTGCAGGACTGAGGATGACCCTTATGCACCCACACATGATCAAACTGCTGAGCCTCTCGGGTCTGACCCTCGGCCTGCTCGCGGCCAGCCAAGGCGTACGCGCCGACGAAATCAAGGCACCGACCTTCACCGCCGAGCCGTGCTGCAGCCTGTGCCCGGCCGCCCACGATGCAAAGAACTACACCACACGCTACCAGCAGAACTTCACCACCCTGGTGCAAGCCCAGGGCGACTGGCTGTTCCGTACCCAGGAAGACCTGCGTACCGAATTCGACACCACCCCGTCCGGCTACAAACGCATGCAGCAGTTGCACGATGCGTTCAAGGCCAAGGGTGTGGAACTGGTGGTGGTCTACCAGCCGACCCGTGGCCTGGTGAATCGCAACAAGCTCAACCCGGAAGAGAAAGCCAAGTTCGACTTTGACAAGGCGCTGGGTAACTACAAAACCATGCTCGGGCGTTTCGCCAAGATGGGTTACGTAGTGCCGGACCTGTCGCCGCTGACCAACGAACAGCTTCCGGATGAACTGCCGGCCCACGATTTCTACTTCCGTGGCGACCAACACTGGACGCCGTACGGCGCCCAGCGCACCGCAAAAATCGTCGGTGCCAAAGTGCGTGCCATGCCTGAGTTCGCCGATATTCCCAAGCGCGAATTCGAAACCAAGCGCTCCGGGCGCATGGGCAAGACTGGCACCCTGCACAACATGGCCGGCCAGCTGTGCGGCACGAGCTACGCGATCCAGTACATGGACCAGTTCACCACCGAGCCCAAGGGCGAAGCGGGCGACGGCGACCTGTTCGGCGATTCCGGCAACCCGCAGATCACCCTGGTGGGTACCAGCCACAGCGGCAAGAACTACAACTTCGCCGGCTTCCTGGAACAGGAAATCGGTGCTGACATCCTCAACGTCGCCTTCCCCGGCGGTGGCCTCGAAGGCTCGATGATCCAGTACCTGGGCAGCGATGAATTCCAGAAGACCCCGCCAAAGATCCTGATCTGGGAGTTCTCGCCGCTGTACCGCCTCGACCAGGAGACCATCTATCGCCAGATGATGTCGCTGCTCGACAACGGCTGCGAAGGCAAGACCGCGCAGATGACAGCCAGCACCACCTTGAAACCCGGCAAGAACGAATTGCTGGTGAACAGTTCGAACAAAGACCTGCGTAATGCCAATCACCAGGTTGATATCCGCTTCGCCGACCCGTCGGTGAAAACCCTGCAAGCCACCCTCTGGTACATGAACGGGCGCCACGAGGACATCAAGATCGAGAAACCCGAAACATCCGATACAGACGGGCGTTTCGCCTTTGAACTGCGCACCGATGAAGACTGGGCCTCGCAGAACTTGCTGGCCGTGGAAGTGCAGGGTCCGGAAGCGGGCGCTGCCGCGCAGAAAGTCGAAGCGAAAATTTGCACACGCAACGTATTCCCAGCCAGTGGTCAACAGACCGCTTCAACTGGGCAATGAGGTTACCTATGCAGAAGTTATTGATTCCAACGCTGCTGGGCCTGGCGATGTTCGCCGGCTCAGTCAACGCCGCCGCGCCACTGCGTCCACCCCAGGGCTACTTCGCCCCGGTGGAAGCGTTCAAGACCGGCGACTTCAAGAATGACTGCGACGCCATGCCGGCGCCGTACACCGGCTCGCTGCAATTTCGCAGCAAGTACGAAGGTTCGGACAAGGCCCGTTCCACGCTGAATGTGCAATCCGAAAAAGCCTTTCGCGACAGCACCGCCGACATCACCAAGCTGGAAAAAGACACCAGCAAGCGCGTGATGCAGTTCATGCGCGACGGTCGTCCGGAGCAATTGGAATGCACGCTCAACTGGCTGGCTACTTGGGCTCGGGCAGACGCACTGATGTCCAAGGACTTCAACCACACCGGCAAGTCCATGCGCAAATGGGCGTTGGGCAGCATGGCGTCGGCCTATGTGCGCCTGAAGTTCTCCGAGTCGCACCCGCTGGCCAACCACCAGCAGGAAGCGCAACTGATCGAAGCCTGGTTCAACAAACTGGCCGATCAGGTGGTGAGCGACTGGGACAACCTGCCGCTGGAAAAAACCAACAACCACTCCTACTGGGCCGCCTGGTCGGTGATGGCAACGTCCGTCGCCACCAACCGCCGCGACCTGTTTGATTGGGCCGTGAAGGAATACAAGGTCGGCGCGAACCAGGTCGATGACCAAGGCTTCCTGCCGAACGAACTGAAGCGTCAGCAACGCGCCTTGTCGTACCACAACTACGCGCTGCCGCCGCTGTCGATGATCGCCAGTTTTGCCCTGGTCAACGGTGTAGACCTGCGCCAGGAAAACAACGGCGCACTCAAACGCTTGGGCGACAAAGTGCTTGCTGGGGTGAGAGACCCGGAGATCTTCGAGCAGAAGAACGGCAAAGAGCAGGACATGAAAGACCTGAAGGAAGACATGAAGTTTGCCTGGCTCGAACCGTTCTGCACCCTCTACACCTGCGCCCCGGATGTGATCGAGCGCAAGCACGGGATGCAACCGTTCAAGACCTTCCGCCTCGGGGGCGACCTGACCAAGGTCTACGACCCGACGCATGAAAAGGGCAACAAAGGTTCCTGACGGAACCCCCTCCTGTAGGAGCCCGGCTTGCCGGCGATGGCGATCCTGAAGACGCCATCGCCGGCAAGCCGGGCTCCTACAGAGAGGTGGCGTGAATGTAGTACCGCCCTCCCGCGAAATCGTGGGGGGGTTTGGGGGGGCTCTGGCCCTTGACTGTTGGTTAAACATGGAGAGATCGGGATGGTTTTCTCGTCCAATGTGTTCCTGTTTCTGTTCTTGCCGATCTTTCTCGGCTTGTACTACTTGAGCGGGCAACGCTATCGCAACCTGCTGCTGCTGATTGCCAGCTATGTGTTCTACGCCTGGTGGCGAGTGGACTTCCTGGCGCTGTTCGCCGCCGTGACGCTGTGGAACTACTGGATCGGCCTCAAGGTCGGGGCAGCCGGCGTGCGCACCAAGCCGGCCCAACGCTGGTTGTTGCTCGGCGTGGCGGTCGACCTGTGCATCCTCGGCTACTTCAAGTACGCCAACTTCGGCGTCGACAGCATCAACGTGATGATGAAGTCGGCGGGCCTGGAGCCCTTTATCCTCACCCACGTGCTGTTGCCGATCGGGATCTCGTTCTACATCTTCGAGTCCATCAGCTACATCATTGACGTGTACCGTGGTGATACCCCAGCGACCCGCAACCTCATCGACTTTGCGGCGTTCGTGGCGATTTTCCCGCACTTGATTGCCGGCCCGGTGTTGCGCTTTCGCGACCTGGCCGACCAGTTCAACAACCGCACCCACACCCTCGACAAGTTCTCCGAGGGCTGCACGCGGTTCATGCAGGGTTTCATCAAGAAAGTCTTTATCGCCGACACCCTGGCGGTGGTGGCCGACCATTGCTTCGCCCTGCAGAACCCCACCACCGGCGATGCCTGGCTCGGTGCGCTGGCCTACACCGCGCAGCTGTACTTCGACTTCTCCGGCTACAGCGACATGGCCATCGGCCTGGGCTTGATGATGGGCTTCCGCTTCATGGAGAACTTCAAGCAGCCGTACATCAGCCAGTCGATCACTGAGTTCTGGCGGCGCTGGCACATCAGCCTCTCCACCTGGCTGCGTGACTACCTGTACATCACCCTGGGTGGCAACCGTAAAGGCACGCTGACCACCTACCGCAACCTGTTCCTGACCATGCTGCTCGGTGGCCTGTGGCACGGTGCGAACATCACCTACATCGTGTGGGGTGCGTGGCACGGCATGTGGCTGGCGATTGAAAAAGCCATCGGCCTCAACACTTCGCCGCGCAGCTTCAACCCGGTGCGTTGGGCCTTCACCTTCCTGCTGGTGGTGATGGGCTGGGTAATCTTCCGCGCCGAAAATCTTCACGTCGCCGGCCGTATGTACGGTGCGATGTTCAGCTTTGGCGAGTGGTCGCTGTCGGAACTCAACCGCGCCAACCTCACCGGCCTGCAAGTGGCAACTCTGGTGGTGGCGTATGCAACGCTGGCGTTCTTCGGCCTGCGCGATTTCTACACCAATCGCCCAGCGGACAAAGCCAAGCCTGCCGATCCGAGCCTGATCAAGGCCGTACCGGGCGACAACCCCGGCAGCATCCACGAGCCAGGCTTCACCGTTGGCCAGGATGCCGCCGTGCAACCGGCCTACTGGACCGCTGACTGGCCACGCTACGCCATGCGCGCTGCGGTGCTGCTGCTGTTCGTGGCGTCGATTCTCAAACTGTCGGCGCAGAGTTTCTCGCCGTTCCTTTACTTCCAATTCTGAGGGAGCCGACCATGACACGATCATTACGCGTCCTCTATATCGGCCTGTTCCTGGTGGTGCTGCTGGCGCTCGGCGCCTGGTCGCTGCGCAGTTTCTTCGGCTTCAGCACCAATGCCGACGCCACCGTGCTCAACGGTCGCTGGACCAAGGCCGTCGAGACGCACTACGACGACCAGTTCCCGATCAAGCGCATCGGCACCAACCTGTGGGCGGCGCTGGACTACAAGCTGTTCAATGAAGGCCGCCCCGGCGTGGTGCTGGGCCGCGATCACTGGTTGTACAGCGATGAGGAGTTCAACCCCGCCGTCAACGAAGACCAGAACCTGGAAGGCAACTACGCACTGGTCGAAGGCGTGCGCCAGAAACTCAAGGCCCAAGGCATTCAACTGGTGATGGCAATCGTGCCGGCCAAGGTGCGCCTCTACCCGGAACATTTGGGTGAAGTGAAACCGGCCAGCATCCACGCCAACCTGTACCAGGACTTCCACGCCCGTGTGGCTGCCGACAAGATCATCGCCCCGGACCTACTCGGCCCGCTGCAACAGGCCAAGCTCGGCGGCAAGCAAGTGTTTCTGCGCACCGACACGCACTGGACCCCGGACGGTGCGGAAATCGCCGCCAAGCAGTTGGCCAAGGCCATCGCCGACAAGACCCCGCTGAGCGGTGAGCCGCAACGCTTTGTCACCGAGGCGGAAAAAACCGAACCGCACAAAGGCGACCTGCGTCTGTTCCTGCCGCTGGACCCGCTGTTCGAAAACCTGATGCCGCCGAAAGAGCCGCTGGAAAAACGCGTGACGCACCTGGCCGAAACCAAAGGCGACGACGCGCTGTTCAGCGACAGCGAAACCCCGGTGGCACTGGTGGGCACCAGCTACAGCGCCAACCCCAACTGGAACTTCGTCGGCGCCCTCAAGCAAGCCCTGGGCAGCGACGTGGTCAGCTACGCCGAAGACGGCCACGGCCCGATCCTGCCGATGCTCAGCTACCTGAAAAGCGATGACTTCAAGAACAGCCCGCCACAGGTGCTGATCTGGGAGTTTCCTGAACGTTATCTGCCCGTAAACAACGAAATCGGTGATGCCGACCCCGCGTGGGTTGCGCAGCTTAAACAAGCCGGTTCGCGCCAACAGAACATGGCACTGAACACCCCGATTAAACACGAAAAATCCGAGACGCCCGACCGGGCGCAAAACTGAAAGAGAGGTAACTCACATGACTTTCACTACAACTCCTCGTCGTCTCGCTAAAACCCTGGCTATCGCAGCCGGCCTGAGCTTCGTATCGATGTCCGCCTTCGCCGGTGGCGACGCCGCCCTCTACGGCCCAACCGCGCCGAAAGGCTCAAGCTTCGTGCGCATCTACAACGCCAGCAACCAGGAAGTCAGCGCCACTGTTGGCGCGACCAACTTGAGCGACGTTGCGCCACTGGCCAGCAGCGACTTCAGCTTCATGCCCGGCGGTGACTACAGCGCCAAGGTCGGCAGCCAGACCGTGCCGGTCAAGCTCGCCGCCGATCATTACTACACCCTGGTCAACAGCGGCAGCGGCCAGCCGCAGCTGATCGAAGAGCCACCGTTCAAGAACAAGCAGAAATCCCTGGTCCGCGTACAGAACCTCAGCGACAAGGCCCTGACCCTGAAAACCGCTGACGGCAAGACCGATGTGGTCAAGGCCGTTGCCGCCAAAAGTCGTGGCGAGCGTGAGATCAACCCGGTGAAGGTGAGCCTGGCGCTGTATGACGGCGACAAGAAAGTCGGCGACGTGAAGCCGGTGGCCCTGGAGCGCGGCGAGGCAGCGGTGCTGTACGTCACCGGTTCCGGTTCGAGCCTGTCGCCAGTGTGGGTGAAACGCCCTGTGTCGACCCGCTAATTAGATTTTCGACCTGGCTCCGCTCCCCTGTGGGAGCTGGCTTGCCTGCGATGGCATCACCTCGGTGTCCCTGACAAACCGAGTCGTCTGCATCGCGGGCAAGCCCGGCTCCCACAGGGACCGAGGAGTCCGGTCGGACCGAGACAAAAACAAGAGTGAAACGACAAACCTTCGTAGCTCTGACCCAAATCGATTCAAGGAGAAACACCCATGATTCCAGTCATCCTTTCCGGTGGTAGCGGCTCACGTCTTTGGCCGCTTTCGCGTAAACAGTTCCCTAAACAATTCCTGGCCCTGACCGGCGAGCACACGCTGTTCCAGCAAACCCTGGAGCGCCTGGTGTTCGAAGGCATGGACACCCCGATCGTGGTCTGCAACAAGGACCACCGTTTTATCGTCAACGAACAGTTGGCCGCCCGTAAGCTGGAAAGCCAGCGCATCCTGATGGAACCGTTCGGCCGCAACACCGCGCCGGCCGTGGCCCTCACCGCGATGATGCTGGTCAATGAAGGCCGCGACGAGTTGATGCTGGTGCTGCCGGCCGACCACGTGATCGACGACCAGAAAGCCCTGCAGCGCGCCCTGGCCCTGGCCACCGTGGCCGCCGAGCGTGGCGAGATGGTGTTGTTCGGTGTACCGGCTACCCGTCCGGAAACCGGTTATGGCTACATCAAGTCCACCAACGACTCGCTGCTGCCGGAAGGCGTGAGCCGCGTCGAGCAGTTCGTGGAAAAACCCAATGAAAAACGCGCCATCGAGTTCGTCAAAAGCGGCGGTTACTTCTGGAACAGCGGCATGTTCCTGTTCCGTGCCAGCCGCTTCCTCGAAGAGCTGAAAAAGCACGATCCGGACATCTACGACACCTGTCTGCTGACCCTGGAGCGCAGCGAACAGGATGCCGACACAGTGTCCTTCGACGAAGCCACCTTCGCCTGCTGCCCGGACAACTCCATCGACTACGCCGTGATGGAAAAAACCCAGCGCGCCTGCGTGGTGCCGCTGAGTGCCGGCTGGAGCGACGTGGGTTGCTGGGCGTCGCTGTGGGCCGTCAACGACAAAGACATCCACGGTAACGTCAGCAAAGGCGACGTGGTGATCCAGGACAGCCGCAACTGCATGATCCACGGCAACGGCAAGCTGGTGTCCGTGATCGGCCTGGACAACATCGTGGTGGTGGAAACCAAGGACGCGATGATGATTGCCCACAAGGACAAGGTCCAGGGCGTCAAGCAGATGGTCTCGACCCTCAACGACCAAGGCCGCAGCGAAACCCAGAACCACTGCGAAGTGTACCGTCCGTGGGGTTCCTACGACTCGGTGGACATGGGCGGGCGTTTCCAGGTCAAGCACATCTCGGTCAAGCCGGGCGCGTGCCTGTCGCTGCAAATGCACCACCACCGCGCCGAACACTGGATCGTGGTCAGCGGCACCGCCGAAGTCACCTGTGACGAGAACGTGTTCCTGCTCACCGAGAACCAGTCCACCTACATCCCGATCGCCTCGGTGCATCGCCTGCGCAACCCGGGCAAGATCCCATTGGAGATCATCGAAGTGCAATCGGGCAGCTATTTGGGCGAAGACGATATCGAGCGCTTCGAAGATATCTACGGTCGCTCGACACCGGTTGAACGTGGCGTGTCGGTGAAAACTATCGCGCAGTAAAACAGTCGTACAAGAAGCCCTCGCCCAGCCCATTGCGTCCCCTATCCGCAGTGGGTTGGGTGGGGGCTTTTTTCATTTCCGGCGACGACCTAAGCCTGGGACGGCCCCTTCCAGTTCTTAGGGGAATAGGCGTTGTAATTGCCAGTACTGCCAGTGGTGCTGCCCGAGTTATCATATCGCGCCTTACCAACGTCTTGAGCAGCCCTGCCCAAGAAGACCAAGCCCGCACCCAAGGCTTTTGCGCCTATTCCGCCACTTGAACCAATCCTTTTCCCAATGCCTTCCGCGGCGGCTCCGCCCGCCATCAAACCGGCTCCCGCCGCTTTCTCTTTGTTCTCATTGTTATGCAGCGCTGTGGGGAGAAGCACACCGGCACTTTGCAGAAGCGTTTGTCCCAGGCTGGTCAGCTTTTGATGTTGCATGCGGGGCTTCACATCAACGTCTTTCTCTGCACTTAGGTCGGCAGTTCCAGCGTTGGTCGGCGTTGGCGCGGGCTGGGGAGCGATGAGCGAGGTCAAGACTGACGCAATTTGGGATGCAGTGACCGGCGCAGTTAGGGCTGAAGCATTCATGGTTTTTTCTCAAATAACAGAACGTTTTTATTACCCTCCTGGATAATCTGCATTTCCCTATACTGGCTCTGTGGGAGAAAGGAGCGAACCGGTTCCCCTCCATCAAAAAGTCCTACCGCCAATAGTCATCAATGCCACGCCGCAGGTAGGATGTCTTATCCGTATACGAGACTGTCACCATGTTCTTCGGCGTTCTCCTGATCATCACCTGGCTGATCCTCCTACTGCGCTACCCCGCCAAGGCGCTGCCGGTCTCCCTCGCTGCCGCTGTCGGCCTGGGCTTCGTGGCGATCTGGGTGGTGTGGCTGGACAACCGCGAAGCCTCGCAACTGGCGCGCCTGGAACTGCGCATCACCTTCGCCCCGCAAGAATGCCCGGCCGACCGCCCGCTCAAGCTGACCCTCAACAACGGCAACGACGTACCACTGACCGAACTGCGCTGGCGCGTCGCCGCCTATGCACCGGGCGACTCGGTCAACCTGGCCGACAACGTCTACGCCGCCCCGCGCTATCGCGGCCCTGGCGAACTGCAGGCCGGCGCCACGTGGGACGATTGCCTGCCCACCCCGCCCCTGCGCCCTGGTTATCGCCCGCAAACCCTGGAATTTCGTGCCGAGCACCTGCAAGGCAGTTTCTCGGACTGACAAAGGATTGATTCATGCCCAATGTACTCATCACCGGCTGTTCCAGCGGCATCGGCCGTGCCCTGGCAGATGCGTTCAAATCCGCAGGCTATGACGTGTGGGCCAGCGCCCGGCGGGAAGAAGATGTCGCGGCCCTGCGCGCCGCCGGTTTCCATGCGGTGCAGCTGGACGTCAACGACAGTGCCGCCTTGAAACACTTGGCCGAGCAATGGGGCGAGCTGGACGTGCTGGTCAATAATGCCGGCTACGGTGCCATGGGCCCCTTGCTCGACGGCGGCACCGAGGCGATGCAGCGTCAGTTCGAAACCAATGTGTTCTCCCTCGTCGGCGTGACCCAGGCGCTGTTCCCTGCATTGCGGCGCGGCAAAGGCCTGGTGGTGAATATCGGCAGTGTGTCCGGTGTGCTGGTGACCCCCTTTGCAGGCGCCTACTGCGCATCAAAAGCGGCCGTGCACGCCTTGAGCGATGCACTGCGTATGGAACTGGCACCCTTTGGCGTGCGGGTCATGGAAGTGCAACCCGGCGCCATCAATACGAGTTTCGCGAAAAACGCAGGCGCCCAGGCAGAATTGCTGATCAACGAGCAATCGCCGTGGTGGCCGTTGCGCGAGGGCATCCGCGCACGCAGCCAGGCCTCCCAGGACAAACCAACCCCGGCCAGCGTGTTTGCAGCGCACGTGCTGAAGGCCGTGCAACAGCCACAGCCGCCTCGGCTGTTGCGCTCGGGCAATGGCAGCCGGGCACTGCCGTTGATGGCGGCGTTGTTGCCCAAGGGGTTGTTGGAGAAGGTGCTGAAGAAACGCTTCGGGCTGGGCGGTTCGCTCTAACCCTTCAAAAAATCTATAAAAGCCCGCACCTTCAACGGCAAATGCCGAGTGTCCGGATACAGTGCGTAGATCCCTTGTGGGGCGAAGCGATGATCCGGCAACAGGCGCACCAACCGTCCCGCGTCCAGGTCGTCCTGTACCAACCATTGCGGCAACACCGCCACGCCATGCCCGCGGATGGCAAAGGCCTGGAGCACTGCCGCGCTGTCGGCCATGAGCGCCGTCGGGCCGGGGCGGTATTGATGCTCGCCGCCCTGAGGGTCGGTCACACTCAGTTCCGTCAAACGACCGTGCCCCAGCTTGGGGAGCTGCTCCAACGCGTCCAGTGAGTCGGTCGCGGCAAACGCGGGTGCTGCCACGGCGAACACCTCGAACGTGGACAGTTGCACCGCGCGATGATTTGAATCCAGCAAGCGCCCCAAGCGAATTGCCACGTCAAAACGCTCGGAGATCAGGTCCGCGTGAGTAGAGGATGTGGATAAGTGTATGTGCAGGTCTGGATGCAGGCGGCGGAAGGCTTCGACCGCCGGTGCAACCTTGGCCAACGCGTACTCGACCGTGGTGGTAATGCGCAACGTCCCTTTGAGCTGGGCATGCTCCGAGCGCGCTTCTTCTACCGCCAATCGCGCCTCTTCGAGCATCCGCGTGCAACGCAGGTAGAAGCGCTCACCGGCATCGGTGAGCGCCAGTTGGCGGGTGTTGCGGGTCAACAAGGTGACGCCCAGTTCAGCTTCCAGGCGCTTGAGGTTGAAGCTGACGACGGCACGGGTCTGGCCCAGCAGGTCGGCGGCCGCGGTGAGCGAGCCGGCCTCGACCACGGCCTTGAAAGTGTCGAATCGGTCCAGGCTGACCATCGGTTGCAAGCCTCTTTGTCAAAATATTTTTGACAAACTAGCAGGCAAACCGGCGTATCCCAAACGCTGTGTGCGGCCTACCCTGCCCGCCTCACTCGCCGGACCGCGCCCATGACCTACCGCTCGAAAGTCGCCTGGATCTTTTTGTTGGGCTTTGCCCTGGACCTGGTGAACATGTTTGTCGCCACGGTTGCCTACCCGGATATCGCTCGCGAACTGCAAGCCTCGGTCACGCAACTGGCGTGGGTCAGCAATGCCTACATGCTTGGCCTCACCGTGATTATTCCGTTCAGCGTGTGGCTGGCAGCGAGGATGGGTGAACGCGGCTTGATTGCCGCCAGCTTGCTGCTGTTCGCCGGCGCCTCGTTATTGGTGGGCCAGGCGAGTTCGATTGAAGCGCTGATCGGTTGGCGCGGCCTGCAAGGGTTGGGCGGTGGCTTGTTGATTCCCGTGGGCCAGGCGATGGCCTACCGGTATTTCCCGCCCGCTGAACGCAGCCAACTCACGGCGCGGGTGATGTCGGTGGCGTTACTGGTGCCGGCGCTGTCCCCTGCATTGGGCGGGTTGATTGTCGACAGCGTGTCTTGGCGCTGGATCTTCTACGCCAACTTGCCCTTGGCGTTGATCACGCTGCTGCTGGCCCTGCTGTGGATAAAACCGGACAGGCCCACCAATGCCCGACCTGCCTTGGACGTGGGCAGTATTTTCCAACAGGCCCGCAGCCCGATGCTGCGCACCGCGATGCTGATCTACCTGTGTATCCCCGGCGTATTCATCGGCACCAGCCTCATTGCCATCCTCTACCTGCGTGGGCTCGGCTATGACGCCACACAGACTGGCGCACTGATGCTGCCGTGGGCGCTGGCTTCAGCCCTGGCGATTTACCTCAGCAAGAAGCTGTTCAATCGCTGCGGGCCGAAGCCATTGCTGTTGGCCGGCATGACCTTGCAATGCGTCGGCATTCTGTTGCTCAACGTACCGACCCTGATTGTGCCGGCCTATCTGTTGATGGGGTTGGGCGGCAGCCTGTGCAGCAGCACCGCGCAGACCCTGGCGTTTCTCGACACCCCTGCCGAACGCATGGGCCACGCCAGTGCCTTGTGGAACATCAACCGACAAGTGAGTTTCTGTCTCGGCGCGGCCGCACTGAGTGCGCTGTTGTCGGCCTTGGATTCTTTCGCCATAACCTTCACGATGGCGGCGGCCCTGACCCTGCTGCCTTTTTTTGCAGTGCTGCGCCTGGACGCTTCCAGAGTCCGCACACTGCTTCACCCTGCCAGCGAGCCTCACCCATGATCGACTACAGCGATTTTTTTGAAGAAGTGATCCAGACCCACGTCGAGATCGAACAGTGGTTTGCCGGCGTTGCGCCGCAAGGCACCCTGGAAAGCTTGCTCGCGCGTTTCTCGCCTGAGTTCAGCATGGTCGCCCCCGCCACTGGCACCAGGGTGAATGCGGCTGGGGTCAATGCTTTATTCACGCGTCTGGGCGGCATGCGCCCGGGGTTGAAGATCACCTTGAGTGAAATGACCGGGATTGACCGGCATGCGCGCGGCGCAACGGTGACCTATCGCGAGCATCAGATCGATGCCAGCGGCACCCAGACCGATCGCCGCGCCACGGTGGTGTTCGAGAAGCAGGCCAGCGGCGCGCTGCTGTGGCGCCACCTGCACGAAACGTTCATCAAGGTATAACGCGGTCGACCGGTAGGCCCCGGCTGGCCGGCTCCACAGGGTTATCGGTTGACGATGACGGTGCAGGTGATGCCCGCCGCCAACAACACGCCTTCCGGCACCTCATCGATATGAATCCGCACCGGCACCCGCTGGGCCAGGCGCACCCAGTTGAAGGTCGGGTTCACATCGGCAATCAGTTCGCGGCTTTCGGGGTTGTCGCGGTCGTAGATGCCGCGCGAGATGCTTTCCACATGCCCCTTCAAGGTCTCGCCACTCATCAATTGCATATCGGCTTTATCACCGACCTTGACGTGGGGCAGCTTGGTTTCTTCGAAGAAGCCATAAACCCAGAACGAGTTCATGTCCACCACGGCCATCTTGGCTTCGCCGATGCGGGCGTAGTCACCGCGATGCACGTTCAGATTGGTGACATAACCATCCACCGCCGCCACCACCTGCGTGCGTTTCAAATTGAGTTCGGCCGCTTCCAGTTGCGCCAGCGCGTGTTGGTAGTCGGCCAGCGCCGAGTCGGCGATGTTGCTGGCGTCGTCGCGGTTTTCCTTGGAGATCACCAACGCATCGAGGTCAGCCCGACGGTGAGCATTGACCTTGCGCATTTCCCAGGTGGCTTTGCGCGACGCCACCAGCGATTGCGCCTGCTTGACCGCAATGCGGTAGTGCTCGGGGTCGATCTGCATCAACAGGTCGCCCTTTTTGACCAACTGGTTGTCACGCACCGGCACGTCGACCACTTCGCCGGTCACGTCGGCGGCGACGTTGATGATATCGGCACGCACACGCCCGTCGCGGGTCCACGGGGTTTCCATGTAGTGCACCCACAACGTGCGGCCAATCCAGATGGCCGAGGCCAGTACCAGCAAGGTCGCGAGCAGGCTGAAAAACTTTTTCATCGGGGCATTCTCAACGGTAGACGGTCAGCGCCAGGGCGCCGAACAGGCAAAAAAACAGGCTCAGGCGCAGCAACGCCGGGTGCCAGAAAAAACGGTACAGGTCGAACCCGGCCAGGAAGCGATCAAGCGCCCAGGCCAACACGGCCGCGATCAGGAACATCAGGGTCATGGTTGGCATGTACACGCCATGGAAGGCGATTTCACGGGGCATGCGAGGATCCTTTTAGAGCAGCCAGCGGCGATTGCGGGTCGAGCAGTGAAGTGCGGATAAAGTGCAGGTAGCTTTTCACCCGGCGCAGGGCCGAGGTGTCGAAGTGCGGGGCGAAAGGTTCATCGGTGGCCTGCACGCGGCTGATCGCATGGTCGACGGCGATCAGGCCGCGCTCCAGGTTGCTCGCGCTGGGTTGCAGGAACAGCCGCACCAGCGAGCGGCCCATCACGCGGATCGCCTGGCGCCACGGCTGGGACTCCGCGTACGCCGGGTGCACCGGCAGAATCGCCTGCTCCTTGCGCAACTCGATGATCGCGTGGCCGACCTCCAGCACCACGAACATCCAGCGCAGCAGGTCGCGTTGCACTTGCGGCTGTCCGACGGCGAGGCCATAGGCCTGGTGCAGCAGGTCGCGGGTACGGCTTTCGAAACTTGAGGCCAGGCCCTTGAGCTTGCCGCTGATCGCGTACACCACTTGCTCGCGCAGGTCCTGCTCCAACCGGCGCCACAGCCAGCGGCTGTTGGGCGGCAAAATGATCGCCCCCGCCGCCGCGCACACCAGCATGCCGATGACCATGGCGATGTAGTCGTTGATGAAGGTGTAGGGGTTGTAGATCGTCAGGTTGTCCGGCACCGAGCCGGTGCTGAAGAAGATCAGCAGCCCCACTCCAACACCCGCGTATTGCGGGCGCGAAGCGAGGAATGCGCCAAAGATGATCACCGGGGCGAGCATCACGCACAGCAGTGGGAAGCCGTCGATCCAGGGGAACACGAAAAACATTTCGACAAAGCCCACTAAGGCCCCGATCAAGGTGCCGCACGCCATCTGGAACGCCATGCGTTTCGGGTTCGGCGTGGCGGCGGATAAGCCCACGGTGGCAGCGGCGATCAGGGTCATGGTCGCGCCGCTGGGCCAGGCGGTAGCCACCCAATAGCTGCCTAATACGATCAGGATGAATGACGCGCGAATTCCCGAGGCGGCGCAGGCCAGCCAGTTGGTCTTGGGGATGAAGGTTTCGTCCCACTGCTCGCGCGCATGGCTGTGGTCCGCCAGGGAAGCGTGGGTTTGCGCGTAGTTATGCAGGTCGTCGACAAAACGGTAAAGAAGCTCGTAGGCGGTGTGGAAATCCAGTTGTTCGGCTTCACTGGGATTCTCTTCCTGGAAAGCTGCCCGCAAGCTGCGGACCTTGGCGGGCAGGCCGTCCTTGTAAGCGCTGAGCTGGCTGACCAAGCGTGCCGCGTCCGGGCTAGTGAGCGCACGGCCGGAGAAGCCGTCGAGCACTTCGGCAAGGTCTTGCAGCCCAGGCTTGATAGCCGCGACCACATGGTCCGCTTCATCGGTGCGCAAGCGCTCCAGCAACTGGTGCAAGGCATTGAAGCGTGTGGTAATGCTCATGAATTCGCTGTTAAGGCGACTGAGCCGACCGTTGCGCCGACGCATATGCGGGTCTTCAAACACCGTCACACTGCGCAGCCCTTCCAGGCCCACGGCTTCGGCGATAAAACGCACATTGCTGGCCTCGAACCCCTCACGCTGGCTGCGCCCGCGCAGGCCATCAGTGACGAACAGCGCGAACACGCCAAAGCGCTGGTACAACGCGTTGCGCATGGCGGCGCTGGAGGTTTGCGGCAGGATCGCGGCGCTGACCAGGGTGGAACACAGAATCCCCAGGGAAATTTCCAGCACTCGCCACACCGCCGCCATAAAGGCCCCATCCGGATGCGCCAGGGCCGGCAGGCCGACCATCGCCGCCGTGTAGCCGGCCAACACAAAGCCGTAGGCGCGGAAGTTGCGATTGCGCGTCGCGCCCGCCGTGCAGATGCCCACCCAGATCGCCAGCGCGCCGAGAAACAGCTCCGTGTTCTGCGCAAACAAGGCGATCAACAGCACCATCACCGCCGACCCCGCCAGGGTGCCGAGGAAGCGATAGAAGCTCTTGGCAAACACCTGGCCGCTCTGGGGCTGCATCACGATAAACACGGTGATCATCGCCGTGCGCGGTTGCGGCAGCTCCAGGCGCATGGCCAACCACAGCGTGAGGAACGCGGCGACCAGCACCTTGAAGATATACACCCAGGTCACGCCATCACTGCGTGCCCAGTCGAAAAAACCACGGCGCCACTCAAGGGCATACAGCCAGCGCAGCGGTGCAGGCAAGGGCGTCATCAAATCCTACTCAGTGATCGAACGCGGCAAGCGCCGCCGGGGTCTTGCTCGGAAGGGTCTTGGCGTCTTGAGGCACATCGTTGCCGGCACCGAGGCCGCCGCCCAGGGCCGTGACCAATTCAGCGTGGGCACTCAGGCGCGCGGCCTGGACCTGTTGCTCGATCTGCTGCTGATGGAACAGCAACGTCTGCGCATTCAGCACATTGAGGTAGTCGGTGAGGCCGCGCTGGTAGGCGATCATCGCGATGTCGTAGGTCTTCTGCGCCGAGGCCACCGATTGCGCAGCAAAGGAGGCTTGCTTGTCCATGGACTCGCGGCGGATCAACTGGTCGCTGATGCCCTTGAGCGCGTTGACCAGGGTCTGGTTGTACTTGGCGACAGCAATGTCATAACCGGCGCTGGCTTCGCCCAGCTCTGCGCGCAGGCGCCCGCCGTCAAAGATCGGCAAGGTGATCGCAGGACCGACGCTGTAGTTGAATTTCTTGCCGGCCAGGAACTCCAGCATGCCGCCGCCGGTGGCCACGTAGCCGAGGCTGCCGACCAAGTCGACGTTGGGGTAGAAACCGGCGTGGGCCACATCGATGCCACGGGCCTGGGCCGCGACTTGCCAGCGGCTGGCGACCACGTCCGGGCGTTGGCCGAGCAATTGCGCAGGCAGTCGCGACGGCAGTTTCAGGGGCGCGGCGAGGGACAGGGTCGGGCGTTGCAATGTCGCGCCCTCCCCCGGCCCCTTGCCCGCCAGCGCTGCCAGTTGGTTGCGGCTCAGGGCGATCTCTTCGTCCAGGGCGTCCAGTTGGCGATGGGTTTCCGGCAACGGCGTTTCGGCCTGGCTGACATCGAAGTGGGTGCCGATCCCGGCGTTCAGGCGTTTGTTGGCCAGGTCGAGAATCTGCTGCTGTTGCGCCAGGGTGGCCGCGACGATATCGCGATTGGCGTACTGCAACGACAGCTGGATATAGGCGCGCACCACGTTGTTCTGCAATTCGAGCTGGGCCTGGCGCGCTTCGGCGGCGCTCATGTGCGCCAGGTCGACGGCACGTTCGGTGGTGTTGCTTTCGCGGCCCCATAGGTCGAGGGCGTAGCTCAGGCCCAGGGAGGCATTATTGTCCCAGGTGTTGACTCCGCTCAGCTCGCCGGGGCCGTAGAACTGATCCTTCGGCCAGTTGTGGCGCTTGAGGGTGGTGTCGCTGGTGATCTGCAACGACTCGGCCGCCTCGGCGATCCCAGCCATGGCCCGTGCTTCACGCACCCGCGCGGCGGCCATGGCCATGCTCGGGCTGTGTTGGGTGGCGAGGTCGACCCAGCGGTTGAGCTGGGGGTCGCCGTAGGCTTGCCACCATTGCGCGGTGGGCCAGTGGGCGTCTTGGGCGGCGCTCTGGATCGCTTCGTCGGTGGCCAGGTCACTGGCGTTGAGGGACTGGCCTTGGGGGGCGATTCCTCCGGTTCCGATGCAGCCGCTGATTGCTAACGATAAAGCCCAAACACTGAGAGTCTTCAGCTCTCTGCTGATGCGACGCGGCACGGCAAGCGTATTCCTGAGAGGGTGGAGCGGGAAAGGTGGCGCAATTCTAGGCGGCGCCATGAAGGACGATAAGCTGGCATTCCTGTGAATCTTTGTTACCGTTCAGGCGATAATCCGTTGGTAGGGATCACTGGACGGCGTAACTTTCTGTCACAATTTGTTATCTCCCCTGAGAACACTCCATGGACACTTTGCAAAACATGCGCGCCTTCAGTTGCGTGGCCGAAGCCGGCAGCTTCACCGCCGCCGCCGTGCAACTGGACACCACCACTGCCAACGTCTCGCGCGCGGTCTCCAACCTTGAGGCCCATCTGCAAACCCGCCTGTTGAACCGAACGACACGACGCATCGCGCTGACCGAAGCCGGCAAACGCTATTTGCTGCGCTGTGAGCAGATCCTCGCCTATGTCGAGGAAGCCGAAGCCGAGGCCAGCGACGCCCACGCGCGCCCTGCCGGGCAATTGAAAGTGCACACCATGACCGGTATCGGCCAGCATTTCGTCATCGACGCCATCGCTCGCTATCGCCGTACTCATCCGGACGTCACCTTCGACCTGACCTTGGCCAACCGCGTGCCGGACCTGCTCGACGAGGGCTATGACGTGTCCATCGTGCTGGCCAGCGAGCTGCCGGACTCGGGCTTCGTGTCCCAGCGCCTGGGCATCACCTACAGCATTGCCTGTGCCTCGCCGGACTACGTCAAGGCCAAGGGCTGCGCCCATCGCCCCAATGACCTGCTCAACCACGCCTGCCTGCGCCTGGTCAGCCCGGTGATCCAACTGGACAAGTGGACCTTCAATGGCCCCGAAGGCCAGGAAAGCGTGGCGATCAATACTTCGCCGTTCCTGGTGAACTCGGCCGATGCGATGAAAACCGCGATCACCAGCGGCATGGGCATCGGGCTGCTGCCGGTGTATGCGGCGATCGAAGGTTTGCGCAATGGCACGCTGGTGCGAGTGATGCCCAACTACCGTTCCCAGGAACTGAACCTGTACGCCATCTACCCGTCGCGCCAATACCTGGATGCGAAGATCAAGACTTGGGTGGAATACTTGCGTGGCTCGCTGCCGGAGATTCTGGCGGCGCACCAGGCGGAACTGGTGGCGTATGAGTTGAGTGGCAGCCTCAGCGGCGCGCGGTTGGCTAACTGATATTTATCAGACGATAAAGATCCAGCGTGGGAGCGGGCTTGCTCGCGAATGCGGCGTGTCAGGCGACACATCTGCTGCTGACGCACCGCATTCGCGGGCAAGCCCGCTCCCACATTTTGAACTGTGCCCACTTGAGTCCAGTGATCTCCTGACAACCGTAACGAGGAATGTTAGCGTGCTTGGCATTCTTCCGTAG
This sequence comes from Pseudomonas sp. AC112, assembly GCF_979253545.1. Taxonomy (NCBI): domain Bacteria; kingdom Pseudomonadati; phylum Pseudomonadota; class Gammaproteobacteria; order Pseudomonadales; family Pseudomonadaceae; genus Pseudomonas; species Pseudomonas sp. AC112. The sequence continues at coordinate 1,146,941 of NZ_CEEDCM010000001.1, forward strand.
TCGATGAGCCCGCCTGCAATGAAAAAGACTGTCCTCGCTTTCAGCCGCGTCACCCCGGAAATGATCGAACGCCTGCAACAGGACTTCGACGTGATCGCGCCCAACCCCAAGCTGGGCGATATCAACGCACAGTTCAATGAAGCCTTGCCCCACGCCCACGGTCTGATCGGTGTGGGTCGCAAGCTGGGACGCGAGCAATTGCAAGGCGCGAGAGAGCTGGAAGTGGTGTCCAGCGTGTCGGTGGGCTACGACAACTATGACGTCGCGTACTTCAACGAACGCGGGATCATGCTCACCAATACCCCTGACGTCCTCACCGAAAGCACCGCCGACCTGGCCTTTGCCTTGCTGATGAGCAGCGCGCGTCGTGTGGCCGAGCTGGATGCCTGGACCAAGGCCGGGCAGTGGAAGGCCAGCGTCGGTGCGCCGTTGTTTGGCTGCGATGTGCATGGCAAGACCCTGGGCATCGTCGGCATGGGCAATATCGGCGCGGCCGTGGCCCGGCGTGGGCGGCTGGGTTTCAACATGCCGATCCTGTACAGCGGTAACAGCCGCAAGCCAGCGCTGGAGCAAGAACTGGGCGCGCAATTTCGCAGCCTGGATGAACTGCTGGCCGAGGCGGATTTCGTCTGTCTGGTGGTGCCGTTGAGCGACAAGACCCGTCATCTGATCAGCACCCGCGAGCTGGGGCTGATGAAGTCCAGCGCGATCCTGATCAACATCTCCCGTGGCCCGGTGGTCGATGAACCGGCGCTGATCGAAGCCCTGCAAAACCAGCGCATCCGTGGTGCCGGACTGGATGTGTATGAGCAGGAACCACTGGCCGAGTCGCCGCTGTTCCAGCTGAGCAATGCCGTGACCCTGCCGCACATTGGCTCGGCCACCCATGAAACCCGCGAAGCCATGGCCAACCGCGCCCTGGACAACCTGCGCAGCGCCCTGCTGGGCCAGCGCCCGCAGGACCTGGTGAACCCACAGGTGTGGAAGGGCTGACACCCACTTATCCTCTGTAGGCGCCCGGCTTGCCGGCGATGGCGATCATGCGGGCTTCATCGCCGGCAAGAACTAGGCGTCCCCCCGGCGCCTACAGTTTTGGGTGTACAGGTCGATAACCTTCCATAGAAGATCGTCATCCCTGATCCACAGAAGGTTTTTATGTCCACCACCAAAGCCCGCGCAGACTCACTCTCGCTTCTGCTCTTTACCTTGCGCAGCGGCAAGCTGATGGCGATCAACCTGCTGAAAGTCAGCGAAATCATCCCGTGCCCGCCGCTGACCAAGCTGCCGGAGTCGCACCCGCACGTCAAAGGCATCGCCACTCTGCGCGGCAACTCGCTGGCGGTGATCGACCTGAGCCGCGCCCTCGGCGAAATGCCCCTGGCCGACCCGGACGGTGGCTGCCTGATCGTCACCGATGTGAGCCGCTCCAAGCAGGGCCTGCATGTGCAAGCCGTGAGCAAGATCGTGCATTGCCTGACCACCGACATTCGCCCACCACCCTATGGCTCCGGCGGTAACCGCGCGTTCATCACCGGGGTCACCCAGGTGGAAGGCGGCTTGGTGCAGGTGCTGGATATCGAAAAAGTCATCCACGGCATCGCGCCGGCGCCGATCGAAGCGGCGCCGACCGACCTCACCATGGAAGAAGCCGAAGTACTCGGCCACGCACGCATCCTGGTGGTAGACGACAGCCAGGTTGCGCTGCAGCAATCGGTGCACACCCTGCGCAACCTCGGCCTCACCTGCCACACCGCGCGCAGCGCCAAGGAAGCCATCGACGTGCTGCTGGAGTTGCAAGGCACGGCCGAGCAGATCAACGTGGTGGTGTCGGACATCGAGATGTCGGAAATGGACGGCTACGCGCTTACCCGCACCCTGCGCGAAACCCCGGATTTCCAGCACCTCTATGTGTTGCTGCACACCTCGCTGGACAGCGCGATGAACAGCGAAAAAGCCCGGCTGGCCGGCGCCGACGCGGTGCTCACCAAGTTCTCCTCGCCAGAGTTGACCAAGTGCCTGGTGGTGGCCGCGCAAACGGTGGCGCAAAAAGGCCTGTGAACGAATATTTCCAACTGCTGCGCCGCGACCTTATCGGCAGCCTGCCCGCCCCGCAGTGGCCGGCGGGCACGCAATTGGATCATTACCGTGACGACCTGGCCCCGGCGATTCACGCCGTATTGCGCCTGACCCAGGACCAGGGTGGCGGTCGCGTTCCCAACCTGGAAACCTGGCAGCAGCAGTTCACCACCGATGCCGAGTTCGACCCCACGCTGTGCCTGGTGGCCAGCAACGACGACGGCATTCTCGCGGTGGCGCAGTGCTGGACCAGCGCGTTTATCAAGAACCTCTCCGTTCACCCCTGCGCCCAGGGCCAGGGATTGGGCCGCGCAGTGCTGTTGCACTGCTTCCACACGTTCAAGCAACGCGGTGAACCCTATGTGGACCTCAAGGTCTTGGAGAGCAACCTGCGTGCCCGCCAACTGTACGAAAGCGCGGGCATGAGATTTGTCCTGCGCGATGTGGTGCCACAGGACTGACAGGCACTGGCGTGTAACTTGCTTCCAGAGAGCTAAAACGGTGAACAGAGGTAAAAACCCGTCACTGTTCCTGCGTGCCCTCTGACCTTGCCTGGTGACAGATCCGCCATGAACACTCATTTTTCCTGCGTCGGTTGTGGTAAATGCTGCTCCGACCACCACGTGCCCCTGACCCTCGAAGAAGCCCGCCTGTGGGCGGCGGACGGCGGCAATGTCATCGTTCTGGTGGAGGGGTTCCTGGGCACTGGCCTGGGCCTGCCGCAGCAGCAACGCGAGCATGCCGAGCGTCGCTCGGTCATCGTTCCCAGCGGCAATACCGAGGCATTTGTGGCAATCACCTTTGCCGCCTACAACGCCGGACGCTGCCGGAATCTTGACGAAGACAACCTGTGCCGCATCTATGAACGCCGCCCGCTGGTGTGCCGCATTTATCCGATGGAGATCAACCCGCATATCCCGCTGAACCCCGCCGCCAAGGATTGCCCACCGGAGTCCTGGGAACAGGGCCCGGCGCTGATCGTCGGCGGTGAGTTGATGGACCAGGAACTGGCCGAACTGATCCGCCGCTCACGCCAGGCCGACCGTGACGATGTACAGACCAAAGAGGCGGTGTGCGCCCTGCTGGGCATTCGCACCACAGCCCTCAAGGGGGATGGGTTTACCGCTTACCTGCCCGACATGGGCGCATTTGCCCAAGCCATCGAGCTGGCGGTGCAACGACCGTCCGTGGTCAGCGAGTGGGTGTTCCATGTGTCCGGCATGGACATCGCGGAGCAGGTGCTGGATGCCGGGGCGCAGATTGCGACGGAGGTGCCGGCCAACTATGCATTTATCCCGTTACGGGCGGCTTAGGCTGCTCTGCTCTGATTGCGGGCAAACCCGGTTCCCATGGTAGGTCGCGCTCATGTGTGAGTGCCGGGCTTGCCCGCGATAGCGACGGCACATCCACCGAAACACTTGCGGTCAGCGCCGGCCGCCCCAGAACTCTTGCGCCAACTGGCGTAAATCCTCCGCCAGCGCCGCCACATCGCTTGAACTGAGCCGGCTCTGCTGCCCGGCACCGACGGTGGCCTCCCCGGCATTGCGAATGCCAACGATATTGCGGTTGATGTCCTCGCTCACCGTGCTCTGCTCTTCCACGGCGGTTGCAATCTGTTGGCTCATGGCGGTGATTTGCATGACACGCTGACTGATGCCGTCCAGCGCTGCGGCGGCCCGCTGTGCCTGCTGGACGCTGGCCTCGACATGCTCGCTGCTATGCGCCATCGCTTGCACCGCATCCCGTGCGCCGCCTTGCAGGGTGCTGATCATGCGCTGGATTTCATCGGTCGATTGCTGGGTGCGCTGGGCCAGGCCGCGCACTTCATCGGCCACCACGGCGAAGCCACGCCCCTGCTCACCCGCTCTTGCCGCTTCGATGGCGGCGTTCAGCGCCAGCAGGTTGGTCTGTTCGGCAATCGTGCGGATCACTTCCAGCACGCCACTGATTTCGCCACTGTGGCTTTCCAACTGGTGAATGACTTCGGTGGCGCGTGCCAACTCCTGGGACAGGCGTAACACCGCATCACGGCTTTCATCCACGCGCTGATGGCCTTCGCGGGTCTCGTTGCCGGCCTGGTCGGCCGCCTTGGACGCCTGCTGGGCATGGTTGGCCATTTCGGCCACGCTGGCGGCCATCTGGTGGATGGCTGCGGCTATCTGGTCGGTCTGGGTCTGCTGGCCAAGGCTGCTGGCGTGGCTGCTGTCCAGGTGCTGCACCAACTGCGCAGCGTGGCCCGACAGGCGCTGGGAGGCGTCGCCGATACGGCCCACCACCGCTCCTACCTGGGCTTCGAGCATTTGGAAGGCGAATTCGATTTGCCCGCACTCGTCCCGGCGCCCGGTGTAGATTGCCTGGCTCAAAGGGTTGTCGGCCACCCGCCGTGCGCGCTGATGCAATTGGGCCAGGGGCCGCAGGATCGCCTGCACGCCAACCGCACCGACCGCACACCCGGCCACCAGGGCCAGTAACTGCCAGCCCAGCGCGTAATCCGCCAAGCCCAAGCCCAAGGCTCCCGTCACACCGCAGGTGAAGGCGACCCAAGCCAACAGCTTCATGCCCAAGCCAAGCACTGGCCATGCCGGCCGCTTGCCCGCTCGCAAGCGCGCATAGGCCCGCTCTGCCGCAGCAATCTTGCGCGCGTCCGGCTTGGTGCGCACCGATTGGTACTCCACGGCGGCCCCGTCGCGGGTCACGGGCGTGGCATACGCGCTGACCCAATAGTGGTCACCGCTCTTGCAACGGTTTTTCACCATGCCCATCCACGAACGTCCCGCCTTGAGGGTTCGCCACATATGGGCAAACGCTTCGGGCGGCATGTCCGGATGACGCAGGATGTTATGGGTCACACCCAGCAGCTCATCGCGGTTGTACCCGCTGATGTCGATAAAGTCCTGGTTGGCGTACGTAATCGCACTGGTCAGGTCGGTGGTCGAAAGGATGTTGGCGTCGGGGGCAAAGTCCACATTCCGACCGGTGACCGGCAGATTGATCTTCATGGAGAAGCGCGCTCGTAATTGTTGGAGGAGTCGGCAGGGCGTCGACTCTAAGCGCACCAAGGGGGCAAATACTGATCCAGCTCATGTTCCGCGCAATTAATTAGCCATCACGGTAGGTCGAGGCGATAAGGCGCAAGGATCCGCTGGTATTCGCCATTGTGCATCAGCTGTTCCAGGGCACGGTTTAGCTCAGTGCGCAGCGCGGTATCAGTCTTGCGTAACGCGATCGCCACGCCGTTGCCCAACAGTTCGGTAGAAACCGGGGGGCCGAGGAAATCGAAATCCTCGCCCGCAGCCGTGTCGAGCAGGGCCTCGCGAATTTCCACGGTGCCCTGCAGCGTCGCATCGATATCCCCTGCCACCAGGCTGCGCACCAGTTCGTCGTTGAGCCAGAAGCTCTTGATGATCACGCCTTTGCGCGCCCATTTCGTATGCGCAAAGGCTTCGCGATTACTGCCCAGCAACACGCCGACACGCTTGCCCTTGAGCGACCTTGGCGTCGGCATAAGGCCCGAGGTTCGGCGCGCGACCAGGCGCGTGGTGAAGGGGTAGAGGTTTTCGGTGAAACTCACCCAGCGCCGCCGCAAAGGTGTAGGGGCTATGCCCATGATTGCATCGAACTGCCGCGCCTCCAGACCTTCGAAGTTTTCAACCAGCACCTGGTCGACCCAGGTACAGCGCACATTCAACTGCTGGCAAAGGGCGTTGCCCAACTCGATATTCAGACCGACCAACTGCCCTTGCGGGTTGCGGCTTTGGAAAGGGGCAAATTGCGCGGCAACGGCGAAGCGGATTTCACGTCGCGGTTGATCAAGGCCTGCGACGGCATCCACCGCCAGCAATAGGGCAAGCGCTACACAGATATGTATCAGGGGCACAGGAAACGTCCTTTTCCGGAAAGAGCGCCCTCCGCTGCACGCCCGTTAACCAAACCGGGGTGAAGCGGAAGCCGTACAAGCTTTCAAGAAACGGTCGCAGGCCTACAAGCAGAAACATCAACGGAGGCTGTAGGCAATATCCGTCAAATGCTACAGAGGATTAATCTTAACGTTTACCCATGGAACGGCGTGTACCGGGTGGGGCCATGCCTGGGCTCTTGGTGTGGCCGTTCTTGGCGCCGTTCTTGTACCAGGGCTGGGCGGCATTCTTGGCCCCAGCCAGCTCACCCGGTTTGAAGGGGAATTTGAACGCCGGGATCTCGGCTTTTTCAACGCCTTCGGCGCTGGCCGGATCGACGAGGTCGGCCGCTTCAACAGGGGGTTGTGTCGGGGAAGTCATGGAAGCTCCGGAGCGTGCAAGAAATGGCGCGGTGCCGGCTTGCGGGCCCCGCTGGCGCGCAGTATACCTGCCCGCCTCGGATCTTTAACCACCACCGGTAAGAATGGTCGGCCTTTACTGACAGCGCTGTCAGTTAGCAGTCACCGTGCTGACCGGGTTGGCGGGCTATAAAGGCCTCACACACTTCCAATCCTTTGCCCTGGCGCCTCACCCCATGCAAATTCAACGAAAAACCGCCCTGATCGTGGGTGTCCTCGTGGTGTTGGCTGTTGCAGCCTGGGCATTGACCCGCCCGGCCAAGACCAAACTGGCGGCGCCCACAGCGATTCCGGTGCGGGTGGTGAGCGTGGTGCAGCAGGATATCCCGCGCTTTGTCAGTGGGATTGGCTCAGTGCTGTCGCTGCACAGTGTGGTGATTCGCCCGCAAGTGGACGGCATCCTGACCAAGCTGCTGGTCAAGGAAGGCCAACGGGTCAAGGCCGGTGACCTGTTGGCGACCATCGATGACCGCTCGATCCGTGCCAGCCTTGACCAGGCCAAGGCCCAACTGGGCGAAAGCCAGGCGCAGTTGCAGGTAGCGCTGGTCAACCTCAAGCGCTACAAGGAATTGAGCGTCGACGACGGCGTCTCCAAGCAGACCTATGACCAGCAACAAGCCCTGGTCAACCAGCTCAAGGCTACCGCGCAAGGCAACCAGGCCGCGATCGATGCGGCTCAGGTACAACTTTCCTACACGCAGATTCGCTCGCCGGTCAGCGGCCGCGTGGGTATTCGCACCGTGGATGAAGGCAACTTCTTGCGCACCGCCGATACCCAGGGCCTGTTTTCCGTGACCCAGATCGACCCGATAGCCGTCGAGTTTTCCCTGCCACAGCAAATGTTGCCGACCCTGCAAGGCTTGATCGCCGCGCCCACCCAGGCCAGCGTCGATGCCTACCTGGGCGCCGACACTGACGGCCAGACCGGTGACTTGCTGGGTGAAGGCCACTTGAGCCTGATCGACAACCAGATCAGTTCCACCACCGGCACCCTGCGTGCCAAGGCCGAATTCAACAACGCCTCACAGCGACTGTGGCCGGGGCAACTGGTGACCATCAAGATCCAGACCGCCCTCGACAAAAACGCCCTGGTGGTGCCGCCGACCGTGGTGCAGCGCGGCCTGGATTCGCACTTCGTGTACCGGGTCAACGGTGACAGGGTCGACGTGGTGCCGGTGCAAGTCACCTACCAGGACAGCGACGTAAACATCATCAAGGGCGTACAGGCCGGGGATGTGCTGGTCAGCGACGGCCAGTCACGGCTCAAGGCGGGCGCGCAGGTGGAAATACTCAAGGAGCCGCCGCAAGTCATTCAGACCGTTGATGCCAAGGTGCAGCCATGAGCCGTTCGCCGTCAGCCTGGTGCGTCGACCACCCGGTCGCCACCCTGCTGCTGACCTTTGCCCTGGTGCTGCTCGGGCTGATTGCCTTCCCGCGCCTGGCCATCGCCCCACTGCCGGAAGCGGAATTTCCGACGATCCAGGTGACGGCCACCCTGCCCGGCGCCAGCCCGGACACCATGGCGTCATCCGTGGCCACGCCGCTGGAGGTGCAATTCAGCGCCATCCCCGGCATGACCCAGATGACCTCCAGCAGCGCCCTGGGCTCCAGCCTGTTGACCCTGCAATTTACCCTGACCAAAAGCATCGACACCGCCGCGCAGGAAGTGCAGGCGGCGATCAACACCGCGTCCGGCAAGCTGCCCAGCGACATGCCGAGCCTGCCGACCTGGAAGAAGGTCAACCCGGCGGACAGCCCGGTGCTGATCCTCAGCGTCAGCTCCAACAGCATGCCCAGCACCGAGTTGAGCGACTACGTGGAAACCCTGCTGGCCCGGCAGATCAGCCAGATCGACGGGGTCGGCCAGATCAACATCACCGGCCAGCAGCGCCCGGCAATCCGCGTCCAAGCATCGCCGGACAAACTCGCCGCAATCGGCCTGACCCTGGCCGATATCCGCCTGGCCATCCAGCAGTCGAGCCTCAACCTGGCCAAGGGCGCGATCTACGGCGAGAACAGTGTGTCGACCCTGTCGACCAACGACCAGTTGTTCCACCCGGAGGACTACGCGCAGTTGATCGTGTCCTACAAGGACGGCGCACCGGTTCAACTGCGGGATATCGCCAAGGTCATCAACGGTTCGGAAAACGCCTACGTGCAGGCCTGGTCCGGCGATACACCCGGGGTCAACCTGGTGATTTCGCGCCAGCCCGGCGCGAACATCGTCGAGACCGTGGACCGCATTCAAGCCGAGCTGCCGCGCCTGCAGGCGATGCTGCCGGCGTCGGTGCAGGTCAGCGTGTTGACCGACCGTACCAAGACCATCCGCGCGTCGCTGCATGAGGTGGAAGTGACGCTGCTGATCGCCATCCTGCTGGTGGTGGCGGTGATGGCGCTGTTCCTGCGGCAGTTGTCGGCGACGATGATTGTGTCCAGCGTGCTGGGTGTGTCGCTGGTCGCCAGCTTTGCGTTGATGTACCTGATGGGCTTCAGCCTGAACAACCTGACGCTGGTGGCGATCGTCATCGCGGTGGGCTTTGTGGTGGACGATGCCATCGTGGTGGTCGAGAACATCCACCGCCACCTGGAAGCCGGGCTCGACAAGCGCGAAGCGGCGATCAAAGGCGCTGGTGAAATCGGCTTTACGGTGGTGTCCATCAGCTTCTCGCTGGTGGCGGCGTTTATTCCGCTGCTGTTCATGGGGGGCGTGGTCGGGCGGCTGTTCAAGGAGTTCGCCCTGACGGCCACCTCGACCATCCTGATTTCGGTGGTGGTCTCGCTGACGTTGGCGCCGACACTCGCCGCGCTGTTCATGCGCGCGCCCAGCCACCCTGCCCACGACAAACCGGGCTTCAGCGAACGGCTGCTGGCCGGCTATGCGCGCAACCTGCGCCGTGCCCTGGCCCATCAACGTACGATGGCGGCAATCTTCGTGGTGACGTTGGCCCTGGCCGTGGTCGGCTACGTGTTCATCCCCAAGGGGTTCTTCCCGGTGCAGGACACCGGCTTTGTACTCGGCACCAGCGAAGCGGCGGCCGACGTGTCCTACCCGGACATGGTGGCCAAGCACAAGGCCCTGGCCGAAATCGTCAAGGCCGACCCGGCGGTGGAAGCGTTTTCGCATTCGGTCGGTGTGACCGGCAGCAACCAGACCATTGCCAACGGCCGCTTCTGGATCGCCTTGAAAGACCGCGGCGACCGTGACGTGTCCGCCAGCCAGTTCATCGACCGCATCCGCCCGAAACTGGCCAAGGTGCCGGGCATCGTGCTGTACCTGCGCGCCGGGCAAGACATCAACCTGAGTTCCGGCCCCAGCCGTGCTCAGTACCAATACGTGCTCAAGAGCAACGACGGCCCGACGCTCAACACCTGGACCCAACGCCTCACCGAGAAACTGCGCGGCAACCCGGCCTTCCGCGACCTGTCCAACGACCTGCAACTGGGCGGCAGCATCACCCATATCAGCATCGACCGTCAGGCCGCCGCGCGCTTCGGCCTGACCGCCACCGATGTGGACCAGGCGCTGTACGACGCCTTCGGCCAACGCCAGATCAACGAGTTCCAGACTGAGATCAACCAGTACCAAGTGGTGCTGGAACTCGACACCCAGCAACGCGGTAAGGCCGAGAGCCTCAACTACTTTTACCTGCGCTCGCCGTTGACCAATGAGATGGTGCCGCTGTCGGCGCTGGCCAAGGTTGACCCGCCCACAGTGGGGCCGCTTTCGATCAGCCACGACGGCATGTTCCCGGCCGCCAACCTGTCGTTCAACCTGGCACCGGGCGTGGCCCTGGGCGACGCAGTGATCATGCTCAACCAGGCCAAGAATGAAATCGGCATGCCGACCACCATCATCGGCAACTTCCAGGGCGCGGCCCAGGCGTTCCAGAGCTCGCTGGCCAGCCAACCGTGGCTGATCCTGGCAGCGCTGGTGGCGGTGTATATCATCCTCGGCGTGCTGTACGAGAGCTTCGTGCACCCGCTGACGATCATTTCGACCTTGCCCTCGGCAGGGTTGGGCGCGCTGATCATGCTGTCGCTGATGGGCCAGGACTTTTCGATCATGGCGCTGATCGGCCTGGTGCTGTTGATCGGCATCGTGAAGAAGAACGGCATCTTGATGATCGACTTTGCCCTGGAGGCTCAGCGCGTCAGGGGCCTGTCGCCGGAAGATGCGATCTATGAAGCCTGTGTCACACGGTTCCGGCCGATCATCATGACCACCCTCGCCGCCCTGCTTGGCGCGGTGCCGCTGATGCTCGGCGCCGGCCCCGGTGCGGAAATGCGCCAGCCGCTGGGTATCGCGGTGGTCGGCGGGTTGCTGGTGAGCCAGGCGCTGACGCTGTTCACCACGCCGGTCATATACTTGTACCTTGAGAAGTTCTTCCACCGGCCCACACCAACGCCTGCGTTGGCGACCACAGACTGAGGCCCGGCCCTGGAGCAAAAAGACTCATGCGCGTACTGATTGTTGAAGATGAAGAAAAAACCGCCGACTACCTGCACCGTGGCCTGACGGAGCAAGGCTACACCGTCGACGTGGCACGCGAAGGCGTCGAGGGTCTGCACCTGGCGCTGGAGAACGATTATGCGGTGATCGTGCTCGACGTGATGCTGCCTGGCCTCGATGGTTTTGGCGTGCTGCGTGCCCTGCGCGCACGCAAGCAGACGCCGGTGATCATGCTCACGGCCCGCGAGCGCGTGGAAGACCGCATTCGCGGCCTGCGCGAAGGCGCCGACGATTACCTGGGCAAACCGTTTTCCTTCCTGGAACTGGTGGCACGCCTGCAAGCCCTGACCCGCCGCAGCGGTGGCCATGAACCCGTGCAGGTGACGGTGGCCGACCTGTGGATCGACCTAATCAGCCGCAAGGCCAGTCGCAATGGCCTGCGCCTGGACCTGACCGCCAAGGAGTTCTCGCTGCTCAGCGTATTGGCGCGGCGCCAGGGTGAGATCCTGTCGAAGACCGCGATTGCGGAGATGGTCTGGGACATCAATTTCGACAGCGACGCCAACGTGGTGGAAGTCGCGATCAAGCGCCTGCGCGCCAAGCTCGACGGGCCGTTCGAACAAAAGCTGCTGCACACCATCCGTGGCATGGGGTATGTGCTGGAGAGCCGAAGTGTCAGCTAACTCCATCGCCCTGCGCCTGAGCGGCATGTTCACCCTGGTGGCGCTGCTGATCTTCGTGTTGATCGGCGGGGCGCTTTATCAGCAAGTGGACCGGGGGCTGGGCTTGTTGCCAGGCGCCGAGCTGGATGCGCGTTACAGCGTGCTCGAATCTTCGGTGAACCGCTTCGGCACGCCGGACCATTGGGTGAAGATCAAGGCCAAGCTCAAGCTGCTGGGTGAGGAAGACAAACGCATTCGTTTCTGGGTGGTGAGCAGCGATCCGAATTATGAATATGGCGAGCCGGACGCGCAGATCCGCGCGTTTGCCCAAGGGCCTACCGGCAAGCGCGACTTGCGCCTGCCGGGCCACCATCACCCATTCAAAGTGCTGGTGAGCCAGTTCCCGGCCAAGGAGCAGCGCCCGCCCCTGCGCTTCATGATTGCCATCGACACCGAGAACTTCCGTGCAACCCAGCATCATTTGCTGGTGGCGTTGATCAGCTTCGCATTTGTCGGTGTGGTCCTGGCGGCGCTGTTGGGGTTCTGGGTTTCACGCATCGGCCTGAAGCCGCTGGGCAAGCTGTCGGACGAGGCGCAAAAGCTGGCGCCACCGAAACTCTCCGGGCGCCTTGAACTGTCGCCGCTGCCACCGGAGCTGAGCCAGTTCGTCAACTCGTTCAACTCCACCCTCGACCGCGTCGAGCAAGCCTATTCACGCCTGGAATCGTTCAACGCCGACGTCGCCCACGAACTGCGCTCGCCCCTGACCAACCTGATCGGCCAGACCCAAGTGGCGCTGACCCGAGGGCGTTCGGCCGAGCATTATTTCGAGGTGCTGCAATCGAACCTTGAAGAGCTGGAGCGCTTGCGTTCGATCATCAATGACATGCTGTTCCTGGCCAGCGCCGACCAGGGCAGCAAGGCCACCAAGCTGATCGAAAGCTCCCTGGCCGACGAAGTAGCCACCACCCTCGACTACCTGGACTTCATTCTTGAAGACGCCCAGGTCAAGGTACAGGTAAAGGGCGATGCCACGGTGCAGATCGAAAAAGCCCACCTGCGCCGTGCGTTGATCAACCTGCTGAGCAACGCGGTGCAGCACACCGCGCCTGGGCAGGTGATCGTGGTGAATATCGAGGTGCAAGGACATCAGGTGGCGATCGGCGTGACCAACCCCGGCGACGTCATTGCCAGCGAACACTTGCCACGTCTGTTCGAACGGTTTTATCGGGTGGATGCGTCACGCAGCAACAGCGGCGCCAACCATGGCCTGGGGCTGGCCATCGTCAAGGCGATTGCGCTGATGCACGGCGGTGATGTGTTCGTGCGCAGTGAGGGCGGCGGCAATACCTTTGGCATCACGTTGCCCGTCTGACACTGCCGGCGATGGCGGTGTTCGGGTCGACGTGTGCATGACTGACCCACCGCTATCGCCGGCAAGCCGGCTCCTACAGTGACCGTGGTGTGTTTGTTGCGATTTGGGCAACAGTCATTATCTTGTTACACTCTGTATCGTACCGCTCGCCTGCGTTAATTTGACGCATCGATGAGCGCGACGGCAAAGGCAGCCTCCCGCTTACCCGAATTTCCCTCGACTTATTTCCAGGGCTCTACACTGGGAATCTGTCTTAAAGCCGCTGACTTCAGCGGCTTTTTTTTGCCGTAAAAAAAGGCCAGGCACCCCCACGACATTGGCCGTTTCCGATTGACCAAAGGAGCTACACCGGTGAAGAACTCGCTGACGTTCACCCCGTTATTTCTCGCAATTGCAGCAACGATCACCCCTCTTGCCCATGCGGCAGACACTACCCCCGCCGACGGTTTCGTCGAAGGCGCCCACCTCAATATCAACACCCGCAACTACTACATGAACCGCGACCGGCGCGACATCCACACCGATGACAGCAAGGAATGGGGCCAGGGTTTCATCGGCACCTTCGAATCCGGCTACACCCAGGGAACCGTCGGCTTCGGCCTGGACGCCCATGCCATGCTCGGTCTGAAGCTGGACGGCGGTGGCGGTACGGATGGTTCCAGCATCCTTCCGTACGGCAGTGGCAACGGAAAGGCGCCCGGCTCGTTCTCGACGGCGGGTGGCGCCTTGAAAATGCGCGCGTTCGATACCGAGTTGAGGGCCGGCGACCTGTTCCTCAATAACCCGGTGATCGCCGGCGGCGCAACCCGCATGCTGCCGCAGACCTTCCGTGGCGTCAGCCTGACCAACCACAGCCTCGACGGCTGGATGTTCGAAGGTGGCCAGGCCAGCTTCACCAAGCTCTACAACCAGAGCGGCCACCGCCGCATCGGCACCAGCTACGGTGCGCTGCCCAGCAATACCGACAGCCAGCACATGAACTGGGCCGGCGTGTCATTCAGCGGCATCGACGGGCTGACCAGCAACCTCTACGCCTCCGAGCTCAAGGACGTGTGGAACCAGTACTACTACGACCTGGACTACACCTATGTGGTGAACGAGATGATCAGTCTCAACCCCGGTCTGCACTACTACCATACCCAGGACACCGGGCAGTCGCTGCTGGGGGATATCGACAACAACACCTACAGCCTGCACTTCACCGTGGACGTCGGCCATCACAGCGTCACGGCGGCATACCAGCGGGTCAACGGCAACACCCCGTTCGACTACATCGCCCAGGGCGACAGCGTGTACCTGGACAACTCCCAGCAGTACTCCGACTTCAACGGCCCCAACGAGCGCTCGTGGAAACTCAAGTACGCCTATAACTTCGGCGGCCTGGGCCTGCCCGGCCTGACCTCGGCCGTGTCCTATATCAGCGGCAAGACCGACCTGACCAAGGTCGACCCGCAGAGCCGTGGCTATAGCGCGTGGTACAGCGCCGACGGTAAAGACGCCAAGCATTGGGAACGGGACATCGACCTGAAATACGTAGTGCAGGGCGGCAAGGCCAAGGACCTGGCGGTGCGCCTGCAATGGGCGGTCAACCGGGGCAGCAATGGTTACTCGGCGGTGGATCGGGATGTGGATGAATACCGGGTGATCGTCGACTACCCGATCAACGTGTTCTGACAGACGTCTTTTTCTTTTTAACCAAGTATTTAATTTTCATCGGGTAGAACTAAACTGCCAGCATCCTCACCGCTGAAGTCTGCCCGATGAGTCCACGCCCTGTTCGTACCTCACCCGCACATCCTGAGTTGTTATTGATGCTGGGCAGCGGGCTCAGCGTTGCCCTGATTGTGATCATTGTCGCGGTGCTGTTGATTCGCGAACACGCCAGCACACTTGAGGCGGCCAAGCGATCGACCACCAATATCGCCCAACTGATCAACGCCGACGTGCTGCGTAACGTCGAGCTGTATGACCTGGCGCTCAACGGGCTGATTGCGGCCACGCAACGTGAAGACCTGTCCGAGGTTGCCGCCAATATCCAGCACTTGGTGCAGTTTGATTTATCCACGGCGGCGCCTTTCAAAGGCGAGGTCCTGCTGCTGGATGCCAACGGCACGGTTATCGCCGACTCCTCCACACTGCGGCCCACACCACGTAATTTTGCCAGCCGCGATTATTTCCAGGTGCATGCCAAGGACGCCAGCGCCGGCCTGTTTATCAGTCGACCCTTCAAGATCCATTGCGACTGCGACCAGGTCTGGCGCATGGCATTCAGCCGACGCGTGTCGGGCCCCAAGGGGGAGTTTGTCGGCGTAGCGGTCGCGACCATGCGCCTGGCGTATTTCGACCAGCTCTTCAACACCCTGACCATCGGCAACGGCAGCAGCGTCAACCTGCTGAACAACAAAGGCATTCTCCTGGCCCAGCAGCCGCTGCTCGAACGCGACATGATCGACAAGGACCTGAGTGACCGGCCTAACTTCAAGCGAATACTGCGCGACGGAAGCGGCAGCTTTCAGGCGATCTCTGCCATCAGTGGTAAAGAGCGCCTGTATACCTTTACCAATGTCGGTGCCCTGCCGCTGATCGTGGTGGTAGCGTTGTCCAGCGAGGACGTATTCGCGCCCTGGAGACGTGCGGCACTGCTGACCAGTGGTGCCACCGGGGTGCTCTGCGCCGGTTTGTTATGGCTGACCTGGTTGCTACGCCGGGAACTGCGACGGCGGCGTCGCGCCGAACGAGTGCTGTCAGAACTGGCAGCCACCGATGCGTTGACCGGCCTGGCCAACCGGCGCGTTCTGGATGAACGCCTGCGTCTTGAGTGGGACCGCGCCCAGCGCTCCACCGAGCCGCTGACGGTGCTGATGATCGATGTGGACCACTTCAAGGCCTTCAATGACCGCCACGGCCATCACGGTGGCGACGACGCGTTGCGCAGCGTGGCCCAGGTGATCGGCAGCAACATCCGCCGACCGGCCGACCTGGCCGCACGCTATGGCGGCGAAGAGTTCGCGGTGGTGCTGCCGGTGACCGACGCCAAGGGCGCCTGGGTGATTGCTGAACACATCCGCAGCGCCATCGAGCACTTGCCCAAGGTGGCGGGGGATGACCAGCCGATTACGGTGAGCATTGGCATGAGCACATGGGACAAGCGCAGTCGCCTGTCGCTGGAGGCGCTCCTGCTGAGTGCAGACCAGGCGTTGTACGAGGCCAAGCATACGGGGCGTAATCGGATTGTGGATGCGGCAGCCTTGTGAACCCGGTCGGTGTAGGGGTGGGATGTTTGGAAAGGCGGGCATAAAAAAGGCCACCCGAAGGTGGCCTTTCAAAACTAAAGAAAGAGAGTTGTTACTTACACCGCCGCGACGGGACGCATGTAAGAGATCGGTGCGGTGCTGGCATCTTCGAAGGTCACGACTTCCCAAGCGTCTGTCTGCTCAATCAACTTGCGCAGCAGCTGGTTGTTAAGGGCGTGGCCCGACTTGAAGCCTTTGAACTCGCCTATCAGGCTATTGCCCAGCAGGTAGAGGTCACCGATTGCATCGAGGATCTTGTGCTTCACGAACTCGTCTTCGTAGCGAAGGCCGTCTTCGTTCAGTACACCATCCGCGTCGACCACAATGGCATTTTCAACGCTGCCGCCGAGTGCGAGGTTGTGCTTGCGCAGGTACTCGATGTCACTCATGAAACCAAAGGTACGGGCGCGGCTGACTTCTTTTACAAACGAAGTGCTGGAAAAATCCACGCTTGCACTTTGGGTGCGGTCACGGAATACCGGGTGATCGAAATCGATCTCAAAGCTCACTTTAAAGCCTTCGAACGGGACGAAGGTGGCGCGCTTGTCGCCGTCTTCTACTGTCACTTCCCGCAGAATGCGAATGAACTTCTTGGCTGCGTCCTGTTCTTCCAGGCCGGCAGATTGAATCAAGAATACGAAGGGTCCAGCGCTGCCATCCATGATCGGGACTTCGGACGCGGAGAGCTCGACGTAGGCGTTATCGATGCCCAGGCCAGCCATGGCCGAGAGCAAGTGCTCCACCGTGTCCACTTTGACGTCACCGTTGACCAATGTGGTCGACATCGTGGTTTCGCCAACGTTTTCCGCGCGAGCAGGAATCTGCACCACAGGGTCCAGGTCGGCACGAACAAACACGATGCCGGTGTCGACAGGTGCAGGTTTGAGGGTCAGGTATACCTTCTCCCCGGAGTGCAGACCTACACCTGTGGCACGGATAATATTCTTCAGGGTGCGTTGTTTAATCATGGCTTGGACCGCTTGAGCGCAAATTGCGAACTGGTATCAACAAAGGCTGGCGATAATAGCAGACCAGACCTTTGCTGAACACCAATCACCTTCATAGCCCTGATACATTCCATTAATCGGCCTGACGACGCAAGAATGCCGGGATGTCCAGGTAGTCCAGGTCATCTTGCGGATTCGGGCTACGGGACGCCGCAGCACCGGCCTGAGCCTGGTTGCGCATCACGGTCGGACGGTCCAGGTCACGGTAGTTTACCGACGGCAGTTCCTGGCGCGAAGGCGCTGGAGCGGCAGCCGCTTGGCTGGCGTGGCTGGCTTGGCTGTTATGCAGGGTGTTGTCGATGACCTTCACAGGCTTCTCGATTTTCGCGCCCAGGCCGGTCGCAACCACAGTCACGTGCAGCTCGTCGCGCATGTCCGGATCGATCACGGTACCGACTTTGACCATGGCGTGCTCGGAAGCGAAGGCTTCAATGATGCTACCCACGTCGGAGTACTCACCCAGGGACAGGTCAGGACCGGCGGTGATGTTCACCAGGATGCCGCGTGCACCTTGCAGGTTCACGTCTTCCAGCAACGGGTTGCGGATGGCCGCTTCAGTGGCTTCACGTGCACGGTTCGGACCGCTGGCGCAGCCAGTGCCCATCATCGCCATGCCCATTTCGCTCATCACGGTGCGTACGTCGGCAAAGTCGACGTTGATCATGCCTGGACGCTTGATGATGTCGGAGATACCGCGAACGGCACCGGCCAGTACATCGTCAGCCTTGGCGAACGCGGACAGCAGGCTGGCGTCCTTGCCCAGGATAGTCAGCAGTTTCTCGTTGGGGATGGTGATCAACGAGTCGACGCTTTCAGACAGCAGACGGATACCTTCGTCGGCAATCTGCATGCGCTTGCGGCCTTCGAACGGGAACGGACGGGTCACGACAGCGACCGTCAGAATCCCCATTTCCTTGGCCACTTCGGCAATGATCGGCGCAGCACCGGTACCGGTACCGCCGCCCATGCCAGTGGTGATGAACACCATGTTGGTGCCTTGCAGCACTTCAGCAATACGCTCGCGGTCTTCCAGCGCGGCTTGACGGCCGACTTCCGGGTTGGCGCCAGCGCCGAGGCCCTTGGTCACGGCTGTGCCCAATTGCAGGATGGTCCGCGCGCCGATGCTTTTCAGCGCCTGGGCATCAGTGTTGGCGCAGATGAATTCAACGCCTTCAATGTTGCTCTTGACCATGTGGTTGACAGCGTTGCCGCCGCCACCGCCGACACCGATCACTTTGATGACCGGGCTTGCGGGGATGTTGTCTACGAGTTCGAACATGTTCCCTCTCCTTTCGTTTTCTCTAGTTTTTTCGCCTACTGCTTACAACGGTGTCGCGGTAAATCGTTAGAAGTTGCCTTTGACCCATGCCTGCAACCGCTCGAACAATGGGGCTTTGGCCTCGTCGTCGCTGCGGTAGCTGTCACGGTTGCTCGGGCCCGACAGGGAAATGCCGTCGGTCTGCTTTTGCAGTCCGTACAACAGCAAGCCCACACCGGTGGAATAAATCGGGTTGCGTACCACGTCGCCCAGGCCCTTGACGCCATGGGGCACGCCCAGGCGAACCGGCATGTGGAAGATTTCCTCGGCCAACTCGACCGCGCCTTCCATCTTCGAAGTACCACCGGTCAGCACAATGCCGGCCGGGATCAAATCTTCGTAGCCGCTGCGGCGCAGTTCAGCCTGGATCAGGGTGAACAGTTCGTCGTAGCGTGGCTCGACCACTTCGGCCAGGGCCTGGCGCGACAGTTCGCGCGGTGGACGATCGCCCACGCTCGGCACCTTGATGGTCTCGCCGGCACCGGCCAGTTTGGCCAGGGCGCAGGCGTAGCGAATCTTGATTTCTTCGGCGTACTGGGTCGGTGTACGCAGCGCCATGGCGATGTCGTTGGTCACTTGGTCGCCGGCAATCGGGATCACAGCGGTGTGACGGATCGCACCCTCGGTGAAGATCGCGATGTCGGTGGTGCCGCCGCCGATGTCGACCAGGCAGACGCCCAGCTCTTTCTCGTCGTCGGTCAGTACCGAATAGGCCGAGGCCAACTGCTCAAGAATGATGTCGTCGATTTCCAGGCCGCAGCGGCGCACGCATTTTTCAATGTTCTGCGCCGCGTTGACGGCGCAGGTCACCACGTGGACCTTGGCTTCCAGCCGTACGCCCGACATGCCCAGGGGCTCGCGCACGCCTTCCTGGTTATCGATCACGTAGTCCTGCGGCAGGGTGTGCAGCACGCGCTGGTCAGCCGGGATCGCCACGGCCTGGGCAGCGTCGAGGACGCGCTCAAGGTCGGCGGAGCTGACTTCGCGGTCGCGGATCGCCACGATGCCGTGGGAGTTCAGGCTGCGGATGTGGTTACCCGCCACGCCGACGAACGCCGAGTGGATCCGGCAACCGGCCATCAGCTGCGCTTCTTCAATGGCGCGCTGGATCGACTGCACGGTGGACTCGATGTTCACCACCACGCCCTTCTTCAGGCCCCGGGACGGATGCGTGCCAATACCGACGATTTCGATCGTGCCGTCTTCCCCGACCTCGCCCACCAGCGCCACCACCTTGGAGGTGCCGATATCGAGACCGACGATCATTTTGCCGCTTTGCACGTTTGCCATGGGTCCTGCCTCTTCTTAATTCTTCGCGACAGCGGGTTGCGCTGCCGTGGGCGCAGCCGGTTCACGCCAGCCGACGGCAAGGCCGTTGGCGTAACGCAGGTCGACGCTCGCAATGTTCGTAATCTGTTCTTTCAAGGTCTTGTCATAGATGGCAATGAAACGGCGCATCTTTTCCACCAAGCGGTCGCGTCCCAGCAACAACTGGATGCCCGGGCCGGAACTGCCTGCCCCGGTCGTCAAAAACCAGCTGCCCCGTTCACGCAGTTCCAGGCGTGCAATGGAGAAGCCCAGTGGCCGCAGCATCTGGCTCAAGGCCTGGTACTGTTGCATCACTTGCTGCTGCGCCCGCTGCGGCCCGAACAGCTGCGGCAGGTGCTCGTAGTTGGCCAGCTCACGCGGGGTGAACGCCTGGCCCTGGTTGTTCAACAGCGCTTCGTCACCCCAACGGGCCACGGGCAGTTGTTCTTCCAGGCGGATCGTGACCTGGTCCGGCCATACACGGCGGACCTCGGCGTGAGCGATCCACGGCATCTGCTCCAGCTCCGAGCGCATGCCGGCCAGGTCGATGGTAAAGAAGCTCGCCGCCAGGTACGGGCCGATGCGCTGCTGTACCGCTTGCTGGCTGATGTAGCTCAAGTCGCCCTGCACGCTGATCTTGGTGATCGGCCGGTCGGCGTACGGCAACAGACGCTGCGCGCCCTCGTAGGTTCCGAAGCCCAACACCACGAGCAACACTGGCCAGAACAGCGCCTTGAGGAAACCAAAGTTGGCTTTCGGCAGGCGCGCCGACATCGGCTCTTTAGCCACCATCCGGCTGGCACCCCGTGGCACCGGCTTGCGGCTCGGTGCTTGTGGGGGCTGATGACGAAGCGATGCGCCTTTCATGTCTTAGCCTCGGGGCTCAATGCTGGCGGCCAGGATCGCCAGCACCAACTGCTGGAAGTCCAGGCCCGCAGCGCGAGCGGCCATAG
This sequence comes from Pseudomonas sp. AC112, assembly GCF_979253545.1. NCBI lineage: Bacteria > Pseudomonadati > Pseudomonadota > Gammaproteobacteria > Pseudomonadales > Pseudomonadaceae > Pseudomonas > Pseudomonas sp. AC112. The sequence continues at coordinate 1,167,698 of NZ_CEEDCM010000001.1, forward strand.
GTACCAGGCTGTGATCGGTCATGCCCGGTGCGGTGTTGACTTCCAGGAACCAGAAATTCCCTTGGTCATCCTGCATCACGTCTGCCCGCGCCCAACCGGCGATACCCAGCGCCTCACAGGCTTTCGCCGTGAGGTCCATCAATTCCTGTTCTTTGCTTGCGTCAAGGCCGCACGGGATCCGGTACTGGGTATCGGAAGCCAGGTACTTGGCGTCGTAGTCGTAAAAGGTGTGGGGCGTGCCCAATGCGATAGGCGGCAATACCTGGCCACGCAGGGTGGCGATGGTGTACTCGGGACCCTGGATCCACTGTTCAACCAATACTTGCGAATCGTAGGTGCTTGCCGCTTTCCATGCGTCGATCAATTCGGCGGCCGAGTTCACTTTGGCCATGCCGATACTGGAGCCTTCATGGGCTGGTTTGACGATCAAAGGCAGGCCCAGTTCCTTGGCTGCAGAAATACAATCGTCTTCGCTGCACAGCACGCTGTGACGCGGGGTTGGAATGCCCAGGCTGTGCCACACCTGCTTGGTGCGCAACTTGTCCATCGCCAGTGCCGAAGCGAGGATGCCGCTGCCGGTGTAGGGGATGCCAGCGCACTCCAACAGGCCTTGCATGCTGCCGTCTTCACCGCCACGGCCGTGGAGGATGATGAAGGCACGGTCGATCTTCTCGGCCAGAAGGCGAGCGAGGAAGTCATCGCCCACGTCGATACCGAACGCGTTCACGCCAGCGCTTTGCAGGGCTTCGAGCACGGCGTTGCCGGACTTGAGCGACACTTCACGCTCGGCGCTTTTGCCGCCGAACAATACAGCCACGCGACCGAAGTCGGCAGGCGTGATGTTGGAAAACAGGGAGGCGTAGTCAGTGATCATTTCGCTGCTCCCTTTTTTACCGCAAACAGTGGGCTCGCCAGCAACTTGGGCGCAAGGCCGCCGATATCACCGGCGCCCTGGCACAGCAGGATGTCGCCGGCCCGCAGCAGCGGCTTGACGATCGGCGCCAGGTCCACACCACGCTCGATGTAGATCGGGTCCAACTGGCCCCGCTGACGGATGCTGTTGCACAGCTTGCGGCTGTCCGCACCCGGGATCGGTTCTTCACCGGCCGGGTAGACCTCCATCAGCAGCAGCACGTTGGCATCGGCCAGTACATTGACGAAATCGTCATACAGGTCGCGGGTACGGCTGTAGCGGTGCGGCTGGTAGACCATCACCAGGCGGCGTTCCGGCCAGCCACCGCGCACGGCCTTGATCACCGCGGCGACTTCGGTCGGGTGGTGGCCGTAGTCGTCCACCAGCATCACGTCACCGCCCTCTACCGGCAGTTGGCCGTAGACCTGGAAACGACGGCCTACGCCGGCAAAGCGCGACAGGCCTTCGACGATGGCTTCATCGCTGACGCCTTCGTCGGTGGCGATGCAGATGGTCGCCAAGGAATTGAGTACGTTGTGGTTGCCCGGCATGTTCACCGACACATCCAGTGGCTCACGGTCCGGACGCAGCACGGTGAAGAAGGTTTGCATGCCTTCCTGGCGCACATTGATAGCGCGCACATCAGCGTCTTCGCTGAAGCCGTAGGTCACGGTCGGACGTTTGACCAGTGGCAGGATTTCGCGCACCACCGGATCGTCCAGGCATACCACCGCCAGACCATAGAACGGCAGGTTGTGCAGGAATTCGACGAAGGTTTTCTTCAACTTGTTGAAGTCACCGTCGTAGGTCGCCATGTGATCTTCATCGATGTTGGTAACCACAGCGACCAGCGGTTGCAGGTGCAGGAAGCTCGCGTCACTTTCATCGGCTTCGGCAATGAGGTAGCGGCTGGTGCCAAGCTGGGCATTGGTGCCGGCTGCATTCAGGCGGCCACCGATGACGAAGGTCGGGTCCAGGCCACCGGCGGCGAACACCGAGGCGATCAGGCTGGTGGTGGTGGTTTTGCCATGGGTACCGGCGACGGCGATGCCATGGCGATAACGCATCAGCTCAGCCAGCATCTCGGCACGAGGCACTACGGGAATGCGGCGCTCAAGGGCAGTGGCCACTTCCGGGTTGGAGGTGTTCACGGCGCTGGACACCACCAGCACGTCAGCCTCGGAGGCGTTCTCGGCGCGGTGGCCGATAAAGATCTGCGCACCGAAGGTTTTCAGGCGATCAGTGACCGGCGACTCTTTCAAGTCGGAGCCGGACACCTGGTAACCCAGGTTCAGCAACACTTCGGCGATGCCGCACATGCCCACGCCGCCGATACCGACGAAGTGGATACGCCGGATGCGGCGCATTTCCGGTTGCGGCATGGCTTTCTGATTCTCAACCATGGGCCACCTCCAGGCAGATATCGACCACGGTGCGGGTTGCGTCAGGTTTGGCCAGGCGGCTTGCGGTGCTCGCCATGCTGTTGAGTCGTTCCGGTTGCATCAATACCTCGGTCAGGCGTGCGGCCAAATCGGCGGCGCCAGTCGTTCTTTGCGGCAGCAGGAAGGCAGCGCCCTCCCCGGCCAAATATTCGGCGTTGCGGGTCTGGTGATCGTCGATGGCGTGGGGCAAAGGCACCAGCAAGGACGGCAGACCGGCGGCGGCCAGTTCACTGACGGTCAGCGCACCGGAGCGGCAGACCACCAGGTCGGCCCAGCCATAGGCATGGGCCATGTCTTTGATGAAGGGCTGTACGTTCGCCTCGACACCCGCTTCGCGATAACGCGTGGCGGTGACTTCACCGTTATCTTTACCGGCCTGATGGAAGACCTCCGGACGCAATTCCACGGGGAGTTGCGCCAGGGCTTCCGGCAGCAGTTTGTTCAACGGCTCGGAGCCAAGGCTGCCGCCCATGACCAGCAGGTGCGGCTTGCGCCCTTGCAGTGCTTCACGGGCGATGTCCATGAACAGTTCGGTGCGCACCGGATTACCGGTGGTGCGCAGCTTGTCCGATGCACCAAAAGTTTTCGGGAACGCTTCACACACCCGAGCGGCCAATGGCACCAGCAGGCGGTTGGCTGTACCGGCGACGGCGTTCTGCTCGTGCACGATCACCGGCACGCCAGCGAGCCGGGCGGCGACGCCACCAGGACCTGTCACGTAACCACCAAAACCGAGCACGCATACCGGTTTCAATTCACGGATGATCTTGCGCGCCTGCCACACCGCCTTGAGCAACACGAACGGCGCCTTGAGCAAGGACAACTTGCTCTTGCCGCGCAGGCCGGTGACGTTGATCAGGTGCAGCGGCAAGCCGGCGTTCGGCACCAATTCATTTTCGATGCCACGCGGCGTGCCCAACCAGTGCACGGTGTAGCCACGGTTCTGGAATTCGCGTGCGCACGCCAGGGCCGGGAACACATGGCCCCCGGTGCCGCCTGCCATGATCAGCACGTTAGCGCCCATGGGTTGGCTCCTCGGCAAAATCGCTTTCGCTGAATTCCATCTCTTCGCTGCCCAGGTGGGTTCGACTCTCCCACTCGATGCGCAGCAACAAGCCCAGGCACGCGCAGCAGATCACCAACGAACTGCCGCCATAACTGAGGAACGGCAAGGTCAGGCCCTTGGTCGGCAGCAGGCCGACGTTCACACCGATGTTGATCAGGAACTGGCCGATCCACAGGAACGACAAGCCATACGCCACATAAGCGGCAAAATACTGTTTGGCCTTCTCGGCCCACAGGCCGATGTACATGCCGCGCACGCACACGAACACGAACAGCGCGACGGTGCACAGCGAACCGACCACACCGAGTTCTTCCGCAAGCACCGAGAACACGAAGTCGGTATGCGCTTCCGGCAGGTAGAACTGCTTCTGCACGCTGTTGCCCAGGCCCACGCCCAGCCACTCGCCGCGACCGAAGGCGATCAGCGCCTGGGTCAACTGGTAGCCGGAACCAAACTGGTCGGACCATGGGTCGGTGAAAGTGATCAGGCGCGCCATCCGGTAGGGTTGCGCCTGTACCAGCACAGTCACCGCCGCCACCGCCAGCACCACCATCAAGGTGAAGCGGAACAGGCCCACGCCGCCAAGGAACAGCATCGCGGCCGCCGCGCCCATCATCACGACGGTGGCGCCAAAGTCCGGCTCCATCAGCAACAGACCGGCCATCGGCAGCAGCACGATGAACGGCTTGAAGAAACCCATCCAGCTTTCGCGTACTTCTTTCTGGCGACGCACCAGGTAGCCGGCGAGGTAGATCACCACGAACACCTTGGCGATTTCCGACGGCTGCACGTTGAATGCACCGAAGCCGATCCAGCGCATCGAACCGTTCACCTCCCGGCCAATGCCAGGCAGGATCACCATGATCAGCAAGCCAAACGCGCCGATCAGCATCAGCCAGCCCAGGCGTTGCCAGGTGGCGATTGGGATCATCATGGTCACGATGCACGCGCCCAGGCCGATCACTAGGTACACCAGGTGGCGAATCATCATGTACAGGGTGTTGCCGGACTGCACGGCGGCCACTTCGGAGGACGCCGACGTGATCATCACCAGGCCCAGGCCGAGCAACGCCAGGCAACCGGCGAGCATCGGGAAATCGAGGTCGATACCGCGCCCGGTGATAATCGGCGACGGATACGGCTTGATGATGTTTCTGAAATTGATACTCATGCCAAGGCCTCCACGGCGCGGGCGAACAGCTGGCCGCGCTCTTCGTAGTTCTTGAACATGTCGAAACTGGCGCAGGCGGGCGACAGCAACACCGCATCGCCCGGCTGGGCCAGGGCTTTGCATTGCGTGATGGCATCGTCCAGGGAAGTAGCGCGCACTTGCGGCACGGCATCACCCAGGGCGGCGGCGATCAAATCGGAGTCGCGGCCCATCAGCACCACGGCGCGGCAATGCTCGGCAACCGGGCCTTTAAGGTCCTTGAAGTCGGCACCCTTGCCGTCGCCGCCGGCGATCAGCACCAGCTTGCCTTCGATATCGGCGCCAAGGCCTTCAATGGCCGCCAGTGCCGCTCCGACGTTGGTGGCCTTGGAGTCGTTGTAATAGCTGACGCCATCAAGGTCGCGCACCCACTGGCAGCGATGCTCAAGGCCACCAAAGGTGCGCAGCGCTGACAGCATGGCGTCAAACGGCAGGCCAACGGCATGGCCGAGCGCCAGGGCCGCCAGGGCGTTGGACTGGTTATGCGCGCCACGGATTTTCAGCTCGCGCACCGGCATCAGGTTCTGGAATTCGAAGGCCAGGTATTTCTCGCCATTCTCTTCGCGAATGCCGAAGGCTTTGAAGTCGGGTTTGCCCAGGCCAAAGGTCCAGCACGGCAGGCCCTCGCCCATCAACGGACGGCTCAGGGCATCCTGGCGGTTGACCACTACTTGCCGGGCTCCGCGGAAGATCCGGTGCTTGGCCAGGTGGTAGGCGGGCAGGCCGCTGTAGCGGTCCATGTGGTCTTCACTCACGTTCAACACGGTGGCCACTTCGGCACCGAGGTCGTGGGTGGTTTCGAGCTGGAAGCTCGACAGCTCCATCACGTACAGCTCGACGTCGTCGTTGAGCAGGTCCAGGGCCGGTGTGCCAAGGTTGCCGCCCACGGCCACGCGCTTGCCGGCCGCAGCCGCCATCTCGCCCACCAGGGTGGTCACGGTGCTTTTCGCGTTGGAGCCGCTGATGGCCACGATCGGTGCCTTCGCGTGGCGCGCAAACAGGTCGATATCGCCGGACAGCTTGACGCCACGGGCAGCGGCGGCTTGCAGGGCCGGTGTCGCGATGGCCAGGCCGGGGCTCACGTAGAGCTCATCGGCACGGCACAGAAACTCGACATCCAACTCGCCACAACGCACTTCCACGTGCGGGTAGTCACGGCGCAGCGTGACCAGCTCCGGTGGATTTTCCCGCGTATCGGCCACGGCAAACGGCTTGCCCCGGTTCGCCAGGAAGCGAACCAGGGACATGCCGCTCTTGCCGAGGCCGACAACGATGCGGAAGTGGTCTGAAGCGATCAGGGACACTCGTTTCTACCTCAGTTTCAGGGTGGCAAGGCCGATCAGCACCAGAATCACGGTGATGATCCAGAAGCGGACAATCACGCGCGGCTCGGGCCAGCCCTTGAGTTCAAAGTGGTGGTGAATCGGCGCCATGCGGAACACACGACGCCCGGTCAATTTGAAGGAAGCCACCTGGATGACCACCGACAGGGTTTCCATCACGAACACACCGCCCATGATGAACAGCACGATTTCCTGGCGAACGATGACTGCGATGGTGCCCAGGGCCGCGCCCAGCGCCAGTGCGCCGACGTCGCCCATGAAGACTTGTGCGGGATAGGTGTTGAACCACAGGAAGCCGAGGCCGGCACCGATCAGTGCGCCGCAGAACACAATCAACTCACCCGCGCCCGGTACGTAGGGGATCAGCAGGTACTCGGCGAACTTCACGTTACCCGACAGGTAGCAGAAGATGCCGAGCGCGCCGCCCACCATCACCGTCGGCATGATCGCCAGGCCATCGAGGCCGTCAGTCAGGTTGACCGCGTTGCTGGAGCCGACGATCACAAAGTAAGTCAGCACCACAAAGCCGATGCCCAGTGGAATGCTGGCGTCCTTGAGCATCGGGATGATCAAGGTCGTTTCCACTGCGCTCGGCGCTGTCGTGTAAAGGAAGATCGCGGCAGCAAGGCCGAATACCGACTGCCAGAAGTACTTCCAGCGGCTTGGCAGGCCCTTGGAGTTCTTCTCGATCACCTTGCGGTAGTCATCCACCCAGCCGATGGCGCCGAACAGCAGGGTCACCAACAGCACCACCCACACGTAGCGGTTGTGCAGGTCAGCCCACAGCAAGGTGCTGATACCGATGGACGACAGGATCAGCGCGCCGCCCATGGTCGGGGTGCCGGATTTGGACAAGTGCGACTGCGGGCCGTCATTACGAACCGATTGACCAATTTGCAGGTTCTGCAGGGTGCGGATCATCCACGGCCCCAGGAACAGCGACAAACACAACGCGGTCAGCACACCCAGGATCCCGCGCAGGGTCAGGTACTGAAAGACCGCGAAGCCTTTGTGGAACTGTTGCAGATACTCAGCCAGCAGCAGCAGCATTAATGTTTCTCCGTACTTGAGCCACACAAGGCCGCGACGACGTTTTCCATCACCGCGCTGCGCGATCCCTTGATCAAAATGGTTGTGTGTTTGTCGTGTTCAGCCGCCGTCAACGCCTGGATCAGTTCGGCCTGTGTGGCGAAATGCAGCGCGCCGGGGCCGAAGGTGTCGACGGCGTGAGCCATGTTCTTGCCAACGGCATAGAGCGCGTCGACTTTGCCTGCGGCGTAGGCGCCGACCTCGCGGTGGGACTGTTCGGCCCAGTCGCCCAGTTCGGCGATATCGCCCAGCACCAGCACTTTGCGACCGTCGAAACCTTTGAGCAGGTCGATGGCCGCGCAGACCGAGGATTGGTTGGCGTTGTAAGTGTCATCGATCACGCGCATGCCGTTGGTTGCCAGCTGTGCCACGGTGCGACCCTTGACCGGCTGCACCGCGCCCAGCCCCGTGGCGATACCGAACAACGACACGCCCAGGGCGTAGGCGGCGGCGGCGGCGGCCAAGGCGTTGGCAACGTTATGGTTGCCCAGCAGGTTCAATTGCACGTGTTCGTTGCCTTGCGGGGTGTGCAAGGTAAAAGAGGGGCAGCCACGGGCATCCACAGTGATGTTGGAAGCGTGGAAATCAGCCGCCGCGTTGAGCACGGCAAACGTCAGGACCTTGCGCCCGGCGGCACGTACACGCCAGGTTTCGAAAGCCTTGTCGTCAAGATTCAGTACAGCGGTGCCCGAGGCATCGAGGCCTTCAAGGATTTCACCCTTGGCTTCGACGATTTTTTCCGGGCCGCCGAACTCGCCGACGTGGGCGGTACCGGCGTTGTTGATGATCGCCACGTGGGGCTTGGTCAGCGCCACGGTGTAGGCAATTTCGCCGACGCGCGACGCGCCCAGTTCGATCACGGCCGCGGTGTGTTCCGGGGCCAGTTCGAGCAGGGTCAGCGGTGCGCCAAAATCATTATTCAGGTTGCCACGGGTGGCGTGCACCGGGCCGCGCGTACGCAGGACACCGGCGAGCAGTTCCTTGACCGTGGTCTTGCCGCTGGAGCCGGTGATGGCCGCAACGGGGTTGGTGAATGCGGCACGGTTCAACGCACCCAATTGGCCAAGGGCCAGGCGGGTGTCGGCGACCAGCAGTTGCGGCAGCGTGGAATCCGCGACTTCACGTTGCACCAAGGCACCGACGGCACCTTTGGCGGCGACTTCATTCAAGTAGTCGTGCCCATCAAAGCGCGGGCCAGCCAGGGCGACAAACAGTTGCCCCGGCTTGATGTTGCGACTGTCGATACTGACGCCATCGAAGCTGCAATCACTCGACACAACACGGGCCGACAGGGCCTGGGTCAGTTCGCTGAATTTCATCGCTTTAACCATGGGCGACCTCCCAGGCGGTCAAGGCGTGATCGGCCTCGACCAGATCGGAGAAGGCGTGGCGCTCGCCGTTGATTTCCTGATAGTCCTCGTGGCCCTTACCCGCCAGCACCACCACATCGTCAGCGCTGGCGCTGGCGATCAGTTGGGCAATGGCCGCGCCACGACCGGCAACGAAAGTGGCCTTGGACGCGTCGTTGAAGCCAACACGGATGTCGTCGAAAATCTGGCTCGGGTCTTCGCTGCGAGGGTTGTCGTCGGTGACGAGCACGCCATCGGCCAGGCGCTCGACAATCTCAGCCATCAAAGGGCGCTTGCCGCGATCGCGATCACCGCCACAGCCGAACAGGCAGAGCAATTTGCCCTTGGCGTGGGGACGCAGGGCCAACAGGACTTTTTCCAGGGCGTCCGGTGTGTGGGCGTAATCGACCACGACCAGCGGCTGCGTGCCGCCACCCAGGCGCTGCATGCGGCCAGCCGGGCCTTCCAGCTTCGGCAGCACGCGCAGGATCTCATCCAGGGCGTAATCGAGGCCGAGCAACGCGCCGACGGCGGCGAGGACGTTGCTCAGGTTGAAACGACCGAGCAGGCTGCTGCGCAAATGGTGCTCGCCCTGCGGCGTCACCAGCGTGGCGCGCACGCCTTCGTCATTGAATTGAGCTTCACGGCAATACAGGTAAGCGCTGGCGTCTTCCAGGCTATAGCTGATCAGGCGCGACTCGCGGTCTTCGGCAGCCAGCTGGCGGCCGAATTCGTCGTCCAGGTTCACCACGCGGCACTTGAGGTCGTTCCAGGCAAACAGCTTGGCCTTCTCGGCAGCGTAGGCTTCCATGGTGCCGTGGTAGTCCAGGTGATCGCGAGACAGGTTGGTCATCACGGCCACGTCGAACGCCAGGGCGGCAACGCGCCCCTGGTGCAAGCCGTGGGACGAAACTTCCATCGCAACCGCCTTGGCACCGGCCTTTTTCAGGTCGGCCAGGGTCGCTTGCACGGCTATCGGGTTCGGGGTGGTGTGCAGGCCGCTTTGCAGCGCGCCATAGAAACCCGTGCCCAGTGTGCCGACGATGCCGCAGTGCTGGCCCAACAGGTCAAGCGCCTGGGCAACCAATTGGGTGACGCTGGTCTTGCCGTTGGTGCCAGTGACACCGACCAGGTTGAGCTGGCGGCTCGGGTCGCCATAAAAGCGCCCGGCGATATCGGACAACTGCGCAGCCAGGCCTTTGACGGGAATCAACGGCACGTCAGTGATCGGCAGCACCGTAGCGCCATCCACTTCATAGGCCACGGCAGCTGCACCGCGCTGCAACGCATCCGCGATGTGCGCACGGCCATCGAATTTACCACCAGGCACGGCCAGGAACAGGTCACCGGCACGTACATTGCGGCTGTCCAGGCTCAGCTCGCGGATCAACAGATCGCGACCGGCGTGGGCAAAAATCTTGTTCAGGCTAAGAGACATCAGCCGCGCCCTCCATTGGCTTTTGCAGCAGCGGCCGGTGGACCGGCGTTCGCTTGTTGGGTCGGCGGCAAGTTGTCCGGCGTGATGTTCATCAGGCGCAGGGTGCCGGACATCACTTTGCTGAACACCGGCGCCGATACCAGGCCACCGAAGTAACCGGCCTTGCTCGGTTCATCGATCACCACAACGATGGCGTAGCGTGGATCGCTCATCGGGCCGAAGCCAGCGAACAGCGAACGGTAAGAGTTTTCGGCGTAGCCCTTGGTGCCTACCGACGTCTTACGCGCAGTACCCGACTTGCCGGCCACGTGATACGCCGGCACCTGGGCACGGAATACGCCGCGTGGCGCTTCGATCACTTGTTGCAGCATGCCTTGCATGGTCTTGGCGACGTTTTCCGGGATCACCTGAGTGGCTTTCGGGGCTTCGTCGACATGAATCAGGCTCAGCGGAACCATGCGGCCGTTATTCGCCAATACAGAGAACGCGTGGGCCAGTTGGATCGCGGTCACCGACAGGCCATAGCCATAGGAAAGCGTGGCGGTCTCGGCCTTTTTCCAATCGCGATAGTTGGGCAGGTTGCCCACGCGCTCGCCTGGGAAATCCAGGCCGGTGGGTTGGCCCAAACCGATCTTCTGCGCCAGGTGGTAGATGGTTTCGCCGCCGATATCAAAGGCGACCTTACTCATGCCCACGTTACTGGAGTTGATCAGGATACCTGTCAGATCCAGCACCGGACCTTCGGTGCGCGACACGTCACGAATGGTGTATTTGCCCAACTGCAGGGTGCCGGGATACACCTCGACCTTGTCGCTGGGCTTCCAGCGCCCGGTTTCGAGGGCGGCGCTCATGGAGATGGCTTTCATGGTCGAACCCGGTTCGAACACGTCGATCATCGCGCGGTTGCGCATCATCGCCGGCTGCAGGTTGCGACGGTTGTTGGGGTTGTAGGTCGGCTGGTTGACCATGGCGAGGATCTCGCCGGTCTTCACGTCCATGATCACCAGGCTACCGGCCTTGGCGCCGTTCTCTATGATCGCGTTACGTAGCTCGCGGTTGGCCAGGTACTGCAGGCGCAGGTCAATCGACAACGCCAAGGGCTTACCGGCCTTGGCGTTTTTGGTGACTTGGACATCCTTGATCAGTCTGCCGCGCCGATCCTTGATGACTTGTCGTTTGCCGGGAACCCCGGCGAGCCATTCATCGTAGGCGAGTTCCACGCCTTCACGGCCGTGGTCATCAATATCGGTGAAGCCGACCATATGCGCGGTGGTTTCACCGGCCGGGTAGAAACGACGGAATTCCTCGATGCCGTAGACACCGGGGACTTTAAGGTCGAGCACCTGCTGGCCCTGTTCAGGCGTCAAGCCACGAACCAGGTAGATGAATTCTTTATTGGCCTGGGCTTCGAGGCGTTCGGCCAAGGCTTTCGGGTCCTGGCCCAGGGCGGCAGCCAGTTGTGGCCACTTGTCCTTGGCGACCTGCAATTCCTTGGCGTTGGCCCACAGGGTGGTCACCGGCGTACTCACGGCCAGGGGCTCGCCGTTACGGTCGGTGATCAGGCCGCGGTGCGCTGGAATAGGGATATGGCGCAGGCTGCGGGCATCGCCCTGGCCGATCAGGAAGTCACGGTCGACCACTTGCAGGTCGATGATCCGCCAGGCGATCGCACCCACCATCAATGCCAGCAAGCCGAGCATCAGGCGGAAGCGCCAAGGGTAGAGTGCGCCTTCGAGTTTCATCATGGCGCCACCATGCGGACTTCGGCTGCGCCCGGGATGTGCATTTTCAACTGTTCGGTGGCCAGCACTTCGATACGGCTGTGGGCCGTCCAGGTGCTTTGTTCCAGGATCAGTCGGCCCCACTCCGCTTGCGCCTTGTCACGCACACTCAGTTCCCCGTACAGGGTATTGAGCAGTTGACGGTTGTAGTGCGCGCTGTAGGACACCGCAATCGCGGAAACCAGCACGCCGACAAACAGCAGCAACATAAAGAAGCTGCCGCCCGGGAGGGGCTTGGCGAAAAGCTTGCTCACCGCAACTTCTCCGCGACGCGCATGACGGCGCTACGGGAACGTGGGTTGGCCTTGAGTTCGGCTTCTGAAGCGAACTGCGCTTTGCCATGGATTTTGATTTTCGGCACAAAGGCTTCGAAACGTACCGGCAGGTTGCGCGGCAGGTTATCGGACTCACCCTTGACCAGGCGACGCATGAACAGTTTGACGATACGGTCTTCCAGGGAGTGGAAGCTGATCACCACCAGGCGACCGCCCACTTCCAGCGCCTCAAGGGCAGCCTCGAGGCCGGCCTCCAGGTCGCCCAATTCGTTGTTGACGTGAATGCGCAGGCCCTGGAATGCGCGGGTTGCCGGGTTCTTGCCCTTTTCCCATGCAGGGTTGGCGACCTTCAGCACTTCGGCCAGGTCGGCAGTGCGTTCGAACGGCTGGATTTCGCGGCGCTCGACCACGGCGCGGGCCATGCGTCCGGCGAAACGCTCTTCACCGTACTCCTTGAACACGCGGGCAATTTCTTCCACCGGCGCGGTGGCGATGAACTGTGCAGCGCTGACACCACGGGTCGGGTCCATGCGCATATCGAGCGGGCCGTCGTTCATGAAACTGAAGCCGCGCTCCGGGTCGTCAAGCTGTGGTGAAGACACGCCTAGGTCGAGCAAAACCCCGGCCACCTTGCCCGCCATGCCACGCTCGGCGACTTCGGCACCCAGCTCGGCAAAGCTACGCTGCACAACGACAAAGCGGCCGTCTTCGGCCGCTAGCGCTTGCCCGGTGGCAATCGCTTGAGGGTCTTTGTCGAACCCGAGGAGCTTACCGTCTGACCCGAGCTGGCTGAGTATCAACCGGCTATGCCCGCCCCTGCCGAACGTACCGTCCAGATAGCAGCCATCCGCGCGTACGGCGAGAGCCTCAACGGCTTCGTCAAGCAGTACGGTGATGTGGTTAAAGCCGCTATCAATAGTCACAGGATCAAATCACGCAGTTCATCAGGCATGGCGCCCGGTTGTTGAATAGCAGCCAGGTCAGCTGCAGAAACAGCATCCCAGGCATCTTCGTCCCACAATTGGAACTTGTTCAGTTGGCCGACCAGCATTGCGCGCTTGTCCAGCTTGGCGTACTCGCGCAAGCGCGGCGGCACCAGGAAACGACCACTGCCATCGAGTTCGAGGTCGACGGCATTACCAATCAGCAAACGCTGCAGGCGGCGGTTTTCTTCACGCAATGAAGGCAGGGCGCGCAATTTGGTTTCAATCAACTCCCACTCATCGAGCGGGTAAACACACAAACAAGGGTCAACAGCATCGATCGTAATGATCAACTGCCCGGAACTTCGCGAAATGAGCTCGTCACGATACCGGCTCGGCATGGCGAGACGGCCTTTTGCATCGAGACTGATAGCGTTAGCTCCGCGAAACACAGATGCGTTTCTCCAAATTTTAGCGTTTTACGTTCAAAAAACCCACTTTGTGCCACTTTCCGCCACTTGCGCACACTATAGGAATGCGCCCACCACACCGTCAAGGCGCGGATTCAAGGAAAAGCCTTACAGAACGGAGATTTAGGAGCGTAAAAGGAGGAGAAACCAGAGTTCGGCGATGTTTTTGGCTCATCAAGCACAAATAGCTCAAAGAGCTATGGCCTAAAGTTAAAGTAATTTATTAAGAGTAAGATTTTTTTGGTATTACGAAGATGCATCTGCCAATGATTTGGCAGGGAGGGATTCTTGCGTTACTACCGGGTTTCTGCCCGAGATTCGGACAGAAGGAAAAAGGTGGAGAGTCGATCTATAAGCCGGGTTCTGTCTTGAACAGTCATTCGTCTACGATGGCCATCACTGGACATCTTTAGCAACCTACCCGGTCCCAGCGCGGGCCACGCCTTGGGACCCTATTTGGTCTTGCTCCAAGTGGGGTTTACCTAGCCACGAACTGTTGCCAGTCGTGCGGTGCGCTCTTACCGCACCTTTTCACCCTTACCGGCACCGAAGTGCTTAGGCGGTTATTTTCTGTGGCACTTTCCGTAGGCTCACGCCTCCCAGGCATTACCTGGCACTTCGCCCTATGGAGCCCGGACTTTCCTCCCCCCCCTAATTCTCATAGAGGGCAGCGACTGTCCAATCGACTCTCCGCCGCGCAGGTTAACGGCACGGCGGACTTAGGACAAGTAATAAAAGTTCAGAATTGCCATCACGTTCAGACGCAATACAGGTTTAACCCCGGAACTATTCGGCTTTCTGTTTATCCAGCGCAGCCTGGTACAAGAGGTTCTTGCGCACGCCGGTAATTTCCGCCGCCAGGGCCGCCGCACGCTTAAGGGGCATCTCCTTGAGCAACAGGTCCAGGATGCGCATGGCCTCGCTACCTACCGCGTCTTCATCCTCCGGCGCGCTCCAGCCCGCCACCAGTACCACACATTCGCCGCGCTGCTGATTGCTGTCGCCTTCGACAAACGCGCGCAGTGCCTCCAGCGGCAGGCCCTTGAGGGTCTCGAAGGTCTTGGTCAGCTCGCGGGCCAGCAGTGCCAGGCGCTCGCCACCAAACACCAGCTCCATGTCCTGCAGGCATTCAAGGATGCGATGCGGGGCTTCATAGAAGATCAAGGTACGCGGTTCTTCCTTCAACGCTTGAAGCCGCGCACGCCGCCCCACGGCTTTGGCCGGCAGAAAACCTTCGAAGATAAAACGGTCGGAAGGCAAGCCGGCCGCCGACAATGCTGCGATCAGCGCGCACGCTCCCGGAACTGGCACTACATTGATACCAGCGGCCCGCGCTTGGCGCACCAGATGGTAGCCAGGGTCGGAGATCAGCGGCGTACCCGCGTCGGAGATCAGCGCCACATCGTCGCCTGCCAGCAGGCGCACGATAAAACGGCTGCCTTCTTCGCGCTCGTTGTGCTCATGGCAGGCCGCTAATGGCGTGCTGATACCAAAATGCTGCATCAAACGCTGGGAGTGCCGAGTGTCTTCAGCCGCGATCAATTTAACGTCGCGCAACACCTTCAATGCCCGGGCACTGATGTCGTCCAGGTTGCCAATGGGCGTCGCCACGACAAAAAGCGAGCCTGCAGTGGAATTCAAAGGACCTGGAGCAGTCAAAACGCACACCTCGATGGTTGGCAAAAGCGACATTGTAGCGCGTAGGCGCCTTGAAAATATGCCATCACGGCCGATGCCTTTCACGCCGTTAATAGCCAACTGCAACATTTGCACGACCTAAATCGACGGTTTCACGCCAGTAACATCGCGCCTGGGCCAGTGCTTGGGTACAATTCCACGCTAATTTGATCGGTATCAGGAACACTTACATGATCGCTTGCCTGCGGCTGCTCTCCGCCCTCTGCCTCGCTGCCTTGCTGGCCGCGTGTGCCAGCTCGCCCTCGTCCAGCCTTGGCGACCTTCCACGGACCCCGGACGCCAGTATCGAGCAACTGCTCGAACAGGCCACCACCGCCAAGACGCCAGAAAAGGCGGCATTGCTGCGCCTGAGTGCGGCAGACATGGCCTACAAACAGAACAACCCCGGCCGCTCGTCGCAGATTCTTGCGCAGGTGCCCCTGGATGTCCTCAAGCCGGCCGCGCAAGTGTTTGCCAGCACCCTGGCCGCCGAACTGGCCATGGCGCGCAATCAGCCCAAGGCGGCGTTGACCGCCCTGAACCACCCGAGCCTGCAAAGCCTGAAGGACCTGCCGCCTGAACAGCAGATCCGTACCGGCAGCGTACACGCCCGTGCTTATGAAGCCGACGGCCAGACCCTGGCGGCCGCGCGGGAACGTGTCGCCATGGCCCCGCTGCTCACGGGCGATGCCGCCAAAGCCAACCACGAAGCCATCTGGGTATTGATCGCCGCGCTGCCGGCCGAACAGTTGCAAGCCAGCGGCAACCCGGTGCTGGACGGCTGGATTACCCTGGCCCAGTCGGTCAAGGGCGCCGGCACGCTGGAGCAACAACAGGCCGCCATCGACACCTGGCGCGCACAGAACCCGGGCCACCCGGCCGCCGTGCAATTGCCGACGCCGCTGACCAAGCTCAAGGAACTGGCCAGCCAACCGCTGACCAAGATCGCCTTGCTGCTGCCGCAGGATGGCCCCCTGGCCTCCGTCGGCAAAGCGCTGCGCGAAGGCTTCATGGCGGCGCACTACCAGGCTGAACAAGCCGGGCAGAAGCCACCGGTGATCGAGTTCTACGACAGCTCGCGCCTGACCTCCCTCGATGACTTCTACGCCAAGGCCCAGGCTGCCGGCGTGCAACTGGTGGTCGGCCCGCTGGAAAAACCGCTGGTCAAACAGCTCAGCGCCCGCCCACAACTGCCCATCACCACCCTCGCGCTGAACTACAGCGAGACGGACCAGGGCCCGGCTCAACTGTTCCAGTTCGGCCTTGCCGCAGAAGACGAAGCCCGCGAAGTGTCGCGTCGCGCCCGTGCCGACGGCCTGCACCGCGCCGCAGCGATGGTGCCGCGTGGCGAATGGGGTGAGCGTGTCTACAAGGCCTTCCGCCAGGATTGGGAAGCCAATGGCGGCACGGTTGTTGGCGTCGAGTACGTTGACCAGCCGGTTGCCCTCGCCCAGCAGATTGCCGATTTGTTCCAACTGCGCAAAAGCGAAGGCCGCGCCAAGAGCCTGCAAAGCACCGTCGGTACCGACGTAGCCGCGCAGCCATCGCGTCGCCAGGACATCGAGTTCATTTTCCTGGCCGTCACGCCGCAACTGGCCCAGCAGATCAAGCCGACCCTGAACTTCCAATACGCCGGCGATGTGCCGGTGTACGCCACGTCCCACGTGTTCAGCGCCAGCGGCGACAAGAACCAGTACCTGGACATGACCAATGTGATGTTCTGCGAAACCCCTTGGCTGCTCAACACCACCGACCCGCTGCGCAACCAGGTTGCCGCACAATGGCCGCAAGCCAACGGCAGCCTTGGCCGCCTGTACGCAATGGGCGTCGATGCCTACCGTCTGGCGCCGCGCCTGGGCCAGCTCAAGGCACTGCCGGATACCCGTGTCGACGGTCTTTCGGGCAACCTGGGCATCAGCGCCAACCAGCGCGTTGATCGCCAGATGCCATGGGCCAAGTTTGTCGGCGGCGAGATCCAGCGCCTGCCGGATACCCCGCGCTGATGCCCGAGCGGTCCAGCGCACAAAGCGGCAAGGACGCCGAGCTTCACGCCCTCAAGCACTTGCAACAACAAGGTCTGCGCCTATTGGCGCAGAACTGGTTATGTAAACGTGGCGAGCTTGATCTGGTCATGCTTGACGGCGATACAGTAGTATTTGTCGAAGTCCGCTACAGAAAACACGCACAATGGGGTGGCGCGCTCGCCAGTATCGACGGGCGCAAGCGTCAGAAACTGATACTCGCCGCGCAGTTCTTCCTGCAAAAAGAGCATCGCTGGGCCGACGCCCCCTGCCGTTTCGATGTGGTTGCCATAGAAAGCACACCGTCTGGTCAGGCTGATCTGAACTGGCTCAAAAATGCCTTCGACAGCTGATTCGCCGGACATCTTCACCACACACTTTTGCTCTTTGCTTTGCGGGCTGCACATTCCTGTGCCGAACAGCCGCGCTACTTAAGGTCACACAGATGGACATGCAATCCCGAATTCGCCAGCTTTTCCAGGCCAGTATCGACACCAAGCAACAGGCGATGGACGTACTTGCACCGCACATCGAGCAAGCCAGTCAGGTCATGGTCAATGCCTTGCTCAACGAGGGCAAAATGCTTTCGTGCGGCAACGGCGGTTCGGCCGGCGATGCCCAGCATTTCTCGTCCGAGTTGCTCAACCGCTTCGAGCGTGAGCGTCCGAGCCTGCCGGCTATCGCCTTGACTACCGATTCGTCGACGATCACCTCGATTGCCAACGACTACAGCTACAACGAAATCTTCTCTAAGCAGATCCGCGCCCTGGGCCAACCAGGCGATGTGCTGCTGGCGATTTCCACCAGCGGCAACTCGGCGAATATTATTCAAGCGATCCAGGCCGCACATGATCGCGAAATGATTGTCGTAGCATTGACCGGACGCGATGGCGGCGGCATGGCCTCGCTGCTGTTGCCTGAAGACGTGGAGATTCGCGTCCCGGCCAATGTCACCGCACGTATCCAGGAAGTCCACCTGCTGGCGATCCACTGCCTGTGCGATCTGATCGACAGCCAACTGTTTGGGAGTGAAGAATGACCGTTAACCGCCTCAGCCTTTTGGCCATCACCCTGTGCCTCGCTATCAGCGGCTGCAGCACGGCCATCACTGCAACACGTGACACCCCTATTCAGGATGACAAGGGCACCCGCACCTTCGGCAGCAAGATCGATGACTCGCTGATCGAAACCAAGGTCGAAGTCAACGTCGCCAAGGCCGCGCCCGACCTGGGCAACGGTGCTTCGCGCATCGTGGTGACCAGCTTCAACGGCGTTGTGCTGCTCGCCGGCCAGACCCCACGTGCCGACCTCAAGGCCCAGGCCGAGCAAGCCGCCGCCGCGGTACAGCGCGTGAAGAAGGTGCACAACGAACTGCAGGTGATGGACCCGATCACCCTGCTGGCCATCAGCAACGACGCCTTGCTGACCACCAAGATCAAGGCACAGATGCTCACCGATAATGCGATCCCAGGTTCGCGCATCAAGGTCGTGACCGACAACGGTATCGTCTACCTGATGGGCCTGCTCACCCAAGCCGAAGCCACTCGCGCCGCCAACCTGGTGCAGGGTGTGTCCGGCGTGCAAAAAATCGTCAAGGTCTTCGAGTACATCGATTGATCTAACCGACGGCCACAAAAAAGGGCGCCCTACTCAGGCGCCCTTTTTTATTAGCGAATGTTTACTGGTACTGCGAGTACGGGTTGCCCTGGAACTGGTTGTTCTGCTGCGGCGCCTGTTGCTGGGCACCTGGCTGACCGTACTGCTGGCCTGGGATCGGGCCAAGGTTCACTTCCACGCGACGGTTCTGTGCACGGCCGTTGACGTCGGCGTTGCTGGCAATCGGGTTATCCGGGCCGGCACCGCGAGCGCTCAGGTTGGTCGGGCTGACACCTTGCGAGGTCAGGTAGTTGGCCACGCTCTGCGCGCGACGCTGGGACAGGTCCATGTTCAACTGGCGGCTACCGGTGCTGTCGGTGTAGCCGACAATCTGGATAGTGTTCTGGTTGAACTGCTTGAGGGAGTTGGCCAGGTTGTTCAGCGGCTGGTAGAAGCTGCTGGAGATCGCATCCGAGTTGGTTGCGAAGGTGATGTTGCCCGGCATGATCAGCTTGATCTGGTCGCCCTGGCGCTGAACTTCAACACCGGTATTGGCCATGCTTTCACGCAGTTTCTTTTCCTGCTGGTCGGCGTAGTAGCCGTAGCCCGCAGCGCCGAGACCGGCAATCGCACCACCGATCAGCGCGCCCTTGCCACGGTTGTTATGGTCGATGGCCGCGCCGGCCAATGCACCGGCCAGGGCGCCCAGCCCACCGTACTTGGCGGTCTTGCTCATCCCGCCAGACTCATTACTTGCCTGCCCCTGGCTGCTGCCGTCATAAGGGTTAGGGGATGCGCAGCCGGACAACAAGGCTACGCAGGTAGCGACAACAAGCAGACGACGCGAAGTGAACATGAAGGGAGCTCCTACTTTTGCATTCTATGGTGCAAAGGACATTGGCAATGGACCTGTGCCGAGTTTGGAACGCGACAAACGGTAAAAATTCCGTGGGTACAGAAACCGTAGCAGACGCTCGCTGAACACGACCTGAGTTTTTTGCGACAACGCTTGCCTGTTATAGAACAGCCCCTGAGAGGTAATTATTCCTTCACGCTCGCACGAAAGGGTTCTCACGCATTTCATCCCCCAAGCGGGTATCCGGCCCATGACCGGTAACCACCGTCGCGCCCTCATCCAAGGTGTACAGGCGTTGCTTGATCGAACGCACGATGGTGGCCTGGTCGCCACCCCATAAATCCGTGCGGCCCACCCCTCGACGGAACAGCGTATCGCCGGCAATCAGCAGCTTCGCATCGGCAAACCAGAAGCTCATCGACCCGGGTGTATGCCCCGGCGTGTGCAACGCCACGCCGCAGCCACACGCCAGCTCTTCATCGTCTTCCAGCCAACGGTCCGGCGACGGCACCGGGGTGTAGGGCACACGAAACATCTGGCATTGCATTTCCAGATTGTCCCAGAGGAATTGATCCTCTTTGTGCAGGTGCAAGGTGGCGCCGGTCTTCTCCTTCAACTGGCCCGACGCCAGGAAGTGATCCAGGTGAGCATGGGTGTGGATGATGCTGACCACCTTGAGACCCAGGGCATCGAGGCGTGCCAGGATCAATTCATGGTTGCCGCCCGGATCGACCACGATGGCTTTCTTGCTGATCGGGTCGCCGATGATGGTGCAGTTGCACTGTAGGGGACCTACGGGAAAGGTTTCGCGGATGAGGGTCGGCTTGGCAAGTTCCATTAAGGGGCTCTCGTGCAAATGAAATGTCGTTTTCGGACGAATTTCGCCAGAATAATTGCACTATTAAAACAGACTGGGGCCGCTTAGCAGCCCAACGCGAGCAAGCTCGCTCGCCACAGGACACCTCTAACCAATCAGCCTCAGCTCCTGCGCCCGCGCCACCGCCTGCGTACGCCGCTCCACACCCAGCTTGCTGTTGATATGGCTCGCGTGGGTCTTGACCGTGTGTAAAGAGATGAACAGCCGATTGCTGATCTCCTGGTTGGAACACCCCTGGGCAATCAATTGCAGCACCGCCAGCTCGCGCGCACTCAAGGTCTCGTGGGTCGATGCGGCCTCCACCACCACGACCGCCGGCAACAGCGCAAGCAGGCTCTGGATCAGCAGGCCATGGGGGACTTTGGCGAGTTGTTCGCGCATCCAATCCGGGTGCTTTTCCAGCAAACGCTGGAAAGGTTGCAACGCGCCACCGGCCCCCGCTTCCAGTGCCTGGGCGAGTATCGGACGCGCCTTGGCTTCCTGGCCGCTTTCCAACAGCAGTTGCGCCTGTTGAGTGAGAGCCATGAGGGCGATCATCTGGCGTCCGCTGTTGTGGGCCTGTTGCGCCAACGCCTCAAGGCGTTGCAGCGCCGCGGCGGGTTGGTGCCGAGTGGCGTCCAACGCGGCTTGTTGCAATCCGATGTGCTGCGGCAGATGTGGGTGAAACTCCGGTGCGGCGGCGGCATGCTCACCGTTGTAGGTCTGGCCCAGGCGAGTCAGCCAGGCGTCGGCCAGGTCGGTGCGCCCCTGGGCCAACCACAGCTCGCACTTGATCAGGGTGATCATCGCCAGGTAGTAGATCGGTGGCACGTCCCAGATATGCATCAGGCGCTCGGCCTCGGCGAGTTCGGCAAAGGCTTTGGCGAAGTCACCGCGGCGCCCTTCGAAACTGGCGATCACACAATGGCCGATCAACACGCTGATATCGCGGCAAGCGCGGGCTTCGGCAAGGCCGGCGCGCAGGCGCGCGAGCCCGGCCTCGGGCTGGAACCGCACCAGCAGCAAATAACCTTCATAGAGCGATAAGCGCGCACGCACCGCGTACAACCGCTGCGGCGCCAGGCCGTGCAAGCGTTGCAGGCCCTGGCGCACCTCGTCCAGGGCGCGCAGGATTTCACCGCGCGCCTGCAACACCCGCGCACGGTCGTAATGGGCCAGGGCCTCGAACAACGGGTTGCCGACGCGCTGTGCCAGTTCCAGGGATTCGCGATTCAAGCCACGGGCACGCCACAGGTCGGCATCGACAATCGCCAGGTTGGAGAGGGTCGACAAGCACATCAGCCGCTGGCCATAACGCCGTTGCGGCAGGCTTTCCAGGGCTTCGCTGCAATAGCGTTGGGTCAGCTCGCGATCACCCCGGCCCCGGGCGATGATCCCGCTCAGCGCCAGCCATTGGGCCAACATCGATTTTTGCGCGGTGGCCGACGGTGCCGGCAGGAAGCGGCTGAGGTAGCTGGACAATTCTTCCGCCGCGTCCAACTGGCAGGCCAGGCCCAAGGCCCAGCTGTAGAGCACGATCAACCGAGGCGTGCTGATCAGCAGGCTGTCGGGCAAGTCCATTTTCCAGCGCAGCAGCATGCCGACATTCTGCTCGGCCAACAGCTGCTCTTCGGACAGGTTCTGCACCAGATTGGCCGCCACATCCAGGTGACCGGCGCGCAAGGCTTGCTCCACCGCCTCATCGATCAAGCCTTGGGCATTGAACCAGCGGCAGGCGCGCAGGTGCAGGCTGGCGGCCGGCAGCACATTGCTACTGGCGCGTCGGGTGCGCAATAGGTCGGAAAACAGATGGTGATAACGGTACCAGTGGCCCTGCTCGTCCAGGGGCACCAGGAACACCTGGTGGGCTTGCAGGTAACGCAGGATGTCGGCGCTGTCATGGGCTTCACGCACGGCGTCGCAGAGTTCGCTGCAAAAACGATCCTGCGGCGCGGTGTCGTAAAGAAACGCCTGCACGTCGGCCGGCAGGCAGTCGATGACTTCTTCCAGCAAGTAATCGCGGATCAACCCTTCGCCACCGTGCAGGCTTTGTGGCAAGGCGCCGTCACTGCCGGCTTCGGACGCGGCCAGTAACCAGAAGCGCAGGCCGGCGACCCAGCCTTCGCTGCGGCGGATCAGGTTGTCGAGGGCTTCGCCGCGTAACGAACTGCTGTGGCGATCAAGCACCGCCAGGGATTCGTCGTGCGTCAGGCGCAGATCTTGCTCATGCAGCTCCAGCAGGTGGCGCGATAACCGCAGCCGCGCCAGATGCCAGTCCGGGCGCTGGCGGCTGGTGACCAGTACCACCAGGCCATCAGGCAGATGGTTGAGGAAAAACTGCAGGCAACGGTCGAGCACCGGCCCTTGGGCCAGATGGTAATCGTCCAGCACCAGCAACAGCGGCGCGCGGGTGGACAGCTGCACGGTCAGCTCATCGAGCACGCCGTCCAGCCATTCTTCAAAGGCAAAGGGTTGGTGGCGCTGGCGCATTTTCAGCAGGCCCAGGGACTGGGCGCCAAGTTGCGGGAAGAATTGCTGCAAGCCGTCGAGCAGGCGCTCGAGGAAACGCCCAGGGTCGTTGTCCCGTGGGCTCAAGCCCAGCCACAGGCTTTGCCAATGGGCCGGGAGGCTCTGGCAGAACTCCACCGCCAACGAACTCTTGCCGAAGCCCGCCGGCGCGCTGACCAGCAGCAACCGCCCTTCCAACCCGGCACTCAGCCGCTCGCACAGGCGCGGGCGCAGCACGTAGCCGTCAGGCAGGGGTGGCCTGTAGAAGCGACCTTCCAGGGTGGGGATTACCGCACTGGCAGGCCCTTGGATTCGGGACAGATCAGTCATCGCCGGGCTCTTGTAGAAGGCTGTTGTCGGCATTGCAGATGTCCGCAGACTAGCGGTAAAAGCGGCAGGTTTGTAGATCTTTGCAACATTTGCCTGAAAAGAACTGCGACAAAAAATCTCCTCACAAAAAAGTAGGAGCCGGCTTGCTGGCGATGCAGGCACCTCGGTGTGTCTGTCACACCGAGGGGATGCTATCGCTGGCAAGCCAGCTCCTACAGAGGACGGCTCCCAGATTGGGGGGCTTGGGCTTAGCGGACGCCGTCCTGGCGCAGGGCTGCCGGGGTGAAGTCGCTGGTGGTGGCGGTGAAGCCGAAGTCATACGCCTGCTTCTCTTCGTTCTTCATGCCCAGCGCCAGGTAGCGGCCAGACTGCAGGTCGTAGAGGGTTTCCAGGGCATACCACGGCACTTGCTTGTCGTAGTAGTTCTCGGCATGGGCTTCGGCGACGCGCCACAGTTGGCCACGACCGTCGTAGTGGTCGATAACCGCCGCTTGCCAGGTGTCTTCATCGATGAAGAAGTCACGCTTGGCGTAGATGTGGCGCTGGCCTTCCTTCAGGGTGGCGACCACATGCCAGACGCGGCGCAGCTCGTAGCGGGTCAGGTCCTGGTTGATGTGGCCGGCCTTGATGATGTCGGCGTACTTGAGCTTCGGATCGTCGATCTTGTAGCTGTTGGAGGCGATGTAGATTTCTTTTTTGCCTTCCAGCTTCCAGTCGTAACGATCCGGTGCACCGTTGTACATGTCGAGGTTGTCGGAGGTACGCAGGCCGTCGGCGGCAGTACCCGGGCCGTCATAGGACACTTGTGGCGCCCGACGAACGCGGCGCTGGCCGGCGTTGTAGACCCACGCCGAACGCGGTTCCTTCACTTGGTCCAAGGTTTCGTGCACCAGCAGCACACCACCGGCCAGGCGCGCTGGCGCGGTCACTTGTTGCTTGAAGTAGAACAGCACGTTGCCCGGATTTTTCGGGTCGAAGTCTTTCATTTTGTCGCGGAACACGAACTGGTCTTTGAAATACACCAGGCTGAACGAGCCGTTGGTTTGCGGCGTGGCCTGGGTGACCAGGCGGGTCACGCTGCCGCCGCGATAACGGGTGATGTGGTTCCAGATCACCTCAACGCCGCTTTTTGGAATCGGGAACGGCACGGCGGTTTCAAAGTTTTCCAGGCCGTTGCCGCCAGACACCAGGTTGGTGGTGGTGGCGTTCTTCTTGATGGCCGCAAACACATCGGCCGGCACGGTAGCGCCGCGATGAGTCGGGTAGACCGGCATCTTGAAGGTCTCCGGGTAACGCTTGAACATCGCGTACTGCCCCGGCGCCAGCTTGTCTTTGTACTGCTCGACGTTTGCCGCAGTGATGGTGAATTGCGGTTGCTCACTGGCGTACGGGTTAGCCAGGAACCCACGGGCATCGACGGCACCGGCGTTGGTGGGCAGTGGCGACCATTTTGGAATGGTGCCGGCGGCGTTGCCGGCCATTTCGGCGCCCATCGGGGTCAGGGTCGTGCCCAGCTTGGCGGCTTCATCCGCCGAGACTGCCGCCATGACGTTGCTCGCCAGGATCGACAGCCCAAGCACACCCACGTGCAACAGACTTTTGGTTATTTTCATCTTCTGGTCTTCCTGAAATGCGTGTGCTTAGAAGTTGGCGCCGAAGCTCAAAGCGACGAAGTCGCGGTCATCCACCGTACTGAACTTGCCACCAAAGAAGTTGGTGTAGGCCAGGCTGGCGGTGTAGGTGTTCTGATACTCGGCATCCAGGCCCAGGCTGACCGCCTTGCGACCTTCTTCGAAGTTACCGCCAGGGCCTGGCGAGTAACCTTTGACGTCGTGGGACCACGCCACGTTTGGCTTGAGGTTGACGCCGGCGAACACGTCCGGGTATTCCCAGATGGCGCGAGCGCGGTAGCCCCAGGAGGTGGCGGTGGTGTAACCGTCGTTGTTGCAGTTGGTGTTCAGGCTGGCGGCGTTGGCCAAACCACCCCCTTGCGCTGTGGAGTTGTTGAGCGTGTTGCAGAAACCACCTGGCAACGAACCCGGGCCAAAGACCGGGTCACGGCCATAACGGGCATCGGATTTACTTTCGAGCCCACCGACGTGGGTCACGCCGATTTCACCGACGGTGGTCAAGCGGCTGGCGCCCATGACTTGATCGAAGAAGTGCGTGAAGGTGGTTTGGAACTGGGTGACTTCCTTCCGGTTGTAGCCGTGCAGGTCCTGGCCGGGTTTGCCTTTGAGCACCGACGCGTTGCCGTAACCAGGAATCGGCGTGACACCCGCGAAAAGGATGTCGGTCGTGCTCAGTTGCACAGGCGCATTCGGCCGATAGCTCAACTCGCCACTCCAGGCAGTGCCAGTAGGCAGCGTGGTGGAGAAGCTCAAGCCGTAGAGGCGGATATCTTCCGGATACTCGACGAAGTAGTTGGAGTTGCCCGCGACAATCAGCGGGTTATTCGTTGCATAAACAGAGGGTCGCGCGCCTTGTGCACTAAAGATCGGCGCCCGGCTGTGGTAGTTCATGAAATAAGCACCGAACTCTGTGTCCAGAGGCTCATAGTTGTAATGAAATGCAGCGCCGAACTGGCCGCTGTCGCGAGCGTCACGGTCCGGACCACGACGAACCAGGACGCCCTCATTGTTAACGTCCACACCAAACGCTCCCAGACCCGCCAGTTGGGCTGGAGTCAAGGTGCGACGGCTGTTCAGCACGCGCAGATTATTAGTGCAACCGTCAGAAATCACATCGGGCTGGGAGAAGAACGTGCCGCAGTTATCGGTAACCGTCTGGTCCCACTCAAGCTGATAGAACGCTTCGGCCGAGAGATTATCGGTCAAGGTTTGTGACACATAGAACATGTTGACCGGGATCAAGCCTTCCTTAATCTCGGCGCCGGGACGACGGAACGCAGACACGTCGATCGGGTTGATAGAGTTGATGCCGCCACCGATGAAGGTACTTTCACCCCAGCTCACTACCTGCTTGCCGAAACGCACATTGCCTGGCTGATCGGCAACGCTGTAGTTGTGGTAAATGAACGCATCGAGAATCTGCCCGCCAGAGGACTTGGCGCCTTCTTTGCGGTTGTTGTCACTGATGTCCTTGAAGGGACGGCTTTCGTCTTTGAGCTCAAAGTCATACCAGTACTTGCCCCGCACAAACACACCGGTATCGCCATACTTCAGTTCCAGGTCATGAATGCCCTTGAAAATCTTCGAGAAGGTCTCCCCACGCTTGAAGTTCAAGTGACCGTCATCGGAGGTCTGGGACAGGCCCTTGCCACCGTTGTTGACACCAATCAGATCGCTGTTGGGCTTGGCCGTCGACCAGCTCGCACCCACGGAAAGAGACGAGTCAAAACTCCCTTCGATTTCACCGATATTGAAACTGACGCCGAATGCGGGCCCGGCGAGCGTAGAGGCGAGACTGACGGCCAGGGGCAGTCTTGCCCGGCGCCAGAACTGGTTTACTGAGGTCATCGACGCTACTCCATGTGCATTATTGTTATGGCAGTGAGTTCTTTCTGTGATGCGTGTAACGGCCGGAATACAACGATTCCAATGCCGCTCGGCAGTCGAGCCCCCATGGCCCGTAGCGGAACATCCGTGAAAAACTCTGGAAGGGACTATAGCCAGCAGGGGGTAGTGCTTGATCCCTCTAAAGTGTGATTTGCATCACCGACCCGTCTGCCACGACCCTTTCGCCACGTCGACGAAGGTCGACGCGGCAAGGATGGCTGAAAATCGGCAAATCACAAGTGAAGGCGCGAGATAGAGCATTGCCGTGCCATACGGGCACGGCGAACCGGCTCAGAGGGTGGACAGGAAGGTACTGTTGTTGGCCTGCCATTCGATGATGTCGATACGGATACGTTTTTTGTCGAGTTTTCCTACACTCGTCTTGGGAATTTCCGTAACAACGGCGATCTGGCTCGGAATCGCCCACTTGCTCAAGTGGCCCAGCTCCACAAACGGCTTGAGGTGTTCCTTGAGCTCGCGGGCCCCTATCACATGGCCATCACGCACCACCAGCAAGGCAAACGGGCGCTCGCCCCATTGCGGGTCGGCAATGCCCACCACCGCTACTTCGCGTACCGCCGGGTGGCGACTGACCAGGTCTTCGAGGGCCAGGGAAGAGATCCACTCGCCGCCGGTCTTGATCACGTCCTTGATGCGGTCGCGAATGTCGATCACGCCGAAGGCATCCAGCGTGGCCACGTCGCCGGTGTGCATCCAGCCGCCCTCCCACAGTTCGGCGCCCTTTTGTGGCTCGTTGAAATAGCCTTCGCTGAGCCACGGCGCGCGCAATACCAGCTCGCCCTGGGACTCACCGTCGGCCGGCAGGAAGTTGCCGTCACTGTCGATGATCGCAGCTTCTACCAACGGCCCGGGCACGCCGGCCTTGATGCGGTAAGTCGTGCGTTCATCCTCGCTGCCCGCCATCAGCTCTTCGTTGAGGTGGGCGCAGGACACCAGTGGCCCGGTCTCGGACATACCGTAGGCGGCAGTCAATTGAATCCCGCGTGCCTTGGACGCCTCATACAGCGAACGATTGAGCGCACTGCCGCCAATGACGATTTTCCAGCCACCGAAATCCACGTCCTGGGCAGCCTTGGCATTGAGCACCATTTGCAGGATGGTCGGCACGCAGTGGGAGAAGGTGACCTTTTCCTTGCGCCACAGCTCCACCAGGTATTCCGGGTCGTAACGGCCGGGATAGACCTGCTTCAGGCCCAGCATGGTCGCCACGTACGGCAACCCCCAGGCGTGCACGTGGAACATCGGCGTGATCGGCATGTACACATCGTTGGTGCCCAGCAGCCGCACACTGTCGACGCTGCCCATGATGGTCGCCACGCCCATGGTGTGCAGCACCAGTTGGCGGTGAGTGAAGTACACGCCCTTGGGGTTGCCGGTGGTACCGGTGGTGTAGAAAGTGGTGGCGACGGAGTGTTCGTCGAAGTCCTGGAAGTCATACTTCGGGCTGGCGGCCGCCAGCAGGGTTTCATACTCGCCGACCAGGTTGGGCAGCTCGGCGGTCTTGGCATCCCCGTCGGTGAGCAGCAGCGTCTTGTCGACTGTGGTCAGGTGCCCCGCAATCGCCTGGTAGAGCCCCACGAACTCACTGTTGACCAGCACGAAGCGGTCCTCGGCATGGTTCATGGTGTACAGGATCTGTTCCGGCGACAGGCGCACGTTGATGGTGTGGATCACCGCGCCGATCATCGGGATGGCGAACATGCACTCCAGGTAACGATGGCTGTCCCAGTCCATCACCGCCACGGTATCACCAGCCTTGACGCCCGCCTCGGTCAGCACATTGGCCAGCCGCGCGACCCGCTCGATCAGGGTCGGGTAGGTGTAGCGCAGTTTGTCGCGGTAGACGATTTCCCGGGTCTTCTCGTAACGGGTGCCGGACATCAACAGGCGTTTGATCAACAGCGGGTACTGGTACGCACCTTCGGCGGGCGGGATAACACGGGTCTGCAACATACGAATCCCTTTTTATGACTGCACAGTCTTGGCTTGAAGATCTGCACTTTAGAGACCTTATGTTTCAGCCAAATCAGCCAAAGGAATGATTTGCAGACCCCAATGGATGCTAGCTTTGCGCCAGCATCCGGCCTATTTCATGCTGGTGAAAGCCAGCTTTACCCCAATCGCAATCAACACCGCGCCCATGGTCCGATCAAACCAATGCCCCATCCGCGCAAACCCGGCGCGCACGCGCTGCTGGCTGAACAACATCGCCACCAGGCAGAACCACAGCGCCGTCGCCACCGCCAGGTACACGCCGTAACCGGCCTGGATCGCCAGCGGCGTGTGCGGGTTGATCACCACGGTGAACAGCGACAGGAAAAACAGCGTGGCCTTGGGGTTCAAGCCATTGGTCACGAAACCGGCTGTGAACGCGCCGCGCGGGGTCCGCTCGCCGGCTTCGCGGTGCAGCTCGCCCTCGGCGGCAGGCTTGGCCGGCTGCGCGCGCAGGGCCTTGAAGCCGATGTACAACAGGTAGGCCGCCGCCGCCCACTTGAGCGCGTTGAACAGCACGATGGACTGGGAGACGATCAAGCCGATACCGAGCAACGAGTAACCCACGTGCAGGAAAATCGCCGACCCCACACCCAGTGCGGTCCAGGTGCCGGCGCGGCGACCGTGGGTAACACTTTCACGCACCACCACCGCGAAATCCGGGCCAGGGCTGGCCACCGCCAATAAGTGAATCAGGGCTACGGTCAAGAACTCGGCGGCGTACATGCTCACTCCAATTAAGTAACTGATTATTTCATCTGATAGGCTCGGCAGATTACGCCTTCGAACCCTGTCGCAAAAGGTACAGTTGATGACGAACAATCGCCGCGCCGTCTTCCTTGATCATCCGTCCCTGGACCTGGGGGACCTTGACCTCAGCGACCTGCGCAATAGTTTCAGCGAGTTGCAGCTGTTTTCGAACACCACGCCGCAGAACCTGGTTGAACGCCTGCAGGGCGCCCAAGTGGTGATCAGTAACAAGATCGCCCTCAACAGCGCAACCCTGGCGGCCTCCCCGGAACTCAAGTTGATCCTCGTCTCGGCCACCGGCACCAACAACGTCGACCTCGAAGCCGCCCGCGCCCATGGCATCACTGTAAGCAACTGCCAGGGCTATGGCACACCATCGGTGGCGCAGCACACGATCATGCTGCTGCTCAACCTGGCCACGCGCTTGAAGGATTACCAACGGGATGTTAGCGCCGGCAAGTGGCAGGAGGCCAAGCAGTTCTGCCTGCTCGACCACCCCATCGTCGAACTGGAAGGCAAAACCCTCGGCCTGCTCGGCCATGGCGAGTTGGGCGGCGCCGTGGCACGCCTGGCCGAAGCCTTCGGCATGCGCGTGCTGCTCGGCGCTATCCCGGGCCGCCCTGCCCGTGCCGACCGCGTGCCACTGGATGAACTGTTGACCCAAGTCGACGCCCTCACCCTGCATTGCCCGCTCAACGAACACACCCGCGACTTTATCGGCGCCCGTGAACTGGCGTTGCTCAAGCCCGGCGCGTTTGTGGTCAATACCGCACGCGGTGGCTTGATCAACGAGCAAGCCTTGGCCGACGCCTTGCGCAGCGGTCATCTGGGCGGTGCGGCCACCGATGTGCTGAGCGTGGAGCCGCCGGTCAACGGCAACCCGCTGCTGGCCGGCGATATCCCCCGCCTGCTCGTCACGCCACACAATGCCTGGGGCAGTCGCGAAGCGCGCCAACGCATCGTCGGCCAACTGGCGGAAAACGCCCGGGGCTTTTTCAGCGGCGCCCCGCTGCGCGTTGTGAGTTGATAAACTGCGCCCCTTTTCAAGGAGCAGACCATGGATCCGCGCAGTGAAGTACTGCTTCGTCAGGCCGAACTTTTTCAAGGCAACCTGCTGTTGGTGGGGTTGCCTGCCGACGACCTGCTCGGCCGCCTGCCCAACGCCCACGGTTGGAGCTGGCATGCCGGCGACCAGGCGGCGCTTGATGCACGCTTCGCCGAGCGCAGCCACTTTGGCGTAAACGTGCCGGAGCGCGCCTTTGAGGCGGCGGTGATCTTCCTGCCCAAGTCCAAGGACCTGACCGACTACCTGCTCAACGCTGTGGCCTCTCGCTTGCCCGGCGCCGAGTTGTTTCTGGTCGGCGAGAAAAAATCCGGCATCGAAAGCGCCGCCAAGCAGATGATCCCTTTCGGCAAGCCCCGCAAGCTCGACAACGCGCGGCACTGCCAGCTGTGGCAGGTCACTGTGGCCAACGCGCCGCAAGCGGTCGAGCTGGAAAGCCTGGCACAGGTCTTCGAGGTACCGCTGGCCGAAGGCCCGCTGAAGGTGGTGAGCCTGCCAGGCGTGTTCAGCCACGGTCGACTGGATCGCGGCACCGAGCTGTTGCTGGAGCACCTGGACAAGCTGCCAAGCGGCCATTTGCTGGACTTCGGTTGTGGCGCCGGGGTACTGGGGGCTGCGGTCAAACGTCGCTACCCGCACAACAGCGTGACGATGCTGGATGTGGACGCCTTTGCCGCCGCCAGCAGCCGCCTGACCCTGGCCGCCAACGGCCTGGAAGCCGAGGTGCTGACCGGTGATGGCATCGATGCCGCGCCGATGGGTTTGAACGCGATTTTGAGCAACCCACCGTTCCATGTCGGCGTGCATACCGATTACTTCGCCACTGAGAACCTGCTGCGAAAAGCGGCTAAACACCTGGCAAAAGGTGGCGAACTTCGCTTGGTCGCCAACAGCTTCCTGAAGTACCAGCCTTTGATCGAAGAGCATCTGGGCGTGTGTGCGGTGAAGGCCGAAGGCAACGGTTTTCGTATCTACCGTGCCAAGCGCGGCTGACGGGCGTTTGAAAAAGAAGGCTTGCCGAATGGATTTTGCCTAGGCAGAATCCGCTCCGTCCTAGGGGAGTAGTCTCCCACGAGCGCCACGCTCGTCCGGCATACGTCAACATACTTGGTCAGCAGACCATGGCGTATGCGACCCAGGAGTCCGCACAGACGGACCGGGGTTTGACAAGACCTATGACACGCACACCTTACCCGGGGCGGGAAGGCTGTACGTGTCATAGCCGTGTCGACCCGCCCCTGGAAACTTACCTGATGCTGGATTCACTACTCGTTCCTACCGCAATCGTTGCCTTGGCCGAAATCGGCGACAAGACGCAACTGCTCGCGCTCATCCTTGCCGCACGCTTTCGCAAACCCTGGCCGATCATCGCCGGCATCGTTGCCGCGACCCTGGCCAACCATGCGGCGGCCGGTGCCGTGGGGGCCTGGTTCGGCAGTTTCTTCTCGGATGCGGTGTTGCACTGGATCCTCGCCGCGAGCTTCTGTGCCACGGCGCTCTGGACCCTGGTGCCGGATAAACTCGACGATGACGAAGCCAGCACCACACGCAAATTCGGGCCATTCCTGACCACGCTGATTGCGTTCTTCCTGGCGGAAATCGGTGACAAGACCCAGATCGCCACGGTGATGCTGGCGGCGCAGTATCCGGAACTGTGGCTGGTGATTATCGGGACGACCCTGGGCATGCTGATTGCCAACGTGCCGGTGGTATTGGCGGGGAATTTTGCGGCGGAGAAACTGCCGTTGACGCTGATTCGTCGACTGGCGGCTACTGCGTTCTTCGTCCTGGCGATTGTGGCCGTGTACAAAGCCATGCAAAGCAGCGGCTGGATCTAAGGCTGCAAACCCGATCCCTGTGGGAGCTGGCTTGCCTGCGATGGCAGCAACCCGGTGCAACGGAGAGACCGAGCCGCCTGCATCGCGGGCAAGCCCGGCTCCCACATTGATCTGCGTTAACTCAGGATTTTTTTGCCTGCTGATACAGCGGCATCACCTTCGGAATCGCCGCCTGCAACGAGGCGATTCGGCTGTCGGACGCCGGGTGAGTGCTCATGAACTCCGGCGGCGCGCCTTCCGAAGCCTTGGCCATCTTGTTCCACAGCGTAATGGCGGCGTTCGGGTTGTAGCCCGCACGGGCTGACAGTTCCAGGCCGATCAAGTCGGCTTCGTTTTCATTGCTGCGGCTGTTGGGTAAGGTCAT
This sequence comes from Pseudomonas sp. AC112, assembly GCF_979253545.1. NCBI lineage: Bacteria > Pseudomonadati > Pseudomonadota > Gammaproteobacteria > Pseudomonadales > Pseudomonadaceae > Pseudomonas > Pseudomonas sp. AC112. The sequence continues at coordinate 1,200,387 of NZ_CEEDCM010000001.1, forward strand.
GCCGTAGTTGGCCACGGTGTCGGCCAATGCCAGGCTGTCCTGGCCCAGGCCGAACAACGCACCGGCACCCTGCTTGGCCATTTCGATCCCGTAGGCCTTGGACATGGCTTCACGCCCGTGTTCACGCAAGGCGTGGGCGATTTCATGGCCCATCACGGCGGCCAGCTCGTCATCGGTGAGCTTGAGGTTGTCGATCAAGGCGCTGTACACGAAGATCTTGCCGCCAGGCCCGCAGTTGGCGTTCATCTCGTCGCTCTTGATCAGGTTCACTTCCCACTTCCACTGCGCGGCATCCGCACGGAACGTCGGCGCCTGGGCGATCAAGCGGTTGGCGATGGCCTGCACGCGCTTGGCGTTGGCGCTGGTCTTGTCCAGTTGGCCCTTGCTGCTGGCCTCCCCCAGGGTCTGCTGGTAGGACTGGGCATACATCTGGTCGACTTCCTGGCTCGACAGCATACTGAACATGTACTGCTTGCGCTCGACCCCAACGGCGCCGCCGCTGGTGGTGTTGACCGACTGACACCCGGCCAGCAGCATCGCTGCAACCAGACCGCTGACTGCCAATGACTTCTTCATGAACCTCTCCCTGAAAACACGCGCTTAAAACATGGCGCGTATCGTAGGCGCTCGTTTGTATCGACGCCAGATACACCAGACGTTTAACCGCTGATTTTCGGATACATCCCACGGCGCCAATAACGGCGACGGGCTTTCCATTTGCGACACCCCGAACATTTTTGCAGGACACCCCCTCATGCCCAGCTCGCCCGTGGCCGATACAAAAAGGCGGACTCTCTCCCCTGTGCCCGGAGTTTTCATGAAATTCAAGTCGATCCAATTTTCTGTCGCGGCACTGGCCGGGGCGATTGTCCTGAGCGTGGTCGCGGTGCTGGTGCTGTACGCCTTGTTTGCCGGAGCGCGGACCCAGGAAATGGTGCAGGATCGTACCCAGGTGCAATTCGACCAGATCATCGAGCAGCGCCTGACCGCCCTGGCGCAAACCCAGGCCACCTTGATCCAGCGCGAACTGGAAGCCCCGTTGGTGACCGCCAAGAGCCTGGCCACCGCCAACGCCCTGCTCGGCATGAAAGACGCCAAGGGCGAGCCGGCCCTGCAGGTCGGTCGCGAGCAACTGGTCAACCTGCTGCACGAAACCGTGGTGCGCAACCCGAAGATCCTCGGCGCCTACATTGGCTGGGAGCCCAACGCCATCGATCACAACGACGCCGCCTACGTGAACAGCCCGATTATCGGCATGGGCACCGACGGACGTTTCCTGCCGTGGTGGTACCGCAACGCAGATGGCAGCCTGGGCTTGGATAAGCTTGCCGACGTCAACGACCAGAACATTTTGTCCACCGGTGTGCGCGCCAGCGAGTACTACCTGTGCTCCAAGGAAAACAAAAAGGCCTGCGCCATCGACCCTGCCCCTTACAAGGTCGGCAATGCCATGGTGATGCTCGCTTCGTTTATCGAACCGATCATGATCGACGGCAGCTTCCAGGGCATCGTCGGTGCCGATCTGTCGGTGAACTTCATCCAGGACATGCTCACCAGCGCCGATCAAAAGCTCTACAACGGTGCCGGTGAGCTGGCGCTGATCTCCAGCAACGGCCGCCTGGTGGCCTACACCAAGGACGCCAGCAAACTCGGTGAAAAGGCCACCGACCTGCTCGACAGCAACGAACTGACCAACCTCAACCAACTGAACGTCGGCGAAGTACGCTACGACATCGACAAGGAACACGGGCATATCGAGTTGTTCCTGCCGTTCACTATCGGCCAGACCGACGCACGCTGGACCCTGATGCTGCAACTGCCCCTCAGCGCGGTGATGGCTGACTCGCAGAAACTGCAAAGCGACCTGGAAGCCCAACGCAAGACCGACATTTTCGGCATGACCATCGCCGGCCTGTTGATCGCCGGTATCGGCCTGCTGGTGATCTGGCTGGTCGGTCACGGCATCGCCCGCCCGCTCAAGCAAATGGTGGCCATGCTCAATGACATCGCCCAGGGCGAAGGCGACTTGACGCGACGCCTGACCAGCGACCGCGCCGATGAACTGGGCGCGATTGCCGCCGGCTTCAACACCTTCCTGATCAAGCTGCAAGGCATGATCACCCAGGTGGTCAGTTCGGTGCAGAAGGTCAGTGACTCATCGGAACACACCGCCGACATCGCGATCCGTACCAACCAGGGTGTGCATAAGCAGATGGTGGAGATCGATCAGGTGGCCACCGCGGTGCATGAGATGACAGCCACTGCGCAGGACGTTGCGCGCAACGCCACCCAGGCCGCGCAAGCCGCCAGCCATGCCGACCAGGCCGCGAGCCAGGGCATGCGCATTGTGCGCGACACCTCCACCTCCATCGGCGCGTTGGCCGAGGAAATCGGCAAGGCCGTGGGCGTGGTGCAAACCCTGGCCAAGGACAGCGAGAACATCAACGCCATCCTTACCGCGATTCGTGGGATCGCGGAACAGACCAACCTGCTGGCGCTGAACGCAGCCATTGAGGCGGCCCGTGCCGGAGAACAAGGCCGTGGTTTTGCCGTCGTGGCTGACGAAGTGCGCAACCTGGCGCAGAAGACCCAAAAAGCCACCGAAGAAATCCAGACCATGATCCAGCAGTTGCAACAAGGCACGCGGGATGTGGTGCGGGTGATGGAAGACAGCCAGAACCGCACCGATGAAAGCGTGCAGCATGCGGCCAAGGCAGCTGAAGCACTGGAGACCATCACCCAGGCGGTGTCAGTGATCAACGACATGAACACCCAGATCGCCAGTGCGGCCGAAGAACAGAGCGCGGTGGCCGAGGACATCAATCGCAACGTGATCAATATCGGCCAGGTGGCCAATGAAGTAGCAGGCGGCGCGGATGAATCCAGCGCGGCCAGCGCGGACTTGACCAAGCTGGCGGAGCAGCAGCGCCGGTTGATCAATCAGTTCAAGGTCTAGGGATTTTCGGTGGCTTGAAGCCGCCTTCGGGGCCAGTCAGCCTAACCCAACACTTACTGACTCACGCCGGCGTCAGGCACTCAGGCCCATTGAGCTTCGGATCATTGACCATGTTGGCCAAAACCCGCTCGCGCAACGCGGTCGGTTCACTGGCCAGCAGGCCTTGCAATACATGCAACGGCGTCTCGGGATTGAGCCAGGCTGCCTGCCCGGCCTCATCCAGAATCAGCGGGCGACGCTGGGCCTGCGCCGCTTGGGTCACCACCGCCGTGCTCAGCCACACCTGCTCCTGCACGGGGTAAGCCTCCCAGATCGCGGCAAAAAACAACGCGGAGCCCTCCCCCGGCGTGAGCCAGTACGGGCGTTTGCGCTGGGTGCCGCGCCATTCGTAGAACCCATTGGCCGGCAGCAGGCAGCGGCGTTGACGGAACGCTTCGCGAAACATCGGTTGCTCGGCCAGGGTTTCGGCGCGGGCATGGGCGGGCGTACGGGAAAGGTCGGTGAGCCAGGGTGGCGTAAGCCCCCAGCGCGCGCGCGCCAGGGTGCGCTGGCCGTCGCTCAGGCGCTGGATCAGCACCGAATCATTCGGGGAGATGTTCCACTGGGCCTGCTGGTCAGCCGGGAAGCCCGGCAACGCAGCAAAAGCGGGGGTCCAGCGAAACAGGGCATAACGTCCACACATGGGGCAACACGACTCTTGGGTAAACCGACCGACAGCCTAACAGACCAGCACGTCGGGGAAGCTGTCCGGTTCGTCGCCGGGCAAGGGTTGCGCGCCAATATAGGCAGTGATCAGCTCGCGGGCGTCAACGGCCCGGTCGTTGTCCACCTCCAGGCCCAATAGGCCGAAGATCGGCAATTCGCCGGTGCCACCCAGCAAATGGCGGCCCACCAGGTGCGCTTCGATGCCCTCGCTGGCGAGCATCTGCTGCAGCAACTCGCCTTCCATCAGGTTTTCCGGTTCGTAGATTCGCTGCATAGATGTATCCGTTATTCGTTTTCGCTTCGGGTTTCGAGCATCCACTCATCCCCATGCACCTGCAGATCGAAAGTGATCGGCCGGCAACAGACTTGGCAGTCCTCGATATAAGTCTGGTCACCGCCAGACAAATCCACGGTTGTCTCGACCTCTTCACCGCAATAAGGACAATCGTACGTCGCATTTTCCAGCATCGCAGCCTCCAAGGTGACTTGTGCGTATAATCGCCGGTCTATTTACAGGGTTATCGTTCGGCCGAGCCCATTACTCGCGCCGCGCCCTGGTATTTCCTTTACTTACCCTAGCCGTTTCTAACAAGAGAGCATGATGGGCGAATTCGATACCATCCGACCTTACAACGACAGCGAAGTCCCGGCAGTGCTGGCACGTCTGTTTAGTGACAAGGCCTTTCTGGACATCCTGACCCACTTCCGCTTCCCGCGCTTTGCCGGCGCCCTGGGCTGGCTGCTCAAGCCGATGATCGCCCGCAAATTGCGCCGTGAATTCGCCGGCGTCACCACCGTGGCCACGCTGCAGGACAAAGTCGAGTATTACGTCGACCACACCATTGACCGCGCGACCGACGGTGTGACCTACACCGGCGTCGAGCAGCTCAAGTCCGGCACCGCCTACCTGTTCCTGGCCAACCACCGCGATATCGTGATGGACCCGGCCTTCGTCAACTACGCCGTGTACCACGCCGGCCTGCCGACGCCGCGCATCGCCATTGGCGACAACCTGCTGCAAAAGCCGTTCGTCAGCGACCTGATGCGCCTGAACAAGAGTTTTATCGTGCACCGCTCGATCACCGGGCGAAAGGAAAAGATGGCGGCATTCAACCTGCTGTCGGCCTATATCAACCATTCGATCCGCAACGACGGGGCGTCGATCTGGATCGCCCAGGCCGAAGGCCGCGCCAAGGATGGGGATGATCGCACCGAATCAGCGATCCTCAAGATGTTCCATGTCAGCCGCAAGGACGAGCCGTTTGCCGAGGTGATCCAGTCGCTGAACCTGACGCCCGTGTCGATCAGCTACGAGTACGACCCCTGCGATACCGCCAAGGCACGCGAGTTGTACATCCGCGCAACCACCGGCACCTACAGCAAGGCACCGGGCGAGGATGATGTCAGCATCGCCCTGGGCATCACGGGCTACAAAGGCCGGGTGCACATCAACTTCGCGCCGCCGATTACCGAGCGCTTCGAAGACACCAAGCTGCTGGCGGTGGAAATGGACCGGCAGATTCTCGGCGGTTACCGGTTGTTCCCGGTGCACTACCTGGCGTACCAGCAATGGAGCGACGCCGACCCGCAATTGCAGGTGCCGACGGCAGCCGAAGTGTTCCCGGCGGACGAACTGGCCAAGGCCAAGGCTGAATGGGAGCGCCGCCTGAACGAATGCCCGGCCGAGCACCGGCCATTCCTGGTGGTGCAATATGCAACCCCGGTGCGTAATCAATATCGAGTTAAAGCCGGAATACCTTTGTAAACACTGATCAAAATGTGGGAGCGGGCTTGCTCGCGAATGCGGAATGTCATTCGATACATGACTGACTGATACACCGCATTCGCGAGCAAGCCCACACACATTTGTGTTGTGGCATTTTTAGAGGTGGGTGCTGAGCCAGGAAATGGCCATCGCCAGCCCCAGGCAGGCGAACCCGATGCGGTAAGCCAGACGATGCGCCCGTTCGGTGCGCACATCCAGAAACAACATTGGTTGGTCGATTGCCCGGTCTTCGCTTTGCGCGGTCAACTCGGCCATCGCGCGCTGTTCGCGCAGGCGGGTGATAAACAGCAGCGCCGCACCCGGGCAGGCCACCAATAAAGCCACAACATTGATCAATAGTGCGGGCAGCGCCATCGCAAACCTCGGTAAAACAGTGTCTTGGTATCAGTTCAGATACAAACCTGAACGATAGTGGCCTCCGGCGCCGCTAATGCTCCCTCCCCCATGGACGGTTAATGTATCCAGTAATTTACACCGTCACCTGAACGTCACCTTAACAAGCCACTCTGTTGCCCTTCGACGCTTAGGAGCTTGTCATGCTGCACGCGCAAAACCAGGATCGGTTGTACCTGATCGCCCAGAGCGATGAGCAAGAGGCACTGATCGGCGGCCTGGCGTTCAACGTCCAGGACCGCCACTGGCTGGTGTATTGCGCCCTTGGCGGGCACCAGCATGCGGACCTGCCGGAGGCCGATCTGTTGACGGGGGTAAGCCTGCTGGATTTCTGTATCGACACTGCCGCATGAAACTGAAGGCGAAAAAAAACCGGGCTCATCATTGAGCCCGGTTTTTTATCGGATCGGTTATTGCGCGCTGAGCAGCGAACCGATGCTTGGGTCCTTGAACAGACGGGTCAAGGCGTCGCTCAGGACGTCGCTGACCAGCTTGGTGTTGGTCTCCTGGTTCGGCGACATACCGAAACGCTGGTTCAGGGACGCGCCGTAGCGACCGCTGTAGCGACGGGTGCCGGCGCTGACGTCGGACTTGAAGGTCGCGCCGATGGACGCTTCGGTCACGTACAGGCCGTCTTTAGGCGACTGATACTTCAATTCGGCCAGGGTGATCGTCAACTGCGGAGCGCCCGGGGCGTTGGGGCTTGGGGTAAAGCCCAGCAGGCGCACGGCGGCTTCGGCCTGGGCCTGCAGCTTGGGCAGCACGTCTTGAGCGTTCACCGACACCAGGGCGGTTTCCGGGTACAGGCCACCGCGCGAGCCGAGCGTCGGCGATGGACGACCATCCACCACCCGTACCGACACCGGCTGGCCGTGGCCCACTGGCGCCAGCTGCGTGGTGATCTTCGGTTCCGGGGTCAGTTGTTGCGGGCTGTTGGCGCAGCCAACCAGGGTCAAACTGGTCACAGTGATCAAACCGAACAACAGGCGTTGCAACATGCTCTTCTCTCCAGAAATCAGGTACCGACAGGCCGGCAGTATAGCGGGGCGCCACTGCCGGGAACTAGCATCAGTTACAACCTGTGACCCCTTGCCTGGAACGCGGTTCGATGTCACCGATATGTCACACCCGTTACATGGGCTCGTCATCCCGGGCAGGCATGCTTGGCCCCAATCTCAGGAGGTTGATCGCCATGCATTTTCTCTGGTCACTGTTCACGCGCAAGACCGCCCTTCGCCAGTTCGCCCTGCTCGATGCACAGGGGCGTTGCCAGGCGTTCAAAGAGTGCAGCCAGCCTCCAGTTGGCGACGGCTGGGTGGAAATCGATGAAATCCGCCTGAGCTGGATGCACCACCCGTTGCCTGCCCGGGCCCGCGTCAGCCCGCGTCCTGCGCGGTCGTCCCGCCACCAGCCGTTGGCCGCCTGACCGAACACCTAATAAAAGTCATAAAACACGCCCATTTCCCTGGCGTTCTTCGCTACAATCTCCCCCCGATTATAAGGACGTCTCCTGATCGGGCCTCGCAGCATCGTTAATGCCTCGGCATTAGCCCAAGAATCGCCCACAGAGAGCCGCCCACACAGATCGAGTGAAGCTGGCGTGCTTGCTGTTTTCCCTGCAAACCCTCCGCCTTTACCGAATCTGCCAGAGCTGCCATTGCGCTCGGCCACTTGAGTTGTTTGCCCGTTTTGCCGCGTGTCGGCAAGGTATCCGGGCCAGGTGCCAGGCTGGGGCAGCCCTTTTTTGAGGTTCACGTCTTCAAAAGAGCGTGAAAAAACGGGTTTTCACAACTTCACAAGAGTGTGGCGAGCAAATGAATAGTTTGGCGTTTGTACAAGCACCATCAGCGTCTGGAACAGCCCAACCACACAGGACCGAGCACGCCTCAAAAACCGGAGCTTGAGCCTGTCCGCTACGGATTGGTTGCACGAGTCGCACGCTTTGACCATAAGTCGAATTGCCACAGGCGCCCATGAATGCGTTCATAGGCAGATTAGCCCGGCAGGAAGCGTGCGCTGAAGTTGCAAAGAATTGCGAATCGGACATGGCGATCCTGGCCATGGGTAACCTGGGGCAACACGTGAACCGCCCCGTCACTCCTGGCAGCCATGCCGTCAATTTGGTGCTGCAGATTTTGGAGACGCGTTAAATGGCGCATAACGAAGCAGTCGACGTAGTACTGGTAGGGGCCGGCATCATGAGTGCCACCCTGGCCGTACTGCTCAAAGAGCTCGACCCCGGCCTCAAGCTGGAAGTCGTTGAGCTGATGGATTCGGGTGCCGCGGAAAGTTCCAACCCGTGGAACAACGCCGGTACCGGCCACGCCGGCCTGTGTGAGCTGAACTACACACCGCAGGCTGCCGATGGCTCCATCGACATCAAGAAAGCCGTGCACATCAACACCCAGTTCGAGGTGTCGAAGCAGTTCTGGGCGTACCTGACCAAAAAGGGCACCTTTGGCTCGTCCAAGTCCTTTATCAGCCCGGTGCCGCACCTGAGCTTCGTGCAGGGCGAAAAAGGCGTGGACTTCCTCAAGAAGCGCTTCGAATCACTCAGCCAGCATCACGCGTTCTCGGACATGCACTACACCGAAGACCGCAACGAAATGGCCGAGTGGATGCCGCTGATGATGCCGGGCCGTCCGCTCGACGAAAAAATCGCAGCCACCCGTGTGATGAACGGCACGGACGTCAACTTCGGCGCGCTGACCAACCAACTGCTCAGCCACCTGACCAGCTCGGCAGACGCCCAGGTCAAGTACAGCAAGCGTGTGACCGGCCTCAAGCGCAACGGCGCGGGCTGGACCGTGAGCATCAAGGACGTCAACAGCGGCAACAGCCGTGAAGTGGACGCCAAGTTCGTGTTCCTCGGCGCCGGTGGCGCGGCCCTGCCGCTGCTGCAAGCCTCGGGCATCGAGGAAAGCAAAGGTTTTGGCGGCTTCCCGGTCAGCGGCCAGTGGCTGCGTTGCGACAACCCGGAAGTGGTCAAGCACCACCAGGCCAAGGTCTACAGCCAGGCTGCCGTGGGTTCGCCACCGATGTCCGTGCCGCACCTGGACACCCGTGTGGTGGATGGCAAGAAGTCCCTGCTGTTCGGGCCATACGCCGGTTTCACCACCAAGTTCCTCAAGCACGGTTCGTTCCTCGACCTGCCCCTGTCGATTCGTGCCGGCAACATCGGCCCGATGCTGGCCGTGGCGCGCGACAACATGGACCTGACCAAGTACCTGGTCAGCGAAGTGCGCCAATCCATGGAGCAGCGCCTGGAATCCCTACGCCGCTTCTACCCTGAGGCGAAAGCCGAAGACTGGCGCCTGGAAGTGGCCGGTCAACGGGTGCAGATCATCAAGAAAGACCCGAAGAAAGGCGGCGTGCTGCAATTCGGTACCGAGCTGGTCGCGGCCAAGGATGGTTCGCTGGCGGCGCTCCTGGGTGCATCCCCAGGTGCTTCGGTGACGGTTTCGATCATGCTGGAACTGATCGAGCGTTGCTTCCCGCAGAAAACGGCAGGCGAATGGGCGACCAAGTTGCAGGAGATCTTCCCGGCACGTGAGAAAGTCCTGGAGACGGATGCCGAGCTGTATCGCAAGATCAACACGCAGAACAACATCAGCCTTGAGCTGGTGGCACCTGCCGCCGAGACCGAAAGCTACGCTTGAGGTCGTGACGCCATAAAAAACGCCCCGCTCTCGTGATGAGAACGGGGCGTTTTTGTGTGTCTCGGATAATCAGCCGCGGGCGTTATCAATCAGCTCGATGTACTCGGCGGCATTACGCTGGTCCTTGATCAGATCGACGAAGGTCTGGCCATGATCATCCTTGCCGTCGAGGTCCAGGCCGGCTTCCTTGAAGAAGCCCAGGAACCGTTCGAAGTCGTCGATACGCAGGCCACGGTAGGCCTTGATCAGTTTGTGCAGGGACGGTGAAGTGGCGTCGACCGGCTCGAAGTCCAGGAACAACTTGATCTGATCGTCGCCGATCTCGTCACCAATCACCTGTTTCTTATCTTTACGCATTACCGACTCCAGCCTGCAGACATTTACACGGGGCTTGAAGTCTACCTGCCAGACACCACCTTCGAAAACAACCAAACACTTATGTGAATTGCATCGACATAGCGGAATCTGTGGCGCCTGACTACTTCGCGCGAACGGCTCCGGTATGCAAATCCGCCCAGATATGCCCGTTGGCATAACTGAGGAACTGCACATACACCGTGTCATTGCGCAGCAAGTCGACAATCACGCGGTACTGGGCCACCGGGTACGACAAGGTCAGTGTCTTGCTCTTGTCATCGTAAGCGGGCTTTTTCAGGCTTTTGCTTTCAGCATCAAAATTGAGCACCACTTGGCTGATCGTCGCTCCCTTGTTGAGGGACTTGCCCTTGAGGCGAATCATCAGCGGCGAAGTCACCGGGATCGGTTGCTGGCTGGATTGGCGCTGGTTGCCCACCACCACCGCGTACTCAGTGACTTGCAGCAGTTGCTGCTGGTCCGGCGCGTCGGCGCGCAGGCTCAGGTCATCCGAGGGCAAGAACTGGCTGTGCATCGGCGCAGGCGCCGCGGCCAGGGGCAAACTGAGGGTCAACGCCAGGGCGGCGCAGGTGCGTATCAACAGGCTCATGGGCCGCTCCGGCAAGGTGGGCCCAGCACTGTAGCTCAATCGAACTGGGCAAGCATCCAGCGTTGATACTCGGCCACGCCAGCGTCACCTTCGGGGTGCCCAGTCGGCCAGTTCGCCCTCGCCCACCGGACGATAAGGGCCGGCCTTGCACTCGAACATCACCGTGTCGGGCTCCAGCACCACCAGGCCATGGAACACGCCCGGCGGCAGGTCGACACCCGCGCACTCACCGCCCGCCTGCATGACGCGCTTGGCGAGCACCTCGCCGGTTTCGCTGAACACCAGCACCCCCAAACGGCCCTGCAGCACCAGCAAGGTTTCCGCCTTGTCCGCACTCAAGTGCCGATGAGGCGGCACATAGGTGTCCGGTTGCAGGCCCACCGCCAGGCGATGGCAGGGTTCTTCCATCTGATGAAAGTTGTGGTGGTGTCGGCCACGAGGGCTGGCGGCCGCTTTCTCGGCCAGTTCGGCAAACAGCGTCTGATCAAGAAAGCGGGCCATGCTTACATTCCTTTGACGGCGAAGATCCCATTGGCGTTGCGCCAGTAGCCTTTGTAGTCCATGCCGTAACCGAAGATGTAGCGGTCGATGCACGGCAGGCCGACGTAATCGGCCTTCAAGTCCGGGCGCGCCTTGCGGTTGTGGTCTTTGTCGATCAGCACGGCGGTGTGCACTTTGCGCGCGCCGGCGTGTTTGCAGAAGTCGATGATTGCGCCCAGGGTGTGACCTTCGTCGAGGATGTCATCAATGATCAGCACGTCGCGGTCGATGAACGAGACTTCCGGCTTGGCTTTCCAGAACAGGTCGCCGCCGCTGGTTTCGTTGCGATAACGGGTGGCGTGCAGGTAGGACGCTTCCAGCGGGAATTGCAGGTGGGTCAGCAATTTGCCAGCGAAGATCAGGCCACCGTTCATCACGCAGAAGACCACCGGGTTGGTGTCGGCCATTTCGCGGGTGATGTGTGCGCCGACCTTGGCGATCGCTTCTTCGACTTGCGCTTCGGTGTACAGGCAGTCAGCCTCGCGCATGATTTGACGGATATGCTCGAGATCAGCGGACATGGCGCTCTCCAAGGGGGTGCTGTGGCAAGAAAAGCGGGCGAAGGTACGCTTCTCGTGCGCTCCGAGCAAGCCTTAATGGACTAACGTACTAGATGTCTATAGGACAACACCCTCGGATAGATTAATCTAGGCCGGTTTTTTTGCCCGCCGCCGGAGCCTTTCCCATGCCCACTCGCGAGATCCGCCATCCGCTGATCCGACACAAGCTCGGCCTTATGCGCCGCGCCGACATTAGCACGAAGAACTTCCGTGAGCTTGCTCAGGAAGTCGGAGCGTTGCTCACTTACGAAGCCACCAAGGATTTACCCCTGGAAACCTACGAGATCCCCGGTTGGGCCGGTCCCGTCCAGGTAGAAAAAATCGCTGGTAAGAAAATCACCGTGGTCCCGATCCTGCGCGCCGGTATCGGCATGCTTGAAGGCGTCCTCAGCCTGATCCCCGGCGCCAAGGTCAGCGCCGTAGGCGTAGCCCGCAACGAAGAGACGCTGGAAGCCCACACCTACCTGGAAAAACTCGTTCCGGAAATCAACGAGCGCCTGGCGATGATCATCGACCCGATGCTGGCTACCGGCAGTTCCATGGTTGCCACCATCGACCTGCTGAAAAAAGCCGGTTGCCGGGACATCCGCGCCATGGTTCTCGTCGCTGCGCCCGAAGGCATTGCGGCCGTCGAGAAGGCCCACCCGGACGTGCAGATCTACACCGCGTCCATCGATGAGCGCCTGAACGAACACGGCTACATCATCCCAGGCCTGGGCGATGCCGGTGACAAGATCTTCGGCACCAAGCAGAAGGACGCGTGAGCATGCAGGATGAATTCAACGACCCGCTTTGGCGCCAGATCCTGTCTGGCGCACAAATGCTCTTCGTAGCATTTGGCGCGCTGGTGTTGATGCCGCTGATCACAGGTCTTGATCCAAACGTCGCACTGTTCACCGCGGGCCTGGGCACGTTGCTGTTCCAGGTGGTGACAGGGCGGCAGGTGCCGGTCTTCCTGGCGTCGAGCTTTGCCTTCATCACCCCGATCATTCTCGCCAAGGGCCAGTTCGGCCTCGCGGCGACCATGGGCGGGGTGATGGCCGCCGGCTTCGTTTATACCTTCCTGGGCCTGGCCGTGAAGATCAAAGGCACCGGGTTTATCGACCGGCTGCTGCCGCCCGTGGTGATCGGGCCGGTGATTATCTCCATCGGCCTGGCCATGGCACCGATCGCCGCCAACATGGCGATGGGTAAAGCCGGTGACGGCACCGAGCTGATCCATTACCAGACGGCGATGATGATCTCGATGCCAGCGCTGCTGACCACCTTGATCGTGGCGGTGTTCGGCAAGGGGATTTTCCGCCTGGTGCCGATCATCTCCGGTGTGCTGGTGGGCTTTGCCATGTCGTTCTACTTTGGCGTGGTCGACACGGCGAAGATCGCCGCCGCCCCCTGGTTTGCCCTGCCCCACTTCACCGCGCCGGAATTCAACTGGCAAGCGATCCTGTTTATCGTCCCGGTGGCCCTGGCCCCGGCGATCGAACATATCGGTGGTGTGATTGCGGTGGGCAGCGTGACCGGTCGCGACTACCTGAAGAAGCCAGGCCTGCACCGCACCCTGTTGGGCGACGGCATTGCCACCACGGCTGCCGGCCTGTTTGGCGGCCCGCCGAACACCACCTACGCCGAAGTGACCGGCGCGGTGATGCTGACCAAGAACTACAACCCGAAAATCATGACCTGGGCGGCAGTGTTTGCTATCAGCCTGGCGTTTATCGGTAAGTTCGGCGCATTGCTGCAGAGCATCCCGGTACCGGTGATGGGCGGGATCCTGTGCCTGCTGTTCGGCTCGATTGCCGCGGTGGGGATGAACACGCTGATCCGCCACAAGATCGACCTGGGCGAAGCTCGCAACCTGGTGATTGTGTCAGTGACCCTGGTGTTCGGGATTGGCGGTGTGCTGGTCGGTACCGGCACCGGCCCGGATGACTTCGGCCTCAAGGGCATTGCCCTGTGCGCGGTGGTGGCGATTGGGTTGAACCTGTTGCTGCCGGGCAATGATGGCTGGAAGAACAAGAAGCCGGATGAGCCGTTGCTGTAACGATGCAGTGTTGCTGATGGCCTCATCGCGGGCAAGCCCGGCTCCCACAGGGAAATGCATTCCAATGTGGGAGCCGGGCTTGCCCGCGATGAGGCCCGTCAAGCCAATAAAGGTCTAACGCCTAGATCTCACCGAGCCCATCAATCAGCGTCTGGTTCTGCTCCGGCGTACCAATGCTGATCCGCAGGAACTGGGCAATCCGCTCCTGCTTGAAGTGACGAACAATCACCCCTTGCTCACGCAACTTGGCCGCCAGGCCCGCCGCGTCATGCTGGGGGTGACGGGCAAAAATGAAGTTCGCTGCCGACGGCAACACCTCAAACCCCTTCTCCTCCAATTGGGCGACTAGCTTGTTACGGCTATCGACAACCAATCGGCAGGTCTTCTCGAAGTGCTCACGGTCCTCGAACGCCGCCGCTGCGCCGACAATCGCCAGGCGATCCAGCGGGTAGGAGTTGAAGCTGTTCTTGACCCGCTCCAGCGCTTCGATCAGGTCCGGGTGACCCACGGCCAGGCCCACGCGCAAACCAGCCAGTGAGCGCGATTTGGACAGGGTCTGGGTTACCAGCAGGTTCGGGTAGCGGTCCACCAGGCTGATGGCAGTTTCACCGCCGAAGTCGATATAGGCTTCATCGACCACCACCACCGAGTCCGGGCTGGCCTTGAGGATCTGCTCCACGGCGTCCAGCGCCAGCACGCAGCCGGTGGGCGCGTTCGGGTTGGGGAAGATGATCCCGCCGTTCGGCTTGGCGTAGTCCGCCACGCGAATCTGGAACTGTTCGTCCAGCGGCACCGGGGCCGACTTGATGCCATAGAGCCCGCAGTAAACCGGATAGAAGCTGTAGCTGATATCCGGGAACAGCAACGGCAGATCGTGCTGGAACAGGCCGTGGAAGATGTGCGCGAGGACTTCGTCGGAACCGTTGCCAAGGAACACTTTGCCGGCGTCGATCCCGTAATACTTGGCCACCGCCTGCTTGAGCAGGTCGCTGTTGGGGTCCGGGTACAGGCGCAGGTTGTCGTTCAACTCGGCCTGCATCGCTGCCAAGGCCTTGGGCGATGGCCCGTAGGGGTTTTCATTGGTGTTGAGCTTGACCAGCTTGGTCAGCTTGGGTTGTTCGCCGGGCACGTAAGGCACGAGGTCCTTGACGAAAGGGCTCCAGAATTTGCTCATGTCTCAGTTCCCCTTCTCTTCAAGGATGCGGTATTCGGCGCTGCGGGCGTGGGCACTCAGGGATTCACCACGGGCCAGCACCGAAGCAGTCTTGCCCAGTTCGGAAGCGCCCTGGGGCGAGCAGAAGATGATCGACGAACGCTTCTGGAAGTCATACACCCCCAGTGGCGACGAGAACCGCGCAGTGCCGGAGGTCGGCAGCACGTGGTTCGGGCCCGCGCAGTAGTCGCCCAGGGCTTCGCTGGTGTGGCGGCCCATGAAGATCGCACCGGCGTGGCGAATCGACGGCAGCCAGGCTTGTGGGTCGGCCACCGACAGCTCCAAATGCTCCGGGGCGATACGGTTGGCCACTTCGATGGCCTGCTCCATATCGCGCACCAGGATCAACGCGCCACGGCCATTGATCGACTTCTCGATGATCTCGGCGCGGTCCATGGTCGGCAGCAGCTTATTGATGCTGGCCGCGACCTTGTCGAGGAACTCGGCGTCCGGGCTGACCAGGATCGCCTGGGCGTCTTCGTCATGCTCGGCCTGAGAGAACAGGTCCATGGCGATCCAGTCCGGGTCGGTCTGGCCGTCGCATACCACCAGGATTTCCGAAGGGCCGGCGATCATGTCGATGCCCACCTGGCCAAATACGTGGCGTTTGGCGGTGGCGACATAGATATTGCCCGGACCGACCACTTTGTCGACTTTCGGCACGCTTTCAGTGCCATACGCCAGGGCGGCAACGGCTTGGGCGCCGCCGATGGTAAACACGCGATCCACACCGGCGATGCAGGCCGCAGCCAGCACCAGCTCGTTGATTTCACCGCGCGGGGTCGGCACGACCATGACCACTTCGGTCACGCCCGCCACTTTGGCCGGGATCGCGTTCATCAACACCGACGACGGGTACGACGCCTTGCCGCCCGGCACGTACAGGCCAGCGCGGTCGAGTGGGGTGACCTTCTGGCCCAGCACCGTGCCGTCGGCCTCGGTGTAGCTCCAGGAGTCCTGTTTCTGTTTTTCGTGGTAGCTGCGCACGCGCGCCGCCGCCACTTCCAGGGCTTCGCGCTGAGGTGCAGTAATGCGCGTCAGGGCCAATTCCAGGCGTTCGCGGGGCAGGATCAGGTCAGCCATGGACTTGACGTCCAGGCCGTCGAACTGGCGGGTGAAGTCCACCAGCGCCGCATCACCGCGCTCGCGCACGGCCTTGATGATGTCGAGCACCCGCTGGTTGACCGAATCGTCGGACACGCTTTCCCAGCTCAGCAGATGATCCAGATGATGGGCGAAATCCGGGTCGGCAGCGTTGAGTCGGGCAATTGCAGTGGACGTGGTCATAGCGAGGGCCTCAATAGAATTGGCAAAAACTCAGGCGCCCTAAACTAGCAGTCGTTTCCGCTTGGGCACCTGAGAATTCTGGCTATGAGGCGGATAGACGGGCGCAGCCTTCCGGCTACGCGGGTAAGTCAACCGCGGTGTCGCGACTCCACTGCCGTGCGCAGGGTGTCGATCAACGCCTGGATACGGGCATGCTGCATCTTCATCGAAGCTTTGTTGACGATCAGGCGGGAGCTGATGTCGGCAATGAATTCTTGCGGCTCAAGACCGTTGGCACGCAGGGTGTTACCGGTGTCGACCACGTCGATGATCTTGTCAGCCAGGCCGATCAGCGGCGCCAGCTCCATCGAGCCGTAGAGCTTGATGATGTCGACTTGGCGACCTTGTTCGGCGTAGTAACGCTTGGCGACGTTGACGAACTTGGTCGCCACACGCAAGCGGCCCTTGGGCTCGACATCACCGACACGGCCGGCAGTCATCAGCTTGCACAGGGCAATCCGCAGGTCCAATGGCTCGTATAGGCCCTGGCCGCCGTATTCCATCAGCACGTCTTTACCGGCAACACCGAGGTCGGCCGCGCCATGTTCAACGTAGGTCGGCACGTCGGTAGCCCGCACGATCAACAGGCGCACGTCGTCCTGGGTCGTGGGGATGATCAGCTTGCGGCTCTTGTCCGGATTCTCGGTCGGCACGATGCCCGCTTCAGCCAGAAGCGGCAATGTGTCGTCAAGGATGCGGCCCTTGGACAGTGCGATGGTCAACATGGAAGCGTCAGTCCTTCATCAGGCTATTGCTGTCCGGTCGCAATCGGCGCCAGACACAGCTCGAGGCCATTACAGCCTCGATTTTGAACAAATTTACAGCAAGCCTCTAGTAGTGAGCGGGCTTGCCCCGCGCTGGAGTGCGCAGCGTTCCCCAGACTTTAGGGCCGCTTCGCAGCCCAGCGCGGGGCAAGCCCGCTCACCACAAGAAGCCCGCTCACTACATCAGCGGCGGGACTAGCCCGGTACGCGACGGATTTTGGCGCCGAGCATCTGCAGTTTTTCTTCGATGCACTCGTAGCCACGGTCTATGTGGTAGATGCGGTCGATCAGGGTGTCGCCTTCGGCGATCAGCGCCGAGATCACCAGGCTGGCCGAGGCCCGCAGGTCGGTCGCCATGACTGGCGCGCCCTTGAGTTTCTCGGTGCCGGTCACGATGGCGGTGTTGCCTTCGACCTGGATCTTCGCGCCCATGCGGTGCAGTTCGTACACGTGCATGAAGCGGTTTTCGAAGATGGTCTCGATCACGGCACCGGTGCCTTCGGCAATCGCGTTCAGGGAGATGAACTGCGCTTGCATGTCGGTCGGGAACGCTGGATAGGGAGCGGTACGCACGTTGACGGCTTTAGGACGCTTGCCGTGCATGTTCAGCTCGATCCAGTCTTCGCCGGTAGTGATTTCGGCACCGGCTTCGCGCAACTTTTCCAGGACCGCTTCCAGGATGGTCGGATCGGTGTCCTTGACCTTGACGCGACCACCGGTGACGGCAGCAGCAACCAGGTAGGTACCGGTCTCGATGCGGTCCGGCATCACTTTGTAGGTGGCCGGGTGCAGGCGTTTCACACCGTCGATGGTAATAGTGTCGGTGCCGGCGCCGGTGATGTTGGCACCCATGGCGATCAGGAAGTTGGCCAGGTCGACTACTTCCGGCTCGCGCGCGGCGTTTTGCAGGACGCTGCGGCCGTTGGCCAGGGCAGCGGCCATCATGATGTTCTCGGTACCGGTCACGCTGACGGTATCAAAGAAGAAGTTGGCGCCACGCAGGCCGCCTTCCGGCGCTTTGGCCTTGATGTAGCCGCCTTCGACGTCGATGGTCGCGCCCATGGCTTCAAGGCCACGGATATGCAGGTCAACCGGACGCGAGCCGATGGCGCAACCGCCAGGCAATGCGACTTCGGCTTCGCCGAAACGGGCGACCATCGGGCCCAGCACCAGGATCGACGCGCGCATGGTTTTCACCAGCTCGTACGGGGCGATCAGGGTCTTGATGGTGCGCGGGTCGATTTCGACGGCCAATTTCTCGTCGATCACCGGCTCGATACCCATGCGACCGAACAGCTCGATCATGGTGGTGATGTCGTGCAGGTGCGGCAGGTTGGCCACGGTAACCGGGCCATCGCACAGCAGGGTCGCTGCCAGGATCGGCAAGGCGGAGTTTTTTGCACCGGAGATGCGAATCTCGCCATCAAGGCGGGCACCGCCGGTAATAATCAATTTATCCATAAGAATCTCGACGCCTTGGGGGCTCAGGTGCGCTCGGCCCAGGCCGCGCGGCTGAAAAATTTCATAGTGACCGCATGGATGCTGCCATCGGTGATCCACGGGTTCAAATGGGCATAGATCTGCTGCTGACGCTTGACCGGGCTGAGTGCCGCCAGTTCATCGCTAATCACGTTCAGCTGGAAGTTGCAGCCTTCGCCTTCAACTTCTACGGTCGTTTCCGGCAGCTTTCCTTCAAGAAAGCGCTTAACTTCTAGGGCCTGCATGCTCAACCTCTATCGGCGCCCAGTGCGCGCGGGTCGCACATCATACAAAAAAGCCCCGCGCCTGCGAACCCCGCATAGCAGGACTCTGACGGGGGGCCTCTTTAATAATGTGTATTAAGGGTGCGCCAGCAACTCGGTCAGACCGGAAACTTCGGCAATTTCACGCATGTCTTCGGGCATAGCACGGATGCTGACGGGCTTTTTGGCCGCTTCGGCATCACGCATGAAGCACAGCAACAACGATAAGCCGACGCTGCTGGACTTGGTCACAGCCGAACAATCCAGCACCACCTCAGGGGCAGTGCTGGTCTTGATCAAGGCCTGGCCTTGCTTGCGCAGGTCAGGCCCGGAGCGGTAGTCGAGCACGCCACTGATGAACAGCTCGCCGGCATCGCCTAGACGAACAGCCGACTCGGTCATTGCGCAGGCTTCCCGGCAGCTTTATCGGTTTCTTCCTTGGCCTTGGCGACTTCACCGGCCCAACCATTGATGGTTTTGTCCAGATCGTTGCCATTACGCTGCATGGCGTCGGCGAACTGGTCACGGAACAGCTTGCCGATGTTGATGCCGTTGATGATCACGTTACGCAGCTTCCACTCGCCGTTGACCTTCTCCAGCGTGTACTGCACAGGGTAGACAGCACCATTGTTGCCCTTGACGCTCATGTTGACGCTGGTGCGATCACCCGACTCATCGCCGGCGGGAGCTACGGTAATGCCCTGGTTGTTGTACTCGAGCAGTGCGTTACCGTAGAACTGGAACAGGCCTTTCTTGAAGTTTTCCTGGAAGGTCTGCATCTGCGCCGGGGTAGCCTTGCGCGAATACTTGACCGTCATGATGCTGCGGGAAATGCCTTCAGCGTCGACCACCGGGCCAACAATGGTGTTGAGTGCGTTATAGAACTGACTCGGGTCCTGCTTGTACTTTTCCTTGTTGGCCGACAGGTCAGCCAACATCTTGTTAGTAGTGTCCTGCACCAGATCGTGCGCAGAACCTGCTGCGTTGGCCATCAACGGCAGCGCTGCAAGCAGTACCAGAAGGCCACGTCGCAAGGTAGAGATCATGTACGAATTCCTCATTTGGCGTCTTTATTGACCGTATTGAGCAGGAATTTACCGATCAGGTCTTCAAGTACCAACGACGACTGTGTGTCGTGGATTGTCGAGCCATCCTTGAGCAGGGCTGTTTCCCCGCCCACGCTGACACCGATGTACTTCTCGCCCAGCAGACCAGCAGTGAGGATAGATGCAGTGGAGTCGGTCGGCAGATTATCTACCTTCTTGTCCAACTGCATCGTCACCCGGCCGGTGAAGCTGTCGCGGTCCAGATCGATTGCCGTGACCTTGCCGATGGTTACACCGGCCATGGTCACTTTAGCTCTGACAGTCAAACCGGCGATATTGTCGAAGTACGCGTAAAGTTTATAAGTATCGGCGGTGGGGCTGGCCGAAAGACCGCTGACTCGCAGGGCCAACAACAGTAAAGCCAGGATGCCAGCCAGCAAGAAAAGGCCGACACCGATTTCCACAGTGCGGTTTTGCATCAGAAATCTCCAAACATCAAGGCGGTCAAAATGAAGTCAAGGCCCAGTACCGCCAGCGAGGCGTACACAACGGTCTTGGTGGTGGCGCGACTGATCCCTTCTGAGGTGGGCTCACAGTCGTAGCCTTGGAATACGGCGATCCAGGTGACAACAAAGGCGAAGACGATGCTCTTTATGACGCCGTTGAGCACGTCGCCCGTGAACGTCACGCTGTTTTGCATGTTGGCCCAGTAGGAGCCGTCGTAGACGCCCAGCCAGTCCACTGCCACCCACGAACCGCCCCAGATACCGACCACGCTGAAGATCATCGCCAGCAATGGCAGGGAAATGAAGCCAGCCCACAGGCGCGGGGCAACAATGTACTTGAGCGGGTCCACGCCGATCATTTCCAGGCTGGACAGCTGCTCGGTGGATTTCATGTTGCCGATTTCGGCAGTCAACGCGGAACCCGCGCGCCCGGCGAACAGCAAAGCGGTGACCACCGGCCCCAGTTCACGCAACAGCGTCAGGGCGACCATCTGCCCGACCGCCTGCTCCGAACCGTAGCTGGAGAGGATATTGAAGCCCTGCAATGCCAGCACCATGCCAATGAACACGCCGGAGACCACGATGATCACCAGGGACATGACACCTACCGAATGCAGCTGCTTGACCAGCAGGCCAAAGCCGCCGCCAATGCCGCCGCGACCGAGCAGGGCGTGGAACAGGAAAATCGTCGAACGGCCCAGAACCTCGACAATGTCGATGCCCGAGCGACCGAAAAGGCGAACCTTCTCGATGAGAGATGTCTTGCGCATCAGCGCTTCCCCAGAAGATCTGAGCGGTAGTCCGCTGCCGGAAAGTGAAAAGGCACCGGGCCATCGGGATCGCCGGTCATGAACTGGCGAATGCGCGGGTTATCGGCGTTCATCAGCTCTTGCGGTGTGCCCTGCCCCAGCACCTGGCCATCGCCGACTACATAAAGGTAATCGGCAATGCTCGCGGTTTCTGCAAGATCATGGGAGACCACGATGCTGGTAATGCCCAAAGCATCGTTGAGCAAGCGGATAAGACGTACTAACACCCCCATGGCAATGGGGTCCTGGCCGACAAAAGGCTCGTCATACATGAGGATTTGCGGGTCGAGGGCGATGGCACGCGCCAGGGCCACACGGCGCTTCATGCCACCGGACAGTTCATCGGGCATCAGGTCGATGGCACCGCGAAGGCCTACGGCCTGCAGTTTCAGCAAGACAATGTCACGAATCATTTCGTCAGACAGCTGGGTATGCACCCGCAGCGGAAAGGCGACGTTCTCGAATACATCGAGGTCGGTGAACAGTGCACCGCTCTGGAACAGCACACCCATGTGCTTGCGCGCGTCGAACAGATCGCTGCGCGACAGCGTCGGCAGATTCTGGCCATTGACCCACACTTCGCCGGCGCTGGGCCGCAATTGCATGCCCATCAGGCGCAACAGGGTGGTCTTGCCGCAACCGGAAGGCCCCATGATGCCCGTGACCTTGCCGCGCGGAATGCGGATGTCGACGTTATTGAAGATGCTGCGCGTCCCGCGCTTGAAGGTCAGTCCCTTCAGCTCGACCGCGTAGGCGTTATCGGCACTCATCTAAACTCCTTGGGATGCAGCCTCTCACTCAGACACCACGCTTGCGACAAACGTTTGCATCATTCGCGCAATACTTGGCCACATGGGCCGAGCGGACCGAACTGGCGGCGAACTATATCACTGCTGGTACAGGGCGCCCAAGGCCGGAACGGTGCTTGTTCAGATTGAGGACAGGGAAAAAACGTTGCCGGCTATGTTGCCAAGGATGGAATCTCAAGCGCATCGCAAACAAACCCTGACGAACTTGCGTGAGGGAATTGATCATTACCGTTATAATCGCCGACTTTTCGTCAGGCTATACGATTTCAGACATGAGCCAATCCAGCGACCTTATTCAATCTGCACAACGCACCATCCGCCTCGAGCTTGAAGCCGTAGAAGGCTTGCTGGCGCATATCGACGCAGATTTCGTACGCGCGTGCGAGATGATTCTGGCCAGCAAGGGCCGCGTTGTCGTGGTCGGCATGGGCAAGTCGGGCCACGTCGGCAACAAGATCGCCGCCACCCTGGCCAGCACCGGGACCACTGCATTTTTCGTGCACCCCGCCGAAGCCAGCCACGGCGACATGGGCATGATCACCAAGGATGACATCATCCTGGCACTGTCCAACTCCGGCAGCACCAACGAAATCGTGACCCTCCTGCCGCTGATCAAGCGCCTGGGCATCCAGATGATCAGCATCACCGGCAACCCGGAGTCGACGCTGGCCAAGGCTGCCGAAGTAAACCTGAATGTTCATGTGGCCCACGAGGCGTGCCCGTTGAACCTGGCACCGACCTCCTCCACCACCGCCGCACTGGTCATGGGCGATGCCCTGGCCGTGGCGCTGCTGGAAGCCCGTGGCTTTACCGCCGAGGACTTCGCATTTTCTCACCCGGGTGGCGCCCTGGGCCGCCGCTTGCTGCTGAAAGTGGAAAACGTCATGCACTCGGGCGATGAATTGCCCCACGTCCAGCGCGGCACCTTGCTGAAGGACGCGCTGATGGAAATGACCCGCAAGGGCCTGGGCATGACCGTGATCCTGGAAGCCGACGGCCGCCTGGCCGGGGTCTTCACCGACGGCGACCTGCGCCGCACCCTGGACCGCACCATTGATATCCACACCGCCACCATCGATGCGGTGATGACCCCCCATGGCAAGACCGCACGCCCTGAAATGCTGGCAGCCGAAGCCTTGAAGATCATGGAAGACCACAAGATAGGCGCACTGGTGGTGGTCGATGGCAATGACCATCCGATTGGCGCCCTGAACATGCACGATTTGTTGCGTGCGGGAGTGATGTAAATGACCAGCGACCTGTTGCAACGCGGCAAAAACATCAAGCTGGCGATTTTCGACGTCGACGGCGTGCTGACCGATGGCCGCCTGTACTTCCTCGAAGACGGCAGCGAATTCAAGACGTTCAACACCCTCGATGGCCAGGGCATCAAGATGCTGATGGCGGCGGGCGTGCAAACGGCGATTATCAGCGGCCGAAAAACCCCCGTTGTGGAACGCCGTGCACAAAACCTGGGGATTCCTCACCTGTATCAGGGCCGCGAGGATAAACTGGTGGTTCTGGACGAGCTTCTTGGCCAACTCAACCTAAGCTATGAGCAGGTCGCCTACTTGGGCGATGACCTGCCAGACCTGCCGGTGATTCGTCGGGTGGGCTTGGGCATGGCTGTCGCCAATGCGGCGGCATTTGTTCGCGAGCACGCCCATGGCATCACTACCGCCCGTGGCGGTGAAGGTGCCGCCCGCGAGTTCTGCGAGCTGATCCTGCGTGCCCAGGGTAGCCTTGAAGCGGCCCACGCCGCCTACTTATAGAGCGTTTTATGCTGAGCAAAAAGATTCGCAACTTCCTGCTATTCGGGGTCATCGCCGCGCTGTTCCTGGCGGTGGGCTACTGGAATATCAGCCCGGAGCGCTTTCTCGACCAGCCTGCTGCGCAGGTTGACGAGGGCGCTATCGACTACTACGCCATCAATGCCAAGAGCGTGCAATTCCTGCCAGACGGCAAGGTTCAGTACGAGATGACGTCGGACAAGGTCGAGCATGTAAAGGCCAGCGAAGTCACGCTGCTGACCAATCCGGACATGAACATTTACCGCGGTACCGAGTTCCCATGGCACGTCACCAGCAAACGTGGTGAGGTCAACCCGGACGGTACCGAGGTGGAACTGATCGACTCGGTGCGCGTTGCGCGCACGGACGATAAAAAACGTGAGACCGTGATTACCAGCAGTCGCATGACCGTATTCCCGCAGAAGCAATATGCGCAGACCGAGCAAGACGTTAGAATCGACGGCGCTGGCGGTGTATCGACTGGCAAGGGAATGAAAGCGTATTTGAAAGAAAGCAGGATACACCTGCTATCGAACGTAAGAGGACAGTATGAGGCTCGTTAAAACTCTCCCTATTTTGCTCGGTCTGGGCGCAGCACTGGGAAGCGTGAGCGCCTGGGCTCTGCCGAACGATAGCCAGCAACCGATCCACATCTCGGCTGACGATGCACAGCTCGATGACAAGCAAGGCGTCGCCACCTATACCGGCGGTGTGATCATCACCCAGGGCTCGATGAAGATCACCGGCAATACGGTGACACTGACGCGCACCCAATCGGGCGATATCGACGTGGTAACGTCGGTGGGCAACCTGGCTTACTTCGAACAGAAGCAGTCCGCGACCGATACCGGCCCGATGAAAGGCTACGGCAAGACTATCCAGTACCATGCCCAGCAGAACCGCATCGTCCTGATCGACCAGGCCAAGGTGCTCAGCCCCGATGGCAACTCGACGGAAGGTGAGAAGATCACCTATGACACCGTGAAACAGATCGCTAACGCCGGTCGTGCCAATGGCAACAAGGTCACCGCGCCTCGTCCACGCATCGACATGGTTATCCAGCCGAAGAAGAAGGCCGAGTAATGGCAACCCTGAAAGCCCAGCATCTGGCCAAGGCCTATAAAAGCCGTCAGGTCGTGCGCGACGTCAGCCTGTCGATCGACAGCGGCCAGATCGTCGGCTTGCTCGGCCCCAACGGCGCCGGCAAGACCACCTGCTTCTACATGATCGTCGGCCTGGTCCAGGCGGATCAGGGCCGCGTCCTGATCGACGACCTGGACGTGAGCCACCAGCCGATGCACGGCCGCGCCCGCGCCGGTATCGGCTATCTCCCTCAGGAAGCATCGATCTTCCGCAAACTGTCGGTCGCCGATAACATCATGGCCATCCTCGAGACCCGCAAGGAACTCGACCGTGACGGCCGTCGCAAGGAGCTGGAAAGCCTGCTACAGGAATTCCACATCAACCATATCCGCGACAACCTCGGCATGAGCCTGTCCGGTGGTGAGCGTCGCCGCGTGGAAATCGCCCGCGCCCTGGCCACCGCGCCCAAGTTCATCCTGCTGGACGAACCGTTTGCCGGCGTCGACCCGATCTCGGTGGGCGACATCAAGCAGATCATCCATCACCTCAAGGCCAAGGGCATTGGCGTGCTGATCACTGACCACAACGTCCGTGAGACCCTCGATATCTGCGAAACCGCGTATATCGTCAACGATGGCCAGCTGATTGCCGAAGGCGATTCCGCCACTATCCTGGCCAACGAATTGGTCAAGGAAGTGTACCTGGGTCACGAGTTCCGCCTGTAAACACCGTGGTGTCACGGCCGTTTGTCAAGGTGCGCGGGAGTCAATGAAAACCTCCGGATTTTTATTGTTACCGCGCTCTAGGCAAAGCCCCCGACATCAGGCATATAATTTGCTTATGTTTGGCGCTCACGCGCCCTGTCGTGGATGGCGCATTGCGCCGGCGAATAAGGTGTTAAGCCCCTGCCATGAAACCATCGCTAGTCCTGAGAATGGGCCAGCAGCTGACGATGACACCGCAGCTGCAACAGGCCATCCGCCTGCTCCAATTGTCGACACTGGACCTGCAACAGGAAATCCAGGAGGCCCTGGAGTCCAATCCGATGCTCGAACGCCAGGAAGAAGGCGACGACTTCGATAACGCAGACCCACTGGCCGATAACATCGAGCAAAAACCCAATTCCGACGTGCAGGAACCCTCCTATCAGGAAACCGCCCCTACGGTGGATAACCTTGAGGAAGGCGAATGGAACGAACGCATTCCCAACGAGCTCCCGGTCGATACCGCCTGGGAAGACGTCTACCAGACCAGCGCCAGCAGCCTGCCCAGCAACGATGACGACGAGTGGGACTTCACCACCCGCACCTCCGCCGGCGAGAGCCTGCAGAGCCACCTGCTGTGGCAACTGAACCTTGCGCCGATGTCGGACACCGATCGCCTGATCGCGGTGACCCTGATCGACTGCATCAACAACCAGGGTTATCTAGACGAGACGCTCGAAGAAATTCTCGAAGCCTTCGACCCTGAACTGGATATCGAGCTGGACGAGATCGAAGCCGTCCTACACCGTATCCAGCAGTTCGAGCCTGCCGGTATCGGCGCGCGCACGCTCAGCGAATGCCTGTTGCTGCAATTGCGCCAGCTACCGGCCAAGACCCCATGGCTCGCCGAAGCCCAGCGCCTAGTTACCGATTACATCGACCTGCTGGGCAGCCGCGACTACAGCCAATTGATGCGTCGCATGAAGCTCAAGGAAGACGACCTGCGCCAGATCATCGAGCTGGTACAGAGCCTCAACCCGCGTCCCGGCTCGCAAATCGAATCCAGCGAAGCCGAATACGTGGTGCCCGATGTCATCGTGCGCAAGGACAACGAGCGCTGGCTGGTCGAACTGAACCAGGAATCGGTGCCGCGCCTGCGGGTCAACCCTCAATACGCAGGCTTCGTACGGCGCGCCGACACCAGTGCCGACAACACTTTCATGCGCAACCAGTTGCAGGAGGCCCGCTGGTTCATCAAGAGCCTGCAAAGCCGCAACGAAACCCTCATGAAAGTCGCCACCCAAATCGTCGAGCACCAGCGCGGCTTCCTGGAATACGGCGACGAAGCGATGAAACCGCTGGTACTGCATGACATCGCCGAAGCGGTTGGCATGCATGAATCGACGATTTCACGGGTGACCACGCAGAAATTCATGCATACCCCACGGGGTATTTATGAACTGAAATACTTTTTCTCCAGCCACGTCAGCACCTCCGAAGGCGGTGAATGCTCGTCCACGGCGATCCGCGCGATCATCAAAAAACTGGTTGCCGCGGAAAATCAGAAAAAGCCATTGAGTGACAGTAAGATCGCTGGTTTACTGGAGGCACAAGGCATTCAGGTCGCCCGTCGAACCGTCGCCAAGTACCGCGAGTCCCTCGGGATCGCGCCTTCCAGCGAGCGTAAGCGTTTGATGTGACGGGCGGGCCACAGCGTTCCAGTGGCAGGCGCTTCTGCCTGCCGCTTTATGCACTGGCAACGAAGGAGAAGCTGTATGCAAGTCAACATCAGTGGACACCAGCTGGAAGTCACCAAACCCCTGCGTGAATACACCGAAAGCAAGCTGAACAAGCTGGCAGGGCATTTTGACAAGATCACCAACGTGCAGGTCATCATGGAGGTCGATAAGCTCAAGCAGAAAATCGAGGCCACCCTGCACGTACCGAATGCAAAGCTCGTCGCCAATGCGGAGCATGAAGACATGTACGCGGCGATCGACTCGCTCTACGACAAGCTGGACCGCCAACTCATAAAGCATAAGGAAAAGAATCTGCACCTGATGCAAGGTACAGGTCGTTAACTCTCCCCCCATGATCCGACTTGAAACCATCCTGACCCCCGGCCGTTCCCTTGTGAACGCGCCGGGCGGCAGTAAAAAGAAAGCCCTTGAACAAATTGCCAACCTGATCAGCAGCCAAGTGCCTGATCTGGAGATGCAGGATGTCTTCGAGGCTCTGATTGCCCGTGAAAAACTCGGTTCGACCGGTTTTGGCAACGGCATCGCCATCCCCCACTGCCGCCTCAAAGGCTGCGAGACACCCGTCAGCGCCTTGCTGCACCTGGAAAAACCCATTGATTTCGATGCTATCGATGGTGCTCCGGTCGACCTGCTGTTTGTGCTGCTGGTCCCGGAAGCCGCCACCGATGCGCACCTGGAACTGCTCCGGCAGATCGCCAGCATGCTCGACCGCAAGGAAGTACGCGACAAACTGCGCAGTGCCAGCAGCAACGAGGCGCTGTACCAGGTTGTCCTGGATGAACAGAACGGGCAGTAACCATGCGCTTGATCATCGTCAGCGGCCGTTCCGGCTCGGGTAAAAGTACCGCCCTCAATGTTCTTGAGGACAGCGGTTTCTATTGCATCGACAACCTGCCCGCCGGCCTGCTGCCGGAATTGGCGGAGCGTGCGCTGATCCATACCGAACTGGCGCAACCCCTGGTTGCCGTTTCGATTGATGCCCGCAACCTGCCCAGCCATCTTGAGCGATTCCCGCAATTGCTCGAGGAAGTGCGCGCCAAGCATATTCATTGCGATGTGCTTTACCTAGACGCCGACGAAGAGACCCTGCTCAAGCGCTTCTCCGAAACCCGTCGACGCCACCCCCTCAGCAGCCCCCACCGTTCCCTGGCAGAAGCCATCGAAGACGAAACCAAGCTGCTGGGGCCGATCATTGACCTCGCTGACCTCAAGATCAATACCACCAGCCTCAACCTGTATCAGCTGCGCGACGCCATCAAGCTGCGCCTGCTGAATCAGCCGGAGCCCGGTACGGCATTTCTTGTCGAGTCATTCGGATTCAAGCGTGGCATGCCGGTGGACGCCGACTTGGTGTTCGATGTGCGCTGCCTGCCCAACCCTTACTGGAAGCCGGAACTGCGCGAACAATCCGGGCTGGATCAGCCCGTGGCTGATTACCTCGCAGCGCAGCCGGATGTGGAGGAGATGTTCCAAGACATTTCCAGCTACTTGCTCAAATGGTTGCCACGCTTTGCCGCCAGCAACCGCGCCTACGTCACCATCGCCATCGGCTGCACCGGCGGCCACCACCGTTCCGTGTACCTGACCGAGCGCCTGGGCCTGGTGCTGCAACAAACCCTCAAGAACGTCCAGGTCCGCCACCGCGACCTTAGCTGAAAGGAACACCTGCGCGATGCCCGCTCTGGAAATTGAAATCATCAACAAACTGGGCCTGCACGCCCGGGCCTCGGCTAAATTCGTGGGTGTGGCTGGGCAGTTTCCCTGTCAGATCCGCGCCGGGCGCTCACCGGAATCGATGGTCGACGGTAAAAGCATTATGGCGATGATGATGCTGGCGGCGGGCAAGGGCACCAAGATTCACTTGAAGACCGAAGGTGAGCAGGACCAGGAAGCGATGGACGCCCTGGTGGCGCTGATCAACAACTACTTCGACGAAGGCGAATAAACCTCTGTAGAAGCCCGACTTGCCGGCAATGGCGTCGCCCAGCGCACCGCACGTCTCAGGATTGATCGCCGGCAAGCCGGCTCCTACAAGGGAGCGGGCGTTATCCCAAAGCCGTGTCCATCACCATCATCAAGCAAAACCCGATGCACAACCCCAAACTGGCGAGCTTTTCGTGACCATTGCGCCGCGATTCAGGAATGACCTCGTGGGTCACCACCAGTAGCATCGCGCCGGCGGCCAGGGCCAGACCTAATGGCAACAATACCTCGGCCAGGCTGACCAACCAGGCACAGAGCACCGCAAACACCGGCTCAACCAGCCCTGACGCCGCACCGATCAGAAACGCCTTGACCCGCGACATCCCTGCCCCGGCCAACACCAACGCAATCACCAGGCCTTCAGGCACGTCCTGCAACGCAATGCCCATGGCCAGGCTGTCTGCATCCGGCATACCGCCGCCTGCAGAGACGCCGACCGCCATGCCTTCGGGGATGTTGTGGGCGATGATGGCAAACACGAACAACCAAATGCGCGGTGGAATCACCGGTTTGTCCGGCGTGCCCACCAGCATTTCCGGGCTAGCGCCGGAGACCTTGCGGTCAACCAGATACAGCCCGAATGCTCCCAGCATAATGCCAAAACTGATCAGGCCACTTGCCCCCCAGGGCGAGAGCCCCAGGCCTTCAGCCGCGGCAATGCCCGGCACGATCAGCGAAAACGCCGTCGCCGCCAGCATCACCCCGGCACCAAAGCCCAGCAATGTATCGCTCAAAGCCACCGGCATACGTCGGATGACCAGCACCGGCACGGCGCCAAGTGCCGTGCCGAGCGCACAGATGGCGCCGCCCTGCAGAGCGCGTAGAATACGCGGTTCCAGGTCCAGCCAGGCCAGCCCGTGGGCCACCAGCAATGCAATACCTGCCAATAGCAGCAGCGAGCCAAACGCATAACGAAACATTCGCCCGCTGCTGATCGCCAGTGTTTCAGTGCCCATAGTCGGCCTTAGATCTTGTTATGAAAGTGAAAGTCAGGCCACGGCGGCCTGATAGCGGGCGGCGACTTCTGGCCAGTTGATAACACTGTAGAAGGCATTGATGTATTCCGGGCGGCGGTTCTGGTACAGCAGGTAGTAGGCGTGTTCCCAGACGTCCAGACCGAGAATCGGCGTATTGCCGTTCATCAGTGGGCTGTCCTGGTTGCCACTGCTTTCCACCACCAGGGTCTTCTGCGGAGTCACACTCAACCAGGCCCAGCCGCTGCCGAAACGGGTCAATGCAGCCTTGGTGAAGGCCTCTTTGAAACTGTCGAAGCCACCCAACTGTTCGTCAATGGCTTTGCCCAACGCGCCTTCGGGTTTGCCGCCACCTTTGGGCGACATCACTGCCCAGAACAACGAGTGATTGGCATGGCCGCCACCCTGGTTGATGACCGCTGCACGCAGTTTTTCCGGCAGTTGCTGCACACTGGACACCAGCTTCTCCACCGGCCAGCCGGCAAACTCAGTGCCTTCGACAGCCGCATTAAGGTTGTTGATGTACGTCTGGTGGTGCTTGGTGTAATGGATCTCCATGGTTTGCGCATCGATATGCGGTTCCAGGGCGTCGTACGCGTAAGGCAAGGCAGGCAAGGTATAAGTCATATCAATGTGCTCCGTAATGAGGAGTAGTCGGCTGTGCCGCAGTACCGCCCAGCAAGCGATGGGTACGCGGGTATTCGCCGTGGTCGCTGATGAAATTCAACAGCTCGACGTAGGTTTTGCTGCTCTGACGCAGGGCCGCCTCCCGTAATTGCGGGCTCAAACGCGAGTCCTGCATGGTCTGCAACAGGCGCTGGTGAATAGCGCAGAGGTATTCCGCGCTCTCCTCCGGCTGATTCAGCCGCAGGTGCAAATCCGCCAGGTTGTGATGGGAAATGACGCAAGCCGCCACTGCTTCGTCGGCATCCGCCCAACGTTCGAACAACACTTGAGCCAGGGCCAGGGCTTGCAGATAGGCCTCGCGAGCATCGACCAGTTCGCCTGCCATAAAGCAGCGATTGGCCCGTTCGATCGTGCGTTTCCAGTGCTCCATGGTGAGCCTCCAAAGCAGGGTCGGTGATTACACGCCGCCAGCCGTGAGCTTTTCCGGATCCAGCAGGATCTCCAGTTGGCTGCGCGACAAGTCGGTGTGCTCCAGGGCGACGTCAATCACCGGGCGGCCTTGCTGATAGGCGTTCTTGGCGATTTCAGCGGCCTTTTGGTAACCGATGATCGGGTTGAGTGCGGTGACCAGGATCGGATTGCGCGACAGCGCCTCCTTGAGTTTGGCTTCATTGACCTTGAAACTGGCAATGGCCTTGTCCGCCAGCAGGCGACTGGAATTGGCCAGCAGTTCAAGGCTGCTGAGCAGGTTCTGCGCAATGATCGGCAGCATCACGTTCAGCTCGAAGTTGCCTGACTGACCGGCGACGGTGATCACCGTGTCATTGCCAATCACCTGCGCGGCGACCATCGCAGTCGCTTCCGGGATCACCGGGTTGACCTTGCCGGGCATGATCGACGAGCCAGGCTGCAGGCCTTCCAGTTCGATTTCACCCAGGCCGGCAAGCGGACCGGAGTTCATCCAGCGCAGGTCGTTGGCGATTTTCATCAGCGACACAGCGGTGGTTTTCAACTGGCCGGACACGGCCACGGCGGTGTCTTGGGAGCCAATCAGGGCGAACAGGTTTTTGCCAGGAGTGAATTTCACGCCCGTCAGGCTGCTCAGTTGCTGGCTGAAACGCGCAGCGAATTGAGGGTGTGCGTTGATCCCTGTGCCCACTGCCGTGCCGCCCTGGGCCAGGGCTTGCAAACTCGGCAGAAGGTCCTGCAAATGCCCGATATTGGCCTTGAGCTGCTGCGCCCAACCGTTGAGCACCTGGCTCATGCGCACCGGCATGGCGTCCATCAGGTGCGTGCGGCCGGTCTTGATGAACGGGTGGACCTCTTCGGCCTTCCGCTCGATTACCTGCACCAAGTGCAGCAGGGCCGGCAGAGTTTGCTCGTGCAGGACCAGCGCGGCACTGACGTGGAGGGTGGTCGGGATGATGTCGTTGCTGCTTTGGCCGCAATTCACGTGATCGTTGGGGTTGACCGACTCGCCCAGCAAACGGCTGGCGAGGGTTGCAATCACCTCGTTGGCATTCATGTTGGAGCTGGTGCCGGAGCCGGTCTGGAAGATATCCACCGGGAAGTGCGGCATGAAATCGCCTTCCAGCAAGCCTTGGGCGGCATCGACAATGGCCTTGCCCTGCCCCTCACTGATCTGCTTGAGGTCAACGTTGACCTTGGCAGCGGCGGCCTTGGCCAGGATGAGCGCGCGAATGAATTGCGCTGGCATGCGTTGGTGGCTGATCGGGAAGTTGTTCACCGCGCGCTGGGTCTGGGCGCCATACAGGGCCTCGGCAGGCACGTGCAGCTCGCCCATGCTGTCGCGTTCGATACGGGTGTTACTCATCGGAAGATCCTTGCACCAGGTCAGAAACAGAAATCGAGGGCAGCAATTCGCACGTCGCCAATTGCCAGGCAAAGGTCTGCCAGCGCTTGAGGCGGCAGGCACAGTGAGAGAGTTTTTCCAGGTCACGCAGAGGGCGCCAGGCCTGGTCCAGGCACAAGGAGCGCCAGTGCCAAGGCAGCGCAATATCGCTGGCAGTGTCGAGCAACAGGCGGAATGAGGTTTCGGCGATCGTCCACGGATGGGTCGCAGTGCAGCACGCCAGGTATCGACCTTCATTGAGGTAATGTTCGATCAGGCGCGGTTCGTTGGGGTCGAGGCCGCAGCGAATCTGGCGACTCATCCAGCGCCAGCTCTCAAGGTAGGGATCCTCATGCAGGACAGAACTCATGATCCACACTCATCCGGTAATGATATTTATTATTAAATGATATTGAGAATCAAAACAAGGGTGGCACGTTAATCCCGCTGACACTTGGCCACAAAAAAAAGGCGCGCCAACTTTAAGATGGCGCGCCTTTCTTGTTGAAGCGGGTCGGGAGGATCAGCTACCGGCGACGGTCATCCGTTCGATCAACACCGAACCCGTGCGGATATTGCTGCGCAGTTCCAGGTCGTTCCCGACCGCAATGATCTGCTTGAACATATCGCGCATGTTGCCGGCGATAGTCACCTCCTGGACGGCAAATTGAATCTCGCCGTTTTCCACCCAGAAGCCTGCCGCGCCACGGGAATAATCGCCCGTGACCATGTTCAGGCCGTGGCCCATCAACTCAGTCACCAGCAGGCCGCGCCCCATCTTCCGTAGCAACGCTGCCTGGTCTTCGTCGCCATGGGTGACGAACAGGTTGTGCACGCCACCGGAGTTGGCGGTGCTCGGCAAGCCAAGTTTGCGGCCGGCGTAGGTACCGAGCACGTAGGACACCAATTCACCGTTTTCGACAAACGGCTTGGCGTACGTCGCCAGGCCATCACCGTCAAACGCGGAACTGCCCATGGCGCGCATCAGGTGTGGGCGCTCATCGATGGTCAACCATTCTGGAAACAGCTTCTGCCCAATCGCCCCCTCCAGGAACGAGGACTTGCGGTAAAGGTTGCCACCGGAAATCGCGCCCAGGAAGCTGCCGAACAAGCCACCGGCCAATTCCGCCGAAAACAGCACCGGCACTTCACAGGTCGGCACGGGACGCGCGCCCAGGCGGCTCGCGGCACGCTGTGCAGCACGCTGGCCGATGCTGATCGGATCGGCCAGTAAATCGCCCTGGCGGTTCACGTCATACCAGTAATCGCGCTGCATCTGGCCATTGGCTTCGGCGATCATCACGCAGCTCAGGCTATGACGCGTGGACGCGTAACCGCCAATAAAACCATGGCTGTTGCCATACACGCGACAGCCCTGATGGGTGCTCAACGTGGTGCCATCAGCGTTCTTGATGCGGGTATCGGCGTCGAACGCGGCGGCTTCACAGGTCAGTGCCTGTTCAATGGCCTGCTCGGGCGTGATGTCCCAGGCGTGGAACAGATCAAAGTCTTTCAAGTCCTTGGCCATCAACGCCTTGTCAGCCAAGCCCGAGCTTTCATCCTCGGAGGTGTGCTTGGCGATCGCCAACGCAGCCGCCACGGTCTCGCGAACAGCCTCCGGGCCACTGGCCGAAGTGCTGGCCGAGCCTTTGCGCTGCCCTAAATACAAGGTGATGCCAAAGCCCTGGTCGCGGTTGAACTCCACGGTCTCTACTTCCCGCTGGCGCACCGATGTCGAGAGCCCCTGCTCCAGCGACACCGCCACTTCACAGGCGCTAGCCCCCTGGCGCTTGGCTTCGGCAAGGATCTGCTCGACTTGTTCCTGCAGTGCCGGTAACGCTTGCGGACCGACGCTTTGGGCTGCACTCATGGTTTTCTCCACTCAAATTCTGCTTTCGGTTAAGGCCATCGAGCGACCGGGCCGGACAAGAGGCCCCCGACTGGTTATCATGGCGGCGTTTCTTTGCGGACTGCCACCATGGTTGATTCTTACGACGACTCCCTCGATGGGGAGAAAAGCAAAACCCAGGTCAAACGTGAGCTGCATGCTCTGGTTGACCTCGGCGAGCGCCTTACAACGCTCAAGAAGGATTTGATTGCAAAACTGCCATTGACCGACGAAATGCGCCGGGCCTTGGCGGATGCGCCCAAGCACACCGCGAATATCGCGCGTAAACGGCACATCATGTTTATCGGCAAACTGATGCGCGATCAGGACACTGACGCCATTCTGGCCTTGCTCGATCAAACCGATGCCTCCACTCGCCAGTACAACGAACGCTTCCATAACCTGGAACGTTGGCGTGACCGCCTGATCTCGGGCGATGACGCCGTGCTGGAAAAATTCGTACTGGACTACCCGGACGCGGACCGCCAGCAACTGCGCTCCCTGATCCGTCAGGCCCAGCACGAGCAGGCGCATAACAAGGCGCCGGCCACCAGCCGTAAAATCTTCAAATACATCCGTGAGCTGGACGAGACTCAACGCGGCCTGCGCTGATCCTCTTCCCCGGGTGGCGGCCTTCGCCACCCGAAGCTCCCACGCCTACGACCCCGTGCCACCCACGGTGATCGCATCAATCTTCAGCGTTGGCTGGCCGACACCCACCGGCACCGACTGCCCATCTTTCCCGCACGTGCCTACGCCGCTGTCCAGCGACAGGTCGTTACCGACCATCGACACCTTGCTCATGGCTTCCGGACCGTTACCGATCAACGTTGCGCCCTTGACCGGCGCGGTAATCTTGCCGTCTTCGATCAGGTAAGCCTCGCTGGTGGAAAACACGAACTTGCCGCTGGTGATATCCACCTGGCCACCACCGAGGTTGGCGCAATAGATGCCACGCTTCACCGACGCAATGATTTCTGCCGGGTCGCTTTCGCCACCGAGCATGTAGGTGTTGGTCATGCGTGGCATCGGCAGGTGCGCATAGGATTCACGGCGACCATTACCGGTGCGGGCCACGCCCATCAGGCGGGCGTTGAGCTTGTCTTGCATGTAGCCCTTGAGCACACCGTTTTCGATCAGGGTGGTGCACTCGGTCGGGGTGCCTTCGTCATCGACACTCAGCGAGCCACGGCGCCCGGCCAGGGTGCCGTCATCGACGATGGTGCAGAGTTTGGACGCAACCCTCTCGCCCATACGCCCGCTGTAGGCCGAGCTGCCCTTGCGGTTGAAGTCGCCTTCCAGGCCATGACCGACCGCTTCGTGCAGCAGCACGCCGGACCAACCCGAACCCAGCACCACCGGCAAAGTCCCGGCCGGTGCGGGAATCGCTTCCAGGTTGACCAGCGCCTGGCGCAGCGCTTCGCGGGCATACCCCATGGCACGGTCGTCGGTGAGGAAATAGCGGTAGTCGGTACGCCCGCCGCCGCCATGGCCGCCGCGCTCGCGACGACCATTCTGCTCGACGATCACACTGACATTGAAGCGTACCAAGGGGCGCACATCCGCCGCCAGGCTGCCATCGGTGGACGCCACCAGAATGCGTTCCCACACGCCGGCCATGCTCACGGTTACCTGCTGGATACGCGGGTCCAACGCACGGGTCGCGGCATCGACACGCTTGAGCAAGTCGACTTTTTCGGCACGGGTCATCACTTCCAACGGGTTGTCCGGCCCATACAACTGGGTCACGTCCTGGGTGCTGAACGCCTGCACCGTGCCGTTTTGCCCGGCCCGGGAAATAGAGCGCGCGGCACGGGCGGCCAGGCCCAAGGCCTCAAGGGTGATCGCATTGCTGTAGGCAAAGCCGGTTTTTTCGCCGGATTGCGCACGCACGCCCACACCTTGGTCAAGGTTGAAACTGCCTTCCTTGACAATGCCGTCTTCCAGGGCCCAGGACTCGGAGATCTGCCCCTGGAAATACAGGTCGGCCGCGTCAATGCCCGGCCCGGCGAGATCGCCCAGCACGGTTTGCAAACTTTCGATGGTCACGCCACCGGGTGCCAGGAGGTGTTCACTGACTGAGGACAACAACTCGCTCATAGGTATGGCCTTAAATTCATCGTTCCGAAGCAGGCCGCTGCGCGCCCTGCGAGAAAAAGCGCCGATGGTTGACCACCGGCATGCGCGCCCTTATCGACGCTTGTTCACTGCTATCGCGCTCGGCCAGCAACACCGCTTCGCCCTGATCCTGTTGTACCAGCACACGCCCCCAAGGATCGACAATCGCTGCATGGCCATGGGTTTCCCGTGGCCCCGGATGCACGCCGCCCTGGGCGGCCGCCAGCAGGTAGCACTGGGTCTCGATGGCCCGCGCGCGAATCAGCACGTCCCAGTGCGCAGCGCCGGTTACGGCCGTAAACGCCGAAGGCGCAGTGATCAATTCAGCCCCCGCCGCACGCAATTCGCTGTACAGCTCAGGGAAGCGCAGGTCGTAACACACTGTCAGGCCCAAGCGACCAACGGGTGTATCCGCCACCACCACATTGCCCCCGAAAGCATAGTCGTCGGATTCGCGATAACGACCGCGAGCGTCGGCAACGTCCACATCGAACAAGTGCAGCTTGTCGTAACGGGCAACTATTTCACCCTGATCATCGACCAGCAGCGAGCAGGCATTGGACTTGGCGTGCGGTTGGTCCTTGGGCGGCAATGGCAAAGTACCCGCCACTATCCATAAGGTGAGGTCGCGGGCGGTCTGTTTCAACCATGGCAGGATCGGGCCTTCGCCCAGCGCTTCGGCGCGGCCGATGTCGGCCACGTCACGGCGGCCCATGGCAGCGAAGTTTTCCGGCAATACCGCCAGCTTCGCACCGCCTGCCGCCGCTTCTTCCAGCAAGCGCCGGGCCTGGGCCAGGTTGGCCAGCACATCGCTCTGGCTGACCATTTGAATTACCGCAAAGGACATGGGCCGACACTCCATAAAGGGCATGCGGCCATGCTACTCCACAGGCTCTCAGTTTGGCTTTTCAAATGGCTTGTCGAAGGTGATTTTCGGATCCTTCCACGGGCCTTCGACCTTGTATTGCACGCTGGCGAAGCGTGAAACACGGTCACCGATCAACTTGTCGATCAGGAACAGCGCACCGCCAATGGCTGGCGCCCCGACGATCAACGCCGCGATCGGCAGGTTGTTGGTCACCGGCAGCGTCACAAGCAACTTGGCATCCACGCGGTCAGCCACCAGGTCCAGGGTGCCATTGAGCTCCAGATTGCTTGACGGTCCGGTCATGGTGATCGGCTCGCGGGTCACGAACACGCCATTGCTGGCCGCCAGCAAGCCTTTGACCCGGTCATAGCTCAAGCCCTTGCCGAGCAAGTCCGAGAAGTCCAGGCGCAGCCGACGCCCGATGGAGTTGAAGTTCAGCAGGCCGAACACCCGCAGGGCCTGGGCGCCCCCCTCGACTTCCACGAACTGGCCGTTGCGGAACGCCGCATCCAGGCTGCCGGAGAAGCGCTTGGGCCCGACATAGGCCGGCGAACCGGGCCAGCGTCCGTCTACATCCAGGTGGAAATCCTGACTGGTCACAGTGGGCGCATAACCCCAGCCTTTGAGGACATCGCCGATATTCTTGCCGTCCAGGCGGCCCTTATACCAACTGCTGCTGTCACCGGCCCCGCCTTCCCAGCCTCCGGCCCCCTTGAGCTGCATGCCCTTCAGGCCCAGGTCCAGATTGCTGAAGGCCAGGCCCTTGGCGGTCGGGCGGATCTTCAGCGACCAGGCGCCTATCAGGTCCGGGCCTTGGAACAACTGATCAATGGCGATATCCAGCGCCGGAATGTCCTTGGGATCGATATTTGCCAAGGGGTCCGGTGCGTTTTCATCCGCCTGCACGGTTGGGTCTACCGCCGGCAGCTTCACGTATTGCAGGTTGATCGCAATCGGCGCGCCTTTGGCGTCAGGCAGGTTCACCGTGCCCTTGGCTTGCTGGCTGCTGAATTGCAGTCCCCACGCCGCAGGCTTGCGGTCCAGCTGCAAATTGACCTGATCAAACTGGGTACCCATCCCGGTCAGCTTGCCCACCTTGAAGTCGGCGCCGCTGAGCAGTTGCTTGGCACTGCCACCCGGATCGTTGCCCGCGTAGCGGTCCACCAGTTTTTTCCACGGGTCGATATCGAGTTCCGACAAGACCCCACGAATGCGCAAGCCCTTGGCACCCGGCAGCACGGCATCGCCATCCCCCAGGAACAGCTCACCACGGCCATCATTGAATTTGTCCGGCGGCGCGGCAAAGGTAAAGTTTGCCAGCTCGCCATAATCG
The DNA here is from genome assembly GCF_979253545.1 of Pseudomonas sp. AC112. Lineage (NCBI taxonomy): Bacteria > Pseudomonadati > Pseudomonadota > Gammaproteobacteria > Pseudomonadales > Pseudomonadaceae > Pseudomonas > Pseudomonas sp. AC112. The sequence goes on from NZ_CEEDCM010000001.1 coordinate 1,239,186, forward strand.
AACCAATAACGGCGCTCGGCACCCTGCAAGGTCATGCGGAACACGCTGTCGCGCCCCTGGCTGGCCGGCATGCCGAACGGCGCCGGCAAATCCACCGCCACGCCCTTGAGGTTGGAGCTGACCATCAGCTGGCTGTCGGCGCCGTCCAGGGTCAGTTGCAACTGGTACGGAATATCGCCGGATACCGGCAACGGCTGGGTGATTTTCAGCCAGTCCGTCAGCCGCTTGACCGTGACCTGGCCCTTGGCAGTCACGCGAGTGCTGATATTGCCCGGCTTGCCGTCGGCAAAGATCTGCGCGGTGATCGGGCGGTCAAATGCCTGGGCCGTGATGTTCTGGCCACTGAGACCCTTGGCGCTGTCGAAACGGAAGTCGCCCTTGAGCTGATTCAGGTCCAGGGTGGGTTCAGCCAGTTGCAGGCGCGACTTATCGGTCTTGAAGTCCACTACGATCTTCGGCTCGGCGCCCTTGGCCAGCGGAATATCGAGGTCCAGGCTACCCTGCAGGTCGCCCTCGCCTTTCCAGCCAGCGAAGGTCGAGGCGGTGCCGATCGGCGCTTCCTGGAGGATTTTGAGCCCATCGCCCAAGCCACCGGCAAAACCACCCGTGAGCAGCAGATGGCTGTCCTTGCCCGCAGGCGCGTGGGGAATATTGACGTAGACGTCCTTGACCTTGGTGTCGAGCAATTGGCCCTTGCTGGCCAGGATTCGCACGCCGCTTTCCTCGACAAACACTTCGCCGTTGACCTTGCTCACATGAGGCCAGCCCGGCTGGAATGCCAATTCGGCGTCGTGCACCTTGAAGAACAGACTGATATTGCGCGAGGCCGGCAGTGCGTCGTGGTTCAACGACCCCTGATACTGGAAGAAGCCTTGATCCACCGCGCCCTTGAGAATCGCGGTGCGCAACCATTCATCCAACGCCGGGCTCAACACCGCCGGCAGGTATTTAGGGGTGAAGCGCCCATCGCCATCGACCATGCCGACCCGCAGGTCCATGTAGTCTTCCTGGTTGTGGTCGAAATGCAGGCGGATCAGGAAGTCGGCAGCCACCTTGCCCTCTTCGCCCAGCACCTTGATGTACGGCGCGATCAGGGTGAAGCCTTCCTTGTCCAGTTTCCACGTCAGGCGCGCGTTGGCCTGGATGTACTGCCAAGGCTTGGCAAAGATCGGGTCGAGGTGCAGGGAAAAATCCTTGCTGTCCATACGCAACTCGCCATGACCCAGGTCGCCGCTGATGCTGCCGGACACATTGCGCGCGGCCGGCGCGCCGAAGTAAGCATCAAAGCCAATGCGCTCAAGGTTGGCAGCGAAGCTGACTTTTTGATCGGTGGCGTCTTGTGGACGGAAGTCTACCAGCACGTTACGTAGCAGGCCGGTGGCCTTGAGATGCTGCACGGTCTTGGCAAACCCCTCCGGCAACGGCGCCAACGCATTAAGCAGCGGCGTGATCGGCGTGAGGTCCAGGCGGTCGGCCTGAAGCTTCCAGACTTCCTGCTCCTTGTCGGTAGCCAAGGTCTGCTGCAACTGCAGGCGCGATTCCCAACGTGTTTCACCCAGGTTCATCGCCAGGGAATCGAACAACACCTTGAGGCCAGTTTCACTGCGCTGCAGGTAGGCGGTAAGGGCGAGATTTTCGATATGGACAGGCTTACGGTCGGCGTAGCTGCCCTTCACCTGTGGCGAGTTGAGGCGCACCACCGCGCTTTGCACGGTGCCCTTGGCCCAACTCAGCCAGAATTCGCCGCCAGCCTTGAATTGCGTGAGTTTCCACTGTTGGGTCAGCTTGGCCGGGATCCACTTGGCCCAGTCGCTTTGCGGCAGGCTCAGGTAGGCCTGGATTTCGGCGTCCTTCCATTGGCTGGCACGAATGCGGGTGCGCAGGTTAACGGCGAGCGGCTGGCCGTCGGGCAGGGTCAGGCGCGCATCGAGGCGCTGACGGACGGCGCCTGTATGCAGGCTCAGGCCGACATACGTCAGGGTCACCGGCGCCTGGTCAAACGGCTGCAACGTCACCTGGCTGTCGAGCAGCGACACACGCTTGACCGTCTGCATCCGCTTTAGCACCTGCTCCGGATCCAGCGGCTGGTCGTCTTGCACGGGCAGGCCCTGCAGGGCCCATTTGCCGTCCTTGTCTTCCTTCACACTGAGTTGCAGGCCACTGACTTGCAGGTGTGCAATGCGCACTTCGCGGGCCATCAGGCTGGCCCAGATATCCGGCACCACTTCGACCTGATCCAGGCGTAGGGCACTGCTGCCCTCGCCCACCATCACATCGTGGGCCAGCAATACCGGCGCAAAGCCGCTCCAGCGGCCTTCCAGGCTGCCGATATGCAGGGGCATGTCCACAGCAGCCTGGGCCTTGGCCTCGACTTCTGCACGGTACTCGGCTACCAGCGGCGTCAATTCACGGCCCAGGCTCACATACAAGGCTGCCAATACCAGCAGCAAGGCACAGAGGCCCAGCCCCCAACGGGTCAAAGCGGCAAAAAAGCGTATCAGACGCTCCATGTCAGGCGACCCTCAAGGCGGTAGTCGGACGGCAGATCAAGGCCTGCTCGTCTCATAAAAGGAAAACGATTGGGGATCAGAGCAGCACCACGTCGTATTGTTCCTGGGAATACATGGTTTCGACCTGGAAGCGTATCGTGCGGCCGATAAAGCCCTCCAGCTCGGCAACATTACCGGATTCTTCATCCAGCAGACGGTCGACCACTTTCTGATTGGCAAGCACCCTGTAACCCTCGGCCTGGTAGGCCCGCGCCTCCCGTAGGATCTCACGGAAAATCTCGTAGCAAACCGTTTCCGGGGTCTTCAATTTACCGCGGCCCTGGCAACTGCTGCACGGCTCGCACAGCACCTGCTCCAGGCTTTCGCGGGTGCGCTTGCGGGTCATCTGCACCAGGCCCAGCTCGGTGATGCCAATGATGTTGGTCTTGGCGTGATCGCGCTCCAGTTGCTTTTCGAGAGTACGCAGTACCTGGCGCTGATGCTCTTCATCTTCCATGTCGATGAAGTCGATGATGATGATGCCACCCAGGTTGCGTAGGCGCAGTTGGCGAGCAATCGCGGTGGCCGCTTCGAGGTTGGTCTTAAAGATGGTCTCTTCGAGGTTGCGATGGCCCACGAACGCGCCAGTGTTGACGTCAATGGTGGTCATGGCTTCCGCCGGGTCCACCACCAGGTAGCCACCGGACTTGAGTGGCACCTTGCGCTCCAGGGCTTTCTGGATTTCATCTTCGACGCCATACAGGTCGAAGATCGGCCGCTCGCCGGGGTAGTGCTCTAGGCGGTCGGCAATTTCCGGCATCAGCTCGGCAACAAATTGCGTAGTGCGCTGGAAGGTTTCCCGCGAATCGATGCGAATTTTCTCAATCTTCGGGCTGACCAGGTCGCGCAGCGTGCGCAGGGCCAGGCCCAGGTCTTCATAGATCACGCTGGGCGCGCCGATGGTCTTGATCTGTGCATCAATCTGGTCCCACAGGCGTCGCAGGTAGCGGATGTCCATGAGGATTTCATCGGCACCCGCGCCTTCAGCGGCGGTGCGCAGGATAAAGCCACCGGCTTCCTTGATGCCTTCGGCGGCCACGCAGTCGCTGACCACCTTCTTCAGGCGTTCGCGCTCGGCTTCGTCTTCGATCTTCAGTGAAATACCCACATGCGCGGTGCGCGGCATGTAGACCAGGTAGCGTGAAGGAATCGACAACTGCGTGGTCAGGCGAGCGCCCTTGGAACCGATGGGGTCCTTGGTGACTTGCACCACCAGGCTCTGCCCTTCATGCACCAGGGCGCTGATACTTTCTACCGCAGGGCCTTCGCGCAGGGATATTTCCGAAGCATGGATGAAGGCGGCACGGTCCAGGCCGATATCGACGAATGCGGCCTGCATTCCCGGCAATACGCGCACTACCTTGCCTTTGTAGATGTTGCCGACGATCCCGCGCTTTTGGGTGCGCTCAACGTGGACTTCTTGCAGAACACCGTTCTCTACCACCGCCACGCGCGATTCCATCGGCGTGATATTGATCAGAATCTCTTCACTCATGGCTGGGTCTCGTTCAGGCGTTTTCACAATAGTGACCGGTCGCTTAAGGCTGGGCGCTGGGATACGACGCTCAGCGCACGGTAAGGTTTTGCCAACAGGGTATGCCGAATTGGTCGAGCAGTTGCGCGGTTTCGCACACCGGCAGGCCTACCACGGCCGAATAACTGCCATTGAGCCCGGCGACAAACACCGAGCCCAGCCCTTGGATAGCATAGCCGCCCGCCTTGTCCTGGGGTTCGCCACTGTGCCAGTAGGTTGTAGCCTCCTCGACAGAAATGCCGCGAAAACGTACACGACTGCTTACACAAACAGTCTCGTTGCGCTGGCCATCAGTGAGGGCAATGGCGGTGAGCACTTCGTGTTCACGCCCCGCCAAGGCCATCAACATGGCCAGGGCATCGGCTTGATCCACGGGTTTGCCGAGGATCTTGCCATCGACAATCACTGCAGTATCAGCCCCCAGCACACAAGCGCCCGAGGTTTGCCCGAGCGCAGCAAAACCCGCCGCAGCCTTGCCGCGCGCAAGGCGCTCGACGTAGGCAACGGCGGGTTCATTAGTAAGAGGTGTTTCATCAATAGCGGCGCTGACCACGGTGAAGGGCACACCGATCTGTGTTAGCAGTTCACGCCGCCTCGGAGAGCCCGAGGCCAGGTAAAGCGAATTCATTGCAGACTCTCCCTGTAGGGTTCGATAACCAGGCAGAGCCTCGCAATCCCTTCAATTGATTTTATAGCGACGACGCAACCCACGCAGACCGAAGCTGATCCATGGCCACAGCAAAGCACTCACCAGCGCCGGCAGCACCAGCGCCAGGGTGGGCTGGCGGTTGCCGGTCAGGGCGCTGAGCCAGAGCTGGACAAGCTGTGCCAGGCCAAAGATCACCAGGATCACCAGGCACTGTTGCCACATCGGGAACATGCGCAGGCGTTGCTGCAACGACAGCACCAGGAAGGTGATCAGGGTCAGGATCAACGCGTTCTGGCCCAGCAACGTGCCATAGAGCACATCTTCTGCCAAGCCCAGGAACATCGCGGTGACCATGCCGACTTTGTGCGGCAGGTTCAGCGACCAGAAGGCCAGCAGCAATGCCAGCCAGAGCGGTCGCAGGATTTCCATGAATTGCGGCAGCGGCGATACGCTCAGCAGCAAACCGATGGCGAAGGTCAGCCAGACGATCCAGCCGTTGCGTGAATGAGTATTGGCCATTATTCCTCCCTCTGGCGCGTGGTGGCCGGGGCGGTCGCCGCTGGGCGGGCAGCCGGGGCAGCAGCAGGCGGTTTGGTGGCCGGCGTGGTGGTGGCCGGCGTCGACGCGGGAGGTTTGGTCGCGGCCGGTTTAACCGGATGCGCCGCAGGCTTGACGGGTGTAGCCACCGGCGCCGCAGTTGCCGGCGCAGGCGTGGTCGGCGTGGCAGCGGCCGGCTTGGGTACGGTGGCAGGAATGATCGGCGCGGTGCCGTTCTTCTTGTCTTCCGCTTCCTGGGCCTGGGCGGCTTCGTTGGCGCGCTCTTCGGGGGTGCGATTGTCGCTGAACACCAGCAAAAGGTAGCGGCTGCGGTTCAGTGCGGCGGTGGGCACGGCACGCACGATGGCGAACGGCTGACCTGAGTCGTGGATCACTTCCTTGACCGTTGCTACCGGGTAACCCGCCGGAAAACGCTGACCGAGGCCGGAACTGACCAGGAGGTCGCCTTCCTTGATATCAGCGGTATCGGCCACATGTCGCAGTTCCAGCCGCTCAGGGTTACCGGTACCGCTGGCAATCGCACGCAAGCCGTTGCGGTTTACCTGCACCGGAATGCTGTGGGTGGTGTCCGTCAGCAGCAATACCCGCGAGGTGTAGGGCATCAGCTCTACCACCTGGCCCATCAGGCCACGGGCGTCAAGCACCGGCTGGCCAAGGACCACACCGTCGCGCTCACCCTTGTTGATGATGATGCGATGGGTAAAGGGGTTGGGGTCCATGCCGATCAACTCGGCCACTTCGACCTTTTCATTGACCAACGCGGAGGAATTGAGCAACTCGCGCAGCCGAACGTTCTGCTCGGTGAGGGCCGCGAGCTTCTGCATGCGCCCCTGCAACAGCAGGTTTTCGGTCTTGAGTTTTTCGTTCTCGGCGACCAGCTCGGTGCGGCTGCCGAATTGGCTGGCCACGCCCTGGTACAGACGTTGCGGCAGGTCGGTGATCCAGTAGGTCTGCATCAACACCAGCGACATCTGGCTACGCACGGGCTTGAGCAGTGCAAAGCGGGCATCGACCACCATCAGCGCGACCGAAAGCACAACCAGCACCAACAGGCGCACGCCCAATGAGGGGCCTTTAGCGAAAAGCGGTTTAATAGGCCGCTCCTCCCAGGCAAATGTTCTCTTTATTCATACGGCATCTAACCGGCCTGGATGCAGATTGAAGAAGATAAACGCCAACAGGCAGCACTGCAAAGTGCTGCCTGCGAGCGAAACATGGGCTAATCAGCAAAGGCTTATTCGCTGGAAAGCAGGTCCATGGTGTGTTTATCCATCATTTCCAGTGCACGGCCACCGCCACGGGCGACGCAGGTCAGCGGGTCTTCGGCAACGATCACCGGCAGGCCGGTTTCCTGGGCCAGCAGCTTGTCGAGGTCGCGCAGCAAGGCGCCACCACCGGTCAGCACCAGGCCACGCTCGGCGATGTCGGAAGCCAGTTCCGGCGGCGATTGCTCCAGCGCGCTTTTCACGGCCTGAACGATGGTGGCCAGGGACTCTTGCAGAGCTTCCAGCACTTCATTGGAGTTCAGGGTGAAGGCACGTGGAACGCCTTCGGCCAGGTTGCGACCGCGCACATCGACTTCGCGCACTTCGCCGCCCGGGTAGGCAGTACCGATTTCCTGCTTGATGCGCTCGGCAGTGGATTCGCCGATCAGGCTGCCGTAGTTGCGACGCACATAGGTGATGATCGCTTCGTCGAAGCGGTCGCCGCCGACGCGTACGGATTCGGCATACACCACACCATTCAGGGAGATCAGGGCGATTTCAGTGGTACCACCACCGATATCCACCACCATCGAACCGCGCGCTTCCTCTACCGGCAAGCCGGCACCGATCGCGGCAGCCATTGGCTCTTCGATCAGGAACACTTCACGGGCACCGGCACCGAGGGCCGATTCACGGATGGCACGACGCTCAACCTGGGTGGATTTGCATGGAACGCAGATCAGCACACGAGGGCTGGGCTGCAGGAAACTGTTTTCGTGAACCTTGTTGATGAAGTACTGCAGCATCTTCTCGCAGACACTGAAGTCGGCGATCACGCCGTCTTTCATCGGACGAATGGCAGCAATATTGCCTGGTGTACGGCCGAGCATGCGCTTGGCCTCGGTGCCGACGGCAACGACACTTTTCTGATTACCATGGGTCCGAATGGCCACAACCGATGGCTCATTCAGGACGATACCGCGCTCGCGCACGTAAATAAGGGTGTTGGCAGTGCCCAGGTCAATGGAAAGATCGCTGGAAAACATGCCACGCAGTTTCTTGAACATGGGAAAGGGACCCTAGGCAACGCGTGGGTAAAAAAGTGCGGCAAACTCTAACAACGACAGGGATTTTGGGCAAGGCGCCAATGTGCTAAATTGGCCGACTTTCTGTGCACCTAACCCCACAATCGCGGCCGTAAGACCGTAGAAATGCGGTAGTGTTCCGACAATCTAACACACGGACAGCCTCCGTTCTGTTTTCCACTGGAGATTCCCATGACGCTTGAACGCTCCGACGTGGAAAAAATCGCGCACCTGGCCTCGCTTGGCCTCAATGATGCCGATCTTCCACAGACCACCGCAGCCCTGAACAGCATTCTCGGGCTGGTCGACCAAATGCAGGCCGTGAATACCGACGGCATCGAGCCTCTGGCTCACCCGCTGGAAGCCAGCCAGCGCCTGCGCGCAGACGTCGTGACCGAGAGTAATAATCGCGAGGCCTACCAGTCCATCGCGCCAGCGGTCGAAAACGGCCTGTACCTGGTTCCGAAAGTCATCGACTAAAGGGAAAGAGCCTGCAATGCATCACATGACTCTGGCCGAGATCGCCCGCGGTCTCGCCGACAAAAAGTTTTCTTCCGAAGAGCTGACCAAGACCCTGCTGGCGCGCATCGCCGAGCACGATCCAAAGGTCAACAGCTTCATCAGCCTCACCGAAGAACTGGCCTTGAGCCAGGCCAAGGCCGCCGACGCACGTCGCGCCAACGGTGAAAACGGCGCACTGCTGGGCGCACCGATCGCCCACAAGGACCTGTTCTGCACCCAGGGCATTCGCACCAGTTGCGGCTCGAAGATGCTCGACAACTTCAAAGCTCCCTATGACGCCACCGTGGTGTCCAAGCTGGCCGCCGCCGGGGCCGTGACCCTGGGCAAGACCAACATGGATGAATTCGCCATGGGTTCGGCCAACGAGTCGAGCTACTACGGCGCAGTGAAAAACCCGTGGAACCTGGACCATGTGCCCGGCGGTTCGTCGGGTGGCTCGGCTGCCGCCGTAGCCGCACGCTTCCTGCCCGCCGCTACAGCCACCGACACCGGCGGCTCGATCCGCCAGCCTGCGGCCTTCACCAACCTCACCGGCCTGAAACCGACCTACGGTCGCGTTTCCCGTTGGGGCATGATCGCCTACGCCTCCAGCCTGGATCAGGGTGGCCCCCTGGCCCGCACTGCTGAAGACTGCGCAATTTTGTTACAAGGCATGGCAGGCTTCGATAAACAGGACTCCACCAGCATCGATGAACCTGTGCCGGACTACAGCGCCAGCCTGAACACCTCGATCAAGGGCCTGCGCATCGGTGTGCCGAAGGAATACTTCAGCGCCGGTCTCGACCCGCGCATTGCTGAACTGGTGCACAACAGCGTCAAGACGCTTGAAAGCCTCGGTGCCGTGATCAAAGAGATCAGCCTGCCGAACAACCAGCACGCGATTCCTGCGTACTACGTGATCGCGCCGGCAGAAGCCTCCTCGAACCTGTCGCGTTTCGACGGCGTGCGCTTCGGCTACCGCTGCGAAAACCCGAAAGACCTTACCGACCTGTACAAACGCTCCCGTGGCGAAGGCTTCGGCGCCGAAGTTCAGCGCCGAATCATGGTCGGCGCCTACGCCCTGTCGGCCGGTTACTACGACGCGTACTACCTCAAGGCCCAGAAAATCCGGCGCCTGGTGAAGAACGACTTCATGGCCGCCTTTGAACAGGTCGACGTGATCCTCGGCCCAACCACGCCGAACCCGGCCTGGAAGCTCGGCGCCAAGAACGGCGACCCGGTGGCTGCCTACCTCGAAGACCTGTACACCATCACCGCCAACCTCGCGGGTCTGCCGGGCTTGTCCATGCCTGCCGGTTTCGTCGATGGCCTGCCGGTCGGCGTGCAACTGCTCGCCCCGTATTTCCAGGAAGGCCGCCTGCTCAATGTGGCGCACCAGTACCAGTTGAACACTGACTGGCACATTCGCACCCCTACCGGCTTCTGAGGAGAACACTATGCAATGGGAAGTTGTGATCGGGCTGGAGATTCATACCCAGCTCGCCACCCAATCGAAGATTTTCTCCGGTAGCGCCACCACGTTCGGCTCCGAGCCGAACACCCAGGCCAGCCTGGTCGACCTGGGCATGCCCGGCGTACTGCCGGTGCTGAACCAGGAAGCGGTGCGCATGGCGGTGATGTTCGGCCTGGCGATTGACGCCGAGATCGGCCAGCACAACGTGTTCGCGCGCAAGAACTACTTCTACCCGGACCTGCCCAAGGGCTACCAGATCAGCCAGATGGAACTGCCGATCGTCGGCAAGGGCCACCTGGACATCCCTCTGGAAGACGGCACCATCAAGCGCGTCGGTGTGACCCGTGCACACCTGGAAGAAGATGCCGGCAAGAGCCTGCATGAAGAATTCCCGGGCGCGACCGGTATCGACCTGAACCGTGCCGGCACGCCGCTGCTGGAGATCGTTTCCGAGCCGGATATGCGCAGCGCCAAGGAAGCCGTGGCCTACGTCAAGACCATCCACGCGCTGGTGCGCTACCTGGGCATCTGCGACGGCAACATGGCCGAAGGTTCGCTGCGTTGCGACTGCAACGTGTCGATCCGTCCCAAGGGCCAGGTCGAGTTCGGCACCCGCTGCGAGATCAAGAACGTTAACTCGTTCCGCTTCATCGAGAAGGCGATCAACAGCGAAGTGCGTCGCCAGATCGAGCTGATCGAAGACGGCGGCAAGGTCATACAGCAAACCCGCCTGTACGACCCGAACAAAGACGAAACCCGCGCCATGCGCAGCAAAGAGGAAGCCAACGACTACCGTTACTTCCCCGACCCGGACCTGTTGCCGGTGGTGCTTGAGGACTCGTTCCTCAATGACATCCGCGCCACCCTGCCGGAGCTGCCGCAGCAGAAACGCGAGCGCTTCCAGGCGCAGTTCGGGCTGTCGGTCTACGATGCCAGCGTGCTGGCCTCCAGCCGTGAGCAAGCCAACTACTTTGAAAAAGTCGTGAGCATTGCCGGCGACGCCAAGCTGGCAGCCAACTGGGTCATGGTTGAGCTGGGCAGCCTGCTGAACAAGCAGGGCCTGGAAATCGACGAAGCCCCGGTCACCGCCGAGCAATTGGGCGGCATGCTGCTGCGCATCAAGGACAACACCATCTCCGGCAAAATCGCCAAGACGGTGTTTGAAGCGATGGCCAGCGGTGAAGGCAGTGCCGATGAGATCATCGACAAGCGCGGCCTCAAGCAAGTCACCGACAGCGGCGCGATCTCGGCCGTGCTGGATGAAATGCTCGCGGCCAACGCCGAGCAGGTCGAGCAGTACCGCGCGGCCGACGAAGCCAAGCGCGGCAAGATGTTCGGCTTCTTTGTGGGCCAGGCGATGAAAGCCTCCAAAGGCAAGGCCAACCCGCAACAGGTGAACGAACTGCTGAAAAGCAAGCTCGAAGGCTGACACGTGTAGGACCCGGCTTCTGTGGGAGCCGGGCTTGCCCGCGATGCAGGCGCCTCGGTGCACCAGTTACACCGAGGTGAAGCCCATCGCAGGCAAGCCAGCTCCCACACGAGCCAACTCCAACATTTGTAATGGGACTCCTTGCATGAAGCGTCTACTCGGCCTGCTGGCCCTGTTCTCCCTACTGGCCGGTTGCGCCAGCGGCATCATCAACCCCAACGGCTACGACGAAACCGGCACCGCCTCCTATTACGGCGCCAAGCACCATGGCAACAAGACTGCCAGCGGTGAACCCTTCAACCAGAACGCCCTGACCGCCGCCCACCGGCAACTGCCGTTTGGCACCCAGGTCAAGGTCACCAATCTCGACAACGACAAATCCGTGGTTGTCCGCATCAATGATCGCGGCCCGCATACCCGTGGGCGCTTGATCGACCTTTCACGCAAGGCTGCCGAGCAACTGGGTATGATCGGCAGTGGTACGGCGCGTGTGCGCGTACAAGCGCTGAGCAACTAAAGACGGAGCCCTGGCCATTTTCGGATTAACCGCCCTCTCGCCCTGGAGCCTGCTGGAATTGGTCAGCGGCCTGGTGCTGCTGATCATCGGCGCCGAAATCCTGGTGCGCGCCGCCGTGCGCCTGGCCGCAAGCCTTAAGGTGCGGCCGCTGATCATCGGCCTGACGATCGTCGCCTTTGGCAGCAGTGCTCCGCAGATGACCGTCAGCCTGCAGGCCACCCTGGCTGGCAATACCGATATCGCGGTGGGCAGCGTGATCGGCAGTAGCATCTTCAACATCCTGGTGACCCTGGGCCTGTCGGCGTTGATTATCCCGCTGCGGGTCTCACGCCAACTGGTGCGCCTGGATATCCCGGTGATGATCCTGGCCGGGCTGCTGGTGTTCACCCTCGCCGCCAACGAAGAACTTACGCCGCTCGATGGCCTGTTGCTGCTGGTTGCCTTGGTCGCGTACCTCGGCGTCTTGCATTACCAGACGCGCCATTCGCGCCGCCCTCGCACGCTGGAAACCGTGGCCCGCGCGCCATGGCTGAGCAGCGTGCTGTTGATGCTCGGCGGTTTTTTGATCCTGGTGCTGGCCGGGCATTTGCTGCTGGGCGCGGCGGTGGATGTGGCAAGCGACCTGGGCCTGTCGGAACGCGTGATCGGCCTGACCTTGATCGGCGTCGGCACCTCGCTGCCGTGCTTGGCGACGTCCCTGATTGCCGCCCTGCGCGGCGAGCGGGAAATTGCCGTGGGCAACGTGATCGGCAGCAACCTGTTCAACCTGCTCGGCGTGTTGGGGCTGACCGCCCTGCTCGCGCCCTCACCGCTCTCGGTATCGCCCAATGCCCTGGATTTCGACCTGCCGGTAATGCTCGGCGTGGTGGTGCTGTGCCTGCCGGTGTTCTACACCGGCTACCGCGTGACCCGCGCCGAAGGCCTGGTGCTGCTGGGCCTGTACCTGGCGTACGGGCTGCATGTGATGGCTTTTACCACCGGCATGCCACTGGCCAACAAGCTTGAACAACTGATGCTGTATTACGCCCTGCCAGTGCTGGTGGCTTTTCTGTTGTTCAGCACGCTGCGAGCCTGGCGCCGCCAACACAAGAGGGAATCGCAATGACCGATCAGAAGAAGCCCGGGGTTGAAATGCGTCGCCAGGTCATGGGCGATGCATTCGTCGACCGCGCCCTGGGCAATGCCACCGAGTTTTCCCAGCCGCTGCAGGACTTCGTCAACGAACATGCCTGGGGCAGCGTGTGGAACCGTGAAGGCCTGCCGCTGAAGACTCGCAGCCTGATCACCCTCGCCGCGCTCACTGCGCTCAAGTGCCCGCAGGAACTCAAGGGCCATGTGCGGGGCGCACTGAACAATGGCTGTACGGTGGAAGAGATTCGTGAAGCGCTGCTGCATTGCGCGGTGTATGCCGGTGTGCCGGCGGCGATTGATGCGTTTCGGGCGGCGCAGGAAGTGATCGATACCTACGAGGCACCGTAGGAGCCGGCTTGCCGGCGATCGGTCCTCACAGGCACCACAACACTCAGATCCAACCACCCGCCTGCAACACAAAGATCCCGATATTGGTGGTCACCGCCGCCATCAAGGTGGTGATCACGATAATCGCAGCCGCCAGCTCATGATTGCCCTCGGCCGCCCTGGCCATGACAAAGCTGGCCGCCGCAGTCGGTGCACCGAAGTACAGGAACAGAATCCCCAGCTCCGGCCCCCGGAACCCCAGCAGCCACGCGCCCAGCGTCGCAACCAGCGGCAGGCCGATCATCTTCACCAGGCTGGCGCTCAAGGCCATGCTGCCACTTTTGCGCAACGCTGCCAGCGACAGGGTGCCACCGATGCAGATCAGCGCCAGCGGCAACGTCATGTCCGCCAGGTACTGGCCCGAAGACTCCAGCCACCCCGGCAAGCCAATCTGGAACACCGCGAACGGCGTGGCCGCAAACACACTGATGATCAGCGGGTTGGCCACCACGCTCTTGCAGATGCTCCACGGGTCGGACTTGATCACCGGGCTGTACACCGCCAGCACGATGGTCGACAGGGTGTTGTAGAACAGGATCACCAGCGCCGCGAGGATCGCGCCGAGGGAAATCCCGTAGTCGCCGTACATGCTCGCGGCCAGCGCCAGGCCGATCACGCCGTTATTGCCACGAAACGCACCCTGGGTATAGATGCCCCGGTCTTCACGCGGGCAACGAAAGATCGCCCAGCCCCAGGCCAGCGCGAAGCTGACCAATGTGGCGACGGCAAAGTAGATCAGCAAACCCGGCTTGAGCGCGGAGTGCAGGTCGGCATGCAGGATGCCGAGAAACAGCAGCGCCGGCATGGTGACGTTGAACACCAGGGACGAGGCGGTATGGATAAAGTTGTCGTTGATCCAGTTGATGCGCTTGAGCAGCACACCCAGGAACAGCATGGCAAACACCGGCGCAGTGATGGTCAGGGTCGTGAGGAAAATTGCCAGCATGCCGGGGAGAACCTTGGTGAGCGTCGTCAGGTGGCTAATGATAAGCCAGTGTAGGCCGCTTCGTCTGGTCTAGATCCTTGTAGTGAGCGGGCGTGCCCGCTCACCACAATCAGGTAATGGGCGCCGGGTTGAACAAGGTGATGTCGTTGTGCAGCTTGTGGTGCTCCGCCCATGTCTGCTTCTTGCCGCTGGCCACATCCAGATAGAAGTGAAACAGCTCCCAACCCAGCTCCTCGATGGTCGCGCGCCCGGTGGCAATGCGCCCGGCGTCAATATCGATCAGGTCTGGCCAACGCTGCGCCAGCTCCGTACGCGTCGACACCTTCACCACCGGCGCCATCGCCAGCCCGTAAGGCGTGCCACGCCCGGTGGTGAACACATGCAGGTTCATCCCCGCCGCCAATTGCAAGGTGCCACACACAAAGTCACTGGCCGGGGTTGCGCAAAAGATCAGGCCTTTACTCTTGAAGCGCTCGCCCGGACCCAGCACGCCATTGATCGCGCTGCTGCCGGATTTGACGATGGAGCCCAGGGACTTCTCGACAATGTTCGACAAGCCGCCCTTCTTGTTTCCCGGCGTGGTGTTCGCGCTGCGGTCCGCCTCGCCCTTGGCCAGGTAGCGATCGTACCAATCCATTTCCCGGACCAGCTCCTGGGCAACGGCTTCGCTTTCAGCGCGAGAGGTCAGCAGGTAAATCGCATCGCGAACTTCGGTCACTTCGGAAAATATCACCGTCGCCCCAGCCCGCAGTAATAGATCCGAGGCATAGCCCAGCGCCGGGTTGGCGGTGATGCCGGAGAACGCATCACTGCCGCCGCACTGCATGCCCAGGATCAGCTCGGACGCCGGCACCGTTTCGCGGCGACGCTGGTCGAGCTTCTTCAGGCGCGTCTCGGCCAGCTCCATGATCTGCTCGATCATCTCGGTAAAGCCGTGGCTGGAATCCTGCAGCCGGTACAGCCAGGGCTCACTCAGGTCGACCGAGCTGTCGTTGTCGTGCATCACCTGCCCGGCCTGCAATTTCTCGCAGCCCAAGCTGATCACCAAGGCTTCGCCCCCCAGGTTCGGGTTGCGCGCCAGGTTGCGCACGGTGCGGATCGGGATGTAGGCGTCCGTCGCAGTGATCGCCACGCCACAGCCGTAGCTGTGGGTCAGCGCCACCACGTCATCGACGTGCGGGTACTTGGGCAGCAATTCGTCCTTGATGCGCTTGACCGCATGGTCCAGCACGCCCGTGACGCACTGCACCGTGGTGGTGATACCGAGAATATTGCGCGTGCCCACGGTGCCGTCGGCGTTGCGGTAACCCTCGAAGGTAAAGCCCTCCAGCGGTGCCTGGGTTTCAGGCACCTCGGTGGACAGCGGCAAGCTGTCCAGTGGAGGCGCGGTCGGCATGCGCAGTTGATCTTCCTGCACCCAACTGCCGCGCGGAATCGGCGCCAGGGCGTAACCAATGGTCTGGCCATAGCGAATAATCTGACCGCCTTCGGGGATATCTTCCAGGGTCACCTTGTGGCTCTGGGGGATGAAATCCACGGTCACCAGGCCGTCCGGGAACTCGGTCCCGGCCGGTACGCCCTGGTCATTGACCACGATCACCACGTTGTCGCGCTCGTGCAAGCGAATCGAGCGCGGCGAGTCGGCATGTTCAATCAACTGCATCACACGGCCCCTCAGGAATGCGCTTCGGTTAGGTTGGTCAACTCAGGCCCCTTGGTAGGCGGCTCTTTGAGTACTACACGTTTGATCGGGCCAACGATGACCAGGTAGCTGAACACCGCCACCAGGGCGTTGGCGCCCACGAACACCAGGGCCCACTTGAACGAACCGGTGGTGCTGATGATGTAGCCGATGACAATCGGCGTGGTAATCGACGCGAGGTTACCGAAGGTGTTGAACAAGCCGCCACTGAGGCCGGCGATTTGTTTCGGCGAGGTGTCGGACACCACCGCCCAACCCAGTGCGCCAACACCTTTACCGAAGAAGGCCAAGGCCATGAAACCCACCACCATCCATTCGATATCCACGTAGTTGCAGGCCACGATGCTGCTGGAGATCAGCAGGCCACCAATGATCGGCGCCTTGCGGGCGAAGGTCAGGGAGTGGCCCTTGCGCAGCAGGTAATCGGAAATCACCCCGCCAAGAACGCCACCAATAAACCCGCAGATTGCCGGCAACGAGGCAATAAAACCGGCCTTGAGGATGGTCATGCCACGGTCCTGCACCAGGTACACCGGGAACCAGGTGAGGAAGAAGTAGGTGATGCCATTGATGCAGTACTGGCCCAGGTACACGCCGAGCATCATGCGGTTGGTCAGCAACTGGCGGATGTAATCCCACTTCGGCCCATCGGTTTTCTTGCCCTTGCCTTTGTCCTGGTCCATGTCGACCATCGCCCCATTGGCGGCGATGTGGTTGAACTCGGCTTCGTTGATCATCGGATGCTGGCGCGGGCTGTGGATCACTTTCAGCCAGATCAGCGAGAACACGATGCCGATCACGCCCATCACGATAAACACGTGCTGCCAGCCAAAGCTGTAGACGATCCAGCCCATCAGTGGCGCAAACAGCACGGTGGCGAAGTATTGCGCCGAGTTGAAGATCGCCGATGCCGTACCGCGTTCAGCGGTCGGGAACCAGGCGGCGACAATTCGAGCATTGCCGGGAAAGGACGGCGCTTCGGCCAGGCCCACCATGAAGCGCAGCATGAACAGCGCAACGACGGCGGTGGAGACGCCAAACTCACCCACATAGCCTTGCAGCACGGTGAACAGTGACCAGGTGAAGATGCTCAGGGCATAGACTTTTTTCGAACCGAACCGGTCCAGCAGCCAGCCGCCGGGGATTTGCCCGGCCACGTAGGCCCAACCGAATGCAGAGAAGATGTAACCGAGGGTGACCGCGTCGATGCCGAGGTCTTTTTGCAGGCTGGAGCCTGCGATAGCGATGGTGGCCCGGTCGGCGTAGTTGATCGTGGTCACCAGGAACAGCATGAGCAGGATCAAATAGCGGACGTGGGTCGGCTTGGTCGCTTGCATGTAGAAGTACTCCCACTAATTATTTTTTTTGCGGGTAATGGTCTATTTGTCGGTGGGGACCGCTTTCATGTGGGAGCCGGGCTTGCCCGCGATACAGGCACCTCGGTGTGTCAGGCACACACCGGTGATGCTATCGCAGGCAAGCCAGCTCCCACACAAAGCGGGCGCCACGGGTGTCGCGTTTTACGAACCGATGTAGCTGGTCTTCACCACGGTGTAGAACTCTTGCGCATAGCGACCTTGCTCACGCGAACCATAGGACGAGCCCTTACGACCACCAAACGGAACGTGATAGTCCACGCCGGCAGTCGGCAGGTTGACCATCACCATCCCGGCCTGGGAATGGCGCTTGAAGTGGTTGGCGTACTTGAGCGACGTGGTGGCAATGCCCGCTGACAACCCGAACTCAGTGTCATTGGCCATCGCCAGCGCTGCTTCGTAGTCCGCCACGCGCACCACGTTGGCCACTGGGCCGAAGATCTCTTCACGGCTGATACGCATGGCGGCTTCACTGTCGGCAAACAGCGTCGGTGCCAGGTAATAGCCTTCGGTGTCACAGGTCACCAGGCCGCCACCGCTCACCAGCCGCGCACCTTCGCTCTGGCCGATGTCGATGTACTTGAGGTCCTGGTCCAACTGGGCCTGGGAAACCACCGGGCCGATGTCGGTGCCGCTCTTGAGGGCGTGGCCGACCTTGATCGACTTCATGCGCTCAGCCATGGCCGCGACGAACTGGTCGTGGATACCGGCGGTGACGATCAAGCGGCTCGACGCCGTGCAACGCTGGCCGGTGGAGTAGAACGCGCTCTGCACCGACAGCTCGACGGCCTGCTTGAGGTCGGCGTCGTCGAGGATGATCTGCGGGTTCTTGCCGCCCATTTCCAACTGCACCTTGGCCTGGCGTGACACACAGCTGACTGCAATCTGGCGCCCAACACCGACGGAACCGGTAAAGCTGATGCCATCGACCTTCGGGCTGTTGACCAGCACATCACCCACGACGCGACCGCTGCCCATCACCAGGTTGAACACGCCGGCAGGGAAACCGGCGCGGGAAATGATTTCGGCCAGGGCCCAGGCGCAGCCTGGCACCAACTCGGCAGGCTTGATCACCACGCAGTTACCGTAAGCCAGGGCCGGGGCGATCTTCCAGGCGGGGATGGCGATCGGGAAGTTCCACGGCGTAATCAGGCCGACCACACCCAGGGCTTCGCGGGTGACTTCAACGTTGACGCCCGGACGCACCGACGGCACGTAGTCGCCGGACAGCCGCAGGCATTCACCGGCGAAAAACTTGAAGATGTTACCGGCACGGGTTACTTCGCCGATGGCTTCGGGCAGGGTCTTGCCCTCTTCACGGGCCAGCAGGGTGCCGAGTTCTTCGCGGCGCGCGAGGATTTCGCTGCCGACTTTATCCAGGGCGTCATGGCGCGCCTGGATGCCGGAAGTGGACCAGGCCGGGAATGCGGCGCGGGCAGCGTCGATGGCAGCGTTGACTTGGGCAACATCAGCCTTGGCGTATTCACCAATGACATCGGACAACTCCGATGGGTTGAGGTTGACGCAATAGTCGGCACCGGCCACCCATTGGCCGTTGATGAAGTTATCGAAACGTTGGGCTTGGGACACAAATCTTCTCCTGACGCAAAAGGCCGCTGATTACTCAGCGGCCTTGTAGATGGGTTATTGCGCGCCTTGCTTGTCGATCAGCGCGGCCAGGGCTTCATATTCTTCCGGCAGCAGGTCGGTCAGCGGCGTACGCACCGGGCCTGCGTCATAGCCGGCGATTTTCGCACCGGCCTTGACGATGCTCACCGCATACCCGGCCTTGCGGTTACGGATGTCCAGGTACGGCAGGAAGAAGTCGTCGATGATCTTGGCGACAGTGGCGTGATCGTCCTTGGCGATGGCGTGGTAGAAGTCCATCGCGGTTTTCGGGATGAAGTTGAACACCGCCGAGGAGTACACCGGCACACCGAGGGCTTTGTAGGCAGCGGCGTAAACCTCTGCAGTCGGCAGGCCGCCGAGGTAGCTGAAACGATCACCGAGGCGACGGCGGATCGACACCATCAACTCGATGTCACCCAGGCCATCCTTGTAGCCGATCAAGTTCGGGCAGCGCTCGGCCAAGCGTTCCAGCAGCGGCGCGGTCAGGCGGCAGACGTTGCGGTTGTACACCACCACGCCGATCTTGACTGACTTGCACACCGCTTCCACGTGGGCGGCAACCCCGTCCTGGCTGGCTTCGGTGAGGTAGTGCGGCAGCAGCAGCAGGCCTTTGGCACCGAGGCGCTCAGCTTCCTGGGCGTACTCGATGGCCTGGCGGGTCGAACCACCTACACCGGCCAGGATAGGCACGCTGGTAGCGCAGGTATCAACGGCGGTTTTCACCACCTGGGAATATTCGCTGGCAGCGAGGGAGAAAAACTCACCGGTACCGCCGGCAGCGAACAAGGCAGTGGCGCCGTAAGGGGCAAGCCATTCCAGGCGCTTGATGTAGCCCGCCTGGTGGAAGTCACCCTGGGCGTTGAAATCGGTCACCGGGAAAGACAGCAGACCGTGGGAGAGGATGGACTTCAGTTCTTGTGGATTCATTATTCGAACACCCTGGGCGAAGACTTTCTGTCGAAAGGTTGTTGTTGGTTTTGGTGATGTCGTACGTCATCGTACAACTATAAAAAGATTCGTCAACTGCAATTCATCAGACTTCATCGGGTGACGTGTTTAGACGTGCGTTCTTGACGTAGGAAGTTTTTCCTCTATGCTCGGAATAACTGTATATGCATACAGTTATCACGGAAGATTCCTACGACATAGCAAGGAGCTAACATGTCAGGTCTAGAACTCGCTGCACCCGAAAAGAACCCGCCTACCCTGCGCTTCGAAGGGGGTGAACACACCGCCATAGGCGACGACACGCTGTTGCGTTTCGTCAAAGACGCACCGGCCATTCCCGCACGCCAAGTCGAACTGCACCTGCCCAACGGGCTGGCGCTGACCTATGGTCAAGTGATCGCCCTGGGCGGCGACTTCTATGGCATCCCCGGCCAGCCCATCAGCGACGGCGCCTCCCCTGCCGATCGTGTGCAACGCTTTACCGCCGCATTCAACAGCCTGGCGGTACTGCCCGCCTCGCGGGAAGAAGCGCACAAGATCCTCGCGGTGATGCAAAAGGAGATCAATGCGGTCAAGCAGGCGATCAAGGATGGCAAGCAACCTCACGAAGCCTACGACGCGCTGGGTGACACGTTGTCGGAAGAATGGAATCGCATCACCGGCGGCGGCAGTGCGGTATCGGCGCTGATTCCGCTGGGGCGTTACTTGAAACTGGCAGCGGACAACGCCGATCACTTCGGGGAATGGGCGCTGTCGGCGTACCTGGCAGGCCACACGGCGGCGCTGCAACAAGCCGTTGTGGCCCACCAGACCGGCACCGACCAGGCGCTGGAACTGGCGTATGCCATGAACAGCTTTGCCGATCACTTTTTGACCGAC
Organism: Pseudomonas sp. AC112; assembly: GCF_979253545.1. Lineage (NCBI taxonomy): Bacteria > Pseudomonadati > Pseudomonadota > Gammaproteobacteria > Pseudomonadales > Pseudomonadaceae > Pseudomonas > Pseudomonas sp. AC112. The sequence continues at coordinate 1,259,685 of NZ_CEEDCM010000001.1, forward strand.
CTGTTCTCAGCCGGGCACTTGCGTGTCCCACGCAAACAACTCGCAGCGGTGGTGACACCCGGTGAACTGGGTTCGCTGATCAGTCGCTTCATGCATGACGAAGACAGCAAGTTCGGGCTTAAGGTGCGTAATGCCATGGGCGATCAATGGCATGCGTATGGGGATAAGCGCTACTTCGATGCCATCGACGCGGACAACCGGACGCAGGTCAAACGTGCGGTGCAGGCCTCGGCGGATGAGATCTTCGACACCTTCATCAGTGGTGTCCCGCCCTCCCCGGCCAACTTCAAGGCACCGCTGTATGTGCCGGACCTGAATGCCGCGCAGAACCCGGCGAACAACTTTTCGCCGCTGTTCAAGGCAGAAGGCAATAAGGTGCTGCGCCGCAAGGACGTGAATGACCTCAACGACAAGCACTGGACCAACGATTGGTGGGGGTGGAGCACGTACCTGCTGCTCAAGGACTACAAGCCAAATCAACCAGCAAGCTAATAGCGTTGAACTGTAGCAGCCGGCTTGCCGGCGATGGCGATCTCACGAACGCTATCGCCGGCAAGCCGGCTCCTACATTAACGCGGTGTGCCCTTCACCTGGTTTTTGGACATGGGGCCGCTCATCGGGACTGTTATTTCTAACAGTATCCATTACTGTTGCAGCCGGCGTTAAGTACGCTGAAGAGCCCGTTCAGGCTTGCGCCGAAGTGTGCAGTGGCGTCTCTCGGTAATTGAGGAGACTTACCATGGCAACAGAATATAACCCCCCCATCCTTGAATCCCAGGCAAAAAACGCGGCGGGCGAAACAATCGTCGATGCTGCCAAAGACCTGAAAGTTTCAGTTCCAAGCGGTCAGCCAATCGCACCCACAAACACCCTGTACGTACTCCTGACCAAAGCCGGCGAAATGCAACCTCGCTGGCAAAGCAGTGGTACCCAGACAGGCGACTTCAATCCCGACACCGAAGAGGAGTTCATCAAACCAGACCTTGGAGGGGTAATACCTAAGGAGCATCTCGCAAAACTCAAAGGCAAGTCGGCAGAGATCAGCTACAGGATGGACACTGAATCAGGGGGCGAACACAAATCCGAAACGCATAGGATATTCATCAAGTGAAGCGTTCAGGTGCAAGTATCTAGCCGCGCTGCGCTTCTGCCTCTTCATGGGCATGGCGCAGCCGCTCACGGCTGTTGGTCAGGTGCAATCGCATCGCCGCCCGCGCCGCATCGGAATCCTGGCGGGCAATCGCTTCATAGATTTCTTCGTGCTCACGGCTTAAGCGGCTCATGTAGTGCTGCTGGTCATCATGGGCCAGGCGCGCCGAGTTCAGGCGGGTGCGTGGAATGATGCTGGTGCCCAGGTGCGTCATGATGTCGGTGAAGTAGCGGTTGCCAGTGGACAGGGCAATTTCCAGGTGGAAGGCAAAGTCGGAGGCCACCGCGTCACCGGCGTGAGCCGCGCTTTCATTCAGGGCATCGAGCGCTGCGCGCATGGCGGCCAGTTGTTCATCGCTGCGGCGCAATGCGGCCAGACCTGCGGACTCCACTTCCAGGCTGATCCGCAACTCCAGGATCGCCAGCACATCACGCAGGGTCACCACGGTGGCCGGGTCGATACGAAAACCGCTCGGGCTTGGCGTATCCAGCACAAAGGTGCCGATACCGTGCCGGGTTTCAACCTGCCCCGCCGCCTGCAAGCGCGAGATCGCTTCTCGCACTACGGTGCGGCTGACCCCATGGGCGTCCATGATCGCTGACTCGGTGGGCAGCTTGTCGCCGCGCTTGAGTTGGCCGTCGCGGATCTGCTCGGACAACACCGTGACCAATTCCTGGGCAAGGCTGCGGCGCTTGCGGGGAAGACGAGGGGCGGTGTTGGCGTTTTCCATGATGAATCATCTTTCTCGGTGAGCTTGAGCACGCATCATAGCCCATGGTGGTTGTACGATCACCGTCTGGGCGCGACTTTCATCCTTATCCTGCGCGCAAAAAAATGCCCCGACACAGGTCGAGGCATTTTTCCAGCCACCCCCAAGGGGACAGCTCGTTATTTCACGACTTTCAGGCTAGGCCGGCCACTGGGGCGCGGTGGCTCGGAATCCGGTGGCGGCAGTTCATCGCCCTCTTCGGTTTCAATCGATTCGTCATCCTCGAAAGGCGACTCCAGATCGAACACCATGCCTTGGCCGTTCTCCCGGGCATAGATGCCGAGGATGGCGCCAATCGGCACGTACAGCGTATGCGGCACACCGCCGAAACGCCCTTCGAAGCTAACCGCTTCATTGTCCATGTGCAGGTGGCGCACGGCGCTGGGTGATACGTTCAGCACAATCTGCCCGTCACTGGCAAAACCCTGCGGTACCTGAACCGCAGCAAATTCGGAATTGACCAGCATGTGCGGGGTGCAATCGTTGTCCACAATCCACTCATAGAGCGCGCGGACCAAGTAGGGTCGACTGGAGTTCATCAGCGGCTCCTTAAGCCTTAGCGCATATCGCGTTCGACACCAGACAGACTCGCCTGGAAAGCCTCACGCGCAAACTGGCGCTCCATGTAATCAAGCAGCGGCTTGGCAGGCCGCGGCAGTTCAATACCGAGAATCGGCAAACGCCAGAGTATCGGTAATAGGCAGCAATCGACCAAACTTTGTTCCTCACTGAGGAAAAAAGGTTTATCGGCGAACAGCGGCGAAACGCCGGTCAGGCTCTCGCGCAATTCCTTACGCGCCTGTACACGTGCCGCCTCTTTGCTGCGGGTATCCAGAATCACATCCACCAGCCCGCACCAGTCACGCTGGATCCGATGGATCAGCAGGCGGCTATTGGCACGCGCCACCGGGTACACCGGCAGCAAGGGTGGATGCGGGTAACGCTCATCCAGGTATTCCATCACGACGGTCGACTCCCACAACGCCAGGTCACGATCGACCAGGGTGGGCAAGCTGCCGTAGGGGTTCACTTCGATCAGTTTGGGTGGATGACGGCCTGCTTCCACACTGATGATCTCGGCGCTGACACCCTTCTCTGCGAGCACGATACGTACTCGGTGGGAATAGTGGTCGGCGGGGTCGGAGTAACAGGCCAACCGGTTGGTCACGCCCATGGCGGTCCTCCTCGCTTGTTGAAATTATCGAAAGCTCAAAAACGAGCGCGCCCAGTGAGCATCTCTGTAACGCCTGGTACAACCAGACCGCTACGTATTCAGAGATGCCGCTGGGCGCGCAAGATTAACAGCAATTGCTTACGGTTGGATCAATGCACATCCTTCCAGTATTCGCGTTTGAGCAGATAGGCGAATACGAAGAAGAAGGCCAGGTACAGCAACACATACGTACCGATGCGCTGATGCTGCAGTTTGACCGGGTTGGCCGAGTAGGCCAGGAAGGTCACGAGGTTCTTGACCTTCTCGTCGAACTGCTCGTCTGTCAACGAACCTGGGGTTTCTATCTTCAGTTGATCGCACGCTTCATGAGTCAAAGGCGTGCCGGTCAACGGATCGTATTGCTTCTTGCCGTCTTCAACGACCTGAATCTGCTTGCATCCTACCACTTGCTTGCCTTGCAGGCCGACCAGAACGTTAGGCATGCCGACATTCGGGAACACACGGTTGTTCACGCCATAAGGGCGCGCCGGGTCTTCGTAGAAGGATTTCAGGTAGCCGTAGAGCCAGTCGGTGCCGCGTACACGTGCCACCAGGGTCAAGTCAGGCGGTGCTGCGCCAAACCAGGTCTTGGCGTCGGCAGGCTTCATGCCGATGGTCATGTGGTCGCCGATCTTGGCACCGGTGAACACCAGCTTCTCCAGCATCATTTCATGGGGGATACCGAGGTCATCGGCCACCCGTTCGTAACGCTGGAACTTGGCGCTGTGACACCCCATGCAGTAGTTGGCGAACGTACGTGCGCCGTCTTGCATGGCCGCCTTGTCAGACACGTCGATATCGACTTTTTCCAGTTCCGGACCGCCGTGCTCGGCAGCGAAGGACAGTAGCGGTAGGGCCGCAAGCATCAATGCAACGAATAACTTTTTCATCAGCCAGTCACCCTTTCCGGAACCGGTTTGGTCTTCTCGAGCCGGGTGTAGAACGGCATCAGAATGAAGTAGGCGAAGTACAGGAAGGTGCAAACCTGCGACAGCAACGTACGCTCAGGGGTCGGCGCCAATACGCCCAGTACACCCAGGATCACGAACGCAATGCAGAACACCCACAGCCAGATCTTGCTCAGCCAGCCCTTGTAGCGCATGGACTTGACCGGGCTGCGGTCGAGCCAAGGCAACACGAACAGCACCGCGATGGCTGCGCCCATGGCGATTACGCCCATGAGCTTGTCCGGGATCGCCCGCAAGATCGCGTAGAACGGCGTGAAGTACCAGACTGGGGCAATGTGCTCAGGTGTCTTGAAGGCGTTGGCCTGTTCGAAGTTAGGCTTCTCGAGGAAATACCCGCCCATCTCCGGGAAAAAGAACACGATCGAGCAGAACACGAACAGGAACACCACCACGCCGACAATGTCTTTCACGGTGTAGTAAGGGTGGAACGGAATGCCGTCCAGCGGGATGCCGTTTTCGTCCTTGTGCTTCTTGATGTCCACGCCATCCGGGTTGTTGGAACCCACTTCGTGCAGCGCCAGGATGTGCAACACCACCAGGCCCAGGATCACGATCGGCAAGGCCACCACGTGCAGGGCGAAGAAGCGGTTCAGGGTGATGCCAGAGATCAGGTAGTCACCACGGATCCACTGGGTCAGGTCGTTGCCGATCACTGGGATCGCACCGAACAACGAGATGATCACCTGGGCGCCCCAGTACGACATCTGGCCCCACGGCAGCAGGTACCCCATGAAGGCTTCGGCCATCAGCGCCAGGTAGATCAGCATGCCGAACACCCACACCAGCTCACGAGGCTTCTGGTAGGAGCCGTAGAGCAGGCCGCGGAACATGTGCAGGTAGACGACGATAAAGAACGCCGAGGCGCCGGTAGAGTGCAACAGGCGCAGGATCGAGCCGTACTCGACGTCACGCATGATGTACTCGACGGAGGCGAACGCCTCTTCCGCCGACGGGGTGTAGCTCATCGTCAACCAAACGCCGGTAACGATCTGGTTGACCAGCACCAGCAGCGCCAGGGAGCCGAAGAAGTAGAAGAAGTTGAAGTTTTTTGGCGCGTAATATTTGCTGAGATGGTCTTCCCACATTTTAGTGGCGGGGAAGCGCGCATCCACCCAATCCATGAACTTGCTCATCACGCGTTCTCCTTATCGAGGCCAATGACAATGAGGTCGTCAGTTTCGTAGGTGTGCGGAGGAACCGGCAGGTTCAAGGGAGCGGGTTGGGACTTGTAGACGCGACCAGCAAGGTCGTAATGCGAGCCGTGGCAAGGGCAGAAATAACCGCCGACCCAATCCTTGCCCAGGTCGACCGGGGCCACCTCCGGGCGGAAGGTAGGCGAGCAACCCAGGTGGGTACAGAGACCGACCAGCAGCAGGATCTCTGGCTTGATCGAACGTACTTCGTTCTTGGCGTAGGCGGGTTGGTCGGAATTCTCGGATTTAGGGTCAGACAACTGGCCTTCGATCTTTTTCAGATTCCCCAGGATTTCCTCGGTACGACGAACAATGAAGACCGGCTGGCCGCGCCACTCAGCAATCATCTGCTGTCCTGGCTCGATCTTGCTGATATTCACCTTCACCGGTGCACCTGCGGCTTTCGCCTTGGCACTGGGAAACCATGACCCCACGAACGGGACCGCAGCCCCCACCGCTCCTGCAGCACCCACCACGGATGTGGCTGCTACCAAGAAGCGACGCCGGCCTGCATTCACGCCGTCATTGCTCATTCAGTCCTCTCCCATCAGCTTTTTGGCCTGTTAAATCAGGCGTCTACTAAGTGTTGAATCTTTACTTATAAAAATTTTGCCGAATGGTAATGAAAAGCCCCACGTATGACAAGGGAATTGCCCTGGGCTCAGCCTCCAGGCCTTGTAGTATAGGGGGTCTACGGATGTGGCAAGTTGTCACGGTGATTTTTCTGCATAAATTGCAGGCAATAAAAAACGCCCAGCTCCGTGAGGAGGCTGGGCGTTTTTGTGGAACGTAAAGCGAATTAACGCTTCGAGTACTGCGGACGCTTACGCGCTTTACGCAGACCGACTTTCTTACGTTCAACTTCACGGGCATCGCGAGTCACGAAGCCAGCTTTGCGCAGAGCGCCACGCAGGGTTTCGTCGTACTGCATCAGAGCGCGAGTGATACCGTGGCGGATTGCGCCAGCTTGACCACTTACACCGCCACCGATAACGGTGACGTAGATGTCGAACTTTTCAACGGTCTCGGTCAGTTCCAGCGGCTGACGAACTACCATGCGGGCAGTTTCGCGGCCGAAGAAGTTGTCCAGGGAGCGGTTGTTGATCGAGATGTTACCAGTGCCCGGACGCAGGAAAACGCGTGCGGTTGCGGTTTTGCGACGGCCAGTGCCGTAATTTTGAGTCGCCGACATAATGAACTATTCCGTTAAAACTTCAGTTCTTGGGGCTGCTGAGCAGCATGAGGGTGTACAGCGCCCGCATAGACTTTCAGCTTGCGAAACATATCGCGACCCAGTGGGCCCTTAGGCAGCATGCCTTTGACCGCGATTTCGATCGGGGCTTCAGGCTTCTTGGCAATCAGGCCTTCGAAGTTGGAAGACTTGATACCGCCTGGGAAACCGGAGTGACGGTAGTACATTTTGTCGCTTGCTTTGTTGCCGGTTACACGAACCTGCTCAGCGTTGATGATCACGATGTAGTCACCGGTGTCAACGTGAGGGGTGTACTCAGGCTTGTGCTTGCCACGCAGACGGCTGGCGACTTCAGTGGCCAGACGACCCAGGGTCTGACCAGCGGCGTCGACGACAAACCAGTCGCGCTGAACTGTTTCCGGTTTTGCAGTAAAAGTTGTCATTCTTTAATAGCCTCAGGGGCCGCCCTGTAAATTAGACGGCGGATCTTACTGAATAGTGCGTACTTTGACAAGTCAAAGGCAGCCGGATACAGACGCTATCGGGGGCTCGGGTCGGCGCGTCCGTTCAACGGCAAGATTCTTCGGCAGGCGGCGCATCACTTCCACTGCAGAAAGAGGTGGGCAATTATGCAGATTGCGAAAAAAAATTCAACCTGCTTTTATGATTGTTTTCCCCGAAGGAGTACCCGATGGATTATCGACAGCTGGGCCGTACGGATCTGAACGTGAGCGCGATAGCCCTGGGCACCATGACGTGGGGCGAGCAGAACAGCGAGGCAGAGGCCTTCGCGCAGATCGAGCGGGCCAAGGGTGCGGGGATCAACTTCCTCGACACGGCCGAAATGTACCCGGTGCCGCCCAAGGCCGACACCTATGCCACGACCGAGCGCTACATCGGTAATTACTTCAAAAGCCGTGGCGACCGTGCCGACTGGATCCTCGCCAGCAAGATCGCCGGCCCCGGCAACACCATCGACTACATCCGCGATGGCCACCTGCGCCACAACCGCAAGCACATCGTCGACGCACTGGATGCCAGCCTCAAGCGCCTGCAAACGGACTGGATCGACCTCTACCAGCTGCATTGGCCAGAACGCAGCACCAACTTCTTCGGCCAACTGAGCTACAAGCACAAGGACGAAGACGACCTCACCCCGCTGGAAGAAACCCTCGAGGCGCTGGACGAGCAAGTGAAGGCGGGCAAGATCCGCCACATCGGCCTGTCCAACGAAACCCCGTGGGGCACCATGAAATTCCTGGCCCTGGCCGAAGCCCGTGGCTGGACCCGTGCGGTGTCGATCCAGAACCCCTACAACCTGCTCAACCGCAGCTTCGAAGTGGGCCTGGCGGAAGTCGCGATCCGTGAACAGTGCGGCTTGCTGGCGTATTCGCCACTGGCGTTCGGCATGCTCAGCGGCAAGTACGAAAACGGCGCGCGTCCGGCCAAGGCACGCCTGACGGAATACAGCCGCTTCAGCCGTTACTTCAACCCGCAGTCTGAAGCGGCGTGCAGCCGGTATGTGGCACTGGCACGCGAACATGGCCTGGACCCGGCGCAGATGGCGCTGGCGTTCGTGACCCAGCAGCCATTCGTGACCAGCAATATCATTGGCGCCACCAGCCTGGAGCAGCTGGACAGCAACATTGCCAGTGCTGACCTGAAACTGTCGAAAGAGGTATTGGAAGGGATTGAGGCGATTCAGAAGGATCACCCGAACCCAGCGCCTTGATTGATCCTAAGCCGGCTCCTACAGGGGAATGCGTTGCCAATGTAGGAGCCGGCTTGCCGGCGATGGCGTCATCAGCCGTACCCTGGATCAAAGCGCCCGCGCAATGATCTCCTTCATGATCTCGTTGGTTCCCGCATAAATGCGCTGCACCCGCGCATCCGCCCACGCCCGTGCAATCGGGTATTCCCACATAAAGCCGTAGCCGCCGTGCAACTGCACGCATTCATCGAGCACCTTGCATTGCAGATCCGTGGCCCAGTACTTGGCCATCGCCGCCGTGGGCACATCCAGCTTGCCTTCCAGATGCAGCGCCATGCATTTGTCGACGAATACTCGACCGATCTGAATCTCGGTGGCCATCTCCGCCAGCTTGAAGCGCGTGTTCTGAAAGTCCGCAATCGCCTTGCCAAACGCCTTGCGCTCGCGGGTGTATTCCAGGGTCCATTGCAACGCCGCCTCGGCTGACGACAACGCGCCAATCGCCACGGTCAGGCGCTCCTGAGGCAACTCCTGCATCAAGTACGCGAAGCCCATGCCCGCCTGGCCCAGCAGGTTTTCCTTGGGCACCCGCACATCCTGGAAGAACAGCTCCGAGGTGTCCTGGGCCTTCATGCCCACCTTCTCCAGGCGCTTACCCTTGTCGAAGCCTGGCGTGTCGGCTTCCACCAGGAACAGGCTGGTGCCCTTGGCGCCCGCCTTGGGATCGGTCTTGGCGACCACGATCACCAGCTCAGCTAGGTAGCCATTGGTGATGAACGTCTTTGAGCCATTGATCACGTACTCATCGCCGTCTAGCACAGCAGTGGTCTTGACGCCTTGCAGGTCGGAACCGGCACCCGGCTCGGTCATGGCAATGGCCGTGACCATCTCGCCGGAGATCAACTTGGGCAGGTATTTGTGCTTCAGCGCCTCACTGCCGTAATGCAGGATGTACGGCGCAACAATGTCCGAGTGCAGGGAAAAACCGATGCCGGTCAGGCCCAGCCGGCTGATCTCTTCGATCACCACCGCGCTGTACAGGAAGTCGGCGCCCAGCCCGCCATATTCCTCCGGCAAGTGCGAACACAGCATGCCCGCCTCCCCTGCCTTGGTCCACAAACCACGGTCGATGTAGCCCTGTTTCTCCCATTGCCCATGGAACGGCGCGGCGTCCTTTTCGAGGAAGGTGCGCACGCTCTCGCGGAAGAGTTCGTGTTCCGGGCTGAACAAGGTTCTGGGAATCATGGGTCACCTGCGTGGATTGTCGGACAAAGACGAGCCCACAGAGACTATGCCGCGAAGGCAGCACGGGACACTGGACACATGCGACAAAAAATAAGACGATCCAGCCGTCTGGTGACCACTTTCCCCTATAAGAATAAATGAAATTATGTCTAACCAAATCTCCACGCCCTTGCGGCGCGTCAGCATTTTGGCCATTGATCGGGTATTCGCTTCAACCCTCATGCAAGCCAAGGATTTCTTCCACCTCGCCAGCCTGCGTTACGGCAAACAGCAAGGCCTGGGCCTGACCCCCGCGTTTGAAACGCGCCTGGTCAGCCCCGACGGTCAATCGGTGCGTAGCTTCAGTGATGTGATCATGCCGGTGGACGGCGGCCTGGAAGACGCCGACATCATCGTGCTGCCAGCCTTCTGGGATGACTTCGACGCCTTGTGCACACGCTACCCGCAGGTGTTGCCCTGGCTGCGCGATCAGCACGCACGCGGTGCGGTGTTGTGCGGCGAAGCCACCGGGGTGTTCTGGTTGGCCGAAGCCGGCCTGCTCGATGGCAAGGAGGCGACCACCTATTGGCGCTTCTTCAATGCGTTCAGCGAGCGCTTCCCCAAGGTCCAGCTCAACCAGGACAAGCACCTCACCGACGCCGACAACCTGTATTGCGCGGGCGGCACCACCTCGGCGTGCGACCTCTACATCTACCTGATCGAGCGCTTCTGCGGCGCCAACATCGCCCAGGCTGTGGCCCGCGACATTCTCTATGAAGTACAGCGCAGCTATGCACCCGGACGCATCGGGTTTGGCGGACAGAAGCTGCATCAGGACGTGATCATCCTGCAGATCCAGCACTGGCTCGAAGAACACTTCGCCGACAAATTCCGCTTCGAAGACGTGGCCCGGGAACACGGCATGAGCATCCGCAACTTCATGCGCCGCTTCCAGACCGCCACCGGCGACAAGCCGCTGCACTACCTGCAACGGCTGCGTATCGAGACGGCAAAGGGCCTGCTCTCGGGCAGCCGCAAGAGCATCAAGACCATCAGTTATGAGGTGGGTTACGACGATGCGAGTTTCTTTGCACGGCTGTTCAGGCAGCACACGGAGTTGTCGCCGAACCAGTATCGCCAGCAGTTTCAGCAAGCGGCGTAGGTTCGCCGCTTGACGAAGCAAACGACCCTGTACACCGCAATGGTGCAGGGTCGAATTGAGAACCCTACGCCCGCCTACAAGCCCCCCACCCAATTCCTACTGACGAATAAGATGAAGTCGCTAGGTTGCGCCTTGGACGCCTGCCATTTTAAACGAGGTCGAAGCCGTTGATTTCTGCCGAGCTACGGTCCGAATGCACAAAGGGCTTTTTCCAAACCGACTTACTTGAAATCAGGACGGAGACTCAATCATGTCATCCATAGGCAGCAACGCTCAATCGTTCAACCCAGCTGTACAACCAAATAAGTTAGACGCAAGTCAATTCAACGAAAATCTGACCGATCAGTTGAATCCACAAATGGATGAGAAAAAGAACAAGGAGAAGAAATATCCGGAGCCGGAGCTTAAAGTAATATTCAAGGGTCCGGACGGCGCGCTCTACGAGTTAAAAAAGGGCGAAATGCTCCTCATAGAACCGGCACCACCCAGCACAGACCAGATCACTTATTAACCAGCGCCCAAACTATAAAAGGACCGCAATCGCTGCGGACCTTTTATAGGCGTTACGTCAAGTTACGGCTTGTGCCCACGCGACAGGAACTCATGGGACTGCATTTCCAGCAAGCGGCTCAGGGTGCGCTGAAATTCGAAGTTCAGGCGACCGCCGGTGTACAGGTCCTTCAACTCAACTTCCGCCGAGATGATCAGCTTCACGTTACGGTCGTAGAACTCGTCGACCATGTTGATGAAACGTCGCGCGATGTCGTCGGTGGTAACGCTCATCTGCTCCACGCCGCTCAGGATCACCGCGTGGAAGATCTTGCCCAGTTCGATGTAGTCGTTCTGGCTACGCGGGCCGTCGCACAGCTGGCGGAACTCGAACCAGGCCACGTCATCGCAGGTGCGCAGCGCGATGATTTCGCGGTTCTCGATCATCAGCTTGTCGTTTTCCACCGCCTGGGTGCATTCCGGCGTGAGGGCGCGGAAGCTCTTTTTCAGGCTTTCGTGAGCGGCTTCGTTCAGCGGGAAGTGGAACAGCTCCGCTTGCTCCAGGTGACGCAGGCGGTAGTCGACGCCGCTGTCGACGTTGACGATCTCGGTGTTCTGCTTGATCAGCGCGATGGCCGGCAGGAAACGCGCGCGTTGCAGGCCATCCTTGTACAGACCGTCCGGCACAATGTTCGAGGTAGCGACCAGGGTCACACCGTTCTTGAACAATTCTTCCATTAAGGTGCCGAGGATCATGGCGTCAGTGATGTCAGAGACGAAGAATTCATCGAAGCAGATCACGCGGGCTTCTTCGGAGAACCGCTTGGCGATGATGGTCAGCGGGTTTTTCTCGCCCGGCAGGGTCTTCATCTCTTCGTGCACGCGCTTCATGAAGCGGTGGAAGTGCGTCCGGACCTTTTCCTTGAACGGCAGCGCCTCGAAGAAGGTGTCGACCAGATAGGTCTTGCCCCGGCCTACGCCACCCCAGAAATACAGGCCCTTTACCGGCGTGTGGTCTTTCTTGCCAAACAGCTTGCTGAACATCCCTGGCTTGTTCTGCGAGGCCGCGACCAGGTCGTCGTACAGGCGCTGCAAATGACGCACCGCGTTTTCCTGGGCCGCGTCATGGAAGAATTCAGGGCGTTTCAGATCAGCTTGATATCGTTCTAGGGGCGTCATAATTTCGTTAGCAAGGCAACAAAAACGGGCCGTCACTGTAACGACGGCCCCGGATAATGGCAATCAACCCTTGGTCGGGTTAATCCTCGATGGGGGTCAACGCGACGCGCAGAGCAGCGATGGCCGCATCGCGGGACGCTTCGTCGGCGAAGTCAGCACTGTCCGCCACCGTCACGCCGTCCAACCACACGCTGAAGCCCAGGGCCTCGGTGCGCAGGTCCAGCGCGTCGCCGCTTTGCAGTTGCTTGGTCACTGCGCCCGCCGCCTTGCCATCGGCAAAGTTGCGCGACAACAGCAGTTGCTCGCCGTCGGCGGCCAGCAGGCGGAAGCGGAAACTGCCGTCGTCTTCACGGAAGCTCACGAAGCGCGCGGCTTTCGCGGCTTTCTTCTTGGCCGCGACTGGCGCTGCCGCTTGGTTGACGAACGAACGCAGGCCGACCGCTTCACGCAGTTCAGCCAGGAACGGAGCGGCCACGGCACGCGCCTTCTTGGCGCCGACCAGCAGCAGGTCTTCCATGTCCGATGGGCGCGACATCAATTGATGGTAGCGCTCACGGGCTTCGCCCAGTTGGCCATCGAGCAGTTGGAACAGACGGTTTTTCGCCTCGCCCCAACCCAGCCCTTGCAGCAGCTCGGCGCGGAACTCTTCTTCCTGGGCCTTGCTGGCAAACGCCTGGTACAGGGTGAACAGGTGCGAATTGTCCGGGTCCTTGGCTTCGCCCGGCGCGCGGGAGTCGGTGACGATCCGCGAGATCGCGTCCTTCATGTCCTTGGCGCTGGTGAACAGCGGGATGGTGTTGTCGTAGCTCTTCGACATCTTGCGGCCATCCAGGCCCGGCAAGGTGGCGACGCTTTCTTCGATCAACGCCTCGGGCATGGTGAAGTATTCTTTACCGTTGCCGAACAGGTGGTTGAAGCGTTGGCCGATGTCGCGGGCCATTTCCACGTGCTGGATCTGGTCGCGACCCACCGGCACCTTGTGCGCGTTGAACATCAGGATGTCCGCCGCCATCAGCACCGGGTAGCTGTACAGGCCCATGCTGATACCCGCATCCGGGTCTTCGCCGGCTTCCACGTTCTTGTCCACCGAGGCCTTGTAGGCGTGGGCGCGGTTGAGCAGGCCCTTGGCGGCAACGCAGGTCAGCAGCCAGGTCAGCTCGGGGATTTCCGGGATGTCCGACTGGCGATAGAACGTCACCCGGTTCACATCCAGGCCACCGGCCAGCCAGGTCGCGGCGATTTCCATGCGCGAGCGCTGGATGCGCTGCGGGTCATCGCACTTGATCAGGGCGTGGTAGTCGGCCAGGAAGTAGAAGGAATCAGCATTGGCGTCCTGGCTGGCGAGGATCGCCGGGCGGATCGCACCGGCGTAGTTGCCCAGGTGCGGCGTGCCGGTGGTGGTGATGCCGGTGAGGATACGGGTACGAGTCGTCATGGGTAATCGCTTATCAGACTGCTATCAATTCGAGAGGCGCGGCAGTACCAGATCCTTGAGATCGGTGAGCTTGCCGTGAAAAAAGTGTCCGCATTCTGCCACTTTCAGCAGCTCATGGGGGCGTTTCAGGGCGGCGGACCAGTCGTAGACCAGTTGCGGGTCGACCACTTCGTCGGTTTCGGGCTGGATCAGGGTCAGCGGGCAGCCTTGTGGCAACACATCGGTATCGCGCAGGCGCATCACCGCCGCGGCAACCATGAACAGATGCGACAGCTTTTCCCCCCTGGCTTCCAGGCGACCACCGAGGCTCGCCGCAACATAGCCACCGAAGGAAAAACCAAGCAAGGTGATCGGCAAATCAGGGTGTTTTGCCCGCAGCCAGGTGGCAGCCGCTTCGGCATCGTCCACTTCACCGGTGGCCATGTCGTGGGTACCGGCACTCGCGCCGACGCCACGGTAATTGAAACGCAACGTAATCAAACCGGCATCGCGGGCGGTGCGTTGCAGGGTCGATACAACTTTATTGAGCATGGTCCCACCCTGCACCGGGTTGGGGTGGCAGATCAGCGCCAGGCCACGTGGCTCGGGGTGATCCAGGTACAAGGCTTCCAATTGGCCTACCGGGCCATCGATCAAAACGGGGGTTTCACGCATGAGCAAGGAATGAACTCCGTGACCTCTCAAGGGGTCGACTCGTCTAGCTAAAAGTCTGTGCTTGGCATCATTGCGAGCTTAATCGCGGTATACAGCGCAGGTCCGAGCCGTTAACGTAAAGCAAAGCCGTTTATAGAGGAAGGACTCGTGGAACACTCGCTCTTAGTTTGGTTGTTGCCGACTCTTGCCCTGGTTGCCGGTGTCGCCATTGGTTTCCTGGTTGCTCGCTTGCTGCCGAATGCCGCGCCTAACCGCACGCAGCGTCAGTTGGATGACATTCAGGAACGTTTTGACAGTTATCAGAACGAGGTTGTTACCCACTTCAACAGCACCGCGACCCTGGTCAAGAAGCTCACCCAGAGCTACCAGGAAGTACAGGATCACCTCGCCGATGGCGCCAACCGCCTGGCCCTCGACGACATCACCCGTCAGCGCCTGCTGGCCGCGTTGCATTCCGATGCCCCGCAAACCCCACGGGAACGCTTGACCCCGCCGCGGGAAAACCAGGAGCCACCACGGGACTACGCGCCAAAGACGCCGAACGCCCCAGGCATGCTGGATGAGCATTACGGCTTGAAGAAGTAAATCATCTTCAGGCACTGAAAAGCCCGGCTGATCGATGATCAGCCGGGCTTTTTGTTGGGTCACGATCCCTCATACACCACCGCACTACTGTAGGAGCCGGCATGTGTAGGAGCCGGCTTGCCGGTGATGGCGGCGTGTCAGGCAACCGATTTGCGCCCTATCTACCGTTATCGCCGGCAAGCCGGCTCCTACAGGGACCGCGTCAGGCCATCGGCTGTTCTTGCAACATCCCACCCTCGATCCGCACATGCCGACCATGGAAGCGCTTGAGGCTGCTGCGGTGGCCGACGCTGACGATACTCAACCCCGGCAACTCGTCGATCAGCGCCTGGTACAGCGTCGCTTCATCCTCTTCATCCATGGCCGACGTGGCTTCGTCCATGTACAGCCATTGCGGCGCGAACAGCAACGCACGGGCAAAGGCCAGGCGTTGCTGCTCGCCGGGTGAGAGCATGCGCTGCCAGTGGTTCGCTTCATCCAGCCGTTCGACCAAATGAGGCAAACGACAAGTTTCCAGGACCTGTGCATAACGTTCGGCGGGGTAACCGCTGTCGGCCTGTGGATAACTTAATACCGCCTTCAACGTGCCGATCGGCAGGTAAGGTTTTTGCGGCAGGAACAGATAACGCTCGGCTGGCAGGCGGATGTTGCCATGGCCGTTGGGCCATAGGTTGCCCATCGCGCGCAACAAGGTCGATTTGCCACTGCCCGAGCGACCACTGAGCATCAAGCGCTCACCTTCGGCGACGGTCAGGTCGGCACCCTGCAGCAAATGGCGGCCGTCGGCCAGGTCCAGGCTCAGGTCCTTGACCTGCAAGTTGTCGCCCTGATGCTGCAGGCCAATGTCCATGGTGCGGCTTTCGTTGTCCTGCATGGCCTGGCCGAAACTCAGCAGACGATCACAGGTGGCGCGCCAACTGGCCAACAGCGTATAGGCATCGACAAACCAACTCAGGCTGCCTTGCACACTGCCAAACGCCTGGGCAACCTGCATCAACACACCCAGTTCGATCTTGCCGGAAAAGTAACGCGGTGCCGCGACCACAAAAGGAAAGATGATCGCGATCTGGGAATAACCACTGGTAAAGAAGTTCAGGCGCTTCTTGAGCTGCATGATGCTCCAGAAATTGCTCCACACCCGCCCGAAACGCGCGCTCAATTGCTGATGTTCGTTAGGCTCGCCATTGAACAGCGCGATGCTTTCCGCGTTCTCCCGTACCCGCACCAGGCTGAAACGCAAGTCAGCCTCAAAGCGTTGTTGGCGGTTGCTCAAGCCGATCAGTTTTCGCCCGATCAGGTGGGTTAACCAACTGCCAAGCACCGCGTAGACCAACGCGGCCCAGAACATGTAGCCGGGAATGGTGATGCCCCAGATTTCGATGCTGCCCGACACGCCCCACAGGATCACCGAGAACGACACCAGGCTCACTAGGTTGGCAATAAATCCCAACCCCAGTGTGAGGGTGCTGCTGGTAAAGGCATTGAGGTCTTCGGAGATACGCTGGTCGGGGTTGTCGGTATAGCCGCCGTATTCCAGGTGGTAGTAATTCTTATGGCCCAGCCATTGGGCGAAGTAGGTTTCTGTCAGCCAGCGGCGCCAGCGGATGGTGAGCATCTGTTGCAGGTAGGAGGTGAATACGCCCGTTACGATCGACACCACGGCAATCACGCTGAAGTACATCAGCAGATGGGTAAAGGCGTCGTAGTCCTTGTTTTCCAGCGCGTTGTAGAAATCGCGGTTCCAGCTGTTGAACCACACCGACACGGCGACACTGAACAGCGACAACCCCAGCACTACAAACAGCAGCAGCCAGGCCTTGGCCTTTTCTTCGCTGCGCCAGTAAGGCGTGATCAACCCCCACACCCGCCGTAAAAATTGCCCACGCACCGCGTCGTTGACCGCGGAATACTCAGCGTTCTGATTCATCGTTCAGGCTCTGTAAGAAAATGTGACAGGCGTTCGAACCGATCATAGTTGATCGGTTCGAGGCTCCGTGCGGCCTGAAGCAGATTGTTCAGCTGTTGTTCAGATCAGCCTCAGCGGCGTACCGGGCGCTTCTGCAACTTGCGCTGCAAGGTACGGCGGTGCATGCCCAGGGCGCGGGCAGTGGCGGAGATGTTGCCTTCGTGCTCAGTCAGCACGCGCTGGATGTGTTCCCACTGCAGACGGTCCACCGACATCGGGTTTTCCGGCACCAGGGTGTCGAGGTCGGCGTGCTCGGAGAGCAAGGCGGCCAGTACGTCATCGGCATCCGCCGGCTTACACAGGTAGTTACAGGCGCCGCGCTTGATCGCCTCGACGGCAGTGGCGATGCTGGAATAACCGGTGAGGATCACCACGCGCATTTCCGGGTCGAGTTCCAGCAGCTTGGGCAGCAGCACCAGGCCGGAGTCGCCGTCCATTTTCAGGTCGAGGGCGGCGTAGTCCGGCAAGTCGGCCTGGGCGATGGTGAAGCCCTCCTCGGCAGACCCAGCGGTGCTGACACGGAAACCGCGCCGGCTCATGGCGCGCGCCATCACGCGGGTAAAGGTGGCGTCGTCATCTACCAGCAGCAGGTGCGGCAGTTCTTCGCCTTCGACTTGGATCTCGTCACTCATCGATATCTCCTCGTGCGACACGGGGCAGGCGCAGCTCGGTGAGCGTGCCACCTTCCTCATGACTATAGAGCTTCACTGAGCCGCCCGCGCGGGTCACGCTGGCCTTGCTCAAAAACAGGCCCAGGCCGAAGCCTTTGCCCTTGGTGGTAAAGAAGGGTTTGCCGATCTGTTCGGCAATGGCCAGCGGCACGCCCGCGCCGTGGTCACGAATGCTGATGGTCACGTCTTCCGCATCCCAGTCCAGCTGTACGCCCAGACCTTCGGGGCAAGCGTCGGCGGCGTTGTTCAGCAGGTTGAGCAGCGCCTGGGTCAAATCCGGTGGCGGCGCCATGCGTGGCACGGTGCCCTGCCCCAATAGATGAAAGCGGTAACTGGCTTCGGGGCGCATCAGGTGCCAGCGGTTCAGGGCTTCGTCGAGCCACTGGGTCACGTCCTGCATCTCCACTGCCAGGCGGCGATTGGCTTCGGCGGCGCGTACCAGTTGTTGCAAGGTCTGCTTGCACTGCTTGACCTGTTCGCGCAGCACACCGAGGTCTTCCTGCAGCGCCGGGTCGTGATGGTCCTGGGTCATTTCGTTGAGCAGCACACTCATGGTCGCCAGCGGCGTGCCCAGTTCATGGGCGGCGCCGGCGGCCTGGGTGGCGACGGCCAGCAACTGCTGATCGCGCAGGCCTTCTTCACGGCGAATGGCGCGCAGTTCTTCCTGGCGGCGCAGTTCCTCGGCCATGCGCGCGGCGAAGAAGGTGATGACCGCAGCCGACAGGGCAAAGCTCAGCCACATCCCATAGATCTGCAGGTTTTCCCGCGCGATGGGGAAAGTTTGCAGCGGGTAGAAGCGCGCCAACAGCAGGGTGTACAGGGTCAGGGCAATGCCCGACAGCACCACCGAATAGCGCCACGGCAGGGTTACGGCGGCGATGGTCAATGGCACCAGGTAATACGAAACAAACGGATTGGTGGAACCGCCAGAGAAATACAGCAACACACTGTGGATAAACAGGTCGCAAGCCAACTGCAGAGCATATTCCAACTCGGTCACAGGCCACGTGGTGCGCAACCGGATGGCGGTGAACACACAGAGCACGATGGAAAAGCCGAGGGTCACTCCCAGTTGCAGCCACGGCAGCGGCAACAGGTCGAACCAATAGGCGAGCCCGACGGAGCCGGCCTGTGCGGCCAGGACCAGGGTACGGATGAACGTCAGGCGCCAGAGGTTCTGGCGAGTGGCGGAAGTCAGTTTTACGGCGGCGAGCATGAGCTCTCCCGGTGAGCGCTGCAGGCGGATCGGCAGGAGTATAAACGAAGCAGGCCGGCTGGCACGGCGCGTGTGGCTCTTTGCCGCAGGCCGGGCAAATGACCGTTCGTCGGTACCCCCGCAACTTGTAGCTAATGTGTAAACCCGAAGAACCCCACCCCACCGTCTACAGTCATACCGAACACGACTATCCCAAGGAGCTTCCATGTCTCGTTTCACTCGCAGTGCAGCCGCCATCACCCTCAGCGTGGGCACCCTGGTCAGCCTGCCAGCACTGGCCGCTGACGCACTGAACTACAACCAGATTTCCCTGCGCGCCGAGGTCAGCCAAGAGGTGGCCCGCGACAAGATGATCGTGACGCTGTACACCGAATCCCAGAACAGCGACCCGGCCAAACTCGCTGCCGAAATCACCACCACCCTGAACAAGGCACTGGGCCAGGCCCGCGAAGTCAAAGGCGTGACCCTGCGCCAGGGCAGCCGCAACAGCTACCCGATCTACGACAACAAGAACCAGAAGATCACCGGCTGGCGCGAGCGTGCCGAACTGCGCCTGGAAAGCGCGGACTTTCCGGCACTGTCCAAGCTCACCGGCGAACTGCTGAACACCCTGAAAATGGAAAACATGGACTTCGCCATTGCCGACGCCACGCGCAAGTCCAGCGAAGATGCACTGCTCAAGGACGCGGTCGCCGCGTTTAAAGCACGCGCGCAACTGGCCACCGATGCGTTGGGCGGCAAGGGCTACAAGATCGTCAACCTGAACTTCAACACCAATGGCTACCCGATGCCTTACGCCCGTGGCGGGATGATGATGAAAGCCGCGATGGCCGATTCCGCACCGACACCTGAAGTGGAGGCCGGCACCAGCCAGGTCAGCATGAGTGCTGATGGGGTGATTGAAGTCTTGCAATAACGCGCGGTAAAACGACGCAGCCCTTATAGGGTTGCGCCGGTTTTTACGGCGCGACGGTATCCGATGACGTCATAAGCCGCAGCATATTCATTGGAATCAATTCTCCAGTTTTCGATACACAAACAGGGTCGCAGTTACAGGGAGTGCTGCGTGAACCCTTGTTTACCTCACGAGTATCGAAACCATGTCTATCTCTCCCCACTACGCTGCTTCTCACTTGCCGCAACCTCCCGGCGATTTATCGACCCGGTTGAAACGGGCTACCGATACTTCCGCTACGCAGGCGCCAAAATTTGAGCCCAACGCAACAACCTCCCCCCATGAGGCAGAGCTGTTAACGGCCTACATTGATGCCGTACAACGCAAAGTGCTGCACAACGACGCAGGCGTTATAAAAGTTCCACCCCAGAGTACCTTGGGGAAGTGGCTTGAATTGTATCGGGACCACATAGAACACCCGGTCATGCAACGCTGGATGAGTGATCAAAAAATCAACCAGGCCACTCCGGTTTATGTTGATCCATTCAAGGGCACCTTGTCCGCCGAGGTAGGCGGAGAAATGAAAACATTTTCCCTCTCGGACACATCGGGCTGGGGGCAGGTTTCAGGTCCCCTGCTGGCCGCTGCCAAAGTGATAGCCCCGGAAGACAAAGGTCCTTTGCGCGTGCGATTTCGCGATGGTTTCAATCAGGTCAGCGCAAAGGTAGTAGCAAATTTCCAGGGCATACCGCTGCCTTCCAGGCGCTCTCAGGCCAGTGAGCAAATCAAGCATCTGGAACACCAGAAGGCGTTCGACCCTATCCCGACAGACGATCGCCTGCGAAAGGCCGGTAGCCGTTCAACGCACGCCCTGGAGGCGCAAAAGCAGAATGCCGCCCGGTTCTACAGCACCGCCCCGCAGGCCTTGGAGTTCAAGCGCTTGGCGGTCGACGTCGCCGACGACCTGCCCAATACACGGGCAGAGGCCAAGAAATGGGCGGAAAAGCTTATCTTCGAACTGACCGGCAAGCAGGTCGATGCTGACACGATCTACTTGAACCGCTTCAAGGGCGCCAACACCCCTCTTAGCAATGACACCGCGACCGTCACCGGCTGGGAGCACCGCAATGAAGAACCGTTCTCCTCCTTGCGTCTGCCGGACGCCCTGCTGAAAAACTTCAATGAACACGATGGGATTCCCGGCAACCTGGACCTGGAAGCTGGCCTGTACTTGGACGGCCCCGGCCAGGGCACAAAGGGTGGATACGGCGCCCATAACCAGTTTCCCCTCGCGCCTTCCACACTCATGCACACTAGCTGGAAGACCAACTTCCAGGCGCAGATGACCCAGAAAATCGACAAATTCTGGGTCACCCATGCAGAGAGTTACGAGACTGCGATCAAAGGCGAGTTCGTCTACCAGGCCCGCAAGCAGTTCAAGGCGTATGAGGCTAAGTCCCCCGCCGAGCGGGCACTGCTGGCTCCTGAGCATAAATTCACCCACGAAGACTACCGCTTGGTGATGGGCGCAGTGTCCAATCTGCCAGTGGATGAAAATGCGCCACTTAGCGTCGAGCAACTCAAGGCCAAGGCTCCTTTAAAAGGCATCGTTGAGACACATGCCTTCAACATCCATGGTTTTACATCCAACGACATGGTGCGGTTCAGCGCACCGGACGGACGGCAAGTGCTCTCAATGCCAGGCGCCGAGCCTGTCTTCCTGAGGTTTGATTCGCTGGAAAAACTGGATCAATGGGTCATCGAACAGACCAAAAACCCAAGAAAGCGCGAAGCGCTGCTGTCTCACTTTCCGCTGATTTACCGACAGGATCAGGAGGCCGGATTTGCGGCAAAGGTGGGAAAAGCACTGATGCCCATACTGTGGTTCACCCATGTGGGTGACAAGACAGAGGGCCTGAACACCTATTTTGATAAAATGGCCAAGGGAGAACTCCAAAGCCCAGGGATCAAGGACGGCGCTTCGAAAATCGAGGGAGATGTTTTCAACACGCTGGCAACTGCCACCAAAGAACGCATGAGCAGCGATGCGGATACGGTGATCAAGTCCAACAGCGAAGTGATCCGCGACACTTGGCTGAACGACATTACGGTAGCCGCAAGCCTATTGGTGAAGCTCGCCCCCATCGCTGCGCCGGTCGCCGTAGTAGCCTTCATCACCAGTGTGACCGAGATGGTCCTAGGCGAAGAAAAAGCGTCGTCCGGCGACACCGAGGCTGAACGCAAGGACGGCGCGTCCAAGGCGTTCGATGGCTTACTGAACGCATTGTTTTCGGTTGGAGCCGGCGCCCGCCCCGAAGATCCATTTGCTATCACGCCAGAGGAAGAGCTGACGCCGCTGGAGCGACCTGTCCAACCCGAACGCCCTCAAATCGATGAGCCGCAACCGGGACCTTCCCGCGGTGGACGCACTATCAATGAGCCGGCACAGCCGCCCTTGCCAAGGTCACCGTCACTCATACCGATGGCGCGATACGCCGTCCCCGATGGTGAGGCATTGATAGAGCACGCCACCCGTGATGCACAAGGCGTTTATCGAATGACAGATAACGCAGGCGCATGGCGCCAATTTATACGCTGTACCGATGAAACAGGGAAAAGCAAGATATTTGAAATATCGGGCCAGTACAGATCGGGTAACCGTTGGGCCAAAATCATTGATCCCAATAACGGCAGAGGAATAGGGGTTGTAACTCCCGGGCGCGATGGCGAGTGGACCCGCGCCCCTGGAGACGGTGGCGGCTGGTGGACACGTGCATCTTCACCATCGCCCAGTACCAAGCCAACTGCACCACCGCAAATCTCGGACGAATTTCTTGAACTAAGTGGTTCGAAAATGAAGGGTGCCGAGACGTTGGATAAATACTTCAACCTGGATGAAAGCCAGCCTTACAGTTATGGCGTAAACCTGAACGATGAAGGCGAAATCATTCCGCAGATTTCCTGGGAAGCCGAGGAGAACCCTGCCACGGCCACACTGCCACCAAAGGCCGACACGGCGGGCTTTGGTGCAAACGACTACAGCGGACAATTCATAAGCGATCTCAATCGAAGCAGGCTTACGATACAAAAGCCTGATGGCAGCACGTTGGAGATCGACGTCGGCGCAGACTTAAGGGCTCTCCAACGCACCAAAAAGGGCGCTTTAGCCTCGGAAGAAGAAATCAAGGCGATCAAACAGAAAAATATCGAAGCCTTAGAAAGGTTCATGCCTGACCCGGCACTAAGGGCACGGGTGTCTGAAGTAGCCAACCAATGGATATTTGGCCCAATCCCGGAGGAATTCAGGACATCACGATTTAAAGACGAAATTTATATCAGAGGGGGGAATCAACACTACGTCGTCGACTATGATCCGGCCAAGGAAATAACAACCGTCACGGGTAAAACCGACTTCGACCTATTCCGAATCAACGAAAATACTCGAGACATTGAGCCCATTACTGACCTGCATACAAAATCGTCGAGGAGCGTCACTTTCCGCCCTAGCAATGAAATAGACAGTGACGGGTATGTCATGGATAAGTCAGCGCCTATACGTGTAGAAATAACACCTAAGCCGGGCGGATAAAAACGCCCCCTCTATGAGCTCTCCCTGAACGGCGGTAACCTCGGTTACCGCCGTTTTTCGTTCGGGCAGCATTTACCTGCCACCTCAGGGGTCTCCATGGAAAGAATCGCCTTAAAACCGCTCCTCCTCGCCGCAGGCCTGCTGGCCTTCATGCCGATGGCCCAGGCCGCCAGCACCCTGGTCTACTGCTCCGAAGCCAGCCCCGCCGGTTTCGACCCCAGCCAGTACACCAGCGGCACCGATTTTGATGCCTCCGCCGAAACCGTGTTCAACCGCCTCACGCAGTTCAAACGCGGCGGCACCGAAGTGGAACCGGGCTTGGCGACGAGCTGGGACATCTCCAAAGACGGCCTGACCTACACCTTCCACCTGCGCGATGGCGTCAAGTTTCACACCACCGATTTCTTCACCCCTACCCGCGACTTCAACGCGGATGACGTGCTGTTTACCTTCAATCGCCTGCTGGATGCGCAAAGCCCATTCCGCAAGGCCTATCCCTCCGAGTCGCCGTACTTCACCGACATGGGCTTGAACACCACGATCAAGAGCGTCGACAAACTCGACGAACACACCGTGCGCTTCAACCTGAATAACGTCGATGCGTCGTTTGTGCAGAACCTGGCCATGAGCTTCGCCTCGGTGCAGTCCGCCGAGTACGCCGCGCAACTGCTCAAGCAAGGCAAGGCCGAAGAGATCAACCAGAAACCGGTCGGCACCGGGCCTTTTGTGTTCAAGCGCTACCAGAAGGACTCGCAGATCCGCTACGTGGCCAACAAACAGTACTGGAAGCCCGAGGATGTGAAACTCGACAACCTGGTGTTCGCCATCACCCCGGACGCCGCGTCGCGCCTGCAAAAGCTCAAGGCCGGCGAATGCCAGGTCAGCGGTTACCCGCGCCCTGCGGATATAGAAGTGATGAAGCAGGACCCGAACTTGCGCGTACTGCAGCAAGCCGGTTTCAACCTGGGGTTTCTGGCCTACAACGTGACCCACCCGCCGCTGGATCAACTCAAGGTGCGCCAGGCCTTGGACATGGCCATCGACAAGCCGGCAATTATCAAGGCCGTGTACCAGAGCGCCGGGCAATTGGCGCAGAACGCGCTGCCACCTGCGCAGTGGTCTTATGACCCCAACATCAAGGACGCACCTCACGATCCGGTGAAGGCCAAGGCGCTACTAAAAGAAGCAGGGGTTGCACCAGGTACCACCATCAACCTGTGGGCAATGACCGTGCAACGCGCCTCCAACCCCAACGCGCGCATGTCCGCACAAATGATCCAGCAGGATTGGGAAAAGATTGGCATCAAGGCCAATATCGTCAGCTATGAATGGGGCGAATACATCAAGCGGGCCAAAAACGGCGAGCACGACGCGATGATTTATGGCTGGACCGGTGACAATGGCGACCCGGATAACTGGCTGGGCGTGCTCTACAGTTGTGCTGCGGTCAAGGGCAGCAACTACGCCAAATGGTGTAACCCAGCCTACGACAAGCTGGTACAGCAAGCCAAGGTCAGCAATGACCGCGAGCAGCGCATCAAGTGGTATCAACAGGCACAAAAAATCCTTAAGGAACAAGTACCTATAACGCCTATTGCGAACTCGACGGTTTTCCAACCGCTGCGCAAGGAAGTGCAGGACTTCAAGATCAGCCCCTTTGGCCTGACGCCGTTCTATGGCGTGAGTCTAGATAAGTAACAGCGGCGCCCCAACCGAGTGCGCTAGACGCCTCGGTTGGTCATTTTTGGTGCGCCCACTGCACCGAAAAAACCCTCAAAATATGCGCAAATATGTACAAACTTTCATAATTGCGACATTCCTGTACGTTCGTACCACTGTTTCACCCTCACAACGGTTCAGCATCTTGCAATGGGTATGGCGCCTGCATAAGTATCCGCAGGCCGACTCACGAGGTCGCCCTCACCACCAAAAATGACAACAAATCATGAGGCCAACATGCTTAAACACGCAGTCATTCCGTTAATTGTTAGCGCTGGCCTTATGGCCGCAGCTCCTTTCGCCCAAGCGGCGACTAACCTGGTGTTCTGCTCCGAAGGGAGCCCGGCCGGTTTCGACCCAGGCCAGTACACCACCGGAACAGACTTCGATGCCTCGGCCGAAACCATGTTCAACCGCCTGACCCAGTTCGAACGCGGCGGCACCGCTGTGATTCCTGGGTTGGCCACCAGCTGGGACGTGTCCCCGGATGGCTTGACCTACACCTTCCACCTGCGTGATGGCGTCAAGTTCCACACCACCGCGTACTTCAAGCCGACCCGTACCTTCAATGCCGATGACGTGCTGTTCACGTTCAACCGCATGATCAACAAGGACGATCCGTTCCGCAAAGCCTACCCCACCGAGTTCCCGTACTTCACGGACATGGGGATGGACACCAACATCAAGAACATCGAGAAGGTCGATGAACACACCGTCAAGTTCACCCTTGGCACCGTGGACGCCGCCTTCATCCAGAACCTGGCGATGAGCTTCGCTTCGATCCAGTCGGCTGAATATGCCGCCCAACTGTTGAAAGAAGGCAAGGCTGCGGACATCAACCAGAAGCCGGTTGGCACTGGCCCGTTCGTGTTCAAGAGCTACCAGAAAGACTCGAACATCCGTTACACCGGCAACAAGGATTACTGGAAACCTGAAGACGTGAAGATCGACAACCTGATCTTCGCCATCACCACCGACCCGTCGGTGCGTATCCAGAAGCTGAAGAAAAACGAATGCCAGATCACCCTGTTCCCACGTCCGGCCGACCTCAAGGCGCTGGAAGCGGACAAGGACCTGAAACTGCCGAACCAGGCCGGTTTCAACCTGGGCTATATCGCCTACAACGTCATGGACAAGGTCAAGGGCAGCGACCAGCCAAACCCATTGGCTGACCTGCGCGTACGCCAGGCGCTGGACATGTCGGTGAACAAACAGCAGATCATCGACTCCGTGTACCAGGGCGCCGGCCAACTGGCTGTCAACGCCATGCCGCCGACCCAATGGTCGTATGACACCACCATCAAGGACGCCAAGTACGACCCTGAGAAAGCCAAGTCGCTGCTCAAGGAAGCCGGCGTCAAGGAAGGTACTGAAATCGTTCTGTGGGCCATGCCGGTTCAGCGTCCGTACAACCCGAACGCCAAGCTGATGGCAGAAATGCTGCAAAACGACTGGAAGAAGATCGGTCTCAACGTGAAGATCACCAGCTACGAGTGGGGCGAGTACATCAAGCGCTCCAAAGGTGGCGAGAACCAGGCCATGATCATTGGCTGGAGCGGTGACAATGGTGACCCGGACAACTGGCTGAACGTGCTGTTCGGCTGCGACTCGCTGTCCGGTAACAACTTCTCCAAATGGTGCGACAAGAAATTCGACGGCATCGTGAAAGAAGCCAAGGCTACATCGGATGTCGCCAAACGCACCGAGCTGTACAAGCAGGCGCAACATATCCTCAAAGATGCAGTCCCGATGACACCTATCGCGCACTCGACGGTGTATCAACCCATGCGCAACACCGTGCAGGACTTCAAGATCAGCCCGTTTGGCTTGAACTCCTTCTACGGCGTGAGCGTAAGCGGCAAGTAAGAAGCCATGACGGCGACGTTTCATAACGTCGCCGTTATTGCATCCGCCTAGACCGTAGGAAACAGACCACGCTCGAAATCGTTGCGTCCTACAGCAATGAACTGCGATGTGTGTCTCCGTTGCCTACAAGGTCAATCCAATTTGGTGCATTTACTGCCAGGTCCACGACCCATAACGTCGTAGGACAGCAGAAGCTCCTTACATGGATAGGCACTTGCTGCGTGTGGGATCAGTGATGTCGCCCTGGCACGCCGGGGTGATTGCTCGCTGATGACAATTACAAACAAGGATCGGGATCGTCATGCGCCATACCACCGTTCTATCCGCAATTTTTGGCACCAGCCTGTTGGCTGCGGCCACGATGGGCCATGCCGCCGACAAGCAGAGCCTGGTGTTCTGCTCGGAAGGCAGCCCGGCAGGCTTTGACACCGCGCAATACACCACCGCCACCGATAACGATGCGGCCGAGCCGCTGTACAACCGCCTGGTTGAGTTTGAAAAGGGCGAGACGGGTGTCGTACCTGCGCTGGCAACCAAGTGGGATATTTCGCCAGACGGACTGACCTACACCTTTCACCTGCGTGAAGGGGTGAAATTCCACAGCAACAAGGAATTCAAGCCGACGCGCGACTTCAACGCCGACGACGTGCTGTTCACCTTCAACCGCATGCTTGACCCCGACCACCCGTTCCGCAAGGCCTACCCCACCGAATTTCCGTACTTCAACGGGATGAGCCTGAACAAGAACATTGCCAAGGTTGCGAAAACCGACCCGCACACCGTGGTGATCACCCTGAACACGGTGGACGCCGCGTTTATCCAGAACATCGCCATGAGCTTCGCCGCGATCCTCTCGGCCGAATATGCCGAGCAATTGCTCAAGACCGGCAAGCCCAGCGACATCAATCAGAAGCCGATCGGCACGGGCCCCTACGTGTTCCAGCGGTATCAGAAAGATTCGCAGATCCGTTACGTGGCCAACAAACAGTACTGGGACCCGAGCAAGGTCAAGCTGGACCAGTTGATCTTCGCCATCAACACCGACGCATCGGTGCGGGTGCAAAAGCTCAAGGCCGGCGAATGCCAGGTGACCCTGCATCCGCGCCCGGCTGACGTCGATGCCCTCAAGGCCGACCCGAACCTGCAACTGCTGACCAAACCGGGTTTCAACCTCGGCTACATCGCCTACAACGTGCGCCACAAACCTTTCGACCAGCTCGAAGTGCGCCAGGCGTTGGACATGGCAGTGAACAAGCAGAGCATCCTGAACGCCGTGTACCAGGGTGCGGGGCAACTGGCGGTCAACGCCATGCCGCCGACGCAGTGGTCCTACGACGACAGCATCAAGGACGCCGCCTACAACCCGGAAAAAGCCAAGGAACTGCTCAAGGCCGCAGGCGTGAAGGAAGGTACCGAGATCACCCTGTGGGCGATGCCGGTACAACGGCCGTACAACCCCAACGCCAAGCTGATGGCCGAGATGCTGCAAAGCGACTGGGCCAAGATCGGCCTCAAGGTCAAGATCGTCAGCTACGAATGGGGCGAGTACATCAAGCGCACCAAGAACGGTGAGCACGATGTAAGCCTGATCGGCTGGACTGGTGACAACGGTGACCCGGACAACTGGCTGGGCACCCTCTACAGCTGCGACGCCATCGGCGGGAACAACTACTCCATGTGGTGTGACCCGGCGTACGACAAGCTGATCAAGCAAGCCAAGGTCGTGACCGACCGCGAACAAAGGACTGTTCTGTACAAACAGGCGCAGCAACTGCTCAAGCAGCAGGTGCCGATCACGCCAGTCGCCCACTCGACGGTCAACCAGCCGTTAAGCGCCAAAGTCGAAGGTTTCAAAGTAAGCCCCTTCGGCCGGAACGTGTTCTCGGGCGTCAGTATCACCCCATAAGAAAATAACCGGATTGTGCAAGGCGAGCCCCGCCTTGCTGCAAACGCGCGGCCTTTTGTTGGGATTTTTCCTACGCCAAACGTTTGCAAAGGCTTGAACGAGTTACACACCCAATAGCCGGATCACCAAAAAAGACCGGCATTAAAAAGAGAACCAAAGGAGCTTCATCAATGAAACTGAGCAGCAAAGCGCTTCTGGCCCTGGCCATCAGCAGCATCACGGCCACCGCCTACGCTGAATCCGCCAGCCAGGACTTCGTCCCCACCACATTGGCCGGCACCAGCGCTCAAAGCGAAGCCAAAGGCTTTATCGAAGATTTCAGCCTGGGCGGCACCACGCGTAACTGGTACTCCCACGAAAGCAAATACCGTGGCGGCACCTTCGAATACCAGAAGCACGGTGTAACCCGTACCGACCGTAACCGTACCAACTGGGTACAGGGCACCATCATCAACGGCAGCTCGGGCTTCACCCAAGGCACCGTAGGCGTCAAGACTGAACTGGCGGTCTACAACGCGCTGGTCCTGGACCGTAGCAAGCGTGACATCAAGGGTGGTTCCAACCGTACCCTGGCGGACTCCGACGGTGATGCAGTAGGCCAGTGGAGCAAACTGGGCCTGGCCAACGTGCAGTTCCGCGTATCGAACACCACCTTGACCGCCGGTCGTCAGAACTTCAGCAGCGGCATCGTCGACACCATCGGCAACCGTGCACTGCCATCGAGTTTCGAGGGTGTGAGCTTCAACAGCGAAGAGTTCAGCAACCTGTCGTTCCAAGGCGGCGTGTTTGACCGCGTTTCGCCACGTACCGAACAGAGCCTGTCGAAATTCCGTACCGAATACGGCAATGGCGCGGAGACCGATAAGGTGTCCACCCTGGGCCTGAACTACCAGCCGCTGAAAAGCCTGAAAGTCAGCGTCTTCGGCGCTAACGTGAAGGACTTCTGGAACCAGTACTACTTCGGCGCAACCCACGAGCTGGGTGATGCACAGCAACTGGCGCTGACCACTGGTTTCAACTACTACAAGACGGTCGATGAAGGCAAAAAAGAGATGGGGGAAATCGACAACGATACCTACTCCCTGTCCCTGGGCCTGGCCCACCAGGCTCATAGCCTGACCTTCTCCTACCAGCAAGTGAACGGTAACGAGTACTTCGACTACCTGCACGAAACCAACGGCATCTACCTGGCCAACTCCCTGACCTCTGACTTCAACGGTCCGAACGAGAAGTCCTTCCAGATCGCCTACGGCATCAACATGGCCGAATACGGCGTGCCAGGCCTGAAGTTCAACGCCTACTCGGCGCGCGGCTGGGACATCGACGGCACCCATTACACCGGCAACGGTGGTCGGGCCAAGTTCGCCTACGACGGCATCCAGAAACAAGACGGCGAAAAACACCAGGAATACGGTGTAGGCGCCTCTTACGCCATCCAGAGCGGCGCTCTCAAGGCTACCACCGTACGCGCAACCTACGTTGAGCACCGTGGCAGCGAGTTCCAATCCGACGGCAGCATCAAAGAGTTCCGTCTGGTCACCACCATTCCGTTCAACATTCTTTAATTAGCGCCAGGTAGACGGCGGGCTCAGGACGAGCCCGCCGTCTACGCTTGTCTGGTCCCATCGATTGCAGAGGGCTCTGAATGAAAATGCTCCCGCTACAAGCCGCCATGGCAGCCGCGTTGTTGAGCGTGGCGATCAGTGTTTCGGCCAAACCACTGGTGGTCTGCACCGAAGCCAGCCCGGAAGGTTTCGACCCGGTCCTGTACACCACGGCCGTGACCGCTGACGCCGCTGCTGAAACCATGTTCAACCGTTTGGTGGACTTCAAGCCAGGCACCACTGAAGTCGTTCCCGCGCTCGCCAAGACCTGGGAAATCAGTGACGACGGCCTGACCTATACGTTCCACCTGCGCGATGACGTCAAGTTCCACACCACCGACTACTTCAAACCCACGCGCAACTTGAATGCCGATGACGTGCTCTGGAGCTTCCAGCGCCAGTTGGACCCGAAACACCCTTGGCATAACAAATCCGCCACGGGTTTCCCTTATTTCGAAAGCATGGGCTTCAAGGAACTGCTCAAAAGTGTCGAGAAGACTGATGACCACACGGTGGTCTTCACCCTGACGCGCCCTGAAGCACCGTTCCTGGCCGATGTCGCGATGCCGTTTACCGCCATCCACTCCGCTGAATACGCCGACAAACTGCTCGCCGCCGGTAAGACCGATGAGCTCAATAGTAAGCCGATCGGTACCGGCCCGTTCATCTTCATCCGCTACCAGAAAGATGCCCAGGTACGCTTCAAGGCCAACCCGGAGTACTTCCGTGGCAAGCCGCCCGCCGATCCGTTGATCCTGGCCATTGCGGTCGACAACAACGTTCGCCTGCAGAAGCTCAAGGCCAACGAATGCCAGGTCGCGCTATATCCCAAACCCGATGACCTGCCCAGCATCAAGAAAGACCCGAACCTGAAGGTCGATGAACTGGCAGCGATGACCACCGCCTACACCGCGCTGAACACCACCCACAAGTACATGAGCGACGCGCGGGTGCGTCATGCGATCAACATCGCGTTCGACAAAAAAGGCTACAACGAATCGCTGTACGGCAAAGGCAACGCTGTCGATGCCACCGGCCCGTTTCCCCCCACGCTGCTGGGCTTCAACGACAAGCTGAAAAACCCACCGCGCGACCTCGACAAGGCCCGCGCCCTGCTCAAGGAAGCCGGTGTGCCGGAAGGCACCGAGTTCACCCTGTTCACCCGTAACGGCGGCGGCCCGACCAACCCTAACCCGATGCTCGGCGCCCAGCGCATGCAGGCGGATCTGGCGCAGATTGGCCTGAAGGTGAATATCAAAGTCATGGAATGGGGCGAAATGCTCAAGCGTGCTAAAAACGGTGAACACGACATGGTGTCCGCCGGATGGGCGGGGGATAACGGCGACCCGGATAACTTCCTCACGCCGAACCTGAGTTGCGATGCAGCGAAAAACGGCGAAAACTACGCGCGCTGGTGTAACAAAGAGTTTCAAGACTTGATCGACAAGGCGCGCGCTGTCGCTGAACCCGCACAACGCGCTGCACTCTATGAACAAGCCATGGACGTTTTCGACAAGGACCAACCATGGATCCCCATGGCTTACCCGAAAATGTTCACCGCCATGCGCAAGAACGTCGAGGGTTATACCCAAAGCCCTCTGACGAACAATAACTTCGCCACTACCCAGGTGAAGTAAATAAGAAAAACGCTCGGCACCGTCGACACTGACGGTGCCGAACCTGCCTAACCGGCTGATTGAGGTACACGACAAGATGTTTAGCTTTATTGCCCGCCGACTGGGGTTACTGATCCCCACGTTTTTCGGCATAACGTTGCTCACGTTTGCGTTGATTCGCATGATCCCTGGCGACCCCGTCGAAGTCATGATGGGCGAGCGGCGCGTCGACCCCGAGATGCACGCACAGGCAATGGAACGCCTTGGCCTTAACAAGCCGTTGTATGCGCAATACCTGGATTACGTCGGCAAATTAGCCCAGGGCGACCTTGGCGAATCGCTGCGTACTCGCACCAGCGTGTGGACCGAATTCACCGCACTCTTCCCGGCGACCCTGGAACTGTCCATGGCCGCCCTGCTGTTCGCCGGTATCCTGGGCCTGTTGGCCGGGGTGATCGCGGCCTTGAAGCGAGGATCCCTGTTCGACCATGGGGTGATGGGCATCTCCCTGGCGGGATATTCGATGCCGATCTTCTGGTGGGGCCTTATCCTGATCATGTTCTTCTCGGTAAGCCTGGGCTGGACCCCGGTTTCCGGGCGTATCGACCTGCTCTACGACATCGAGCCACGCACCGGCTTCATGCTGATCGACACCCTGCTGGCTGACGAGCCGGACGCATTCTTCGACGCCCTGCACCACCTGATCCTGCCGGCCATCGTGCTCGGCACCATCCCGCTGGCGGTGATCGCGCGGATGACCCGTTCGTCGATGCTCGAAGTCCTGCGTGAAGACTACATCCGCACCGCCAAGGCCAAGGGCCTGTCGCCGGCGCGCGTGGTGTTCGTGCACGGCCTGCGTAACGCGCTGATCCCGGTACTGACCGTGGTCGGCCTGCAAGTCGGCACCCTGCTGGCCGGTGCGGTTTTGACCGAAACCATCTTCTCCTGGCCCGGCATCGGCAAATGGCTGATCGAAGCCATTGGCGCGCGGGACTACCCGGTGGTGCAGAACGGCATCCTGCTGATCGCCTGCCTGGTGATCCTGGTGAACTTCGTGGTGGATATCCTCTACGGCTTCGCCAACCCACGCATCCGTCACCAGCGCTGAGATCATGACCATGACCACACCTACTCAAGTGTCAGCAGTCGATCAAAGCCTGCTGTACCCGTCCCCGTACAAAGAATTCTGGCAAGCCTTCTCCAAGAACAAAGGCGCGGTTGCCGGCCTGCTGTTCATGTTGCTGATCGTGTTCTGCGCGATCTTTGCCCCGTGGGTTGCACCGCATAACCCGAGCGAACAATACCGCGACTTCCTGCTGACCCCGCCGGCTTGGCTGGAAGGCGGGCAGATGCAGTTCCTGCTCGGCACCGATGAACTGGGCCGTGACTTGCTGTCGCGCCTGATCCAGGGCTCGCGCCTGTCCTTGCTGATCGGTTTGTCGTCGGTGGTGATGTCGCTGATCCCGGGGATCCTGCTGGGTCTTTTCGCCGGGTTCTTCCCGCGCTTGCTCGGCCCGACCATCATGCGCCTGATGGACATCATGCTGGCCCTGCCGTCGCTGCTGCTGGCTGTCGCCATTGTCGCGATCCTCGGCCCTGGCCTGATCAACACCGTGATTGCGATCGCCATCGTATCGCTGCCGTCCTACGTCCGCCTGACCCGCGCGGCGGTGATGGGCGAACTGAACCGCGACTATGTGACTGCCGCCCGCCTCGCCGGCGCCGGCCTGCCACGCCTGATGTTCATCACCGTCCTGCCCAACTGCATGGCGCCGCTGATCGTCCAGGCCACCCTGAGCTTCTCCTCGGCGATCCTCGATGCTGCGGCCCTGGGCTTCCTGGGCCTTGGCGTACAACCGCCAACCCCTGAGTGGGGCACCATGCTGGCGTCGGCCCGTGACTACATCGAACGCGCCTGGTGGGTGGTGAGCCTGCCTGGTTTGACCATTTTGCTCAGCGTGCTGGCAATCAACTTGATGGGTGACGGCCTGCGCGACGCGCTGGACCCGAAACTCAAGAACGCCGCCTGAGGAGATTCCCATGTCACTGTTAGAAATCAAGAATCTCAATGTCCGCTTCGGCGACAAGACCGCCGTGCCGGTGGTCGATGGCCTCGACATTTCCGTCGACAAAGGCGAAGTACTGGCAATCGTTGGCGAGTCGGGCTCGGGTAAATCCGTGACCATGATGGCGCTGATGGGCCTGATCGAGCACCCGGGCATCGTCACCGCCGATGCCCTGAACTTCGACGGCAAGGACATGCTCAAGTTGAGCAGCCGCCAGCGCCGCCAGATCGTCGGCAAAGACCTGGCGATGGTGTTCCAGGACCCGATGACCGCGCTGAACCCCAGCTACACCGTGGGTTTCCAGATTGAAGAAGTGCTGCGCCTGCACCTGAAAATGTCCGGCAAGCAAGCGCGCAAGCGGGCCATCGAGCTGTTGGAAAAGGTTGAAATTCCGGGCGCTGCCAGCCGTATGGATGCCTACCCGCACCAACTGTCCGGCGGCATGAGCCAGCGTGTGGCAATCGCCATGGCGATTGCCGGCGAGCCAAAGCTACTGATTGCCGACGAACCGACCACCGCGCTGGACGTAACGATTCAAGCGCAGATCATGGACCTGCTGCTGGCCCTGCAGAAAGAGCAGAACATGGGCCTGGTGCTGATTACCCACGACCTCGCGGTCGTGGCCGAAACCGCCCAGCGCGTGTGTGTGATGTACGCCGGCCAAGCCGTGGAAGTCGGCCAGGTGCCGCAACTGTTCGACATTCCGGCGCACCCGTACAGCGAAGCCTTGCTCAAGGCGATTCCCGAGCACAGCCTGGGCGCCACGCGCCTGGCCACGCTGCCGGGTATCGTGCCCGGTCGTTATGACCGTCCGCAGGGTTGCCTGTTGTCGCCGCGCTGCCCGTACGTGCAGGAAAACTGCCGTACCCAGCGCCCCGGCCTTGACCCGAAAACCAACAGCCTCGCGCGCTGCTTCTACCCCTTGAACCAGGAGGTGGCGTAATGGCCGTCGTTCTTACCGCCCGCGACCTGACCCGTCACTACGAAGTGTCCCGTGGCTTGTTCAAGGGCCACGCCACGGTGCGTGCCCTCAATGGCGTGTCCTTTGAGTTGGAAGCCGGCAAGACCCTCGCCGTCGTAGGCGAGTCGGGTTGCGGCAAATCCACCCTGGCCCGTGCGCTCACCTTGATTGAAGAGCCGTCTTCCGGTTCCTTGAAAATCGCCGGCCAGGAAGTTGCCGGCGCCGACAAGGCCCAGCGCAAGCAACTGCGCAAAGACGTGCAGATGGTGTTCCAGAGCCCGTACGCCTCGCTCAACCCACGCCAGAAAGTCGGTGATCAACTCGGCGAGCCGCTGTTGATCAACACCAACCTCTCCGCCGCCGAACGCCGCGAGAAAGTGCAGGCGATGATGAAGCAAGTGGGCCTGCGCCCCGAGCATTATCAGCGCTACCCGCACATGTTCTCCGGTGGTCAGCGCCAGCGCATCGCCCTGGCCCGCGCCATGATGCTGCAACCCAAAGTGCTGGTGGCGGATGAGCCAACCTCGGCACTGGACGTGTCGATCCAGGCCCAGGTGCTCAACCTGTTCATGGACCTGCAGCAGGAGTTCAACACGGCCTACGTGTTCATTTCCCACAACCTGGCGGTGGTCCAGCACGTTGCCGATGATGTGATGGTGATGTACCTCGGTCGCCCGGTGGAAGTGGGCCCCAAGGAGGACATCTACGCGCGTCCCCTGCACCCGTACACCCAGGCGCTGCTGTCGGCGACCCCGACCATCCACCCGGACCCGAACAAGCCGAAGATCAAGATTGTCGGCGAGTTGCCCAACCCACTGAACCCACCGCCTGGCTGCGCGTTCCACAAGCGCTGCCCGTACGCGACCGCCCGCTGCAGCACCGAGGAGCCGCAGTTGCGGCCGTTGGATAACCGCCAGGTGGCTTGCCATTACGCGGAGCAGTTTGTGGCGTGACACCGCAACAAAAATGCCCTGGGTGACTAAGCCCAGGGCATTGCACGTGTTCTACAGCCCTTCCCATCAGGTTGCGCATCAGCCTGGTGGGAGGGGCTTTCTTTTGGTCAGGACCTACGTTTGGCTGTCGCCATCATCGTCGTCCGGATCGTCACTGTCCGGTTCGTTCGTGGTGGAATCATCGTCGTCCTTGCTACCACCCTGGTCCTTGTCCCCAGGCTCGGCTTCCGACTTGGCCAGCAGCAGCCCCGCGTCATGCGACGCAGAAAAGCTCGCCTGGCCGCTCTGCATCGGGTTATGTGCCCAGGCCGCCGACATTCCCAAAGACATCAGCACCAGCACCTTTATCAACAGCACTACTCGTTGAAAAATACTCATGGTCGATTTCCGTCCCGTCAGTAGATGAAGCCCGTACGACAGTGATCCACCGTCGCCAGTCCTTGAAGCTAGTTGTGATACAGGGTTTGCGCCAGCTATCAGGTGTCACCGTCATCATAGGTTTCGCTGTCTTCCCCTTCGTTATAGGGGTTTTCTGCATCCTCCTTGGGCGCAGGCTGAGCCTGGGGCTGCCAGCTGCCGGAGTTGACCTCCTGCTGCTTCTTCTTGGTGACAGGTCCGGTGTCTTTCCATTGAGGGGTTCCGGCGCCGGCCAGCGCTGAAGTACACGCCACCCCAAGGCACCCCAGCAGCACCAGATGAATGGCGCGTTGAGATATACGCAAGATCGCCTCCTGATCCGTCGGTGAATGGATGTAATACTCGAAACGCTAGACCGGATGTGGGCATCCCGCCAACTAATTCATACTCAACATCCATATCGCCTGGTAGACCGTTATCGCTGGCAAGCCAGCGCCTACAGGTGGGTTGTGCAGCGCGCACAAAAAAGGGCGACGCCATCACAGCTTCGCCCTTCATCGACCGCTTGGACCTTAATGGTGCTCGCGGGTCGCGCGGAATTTCACATCTGGCCAGCGCTCTTCCATCAGCGCCAGGTTGACCCGGGTCGGCGCCAGGTAGGTCAGGTGACCGCCGCCGTCCACCGCGAGGTTTTCCACGGCTTTGTTGGAGAACTCTTCCAACTTCTTCTTATCGCTGCACTCGATCCAACGCGCGGAGTACACGGTGATTGGCTCGTAGGAGCATTCGACCTTGTATTCCTCTTTCAAGCGGCTGGCGACCACGTCGAACTGCAGCACGCCGACGGCGCCGAGGATGATGTCGTTGCTGCGCTCGGGGAAGAACACCTGGGTGGCGCCCTCTTCCGCCAGTTGCTGCAGGCCCTGGCGCAGTTGCTTGGACTTGAGCGGGTCACGCAGGCGCACGCGGCGGAAGAGTTCCGGGGCGAAGTGCGGGATACCGGTAAAGCCCAGCGCTTCGCCTTCGGTGAAGGTGTCGCCGATCTGGATAGTGCCGTGGTTGTGCAGGCCGATGATGTCGCCAGCGTAGGCTTCTTCGAGTTGTTCACGCTCGGAGGAGAAGAACGTCAGGGCGTCGCCAATGCGCACGTCCTTGCCGGTGCGCACGTGGCGCATCTTCATGCCTTTTTCGTACTTGCCGGAGCAGATACGCATGAAGGCGATACGGTCGCGGTGTTTTGGGTCCATGTTCGCCTGGATCTTGAACACGAAGCCGGTGAATTTCTCTTCCACCGGTTCCACGGTGCGCTCGTTGGCAACACGGGCCAGAGGCTTGGGCGCCCAGTCGACAACGGCGTCGAGTACATGGTCGACACCGAAGTTGCCCAGGGCGGTCCCGAAGAACACCGGGGTCAGTTGGCCGTCGAGGAACTCCTGCTGGTTGAATTCGTGGCAGGCGCCCTGCACCAGCTCCAGTTGGTCGACGAAGCGGTCGTACTCGTCACCCAAGTGGGCGCGGGCTTCGTCGGAGTCGAGTTTCTCGATGATCTTGGTTTCGGTGCGCTCGTGACCATGGCCGGCGGTGTAGACAATGATGTAGTCGTCGGCCAGGTGGTACACGCCCTTGAAGTCGCGGTAGCAACCAATCGGCCAGGTGATCGGCGCGGCCTTGATCTTCAGGACGGCCTCGATTTCATCCAGCAGCTCGATGGGGTCGCGGATGTCGCGGTCGAGTTTGTTGATGAAGCTGACGATCGGCGTATCACGCAGACGGCACACGTCCATCAGCGCGATGGTGCGGGGCTCTACGCCTTTACCGCCGTCGAGGACCATCAGCGCCGAGTCCACCGCGGTCAGGGTGCGGTAGGTGTCTTCGGAGAAATCTTCGTGGCCCGGGGTATCGAGCAGGTTGACCATGTGGTCGCGATACGGGAACTGCATGACCGACGTGGTAATGGAGATACCCCGTTGTTTTTCCATTTCCATCCAGTCGGAGGTGGCATGGCGGTCGGATTTGCGGGATTTCACCGTGCCGGCCACCGCGATTGCCTTGCCCATCAGCAAGAGCTTCTCGGTGATGGTGGTTTTACCGGCATCGGGGTGGGAAATAATGGCGAAAGTGCGGCGTTTCGCGACTTCGGCGGCCTGGTGGGTCATGGGAAATCGCCTGGCAGGTGAGTCAAAAAAGGGCGGCGAGTATAGCGCAAACCCCAGGGGCCGGACCACCGTTCACCCGATTGGGGGTGGCTAATTGCTGCCAAGTGTGGAACCTTTTAAAAGGTAGAGACGTCCACTCCCCTGTTGCCGCACTCGGAACAGGGGCTGATAAATCAGCAAGTTAGCCTGACGAGGCTGCGCTCATGGCTCGAATACATACCGCATTGCCGGTATCGACGAGCTGCATTTCGCGACCACATTCGCCGACAGCCAGGAATGGCATTGCCGCTCGGAAATGTGTTCGCCGACAAAAGAAAAAAGGAGTCCGCCTGTGGCTATTCGCTATGGCAAAGGGCTGATAGGAGGAGCGGTTGTCGTCGCCCTCTTGGCCCTGCTGGTCCACTGGATCGGCATCAACACGATCGAACTGTACCGCGACGATTTGTTGTTTTACCTGCAAGCTCATCTGATCCTCGTTCTTGTCTCCATGCTGGCCGCCCTGATTGTGGGCATCCCCGCCGGTATCCTGCTCAGCCGACCGAACATGGTCGGGCGTGCAGAACGCTTCATGCAGATCTTCAACATCGGCAACACCGTCCCTCCCCTGGCCGTACTGGCCATCGCCCTCGGCGTCCTTGGCATCGGCAGCGGCCCGGCCATCTTCGCGCTGTTCCTCGCCTCGTTGCTGCCCATCGTGCGCAACACCTACGAAGGCCTCAAAAACGTTCAAGGCTCGCTGAAAGAAGCCGCCACCGGCATCGGCATGACGCCGCGCCAGGTGCTGTTTCGCGTGGAATTGCCCAACGCCGTGCCGATCATCATCGGCGGTGTGCGCGTGGCCCTGGCGATCAACGTGGGGACCGCCCCGCTGGCTTTCCTGATCGGCGCCAACAGCCTGGGCAGCCTGATCTTCCCCGGCATCGCCCTGAACAATCAGCCGCAATTGCTGCTTGGCGCCGCGTGCACCGCGTTGCTGGCATTGCTGCTCGACGGTCTGGTGACCATGGCCAGCCGCCTCTGGCTGGAACGCGGGTTGCGTCCGTCTTAAGGCTTGGCAAAGGAAATCACATGAAAAGACTGACCCTGATACTGAGCTGCGTCCTGCTGTTTGCAGGTATTGCGCAAGCTGCCGAAAAACCGGTGATCCGCATCGGCGCCCGGGTGTTCACCGAACAGACCCTGCTGGCCGAAATCACGTCCCAGTACCTGCGCACCAAGGGCTATGACGCCCGTGTGACCGGCGGACTGGGCAGCAACCTGGCGCGCAGTGCCCAGGAAAGCGGGCAACTGGATCTCATCTGGGAATACACCGGCGTGTCGCTGGTGGCCTACAACCATGTCGACGAGAAACTCGACAGCGAACAGTCCTACGCTCGGGTGAAAGAACTCGACGCGAAAAAAGGCCTGGTCTGGCTCTCACCGTCGCGCTTCAGCAACACCTACGCCCTGGCCCTGCCCGAGAATGTGGCCGAGGAGTTCCCGCAGATCAATAGCATCAGCGACCTCACCCAAGCCCTGGCAGAGAAAACCAAAGGCACGCGCCTGGTGGCCTTGGACACCGAGTTCGCCAACCGTTCCGACGGCATGGGCGGCATGGTCAAGCTGTATGACATGAACCTCACGCGCAAAAACACCCGGCAGATGGACGCCGGCCTGGTCTACACGGCCCTGCGTAACGGCCAAGTGTTTGCCGGTTTGGTCTACACCACCGACGGTCGCCTGAACGCCTTCAAATTGAAGCTGCTGGAAGACGACAAGCACTACTTCCCGGACTACACCGCCGCACCGGTGATCCGCCAGGAATACCTCGACCAGCATCCAACCCTCGCGGCTGAACTCAAACCGCTGGCCGACCTGTTCGACGACGAAACCATGCGCCAACTGAACGCGCGCGTCGACGTCGACCATGAAAGCCCTTCCGCTGTTGCCGCCGATTTCCTGCGCCAACATCCCATCAATCAATAAGAGGAGAAGACATGGAATTCCTGAACGCCTTTTCCCATCTTGATTGGGCCCAAGTCCTGCACCTGACCTGGCAGCACATCACCCTGGTCGGCATCGCCGTGCTGCTGGCGATTTTTATCGGTGTGCCCCTGGGCATTCTGATGACGCGCTTCCCGCCCCTCGCTGGCCCATTGCAGGCCAGCGCCACGGTGTTGCTGACCGTGCCGTCCATCGCGCTGTTCGGCCTGCTGCTGCCGTTCTACTCCAAGTTCGGCCAGGGCCTGGGGCCGATGCCGGCGATCACCGCCGTGTTCCTCTACTCCCTGCTGCCGATCATGCGTAACACCTACCTCGCCCTCACCGGCGTGGAACCGGGTATTCGCGAAGCCGCACGCGGCATCGGCATGACCTTCGGCCAGCGCCTGCGCATGGTCGAACTGCCCATCGCCGTGCCGGTGATCCTCGCCGGCGTGCGCACCGCCGTGGTGATGAACATTGGTGTGATGACCATCGCCGCCACCATCGGCGCCGGTGGCCTGGGTGTACTTATTCTGGCTTCCATCAGCCGCAGCGACATGTCGATGCTGATCGTTGGCGCCGTGCTGGTCAGTCTCCTGGCCATCTTCGCCGACCTGCTTCTGCAATGGCTGCAACGCTCGCTGACTCCAAAAGGACTGCTCAAATGATCGAACTTCAAAACCTGACCAAGACTTTTCAAAGCAACGGCAAGACTGTCTCTGCCGTGAACGACGTAAGCCTGACCGTCAACGAAGGCGAGATTTGCGTATTCCTCGGCCCGTCGGGCTGCGGCAAGAGCACCACGCTGAAGATGATCAACCGCCTGATCAAGCCCACCTCGGGCAAGATCCTGATCAACGGCGAAGACACCACCGACCTCGATGAAGTGACCCTGCGTCGCAACATCGGTTATGTGATCCAGCAAATCGGCCTGTTCCCGAACATGACCATCGAGGAAAACATCGTGGTGGTGCCCAAGCTGCTTGGCTGGGACAAACAGAAATGCCATGACCGCGCCCGCGAGTTGATGAGCATGATCAAGCTGGAGCCCAAGCAGTACCTGCATCGCTACCCGCGTGAGCTGTCCGGTGGCCAGCAACAGCGTATCGGCGTGATCCGTGCACTGGCGGCCGATGCGCCGTTGCTGCTGA
Source organism: Pseudomonas sp. AC112 (assembly GCF_979253545.1). NCBI lineage: Bacteria > Pseudomonadati > Pseudomonadota > Gammaproteobacteria > Pseudomonadales > Pseudomonadaceae > Pseudomonas > Pseudomonas sp. AC112. The sequence continues at coordinate 1,301,263 of NZ_CEEDCM010000001.1, forward strand.
TGGACGAACCGTTCGGCGCGGTCGACCCGATCAACCGCGAGATGATCCAGAACGAATTCTTCGAGATGCAACGCGCGCTGAACAAGACCGTGATCATGGTCAGCCATGACATCGACGAGGCGATCAAGCTGGGCGACAAAATCGCGATTTTCCGCGCCGGCAAGCTGCTGCAGATCGACCATCCGGACACGCTGCTGGCGCACCCGGCCGACGAGTTCGTCAGCAACTTCGTGGGCCAGGACAGCACCCTCAAGCGTCTGCTGCTGGTGAAAGCCGAAGACGCGGCGGACAACGCCCCGTCAGTCAGCCCGGAAACCCCGGTGGCCGATGCGCTGGAGCTGATGGACGAACATGACCGCCGCTACGTGGTGGTCACCTGTGCCGAGAACAAAGCGCTGGGTTATGTACGACGTCGCGACCTGCACCGTCAGACCGGTACCTGCGGCCAGTACCTGCGCGAGTTCAACGCCACGGCGGCGTACGACGAGCATTTGCGCATCCTGCTGTCACGCATGTACGAGTTCAACCGCTCGTGGTTGCCGGTGATGGATGCGGAGCGGGTATTCCTCGGGGAAGTGACCCAGGAGTCGATTGCCGAGTACCTGAGCTCTGGTAAGTCGCGTGGGGGCAAGACCAGCATCGTCTCGCCTGCCGAAACCGCGCTGGCCTGATAGACCGCTATCGCGGGCAAGCCCGGCTCCCACAGTGAATTGCATTGATCTGTTGAAATGCACTCCCCTGTGGGAGCTGGCTTGCCTGCGATGAAGGCACCACAAATCCTCCTGATTTGCCCCCTCCGGGGAACATCATTCCGTCACACCTGTCGGTTACATAAGTAGCTGCACGTGGCTCCGCGACGAACGCGTGCAAAAACGCGACATTTTTAGTTGATCTATGGCCCCTCACGTCCTAAAGTTCGCGCCGAACGTCCATGCTGGAAACGATCCATCCGGCTCAAGTACTGACGACGAGACAGCAAGGCCAAGGGAAGCGGTTGTTCCCATGGCCTTTTTGCTTTCGGCGACATGCCTTGGGAAGTAGGCGAACCAAAGTGGGGATACGGAGGACGTTCATTTGCACCCATTGATCAAATTAGTTTGCCCTTAGGAGTTCCCAGCATGTCGATCAACGTCGAAGATTATTTCGCGCGCGCCACTTTTGACAAAATGAAGGCGTTCGCCGACAAGCAAGAAACCCCGTTCGTGGTGATCGACACCGCGATGATCAGCCAGGCCTACGATGACCTGCGCGCCGGTTTCGAATTCGCCAAGGTCTATTACGCGGTCAAGGCCAACCCGGCTGTCGAGATCATCGACCTGTTGAAAGACAAGGGTTCGAGCTTCGACATCGCCTCGATCTACGAGCTGGACAAGGTCATGGACCGTGGCGTCAGCGCCGACCGTATCAGCTACGGCAACACCATCAAGAAATCCAAGGACATCCGCTACTTCTACGAGAAGGGCGTGCGCCTGTTCTCCACCGACTCCGAAGCCGACTTGCGCAACATCGCCAAGGCCGCGCCGGGTTCGAAAGTGTATGTGCGTATCCTCACCGAAGGCTCGACCACGGCCGACTGGCCTTTGTCGCGCAAATTCGGCTGCCAGACCGACATGGCCATGGACCTGCTGATCCTCGCCCGTGACCTGGGCCTGGTGCCTTACGGCATCTCGTTCCACGTGGGCTCGCAGCAGCGCGACATCAGCGTGTGGGACGCGGCGATCGCCAAGGTCAAAGTGATCTTCGAGCGCCTGAAGGAAGAAGACGGCATCCACCTCAAGCTGATCAACATGGGCGGCGGCTTCCCGGCCAATTACATCACCCGTACCAACAGCCTGGAAACCTACGCTGAAGAAATCATCCGCTTCCTCAAGGAAGATTTCGGCGACGACCTGCCGGAAATCATCCTGGAGCCGGGCCGTTCGTTGATCGCCAACGCCGGTATCCTGGTCAGCGAAGTGGTGCTGGTGGCGCGTAAATCCCGTACCGCCGTCGAGCGTTGGGTGTACACGGATGTGGGCAAGTTCTCCGGCCTGATCGAAACCATGGACGAAGCCATCAAGTTCCCGATCTGGACCGAGAAGAAAGGCGAGATGGAAGAAGTGGTCATCGCCGGCCCGACCTGCGACAGCGCCGACATCATGTACGAAAACTACAAGTACGGCCTGCCGCTGAACCTGGCGATTGGTGACCGCTTGTACTGGTTGTCGACCGGTGCCTACACCACCAGCTACAGCGCGGTTGAGTTCAATGGCTTCCCGCCGCTGAAATCGTTCTACGTCTGATCTTCCCGCCCGGGAACGTTCAACCTTTGTAGGAGCCGGCTTGCCGGCGATGGCGTCCTTAAGATCGCCATCGCCGGCAAGCCGGCTCCTACGGGTTGAGGTGCATAGCGCGACCTTTGTATAGTTCGGCCATCGCGCGGATTTGCGCATTGTCTGCCGCCTCCAACGCCTTCTGCGCCGTGCGCAAAAACTTCAAATTCCCGCCTACCAACGCCTCTCGCAACCACTCCAGCGCCGCTTCGATTTGACCTCTGTCAGCCAACACCGCCGCATAGCTGAACTGCCCGCGAAAATCCCCGGCTTCGGCCGAGCGTCGATACCAATCCACGGCAGCATCCAAATCTCTTGGGCAGCATTGTCCGTCTTCCAAATAGCGGCCCAACAGGTTCATCGACTTGGCATGGCCTTGTTCCGCTGCCTGGCGATATAGGCTCAGCGCTAGTTGCTGGTCTTGGGCAATACCACGCCCGGTCGCCAGCAGATTGGCGTAGTTGTATTGCGCCCAATCCAACCCTGCCTCGGCGGCCAAACGGTAATTGCGCGCCGCTGCCGCTTCATCCGCCGCACACCCCCAGCCATGTTCCAAACAGCGCCCGGTCATATTGCGCGCCATCAGGTGACCGCCCTGCGCCGCAATCTGGAACCAGCGCAGCGCCAAGGCTTCATCGCGCTCAATACCACGCCCTTCCAGCAGGATTTGCCCGAGCAGCGCCTGGGCATCCACCACGCCTGCCTTGGCCGCGATCAGGATCGCCTGGGCTGCACGCACCGGGGAGTCGTCGAGCATGGATTGGAGTTGTTCGACGTTGAGTACTTCTTCACGGCGCAATAAAAAGCCCACGTCAGACCTCGACCCAGCGGCGCAGCAGGTTGTGATACGTGCCGGTGAGTTGGATCAGCGCCGGATGGTCGGGGACGTCGCGGGTGAGTTGCTGGATGGCGCCGTCCATTTCGAACAGCAGGGTGCGCTGGCTGTCTTCGCGCACCAGGCTCTGGGTCCAGAAGAACGAGGCATAGCGTGCGCCGCGGGTCACAGCGTTGACTTTATGCAGGCTGGAACCGGGGTACAGCACCAGGTCGCCGGCCGGCAACTTCACGCGCTGCAGGCCAAAGGTGTCCTGGATCTCCAGTTCGCCGCCGTCGTATTCGTCCGGATCGCTGAAGAACAACGTGGACGACAGGTCGGTGCGCACCCGCTCATGACTGCCCCGCGCCTGGCGCACGGCATTGTCGATGTGGAAGTCGAAGCTGCCACCGGCCGTGTAGCAATTGAGCAATGGCGGGAAGACTTTATGCGGTAACGCCGCTGACATGAACAGCGGGTTTTTCCACAACCGTTCGAGCATCGCCGCGCCGATTTCCTTGGCCAGCGGGTGGCCCTCGGGCAATTGCAGGTTGTGCTTGGCCTTGGCGGACTGGTGCCCGGCGGTGATTTTGCCGTCGGCCCAGTCGGTGTTTTCCAAAGCCTGGCGAATGCGCTGCACCTCCTCACGAGAGAACAGGCCGGGAATGTGCAGCAGCATAGGGCAACACCTGAATTCGGAGAGGCGTCAATGGTATTGATTCTTATCCGGCCTGTAAAACGTGGCAGACGAACGAGTTCGTAAAAACCGTAAGCAAAAAGTGTAAAGAATGTAAATTCAATGCAATTAGCAATGTATCGCAATTGATAGAAAGTCTTGTTCACCCTATATTCCGCGGCCTCACATCCTTGGGGAAAGGACACGTCATGTCGCGCACCATTACAAAAATACCTGCCAGTTCACCTCGCATGCTGGCCTCTGCCATCGGCGTGGCCCTCAGCGCCAGCTCTGTCGCCCACCTGGCGCAAGCGGCCGAAGACACTGAACAAAAAGGCCAGCGCAACAGCATCTCCCTCGGCGCCACCAGCATCACCGGGGAAGAGCAGGACAACACCTCCTACCAGGTCGAAAAAGCTTCGTCGCAGAAATACACCGCGCCACTGGTCGACACGCCGCGCTCGGTCACCGTGGTGCCGCAGCAAGTGCTCAAGGACACCGCCGCCACTTCGCTGCAGGATGCCTTGCGCACCGTCCCGGGCATTACGTTCGGTGCCGGCGAAGGCGGCAACCCCCAGGGCGACCGCCCGTTCATCCGTGGTTTTGACGCCCAAGGCGACACCTACCTGGACGGCGTGCGCGACACGGGCGGCCAGAGCCGCGAGATCTTCGACATCGAGTCGATTGAAGTGAGCAAGGGCCCGAACTCTTCGTTCGGCGGTCGTGGCTCGGCCGGTGGCAGCCTCAACCTGGTGAGCAAGACCCCACAAGCGCGGGACTTCACCGACGGCGGCTTCACCTACGGTTCCGACCAGACCCGCCGCTACGTGCTCGACGTGAACCGCCAGTTCCTCGACGACAGCGCCGCGTTCCGCCTGAACCTGATGAGCCACGAACAGAACGTAGCCGGTCGCGACGCGATCAATTACGACCGCTGGGGCGTGGCACCGTCGCTGACCTTTGGCCTGGGCACCCCGACCCGCGTCAACCTCAGCTACTACCACCTGGAAAGCAATGACCTGCCGGACTCGGGGATTCCGTACGGCTACGGCTCGTCGACCGCGACTGCGCATGTGCATGACAAACCCAACGACGGCGGCGACAGCAACAACTTCTACGGCCTCAAGGACCGTGACTTCCGCAAGACCCGCGCCGATATCAGCACGTTCTCCATCGAGCACGACCTGAACGACACCATGACGCTGAAAAACACCCTGCGTCACGGCAGCACTGGCCAGGATTACATCCTGACGCAACCGGATGACAGCAAACTCAACGTCAACCGGTTCGGCACGGTGTGGCGCCGCGCCAACAGCCGGGTCTCGACCACAACCACTACCACCAACCAGACCGACCTGTTCGGCAGCTTCCAGGCCCTGGGCTTCAAGCACAGCTATTCCACCGGCCTGGAGTTCACCGGCGAAGAAACCCGCGTGAGCAGCTACACCCTCAGCCCCAACGCCAACCCGATCTGCACCGTGGCCAAAGGCAGCCTGGGCGGCCAGTGCACCTCCCTGAGCAACCCGAACCCGGATGACGCCTGGACCGGCAGCATCGCACGCAACTACTACGGCACCGCCACCAAGGCCACCAGCCGTGGCGCCTATGTATTCGACACCATTGAGCTGGACCCGAAATGGCTGCTGAACGTCGGCCTGCGCTATGACACCTTCGACACCGTTGCCAACACCGATTCCGCCACAGGCCGTAGCAAAATCAAAGAGGACAGCCAATTCTTCAACTGGCAGGCCGGCCTGGTCTGGAAGCCAGTGGAAAACGCCAGCGTCTACGCGTCCTACGCCACCTCGGCAACGCCTGCCGGCGGCCTGGTCGGTGAAGGGTCGGACGGCAACCCATTGTCAGCCGGTGCCGCCACCAGCGACCTGCAGCCGGAAGAAACCGTCAACTACGAGCTGGGCACCAAATGGGACCTGTTCCACGATCGACTGTCCCTGACCGCCGCGGTGTTCCGTACCGAGAAGAAAAACACGCGCATCCTGGTCGATGCCCTGACCTATCAGAACGCAGGTGAGTCCCAGGTCGACGGCCTGGAATTGTCTGCCAGCGGCAAGATCACCGACCAATGGCAGGTGTTCGCGGGCTACAGCTACCTCGACAGCGAACTGGTCAAATCCGGCCTGAATGGTCGCAACGGTGTGGTCAGCTCGGGGTCGAGCAAAGGCAATCAAATGCCCAACACGCCGAAGAACACCTTCAGCCTGTGGACCACTTACGACGTCACCTCCAAGCTCACCATCGGTGGCGGCGCGTTCTATGTAGACCAAGTCTACGGCGATGCCGGCAACACTGTTTATGTACCGTCCTACACACGCTACGACGCCATGGCCAGCTACAAACTGACCAAGAACGTCGACCTGCAATTGAACGTGCAAAACCTGACGGACAAGACTTACTACGACAAGGCCTTCTCGACCCACTTCGCCAACCAGGCGGCCGGTCGGACGGCCCTGTTCTCCACCAACTTCCACTTCTAGACAGCTGCGCCACGCAGCCAAAAGCCCCACGCATCGGATGCGTGGGGCTTTTGCGTGTAAAACAGAATGTTTCTCGACAAGCCACGGCATAATGCGCGCCGTGCCCTACATATTCAGATAGACGAGGCGGTCAGACGTGTTGAAGAAAACCCTGTTCCAGTTGCACTGGTTCTTCGGCATTACCGCCGGGCTGGTGCTGGCCTTGATGGGGATCACCGGGGCTGCGGTCTCGTTTCAGGATGAAATACTGCGGGCGCTCAACCCCAGCGTACTGACCGTGCAAAAACGCGACGCCGGCGTACTGCCGCCCGCCGAGCTGGTGCGCAAGCTGGAAGCCATCGAAGGCCAAACCGTGGCCATGCTGTTCGTCGAGAGCGATAGCGGCAACGCTGCCCGCGTGTTCTTCACCCCGCCACCCGGCGAACGCCGTGGCCAGTTGCGCTATTTCGACCCCTACACCGGCGACTACCTGGGCGACGTGGTCGGCCAGGACGTCTTCGGTTTCCTGCTGCAATTCCACCGTTTCCTGGTGATGGGCGATACCGGGCGCAACATCACCGGCGCCTGCACACTGATCCTGGTGTTCTTCTGCCTCTCCGGCCTGTACCTGCGCTGGCCGCGCCAAGTGGCGAGCTGGCGGGCCTGGCTGACCCTGGACTGGCGCAAAAAGGGCCGGGCCTTCAACTGGGACCTGCACTCGGTATTCGGCACCTGGTGCCTGCTGGCCTATCTGTTGTCGGCACTGACCGGTTTGTATTGGTCCTACGACTGGTACAGCCAGGGCCTGACCAAGCTGCTGTCCGACGCCCCACAGAATGAACGGGTGCGCAAACGCGGCCCAGCCCCCGAAGGCCCGGCGCCCGTAGCCAATTACGATGCGATCTGGAGCAGCATCTACAGCAACGCCGGCCCAGGCTTGAGTGCCTACAACATCCGCATGCCGGCCGTCGCCGGGCAACCGGCCACCGTCTACTACCTGCTGGACAATTCGCCGCATGACCGCGCCCTAAACCAGATCAACTTGGACCCGGCGACCGGCGAGGTGAAATCCCATGACCGCTACGCCAGCAAGACCTTCGGCTCGCAACTGCTGACCAGCGTCTACGCGCTGCACACCGGCAGTTACTTTGGCCTGGCGGGGCGGATCATCCTCACGCTCAGCTCGGTGCTGATGCCGCTGTTCTTCATCACCGGTTGGCTGCTTTACCTGGACCGTCGTCGCAAGAAACGCCAGGTGCGTGACGCGCGTAAAGGCCTCTCGGCCAACGCCAGCGATGCGCCAGCCTGGCTGATCGGCTTTGCCAGCCAGAGCGGTTTTGCCGAGCAGCTTGCCTGGCAAACAGCAGGCCAATTGCAGGCGGCTGGTTTGCCGGTGAAGGTGCAGTCCCTTGGCAGCGTCAGCCAGGATGATCTGCGCCAGTCGGAAAATGCGCTGTTCGTGGTCAGCACCTTCGGCGACGGCGAAGCGCCCGACAGTGCCCGCGGTTTCGAGCGCAGTGTGCTCGGCCAAGACCTGTCCCTAAAGGGTTTGAACTACTCGGTCCTGGCCCTGGGCGACCGTCAATATGAACACTTCTGCGGCTTCGCGCGCCGTCTGAACTTCTGGCTGACCAACCAGGGCGGCAACGCACTGTTTGCCCCGGTGGAAGTCGACAGCGGCGACACCACCGCCCTGCTGCACTGGCAACAACAACTGGGCGAGCTGACCGGCCACGCCCCGGCGGCCGCTTGGCCGACCGCCCAGTACGAAAACTGGACACTGAGCCAACGCTCCCTGCTCAACCGCGACAGCGCGGGCTCGGATGTTTATTTGCTGGGCCTTACCTCGCCTTCACCGCAAAGCTGGCAGGCCGGCGACCTGGTGGAAGTGCTGCCGCGCAACTGCCCCTGGGCCATCGAGCACTTCCTCGAAGGCCTGGGCCTGGCCGGCAGTGACGGCGTGCTGATCGACGGCATGGCGCACACCCTCGATCAAGCCTTGGCCACTCGCCAATTGCCGACGCATCGCGCCCACCTGGTCGGCCTGCATGCCCAGGCGCTGGTGGACGCGCTGGTACCGCTGGGGATGCGCGAATACTCCATCGCCTCGATTGCCAGCGATGGCGTACTCGAATTGATCGTGCGCCAGGAACGCCACCCCGACGGTAGCCTGGGTCTCGGTTCAGGCTGGCTCACCGAACATGCCGCCCTCGGCTCTAGCATCAGCCTGCGCCTGCGCCGCAACAGTGGTTTCCATCTACCAGACGTACCCGTGCCACTCATCCTGCTGGGCAACGGCACCGGCCTGGCCGGCCTGCGCAGTTTGCTCAAGGCGCGTATTGCTGACGGCCAGCAGCGCAACTGGTTGCTGTTCGGCGAACGTAATATCCAGCATGACTTCCTGTGCCAGGACGAGCTGCAAGGCTGGCTCGCCAGTGGTGATCTGGCGTTGCTGGACCTGGCGTTTTCCCGCGATCAGGAAGAGAAAATCTACGTGCAGGATCGCCTGCGTGAATCGGCAGATGTACTGCGCAAGTGGCTGTCGGAAGGCGCGGCGATTTATGTGTGCGGGAGTTTGCAGGGAATGGCGGCTGGGGTGGACCAGGCGCTGGTGGACATACTCGGCAGTGAAGCGGTGGATCGGCTGATCGAGCAAGGCCGCTATCGCCGCGACGTCTACTGACCTCCCCCCTCTACTGTAGGAGCCGGCTTGCCGGCGCCTACAGGGGGCGGGGTTTAGGCGGGTTGTAGCTTTTGTTCGAATACCGAGACGCCATCCAGGTCGCGCAGGATTACGGTCAACTCCGCCGTCTGCCCATCAATCTGCACCTCACCAAAAAACTGAAAGCCCGCAAACGGCGAAGTGTTCTGCGCCGGCGGCGCCTTCTCGAACACCACCTCAGGCCCAAAGGTCTTATCCAGCGGATTAGGCCCGAAACTCCCCGCATTCAAAGGCCCGGCGACAAATTCCCAGAACGGTTCGAAATCCTGGAACGCCGCGCGATCCGGGTGATAGTGGTGCGCGGCGCAGTAATGCACGTCGGCCGTCAGCCACACATGGTTGCGTACTTTTTGCGCCCTTAAAAAGCCCAGCAACTCGGCAATTTCCAGCTCGCGCCCTTGCGGCGCACCCGGATCGTTGTTGGCGATGGCTTCCCAACGCGCCACACCGGGGCTGACCTCACCGTCGGGCACGCCGAGGCCGATGGGCATGTCGGCGGCGATCACCTTCCACTGCGCCTGAGACGCCTTGAGTTCACGCTTGAGCCAATCCAACTGCTCGCGGCCAAGGAAGGGTTTTTCACCGCCCAGGTTGTCATCGTTCGGTCCGCGATAGCTGCGCATGTCCAGCACGAACACATCCAGCAGCGGACCATAACTGAGCTTGCGATAAATCCGCCCGCCGCCGTCGGCGCTCTGCCGGCGCATCGGTGAATATTCCAGCCAGGCCTGGCGCGCACGGCCCACCAAGGTGTTGATGTCCTTTGTCTGGTAACGCTCGTCCAGTTGCTTGCTCGGCGACCAGTTGTTCACCACTTCGTGGTCGTCCCATTGCCAGATCTGCGGCACTTCGGCGTTGAAGCGACGGACGTTTTCATCCATCAGGTTGTAGCGGTAATTACCGCGATACTCATCCAGGGTTTCGGCAACCTTGCTCTTGGCTTCGGTGGTGATGTTGCGCCAGATACGCCCGTCTTCGACCGTAAGCTGTGCCGGCACCGGACCGTCGGCGTAGATGGTGTCGCCGCTGTGGATAAAGAAATCCGGCAAGCGCAGGCGCATGGCTTCATAGATACGCATGCCGCCGATGTCCGGGTTGATGCCGAAGCCCTGGCCGACGGTGTCGCCGCTCCACACAAAACGGATATCGCGGCGCTGTTGCGGCACGCTGCGCAGGTGGCCGAACCAGGGTTCACTGGCGACGCCGGTCTGGGCGTCTTCGAAGTGCACGCGATAGAAAATCGCCTGGTCGGCGGGCAGCCCGGTGAGTTCGACGCGGGCGGTGAAGTCGGTGCGATTGTCAGCCAGGGGCGAGATGAACCGGCGCGGGTTGCTGAAGACGCTGCGGGTGTCCCACTCCACCACCATGCGGGCCGGGCGGTCGCTGCGGCTCCAGATCATGGCGCGATCACCGAGCAGGTCGCCGGACTGCACGCCGTCGGTGAGTTGCGGCCGGTCCTTGACCGAGGCGATCACCGCCGGGGCCAGGCCCGGCAACAACAGGCCGGCGCCGACGGCTTGCATCACGCGGCGGCGGCCGAGATCGAAGTGGCTCATGCAGGTGCCCTCTTGAGTATCAAAAGGGAAACTTAACCACGTCGGGATGAAAGCCAGATGACACCCCTCTGTAGGAGCCGGCTTGCCGGCGATGAGGCCCTTGGATCCTGCATGAATTGCAAGATCGCCATCGCCGGCAAGCCGGCTCCTACAGGGTCAGGCGGGGGCGACGGCCAGCTCTTGCGCTTCGGGGCGTTTGATCAGCGCGTACACCAACCCCGTCAGCAGGCTACCGGCAACGATTGCCAGCAAATACAGCAACGCATGGTTCATCGCATTCGGGATCACCAGCACCGCCAGCCCGCCGTGGGGCGCTGCCAGTTTGCAACCAAAGTACATCGACAAGGCACCGGCCAACGCGCCACCGGCGATGCTGGCCGGGATCACGCGCAGCGGATCTTTGGCCGCGAAGGGAATGGCGCCCTCGGAAATAAACACCATGCCGAGAATGATCGCCGCCTTGCCGGCCTCACGCTCCGTCTGGGCAAACTTACGGCGCGCCAGGAAGGTGGCGATGCCCATGCCGATCGGCGGCACCATGCCCGCGGCCATCACCGCGGCTATCGGCGCGCCACTGTGCTCGGCGAGCATGCCGACCGAGAACGCGTAGGCGGCCTTGTTGATCGGCCCGCCAAGGTCGACGCACATCATGCCGCCCAACAGCACACCCAGTAGCACGGCGTTGGCGGTGCCCATATTGTTGAGGAATCCCGTCAGGCTCACCAGCATGCGCGCCACCGGCGGCCCGACCAGATAGATCATCGCAAGGCCGGTGAACAGGCTCGCCAGCAACGGAATGATCAGGATCGGTTTGAGCGCATCCAGGCTTTGCGGCAATTTGACCGCGCGGGTGATCAGCTTGACGCAATAACCGGCCAGGAAACCGGCAAATATCCCACCGATGAAGCCTGCACCCAGGGTCGTCGCCAGCAACCCGCCGATCATACCGGGGGCCAGGGCGGGACGATCGGCAATGGAGTAGGCGATGTAGCCTGCCAGCAGCGGCACCATCAACATGAAGGCCTGGTTACCCACCGTTTTCAACGCGGCGGCCAGGGTGCCTTGCTCTTCAAACGCCGTGATGCCGAACATATAGGACAAGGCAATCAACAACCCGCCCGCCACCACCATCGGCAACATGAACGACACCCCGGTGAGCAGGTGTTTGTAGACGCCGGTTTTTTCCTTCTTGGCCACGGCACCGCTGGCCGCGCTTTCCACCGCGCCTTCAGCAAGGGCCTTGTTGAGGGTGGCTTCGGATTGCTTGAGGGCAATGCCAGTGCCGCAACGGTAGATCTTTTTGCCGGCAAAGCGCTCGGTGGCGACTTCGATATCCGCCGCCAACAACACCACGTCGGCGTCGGCGATAGCCTGCGGACTCAAGGGCGTGCGCGCACCGACCGAACCTTGAGTCTCGACCTGCAAGTCGTAGCCCAGCCGCTTGGCCGTCTGCTGCAAGGCTTCGGCGGCCATAAAGGTGTGTGCCACGCCGGTTGGGCAGGCGGTGATGGCAACGATACGCGGTGCATTCTTGGCCGCCTGCTGCGTAGCGACATACACCTGGGCTTCTTCAGCGCCGCGACGCAGTACGGCGTCGACATCTGCCAGGGCCTGGGCCGGTGTGCTCTGGAACACACGCTTGCCGACAAACCGCTGCATATCGACCGGGGTGCTGCTGACCAGCAACACCCATTCGGCGTCATCAATGACCGCCTGGGACAATTGACGCTCTGGGCGCTGCACATCCACCACTTCCACACTGGTGCTCCAGCCCTGGCGCTGCGCGGCGGCGTCCAACAAGCGGGCGCACAGCACACTGGTGACCATGCCGTTCGGGCAGGCAGTAACAATGGCTAACTTCATCACAAACCCTCTTATTGTTCTGTCAGCGTGCGCACAAGAACGCCGCTTTCGAGGCGCACCAATTGCGCGTCATCGCTGATGCCAAAACCGATTTGCGTCACCGCCAGCGCGGCAATCGCCGTGGCGCGGCGCAAGGTTTGCTCCGGCGTATCACCCGTGAGCAGACCGTGGAGCATCCCGGCCAGTAGCGAGTCGCCGGCGCCGACGGTGCTGGCGACCGCGACCTTGGGCGGTGTGGCGTGCAGCGATGCGCCTGGGCTGTACCAGCTCACGCCGGCGGCACCGTCGGAAACCACCACGTGTTCCACACCTTGTTGATGCAATTGGCTGATGGCATCCGGGGCATTACCCAGCGCATCGGCCAGTTCTTCGGTATTGGGTTTGACCAGCCACGGGCCCGCTTTCAAACCGGCGCGCAGCGCTTCGCCGCTGGTGTCCAGGGCGATTTTCAAGCCACAGCGTTTCAACTGTTCCAACAGCCCTTGAAACCACTGCGGGCTAACACCGCGCGGCAAGCTGCCGGCCACCACCACGGCATTAAAGTCGGGGGCAATCTGCGCCAGTTTTTCCAGCAACGCGCTTTGCGCCTGCTCCGTCACCTGCGGCCCCGGTGCATTGATGTCGGTGACCCGGCCATCCTGCTCGGCAATCTTGATATTGCTGCGGGTTTCACCGGGCACGCGGATAAACGCATCAGTAAAACCACGCTGTGCAATCAGCGCTTCGAAGGCCTGCGGGTTGCCGTCGCCGAGGAAGCCGCCCACGGTCAGTTCATGGCCCAGATCGGCCAACACCTGAGCCACATTCACCCCCTTGCCGGCCGCATGCGTCAGCAGGGTTTCGCTGCGGTTGACTTCACCCGGCTCCAGGCGCGCCAGGCGTACCGTCAGGTCCAACGCCGGGTTCAGCGTCAGGGTCAGAATCCTTGCCATCTACACGGCCTCCACTAGGGCTCGCACTTCGGCGGGCGAGCCCACCGCCAGTGCTTGTTGCGCCAGGCCCTGGGCCTCGCTCAGACTGAATTCGCGCACGCGCGCCTTCACTTCGGGAATGCTGCGAGCCGACACGCTCAGCTCATCAACGCCCAGGCCGATCAGCACCGGCACCGCCAACGGGTCCGCTGCCAGCTCGCCGCACACGCCGACCCATTTGCCATGGGCATGGGCGGCGCGCACGGTGATGTCGATCAGTTGCAGCACCGCCGGGTGCAGGCCATCGGCCTGGGCCGACAGGGTCGGGTGGCCACGGTCGATGGCCAGGGTGTACTGGGTCAGGTCGTTGGTGCCGACGCTGAAAAAGTCGACTTCCTTGGCCAAGACCGGCGCGAGCAATGCCGCCGACGGCACTTCGATCATGATGCCCAGTTGCAGGTCCGCCACCGGGATCTCCAGGCGCAGGCGCTCGGTCATGTCGCGGGCTGCGCGCCATTCATCGACGCTGCCGACCATGGGAAACATGATGCGCAGCGGGCGGTTATCCGCAGAACGCAGCAGCGCACGCAACTGCGCTTCCATGATCTGCGGGCGCTGCAAGGTCAGTCGAATGCCGCGCACGCCAAGGAAGGGGTTTTCTTCCTGGGCAATCGGCCAATACGGCAGCGGTTTGTCGCCGCCCACATCGAGGGTGCGCACCACCAGCGGGCGACCGGCGAGGCCATCGAGGACGCGACGGTATTCAGCTTCCTGGGTGGCCTCGTCCGGCGCTTGCGGGTGGGCCATGAAAATCAGTTCGGTGCGCAGCAAGCCAATGCCTTCGGCACCCTGCTCCACCGCGCTCGCCACGCCAGCGCTTTCGCCGATGTTGGCGAACACTTCCACGGCATGCCCGTCGCGGGTCAGGGCCGGCTCATGGCGCTGCGCCGAGGCGGCTTGCAAGCGTTGTTCGCGGGTGTCGCGCCCGACCGTTGCGCGCTGCAGGGTAGCGGCGTCGGCGTCCACATGCAGGCGGCCGCGCTGGCCATCCAGCAACAACGGCGTACCGGCGGCCAGCAGCAACACCGTCGGACCGGCACCGACCAACGCCGGAATACCCAGCGCACGGGCGACAATGGCGCTATGGGCCGTCGCGCCGCCACGGGCGGTGAGGATGCCAGCGACGCGCGCCGGGTCCAGGCGGGCCACATCGGACGGACCGACTTCGTCCATCACCAGAATGTAAGGTTCGCTCGGCTCCTGGGCGGTTTCGACGCCACACAGTTGCGCCAGCACGCGGCGACCAATGTCACGCAGGTCGGCGGCACGTTCGGCGAGCAAAGCATCCTGCAGCGACTCCTGCTGCTTGGCGGCCGCTTCGATCACACTCATCCACGCCGCTTCAGCGCTTTCGCCTTGCTTGAGACGGGTGTCGACTTCGTCGGTGAGTTCCGGGTCGTCGAGCATTTCCTGGTGGGTGATGAAAATCTCGCGGATTGCCTTGGACTGGCTGCGCTCGATCAGGCGCTGGATGTCGCGGCGAACCTCGGCCAGGGCGCTGTGCAGGCGCTGACGCTCGATGGCCGAGGACTCGCCGCGCAGCGGGTAATCGAAGGTTTGCTGAACCTGAATATGCGCAGGGCCGATGGCGATGCCTGGCGCGGCGGCGATAGCCTGGATCTGGCTGCCGGCCAATGGCGCGCTGATCACCTGTTCGATATCGAGGGCTTCGGGCTGGGCGCCCGGGGTCGGCAGTGGCTCGACGTCTTCGCCGAGGCCTTCTTCAACCGCCGCCAAGAGCGCGGGCAGTGCGTCGCCAGCAATGCTCGGCTCGGCGACAAATTCCAGCACCTGGCCGCGCCGCGCGCCGAGGCTCAGCAGCTTGCTCAGGCTTTTCACCGACACCGCGCCTACCGGGCCATCGACGATGCGCACGCGGATATCGCCCTCAAAACTTTTCGCCAATTGCGCGAGGATCTTCGCCGGCCGCGCATGCAGACCGTGGGCGTTGGCGAGGGTGATGCGCACGCTGGGCCAATCGGGCGGCAGTTCGCCGCCGAGCACTTCGAGCACGGCGCGGCTGCTGGTGGCGCGGCCAAGTTCGTGGCCGCGCCCTTCGATCAGCAAGGCGCACAAGCGTTCGAGCAGGGTCTGGTGGGCCTCACCGAGGCTGGCCAGGCAGAACAGGCCATTAAGCGGTTGGCCGAGGTAGCGCATGGGTTTGTCCGGGGTGACAAACGCCAGGCCCGGGCGCTTGACGGTCTGCTCGCTGTGCAGCCACCACAAGCCGTCACCAAGGGGCAGTGCATCCACTTGCTGCAACACGGCGGCGAAACCATTGCTCACACAATCGGCCTGACGCAACAGGCGTGCGCCGCGCCATACCAGTTCTTCAAAGTCATCGGCGGACACGCCCAGGCTGATCATCTGCGCATCCAGCGCCAGTTCCTGCGGTGCGCCCTGCAACAGTTTCAGCAAGGCTTCGGCGCTGCCGGCGCGGCGCAGGGCCTGGCCCAGGTCGGTTTCACCAAGGGCGCGGGTGAGCAGTTGCAACAGGCGCAGGTGCTCGTCGGACTTGGCTGCAATGCCGATAGCCAGGTACACAACCTGGCCGTCGCCCCAGTCCACCCCTTCGGGGAACTGCAGCAGGCGCACACCGGTGGAAAACACCTGGTCGCGGGTTTCAGGGGTGCCGTGGGGGATGGCAATACCTTGGCCGAGGAAGGTCGAGCCTTGGGCTTCACGGGCTTGCAAACCGCTGAGGTAACCCTCGGCGACCAGGCCGTCGGCCACCAGTTTGTCAGCGAGCAGGTGCAAGGCAGCAGATTTGTCCACAGCCACCTGGCCCATGGAAATCTGCTCTACAGTGAGCTCAAGCATGCCGTTCTCCTAGTTAGTGCAGGGGCGCACTAGGTATTGTTTTAAACAAACAGTGTAAGGGTGTTCATGATTAACTGACTGAGCAGTCAATTGGCAGTAGCTACTCAGTCGCGAACGTCGTAAAAATACGCTGGCTGAAACGTTTAATCTAGAGTTTACGGAAGACTACGCGTTAATTGCGCCTCATTGAAGAACCACTCGGCACTTGAGCTGAGACATTAGTCGGGTGCTGGAATCGGTTACGATTGGACAAAATGTCGGGGCAAGCTTCAGAAAACAAGGAAATCCCGGTTTGAAACTCAGTGATATCGCACGTCTCGCCGGTGTGTCCGTGACCACCGCCAGCTACGTCATCAATGGCAAGGCCGAACAGCAACGCATCAGCAACGCCACCGTTGAACGGGTGCGTGCTGTGGTCCAAGCCCACGGCTTTACCCCAAACCCACAGGCCGCCGGGCTGCGCAGTCGGCACACGCGCACCTTGGGCTTTATCCTGCCCGACCTGGAAAACCCCAGTTACGCACGCATCGCCAAGCTCCTGGAGCAAGGCGCACGGGCGCGCGGCTACCAGTTGCTGATCGCCAGCTCCGACGACGATGCCGACAGCGAGCGCCAATTGCTGCAACTGTTTCGCGCCCGCCGTTGTGATGCGCTGTTTGTCGCCAGTTGCCTGCCGGCCAGCGATGACAGTTACCGCGAGCTACAAGCCAAGGGCCTGCCGGTGATTGCCATCGACCGGGTGATGGGCTCGGACCAGTTTTGCTCGGTGGTCAGCGACGACCGCCAAGCCTGCCAGCAACTGACCAGCAGCCTGCTGCAACCGTTGCCCAAGCAAATCGTGCTGATCGGCGCACGGCCCGAGCTGAGCATCAGTCAGGAACGTGCCGCGGGTTTCCGTGAGGCCCTCGAAGGGTTCACCGGCGAAGTGATCATCGAACACGCTGAAGCCTTCAGCCGCGACTGCGGCCGACAGCTGATGGAGCAACTTCTGCAACAACTGGGGCATTTGCCTGACGCGCTAGTGACCACCTCCTACGTGCTGCTGCAAGGCGTGTTCGACGCCTTGCATGACTTCCCGCTCAAGTCACGGCCGCTGCGCCTGGGCACTTTTGGTGACACGCAGTTGCTGGACTTCCTGCCGTTGCCGGTCAATGCCATGGCCCAGCAGCACCAGCTGATCGCCGATACCGCCCTGCGCCTGGCCCTGGCCGCGATCGAAGAAGAACAGTATCAACCCGGCGTGCATGCCATCGGTCGAACCTTCAAGCAGCGTATTCACGAGGCGTGAGCGTGGAGCTGATCGACACCCACACCCACCTGGACTTCCCGGATTTCGACAGCGACCGCCGGGACGTCCTTGCAAACAGCCGCACACTGGGCGTGCGGCGCATGGTGGTGTTGGGTGTATATCAGCAGAATTGGCAGCGCCTGTGGGACCTGGTGCAGGCGGACGAAGGTTTGTTCGCTGCCTTTGGCCTGCACCCGGTGTACCTCGATGAGCATCGCCCCGCCGACCTCACGGAATTGGGCGACTGGTTGACGCGCCTGCAGGGCCACCGACAACTGTGCGCGGTCGGCGAGATCGGCCTGGATTACTTCCTCGAACAACTGGACCGCGACCGCCAGCAACGCCTGTTTGAAGCCCAACTCAAGCTGGCGGTGGACGTACAATTGCCAGCGTTGCTGCATGTACGTCGCAGTCACGCTGCGGTAATCGCCACCCTCAAGCGCATCCGCCTGCCGCGTGGCGGCATCATCCATGCGTTTGCCGGTAGCCGCGAAGAAGCCCGTGAGTACATCAAGCTAGGTTTCAAGCTGGGCTTGGGCGGCGCCGCCACTTGGCCCCAGGCCCTGCGCATGCACAAGGTGCTAGCGCAACTGCCGCTCGACGCGGTGGTGCTGGAAACCGACTCACCCGATATGGCGCCCGCCATGTACCCCGGTCAACGCAACAGCCCGGAACACCTGCCAGACATTTGCGTAGCCCTCGCCGAGCGTATGGGCACCACCCCCCTATTGCTGGCTGAGGCGAGCACACGCAATGCGTGCGAGCTGTTCAATTGGCAGTGACGGCGTAGCCAGTTGCAGGTCCAGGGTTATGCGCTGGCGATACCGGGCGTATCGCAACACCAGGAAATGCACCAGCACCACCACCAGCGAAATGTTGAACTGGCCGATCACACTGATCAGCCCTACCCACTCGGTCACCAATGCCACGATCAGCACCGTGCAGGTCAGCACTACCATGCTCGGCTGTACCAGCGCCCAATGGTCCAGGGACCTGAACTGGCGCAACTGCCGAGGACAGTTCAACTGGAGTATCCACTGGCAATACGGGCAATCAAATGGCTCCTCAATCGCGATGGCATTCACTTGCCAAGGCTTGAGATTGAAGGTGATGTCGCAATGAGCGCAGTGCCCCTTGATGCCGATTACAGCGTTCATCGCTGTGCCTCCTCTAAGCGTGAAATCGAGTGAAACAATTTTCACCCATTCAGGGACCCAGAAAAGAGACGCCGCGAAATCAGGACGGGCACCACGCCAGCAAACGATAAATCCTACAACTAGGTCTCACACGCGAAACGCACCGATCAATTGCTTCAACTCGATGACCTGCATCGACAACTGCCGGCTCGCCGCTTCGGTTTGATGCGCGCCTTCGGCGGCATGTTCGCCGGCACGATTGATTGCAACGATATTCTGGTCGATATCGTGGGCGACAGCGGTCTGTTGCTCCACGGCGGCGGCAATCTGCTGGTTCTGGTCGACGATCATTCCTACGGCGCCGAGGATATTTTCCAGGGCCTGCTGGACCTTTTCCGACTGACCCACGGTGCCATTGGCCATTTCATGGCTACTGCCCATGGCCTTGACTGCCGCTGCCACGCCGCCGTGCAAGCGGCTGATCATCTGTTCGATTTCTTCTGTGGAGTGCTGGGTGCGCCGGGCCAGGGTGCGCACCTCATCGGCGACCACCGCAAAACCCCGCCCCTGCTCACCGGCGCGTGCGGCCTCGATGGCGGCGTTGAGCGCCAGCAGGTTGGTTTGCTCGGCGATGCTTTTGATCACCTCCAACACGCTGCTGATGGACTGGCTGTCGGTGGCCAACTGGTTGATCACCCGCACTGACTGATCGATCTCCAAAGCAAGCCGCGCGATGCTGCCCTGTTGGGATTGCACCAGGCCACGGCCGCTGACGGTTTCATCGTTGACGCTGTGGGCACTGCTGACCGCCGCCGCCGCATTGCGCGCAACCTCCTGGGCAGTCGAGGACATCTGGTTCATGGCCGTCGCCACCTGCTCGATCTGCGTACGTTGGCCCGACACCGCCTGATTGCTCTGGGCCGACACAGCTTCCACCTGCCCAGCCTGCAACTCGACCTGGGTGACGGTATGCCCGACACGCTCGATCAGGTCATGGATCTTCGCCACGGTGCCATTGAATACCTGACCCAGGTCACCCAGCTCGTCGCGGCTATGGGCGACAAAAGTGACGGTCATGTCACCGGCCGCCACTTTGTCCATCATCGCGCCCAGGCGGCGCAGCGTGGTGCGCGTGGAGGCGTAGAACCCGGCGTACAGATAGAAGATCAGCAAGAACACCGCTGTCAGGGCCGAGACCAGCACCACCATGTGCGTGCGATTCTGCGCCAGGCGTTGCTCCAACTGCTGGCCGAGGAACGTCAGGGTGGCGTCATCGAGCTGGTAGGTCTGGGCCATCAACTGGCTGACGCTGTCGTAAAAACCCTGCCAGGGCGCGTCGAGGGTTTCGGCCATCACCACCTGCTCCTCAAACAACTCGCTGGCGTGCTTGAGGCTGGCGTTGCTGGCCTTGGCCAGGCTGTCGAGGGCCGTATGAGCAGCGTTACTGGAACCCAGGGCATCCTGCAACTTCAGGCCATATTCGGCCTGGAGTTTTTCCAACTGCTGCAACAATTCGTCAAAACGTGTGCTGGATGACGAATTGAGAAAGCCCTGGCCCAGGGAATACGCGCCCATCGCACGACCTTCGCCAAGGGTCTGGGTGACGTGCGGCGTGACACTGGTGACCAGCTCGCTGAGTTGGCGCAGGTCGCTCTGGGGGTCGCGGCTCAAACCGGATTGGCTGGCAATGATCTGGCTGAGCATCTGCGCCTTGTTGAGCAACTTGCCGATCAGCGCACTTTTGCTCAACAGCGACGTTTCCTGCTGCTGGGCCTTGAAAGCAGCGATCAACTCATTGCGCTTGGCGTCAAAAGCGGCGATTTGCTCGGGCTCGGTGGCCATGGCGTCGAGGCCTTGCAGGCGGTTCAGCACGTGTTGCTCCAGGGCGCTGATCTTGCCTTCAAGGTCGCCGGCCTTGCCGGACTGGCCGAGGGTGGCGTTGATCTGCACTTGGTTATTGAGCGTTTCCAGGTCGCGACGCAGGGCCAGGCTGCTGCCGAGCAAGTCGAGGCTTTGCAGTTCTACGCGCGTACCTTGGAACTCACGCCATGAATCACGCACCAGGTAATAGTTGGTCGCCAGCATGGGCAGCAGGAATAACACGCTGATCAAGCTGAACTTCATGCCGAAGCTCAGGCGATTCATCAGCGCGACGGCGGGATAGAGCAAGCTCTTCACAGGTGAACTCCCTTTCTTTTATTTTTATTGAGGCGCAGGGCGGCAGTTAGCCAGCATCTGTATAGCTCAATTTGACAGGGAGTTTTGTAACTTAAGGTTAACGACAGGAAGGGCGCGGCAAAAACAAATGTGGGGGCGGGCTTGCTCGCGAATGCAGTGTGTCAGTCAAAGACTCATCGACTGATATACCGCATTCGCGAGCAAGCCCGCTCCCACATTTTTTTGACCGTGTTCGCAGTCAGGGCAAGACGGTCCAGATCGCAAACCCGGCATACCACAGCACCGCCGCGCGCAGCAGCAGTTCCCAGAGCCGGTCGAGGCTACTGATGCCGTCGGGGCCTACCGCTGGCGGCGGGATTTCGGCGGCAACCAGGCCGACTTTCTCCACCAACTCGGCGGCACTGATGTCCCAACTCAACAACTCATGCAGCATCACACGACCGACCGCGACGAAGTTGCCCACCAAGGCAAAGCTGGCCGCCAGCAAGCGTACCGGCAGCCAGTCAAACGCGTGGCGCAATTGGCCCGCACGCTCGGCCACCAGCGGGTTCTTGCTGTGTTCACTGGCCAGAGCGAGCAGGCGATACGCCAGCGCGGCAACCGGGCCCAGCAGGAAGTACCAGAAAATCACTGCGAAAAAGCTCTGGTAGGCCTGCCACAACAAATGGCCCTGCACGCGCTCCAGCAATTGCTCGCCACTCTCGGCGCTCAGGCTCAGGTCACGTTCGGCCACATGCTCGGCGGCCTGCAGGTCGCCACGCCGCCAGGCATCGCGAAACGGACCGAGCCCGGCGAGCAGGTCACCGCGGCCCAGGCTGTAGATAACGATCAACAGGTGCACCGGCAGCGCCAACAGGCCATAGGCCACCGGTTCCAGCACCAGCAGCAACAACGCCAGCAAGGCCACCGGCAGCAACACCAGCAGGGTCAGAATCAGCCAAGGCTGCTTGCCCATGCGTGGGCTCGATTCCAGCTTGCCCAGCTCGCGCAGCCAACCGCCATCACGCTGCAAACGCTGGCGCAGGGCCGAGAATTTCTCGATCCATACGGCCAGCACCAACACCAGGAAACTCATCGTGCGTGTCCTCCATGCTGCAGGGCGCTGCGAAAGCGCGCCCAATCAAAAGCGGGGCCGGGATCGGACTTGCGTCCCGGCGCGATATCGCTGTGTCCACAAATGCGCTGGGGCGTGATACCTGGGTAAGCCGCCAGCAGTTGGCGGGTCAGATCGGTCAGGGACACATATTGGGCATCCGTGAACGGCTGATCATCCGTGCCCTCCAGCTCTATCCCCAGGGAAAAGTCATTGCAGGTGTCCCGTCCTTCGAACTGCGAGATCCCGGCATGCCAGGCCCGGTCAAGGCAGGACACAAACTGCGTCACCGCGCCATCGCGCTCAATCAGAAAATGCGCAGACACCCGTAGGTCGGCAATCCCTTCAAAGTAGGGATGCTCCGTGACATCCAGGCGATTCTGGAAAAATTCCTGCACTTTGCCCGTGGCAAACTGCGCCGGTGGCAGGCTGATGTTATGCACCACCAACAGTGAGATTTCGCCTGCGGGGCGCTCGTTGAAGTTGGGCGAAGGGCAATGGCGGATGCCCTCGCACCAACCGCTGGCGGGGTCCAACTGCATACAGGTTCCTTGAACGAGACAAAGTGTGACCAGTATGCCGCGTTCGACCCTCCGGTTGCGATCACTTGCCGCGATTGAGTTGACGCAGCTTGCCCACCACCGCGGCCAGCGCGCGCTCGAACGACGGTCCGTCATCCAGGGTATGCAGCGCTCCACGCTTGAACGCCAACGCCAGTTGGCCGGCGCTCTTCTCCAAGACTTTGAGCCCCGTGCGACTGGTGAACACATAGGCATTGGCCGGCGCCATGATCGCCGTCAGCTTGCACCGCAGCGTATCGGCGTCGCTTTCCTGGAAGACCACCCAACTGCCCACCTTGAGTTGATGAGCCTTGAGCAGGTCGGGGTCGTTGTCCGGCAGGTCGGCGATGGCATCCGGTGAAGTCGCACTCAGTACAAACGGCTCGCGCACTTCGACCCACTCATCGATGCCTTCAGGTGCCTGGACATGCAGGGCCTGCAAGCGCACAAAGAATTCGCGCGTGCTGAAGGGGTCGAACGCGGCGCTGGTCAGACCGTCGCGCAACGCCTTGAGCAGGCCTGGCAGTTGCTCTAGCAAATGGCGCCCGGCCTCGGTGTCCTGCTGCAGGCCGACACTCCAGATCAACTCGTCCATGGTGCGCAGCCCCGCCTGCCACTGCACAGACTGCTCGCCGTGCTTTAGGTTGGCCAGCAACAGCACCTGGCTCCAGGCTTGCTGCAGGAACTGCACGACCGGACGCGGCAGGACCTTGCCCAACAATCGCTTATTCATGACATCCGCCACACGCTGGCGAACAACTTCGGTGCGCACGCGCCCGGCTTCGGCATCGCGGGTGTGTTGTTCAAGTAAGTCACTGCGACGCCGCTCATCGGCGGTAAACGTGCTGAATTCGGCGAGCAACTGGGAAAAAATCGCCGGGTCTTCGACAAATTCGTTGAGCAGGCGCTGCACGACCTGCTCGATGCGCAGGTAGAGGTGGTCGCGCTGGTAGTCTTCGCTGGGGCTGCTGCCCAGGGCGGCGGCCGCGATTTCGTTGAGCAGGCGCCGCGCCGGGTGGCTGGCGCGACTGAAAAAGCTCTTGTCCAGCAACGCCACCTTGAGCATCGGGATCTGCAGGCGACCGATCAAGGCCTTGAAGGTATCAGGCACGGCGCGGTCGTTGAGGATGAACTCGAACAGCAGCGCGACCAGATTGATCACGTCTTCATCCGCATCCTCTACCACCCGCGACTTGCCACTCTTGACACTGAGGCGGGTGAGCAACTGTTCAAGCTGGCTACGCAGGTCGAAGTCGTCTTCGGCCTCGGGCTCCGGTACGTATTGCTGCAAGTGAGAGAGCAGGCGCAGCAGGTCACGGGTGGAAATGGGCTGCGGCTCGGCGCTGGCCTCAAGCGTCGGCGCCACGCTACCACGCACTGCCGTAAGCAGCTGTTGGAGCGCGGCGAACGCTTCCTGGCCATTTTCGTCGACGGGCAGGTCGGCGGCCGGCAAGCTTGCTGCTTGCGCATGTTCACGTTCCGCACGCCCATCAGCGCGACGCGACGGTATGGCCTTGAGCTCGGGCAATACGCCCGTTGCCACCAGCAGTTGATTGGCTTCGCCGTAGAGTTGGTCGGCATCGCTGAGCACGTATTTTTCAAACAGCTTGAGCATGATCAGTTTGACGCGGATCTCCACGCCCAGACTGCGCCCCGCCCGCAGGAAAAACTCGCAAAGCAGCGCAGGTCCCAAGGGATTCTCACGATCATCCAGGCGGTTGCCGAGCAACACGCTCAAACGCGCCGTGAGTTGCGCCAGGGCCAGTCCATCACGGTGCCGGACCCGACCCAGCATGGCTTCCAGCGCCACGGCTTTTTCGAGGTCATCCTTGGATGATCCCGGTGCGGCGTCATAGGACACCACCGGCACCAGTTGCAACTCGCCTCGCCCCGCCTGACCCAGGCTGGCAAAGGCTTCGAACAGACGCTCCATGAACACGCGTTCGAAATTCTTGCGCTTAAGGCGCAGGTCGCGCATGGCTTCAAAGAAAATATGGTGATCCAGGTTGTTGCGCGCCTTGTCGGCCATCTCGAACAACGTGTCGTCGGCGTTATCGAACAGGTCCTGCAGCCCTTGCTGCAACTGTTGCGCCGCCTTGTCACGGACCTGCAGCAACACCACCGGCAGTCGGGCGAGTGGCGATGGCGTGGCTTGTGCCCGATTGATTGGCACCACCTTTCCGTCATTGTGCATCCTGGCCTCCTGAAACGGCGGTATTGGTCTGAACGTCAAAGCTATGACGCCAATTGCAAGGCGCGAGATTATCTTGCAAATGAGGGGGGTTGCGCCAGCAAACTCTGGCATTGCGCGGTAAATGAGTGCCGAGCCTGGGTTCGAACGCACACTGCCCCTATAATCGGGACACTTTGTATGTGGAGCCTGTTATGCCGAATCTCCGTCTTGCCGACCTCACCGCCGAAATCGAAGCCAACGTGCGCCGCGCACTGCTGGAAGACATCGGCAGCGGCGACATCACTGCGCAGTTGATCCCGGCCGAGCGGCTGGCGACGGCCACCATCATTACCCGTGACGCTGCAGTGATCGCCGGCACAGCCTGGGTCGACGCTGTGTTTCGCCAATTGGACCCTAGGGTCGCCGTGCATTGGCAGGTGGCCGACGGTGAACGCGTCAACCCCAACCAGGCGCTGTTCCACCTTGAAGGCCCGGCACGTTCGCTGCTCAGTGGCGAACGTTGCGCGCTGAACTTCTTGCAGTTGCTGTCCGGAGTCGCTACCCGCGCCCAATTCCTGGCGGATTTTGTCGCCAGCACCCAGGTCAAGCTGCTGGATACCCGCAAAACGCTGCCGGGCCTGCGCCTGGCGCAAAAGTACGCGGTCACCTGCGGTGGCTGCCACAACCACCGTATCGGTCTATACGACGCGTTCCTGATCAAGGAAAACCATATCGCGGCCTGTGGTGGCATTGCCCAGGCGATCACGGCCGCCCACAAGATAGCACCCGGCAAGCCGGTGGAAATCGAAGTGGAAAGCCTGGGGGAACTGCGCGAAGCCCTGGCGGCAGGCGCCGATATCATCATGCTCGACGAGTTGAGCCTGGAGGATATGCGTGAAGCCGTGCGCCTGAACGGCGGCAAGGCCAAGCTGGAAGCCAGCGGCGGGATCAATGAAAGCACCCTGCTGCCCATTGCCGAGACCGGGGTGGACTACATTTCGATCGGCGCGATGACCAAGGATGTGAAGGCGGTGGATTTGTCGATGCGGCTCAGCATCTAAGATGATTTGCAGGAGCCGGCTTGCCGGCTCCTGCAATGAGTGTTTAAACGACCAGGTTGTTCATCTCGCAATACTCTTCCCATTCGACACCCAGCACCTCGGCTGCCTCTTTGTGCAAGGCCAGTCGTGCTGCTTCGAATTCTTCCGGTGTCGAGGTGTACTTGAGGGTCAGCTCCCAGGGCTGATAGCCCTGGCTCTCGGCCTCGTCCTCGAATGCCCACTGGATCTGGTCGCGCTGATCATCGGCGCTCAGGTCCTTGATCTCTTCTTTGAGCTGCGGCGACTCCGCGAGGTATTTCTCGAGGGCTGCTTGATGCCGAACTTCCTGGGTCATTTCAGTCGTGGTCATGTTGTTCTCTTAGATCGAGGAATGGGGATGCATCTGGGTCATCAAGGTTGCGCAGATACAAAAGAGCAGGCTCACATGCCGGCTCGTCTGGCCTTCAGAACCATTCTGGGATCAACTGAAAACAGTGCCTTTGAAAACGGTGACGCCATTGTTGCCTTTGTGCCCGAGACAGGAATCGAACCTGCGACCTTCGCGTTACGAGTGCGCTGCTCTACCGGCTGAGCTACACGGGCGGTGGGCTAAAGCTAGCACCGCATCGGGAGTCCGGCAACTTGCTGCCGTCACCGGGCAATCACACCCTGGGCCCAGAAGCGCGGTTGCAGCAAGTTGGCATGGCTGTCCAGGTACTGCTGCTGGGCTTGCTGGATATGCGGTACATCGCGCACGGCGATAAAAACCAGCAGACCAACGGCCAGTACACTCAGCGTTTTCCACGCGCCCCATGCCAATGGCAGCTCAGCCGTCTCCGGGGTTTTCCACAGGTGCAGCGCCATCAACCAACCCACCACCAGCGCCAGCCACACTTGAGAGTTGGGCATCACAATCACACCGTCGACCATGGACTGCACCAACGCACCGACGAGGGCTGCAAACAGGCACATTCGCAGCAAGTCTGCGGGTTCAGAGCACAGCGTACGCTCCCGCAATAGGCCGAACGTGGCCCAACCGCCCCGCCACGCCAGCACTGCAACGCACAATGCAGAGGGCACACCCCATTCACTCGCCCATTGCAGGATGGACTGGTGGGGATGCGCGGCAGTTCTATTGGCGATATCGGCAAAATGCATCGGCCCGAATCCCAGCCATGGCCGCTCGACGAGCATGTGCCACGCCTGCCCCCAGATCGGACCGCGCCCCGACAGGGAGGTGGTGAGGCGATCACTGGCGCCATTGAGGACCTGGATCCCCAGGTAATCCGCCAGCGCCGTAAACACCAGCCAATACAGCAACAGACCGACGATCACTGCGGCCAGTTGCCAACCCAGCCAACGCCGGCCCCAAGGCCCCAGCAACGCCAATACCAGCGCCGCCGCGCCCATGCCTAGCCAGGTGCCACGCGTGCCGCCACCAATCGCGATCAGCCACCACACACACAGCAATGCAAACACAGCGGCCCTGAGCGAGCGAGAAAGCGTCGGGATCAGTAAGGGAAGTGCTAGCAGCGGCAGCGTGAACGTCTGGAATTGACCATAGAATCGTTTGTTGGAAAAGCCAGACAGCAACAGGTCCGGGTCCAGGGTGTGTTCGGCGCTGATAAACGCCAGCGTGCCTGCATAAACGTATTGAATCGACTTGATCAGGCACAGCAGCACCACCAGCATGATCAAGTAGCGATCCAATGGCTCACCGCCCCGGCGACGCAACAAGGCAAACGCCACGGCAACTGCCCCGCCACTGACAAACAACGCGACTTCGGCAAACGCCCAGAGCGGCTGGTGGGCCAACACCGATGACACCAGGCCCAACCCGACAATCAACACCAGGCCCACCACCGTGGGCCGGTCCAGCAGCCGTTCCATGCGCGGGACCGATAACCCATACAGCACCGCACAAACCCCGACGGCAATCTGCATGCCCCGCTGCAAATCATGCCCGCTGAACGGTGCACAAATACCGACGACCAGCAGGCACACCACTGCTACCAGAAATACATTGCCGCGCTGCGGTTCGGATAAAGACATCGGCCACCTCATCTTCCCTGTGGATGGTTTAGCCGTCAGGCCCCGTCGGCGCCGCAGCCTTTAGCGATATATTTTGCGTCAGCGGTGGTGGTGCATTTCCAACCGGTGGTGGCATTGCGCGTCAGGCTGATGGTCTTGCCCAGCACCGGCGCCGGCGCGTCGAGTATTTCGCAACTGATGGCGCCCGCGCCCGTCGCAACATCCCCTGCCACATCGATCTTGCAGTTGGCCGTTGGGCTGGTGCCGCCGATCAATGCCAGGGTCGGTACAGTGCCCTGGTTGAGGGTGTCTTCGTACCCGGCCTTCAACGCGGTGATCTCCGCCAGGCCGGCGGTGAACTTGGCCTTGGCCTGGTGGGTGGTGTACATGGGCAGGCCGATGGTGGCCAAAATGCCGATGATTGCCACGACGATCAACAGCTCGATCAGGGTAAAACCTTTTTGACGTATCACATTCACTCTCCAGGATAGAACTCATGACAAGGCGCGTCCTGCGCCCCGTGTTGTGCAGCGGCGCCAGTGTACTCATCCGCAGGCGGTCAATCGCGCACAAGACGCACATTCTGACATTTTATCCGCCACTGCCGGCCTGTCCGAATCCGTCACCTGACTACGCTATAAAGCTTCGACGACCTCTGTGCGGAACCGTGGACATGGACAACGCTTCAACGCTCTACGACTGGGAAGGCATCAACCGCAAAGGACGCAGGGTGTCCGGGCAAACCACCGGGCACAACCCTGCCCTGGTGAAGGCCCAATTGCGAAAACAGGGCATCAGCCCGGGCCAGGTGCGCAAAAAATCCCCAGTGCTGCCGAGCCTGGCAACCTCGATCAAATCGACGGACATCACCCTGCTCACTCGCCAACTGGCCACCCTGCTGAAGGCAGGTATTCCTCTATTGCAGGCCTTTGACATCATCGGCG
Source organism: Pseudomonas sp. AC112 (assembly GCF_979253545.1). Taxonomy (NCBI): domain Bacteria; kingdom Pseudomonadati; phylum Pseudomonadota; class Gammaproteobacteria; order Pseudomonadales; family Pseudomonadaceae; genus Pseudomonas; species Pseudomonas sp. AC112. The sequence goes on from NZ_CEEDCM010000001.1 coordinate 1,329,914, forward strand.
AGGGCTTCGACAACCGCGCCGTGCGTGAGCTTGTGCAAGGGTTGAAACAGTCGATCGCCGCCGGCACCAACCTTGCCGAGGCGCTGCGCAAACAGCCTCGTTATTTCGACGCGCTGTACTGCAACCTGGTAGCCGCCGGCGAACAGGCCGGAGCACTTGAAACCCTGCTGGAGCGAGTGGCGATCCACCGGGAAAAGAGCGAGCAGCTAAAGGCCAGGATCAAAAAAGCCATGACCTATCCGATCACCGTGCTGGTGGTCGCCAGCCTGGTCACTGGGGTGCTGTTGATCCACGTCGTGCCGCAGTTCCAGAATCTGTTTGCGGGGGTGGACGGCTCGCTGCCCGGCTTCACCTTGCAGGTCATCGCCCTTTCCGAGTTCGTGCAGAAAGCGTGGTGGGTGCTGGCGCTGGGCGTTCTTGCGGGAAGCATGGGGCTGCGCCATGCCTATCGGACGCTCCCTGAATTCAGTCTTTGGTTGGACCGCTGTTTGTTGAAAGCGCCCCTGGCAGGCAAACTGCTGAACAAATCCGCCGTGGCCCGCTTTGCCCGCACACTGTCCACCACGTTTGCCGCCGGCGTTCCGTTACTGCAGGCGCTGGATTCGGTGGCCGGTGCCGCCGGTTCCGGGCCATTCAGACAGGCAATCGAACATATGCGACGCGATGTAGCGACTGGCATGCCATTGAATCAATCCATGCTCGCCAGCGGCCTGTTCCCCGGCATGGCGATCCAGATGACAGCCATCGGCGAAGAGTCGGGCACGCTGGATCGCATGCTAGAAAAGGTCGCCAACCATTACGAGGCCGATGTGGACAACCTGGTCGATAACCTCACCCACCTCATGGAGCCCCTGATCATGGTAGTGCTGGGCGGCATTGTCGGCGCATTGGTGATCGCCATGTACCTGCCGGTCTTCCAGATGGGGAGCGCATTTTGAGCCAGCTATTGGCTGTACACCCCTGGGCTTTTGTTGCACTGGCGTCGGTGCTGGGGCTGATCGTCGGCAGTTTTCTCAACGTGCTGGTGTGGCGCCTGCCAAAGATGCTTGAGCGGGAATGGCGCGCCCAGGCCCACGAGGTGCTCGGCTTGCCCGCTGAGCCTGCCAGCCCGACCTACACCCTGATGCAGCCTAATTCCTGCTGCCCACAGTGCAACCATCCGATCCGCCCTAGGGAAAATATCCCACTGCTCAGCTACCTGTTTCTGCGAGGCCGCTGCGCCCATTGCCAGGGTGCGATCAGCGCCCGTTATCCGCTCACGGAACTGGCGTGCGCGCTGATCTCGGCCTGGGTGGCCTGGCATTTCGGCTATGGCTGGCAGGCAGGCGCAGTGCTGGTGTTGAGCTGGGGGTTGTTGGCGATGAGCCTGATCGATGCCGACCACCAACTGTTGCCGGATGTACTGGTGATGCCGCTACTGTGGCTGGGGCTGATCGTCAACGGTTTCGGCCTGCTGACAACACTGCCGGATGCCCTGTGGGGCGCGGTCATTGGGTACATGAGCCTGTGGAGCGTGTTCTGGCTGTTCAAGCTGGTCACTGGCAAGGACGGCATGGGCCATGGCGACTTCAAGCTACTGGCCATGCTCGGCGCCTGGGGTGGCTGGCAAATCCTGCCAATGACCCTGTTGATGTCGTCGCTGGTGGGGGTGTTCGTGGGCTTGATCCTGATGCGCCTGCGCAAGTCCCAAGCGTCGGCACCAATGCCGTTTGGTCCGTATCTGGCGATTGCCGGCTGGATTGCATTGCTCTGGGGTGGTCAAATAACCGACTTCTATTTGCAGTCTGTCGGTTTCAGATGACCACTTCTGTTGCAACACCCTGGATTCTCGGCCTCACTGGCGGCATCGGCAGCGGTAAAAGCGCCGCGGCCCAGCACTTTATCGACCTGGGCATCGACCTGGTGGACGCCGATCACGCCGCCCGCTGGGTGGTCGAGCCTGGACGGCCGGCGCTGGCGCGTATCGCCGAGCACTTCGGTGCCGGCGTGCTGCAGCCGGACGGCCAGTTGGACCGCGGCGCCTTGCGCAAGCTGATCTTTGAAGTTCCCGAAGAGCGCCGCTGGCTCGAAGCCTTGCTGCACCCGTTGATTGGCGAGGAGATTCGCAGCCACCTGGCGCGCGCGAAGTCGCCCTACGCGATATTGGTGTCGCCGCTGCTGATCGAGTCCGGCCAGTACAGCATGACCCAGCGCATCCTGGTGATCGACGTGCCGCAATCGCTGCAGATTCAGCGTACCCTGCAGCGCGACGGCATCAACGAGCAACAGGTGCAGGCGATCCTCAAGGCCCAGTCCAGCCGCGAAGACCGCCTGAACCATGCCGATGACGTGCTGGTCAATGACCAGGACCTTGCCTGGCTGCACAGCGAGGTCGAGCGACTGCACCACTTTTACCTTACTTTGCGTGGAGGCCGATCATGAGCCAACCCTTGACCGTCGACTGCCCAACCTGCGGTGCACCCGTGGAATGGAAAGCGACCAACCTCAACCGGCCGTTCTGCTCGGACCGCTGCAAGCTCATCGACCTGGGCGCCTGGGCCGCTGAGGAACACAAGATCCCCGTGGCCCCGGATGCCGAAGACGAGCTGTTTTCCGAAGACCTGCCGCCGCGCCACTAAGGCCGCATAAAGGCGTACTCCTGCTGGTCGTCGAGGTTTTCTGCAAGGTATTGCAGCTCGTCGGCCAGGTCCTCAAAACTGCGCACACCCTTGCTCTGTTGCACCACCGCACTGAGCATCGCACGCAGGGTCAGGCCCGGGTCAAAACCGATCTCCTGTGCCGCGTCCTGGCTTTTGCGCAATTCCTGCCGTGCCCACTCGTACACACTCATGATCCGTGCTCCCCGCCTTGCCTGGAAAAATTTGGCAGAGCATGGGCCTGCTCGGCCGGCCAGGATTTGATCTGGATCAACGCTGTGAATCGTCGTCCTTCCAGGGTGCCGACAAGTAGCGCGTGCGGTTGAACGTCTCCAGCCATTCCGGGCAAAACACCACCAGGGCGCTGATGACCATGCCGTTGATAAAGGCTTCGGGAAAGATGATCAGCCACAAGTAGCCGACAAAATCCTCCAGCCATTCCGGCATGGCGAAACGGCCGTCGAACCACAGCAGCCCCAACCCAAATAGCAGGCACAGCAGCGCCGACAGCGCGGCAGCAAAGAAACCGGAACAGAAGATATACACAAAGGGATTGCGCGGTTGTGCGCGCTCGACCAGCAACGCGCAGGTTTCGGTGACCAGCACCGGCAACCCAATCAGCAACAGGCCGTTGACCCCCAGGGCTGCGAGGTCCTGGCGCCCCAGCGCCATCAAACCCAACTGGGCGACAAAGCCGCCGACAATTGCGAGGGGCCAATCCAGCAACAGGGTCACGGCAGTCATGCCGATGAAGTGGTAGGACACGCCGGTATCGAAATCACGCCGTACCAGCCACAGCATGAATAACGCGAACACGGTGCCGAATAGCAGATGCTGACGCCGCCGGTCGGCAAACAGTTCGAGCCAAGGTGAACGCAGGATCGCCCACACCACCACGGGCGCATACAGCAGCCAGCCGATGCCCATTGTTGTTGGCGCCAACATGGCGGCACTGATCACGGCAGCACTCCCCAGGGTCGAATATTGCTCGGATGATCAGTCTACACCGACGTTTCACAGGGGTACTTCCTGCGGTCATCATTTGGGCGCTAAGCTGCTAGCTATGGATGACTCAGATTACTTGCGCCTACTCACCGTAGCGGCCGAACAAGCCAACGCGTTCCTGTCCAATGCCCGCAAATGGGAGCGTGAGCGTTGGGTCTGCCAGCGCCTGCTGCAAGGCTTGAACGTGCCTTACCGTGCCGAAGAATTCCACGCCGCCGGGCAAGAGCCACCGGACGTGCTGTTTCGCGATGCCAGTTTCGAGGTGTTTTTTGTGCTGGACGAGGGCCGTCGCCTGAATGACGAATGGCGCGACGAGTTGCTGCGCCGACGCAGCGCCTTCTCCCTGAGCCAACTGGTGCGGCGCGAAGCCAAGCCGCGACGCATCCCGGCCCATGAGTTTTTACTGCGCCTGGCGCCCACGCTGCGCAAGAAGGCGCATAACTACAAAGAACGTGGGATGGACCTGGGGGAGCTGGATATCGTCGCCTTCACCAGCCTCAAGCGTGAGGTGCTTGACCTCAACAGCCATTTCCCGCCGCCGACCGAATACCTGCGCCAGGGCTGGCGCTCACTGTCACTGGTGGGGCCGACCTTTGCACGGGTGTTGTTCGCCCACCCGGATGCACCGGATTTCTTGCGCAACAACCTGGGCCGCAGCATAGTGTTCGATGTGGGCATCAGCCTCTGAGCCCCCGGACTGTAACGTGGCGCCCTTTTGCAACGTCTACCTGACGAGGCCTTTATGACTAGCCGCCTGAACCCCGATGACCAACAGCATGTCGAAGAGTACCTGCAACTCTCCCAAAACCGAGTCGAGCGCAAGCCTTTCCGGCCGTGGCTGCTCCTGGGTGTGGTGCTTGTTGTGGTGATCGGCCTGGGCTTGCTGAGCCGACTTTTGAGTTACCTGACGCTATGAGCTGCCTGGCGCTCGCGGGGGTAACTGCTCCGATTTCTTTTAGCCTTGCGAGATATCCCCATGACCCATCGTATTATTATCGTCGGCGGCGGCGCCGGCGGCCTGGAGTTGGCTACCCGCCTGGGTAAGACTCTGGGCAAGCGCGGCACCGCCAGCATCACGCTGGTGGACGCCAACCTGACCCATATCTGGAAGCCCTTGCTGCACGAAGTCGCAGCCGGCTCGCTGAACTCCTCGGAAGATGAACTCAATTATGTCGCCCAGGCCAAATGGAACCACTTCGAGTTCCAACTGGGGCGCATGAGCGGGCTCGACCGTGAACAGAAGAAGATCCAGCTGGCCGCCACCCTCGACGAAGAAGGTCGTGAACTGGTGCCGGCGCGTGTGCTGGGCTATGACAGCCTGGTGATTGCGGTCGGCAGCACCACCAATGACTTCGGTACCGAGGGCGCCGCACAACACTGTCTGTTCCTCGACACCCGCAAGCAGGCGGAGCGCTTTCACCAGCAGTTGCTCAATCACTACTTGCGCGCCCATGCCGGGCAGACCGATGTGGTGGAAAAAATCAGCGTTGCCATCGTCGGCGCGGGTGCCACTGGGGTCGAACTGGCCGCCGAACTGCATAACGCCGCCCACGAGTTGGCCGCTTATGGCCTAGACCGCATCAAGCCGGAAAACATGCACATCACCCTGATCGAAGCCGGCCCACGGGTATTGCCTGCCCTCCCCGAGCGTATCGGCGTGCCGGTGCATAAAACCCTGGAAAAGCTCGGCGTGACGGTACTGACCAATTCGGCGGTCAGCGAAGTGACTGCCGATGCGCTGATCACCAGCAGCGGCCAGGTCATCCCCGCCAGCCTCAAGGTGTGGGCGGCCGGCATTCGCGCGCCAGGGTTCCTCAAGGATATCGATGGCCTGGAGACCAACCGCATCAATCAACTGCAGGTATTGCCGACGCTGCAAACCACCCGCGACGAAAACATCTTCGCGTTTGGCGACTGTGCCGCCTGTCCGCAACCGGGCACTGATCGCAACGTGCCGCCACGCGCCCAGGCGGCTCACCAGCAGGCATCGTTGCTGGCCAAGTCGCTGAAGCTGCGCATCGAGGGCAAGGACCTGCCGACCTACAAGTACACCGACTACGGCTCGTTGATCTCGCTGTCACGGTTCTCGGCGGTGGGTAACTTGATGGGCAACCTCACCGGCAGCGTGATGCTGGAAGGTTGGCTGGCGCGGATGTTCTACGTGTCGCTGTACCGCATGCACCAGATGGCGCTGTATGGGTTCTTCCGCACCGCGATGCTGATGCTGGGGAGCAAGATCGGGCGCGGCACCGAGCCACGTCTCAAACTGCACTGACAACACGGTCCCGGATGGGACTTGGTCAATGTGGGAGTGGGCTTGCTCGCTCCCACATTCGTTTTGCGGTGAGTCAGATTTGCGTGCACAAAAAAAATCCCCGTATCTTTCGATACGGGGATTTTTAATATGGTCGGGGTAAGGGGATTCGAACTCCTGACATCCTGCTCCCAAAGCAGGCGCGCTACCGGACTGCGCTATACCCCGGTAAAAAAAAGGCGACCTTTCAGTCGCCTTCTTCGATCAGCGCTTTTGGCCTCTGATCTTAAGATTCGATTCCAGCGTTAACTGGTCTCAAAAATGGTGGGTCGTGTGGGATTCGAACCTACGACCAATTGGTTAAAAGCCAACTGCTCTACCAACTGAGCTAACGACCCAAATATGGTCGGGGTAGGGGGATTCGAACTCCCGACATCCTGCTCCCAAAGCAGGCGCGCTACCGGACTGCGCTATACCCCGGTTTGAAATTGGCTCCGTGACCAGGACTCGAACCTGGGACCCAATGATTAACAGTCATTTGCTCTACCGACTGAGCTATCACGGAACTACATATTTCAAAGTACTACGTTGCTGCTTACTACCTTCTCTTCGACTTGTCCGTATCGCTACGTTCATGTCTCTGAGGCGCGCTATTCTACAATCTTAAAAACCCCTGTCAACCCTTTAAATTGCTTTTAAGACAATGATTTGCGCTTGTTTCTGATTTCTTCTTGGGGAGAAGAAACCCGTGGGCTGACGTTGCTGCGGGGCGCACTTTACAAGCCTTTGCCTTACAGTTCAACGCCCTATCGAAAAAAAAGGCCCCGCAATGCGGGGCCTTCTCTTGTCACCATGCTGCCAGGGCTCAGTGGAAGACGATTTCGTCGTTTTCCACCGTCGCTGTCACGCTGGTGCCAGGCATGAAGCTGCCCGACAGGATCAACTGGGCCAGCGGGTTCTCGATCCAGCGCTGGATCGCACGTTTCAACGGCCGTGCGCCATACACCGGGTCGTAGCCCACAGCGATCAGCTTGTCCAACGCCTCACGGCTCAGCTCCAGCGACAGCTCACGCTCTGCCAGGCGGCCACGCAGGCGACCCAACTGGATCTCGGTAATGCCCGCGATCTGATCCCGCGCCAACGGCTCGAAGATCACCACTTCGTCGACCCGGTTGATGAATTCCGGGCGGAAATGCGAGGTCAGTGCATCCATCACCGCCGCACGCTGGGCTTCACGATCCCCCACCAGCTCCTGGATCTGCGCCGAGCCCAGGTTGGAGGTCATCACGATCACCGTATTGCGGAAATCCACGGTACGCCCATGGCTGTCGGTCAGGCGGCCGTCCTCCAGCACTTGCAACAGGATGTTGAACACATCCGGGTGCGCCTTCTCGACCTCATCCAGCAGGATCACCGAGTAAGGCTTACGCCGCACGGCTTCGGTCAGGTAACCGCCTTCCTCGTAGCCCACATAGCCTGGTGGCGCACCGATCAAGCGAGCCACCGAATGTTTCTCCATGAATTCGGACATATCAATCCGCACCATGGCCTCTTCAGTATCAAAGAGGAACTCGGCCAAAGCCTTGCACAGCTCGGTCTTACCCACACCGGTCGGGCCGAGGAACATGAAGGAGCCGCTCGGACGGTTAGGATCGGACAACCCGGCCCGCGAACGCCGTACCGCGTTGGAAACGGCCACCACGGCCTCTTCCTGACCGATCACACGCTGATGCAGCAGGTGTTCCATCTTCAGCAGCTTGTCGCGCTCGCCTTCAAGCATTTTCGACACAGGAATGCCGGTCCATTTGGAGACGACTTCGGCAATTTCTTCCTCCGTCACCTTGCTGCGCAGCAACTGGTTCTCAGGCTTGCCGTGCTGGTCGACCATCTGCAGGCTGCGTTCCAGGTCCGGAATCACCCCGTACTGCAACTCAGCCATGCGGTTCAGGTCGCCTTTACGGCGGGCAGCTTCGAGTTCCTGGCGCGACTGCTCGATCTTTTGCTGGATCTGGGCCGAGCCCTGCACTTCGGCTTTTTCCGAGGTCCAGATTTCTTCCAGGTCCGAATACTCACGTTCCAGGCGGACGATTTCTTCCTGGAGTTTTTCCAGGCGTTTCTTCGCCGCGTCGTCTTCTTCCTTCTTCAGGGCCTGGGACTCAACTTTCAGTTGAATCAGGCGCCGATCCAGACGGTCGAGCACTTCCGGCTTGGAGTCGATTTCCATGCGGATACGGCTGGCCGCTTCGTCGATCAAGTCGATGGCCTTGTCTGGCAACTGACGGTCAGTGATATAGCGATGGCTCAATTTGGCCGCCGCAATGATCGCGCCATCGGTGATCGCCACCTTGTGGTGGACCTCATAACGCTCTTTCAAGCCACGCAGGATCGCGATGGTGTCTTCTTCGCTCGGCTCTTCCACCAGCACTTTCTGGAAGCGACGCTCAAGGGCCGCGTCCTTTTCAATGTACTGGCGGTATTCGTTGAGCGTAGTAGCACCGACGCAGTGCAACTCACCCCGCGCCAAGGCAGGCTTGAGCATGTTACCGGCGTCCATCGAGCCTTCGCCTTTACCGGCGCCGACCATGGTGTGCAATTCGTCGATAAACAGAATGATCTGCCCTTCCTGTTTCGACAGTTCATTGAGCAGGGATTTAAGGCGCTCTTCGAACTCGCCGCGGAACTTGGCACCGGCGATCAACGACCCCATGTCCAGGGACAGCAGACGCTTGCCTTTAAGGCCATCCGGCACTTCACCATTGATGATGCGCTGGGCCAGGCCTTCGGCGATCGCGGTTTTACCCACACCAGGTTCGCCGATCAGTACCGGGTTGTTCTTGGTGCGACGTTGCAAAACCTGGATGGTGCGGCGGATTTCATCGTCACGGCCGATCACCGGGTCAAGCTTGCCCTCTTCGGCACGCTTGGTCAGGTCGACGGTGTATTTATCCAGGGCCTGGCGCGACTCCTCATGGTTGGGGTCGTTCACCGCGTCGCCGCCACGCAGGTTGTTGATGGCATTTTCCAGGGCTTTCTTGCTCACGCCCTGGCCCAGTAACAACTTGCCGAGCTTGCTGTTCTCGTCCATGGCGGCGAGCAGCACCAGTTCGCTGGAGATGAACTGGTCACCCTTCTGCTGGGCCAGGCGATCTGCCTGGTTAAGCAGGCGCGCCAAGTCCTGCGACATGTTCACGTCGCCGGTTGGGTTTTGGATTTTCGGCAATTGGTCGAGCTCTTTGCTCAACTCCTTGCGCAGGCTGTTGACGTCGAAGCCCACCTGCATCAGCAAGGGCTTGATTGAACCACCTTGCTGTTCCAGGAGCGCCTGCATCAAGTGCGCAGGCTCGATGGCCGGGTGGTCGAGGCCCACCGCCAAGGATTGAGAGTCAGACAGTGCCAACTGTAATTTGCTGGTTAAACGATCAATACGCATTAGTCACCTTCCTTTTGAGCAGGCCGGAGCTAGTAAACACATCCTGAATGAAGAAACCTGCCAGATACCCCTATAGATGGGGTGGATTCTGGAAGATTCAAGCGACAGATGCTTGATGTGAGTCAGTGTTGACCCAGGTCAGGAGAGTCTAGCGTTCGAGCCAGATAAGGGAGGCAAAACGTCCGGTGCGGGGGCTGCGCCGGTAGGAAAAGAAGCGCGGGTCGGTCACCGTGCAGAAACCGCCGCCATACACGGCACTCACACCGCACGCAGCCAGGCGCAGGCGCGCGAGCTTATAGATGTCAGCCATGAACTTGCCCGCATTGCGACTCGGTACAAAGGCTTCGGCGGTTGTCGGCAGATGCTGCATGAAGACTTCACGCACTTCCGGGCCGACTTCAAAGGCTTGCGGGCCAATCGCCGGGCCGAGCCACACCAACACGTCGCCAGGCTCGGCGTCGAGGCTTCCTAGAGTCGCCTCCAACACGCCCGCCGCCAGGCCACGCCAACCTGCATGGGCCGCCGCCACGCGGGTGCCTGCACGGTTGCAGAACAAAGCGGGCAGGCAATCGGCAGTCATGGATGTGCAGGCGATGCCTGGGGTGCTGGTCCAGCTGCCATCGGCTTCGGCAGTGCGGCCAGGGTCGGCCTCGACCACGCTCACGCCATGGACCTGGCGCAGCCAGGCTGGCTGGATATCGAAGGCCGTGGTGAGGCGGCGGCGATTTTCAAGCACGGCCTCCAGGCTGTCTTCGACATGATCGCCCAAATTGAGGCTATCGAACGGCGCCAGGCTGACGCCGCCCGCGCGGGTTGTGACGCAGGCCTTCACCTGGGCCGGCGCGGGCCAGTCAGGAATCAGCCAGTCATTCACCCGACAAACGCCTCGCGATCCTGCTTGAGCAGCGACAACAACCAGACCAGGTCGTCCGGCAGAGGCGATTCCCAGCTCATCCGCTTACCGCTCGTCGGATGATCCAGTTCCAGGAAACGTGCATGCAGTGCCTGGCGCGGGAAGTTTTTCAGCGAATCAACCATGGTTGCACTGGCCGCCGGTGGAATACGGAAGCGACCGCCGTAGGCCGGATCTCCGACCAACGGGAAGTTGATGTGCGCCATGTGCACGCGAATCTGGTGGGTACGCCCGGTTTCCAGCTTGACCCGCACGTGGGTGTGGGAGCGGAAACGCTCGAGCACACGGTAGTGGCTCACGGCCTGCTTGCCGCCTTCCATCACCGCCATACGCTGGCGCTGCTGGCCGTGACGACCGATCGGCGCGTTGATCTTGCCACCGGCCACGACTACACCGATCACGATGCATTCGTAGATCCGGCTGACGCTGCGGCTTTGCAATTGTGTGACCAACTGCGTCTGCGCCTGAATGGTCTTGGCCACCACCATCAAGCCGGTGGTGTCCTTGTCCAGACGGTGCACGATGCCGCAGCGCGGGACATTGATGATGTCCGGCACGTGGTGCAACAGGGCGTTGAGCAAGGTGCCATCAGCGTGCCCGGCTGCCGGGTGAACCACCAGGCCTGCGGGTTTGTTGATGACCAGGATGTCGTCGTCTTCATAGACGATATCCAGCTCGATGTCCTGGGCAACCCATTCTCCCTGGGCTTCCTGCTCGGCAGTCAGCTCAAGAATCGCACCACCATGGACTATGTCTCGCGGGCGGATAACCGCTCCATCCACAGTCAGGCGGCCGTCTTTGATCCAGGCGGAAAGGCGCGAGCGCGAGTGCTCAGCGAATAATTGTGCGGCGACTTGATCGAGGCGTTGGCCGCCCAATTCGGACGGCACCTCTGCGCGAAGTTCAATTTTATCGGACATGCTCAGACTAGGCGTGGCACAGCCTTTGGTTTCGGCTGCGCGCTTGTGGTTAAATACGGCGTCTTTTGCCCCGAGGCTTTCAACGGGGCGCTCATCATAACAGGACGGCCCCGCCCAAGACAGCGGCCGTCATAGGGACGCAAGCCGCCATGCAAGTGAAACACCTGCTGCTGATCGCCATCCTCGCCATGACTGCTGCTTGCTCGTCAACAAAGGAAGTCGTCGACGAAAACCTGAGCGAAGTCGAGTTGTATCAACTGGCTCAGAAAGACTTGGACAATAATAGCTACACCAGCGCCACAGCGAAGCTGAAGGCACTGGAGTCGCGCTATCCGTTCGGGCGCTACGCCGACCAGGCCCAGCTCGAGCTGATCTACGCCAACTACAAGAACGCCGAGCCGGAAGCTGCCAAGTCCGCCGCCGAGCGTTTCATCCGCTTGCACCCGCAGCACCCGAACGTGGACTACGCCTACTACATGAAGGGCCTGACCTCGTTCGACCAGGACGTCGGCCTGCTGGCGCGCTTCCTGCCGCTGGACATGACCAAGCGTGACCCGGGTGCCGCCCGCGACTCCTACAACGAGTTCGCCCAGCTGACCAGCCGCTACCCCAACAGCCGCTACGCGCCGGACGCCAAGCAGCGCATGATCTACCTGCGCAACCTGCTGGCGTCCTACGAGATCCACGTAGCCCACTACTACCTGACCCGTCAGGCTTACGTAGCTTCCGCCAACCGTGGCCGTTATGTGGTTGAGAACTTCCAGGAAACCCCATCCGTGGGTGACGGCCTGGCGGTGATGACCGAGGCTTACCAGCGCCTGCACCTGGACGAGCTGGCCAGCACCAGCCTGGAAACCCTCAAGCTCAACTACCCGGACCACCCAAGCCTGAAAGACGGCCAGTTCGTGCCTCAGGTTGACGAAGCCGACAACCGTTCGTGGCTGAGCAAGTACACCCTGGGCCTGATCGAGTCCCGTCCACCGCTGCCGCCGGGCGAAACCCGCGCCAACCAGGACGTGATCAAGCAGTACCAGGACGCCAAGGATGCCATTCCTTCGGACCTCAAGCCCCACGACGAGAACGGCGACGTGATCGAAGAGGAAGAACCGCAGGCCTTGGGCAACAATCAGGATCGCTCGTGGTTCAGCTACATGACCTTTGGTGTGTTCGACTGATTACACCGGCGTCATCAAAAAGGAGCCTTTCGAGGCTCCTTTTTTGTGGGCGGTATCATTGCGCTGTGCGCCTGGCACGTCCTTGGCTAAACTGGCGCATTCCCTGTCGAGAAACTGCCCATCATGCTTCGTCTATTGTTCTGGATTGCCGTCATTGCCGCCGCAGTATGGTTCTGGCGCAAATTCAAAAGCCCGGCCGCCAAACAGCAACGCGCCAGCGAGCCTGGCGCGGCCCTGATGGTGCGCTGCGCCCACTGCGGCGTGCACTTGCCGCAGGATCGCGCCTTAAGCTTGCGCCAAGAGTGGTATTGCACCCAGGCCCATCTGGAGCAGGGGCCGAAGTCTATCCAGCGTTGATCCGACCTTCGGGTGCATACGGCGCCGGGTCGATGATCGGCGCACGTGCCAGCAGCAAATCGGCAAACAACTGGCAGGAGGCCGGCGCAAGCACCAGGCCATTGCGGTAATGCCCGCAGTTGAGCCACAAGCCCTTGAAGCCTGGCACTTGGCCGATATACGGAATACCTTCCGGAGACCCGGGGCGCAGTCCGGCCCAGTGCCCCACCACTTCAGCGTCCGCCAGGGCGGGAATCAACTCCACCGCTGATGCCTTGAGGCTTTCCAGTGCGTTCTGGGTCGGGGTCTTGTCGAAACCTTCGTGCTCCAGGGTACTGCCGATCAGGATATGCCCGTCACGCCGCGGGATCGCATAGCGCCCCTTGGCCAGCACCATGCTCGATAGGAAGTCCGAGGCGCACTTGTACAAAATCATCTGGCCCTTGACCGGCTCCACCGGCAATGACAGGCCTAATGTGCCGAGCAACTCACCACTCCAGGCGCCCGCCGCCAATACAACCTGATCGCCAAAAATCGGGCCATCAGCAGTGTCCACGCCCACGACATTGCCAGCCTCCAGAACAAACCCGGTCACTTCGCAATGCTCATGAAGGGTTACGCCGGGCAGCGCCAGCAGTGCGGCCTTGAGGGATTTGACCAAGCGTGGGTTGCGCACATTGGCGACGTTGGCCATGTAGATCGCCTGGGAGTACCCGCCGCCCAGCACCGGAACGGCGTCATGGGCGGCCGACACGTCGACTTTGCTCAATGGGCGGCCCTCACGTGCAGCCCACGCCAGGGCTTCGGCCTCATCCTCCAGGTCCAGCCAGTACAGGCCTGTGGTGTGAACCTCCGGATCGACGCCCGTCGCAGCAAACAGACGCTCCGCCAACTGTGGATAAAAATCCTGGGACCAATGGGCGAGTGCGGTGACTGCCGGGCTGTAGCGCCACGGATACAGGGGCGAGACAATGCCGCCGCCCGCCCAGGACGACTCCTGCCCCAAACCCGCGCGCTCCAATAGCACCACCGCTTGCCCTTGGGTCGCCAGGTTGAACGCCGTCAACAAGCCGATGACACCGCCACCGACAATCACTACCTGCTGTTGCTCTGCCATCATTTGATCCAGCCGATAAATAGGAACAAGCGCGCCCGGCGCCCAGTCGTCCAGCACCCTCATCATTGCCCCCAGCACAGCCTGCGCGACATTTCTGGCATTGCACCGGGGTTGCTGCGCGTGCCGGTGTTGGTCAGGACGAAATCACCGCAAGGGTCACCAGCCATCATCGAGCCGATAGCAGGCGTCGCCACCAACTGGAAATCCTGAGGGTTCAACGCAGCGCTGATTCTATAGCGATCATTGCCCGCACTGACGCCGCTTGCATCAATAAAAGTACCGTTCCTCGTATAAAAGCGCTCCAGATGTTGAGCCTGCCCGGTCAACAGCGCCACGATTTCAGCGCGATACACTTTTTTCATATGGCCGGTGTATCCGGGGTAAGCAATCCCCGCCAACACCGTGATGATCGCAACCGCGATCAGTAACTCGATCAAGGTAAACCCCTGGCTGTCCATGCCCATTGCAGTGCTCCTTATTGAAGTTGCCGCCACGCCACTCGCCGAAAACGCGAGCCGCCCTCCTCCTCCACTCGCGCATAGACGCTCTCCAGCACCGTGCGCAATTGGCCACTGAGGCCAACAGCCGTCACTCGATACACCGAAGCCGGCATGTGCGGCGGTAAATGCGCAACCCCGACCGCCGACCCAAGGGATTGAAGGCCGTATACACCGCCTTTCAGCGCCACCCAGCTAACGCCTGAAACAGGGTCCGCGCCGGGGCCGAACACCGAAAATGCAGCCTGCGGCGGCGCACATCGGGCGATCGACTGACACAACGGCAGCGTCGCAAATGACCGCTGTACCGCCGACTCCCCGAGCCTCAAGCCACTTTCAGCACGTTGCAGCGATTGATTGCGCTGCCAGACGCTGCCGGCGATCTTTTGCTGGATGAGTGCACCTTGCATCGAGGACAAGCCGACCAGCGACACCAGCAACAGGAACACCAGGCTGATCAGCAGCACCATGCCTGCCTGCCGCAGACGATTACTCTCGGTAAACACCATGGCCGCCCTACCCCAGCTGGTTTCGCAACGCCGCCACGACGCTGTAGGTTTGAGCTTTTACCCGGCCAGAAGGGTCTTGCAGCGTCATCTGGATGCGCACGCTGCGTATCAGGGCGGCGTCGGCTGGCGCGGCGTCGTAACGCACGACCTGCAGTGATGCGGGCTTGGCGGCCAGGCCAAAGCCAAGCTCGAACGCCTGCACGTTATCCACCAGCACGGCCTTGGCGGGTGCTGCGGGGGTGCTGACTTTAAGCTGGCCCGCTTCGAAGGTGTAGGTTACTTGGCGCAATGCAAAACGGATCTCGCCCGGAGCAGGCGCAGGGGAGTTTCCAATGTAAGCCTGGGCGCTACCCGTGCAATCGGACAATACGGTCCAATCAGGCTTGCCGCTTTCATTGCCGGCATCTGCAGTCACCAACGTCAGCGACTTGGCGCCCGCCCCACCACTCCAACTGACGGGCCGATCAAAAGCCGGTGGCGCATTCTCGATAAAGCCTGTGGCCAAACAACCAAACATGCCCGCCTGGCGGATGTCCTGAATGATTTTACCCAGCACGAACCGCGCATCATCCTGCAGCGACATGGCCGCCTGCTGGCTGGCGTGGGTAGCTCTGGAATCAATCACCACCTGGCTGCCCCCAAGCACCAGCACCAAGCCCATGGCCAACGCCAGCAGTAACTCCACCAGACTGAAACCGCGAGCACGACGCCTCATTGCGCCACCCCCAGCTCATCGCTGATACGGCTGGTCAGGGTGAAGGTTTCCCGGGCACCTGGTGTGTTGGTCCCCCGGCTGTCATCCCAGCTGATACTGACCGTTACCTCACTTCCGCTGATCGACACCGAGCCTTTGGCGCTCTCCCCGGCAAAGCCGAGGATATTGGCCTCGAAATCATGCAGGTCCAGATCGCGCACGCTGCCAGTAGCGCCACTGGCAGGGGCACGCTCACCCCGACCCCAGGCGTAGTCGGCGCCAGAATTGGCGCGGATCCGGTCGAGCATGTCGTAGGCAATGAAGCTGGCCTGGCTGGTCATCCTTGAGCTGTCGGTGTACTTGAGCGCGTTGAGCTGGATCACTGCCGCACCCAGCAGGCCAATGGCAAGGATCAGCACGGCGACGAGCACTTCGATCAGCGTCATTCCGGTCTGGCGTGGGGATAAAACAGGAGAAATACAGGTATTCGTGCAGGCAAGCATTACCGTCGCCATCCGTGTCGAGGTCCGAAAATGAGCAGGTAGAACCTGCTGTGCGGCTCAAGACTAGCGCCGGTTTTTCACCCACGCTGCGCCGGGAACAAAGGGAAATACTTTGGACATAAAGGCCATCATCCAGCGCCTCAGCCTGGACGCTATACCTAGGATGACATCCCTATCCACGGAGGAAAGGCACATGCACCAACACGGTTTTACCCTGATCGAATTGCTGCTCGGACTGACCCTGAGCAGCATTCTGGCGACCCTGGCAGTGCCGAGCTTCAAGAGCCTGCTGGACTCACAGCAACGCCACAGCGCGGCGCAAACATTGGCGGCAGGCCTGCGCTACGCACGCACCGAAGCCATTGCACGCAATCGAGCGGTGGTCATTCACGCATTGAACGATGATTGGAGCCTGGGCTGGCGCGTCATCGTGGATGCCAGCGGACGCGGCCACCTGGACGACGACAACCCCGTATTGCTGACTCACCAGGACAGTGGCCATGGCTTGATCGTGGGCAATGGGCCGCTCAAGAGCCAGGTGCGCTTCAGTGGGCTGGGCGAGCCGATATTTTCAGGGGGAGGTTTCCGTGCCGGCACCGTGCATGTGTGTGCCAGGGATCAGGCGCAGAGCCTGCATCAGATCGTGCTGGCGCCCAGCGGGCGCATCAGCCTGCGCAGCGACAGTGCCGAGCAGGCGTTGTGCCGGAGTGGCTCCGGCAACCCGGCACTCAGAGCAACGAGCGAACCCGCAGCTCCTTGGGCATGGAAAACGTGATGTTTTCCTCGCGACCTGCCAGCTCATCGGCACCGGTAGCGCCCCAGGCGTGCAGTTGCTGGATAACCCCACGTACCAGCACTTCCGGGGCCGAAGCACCTGCCGTGATGCCAATGCGCTCGACGCCATCGAACCAACTGCGCTGCATGTCTTCGGCACCGTCGATCAGGTATGCCGGTGTGGCCATGCGCTCAGCGAGCTCACGCAGGCGGTTGGAGTTTGAGCTGTTGGGGCTGCCGACAACCAGCACCACATCGCATTCATCGGCCAATTGCTTGACCGCGTCCTGCCGATTCTGGGTGGCGTAGCAGATGTCGTCCTTGCGCGGCCCACCAATGGCCGGGAAGCGGCTGCGCAGCGCGTCGATCACGCGGCTGGTGTCGTCCATGGACAAGGTGGTCTGGGTCACGAATGCCAGGCGCTCGGGGTTCTGCACCTGCAGGTTGGCGACGTCTTTTTCGTCCTCCACCAGATAGATCGCCCCACCATTGCTGGCGTCGTACTGCCCCATGGTACCTTCGACTTCAGGGTGACCGGCATGGCCGATGAGGATGCACTCGCGACCGTCACGGCTATAGCGCGCGACTTCGATGTGTACCTTGGTAACCAGCGGGCAGGTAGCATCGAACACTTTCAGGCCACGGCCTGCCGCTTCGGTGCGCACTGCCTGGGAGACACCGTGGGCACTGAAGATGACGATGACGTCGTCCGGCACCTGGTCCAGCTCTTCGACAAAGATGGCACCGCGTGCGCGCAGGTCTTCGACCACGAACTTGTTGTGGACGACTTCATGGCGCACGTAGATCGGCGGCCCGAAGACCTCCAAGGCGCGGTTGACGATTTCGATCGCCCGGTCCACACCGGCGCAGAAGCCACGGGGGTTGGCGAGTTTGATTTGCATGCTGTGCCTCGTGTCTTGCTCGGCAAGAAAATGGATCAACTCGGGCCCTTGCGAGCGCCGAGTCCTGTAGGAGCCGGCTTGCCGGCGATAACATCACCGCGGTGTCGACGATACACCGAGGCGTCTGCATCGCCGGCAAGCCGGCTCCTACACAGGCCAGCGCTCGCAGGCGCCGGTTTCATCTGTTAGATCGCTTTAACGTCGATGATTTCAACATCAAAGGTCAAGGTTTTACCGGCCAACGGGTGGTTGAAGTCGATGGTCACTTGCGCGTCATCGAAGGTTTTTACCACACCGGGCAGTTCTGTATTCGCCGCATCGTTGAAGATCACCAACAAGCCTTCCGACAAGTCCATGTCCTGGAACTGCGAACGCGGGATGATCTGCACGTTTTGCGGGTTGGGTTGGCCAAAGGCGTTTTCCGGCAGGATCTGCAGGGTACGCTTGTCGCCAGCCTTGAAGCCGAA
The DNA here is from genome assembly GCF_979253545.1 of Pseudomonas sp. AC112. Classification (NCBI taxonomy): domain Bacteria; kingdom Pseudomonadati; phylum Pseudomonadota; class Gammaproteobacteria; order Pseudomonadales; family Pseudomonadaceae; genus Pseudomonas; species Pseudomonas sp. AC112. Next base: position 1,348,046 of record NZ_CEEDCM010000001.1, read on the forward strand.
CAGGGCCGCCTCGAAACCCGGCAGCAGGTTGCCATCACCGACCTTGAAGGTGGCCGGTGCCTTGTCGAACGTGCTGTCGACCGTGTCGCCATTCTCCAGGCGCAATGCGAAATGCAAAGTGACTTCCGTGTTCTGGCCGATGCGTTGCTCAGCCAATACCTGATCAGTCATTGACGGTCTCTCCGGTTTTCTTACTTTTAAACATGTCCAACGCCAGCATGATTGCACCGACGGTGATGGCGCTGTCGGCAAAGTTGAACGCCGGGAAGTACCAGCGGTTCTGCCAATGCACCAGAATGAAGTCGATCACATGGCCCAGGGCAATGCGGTCGTACAGGTTGCCCAGCGCGCCGCCCAGTACGAGGGCCAAAGCGATCGCCAGCCAGGTGTCATCGCGACCGAGGCGCTTGAGCCACACCACCAGCACCGCGCTGACCACCACGGCGATCAGCGCGAACAGCCAGCGCTGCCAGCCGCCGCCATCCGCCAGGAAGCTGAAAGCAGCGCCGGTGTTGTAGGCAAGGGTCCAGCTGAAGTAATCCGGGATCACCACGATCTGCTGGAACATCTCCAGGGAGCCTTCGAAGTGAGCCTTGCTGACCTGGTCGATGACCAGGACCAGCACGCTCAATACGAGCCAGCCCAGACGTCCAAAGCGACTGGCTGCATTAGGCATAGTGGCGAACCTCACCAGCACCCGAGATGTTGTCGACGCAACGACCACAGATCTCCGGATGCTCAGGGTTCACGCCAACATCTTCACGGCAGTGCCAGCAACGGGCGCACTTAGGGAAGGCCGACTTGACCACTTTGAGCTTGAGGCCCGGCACTTCAGTGGCGACTGCGTCCGCCGGGGCCTGGGCAAACGGTGCCAGGCTCGCGGTAGAGGTGATCAGCACGAAGCGCAGTTCGTTGCTCAGCTTGGCCAGGTCGGCGGTCAGGCCTTCCTCGGCAAACAGGGTGACTTCGGCTTGCAGGTTGCCACCGACGGCCTTGGCCGCACGCTGCACTTCCAGCTCCTTGTTCACCGCAACCTTAACGGCCATCACACCTTCCCAGTACTCGCGGCCCAGTTCGAAGTCGGCCGGCAGTTCGGTCAGGCCTTCGTACCAGGTGTTGAGCATCACGGACTCGTTGCGCTCGCCCGGCAGGTATTCCCACAGTTCGTCGGCGGTGAAGGCCAGGATCGGTGCGATCCAGCGCACCAGCGCTTCGGAGATGTGGAACAGCGCGGTCTGCGCCGAGCGGCGCGCCTTGCTGTTGGCGCCGGTGGTGTACTGGCGGTCCTTGATGATGTCGAGATAGAAACCACCCAGCTCCTGCACGCAGAAGTTGTGGATCTTCGAGTACACGTTCCAGAAGCGATACTCGCCGTAGTTTTCCTGCAACTCGCGTTGCAGCAACAGGGTACGGTCCACGGCCCAACGGTCGAGGGCGAGCATGTCCTCAGCCGCCAGGATGTCGGTGGCCGGGTTGAAACCGGTCAGGTTCGACAGCAGGAAGCGCGCGGTATTACGGATGCGGCGGTAGGCATCGGCGCTGCGGGCCAGGATCTGGTCCGACACGGCGATTTCGCCCGAATAGTCGGTCGACGCAACCCACAGACGCATGATGTCGGCGCCCAGGGTGTCGTTGATCTTTTTCGGCTCGATCACGTTCTTCAGCGACTTCGACATCTTGCGGCCCGTCTCGTCGACGGTGAAGCCGTGGGTCAGCAGCTCGCGGTACGGCGCGTGGTTGTCGATGGCGCAACCGGTCAGCAACGACGAGTGGAACCAGCCACGGTGTTGGTCCGAGCCTTCCAGGTACAGGTCGGCACGCGGACCGGATTCGTGACCCATCGGGTGCGAGCCGCGCAGCACGTGCCAGTGAGTGGTGCCGGAGTCGAACCACACGTCGAGGGTGTCGCTGATCTTGTCGTACTGCGGCGCTTCGTCGCCCAGCAGTTCGGCGGCGTCCAGCTTGAACCAGGCTTCGATGCCTTCCTGTTCAACGCGCTGGGCCACGACTTCCATCAGTTCGACGGTGCGTGGGTGCAGCTCGCCGCTTTCCTTGTTCAGGAAGAACGGGATCGGCACGCCCCAGTTACGCTGGCGGGAGATGCACCAGTCCGGACGGTTGGCGATCATCGAGTGCAGGCGCGCCTGGCCCCAGGCCGGGACGAACTGGGTGTCTTCGATCGCTTTGAGCGAGCGTACACGCAGGGTGTCGCCGCTGGTTGGCTCTTTGTCCATGCCGATGAACCACTGCGCGGTGGCGCGGTAGATCAGCGGGGTCTTGTGGCGCCAGCAGTGCATGTAGCTGTGCTGGATGGTGGCGGTTTGCATCAGCGCACCGACTTCACGCAGCTTGTCGATGATCGGCTGGTCGGCCTTGAAGATGAACTGGCCGCCAAAGAATTCGAGCGACGGCACGTAGACGCCGTTGCTTTGCACCGGGTTGATGATGTCGTCGTTGACCAGGCCGTACTTCTTGCAGATGACAAAGTCGTCCACGCCATAGGCCGGCGAGCAGTGAACAATGCCGGTGCCCGAACCCAACTCGACATAGTCAGCCAGGTACACCGGCGACAGGCGGTCATAGAACGGGTGACGGAAATTGATCAGTTCCAGCGCGGAGCCGGTGGTGGTCGCGATCACCGAACCTTGCAGTTCGTAGCGGGCCAGGCAGGCCTCGACCATTTCCTCGGCCAGCACCAGCAGGCGATCACCGACGTCCACCAGGGCGTAGGTGAATTCCGGGTGCACGTTCAGCGCCTGGTTGGCCGGGATGGTCCACGGGGTGGTGGTCCAGATCACGATGGCCGCCGGCTTGCCCAGGCTTGCCAGACCAAAGGCCTCGGCCAGCTTGGCGTCGTCGGCGATCGGGAAGGCCACGTCGATGGTCGAGGACTTCTTTTCTTCGTACTCGACTTCCGCTTCGGCCAGGGCCGAACCGCAGTCGAAGCACCAGTTCACCGGCTTGAGGCCCTTGAACACGAAACCGCCTTTGACGATCTCGGCCAAGGCACGGATTTCACCGGCCTCGTTCTTGAAGTTCATGGTCTTGTACGGGTTGTCCCACTCGCCGAGCACGCCCAGGCGGATGAATTCGGACTTCTGCCCTTCGATTTGCTCGGTGGCGTAGGCACGGCACAGTTCGCGGGTTTTATCCGCGCCCAGGTTCTTGCCGTAGGTCACTTCGACTTTGTGTTCGATCGGCAGGCCGTGGCAGTCCCAACCCGGGACATACGGCGCGTCAAAGCCCGACAGGGTCTTCGAGCGCAGGATCATGTCCTTGAGAATCTTGTTCAGCGCATGACCGATGTGAATCGTGCCGTTGGCATAAGGAGGGCCGTCGTGCAGGACGAATTTCGGACGATCCTTGCCAATTTCGCGCAACTTTCCGTACAGGCCAATACTGTCCCAGCGCTGCAGGATCTGCGGTTCGCGCTGTGGCAGGCCGGCCTTCATTGGGAAGGCGGTGTCCGGAAGGTTTAGCGTGGCTTTATAGTCGGTCATTTAAGGCTCTTCGGTTAGCGATGGGCGCTAGGTGCGGCTAGTGCACGGGCGGCGGCGACATCCGCATTGATCGCCGTTTTCAACGCCTCAAGGGAGGCGAAACGCTGCTCTTCACGCAGCTTCTGGTGGAAAACCACCGTCAAACGCCGGTCATACAGATCACCGGCAAAATCCAGCAGATGTACTTCCAGGTGGGCCTTGCCATCACCTGCAACCGTGGGCCTGACGCCTATGTTGGCGACTCCCGGCCACGGTTGGCCGTCGATGTCGACGCTCACCAGGTAGACCCCGGTCAGCGGCACACGACGGCGCTTGAGTTGCACGTTGGCGGTTGGCGTGCCCAATTGGCGCGCCAGCTTCTGGCCGTGCAGGACCCGCCCGGCAATGCGGAACGGGCGGCCGAGCAACCGTTCGGCCAAGGCGAAGTCGGCAGCAGCCAGGGCGTTACGCACCTGGGTACTGCTCACGCGCAGGCCGTCCAGTTCAACGGTTTGCGCGGCTTCGACGGTAAACCCCTGGTTGACGCCGGCATGCTGCAGGAAATCGAAATCCCCCACGCGGTCGCAACCAAAACGGAAATCGTCACCGACCTCCAGGTGCTGCACGCCCAGGCCATCGACCAGGATACGGTCGACGAACTCGGCGGCGCTCAGGCTTTGCAAACGCTGGTTGAAAGCCAGGCAGAGGACGCGGTCCACGCCTTCTTCGGCCAGCAGTTGCAGCTTGTCCCGCAGGCGGGCCAGGCGCGCCGGCGCTGTCTCGGGCGTGAAGTATTCCCGCGGCTGTGGCTCGAAAATCACCACGCAGCTGGGCACGCCCAACTCGACCGCACGCTCGCGCAGCCTAGCCAGGATAGCCTGGTGGCCACGGTGAACACCGTCAAAGTTGCCAATAGTGGCGACGCAGCCCCGATGCTCGGGGCGCAGGTTGTGGAGACCTCGAACCAGCTGCATAACGCGCTTCTTGCTCATAAAGTGGTCGATTATAACCACACCCGGCCCCGGACGACAGGCAACAGCACGGGCCAAATGGATCGAATCGATAAAACAACCGTTTTATCGCGGCAAACTCTCTAGCTCAGCGACTTGCGATTGAAATCCCGCAGCCGGAAGCCTTGCAGCAGCAACATCCCGAAGTACACCACCACGCCAGCGACGACCAGCACGCCCAGGCGCAGGAAGCGCTCCAGCATATGGCCCTCGTCCCAGGCGGGCATAAAGTGCATCAAGCCCAACAGCACCGCTGACATCGCCCCCACCGCCACCAGCAACTTGAGGGCAAACAGGCCCCAACCTGGCTGCGGCTGGAACATTTGCTGTTTGCGCAGTTGGTAAAACAACAGCCCGGCATTGATACATGCGCCGGCGCTGATCGCCAGGGCCAGGCCAGCGTGAGCCAGCGGGCCGATAAACACCAGGTTGAGCAGTTGCGTGACGATTAGCGTGAATATCGCGATTTTGACCGGCGTACGGATGTTTTGCTGGGCATAGAAGCCGGGGGCCAGCACCTTGATCACGATAATGCCGAGCAGACCGACGGAATAAGCGACCAGCGCGTGCTGCGTCATCAAGGCGTCATGGGCATCGAACTGGCCGTATTGAAACAACGACACGGTCAACGGTTCGGCCAGGATCCCCAGCGCCAGCGCACATGGCAGCACCAGCACAAAGCACAGGCGCAGGCCCCAGTCGAGGATGCGCGAGTATTCCTGGCGGTCTTTACTGGCGTAGGTGCGCGCCAGGGTTGGCAGCAGAATCGTGCCCAGCGCCACGCCCAGCACGCCGGACGGCAATTCCATCAGGCGGTCGGCGTAGTACATCCACGACACCGAGCCAGACACCAGCAGCGAAGCGAACGCCGTGTTGATAATCAGCGAAATCTGGCTGACCGACACGCCGAGGATCGCCGGCAACATATTGCGCATCACGCGCCACACGCCCGTGTCCTTGAGGTTCAGGCGCGGCAACACGAGCATGCCGATCTTTTTCAGGTGCGGCAGCTGGTAGAGCAGTTGCGCCAGGCCGCCGGCCAGTACGGCCCAGCCAAGTGCCATTACCGGTGGGTCGAAATACGGGGTAAGGAACAGCGCGAAGATGATCATGCTGACGTTCAGCAGGGTCGGTACGAAGGCCGGCACCGAGAAACGGTTCCAGGTATTGAGGATCGCCCCGGCCAGGGATGAAAGGGAGATCAGCAATATATAAGGAAAGGTCACCCGCAGCAGATCGGTGGTCAGCGCGAATTTTTCCGGGGTATTGGCAAAACCGGGGGCCGTGGCCCAGATCACCCAGGGGGCGGCGAGCATGCCAAGGATGGTCACCAGCATCAGCACCAGGGTCAACAGGCCCGAGACATAGGCAATAAAGGTGCGCGTGGCTTCCTCGCCCTGCTGGGTCTTGTACTCGGCCAGGATCGGCACGAACGCCTGGGAAAACGCGCCTTCGGCGAAGATCCGCCGCAGCAGGTTGGGCAATTTGAAGGCAATAAAGAAGGCATCCGTGGCCATGCTGGCGCCAAAAATGCGCGCCAGCAAGGTGTCACGCACAAACCCCAGAACCCGGGAGATCATCGTGATAGAGCTGACGGCGGCCAACGATTTGAGCAGATTCATTGAAAGAGTTTGCGCCTTTAGATAAAGAGCAGGCGAACAAAGCGCCTACTTATGCGATACTGCGCGCCTGCAACAGCACAGAGCCAAAGCTCGCGAGTTTACAGGTCAAGCGCCGGAAATAAATCACCCGCCTCTTCAGATCGACCACTCAGCAGTTCGCATCAGCCGCCCTTGACAACCCATCAAGTCATCGGCATGATTCGCGGCCTATTTTGTTTGCTATTTCCTAAAAAGTCTTTCGAGGAGCTCGACGGTGGCCAACACACCTTCCGCCAAAAAACGTGCAAAACAGGCTGAGAAGCGTCGCAGCCACAACGCCAGCCTGCGTTCCATGGTTCGTACCTACATCAAGAATGTAGTTAAAGCCATCGACACCAAAGACGCTGAAAAAGCCCAAGCTGCTTACGTTCTGGCTGTGCCAGTTATCGACCGCATGGCCGATAAAGGCATCATCCACAAGAACAAGGCCGCTCGCCATAAGAGCCGCCTGAATGGCCACATCAAGGCTCTGAGCGTTCCTGCTGCAGCCTAAGTGGTAACAACTGCAACGCAACCCTGGTTGCGAAACAGTTAAGAAATGCCCCGTACCGAAAGGTCCGGGGCATTTTTGTTTGCGCCTTACAAACCCTCTTGTGGTGGGAAGCTTCTGTGGTGAGCGGGCTTGCCCCGCGCTGGGCTGCGCAGCAGCCCCAATACATTCAACGCGTTCCTCCAGACAGAACCCAGTCCCAGGTTTTAGGGCCGCTTCGCCCCCCCCCCCCCCCCCGCGCGGGGCAAGCCCGCTCACCACAACAGGCCCGCTCGCCACAGGAAATCGATCCACCAAAAAACACAGGCAAAAAAAAACGCCCCGAACCAGTCGGGGCGTTTTTGTTACCTATTGATCAAACCACGATCAATGGTGATGACCGCCTTCACCGTGGACGTGGCCGTGAGCCACTTCTTCCTGGGAAGCGTCGCGGATGGCAACGATCTTCACTTGGAAGTTCAAGCGCTGGCCAGCCAAAGGGTGGTTGCCGTCGACGGTCACGTCGTCGCCGTCCAGGTCACGAATGGTGACGATCTGCATTTGGCCGTCCGGCGCGGAAGCGTGGAACTGCATGCCCACTTCCAGTTCGTCAACGCCTTCGAACATGCTGCGGCTCAGGGTGCTGACCAGTTCGGCCGAGTACTCGCCGTAGGCATCTTCAGGTTCTACGGCAACGGTCAGCTCATCACCGACGTTCTTGCCTTCCAGCGCCTTTTCCAGGCCTGGGATGATGTTACCTGCGCCTTGCAGGTAGACCAGCGGCGCGCCGCCGGCGGAGCTGTCGATGACCTCACCAGCGTCGTTGGTCAGGGTATAGTCGATGGAGACAGCCTTGTTAGCGGCGATCGTCATGGGGCGAGACCTTTTGCATAAGAATGAAGAACGGACAAGTCTAAACAAGGATTTGCCCGAAAGCGAACAGAACCCGGACGGACGGGACCGATCAACGGCATCCTTCATCATCGGGTTCCACCAGGACGAAGACCAGCACTGGGTCGTCGAGCTGTCCTGCGGCCATACCCAGCACCTGCGCCACCAGCCACCCTGGCAGTCCCGCGCCTGGGTACTCGACCCCACGCAACGCCTTGAAAAAATAGGCCAGCCCTTTGCCTGCGGCTGGTGTGCGCAGGAGCGCGAATAACGATAACCTTGGCGCTTGATTCGCGGTAGACGCTCAGCCATAGAGCGCCACCCAAGCCATGCACCTCCAGAGAATTCGCATGCAGACTTTTTTTATCGCGCCCACCGATTTTGGTGTGGGTCTGACCTCCATCAGCCTAGGGCTGGTGCGTACCCTTGAGCGAGCCGGGCTGAAAGTCGGCTTTTTCAAGCCGATTGCCCAGCCACATCCCGGCGATACCGGCCCCGAGCGCTCCACCGAACTGGTGGCGCGCACCCACGGCCTCAAGCCGCCACAGCCCCTGGGCCTGGCCCATGTAGAGCGCATGCTCGGTGACGGCCAGCTCGACGAACTGCTCGAAGAAATCATCACGCTGTACCAGCAAGCGGCCGTGGGCAAGGACGTGCTGATCGTTGAAGGCATGGTGCCCACCCGCAGCGCCAGCTACGCGGCGCGGGTCAACCTGCACCTGGCCAAGAGCCTGGATGCGGAAGTGATCCTGGTGTCCGCCCCGGAAAACGAAGTGCTCACCGAACTCTCCGGGCGCGTGGAATTGCAGGCCCAGCTGTTCGGCGGCCCCAAAGACCCGAAAGTACTCGGTGTGATCCTCAACAAGGTGCGCACCGATGAAAGCATGGAAGCCTTCTCGGCACGCCTCAAAGAACATTCGCCACTGTTGCGCAGCGGCGATTTCCGCCTGCTCGGCTGCATCCCCTACCAGCCGGAACTCAACGCGCCGCGCACCCGCGACGTCGCCGACCTGATGGGGGCGCAGATCCTCAACGCCGGTGACTACGAAAGCCGGCGCATGACCAAGATCATCATTTGCGCCCGCACCATGCGCAACACCGTGGAGTTGCTCAAGCCCGGCGTGCTGGTGGTGACGCCCGGCGACCGCGACGACATCATCCTCGCTGTCAGCCTGGCGGCGATCAACGGTGTGCCCCTGGCCGGCCTGCTGCTGACCAGCGACACCCTGCCCGACCCGCGCATCATGGAGTTGTGCCGTGGCGCCTTCCAGGCCGGGCTGCCAGTGCTATCAGTGAGCACCGGCTCCTACGACACCGCCAACCAACTCAACAGCCTCAACAAAGAAATACCCATCGATGACCGCGAGCGTGCGGAGATCATCACCGATTTCGTCGCCAGCCATCTGGATGCGCGCTGGCTGCACCAACGCTGCGGCACACCACGGGAAATGCGCCTGTCGCCAGCAGTGTTCCGCTACCAGTTGATCCAGCGCGCCCAGGCCGCCAACAAACGCATCGTGCTACCCGAAGGCAGCGAGCCACTGACCGTGCAAGCCGCCGCCATCTGCCAGGCGCGGGGCATTGCCCGCTGCGTGCTGCTGGCCAAGCCGGCAGACGTGGAAGCCGTCGCCCGCGCCCAGGGCATCGAACTGCCCGAAGGCCTGGAGATCCTCGATCCGGACCTGATTCGGCAACGCTACGTCGAGCCGATGGTGGCGCTGCGCAAGAGCAAGAGCCTCAACGCGCCGATGGCCGAGCAGCAATTGGAAGACACGGTGGTGATCGCCACCATGATGCTCGCGCTGGATGAAGTGGACGGCCTGGTCTCCGGCGTCATTCACTCCACCGCCAACACCATCCGCCCTGCCCTGCAGCTGATCAAGACCGCGCCGGGCTGCACCCTGGTGTCGTCGGTGTTCTTCATGCTGTTCCCCGAACAGGTGCTGGTGTACGGCGACTGCGTGATGAACCCGCACCCGAGCGCCGCCGAACTGGCGGAAATTGCCCTGCAAAGCGCCGACTCGGCGGCCGCGTTCGGCATTACCCCGCGGGTGGCGATGATCAGCTATTCCAGCGGTGACTCGGCCAGCGGCGAAGAAGTGGAAAAAGTCCGCGAAGCCACCCTGCTCGCCCACGAGCAGCAAAGCTCGCTGCTGATCGACGGGCCGCTGCAATACGACGCTGCCGCCAACGAGAACGTGGCCCGGCAACTGGCCCCCAACAGCCAGGTCGCCGGCAAGGCCACAGTGTTTGTGTTCCCCGACCTCAACACCGGCAACACCACGCACAAGGCCGTGCAGCGCAGCGCCGATTGCGTAAGCCTGGGGCCAATGCTCCAGGGCCTGCGCAAGCCGGTCAACGACCTGCCGCGTGGCGCCCAGGTAGACGACATCGTGTACACCATCGCGCTCACCGCGATCCAAGCCGCCAACCGACCTATGGATATCTAAATGCTGGATTTTCTACCTGCCGCCGTGCGCGGGGTGATCGCTTCGCTGTTGCTGGCGCTGAACACGATCCTGCTGTGTTCGTTCCTGTTTATCGTGGCGCTGTTCAAGGCGCTGCCATTTGCCAAGCGTTTCAGCGAATGGCTGATGAACCACACCCATGAGGCGTGGGTGACCAACAACAAGGGCTGGATGAACCTGGTACGCCGCACCCGCTGGCACCTGACCGGGCTTGAAGGCCTTGATTACCAGCACTCGTACCTGGTGACCAGCAACCACCAGAGCTGGGTCGACATCATGGTGCTGCAATACGTGCTGAACCGGCGTATTCGCCCGCTGAAATTCTTCCTCAAGCAGGAGCTGATCTGGGTGCCGGTGATTGGCCTGGCGTGGTGGGCGCTGGGTTTTCCGTTCATGAAGCGCTACACCAAGGCCTACCTGGAAAAACACCCGGAAAAGAAAGGCAAGGACCTGGAAACCACCCGCAAGACCTGTGCGAAGTTTCGCGACAATCCGGTGGGTATTTTCAACTTTGCCGAGGGCACACGGTTTACGCCGGGCAAACATGCGCAGCAGAACTCGCCATTTCGCTACTTGCTCAAGCCCAAGGCTGGCGGTATTGCGTTTGTGCTGGATGCCATGGGCGAGCAGTTGAAGTCACTGGTAAACGTGACCATTCACTACCCGGCCGGGCGTCCTGGGTATTGGGATTTGCTGTGTGGGAATGTGAAGGATGTGGTGGTGCAGTTCGAAGAAGTGCAGATCCCGGCCGCGTTCATTGGCAAGAATTATGAGCAGGATGGGGAGTATCGGACGGCGTTCCAGGGCTGGATCAACCGGTTGTGGGAAGAGAAAGATGCGCTGCTGGACACGCTGCATCAGGAATATCCGCGCAAGCCTTGAGGGCCCCATCGCCGGCAAGCCGGCTCCTACAATTGCTCGCATTCCAATGTAGGAGCCGGCTTGCCGGCGATAGCGTCCGACGCAACACCACAATGCAAAAGCCCGCCACCGATCACTCGGTGGCGGGCTTTTTTGTGGCCGCGAGGGTTAGATCGCGCCGCGCTGGCGCAACAGCTCCAGCACTTGCTTGACGCTTTCTTCCAGCGACAGGGCCTGGGTGTCGATGACCAGGTCGGCATTCAACGGCACGTCATACGGGAAGGACTCGCCAGGGATGTTATCCCCACCGGCAGCGTACAAGCCTTGCGGATCACGCTCGGCGCACACCAGCGGCGACGCTTGCACGTAGACGGTCAGGAGGCGGTCGGCGCCGATCAGCGCCTTGGCTTGTTCACGGCCCTCGGCATCCGGGGCCACGAACGCGGCCAGGGTCAGCAGGCCGGCTTCGTTGAACTGGCGCGCCACGTGAGCGGCACGACGCCAATTCTCGGTGCGACCGGCGCGGTCCTGCGGCAAGCCCTTGTTCAGGTCGTGACGCAGGTTCTGGCCATCCAGCACGAACACCGCACGGCCCATGTCGAAGAGCTTGCGCTCAACCGCGTAGGCCAAGGTGCTCTTGCCAGCGCCCGACAGGCCGCTGAACAACACGGTAGCCGGTTGCTGACCAAAGCGCAGTGCGCGCTCTTCGGTGGCGACGTGAGCCAGCTTGCCGTGCTGCGCCGAGCTGCCGTGGGTGACCGGCGGCGCGATGATCATGCCCGCCGCCACGGTGCCGTTGGTCAAACGGTCGATGACAATGAACGCGCCAGTGGTGCGGTTGCTGTCGTAACCGTCCAGGGCGATGGCGGCGTCGAGGCTGACCTTGACCCGGCCGATCTCGTTCAACTGCAGCGAACTCGCCGGGCCTTCGGCCAGGGTGTTCACGTCCACACGGTGCACGATACTGGTGATGGAACCCGGCACGTAGCTGGTGGCGCGCTTGATGTCGTATTTCTTGCCCGGCAGCATCGGCTCCTCGGCCATCCACACCAGCATGGCGTCGAAGGCATCGGTCACTTGCGGCACGTTGTCGGCGTGTACCAGCAGGTCGCCACGGGAGATGTCGATCTCGTCTTCCATGGTCAGGGTCACGGCCTGGCCTGGGCCGGCGTGTTCCAGCTCACCTTCAAAGGTGACGATGGATTTGACGCGACTGCTCTTGCCCGACGGCAGCACCACGACTTCGTCGCCCTTGTGCACGATGCCGCTGGCCAAGGTGCCGGCAAAACCACGGAAGTTCAGGTTCGGACGGTTGACGTACTGCACCGGGAAACGCAGGTCGGTGTAGTTGCGGTCGTTGGCGATCTCGACGGTTTCGAGGATCTCCATCAGCGACTGCCCGGTGTACCAAGGCGAACGCTCACTCTTGTTCACCACGTTGTCGCCCTTGAGCGCCGACATCGGCACGAAGGCCAGGGTGCTCGGCTTGGAGGCAATCCCGTCGGCGAACTTCAGGTAATCGGCCTTGATCTGCTCGAATACGCTTTGGTCGAAGCCATTGATGTCCATCTTGTTGACGGCCACCACGATGTGCTTGATGCCCAGCAACGAGGCGATAAAGCTATGGCGACGGGTCTGGGTCTGCACGCCGTAGCGGGCGTCGATCAGGATGATCGCCAGGTCACAGGTAGAGGCACCGGTGGCCATGTTGCGGGTGTACTGCTCATGGCCGGGGGTGTCGGCGATGATGAATTTGCGCTTGGCGGTGGAGAAGTAGCGGTAGGCAACGTCGATGGTGATGCCTTGCTCACGCTCGGCCTGCAGGCCGTCGACCAGCAGTGCCAGGTCGATATCATCGCCGGTGGTGCCGGACTTCTTCGAATCGCGGGTGATGGCTTCCAGGTGATCTTCGTAGATCATCTTGGAGTCGTGCAGCAGGCGCCCGATCAGGGTGCTCTTGCCGTCGTCGACGTTGCCACAGGTCAGGAAGCGCAACATTTCCTTGCGCTCGTGCTGGCCCAGGTAGGCGAGGATGTCCTCGCTGATCAAATCAGATTGATGCGACATGACAGCCCCTTAGAAATAGCCTTGACGTTTTTTATCTTCCATCGAGCCTGCACCATCGTGGTCGATGACACGGCCCTGGCGCTCGGAAGTTCGCGTCAGGAGCATTTCCTGAATGATGTCCGTCAGCGTCTCGGCTTCGGACTCCACCGCGCCCGTCAACGGGTAGCAGCCAAGGGTACGGAAACGTACTTTCTTTTTGACGATTCGGGCTTTGTCTTCGTCGGACAGGTGCTCGAGGATGCGGTCGTCGTCGATCATGATCAACGTGCCGTTCTTCTCGATCACTTCGCGCTCGGCGGCGAAGTACAGCGGCACGATCGGGATGCCTTCCAGGTAGATGTACTGCCAGATGTCCAGTTCGGTCCAGTTGGACAGCGGGAACACGCGGATGGACTCACCCTTGTTGACGTTGCCGTTGTAGACATTCCACAGCTCGGGGCGCTGGTTTTTCGGGTCCCAGCGGTGCTTGCTGTCGCGGAACGAGTACACGCGCTCTTTGGCGCGGGATTTCTCTTCATCGCGACGGGCGCCGCCAAAGGCTGCGTCGAAACCATGCTTGTCCAGGGCCTGCTTGAGGCCTTCGGTCTTCATGATGTCGGTGTGTTTGGCGCTGCCGTGGGTGAACGGGTTGATACCCTGCGCCACGCCGTCCGGGTTGACGTGGGTGATCAGGTCCAGGCCCAGTTCCTCGACCATCTTGTCGCGGAACTTGTACATCTCCTGGAATTTCCAGCGGGTGTCGACGTGCATCACCGGGAACGGCAGCTTGCCCGGGAAAAAGGCCTTGCGTGCCAGGTGCAGCATCACGGCGGAGTCTTTACCGATCGAGTAGAGCATCACCGGGTTATCGAACTCGGCGGCGACCTCGCGGATGATGTGGATGCTTTCCGCCTCCAGCTGTTTCAGATGCGTCAGTTTGTCGACCATGGTTACTCACGGAAAAACGATCTTATGGACGGCCAGCGGGCCGTGTTCGAGCGGGGCATGCTAGCACAGCACCTGCTTCTATTCAGGGCGCGGGCTAGATCGAAACGGTATATGAATATACCTGTCCGTTCGGGTGCGCACGGCCCTTGTAGGAGCCGGCTTGCCGGCGATGGGGCCCTCAAGGGATGCGCCAATCCATAGGACGCCATCGCCGGCAAGCCAGCGCCTACAAGCGTGATCAGATCGGGTTTGGGCAATCGATGAACAAATGCTCCAGCGCAAAGCGCCGCGCCAGGTAATCCCCCAGCGCCTGCACGCCATAACGCTCGGTGGCATGGTGGCCGGCGGCGATGAAGCTGATGTCGTTCTCGCGGGCACTGTGGAAGGTCTGCTCGGAGGCTTCACCGCTCAGGTACAGGTCGACACCGGCCGCAATCGCGTCGTCGATGTAGCCCTGGCCACCGCCTGTGCACCAGCCGACACGGCGGATCATTTCGCTGCCTTCGATCAGCAGCGGTTCACGGCCCATGACCTCCTGCACACGGCGGGCGAAATCACGGGGCGACAGGGGCTCGGCGAGGGAGCCGACCAGTCCGACGATTTTGGGGTTGCTCGGGTCCAGCGGGCCTTCGACCGTGATATCCAACTGACGTGCAAGTTGCACGTTATTGCCGACATCGGGGTGCAAGTCCAAAGGCAGATGGTAGGCCAACAGGCTGATGTCGTGCTTGAGCAGGGTTTTCAGGCGGCGCTGCTTCATGCCGGTGATGCAGGGGTTTTCGCCCTTCCAGAAATACCCGTGGTGCACCAGGATCAGATCAGCCTGGGCCTCGACGGCCGCATCGAGCAGGGCTTGGCTGGCGGTCACGCCACTGACGATGCGCATCACCTGGGGCCGCCCCTCGACCTGCAGGCCATTGGGGCAATAATCGGCAATTTTTGCACTGCCGAGGTAGCGGTCCGCTTCCTCGACGAGGGTGGTAAGGGGGACGGCCATAAAAGACTCCTAAATATCCCGTTCGAAGGCGCTCGCAGCCTCGTATAATGCGCGACATTATGGGCGCTCTCCCGCCCCCTGCAACCTGTCAGGACTTACTTGATGCTCAAGGCGCTGCGTTTTTTTGGATGGCCATTGTTGGCTGGCGTGCTGATCGCGATGTTGATTATTCAGCGTTTCCCCGAGCTGGTGGGTCTTCCCAGCCTTGATGTAAACCTGCAGCAGGCACCGCAGAGCAACGCGGTGGTGCAAGGCCCGGTGACCTATGCCGACGCGGTCACCATCGCCGCCCCGGCGGTGGTCAACTTGTATACCACCAAGGTCATCAACAAGCCGGCCCATCCGCTGTTTGAAGACCCGCAGTTTCGCCGCTATTTCGGTGACAACGGGCCCAAGCAGCGGCGCATGGAGTCCAGCCTGGGTTCCGGGGTGATCATGAGCCCCGAAGGCTACATCCTCACCAACAACCACGTGACCACTGGCGCCGACCAGATTGTGGTGGCCTTGCGCGACGGTCGCGAAACCCTGGCCCGTGTGGTGGGCAGCGACCCGGAAACCGATCTCGCGGTCCTGAAGATCGACCTCAAGAGCCTGCCTTCGATCACCCTCGGCCGTTCCGACGGTTTGCGCGTGGGCGACGTGGCGCTGGCCATCGGCAACCCGTTCGGCGTGGGCCAGACTGTGACCATGGGCATCATCAGCGCCACCGGGCGTAACCAGTTGGGCCTTAATAGCTACGAAGATTTCATCCAGACCGACGCCGCGATCAACCCAGGCAACTCCGGCGGTGCGCTGGTGGATGCCAATGGCAACCTGACCGGTATCAACACGGCGATTTTCTCCAAGTCCGGCGGCTCACAGGGCATCGGGTTTGCGATCCCGGTGAAGCTGGCGATGGAAGTGATGAAGTCAATCATCGAGCACGGCCAGGTAATTCGCGGCTGGCTGGGGATCGAAGTGCAGCCGTTGACCAAGGAACTGGCCGAGTCCTTTGGCTTGACCGGGCGTCCTGGCATCGTGGTCGCCGGGATCTTCCGCGACGGCCCGGCACAGAAAGCCGGCCTGCAACTGGGCGATGTGATCCTCAGCATCAATGGCGAA
The DNA here is from genome assembly GCF_979253545.1 of Pseudomonas sp. AC112. Taxonomy (NCBI): domain Bacteria; kingdom Pseudomonadati; phylum Pseudomonadota; class Gammaproteobacteria; order Pseudomonadales; family Pseudomonadaceae; genus Pseudomonas; species Pseudomonas sp. AC112. The sequence goes on from NZ_CEEDCM010000001.1 coordinate 1,363,977, forward strand.
CCGGCCGGTGATGGCCGCAAGTCGATGAACCAGGTGGCGCGGATCAAGCCGACCGATAAGGTGGCAATCCAGGTGATGCGCAACGGCAAAGAGATCAAGTTGCTGGCAGAAATCGGCCTGCGTCCGCCGCCTGCGCCGGTCAAGGAAGAGGAATAACCCCTCGCACACAGGTGCTCGTACGCGGGCATCTGTAAGCTGATATTTCAAAGCAATTCATTCTCATTGGTCATGTTATATTGTTTCAATATCGCTATTGGAACGCTCTATCATGCCGTCTCGAAGAACCGCCCCCTTGGCTGGCCTGGCCTTGGGTTTACTGCTCGACCCCGCCTTCGCCGAAGAAAACACCCTGGAACTCGACACCATCAGCGTCACCACCGACGCTTATGAGTCCGCTACCTCTCCGGTGAAGGGCTACCGCGCCACCCGCTCTGCCAGCGCAACCAAAACCGACACCGCCCTTCGTGATATCCCACAGTCCATCAGCGTGATTCCCGCCACGGTGCTCAAGGATCTGGGCAGCACCAGCGTCGAGCGCGCCCTGGAATTTGCCGGCGGCGTGTCCAAGCAAAACAACTTTGGCGGCCTGACCCTCTACGAATACAGCGTGCGCGGCTTTACCACGTCGGAGTTCTACCAGGACGGCTTCAGCGCTAACCGTGGCTACCCGAGCACACCCGACGCGGCGAACATCGAACGCATCGAAGTGCTCAAGGGCCCCGCCGCCAGCCTGTATGGCCGTGGCGATCCCGGCGGTACCGTGAACATCGTGAGCAAAAAGCCCCAGCCAGAAGCCTTCACCACCCTGCAAACCAGCGCCGGCAGTTGGGACCGCTATCGCACCGCCATCGACCTCAACACGCCGCTGGACAGTGAGGGCAACGTGCTGTCGCGGGTCAACCTGGCGGTAGAAGACAACCACAGCCTCCGCGACCACGTGCAAAGCAAGCGGGTATTCGTCGCGCCTTCGTTCAGTTGGCAATTGGACCCGGACACCAGCCTGCTGGTGGAAAGCGAGTTCGTGCGCCACAGCTCCACCTTCGACCGCGGCATTGTCGACGCCAGCGGCGTATCCCGCTCCACCTTCCTCGGCGAACCCAACGATGGCGATATCGACAACCACAACAACCGCATTCAGGCGACCCTTGAGCATCACCTCAACGACGCCTGGAAACTGCGCCTGGCCAGCCACTACAAGCAAGGCAGCCTGTGGGGCGACGCCTCGGAAAACCGCGCATTGAACGCCGATGGCCACACCATCGACCGCCGCTACCGCGAACGCTCCACGGGTTGGCACGACAGCATCACCCAGCTTGAACTGCGGGGAATGTTCGATATCGGCAGTTGGCAGCACGAGTTGCTGATCGGCACCGAATACGAGGATTACCGCAAGAAAGAACGCGTGACTACTATCGGCGGTAGTCGCTACCCCATTGACCTCTACAACCCGGTCTACGGCCAACCCAAACCTAACGGCGCGCGTTCCGGCACTGACTTCCTCGAACAGACCAAAAGCCACGCGCTGAACCTGCAAGACCAAATCATCTTTACCGACCGCCTGCGCGGTATGGTCGGTGCGCGTTTCGAACATTTCGAGCAGAGTATCGACGACTTCACGCGCAACCACGCCGAGAGCAAGCAGACCCACGACGCCTTTACCCAACGCGCCGGCCTGCTCTATCAGCTCACACCGCAAGTCGGGGTGTTCGCCAATGCATCAACGTCGTTCAAGCCCAATAGCGGCCTGGACGCCAACAACAAATCCTTCAAGCCTGAAGAAGGCGTGGGCTATGAAGTGGGAATCAAGAGCGAGCTGTTCGACGACCGCCTCAGCGCCACCCTCGCCGCCTTCCATATCGAAAAGGAAAACGTACTGACCCTGGACCCGGCCACCAACCTCAACCGCGCCGTGGGCAAGGCGCGCAGCCAGGGTTTTGACCTGCAACTGACCGGGCAAGTGACCGATGCCGTGCGGGTGATTGGCGCGTTTGCCTACATCGACGCCGAAGTGACCAAGGGCGATAAGGCCATTCCTGCCGGCAGCCGGATCCTTGGCGTGGCCAAGCACAGCGGCAGTCTATTGGGGGTGTATGAGTTCCAGGATGGCGCGTTGCGCGGCTCGGACCTGGGCGCGGCGTTCACGTATGTGGGCGATCGTTCCGGAGAGGCCGGTACGCAGTTTGAGCTACCGGCCTATCGCACCGTTGATCTGCTGGCCCATTACAAGGCTACGGAGAACGTCACGGTGGGCTTGAACCTCAACAACCTGTTCGATGAGAAGTACTACGAGCGGTCGTACAGCAACTATTGGATCAATCCGGGTGAGCCGCGCAATCTCACGGTCAGCCTGACCCTCAACCTGTAATGCGGTAAAAACTGTGGGAGCGGGCTTGCTCGCGCATGCGGTGTTTCAGTCACTGGTTACTTGACTGATCCACCGCATTCGCGAGCAAGCCCGCTCCCACAGGTTGATCTTTACTGGGTTCGGTTACAGCGTTGTCGGCGCCCGCTCGCACAAGGTATTGAGCGCCTTCGCCCACTGCGGATCATCATTCAAGCACGGCACCAATACCAACTCTTCCCCCCCAGCCTCGCGGAACTGCTCGAGCCCACGATCGCCGATTTCCTCCAGCGTCTCGATGCAATCGGCGACAAACGCCGGGCACATCACCAGCAGCTTTTTCACGCCTTGCTTAGCCAGGGCTTCCAAGCGCGCTTCGGTGTAGGGTTCGATCCATTTGGCACGGCCCAGGCGTGATTGGAACGCCACCGACCATTTATCCTCCGGCAAGCCCAGTCGTTCAGCAAAATCGCGGGCAACGCTGAAACATTGCGCGCGGTAGCAGGTTTTCAACACCTCAGGCGAGGCATTCTTGCAGCAGTCGGCATCCTTGAAGCAATGCTGGCCTGTCGGGTCGAGTTTGGTCAGATGACGCTCTGGCAGGCCGTGGAAACTCAGCAGCAGGTGATCGTAATCCTGCTCCACATAGGAGCGGACGCTCGCCGCGAGCGCGTCGAGGTATTCCGGCTGGTCGTAGAACGGCTGCAAGATCGAGAACTGCACGCTCAGCTTCTTATCACGTACAACCCGCTTGGCCTCTTCAATCACCGTGGTCACAGTACTGTCGGCAAACTGCGGGTACAACGGCGCCAAGGTCACTTTGCGGATGCCCTGGGCGGCGAGACGCGTCAGTACGCTTTCAATCGACGGCTCGCCGTAGCGCATCGCCAATTCCACCGGGCCTTGGGTCCACTGCGCAGTCATCTGCTGTTGCAGGCGGCGACTGAGCACCACCAACGGCGAGCCTTCGTCCCACCAGATCGAGGCGTAGGCGTGGGCCGACTGCTCGGGACGCTTGATCAGGATCAACGACACCAGCAGACGCCGCACCGGCCACGGCAGGTCGATCACATAAGGGTCCATCAGGAACTGATTAAGGTAGCTGCGTACATCGGCCACCGACGTGGACTTTGGCGAGCCGAGGTTGACCAGTAACAACGCGTGATCCGTCATGCAACATCCTATCTCTAGAGGCGGCTGGACAAGTCGTCCAGGGCCGCGCGCAACTCAGTGAACTGGAAAGTGAAACCGGCGGCCAGCAAGCGTTCGGGCACCGCCTTCTGCCCACCCAGCAACAGGCCGGACAACTCGCCCAGGCCCACCTTCAACGCGAAGGCCGGCATCGGCATGAACGCCGGGCGGTGCAGCACCTGGCCCAGGGTTTTCGCAAACTCGCGATTGCGCACCGGGTGTGGCGCGCAGGCATTATAAGGACCGCTGGCGTCAGGCTTGTGCAGAAGAAAATCAATCAGGGCGATTTGATCCTTGATATGCACCCACGGCATCCACTGCCGACCATTGCCGATAGGCCCGCCCAGCGCCAGTTTGAACGGCAGCAATAGCCGCGACAAAAAGCCGCCCTGCGCCGCCAGCACCAGGCCGGTGCGCACCAGCACCACGCGTACGCCCAGGGCTTCGGCGCGCTGGGCGGTTTCTTCCCAGGCGATGCACAACTGGCTGGGGAAATCGTCCTGCACCGGGCCGCTGGCTTCAGTCAACTCGCGCTCGCCGCCGTCGCCGTACCAGCCCACCGCCGAGCCCGAAACCAACACCGCTGGTTTTTGCGCCAGGGTTTCCAGCCACGCCAGCAGGGTTTCGGTGAGGCTGATGCGGCTGCTCCACAACAACGCCTTGCGCTTGTGGGTCCAAGGGCGATCAGCGATGGGCGCCCCTGCAAGGTTAATGACCGCGTCGACCGGGCCAATAACCTCTTGCAGGCTAGCAACACCCGTGACCTGCTCGCCGCACAGCTTGGCGATTTGGTCCGGATGACGGCTCCACACCGTCAGGCGATGGCCCTGGGCAAGCCAGTGCTGGCAGAGTTGACGGCCGATCAGGCCTGTACCGCCGGTCAGCAAAATGTGCATGGGATCTTCCTCATGTAACGTTCGCCGCCCACCACTGGTCTATTTTATAAGCAGGGATCGATTTTGAACGGGCGTAACGTTGGATTAAGCCTCTGCTTTAACCATAGGCCACGCCCTAAGAACAGGTAAGCCAAAACTTATACCAAAAAACAATATTGTACAGCTATTGGTGTCGGCGTAGTCTGTACCCAACGGTAAAACGAGGCCTCCCATGACTGTTCCCATCGCGATCATCGGCACCGGCATCGCCGGTCTCTCCGCCGCCCGAGCGTTACGAGACGCGGGGCACGTTGTACAACTTTTCGATAAAAGCCGCGGCAGTGGTGGCCGCATGTCCAGCAAGCGCAGTGATGCCGGCTCCCTGGACATGGGCGCGCAATACTTCACCGCCCGCGACCGGCGCTTCGTCAACGAAGTGCAGCGCTGGCAAAGCAACGGCTGGGCCGAGCAATGGAAGCCCCAGCTGTACAACTTCAAGTCTGGCCAGCTCACTCCCTCCCCCGATGAACAGATCCGCTGGGTCGGCACGCCGCGCATGAGCGCAATCACCCGCGCCCTGCTCGATGACCTGCCGGTGGAGTTCGGTTGCCGTATTACCGAGGTATTCCAAGGTAAACAGCACTGGAACCTGCTGGATGCCGACGGAGAAAACCACGGCCCCTTCAGCCACGTGATCATCGCCACTCCGGCGCCCCAGGCCACTGCCCTGCTGGCTGCCGCCCCCAAGCTCGCAAGTGCTGCCGCCGGAGTGAAAATGGACCCGACCTGGGCCATCGCCCTGGCGTTCGATAAACCGCTGGATACGCCCATGGAAGGCTGCTTCGTACAGGACAGCCCTCTCGACTGGCTGGCACGCAACCGCAGCAAACCGGGGCGCGACACCACCCTCGACACCTGGGTGTTGCATGCCACCAGCGCGTGGAGCAAGGCGCACCTTGACCTGTCCAAAGAGGCGGTGATCGAGCACCTGCACGGCGCCTTCGCTGAGCTGCTGCACAGCGCCATGCCCGCACCATCGTTCAGCCTTGCACACCGCTGGCTCTACGCGCGACCGTCCAGCAGCCACGAATTCGGCGTGCTGGCCGATGCCGACCTGGGCCTGTACGTGTGTGGCGACTGGTGCCTGTCGGGCCGTGTGGAAGGCGCCTGGCTCAGCGGCCAGGAAGCCGCGCGACGCTTGATCGAACACCTGCAATGAACCGCATCAATCCCGCCAAGTTGCTGCTGTCGAAGTGGACAGCAGCGCGCCCAGTGAACAAAGAAAAACATTTCCTGGTCACCGAGTTGTTTCGTGACGAAGAAGGCACCGTGCTGGAAATCGAACTGCAGGCTGTCATGACCCACCGCAGCGAACGCCTGCCCTGGCAAACGCTGCAGGACATCGACACCTGGAAAATCGGCTGGAAATAGCCTGCGCGCAAAACTTGTACAAATAATTTGACTTGTACAGCATCGAACCTATGATGAGATTTAGTTGTACAAGATTTTAATCTTGTACAGGAATCTTGCAGAGGGTTCGCGTATGTCCAGCACCACCAAACCGAAGATCGCCATCAGCGCCTGCCTGTTGGGCGAGAACGTGCGCTTCAACGGCGGCCATAAACAATCCCTGCTGTGCAGCCAGACCCTCGCCGACTATTTCGACTTTGTGCCACTGTGCCCCGAAGTCGCCATTGGCCTGGGTATCCCGCGCGAACCCATCCGCCTGGTGGGCGACCCTGCCCACCCGCAAGCCGTCGGCACTGTGCACCGTGAGCTGAACGTCACCCAGCCTCTGGACGATTACGGCCAACAGATGGCGGCAGAACACACTGACCTGTGCGGCTACATCTTCATGCAGAAGTCACCGTCCTGTGGCCTGGAGCGGGTCAAGGTGTACCGCGACAACGGCACCCCGGTGGACGGCGGCGGTCGTGGTATCTACGCCCAGGCCTTTTGTGCCCGCCACCCCAACCTGCCGGTGGAAGAAGACGGTCGGCTCAACGACCCCGTGCTGCGTGAAAACTTCCTGACCCGTGTATTCGTGTACGCCAGCTGGCAAAAGCTGCTGGCCGAAGGCCTGACCCGTCATCGCCTGCTGGCCTTTCATTCGCGCTACAAATACTTGTTGATGGCCCACAGCCCGGCGCACTACAAAAGCCTCGGTCACCTGCTGGGCAGCATGACCAAGGGCGCCAACCTGGATGAATTGGCCAGTGGCTATTTCAGCGAATTGATGACCGGCCTGACCAAATGCGCCACCCGAGGCACCCACACCAATGTGCTGCAACACATCAGTGGCTACCTCAAGCAAGCCATCAGCGCCGACGACAAGCAGGAAATGCAAACCGTCATCGGCCAGTACCGCCACGGCATCGTGCCATTGGTGGTGCCGATGACCCTGCTCAAGCACCACTTTCGCCAACACCCGGACCGCTACATCGCGCAGCAGGCCTACCTGCAACCGCACCCGGAAAACCTCAGCCTGCGAAATGCGATCTAGACCATGAAAGCTGCCCTGCTAGACGAACCCGGCGAAGACATCGCCCAAGCCCTCGAGGACGGCTGGCTGCCGATCCGCGAAGTGGCGCGCCAGACCGGCGTCAACGCCGTGACCCTGCGCGCCTGGGAACGCCGTTACGGCCTGATCGTGCCCCAACGCACGCCCAAGGGTCATCGACTGTTCAGCGCCGACCATGTCCAACGTATCCACACCATTCTCACTTGGCTCAATCGCGGCGTGCCGGTCAGCCAGGTTAAGGGCCTGATCGACTCCGCCCAAGCCCTTCCCGATGCCGGCGAAAATGAATGGCACACCCTGCGCCAGAACCTGGTGCAAGCCATCAGCGAATTGGCCGAGCGCCGGGTCGACGATGCCTTCAACCAGGCCATGGCGCTGTACCCGCCCCGCACCTTGTGCGAGCAATTGTTGCTGCCATTGCTCCAGGAGCTGGAACAGCGTTGGCAGGGCCAATTCGGCGCACAGATGGAGCGGGTATTTTTCCTGTCCTGGCTGCGCAGCAAATTCGGTGCACGCATCTACCACAACAACCGCCAGTTACACGGCGCGCCCTTGTTGCTGGTGAATCAATCAGACCTGCCGCTGGAGCCGCACCTGTGGCTCAGCGCCTGGCTGGCCAGCAGTGCCGACTGCCCGGTAGAAGTCTTCGACTGGCCGCTGCCCGCCGGTGAACTGGCCCTGGCGGCGGAACACCTGCAACCGCGCGCCGTGCTGCTGTATTCGAGCAAGGCCCTCCACTTGTCGGCTTTCGCCAAACTTCTCAGCGGCATCCAATGCCCAACGTTAATCGTCGGACCAACGGTATGCATCCACCAGGCCGAGTTGGCCGTATTAAGCCGTGACATCCCTCAATTGTTCAGCGCCGAAGAGCCGTTGTCGGCCCACCAGCTACTGATCCAGCGTGGACTTGTTTAAATGCATCTGATCTGGCTGCGCACCGACCTGCGCCTACACGACAACACCGCACTGGCCGCCGCAAGCCAGCGAGGCCCGATTGCGGCGGTGTACCTGATCACGCCCGAACAGTGGTTGGTCCACGACGATGCGCCGTGCAAAGTGGATTTCTGGCTGCGCAACCTGCAGGTGCTGAGCAAAACGCTCGGCGAGCTGAACATTCCCCTGCTGATCCGCACCGCTGCCACCTGGGATCAGGCGCCCGACGTGCTGAGCCAGCTGTGCCACGAGCTGTCGGTGGCGTCGGTGCACGTCAACGAGGAATACGGCATCCACGAAAGCCGTCGCGATGCGGCCGTCTCCAAGGCCTTGGACGCACAAGGCGTGAGCTTCCACAGCTACCTGGACCAACTGTTCTTCCAGCCCGGCAGCGTTCTGACCAAGACCGGTACGTATTTCCAGGTGTTCAGCCAATTTCGCAAGGTCTGCTACACCCGCCTGCACAGCGCCCTGCCCCGCAGGGTCGCGGCGCCAAAAGCGCAGGCTGTGCTCACGCTCAAAAGCGATCCGGTGCCCACGACAGTCGACGGTTTCGAGCCACCCAGCGAGGCCCTACGGGCGCTGTGGCCGGCAGGTGAGGAAGAAGCCCGCCGCCGCCTCGATGCCTTTGCCGATCAGCAAATCAGCTACTACAAGGACGAGCGTGATTTCCCCGCCAAGCCCGGCACCAGCCAGCTCTCCGCCTACCTTGCGGCAGGCGTGGTTTCGCCGCGCCAGTGCCTGCATGCCGCACTGCAAACCAATGGCGGCGAATTCGAAAGCGGCGACATGGGCGCCATCACCTGGGTCAACGAGTTGCTGTGGCGCGAGTTCTACAAGCACATTCTGGTGGGCTACCCCCGGGTGTCACGCCACCGCGCGTTCCGCCCCGAGACCGAAGCCGTGGCCTGGCGCAACGCGCCCAAGGACCTCGCTGCCTGGCAGGAAGCGCGCACCGGCCTGCCGATTATCGATGCCGCCATGCGCCAACTGCTGGAAACCGGCTGGATGCATAACCGCCTGCGCATGGTAGTGGCGATGTTCCTGACCAAGAACCTGCTGATCGACTGGCGCGAAGGCGAGCGCTTCTTTATGCGTCACCTGATCGACGGCGACCTGGCGGCGAATAACGGCGGCTGGCAGTGGAGTTCATCCACCGGCACCGACTCGGCGCCGTACTTCCGGATTTTCAGCCCGTTGAGTCAGTCGGAGAAATTCGACGCTGAAGGCGTGTTTATCAAGCACTGGCTGCCGGAACTGGCCGCGCTGAATAAAAAGGATGTGCACAACCCCGAAGCGGCTGGCGGCTTGTTCGGCGTGGCTGACTACCCGCGCTCGATCGTCGACCTGAAAAAATCCCGTGAACGTGCGCTGGCCGCCTTCCGCAGCCTGCCCTCGCGCCAGGCCGCAGGGGGTGAGCATGAGTGACTTCCTGCGCCGCTTCGCCCAGGCCTTTGCCACGCTGGACAAGCACAACCTGCACCTGCTCGACAGCCTGTACAGCCAGGACATCGCCTTTGCCGACCCGTTGCACGAAGTCCACGGCTTGCCTGCCATGCACCGTTACTTCGCCGATCTGTATAGCAACGTCAGCCAGTTGCGCTTTGACTTCCACAGTTTCGACCAGGTCGCCGAAGGCGAGGGTTACCTGCGCTGGAAGATGAGTTTTTGCCACCCGCGCCTGGCCAACGGCAAGGTGATCCGGGTGGAAGGCTGCTCGCACTTGATGTGGCGTGACAAGGTGTACCGCCACCGCGATTTTTTCGATGCCGGCGCCATGCTGTATGAACACTTGCCTGTGCTGGGCAGCGTTATCAGTTGGCTGAAAAGGAGAATGGGATGAGCCTGACACCGCCCCGTCGTTATTGGCTGACTGGCGCCAGCAGTGGCATCGGTGCCGCGTTGGCCGTGGAGCTGCTCAACAGCGGCGCCCATGTGGCGCTCAGCTCGCGCACCAAAGGACCGCTGGAGGCACTCGCCCAGCGTTTCCCCGGCCAGGTATTAGTGGTGGCCGGCGACCTGACCAACAGCCAGACCGTGCGTGAGATCGGCGAGCATATCGGCGTGGTCTGGGGGTCCCTGGACACGGTGATCCTCAATGCCGGTACCTGTGAGTATGTGGACGCGCGGCAGTTTGATTCATCGATCATCGAGCACGTGGTACGCACAAACCTGTTGGCCAGCAGTTATTGCATCGAAGCCGCCCTGCCACTGTTGCGCGCCGGACAAACGCCGCACCTGGTGGGCGTCGCCAGCGCCGTCACCTACCTGCCCATGCCGCGCGCCGAAGCCTATGGTGCCTCCAAGGCGGGCTTGCGCTACCTGTTCGAATCCCTGCGCATCAGCCTGTCGCCGGAAAATATCGACGTGACCGTGATCAGTCCGGGCTTCGTCGATACGCCACTGACCGAACGCAATGACTTCCCCATGCCGCTCAGTTGGTCGGCAGACAAAGCCGCCCGGCACATCTTCGCCAAGCTGGAAAAACGTCCGCTGGAGATCGCCTTTCCCGCCCTGTTTATCGCTACCCTCTGGCCGCTGTCAAAACTGCCCAACCGCGCACAACTGATCATCGGCAAGCGCATGCTGCGCAGCCCGCCGCCGAAAAAGGACGACCTGTGAAGATCGCCATCATCGGCAGCGGCATTGCGGGGCTGACCAGCGCCTACCTGCTCAGCCGCCGTCATGACATCACCGTGTTCGAAGCGGGTGACCGCGTCGGCGGGCACACCCATACCGTCAACGTGACGGTCGAGGGTCAGCGCTACGCGGTAGACACCGGTTTTATCGTGTTCAACGACTGGACCTACCCCAATTTCATCCGCCTGTTGGGGCAGATCGGCGTGACGTTCAAACCCACTGAAATGAGCTTTTCGGTGTGCGACGAAAACACTCGGTTCGAGTACAACGGCAACAATCTCAACAGCCTGTTTGCCCAGCGGCGCAACATCCTTTCGCCGGGGTTCTGGGGGATGTTGCGTGACATCCTGCGCTTCAATCGCGAGGCACCGCTGGACCTGCAAGAGCAACGCATCAGCGCCGACATGACCCTGGGGGATTACCTCGAAGCGAAAGGATATGGCCCGCGGTTTATCCTGCATTACATCGTGCCAATGGGTGCCGCGATCTGGTCGATGTCCTTGGTGGACATGCTGAAGTTTCCGTTGCAGTTCTTCGTGCGGTTTTTCAAAAACCACGGGCTGCTCTCGGTGAACAACCGGCCACAGTGGTGTGTGATCGAGGGCGGCTCAAGCAGCTATATCGAACCCCTGACCCACAGCTTTCGCGAACAGATCCGACTCGACTGCCCGGTGCATCTGGTGGAGCGCGATGCAGAGGGCGTGGTGGTCCACAGTGCTGCCGGCACGGAGGCCTTCGACAAGGTGGTGTTTGCCTGCCACAGCGACCAGGCGCTGGCGTTGCTCGGTGACCCCAGCCAGGCCGAGCAGCATATATTGGGCGCACTGCCCTACGCCGACAATGATGTGGTGCTGCACACCGACACGCGCCTGTTACCCGACCGCAAACTGGCCTGGGCCAGCTGGAACTACCGGCTCAACGCCAACCGGCAGACGCAGGCGGCGGTCACCTATGACATGAACATCCTGCAAGGCATCGACAGCGACACTACGTTCTGCGTCAGTCTCAACCAGACGCAAATGATCAACCCGCTGAAGATTCTTGCCCGCTACACCTATGCCCATCCGCAATACAGCCTGGCGGCGGTAGCGGCGCAGGCGCGTCGCGACGAAATATCCGGCGTGCGCCATACCTTTTACTGCGGCGCCTATTGGGCCAATGGTTTTCACGAAGACGGCGTGGTCAGCGCCCTGCACGTGGCCCAGGCGTTTGGGGAAAGCCTGTGAACAGCGCCCTGTACAGCGGCTGGATTGCCCACCGCCGGTTTGCGCCCAAGGCCCACGCCTTTCGCTACCGCATCGGCTTGCTGTACCTGGACCTGAGCGAAGAACACGAAGTAATGGGATTGTCGCCCCTGGCCGGGCGCAGCCGCCTGGCCCCCTTTGGTTTTCGTCAGCAGGACTACCTGCGTGAATTGACGCGCACCGGCATGAGCTTGAGCGATGCCGTGCGCCAGGAAGTCGGCAAGGCACTGGGGCATACACCCCAGGGCGTTATCTGCCTACTGACCCAGGCCCGCAGTTGGGGCCTGGCTTTTAACCCCGTGAGTTTCTTCTACTGCTTCGAGGCCGACGGACGTCTGGCCGCGATCCTGTGTGAAGTGACCAACACCCCATGGCGCGAGCGCTACCACTATGTGCTGCCAGCCCAGGCCTTGAGTGCGGATGAGCATCAGCATTTTGCCGTGGCCAAGGCCTTCCATGTGTCGCCGTTCTTGCCACGCGACCTGGAATACCGCATGAGCTTCAGCCCGCCCGCTACCCGGCTCGGCGTGCACATGGCCGACTGGCAGGGCACGCAAAAAGTCTTCGACGCAACCTTGAGCCTGCAAAAAGAACCGCTCAACCGCGCCAGCCTGCATCGCTACCTGTGGCGCTTCCCCTGGATGACCGCCAAGACCTGCCTCGCGATCTACTGGCAGGCCATGCGCCTCTTGCTCAAACGCACACCGATTTTCTCCCACCAGGCCGCCGATGGCGCCTCTCGCACCGCAGTCGGGTATACCAAGGATCGCCGCCATGAAATCCCCTAGCTTATCGGTCAAGGGCAACCGCCTGAACGTCAATGGCATGACCGCCGCGCTGTTGCGCAAGGCGGTACTGCGTCAACTCAGCCAACTGCGCCATGGCCAGCTGGTGGTGATCGAGGAGGGCGAACGGCAGGTATTCGGCGCACGGGAAGCGCACTTGCTGGGGGAAATCCAGATCGTCGATTCAGCCGTGTGGGGCCTGGTGGCGGCCAACGGTTCCATCGGCGCCGGCGAGGCGTTTATCCACGGCTACTGGACCAGCCCGGACCTGACCGCCGTTGTGCGTGTAATGGTCAGCAACCTGGACGTACTCGACGCAATGGAAGGTGGCCTGGCGCGCCTGGCGCGGCCGTTCACCCAGGGGCTGCACTGGCTCAACCGCAATACGCGCAAGGGCTCGCAGAAAAACATCGCTGCCCACTATGACCTCGGCAATGACTTGTTCGAGGAATTCCTCGACCCGACCATGATGTATTCGGCGGCGCAATTCCTGACCCCGGACGACACCCTGGAGCAGGCACAGTTGAACAAGCTGGAACGCATCTGCCAAAAGCTCGCCCTCAAGCCCACCGACCACCTGCTGGAGATCGGCACCGGCTGGGGCAGCATGGCGCTTTACGCCGCGCAACATTACGGTTGCAAGGTCACCACCACGACCTTGTCCAAGGAACAGTTCGCCTACACCGCGCAACGCATCGCGGCCCTGGGGCTGCAAGACCAGGTCACGCTGTTGCTGCAGGATTACCGCGACCTTACCGGCCAATATGACAAGCTGGTGTCCATCGAGATGATCGAGGCGGTGGGCCATCGCTTCCTGCCGACCTACTTCAAACAGTGCGCGCACTTGCTCAAGAGCGACGGCCTGATGTTGCTGCAAGCCATCACCATTCGTGAGCAACGCTTTGAACAGGCCAAACGCAGCGTGGACTTTATCCAGCGCTACATCTTCCCCGGCGGCGCCCTGCCCTGCGTGCAGAACATGCTGCACATCGTCAGCCGCGATACCGATATGAACCTGCTGCACATGGAGGATTTTGGCCTGCATTACGCGCGAACCCTGCGCCTGTGGCATGAGAATTTTCGCCGCGCCCACGGTCGCCTCGCCGAACTGGGCTACGACGAGTATTTCCTGCGCCTGTGGGAGTTTTACCTGTGCTACTGCGAGGGTGGCTTCATGGAGCGCACCATCGGCACGGCGCAATTGCTGCTGGCCAAACCTTCGGCGATCAACCCGCCGCTGCTCGGTCGCTTCAGTGCTTAAGACCCTGGCCAACGCCGCGCTCTTTCAGTGCGGCTGGTTTGCTTGCGTGCTCGGCGGTGACAGCGCGTGGTTACTGGTTGGGCTGGCGGTGCTGGCCGTCCATCTGTTGTGGATATGTTCGTGGGCCGCAGACGCCAGGCTGATCCTCAGCGTTACTGTCCTGGGTACGCTCTTGGACACTGCGTTGCGCACGCTCGGCGTGTTTCAGTTCACCGAGCCGGGCCCGCTGATTCCCTTCTGGTTGATCCTGTTGTGGGCATTGCTGGCGACGACACTGCGCCATTGCCTGGCCTGGAGCGCCCGCCCCTGGTGGCGTGCGGCGGCACTGGGCGCATTCGGCGGCCCGCTTTCCTACTACGCCGGCAGCCAATTGGCGGGGGTGCAGTTTGGTTATGGCCTCGCCCCCACGATGGCGGCGCTGGCGCTGCTGTGGGCCTTGGTATTCGTGGGGTTGCATCGGTTGGCGCGCTGACGTCTGTCAGTCGTTTCACACCTGTGTCACTCGCTTGCCTTACACTGCGCGCCTATGACCAACATCCCCCATACTCAAATCGCCGAACCCGCCGTCACCTGCTCGACGTGCGCGGCCTGCTGCTGCCAGCTGGAAGTGATGCTGATCACCGACACGGGCGTGCCGGAGCGTTATATTGACACCGATGACTGGGGCGGCGAAGTGATGCTGCGCCTGGACGACGGCTGGTGCGCGGCGCTGGATCGGGACACCATGATGTGCACGATCTACGAGCGACGCCCGCTGATCTGCCGGGAGTTCGAGATGGGGGCACCGGAGTGCCTGGAAGAGCGCCAGGGGATTGCCACGGCCTACCGCTGATTGAATTACATCCTGTAGGAGCCGGCTTGCCGGCGATGAGATCCTTGAGAGCACTATAAGTCTCAAGGCCGCTATCGCCGGCAAGCCGGCTCCTACAGTGAGGTGTGTGTTTAGAGCGGCAAGGTGTAGTGCAACGAGTAGCTCTCTACCCCATCGTTATTGCTGCTGATGCCCGCATTGGAATAATGCGTGGCACGAATGCCCACCTCATGCCCACCCGCGAAGCGCAGGCCAAAGCCCAGTCGGTCTTCGAACTGGAAGGCCTGGCCGATGTTGTTGTCTTCCAGCTTGGTGCGCGAGAACACCGCCACCCCGATCCCGGCCTCGATGTAAGGCTTCACCGATTCGCCGGCAAATTCATACACAAATACCGGCGAGAACGACAGGCTGCTGGCGCTGGCGCGCTTGTCGCCATCCCAATAGGTGTAGGCACCGCTCCAGTAACCGGTCAGTCGACCGGTATCGCTCTGCCACCAGCTTTTGTCCCAGTCCGATGTCAGCCCCAGCCGATAGGTCATGGTCGAATCGCTCGTGCTCCCCACACCGAACTCCAGGCCGGCGGCCTGCGCCGAAACAGAGTGCCCCACTACAGCGGCCGCAATCGCAGCCAAACAGAACAAGCGCTTCATAAGAAACATCCTTTCCGAACGAAGTTATAGAATTTTTTACAGGCAATCTCGCTATAGAAGCTGGCGTGTAGTCAGAAGTTCCAGCTTATAACGTCGACATTTCACGAATTTTTCACGAAGCGAAGCTTCGCACATCGCCCGGATATTTCCATAGTGTTGGTAGGATATTTCTTAAGTGATACACATCGCCGCTGGTCCAGAACTGCGCAGGTTCTGGATTGCCGTCGGCCAGCAACTCGCGCTCGCCCAGCAAACGCTTGAGCTGGCGGGCCACGGCGGCGCCGGTGTCGATGAGAATGATGCTGGGGGGCAGCATCTGCGCCAGGAGCGGCTTGAGGAAGGGGTAGTGGGTGCAGCCGAGGATAACGGTGTCGCAACCGGCGTTGAGCAGCGGCTCGATGTACCTCTGCAACAATTGGCGCAGGGCTGGGCTGGTCAGGTCACCGCTTTCAATCAGTTCGACCAGGCCCGGGCACGGCTGGGTGATGACCTTCACATCGGTAGCGAATCGGTCGAGCAACGCAGCGAACTTGGCGCTCTGCAGCGTGCCGGTGGTGGCAAGCACCCCGACGACGCCACTGCGAGTGGCCGCGGCTGCGGGTTTGACGGCCGGCTCCATGCCTACCAGTGGCCAGTCAGGAAAATCCAGGCGCAGGTCGGCGACGGCGGCGACGGTCGCGGTATTACAGGCAATCACGAACGCCTTGGCGCCCTGCTCCCGGAAAAACGCCGCCACCCGCCGCGAACGCTCAAGGATAAATGCCGGGCTTTTCTCGCCGTAGGGGATGTGCCCGCAATCGGCCACATACAACAGTGATTCGTGGGGCAACAGTTGCTGGATTTCGTCCAGCACGGTCAACCCGCCGATACCGGAATCGAACACACCGATCGGCGCGCCCTTAACCATGGTGCGTCCCGCACACGCTGCAGCCGGGGTCACGCTTGACGCGCAATTCGCGAAAACGCGTGGTCAAGGCATCGATAAGCAACAGGCGGCCCACCAGCGGCTCGCCGAAACCGGCCAGCAGTTTCAAGGCTTCCAAGGCTTGCAGGCTACCGACCAGCCCAACCAGTGGGCCGATCACGCCGGCTTCGCTGCAGGTGAGTTCGGTGTCGCTGCCGTGCCCATATAAACAGTGGTAGCAGGGGCTGTCGGCGCGACGTGGGTCGAATACCGACAATTGCCCTTCAAGGCGAATCGCCGCGCCGCTGATCAATGGCTTGCCGGCGGCGACGCAGGCGGCATTCACCGCTTCACGGGTGGAGAAGTTGTCGCTGCAATCGAGCACTACATCCACAGCGTCTACCGCGGCGGCCAGGGAATCGGCATCCAGCGCAGAACGGTGGGCAATCAGCGTGACATCGGGGTTGATCGCGGTCAGGCGGCGCAGGGCCGAGTCGACCTTGGTCTGCCCGACACTGTCGGTGTCATGGATGATCTGGCGTTGCAGGTTGGTCAGGTCGACGGTGTCGAAGTCCGCCAGATGCAGTTCGCCCACGCCCGCCGCCGCCAGGTACAGCGCAACGGGCGCGCCCAGGCCACCGAGACCGACGATCAAGGCACGGCCGTTTTTCAGGCGCAATTGGCCGTCAATGTCGACATGTTGCAACAGAATCTGTCGGCTATAGCGCAACAGCTCCTGATCGGTCAGCACGGCCGGCGTCCCAGGGTGATGCGCTCGTGGCCGCCGAGGTCGATGCGGCTGTGAACGTCCTCAAACCCTTCGCTCAACAGCAGGTCACGCACGGCCGGGGCCTGGTCGTAACCGTGCTCCAACAGCAGTCGCCCGCCGGCATTCAGGTGCGCGGGGGCTTCTTTGATGATCAAGCGCAGGTCGTCCAAGCCATCATGACCGGCCACCAGCGCGCTGGCCGGCTCAAAGCGCACATCGCCCGCCACCAGGTGCGCGTCGTTGTCGGCGATGTACGGCGGGTTGCTGATGATCAGGTCATAGGTGTGACCTTGCAGCGCGCTGAACCAGTGGCTGTTCAGCACGGTGGCGTTCTTGAGGTGCAGGCGCTGGCGGTTGCGCTCGGCCAGGGCCACGGCTTCCAGCACGCGGTCGACGGCGGTGACCTGCCAGGCCGGGCGTTCGCTGGCCAGGGCCAAGGCGATGGCACCGCTGCCGGTGCCCAGGTCGAGGACCTTGGCGGGCGTGGCAGGCAACAATTCCAGGGCAGCTTCCACCAGCAGCTCGGTGTCCGGGCGCGGGATCAGCGTATGGGGCGCGACTTCCAGGTCCAGCTTCCAAAAGCCTTGCTGGCCGAGGATGTAGGCCACCGGCTCACCGCCGCGACGGCGTTGCAGGTAACCGGCAAAAGTCAGCGCGTCTTCACTGGTGACGATTTTCTCGGGCCAGGTGTGCAAGTAGCTGCGCGACTTGCCCAGAGCCGCCGCCAACAACAATTCGGCATCCAGGCGCGCAGTGGGCGAATCCGGAAGGTCGGCGGCGCGCAGCAGGCTGGCGATGATGGTCATTTATTCACCTATCGCCGCGAGTTGATCCGCCTGGTATTCGGCGAGCAATGGCTCGATCACGGCGTCTACGCCACCGGCGAGAATCTCGTCCAGGGAGTAAAGCGTGAGGTTGACCCGGTGGTCGGTGACCCGGCCCTGGGCAAAGTTGTAGGTGCGGATGCGCTCGGAGCGGTCGCCCGAGCCCACCAGCAACTTGCGCTCGCTGGCAATCGCGTTGGCGGCGGCGCTGGTCTGCTGGTCGTTGAGCTTGGCCGACAGCCAGGACATGGCCCGCGCACGGTTCTTGTGCTGGGAACGTTCTTCCTGGCACTCCACCACGATGCCCGAGGGTAAGTGAGTGATGCGGATCGCCGAGTCGGTCTTGTTGACGTGCTGACCACCCGCGCCCGACGAGCGGTAGGTGTCGACGCGCAAGTCGGCCGGGTTGATCTCGATGGCTTCCTGTTCGTCCGGCTCGGGCAACACCGCGACAGTACACGCCGAGGTGTGGATACGGCCTTGGGATTCAGTGGCCGGGACGCGTTGTACGCGGTGCGCGCCGGATTCGAACTTGAGCTTGCCATAGACGTTATCGCCTTCGACCCGCGCGATGACTTCTTTATAGCCGCCGTGCTCGCCTTCATTCTCGGACAGGATCTCCACACGCCAACCGCGACGTTCGGCATAGCGCGAATACATGCGGAACAGGTCGCCGGAGAAGATCGCAGCCTCGTCACCGCCGGTGCCGGCACGGATTTCGAGGAACACGTTGCGCCCGTCATTCGGATCCTTGGGCAGCAACATGCGCTGCAGGTCGCCTTCCAGCTCGGCCAGTTTTTCCTTGGCTTCGCGGACTTCTTCCACGGCCATTTCGCGCATGTCCGGGTCGCTGTCCTTGAGCAGCGCCTGGGCGCCTTCGAGGTCGGCCTGCACTTTGGTCAGGTGCTTGTAGGTGGCTACAATCGGCTCAACTTCGGCGTATTCCTTGGAATAGGCGCGGAACTTGGCCTGATCGGAGATGACCTCGCCGTCGCCAAGCAAGGCGGTCAGTTCTTCGAAACGGTCCTGGAGCACGTCCAGTTTATTGAGCAGTGACGCTTTCATTGCGGTTTTTTATCCGAAGAGCTTTCTGACGCGCCCTCACCGAGGGCAAAGAGTTCCTGGGCCATGGCCAGCGCATCGAGGCGGCCTTCGGCGGTAAGCTTTTTTAATTGTACGCTGGGTGCGTGGAGCAATTTGTTAGTGAGGCCACGCGCCAGTTGCATCAACACTTCCTCGGCGCTGCTACCGTTGGCCAGCAAGCGCTGGGCCTTGATCAGCTCCTCGTCGCGCAGGCGCTCGCCTTGCTGACGATACGCCTTGAGCACGTCCACCGCCGCCAACTCACGCAGGCGCACCATGAAATCTTCGGCACCGGTGCTGACCATTTCCTCGGCGGCCTGGGCGGCACCCTGGCGGCTCTTGAGGTTTTCGGCGACCACTTCGTGCAAATCGTCGACGCTATAGAGGTAAACGTCGTCCAACTCGCCGACTTCTGGCTCGATATCCCGGGGAACGGCGATGTCTACCATGAAGATAGGTTTGTGCTTGCGCAGTTTCAATGCACTCTCAACCGCGCCCTTGCCCAAGATCGGCAACTGGCTGGCGGTGGAGCTGATGACGATATCGCTGCGCACCAGCTCGGCCGGGATATCCGACAACAATACGGCATGCGCACCGAACTGTTCAGCGAGGATGCTGGCACGTTCCAGGGTGCGGTTGGCAACGACGATACGCTTCACCCCCAGGTCATGCAGGTGACGGGCGACCAGGGTAATGGTCTCGCCTGCGCCGATCAGCAGGGCCTGGCTGCGTTGCAAGTCACTGAAAATCTGCTTGGCCAGGCTGACCGCGGCAAATGCCACGGACACCGGGTTTTCGCCGATGGCGGTGTCGGTGCGCACTTGCTTGGCGGAATTGAACGTGGCCTGGAACAGCCGGCCCAGCAGCGGGCCAACGGTGCCGGCCTCCCGCGCTACGGCGTAGGCGGACTTCATCTGGCCGAGGATCTGCGGCTCGCCCAACACCAGCGAATCGAGCCCGGCAGCCACACGCATCATGTGACGAACTGCCGCATCCTCTTCATGCACATAAGCGCTCGCGCGCAGGTCGTCGAGGTCTAAATGGTGGTAATCGGCCAGCCAGCGCAGCACGACATCCGCTGAAAGATGTTCCTGCTCTATATAAAGCTCGCTGCGATTGCAGGTCGAAAGGATCGCAGCTTCGCGACTGTCGGTGAGCCGGCAGAGCTGCTGCAAGGCCTCAACCAACTGCTCTGGCGTAAACGCCACGCGCTCGCGCACGTCTACGGAGGCAGTCTTGTGGTTAATACCGAGTGCGAGGAAGGCCATTCAATATCGCTGATGATGTCGGGAAGCCGACAATTGTCCTACTTCGAAAGATTCAGAACAACCACCGTCGTCTATTGTCCTAATGCCTTGTGTCTATAAAGGCACCCATTGAGTCTCGGTTATGTTTGGCCGAAGGCTTGTGTCATGATGATCCGACCGCAGGTTAGTCGTCCTCTTCCTATATGAATAGATCTTCCGCGTTGCTCCTTGCTTTTGTCTTCCTCAGCGGCTGCCAGGCCATGGCACCCGTGTCGCCGGACGGTACCCCCCCGGTGGAAGACAGCACCCCAGCCCCTGAAAAGCCCAAGGTTTATTCCTCGTTCACGGAAGAAACGGTGTACAGCCTGCTGACCGCAGAGCTGGCCGGCCAACGCAATCGCTTCGACATTGCGCTGGATAACTACGTGACCCAGGCGATCAACACCCAGGATCCAGGCATTTCCGAGCGGGCCTTCCGCATCGCCGAATACCTGGGCGCTGACCAGGCTGCGCTGGACACGTCGCTGATCTGGGCAAAAAACGCCCCGGACGACCTGGAAGCACAACGGGCGGCAGCCATTCAACTGGCACGCGCCGGGCGTTATGACGACTCCATGGTCTATATGGAGAAAGTCCTGCAGGGCAAGGGCGACACCCATTTCGACTTCCTCGCGCTGTCGGCTGCCGACACCGACCAGGACACCCGCAATGGCCTGATGAAAAGTTTCGACCGCCTGCTGCAGAAACATCCGAAGAACAGCCAGCTGATTTTCGGCAAGGCATTGCTGCTGCAACAGGATGACGAAGCCGACGCGGCGTTGAAGCTGCTGGAGCAGAATCCGCCGGAAGAGGGCGAAATCGCCCCGATCCTGTTGCGCGCTCGCCTGCTGCAAAACCTCAACCGCGGCAAGGAAGCGATTCCGCTGTTGGAAAAAAGCATCAAGAAATATCCGGACGACAAGCGCCTGCGCCTTACTTACGCGCGCATGCTGGTGGAACAGGACCGCATGGAGGACGCCAAAGTGCAGTTCGCCAACCTGGTCCAGCAATACCCGGATGACGACGAATTGCGTTACTCCCTGGCGCTGGTGTGCCTCGAAGCCAAAGCCTGGGACGAGGCCAAGGGCTACCTGGAAGAGCTGATCCAGCGTGAGAGCCACGTGGATTCGGCGCACTTGAATCTCGGCCGCATCGCCGAAGAGCGTAACGACCCGCAAGCTGCCCTGCTTGAATACGCCCAGGTCGGCCCCGGCAATGACTACCTGCCAGCCCAATTGCGCCAGGCCGATATCCTGATGAGCAATGGCCGTACCGACGAGGCGGAAAAACGCCTGGCCGCCGCGCGCGATGCCGAACCGGACTACGCGATTCAGCTGTACCTGATCCAGGCCGAAACCCTGTCGGCCAACAATCAGGGCGAGCGGGCGTGGAAACTGCTGCAACAAGCCTTGCTGCAGTTCCCCGATGATTTGAACCTGCTGTACACCCGCGCCATGCAGGCGGAAAAACGCAATGACCTGGCGCAGATGGAAAAAGACCTGCGCCTGATCATCAAGCGCGACCCCGACAATGCCATGGCCCTCAACGCCTTGGGCTACACCCTGTCCGACCGCACCACGCGCTACGACGAAGCCAAGGTGCTGATCGAGCAAGCCCACAAGCTCAACCCGGAAGACCCGGCCGTACTCGACAGCCTCGGCTGGGTGAATTACCGCCTGGGCAACCTGGACGAAGCCGAACGCTTGCTGCGCCAGGCACTGGAGCGCTTCCCGGACCAGGAAGTCGCCGCCCACCTGGGTGAAGTGCTGTGGGCCAATGGCAAGCAGCGCGAAGCACGTCAGATCTGGGAAAAATTCCTCAAGGAACAACCCGAAAGCCCCGTCCTGCGCGGCACCATCAAACGCCTGACCGGCTCCGAGACCCTTTAAGCCTATGTTCTTGCGCCACCTCATTGTTTTCAGCTTCATCGCCTTGCTCGCCGGTTGCGCGGGCTTCGGCGCCCGTGAATCCGTTGAGGGCCAGGGCAACCCGGCGCAATGGAAGCAACACAAGGACCAGCTCAGCAGCATCGATGGCTGGCAGATCGAAGGCAAAGTCGGTGTACGTGCGCCGAAAGACTCCGGCAGTGGCACCTTGTTCTGGCTGCAACGCCAGGATTATTACGACATTCGCCTCTCCGGCCCGCTCGGTCGCGGCGCAGCCCGCCTGACGGGCCGACCGGGGCAAGTGAGCCTTGAGGTGGCCAACCAAGGCCGCTACGAAGCCACCTCCCCGGAAGAGCTGCTGGAACAACAGATTGGCTGGAAGCTGCCGGTGTCTCACTTGGTCTGGTGGGTACGTGGCTTGCCCGCACCTGACAGCAAGAGTCGCCTGAGCCTTAATGGCGACAGCCGCCTGGCCACCCTGGAGCAGGATGGCTGGCAGGTGGAATATTTGAGCTATGTGGAACAAAGCGGGTATTGGCTGCCTGAACGTATCAAGCTGCATGGCCCCGACCTTGATGTCACGCTGGTGATCAAGGACTGGCAACCGCGCAAACTGGGGCAATAACGTGTCCGTACAAACATTGACCCTGCCCTCCCCGGCCAAACTCAATCTGATGCTGCACATCCTGGGACGCCGTGAAGACGGTTACCACGAGCTGCAGACGCTGTTTCAATTTCTCGACTACGGCGATGAGTTGACATTCGCCGTACGCGACGATGGCGTCATCAAGCTGCATACCGACTTCGAAGGTGTCCCTCACGACAGCAACCTGATCGTGAAGGCGGCGAAAAAACTTCAGGAGCACTCCGGTTGCACGCTCGGCATCGATATCTGGATCGATAAAATCCTGCCCATGGGCGGTGGTATCGGTGGCGGCAGTTCAAATGCCGCGACCACATTGCTCGGGCTGAACCACTTGTGGCAACTGGGCTGGGATGACGATCGCCTTGCGGCCCTGGGCCTGACGCTGGGGGCCGACGTCCCGGTTTTCGTGCGTGGGCACGCGGCTTTTGCCGAGGGCGTGGGGGAGAAACTCAGCCCGGAATACCCCGAAGAGCCGTGGTATGTCGTGCTTGTTCCGCAAGTATCTGTAAGTACAGCAGAAATTTTTTCAGATCCACTGTTGACACGTAACTCTCCTCCCATTAAAGTGCGCCCCGTTCCCAAGGGAAACAGTCGAAATGACTGCTTACCGGTTGTAGCAAGGCGTTATCCAGAGGTACGTAACGCTTTGAATTTGTTAGGTAAATTTACCGAAGCAAAATTAACCGGCACTGGAAGTTGTGTGTTTGGGGGCTTCCCAAGCAAAGCTGAAGCTGATAAAGTCTCGGCCCTTCTTACAGAGACCCTTACAGGGTTTGTAGCAAAGGGAAGCAACGTTTCGATGTTGCATCGCAAGCTGCAAAGTCTGCTCTAAAGGAACCGAGTGTTAGGCACTCGTTGCAACAGATACAGGGGCGTCGCCAAGCGGTAAGGCAGCAGGTTTTGATCCTGCCATGCGTTGGTTCGAATCCAGCCGCCCCTGCCATTTTCTATACTCATCCAGGTTACCCTCAGCCTCTAGGTACTGCGCGTGTCCAAGATGATGGTCTTTACGGGGAATGCTAACCCCGATCTGGCTCGGCGTGTCGTACGTCAGCTGCATATCCCTCTCGGTGACATCTCTGTCGGTAAGTTTTCCGACGGCGAAATTACAGCCGAGATCAATGAAAACGTTCGCGGTAAAGACGTCTTCATTATTCAGCCGACTTGCGCTCCGACCAACGATAACCTGATGGAACTCGTCGTGATGGCTGATGCCTTCCGCCGCTCCTCAGCGACTCGAATCACAGCTGTAATCCCTTACTTTGGTTATGCCCGTCAGGATCGCCGTCCGCGTTCCGCACGTGTGGCTATCAGCGCGAAAGTCGTGGCTGACATGCTCACCGTGGTAGGCATTGACCGTGTTCTCACGGTTGACCTGCACGCTGACCAAATCCAGGGGTTCTTCGATATTCCGGTAGATAACATCTACGGCTCCCCAGTATTGGTGGATGACATCGAGGACCAGCGCTTTGAAAACCTGATGATCGTGTCCCCGGACATTGGTGGCGTCGTGCGTGCACGGGCTGTTGCCAAATCCCTGGGCGTGGACCTCGGGATCATCGACAAACGCCGTGAGAAAGCCAATCACTCTGAAGTGATGCATATCATCGGTGATGTCGAAGGGCGTACCTGTATTCTGGTTGATGACATGGTCGACACCGCCGGCACCCTGTGCCACGCGGCGAAAGCCTTGAAAGAGCACGGTGCCGCTAAAGTCTTCGCCTACTGCACACACCCTGTGCTGTCTGGCCGAGCGATCGAGAACATCGAGAATTCAATGCTGGACGAACTGGTGGTGACCAACACCATCCCGCTGTCCGCTGCTGCTCAAGCCTGTTCGCGTATCCGTCAACTGGATATCGCACCGGTTGTTGCCGAAGCGGTTCGCCGCATCAGCAATGAAGAATCGATCAGCGCGATGTTCCGTTAAGGGTCAAACCTTCGGTACATCCCACTGACGAAAAGCGCCCCGCCCCGACATTCTGTTGGGGCGGGGCTTTTTTGCCCATGTCGAGTCTGGCGCTGGTCGCAAACGCCGCTCGATGATGGCTATTTTGGAGATACAACATGAACGACTTTACTCTGAACGCCCAAGCGCGTACTGACCTGGGGAAAGGTGCGAGCCGCCGCCTGCGTCACGCCGCCAACATCCCAGCCGTTGTATACGGTGGTAACAAAGCTGCTGAATCCGTGACCATCCTGGCCAAGGAAATCGCCAAGCTGTTCGAAAACGAGGCTGCCTACAGCCACGTTATCGAGCTGAACGTCGACGGCGCCAAGCAGAACGTCATCGTTAAAGCGATGCAGCGTCACCCGTCCAAGCAGTTCATCATGCACGCTGACTTCGTTCGCGTTGTAGCTGGCCAGAAACTGACCGCCATCGTGCCTGTGCACTTTGTTGGTGAAGAAGCTCCGGTCAAGAAAGGCGGCGAGATCTCGCACGTCCTGAACGAAATCGAAGTGACCTGCCTGCCGAAAGACCTGCCTGAGTTCATCGAAGTCGACCTGTCGGCTCTGGAAATCGGCGCTATCGTTCACCTGTCCGACCTCAAGGCACCTAAAGGCGTTGAGTTTGTCGCACTGGCTCACGGTGATGACAAAGCTGTTGCCAACGTTCACGCTCCACGCGTTGCTCCAGAAGCTGAAGAAGAAGGCGCTGCAGAGTAATTCACTCTGTATTGCCGGAGCTTGAGGAAACATCGCGGACCGAAACGTAGCGAGAAAGCGGGCGATAACGCGACGTTTACTCTTGAGTAAATGATGTAGTGTTGACCACTTTCGCCGCACTCTGGTCTGGCGATGTTATCCACAACTCCAAAGGAAGGGCCCCTGTCGTGACTGCCATTAAACTGATCGTTGGCCTGGGAAATCCAGGCGCCGAATACGAACAGACCCGGCATAACGCGGGGGCCCTTTTTGTTGAGCGCATCGCCCACGCCCAAGGTGTGAACCTGGTGGCCGATCGCAAATATTTTGGCCTGACCGGACGCTTCTCGCATCAGGGTCAGGATGTTCGTCTGCTGATTCCCACCACCTATATGAACCGCAGCGGCCAGGCTGTCGCGGCGCTTGCGGGTTTCTTCCGGATCAAACCCGAGGAAATCCTGGTGGCCCATGACGAACTGGACCTGCCACCCGGCGTTGCCAAGCTCAAGCTGGGCGGCGGGCATGGCGGGCACAACGGCTTGCGCGACATCATTGCGCAATTGGGCAATCAGAATAATTTCTACCGTCTGCGGCTCGGCATTGGCCACCCAGGCGTTGCCAGTATGGTTTCAAATTTCGTCCTGGGTCGTGCGCCACGCGCCGAACAGGAAAAACTCGATGCAAGCATCGACTTTGCCCTCGGCGTGCTGCCGGATATCTTCGCCGGTGAATGGAACCGCGCGATGAAAAACCTGCACAGCCAGAAGGCCTGACTCTTACCGAGGGGAAACACCATGGGATTCAATTGCGGCATCGTCGGCCTGCCCAACGTCGGCAAATCCACCCTGTTCAACGCCCTGACCAAGTCCGGTATCGCAGCGGAGAACTTCCCCTTCTGCACCATCGAGCCCAACAGCGGCATCGTGCCTATGCCCGATCCGCGCCTGGAAGCCCTGGCGGCCATCGTCAACCCCAAGCGCATCCTGCCGACCACCATGGAGTTCGTCGACATCGCTGGCCTGGTAGCCGGCGCCTCGAAAGGTGAGGGCCTGGGCAACAAGTTCCTGGCCAACATCCGCGAGACCGATGCCATTGCCCACGTGGTCCGCTGCTTTGAAGACGAGAACGTGATCCACGTTTCCAATAGCGTCGACCCGAAACGCGACATCGAGATCATCGACCTTGAACTGATCTTCGCCGACCTCGACAGCTGCGAGAAGCAACTGCAGAAAGTCGCGCGTAACGCCAAGGGTGGTGACAAGGACGCTGTGGTCCAGAAAGGCCTGCTGGAGCAGTTGATTGCTCACTTCACCGAAGGCAAGCCGGCACGCAGCCTGATGAAGAACATGGGCGCTGACGAGAAGGCCGTGATCAAAGGCTTCCACCTGCTGACCACCAAGCCTGTGATGTACATCGCCAACGTCGCTGAAGACGGCTTCGAGAACAACCCGCTGCTGGACGTGGTCAAGGCCATCGCCGACGAAGAAGGCGCTATCGTGGTTCCGGTGTGCAACAAGATCGAAGCCGAAATCGCCGAGCTTGATGACGGCGAAGAAAAGGACATGTTCCTTGAGGCCCTGGGCCTGACCGAACCTGGCCTGAACCGCGTGATCCGCGCCGGCTATGAAATGCTCAACCTGCAGACCTACTTCACCGCCGGTGTCGAAGAAGTCCGCGCCTGGACCGTCAAAGTCGGCGCCACCGCGCCTCAGGCTGCGGGTGTAATCCACACCGACTTCGAAAAAGGCTTTATCCGCGCCGAAGTGATCGCCTACAACGACTTCATCCAGTACAAGGGTGAAGCCGGCACCAAGGAAGCCGGTAAGTGGCGTTTGGAAGGCAAGGAATATATCGTGAAAGATGGCGATGTGATGCATTTCCGCTTCAACGTTTAAACGCTAGTGCAACACCTATAAGCCGATGCTCTGCGTCGGCTTTTTTGTGTGTGTGATTTTATGAATCATGTTAAATACAAACTTTATCCTACATACAAGCGACTCACTGACTCAACAATATTCCAAACAACTGAAAATCTAAAATAAACAAATTTTCCTACACTACAATACCCGGCATCTTGCCCGTGCACACGATGACAGCGTCAAAAAATTGCGTTCTACTAAATGGCAATTACGACAGCGCCTTGAAATGTCAGCGGAGTAACAGCAACTATGTCGGACTCCTATCATCATGGATATGAAACGGATACGCCGCACCTTGAGGATCCCGATATTGAAAGCACACTCAACGCTACGGCTACACGCAATATCGATATTCTGTTACTTGGGGAAACCGGTACAGGTAAAGACACCTTAGCCCTGCGAATTCACAATTTATCCGGACGACGTGGAAACTTTGTCGCGGTGAACTGCGCGGCTATTCCGGAGAGCCTTGCTGAAAGCCAATTGTTCGGCGTCAATACGGGAGCCTATACCGGTGCTGTGCAATCGCGGTCGGGTTTTATCGAGGCCTCGCACTTGGGCACACTTTACCTGGATGAAATCGACAGCATGCCGCTCGCGTTACAAGCCAAGTTGCTACGTGTGCTGGAGTCCCGAGGCGTTGAGCGATTAGGCTCGACACGGTTCATTCCCGTGGATATGCGCGTCATCGCTTCCGCCCAGCAATCACTTTATGAAATGGTTGAACAAGGCGCTTTCAGGCGAGACCTTTACTTTCGCCTGAGCGTCGTCAGCATTCATCTCCCCGCACTGCGCAACCGCCGCGAGCGGATCATACCTTTATTTCTCAAGATGGTTGGACAGGAGGCGGAATACTTCCGTTGCGCAGCAAAGCGCCCTTCGGAAGCGCTTGTCCAGCAGCTTTTATGCCACCCTTGGCGGGGCAACGCGCGCGAATTGCGATCCACAGTAAAGCGATTTGTGCTGGGGCTTCCCCCTTTCTCGTCCGCCTCTAAGACAGACTCATCCGATAACGAAAAAAACTTGAAACAGCGTTTGCAGCAAATCGAAAAAGTATTAATCGAGGAGTCATTGCGCCGTCACGCTCAGTGCGTGGATGGGAGCGCTGAGGAACTGGGCATGGCCAAGCGCACGCTTTACTACCGCATGAAACTATTGGAAATATCAGCCGACGGATTCCCAACACCCAACAAAGAAACACCTTGAAACAATCATCAACGTCACTACCGGAACCTCTTTACGCATCATCGCCACTCAAGCTGTGAGTCTAATATCTGGTGCACTCAATACGCATCTAATATCAATAGACCAAACATCCAGATCTTTTTTCAATAACGGAGTGATCCTATGTCCAATATTGGTTACACACCACCCTACAACCCAATTTATTCCAATTACGACGGTGGCGGCATCGGCGGTGAAGAGAACGCAGATCTCAAGGCTATAAGGAAAGTAGAGCTACGTGAGTCACTGAAAGAAAGCATTGAAGCGTACAAGATTAGTGAGCAGAAAAAGAACATCGACGCCATACGTTGATCGAACAACCGCCCACGTTTACGGACGAGGGCGGCCTTTTAGTTTTTCTCGCCCGAGGTACGATATGGAAATAGAAAGCTCACTTCAGCTGGGTCATTCACCTCGCCCTACCATGAATCCGACTCAGGGCAGTACGCCACACCCAAACGAAGACGTGAATTTCTTTTCTTCACAGCTGGGACCTTCAACCAGGCACAACATCCCAACATCAACCACAGGCGTATTGGCTGACGCACTGCGGCCGTTGGAAAAATCGACAAAATCAATGAAAAATAGCCTGAAAGCCTTCAACTCTCAATTCGACGAAAAGGCTCGGCTTAACTACGCCTCTCACCTTTCAGACACAATGATAACGACACAAGTGCTGGTAAAGAGCGTAGGCAAAGGCGCGCAGCTCATCGACAAAATCGGCAATTTGCAGTAGGTGAACATGATTCACTCTCTGGCCACAGGGCTGGCTTTATCATTGGTAGTACTGCTCGCAGGGTGTTCTGATAGCGTTGAACTGCGTCGACAACTTTCCGAACAGGAAGCCAACGAGGTCATCGCGGAACTGGCGGACAAACATATACGCGCTCGAAAAGTCCCAGCCAAAGACGGAGATGTTGTTATCGTCAATGCCAGCGACATCAGCCGTGCTGTTCGCACACTGGAGGCCGCAGGACTACCCCGGATGGCTCGCGCCACAATGGGAGACACTTTCCGCAAGGAAGGCGTTATCTCCACTCCGATGGAGGAGCGCGCTCGCTACATTTATGCCCTGTCCCAAGAGCTGGAAGCCACCCTCTCTAAAATCGATGGCGTCATCGTCGCCCGGGTACACGTCGTACTGCCCGAGCGTGTCGCACCGGGAGAACCTGTTCAACCGGCATCTGCTTCAGTGTTTATCAAACACGACCCGAGACTTGAACCCGACAACATCCGGGGGCGTGTACGCCGGATGGTTGCCAGCAGCATCCCCGGCATGACGACAGAAGTCGATAACTCACGAAAGCTGAGCGTAATTTTTGTACCTGCAGCGGCTTATCAAGAGCAGCAACGGCTGAGCTACTTCGGCCCGTTTCTGCTTCCCGAAAATGACCTGACGTTTTGGCGTGTGACTACGTCACTGACATTCATCGGCAGCGTGCTTGGGATACTGGCTGCAGTGATTTGGCATAGACACCGGCAAAGTTTGCTGGCGAAAGCAAGCAAGACCACAGAACGTGACGAATGAGGCACTGGCGTGGGCTCAATGGTGGTTTTCCCCATGGCGCCAGGCCCATGAAGAATGGGACGAACTTAGCCAATGCATCGGGCTCGATGATCTCTGGCGTGCTCAGCACTCGCGGGCCAGTGTGGCCTTGAACATCGCCCCCTGCCTCCCATTACCGCCACAAGGCGCGGTTCTGCAACTGGCACTCGCATCAGCAGAGCAACTCCAGCAGATGCTGGCGCTGTTGGGTCATATTTGCCATCGGCCCGTCGATGGAGCCGTCAGCGACGCCCAGCATTTATGGTGCTTACGCCTCTCCAAAGCAATAACCGTGGAAGCCCTGCTACCTGGCGACGCAGACCCCCTGCATCTGTTGCAGGCCTGGGTAGAGCCCACCGTTTGGCAGCGCCTTCGACTGCGATTCCCCCCACAGCGTGTGCGACGGCTGGAATACCAACAGCTTGCACTCGAAGACACACGTGGGCGACTGGATACGCTCTGGAAAGCACTGGTCTGGCGAGTCATATCACCCAATGACGAAGATTTTCCGAGCTCATAAAACAAGGCACGAACATGCTATGCCGACGCAAGATTGAGTTATATGAAAAGGCCTCTGATCTGGCCCACGTCCTGATAAAGCGAGAAATACTCAGCCAGAGTACCCAAGCCTACGAACTGGTAGAACGTGCGAAGGTACAGGCTGATCACCTGGTGAGTGAGGCCGTACAGCAGCGTGACACCTTCCATGAACAGGCAAACCTGGAGTTCTGGCGACGGGCAGATCGCGTGCTGGGACAGTGGGAACATCAGCGGCTCATCATGTGCGAGCAACTGGAGCGTTATGCAACTGCAATCACCAACGAAGCCTTTTGCCATTTGTTAGAGGAGGTGCCGCCTGCAAAACGCCTTACCGCCTTGATCAAACAATTGACAGCCAACCAACTCCCATCGATCCACGCCAGCCTGCTGTGCCATCCCCCTGAGCGAGAGGATCTTGAATGCAGCCTCGCTGCGTTGGACATAACGCTCTGGGCCGTACGGCCTGATGAAAGAGTCAAGCCCCAGGCATTGGTATTGGAAACAACGGAGGGCGACTTCCACATCGACTGGCACACCCTGCGCGACATGCTGCTGATACAGGAAACCCCACCGTCGACTCCCAAGCCTTGAGCGGACGATATTTCAATGTGCTAGTGGCAGATGGAACTGGTGGCATCTTGAGTGCCACATAGCAGGAACACACCATGAGATTATATTTATGGAAACCTCCGGGAACCTGAGAAGCAGACTGTCAAAACATGCCGATCTTGAATCTAGTCGGTTGGATAAACTTTTGAAGAGTCCGGACACCCTGGACACAGACGTCGCTTTTTTTGAACAGGCCAAGTCCCAGCGCCTGTCCATGTTTGCCTACAACGAGCACGTCCGCGCCGAACACATGCTACTCAAAACTGCGCTCGACGGCGTCCAGTAAAGTGGATGAACTGATCACTCGCTGGTTGGGTAGTCATGAAGAGCAACTGTCGCTGTTCGAAGGCGACGACGAAATCATCCTGCGGCGTCAATTCGGATCCTTTCAGCTAAACGTGCAACTGACGCCGCACTGCCCCGCCCAGTTCCCCTTGGAAACGTGGATGAGACTAGGGGAAGTCAGCCTCAATCATTTTCAGGGTGCGCTCGCCCAAGCTTCGGTCACCGGTGCGCTGTGGCTGGCTCAGTGCATACCGGACAAACACCAGACGCACCTTCTGCTCAATACCATCGAACAACTGCTCAACCAACGCGACACCTGGCGCGCGGTTGTCGCGCGCCAGGTTAAGCAGCACCTCAAACGCCCTCCCTCACCGCTACGCTCGCTGGCACTTTAGAAAGAGAATCCTAAATGGATAACAAGACTGACAAGCACTTAAGCTTGCTCCTGCACCTGCGCGAGAAACGCTCAAGAACACCGTACTGGCGCGGCCTGTTGATACTGCCCTGGTTGCTTGCCCCCACTGGAAACGCCTTCGCTGCCATCCCCCCGGAATGGAAAAACACCGCCTATGCCTATGAGGCCGAGCACAAGCCTCTTCGGGACGTACTCGAAGATTTCGCCCAGACCTTCGGCACCAAACTGCAGATCGAGGGCCTGCTGGAAGGCAACGTCAACGGCAAAATCCGCGCGAATACGCCGCAGTCGATGCTGGACCGGCTGGGGGTTGAGCATCGCTTCCAGTGGTATCTGTACAACAACACTCTGTTCATCAGCACGCTGGACCAGCAGCAGTCTGAGCGCCTGGAAGTCTCCTCCGAGACGATTTCCGACCTTAAGCAGGCACTGACCGACATCGGGCTACTCGACAGCCGTTTCGGTTGGGGCGAGTTGCCGGAAGACGGTGTCGTGCTCGTCTCCGGCCCCAAAACCTATATCGAACAGGTCAAGCAGTTCAGCAGTAAACGCCGCTCAACCGATGAAAAACAGAGCGTGCTGAGTTACCCGCTGAAATTCGCCAATGCCGCGGACCGCGCGCTGGATTATCGCGGCGAAAAACTCATCATTCCCGGAGTTGCCAGTATTCTGCGTAGCCTGCTGGAGCCTCGCTCTACGTCTACGCTGGCGGGGCTGAGCCAACCACCCGCCCCCCAACCCGTTCTCCTGACACCCAACCTGCCCCGGTTGACCAACCCGCTGTTGGGCCAGATGCTCGGCGCAAATGGCAATACCGGGCAGTTGGATCCCAGCCCGACAATGACCGCGCGCGCACCGACATCTGCAAGCCGAATCCGCGTCGAAGCCGATGTGCGCAATAACGCCGTGCTGATCTATGACTTGCCTGAACGCCAAGCCATGTACCGCGAGCTGATCAACCAGCTCGACGTCGCGCGCAAGCTGATCGAAATCGACGCGATCATTCTCGACATCGAGCGTACGCAGTTGCGTGAGTTCGGGGTGAACTGGGGGTTCCAGAACAGCCGCTTCCGGGGTGGTGTCAACATGGCACCCGGCACCTCGTCGCAGCTGTCGATTGAAAACCGCGATCGTTTCTATGCCGATATTCGCGCACTGGAAGAAAAGGGACTGGCAACCATGGTCTCGAACCCTTCAGTGCTTACGCTGGAAAACCAACCAGCAGTAATCGACTTCAACCGCACCCAGTACCTCACTCCCGGCAGTGAATACGCATCCATTTTGCCCGTCACCGTGGGCACCAGTTTCCAGGTGGTCCCCAGGGTTACCACCAGTCGCGGCGGCCACCAGATCCATTTGGCAGTGGACATCGAAGATGGCAACTTCGACGAGAGCAACGCTGACCCCAATCACCTTGATGTACGCCGGGGCAAGGTCAGCACCCAAGCGGTAATGGCAGAAAAACGTTCGCTCGTGGTTGGCGGGTTCCATGTCACTGAAAGTACCGACAAGCAGAGAAAGATTCCTCTGCTGGGCGATATCCCACTGTTGGGCAAGGCACTGTTTTCCTCGACCGAACGCCAGAACAATCGCCGTGAACGCCTGTTCATCCTCACCCCGCGCGTCATCGGCGACCAGGACGATCCGTCGCGCTACTTACCGCAAGCCGATCAGGCCGAGTTGCAGGCGGCCTTAGCCCCGCTGGCACGACGGTACTCTCCCCATCAGCCCGTCATAAAACGCAGTGACATTACCACCACCCTGGCGCATCTGGTCAGTGGGGAAGTCCCCAAGGCTTTCAAGGCAGCACCCATGCCTTTGGGGCTGAACACCTTATGCAGCACCCGTAACCTGCTGTCATTGAACACCGAGCGCAGCCAGTGGTACGCAGGCCCGGAGTACAACGTGGCGGTCGTGGTATTGCGCAACCAGTTCAACCGCAACGTCCGTATCGACGAGAAAGAGTGCAGCAACTCGCAGACCCTGGCAGTCACCGTGTGGCCGCGTGCCTGGCTCAAGCCAGGTGAAGAAGCCGAGGTGTTTATCGCCATGCGTCCGGTGGTGAAGGATGAACACCTCAGCGTGCCCCGCCCGTCCTTGATCACTCCTGCTCAGAAGGCCCTGCCATGAAACACAGACCGTTATGCGTCATCTCGATCGGCATAGCATTGCTCGTCAGCGGCTGTACGCCCACCTGCAAGGGTGATTCGTGCTCACGCCCGCAATCGACCACGGACAAGATGGTGATCTGGTGGCCGCCACAGATGCGCGTCGAGCCTGGTCCCGCCGGCGAGCGCCCGGACTACCAGACAGTGTCACTGCAACGATGAGGCGCCCGGAAATGCCCGACGATCAACGCCAGGCGTTTCTGGACAATCTGGTGAGTGGCCCTGCCACTCGCCTGTCCCTCGCACCCGGTATCCAGGTGTGCGCGCTGCGCGCCGGAAACCGCCCGGGTATTGCCCTGCAAGTCGCTCGCGAAGCGTTACAGACCGGGCAACAACAACGAATTCTAGAACGACGCCTTGAGCAAGCGCTGGCATTCGATGGGTGTTTTATTTACCTCGATGCCCAGGACGCACTGGTGATCTGGCACGCACTGCCAGCAACCCACAGCACGCTGGACAGAATCCTCAGCCGGATGCTTTCACTGGCGAACCTGCAAGTCTTGGACCGCTGATCAACGCTGCTCAAGCTCAGGCAGTTCCAGGGTTTCACGCTTGGCTTCATCATCGAGTTCGCGCAAGGTGCGATAAATCACTGCTACCGCCTGCAGGGTCTCGCGGGGGATGCTTGCTCCCAGTTTTTTCGTGTAGAGCGTGCGGGCCAGCCACACACATTGGATCACTGGCACGTCAGCTGCCTTGGCGCGCTGGATCAGTTTGCGGGCCTCGTCATCCGTGCCCTTGCTGACCAGCAAGGGCAGCGGTGTTTTACCGGGCCGGTAATACAAGGCAACAGCAAAGTGCGTCGGGTTGACCACCAGCATGTCGGACTCTTCCAGCTTTGGAAGCTTGACCTTGGGTTCTTCATTAGCCAATTGATACGCCAGCGAACGCCGCTGACCCTTGACGTGGGGGTCGCCCTCCATGTCCTTGTACTCTTTGACCACCTCGACCTGGGTCATTCGCATGCGTTTGGCGAAAAAGTGCTTCACCATGATCAGGTCAACAAGCGCCAATACCAGCAGCATGCCGAGGCAAACATGCAGCAGGTGACGAAACAGGGCGATCAACGCCAGGATATAGCTTTGCAAATCACTGGTGGCCAGGTTGATCAGAGTGCCCAATGACGGCCAGATCACTACATACAGAATCAAGGCGATAAGACAGGCTTTCACGATGCTCATCAGCAGGTTCATCAACTGTTGGGCAGAGAACATTTGCTTGACCTGACTGATCGGGTTGAGGCGATTGAAATCCAGCTTCAGGGTCTCTGGTGCAAACAGCATCCCGAACTGCATCCAACTGCTGATCAGCTTGGCGGCAATCGCCACCCCGGCCATCAGCAAGGCGAATGAGAAAAACACCACCATCCCTTCAAGCAGCACTTCCTCCAACGCTCGCACAAAGGGCTGGTTCAAGCGTGACATCGGCAGCAGCATCAATTGCTGGAAGCGTTGCAGGCTGGTCTCGGCGGTGAACAAGGCAATTTCGCTGATGGCCGTCAACGCCAACAGCTTCGCCACATCCTGGCTTTGGGCGACCTGGCCTTTCTTGCGTTGGTCACGCAGTTTCTTGGCTGACGCCGGGTGCTTCTTTTCGCCGGAGTCGCTCATGGGATAGCGACCTTGATCAATAGCCTCAGTGAATGTTTAAGATCGCCCAATAGCCCCATGCGGCCGACGATCAAGTCCTGCAACAGCGCAAAGTAGAGCAGGAGAATACCAATCCCCGCCAGGCTCTTGACCGGTGGCGCCAGCGTACTCACTTGTAACTGTTGGCTGTAGACCCCCAGCAGCGCAATACCGAACTCCAGCAACAGCAACGCTGCAATAAATGGCGCGGCGTAGAGCATCATGTGTGTAAAGGTATCGCCCAACAGATCGATGAACACGCTCATCCCATTCGCCGCCGGCAGCGGGAACCACACAGTGGGTGGCCAGATCAAGTAACTGTCCCAGATCACTTGGGTCAAGGAACCCAACCCCAGGCTTACCATCAGCAGGAAAATCGCCAGCTGCTTGAACAAATGTCCGATCGGCGTCGCGTCCGGCCCCAGCGACGGGTTGAGTTGGCCACCGGCCAATGCGCCACGCTGGTTATCCAGCAGAGCGCCCACCGACTCAAACATCCAGAACGGCATCGATAGCAGCACGCCCAGCAGAACGCCCAGGGCCACCTCCTTGAGCACTAACGCACCCAATAGAATCGCGGAGTAATCCTGGCCTGCCAACGCCGCATGGATACCCGGTGCAGGCATCAAGGCCAACACCATCACGATGGTATGGCGCGGCATGCCCTTTATATGCTGAAAACAGAACGCCGCCACCAGAATGCCACAGGGGTAGATCCGCGCCATGCCGATCAAAAGGCTGGGCAAATACTCGAGATAGAGCAGCACGGGCAGGGCCTCAGTTCAGGGCCGATCGGCCGATCATGTCAAAGGTCAGGTTGATCAGTTGGATCAACTCCACGCCAATCCAACGGCCGGTCATGATCAACGTGATCCCCACCGCCACCAGCTTGATACCGAAGGGCAGTGTCTGGTCCTGTACCTGCATCAACGCCTGCACCAGGGACGTCATTACACCGACCACCACCGCGACGATCAACGGCGGTGCCGACAGCACGACCACCAGCAACATGCCTTGCTTGAACAGCACGATGGGTTCCATAAGCCACTCAGAGATAGGAGAGGAACAGACTGTCGAGCAATCGCGACCAACCGGACACCATCACGAACAACAGTAATTTGAGCGGCAGGGAAATGGTCATCGGCGAGACCATTTGCATGCCCAGCGCCAACAGAAGATTGGAGACAATCAAGTCAATGACGATGAAGGGGATATAGATCAGGAAGCCAATCTCGAATCCGGCCTGCAGTTGCGACAGCACGAACGCCGGGATCAACAGGATCAAGTCTTCGCGTTGCACCTCCTGGGCCATCTGCGCGGGCCACAGGCGTGCAGTGTTTTCCAGCAGGTGTGTGAGCACATCCGCATCGATGTTGCGTAACATGAAGGCACGCAAAGGTTTGATGGCTTCATTCCCTGTCTGCAGGAGCGTTTGTACGTTGCTCAGATCAAGCGGCGAAGCTTTGACACTCTCGGCGATTTCATACCCTACAGGCGCCATGACAAATAGCGTGGCCGCAAGCGCTATGCCATTGATGGCCATGCTCGGCGGCACCTGCTGCACACCGATGGCGTTACGGGTGATCATCAGCACAATCACGATCTTCAGGAATGCCGTGCAGACGATTAACAGCATGGGCATCAACGATAATGCCGCCAGAAACACGGCCAGGACTATGGGGTCCAACCCCTGAAGTATCATCGGCCGAACATCACGCGAGACAGTTGCAACCCCAGGCGCCCATCGACTTCTACCAACTGTCCCAGACCAATCGGTCGGTCACCGTAATAGAGGCCC
Source organism: Pseudomonas sp. AC112 (assembly GCF_979253545.1). Taxonomy (NCBI): domain Bacteria; kingdom Pseudomonadati; phylum Pseudomonadota; class Gammaproteobacteria; order Pseudomonadales; family Pseudomonadaceae; genus Pseudomonas; species Pseudomonas sp. AC112. Next base: position 1,401,405 of record NZ_CEEDCM010000001.1, read on the forward strand.
GCCATGCCTGGCGCGTAACCGCCAATACCCAACACCGCTCCCGGCGCGAGGTTTCGCAACTCGCCCAGGGTCAGGTTCAATGTGCCGCAGCGTATATTCAGCGCCATGCTCAACTCATCGAACGGCTCGTCGCCAAATACGTCCGTCACAGGCTCATCGCCCTCATCCCCGGAGTAGTGGGGAGCCAGGAATTCTTCGTCCACAGACGTGTCCTCGATTGAAGTAAGGGTCAGGCACAACGGCCCACTGTTATCGTCAATGCATCCATGCAGTCGTTGTTTGCCAACCTGTACATGACCGCTGCCCTGGGCTTGAAAAAAGGCCTGCTCAGGCACCAGCACATCTCCAGTCCGCAGGCTGCGTGCTTGCGCGATCGGTAACCGCAAGCGCCCGAGGGTGACTGCAATGGCCAGGCGGAACGAGGTGGGCATCGGCCCGGCTGTGGCACGCCATGGCCCGGCATCGCATAAGGCCAGGAAGCTCGCGGGAGCCAGCCACACGTACCCCTCAACCCGGGATTGTCCCAGGCTCACACTGAGGCGGCAGCCGAATGCCTTGGGTGGTTCGGTCTCCAACAATCGCAGATAGCCCAGCAGGGTTTTCACCTGAGGACTCAGGTGATACTGGAACAATGCCCAGAACCAGGAGTCCGGATCGTTGCTCGTCGGGGCCAGCGTCACAGGACACTCACCCAGCAGACTGAGCAGCGGCCCGGCCTCGGCAAGCGCCAGCACTCCACACACCGTTTCGAGGCACACCACCTCACCACGTGCAGGGGCGCGCCCGGGTTCGAGCCGCAGCTGACCACGCTGCCCGGCTACCTGGAACGGCATGCACAGGCCACGCCCCAGCCTGCGCCGGGCGGCAACTGTATTGCCATTGACCGAAGGTAATGTCAGCAACGGCACTAGCATGCGCAGCCGGCATTGGGCACAAACAGGCTGACCGGCTGTTCCAGCGTGAGTGCGAAGCGATCCTCACACTGTTGCCTCACGCTGCTGAGCCAGCGCGCCGTCGCATCCTCTTGTGCCTCCAGGTCGATACTCCAGCTGTTTTGTTCACGGCGCACAGTGGCATTGATTCGCCCCAGGCGAGGCAAGTACAACACGGCCTGAAGCGGCCACTGCGAAGTGGCCAGCAGACGTGGCCCCAGTTGTTCGGCGAGCGCCTCGATCATCGCGGCACCGCCCAATAATTTTGATCCCGACAGGGAAGCCCCCCCGCCTGAGCCCTCACCGTCATCCGCCCACAACTGGTTGAACAACCGCGTCAACTCCGCAGGCACAACGCCTCCCGCTCCGAGCTCACGCTCTTCTCGTTGCTCACGCACCCGTGGGCGTTCAGCAGGTTTATCTGAAACCTGGGTCATACCGACTCCTGCACCAGTAAAAGGGATAACTCCTGAAGCTTTTCCACTTGTCGTAGGCACTCAGTGGCCTGTTTCTGGGCACTGCCGACGCGGGCCTGCTTCTCTGCTTGCTGGCCTCGCAAAACCTCCAACTCCCCGATACCCCGCCGGGTATTGGCAGACAAGCCGCGCTCCTGCGAGCCCCAGGCTTTCAGGTCCTGCAGGCTCAGCACCTGACCCTGATGCTGGCTGAGCAACCGAGCACTCTGCTGGGCCTCTTCCAGTCGGGTCTGCTCAAGGGTGTCCTGGGCCTGCTGGATATGTGCAAGCAGGGCCTGCTGGGCTCGCTTCGCTTCACGCAAGGCGCGCTCGGCCCGGTCTGCCCGGTGGCGGCGCAGGCGGCGCAGCGTTTCGACCTCACCTAGCAGCTCGTCAGAATGGGACATAAGCGGTCAGCTCCTTGAGTTGCTCCAGCGTCATTGCCATCGGGGAAGGCTCACGCAAATCCTGGCGCAGAAAACCATCGACGGCCTGGCGGCTGTCCACTGCCAGGTCGGTCAGGGCATCGCTACCTGGCTGGTATTCCCCCAGCTTGAGCATCAGCTCGATCTGCTGATAGGCCGACAGCAACCGTCGCAACGCGGTACCCGCCTGGATATCGGCAGGCTCGGCGACATTGCTCAGGATCCGCGACAAGCTCGCCAGCACGTCCACCGCGGGATAGTGCCCACGCTCGGCCAACTTACGAGACAGCACGATATGGCCGTCGAGCAGCGAGCGAACTTCATCAGCCACCGGGTCGTTCATGGAGTCTTGCTCGATCAGCACCGTATAGATCGCTGTGATCACGCCTTCACGGGTCAAGCCGGCGCGCTCTACCAGTCGTGGTAACAGGCTGTAGACCGAAGGCGGCAGGCCGCCGCGACCGAGGGGTTCGCCAGCGGCCAGGCCGATTTCGCGCTGGGCCCTGGCGAAACGGGTCAGGGAGTCGATGAGCAGCAACACACGCTTACCCTTGCGGCGAAAACCTTCAGCCAATGCGGTCGCCGTAAAGGCCGCTCGTGCTCGCTCCATGCTGGAGCGATCGGACGTGGCACACACCAGCACCGCCTTGGAACGCAGTTGTTCATCCAGCTCATGATCGAGAAACTCGCGCAGCTCGCGGCCCCGCTCGCCGATCAGGCCGAACACGATGACATCGCATTCCACGTTACGGGCGATCTCGGCCAACAACGTGGTCTTGCCGCAACCCGCTCCGGCGAACAGGCCCACACGCTGGCCTTCGCCCAGCGTCAGCAGGCCATCGATCGAGCGCACCCCGGTGGCGAGCGCACGGTGGATGCGTGGCCGCTCGGTGGGCAACGGCGCCTCACACAGCACCGCGCTGGTATCGGGCAAGTCGGCCTCGACAAACGCACTGGGGCCCTCTCCCGCAATGGGTCGACCAAAGCCATCCAACACCTGGCCCAGCAATGCCTCGCTGACCTGTACCCGATGGGATACCCCCAAGCGCTCGACGCCGGCACCCACCTGCACGCCTTCCAGGTTGCCCAGCGCACTGAGTACGGCATCCTGCTGATCAAAGCCGATGATCTCGGCGAGCATGTAGTCGCCCGGCTTTTTCTCCACTTGGCACAGATCCCCAATACGCGCCTGGGGCAGTCGGCACTGCAGTAACATGCCGTTGACGCGCTGGATGCGCCCCCGCACGGAAACGGGTGCGAAAGTGGCCAAGGACTGGGCCTGGCGCTGTTGCCACGCATTGAGGCGCGCTTGCACTTCCGTATTCACCAGCGCACCTCATAACGCTGCACGCCATCGAACACCACTTTGCTGTTGTCGATCAGTACCAGGCGCAGGCCATCCACCTCATCGCCAATAAACAGCCGGCTACCCTCCTCCAGGACCACATGAGCATTGGGCCCGCCCACGATCTGCACAATCTTGAAAGGCAAGGCTCCGTCGCGCGCACGCACACGGCTGATCACCGGTATTGCGTTGTCGTATTGCTCGCCAAAACGGTTGAGCATGCGCGCGACCAGCTCAACGTCATCCTGGGAAACGTCGCCATCAAGCACGACCTGGCCATTGATCACCTGCAAGTTGACGCGCTGGCTCAGCTCACGTTCGCTGAGCATTTTCAACAGCTGTTGGCGCACTTCGAACGGTGAGGCCAACGCCTGCTTCTGCACCACAGGCGGCGTCAAGGAAGCCTTGGCCTCAGGCTCCCCATTGGAGGCCATGCCCACCACGATGAAGATGACCGTTACCGCCAACACGAGGCTGATCAGGCGCTTTTGCTGGGAATGGGAGATAGTCGATAATTTGAGCCCCGGCGCCGGCTCATTGAAGACGGGCGACGCTACCGTTACTGGGGCGGGTGATCGGGGCCAGGGTTCATCGGCCAGGCTGACACACAGCCGCACGGCCCCCACCGAAAAAACGGAATCGAGCGCCAGGCACGGAATCTGGGCCAGCACCCGACCATCAGCCCCGCGCAGCAGTCCGGCTTCGGCCTGCACCGACCAGTTCGCGTCGATGAGCCTCAGCCGTGCATGCTGCTCGGCGATGCCAGGGTCGCTCAGCACCAGGTCTGCATCGCCATGGGCACCGATGCTCCACTGCTCACCAAACAAAGGCAGCGCAGCCCCCTGGTGCCGTCCATCAAGCACGCGCAACTCGAACATCATCAAGTCCTCATGCCACCGCTCCGCGCATCAACTCGTCCTGCCCCAAGTCGAAGCGCCCCAGCACTTTGACCTTGGAGGTACTGCTCAGCTCGGCAAAGGACAGCACCGGCACGTGATTGAATTCCTCCAGCAACAAGGTGCGCAGTGGACTGCGCAAGTCCTGCGCAACCAGCATCACGCTCTTGAGTTTGGGTCGTAGGGGAAAGGCCTGATTGAGTAGGCTGACCAACGCTGCACTGTGTTCATCGTCGAGTGCGAAAAACACCCCGGTCTGGGTCTGGCGCAGCGCCTCGCGCAGGATGCTTTCAGTCTGCGGCGACAGCAGCCAGGCATGCAGGCCGTCGGCTTCGCTGTACTGATGGTAAATCTGTGCCTTGAGCGCAATGCGCGCATAGTCAGCCAGTGCGTCCGGTTCCCGTTCATGCTGACCGTACTCGATCAACGACTCGACAATCAGCCGCACCGCCCGCAACGGCACACCTTCGCTGGCCAGGCGTTGCAACACCGCCGAAAACCGCGATAGCGGCATGATCCGTTGCAGCTCCTGGACCAATTCCGGCTGGTTGTGCTCCAGCCAACTGAGGATCGCTTTGCTCTCCTGGATCCCCAGGAACTGCGGCCCGCTGAGCATCATGGCCTGCTTCATACGCTCAACGATCAGGCTCGCCGCGGTGAAGCGCTCCAACTGGGGATCATCGAGCAACGGATCATCCGGCGCCAGCCAGACCCACCCCTGTTCATCGCGCTCTGCCAGCCCTGCTATGGCGTGTGCAGGCTCAACCGTCAGCGCCTTTCGCTCAACTGCCACCAGGCTGACAACCGAGGCCCTGACCATTGGCACCTCATGCACACAAAAGCGCATTTCATCGTCGGCCAGCGAGTCATCGAGCTCTACCTCGAACGGCGGCAGTGTCAGCCCAATATTGGCAACCAGCGCATTTCGCGCCTGGCGAATCGCGTGGATAAGATCCGTCACTTCCGGCGTGCCTCGCAACGCTGGAGAGAATTGCAGCAGGTAGGGCCTTGAAGGATCGAACCCTCGCAAGTCCTCACTGCCGTTCTCTTCGGGACGCACCGCTTCAGCCGCTTCGGCTTCAGGTTGTTCCTGCCGTTGACGCTGACGCATCAGGTAATACCCCAGGCCGCCAGTGACCATCGCGATCAGGATAAACACCAGGGTAGGCATGCCGGGCACCGCCGCAAAGGCGAGCATTCCTACCGACGCAATCATCCAGCTCTTGGGCTCGCTGGTCATCTGCCGAGCAATTTCGGCGCCCATGTTAGTGACACCCCTGCGCGCATCCGGCGCTACACGGGTGATGATCATGCCGGCGGTGAGTGCGATCAGCAGCGCGGGAATCTGCGCAATCAGGCCGTCGCCGATGGTCAGTACCGAGTACAGCGCCATTGAATCGGCGGCACTCAAGCCATGCTGGAACATGCCCGTGGAGAACCCGCCCAACAGGTTGACCACAACGATGATCAAGCCGGCGACGGCGTCCCCCTTGACGAACTTCATGGCGCCGTCCATAGCCCCGAACAATTGACTCTCGCGGGACAACTGCTCGCGCTTGTCCCGCGCTTGCGCGCCGTCAATCAAGCCGGCACGCAAGTCGCTGTCGATGGACATCTGCTTGCCAGGCATCGCATCCAGGCTGAAACGCGCCGCCACTTCGGCGACCCGCTCCGAACCCTTGGTAATCACCAGAAAGTTGACCAGGGTCAGGATCAGGAAGATCACCATCCCCACGGCCAGGTTGCCGCCGACCACAAAATTGCCAAAGGCCTCGACGATGTCACCAGCGTCCTGCTCCAGCAGGATCAAGCGCGTCGTCGCAATCGACAGCGCCAGGCGAAACATGGTGGTCAACAGCAGGATCGACGGGAAAGATGAGAACGCCAGGGGCCCCGGCAGGTATAGCGCCAACACGATCAACAGGCACGAGATGCAGATGTTGAGTGCAATCAGGATGTCCACCAGCCAAGTTGGCAGCGGCACAATAAAGATGAACACGATGGCCATCACCACCACGGCGCCCAGCACTTCGGCGCGCTGCGCGACCTTTAGCAAAACGCGGTTGATGACCAACAGCACTGTCACGCCTGGGCCCCCAGCACACCTGAAAATCGTGCAGGATTGCGGGTAGCCCGGTCTTGCTCCCCGATCACCACCCGTAAGCAACGCAGGGTATCTGCACGTACTCGACCATCGAGCCATAGCGCCAATGGCAAATCGTGGAGCACCGGACAAAGCGCATTGAGTGCCAACAATGGCAGGGCGCTTGTGTTGCCCTGCAATTCAATCCCAAGCCGAAGGATTCCATCAGCATCAAGCCCACTGCCCGTGAAACCCAAAATGCGCTGCAGTAGCTCTACCTTGTCATGGTCGATTTTCAGGTCTTCGATCAGCTTCTGACACCCGTTCAGCGTCCCGCTCAGTTGCCCACAGCTTTGCAGCCCCAGTAACAAGGTACGCAGTAGCGGTGTAGGCATTGACGACACCTTGGCCGCGATATCGTCCGCCAAAGCCTTTCGCATCAACATGAGCCCGTCGGCAAACCGTTCGCTGCCGTATAAGCCCAGCAGCGCCTGCATCATCGTCGGCAGCGACTGCCGCATGACCACACTGGCGTAGTAGAGCGTACGCAGTGCCTGACGCTCCTGTGGGTCGACACCAGACGCTTGCATCGCCACGGCAATGTTCAGGCCGGCCTGGATCTCCTTTTCGTAGAGCACTTTCAGCTTGGCAATGGCAACACGTGCCAGGGCCGCTTCGGCGGGGCGCGACCCAGTGTCCGCCTGGGCCGCCACATGCTTGAGCACCACGAACGCACGCGCGGGGTCTCCGTCGGAAAGCTTCAGCGATGCTTCAAACCCGCCCTCGCCCCCCTGCCTCAGCGCCTCCCTGACCATCAACGAAATCATTGCCAGGGTCTTCTTGGCCGGATGCCCCAACTGCCGATAAAGCTCCGCTATCTGTTCGACCGGGGAAACGCGCGCGCCCATCTTCCGCTGGCTCAGCGGCAGGCTATTGCTTGCCACTTCCTGGCTGAACAGGTGAGCAAGAGCATCTACGCCACTGGCGGGCTGAGGCGTCGGGGCATGGCTGACGGCAGGCTGATCCACGGGCTGGATCGACTTTACCTCGGGGGAGAGTTCAACTTTCATGGACAGCCCTGAGCGGGAAGAGTGTTTCCCTGTGTGGCAAGACCTGCCCATCTGGTTCCATCGAAAAACACTTGCACGGCTAAATTGAAAAGACTTGCACACCCCATGGCAGCTCTATGCAACCCTCTGCACAACATCTCATCATTTCAGGATATTTATCTATATAAATCAGTAAGTTGAAAAAATTTTTCCTTGGCACAACCAGTGCAAACGAGGTCCCCGTCGACATCCTTTCGACTGCGTCTACACCAAGGAAAAAACCATGAATATCCCTATTGAAGCTTTAGCGCACCTCGTTGGCAGCTCGCCTCAATTCATGCTTCACCTGACAGACGACCAGCAAAAAAAACTGCGGCGCTTCATTCACAAGCGCGTACTCAACCCGGAAGATGCAGACGACCTGCTGCAACTGACGTATCTGGAAGCCTGGCGCAACCGCGAGCGTTTCAGCGGCAATGCCACGCTGAGCACCTGGATGTGCGGTATCGCGCAAAACCTCATACGCAATCACTTCAGGCGCCTGTATGCCAAGCCTATGCATTGCGAATTTGACGAGTCGCTGTGGCATGGCCAGGAGGAGAACCACAACCTGGATTGGGAATTTGAAATCAACCGGCGCCTGGAAAAAACCCTGAACGCCATCGACCACCTACCGGCAGAAATGCGCAAGACGCTCTACGCCTCCCTGGAAACCGACGGTAGCTATCAGGACACCGCCGACGTACTGGACATTCCTATTGGCACCGTGCGCTCACGCCTGTCGCGAGCCCGCGAGCAGCTCAAACGCGCCACGCATAACTCGTCGTATCCTTGAAGTCAGGCCACGCGTGGGGTGGCAGGGATATCTGCCCCACGCGATCAGGTTTTTGCGGGGAGGCGTCGGGATTAATCAGGAACCACTCGTCGCCCGATCCGCTGATTTCGCTTAAACAGTTGAAAGCGTAGATAAAAATTAAAAATAAATACTTGACGCATTGCCGTTCTACGCGAATAATGCGCGCCACTTGGCTACATAGCTCAGTTGGTTAGAGCATAGCATTCATAATGCTGGGGTCCGGGGTTCAAGTCCCTGTGTAGCCACCAAGTACCTGTTTACAGATGTCTACATGAGTCTCTAAACAACCTCAAGAAGCCCGCCTAGTGCGGGCTTTCTTGTTTCTGGCTATCTCTCCTTGTATCCCCCTATACCTTCCCTCCGTGTATCCCCCTGTGTATCCTCGACAAATAATTGAACCGAGGGGATACAAGCCCAAATGAAGCGATCCGAGATAAAACGCCGCCCCCTTTCCGATACCGCATTGGCCGGCCTGGAGCCTGATGCCAACGAGTATCGCGAGCTGGACGGGAGCGGCCTTTATTTCCGCGTGAAGCCTGATGGCCAAAAGTCCTGGCAGCTTCGCTACAAGAAGCCCGACGGCAAATGGTCATGGCTTGGGCTTGGCGGTTACCCCGAGGTGAGCGGATCAGTCGCCAGACAGAAAGCTGCCGAATTGCGCACCGACGCCGCCGACGGCAAAAACCCGATCGTTACCAAGCAAGCCCGCAAGAAAGCAGAAAGAGATATCGCAGGCGAGACATTCGAGCCACTCGCGCGGGAGTGGTACGCCTCTCGTCTCACCAACTGGGACGCGGGCACCGCCAAGCGAATCATCGGTGCCCTGGAACGTCACGTCTTCCCGGTGTTCGGCAAGCGCCCCTACGCCGACATCACTCCGCTTGAGTGGATGGAGTTCTTACGCGGCATGGAACAGCAGGGAATTCTCGAGCAAATGAGCCGTGTGCGCTCGTACTGCCGAGACGCCTACGACCTCGCCCGAGTAACTGGCCGGGCGACCCATAACCCCCTTGAGGGGCTGCAAAAATACCTCCAATCAGGCAAGGCCGAGAACTACGCCCACGTCTCACCCGATGAGCTTCCCGGCCTGATCCGCGCCATCGCTGCCTACCCGCACGCCAACGATGTGCGACTCGGCCTGCGCCTGCTGAGCCTGTTCGCCGTGCGCCCCAGCGAGCTGCGCGAGGCGCAGTGGTCGGAGTTCGATTTCACCAAAAAGCTCTGGACGATCCCAGTCGAGCGCAAAGGCCGCAAAAAGGGACTTGAGCATCTGGTGCCGCTTTCGTCTCAGGCGATAGAGGCGCTAGAGGAACTACGCCAGTACACCGGCAGCTATCCCCTACTATTCCCTGGCCGCAGCGACCACACCAAACCACGCAGTGACACCGTGTTTCTGATGGCGCTGCGCCGTATGGGATATGAAGGCCGGCAAACCGGTCACGGCTTCCGGCATATCGCGTCGACTGTGCTCAACGAGAACGGCTTTGACGAGAACCACGTCGAGGCCCAGCTATCACACAAAAAACCTGGCGTTGCCGGCGTCTACAACAAGGCCCAGTACCTGCCGCAGCGCACGGTGATGATGCAATGGTATGCGAACTACCTTGACGGCCTCGCCGGTGGCGTCGTTATCCAAGGCAACTTTAGCAAGCGGGCCTGATTGCTTCCCTATCGCCTGTGTACAGATATAGACTGATAGCCATTACTGTTTGCATAGCCAGTACGCCGGACAGGTCTAGACCTGATTGGCTGGTCTCAATGACACCAAAGCGGACTTTCCGCAAACCAAGTGAAGCGAACTACAACGGACGATAGCCTCTGGAGGGCAAGGTGATGGACGAGTTGGACTACTGGAGGCTGTGCGAAGATTTAAGCATTATCCAAGCGGCACTACTGACGGCCGGCACCGACCCCTCTTCAGAGACTGCGTGCTATTGCGAGGATTGGAAGATTCACGAGCGGCCACGTGGGTATGAGGCCGCGAAGTCCGCAATTACAAGCGCGCTTCGGCGAGGGTCACTAGAAGGGACGCTAGCTCTGCTCCCCGAATGGGATATAAACGGAAACCACATTGGGTGGATTGAGGGCTCGGTTGACCTCAATGAGTCTATGGTGAACGTCGAAGCCCTTCGCAAATGGTTAGCTGGCAGAGGATTCCAATCTGGGTTCTTTTTCCCCGTCGGAGACGAAATCCCTACCGGCTATCTGGACGAAAACAATCCTTGTTATGCCCCCAAGCTGGCAGCAGCAATACGCGCATGGGAGGCAGTAACCAGCGACCCGGAGAGACTCCGTGGAAAAACGCCAAAGGCTGCGCTTTCCAAGTGGCTCAACGAGCACGCAGCGTCCTATGGACTAATCAAAGATGATGGCACACCGAACGCAAGCGGTGTGGAAGAGGCGGCCAAACTGGCGAACTGGAAGCCAGAAGGCGGCGCTAGCAAGACGCTAATTGAGTAACCCTCCCCCCCCTACAACCCGCGCCGTTAAAGGCCTCGAATGATTGGCGCGGAAGTACTCTCCCTGTTTCACGCTTAAGCCTACCTACCCCTTAGCCTCTTTCGATGGGTAAGTTTTCGCAACCCTCCTAGCTATTCCATCCGATTACCCACCGCCAATCTGTCTTCCGTCATCTACAGCAATCACGGGATACAGAACATGCACACCACGCCATCTAATATGCAGCCAGTAGCTGCAAGCGTTCACCAGTTCGACCCAGCCACGGTAATCATCCGTATCAGCGAACTGTCCGCGATCACCGGCTACGCCCGACCGACAATCTACAAGCGCCTCAAAGACGATCCGACCTTCCCGCGCCCCGTCCCACTGAGCGATAGCAAATCGCGGGGAGCACCTGTCGGCTGGATTTTGGCTGAGGCGCAAGCTTGGGTGCGCCAGCGCATCGCTCTGCGCGAGGTGGCCGCCTAATGAACAAAAAAAAGGCCGACCAACAGGCCAGCCACAAAAATACTCGCGTCGAGAATACCAGCGGAACCGCACAACGCGCTCGCCTTTTGGAGCGCCTGCAAGCTGGCCCGATTGATACCTTCACCGCCATCCGCGAACTGAATATCGTCCGCCCAGGTGCGCGCATTAATGAACTGCGCGGCCTGGGCCACAAGATTCTGACCCACCGCCTCACCCTGACCGACGATCAAGGGCGCAGTCATCAGGGCATGGCGCTCTACTACCTCAGCACCAACCCGCCGACGGGGGTGACAGCATGAACACAATCATGGTGACTCAAATCGGGGGCGAGCCTCGCGTGGATAGCCGACAACTCGCCGAGCAGTTGGACAACAAACACAAGAACTCCATGGCACTGATTGAGCGCTACTCCGAAAAATTCAAAGAGTTCGGCTTGCTCGCGTTTGAAACGGAGGCAAGGCCGGCGGGCCAGCATGGCGGTGGTGATGTGCGCTTCGCCCTGCTCAATGAGGATCAAGCGTTCTTCCTGCTGTCGTTGTCCCGCAATACCGACCGCGTTGTGGAGCTGAAAGCGAGCCTGATCATGGCGTTCCGCGAAGCACGGTATGGGAACGCCTGCCAGACGCTGGAGGCCCGCAAGAAGGAAGCCAGCAGCAGTGGCCGCCGGTTGGCTCACTGGCGCTATGACAAGCCGGGTGTGTACGCGCACGTTGCTCATCTGAGGGAGCAACTAAAGCTGCCAATCGATTCTGAGGACTTCCGCCCATGACAGCTATGCTCATGATCAGCGATAAACGGTCGATAACTTTTGTTGCAAGCAATCGCGCTCGTCGGTATGGTTTGCCCGTCGCTGCAAATTCAGCGACCGGGCTTGGTAACCCGCTGAACGTTAGGCGCAACAGCGCCCCCATTACGATTGCAGGCGCTTTTTTTGTGCCCGCAGTTACGTGTTATGGCGGCTGTGCGTGGGAGGCATTCGTGCCTGCCGGGTTCCTAACGTCCCGGTTTACCAACCTGCGCACAGCTGCCACCCATTCGCTTGGTAACGAACGTGGCAGCTCCCTCTTTACGTTAGGAGCTCCACGTATGCCCGCCCTATATCCGTCTGCGATTCGCGCATTTGCTCACCGCCGCATGGCCCTGAGCGCCCTCCGCGCAAACTCATCACTCTCCGTTCGCCTCGCCCGCTACAACTCCCACATTGCCATCGCTCGTACCCTGGAGTCTGCTGAGGGTGCGCAATGAATACTCCCGCCCGCACCATCCAAGAAATCGCCCACGACACGCTTGAGGATCTCGAGAGCGCCCAGATCGCCCTGCGCAAGGTTGAGGCCGTTCTCTATGCCGCATTGGCAGACAAGGGCACGAGTCAGCACGTCCGCAATCTGGTAGATGTCGCGTGGAACCTAGCCGCTGACGGTGCCAACACCGCCGACTGCAACCGCGAGGCAATTTCCGCCGCTCTGTCCGGGTGCGCTGGCCTGGGCGCCGGGGGGGACCTATGAGCCGTTCCTACAAGGAAATAGCCGAGACCGGCGTCCAGGATCTGTACGAAGTGACCAGTGCGCTCGAGAGCGTGCGCGCAATCTTCACGCTGATGCTTGAGACCTTCCCCGAAGACAGCACGCCTCACGCCTTCGCGCAGTTGGGCACTATCGAGATAACCGACTGGAACACCAAGGTTTACCAGTGGTGTGAGTGCATGGAAAACGAGCTGGATGATGCGAACGGCGAAGCGCAAAAGGCTGCGCCATTGGCGCACTACCTGCAGGACCAGCGCAGTAACGAGGTGGCCGAGGCGATTTCTGCCGAGCGCACGCACGCTACCCGGTGGTGGACGCACTTAAACGAGATGCGGCGCCGCAAGGAACTGCCTGACTGGGTTGCGCCGGGCGTCGGCACGCATGATGAACACGATCTGCTGCTGGAAAGCCGGAAGGCCGTCAATCAAGCCCTATTCGGATCGAACGACCTGGGCGGCGCTCAGCAATACCGCGAGGTCGCCCTATGAGCCAACACATGCGTTCACATTCGATCCTTTTTATCAGCCCCACATTTTTTCCACCGCGTACTCACGCGAACCGCCGACGCACTGACCTAAGAGGTTAAGCATGAAAATTCAAAACGGCGCATCTGCGTCGACGGGATCGGCTTGCCCGAAAAAAGCCACAGAGCTTTGGTTCGTCACCCACCCGAAGGTGCCCAAGGCTTTGCTAGGGCCGTTCTTGAGCGAGGCCGGCGCAGAGTGCGGGCGCGTAGTTATGCGTTGTGCTGGCGCTCAGGTAACGGCCTGCCTAGTTGACGGGATCGACGACATCACCCACTGGCACGGCGTGAACAACGGTCAAGTTTGCCGGGCTTTTGCTGGCGCTGATCGCCGGGAGGTCAGCCATGGGTAACGTCACCCCCATCAAGCGCAAGGGCAGTGGCGGCCCACCCGCTGCTGGCGCTTATATCGACAGCGCCAGCTATGTGCTGCTGGTGGAAGCCATGGTTGGCTTCCTGGAGCTGCGCATCTCGGAAGGCGATCAAGGCCGCCACTGCGATGAGCTGGAGCGCCTGACTCAGAAACTGGAGAACTTGGCCAAGCGGTTTACCCCGCCGAAGGGGGCCGCATGACGGACGCAACGATCCAATTCCGTGATGCCCTCCAGGCCATCTATGGCCCTCTCGACTGGCTGCCAGAGCCCGACGGTGCAATCCACCGGTTCCGTGTGCCGGAGGATAAGCCCGGCTCGCTCAACGGGTGGTATGTGCTGTACCTGGACGGCATCGCATCCGGCGCGTTCGGCAGTTGGAAAGCCGGCGGCGCCAGTACCTGGTGTAGTCGCGAACCGGTGGACGCCCGCGAAGCGGCCCAGATCCGCGAGCGAGTTGACCAGGCCCGGCGCCAGCGCGAAGCCGAGCAACACCGGCGCCAGCAGCAGGCCGCCGAGAAGGCTAACCACTGGTGGCGCAACGCGCGCCGCGCCTCACCCGACCACCCGTATCTGGTAGCCAAGGCAGTTCGCTCCTACGGCCTGCGCCAGCGCGGCACTGACCTGCTGATCCCGCTGTACCTGGATGGGCGCTTGGTCAACCTGCAACGAATTGCTCCGGACGGCGAGAAGCGCTTCCTGTTCGGCGGCCGGATCAAGGGCACCTATTCACCGCTGGGCATCATCGAGCCAGGTTCTGTGCTTTGCATCTGCGAAGGGTGGGCGACGGCCGCCAGCCTCCACCAGCACGGCGGCTATGTCGTTGCCGCTGCCATGAACGCGGGCAACTTGATCCCGGCGGCGATGGCACTTCGCGCTCGCTACCCGGGCCAGCCAATCGTCATCGCCGGCGACGACGACCGGCTCACCGATGGCAACCCGGGGCGCGCAGCGGCAAACGCAGCGGCGGCGGCCGTGGGTGGCCAAGTGGCTTTCCCTGAATGGCCGGAAGGCGCCCCCGATGACCTCACCGACTTCAACGACCTCGCCAACTGGAAACTCGCTCATGTCCAAGCCTGACACCAACGTGATCAACCTTCGGCCGGACGCCGCGACCATTGCGCCAGATCGCCCCTGCTGGGCGGTGTATGAGCATTGGGTAGTCAATGAGAAGGGTCGCAAGCTGCGCCCGGGCGTTTACTGGCATAGCTTCAAGCGCGCCGGCGCTGACCAGGACGACGCCGAGGGCGATACCGGCGACCGGCCTATCACCGATGAGTGGATCTCCAGCCCCGTCACCGTCGTCGCCCGCACCACCAACAGCGACGATGACAGCGAAGGCCGATTGCTGCGCCTGGTCACCGAGGGCGGCATCAAGGAATGGATCATCGCCATGGAGGTGTTCGGCGGCAGCGGCGAGGACGCCCGGCGCGCCTTGTTCGGGATGGGCGTCATCATTGCCCTCAAGAAGCGCGGCACGTTCATGGAGTACCTGCTCGACCAGCATCCTGCAGAAGTGTTTGCCACCACCAGCCGGCCGGGCTGGCATGAGTCGGGCGCGTTCGTGCTGCCTGGGCGAACCATCGGCAGCGCCAATGTGCGGTACCAGGCCAGCAACAAGGCTCAGGTACTTTTCAGTCGGCGCGGCGAGCTGGCGCTGTGGCAATCGGAGGTAGCCGCCAAGTGCGCGGGCAACCCGGTGCTGACACTCGCGATTGGCTGCTCGCTGGCTGGCCCACTGCTGAGTTTGGTCGGCGTGCTAGGTGGCGGTGTTCACCTGGTGGGCGATAGCTCGAGCGGTAAGTCGCTGGCGCAACTGATCGGATCGTCGGTATGGGGCGACCCGGGCGTGTTCGCCGCCAGTTGGGACATGACCAAGGGCGGCCTGGAGATCGAGGCGTCGAGCCGCAATGACACCATCCTGCCCTTGGATGAGATCAAGCGCGCCGACCCCAAGCGCGTACAGGAAATGGCCTACTCCCTCGCCAACGGCCAGGGCAAAGGCACCATGACCCGAGAGCGCGAAGGCCGCGCCAAATTGAGCTGGCGCCTGCTGACACTCTCCAGCGGCGAGCGCTCCCTCTCTGAGCACGCGGCCATATCCGGCAATGCCGCCCACGCTGGCGCTGAGTTACGCATGGTCGACGTGAACGCCGGTACCCGCACACACCGGGCCTTCGACGAATTGCACGGGCTTGAGGGGGCAGACTTTCACCGCCAGCTCACCGTAGCGGTAGGCGCCCACCACGGCCATCTTGGACCAGCGTTTGTGGAGTGCTTGGTCGCCGCCGACGATAAGCCCGGGCTACTCAGTGACTTTGACGGCATCCGCGCCCAGTTCGTCGAGGACAACGCCCAGGCCGGCCGCGTGGCTGACCGGTTCGCCGTGATCGCGCTGGCGGGCGAGATGGCCATCGCCTACGGCCTGTTGCCATGGGAGCCGGGCACCGCCCTCTCCGACTGCCGCTTGCTCTACGGGGAATGGCTCTCCCGTGTCGGCGGGGGCAACGCGGAAGACCGCCAGATCCTGGCCGGCATCATCGATTTTATCGACAAGCACGGTAGCAGCCGATTCTCCGATGTCGACGCAGCAGAGGTGGACGCCAAGGTATTCAACCGCGCCGGGTACTGGGAGCTGGCGGCCGGCAAACGGTTGTACCTGTTCAACAAGTCCGCGCTGATCGAGGCCGCCCATGGGTTCGGCCTCACCCGCGTGGTCAAGGCACTGGAGGTTGGCGGAGCCCTGGCCAAACGCGACACCGACCGCGATAGCCGCAAAACCAAAAAGTACCGCATCCCTGCCGGCGGATCGGCGCGCCTGTACGTGATCGACCCAGAAGCCATGGACAGCGATGGGGGCGGCGCATGACCACCATATCCACCAAGTATGAATGCCCGAGTTCACAGGAACCTATAAACGTGGGGAACAGGGGGAACGGGGGAACAGCCAGTAAAACCGTGGGCTGTGGCCGTTCCCCCTTATTGAATGTATGGGGAACAGGGGGAACACAAACATGTTTTTGAATATAAGCGTGTCCGCGTTTTCCAGAATTTGGTTATCACCGTTCCCCACAAAAAAACGTGGGGAACAGAAACCCCCTCTGAAAGCCCTGGAAACATTGGCTGTTCCCACTGTTCCCCCGTTCCCCAGATTTTTTTCTAGAGACACATATGGGCAATGGAGCAATCAGGCCGAGGCGACCCCATGAGTCTACTTTCCGGCTTGCTCGATAACATGCCGCCAGCCATTGCCAGTACCGACACGCCAAAAATGGATAGCCGGCCTCGCCCACGCCTGGTGCTGGTCAACCCTGTCGAGCGCACTTCCCGGCTCATCACAAGCCCACACGCAAGCGCCGCCACTGCAACGCTCGAATGGCGACACGCCCGTGACGAGTACCTCAACCACATCATGGTTTGTCGGAGCTGCTACGCGCCCACCGGCCGCTATTGCACGGCTGGCAGCCACCTGCGCGCCAGCTACGACGCCACACCTATGGAGGCGCACCAATGACGCCCAGCCTTATCACCCGCTTGTGCAACATCGGTATGAAACCCGGCATCAGCGCCGCCACGCAGCTCATCACCACCCGGCGAATCTGTCGCGCCATTGCTGACCAGCTCGACGTTATCCGTAGTGAACGGCGAGCCCTTCGCCGGCAGGCGGGAAAGCTGAAAGCGTTTCTCCCATTCACTTGCCAGGCCATTGCGGAACTGGAGGAGAAGGCCCGCGAGCACCAGGAAACCACCCGCAGCGGAGCGTGGAGTGCACTTGCTGGGTTTGGCCAATCCCTGATGTTCGACCGCGAGGGGCTGGCGCAGGCGTTGGGCTTCGACCAGATGTGCGATCTGCTGGGCGTCAACCCAGTACATCGCCAGGATGCCAGCGCAGACGGTGACACCAGCCTTCGCGGAGTGGCCTACCTATACCAACTGGAGGACAGCGCCGACCGCAAGAGCGACGAATGGGGCGCCGGTGGCCCGCTGTATCGCGCCTGCCACGCCGCGATGATCCGGTTCATCAGTGAATGCCCAGAAGACCAACTACCCGACCCGTTCGCCCCTGGCGCGCCGTTCGGCCCAAAGCTGCCGCCCGCCCTAAGCATCGTCGGCAAATGACCATTTTGCGCGCCACGTTTTGCGAATCACGAAAACGTGGCGCGACACCGAGCAACACCATCGGGCAACTGCCCATGATCAGCGCCAGCGGCGCATTGAGGAAAACATGACTGACCAAGACAGCAACACAGCGGGCCACACGCCCACCTATCAGGAGCGATTCACCGACGCATGCAACACACTTAAATTCAAACCCTACGAGCTGATTCAGGGGCCGGGCGCAGGCTATCTGGTGTGGGAGGTCCAGCACCTTCGCAATGGCCATCAAGTGACCATAGACGGCCCCTACTTCACTGAGGAAGAAGCCCGGGTTTCGGCGGACCTGATGCGGGGAACATTCCGCGGCGCCAGGGCAAGCGAAACAATCTACAACCGGGTGTGGAACTACGACCCGCGCCAGGAACAACTGACCATCGACCAGGCGCATATGTCGCGCGCAGTACTCGCCATTCGCCTTGGGCTACCTGCCCCTTCGATCACCGTATAGGAGGCCACATGGCCGCTACCGCATTCGATAACTCCCCTATGACCACCATCAAGCTCTACGGACAACTCCGGCAGTTCGGCAGGTCCTACGACCTTGCCGTGCGCACGCCAGCGGAAGCCTTGAAAGCGCTGTGCGTGCAGATTCCCGGCCTTGAGCGATTCATCTCAAACGCCAGGTCGCGCGGACTTGTGTTTGCTGTTTTCCGAGGAAAGAAAAACATCGGTGAAAGTGAGCTCAATTATCAAGGCCATGGCGACATCATTATCGCCCCCGTGATCGTCGGCAGTAAGCGGGCAGGTATCTTGCAAACGATCATAGGGGCCGTACTGATCGTTATGAGCCCTTTCACAAATGGCGCAACACTTGCGCCGGGTATCGCGCTGGCCGCCGGCGGCGTAATTCAGATGTTGAGCCCGCAATCCCAGGGCTTGAAGTCTAGCGCCGCGCCCGAGAATACTCCTGGCTATGCCTTTGGTGGTGCAAAAAACACCGTGGCATCAGGCTTGCCCGTACCTCTTTGCATCGGCCATCGCCGCTGGGGTGGCGCGATCATCAGCGCTGCTATTTACGCTGAGGATCGGGTATGACTGCCATCGAATATTCACCGCGCACAACCATTCTGCTCAGCGGTTCACTGGCCAAAAAGTACGGCCGTAGACACACCTATGCCCTATCCGCTCATGGCGACACCAGGGAGGCGCTGAGGGCAATAGATGTGAATCACCCAGGGTTCCTGAGCGATATCGCGCGAGCACGCTCCATCGGTCTGGAGTTCGCAATTTTCCGCAACAGGAAGAATGTTGGCGAATCCGAGCTGACACTCGGCGGAGCCAAGGAGATACGGGTCGTCCCCGTGATCACCGGTAGCAAGCGTGCTGGGATACTTCAGACCATCATCGGAATTGTGTTGATCGTGGCTAGTCCGTTCACCAACGGCGCTACGCTTGCCCCAGGGATTGCTCTCGCTGCTGGTGGTGTTATCCAAATGCTCAGCCCCCAGGCCGGCGGTCTCAAGACCAGTGCCGCACCACAGAACACCCCCGGGTACGCCTTCGGCAGCGCCAAGAACACCACGGCCAGTGGCAACCCGGTGCCGCTCTGTTACGGCAAACGGCGGATAGGCGGAGCGATCATCAGCGCTGCCATTTACGCCGAAGACCAGATGTAGGGGTGCTGGTGTAAAGTGATCCATCAACCCCGGAGGAAGAAATATGCACAGGATTTTGCTCGCCACCGTCACCTTCGCACTACTGGCTGGATGTTCAAGCACACCAGTAGCGCCTGGCTCTGCAAAGCGGGTGCCTGCCGACAGGGTCTACGCCTATCAGTCAGACGTTCCTGGTGGTGCGACACTGGCAGTTAGTCGAGACACCGGTTTTTGGGCGTCTGGCGGCTGCTTGGCCACCGTGCTCATCGACGGAAAAAAGGTCGCCCGCATCGAAACCGGCGAAATTGTGAAATTCAAGGTCAAGCCAGGTCGGCATATCGTTGGCATTGCCGGCGATGACGAAGGCAACGGCCTCTGTGCAATGCAGATCGGTCAGCCCGTGAAGGAAACGGCAGCCGAGGTCAGCTCAGGAGAAACCCAAAAATTCAGGATTTCGGGTACTCAAAATGGAACGGACATACGCCCGAGCTCCATTTAACTGACTGATCGAGACAGACGATATGGTCTCACTCAGACCAAATCGTCTGTTTCACCGATAGCCTCCATCCAAGACGTGGTTTCAAATTGCTGCTGAAGCCGCATCGTCAACTCATCTGTTCAAGGAGAGCACCATGTCGATGATGAAAAACGCGGTCGATTCCATTTGGATCGGCATGGAAGACTTCCACAATGACGATCCTCGACGAGCCGTCTCGGCCATTCGTAACTTTTATGCCGGCATCCTCTTACTCTTCAAATGCAAGCTGCAAGAGCTAAGCCCGGAGGGTTCAGAAGAGGTGCTGCTAAAGAAGAATATCCTTCCCGTAATCGACTCAGTGACAGGAGAAACGGTATGGATCGGATCAGGAATCAACACTGTCGAGGTTAGGGACATCAGAGATCGGCTGAAATCTCTAGGGGTCGAGGGCATCGAATGGAGCCGCTTGGAGAACCTTCAGAAGATTCGAAATAATATAGAGCACTATTACAGCAAAGATCCTGTTGAACGAATGAAGGAGGCCATTGCAAGCGCGCTTCATTTGATTATTCAGTTCTGCAAGCCTCATCTTGGAAAAGATCCGGTACAAATCCTAGGCCAAGAGTGCTGGGATTTGCTTCTCGGCGTGGCGTCTCTCTATGAGGCTGAGTTAAAAGCCGCAAAAGAGAACCTTGAGTCTGTTGATTGGCCATACCCAGAAGTAAAGGACGCCATTGATTATATGAGGTGTCCTGACTGCGACTCACAGCTCATCAAGGTACTAGACCCTACAGATCTTGGTGCTGACATCGAATTCGTTTGTAGCAGTTGTGGGTCAAACTCTTCATATGAAACCGTCATCACCGCAGCCCTTCCTGAAAGCATGGAAGGTGCCAACTATGTGAGCGTAAAGGATGGAGGCGATTCACTTATAGAGGACTGCCCTATGTGCGGAGAGGAAACCTTCCTGGTCGCGCAAGGTGAGTGTGCCGTGTGCTTTTCAGAACTGGAATATAACTCATGCAAAGCGTGTGAAACGGGTTTGAGCGTGGATGAACAACATTTTGAAGGCCTGTGCTCATACTGTAATTACAAGCTCGGCAAGATGATGGCGGAATAGAAGCCGTGCCTGGCAACCACTCAGGTAACCATCAAAAGTAACCACCCCGCCTGGTTACCCTCAGTCGTAGGGATCTCCCTCACGGAGGCGCCACACGCCCGCCAACCTTGACAATTGTTAACAGGTTCAGAGACTGGCCACCCCTCGTAAACTTCAGCCAGCTAGGCTAAATGCCGAGGCGACTTCGGTCATCGTCTGATAATCGAGCTTCTATTGCCTCACGATATGCCGCCTCGCATTTCCCCCAAAAATCAGGATGGAAATGTTGGAGCTCCGCTTGTACGTCCGCGCCGTACTGAACCCAAAATTTATAGCGAACACGTGCAACGCTTAGTGAACTTCGGAAGCTCGCGGGAAGGCTGGATGAATCAGCGCAAACCGTCAGCCCACCGTGCCCAGCAAATTGCTGCTCTCCGAATCTATCCAGCAATTTTTCGTACATTGGGTCTGCATCAATATCTAGGAGCACTAAATTAAGATCTGTTTTCCCTACCGCGAATTCGCTTAATGCCAATGGACGCGGACCGCACGACTCCGCAACGTGACAACACAGGAGTTTGGCGAAGTAGCGGAATACGTTCAGGTACGGCGTGGACGACAGTTCATATTGCGGTAGGTTGAATACTGATTCCGGAGACTTACCTTGCGATATCAGCTCGGATACCAAGGCACTAAACCGGTCAAACTCGCGATCAGGAGCTTGGGTCTTAGAGCTATTACATGACGAACATATGCGAGCCGAGAAATGAAAGGCCTGGGACTTCGGACCTTGCGCGTCACGGGGAACGCTGGTGCCATCAAAACTGCCGATGACCGTAGGCTCTTTCCCAAAGATCTTTCGTAACGCAGAAGCTTTTACCATGTGTTCTCCCGTGAGAGATTCCGGGGAGCCACATAGGCAGCAGCGGTCAGCTTGGTATGGTTCGAAAAAAAGCCCCATCGGACGGCCCCTCGTGATCTAGAGAAATTTGGATTTGTCGACAAAGCATCCCGCCCACTTGAAAGCGCAATGATAGTCGCAGATGGAAGGTTTGAAACTTGCCTTACCACTTGTTAGCCGCCTGAGAGCGGGCAACCTCCCCCGGGGCTAACTTTTGCTAACAGGCCGCGAGCACTGCCACTGGCTCCAGGCCGGTCTGATCTCAACATTTCTCAACATCGCGGCAGGCCCCGCACTCGATCCAATGTCAGGTTTTGTCAGGTTCTCGCCTTGAAAAAAGGTTAAGTTTTGTTAAGTCGCTGGCACTGACCAAACGGCAGAAATCGGGAAAAGGAGTCAGTGAGATGTGCCTGCGAACGTAGGGCCGACTCAGACGATGTACGCGAGCCTCTGCACGATGTGCATAACCTTTACGAGCGCGAGGAGTGAAGGCTGTGATGCCTGCAGCGAGCGTCCTGGCCGATTCCTCTTGATCGGCGATACCGCTCTCAACAGTTAGCTTTTGGCTAGCTACCATAGTCAAATGCTTGAATGAGCTTCGCAAGGCCTGATCCTTGTGGCATAGTGCACGCCCTGCGGATGGCATGTCTCGATGGAACCGAAACTGAGGCATGCCTGTTGACGGCAGGGCGTTTACTCGCTAAATATGTAGATAGATGATCGTCGCGAGGCGACCAGATTGCCAAAATCTGTAGCAGACATCTTGAGTTCCCACCCCTCCTAGGGTGGGCCGTACCCCTGGGGTGGGGATGTAGTAACTTCGTTTACTAAAGGGAGCAGATTGATATGCTGAATGTCGGATTTGGTGACAGCTGAATAGCTGAGCAAGGTACAACCTTGAAAAAGGCCCCCTACGGGCCTTTTTTAATGCCAAAAATAAATAGAGGGAACTTATGAGCAAATATCTCATCGGCTCTGCATTTGCGTCCTTGATTATAGGGATCATCTCGAGGATTTTTTTCGAGCTGGCAAGCATTCCACTGCCGTTTTCGCTGGGATGGATCGATTTCTGCATAGTGCTATGCACTGCTAGCAGTCTCGGGTTATCGGTCTACTCCTTAGTCTTAAAGAAATATCCAGATACTAAAGAGATGCTTCCCCTCTTCAGTGTAATTGTGTGCGCAGTAATTGTTTCTAGTTATCTAGTTTTGCGCTATCAAGATACTTACCAGACCTCACTTTCGATCTTGGTTACTGGCGTTTTCGTCGGAATGGGTTGGTGGATTCAATCCATCACCAGCGCCGCTCACTCACGGCGGACGCACACGCTAAACATAATTATGTCCTCGCGAACCAGCACTGAGTACCAGACCCAGTCAAGAAATATGAGTAAAGTTTTCAGAGCCTCAGCTGTGCCCTCGGAGCTCGCTGAGTGGAGGGTTGATCCCCATAAAGACGAATTTAGGGATGCTGAAGTACCCCAGGATATTAAGGAAGCGTTAGACGGTTCCGTATATATTCTAAACTATTACGAATTTCTCGCCCAGGGAATTAAATTTCGGGATCTTGATGATTGTTTGCTGAGGGAGTGCTTCAGTAATATTTTGGCAGGATTAGAACGTAGAAATTTTCATTTGATTGTGGAAGCACAAAAGTCAGACCAAAAAGCTTACGAGGGTGTGACTCGGCTGACCAAAGAGTGGTGCGGCGAATCCGTAGTCGAGAAGTACAGGGCAAATCCAGCTAATGCTCCAATTGGCCCTCTTTTTCCAGGGAAGGAAGAAGTGCAGATGATTATGTCGGCGAAAAGAAAATCACCGGCTCCCGTAACTTCGATCCATTCTGCTCCTAAGCAGGATGAGCCCCCTGGTCATCAGCACGGTCAAAGCGCTGATTGATACACGTAGGGACTGATAGTTGGATGGCGAGCGACCTCGGCTTGACCCACGCGGGCTGCAGGCGATGCGATGTCGCCATTTGAGTCGACGGAACCTGTGAATCGCCCCGAGCGTCTTGGACAGTACTGAGCGGCAGCTTCTAGCGGAAAACTGCCGGTATCCAATCAGGTATCCACAGATTGTTGCTGATCCAAGCTGGATATGATGGCGGTGACCAGGCGCGGTGACCGCCATCAGTGACCACTTTGTGCTGGTCACAACCATCACGATGCCCAGTTTGCGAAACAACCCCATGGAAGGCTCACGTCAAGGGGCGGTCGACCAGCTTTCGCGCAGTGCTTCGCGCACGCCCGTCGCGCACTTGGCCTTTGCGCGAAGACCTCCCCCGTCAAGGTTTCACGCACCCTTCACGCAGCATGTTCACGCACTGGGCCGCGTGAAGCCCTGGCGGCCCGCAGATGTTTAAGCCTCAGCACTGCGCAGTAACTGCGCAAATTGCGCACAGGAATTACGCAGCTCAGACGCACGTTGGTACGCATTCGGGTGCGTACTGGCAGCAGGTTCGCACTGAGGTTCGCAACCGCCAACGCGCGAACCTATACAGTCAATCGCAATAGTCCTCTCACGCGGTATAGATCCAATATGTGGCACAGTGCTATGTTCTATTGGGCTGAATTAATCAGCCGCAGACCGCGTTTATTCAAGGAGGATTCAATGGCGTCTATACAAAACCACGGGGAATCTCGAGTAGCTGTACTCGTTGATTGTGACAACGTATCTCCAGACGTACTGGAACACGCTCTCAAGGTCGCAGCTCAGTTCGGGCGCATAGTAGTGAGACGAGGATATGGAAACCATGGAACCCTCGCGAACAAATGGCAAGAGGCACTGGTGCGACTCGCATTCACACCTTGCCTTCAGTTCCAATACGCCGCAGGTAAAAATACGTCTGATATCGCATTGGCGCTAGATGCCCAGGAGACGCTTTTTGACAATCGCGCTGATCTGTTTTGCTTAGTTACCAGCGATTCCGACTTCGCATACCTTTGCCGAAAACTCAGAGAACGAGGAGCTGCTGTCTGTATTGTGGGCGAGAGTAAGACCCCTCCTGCCTTGAGGAACGCGAGCGATCAGTTTTTCGAATGGCGCAAAGATAGCGTAAGTGAGGACGTTCCAAGCCTGACTGAAAAAGGAGACGGGTCAGCCCAAGTGAGTGAGCACGAATCCAAGGAATCCACTGCATTCGTCGTGGAGGCAGTTTCACTCTTGGCTGGAGACGCTCCGGAAGGCAAGGTCACTGTTAGTGCTGTAGGCTTTTATCTCAAGCGACGAGATCCTAGCTTCTCCCCCTCGAAATACGGTTTTTCTGGGTTATTAGAAATGATGAAGGCACATGACTCGTTGAACTTACACAAGGAGCTTGGTGGGCATTGGACTGTTTCTCTGCAGGGAGAACCTGTAACCGCGTAATGAGTCTCGGTTAGGTGGCCGGCGCAATATGACAAGCGCTGTTTATCCTCGCCTGCGGTGATATGTGACAGTCAGAGAATGCACCCTGTGATCGCAGCCACCCGGCCTGCTTGGAGTGCATTCCTGGCGCGTCGCAGGACGCGTTAACTTTTCAGAATACAACTCTGTACACGCCGCTACAGAGTATCGAATCGTGTAGGGCAGGTTTGCAACCATCGGCGCGCGGACCATGCCGCCCACCTGTTATCAAAAGTAAGGTTCCCAGGCGCAGGATTCCACTGTGGTTTACAGACTTTAGCAGCGGTTTCCACTGGAAACCTGGCCAGGCCCAGACCAAACCACGGCTCGGGGTCGACTGGCCGGCGCGCACGATCCGAGCTAGCACTGAATGTTGAATTCAACTGACCGTGTAGTTCCCAACACGCTGGCGAAGGCAATTACTTTGACCACACTTTGACGGAATGCGAGACAGGCATCAGACCAAACCCAAGCCGGTTGGCGTCTGAGGCTTATCGCGTGGCCAGCCCGTCAAACAAGCGCACCGTTGCCGCTGATACCCCTGACAGACCCCAGACGGATACGGCGCTTTCGGCCCACCTACTTTTTACCCGGCCTTTACCGAATCGCTGGCGAATGTGAGACAGGCATGAGACGGATTCGGCGAGCATGGCCGCCTGAGAACGCGCAGCGACAAATGCGGGCGGGGCTCACGCGGTAGATGCGGGGAAATCCCGTATCACATCGCCAGGCCACTTTGCCGCCGGCAGACGCAAACCACGTAAAGGTGATTCCAGGCATTCGCGGCGCCGGTGCTACGCTCTCTCGAAACACGGAGAGCCACCATGACGGACACCAAACTGATCGCCAACCTGTTCGACCGCCTCAATCAGAACCAGCTCGCCTTGGGCGCCGCGGTGGAGGAGCTTTCCAACTGGGTCGAGCAGCGCGGATCGGCAGACATTGCCAATAACGTGCGCGGCGCACTGGAGACGCTCGACGAGAACCTGGTGTTCATTCGCCAGGGCATTGCTGAGCTGACCGTCGCCGGCAGCCTGGGGCAGTCGTGAGGAGGCAAATAATTCTGGACAGTTCTGGACGGATCGCGGCGCGGCACGCAACCTGATTCAGGCCGGGAGCCCCAGCGATCAAGGGCTCCGACAGATCGGCGTAGCAGTCCAGATACCCACCACGTCCAGAATTGTGCGCATACCCGTAGCGGGCGGTTCCGAGAGCCGAATCCTTGACCAGCCTTGACGAAATTATTGACAGGTCTTGACGGATCTATCCGGCGCCATCAGCGGTTGGCGCGCTGAAAGCCACGCAGTTCAAGGCTTTGCGAGCATTCGGGCTGCCTGACCAGCACCAGCCCCGTCTAAAATTCGGGAGGCGGCCGTCAAGGTGGATGCTCGATCAATATCCTGGCTGGATGGGGTGGTGAAATACCGGTCCAGACAAACGCTTAGCGCACAGGGCAATATTAGACAGGCCCTAGACGGATTTTCGCCAACAGACCACGTTCAAATTGCCCACAGCCCAAGCAATATGCCGCTTACAGCCTTAAAGGTGGCGTGCTGGTGCTTGATGCTCGTCAAGTATTTTCCGGGGCTTCCAGCGACCTGACAGCAGGTCGGAGCAGGTGGTGAACGATTTGCTCCCCCTGGAGCGGAAGCCGGTCGACTTGCCAGCTTGGCCACCCTCCAGTTTCCAGGTAGTTGCTCACGTTCCGCTGGTAACATCTGCATGTCATCTGCAGGCCCCGCTTCATTCCGGCGCCAGCATCCACCGCGTACCGAGGATAGAGCCGTGTCCGTTATTGACTGTGATTATCTACCCGCCGACAAGGTGGTGTTTCCGCCGGAGCTGGCGCTGCTGATCGTCAGGAAGGCCAGCGCAATGGCCGCGGCATTCGAGGAGCAAGCCCTCGATCAGCTCACCAAGGACGCCCGACGCGCACTGTCGCAGGGAACTGAGCCAACGCGAGTCATCAGGGAAATGCGCTTGTAGGCGGAAAATGGGATTGCCGTGGCCTCGGTAGTTTTTCAAGTACCTGCCATAACGGACTGGGAGCTCGGATATCGCGACCAGCGGCTAAGCATCAATTGTTGCGCGCCCCCTTCAGCTAGCGTTTGAAGCGATCGCTCAACTCCCCCAGCCTGCGGAGCAGATCAAAGATGACGTTTTCAAAAACCTTCATGTGGATCTGCAACCCCACGACTTCCACAACTCTTACGTGAATACCTATGGCTTTGTTATATTCGCCGAGGCCGCGCCATCATGTTGATAGTATTCGCGTGAGGATTTCCGCATCGCCCTGACTGCTTTTGAGATGCGCCTTCAGGATTAACGGAGCGACAAAAGCGGCAAGCATTCTCATTTGAGAAAGCTATCGAATCATAAAAAATATTTCATAAATAGACTATGTCTTTGATAAACCTGGTGAATTGGTATGGATTGCCACTCAATTTCAGCGTGCCTAACGACAGCCCTACAAATACCTGCCGTCTGTCATTTGCAGCTTGGATTGCAACTGAACTATAGTTGCAACCCGCGCGTTCCTGGGTTGTCCAAATGAGCAGGCTCCAGAAGCTCATCGACGATTTGACGCGCAAACCATCCCCCAGAGACTTCGCTTGGGCGGACGTAGTCAAAATTTTGAAATCTTTTGGCTATGCTGAAATAGAAGGCACAGGCTCGCGAAAAAAATTCGTGAGCCATTCAAAACACAAGATTTTGCTTCACAAAAGACATCCTGACAGCACACTGCTGGATTATCAGATTGAGCTTGTGGTTGAAGCTCTGACATCTCAAGGGCATTTGAAATGAGTAAAAAGATTCTTGAACACAAGGGATTTCAGGGATCGGTGGAGTTTTCTTTGGAAAACAACATCCTTTTTGGGAAAATTCTCCACATCGACGATCTGGTGACTTTCGAAGCAGACAACATCAAGGATCTGCACGACTCCTTCGTCGAATCGATCGAAGATTATTTGGAAACCTGCAAGGAGCTAGGTACCGAACCCAACAAACCGTTTTCGGGCACGTTCAACGTGCGCATTGGCACGAGCCTTCATCGAGAAGTCGCTCGCCATGCGTCTCGCGAAGATAAGAGCATTAATGACGTAGTCAGGGAGGCCATCGACTGCCACCTATATGGAAGACACCAGGAAATTCATCACCATTATCCTGAGGTCCCAAGCTACGAGACGTCATTTAAGGTTCACGAGCGCCGACCAACACAGCGAGTCACCCTGCGAGCCGTGAATTAATGAACCTTTATGATATTCGCCTCGAACTGGTTAGGGTGGAAGAGATCCATGGGCTTCCCTTCGATCCGTCTGAAGATGAAGAGGGTTACGCCGCGAAAATGAATGTCGAGTTTATAGGATCGATTAAGGAGCTGAAGGTCCGTGACAACTTCGACGTTCGTATCAACCTCGAAACTTCAATTGATGGAAATGAAGGTTTCTTCTCGCTGAGCATGATTGGTACCTTCCAGGCCATGACCGATGCGGCAATGGGAGGCCTCGACCATCCCGACGCCCCATATGAACTCGGTTCTTTGCTCTATCCTTACGTTCGCAACGTAGCCAAGCCTCTGCTTGAGTACCTCGGTGCTAATGCGATCGAGTTTCCGTTCGCCCCGCCTGCGCCGCCCCTTCAAGCGAAACCGCCATTACGGAAAAGAAGGCTAAAGAACACAGAGAAATAATATTCAAGCCCGGCCATGTGCCGGGCTTTCTATTTGCCTGTTCGCGAACTCAAACTCTGGTGCGCCACTACCCTGATCCGGGGTGGTGCTGGCGCGGGGAAATGGCAAGAACGCCTCTGTGTGGTGCAGCTGCCACACGGCGCCAGCACCATCGCCGCAAAAGTGTGACGATGGCTCCTCAAAAGTGAGGAACGAGATAATCTGGCCACTTTTGGGCTGATCCATCAAAGGAGTGGTGGTGATGACCATACCTTTGCACTTGTGGCGGGTTTATCAGGATACGTTACCGTTCGTCGGGGACGGAGCCACGAACCAAGACGGCTTTTTCAGCCAGCGTGAAACAAGCCAGAAACACCCCAGCAGACAGCACCGTGTATCCCCAGGTGTATCCCTTCAAAATACGAACACTAGAATAATCAACTAAAACAGCAAGTTAATTAACCAGTTCAAATGTCTGTGTACCACCAAGTACTAAAAACGGCTTACCGAAAGGTAGGCCGTTTTTTTATGCCTGAAGAAAAATGCTGCGGCATACTCGCAGCGATTCTCCCCGACTAACCAGGCTGAGCCCGACAGGACCCCACTCATGAGCTTTGACGTGTTCGCGGTCATCCTGCTGGGCGCCGCTCTCCACGCGACCTGGAATGCCGTGGTCAAAGGCGGCGGCGACAAGCTGCTGACGACCTGCATGATCACCTCCTTCGCCTCGCTGATCGCATGGGTCGTCATTCCATTCCTGGCGTTGCCGGCAAGAGAAAGCTGGCCGTTCATTGGTGCCTCGGTGATTTTGCAGGTGCTGTATTTCGTCTTGGTCGCCTCGACCTACCGAGTCGCAGACATGAGCCAGACCTACCCGATCATGCGCGGCACTGCGCCGTTACTGGTGGCAGCTGCGAGTGTGCTTGCACTGTCCGAGTCGTTGTCAGCGTTTGCATGGAGCGGCATTGCAGTGATCTGCATCGGCATCCTGAGCATGGCTGTCGCCCCCTCGACGGGCCCGCGAAAAGGGCTGGTCCTTGCATTGATCAATGCAGGGGTCATAGCCAGCTATACCCTTGTCGACGGTTTGGGCGTGCGCAAATCCGGCGCTCCCGCGGCGTACACACTGTGGATTTTCCTGCTGACTGGCCTACCGTTGGCCGCCTGGGCCCTGGCCACCCAGCGCGGTGTTTTCTGCCGCTACGTCATCCGTCACTGGCACCTCGGCGTGGTGGGCGGGGTCGGTACGGTTGCGTCCTACGGCCTGGCGCTTTGGGCAATGACGGCGGCCCCGATCGCCACCGTTTCAGCGCTCAGGGAAACGTCGATCCTGTTCGGCGTGGTCATCTCCGCGCTGATACTCAAGGAGCAACTGACGCGCACTCGCGTGGTTGCCGCCTGCATCATTGCGGGTGGGGCGATGGTGTTGCGATTGGGCTAAACCCGCGTTACCGAGTAGGATCACGCGCTCAATCACACTAAATGGAATCAGTGTCTGATGACCATCAAGCCCCTGCTCCTTGCACTTGCATTGTCAGCCCTGCCATCGCTTGCCAGTGCCGCGTCCGAAGGCTTGGGGAAGGTCGATCAGGCCAGTTTGATGGTCCTCGCCGGCCCGGTGCTGACCAGCTTCGCCACGCTGGGCACCACGTCCCATCCGCTCGATATGCTTGAGTCGGCCAAGGGTGACGCCCTGGCCTTCATCGGCTCGGACGGGAATATCCGTGGCGCACGCTTTGAGCTCGCCGTGAGGACTTACCACACGTCTTACCCGGCGCCTCACATGAGTGAAATGCAACTGGCCCAAGCGATCGCCGTGACCGAGGCACACCCGCCGGAGGGTCGATAGCCTGTTGCTGGTGCTGGCCAAATATGACCAGCTCGGCAATAGCGATGTGTTTCAAAGGACAACAGATCATTCTCAAAATGAACGGAGTTCCGCGCGTGTTTTCGATTTCCCACCGTCAACTGTCGGTAATTGCCGCAGCCCTCGCCCTAGTTGCCTGCAACACGTCTGTCAACGAACAGCCACCGGCACCGGAGCTGGGTTCCGGTTATCGCACCGACCTCACCTCCCAACATGCCGAGCGCCATATGGCGGCGGCGGCCAACCCGTTGGCAGCCGAGGCCGGTCGCGAGATGTTGCGCAGGGGTGGCTCGGCGATTGATGCCGCGATTGCAATGCAGGCGGTATTGACCCTGGTGGAGCCGCAGTCTTCCGGTATCGGCGGTGGCGCGTTCATCATGCTGTGGGACGGCAAGAACGTGCACGCGTATGACGGCCGTGAGACCGCTCCGGCTGGGGCCACCGAGCGCTTGTTCTTGAAGGCCGACGGCAAGCCAATGGCGTTTCCCGAGGCACAGATTGGCGGGCGCTCGGTCGGTACGCCTGGGGTACTGCGTGCGCTCGAAATGGCGCACAAAAAGACCGGCCACCTGCAATGGGCCGAGCTGTTCGAGCCTGCGATCCGGCTGGCGGAACAGGGCTTCGCGATTTCCCCGCGCCTGCACAGCCTGATTGCGGCTGACCGCTATATCCCACAATCGCCGGACATGGCGGCGTACTTTTTGAACGCCGATGGCACACCGAAAGCCACCGGAACAGTGTTGAAAAACCCGGCGCTGGCCAAGGTGTTCAAACGTATCGCCAAGGAAGGCCCGGACGCGCTGTATCACGGGCAGATTGCCGATGAGATCGCGCGCAAGGTGCAGGGCCATCGCAATGCGGGCAGCCTGTCCCTGGCGGACTTGGAGGGCTACACCGCCAAGGAACGTACACCGCTGTGCACCGACTACCAGCAGTGGAAAGTCTGTGGCATGCCGCCACCTTCATCGGGTGGCGTCGCCATCGCGCAAATCCTCGGTACATTGCAGGCCTTGCAAGCCCGCGACCCAGGCCTGGGTATCGCAGCGATGCGACCGTTGAAAAGCTCATCGCCTGCAGGCCTGGAACCAACACCGGAGGCGGTACACCTGCTCGCTGAGGCGGGGCGCCTGGCCTTCGCCGATCGCGGTCTGTACCTCGCCGACGCCGATTTCGTCCCCGTGCCGGTTGCCGGCCTCGTCGCACCGGACTACCTGGCCAAGCGCGCCGCGCTGATCGGCGAGCGCAGCATGGGTATCGCCAAGCCGGGCGTCCCTGCGGGCATCCAGGTGGCCTACGCGCCGGATCGCTCGCCGTTGCGCATCTCCACCTCGCAAGTGGTGGCCGTGGATGACCGGGGCGGCGCCGTGTCGATGACCACCACGGTGGAAGCGGCATTTGGCGCCCATGTGATGGTCCAGGGTTTTTTGCTGAACAACCAGATGACCGACTTTTCGTTTATCCCTGAAGAAAACGGCCAGCCCGTGGCCAACCGGGTCGAGCCTGGCAAACGCCCGCGTTCGGCGATGGCGCCGACCCTGGTGTTCGACCGCAAGAGCGGCGAGTTGTTGGCCACTGTCGGCTCTCCCGGCGGCTCGCAAATCATCGAGTACGTGAGCAAGTCCCTGGTGGCAATGCTCGACTGGAAACTTGATCCGCAAGCGGCCATCAGCCTGCCGAACTTCGGCAGCCGCAATGGCGCGACCGAGCTGGAAACCGGTATGTTCAGCCCCACGCTGAAACAGGCGCTCAAGGACAAGGGCCATGCGCTGAGCGAGATCGACATGACCAGTGGTATCCAGGCCATCGTGCGCACGCGGGATGCCCAGGGCAAGGTATCACTGAGCGGCGGTGCCGACCCTCGGCGTGAAGGCGAAGCGGTTGGCGACTGAACACATCAATCAACGGAGAAAGCGCTCGTGCAACAGGCAGATAATCTCGGCGCCATCCCTGGCGTCGACCACGGTTTTTGTTCGATCAATGATCCGCAGCGCCCGGCAGACGTGTTCATCTGCAAGCAAGTGCACAGCGCTTCGGTGATTGAGTGGCAGGCGGACCAGGTGAGCAATACGGTCGAGGCTGACGGGGTGTGCACGGGTGAGCATTACCCCATCGCGGTAATCACCGCCGATTGCCTACCCCTCCTGATTGCCTCGAAAAACGCTGAGAAGGTGGCTGCGGTGCATGGCGGTTGGAAGGGGCTGCAAGCCGGGATTGTGGCGAATGCCATACAGCGTTTTGCCGATGAAGGAATTGCCATCGACCAGTTGCAGGTCGCGATCGGTCCCTCGATCAAGCCGTGCTGTTATGAGGTGAGCCGGGAGTTCATTACCCAGTTTCAAACTGAACAGGGCCACTTGTGGCGCCACCGTCAGGCGCCCTGGAGCCAGGTCCAACCGGCGCCGCTGCTGCACCCCGAAATTGCCCCGCCCTCTGCGAGGCAAGCCGCAAGTGCATGGTTCGACTTGAGCGGGTATGGGGTGATGTTGCTGCAAGCGGCAGGGATTCGGCGTGAGCAGATCGAGGTGAGTGAAGTGTGCACCTACTGCACCTCCCCCACCTTTGCCAGCTATCGTCGCAGGACGCATCACCCTGAGGAGGGGAAGACGTTGATCTATTCGTGGATTGCTCGCATCAACGACTGATCTTCAACCCCTTGCGCCCCGCATGCCGCTCCAGCGCCAGCTCGATCAAGCGGCTCACCAGTTCGCTGTAGCTCATGCCCGCCGCCTGCCACAGCTTGGGGTACATGCTGATGCGGGTGAAGCCGGGCAGTGAGTTGATTTCGTTAACCAGCACTTCGCCGTCGTCGGTGAGGAACACGTCGACCCGTGCCAGCCCCGAACAGCCCAGCACCTCGAACGCCTCCAGGGCCAGCCCACGGATACGCTCGCTGGCCTCGTGGCTGATAGCGGCCGGCACTACCACTTGGGCAGCCTGGCCGTCGATGTATTTGCTGTCGTAGGAATAAAAACCGCTGCTCACCACGATCTCGCCACAACCGCTGGCGATCGGGTTTTCGTTGCCCAGCACGGCGCATTCGATTTCACGGCCCTTTACCGCGGATTCCACCAAGACCTTTTCATCGAAGCCCAAAGCCAGCTCAACAGCAGCGTGGTATTCGGCTTCGTTGCCGACTTTGCTCACGCCCACCGAAGAGCCCTGGTTGGCCGGCTTGACGAACATCGGCAAGCCGAGCTTGCTCACTGCCGTGTCGAAGGTTGTACACGCGGCATTGCTACGGGTCAGGGTGATGAACGGAGTCACGGCAATGCCGGCGTCGCGCAGCAGGCGCTTGGTAATGTCCTTGTCCATGCACACTGCCGAACCGAGAACGTCGGAGCCGACGAAAGGCAGGTCAGCCATGCGCAGCAGGCCTTGCAGGCAGCCGTCTTCGCCGAGGGTGCCGTGGACGATGGGGAAGATCACGTCGACATGTTCCAGCAAGCCGGTGCCAGAGGTCTCTACCAGTTGCTGGCTGGCCTTGCCAGGCACCACGGCCAGTTCGCGATTGGACTGGTTGAGGGCGATCAGGGCGGGGTTTTCCTGGTTGAGCAGGAAGTTCGAAGTGTCATTGAGGTGCCAGTGGCCGGCCTTGTCGATACCGATCAGCACCGGTTCGAACCGTGAGCGATCCAACGCATCGACGATGTTGCGCGCCGACTGCAACGAGACTTCATGCTCCGCCGAACGGCCACCAAAAATAATACCTACCCGCACCTTGCTCATGACCCGGCCTCACTGTTGAAAGTAAGGCTTCTTACCACGGGCCGTCAGCGGTTCGCCACCAGATGTGCACCGAACAGTACGTAGCAGCCCCCGGCAAAGCGGTCGAGCCACTTGCGCGAACGGCTGTAGAGAGTGGCCATGCGCTCACTGGAAAACACCAGGGCCACGCTGGAATACCAACTGAACGATAAGGTGGCCATGGTGATCACCGCCAGGGTCAGCAGCATCGGTGAAGGCGACGGCGGCATGGTGGACGCAAAGATGGTGGCAACAAACAACGCCGCCTTGGGGTTGGACAAGTTGCCCAGCAACCCCAGGCGCCAGGCGGAAAACAACGAACGCCGCGCTTCATCCGGCAGCACGTTCTCGCCCATCGCTGGCGCCGAGCGCTTGAACAGTTTCAACCCCAGGTAGATCAGGTAACAGCCGCCGATGATCTTGAACGCGAGGTACAGCATGGGGGCCGCTGCAAACAGCGACTTGATGCCCAGGCCACCCGCCAACCCCCACATGACGGTACCCGTGGCCACACCCGCTGACGCCACCACGCCATGGCGGCGCGAACAACTGGCTGCCAATTGCGCCGTGTTGAAAAAGTTGGGGCCGGGCGTCACCACCGCGACGGTCCAGAGCAACGCCAATGATAACAATGGCGCGGCGTACGGCAGGTTGGAGAACAGCATCGGACGGTCCTTCTTGCGATGTGGGTAGCGGCTATTGGTCGGCAGCAGGCCCGGGAATGTGGACAAGCAAGTCACCTGGCTGGCAATCCAGATAGGCGCAGATGGCATCCAGCGTCCCTAGCCTTACCCCCTTGACCTTGCCTTGTTTAAGTAACGACAGGTTCTGTTCGGTAATTCCGATAGCGGCCGCCAGGTCCTTGGATTTGACCTTGCGCCGGGCAAGCATAACGTCCAGCTCGATCACGATGGGCATTTGAATCTCATACAAACGTGCGGTTTTCGGAGTCCACTTCACTGGCCTGCCACAGGATACGCGCGATGACCGCGATGCAGGCGGCCAGAAACAATGCCACAAAGCTGGGTGCCGTCACACTCAAGGTGATCAACCGTTGGCCGACAGGTTCGTTCATCGTCACCCACACGCTCAACAGCGGTTCACACAAAAAATCCAGCAAAACCCATAAAGCCACCGCCTTACCGACCTTGCCCAAGTGCAACGCCGCCGCGCTGGAAAAATACTCGCCTCGCGCATAACTTTGGAACAGTTTACGCAATTGATTCAGGCCCGACGCCAACGCCAGCAAGGGAACGCTCGACAGCAAGATGCCACCCAGTGTCTGCCAAACAGGAAACAGTGCCACCTGAGCGGCGCGCCCCTGGATCTGGCGGTCGCTCAGCGCGAAACCAAATCCCAGCCCATCGGCTGAAGAACTTAGCACCGGAAACCACCACACTGCGGCGTTAAGGACCAGCATTGTAACGATCAGCAGCAGCGTGATCAGGGACATGCGCTGGCTGAGTTGGGCAAGACGTTGGGTGTTCATAAACAACCTCGCTGAATAGATGTCGAGGCAAAATAACGAATTAATTATCGTAAAACAATAATTTTTTACCTAAAAACAATAGAAACTTTGAGCTGCCCATCGAATCGGCTGCACAATCGTTCAAGACCTTGCCAGGCAATCTGTCGAATACTGGGTTAACGTGTTTCCATCTCATTTTTTGTGACAAGTCACCATGGGCAAACCCACCGCCACCCTCGACTGGCTGCACCGCGCCCCACATGCCAGTGGCCTGGACCGTATCGAGGCGTACTTTGCCGGCTTCGCCTTCGACCCGCATCGCCATGACACCTACGCCATCGGTCGCACGTTGAGCGGCGTGCAGAGCTTTCACTATCGGGGCGACATGGTGCACAGCCTGCCCGGTACGACCATGGTGCTTCACCCCGATGAAACCCATGACGGCCACGCCGGCAGCGATGAAGGCTTCAAGTACCGGATGATTTACGTCGAGCCGGCGCTCATCCAGCAGATCCTCGGCGGCAAGCCGTTGCCGTTTATCCCCAACGGTTTATCCACCGACCCGCGGCTGTTCCGCGCCAGCGAAGTGTTGCTGCAGAACCTGGACAACCCCATCGACCCGCTGCAGGAACACGACGCCCTGTTCGACCTGGCCCACGCACTTAGCAACGTCTCGGGCGGGATCGTCAGCCGCAAGACCTTCGACTATGTCGCCGCCGAGCGGGCCCGTGAGTTTATCCACAGCGCCCTGGGCCGCAGCATCACCCTGGATGAAATGGCTGACCACGCCGGCCGTGACCGCTGGGCCTTGTCGCGGGATTTTCGCTTGCTGTTCGGCACCAGCCCCTATCGCTACCTGACCATGCGCCGGCTGGACCTGGTGCGCAGCCTGCTGGCCCAGGGCCAATCACTGGTGGACGCGGCGATGACCGCCGGCTTTACCGACCAGAGCCACATGACCCGGCAATTTCGCAGCACCTACGGCATGCCGCCGTCGCGTTGGGTGAAGATGTCAGACCGCTTCCAGGCCCGCTGACTCGGCAGGTTGCCTGAGGCGCAGCGCCAACACCGCGCCTGCCAGAGCAATCGCTGCGCTCCACCACAACGCCCGTTCGATGCCCCCCGCGCTCGCCACCGACACCAGCACCGCCAGCCCCAGCGCCCCGCCAATCTGTTGGCTGGTGGAGGCCATCCCCGCCGCCACGCCCTGCTCGCCCGGACGAATGCCCAGGCCCGCTGCCACCCACATCGCGGTCCAGGTCATGCCCTGGCCGATGCTCAGGATGAAAATCCCCGGCAGCAGCGACCAGAACCCCACGCCGGTCGGCAGTGCCCAGACCACCAGCGCAATGCCCACCGCCCCGGCCAGTTGCCCACTGACGAGGGTGTTGCGCAACCCCAGCCGAACCAACGAACGCTCCGCCAGCCAGATGCCGAACGTACACACCAGGGTCGCCGGCAAAAACGCCAGCCCCGCCTGCAACACGCTGTAGCCGTAGACTTGCTGGTAATACAGCGCGAGGAAGTAGTACTGCACGCCAAAGCTACTCATGAACACCGCCGTCAGCACCATCGCCATGCGCAACTCGCGGTAGGCAAACAGGCGCAACGGCATCAACGGGTCGCGGCCACGGTGCTCGATCCAGGCGAACAGCCCGAGCAGCGCCAGCGCCAAGGCGAGACAGCCGAGGGTGGACGGCGCCGCCCAACCCCATTCCGGCCCCTGCACCAACGAGAACACCAGCAAGGTGCCACCGACGGTGACCGTCAACGCACCACTGACGTCGAAGTTGCGCCCTCGCGCCTGTTCACCATCGGCGGGGATCCAGTACCGCGCCGCCCAGGCGCAGCCGCCCGCCAGGGGCACGTTTACCAGGAACACCGCTTCCCAGCCCCACACCTGGGTCAACACGCCCCCCAGCAGTGCACCCAGCGCCAGCCCGGCCGCCGAGGCCGCGCTCCACACGGCAAACGCACGGTTGCGCGCCGGCCCTTCGGCGTAGTGGGTGTTGATCAGTGCCAGGGTGGCCGGGAACAGCATCGCGCCACCCACGCCCTGCACTGCCCGCGCCAGGACCAGCAACACTGCGCTGCCGCCCAGCACCGCCGCCAGGGACGCCAACGCATAGAGCGACTGCCCCACCCGGTACAAACGGCGCTTGCCGAGCAAATCCGTGGCCCTGCCACCCAGCAGCAGGAATCCACCAAACGCCACGCTGTAGGCACTCACCACCCACTGCAATTGCTGGGCAGAAAAATCCAGGTGAGCGCCGATCTGCGGCAAGGCGACAAACACGATGGTGGCATCCAGCGCGATGATCAGTTGCGCCGTGGCCAGCAACGCCAGCATCCAGCCAGAGGGTCGGGAGGGAGACATCACAACGTCCTGTTCGAAAAAGAGAGACCGCCAGTGTCTTTCATGCCAGATAGATGATAAATACGGATATCACCCTTTCAGTAATGACTTTAATCATGGATCTGAACGCTGTTCGCCTATTGGTCCGCGTCGCCGAAACCCGTAGTTTCACCCGTGCGGCTGGCGATCTGGGGTTGACCCAGTCCGGCCTGTCCCGCGCCATAT
This sequence comes from Pseudomonas sp. AC112, assembly GCF_979253545.1. Taxonomy (NCBI): domain Bacteria; kingdom Pseudomonadati; phylum Pseudomonadota; class Gammaproteobacteria; order Pseudomonadales; family Pseudomonadaceae; genus Pseudomonas; species Pseudomonas sp. AC112. The sequence goes on from NZ_CEEDCM010000001.1 coordinate 1,439,738, forward strand.
CGCGCCTGGAGAACGAGCTGGGCGTGCGCCTGCTGCAACGCAACACGCGCAGCGTCAGCCTTACCCCCGACGGGCAAATGCTGTACGAGCGCAGCGCACCATTGCTGGCGGAATTGGCCGAAGCCGAGAAGCTGATGCTCGACCGACGCAGCACCCCTTCCGGCCTGTTGAAGATCAGTACGCCGTCGCTGTTCGGGCGCAAAGTGGTCATGCCGGTAATCGGCGAATTGACCTTGCGTTACCCCGAACTGCGCATTGAAGCGGTGATGACGGACCGCCTGGTGGACATCGTCGACGAAGGCTTCGATGCCTTGCTGCGCACTGGTGAGATCCAGGACCAGCGCCTGATCGCCCGTGCCCTGCCGCCTCTGCGCTGGGTGACCGTTGCCGCGCCGGCTTACCTCGCGCGTTTCGGAACCCCCACCAGCGTGGAGGAACTCAACGACCACCATTGCCTCACCGTGCGCAATTTGCGCAGCGGCCGCATGGTGGACTGGCAGTTCATGATCGAGGGCAACGTGCAGGACGTGAGTGTCGAAGGGCGACTGATCTTTGATATCGGCGATGCGTTGGTGGATGGTGCCGTGGGCGGTTTCGGCATCGCCCAGGTGATGGACTTTGCCGTGCGCGACGATCTGGCCGCCGGGCGCCTGGTGCCGATATTGGAGGACGTTGCCGGGCGCAGTCGGGCGATCTCCCTGGTCTATCCGCCGTCCCGGCAGTATTCGCCCAAATTGATGGCCTTCGCCGAAGCGCTCAGCCAGGCACACTGGTAAACCTGTAGGGGCCGGTTTGTCGGCGATGCGGCCTGTGAAACCAGCGTTGATCTTTGGGACGCCATCGCCGGCAAGCCGGCTCCTACAAGGGCCTGTCAGGCCAGGGTTTTGCCGATGATGGGCTGGCCGATGGTCAGGAAGTTCCCGCCCGCCACGTGGTGCAAGGTGCGCAGTTCGTCATGCCCTTCGAAGTGCCAGTGGCCGTCGCTGAACACGCGCTCGTCGGCATAGGCCGCGACCACTTCACCCAGGAACAGGTCGTAGGTTTGCTGGTTGTGGGCCTCGGGCAGCAGGCGGCACTCCAGCCAGGCCACGCAGCCTTCCAGCAGCGGTGCTTCGGTGTGTTCGCCGTTGAATACCTGCAGGCCGTAAGTGGCGAATTTGTCCGTCTCGGACCCGGTGATGTTGCCCACCGTCTGCACGAGGTCAGCCTGGGCCGCGCACGGCACCTGGAGCACAAAGGTGCCGGCGCTTTCCAACAGTTGGCGAGTCCAGGTGGCTTTGTCCAACACCACCGCGACTTTCGGCGGCTCGAAGTCCAGCGGCATGGCCCAGGCGGCCGCCATGATATTGCGCTGTCCGTTGTGCGCGGCGCTCACCAGCACGGTGGGGCCGTGGTTGAGCAAACGGTAGGCCTTGGACAGCGGAACGGGGCGACGGTGGGTAGGGCTCATGGAAGGTCGACTCTTCGTGCAAGAAAGCACCTACGATACCTGAAGCCCTACGCTTAACTCGACAGTTGGTTGGCGAACTGGCCGACCGCGCTGACCACCTTCTGGGCACCGTCCTGGATTTCCACGATCACCGTGCCCGCCTCGGCCGCCAGGGCCAGGCCTTGCTCGGCTTGCAGACGACCATCGTTCATCAGGGTTACAGCATCGCGGGCCATGTCCTGGTTCTGGCGCACTACGCCGACGATCTCTTCGGTCGCCTTGCTGGTCCGTGATGCCAACTGCCGAACTTCATCGGCCACCACGGCAAAGCCACGGCCCTGCTCACCCGCGCGCGCCGCTTCGATGGCCGCGTTGAGTGCCAGCAGGTTGGTCTGCTCGGCAATGCCGCTGATGGTCTTGACGATGGTGCCGATGACCTGGGACTGAGCGTTCAGCGCCTCGATGCCGTCGCCGGCCTGCTGCATGTGCTTGGCCAGGTCGCGCATCACATCCACGGCCTGGGTCACCACGGTGGTACCGCGCTGGGCGCTGTTGTCGGTTTGCAGCGAGGTGCTGTAGGCAATGTTCGCCGCTTCGGCGACCGCCTGTTCCTGGTTGACCTGGTCGGTGATCACTGTGGCGAACTTGACCACTTTGTACAGCCGGTCATTGGCGTCCAGCACCGGGTTGTAGGTCGCTTCCAGCCACACCACACGGCCATGGCTGTCGACCCGCTTGAAGCGCGCCGCGACGAATTCCCCGGTGTTCAGGCGTTTCCAGAAGTCCTGGTATTCGGTGCTGTTGTATTCCTCCGGCTCGCAGAACATCCGGTGATGCTTGCCCTGGATCTGCGCCAGGCTGTAACCCATGCCGCCGAGGAACCGATCATTGGCGGTGAGCACGTGGCCACCGAGGTCGAACTCAATCACGGCCGTCGAGCGCACCAGGGCGTTCATGAGGTTTTCATGCTCACGGGAGGCTTCGATCGTGCGGGTGAGATCGCTGGAATAAATCGAAAAATGCTTGATGCGCCCATCGGAACTGCGCACCGGCTGCACAATCGAGCGCAGCCACGCTTCCTGGCCATTGCCACGCATCAGGCGCACGGTGCCGGCGAAGTGTTCACCGCGCACCAGGGCGTTCTTGAAGCGTTGCTGGAACTCATCCCGGCGAACGTGGGCCGGCTCCAGATCTTCGATCGCGCGCCCCAGCAGTTGACCATTCTGGTAGGCCAGTTCCTGCAGGAAGTTAGCGTTCGCCCACTCCACCCGGCCTTCGGCGTCCAGCGTCAGGCACAACATTTCACTTTCCAGGCTCTCCTTGACCTGATTCAAGCTGGACAATTCTTCGCGAAGAGCCGCCAGCTCCTGCTTCAAACGGGTGTTGAACATGGGGCACCAATGACCAAATGAGGGAGATGAACCTGACCTGCATCGGCGCTGCCAGCGTTTTCTTAAGCAGGCTTTAGTCCCCAATCCAACTATATTTTTGGATCCATTAACTGCCGTTATTTCGGCACACCCCCATCACTTGATACTCAAGGGTAGTGAGCTTGCCGCTGGAGTCCTCATAGGTCATGCGCGACGGCACCGGGTTGCACGCACGGATCGGCGGCGTAACGTTGACCACCTTGGCAATGTCCAGCGTCATGCCATAGCGGTACGCCTGCACCACGGGTGCCGGCTTGCCATTCCTGGCTGCGTAGTCGGCCATGGCCTTCTCGTTGCGTTCCATCATCAACGCAAACGTTCGATCCCCCCCGCCCTCGGCCAATGCGCCAAAAGACAAGATTGCAGTTAACACACCCAGACCCACGGTATAAAAGTTCATGCTTAGTTCCTCGACTGACTGTTAAGTGCCGAGACTAAACAACGGACCCTGACGCCACCTTCACTGGAACATTACTTATTTGTTAGATAACGCTGAGTTTCCAGAATTGTAATCTGCGCGCCACGTATTCGTTATCCACGGTTTGCAACTATCAGCCCGGGCCACATCAATAAGAACGCCCACTCCCATAAGAAGCTGATAACTGCCAATACCCAGGAGCGAACCATGCGTATCCGTCACTACAGCTTTCCCCTGTCACTGTGTGCCGCCTTGCCGCTGGCCGCGGTGGCCGTGGAGGACAAGCCCGAAGGCTTTATCGAGGGCAGCAGCTTCAATGTGCTGGCGCGTAATTTTTACTTCAACCGCGATGATCGCAAGGGCCAGTCCAGCCCCACCGGCAACGGCTACTCCGAAGCCTGGGCCCAGGGTTTGATCGGCAAATTTGAATCCGGCTTTACCCAGGGTACCGTGGGGTTTGGCCTGGACGCGTTCGCCATGGTCGGCGTGAAACTCGACTCGGGCACCGGTCGCAGCGGCGGCAAGGGTTCGTTCGGCATGTTGCCGGTGGACAGCGAAAACCACCCTGAGGACAACTACAGCAAAGTCGGCGGTGCGGCGAAATTGCGTGTGCTGGATACCGTGATCAAGGCCGGCGACGTATTCCCGCTGAACCCGGTGGTGGCTTACGGCGATTCGCGCGTCTTGCCGGAGAGCTTCCGGGGCGTGACCGCACAAAACACCAGCCTTGAGGGCCTGACCCTGCAAGGCGGACGCTTGAGCGGCATGAGCCAACCGACCGAAAGTGGCATGGACAAAGGCTTTGCGACCTTCTACGCGGGGCAAGTCGACTCGCCTTGGGTCGGCTATTTCGGCGGCGACTACACCGTCAACAAACACCTCAGCGTCAGCCTCTACAGCAGCCGCCTGAAGGACGCCTGGGACCAGTACTACTTCGGCAGCGCCGCCAGTTATCCGCTGAATGACGACGTCTCGCTGTTTGGTGACTTCAACTACTACAAGGCCGTGGACGAAGGTAAAAAACGCCTGGGTGAGTTCTACAACAACATCTGGAGCGCCAGGCTCGGGGTGAAGGTCGGCGCCCACAGCCTGGCCGTATCGCACCAGCGCAACAACGGCGATGACGACTTCGATTACCTGCGCCAGTCGGACTCGATCTTCCTGAACAACTCGATCCAGTACAGCGACTTCAACTCGCCCAAGGAGCGTTCGTGGATGGTGCGCTACGACCTGGACATGCAGGCCTTCGGCATCCCCGGCCTGTCGTTCATGACCCGCTACGGCAAAGGCACCGGCGCCGACTACAGCAATGCCAACGCGGTGTACATGCGTCGCGATGCGGCAGGTGACCCTCTCACCGATCAACGCCGCTGGGAGCGGGATATCGAGGCCAAATATGTCGTGCAGGCTGGCAACTTGAAGGACTTATCGCTGCGACTGCGACAGGCGACCGTGCGCTCCAGTGCATTTGAGTCGGACCTGGAAGAAGTTCGGCTTATTGTCGAGTACCCCATCGCCGTACTGTAAAGCCAGCCCATTACATTCACTTGCCGATGCACTACATCTCTTCACAGGTTGAAGTCTGTCAGAACTGTAATATCAGCCTCACCTTCGCGTTAAGTTGCACTTTCTACACTGCACATCGAACACATCTCATCTCTGCAGCTTTTGTGTAGCTCCTTTGGAACAGAGATGAATTTTTACGCCCCAGCCGGGGCGTTTTTTTTGTGTGCAGGCGCTGTGACGAATCGTCGCGCCCGCCTGACGTGGCTTGACCCTAAAGCTACTTCACCGTTCAGGCTGCGCTTTTGATGACGTGGCCTACAGACTACCCCGCCTCGCTATGAGGCCATGCCCTTTTCGTTTTCTTTGAAGGTAACTCCCCATGCGTATCCTTGTGGTTGAGGACGAGCAGAAAACCGCCGACTACCTGCAGCAAGGCCTGACCGAAAGCGGTTATGTCGTCGATTGCGCCGCCAGCGGCATTGATGGCCTGCACCTGGCACGGCAACACAGCTACGAATTGGTGATCCTTGACGTCAACTTGCCCAACACCGACGGTTGGGAAGTGCTGGAGCAACTGCGCCGCGACGGCAACCAGCGCGTGATGATGCTGACCGCACGCGGGCGGCTCGCCGACAAGATCAAGGGCCTGGACATGGGCGCCGATGATTACCTGGTCAAGCCCTTTGAGTTTCCCGAGTTGCTGGCCCGGGTGCGTACCCTGCTGCGGCGCAGCGAGCACATCCCGGTGCCGGACGTGCTGCGGGTCTCGGACCTGGAACTGGACCCGCGCCGGCATCGCGCCTATCGCGGCAACCGCCGGATCGACCTGACCACCAAGGAGTTCGCCCTGCTGCATGTGCTGATGCGCCAGGCCGGCGAGGTGATGACCCGCACGCAAATCATCTCGCTGGTGTGGGACATGAACTTCGACTGCGACACCAATGTGGTGGAAGTCTCCATCAGCCGCCTGCGGGCCAAAGTCGATGACCAGAGCGAAGTAAAGTTGATCCATACCATCCGCGGCGTGGGTTATGTGCTGGAGGCGCGCCCATGAAGACCAGCAGCCTGTCGATGCGCCTGGGGTTGACGGTCAGCCTGATGGGCGCCGGGTTGGTGGTGCTGCTGGCGACCTTGGCGTTCCTGGCCCTGACCCATGAACTGGACAAGCTGGCGCGCAAGGGCCTGGAAAACAAAATGGAACAACTGGCCCATACCCTCGGCCAGGGCCTCGATGAACACCGCATCACCAACCGCCCCCATTCACTGCTGGACCTGGTGATGGGCCACGACAACATCTACCTGACCATCATCGGTGCCCGGCCCGATGCACCGGTACTCCTCAGCGTCGGCGCCAAGCCCCAACAACCGCTGCTGCTCGATGTGCCCACCGGCAAAAACCTGGCCTATTTGAACTGGGTCGACGGCCAGGGCAATCGCATCCTCAGTGCGACGCGCCTGATGCCCCTGCAAGGCGGCGAATATGTACGCGTGCTGCTGTCGCTGGACCGCTCCGATGATGAAGCGTTGCTCAGTGCCTACCTGCGCTCCACGGTCATCGCGCTGCCGATGCTGCTGATCCTGATCGGCATGGGCGCCTGGTGGCTGGTGCAACGCGGGCTCGCGCCGTTGCAGCAGTTCAGCCGCGTGGCGGCCAAGGTCACGACACAGGACCTGACCCATCGCCTGTCCCTGGACAACCTGCCCAAGGAGCTGGGCGAGCTGGCCCAGGGCATCAATTTCATGCTGCACCGCCTCGACGCCGGGGTGCAGCAACTGTCGCAGTTCTCCGACGACCTCGCCCACGAACTGCGCGCGCCCTTGACCAACCTGATGGGCAAGGCCCAGGTCACCCTGTCCCGCGAACGGCCCTCGGAGGAATACAAGGCCGGCCTGGAATCCTGCACCGAGGAAATGGAACGCCTGTCGCGAATCGTTTCCGACATGCTGTTCCTGGCCCAGGTCAGCCACCCCGCCGCACGCGCCGGGTTTGCCCCGGTGTCATTGGCGCAGGAGGCCCGGCGGGTGATGGAACTGTTCGCCCTCAGCGCCGAGGACAAGCACATCACCCTGAGCCTGCGCGGCGACGCCTGGGTGACAGGGGACCGCCTGATGATTCAGCGTGCGATCTCCAACCTGCTGTCCAATGCGATTCGCCATACCCCCAACGCTTCCAGCGTATTGCTGTTGGTGGAAAGCTATGACCAGAGTGTGTCGCTGTCGGTCGGCAATCCGGGGCGCGGCATCGAAGCCCATCACCTGCCGCACCTGTTCGAACGTTTCTACCGGGCCGACAGCAGCCGCACCCGGGCCGAAGGCGGCACCGGCCTGGGGCTGGCGATTGTGCAATCGATCATGCACCTGCATCAGGGGCACGCCGACGTCAGCAGCCAGCCGGGCCGCTTCACGCGGTTCAGCCTGGTGTTTCCTCTTCCTTGCGATGCGCCCACTGATACAACGCCGGTAGCACCAGCAACGTTAGCAACGTAGACGACATAATCCCGCCGATCACCACCGTCGCCAGCGGCCGCTGCACTTCGGCGCCGGTGCCGGTGGCGAGCGCCATGGGGATAAACCCCAGGGACGCCACCAATGCCGTCATCAGCACCGGGCGCAACCGGGTCAACGCACCTTCGTGGATGGCCACCGACAACGAGCGCCCTTCCTCGCGCAGGTTACGGATGAAGGCGATCATCACCAGCCCGTTCAGCACCGCCACACCGGACAAGGCAATAAAACCCACCCCGGCCGAGATCGACAGCGGAATATCGCGCAGCCACAGCGCCATGATCCCACCGGTCAAGGCGAACGGAATGCCGGTAAACACCAGCAGCCCGTCCTTGAGGTTGTTGAACATCATGAACAGCAAGCCGAACACCAGCAGCAACGCCACCGGCACCACGATGCGCAGCCGGTCGGACGCCTCCTTCAGTTGTTCGAACTGGCCACCCCACGAGGTCCAGTAGCCCGCCGGCACTTTCACCTGGGCGATGAGCGCGGCTTCGGCCTCTTCCACGAATGAGCCGATATCCCGCCCACGCACGTTGGCACTGACGATCACCAGGCGCTTGCCGTTCTCGCGGCTGATCTGGTTCGGCCCGAGCACCAGGTCCAGGCTCGCCACCTGGGACAAGGCGATAAAGCCCAATTGACCCGACGCGTTACTCGGCACCGGAATCAACAGCCGCGACAGCCCGTCGATATCGGTGCGCAGCGCGTCGGACAAACGCACAACCATGTCAAAACGCCGATCGCCTTCATACAACGTACCGGCCTGGCGCCCACCGACGGCGACGGCAATGGTGTCCTGCACATCGCCCACATTCAGGCCAAAACGCGCGGCCTTGTCGCGGTCGATATTGATGGTCAGCACCGGCAGGCCAGAGGTTTGTTCCACCTTGACTTCGGAGGCGCCGCTGAGCTTTTGCAGGGTCTCGGCGATTTCTCCGGCGGTCTTGTTCAGCACGTCCATGTCATCGCCAAACACCTTCACCGCCACATCGCTGCGCACGCCGGAAATCAGCTCGTTGAAACGCAGTTGGATCGGCTGCGACAACTCGTACGCACTGCCCGGCACAATCGCACTGGCGCGCTGGATATCAGCGATCAGGGTTTCGCGGGACTTCTTGGGATCTGGCCATTGGTCCTTGGGTTTAAGCATCACGTAGCTGTCGGAAATGTTCGGTGGCATCGGATCCGAAGCAATTTCCGCAGTGCCGGTACGCGCAAATACCCGCTCGATTTCCGGCACCTGGGCCATCAAGGTTTTTTCCAGCTGCTGCTGCATCTGCACCGATTGCGTCAGGCTGGTGCCCGGCACGCGCAAGGCCTGCTGGGCGAAGTCACCTTCACTGAGGCTGGGGATAAATTCGCTGCCCATGCGGCTGGCGACAGCGCCCGAAGCGACGATGGTCAACACGGCCAGACCGAATACCAGCGGACGACGCGTCATGACCCAATCGAGCACTGGCGCATAGACCCGGCGCGCGCTGCGCATGACAACGTTTTCTTCTTCCTTGACCTTGCCCGTGACGAAGAGCGCAATCGCCGCCGGCACGAAGGTCACCGACAGAATCATCGCGCCCAACAGCGCGATCACCACGGTAAATGCCATGGGGTGGAACATCTTCCCGGCCACCCCGGTGAGGGCAAAGATCGGCAGGTACACCACCATGATGATCAACTGCCCGAAGATCAGCGCGCGCCGCGCTTCCTTGGCGGCGGCAAACACTTCATGCAGCCGCTCGCTGCGGGTCAACAGGCGACCATGGCGCTGTTGCGCGTGGGCCAGGCGGCGGATGGCGTTCTCGACGATCACCACCGCGCCGTCAACAATAATGCCGAAGTCCAGCGCGCCAAGGCTCATCAAGTTGGCGCTGACCTTGTTGGTGAACATCCCGGTAAAAGTGAACAGCATCGCCAGCGGAATCACCATCGCGGTGATCAGCGCAGCGCGGATATTACCGAGGAACAGGAACAGCACCGCCACCACCAGCAAGGCACCTTCGAAGAGGTTTTTCTTCACGGTGGCGATGGCTTTTTCGACCAGGTTGGTGCGGTCGTAGACGGTGACCGCGACGACGCCTTCGGGCAGCGATCGGTTGATCTCTTCGAGTTTTTTCGCCACCGCCTGGGACACGCTGCGGCTGTTTTCGCCGATCAGCATGAACACCGTGCCCAGCACCACTTCGCGGCCATTTTCCGTGGCCGCGCCGGTACGCATCTCACGCCCGATCTCGACCTGGGCCACGTTACGCACACGGATCGGCGTACCGTCCGAGCTGGTGATGACAATATTGGCGATGTCCTCAATGGACGCCAATTGCCCCGGCGCACGGATCAGTAGTTGCTCGCCGCTGCGCTCGATGTAGCCGGCGCCGACATTCGCGTTGTTACGTTCAAGCGCCGTGACCAGGTCATTCAAGGTCAGCTTGTAGGCGGCCAGGCGCTTGGGGTCGGGCGCAATCTGGTATTCCTTGGCAAAGCCGCCAATGGTGTTGATCTCGGCCACGCCCGGCACGTTGCGCAGTTGCGGCTTGATGATCCAGTCCTGGATCACCCGCAGATCGGTCGGGGTATAGGGCGTGCCGTCGTCCTTTAGCGCGCCGTCCTTGGCCTCCACGGTCCATAGGAAAATTTCTCCGAGGCCGGTGGAAATCGGCCCCATCGCGGTTTCGATGCCGACGGGCAGTTGCTCGCGCGCCACCTGCAGCCGCTCATTGACCAATTGGCGGGCGAAGAACAGGTCGGTGCCGTCCTTGAAAATCACCGTCACCTGGGACAAACCGGACCGCGACAGCGAACGGGTCTGCTGCAAACCGGGCAAGCCGGCCATGGCTGTTTCAATGGGAAAGGTGATGCGCTGTTCGGTTTCCAGCGGCGAAAAACCGGCCGCCGCCGAGTTGATCTGCACCTGCACGTTGGTGATGTCGGGCACCGCGTCGATGGGCAACTTCTGGTAGCTGGCGATGCCGACACCGGCCATCAACAGCACCGCCAACAGCACGATAATGCGCTGCTCGATGGCAAATTGGATAAGGCGCTCAAACATGGGGAATCACTCGCAGGATCAATGGGCGTGCTCGGCCGAGCCCTTGCCCAGTTCGGACTTGAGGATGAAGCTGCCGACCGTGGCCACCTGCGCCCCGGCCTCCAGGCCCTGGCGTACTTCGACGTAGCCGTTTTCGCTCGCGCCGAGTTCCAGGTGACGGGTAACGAACCCGTGCTCGGTGCGCACAAACACCGAGGGCTTGTCCTCGACGGTCTGGATCGCCTCCTGGGGTACGGTGACCTTGGCCTGGAACGTGTCCGTAGCCAGTTGCACGCTGACAAACAAACCAGGGCGCCAGGCGTCATCGGGGTTGGGCACGCTCACGCGCACGGTGGCGGTGCGCGTCTGCTCGCCGAGCAGATTGCCGACATAGGCCACGGTGCCGCGCACGTCGGTGCCCATTTCCGTGGAGCTGACGGTCACCGGCTTGCCCACGCGCACCTTGTTCAAGTCCTTGGGAAACACGCCGAAGGTCACCCACACCTGGGACAGGTCCGAGAGCGTGAACGCGTTGGTGGTTTCACTCACCACCTCGCCGACGCCCAGGTGTTTTTCCACCACCACACCGGCAAAGGGCGCACGCAGCTCATAGCGATTGCCACCCACCAGCACTGCGCTGCCACTCAATGCCGTCATCTTCTGGCGGGCGTTGTTCAGGGCGATTTCGGCTTCTTGCAGGGCCTGGCGCGCCAGCAGGTAATCCTGCTCGGCGGAGATTTTGTCCTGCCACAGTTGGCGCTCTCGCTGGAAAGTGGTGCGGGCCAGTTCGACCCGTCGTTCACTGGCGGCCAATTCGCTACGCTGATCGGAAATCTGCTGGCTGACGATCACCGCCAACAACTCACCCTGCTTCACCGACTGGCCCAGGTTGACCTTGACCGCCTCCACCACACCCGCCGCACGCGGGACGATGTGGGAGGTGCGGTCTTCGTCGAAGCGTATTTCCCCCGGCAGCACCAGCAGCGTGCTGATCGCACGAGGTTGAGCCTGGGCGATCTGAATGCCGGCGGCCTGGATCTGCTGTTCGGTGAGTTCAAGTTCGCCTTCTTCTTCATCGGCCATCGCGAAGCTGGACAGCATCAGGCTCAAGGCGATGGCAAGCGCCACGCCATGTGTGTTGTTCATAAAGGACTCCAGGAAAAATCAAAACCGGGCGAGGTCGCCGTAGATCCGTTCGATGCGCACCCAGGCGTCGGTGGCCTGGGCGGTGGCCGTGAGGTATTGGGTGCGGGCTGCGATCAGGGTGCGCTGGGCATCAAGCACATCGAGGAAGCTGAACTTGCCCATCTCGAAACCGCGAGTGGCGCTGTCCACCGCCAGTTGGGCGGCAGGCAGGATCTGCTGGTTGAAGGCGCGCACTTCGGTATTCGCGGTTTGCCACAGGTCGAGGGCTTGCCGGGTTTCGGTGCGCAGGCGCAGTTCGGCGGCGTTGCGCAGGTCGCGGGACTGGTCGGCGCGGCGCGTAGCCGCCAGCACGTTGCCCTGATTGCGGTTGAACAGCGGGATCGGCATCGACACGCCCACCAGGTTCACGCGCTCGCGCACGCTGGCGTCGTATTGGCTGCCGATGGACACGTCGAGGTCGGGAATGCGCTGGGCTTTTTCCAGGCCCACGCTGGCTTCGTTTTGCAGAATGTTCAGTTCGGCCAGGCGCAGTTCAACGGTTTGCTCAAGACGATCGAGCAACTGCACGGCTGGCGGCAAGGACGGTGGGAATTGGTTTTGCGAGGCGACGGCCTGGAAGTCCGGCACGGCGCTGCCGGTGCTGGCGGCCAGGCGGCGATAGGCATCGGTGAGGCCGATCTGTGCACGGTTCAACTCCAGGCGTATTTCCGACGATTGCACCTGCGCGCGCGTCGCTTCCACCGGCGAGGTTTTGCCCGCCGTGACACGACCATTGGCGACGACCAGTCCACGCTCGGCCACCGCCATGGAGCGCTGTGCCAGGTCGAGGCGTTCCTGGGCGCGCAAGGCACCGTAATAGCTGTCGATGACGTCGGCGCGCAAAAGGTTGCGGCGCTGTTCCAAGGTCAGCGCGGCAACGTCCTGGGCACGGGTGGCGACGTCGATGCGTGCACCGCGCTTGCCGCCCAGTTCCAGGGTTTGGCTGAGCTTGATGGAGGTGATGCGAGAGTTGCGCCGCGTGTCTTCAGCATCCCAGGAGGCCACCGGGTTGGGGATCAGGCCGGCCTGTTGACGGGCGCCTTGGGCGATGTCGATTTCCCATTGCGCGGCCGCCAGGTCCGGGTTGTTGGCGAAGGCGGTTTGCAGGGCAGCGTCGAGGGTCAGGGGTTGTGCACCGACCCCTTGCGCCGTCGCCAGAAACACGACGACCGACCACAGAAATGTTCTTGCACGAATTGGCATAACGAGAGTTCCAGGCCCATGAAATGGCGGGTAAATCCAAGCCGGGGCACTGTAGCTTTCGGTACTTATCAGAGCGGTGTGCAGAACATTACAAATCCGTTAGACAGGGTCAGACATGCACGTCGTCATGTTCGTCATGCGCAAAACCGTCGCCTTCGACCTGGATGGTCGCGTGGGAAATATCGAATTGCTCATGCAGCAGTTCCGTCACCGCGGTGAGGATTTGTGGTTCCGTACTGAGCGCCGAATCCGCCACCAGGTGGGTGCTCAGTACATTCTTGCCGCTGGTGAGCGCCCAAATGTGCAGGTCGTGTACCTCCTTGACCCCACGCACACCGCGAATAGCCTGCTCCACCTGGTCGATATCAATGCCGTCCGGTACACCTTGCAGCAGCACGTTCATGCTGTCCTTGAGCAACGTCCAGGTACGCGGCAACACCCAGAAACCAATGGCCGCCGCGACCAGCGAGTCGACCCAGCCCCAGCCTGTGTACAGGATCACCAGCGCCGCGATGATCACACCGATGGAGCCAAGCATATCGCTCCAGACCTCCAGGTAGGCGCCCTTCACATTCAGGCTTTCACCGCTGGCGGCGCTCAGCAGGCGCATGGAAATCAGGTTGACGATCAGCCCCAGCACGGCGATCACCAGCATGCCGGTGGACTGTATCTCGGCGGGCGCCTGTAACCGTTGGTACGCCTCATACAGGATGTAGAACGCCACGGCGAACAACAGCAACGCATTGAACGCTGCGGCCAGGATCTCGAACCGCGCATAGCCGAAGGTGCGCTTGCGGTCGGCCGGGCGCTTGGCAATCTGGATGGCCACCAGGGAAATCGCCAGGGCCAGGGCGTCGGTCATCATGTGGGCGGCGTCGGACAGCAGCGCCAGGCTACCGGTGACGAAAGCGCCGATGACTTCGGCAATCATGAAACTGCCGGTCAGGCCCAAGGCGATCCATAGCTTGCGTTCGTGGCCGGCGCGTACTTGGGCGTGGCTGTGTCCTGCGCTCATGGGGAGTGCTCCTGATCTGTTGTAGGAGCCGGCTTGCCGGCGATAGCGATGTTGACCCTAGGCGTCGATCTTACGGACGCCATCGCCGGCAAGCCGGCTCCTACAAAGATAGAGCCCTGACGCAAAAACATTGGCATGCCTTGCAACGTTGTCATCTGCACGCCAGTTCAGCGTTATTTTTGGCGCACCAAAATCGCACACGAGCGCTCTGCAACGGTTCTATCAGGTATGCTTTTCGGACAGGAAACAAAAAGAAACAATTTTCCCAACCTGTTCGATAAGGAGTCCCGTTTTGGAGTTATCGACTGCCGCGTGGATGGTCCACGACACCCGCCTTATGTTCTGTGTACTGCTGGCCATCGCCAGCATCATTGTGCTGATCAGCGCGACCAAATTACCGCCGTTCCTGTCGATCCTGATTGGCACCTTTATCGCCGGAGTCGGCGCCGGCCTGCCGCCAGAAGAGGTGGCCAAGGCGTTCAGCAAAGGCGCCGGGGCCATCCTCGGTGAAGCGGGGATCATCATCGCCCTGGGCTCAATGCTCGGCGCACTGATGGCCGAATCCGGCGCGGCCGACCGCATTGCCACCACCCTGCTCGGGCTGGGCAAGGGCAAGTCTTTGCCGTGGGTAATGGCGCTGGTGGCCATGGTGATCGGCTTGCCGCTGTTCTTCGAAGTGGGCCTGGTGATGATGGTGCCGATCATCTTTGTGATGGCCAAGCGTTCGAACCAGCCGCTGCTGAAAATCGCCATCCCGGCACTGGCGGGCATGACCACCCTGCACGCCCTGATGCCACCGCATCCGGGGCCGCTGATTGCAGTGGGCGCGTTGCATGCGGACCTCGGCCTGACCATGTTGCTGGGCTTCTGCCTGGCGGTGCCGGCGGTGATCCTGGCGGGCCCGATCTACGGCAACTGGCTGTCCAAGCGCCTGCATGTGGATGAACCGGCCGACATTGGCGCGCTGTTCAGTGCGCCACCCAAGGCGCCGCGCCAGCCGAGTTTCGGCGTGTCGCTGCTGATCATTCTGTTACCGGTGATCCTGATGCTCGGCAGCACCTTGGCCAAGGTAGCGCTGCCGGCCGAAAGCACCGTGGGCCTGACCTTGAAGTTCCTCGGCGAGCCGTTGATCGCCCTCGGCCTGGCCGTGATTGCCGCCGTGATCTGCCTGGGCTGGGCCGCCGGCATGCCACGTGCGGACGTTGGCAACACCCTGCGCAAAGCCCTCGCCCCCATCGCCGTGTTGCTGCTGACCATCGGCGCCGGCGGCGGCCTCAAGCAGACCCTGTTGGACGCCGGCGTCAGCCAGACCATCAGCAAGGTCGCCGAAGGCGCACACATGCCCTACCTGTTACTCGCGTGGCTGATTGCAGTTGCGCTGCGCCAGGCCACCGGCTCGGCCACCGTCGCCACCACCACGACCGCCGGCATCCTCGCACCGATGATGGCCGGGCTTGCCGCGACACAGAGTTCGCTGGTAGCACTGGCGATTGGCGCCGGCTCGGTGTTCTTCTGCCACGTCAACGACGCCGGGTTCTGGATGGTGCGTGAGTACTTTGGCCTGCAGTTGAAACAGACGATCTGGGTGTGGTCGGTGTTGCAGACCATCGTGTCAGTGGTGGGGTTGGTGGGTACGTTGTTGATGTGGCACTTCTTGACCTGAAACTAGGCAGCCAAGGTGTGGCGCTTTCCAAACAGCGCCACACTCACCACGCCCACCGCCCCCATCACCACGCAATACCCCACGCAAATCCACGGGCTGGTCGGCATCAGCGCAATCAGCAACAACGGCGTGGTACTCGCCCACAGTGCGTAGGCAATGTTGTAGGTGAAGGATATCCCTGACACCCGCACGTGCGCCGGAAACAGGCCGACCATCACCGACGGCACCGCGCCCACCACGCCACAACTCAGTCCCGCCAGCGCATACGCCGCCCCCAGCCAGACGCCGCCGTTGATCAGGCTGGCGTATAAAATGCCGACCCCCACCGGCAGCAACAGGCTGTAGACCAGCACCGCACGCCAGGCGCCGATGCGGTCGACCAGCAGGCCAGCCAGTACGCAGCCGATATTCAGGAACACGATGCCCAGGGCGCTCAAGGCGAAGGTGTGGCTGGGGCTCATGCCAAAGGTTTTCTGCATCATGGTCGGGGTGATGACCACCAGCACCACCACGGCGGAGGTGAGCACGCAGGTGAGGATCATCGCAGGCAGCAGCACGGCACGGTGGTCACGCAGCACGGTGCGCAGTGGCAGTTCGGCAGCGGCCTGGCGGCGGGCCTGCATTTCGAGGAACACCGGGGTTTCGCTGAGCCAGCGGCGCAGCCACACGCCGATCACACCGAATACGCCACCAAGCAGGAAGGGAAAGCGCCAGGCATAGTCGAGGATTTCGGCCGGGGTGAAGACTTGCGCCAACAGGGTCGCGGTGAGTGCGCCGAGCAGGTAGCCGAAGGTCAGTCCGGCTTGCAGGAACCCCAGGGCGTAGCCGCGATGGTGGGTGGGGGCGTGCTCGGCGACAAAGGTCCAGGCGCTGGGCACTTCACCGCCCACTGCGGCGCCTTGCAGCACGCGCAGCGCCAGCAGGATCAGCGGGGCGAAATAACCGATTTGCGCATAGGTGGGCATGATCCCGATGAGCAGGCAGGGCAACGCCATCATCAGGATACTCAGGCTGAACACGCGCTTGCGCCCCAGGTGATCGGCAAAGTGCGCCATCAGGATGCCGCCCAACGGGCGTGCCAGGTAGCCGGTGACGAAAATGCCAAAGCTCTGCAACAGGCGCAGCCACTCGGGCATTTCCGGCGGGAAGAACAGCTGGCTTAAGGTCAGCGCGAAAAACACGAAGATAATGAAGTCGTAGATTTCCAGGGCACCGCCCAGGGCGGCCAGGCCCAGGGTTTTGTAGTCGGAGCGGGAAAAACGCTGCGCCCGTGGGGAAAAGGTGGCAGTCATGTGATGGCTCGGCAGACAAACAAAATGGCGTGCAGGTTATGAGCTGAGCCCATTGAAGGCAATCACGGCAGATATATTTGTTTTCCTCATGGATCGATGAAGATAACTGCATTCCCATATCAATGGCCGTAGCGGAACATGCCGTAAAACTGCCAACACCATAATAAATACAAGAGGAAAGACTCGTGGCCGATGCTATCGAAGAAAGCCGCTATGCCCGATTTGCCCTGCGCTGTTCCAACTTCGCCGAACGCTGGTTTCCAGACTCCTGGGTGTTTGCCGCCCTCGCCGTGATCATCGTCGCCGTCGCAACCCTGGGCATGGGCGCCGCGCCGACCGAAGCGGCCAAAGCCTTCGGCGATGGCTTCTGGAGCCTGATTCCATTCACCATGCAGATGGCCTTCGTGGTGATTGGTGGGTATGTGGTCGCCAGTTCGCCGCCTGCGGTGAAACTGATTGACCGCCTGGCGCGTATCCCCAAGAACGGACGCTCCGCCGTGGCTTGGGTGGCGTTGATCTCGATGGTTGCCTCATTGTTGAACTGGGGCCTGTCCTTGGTGTTTGGCGGTTTGCTGGTGCGGGCATTGGCGCGTCGCACCGATTTGCGCATGGATTATCGCGCGGCCGGGGCTGCGGCCTATCTGGGCCTTGGCGCCGTGTGGGCGCTGGGGTTGTCGTCGTCGGCCGCGCAGTTGCAGGCCAACCCGGCCAGCTTGCCGCCGTCGATTCTGTCGATCACGGGGGTGATCCCCTTCACCGACACCATTTTCCTGTGGCAATCCGGCGTGCTCTTGCTGGCGTTGATCGTGGTGTCGCTGATCATCGCCTATGCCACCGCACCCGGCCCGAACAGCGCCCGCGATGCTAAGGCTTGCGGGGTCGACCCGGCCTTCAACCTGCCCAAGCTGCACGCTCCCACCCGCCCGGGTGAATGGCTGGAACACAGCCCGTTGTTGACTATCCTGCTGGCGCTGCTGGCGGCTGGCTGGCTCTTCCATGAGTTTTCGACCAAGCCGGCGATCAGCGCGATCTCGGGGCTGAACACCTATAACTTCCTGTTCATCATGACCGGTGCCCTGCTGCACTGGCGCCCGCGCAGCTTCCTCGATGCTGTGGCCCGTGCCGTTCCGACCACCACAGGCGTACTGATCCAGTTCCCGCTGTACGGCTCGATCGCCGCGCTGATGACCGTGGTCAAGGGCGGTGACGGCCAGACCCTGGCGCACCATATCTCGACCTTCTTCACCTCCATCGCCTCCCACGACACCTACGCGCTGCTGATGGGTGTGTACTCGGCAGTGCTGGGCTTCTTTATCCCGTCGGGCGGCGGCAAGTGGATCATCGAAGCGCCGTATGTGATGCAGGTGGCCAATGACCTGCAATACCACCTGGGCTGGTCGGTGCAGATCTACAACGCAGCCGAAGCGCTGCCGAACCTGATCAACCCGTTCTACATGCTGCCGTTGCTGGGGGTGTTGGGCTTGAAGGCGCGGGACTTGATCGGGTTCTCGTTCGTGCAGTTGCTGGTGCACACCCCGCTGGTGTTGTTCCTGCTGTGGGCGCTGGGGACGACGTTGACGTATTTGCCGCCGGTGATGCCTTAAAAGCACCTTCTGATGTAACGCGTGGGGTTGTCCTACTCCAGACAACGGCAACCCCCGACTCCTCTCGCCCACACCTTTGATTAACCTGACTCGGACTCCTACTCACCTAGCACCAAGGAAACTCCGATGACGCCCCTATCCAAATCACTGGAAGAGTTGATCACTGATATTTACCAGGACGGCAACGTGTCGTTCACTGAGTACAGGGCCTTGCGAGACGATGCCGATCGTCGCATGGCGGCCGTTATCAAAGAGTTCGGCCAGCACAACAACGTGACCGCCTTTCAAAAATCGATGGACGTGGCCATGCAGTTATTGCAGACCAGCGTGATCGATGCCAAAAAGGCCAAGCTGACCGATACGGGCGAGGCCATCGTCAAAGATGCGGTGACGGCCCAGGTGGAGTACCTACGTGCCGGCAGCCAGTTGGCACTGCGTCTGCTGTAATACTCCGATTCAAATCGCTGTCTTCGTTCCGTCACATTCCGTTGCTACCGTCCTGCGAAATATCTTGCAACAACTCGCCAAGGACTCCCCGCAATGAGTGACGAGCACGAAGACCGCCCTGTCCCCGATTCCGCCGACCAACCGCCCGTCGACACCAGCCGCCGGCGTTTCCTGGGAGGCGCGGCGGTGTTGGGGGTCGGTGCGACCCTGAGTGCCTGCGGCAATACCGGCGAAGTACCGGGCAAGCCGGTGGCGCGGCCACTGACGCCGCAAGAGCTGGACAAGGCCTTGCACGACCAGGTGAAAACCGTGGTGGTGATCTATGCCGAGAACCGCAGCTTCAACAATTTGTTTGCAGATTTCCCTGGTGTAGAGAAACCACTGTCGGCGCTTTCTGCCGCCGACTCCCAGCAACGCGACCGCGACGCCAGCGTGCTGAGCACCCTGCCTCCCGCCTGGGGCGGCGTATTGCAAGTCGGCCCGCAAACGGTGGACGGGGTGACCTACCCCAGCGAGGTGCAATTCCAGGAAAACCTGCCCAACGCGCCGTTCGCCCTCAAGGGGCCCAACGCCGAAGACCTGCCCCTGAGCCTGGTCACCCGCGACTTGTGGCACGTGTTCTACCAGAACCAGATGCAGATCAATGGCGGCAAGAACGACGGTTTCGTCGCCTGGGCGGATTCCGGTGGCCTGGTGATGGGCCACTACGCCCAGAGCCGGTACTCCCTGCGCCTGTGGGACGTCGCCAAGGAGTTTGTGCTGTGCGATAACTTCTTCCAGGGCGCGTTCGGTGGCTCGTTCCTCAACCATCAATACCTGATCAGCGCCACCGCGCCGTTCTACCCGAATGCCGCGCAATCGGTGGCCAAGGCGCAGATCGCCACGCTGCAAAGCGATGACCCCACCGACCCGCGCCTCAAGCCGCTGGACAAGTCCCCGGCCAGCGCCATGACCGGCCCGCCACAGTTCGGCCCTAGTGCATTGACCCCGGACGGTTACGGCGTGAACACCCTGGCCCCACCCTACTGGCCAACCTGGATCCGCGACCCGGAAAACCCGGATTACTCCAAGCCCGACCTGCCCAACGTATTGGTGCCGCAAACCCACGAACACATCGGCGACAAGCTGTCGAAAAAGAATGTCGACTGGGCCTGGTACGCCGGCGCGTGGCAAGCCACCTTGGAGCAGTTCAAGGATTCGGGCGGTATCCCGAAGATTCCTAACTTCCAATATCACCACCAGCCATTCAACTACTTCAAGCAGCAGGGCCCGGAGAATCGCGCCGAGCGTAAAAAGCGCCTGCGCGATGGCGGTTTGGGGGATGAGTCCAGTACCAACAAGTTCTTCGCCGACGCCCAAGCCGGCAAACTGCCCGCGGTGACCTTCTACAAGCCCCAGGGCAACCTGAATATGCATGCTGGCTACGCCGACGTGGCCTCCGGCGACCGCCATATCGCCCGCGCCCTGAAAGTGCTGCAAGAGAGCCCGCAGTGGAAAAATATGGTGGTGGTGGTGACCGTCGATGAAAACGGCGGCTGGTGGGACCACGTGGCACCGCCCAAAGGCGACCGTTGGGGGCCAGGCACACGGATCCCGGCAATTGTGGTGTCGCCGTTCGCACGCAAGGGCACGGTGGACCATACGGTGTACGACACCGCCTCGATCCTGCGTTTGATCACCCGGGTGTTCAAGCTGGAGACCCTGGACGGCCTCAAGCAGCGGGATGACGCCATGATCGCCCGTGGCCAGAAGCCCATGGGGGACTTGAGCAATGCCTTGCAATTCATCCTGTAGGTTTTCTTATCCAATAGCGACACGCCGGGTGATTTAGTGCGCGGCTTTCCTGGTCAGCCGCTACTGTGTGGAGGTGGGCTTTCATCCCGCGCAGACGGGCTTTCGCTGACAAGGAAACAACCATGTTTAAACCGACCAGGCTGTCCTTCACCCTGGCCGCACTGATGGCGAGTGCGGTCGTACAGGCCGACATCGAGGTGCCGCTGGGGAACACGCAGCGTGTGACCCAACTGTTCGCCTACCCCAATAACTGCAACGTGATCTGCTTTCGGCCATGGACGCTGGAACAGACTGCCGAGCACTATCTGAACCAGAGCCTGCAACGGGATGGGTACAGTCGGGCGAAAGTCAGCGTCAAGACCCGTGACGGGCAAGTATCCGCCACGTTCAGCGGGGTACCGGAGAGCTATGGCCAACCCCTGACCACGTTGCTCAATACCGCCGACCTGGCCTACCAAGGCGCCAGCAAGCTCAACAGCGATGGCAAGTGGGCCTATAACTGGTACCTGTTCCTGCCGCTGGGCATGGCCCTGGAAAACCGTAGAAGCATCGAGCTGCTGCATTTCCCGCCGGATTATTCCCTGACCCAGGCCCAGGATTACCTGGAATCGGCCACCACAGACCGCTGGGCTACCTTGCTCACGGAAAACGGCATCCCGGCCACTGAAACCCCGGCTTACCAGACCATCATCGATATCGCGCCCATTGCCGCGCCATCCAACGCAGGCAAGGACCTGGAAACCGTCTACAGCTATTTCACCGATTACCAGACGCGCATGGTCCAGGAACTGAGCCTGTCGGCCAAAGGCGCTTTGCCCATGGTCGCGTTCGGCGCGCCGGTGCGTAGCTGGATCAAGCAGCAATACGGGCAGACCGTGAACGTGCTGAGCCTGGCGCAGATCAGCCCGACACCGGGCCAAAGCGTGTCGGTGCTGGGCGCTAACCACCCAAGTTACATTTGGTATGCCGCAAGCCCCGACACCTACGACGGTAACGAGCAGAAAGCCGATGAGGCCGGTTTGAAGGTGATGGGCCAGGATCTGAGCGCCGCGTGCTGGCAGGCCGGGATGGGCCAGAAACCAGCAAGCGATCCGAATGTATTGCTCAAGGCATGCATGAACACCTGGCAAGTCACACGCAAGGAGCAGACCTGTGAGTTGTTTTATACCTCGGTGCGCAACTTGTCCCCGGAGGAGGCAAACGCAAAATGCGCCACGCCCGCCATCAAGACGCAGTTGAAACAACTCAAGAATGCCGCCCCCACCCCAGCCATTGCGGCCCCGGCGCTGTAGTTCGCACAAAAAACCGTCGATTTCTACTGTCAACATTGACAGTAGAAATCGGCACCATCTTCAGCGAGTCTTGAGCGGCGTTCATCAGCTGCAAGACTGGTAGTCAGACACCACCCGCAGGTCGATGCAGCCTAAACCAGGAGAGTTATGAAAACTCAGGCCATGGATAAGGCTAAAACTGCTGTGAGTGACTGCCTTTACCCTTTCAAGTCCACGCTCGGACCGGGCTACCCTTCGGGCGAGCAATTCGAAGTGGTGCAGAACATTGAAGGCGTGGGGGTCGGAATCAAGGCTCGCACGGCCTTTGACAGCCGTGTGTGCATCGCCAAAATCTCCGGCTATGCCCTGAACGAGCGACGCCTGCACACCTTGCAGCTATCGTCGCGCACCCACCTCTACGACTGTTGGTTCAGTGGCCTGTTTTCACATTCATGCAAACCGAATGTGTTTCTCGACCTGCACTACCTGGAGGTCTGGGCCTTGCGTGACATCCATCCAGGCGAGCTGCTGAGCATGGATTACGCCATGACCGAAGACGTGCTGTTCCGGCAGTTCGCTTGCCAATGCGGCGAGCTGAACTGCCGGGGCTGGATTACCGGTCACGACGAGCTGCTAAGCGCCGAGGGCCAGGCATTCATGGCCCAGTGGCGCGAGCGCAAACGCCCTTAGGCTTCACCCAGCGGGCGCAGGCGATATTGCGGCGGCAACTGCTCGAAGCCACTGATGGTGGTGTTCAAGCTCTTCCAGCGGCCATCCTTGATGCCGTAGATGCAGCCATGGATAGACAGGCTCTGACCACGGTGCCAGGCATTTTGCACAATGCTGGTGTGACCGACGTTGGCCACTTGCTGGATCACGTTCAACTCGCACAGGCGGTCGACGCGCTCTTCTTCTGTCGGCAGCTGGGCCAGCAAGTCGCGGTTTTCGTAGTAAAGGTCACGAATGGTGCGCAACCAGCCATCGATCAGGCCGAACTGACGGTCTTGCATCGACGCGCGCACGCCGCCACAGCCATAGTGGCCGGTGACCAGGATGTGTTTGACCTTGAGCACGTCCACCGCGTACTGGATCACCGACAGGCAGTTGAGGTCGGTGTGCAGCACCACGTTGGCCACGTTACGGTGTACGAACAGATCACCGGGCAGCATGCCGACGATCTCGTTGGCCGGTACCCGCGCGTCGGAACAGCCGATCCACAGGTATTCCGGAGTTTGCTGGCGGGCGAGCTTGGCGAAGAATTCGGGATCTTCCTGTTTGATCGCGTCCGCCCAGCGTTCGTTGTTATCAAGCAGGTCTTGTAGTTCGTTCATCAGGGAAAGCCTCAGGAATGATGCGCAGTTTTGTGACTGACAACCCTTCGTCCAGGTCACGCCCTGCCGGTGAATAACAAGCGTGAATTAGCTTGAATCTTTAGGCCGCGCAGCCTGTCCACACACTATAAGCCCCACAGTATGAGGATTGGCCATGACTGAATCACGACGTCCCTACGGTGCTACGCAGCCCGAACCCATTGATGACAACGAAGATCGCATGGGTTCGATGCGTGAGCTGGATTTTGACCAGGAAGAGCCGACGGCGGAAATTGGCGATGAGATCCCACCCCGCGAACGCGAGCACCTGATGCCCGACGAACGGGTGCGAGAGGCCGGGATGACCGGTGCATCGACTGAGGATCACGAGTCGACCGACGATGACATGAGCCCCGAAACGTTGATCCATGAAGATGGCGCGCGCGATGCACGGGAAGCCGGTGAAGGCGAGCAGGCGGATTGGGACCTGAGTATCGTCGATGAAGATGAAATTGGCGGCGGCAATGGCCTGGATGAGGCCGAGTTGGCCGACATTGATCCCGTCGACGGCAATCGCTGAGACGACATCGTCCGCCGTGAACAATGACCTGTAGGAGCCCGGCTTGCCGGCGATGGCGACCTCTAGGACGCCATCGCCGGCAAGCCGGGCTCCTACGGTTTTGGACGGTGTTTAATCGACCAGGGTACAGGCCATTACGACCGCATCTTCGCGGCCACCGACGGCGGGGTAATAGTCGCGGCGGCGGCCAATTTCATTGAAGCCATAACGCTCATACAGGCGAAACGCGCCGGTATTACTGTCGCGCACTTCCAGGAAGCATTCACGAGCATTGGCGGCATAGGCGCGGGACATCAGATGTTCCAGCAACGCCAGGCCGAGGCCGCGGCCCTGGTTTTCCGGCTTCACGGTGATATTCAGCAGGTGAGCCTCGTCGAGGATGATCTGCACCACGCCATGCCCCACCTGCTGTTCACCTTCAAACATCAGCCAGATCTGGTACTTGCCCAACCCGTCGAGAAATATCCCACGGGTCCAGGGGTGGCTGAACGCCGCGTATTCGATTTTCAGCACGGCGTCGAGGTCGGCCTCGGTCATCGGGCGGAAGGATAAAGCCTCACTCATCGGTCGTTTTCCAGCGCGCCATCAGCCGGCGCATGGCTTGCCAGACATCAGCCTTACGCTGTGGCTCTTCCATTAATAATTCCAGGCCCGGCAGGGCCCATACCGAGCCCAGGCTTTCGACCTGCAGTTCGCGGTACCAGGCTTCGGCGTTGGCTTCGCCGGCAAATCGCACGGCGGGCAGGCCGATCAGCCACAGACACACACAGGGTTCGTCCTCCAGGCGCGCCGATACAAATCCTTGCACAAAATCCCTCGCGGCCTCCGGGCCCTGGTCCATGTTGCCGCGCACCAGCAGCGGCCAGCGCACCGGGTCGCCGACGATTTGCGGGCTGTCGGGCAGGCCGGCGGCACGCAGCATGTCTTTTAGCAGCATGTAGGCGGGGTCGCGGGTCTGGAAGCGTTCGCCGGTCGGCAACTCCACCAGCAGCAGGCAGCGCCCGGCCCGCAGCAATTGCAGGGCAAAACGCGGTGGCGGCACCACCGGGGCCTTGACCACCGGCGCAGCCTCTTCGACCACCTTGGCCGCCTTGGTGACTGGCGCGGGACGCGGCACTTCGATCTTCGCCCGTTCCAGCACCGGGCGCGTTTGCGGGGTGGGCTTGACCACCGCCACGGGTGCGGCCGCCTCTTCCCCCGACGACTCGAACGCCTCGTAGGGCTCAAGCGCCTGCAACAGCTCCGGCCGCGACGGCGCGGCAAACGGCAGTTCGGTGCGGGGCAGCCAGTTGACCACCTGCATGGCGGTCAAGTAAGCGCGACGTCGGGACTCGATAAGCACAGCTCGGCCACTTGTGGATAACTAAAGAGCGGGGATTCTACCGCTGTTCGGTAACAATCGCCCACTGCGTACTGACCGGCTGTGGATAAATCCCGCGTCCGATGCAGTACAATCGCGACTTTTAATCGCCAACCAGCCGGCCATTCCCATGATCGAACCCAAGCGCGTCCTGCGCGCCCTCGCCGAACACTGGGCCTTACTTGAGCCACTGTGCGAACACTTCGACCAAGGCACCCTGAGCCTGGGCGAGCTGCGCGCACAACTGGCCGCCCAACAACTGGACAGCACGCCCCAGGACATCACCAGCCTGCTGGACGTGTGGATTCGCCTGGATATCCTGGTGCCTGTCGCCAAGAGCCCGAACCGTTTCGAGCTCAACGCGCAGATCCACGACTTCCTGGCCTATCTGCGCAAGGAGCACCGGCTTGGCCTGTGCCTGGAAATCGAAGCCTACCTGCGCCACCTTGAGCGCCTGGCCGGTTATATCCAGGACGCCTTCGACATCCGTGATGGCCACGACCTGGCCCGCCAACTGCGCCTGCTGGATATGCGCGTGCGCGACGTGCTGAAAAAGCTTGCCAACGACGAGCAGGCCCTCGCCGCCGTGGCCGACCGGGCCAAGACCAGCGATCGGCAGATCCCGCTGCGCCAGCGTTATGCCGAGGTATTGGCGACCTGGGACGAATACGTCGAACCCATGATCCAGCTGGTGAACGCCGACGGCGCCTTCGAGCAGGGCGTACGCAAGGTAGAGAACGTGCTGCTGCGCATGCTCACCGAGCAACAGCGCCTCGGCCACTTGGTGGACGACGACATGCTGCTGCGCACCCATGCACGCATCCTCGAAATGCAGACCAGCGCCCAACTGACCCTGCGCCATGCCCGCGAGCTGCTGCTGCCGCTGCGCGAAGAAGCGCGCCGGCACAACGCCGTGACCCGTGGCGCGGCGCTGGCCTTGTCGGCCATCCGCCGCAAAGGCCTGGACGCGGTACCGCAAGCGGCGATGCCAATGTTTACCCGGCCGCAAAGTACCTTTCTCGGCAGTGCCAGCCAAGTCGAGGCGTACGTGTATGCCCTGGCGAATTTCGAGCCGAAACCGGCACGGTTCCCCAAGGCGCACAAATCCCACAAGGGCGACGCCCAGCGCGCACCGCGCACGGTCAAGGAGATGCTCGAGCGTTGCGAAGACGCACTGCCGATGCCAGACCTGATGACCTGGTTGCTGGAGCAGGAACCGGACGGTGCTACCGACGAATTGCTGTACTGGTTCTCACGGCTGTCTCGCGAAAAACGCTTCAAGCGCGAACGCCTGGAGCGTCGCGATTACCACACACACGAGCACCAGGTCAGCCTGCGCTCGTTCGCCCTGCTCCCGGCCACGCCCGACGCCGCCGAGAATTCTGCGAGCACCGCTTCTGTAAGGACTTCGCATGCATCTTGATCTATCCGAACTGTCCCAGCTGGCGCCAATCTTTCGCGAGCTGTTCAAGGGTTACCACGTCAGCCGCCGCGACCCGGAGCTGTACGCGCAACTGTCGAACTTCCAGGACCAGTACCGCACGCTGTTCAGGGCCTTGGGCTTTGAGTTGGTCTGCGATACACGGGGTTTCTACTATTTCGTGCCGGACTCCGCCATCGCCAGCGCGCAGGTGAACAAGACCGCCCAGCGCCTGGCGTTGTTCACCTTCATCATCGTCGAGCACCTGGCCGACCAGGGCCGCGACCCGATTGCCGTGCTCGACGGTGGCAGCCTGGGCCGTGATGAGCTGCCGTCGCTGCTGGAGAAGTACCGCGACCTGTTTATCCAGGCCGAGGTGCAGACCCAGGAAGAACTCGAAGAAAAAATCATGCGCCGCATGACCCAGCTGGGCTTTGCCAGCGAAGACAACGGCGTGTACCGCTTCCTCCCGCCGATGCACCGCTTCCTCGATGTGTGCCTATCGGTGCAGCAAGACCGCGACCTGGCGGCCAGCGTGCACAGCGTGTTGCCGCTGCCGGCACCGGTAATCATCGACGAAGACAGCGATGAGAAGTTGCTGAAAACCGATGACCCACTCGACTTGAGCGACTTCGCGGATGAAAGCGAAGAAGACGCACTGGCCCGTGCGATTGCCGAAGAACAGGAGACCGATGCATGAGCAAGGAACGCTACGGCATCCGCCGCTTCGCCCTATTGAACACGGCCGGTTACAGTCTGGG
Organism: Pseudomonas sp. AC112; assembly: GCF_979253545.1. Classification (NCBI taxonomy): domain Bacteria; kingdom Pseudomonadati; phylum Pseudomonadota; class Gammaproteobacteria; order Pseudomonadales; family Pseudomonadaceae; genus Pseudomonas; species Pseudomonas sp. AC112. The sequence continues at coordinate 1,466,953 of NZ_CEEDCM010000001.1, forward strand.
CTTGTTCCCGCTGGAAGAACCGCTGTCGGTGTATGGCGCGAACAACCTGGGTAAATCCGCGTCGATCAACGCCTTGCAGTTCCCGATCCTGGCGCGCATGTCGGACATGAGTTTCGGCAAGTACACCCTGGAACAATCGCGGCGCTTCTACTTCGCCACCGACACCAGCTACATCCTTGTCGAAGTCTCCCTGCCCCACGGCCCGCACGTAATCGGCGTGGTCGGACGCGGCCCGGGCGGTGGTTTCGGTCACCAGTTCTTTGCCTATGCGGGCAAGCTGGATTTGGCTCACTACCAGAAAAACGACACCTGCCTGCGTCAGAAAGAGCTGTTCACTAACCTTGAGCGCGAAGGCCTGAAAGCCTACGAACTCAAGCCGGATGAACTGCGTCGTTTGCTGGTGGGCGGCCACACGTCGATCCCGCTGGACCTCACGCTGATTCCCCTGCGCTCTACCAGCGAGCAGAGCCTGAAGACCTTCCGCGCGCTGTTTATCAACCTGCTGCACATGCGCGAAATCACCGCGGCCAAGCTCAAGCAATTGTTCCTCGATGCCTTCGAACACAGCTTGCGTTCCGGCAGTGTCGATTACATCGCCGCGTGCGAAGAAGCCTTCCGCGATGTAAGGCGCATGGAGCAGGACTACAACTCCCTGGTCGCCGCCGGCCCGCTGGTTGAGGCGCTGTCCAATGGTGTACGCCAACGCGACGTGTTGCGCGGTAAATTGCATCGCCTGTCGCCGCTGCTGGATTCGTTGCTGGGCACCTGGTCGGACTACGCCAGTGCACGCAAGGAAGAGCTGACCATCCAGGCCGAGCACTACCGCAACGAGCAGGACGCACTGCAGAACGACCAACGCGGCGGCACTCAGGAGCTGATGCGCCTGGAGCGTGAGATCAGCGGTATCCAACGCTGGTTGGGCGAGCTGTCGGTGCTCAAGCACCGCTTTGCGTTGGTGGATGACGTGAAGGTGCTGGAGCAACAACTGCTGGCAGCCAAGGACGCGCACGATGAACTGGCGGGCGCCCTGGCGCAGTCGCGGCAGTTCAGCGCCGAGGATCTGGACGAGCGTTTGCGCGACCTTGAAAAGCGCTTGAAGTCGGTCAAGCAGCAACTCGACCACGCCGACAACAACAGCTACGCCAAGTTGCGGGAAGAGTTCTCGCAGCAGGACGTCGAACGTCTGATGCGCCTGTTCAACAGTTCGTTGTTCAGCCTGCCATTGGGCGAGCATGGCATCACGCTGGACGAGGATGGCCAGTGGGTCAAATCCCTGGAGCAGATCCTTGATGGCTTCAAGGGCGAACGCTTTGAGGTGCCGGGGCTGTCCATCGACATTTCCCACATCGAGCCGCCAGCTTTGCAGGCCTTGGCGGATCGTGCGGCATTGCGCGACCAGAAAGAGCGCCTGGAAAAAGAACTCAAGCAGCTGAAAACCCAGCAAGCCGTCGCCTCTGACCGCGCCGCGAGCAAGACCCAGACCGAGGCGCTGTACCAGCAAGTGCTGGATGCGCAGAAGGCCCTCGAAGATTTCCGCCGTGCACAAACCCTGAGCGCGGAGGAAGGCGAGAAGCTGGAAAACCTGGCGCAGATGGAAGCGGCGCAGGATGAGTTGAAGCGCTCCAGTGATGCCTTCACTGAACGCGTCCAGCAACTGTCGGCCAAGCTGCAACTGGTGGGCCGTCAGATCGGCGACATGGAAGCCAAGCAGCGCACGCTGGATGACGCGTTGCGCCGTCGTCAGCTGTTGCCGGCAGACCTGCCGTTCGGTACACCGTTCATGGACCCGGTCGACGACTCCATGGACAACCTGCTGCCGCTGCTCAACGACTACCAGGACAGCTGGCAAGGCTTGCTGCGCGCCGATGGCCAGATTGAAGCGCTGTATGCACAGGTGCGCCTCAAGGGCGTGGCCAAGTTCGACAGCGAGGATGACGTGGAGCGTCGCCTGCAGTTGCTGATCAACGCTTATGCACACCGCACTGACGAGGCCCTGACCCTGGGCAAGGCACGTCGCGCGGCGGTGACCGACATTGCGCGGACCCTGCGTAATATTCGCAGCGACTACGACAGCCTCGAGCACCAATTGGCGTTGTTCAACCGCGAGATCAACAAGCGTCAGGTCTCTAACCTGCAAAGCTTCCGCATCGTACTGGCGCCGAACAAGGAAGCCCTCAAGCATATCGACCAGATCATCCACAGTGCTGGTCAGTACGAAGAAGGCGAAACCCTCTCGGTGTTCGACCTCAGCCAGAGCGCCGAGCAGGACAACAAGAACGAAGAAGCCAAGGAATACCTGGCGCGTCTGGTGGCCGCCAACCATAACCAGTTGGGCCTCAAGGACTTGTTCGAGCTGGCGTTCGAGATCACCAAGGTACATGGCCAGCCGGTGATCCATACCGACATCGATGGTGCCGCGTCCAACGGCACCACCATGACCATCAAGGCGCTGACCAACATGTACCTGTTGCTGCACTTGATGGACCGCGACCAGGCCGGGCGTGTGCGTTTGCCGTACTACCTCGACGAAGCGGCGGACATCGACGAGAAAAACCAGGCGGCGCTGCTGGAAACCAGTTTGCAACTGGGCTTCGTGCCAATCCTGGCCAGTGTGAAACCGCAGGTGTCCGCCCAAGTGGCGATCGACCTGGAAGGTGGCAGTGGGCCGAACGGCATCTATATCGATGAAGCGGACTGGAAGTACATCCGTCGTCACGATGTGGTGAAGGCGACGATGAATGAGCCGGAGTTGGACGAGGTCTAATCCACGGCGCTGAAACATGAAAAGGCCGCGATCTTATGGATCGCGGCCTTTTTTTATGGGTTTGAATAATGTTGTGTGCTTGAGGGCCTCTTCGCGGGCAAACCCGGCTCCCACAGTTGACCGAGTTTTTTCCTGTAGGAATGCGGTCGAGTGAGGGAGCCGGGCTTGCCCGCGATGGCCGCGCCTCGGCCTATTTGCCGAGCGGGATTTTAGGCGCCCACGTCAGCCATTCATCTTCAAACTTGTCGAACAGCGGGAAGGTCTGTTGTGGCCTGGCGGCATTGCCCATGCGCTCGCCGTCCGGTGTCGCGAAGGCGATGCCACCGGCAACCAACGTCTCCAGGGATTCAGTACGCACGGTAGCGCCTTTGAACAGACCGAAGTCGAGGCCAAAGCCACTGGTGTTCCAGAAGCGACTACCACTGCGCACAAGGGGTGCGTACTTGGGTTCGATCAGGATATGGATCAGGACACGGTCAGCGGTTTGGCCCAACTCATAGCCTGTCACCTTGCCCACGGTGACTTCGCGGTAGGTGACTGGTACGCCTTCCTTCAACGAGCCACGGCGTGCGGCGCTGAGTGTCAGGCTCAGGCCGGCTTCCTGGTGGACGGCCTCGGGAGGCTGGTCCAGCGCGACAAAACTCTTTTGCGGGCCGGCGTTTTTCGCGGCCGGTTGCACTTCGATGTATTGCCCGGTGACCAGGGTTTCCAGGTTGGAGGTTTTCATCAGGCCCAACTCGGGCTTGACCACCCAGAACTGGCTGCCGACGCGGGCGATGCGGTCCGCCACCTGGGTGATACGCGCACTGAGCAACACCGACTGCATGTCGGCACTGAGGTCGACACTTTCAATCTTGCCCACGTCCAGGCCTTTGAAGCGCACCGGTGTGCCAGGACGCATGCCGTCGGCGCGGTCGACCTTGATGGTCACCAGGGTACCGTGTTGATTAGCGGCCTCGCGGTCGGCAAAAAGGCGGAAACGTGGGATGCGTTTTTTCAACGGAACGTTGGGCTCGGGCGTTTCGAAGGCGATACCGCCGGCCATCAGGCTGGCCAGGGATTCACTCTTCACCTGAATGCCGCCAGTGAGGCCGCCGGTCAGGGTGACGCCGCTGGCATTCCAGAAACGCGTCGAGCCATTGACCAGGTTTTCGTATTCTTTCTCGATGTGAACGCCGATCACCAATTGCTTGTTCTTGCGCGAGAACTGGTAGCTCTGCACCGAGCCGACCTTGACCTGTTTGTAGAGGATCGGGCTGCCGACATCCAGGGAACCGAGGTTGTCGGTGAACAGCACCATGTGCAGGCCCGGAGAACGCAGATCCAACGGTGGTGCTTTGGCGCGCGCGACGAATTCACGCTGGGGAGCGCTGCCTTTGTCACCCGGGCGAATGGCGATGTAGTTACCTTTGACCAACGCTTCAAGCCCGGTGATGCCTGCCAGGGAGATGGAAGGCTTGACGACCCAGAACTGGGTGTCTTGCACCAGATAATCTTCGGCCAGTGGGTCGAGGGTCAGCTCCGCGTTGGCGCTGGACAGGTCCGGATCAATCTTCAGGGTTTTCAGGCTGCCGACCTGGATGCCTTTGTACATCACAGGTGTGCGACCGGCCTGCAGGCCTTCGAAGTCGGTGAGCTTGACCTTGACCTTGATACCGGCCGCCGCGGCGTCGAAATCTTCGTAGAGGCGAAATGGCAGGCTCGGGTCAGTGGGTGGGCTGTCCTTGCGGTTCTCTGGCGTGGCGAAGGCAATGCCGCCGGCGACGATACTGGAGAGTGACTCACTGCGGACTTTCACGCCGGAGAGGTTGGCGTCGATGCTGATGCCGCTGGCGTTCCAGAAACGCGTGTGTTTGCGCACCAGGCTGGCGTAGGTCGGTTCGATATAGACTTTGATCTCGACGGTGCTCTGGTCTTCGGAGAGCAGATAGCTTTTGACCTGGCCCACTTGAATCTGCTTGTAGAACACCGGGCTACCACGGTTCAGGGAGCCGAGGCGGTCGGCCTTGATCGTCAGGTGCAAGCCTGGCTTGGCGTCAGATAAGGGCGGCTCTTCGGAGAGTGCCTTGAATTTGCGCGTGGGCTCACCGTCGCCTGGGCTGGCGGCGATGTAATTACCCGAAACCAGGGTTTCCAGGCCGGTGATGCCGGCGAGGCTGACGCTCGGTTTGACCAGCCAGAAGCGGGTGTTGGTCTTGAGGTATTGTTCGACGTCCTTGTTCATCTCGATGGTCGCAATCACCCCGCGATTGTTACCTTCATCGTCCAAGGCCAGGGCCTTGACCTTCCCCACTGGCATGCCTTTATAGACCACTTCGGTTTTGTTGACCTGGATACCTTCGCCGCTTTCAAAGCGTACCTGGATATCGATGCCCTGTTGGGAATAGGCACGCCACCCCAGCCAGCCACCGATGATCAGGGCAATCAGGGGCAACACCCAAATAGCCGACCAGTTGGAGGCTGGGCGGGTTTTAGCTTTAGGCAAATCACTCATGGTCGTCGTCCGACTCCGTGTTATCCCAAATCAGTCGGGGATCGAAAGTTACTGCGGCAAGCATCGTCAAGATCACCACACTGGCAAACGCTGCAGCGCCGAGATTGGCCTCGACACTGGCAAGTCGCCCAAAGTTTACAACCGCCACCAGGATGGCGATCACGAAGATATCCAGCATGGACCAACGGCCAATGAATTCGATAAAGCGGTACATCACGATGCGTTGTTGCGCGGACAGCGGCTGGTGACGCTGCACCGAGAACAGTAGCAGACCGATGCCTACCAGTTTGAACGTCGGCACGAGGATACTGGCAATAAACACGACCGCCGCAATAGGAAACATACCGTGCTGCACCAGCTGGATCACCCCGGCCATGATCGTACTGGGATCACCCTGCCCGAGTGAGTTGATGGTCATGATCGGTAACAGGTTAGCGGGGATATACAGAATGGCTGCCGTAATCAGCAACGCCCAGGTGCGGGTGAGGCTGTTGGGACGGCGGGCATGGATCAGCGCACCACAACGCGTACAGGTTTGCTCGTCGGTATCCGGTTCTTGCTTGTTCAATTCATGGCATTCGGTACAAATCAGAATGCCCGCATCAATCGCCCGCATGATCATCCTCCCCTGACAACGCTTGCCAGATCTGGTGGGGCGACATCACCACCTCTAGTAACACTTGAACCATTAGCAGGCTGACGAAGCAGACCAGACCCAGGCCAACAGTGATGGAAGCCATGTCGGCAAGTTTCACGATCGCCACCAGCACGCCCATCAAGTAAACCTCCAACATCCCCCAATCTTTCATGTGATGGTAGATGCGGTACAGCAGCAGTCCATAACTGCGGCCGACCTTCCAGCGGATGCTGAGTAGCACTGCCAATTGACAAAGCAGCTTGAGCAAGGGGATACCCATGCTGCACAGGAAGACAACCGCAGCGACGCCCTGCATGCCTGTATCGAACAGACCAACGACGCCGCTCCACACGGTGTCTTCAGAAGACTGCCCGAGTAGATTGAGCTGCATGATGGGTAGAAAGTTCGCAGGGATGTACAACAGCAGTGCAGCCAGAACCAAGGCGAGACTTCGCTCAACGACATTGTGACGGTGAGCATAAAGCTCGTAACCGCAACGGGGGCATTGGGCTTTTTCGCCAAGGGCGAGCACTGGTTTGCGCATCAGCAAGTCGCACTCATGGCATGCCACCAGGTCGTCCAGTGGTAAATCCGATACCTCAAGGGCATCAACCGGATCGGGCATAGGTAGGGCTCGGACTCTAAAAAAGGTTAGGTGCCTATTCTAGTGTTCTGGTTCAGAAATAACTGTGCAAATTTGTCGGGGGATTCGCGGTGATTGAGTTTTCGACCGCCCAAAACAAAACCCCTGTTTGCGTTAGCAAACAGGGGTTCTGGAATTTAATCTTGACGATGACCTACTCTCACATGGGGAAACCCCACACTACCATCGGCGATGCATCGTTTCACTGCTGAGTTCGGGATGGGATCAGGTGGTTCCAATGCTCTATGGTCGTCAAGAAATTCGGGTACTGAGTCGTGACCAGATGGTCTCGCTTCAGCAAATTGGGTATGTGATAGCTTTCGGTGTTTTGTGAACGTCGAACTTTCGGTTCATTTCGTCTTCACACACCGCAATCTGATGCTCGTTAGAGTAGTCAAATTGCTTGGGTGTTATATGGTCAAGCCTCACGGGCAATTAGTATTGGTTAGCTCAACGCCTCACAGCGCTTACACACCCAACCTATCAACGTCGTAGTCTTCGACGGCCCTTCAGGGAACTCAAGGTTCCAGTGAGATCTCATCTTGAGGCTAGTTTCCCGCTTAGATGCTTTCAGCGGTTATCTATTCCGAACATAGCTACCCGGCAATGCCACTGGCGTGACAACCGGAACACCAGAGGTTCGTCCACTCCGGTCCTCTCGTACTAGGAGCAGCCCCTCTCAAATCTCAAACGTCCACGGCAGATAGGGACCGAACTGTCTCACGACGTTCTAAACCCAGCTCGCGTACCACTTTAAATGGCGAACAGCCATACCCTTGGGACCGGCTTCAGCCCCAGGATGTGATGAGCCGACATCGAGGTGCCAAACACCGCCGTCGATATGAACTCTTGGGCGGTATCAGCCTGTTATCCCCGGAGTACCTTTTATCCGTTGAGCGATGGCCCTTCCATACAGAACCACCGGATCACTAAGACCTACTTTCGTACCTGCTCGACGTGTCTGTCTCGCAGTCAAGCGCGCTTTTGCCTTTATACTCTACGACCGATTTCCGACCGGTCTGAGCGCACCTTCGTACTCCTCCGTTACTCTTTAGGAGGAGACCGCCCCAGTCAAACTACCCACCATACACTGTCCTCGATCCGGATAACGGACCTGAGTTAGAACCTCAAAGTTGCCAGGGTGGTATTTCAAGGATGGCTCCACGCGAACTGGCGTCCACGCTTCAAAGCCTCCCACCTATCCTACACAAGCAAATTCAAAGTCCAGTGCAAAGCTATAGTAAAGGTTCACGGGGTCTTTCCGTCTAGCCGCGGATACACTGCATCTTCACAGCGATTTCAATTTCACTGAGTCTCGGGTGGAGACAGCGCCGCCATCGTTACGCCATTCGTGCAGGTCGGAACTTACCCGACAAGGAATTTCGCTACCTTAGGACCGTTATAGTTACGGCCGCCGTTTACCGGGGCTTCGATCAAGAGCTTCGCGTTAGCTAACCCCATCAATTAACCTTCCGGCACCGGGCAGGCGTCACACCCTATACGTCCACTTTCGTGTTTGCAGAGTGCTGTGTTTTTAATAAACAGTCGCAGCGGCCTGGTATCTTCGACCGGCATGAGCTTACGGAGCAAGTCCTTCACCCTCACCGGCGCACCTTCTCCCGAAGTTACGGTGCCATTTTGCCTAGTTCCTTCACCCGAGTTCTCTCAAGCGCCTTGGTATTCTCTACCCAACCACCTGTGTCGGTTTGGGGTACGGTTCCTGGTTACCTGAAGCTTAGAAGCTTTTCTTGGAAGCATGGCATCAACCACTTCGCTAACTAAAAGTTAGCTCGTCATCAGCTCTCGGCCTTAAGATCCCGGATTTACCTAAGATCTCAGCCTACCACCTTAAACTTGGACAACCAACGCCAAGCTGGCCTAGCCTTCTCCGTCCCTCCATCGCAATAACCAGAAGTACAGGAATATTAACCTGTTTTCCATCGACTACGCTTTTCAGCCTCGCCTTAGGGACCGACTAACCCTGCGTCGATTAACGTTGCGCAGGAAACCTTGGTCTTTCGGCGTGGGTGTTTTTCACACCCATTGTCGTTACTCATGTCAGCATTCGCACTTCTGATACCTCCAGCAAGCTTCTCAACTCACCTTCACAGGCTTACAGAACGCTCCTCTACCGCATCACTTACGTGATACCCGTAGCTTCGGTGTATGGTTTGAGCCCCGTTACATCTTCCGCGCAGGCCGACTCGACTAGTGAGCTATTACGCTTTCTTTAAAGGGTGGCTGCTTCTAAGCCAACCTCCTAGCTGTCTAAGCCTTCCCACATCGTTTCCCACTTAACCATAACTTTGGGACCTTAGCTGACGGTCTGGGTTGTTTCCCTTTTCACGACGGACGTTAGCACCCGCCGTGTGTCTCCCATGCTCGGCACTTGTAGGTATTCGGAGTTTGCATCGGTTTGGTAAGTCGGGATGACCCCCTAGCCGAAACAGTGCTCTACCCCCTACAGTGATACATGAGGCGCTACCTAAATAGCTTTCGAGGAGAACCAGCTATCTCCGAGCTTGATTAGCCTTTCACTCCGATCCACAGGTCATCCGCTAACTTTTCAACGGTAGTCGGTTCGGTCCTCCAGTTAGTGTTACCCAACCTTCAACCTGCCCATGGATAGATCGCCCGGTTTCGGGTCTATTCCCAGCGACTAGACGCCCTATTAAGACTCGCTTTCGCTACGCCTCCCCTATTCGGTTAAGCTCGCCACTGAAAATAAGTCGCTGACCCATTATACAAAAGGTACGCAGTCACAGAACAAAGTCTGCTCCCACTGCTTGTACGCATACGGTTTCAGGATCTATTTCACTCCCCTCTCCGGGGTTCTTTTCGCCTTTCCCTCACGGTACTAGTTCACTATCGGTCAGTCAGTAGTATTTAGCCTTGGAGGATGGTCCCCCCATATTCAGACAAAGTTTCTCGTGCTCCGTCCTACTCGATTTCATGACTAAGAGATTTTCGCGTACAGGGCTATCACCCACTATGGCCGCACTTTCCAGAGCGTTCCGCTAATCTCAAAGCCACTTAAGGGCTAGTCCCCGTTCGCTCGCCACTACTAAGGGAATCTCGGTTGATTTCTTTTCCTCAGGGTACTTAGATGTTTCAGTTCCCCTGGTTCGCCTCTTGCACCTATGTATTCAGTACAAGATAACCATCTTATGATGGCTGGGTTCCCCCATTCAGACATCTCCGGATCAAAGTCTGTTTGCCGACTCCCCGAAGCTTTTCGCAGGCTACCACGTCTTTCATCGCCTCTGACTGCCAAGGCATCCACCGTATGCGCTTCTTCACTTGACCATATAACCCCAAGCAATCTGGTTATACTGTGAAGACGACATTCGCCGAAAATTCGAATTTCTCAACTAAGAGAACTCACAAATTTTACCTTAGCCTGATCCGTTACCAGTGAAAGTAACGTTCAGTCTATCTTTCTATCACATACCCAAATTTTTAAAGAACGATCTAATCAAAGACTAGAAATCAACATTCACCATCAACCTGATGGAATGCTCATTTCTAAGCTTTCATAACTTTCAGAAGCAGTAGTGGTGGAGCCAAACGGGATCGAACCGTTGACCTCCTGCGTGCAAGGCAGGCGCTCTCCCAGCTGAGCTATGGCCCCGTATTTCTACAGGCGTTTCCCACACAAAATTGGTGGGTCTGGGCAGATTCGAACTGCCGACCTCACCCTTATCAGGGGTGCGCTCTAACCAACTGAGCTACAGACCCAATTTCGGGCTGCTTCTTATCGTCTTCTTCAATGAATCAAGCAATTCGTGTGGGAACTTATGGAGCAGCTGATGTCGTCGATTAAGGAGGTGATCCAGCCGCAGGTTCCCCTACGGCTACCTTGTTACGACTTCACCCCAGTCATGAATCACACCGTGGTAACCGTCCTCCCGAAGGTTAGACTAGCTACTTCTGGTGCAACCCACTCCCATGGTGTGACGGGCGGTGTGTACAAGGCCCGGGAACGTATTCACCGCGACATTCTGATTCGCGATTACTAGCGATTCCGACTTCACGCAGTCGAGTTGCAGACTGCGATCCGGACTACGATCGGTTTTATGGGATTAGCTCCACCTCGCGGCTTGGCAACCCTCTGTACCGACCATTGTAGCACGTGTGTAGCCCAGGCCGTAAGGGCCATGATGACTTGACGTCATCCCCACCTTCCTCCGGTTTGTCACCGGCAGTCTCCTTAGAGTGCCCACCATTACGTGCTGGTAACTAAGGACAAGGGTTGCGCTCGTTACGGGACTTAACCCAACATCTCACGACACGAGCTGACGACAGCCATGCAGCACCTGTCTCAATGTTCCCGAAGGCACCAATCTATCTCTAGAAAGTTCATTGGATGTCAAGGCCTGGTAAGGTTCTTCGCGTTGCTTCGAATTAAACCACATGCTCCACCGCTTGTGCGGGCCCCCGTCAATTCATTTGAGTTTTAACCTTGCGGCCGTACTCCCCAGGCGGTCAACTTAATGCGTTAGCTGCGCCACTAAAAGCTCAAGGCTTCCAACGGCTAGTTGACATCGTTTACGGCGTGGACTACCAGGGTATCTAATCCTGTTTGCTCCCCACGCTTTCGCACCTCAGTGTCAGTATTAGTCCAGGTGGTCGCCTTCGCCACTGGTGTTCCTTCCTATATCTACGCATTTCACCGCTACACAGGAAATTCCACCACCCTCTACCATACTCTAGTCAGTCAGTTTTGAATGCAGTTCCCAGGTTGAGCCCGGGGATTTCACATCCAACTTAACAAACCACCTACGCGCGCTTTACGCCCAGTAATTCCGATTAACGCTTGCACCCTCTGTATTACCGCGGCTGCTGGCACAGAGTTAGCCGGTGCTTATTCTGTCGGTAACGTCAAAATTGCAGAGTATTAATCTACAACCCTTCCTCCCAACTTAAAGTGCTTTACAATCCGAAGACCTTCTTCACACACGCGGCATGGCTGGATCAGGCTTTCGCCCATTGTCCAATATTCCCCACTGCTGCCTCCCGTAGGAGTCTGGACCGTGTCTCAGTTCCAGTGTGACTGATCATCCTCTCAGACCAGTTACGGATCGTCGCCTTGGTGAGCCATTACCCCACCAACTAGCTAATCCGACCTAGGCTCATCTGATAGCGCAAGGCCCGAAGGTCCCCTGCTTTCTCCCGTAGGACGTATGCGGTATTAGCGTCCGTTTCCGAACGTTATCCCCCACTACCAGGCAGATTCCTAGGCATTACTCACCCGTCCGCCGCTCTCAAGAGAAGCAAGCTTCTCTCTACCGCTCGACTTGCATGTGTTAGGCCTGCCGCCAGCGTTCAATCTGAGCCATGATCAAACTCTTCAGTTCAAACATCTTTGGGTTTTTAAGAAACCCTAAACTTGGCTCAGCAATCGTTGGTTACATCTTTGATTTCTCGCGGAGTAACTTGTGATGCTGATAATCTTGTTGACTATCAGTCTGACTCCACAAGCACCCACACGAATTGCTTGATTCAGTTGTTAAAGAGCGGTTGGTTAAGATCTTTCGTCTCAACCGAGGCGCGCATTCTACAGCAGCCTCATTTGCTGTCAAGTGATTATTTTCAGAAGTTTTCGAAGATTTCTTCAACAACTTCAACCACTTGCGCTTCCGATCTCTCGTTAGCGGGAGGCGAATTCTACAGCGTTACACGCTGCTGTCAACACCTCTTTTTCTCCGCTTTCGACCGAGAAGATCGAAACGTTAATAGAGCCAAACAACACTGCTCTACCAACTCCTTCTGGGCTTCGATGAACTGAAGCAAGTCGCTGTCGAATTCTGCGTAACTCTTTGTTTACCAAGGAGTTTTCCGTTTCGACTGCGCCGGAAGTGGGGCGAATTATAGACTTCCAGAATCTGCCGTCAACACCTTTTTTCACATTTCTGTCATATCGGTCAAAAAGGACCCAAAAACGCAAAAGCCGGCCCCAAGGGGCCGGCTTTCTAGCCAACCTTACAAACTAGGGAAGGCAAACTGAGACGCTTCATGGCTGGCCCGTTGCGGCCAACGCTGGGTAATCGCCTTACGACGGGTGTAGAAACGCACCCCATCCGGCCCATAGGCATGCAGGTCGCCAAACAGCGAACGCTTCCAGCCACCAAAGCTGTGATAGGCCACCGGCACCGGCAGTGGAACGTTAACGCCCACCATGCCCACTTCAATCTCGTCACAGAACAGACGCGCCGCTTCACCGTCACGGGTGAAGATGCAGGTTCCGTTACCGTATTCGTGATCATTGATCAGTTGCATCGCCGCTTCCAGGCTAGCCACCCGTACCACACACAGCACCGGCCCAAAGATCTCTTCTTTGTAGATACGCATTTCAGGCGTCACATGATCAAACAGACTGCCACCCAGGAAGAACCCCTCCTCGTGGCCCTCAACGCTCAGACCGCGACCATCAACCACCAACTTGGCGCCCGATGAAACACCGTCTTCTATATAGCCACTGACCTTATCCCGAGCCTGCCCGGTCACCAGCGGCCCCATATCCAGGCCGCAAGAGGTGCCCGCACCGATCTTCAACGCCTTGACCTGCGGCACGAGCTTGGCGATCAACGCATCCGCTACCTGATCGCCCACGCACACGGCCACCGAGATCGCCATGCAACGCTCGCCGCAGGAACCGTATGCTGCGCCCATCAGAGCGCTGACGGCGTTGTCCAAATCCGCATCCGGCATCAGTACTGCGTGGTTCTTCGCCCCACCCAACGCCTGGACGCGTTTGCCGCGCTTGGTTGCTTCGGAATAGATGTACTCGGCAATCGGCGTCGAGCCCACGAAACTCAGCGCTTTCACTTCCGGTGCTTCGATCAGCGCATCCACCGCGCCCTTGTCGCCGTGCACCACGCTCAACACGCCTTTAGGCAGACCGGCCTCCTGCAGCAGCTGTGCGATCAATAGCGTCGAGCTTGGATCACGCTCCGATGGCTTGAGGATGAAACAGTTGCCACAGACGATCGCCAGCGGGTACATCCACAACGGCACCATCGCCGGGAAGTTGAACGGCGTGATACCGGCCACTACACCCAGCGGTTGGAAATCCGACCAGGCATCAATGTTCGGTCCTACGTTACGGCTGTACTCGCCCTTCAGAATTTCCGGCGCCGAGCACGCGTACTCGACGTTCTCGATCCCACGCTTCAACTCACCCGCAGCGTCTTCCAGCGTCTTGCCATGCTCTTCGCTGATCAATTGGGAGATACGCGCTTCATTCTGCTCCAGTAACTGCTTGAAACGGAACATCACCTGGGCGCGTTTGGCCGGCGGGGTATTACGCCACGCTGGAAACGCCGCCTTGGCAGCGTCGATCGCCTGTTGAATGGTTTCACGGCTGGCCAGCGGCACCTGGTGGATCACCTGGCCGGTGGACGGGTTGTACACGTCGGCACTGCGACCGCTGTCGTTGACCAATTCACCGTTGATCAAATGCTGGATAAGGCTCATGCAGGGCTCCTGAAAAGTTGTTCTATATAGAAGGAGAAATCAGTCGATCTTGTTCAGCACTTCGCCGACCGCATCGAACAGGCGATCCAGGTCTTGCGGCTTGCTGTTGAAGGTTGGCCCGAACTGCAGGGTGTCGCCGCCAAAACGCACGTAGAAACCTGCTTTCCACAAGGCCATGCCGGCCTCGAATGGTCGCACGATGGCATCGCCGTCACGCGGGGCGATCTGGATCGCGCCGGCCAAGCCGTAGTTGCGGATGTCGATCACGTTCTTGCTGCCCTTCAAGCCATGCAGCGCATTCTCAAAGTGCGGTGCGACTTCGGCCACGCTCTGCACCAGGTTTTCCTTCTGCAACAGGTCCAATGCCGCCAGGCCGGCCGCACAGGCTACCGGGTGCGCCGAATAGGTGTAGCCGTGGGGGAATTCCACCGCGTACTCCGGCGTCGCCTGGTTCATGAAGGTTTGATAGATCTCGCTGCTGGCAATCACTGCGCCCATCGGGATAGCGCCGTTGGTGACTTGCTTGGCGATGCACATCAGGTCCGGGGTCACACCGAAGCTGTCGGCACCAAACATTGAGCCAGTACGGCCGAAACCGGTGATCACTTCGTCGAACACCAGCAGGATGTTGTGTTGGTCACAGATCTCACGCAGACGCTTGAGGTAACCCTGCGGCGGTACCAGCACGCCAGCGGAGCCGGCCATTGGCTCGACAAAGACTGCGGCGATGTTCGACGCATCGTGCAATTCGATCAGCTTGAGCAATTCGTCGGCCAGCGCGATGCCGCCCTGCTCCGGCATGCCACGGGAGAAGGCATTGCTTGCCAGCAAGGTGTGCGGCAAATGGTCAACGTCCATCAAGCCCTGGCCAAACAGCTTACGGTTACCGTTGACGCCACCCAGGCTGGTGCCGGCGATGTTCACGCCGTGGTAACCACGGGCGCGGCCGATCATTTTGGTCTTGGTGGCCTGGCCTTTTAGACGCCAGTACGCACGCACCATCTTCACCGCGGTATCGGCGCACTCGGAGCCGGAGTCGGTGAAGAACACGTGGTTCAGGTTGCCTGGGGTCAGGTCGGTGATCTTTTCCGCCAGTTGGAAGGACAGCGGATGACCGTATTGGAAGCCCGGCGAGTAGTCCAGCGTGCCCAGTTGCTTGGCAACCGCTTCCTGGATTTCCTTGCGGGTGTGCCCAGCGCCGCACGTCCACAGGCCCGACAGCGAGTCATACACCTTGCGGCCCTTGTCATCCGTCAGCCAGCTTCCTTCGGCAGCAACGATCAGGCGCGGGTCACGCTGGAAGTTACGGTTGGCGGTGTACGGCATCCAGTGAGCATCCAGCTTCAATTGGCTGGCCAGGGACGATGGGGCGTTTTCGGGCATGTTCATCAGCAAAACCTCGCAAGGCAAAAGGCAGCGTCGGGATTGAAAAGCGTTGTTGCAGCTAAATTGCCACGGCGATAAAGTCGGTGAAATCCAACTCTTCTAACCTTCAGTCAGGCCTTCACTAAACTATGAGCAGCCGTCGACCCGACCCTTTGGCCCAAGTCAGTGACTTCGATATCCGCCTGCTGCGCATCTTTCGCAGCGTGGTGGAATGCGGCGGCTTTTCGGCGGCCGAAACCGTATTGGGTATCGGGCGTTCGGCGATCAGCCAGCAAATGAGCGATCTCGAACAACGGCTCGGATTAAGACTGTGCCAACGCGGCCGCGCCGGTTTTTCCCTGACCGAAGAGGGCCGCGAGGTTTATCAGTCGGCCCTGCAACTATTAAGTGCCCTGGAAAGCTTTCGCACCGAGGTCAACGGCCTGCACCAGCATCTGCGTGGCGAGCTGATCATCGGCCTCACCGACAACCTCGTCACCCTGCCCCATATGCGCATCACCCACGCACTCGCGCAGTTAAAGGAGCGCGGCCCGGACGTGCAAATCCAGATCCGCATGATCGCTCCCAATGAAGTCGAGCAAGGCGTCCTCGACGGCCGCCTGCATGTCGGCGTGGTGCCCCAGGCCAGCGCACTGTCGGGTTTGGAATACCAGCCGCTGTACAGCGAGCGCTCCCTGCTCTACTGCGCGGTGGGCCACCCGCTGTTCTATGCCGACGATAAGCAACTGGACGATGCGCGCATCGATGCCCAGGACGCCATCGCCCCCACCTTTCGCTTGCCCGCCGAGATCCAGGCCCATTACCAGGCACTCAACTGCACCGCCAGCGCCTCTGACCGAGAAGGCATGGCGTTCCTGATTCTCACCGGCCGCTACATCGGCTACCTGCCTGATCACTACGCCAGCCTATGGGTACAACAAGGCCGACTGCGTGCGCTGAAACCGGCTACACGGTTTTACGATTTAAGCCTCGCATCGGTCACGCGCAAAGGCCGTCGCCCCCATTTGGTGCTGGAAAGCTTCCTCGAAAGCCTGGCTGCAACGCGCTAACTCGGGCCTTGCGCAAAAAGCTGAGCAAATGGACAGCTTTTTGCAAGAGCCCAAGGACCTAGAACCGTCCGACTCGAGTTTGCCCACCATGCCACCAGAATCTTCCAGCCACAGCGACCTGATCTACGGCCTCAACGACCGGCCGAAACCTGCCCCGGCCTTCCTCGCTGCACTGCAACACGTACTCGCCGCTTTCGTCGGCATCATCACCCCGCCGCTGATAATCGGCTCTACCTTGGGACTCACCGCCCATTTGCCCTACCTGATCAGCATGGCGCTGATGGTTTCCGGTGTAGGCACGTTCATCCAGGCGCGTAGACCTTTTGGTATCGGCGCCGGGATGATCTGCCTGCAAGGCACGAGCTTCGCGTTCCTCGGCGCGGTGCTGTCGGCAGGCTTCCTGGTGAAGCAACGAGGCGGCAGCCCGGAGGACATCATGGCGATGATCTTTGGCGTGTGCTTTTTCGGTGCTGCGGTGCAAATCGTGTTGAGCCGGTTTATCGGCCAACTGCGTCGGGTCATCACGCCACTGGTGACGGGGATTGTCATCACCCTGATCGGCATCAGCTTGATCAAGGTCGGCATCACTGACCTTGGCGGTGGGTTCAACGCCGCCGATTTCGGCGCGCCCACCAACTTGGCCCTGGGTCTGTTCGTGGTATTGACGATCATCCTGCTCAACCGCTCCAACACTCCCTGGGTACGCCTCTCGGCAATTATCATCGGCCTGGCGCTTGGTAGCCTCGCCGCCTGGTTCAGCGGCAAACTCGTGCCCCAGGCCCTGCCCGACCTGCCGCTGGTCAGTCTGCCGATCCCCTTCCGCTTTGGTTTCAATTTCGACTGGAGCGCTTTCCTGCCGATCGCGCTGATTTATCTGATCAGCAGCATCGAAACCGTCGGCGACCTCACCGCCAACTGCATGATCGCCCGCCAGCCCATCAGCGGTCCCTCCTATATAAGCCGGCTAAAAGGCGGCGTACTCGGCGACGGCGTGAGCTGCATGATCGCCGCCACCTTCAGCGCCTTCCCCAACACCACCTTCGCGCAGAACAATGGCGTGATCCAACTCACTGGCGTGGCCAGCCGTTACGTCGGCCTCTACATCGGCGTGGTGCTGTTTTGCCTGGGCCTGTTTCCGTTGATTGGTGCGGTGCTGCAGCAAATCCCCAAGCCGGTACTGGGCGGCGCAACCCTGGTGATGTTCGGGAGTGTGGCCGCCGCCGGCGTGCGCATTCTTGCCCAGGCTCCGCTGGACCGGCGCAGCATGCTGATCATCGCCACCTCGTTTGGCGTCGGCCTGGGTATCGCCGCCCAACCGAACCTGCTGCACCTGATGCCAACGCTGGTGCAGAACCTGTTTGACTCGGCCATCACCAGCGGCGGGCTGACGGCCATCGTGTTGTGCCTGCTGCTGCCGGAAAGCAAAGCGCCCATGGCTGCCGCAAACAAAGCGCCGGAAAGCGACAGCCTGGAACCGCTTTGACGGTTTTATTGCATCAGGACTTGTCTGGGGCTTGAGGGTGGGTTATCTGTGCACACGTCGTCTCTATCGATCAGCACGGAAACCTCCATGAGCCTCGAAGTTCCTGCCCACAGCAACCAAGCCGGTAAACCCGCCAGCCGCATTCGGCAAAAGAACGAACAAGCGATTCTCCAGGCTGCTGAAGATGAGTTCGCGCGCCATGGCTTCAAAGGCACCAGCATGAACACCATCGCTGCCAGTGCCGGACTGCCGAAGGCCAACTTGCATTACTACTTCACTAACAAGCTGGGGCTGTACATCGCGGTGCTCAGCAACATCCTCGAATTGTGGGACAGCACCTTCAACGCGCTGACCGCCGAGGATGACCCGGCCGTGGCCCTCACCCGCTACATCCGCACCAAGATGGAGTTTTCGCGACGCCACCCCCAGGCTTCGCGGATCTTCGCCATGGAGATCATCAGCGGCGGCGAATGCCTTACCGAATATTTCAGCCAGGACTACCGCGCCTGGTTCAGCGGCCGCGCGGCCGTGTTCCAGGCTTGGATCGACGCCGGCAAAATGGACCCCATAGACCCCGTGCACCTGATCTTCCTGTTGTGGGGCAGCACCCAGCACTACGCCGACTTTGCCACCCAGATTTGCCGCGTCACTGGTCGTACCAAGCTGACCAAGCAGGACATGGAAGACGCCGGCACCAACCTGATCCACATCATTCTCAAGGGCTGTGGCGTCAAGCCCGTCTATTAATCGAAGCGACTTATGCCTTTCACGCTCACCGGCCTTTGCGAGTTTCGCGAAGAAATACGCAAAAGCCGCTTTATCACCCTCGCCGCACCGATCACCAGCGCGCAAGACGCCCAGGCGTTTTTCGAGCAACACAGCGACCTGAACGCCACGCACAATTGCTGGGCCTGGAAATTGGCCGACCAATACCGCAGCAATGACGACGGCGAACCCGGCGGCACCGCCGGGCGGCCGATCCTCGCGGCCATCGAGGCACAGGGTTTTGATCAGGTCGCGGTGTTGGTGATTCGCTGGTACGGCGGCATCCAGTTGGGCACCGGCGGCCTCGCCCGCGCCTACGGTGGCGGCGCGAATAAATGCCTGCAAAATGCCGACCGCATCGAACTGATCAGCCGTGTCCCGTTGAGCTGCGCCTGTGGGTTCGCCGAGCTGAACCTGGTGAAATTGCGCGTTGCTGAACTGGGCGGGCTGGTGGTCGAAGAAACCTTCACCGCCAATGGCGTCGAGCTGCAACTCGCCTTGGGCGAAGCGCATATCGAAACCCTGCAAATTCAACTCGCCGACCTCAGCCGTGGGCGTATCCTGCTACAACATTGAACACCCTGAACCGCGACTCTTAAAGGAAGCTTTTCATGTCTACGCCAAAAACCGCATTGATCATCGGCGCCTCGCGCGGACTGGGCCTTGGCTTGGTCAAGCAACTGTTGCAGGACGGTTGGGACGTGACGGCCACCGTGCGCGATCCGAGCAGGGCCGATGCCCTGAAGGCCGTCGGCCCAGTAAAGATCGAAAAACTCGACATGGACGACCAGCAAGCTGTGATCGCCCTGAGCCAACGCCTGAAGGAACGGACCTTCGACCTGCTGTTCGTCAACGCCGGCGTCAAGGGTCCCGCCAATCAAGAGCCGGGCCACGCCACCTTGGCAGAAGTCGGCCAACTGTTCTTCACCAACGCCGTAGCGCCGATCAACCTCGCCCAGCGTTTTGTCGGGCAAATTCGTAAAGACAGCGGCGTATTGGCCTTCATGAGTTCGGTACTGGGCAGCGTGACCATCCCCGACGGCTCCGACCTGGCGCTGTACAAAGCCAGCAAGGCGGCGCTCAACTCCATGACCAACAGCTTTATTACCCAGCTGGGCGACCATAAGTTGACCGTGCTGTCGTTGCACCCAGGCTGGGTGAAGACCGACATGGGCGGTGAAAACGCACACATCGACGTCGACACCAGCGTGCGCGGCCTGGTGGACCAGGTGAACGCCTACACTGGCAAAGGCGGCCATCATTTCATCGATTACAAAGGCGACACCATCGCCTGGTAAAACCCTGAGGATCGTTATCGACCGATTGCCGTCGGTAACGATCCGCGCGTAGACTGCCCCCTCGCCTTTACCGGCGACCCTGGATCAGCAGACAGGGCAACACTGAGCTGGCAAACCTGAACCCATCATTCAGAGGAGCCGGCCAATGCCTGCGACCCGTATCTGGTTAAAAAACCCTCTCGCGATTTTCACCGCCAACGGCCTCGACGCCCGTGGCGGCCTGGTGCTGCAAGACGGTGTGATCACCGAATTGCTGGCCCTGGGACAAGAGCCCACACAACCCTGCACACAGGTATTCGATGCCCGTGAGCATGTGGTCCTGCCGGGCCTGATCAACACCCACCATCATTTCTATCAGACCCTGACCCGCGCCTGGGCGCCGGTGGTCAATCAGCCATTGTTTCCCTGGTTGAAAACCCTGTACCCGGTCTGGGCACGACTCACTCCGGAAAAGCTCGCTCTCGCCAGCAAAGTCGCATTGGCCGAATTGCTGCTCTCGGGCTGCACCACAGCCGCGGACCACCACTACTTGTTCCCCGACGGCCTGGAAAACGCCATCGACGTACAAGTGGAAAGCGTCCGCGAGTTGGGCATGCGCGCCATGCTCACCCGTGGTTCCATGAGTTTGGGTGAAGCCGACGGCGGCCTGCCACCGCAACAGACGGTGCAGCAGGGCCAAGTCATCCTTGAAGACAGTCAGCGTCTGATCCGCGAATACCACCAGCGTGGTGACGGCGCGCAAATCCAGATCGCACTGGCGCCCTGCTCACCGTTTTCCGTCACCCCGGAAATCATGGAAGCCAGTGCCGAACTGGCCAACCGCCTGGATGTACGCCTGCACACCCACCTGGCCGAAACCCTCGACGAAGAAGATTTCTGCCTGCAGCGCTTCGGCCTGCGCACCGTGGACTACCTCGACAGCGTCGGCTGGCTTGGCCCACGTACCTGGCTGGCTCATGGCATTCACTTCAACCCGGATGAAATTGCGCGCCTGGGCGCCGCCGGCACGGGTATCTGCCATTGCCCAAGCTCGAACATGCGCCTCGCGTCCGGCATCTGCCCGACGCTGGACCTGCTCGCGGCAGGCGCGCCTATCGGACTGGGTGTGGACGGTTCCGCGTCCAACGATGCGTCGAATATGATCCTTGAAGCGCGCCAGGCGTTGTACATCCAGCGCCTGCGTTACGGCGCGGAAAAGATCACCCCGGAAGGCGTGCTGGGCTGGGCAACCAAAGGATCGGCGCAGTTGCTGGGCCGTACGGATATCGGTGAATTGGCCGTCGGAAAACAGGCCGACCTGGCGCTGTTCAAGCTCGACGAGCTGCGCTTCTCCGGTAGCCATGATCCGATTTCGGCGCTGCTGTTGTGCGGCGCCGACCGTGCGGACCGGGTGATGATTGCAGGCAAATGGCGCGTGATCGACGGCCAGGTCGAAGGCCTGGACCTGAAAGGCCTGATCGCCGATCACACCCAAGCCGCGCGGCAGTTGATCGCTGGCTGATTACAACCCCAACAGCGACAGCATGATAAAGGTCGCAAACAGCACGAAATGGGTCATCCCTTCGATGGCGTTGGTTTCGCCATCGTTGAGGTTGATCGCGCTGACGATCAGTGTGATGAACACCATCACCGTCTGCACAGGCGTCATCGCCATCTGGAACGGCTGGCCGGTGTAGAGCGCCATGGCCTCCATCACCGGCACGGTCAGGATCACTGTCGACAGCGAAGCACCCAACGCAATGTTGACCACCGACTGCATGCGGTTGGCCAACGCGGCGCGCAATGCCGTCAGAATCTCCGGCGCTGCCGAAATGGCCGCGACCACAATCGCCGTAATCACCGGCGGCGCCCCCGTGCCTTCCAGACCAAGGTCCAACGTCTTGGACATCACCTCGGCCAGCGCGCCGATCACAATCACCCCAAACACCAACGTGCCGATGGAAAACGCCAGGTTGACCGGCGGCGCCTGTTCTTCTTCCGGCTGTTTCTTGCGACGTTTCTCCGGGTAGCTGTAGCTGAAGAAGTAACTGTGCGGCCCCACCTGCATGCGCAGGAACAGGGTGTACAACACCACCATCGCGCCGATGGTGAAGGCCGAGTAAATTTTCCAGTCGGCTTCGGGGATAAATTCCGGCACCACCATCGACACGCCCATGGCGGTGAGGATCATCACACTGTAGGTGCGCGCCGAATCGTCGTTATAGGACTGTTCACCATGCTTGATACCGCCCATCAACGCGGCCAGGCCGAGAATCCCGTTGATGTCGAGCATCACCGCCGAGTAGATGGTGTCGCGTACCAAGGTGGGCGACGGCTCATTGCTCATCATGATCGCCAGGATCACCACTTCCACCAGCACAGCGGCAAGCGTGAGGATCATGGTGCCGTAAGGGTCGCCGACTTTTTCCGCGAGTTGTTCGGCGTGATGGGCCACGCGCATCGACGCCGCCACGATGAAGCCAATCAGCACCACGCCCGCCAGCAGCGCCACCACTTGCCCGCTGTGGAGCATCCAGTGCTCCAATGGGTAGGCGGCAATGGCGGCAATCAGCGCCAGCAGCATGAATTTTTCTTGCTTGAGGGATGTGAGCATTCCGGGCCTTTTAGTACGGCAAATCAGTCATTGATGGGGTACAGACTGCGCCAAGCCGCTAACGTTTCGTTACACCTTAGTTCACGGGAACCTTGCATGAATAAAAGCAAAACTCTCCTGCTGGTCAGGTTTTGCCAATTATTTCAGCCATGGGCTGTAGAATGCCGCCATTGCACCTGATGAGAATTTAGAAAATGTACGATTGGCTCAACGCCCTGCCCAAGGCTGAACTGCACCTGCACCTGGAAGGCTCGCTGGAGCCTGAGCTGCTGTTCGCCCTGGCCGAGCGCAACAAGATTGCGCTGCCGTGGAACGACGTCGAAACCCTGCGCAAGGCCTACGCCTTCAACAACCTGCAAGAGTTCCTCGACCTGTATTACAAGGGCGCTGATGTGTTGCGCACGTCCCAGGATTTCTACGACCTGACCTGGGCCTACCTGCTGCGCTGCAAAGAGCAGAACGTGATCCACACCGAACCCTTCTTCGACCCGCAAACCCACACTGACCGTGGCATACCGTTCGAAGTGGTGCTTAACGGCATCGCCGCCGCGCTCAAAGATGGCGAGCAGCAACTGGGTATCACCAGCGGCTTGATCCTCAGCTTCCTGCGCCACTTGAGCGAAGCCGAAGCCGAGAAAACCCTCGACCAGGCGCTGCCGTTCCGTGATGCGTTCGTGGCCGTGGGCCTGGACAGTTCGGAAATGGGTCACCCGCCAAGCAAATTCCAGCGCGTGTTCGACCGTGCCCGCCACGAAGGCTTCCTCACCGTGGCCCACGCCGGCGAAGAAGGCCCGCCCGAGTACATCTGGGAAGCCATCGACCTGCTGAAGATCCAGCGTATCGACCATGGCGTACGCGCCATCGAAGACGAGCGCCTGATGCAACGCATCATCGACGAGCAAATCCCGCTGACCGTGTGCCCACTGTCCAACACCAAGCTGTGCGTGTTCGACGACATGGCCCAGCACAACATCCTCGACATGCTCGAGCGTGGCGTGAAGGTGACCGTGAATTCGGATGACCCGGCCTACTTCGGCGGTTATGTCACCGAAAACTTCCACGCGCTGTACACCTCGCTGGGCATGACCCAGGACCAGGCCAAACGCCTGGCGCAAAACAGCCTGGATGCGCGACTGGTCAAACCGTAATCCCGTAAGCGCCGGCTTACCGGCGATGCAGACACCTCGGGTTGTTCAGGATGACCGAGGTGATGCTATCGCCGGCCAGCCGGTTCCTACGCAGTCAGCTCCTCGCTGGCACGGCCAATCGGGTGATTTCCTGCCGTCCGATGGCATGGACCTGCAAGGCCTGGGACTCATTGATCACGCTGATCCAGTTCGACTGCAAGAACAACTGCAACAACCCCGCCCCCAACGCCCCGCCCAGATGCGGCTGCTGCTGGCTCCAGTCAAAGCAGTTGCACACCAGCGGCGACGCCAATGCCTGGGTGAAAATCCCCAAGCCTGCCAGGCACAGCGCACCTTTGACCGTGATATCGGTACGCTGCTCATGGCGCTCGATCCATCCCGCTTCCAGAAGATGTTGATACAACTGCGCCCCCAGCTCTCCACCCAGGTGGCCGTGGCACAACCGGGCCTGCCGTAACAACGCTGGCGCGACCAGGGCTGTTGGCAAATCATCCGGCGCGCTGCGCGCGGCGCACGCCATGGTGGTCCTGGCCAGGGCATCAATGGCTGCGCTGACATCCGGCGCCGCCACGCGAAACAAGCGCTTGCCACGCCTGGCCTCTATGCGCAGCAAACCACCGGCGGTCAGTCGCGCCAGGTGCGCGTTGGCAGAGGTTGCTGACAACCCGGCGAGTGTCGCCAACTCGACCGGCGACTTGGCCGAGCCATCCATCAACGCCCACAGCATTGCAGTGCGTTTGGGTTCAGCGAGTAAGCTGGCGATCTGACTGATGCACGGTGCTGCTTCCATCGTTTCATTCCCTGTTGAATTATTTTTCCATTGAGGTCAGCGCCAGAGTATAGGGGCGCAAACCGCCGGTTCCACGGCGTCTGACAGCCTGGATAGGGACAGGGAATGAGTGAAATTTCCTCTTGTGATGCAGGGCGTTACGTCGCGATCAATCGTTCCGGTAACTGAGCGGTCAACGTCGCACAGCGGGACACAAGCATTTCTCGCAACAAGTTGATGGGTTTGCTCAGCTGCGCACGGTGAGCACACAACAAATTGAGCGGCGTGCGCTCGCCACGCAGTTCCGGCAGGATCAAACGCAAGCGCCCCGCCAGCACGTCGGTACTCACATCGAGCCAGGACTTGTAGGCAATGCCCACACCCGCCACCGCCCAGCGACGGACCACATCGGCATCGTCACTGAAGCGGTCGCCGGTGACGGTCAGGCTGATTTCGCGCTTACCGTCGCGGAAGGTCCAATGGTCGTGGACCCGACTGCCGAGCATATAGAGCAGGCAATTGTGCTGGGCCAGTTGCTCCAGGTGCCGAGGCTCACCATAACGCGCGAGGTAGCTGGGGGAGGCGCACAGCACGCGAACGTTATCCGGCGCGACGGGCAGCGCGATAAGGCTGGAGTCCTCGGGTTCACCGTAGCGCAGGGCAATATCCACCGGCTGGCGGAACAGATCGGCAATCCGGTCGCCCAACAGCAGCCGTACAGTCAATTGCGGGTACTCCTGCTGGAACTCGTCCAACCAGGGCAGCAGCTGATTACGCCCGAAATCCGATGGAGCCGATAGCTGCAGCACGCCGCTGACATGGTCTTGGCCACTGGCCAACAAGCGTCGGCCTTCATCCAGTGAGCTCAAGGCAGCGCGAGCATATTCCAGGAAGCCTTCGCCTTCGGCGGTCAGGCGCAGGCTGCGAGTGGACCGCGCCAGCAAGCGTGTGCCCAATTGCTGCTCGATACGCTTGAGCGCCGCACTTGCGACAGCCGGTGACAGGTCCATGACCCGTGCAGCAGCGGACAGGCTACCGAGGTCCGCCGCACGTACAAATAACTGCAAATCATCAAAACGCAGCATGCATTCCTGCTCATTATCAATATTTTATTGAAACAGACTGCTGTTTTAGCCGCTTTTATCGGCGCGGGAAATAGCCAATCATCTGTGCATCCGTTCATCACGTGTCTGGAGTTGAATATGTCCACTGCCTTTAACGTCATTGCCACGCTGATCGCCAAACCCGGCCAACAGGCCACCCTAGAAACCCTGCTGCGCGGCCTGCTGGAACCCACGCGCCTGGAAGCCGGGTGCGAGCAGTACGACCTGCACCAGGACCTGCAACACCCCGAGACCTTCTACATGCTCGAACGCTGGAGCGACGACGCAGCACTGGCCGACCACGACCAAAGCGCGCACATCCAGAGCTTTCGCGCCAAGGCCGCCGATGTGATCGAACACTTCGAACTCAAGCGCCTGAAATTTCTCGCCTGATCACCCGCCATTTCCCGGAGCCATCATGAAAGCCATTGCCTACTACGCGTCACTGCCGATCAACGATCCCAACGCCCTGCAAGACATCGAGTTGCCAGCGCCCGTCGCCGGTCCGCGCGACCTGCTGGTGGAAGTCAAAGCCATCTCGGTCAACCCGGTGGACACCAAGGTGCGCCAGAACGTCGCCCCGGAAAACGGTGCCGCCAAAGTGCTGGGCTGGGACGTGGCCGGCGTGGTCAAGGCGGTCGGCAGCGAAGTGACGTTGTTCAAGGCCGGTGACAAGGTGTTCTACGCCGGCTCACTGGTGCGCCCGGGCGGCAACAGCGAACTGCACACCGTGGATGAGCGCATCGTCGGCCACATGCCCAAGAGCCTGGGCTTTGCCGATGCCGCCGCGCTGCCGCTGACCGCCATTACCGCCTGGGAACTGCTGTTCGAACGCCTGCACGTGCGTGAAGGCAAGCAGGACGAAGGCCAGAGCCTGCTGATCGTCGGTGCTGCCGGCGGCGTGGGGTCGATCCTGACCCAACTGGCCAGCCAACTCACGGCCCTTAAAGTGATCGGTACAGCCTCTCGCCCGGAAACGCAGGAATGGGCCAAGGCCCTCGGTGCCGACCTGGTGATCGATCACAGCCAACCGCTGAGCGAAGCACTGAAAGCCGCCGGTCACCCGCAAGTGACCCACGTCGCCAGCCTGACCCAGACCGATCATCACCTGGACCAACTGGTCGAAGCCCTGCAACCCCAGGGCAAGCTGGCACTGATCGACGACCCCAAGGCGCTGGACGTCAGCAAACTCAAGCGCAAGAGCCTGTCGCTGCACTGGGAGTTCATGTACACACGCTCGATGTTCGAGACGCCGGACATGATCGAGCAGCACAACCTGCTCAACCGCGTGGCCGAACTGATCGACGCCGGCACCCTGAAAACCACGGTGGGCGAGCACTTCGGTGTGATCAATGCCGCGAACCTGCGACGCGCCCATGCCCTGCTGGAAAGCGGCAAGGCCAAGGGCAAGATCGTGCTGGAAGGGTTCTGAAAAAACGGCTGTCAGTGTCGTCCATTATTCATGTAGGTAATGGACGACACCGCTAGTCCGAGAGTTGACCTTTGTCATATTTGTGAGCGTATTCGGGTTTATATTGGCCGCCTTTGCCACGATTCTTTTACGTGAGGAAGTCAGCAATGAAGATCCTGATAAAAGCGTTAGCAAAATCCGCAGGCAATAAATGGCAGGTTCGTCTCGACCAGGACGCGTTCACCTTCCGCACCGAGGCCGAGGCCCGTGCCTTTGCCGACACCCTGCAAGCCCGTATCCAAGCGCCCCACCGTTTTCCGAACAGCCAGCAACGCTCCGCCGCTGGCTGAACCGCCCTTCAGACCTGCGCCTGCAAGGCCCGTTTGCGTTGCAGGCGCTGGGTCGACATCGCAATCGTCACCGCCAATACCCCGCACAAGCTGATGACCATGGCCATCGGCATCGCCGTGCCGTCGTGCAGGATCCCCACCAGCGACGCCGCTCCCGCCGCCACGCCAAACTGAATGCAGCCCAGCAACGCCGACGCGCTACCCGCCCGTGCTCCCTGCCCGCTCATGGCGCACGCCGAGGTATTGGGCAAAATGCAGCCCAGGCTGGCGATGCAGATAAACAGCGGCACCAGCAATGGCCACAGCGCATCGGTGCGCAAGGCTGCAATGCCGAGCAACGTCAGCGCCGCCAACAGGTAGACCCACACACTGCGCGACAGCAGAAACGCGGGGCCACGCTTGGACAGCAGCCGCGCATTCACTTGGGCCACGAGGATAAAGCCCGCAGCGTTGGAACCGAACAGCCAGCCGTAATGCTCGGCAGGCACGCCGTAGAGTTGGATAAAGACGAAAGGTGAACCGGCGATGTAGGCAAACATCCCGGCGATTGAGATACCGCCGGTCAAGGCGTAGCCCAAGTAGACGCGGTCCGACAACAATGCCGCGTAGCGACGCAGCGACCCGGACAACGGCTGACGTGGCTGATGCGCCGGGAAGGTTTCCGGCAACCCGACTGCCACGGCGATGGCGGCCATTACGCTGAAGATCGAGAGCGCGAGGAAGATCGACTGCCAGCCCCACAGCCCGACCATCAACCCGCCTGCCAGCGGCGCGAGGATCGGCGCCAGGCCGGTGACCAGCATCAGTTGGGAAAACACTTTGGCCGAGCCCACCGCATCACATTTGTCGCTGACCACCGCACGGGAAATCACCATGCCCGCGCAGCCACCCAGGGCCTGCACAAAGCGCGCAGCGATCAGCCACTCCAGCGAAGGCGCAAAGGCACACGCAAAGGACGCCAAGGTGAACAGCGTGACACCACTGAGCAGCGGGCCGCGTCGTCCGAAGCGGTCAGCCAGTGGGCCGTAGATCAATTGGCCGATGGCCAGGCCACCGAAGTACACCGCCAGGGTCAACTGGATGTGTTTTTCATCGGTCGCGAAGGCCTTGGCCATGGCCGGAAAGCCCGGCAGGTAAAAATCGATCGCCAACGGCGCAAAGGCGCTCAAGGCACCCAGAATCAGGATTATGCGGAGGTTCATCGGGCACCCAAGTAAGACGGCAGCCCGATAGTCTAGCCGCGCTTGGGTGCATTGAACACGATAGCTCGCTAACTATTTGTTCGCGTCAGGCGAGCTTGGCGCTGTAGCCCTCTTCGGTGATCGCCTCGATCACTTGCTCGGCAGACAGGCGGCTTTCGACGCCCACTTCCTTTGCCGCCAGGTCGACCTTCACACTGGCTGCCGGGTCCTTGCCCTGTACTGCCTGGGTCACCGCTCGAACGCAATGGCCGCAGGTCATTCCTTCAACGCTGAATACTTGCATGACATGACTCCTTTGATGAGGTTGGACCCAGTCTCAAGCTTGCCACGATGGCAAGGTCAAGTTACGGGAATATCTGCCGGGCTGGTAATCGTTGGCATCGTCGGCCAAGCTTCACCTATCTTCGATTCACACCACGGAGCATTCGCCATGCGCTGGTCGTTTTTTGCCCTTCTCGGCCTGATGAGCTTGTCTGCCGCTGCGCCGCAGGCTGTCGCCACCGAAGACTATGCGGTGCTGATCATTTCCCGGGAACGCCTGGAAGTGCCCACCAACTGCGAAATCGGCCTGTACCTGAATGACCAACTGGCGGGCCGGCTGTTCCAGGAACAAGCCACGTCGTTCAACCTGCCGGCGGGCAATCTGTCCTTGCGCCTGAAGCTGCTGCCGGGTCAATCCTCAGGCTGCCTGCCAGGGATGCTGGCACCGCCCGCGCAAAACATCACGCTCAAGGCCGGTGACGTGCGCAAATTGCGCATTGCCCAGGGCCCGGACGGCATGTACCTCAAACCCGCCGCCCTCGAATATTAAACCGGCACCCAGTAGGAGTCGGCTTGCCGGCGATGGCGTCCTTGAAATCCACGCAAGCCTCAAGGGCCCGATCGCCGGCCAGCTGGCTCCTGCAGAAAATAGGTGCTTGACCTTCCCAACAGGTCAAGGTTGATCCTACGGGCAACTTCTCCTGGAGGACTGCCCCATGAATGGATCCACCACCTTTGACCTGCCCATCGGCGGCATGACCTGCGCCAGCTGTGCCGGCAGGGTCGAGCGCGCGCTGAGCAAGGTGCCGGGGGTGCAACGTGTCAGCGTCAACCTGGCCAACGAGCGCGCCCATGTTGAAGTGCTGGGCCAGATGGACCCCGGCGTGCTGATCGCCGCAGTCGACAAAGCCGGCTACACCGCCACCCTGCCACAAAGCGAAACCGCCACCGACGCTAATCAAGCCCAGCGCCTGCAGCGCGAGCGTTGGGCGCTGCTGCTGGCGATCCTGCTGGCATTGCCGCTGGTGCTGCCGATGTTGGTGGAACCCTTAGGCCTGCACTGGATGCTGCCCGCCTGGGCACAGTTCGCCCTGGCCACGCCGGTGCAATTCATCTTCGGCGCGCGCTTCTATATCGCGGCCTGGAAAGCCGTGCGTGCCGGTGCCGGCAATATGGACCTGCTGGTGGCCATCGGCACCAGCGCCGGTTACGGCCTGAGTATTTACGAATGGCTCACCGCTCACCCCGGCATGGCACCGCACCTGTACTTCGAAGCCTCGGCGGTGGTGATCGCCCTGGTGCTGCTGGGCAAATACCTGGAGAGCCGCGCCAAGCGCCAGACTGCCAGCGCCATTCGCGCCCTGGAAGCCTTGCGTCCCGAGCGGGCGATTCGGGTCATTGAAGGGCGCGAAGAAGACGTCGCCATCAATGCGTTGAAGCTCGGTGACCTGGTAATGGTCAAGCCTGGCGAGCGCTTCCCGGTCGACGGTGAAGTGGTTGAGGGTCAAAGCCATGCCGACGAAGCCTTGATCAGCGGCGAAAGCCTGCCGGTCCCGAAACAGCCTGGCGATACCGTCACTGGCGGCGCCATCAACGGCGAAGGCCGCCTGCTGGTGCGCACCCTGGCCCTTGGCGCCGAAAGCGTATTGGCGCGGATCATCCGTTTGGTCGAAGACGCCCAGGCCGCCAAGGCACCGATCCAGAAGCTGGTGGATAAAGTCAGCCAAGTCTTCGTCCCGGCCGTGCTGGTGCTGGCGTTGGTCACCCTGGTGGGTTGGTGGCTGTACGGCGCGCCGCTGGAAACCGCGATTATCAATGCCGTGGCCGTGCTGGTAATCGCCTGCCCGTGCGCCCTGGGCCTGGCCACGCCGACTGCGATCATGGCCGGCACGGGTGTCGCCGCGCGCCACGGCATCCTGATCAAGGACGCCGAAGCCCTGGAACGCGCCCATGAGGTGAGCGCCGTGGTCTTCGACAAGACCGGCACCCTCACCTCCGGCACGCCGAAAATTGCCCACCTGGCGGCAGTGGATGGTAACGAATCGCTGCTGTTGCAACACGCTGGAGCACTGCAACGCGGCAGCGAACACCCGCTGGCCAAGGCCGTGCTGGATGCGTGCAACGAAAAAGGGCTGCCCGTGGCCGACGTGACGGCCAGCCAATCCCTGACCGGACGCGGCATCGCCGGCACGCTGGAGGGTCGTCAGTTGGCCTTGGGCAATCGTCGCCTGCTGGAAGAAAGCGGCTTGAGCGCGGGCGACCTCGCCGATTCGGCCAACGCCTGGGAAGCCGAAGGCCGCACCTTGTCATGGCTGATCGAGCAAGGTGCGCAACCGCGTGTGCTGGGGCTGTTCGCCTTTGGCGACACGCTCAAGCCCGGCGCGTTGGAGGCCGTGGAACAACTCAAGGCCCAGCACATCACCAGCCATTTGCTCACCGGCGATAATCGCGGCAGCGCCCGTGTGGTTGCGCACGCCCTGGGCATCGACGATGTGCACGCCGAAGTGCTGCCCGCTGATAAAGCGGCCACCGTCGCCGAGTTGAAAAAAACCGGGGTGGTGGCGATGGTCGGCGACGGCATCAACGACGCCCCGGCCCTGGCCGCCGCCGATATCGGCATCGCCATGGGCGGTGGCACCGACGTGGCCATGCACGCGGCCGGCATCACCCTGATGCGCGGCGACCCGCGCCTGGTGCCCGCGGCCCTGGAGATCAGTCGCAAGACCTACGCAAAAATTCGCCAGAACCTGTTCTGGGCCTTTGTGTATAACCTGATTGGCATTCCCCTGGCTGCCTTTGGCCTGCTCAATCCCGTGCTGGCGGGCGCGGCGATGGCGTTGTCCAGTGTCAGCGTGGTGAGCAATGCCTTACTGTTGAAGACGTGGAAGCCTAAAGACCTGGAGGATCAACGCCCATGAATATCGGCCAAGCCGCACGCCAGAGCGGGCTCAGCGCCAAGATGATTCGCTACTACGAATCCATCGGCCTGCTCAAAGCCGCCCACCGCACCGACAGTGGCTATCGCGTGTACGGCAGTGACGACTTGCACACGCTGGCGTTTATCAAACGCTCGCGGGACCTGGGGTTTTCATTGGAAGAGGTCGGCAAGCTGCTGACCCTGTGGCAGGACCGGCAACGGGCCAGTGCCGATGTCAAGGCGTTGGCACGCCAGCATATCGATGAGCTGAACCAGAAGATTCTGGAACTGGGGCAACTGCGCGATACGCTGCAGGACCTGGTGGAGCATTGCCAGGGCGATCATCGGCCGGATTGTCCGATTCTCAAGGAGTTGGCGTCGGGTAGTTGTTGCTGACAATCCCTTGTAGGAGCCGGCTTGCCGGCGATAGCGGCCTCAACCCTTGCACTGGATTCAAGGGCCTCATCGCCGGCAAGCCGGCTCCTACAGGGGCGGTGTTGTCAGCGGGTCATTGCATCCACGGCGGTGGCGGTGGCTCGTCGGGCACCTTGCTCGGTGGCGCATCGTCCGCCGCCCGAATCGCCTGGCGACGCTCTTCATCCAGCCGCGCGGCTTCGATCTCGCGGATCACACCACCGACATCCGCCAACTCTTCCGGCTCGTCGAACTCGCCAGTCAAGATGCTCGCCGGGTGCAAGGTGCCGGCTTCGTACAAGGCCCACATTTCCTTGGCGTACTTGGTCTTCTTCAACTCCGGGGCAAAGCGCCCGAAATAGGAAGCCATGTTGCCCACATCCCGCTCCAGCATGCTGAACGCATGGTTGTTGCCCGCCGCGTCGACGGCCTGGGGCAGGTCGATAATCACCGGGCCCGTTGGCGTGAGCAGTACGTTGAACTCGGACAAGTCACCGTGCACCAGGCCGGTACACAGCATCAGCACGATCTGGGAAATCAGGAAAGCGTGGTATTCACGCGCCTGGTCCGGCTCCAGCACTACGTCGTTCAGACGCGGCGCCGCATCGCCGTACTCGTCGGCCACCAGCTCCATCAGCAGCACGCCTTCGAGGAAGTCGAACGGCTGGGGCACGCGAACGCCCGCACCGGCCAGGCGGAACAAGGCCGCCACTTCGGCATTCTGCCAGGCATCTTCGGTTTCTTTCTTGCCGAACTTGGAGCCCTTGGCCATGGCCCGGGCTTGCCGGCTGTTACGGACCTTACGGCCTTCCTGGTATTCGGACGCTTGACGAAAACTTCGTTTGTTCGCCTCCTTGTAAACCTTGGCGCAACGCAATTCGTTGCCGCAGCGCACCACATAAACAGCTGCTTCTTTACCACTCATGAGTGGGCGCAGCACTTCGTCGACCAGACCGTCTTCGATCAGGGGTTCAATGCGTTTAGGAGTCTTCATCAGCTTTTATTGTGGGTCCTTTATTACCAAATACGCGTATGGCACTCGTTATACGGCAATCAGCTCGCCGGTGGGAGAGGCTACCGACCGTTGATCACTTAAGAATGCATCCAATATGCCAGTTTCAACGTTCAATGATCGCGGTTACCCCTTGTCCACCTGCCGCACAGATCGAAATCAGGCCACGGCCCTTGCCCGCCGCATCCAGCAATTTGGCCAGGTTGGCGACGATACGCCCACCCGTGGCAGCGAACGGGTGCCCGGCCGCCAGTGAACTGCCCTTCACATTCAGGCGGCTGCGGTCGATGGCGCCCAACGGTGCCTCCAGCCCGAGGCGCGTCTTGCAGTAGTGCGCATCTTCCCAGGCCTTGAGCGTGCACAAAACCTGGGCAGCGAACGCCTCATGGATCTCGTAGTAATCGAAGTCCTGCAGCGTCAGACCATTCCTCGCCAGCAAGCGCGGTACCGCGTACACCGGCGCCATCAGCAGGCCTTCGGCGCCGTTGACGAAGTCCACCGCCGCCGCTTCACCATCGCGTAAATACGCAAGGATCGGCAAGCCACGTTCCTGGGCCCAGGCTTCGCTGCCGAGCAGCACCAGCGACGCACCATCCGTGAGCGGCGTGGAGTTGCCGGCGGTGAGCGTGCCTTTTTCGCTGCGCTCGAAGGCGGGCTTGAGCGCGGCGAGCTTTTCCAGGGTCAGGTCCGGGCGCAGGTTGTTGTCGCGGGTCAGGCCCAGGAACGGCGTGAGCAAATCGTTGTGCCAGCCTTCAGCGTAGGCAGCGGCCATTTTCTGGTGGCTTTCCAGGGCCAACTGGTCCTGCTCGGAACGCGGAATCTGCCAGGTCTGCGCCATCAGTTCACAGTGCTGGCCCATGGACAAACCCGTACGGGGTTCGCCGTTGCGCGGCAATTCAGGCTTGAGGTGATGGGGACGAAGTTGTAACAGGACTTTTAATTTGTCCGCCACGGACTTGCTGCGATTGGCTTGCAACAGAATCTTGCGCAAGCCTTCATTCACGCCGATAGGGGCGTCGGAGGTGGTGTCCACCCCCCCGGCAATCCCGCATTCGATCTGCCCCAGGGCGATCTTGTTGGCCACCAGCAGTGCCGCTTCCAAGCCAGTGCCGCAAGCCTGCTGAATGTCGTAGGCGGGGGTTTGCGGCGACAGGCGCGAGCCCAGCACGCATTCGCGGGTGAGGTTGAAGTCGCGCGAATGCTTGAGCACTGCACCGGCAGCCACTTCGCCCATGCGCAGGCCGTGCAGGTTGTAGCGTTCGATCAGGCCCTCCAGGGCGGCGGTCAGCATCGCCTGGTTGCTCGCCGTGGCATAGGGGCCATTGGAGCGGGCGAAAGGAATGCGGTTACCGCCAATGATCGCTACACGGCGCAATTGAGTCATGGAAAGCTCCCTGATGGTTGTGGGTGGAATCACCAAGCCTAGCCTAGGCTCAATCGAACGACTGCCACCCCGGGGTGGTCAACCCTTTGAACCCCAGCCTTCGGAGAGCGTTCCATGTCTGACCGTTATATCGACTTCGCCAACTCAAGCCTCGGCCATCGCTTGGTCGCCGCCATTGGCCTGCCGTCACCGGTACGCCTGGAACGCTGGCAAGCCGGGCGCCTGCGCCCGGTGGAGGGTGCATTGCTGCTGGGCGGCGGTGCGCTGACCACCCAGGTGCAGGCGTTCGCCAATCGGTTGACTGACGCCATCTACACCTACGGCACCGAGACCTCGACCTGGATTCCCGGCCACGGGCCCAAGCTCAAGGCCGTCGTATTCGACGCCAGCGACTTGCAGCACACCGACCAACTCAAACAGCTGCGTGAATTCTTCCAGCCACTGCTGAAAAACCTCGATAACAGCGCGCACCTGGTGATCCTCGGGCGTGCGCCGGAAGGCCTCAGCGACCCCTTCGCCGCCAGCGCCCAGCGCGCCTTGGAAGGGTTCAGTCGCTCGCTGGCCAAAGAGCTGCGCAACGGGGGGGTGTTGCAACTGCTCTATGTTGGTGACGGTGCCGAAGAGCAACTGGAAGGCGCACTGCGCTTCTTCCTTTCGCCCAAAAGCGCGTACATCTCCGGCCAGGTCATTCGCCTGGAGGCCTGCGCCACACCAGTCGAAGACTGGACGCGGCCCCTCGCCGGGCGCAAGGCACTGGTCACCGGCGCCGCTCGAGGCATTGGTGCATCCATCGCCGAAACCCTCGCCCGTGACGGCGCCGAGGTGATCCTGCTCGACGTGCCCCAGGCCAAGGCCGACCTCGAAGCCCTGGCTGCGCGCCTGGGTGCACGCACCGTCACGCTGGATATCTGCGCTGAAGACGCCGCCCGCCAATTGATTGAACAGCTGCCCGATGGCCTCGACATCCTGGTGCACAACGCCGGTATCACCCGCGACAAAACCCTGGCGAACATGACCCCTGAATATTGGGACGCGGTGCTCGCCGTCAACCTCAATGCACCACAAGTACTGACCCAGGCGCTGCTCGACAGTGGCACCCTGCACGACAACGCCCGCGTGGTGTTGCTGGCGTCCATCAGCGGCATCGCCGGTAACCGTGGGCAAACCAACTATGCGGCGAGCAAGGCGGGCTTGATCGGCCTCGCGCAGGCCTGGGCGCCGCTGCTTAAGAAGCGTGGCATCACCATCAACGCGGTGGCGCCGGGCTTTATCGAAACCCAGATGACCGCGCATATTCCGTTTGCCTTGCGTGAAGCCGGGCGACGCATGAGTTCGCTGGGTCAAGGCGGCCTGCCACAGGACGTCGCCGAGGCAGTGGCGTGGCTGGGCCAACCAGGTTCGGGTGCGGTCAGCGGACAAGCGCTGCGTGTGTGTGGGCAAAGTCTCCTGGGAGCGTAAGCATGCAATGGAAGACACTGGGCAATACGCCGTTTCTGCCGCCGCTGTATTGGCGTGCAGCGCTCAAGCGCAAGATTACCGGCAGCGCCCTGCCCGAGCAGGGACTGCGTTGTCGGGTGAGCATCAACCCCAGGCACGTGGCCGCCTATCGCAAGGTCTGTGGTTTTGCTGACAGCCCGATCCTGCCGGCGACCTACCCGCATATCCTCGCGTTTGGCCTGCAGATGCAGTTGCTCACCGATACACACTTTCCCTTCCCGCTGCTGGGGCTGATTCACCTGAGTAACCGTATCCGCATCCATCGCCCGCTGGGGGGTGTCAGTGAGCTGTCCGTCGGAGTGCACACGCAGAACCTCCAGCCCCACCCCAAGGGCGCGACCTTCGACCTGATCGCCACCGTCGAAGACTCCCTTGGCCTGCTGTGGGAAGCCGAGAGCCGCATGCTGTGCCGAGGCGTGAAACTGGACGGGGAGGCGCAAGAGGACGCCCAACCCTCCCCCACCCAGGTCAGCGAATTGTCCCGCTGGAAGGCACCCGCCGACATCGGTCGCCGGTATGCACGGGTGTCCGGTGACTACAATCCGATCCACCTCAGCGCCCTGACCGCCAAGCTGTTTGGCTTCCCCCAGGCCATCGCCCACGGACTGTGGAACAAGGCGCATACCCTCGCCGCACTCGGCGAACACCTGCCCGCCGCCAATGTTGAGATAAACGTCGAGTTCAGGAAGCCCGTACGCCTGCCCAGTGAAGTGACGTTATTGGCCAGCGCCGCCGGTTCCAGCGGAGAGTTGTGGCTCAAAGGCGCTGGCGATATTGAACATATGGTAGGCAAGTGGCAGCCAATCGCCTGAAATAAAATGATTAATTGTATATATACACCCTAAGTAATAGCGGACTTTATTAAGTCCGCTTTTTTATTCAACCTATTGATTTTAAACATATATACATCTTGATACATCCCCGCCTTATATCCTTGGTATTAGCTACTTAAACGGTACAGCTGCGCGATATATAAATCGTTAATACCAAGTTGAGCATTGAGAGAACGCACGTCCGGGGCTGTTATAGCCACACGGACAAACGTATCGCTATCCCTAGAAATAGTGAGCGTTTGAAGACAACCAAGGTTGTACAGGTGCAAGGAACTCAATCATGAAAACTCAAGTAGTGTTTTGGAAAGCAAGTACCGCGCTGGCCCTGGCAGTAGCACTGGCACTCGGCGGCTGCAGCAGCGGTGGTGGTGGGCATCACAGTGGTGGATCTTCCGATGCTGGCGCTGGCGCGGGTGGTGGTACCGGAGGCGGCACCGATCCTGGCACCGACCCGGGCACCAACCCAGGCGGCGGCACAACGCCACTGGTTACGGCGACCGTGGTCGACACCGTCGGCGATACCGTGACCGGTCTCGGCGGCACCGTCCGCAGCCTGGGCACCACCCTTGGCAGTTTGCCAATCGTCGGTGCAACCGCTGGCGGCCTGGTCACCGCGACCGGCAACGCGGTCGGCAGCATCGGTACCGGCCTGTCGGATGGCCTGGGCACGCTGGGTACTGACAGCAACGCGTTGGGCAAAACCGTCGCTGGCGTGGCCAACGGGGTTTCCGACCTGGGCGATGGCCTGAGCGTCACCGGTGGCAATGTCACCACCCTGCTTGGCAAGGTGCCAGTGGTCAGCGGCGCTGCTCCGGTAGTGGGCGGCGTGGTCGACAAAGTCGGGAATGCCGTGACCATGCTCGGCGACACCCTAAGCACCGCGAGCACCACCGGCCCGCTGGGATCGGTCACCAACACAGTGGGTGCAAAAGTCCTGGTGCCCGTGGTCTCCCTGGTGGAAAACACCACCGGTAAAGTAGGTTCCGCTACCGGCCTGGATTCCCCTGTCGGCGGCTTGCTGAAAAAAGTGGGCGATACCGTCGACGGCCTGGGCGATAAAGTCGCCGACACCGGCGGCACCGGCAACCCTGTGACGGGCGCAGTGGGCAATGTGCTCAACGGTGTCGGCACCGCAGTCGGCAAGGCCAGCGGTTATGTCGACCCGGATGCGGATAACAGTGGTGGCGGCAATGGCGGTGGTACAGGGGGCGGTACAGGTGGCGGTACTAACAACCTGGGCCTGCCTGAACTGATCGGTGGCGTAATCGCCGGTGCCGGCAGCGGCCTGGATGCAGGCAGCACCAACGGCGTGGTCAGCGCGACCGGCGTCACGGGTGTCAAAGCCGGTACCACCGTGGCGTCCCTGGGCACCCTCCTGGGCGGCAGCGGCACCCCCAACACAGCGGCCGGTGCCCCCATTGCCGGGCTGACCACTCAAATCGGCGGCGCTATCAACCCTGTCACCAGCGGTGTGCAAAGCCTGACCCAAACCATCGGCGGTGCCACCGGCCTGGGTGCGCCCGTCAACGGCCTGGTGACGAATGTCGGCGGCGCCGTCAGCAGCCTGGGCGGCAAAATCAGCGGCACCAACGCCAACCCGGTCACCAACGCCCTTGGCGGCACCGTGACTGCAGTGGGCGGCACCGTGGCCTCGATCGGCGGCCTGGTCACCGGTGGCACCAACACCGGCGGCGGCTTGCTCGGGGGTGGCCTGAACCTGGGTGTCGGCGCAGGCGCCGGTGCCTCTGCCGGTGCAGGCGGCAGCGCAAATGGTGGTCTGCTGGGCGGGCTGTTAGGCGGCCTGGGCGGCAAAAAATAGAATTGCACCTGGCCGATTAGACGGCCTCACCTACAGCGCCTACGCTTGGTTGAGACGAGAGACCCCACTAAGTCTCTCGTCTTTTTTTATGGGTCAATGATCGATCCCTGAAAGCACCCGAACCGCGCCCCCAGAGCCCGGCGGGAATCTGCGAAACGCTGCTGCAGTTTGACCATGGAGTGTCCTATGCGCGCCTTGACGCCGTTGTTATTGCTCACCCTCAGTGCCTATACCCACGCCGATACCCTACCCAGCTTCCTCAATAGCAACGACACCATCCGCAACCTGCCCGTGCCCAACCTCCCCGCCGACGCCTACCGCCCGGCTGCCACACCCACCCAGGTGCCGACGCCGGCGCCCACCGCCGGGCAACCGTTGCTGATGGACACCAAAGTGACCATTCGCAAACTGCAGATCGACGGCGGCACGGTCTACCCGCTCAGCGACGTCGCCCAGGCATTCGAGCCGCTGATCGGCCACGAAACCAATCTGGAGCAATTGATCGAAGCCACCCGCAGCATCACCCGGCGTTATCAGCAGGACGGCTACTTGCTGTCGTACGCCTTCTTGCCGGAACAACATTTCGAAGACGGCCTGGTGCGCGTGGTGCTGGTAGAGGGCTACATCCGGGATTACCAACTGCAAGGCGACATTGGCGCGGTCTCGTCCTACGTCGACAAACTGGCCGAGAAACTCAAGGCCGAACGCCCGCTCACGCGCACAACCTTCGAGCGCTATACCACGCTGATGGGCGCTATACCGGGTGTAAACGTACAAGCCCAAGTGCCACCGCCAGGCACCACCGATGGCGGCACCCACATGCAGATCAACGCCAGCCGCAAGCCCATCACCACCAGCATGAGCCTCAACGAGGCCAGCCGTGGCGGTACCCAGGCCTTGCTGACCGGCACCAGTAACTCTTGGACATCCATGGGCGAGCAACTGAGCATCAGCGGCCTGTTCCCGCCCGGCGAAGACAAAGAGCACTACTACCGCGCAACCTACAGCCAGTTCATCAACGCCGAGGGCACCCAACTCGCGCTCTCGGGCGAACGCTACCGCGCCGACCCAAGCACCAGCCTGCAACTGGGCGACGGCCTGGAACTCAAGCCACACCAGCAGATCGACCGTTACTCCATTGGCATCAGCC
This sequence comes from Pseudomonas sp. AC112, assembly GCF_979253545.1. NCBI lineage: Bacteria > Pseudomonadati > Pseudomonadota > Gammaproteobacteria > Pseudomonadales > Pseudomonadaceae > Pseudomonas > Pseudomonas sp. AC112. The sequence goes on from NZ_CEEDCM010000001.1 coordinate 1,506,811, forward strand.
ACCCCTTCATCGCCTCGCCCAGCGAGTCGTTGAGCCTGGGCACGCGGCTCTACGCCGTCGACCAGACCAACCGCTACAAACTGGAAGGTTTCCCCCAGCGTTTCGAACTGGAAACCAACCTGCGCGCCCTGGCCTTCGAAGGGGACTGGCGCAAGGCTGACACCACCCAGTTGCGCATCATCAGCGGCGGCGTGTACCAAGGCATCAATGGCATGGGCGCCAAGACCCGCACGGACTTTGGCGGCCTCAAACCCGACCTCGACTTCTTCCGCCTGCGCCTGTCTGGCGTGCAGAGCAACAAGCTGTTCGACAACTGGCAAGGCGTGCTGTCCGGCGCGCTCTACTGGAGCAACGACGACCTGCCCGACAGCGAACGCGCCACCTTCGGCGGGCAGAGTTTCGGCCGTGGTTATCCCGATGACCAGGGCACCGGCGACAAAGGCTGGGGCCTGGCCTACGAGGTCAACTACAGCTACAACCGCGCCGGCGACTGGGTGAGGATCCTGCAACCCTACGTGGTGTTCGACCGCGCCAAGACCTGGTTCAACGACCTGCCGGTGAAGGGCAATGACCTGTCATCGGCGGCGTTGGGGCTGCGTTTTGGCGATGCCAAGTACTACAACATCGCGCTGGAAGTCGCCAAGCCGATGTCGGACGTGGCACTGGACAGCTACGATCGGCGGCCGCGTTATTCGGTGAGCTTCAGCTACCAGCTCTGACATTTGCAGGAGCCCGGATTTCCGGGCGCCTACAGTTTCGCTCTGGGGAGGGGGAAGAGGTTGTTCAACGTATCGATCAACCGCACCAGGTAGATCGGCTTACGAAACAGGTCCAGCACCTGCAGACGCAGCATGTCGCTCACATCATCCATTTCGGCATGACCGGACATCACAATCACCGGCAGGTGGGAACGTGAGGTGTGTTCGCGCAGGCGCTTGATCAAGGAGATGCCACTTTCCTCGGGCATGCGCAGGTCGGTGATGACCAGGGCGATATCGGGGTGAAGTGTCAATTCTTGCAGGGCGAAGGTGACGGAATTGGCAGTAAAACAGACAAACCCCTCGTTTTCGAGGGATTCGGCAAGTTCAATCAAGGCGTCCTCTTCGTCGTCCACCAATAGAATTTGCTGGCGTGAAGAAGACGCGCTCATGGCATTACCTGCAATAGGGAATAATCATAACGACTGCCACACTTAAATCAGGTCCCAGTCGGCATGCTTGTGGTCATGTTGGTGAAAATGGTTTTGATCTTAGTTCCCAGCCCCGTTCCGGCGCCGACAATAACCAGCGCGACCAACGCCACGACAATTGCGTACTCGATACCTGAGGCACCCTCTTTGCGACTGAAGAATAGTTGCGTCTGAACGTAAAGTTTCAACACCAGGTCAAGGAACATAAGACTTCTCCCTAAAACGCCACTGGAAGCCGGAACGGCTCTAGTACCAGATGATCGCGGCGTGCCATTAGAGCATTGTCAACAAACCTCAGCCTCACAACTGTAATAACGGATTAATCACAAAGTATTAGTCACAACGTTGACGCCATAAACCTGCGCGCCAAGCCGCTGCTTCTATAGTTCAGATAAATTTTTCCTACGGTAATGGCATTTCGTCCTAGCTGAGCTACCTTCAAATAGCCAAATCGTTAGATGTTCATCACAGCCAGGTTGCGAATTAACCCGTTTGGATTAAGCGGGCGCGCGGTGCAACGGGATAGGGAGAGCCGTCATGAACAGTCGTATCAGCATGGTCCTGGCCGGCTTGTTGCTGATCGGGGCGTTGATCGCCGGGTATTGGGGACTGGTCTTGAGCCGCACACCGGAGCCTGTCGCCGCCCCAGCCGCACCTGTCGTTTCCGTTGCAAACACCGTCGCCGCCGCCGAAGACCAGACCCGCCAACCGGTGGTGGTCCTGGTGCACGATGTGCCGGCTTTTATTCCGCTGACCGCCGCCGACCTGGCGGTGGAAAAACTACGCACCGTGCCCGCTGGCAGCCTCACTCATCTTGACCAGGCCATCGGCCGCACGCCACTGCGCACCCTCGGTGCCGGCACCTGGCTCACCGAAGAAAGCTTCAGCGGCGGCGGCCCGCTCGCACGCATGATTCGCCCCAACGAACGCGCCCTGGCCGTGGCCGTGGATGAGGTGATCGGCGCCGGCGGCCAACTGAGCCCAGGCGACTACGTGGACGTACTGTTGTTCTTGCGCCAGGACGCCAGCAACGCCGAGCAATCGGCCCAGATCGTCCTTCCCGCCATGCGCCTGCTCAGCGTCGGCGACCAATTGGGCCTGGCCAACGATGGCACACCCGCCGCCCCCCCGCCGACCACCGCCGAAGAGCGCGCCCAGGCCGCCCAACGCCGGGCAGGCGCGCGCACTGTGGTGCTGGCGGTGCCGGAGCCTCTGTTAAGCCGCCTGATGCTCGCGGCACAAGCCGGGGTCTTGCGCCTGGCTGTACGCAGTGCCGAAGAGCAATTGCTCAGCCGCTATTGGGCCGGTGAAAGCGACGCGCCGGACAAAGTGGAGAGCGCCAACCGCGACCTCTACCAATTTACTCAACTGGCCCTGATCGGCCCGCCCAAACGCGTCGCCGCCGCCACGGCCGGTGGTGAGCCTGGCGTGCGCCGTGGCATTGAAGTGATACGCGGCGCCCAGGCGGCGCCACAAACTCCGTGATCGAGCAAGGATGCCTTGAATGAGCCATCGCTACGCACCCATGTTCACGCAACTGGCATGGGCCCTGATGTTGTCGAGCCTGCCGGTCGGCATGGCTCTGGCCGCGCCGGGCAATTGCAGCGCCTTGGGCCAGTTGCCCGCCGTGGTCGAAGTGGGAGAAGGCCTGCAACAGGAGCTGCAATCACCGGTAGCCATTACGCGCCTGGCCATCGGTGACCCGAAAATCGCCGATGTGCGGGTGAACGGCGACCGACACTTCCTGCTGACCGGCGTCTCGTCTGGCGCCACCAGCCTGATGGTGTGGACCGCTTGCGCCAGCGCGCCGCGCCAGAGCATGGTGTTCGTCAAGGGCAAGGCCACCTCGGCATTGACCAGCCTGTCACTGTCGCCGTCGGAAGATCCCTTGCTGCCCAGCCAGGTACAGACCGATATCCGCTTTGTGGAAGTCAGTCGCACCAAGCTCAAGGAAGCCAGTACCCGGTTCCTGGGCACTGGCACGAATTTTTTCCTCGGCAGCCCCAACCTGCTGTCCCCCTCGGAGGGCGTGTTCAAACTGCCGGTGAGCGCTGACAGTTTCAACATCGGGTTTGGCGGTGGCCGGGTAAAAGCCATGATCAATGCCTTGGAACGCAGCGGCTTTGCCTACACCCTGGCGCGTCCAAGCCTGGTGGCCATGAGCGGCCAGAGCGCTTCCTTCCTGGCCGGCGGCGAGGTGCCGGTGCCGGTGCCCAGCGCCGGCAGCGACACCATCTCCATCGAGTACAAGGAGTTCGGCATCCGCCTGACCCTGACCCCCACGGTGATCGACCGCAACCGCATCACCCTCAAGGTGGCGCCAGAAGTCAGCGAGCTGGACTACAGCAATGCGGTGCAGATCCAAGGCATCCAGGTGCCGGCGCTGACCGTGCGCCGCACCGACACCAGCGTGTCCCTGGCCGATGGCGAGAGCTTTGTGATCAGCGGCCTGATCAGCACCAATAACCGCTCTACCATCAGCAAGTTTCCAGGGCTGGGCGATATCCCGATCATCGGCGCGTTTTTCCGCGACTCAAATATCAGCCGCGAAGAAAAGGAACTGCTGATGATCGTCACGCCGCACCTGGTGCAGCCGCTGGCCGCCAACGCCCAATTGCCCTCCTTGCCCGGCGAAAAACTGCGCACCTACGACCCGAACTGGTACCGGCTGTTCTTCCTGGAAAACGGTAATTTCGACCGTCGCAGTGGACTTTCCCAATGAGCGATAGCCTGAGCCAGACCTTCCTCGCCATCACCCGCAACGCCACTGACCTTGAGTGGCTGCAGGGTGCCCTGGCGCCCTTGGGCCAAGTCGTGAGCGCCGGCACCGGCAGCCTGGACGAACTGCTGGCGCTGGTGGACGTAACCTTTGCCAACCTGGTGTTTGTCGGCCTGGACCGTGAAAACGTAGTGGCCCAGAGCGCGCTGATCGAAGGTGCCCTGGAAGCCAAGCCGATGCTCGCGGTGGTTGCCCTCGGCGATGGCATGGACAACCAGCTGGTACTCAACGCCATGCGTGCCGGCGCCCGCGACTTCGTCGCCTACGGCTCACGTTCCAGTGAAGTGGCCGGCCTGGTGCGACGCCTCAGCAAGCGCCTGCCGACCGTCACGCCCAATGCACAACTGGGCGGCCTGACCGTGTTATTTGGCACCCAGAGCAACGCCGATGGGGCGATGCTGGCCACCCACCTGGCGCTGGTGGTGCAAAAAAGCGGGCAGCAGACCCTGCTGCTCGACCTGGGCCTGCCGCGCAGCGACAGCCTGGCCTTGCTGGGCCTGGAGAGCACGTTCAATTTCGGCGATGCATTGCGGCACTTGCGCCGTCTCGACACCACCTTGATCAACAGTGCCTTCACCACCGCCCTCGATGGCCTGCGCATCCTGGCGTACGCCACCGGTGACGAACCGCTCAAACTCACCAGTGCCGCCGAGCTGTTCATGTTGCTCAGTGCGCTGCGCCAGCACTTCCAACACATTGTCGTGAACATTACCGGGCAACCGGACAGCGAAGCACTTCGCACCTTTGTCAGCCACTGCGACAAGCTGCTGTGGTGCACTGACCAAAGCGTGCTGGACTGCCGCCGCAACCTCGCGGTGCTCAACCGCTGGCGCGAAAAAGGCATGAAGCTCGATCACGCCAAGCTGGTGGTGGACCGCTACATCAAGGCCTGTGCACCGGACACCGAAGCCCTGGAAAAAAGCTTCGGCCTCGAATGCATCGCCGTACTCCCCCTGGCCGCCGAGCTGCGCCTGAATGTGAAAAACCAGGGCCAGACCCTGTTCGCCCTGGCCCCACGTGAACCTTTGACCCAAGCCGTGCGCACCTTGGGCGAGCGCCTGGCAAAACGCTCTGAGGGCCTTGCGAAACCCTCAATGCGCTGGTTTGAACGCTTCCTGGGGTCAGGACGATGAACGGCGAAAAATTGTTTGGCGGCCCGGCCCGAAACGCCGGGGGTAACAGCGATCACGATGGCCTGAAACTGGTGCTGCATCGCTACATCATCGACGCCATCGAAGAGTCGGGCAAGAACCTGCTCGAAGGCACGCGCCAGTCCCTGGCGCAGTTTGTCATCGACAAGGTGTCCGAATACATCACGCGTATGCGCCTGGCGATCTCGCGCTATGAAATGGAGCGCCTGGCCGAAGAGATCGTCGACGAACTCACCGGCTTCGGCCCATTGGAAGTGCTGCTGCGCGACCCCTCGGTGACCGAGATCCTGGTCAACGGGCCGCACCGGGTATTTATCGAGCGCGACGGCCTGCTGCACCAGAGCGACCTGCGTTTCATCGATGACCACCACGTGGAGCGCGTGATGCAACGCATCCTCGCGCCACTGGGTCGGCGGCTCGATGAGTCCTCGCCGATGGTGGATGCGCGCCTGCCCGACGGCAGCCGGGTCAACGCGATCATCCCGCCGATTGCCCTGGACGGGCCATGCCTGTCGATTCGGAAATTTCGCAAGGACATGCTCAAGAGCACCGACCTGGTCGCCATGCAGACCATCGACCAGAGCATTTTCGAATTCTTCCAGGAGGCCGTGGGCAAGCGCTGCAACATCCTCATCAGTGGCGGGACTGGCACCGGCAAGACCACGCTGCTGAATATCCTCAGCCAGTTGATCAACCCCCACGAGCGCCTGGTGACCATCGAAGACGTGGCCGAACTGCAACTGGGCCACCCCCATGTGGTGCGCCTGGAAACCCGTCCGCCAAATGCCGAAGGCCATGGTGAAGTACGCTCCAGCGACCTGATCCGCAACGCCCTGCGAATGCGCCCGGACCGTATCATCCTCGGGGAGATCCGGGGCGTGGAAGTGCTCGACGTGATGACCGCCATGAACACGGGCCACGACGGTTCCATGAGCACCGTGCACGCCAACAATGCCCAGGATGCCTTGCTGCGCCTGGAAACCCTGGTGGGCCTGACCGGTCGGGTGGTCGCGGAGAAAACCCTGCGCCAGATGATTTGCGCTGCACTGGACGTGATCATCCAACTGACGCGCATGCCCGATGGTCGACGCTGTGTGAGCGAAGTCGTCGAAGTGGTTGGTGTACGCGATGACGTGTATGTCACCAACACCCTGTTCCGCCTCGACCGGCGCACCGGGTTCGGGTTCCTGCGCGAAGCCATCAACCCGGCCGGCGACAAACTGCGCCGTGAATCGGCGTTGCAGTCGTAGGGGGCGCTTGATGACCGGACCGATATTGCTGCTTTTCTGCCTGCTGCTGATCGGCCTGTCGTTCTGGCAGTTTCACCACGGCCTGCGCAAGGCCCAGACGGACCGCGTACTGGAACGCCTCGGCGACGGCCAGCCCGACATCCAGGAAACCGCGACCAAATGGACGGGCCTTGAGCGCATGTTTGCGCGCGCCGGGCTGGGCAAGCCCACCGATCGCCTGGGCCTATGGCTGAGCGGCTGGGTGATCGGCGCATTGCTCGGCTGGCTGTTCGCCGACGGGCTGGGCCTGATCGCAATGATCCTGGGGCCGCCACTGTTACTGCGCGTCTACATCAGTTGGCGTTATCAACAGCGCGTGCAACGCATGGTCGAACAGCTGCCGCAGTTGCTCGACCATAGCGTTCGCAGCCTCAAGTCCGGCAGAACCTTGGCCGATGCCGTATTGGGCGGTGTCGAGAGCATTGAAAACCCTCTCAAGGACGCCATGGGCCGGGTGCAGCGCAACGTGCGCATGGGGGTCAGCCTGCCGGACTCCGTCAGCGACTTCGCCGAGTTCTACGAACAGGACGAGTTCCGTCTGTTCGCCCTGGGGCTGAAGGTCAACCATCGCTACGGCGGCAACGCCAGCGAGCTGCTGGAAAACCTGATCAAGATGATTCGCGAGCGCGAACAAGGTGCCCGCCAACTCAAGGCCATGACCGGCGAAACGCGCATGACCGCCTATGTATTGGGTGGGTTGCCGATACTGATCGTGGGCTATTTCATCATGGTCAACCCGGACTATTTGATGACCATGTGGAACGACGGCACCGGGCGCATCATGCTGTTCAGCGCACTGGCCATGGACATCAGCGGCACCCTGATCATGTGGCGCATGCTGAGGAGTGTCTGAGATGGCCCTTCTCGCCAGCGCCTTGTTGCTGCTCGCCGCCCTGGTACTGGTGGCTGGCCAATTGCTGGAGCATCGCCGGCGCGATCGCCGGGTCGCTGATCGACTGCAAGGGCGGATGGGCGGCGATGCCCGGCTCGGTACGCTGATGCGCCAGCTCGGCGGGAGCACCCTGGCCCAGCGCTCGGTCAGCCTGGACCACGAGACCCAGGTGTTGCTCAACCGAGTCGGATGGCGCAAGGCCAACCAGCGCTCGCTGTTTGCTGCCTTCCAGATAGGTTTGCCCATCGTGCTCCTGGGCCTGACCCTCCTGGGCCAGCAGATTCTGTTTCCCCATGCGGACCCTGCATGGATCGCCCCGCTATTTGCCCTGGGCATTGGCTACCTGTTACCCAAGCGCGTGCTGGCTGCTGCGGCCAAACATCGCCAGCAGGCCATTGCGAAGGAAATCTCAACCTTCATTCCGCTGCTGCGCATCCTGTTCGAGTCGGGCATGGCGGTTGAACAATCGTTGCGCGTGCTGGGCAGCGAAGCCCAGCGTTTGCTCCCCCATCTCACGCACGAATTGCGCCTGATCCTGGCGCGGGTCGATTCCGGGCTGGAGTTGGGCGAAGAACTGGGCAAGACCGCGCGCGTGCTGGAAGTGGATGAGTTCACCGACACCTGCATCATCCTCCAGCAACTGATCCAGCAAGGCGGCGGCGCAATGAAGTCGCTGCTGGCGCTCAAGCAACTGCTCGACGACCGACGCCTGACTCGCCTGCAGGAATACATCTCGAAGATGTCGGCAAAAATGTCAGTGGTGATGATGGTGTTTCTGTTCCCTGCTTTGCTGATCGTGCTTGGCGGCCCGGCCTTTATCGGCATCGCCCGCGCGTTGAGTCACTTTTAAGGAGTTGTTGATGAAAGTACTGATTGCCGGCCTGGCCTTGCTGATGCTCGGCGGCTGCGCCACCGATGGCCAATCACCCTGGTCGGCATTGACCTCATCCGGCCGTTGCGCCAAGCCGAGTTCGGACCAGGAGCTGGCGCTCAACCTGTCCGATGACCTGGCCAACGAAGGCAAGCTGCACGCCAGCCTGGCCAATCTGCAAAATATGCCCGACGCCCTGCCTCAGGTGCGCCAGCGCAAGGCCCGTAACTACCGACTGCTCGGGCGCAGCGAGGCCGAGCCGTTGTACCGCAGCCTGCTCGGTACTTGCATGGACGCCGAAGGCGAGCACGGCCTGGGGCAATTGGCGGCCGCCAGGGGCGACAACACCCAGGCCATGGCGCATATGCAACGGGCCGCGCAACTGGCGCCCACCGACGAAAAAATCCGCAATGACCTGGGCGTGGTGTACCTCAACCAACTGCGCATGGCAGACGCGCGTTTTGAATTCATGACCGCCATCGAGCTCAAGCAAAGCGACCCGTTGGCCGCCGTCAACCTGGTGACCTTGCTGATCTATCAGGATGACTGGGGGCAAGCGGCAAAGGTGGTCAGCCAATTGGGCCTGAGCCCCGAACAAGTCACCGATGCCCAGGCCCGCGCGCAAAAACTCAAGGGCCCCAGCGCACCAGCACGCAAAGTCGTGGCGGTCAGCGATGCCATACGCTGGCTATCAAGTGAGGAGTGATCGATGAAAGCACATTACCTGATCGGCCTGGCGCTGCTTCCGCTGAGCGCACTGGCCATTGAACCGGGTCCATCGTCCCCGCAACAGGCAGAGACGGAAAACTGGCTGGCCTTGCAGGTCGATGGGCGTGTCGCTTCACCCACGCCGCAAAGGACCACGCCCGCAGAACGGGAGAATGCCTTGCAGCGTTGGCTGGACAGCAACAAGCACCCCATCCCGGAGTTTTTCGAGTCAGAGTCCGGTGGCTCGTCCAAGGGCGGGAAGAGCCAATAACACCCGAAGATTCAGTGTGCCGTCACCCGTTGGCGCATCGCCGAATTGTTCGGCGACAAGGCCAGTGCCAGTTGAGTGCGGTTATGCATATGGGTCAGGCGCAACACCTGCGACACGTAGAGCTTGACCGTGTTTTCGGTGATCCCCAGTTCACAGGCGATCTGGTAGTTGGTCTGGCCCTTGCCCACCAGGCGCGCCACATCCAGCTGGCGCGGTGACAGCTGGTTGAAAATGGTCGGGATTTCCAGCGGCCCGGTTTCTTCGGCGGCCAACTCGCCCTCATCCGCCAAGCCGGCACCTGGGCTGCGACGTACTTTGTCGAGGTCCTGATACAGGTCATTGATGGATTCGGAGAGGTATTGCAGCTTCTGGTTCAGGTGCCCCAGTTGCAGCTCTTTTTGCCGCTCTTCCAATGCCGCTTCCTGGCGTTGCAGGCCTTCGAGCAATTCATCGAGATTGATCGGCTTCTGGTAGTAATCCGAGATCCCGGCGCGCAGGGCCTTGATCACGTCCTGTTTGTCGGCACGCCCGGTCAGCATGATCGCCTCGAACGCCCGCTGCTTGCCGGCCACTTTCTGCATGGCCTGCACCAGCTCGATGCCGTCCATGTCCGGCATGTGCAGGTCGCACAGCACCAGGCCGATCTCGGCGTCTTCGCTGAAGCGCTGCAAGGCGTGTCGGCTGGACTCACAAGGGACGCAGCGGTAGCCACTGCCTTCAAGAAATTCGCACAGTTCTTCCACGATCAACGGCTGATCGTCGACCACGAGCACTTTCACCGCCGAGGTAAGCTTGTTCACGCGCTACTCCATGCCTGGCAAGCCAAAAGATTGACCTATCCCTTTTGACGAAGAATCCTATACATCCACTCAATAAACGTAGACCTACTTTCCGACTATGTACATAGCGATAGAGGCCTTGTGCGACTAATGGATCCAAAACCAATACAGCGCAAACCCTGTCAATAAAAAGGGTGCATAAGGCTGCTTTGTTGACACTCCCGGAGCCGACGCCTCTCGACGCGCGCTAAGCCTTTGACTGATAAGCACCCAGGCACCCTGGAACACGGCGGCACCGATCAATGACCACAGCAAAACGTCCAGCGAACTGGCCAGGGCCAGGGCGGCCAGCAGCTTCACATCCCCCGCGCCAAAGCGGCCCAGCGCATAGCCGGGCAAGGTCAGCAGCAGCACCACAGCGAAGGCCCAGCCCCCCTCGCTGGCGGGCGCTCCCAGCCAGGTCAGGCCCATCCAGAGCAGGTAAATCAATGCCAGCAGTGCCCCCCCCAGGGTCAAGCTGTTGGCGATTTGCCGTTGACGCATATCCTGCAACGCACAGAGCCCCAGCCAGAGCAGTATCACCACGCTTTGGATCACGTAAAAAACATCCCTTTTCGCTGAATGATTCTATGCTGATATCAGGTAGTAGCCGTCAGGGTAGACGCAGTCATGAAAACGGGCCTCCCCAAAAAGCAAAAAGGTGCTGCGGCGATTGAATTCGCCCTGGTCTTCGGGATCTTTTTCGCGGTGTTCTATGGGTTGGTCAGCTATAGCCTGCCACTGCTGATGATGCAGTCGTTCAACCAGGCGGCTGCCGAGGCCGTGCGCCAGGCCATGTCGGTGGACCCGGTGGCCGCAGGCACCAATTACGGCACGCAGGTAACCGCACGCGCCAAGACCACCGCGATCACCCAGTTGAAGTGGATCCCGGCAAGCTTCCAGTTTTCCGACGATTTAGTCACCGCCACGTACAGCGGCACCACGCTGACCGTCACGATCAAATACCCGACCAGCCGCCTTTATTCCGTATTCCCGGCGCTGGTGTTGCCGGTGATCGGCACTGTGCCGAACTTGCCGGCCAATTTGTATGCCAGTTCGAGCCTGCAGTTTTGACCTCGGGGGATAAGCTCTTCGGGCGCCTGCTCGGCCGCACCAGCGCGCTGGCCCTCGACACATCCGGCACGCCGACGCCAGGGCTGCACCTGCAACTGGATGCCCAGGGCCACGTGCTAAGCATCGGCGGCACCCTGCGCCCACAGCTTGCGCCACACGGCGTGGGCGAACCCCGGCCGCTGTTGCGTAAACTGCTGTGCGCCAACAGCGCGCTGAGTATCGAAGGCAGCCCCGCCGACTGGCAACACCAGAGCCTGGACCTGGATTTCCAGGGCGCTACCGGCCAGGTCCTGCACACCCGAGGCTGGGTCGAGCCGCAGGGTGATGGCTGGAACTTGCACCTGCAAGACGTTGGCGACTTGATCGCCGGCCAGCAGTTGGCCCAGCACCGCGAGCAGAACCATCAGTTGGCCTGCCAGATGAGCGAGCAATTGCGCGTGTGCAGCCTAGCGCGCCTGCCTGAGGTGTTCAATGAACAGCTGCGCAGCCTGGCCCAGCGCTGGCGAATCCCTTGCGTCGCCCTGGCCTTGCTCGATGAGGACGACCAAGGCTGGCGCATCTACAGCCACTACGCCGCCCACGATGCGCCCACCTTGTGGCAGACCGGCCAGCACCTGGGCACCAGCCTGGACAGTGCCAATGGCAACGCGCCGTTGAGCCTGGCCCTGGCGCGCAGCGACCACCCACGCCTGCACGGCATTTTCGGCACTACCGACGGTTTCCTGGTGCCCTACCGTGACAGTCAGGGCGTCGCCGCGTGGTTGCTCTGCGGCCTCTTCAATGGCGAACGACACACCAACGAGCGCGACTGGCTGAACCTCACCGCCGCCCTCGCCGCCCCGCTGCTGAGCCGCCTGCGCGAGCAGCGCTACCACCAGCAACTCGACCGCATGGAGGCTTTGCAAGGCCTGCTCGGCACCGGCTGGTGGGAACTGCTGCCGGCCACTCAGGAGATCCAGTTGGCCCCGCAGTTGCTGCACAATATCAGCCTGGAAGACGGCCCGACCCGCCAGCCGCTGGACCAGTGGCTTGAACTGATCCATCCCGCCGACCGCCAGGCACTCAACAGCCGCCTGCACGACCTGCAAGCCCTGGGCAAACCGCTGCTGACCAGCGTGCGCCTGCAACGCACCGACGCCGAGCACAACCCGCTCTGGTATCGGGTACAGGGTCAAGTGCTGGGCGTGGGCGACAGCCGCCGCTGGATCGGCTTCATGCTCGACATCAGCGACATCAAGAACCAGCAACTGCAAGCCGCCGCCGCCCATGCGCGCCTGGATAACCTGATCGCCAGCTCACCGGCGGTGATCTATGTGCAACGCTACGTCAACGGCGCCCTGCACCCGGCGTTCTTCAGTGACAGCTTGCTGCCGCTGCTGGGCTGGACGTTGGCCGACTGCAACCACGACAGCCTGGCGTCATTGATCCACCCGGACGACCGCGAGCTGTACTTTGAGCGCAGCCGCCAATTGCTGCGCGAAGGCAGCGTCCGCAGCCGCTACCGCCTGCGTGACAAACAGGGCAACTACCACTGGTTGCTGGATGAGGCCAAGTTGCTGCGCGACGACCTCGGCCTGCCGGTGGAAGCCGTCGGCCTGTGGCTGGATGTCACCGACGCGACCCTGGCCGCCGAACAGATCAAGCACAGCGAAGAGCGCTACCGCATCCTGGTCGAGGACTCCCCGGCGATGATCTGCCGCTATCGCCCGGACCTGACCCTGACGTTCGGCAACACGCCGCTGGCCAATTACCTGGAGTGTCTGCCCGCGCAATTGCCGGGCTTGAACCTGGGCCATTGGTTGTCGGAGGAACAACGCCAGGCCTTTGTGCAGCGCATCGGCCAGTTGACCCCGGAATTCCCGGTGAGCACCGCTGAGATCAGCCTGGAGTTGCCGGGACGCGAACATGCCTGGTGGGTGTGGTCGGACCGTGGCGTGTTTGACGAACAGGGCGCGCTGGTGGAAGTGCAGGCCGTGGGCCGCGACAACACCGAAGTGCGCCGCTCCCAGCAGCAACTGACCCAGAGCGCCAAGATGGCCACCCTGGGCGAAATGGCCACCGGCCTGGCCCATGAGATCAACCAGCCGCTGAACGTGATGCGCATGGCCATCGTCAATGTGCTCAAGCGCCTGGGCAACGGCGATGCGCAGATCGACTACCTCACCGAAAAGCTCCAGCGCATCGACACCCAGGTGCAGCGCGCAGCACGGGTGGTGGACCACATGCGCGTGTTCGGCCGCCGCTCGGAAATCGAACAGCAGCCCTTCGACCCGTCGCAGGCGGTGGAAGGCACACTGTCGCTGCTCGGCGAAGGCCTGCGCGGCAAGGGCGTGGAAGTGCGCGTAACACCGGCGGACTTTACTGTGCAGGTCAAAGGTCACGTCGACCAGCTTGAGCAGGTGCTGATCAATCTGATGGTCAATGCCCGTGATGCGCTGTTGAGCCAGCGCGAAAAAGATCCTGGGTTCCGTCCCTGGATTGCGGTGCAGTGCGAGCATGACAGCCGCCATGTGCGGATCTGGGTAGAAGACAACGGTGGCGGCATTGACCCACGCTTGCTGGAGCGGATTTTCGAACCGTTCTTTACCACCAAACCGATTGGCGTAGGCACTGGGCTCGGGTTGTCGGTGAGCTACGGCATTGTAGAAAACATGGGCGGACGCTTGAGCGTTGCCAATGGTGAGCAAGGCGCGAGGTTTTGCGTGGAGTTGCCGGTGGTTTAGATCACCAGGTAGGCACGCCCCATGTGGCAGGTGAGGTTGGCGCCGACTTCAGCGTTGCCGAGGCTGATGCCCAGGGCCGAAAGCAAAGTGTTGACGATAGGGTCGAGTATCGGCGCCAGTACGTCCTGGACAAGGTTGACCACCGAACTGACGATGGTTGCCAGGGCACTGGTAACGGTACCGTTCGCCGGGCCGGGCGTGCTGCCAGTGGGCGGTACGTAAGTGACCTGCAGGCCGCTCAAGGTATCTCCCAGGCTATGAATGATATCGGCGGTGCCTGGCGGGCTTTTGTAAGTCGGCGTCGTGTTCATTTCGGCCACGGGCAAGAACAGCATCGAGTTGGTTTGCGCGCCCACGGTCGTCAGCGCCTTCAGATTCAATCCTCCGCCCACGCCCGCTGTGCGCGGACCGCATAGCAGCGTCAATACAATGCAATAGCGCTGGCCAAAGTCGATCAGCCTGACCGGCTGCACGGTGACGGGGGCCGATGAAGAAAATGCCGCAACCGGATCAACATAGCCCACGCCCAGGGTGGCCAATGAAGTGGTGGCCTTGACCGTCAGCGACTTGGTGGCAGGCGTGGCACAGTTGTAGTCCGTGACATAGCTTTGCGCACTGGCTGCCTCGATATAAATGGACAGCGTTTGGGTGATATCAACATCCGCGACATTGCACGCCACCAGGCACAAGACGCCGCCCACCACTGCCGGCAGGTTTAAGTTCAACAGGCCGCCGACCACCTTCGACACAGGCGTGCCCAGGCCGGAAAGGATCGATGAAACCCCTGAAACCACCTTGATGATCGGCGCATCGATGGTGACCAATGTGCGTACTTGGGCGGTGCGTACGAAAATCTGATCGGTCTGCGGGTTATTCAAAAGCCCGGCCTTGGCCTTTGCCGGATTACCAATCGCCGACAGTTGCGGTGCCTCAATGACCTTGGTCTGGATCGAGACGTTGCCCACCAGCGGGATGTTCACCTGGGCTGCCGCACTCACCGCGCTCTTGCTATTGGAAAGTTGCGCCACCGTCTCCAACAACTGGAACAACTGCACAGTGGTGTTCAAGGCTGCGGCGGGTGTTCCGCTGGCAACTTTGAGCAGATCCCCCACTTTCAAAAGCTGGGTATTGGGGGCGATGGCTTTCAGTGAGATCACGTCGTTAATGATCGCCGTGGCCACCGAACCGTTTTTCTGCAGCACCTTGACTGCGGCGTCGATCAACTGGCTGGCGGAGACAGCCGTGTTGAGCAACGCCTCGTAGTCGCCCGCCGTCACATTCAATTGAATCGCCAACTGATCCAGGTAGCTGAGCAGGTTCACATTCGTGGTCAGCAACCCATTCCAACCCGCAGCGGTCAGCGACAGGCTGCCGCCCAACAGATTGCCGATGACCATGTTCAATAGCGGGGAATTGCTGGAATTCACCGATGCCAGGCTGCTGCGAATGGTCAACTGCGCCACCGGAGGCGCATAAGCCGCCACGGCGGTGGCACTCAAGATCATCTGCGAGGACATCGGCGCACCGCTGAACATGTTCCAGATACCACTGGCGAGGCTGGTCGTTACACTGCGAGTGGCCACCACGCGCACGGCGTCATTCTTGGTGGCGTCGACCGTAAACACGCGGATATTACTGGCATTGGTCACCAGCGCACCGCAGGTCACCGCCAGGCCACGGCTGTTATCGCCGGCGACCACCGGAAACCCGTTACGCGTAGCGTTCTGTACGGCATAGTCGTTGGCGGTACTGCTGGGGGTGCAAACGCCACCACGGCCAGCAGCTTCGAGGGCCGAGGTGTCGGCGATGGACTGCAGCTTGCGCTTTTCCAGGTACAGGCGGCCACTGTCCACCGCCAACAGCATAAACACCATGGCCACCGCCAGGGTGCCTGCTGCCATCAAGCCAATCGCACCACGTTGCCTGGAACGAAGTCGGGGAGACATCAGGCACTCCTTAGCGCTTACTCTCCGTAGTTGTTTGGAGTGTAGACAAGGGCTGGCCAGTCGCCACAAATCAATGCGGGCGCTGGCCTGCAGGTGATGACGATAAATATCGACACAACGTTGTAACACCCACGACAACCACCGTAACCACGATGCGAAGCGAGCCGCTGTTGATCTTGATCTTGACCCTGCTTTTGATCTTAGGCGCCCCGTCAAACACGCTGGCCGGAATTCGACAGGGATTTGGGGGGTAAACCGGCAGGGATGCCGGTTTAGCCGCCCCGCGCCATGGATGGCGCGTGGCGGCGGCCCCCCAAATACCTGTCGGATTACGGGCATACCGAGCCTAGGCGAGGTACCGAGTGTTGGGGCAAGAGCCCTTTGGTTACTTTGGGGCTTTTCCAAAGTGACCCGCCGTAAGGGCGGAACCCATAGCAGCCGTTACCCAAATAACGGATATGTACCCGATCAGATCCAACATCCAGATCGGCTGTCAGGCCGCCTTCGCAGGCAAGCCAGCTCCCACATTTGGATCGCGGGGTGACAGTTAGAGAGCGGCCGGCTGTCAGGCCGTCTTCGCAGGCAAGCCAACTCCCACATTTTGGATCGCGGGGTGACAGTTAGAGAGCGGCCGGTTGTCAGGCCGCCTTCGCAGGCAAGCGAGCTCCTACAGGTTGCGGGAACTAGTGAGGGGGATAGCTGGAAAGGACACGAGTGACGGTGGTGCGAATGGCTTTGTCACGATCCTGAGGGTTGGGCGAGGTAGCCATCATTTGTTCATCGCTGCCGCGCCAGACGAGCTTGCCGTCCTTGCCGTCAAGCAAGTCGATCTGGATGGTGGCGACTTTGTAGGTGATGTTGCGCGTTTCGTTGTACATCGGCGCGCCCCAATAGCCATTCCACGGCCCCCCCCAAGCGCCACCATAGTTGGTGGTGACTTGCTGCTGACGGTCCTCGACGATCAGGTAGGCCTGAACATTCAGGTCAGCCTTGGCGCCGGACGTGGACGGGCGCAAGCCGCGCTGGTCGAGTTGTTCACCCACGGCCTGCCGGATGCGCTGTTCAGTGAGGTCGCTCTTGATGCGCGGGTCATCGGGGCGATATTGCAGCGCCGGGTCCTTCCAGGCCCAACTGCGGTAGGCACCGAAATCCCGGCTGGCGTCAAAATCGTGGTTGACCTGGCTGGTCTGGCAACCGCCCAGCAGCACTACAACAGCAAGCGTAGCGATACGACGAAACATGGTTTTTCTCCAAAAAGCGACCCGCGCTTGAGATGAGAATAGCTGTTAACTGGGAGGATACGCCGTCATTGCCTTTTGCACCGCCTGACGCAAGGCCTCTCCCCGCTCGCTGAGGCTTCCCTGGCTGCCGGTTTCCGCGTTGGCACTCCACACCGGCTGACCCGTGCGGGCATCGAACAGGTTGACGCGAACCACCACGACCTGGACTTCATAGGTGCGCACGATCGGCACCGAGTTGTACATGCCGTAGCCATTGCCATAGCGGTTGTAACCGCCATAGCCGTAGCCATAGTCATCCTGGACTTGCTTGAGGCGCTTCTCCAGGCGCACATCGGCGCTCACCAGCAGGTCTGCCGGGCGCTTGTCGTGCAGGGGACGCAGGCCGCGCTGGTCGAGGGCGCCGCTGACCGCTTCGGCAATCTGCGCCGAATCCGCCCAGGCGGTGCCCGCCGGCAGTTGGCCGTTACGCCAGGCCCAGTTGCGGTAAGCACCGTAGTCGCGCACCGGCGCCGGGTAGGCGCTGGCATCAAAGGTGCTGGCAGCCTGGGGAGGCGCCGGCGGGATCGGCGCCGAAGCGGCCACATAAGGGTTGGGGCTGGAACACGCGGCCAGCCCGAGGGACAACAGGATCAAACAGAGACGACGCATTTCGACCTCCGCAGACTGGGCCGCTTAAACCGGACGGCAGATCCAGTGCAAATAACGCCCAAGTCCGGCAAAGCTTGGGTGACGACGGTGAGCGAGTTCCATCTCCAAAAGGTCCTGCAAATCCGCGCGCGCCTGGAATTCGACTGGCATGTAGTCATGGAAAACCCGCACACCGCTTTGGCTTTCGACCTGCCAAAGGCCGTCGAGTTGCGCCGCCAATTCACGCGGGTCGAGGGGTTGTTGCGGCGTGAGGCTCTGCTTTTCGCCGGCCATGTCGTTCTTGCGCATTTTGCGGAAGTGGCCCTTGAGCAGGTTGCGGTAAATCAGCGCATCGCGGTTGTAGAACGCCAACGACAACCAGCCGCCGGGCACCGTGAGCTGGTGCAGCACCGGCAGGATCGCATGGGGCTCGGCCAGCCATTCCAGCACCGCGTGGCACAACACCAGGTCGTAGGGTTCGGTGAGCTGGCCCAGCAGGTCTTGCCAGGGCGCATGGATAAAGGTGGCGGTCTGCCCCGCGTCGGCAAAGCGTTGGCGTGCACCTTCGAGCATCGGCTCGGCAGGTTCGGCCAGGGTGACGTCGTGGCCCTGCTCGGCCAACCACAGCGACATATGGCCCAGGCCCGCGCCGATATCCAGCACACGCAACGGGCGCTTGGGCAGGGCCTCGGTCAGGTCGGCCTGGAGCACCGCCAGGCGTATGGCACCTTTGGCGCCCCCGTAGATCTTTTCGGCGAAGCGCGTGGCGAGCTGGTCGAAATGGCGGTCACTCATGGGCAAACCGCCGTTCGCTGTCGGCCAGTTTCGCGCGCACCACCTCGTTCATGTCCAGGCCCAGCTCGCTGCACAGCAATAGCAGGTACAGCACGATATCGCCGACTTCCTGCCCGGCATGGGCGAGTTTATCGGCGGGGAGCTGGCGCGACTGGTCTTCGGTCAGCCATTGGAAGATTTCCACCAGCTCGGCCATTTCCACGCTGGCGGCCATGGCCAGGTTTTTCGGGCTGTGGAATGGCTTCCAGTCGTTGTTATCGCGGATGCGGTGCAGGCGTTCGGTGAGGTGTTCGAGGTTCATGCGGGGGGCTCCTGAAGGTGGATAGCTTCGGGGGGATTAGCCTTGAAGGCAAGTGAACCTTTAGGCCGCTATCGCCGGCAAGCCGGCTCCTACAGTTTGGACTGCGTTCCCTTGTAGGAGCCGGCTTGCCGGCGATGGCGATTCAATCGACGACGCTGAACTCAAGCCGGGCCGTTTGACCGGCTTCATCGAGGACGCTGAGCTGGTAGCGGCCCAGACGCTCGAAACTGGTGTTGATAAAGTCCTGGTTGGCGCTGTCGCCCAGGGGGGCACCGTTGAGGAACCACCAGCGCCGTCCGCTGCCGCCCAGGGCGGAGATTTTCAGACGCAGTGCCTGTTGGCTGGCGGCGGGCAGGCGCAGTTGGTCGCCTTCGCGCACACCCACGATCGACAAAGGTGAAGACGCGGCGAGCGCCGGTGGCGGGCATTCGGGGTCGGCTGCAGGGATGCGCGCTTCGCGGCGCTCGGCCCTGGGCAGCCAGGGTTCCAGGGGCGCAGGCCACAGGGCGATGTTCTTGTGCTCGGCGCCAGGGCAATGGGCGTCGACCCGCAAGCCCTTGGCATTGACCCACACGCTTTCCATCAAGCCCACGCTCAAGGGTTGGTCCAGCGCCTGCAAGGTGGGCGGCGTGGTGTTATCCAGCGTCCAGGCGAAGCGCTGGCGACGGCAATTGGGGTCGCTGCGGCTCATGGGCTGGCCCAGTGGCCAACAGATCGCCGCCACGCCAACATTGGCCGGCACCGCTTTGACGGGTGCGCTGATACCGCGCTGGCTGTCGCGGTTGGTCAGCACGTCGTGCACCTGCAACATCAGCGGCGCTGCCGAGGCCAGGCCGAACTGCCCCGGCACCGGCGTACCGTCCGGGCGGCCGATCCATACGCCGATCAAATAGCGCGGCCCCACGCCAATCGCCCAGGCATCCCGAAAGCCGTAGCTGGTGCCGGTTTTCCAGGCCAGCACCGGGCGTTGCACCAGCTCGGCACGCGGGTCGCGGTCCGGGCGTGCCTGGCCACTGAGGATACGCCGCACAATCCAGGCGGATCCTGGCGACAGTAAAGGCCGTTCTCTAAGCGTATCGTCCGGCTGTAATCGAAGGGTGGCGCTCCTGCCGTCCCGGGCGAAGGCGCTGTAGCCGCTCACCAAGTCTTCGAGGCGGCTGCCGGCGCCGCCCAGGATCAACGCCAGGTTCGGCTCGGCCAATGCCGGCAGCGCCAACGGCACGCCGCCGATGCGCATCTCGGCGGCGAACCGCTTCGGTCCATAGGCTTCCAGCAACTGCACCGCCGGCAGGTTAAGCGAACTGGACAACGCCGTACTCGCCGGCACCGCACCGGTAAAGCCCATGGAGAAGTTGCCCGGCCGGTAATCGCCATAACGCCGGGGCACGTCCTGCAGCAGGGATTCGGAATGAATCAACCCATCATCCAGGGCCATGCCGTAGAGGAAGGGTTTCAACGTGGAGCCCGGCGAACGCAGCGCGCTGATCATGTCCACATGGCCAAAGCGCTTGGTGTCGTTGATGTCCACCGAACCGAGGTAGGCACGCACGGCCATGGTTTCCTCTTCCACCACCAAAATGGCGGCGGAGGTGTGCTCCGGCAACCGTGCACGCCAACCCAGTAGCAGGTCTTCGAGGCGGCGTTGCAAGGTGGCATCCAGGGTGGTGCGGATCAGCGGTGGGCTGTCGGGGCGGTTCAGGCGGCGCGCGAGCAAAGGCGCCAGGCTCGGTTCCAGGCGCGGGGCGAGCAGCAGCGGTTCTTCCAGGGCTTCATCGACGGCGGCCTGGGGCCACACCTGGAACTCGGCGAGGCGGCGCAGCACTTTGTCGCGAGCTTGCTGGGCGCGTTGAGGATGGCGGTCCGGGCGCAAACGGCTCGGCGCCTGGGGCAACACCGCGAGCAAGGCGGCTTCGGCCTGGGTCAGCTGTGACGGCGATTTGCCCAAGTACGCCCAACTGGCGGCCGCCACGCCCTGCAACGTACCGCCAAACGGTGCGCGGTTCAGGTAGAGGTTGAGGATTTCTTCCTTGGACAGGTGCCATTCCAACTGCGCCGTGCGCCACAACTGGCGCAACTTGCCATGGAAGGTCCGCGAATGCGGATCCAACAGCCGCGCCACCTGCATCGACAACGTGCTGCCCCCCGATACCACCCGCGCACCCGTGAGGTTCTGCCACGTCGCCCGAACCAGCGCCAGCGGGTTCACGCCGGGGTGCTGATAGAACCAACGGTCCTCATAGGTCAGCAACGCGTCCAGGTAATACGGCGACACCTCACGCGTCTGCACCGGATACCGCCACACCCCATTGGCATCGGCAAACCGCCACAACGGCGTGCCATCCTCAGCCAGCACCACCCGCGCCAAATCATCCTTGGGCAACGGCAACGGCCACATCCGATCGGCCAGCCAAATCAGCGCGACCACCACCCCAACAACCCCTACAAACCAACGCAAAACCCGTAGGAGCCGGCTTGCCGGCAATCGTGGCGACTCAGTTGGCACATTTGTCACAGGCACACCGCAATCGCCGGCAAGCCGGCTCCTACCCTGAACCCTGTACAATTAATGAAACCCATGTTTAAACCGGCAAACCTCTATGCTTATAGGGAACTAGCCCGTCGCAATAACAACCAAAAGCACAGATACGCCCACCTTCTCATCAGGACACACACATGCAGGTAGAAAGCTTTTTCGGATGGTTGGGCCAGGCGCTCGGTTCCATCATCCGTTTTATCGTCGACGGACTCAGCGGCCTGTTTGGTGCGCTGACTAATGCCGGTGGCAACTTCATCGATGGCCTGTCCCGTACATTGGGCATGGACACCTCGATTATCAGCATCATCACCCTGATCATCGGCCTGATGCTGCTGTACTCGGCCATACGCGCCTTCATGCGCGCGTCGATCATCATGGGCATCATCTGGCTACTGCTGGGCCTGTGGCTACTAAGCTGGGTCGTCCACTAACCCAAAACCAACACAAATCCCCTGTGGGAGCGGGCTTGCTCGCGAATGCGGTGGGTCAGTAATAGAGGCGCTAACTGACACTCCGTATTCGCGAGCAAGCCCGCTCCCACATTTGATCTCCATTTCAAGCTGAGACCTTCACCGTCCCTTGATCACCAGATCCGCCGGCGTATCCCCCACCGCCTGCCAGTTCGGCCGGTACATCGACTCCACCTGCGGCGGCGGCACCCGGTAAGTGCCCGGCGTCACGGCACGCGCCAAGTACAGCAAGTGC
This sequence comes from Pseudomonas sp. AC112, assembly GCF_979253545.1. Lineage (NCBI taxonomy): Bacteria > Pseudomonadati > Pseudomonadota > Gammaproteobacteria > Pseudomonadales > Pseudomonadaceae > Pseudomonas > Pseudomonas sp. AC112. The sequence continues at coordinate 1,528,727 of NZ_CEEDCM010000001.1, forward strand.
GTAGTGCCAGAGCCTTCCATATTGATCGCCGCCACGTAGCGGTCATCGCGGAACTCCTGGTGCTTGAGCGACGCATTCTGCATCGACTCACGCCACTCCTTTACCTGGCTGCTGGCGTTTTCCAGGCTGGCGGCACTTTGCGCCAGGTTCTGGTTTTCCAGCTCCAGGCCGGCGGGCAACAGGTCCACCACCAAGGCATCCGGCACACGCTGCTTGGCGCTGACCGCCAGATGCACCAGCACCAGATCACCGCTGTTGAGGTTGCGCAGGTTTAGCGGCTGGCCGTTCATGCCCAGGTATTCGCGGCGGATGCTCAGGTTGTCTCCGCCAGGCGCCGGTGGCACCTGTGGATAACCCGAGATCGTCAGTTGCTGGTACACCGGCGTCTCGCCCTGATTGCTCAGGCTCAGGTCGCTGGAGAGCAGCTTGCCTTCCAACTCCAGTGTCGGGTGCTGATTGTTCAATTCCTGCACGCCGCCACTGCCGGTGAGCGACACCTGCCAGTTCGCATCCGGCTTGGCGAACCCCAGGCGCCCGGCCAGGAACAGCGAGTTACGCTCCTGGGTCGACAGATAGGGGCTGGCCGCCAGCTGGTCGGATAGGGTGAACAAGCGCTCCTCACGCTTGCCCTTGGCCAGGTCGTTCTCTTCCAGCAGGGCCAGGATCATCGCCTGGTCCCGCAGCGGGCTGCCGTAGTCGGCCAGCCATTCATTGGCATTGCGCTGTGCAGAGAGCCCGGCGAGCAAGGCTTGGTCCGCGCGCGGCTGGTCACCCATCTTCTGCAACGCGATAGCCAGCTGTACCAACGGCAAACCGGAGCGCGCATCGCTGCGCCGTTCGAAGATACTGCGCAGCGCCCCCAACGGCGCCTGCTGACTGCGCGCCAGTACCATGCCGGCGTAGGCCTGCACGGCAAAGCGGGTGTGGTCGGCGTTATCGCTGTAGTCGACGTCGATCAGGTTGCGCTCCTGCACGTACCGCAGCAGGCGCTCGCTGGCCTTCTTCAACGCTTCAGGCGGCACGGCAAAACCCTGGTCGCGGGCCCGCAGCAGGAAGTCGGTGACGTAGGCCGTCAGCCAGTATTCTTCTTCGCCATCAGCGCCCCATAGACCGAAGCTGCCGTTGTAGCGCTGCATACCCAGCAGGCGTTCGATACCCAGCTCGATCTTGCGTTTGCGCTCGCTGTCCGACTCGCCTTTGATCGACAGGCGCTTGAGCAATGCATCGTCGGCGTACAGCGACGGGTACAGGCCGCTCGCGGTCTGTTCCAGGCAACCGTAGGGGTAAGCCTTGAGTGCGCTGATCTGCGCACCGAGGTTCAGCGGTGGCCGGCTCGACAGGCTCAGCAGCGCCTGGCGCCCCGAGGCATCGAATTGATCCAGGGTGCCCACCGGCAGGTTCCATGGCTGATCCTTGAGCACTGCACGGTAATGTTTGAGCAGTGCCGGATATGCAGGTCGCACACCCAGCGTCCATTCACGGGTGAACGGCGGCAGGTTCTCGCCCGGCAGGTCCAGGCCATTCACGGTCACCTTGACCTTGCCCTGGCCCAACCCGCCCCAGGCTTTCACCGGGATGCGCAGGGTGGTGCGCTGGCCTTGTTTCAATTCGACGGTTTGCGCACCACCGTTTGCCAATTCCAATTGCCCGTCGGCGCTCAGTTGTACGTCGAGTTTCTGCGCCTTGCCCGACAGGTTGGACAGGTCCAGGGCCAGCGTCGTCTGGTCACCACCGGCGAGGAAGCGCGGCGCCGACAGCTCGGCAATCAGTGGTGCAGCGATCACCGTCTTGGCCTCGGCCATGCCGTAGCGGTCGTCGGTCCAAGCCTGGGCCATCAGCCGCAGTTCACCGTTGAAGTCGGGAATATTGACGCTGACTTCGCCCTCGCCTTGTTCATTCAAGGTCACCGGTGCGCTTTGCAGGGCGACAATGGTCACGCTGGTGTCCGGGCGCTTGCCGCCCTTGGCCAACGCCGCATCACCGCCAAACGCCAGGCTGGCCAGGCGGCCCTGCCCGGCTTCGATCAACTGGCCGTAGATATCGAATTGGTCCACGCCATAGGCCTTGCGGCCGAACAGGCTGGAGTACGGGTCCGGCGTCGGGTATTCGGTGATATTGAGGATGCCCACGTCCACCGCGGCCACCAGCACATGCACCTGTTTCGGCACGCTGCCATCGGCATTGCGGGCGGCGACTTTCACTGTCAGTGGTTGTTTGGGGCGCATTTTTTCCGGCGCTGTAAGGGTCACCCCGAGCTTGCGCTGGTTACGATCCAAAGGCAGGTGCAGCAGGCCCACCGCACGTTTGGGGGTGATATTGGCCTTGCGCTCGCCCGGGCGAATCACCAGGGCACTGACGTACAGGTCATGGCGCGACCATTTCGGGTCGAGCTTCACCGCGAAGCTTTTGCCTTCGGCCGGCACATCGATTTCCTGCCACCACAGCGGTCCTTCAGCGGACTCCACCAGCAGGTAGCCTTTGCCGGCTGCCGGCGGCGTCACGGTGACGTTGGCGGTGTCGCCATCGCCATACGCGGGTTTATCCAGCGCCAGCTTGACCTGGTCAGGGCGCACGGCGCCGCCTTCGGTGTTGTCCTGGGCTTGGTAGCCGGCCCAGAAGCGCAGGCTGCTGACCAGGCCGGTTTGCGGGTCTTCCACTTCGACGCGGTAGGGGCCCCACTCCACCTGGAAGCTGACCTTGGCCGTGTCGCCAGCCTTGATGTTGAGGGTCTGCTCGTCGAGGTTGAGGAATTTCTCGTTGAAGTGGTAGCTCCAGCCATCACTCTCGGAGTAGTTCCAGTAGTAGTCACGGCGCTCGCGTACCAAGCGCACCTTGAGGTTTTGCGCGGCGAGTTTCTGCCCGTCCTGGTTGGCCAGCAGCACTTCGAATTCCGCCGGGCCATCGCCATTGGTTTCCGTGCCGTCAAACAACCCGCGCAGGCCCGGCAGTTGCTCGGCCGGCCAGATCGGCTGCACCAGGCGCCGCGTGATCGGCCGCCCGCCCGACTCTTGCAGGCTGGCCTGTACGATCAGTTGCAGCGGCGACTTGACCTCGGCCCACTTGCTTTCCAGGGTCAGTTCTTCCTGGCCCTTGGCGTCGAGGACGCTTTCTTCCAGCTCAAAATCCTGGCTCAGTTCTTCTTCGGTCACGGAGCCGAACTGGTAGCCCGGCAGCGACTTGACCGCTTCGCGCAATGGCCGCACATATACTTGCCCACTGACCCGGTTGCCCGACGCAGGCGCGCCATACAGGTAACGCCCGTTAACCTGGATCACCGGGTTGTCTGCCGGGCTCAACGCGGTGTCGCTGCCCTTGAGTTCCAGCGCCAGTCGCTCGGGCAGGAAGTCTTCGACGAGGAATTCATACAATTGCGGCTTGCCATCGCCCAGGTCAAACACCAATTGCCAGCGCCCGGTCGGTGCTTCGCCGGCCAATTGCAGTTGATATTGGTAAAGGCCAGACGCATCGGCATCCCAGACGAATTTGCGGCTCACCTGCTCGTCCGGGCGACGCACTTCGACACTCACCGGCTGCGGTTTGACGGCATTGCCATCCTTGTCCCGCAGCAGGGCGTTAAGCAGCACGGTTTCGCCGGGGCGATACAGATCACGCGGGCCAAAGACAAAGAACTGCAAGGGATGAGACGGTTGGCCGCCGATGTCGAACTCAGCCAGGTCCAGTGCCGCGCTGTCGAGGCGCAGCAGGCTGGTCTGTTCGCCCTGCTTGGCCAGCAGCACCTGGGCCTTCTTCGGCAGCGGCAATTCGGCGTGGCCGCCCTTCTCGGTCTTGCCCTGGCCCAGCACGCGGCCCTCGGCGTCGAGCACTTCGAGGTCAACGCCATCCAGTGCCTTGCCGCCTTCCAGCGCCTGGGTAAACACGTCCAGGCGATTGGCGTAGCGGTGCACCGACAGGCCGACATCACTCAAGGTAAACAGCGTGGCCGGCTGGGAATAGTTGTAGGTGCCCGAAGCACGCATCACCGCCAGGTACACGCCCGGCTGCTGCAATTGCTTGAGGCCGGCGATGGGCAGCAACAGGGTTTCGCGGGTGTTGCGCGCCGGATTCAGGTCGAAACGCCCGCCATAGACCAGGTCGGCCATCGGCAGCAGCTCGCGGGATTCATAACTTTGCAGGCTGGTGTTGCGCCCCCACTGCGCCAGGAACGACGGCAGGGACTCAGGCTTGATGCGGAAGAACTCGACGTCGATCTTGTCGACGTTCAGCGCGATCACCGGCAGGCCCTCGGCCAAGCGGGTCGGCAGCAACGTGCCACGGCTGGCGAAGCCGACGGTGGCTTGCAGGTCACGGGTTTCGAGACGGGCGATGTACTCGGCGGGCAGCAGGTTGTTGTTCACCGCCTTGAGGCCGGGATCAACCGTCAGCACCAGTTTGCGCTGCGGCTCCAGATGGCGCAGGCGCAGTTCCATCAGGTTGTCGGAGATTTCCCAGGCCCCATCGACCTTGCCGGACTTGCTGTCCACCAGATGAAGTTTGTCAGCGAATTTCTGGTCGGGATCCAGCGGAATGGAAAAGCTCACCGACAAGGTGCTGGCCCCGTCAAGCTGCACCTCGGACACGTCCACCACACTCAACTCACGCCCGGCGTACCGCTGCTTCAGCGCCGCCACATCCACCGCCGCCTTGGCCGGTTTGGGGGCCACTGTCGCCGCTGCGGGAGCGGTCGGGGCCGCCGGTTTATCGGAGGAATCGCAGGCGCTCAGCAGGGCCAGCGCGCAGGCCAGGAACAATCCTTTGTTAAGCATGAGGCACTCGTAGTGAGAGGGACCGAAGGATGAACTATATATCAGCCTGCAGAGGGCCGATGTGGTACTGGTCACATTGACCGACGGAGGGTGGTTTGGTTCTGGGCGCCCCCAAACCAGTCCAATTCCCACAAACACAGAAGCCCCCCCTGTAGGAGCCGGCTGGCCGGCGATGGAGGTCTACCGGCCAAACTATCCTGCGTCTGAAGCACCGCCATCGCTGGCAAGCCAACTCCTACATTTGCTCTGCGGTGGGACTAAGGGCCAGTTACAATGCCGCTCCACCTAGGAGCCTTGATGACTGCCCTGCTGACCGACTGGCGCCACCGCCCCACACACCGCCGCGTCTGGGCCCTGGCCGCGCCGATGATCCTGTCGAATATCTCGGTGCCACTGGTTGCGCTGGTCGACAGCATGGTCATCGGCCACCTGCCTCACGCGCACCAGTTGGGCGCCGTGGCCGTTGGCGCCAGCCTGTATACCTTTCTCGCCTGGGCCATGGGGTTCCTGCGCATGGGCTCCACCGGCTTCGCCGCCCAGGCTGCCGGGCGCAATGACGGGGCGGCGCTGCGGCAAATCCTGCTGCAAGGCCTGCTGCTCGCACTGGGCCTGGCAATGCTGTTGGGCACTGTCGGCATTCCGCTGAGCCATCTGGCCCTGGAATGGATGCAGCCCTCTGCCGAACTCAATCAACTGACTCAAGATTTTTTCCACACCCGCCTGTTCGGCCTACCCGCCGCCCTTGCCAGCTACGCATTGGTCGGTTGGTTCCTCGGCACGCAGAACGCCCGCGCGCCGCTGGCGATCCTGCTGACCACCAACCTGGTCAACATCGCCCTGAACCTGTGGTTCGTACTCGGCCTGGATTGGGGCGTGGTCGGTTCGGCACGTGCGTCCGTCGTGGCGGAATGGACCGGCGCCTTGCTCGGCCTGGCGATGACGCAAAAAGCCCTGCGCGCCTACCCTGGTCATATCGCCTGGGCGGCGCTGAAGCTGTGGGAAAGCTGGCGCCCGCTGCTGGCGGTCAACCGCGACATTTTTATCCGCAGCCTCGCGCTGCAATCGGTGTTTTTCATGATCACCGTTCAAGGCGCCCGCCTCGGTGACGCCACCGTGGCGGCCAATGCATTATTGCTCAACGGCCTGCTGCTGACCGCCCACGCCCTGGATGGCTTGGCCCATGCGGTAGAAGCCCTGTGCGGCCACGCAATCGGCGCCCATGATCGCCAGTCCCTGCGCCGCTCGCTGGTGGTGGCCGGGGGTTGGTCGTTGATCGCCAGCATCGGTTTCGCCCTGCTGTTCACCGTTGCCGGCCACCTGTTCATCGCCATGCAGACCGACATCCCCAGCGTGCGCGAAACCGCCGACCTCTACCTGCCGTATCTGGCCGTGCTGCCGTTGATTGCAGTGTGGAGCTACCTGTTGGATGGCCTGTTCATCGGCGCAACCCGCGCGCGGGAAATGCGCAACGGCATGCTGCTGACGGTGCTGCTGACATTGCCATTCGCCTGGGCATTGCAGGCCTTGGGTAACCACGGGCTGTGGATAACCTTCCTGCTGTTCATGGCTTTGCGCAGCCTCACTCTGTGGGCGATTGCCTGGCGCTTGAACCGGCAGGATCAGTGGCTTGGATAAACGCTGTCACCCGGTCCAATACCGGTGCCAACCAGCGCAGCGGTTTAGCGATTGCAGCCACCAGCGTCTGGTGATTGGTCTTGCCAAAATAGAACACCTCCACAGGAACACCTGACCCCCGCAACTTGTCAGCCAACCCGCCGGTATTGCGTGTGGGGTTGACCAGTTTGTCGTCCGTCGAGGCCATCAACAGACTCGGCGGTGCGCTGGCGCTGACGTGGTTGATCGGCTGGGAATCCGGCGGTGAATCAGGGAAGAAAAACACCGGTTTCACCTTAGGGTTTTCAATCGGCAGGAAATCATAGGGGCCGGCCAGGCCGATCCAGCCTTTGAAGATTGACGGCGTCAGGCCAACCTCTTTCAGCCAACGCGCATCCAGCGCCAGCATCGACGCGTTATAGGCGCCCGAGCTATGCCCCATTACATAGAGCTGGTGGGGATCACCACCGTGTTCGGCGATGTGTTGATAGGTCCAGGCAACGGCGTGGGCGTTGTCTTGGAGGAAGGCGGGATATCGCACTTGCGGGTAAAGCCGGTAATCGGCGATCACCACCACGATGCCGCGTGAGGCCAGGGCTTCGCCGACGAAACCATAGTCGTCCCTGGAGCCGCTGTTCCAGCTGCCGCCGTAGAAGAACACCACCACGGGGGCGTTGGAGATAGCAGGAGCTGGCCGGTAGATATCGAGTTTCTGGCGGGGATCATCGCCGTAAGCGATGGCAGAAGTTCTGGTAAACGTGCTGGAAGGGGTGAGTGCGTTGAGCACATTGATGGGGGAACAGGCCGCAAGGCATGCCGCGACGGCCAGGGTAAACGCTTGCAAGAATACTCTCGACATCGCCAACCCCTTATACCTGTGAAGACAGACTTATGTGGTGAGCGGGCTTGCCCCGCGCGAGGCAAGCTCGCTCACCACAAAGAGCACGTTGTACGCGGTTATGAGGACAGGTACGAAGACCGTGTCAGGCCCAAACGCAGCGCATCCAGGAACTGGGTACGCTCCGCCGCACTGATCTTCGCGCTCGCACACTTGTCACGGTAATGCGTCATCAACTCCTCCGGCGACAAGTGCACGTAGCGCAGCATGTCTTCGATGGTGTCGTGTGTCTCGATCCCGGCGCTGTACACCGAACCGTCTTCACGCTGGTAGATGTTCACCGAGTCGGTGTCACCAAACAGGTTGTGCATGTCGCCCAGAATCTCTTGGTAAGCACCGACCAGGAAGATACCCAGCAGGTAGTCCTCGCCTTCGTTCAAACCGTGCACCGGCAGGCTGGTCTCGATCGACTGCTCGTCGACGTACTGCTTGATCTTGCCGTCGGAGTCGCAGGTCAGGTCTTGCAGCACGGCACGGCGCAGCGGCTCTTCGTCAAGGCGGTGCAGCGGCAGGATTGGCAGTACCTGGCCGATGGCCCAGGTGTCCGGCAGGCTCTGGAACACCGAGAAGTTGCAGATGTACTTGTCGGCCAGCTTGTCGTTGAGCTCGTCCAGCACCTGGCGGTGCGAGCGCTGGCGGGCCTTGAGCGAGTTGTGCAAGCGGCGGCACACGGCGAAGTAGCACTGCTCGGCCAGGGCTTTCTCGGCCAGGGTCAGTTTGCCGTCGGCGTACTGGGTGGCCACGTCGCTCATGTAGTGAGTGGCGCGCCAGTAGGTTTCGGTGACCATCTCGATGTCGGTCGGACCCAGCAGGTCCACCAGCCATTGCACGGTTTCCGGCAGGCTTTCCTTGTTTTCGATGGTCGGGATTTCGTCGTTGTGTTTCTCGACGTCGGTCACCTGCACCACCAGCATGGCGTGGTGGGCGGTCAGGGAACGGCCGCTTTCAGAGAAGATGTTCGGGTGCGGCAGGCTCTGCGCGTCGCAGAACTCCTTGAGCATGCCCACGACCACGCCGGCGTAGTCGTCCATGTCGTAGTTGATCGAGCTGGCGTTACGCGAGTGCGTACCGTCGTAGTCCACGCCCAGGCCACCGCCCACGTCGATGTGGTCCACCGGCAGGCCGAGGTTGCGCAGCTCGCCGTAGTAACGGATGGCTTCCTTGAAGCCGTGCTGGTAGTCCGCCAGGTTGGCGATCTGCGAGCCCATGTGGAAGTGCAGCAGGCGGATGCCCTGGTCCAGGCCCGCCGCACGGAAGCGCTCGACCACGGACAGCAGCTGCGCCGCCGACAGGCCGAACTTGGACTTCTCACCACCGGTGTCTGCCCACTTGCTCGATGCCAGCGACGACAAGCGCACGCGCAGGCCAACCTGTGGCTTGACCTTGAGGCTGGCGGCCTCTTCGATCACCAGCTCAACTTCGGATTCTTTCTCGATCACGATAAACACGTTGTGGCCGAGCTTCTGGCCCATCAGCGCGAGGCGGATGAACTCACGGTCCTTGTAACCGTTGCAGACAATGGTGCCGCCCTTCGGCGCCAGGGCCAATACCGCCAGCAGCTCAGGCTTGGAGCCGGCTTCCAGGCCGATGGACACGTTCTGGGTGGCGATGATGTTCTCGATCACCGCCTCCTGCTGGTTCACCTTGATCGGGTACAGCGCGGTGTACTTGCTCTGGTATTCCAGGCGCTCGATGTTGGCATCGAATGCCCCGGTGAGCTGGCGCACGCGGTCTTGCAGGATGTCGGGGAAGCGCACCAGCAGCGGCAGCGAAAGGCCGCTTTTACGCAACTCGTCGACTTGCTCGTACAGATCGACCGGCGTGCTGTTCGGGCCGTTCGGACGGACTTCTACGCGACCGGCTTCATTGATCGCGAAATACCCGGCCCCCCAATGGCGAATCCCGTAAACACTGCGGCTGTCCGCAACTGTCCATTGGCTGCCATCGTCTTTGCGTGTGCGTCGTACGGACATCGAAGTCCCCTATAAATGAAGGCGAATGCGCCGCCCCTGGTTGAGGCTGGCGCAGTCTAAAGAATGAAAATGACGATTTGCCTGCGTGCAAGGTAGGACCCCACGCGCAGGACAGAGTTTAGACACAGGTCGGGAAGAGGCTCTCAGCCGCCGGACTTCTTGGCCTTGTACCCGAGCTTGATCAGCTCGGCCAACAGTAGCTCGACGTGATCGCCCTGGATCTCGATGACGCCGTCTTTCAACGCGCCACCGGTGCCGCAGCGCTTTTTCAGCGCAGTGGCGAGTTCCTTCAGCGCGTCTTCGGCCAGCGGCACGCCGGTGATGGTGGTCACCGTCTTGCCGCCACGGCCCTTGCTCTCGCGTCGCACGCGGGCAATACCGTCGCCTTCAGGGATCAGGGTCTGTTTGCAGGTACACGAATCCACGGGCTGACGACAGTCCGGGCAGTGTCGACCTGCGTCGGTGGAAAATACCAGGCCACCAAGGGCGGCGAAGGATGCGGCTTTTTTGGCCACCGGCAATCCTCTTGGGAGGACAAAGACTGATCGACACCTTCGAAGAGGTTGTCGACCGCGAAGCCCCACTCAGGCAGGGGCAGCGCTACCGAACCACCCTGTTCAGCCCCTACGGTGATTCCAGGGTGAAACAAAGGTGGTTCGGGTGAAAAGTCGCGCAGTGTAACCACAAAAAGGCGACTTGCTAAGAGCCAAATGGCGCCAATTTATGCAACTTTAGCGACGCAACGCCAGATAGCGCCGCAGCCCCTCCTGGGCGTCCGGGCAGTAAGGCTTTTGCTCGGCCTCCTGCAGGACGGTTTCGAGGGGTAAAAAGCGCGCTTCCATGACCTCTTCCGGCTGCAGGCGCAATGGCCCATCCCAGACGGCAGAGTAGGATTTGCACCATAGCCGGCTGTCGCCATCCTCGAAATAAAAATGGTCGTGCTCGACCAACTCCACTCCGCTGACGCCCAGTTCTTCCTCCAGCTCGCGGGCGGCCGACAGTGAATAGGATTCACCCGCCGCCACCATTCCACCCGCCGCCGTGTCCCAGAACCCTGGATACATGGCTTTGCTCAGCGTGCGCCGATGCACACACAGCTCGCCACGGGAATTGAACAGGAAGATAAAAGTGCAACGGCCAATCAGGCCGCGCTGGCGCAGATCGGACCTGACGAGGGTGCCGAGCAGGTTGTCCCGCTCGTCGACCCAGCAGATCAGTTCAGCATCGGAAGCCGCGCGGTGTGCGGCCTCCTTTTGAGTAGCGTCCATCATCAACCCTGGTTGAGGAGCTGACGCAAGTCGATCACTGCAGCGTTTGCCCGGGAAATATAGTTGGCCATCACCAGCGAGTGGTTCGCCAACACGCCGAAGCCACTGCCGTTGAGAATCATAGGACTCCAAACCGGCTCTTGCGAGGCTTCCAGCTCACGAATGATCTGGCGCACGCTGACGGTGGCGTTTTTCTTGGCCAGCACGTCGGCAAAGTCGACTTCGATGGCGCGCAGCAGGTGCGACAGCGCCCAAGCCTGGCCACGGGCTTCGTAGAACACGTTGTCGATCTGCATCCATGGGGTCTCCACCACTTCTTCATCGACCTGCGGCACCTCACCCGGCGCCAGCGCTTCGGTTTTCAATGCGGTGTTGAGCTTTACCCGGCCAACGCTGGCCGACAGGCGTTGCGACAGCGAACCCAGGCGGGTAGCGACATCGCCCAGCCAGTTGTTCAGGTTGTCGGCACGCGCATAAAACAACGCGCCCTTCTGATTCGGGTCAGACAAGCGCGCTTCATAGCGGCTCAGGGAATTGATGCCTTCCTGGTACTCCGACTCACTGGACGGCAGCACCCAGCTCTTGTTGTCGAAGTTGAAGCGCGGCTCGGCCTTGGCCAGATCAGCGTCTTCGGCCGACTGCGACTGCGAACGGGCAAAGTCTTTACGCAGGGCGCGGGTCAGGTCACGCACCTGCACCAGCACGCCGTATTCCCAGCTCGGCATGTTGTCCATCCACAGGCCAGGCGGGAAGCGGTCGTTGGAAATGTAGCCACCGGGCTTGTTCAGCAGGGTGCCGACCACGGTCTTGAGGGTTTCGACGGTGGTAAAGCCCACCACCATCTGCTTGCCGTCTTTTTCGGCGGCAATCTGTGCGTTCTGCTGGACCGGAAACAGCGCCGGCTCTTCGCTCCAGTACCAGCCCAGGGTGCCGGTGACCAACAGGTACAAGCCGAGCACGCTGAGCACGGCACGGCTCATCAGCACGGTACGAAGATAGCTGCGGTTGGCCGACTTGGGCTCAGGGGCGGGGCCTTTGGCACTGCCTGCACGATTTTTCCAGTCCAGCATGGCGATATCCTTTCAATCACTTGAGTTCATGCACTTGAATTGATGGCGTGCGTTCAAACACTCCGACCACAACCCTACCCCATCGTGCCCGCGCGTGCGGGGGTTTTCGCCAAACTGGCGCACAGGGAGCATTCGACTATAAAGGATGCACGCTTTTTACGCTGCGCGACCACCGAGTCAGCAACTGAATACGCGGAACACGTAGTTTATTGATGTATGACACTCATCCCATGGAAAAGAGGTGCTAGCATAGAGCCATCAGTCGACCTCAGCATGCACCCTAACTAGTAGTCAGGATATGACCGAGCCAGAAGACCCCAGCCGTGAGCGTCTCAAGCAGCACTTTGCCCAGCGGGTAATTCATCAGGCACGTCAAATTCTTGAGATCTGGCAGCGCCTGCAACGTAGCGAATGGTCCGGTACCGACCTTTCCGAACTCAGCGAAGCCAATTTGCGCCTGCTGCGTTTCGCCGAGCGTTTCGAACAACCGGAACACAGCCAGTTGGCGCAGCACATCGGCGAATCCCTCAAGGCGGTGGACGAGAACCGTGGGCGCCTGAGCAGCCACCTGATCACCGAACTCAACCGTTTGATGCAGCGCCTGTCCCGCACCGGCCTGCGCCAGGGCGACCAGCTGGAACAAACCTTCCTGCCGCCGATGCGCAAGCCGATCTACGTGATGCTGGCCGATCACGACCGCGCCGAGCGCCTGGCCAAGCAGCTGGAATTTTTTGGCATGAGCGCCCAGTCCCTCGACAGTGTGGCCGCGTTTCGCGCATCGATGGCCGAGCGCCTGCCTTCGGCCATTGTGATGGACGTGGATTTCTGCGGCACCGGCTTGGGCCTCAAGCTCGCCGCCGAAGCCCAGGAAGGCCTGGAACAAAAGCTGCCGCTGCTGTTTTTCAGCCTGCACGAAACCGACACCCCTACCCGCCTGGCCGCCGTGCGCGCCGGGGGCCAGGAATTCCTGACCGGTACACTGGAAGCCTCCAGCCTGTTGGAAAAGATCGAAGTGCTCACCTGCGTCGCGCAGTACGAGCCCTATAAAGTGCTGATCATCGACGATTCGCGGGCCCAGGCGCTGCACACTGAGCGGCTGCTCAACAGTGCCGGCATCGTCACCCGCACGTTGATCGAACCGATCCAGGCCATGGCCGAGCTGGCGGACTTCCAGCCCGACCTGATCATCCTCGACATGTACATGCCCGCCTGCACCGGTACGGAACTGGCCAAGGTGATCCGCCATAACGACCGCTACGTCAGCGTGCCGATCATCTACCTGTCGGCCGAAGACGACCTGGACAAGCAACTGGACGCCATGAGCGAAGGCGGCGACGACTTCCTCACCAAACCGATCAAGCCGCGCCACCTGATCACCACCGTGCGCAACCGTGCGGCCCGCGCGCGCAACCTCAAGGCGCGGATGGTGCGCGACAGCCTGACGGGTTTGTACAACCACACCCACATCCTGCAACTGCTCGAAGACTGCAGCTTCCGCGCACGCCGCGAGAACAAGCCACTGAGCTTTGCCATGCTCGACATCGACCACTTCAAGCGGGTCAATGACAGCCACGGCCACCCCATGGGCGACCGCGTGATCAAGAGCCTGGCGCTGTTTCTCAAGCAACGCCTGCGCAAGACCGACTACATCGGGCGCTATGGTGGTGAAGAGTTTGCCATCGTGATGCCCGATACCGATCTGGAATCGGCGTGCCGGGTGCTGGATGAAATTCGCGGGCGTTTTGCCGAGATCCATTACCCGGCCCAGCCCCAGGACTTATGGTGCACCTTCAGCGCCGGGCTGGTGGAGCTGTGCGACGGCTCCGACAGCCTGATGATGGCCGCCCAGGCGGACGAGGCGCTGTACCGCGCCAAGGATGCCGGGCGTAACCGCGTACAGGCCGCACGCACATCAAAGCAAAGTGCCACCTTTTCACCGGAATCGACTGACTCGGTCATAACCTTGTAATGAAAACGCAATAACTTCAGGCACTTATCTTTCGCCGTCGGTTGAAACCACGCATGCGCCTGAAGCTGCTGACCAATCTCAATACCCTTCTTCTAGTGGCCGTGTGCCTGGCGCTGGGGGCGACGCTGTGGTGGTCGCAACGGGCGCTGGAGCGGCCTTACTTGCTGATGGAGCGCTACCTGAGCCTGTCGCAGACCTTCCAGAATCAAGCCGCGCGCAATATCGACGACTACCTGGCCAGCGGTGATGCGCTGCGCTTGAGCAGTGCCAGCCAGAGCCTCGAAGGCTTGTTGCAGCATCTGGATGAACTGCCGGCGGACCTCGCGCAAAACCTGCGCCCGAGCCTGGTAGACCTGGACACATTCAGCAAGACCGACTTGCTGGCCGCCGGCAAGCTGGCTGGCGACCCACAAGCCTTGCTGCTGCAGGCCGAGCGCGAGTTGGGCGCGAACCTGGAGCAACTGAGCCAGTACGCCACCGGCGTGAATTCCCCCGAAGCCGCACGCTATCTGCCCCCCCTGCTGGCCGCCGCACAGCACCTGGGCAAACTGTCCCTGGCCCGCGACAAGCTGGTGAGCAGTGGTCGTGCGGAACTGGCCGATGATGTGGAGCGTGAAGTCGGCAATATCCGCACCCAGGCTGATCTGTTGGAACAATTGCCGTTGCTTGGGGTGAAGGCCAGCGCCGACTCCAACACCGATGATTTCTCTGCGCTGATGGGCTTGGAAAACACCGAAAAAACCGAAGCCCAGGACACCGGCGTCGATCTCAAGCGCGAACTCAACAGCCTGTTGACCCGCTACCCCGCCGAACTCAAGCGCACCCGTGAACAGATCCAACAACGCGCCGACCTGGCCGCCAGCACCCACCTGAAAATCAATGCCGTGCAGCAAGCCATCGCCGGCCTGGAACCGGTGGTGCGCGCGCAGCACGGCAAGATCCAGGGCGAAGTGCGCCTGATGCAAGGCGTGATGATCGGCCTGATCCTGCTGATCGCACTGCTGATCGACACGCTGCAACGCCGCCTGGCGCGGGTGCTGACCAACCTGGCGCCGGCCTTGTTGACTTGGGCCGAAGGTGACTTCAGCCGGCCGATTGCCCTGGGCAAGACCAACCGCGAGTTGCACGATATCGAAGCCTCGTTGAACCGCCTGCGGGCCTACTTGGTTGACTTGGTTGGCACCATTCGCGGCAATGCCGAGGAAGTCGCAGGCAGCAGCCGCGCCCTCGCCGAACTGAGCAGCGGCCTGCACGACGGCGCCGAACGCCAGGCCGGGGATACCGCGCAGATCCGCGATTCGCTGGGCGAACTGGAAGCGACCATCCAGCAAGTCGCCGGCGATGCCAGCCAGGCTGCGGGCGCCAGCCGAAGTGCCGGCCAGGCGGTGGAACAAGGCCAGCGCGTGATCGGCCTGAGCCTGACCGGGCTGCACGCCCTGGTGGGCGAAGTGCAGCAAAACGCGCAGATGATCGAAAAACTCGCTGAAGAATCCGCCACCATCGGCGGCGTGCTGACCGTGATTCGCGCCATTGCCGACCAGACCAACTTGCTGGCCCTCAACGCGGCCATCGAGGCCGCGCGCGCTGGTGAGGCCGGCCGTGGTTTTGCCGTGGTCGCCGACGAGGTCCGTTCGCTGGCCCAGCGTACCGCCGGGGCCACGGCAGAAATCCAGACCTTGATCGCCGGCCTGCAAAACGCCGCCCACCAATCCGTGCAAGGCATGCGCGCTCAGGTCGAACATGCCGAAGCCACCGCCCAGCAGGCGCAGGCGGCGGACGGCGCGCTGGATGAAATCGTCGGCGCGATCCAGACCATTTCCGACACCGCCGTGCGTATCGCCGATGTGACCGCGCAGCAAAGTGGTGCCGTCAGTGAAATTCGCGACAACAGTGAGCGGATTCACCAGTTGGGCGAGGACAACTTGCTGCGGATTGGGCAGGGCCGCAGCCAGGGTGAACACTTGCTGGTGCTGGGTGGGCAACTCAATACGGCCGTCCAAGCCTTCCGCGTATAGCGTGCAGACGATCAAAACGGTAGGAGCCGGCTTGCCGGTGATAGGGCCCTCAAGATCACCATCGCCGGCAAGCCGGCTCCTACAGGAATGTGTGCCCGGCCTCACACATGACCGAATTCAGGGCCACAGTCACAAATTTCGCGCTATCCTCGGTAATCGTGCTGGCTACTGCATAGAACTGGACAGTCACAAAGGCTTTGCGGCATAGTCGCCGGGTTCTGCCGTACCCACATCAATAACAAGGAACAGCCGATGGCGACCTTACTGGTTCTTCACGGACCCAACCTGAACCTGCTCGGCACCCGTGAACCGGGCGTCTACGGGGCAGTCACCCTGGACCAGATCAACCTCGATCTTGAACGCAGGGCGCGTGAAGCCGGCCACCATCTGCTCTACCTGCAAAGCAATGCCGAGTACGAATTGATTGATCGTATCCATGCCGCGCGCGGCGAAGGCGTGGACTTTATCCTGATCAATCCCGCCGCTTTTACGCATACAAGCGTTGCATTACGTGACGCGCTGCTGGCGGTGAGCATCCCATTCATCGAAGTGCATTTGTCGAACGTGCACAAACGCGAACCTTTCCGCCATCACTCTTACTTCTCCGACGTAGCGGTAGGAGTGATCTGCGGCCTTGGCGCCAGCGGTTACCGACTGGCCCTGGAGGCCGCCCTGGAACAGCTTGAAGAACAGGCCAAGCGCCCCTGACCGACCCTTGGGAGTTGATGATTCATGGATATCCGTAAAGTTAAGAAACTGATCGAACTGCTGGAAGAATCCGGTATCGACGAGCTGGAAATCAAGGAAGGCGAAGAGTCCGTACGGATCAGCCGTCACAGCAAGACCCCGGCCCAACAGTTCTACGCGCCACAGATGCAAGCGCCGGCTCCGGCCGCTGCTGCACCTGCTGCCGCCCCCGCTGCTGCCGCTGCACCTGCCGCCCCAGCCGCGCCTGCGCTGAACGGCTTCGTGGTCAAGTCGCCAATGGTCGGTACCTTCTACCGCACCCCGGCACCGACCTCGCCAGCCTTCGTTGAAGTCGGCGCGACCGTGAAAGTGGGCGACACCATCTGCATCGTGGAAGCGATGAAGATGATGAACCACATCACGGCCGAAAAAGCCGGCGTCATCGAATCCATCCTGGTAGAAAACGGTCAGCCGGTTGAGTACGACCAGCCGCTGTTCACCATCGTTTGAACCGCGGAGCGCCTTCGATGTTGAAACCTGCGAAGAAACTGCAAAAAGTCCTGATCGCCAACCGCGGCGAGATCGCGCTGCGTATCCTGCGCGCCTGTAAGGAAGAGGGCATCAAGACCGTCGCTGTTTACTCGACGGCCGATACCGAATTGATGCACGTGAAACTGGCGGACGAAAGCATCTGCATCGGCCCGCCACTGGCCACGAACTCGTACCTGAAAGTCTCGAACATCATCGCTGCCGCTGAAGTGACCGGCGCTGATGGCATCCACCCGGGCTACGGCTTCCTCGCGGAAAACGCCGATTTCGCCGAACAGGTGGAAAAATCCGGGTTTGCCTTCATCGGCCCGAAAGCCGAAACCATTCGCCTGATGGGCGACAAGGTCTCGGCCAAGGACGCCATGATCGCCGCCGGTGTACCTACTGTTCCTGGTTCCGACGGCCCACTGCCTGAAGACGAGGCAACCGCCCTGCGCATTGGTCGCGAAGTCGGTTACCCGGTGATCATCAAGGCCGCCGGTGGCGGTGGTGGTCGCGGCATGCGCGTGGTGCACAAGGAAGAAGACCTGATCGAAGCCGCCAAGCAGACTCGCTCCGAAGCGGGCGCCTGGTTCGGCAACCCGATGGTCTACCTGGAGAAGTACCTCACCAACCCACGTCACGTGGAAGTGCAGGTACTGTCCGACGGCCAGGGCCACGCCATCCACCTGGGCGACCGTGACTGCTCGCTGCAGCGCCGTCACCAGAAGGTGTTGGAAGAAGCGCCGGCACCGGGCCTGGATGAAAAGGCTCGCCAGGAAGTCCTGGCTCGTTGCGTCAAGGCGTGCATCGACATCAACTACCGTGGCGCCGGTACCTTTGAGTTCCTCTACGAGAACGGTCGTTTCTACTTCATCGAGATGAACACTCGCGTGCAGGTAGAGCACCCGGTTTCGGAGATGGTCACCGGTATCGACATCGTCAAGGAGATGCTGAGCATCGCCGCCGGCAACCCGCTGTCCTTCACCCAGGACGACGTGAAGATGCACGGCCACTCCCTGGAGTGTCGCATCAACGCCGAAGACCCGAAAACCTTTATCCCAAGTCCAGGCCTGGTCAAGCATTTCCATGCACCCGGCGGCAACGGCGTTCGCGTCGATTCGCACCTGTACAGCGGCTACAAGGTTCCGTCCAACTACGACTCGCTGATCGGCAAGCTGATCACCTGGGGCGCCACCCGCGACGAGGCCATGGCCCGTATGCGCAACGCCCTGGACGAAATCGTGGTCGACGGCATCAAGACCAACATCCCGCTGCATCGGGACCTGGTCCGTGATGAAGGCTTCTGCGAAGGTGGTGTGAACATTCACTACCTGGAACACAAGCTGGCTAACCAGTAAGTGCTCTGAAACAACAAAGCCGCCCTCGGGCGGCTTTGTTGTTTCAGAGCACTTACTGTGTAGGAGCCGGCTTGCCGGCTCCTACAGGTTCGGTGTCGTGTTCTGCCGATCATTCGCGTGTCCAGTACAGTCGTCTTATTACGCGCGCTCGCGTAAACTTGCGCCCTTTCGCAGCCCCACCCCGCTGCACACTCATTTTTTTCAAAGGTGCCCGCCATGCCTTGGCTGCAAGTCCGTCTCGCCATCAGCCCAGAACAAGCCGAAACCTATGAAGACGCTTTCCTCGAAGTAGGCGCTGTCTCGGTCACGTTCATGGACGCCGAAGACCAACCGATCTTCGAGCCGGAACTGAACACCACCCCGCTGTGGTCGCACACCCATTTGCTGGCCCTGTTCGAAGACGGCACCGATGCCGCCGCCGTGCTGGCCCATATGGAATTGCTCACCGGCAGCCCGCTGCCCGAGCATCACAGTGAAATCATCGAAGACCAGGACTGGGAACGCAGCTGGATGGACAACTTCCAGCCGATGCGTTTCGGCCAGCGCCTGTGGATCGTGCCAAGCTGGCACGCCGCGCCTGAGCCGGATGCCGTCAACCTGCTGCTGGACCCGGGCCTGGCGTTCGGCACCGGCACTCACCCGACCACCGCGCTGTGCCTGGAATGGCTGGATGGCCAGGACCTGACCGACAGCCACGTGCTGGACTTCGGCTGCGGCTCGGGGATCCTGGCGATTGCAGCCCTGCTGCTGGGCGCCAAGGAAGCCGTGGGCACCGATATCGACGTGCAAGCCCTGGAAGCCTCCCGCGACAACGCCGGGCGCAACAACATCCCGGAAGGCAAATTCCCACTCTACCTGCCGGAGCAATTGCCCCAGGTGCAGGCCGACGTGCTGGTGGCCAACATCCTCGCCGGCCCGCTGGTGTCACTGGCACCGCAGCTGTCGAGCCTGGTCAAGCCGGGTGGCCGCCTGGCGCTGTCGGGCATCCTGGCCGAGCAAGGCGAAGACGTTGCCGCCGCCTACGCGAAGGATTTCGAGCTGGATCCGATCGCCAACCGTGATGGCTGGGTACGCATCAGCGGTCGTCGGCGCTAGAATGAGCGCTTGCCTGAATCGGATGGCCGCATGACCGACAGTTTCGTCACCCAGTGCCCGCATTGCCAATCGCGTTTTCGCGTCAGTCACGCTCAATTGAGCGTGGCCCGCGGCGTGGTTCGCTGCGGCTCGTGCCTGCAAGTGTTCAACGCCGCTCGCCAATTGCTGGAGCAGCGCGCAGCCGGCACCGCCGCGCCTGAGCTGCCGGCGGCGACCGAGCGGGAGCCGGAACCGCCGCGGGCAATCAGCCAGAAACAGTGGACGGCCGAAGAGCTGGACCTGGATAACCTGGACCTGGACGAAGAACTGGCCAAGCTGGAACGCCGCGAGATTCAACACACACTGCCCGTCAGCGCGGAACGCCGCCAGGCGGGCGCTGATCGTCGCCAAAAGGAAGAGTCCCTCAGCGCCAGCCGTGACACGGTCAAGGCCGAAGAGGAAAAATGGGCCGCCAGCCTGTTCAGCGAGCCGCCCGAAGAGCGCCCCCCGGCCATTGAAACCGAGCCGACGCATACGCCGGCGAACCGGCAGCGCACCGAGCCGTCGATGTCGCTGCACGTTGACGATCTCGACGACGAACCGCCACTGCGCTCCACGCCAGACGATGACCACATCGACCCGCCGTTCACGCCGCTGACCAAAGCCGCCGAAGCCGCCGACCCCGACGAGCGCCCGCCCTTGCGGCGCAAACGCCCACGCCCTGACGCCAGCGTCCATGACGATGTGCTGCAGGACCTGGAAGACGACCCGCTGCATCTCTACGCGCAAAAACGCCCGTCGGGCTGGGGCCGTCGCCTGATCTGGCTGTTGCTGGTCCTGATCGCCGCCGCAGGCCTTGCAGGCCAGTACATTGCCTACCAATTCGACGACCTGGCCCGCCAGGACGCCTATCGCCCCTGGTTCCAGCAACTGTGCCCCACACTGGGCTGCACGGTGCCGTCGCGAGTCGATATCGCCCACATCAAGAGCAGCAACCTGGTGGTGCGCAGCCATCCGGATTTCGCCGGGGCGCTGGTGGTGGACGCGATCATCTACAACCGTGCGACCTTCTCCCAGCCCTTCCCGCTGCTGGAGCTGCGTTTCGCCGACCTGAACGGCAGCCTGATTGCCAGTCGTCGCTTCAAACCCGCCGAATACCTCAGCGGTGAGTTGGCCGGAGTAAGCGAAATGCCCTCGCAGACCCCGATCCATATCTCCCTGGATATCCTCGATCCGGGCAATAAAGCCGTGAATTACAGCCTGAGCTTTCACTCGCCCGAGTGAATCGGTTCACGCACTGAGGTTTGACGGCGGGTTATTGACTAAGCCCCGCGCAACCAAACCGACGGCGATAAAGAAATAACTGTTCAGATTTTATCCAATTCAGCCTTTATCCAGTCATCGAGAGCGGGTATCATGCCAACCCTTTTTCGAACTCTAATGATCCGGCCCCACAACAGGGAAGTCCTATGTCGGCGGTACGCATCGGCCCATACACATTGCAGAACGGCTTGATTCTCGCGCCTATGGCGGGCGTCACCGACCAGCCCTTTCGTCAGCTGTGCAAGCGTTTGGGCGCGGGTCTAGTAGTCTCGGAAATGGTCACCAGCGACATGAGCTTGTGGAACACCCGCAAGTCGCGGATGCGCATGATCCACGAAGGTGATCCCGAGCCCCGCTCGGTACAGATCGCCGGTGGTGATGCACAGATGCTGGCGGATGCGGCCCGGGCCAACGTGGAGTTGGGGGCGCAGATCATCGATATCAACATGGGCTGCCCGGCCAAGAAGGTCTGCAACAAGGCCGCCGGTTCCGCGCTGTTGAAAGATGAGCAGTTGGTTGCCGAGATCCTGCAGGCCGTTGTCGCCGCAGTCGATGTGCCGGTCACCCTGAAGATCCGTACCGGCTGGGACCGGGACAACAAGAACGGCCTGACGGTGGCGAAGATCGCCGAACAGGCAGGAATTACAGCGCTGGCGGTGCATGGCCGCACCCGCGCCGACCTTTACACCGGTGAAGCCGAGTACGACACCATCGCTGCGATCAAGCAGGCGGTGTCGATGCCGGTGTTTGCCAATGGCGACATCGATTCAGCCGAGAAAGCCCGGCGCGTGCTGCACGCCACCGGCGCCGATGGCTTGTTGATTGGCCGGGCTGCCCAGGGGCGGCCGTGGATTTTCCGTGAGATCGAGCATTTTCTGCGTACCGGTGAAGTGTTGCCGGCACCGGAGTTGGTCGAGGTGGAACGTATTCTGCTAGAGCATCTGGCCGCCCTGCACGCCTTCTATGGAGACGTGATGGGAGTACGCATTGCTCGCAAGCATGTCGGCTGGTATCTCGCAACCCTGCCGGGCGCCAGGGAGTTTCGCGCCCACTTCAATCGTTTGGATGATACGGAAGCACAGTGCGCCAACGTTCGTGAGTTCTTCAGCGAGCGTTACAAGAGCCTGAGGACAGGGGACGGAGAGGGGGTGGCCGCATGACGATGATGACCGAGACTTTAGTGAGTGGAACAACACCCGTGAGCGACAACGTCAATTTGAAACAGCACCTCAACACGCCGAGCGAAGAAGGCCAGACCCTTCGCGGGAGTGTCGAGAAGGCGCTGCACAATTATTTCGCCCACCTTGAGGGCGCTTCCGTCACGGACGTGTACAACCTGGTGCTCTCCGAAGTCGAGGCGCCCTTGCTCGAAAGCGTGATGAACTACGTCAAGGGCAACCAGACCAAAGCCAGTGAGCTGCTGGGCCTCAACCGTGGCACCTTGCGCAAAAAGCTCAAGCAATACGATTTGCTGTAAGCATTCAATCAAACCAGAAAGGCGCCCGCGTAAAAACGGTCGCCTTTTTTGCTGACTCCTTTGCTTTTGATGGAAATTGAAATGACCGACCAGACTACCCGCCTGCCGATCCGCCGCGCCTTGATCAGTGTTTCCGACAAGACCGGGATCCTCGAATTTGCCCGGGAGCTGGAAGCCCTGGGCGTGGAAATCCTCTCCACGGGCGGGACCTTCAAACTGCTGCAGGACAACGGCGTGGCCGCAGTGGAAGTGGCGGACTACACCGGTTTCGCAGAAATGATGGACGGTCGGGTCAAGACCCTGCACCCGAAAATCCACGGCGGCATCCTCGGCCGTCGCGGCACCGACGACGCGATCATGGCCGAACACGGCATCAAGCCGATCGACCTGGTGGCCGTTAACCTCTACCCGTTCGAAGCCACCATCAACAAGCCAGGCTGCGACCTGCCGACCGCCATCGAAAACATCGATATCGGCGGCCCGACCATGGTGCGCTCGGCAGCCAAGAACCACAAAGACGTGGCCATCGTGGTCAACGCCAGCGACTACGCCCAAGTGCTCGAAAGCCTGAAGGCCGGTGGCCTGACCTACGCCCAGCGTTTCGACCTGATGCTCAAGGCGTTCGAACACACCGCCGCCTACGACGGCATGATCGCCAACTACATGGGTACCGTGAACCAGGCCGCTGAAACCCTCAGCACCGAAGGTCGCAGCCAGTTCCCGCGCACCTTCAACAGCCAGTTCATCAAGGCCCAGGAAATGCGCTACGGCGAGAACCCGCACCAGAGCGCGGCGTTCTACGTTGAGGCCAAGCCGGCCGAAGTCGGCATCGCCACCGCGACCCAGCTGCAAGGCAAAGAGCTGTCCTACAACAACGTGGCCGACACCGACGCCGCGCTGGAATGTGTGAAGAGCTTCGTCAAGCCGGCCTGCGTGATCGTCAAGCACGCCAACCCATGCGGCGTGGCCGTGAGCCCGGACGCGGAAGGCGGTATTCGCCAGGCGTACGAACTGGCCTACGCCACCGACACCGAATCGGCGTTCGGCGGCATCATCGCTTTCAACCGTGAACTGGACGCCGAGACCGCCAAGGCGATCGTCGAGCGTCAGTTCGTTGAAGTGATCATCGCCCCAAGCGTCAGCGAAGAAGCCCGTGCCATCGTGGCGGCCAAAGCCAACGTGCGCCTGCTGGCCTGCGGCGAGTGGTCGGCTGACCGCGCAGCTGCCTGGGACTACAAGCGCGTCAACGGCGGCTTGCTGGTACAGAGCCGTGACATCGGCATGATCGGCAGCCAAGACCTGAAAGTGGTGACCAAACGCGCTCCGACCGAGCAAGAGATCAACGACCTGATCTTTGCCTGGAAAGTGGCCAAGTACGTGAAGTCCAACGCCATCGTCTACGCCAAGAACCGCCAGACCATCGGTGTCGGCGCCGGCCAGATGAGCCGCGTGAACTCGGCGCGTATCGCTGCGATCAAGGCCGAGCACGCTGGTTTGCAAGTGGTGGGTTCGGTAATGGCTTCCGACGCATTCTTCCCGTTCCGTGACGGCCTGGACAATGCCGCGAAAGCCGGCGTGACCGCCGTGATCCAACCGGGCGGCTCGATGCGTGATGCTGAAGTGATCGCCGCTGCTGATGAAGCCGGCATCGCCATGGTCTTCACCGGTATGCGCCACTTCCGCCACTGATCCAACATTGCCTGTTGGGCACTGGTTTCTGTAGGAGCTGGCTTGCCTGCGATAGCATCACCTCGGTGCTTGTTACACCGAGGCGCCAGCATCGCAGGCAAGCCAGCTCCCACAGAAAAGCGCCCACAGTGTTCCCAAGAATTTGCGTCATCCGAGGTTTTTGAAATGAATGTTTTGATCATTGGCAGCGGTGGCCGTGAACACGCCCTGGCCTGGAAAGTTGCCCAGGACCCGCGCGTCCAGAAAGTGTTCGTGGCCCCCGGCAACGCTGGCACCGCCATTGAAGCCAAGTGCGAGAACGTCGCGATCGACGTGCTGGCCCTTGAGCAGTTGGCAGATTTTGCTGAAAAGAATGTGTCCCTGACCATCGTCGGTCCGGAAGTCCCGCTGGTGGCCGGCGTCGTGGACCTGTTCCGCAGCCGTGGCCTGGATTGCTTCGGCCCAACCGCCGGTGCGGCCCAGCTGGAAGGTTCCAAGGCATTCACCAAGGACTTCCTGGCCCGCCACAAGATCCCGACCGCCGACTACCAGAACTTCACCGAGATCGAGCCGGCCCTGGCTTACCTGCGTGAAAAAGGTGCGCCGATCGTGATCAAGGCCGATGGCCTGGCCGCCGGCAAAGGCGTGATCGTCGCCATGACCCTGCAGGAAGCCGAAGACGCCGTGCGCGACATGCTCGCTGGCAACGCTTTTGGTGACGCCGGTTCACGCGTGGTGATCGAAGAGTTCCTCGACGGCGAAGAAGCCAGCTTCATCGTGATGGTCGACGGCAAGAACGTCTTGCCGATGGCCACCAGCCAGGACCACAAACGCGTCGGCGACGGCGACACCGGCCCGAACACCGGCGGCATGGGGGCCTACTCCCCTGCCCCAGTGGTCACCGCCGACGTGCACCAGCGCGTGATGGACCTGGTGATCTGGCCGACCGTGCGCGGCATGGCCGATGAAGGCAATGTGTACACCGGCTTCCTGTATGCCGGCCTGATGATCGACAAAGCCGGTAACCCGAAAGTCATCGAGTTCAACTGCCGCTTCGGCGATCCTGAAACCCAGCCGGTGATGCTGCGTCTGCAGTCGAGCCTGGTACTGCTGGTGGAAGCCGCCCTGGCCCAGGCCCTGGACAAGGTTGAAGCGCAGTGGGACCCACGGCCGAGCGTCGGCATTGTGCTGGCGGCCGGTGGTTACCCTGCCGACTACGCCAAGGGCGATGTCATTGAAGGCCTCGACGCCGCGGCTGCGCTGGAAGGCAAGGTGTTCCATGCGGGCACCGCGCTCAAGGATGGCAAGGTCGTGACCGCCGGTGGCCGCGTGTTGTGCGCAACCGCCATGGGCGCCAGTGTCGACGCCGCGCAGCAACAAGCGTACAAGCTGGCGGCGAAGATCGATTGGAACGGCTGTTTCTACCGCAAGGACATCGGCTACCGCGCCATCGCCCGTGAACGGGGCGAGAACCGCTAAGCAGCCGCCGTCAGTAGCTATCCGTTCGGCTAGGCAAGGGCCTCTGGCCCTTGCCGTATGCAGGCCTACCCGCGCATAGTTAACCCGTGCATCAACCTACGAAGGGATTTCGCCGTGCGCTGGCTCAGGATCGCCATAGGTTTTACTGTCAGCTTGCTGACACTGCTCTGCTTGCTCCCGGCCCAGGCCGCCGCGCAAGGCAGTGGCTGGGCAGTATTGCTTGATGAACAGGCCGACCTGCAACTGAGCGACATCCGTTCCTCGCGCTACACCAATCAATTCAGCCCCATCGAACTGGACCGCATTACCGCCGCGGAACCGGACGGTGCGTTGTGGGTACGTTTCAAACTGCAACCCGGCAAGCACGAACAAGTGCTGCGGGTATTCGCCCCGGACCTGTCACACCTGAGCCTCTATGTCCTGGACGGCGACACCCTGGTGGAACAGCAAAGCACCGGCACACGCCAGCCCCAGGCTGAGCGGCCGCTGCCCAGCAGTGACTTCATGCTACCGATGCCCCAGAGCCAGAAGCCCCTCGAGGTCTACCTGCGCCTGGTCTCGGAGCACGAACTGCGCCCCTACATCACCCTGGAACCGGCCGTGCTCGCCGCCGCCGACCAGACCCAGACGCTGATCTACGGCCTGCTGTTCGGCTGCCTGCTGATGCTGATCCTGCACAACCTGACGCGCTTCGCCTACCACCGCTCGCGCAGCAGCCTGTGGCTGGCGGCCTGCGAAGTGCTGTTGATGCTCAGCCTGGCACTGCTGCTCAACCTGGTGGGCCCGTGGCTGCCGAACTGGCATGCGATCCAGACCCCCGGCGCCTACCTGGCGCTGCTGCTGACCGCACCGTGCGGGCTGATGTTTGCCTACCGTTTCTTCATGCCATTGGGCCCGCACCCGCTGAACAAACTGTTGATGGCCGACATCCTGTTCATCGTGCTGTGCGGCCTGCTGCTGTTGTTCGTCAACACTTTGCCGCTGAACATCATCACCTACGCCCTGGTGGCCCTGGCGGGCTTGAGCATGCTGTTTATCTCGGCCTATCACTGGCAGAAAGGCTACCGCCCGGCACGCCTGTTCGTGGCAGCGATGGTGGTGTTCAACATCGGTACGCTGATCATCCTGCCGGCGCTGCTGGGCCTGACGATGGTCTCGCCCCAGGGCCTGATCGTCACGCTGCTGGCCTTTATCTGCCTCAGCGGCCTGTTGATGAGCCTGGCGTTGGGCGAACGCCAGCGCGCAATTGTCGAGGCACGCTTCAGCCTCAGCCGCGACCTGGCGGCGAGCAACGCCGAGATCGCCGCCAAGGCCGAGTTCCTGGCCAAGATCAGCCATGAGATCCGCACCCCCATGAACGGCGTGCTGGGCATGACCGAGCTGCTGCTGGGCACGCCGCTGTCGGTAAAGCAGCGCGACTATGTGCAGACCATCCACAGCGCCGGCAACGAACTGCTCACGCTGATCAACGAAATCCTCGATATCTCCAAGCTGGAGTCCGGCCAGATCGAATTGGACGACGTGCAATTCGACCTCAATGCGCTGATCGAAGACTGCCTGAGTATCTTCCGCGCCAAGGCCGAGCAGCAGAACGTCGAGCTGATCAGCTTTATCCAGCCCCAGGTGCCTCGCGTGATCAGTGGCGACCCGACACGCCTGCGTCAGGCCATGTTGAGCCTGCTGGAAAACGCCTTGCAAAAGACCGACGAGGGCGAAGTGCTGATCGTCGTCGCCCTCGATGACCGCAGCACCAAGCCGCGCTTGCGCATTGCCGTACAAGACAGCGGCCTGCCCATGGAAGCGGCCGAGCGCGACGCCCTGCTGCACAGCGAACTGCACAGCAAGAATTTCTTCTCGGCCACCCGCCTGAACGGTCACCTGGGCCTGGTCATCGCCCGCCAATTGATCCTGTTGATGAACGGCGAGTTCGGCATCAAGAGCGGCAGCCACCAGGGCAGCACCCTGTGGCTGACCCTGCCGCTGGACCCGCAACGCCTGGAACACCCGACCTCCGACCTCGACGGCCCACTCAAAGGCGCACGGGTGCTGGTGGTGGACGACAACGACACCTGCCGCAAAGTGCTGGTGCAACAGTGCTCGGCCTGGGGACTGAACGTGAGCGCGGTGCCCTCGGGCAAGGAAGCCCTGGCGTTGCTGCGAACCAAGGCGCACCTGCGTGACTACTTCGACGTGGTGCTGCTGGACCAGAACATGCCCGGCATGACCGGCATGCAACTGGCAGCGAAGATCAAGGAAGACCCGAGCCTGAACCATGACATCCTGCTGATCATGCTCACCGGCATCAGTAATGCGCCGAGCAAGATCATCGCGCGCAATTGCGGGATCAAGCGCATCCTCGCCAAGCCCGTGGCCGGCTACACGCTCAAGACCACCCTGGCCGACGAACTGACCCAGCGCAGCAAAGGCAACATCCCGCCACGCCCGGTCCTCAACGCCCCGGCGGCCGTCACCGTGCCCAGCGATTTCCGTATCCTGGTGGCCGAAGACAACAGCATTTCCACCAAGGTGATCCGCGGCATGCTCGGCAAGCTCAACCTCAACCCGGACACCGCCAGCAACGGCGAAGAAGCTTTGGAAGCGATGAAGGCCCAGCGCTATGACCTGGTGTTGATGGATTGTGAAATGCCGATCCTCGATGGCTTCTCGGCCACCCAGCAACTGCGTGCATGGGAAGTCAGCCACCAGCGCATTCGCACCCCGGTGGTGGCGTTGACGGCGCACATTCTGTCGGAACATAAAGAACGCGCACGCCAGGCCGGAATGGATGGGCACATGGCCAAGCCGGTGGAGTTGTCGCAGTTGCGCGAGCTGGTGGAGTTCTGGGTGGCGCAGCGCCAACAGCGCCCAGAACACGCGCCCTCCTGACCTGAAACACGACCTCCCGTAGGAGCTGGCTTGTTGTGGTGAGCGGGCTTGCCCCACTCACCACAACAAGCCCGCGCCCCCATTTGATCTGTGGCGCCTGATAGACTCGACACACTTCTCCCATCGCGAGCCGTCCCCCATGCTCCACGTGTTATTCAGCGTCTACCTGAAAATGCTGGTGCTCTACAGCCCATTCTTCGTGCTGTCCTGCTTTATCAGCCTTACCCGTGGCTACTCCAGCAAAGAGCGGCGGCGGCTGGCGTGGAAGGTGGCGCTGGCGACCCTGGTTTCAAGCGTGTTGCTCTACCTGTTCGGCCGCGTAATTTTCAGCGTGTTTGGCATCACCGTCGACGCCTTCCGCATCGGCGCCGGCAGTGTGCTGTTCATCTCCGCCCTGGGCATGGCCCAGGGCAAGTCGGCGGTACAAACCGACAACGTGCAGCAAGACGTGACCATCGTGCCGCTGACCATTCCCCTCACCGTCGGCCCCGGCACCATCGGCGCACTGTTGGTGATGGGCGTGAGCCAGCCACACTGGGACGACAAGATCACTGCCATCCTCAGCATTGCCCTGGCCAGCCTTACGGTGGGCGTGGTGCTGTACCTGTCCAACCGTATCGAACGCATCCTCGGCGACCAGGGTTTGCAGATTGTCAGCCGTTTGATGGGACTGTTCGTGTGCGCCCTGGCCGCGCAAATCATCTTTACCGGCGTACGCGGCTACCTGGTGCCCTAAATCCGGTACTTGGCAATCGCCAGCTGCACCTTGTCCCCCGCACTCTCGCGCATCAGTTGCAGGGTCTTTTCGTTGACCACCGAGGTATTCAGCACCAGGCACGTCTGCCCGCTGAAGGCCTCGAACGAAGAACTGTCCCACTCCAGGAAGGGCAACCCCACCTGTTTGCTCACGCCATGGGTGCTGTAGGTCACCAGCACCATCATCAGCTCCCCGTCTGTTTCAGCACAGGAGGCCAGGCCGAAATCACCGCCCTGGTGCACGGCGCTGTTGCGTTTGAACAACTCGAAAGACGCCGGCGTCTGCTTCAATGCCTCCAACGCATCAGCCGCCAGCTTTGGCAGCAGGGTCAGCAGTGGCGCGGTCAACGACGTCGACGCCAGCAGGCCGGCGATGAGATTCAGCGCGGCCAATTGCACGGTCAGGCCCTTGCCCGAGCGTGACACCCGCTCGAAGCTGCTGCGTACCGGCAACCACCCCAGGCTGACCATCACCTTGATGAACTCGTCGTACCAATCCTCGGTACCCCGGTGCACGTTCAACACATCGCTGACATAGCTGCTGGCCAGCAGATAGCTTTTACGGATGTATTCGCGGTTCATGCCGGACAGGCCTTCGGCAAAGGAAATCACGCTGTTGTTGACCACCGCCGCGTTGAAGTCGTCTTCGGTGTCCAACGGCACAGCCTTCTGCGCGCCAGGCGCTCCCGGCAGTTTGTAGGCGGCAATCAACTTGCGCCTTTTTGTACTGTTGATCCGTCTGTGATGTCGCTCCATTTTGATTCTCCACAAGCACCCCAACTCGAGGCTTATAACCCACCCTAGTCCACTGCCCGACGGGTTTTCCAGACGATAAAAATCCCTTGGCGCCGCGTATCAAACCCTGGCGCCCAGCAATCACGCAGGGCGCCAGGCGAGCTTCCGGATTTCGTCGCAATAAAAAGAAAAAGCGCCGAACAACATCAGGAAAATCCCTGGGTCATTCGGCGCTTTCAGGCAGCCAACCGGTCGTTTTCAGGAGGCGGGTTTCTCGCCGTACCAGCGCGGCGTGTACACCCACTCACCGCCACCGGCACGGGGGAAGGTGCAGGTGGTGGAGGAGCCGATCAGCACCATGGTGCGCATGTCCACCTGCTCCGGCGTCAGTTGCCCAAGCGTGGTCACACGCAAGGTCTGCCCCGGGCGCCCGATATCGCGACCCAGCACCACCGGTGTTTGCGGCGTGCGATGCAGCGCGACGATTTCCAGGGCGCGCCCCAGTTGCCATGGCCGCGAACGCGAGATCGGGTTGTAGAACGCCAGGGCCAGGTCGGCCTGGGACGCGAGGTCCAGGCGCTTTTCGATAATCGACCAAGGCTTGAGGTTGTCCGACAGCGACATCACGCAAAAGTCATGGCCCAACGGAGCGCCCGCCTGGGCAGCCGTGGCCAGGGAGGCCGAGACACCGGGCAGGATTTGCAGGTCGACCTGATGCCACGCCGGGTCGTCGGACTCGTGCAAGGCCTCGATCACCGCAGCGGCCATGGCGAATACGCCAGGGTCGCCGGACGACACCACCACCACCGAGCGACCTTGGGCCGCCAGTTCGAAGGCATGGCGCGCGCGCTGCATTTCTTCGCGGTTATCGGTGCAATGCTGCACCTGATCATCGCGGAACGGCCCGGCCATGCGCACGTAGGTTTCGTAGCCGAGCACGTCGGTGCAACGTGCCAGTTCAGCCTTCACCGCAGGCACCATCAATTCGGCCGCACCAGGACCCAGGCCGATAACGGCGAGGCGGCCACGCAGACGTCCGACTTGCGACAGGTCCAACGGCTGCTCAGCGACATCGATCACGATATCGGCCTCTTGGCGGGTGCTGACAAACCGCAACGGTACGCCCAGCGCCAACGCCGCCTCATGCAGCGACGCTTCGGCCATCTGCGTATCACTGGCCAGCAGGCACGCCAGGGATTGCACGGCGATGCCGGCCTCATGCAATGCCGTGCGAACGCGCACTGCCAGGTGAGCACCGGGCTGGCAGGTCACGCTGACGTTCTTCGGGTAGATCAGCAATTCATTGGCGGCGGGTGTGCGCTCGGCACTGCCCACGTGAATCGCCAGGCGTGCCTGTTGATCCTGGGGCAGGTTGGCCTGGTCCAGCCATGGCGCCGCGCCTTCGATGCGCACGCTTTCGCCGGCCAGCAGGTCCGAGACGAAGCGCTTGCCCAGTTCCAGATCGGCCAACTCATAGCCCTTGGGCGGGTTGAGCAGGCAGGTGCCGAAACGCAGCTCGCCACTGGTGGTAATCGCAGCAGCCACGTCCAACGCAGCGGCAATCTCCCGCGCCATGACGTTCACGCCACCCAGCCCCCCCAGCAACGGCACCACCGCGCTGCCGTCTTCGGCCACGGCCAGCACGGCAGGCTCTTCGCCTTTTTCCAGCAACAGCGGCGCCAGGGTGCGGATCACGATGCCGGCGGCGCACAGCACGATCAGCGGCGTGCCCTGTTGATAGAGCTGGCGCAGGGTTGCGCCGAACTCGCTGTAAGCCTGGTCTGCGCCGTCGACGCGCCCGGCCAGGCCGTGAATCAGCGCACCGGGGTACACCTGCTGGATCTTGCGCGCAGTGGCCAGGCTACCCTGGCCGAGGATGACAATCGCCGGGCTCATCAACCTTGCCACCGTTCACCGGGCACGATGATCAGCGAGAAGTATGGCGAAGACATCGGCTCCACCTCGTCGAGCGGTACGATTTTCTGGTTGGCCATGGTCGCGCGCTCTACATACAACGCACGCTTGGCCAGGCCGAGCTCTTCCAGCACCTGGCGCACCTTGGGGAAGTTGCGGCCCAGCTTCATGATCACTGCTGCGTCGGCGTCCGCCAGGCGGCGCTTGAGGTCCTCATGGGGCAGCACGCCCGAGAGCACCGACAGGCTCTGGTTGCGATACACCAGCGGCGCGCCGAGCACCGAGGCACCGCCGAGCATCGAACACACACCTGGGATGACCTGGGCGTCGTAGCGCTCGGCGAGACGGTCGTGCAGGTACATGTAGGAGCCGTAGAAGAACGGGTCGCCTTCACAGATCACCGCCACATCGCGGCCGGCATCCAGGTGCGCGGCGACGTCAACACTGGCAGCATCGTAGAAATCGCTGATCACTTGCTCGTAGGACATCGGTGCCGGCAATACCTCGGTGGTCACTGGGTACACCAGCGGCATCAGGGTCTGTTGCGGCACCAGGTGGTCTTCGATGATGCCGAAGGCGTTGCCCTTCTTGCCCTTGGCCACGAAGTACGCCACCACCGGCGATTCGCGCAGCAGACGCAGGGCCTTGAGGGTAATCAGTTCCGGGTCACCGGGGCCCACGCCCAGGCCGATCAAACGTCCGCGAGCCTGCATTATTCGACCTCCGTGGCCAGGGCATTCACCGCGGCGGCGGCCATGGCACTGCCACCCAGGCGGCCCTGCATGATCACGAACGGCACGCCACGGCTGTCGGCGGCCAGCATCGCCTTGGACTCGGCGGCGCCGACGAAACCCACCGGGAAGCCGAGGATCAACGCCGGTTTCGGTGCGCCGGCGTCGAGCATTTCCAGCAGGTAGAACAAGGCGGTCGGCGCGTTGCCGATCACCACCACGCTGCCTTCGAGGTGCGGGCGCCACAGCTCCAGCGCGGCGGCGGAGCGGGTGTTGCCCAACGCCTGCGCCAATTGCGGCACGCTGTCGTCGCGCAAGGTGCAGATCACTTCATTGTTGGCTGGCAGGCGCGCGCGGGTCACGCCTTCGGAGACCATCCGCGCATCGCACAGAATCGGCGCGCCAGCGGCCAACGCATCGCGCCCGGCCTTGCCCGCACCTTCGGAGAACTGCAGGCCGTCGATGGCCTCGACCATGCCGCAGGCATGAATCACGCGCACCGCGAGTTTTTCCAGGTCGGCCGGAATGCGGTCCAACTTGGCTTCCGCGCGAATAATGGCGAAGGAGTTGCGGTAGATCTCCTGACCGTCGCGGATGTAATCAATCATCGGTGTTGCTCCGTGGGCGAGCGCGCAGCAAGGCGCCCGTCGCTTCAATAGAAAGGGTGCGCGCGTGCAGCCGGCCAAAACCTGGGTGGGCTGCATCGCGGAAATAGAGGTCGTAGTGACCGGGGCTCACTGCCAGCAAGGTCACCGGCGCAACGTGCGCAGCGGCGCAGGAACGTGGGCAGCCGGACAGGTGCACATCGACGCCTGGGTCCAGCGCGGCCAGTTGCTGGGCGTCCGCCTTGGTGTCGGCCAGGCCTTTGCCGCAGCCGCTGGAGCCCGTGCAGGCGGTCATGCGCGCCAGCGGTTGGTCGACCGAGCAGAGAAAGCCCAGTTGCGCCAGGCGCTCGGTCACGGCGTGAGGCTTTTCGACGTTGGGCAGCAGCACGCCCTGCCAAGGGGTGAAGCGCAACGTGCTGTCGCCGTACTCGCTGGCGAGTTGCGCGCCCCCCCTGAGCATCGTCGCGTCCAAGCGGCCCAAGGGGGCGACCGCAGCAACGTAAAACTGATTCTGTTGCGACTGTGGATAAGTCCCAAGGTGCATCAAAGCGCCGCTGGGCGGGCGCTTGAAGCCGTCAACCGGCAGTAGCTTCAGGTGCAGACGGCTCAGCAAGTTATCCACAGGCAGATGACGCATGCGGGTTTGTTCCGGGGTGGCGAGGTCAAGAAACGCCTCCAGCACCGCCACCACCAGCGCATGGCCCTGCGCCAACGGCACGGCCGCCAACGGTGCATCCAGCCCTGGGCAACCGGCCAGGCCAAACGCCAGGAGCGTCTCACCATCACGTACGAAGGCCGACAGCCACACGTCATGATGATGTTCGAGCATCGCCAGGGCTTCACCGCCATCCAGTTGCACCGCGAACTTGGCCGACAGCTCATGGAAACGCGGATGGGTTTGCAGGGTGGCGAGGATTTCATCGGCCAGCGGGCGGGTGTCGAACAGCATCTGCGGGTCGATGCCGGCGCTGGGGCTGAGCATCAAGTTGCGCACATCGTCACCGGCCGCGTTGCTGGGGCCCAGGCCTGCGGCCAGGAGCTTGGCGATCAAGGCGCCCTCTTCGGCGCCGATCCCGCGAACCTGCAGGTTCGCGCGGTTGGTCGCCTCGATCACCCCGCCCGCGTAAGCCTGGGCCGCGTCCGCCACCGCATGGGCTTGCTCGCTGGTGATCGAACCACCGGCCAGTTTGATCCGGCAAATCCCGCCATCCAACGCCTGGACGATACGCAGCAACCCCGGACAAGCCGAGGGGCGCAAGGTATTCACAGCGGGCGTTGGGTTCACGGGGCTACCGGTTCACAGGTAAAGGCGCGGTATTATGCCTGCTTTGTCCGGCGGCATGAAAAGCCTGCCCGTCGGATGTCGCTCAAGGAATCCATATGTCGCCCTGGCTGACGGTTGTAGGCATCGGTGAAGACGGCTTCAATGGGCTGGGCAGAAATGCCCGGCATGCCCTGTTGCGCGCCACGCGGATTATAGGGGGTCAGCGCCAGTTGGACCTGTTGCCGGTGTGTATTCGCGGCGAGCGGGAGTTATGGCCGAGCCCGTTTTCCCTGGAACCGGTGCTGGCGCGGCGCGGCGAGCCGGTGTGTGTGCTGGCCAGTGGGGACCCGATGTTCTATGGCGTGGGCGCGAGTCTGACACGGCAGGTGGCCGCTGAAGAGTTGCTGATCTTGCCCGCACCGTCGTCGGTCTCGTTGGCGGCAGCGCGGTTGGGCTGGCCGTTGCAGGAAGTGGTGACGCTGTCCGTGGTCGCCCGGCCGCTGGCGGCGCTGAATGCGCATCTGGCCAGTGGCGTGCGCTTGTTGGTGTTGAGCAATGACGGTCGCAGTCCGGCGTTGATTGCCGCATTGTTGGCTTCGTGCGGGTTTGGGCCGAGCCGCTTGAGCGTGTTTGAACATTTGGGTGGCGCGGACGAGCGGCGCATCGACGGGCTGGCTGTTGATTGGCAGCACGCGCCAATCGCCGATTTGAATCTGGTTGCCATCGACTGCATGTCTGACCCGCAGGCCGTGCGCCTGTCACGTCTAGCTGGCCTGCCCGATTCGGCGTTCAGACACGACGGTCAACTGACCAAACGCGACGTGCGCGCCATGACCCTCGCCCGCCTCGCGCCGATGCCTGGCGAACTGCTGTGGGACGTGGGCGCGGGCAGTGGCTCCATTGGTATTGAATGGATGCGCGCTCATCCGAGTTGCCGAGCGCTGGCGATTGAAGCGGATGAAGGTCGCCAAGGCCTGATCGAACACAACCGCGACGCCCTGGGCGTGCCTGGCCTGCAACTGGTTCGCGGCAAAGCGCCCGAGGCTTTAAGCGGCCTGGAGGCACCGGACGCCATCTTCATCGGCGGCGGCGTCACCCGCGACGGCGTGCTCGAGACCTGCTGGCAACATCTACGCCCCGGTGGCCGCCTGGTCGCCAATGCGGTGACCCTGCAAAGTGAAATGACCTTGATGAACTGGCGTGCGCAACATGGCGGCGAGTTGACCCGCGTCCATGTGGCGCAGGCCCAGCCGCTGGGGGAATTCGATACCTGGCGCCAGGCGTTGCCGATTACCTTGCTGGAAGTGGTCAAGCCGCTATGAAACGCATCTTGCTGTTGGGCGGTGTGACTGAAGCGCTGGCCATTGCCCGTACGTTGGGCCCGGAACATATCTACAGTTTGGCCGGTGTTGGGCGCGTGCCGACTGACCTGGCGTGCCAGGTGCGAGTGGGCGGCTACGGCGGGGCCGAGGGCTTGGCGCAGTTTGTTCGGGATGAGGGGGTTGGCCTGATTCTCGACGCGACCCATCCGTACGCGGCGCAGATCAGCCGAAATGCGGCCGAGGCTGCGCAGTTGAGCGGCGTGCCTTGCTGGGCCTTGCGCCGACCGGCGTGGCAGCCGCAGACGGGAGATGATTGGCGCGAGGTCAGTGATTGGGCCTCGTTGATTGAAGCGCTTAAACCCTTCAAGCGTCCGCTGTTCACGCTTGGCCGCGAGCCGTTGCAGCACATTGATGAAATCCCGCCGGAGCAGTTCTGGACACTGCGCGCGTTGGATGTGTATCCGGGGAGCGAGCGCTGTGAAGTGATCGGCGCGCGTGGGCCGTTCTTGATCGAAGATGAGCGTGCGTTGTTCGCACGGCGTGGCATTGATGTGTTGATCAGCAAGAACAGCGGCAGCACCGCGACGGAGCCGAAGCTGGAAGTGGCAAGGGAGCTTGGGGTGCCGGTGTTGGTGTTGGAGCGGCCGGTGTTGGCAGCCGTAGATCAAGAATTCACCAGCGTGGCCGCGGTGCTGCAGACAATCACCGTTTTCTGAACGACGACTATCCCCTGTGGGAGCGGGCTTGCTCGCTCCCACATTTAGCACCGCGTTGTCCTTGATATCGGCAACCTCTCAGTTCCCGTCTATCCTCAACCACTGGCACTGCGACACCAAACCACATGCCCTGTTTTTACTTATCCCCTACGATCAGGCTAAATACCCCCCTGATCGTTTAACCCTACGGATTGTCCGCCATGGCCCGTCAACGTTTCGCAATCGCCTGGATCGCCTGCCTCGCAGTGCTGTTCAACGCCTTTGCCATGCCGATGGCCAGTGCGATGCAACAGTCCCAGGACCCGGTGCAGCAGTTGCTGTGGGGCAGTTTCTGTTCCTCCAATGGCGTCACGCTCAAGACCATCGCCCTGGGCCAGCTGGAGATTCCGGCGCCGCAGCAGGACGATCACTCCACCATGCAGCATTGCTGGTGCTGCTCGGGCTCGGCGCCGTTGGTGGCGTTGCCGCGGCATGTGCCGCAGTTGTATGTGACGCGGTTCGACGCGTTCCAGCACCTGACGCCGTCTGCGCTCCAGCAACCTACCCCGCGCCAGCAATGGCCAAGTCTCAACCCCCGCGCCTCTCCAACGGTCTGATTTTCTTCGCAAGTGAACTGCGTTTAGAACCGTTCTGGAGAACTGCCATGCTCAAATCTTCCCTGCTTCTGGCTGCGTTGCTGCTGCCGGTGTTCAGTGCTGCCAATGCCGAGGACTACAAGTCCGGTGACCTAGTGGTCAGCGAACCATGGTCCCAGGAGTTGCCGCCGAATGCGCCGACTGTCGCTGCCTATTTTGTGATTCATAACACCGGCGAATCCCCGGACCGCCTGCTCAGCGTCGAAACGCCAGTGGCGGAAAAGGCCGAGCTGCATGAACACGTCATGCAGGGCGACTTGATGAAGATGCAGCAAGTGCCCAGCGTCGCCGTACCGGCCAAGGGTGACCTGACCTTCGCGCCCATGGCCTACCACGTGATGCTGCTCGGCCTCAAAGACCGCAGCCTGTTGGCCGACGGCAAGCAATTCCCGCTGACCCTGACCTTCGAGAAAGCCGGCAAGGTCGAGGTGGAAGTCAGCGTGCAAAAAACGCCGCCAATGGCCACCCACGAGCATAAGCACGCCCAGTAGGTAGACTCCCGATGGGCGCCCCTCGCGCCAGGTTATCTCCATACTCCCGCCTGAGAAGCGGCAGTTGGATCAGCCTGTTCGCCATGCTGATGATTTTTATCGGTCCGCTGATTTCCCAAGCGATGCCGATGGATCATCACGCCGGTATGTCCATGTCCATGGACATGCCGATGGAGCACGGCGCAACCCATCACAAGCAAGCCCCTGACGAACACCACGCCCTCTGGTCCAAGTGCGGCTATTGTGACCTGCTCTATAGCTGCCCAGCCCTGCCCGGCGGCATTTCAACCTTTACCCTGGGCAGCCCGCCACCGGCCAACGCCCTCACCCCCGCCACGCGCCTGGGCCATGCCCGGCAAAGCATCTTCCCCGGCGCCCGCAGCCGCGCCCCGCCCATCGCCTCGTAAGCACTTCACACCGTTACTTCACCCCGGCCGACTTTAGACAGACAGCCGCAGGCTGCTGGCCGTGTTGTTTACGAATGATTGATGGAATTTGTCATGTCCAGGTTTTCTGTTGACACCCGTTTGGGATGTACTCCCGTGTTCGCCGTTCTGTGCGGCGCACTGCTGGCTCCATTGGCTCACGCCGACGAAAATGAATTGAGCCCCACCGTCATTACCGCGATCGCCCCCAGCTCACCGCTGACCGTGATCACCAACCCGAAAGACCCGCGCCAACCGGTGCCCGCCAGCGATGGTGGCGATTATCTCAAGACCATCCCCGGCTTCGCCCTGGTGCGTAACGGCGGCACCAATGGCGACCCGGTGCTGCGTGGCATGTTCGGCTCGCGCCTGAATATCCTCACCAATGGCAGCATGATGCTCGGTGCCTGCCCTGGCCGCATGGACGCCCCCACCTCCTACATCTCGCCGGAAACCTACGACAAGCTCACCGTGATCAAAGGCCCGCAAACCGTGCTGTGGGGCCCCGGCGCGTCGGCCGGCACCGTCCTGTTCGAGCGCGAGCCGGAGCAGTTCGGCGAGCTGGGCACGCGGCTCAACGCCAGTGTGCTGGCCGGCTCCAACGGGCGTTTCGACAAAGTCATTGATGCCGCCGCCGGCGGGCCGCTGGGATACGTGCGGGTGATCGGCAACCAGGCCCATGCCGATGACTACAAGGACGGCAATCACGACACGGTTGCCTCGCGCTACGACAAGTGGAATGGCGATGTGGCGATCGGCTTCACCCCCGACGCCGACACCCTGCTGGAACTCACTGCCGGCCGTGGCGATGGCGAAGCGCGATACGCCGGGCGCGGCATGGATGGTTCGCAGTTCCTGCGCGAAAGCCTGGGGCTGCGTTTCGAAAAATCCAACATTGGCGAAGTCCTCGACAAGGTCGAAGCCCAGGTCTACTACAACTACGCCGACCATGTGATGGACAACTACAGCCTGCGCACGCCCTCGGGCACCGGGATGATGGCCGGGCCGATGGCCTCCAACGTCGACCGCCGCACCCTCGGCGCGCGCATCAAGGCCACCTGGCGCTGGGCCGATGTGCAGTTGATCAGCGGCCTGGATGCGCAGACCAACGAACACCGCCAGCGCAGCAGCATGGGCATCGATACCTACAAGGACCTGCCACGGGTCAAGGACGCCAACTTCCACAACTATGGTGTGTTTGGCGAAATGACCTGGTACGCCGCCGACCGCGAACGGCTGATCACTGGCGCGCGCCTGGACCGCGCCTCGGCCAAGGATTTCCGGCAGAGCACCGGTTCCGGCATGATGACACGTCCCAATCCGACGGCTGACAACACCCGCGCGGACACCTTGCCCTCGGGCTTCGTGCGTTATGAACACGACCTGGCCGACAGCCCCACCACCCTCTATGCAGGCCTGGGCCATTCGGAACGTTTCCCCGACTACTGGGAGCTGTTTTCGCCCAACACCGGCGCGGCCGGCTCGGTGAATGCCTTCGATGGCGTGAAGCCGGAGAAAACCACCCAGCTCGATTTCGGCGCGCAGTACAAAGCCGAAAACATGGAAGCCTGGGCTTCGGGTTACATCGGTCGGGTGCAGGACTTCATCCTGTTCGACTACCGGCCCGGAATGATGGGCACCACCTCCCAGGCCCGCAACGTCGACGCCCGCATCATGGGCGGCGAACTGGGCGCAGCGTACAAACTGACAAGCAACTGGAAGGCCGACGCCACCCTCGCCTACGCCTGGGGCAAGAACAGCAGCGACGGCAAGGCCCTGCCGCAAATGCCGCCACTGGATGCACGTTTCGGCCTCACCTACAGCGAAGACGACTGGAGTGCCGGCGCACTGTGGCGTGTGGTCGCCGCACAAAACCGCATCGACCAGAACAAAGGCAACGTGGTCGGCAAGGACTTCGACAAGAGCGGCGGTTTTGGCGTGTTCTCGCTGAATGCGGCGTACCGCATCAACAAACACTTCAAGGTCAGCACCGGTGTCGACAACCTGTTTGGCAAAGCCTACGCCGAGCACCTGAACCTGGCCGGCAACGCCGGGTTCGGTTACCCGGCCAATGACCCGCAGGCCATCAAGGAGCCGGGCCGGACCCTTTGGACCAAAGTCGACATGAGCTTCTGACGCCCCCCTGTAGGAGCCGGCTTGCCGGCGATGGCGTCGGTTAGATCGCCCTCGCCGGCAAGCCGGTTCCTACAGGTCCTGACCGGATAAATAACAAGCCTTGCGGAGCACCTGATGAGCACTCAAAAAATATCCTTCTACAACCTGGCCTGGCGCTGGCACTTCTACGCCGGGCTCTTCGTCGCCCCTTTCATGGTGCTGCTGGCCCTGACCGGCATCATCTACCTGTTCAAACCCCAGCTCGACCCGCTGATGTACGGCGACCTGCTCAAGGTCCAGACCGCCGAGCACGCCCTGAGCGCCGACGAGCAACTGCAACGCGCCCAGGCGGCCTACCCCAAGGCTGCCATCAGCAAGTACTTGCCGCCGGCCGACGCCACCAGCAGTGCACAGTTTGTGATGCACAACGACGGGCGCGAAGTGACGGTGTTCGTCGATCCCTACCGCGGCACAGTACTCGGCGAACAGGACGCCAAATACAACCTGCAAGCCATCGCCCGTGCGCTGCACGGGGAGTTGATGATTGGCACCGTCGGCGATCGGCTGGTGGAACTCGCCGCCGGTTGGGGCGTGATGCTGGTGGTGTCGGGCCTCTACCTGTGGTGGCCGCGCGGCAAATCCTCGGCGGGCGTGCTGTGGCCAAGAGTCAGCAGCCGTGGCCGGGTGTTCTGGCGTGACCTGCACGCGGTCACTGGCTTCTGGGGCGCATCTCTGCTGCTGGTGATGCTGCTCAGTGGCATGACCTGGACCGGCTTCTGGGGCAAGCAGTACGCCGACTTGTGGAACACCTTCCCGGCGGCGATGTGGAACCAGGTGCCACAGTCGGACCAGCAGGCGCGGGTGCTCAACACCGCAGCCCAGCAGACGGTGCCCTGGGCCATGGAAAACACGCCAATGCCAATGTCTGGCGACCATGCCGAGCACATGAATCACGGCGCGATGCATTCAGCGCCAGCCGCGCCGACCTTGCGCCTGCAACAGGTGGTCGAGCTGGCCAACGCGCGCAAGGTCGAGCCTGGCTACAGCATCACCTTTCCCACCACCGCAGAAGGTGTGTTCACCATCGCGGTGTTCGCCAACGACCCGCGCAACGACGCCACCCTGCACGTGGACCAGTACACCGGCAAGGTGCTGGCCGATGTGCGCTGGGAGCACTACAACCTCGTGGCACGGGCCACCGAAACCGGCGTGATGCTGCACGAAGGCAAGATGTTCGGCTGGGTCAATCAACTGATCGTGCTGCTGATCTGCCTGATGATTCTGCTCAGTGCCGTCAGTGGCCTGGTGATCTGGTGGAAGCGGCGGCCAGCGGGTGGCTTGGGTGTTCCGCCGATACGCCACGACTTGCCCAAGTGGAAGACCGCGATGGTGATCATGCTGGGCCTGGCGATCATTTTCCCACTGGTTGGCACGTCGTTGATCGTGGTGTGGGCGCTGGATCGCCTGGTAGTGTCGCGGCTGTTTGCGCAACGTGAATCTGCCTCAGGTTCGACATGAAGTCGGCGAGATGCCCTACATAGAGGCGTTATGTAGTCTTACGCGGGCTTTCGCCCACGACGTAGGAAGTGTTAACTTATAACACTTACTGCATACCTCAGCTCGCCGCGCCCAGCGGCGAGCGCTGCCTCGAAGAAGCGATTTTCCGTCCGATGAACAAGTACCTCGCGTCCGGCCTGTGCCTGCTCGCCCTGCATCACAGCGCCCAGGCCCTGACCCTGCCCGCCAGCCCCGTCACGGCACCCGCCGTGGACGACGAACACGTCGACCTAAAGACCCCGACCACCGCCGGTTCGCGCCTGAACCTTGCGGCCTTGCAAACCCCCGGCAGTGTCGAGAGCCAGACCGGCGCGCAGATCCGTGCACGCAGCGACGTGAGTGTGCAGGACGCGATTTCCCGCGCCACCGGCATCAGCCGCACCGGTTCGCCGGGTGACGGAGGTACGTCGTTGTCGGCCCGTGGGTTCACCGGGCAGGGCTCGGTGATGCAGTTGTACGATGGCAACCGCATGTACATGGGCATGGGGACATCGACGTTCCCGGTTGACACCTGGTCGGTGGAACGCGTCGACGTGCTGCGCGGCCCGGCCTCGGTGCTGTACGGCGAAGGGGCTACTGGCGCGGTGATCAATACCGTGCCGAAAAAGCCGTTTGAAGGCGAGATCGAAAACCACATCCGCCTGAGCTACGGCTCCAATGACCGCCAGCAAGAAGCCCTGGACAGCGGAGGCTCGCTGACCGACACCCTGAGCTATCGCCTGAACCTCAATCGCCTGCGCAGCAATGGTTTCATCGACCATGGCGACTCCAGCAGCGACTTCGTCAGCGGCGCCCTGCGCTGGCAGGCGGCAGACAACCTGAGCTTTACCCTGGCCAGCGACTATGGCGACCAGCGCCCGCAAAATTACTTCGGCACCCCGTTGATCAAAGGCCAGTTGCACAAAGGCCTGCGCGACAAAAACTACAACGTCAGTGACGACATCCAGCACTACAACGACCAGTGGACGCGCCTGACCAGCGAGTGGCAGATCAACGACAGCGTCAGTGCCACCAACGAGTTGTTCTACCTGAAAAACCAGCGGCGCTGGCAGAACGCCGAGAACTATAACTTCACCAATGGGCAACTCACCCGCAGCGGCAACTTCGGCATCAAGCACAACCAGGAACAGGTGGGCGACCGCCAGACCTTCACCTTCAAGCACACCCTGTTCGGCCTCGACAGCCAAACCGTGACCGGCGTGGAGTACAACCGCATTCGCTTCCGCCTGGCCAGCAACTCGCCGTTCGAGGATGTGCTGCCGGATGGGCAACCGATCGATATCAATCACCCGGCGCCCGCCGCATTCGATAGCCAGAGTGCGTTCAGCCCGCTGTTCTCCACCACCACCAAAACCGTTGCCGGCTTCGCGGAAAACCGCCTGCAACTGACCGACCAACTGTCGTTGATCACCGGCATCCGCCGCGACTACGCCCACGTCGACCGCGATGACCTGCGCACCGGCAGCCAGTCCGACAAGACCCTCACCGGCAATAACTGGAAGGCCGGCCTGGTCTATGCGATCACGCCGGACACCTCGGTGTACGGCCAGTACGCGACCAGCACCGATGGCGTCGGCGGCCTGATTTCCCTGAGCTCGAGCCAGCAACAGTTTGACCTGTCGACCGCCAGGCAAACCGAGATCGGCATCAAGCAGGCCTTCTGGGACCAGCGTGGCGAATGGACGCTGGCGGCATATCACATCGTCAAGAAGAAACTGCTCACCGACGTACCGGGCGACCCGGACCTCAAGCAGCAAGTCGGCCAACAATCGTCACGCGGCCTGGAGGCCAGCCTCGACCTGCAACTGCCACACGCCTGGCAGTTGCAGGCCAACGCGGCCATCGTCCACGCGCAATATGACGACTTCACGCAGGACGTTGGCGGCGTGCAAGTGTCCCGCGACGGCAACCGCCCGGTGGACGTACCGCGCCGCACAGCCAACCTGTGGCTGAGCAAGGCCGTGACCGACGACATTCGCGCCGGTGCCGGCGTGCGTTACGTCGACGCACGGTATGCCGACATGGCCAACCAGAACGCGCTGCCAAGCTACACCGTGGTCGATGCCACTGTGTCGTGGAAAGCCATGCGCAACACCACCCTGGGCCTGCAGTTGAACAACCTGTTCGACCGCACCTATGCCGTCAGCCAGTACAACGACGGCCAGCAGTGGATCCTGGGTGAACCGCGCTCATTCTTCGTCACGGCGGACTACACCTTCTGATGAGCTCACTCACCCTCACCGACCTGGCCTGGACCCCTCCGGAGCATGAACACTGCCATCACCGGTTCCAACTGTGTGACGCCAGCCTGCAGGTCGGTGCCGGGGAGTTCGTCGGGCTGATCGGGCCCAATGGCAGCGGCAAGACCAGCCTGTTGCGCTGCGCCTACCGGTTCAGCAAACCGGCGCAGGGCGACGTGCTGCTCGAACACCAGAATGTGTGGAAACAAAGCGCGAAATGGTGCGCGCAACGGGTTGCCGTGGTGCTGCAGGAGTTTCCCGATGCCTTCGGCCTGCGGGTGGATGAAGTGGTCGCCATGGGCCGCACACCCCACAAGGGTTTGTTTGATGGCGACACACTGCAGGACCGGCAATTGGTCCAGCAAGCGCTGGTGTCGGTGGGCATGCAGGGGTTCGAAGACCATGGGTTCGCCACCCTGTCGGGCGGTGAAAAACAGCGTGTGATCCTCGCCCGCGCCCTGGCCCAGCAACCGCAACTGCTGATCCTCGACGAGCCCACCAACCACCTCGACCCACGCTATCAGTTGGAGTTGCTGCGACTGGTCAAGCGCCTGAACATCGGCACCCTGGCGAGTATCCACGACCTCAACCTGGCGGCTGCATTCTGTGACCGCCTGTACGTGATCAACCACGGGCGCATCGTCGCCAGCGGCACGCCGCATCAAGTGCTCACGGCCGCCTTGCTGCGCGACGTGTTTGGCGTCGAAGCGCTGATCGACACTCACCCCTTGTCCGGCTACCCCCGAATCACCTGGATAACCCAACCATGATCCTGCGCCCCCTGCTTGCCGTTGCCTTGCTGTTCAGTGCCGCCGAGGCGTTTGCCGAAGCCACCCATTACCCGGTCACCGTCAAGAGCTGCAACCGCGACGTGACCTTCCAGGAAGCCCCGAAACACGCGGTCAGCCACGACATCAACATGACCCAAATGATGCTCGCCCTGGGCCTCAAGCCGCACATGGCCGGCTACAGCGGCGTCACCGGCTGGAAGTCGGTGACCCCGGAAATGGCACACCTGCTCGAGGGTTTGCCGGAGCTGGCGAGC
Source organism: Pseudomonas sp. AC112 (assembly GCF_979253545.1). Classification (NCBI taxonomy): domain Bacteria; kingdom Pseudomonadati; phylum Pseudomonadota; class Gammaproteobacteria; order Pseudomonadales; family Pseudomonadaceae; genus Pseudomonas; species Pseudomonas sp. AC112. The sequence continues at coordinate 1,573,331 of NZ_CEEDCM010000001.1, forward strand.
AAGTACCCGTCGGTGGAAACCCTGCTCAACGCCAATGTGGATTTCTTCTTCGCCGGTTGGGATTACGGCATGCGCGTGGGCGGCGACCTGACCCCGCAAACCCTGCAACCCCTGGGCATCAACGTGTATGAGTTGACCGAGTCGTGCGCCTTCGTGATGAAGCGCCCGGCTGCCACCCTGGACGACACCTATAACGACCTGCGCAACCTGGGCAAAATCTTTGACGTGCAGGACCGCGCCACTGCCTTGATCGCGCAGATGCAGGCACAGGTCGCCGAGGTGCAAAAGGACCTGCCGGCCGAGAAACCGCGGGTGTTCCTCTATGACAGCGGCGAAGACCGCGCCATGACCTCCGGCCGCCTTGGTATGCCCCAGGCACTGATCACGGCGGCCGGTGGGCGTAATATCCTCGATGACATCGACGCCAGCTGGACCCGGGTCAACTGGGAGACCGTGGTGGAGCGCAACCCGCAGGTGATTGTGATCGTCGACTACAGCGAAATCACCGCCGAGCAGAAGCAGGCGTTCCTGATGAATAACCCCGCGCTGCAAGCGGTGGACGCCATCAAGAACCAGCGCTTTATCGTGATCCCGTACGTACAGGCGACGCCAGGCATCGATAACGTACTGGCGGTAGAAACCCTGGCCAAGGGGTTCCACGGCGAATGATCACCCGTCGCTACGCCTGGTTGCTTGCCGCGCTTGCGCTGGTGTTGCTGGTGTCCTGCGTGACGTCCCTGGGCTTCGGCCCGGCGCGTGTGCCAGTGGACGTGGTGTGGCGAATCGTGGTGCACAAGGCCTTTGGCATCGGCGAGGTGAACTGGCCGGCCGGGCAGGCGCATATCGTCTGGCTGATCCGTGTGCCGCGCCTGTTGCTCGGCGCGTTGGTGGGCGCCGGCTTGGCGTTGATCGGTGCGGTGTTGCAGGCAGTAACGCGTAATCCGCTGGCCGACCCGCACCTGCTGGGCGTCACGTCGGGCGCCACCCTCGGCGCAGTGATCGTGGTGTTGCACGTGGGCGAAATAGTCGGGCTGCTGACCCTGCCGATCGCCGCCTTTGTCGGCGCGCTGCTGAGCATGCTGGTGGTGCTGGCGGTGGCCAGTCGCAACGGGCGACTGGACAGCGACCGCCTGCTGCTGTGTGGCGTGGCAGTGTCGTTCGTGATGATGGCGGCGGCCAACCTGTTGCTGTTCATGGGCGACCATCGCGCGGCGTCGGCGGTGATGTTCTGGATGCTTGGCGGCCTCGGCCTGGCGCGGTGGGAGCTGTTGGCAATCCCCACGGCCACGGTGCTGCTGGGGCTGCTGGTACTGCTGGGCATGGCGCGGCCTTTGAACGCGCTGATGGCCGGTGAACAGACCGCCGTGACGCTGGGCCTGAATGCGCGCAACGTGCGGCTGAAGGTATTCCTGGTGGCCTCGCTGATGACCGGCGTGCTGGTGTCCATCAGCGGCTCCATCGGCTTTGTCGGGCTGATGGTGCCGCACATTGCCCGGCGCCTTGTCGGTGCCGAGCATCGTCGCCTATTGCCGGTGTGTGCCCTGCTCGGCAGCCTGTTCCTGGTGTGGGTCGACGTCGCCGCACGCACCTTGATCGCCCCGGAAGACTTGCCGATTGGCGTGGCCACCGCGGCGATTGGCGGGCTGTTTTTTATCGGGTTGATGCGCCGGCGCTGATCAAAATGAGGCGTTTCAGGCAACTGCGTTAAGGGTGTTCATCAAAGCTCATCCTTGTTGCGGCCGTACCAGGGCTCATTTGCCCCGATCCCCACCGGTTCCAAATGTTCACTCAAAGGCCCCAGTGCGTTCCAGAAGCCGTCGGTGACCAGCACTGACAGGTTGCCCATGCGCCGCAACTGACTCACCAGCACACTGGGGGTGGCCGCTGGCCAGGCGCGCAGCATAGCGGCTTCCTCTGCTGTCATTGCAGGTTCGTACTTGAGCAGCGCTCCCCGACGGCAAGACAGGTAGATGCTCTTGGCGTCAGGTAAATTACTGCGTATGACCGAACGATAATTGTCCAGGTCAGTACTGGAGACAAAATTAGCCAGCAGGTTGATGTCAACCGGGAGCTGACTGCGCGTACTGGGCATTGCCTTATAAAAGGCATGCACCGCTGCAATCTTGTAGTTGCGCAGCACATTGGTCTCCGGCACGTCGAATCCGGCGTGATCCTTCCAGAACAAACTTTCCAACGTACTGTCGCCAAAACCGGGGCGTTCCTCCACGGGATCGATTGCGACAAACCCGCCAACTCTCGGCGGCACCAGGACTGCCCCTAGATACGAACGATCAACAAAGGGGGCAAGCATACGCTGAGCGTACCGGGCGGCGTCATCGGCATAGAAATACCATGGACCGCAGAATGAATGGTAATAAGGGTCGTCAGCAAAATCGTGCGGCAGTCGATTGGGAGACCACAGGGCACCGACCAGCTCCTTGCGGCCCCAGGTCGGGCTGGTGACCCGGATGTCCAACTCTCCAATGCTCGCCAACTCACGTATGTAGTCCCGCACTGAGAGGTAGCCCTTATTCACGCCTTCGGCGATGTGGTACAGGTCATTCTGCCACTGCGTCACAGCAGCTGATTTAGGCACCTTGTACCGCAGCAACGCACCGTCGGCACATAACAGGTAAAGCGGCAGTGTCAGTCCATTACGGGGGCTGGTCATGTAAATCAGCGCTTTCGCAATCGTGACAGGCGAGAAGAAGGACCGGGCCATTTCGTCTTTCGCCGGGGCAATCGTTTCAGTCGATGCGCACAAGTACAAGCCATGCATCTGGTAACCCTGGGGTAATTGGTCGCCGGCAAAGACGGATGCCAATGCGCCAAATTGCGCTCTGACAAGAGGTAACGTCGCCATGTAAAGGTCCCGTCCGAATGCCTTCAGCACATAACCAACCGCCACTTGAGCCTGTGGTTTCCAAGCCAGCTGGACGTGTCGGACGGCATCAAGGGCACGGGTGAATATCGGACTGCACGGTGAGTCCGCTGCGACTTTGCGCACCTCCAATGGGTTTATGATGTATTGATTCAGCGCGAACTCAGGTTTGAGTGTCCTTGGAAACCCCCACAATGCATCTCCCTTAACAACCCGCAAGAGGCCAGCCTTGGCCACTGCATTGACGAAATCCTGCGGTGACAGCGCTCCCGTGCGAAGTTGCTGCTCATAGTCGTTGTCGGCCAAATCACCTTTGACGGGGTTGAGAGCACGCAACTTACGATTCAGCAGCTTTTCCTCCTCAGAGTCTGACAGGTCGTAGCTGAGAATCGCCCCGTTTGCTCCGAAAACGTACTCGCGCTTGATATGCGCCTCTCTGTCTAGCAGCTCTGCCAGTACAGCACTGGGAATCATGCTTTGGTAGACCGATTTTTGTAGGGCCGACAGCAATAGGGGGACTTCTTGAATGGGTAGGGAGCGGTAGCGAGCGATGATCGTGCCCCCCCCAGGATAAAGCCCCGAGGCAACGCTGGCATCAGGGTAGATCCAATTCAGTGACACCCCCCGCGGCGGCAGTATCAGGGGTTCAGTGGCCACGCACAGACCGCTGGTCAGCTTGAGGATGACGCCGCCATAGGCGCGGCGAAAGTGGTTGCCAATGGAGCTCAGGGCATGACGGGCCGCATCATCAGCCGAGGCAAACGCAGGGCTCAATCGGCGTGCAGTCAAGGTTTTGTAGCCAGCCCAGTCTTTACTGACAATACCGACCTCATCCCAACACTGGCTGGTACGCACCACTTGTAGTTCGCCCTTGGTTGCCCACTGCCTGACAAAGTCGAAATGTGTCTTTATGCCAGAATCCAACTGCGTCTGTGCCAGCGCTAACAGGGTGTCCGCCTCACCACCGGCTTTCACGTCGATAGGAGAGGCGCGAAAACTTAACAATGCACCGTCCAGAGTCGAAAAGAAGATGGGCAGATTGCGTGTTTGATTCCGCTGAGCTTCATAGAGTGCGGAATACAGTACTTTCGGCATGACGAAATACAACGTCAGCCAAGCATTCGCTACAGTGTTCCACTTCGGCGACCATTGCTGTGACCTGAATAAGGCATGTAGCTCAAACCCTTCGGGCAACACAAACTCGTCACGGCTCGTTCGAGCAAACAATGTGTCGAGGTCGAACAAGTCGCCGGCGGAGAGAGCACCCACTGCCTCGGTCGCAACGTACTGTTCCTGACCTTTGCGTTTGAGGATAAATGCAAAGCAGGCCTGCGCGTCGAGGTTGCGACCATGCACTCGCTTATGCAGGTCGCGGGCGGCATCATTGAGGGTTGTGAATAAAGAACCATAGGTAACGTAGTCAGGCGGGCCGCTTCTAGGTGCATAGTCAAAGTCTGGCGTCCAATCGCTGTAGACAACCCCGCGCGGCCCCCACAACGAATTACCCTGGACAATCTTGAATTCGCCCGCAGCGGCTAACCTCGTGACCCAATCAGCGGGTCTTAGCACGCCGCGATCCAGCTTACGTGCAAGCCCATGCTCTCCAGCAGACGGGTTTAGATCTTCCCGTAGCAGCTCCTCATTGGACGAATGGTTCGGGGCGTATTCCAGTAAACAATCCTGCGCTCCGGAAAGGTAAGCCACCCGCCCGGTAATGAGGGTTGAGTACATTTCATCGCAGGAAAATACCTGCAGGTTGATCAGCGCTTCCTGCCGCGTCCACCGCCGCTGCTTTACCCAGTCAGGATCGAGCATGGACGGCGCCGGATGAGAGCCATAACGTGCATACAGCTCATAGTGTTCGGGAGGAATCAGTGCGCCCTGTTCACCCACGGGGAAAAACAGCATGAACGCAAATGGATTGCCGAAGCTTTGCTTGGGAAGGGTGATTACAAAACGACCGTCGGGCCCCTTCAGCACGTAACCGCCGTAGTAATGAGCTCGAGCGTTGCCAATCTGCTCATGGGCGTACAACGCAGCGTCCCGAGATGACAGAAACGAACCACTCAAGGTCATCGGGTGCTCTGTCGACAACACCGCCGAACGCTTATTCACCCGCCCTACCTCACGCCAGACCTGGCCTGCCCGAACCACCCAGAGGTCCGTGACATCGATCACCCTGCGCAAAAAGTCGCGTGGCGTCAGGGTGCCAGCGGCCATCTCGGCCTGGGCACCGCTGTCATTGATCCCCCCATCACTGCTTCGTTTAAACAGCTCGGCCGCCAGATACTCCTGAGGGACTTTAAGTTTGAGCAACGCTTGATCCAGGGTATTGATATAGAGGGAAAGTCCACGCTTCGGGTCCTGAAGAGCCAACGTCCTGCTTCCCTCTCGGATGGCAGCCCCCAGTTGCATCGGTGTGAAAAGCACATTGACCAGCCAGTTTTCTCGAGCAGCAACCCTACTCACTTCAGACCCCTCACTGAAATAGAGGGCTTCCAGGCGATACTCAGCGGGTAATTGCAGCCGCCCATCCGGTCCCTTGGGAAAGAGCGTATCGAGAGTGAATAAGGGTTCAAGACCGGGCGATGCCAAGGTTGCGACGTAACGATCCTGGCTGACGTGCTTGAGCACCACGCCGATGCGCGATTCAACCGTCTCTGGCTGCGGGGAAAACGCTGCCGTCACTGCCAACGACGCCTCAGGAAAGATCGCTGTGAACAGCGGCTGCTCGGTCACCGCCGACGAGGAAAAAGGTTCGAAAACCACCCAATCGGGCGGCACTTTGCCGCGAGAGCCACCCCACAGTGCGGTCGGCACAATTAAGTTTAACGAGCCGAAGGTCGAGATCTTTTTGATGAACTTATCATAGCCGCCGTACACACCAACCGGATCGTCGGGTGGTTTTCCGGCCTGGACCCAAAGGGCGAAACTGAACTCCGCCCTGGATCCGGAAGGGGTATGGCGGATCAGGGATCCGTCCGGTCCAGAGAGATAGGAAGACGGGAAAAAACTACGATCATGCACATCCCGATAAAAATCCGCACCGGAGAGAAACCCCAAAGCCGCCTTGGCCATGCGTACATCAAAGGTGAGGTTTCTCTGGAGCATCTTTTCATGTTGCGCAGGATGCGAATGGTAGGACGCGACGCAGGTATACCCCGGTGGTTGAAGATAGTAGCCATCGTTGCCGGTACCCACCACAGCCAGTAAATCGAACTGCATTCCCTTGCCCGCCACCGGCCGAGTCGCGAAATACTGGCCGGTAGGGTCTCGCACAATCACCCCGCCGTATTCAATGTCTCGTCGTTGACCAATTTCCTGATGAGCCCAGTTAGCCGCATCTGCCTCATGCAGAAACGCAGGGCTCAGGGGTGGCAGCTGGGTAGCCCCCCGGTTTGAGCTGGCAGCTCGCTCTTCGCGTGACAATCTGATAGCCATGACAACTCCTTGAATGAATGCCTGAGCACAGCGCCCGGCCCTTTCATTCTCAGAGTGCAGAGCTACTTCTGACCGGTAGATAAGTAGCGACAACACCGAGCACCACAACAGCACACCGTCGTGCCCGATTACCGCAATCGGGCGCCACGTTGGTGCGACCCGTTCGATTCGCACATTGGTATGACCCTGGCCTGGGCGGGGTGGATGAGTTCGGCACAGCCCTTGCTATCACCTCAGTAACGTCACTCATCTGCCCCTCAAAAAAATCGGTCTCGGAGATCGCACCATGAAGCGTCGCAGCTTGATCAAGGCTTTCACTCTCTCGGCATCCATTGCCGCCATGGGCATGACCTGGACGGTGCAGGCCGCCGAGACCATCAAGGTCGGCATCCTGCACTCGCTGTCCGGCACCATGGCCATCTCCGAAACGTCCCTTAAAGACATGGCGTTGATGACCATCGACGAGATCAACGCCAAGGGCGGCGTGAACGGCAAGATGCTCGAACCCGTGGTAGTCGACCCGGCCTCCAACTGGCCGCTGTTCGCCGAAAAGGGGCGCCAATTGCTGACCCAGGACAAGGTCGCCGTGGTGTTTGGCTGCTGGACATCGGTGTCGCGTAAATCAGTCTTGCCGGTGTTCGAAGAACTCAACGGCCTGCTGTTCTACCCGGTGCAATACGAAGGCGAAGAAATGTCGCCAAACGTGTTCTACACCGGCGCGGCGCCGAATCAGCAAGCCATCCCGGCCGTGGAATATCTGATGAGCGAAGAAGGCGGCGGCGCCAAGCGCTTCTTCCTGCTCGGCACCGACTACGTGTACCCGCGCACCACCAACAAGATCCTGCGTTCGTTCCTGCACGCCAAGGGTGTCGCAGATAAAGACATCGAAGAGGTCTACACCCCGTTCGGCCACAGCGATTACCAGACCATCGTCGCCAACATCAAGAAGTTCTCGGCCGGCGGCAAGACGGCGGTGATCTCCACCGTCAACGGCGACTCCAACGTGCCGTTCTACAAAGAGCTGGCCAACCAGGGCCTGAAGGCCACCGAGGTGCCGGTGGTCGCCTTCTCCGTGGGTGAAGAAGAGCTGCGCGGCATCGACACCAAGCCGCTGGTGGGTAACCTCGCCGCCTGGAACTACTTCCAGTCGGTCGAGAACCCGGTGAACCAGAAATTCGTCGCCGACTGGAAGGCCTACGCCAAGAAACACAACCTGCCGGGCGCGGATAAAGCCGTGACCAACGACCCGATGGAAGCCACCTACGTGGGTATCCACATGTGGGCGCAAGCGGCCGAGAAAGCCAAGTCCACCGACGTCGACAAAGTGCGCGAAGCCCTCGCCGGCCAGACGTTCGCCGCGCCGTCGGGTTTCACCCTGACCATGGACAAGACCAACCACCACCTGCACAAGCCGGTGATGATCGGTGAGATCCAGGCGGATGGGCAGTTCTCGGTGGTGTGGCAAACCAACGAGCCAATCCGTGCACAACCGTGGAGCCCGTACATTCCAGGCAATGACAAGAAGCCGGATTACGCCGTGAAGAGCAACTAACTCTCTGTAGGAGCCGGCTTGCCGGCGATGGCGTCCTTGAAATTGCCATCGCCGGCAAGCCAGCGCCTACACCGTCCGTGAATGATCAGGACATTTTGTTATGCCCACTGCCTTTTACCGCTTCATCCTTATGGCCCTGCTGTTGCTGCCTTTGGCGGCACACGCCAGCGATGCCGAAGACTTTCTGGCTGCCAACCCCAGCCAACAAGCGAAGCTGCTCCAGGACTGGGCCGCCCAGCCCGACCCGGCCCGCATCGAGTTGGTGGACGCCCTGCAACAAGGCCAACTCACCGTTAACGGCGAAACCAAGACCGTACGCCTGAACAACCGCCTGCGCGGCCTGATCGACAACGTACAAGCCAGCCAGCAACTGCTCGCCGCCGACCCCAAGGTCCGCCTGGCCGCCGCGCAAGCCCTGCAAAAAAGCGCGCAACCCGCGCAACTGAAATTCCTCGACCAGCAGGTCGCCGCCGAGACCAATGAGGACGTGCACACCGCTCTCAGCCTGGCCTTGGCCAACCTGCAATTGGTCGACCCCGACCCGCTGGTGCGCCTGGCCGCCGTGCGTCTGCTCGGCAGCACCGGCGACCCGCTGGCCCGTACCCGCCTTGAGGCATTGCTCGCCCCCGGCGTCGAAGCCGACGCCGCCGTGCACACCGCCGCCGAGACCAGCCTGGCACAGGTCAAACGCAAACTGATGGTCGGCGAGGTCCTCGGGCAGGCCTTTAGCGGCATGTCCCTGGGTTCGATTTTGCTGTTGGCGGCCTTGGGCCTGGCGATCACCTTTGGCTTGCTCGGCGTAATCAACATGGCCCACGGTGAAATGCTGATGCTCGGTGCCTACTCCACCTATGTGGTGCAGATGCTGATGCAACGCTATGTGCCTGCGGCCATCGAGTTCTACCCGCTGATCGCGCTGCCGGTGGCGTTTTTTGTCACCGCCGCCATCGGCATGGCCCTGGAGCGCACAGTGATCCGCCACCTGTACGGCCGGCCGCTGGAAACCCTGCTGGCCACCTGGGGGATCAGCCTGATGCTGATCCAGCTGGTGCGCCTGGTGTTCGGGGCGCAGAACGTCGAGGTGTCCAACCCCGAATGGCTCTCCGGAGGCATTCAAGTGCTGCCCAACCTGGTACTGCCCTACAACCGCATCGTGATCATCGCCTTCGCCCTGTGCGTAGTGGTGCTCACCTGGCTGCTGCTGAACAAGACCCGCCTGGGCCTCAACGTGCGCGCCGTCACCCAGAACCGCAACATGGCCGCCTGCTGCGGCGTGCCCACTGGCCGCGTGGACATGCTCGCCTTTGGCCTCGGCTCCGGTATTGCCGGCTTGGGCGGCGTGGCGCTGAGCCAGATCGGCAACGTCGGCCCGGACCTTGGCCAGAGCTACATTATCGACTCGTTCCTGGTGGTGGTACTGGGCGGTGTCGGCCAGTTGGCCGGTAGCGTCATGGCGGCCTTCGGGCTGGGCATCGCCAACAAGATCCTGGAACCCCAGATCGGCGCCGTGCTCGGCAAGATCCTGATCCTCGCGCTGATCATTCTGTTTATCCAGAAACGCCCGCAGGGACTCTTCGCACTGAAAGGACGGGTGATCGACTGATGAACCAGCCATTGATGCTTACGGCCACGCAAAAGGCCGGCCCCAGGGCGACGATTGCCGTCGGCGCGCTGATCCTCGTGGTGCTGCTGGCGCTGCCGTTGCTGTCGCTGCTGCCACCGGACCACGCGTTTCATGTCTCGGCCTACACCCTGACACTGGTGGGCAAGATCCTCTGCTACGCCATCGTCGCCCTCGCCCTTGACCTGGTGTGGGGCTACGCCGGCATGCTGTCCCTCGGCCACGGCCTGTTCTTCGCCCTGGGCGGTTATGCGATGGGCATGTACCTGATGCGCCAGGCGTCCGGTGATGAACTGCCGGCGTTCATGACCTTCCTATCGTGGACCGAACTGCCGTGGTACTGGGTCGGCACCGAGCACTTCCTCTGGGCCTTGTGCCTGGTGGTACTGGCGCCAGGTGTGCTGGCGCTGGTGTTCGGGTTCTTCGCCTTCCGCTCGCGGATCAAGGGCGTGTATTTCTCGATCATGACCCAGGCGCTGACCTTCGCCGGGATGCTGTTGTTTTTCCGCAACGAGACCGGGTTTGGCGGCAATAACGGCTTTACCAATTTTCGCAGCATCCTCGGCTTTGGCATTACCGAGCCAGGCACACGCGCCGTATTGTTCGTGGCCACGGTGCTGTTGCTGGTGGCGAGCCTGTTCATCGGCTGGCGCCTGGCCAGGAGCAAGTTCGGCCGGGTGTTGACCGCTCTGCGCGATGCCGAGAACCGCCTGATGTTCTGCGGCTACGACCCGCGTGGCTTCAAGCTGTTCGTGTGGGTGTTGAGCGCCGTGCTGTGTGGCTTGGCCGGGGCGCTGTATGTGCCGCAGGTGGGCATTATCAACCCCAGCGAAATGTCGCCGACCAACTCCATCGAAGCCGCCGTGTGGGTAGGCCTGGGTGGGCGCGGTACGTTGATCGGCCCGTTGCTCGGTGCCGGCGTGGTGAACGGCATGAAAAGCTGGTTCACCGTGGCCTTCCCGGAATACTGGCTGTTCTTCCTCGGGGCGTTGTTCATCATCGTCACCCTCTACCTGCCCAAGGGCGTCATCGGCCTGCTGAAGAAATGAGGAACGTCATGCTTGAACCTATTTTCGATGCAGGCAGCGGCCGCGATGCCATCGGCATTGGCCAGGCCGCCAGCAAGGGCCTGGACACCCGCCACGGCACCATCCTGACCCTGGAAGACATCAGCGTCAGCTTTGACGGCTTCAAGGCCCTCAACAACCTGAACCTCTACATCGGCGTTGGCGAACTGCGCTGCATCATCGGCCCCAACGGTGCCGGCAAGACCACGCTGATGGACGTGATCACCGGCAAGACCCGCCCCAGCCATGGCACCGCCTGGTTTGGCGAACACCTGGACTTGACCGGCATGAGCGAAGTGCAGATAGCCCAGGCCGGCATCGGCCGCAAGTTCCAGAAGCCCACGGTGTTCGAAGCCCTGAGCGTGTTCGAAAACCTGGAGCTGGCGCAGAAGACCGACAAATCCGTATGGGCCAGCCTGCGCGCGTGCCTGAGTGGCGAGCAGAAAGACCGTATCGACGAGGTGCTCGACACCCTGCGCCTCACCGCCTTGGCGCAGAGCCAGGCAGGGCTGCTGTCCCACGGCCAGAAGCAGTTCCTGGAAATCGGCATGCTGTTGATGCAGGACCCGCAGCTGTTGCTGCTGGACGAACCGGTGGCAGGGATGACCGACGCAGAAACCGAATTCACCGCCGAATTGTTCAAGCGCCTGGCGGGCAAGCATTCGCTGATGGTGGTCGAACATGACATGGGCTTTGTCGGCTCGATTGCCGACCACGTGACCGTGTTGCACCAGGGCAGCGTGCTGGCCGAAGGCTCGCTGGAGCAGGTGCAGGAAAACGAACGCGTCATCGAGGTGTACCTCGGTCGCTGAGCCGGACACGGACTGCTTTATGTGGGAGCTGGCTTGCCTGCGATACAGGCAACTCGGTGTAACTGATACACCGCTATCGCAGGCAAGCCAGCTCCCACATTTGATCCGGTTTCCAAACGGGAACCGAGGAGGTTTTGAGAATGCTGCACGTCGACAAGCTGCACCAGTACTACGGCGGTAGCCACATCCTGCGCGGGCTGTCCTTTGAGGTGAAGGTCGGGGAAGTCACCTGCCTGCTCGGCCGTAACGGCGTGGGCAAGACCACCTTGCTCAAGTGCCTGATGGGCCTGCTGCCGGCCAAAGAAGGCGCGGTGAATTGGGAAGGCAAGGCGATCACCGGTTTAAAGCCGCACCAGCGTGTGCACGCCGGCATCGCCTATGTGCCACAAGGCCGGGAGATCTTCGGGCGGCTGACGGTGGAAGAAAACCTGTTGATGGGGCTTTCGCGTTTTCCGGGTTCGCAAGCCAAGGAAGTGCCCGCCTTCATCTACGAACTGTTCCCGGTGCTGCTGCAAATGAAGCACCGCCGTGGCGGCGATTTGTCCGGTGGCCAGCAACAACAACTGGCGATCGGTCGAGCATTGGCCAGCCGCCCGCGCCTGCTGATCCTCGACGAGCCCACCGAAGGCATCCAGCCCTCGGTGATCAAGGAGATCGGCGCGGTGATCAAGAAACTCGCGGCCCGTGGCGATATGGCGATCCTGCTGGTGGAGCAGTTCTACGATTTTGCCGCCGAGTTGGCGGATCAATACCTGGTGATGTCCCGTGGTGAAATCGTGCAGCAAGGCCGAGGTGAAAATATGGAAAGTGAAGGTGTACGTGGCCTCGTCACGATCTGAGTTGAGCCTGCTGCGCTTTACGCAACGCCATCAAAAACCGCGAGGCGACATGCCCCTTGGGTTGCCAAAACCGGTCGGGCTCCAACACATGCAGCCTGCCGGAATTGAATAGGACCGTAAGGGCTTCGCTGGCCTTGAGCCGGGGTTCGTCCGATTCGGGGTCGACCCAGCCAAACAGCAACAGGTCGTGTTCGGCGCGTTCGAAACTGGGCGCGTAGACCAACAGGGCGCCATTTCTGGGAGTGAAGTAGTAGCGGGCGCCAGCCACTTTATCCTGCCTTAACATGTCGACCACAAACCGGAATTCCTTCTGCGAGATAAAGTTCTCGGCGATGGCGTGTTCATGCCGGTCGGTCAGCCGCTCCAGGCTGGCGTCCCATTTGTGCAATTGCTGCACCCCCATCACGCGGTAGCCCGCAGGGTATTTGGGACGCGGTTGAGTGCGTTCGTCCAGGCTCATCACCCAGCCAAACAGGCGTCGATAAGCACTTGTATTCATGCGTAGCCCCACGTGAACACTCGGCCCGCTGTCGTCCACCGGCTCACTGGCGAGATAACTGTTGCCTGCTGCATTTTTCAGGATAGCCCCCATGCTGGCCTTGCCTGGAACGGCCGGTGAGCGGCGCCACATATATCGCGCGGCATCGTCCGGGTGAGAAAACAGCGGCCCGAGCACCACCCGCGCATCCGGATCTTCGGCGACCGTGGTGGGTGTACCGGCTCTCCATGACTGTGACACCGGCCCTTGGCCTGCCCAGATTGCCCCCGTCACCAGCACCTCGAGCTGCCCGGCACGAGCGACCTGGCGTATGTAGTCGTGAGGGTTGAAGTTCCCATTCAACGTGCGGATATAGGCCTGCAACTGCGACTCTCCGTCCCAGTCACTGTCCAGGCGTGAGGCACTGTATTTGAGCAGGGCGCTGTCGGCGCAGGACAGGTACAACGGCAGATAAGGCGCAGCCCCGGCATTCTTTTCCGTACGCACCACCACCAACGCAGCACGCAACAGGCTCGGAGGGATGAAGGCGTGATAGACCGTTGATGCTCCCAACTCTTGCGGCTGGCGGGCCGGGGCGCACAGGTAGAGCGCCGCTATCGTGCAGCCCACCGGCAAACGCCCGCCCAGCAACACCCTGTCGTAGGGGAACCGTCGGTCCTCACCGTCCACCGGCCGGCTGGCCATACAGTGACCATTGGCCATCTTGAAGATGAAGCCGTAGGTCAGGTGGTCTCGCTCCCCGGCGTGTTCATGGGCGTCGCGCGCGGCGTCATCGATATGACTGAATACCGGCCCCAGGGCACGATCGGCCGTGGCACGGATGAACCGACCAGGGGTGATAAAACCACGTGCAGGTAGCCATCCGCGGCCCAGCACCTGAGCGTTGCCCCATAGTGCGCTGCCTTGCACCACGGTCATAGAGGCGACCTTGAGTACCCGATTGACGAACTCGACAGGCGTCAGGCTGCCGTCGCGCAGCTGTTTCTCGAGGGCATTGCTCAGCGGGTCGTGAGGCGTTTGCTCAGCCGGTGCCAATGCCTGCCGGAGTGCATCAAGGTCATTGGCAAGCGGGTCTTGCTGCGTCGCGTCCATTGCGCTTTTACAACTGAAACCGATCACCGAGCCGTCCAGCCCAAACAGGTACTCATGGCTCCACAGATGCTGACACGTAAACGCCGTGCCCAGCACATCGGTGGAAAACATCGCTCGAGAGACCGCCTCGCCATCCTCGTCCAGCACAAAGGAGGGCAGTACGTCTTGCCGCGAACGATAGCGCGCCACCAGGGTCATGCCTGGGGCCAACCAGTCCACACGCACATCTTCATCGGGCAGGATCCATTTGGGGTCGAAGTTTTCGGTCGCGACAGGCAGCGGCTCGGTGGCGACAAACAAGCCGTCGACGCGCTTGAGCAGCAAGCCGCCGTACACCCTGCCGCGACGATTGCCCAGTCGCTGGTGTGCGTAGCGCAGCGCATCCGCCTGGTGAAAGAACGCCGGGCTCAACGCCCTGCGACTGAAGTCGGCATACGGGATCCAATCGCTCCCTAGGCGGGCGACTTCCTCATCCCAGCATTCGCTGGGCACAAGCACGCTGAGCCAGCTCATGCTGATGACTTTCTTGACAAATTCCTGAGCCGACAACTGCCCGCCACTTAGAAGGGTATGCACGTCTTCAAAGAGGCCCGAAGGTTGTTTTTCCGGATCAAACAACCGTGTCGAAACGGCCGTCTGGTATTGGAGTAGCGCAGTGTCCAGGGTTGAAATAAATACAGGCAAGGTCACGCTGCTACCCTTGTCGCGCCAACGCCTGGCGGCCAGAAAGGCGCTGTACAAGTCTGCAGAGGACAGGAAATACCTGGCCAACCATCGCTGTGGATTTTGCAAATTATCGGGCATCCATCGGCGCACGTAGAACAGACCGTGAAGAGCAAACGCCGGCGGGTAAATGAACGTTCCGTCATCCTGGTTACCAAACAAGCTCGCCAGGGTAAACAGCGGGTTGGTGGCATCTGCGGGAACAGCCTCACTCACCACATATTCATCTTTGTGGATGTGCTTGAGGAGAAAGGCAAAAGCCGTCTGCGCCGATTGATAGCTACGTCGCAACCGCGTGTGAGCATCTATGACAGCAGATTTGGCAGTGGAAAACACCGCACCGAAGGCCACCTGCTGCGATTTTTCAAACGTCGCCGCTGGCGCGTAAGCGCGCCAGGTTGATGAAGCACTGCCAGGTAATCCCCACAAAGGACTGCCGAGCACAATGCGCAAGCCGATGGCCGACAAGTGCCGCACTCTGGCCTGCGGCTCGCGGGGCGCCGAGGAGGTGTCTGGGTTCAATTCATCCAATTGCTCCTTGGCGCCCGTAAGGTCAAAGGCAATCAGGGCGTGCTCGTCGCAGGAGAGGTAGCCGGTGGAGACCCAATGCCGGTTGCCGATGAGGTTGCGCAGATCAGCATCACTGAACAGTTGCCAATCAACACTGGCCTGCTCACGTGACCAGCCGTTGCGCCGCATGCGGGCCTTGTCCAGGCGGGCAATCGACCGGCAGGACGCGTATTGCCCGTAGAGCACGTAGGGCTCGGGGACCAGCAGCACACCGCTGTGGTCAGCAGGAAACACCGTGCCGATCGCAAACCGCTGCTCCTCCTTGCACGCCACCGGCAGCGTGGCGACGAAACGCTGGTCGAGTGTCTTGAGGATGCAACCACAGTATTCACCATAACGCTCGGAACCCACCTGTTCATGGGCAAACCGTGCGGCATCATCGGCCTGCAGAAACGGTGGACTGAACTCCGGCATGCGATAGCGCGCAAAGGGCCGCCAGGTTTGTTCCACGCGGCCTTGGACATCCCACAGCTTGCCGGCCACCAACACCGACAGCTCGCCCGCCGCCGCAACCCGCAGTACATACTCTGTAGGTGTCACGGCCCCGGAGCGCAAACTCGCCTTATGGCCATTATCGTTGACCTCTCCGGTGGGCGTTACGCCATAAAGCTGACTTTCCAGCGCGGTCCCGCTAAATTGATATTCCAGTTGCGCGCCATCGCGCGTATTCAAGTAAAGGGTTTTAACGGTAGCGCCTGCCTCACGGGAAGCTGCGATCGCCACCGCCAGCTCGTCCGGCGCCACGAAACACTCATACAACCAGCGTTGTTCGACCTTTTGGCCCAATGCTGGGCGGGAAGAAAAACACATCCCGTGCAGCTCAAACCCACTCACGAGCACTGGATGCCCCAGTGAATCACCCGAAAAAACGCTCAAGCCTGAAACGGCGTCCGCAAGCGCCGCCACATACTGGTCGAGCCCAACGGCTTTAAGGATAAATACGACAGATTGATTGCCAGTGGTTAAAGCCAACTGGTCGTGGCCATATGTTGCAGCTGTGAGTGCATCCTGAAATATCCAGCTGTATAAGGACGGGACAGGCGATGCGGCGACGAAGGGCTTGAACGGCGCCCAATGTGCGGGTACCCGACCTCGGCTCCCCCCCCAGACCCGGCTCGTCACCAGAACGGAAAACTCGCCGAGACGTGCAAGTTTTTTGACCATTTCAATCGGTGTGCCGTCAAACCCATCCATTTGGTTCTTAAACATTCCGGTGCGTATAGCCTCCTGCAGAAAGGCGCCGAAGGCGCTCTCAACTTGCGATCCACTGCGGACGTATTTGACCAATGAGCCAAGAGAGCTCGAAGTATAAAACGCAGACATCTTTTGGTCGTCGCGCATCATGTCTGCCACTGAGCGATAATCAGGTATCGCGTCGGACAGCGCTGCGTGTTCTCCTGGCGAGAGTTGGGGCAGTACCGTCCCATCAGACTGGGGAGACAACTGGGTCTCGTCAAAGAGGCTGTTGGCGACAAAAAAACCGTGGATCCGATAACCTGACGGCAATGCCATGGTGTGGAAGGTGCTGCTGTCCGCGGGGCCCAAATACTTGACCAAATCAGGCTGAGAAATAGGAGGCGTTGATACAAATCGGCCATCATTTCGCTGAAAGACCAAACCAAGCATCTCCCCGCTACGATCGCGAACTCGATCATGCAAATAACGGGCGGCATCATCCGCCGTGATAAACGCCGGGCTCATGGTCGCGTGCAACTGATCGACCAGAGTCAATTCCGGCAAAACTCTACCGACGGCAAGCCATGAACTGCCAGCTCTCAGCGTCTCCAACTCGCCAATGCCAGCCATATGCAAGAAGAACTGCCTCCCGGTCAGACGACCTTCTTTCAATTGAGCGTTAACGGTAGCGCCCCCCCTCCCCAGATACTGCACTTCGCTGTCACTTGCAGAAAACCGGTAAGACAGCAATGCACCATCGCCGCTTAACATGACCAGTCGCAGACGTGGCTCCTGCAAGTACAGCTCAGGCGATGTACGCAGTTGTTCCGCTACTCCGGCAAGTAGCGTCGGGGAAAAGAAGTGGCCGCTACTCGGGGTTTCGCGCGAGTCCTCCCAACAGTAAAGGGAACTGATTCGAAAATTGGCAGGCAGCCTTACCCCGCCATCCGGGTTCAGCGGGAATAACCGCTCTGGCGACGTCAGCCTAGCGGGCTCCCACTCCTTCACCATGACGAGGTATTCCTCTTTGTCGATGGCCTTCAGTTGGTAGCCGACCAAGGAGCCTGCCCTCTCCCACAAGAGGTCGCCGAAGTTCGGGCTGGAGGTAATCTTTTCGAAAAGCGGCGACAACACATCTGCCGCCAACGGTACGCCCATCCGCCAATCTTCGCCGACACGCCCACGAATACCACCCCATGCCTCGCTGGCAAGCACCACACTCAACTCGCCGACCCCAGCCATCATCGGGATGTAATCGGTAAAGAAATCAAACGGCCGACGGTCTTCGGGCCGCAGGCGACTGACGAGCTCACGCTCCCTGATCGAACCGCTGACCACGTACTTGATCAGCGCGTCTCCCGGTCCAGATAGGTAATGAGCGGGTACAACGGAGCCATTCTCGATGATCCGTTCAATATCGGCGTAAGAAAACATCCCGGAATAAACAGACCACATTTCATCGGACACAGTAGGCTGTCCAGCCGGTTGCGCC
The DNA here is from genome assembly GCF_979253545.1 of Pseudomonas sp. AC112. Taxonomy (NCBI): domain Bacteria; kingdom Pseudomonadati; phylum Pseudomonadota; class Gammaproteobacteria; order Pseudomonadales; family Pseudomonadaceae; genus Pseudomonas; species Pseudomonas sp. AC112. The sequence goes on from NZ_CEEDCM010000001.1 coordinate 1,591,096, forward strand.
TGCGTCGGATGCGAGTGGTAAAACGCGTACGGTGTGTAGCCATCAGGGAAAATCATCTTGCCTTCAGGGCTTACCGTGACTAGATCGCTACGAACAAACTGCCCTTTACTCGGCTGAGGTATCGAGGCGAAAAAACGCGTGCCTTTCTTTAGAATCACGCCGCCGTACTCAACGCTACGCTCACCACCAATATGCCGATGCGCCCAATACGCCGCATCGTCCGCGTGTAAAAAAGGCCCTTCCAACGCTGATTTGTCTACTGAGGGGGAGGGACTATCATTTTGATGCGATTGATCCAAAGCCACTTTCGGCTCCTTCAGGGTTGAGGATTAAGTTCAAACATCCTCAACCAATCACGTCGACGCCATGCGCTACATGTTCACGGCCTCGTAGCGAGGCGCCGTCCCAGTCTTGGTTATCTGCTGTGGCATGCAAGATCTAGCACCAAAGCAGTGCAATTGCTGAGCCGCGCCCCAAATACGCGCACAGCTGATACCTGTGACCTGCCGTTGCCTGCGCAGCCACGCCATACAGTCAAAGCGGGCATAGCCCTTGCTAGCACAAACGGACCTCCATGAATTTGCATAGCGAGCGTGCGCGCCCCATGGTGCTGCGCACTAATCTGTAGCGTCCTGACGACAACCACTACGCCATGAGCCTGCCCGTTATTTCCACACTGTTCACCCCCAGCTGGCACGCCGAGCTGGAACTCGGCTATGCGCGTTTCGGCGACACCACGCGGCCGGTGATGCGTCGCCATCTCGGCCCGCTGCGGGTGCAAAAGCACCTCTACGCCGAAGGCCCCGAGGTGTGCCAGCACATCATCGTGCACCCGCCCGGCGGGATTGCCGGCGGCGATCGCCTGGACATCAGCGCGCATGTCGGCGCGGGTGCCTGGGCGCAATTGACCAGCCCCGGCGCGGCCAAGTGGTATCGCGCCAGCGGCCCGGCCTACCAGCAACTGGACCTCACCGTGCAAGCGGGTGCCACCCTGGAATGGCTGCCCCAGGAAACCATCGTGTTCAGCGCCGCCCAGGCCGAACTCACCACGCGCATCGAGCTGCAAGGCGATGCCCGCTTGTTCTACTGGGATGTGGTCGCCCTGGGTCGCCCGGCCAGTGGCGAGCGTTTTGACCTGGGCCACTTTCAATCGCACCTGGATATCCGTCGCGACGGCCAGTTGCTCTGGCATGAGCGCCAGCGCATTGTGGGGGCCGACGGCTTGCTCGACTCACCCATCGGCCTGGATGGGCAGCCGGTATTTGCGACCCTGTTGCTGACCGGCGACATAGACCCCGAATTACTCGACACCTGCCGCGCCCTGCCCCATGAAGTGCGCGGCGACCTGACCCAACTGCCCGGCCTGCTGGTCGCCCGCTGCCTGGCCAGTGAAGCGTTGCTGGCGCGGGGATGGTTGATTGATTTATGGCGGCTGTTACGCCCGGCGGTGCTTGGACGAGAGGCGGTTTCACCCCGAATCTGGAGCACATGACGATCTAAATGTGGATCTCTGTTGTAGTCAAGAATGCTGTTTTTTCAAGGACCTTGAACCATGGATTTGACCCCACGGGAAAAAGACAAACTGTTGATCTTCACCGCAGGCCTGGTGGCCGAGCGTCGCCTGGCGCGCGGTGTGAAGCTCAACTACCCGGAAACCATCGCCTATATCTCCGCAGCCTTGATGGAAGGCGCCCGCGATGGCCGCACGGTGGCCGACCTGATGCACTACGGCACCACCCTGCTCAGCCGCGAACAGGTAATGGAAGGCATCCCGGAGATGATCCCGGATATCCAAGTGGAAGCCACCTTCCCCGACGGCACCAAGCTGGTCACCGTCCACCAACCCATCGCCTGAGGCCCGGCCATGATTCGTGACGCAACCCAAAACGACTTGCCGGCGATCCGCGACATCTACAACGACGCGGTGCTCAACACCACGGCGATCTGGAACGAACAACCGGTGGACCTGGGCAATCGCCAGGCCTGGTTCAGTGCACGCCACGCCCAGGGTTATCCGATCCTGGTCAGTGTCGAAAATGGCGAGGTCACCGGCTACGCCTCGTTCGGCGACTGGCGGCCTTTCGAGGGCTTCCGCTATAGCGTCGAGCACTCGGTGTATGTGCGCAGCGACCAACGCGGCAAGGGCCTCGGCCCATTGCTGATGCAAGCCCTGATCGAACGCGCGCGCGCAGCCGGCAAGCACGTGATGGTCGCCGCCATCGAAAGCGGCAACCACGCCTCGATCCGCCTGCATGAGCGCCAGGGTTTCATCACCACCGGGCAAATGCCCCAGGTCGGCATCAAGTTCGGCCGCTGGCTGGACCTGACCTTCATGCAACTGGCCTTGAACCCGGGCGCGGAACCGCCCAAGGAGTGAAGTCGATGAACGCTACGCAACTGCGTCGAGTGAATGCAGAAAGTTTTGCCCACTACCGCCTGGGTTTGATCGAGCTGTTGCTGGACGCGGTGAAGCACGGTGCTTCGGTCGGCTTCATGGCGGACTTCGACGAGGCCGAGGCCCGCGCCTACCTCCAAGGCGTGCAAGCCAGCATCGAAGACGCCAGCCTGTTGCTGTGGGTGGTGGTGCGCGACGAACGGGTGATCGCCAGCGTGCAACTGGCGCTTTGCCAAAAGGCCAACGGCCTCAACCGTGCCGAAGTGCAAAAGCTGCTGGTACACAGCAGCGCCCGACGCCATGGCCTGGGCCAGCAGTTGATGAACACCCTGGAGCTTGCCGCACGCCAGCACAAGCGCGGCCTGTTGTACCTGGACACCGAGGCCGGCTCCCCGGCCGAGGCCTTTTATCAGTCACTGCGCTACACCAAGATCGGTGAACTGCCCGACTACTGCCAAAGCCCGGACGGGCGCTACAGCCCGACCGCCATCTACTTCAAGACCCTGGGGCAACCTGCATGATTCCTGGTGAATATCAGATCGAGCCTGGCGATATCGAACTCAACGTCGGCCGCCGCACCGTCACCCTCAGTGTGGCCAACAGCGGCGACCGGCCGATCCAAGTGGGCTCGCATTACCATTTTTTCGAGACCAATGACGCGCTGACGTTTGATCGCACGGCGAGTCGTGGCATGCGCTTGAACATTCCGGCGGGGACGGCGGTACGGTTTGAACCGGGGCAGAGTCGGGAGATCGAGTTGGTGGATTTGAGCGGCGAGCGGCGGGTGTTCGGGTTTGCCGGCCGCATCATGGGTGACCTGTAGGAGCCGGCTTGCCGGCGAAAGCGAGCGCGCGAGCGGTCCCCCATTCACTTGAATACAAAGGCATGCCCATGAAAATTTCTAGAAGCGCCTACGCCGACATGTACGGCCCCACCGTCGGTGACAAGGTCCGCCTGGCCGACACCGAGCTGTTCGTCGAGGTTGAAAAAGACTTCACCGTCTATGGCGAGGAAGTGAAATTCGGCGGCGGCAAAGTGATCCGCGACGGTCAGGGCCAGAGCCAGTTGCTCGCCCATGAAGTGGTCGACACCCTGATCACCAACGCGCTGATCATCGACCACTGGGGCATCGTCAAGGCCGACGTCGGCCTGAAGAACGGTCGTATCCATGCGATCGGCAAGGCCGGCAACCCGGACATCCAACCCGGCGTGACCATGGCCATCGGTGCCAGCACCGAAGTGATCGCCGGGGAAGGCATGATCCTCACCGCCGGCGGCATCGACAGCCACGTGCACTTCATCTGCCCGCAGCAGATCGAAGAAGCGCTGAACAGCGGCGTCACCACCATGATCGGTGGTGGCACAGGCCCCGCCACCGGCACCAACGCCACTACCTGCACCTCCGGGCCGTGGCACCTGGCGCGCATGCTCCAGGCCAGCGATTCGTTCCCGATGAACATCGGGTTCACCGGCAAGGGCAACGCCAGCCTGCCGGAGCCGTTGATCGAACAGGTCAAGGCCGGCGCCATCGGCTTGAAGCTGCATGAAGACTGGGGCACCACCCCCGCGAGTATCGACAACTGCCTGAGCGTTGCCGATGACTACGACGTGCAGGTGGCGATCCACAGCGACACCCTCAATGAGTCCGGCTTTGTCGAAACCACCCTCGCCGCGCTCAAGGGCCGCACCATCCACACTTACCACACCGAAGGTGCCGGTGGCGGTCACGCACCGGACATCATCAAGGCCTGCGGTTTCGCCAACGTGCTGCCGAGCTCAACCAACCCGACGCGGCCGTTCACCCGCAACACCATCGATGAGCACCTCGACATGTTGATGGTCTGTCATCACCTGGACCCGAGCATTGCCGAAGACGTGGCCTTCGCCGAAAGCCGTATCCGCCGCGAAACCATCGCCGCCGAAGACATCCTGCACGACCTCGGCGCGTTCTCGATGATCAGCTCCGACAGCCAGGCCATGGGCCGCGTCGGCGAGGTGATCACGCGCACCTGGCAGACCGCCGACAAGATGAAAAAGCAACGTGGTCCACTCCCCGGTGACGGCCCAGGCAATGACAACTTCCGCGCCAAGCGCTACATCGCCAAGTACACGATCAACCCGGCGATCACCCACGGCGTCAGCCATATCGTCGGCTCGATCGAAGTGGGCAAGTGGGCCGACCTGGTCCTGTGGCGACCGGCTTTCTTCGGCGTAAAACCCACCTTGATTCTCAAGGGCGGCGCCATCGCCTCAAGCCTGATGGGCGATGCCAACGCGTCGATCCCGACACCGCAACCGGTGCACTACCGCCCGATGTTCGCCAGCTTCGGCAGCTCGCTGCACGCCACCAGCCTGACCTTTATCAGCCAGGCCGCGATGGAGGCCGGCCTGCCCGAAGCGCTGGGTTTGAAGAAGCAGATCGCCGTGGTCAAAGGCTGCCGCACCGTGCAGAAATCCGACCTGATCCACAACGACTACCTGCCGCACATCGACGTCGACCCACAGACCTACCAAGTCAAGGCCGACGGCGTGTTGCTGTGGTGCGAGCCGGCTGAGTCGCTGCCGATGGCCCAGCGTTACTTTCTGTTTTGAATCACGCCCTGGAGTGTTCTGCCAGTTCGCCCTGGGTCATGGCCTGGATCAGGTCCGCTTCAAAATCAGCGTGGCGTGCAGCCAGTCGATCCTGGAACGGTTGGCTGAACGCCTCGAACTGATCCTGGTTTTTATGCGTGATGTAATCCTTCCAGAACTCCCGACCCAGCAGGGCCTGGCGTTCCCGGGGCGAGCCGTTCAAGGCGTCTTTTAGCGCCTGGCCGAGCAACGGCGCGGCGTGGCCTGGGTCAGCCAATCGGGGATGGTTTGCTCAAGCAGAGCGTTGTGGATACTTGCGCTGGCTGGTGTGGCCGGGAGTGGCAATAGTGTGCCGGGCATAGTGGCTCTCCTGGTTCAAATGAAGAGACAGCACACCATGCCCGGCACCGCTGGCCGTGGTAGATGCTTAGCCCAGAGGGCCGATCAGAACCCCTCACGCGGGTTGAACGCCGCCTTGGCAGCCAGTGCCTGCCACAGCGCCTTGACCTCATCGCTGCTGTCCTTTGGCATCACCGCCTTGAGCTGCACGAACAGGTAACCGCGCTGCCCGGCCTTGTTCAGCAGGCCATGGCCCTTGGCGCGCATGCGCTGGCCGTTCTGGCTGCCGGCAGGCACCTTGAGGTTGATCTTGCCGGTGAGCGTCGGCACCTGCACTTCAGCACCCAGCGCCAACTCCCACGGGGCCAGGGGCAGGTTGATGATCAGGTTTTCGCCGTCCACTTCGAACTTGGGGTGTGGCGCGAACTTGATGATCAGGTACAAGTCGCCATTGGCCCCACCGCCGATACCGGGGGCGCCCTGTGCCTTGAGGCGGATACGCTCGCCATCGGCCACGCCGGCGGGGATCTTCACGTTCAGGCTCTTGGTGGTGTTGCTGACGTGACGCCCCGAGGCGTCGTACTGCGGCACCTGGAAGCTGATCTGCTTGGACTCGGTGGACAGCGTTTCTTCCAGGAACACCGACAGCTGCATCTCGACGTCCTGGCCTTTGCGCCCGGCAGGACGGCGCTGGCCGCCACCAAAGGCGTCGCCGCGCGAGCCGAAGATCGAGCTGAAGAAGTCCGAGAAATCCTCGCCACCACCGCCACCGCCGAAGCCGCCACGGCTCTGCCAGCCCGGCGGGCCCTGGAACGGCTGGCCGTGCTGGCCGTATTTGCGCAGCTCGTCGTACTCGGCGCGCTTATCGGCGCTTTTAAGCGCTTCATAAGCTTCGGACGCGTCCTTGAACTTGGCTTCGGCGTCTTTTTCCTTGCTCACATCCGGGTGATATTTGCGTGCAAGTTTGCGATAGGCAGCCTTGATTTCCTTGTCATCGGCGCTCGGCTCGACACCCAATATCTTGTAGTAGTCTTTGAAATCCATCGGCGTTTCACCATCCTTAATCGAGATCGCACCGCCCAAGGCACAACGTGCGCTGCATTGCACTTGTTGAGTCTTGTGGCCTGGGGGGTGCGTCAAAGTGTTATCGGCACTAGCCGTATGCAGCAGATGTGGGGGCAAATACCCAACTTTCAAGCACGATTTAGCGGATAGTCGGCCTACGCATCCGCCTTCGACTGGCATACACTGCGCGGCCGTTTTTCAACCGGAACCCGATAGATCATGAAAAACCCATCCCCAGCCCGTGCCTGCGGCATCGACTTTGGCACGTCCAACTCCACCGTCGGCTGGATCCGCCCCGGCGAGGAGACGCTCATCGCGCTGGAGGACGACAAGATCACGTTGCCGTCGGTGGTGTTCTTCAACTTTGAGGAGCGCCGCCCGGTGTACGGCCGCCTGGCCCTGCACGAATACCTGGAAAACTACGAAGGCCGGTTGATGCGCTCGCTCAAGAGCCTGCTGGGTTCCAAGCTGATCAAGCACGACACCAGCGTGCTGGGCACCGCGATGCCCTTCACCGACCTGCTGGCGCTGTTCATCGGCCAGCTCAAGAGCCGCGCCGAAGCCAATGCCGGGCGTGAGTTCGAAGAAGTGGTACTGGGCCGCCCGGTGTTCTTCGTCGATGACGACCCGATGGCTGACCAGGAAGCCGAAAACACCCTGGTCGACGTGGCACGCAAGATCGGCTTCAAAGACATCTCGTTCCAGTACGAGCCGATTGCAGCGGCGTTCGACTACGAGTCCACCATTGAGAAGGAAGAGTTGGTCCTGATCGTCGACATCGGCGGGGGTACGTCCGACTTCTCTCTGGTGCGCCTGTCCCCGGACCGTCGCCACAACGACAACCGCCAGAGCGACATCCTTGCCACCGGTGGCGTGCACATCGGCGGCACCGACTTCGACAAGCAGTTGAGCCTGCAAGGGATGATGCCGCTGTTCGGCTACGGCAGCCGCATGAAAAGCGGTGCTTACATGCCCACCAGCCACCACATGAACCTGGCCACCTGGCACACCATCAACTCGGTGTACTCGCAAAAGTCCCAGCTGGCATTGGGCAGTATGCGCTACGACATCGAAGACACCGGTGGCATCGACCGCCTGTTCAAGCTGATCGAACAGCGCGCCGGGCACTGGCTGGCCATGGAAGTGGAAGAAACCAAGATCCAGCTGACCCACGAAGACAGCCGCCACGTGCTGCTGGACCGTGTTGAGCCAGGGTTGAGCGTGGAGCTGAGCCGGACGCTATTTGAATCGGCCATCGACGGTTTGCTGGAGCGCGTGCGCAACAGCGTCACGCAGTTGCTCAACGATGCGTCGGTGAGCGTGGCACAGGTAGACACGGTGTTCTTCACCGGTGGTTCAAGCGGCATCCCGGCACTGCGACACAGCATCTCGGCGATGTTGCCGAATGCACGGCATGTGGAAGGCAATATCTTTGGCAGTATCGGCAGTGGCCTGGCGATTGAGGCCAGCAAGCGTTACGGAAACTGATCTGTCGAGTGGTGAGTGGGCTTACCCCGCTCACCACAAAGACTCAGTTCGCCCCAAGACGCTAAACGCCACACCCCACCCGCGCTTTTTGCACGCCGATGTACTGCTCAAATGTCCCGTACTTGGCCGGCACTTGGATCACGGCGCCCGGCTTGAGCCGCGCGTTCTCCCGACTTGCCGCCAGGCTATCAACATAGGCCTGGCAAGCCGCCGACTTATCCCCCGCCATCTCGTAGGCAAAGCCCCGGTTCAAATTGAGATTGGTCACCACCTCAAACCGCCCGGCATGGGCATAGATCGCCCGGGACTTCTCCAGGTACTCATTGGCTTTCACGTAGCGCTGTTCGTAGGTCGCCGTGGTGTCACGAAAGCCCTGCGTCGTATAGCGGTCCTTCTGGCTGGCCAACGCCGACGACATGAAAAACAATCCATACCCGCGATAAGCGTCCGCCAGGCACAACTGATCCCCGGCCGCCGTGCACCGTTGCACGGCCTCGGCAATCAAGCGCTCGGCCGGCAGTGGCCGCCCCTGATCCAGTAACGCGTCGGCGTCAGCCAACTTTTGCCGGGGATCGGAACTGGCCACGACACCGGCTGCGGAACAGCCGACCAGTGCCGAAAAGCCGATGGCGAGGAGTACGACGCTTAATTCCTTGTTCATGGAGGAGTCCTTTTTGCGGGGGGCTAGCGAAAATAGATCGCCCACAGCCCAAGAAATGTCAGGCCCCACATGACAATACCGGGCACGATCACCAAGTAGTTCCACGGATTGAACCGAGCGTTGCTCTGACCTTCCGGGTCGCCGGCGGCAAAATTGATCAGGGCCTGGGATTGTTGAAGGATGTAGGCACAAAGAGGCAGCGCCAGGAGCGTCAGGCTTTTATAGGCAAACAACGCCTCGACGCGCGCAGCCACGGCGTCGAACACGTTGGCGCCCACAGTCACCACCACAAACACCGTCGCCCATTGCTCAAAATCGAAATCGAATTTTCGGCCGCTCTCGACCACCCGCCGGTAGGCAAGGCGGTAAAGCTTGTGCACAAAGAAGATAAAAAAGAACGCGCGCGCCAACGGCAAGATATCGGCTTGGTTGGCTTTCTTGTACAGGCTCCAGTTTTTATACGCCCAGACATAGGTGTACAGCCCAAAACTGAGCAGGCTCAGAATCAGCAGCTTTTTCTGGGAAATGACATAAAACTCGGCAGCGGGCTTTACCGCCTCAGACAATTCCGCCGTTGGCGGAGCATAGATATTGTCGCTCACAGCTTGTATCCCTCTAAGTCCCTTTAAAGTCCACGAAGCAACAGCACTTCAGTTATTGCGTCAAACCATCCCGCCGAGCTTTAACTCGCTTTTCAGGTACGCATAGTAAATCGGCCCCGCCACCACGCCCGGCAAGCCGAAGGCGGCTTCAAACACCAGCATCGCCAGGAGCAATTCCCAGGACTTGGCACTGATCTGCCCGCCCACGATCCGCGCGTTGAGGAAGTACTCGACCTTGTGGATCACGATCAGGTAACCCAGCGCCGCCACTGCGACCCAAATCGACAACGACAGCGCGACGATGGTGATCAGGGTGTTGGACATCAGGTTGCCGATCACCGGCAGCAGGCCGAGCAGGAAGGTCAGCACGATCAGGGTTTTGGTCAGCGGCAGGTGGATGCCGCACAGCGGCAGCACCACAGCGAGGAATATGGCGGTGAACGCGGTATTGAGCGCGGCGATCTTGATTTGCGCGAAGACGATGTTGCGAAACGCCTGGACCAGCAGGTGCAAGCGGTCGAACAGCGCGGCGGCCAGGGGTTTGCGTTTGGTCAGGTCGGGCACGCGCTGCAGGGCGATGATCGCACCGAGCACCATGCCGATCAGCAACGTGACGAACATGTGGGCAGCATCCTTACCCACAAGCTGCAGTTCGCTCAGATGCTTGCTCAGCCAGTCGCCAATGGCCACGCGGAACTCGGCGGCGCTGGCGGGCAGATAGGCGTCAAGGAACGGCGGCAACTGCCCGCGCGCACGGTCGACCACGCCCATGAATTTGTCGAGGGACGCCCCGGGGTTTTCCGCTTCGTGGAGCAGGAAGCTGATGGCGCCGGCAAAAATCAGGGTCAGCACGCTGACGATCAGGGTGCCGAGCAACGCCACCGCCAGCCAACGCGCGCGCCGGCCTTCGATCAATCGCTGCAGTTGGGGGGTGAGCATGTTGACCAGTTCATAGACCAACAGGCCGGCCAGCAGGCTGGGCAGCAATTTGAGCGGCAGGACCAGCAGCAACCCGCCGAAAATGATGATGTAGCTGGCCAGCAATATCACGTGACGTTGAGAAAACGTTGGCATACAGCCTCAAAACGAACGGCGTTAAAGGATGTGTAGGAGCCGGCTTGCCGGCGAAAAACGCAAGTGCACCGCGTTTAGTCTGAATGAACGCGCCAACGTTCACGTTTTTTCGCTGGCAAGCCAGCTCCTACAGGGGGCTGTGTGCGAGTGTCGCAGCCTTCTATGGCCTGGGGCTATTATTTCTTCAGGCAGGTGCTCATAAAGGTTTTGCGCGCGTCGCCGGTCAAGGCTTTGGTCTTGGCGTCCGCGTTGCAATCCTTCATCTTCTGCTGCTGCGGTGTCAGGGTCTTGGCGTCATTGGCTGCCGGGGCCGACAGGCAGGTCTTCATAAAGGCCTTGCGCTCGTCACCCTTGAGCGTCTTGGTGGTGGCTTCGGCGTTGCAGGTGGTCATTTTGTTTTGCTGGGCGGTGGCGGCAAAACCTTGGGAACACAGCAGCAGGCCCATCATCAACAGCGGAATTCGCAGCATCTTCATGGAGTTTTCTCCCTGTTACCGCACCGGGGGGCACGGCCTACCCAGCAGTGTAGTCAAAGCTTGTTACATCTTCATCGGCCGCGGATGTGTGTCCGTCGATACTGCTCAGGGGTGCAGCCGGCCTGGCGCTGGAACATGGCGATAAACGCCGAGGCGGTGCTGTAGCCCAGGTCAAACGCCACATGTTGCACGCTGCGATCGCTGTCGAGAGCCTCGATGGCCGCCAGGTAACGCAAGCGCTGGCGCCACTCGCCAAAGCTCATGCCCAGCTCGCGCACAAACTGACGCGCCAGGGTGCGCTCGCTCACATGCACCTGTTCGGCCCAATGCGCCAGCGGGCGGTTGTCTCCGGGGTCGGCCTGCAGGCCTTCCAGCACGCCGAGCAGGCCGGGGTGGCGGGCGTAGGGCAAGAAACACTCATGAATCGGCGCTTGCTTGAGCTGGTCCACCAGCACCTGGGCCAGGCGGATGTCGGACTCAGTCTGCGGCATGTTCACATCGCGCTGGGCGAAGTCGCTGAGGATGGCCTTGAGGATGTCACTGATGGCCAGGGTGCAAGGCTGCTGCGGCAACTGCTCGCAGAGTTCCGGCGCCAACCCGACCGAGTGGTAGACAATGGCCTCGGCATTGTAGGAGCTGTGTTCGGTATGCGGCGGCACCCACACGGCGTATTGCGGGGGTGACATGAAGCGGTTGCCGGCCACTTCCATGCGCATCACGCCGCTGGCCGAGTAATCCAGCGAGCCCCATAAATGCTGGTGCGGGGTGCATTCGGTGTCCGGGGCGAAATCCGAATAGCGGAAGTACACCGGGCTCGGCAGCCGGGGGAAATCCGCCAGGCGTACGTTGTGCTTGGCCATATTGTCTGGATACAGAGGTCGGTTGTCTGGATCGCAGTATAGGCTTCGATCCAGACAATGGATAATCCCGCCTCATCAACACACCTGGTTCCTTTCGATGCAATACGCTTATCCCTTGCTGGCCATTTTCATCTGGGCCGGCAACACCGTCGTCAACAAGCTAGCCGTGGGCGCACTGTTCCCGGCGGAAATTGGCTTTTACCGCTGGTTGCTGGCGGCGCTGCTGTTCACGCCGTTCATGATCAAGCCGGTGATCGCCAACTGGGCGTTGATCCGTCCGAACCTGGGCAAGGTGTTCATCCTCGGTGTGTTGGGCATGGCGGTGTACCAGAGCCTGGCGTATTACGCCGCGTCGCTCACCACCGCGACCAACATGGGCATCATCCTGTCGTTGATGCCATTGATGGCACTGACGGCGGCCATTATCAGCCTCGGCCAACGCCTGACCTACGGCGCGATGACCGGTGCCGTGCTGTCATTCGCTGGCGTGGTGGTGGTGGTTTCCGCCGGCAGCCTCGACGCGCTGTTGCAGCACGGGGTCAACCTGGGGGACGGCATGATGCTGGTCGCGACCCTGGCCTACGCGGTCTACAGCACCCTGCTGAAAAAATGGCAGCTGCGCCTGCCGCCGCTGGTGTTGCTGTATCTGCAGGTGCTGGTGGCGGTGGTGGTGCTGTTTCCGCTGTTTCTGTTTTCGGCGAAAGCTGGCTTGGGTTGGGCGAACATTCCACTGGTGCTGTACGCGTGCCTGTTGGCCTCGATGGTCGCGCCGCTGGCGTGGATGCACTCGGTGAAGACCTTGGGCCCGAGCCGCACCACGCTGTTTTTCAACCTGCTGCCATTGATCACCGCGCTGATTGCGGCAGTGGTGTTGAAGGAAGAACTGGCGCTGTATCACCTGGTGGGCGGCCTATTGACCTTGGGTGGGGTGATCTTGTCGGAGCGCTGGACCACGCCGGTCAGTGCTGCCTGAACCGTCGCTATCGCAGGCAAGCCAGCTCCCACATTCGGCCACATTCCAAAGGTGGAACTCGGTCGAATGTGGGAGCGGGCTTGCTCGCGAAGAACGAAAACGCGGTCTCCCGACTAAACTCCAGCAGCCTTGAGCCTTTGCGCATGCTCGACAAATAGACGGATCGGCTCCGCGCCCTTGCCCACCAGGCCCATGGACTGGTTGACGATATCGAAGTGGTCAAGGGCGTAGTCATCGCCGATCACCAACCCCAGGTGTGAGCTGTAGCGCCCGACCATGCCGTCGCACTGGCCCTTTTCGCGCACGAAGCTGCGGGCGAATAGGCGGCAACTGCGGTTCGTACCGTCGAACAGGTTACGACCGCGGTCGGTAATGCCCGGCTGCAAGGTGCCGGACCATGAGTAATAGCGCACGCCGTTGACCACTTCCGCGCCCTGCCCGCCCCATGTCTGCGGCAACCCCTGTGGATAATTTCGATTGAACAGCGCCACGCCGGCGCTGGTCAGGGAGTGATGGGACGCCTGCAAGTCCGCCTTGAAGCGTGGCCCGCGATAGCCGGTTTCCAGCACGCCCATCACGAAGGCGACCAGATGAAACAGTGCGCTCATGAGTCGGCCTTTTACGCCGTCAGCGGGATAATGAAGATGGATATGGTCCGCCAGCTCCGAGCCATGATTGGGGCCGGCCACGGACGTCACCGACGCCACCCACTCCGGACGTTTGGCCGCCGCATACCGCGCGGTGAGCGAGCCCTGGCTATGGCCGATCAGGTTGACTTTGTCGACCCCGGTGTCGCGGCGGATGCGTTCGATGTGCGCCAGCAATTGCTCGCCGCGCACCTCGCTGGAATCCAGCGGCGCCACCTGCACGGGAAACACCTGCGCCCCGCCCGCCCGCAGCGCCGGGACGATGCCGTACCAGTAGGGGAACCAAACCAGGCGCACAAATCCGAGCATGCCCGGCACCAACACCAGGGGGTAACGCGTGGCCAACGACTGCGGCATGAACCGGGCATCCTCTTAATCTGATCCATGCAGCCTAGCCCAGCCTCAAGTCCGGCTGATGACGCGGCCGGAAAATCCGATAAAACTTTTTGCGTTGCCTGGGACTCACAACTTGGAGCGATCACGCCGGTAGAGCGTGGCGCAAAACCGGATTAGCCCCAGGAGATTGAAATGACTGAAGCAAACTTGACTGACGTTGCGACCCTGCGCAGCCGCGCCCGCCAGAACGTCGAAAACGGTGCCGTGACCGAGGGCTACGACGCCGATCGCGAAGAAATCATTCGCCTGCTGAACGCCTCGCTGGCCACCGAGTTGGTCTGCGTATTGCGCTACAAGCGCCACTACTTCATGGCCAGCGGCATCAAGGCGGCAGTCGCCGCGCAGGAATTCCTTGAGCACGCTACCCAGGAAGCCGAACACGCCGACAAGCTCGCCGAGCGCATCGTGCAGTTGGGCGGTGAGCCGGAGTTCAACCCGGACCTGCTGTCGAAGAACTCCCACGCACAGTACGTGGCAGGCAATAACTTGAAGGAAATGGTCTACGAAGACTTGGTAGCCGAGCGCATTGCCGTGGACAGCTACCGCGAAATCATCCAGTACATCGGCGATACAGACCCAACCACGCGCCGCCTCTTCGAAGAAATCCTGGCCCAGGAAGAAGAGCATGCCGACGATATGGCCGACATCCTAGAAAGCCTGTAACCCCGCAATACCCTGTAGGAGCCGGCTTGCCGGCTCCTTTTTTGTGGCCGATCAACCTTTTACGGTTTTCGGTGCCTTGCCTTCCTTCATCTGTTGCAGCAACGGTGCGCACTCGTTCGGCTCGCCGCCACTTGGGGCAACCAATGCCAGCAGCCCGGCCGCCGGGCCAGCGATGACACCGAGCGCCACCATGCCTGCACCACGCAGCGCCAAGGGAATGGCTTTCACGCCGGCGTTCGGCTTGATGAACGGCCCGTTAACGTACAACGGTGAACGCAGGGAGAACAGGCGGAAGCCTTTCGATTCCGGGGTGATGGTCAGGTCCAATTGCTCCGTGGCCATGTTCGCGGTGCCATCGATGTAGATGATGGCGTTCTCGGTATCGAACACAAACAACCGCGTGGTCGCCAGGCCGGTCTTGATCCCGAAGTCCGCCGCCGCGCAGTTGATCTTCACTTCCTTGTCGCCAAACAGGCGGCCCACCACGTAGTTGCCCACGTTGAGCCCGGCGATTTCCATCAGGCCACGGCTTATAGCGCCGTCGTTGATCAGCATCTTGAGGTCACCGTTGGAGGTGCCCAGCAGTGCTGCGACCGAGTTGCCGCGCCCGGAAATGTCGGCATCGCCGTTAAGCTCACCGAAACTGGTTTTCATCGGTTCAAAGGTTGGGAACAGCTGCTTGAGCTTGAAGTTGCGCGCGGTGAGTTTGGCGCGGCCTTCCATCGGTACCGTGCGGCCATTCAAGCGAATCTGCGCGTCCAGCTTGCCGCCGGCCACGCCGAAACGCAGGGGTTCCAGGCTCAGCTCACCGTCATTGAGCACCAAGTGGGTGTAGAGGTCGGTGAAGGGCAGCTCGGCACTGTGCACGATGCGCTTGCCGGTGAATTCCACATCGGCATCCATGACGCGCCAGCGCTCGGTGCGGAACTCTTCCACCGGCAGCACTTTGGTCGCTGGCTGCTTGCTGTCGCCGCCACGGGCTTTTTGCTTGGCATTGGAATCGGCGCCAATCAAGGGCGCGAGGTCGGTCATCAGCAATTGGTTGGAGACCAGCGCGCCACTGAGCTTGGGCCGTGGCTGGCTGGCGACGTAGGCGAGGTTGCCGTGGATATCGCTGTTGCCGATCTTGCCGTTGAAGTTTTCATAGCTGAACGAGGCGCCGCTGGCTTCGTGCAGTTTGGCGATCAGATGGCCGTCGGTGGAGTAGGCTGGCGAGTCCGGCAGGGTCACGCCAGTCAGTGGGTAGAGGTTGCCCAGGCTGGAGCCGGCGAGTTTCAGGCGCAGGTCGAGGGCCCCCAGGTTGAGCGGGTCAGTGAGCGTGCCGGCCAGGGCGATGCTGGTGTCGGCAATCTTGACCTGGGCCTGCAAGGGGAACGGCTTGGCCGCGTCCTGCAGGGCGAGCAGGCCGCCGATCTTGCCGCTGCCGTCGAGCTTCTGGCCGTGGTATTGGCCTTTGACCTTGAGGCCAAACGCGTAGTCCTGCGGGGCGGAGCCTTTTTCCAGCGCCTTCTTGGCATCGGCATCGCCGACGATTTCGCCGAAGGGGATGGGCTTGCCCAGCGGATCGATGATCACATCCAGTTGGGTCTTGAGGGTTTGGTCGTCGAGGGTCACATGGCCTTTGTCGAAACCGATGGCACCGATGTCTACCACCCAATTGGAGGGCTCGGCGTTCGGGTCCTTGGGGTCGAACTTGAAGGTCCAGTTGGCGCGGCCGTCGGCCAGGCGCTGCAATTGCGCGCTCGGCTCGGTGAGGTCGATGCGCGGGATCACCACGCGCTGTACCAGCAATGCCAGCGGCGAAATGCGCAGCTCAACCTTTTTGAGCGTGACCATCTGCGGGGTTTTCGACCATTCAGGGTTGCCCAGGGTCAGGTCTTCGGCAATCACATGAGGCCACGGCACCCAGGCGCGCCAGCCCCCTTCATCGGGCTCACGCGCCCACACCACCGCCAGGTTGCCATTGATGGCAAACGGTCGGTGCAGCTCTTCGGAAACCTTGGCATTGAGGGTCGGCTTGATGCGGTTCCAGTCAAAGAACACCAGGACCACAACCACCACGGCGATTAACAGAACGAAGCTGGCGCAGCTCCAAGCGATGATTTTACGAGTGCGCGTCATTGCACAGGACTCCTGAATACGACTGGCTGGGTCACAGCCATTTAGGACAGCTTATAGAACTACGACTGGCAAACCGCGCGGGGGTTTAACCCAATCCCCGATTTGCCAGGAAAAACCTCGATTTCTGACCACCCCGACAGATTCCGCCAGGGACGGCGCACCAATGTTACCCATGTGCGTGTCGAAAATACCCACCCCGGTGCAAAACCGCGTGCTTGAGAGGCCCGTTCTAGAGCCTCCGCCTAGAACAATCAATTCTGTTGATTATTACCATTGTGTTTATGAACTTTTATATCGACTTATCGAGAGTAGCATTAGCCCTGTACCCACTTTATCGCCCTCCCAAGGAGCAACCCATCATGAAACGCCAAGTACTCGCTACCGCCCTGTTATCCATCCTGGCTTCCAGTGCCTTTGCCCTGCCAGCCGCCGAACAGGCCACCCCACAAGTTAAAGCTGACGCCGTTCATTACAGCCAGACTGTCGCTCGCAGCGGTTCGCAAGAAGAAGAGAACCGTGACTACGCCAAAGGTGCTGTTGCTGAAAATGGTTCGGAACAAGCCAACAAACGCGCTTACACCGAAGGCCTGACCGAAAACGGTCGCAACCGCCTGGAACAGAAAGGTCTGGTTGAAGGCGGTGCTGATCGCTTGCTGGAACGTAACGCTGTCGCCGAAGGTGGTCGTGATCGCCTCGAACAGAAAGGCCTGGTCGAAGGCGGTGCTGAACAAGCCAACAAACGCGCCTACACCGAAGGTGTTGCCGAAGGTGGTGCAGACCGTCTGCAAGAACTGCATCAAGCACAGAGCTAACCCCGTGGTGGCCCATAAAAAAGCCCGATCAGCCGATCGGGCTTTTGACTTTTTGTAGACCTTGTCACGCATGCCCTCCCAGCCAAGTTCGACGCCAGCGAAGCTGTTTTGCTAGAGTGCGTCGCTGTACTTGCCGACAAAGCCCACCCGCCAATGCTGCCCCGCGCCGAACAGAAGCAACAGACCCGCCTCGCCCTGATGGACGCAGCCCGCCATCTGATGGAGTGTGGCCGTGGGTTTGGCAGCCTGAGCCTGCGCGAAGTGGCGAAGACGGCCGGCATCGTGCCCACCGGTTTCTATCGCCACTTTGCCGACATGGACCAGCTTGGCCTTGTGCTGGTGAGTGAAGTGGGACAGACCTTCCGCGCCACGATCCGTCTGGTGCGCCACAACGAATTCGTGATGGGCGGCATTATCGATGCCTCCGTGCGGATCTTCCTCGATGTGGTCTCGGCCAACCGATCGCAATTCCTCTTCCTGGCCCGCGAGCAGTACGGCGGCTGCCTGGCCGTGCGCCAGGCCATCGGTGCATTGCGCGAAGACATCACCCGCGACTTGGCGGCCGACCTGACGCTGATGCCCAAGCTGCAGCACCTGGATCCCGAAGGCTTGCACGTGATGGCCGACCTGATCGTCAAAAGTGTGTTCGCCACCCTCCCCGATATCATCGACCCACCGGCCCAGGCCCTGCCCGACCACCTCACGCCCCAGGCGAAAATCACCCAGCAATTGCGCTTTATCTTTATCGGCTTGAAGCACTGGCAAGGCCTGGGCAGCACCGAATAACGCGATCACCCCGCCGAGTGGAAACGCTTGGCCGTGGTGTAGTGCTTGTTCCAGTACGTGTTGCTCAACGAGTCGATGCGGATGCTCTTGCCCGTGCGCGGCGAATGGATGAATTTGCCCTCACCGATATAAAGGCCCACATGGCTAATCTGGCCGCGCCCATTACCTTTGAAAAACACCGCATCACCGGGCTTGAGCGCAGTGCGCTTGATGGTCGCGGCGGTTGATCGGTGCATCGCGGCGGTGGTGCGCGGTATCTGGATATTGGCCTCGGTCTTGAACAGATAGACCAGGAAACTGCTGCAATCGAAGCCCTGGTCCGCCGAGGTGCCGCCCCATTTGTAAGGGATGCCCAGCAGTTCGTGGGCGCGGTCGATCACATCGTTGATGGACACTTCCTTCAGTGAGGCCGAGAAAGACGTATGGGGCTGTAGAGAGGCGGAGGCCGATGAAAGCGCGAATGCCAGGCTGGCAATAAACAGGTAACAAAGTGACTTGAACATGATGAACGTCGCAGTGGATTAAACACGGCGCACAGACTAATGATCTCGCAGGTAAGCTGATGAACGCCGTTTCCTTAGACCTTGTAGGGAAAATCCTAAAACGCCCACCGCTTGTGCAACACGCAATACCTCGCACCACTTTGGCGCAATTAGTCCGTCTTCGCTCGCCCTATTTAGTGGCGCTGCCTCACTTGCCTACAGGCAATTCCTAATCCCCAACAAGGTTGGCAAGCCCCTTGCTCTAGCTGTTTCATCGCTCATAGCTGGAAGCTTCCTGATGCTGGTGATCCACCGTCGAATCGCCCCCCAAGCCCTCTGGGCTGCCGAGTTGCTGCTGAATTTCGAAGCACGCAGCAAAAGCCGCCTGCGCTGTTTCAGTGCCGACGGTGAAGACGTTGGCCTTTTCCTGGAGCGTGGCCAACCACCGCTTCACGATGGCGAATGCCTGCAGGCCGAGGACGGACGCGTCGTACGCGTGTGCGCTCGGCCTGAACAACTCTTACACGTGACGTGCAGCAGTGCGTTTGAACTGACCCGCGCGGCCTATCACCTGGGCAACCGCCACGTAGCGCTGCAAGTGGGCGATGGCTGGTTGCGCCTGCTCGACGACTATGTGCTCAAGGCCATGCTCGAACAGCTGGGTGCGCACACCGAAACCATCGAGGCGCCGTTCCAGCCGGAGCATGGCGCCTACGGCGGCGGGCACCATCACTCGCGCCATGGCGATGAAGACTTCAACTACCCGCCCAAGCTGCATCAGTTCGGCGTGCGTCTATGAACCCAGCCTGGGCGCTGCTGCGTCTGGCCAGTCCGCAATTGCCGATTGGCGGCTACAGCTATTCCCAGGGCCTGGAAATGGCAGTGGAGAACGGCCGCGTCGCTGACGCAACCAGTGCAAGACGCTGGATCAGCGATCAGTTGCTGCTCAACCTTGCGCGTTTCGAGGCACCGCTGCTGCTCGCCCATTGCCAGGCCGCCCTGGACGCAAATTGGTCGCGCCTGGCGCAGCTGTGCGACGAACACCGCGCCAGCCGCGAGACCCGCGAGCTGTATCAGGAGAGCCGGCAGATGGGCTACTCCCTGCAACAATTGCTCAACGGCCTGCCGGAATTGGACGACGCTGCGCGCGACTTCCTCGCACAAACCCCCGAGCCCCACTTGGCCTTGGGGTGGGCCCTCGCCGCCCGCGCCTGGGGCATCAGCCCCGCCGATGCCCTCGCCGCCTGGCTATGGAGCTGGCTGGAAAACCAATTGGCCGTGCTGATGAAGACCCTGCCCTTGGGCCAGCAAGCCGCCCAGCGCCTGACCAGCGAACTGCTGCCGCTATTACAGCAAGCCCAGCAAGCTGCCAGCCGCATCGACCCCACCCGTTTCGGCAGTGCCGCGTTTGGCCTGTCCCTGGCGTGCATGGCCCACGAGCGCCAGTACAGCCGCCTGTTCCGTTCCTAGGAGAACACACCCATGAATACACAACCCCTGCGCGTCGGCATTGGCGGCCCGGTCGGTTCCGGCAAGACCGCCCTGACCTTGGCCCTGTGCCTCGCACTGCGCGACCGCTACAACCTGGCCGTGGTCACCAACGATATCTACACCCGCGAAGACGCCGACTTCCTGGTGCGCAACCAGGCCCTGGCGCCGGAACGCATCATCGGTGTGGAAACCGGCGGCTGCCCGCACACGGCGATCCGCGAAGACGCCTCGATCAACCTGGAGGCGGTGGATCAACTCAACCGCCGCTTCCCCGGCCTGGATCTGATCCTGGTGGAGTCCGGCGGTGACAACCTCTCGGCGACCTTCAGCCCGGAGCTGTCCGACCTGACTATCTACGTGATCGATGTGTCCGCCGGCGACAAGCTGCCACGCAAGGGCGGGCCTGGTATTTGCAAATCCGACCTGCTGGTGATCAACAAGATCGACCTGGCACCGCTGGTTGGCGCTTCGCTGGAGCTGATGAACAGCGACACCCAGCGCATGCGTAACGGTAAACCCTTTGTGTTCAGCAACCAGAAAACCGGTGTCGGCCTGGATGACATCGTCGCCTTCATCGAACGCCAAGGCCTGCTGACCGCCGCCTGATCAACCCATAAGGAACCTGTCCATGAGCCTCAAGAAACTCTTCACCGCCGCCGCCCTGCTGCTGGCCCCGGCCCTGGCCTTCGCTCATCCGGGCCATGGCGACAATGGCCTGGTGGCCGGCATCAGCCACCCTTTGAGCGGTATCGACCACCTGCTGGCCATGGTGGCGGTCGGCTTGTGGGCCGCCCAACAAAAGGGCGCCGCGCGCTGGGCACTGCCGTGCACCTTCGTGGGCACTATGCTGATCGGTGGTGTGCTGGGTTTTGAAGGCCTGGAATTGCCAGCGCTGGAGAGCGGGATTGCCGCGTCGGTGCTGGCGCTGGGCTTGGCGGTGGCGCTGGCGGTGCGTCCACCGTTGTTCGTGGCAGTCGGGGCGACGGCCTTGTTTGCGCTGTTCCACGGCGTGGCCCATGGCCTGGAACTGCCGGACATGTCCAGCCCTTGGACGTATGCGGCGGGTTTTGTCGGTGCAACGGCGGTGCTGCACGCGGCCGGTTATGCCGTGGTGCGCTTCCTGCCAGCCGCAGCGGCGCCGTTGGTGCGGATTGCGGGCGCGGCTTCGGCGGCGACTGGGGTGTGGTTGCTCGCGGGCTGAGTGATGTTGCGCTTTTACGGGCCTCATCGCAGGCAAGCCAGCTGCCACATTTGATTGGGTTTGCAAATCAAAAATGTGGGAGCCGGGCTTGCCCGCGATAACGGTCTCAAAGACACCACAGAACCCAAGCCTGATACCATGCGCGCCTACACCCCTGCCGTGACGACGCCAGCCAATGCCCAGCGCTTCCCAACCCGCCTTGAACACCGTGCTCACGCACTTCCACAGCCTGATCGTGCCGCTCTGGCAAGGCCCTGGCTGGAACGCCGAGTTGGCATTGCCCTATGAGGCGCTGGACGCCGATCACCAGCCGCTCCCCCCCCAACGCTATCGCGCCATGGCCTGTGCACGGCAGTTGTACCTGTTCGCCAGCCTGATCGGCGAGCCCGGCGCAGGGTTTGCCGAAGAGCGCGCGGCGGCGCTGTTCCGTTCCCTGCAACGGCACTTCCACGATGCCGAGCACGGCGGCTGGTTCTACAGCATCGACCCGGCCGGCCAGCCGCTGGACAAGCGCAAAGACCTCTACACCCACGCGTTCATCATCTTTGCCTGCGCCCATTACTGGGCCAAGGTGCGTGAGCCGCTGGTGGAATCAGTCCTCAATGCTGCCCTTGAAGTGGTCGCCGAGCGGTTCTCCACCGGCGACGGATTGTATGAAGCCGTGCTGGAGCGCAACTGGTCGTCCCTCAAGTCCGGCCCGTTGCAGAACCCACTGATGCACCTGGCCGAAGGTTTCCTCGCCACCCTGGCCGTGCGTGAAGACGCACAGGTGCAAGCGGCCCTGCTGGCCTTGGCGACGGCCATGCAGCAGCGTTTCATCGACCGCCAGCACGGCGTGATGATGGAAAAACCGCTGGGCGCTGTGGATAACTGGTTCGAACCGGGCCATCAATTCGAGTGGTTCTTTCTGCTGGAGT
Organism: Pseudomonas sp. AC112; assembly: GCF_979253545.1. NCBI lineage: Bacteria > Pseudomonadati > Pseudomonadota > Gammaproteobacteria > Pseudomonadales > Pseudomonadaceae > Pseudomonas > Pseudomonas sp. AC112. The sequence goes on from NZ_CEEDCM010000001.1 coordinate 1,613,116, forward strand.
CTTCGGGTGTGCTGCGCGGTACGCCACTGCATGCTTCGTTGACGCGGGCTTTCGCCTACGCCGAGCTCAAGGGTGTGGATAACGCCAGCGGTGCGGTCAGCGGCATGTTGGCGCTGGATGGCACTGTGCGCGACGGCACCCAGCGGATCTGGGCCCAGGCCGAGTACCTGCGCGCACTGACCTTGCGGCCGGACAGCGAGGCGGTGTTGCAGCGCCAATTGCTGGCGCTGCAACAGCACTTCTTGCATGCAAAAGGCTGGAACGAATGCCTGGACGCCCAAGGGGCGGTGAGTCGGCGGGATATGCCGTCGACCACGCCTTATCATTTGGCGACTTGCTATCAGGGCCTGATCCAGCATCTTGGGTGAACGCCAGGGCCTCTTCGCGAGCAAGCCCGCTCCCACAGTTTGACCGAGTACATCCTTGAAACACGGTCGAAATGTGGGAGCGGGCTTGCTCGCGAAGGCGTCATCTCGGTCTCGCTGACCTCACGCAATCCACTTGCGATCTCCAGTAAAGCTGATCGTCAGCCAGCGCGCCGCATCCGGCGTGCCGAGCCCTGTGGATATCTCTTCGCGCAGCGCGTCGAGGGTCGCGACGTTATCCACCGGGTAATCCGCCGGCAACACCACATGAATCTCGATAAACCGCGCCCGCCCGTGCTTTTGCACGTAGGACACGTAGTCGTCGAAACCATGTTTGGCCTGCGCCGCTTCCATCACCTCGCGCACTTTGTCGTCGAGATGGTCTGGCGCAATCCCCAGCACCTCGCGCAATGCCGGGCGCAAGATCTTGAACGCCGGCGCCAGCATGCTCAGGGCCAGCAGGATCAGGATCAACGGGTCGACGTATACGGCCCACTCGCCATAGCCCTGGGACTTGAGCACCAGTGCCGCCAGGAAGCTGATCAGCAAGCCCACCGACAGCATCGCGTCCACCAGCCAACTGATGTTATCGAACTGGATCAGCGATGATTTCAGCCTGCGATTGCGGTAGCGCACGTAGAAGAAGTAGGCGAACTCGACGACGGTGAACACCGCCGCGTAGATGATCACCAGCCCCAACTCGATCTCGCGCCCGCCATTGATGATGCCGAACACACCGTTGAGGAACGCATAGATGGCGATCAGCAACAGGAAACTGCCTTCGATCAGCAGCACCATGGGTTCCAGGTGCCAATAGCCGAACTGGAAGCGCTCGTTGCTTTTCTTGGCGATCAGCTTGGCCGTGATCAGCATCAACACCTTGATGGCGGTGGCGATCAGCGAGAAAAAGCCGTCGAACAGAATGGATTGGGCGCCGGATACCACACCCGTGACGATCCCGGCGATCGCGACAGCGAACATCAGGATGGTCGATTGTTTGAGCAGTGCCTGCTCACCTCGGTTACTCACATTTCCTCCCGTCAAAACCTTAAATCCGCACGGTGCGGAGGGGTTTTACCGGGTGGAGTGTACCTTATGTCGTGTTTTGGCCGATTTGCCACATGGTTAGCGGTAAAAATCTGATCCTGTGGTGAGCGGGCTTGCCCCGCGCGAGGCAAGCTCGCTCACCACAAAAACCAGCAGGACGCAGCGTCAGCCCTTGGCGCCACGCTCAATCGCAAACCCAGCCCAAGTCTGGCTCACCGGCATCAGCTCCAACCGGTTGATATTCACGTGCGCCGGTGTGTTGAGCACCCAGAAGATCGTGTCGGCGATGTCCTGCGGCTGGATCGGCTCGGCACCCGCATAAGTCGCGTCATACCGCGCCTGGTCACCGCCAAAACGCACCAACGAGAACTCGCTCTCGCACAGGCCTGGCTCAATGTTGGTGACGCGTACGCCGGTACCCTGCAGGTCGCAGCGCAGGTTCAGCGAGAACTGCTTCACGAACGCCTTGGAGCCGCCATACACATGGCTGCCGGGGTACGGGTAGCTGCCGGCGATGGAGCCCAGGTTGATGATACCGGCGCCACGGCCATGGGCGATCAGGCGCGGCAGCAGCAGGCTGGTCGTGGTCAGCAGGCCCTTGATGTTGGTGTCGACCATGGTTTCCCAATCGTCGAGGTTGCATTTGGGCGCAGGGTCGGTGCCCACGGCCAGGCCAGCGTTGTTGATCAGCCCGCGCAGCTTGGCGAACGACGGAGGCAGGTTGGCAATGGCGTCTTCCATGCCCTTGCGGTCACGCACGTCCACGACCAGGCCGTGTACTTCGGTCTGCTTGGAAAGTTCTTCGACCAGCGCATTCAGGCGGTCGGCACGACGGCCAGTGAGCACCAGTTTCCAGCCGGCTTCGGCAAAACGACGGGCGCAGGCTTCGCCGAAACCGGAGGTTGCGCCAGTAATAAACAGCGTGTCGGACATGGTGTTCTCCTTGCGGGCATCGGGGAAAAAATCAGCCAGCAGAATGCCCGTACGCCGCGATGGCGGCAACCGCTATGCACATAACCTCATACACCCCTGATCATTTTTTAACCATGACGAGCAAGACCATATAAACCGTGGCTTGCAGCTATGTGCACGCAGGTTATCCACAGCTGCGCCCACAGTCTTTGGGGGCAAGTGCAAAATGCCTCAGGCCTCTATACACAAGGGTTTCAGGCGGTTTTAGAAAGTTTTTTGCTTGACCTTGGTGGGAGCGTATGTAGGCCCCAGGAAGAAGGGGAAACCGGAACGATGGCTCCAGGCCAGTCATTCCGGCCTCTGCGGCGGTCTTTCCAGAGTTTAGTCACAGACTTATCCACAGGCTGGATGGACATTTTTCGGTCATATACCTGTGTCTTTAAACAGGTTGACAAAGTGCTGGGGCGGCCACTAAAAACCGCCTGATCAAAAAACAACCATCGCGCTACAAGCCACGTATTTATTGGCGTTCAGCCAGCTACACCCACGTTACCCACAGCCGGTTCCACAGCGGATGGGGACAAGTCAAAACTGTGACAAAACAGGGATTTGCGGCGGCTATATGTCGCGCTTTGGAGGGGAGCCAGATTTGTTTTCCACAATTTGGCATCGGCCTTGTGAACACCACAAAAACAAATGTGGGAGCTGGCTTGCCTGCGATGGAATCTCCTCGGTTCAACTGATAGACCGAGGCGTTTGCATCGCAGGCAAGCCAGCTCCCACATACAGCAGCCACCTACAGGAGGCCTGCATCAAGTTTTACATCAGTGACCGCCAAGGTAGGCGTTGCGCACTTCCTCGTTCACCAGCAGTTCCTTGCCGGTGCCGGTCAGGCGAATCTCGCCGTTGACCATCACATAAGCGCGGTCCGACAAGCGCAACGCATGGTTGGCGTTCTGCTCCACCAGGAAGATAGTCATCCCGGTGGAGGCCAGCTCGCGCAACGTCGAGAAGATCTGCTTCACCACAATCGGCGCCAGGCCCAGGCTCGGTTCATCCAGCAGCAACAGCTTGGGCCGGCTCATCAGCGCGCGGGCGATGGCGAGCATTTGCTGCTCGCCGCCGGACATGGTCATGGCGCGCTGGTTACGCCGCTCCTTGAGCCGTGGAAACAGCTCGAACATGCGCTGCATGTCATCAAAGGCGAACTTGTCGCCAATCGGGATGGTGCCCATCAGCAGGTTCTCCTCGACGGTCATGTCAGGGAACACCCGCCGCCCTTCCGGCGACTGCGCAATGCCGTTGGAGGCGATGTAGTGAGACGACTTGTGGGTAATGTCCACGCCGTTATAGATGATCTGCCCCGACTCGGCCCGTGGCTGGCCGAAGATCGACATCAGCAGCGTGGACTTGCCCGCGCCGTTGGAGCCAATCAGGCTGACAGTTTCGCCTTCATTGATGTGCAGCGAGACTTTTTTCAGGGCCTGGATCGGGCCGTAATACACGTCCAGGTCCTTCATTTCGAGGATAGGTGCACTCATACCAACTCCTCTTCGTCAGCGCCCAGGTAGGCGGCAATCACTTTCGGGTCGTTGCGGATCGCATCCGGGCCACCCTCGGCGATCACGTTGCCGTGGTCCAGCACCACGATGTGGTCGGAAATACTCATCACCATGCCCATGTCGTGTTCGATCAGCACCACCGTGAGGTCGTGTTCGTCGCGCAACAGGCGAATCATCGCGCTGAGGGCTTCGGTTTCCTGGGGGTTGAGGCCCGCAGCGGGTTCGTCCAGGCAGATGATCTGCGGCCGCGTGCACATGGCGCGGGCTATTTCCAGGCGGCGCTGTTGGCCGTAGGAGAGTTCACCCGCCAGACGGTTGGCGCAGTCCACCAGGTCCACAACTTCCAGCCAGTAGAAGGCGTGGTCGAGGGCATCGCTTTCAGCCTTGCGGTAGCCCTTGGTGTTGAGAATGCCCGCGAGCATGTTGCGGTTGACCCACATGTGCTGGGCCACCAGCAGGTTCTCCAGCACCGACATTTCCTTGAACAGGCGAATGTTCTGGAAGGTACGCGCCAAACCGGCACGGTTAACCAGGTGGGTGCCGCCAAACATCTTGTAGTAAACGCGGCTGAAAAAGCTCTTGGGCGACACAAAGTCGGTGGCCTTGAAGCGCTCGCCCAGCAGTTGGATCACGTTGGTCTGCTTGCCACGGATGTTGAGTTCGATCTTGCCGCCGCTGGCTTTGTAGAAACCGGTGAGGCAGTTGAACACCGTGGTCTTGCCGGCGCCGTTGGGGCCGATCAGGGCGAAGATCGAGTTGCGTTCGACCTTGAGGCTCACGTCGCTCAAGGCCTTGATGCCACCGAAGTGCATCATCAGGTGTTCCACGGAGAGCACGACTTCCTTGCTCATGGCGCTACCCCCTTACGTGGCGTCACACCGGTACGGCTGATCCGGATCAGGCCGCGCGGTCGCCAGATCATCATCACCACCATCAACACGCCAAACAGCAGCACGCGGTATTCGGAGAAGCTGCGCAGCAGCTCCGGGGCGACGGTCAATACAAAGGCCGCGATCACCACGCCCACCGTCGAGCCCATGCCGCCCAGCACCACGATGGCCAGGATCAGCGCCGACTCGAAGAAGGTGAACGATGACGGGTTGACGAAGCCCTGGTAGCTGGCAAAGAACACACCGGCCAAACCGGCAGTCGATGCACCGATGGTGAAGGCCGAGAGCTTGACCAGCACGTGGTTCAGGCCCATGGAACGGCAGGCGATTTCATCTTCGCGCAGCGCTTCCCAGGCGCGGCCTACCGGCATGCGGGTCAGGCGATGCTTGATGTACAGCACGGCCAGCACCACCAGGAACAGCACAATGTAGATGAACAGGAATTTGATGTTGGGGTTGTAGTCGATGCCGAAGAATTCATGGAAGGGAACCCCGCCATCCTTCGCGCGCTTGCCAAACTCCAGGCCGAGGAAAGTCGGCGAGGGCACCGGCATGCCGTTGGGTCCGCCGGTAAACGACAGCCAGTTGTTGAGCACCAGACGGATGATTTCACCAAAGCCCAGGGTCACGATGGCCAAATAGTCACCGTGCATTCGTAGCACCGGGAACCCGAGTATGCACCCCGCCAACGCTGCGGCGATGGCCGCCAGTGGCAACACGGTCCAGAAGCCCAGGCCCAGGTATTGATAACCCAGTGCAAGGCCGTAGGCGCCGATGGCGTAGAACGCCACGTAACCCAGGTCGAGCAAGCCGGCCAGGCCCACCACGATGTTGAGGCCCAGGCCGAGCAACACGTAGATCAGCCCGAGGATCACCACGGTCAGCAGGTACTTGTTGGCGAAGATCGGAAACACGATGGCGATCACGATCAGTGCCGGGATGATCCAGCGCAGCCGCGACTTGTAGTCCGGCGCCAGCACATGCACGCCAGAGCCACTGCTCTCGAAGCCCTGCAAAATCTTCAGGCCCTTGGGGGTTTGCAGGAACAGGCTCATGGCAAAGCGGCCGACCATCACAATGGCCACCAGCAGGCCCACGCGGGCCGGTTCCAGGTTGAAGCTGTAGCCGTCGAGTACAACGCCGACGATCGGACCGAACACGATCAACGAAATCAGCCCGGCGAGGACCGTATCGACCACACTTTTCTTGATATCGATTGGTTTGGCAGCAGACATGTTTACACCTTCGCCACAAGTGGGCGACCAAGCAGGCCCTGGGGACGGAAAATCAGAATCACCACCAGCAGGGAGAAACTGAACACGTCTTTGTAGTCAGAGTTGATCAACCCCGAGAACAACGACTCGGAGATACCGAGGATGATCCCGCCCAACATCGCCCCAGGCAGGGAGCCGATGCCGCCGAGTACCGCTGCGGTAAATGCCTTGATGCCGATGATGAAGCCGGCATAGAAGTCGAAGGTGCCGTAGTTGAGGGTGATGAGCACGCCGGCCAATGCAGCCATGGCGGCACCAATGACGAACACGTAGGAGATCACCCGGTCGGTGTTGATGCCGAGGATCGACGCCATCTTGCGGTCTTGCTGGGTCGCGCGGCACATGCGGCCGAGCTTGGTGTACTTGATCACGTAGGTCAGCAGGGCCATGCCGGCGAAGGCGGCGACCAGGATGAAGACCTTGGTATACGTGAGCTGGACGAACCCACTGCCGATGTCGACACGCCAGGCCCCGGCCAGCAGGGTAGGAATACCTTGTTGCTTGGCGCCCTGGGCGATCTGCGCATAGTTCTGCAGGATCAGGGAGATGCCGATGGCACTGATCAGCGGGGCCAGTCGGGTGGAGTTGCGCAGCGGTTTGTAGGCGACACGCTCGATGACCCAACCGTAAACGCCGGTGACGACGACAGTGAAGATCAAGGTGCCGAGAATGAGCAGCGGGAAGGATTCGATGCCAAAGTAAGCCAGCAGTGCCAGACTGATCGCCGCGAGGTAAGCGGAAATCATATAAACCTCGCCATGGGCGAAGTTGATCATGCCAATGATGCCATAGACCATTGTGTAGCCGATGGCGATCAGGCCATAGACCGACCCGAGGGTCAGGCCGTTGACCAGTTGCTGCAGGAAAATACCATCCATAACGCAATCTCACGCGGTGAGCACCTGCACACCGGTGGGTGTGCGGCGCTTCTGGAGGAAAAAACAGAGTCGTTGCTGGACACGATGCAGTTGGCAACCTCGATCCCCTGTGGGAGCTGGCTTGCCTGCGATAGCGGTTTCACATTCAACACAGGTGTCGACTGTCAGTCCGTCATCGCGGGCAAGCCCGGCTCCCACAGTGGCTCTGTGGTGCCTGCGTGGTCGCGTTAATGCTTACTTCTGTTTTTCCAGCTGATGGTATTTGCCGTCTTTATCCCACTGGTAAACCACGTAGTCGGAGATTTTCAGGTCGCCCTTGGAATCCCAGGCCTTTTCGCCCATGACGGTTTTTACCGGGTGAGCCTTGAGCCACTTGGCGGCGTCTTCACCCTTGTTGGACTTGGCACCGTTGAAGCCGGCGGCCAGGGCCTGGACCGACGCGTAGGCGTACAGGGTGTAGCCTTCTGGCTCGGTGCCGTTTTTGCGGAACTCTTCCACTACGGCCTTGCTGTCTGGCAGCAGGCGCGGGTCGGCGCCGAAGGTCATGTACACGCCGTCGACGTATTGCTTGCCGCCAGCGGTGGCCACCAGTTCGTCGGTCACAACACCGTCATCGGACATGAACTTCACGTCTTTCAGACCGGCTTCACGGATCTGGCGAACCAGTGGACCGGCTTCCGGGTGCAGGCCGCCGAAGTACACGACGTCGGCACCGGTGGAGCGGATCTTGGTGACCAGGGCGCTGAAGTCTTTCTCGCCACGGGTCAGGCCTTCTTCCAGCACTGGCTTGACGCCGCGTTTGGTCAACTGGGCAGCGGTGGCGTCAGCCAGGCCTTTGCCGTAGGTGTCCTTGTCGTTGATCACGGCGACTTTCTTGCCCTTGAGCACGTCAACGATGTAGTCGCCAGCAACGATGCCTTGCTGGTCGTCACGGCCGCACATGCGGAACATGGCGCCCAGGCCGCGTTCGGTCACTTGTGGGTTGGTGGAACCTGGGGTGATCGCGATGATGCCCGCTTCGTCATACACCTCGGACGCCGGGATGGTGTTGGAGGAGCAGAAGTGGCCGACCACGCCGATCACTTTGTCCTGGTCTGCCAGGCGGTTGGCCACAGCCACGGCCTGCTTGGGTTCGCAGGCATCGTCGCCGGCCACCAGCACGATTTTCTCACCGTTGATGCCGCCGGCCTTGTTGATCACATCGGCTGCCGCTTGGGCACCCTTCATGTACTGCTCACCGAAAGCGGCGTTGGCACCGGTCATCGGCCCCGCTACGCCAATCTTCACATCAGCTTGAACAAACGCAGAAACACCCAGCGCCGCTGCAACGGCGAGGGCCAGAAAACCTTTCTTGTAAAACGTCTGGGACATGAGTGGTGCTCCGATATTTTTGATTTTTGGCACGACAACTTGCGTTCAAACTTTTCACTGAAAGCCCAGAGCAAGGCGCGTGCCATTACGTTTTTATTCTTCAAAAAGACACGGTGTCATTGTTATTGCAGGCGTTTCGCCTCCATTCGCCAGGACGTGCAACCCTCTAGCATCAGAAGGTGCAACCAATGGATCCAAAAAGTACAACCTCGGCAGGTCGCACCTGCAACCAAAGCTATAAACGACAGTTCCTACAGCTGTAACAGACGGCGTAACGGAACTGCACATTTACAGTGCGTGATTGCTACGACTTGCACCAATACAGATTAGTAGCCTGCTAAGAAAATGCAGGCTTCTGAGCGGTATTTCGCTGATTAGATAACGATCCTCAAGCATTGCCCAGCGTGATACAGCGAGAATCCTGCTTCATAAAGACAGCTGCGCAGTCCCACCCCGGCCAACGGCTGCATGGGCGCGAAGGGGATCGGCAACGCCTGGGGATTCTGGTGACACAGGTAGTCGGCAAACGCCTTGCCGACCACGCTGCCGGTGGTCACGCCACGCCCGTTATAGCCCGTTACTGCCACGAGGCCAGGGGCGGGCTCGAACAGGCGCATCAAGTGATCCGGGGTAAAGGCGATGCAGCCGGTCCAGGTGAATTCCCACTGCACCGATTTGAGGTACGGGAAGTAATGCTGCTGCACCCGATCGGCCCACGCTTTGAGGAACCACGCCGGTTTCCGGTTGCCGTTGCCCAGGCTGCCGAGCAACAGGCGGCCATCGGCATCGCGGCGGATGCTGCTCAGCACCTGGCGCGTGTCCCAGGAGCCCTGGCCACCGGGCAGGATCTGTTTGGCGGCGTCGTCCGTCAGCGGAGCCGACGCGACCTGATAGTAGTAACCGGGAAAAAAATTGCGCCGCAGTTCGGTCCATTCGCCTTCGGTGTAGGCATTGGAGGCGATCACCACCTGTGCAGCCTGCACTGAACCCTGGGCGGTCTGCACCGACCAGTGCGCGCCCTGGCGTTCAAGCTGGGTGACAGGAGAATGGTCGAATAACTGCCCGCCCAGGCCGACCGCCGCGTTGGCCAAGCCACTGGTGTAGGCCATCGGGTTCAGGGTGCCAGCACGTCGGTCCAGCAAGGCGGCAGCGATTTTCCGGGTACCGGTGGCCTGCACGCAAGCCTGGCCGGTGAGCAGTTCTACCGGTGCGCCACGGCGCTTCCATTGTTCTTCGCGACTGCGTAAATCCGCCTCGCCACGGGCGTTGTGCGCCATGTGCAAGGTGCCTTCACGGCGCAGTTGGCAATCGATGTTGTATTTGTCGATCAGGCTGAACACCAGCGACGGTGCCGCGCCCAACATGCGGTTGAGCTGGCTGCCCACCGCCTCGCCAAAACCGGCTTCGATGTCGTCCGGCGGGATCCACATGCCGGCGTTGACCAACCCGACGTTACGCCCCGAACCGCCATGCCCGGTGCGATAAGCCTCCAGCACGGCGACGCTTTTACCCTGCTCCAGCAAATGAATGGCTGCCGAAAGGCCCGTGATCCCGGCGCCGATCACACACACATCGACCTTGACCTCCCCCTTGAGCGCCGCACGATCCGGCCGGCGAGGGGTGAGGTGCTCCCACAAACATGTTTCGCGTAGTGCCATTGCCAGACTCCGGGATGAAACCTAACAAACAACTGTTATTTTGAATTGCAAACCCAATCAAATGTGGGAGCTGGCTTGCCTGCGATGCAGGCACCTCGGTGTATCAGGTACCCCATGGTGATGCTATCGCAGGCAAGCCAGCTCCCACATTGACCGCGCTTCGACTTGAGGAATCAGTCGAAGGTAATGCCCTGGGCCAGCGGCAATTCCAACGAGTAGTTCACGGTGTTGGTCTGGCGACGCATGTACCCGCGCCATGCATCCGAACCCGACTCACGCCCGCCGCCGGTCTCTTTCTCACCGCCAAATGCGCCGCCGATTTCCGCGCCGCTCGGGCCGATGTTGACGTTGGCGATGCCACAGTCACTGCCGACCGCCGACATGAACTGCTCGGCTTCACGCACGTCGGTGGTGAAGATGCACGATGACAAGCCTTGCGGCACGGCATTGTTCAGGCGCAGGGCTTCGGCGAAGTCGGTGTAGCCCACCACGTAGAGAATCGGCGCAAACGTCTCGGTGCACACCACATCACTTTGCTCGGGCATTTCCACAATCGCCGGCGACACGTAGTAAGCGTTGGGGAATGTGTCCTCCAGTTGGCGCTTGCCGCCGAACACCTTGCCGCCTTCGCTCAAGGCTTGCTCCAGGGCGTCCTGCATGTTGTCGAAGCCATGCTTGTCGATCAACGGGCCGATCAGGTTGCCTTCCAGCGGGTGGCCGATGCGCACTTTGGAATAGGCGGCCTTGAGGCGGGTGACGATTTCTTCCTTGACCGATTCATGGGCGATCAGGCGGCGCAGGGTAGTGCAACGCTGGCCGGCAGTGCCAACGGCGCTGAACAGGATGGCGCGCACGGCCATGTCCAGGTCGGCGCTTGGGCCGAGGATCATCGCGTTGTTGCCGCCCAGCTCAAGGATGCTGCGGGCAAAACGGGCGGCGACTTTCGGCGCCACTTCGCGGCCCATGCGGGTGCTGCCGGTGGCGCTGATCAGGGCGACGCGCGGGTCATCTACCAACGCGGCACCGGCATCGCGACCGCCGATGATCACTTGGCTCAGGTACTCGGGGGCGCCGTCGAATTTCTTCAGCACGCGCTCGAACAATGCCTGGCAGGCCAGCGCAGTGAGCGGGGTCTTTTCCGAGGGTTTCCAGATCACGGCATTGCCGCACACCAGCGCCAGGGTGGTGTTCCACGCCCACACGGCCACCGGGAAGTTGAACGCGCTGATCACGCCAACCACGCCCAGCGGGTGCCAGGTTTCACGCATGTGGTGGCCCGGACGCTCAGAGGCGATGGTCAAACCGTACAGCTGGCGCGACAGCCCGACGGCGAAGTCGCAGATGTCGATCATTTCCTGCACTTCGCCCAGGCCTTCCTGGGTGATCTTGCCGGCTTCCCAGGACACCAGCTCGCCCAGGTCGGCCTTGTATTCGCGCAACACATCACCGAACTGGCGCACCAATTCGCCACGGCGCGGTGCCGGCACTTTGCGCCAGGCCTCGAATGCATGCTCGGCGCGACTGACCTGTTGTTCCACCTCGGCGGCCCCTTCCCAGTGCACGCTGCCGATGCGGCTGCCATCAATCGGCGAATGCACGGGCTGTTTGCCCGACTGGTACAGCGCCGGGTTTACCCCGAGACGATCAAGCAATGCGGCAACCATGGGTCACTCCTTCAATCTACAAACAGAAAAGTTGCGCCGCCACCGACACGGCGATCCAGACCTTATTTGTAGCTGGCCCAAGACTTGCCAACAAACGACGATTAGGCGAGATATCATTCCGTTTATTCATGCAAAGAATAAAAAGAGGCGTGCCGTGCTGAACAAAAGACATTTGCCCTCGATCACTGCCCTGCAGTGTTTCGAAGCCGCCACCCGCCACTTGAGCTTCACCCGCGCCGCCGAGGAGCTGAACCTCACGCAGAGCGCAGTGAGCAAACAAGTGGCGCAACTGGAAGAACTGCTGCAACACCTGCTGTTTCGCCGAGTGCGTCGGCGATTGCAGATGACCCCGGCAGGCGACCTGTACCTGGTGGAAGTGCGCAAAATCCTCACCCAGGTGGAGATGTCCACCCATTACCTGCGCTCCTACGGCGGCGAAACCGAAGTGCTGCGCGTGTCCACGCCCTATACCTTCGGCGCACGCTGGCTGGTGCCGCGTCTCAAGGGCTGGCGCCTGCGTCATCCGCAGATCCATTTGGACCTGTGCAACGAGCAGGAGCCGGACGAGTTGCTGCAAGGCAAGGCGGATATGGCCTTCTACTTCGGCCAGGGCTCACGGCCGGGCACCGAAAGCCTGAAATTGTTCAGCGAAGAGCTTGTACCTGTATGTTCGCCGGAAAGCCTGCCGGCGCAGCCATTCTCCGACCCCACGCAATTGAGCAACTTGGTGCTGCTGCAAAACGCCTCGCGCCCCCAGGGCTGGCATGACTGGTTCGCCAGCCAGGGCTACCAGACCGAGCACAGCTATCACGGGCCGCGGTTCGACACCTTCTATATGTGCATCCGTGCCGCGCAGGTGGGTTGTGGCGTGGCGCTGCTGCCGCGTTTTCTGGTGGAAGAGGAACTGGCCGATGGCAAGCTGGTGATCCCCTGGCAGCATGCAATGCCGAGTCAGGATGCGTATTACCTGGCGTATCCGGAACATTCGGCGGAGGTGCCCAAGGTGCGCGATTTTGTGAAGTGGATGATGGAGCAGGTGGATGGCTGACTACCGCCATCGCTGGCAAGCCAGCTCCTACAGGGGTTCATATTTCAAGGTAGGAGCCGGCTTGCCGGCGATAGCGCCAGTAGCCTCGACAAAAAAATCACTGGCAAACCGACCCGCGTCTATGCGCCACTAGCCCCCTTCCTTAATTGTGCGTAAAGGTCGGCGCCCATCGCCGACCCGTCTGGAGATTCCCGTTATGAGCGAGAGTGTGTTTGCCGATCGCATCGTGCAGAACTTGCTCGACACCGACTTCTACAAGCTGACCATGATGCAGGCGGTGCTGCACAACTACCCCAACGTGGAAGTTGAATGGGAGTTTCGTTGCCGTAACAGCGAAGACCTGCGCCCGTACCTGGCGGAGATCCGCTACCAGATCGAGCGCCTCGCCGAGCTGAGCCTGAGCCCGGACCAGTTGGGCTTCCTGGAACGCATCAGCTTTATGAAGCCGGACTTTTTGCGCTTCCTCGGGCTGTTCCGCTTCAACCTGCGCTACGTGCAGACCGGCATCGAGAACGGTGAGTTGTTCATCCGCCTGCGCGGGCCGTGGCTGCATGTGATCCTGTTTGAAGTGCCGATGCTGGCCATCGTCAGCGAAGTGCGTAACCGCTATCGCTACCAAACCGTGATCCTCGAACAGGCGCGGGAGCAGCTGTACCGCAAGTTCGACTGGCTGACCGCCAACGCCAGCAGCGATGAACTGTCGGAGCTGCAAGTGGCTGACTTCGGCACGCGTCGGCGCTTTTCGTACCGCGTGCAGGAAGAAGTGGTCAGCGTGCTCAAGCACGACTTCCCCGGCCGTTTCGTCGGCACCAGCAACGTGCACCTGGCCCGCGAGTTCGATATGAAGCCGCTGGGCACCATGGCCCACGAGTGGATCATGGCCCACCAGCAACTCGGACCGCGCCTGATCGACAGCCAGATCGCCGCGCTCGACTGCTGGGTCCGCGAATACCGTGGCCTGCTGGGCATCGCCCTGACCGACTGCATCACCACCGACGCGTTCCTGGGCGACTTCGACCTGTACTTCGCCAAGCTGTTCGACGGCCTGCGCCATGACTCCGGCGATCCCGTGCAATGGGCAGAAAAAGCCATCGCCCACTACCACAAGCTCGGCATCGAGCCGATGAGCAAGACCCTGGTGTTCTCCGACAGCCTGTCGTTGCCCAAGGCCCTGGAAATATTCCGCGCCCTGCGTGGTCGCATTAATGTGAGCTTCGGCATCGGCACCAACCTGACCTGCGACATTCCAGGTGTTGAGCCGATGAGCATCGTGCTTAAAATGACCGCCTGCAATGGCCAACCCGTCGCGAAGATCTCCGATGAAGCGGGCAAGACCCACTGCACCGACCCGAATTTCGTCGCCTATTTGCGTCATGTTTTCAAAGTACCTGCCATCTCTAGCAAGGAGTGAATCATGCAAGCCGTACAGCGTGAGATTGCTGAACAGCTCAAGGTCCAAGCACCGTTCAACGACCAGGCCGCCCTTGAGGCCGAGGTTGCCCGCCGCGTGACCTTTATCCAGGACTGCCTGCGCAATTCCGGGCTCAAAGCGTTGGTACTGGGCATCAGCGGTGGCGTCGATTCCCTGACCGCAGGCCTGTTGGCCCAACGTGCGATGCAGGAACTGCGCGCCAGCACCGGCGATGAGGCCTACCGTTTTATCGCCGTGCGCCTGCCGTACGAAACCCAGTTCGATGAGATCGACGCCCAGGCGTCGGTGGACTTTATCGAGCCGGACGAGCGCCACACCGTGAACATCGGCCCGGCGGTGAAAGCCCTGGCCAATGAAGTGGCGGCATTTGAAGGCAAGGCCGCGGTGTCCCGCGATTTCGTGCTGGGCAACACCAAGGCACGCATGCGCATGGTGGCGCAGTACACCATCGCTGGCGCGGCCGGTGGCCTGGTGATCGGTACCGACCATGCGGCGGAAGCGGTGATGGGCTTTTTCACCAAGTTCGGTGACGGCGCGTGCGATTTGGCGCCGTTGAGCGGCCTGGTGAAGAACCAGGTGCGTGCGATTGCGCGGCACTTTGGCGCGCCGGAATCGTTGGTGGAGAAGATTCCGACTGCCGACCTCGAAGACCTGTCGCCGGGCAAGCCGGACGAAGCGTCACATGGCGTGACCTACGCCGAGATCGATGCGTTCCTGCACGGTGAGCCGGTGCGTGAGGAAGCGTTCAAGATTATCTGCGACACCTACCGCAAGACCGAGCACAAGCGGGTCATGCCGTTTGCGCCGTGAGGTGAACCCTGTAGGTTTGTGTTGATTTTTTAGACCGCCTTCGCGAGTAAGCCCGCTCCCACACTTGACCGTTTTCCAACATGGGAACGCGGTCGAATGTGGGAGCGGGCTTGCTCGCGAAGAACGATAACGCGGTGTTACTTCAGGGTCACAGTGCCTTTCATCATCGAGATGTGGCCTGGGAACGAGCAGAAGAACGCGTAGTCAGTCCCGGCGGCCAGCTTCGACACGTCGAAGGTCACCGAGTCTTTCTCGCCCGCACCGATGATCTTGGTGTGGGCGATGATGCGGTCATCACCGGGTTTCAGGTAGTCCTTGTCGATACCAGCGGCCATGCCGTCAGTGGCAACCGGCTGCATGTTGGCGGCGCTGGTCAGCACCCAGTTATGGCCCATGACGTTTTTCGGCAGGTTGCCGGAGTGAGTCAGCTCGACGGTGAATGTCTTGCAGCTCTTGTCGATTTCAATGGCTTTGGTGTTGAAGGACATTTGGTCAGTGGAGTCGACAGTGACCTTGCACTCTGCAGCAAGCAACTGGCCGCTCGCCAGAGTCAGCAGGGAAACAGCAACGAGTTTGGCAAACATGTGAATCTCCAAGGCAGGGTTTAGAAAACGCGTATTGCGACAAAGGGTGCCTGAAGCAGGCAGAAATTCTTATGATCTGAATCAACAGATTGTATACAACTTTAGGCTATCAGACTTATCAACACAATCTACCAGCCAAAGTACTGCCACCTGCCTATGATCGGCCCATCACCCCCTGGAGTCCGAGCCATGCACCTCAACCAACTGTTCAACGGCCTGCTGGCCGCTTACGCCTGCGGTAAGTGAAGGCCAAGCGCACCTTGAAGCTGCTACCATGTCGTCCCAAGGCAGCTGCGCGCCGCCACCCTCACCTTCGACCCTAGAGGATCGCCCATGGCCAAACCTAATTACTCCTTCGCCAAACGTCAGAGAGACTTGGCCAAGGAACAGAAGAAAGAGGAAAAACTGCAACGCAAGAAAGCCGCTGCAGATGAAGAAGCCGGCGCACTGAACCCGGATGCCGATGGTGAAGTAACGAGCGACGAGCCCGAAACACCAAAGGATCCGGCTGAATAATTTCCTTTGTGCTGAGCCGGCTCACCCGGCTCGGCACAATCAATCGCTATTCCAGCGGCATCACCGTCACCCGTACCTCCGGGTCATGGCTCCCTCCCCCCAGAATCACCCCTCGTAACGGCGACACATCGGAAAAGTCCCGGCCCCAGGCCAGGGTGATGTGCTCCAGTGCCGGCTGCACATTGTTCGTCGGATCAAAATCCACCCAGCCTGACACCGGGCAATACACCGACACCCACGCATGGGACGCATCGGCGCCGATCAGCCGTGGCTGGCCGGGCGGTGGCTGGGTGAGCAGGTAACCGCTGATATAGCGCGCCGCCAGGCCGCGCGAACGCAGGCAGGCGAGCATCAAGTGGGCGAAGTCCTGGCAGACACCGCGTCGGCGCTCCAGCACTTCCACCAGCGGGGTAGCCACCTGAGTAGCTTCGGCATCGAAGGTGAACTCGCTGAAGATCTTTTCCATCAACGCCTGCACGCCCAACAGCAAGGGTTCGCCAGGGGGGAAACAGCTTTCGGAGAACTCAACGAAGGTTTTCTTCAGGTGCACGTAGGGTGATTCGAACCGATAGCGGCAGGCTTCGATCAGCTGCGGCGACATGGGCTGGCTGCTGTAGGTCAGGCTGTCGCGGGTTTGGTCCCAGGCCGGCGACTGCTGGAAGTCCAGCACTGGCCGCGCCAGCACTTCCACGGTCAACCCGGCATTCACCAGCAGTTCATCATGGGGCCGCTCGAACGCCAGGCGGGTGATGGGATTACCGAACACATCCAACTCATCGCGGCGCGAGGTCGGTTCCGGGCTGATATCCAGTTGCTGCAAGCTGCAACGCTGCCAGGCGCACGGCCGTGGCCACAGGTGCGCCAACTGCTGGGCCAGGGACACCGGGCTGTCGTAGTGGTAATGGGTATCGTGGAAAATCTGGTAGCGCGCACTCATCACACCGACACCGTTTGCTGGCTGACATCATCCACATGGGCAAAATGGCGCAAGGCCAGGCGGTCCGACACTTGCCCACTCTCATCGGCGACTGCTTGCAGCAGGTCCGCCAGGCCGTCCAACGCGGCACGCACGCTGGCCTCACCAAACAACGGGTTCTCCAGGCAACCCAGGTCGAATCGCGCCAGGCGCTCCACCAACGGGCCGAGACCGGTTTCCCGTGGCACACCAAAGTCGTCATTGAGACGCCGCAGGGTGCGGCTCACCAACTTGAGCTGGAATAACACCGCATGGGGGTTCTGCTCGTCCAGCAACAGCAGGTCGAGGACCGGGATCAACTGCGGCACCGCCAGGTAGCGCGAGCGATAGGTAATGCTGCTGTTGCCCAGTTCCAGCAACCACTCCAGCCCGGCCTGATCGAACACCGCCACGCCACGCAGGAACGCCGCGAGGCTGCTGCTTAGAAATTGCAGGCGCTCGATGCGCCGGCCCATCATCAAGAAGCGCCAGCCTTCGTCGCGGGTCATGTCGTCCAGGGCAAACCCCGACAACGCCGCCAGGGACATCACCAGGCGGTTGAGGAAATCCAGTAACTCGCCAAAGTCCGGGGTGTCGCGTTCCAGCTCCATGGCTTCGCGTTGCAGCTCCACCAGGGCCTGCCAGTTCTCCCGGGACAACTTGCCGCGCACCTGGGACGCCGCCCACTGCAAGCGCTGCAGGTTGGCGCGCAGGCTCGACGGCCAGTCATCGCCGAGCAGTGCCGCCAGCAGGCGTTCGGGCAACTCGCCTTCTTCCGGCAGCAGTCGCAGGTTTTCGCCCAGCTCGACCGCCGCCTGCAAGGCCAGCGGGTCATCGCCGTCCACATAGCGCGCCAGCACGATGCGCAGCCAGCGCGCGCTGTCATCACAGCGCTCGCAATAACGCCCGAACCAGAACAGGTTTTCCACCACGCGGGACGGCAGGTAGGGATCGCGGCGCACCAGGTCATGGGCGCCAATCGCCCGCTGTGCGCGCCAGTGCTCGCCACCGGCAGCGCGTTCGCCGAGCACCCAGGTGTCCTTGCTGGCGCCGCCACGTTGCATCGACACCACTTCGGCATCGGCTTCGGCCGCTACACGCGTCAGGCCGCCGGGCAGCACGCGGTACCCCTCGTCACTCGCCACGGCGTACACGCGCATGCCAATGGCGCGGTGTTGCAGGTGGTCATCCACGGTGTGCCACACCGGCGCCTGGGACAGTTGCGCCAGTTCCTGGGCAACGTAGGCATAGGGGCGCGCGCGCATGCGTTCGGCCAGGGCCTGGCGTTGTTCATCGTCCAGGTCACGG
The DNA here is from genome assembly GCF_979253545.1 of Pseudomonas sp. AC112. Taxonomy (NCBI): domain Bacteria; kingdom Pseudomonadati; phylum Pseudomonadota; class Gammaproteobacteria; order Pseudomonadales; family Pseudomonadaceae; genus Pseudomonas; species Pseudomonas sp. AC112. The sequence goes on from NZ_CEEDCM010000001.1 coordinate 1,631,390, forward strand.
CCAAATACCGGCGCAAAACTCTGCGATGGAAACGCCGGCTTGATCAGCAGCTCCGGCAGTTTCTCCAGCGCTTCAGCGAGTACCGGCGCCTCACCGCACCACCAGGTGGCGATGGACGGCAGAATCAGTTTTTCACCAAACAGGAATTCGTTGATCTTCGGCAGAAAGCCCAGCAGACCGGGAGACTCCAGCACGCCGCTGCCCAGGGCATTGGCCACCAGCACATTGCCTTGGCGCACCGCGTCCAACAGGCCGGGCACGCCGAGGGCGGAGTCGGTGCGCAGTTCCAGCGGGTCGCAGAAGTCGTCATCCAGGCGCCGCATGATCGCGTGCACCCGGCGCAGGCCGCTGAGGGTTTTCAGGAACACCGTGCTGTCGCGCACCGTGAGATCACCGCCTTCTACCAGCGGGTAGCCGAGCTGGCGGGCGAGGTAAAGGTGTTCGAAATAGCTTTCGTTGAACCGGCCCGGCGTGAGCAGCACGATCAGCGGCGGCTGGTCATCACCGGGTGCCTGGCGGGCCAGGGTTTCCTGCAAGGTGCGGAAAAAACCAGTGAGGTGCTGGACCTGCAAATCCCGGTAAAGATCCGGGAACGCCCGGGACACAATGGTGCGGTTCTCCAACGCATAACCGGCACCGGAAGGCGCCTGGGTGCGGTCGGCGGTGACCCACCAACGGCCATCCGGCGTGCGCGCCAGGTCCACGGCGTACAGGTGCAGGAACGCTCCGTCCGGCGGCTGGATGCCCTGGCACGGCCACAGGAAGTTGTTATGGCCGAACACCAGCTCGGCGGGCAGCAAGCCTTCCTTGATCAGGCGTTGCGGGCCGTACAGGTCGGCGAGCACGGCGTTGAGCAGGCGCGCACGCTGGGCGATCCCCGCCGACAACTGCTGCCATTCATCAGCGGCCAGCACATGGGGCAGCAGGTCCAGTTCCCACGGGCGGTCGGCGCCCTTGGGGTCGGCGTAGACGTTGTAGGTCACGCCGTTTTCCTGGATCTGTCGGGTCAGCAACGCCTGGCGCTGGGCCAGTTGGGCAGGCGTGCTGCGTTGCAGGTGGTCGAGCAGGCGCTGCCAATGGGCACGTACCGCGCCGCTGTCGTCCAGCAATTCGTGATAAGTGCCCGCGGTCAGCGGGTAACGGTCGAGCAAGTCGGACATGGAACGCTCGGCAGGGGCAAGGGGGCTCAGATTAACTCAACAAACACCGCAAATCCCCTGTAGCCCCCGGCTTTTGTGGTGAGCGGGCTTGCCCCGCGCGAGGCAAGCTCGCTCACCACAAAAGCTAGCGTCCACAGGGGATAGCGTTCAGTCATTTTTATTGGGGAAACGACGTAGATCCAGGGTCATCGGCAATTCGTCGTTAATGACAACCGTCGGCACGTCGAGCTTCCCCGGGCTATGCCCCAACCGGAAAAACCGCGCCATGCGCCGGCTCTCGGCCTCGTTGGCATTCACCGGCAAGCTGTCGTAATTGCGCCCGCCCGGATGGGCAACATGGTACTGGCAGCCGCCCAGCGAGCGTTGCATCCAGGTATCCAACACGTCGAACACCAACGGCGCATGCACGGCGATGGTCGGTTGCAGGCAGTTGGCCGGTTGCCACGCGCGGTAACGCACGCCGGCCACGAACTCCCCGACTCGCCCGGTAGCGTGCAATGGCACTGGGATTCCGTTGCAGGTCAGCAGGTAGCGTTGCGGTGGCAGCCCGGTCAATTTGACTTGCAGGCGCTCCAGGGACGAATCCACATATCGCACCGTGCCGCCCACCGCGCCCTCTTCGCCCAGTACATGCCAGGGTTCCAGGGCCTGGCGCAGCTCCAGCTCGATACCACTGACGGCGTAATCGCCGACCTTGGGGAAACGGAATTCCAGGTGCGCGGCGAACCATTCGGCGCGCAGCGGGTAGCCGGCCGCGTTGAGTTCGACGATCACGTCGGCGAAGTCCTGCTCGATAAAGTGCGGTAACAGGAAACGATCATGCAGTTCGGTGCCCCAGCGCGCGAGCTTCGGCGGCGCATAGGGCTCGCGCCAGAAGCGTGCCACCAAGGCACGCAGCAACAGTTGTTGCGTCAGGCTCATGCGCGCATGGGGCGGCATTTCAAATGCGCGCAACTCCAGCAGGCCCAGGCGGCCGGTGGCGCCGTCGGGCGAGTAGAGTTTGTCGATGCAGAATTCGGCGCGGTGGGTGTTGCCGGTCACGTCGATCAGCAAGTTGCGCAGCAGGCGGTCCACCAACCATGGCGGGCATTCTTCACCGGGTTCGGGCATTTGCGCGAAGGCGATCTCCAGCTCGTACAACGCATCATTACGTGCCTCGTCCACCCGCGGCGCTTGTGAAGTCGGGCCGATGAACAGGCCGGAAAACAGATAGGACAACGACGGGTGGTTGTGCCAGTAGCTGATCAGGCTGCGCAGCAAGTCGGGCCGGCGCAGGAACGGCGAGTCCTTGGGTGTCGCGCCACCGAGCACAAAGTGGTTACCGCCACCGGTGCCGGTGTGGCGCCCGTCGATCATGAATTTCTCAGTGGTCAGGCGGGTTTGCCGCGCCTCTTCGTAGAGGAATTCGGTGCGTTCCACCAACTCGTCCCAACTGGCGGACGGCTGCACGTTGACCTCGATCACGCCGGGGTCCGGCGTGACGCGGAAGTTGCTCAGCCGCGTGTCCGCTGGCGGCTCATAGCCTTCCAGCAATACCGGACAACGCAGTTCTTCGGCAGCCGCCTCAATGGCGGCCACCAGTTCCAGATAGTCCTCGACACGCTCAAGGGGCGGCATGAACAGGTAGAGGCGCCCTTCCCGCGCCTCGGCACACAGGGCGGTGCGGGTCAGCCAGTCGGCGGACTCGTCGACCTTGGGCACGCGTTCATCAACCGGCGCGGGGTCGCCGTGGCTTTGCAGTTGGGAGGTGGTCGGCAGCTCCGGCTGGTCCTGGTTAGGGTCCGTCGGGTGCACAAACGGGTACTCGGCCGCCGTCACCCAAGGCTGCGAGGCCAGTGGCAGACGATAACCCAGGGGCGAATCCCCCGGCACCAGGCGGCAATGGTTGTCACGCAGGTACCAGCGGCCGCTCTGCCAGCGGTCATTGGCCGCCGTGCGCGCCAGCGGCAGCACTTGGCCGATGATTTTATCCAGGCCCTGGGCGAACACCTTGCGCAGGCGTTCGCGCTCCAGGTCGTCGCTCAGGCGTGGGTCTTGGGCGGTGACGTTTTGCGGCAGCGCACCTTCGCGCCACAGGTAGTAGAAGTTGTCTTCAAAGGCCGGGAACACAAAGCGTGCCGGCAGTTTCAGGCGCTCAGCGACGCTGGCCAGGAAGCGCCCGGCCAGGGCGCCATCCGCGCCATAGTCCTGTTGTTCATCGGCGATCAACGCGCTGTTGTGCCAGATCGGCACGCCGTCGCGGCGCCAGTAGCAATTGAGCGACCAGCGTGGCAGTTGCTCGCCGGGGTACCACTTGCCCTGGCCGAAGTGCACCAGGCCCTTGGGCGCGTAGTGCTTGCGCATGCGCTGGAACAGCTCGGCGGACAGGCGGCGCTTATCCGGCCCGAGCGCGGCGGTATTCCACTCGGCGCCGTCGGGGTCGTCGATGGACACAAACGTCGGCTCGCCGCCCATGGTCAGGCGCACGTCGTCCTTGAGCAGGTCGCCGTCAATCTGCCGACCCAGGGCCTGGATCGCCAGCCATTGTTCTTCGGTGTAAGGCTTGGTGACGCGTGGGGCTTCCCAAATCCGCTCAACCGACATTTCGTGGGTGAACTCACACTCGCACGGTTCCACCAGCCCACTGATCGGGGCGGCAGATGAAGGATCTGGACTACACGCCAACGGGATATGCCCTTCACCGGCGAACAGCCCGGAGGTGGCATCCAGGCCGATCCAACCGGCGCCGGGCAAATACACTTCGCACCAGGCGTGCAGGTCGGTGAAGTCCACTTCGGTGCCGGACGGGCCGTCGAGGGCTTTGACGTCGGCGGTCAACTGGATCAGATAGCCAGACACAAACCGCGCCGCCAAACCCAGGTTGCGCAGCAACTGCACCAGCAACCAGGCCGAGTCGCGGCAGGAGCCGGAGGCATTTTCCAGGGTGAACTCCGGGGTTTGCACGCCCGGCTCCATGCGGATCAGGTAGCCAATATCAGCCGCCAGGCGCTGGTTGAGCCCCACCAGGAAGTCCACCGCTGGCAGTGGCGTGCGGTCGATACCCGCCAGGTACGCGGCGAACTTCGGCGTCAGCGGTAGGGTTTCCAGGTACGGCGCCAGTTCGCGTTGCTCATCGGCGGCGTAGCGGAAGGGGATTTTTTCGGCGTAGGGCTCAAGGAAAAAGTCGAAGGGGTTGAACACGGCCATTTCGGCGACCAGGTCGACCTCGATGCGCAACTCATCCGTTTTTTCCGGAAACACCAAGCGCGCCAGGTAATTACCCTGGGGGTCTTGCTGCCAATTGATGAAATGCTGCTCGGGCAGCACTTTCAGCGCGTAGGACAGAATTCGCGTCCGACTATGGGCCGCCGGGCGCAACCGCACGATCTGTGGGCCGAGTTCGACAGCGCGGTCATAGCGGTAATGCGTAACGTGGTGCAACGCGACATGAATCGACACGGCGGCCTCCTGCGAGCCAGGGCATGGACACAAAGCGCGCAAGACTTATGCCAGAGCGGCGGTCATTGCGCTTTATCGTAAGACCCGGTGCAGTACAGCACCAAAACGGCGCCAACGGGGGCGCCGTGGTGCAAGTGACGCACATATTTGTGGCGCGGATGTGAGGGTGGGTGGGGAATCTACCCAATCAGCCGGTTTTGCGCTTGGCAATCGCGGCTGCCAAATACCAGCACCGCGACCAGCATCAGGATCGCAGCGCCCGAACAGCCGGATTTAAGCGCGGGATCAGTGTCGCGCAAATAGGTTACGCCCGCCGTGGAAACCGCAGCGGAGCCGGAAAAGATCGCCATGAAAATCGTGCCCATGAACACGGGGAAATAGCCCGCGAGAAAACCGGTTATCGACGGCGACTCCTTCACATGCGGCTACTTGACCCAACGGTTGATTTGACAGATTGCCGAATGCGACGGATTCCCACCAGTTTTGCACGCATCCCTCGTTGAACCTTGCTGTTAAGTATCAACAATCCAAGGAACGGGAATAACAGCGCCAACCCATAGAGCACTTTATGAGGCTGGTACTGAAGCATTGGGACGACAAACAGTAGACAGGCGACGTAGATGCCGACCATCACCCACACCCAGGACGGGCGGCCCCGCAAAATCATAAAGTTGCTATGAACCGTCAACAGAATGAGCAGCGCCCCGGCAGACATGATCTTGAGCCCCACTTGAGCAACGGGCGCATCACGAAAATAGGTGATGAACGCCAGCGCCACAGCCAACGCCAAAGAAAAACATGCAGCAAATACGCCGCCCATAAACGTCAGAAAGTATTGCCTGAAAAAGTCGCGTAGCGTCATCAATTCGCTCATTCGCTTACCTCCTCGTAGAGTCCAATCGCGATGGTGTTGACGTTTCCGGAGTAGGCACTCCCGCCAAACCCAACGCTTGCGCCCAGGACGTCTTTGATCTGGGTAGTGGTGCTGTGCTTGAGCTGCGTAGGGGTGAAACGCTTGGTGAGTTCGCCCGACGCCTGCCTCAATTTGATCATCTTCGCGGTCAAGCTGGGATGGTTGATGCTCAGCAGCTCTTTCGTCAGCTTGGCTCTTTCCTGGCGATTCAAACCGCGAAGCACATCACGCAGGCTCTTGCCCGTCGATGCTTTTGCGGCCCTGACCAGCTTGACCGTCGTCAGGGCCGAAGCGCCCACGCCTGCCAGTGATACGGCGTCCAGCACGATGGACGCATTCTGGTACCAGCCTTCACTGTCGAGCGAATCCTTGACCTCAGGTTTGGCGACTTCCAGCGCTGTTCGGGCAATGCCGTTAAAGCACTGAAGCGTACTCGCGCCGGCAGCCGCATACCCCACTACAACGATGACGGAACTGGCGCCAGCGCTGAAAGGCACCAGAATGGTTCCACTGGCGATCGCAGCCCAACTGATGACCGCCCCCAAGCAGGAGATTCCGGTATTCACGGCTTCGCCAATCAGTCGCGACTCTCGAGGATTGCTCACGACATGTTGAGCAAACTGCGTTGGCGCAATGTACTTCTGAGCTTCACGCAAAATGATGCGCTTGGGCTTGATGCTGCAGATGGGTTTGAATTCGCGCAGGGTAATGACGTTGAAGTCGGCGTCGATGTATACGACGCCTGCGCCAACGATACCTGGATCGGCGTCGATGGCCGCAAACAGGCGCGGAAGGTTGATCTGGCTTTCGATGCGCTGGCGCGCCATGAACTGAGAGCGGTTGGAGTCCATGCCGATGCCGGCCAGGGGGTTACCCATGAGTGTTCTTCCTTGATGATGCTGGCAGTACTGGCCTCATCGCGGGCAAGCCCGGTTCCCACACTTGATCGGGCTGACACAATTTTGATTTGTGAACCCGGTCAACTGTGGGAGCTGGCTTGCCTGCGATGGCGATTTAATGGTCGCACCTTAACAAACAGGCTCGCCACCGAATAGAAAGCAAAACGCCAGCACACGGCTGGCGTTTTACATGTTCAGGCTGCGATCAACGCGGCACGACCGGCTTGCGCGCAGGCTTGCCGCCCTTGCCCTTGGCCGCATCGGCGCGCTCCTTGGCGGCCTGCTTGTTGCGCGCCTGGGCCGCGGCCTTGGCTTGCTCGCGCTTGTCCCACGGGTTGCTGCCGTCGCTGCCACGTGGCGGCAGTCCGGTGTGCTGGGTGAGGATCCTGGTGGTGGTTTCCTTGGCGACCTTGTGGCTGCCGGCTGGCGTCGAGTTCTTGCGACGCGCGCTCTGGTAGCTGTCGGTGCTCGGCTGGTGCAGCGGGATCAACTGGTCCTTGCCTGGCCCGATCAAGTCGGCACGGCCCATGCGGGTCAGTGCTTCACGCAGCATTGGCCAGCCTTTCGGGTCGTGGTAACGCAGGAACGCCTTGTGCAGACGGCGCTGGTCTTCGCTCTTGACGATGGTCACCGCGTCGCTCTTGTAGGTGACCTTGCGCAGCGGGTTCTTGCCCGAGTGGTACATCGCGGTGGCGGTGGCCATCGGCGACGGGTAGAACGCCTGCACTTGGTCGGCGCGGAAGCCGTTGCCCTTGAGCCACAGGGCCAGGTTCATCATGTCTTCATCGGTGGTGCCGGGGTGGGCGGCGATGAAGTAAGGAATCAGGTACTGCTCCTTGCCCGCTTCCTTGGTGTACTTCTCGAACATGCGCTTGAACTTGTCATAGCTGCCAATGCCCGGTTTCATCATCTGGTTGAGCGGACCTTCCTCGGTGTGTTCCGGGGCGATCTTGAGGTAGCCACCGACGTGGTGGGTCACCAGCTCCTTGACGTATTCCGGCGATTCGACGGCCAGGTCATAGCGCAGGCCGGAAGCGATCAGGATCTTCTTCACACCCGGCAACGCACGGGCGCTGCGGTACAACTGGATCAGCGACGAGTGGTCGGTGTTGAGGTTCGGGCAGATGCCAGGGAACACGCACGACGGCTTGCGGCACGCGGATTCGATTTCCGGGCTCTTGCAGGCGATGCGGTACATGTTCGCGGTCGGGCCGCCGAGGTCGGAGATCACGCCGGTAAAGCCCGGCACTTTGTCGCGGATCTCTTCGATCTCACGGATGATCGACTCTTCGGAACGGTTCTGGATGATGCGGCCTTCGTGCTCGGTGATCGAGCAGAAGGTGCAGCCGCCGAAGCAGCCACGCATGATATTCACCGAGAAACGGATCATGTCGTAGGCCGGAATTTTTTCCTTGCCATACGCCGGGTGCGGAACACGGGCGTAAGGCATGCCGAACACGTAGTCCATTTCTTCGGTGGTCATGGGAATGGGCGGCGGGTTGAACCACACGTCCACTTCGCCGTGCTTCTGCACCAGGGCACGGGCGTTGCCAGGGTTGGTTTCCAGGTGCAACACGCGGTTGGCGTGGGCGTAGAGCACCGCGTCGCCACGGACTTTTTCCACCGAGGGCAGGCGGATCACGGTCTTGTCGCGGGTCATCTTCGGGCTGGCCAGGATCTGCACGACCTTGGCTTCTTCCGGATCGTCCTGCGGCCCCTTTTCCTGCTCGATAGCGCAGGCTTGGGTGTCTTGGGTATTCACGTACGGGTTGATGATCTTGTCGATCTTGCCCGGACGGTCGATACGCGTGGAGTCCACTTCATACCAGCCCACCGGCGTATCACGACGGATGAACGCAGTGCCGCGCACGTCGGTGATGTCTTCGATCTTGTGGCCCCACGACAGGCGCTGGGCCACTTCGACGATGGCGCGCTCGGCGTTGCCATACAGCAGGATATCGGCGGTGGCGTCGATCAGGATCGAGTTGCGCACGCGGTCCTGCCAGTAGTCGTAATGGGCGATGCGGCGCAGGGACGCCTCGATGCCGCCGAGTACGATCGGCACGTTCTTGTAGGCTTCCTTGCAACGCTGGCTGTACACCAGGCTCGCGCGGTCCGGGCGTTTGCCGGCCATGCCGCCAGGGGTGTAGGCGTCGTCGGAACGGATTTTCTTGTCGGCGGTGTAGCGGTTGATCATTGAGTCCATGTTGCCGGCCGCGACACCGAAGAACAGGTTCGGCTCGCCGAGCTTCATGAAGTCGTCTTTGGATTGCCAGTTCGGCTGGGCAATGATCCCGACGCGGAAGCCCTGGGACTCCAGCAGCCGGCCGATGATCGCCATGCCGAACGACGGATGGTCAACGTAGGCATCACCGGTGACGATGATGATGTCGCAGGAATCCCAGCCAAGCTGATCCATCTCCTCCCTGCTCATCGGCAGGAATGGCGCTGGACCGAAACATTCGGCCCAGTACTTGGGATAGTCAAATAACGGCTTGGCTGTTTGCATGACGGTGACCGGTGTTGAGATGGAAAATCGCGGGCGCGGAATATAGCACAAATTTTGACCAATTCCGACGGTAATGGTCGGAATTGAGCAGACGAGTTATTCGTCGTCGTCGAAGTTGTAGCTGCCTGGCGCGAGGTTTTCGAAGCGGGTGTACTTACCAATGAACGCCAGGCGGATAAACCCGATCGGGCCGTTCCGCTGCTTGCCGATAATGATCTCGGCAATACCTTTGTGCTCGGTTTCGGGGTGATACACCTCGTCGCGGTACACGAACATGATCACGTCAGCATCCTGCTCGATCGCTCCGGATTCCCGCAAGTCGGAGTTCACCGGGCGCTTGTTGGGACGTTGCTCCAGGGAGCGGTTGAGCTGGGACAGGGCCACTACCGGGCAGTTGAATTCCTTGGCCAGGGCCTTGAGAGACCGGGAAATCTCGGAAATCTCGTTGGTACGGCTGTCGCCGCTGGAACCCGGGATCTGCATCAACTGCAGGTAGTCGATCATGATCAGCGCGATGTCGCCGTGCTCACGCACCAGGCGGCGGGTACGTGCACGCATTTCCGAGGGGCTGATGCCCGCAGTGTCATCGATGAACAGCTTGCGGTCGTTGAGCAGGTTAACGGCCGAGGTCAGGCGCGGCCAGTCGTCGTCTTCCAGCTGGCCGGAACGCACCTTGGTCTGGTCGATACGACCCAGGGATGAGAGCATCCGCATGATCAGCGATTCACCTGGCATCTCCAGGGAGTACACCAGCACCGTCTTGTCGCTGCGCAGCACGGCGTTTTCCACCAGGTTCATCGCAAAGGTGGTTTTACCCATGGAGGGACGACCGGCGACGATGATCAAGTCGGAGGGCTGCAGGCCGCTGGTCTTCTCGTCCAGGTCGGCATAACCGGTGGAAATACCGGTGATGGCCGCATCGGTGTTGAACAGCGTGTCGATACGGTCGATAGCCTTGGTCAACAGCTCGTTGACGCCTACCGGGCCGCCGGTTTTCGGGCGGGCCTCGGCGATCTGGAAGATCTGGCGTTCGGCTTCGTCGAGGATCTCTTCGGCGGTACGCCCTTCCGGGTTGAAGGCGCTGTCGGCGATCTCGGTGCTGATGCCGATCAGTTGGCGCAGCGTGGCCCGCTGGCGAACAATCTGGGCATAAGCCTTGATGTTGGCGACGGACGGCGTGTTCTTCGCCAGTTCACCGAGGTAACCGAGGCCGCCGACCTGGGAAGTCTGGCCTTCCTTGTCCAACTGCTCAGCCAGCGTCACCACGTCGATCGGCGAGTTCTGGTCGGCCAACTTGGCGATGGCGCGGAAGATCAGGCGGTGGTCATGGCGATAGAAGTCACCGTCCGAGACTTGATCCAGCACGCGTTCCCAGGCGTTGTTGTCCAGCATCAAACCACCGAGCACGGCCTGTTCGGCCTCGATGGAATGCGGCGGCACCTTCAGGGCAGCGGTTTGCAGATCGTATTGCTCAGGAGCTGAAATATCGTTCATGGCCACTTGGAATTTGGGGTGTGTAGAAAAACAAAAGGCACGACCTGTAAACAGGATCGTGCCCGATGTTAACTGGCTGGCACGCGGGGTGCCAGTCAGTTAGGTGCTGCTTAAGCTGCTACCACGACAACGCGTACGGTGGCTTCAACTTCGGCGTGCAGGTGCACGGCTACGTCGAATTCGCCTACGTTGCGGATGGTGCCGTTCGGCAGACGAACTTCGCTCTTCTGCACTTCAACGCCGGAGGCGGTCAGTGCATCAGCGATGTCGTGGGTGCCGATCGAACCGAACAGCTTGCCTTCGTCACCAGCGGTGGCAGTGATAGTCACTTCCAGCTCAGCCAGTTGGGCAGCGCGAGTTTCGGCCGAAGCTTTTTTGTCTGCTGCTGCTTTTTCCAGCTCAGCACGACGCTCTTCAAACGCAGCCAGGTTGGCAGCGGTTGCAGCGGTGGCTTTGCCGTATGGCAGCAGGTAGTTACGACCGTAGCCGGCCTTAACGTTCACTTTGTCGCCCAGGTTGCCCAGGTTGGCGACTTTTTCCAGAAGGATCAGTTGCATGTGAAAATCCTCTAACTTTTAACCTTCACCGTTCGCGTTATCGGCGTCTTTCGGCGCCAGACGACCGCGAAAATCAATCAGGCCGTCGACAATGGCCAAAACCACGAGTAACGGATAGATCAGCTGCATGAACACCAGCATCGTTACGTACATCCCCACCAGCCAGAACCTGGCCAGGCGCTTCTGCGCGACCAGCCCGTGAATCAGGGCCAGTCCGGAAAACACCAGCGGTACGCTGCAAAACAGCATCAGCAAGGTGGCATGTGAACCGAAGTACGGTCCGACCACCATGAGTGCCAGCAGCAACATCGCCGGGCCCACGGGGATTCTGATACTGCGAAACTCGCGACCAAAACCACCCGGGTTGTACAACAACGCCTGCCAATATCGCCCAAGCATCAGGCTCAGCAAACTGACGATCTGCATCATTACCGCCATCAGGCCGATCAGGGCCGGCGCAATCAGTGTTGCCAGTCGCGCTCGCTCTTCTACCGACAGCTGCTGGTAGAGTTCCCCGAGGGCCATCGGCAGGATCTTGACGATCTCTTGCGACAGCGCCTCGATCTGCGGGCGGAAAGCCGCGTCAATCAACACCGAAAACACCAACCCCAATGCCACGCTGACCAGCAGCGTGCGGACCCAGGACTCACTTGCGCGCAAAACCAACGCAAGGCTCGACGACCCCAGCAGTACCAGAAGTACCTTGGGTTCGCCCAGTTGCAGCCACCAGATCAAGGCGGCCAGCACTCCCAGGGCCAGGACACCAACGGCATCCTGCAAACCGCGCCGCAGGAGCACAAGGCATCCAGCGGCAGCACCCAACCAATACAACAACGGCAATGCTGCACATCCAGCCACTACCAGAGTGGCCTGCACGCGACCGCGCATGATGAACTCAGCTAAGGCGCGCATGCATTCAATCCCTTACTACTTGTCGACTGCCCGGTCTCAGCGGCCGTGGCTGTCGGTGTAGGCCAGCAGGGCCAGGAAGCGGGCGCGCTTGATAGCGGTGGCCAGCTGACGCTGATAACGTGCTTTGGTACCGGTGATACGGCTTGGAACGATTTTGCCGGTCTCGGATACGTAGGCTTTCAGAGTGTTGAGATCTTTGTAATCGATCTCTTTCACGTCTTCAGCGGTGAAGCGGCAGAATTTACGACGACGGAAGAAACGTGCCATTTGATAGGCTCCTTAAAAGGTCCGTGGATTACTCGTCAGCGTTATCGCTGTTGTCGCTGTCATCACTATCAGCGCTATCAGCGCCTTCGTGCTCAGGACGGTCGCGACGCTCACGGCGCTCACTGCGGTTTTCTTCAGCCTTGAGCATCTCGGATTGGCCGGTAACGGCTTCTTCGCGACGGATGACCAGGTTACGGATCACTGCATCGTTGTAGCGGAAGTTGTCTTCCAGCTCGGCCAGGGCCTTGCCAGTGCACTCAACGTTCAGCATCACGTAGTGAGCCTTGTGAACATTGTTGATTGCGTAGGCCAGTTGACGACGGCCCCAATCTTCCAGACGGTGGATTTTGCCGCCGTCTTCTTCGATCAGCTTGGTGTAACGCTCAACCATGCCGCCGACTTGCTCGCTTTGATCCGGGTGGACCAAAAAGATGATTTCGTAATGACGCATGAATGCTCCTTACGGGTTGTAGCCTGCCGCTCAAAAACGGTCAGACAAGGAGTGAATGACACTTATGGACCTTGCCGCAGGGAGGCACATCAGTGCCTGCCAGGAAGGCAAGGGGCGCAATTGTAGAGAAGGGGGAAGAAGCGTGCAAGGTGATTGGTGATTATTTGAACAGCGCAGCCGCCGCATCGACGCCAAACAACTGTGGGAGCTGGCTTGCCTGCGATGGCGGCGGTACTGGCAACATCTCTGTTGACTGGTACACCGTCATCGCGGGCAAGCCCGGCTCCCACAGAGTACTGCGTTGTTATCAGCCCTTCTTCACAGCCTTTCTGGCGCCACGCTGACGCTGGGCTTCAAACAGGCACACGCCGGTGGCAACCGACACGTTAAGGCTGCTGACGCTACCGGCCATCGGCAAGTGCACCAGGTAATCGCAATGTTCGCGGGTCAAGCGACGCATACCTTTGCCTTCGGCGCCCATGATCAGGATGGTCGGGCCGGTGAGGTCCTGGTCATAAATGCTGACCTCCGCCTCCCCTGCCGTGCCCACGACCCACAGGCCGCGCTGCTGGAGTTTTTCCAGGGTACGCGCCAGGTTGGTCACGGCCACCAGCGGAATCACTTCCGCCGCGCCACAGGCGACTTTACGCACGACCGGCGTCAAGGTCGCGGACTTATCTTTAGGCACGATCACCGCCAGCGCACCGGCAGCATCCGCCGAACGCAGGCAAGCGCCGAGGTTATGCGGGTCGGTCACGCCGTCCAGCACCAGCAGCAGCGGCGCACCTTCAGTGCGATCAAGCAGCTCATCGAGCATCGCCTCGCCCCAGACCTGGCTCGGGCTTACGTCGGCGACCACGCCCTGGTGGACGCCCTCGACCCACACGTCCATTTCACGACGCTCGGCCTGGCCGATGGCAACCTTGTTTTGGGTGGCCAGCTCGACCAGCGCTTGTACGCGCGGCTCGCTGCGGCCTTCGGCCAGCCACACTTGCTTGACGCGCTTGGGGTGATGACGCAGCAGTGCTTCTACGGCGTGGACGCCGTAGATTTTTTCCAGACTCATGACTTGGCCTTAGGTTTGCGCGACCCGCCGCTCTTGGCAGGGCCCGAACCCGCTTTGGGCGGGCCTTTACGGTGTTTACTGGGCTTGCTCGACGGCTTTTCCGCCCCGTGGGACTTTCCCCCAGACGCCGCTTTACCACCGCTTTTGGCTTCGTTGAGCAACTGCTGCTTCAACTCGCGACTCTTGCGCAGCTCGGCGTTTTTCGCCGCAGCGTCGCTTGGGCGGTAGGCTTCAGGGGCCTTTTCCTTGGTTGTCGAGCGACGGCCAGTTTTGGCTGGCGCAGGCTCGGCGGTCGCTGCTTTCGCAGGCGCGGCCTTGCCTTTGCTGGTCGGTTCGCTGCCACGTTTTTTACGGCTGCCCGGCGATTCAGCTGGCTTGTCGGACATGCCGAAGTCGATCTTGCGCTCGTCGAGGTCGACGCGCATGACCTGCACTTCCACGGTGTCACCCAGACGGAAGCTACGACCGGTGCGCTCGCCCGCCAGGCGGTGGTGCACAGGGTCGAAGTGGTAGTAGTCACCCGGCAAGGCGGTAACGTGCACCAGGCCTTCGACGTAGATGTCGGTCAGTTCGACAAACAGACCAAAGCCGGTCACGGCAGTGATCACACCCGGGAACGACTCGCCTACGCGGTCTTTCATGAACTCGCACTTGAGCCAGTTCACCACGTCGCGGGTGGCTTCGTCGGCACGGCGCTCGCTCATGGAGCACTGCTCGCCCAACTGCTCCAGGGCCGCTTCGTCGTACGGATAGATCCGTGCCTTCGGAATGGTCATGGCACCGGCGCGCTTGACGTGCGGGGTGTTTTGCTTGGAGTGGATCACGCTGCGGATTGCACGGTGCGTGAGCAGGTCCGGGTAGCGGCGAATCGGCGAGGTGAAGTGGGTGTACGCCTCGTAATTCAGGCCGAAGTGGCCCTGGTTGTCGGCGCTGTACACAGCCTGGCTCAGGGAACGCAGCATGACGGTCTGGATCACGTGGTAATCCGGACGGTCCTTGATGCTGGCCAGCAGAGCCTGGTAGTCCTTCGGCGTCGGGCCGTCCTTGCCTTTGTGCAGGGACAGGCCGAGCTCACCGAGGAAGGCGCGCAGTTTTTCCAGGCGCTCCGGCGGCGGGCCGTCGTGCACACGGTACAGCGCAGGGATCTCGTGCTTCTTCAGGAATTCAGCCGTGGCCACGTTGGCCGCCAGCATGCATTCCTCGATCAGCTTGTGTGCGTCATTGCGCGTGGTTGGGGTGATCGCAGCGATCTTGCGTTCGGAACCGAAGACAATCCGGGTTTCCTGGGTTTCAAAATCGATCGCGCCACGCACGTGACGGGCACCCAGCAATACCTTGTACAGCGCGTAAAGCTGCTTGAGGTGCGGCACGACATGGCCGTACTCACCGCGCAAGGCTTTTGCTTCGCTGGTTTTCGGCTGTTCCAGGATGGTGCTGACCTTGTTGTAGGTCAGGCGGGCCTGGGAGTGGATCACCGCTTCGTAGAACTGGTAATCGGTCATTTCGCCGGTTTTCGAGATGGTCATCTCGCACACCATGGCCAAACGGTCGACTTTCGGGTTCAGCGAGCACAGGCCGTTGGACAGCTCTTCCGGCAGCATCGGGATCACGCGCTCCGGGAAGTACACCGAGTTGCCACGCACCTGGGCTTCGTTGTCCAGGGCCGAACCGATCTTCACGTAGCTGGAGACGTCGGCAATTGCCACGAACAACTTCCAGCCGCCGGAGAACAGGCGCAGCTTGCCCGGTTTGGCTTCGCAGTAGACGGCATCGTCGAAGTCGCGGGCGTCTTCGCCGTCGATGGTGACGAACGGCAGATGGCGCAGGTCGATGCGCTTCTCCTTGTCCTTCTCCTCGACTTCAGGCTTGAGCTTGCGCGCTTCTTTCACGACGGCTTCAGGCCATACGTGAGGAATGTCGTAGGTGCGCAACGCGACATCGATTTCCATGCCCGGCGCCATGTAGTTGCCGACCACTTCGACCACATCGCCCTGTGGCTGGAAGCGCGGGGTTGGCCAGTGGGTGATTTTCACCTCGACGAACTGACCGACCTTGGCGTTGGCGTTGCGACCCGGGGTGATCAGCACTTCTTGCTGCACCTTCGGGTTATCCGGAACGACAAAACCGATGCCACCTTCTTCGAAGTAGCGACCCACGATGGTCTCGTGACCACGGGACACCACTTCGACGATCACGCCTTCACGGCGACCACGACGGTCCAGGCCGGAAACACGGGCCAGGGCACGGTCGCCATCGAACACCAGGCGCATTTGCGCCGGGCTCATGAACAGATCGTCACTGCCGTCGTCTGGGATCAGGAAGCCGAAGCCGTCACGGTGGCCGGCGATGCGGCCGAGGATCAGGTCGAGCTTGTCCACGGGCGCATAGGTGCCGCGGCGGGTGTAGATCAGTTGTGCGTCGCGCTCCATGGCGCGCAGGCGGCGGCGCAGGGCTTCGAGCTGGTCTTCGGTGGTCAGACCGAATTCTTCAACCAACTGCTCGCGGCTAGCAGGCGAACCCCGATCGGCGAGATGCGCCAGGATCAGTTCGCGGCTAGGAATAGGGTTTTCATATTTTTCCGCTTCACGAGCGGCCTCGGGATCGAGGGACTGCCAATCGGCCATTAGAGAGTTTTCACCTTGTCTATATGCGGGTTAGTTTGGCATACGCGTATTGAAACGGGAAATTTCAGACGTCAACAAGCTTTTAAAAGCCCTTTGCAGCCCCCGGCGCGCACCTTGCACGACCATTGGCGAAATTTTCCAGGCTTTTTTCATAGCAGGGCTTTACAGCTTAAAATCGCCTCCGTATAGTGCGCGCCATCGACGACGGCAACGTTGTCGGATAATGCCCAGGTGGTGAAATTGGTAGACACGCCAGCTTCAGGTGCTGGTGATCGCAAGGTCGTGGAAGTTCGAGTCTTCTCCTGGGCACCAAATTCAGATTAAACCCGCGAAAGCGGGTTTTTTCGTTTCAGGCCTTTGATTTTTAACGAAAAACTTGATTTATTTTTTCGAATCAGGGGTTTACAGATCAAAAAGCCCTCCGTATAGTTCGTTCCATCAACAGCGCAAGCGCTGCTGATAATGCCCAGGTGGTGAAATTGGTAGACACGCCAGCTTCAGGTGCTGGTGATCGCAAGGTCGTGGAAGTTCGAGTCTTCTCCTGGGCACCAAATTCAGATCAAACCCGCGAAAGCGGGTTTTTTCGTTTCTGGCGTTTAAAAACTCCGTCAGCAATTTCCCCCCTGCACCGCACTTGAGAAGTTTTATCGTTTATCCTTGCAATGATTTGTTGCACTCAAGTGAGGAACACCCCGGATGATGATCCGCGATACCCGTCTCAAGACATCCCTTCTGCGTGGCCTGACCATCACTCTGCTCGGCCTGACCCTGCTCTCACCCAGCGCCTATTCCGCCGACAAGGTGTCCCTGACCTTGTACAACGGCCAACACAAAGAAGTGGGCGATGAACTCGCCAAGGCCTTCGAGGCCAAGACCGGCATTCACGTCAACGTGCGCAAAGGCAGCAGCAACCAGCTGGCCAGCCAGGTTGTCGAAGAAGGTGACCGCTCCCCTGCCGACGTGATCTACACCGAAGAATCGCCACCGTTGAACAAACTCGGCGAACAAGGCCTGCTGGCCAAGATCGACGCCAGCACCCTCGACGTATTGCCCAAGGATTACGTGGGCGCCAATGGCGACTGGATGGGCGTGACCGCACGCACCCGCGTCGTGGCGTTCAACCCGAAATTGATCGCTGAAAAAGACCTGCCGAAATCGGTCCTGGATTTTGCCGGCCCCGAATGGCAAGGCAAGGTCGGCTTCGTGCCGACCAGCGGTGCATTCCAGGAACAGGCCGTGGCGATCATCAAGCTGCACGGTCGCGAAGCGGCTGAAGAGTGGCTGACCGGCCTGCGCGCCTTCGGCAAGGTGTACAGCAACAACATGGTTGCGCTGAAAGCCGTCGAAAACGGCGAAGTGGCCACCGTATTGGTGAACAACTACTACTGGTTCGCCCTGAAGAAAGAAAAGACCAACCTGGACTCCCAACTGCATTACTTCACCGATGGCGATGCCGGTGGCTTGATCACCGTATCTTCGGCGGCGGCGCTGAAATCCAGCAAGCATCCGAAAGAAGCCCAGCAACTGCTGGCGTTCATGGCCAGTGAAGAAGGCCAGCGCGTGATCACCAACACCTCGGCCGAATACCCGCTGCGCAAAGGCATGGAGTCGAACCGTGGTCTAAAGCCTTTCAGCGAGCTGCAACCGCCGAAAGTCACCCCTGCGGACCTGGGCAACGCCGAAGAAGCCCTGGACCTGGAACGTGACGTTGGCTTGAACTGATGAACCCATCGCTACCCGCCCCCGCCTTGCGTGGGGGTTTGCGCCCAAGGCGCAAGCGCCCTTCGATCTGGCTGTTGCTGCCCGTAGTGTTCCTGGTGGGCTTGAGCCTGCTGCCACTGGTCTATGTCGGGCTCAAAGCCTGGCAGGCTGGCTGGGCGGAGGCGGTGCACCTGCTTTGGCGGCCGTATGTGTTCGGGCTGCTGCGCAACACCTTGGCGCTGATGGTCGGGGTGACGGTGGCGTGTGGCGTGATTGGCTTGTCCTTGGCCTGGCTGCTGGAACGCAGCAACCTGCCGGGGCGGCGCATCTGGGGCGTGATCCTGTGCCTCCCGTTTGCGGTGCCGGCGTTTGTCAGCAGCTTCACCTGGGTGTCCCTTAGCGCCAACTTCGAAGGGCTGGGCGGGGCGATCCTGGTGATGAGCCTGTCCAAGTACCCGCTGGTGTTTTTGCCGGTGGCGGCAACCCTGCGCAATCTTGATCCCTCCCTCGAAGAATCGGCCCGCACCTTGGGGCTGAACCGCTGGGGCGTATTCTTTCGCATCACCCTGCCTCTGCTGTGGCCGTCGCTGCTGGCCGGCGCACTGTTGATCGCGTTGCACATGTTGGTGGAATTCGGTGCGCTGTCGATCATCGGGCTGCAGACTTTTACCACCGCGATCGACCAGCAATTCGAACTGGAATTCAGCAACGCGAATGCCGCGATGCTGTCGGCGGTGCTGCTGGTGATGTGCCTGACGCTGCTGTGGCTGGAGCTGCGCGTACGCGGCAAGGGCCGGCATGTCCGCATCGGCCAGGGCGCGGCGCGGCATGCGGAGCAGGTTCGACTGGGCAACTGGGCGCCACTGGGCCAGGCGTATTGCCTGGCACTGGCGATCATCGGCAGCGGCATTCCGCTGGGCATGCTCGGGTATTGGCTGGCCGTCGGTTCGTCGGCTGCGTTTCCGGTGGCCGAGATCGGTGAGGCGCTGCTGTCCTCCCTGGCACTTTCGTTGGGCGGCGCCGCACTGTGCCTGGTGCTGGCGGTACCGGTGGGGCTATTAGTGGTGCGCTACAAAGGCCAACTGGCCATTTGGGCTGAACGCTTGCCGTACCTGCTGCATGCGCTGCCCGGCCTGGTGATTGCGCTGACCCTTGTGTACTTCGCGCTGCACTACGTGCCGGCGCTGTACCAGACTTCGGCATTGCTGTTGATTGCTTATGCGCTGTTGTTTCTGCCATTGGCCCAGGCACCGATTCGCACCGCTTTGAACAAGGCTGCCCCGCAATTGGAAGAGGCCGCGCGTACGCTCGGCGCTTCGTCGTTCAGCGCATTTTGCCGGGTGACGCTGCCGATCATCTTCCCAGCGTTGGGCGCGGCGTTTGCGCTGGTGTTCCTGGATGCGATGAAGGAACTGACGGCGACGCTGCTGCTCAGCCCCACGGGGTTGAATACCTTGGCGACAGCGGTGTGGGCGCACACTTCAAATGTGGAATTTGCGGCGGCGGCGCCCTATGCGGCGTTGTTGATCCTGGTGTCGGGGTTGCCGGTGTACCTGCTGACGACCCGGATGTATCTGAGCCGCTGAGAGCGCTATCGCGGGCAAGCCCGACTCCCACGTTTGAAATGCATTCCAAGGTGGGAGCCGGGCTAGCCGCGATGACGCCGGAACAGGTGACGCTAGGCCCGAAACTGCCCCAGGCTTGCCTTCAATTGCGCCGCCAACCCATCCAGCACCTTGCCACTGGCCGTCGTCTCCACCACCGCCTGCGCAGCACGCTCAGCCTGAGCATGGATCACTTCAACGCGACCACGCACCGCGTGGGCGCCCTGGGCCTGATGCTCAGCCGCACGTGTGGCCAAGCCAATCGCCGCATGCACTTGCTCAACCGAAGCCTGCACAGTCTGCTGCAAGCGCACGCTGTCGCGTAGCACCAGCAAACCTTCGTTAGCCTGGCGCCCAGCCTTGCCGATGGTTTCCACTGCTTCGCGCGCGCCTTGCTGCAACGCCACGATGTGCGCTTGGATATCACCGGTGGAGCTTTGGGTCTTGCTCGCCAGCGCCCGCACTTCGTCCGCCACCACGGCAAAGCCGCGCCCGGTTTCGCCGGCACGGGCCGCTTCGATTGCCGCATTGAGTGCCAGCAGGTTGGTTTGCTCGGCGATGCCATGAATGACGGTCAACACCACCTCGATCTGCTCACTTTGCTGGGCCAGGCGTTCGATCACTTGGGAACCGGCCTGCACCTGGCCTGCCAACGCTTCGATCAGGCTGCCGACTTCAGCTGAAGTGCGCGAGTTCTCATCCGTGGCCTGGCGGATGTCCACCACCTGCTGCAACGCCGCCTGCATCGCATGGCTTTCGGCCTGCGCCTCGTCGGCCATTTGCGAGAGTGCGCGCAGGCTTTCGGCCACTTCATCGCGTTGCAAGCCGGCCGCTGCGTCAGCACCGGCATTGCGCAAGGTCATGGCACCGATTTCCACGCCGGTGCGCTGGGCCACATCCCCCGCCTCACGCACGATCGGCTGCAACTTATCCACAAAGCGATTGACCGCCGAGGCCATGTCGCCAATTTCGTCCTTGCTGCTGATCTGCACGCGCTTGGTGAGGTCGCCCTCGCCTGCCGCCAGGTCGTCCATGGCTGCGATCAGCAACTTCAGACGGTTGACCACACGACGGCCCAGTACGATGGCGATCAACAGCAATACGCCCAAGCCGACCAGCGCGAGCCCCATGCCGATGCGCCAGCGTAAGGTGCCAGCAGCGTCCTGGACGGCGCTGGTGGTGTTGGCCGTCATCTGGGTGGCCGTCGCCTGCGCGGATTGCAGGCGGGCGCCCATGGCGGCAGCACTGTCGGCCGCAGCACCTTTTAGGCTATCGCCGACCAACTGATCACCGCTGGCGATCAGCGCCGCGAAGCGCTTGTCGAGCGCCTGCAGGTCAGCCTCAACCGACGCAGTCGAAACCCCCATGCGCACCTTGCCGATCTCGACCCCATTGGGGCTGATGGACGCTTCGACGTAGTAAACAGAAGGGTCGCTCTTGGCCGCGTCGAGTACTTTATCCAGCGCACGCTCACCCGCGCCTTTTGCCAGCAATGCCTGGTTGATCGGGTTTTCCCGGTTCAGGTAGCGGGTCAGATGCTCGCCCGCGGCGTCGTCATAGACCACGAACAACACGTTGGGATTGCGCTGGGCACGCCGGGCGAACTCCGACAGCGTCGGCACGTCGCTGTCCCACATGGCACGGGGCGCCACCGAGGCCAGCAGCTGCGCCATATCATTGGCGGAGTCCTGCAGGTCTTTTTCCAGGGTCGCACGCAGTTGCTTCTGCTCTTCTTGCAGGCGGGTCGAAAGCCCTGCCGTCAGACGCTGACGCGTGCTGGTAGACAGGCTCTCCAGGCTAGACGTGACTTCCTTGCCCGCCTGCGCCAGTTCGCCAGACAGTTTCTGGCTGTCGACACTCAGGCGATTGCCTAAATCGGCTTCCAGCGCCGTGACTGTGCTACGTGTGAGGGCAACCGCCACCAGCACTTGCACCAAAAGAGCGATACCTAGGGTAACGAACACCGGCCGCAACAGACGGCTTTGTAACAATGAGAGAACGGCAGACATCTGGGAATCCCTCCACCACGGGTGCCATTAATTTGATAGCACCGCGAAAGAGAGAAGCAAAGCAAGGGTCGTGCCGCCCAGGCGACAGAAACGACAAAGGGCTCCCGAAGGAGCCCTTTGCTTTTTACATCAACAGCTTATTAAGCGAACGGGTGACGCAGAACGATGGTTTCGTTGCGGTCCGGGCCTGTCGAAATAATGTCGATCGGCGCACCGATCAGCTCTTCAACTCGCTTGATGTAGGCACGGGCGTTAGCTGGCAGCTCTTCCAGGGTCTTGGCGCCCACGGTCGATTCGGTCCAGCCCGGCACTTCTTCGTACACAGGCTGCAGGCCTACGTAGCTGTCAGCGTCAGTCGGGGCAACATCCTTACCTTCTGCGTCTTTGTAGCCGATGCAGATGTTGATGGTTTCCAGGCCGTCGAGTACGTCCAGCTTGGTCAGGCAGATGCCCGAGATGCTGTTCACGTCGATAGCGCGACGCAGGATAACGGCGTCGAACCAGCCACAACGACGAGCACGGCCGGTGGTCGCGCCGAATTCGTGACCTTGCTTGGCCAGGTGAGCGCCGACGTCGTCGAACAGCTCAGTCGGGAACGGGCCCGAACCTACGCGGGTGGTGTAAGCCTTGGTGATGCCCAGGATGTAGTCCAGGAACATCGGGCCCACGCCCGAACCGGTCGCAACGCCACCAGCGGTGGTGTTGGAGCTGGTCACGTACGGGTAGGTGCCGTGGTCGATGTCCAGCAGCGAGCCTTGGGCGCCTTCGAACATGATGTCTTTGCCAGCACGACGCAGGTCGTGCAGC
Organism: Pseudomonas sp. AC112; assembly: GCF_979253545.1. Classification (NCBI taxonomy): domain Bacteria; kingdom Pseudomonadati; phylum Pseudomonadota; class Gammaproteobacteria; order Pseudomonadales; family Pseudomonadaceae; genus Pseudomonas; species Pseudomonas sp. AC112. Next base: position 1,653,801 of record NZ_CEEDCM010000001.1, read on the forward strand.
TCGGCGGTCACGTCCAGCATCAGTGGCTTGAGCAGCTCGGCGTATTCCTTGCACTCGGCCAGGGTCTTTTCGAACTCGATAGCGGGCTCTTTGTAGTAACCCACCAGCATGAAGTTGTGGTAATCCACCAGTTCACGCAGCTTGTCTTCAAAGCGCGGCATGTTGAGCAGGTCGCCCACACGCAGGCCACGACGTGCGACCTTGTCTTCGTAGGCCGGGCCGATGCCGCGACCGGTGGTACCGATCTTCAGCTCGCCACGGGCCTTTTCACGGGCCTGGTCCAGCGCAACGTGGAAGGACAGGATCAGCGGGCAGGACGGGCTGATACGCAGGCGCTCGCGCACCGGTACGCCTTTCTCTTCCAACTTGGTGATCTCGCGCAGCAGGGCATCCGGCGCAACTACCACACCGTTGCCGATCAGGCACTGCACGCCTTCGCGCAGTACACCCGACGGGATCAGGTGCAAGACGGTTTTTTCGCCATCGATGACCAGGGTGTGGCCAGCGTTGTGGCCACCTTGGTAGCGCACTACGGCGGCAGCATGTTCGGTCAGCAGATCAACGATCTTGCCTTTGCCCTCATCACCCCATTGGGTGCCCAGGACTACGACATTCTTACCCATAACACTTGTCCTCATTCGCGCAAACTTGGTGCCGGCGATGGCCGGCAGGAAAACTCAAGAAGCCAGTGGCGATACTTGCCAAAGCCCGTTCTGCAGAATCAATTGCTGGTCGCAGTCCGCTTCACGGGCGGCGGCCAATGGCTGGCCAGGCAAGGCCTGGACAACACGCTGACCCTCACTGCGCAACTGGCAAACCTGCTGCCAGAGTGCTGCGTCCGTACTGTCGGGCATCCAAATGCCACCAGACGGTAGCTCGACCTCAGCACGCCCCAGGGTCACCAGGGTTTTCAAATCGGTGGAAAAGCCGGTGGCCGGACGCGCACGACCGAAGTCAGCGCCGATATCGTCATAACGACCGCCTTGGGCGATGGCCTGGCCAACACCCGGTACAAATACCGCGAACACCACACCGGTGTGGTAGTGGTAGCCGCGCAACTCACCCAGGTCAAAGTACAGCGGCAGCTCCGGGAAGCGCGCCGACAACTGCTCGGCAATCGCCAGCACGTCGTCCAGTGCAGCCAAGACCGGTGCCGGCGCATTGGCCAGGCGCTCACGGGCAGCGCCCAGCACTTCACGGCCGCCACACAGGTTCACCAGTGCACGCAGCATGTCGGCCAGATCGGCAGGCACGCCAGCGGTCAAGGCGATGACTTCATCGATCGCCTTGCGTTGCAGGGCGTCGAACAGCTGTTGTTCGACTTCACCAGACAAACCGGCCGCACGGGCCAGGCCACGGTAGATACCGACGTGACCCAAGTCCATGTGGACATCCGGCACGTCAGCCAGTTGCAGCATGGCCAGCATCAAGCTGATCACTTCGACGTCGCTGCTCGGGCTGGCGTCGCCGTACAATTCGGCGCCCAACTGAATCGGGCTACGGGACGACGACAAGGCACGCGGCTGTGCATGCAGCACACTGCCGGCGTAGCACAGGCGGCTCGGACCTTCGCGGCGCAGGGTGTGCGCATCGATGCGCGCCACTTGCGGCGTGATGTCGGCACGGAAACCCATTTGCCGGCCCGATTGCGGGTCGATGACCTTGAAGGTGCGCAGATCCAGGTCCTGGCCCGCGCCGGTCAGCAGGGATTCCAGGTACTCGATATGGGGGGTCACGACAAATTCGTAACCCCAGCTCTGGAACAGATCCAACACCTGGCGACGCGCTACTTCAATGCGCGCAGCTTCTGGTGGCAGTACTTCTTCGATGCCATCTGGCAGCAGCCAGCGGTCTACCGTTGCCATTACGCCATTCCCCTATGATCCGGGCGGCCAGCCCTCGGCCGAGCCTTGAGTGAAGCAGAAAATACCCGCCCCCTGCATAAACCACGCGCAAGAGCGACGTGACGAACGGCCTGCAAACGGCCTCGTCGGGCACTTTCCTCGAAAAACCTGTCACGCCTGCCGAATCAAACATGCAGACGCAAAAAAGCCGGGAATTTCCCGGCTGCCGCATCATACACCCGTTTTCCGAAAGGATCACCCCGCCAGGCGTTTTAGCCGCCCGACGGAGATGACACCTACAGAATCACAGGGGTTACTTGGACTTTTCCAGGTAGCGGAAGAAGTCGCTGCTTGGGTCCAGCACCATGACGTCGGTTTTGTTCGCGAAGCTTTCACGGTAGGCACGCAGGCTACGGTAGAACGCGTAGAACTCCTGGTCCTGGCCGTAGGCCTTGGCGTAGATCGCCGCAGCTTGAGCATCGCCATCACCACGGGCCTCTTCAGACTCGCGATAGGCTTCGGCCAGCAGTACACGGCGCTGACGGTCGGCATCCGCACGGATACCTTCAGCCAGCTCGTTACCCTTGGCGCGGTGCTCACGGGCTTCACGCTCACGCTCGGTGCTCATACGCTCGAACACGCTGCGGTTCACTTCCTTCGGCAGGTCGATGGCCTTGACCCGGACATCGACAACCTCGATACCCAGTTCTTTTTCCGCCATCGAGTTCAGCGAACGCGTGATGTCAGCCATCAGCGCGTCACGCTCACCGGAAACCACCTCGTGCAGGGTGCGCTTACCAAATTGGTCACGCAGGCCCGATTCCAGGCGACGCGACAAGCGCTCGTCAGCAATCTGCTTGAGGCCAGAGGTCGCGGTGTAGAAGCGCTCGGCATCCTTGACGCGCCACTTGGCGTAGGCGTCAACCATCACGGCTTTCTTTTCCAGGGTCAGGAAGCGCTGTGTCGGAGCATCCAGGGTCATCAGGCGGGCATCGAACTTGCGCACCTGGTTGACGTAGGGAACTTTCACATGCAGGCCCGGCTGGACATCCGCCTGGACCACGCGACCGAATTGCAGCAGCACCGCACGCTCGGTCTGAGCCACGATGTAGAAGCAGTTCCAGGCAGCGATGACCACGACGACGCCCACAATCAGGGCGGTCAGCGATTTATTGCTCATCAACGACTCTCCCTGGTACGTGTTTGCTGTTGCAGCAAGTCAGCGGCCGCACGGGCGCTCGCTTCGTTGGCAGCGGCATTGGAACCGGTGGACGGTGCGCTGGTGCTGCTACGACCACCTTCGATCATCTTGTCCAGCGGCAGGTACAGCAGGTTGTTCTGCCCACCTTTGCTGCCGGTCACGAGAACCTTGCTGGTGTTGCTGAAGACTTCCTGCATGGTGTCCAGGTACAGACGCTCACGCGTGACTTCCGGCGCCTTGCGGTACTCGGCGACCAGCTTGGTGAAACGATCCGCCTCACCCTTGGCGCGGGAGACCACTTCGTCGCGGTAACCGTTGGCATCCTCGAGGATGCGCTGGGCCTGACCACGGGCTTCCGGCACGACGCCGTTGGCGTAGGTTTCAGCCTGGTTGCGCGAACGCTGCTCGTCTTCACGGGCACGGATCACGTCATCGAAGGCTTCCTGCACTTCGCGCGGTGCCGCTGCGCTCTGTACGTTCACCTGGGTGACGGTAATACCGGTGCGATAGGTATCGAGGAACCGTTGCAGGCGCTCCTTGATCTCACTGGCCATCAATTCACGACCTTCGGTCAGCACCTGGTCCATCGCGGTAGAACCAACGACATGGCGCAGGGCACTTTCGGTAGCGTGTTGCAGGCTGATTTCCGGCTGATCAACGTTCAGCACGAAGTCCTGCAGGTTGCTGATCTTGTACTGCACGGTCAGCGGCACTTCGACGATGTTCTCGTCTTCGGTCAGCATCTGGCCCTGCTTGGTGTAGGCACGCTCACGCGTGACGTTTTCCATGTACTTCTTGTCGATCGGCGGGAAATAGATGTTCAGGCCAGGACCGACAGTCTCGTAGTACTTGCCGAAGCGCAGCACTACGGCCTGCTCCTGCTCGTCCACCACGTACACGGCGCTGTACAGCCAGACGGCCGCCAGCACGACAAGACCCAGGCCCAGCAGGCCATAGCCGCCGCCCTTGCTTGTGCGACCGCCGTCGTCACCACCCCGTTTTTTTCCACCACCGAACAACCCATTCAGGCTTTCCTGCAGCTTTCGGAAGGCCTCGTCGAGATCTGGTGGCCCCTTGCGGTCGCCATTATTGCGGCGTTTACCACCCCAAGGATCCTGATTATTCGAGTTGCCACCCGGCTCATTCCAAGCCATAGCGCTCTCCATCTGATAAAGCAAAGACGCACCCACGGCGCGCCGACCAATGCTACAGAATGCCTGCCACTGCGGCACAACCGCTTTAGGAGGCTTTTATTGCAAAGTGTGTTGTTCGATGAACTCTGTCGGTACCACGCCTTCACGACTGACCAGCCGATTCAGCTCCGAGCGCGGCAATCGAACGGCCAGCAAGCTGACACCTTCTTCGTCGTGTTCTTCTTTCTGTACCGCGCCCAACTCGAAAAACTGTGCACGCAGTCGAGCAAAACGCTGGGGCAAGCGCAAGGTGCCGACGAACAAATCGCCGCCGAGCAGCTCGGCAATGGCTTGCTCAAGCAACTCAAGGCCACTGCCATCACGCGCTGACAGCCAGACCCGCTGGGGCTTGCCGTTCTCATCGCGCTGGATTTGTGGCTCAACGCCTTCAAGCAAATCGAGTTTGTTATAGACCTCGAGGATCGGCAAGTCCTGGGCACCAATCTCGCCCAGCACCAGCATTACCTGTTCAATCTGCAACATGCGATCCGGTTCGGCCGCATCGATCACGTGCAACAGCAGGTCGGAATTGCTCGACTCTTCGAGCGTAGACCGAAATGCCTCGACCAGCTTGTGCGGCAAGTGACGAATGAAACCCACGGTATCGGCCAGGACAATCGGCCCCAGATCATCCAGGTCCAGACGGCGCAGGGTCGGGTCGAGGGTGGCGAACAGTTGGTCGGCCGCGTACACGTCCGATTTCGTCACGTTGTTGAAGAGCGTGGATTTGCCGGCGTTGGTATAGCCCACCAGGGACACGGTAGGGATATCCGCGCGAGTACGTCCGCGCCGCGATTGCTCGCGCTGGCTGCGTACTTTCTCGAGGCGACCCTTGATCTGGCGCAGGCGCACCCGCAGCAGGCGTCGGTCGGTTTCGAGCTGGGTTTCACCCGGGCCACGCATGCCGATACCGCCCCCCTGGCGCTCAAGGTGAGTCCAGCCGCGGACCAGCCGGGTGCTCATGTGGTCAAGCTGGGCCAGTTCAACCTGGAGCTTGCCTTCATGGGTACGGGCGCGCTGGGCAAAAATATCGAGAATCAGACCGGTACGGTCGATCACGCGACACTCGAAGACACGTTCGAGGTTACGTTCCTGACTGGGCGTGAGGACGTGATTGAAGATCACCAGATCGGCTTCTTCGGCGTGGACCAGGTCGCGCAACTCCTCGACCTTGCCGCTGCCTATCAGGAATTTGGCGGTTGGCCGATGACGCGGTACGTTAAAAAACGCAACGGTCTCGGCGCCGGCCGAATTTGCCAACTCCTGAAACTCCTGCGGATCTTCGCGCGCCTCAGGGTCCTGTCCATCCAAGTGAACGAGGATTACTCGCTCACCACCACCGTGGCGCTCAAAGAACAAAGGAGACTCCTATCAGGCGTTACCTGGCTCAGCGTCAACTGCATCATCACCTGCTGCGCTAGGCAGACGGATTGGACGAACAGGGACGACTGTCGAGATAGCGTGCTTGTAGACCATCTGGCTGACGGTGTTTTTCAGCAGGATCACGAACTGGTCGAACGACTCGATCGTGCCTTGCAGCTTGATACCGTTGACCAGGTAGATGGAAACCCCCACTTTCTCTTTACGTAAAGTATTCAAGTAAGGGTCTTGTAGCGAATGCCCTTTTGACATGTGCCGCACTCCTTTAAGGATCAATAATAAAAAATCGGAAAATAGATAGCTTATGGCCGTCACACCCCCAAGGATAGACGGCAATTGCAAGGACTCAGCTCAATATGGAGACCGTTCCCAAGTATTTCAAGGCGCGTGACAGATTGTCGCTGTCCAGGCTGTCCAGCCAGTGCAAATCGCTCCAGCTGCGCAACCAGGTGAACTGGCGTTTCGCCAATTGGCGCGTGGCAATGATGCCGCGCTCCTGCATTTCGGCTGACGTCAGCTTGCCATCCAGATGATCCCAGACTTGGCGGTAGCCTACGGCACGTATCGAAGGTAACCCTGGATGCAGGTCACCTCTGGAACGCAGAGCTACGACCTCGTCCACAAACCCCTGTTCCAACATAATTGTGAATCTTTGTGCAATTCGTTCATGCAGCACCTGGCGATTTGCCGGAGCGATGGCCAGATTCGCCACAGTATAGGGCAATTGTGACGCGCCAGATGCGCCTGCGTCAGCACTTTGCGCACTTTGTTTCAGCCGATGTTCAGTCATGGTCTGCCCGCTTACACGCCAGACTTCCAACGCACGCGAAAGGCGCTGGGGGTCATTTGGGTGAATACGCGCGGCGGATACCGGGTCGATGGCTGCCAACTGGTCGTGCAGGGCTTGCCAGCCAAGGCGTGCAGCCTCTTCCTCAAGCTCGGCGCGCACCTGGGCGTCGGCCGGCGGCATATCCGCCAGGCCTTCCTGCAAAGCCTTGTAATAGAGCATTGTGCCGCCCACCAGCAGCGGAATATTGCCCCGCGCGGTGATGTCGGCCATGGCGGCCAGGGCGTCGTTGCGGAAATCCGCCGCCGAGTAGGTCTGCGCCGGGTCGATGATGTCGATCAGACGGTGCGGATACTGGGCCAGCAATGCCTTGGAGGGCTTGGCGGTGCCGATGTCCATGTCCCGGTAAACCAGGGCAGAGTCGACACTGATCAGCTCGCACGGCAGCACCTTGGTCAGCTCGATGGCCAGGTCGGTCTTGCCGGCGGCCGTGGGGCCCATCAGGAAGATCGCGGGGGGCAAGGCACTCATCAACGGCCGCGCAGGAAGAGTTTGTCCAGATCGTCCAGGCCCATCTGGGTCCAGGTCGGTCGGCCATGGTTGCATTGCCCGCTGCGCTCGGTGTTTTCCATGTCGCGCAGCAAGCCGTTCATTTCCGGCAAGGCCAGGCGTCGATTGGCGCGAATGGCGCCGTGGCAGGCCATGGTGCCGAGCAGTTCGTTGATGTGCGCCTGGATACGGTCACTGGTGCCGTATTCCATCAAATCCGCCAGCACGTCGGCTACCAACCGGTTGGCCTCGGCCTGTTTGAGCAGCGCGGGAATCTGGCGGATGGCAAGTGTTTCCGGGCCCAGGCGCTGCAATTCAAAGCCGAGCTTCTGGAACACACTGTGGTGCTCTTCAGCACAATCGGCCTCACGCTGGCTGACCGCCAGGGACTCCGGCACCAGCAGCGGCTGGCCGCTGAGGCCTTCGCTGGCCATGGCGATCTTGAGGCGCTCGTACATGATCCGCTCGTGGGCGGCGTGCATGTCCACCAGCACCAGGCCGTGGGCGTTTTCCGCCAGGATGTAGATACCCTTGAGCTGCGCCAGCGCGTAACCCAACGGCGGAATATCTCCACCGCCCTCCGGCAAGGCGACAGGCGCCCCCGGCTCAGCCCCCGGCAGCGGCGCAAAAAACTCGCGATAGGCCGCCTGGGCCTCGGCCACTGGCACCACCGACTGTGGGCGCGGGGTGTATTGGTACTGGTAACCCGAGCCGGAGCCAGAACCTGGCGCGGTATACGACGGTTGCGGCTGCGGCGATTGCAGCAGGTTGGCCGCCAGGCTCATTTCGCCCTGGGGGCCGAACTCGCCGGCTTCCGGGCCGCTGGGCCGAACCACCGCCGTGACAATCGGCGCTGACAACTGATCATCCGGGCGCACATCGCCCAGAGTGCGGTGCAAGGTGCCATAGAGGAAGTCATGCACCATGCGCCCGTCGCGGAAGCGCACTTCATGTTTGGTCGGGTGAACGTTGACGTCCACCACCGACGGGTCGACCTCGAAAAACAGCACAAACGTCGGGTGGCGCCCGTTGAACAGCACGTCGCGATACGCCTGGCGCACCGCGTGGGCCACCAATTTGTCGCGCACCGCGCGGCCATTCACAAAGAAGTACTGCAAGTCCGCCTGGCTGCGGGAGAACGTCGGCAACCCGACCCAGCCCCACAGTCGCAAGCCGTTGCGTTCGATTTCAATGGGTAACGCTTGCTCTAAAAAGCCCGCGCCGCAAATCGCCGACACCCGGCGCGCTCGCGCGGCGTCATCATTGGCTTCATGCAGGCTGAGAATCGTCTTGCCGTTGTGGCGCAGGTGGAAGGCCACGTCGAAGCGGGCCAACGCCAGGCGCTTGATGACTTCTTGAAGGTGATCGAATTCGGTCTTTTCGGCCTTGAGGAATTTGCGCCGCGCCGGGGTGTTGAAGAACAGGTCGCGCACTTCCACCGACGTCCCGACAGGGTGCGCCGCCGGCTGGACCCGAGGCGCCATGTCGCGGCCTTCGGTTTCCACTTGCCAGGCCTGCTCGGCGCTGCGGGTGCGGGACGTCAGGGTCAGGCGCGCCACAGAGCTGATGGACGCCAGGGCCTCACCGCGAAAGCCCAGGCTCATCACCCGCTCAAGGTCTTCCAGGTCGCGAATCTTGCTGGTGGCGTGACGTGCCAGAGCCAGCGGCAGGTCATCGGCGGAAATGCCGCTGCCATCGTCGCGCACGCGCAACAGCTTGACGCCGCCCTGCTCCACATCGACGTCGATGCGTTTGGCGCCGGAGTCGATGCTGTTTTCCAGCAGTTCCTTGATCACCGATGCGGGGCGCTCGACCACCTCGCCTGCCGCAATCTGGTTGGCGAGGCGCGGGCTCAGCAGTTCAATGCGTGATCCGCTGTTCAGGAGTGATTCACTCATTACTGCGCCGCCAATTCAGTGCCAGGGATGGTCAGCACCTGGCCGACCTTCAGTTCATCCGTCTTCAGGTTGTTCGCGCTGCGCAAGGTAGCAGCGGACACCTGGAAACGCACCGCCAGCATGGCCAGGGTATCGCCTGGCTGCACGCGATGGTCACGCGGGCCCTGGGCGATTTTCCCCGAATCACGCAGCCAGGCGATGTAGGTGCCCGGCGGCGGGTTCTGCTGGAAGAACTGGCGGATACCGGCGCTGATCGAACGCGCCAGCGCCTGCTGGTGACTGGCACTGGCCAGCTTGGAGGCTTCGTTGGAATTGGAGATAAACCCGGTTTCCACCAGGATCGATGGGATATCCGGCGATTTCAGCACCATGAACCCGGCCTGCTCCACACGCTGCTTGTGCAGCGAGGTGACCCGGCCGATGTTGCTCAGCACCTTCTGGCCCACGTTCAAGCTGGACGTCAGCGAAGCGGTCATCGACAGATCGAGCAGCACGCCGGCGAGCATTTTGTCCTTGTCATCAAGGGACACGTTGCCGGCCCCGCCGATCAAGTCGGAGCGGTTTTCACTGTCAGCCAGCCAACGCGCAGTCTCGGAGGTAGCACCGCGATCCGACAGGGCAAACACCGAGGCACCAAAGGCTGCGGCCGACGGTGCGGCGTCGGCGTGGATCGACACGAACAGGTCCGCGCCCTTCTTACGGGCGATCTCGGTCCGGCCGCGCAACGGAATGAAGTAGTCGCCGGTACGGGTCAGCTCGGCGCGATAGCCTTTCATGCCATTGACCTGGCGCTGCAGCTCACGGGCGATGGCGAGTACCACGTCTTTTTCGTGCTGGCCGCGCGAGCCGGAAGCGCCAGGGTCTTCACCACCATGGCCGGCGTCAATCACAACGATGATGTCACGCTTGCCGGCCGGGGCCGGTGGCGGCGGTGGCAGCTTGACCTGCGGTTGCGACGGGTTGACCGGCACCGCTGGCACCGTGGCCACGCTCGGGGTTGGCGCGGGCGGCGGCGCGGCATCGGCGGCGTTGTCGAACAGGTCGACCACCAGCCGGTTGCCGTACTGGGCGTTGGGCGCCAGGGAGAAGCTTTTCGGGGTCACGACTTTTTTCAGGTCGATCACCACGCGCAAGTCGGTGGGCGTGCGCTGGGCCGAGCGCATCGCGGTAATCGGGGTATTGGCGGTGGAGACTTTCAACGGCGCGGCCAGGGTCGCGCCGTTGATGTCGATCACCAGGCGATCAGGCGACGTGAGGGTAAAGACGCTGTGCTGGACCGGGCCAGACAGGTCGAACACCAGTCGCGTGTTATCCGGCGCTCGCCACAGGCGAACACTCTTCACCTGAGAAGCAGCCAGAGCATTGACAGTCATTGCCGCAAGCAACACCCCCACGACAGCAACCAACGCGCGAAAGCGCATACCTAACCCCACCAATTATTTGAATTCCAATGCCAAAGCGGCGCACCACGACTGGCCACGCGCGCTCTGGGGCAACAACTTCAGCTGACGTCCGTGCTCATGCGGCGTAATGGTAATGGTCAGGTCCGGCTTTGGCAAAAAGCCTGTGCCTTTATCTGGCCACTCGATCAGGCACAACGCATCTTCATCGAAGTAATCGCGAATACCCATGTATTCCAGCTCTTCGGGGTCCACCAGGCGATAGAGGTCGAAATGGAACGCTCGCACGTCGCCAATCTCATAGGGTTCTACCAGGGTGAACGTCGGGCTTTTTACCGCGCCGGTGTGGCCCAACCCGCGAATGATCCCCCGGGACAGCGTGGTCTTGCCCGCCCCCAGGTCGCCCTCCAGGAAGATCAGCCCCGCCCCGGCCGTGACCTGGGCAATGCGCTGGCCGAAGCTGACCATGGCCTCTTCATCGGCAAGGAAAAGAATTACTTCAGACACGGCGACTGTTCCTCCAGCAATTGACGAATGGCGGGTATCAGGTCGCTTGCCGCCAGGCCGCGACCAAAGGTGCCCTGGCGATCCCCCGCCGTGGCGTGCAACCACACGGCCAGGCAGCTTGCCTCATAGGCGGGCATGCCTTGGGCCATCAGCGCGCCGACCAGGCCGGCGAGTACATCACCAAGTCCCGCAGTGGCCATGGCCGGATGGCCTTGGTCGCATCGCGAAATGCGCCCGTCCGGGCTGGCAATCAAACTGCCAGCCCCCTTGAGAATAGCCACTGCGTTGAATTTCTGGCTCAACGCGCGCGCCACCTTAAGACGATCAGCCTGAACCTCGGCAGTCGAGATCCCCAACAAGCGCGCCGCCTCCCCCGGATGCGGGGTGATCACGCAATCGGCCGGCAAACTGACGCTGCCGGTGGCGAGCTGATTCAACGCGTCGGCATCCCACACCTGCGGCAGGCGGGCGTTGGCGGCGACGGAAAGCAGGCTTTTGCCCCAGGACGCATCCCCGAGCCCAGGCCCGATCACAATGACCGAGATCTTTTCCAGCAGACCCATCAGTTGATTGGCCGAGCTGACGCTGACGGTCATGACTTCCGGCAGGCGAGCCAGGGCGGCGGGCACATGCTCCAGGCGCGTCGCCAGGGACACCATGCCGGCGCCACTGCGCAAGGCACTTTCAGCACTCAGCAGCGCTGCGCCGCCGAAGCCACGGTCACCGCCAATGACCAGCAGGTGGCCGAACTGGCCTTTATGGGCGTCCGGGGAACGCGCAGCCAGTTGCGGCAAATGGCCGTGCAACAGTGGCTGTACGTCGGTTATTGCGTGTTTTGTCTGCGGCATGCGTCTTCAAGCTCCGATGTCTGGCAGAATTATACCTATCTAACCTGCGGTTTCCCTTGTCTCATGCCTCCCATCACCACCGATCTGCCTGCCCTCGCCCAATCGATCAAAGACTGGGGCCGCGAGCTGGGCTTTCAACAAGTCGGCATCAGCGGCCTTGACCTGGCCGAGCATGAACAACACCTGCAACGCTGGCTCGACGCGGGCTACCACGGCGAAATGGAGTACATGGGCGCCCATGGCAGCAAACGCTCCCACCCCGATGAGCTGGTGCCCGGCACGTTGCGCGTGGTCTCGCTGCGCATGGACTACCTGCCCGGCGATACGCACATGGCGCAGCTGCTGGCCAAGCCGGAAAAAGCCTATATCTCGCGTTACGCCCTGGGCCGCGACTACCACAAGCTGATCCGCAAGCGTGTGCAGCAATTGGCCGACCGCATTCAAGCGCAGATCGGCCCGTTTGGTTTCCGTGCCTTCGTCGACAGCGCGCCGGTGCTGGAAAAAGCCATCGCCGAAAAAGCCGGGCTGGGCTGGATCGGTAAAAACACCCTGGTCCTCAATCGCAAGGCCGGCAGTTATTTCTTCTTGAGCGAGTTGTTTGTCGACTTGCCGCTGCCCATCGACGCGCCCCACAGCACCGAGCATTGCGGGCGGTGCACGGCGTGCCTGGACATTTGCCCGACCAATGCCTTTGTCGGCCCCTATGTGCTGGATGCCCGACGCTGCATTTCCTACCTCACCATCGAGCTCAAGAGCGCGATCCCTGAAGACCTGCGCCCGCTGATCGGCAACCGTGTGTTTGGCTGCGATGACTGTCAGATCGTTTGCCCGTGGAATCGTTTCGCCCGCCCCACCGCCGAAAGCGATTTCAAGCCGCGCCACAATCTGGATAACGCGGAACTGGCCGAGTTGTTTATGTGGGACGAGGATAAATTCCTCAGCAGCACCGAAGGCTCACCCCTGCGCCGTGCCGGCTATGAGCGCTGGCTGCGCAACCTCGCGGTCGGCCTGGGCAATGCGCCCTCGAGCATTCCAGTGCTGGAAGCCTTGAAGGCACGCCGGGATTACCCGTCCGAGCTGGTACGCGAGCACGTGGAATGGGCTTTGAACCAGCACGCTACGCGTTAATGCACGTCGTCGTTGTAGACGAACTTGGGCATTTCCCAGTGAAAACGGATCGCCAGCAGGCGCAATAGAAAGCCGCTGAACAGCGTCAGCAGGATGGCTTGCTCGCTCGGCAGTTGCAGGTACAGGCACAGCATGTAGAACCAGGCGGCCAGGAACGACACGCTGGCGTACAGCTCGCGGCGGAAGATCAGCGGGATGTCGTTGCAGAAGATGTCTCGCAGGATGCCACCGAAAACTCCCGTGATCACACCACTGACCGACGCCACCAGCATGCCATGGCCCATTTCCAGGGCGGTCATGCAGCCGATCAGGGTGAAGGCCACAAGGCCCACCGCGTCGAGCGCCAGGAACAGCGAGCGCAAGTGGCGCATCAGCGGAGCTATGAAGATCGTCACCAGTGCGGCAATCGACGTCAGCACCAGGTATTCCGGGTGCTTGACCCACGTCAGCGGGTAATGCCCGAGCAACACATCGCGTACCGAACCGCCGCCCAATGCCGTCACGCAGGCGATCAGCACCACGCCAAACCAGTCCATGCCACGCCGTCCGGCGGACAGCGCGCCGGTCATGGCTTCGGCAGTGATGGCGATGAGGTAGAGCATCAGCAGCATGATGGCGATCCTTGCAAAGAGGCCGGCAGTCTAATCATTTGCTGATGGCACCAAAAGAGGGCAAGCCATTATCTGCCGCAAACTCAATCCTGTAGGAGCCCGGCTTGCCGGCGATGGCGCCCTAAAGATCGCCATCGCCGGCAAGCCGGACTCCTACAGGGTGAAGGTCATTAAGCCTTGATGAAATGCTTGCGGTAATGCTGCAGCTCGGCAATCGACTCGCGGATATCGTCCAGTGCCAGGTGGGTACTGCCTTTATGGAAGCTGTCTTTGACTTCCGGCGCCCAGCGTGCGGCCAGCTCTTTAAGGGTGGACACATCCAGGTTGCGGTAGTGGAAGTAGCTTTCCAGCGCCTTCATGTGCGTATAAAGGAAGCGACGGTCCTGGCAGATGCTGTTGCCACAGATCGGCGACTTGCCCTTGGGCACCCACTTTTCCAGGAAGGCGATGGTTTCGGCTTCGGCTTCGGCCATGCTGATGCGGCTGTCGCGTACGCGCTGGGTCAGGCCGGAGTTGCCGTGGGTGCGGGTGTTCCACTCGTCCATGGTGGCGAGCACAGCGTCGCTGTGGTGGATGGCGATCACCGGACCTTCGGCCAAGGTGTTGAGGTTGCTGTCGGTGACAATGGTCGCCATCTCGATGATGACGTCGGTGTCGGGGTTCAGACCGGTCATTTCCAGATCGATCCAAATCAGGTTCTGTGGGTTTTGCATGGCTTGATTCTCTTGGCACCTTGGCGTAGCTGCGCAGTTTAGCAGGCAGGGGCGTGCTAGACTCGCGACCGTTTTACCTAACCTTTGCATTATCGACACGGAACACCAATGGCCAAACGCCAGCTCAACCGTCGCCAAAACTGGCGCATCGAAAAGATTCAGGGTGAACGCGCCGCTCGCGCCGCCAAACGTGAATCCTCCGCCGTAGAAGCGCTTGAGGGCGGCGACCTGGGCCCCGAGCAAACGGGCCTGGTGATCGCGCACTTTGGTGTGCAGGTCGAAGTCGAGGCGCTCGAAGGCGAACTCGCGGGCCAAGTGTCCCGTTGCCACTTGCGCGCCAACCTGCCTGCGCTGGTCACCGGCGACAAAGTAGTCTGGAGGGCCGGCAACCAGGGCATCGGCGTGATTGTCGCCCAGTTGCCGCGCACCACCGAACTGCGCCGCCCCGACAGCCGTGGCCAACTCAAGCCGGTGGCGGCCAACGTCGATATGATCGTGATCGTGTTCGCACCGCTGCCCGAGCCCCATGCCAACCTGATCGACCGCTACCTGGTAGCCGCCGAGCATGCCGGCATCCGCCCGCTGTTGCTGCTGAACAAATTCGACCTGATCGACGAACAGAACGCCCCGGCGCTCAACGCGTTGCTGGCGGTGTATCGCACACTGGGTTACCCGGTGCTGGAGGTTTCGGCGCATCACGGCAATGGCATGGAACAGCTGCAACAGCAGTTGGACGGGCGCATCAGCGTGTTTGTCGGCCAGTCTGGCGTGGGCAAGTCCTCGCTGGTCAACAGCCTGCTGCCGGAAGTCGACACACGCGTAGGGCCACTGTCGGAGCTGTCCGGCCAGGGCACTCACACCACCACCACCGCGCGGTTGTTCCACTTCCCCGGCGGCGGTGAGCTGATCGACTCCCCGGGTATCCGCGAATTCGGCCTCGGCCACGTCAGCCGCAGCGATGTAGAAGCGGGCTTCATCGAGTTCAACGACCTGATCGGCACTTGCCGCTTCCGCGACTGCAAACACGACCGCGAACCCGGCTGTGCATTGCTCAAGGCGCTGGAAGACGGCCGCGTGCAGCAACAGCGGATGAACAGCTATCGGTCGATCATTGCGAGCTTGCCCGAAAGCAGTTACTAAGCCGCAGAAAAAATAAGGCCGCGATCATCGCGGCCTTTTTGTATGTGAAGCCTAGGACCCCGTCCCAGGCACCGTAGGATCCTTAACCCCACCCTCATCAAACAGGTTCAGCTTCTGGCGCAGTTCATGCGCCGGCAACGGTTCCTGACCTGGCGGTATGGCGTTCGGATCAGCCGGTACTTCGCCCGGCGCGCCGGCGCCCGGAGTGGGTTGCGGCGCTGGGGGCTGGTCACCTTCGATCGCACGCTGGGCCTTTTTGGTCAGCACCACGATATCGATACGGCGGTTGATCGGGTTGAACGGGTCCTTGGGGTCAAACAGCTGCGACGATGCAAACCCCACCACGCGCGCCACTTGCGGGTCCGGGTAGCTGCCGGCCACCAGCGCACGGCGTGCGGCGTTGGCGCGGTTGGCGGAAAGCTCCCAGTTGCCGAAGTCGCCCTGCCCTGCATACGGCTTGGCGTCGGTGTGGCCACTGATGCTGATCTTGTTCGGCACCGCCTTGATGGTGTCGGCCATGGCCAGCAGGATGTCTTCAAAGTACGGTTTCAAGCGCGCACTGCCGGAGTCGAACATCGGGCGGTTGGCTGCGTCGGTGATCTGGATGCGCAAGCCGTCCGGGGTGATCTCGAATGAAATCTGATCCTTGAACTTCAACAGTTGCGGGTTTTCCTCAACCTTGGTCTGCAATTCTTGCAGCAACAGTTCTAGACGCTCCTGCTCGACCTGTTCGGCCATGGCTTCGACGGTATCGCGCTCGATCGGGATTTTCTCCTGAGGCGCTTCGGTCTTGATTTCCGGGTTGATGGTGCGCTCAGGCGCCAGTTGCGGCGAGCCGCCCAGGTCGATCACGAAGGGCGTGCCACTTTCCGAGAAACCAATGGGGTCTTTGAAGTAGCCGGCAATGGCGATCTTCTGTTCAGGCGTGGCGGTGGACATCAGCCACAGCACCAGAAAGAACGCCATCATCGCCGTCGCAAAGTCAGCGAAGGCGATTTTCCAGGCACCCCCATGGTGCCCCGCAGCGAAGCGCTTGACGCGCTTGATGATTATCGGCTGGTTGTTTTCCATGGCTTAGCGACCACGAACCGCTTGTTCCAGCTCGGCAAAGCTTGGGCGATGTTTCGGGTACAGCACCTTGCGACCGAACTCCACCGCCAGCGACGGCGGCATGCCGGAAGCGGAGGCTACCAGGCTGGCCTTGATCGACTCGTACAGGTTGATTTCTTCCTTGGCGTCATGGGCCAGGGAGGTGGCCAACGGGCCGAAGAAGCCGTAGGCCGCGAGAATACCGAAGAAGGTACCGACCAACGCCGCACCCACGTGCATGCCGATGGCCGCTTGGTCGCCCTCGCCCAGGGAAGCCATGGTCACCACGATACCCAGTACCGCCGCGACGATACCGAAACCCGGCATACCGTCAGCGATGCCGGTCACGGCGTGGGACGGATGCTCCAGCTCTTCTTTAAGGCTGAACAACTCCATGTCGAACAGACCTTCCAGCTCATGGGGGGCCATGTTGCCGGAGGACATGATGCGCAGGTAGTCACAGATATAGGCGGTCATGCGCTCATCTTTGAGCACGGCCGGGTACTTGGCGAAAATCGGGCTGGCCGCAGCGTCTTCGATGTCGGCCTCGATGGCCATCATGCCTTCGCGGCGGCTCTTGTTGAGGATCTCGTAAACCAGGCCCAACACCTCCAGGTAGAAGGTATGGGTGAAGCGCGAACCGAACATGCCCAGCGACTTCTTGATCACGTGCAGGGTCATGTAGCCGGGGTTCGCTTGCAGGAATGCACCCAGTGCCGCACCGCCAATAATCATCACCTCAAAAGGCTGGATCAGCGCAGCGATTTTACCGTGGGACAGGACGTACCCGCCGAGCACGCTTGCGAAGACGACGATGATGCCGATAATTTTAGCCATAGGAGATGAGTACTTGCGCCGTCGGGTTCATGGACATATTGGGTGTAGCAGAAAACTCTTGTTCTACTTATCGGCAAAACTGCGCCAGACTATAGGCCGTTAAGGCGAAAAGCCAGTTCGGCCCGCTCCGGGCGTGTAGACCGCAAGTGATGATCGCGCCCCAACCATGGCTAATGAAACGACAGTCCCAACTGCAAAACCCAACTCTCTCGCCGCTTGGATCAAGCGCCTGGACGATGTGCTGCTGCCTGTGCCCCAGGCCAGCCACGACCGTGTGTGCAAAGGCATCCGCGACAGCCGCAGTTCGTTGCGAGATATTGCCGAGCTGATGCAAAACAGCCCGGCCCTGGTGCTCAGCGTGATGCGCGAGGCCAACAGCCACACCCATGGCAGCCTGGCGGAACCGGCGGAAAACCTCGAAGTGGCGCTCAACCGCCTGGGCCTCAAGCGCGCCGAAGAACTGCTGGCGCGCCTGCCCTCGGTGCCGGCCAACGAGATTCCTGTGGCGCTGCGCCAATTGCTGCTGGTGAGCCAACACGCTTCGCAGCAAGCCAACGGTTTGTTCGGCAGCCGCCTGGCGCGGCTGTGGCAGGACATCCACTGGGGCAGCCTGCTGTTTCTATCGCCGCTGTGGCCGATGGCGGTCGCCTACCCCAAGCTCCTGGAAGAATGGGAGCTGCGGGTTATCCACAAAGGCCAGTCAGCCCGCAAGGTCGAACAGGAACTGTTCGGCGTGCGCCTGCTGGACCTGTGTGTCGGCCTGACCGAAACCTGGCACCTGCCGATCTGGGTCTCCCAGGGCTACAAGCTGCTGATGAGCGAGCAGCGCCTGCTGGTCAAGGCCCTGCACATCGCCCGGGAAGACGACCCGCTGCGCCATCAGCAATTGCTCGATGCCGAACCCAATCTGCGCCGCTGGTTGAACCAGCCCGCCAACACCGTGCTGCTGGCCAACGGCCTGGCGATGTCGGCCCAGGAGTCCTGGACCTGCCCGCACACCGAACGCTGGCAATTGCTCACTGCGCTGTACCTGCAACAGCCTTTGGGCGAGGTACAGCAATTGGTCCACCAACAGGCTGTCACCAGCGCCCGCACCGCCTTGATGCCTGACCTCTGGCACCCGGCGCTGTCGCTGATCTGGCCGTGGCATGTACAGAAAATTCACCGCGGCCTGCTGCCAGCGCCGCCACCCACCGCCGAGGCCCTGGCCGTGTGGCGCAAGCGCTGCACCGAGTTGCTGGTGGAGCCGAGCCGCTTCGCCAACGCCATGCACTTGACCACCTGCGCCAAGGAAGCCTTGGTCGCCAGTGGCATGCAGCGGGTCATGCTGTTGATGGCTGATCGCGCTTTAAGCACCTTGCGTGTTCACCAGGCCGACGGCCTGCCGAAGGACGCCGCCAACCTGAGCCTGGACGTGGTCAACAGCACCTTGCTGCAGCGCCTGCTGGAGAAGTCGGCCCAGGTGCGCCTCAACCCTGAAAACCACGCCCAGTTCGCGGCGTTGCTACCACCGATCCTGCGCCGCCTGTTCACCGGCGAGCACCTGCTGCTGCGGTCCCTGAGTTGCAACGGCAAGGTGGTCATGCTGATGGTGGCCGACCAAGGCGGCGGGCCATTCTCGGAAACCACCGTGCAGGCTTTCGGCAAAACCGCCCAATGCATCGAGAAAGCCCTGCACAGCTTTACCAACCGCAGCGCTTGATGCTTGCGCTACAATCGCCCTCCTTTATCGCCAACATTTGTGCCCAGGAGACCTCACATGCCTGACTTCTCTGGCTTGCCGCTGGTGATCGAACCCAGCGACCTGCTTGGTCGCCTCGATGCCGAACACCTGATTCTGGTGGACCTCACCAGTGCCGCCCGCTACGCCGAAGGGCATATCCCCGGCGCGCATTTCGTTGACCCCAAGCGCACCCAACTGGGCCAGCCACCGGCGCCCGGCTTGCTGCCCAGCAAGGCCGAGCTGGAAAAACTGTTCGGCGAACTGGGCCACACCCCTGACGCTACCTACGTGGTCTACGACGACGAAGGCGGCGGCTGGGCCGGGCGGTTCATCTGGATGCTCGACGTGATCGGCCACCCGAAATACCACTACCTCGACGGCGGCCTGCTGGCCTGGCTGGCGGAACAACACCCAGTCTCCACCGAGGTGCCCGCCCCCGTCGGCGGCCCGCTCAGCCTCACGCTGCACGACGGCCCTACTGCCACCCGCGAATACCTGCAAAGCCGCCTGGGCGCCGCCGACCTGGGCATCTGGGACGCGCGCGGCCCGCTGGAGTACTCCGGCGAAAAGGTCCTCGCAGCCAAAGGCGGACACATCCCCGGCGCCGTGAACTTCGAATGGACCGCCGGCATGGACAAGGCGCGCAACCTGCGCATCCGTCGCGACATGCCGCAGATCCTCGAAGACCTCGGGCTGACCAAAGACAAAGAAATCATCACCCACTGCCAGACTCACCACCGCTCTGGCTTCACCTACCTGGTGGCCAAGGCGCTCGGTTATCCGCGGGTCAAAGGTTATGCCGGTTCCTGGGGCGAATGGGGCAACCACCCCGACACCCCCGTCGAGATTTAAGGTTTAAGGACAGTTATGAAAAAGCAGTTGTTTATCCTCAGCCAATACTTGCTGCCGCACCACTTGCTGTCGCGCCTGGCCGGTTGCGTTGCCGAGTGCCGTGTGCGCTGGTTCAAGAACGCCTTCACCAGCTGGTTCGCCAAGCGCTATCAAGTGGACATGTCCCAAGCCCTGGTTGAGGACCTGACCGCTTACGAGCACTTCAATGCCTTCTTCACCCGCGCATTGAAAGACGGCGCCCGCCCACTGGATCAAACCCCTGGAGCGGTGTTGAGCCCTGCCGACGGCGCGGTCAGCCAGCTTGGCCCGATCGAACATGGCCGTGTGTTCCAGGCCAAGGGTCACAGCTTCAGCGTGCTGGAACTGCTGGGTGGCGACGCGGCCTTGTCGGCGCCGTTCATGGGCGGTGACTTCGCGACGGTCTATCTGTCGCCGAAGGACTACCACCGTGTGCACATGCCGCTGGCCGGCACTCTGCGGGAAATGGTCTACATCCCGGGCCGTATCTTTTCGGTAAACCAGACCACTGCCGAAAACGTTCCAGAGCTGTTCGCGCGTAACGAACGTGTTGCCTGCATTTTCGACACCGAGCGCGGCCCGATGGCTGTTGTGTTGGTGGGCGCGATGATCGTCGCGTCGATTGAAACCGTATGGGCCGGCCTGGTGACACCGCCGAAGCGCGAGCTGAAAACCTTCCGCTACGACGAGGCCGCACGTGCGCCGATCCACCTGGAGAAGGGTGCGGAGCTGGGTCGCTTCAAGCTGGGTTCGACCGCGATTGTGCTGTTCGGGCCGGATCAGGTGAAGTGGGCAGAAGAACTGGCCGCTGGTACTCCGGTACAGATGGGCCAAGGCATCGCACTGCCGAAAGCCTGACCCAAAACCCAATGTGGGAGCGGGCTTGCTCGCGAATACGGAGCATCAGTCGACAGATCAGTGACTGAACCACCGCATTCGCGAGCAAGCCCGCTCCCACATTTATTTACCGTGTTTCTACCTAGAGCTGGCCGTCGCGATCGCGGAAGCCCAGCAGATACAGCACGCCATCCAGCCCCAGCGTCGAAATCGCCTGCTTGGCCGACTGCTTCACCAACGGCTTGGCACGGAACGCGACACCCAACCCGGCAATTGCCAGCATCGGCAAGTCATTCGCACCGTCGCCGACCGCAATGGTCTGCTCCAGGCGCAACCCTTCCTTGTGAGCCAACTCCTTCAACAGGTCCGCCTTGCGCTGCGCGTCGACAATCGGCTCCACGGCCACGCCGGTCACCTTGCCATCCACCACTTCCAGCTCATTGGCGAACACATAGTCGATGCCCAGCTTGGCCTGCAATTGCTTGGCAAAGTAGGTGAAACCGCCGGACAGGATCGCGGTTTTGTAGCCCAGGCGCTTGAGTTCGGCGAACAGGGTTTCGGCACCTTCGGTGAGGCGCAGGGAGGCGCCGATGGAATCCAGCACGCTCACGTCCAGGCCCTTGAGCAGCGCAAGGCGCTCTTTGAAGCTGGCGCGGAAGTCGAGTTCACCGGCCATGGCGCGCTCGGTAATCTCGGAAACCTGCTCGCCTACGCCGGCAGCCTTGGCCAGCTCGTCGATGACTTCGGCTTCGATCAGCGTCGAGTCCATGTCGAACACCGCCAGGCGACGGTTGCGACGGAACAGCGAATCCTCCTGGAAGGCGATATCGACGTTCAGCTCCTGGGCCACGCTGAGGAACTCGGCGCGCAAGGCTTGTGGGTCGGCCGGCTCACCGCGTACGGAGAACTCGATGCAGCCCTTACCCTTGTCGGCCGGAGTGTCCAGCGGCATGCGACCCGACAGACGGTCAATGTGGTCGATGTTTAGGCCATATTGCGCGGTGATGGAACTGACGCGCTGCAGTTGCTCAGCGGTGACCTTGCGGGTCAGCAACGTCACGATGTGGCGTTTTTTACCCTGGCCTGCGACCCATTGCTGGTAATCCTCTTCGGACACTGGAGTAAACCGCACTTGCTGGTCCAGCTTGTACGCCGTAAACAGGATGTCCTTGAGTACCGAAGACGCCTGTTCCGTGCTCGGGATCTCGACCAGGATGCCGAACGACAGGGTGTCGTGGATCACCGCCTGGCCAATGTCGAGAATGTTCACACCACCCTGGGCCAGCACTCCCGTAATAGCCGCAGTAAGACCCGGGCGGTCTTCACCAGTGATGTTAATCAGGACAATTTCGCGCAAGGCGCACCCCCAGGCTGGAAAAAAACCGCATTCTACCCACTTTCAGTGACCATCGGGCACAGCCAGCGCTTTGCCGGTCCTAGGGCTGTCGCTATACTGCGCGTCAACTTCACGGACCAAGAGCCGAGCGCAAGTGAACCGGCCCACGCCAGTAAAAACCGATAATTTCTTCCTGCTGATCTTCCGGGCACTGCGCCACCGCCGTGTACCGATCGCATTACGCATCGCCAGCCATAACGTGATCCTGGTCGCCCTGGCCCTGGTGATCTACGCCTGCGTGATGGGTTTGCAGTTCAAGCAGGCCATGCACGAGCAGGCCGACGCCCTGGGCGAGAGTCTGACCACCCAGACTGCCACTTCGGCGACTGAGCTGTTGGTGTCCAACGACATCCTCAGCCTCAACGTGCTGCTCAACAACCTGACCAAGAACCCGCTGGTGGCCCACGCCGCCATCTACAGCGTGGACAACCGGATCATGGCCGAAGCCGGGCAGCGCCCGAAAAACGGCCTGCTGGGTGAAGCCGAAGGTCTCTACCAGAGCAACATTACGTTTCAGGATGTGAAGGCCGGCCAACTGCGCATCAGCCTGGATATGCAGCAATTCCAGCAGCCGATGACCATCAGCCTGCAAAGCATGGGCATCCTCAGCGCGATCCTGCTGGCATTGGCCCTGGCCCTGAGTTTGCGCCTGGGTCGGCATATCTCCACGCCCTTGATGCAACTGCGCATCTGGCTGCGGGACATTGACGAGCACACCCCGGCCACCGACCGCCAGGATGAGATCGGCGACCTGGCGCGCCAGCTTCACGCCAGTTTCGCTCCGGAACCGGTTGTGCGCGAAGTGGAGCCCGAGCCTGAGTTCGACGCCGACTACGACGACGAACCCGAGTTTGAAGTGCGAGACGCTCCGGTGGCGGGCCTGAAGCCTGCCACCCGCCAGGCGTTCAAGGCCGAAGAGGACGAGCTGGACGACGAAGACCCCTTCGCCGACCTGCGCGACACCTCGGCCAGCGCCCCGGCCGTCGCCGCCAAACCGGCGCCGGTGAAGAGCACCGAGCCCCAGTTCAGCGCCGTACTGGCCGTGCAAATGGGTGCCCAGGACCAACTGCGCCGCCTGCCACGCGCACGCCTGACCGAGCTACTGGAACGCTATCGTGACTGCCTCGACCAGGCCGCATCGCTGTACCAGGGCGAGCTGCACACATTGAACGATGGCAGCACGCTGATGCTGTTCCACAGCGAAGACAGCGGCGAAGACTACCTGACCAACGCCATTTGCTGCGGCGAGCTGCTGCGCGCCCTGGGCCATGAATTGCAGATCGAAGTGGCGGACAGCGGCATCACCCTGCAATTGCAGCTGGGCCTGACGGTCGGCTACGATTTGTTCGGCATGAGCCAGATCGACCTGTTGCTCACCGAGATTGCCCAGGATGCCCTGGCCCTGTCGCAACACAGCCGCAACCTGTTGCTGGTGGAGCGCAAGATCAGTGAAGACACGCTGATCCGCCAGCGCGCGCGTATCCGCCCGATTGCCAGCCCTGAGGGTGCAAGCTGTGTGGAGCGGTTGATGGAGCCGTACCCCTCGATGCTGGAGCGGCAGCTGGCGCGGATGCATGAGACCCGCACCAAGGGCTGATCACCGCCCCTCTGTAGGCGCCGGCTTGCCGGCGATTGGGCCCCCGAGGCCGCTGGTGAAGTTGAGATTGCCATCGCCGGCAAGCCGGCTCCTACAGGGATCGGGTTTACAGCCAACAAAAAGGCCCGCTGAATCAGCGGGCCTTTTTTGTATCTGCGGCTCAGATCAGAACCTGAACACTTCCATATCCGTGCGAATCGGCGTCGCCATTGGCATCTTCGGCTTCTGCGGCTCTGCCGGCTTGGCCTGCGCCGGGGCGCTCTGCTTGCGGGGTGCCTCGGCAATCGGCGGCTGGTTGGCCAATGGCTTGAGCGCCACCGACAACTGCTGAGCCAGATGCTGCAACAATACGCCCTGGGCCTGGACCTGGGACGCGGTGGTGCCGGTGTGTTGTTCCTGCAAGTGCACGATACGGTTATCACGCACCTGGCCGCGACGGTCGATCAAACGCCATTGCGCATCGAGAATCGCCGGCTGCGACGTACCGGAGTCAAGACGGGTGATGGTCAGCAACACCTGCACGTCCGGGGTGAAGCCGGTAGGTGCGGGCGCCAGCACTACGCGTTGGCTGTCCAACTGGCCTGCCACCTGGCGCAACATCAACTGGTTAATGTCGGAGGACAAGCTGCCCGCCCAACGACCATCGGTAGAACCTTGCAGGCTGCCGTCATTCTGACGTTGCAGCAGCGTTTCGCGTTGCAGGTAGTCGGCGACGACCACCGGGCCCAGCAAGACGGCCATGCCGGCGGTCTGTGCAGGTTGAGCCGGACTTCCGCTGTCCAGCTGGTACAGCGACACCGGTTGATGTGTGCTGCAACCCGCCAGCCCCAAAAGGCCAGCGAGCATGAAAATAAAAGGAAGGCGTGGAGCAGTCATCATCCCATCCAGGTGGCTGCCACAAGGCGAACCACAAT
This sequence comes from Pseudomonas sp. AC112, assembly GCF_979253545.1. Taxonomy (NCBI): domain Bacteria; kingdom Pseudomonadati; phylum Pseudomonadota; class Gammaproteobacteria; order Pseudomonadales; family Pseudomonadaceae; genus Pseudomonas; species Pseudomonas sp. AC112. Next base: position 1,678,263 of record NZ_CEEDCM010000001.1, read on the forward strand.
GTAATACTAAAAATAACCTAAACACGCTCGGCCACGCCGGCGCTGGAAAGGCCATATCATCCGTGAATATGCGCCATGACTCCAGCGCCAAAGCGTCGATCTACGGGTTAAATCGTAGATCGAGGGCTCTAATACGCGTTAAACCGGCGTTTCCACCAGCAAAGCATCCACGCGCTGGAAGCCACGAGGCAATTTGTTACCACGCCGACCGCGCTCACCCTTGTAATGCTCAAGGTCGTCAGGACGCAACGACAGGGTACGTTTACCGGCCTGAAGCACCAACGTCGCGCCTTCCGGGATTACCGCGATATCGGTCACATACTCTTCGCGACTGGCCACGCGTTCGCCGGGAATGCCAATGATCTTGTTGCCTTTGCCTTTACCCAACTGCGGCAGGTCGCTGATTTTGAACACCAGCAAGCGACCTTCGGTGGTCACCGACGCCAGCCAGTTGCTCTCACGGTCGTCCACCGGCCGCGGCAGGATCACCTTGGCGTTGTTCGGCAAGCTCAGCAAAGCCTTGCCGGCCTTGTTCTTGGCCTGCAGGTCTTCACCTTTCACCACAAACCCGTAGCCCGCGTCGGAGGCGATCACGTACAGCGCATCATCGTCCGGTAGCAGCACGCACTCGAAATTCGCCCCTGGCGGCGGCGTCAGGCGCCCGGTCAACGGCTCGCCCTGCCCTCGTGCAGACGGCAAGGTGTGCGCCGGCACCGAATAACTGCGCCCAGTGGAGTCAATAAACACCGCAAACTGGTTGGAACGCCCGGCGGCGGCAGTCTTGAACCCGTCACCCGCTTTGTACGACAAACCAGTGGCGTCAATATCATGCCCCTTGGCGGAACGAACCCAACCCTTTTCCGACAGAACGACGGTAATTTTCTCGTTAGGCAGCAGTTCGGTTTCGGTCAGCGCTTTCGCCTCAGCGCGCTCGACGATGGGCGAGCGACGGTCGTCGCCGTAGGTTTCGGCGTCTTTGATCAGCTCGCTGCGTACCAGCTTCTTGAGCTTGGCTTCGCTGCCCAGCAGGGCTTGCAGCTTGGCTTGTTCCTTGAGCAGCGCGTCCTGTTCGTCGCGCAGCTTCATTTCTTCCAGTCGTGCCAATTGGCGCAAGCGGGTGTCGAGGATGTAGTCAGCCTGGATCTCGCTGAGCTCGAAACGCGCGATCAGCTCGGCTTTCGGGTGCTCGGCGGTACGGATGATGTGGATCACTTCATCCAGGTTGAGGTAGGCGATCAGCAAGCCGTCCAACAGGTGCAAGCGGCGCTCGACCTTGTCGAGGCGAAATTGCAGGCGGCGACGCACGGTCTGTATGCGGAACTCCAGCCATTCCACCAGCAGGTTACGCAGGTTTTTCAGCTGCGGCTTGCCATCCAGGCCAATGATATTGACGTTGACCCGGTAGCTGGACTCCAGGTCCGTGCTGGCAAACAGGTGCTGCATCAGCACTTCATGATCGACCCGGCTGTTGGTCGGGATGATCACGATGCGGCAGGGGTTTTCGTGGTCGGACTCGTCACGCAGGTCGGCAACTTGCGGCAGTTTCGACGGCTTGGCCTGCATCAGCGCGGCGATTTGCTCCAGCACTTTGGCGCCCGATACCTGGTGCGGCAGCGCGGTGACAATAATGTCGCCATCTTCGACGTGGTACACGGCACGCATGCGCACCGAGCCCTTGCCGGTTTCGTACATTTTCAGCAGGTCAGCACGCGGCGTGATGATTTCCGCTTCGGTCGGGTAGTCCGGGCCCTGGATATGCTCGCAGAGCTGTTCGACCGTGACTTTCGGCTCATCCAGCAGGCGTACGCAAGCGCTGGCGACTTCGCGCAGGTTGTGCGGCGGTACGTCGGTGGCCATGCCCACGGCAATACCGGTGGTGCCATTGAGCAGGATGTTCGGCAAACGTGCCGGCAACACCAGGGGTTCTTCGAGGGTGCCGTCAAAGTTCGGGCCCCAGTTCGCGGTGCCCTGGCCCAATTCGCTGAGCAGCACTTCCGAATACCGCGACAGGCGGGCTTCGGTATAACGCATGGCGGCGAACGACTTGGGATCATCCGGCGCACCCCAGTTACCCTGGCCGTCCACCAACGTGTAGCGATAGCTGAACGGCTGGGCCATCAGCACCATGGCTTCGTAGCACGCCGAATCGCCGTGGGGGTGGAACTTACCGAGCACGTCACCGACGGTTCGCGCCGACTTCTTGTGCTTGGAATCAGCGTCCAGGCCCAACTCACTCATGGCGTAGATGATGCGCCGTTGTACGGGCTTCAGGCCGTCGCCGATATGCGGCAAGGCACGGTCCATGATCACGTACATGGAGTAGTTGAGGTAGGCATTTTCGGTGAAGTCAGCCAGCGACCGGCGTTCTACGCCATCTAAGCTGTCTGCGAGGATGTCACTCATGCGGGCCTCATCATGGTCTGGTATGGCGCAACGGAACTGCCGTTGCACCGGGTCAATTCAAAAAAACAGGGGCTCATGGCTGGGCGCTCCAGCCACCGGCAGGGGCGGCGAAACGATAGACCACGGGGCGTTTTTCACCATCGGCACGCGGGCCGAAATTATTGTCGATGCCCAGCCAGGCACCCTCGGCATCGACCACCAGGGCTTCTGCCAGGCCATAGGGCTGGGGATAACGCCGCTCGGGTGTCAGCGTCTCGTCGGCAAACGACCAGCACAGTTCGACCTTGGCGGTGACCGCATCACGCCGGCAAATCTGGAACGCATTGCGCTCCAGGGTAAACAGCTTGCCGTTGAACAGCGCCAGGTCGGCGAAGTCCTTGGACACGGCCTTGGCATCGGTGAACTTGGCCGGCTGCATTTCCTGGCCGGCCTCACTCAGCAATACGCAAGGACCGTCACAGCCCCACAGGCTTTGCGGACGCTTGATCGAAATCAGCCCGCGCCGCTCACGCTCAGCCGCCAGCCAAATCTGATTGCCTTCGGGATTGATCGCGAGGCCTTCAAACAAAGCGTTAAAGTGCAGCAACATGCCGCTGGCCCGCGCTTCACGCACCATGCCCGGCGCGATCTTCAACCACTCAGGCGCACCCGTCACTGGCACTTGCAGCACCGCCGCATGGGCTTCGCTGACTACGTAGCGGTTGCCGGCGGCATCGCAGGTGATGCCTTCAAAGTCCAAATCGCCACCGCGAATGAACGAGGCGGCCTTGGTGCGCGAACGCAAACCCCACGGCAGCCCGGATTCCGGCACCGGTGGCACGTCGATCTTTACCGCCTCGGCCTGCCAGGTCGGCGCACTGACATCCAGGCGGTAGATCTGGTCGTCATCGCGGTCGGAAACCGTCCACAACTCCTTGCCACACAAGGCCAGGCCCGACAGGTTGCCGCCGCGCATGCCGTCTACCGGGTGTTCGGACACCAGCGTTAGCTCAGCCACGGGCGCGGCAACTACCGTGGTAGCCACCCACCCGCTCAACATCAGGATCGCCAGGGCGAAACCTGTGCGCATCAGCCCAGAACCTCGGCCAGGTTGCCTTTGGATTCCAGCCAGGACTTGCGGTCCGGCGCGCGTTTCTTCGCCAGCAGCATGTCCATCATTTCCGAGGTTTCGGCGAAATCTTCGCCCAGCGTCAGCTGCACCAGGCGCCGCGTGTTCGGGTCCATGGTGGTTTCGCGCAGTTGTGGCGGGTTCATTTCACCCAGGCCTTTGAATCGCGTGACCTGTGGCTTGCCGCGTTTCTTCTCGGCCACCAGGCGGTCGAGGATGCCATCACGCTCGGCGTCGTCCAGGGCGTAGTAAATCTCTTTGCCCATGTCGATACGGTACAGCGGTGGCATGGCGACGTAGACGTGACCGGCATCCACCAACGGACGGAAGTGCTGGACGAACAACGCACACAGCAGCGTGGCGATGTGCAGGCCGTCGGAGTCGGCGTCGGCGAGGATGCAGATCTTGCCGTAGCGCAGTTGGCTCATGTCCGCTGCGCCGGGATCAACGCCAATGGCCACGGCGATGTTGTGCACCTCCTGGCTGGCCAGGACTTCGCTGCCATCGACTTCCCAGGTGTTGAGGATCTTGCCGCGCAACGGCAGGATCGCCTGGAATTCCTTGTCCCGCGCTTGCTTGGCGGAACCGCCGGCGGAGTCACCTTCCACCAGGAACAGCTCGGAGCGCATTGGGTCCTGCCCGGCGCAATCGGCCAGCTTGCCGGGCAATGCCGGGCCCTGGGTGATGCGCTTGCGCTCGACTTTCTTGCTGGCCTTCAGGCGACGGCCAGCGTTGTTGATCGCCAGTTCCGCAAGGGCCAGGCCCAGTTCTGGGTGTTCGTTGAGCCACAGGCTGAACGCGTCCTTGACCACGCCGGAGACAAACGCCGCTGCTTCACGGGACGACAGGCGCTCTTTAGTCTGGCCGGAGAACTGCGGCTCCTGCATCTTCATCGACAGCACGAACGCGATGCGCTCCCACACGTCTTCCGGCGCCAGCTTCACGCCGCGCGGCAGCAGGCTGCGGTATTCGCAGAATTCGCGCATGGCATCCAGCAAGCCCTGGCGCAAACCGTTGACGTGCGTGCCGCCCTGGGCCGTGGGGATCAGGTTGACGTAGCTTTCCTGCACGCTGTCGCCGCCTTCGGGCAACCACAGCAGCGCCCAGTCCACGGCTTCTTTATTACCGGCCAGGCTGCCGCAGAACGGCTCATTGGGCAGGCGCTCGAACTCGCTGACGGAGTCTTCTAGGTACGAACGCAGGCCGTCTTCATAGTGCCACTCGACCTTCTCACCGGTGCCTTTGTCTTCAAAGGTCACCAGTAGGCCTGGGCACAGCACAGCCTTGGCCTTGAGCACGTGCTTGAGGCGGCTGATGGAGAATTTTGGCGAATCGAAGTATTTCGGGTCCGGGGCGAAGTACACGCTGGTGCCGGTGTTGCGCTTGCCAACGGTGCCGATCACTTCCAGGTCGGTGGCTTTGTAGCCATCGGCGAAGGTCATCTGGTACTCGTTGCCGTCGCGCTTGACCTTCACCCGTACCAGTGTGGACAGGGCGTTGACCACGGAAATACCCACACCGTGCAGGCCACCGGAGAATTGGTAGTTCTTGTTGGAGAACTTGCCACCGGCGTGCAGCTTGGTGAGGATCAGCTCGACGCCCGGCACGCCCTCTTCGGGGTGGATGTCCACCGGCATGCCACGACCATCGTCGGACACTTCCAGGGAATGGTCTGCGTGAAGAATGACATGCACCGACTTGGCGTGCCCGGCCAAGGCTTCGTCGACGCTGTTGTCGATGACTTCCTGGGCAAGGTGGTTCGGCCGACTGGTGTCAGTGTACATGCCGGGGCGTTTGCGCACCGGGTCGAGGCCCGAGAGGACTTCGATGGCGTCGGCGTTATAAGAGCTAGCGCTGGGAGTGGCCATGGGGTCTCGTCGTGAGTCGTTCGATTAAAAAGTGACCTGCGATTCTCACAATGAAGAAAAATCGAAGGATTGATACTGATCTGCGCCAATACCGGCAAAGCTCAACATGGCCGGTAATTGCTGGGCGAACCCCTGGTAACCATGGTCGCCCCCGGCCTGTATGCGCAAGGCACAGGCCCGGTAGTACTGCTGGGCGAGGCGATAGTCCAGGGTTTCATCCCCGGTCTGCAACCACACCTGGTACCGCGCGGCATCCTGGGGCGCCGGTACTTCCAGCTCGGCCAGCGCCGCGACGTGGTCGTGGGTCAGTTCCCAGGTTTCATCGGTGTAGAGGTTCTTCTGGGTGCCCAGGTAACCGTCGAACATCCGATGAGGGCTGACCGCCGGGTTCACCAGCAACGCCTTGAGGCCATGGCGTTCGGCAAGATGGGTTGCATAGTAGCCGCCGAGTGAGCTGCCGACCAGCAGTGGCCGCCCCAGTTCAGCGATAGCCGCTTCCAACTGAGGAATCGCCTGACGGGGATGGTGATGCAGGGCCGGAACGCGCAGTTGGTCGGCCAGGCCGAGAGTGTCCATCACGGTGATCAGTTGGCTGGCCTTATTGGACGCCGGCGCACTGTTGAAACCGTGGATATACAGGATCGAAGCGGACATGCCGGGCTCTCCGTGACTCAGCCAAAGAGGCGCAGTTTACAGGGATCGAAGCCGTGTGTGATGCACTCAATCCAAAGGACACAGAAGACCCACTGTGGGAGCTGGCTTGCCGGCGATGGCGGTGTATCCATCACACCTTTATAGACTGGCACACTGCCATCAAAGGCAAGCCAGCGCCCACATTTTGATCAGCGTTTACAGGTTTTAATAGCCGTTGCTGCCGTAATCGACGGTAAAGGTGAAACCCTGGACCCGCTCCACCCCAGTCTCCAACCGTCCGTCGGCATGCAGGCGCAGCCAGCGATACCCCGGCGCTTGCTCGCTGACCTTGAAATCGTCGCTGCCCGGCGCGAACTGGATGCAGGTGGACGGCGACGCCAGCAAGCGCACGCCGTTGCGCTCGCGGTCGATCTCTTGGTGCACATGACCCCAGAGTACCGCCCGCACCTGTGGGAACCGGTCGAGCACGGCAAACAAAGCATCAGGATTGCGCAGGCCAATGGGCTCCATCCACGCACAACCGATGGGCACCGGATGATGGTGGAAACACACCAGGTGGTGACGGCTCGGTGCTTCGCTCAGGGCCTGGGCGAGCAGCTGCAGTTGCTGGTCTTGCAGGTAGCCCGGCACGGAACCGGGGACGGCGGAGTCCAGCAGGGTCACGCGCCAGTTGCCGACATCGACCACAGGTTCCAGCAAGTCGCTGTGCACGGCGGCATCGGCCATGATCTGCGGTTCGTCGTGATTGCCCGGGATCCAACGTGCGGGAGCCTCAATCGAGGTGGTCATATCGCGAAATCGCTGGTACGACTCGAGCGTGCCGTCCTGGGACAGGTCCCCCGTGGCCAACACCAGATCAATCTTCGGCTGCTGCTCATGGACCAGCTCGATCACGCGCTGCAGGCTTTCACGGGTGTTCATGCCCAGCAGCGTACCGTCGGCCTCGGCGAACAAATGGCTGTCGGACAGTTGCACCAGCAATGCCGGCGCATCGGGGCTCACGGTGGATACGCTCGGCAAGGCGCTCTCCCAAGGCAATCACAGGAATGGACGTTTGGCGTGATTATGCTGGGGCAGGACGCAAAGAGGAAACCCAGGAAGCAGACGCAGTTCACATCTACCGCACAGCTTCGAACTCATGGCCCAGGGCCAGGCAATGGCTCAACCATTCACCGAGGAACACATTGAGCTGTGCTTTCTCATCGGGCTGGTGCATGAACACGTTGGGGTAAGGATAGATGCTGCGAAAGCGCCGCGCATGTTCGGCGCTGATCACTTCGGCCATTCGCGCGTCGTGGTACACCTGCACTTCCAGTTGCGGCACCGGCAGCCACGGCAAGCTGTGTTCCTGACGCACACACAGGGTGGTGGTGTAGGGGCAGTTGACGATGACTTCCAGGGCCAGCACGCCGAGCATCTGGCCGCCGTGGGTCACACCGATGCGCCGCGCCTCGGGGGCGTGGCGCATGTCGGGGAGCAGGCGCATCAACCGCGCGTAATTGGCCTCGCAGGCTGCTTGCAGCCCGATCAGGTCGACTCGATAACGTTCCCGTGCCTTTACTGCCATAACCCCCTCACTTCTGCGCGATTAAGCGCAAGCCATTGCAGGGCGATGATGCTGGCTGCATTGGAAATTTTGCCGTCACGCACCGCTTGCAGGGCATCTTCGAAGGCCCATACGGTGACGCGGATATCTTCAGCTTCTTCCTCCAATCCATGGACGCCACCTACACCGGCGCTGTCGCAGCGGCCCAGGTACAAGTGCACATATTCTGTACTGCCGCCGGGTGACGGGAAATATCGGGTGATCGGCCACAGTGCCGAGAATGTCAGCCCAGCTTCCTCCTCGGCTTCGCGGTGTGCAACCTCCTCCGGTTGCTCATCCTTGTCGATCAGGCCCGCGACCATCTCGATCAGCCAGGGGTTGTCGGTACGGCCCATGGCGCCGACGCGAAATTGCTCGTTCAGCACCACTTCATCGCGCTGCGGGTCGTAGGGCAACACACACACGGCGTCGTGACGAACGAAGATTTCACGATTGATCACCCGGCTCATGCCGCCATCGAACTTCTCGTGGCGCAGTTGCATGCGATCAAGCTTATAGAAGCCCTTGTAGGCATTCTCGCGCTGAACAATTTCGATTTTGCTCGGCTTCGATTTTGCAAAGTCCGTCATGTCCCATCCTCGTTAAGCCTGCGCAATGGGCGCCATCCTAACGCGCTCCTGCACCTTGGCGCAGCCCCTTTCCAGTTGCCGGGATAGACGGCGGGCGTCAAACACACTCTAATCAGCTTAGTGGCGAACTGACTGCCGTGCTGGCAGTCGAAGCTCCACAAATTTCGCTCTTATCGATAGACGAAGGACTTACATGTCGCTTTTAAAAATCGCCTCCGTGGCCTGCATCGCATTGACCCTCGGCGCTTGCCAGAGCCTGTTCCAACCGAGCTACAAGGCCCCGCTGGAAGCCACTCGCGACGCCACCGAGCAAAGCAAGCCGGGCTGCGCCAGCGCTGATTGCCCGCTGGTGAATATCGACACGGTGCATTTTGCCAAGGAGCCCAAGCTCGACGCGCTGATCGAACAGCGCCTGCTGGAAATGACCCAGGCCGACCCGCTACCTTCCAGCCTCGCGACCTACAGCGAGCAGTTCCTGCGCACTGCCGCACCGCGCAACAGCATGTACTTGCAGGCCAAGGTACGCGAACAGCATGACGGCTTGGTGATCATCGAGTTGTCCAGCTACCTGGACCAGGGCGCCACCCACGGCGAGCCGGGCCGCGCCTTCATCAACTACTCACGCCAGCAGCAAAAGGCCCTGACCCTGACCGATATGCTGTTGCCCGGCAAGGAAGACGCGCTCTGGAAAGCCGCCCAAGTGGCGCACAACAGCTGGCTGATCAGCACCCGCCTGAGCCTGGAACCGGAGTACGTGAAACAGTACCCTTTCCAGAAAACCCCTAACGTGGCGCTCACCTACGGTGGCGTGATCCTCAAGTACCCCACCACCACCATTGCGCCGTATGCCTTGGGCCACGTCGAATTGCAGATTCCCTACTCGCGCCTGGACGGCATTCTCAAACCTGAACTGGTGCCCGCGCGCCGCTGAAGGCCCGGCCCAGGATGAGTTGCAACAGCCCTGCCAGCACCAAAGCCGGCAGGGTCGCGCCGACGTCCGGATACAGATTGGCCAGCAGGTGGTATGTCGCGATACCGCCCAGCCAGGCGACCAATGCCAGCCAGCGCAGACTGGCTACTGCACCCGCCCTACGATGGCGCAGAATGAAGTGATCCACCAGCACCACGCCAAACAGCGGCGCGAATACCGAGCCGATCAGCAGCAGGAAGTTCTGGTACTGCGCCAATGGCGCAAAGCAGGCAATGAGCGTACAGATCACACCGATAGCCAGTGCCAGGTGCTCGACCTTCAAACGCAACAGTATTCCGCTGGAAACCGCCGCCGAGTGAATATCGGCGAAGGCGTTTTCCGATTCATCCAACAGGATCAATAGCAGCGGAATCCCCAGGCCGGCCCCGGCCAACGCCAGCAACAGCGCGTTGACTTCACCGCTCGGCGCAAACGCCAGGGTGTAGGCCACGCCCAGGCTCATCAGCCAGAAATTACCGATAAAGAACCCAAGCGCCGTGCCGCCGAACACACTTTTGGCGCGCTTGCCAAAACGGGAGTAATCCGCGATCAGCGGCAGCCACGACAGCGGCATAGCGATGGCGATATCAAAACCCACCGCAAACGGCATCGAACCGTCACCCGCCTTGGCCCAGAGTACGGCGAGGTCGGCCTTGGCGAACAGGTTCCAGGTGAGCCACAGGCAAGCGGCGAGCAGCAGCCAGATGCCCCATTTGCGCAGGATCTGACGCACAAAGGTCAGCGGGCCACTGACCGCCAACAGCGTCGCCAGACCGCCGAAGAACAGGGTCCACAGCAATGGGCTGGCGAACAGGCTGCCGTCACTGAAGGCCCGCGTGCCTAGCAAGCTGGCCGCGTCGCGCATCACGATGATTTCGAACGAACCCCAGCCGATCAGCTGCAGCAGGTTGAGCAGCGCCGGCAGACTCGCACCTTTGGCGCCGAGGCTGAGCTTGAGGGCTGCCATGGCGGACAGGCCGGTGTCGCTGCCGATCACGCCGACGGCGGCCAGTAACAGGACGCCGACCAGGGTGCCGAGGAAAATCGCCAGCAACGACCCGGACAAGCCCAGGCCCGGCGCGAGCAATGCGCCGGTTTGCAGGACCATCAGGCCGATGCCAAGGGAGAACCACAGGGAGAACAGGTCGCGGGCACCGAAGACTCTTTTGTCGCTCGGCACTGCAATATCAGGGGAGTAAGTACTCGGTTGAATGCTCAAGGGTGTTATCTCTGAGGAACATGATGTTTTGGTTCACCCTTGTAGGAGCCCGGCTTGCCGGCGATGGCGATCTTGAGGACGCCATCGCCGCGGTGCGACGATTCGACAAGCCGGGCTCCTACAGGGATTGTGGTGAGGCCATCAGACCTTCTTGTACAACTGGCTACCTTCCTGCTTGAACCGCTCCGCCTGCTCGGCCAAGCCCTTGGCCACCTCCACGTCCACCGCTTCAATGCGTTGGTTGGCCGCGTATTCACGCACTTCCTGGGTGATCTTCATCGAGCAGAACTTCGGCCCGCACATCGAGCAGAAATGCGCGACCTTGGCCGAGTCCTTCGGCAGGGTTTCATCGTGGTACGAACGCGCCGTGTCAGGGTCCAGGCCAAGGTTGAACTGGTCTTCCCAGCGGAACTCGAAGCGCGCCTTGCTCAGCGCGTTATCGCGGATCTGCGCGCCCGGATGGCCTTTTGCGAGGTCCGCCGCATGGGCAGCGATCTTGTAGGTGATGATCCCGGTCTTCACGTCATCCTTGTTCGGCAGCCCCAGGTGTTCCTTGGGCGTGACGTAGCAAAGCATGGCGCAACCGAACCAGCCGATCATTGCCGCACCGATGCCGGAGGTGATGTGGTCGTAGCCCGGCGCGATGTCGGTGGTCAGTGGGCCGAGGGTGTAGAACGGCGCTTCGTCGCAGCACTCCAGCTGCTTGTCCATGTTCTCCTTGATCAACTGCATCGGCACGTGGCCAGGGCCTTCGATCATGGTTTGCACGTCGTGCTTCCAGGCAGTCTTGGTCAGCTCGCCGAGGGTTTCCAGCTCGCCGAATTGCGCGGCGTCGTTGGCGTCGGCAATCGAGCCAGGGCGCAGGCCGTCACCGAGGGAGAAGCTGACGTCGTAGGCCTTCATGATTTCGCAGATTTCGTCGAAATGCGTGTAGGTGAAGTTCTCTTTGTGGTGCGCCAGGCACCACTTGGCCATGATCGAGCCGCCACGGGACACGATGCCGGTCACGCGCTTGGCGGTCAGCGGCACATAGCGCAGCAGCACGCCGGCGTGAATGGTGAAGTAGTCGACGCCCTGCTCCGCCTGTTCGATCAGGGTGTCGCGGAACAGCTCCCAGGTCAGGTCCTCGGCGGCGCCGCCGACTTTCTCCAGGGCCTGGTAGATCGGCACGGTACCAATCGGTACCGGCGAGTTGCGGATGATCCACTCGCGGGTCTCGTGGATGTGCTTGCCGGTGGACAGGTCCATCACCGTGTCCGAGCCCCAGCGAATGCCCCAGGTGAGCTTCGCCACTTCTTCTTCGATGGACGAGCCCAGGGCGCTGTTGCCGATGTTGCCGTTGATCTTCACCAGGAAGTTACGGCCGATGATCATCGGTTCCAGTTCGGTGTGGTTGATGTTGGCTGGGATGATCGCGCGGCCACGGGCGATTTCTTCGCGCACAAATTCCGGGGTGATGACCTTCGGCACGCTGGCGCCGAAGCTGTGGCCGGCGTGTTGCTGGTCGAGCAGGCCACTGGCGCGGGCCTCTTCAAGCTTCATGTTTTCGCGGATGGCGACGTATTCCATCTCGGCGGTGATGATGCCTTTGCGCGCGTAGTGCATCTGCGTGACGTTGGCGCCGGCCTTGGCGCGGCGCGGGTTCTTCACATGGGCGAAGCGCAGCGCGGTGAGTTCGGCATCGCTCAAGCGCTGCTGGCCGAAGTGGGAGCTGAGGCCTGGCAATCGTTCGGTGTCGTTACGCACTTCGATCCACGGCGAGCGCACATCGCCCAGGCCTTTGCGCACGTCGATGATGACGTTAGGGTCGGTGTACGGGCCGGAGGTGTCATAAACCACGACCGGTGCGTTGATTTCACCGCCGAAGTCGGTGGGGGTCACGTCCAGGCTGATTTCGCGCATCGGCACACGAATGTCCGGGCGGGTGCCTTGTACGTAGATTTTTTGCGAGCGGGTAAAGGGTTGCACGGAGCCGGAGTCGACTTTGGCCGACTCACTCAGGTGCACGGTATTTTTTGGTCTTGTACTCATCACGGGCTCTCCAACTTATCCAGGCGGTGGATTTTTGTCGGAGCGAACCTGTGACGGATGGACGCACTGAAACCAGTGCTGTGCTCTGTGCACGAGGGCTGTTCACTGAATGAACAGCATCCCGGACGAAGCACAAGAGGACTCGCCGGGTGACGAGAAATCTTGTTCCCTACGCAGGCGCTAACCTGATCAGGTTCAACGGGATCCGGTATTTACCGATCTCAGCCTTCCAACAAGGCACCCCGACAAGAACGCGGCCAGTCTAGACCATGCCGTGGGCAAATTGCCAATAGCGGTGCATTCAGCGTGATGAATGGCGTGATTGCGGGATTGTTGCGCCGAGTCAGCACCACTACACTCGGTTGCCGCCACAATGCTTGACGCCAGGCATGGCCCGCCTTAGCCTTGGGCGCTAAATTATCACCGTAATATTAAAACTAGGGATCGCCTCATGCTGCGCAAACTTTCACTGGCTCTCGCCGTGTCTTGTGCGACCAACGGAATGGTCTGGGCAGCTGAAGCGCCCTTGTCCGCCAAAACTGACTTGGTCAGCGTCTACCAGGAAGCGGTGGACAACAACGCCGACCTGGCCGCTGCCCGTGCCCAGTACGGCGCACAAAAAGAAGTGGTGCCCCAGGCCCGTGCCGGGTTGCTGCCCAACCTGTCGGGCGGTGCCGATATCAACAACGTGCGCACCCAGATCGACACGCCCGCCGCCACCGCCAACCGCGATGCGCACTCCTGGCGCGCGACGCTGAGCCAGCCGCTGTTCCGTGCTGACCGCTGGTTCCAGTTGCAGGCGGCCGAAGCCACCAACGAACAAGCCGCGCTGCAACTGTCGGCCACCGAACAGAACCTGATCCTGCAAAGCGCCGAAAGCTACTTTGCCGTGCTGCGCGCCCAGGACAACCTGGCCTCGACCAAGGCCGAAGAAAACGCCTTCAAGCGCCAGCTGGACCAGTCCAACGAGCGCTTCGACGTGGGCCTGTCGGACAAGACCGACGTGCTGCAATCCCAGGCCAGCTACGACACCGCCCGCGCCAACCGCATCCTGGCCCAACGCCAGGTGGAAGACGCGTTCGAAGCCTTGATCACCCTGACCAACCGCCAGTACAACTCGATCCAGGGCATTGTCCACACGCTGCCGGTGTTGCCGCCGCTGCCGAACGACGCCAAGGCCTGGGTCGAAACCGCCGGCCGCCAGAACCTGAACCTGCTCGCCAGCAACTACGCCGTCACCGCCGCCGAAGAAACCCTCAAGCAACGCAAGGCCGGGCATGCGCCGACGCTCGACGCAGTGGCGCAATATGAAAAAGGCGATAACGACGCCCTCGGTTTCAGCAACCCGAATGCCTTTGGCACGCCCTATCGCGGCGATGTTGAACAACGCACCATCGGCCTGCGCCTGAACATCCCGATCTACAGCGGCGGGCTGACCAGCTCACAAGTACGTGAATCCTACTCGCGCCTGGGCCAGACCGAGCAGCAACGCGAAGGCCTGCGCCGCCAGGTAGTAGAAAACACCCGTAACCTGCACCGCGCGGTGAACACCGATGTGGAACAGGTACAGGCGCGCCGCCAGTCGATCATCTCAAACCAGAGCGCGGTGGAAGCCACGGAAATCGGGTATCAGGTGGGGACACGCAACATCGTCGATGTACTGGATTCACAGCGCCAGCTCTATGCGTCGGTGCGCAACTACAATAACAGCCGCTACGACTACATCCTCGACAACCTGCGCTTGAAGCAAGCGGCGGGCACCTTGAATCCAGGGGACCTGCAGGACCTGGCGCGCTACCTCAAGGCTGACTACAACCCGGACCGCGACTTCCTGCCGCCAGATCTGGCCAAGGCTGCGGCCGAACAACTCAAGGCCCGCCCGAATAATTGATAACACTGCAAAACCCATGTGGGAGCGGGCTTGCTCGCGAATGCGGTGTGTCAGCCAGTACATCCGGTACTGATACACCGTATTCGCGAGCCAGCCCGCTCCCTCATTTGATTTGTGTTGTCAGTGGTTTAGCAATCGGCCCAAACCCTCCAGCAAGCGCTTCAACGCGCCCTGGTTGGCCTGCATCACCTTGAGCCCCGCCTGTGCCATCTTGCGCGCATCCTGCGGCAATTCGAACAATTGGCGCACGGCTTCGGCCAATCCTTCAGCGTCATCCACCTCGCGCAACGCACCCGCCTCACGCATCATCGCGGTGATTTCGAGGAAGTTGAACACGTGCGGCCCCATGATCACGGGTTTGGCCAACGCTGCCGGCTCCAGCGGATTATGCCCACCGGTCGCCACCAGGCTGCCGCCGACAAAAGCGCTGTCGGCCAACGCGTAGAGAAACAGCAGTTCCCCCATGGTGTCGCCAAGCAATACCGACGTCTGCGCAGTGACGGGCTCGCCGCTGGAGCGACGCACCGTGGCAAAGCCCTGCTGCGTGCACAGTTCGAACATCGGGCCGAAACGTTCCTGGTGACGCGGCACCAGGATCAGCAGCGCGTTTGGATAGCTGTCGAGCAGTTGACGATGGGCTGCCAGCACCACCTCATCTTCACCTTCATGGGTACTGGCGGCGATCCACACCGGACGCTCGCTGGCGCCCCACTGCTCGCGCAATGCGGCAGCGCGTACCGGTAACTGGGGGTCGATGGTCAGGTCGAACTTGATTGAGCCGGTGACTTCGACGGTTTCCGGCCGAGCACCGAGGCTCAGGAAACGCTGGGCTTCGGTCTGGGTCTGTACGGCGAACAGGCTCATTTCCGAAAGCATCGGCGCCGTCAACTTGGCAAAGCGCGCATAGCCCTTGGCCGAACGCGCCGACAACCGTGCATTGGCCAATGCCACCGGGATCCCGCGCTGGGCGCAGGCGTGGATATGGTTGGGCCATAACTCGGTTTCCATGATCACCGCCAGCTTCGGCTGCACGCGATCAAGGAAGCGCTTGGCGGCGCACGGCACGTCATACGGCAAGTAGCAGTGCTGGATGCGAGGCTCATTGGCAAACAACGCCTGGATGCGCTCGGAACCGGTCGGCGTCATGCAGGTAACGGTGATCGGCAACGTTGGATAACGCGCCAGCAGCCCGCGCACCATTGGCGCGGCGGCAATGCTCTCGCCCACGGACACGGCATGCACCCAGATCCCGTCCGGCTGCATCACCGGCAGACCATAGGAGAAGCGCTCGCTGACGCGCTTGGCATAGGCCGGCGCCTTGCGCGCGCGCAGCCACAGACGTAAAGCCACCAAGGGCAGCGCCAGGTAAAACAGACAGCTGTAGAGAGTTCTATTCATGGCGGCGGAGTTTATCGGCTTTTTCAGTCGATCGCCTGCAAGCACTCGGCAAATCGTTTGGCCAGGAAGCGAGCGGCCGGCCCCAGATGCTCGTCGCGCCGCCACACCAGCTCCACCACCAAGGCCGGCGGCGTCCATTCGCTGTCCAGTTCCACCATCTGTTGCTGGTAGGTCGGGTACTGCACGATATGCCGGGGCAGCCAGGCCCAGCCCAGGCCGCTCATCAGCCATTCGGCCAGCACGTAGAAACTGTCGGCGCGCCACACCAGCGGGCTCGCGGCTTCGCTGCCGGGGTAGACGCTGGTCTGGGTCGACATCAGCAACTGGCGAAACTGCGCCAAGTGCTGGCACGTCACGTAGTGCTCCTTGGCCAGCGGGTGGTTCACGCCGCACACGGTGACCATCTCCACGCTGCCGACCACCCGCCGCTCCAGCGCTTCGGGGATCTGGTCGTGATAGAACAGCAGGCCCAGATCAGCCTTGCGCTCCACCAGCTTACGCGCCACATCGCCCTGGGCCGCGCTGGACAACTGCACCTCCAGCAGCGGGTATTGCCCGGCCAGCGCCTCAAGGCTATCGAGCACCGGCTGGAACAACATCGCCTCATCCTGGGCCAGGCGCAGGCAAGCCTCTTCGCCGCGCGTCAATGACAGCGCCCGACCATTGAGCCGCTCGCATTGGCGCAGCACTTCGCGCGCTTCCTCCAGCAGCACGCTGCCGGCTTCGGTGAGGCGCGGTTGGCGGCCACTGCTGCGTTCGAACAGGCTCACGCCCAGGTCTGCCTCCAGCAGCGCAATCGCGTTGCTGACCGCCGATTGGGCCTTACGCTGCTGGCGCGCCACCGCCGAAAACGAACGCTGCTCGGCAACGCTGACAAACAGGCGCATCTGCTCCAGATCCCACTGCACGCTCATGGCTCAACCCATCTCTGATTCGGATAGGTAATGACTTTACCCCATCTGGGTGAACGCTAGAATGCCTGCCTTATCTGATTGCTATACCCCCGAGGATTATCCCATGAACGCCGCTTACTGCTACCTGGCCATTGCCATCTGCTCGGAAGTGATCGCCACTGTTTCCATGAAGGCCATCAAGGGCTGGAGCACACCCATCCCCCTGCTGCTGGTGATCGTCGGCTACGGCGTGGCGTTCTGGATGCTGACGCTGGTGGTGCGCACGGTGCCGGTGGGCGTGGCCTACGCGGTGTGGGCCGGGATGGGCATTGTGATGGTGAGCATCGCGGCGCTGTTTATCTACGGGCAGAAGCTGGATATTCCGGCGATGCTGGGGATGGGCCTGATCGTGCTGGGCGTCGTCGTGATTCAGCTGTTCTCCAAAACCGCCGGCCACTGAAATACACACCTGTAGGAGCCCGGCTTGCCGGCGATGGCGGTCTCTCAGACGCCATCGCCGGCAAGCCGGGCTCCTACAAATAGTGATCCCTGTATACTGCGCCCCTTGTCTTGAACACTGAGGTCGCCCATGCCATCCGTTATTTCCACCGACGTTCTGATTGTCGGCGCCGGGGTTGCCGGCCTCTGGCTGAATGCGCGCCTGCGCCACCAGGGGTTTTCCACGGTGGTGGTGGAAAGCGCCACCTTGGGTGGCGGGCAAAGCGTGAAGTCCCAGGGGATCATCCACGGCGGTGCAAAATACGCACTGCACGGCGCCCTCACCGGCGCCTCCGAAGCCATTGCCGATATGCCGCGCCGCTGGCGTGAAGCGCTGGCGGGCAACGGCGAGCTGGACCTGTCCGGCGTGCGCTTGCTCTCCGAAGCGCATTACCTGTGGTCCCCGGGTACTCTCGCCGGCAACCTCACCAGCTTTTTCGCCAGCAAGGCTGTTCGCGGCCGTGTCGACCAGGTCAAGGGCGACGACCTGCCCCCCGCCCTGCAAGACCGCCGCTTCAAGGGCAAGGTCTATCGCTTGGCGGAACTGGTCATCGACGTGCCGAGCCTGATCGAGCGCCTGGCCCAGCTGGCCGGTGATGGTTTGCTCGCAGGCCAGCACATCGAACCCTTGCTGGAAGGCAACACACTCATCGGTTTGAAAGTAGACGGCCGCGAGATCCGCGCCCAGCGCATCGTGTTGAGTGCCGGCGCTGGCACGGCTGACCTGTTGGCCGCGCTGGGCCTAAGCCAGCCGGCCATGCAGACGCGCCCCCTGCACATGATCATCGCCAAAGGCCCCGGCCTGAAGCCGCTGTATGCCCACTGCCTGGGCGGCGGCACCAAGCCGCGCATCACCGTCACCACTCACCCGGCCGCCGATGGCAACTGGGTGTGGTACATGGGCGGCGACATTGCCGAAGCCGACGGCGTAGCGCGCACGCCGGAAGAGCAGATCGCCACGGCGCAGAAAGAGTTGGCGCAGTTGCTGCCCTGGATCGACATGAGCCAGACCCAATGGGCCACCCTGCGCGTCGACCGGGCCGAGCCGCTACAGTCGGGCTTGAGCCGTCCCGACAATGCCTTCCTCGCCGAGCAAGGCCGCCTGCTGGTGGGCTGGCCGACCAAACTGGCACTGGCGCCGGACTTCGCTGATCGCGTCATCAGCAGCCTTGAACGTGACGGCATCCGCCCGAGCGCCAGCGAGCCCCTGCCCGACCTGCCAAAACCCGCCATTGGCGTACCTGCCTGGGAGCAACTGTTGCCATGAGCCTGCCCACCCTGCACGACCTGCATCGCCCTCTGGGCAGCACCGGCCTGTTGGTGTCACCGCTGGGCCTGGGCACCGTCAAGCTGGGTCGCGACCAAGGGGTGAAATACCCCAGCGGCTTCCAGATCCCCGGCGACGACGAAGCCCGCATGCTGTTGCGCCAGGCTCGCGAACTGGGGATCAACCTAATCGATACCGCGCCGGCCTATGGCATGAGCGAGGAACGCTTGGGGCCGCTGTTGCGTGACCAGCGCAAGGACTGGGTGATTGTCAGCAAGGTCGGCGAAGAGTTCGAGAATGGCGTATCCCGCCACGACTTCAGCGCAGCCCACACGCGGATGTCTATCGAGCGCAGCTTGAAACGACTTGAAACTGATTTTATCGACCTGGTGCTGGTGCACTCGGACGGCAACGACCTGCATATCCTCAACGACTGCGAGGTCTACCAGACCCTGGCAGCGCTGAAACAGGAAGGCAAGATCCGCGGTTTCGGCTTCTCCGGGAAGACTGTCGAAGGCGGCGTGAAGGCTCTGGAACAAGGCGATTGCGCCATGGTCACCTACAATCTGAACGAACAGGCCGAGAAAGCCGTCATTGATTACGCAGCGGCACACGGCAAGGGCATCCTGGTGAAAAAGGCCCTGGCCAGCGGCCACGTGTGCCTGGAGCCGGGAATGGATCCAATTCGTGCCAGTTTCATGTTGTTGTTTGCGCAAACGGGCGTCGCCAGTGCTATTGTCGGGACCATTAATCCGCTGCACCTGGCTCATAACGTGGCGACCGCTGCCCAAGTCATTCGTCAACTCTGATGCCGCCGACGCGGCCGACCCCGTCGCAAGAAGGAGCCGACATGCCGCGAACGCTCATAAGAAAAAACCCTAGCAACTTCAAAACACTGCCGCTGCACGTCGAAGCCACCCCAGAAGGCCTGAGTTACCAGAGCGTGGGTATGCCGCTCAACTTTGCCCAGACCCTGCAACGGCGCAAGCCGGTGGAAGTGGCCGACCCCGAGCGATTTGCCCTGGAGTTGGCCAACCTCGGCGTGTCGGTGCGACTGACCCTGCATTGGCAAAACAAGGATTACTGGGTACTGGTGCGCCAGCGCCGCCAGGACCGTGGTGACGTGGTGCTCAAGCTGATTTCTGGCTACGTGCCCGCCCACGAACTGAACCTGCCACTGCACACCGCCATCCAGGAAATTGCCGAAGAGTGCCTGCTGGAGACGCCAGAAGGTTGGCTCAGTGGGCGCTTCAATGACACCTGGTTGCCGGCGCCTTACTCCGCCGCGCTGCATTACCGCGAAGCCCTGCCCTTTCGCCTCAGCCCGCTGTCCGGCGCCGCCCGACCGGTGCGTTGCGCCACCACCCAGTTGATCGAACGCCCGCGCGCCTATGTGCACTTGCCCACTGCCTCGCTGCAACTGATTTACGACCTGCGCCTGGAAGTGCCCAAGGAAGCCAAATCCCTGAGCCTGTTCCATGTGGACGAGCGCCTGGAAGGCGACCAACTGGTTGCCCGCCTCGACCGTCAGCGCCCGGACCTGTACCTGATGCCGCTCAAAGACGGCCAGCCCCTCGCCGAGTTGTACACGGTCAAGAAAGACCAACTGTACCCGGCGAGCACGCGGGGGGTGTACTTGGCGGAAAGCTTCGCCCAACAGGAAGGCTGGCTGGTGCGTGACGAGCGGATTCGCTGGAAGGATTGGCTACGCCAGCAAGGCCTGGCAGCGCCTGAGAAAGAATCGAAATTGAAGCGCCTGGCACAGCGGGTGCTGCGCAAGATCGTGCCGAAGAAAAAAGCCAGCCGCTGATATCAAGAGCCAACCTGCAGGAGCTGGCTTGCCGGCGATGAGGCCCTGAAGATCACCGCTGTCTTCAGGCCGCTATCGCCGGCAAGCCGGCTCCTACGGGGGTCAGATGTTGAGTAGGCGTGCGAGGCCAACCTTCAGGGGTGTGGGCTCGGGCAGTGTAAAGCTTGCCAGCAAGCGCTGGTTATTCGCCCGCGAATGCCGGATATCCCCAGAGCGTGCGGGCCCGTAAGTCACGGCCGGCAACTTGCCGACGATTTCTTCCAGGGCTTGCAGTACGTCCTTGAGCGTCGTGGTGCGGTTCCAGCCGACATTGATTGCGCCAAGCGGCGCAGCCGGCGCTTCGATGGCCTGCACCAGCACATCCACCAGGTCCTTCACGTACATGAAGTCACGGGTTTGCTCACCATCGCCAAACACGGCAATCGGCACGCCCTGCTGCACGCGCTCGCTGAAGATACTGATCACACCGGAGTACGGCGATGACGGGTCCTGGCGTGGCCCGAAGATATTGAAGAAACGGAAGATCACCGGCTCCAGGCCATGCTGGCGGCGGTAGAAGTCGAAGTAGTGCTCGCTGGCCAATTTGTCGGACGCATAGGGCGTCAACGGCGCCTTGGTGGTCTCTTCGTCAATCGAAGCGCCTTCGCCATTGTTGCCATAGACCGCGGCGCTGGAGGCATACACCACACGTTTGACGCCGGCCTTGCGCATGGCTTCGCAGACATTCAGGGTGCCGACGAAATTGCTCTGGTGCGTGCTGACCGGGTCATCCACCGACGCCTGCACCGAAGCCACTGCCGCCAGGTGCACCACCGCCGTTGCGCCGACGGCAGCATGGGCTACCAGGTCGGCATCGGCCACGTCACCTTCCAGCAGTTCGACGCGCGGGTTGTCCAACGGCAGGTTGCTGCGCTTGCCGGTGGACAGGTTATCCAGCACCCGCACACCGTAGCCTTTGGCGAGCAGCGCATCGACCAGGTGCGAGCCGATAAAACCCGCACCGCCGGTGATCAGAACCTGCTTATTCATTGTTTCGGATCTTCTCGACAATGGCGGTGGTCGAGCTGTTCTCGACCAGGCCCAGCACCTTGACCTTGCCGCCGTAGGCGCTGACGATATCCGCCCCCACGACTTGGTCGACGGAGTAGTCGCCACCCTTGACCAGCACGTCCGGCTTGACCTGGGCCAGCAGGTTTTCCGGGGTCGCTTCAGGGAAGCTGATCACCCAGTCCACCGCACCCAGGCCCGCCAGCACGGCCATGCGACGGTCGACACTGTTGATCGGGCGGCCAGGGCCTTTCAGGCGGCTCACCGACGCATCGTCGTTGACCGCGACGATCAGGCGATCGCCTTGGGCGCGCGCCTGCTCCAGGTAAGTCACGTGGCCGGCGTGGAGGATGTCGAAGCAACCGTTGGTGAACACAATGCTTTCGTTGTGAGCGCGAGCATCATCAATCGCCAGCAGCAGTTGCTCGATGGTCAGCACACCGCGCTCCGAGCCTTCGGAGCGCTGGATCGCACGGCGCAATTCAGGCGCGCTGATGGCAGCGGTACCCAACTTGCCCACCACGATGCCCGCCGCCAGGTTGGCCAGGGCCACGGCGTGGGGCAGTTCTTCACCCGCCGCAATCGAGGCGGCCAGGGTGGAAATCACGGTGTCACCGGCGCCCGTGACGTCGAACACTTCACGGGCCCGTGCCGGCAGGTGCATCGCCGGGTGGCCGGGACGCAGCAGGGTCATGCCGTGCTCGCCACGGGTCACCAGCAAGGCGCCCAGGTCGAGGTCGGCCATCAGTGCCGCGCCCTTGGTCACCAGGTCGTGCTCATCGGCGCAACCGCCGACGATGGCTTCGAACTCGCTGAGATTAGGCGTGATCAGGCTGGCTCCGCGATAAATCGAGAAATCCTTGCCCTTGGGATCGGCCAATACAGGGATGCCCTTGGCCTTGGCGGCCTGGATCAGTGCCTGGTGGTTCCTCAAGGCGCCTTTGCCGTAGTCGGACAACACCAGCACCTTGATGCCTTCGAGCAGCTCGTCGACCTGACCGCTCAGGGCCAGGGCGTCGGTGGCAAAGGGTTCTTCGAAATCGATACGCAGCAATTGCTGGTGACGGCTCATCACCCGCAGCTTGACGATGGTCGGCTGGTGGGCGATGCGCTGGAACAGCGCGCGCACGCCAGCACCGCGCAGGCTGTTGGCCAGGCTGTCGGCGGCTTCGTCGTCGCCGGTCACGCCGACCAGGGAGGCCGGGGCGCCGAGCGCGGCAATATTGAGGGCAACGTTGGCAGCGCCACCTGGACGGTCTTCGATTTGCTCGACCTTGACGACCGGTACCGGCGCCTCAGGGGAAATCCGTGAGGTACCGCCATGCCAGTAACGGTCGAGCATGACATCGCCGACCACCAAGACAGGGGCTTGATCGAATCGCGGCATGGACAACTTCATGGAGCAACCCACATACAAAATGAACAGGGGCGCGATATTAGCACAGGGTGAGCGCCGCCTAGTTCGAGAGCTTTATCCGGGATGCATCACGGGAGGTTTCTGGTTATTTTTTAAACAGCACCGCCAGGATATGCTCCACCGCGTCGGCCAGCTCGACCTCATCGGTGTTGATTTCGCAGTCAGCCGCCTCCGGTGCCTGATAAGGGCTGTCCAGCCCCGTGAAGGCTTTGATGCGCCCTTCCAACGCCGCGCGGTACAAGCCTTTGGGATCTCGCCGTGCACACACATCGAATGGTGTGCTGATGTAGACCTCGAAGAACTGCCCTGGCCCGAAAAGCGCCTTGGCGCTCGCCCGGTCGGCGCTGAACGGGGAAATCGCCGAGACGATCACGATCAATCCTGCGTCCACCATCAACCGCGCCACTTCGCCGATACGCCGGATGTTTTCCTTGCGCGCCGCGTCGCTCATGCCCAGGTCATTGCACAAACCGGTGCGCAAGTTATCGCCGTCGAGCACGAAGGTATGTCGCCCCTGCTCGTTGAGCTGCACTTCCAGGGCGTTGGCCAGGGTCGACTTGCCGGAGCCGGACAACCCGGTCAGCCACAGGCAGCAAGGCTGCTGATGCTTGAGCGCCGCCCGCGCGGCCACCGACAACGACAAGGCGAACGGACGGATGGAAGCAGAACCACGGGAAAGCGACTGACTATTCATATCCCAGGACCTCGTAGTCACGTTGATAGGCGCGCCGGACCAGGCGGCGCGTACGCAGGCTGCAGAACTCCCTGACCGGCTCGCTGCGCCGCCCGAGTGAAACATTGAGATGGGGCAGCGACGAGGTCACGCCGAGGCGTTCGCACAACTGCTGGAAGTCTTGCTCCAGGGATTCCTGGCGCCCGAGAAAGTCCATGGCCATGCGCCCCATGTGATCGGTCAGGAAATCGGTCTGGGGTGCAAAGTGCAACTGGCGGCGCAGGTTGTCCGGGTGCAACCAGTTGCCGACAAAATCATCGAAGTCCCGGTAGCTGCTGACGAGTGCCTGAGCCTGCAGGTCGCGCACGCCCATGTGGTTACTGCGCAGGTAGGTGTAGGCCGAATAGGCGCGCTCCAACGGATCACGCACAAAGGCGAACTTGAAACTGCGCGCGCAGTGTTCAGGGAATTGCTGCTGGTACCAGTAGTACGGCAGATGCCCCGGCCAACGCCCATCGAGCAGCGCCGAGCAGACACTGCTGCCTGCGCATTTGGGCACATGAATGAACACGCAGTTGTGTTGTTCGAAAGCGCGCGGAAGGGTGGTCACCCCAGACAGGGATTTATTCACCGCCTGGCGATCCACCACCGACAAACGCCCCAGCAAAAACACCCGCTGGGGCTTGGGAAGCAGTTTCCAGAACAGACGTTGCAACATTCCATTACCCACGCAAGAAGGTTAGCCCTCTCGTTCGTCAATCGAATCGAGAAGGCCAACATAACAAACGATAGGCAGCGAATTATTTGGCTTTGGTCAAGCCTGTAAGGGGCCAGATACAAACACCGGGGCGCATTGCGCGCCCCGATCTACATCAGGTGATGTTGGCTGTAACCGGTTCATCCAGGCCCATGGCGTGCAGACGCGAGTAATACCCGCCCATGGCCAGCAGCTCCACATGTGTACCACGCTCGACAATTTCACCGTGGTCCATCACCAGGATCATGTCGGCTTTCTCGATGGTGGACAGCCGGTGCGCGATCACCAGGGTGGTGCGGCCCTTCATGACCTTGTCCAGCGCGGCCTGAATGTGGCGCTCGGACTCGGTGTCGAGTGCCGACGTCGCTTCGTCCAGGATCAGCAGCGGGGCATTTTTCAGCAGCGCGCGGGCGATGGCCAAGCGCTGACGCTGGCCGCCGGACAGCAGCACGCCGTTTTCACCGACTTCAGTGTCAAGGCCTTTGGGCAGCTCGGCGATGAAGTCCATGGCATAGGCATCGGTGGCGGCTTTTTCGATGTCCGCACGCGGTGCTCCCGCTAGGTCGCCGTAGGCGATGTTATTGGCCACGGTGTCGTTGAACAGGGTGACGTGCTGGGTGACCTGGGCCACGTGCCGGCGCAGGTTGCGCAGGCGGTAGTCTTCGATCTCGACCTCGTCCAGCAGGATTTCCCCGGTTTCGTGGTGGTAGAAACGCGGGATCAGGCTGGCCAGTGTCGACTTGCCACTGCCCGAGCGCCCGACCAGGGCGATCATCTGCCCAGGCTCTGCGGTGAAGCTGATGTTCTTCAGCACTTCGCGCTCGGCACCCGGGTAGGTGAAGCTGAGGTTACGCACGTCCAGGCGGCCGCTGACGCGATCACGCTCCACGGTGCCGCCGTCGACTTCCGGCTCTTCGTCCAACTGTTCGAAGATGCTTTCTGCGCCGGCAACGCCCTTCTGGATCGTCGAGCTGACTTCCGACAACTGGCGGATCGGCTTGGGCAGCAGGCCCGCTGCGGTGATGTAGGCCACCAGGTCACCGGCCGTGGCGTCGCCACGCAGCAGCAGGACCAAAAACATCAGTGCGGCCATGGCGGTGTAGATCACCAGCTGCAGCATCGGCGTGTAGACCGCGCCGGTCTTGTTCATGCGCAGTTGTTTGTCGGTGTTGCCCTGGCTGGCCGCGGCAAAACGGCGTTCTTCGTAGCCTTCGCCGCCAAAGCTGCGCACCACGCGGTAGCCCTGGATGGTTTCCGAGGCCACGTGGGTGACGTCGCCCATTGCCACCTGGATCTTCTTGCTCTGCTTGCGGAATTTCTTGCTGGTGCTGCCCACCATGATCGCAATCAGCGGGAGGATCGCCAGCATCACCAGGGTCA
Source organism: Pseudomonas sp. AC112 (assembly GCF_979253545.1). Taxonomy (NCBI): domain Bacteria; kingdom Pseudomonadati; phylum Pseudomonadota; class Gammaproteobacteria; order Pseudomonadales; family Pseudomonadaceae; genus Pseudomonas; species Pseudomonas sp. AC112. The sequence continues at coordinate 1,703,722 of NZ_CEEDCM010000001.1, forward strand.
GCTTCCAGTTCATCCACAACAGGTAGCCGAACAGGAACACCACGGTCAGGCCTTCGCGGATCACCACTTTGATCGCGTCCGTGGCGGCGCCGGTGACCATGGTCACGTTGAAGGTGATGCGGGAAATCAGGTGCCCGGAGTTATGCGTGTCGAAATAACGGTTGGGCAGCACCAACAGCTTGTTGAACAACTGGACCCGCAGGTCATGCACCAGGCCCAGGGAAACCTTGGCCAGGTAGTAGTTGCCCAGGAACGAACCGAGGCCCTGCCACGCGGCGATCAGAATGATCAGCAACGGCACGGCCATCAGCAGTTTCAGGTCCTTGAACAACGGGATCTTGGGCAGGAACACCACGTCGGGATTGCTCAAGCCATCCACGAAGTACTTGAGGATCCCGGCGAGCATCGGCTGGGTGGAAGCAAAAATCACGAAGCCCACGATACTCAGCATGAACATGCCGATGTACGGTTTCACATAGCCCAGCAGCCGGAAATAGATTTTCAGGCTGGATTCCTGGTCCGCTTTTGGCGGTGCGTCACTCATGTGTCGAGCTCACTGATTGGGTAGGACGCGAACTTTATCACATGCTTCGGGGTTGGCCCGAGCCCAGACCAAGACACTGGCCAGCGCAATCGGCAGCCACGAGATAAACCACTCGGCCCGTGGGGTGCCCGTCAGGCTGGCCGCGTCGAACTGCATGGCCAGGAACGAAAACACCCACATACCGATGATGCCCTTGCCGTAGAGCGTGTCGCGGGCTTTCCAGGCTTGCCACAACACACCGAACCAGAGCCCGCACCACAGCAACAGGCCGGGCAGGCCCAGCTCGATGGCGACGTGGGAGAACAGGTTGTGGGCGTGGTCGAAATACACGCCGTCAGCCAATACTTTATAGTCCCCGCCCAACCCCAGTCCGGTCCACGGGTGTTCGGCAATCATCTGCATGGCGGACATAAATATCTGAGGTCGATAAGAGACGCCGCGAGCCAGCATCAGCGATTGCATGGCGAAGAACACTGCCAGCGCCGCCAACACTGCGCCCGCTGCGATCACGGTAGTCCGTCGATCACGGCACCACGCCGGCATCGCCACCACCGTCAACAGCAACGCCAGCGCAGCGCCACGGCTTTGACTCAGGACCACAAACAGCCCGAGCAACCCGATGGACAGCACCCACGCCACTTGCATCCAGCGCCCACGGGGCAGCCAATGCAGCAACCAGACCGCGGCCAGGCCAATCACATAGGCGCCCAGGATCGGGTGGGACAATTGCCCCAAGCCCTCAAGACGCGCAGACCAGGCATTATGCTCAAGGCCATAGAACTTGATGATTGCGACCAGTGATGACAAGCCCAGCCCGAAACCACCCCACTGCATCACGCGAATGACGCGCTCGCTTTGCCCGCAGGCAAACACCGGGAAGAACAGCAGGAACATGCCTATATACAGAAGGCGCTTGGCCTCGCGCGAAGGGTCTTCGGCGTTGGTCCACAGCAAACTGATCGCCCCCCAGACCGCCATTGCGGCAACCATCAGGCAGATCCAACGCTGCTCACGCCAGACGTCCTTGAGCCGTTCACGCGCCGACCAGGCAAACACCACGGCCGGCAACCACAGAAACAGGGTCAGGCCTTGTTGATAAATCTTGTTGGTGGGTGCAAAGGCAATCGCCAGCAAAAACCACAGTAAACCGAAAATCATCCATACCTGCGCCCAACGACTTGCTTGCATCACCCGCTCCTGAATACGTCCAACCCGCCAACCCGGCATGGTTAAAACCCAAAACTTTCGGCATTATTGCCGATCACTGTGCCCGCGACTCCCACAAGGCTTTCCGACGATGCAATGTTCAAGGCTTCCCCAAGCCGATTTAACCGCGATGATTGAAGGCGCCAAGATCCTCGAAAAGGACAGCTACGGCGCCAAAGTCTACCTGTTGGCAGACGGGAACATGCTTAAACTGTTTCGCCGTAAACGTCTGTTTTCATCGGCACTGTTTCGTCCTTACTCCAAACGTTTCATCGACAACGTGGCGCAACTGCAACAGCGTGGCATCCCCACATTGACCGTCCTTGCGTTCTATCAGTTGGCTGCGCCGGGCATGACGGCGGTGTTGTATCGCCCACTGCCAGGGGAAACGTTGCGCCAGATTTCCAACAAGGAAGGCTTTGACTGGCAATCCAACCTCGACCCGCTGGTGGCCCTCATTCGCCGCCTGCACGGTGCTGGCATCTACTTTCGCTCCCTGCACCTGGGCAATATTGTTGTCACGCCTGACAATGAAATGGGGCTGATCGATGTGGCCGATATGCGTTTTCTGCGCGCCCCGCTCAACCCTGAACTCGCACGGCGCAACTTGCAGCATTTCGCACGTTATATTGCGCGCGAGAAGCTGAACGAACGCTTTCCAATGCAAGCGCTGGAGCAGGCGCTGCTAGCGGCATGAAAACAGGCGCTGGGAGGTTTCACTGAAATCCTTCCAAGCCTGCTCTGGCGCTAGCGCCCGCGATTGAGCCTCCAGCACTTCCCCTGACGAGGCAGCGAATGCCCGCTCCATCAGGTGCGCCCAAGCCTGCACATCGTCTGATGGGGCATACCAGCCGGCATCCGCCAACTGCTCACGGAACACCGCCAACTCACTGGTCAGTACCGGTACACCGGCCATCACCGCCTCTTGTAGGATCAACCCCAGCCCCTCTTCCGTCGACGGGATGGCCACCCAGTCAAACGCCCGGTACAGGGTCGCGGCTTCCGGAAGGTGACCTGGCAACGACACCTTGCCCTGCAAACCCAGCTCTTGGATACGCGCCTCAAGGGTAGACCTGGCCGGCCCCTCGCCAACAATCACCAAGCGCGCCTGCGGCTGATGGGCCAACACACCGGCAAACGCCTCAAGCAAACAGCCAAATCCCTTGCCGTCCACCAAGCGACCGACGGCGCCCAGCACCGGCGAGCCTTCCAGGGGCAGGTCCAGACGCGACCGCGCCTGCTCCCGGGAAAGCGCGGCAGCACGAAATGCCACCGGGTCAAAAGCGCTGCGCAGCACCGCGACGGGCCGTTGCAGGTAGTGTTCAAGGGAGTGGGCCAGGGTTTGCGAGACGGCAGCGAGGGTCAAGTGTGAAGCCGGAAATTGGTCGACCAGCTTGCGGTCGGCCTTTCGCAAGCGCGTTGCACCATGAAAGACAACCACGGCCCGCACCTGCGGCGTGCGCTTGAGCACCGGCAACATCACCCGGGCAACGCCCACCCCATCCAGCAATACAATTTCCACATCCTCGGGCAGCGCTTTGTGAAAACGCGCGCGCATCAGGGGCGCCAACAGCTTCCAAAGATGCCGCCCCTTGAGTTGGGCGGAAGACAGGTTCCACTCGCGAACCGACTCACCCTCCTGCGCACCGCCTTGAAGCAGCCAGGTGTTGATCGGCCCATGGCAGATGGCATGAGACAGTATCTGTTGATGAACCTTCTGCACCGAAGCGAATGCAGAACCACCGGCCCACATGATGTTGAGGATACTCATCAGTAAAAATGACCTTTTGCGGCGTTAGGTTGGCTTGTCGTACGCAACTAATGGATCAACCAGCCGATACCCAGTCCCAGTATCAGCATGGCCGCCAACTTGATCCGCTCTCGCCGCTTGCGGCGCGTCTTGGTCAGGCGTTCTTCTGCCGTTGCCACATGCAGACCGAAACCGGTATGCAACACCGCATCACCCTCCAGGGTCACGGCGCCCAGGTTCAGCTGCGCGTAACGCTTGGAAAGCCCCTTCTCACCCTCGAACCCGGCATAGGGCGCGCACAACCGATATTCCTTGATGCGTCGCAACCCCGGGTTCAGTGAAAAACCCTGCCACTCAGGCTTGTCGGACAGCAGGGGATAACACGGCACCCCTCCAACTACTTCACGCGGCCCCAGATGGATATAGGGACTGTGCACCTGCAAGTCGTAAACGTAGTTGCGTAACCACACCTGCAAAATATCGGGTCGCTGCTCCAGTACCGTCTTGGAGTCCTCGACAAAGCCGGGTCGATAAAACGCCCAGTCATCCTCGCAATGGAAAATGTAGGGGGTCTTGACCGACTCGTAGGCCAGGTCGATAGATGCCAACTGCCCAAGCTTCGGACGATTGATCAAGAAATTGCAATGACTGTGCCAGTGCTCTGGAACCGCAAGGCGCACGGCATCGTCGCCGGAGTCTTCGGTGATGAAGACTTCGCGTATGTCCGCCGTATTGAACAGATCGAAGCTCGCGAGCGTGCGCTTCAACAAATCGAAGCGACCGCAACTGGTCACCACGAGCGTTATGTCGCTTTGATCGGAGAATTGCATTCAAGCCTCGATAATATCATATAGCCATCACTTGTGGCATTTGGCTGACATCAAACGCCCAGCTTCGAGCGCAACCTTTCCAACAGACTCAGTGGAGCACGCGGCCGCAAGGGCGGTTCAAGCACGTCGACAATCCGCTGGCCGATACGGGCAAAGCTGAACTGGCTGACAGCCAGCTCCTGCCCACTGCGTGCAATATCGGTCGCCAACTGCGGGTTCGACCGTAACACGGCGAGTTTTTCCTGCAACTGCGGGATGTCCTTGTAGAACACCACATTGACCATGTCTACGAAACCGAGGGCCGCATTTTCCTCAGCGCCCTGATCAAACGCCAGCAACACGCAACCACAGGCCATGGCCTCGAAGTTCTTGATCATGTACTCGCCCATGCCCACATCGGCACTGACGAAGAAACGAATCCGGTTGAGTGTGGCGCAGTATTCCTCGCCGGATTTGGTGCGCGTAACCACCAAAGGTTCAACCTGTGCCAACTCATCGAGCAGTGCCTTGCGGCCACTGTAGGCCACGCTATTGGTACTGCCGACAAACGCCAGCTCGATATCACGCACACGTTCCTGTGGCTGCAGCAGCGCCTGATCATAGCCCTTGGGCACAAACACTGCGTCAAAGCCTTCGGCACGCAGGCGTTCGGTCACCATGTAGCCGGAGCTGATCACCCGCGCCCACGGCAGGCGGCGGTAATGCGCACTGAACTTGCCGGTGTACTTGCAGGGAATATAGTTCTGGTAGGCATCGTGCTCTAGGATCACCAGGTTCGGGATCGTACGAATAAACCCGGCCTGGCGGATCTCCTGCTTGAAACGCAGGAAGAACACGATGCGGTCGTAACGGGCCACGTCGACTTCGCGCCGGAAGTATCCACGCAGGTTGCGTTGCTCGTCACTGCTTAACCAGCGGATATCACATTCACAATGATCGGCCACGCCTTCGTACAAGCGATCCAGAATGGCGCGCTGCTCTTTCTGCACCAGAAACAAGACTTTCATTACTTATCCTTTCCCAAACGCCAGAACAACTCATGCCGTCGTACGGCCTTGCGGAAAAACTCGTTCTCACCGTAGGGCGACTGCGCACGGCCCGCCAACACACGTTGCAGCCAGCGCCGTACACGGCGCTTGAGCGGTGGCGCAGGTTGCAGATCATGCATCATGCCCAGTGCCATGGCCTTGTCGCGCTGTTGCTCCAACGACAACGACAGGCTGCACGGTGTCAACTCCAGCCCCTCATCGAACTGCGGCGGCAACGCAATACCGGCGCCGGCATCGCCCATGGGCCAGCGGTCGTTGTCATGCAGGTGGTTGGCGTAGCCCAGTACGGTCGTCGGTTGCCATTCCAGCCCTTGCAGGGCTTCGATTACCGCCTGCTGCGCGCAGATGTGATCGGGGTGTGGGTCGATAACCGGATGGGGCAACACGATCACTTCGGGACGTGCTGTGAGCAGCAATTGGCGCAGGTCGGCCAGCAGGTTGTTCCAAGTGGGCAGGCCATCCACGTCAGCCGGCAGCGGAAACGGGTTGAACTGGCGGAACAGGCGGATATCCGAGAGGTTCGCTTCGCGTGAGGCCACCGGTTGATCCGGCGTCGCGCGCATCGCGGGCAATTGCAGGCAGAAGTAACCGAGCTGCACGCAATGCGCTTCGGGCACCCCGGCCCAGCGGGGTACGGCGATGCTGTCCCAGGCGCGCAGGCGCCCCTTGAGGCGCGAGGCTTCGGCCGGGTCCAAGCCCATGTGCTGATAGTGTTCTGCTTCGATCTCACCGGCGGTGAGGGTCACGATCCAGGGTTTGTCGGCCTGGCTGTAAAGACCAAACGCGGCCAACTCGGCGTCGTCGGCGTGGGGGGCGATTACCATCACCCGTTGTGCCGCATAATCCGCAGTGGCCCACGCCCACAGCCGGGGCGCGCCCAGCAGTCGGCAAAAGCGCCCGCGCAAACGCAATTCACCGGCCACCAAGGCGGGCGCCAAACCACTGAGATTGAGATAACGAACGCCGTTCACGCCACGTTCGAACACTTGCCGATCGGTACTTGTACCGCCCGACAGTTCAATGGCCGGGTCCAAAAAACGCCCCAGCCAACGGCTCTTGACGCGGATGGCCAACACCAACGTCGCATCAGCATCCAGGGCCGAATCAACCAGCAATCGCCCGCCCTCCAAGCGAACCGCACCCACCTCGGCATCTGCCGAAAAGCGGTATTGATAGTCTTCGTTGGGGGCATAAAACAGGTGGTCGGCAAACCACGCCTCGTGGGCAACCCAGGCCAGTACGCCGAGCACAAACGGCAGCCACCAGGCCACCCAGATACCGATCACCACCAGCAGTAACAAGCCAACCAACAGGCCAATGCGCTTGTTGCGGCGGTGGCGCTTGAGCAATTGCTGTTTGCGGCTCATACGCTCAGCACCGGCACGGGGTTGCACCACCGGTCCTTGTACTCCCGGTCGGCGCGACCGAAGGAGAAACGCAGCGGCTTGCCGGCCTCGCGCGCCTGTTCCCAGGCACTCTGGGTGTTCAAGAAACTCAGCACACTGCCTGGGCTGAACGCGCGGGTTTCAGGGTCCACGCCACCGTTGACGTACTCCACGCTGATCCACTCGGGCGACTCAACCCGGTACACCAGCTGGACGGCAATCGGCGCATCGTTGAGAAAAATCACCGAGCCGATCAGCCACTCGCGCAACAGCTCGATCACTTCCGCCATGCGCTCGGCCCCCGTGGCAACAAAACCCCAGCGGCGCAGGAACAAATCGCAGTAGATCGCCGCCAGTTCCTGGCTGGAAAATTCACTCACCGGCCGCACGACGCCCCCCGCCTCTTCCAACAAACGCAGTTCACGGCGTTGGTTGTAGCGGAATTTCTTCGACAGCTCTTCCGGCGTACGCGCCATGGCCAGTTGCTCGGCCTGGGGCTTGAGGCCACTGAAACGGCCTTCGTTCAACACCGACAGGTAGCGCGCACGCTGGCGCAGTGGCGCCTTGGCATCGGCAGCCGCCGGCAGGATCAGCTCGGCGTTGCCCAAGTCGAACAAGCCTTTTTTGCCGCGCTGCTTGAGCACATCCTTGGACAAGGCCAGGTCTCGTCCCCAGGTCGCGATGCACGCCTGAAGCTCGCCGCCCTGCTCCCAGGCCAGGTAACGCACCGGGATCTCGGCGAGCCCCGCCAGGCGCTCGATCACCTGCGGGTGGGTCGCGACGCTGCCACCAAAACGCTGCCAGGCGTCGTTGTAGGCAGGCGCATCCACGACGGACCAGCCCCGCTCGCGCCAGCCTTGGAATCGATTGAGCATCAAGCCCCCGCGGTCAGTTCAATAACGTGCGGCAGTTGCCAAAAAGTGTCGCGTACCGCCTGATCCGAAAAGCGCGCATGCAGGCGTTCCAGCATCATCTCGGCACACTGCCGTTGCTGGTGCTGATCCATCGCGGCCAGGTGCCGCAGCCCCTGGGCCAGGTGTTCGGCATCGCCCAAGGGAAACAGGATACCCACGCCCTCGACCACTTCCTTCGCCCCACCACATGCCGTGGCCAGCAACGGCACACCAGCGGCCATGGCCTCCAGCAGCACCATGCCGAACGGCTCGTGGTCGGAACTCAACGCAAACACATCAAATGCGCGGAAATACCGACGCGCATCCGGTACCTGGCCAAGGAACAACACCTTGTCGGCAATCCCCAATTCACGGGCCAGCTCCTTGAGGTCCTGCTCCAGGCGGCCGGTGCCGAGGATCGCCAATCGGCTGTGCTCCGGCAGGTGCGGCAGCGCCAGGGCAAAGCCCTTGAGCAGCGTGGCTTGGTCCTTGTCCGGGTGCAGGCGGCCGACATTGCCGACCACCCACTCGTCCGGCGACAGCCCAAGGGCATCACGCGCGTCATCCACCGGCACTTGCATGGCTTGCAGCGCGTCCACATCAATGCGGTTGTACAAGGTCTGGATGCGTGCAGCCGGCCAGGCCGGGAGGCAGCGGCGCATGTCGTCACGCACCGCGTCAGACACGCCCAGCAAACTCAGGCGCTTGCGGAAAAACCCGGCAAACAGCTTGCGGCTGCGGCGCTGGTAATCGCCAAAGGCGTGATGCACACCGATCACCGGCAACCGCGTGGCCAGCAAGGCCACGTAGATAGGCTTGAAACGGTGGGCAATACAAAAACTGAAGTTGCGTGATGCCGCAATCTTGCGCAGCTCCGCAATGGCCGACAGCTTCAGGCCGCGAACGGCCTTGGAGCTGTACTCCATGAACAGCACTTCATCGCTGGCACAACCGGCGGCCACCTCGGGGTCGGCGACCCCGGTAAGGAACACCGTGGTCACCTTGTAGCCAGACCCTGCGAACAAACTGGCGTACTGTCGCGCGCAGTCCAGGAACGGTCCGTCATAGCTATGACAGAACTGCAGGACGTGGCGGTCAGCCGAGCGCGTCATAAGGGTCCACGCCGTCTTTGACGACCAGGATGTCTTCCATGATCAGGTACTGCAGGTCGGAGCCGAAGAACATGTTCAGCGCGTCGGTCGGCGAGCAGATCATCGCTTCGCCGCGACGGTTGAGCGAGGTGTTCAGGGACACGCCGTTGCCGGTGAGGACTTCCAATTCCTTCATCATGTCGTAGTAGCGCGGATTGTATTCGCGCTTGAGCACCTGTGCACGGGAGGTGCCATCTTCATGGACCACTTCCGGCACGCGGGTTTTCCACTCTTCGGCCACTTCAAAGGTGAAGGTCATGAACGGCGCCGGGTGGTCGACCTTGATCATCTGCGGGGCCACGGTGTCGAGCATCGACGGGCAGAAAGGCCTCCAGCGCTCGCGGAACTTGATCTGGTGGTTGATCCGGTCAGCCACGCCGGTGGCGCTCGGGCAACCGATGATCGAACGACCGCCCAGGGCACGCGGACCAAACTCCATGCGGCCCTGGAACCATGCCACTGGGTTGCCGTCGACCATGATCTTGGCGATGCGCTGGGGCATGTTCTCGATCTTGCGCCAGTTCGGCTTGCTCTCGTGCTTGGCGCACGCGGCAATCACGTCTTCGTTGCTGTAGGAAGGGCCGAGGTAGACGTGTTCCATCTTCTCGACCGGCACACCACGGGCGTGAGAGACATAGGCCGCCGCGCCGACGGCAGTGCCGGCATCGCCGGACGCGGGCTGTACGAACAGCTCCTTCACGTCGTCACGGGCGATGATTTTCTGGTTCAGCTTGACGTTCAGCGCGCAACCGCCGGCGAAGGCCAGTTTGCCGGTGTCTTTCAGGATGTCGCCCAGGTAGTGGTCGATCATCTGCAGGGCCAGTTTCTCGAACAGTGCCTGCATGCTGGCGGCGTAATGGATGTACGGCTCGTCGGCGATATCGCCTTCGCGCTTCGGCCCCAGCCACTCGATCAGTTTTGGCGAGAAGTAGAACCCCTTGCCCTTTTCTTTATAACGGCGCAGGCCGATGACGTTGGCGTAGTCGGTGTTGATCACCAACTCGCCGTTTTCAAACGAGGCCAGACGCGAGAAATCGTACTTGGTGGCATCGCCATACGGCGCCATGCCCATGACCTTGAACTCACCGTCGAGCATCTCGAAACCGAGGAACTCGGTGATCGCACCGTACAGGCCGCCCAGGGAGTCCGGGTCGTAGAATTCCTTGATCTTGTGGATCTTGCCGTTTTCGCCGTAGCCGAAGAACGTGGTGGCGTACTCACCCTTACCGTCGATGCCGAGGATCGCGGTTTTCTCCTGGAAGCCGGAGCAGTGGTAGGCACTGGACGCGTGCGCCAGGTGGTGTTCCACCGGCTCGATCTTGATTTTCTTCGGGTCGAAGCCCAGTTGTTCCAGGCACCAGACGATCTTGTTGCGATAACGCTTGTAGCGACGGTTGCCCATCAGGATCGCGTCGAGGGCGCGGTCCGGGGCATACCAGTAACGCTTGGCGTAGTGCCAGCGGGCCTCGCCGAACAGGCTGATCGGGGCGAACGGAATCGCGACCACGTCAACGTCGGAAGGCTTGATGCCGGCCTGCTCCAGGCAGAACTTCGCCGATTCGTAGGGCATGCGGTTCTTTGCATGTTTGTCGCGTACGAAGCGCTCTTCTTCGGCGGCCGCGATCAGCTTGCCGTCGATATACAAGGCTGCGGAAGGATCATGGCTAAGGGCGCCGGACAGGCCAAGAATCGTCAATGCCACAGGGGTCTAGCCTCTTTTAGTCTGCATGCAGGCGGGTTGCGCCTGAAAAAAGTGTGCCTCCTGCCTTGGCAGGAAACAGCTAAAGGGCGGGATTATAGCGTAAACAACCGTAGGGATGATCTAGTGAAAATGATGACGAGCTGCCAGCAGGACAATTTACCTAAAGACCGATTAATAGGGCGCTCAGCCCTAATAAGGGTGAGCTCCAGGCACGGCATGACTGGCAATGCGCGTGCAGACTCATGAGCGACCGGGCCGCCAATAGACACCGAGATTGCCGTCTTTGCCTTGGCGGTAAAGGGTATAGGGCAGCACCACAGTGTCGGCCGCGCCGGACATGGCGAGGTCCACCAGCACCAACGGCACCAGCACACCGGTGTAATCGGGCGGCGCATTCAACAAACAGAAATCAAACGCCAGCCCGCTGTAGACACGCGGAATGGATTGGCAATAGGTTTTTTGCTTGCGCAGTTCACGCGTAGCGGCGACGTCCTCGCGAAACACCGTATTGAGCGTGCCGCAACCGCTGATGGATAACGAAATGACACCCAGTGATGCAAGTTTCTTAATGTCCATGGCAAGTCCTCAGGAAGGTTCACCACGCTAGCACCGGCCCGTTCGTCGGTTCAGCACAGGCACACCGACGTGTCATGTGGGAAACATCCGAAATGGAAAAATCTATCCGAACCACTAAACTCGCGCTCTTTTGCGCGTTTACGTCCTACGCGCCATAGATTTCGGCTGACCCCATGAAAACCCTCACTCGCTTGACCCTGCTGCTGCCCGGCCTTTTCGCCTTGAGCGATGCTGCCCGCGCCGAGGACGCACCACTGGTGCTCGACCCCAGCGTGGTCACCGGCTCGCGCAGCGCCAGCCCGACATTCGACCTGCCCTACTCGGTGGACGGCATCAGCCGGGAGCAGATCAGCGATGGCCAACTGGGCATCAACGCCTCGGAGGCCTTGTCGCGCGTGCCGGGCCTGGTGGTGCAGAACCGTCAGAACTATGCCCAGGACCTGCAGATTTCCTCCCGCGGCTTCGGCGCCCGCTCGGCCTTTGGCGTGCGCGGTCTCAAATTGATTGCCGACGGCATCCCTGCGAGCACCCCGGACGGCCAGGGCCAGGCTGCCACCTTCAACCTCGACACCGCCGAGCGCATCGAAGTGCTGCGCGGCCCGGCTGCCACGCTGTATGGCAGCAATGCTGGCGGCGTGATCCAGATGTTCTCCCGCGACGGCGAAGGTCCGCCGCGCGTTGGCGCCGAGACCCTGGTGGGCAGCGACGGCCTGAACAAGAACCACCTCACCGCCGAAGGTGCGGCCAACGGCGCAGGTTTCGTCCTCGACGCCTCGCGCATGGACACCAACGGCTACCGCGACCACAGCAGCGCACGCCGCGACCAGACCTTTGCCAAGCTCAACGTGCAGCCGGATGACGACAGCAAGCTGGCGCTGATCTACAGCAGCCTGGAGCAGAACGGCACGCAGGATCCACTGGGGCAGACGTGGGCGGCATACAAGGCCGACCCGCGCTCGGTAAGTGCCAATGCACTGACGTACAACACGCGAAAAAGCATCGACCACCAGCAATTGGGGATGAATTACGAGCGCTATATCGGTAATGCGACGTTGCAGGTGAATGGGTATACGGGGCGGCGCAGTGTGATTCAGTATTTGTCGATTCCCAAAGGCACCCCGGCCAACGAGCGCGGCGGCGGCGTGGTGCAATTCGACCGCAAGTTCTACGGCGGCAGCGTGCGCTGGATGCAGCCCATCGAAAGTGCACCGGGCGAGCTGATGATCATCACCGGCCTGGACTTCGACCAGAGCGAAGACAGTCGCCACGGCTACCAGAACTACAGTGGCAACACCCTCGGCGTAAAAGGCCAGCTACGCCGTGATGAAATCGATACCGCCCGCAGCCTCGACCCCTATATCCAGGCCAACTGGGCCCTCGACCGCTGGACCCTGCAAGCCGGCGTCCGGCACAGCACCATGGCGCTGGACGTCGACGACCAATTCCTCAGCAATGGCGATTCCAGCGGCAACAAGACCTATCAAAAAAACACGCCGTCGATGAGCGTGATGTATGCGTTCACGCCGCAGCTGCATGGTTATGTCAGTGCCGGCAAAGGCTTCGAAACACCGACCCAAGCCGAATTGGCCTACGCACCGGGCAGCGTCGAGGGCTTCAACTTCGGTCTCAAGCCTTCCGAAAGCACCCAGTACGAGGTGGGCTTGAAGGCCCAGCTCAACAACACGCGCATCAACGCAGCGGTCTTCCAGATAACCACCGAGGATGAACTGGTGGTCTATCAATCCCTGGGCGGTCGCACCAGCTACCAGAATGCCGGCCGCACCCTGCGTCGCGGCTTCGAACTGGGCGTCGAAAGCCAACTCAGCGAACAGTGGACCGCCAACCTCGCCTACACCCGCCTGCAAGCCACCTACGACAGTGACTTCGTCAGCGGCGGCAGCACCGCCGTCGACAAGGGCAATTACCTGCCCGGCGTACCGCAAACCACGCTGTTCGCCGAGCTGAACTGGAAACCCCGCGACTGGGTCAGCACCGCGATCGAAGGCCTGTACCGCAGCAAGGTCTATGTCGAGGACACCAACAGCCAACACGTCGCACCCGCCTACAGCGTGTTCAATTGGCGTGCTCGCTTTGAGCAGAAAGTCGAGCACTGGACCTTCCACCAGACCCTGCGCCTGGATAACCTGCTCGACCGTCAGTACGTCGGCTCGGTGATCGTCGGCGACGGCAACAACCGCTATTACGAAGCGGCACCCGGGCGCTCATGGTATGCAGGGGCAGGTGCGGAGTACCAATTCTGATCAGCGCGCCCGCACAAAAAACCCTGCGGGCAGTCGAAGGCCCCTGATCATCTCTATTCTCTGCAAGGAACGCTCATGAAACACATCGCGGTTATCATCGCCCTGGGCCTGCTCAGTGGTTGTGGCGCGCACGGCATGAAGAACGCTGGCACGGCCGATGCCCCGTATAAAGACATGCTCAAGAAGCCGCTGCTGGCCGACTCGGTCATGCGTGACGGCGACGACCTCAGTTACCAGGTTCACGTCACACTGACCAACAATGTCTCCGTACCGGATGTCGCGCAGCTTCAGGCGTCCTGTGCCACCCCGAGCGGGAGCCTGTTGTATATGGAGGCCCCCGGTACCCCAGGTCCCGATGGCCAGCCCACGCGCATCACCGTCATGCGCAACCTGGCGCCGGAAGTGATTGGTGAGCTGCAACAGAACGCCAGCTTTACCGACGCTTGCGCCCGCACACCGCGCCCGGACTGGCGCCTCGTCAGCACGACGGACACCCATCGCCAATTGCTGATCGACCGTGCCAGCCTCAAGCCCATAGGCGACAAAGTGGAAGTCTGGGTCGCCTACGATGAGCCGTTCATCCTGATCAACAAACTCAAAAAAATGCCCTATGCCCAGACGCGTATGCACTGGGAGGTCAGTTGCAGCCGCCAGACCTATCGCTCCCTGGCCACCTTCAACCTCACGCCGAAAAACACCGTGACCTTCGGCGACGTGGTGGCCGTCCCCATCGACCAGCCCTTCAGCACCGCCGAGGCAGACGCCCGCACCCTGCTCAAGGCGGCGTGCTCGCCAACCATCGCGCAACTGCCGGCAGCCGTGACGCGTACCAAGCTTCAGCAAACCCTGACACCGGCACCTGTCCCGGCCGCGGTGACGGAGGCAATCTCCGCGCTGGGCATGCCGGCTGCAAACAAGCCTCTGCGCCATCTTATGGAGAAGCGCGACTTGGGCTCCTCCAGTTTGCGCACCGATGTGTTCATCGAACCCAGCGCTGGGAACAGCCTGTTTAAAATCCGCCGTGCCACCCAGTTCTCAAGCGCTCAGATCACGACTTTCCGAGGCTTGTTCAGCCTGACTTTCCAAAGCGATTTCGATCTGCGTGGGATGAAGGTGTCGGCGGCGAGCAATGTCGAGCAGCTCAGTTTCACCGGTGACTGGAAGCAAATGCCGATCGGTGCAACGCTGGGGTTCAAGCTCAAGGAGCTCAATCGCAACACCGCTGAAGAGGATCGCGTGCTGTCTCGCGACTCGACGTGTGTGGTAGCGCGCGAACTGCCGGCCAGCGACATCAATTCGATGTTGAGTGGCAATGCGAAGGCCCTCAATTGCACGGCTACGGGGGATAACTACCAGGCGACCAGCACCGTGATGTACCTGCAGGACTATGGGTACTTCTTTACCCGCCAGGACGATATCCAGGGTAAATACAAAACCCGTACGACGCTGATCAACGCGCAATAGCGCTGGTCAGCGTTTACGATCCAACAGTGGGAGCTGGCTTGCCTGCGAAGGCGGCCTGACAGCCGACCGGCATGTTGGATCAGAGCGAGTACATATCCGTTATTCAGGTAACGGCTGCTAAAGGTTCCGCCCTTACGGCGGGTCACTTTTGGAAAAGAGCCCCAAAAGTAACCAAAAGGGCTCTTGCCCCAACACTCGGCACCTCGCCTAGGCTCGGTGTGCCCGTAATCCGCCAGGTATTTGGGGGGCCGCCGCCACGCGCCATCCATGGCGCGGGGCGGCTAAACCGGCATCCCTGCCGGTTTACCCCCCAAATCCCTGTCGAATTCCGGCCAGCGTGTTTGACGGGGCGCCTGAGATCAAAAGCAAGTCAAGAGCGACATCAAGATCAAGAGCGGCTCGCTTCGCATCGTGGTTACGGTTTTCTGCTACGAAGTATCTGCCATCGCCGGCAAGCCTGCGCCTACAGCTTGGGCAGCCGCTCGTCGATCAGTTGGTACAGTGCGCTGCCTGCAGGCCAGTTACGCATGAACCGTGCACGGTCCTTGGCGTACGCCGGGGCGAAGCTGGCGGGGGAGGTGTGTTGGCACATCGCGTCCAGGTCGATGAGGGACCAGCGGTCCTTGTCCCAGAACAGGTTATGCCCCTTGAAGTCGCCATGGCTGATGCGCTCGCGGATCAGTTCGGCGAACAGGTGATCCAGCGCCAGCAGTTCGTTTTCCGGTGGATCGCCGGTTTCAACGTACGGCGCGAAGCGTTCGATAATGTCCGGGCCGGGCAGGTATTCGGTGATCAGGTACGCGCGGCCGCGCAGCCACAGGAAGCGCTTTTCCAGCACAGCCAGCGGTTTGGGCGTGGCGATGCCGAGAAAGACCAGGCGGTTGCCTTCGCGCCAGGAATGCCAGGCCCGGCTCGGGCGCCAGAAGCGCTTGAGCCAGTGGGCGAAGCCCTTGATGTTGTAGCGTTTGATCACCAACGGCCGACCGGCCACATCAACCTTGGCCACGCTGGCGGCGCCACCGGTCTTGTACAAATGCCCCTGGTCCAGCAGCGTATCGGCCTGCTCCAGCACCGGCAGCATTGCCGCTTCTTCTTCGCGACGAATCGCGCGCAAGGCAAAGGCGCCTCGCACCACGCTGAACAGCGTGCATTCGCGACCGACCTTGTTCAAGAAGTCCCTGAGACGCCAGGCGCTGACTTTGCGCACCTGTTTCTCCAGGGCTTCCAGCGGCAGGGCGTGCTCGCCATTGGCAAGCAGGTAGTAAACCAGCAGCTCTTCGGTGAACGGCGCGAGATTTTTTGGCAATTGGGCGAAAAACACCCCGAGGTTTTCCAGCACACGGTTGCGCGACAGCGGCTTGCCCGCCTCTTCGGCGCGGATCCCAGCGCCATCGATCAGGTAAAGCTTGCCGTCCTGACGCAGCAGATTGTCCAGGTGCAGGTCTTCCTGCCAAAGCCCTTTGGTGTGCATCTGCGCAATTGCGCCCAGCGCTTCGGCCAGCACTGCGGTTTGTTCGTCCGCCAACGGCGGCAACCCTTCGACGGCCTGCCAGGCATCCGCCAAACTTTCGGCGCCCTCGATGAATTCGAACAGCAACCAACCGCCCTCGCCTTCTTGCAAGCCATCGGCCAGCAACAATGGCGTGGTCAGGCCTTGCTCGGCCAGCAAGCGCACGCCGCTGAGTTCACGCTGAAAGTGCCGCGCAGCCTTGCTGCCCACCAGTAACTTGGCCAGTACCGGACGGCCGCGCCAGACACCCGCGCCCACGTACCGCTCGCCCGGCAACACGCGCAACAGGCTCAGCAGTTGCAACTGGCCAGGGCCCGCCGCATCGGCCAGCGCCAGGGTCAGGGGCAAGTCCGGCGTGCGGCCGGCGCTTTTCAGCTCGGACAAACGCATCAACGGTTTTCCTTGTGGCTGCGGCGGGCGGTCAATTTCTGTAGCCAGGTGGCGACCAGCGCGCTGTCTTTGGGTTGGTCGAGGTAGGCGGCCAAGAGCTGGCGCACTTGCTCGTCAGACCACTGCGGTGCCCGGCGCAACAGCGGCTCCAGGTCCTTGACGCGATCGCGCCAGCCGAACAGCAGCGGGCGGGTTTTCTCCAGGTCAATCAACTGCGCGGCATAGCCGTCACCGGTGGCCTGCATAAAAATATGCTTGGGGTAAAAACAGCCATGCACCTGGCCGACGCCGTGCAGCCGACGCGCCAGTTGGCCGCAAGCCAACAGGATCGCGCTGTGCTGGGCGTCGCTCAACTGCGACCACTGCTCCAGCAACGAATCCAGGTCATTCCAGCCGTCCAGCGCACGGGTCAGCAGCATCGCGCGGTGCTCGCCGGCGACGTTACGCTCGCCATAGAACGCGGCCTGCAAGGCAGGGATGCCGAGCTTGCGGTAACGGCTGATATTGCGGAATTCGCGGGAGAAACTCGGCTCGCCAAAGGGCCGGTGCAGGCTGCGCGTCAGGTAGTTGCTCTGGCGCTTGAGGTAGTAACCGTGGCCGTCGAGTTCGAGGCGAAACACGCTGCTCCAGCCCCCGCGACTGGTATTGGGTTCGTCCACCGCGTCCAATTGCTTGGCCCACAGGGCGTCGAAGGTCGCCAAACCGTTGCGCTCCAGTAGCGCACGGTCTTCAGCCGCCAGGAAATCACTCATTCGCGTCCCTCGAAAAACTTCACCACGTGGCGAATACGCTCTTTATCCGATGCACTCAGGTGCCGGCGCTGACGGTATTGCATGTAGAACCGCAGGCGCTGGGTGGCGGACAGGTGATACTTGGCCACCTTGTCCAGGCAGGCCAGGTCTTTGGTGATGCGGTACTTGAGCCAGAACCCGCGCCAGAAATCGCCGTTGGGGCAGTCGATCAGGTACAGCGTGGACTGATCGTCGATCAGCAGGTTGCGCCACTTCAAGTCGTTATGGGTAAAGCGGTGATCGTGCATGGTGCGCGTGTATTCGGCGAGCTGGCGGCTCACCGCGTCGACCCACTTGGGGTCGCGCAGGCGCGCATCGTGACGCTCGGCCAGCACCGACAGGTCTTCGGTCCTCGGCAGTTCACGCGTGATCATCGCCCCACGGTCGTAGGCCAGGCCCTTGCGCTCCAGGCCCCAGGCGACCACATCCGCCGTGGGAATGCCCCACTTGGCGAAGCGCTTGAGGTTCTGCCATTCGGACTTGACCCGCGGCTTGCCCAGGTAGCGCCGCAGGCCCTTGCCGGCGCCGGTGTAGCGCTTGACGTAATAATTGACCCCGCCACGCTCCACGCGGATCACTTCTGACAGTGGGTCGCGGGTCAGCCGCTCGCCCTGCAGGGCGAACACGGCTTCGAGGCTTCCAAAATCATCCGCCAGGTGGGCGTAAGCAGGTTCCAGGTTCCAACCCGCCATCAGATCGCATCCCCGTAACGTTGCTTGCGCGCATAGAGCTTGTCGGCCTTGCGCTGCATCAGGCTCAACGACGCCGATTGCTCGGCCAGGATCTGGCGAAGCGGCTGGCGGAAGTAGCCCTTGAGGAAGCGCAGTTTATCGCGGCGGGTCAGGCCGATCTCCAGCGCCGAGTAGTACAGCGCGGACAGGTCCTTGTCGCGCCAGCGCAACGGCAGATGGGCACGCAGTTGCGCGCGGTGCAGGTCGATCACCGACAGCTTGATGTTGTTCGCGTCGATAGGTTTCGACGTATCCAGCAAGAAGTGGCAAAGGTAGCAATCGCGATGATTGACGCCACCCCGGTGCATGTCGCCCACCATGCGCGCCAGCTCGGCCGTGAGCGCGTGACGCAACGCGGGGGCAGGCGGTTGCGCCACCCAGTTGAGGGTCACGTCTTCGAGGCTGAGGGTCGGCGCCAGCTCCTCAGTGATGATGAACGAGTGCTGGTCCGCCGGGTTGCTGCCCTTCTCGCCGAAGGCGACGCCGGTCATCGTCGGCACGCCGAGTTCCTGCAAGCGGTGAATCGCCGACCACTCAAGGCCGGCGCCGAGTACCGGCAGCTTGGCGGTGATCAGGTTCTTGAAGATCTCGCCCCAGCCGATGCCACGGTGGATCTTCACGAAATACGGACGGCCATCCACCTCGGTACGCAGGGTGCGACGCGCCGCCAGTTCACGGAATACTTCACCTTGCAATTTCTCGACTTCGGCAAAGGCATCAAGCCCGGCCCACAAAGTCTTGAACGGTTCGGCAAGAATCAACTTCATCGTTTTGGCTCCGCCAGAATCACATCCGCAGCGTGCTGCGGCATGCTGTAGAGGTCGGCCGTCTCAGCGAAAGCCAAGCCATTGCGGCTCCAGGCCGCGCGCTGTGCAGTGTCGGTGAGCATGTGCGTCAGGTACTGGTTGAGCTGATTCTGTTCGAACGGCTCATCCAGCACCAGGCCGCTGTCGGCTTCAGCGATGTAATGGGCATACCCACACACGGCCGAGACCAGCACCGGCAACCCGGCCACCAGGGCTTCGAGCAATACGGTGCCGGTGTTTTCGTTGTACGCCGGGTGGATCAACAGGTCGGCGCCCAGCAGGAAACGCGGGATATCACTGCGGCCCTTGAGGAACTGCACGTTGTCCCCCAGCCCCAGCGTGGCGCTTTGCAATTGGAATACTTTGGGGTCGTCCTGGCCGATTACAAACAGGCGCGTGCGTTTTTTCAGCGCCGCCGGCAGCGCGGCCACGGCCTTGAGGCTGCGGTCGACGCCCTTGGTCTTGAAGCCCGAGCCGATTTGCACCAGCAGCAGGTCGTCAGCGCCCAGGTTGAATTCCTTGCGGAACCCTTCACGGATTTCGGCGGCATTCGGCGGCGCACGGCGGTCCTGGGCAATGCCCGGCGGCAGCAGGTGGAAGCGTTCCAGCGGCGTGTCGTAATGCTTGATGAACAGCGGCTGCTGCACTTCGGAGATCATCAGGACTTCAGTCTTGGCCTCCTTGGCGAACACCGCGCGCTCGTAATCAGCGAAGTGTTTGTAACGACCAAAATAGCGGTACAGCGAGTGGCGCAGGTTCTGCGCCTTGTCTTCAAAGCAGCCGTCGGCAGCGTAGTACACATCCAGGCCAGGCATTTTATTGAAGCCGATCAAGCGGTCCACCGGGCGCTTGGCCAGGTCGGCGGCCATCCAGGCACTGAGCTTTTCGTTGCGCCGATGGTTGAAGAACGCCTTGACCGGCGCCACCAGCACTTCAAAGCCGGGCGGGATATCGCCTTCCCAGATCAGCGTGTACACACGAATCTGATGGCCGCGCTGCTGGCATTCCAGGGCGATGCGCATGAAGTCACGCTGCAGGCCACCGAAGGGGAAATATTTGTACAGAACAAAAGCCAGTTGCATCAGTGCAGCTCCTCAGCCAATAACAACGTGCTCAGTCGGCTTGCCACACGCTCAGGGTTCAGGCGCGTGAAGCACAGGGGCGACTCACGCTTGATGTCGAACCGACGCAGGTCGTCAGCCGTCGGTTGATAGGTACAGTGTTTTTGCAGGCACGGCGCACAGGGGAAGTCGCTGGCCAGGTGAATCTGGCCCTTGCCGTAGGCGCCGGTGAGGCCGGGGTTGGTCGGGCCGAACAGGGAAATGGTCGGCACATCCAACGCGGCAGCCAGGTGGCCCAGACCAGTGTCCACTGCCACACAGGCGCGGGCGCCGGCCAGTACCCGGGCGACACCGGCCAGGTTCAATTTGGGCAGTACTTCGGCGTTTTGCAGGCCCTGGGCCAGGCGTTCGGCGCGGGCTTTTTCGGCGGCGTTGCCCCACGGCAATTTCACGTCCACGCCCAGACGCCCCATGCGCTCGGCCAGTTCGCGCCAGTAGGCTTCGGGCCAGTGCTTGGTGTCCCAGGTAGTGCCGTGCAGCAGCAGTACAAACGGCTTTTTCGGCGGTAAGCCCAGGAGCTTTTCAGTGCTCAGGCCGTAGTCGCCCAAGCCCTTGGGCAAGTCATAACCGAGGGCCACGGCGAACAGCTGACGCAAACGCTCCACCGCGTGCTGCCCACGCGCCACGGCGAGGCGGCGGGAATAGAAACGTGCAGCCATCGGCTCACGGGCGGAGTTTTTGTCGAAACCCGCGATGGGCGCACGCACGTAGCGGGTCAGCCAGGCGCTTTTCAGCAGTCCCTGGGCGTCGATCACCAGGTCATATTTGGTCGACTGGACTTGCTGCTTGAAGCGCCGCCATTCGCCACTCTTGATGGTCTGCCAGAGGTTCTTGCGCCAGCGGCGGATCGCCACCGGGATCACCTTGTCGACCGCCGGGTGCCAGGTGGGGATCTCGGCGAAGCCTTCTTCCACCACCCAGTCGAATCGGATGCCGGGGATCGCCCGCGCCGCGTCGGTCAGGGCCGGCAACGCATGAATCACGTCGCCCAGGGATGAGGTCTTGATTACCAGTACGCGCAAACTATCGGACCTCGACCACAGAGCCCTGCAACCGCTGCAAGGCTTCGTTCACCGGCTGCGGCAGTAATTGCCGCATGCAGTTGTAGTGACCGAAACGGCAGGTGCGATCAAAACACGGGCTGCACTCCAGGCCCAGGCGAACCACTTCGACCTGGTCGGCCAATGGCGGGGTGAAGCCCGGCGAGGTGGAGCCGTACACCGCCACCAGGGGACGGTTCAGCGCCGCGGCCACGTGCATCAGGCCGGAGTCATTGGACACCACCGAATCGGCGCAGGACAGCAAGTCGATGGCCTCGGCCAGGGACGTGTCGCCGCTGAGGTTCACCGCCTCTTCGCGCAGGCCCGGAATCAGGCGCTGGCGGATGTCCTCACCCACCGGGTGGTCCTTCTTCGAACCAAACAGCCACACCTGCCAGCCTTCGCGGATCTTGGCCTCGGCGACCTTGGCGTAATGCTCCGACGGCCAGCGCTTGGACTCGCCAAACTCAGCCCCGGGGCACAAGGCCAATACCGGGCGATCCAGGGTCAGGCCGAACTTGGCCAGGGCGGCGTCGCGGCTCAGCGGGTCGATCTGCAGGCTCGGGCGCGGATACGGCGTGGGCAACTCGGCACCCGGCTCATAGGCCAGGGCCATGAAGCGTTCGATCATCAGCGGGTAGCGGGCTTTGTCCAGCGTACGCACGTCATTGAGCAGCACGTAGCGGAACTCGCCACGCCAGCCGGTGCGCTTGGGGATGCCGGCAAAGTACGGCACCAACGCCGACTTGAGCGAGTTGGGCAGCAGGATCGCCTGGTCGTATTCGCCCGCCAGGGATTTACCGATGCGACGGCGCGTTGCCAGTTCCAAGGCCCCGTGGCCGAGCGGGAAGCTCAAGGCCTTGCGCACTTCGGGCATGCGCTCGAGGATCGGCCGGCTCCACTCGGGGGCGAGCACGTCGATCTGGCAGTCCGGGTAACGCATGCGCAGGCACTGGAACAGTGTCTGCGCCATCACCATGTCACCGACCCAACTGGGCCCAACGATCAGAATATTCATGTAGTTTCCACAAACGATGCGGGGAGGCCTGTGCCTCCCCGCATCGAAAATTTCTGTAGGAGAAGAACATTTGTAGGCGCTGGCTTGCCAGCGATAACGTCCGAAAGATCTCCATGGATTCCAAGGGCCTCATCGCCGGCAAGCCGGCTCCTACAGTTGACTCAACTCAACCCCAGCGCCTGCCAGATTCGCATCACCTGGCGCCGTTCGTCGGCGAACTGATCCCCGGCCACCGTACCGGCCTCGTTTTGCAAGGCCTGGCGGTGCGCAGCGGAACGGTAGGCCTTATACACCTCGCGCAGCAGATGGGCATCGGCGGCGGGCATCAAGCCCACCTGCTCCAGGCCTTCCAGAATGCGGATATTGTCGGTATAGCGCAGCAACGATGGATGTTGCGCAGACCACGCCAAAGCCGCGTATTGCACCATAAATTCAATATCGACGATACCTCCGGCGTCCTGCTTGAGGTCGAACAGCGCCGTGGCTTCGAAGGCATTGGCGCCGGTGCCGGCCGCCGTGCCCTTGGTGCCCAGGTTGTCACGCATCTTGGCGCGCATCTCGCTGACCTCCTGGCGCAGCTTCGCCAGGTCGCGCTCCTGCCCCAATACTTTAGCCCGCACGCCCTCGAATGCCTGGCCCACATCCTGGCTGCCGACCAGCACGCGCGCGCGGATCAGGGCCTGATGTTCCCAGGTCCAGGCTTCATTTTGTTGATAGCGGGCAAACGCGCCCAGCGAGCTGACCAACAGCCCGGACGCGCCGGACGGTCGCAGGCGCATGTCCACCTCATACAACTGGCCGGAGTTGGTCTGGGTGGTCAGCAAGTGGATGATCCGCTGGCCCAGGCGCGTGAAGAACTGCGCGCCGTCGATTGGCTTGGCGCCATCGGTCTCGGCCTGCGGGTCGCCATCGTGGATAAACACCAGGTCCAGGTCCGAACCATGCCCCAGTTCGATACCGCCGACTTTCCCGTAACCGACAATGATGAACCCAGGGTCGCACAGGGTGCCGTCCAAACGCTGCGGCGAGCCGTGGCGCGCGACAGTCTGGCGCCAGGCCAGGGCCAGCACTTGTTCGAGGATGGCCTCGGCGAGCCAGGTGAGGTAATCGCTGACTTTCATCAGCGGCAGGCTGCCGGCGATTTCCGAGGCGGCCACGCGCAGGCGGTGGGCCAGCTTGAAGTGCCGCAAGGCCTCCATCTGTTGCTCCAGATCGTCCTCCGGTATGCGCGTCAGGCGCTCGCGCAACTCGGCGGCCAATTCAGGCGCCAACGGCGGCTTGAACAGGCGGCCTTCGTTGAGCAATTCATCGAGCAACAGCGGGAAGCGTGTGATCTGCTCGGCGATCCACGGGCTGGCGGCGCACAGGGTTAACAGGCGACGCAGGGCGTCGGGGTTTTCCGTGAGCAGCACCAGATAAGCGGACCGCCGGGCAACGGCTTCAACCAGCGGCAGCACGCGCTCCAGTACCAAGTCCGGGTTGGCATGTTCAACAGCTTGGGCGAGCAGGCGCGGGATAAACGCATCCAGCCGTTCGCGCCCCAGTCGCTGCATGGCGCGCAATTGCGGGCTGCCGCGCAGGCCGGCCAGGGCCTTGAGTGCCTTGGGCGCATCGGTGAAACCGCCTTCGGCCAGTTGGCGGCAGGCTGCGTCTTCGTCTTGAGACTCTTCCCACAGCGGCAACCACTCACCGCCCACGACCAATTCGCTTTCTTCGCCCTCTTCTTCGTCCGGATCGGCAATCACTTGGCGGAAATGCCAGTCCACCCGACTGCGCCAGTACATCAGGCGCTCATGGAAGGCGGCCCAATCAGCAAAGCCGAGCATAAAGGCAATGCGCGCCTGGTCTTCCGGGCTGTCCGGAAGCATCTGCGTCTGCCGGTCGGCAATCGCCTGGATTGCGTGTTCGGTGTACCGCAGGAATTCGTAGCCATTGCGCAACTCGGCGATCACCGCAGGCGGCAGGTAGCCCTGCCCTTCCAGGGTGCCAAGCACCTTGAGCAGTGGCCGCTGTTGCAGGCTCAGGTCGCGACCGCCGTGGATCAGTTGGAATGCCTGGGCGATAAACTCCACTTCACGGATGCCCCCCGAGCCCAGCTTGATGTTGTCGGCCATGCCTTTGCGCCGCACTTCCTGCTGGATCAACTGCTTCATGGTGCGCAGCGCTTCGATCGCGGAAAAGTCCAGGTAGCGGCGGTAGACGAACGGCCGCAGCATGTCGAGCAATTGAGCGCCCGCTGCCTGGTCGCCGGCGACTACCCGCGCCTTGATCATGGCGTAGCGTTCCCAGTCGCGGCCCTGATCCTGGTAGTACTGCTCCAGTGCATTGAAGCTGAGTACCAGCGCACCCGCCGAACCGTAGGGGCGCAGGCGCATGTCGACGCGGAACACGAAGCCATCGACGGTCATCGGGTCGAGGGCCTTGATCAGTTTTTGACCAAGACGAATAAAGAACTCCTGGTTGTCCAGCGCGCGTTTGACGCCGACGGTTTCACCGCCCTCGGGGTAGGCGAAGATCAGGTCGATATCCGACGACAGATTCAGCTCCACGGCACCGAGCTTGCCCATGCCGAGGATGACCATGTGCTGCGGCTCGCCGCTGCGCCGGCCGGTGGGCGTACCGAACTGCACGCAGTGGCGCTGGTACAGCCATTGGTAGGCCTGGTCGATGCTGGCGTCGGCCATGTCGGACAGGTCGCGGCAGGTTTGCACCAGGTCCGCCTGGCGGGTGAGATCGCGCCAGATGATGCGCACTTGCTGGCGCGTACGCTGGCGACGCAGCACACGGCCCAGTTCATCTTCTGTTTCGGCTTGTTGCACAGCGCCAGCGATCTGCCCGCACAGCTCGCCGGGCGCAAAACCACGGTCCAGCTCGCCCCAGGCCACCAGCTCCAGCAACATCAAAGGGTCACGAACACTCTGTTCAATGACGAAATCACTGGCGGCGCACACGCGGGCGAAGTCGGCCCACCGTTGCGGCGTCCACGCAGAAAGTCCATGATCGTCGTCCAGCGCGGCCACTGCGTCACGAAATGACTGCTCGGCCCGCTGGGCTTTTGGCAAAAGAATGGCTGGCAGTTCGGCCAGCGTTGGAAGGCTCATGGTCTATCCTTGATCGGCGCGTAAAGGGCGTGTAGTTGTGAACGCAAGAACCACGCTCTATGAAGGACTGTCGAACAAAGGTGATAAATAGCTGAAATTAATTTCATTTTGGCAGCCAACATCAAACTTTCACCTTTTCTTGTTCGCAAAAGATCAACAATAACGATTATGCTCACCAGCCAGACCGAGCCATACGCTCAGTCTTGTGTAGTTTTACTACTCGTATATACATTCGAAAGGCTGAAATGGCCGACGATTTGTAGTAAAACTACAGGACGCCGAAGCAACCTTCGGCCATCCAAGAATTTATGTCGTCTGCCCACAAGGCCAGTCGCAAACTTCAGGCAACCGATTCTGGTAGCCTTTCCGCCCTGGAGCAAGCCATGCAAGACCTCGATCCCGTCGAAACCCAGGAATGGCTGGACGCCCTGGAATCGGTTCTCGACAAAGAAGGCGAAGACCGTGCTCACTACCTGATGACCCGTATGGGCGAACTCGCGACCCGCAGCGGCTCGCAACTGCCTTACGCCATCACTACGCCATACCGCAACACCATCCCCGTTACCCACGAAGCACGCATGCCTGGCGACCTGTTCATGGAACGCCGCATTCGCTCGCTGGTACGTTGGAACGCCATGGCGATGGTAATGCGCACGAACTTGAAAGATTCGGACCTGGGCGGTCACATCTCCAGCTTCGCTTCCAGCGCAACCCTGTATGACATCGGCTTCAACTACTTCTTCCAGGCCCCGACCGACGAACACGGCGGCGACCTGATCTACTTCCAGGGCCACACTTCTCCAGGCGTTTACGCCCGTGCGTTCATGGAAGGCCGCATCACCGAAGAACACATGAACAACTTCCGCCAGGAAGTGGACGGTAACGGCCTGTCGTCGTACCCGCACCCTTGGCTGATGCCTGACTTCTGGCAGTTCCCGACCGTTTCCATGGGTCTGGGCCCAATCCAGGCGATCTACCAGGCACGTTTCATGAAGTACCTGGAAGCCCGTGGCTTCATCCCTGAAGGCAAGCAGAAAGTCTGGTGCTTCCTGGGCGACGGCGAGTGTGACGAGCCGGAATCCCTGGGCGCCATCTCCCTGGCCGGCCGCGAGAAGCTGGACAACCTGATCTTCGTCATCAACTGCAACCTGCAGCGCCTCGACGGCCCGGTTCGCGGCAACGGCAAGATCATCCAGGAACTCGAAGGCGTGTTCCGCGGTGCTCAGTGGAACGTGACCAAAGTCATCTGGGGCCGTTTCTGGGACCCACTGCTGGCCAAGGACGTCGACGGTATCCTGCAACGTCGCATGGACGAAGTCATCGACGGCGAGTACCAGAACTACAAGGCCAAAGACGGCGCGTTCGTGCGTGAACACTTCTTCAACACGCCTGAACTCAAGGCGATGGTTGCCGACCTGTCCGACGACGAGATCTGGAAACTCAACCGTGGCGGCCACGACCCGTACAAGGTCTATGCGGCGTACCACGAAGCGGTCAACCACAAAGAACAACCGACTGTCATCCTGGCCAAGACCATCAAGGGTTATGGCACCGGTGCCGGCGAAGCGAAGAACACCGCGCACAACACCAAGAAAGTCGATGTCGACAGCCTGAAGTTGTTCCGCGACCGCTTCGACATCCCGGTCAAGGACGAAGAACTGGAAAACCTGCCGTTCTTCAAGCCGGAGCCGAACAGCGCCGAAGCCCGCTACCTGGCCGAGCGCCGCGCCGCACTGGGTGGTTTCGTGCCACAGCGTCGCGCCAACAGCTTCAGCGTACCGACGCCAGACCTGAGTACCCTCAAGGCTATCCTCGACGGCTCGGGCGACCGTGAAATCTCCACCACCATGGCTTTCGTGCGCATCCTGGCGCAGCTGGTCAAGGACAAGGACATCGGCCCGCGCATTGTTCCGATCATCCCGGACGAAGCCCGTACCTTCGGTATGGAAGGCATGTTCCGTCAGTTGGGCATCTACTCTTCCGTCGGCCAGCTCTACGAGCCAGTCGATAAAGACCAGGTGATGTTCTACAAGGAAGACAAGAAGGGCCAGATCCTCGAAGAAGGCATCAACGAAGCGGGCGCCATGAGCTCCTTCATCGCTGCCGGTACTTCGTACTCCAGCCACAACCAGCCGATGCTGCCGTTCTACATCTTCTACTCGATGTTCGGTTTCCAGCGTATCGGCGACCTGGCTTGGGCAGCAGGCGACAGCCGTACCCGTGGCTTCCTGATCGGCGGCACCGCCGGCCGTACCACGCTGAACGGCGAAGGCCTGCAACACGAAGACGGTCACAGCCACATCCTGGCTGCCACCATCCCGAACTGCCGCACCTTTGATCCTACCTACGGCTACGAGCTGGCGGTGATCATCCAGGACGGCATGAAGAAGATGACCGAAGAGCAGCAGGACGTTTTCTACTACATCACCGTGATGAACGAGTCCTACCAGCAGCCAGCCATGCCGGCCGGTGTCGAGGAAGGCATCATCAAGGGCATGTACCTGCTCGAAGAAGACACCAAGGAAGCGGCGCACCACGTACAACTGATGGGCTCCGGCACCATCCTGCGCGAAGTGCGTGAAGCGGCGAAGATCCTGCGTGACGAGTTCAACGTCGGCGCTGACGTCTGGAGCGTTACCAGCTTCAACGAACTGCGTCGCGATGGCCTGGCCGTAGAGCGTCACAACCGCCTGCACCCTGGCCAGAAGCCACAGCGCACCTTCGTCGAAGAATGCCTGACTGGCCGTAAAGGTCCGGTGATCGCATCGACCGACTACATGAAACTGTTTGCTGAACAAATTCGCCAGTGGGTCCCGTCCAAGGAATTCAAAGTCCTGGGCACCGACGGTTTCGGCCGCAGTGACAGCCGCAAGAAGCTGCGTCACTTCTTCGAAGTTGACCGTCACTTCGTGGTGTTGGCAGCCCTGGAAGCCTTGGCTGACCGCGGTGAGATCGAACCTAAGGTGGTGGCTGACGCTATCGTCAAGTTCGGGATCAACCCGGAAAAACGCAACCCACTGGACTGCTGAGGAGATTTTTTGTGAGCGAACTCATTCGCGTACCTGACATCGGCAGCGGTGAAGGTGAAGTAATCGAGCTGTTTGTGAAGGTCGGCGACACCGTCGAAGCCGACCAGAGCATCCTGACCCTGGAGTCGGACAAGGCGAGCATGGAAATCCCTGCTCCCAAGGCCGGCGTGGTCAAGAGCCTGAAAGTGAAGCTGGGCGACCGCCTGAAAGAAGGCGACGAACTGCTGGAGCTGGAAATCGAAGGTGCCGCTGATGCGGCCCCTGCGGCGGCGCCTGCTGCCGCTGCTGCACCCGCCCCTGCTGCTGAAAAACCGGCTGCTGCCGAGGCCGCTCCGGCCCCGGCTGCTGCACCTGCCGCCGCTAGCGTCCAGGACATTCATGTCCCGGACATCGGTTCGTCGGGCAAGGCCAAGATCATCGAGCTGCTGGTCAAGGTGGGCGACACCGTCGAAGCCGACCAGTCGCTGATCACCCTGGAGTCCGACAAGGCCTCCATGGAAATCCCTTCGCCGGCTGCCGGCGTGGTGGAAAGCATCGCGGTCAAGCTGGAAGACGAAGTCGGCACTGGCGACTTCATCCTCAAGCTGAAAGTACAAGGCGCCGCACCTGCTGCCGCGCCAGCACCGGCCGCCGCTCCAGCCGCCAAGGCTGAAGCTGCACCGGCTGCCGCTGCGCCTGCGCCTGCTGCAAAAGCCGAGGCTGCTGCGGCCCCTGCTGCTGCCGCTCCAGCGCCAAGCGGCGCCAAGGTGCACGCCGGCCCTGCCGTGCGTCAGCTGGCCCGTGAGTTCGGTGTTGAGCTGAGCGCTGTGTCGGCCACCGGCCCTCACGGTCGTGTGCTGAAAGAAGACGTGCAGGTTTACGTCAAGGCCATGATGCAGAAGGCCAAGGAAGCGCCGGCTGCTGGCGGCGCTACCGGTGGTTCGGGCATTCCGCCGATCCGCACCGTCGATTTCAGCCGCTTCGGCGAAATCGAAGAAGTGCCGATGACCCGCCTGATGCAAATCGGCGCGGCCGGCCTGCACGCCAGCTGGCTGAACATCCCGCACGTGACCCAGTTCGACCAGGCCGACATCACCGACCTGGAAGCTTTCCGCGTTGCGCAGAAAGCCGTGGCCGAGAAGGCCGGCGTCAAGCTGACCGTGCTGCCATTGCTGCTCAAGGCGTGCGCACACCTGCTCAAGGAACTGCCGGACTTCAATGCTTCGCTGGCGCCAAGCGGCAAAGCGATCATTCGCAAGAAGTACGTGCACATCGGCTTTGCGGTTGATACCCCGGATGGCCTGCTGGTACCGGTCATCAAGAACGTCGACCAGAAGAGCCTGCTGCAGCTTGCCGCTGAGGCTGCTGCACTGGCTGCCAAGGCCCGCGACAAGAAGCTCACCCCGGACGACATGCAGGGCGCGTGCTTCACCATCTCCAGCCTCGGTCACATTGGCGGCACTGGCTTCACGCCAATCGTCAACGCGCCGGAAGTGGCGATCCTGGGTGTGTCCAAGGCCACTATCCAGCCTGTGTGGGACGGTAAAGCGTTCCAGCCGAAACTGATGCTGCCACTGTCGCTGTCCTACGATCACCGTGTGATCAACGGCGCCGCTGCTGCACGCTTCACACAGCGCCTGAGCCAACTGCTGAACGATATCCGCACTATCCTGCTGTAAGCCGCCATGGCCTCCTCTTCACCGAGGAGGCCTGGCTGCAACGATTTTCGAGCGCCACGCTCGTACCTCAACCCCGCCACTTGGCGGGGCTTTTTTTGCCTGTTGCCCCGCAGGAAGCTGGACACACAAAACAGGTTTGTACACCTTCCATCACCTCGATTGCAGAAATCCCTCTCGCGGCCGATAACCCCCTTATAGCACTTAGCCTTCATCCTCTCTTGTCAGCCCGCGCCGCATGATGCAACCTTGCCGCAGGCAACAGAAAAGAGGGCGTGAGCCCGGCGCCGTGCGCGTTATTTCAAGTGAGTCTCCCCCATGAAAAGCCAACCCGATGTCGCCCGAATGGCGGCCGAGGTAGTGACGCAGTTACCGGTGCCTTCGCGCCTCGGTATGCTGCGTTTCGAGCGGCTTAATGAGGCAAGCTGGGCCCTCCTTTACCTCGACCCCAACTGCGAGCGCCAATTCGGCCTGCCGGCGGTCGAGCTGTGCGCCCTGCTCGGCACTCCCTATGCCAGCCTGATGGAGCCCCAGGCGCGCTATGAGTTGCACGACACTATCCAGCAGCAACTGACCCAGAGCCCTCACTACCTGGTGCGCTACACCTTGCACACCAGCGACGGCCCACTGAGCCTGCTGGAGATGGGCGAAGCCTACAAACAACACAATCGGCACCTGCTGCGCGGCTATTTGATGGTGGTCGATGGCCTGTTCAGTGAAATCCCCACTGCTGCCCCGACGGCAGACCTGGAGAACCAGAACAGCCGCCTGCAGATCGCCCTGGAACTCAACCAGCGCGCCCAGCAGGAACAGCTGCAGCATCTGGAGCGGGTGCGCGCCCAACAGGAGCTGATCCTGCTGCTGGCCCGCCATCGCTACACCACCAATAATTCATTGCAAGAAGCCGCCGAGCTGATCACCCGCAGCGCCTGCGATATCTATCAGCTCGACTGCGCCAGCATCTGGAACCTCGAAGGGCATCACCTGGTACCGATCTCGGCCTACCACCGCGACAATCAGCAGCACCATTTGCCCGACCCCATTGATGCCAGTTTTTTCCCGGACTACCTGGAGGCCTTGCACACCAGCCGGGCCATCGACGCCACTAACGCGATGCGCGACCCACGCACCCGGGAAATGGCCGACAACCTGCGCGCCAAGGACATCCACGCCATGCTGGACGCCAGCATTCGCGTCGATGGCCAGGTGGTGGGCGTGCTGTGCCTGGAACAAAGCGGCAGCACGCGTGCCTGGCAGGCCGATGAAATCGCCTTCGCCGGCGAGCTGGCCGACCAATTCGCTCAAGTGATCAACAATCACAATCGCCGCACCGCCACCAGCGCCTTGCACCTGTTCCAGCGTGCCGTGGAACAAAGCGCCAACGCTTTCCTGCTGGTCAACTGCGACGGCGTCGTGGAGTACGTCAACCCGAGCTTCACCGCGATCACCCAGTACAGCGCCGAAGAGGTCCACGGCCACCGCCTGGCCCAGTTGCCGGCGCTGGAGAACCTCAGCGAATTGCTCTTCGATGCACCGTCGAGCCTGGCCAAGAGCAACAGTTGGCAGGGCGAATTCAAGAGCCGACGCAAAAACCTCGAACCCTACTGGGGCCAGCTGTCGATCTCCAAGGTGTACGGCGACAACCGCGAGCTGACGCACTACATCGGCATCTACGAAGACATCACCCAGACCAAGCTGGCCCAGCAGCGCATCGAGCGCCTGGCCTACACCGACAACCTGACCAACCTGGGCAACCGCCCGGCGTTCATCCGCAACCTCGACGAACGCTTTGCCCGTGACAGCGACAGCCCGATCAGCCTGTTGCTGGTGGACATCGACAACTTCAAGCGCATCAACGACAGCCTCGGCCACCAGACCGGCGACAAACTGCTGATCAGCCTGGCGCGCCGTTTGCGCAACAGCCTGAGTGCCGGTGGCAGCCTGGCGCGGTTTGCGAGTAACGAGTTTGCGGTGCTGCTCGACGACACCGACCTGGAGAGCGGCCAGCAGGTTGCCAGCCAGTTGCTGGCAACCCTCGACAAACCGATGTTCGTCGACAACCAGTTGATCAGCGTCACCGGCTCCGTGGGCCTGGCGTGCGCGCCGCTGCATGGCCGCGACCCGCAGACCCTGATGCGCAACGCCGGCCTGGCCCTGCACAAGGCCAAGGCCAACGGCAAACACCAGGTACAGGTGTTTACCGAAGCGCTGAATGCCGAGGCCAGCTACAAGCTGTTCGTCGAGAACAACCTGCGCCGCGCCCTCACTCAGAACGAGCTGGACGTGTTCTATCAGCCCAAGCTGTGCCTGCGCAGCGGCCGCTTGCTGGGCATGGAGGCGCTGCTGCGCTGGAACCACCCGGAAAAAGGCATGATCCGCCCTGACCAATTCATCAGCGTGGCTGAAGAGACCGGCCTGATCATCCCTATCGGCAAATGGATCGCGCGCCAGGCCTGCCGCATGAGCAGGCAGTTGACCGCCGCGGGCATGGGGAACCTGCAGGTGGCGATCAACCTGTCACCCAAGCAGTTCTCCGACCCGGACCTGGTGGCTTCGATTGCCACGATCCTCAAGGAAGAACAACTGCCGGCCAACTTGCTGGAGCTGGAGTTGACCGAAGGCTTGCTGCTGGAAGCCACCGAAGACACGCGCCTGCAACTTGATCAATTGAAGAGCTTCGGCCTGACCCTGGCCATGGACGACTTCGGCACCGGCTACTCGTCGCTGAGTTACCTGAAAAAATTCCCCATCGACATCATCAAGATCGATCGCAGCTTTATCCACGAGATCCCGGACAACCAGGACGACATGGAAATCACCTCGGCCGTGATCGCCATGGCCCACAACCTCAAGCTCAAGGTGGTCGCCGAAGGCATCGAGACCGCCGAGCAACTGGCGTTCCTGCGCCGCCATCGCTGCGATGTGGGCCAGGGTTACCTGTTCGACCGGCCGATCCCCGGCGCAGAGCTGCTGGCGATGCTCAAACGCTACCCGCGCGGGCCAATCGCCTGACAGCGCCGTAACACTCGGGCACACTGACGGTCTGACAATTTACCGCTAACTCAACCTTACGAGAGGACTGATCATGGTCTTGCGCTCGGAAATTCTGGTGAACAAAAACGTGCTGCCTACCCAAGAACAAGCTCTGCCTGGCCGTGAAACCCCGATGGCGCTGCCAGAGACTCACTTCGTCAACGGCAACCCGCTGCTGGGCCCGTTCCTTGATGACGTCGGCTTTGCGATCTTCGGCCTGGGCTGCTTCTGGGGGGCCGAGCGCCGGTTCTGGCAGCGCGATGGCGTGGTCAGCACCGTGGTCGGCTACGCCGGCGGCTACACGCCGAACCCGACCTATGAAGAAGTCTGCTCGGGCCTGACCGGCCACAGCGAAGTGGTGCTGGTGGTGTATGACCAGGCCAAGGTGAAATACGAAGACCTGCTGAAGATGTTCTGGGAACTGCACAACCCGACCCAGGGCATGCGCCAGGGCAACGATATCGGCAGCCAGTACCGCTCGGTGATCTATGCGACCACGCCGGAGCAATTGGCGGCGGCGCAGGCGAGTGCCGAGGCTTATCAAGCTGAGCTGACCAAAGCCGGACTGGGTGCGATCACCACTGAAATCGAAGAAGCCCCGACGGTGTACTTCGCCGAGGCGTATCACCAGCAGTACCTGGCGAAGAACCCGCAGGGCTATTGCGGGATTGGCGGCACGGGCGTGAGCTGCCCGATCTGAAGCCATTTTGTGGGTACACAGATCCCCTGTGGTGAGCGAGCTTGCTCGCGCTGGGGCGCGAAGCGGCCCCAACAAGGCCGCTACGGTTTTTCAGATAGACCGTGGTGACTGGTTTTGGGGCTGCTACGCAGCCCAGCGCGAGCAAGCTCGCTCACCACAACTGCCCGCCCCCTGCAAATTGATCAGAGTTGCTGACTACTCAGCGATCAGCCAATCCATCTGCCACCCACCCTGGGTCTGGCCCAGTTTCTTGGACAGCCATGGCAGTAGCTCACGCAACTCCTCTTCCAGGCCCCACGGCGGGTTGGCGATCGCCAGGCCCGAACCCGTCAGGGTATTGGGCGTATCCAGCGGATGCACCAGCAACTCCACGCGCAGCAACTTCGGCGCACCGGTGCCGGCCAAGTCCTGGTAGAAACGGCGCAGCATGCGCTGGTCTTTCACCGGGTACCAGATCGCCGCGACGGTCTGGCGCATGCGGCCCACGGCTTCCTTCAGGGACGCGGCGCAGCGTTGCATTTCGTCGAGTTTCTCGAACGGCGGGTCGATCAGCATCAGCGCACGCTTTTCCGGCACCGGCAGCAGGGCACGCGGTACATGCCAGCCTTCGCCCAAATGCACCTTCACGCGACGATCACCCTTCATGTTGTCCTTGAGCAACACACCGTCTTCCGGGTGCTTTTCATTGAGCAGCACGCGGTCCTGGGGACGAGTGAGGCGTCGCGCCAACTCCGGCGAACCTGGGTAGTAACGCAACTCGCCATCCGGGTTCATCTCATGCAGCACACGCATGTAATCGGCGGTCAGCGGCGGCAGGTCGCTTTCGCCCCACAGGCGCGCGATGCCTTCCAGGTATTCACCGGTGCGGTTGGCCTGGTCGCCTTGCAGGTCGTACAGACCGATCCCAGCATGGGTGTCGAGGTAGGCGAACGGCTGCTCCTTGCGCGACATCAAGGCGATGAGGCGGGTCAAGGTCAGGTGTTTGAAGACATCGGCGTGGTTGCCGGCGTGAAAGGCGTGACGATAATTCATGGTTGCTCCTGCGCAGGGGGCGAAGTTTACCTTCTGCGCGAGCAAAGGTGCAGGGTTGTGGTGCGCGAGCTTGCCCCGCGCGGGGCTCACCCCAACTCTGAAGCCAGGAATGCGCATAACGCTTCATGGCTGACATTCGCACTGCGCGCAAAGTAAGCGACCTTGTGCCGCAAGGTTTCAGATTTAAACGCTGTGTACAAGTCAGGACGTTGCTCTTCAAGCCATTGCACCAGGTTGTCGATGAGGGTTTGCGGTGATTGCTCCGCCAGTTGCTCCAATAAGGGTGCAGGTACATGCCACCACGGACTGGTTTTGGCGGCCGTGACCGAACCGGTCGCCACTGCCAGCGGCTGACCATTGATCAGATAGCGCCGGAACACTGGCAGCACCTTGCCCGCCTCATCGCCCAGCTGTTGCAATATCGGCAGAAACTGAGAGCCATCCCAGAAGCGCAAAAACACCTGCTGGTCATCTGGCAAATACACCTTTGTCAGGCTTTGCAGGTGCGCTACCACCGTTTCCAGTGGGCTCAACGATACCGCCAACCAGCCCCAGTCTTTCGACTCGGTCGTTGCTATCCAATCGAGGAAGGGGCTGTCGGGTTCGATGATGCCTACATAGGGCATTACCTCGCTCCACTCGGCGTAGGCCGTGCCTGCCCAGATTGGTTGGGGCGGCATTCCGACGGCCAGGGTTCGCCAAGCGTCCAAAGGCTTTGCAACGCTGGCGGTGCTGAAAATGGCGAAAAGATTTTCGGTGGATTGAATCGGGTGGTGGACCAGCCACGTACGAGGTATGAACTGCAACGGCATTGAAAAACGCTCCTTCACAATAAGATGTGGGTAAACAGGCGACTAGTATCCGATTTTCTGAAAGTCCTCATTTAAGCCAGCCCATGTATTTACCAACCCCCCACAAACTAATGGCGTACCCCCCCATGCCCATCAAAAAAAAACCCCACATCCTTAACTCAAACATTAATCGGCGCGGGACTGTATCCAACTCCTCACGAGTGACGGCTCCATCCTTAATATGTAACCTCTGAAATATAAACATTCCCGCGACAGTATTTACAAAAAACATTTTGCTGAAAAAGCCAGCACCCACAAAATGCTTACGGTAAGAGACCAATTTTGAAGCGCCCAAACACTGCACTATTTCATCGACTTTACGATATGAAAAATAGACCTGACCTATTAAAACGAGAACAATCCATACCACTGCAATCACTAGGCAGTACGAATATAAAATCCTTGCCTCTTCCATATTATTTTATTCCCTCATAAACAATTTCTCCTATCTTCTCTCCTATGCTAGCCCCTGCCCCCCCACCTATCGCTGCTGCAGCTCCCACAACTACCACGCCGCAAACTAATCCGCCAACGCCAAATGTTCCTACACCTATAGCGATACATATAGGCGCGGCGGCTAATGCACCCGCATACGCACCCGCCCCGCTGCCTCCAACCGAGACTAAAAAACTCCCGCCTTCCTTGAGTTTCACTTTCTTGCAGTCAGCAGAACTACCCACTCGACACGTTTCCTTCACTTTCAGTGCGGAAGCTGACGCCCCTAGTCCAATTCCAATAAACCCGCCGACTTTCATATACTGACTCGCCCGCGCCACACCTTGAATATGCGTTGCGTACCCCGGAATCCCCCCTGACACTCCTGCTTTGCTCCAATGATGAACCAGGCTACGACTGGAAATCCCCAAAGCGCTTCTGAGCTTTGGGTGATCGGCAATACCAACACCTTTTCGCATCAGAGGCCCGAGACTGTTATCCAGTTGAGTTAGTAACTTCTGACGGTTGGCGAAAAACTCTGCGCCTCGCAAATTGCCCTGAGCCCGGAAAGTGTTGAGGTGTAACTTTTCAAGATCGACGAGGATCGACTTGGTCCGAGTTAAATGACTTGCCACCATGCTTGATCCAACCCCTGCCGCCATGGAGCTCTGCGCCAAAAACGCACCAATCACTTCCTGGTGCTCAACCATAAACGCTGCATCTTCATCACTCATCGGCGTCAACGCATCGTTCACTTCCTGCGCCGCTTCCATCAGCAACGCTTCTTCACGGGTGCATTGGCTATTGAACGGATCACTGAGTGCCAGCATTTGCCCCGGCCTGGCGTACTGAGTGAGCTGAGGATTAAGGCTGCGAAAACGCTCCAGTACGATCGCACTAGGCGATTCGAACAGAGATTATTCGAGCGCATCACGAGACATCGCACGCTGCACAATATGGAACCCCGGCTCGACGCCAGAGGCTTTGCCAGCGGTTGTTCCCTAGCCCTTACCCGCATGTTGCGTGAGATCACACTGTCCGTTTTTGCAGCGCTCGCACTCTTCACAAAACGGCGCACTTCGCTTCAGGCTCGCCACTTGCACAGGGCTTAGCGGTACAGGTATTACCGCCAACAGCTTTTCCTTGATTCCGGGTGTCAACGGTGAAGCTGGCGGAGCAGGCGCACCACCGAGCTGGATCGGCACGCTGCTGAAAATCCCACCGGCCGACAGCGTGATCGATTGCCCACCCGCCTGAATCGTCACCGTGGCGCCCGCATCGATCACCACGCTTTGCCCCGCACCAATCTGAATCGTCCGCCCGGCGCGCGTTTGCTGCGAA
The DNA here is from genome assembly GCF_979253545.1 of Pseudomonas sp. AC112. NCBI lineage: Bacteria > Pseudomonadati > Pseudomonadota > Gammaproteobacteria > Pseudomonadales > Pseudomonadaceae > Pseudomonas > Pseudomonas sp. AC112. The sequence continues at coordinate 1,741,117 of NZ_CEEDCM010000001.1, forward strand.
CCGCCGACCACCAAATGATCATCCTGCTTCAGCTCAGTCAGCCGGTTGCCATGAGTGATGCGCTGTTCTTCACCCAGCAGCTCATGGTGCGACTCACCTCCGACGCTCACGCGGCGCACGTTATCGACCTGCACCTGCTGGTCATGCAACACGTGCTGGGTCCAATCGCGCTGGGCGCGCAGGTAGATTTCTTCAGCGCCCTTGCGGTCTTCGATGCGCAGTTCGTTGTAGCCACCACCGCCTGGGGTGCTTTGGCTGCGAAAGATGCTGCGGGTCTTGTTCGCAGGCAGGTCGAGGGGCACAGGCGTGGCCGCGTTGGGCAGGCAGCCGACTACCAGCGGCATGTCAAGGTCACCGTTGACGAAACCCACCAGCACTTCCATGCCGACGCGAGGAATCAGGACCGAACCGTAGCGGTCATGGGCCCAAGCGGTGGCGACGCGCAGCCAGCAGCTGGAGTGGTCGTAGTGCTTCCCGGCGCGGTCCCAGGCCATCAGCACTTTGACCCGGCCGTATTCGTCGCAATGAATTTCACTGTCGACAGGCCCGGTGACGACTGCGTTCTGATAGCCCGAAATAGTCGGGCGCGGCTGCTCAGGCAGTGGCGGACGGAAGATCACGTCCCACGGTGTGGCGACAAACTCGTTTCGATAGCCCTGACGAAAATCTCCGCCTGAGACCTCGGTGACGGCCTCCTCCAACACTTGGGGTTGCTTGCCTTCGTGGGTGACTTCTGTCACCAGCCATAAGTCATTCCAGTCTTCACGGGAATGCCCGCTGAGCTTGAGGAACCGACCAGTGACAAGGGCCGGCTCGTCGCCCTCGCCACTGGCAATTCGGTAGTCACTGCGGTGACGCTCCAGGCCACGTTGCGCAAGGTATTTGCCATGGGCGCGGTCACTGAAATCGCCGGGATAGTCCTGCGTTTCGAGGCTGGGGAGTTGCTCGCCAGCCACGGCGCTTTCCAGCGCCATACGCGGCTTACGGAAGTCGTAATCGCGCAAGTTTAACGCCGTGGTACGGGTTTCCAATTGCACTGCAAAACGCTTGATCGCTGGGGTATCCGCCACCATCCCGGAGCCGGGCATGTAGGGCGTAGCGTGCTCCGCCTGGGCAAACACGGTTTGGTCATCACCAAACACCAGCAGGTGCCGGTCGACCGAATGCTGGAAGTGATAGTGAATGCCCAGCTCGGCACACAGCCGCTGAATGAATGCCAGGTCGGTCTCACCAAATTGCACGCAGTATTCACGTTCCGGATAGGTGCCACTCAGGCGAAACTCGAAGCGGTTGCTCTGGATGCCCTGCCCCGCCAACACCTCAGCAATCACCTGCGGCACCGTCTTGTGTTGGAAAATACGCTGGTGACTGCTGTGTTTCAGATACGCCAGTTGCGGCACCAGACTGATTTTATAACGCGTAAGACGGCGCCCTGAATCGCCCTGTGCCACTCGGTAAACCTGGCCATGAACGCCGTGGCCTTTATCATCAAAGCCCAGGTACACCTGGCGATGCAGCAGGTTTTCCAGGTCGAGATCGGGCTGCTCACTGACCAATTCCAAGTCGAAACAGTAGGGCTTGCTGATTGTCTCAGTGCCGGTGAAACCGAACACCTTAAGTTCACTGGGCTCCCCGTCGAGGGTCAGGGTAAAGGCGCTTTGGTTGGCAGGAGCGAACATCCGGTGTTTCTCTGCGGGGGGTGGGCTGCCGATTTTGCATCACCCTTGCGACCTGCTGAGCACTCGCCAAGAAAATCAGTAAAACCCTACGTGCGCACGTCCGAATTTTCTTAGGACCGACGTAAATCACACGTAAAAAAAGGCCCGCAATCCATAGGACGCGGGCCTTTCTTTCAACTCACTTGGCGCTAAACACCCAGCGAATTACTTGTTGAGGTTGTAGTCTTTTTCCGCAGCATCAAAACGCTCGACCATACCGGCAGTCGGTGCGCCCATCTTGCTCACGAAGTAGATCGCGAGGCTGGCAAAGATGAAGCCTGGGATGATTTCGTACAGGCCCAGCAATTCGAAGTGTTTCCACACGATCACGGTGATCGCGCCGACCAGGATGCCGGCCAGTGCGCCGTTGCGGGTCATGTTTTTCCAGATCACCGAGATCAGCACCACAGGGCCGAAGGCAGCACCGAAACCTGCCCAAGCGTAGCTCACCAGGCCCAGAACACGGTTGTTCGGGTTGGCGGCCAGGGCGATGGCGACCAGAGCCACCAGCAGCACCATGGCACGGCCGACCCACACCAGTTCAAGCTGGGAGGCAGTCTTGCGCAGGAAGGTCTTGTAGAAGTCTTCGGTCAGGGCGCTGGAGCACACCAGCAGCTGGCAGCTCAAGGTGCTCATCACCGCCGCGAGGATGGCCGACAGCAGCACGCCGGCAATCCATGGGTTGAACAGCAGCTTGGCCAGCTCAATGAATACGCGTTCGTGGTTTTCGGTCACAGGACCTGCCACTTCCGGATGCGCCGAGAAGTAGGCAATACCGAAGAAGCCCACCGCCACGGTACCGCCCAGGCACAGGATCATCCAGGTCATGGAAATGCGACGTGCCTTGGCAATCGATTTCACCGAATCCGCCGCCATGAAACGCGCCAGGATGTGCGGCTGGCCGAAGTAACCCAGGCCCCAGCCCATCAGCGAGATGATGCCGATGAAGGTGGTGTTTTTCAGCATGTTGAAGTTGTCAGGGTTCTGGGCTTCGATCGCCAGGAACGTGGTGTCGACGCCACCGGTGGCCAGCAGCACGATGATCGGCGTCAGGATCAGCGCGAAGATCATCAGCGTGGCTTGTACGGTATCTGTCCAGCTCACCGCCAGGAAACCACCAACGAAGGTGTAGGCAATAGTCGCTGCTGCACCGGCCCACAGCGCGGTCTCGTAGGACATGCCGAAGGTGCTTTCGAACAGGCGGGCACCGGCGACGATGCCGGAGGCGCAGTAGATGGTGAAGAACACCAGGATCACCACGGCGGAGATGATCCGCAGCAGGCCGCTCTTGTCTTCGAAACGGCTGGAGAAGTAATCCGGCAGGGTCAGGGCGTCACCGTTGTGTTCGGTCTGTACCCGCAGGCGACCGGCGACGAACAGCCAGTTGAGGTAGGCACCGACGATCAGGCCGATGGCGATCCAGCTTTCCGACAGGCCAGACATGTAGATCGCACCCGGCAGGCCCATCAACAACCAGCCGCTCATGTCGGAAGCGCCGGCCGACAAGGCAGTCACCACGCTACCGAGGCTGCGACCGCCCAGGATGTAATCGGAAAGGTTGTTGGTGGAGCGATAGGCCATGAAGCCGATCAGCACCATTGCTGCGATGTAGATCACGAACGTGATCAGGGTTGGATTACTAACGCTCATAAGAGTGACGCCCTGGCTTTGTTTTTATGTAGCGGCGGTCTGTCAGACGGCCACCCACTGGAAGTAGGTAGACGTGGCTGCGTGCCGCGCATTTATGACTGACGTTTCCCCAGGAAAGCCGTCAGCCGATGAACCGAACGTTTAAGTAGGTTGCACCTTGGGCGCGAATGCTATTCAACAAAGCAAATAAGGTGCAACCAGTTTCGTGAGAATAAGTTGCACCTAGGGGTCTTTTGCTGAAAACACCTCGTTTTTGCTCCTTTTCGGAGCAAGAACAGCCGATCTCAGAAGCAAACGCACCAAGGAAGAGCGGAATCCGTCGGCGGTGTCTTTTTTTCCCGATCACCATCGAAAATTTCCTGAATAAAAAGGGTTGCACCCGGTTGCACCTCTGCATGCGCAAAGCTAATCTTGCCGCCAGCTAATGCCACTCGGTAGTGGCACCCATGAGGATAAGAAAATGGCTACGACCACCCTTGGGGTCAAACTCGACGACCCGACCCGCGAGCGCCTGAAGGCTGCCGCGACCTCCATTGATCGCACGCCGCACTGGCTGATCAAGCAGGCGATTTTCAATTACCTGGAGAAACTGGAGGGTGGTGCAACCCTGACCGAACTCAATGGTTCGAGCAGCAAGGACGCCGACGATGCAGGCGAGGTCCAGACCGACCACGCCCACCAGTGCTTCCTTGAGTTCGCCGAGAGCATCCTGCCGCAATCCGTGCTGCGTGCCTCGATCACCGCCGCTTACCGCCGCCCGGAGCCGGAAGTGGTGCCGATGCTGATCGAGCAGGCTCGCCTGCCGGCGCCGATGGCCGAAGCCACCAACAAGCTGGCAGCGTCGATTGCCGAGAAACTGCGTAACCAGAAGAGCGCAGGCGGCCGTGCCGGGATTGTTCAAGGCCTGCTGCAAGAATTTTCCCTGTCGTCCCAGGAAGGCGTGGCCCTGATGTGCCTCGCCGAAGCGCTGCTGCGCATCCCGGACAAAGGCACCCGCGACGCGCTGATCCGCGACAAGATCAGCACCGGCAACTGGCAGCCGCACCTGGGCAACAGCCCTTCGCTGTTCGTCAACGCCGCGACCTGGGGCCTGCTGCTGACCGGTAAACTGGTCGCCACCCACAACGAAGCCGGCCTCACCTCGTCCCTGAGCCGCATCATCGGCAAGAGCGGCGAGCCGATGATCCGCAAGGGCGTCGACATGGCCATGCGCCTGATGGGCGAGCAATTTGTCACCGGTGAAACCATCGCCGAAGCCTTGGCCAACGCGAGCAAGTTCGAAGCCAAAGGCTTCCGCTATTCCTACGACATGCTCGGTGAAGCCGCGCTGACCGAACACGATGCGCAGAAGTACCTGGCCTCGTACGAACAAGCCATTCACTCCATCGGCAAAGCCTCCCACGGCCGTGGGATTTATGAAGGCCCAGGCATTTCCATCAAGCTGTCGGCGCTGCACCCGCGCTACAGCCGCGCGCAGTACGAGCGTGTGATGGACGAGTTGTACCCACGCCTGCTGTCCCTGACACTGCTGGCCAAGCAATACGACATCGGCCTGAACATCGACGCCGAAGAAGCCGACCGCCTGGAGCTGTCCCTGGACCTGCTCGAGCGCCTGTGCTTCGAGCCGCAACTGACCGGCTGGAACGGCATCGGTTTCGTGATCCAGGCTTACCAGAAGCGTTGCCCGTATGTGATCGACTACGTCATCGACCTGGCGCGCCGCAGCCGCCATCGCCTGATGATCCGCCTGGTGAAAGGCGCGTACTGGGACAGCGAAATCAAGCGCGCCCAAGTCGAAGGCCTGGAAGGCTACCCGGTGTACACCCGCAAGGTGTACACCGACGTTTCCTACATTGCCTGCGCACGCAAACTGCTGTCGGTGCCGGAAGTCATCTACCCGCAGTTCGCCACGCACAACGCCCACACGCTGTCGGCCATCTACCATATCGCCGGTCAGAACTATTACCCCGGCCAGTACGAGTTCCAATGCCTGCACGGCATGGGCGAACCATTGTACGAGCAGGTTGTAGGCAAGGTCTCCGAGGGTAAGCTGAACCGTCCGTGCCGCGTGTACGCACCGGTCGGCACTCACGAAACGCTGCTGGCCTACCTGGTCCGTCGCCTGCTGGAAAACGGCGCGAACACCTCGTTCGTCAACCGCATCGCCGACCAATCCATTTCGATCCAGGAGCTGGTGGCCGACCCAGTGGCCAGCATCGAGCAAATGGCCACGCTGGAAGGCGGCTTCGGCCTGCCGCACCCGCGCATCCCCTTGCCACGCGACCTGTATGGCAGCGACCGTGCCAACTCGGCCGGTATCGACCTGGCCAACGAACATCGCTTGGCCTCGCTGTCCTGCGCCTTGCTGGCCACCGCTCACAACCACTGGAAAGCCGCGCCGATGCTCGGTTGCGCCGCCAGCGAACAAGCAGCGGCACCGGTGCTGAACCCGTCCGACCTGCGTGACGTGGTCGGCCATGTGCAAGAAGCCACCGTCGAAGACGTCGACAACGCCATCCAGTGCGCCATCAGCGCCGGCCCGATCTGGCAGGCCACCCCGCCCGCCGAGCGCGCCGCGATCCTGGAGCGCGCCGCCGACTTGATGGAAGGCGAGATCCAGCCGCTGATGGGCCTGCTGGCCCGCGAAGCTGGCAAGACGTTTGCCAACGCCATCGCCGAAGTGCGTGAAGCCGTGGACTTCCTGCGCTACTACGCGGTGCAGGCGCGCAACGACTTCACCAATGACGCCCACCGCCCATTGGGCCCGGTCGTCTGCATCAGCCCATGGAACTTCCCGCTGGCGATCTTCAGCGGTCAAGTCGCTGCCGCACTGGCCGCCGGTAACCCGGTATTGGCCAAGCCGGCCGAACAAACTCCACTGGTCGCCGCGCAAGCCGTGCGCATCCTGCTGGAAGCCGGCATTCCGGAAGGCGTGCTGCAACTGCTGCCGGGCCAGGGCGAAACCGTCGGTGCGCGCCTGGTGGGTGATGATCGCGTCAAAGGCGTGATGTTCACCGGCTCCACCGAAGTGGCGCGCCTGCTGCAACGCAATGTCGCCGGCCGCCTGGACGCCCAGGGCCGTCCGATCCCGCTGATCGCCGAAACCGGTGGCCAGAACGCGATGATCGTCGACTCCTCGGCGCTGACCGAACAAGTGGTTATCGACGTGGTGTCCTCGGCCTTCGACAGTGCCGGCCAGCGTTGCTCGGCCCTGCGCGTGTTGTGCCTGCAGGAAGATTCGGCAGACCGTGTGATCGAAATGCTCAAGGGCGCCATGGCTGAATGCCGCCTCGGTAACCCGGAGCGCCTGTCCGTGGACATCGGCCCGGTGATCGACGCCGAAGCCAAGGCCGGTATCGAGAAACACATCCAGGCCATGCGCGACAAAGGCCGCAACGTGTACCAGGTGGCGATTGCCGACGGCGACGAGATCAAGCGCGGCACCTTCGTGATGCCAACCCTGATCGAGCTGGAAAGCTTCGACGAACTGCAACGCGAAATCTTTGGCCCAGTACTGCACGTGGTGCGCTACAAGCGTAAAGAGATCGACCAGCTCATCGGCCAGATCAACGCTTCCGGCTACGGCCTGACCCTGGGCGTGCATACCCGTATCGACGAGACCATCGCCAAGGTGATCGACAACGTTAATGCCGGTAACGTCTACGTCAACCGCAACATCGTCGGTGCCGTGGTTGGCGTGCAACCGTTCGGCGGCGAAGGTCTGTCGGGCACTGGCCCGAAAGCCGGTGGCCCGCTGTACCTGTACCGCCTGCTGTCGACGCGCCCTACGGATGCCATCGAGCAATCCTTCGTACGTGGCGATGCACTGGCTGCACCGGATGTTCGTTTGCGCGACGCCATGAGCCAGCCGCTGACCGCCCTGAAATCCTGGGCCGACAGCAATCAGTTCAGCGACCTGAGCGCCCTGTGCAGCCAGTTCGCCGCGCAATCGCAAAGCGGCATCACCCGCCAACTGGCCGGCCCGACCGGCGAACGCAACAGCTACGCCATCCTGCCCCGCGAGCACGTATTGTGCCTGGCGGACGTAGAAGGCGATCTGCTGACGCAACTGGCGGCGGTACTGGCCGTGGGCGGTTCGGCGGTATGGCCGGAATCTGACCTGACCAAGGCCTTGTTCCCACGCCTGCCGAAGGAGATTCAGGCGAAGATCAAGCGCGTGGCCGACTGGACCAAGGACGAAGTGGTGTTCGACGCCGTCCTGCACCACGGTGATTCCGATCAATTGCGTGCGGTGTGCCAGCAAGTGGCGCAGCGTAGTGGAGCGATTGTCGGGGTGCATGGCTTGTCGCAAGGCGAGACCGCGATTGCACTGGAACGCCTGGTGATTGAGCGGGCGTTGAGTGTTAACACCGCTGCAGCAGGCGGTAACGCCAGCCTGATGACCATCGGCTAACACCCTCCCCTTGTAGGAGCTGGCTTGTCTGCGATGCAAGCGACGCGGTGCTACTGACAGACCGCAGCGATGCCATCGCAGGCAAGCCAGCTCCCACATGGACTGCGCAAGCCTTGCGCTGTTGTTTTACACCTCCATCACCCAAATCAATCTTGCTATCCAGCCTCTATTCGCGCACTTAGACTCAGGCCAATTCCTCCAAAGGTAAGCCGCCATGTCCGAGACGCTGCTCAGTTCCCGCAATCTGGCTTTCGAGCTGTATGAAGTCCTTGATGCCGAGGGCCTGACCCAGCGCGAGCGGTTTGCCGAGCACAATCGCGAAACCTTCGATGCGGCCATCAGTACCGCGCGCACTATCGCCGAGAAGTATTTCGCCCCTCACAACCGCAAGAACGACGAAAACGAACCACGCTACGAAGACGGCAAGGCCATCCTGATTCCGGAAGTGAAGCCCGCGGTGGATGCGTTCCTCGAAGCCGGCTTCCTCAACGCGGCGCGCAGTTTCGAGGCGGGCGGCATGCAACTGCCCACCCTGCTGTCCCAAGCCTGTTTTGCGCACTTCCAGTCGGCCAACGCGGCATCCACTTCTTATCCGTTCCTGACCATGGGCGCCGCCAACCTGATCGAGAGCTTCGGCACTGAGGATCAGAAACAACGCTTCCTGCAACCGATGATCGACGGCCGTTTCTTTGGCACCATGGCCCTCACCGAACCCCACGCCGGCTCATCGCTGTCGGATATTCGTACCCGCGCCGAGCCTGCGGTTGACGGCACGTATCGGCTCAAGGGCAACAAGATCTTTATTTCCGGCGGCGATCACCCACTGTCGGAAAACATCGTGCACATGGTGTTGGCCAAGCTGCCGGATGCGCCGCCCGGAGTGAAGGGCATTTCGCTGTTTATCGTGCCCAAGTTCCTGGTCAACGACGACGGCAGCCTGGGCGAGCGCAACGATGTGTTGCTGGCAGGGCTGTTCCACAAGATGGGTTGGCGCGGCACCACGTCCACCGCGCTGAATTTCGGCGACAACGGCAACTGTGTCGGCTACCTGGTGGGTAAGCCGCACCAGGGGTTGAGCTGCATGTTCCAGATGATGAACGAGGCGCGCATCGGCGTGGGCATGGGTGCGGTGATGCTCGGTTATGCCGGCTACCTCTACTCCCTGGAGTACGCCCGTGAACGCCCGCAAGGCCGCTTGCCTGATAGCAAGGACCCCACCACCGCGCCGGTCTCGATCATTCAGCACGCGGACATCAAGCGCATGCTGCTCACCCAAAAGTCCTACGTGGAAGGCGCCTTCGACCTCGGCCTCTACGCCGCTCGCCTGTTCGACGACACCACCACCCTGGAAACCGAAGCCGAGCGCAAGCACGCCCACGAACTGCTGGACTTGCTCACCCCTATCGTCAAGTCCTGGCCCTCGGAGTTCTGCCTCAAGGCCAACGAACTGGCGATCCAGATTCTCGGTGGCCACGGCTACACCCGTGAATACCCGGTGGAACAGTACTACCGCGATAACCGCCTGAACCCCATCCATGAAGGCACCCATGGCATCCAGTCCCTGGATTTGCTCGGGCGCAAGCTCGCGCAGAACGGCGGGGCGGGCTTGAAGCAACTCATCAGACTGATCGCCGAAACCGGTGCCCGCGCGCAGCAATACCCAAGCCTCACCCCACTCAGGGAACCTCTTGAGCAGTTGGTCAACCGCCTGCAAAGCGTGACGATCGGCCTTCTGACGGATCTCGCCCACGGCAAGGTCAACAGCAGCCTGGCGAATTCGGCGCTGTACTTGAAGGTGTTCGGGCATACGGTGATTGGCTGGCGCTGGCTGGAACAGGCGATTCGCGCCGAAGAAGGCTTGGCCAAGGGTCATGCGGCGGATGTGGCCTTCTACAGAGGCAAGCTCCAGGCTGCCCGGTACTTCCTGACCTGGGAAGTACCGAGCTGCCATCATGAACTGGCAATCTTGGAGGCCCGCGATGACACGTGCCTCGGCATGCAAGATGAGTGGTTCTAAGGCGTTCCGATTGCCTTGGAAATCACATCGACCGTGGCGCTGACTTGCTCTTGGTAACGGTCGAGTTCCTGCTGGTGAGCCTGCTGCATTTCGATCTGCTCGGCGCACAGGTTCAGCGCCGCCAGCACCAGTAACTTGTCACCGATCAGGGTCGGGTACTTTTTCTTGGTGGTGGCCAGGGACGCCTTGAGCAGGGTCACGGCGTGCATCAGGGTTTTTTCTTCCCCGGCCGGAGCCTTGATCGAGTAATCCTCTCCGAGAATCGAAACGACCTTTATCCCTTCACTCATGCGCTGACAGGCCCTGCGCTCACACGCTCAACCAGTGCCTGGATACGGGCGGCAGTGGCGCCGTGCTTCTCTTCCTGTTCCATCAGGTTCAACTGCAGGCTGTCGTTCTCATCCTTGGCGCGCGCCAGTTCGGCCTTGAGGGATTCGTTGCTGCCCAGTAGATCCTGATTCTGCTGTACCAGATCGCTGACCAGTTGTTCCAATTGGCTGAGGGATGCTTCTAACATTTTGATTTCTCGGGCTTTTTCAAAGGGCGGTGACGATAAAGAAAATTCACCTCGGATGCCAGGGTTATCCCTGGCGCGCAGCCCGATTTTTAAGGGCCGGGCCGCACTTTCGAGCCTTAGTGACTGCATTTACCCGATCTGGTTCCTGAATCGATCGAACCCCTCGTCAGATGCGACAAAAACGCACATGCCCCTTTAGACTTTAGTCGTACGACCGATAGAGAGTCACAGACCGTCTCATGGCCGCACGGATCGCGCTCTCCCCCCAGGATTCCCGCATGTCGCTTCGTAATATGAATATCGCTCCGAGGGCCTTCCTCGGCTTCGCGTTTATTGGCGCGTTGATGTTGTTTCTCGGTGTGTTCGCCCTGAATCAAATGAGCAAGATACGCGCCGCCACGGAAGACATCACCCTGTCCAGCGTGCCAAGCATTCGTGCCCTCGATGAGTTCACCCAACTGACTCTGCGCCTGCGCGTGCTGTCGTACCGCCTGCTGACCAACCGCGAGCCGGACGTCCAGCAAAAAACCCTGGAAGCCTTTGAGCTGCGCAATCAGCAGATTCGCACGGCCCAGGGCATCTACGAAAAACTCATCGAGAGCAGCGAAGAGCGCTCGACCTACGACGAATACGTACGCCTGCTGGGCCAGTACCATCAGATTGAAGAGCGCATGAAGAGCCTCTCGCAGGCGAATCAAGTCGACGATCTGCGCAAATTGCTCAATACCGAGTTGCTGAGCAATTCCGAGCAGGTCAACGCGGTGCTGACGCGCCTGCTGGACCTCAATAACAAGATGGCCCTGGCAACCAATAAGGACGCCGAGGACCAATACAACATGGCCTTCAACTTAGTGGTATGCCTGTTGGTGGTCGCCACCCTGCTGACCTTGTTGTTCGCCTGGCTGCTGACCCGCAGCATCACCCTGCCCATTTCCCAGGCGTTGGAAGCCGCGGAAGAAGTGGCGGAAGGCAACCTGACCCGCCCGATCAAGGTCGACGGCAACGACGAGGCCGGACGCCTGCTGGCGGCCATGGCCAAGATGCAGGACAAGCTGCGCGACACCTTGCAACGCATTGCCGGGTCCGCGACCCAGTTGGCGTCGGCTGCCGAGGAACTGAACGCCGTCACCGACGAAAGCGCCCGTGGCCTGACCCAGCAAAACAACGAAATCGAACAAGCCGCCACGGCGGTGAACGAGATGACCAGCGCCGTCGAAGAAGTCGCCCGCAATGCGGTGAGCACCTCCGAGGCATCGCGCAACGCCACCACATCTGCCGGCGATGGCCGTGATCTGGTGCAGGAAACCGTCAGCGCCATCGAACGCATGAGCGGCGATGTGCAGGCCACGGCCACCCTGATTGGCGACCTGGCCAATGAGTCGCGCGACATCGGCAAGGTACTCGACGTGATTCGCGGCCTGGCCGACCAGACCAACCTGCTGGCCCTGAACGCGGCGATTGAAGCGGCACGTGCTGGCGAAGCCGGTCGCGGTTTTGCGGTGGTCGCCGATGAAGTGCGCGCCCTGGCGCATCGCACGCAGCAATCGACCAGCGAGATCGAGCGGATGATCGGCAGTATCCAGGCCGGCACCGAGCACGCGGTGGATTCGATGCGCAACAGCACCGAACGCGCCGAATCGACGCTGAACATCGCCAAAGGCGCCGGCATGTCGCTGGATACCATTAACACCGCGATCGTGGAGATCAACGAACGCAACCTAGTGATCGCCAGCGCAGCGGAAGAGCAGGCCCAAGTGGCGAGGGAAGTGGACCGCAACCTGGTGAACATCCGTGACCTGTCGGTGCAATCGGCCACGGGTGCCAGCCAGACCAGTGCAGCGAGCAGCGAGCTGTCGCGCCTGGCGGTGGACTTGAATGGGATGGTCGGGCGCTTCCGCCTGTAACTGACCCCGACCGACTGTAGTGAGCGGGCTTGCCCCGCGCTGGGCTGCGAAGCAGCCCCAACAGGAACACCTCATTTTTACAGACAGTATGCGGTGACTGGTTTTGGGGCTGCTTCGCAGCCCAGCGCAGGGCAAGCCTGCTCACCACAAAAGTCTTGATCATCACAGCCTGCCTGCTCACCACTAGAGCCCTACTCACTACAGCAAGCCAGCTTCCACATTAGCTCCGCACGAATCAGAAAAAGCTTTTTGACAGCACCGCAATTCAACAGGTTAGAATCGCTGGCACGCAGACTGCATGGTCAGTTTGCGCCCCGTCTTGTTTGCTTATGGAGTACTGCCTTTGAATGCGACGACCATCAACAGCCTGTTCTTGATCGGCGCGTTGCTGGTGAGTGCGAGCATTCTGGTGAGTTCTCTTTCGTCCCGCCTGGGCATCCCGATCCTGGTGATCATCCTGGCCGTGGGCATGGTCGCCGGCGTCGACGGCGGCGGCATCATCTTCGACAACTACCCGACCGCCTACCTGGTGGGCAACCTCGCCCTGGCCGTGATCCTGCTCGACGGTGGCCTGCGCACCCGGGTGGCGAGTTTCCGCGTGGCACTCTGGCCGGCGTTGTCGCTGGCCACGGTGGGGGTGTTGATTACCACCGGCCTCACCGGCATGGCCGCGGCCTGGCTGTTTGACCTCAATATCATCCAGGGCCTGTTGATTGGCGCGATTGTCGGCTCCACGGACGCCGCAGCCGTGTTCTCGCTGCTCGGCGGCAAGGGCCTCAACGAACGGGTCACCGCGAGCCTGGAAATCGAATCCGGCAGCAACGACCCGATGGCGGTGTTCCTCACTGTCACCTTGATCGACATGCTCGCCAGCGGCCAAACCGGTTTGCACTGGAGTCTGCTGACGCACCTGGTGCGCGAATTCGGCATCGGCGGCGTGGTCGGCCTGAGCGGCGGCTGGCTGATGCTGCAAATGGTCAACCGTATCAACCTGGCCACCGGCCTGTACCCGATCCTGGTGATTGCCGGCGGCCTGTTCGTGTTTGCCGTGACAAACGCCCTGCACGGCAGCGGCTTCCTCGCCGTGTACCTGTGCGGCCTGGTGATCGGCAACCGCCCGGTGCGCAGCCGTCATGGCATTTTGCATATGCTCGATGGCATGGCCTGGTTGGCACAGATCGGCATGTTCCTGGTGCTGGGCCTGCTGGTCACGCCCCATGACTTGCTGCCCATCGCGTTGCCGGCCCTGGGCCTGGCGTTGTGGATGATTCTGTTTGCGCGGCCATTGTCGGTAATGGTCGGCCTGCTGCCTTTCAAAGCGTTCCACGGTCGTGAAAAGGCCTTTATCGCCTGGGTAGGCCTGCGCGGCGCGGTGCCGATCATCCTGGCGGTGTTCCCGCTGATGGCCGGGCTGCCCCATGCGCAGCTGTATTTCAACCTCGCGTTCTTTATCGTGCTGGTGTCGCTGCTGGTGCAGGGCACAAGCCTGCCGTGGGTGGCCAAGCTGCTCAAGGTCACCGTACCGCCGGACCCGGCGCCGATTTCCCGTGCCGCGCTGGAAGTGCACGTCACCAGCGAGTGGGAGCTGTTCGTCTACCGCCTGGGCGCGGAAAAATGGTGCATCGGTGCCGCCCTGCGTGAGCTGAAAATGCCCGAAGGCACGCGCATTGCTGCGCTGTTCCGTGGCCAGCAACTGCTCCATCCGTCGGGTAGTACGGTACTGGAAGTCGGCGATTTGCTCTGTGTGATCGGCCATGAACACAACCTGCCCGCCCTGGGCAAACTGTTCAGCCAGGCACCGCAACGCGGCCTGGACCTGCGCTTCTTCGGCGACTTCGTGCTGGAAGGCGACGCCCAGCTGGGCGCGGTTTCCGCCCTGTACGGCCTGAAGCTGGAGGGCATCGACCCGGACATGCCACTGAGCAGCTTTATCACCCAGAAAGTCGGCGGTGCCCCCATCGTCGGCGACCAGGTGGAGTGGAACAACACCATCTGGACCGTCGCGGTCATGGACGGGAACAAGATCGGCAAAGTGGGCGTCAGATTCCCCGAAGGAAGTCGCCCGGGCCCCGGACTCTTCCTCTAAACTGCGGGGCGACGACGCCCCCGATTCTTCACCTTGCAAGACCGGTCTCTATGCCTACCCTGCGCACGTTCCTCGCCACTGCCCTGCTGGGCCTGACCCTTTGTGTCGGCACCGTTCACGCGGCCGACCCGCCCAGCGCCGACGCCATCCAGCAAACCCTGGACAAGCTGCCCGACCGCAAGCTGCCCGACGCCGACATGAAGGCGCTGCAGACCATCCTGCAACAGACCCTGACGTACCTGGGCAACAAGCAGGATTACGAGCAGCGCCTGGTCGACCTCAAGCGCCAGTTGGAAGACGCGCCGCGCCAGACCGGCGACAACCAGCGCGAGCTGACCCGGCTCAAGGCCACCAAAATCATCCCGGTTGCCCAGCGCTACGCCACCCTGCCGGTGCCGCAGCTTGAGCAGTTGCTGGTGCAACGCACCACCCAGCAAGGTGACCTGCAAAAAGAACTGGCCGACGCCAACAGCCTGTCTATCGCTGCCCAGACCCGCCCCGAGCGCGCCCAGACTGAAATCAGCAGCAGCCAGACGCGCATCCAGCAGATCAATTCGATCCTCAAGGCCGGCAAGGACAACGGTAAATCCCTCAGCGGCGACCAGCGCAACCAGCTCAACGCCGAACTTGCGGCCCTCAACGCGCTGATCCCGTTGCGCCGCCAGGAGCTGGCCGGTAACAGCCAACTGCAAGACCTGGGCAACAGCCAGCACGACCTGGTGATGGAGAAAACCGCGCGCCTGGAACAAGAGATCCAGGACCTGCAGACCCTGATCAATCAGAAGCGCCTGGCCCAGTCCCAACAGACGGTGACCCAACAATCCATCGAAGCGCAAAAAGCCGGCGGCAGCAGCCTGCTAGCCACCGAAAGCGCGGCCAACCTGAAGCTGTCCGACTACCTGCTCAAAAGTACCGACCGCCTCAACGACCTGACCCAGAAAAACCTGCAGACCAAGCAACAGCTCGACACCGTGACCCAGAGCGATTCGGCGCTGGACGAGCAGATCAACGTGCTCAAGGGCAGCCTGTTGCTGTCGAAGATTCTCTACAAACAAAAGCAGGCCCTGCCACGCCTGACGGTGGACCGCGACCTGGCGGACGATATCGCCAACATTCGCCTGTACCAGTTTGAGGTCAACCAGCAGCGCGAGCTGATCAGCTCCCCCAGCACTTATGTGGATAACTTGCTGGCGAACCAGTCGCCGGAAGACGTCACCCCGCAACTGCGCCGCACCCTGCTGGAACTGGCGATCACCCGCAGCGACCTGCTGGAACGCCTGAGCCGTGAGCTGAGCGCGCTGCTCAACGAATCCATCACCCTGCAACTGAACCAGAAACAACTGCTCAGCACCGCCACGACCCTGCGGGCGACGCTGGATGAGCAAATGTTCTGGATCCCCAGCAACAAGCCGCTGGACACCGAATGGCTGGAAACGGTGCCGGCGCACCTGAGCAAGCAAGTTGCCACCCTGCCCTGGGCCTCCAGCGTCAGCGAACTGTATGACGGCCTGACCCAGCGCCCGCTGCTGTTCCTGCCGCTGCTGCTGTTGATCGGTGCGTTGCTGTGGCGACGCAAAGCGCTGTACCAGCGCCTGAACAAGGTCCACTTGGACATCGGCCACTTCAAGCGCGACAGCCAGTGGCACACGCCGCAGGCCATCCTGATCAATATCCTGCTGGCGATGCCGGTATCCCTGGGCCTGGCACTGTGCGGCTACGCGCTGCAAATCGACGCCCGTGGCCAAAACGCCAACCTGGGCGCTGCGCTGCTACAGATCGCCCAGGCGTGGCTGGTGTTCTACACCGCCTACCGCATCCTGGCGCCGGGCGGCGTGGCCGAACTGCACTTCCGCTGGGAAAAGCCCCAGGTCGAATTCCTGCAAGGTTGGGTACGCAAGCTCGGGCTGGTGGTATTGGCCTTGGTGGCCGTGGTGGCGATTGCCGAGCACCAACCGGCGGCGCTCGCCGACGACGTGCTGGGCATCGGCGTGGTGCTGACCTGCTACGCGCTGATGGCCTGGCTGCTGGGCCGCCTGCTGTTGCACAGCCCGACCCATGAAAAAGCCTCGCTGTTCCGCAAAGCCGTGGGCCTGCTGTTTACCGCGCTGCCCATCGCGTTGTTTATTGCTGTGTGCTTCGGTTACTACTACACCGCGCTCAAGCTCAGCGACCGGCTGATCAACACCCTCTACTTGCTGATGTTCTGGCTGGTGATCGAAGCCACCTTCGTTCGCGGCCTGGGCGTTGCCGCCCGGCGACTGGCCTATGCGCGGGCCCTGGCCAAACGCCAGGCCGCCAAGGAAGCCGGTGACGGCGAAGCGGTGATCGAAGAGCCGACCCTGGACATCGAGCAGGTCAACGAACAGTCCATGCGCCTGATTCGCCTTGCCCTGCTTGGCGGCTTTATCGCTGCACTGTACTGGGTGTGGTCGGACCTGATCTCGGTGTTCTCCTACCTGGACAACGTCACGCTGTACGAATACACCAGCGGCACCGGCGCCAATATCAGCATGGTGCCCATCAGCATCGGCGACTTGCTCGGCGCGCTGATCATCATCGGTATTACCTTCGCGCTGGCGCGCAACCTGCCGGGTTTGCTCGAAGTGCTGGTGCTGTCCAAGCTGGACCTGGCACAAGGCAGCGCCTATGCCACTACCACCTTGCTGTCCTACATCATTGCCGGCGTCGGCTTCGTGTCGACCCTGTCAACGCTGGGTGTGAGCTGGGACAAGTTGCAATGGCTGGTGGCCGCGCTGTCGGTGGGCCTGGGCTTCGGCATGCAGGAGATTTTCGCCAACTTCATCTCCGGCATCATGATCCTGTTCGAACGCCCGGTGCGCATCGGCGACACCATCACCATCGGCAACCTGTCGGGCACGGTGAGCAAGATCCGCATCCGCGCCACCACGATCACTGACTTTGACCGCAAGGACATCATTGTCCCGAACAAAACCTTCATCACCGGGCAACTGATCAACTGGTCGCTGACCGACACCATCACCCGCGTCACGTTGAAGCTGGGTGTGGACTACGGCTCCGACCTGGACCGCGTGAAGGAATTGCTGCTCAAGGCCGCCCGCGACAACCCACGGGTACTCAAGGAGCCAGAGCCGCATGTGTACTTCCTCAACTTCGGCGAAAGCACCCTCGACCATGAGTTGCGCATGCACGTGCGCGACCTCGGCGACCGTAATCCGGTAATCGACGAAGTGAACCGCTTTATCAATCGCGAGTTCAAGAAAGAGCACATCAACATCTCGTTCCGCCAGATGGAGGTCTACCTCAAGAACCTCCACGGCCAGGAATACAAATTGGTGGAGGTCGACACCCCGGCCAAGCCCGCCAACGACGGCGGTGTGCAGGAACCGTCGCCGAGCAAACTCGACTAACCGCGCTATCCCCAGCAGAATGCTCGGACATTCTGCTGGAGATGGCCGGTGAAAGCCCTCGACGAACTGACCTTCGACAACCGCTTCGCACGCCTGGGCGACGCGTTCTCGACCCACGTATTGCCTGAGCCCCTCGACGCACCGCGCCTGGTCGTGGCGAGCACGGCCGCCATGGCCCTGCTCGACCTTGACCCCGCCATTGCCGAAACACCGGTGTTCGCCGAGCTGTTTGGCGGCCACAAGCTGTGGGCCGAGGCAGAACCGCGGGCGATGGTCTATTCCGGGCATCAGTTCGGTGGCTACACCCCACAATTGGGCGATGGCCGTGGGTTGTTGCTGGGCGAGGTGTACAACGAGGCGGGCGAGCACTGGGACCTGCACCTCAAGGGCGCCGGGATGACGCCCTATTCACGCATGGGCGATGGGCGGGCCGTGCTGCGCTCGTCGATTCGTGAGTTCCTGGCATCCGAAGCCCTGCACGCGTTGGGCATACCCAGCAGCCGTGCCTTGTGCGTGATCGGCTCCGACACCCCGGTGTGGCGTGAGAAGCAGGAACGTGGCGCGATGGTGTTGCGCATGGCGCACAGTCATATCCGCTTCGGCCATTTCGAATATTTCTACTACACCAAGAAGCCCGAGCAGCAGGCGCTGCTGGCCGAGCATGTACTGAACCTGCACTACCCCGAGTGCCGCGAACAGCCCGAGCCTTACCTGGCGATGTTCCGCGAAATCGTCGAGCGCAATGCCGAACTGATCGCCAAGTGGCAGGCTTATGGCTTCTGCCACGGCGTGATGAACACCGACAACATGTCGATTCTGGGCATCACCTTCGACTTCGGGCCGTTTGCGTTTTTGGATGACTTTGACGCGCACTTCATCTGCAACCACTCGGACCATGAAGGGCGCTATTCCTTCAGCAATCAGGTGCCGATCGGGCAGTGGAACTTGAGTGCATTGGCGCAAGCACTGACGCCGTTTATCAGCGTCGACGCCTTGAAAGAAGCCCTTGGGCTATACCTGCCGCTGTATCAGGCGAACTACCTGGACCTGATGCGCCGCCGCCTGGGGCTCACCACCGCCGAAGACGATGACCAGCATCTGGTCGAGCGGTTGTTGAAGCTGATGCAGAACAGCGGCGTCGATTACACGCTGTTCTTTCGGCGTCTGGGCGACGAGTCGGCGGCGTTGGCCGTGGCGCGGTTGCGCGATGACTTTGTCGACCTGGCCGGGTTTGATGCCTGGGCCGAGCAGTACAAGGCGCGTGTTGCACGGGATGGTGACTACAGCGAGGAACAGCGCCGAGCGCGGATGCATGCGGTGAACCCGCTGTATATCCTGCGCAACTACCTGGCACAGAACGCCATCGTTGCTGCCGAATCCGGGGATTACAGCGAGGTGCGACGGCTGCACGAGGTGCTTTCCAAGCCGTTTGAGGAACAAGCGGGGATGGAGCAATACGCACAGCGGCCGCCGGATTGGGGGAAGCATTTGGAAATTAGTTGTTCGTCTTAAGGACGCGTATCCAGAAAATCGCCCACCGTCTTGGCCATGATCAGATGAACATGTCCACTGGCACCTTGAAGAACTCTGCCAGCCAACGAATCTGCCGAACGTTCAGCTGGCGTTTTCCACTCAGGATTTCTGAGACAACCGACTGAGCGCCTACGCCAGGCAGATCACTTTGCGTCAAACCATGCTCCTGCATCATTGACCGCAGTACATCAACTCCGCTCGCCTCAGGTATTGGCCAATGCTCTAAGTCGTAGGCCTCAACCCAGTCACCGATGATATCGACCAGCCCCATCAGCGGATGGGTTTCATCTTCCCCCACGATATCCAGCAATTCGTCGAGCGCCTCTACCAACAGATCGTAATCAGCCTCGGTTTTCGGCTTACGCAACAAGGGGGACACGAACTGCCAATGCTCGGCGACTTGCTCGATCAATACACTCATTTTTCCCATTACTCCTTCCATTTACCCTTGTCGTATTCACGATGGTCCAAAATATGCCGGATATAGAGGCGCTGCATTCGATAGCGCACGATGGCAACAAGGCGGAGCTTGTTACCTCCAATATTGAACACATGCAGTGCCCCAACTTTATCCACAGCAGGGAAAACTGCTCTCAACATCGCAAAATCTTCAGGGCTGATGACTTTGACCTTACGATGCCACTCATCCAGAGCACTCGCTGAGTGAGGCCATTTTTCCTTGGCATTGCGTATTTGCTTCGCACTGATCACTCGCATGCAACATCCCTATCGCATCTTGCTATGAAGGTTAAACTCGAACGCTGACTATCGCAATTTGCTATAGAGCCGATCGGACCGGTGGTGCCTTGTCGAACACGCTTTCACAGCCTAGATAGGCACGCGCAATCGACGCGCAAAAATCTGTGAGCATATGCAACGTCGCTTAGAACTTGATAACACCTGCGCCCGACTCCACATTGAGCTCCACTGACTGCTTTCGTTGGAGCCCCACCATGTCCGAACCTCTTGTAATCCCCTGCCCCCACTGCAACGGCCTCAACCGCATCCCTGGTGAACGCCTGGGTGATGCGCCAAAGTGCGGGCGCTGCAAGCAGCCGGTTCTACTGAATAAGCCTTTTGAGCTGAAACAAGGCGACTACGCCAGCCAGATCAAAGGCGACCTGCCGTTGCTGGTGGATGTGTGGGCTGACTGGTGCGGGCCGTGTAAATCGTTTGCGCCAGTCTTCGAGCAGGCGGCTGGGCAGTTAGAGGGCAAGTGCCGATTGGCCAAGCTGGACAGCGAGGCCAATCAGCAGTTGTCGGCGCAGCTTGGGATTCGGTCAATTCCCAGTTTGATTCTGTTCAAGAACGGCCGCGAAGTAGCCCGCCAGAGTGGGGCGTTTCCGTTGCCGCAGTTGATGAGTTGGCTGCGTAGCCAAGGCGTGTAAACACGATTAGCCGTAGGAGCCGGCTTGCCGGCGATGGCGTTCTTGAGGGCGCCATCGCCGGCAAGCCGGCTCCTACAGTGGAGGGGTGTAGGTCAGGCGTTTTCCAGCAGGTTATGCAGCTCCACAAATTGCTGTGTCAGCTTGTGCCGTGGGTCCAAGTGGATCAGCGGCTTGCTCTCCTGGTGCGATTCACGCATGCGTACGGAACTGGCCAGGTACACCGGCAACACCGGCAGGCCCTCGGCAATCAACTCATCCAACATCTGCTGCGGCAGGCTCGCCCGGGCCTGGAACTGGTTGACCACGATGCCTTCGACCTCAAGGCCTTCGTTGTGGTCTTCCTTCAACTCTTCGATTTCTGCCAGCAGGCCATAGAGGGCCTGGCGCGAGAAGCTGTCGCAATCGAAGGGGATCAGCACGCGATCAGCGGCAATCAACGCAGAAACCGCGTAGAAGTTCAGAGCCGGCGGCGTATCCAGGTAGATCCGGTCGTAATCTTCGCTCAGTTCATCCAGCAACTTTCGCAGCTTGTTGATCTTGTGCTTGGCCTCAAGCTTGGGCTGCAAGTCCGCCAATTCGGCGGTGGCGGTGATCACGTGCAGGTTGTCGAAGGGTGTCTCGTAGATATCCACCCGGTTTTTCTTCGAAAACGGCCCGGAAGACAGGGTTTGCTTAAAGAACTCGGCAATGCCCATCGGTATATCTTCGCCGGTCAGCCCGGTGAGGTATTGGGTTGAGTTGGCTTGTGCATCGAGGTCCACCAACAGGGTTCGATAGCCTTCGCTGGCGCTGACTGCCGCCAGGTTGCAGGCGATGCTGGACTTGCCCACCCCGCCTTTCTGATTGAACACCACGCGCCGCATGGAAAAACCTCCGTGTATCAATGAATGTCCGAGTGTAGAGGGCAAAAGCGCCTGTTAGCTACCTCGTTCATCCATGCACTGCTGCATGACGGGGCGTCGACGACCTGCCTGTCATACACGACGGACAGACTAAAAAGAACGGTCCGACAATCTATCCCGCCCCAGGTAAAGGACAATCTGTAAATTCTTCCGACTATTTTGTAATCGGCCATGCACATTTCTTTACCAAAGTTTGCTAGAACCCCACGGCACCGGGATAATGCGCGCCATTCGGCGATTGCTCCCTGTCCCGGTATTCGGGGCCAAAAGCCGCACATGGAAGCCCGCAGGGGCGGGATAACTTCTCAGTGATCACTTTCAACATCGCCCAATGGCGCGCCTGGGCCCCTGGGCTCGATAGCGTGGACGACTGGCACGCCTGGTGCCAGGCCCCGGCGTTGCTGCCTGCAAGCGATGCGGCCCCTGATGTCTCGTTCCTGCCGGCCATGCAACGTCGCCGCCTGAGCCGCCTGGCGCGGATGGCGTTCAGCGTCGGCTGGCCACTGGCCGAGGGCCTGCAGGACCTGCCGCTGGTGTTCATTTCCCGGCATGGCGAGACCCCGCGCACCCTCGACATCCTCAGCGACCTGGCCAACGACCAGCCACTGTCGCCCACCCAGTTCAGCCTGTCGGTGCACAACGCGGTGATTGGCCTGTGGTCGATCCTGCGCAACGAAACCAGCGAAATGACCGCCCTTGCCGCCACTGGCGACGGCCTGGAACACGGCATGCTCGAAGCCGCCGCGCTGCTCAACGAAGGCGCCCCGGCCGTGTTGCTGGTGATTACTGAGGAGCAGCCACCCGAGGCTTACGCCAGCTGGATCGTCGATGTGCCCTTTCCCTACGCCCTCGGCCTGTTGCTGACACCGGGCGACGAGTGGCAGCTGGAACTGAGCAGCGGCACTGTCCAACCCACTCAAACCCAGTGGCCCCACGCCCTGAACCTGCTGCGCACCCTGCTCACCGAACAGGTCGCCTGCCAACATGCCTGGAAGAACCGCGTATGGAACTGGCAACGCAAGCCGTGAACGACAAGCCTCGGGACGCCTACTACTGGCGCCTGTTTGCCACCGCCGCCAGCTTCTTCCTGTTCGGCATAGGCGGGCTGTGCCTGCGCCTGCTGGTATTTCCACTGCTCAGTTGCCTGCCAGGCAGCGCAGCAGAACACCAGCGCCGTGTCCGCCACACCATCAGCAAACTGTTCTGGTTTTTTATCCGCCTGATGCAGCGCGCCGGCGTGCTGACCTACAGCGTCGAAGGCGCGGAAAACCTCGGGCGCCCGGGCCAGATGATCATTGCCAACCACCCGTCGCTGATCGACGTGGTGTTCCTGATCGGCCTGATGCGCCAGACCAACTGCGTGGTCAAGCAGAGCCTGTTCCAAAACCCGTTCATGCGCGGCCCCGTGCGCGACGCCGGCTACATCAGCAATGACGGCAGCTCGGACATGCTCGATGCCGCCGCCGACGCCCTGCGCGCAGGCCAGACCCTGATCATTTTCCCGGAAGGCACCCGCACCACACCCGGCGCAGCGCCTGCCTTTCATCGCGGTGGCGCCGCCATTGCGCTGCGGGGTGCGACAATCATCACCCCGGTGGTGATCAAAGTGAGCCCCACCACGCTGACCAAGGCCGAACCCTGGTATCGCATCCCAAAATGCCGCTTTCACTTCAGTTTGCGCGTGGGTGCCGATATAGAACCACAGGCGTTCGCAACACTGGGCCCCGCGCCCCAGGCCTCACGCAAGCTCAACGATTACCTGCATCACTATTTTATTAAGGAGCTCGCCGAAGATGAGCGACCAACACCGCCTTGAGCACGACATAAAGACGCTGATCATCGAGGCCCTGGGCCTGGAAGACATCAGCGTCGACGACATCGGCAGCGAGCAAACCCTGTTCGGCGAAGGCCTCGGCCTGGATTCGGTAGACGCCCTGGAACTGGGCCTGGCGATCCAGAAAAAGTACGGCATCAAGATCGATGCCGACGCCAAGGACACGCGCAATCACTTCACCAACGTGGCCAGCCTTGCGGCGTTCGTCACGGCCAGACAGGCAGCTTGAGACCGGACCATGCAAACTCGTGACGATATTTTCAACACCCTGCGCGACGCCTTGGTGGAACTGTTTGAACTGCCGCCGGAACGCGTCACCCTTGACGCCAACCTGTACCAGGACCTGGAAATCGACAGCATCGATGCCGTCGACTTGATCGACCATATCAAGCGCCAGACCGGCAAGAAGATCGCCGCCGAGGAATTCAAGGCGGTGCGCACTGTTAACGACGTGGTTGAGGCGGTGTACCGTCTGGTCCAGCCTGCCGCATGAGCCGGCTGATCGGCCTCGGCCTGCTGGTGGCGGGGCTGCTGTACCCCTTTGCGGTCTATTACGGCACCGAGCACTTTGCGCCATGGCAATTCGGCCTGCTGCTGGGCAGCCTGTGGCTACTGCGCGCGTTGACTGGGGCGCGACGCCCCGGCAGTCGCTGGATGGCGCTGGCGGTGATCGTGTTCTGCCTGCTGCTGGCCTGGTTCGACAACCCCCGCTTGTTGCGCTGGTACCCGAGCCTGGTCAGTGCGTTCATGCTGGCGCTGTTCGGCTTGAGCCTCAAATATGGCCCGCCGATGGTCGAGCGCCTGGCACGCATGACCGATCCCGTGTTGCCGCCCCATGCCATCGTGTATACCCGCCGGGTGACCGTGGTGTGGAGCGTGTTTTTTCTGTGTAATGGCCTGCTCGCCGCCGCCCTCACCCTGTGGGCGCCGCTGAGCTGGTGGACGTTGTACAACGGCCTGATCGCCTACGGGCTGATGGGGCTGTTGTTTGCCGTGGAATGGCTGGTACGACAAAGGGTTCGAGGCCGCGTATGAATGGGTTGAAACTTGAGCACTTGCTGCTCGAGCCGCTGGAACAGCGTCCGGTCACCACCGAACCTGCTATGAATCACGCGCAGCTGTGGGAGCAGTCCCTGAGCCTGGCGGCGGGCCTGCAAGCGCGCGGTATCCAGCGCCTGGCCGTGTACCTGGAAGACGCCGGCCTGCTGGCGATTGCCCTGCTGGGCGCCTGGCGGGCCGGGGTCAGCGTGCTGCTGCCCGCCGACCTGCAACCTCAGACCCGCCAACGCTGGGAGGAGGCCGTCGATGCCTGGCTGACCGAAGCGGCAGACCTGGACGCGCTGTACCAGGCGCCACTGAGCGCTGCCGCACTCGACCTCGACGCATGCCTACTGAGCCTGTGCACCTCCGGCTCCAGCGGCGAACCCAAGCGCATCGACAAAACCCTGCGCCAACTGGCCAACGAGGTCGAGGCCCTGGAAACCCTGTGGGGTCCTGGCCTCAAAGACGCCTGCATCATTGGCAGCGTCGCCACCCAGCATATCTACGGCTTGTTGTTCCGCGTGCTGTGGCCGCTGTGCGCCGGCCGCGCCTTTGTGCGCAAGCAACTGGCCTTCCCCGAAGACATGCAGCGCGCCAGCCGCGAGCACCCGCACTTTGCCTGGGTCGCCAGCCCGGCGCTGCTCAAGCGCATGGGCGACAACCTCGACTGGCCCGCGTTGAGCCAGGTGAAGCGGGTGTTTTCATCTGGCGGCGCGCTGCCCGTAGAAGCCGCCGGCAGCCTGTATGACCGCTTGCAACAATGGCCGACCGAGATCCTCGGCAGCTCGGAAACCGGTGGCATTGCCTGGCGCCAAGGCGCACAGCCATGGCAACCGTTCGCCGACGTGCAACTGAGCCAGGATGCCGACGGCGCCCTGCGCATCGCCTCGCCTTACCTGCCTGAGGGGCATGTCGAGCAAACCGCCGACGCGGCACGTATCCATGCCGATGGCCGTTTCGAGCTGCTCGGCCGCCTGGATCGCATCGTCAAGCTGGAAGAAAAACGCATCTCCCTGCCTATGCTGGAACACGCATTGATGGACCACCCCTGGGTCGCGGAAACCCGCCTGGGCGTGGTACAGGAAAACCGCGCGTCACTCGGCGCGCTGGTGGTGCTGAGCGCCGAGGGGCTGCATGCCTTGCGCAACCAGGGGCGACGCACGCTCACCCAGACCCTGCGCCAGCATCTGAGCCAACATTGCGAAGCCTTGGCGTTGCCGCGCCGCTGGCGGTTGTTGAGACAGTTGCCCCTGAACAGCCAAGGCAAACTGCCCCAGGCCGATGTCGAGGCGCTGCTGCTGGCAGCCCGCCCGAAGGCGCCGGAAGTGCTGGAGCAGGTTGAAGCCGACGGCGAATGGACCTTGCAACTGAGCGTGCCGCCAGACCTGGCTTATTTCAGCGGACACTTCCCGGTCACGCCGGTGCTGCCGGGGGTAGTACAGGTGGAATGGGCCTTCAACCTGGGCCAGCAACTGCTCGATCTGCCGCCGGCCTTTGCCGGCATGGAAGTGCTCAAGTTCCAGCAATTGGTGCGCCCTGGCGATGCGATCGAATTGCACCTGCGCTTTGATGCGCAACGCGGCAAATTGTATTTCGCCTACCGCAATGGCGTTGCAGCGTGTTCCAGTGGCCGGATTCAACTGGAGCCCGCGCATGCATAACCCCTGCGCCCTGATCCCGGTCTACAACCACGAAGCCGCCGTACCGGCCGTGGTCCGCAGCCTGCTGGACAGCGGCCTGCCCTGCCTGCTGGTCGACGACGGCAGCAGCCCCGCCTGCGCGGCCGTACTGGCGCAATTGGCGACCCTGGACAACGTCACCCTGCTGACCTTACCCAGCAATCAGGGCAAGGGCGGTGCCGTCATGGCCGGTTTCCGCGAAGCCGCACGCCAGGGCTTCAGCCATGCCTTGCAAGTCGACGCCGACGGCCAGCACGATCTGCGCGAAGTCGAGACCTTTATCGACACCTCTCGCCGGCACCCCGACGCGATCATCTGCGGCTACCCGGAATACGACGACAGCGTGCCCAAGGGCCGCCTTTACGCGCGCTACCTGACCCACGTGTGGGTATGGATCAACACATTGTCGCTGCAGATCCGCGACTCCATGTGCGGCTTTCGCGTGTACCCGCTGGCGCCGGTGCTGGCGCTGATGGACTCGGCCTACATCGGCACGCGCATGGATTTCGACTCGGACATCCTGGTGCGCCTGGCCTGGCGCAACCAGCCGATGCGCTGGCTGCCGACCCAGGTGCATTACCCTGCCGACGGCCTGTCCCACTTCCGACTGTTCCGCGATAACGTGCGGATCTCGGCCATGCACACCCGGCTGTTCTTCGGCATGCTGGTGCGCGCGCCAGTGATTCTGTGGCGACGGTGGCAGGCATGAGCGACAGCACCAAGCACTGGGCTGACCGCGAAGAGCGCGGCAGCTACTGGCTGATGAAGCTCACCGCCTTCGCCGCCAAGGTCCTTGGCCGACGCGTGTTGAGCCCGCTGTTGTACGGCATCGTGCTGTACTTCTTCCTGTTCGGCCGCACCGCGCGCCAGAGCGCCTGGCAGTACCAACAGCGCCTGGCCGATTGGAGCGGGAGGGAGGAACTGCGACCAACCCACTGGAAGGTCTTCGGCCAGTTCATGGCGTTTGCCGACTCGCTGCTCGACAAACTCGACGTGTGGAACGGCAAGCTGCGCCTGGAGCAGATCGAGATCAACGATCCGGCGCAATTGCGCGGGCGACTGCGCGGCGAGCGCGGGCAGATGCTGGTGGGCGCGCACCTGGGCAACCTGGAAGTGTGCCGCGCCCTCGCCGAGATTGGCGAGCAGGTCACCATGAACGTACTGGTGCACACCAAGCACGCCGAGCAATTCAATCGCCTGCTGGGCGAAGCCGGGGCGACCCACTTGCGTCTGATCCAGGTCAGCGAGTTGGACCCGGCCACCATGTTGCTGCTCAGCCAGCGCCTGGACGACGGTGAATGGCTGGCCATCGCCGGCGACCGCGTGCCGCTGCATGGCGGGCGCACGGTACGGGTGGACTTCCTCGGTCATGACGCCGCCTTCCCCCAAGGCCCGTGGCTGCTGGCGGGATTGCTCAAATGCCCAGTGAACCTGCTGATGTGCCTCAAGCACCCAGGCCGCTATCGCCTGAGCATTGAGCCTTTCGCCGAGATGATCGAATGGAAACGCAACACCCGCGAGCAGGTCATAGCCCTGTGGACCGCGCGCTACGCTGCACGCCTGGGCCAGTTCTGCCTGGAAGCGCCCCAACAATGGTTCAACTTTTACCCTTTCTGGAAGACCGATGACGACGCATCTTGAGCCGGTAACCTTTGGCGAACGCGCTTTGCGCATCGAAGACGTACTGGCCTTGGCCAACCGTCAGGCGCCGACCCAATTGCAGGACGACGCCGCGTATCGCCAGCGCATTGCCAAGGGCGCGCAGTTCCTCGACTCGCTGCTGGACAAAGAAGGCGTGATCTACGGCGTAACCACCGGCTACGGCGACTCGTGCGTGGTGGCGGTGCCGTTGCAGCACGTCGAGGCCCTGCCGCGTCATCTGTACACGTTCCACGGTTGCGGCCTGGGCAAGCTGCTCGATGCCCAAGCCACCCGCGCGGTGCTGGCTGCGCGTTTGCAGTCGCTGTGCCACGGCGTTTCCGGTGTGCGCGTGGAGTTGCTGGAGCGCCTGCATGCGTTCCTTGAACACGATGTACTGCCGCTGATCCCGGAAGAAGGCTCGGTGGGCGCCAGCGGCGACCTGACGCCGCTGTCCTATGTGGCCGCCACCCTGTCCGGCGAGCGTGAAGTGATGTTCCGTGGCGAACGGCGCCAGGCGGCCGACGTGCACCGTGAGTTGGGCTGGACGCCTTTGGTGCTACGCCCCAAGGAAGCCCTGGCGCTGATGAACGGCACCGCCGTGATGACCGGCCTGGCGTGCCTCGCCTTCGCCCGCGCCGACTACCTGCTGCAACTGGCCACGCGCATCACCGCGTTGAACGTGGTGGCGCTGCAGGGCAACCCGGAACACTTCGACGAACGCCTGTTCGCCGCCAAGCCGCACCCGGGGCAGATGCAGGTCGCCGCCTGGCTACGCAAGGACCTGGCCATCGACGCGCCGACCGCGCCGTTGCATCGCCTGCAAGACCGTTATTCGCTGCGTTGCGCGCCCCACGTCCTCGGCGTATTGGCCGACAGCCTGAACTGGCTGCGTTCGTTCATCGAGATCGAACTGAACAGCGCCAACGACAACCCGATCATCGACGCTGAAGAAGAGCGCGTGCTGCACGGTGGACATTTCTACGGCGGGCATATCGCCTTTGCCATGGACAGCCTCAAGACCCTCGTCGCCAACGTCGCCGACCTGCTCGACCGCCAACTCGCGCTGCTGGTGGACGTGCGTTACAACCATGGCCTGCCGAGCAACCTGTCCGGCGCGCCGACTGACCGCGCCATGATCAACCACGGCTTCAAGGCCGTGCAGATCGGCACCAGCGCCTGGACCGCCGAAGCCTTGAAAAATACCATGCCGGCCAGCGTGTTCTCGCGCTCCACCGAGTGCCATAACCAGGACAAGGTGAGCATGGGCACCATCGCCGCCCGCGATGCGATCCGTGTGCTGGAGCTGACCGAACAGGTCGCCGCGGCAACCTTGCTTGCCGCCAACCAGGGTGTGTGGCTGCGCGCTCAAGCCGAGGACGCCCGTCCATTGCCGCCGGCCCTGGCGGCGATGCACGAAGCACTGGCCAAGGACTTCCCGCCGGTCATCGAAGACCGCGCCCTGGAAGGCGAACTGCGCCTGTGCCTGCAACGCATTGCCGAGCAACACTGGAGGCTGCATGCGTAGCCAGGGCGTGCTGCATTGCGACACTGAAATCCTCGTGCCGTTTTTTGACGTCGACACCATGAACGTCGTGTGGCACGGGCATTACGTGAAGTACCTGGAAGTGGCGCGCTGCGCGCTGCTGGACAAGATCGGTCATAACTACACGGCAATGCTTGAATCGGGCTACGCCTGGCCGGTGATCGACATGCAGTTGCGCTACGTACGCGGCGCCGTGTTCGGCCAGACCCTCAACGTGCGCGCCAGCCTGGTGGAGTGGGAGAACCGCTTGAAGGTCAATTACCTGATCACCGACCTCGCCAGCGGCGAGCGCCTGACCCGTGCCAGCACTGTGCAGGTGGCGGTGGAAATCGCCAGCCGCGAGATGCAGTTGGCCTCCCCCAAAGTATTCACTGACGCCGTCGAAAGGGCCCTGAAATGAGACCCCCTGTAGGAGCCGGCTTGCCGGCGAAAATCGTCAACGATAACGCGGGCTGCCTGACACTGCGCAGCGCCCTCAGGTTTTTCGCGAGCAAGCTCGCTCCTACAGGGATCGGGTTGTTGCTGAGCTTCTGTGCCCATGCTTTTGACTTGCAGCAACTGAGCGACCAACTTGCAAAACCCTCAGTGATCCACGGCAACTTCACCCAGGAAAAACACCTGCGCGCCCTGCCCCAGCCTCTGGTCAGCAAAGGCACCTTCGTGCTCGCCAAGGACCACGGCCTGTTGTGGCTGCTGAAAACTCCGCTGCAACAGGACTACCGCATCAGCGCCCAAGGCATTGCCCGCCGCGATGCCAATGGCTGGCAACTGCTGCCGAACAAGAGCGCCGGCGCCGAGCAGAATCGCCTGTTCCTCGCCGTGCTCCAGGGCGACAGCAGCGGCTTGCAGCGTGACTTTGAATTGCAGCTGCAAGGCGAGGCGAAGCAATGGAAGCTCACGCTGATCCCGCGCTCACTGTTGCTCAAGCAGGTTTTCACCCAGATCAACATCGACGGCGGCGACTTGGTGCAGACCATCCAACTGTTGGAAACCCAAGGCGACAGCACTGTTTTGCGCATGCAGGACAGCACCGCCAGCCAACCCCTGAGCGAAGCGGAGCAACACGACTTTGCCCAGTGAGCGCCTGCTGCCGCGCCTGTTCCTGATCCTGCTGGTGGCCGTGCTGGCCCTGGCCGGCTGGCAGTGGCGCCATGGCGCGCCGTTGTCGGCCAACCTGATGGAACTGGTGCCGGGCAACACGCCGGATGCCCTGGAACAGCAAGCCGAACAGCGCATGCAGGAACCGCTGAACCGCGAGATGCTGGTGCTGGTGGGCCATGCCGACCGCCAGCAAGCCGTGGCAGTTGCCCAACAATTGGGCGAGCGCTGGCAGGCCAGTGGGCTGTTTGAAAAAGTGCAGTGGAACCTGCAAGCCGACTTGCCGGCACTGCGCGAGCAACTGCTGCGCGGGCGCCTGGCGATGCTCTCGGCCAAGGACCGCGAGCAGTTGCTCGAACAGCCCGACGCGTTTATCCAGCAGCGCGTGCAAGCGCTGTTCGACCCCTTTACCGGCTTCAGCCTGGTGCCCAGCCAGGATGACTGGCTGGGCCTGACCGGACGTATCCAGAACAGCCAGCCGCAACACGGCTCGGTGCAGTTGGATATCGGCAGCGGCGCGTTGATCGCCGATGCCGACGGCAAGAGCTGGGTGCTGCTGCGTGCGCGCACCACCGGCAATGCCTTCGACATGAAACTGCCGCTGCAAGTGGCGGACCTGCTCCAGGCCAGCCGCGAGCAGGCCAGCGAACACGGCGCGCAATTACTCGCCGCCAGCGGCTTGCTCTACGCCGCCAATGGTCAGCAGCAAGCCACGCGCGAAATCACCTGGGTCGGCGGCGGCGCAACCGTCGGCATCCTGTTGTTGCTGTTGCTCGCCTTCCGCCGCTGGCGCGTGTTGCTGGCCTTTGTGCCGGTGCTGGTGGGCATGCTGTTTGGCGCGGTGGCCTGTGTGGCGCTGTTCGGCCATATGCACGTGATGACGCTGGTGCTGGGCTCCAGCCTGATCGGCGTGGCGGTGGATTACCCGCTGCACTACTTGTCGAAAAGCTGGAGCATGAACCCGTGGCGCAGTTGGCCGGCGTTGCGCATCACCTTGCCGGGCTTGAGCTTGAGCCTGGCGACCAGCTGTATCGGTTACCTGGCGCTGGCCTGGACGCCGTTCCCGGCGTTGACGCAAATCGCCATCTTCTCAGCCGCAGGCTTGGTCGGCGCCTACCTGTCCGCCGTGTGCCTGTTGCCAGCGCTGCTCAAGGGCGTCGAGTTGCGCCCGGCGCAATGGCCGCTGCGCATCGCCGAATGCCTGTGGCTGCTACGCGCCTCATTGCTCAAGCGCGTGCCGAGCCCGGTGCTGCTGGCCTTGCTGCTGCTGTTTTGCGCGGGAGGCCTCTGGCACCTGAACAGCAAGAACGATATTCGCCAATGGATCGGTGCACCGCCGCAATTGCTGCAAGAAGCACAGGCCGTGGCGCGTATTACCGGGTTCCAGCCCACCAGCCAGTTCTTCCTGGTGCGGGCGGACAACCAGCAACAGTTGCTAGAGCGTCAGAGCGCGTTGGCGCAGCGCCTGGATCAATTGGTGAATATGGACAAGCTCCAGGGCTACCTGGCGCTCAATCAACTGGTCAGCCAGCCCGCCGAGCAAGAGCAACTGCGTGATGCGCTGAACAACCTGCCACAACA
Source organism: Pseudomonas sp. AC112 (assembly GCF_979253545.1). NCBI lineage: Bacteria > Pseudomonadati > Pseudomonadota > Gammaproteobacteria > Pseudomonadales > Pseudomonadaceae > Pseudomonas > Pseudomonas sp. AC112. Next base: position 1,773,052 of record NZ_CEEDCM010000001.1, read on the forward strand.
CTGGCAGCCGCTGCTCGACCTCGGCGTACCCGCCAGCGCCCTGCAAGCCGAAGTCGCGCACCTGCAAGCGCTGCCTACCCAAGATATCGACGCTGCGCTGGCCGGCCCGATGGCCGAGCCTTGGCGCACGCTGTGGCTCGGTAAGGTCGATGGCGGCGTGGCGGCCATGGTCAGCCTGCAAGGCTTGAACAACCCCGCCTTGCTGCGTGTGCAGGCGCTGGACTTACCCGGTGTGCAACTGGTGGACCGCCTGGGCGACTTGAACCGGGTGTTCGCCGACACACAGATCAGCGCCGCTGAACTGAAGTTGATGTCCTGCGTGTTGATCGTACTGCTGCTGATCCTGCCGTTCGGCTTCGGCGGTGCCTTGCGTATCGTCGCGCTGCCGCTGCTGGCGGCCCTGTGCAGCCTGGCCAGCCTTGGATGGCTGGGCCAGCCGCTGACACTGTTCAGTCTGTTCGGCCTGCTGTTGGTCACGGCCATCAGCGTCGACTACGCGATCCTGATGCGCGAGCAAATCGGCGGCCCTGCGGTCAGTCTCTTGGGCACCTTGTTGGCAGCGTTGACGACCTGGCTGTCGTTTGGGCTGCTGGCGGTGTCCAGTACACCGGCAGTGAGTAATTTCGGCTTATCGGTCAGCCTGGGGCTGGCATTCAGCTTTATGCTGGCACCCTGGGCCGGGCAACAGAAGCACGCCTTATGAATGTGATTATCGCCAATGTGGCAAGGAGCCCTCGTGCCCACAGTTGAAATGGAACGTCGCCAGGTGGTGGTGATCGGTGCCGGTCCGTCCGGGGCCATCGCCGCCGCGCTGTTAAAGCGCAAAGGGCATGATGTATTGATCATCGAGCGCCAGCATTTCCCACGGTTCTCGATCGGCGAAAGCCTGCTGTCGCACTGCATCGATTTCATCGAAGAAGCCGGCATGCTCGACGCAGTACAGGCCGCAGGGTTCCAGGTGAAAACCGGCGCCGCGTTCGCCTGGGGCGAGCGCTACAGCGCATTTGATTTCAGTGACACCTTCAGCAACGGCAAGCCGACCACCTTCCAGGTGCAGCGCGGCGAGTTCGACAAGTTGCTGGCCGATCAGGCCGCCAAGCAAGGTGTGGAGATCCGCTACGGCGAAACTATCGTCGGCGTGGATTTCAACGGCGAGAGCCGCTACCTGCATGTGCGCCGTGAGAACGGCAGCGAGTACCACCTCAAGGCCAAGTTCGTACTCGACGCCAGCGGCTATGGCCGCGTGCTGCCGCGCCTGCTGGACCTGGACCTGCCGTCCGACTTCCCAGTACGCCAAGCCGTGTTTACTCACGTCGAAGATCGCATCGAACATCCCGGCTTTGATCGCACAAAGATTCTGGTCACCACGCACCCGACCCAGCGCGATATCTGGTTCTGGACCATTCCGTTCAGCAACGGGCGTTGTTCGGTGGGCGTAGTCGCGGCCAAGGAGCATTTCGACGGCCGTGACAGCGACCTCGATGCCTGCCTGCGCGGCTTTATCGATGAAACCCCAAGCCTGTCCGGCGTGCTGCAAAACGCCGTCTGGGATACGCCCGCGCGGACCATCGGCGGCTACGCGGCCAACGTCAAAAGCCTGCACGGGCCGGGCTTTGCATTGCTGGGCAACGCGGCGGAATTCCTCGACCCGGTGTTCTCCTCCGGGGTGACCATCGCCATGCGCTCGGCGAGCATGGCCGCCGGTGTGCTGCATCGCCAGCTCAACGGCGAAACCGTGGACTGGCAAACCGAATTTGCCGAGCCGCTGAAGCGCGGTGTCGATACCTTCCGCTGTTACGTCGAAGGCTGGTACGCCGGGACATTCCAGGACGTGATCTTCCATCCCGGCAGCTCGCCGGATATTCGCCGGATGATCAGTTCGATCCTCGCCGGTTACGCGTGGGATGAGCGCAACCCGTTTGTGAGTGAGCCCAAGCGGCGGTTGCGGATGTTGTCGGAAATTTGTGCAGGGGATGCAGCGTGAGCAGTCAGTACTTGAGTAAGAACTACGTCGAAGAAACCAAGTTCGGCTTCTGGTTCCTGCGCAGTCATACCTGGCAACATCACGTATTGCGCGTGGCGATCAACGATCTGCGCAGCCTGTTCACCGAGCCCTTGCCAGCAGCGCCGGTGCTGCTGGACGCCGGTTGTGGCCAGGGCAAGTCCTTCAAGCTGTTGCAGCAGGTGTTCGCCCCTGAGCGCCTGATTGGCCTGGACGCCGACCCTCACAGCCTGGAGTTGAGCCGTGCAGAAGCGGAGCGTCAGGGCTTGGCCATCGAGTTGATCGGCAGCGACTGCGCCACCCTGCAAGTGCCGGACGAAAGTGTCGATCTCCTGTTCTGCCACCAGACCTTCCACCACCTGGTCGAGCAGCATCGCGCGCTCAAGGAGTTCTACCGGGTGCTCAAGCCGGGTGGCTATTTATTGTTTGCCGAATCCACCGAAGCCTACATCGACACCTGGGTCATCCGCTGGCTGTTTCGCCACCCAATGCACGTGCAAAAAAGCGCCGAGGAATACCTGGAGATGCTCCGCGAGCAGGGCTTTGAATTCGGACCGCAGAACGTCTCATACCCGTACTTGTGGTGGAGCCGCTCCAGCGACTTCGGCCTGCTTGAACGCTGGGGCCTGCGCAAGGCGCCACCGGTGGGCCAGCGCGAAGAAACCCTGGTCAACTGCGTGGCACGCAAACCCTTAACGAGCGCAGCCCCATGATGCGCTTGCTGTTGATCGGCTGCCTGTTGCTGCTGAGCGCCTGCGCCAGCCAGCCGCCGCTGCCGGAGAAAACCCCAACCCTGGCTTTGCCGCTGCAATTGCATGTGCAGCGCCTGGCCGACGGGCAGAGCCAGGACTGGCTGTTGGTGATCCAGCGCGAAAGCGGTGGCATTCGTTGGTCGATGATGGACCCGCTGGGCATCCCCCAGGCGCGGCAAAAGCTGATCAATGGCGAATGGCAGGCCGATGGCTTGCTGCCGCCCAATCCCCAGGCGCGCGAATTGTTTGCCGCGCTGCTGTTTGCGCTGACCGCGCCGGATGACGTGCGCGCCCTCTACCCCAGCGCGCAGGCGATGGACTTGACGCGTACCCTGCCGGGTCATTGGCAGATCGTGTATCAATCCTCTGAGGTATTCAGTGTGAACATCAGCGGGCAGCCGCTGAGCTATCGCATCACACCGCTCGGAGTCGCACGATGAGCGCCTACCTCAACGCCTTGGGCGTGATCTGCGCCCTCGGCCGTGGCCAGGCGGAGGTCAGCCGCAACCTGTTTGCCGGTGATTGCTCCGGCATGCGCGCCGAAAGCGGCTGGGTACCTGAGCGCGTGCTACCGGTGGCCGGTGTGCAAGGTGAGCTGGCAACCATCCCCACTGAGCTGGGCCAGCAAAGCAGCCGCAATAACCAGTTGTTGCTGGAAGCGGCGCTGCAGATCGAAGGCGAGATCCGCCAGGCGATCCACACCTATGGCGCGTCACGGGTGGGCATCGTGCTTGGCACCAGCACCTCGGGCATCGACGAAGCCAGCCGGGGCATCGCGCACTTTTTGCGCGAACACCAGTTCCCCGGCGACTACGACTACCAGCAACAGGAACTCAGTGCTCCGGCGAACTTCCTCGCTGACTGGCTGCAACTGAGCGGCCCGGCCTATGTGATCTCCACCGCCTGCACCTCCAGCGCCCGCGCGCTGATGAGCGCCCAGCGCCTGCTGGACCTGGGCGTGTGCGATGCAGTGATCTGCGGCGGCGTCGACAGCCTGTGCAAGCTGACACTCAACGGTTTCAGCTCATTGGAAGCGGTGTCGAACGAGCGCTGTAATCCGTTCTCGGTGAACCGCAACGGCATCAACATCGGCGAAGCGGCCGTGCTGTTTGTGATGAGCAAGGAACCCGCGCCCATCGCCCTGCTGGGCAGCGGCGCCAGTTGCGATGCGCACCATATCTCCGCGCCCGAGCCCACCGGCAAAGGCGCGTTGCAATCCATGCGCAAAGCCTTGGCCAGCGCCCGATTGCAGCCCGAGCAGATCGGTTACCTGAACTTGCACGGCACCGCCACCCAACATAACGACGCCATGGAAAGCCTGGCCGTCGCCAGCCTGTTCCCGCACGGCGTGGCCTGCTCCTCGACCAAACCCATGAGCGGCCACACCCTGGGCGCAGCCGGCGCATTGGAAGCGGCGTTCTGCTGGTTGAGCCTGGTTCACAACCGGCTGCCACCGCATGTGTGGGACGGCCAGGCCGACCCCGCGCTGCCCGCCTTGCAATGGGCCACCGCCGGCGCCACCCTGGAAAAACGCTGCCTGATGAGCAACTCATTTGCCTTCGGCGGCAACAACGTCAGCCTGATAATCGGAGGGGTCCCATGATCGATTGGCCACTCGACGAACTGCTGCCCCATGCGGGCGACATGATCCTGATCGACCAGGTGCTGTCGTTCGATGAAGAGCAGGTCCGCACCCGTACCACGGTCAAGCCTGGCGGCCTGTTCAATCGCCCGGATGGCAGCTTGCCGGCCTGGGTCGGCATCGAGTTGATGGCGCAAAGTGTTGCCGCCTACGCCGGTTGCCGCGCGCGCCAGAAGGGTGAAGCCGTGGAACTCGGCTTCCTGCTCGGCACACGCAAGTTCGAGTGCAACGTGGAGTACTTCCCGGCCGGTGCCGAGCTGAGCATCCACGGTCTGCGCTCCCTGGAAGACGACAATGGCATGGGTGTGTTCGAATGCCACCTGACCGGAGACGGGATCCAGGCCAGCGCCCGCTTGAATGTATTTCGACCGCCCCAGGCGGCCAACTATTTAGATGAATCGAAGGACGTAACGCCATGACTGAATCCGTACTGGTCACCGGCTCCAGCCGTGGCATTGGCCGCGCCATCGCACTGCGCCTGGCTCAGGCCGGGCATGACATCGTGCTGCATTGCCGCAGTGGCCGTAGCGACGCCGATGCAGTGCAGGCCGAGGTTGAAGCCCTGGGCCGCAAGGCGCGGGTGCTGCAATTCGATGTGGCGGATCGTGCTGCGTGCAAGGAAATCCTCGAAGCTGACGTTGAGCAACACGGTGCCTATTACGGCGTGGTGCTCAACGCCGGCCTGACCCGAGACGGCGCCTTCCCGGCCTTATCGGAAGACGACTGGGACGTGGTGATGCGCACCAACCTCGACGGTTTCTACAACGTGTTGCACCCGGTGATGATGTCGATGATTCGTCGTCGCGCGGCTGGGCGTATCGTGTGCATCACCTCGGTTTCCGGGCTGATCGGCAACCGTGGGCAGGTCAACTACAGCGCCTCCAAAGCCGGCTTGATCGGTGCGGCCAAGGCCCTGGCCATCGAGCTGGGCAAGCGCAAGATTACCGTCAATTGCGTCGCTCCGGGCTTGATCGACACCGCCATGCTGGATGAGAACGTGCCGGTGGAAGAACTGATGAAGATGATCCCGGCGCAGCGCATGGGCACGCCGGAAGAGGTGGCCGGCGCGGTGAACTTCCTGATGTCGGCCGAGGCTGGCTACATCACGCGCCAGGTCCTGGCCGTGAATGGAGGCCTGTGCTGATGAAACGCGTCGTCGTCACCGGCATGGCCGGCATGACCTCCCTGGGCAGCGATTGGGACACCATCGCCGCCAACTTCCGCGCCAACCGCAGCGGCATTCGGCGCATGGACGAGTGGGACCGCTTTACCGAATTGAACACGCGCCTGGCCGGGCCGATCGACGATTTTGTCGTGCCCGCCCATTGGACGCGCAAGCAACTGCGCAGCATGGGCCGTGTCTCGCGCCTGGCGGTATGGGCCGCCGAGCAGGCGTTGCAGGACGCCGGCTTGCTCGGCGATGAGTCGATCAAGGACGGGCGCATGGGCGTGGCCTGTGGCTCGTCCACCGGCAGCACCGACGAGATCAAGGCGTTCGGCAATATGCTGCTGAACTCGGTGGCCGAGGGGCTGAATGCCAACTCCTATGTGCGCATGATGCCGCACACCACGGCGGCGAATATCAGCATCTTCTTTGGCCTGACCGGGCGGCTGATCCCTACGTCCAGCGCTTGCACCAGCGGCAGCCAGGGCATCGGCTATGCCTATGAGGCGATCAAGTTCGGGCGCCTGCCGTTGATGCTCGCCGGCGGCGCCGAGGAGCTGTGCCCCACTGAGGCCATGGTATTCGATGCGCTCTACGCCACCAGCCTCAAGAACGATGCGCCTCAGACCAGTCCACGTCCCTATGACAGTGGTCGTGACGGCCTGGTGATCGGTGAAGGCGGCGGCATGTTGGTGTTGGAGGAACTGGAACACGCGTTGGCACGCGGTGCGCATATCCACGCCGAGCTGGTGGGCTTCGGCAGCAACGCCGACGGCCAGCACACCACCCGCCCGGAGCAGAAAACCATGCGCCGCGCGATGGAACTGGCCCTGGAAGATGCCGGGCTTGAGCCATCCGCAATCGGCTACGTGAACGGTCACGGCACCGCCACCGACCAGGGCGATATCGCCGAAACACTCGCGACCAGCAGCCTGTTCGGCAGCCGCATGCCCATCAGCTCACAAAAGAGCTTCCTCGGCCACACCTTGGGCGCGTGCGGCGCGCTGGAGTCGTGGTTCAGCATCGAGATGATGAACCGCGACCAATACGTGCACACCTTCAACCTGGATTCGGTCGACCCGCAATGCGGCGAGCTGGATTACCTGCAAGGTGAATTCCGCGAGATGCACCACGACTACGTGATGAACAACAACTTTGCCTTTGGCGGCGTCAACACCTCGCTGATCTTCCGCCGCTGGTCCTGACTTTCAAATCGATTGGAGAATACGGAATGTCTTCCTTGCTACGCGTCACCCTGATCACCCTGGCCCTGCTGGTCACCGCCGGCTGCACCAGCAAGCCGATCCTCAACACCCAGCACGACCTGCCGGCCAACGCCCAGGTCAGCGAAGAAAAAATGAAAACGGTGATCGTCAACGCCCTGCAAAAGCGCGAGTGGACGGTTCAGCGCCTGAGCCCGCAACTGGTGCAGGCCGAGATCAACGTGCGTAACCAATATTACGCAGCCATCGACATCCGCTACACCCGCAACAGCTACGCCATCACCTACCGCGACAGCCGCGACCTGGGCTACAAGGACGGCAAGATCCATCGCAACTACAACCGTTGGGTGAACAATCTGGACAGCGACATCATGGCGGGGTTGCGCAGCAATGGCGTGAATGAGGCGGGGACGGCGGCGCAGTTGTTTGAGCAGACGGGGACGTCGAAGTAAGACCAGCGTCAGGCACACCCCCTCCGTGGTGAGCGGGCTGTTGTGGTGAGCGAGCTTGCTCGCGCTGGGCTGCGTAGCGGCCCCAAAGATCTTGGGAGCGCTTCGCACTCCAGCGCGGGGCAAGCCCGCTCACCACAACAAGCGCGCTCACCACAAAGCGTTATTGGGCAGCCTTGCGCGTCAACAACTCCACAAACGCCTCTGCCATCGGCGTCTGCGCGCCCTTGCGTTGCACCAGCCACACCGCCGTCATCGCCTCCTGATCCAGCAGCGTGCGATACACCACGCCATCGATCCGAATGCGCTGGTAGGACGCCGGCAGCACCGACACGCCCAAGCCCGCCGCCACCAAGCCGATGATGGTCATCGCCTCCCCGGCCTCCTGAGCAAAGTGCGGGCTGAAGCCGGCATCACGCGCCAGGTTGAGCAACTGGGCATAGAGGCCGCTGCCGTAAGTGCGCGGGAAAAACACAAACGGTTCCTGTGCCAATTGCGCCAGGTGCAAACCACGCTCGCTGCCCGCCACCAATGGGTGACCAGCATTCAGCACCGCCACCAGCGGCTCACGCATCAACTCGACCACACTCAGCGAATCCGGCAATGGCAGCGGGCGCATCAGGCCCACCTGGATAGACTCATCCACCAGCGACTCGGCCACTTCGGTGCTGCTCATCTCCTGCAGGTTCAGATGCACCGCCGGGAACGCCTGGCGAAACGCAAAGATCGCCTGGGGAATGCTGGAATTGAACGGTGCCGACGAGGTGAAGCCAATCTTCAGTTCGCCCAGCTCACCCAACTGCGCCCGGCGCGCTACGTCCGCCGCTTTGTCCACCTGTGCCAGCACCAATCGCGCCTCTTGCAGGAACAACCGCCCCGCTTCACTCAGTTCGACCCGACGATTGGTACGCTCAAACAACCGCGCCCCCACTTCCTGCTCCAGCGCCTGGATCTGCTGGCTCAGCGGCGGTTGCGAGATGCCCAGCACCTGCGCGGCCCTGCCGAAATGCAACTCTTCGGCGACGGCAATGAAGTACCGCAAGTGACGCAATTCCATGGGAGCCTCATTAGGTCGTTAAAGCTATCAAACAGGTCGAACAATATATTGGAAAGAATCATTAGGGAGCTATATTCTTTTTTGCATTGCCTGTCCTGGCACGCTCTTCCTCCCCGAGGTCCCCGTGAAAGCTGCTGTTGCTCCACTCGCTCAAGACGTACCGCCCACCGCCCTGGATGAGGTGGTGGCCCAGCTCAATGACGCGTACATCGAAAAAGGCACGCCGATGTTCATGCGCACGGTGCTGGCGCTGTTCTCCGGCGGTTTCGCTACCTTTGCGCTGCTGTATTGTGTGCAGCCAATGATGCCGGCGCTGTCCCATGAGTTTTCCATCAATGCGGCACAAAGCAGCCTGATCCTGTCGGTGGCCACGGCGATGCTGGCGTTCGGCTTGCTCATCACCGGGCCGATCTCCGACCGGTTGGGACGCAAGCCGGTGATGGTGTCTGCGCTGTTCTGCGCCGCGCTGGCGACCATCGCCAGTGGCTTGATGCCCACCTGGGAAGGCATCCTGTTCATGCGCGCACTGGTGGGCTTGTCACTGAGTGGCCTGGCCGCCGTAGCCATGACCTACCTGAGCGAAGAAATCCACCCGCAGCACATCGGCTTGGCCATGGGCTTGTACATCGGCGGTAACGCGATTGGCGGCATGAGCGGGCGCCTGATCATAGGCGTGTTGATCGACTTCGTCAGTTGGCACACCGCAATGCTGATCATCGGTGCCCTGGCGCTGATCGCCGCCACGGTGTTCTGGAAAATCCTCCCCGAATCGCGCAACTTCCGCGCCACCAGCCTCAAGCCGCGCAGCCTGGTGGATGGCTTCGTCATGCACTTCAAGGACGCAGGCCTGCCCTGGTTGTTCCTCGAAGCGTTCCTGCTGATGGGGGCGTTCGTGACCATGTTCAACTACATCGGCTATCGCCTGCTGGCCGATCCCTACGACCTGAGCCAAGCGGTGGTCGGCCTGCTGTCGCTGGTGTACCTCTCGGGCATCTACAGCTCGGCGAAAATCGGCTCCCTGGCTGACCGCCTCGGTCGCCGTCGGGTGCTGTGGGGCACCATCGTGCTGATGCTGGCCGGCATGGCGCTGACCCTGTTCACCCCCCTGTGGCTGGTGGTGCCGGGCATGCTGATCTTCACCTTCGGCTTCTTCGGCGCCCACTCGGTGGCCAGCAGCTGGATCGGCCGCCGCGCGGTGAAAGCCAAGGGCCAGGCATCGTCGCTGTACCTGTTCTGCTACTACGTGGGGTCGAGTATTGCGGGGACGGCGGGCGGGTTCTTCTGGCACTTTGCCGGGTGGAACGGGATCGGGGCGTTTATTGTGGCGCTGTTGATTGGCGCGTTGCTGGTGGCGTTGAAGCTGGCGAAGTTGCCGCCGTTGGGAGACGTGAAGGTCTAAGGCTATTTTGCTTTTATGTGGGAGCTGGCTTGCCTGCGATAGCGATAGTGAATTCACTCCTGCTATCGCAGGCAAGCCAGCTCCCACATTTTGATTTGTGTTCAGCCATGAAAAAGCCCGGCATTTGCCGGGCTTTTTCATTTACTCGTGGTACTGCGCGGACAGTTCGTGCACCGCTTGCAGGAAGGCACCTGCATGCTCCGGGTTCACTTCCGGAGTAATGCCATGGCCGAGGTTGAACACATGCCCGGTGCCTTTGCCGTAGCTGGCGAGGATGCGGCCAACTTCGGTGCGGATGGCTTCCGGCTTGGCGTACAGCACGGTCGGGTCCATGTTGCCTTGCAGCGCGACGCGGTTGCCGACGCGCTGGCGGGCTTCGCCAATGTCGCAAGTCCAGTCCAGGCCCAGGGCGTCGGCACCGGCGTCGGCAATGCTTTCCAGCCACAGGCCGCCACCCTTGGTGAACATGATTACCGGCACTTTGCGGCCTTCGTGTTCGCGGATCAGGCCGCTGACGATTTTGCGCATGTAGGCCAGGGAGAACTCCTGGTACGCCGCCGCCGAGAGGTTGCCGCCCCAGGTGTCGAAGATCTGCACCGCCTGGGCGCCGGCCATGATCTGGCCGTTGAGGTAGGAGGTGACCGACTGCGCCAGCTTATCCAGCAGCAGGTGCATGGCCTGTGGGTTGTCGTAGAGCATGGCCTTGGTCTTGCGGAAGTCTTTCGACGAGCCGCCTTCGACCATGTAGGTGGCCAGGGTCCAGGGGCTGCCGGAGAAGCCGATCAGCGGCACACGGCCGTTAAGCTCGCGGCGGATGGTGCTGACGGCGTCCATCACGTAGCCGAGGTCTTTGTGCGGATCGGGGATCGGCAAGGCTTCGATATCGGCCAGGGTGCTGACGACTTTCTTGAAACGCGGGCCTTCGCCGGTTTCGAAGTACAGGCCTTGGCCCATGGCGTCAGGGATGGTGAGGATGTCGGAGAAGAGGATGGCCGCGTCCAGTTGTGGGTAGCGGTCCAGCGGCTGCATCGTGACTTCGCAGGCGAACTCCGGGTTCATGCACAGGCTCATGAAGTCGCCGGCGTTGGCGCGACTGGCGCGGTATTCCGGCAGGTAGCGACCGGCCTGGCGCATCATCCACACAGGGGTGACGTCCACGGGTTGCTTGAGCAGGGCACGAAGGAAACGGTCGTTCTTGAGGGCAGTCATGTCGGCATCCGCAAAAAAAGTGCGGGCATTTTCTCAGAGCCAGACGCAAAAGGCACGGAATGCGCCGTGCCTTTTGTCTATCGGGTCAATTTGTCGCGGACATGAAAGCGCCGCAAAACAAATGTGGGAGCGGGCTTGCTCGCGAAAGCGGCGGGTCAGTCGACACATCCAGTGACTGATATACCGTATTCGCGAGCAAGCCCGCTCCCACATTTTGATCCGATTTCAAGCTGGGGATCGGGATCAGACCTGCAGGTAATCCAGGATACCTTCGGCGGCATTGCGGCCTTCGAAGATCGCGGTTACCACCAGGTCGGAACCGCGCACCATATCGCCACCGGCGAAGATCTTCGGGTTGCTGGTCTGGTGTTTGTACTGGCCTTGTTCCGGGGCTACGACGCGGCCCTGGCTGTCAGTCTGGATCTGGAACTGCTCAAACCACGGCGCCGGGCTTGGGCGGAAGCCGAAGGCGATGACCACGGCGTCAGCCGGGATGATCTCTTCGGAGCCCGGGATCGGCTCGGGGCTACGACGGCCTCGGGCGTCCGGTTCGCCGAGACGGGTCTCGACCACCTTCACGCCTTCAACACGGTCTTCACCGACGATTGCAATCGGCTGGCGGTTGTAGAGGAATTTCACGCCTTCTTCCTTGGCGTTCTTCACCTCTTTGCGCGAGCCGGGCATGTTGGCTTCGTCACGGCGATAGGCACAGGTCACCGACTTGGCGCCCTGGCGGATCGACGTGCGGTTGCAGTCCATCGCGGTGTCGCCACCGCCCAGCACCACGACCTTCTTGCCTTTCATGTCGACGAAGTCTTCCGGCGACTTTTCAAAGCCCAGGTTGCGGTTGACGTTGGCGATCAGGAAGTCGAGCGCGTCATACACGCCCGGCAGGTCCTCACCGGCAAAGCCGCCTTTCATGTAGGTGTAGGTGCCCATGCCCATGAATACCGCATCGTATTCTTCGAGCAGTTGCTCCATGGTGATGTCCTTGCCGATTTCGGTATTGAGTCGGAACTCGATACCCATGCCGGTGAAGACTTCACGACGGTTGCTCAGCACGGTTTTTTCCAGCTTGAACTCGGGGATACCGAAGGTCAGCAGCCCGCCGATTTCCGGGTTCTTGTCGAACACCACCGGGGTCACGCCGCCACGCACCAGCACGTCGGCACAGCCCAGGCCCGCCGGGCCCGCGCCGATGATCGCGACGCGCTTGCCAGTCGGCTTGACCTTGGACATGTCCGGACGCCAGCCCATGGCGAACGCGGTGTCGGTGATGTACTTCTCCACCGAACCGATGGTCACCGCGCCGAAGCCGTCGTTAAGGGTGCAGGCACCCTCGCACAGACGGTCCTGCGGGCACACCCGGCCGCACACTTCCGGCAGGGTGTTGGTCTGGTGCGACAGTTCGGCAGCGGCGAGGATGTTGCCCTCGGCCACCAGCTTCAGCCAGTTGGGAATGAAGTTGTGCACCGGGCACTTCCATTCGCAATACGGGTTACCGCACCCCAGGCAGCGGTGGGCCTGGTCGGCCGAGTGCTGGGGTTTGAAGGGTTCGTAGATCTCCACGAACTCTTTCTTGCGTTGACGCAACAGTTTCTTCTTCGGATCTTTGCGCCCGACATCGATGAACTGGAAGTCGTTATTCAGACGTTCAGCCATTTTAAAACCTCATCAAACTCTTCAGGCGCATATCACTGCGGGTTGGCACGGATGCTGGAAAGCAACGATTTCAGGTTGGCAGCCTTGGGCTTGACCAGCCAGAAACGACGCAGGTAATCATCGAGGTTTTCAGCGAGGTTACGGCCCCATTCGCTGCCGGTCTCCTCGACGTACTCGTCCAGCACGTGCTGCAAGTGGTTCCGGTAGGACTCCATGGCTTCGCCGCTGATTCGCTGGATCTCGACCAACTCGTGGTTGACCTTGTCGACGAAGGTGTTGTCCTGGTCAAGCACGTAGGCGAAACCGCCGGTCATGCCCGAGCCGAAGTTGTAACCGGTCTTGCCCAGTACCGCGACAAAGCCCCCGGTCATGTACTCGCAGCAGTGATCGCCAGTGCCTTCCACCACGGTGTGGGCACCGGAGTTGCGCACGGCGAAACGCTCACCGGCAGTACCGGCGGCGAACAGCTTGCCACCGGTGGCGCCGTACAAGCAGGTGTTGCCGATGATGGCACTGTCCTGGGTCTTGTAGACGCTGCCTTTAGGCGGAACGATCACCAGCTTGCCGCCGGTCATGCCCTTGCCCACGTAGTCGTTGGCGTCGCCTTCCAGGTACATGTGCAGGCCACCAGCGTTCCACACGCCGAAGCTCTGGCCCGCAGTGCCCTTGAAGCGGAAGGTGATTGGGGCCTTCGCCATGCCTTGGTTGCCGTGCTTGCGCGCGATTTCGCCGGAGATGCGTGCGCCGATGGAGCGGTCGCAGTTGCAGATATCGAGGGCGAAATCACCACCGCTGGCGTCGTTGATCGAGGCGCTGGCCATTTCGACCATCTTCTCGGCCAGCAGGCCTTTGTCGAACGGTGGGTTGCGGTCCACCTGGCAAAATTGTGGCTTGTCCGCCGGGATGTGGTCGCTGCCCAACAGCGGCGTCAGGTCCAGGTGGTTCTGCTTGGCGGTCTGGCCTTCGAGGATGTCCAGCAGGTCGGTACGACCGATCAGCTCTTCGAGGGAGCGCACACCCAGCTTGGCCAACCACTCACGGGTTTCTTCGGCGACGTAGGTGAAGAAGTTCACCACCATGTCGACGGTGCCGATGTAGTGATCCTTGCGCAGCTTCTCGTTCTGCGTCGCGACGCCGGTGGCGCAGTTGTTCAGGTGGCAGATACGCAGGTATTTGCAGCCCAGGGCGATCATTGGCGCAGTACCGAAGCCGAAGCTTTCGGCGCCGAGGATCGCGGCCTTGATCACATCGAGGCCGGTTTTCAGGCCGCCGTCGGTCTGCACCCGTACTTTGCCGCGCAGGTCGTTGCCGCGCAGGGTCTGGTGGGTTTCGGCCAGGCCGAGTTCCCACGGTGCACCGGCGTACTTGATTGAGGTCAGCGGCGAAGCGCCGGTGCCGCCGTCGTAGCCGGAGATGGTGATCAGGTCGGCATAGGCCTTGGCCACGCCAGCGGCAATGGTGCCCACGCCGGCTTCTGCCACCAGTTTCACCGAGACCAGCGCCTGCGGGTTGACTTGTTTCAGGTCGAAAATCAGCTGCGACAAATCTTCAATCGAATAAATGTCGTGGTGCGGCGGTGGCGAAATCAGCGTGACGCCCGGCACTGCATAACGCAGCTTGGCGATCAGACCGTTGACCTTGCCGCCTGGCAGCTGGCCGCCCTCACCAGGCTTGGCACCCTGGGCCACCTTGATCTGCAGCACTTCGGCGTTGACCAGGTATTCCGGCGTCACCCCGAAACGGCCAGTCGCGACCTGCTTGATTTTCGAGCTCTTGATGGTGCCGTAGCGCGCTGGGTCTTCACCGCCTTCGCCGGAGTTGGAACGCGCACCCAGGCGGTTCATGGCTTCGGCCAGGGCTTCGTGAGCCTCAGGCGACAAGGCGCCCAGGGAGATACCGGCGGAGTCGAAGCGCTTGAGGATCGACTCCAGCGGCTCGATTTCGCTGATATCCAACGCCGTGTCCAGGGTCTTCACCTTGAACAGGTCGCGGATCATCGACACCGGGCGGTTGTCCACCAGCGAGGTGTATTCCTTGAACTTGGCGTAGTCGCCCTGCTGCACAGCGGCTTGCAGGGTGTTGACCACGTCTGGGTTGTACGCGTGGTATTCGCCACCGTGCACGAACTTGAGCAGGCCGCCTTGCTGGATTGGCTTGCGCGCGCTCCAGGCTTCGGCTGCCAGGGCTTTCTGCTCAGCTTCGATGTCGACGAAACGCGCGCCCTTGATACGGCTTGGCACGCCACGGAAGCTCAGGTCGCACACCTCTTCGGACAGGCCGATGGCTTCGAACAACTGTGCACCACGGTACGAGGTGACGGTGGAAATACCCATCTTCGACAGGATCTTCAACAGACCCTTGGTGATGCCTTTACGGTAGTTCTTGAACACCTCATAGAGGTCGCCCAGCACTTCACCGGTACGGATCAGGTCACCCAGCACTTCGTACGCGAGGAACGGGTACACCGCCGAGGCGCCGAAACCGATCAGCACCGCAAAGTGATGCGGGTCGCGAGCGGTGGCGGTTTCCACGAGGATGTTGGAGTCGCAACGCAGGCCTTTCTCAGTCAGGCGGTGGTGCACCGCGCCGGTGGCCAGGGAGGCGTGGATCGGCAACTTGCCTGGGGCAATGTGGCGGTCGGTCAGCACGATCTGGGTGCGACCGGCACGCACGGCCTCTTCAGCCTGGTCGGCGACGTTGCGCACCGCGGCTTCAAGGCCGAGGCTCTCGTCGTAGTTCAGGTCGATGATCTGGCGGTCGAAGCCCGGGCGCTCCAGGGTCATCAGCGAACGCCACTTGGCCGGAGAAACGACCGGCGAGCTGAGGATCACGCGGGAAGCGTGCTCAGGCGATTCCTGGAAGATGTTGCGCTCGGCACCGAGGCAGACTTCCAGGGACATCACGATGGCTTCGCGCAGCGGGTCGATCGGTGGGTTGGTCACCTGGGCGAACTGCTGGCGGAAATAGTCGTACGGCGTGCGCACGCGCTGGGACAGCACCGCCATCGGCGTGTCATCGCCCATGGAGCCGACCGCCTCGTAGCCTTGCTCGCCGAGCGGACGCAGCACTTGGTCGCGCTCTTCGAACGTGACCTGGTACATCTTCATGTACTGCTTGAGCTGGTCGACATCATAAAAAGCCGAACCGTGGTCGTTGTCTTCCATGGTCGCCTGGATGCGCAGGGCGTTCTTGCGCAGCCATTGCTTGTACGGGTGACGCGACTTCAAGCGGTCGTCGATGGCGTCGGTGTCGAGGATCTGCCCGGTCTCGGTGTCCACGGCCAGGATCTGGCCAGGGCCTACGCGGCCTTTGGCGATCACGTCTTCAGGCTTGTAGTTCCACACGCCGATTTCCGACGCGAGGGTGATGAAGCCGTTGGTGGTGGTGACCCAACGCGCCGGGCGCAGACCGTTACGGTCGAGCAGGCACACCGCGTAGCGGCCGTCGGTCATGACCACGCCAGCCGGGCCGTCCCACGGCTCCATGTGCATCGAGTTGTACTCGTAGAATGCACGCAGGTCCGGGTCCATGGTCTCGACGTTCTGCCACGCTGGCGGAATGATCATGCGCACGCCACGGAACAGGTCGATGCCGCCGGTGACCATCAGTTCGAGCATGTTGTCCATGCTGGAGGAGTCGGAACCCACGCGGTTGACCAGCGGGCCGAGCTCTTCAAGGTCCATCAGGTCATTGGCGAACTTGGTGCGACGGGCCACGGCCCAGTTGCGGTTGCCGGTGATGGTGTTGATCTCGCCGTTATGGGCGAGGAAGCGGAATGGCTGGGCCAGCGGCCATTTCGGCAGGGTGTTGGTGGAGAAGCGCTGGTGGAACACGCAAATTGCGGTTTGCAGGCGCTCATCGCTCAGGTCTGGATAGAAGGCGGTCAAGTCCGCCGGCATCATCAGGCCTTTATAAATGATGGTCTTGTGGGAAAAGCTGCAGATGTAGTGGTCGGTGTCGGCGGCGTTGGCCACGGACGAGCGGCGACGCGACGTGAACAGCTTGATCGCCATGTCCTGGTCGCTCAGGCCCTCGCCTGCGATGAACACTTGTTCGATCTGCGGCAGGCGCTCATTGGCCAGGCGGCCGAGCACGCTGGTGTCGATCGGCACTTTGCGCCAGCCGACGAGCTGCAGGCCGGCGGCCAGGATCTCGCGGTTCATGTTCTCGCGAGCGGCTTCGGCTTTGACCGGGTCCTGGTTGAAAAACACCATGCCCACGGCGTACTGCTTGGGCAGGTCGACAGCAAATTGTTCTTTTGCGACAGCGCGCAGGAACTGGTCGGGCTTTTGAATCAGCAAGCCGCAACCGTCACCGGTCTTGCCGTCGGCGTTGATCCCACCGCGGTGGGTCATGCAGGTCAGGGCCTCGATGGCCGTTTGCAAAAGGGTATGACTGGGCTCGCCCTGCATGTGGGCTATCAGGCCGAAACCGCAGTTATCCTTGAATTCATCGGGTTGGTACAGACCTGCTTTCATAGACACTTTCTCACCAGGCTGCCTCTTATATCGAGGCAAATTTCTTTTCAATTCAACCGGTTACCTTCCACGCCGAACGTACGCCGGCTTAGCGGGGGCAAAAGGGAGGTCATTGTACACACCGACACAGACGCTCACAAATTTAGCGACGAAATGTCGCAAATCTATGTCGCATTTATGAAAGGTTTAAAGCGATATGCTGTGCTAGTCAAAACTTTTTTAATTCTGACCGCTACGACTCAAAAGCCACTGTGACGCAGACACCACAAAGCGCGCGGTCTCTAGAGACTGCACGCACTTGCGGTTATTTTTTGAGGTGCCGGGAGGGCGGTCTGGGTAAGGCCGCCGGATCTTCAGCGAGTTGTTGCGAGTTCTTGTTGAACGCTGGCAACAGTGCGAGGCCAAGGTTTACCAGCCTGAACCTTCGCTGGCAAGGTTTTGATCGCAGAATCAGCTGCGGCACGGCTGGAGAAGTTGCCGTAGGTGATCACGTAGAGAGGCTTGCCGTTGAGCACTTTCTTGAAATAACGGTACTCGCCGCCCTGCTCCTTCACGAACGCCTGGGCGTTGGCTTCGGAACTGGTGCCGAGGATCTGCACCACGAAGTTGCCGGTCGGCTGGCTGGCGTACCAGCTGCTGCCAGCGGCGCCGGCCTTTGCAACGGTAGCGGCTGGTTTTTCAGCCGGTTTGGCGGCTGGCGCAGGGGCTGGCTTGGCGGCTGGCGCAGGCGCGACCGGCTTGGTCACGGGCGCAGGCTTGGCGGTGGCAACGGTCGGCGCCGAGGTCGGCTTGGCAACCGCAGCCGGCTGACCGGCTGGCACGCCCGCAGGCGGCGCAGTGGTGGTCACGGTTGGTGGAGTGGCGCTGGAGCCTTCCACCGGCACGCCGTCGTCGCCTTCGGAGATGCCACCGGCTTCTTCGGCAAGCGGGCCGCGCATCACAGGTTGGCCGACCATCGGTAGGTTGGTCGGTTGGCCGGAGTTGGCGAATTCGACGTTTGGCGTGGGCTTGCCCAGTGGCAACTGCGCCTGTTCGGTTGGCGCGCCGGCTGTGGTGGGCGCCTTGCTGCGACCTGGGATCAACCAGGCGGCGGCAACAGCGACCACGACAACGGCGGAAATAGCCAATACGTGTTTCTTAGGCATAGTGAACCCCATCTTTGGACGCTTGACCGCAGAGCGGCTGGCAATCATGGCTTCGATCATCGCATCGCGGGCAACCTGGTTGATGGTGCCAGGCCAGCCGTCGGAGCTTTCGTGAATATCAGAGATCTGTTGAGCGGAGAAAAGTTCGATGCCCGCCCCTGCGCCTTCCAGGCGTTGAGCCAGGTATTCGCGGGTTTCTTCCTCTTCGTACGGCTGCAACTCGATGACGTGGAACAGCTCCTGTTCGCCGCTGATCTGCTCAAGGTCGGCGATCAACGACGACTCGCCGAACAGGAACACGTGCGGGCGACCTTCCGGCGTACCCGCCGCCAGCGCCAGCAGCGCTTCAAGCGCGGACTCGTCAAGCTGCTCGGCGTCATCCACTAGCAGGTAGACTTCCTGGCCGGTCAGGCCCAGTTGCACGACCTGCTTGAGAATCGCGTTCGGCTCGGCTGTAGCCACATCCAGGGCCTGCGCAACCTGGCGCAATACGCCTGCCGCATCACCGGCACCACGGGCTGACACCACCACGCTCTGTACCGATTGCTTGTTGGTGCTGGCAACCAGGGCCTGGCGCAACAGCGTCTTGCCGCTGCCCAACGGGCCCGTCACCACCAGCAGCAGCTGGCTGTAGCGCGCGAGGTGGTGCAGCTGGCCGAGCACAGGCTTGCGCTGGGCCGGGAAAAATTTGAAACCAGGCACCCGTGGAGCAAAGGGGTCGTGGCTTAACTGGTAATGGCCGAGGAACGCCTCGTCGGCATGCAAACTAGTCATCGGGATCTTATTAACCTTTAAGCTGGGCCAGGGCGCGGTAATCCGCTCCCAGCGTGGCCTGTAAAATCTCTTTCGGATAATCGTCGGTCACCACCGCTTCGCCCATGTGGCGCAGCAGCACCAGTCGCAGTCGACCGTCGATCACTTTCTTGTCTATCGCCATATGTTCGAGGAAGTCCGCCTCGGTCATTTCCTCAGGCGGAATGACTGGCAAACCGGCGCGCTTGAATAGGCGGATGCCCCGGTCACGCTCCTGGGCACTGATCCAGCCCAGGCGCTGCGACATCTCCAATGCCATCACAGTGCCAGCCGCCACGGCTTCCCCATGCAACCACACACCATAGCCCATGTGCGTTTCGATCGCATGGCCGAAGGTGTGGCCCAGGTTCAAGGTGGCCCGTACGCCGGACTCCCGTTCGTCGGCATTCACCACCAGCGCCTTGGCGGCGCAGGAGCGGGAAATGGCTTCGGTGAGTGCCGCCTGGTCCAGATTGCGCAGGGCGTCGACGTGCTCTTCCAGCCACGTCAGGAACGGCTCGTCGCAGATCAGCCCGTACTTGATGACTTCCGCCAGGCCCGCCGACAGCTCGCGCGGCGGCAGAGTGTTGAGGGTGGCGGTATCGATCAGCACGGCTTGGGGCTGGTAGAACGCGCCGACCATGTTCTTGCCCAGCGGGTGGTTGATGCCGGTCTTGCCGCCCACCGACGAATCGACTTGGGACAACAGGGTGGTCGGCACCTGGATAAAGTCCACGCCACGCTGGTAGCAGGCCGCTGCAAAGCCGGCCATGTCGCCGATGACACCGCCGCCCAAGGCGATCACGGTGGTGCGGCGGTCATGACGTGCGGTCAGCAGGCCATCAAAGATCAGTTGCAGGGTTTCCCAGTTTTTGTGGGCTTCGCCGTCGGGCAAGATCACAGAGATCACGGAATACGCCGCCAGGCTGCGGCTCAGACGCTCAAGATACAGCGGCGCGACCGTTTCGTTGGAGATGATCGCCACTTGCCGCCCGGCAATATGCGGTGCGAGCAGCTCGGGCTGGTCCAGCAAACCTTCACCAATATGGATCGGGTAGCTGCGCTCGCCTAGATCGACCTTAAGTGTCTGCATGTGTCCCCGCGTTAGAGATGTATTGACGACCGGCAACGCCAAGTTCTGACGTCGCCTGATGGCTCTACGCCACACCCTGGAGGGTGATGGCGCGCCGCCGAGAATAGCGCATTTCGGGCCTGGCTTTAACGGGGTGGCAGCCGTTGCAGGCGCTCAAGAATGTCGAGGACCACCATCCGAGGTGGCCGCTCATCGGTTTCTACCACCAGATCGGCGATTTCCCGATACAGCGGATCACGCAATGCAAGCAGGTCCCGCAAGGTCTTTGCCGGGTCGGCAGTGCGCAGCAATGGGCGATTGCGATCACGGGCAGTGCGGCCCACCTGCTGCTCGACCGACGCATGCAGATAGACCACCCGACCACCGGCATGCAGCGCCCGACGGTTTTCATCGCGCATCACTGCGCCACCGCCGGTGGCCAATACCACGCCATCGCAGCCGCACAGCTCGGCGATCATCGCCTGCTCACGATCACGAAAGCCCAGCTCGCCTTCCTTATCGAAGATCCATGGGATATTGGCACCCGTGCGCAATTCAATTTCCTTGTCGGAATCTTTGAACGGCAGGCGCAGCTCTTTGGCCAGCAAACGGCCGATGGTGCTTTTTCCAGCGCCCATCGGTCCTACAAGAATCAAATTTCGCACAGAATCAACGACTCACAGCAATCGCCTGGTTATTCATAATACGCGGAGTCAGGAATACCAGCAGCTCGGATTTTTTCTCCGCCAGCACATCGCGCCGGAAAAGGCGGCCAAGATACGGCACATCGCCCAAAAATGGCACTTTATCTACCACTTTGCTTTGGGTATTAGAGAAAACCCCGCCGATGACGATGGTCTCGCCATCCTTGACCAGCACCTTGGCGTTCACTTCGTTTTTCTTGATCGGCGGCACATCATTGAGCTTGTTCAGGTAGTCGGGCTCGTCCTTGGTGACCTTGACCTCCATGATCACCCGGTTGTCGGGGGTGATCTGCGGGGTCACCTCCAGCGATAACGAGGCTTCCTTGAACGACACCGACGTGGCGCCGCTGGAGCTGGATTCCTGATAGGGGATTTCAGTGCCCTTGAGGATGCGCGCGGTTTCCTTGTCGGAAGTCACCACCTTGGGTTGCGAGACAATTTCCCCGTTGCCGGTTTTCTCCATGGCGGTGAGTTCCAGGTCCAGCAGCAGGTTGTCGGTGATAAAGGCGATGCCTAGGCCTGAGGTACCGGTCAGCGAGCCCAAGTCAACAAAGGGTGAACTGGGCAAGTTTCCCGAGGGTTCCGCACCTTCGGCCGGCGGCTTCGCAATACCCCCCGCGCCCCAGTTGCCGTGATTGAGCCGCCCGCCCCAGCGCGCGCCCAGGCTTTTATCGTAATCGACATTGGCCTCGACAATGCGCGCCTCGATCATCACCTGGCGCACCGGGATGTCCAGTTGCGCCACGATCCGCCGCAGCTCCTCCAGCCGCTCCCCGGTCTGGTAGGCAATGATGTTATTGGTGCGATCATCGACCGCCACCGACCCACGCTCATCGGTCACGCCCTCAAGGCCCGTCACCGACTGGAACAGCTTGGCCAGGTCTGCCGCCTTGGCGTAATTGACTTGCAAGAGTTCACGGCGCAATGGCGCCAGCTCGGCCATTTGCTTGCGCGACTCCAGGGTCAGCAGCTCACGTGCAGCCAACTCTTCGGCGGGCGCGACCAGTAACACGCCGGCCTTCACCCGCTTATCCAGGCCCTTGGCCTGCAGCACCAGGTCCAGCGCCTGATCCCAGGGCACATCCTTGAGGCGCAGGGTAATTGAACCTTGCACATCGTCGCTCGCCACCAGGTTGAGGCCCGCCACATCGGCGATTTGCTGCAACGCTGTACGCAGCTCGATGCTTTGGAAGTTGAGGTTGAGCCTGTCGCCCGTGTAGGCGCTCGACGCGGCGTTGCCAGGCGGTGGCAACTGGATCAGGTCTATGCGATTGGGTAGCGCAGCAGCCATCGGTGCCGTGAACGCTATCCATAGCGCCACACCGAAGGACGAGAAAGTCCTTTTCATTGTTTGATTCCGTTATGAGTTGACGTTTAACACCAGGGTTCGCGGGCGTTCCAGCCACGCACCCTGACCATCGGGAAACAGTTCGACCAGCTCGACGTAACGCTCATGGATGACCGTGACCCGGCCATGGTCCGGCCCCAGGTAGTCACCGACCGCCAGCCGGTGCACCCTGGAGGCCGCACGCAGCAGGGCAAAAGCCTGCACACCGCGGGACAGCGTGCCGACCATTTCAAACTGGTCCACTGCCAGGGTTTCCAGGACGCCACGTGGCCTGGCGAGATCCGGCGCCCGGGCGGGCCGACCAGGCAAATGGCCGACCTGAATGGCAAGCCGCTGGAAAGGATCACGCAGACCGGAGGCGTCATAGACAAAAGCCTGCCTTCCTAATCCCTGCCCGCCCGGCCCGGCGCCTGACGGCGCCTGCCAATACGTCTTGGCCAGCAGGTCCAGGCGCAGCAGCTTGCCATCACGGCGCAGGGCAATATCGTGCACCGTGGCGATTCGCGACAGGCCACCCAGGCGGCTCAGGAACATTGCCAGGTCGTGATAAGCCCCGGTCAAACCGACCTGCACGGGTTGCTCGTGATAGAACGGCCTGGGCTGTTCATCCAGCGGGGTGACGTTTTCGACCAGCACACCATTGGCCAGCGCCAAGCCCGCGATGTCTTCCAGCAAGCCGGGCATTTCGGACTCACCCGGCAACGCCTGCAAAAGCTCATTGGCTTTCGCCCGCATCAACTGGAACTGGTGCGTGCGCGTCTCAAGGCTGGCAGCCAGGGCGGACTTTTGCGTGACGTGCTGCTGCAGGGCCACTTCCTGCGCTTCGACCCGTTGTAACCGTTGCCGCGAAGGGCTCAGGTACACCATGTCGCCCACCACAAACACTACAGCCGCCAGCGCACAGCCCAACAGGGCCTTGCCAGGAAGGGGCCATTTTGCAGCGTTGTGAGTGAGTGCAGAAAGATTGAGCCTTGGCAGGCTCAAGGCTGAGCCTCGGAGGACTCGCCCTGACGCACCATCAGCTGAAATTCGTTGTTGCCGCGCGCGCCATCCGTTCGCACATGTTGCAACCGAGTGGAATGGGCACCTTCGGCGGCCTCGAGACGGCGCATCAGCTGGGCGATGTCCTGGCTGGACTCCGCGCTGCCGCTGATACTCACGGTATCGCCCTTGGCTACCACTTCATGCAGGTGGACGCCGTCGGGTACCGCGCGGGCCAGTTGATCGAGCAACTGGGCACCGGAGGAGCGTGAATCGTGCAGGTCTTGCACGACCTTCATGCGCTGGGCCAGCTGCTGGCTTTGTTCCTGCAGGTCGTCGATGGTCTTGATGCGTGAATCGAGGCCAGCGACCTCCTTGCCCAGATGGTCGTTGCGGGTGACTTGGCGATCAATGGCCTGGTCGATCACCTGATCCGCCAGCCACACGGTCGCCAGCGCCGCGCAGGCGAACGCCAGCAGACACGCCAGCAAATACTTGCGTCGCCGCTCTGCCAGCGCCTGGCGCCATGGCAATAGGTTGATTCGTGTCTTCAAGCGAAACTCCTCAGGGCCAACCCGCAAGCAATTCCCATCCCTTGGGCATCCACGGCCCATTGTGCACCATCGACTCGATGGCTCGGCGTGAAGCTGGCGAAATCCTGACGGCTAGCGCGCGCCAATGCAAACGCTTCGACATCGATGACCCTGGGCACCAGCCCCGCCAGGGCCAGAACCGCCTCGCGGGCCTCTACCTGTTCCTTCAGGCATGCCGCCAGCAGCACGTCGACCCGACCGGGGTTCAGCGCCGTAGGCCCACGCACTTGGAAATCGATGGCCACCTCATCCAGGGGATAAGGAATGTACTGGTCCGCCTCCATCTGGATCATCCAGGTCATCTCATCGTCAGTGAGCCCGGCGTCCATCTCGATCATTCGCGTGATCACCGAAGGGCCGGCCACGGCAGCGGCAGCACCACGCACCGAGGTCGACAACCGCGACCATGCACTGCGCAGGGCACGGCCCACGCCTTCAAGATCGAGGAATGTCCCATCGACCACCGACTGCACGGGCAATGCCTGCGTGACGTACGCTTGAATGTTGTAACCCGAGGTTGAGCGACCCAGTTCCACCAGCCGGATTGCCGTGTCATTGATGTCGACACCCAGCAGGGTGTCGACTTTTTGCCTGAAAAATCCCTTTCCCATAAAACTCCCTAAAACTTTGCCTGTCATACCGCCTGATTGCCGCTGGGCGCCATGCATTCGGTCGACTTGTTGAACAGGTGCGAATGACGCCCCAAGGCGAAAAATGCTTTAATGCCGAGCGTTTTTTCCCGCTTTTTATCTGCAGCTCGGGTCGATCCATCGTTTGTCATGCATGCCCCGACGCCTAACTCATTCTTTTCTCTGGAAATCCAAAAGCCTTGATTCGTCTGCTGAAGTTTTTCGGGTACTCCATTGTCGCCATCGTTTGCGGGCTGCTGCTCGTGCTGAGCGGGGCCTACCTCTACCTTAGTCCGGGTTTGCCCTCCGTAGAGGCCCTTAGAAGTATCCAGTTGCAGATTCCTTTGCGGGTCTACAGCAGCGATGAAAAACTGATCGCGGAGTTCGGCGAAATGCGCCGCACACCGATCCGTTTTGCCGATATTCCACCCAACTTCATCAGCGCCCTGCTCTCGGCCGAAGACGATAATTTTGCCAACCACTATGGCGTCGACCCCAGCAGCCTGGTGCGTGCGGCGACCCAGTTGGTAAAAAGCGGACACATTCAGTCCGGCGGCAGCACCATCACCATGCAGGTGGCGAAGAACTTCTTCCTCACCAGCGAGCGCAGCTTTTCGCGCAAGGCCACCGAAATCCTCCTGGCGCTGCAAATCGAACGCCAGCTGACCAAGGACGAGATCCTCGAGCTCTACGTCAACAAGATCTACCTGGGCAACCGCGCCTACGGGATCGAGGCCGCCTCGCAGGTTTACTACGGCAAGTCCATTCGTGACGCCAGCCTGGCGCAGATGGCCATGATCGCCGGCCTGCCAAAAGCCCCTTCACGTTTCAACCCCCTGGCCAACCCGGCGCGCAGTAAAGAACGTCGCGACTGGATCCTGGGGCGCATGTACAAGCTGGGCAAAATCGACCAGGCCGCTTACGAAAGCGCCATCGCCGAGCCGCTGAATGCCAGCTACCACGTGCCGACACCTGAAGTTAACGCGCCTTATATCGCCGAAATGGCGCGCGCCGAAATGGTTGGCCGCTATGGCAGCGAGGCCTATACCGAAGGCTTCCGGGTGACCACCACCGTACCGAGCGACCTGCAGGAAATCGCCAACACCTCGGTGCATGCCGGCCTGATCACCTACGACCAGCGCCACGGCTACCGCGGCCCTGAATCCCGTCTGCCGGGCAAGACCCTGAGCGCCTGGACCACTGAGCTGGGCAAACAACGCGCAATCAGCGGCCTGGAACCGGCCATCGTCACCCAGGTGAAGAAAGATGGCGTGCAGGTGCTGACCCGCACCGGCGAAGCCCATGTGGCGTGGGACAGCATGAAGTGGGCGCGCCCATTCCTGAACACCAACAGCATGGGCCCGATGCCCAAGCAGCCGTCGGACGTGGCGCAGGTGGGTGACTTGATCCGCGTGCAACGCCAGAAGGACGACAGCCTCAAGTTCAGCCAGGTCCCGCTGGCTCAAGGCGCCCTGGTGTCGCTGGACCCGCAGAACGGTGCGATCCGCGCCCTGGTCGGTGGCTTCGCGTTCGAGCAGAGCAACTACAACCGCGCGACCCAGGCCAAACGCCAGCCGGGCTCAAGCTTCAAGCCATTCATCTACAGCGCTGCGCTGGACAACGGCTACACCGCCGCCAGCCTGGTCAACGACGCCCCGATCGTGTTTGTCGACGAGTACCTGGACAAGGTCTGGCGTCCGAAGAACGACACCAACACCTTCCTTGGCCCGATCCGTATCCGTGAGGCGCTGTACAAGTCGCGTAACCTGGTGTCGATCCGCCTGCTGCAGGCAATGGGCGTGGGCAAGACCATCGATTACATGACGCGCTTCGGCTTCGCCAAGTCGGACCTGCCGCCCAACCTGTCCCTGGCCCTGGGCACCGCGACCCTCACGCCGATGGAAATCGCCACCGGTTGGAGCACCTTTGCCAACGGCGGCTACAAGATCGCGCCGTACCTGATCGACAAGATCGAAAGCCGCAACGGCGACACCCTGTTCACCGCCAACCCGCCACGTGTGCCGGGTGATGTGGTCAACGGCGTCGCGGCGACTGACGGCCTGGCGGCGCCGAGCAATGGCGGCATTACCATCGAACCGGCTCCAGGCACCACCCCTGCCGCCAATGGCAGCCCCGCCGAGCCCCAGGCACCCGCTGTCGCCGAGCGCATTGTCGATGGCCGTACCACGTATATCCTCAACAGCATCCTGGAAGACGTCATCAAGAAAGGTACTGGCCGCCGCGCCCTGGCGCTGAACCGTCCGGACATTGCCGGCAAGACCGGTACCACCAACGAATCCAAGGATGCCTGGTTCTCTGGCTATAACGCCGACTACGTGACCACCGTATGGACGGGCTACGATCAGCCGGAAAGCCTTGGCCGTCGCGAGTTCGGCGGTACCGTCGCGCTGCCGATCTGGATGAGCTACATGGGCGCGGCCTTGAAGGACAAGCCGCCGCACACGCAGCCGGAGCCGGAAGGCATCCTCAGCCTGCGCATCGACCCGGTCAGTGGCCGTGCGGCCTCGCCAAGCACGCCGAATGCATACTTCGAATTGTTCAAGAGCGAAGATACGCCGCCGTCGGTCAATGAGCTGGGCAATGGCGTTGCGCCGGGCAGCCCGCTGCCGGCGGATGAGGCGGCGCCGATCGATCTGTTCTGAGGTTGGAACCAGGGCTTATCGTGGTGAACGGGCTTTTGTGGTGAGCGGGCTTGCCCCGCGCTGGGGCGCGAAGCGGCCCTAATGCAAGTATCGCATTCATCCAGTTGAAACGCGTTGGCAGGTTTTAGGGCTGCTTCGCAGCCCAGCGCGGGGCAAGCCCACTCACCACAAAGGCCTGCTCACCACAGCAAGCCTGACCAGCACAGCAAGCCTGCCCTGCACAAAGAGATCCGCCACAAAAAAGCCCCGACTCGCAAGAGCCGGGGCTTTTTGTGGGTGCGCTACAACGGCTTAGCCGTTGAACACATCATCCACGCTTTGCAGCGGGTAGTGCTTCGGATACGGCAGGGTGGCCACGCCGGTCTCGATGGCGGCCTTGGCCACGGCATCGGAGATCAGGGTGATCAGGCGCTTGTCCATTGGTTTCGGGATGATGTACTCGCGACCGAATTCCAGCTTGATACCGCCGTAGGCGTCGCACACTTCCTGAGGCACTGGCAGCTTGGCCAGTTCACGCAGGGCGTTGGCGGCAGCCACTTTCATCTCTTCGTTGATGCGCTTGGCGCGAACGTCCAGGGCACCACGGAAGATGAACGGGAAGCCCAGTACGTTGTTGACCTGGTTCGGGTAGTCCGAACGGCCGGTGGCCATGATCACGTCGCTACGGGTGGCATGGGCCAGTTCTGGCGAGATCTCTGGGTCCGGGTTGGAGCAGGCGAACACGATCGGGTTGGCGGCCATGGACTTGAGGCCTTCGGCGCTCAGCAGGTTCGGGCCGGACAGGCCGACGAACACGTCTGCGCCGTCGAGGGCGTCAGCCAGGGTGCGCTTGTCGGTCGCGTGGGCAAACATCGCCTTGTACTGGTTCAGGTCGGTACGCTCGGACTGGACCACGCCCTTGCTGTCGACCATGAAGATGTTTTCCAGCTTGGCGCCCATGCTCACCAGCAACTTCATGCAGGAGATGGCCGCCGCGCCGGCGCCCAGGCAGACGATCTGTGCGTCGGCCAGGGTCTTGCCCGCGATTTCCAGGGCGTTGATCATGCCGGCCGCAGTAACGATCGCGGTGCCGTGCTGGTCATCGTGGAATACCGGAATGTCGCACTGTTCGATCAGGGCCTTTTCGATCTCGAAGCACTCAGGTGCCTTGATGTCTTCCAGGTTGATGCCACCGAAGGTGATGGAAATGCGCTTGACCGTGTCGATGAAAGCCTGCGGGCTTTCGGAATCGACTTCGATGTCGAAAACGTCGATGCCGGCAAAGCGCTTGAACAGTACGCCTTTACCTTCCATGACTGGCTTGGACGCCAATGGGCCGAGGTTACCCAGGCCCAGAATCGCGGTGCCATCGGAAATCACTGCAACCAGGTTGCCTTTGCCGGTGTACTTGTACGCCAGTTCGGGGTCGCGGGCGATTTCACGTACGGGCTCGGCAACACCAGGGCTGTAGGCCAGCGACAGGTCACGGGCGGTGGCAGTGGCCTTGGTGAGCTCTACACTCAGCTTTCCTGGACGAGGATGGGCATGATATTCGAGAGCGGCAGTTTTCAAATCAGACATATCGGCATTCCGCTTTTACTGTTGGTCGACGGACCGCCGAGGATACGCGTGTCGTAAAGTCCCCACAAGACTGGGTAGTCACAGGTGTCAAGGCCCCAAAGCGCCGTACTTTGGTCTAAGGCCACGGGATACAAGGGCTCAACTGTTCACAATCGACTAAAAAAATGTCTACAATTTTTTTCTTAAAGCGTCGATTTGAGCATGCCGGGATCGGTCAGTGGCAGAAGCCAACGCGCCTGGCCGTTTTTCAGGCCGCCACGCTTGGCGCGATCCTGCACCCAGCCACGGGCCTCGATTGACTTGCCTTGCAGACCATTGAGCCACTCGGTGTCGAATTGACGGACAAGCTCGGGTGCAATGCGTAATACCAGTGAGCCCTGCAATTCGATCCAGATTCCACCGCGATTGCGTTCGATCTTGCTCACCCGGCCGCTGACCAAAGCAAAGCCGGACTGCTTGAGCTGCGCCACGCTTTGTACGGGTGACTGGCGCCACACACCCAAACGCGCCTCACGGGCGCTGTTCTCCGCAGCCTGCTGGCAGGCGACAAGATCAACATTGGGCGCGACGCCCACCTGAAACCCCAAGCCTTCGGCCAGCAGCTGCGCCTCAAGATTCTTACCCTCAGCGCCGTACAGGTGGGCCAAGGTACGGCCGTAGCGATCCTTGCGCTCGCGCCCAACAACCAGGCCGACGCGACGGTCGCTGGCGTCCACCAATGCCTGCAAGCGCTGACGGGCGGCGACGGCGTAAGGCTCGTCGGCGCTACCGCGCTTACCGGTTTCAGGCGCATTGAGGCCAATCATCCGCACGCTGCGGCCATCCTTGAGGCGTACGGTGTCGCCATCCACCACACGCTGCACCTCCACCTGGGCCAAGGCGGCCGGGGCGGGGCAAAACACGTCGGCCTGGGCGACTGAAAGCCAAATCCCAGGCACAAAAAAGGCGCCCACAAGGGACGCCTTTTTTAACAGCTGGCAAAAGCCCATAAGGCTTTTGAGCCTTACTCTGCTGGAGTAGCAGCAGGCTTCTTGCCGAAAGCACCAAAGCGATCTGCGAAGCGCTGTACACGGCCGCCGGTGTCCAGAGTTTTCTGCTTACCGGTGTAGAACGGGTGGCACTCGTTGCATACGTCAGTACCCAGTGGCTTGCACAGGTTCGAACGGGTTTCGAACTTGTTGCCGCAGCTGCAGGTGACTTCGATGGTTTCGTACGCTGGATGGATATCGGCTTTCATGGCACTTCCTCGGGCTAGCGTGCCGCCACTCGACACTATTGTCGAATACCGCACGTAATTAGGCCGCGGATTCTACCAGACCTTTTCAATCGCGCAAGCGCCGCCTCCGGTTGAAAACCTCCTTTCATCAGAAAACCGTGGCATACCCAAGCCCTCCCCTGTCTGCTAGGCTCCCGCCCCTGCGCCACCGCCTGCCTTTATATGAGACCCCTCGCGTGCCCGACGCCATTTTGCGCCTAGCCCTGCCCTCGCCCCTGCGCCGCCTGTTCGATTACCGGGCCCCGGCCGGCGTGCTGCGGGCGCAGTTGCAGCCGGGCATGCGCGTGCGCGTGCCGTTCGGACGCCGAGAGATGATCGGCATCCTGGTGGAAGTTTCTGACCACAGCGAAGTGCCGACCGAGAAACTCAAGCCTGCCCTGGCGATCCTTGACGCCACCCCACCGCTGCCGCCTGCGCTGTTCAAGCTGTGCCTGTGGACCGCCCAGTATTACCAGCACAGCCTGGGCGACACTCTGAGCTGGGCGTTACCCGTGCTGTTGCGCCAGGGCGAGCTGGCTGAAGCGCGCCAGGAGCGCTTTTGGTCGATGGTGCCGGGGGCGCGCCTCGACGACCCGCGCATTGCCCGCGCGCCGCGCCAGCGTGAAGCCTTGGCCACACTGGCGCAGCACCCTCACGGCGTGGCTCACCAGCTATTAAGCAAGCTGATGCTGAGCAAAGACAGCCTCGACCTGTTGCTCGCCAAGGGCCTGGTGCAGGTGGAAATCCGCAAGCACGCGCCCGACGCCCGCCACGAACACTGGCTGGCGCAGCCGGAACTGCCGCTGAACCCCGAGCAACGCGCGGCCTACGAAGCGATTCGTGCCGGCTTTGACAGTTTCCACGCGTTCCTGCTGGCCGGCGTCACCGGCAGCGGCAAGACCGAAGTCTATCTGCAGTTGATCCGCGAAACCCTGCAAGCCGGTAAACAGGCGCTGGTGCTGATCCCCGAGATCAACCTGGGCCCGCAAACCCTGGCGCGGTTCGAGCAGCGCTTCAACGCGCGTATCGCCCTGGTGCACTCGGCCGTCAACGACCGCGAACGCCTGGAGTCATGGCTGGCCGCGCGAGATGGCGAGGCCGACATTATTATTGGCACCCGGTCGGCGCTGTTCACGCCGATGAAAAACCCTGGGCTGATCATCATCGACGAGGAGCACGACGGCTCCTACAAACAGCAGGAAGGCCTGCGCTATCACGCCCGCGACCTGGCGCTGGTGCGCGCCCGCCAGGAAGACATCCCGATCGTGCTGGGCTCGGCCACGCCGTCCCTCGAAAGCCTGCACAACGCTTACACCGGTCGATACGGCCTGCTACGCCTGAACGAGCGCGCGGGCGGCGCCAAGCAGCCACGTTTCCTGCGCCTGGATGTTAAAAGTCGCCCGCTGGACAGCGGTATTTCCGGGCCGATGCAACAAGCCATCGGCCAGACGCTTGCCGCCGGCCAACAGGTGCTGGTGTTCCTCAATCGCCGTGGTTTTGCGCCGACGTTGCTGTGCCATGACTGCGGCTGGATGTCCGAGTGCGAGCGTTGCGACGCGCGCTTGACCGTGCACCAGCGCTACGGCGAGCTGCGCTGCCATCACTGCGGCCATGTGGAACGTGTACCGCGCCACTGCCCGCAGTGCGGCAAAGTCGACCTGCGCCCGGTCGGCGCAGGCACCGAACGGGCCGAAGAGCGCCTGGGCATCCTGTTCCCGGATTACCCGGTGCTGCGGGTCGACCGCGACAGCACGTCGCGCAAGGACGCGATGAACCAGCTGTTCGCCACCATCCAGAAAGGCCACCCGTGCATCCTCATCGGCACGCAGATGCTTGCCAAGGGGCACCATTTTCCACGGGTGACCCTGGTGTCGATCCTGGATGCCGACGGCGGGCTGTTCTCCGGGGACTTCCGCGCCAGCGAGCGCATGGCGCAGTTGATCGTGCAGGTCGCGGGGCGTGCGGGCCGCGCCGAAGAGCCGGGCCGGGTGATCATCCAGACCCACTTGGCCGACCATCCGCTGCTGATCCAACTGACCGAACAAGGCTACTTCGCCTTCGCCGAGCAGGCGCTGAGCGAACGTCGCGCCGCGGGCCTGCCGCCTTTTTCCCATTTGGCCCTGTTGCGCGCCGAAGCCCATAAACCGGGGCAGGCCGAAGGTTTCCTGGATGAAGCCTGCAGCGCCGCCGAACGTTTACTCGGCGAACTGGGTCTGAGCGGCATCGAATTGCTCGGCCCGGTGCCCGCGCCTATGGAGCGCCGCGCCGGGCGTTATCGTGCTCAGCTACTCTTGCAGGCAACCTCGCGCGCACCGCTGCATCGGCTATTAAGTAGCTGGTTGCTTGCCTTGGAGCAACTGCCCAGCGGCCGGCAAGTGCGATGGTCATTGGATGTAGACCCGGTAGATTTGTACTAAATCATCCCTGTAGGAGCCGACTTGCCGGCGATGGCGGCATTGAATGTTGCATCGCTCTCAAGGGCCTTATCGCCGGCAAGCCGGCTCCTACAGGGGGATAGCGTCCTGGAGAGGGAAGCCCGCAGGTCCGCCATCTGGTCTGAACGGTTGGCAAGCCCGCCCTCGCCACGGATAATGCCCAGTTTTTCCACCTGCGCATCGCGCGCCGCCGCTTGCGGTCGAAAGAGAACACCATGAAAGACACCATTCGCCAGCTGATCCAACAAGCCCTCACCCAACTCGTCAACGAAGGTGTGTTGCCTGAAGGCCTGTCGCCGGCGATCCAGGTGGAAAACACCCGCGACAAGACCCACGGTGACTTCGCCAGCAACATTGCGATGATGCTGTCCAAACCCGCAGGCATGAAGCCGCGCGACCTGGCAGAGAAAATCATCGCCGCGCTGCCTGCCGACGAGAGCGTCACCAAGGCCGAAATCGCCGGCCCAGGCTTCATCAACTTCTTCCAGAACACCCAAGCCCTGGCTTCGCGCCTGGATGCCGCCCTGGCCGATGCCAGGATCGGCGTGCGCAAGGCCGGCCCGCTGCAGCGCGTGGCCGTTGACCTGTCGGCGCCGAACCTGGCCAAAGAGATGCACGTGGGCCACCTGCGCTCCACCATCATCGGCGACGGCGTGGCGCGGGTGCTGGAGTTCCTCGGCGACACCGTGATCCGTCAGAACCACGTGGGCGACTGGGGCACCCAGTTCGGCATGCTGATGGCTTACCTGCAAGAGAACCCGATCACCAGCAACGAGCTGTCGGACCTGGAAAACTTCTACCGCGCCGCCAAGAAGCGCTTCGACGAATCCGAAGAATTCGCCGACCGCGCCCGTGGCCTGGTGGTCAAGTTGCAAGCCGGTGACAAGGAATGCCTGGCGCTGTGGAACCGCTTCCGTGAGATCTCCCTGTCGCACTGCCAGGAAATCTACGAGCTGCTCAACGTCAAGCTGACCATGGCCGACGTGATGGGCGAAAGCGCCTACAACGACGACCTGATCAACGTGGTCAACGACCTCAAGGCCAAAGGCCTGCTGGTGGAGAGCAACGGCGCGCAGTGCGTGTTCCTCGAAGAATTCAAGACCGCCGACGGCGAGCCGCTGCCGGTGATCATCGTCAAGGCCGATGGCGGCTACCTCTATGCCACCACCGACCTGGCGGCCGTGCGCTACCGCAGTGGCGTGCTCAAGGCCGATCGCGCCTTGTATTTTGTTGACCAACGCCAGGCGCTGCACTTCCAGCAGGTGTTCGAAGTGGCGCGCCGCGCCGGTTTCGTCACTCACCCGATGCACATGGAGCACATGGGCTTCGGCACCATGAACGGCGCCGATGGCCGCCCGTTCAAGACCCGTGACGGCGGCACCGTGAAGCTGATCGACCTGCTGACCGAAGCCCAGGAACGTGCCTACAGCCTGGTGAAGGAAAAGAACCCGGAGCTGGCCGAGGCCGACCTGCGCAACATCGCCCGCGTGGTGGGCATTGGCGCGGTGAAATACGCCGACCTGTCCAAGCACCGCACCAGCGACTACAGCTTCAACTTCGAGCTGATGCTCAACTTCGAAGGCAACACCGCACCCTACCTGCTGTACGCCTATACCCGTGTGGCCGGCGTGTTCCGCAAGCTGGGCAAGGATTTCAGCGAAGTTGAAGGCCAGATCGTGCTGGATGCCCCCCATGAACAAGAGCTGGCCGCCAAGCTGGCGCAATTCGGCGAAGTGCTGAACAGCGTCGGTGAGAAAGGCACGCCGCACATCCTGTGCACCTACCTGTACGAAGTCGCCGGCCTGTTCTCCAGCTTCTACGAGAACTGCCCGATCCTGACCGCCGACGACGAAGCCCAGAAGCAAAGCCGCCTGCGCTTGGCTGCACTGGCTGGACGGACCCTCAAGCAAGGCCTCGAGCTGTTGGGCCTGGAAACTCTGGAGCGTATGTAAGTTGGCTGCCAAGAAAAAACCCGCACCCAAGCGCGGCGCCAGCCGCTACCAGGCCCCGGCGAAGAAGCCGATCCCGGGCTGGTTGTGGATGGCCATCGGCCTCACCGTCGGCGCGTTTATTGTGTTCCTGATGAAACTGGATCCGGGCAAGGGCGATGACGTCAAACGGGTCAAGCAGGAACAGCAGAAGGCCACGAAAATGGCCGAAGCCAACAAGACTGCGCCAAGCCCGACCGCACCGGTGAAGCCGAAATACGACTTCTATACGCTGCTGCCGGAATCGGAAGTGATCGTGCCGCCTGACGCCGTGCCAGAGAAAACCCTGCCGACGCCACAAGTGCCGACCACGCCAGTCACCCCTGCCGAAGCGGCGAAAATCGACACGGCACGCGCCCAGGCCGCACTGGCCGGGATCACCCCGCCGCCGGCCCCGCCGGTTGCCGAGACCAAGGCCGCACCCGTGACCAAGTTCTTCCTGCAAGCGGGTTCGTTCCCGAAACAGGCGGATGCGGATCGCGTGCGGGCGCAGATCATTCTGCTCGGCCAGTCGGTGACGGTGGAGTCCGGCACGGTGAAGGATGCGACCTGGTATCGCGTGCTGGTGGGGCCGTTCAGCAACCGAGAACAGCTGACTGTGGCGCAGAAACAACTGGCTGGCGCGGGCTTTAGCAACCTGTTGTTACAACAACGCCAGAGTCGCTGAGCCTAAGAGCGCAGCAGGCCCCATGTGGGAGCAGGCTTGCTCGCGAAAGCGGTATTTCAGTCAATATTTTCGGCGACTGACCCACCGCATTCGCGAGCAAGCCCGCTCCCACATTTTGTTTTGCGGCGTGTCAGAAAGATAAACACCACTCGTCCGCACACTGCCCCCGCGGTTGAAATCCCCCCCGCCACCCCCATATGAGTTTTCATCAGGGCATTTTCGCCCCGCTGCGTGGAGACTCTCCCCTTGACCACCATCGTTTCAGTACGTCGCCACGGCAAAGTCGTCATGGGCGGCGACGGCCAGGTTTCCCTGGGTAATACCGTGATGAAAGGCAACGCCAAGAAAGTGCGTCGCCTGTACCACGGCCAGGTGCTCGCAGGCTTTGCCGGCGCGACCGCCGACGCCTTCACCCTCTTCGAGCGTTTCGAAGGCCAGCTTGAAAAACATCAGGGCCACCTCGTGCGCGCTGCGGTCGAACTTGCCAAAGAATGGCGCACCGACCGCTCCCTCAGCCGCCTGGAAGCCATGCTGGCGGTTGCCAACAAAGACGCTTCCCTGATCATCACCGGTAACGGCGATGTGGTTGAGCCCGAACATGGCCTGATCGCCATGGGTTCCGGCGGTGGCTACGCCCAGGCGGCAGCCAGCGCACTGTTGAAGAAGACCGACCTGTCGGCCCGCGAAATCGTCGAGACGGCCCTGGGCATTGCCGGCGATATTTGCGTGTTCACCAACCACAACCAGACCATTGAGGAGCAGGACCTCGCTGAGTAAGCCGTAGGCTTATTCCCGCTTGAGGCCGCCAAACACTATGTCCATGACTCCCCGCGAAATCGTCCATGAACTCAACCGCCATATCATCGGCCAGGACGATGCCAAGCGCGCCGTTGCCATTGCGCTGCGTAACCGCTGGCGCCGGATGCAACTGCCCGAAGAACTGCGCGTTGAAGTAACGCCGAAGAACATCCTGATGATCGGCCCGACCGGCGTCGGTAAAACCGAGATCGCCCGTCGCCTGGCCAAGCTGGCCAACGCGCCGTTTATCAAGGTCGAAGCCACCAAGTTCACCGAAGTGGGCTACGTGGGCCGCGACGTCGAGTCGATCATTCGTGACCTGGCCGATGCCGCCCTGAAGCTGCTGCGCGAACAGGAAATGACCAAGGTCAGCCACCGCGCCGAAGACGCCGCCGAAGAACGTATCCTCGATGCCCTGCTGCCACCGGCACGCATGGGCTTCAACGAAGACGCCGCACCGGCCTCGGACTCCAACACCCGCCAGCTGTTCCGCAAGCGCCTGCGTGAGGGCCAGCTGGACGACAAGGAAATCGAGATCGAAGTCGCCGAAGTCTCCGGCGTCGACATCTCTGCTCCGCCTGGCATGGAAGAAATGACCAGCCAGTTGCAGAACCTGTTCGCCAACATGGGCAAGGGCAAGAAGAAAAGCCGCAAGCTCAAGGTGAAGGAAGCGCTGAAACTGGTGCGCGACGAAGAAGCCGGGCGCCTGGTGAATGAGGAAGAACTCAAGGCCAAGGCCCTGGAAGCGGTCGAGCAGCACGGCATCGTGTTTATCGACGAAATCGACAAGGTCGCCAAGCGCGGTAACTCCGGCGGTGTGGATGTATCCCGTGAAGGCGTGCAGCGCGACCTGCTGCCGCTGATCGAAGGCTGCACCGTGAACACCAAGCTGGGCATGGTCAAGACCGACCACATCCTGTTTATCGCCTCCGGTGCATTCCACCTGAGCAAGCCAAGCGACCTGGTGCCGGAGCTGCAAGGCCGCCTGCCGATCCGCGTGGAACTCAAGGCGCTGACCCCAGGCGACTTCGAACGCATCCTCAGCGAGCCACACGCGTCGCTCACCGAGCAATACCGTGAGCTGCTGAAAACCGAAGGCCTGGGCATCGAGTTCCAGCCCGACGGCATCAAGCGCCTGGCGGAGATCGCCTGGCAGGTCAACGAGAAGACCGAGAATATCGGTGCGCGTCGCCTGCACACCTTGCTGGAGCGTTTGCTGGAGGAAGTGTCCTTCAGTGCCGGCGACCTGGCCGGTGCGCAAAATGGCGAAGTGATCAAGATCGATGCGGATTACGTCAACAGCCACTTGGGCGAATTGGCGCAGAACGAAGACCTGTCTCGTTATATCCTGTAAGCCTCACGCAGGACCGCTTTGCTTTATTGTGGGAGCGGGCTTGCTCGCGAATGCGGTGTATCAGTAACAGATGTGCTGACTGGCACACCGCTTTCGCGAGCAAGCCTGCTCCCACAGTTTGAAGCCGGTTCCTTCAGGACTATTTCTGGGCGGTTCTCCAATGTCGAAATTTCCCACGGCTGTAAACCTGCACAAAACCTCCAACACCCTCGGCCTCACCTATGGGCCCGACGAGGTGTACCAACTGCCTGCCGAGCTGCTGCGCACCCACTCGCCTTCCGCCGAGGTCCAGGGCCACGGCAAACCCATCCTGCAATTCGGCAAGCTCAACGTTCGGTTGACCCAGGTTGAACCGGCCGGCCAATACGCACTGAAATTGACCTTCGACGACGGGCATGACAGTGGACTGTTCACCTGGGACTACCTCTATCAGCTGGCCGTGCGTCAGGACGCGCTGTGGGCCGATTACTTGGCCGAGCTCAAAGCCGCCGGCAAAACCCGCGATCCGAGTGAGTCGATCGTACGGCTGATGCTCTAGCCCAAGCCTCTCGCTCTTTAGAGGGCATTTTCTAATTTCATCTGCTTGAATGCCTTCTCTTGTGGCCAACGATTGGCCCGCTTGCGAAAAAAATTAAACTCGGGTAACCAATGGAACTGGCAAGTTCCCTGCATTTGACGATGCGGTATCAACGGTCACCCGAGTCGCAGTACCAGGCTTGTGTTGTGTATCGAAACTTGGTGCGCAGCGGTACCCGGTACTCGTCTTTCGGACAATGGAGCGTCGTAGATGAGTAACAAGAACAACGATGACTTGAAACGCCAGGCCTCGGAAAACACCCTGGGGCTCAACCCGATCATCGCGTTACGTAAAAAGGATTTACTCGCCTCGGCGAAGATGGTGCTGACCCAAGCCATCAAGCAACCGTTGCACAGCGTCAAGCACGTCGCCCACTTTGGCGTCGAACTCAAGAACGTGATGTTCGGCAAGTCGGCGCTGGTACCCGAAAGCGACGACCGCCGCTTCAGTGACCCGGCCTGGAGCCAGAACCCGCTCTACAAACGTTATCTGCAAACCTACCTGGCGTGGCGCAAGGAACTGCACGACTGGATCGGCGACAGCAACCTGTCGGAACAGGACATCAGCCGCGGCCACTTCGTGATCAACCTGATGACCGAAGCCATGGCCCCCACCAACAGCGCGGCTAACCCGGCGGCGGTCAAACGCTTCTTCGAGACCGGCGGCAAGAGCCTGCTCGATGGCCTGTCCCACCTGGCCAAGGACATGGTGCACAACGGCGGCATGCCGAGCCAGGTCAACATGGGCGCCTTTGAAGTGGGCAAGACCCTGGGCACCACCGAAGGCGCGGTGGTGTTTCGCAACGATGTGCTGGAGCTGATCCAGTACAAGCCGATCACCGAACAGGTGCACGAACGCCCGCTGCTGGTGGTGCCGCCGCAGATCAACAAATTCTATGTATTCGACCTGAGCCCGGAGAAGAGCCTGGCGCGCTTCTGCCTGCGCAATAACCAGCAAACTTTTATCGTCAGTTGGCGTAACCCGACCAAGGCTCAGCGCGAGTGGGGCCTGTCGACCTATATCGAGGCGCTCAAGGAAGCGGTCGACGTGGTCACGGCGATTACCGGCAGCAAAGACGTGAATATGCTTGGCGCCTGCTCCGGTGGCATCACCTGCACCGCCCTGCTGGGCCACTACGCGGCGCTGGGGGAGAAGAAGGTCAACGCCCTGACCCTGCTGGTGAGCGTGCTCGACACGACGCTGGACACCCAGGTGGCGCTGTTCGTCGACGAGCAAACCCTGGAAGCCGCCAAGCGCCATTCCTACCAGGCCGGCGTACTGGAAGGCCGCGACATGGCCAAGGTATTCGCCTGGATGCGCCCCAACGACCTGATCTGGAACTACTGGGTGAACAACTACCTGCTGGGCAACGAGCCGCCGGTGTTCGACATCCTGTTCTGGAACAACGACACCACACGCTTGCCGGCAGCCTTTCACGGCGACCTGATCGAACTGTTCAAAAACAACCCATTGGTGCGCGCCAACGCCCTGGAAGTGTGCGGCACGCCCATCGATCTCAAGCAGGTCACTGCTGATATTTACTCACTGGCCGGTACCAACGACCACATCACGCCGTGGCAGTCTTGCTACAAGTCAGCGCAGTTGTTTGGTGGCAAGGTCGAGTTCGTGCTGTCCAGCAGCGGGCATATCCAGAGCATCCTCAACCCGCCGGGCAACCCCAAGGCGCGCTACCAGACCAGTGACAGCCTGACGGCGAAACCGCTGGAATGGCAGGAGAATGCCACCAAGCACACTGACTCGTGGTGGCTGCATTGGCAGGCCTGGCAGGCGGAGCGGGCGGGTAAGTTGAAGAAAGCGCCGACAAGTTTGGGTAACAAAACCTATGGCGCGGCCGAAGCGGCGCCAGGGACTTATGTGCATGAACGCTAACCCACTGCAGGAGCCCGGCTTGCCGGCGATGAGGCCCTCAAGACCGCCATCGCCGGCAAGTCGGCTCCTACAAAGGGTATCGATATTACCTACAGGGCTTTCCCATGCCGCAACCGTTCATCTTTCGCACCATCGACCTGGATGGCCAGACCATCCGCACGGCGGTGCGCCCGGGCAAGCCTCACTTGACGCCGCTGCTGATCTTCAATGGCATCGGCGCCAACCTTGAACTGGTGTTTCCGTTCGTCCAGGCACTGGACCCGGACCTGGAAGTGATCGCCTTCGATGTACCCGGCGTGGGCGGTTCATCGACGCCGAACCGGCCCTACCGCTTTCCCGGCCTGGCGAAACTGACCGCACGCATGCTCGATTACCTGGACTATGGCCAGGTAAATGCGGTGGGCGTGTCTTGGGGCGGCGCGTTGGCGCAGCAGTTTGCCTACGACTACCCGGAACGTTGCAAGAAGCTGATCCTGGCAGCCACGGCAGCGGGGGCGGTGATGGTGCCGGGCAAGCCCAAGGTGCTTTGGCTGATGGCCAGCCCGCGCCGCTACATTCAACCGTCGCATGTGGTGCGCATCGCGCCGATGATCTACGGCGGCTCGTTCCGCCGCGACTCGAAACTGGCCGCCGAACATGCGAGCAAAGTGCGCTCGGCCGGCAAGCTGGGCTATTACTGGCAACTGTTCGCGGGGTTGGGCTGGACCAGCATCCACTGGCTGCACAAGATCCGCCAACCCACCCTGGTGCTGGCCGGCGACGACGACCCGCTGATCCCGCTGATCAACATGCGCATGCTCGCGTGGCGCATTCCCAATGCACAGTTGCACATCATCGATGACGGTCACTTGTTCTTGATCACCCGGGCCGAAGCCGTGGCGCCGATCATCATGAAGTTTCTCGAAGAGGAGCGCATGCGCGCGGTGATTCACCCGCGACCGGCCGTGTAAGGACTGCACCGCCGCGCAACTTGCCAGGAACCGACTATGGTTCTGAATTGGCGTGCCTGTTTGATGGCTTGACGAAGGAGTGTTGGCTCATGCGAGAAAGACCCGTGACGAACCCGGCCCCCACCCCCGCCGCGTTCATCAATGCGCAAAATGCAATCACCGGCCTGCGCGGCCGGGATTTGCTGTCGACCCTGCGCAGCGTCGCCGCCCACGGCTTGCGCAACCCCTTGCATACCGCCCGCCATGCCATGGCCTTGGGCGGCCAGTTGGGCCGCGTGCTGCTGGGTGAAACCGTGCATGCGCCCAACCCCAACGACAGCCGCTTCAGCGATCCCACCTGGGCGCTCAACCCGCTGTACCGCCGCAGCCTGCAAGCCTATCTGAGCTGGCAGAAACAAACGCGTCACTGGATCGATGACAGCGCGATGAGCGCCGACGACCGGGCCCGTGCGCATTTTGCCTTCGCCCTGCTCAATGATGCCGTCTCCCCCTCCAATACCTTGCTCAATCCCCTGGCGATCAAGGAGCTGCTCAACTCCGGTGGCAACAGCGTGGTGCGCGGTGTCAGCAACCTGTTCGAAGATTTGCTGCACAACAATGGCCTCCCACGCCAGGTCAGCAAGCACGCTTTCGAGGTCGGCAAGACCGTAGCCACCACGCCGGGCTCGGTGGTGTTTCGCAATGAGCTGCTGGAGCTGATCCAGTACAAGCCCATGAGCGAAAAACAGTACGCCAAGCCGCTGCTGATCGTGCCGCCGCAAATCAACAAGTACTACATTTTCGACCTGAGCCCGGCCAACAGCTTTGTGCAATACGCCCTCAAGAGCGGCCTGCAAACGTTCATGGTCAGTTGGCGCAACCCGGATGTGCGCCATCGCGAATGGGGCCTCTCCACCTACGTGGCAGCGCTGGAAGAAGCGCTCAACGTCTGCCGCGCGATCACCGGTGCTCGTGAAGTCAACCTGATGGGCGCCTGCGCCGGTGGCCTGACCATCGCCGCGTTGCAAGGCCACCTGCAAGCCAAGCGCCAGTTGCGGCGCATCTCCAGTGCCAGTTACCTGGTGAGCCTGCTGGACAGCCAGATAGACAGCCCCGCCACGCTGTTCGCCGACGAACAGACCCTGGAAGCCGCCAAGCGCCGCTCCTACCAGCAAGGCGTGCTCGACGGTCGCGACATGGCCAAGGTATTCGCCTGGATGCGCCCCAATGACCTGATCTGGAACTACTGGATCAACAACTACCTGTTGGGCAAAGAGCCGCCGGCCTTCGACATCCTGTACTGGAACAACGACAACACACGCCTGCCCGCCGCGCTGCATGGCGACCTGCTGGACTTCTTCAAGCACAACCCGCTCAGCCATCCCGGCGGCCTGGAGGTCTGCGGCACGCCCATCGATTTGCAAAAGGTCACCGTGGACAGTTTCAGCGTGGCCGGGATCAACGACCACATCACGCCGTGGGATGCGGTGTACCGCTCCACCCAATTGCTCGGCGGCGAGCGGCGCTTCGTGCTGTCCAACAGCGGGCACATCCAGAGCATCCTCAACCCGCCGGGCAACCCCAAGGCCAACTATGTCGAGAATCCCAAGCTGAGCAGCGATCCGCGCGCCTGGTATTACGACGCCAACCACGTCGAAGGCAGTTGGTGGCCGCAGTGGCTGGAGTGGATCCAGCAGCGCTCTGGCGTGCAACGCGAAACACTCACCGCCCTGGCAACCAGAACTACCCACCGATGGAAGCGGCGCCGGGCACTTATGTGCGCGTGCGCTGAGCTCAACGATCACATTAAGAAGACTGGATGAAGACGCGCGACCGTATCCTTGAATGTGCCCTGCAGTTGTTCAACCACAAGGGTGAACCGAACGTGTCGACCATGGAGGTGGCCAATGAAATGGGGATCAGCCCCGGCAACCTCTACTACCACTTCCATGGCAAGGAGCCGCTGGTACTCGGCTTGTTCGAGCGTTTTCAGAATGAGCTGGCGCCCCTGCTTGATCCACCGGCCGACGCGCAACTGGAAGCCGAGGACTACTGGCTGTTCCTGCACCTGATCGTCGAGCGCATGGCGCATTACCGGTTTCTGTTCCAGGACCTGTCGAACCTGGCGGGGCGCTTACCGAAGCTGGCCAAGGGCATTCGCAACCTGCTGACGGCGCTCAAACGTACCCTGGCCTCTTTGCTGGCACGGCTGAAGACGGCGGGCCAACTGGTCAGCAGCACTCAGGCGTTGGGGCAGTTGGTGGAGCAGATCACTATGACGCTGCTGTTCTCCCTGGACTACCAACGGATTCTTGACCGCGAAAGTGAAGTGCAGGTCGTGGTCTACCAGATCATGATGCTGGTAGCGCCGCACTTGCTGCCGCCGGCGCGGCAGGCAACTGAGAAGTTTGCGCTGAAATACCTGGATGACCCCGCCTAGAAATGTGGGGCTTGCTCCCACACATAAAAATGCCCGGCCTTTGCAGGCCGGGCATTTTTTGCGTCCTGGGAAAAATCAGGACTGACTGGATGGCGTCGGGGTTGCCGGCGTCGCAGTCGGGGTCACAGCAGCAGGGGTCGGTGCGGACACCGAGTTGGCTGTGGAAGCGGTTGGCGCGGTAGTTGCCGGCTTGGCCGCAACAGCTGGCTTGGGTGCTGCTGGTTTTTTCGCGACCGCTGGCTTCTTGGCGGCGGCTGGTTTTGCCGCAGGCTTGGCTGCGGCAGGCTTGGCGGCCGGTTTCGCGGCGGCCGGCTTGGCTGCAGGCTTCGCAGCGGCCGGTTTGGCAGCGGGTTTGGCAGCTGCTGTTTTGGCCGCTGGCTTGGCAGCCGGTTTGGCGGCGGCCTTGGCGGTGGGTTTAGCCGCTGGTTTAGCAGCAGGCTTGGCAGCCGCTTTAGCCGCGACCGGTTTGGAAGCAGGCTTGGCGGCCGGCTTGGCAGCTGCAGTTTTGGCGGCTGGCTTGGCGGCTGGTTTAGCAGCTGCTTTGGCCGGCGCCTTGGCCGCAGGTTTGGAAGCCGGCTTGGCAGCCGCTTTTACCAGAGGCTTGGCTGCTGTTTTGGCAGCAGGTTTGGCGGCGGCGGTTTTAGCGGCAGGCTTGGGAGCAGGTTTAGCCGCAGCCGTTTTCGCTGGAGCCACTTTAGCGCCGGTAAGTTTCTCAATTTGCTTGGTCAGGGTATCGACCTTGCTGTGCAGCGTTTTCAGTTCAGCCTTGCTCGGCACACCCAGTCGCGAAATGGCACTGTTAAGGCGCTTGTCGAAAGTTTCTTCCAACTTGCCCCACGTGTCAGAAATGCTCGACTTGGCGGAACCGGCAGTTGCCTTGGCCGCTTCAACTTTTTTACCAACCGTGGTTTTGGTCAACTTCTCGGCCTTCTCGCCGTCCTTGACCAAAGTCTCGAAGTACTTGCCGCCGTCACTGCTAACCTTCGAGTACACGCCTAAACCAGCAAGCCAGATCTTACGGGAATATTTTTCAACTTCCCCGACCCACGAGCTGCCTTCTTTCTGAGTAGTCTTTTTAACAGCCATCCCGATGTCTCCTTAGTGTTTACGCGC
Organism: Pseudomonas sp. AC112; assembly: GCF_979253545.1. NCBI lineage: Bacteria > Pseudomonadati > Pseudomonadota > Gammaproteobacteria > Pseudomonadales > Pseudomonadaceae > Pseudomonas > Pseudomonas sp. AC112. The sequence continues at coordinate 1,817,023 of NZ_CEEDCM010000001.1, forward strand.
GACACGTTCTAGCAATGTCGTCAGCTCTTCGAGCTTAGCAGAGAGTGTCTCAACGTCATGTTTAGACGCAATGCCGATTCGATTCAAGGCACTGGCAACACGAGTATCAAAAGCTTTTTCAACTTTATCCAGCTGAACTTCTACCAGACCTTTGACGGCGGAGACATTACTCTTTACTTGATCAATCTGACTGTTGGCGGCCTCAAGTTGTTCAACTGCAACTTTTTTGCCTTTACTTTCAACATGTTGACCAGTTTTAACCAGCTCTTTGAAGTAGTCGCCGCCCTCGCTTCCAACCTTGGCGTAGGCACCAAGACCCGCCAGCCAGATCTTGCGGGCGTAGGATTTAACGTCGCTCAGAGTAGTGGTCGGGGCGTCGATTTTTTTCTTCAGGATAACTTTGGCCATGGTGCACCTCACGCAGAATAGGGGGGAGGAACGGCCCACAGGAGTTGAGGGCTTGGGCACAAAGTAGGCTGGAAAATTAGAATCGGCACCCTAAGAACAACGGTCAGGCCAAGGCCTTATCCAGGGCTTTTTCGATTTCGGACTTGATGGTGCCACTCATGGCCGACATCAACAGGCCCAGTTCCACATCAATGCGCAGTGAATCGTCGGCGACTACTACAGTGCCTTTAACCCCCGAACGCTTGAGGTTCAAGGTATCGCCGGACCACGACGGCTCCAGGCCATATTGTTCCTTGAGTTTGTGCGCCAACTTGTCGGCCTTTGCCCGCGCGCCTTCTTTACCCAGGGAATGTGCGCGCTCAACGGTTATACGGGCCATTGCAATGACTCCTCTTTATAGGGACTTGGATACCTTCGATGCGGCAAAAGGTCTCGGTGACCCCCCATCTTACCTTCAGCCTTGCCAAGACAAAGCAGGTCGTGGGGATTATCATGTCCCGCATTCTCTTTTGGTGACAGCGATATGACTGATCAGCGCAAAGGCAGCGATGCCGAACCCACCACTCACTTCGGCTTCAAGAACGTCCCGGAAAGCCAAAAGGCGGAAAAAGTCGCTGAGGTGTTCCATTCCGTTGCGGCCAAGTACGACCTGATGAACGACGTGCTATCGGGCGGCATGCATCGCCTGTGGAAGCGGTTCACCATCGAGCTGTCGGGTGTTCGCACCGGCAACCGCGTGTTGGACATCGCCGGCGGCACAGGCGACCTGGCAGCCAAGTTCTCCAAGCTTGTCGGGCCTACCGGCCAGGTAGTCTTGGCGGACATCAACGGTTCGATGCTCAAGGTCGGCCGTGACCGCCTGCTCGACAAGGGTGTGGCCGGCAATATTGAGTTCGTCCAGGCCGACGCTGAAAAGCTGCCGTTTCCAGACAACCATTTCGACTGTGTGACCATCGCCTTCGGCCTGCGCAACGTGACCCACAAGGAGGACGCGATCCGCTCGATGCTGCGCGTGCTCAAGCCGGGCGGACGCCTGTTGGTGCTGGAGTTCTCCAAGCCGACCAATGCACTGATGTCAAAGGTCTACGACACCTATTCCTTTGCCTTCATGCCGTTGATGGGCAAGCTGATCACCAATGACGCCGAGAGCTATCGCTACCTGGCCGAATCGATCCGCATGCACCCCGACCAGGAAACCCTGAAGTCGATGATGGTAGAAGCCGGTTTCGACCGCGTGACCTACCACAACATGACCTCGGGCATCGTCGCCCTGCACCGTGGTATCAAGCCCTGATGCTGCTCAAAGGTCTTCTCGCCAGCGTTGAACACGGCCTCAACCGTGTGCTGCGCCTGGACAGCACCGCCCTGGCGCGGCTGGCGCACCTCAACGGCAAAGTCATTGCCGTCGACTGCCGCAGCCCCTCCTTGCAGCTGTTTATCCTGCCCAGCGATGAAGGCCTGATGCTCGCGACCCAATGGGCCGCCGACGCCGACTGCACCCTGCGTGCGCCGGCTTCGAGCCTGTTGCACCTGGCCCTGAGCCGCAACAAGACCGCCATCCTGCACAGCGACGAAGTGGAGCTGGAAGGCGACAGTTCGGTGCTGATGGACCTGGCCGCCGTACTGCAAGACCTGGAACTGGACTGGGAATACGAGCTGTCCCGCTGGATCGGCCCGGTGGCCACCCAGTTGATCAGCGGGCACCTGCGCAGCCGCTCGCGTTGGTACCAGCAGGGGTTTGCCAGCCTCAACCAGAACCTTGCCGAATACCTGAGCGAAGAATCGCGCACCCTGGTCGGAGAACGAGAAGCGCAAGCGCGCTTTCGTGAACTCGACAAGGCCAAAATCGACCTGGAACGCCTTGAGGCCCGCTTCGAGCGCCTGAGCCGTTCCCTTGATCCAAGCGATAACGCATGAAGCTGCTCGCCGTCCGCCGTTTGTTTCGTATCCAGCGCGTCGTAATCCGCTACCGCCTCGATGACCTGCTGTTCGCCCTGCCCCTGCCGTGGTTCCTGCTCGCTGTACGTTATGTATTGCCGTGGCGCTGGTTCCCGCGCAAACAGCTGGAACTGAGCCGTGGCGCGCGCCTGCGCCTGGCGTTGCAGGACCTGGGGCCGATCTTCATCAAGTTCGGGCAGATCCTCTCCACCCGCCGCGACCTGCTGCCTGAAGACATCGCGGACGAGTTGATGCTGTTGCAGGACCGTGTGCCGCCGTTCGACTCCCAGCAATCGATGAAGCTTATCGAGGAGCAACTGGGCAAGAAGATCAGCGACGTGTTCAGCCGCTTCGACGTCGACCCTCTGGCCTCGGCGTCGGTCGCACAGGTGCACGCAGCGCAACTCAAGACCGGCGAAGAAGTGGTGGTGAAGGTGATTCGCCCCGGCCTCAAGCCGATCATCGGCCAGGACCTGGCCTGGCTGTTCATCCTCGCCCGCGCTGCCGAGCGCTTCTCTGCCGATGCGCGCCTGCTGCACCCGGTGGACGTGGTCGCCGACTACGAAAAAACCATCTACGACGAACTCGATCTGCTGCGCGAAGCGGCGAATGCCAGCCAGCTCAAGCGCAACTTCGAAGGCTCGCCGCTGCTGTACGTGCCGCAAGTGTATTGGGACTGGTGCCGCCCGAAAGTGCTGGTGATGGAGCGCATCTACGGCGTACAGGTCACTGACCTCGCAACCCTGGCCGACCAGCGCACCGACATGAAGATGCTCGCCGAACGCGGCGTGGAGATCTTCTTCACCCAGGTATTCCGCGACAGTTTCTTCCACGCCGACATGCACCCAGGCAATATCTTTGTCAGCACCGTCAACCCGTGGAGCCCGCAGTACATCGCGATCGACTGCGGCATCGTCGGCAGCCTGACCCCGGAAGACCAGGACTACCTGGCCCGCAACCTGTTCGCCTTCTTCAAGCGTGACTACCGCCGCGTGGCGCAATTGCACATCGATTCGGGCTGGGTGCCGGCGGAAACCAAGCTCAACGAATTCGAAGCCGCGATCCGCACCGTGTGCGAGCCGATCTTTGAAAAACCATTAAAAGATATTTCATTCGGCCAGGTGCTGATGCGCCTGTTCCAGACTGCGCGGCGCTTCAATATGGAAGTGCAGCCACAGTTGGTGCTGCTGCAAAAAACCTTGCTGAACATCGAAGGCCTGGGCCGCCAGCTGTACCCGGACCTCGACCTGTGGAACACCGCCCAGCCGTTCCTGGAGCGTTGGATGCGCGAGCGGATGAGCCCGAAAACCGTGCTGGGCAACCTGCACAGCCAGATGGAACAACTGCCGCACCTGGCCAACATGACCCGCGACCTGCTGGAGCGCATGTCCCAGCCCCACGCCAAGGACCCGGCGCCGCCCTGGAAGCAGCGCAAGGATGACTGGTTCCTGCGCCTGCTGGGTGCTGCGCACCTGGTGGGCGGGGTGATGCTCGCCATCGGTGGCCCGCTGAACCAACTGGGCCACTGGCCGGCCGGCATCATGGTCGCCGTGGGTGTTTATCTGATCGTGCGTCGATAGCCAATCCGGTTATACACTGTCGCAAATTGCCGGAGCCGAACATGAAAGACTGGCTGGACGAGATCAAGTGGGACAGCGACGGCCTGGTGCCGGCCATTGCCCAGGACTACAAGACCGGGCGCGTATTGATGATGGCCTGGATGAACCGCGAGGCCCTGAGCCTCACCGCCACTGAGCAGCGCGCCATCTACTGGTCACGCTCGCGTGGCAAACTGTGGCGCAAGGGCGAAGAGTCCGGGCACGTGCAGACCCTGCACGAGATGCGCATCGACTGCGACGCCGACGTGGTGATCCTCATGGTCGAGCAGATCGGCGACATCGCCTGCCACACCGGCCGTCACAGCTGCTTCTATCGCGTGTTCGAGAACGGCGAATGGAAAGTCGTGGAACCGGTGCTCAAAGACCCGCACGCCATCTACTCGGCAGGACACTAGACATGAGCGATACCCTGAACCGCGTGGCCCAGGTGCTGGAAGACCGCAAAGGCGCAGATGCCGACAGCTCCTACGTCGCCAGCCTGTACCACAAGGGCTTGAACAAGATCCTGGAAAAACTCGGCGAAGAATCCGTCGAGACCATCATCGCCGCCAAGGACGCGCAGATCAGCGGTGATTGCAGCGATGTCATCTACGAGACCGCCGACTTGTGGTTCCATAGCCTGGTCATGCTCGCCCAACTGGGGCAGCACCCACAGGCTGTGCTGGATGAACTGGACCGTCGCTTCGGATTGTCCGGGCATGCCGAAAAGGCTTCGCGCCCGTCCGCCTGAATAACTAAGACTAGAGGATTTGCAGCATGGGCATTTTTGACTGGAAACACTGGATCGTCATTCTGGTGGTGGTGGTACTGGTGTTCGGCACCAAGAAACTCAAGAACCTGGGCACTGACGTGGGCGAGTCGATCAAGGGCTTTCGCAAAGCCATGAACGATGACGAAAAACCTGCCGACCCAGCTGCCAACCCTGTGCCTCCGGCCCAGCCTGTGCACCCGCAGGCCACCCAGCCGATCACCGAGCGTCGCACCTTCGACGTGCAGGCTGAGAAAGTCGAAGAGCCGACCCGCAAAGACTCGTGAGCACTGACTAATGTTTGGTATCAGCTTCTCTGAACTGCTCCTCGTCGGCCTCGTGGCCCTGCTGGTACTGGGGCCGGAACGCCTGCCCGGTGCTGCACGCACGGCCGGCCTGTGGATCGGGCGCCTGAAACGCAGTTTCAACGCCATCAAACAGGAAGTTGAACGGGAAATCGGCGCCGACGAGATCCGCCGGCAACTTCACAACGAGCACATCCTTTCGTTGGAGCAGGAAGCCCGCAAGATTCTGTCACCGGTGCAGGAGCCCGCCAAACCGGCAGAGCCTGTGGCCCAAAACAGCATCGCGCCTGTTGCCGAAGCCGCCCCCGTGGCACCGACCGCGCCCACCGAGCCTGCGCCGACGCCTGTTGCGTCGCCCGCGCCCCATGACCCTACATTGCCGCCGCGAGCCCCATGAGCGCTGATAAACCGGAAAACGACCAGCATATGCCGCTGGTCTCGCACCTCACCGAGCTGCGAACCCGCCTGCTGCGTTGCGTAGCGGCCATCTTCATCATCTTTGCCGGGTTGTTCGCCTTTACCCAGCAGATCTACACCTTCGTCTCCACGCCGCTGCGCCAGTACCTGCCGGCCGGTGCGACGATGATCGCCACCGATGTGTCATCGCCGTTCCTCACGCCGCTGAAGCTGACCATGATGGTCTCGCTGTTCCTGGCGATCCCGGTGATCCTGCACCAGATCTGGGGCTTTATCGCGCCGGGCCTGTATAAGCATGAGAAGCGCATCGCCGTGCCGTTGCTGGTGTCGAGCATCCTGCTGTTCTACACCGGCATGGCGTTCGCGTACTTCCTGGTGTTCCCGCTGATCTTCAAATTCTTCGCCGCCGCCACCCCGGCCGGCGTGGAAATGATGACCGACATCACCAGCTACCTCGACTTTGTGATGACGCTGTTCTTCGCCTTTGGCGTGGCCTTCGAAATCCCGGTGGCCGTGGTGCTGCTGGTATGGATCGGCGTGGTCAACGTGGCGTACCTGAAGAAGATCCGCCCGTACGTGATCATCGGCTGCTTTGTGGTCGGCATGATCCTTACGCCGCCGGACATCTTCTCCCAGACCCTGCTGGCCGTGCCGATGTGGATGCTGTTCGAAATCGGCATCCTGTTCAGCGGCTTGATCAGCAAGCGCGGCGAACACCCGGATGACCAGCGCGACGACGACCAGCCGCCAGCGACCCAGCCGTGAACCTGCTACTGCTCGAAGAGGCCGATTTTATCGCGGCCGACCGTGTGGTGCTGCGTGATCGGCGCCTGGTGCACATGCAGGAAGTCCACCGCGCCGCCGTTGGCGACAGCCTGCGCGTCGGCCGTATCGGCGGGCTGATGGGCAATGCGCAACTGGTACGCCTGGAAACCCGCGAAGCCGAACTGCAAGTCAGCTTCGACCAACCTCCCCCCACCAAACTGCCGCTGACCCTGCTGCTGGCCCTGCCACGCCCGAAAATGCTGCGCCGGGTACTGCAAACCGTGGCCGCCATGGGCGTGCCCAAGGTGGTGCTGGTCAACAGTTACCGGGTCGAGAAAAGTTTCTGGCAAACCCCATTCCTGGAGCCCGAGGCGATTCGCGAGCAACTGATCCTCGGCCTGGAGCAGGCACGGGACACAGTGTTGCCCGAAATCGTCATCGAAAAACGCTTCAAACCGTTCGTCGAAGACCGCCTGCCAGCCATGACCGAAGGCACCTTGGGCCTGATCGGCCACCCAGGCGATTACCCCGCGTGCCCGCGTGGGCTGGATGAGCCAGTGACACTGGCAATCGGCCCGGAAGGCGGCTGGATCCCCTACGAAGTCGACCTGCTGGCCAAAGCCGGGTTACAACCCGTGCAACTCGGCGCCCGCATCCTGCGCGTCGAAACCGCCGTCACCGCCCTGCTCGCCCGCCTCTTCTAATACCACCCCCCTGCAGGAGCCGGCATGCCGGCGATGTAGGCATCTACACGATTCTGAAGCACCCAGCGCTAACCACGGTGCGAAGCGAGCCGCTCTTGACCTTGATCTTGATCCTGCTTTTGATCTCAGGCGCCCCGTCAAACACGCTGGCCGGAATTCGACAGGGATTTGGGGGGTAAACCGGCAGGGATGCCGGTTTAGCCGCCCCGCGCCATGGATGGCGCGTGGCGGCGGCCCCCCAAATACCTGTCGGATTACGGGCACACCGAGCCTATGCGAGGTGCCGAGTGTTGGGGCAAGAGCCCTTTTGGTTACTTTTGGGGCTCTTTTCCAAAAGTGACCCGCCGTAAGGGCGGAACCAATACCAGCCGTTACCCAAATAACGGATATGTACACCGCACCACCGCCATCGCTGGCAAGCCAGCTGCTACAGAATGTTTCCAACCTGCCGATAACCTTTGAATAAGTCCAAGCCTTGTTCCAGGGGAGTTCGCAGCATGTATCGTTGGTTAGCCGAAAAGCTGGGGAATATCAGCGTCAAAACCAAACTCGGCGTGGGCTTCGGCCTGGTGTTGCTGTTGACATTAATGATCACCTTCACCGGCTGGACCGGCCTGAGCGATGTCATCAGTCGAGGCGACAAACTGGGCTATATCTCCAGCCTCACCGGGCTGACCAAAGACCTGCGCCTGGCGCGCCTGGACTTCGAAATGCGTCGAGGCGAACAAGGCACCGACGCGGTCAACGGCCTGCTCACGCAATTGGACAGCGGCCTGAAAAAAGCCGCCGAGCTGATCGAGCAGCCCGCCGACAAGGCCCTGGTGGAACAACAACAGGACGCCTTGAATCAATACAAAAAGGCCTTCGGCGCCATGGTCCAGGCCGGACTCAAGCGCGAAGGTGCACGCAGCAAGCTCGGCGACACCGCCGACAACGCCGTGGCCAAGATCAATGAAGTCGAGAAGTCCCTGCTGCAAGGCGACAGCGTCACCCAGTTCAATAGCGTGGTCGACCTGAGCAAGCTGATCCAGCAATCGCGCTTCCAGGTACGCGGCTACACCTACAGCGGCAAAGTCGAAGCTGAGCAACCGGCCCTGGATGCCATCGACAATGCCCTGAAGAAAATCACCGAGCTCGAAGGGCAACTGCCGGCGCAGTACCAGGCCAACCTGCAAGAGGCCAGCGTGTCGTTGCAGGCCTATCGCGCGGCGGTCAGCCAGTACCGCGACTCCCAAGTTGCCAGCGCAGCGGCATTGAAAATCATGACCGAGCAAGGCGATATCCTGCTCGGCCACAGTGAAAAACTCACCGCCTCGCAAACCGTGGTGCGCGACACCGACGCCGCACTGGCCAAGAACTTCCTGCTACTGGCCACGGTATTGGCGCTGGTCTTCGGCCTGATCGCCGCCTGGGCCATCACCCGCCAGATCATCATCCCGCTGAACCAGACGCTCCAAGTGGCTGAACGCGTGGCCTCAGGCGACCTGAGCCACAACCTGACCTCGGTGCGCCAGGATGAACTGGGCCAACTGCAACGCGCCATGCAGAGCATGACCGTCGGCCTGCGCGAGCTGATCGGGGGGATCAGCGATGGCGTCACCCAGATCGCCAGCGCCGCCGAGCAACTCTCGGCCGTGACCGAACAGACCAGCGCCGGGGTCAACAGCCAGAAGGTCGAGACCGACCAGGTGGCAACCGCCATGAATGAAATGGCCGCCACGGTGCAGGAAGTGGCGCGCAACGCCGAGGAAGCCTCCGAGGCTGCCGTGGCCGCCGACCAGCAAGCCCGTGAGGGCGACAAAGTGGTCGGTGAAGCCATCGCCCAGATCGAACGCCTGGCCACCGAAGTGGGCAACTCCACCGTCGCCATGGGTGATCTGAAGCGCGAAAGCGACAAGATCGGCAGCGTGCTCGACGTGATCAAGTCCGTTGCGCAGCAAACCAACCTGCTGGCCCTCAACGCCGCCATTGAAGCCGCACGCGCCGGGGAAGCCGGGCGCGGCTTCGCGGTGGTGGCCGACGAAGTGCGCAGCCTGGCCCAGCGCACGCAGAAGTCCACCGAAGAGATCGAGGAGCTGATCGTCGGCCTGCAAAACGGCACGCAGCAGGTCGCGACCATCATGGATAACAGCCGTGGCCTGACCGACAGCAGCGTCGAGCTGACGCGCCGTGCCGGCAGCGCCCTGGCTAGCATCACCCGCACAGTCTCGACCATCCAGGCAATGAACTCGCAGATCGCCACCGCCGCTGAGCAACAAAGCGCAGTGGCGGAAGAGATCAACCGCAGCGTGTTGAATGTGCGTGATGTCTCGGAACAAACCTCTTCGGCCAGTGAAGAGACCGCCGCGTCCAGCGCCGAGTTGGCTCGCCTGGGTATTTACCTGCAAACGCTGGTAGGGCGCTTCCGCATCTAACGAATAACTTGTGAAATTTCCTACGTAGTTATCAGCCCAGCTGTTCTCCGAATCGAATTAGCGTCTGCGCAACGCTTTTTCAGATTCGGAGGTTCACTATGTTTTCTCGGCTGACCCGCGTGCTGGTCGATGCCAGCGTCCGCCTCAAGCTCGCCGTGGGCTTTGGCCTGGTGCTGATCCTCAGCTTCGCCATCGCCATGACCGGATGGCAGGCCCTGAATGCGGTGCTGTTCCGCTCAAGCAACCTGACCGCCTTAAGCAAGGTGGCCATCATCGCTGAAGCCATGCGTGCGGACCGTATCGTTTACCGAACGCTCGCAGACACCAGCAGCCTGGGCAAAATGGAGCAGCAGATCGCACGCATCGATCAACATTTGGTCTACCTGTCGAACCACTTGAGGGACCCGACTGACCTGCAGCGTATCCAGGATGCCAAAGGCCTGGTCGCCTACTTCAAGACGGCACTCATTGAACTGCCCCCACTGATCGAACGGCGCGACACTATGCGACCGCCCCTGCATGCGACGGCGCTTCAGGCCAGTGATCGCCTCACACAATTGGCCAACGATTTACCCGATCAGCAAGACCAGCAAGCGCTGAATGCCATCGAAAACCTGCGCCAAGCCATGAAGCATGCCGAGGACCGCGCCCAGAGCCCCGCCTGGGCGGCCGAGTCGCTGCAAGCCTATGCCGAAGCCGTCAGCAACGCCCTCAACGCCCTGGACGTCGCCCAGGCTGCCTTGACTGACCTGCCGGCCGACTCCACGCCGCTCAAAGCCGACCTGGCGAACTATCGCGCACAGCTGATAGCGCTCAAGGACGCTCAACTCACCACCGAAACGGCGCAGAATCGGTTTGAACAGCAGCTCAACCAGCTGCTCGACCAGAACGACGCCGTCAGTCGGGCCCAGACCCTCATGCGCGACAGGGAAGCAGAGCAAACGCGAACCCTGCTCATCAGCGTCACGGTTGCTGCCCTGCTGCTCGGTACCCTGGCGGCCTGGTGGATCGCCCGCCAGATTGCCGTGCCATTACGCCAGGTACTCGTGTGCGCCAACCGCATCGCGCAAGGTGATCTCAGCCACGATATCCAGGTGGAGCGCCGCGATGAGTTGGGCCAACTGCAGCAAACTATCAGTGACATGACCCGCAATCTGCGCAGCCTCATCAGCGGCATCGACGACAGTGCCCGTCAGATCGCTAGCGCCGCCACGCAGCTATCGGCTGTCACCGCGCAGACCCGTACCGGTATCAACAACCAGAAAGACGAAACCGACCAGGTGGCGACCGCCATGAACGAAATGCTCGCCACCGCCCAAGAAGTCGCCCGGCACGCCGAGCAAGCGTCAGTCGCAGCGAATGAAGCCGATCTACAAGCCAACGCCGGGGACAAAGTGGTGACACAGGCCGTTGAGCAGATCGGCCAGCTCGCAAATGAGATGGCTCTTTCGGGCCATGCGATGCTCGCGTTGCAGCAAGAAAGCCAGAAGATCGGCAGTGTATTGGACGTGATCAAATCAGTGTCCCAGCAGACCAACCTGCTGGCGCTGAACGCCGCTATTGAAGCCGCCCGCGCAGGCTCTGCCGGCAAAGGCTTTGCGGTGGTCGCCGACGAAGTCCGCAGCCTGGCACAGCGCACCCAGGAATCGGCCGAAGAAATCGAAGGGCTGATCCAGGGACTGCACACCGGCACCCAACAGGTCGCCGATATCATGGAGAGCAGTCGCACCTTGACCGACTACAGCGTCGAACTGACCCGTGACGCGGGAGATGCCCTGGCGGCGATTGCCCGCACGGTCTCTGTCATCCAGGAAATGAACCCACAAATTGCTGCGGCCGCAGAGGAACAGAGCGCAGTGGCCGAAGAAATCAATCGCAGTGTGTTAAGGGTGCGGGACGTGTCGGAGCAGACAGCCGCCGCCAGCGAGGAGACAGCGACGGCGAGTGTTCAGCTGACGAAACTAAGCCTGGATTTGCAGACGCTGGTCGGCAGATTCAGGCTTTGAGCCCTGTGTCGCGCCTGTCACTGTGGTGAGCGAGCTTGCTCGCGCTGGGCCGAAAAGCAGCTCGAAAAGGCAAGCTTACTAACATGAGCGAACGCGAACCTAGAGAACCTGGCGCAGGAACGCTTGAGCCCGAGGGTCTTTCGGCGCATCAAAAAACTCGGCCGGGGCGGCATCTTCGAGCAATTTGCCGTGATCGAAGAACAACACCCGGTCCGCCACTTCGCGGGCAAAGCCCATTTCGTGGGTGACGCAGACCATGGTCATGCCTTCCAGGGCCAGGGTCTTCATCACATCCAGCACTTCGCCGACCATTTCCGGGTCAAGCGCCGAGGTGGGTTCATCGAAAAGCATCACCTTGGGCTCCATCGCCAGGGCACGGGCAATCGCCACCCGTTGCTGCTGGCCACCGGACAAGCGTGAGGGAAATTCGTTGGCCTTCTGCGCAATGCCGACCTTTTCCAGCAACGCCAGCGCCTTGGCTTCACGCTCCTTCTTGCCGCGCTTGCGCACGACTTTCTGCGCCAGGCACAGGTTTTCCAGCACGGTCATGTGCGGGAAGAGGTTGAAGTGCTGGAACACCATGCCGACTTCGCGGCGATAGGCGTTTACGTCGGTTTTCGGATCAGCCAGTTGCAGGCCATCGATGCTCACCGAGCCGGAATCGAATGCTTCCAGGCCATTGAGGCAGCGCAGGAACGTCGACTTGCCGGAGCCCGACGGGCCGATCACCACCAGCACTTCGCCCTTGGCCACCTGGGTGGTGACATGGTCCACCGCGCGGACCACGTGTCCACGGGTGTCGAAGACTTTTACCAGATCGCGGACTTCAATCACTTTGCGCGAGCCTCCGCTCAAGCCGGCTGGCCATTTTCGACAGCGGCAGGTTGATCAGCAGGTACAGGCCTGCGACACAGAACAGGATTTCAAACGGCGAGAACGAGGTGGTGATCACTTCGCGTCCGCTCTTGAGCAGCTCGGTAATCGCGATCACCGACACCAAGGACGTGTCCTTGACCAGGCTGATAAATTGCCCGGCCAGCGGCGGCAGCACACGCTTGAACGCCTGTGGCAATACCACATGGCGCATCGACTGGCTGGCACTCAGGCCCAGGGACCGCGCGGCTTCGTTCTGGCCGCGGGTGATGGACTGCACACCCGCGCGGACGATTTCCGCCACATAGGCGCCGGTAAAAAGCGACAGCGCGGCGATCCCGGCGAACTCCCGGGACAGGTTGAGCACCGTGCCGATGAAGAAATAGAAAATGAAGATCTGCACCAATAGCGGCGTTCCGCGCACCAGTTCGACGTAGATCGTCGACAGATCCCGCAACGTCGGGTTGCTGGACAAACGACACAAGCCAGTCGCCAGGCCAATCGCCAGGCCCAGGATGCCGGACACCACCGACAGCCACAGCGTGGTCCACAAGCCCCACATCAAGGGTCCCAACGCCCACTGCCGGGTCACACCGACGACATCGCCTTCGGCCACATCGTCACCGCGCGCCACTTGCAGGCTATTGTCGGCAACGGTCAGCTTTTGCTCGGCGCCGGCGTCGTTGCGCAGGGTCACCTCGGCCAGATCGCCCTTGCGCACCAATTCCACCACCGTGGAAATGTCAGCGGCGCGCTGGGAGGTCTCGGCCTGGTAGGCGAAGTATTGCGGTACGCGGTTCCAGCGCCACTCGTAGGACATCAACGAGGTGGCGTAGTACAAGGCGCCGGCCAGGCCGACCAACACGACCACGGTAAGCAGGTGCCAGGGCCATTGGGCTTTTTTCTGTTTCATTACTCAACATCCAAAAAAGTCTAAGGCAAGCGCCTTTGTGTAGTGAGCGGGCTTGCCCCGCGCTGGGTGGCGAAGCCGCCCTAAGACCAGACGCCGCGGTGTTTCAGAAAGACCGAGGTGTATGGATTTGGGGCGGCTTCGCCACCCAGCGCGGGGCAAGCCCGCTCACTACAAACCAGCCTTATTCCATGTCCTTGAGCCACTCGGAGCTCTTGAACCACTTGTCATGGATGCGATCGTAGGTGCCGTCGTTGCGGATCTGGTGCAAGAAGTTGTTGATGAAGTTGATGCTGTCGTAGTCGCCTTTCTTCAGGCCAAACGCCAGGGGCTCGAAGGTGAACGGTTCTTCCAGGAACACCAGCTTGCCATTACCGACTTTTTTCTCGGCAACCACGTTGTACGGCGCGTCATACACAAAGGCATCGGCCTTACCGTTGACCACGTCCAGCACGCCTTCCTGCTCGTTGTCGTAGCCGTGGTACTTGGCCTTGGAGATCAGTTTCTTGGCGACCATCTCACCGGTGGTGCCCAGCTTGGAGGTCAGGCGGTATTTCTCGTCGTTCAGGTCTTTGTAGGACTTGATGGTGCCTTCCAGGTCCTTGCGGATCAGCAGGGTCTGGCCGACCACGATGAAGGGTTCGCTGAAATTCAGGCGCAGGTTGCGTTCCTGGGTCAGGGTCATGCCGCTGCCAATCATGTCGAACTTACCGGTCAGGAAGGCCGGGATGATGCCGTCGTAGCCAGTGGAAACCAGCTCCAGCTTGACGCCCATGGACTTGGCCATGGCCTTGAGGATGTCGACTTCGAAACCGATGATCTCACCGCGCTTGTCTGTCATTTCGAACGGCATGTAGGTCGGGTCCATGCCGACTTTCAGCGTGCCGCGCTTGACCGCATCATCGATAGCACCCGCTTGGGCAGCAGTGGCCGCGACCAGCGCAGTGACGCCAAGCAGCAGCATCGAAAGATACTTTTTCATCATCAAGTCCCCTAAACGATTCTTATGAGATCGGCGCGCAAAAAGGGCTGCACCATTTCGGGGTGCGATCCTAACCCACTCGTCTCTCGTCACAAAGGTTTCACGGCTATTTGTTATCGGCGTATGTCGGAAAAGCCCCACAACGGTGCGGCAAAGCGCAGCGATAGACACATGGGCACAGGGCAACGGCAACGAATTCATGTGTAAGCAGTTATGACTTTCAGTCGATTTCAACCAGCCAGGCCGTGTCTTTAAACCACTTGTCGTGCAGCCGATCATAGGTTCCGTCCTGGGCCACTTGGTTGAGGAAGTGATTAATCCAGTTGAGGCTGTCGAAATCACCTTTTTTCAATCCGAACGCCAGGGGTTCGAAGGTGAAGGGTTGCTCAAGCGCCAGCAGCGCACTGTTTTCCGGGCGACTCATGGCGATCAGGTTGTAAGGCGCGTCATGGATAAAGGCATCGGCCTTGCCCAGCAGCAATTGGCGTACGCCTTCCTCGGGCGTCGCAAAACTGCTGATCCGGGCCGCGCCTAAAAAGCGTCGGGCGGCCGCCTCACCCGTGGTGCCTTCGGTGGTAGCAATCCGGTAACTGGCATCGTCGAGATCTTCGATACTGGTGACCTTGCCCAGAAACCTTGGGTGCAACAACACTGACTGGCCAACGACAATGAACGAATCGCTGAAATTCAGCTTGAGGTTGCGCTCTTGGGTGACCGTCATGCCGCTACCGATCAGGTCGAATTTTTTCGCCATCAACCCCGCCACCAACTCGGTGTAGGGCACGGATACCAATTCGAGTTCCACCCCCAGCGCCTGGCTCATGACCTTGAGCAAGTCGATTTCAAAACCGACGATGCGCCCCTGTTTATCCGTCATCTCGAAAGGCACGTAGGTGGGCGTGGTGCCGACCTTCAGCACGCCGCGTCGTACCGCGTCGTCAATCGCGCCGGCCTGTGCCAGCCCCATGTGAATCAATGCGACAGCGCTTATCAGCAGTGCCGAACAAAAACCTTTGCTCATGAATACCCCAGTGACACGTCAAATCCGGGGGCGATGCTAACTCAGTCCCAGGCACGGCAATACGCCTCGAACGAAGGTCTTTTGTTTCGAAATAGTTTATAAAAAACAAGGAATTAGCACAGGAAGGACGGAGCATAAAACGCTGTAGGACCAGCGCTTGAAACGCCCCCGAGGCGGGCCTTCGGGGGCGTCTGAATCAGGCCGGTTGGGCCTGGGACGACAGCGGTTGCAATGGTAGCAACGGTGCGTGCGGATCAGCCTTGATCGACTCCCGCCAGGCGGCGAGCCACTCGGCATGGCCTTCGCTCCAGACCTGTTCGTGCAGGCGGGCCAGGGCTACCGGGTCACTGAGCAAGGCCAGGCGTTCACCGTTGTTGAGACCGGCAGGGCCGACCTTCAACGCGTGACGCACACGCTCGGCACGCAGGTACTCGATCGGCTCGGCCTGGGCATGGCGCGAGGTTGCCAGGGCACAGGCCAGGGCGTTCTGCTGCGGGTCGACCACCGAACGCACGAAGCCGTCGTTAAGCGCGTGCCAACGGTTTTCGTGGGTGTACTTGTCGGTAGAGAGCAGCGCCTGCGGCGGATTGTATTCCTCAGGGATCAGGAACAGGCTCTCGTCGCGGGACTTGAGGCCCAGGCCAACACGGCTGGAGATCACCGACACCGGGATCGACAGCATCAGCGAACCGACGATCGGCACCAGCCACCACAGGAAGCTCGGGTTCAACCACACCACCAGCAGCGCCCACAGGAAGCCCAGCAGGGTTTGCGGACCGTGGCGCTTGACTGCCTCACTCCAAGGGGTGGAGTCGTCGTCGCGCTGCGGCGAGTTCCAGGTCGCAGCCCAGCCGAGGAACGCGGCGAGCACGAAGCGGGTGTGGAAGATCATCCGCACCGGCGCCAGCAGCATGGAAAACAGCATCTCCAGCAGCATCGACAAGGTCACCTTGAACTTGCCGCCGAACTCTTTCGCGCCCTTGGCCCAGATCAGAATGATGCTCAGCAGTTTGGGCAGGAACAGCAGCACGATGGTGGTGGAGAACAGCGCCACCGCCTTGTCCGGATGCCATTGCGGCCACAGTGGGTACAACTGGCGCGGCGCCATGAAGTACTGCGGTTCCATCAGGGTGTTCACCGCCAGCAAGGCCGTGGACAGCACCAGGAACAGGAACCACAACGGCGCCGACAGGTAGGACATCACACCGGTCAGGAACACCGCGCGGTGTACCGGGTGCATGCCCTTGACCAGGAACAGGCGGAAGTTCATCAGGTTACCGTGGCACCAGCGACGGTCACGCTTGAGTTCGTCCAGCAGGTTCGGCGGCAGTTCTTCGTAGCTGCCTGGCAGGTCGTAGGCAATCCACACGCCCCAGCCAGCACGGCGCATCAACGCCGCTTCAACGAAGTCGTGGGACAGAATCGAACCGGCGAACGCGCCCTTGCCCGGCAATGGCGCCAGGGCGCAGTGCTCGATGAACGGCTTCATGCGGATGATCGCGTTGTGACCCCAGTAGTGGGATTCACCCAACTGCCAGAAGTGCAGGCCGGCGGTGAACAGCGGGCCGTAGACGCGGGTCGCGAACTGCTGCATGCGCGCATACAGGGTGTCCATGCCCGACGCACGCGGCGCGGTCTGGATAATCCCGGCATCCGGCGTGGCTTCCATCAAGCGCACCAGGCTGGTCAGGCATTCGCCGCTCATCACGCTGTCAGCGTCGAGCACGACCATGTATTTATAGTCACCGCCCCAGCGACGGCAGAAATCGTCGAGGTTGCCGCTCTTGCGCTTTACGCGACGGCGACGACGGCGATAGAAGATCTTGCCGAAACCACCGGCTTCGCGGCACACGTCAAGCCAGGCTTGCTGTTCGGCGATGCAGATGTCGGCCTCGTTACTGTCGCTGAGCACGAAGAAGTCGAAACGATCCAGGTCACCCGTGGCGGCGACCGACTCGAATGTCGCGCGCAGGCCGGCAAACACCCGGGGCACGTCTTCGTTGCAGATCGGCATTACCAGCGCGGTACGGGCGTCTTTTGGAATCGGCTCGTCGCCGGCACTTTTACCGGAGATCCGGTATTTATCGTGGCCGGTAAGCAACTCCAGGAAGCCCATCAACGCGGTCCAGAAACCCGCCGACACCCAGCAGAACAAGATCCCGAACATGATCAGGATGCTGGTTTGCAGGGCGTAAGGCAGCACCTGGGTAGCGGTTTGCAACAAGGTCTGGTTGCGGATTTCGTCGAAGTCGACCAGCGACCAGCCCTGGTACGGCATGATGCCTTTCATGTACCAGCCGGCGACGATGGTCTGGCCGAGCATCAGCACCAGCAGGATGTAACGGCGGATCGAGCCGACGGTACGCCAGCGCGCAGCCGGCAATACACGCTCATCCTTCGGCGGCGCCGGAGGATTGCTGCGCCCGGTGATACGGCGCCAGCCGCGCACCAGGATGTTGGTGCGCCACGGCTCCGGTACCACGCGGGTACGACGAATCGGCGGCGTGGCCTTGAGGCACACGCGACCCTCAGCGTCGAGCGCCAGCATTTCGGCGTCTTGCAGCTCTTCGGCCGTGTTGAGGGTCAACCGCGTGCCAACCGACGCCTGGGCGGCGTCGATAGGCGCGTCGAAAGTCTTCGACGACAAGCGCTCGTGCAACTCGGTGAAGGATGTGCAGCCCGCCAGTTCGGCGCGCTGCTCAGCGGTCATCGGTAGATGCGCCAGGTACTCGGACAGAGTCTCGGGCGTTACTTGAGAATTACTCATCGGCAGGCAACTGATAGCTCCAGGTCTCGGTCAGGACTTGTTCTGTCTTGATCGGCTCCGGCGTGGCTGGGGCAGCTTCTGGCTGCTTGGCTTCCTTGTCTTTCGCGTCTTTCTTAGCCTGTTTCTCGTGTTGCTTGGCCAGGACCTTGTCAGCCTTGAGCACGTGGCTGGTGTCCTGCTCAGGCGCTGGAGGCGCAACATCCTGCACCAGCGCTGCGCGCATTTCGGTCGGCTTGCCTGCGTCCTTGATCTTCATCCGCAGGGTCAAGCGCCAGCCCTTGGTGTGCTCGTTGTAGCGCACGCTGTTTTCAACCAGTTCGGCGTTGTCGCTGACACTCACCTGGCTGCGCACGGCGGCATCCGACGGCAGGGCCTTGAGGGACGGGCCCTCGAAGTCCACCAGGTAGGCCACGCTGCCGTCAGGCTGGCGGATCAGGTTGGATTGCTTCACGTCACCGGTGGAACGCAGGGTCTGCTTGACCCAGGCGCTGTCGGTCGGGTGCAGCGACTTTTCGTCCATGGTCCAGTGCAGGCGGTAGGAGACATCCAGCGGCTTGCCGACTTCTGGCAGCTCCGCAGGGCTCCAGAACGCAACGATGTTGTCGTTGGTTTCATCGGCAGTCGGGATCTCTACCAGGTTGACGGTGCCTTTGCCCCAGTCGCCCTCAGGCTCGATCCAGGCGCTTGGGCGCTTGTCGTAGTTGTCGTCCAGGTCTTCGTAGTGACTGAAATCACGGCCACGTTGCAGCAGGCCGAAACCACGCGGGTTCTCTACGGTGAAGTTGCTGACCGACAGGTGTTTAGGGTTGTTAAGAGGGCGCCAGATCCACTCGCCATTGCCGGCATGGATCGACAGGCCGCTGGAATCGTGCAGCTCACGACGGTAGTTGAGTACTTTCGACGGCTGGTTGGCGCCGAACAGGTACATGCTGGTCAACGGGGCAACCCCCAGTTTGCTGACCTTGTCGCGCAGGAACATCTGGGATTTCACGTCGACAATGGTGTCGGTGCCCGGGCGCAGCGTCAGGCGATAAGCACCGGTAGCGCGTGGGGAGTCCAACAGGGCGAAGATCACCAGTTGTTTCTCACCCGGCTTCGGACGTTCGATCCAGAACTCGGTAAAACGCGGGAATTCTTCGCCGGATGGCAATGCAGTGTCGATCGCCATGCCACGGGCGGACAAGCCGTAGGCCTGGCCCTTGCCAACCACGCGGAAATAGCTCGCGCCCAGCATGGTCATGATTTCGTCTTGCTTGTCGGCCTTGTTGATCGGGTACAGCACACGGAAGCCGGCATAACCCAGCTGTTCAGTGGCTTTAGGATCAAACTTCACGTCGCCGAAGTCGAAGCGCGTCGGGTCGTACTTGATTTCCTGGACGCTGTCGGCGGTGACTTCGTTGATTTTCACCGGTGTATCGAAGTGCATACCCTGGTGATAGAAGGACAGCTTGAACGGGGTGTTTTGATCTGCCCACTCGGCTTTTTCGTTACGGAAACGAATCTTCTGGTAGTCCGCGAATTTCATTTCGCGGAACTCGTTCGGCAGATTGCTGCGCGGAGCTTCGTATTTCTGCCCGGCCAGCTCTTTTGCCTTGGCCGACACATCATCCAGACTGAATGCCCACAGTTGACCCGCGCCGAACAGGCAAAACAGGGCGGAGCCCGTCACCAGTGCGTTTCGTAACCGTTTGGCAGACAATTTTGGTGCATTACAGGGACTAACAATCACGAGCAACCCTCGCCGAAAACAGATCAAAAAACCAACGGCCAGCTATCTATATGCCAGGTTGGCGAGCATTGTTCCGACTCCCCTGGGTCAAAATGATTCCCCAATGGCTATCGGACAAGTCTCTACCTAAGTCAAAAATGGACCAAACAACGCTGATCCCCGTAGCGCGCGATTATCTAGTAGCCCGCGAGACAACGCACCATGGAGAACAAAGTATTTGTAGCGAAACCCTACGTTTTTAGGCATTAAAAGTCGTTTTTAATACATTCACGTCTGTAAGAGGAAGGTCACAGGGCCATCATTGACCAAATGCACCTGCATATCGGCGCCAAAACGCCCTGAGGCCACCTTGCCATGCAATTGTTGCGCTTGTAACAGCAAGTGATCAAATAGTGCCGCTCCCAGGGCTGGCGGGGCCGCTGTAGAGAAGCTCGGCCGCAGCCCGCTCTTGGTGTCCGCCGCCAGGGTGAACTGCGATACCAGCAACAAGCCGCCACCGATGTCCTTGAGCGACAGGTTCATCTTGCCTGCGTCGTCGCTGAATACCCGGTAGTTCAGCAGCTTGTGCAGCAGTTTATCGGCGCTCTCGGGCGTATCCGCAGGCTCGACGGCCACCAGCACCAGCAATCCCTGGTCAATGGCCCCGACGATTTCCCCCGCCACCTCGACCCGGGCGCCTCGCACCCGTTGCAACAGGCCCTTCATGCTTCTTCAGGCGGCAAATCGAGCAAGCGCCGTGCCATTTCGCTGGTCGCACGCACCAAGGCATCGGTAATGCCCGGCTCGGACGCCGCATGGCCGGCCTCGCGAATCACCTGCAGCTCACTGTTGGGCCACGCCTGGTGCAACTCCCACGCGTTGTCCAATGGGCAGATCATATCGTAGCGCCCGTGAATGATTACGCCAGGCAGATGGGCGATCTTGTGCATATCGCGGATCAGCTGGTTGGGCTCCAGGAACGAGTTGTTGGTGAAGTAGTGGCACTCGATCCGCGCAATGGACAAGGCGCGTTGCGGTTCGGAAAAACGCTCCACGTGCTGCGGGCTCGGGCACAGGCCCAGCATGCGACCTTCCCAGCCCGACCAGGCCTTGGCGGCATGCATCTGGGCGATCTGGTCGTTGCCGGTGAGGCGCTTGTGGTAGGCCGCGATCATGTCGTGGCGCTCTTCCGGCGGGATGGGGGCGATGTAGTCCTGCCAGTAATCCGGGAACAGGCGGCTCGCCCCTTCCTGGTAGAACCAATGAATGTCCTGTGGGCGGGCCAGGAAAATGCCGCGCACGATCAGGCCGTGTACACGCTCCGGATGGGTTTGCGCGTAGGCCAGGGCCAGGGTCGAGCCCCAGGAACCGCCGAACAGTACCCATTTGTCGATGCCCAGGTGTTCGCGGATGCGCTCAAGGTCGGCGACCAGGTCCCAGGTGGTGTTGTTTTCCAGGCTGGCGCGCGGGGTGGAGCGCCCGCAACCACGCTGGTCGAAGGTGACGATGCGGTACAGGTTTGGGTCGAAATAGCAGCGGCTCTGGGCGTCACAACCGGCACCTGGGCCACCATGGATGAAAACGACGGGCAAGCCTTCGGGGGAGCCACTTTCATCGACATACAGCGTATGGGTGTCATCGACTGCCAGATCGTGCCGGGCGTAGGGTTTGATCTGCGGGTACCAAGTCTGCATTGCGCGCTCCGTAAGGGGTCGGGTTCATCCCTGGGGGGACGTCTTTTATTTTTGCCGTCTGGCACTATAAACCCGAATTGTGCAATGAGCATGTCCTAGAGCGCTTAGACCTGTGTCAGCCCTTCGCTCCCCAGGTACTCCAGCAGGTAGTCGTAGAGCCGGTCGACCTCCGGCGCTTGCCGCCGCGCCCGCAGGCAGCCGTGCACCAGGCCTTTGCCGGGATACAGCACGGTGGTCACGCCCGCCGCTTGCAGCCGTTCGGCGTAGAGCCTGCCGTCGTCGCGCAGCGGGTCGAACTGGGCCACGGCGATGAAGGCCTGGGGCAGACCGCTGAAATCCGCAGCCAGCAGCGGCATGGCGTAGGGCGATGGCGTGCCGCTGCCCCGCAGGTACAGCGCCAGGTAACAGTCGGTGTCGGCGCTGCTGAGCAACGGCGCGTCCCTGCAGTCGCGCCGCGACGGCAGGTCGGCCGGGCCGCCCAGGCCCGGATAAATCAATACCTGGGCCCAAGGCAGCGGCTGCCCGTCGTCCCGCAAGCCCAGGCACAACGCCGCCGCCAGGTTGCCGCCGGCGCTGTCGCCCATCACCACCCGACGCTGCAGGTTGATCGCGTGAGGCCCCTGTCCTGCCTGGATCGCCTGCCATACGGCGCGGCAATCTTCATAGGCGGCAGGGAACGGGTGCTCAGGCGCCAGCCGGTAATCGATGGCGATCACCAGTACCTGCAAGGCAGTGGCCAGCTCGAAGCAGATGAAGTCGTGGGAATCTAGCCCGCCGACCACCCAGCCGCCGCCGTGTATATAAAGGAGGCACGGCCAGCCATCAGGAGGAGTAGGCGCGGTGGGCAGATAACTGCGTACACGCACGCCCGCCAGGGTGAAGTCCTCGACCTGCAAGCCTTCGGGTTGCGGCGGGGTGAATGCACGGCACATGCGGTCATAGCCTGTGCGCAGCCCAACCAGCGACGAGTCGTCGCTGGCGAAGGATTCGGTCTTGGCGACGAAAGCAACAAGCTGAGGAGAAATCGGGTACATGCGCAAATATCCCTGACGCTGGAGATCAAGTGTGGGAGCTGACTTGCCTGCGAAAGCGGTGTGCCTGCCAACTAGTCAATGCCTGACACACCGCCATCGCGAGCGAGCCCGGCTCCCACATTTTCCCGTGTTGCCTGGTGTGGAAGGTTCGGCTCAAAGCTCCAGGCTGGCTTGTACAGCTGCCACTGCGTCCGTGCCATCAAACGCTTGGACCCCCGCCAACCAGCGCTGCAAATCCTCGGGATGATCCCGCAACCATTGCCTGGCGACGTCCCGCGGCGACTGGCCCTCCATGATCGGCACCATCAGTTGGCTTTCCTGGGCGGCGGTGAAGGTGAGGTTCTCCAGCAGACGGTTAGCGTTGGGGCAACGCTCGGCAAAGTCCGGCGCGGTGACGGTGGAAACCGTGGCGCGGCCTTCGTCGGGGCCAAATACGTCTTCGCTGCCGGTGAGGTAGGCCATTTTCATGTTGATGTTCATCGGGTGCGGGGTCCAGCCGACGAACACCACGAACTCCTTGCGGTTCACCGCGCGTTGCACAGCGGCGAGCATCCCCGCCTCACCGGAGGCGACCAGCTTGAAGCCACCCAAGCCAAAGCGGTTGGTGTAGATCATTTTCTGGATATCCGTGTTCGCGCCGCTGCCGGGTTCGATCCCGTAGATCTTGCCGCCCAGCTTGTCCTTGAAGCGGGCAATATCGGCAAAGGTCTTCAAGCCAGCATCGGCAACATATTGCGGCACGGCCAGGGTGGCCTGGGCGTCGGACAGGCTCGGAGTGTCGAACACCTTGACCTGCTTGGCCGCCAGGAACGGCGCGATGTTGTTGTCCATCGCCGGTTTCCAGTAACCGAGGAAGATATCCAGGCGCTTGTCGCGGATGCCGGCAAAGATGATCTGCTGCACGGCGCTGGTCTGCTTGCTGTCGTAGCCCAGGCCATTGAGCAGCACGTCGGCCATGCCGGAGGTGGCGACAACGTCAGTCCAGCTGACGACGCCCATGCGGATGTTTTTGCAGGAGGCCGGTTCGGCGGCCATGGCGTGTGCACTGAACAGTGCGGCGCCGACAAGGCTCAACAAGGTTTTTTGCATGGGGGGCGGTCTCACTTGGCTGTTGTTATTCCACAACCTTAGCCAGTGGAGCCTGAGTCAACACGAACTGGGGCGACGGCCAGTTGCACTGGGGCGACTGTGCGGCCGTCATCGCGGGCAAGCCCGCTCCCATTATGACCGTGTGAACCCGATTCAATGTGGGAGCTGGCTTGCCTGCGATAGCTATTTCAGCCGTAACGCTGTTGCCCCCAGGCTAACAACCCGTCAAGCAACTGCTTGAGCACCACACGCGTCGGCTCGGCCAGGTCCGGGCGATAACGGAACGGCTCAACTTCTTCCATGTAGGTGCTCTGGCACAACTCCAGCTGCACCGCATGGATATCCTGCGCCGGGTCACCGTAATGCCGGGTGATGTGGCCGCCCTTGAAGCGCCCGTTGAGTACGTGGGTGTACTGCGGATGCGTAGCGCAGATGGCTTCCAACTGGCTGGCCAACGTGGGATCACAGGCGGCGCCGTTGAAGGTGCCGAGATTGAAGTCCGGCAACTTGCCGTCGAACAGGTGCGGGATCACCGAGCGGATCGAGTGCGCATCAAACAACAGTGCATAGCCGAACTCAGCCTTGAGCCGCGCCAGCTCCTCCTGCAGGGTTCGGTGATACGGGCCCCAGATTTTTTGCAGGTAGGTCACGCGCTCTTCTTCAGACGGCTCATGCCCTTCACGAAACAAGGGCACGCCATCGAACAGCGTCGCCGGGTACAGGCCGGTGGTGGCGCCGGCATACAACGGCTTGTCGTCGGATGGCCGGTTCAAGTCGATCACAAACCGCGAATATTCGGCCGACAAGGTGCTGGCACCCAGTGCCTCGGCAAAGTCATACAGCGCAGGAATGTGCCAGTCGGTGTCCGGCAGGCTTTGCGCCTCGGGGATCAGCCCAGCCTTGACGGCGGGTGTGAGGTGCAGACCGGCGTGGGGCATGCTGATCAGCAGCGGCACGCGACCTTGTTTGAAGTTCAGAACCTTATCCACAAGCAGTACTCCTCAAACAGTGACGTCGACGCCGTGGCGCACGACGCGTTTATCCAGCTCGCCACCCAACCAATAGGCCAGGTCGGCGGGACGATCGATCTGCCAGGCGACAAAATCCGCGACCTTGCCGACTTCCAGGGAGCCGTGGGTATCGCCCATGCCCAACGCAGTGGCGGCATGTTGGGTGGCGCCGGCCAGGGCCTCTTCCGGGGTCATGCGGAACAGGGTGCACGCCATGTTGAGCATCAGGCGCACCGACAGCGCTGGCGAGGTGCCGGGGTTGAGGTCGCTGGCGATGGCGATCTTCACGCCGTGCTTGCGCAGGGCGTCCATTGGCGGCAACTGGGTTTCGCGCAGGAAATAGAAGGCGCCGGGCAGCAAGACCGCGACGGTGCCGGCGGCAGCCATGGCGATGGCGTCTTCTTCGGTCATGAATTCCAGGTGGTCCGCCGACAGCGCGTGGTAACGCGCGGCCAGGCTGGAGCCGTGCAGCGACGAAAGCTGCTCGGCGTGCAACTTCACCGGCAGGCCCAGTTGCTGGGCGACTTTGAACACGCGCTCCACCTGCTCGGTGGAGAACGCCAGGTATTCGCAGAACGCATCCACTGCATCCACCAGCCCTTCCGCCGCCAGGGCCGGCAGCATCTCGGCGCAGATGTGCTCGATGTAGTCGTCGGCGCGGTCCTTGTACTCCGGCGGCAACGCGTGGGCCGCCAGGCACGTGGCGCGCACGCTGACCGGCAGCGCTTCACCGAGGCGACGGGCAACGCGCAGCATCTTGCGCTCATTGGCCAGGTCCAGGCCGTAGCCGGACTTGATCTCTACGGTGGTCACGCCGTCCCGTAGCAGACTGCGCAGGCGCTTCTCAGCGCTGGCAAACAGTTCATCTTCCGTCGCCGCACGGGTGGCACGCACGGTGCTGGCAATACCGCCGCCCTTGGCCGCGATCTCGGCGTAGCTAACGCCTTCGAGGCGTTGCTCGAATTCGCCGCTGCGGTTGCCGCCGAACACCGTGTGGGTGTGGCAGTCGATCAGCCCGGGGGTG
The DNA here is from genome assembly GCF_979253545.1 of Pseudomonas sp. AC112. Classification (NCBI taxonomy): domain Bacteria; kingdom Pseudomonadati; phylum Pseudomonadota; class Gammaproteobacteria; order Pseudomonadales; family Pseudomonadaceae; genus Pseudomonas; species Pseudomonas sp. AC112. The sequence continues at coordinate 1,842,459 of NZ_CEEDCM010000001.1, forward strand.
ACCCACGCGCCTTGCAGGTCATGCACCTGGGCGTAATCCGCCGTGGGTACCTGGCTGCGGGGGCCGATCCACTCAATGAGCGAATCGGCAGTCACCATGGCGGCGTCCTCGATGATCGAGTATTTGCCCTGGGCCATGGTTGCGACGTGGCAGTGTTGCCAAAGCGTTTTCATCAACGCCTCCCTAGATTAACGATGAGACAAAGCCGGGTCGTAGTGGACCTTGGCCGCTTGGCCGGCTGCGGGCTTGACCCACAACAGGTAGGCAACCACCAGCAACACGATCCACACGGCACCGACCAGCAAGGCGGCCTGGGTGTCCGGGAAATACCCCAGCACACCAAACACGAACAGCATGAAGACAATGGCCGCCGCTGGCGCATAGGGCCAGAACGGCACGGGGAATTTCAGTTCGGCCACCTGCTCTTTAGTCATCGAACGGCGCATGGCGACCTGGGTGAACAGGATCATCAGCCACACCCACACGGTGGCGAAGGTGGCAATCGAGGCGATCAGCAGGAACACGTTTTCCGGGATCAGGTAGTTAAGCACTACGCCGCCGAGCAGCGCTGCGCCCATCACCAGCACGGTCATCCATGGCACGCCGTGTTTGGACAATTGCGCGAAGCCCTTGGGTGCCTGCCCTTGCTGGGCCAAGCCGTACATCATGCGGCCAGCGCCGAAGATGTCGCTGTTGATCGCCGAAACGGCCGCCGAGATCACCACGATGTTGAGGATGGTCGCCGCCGAGCCGATGCCCAAGTTGCTAAAGATCTGCACAAACGGGCTGCCCTGGCTGCCGATCTGTGGCCATGGATAGATGGCCATCAGCACAAACAAAGTCAGTACGTAGAACAGCAGGATACGCAGCGGCACCGCGTTGATCGCCTTGGGGATCACGCGTTGCGGGTCCTTGGCTTCGCCGGCGGTGATGCCAATGATTTCGATGCCGCCAAAGGCAAACATCACCACCGCGAACGAGGCGATCAGGCCACCGATGCCGTTGGGCATGAAGCCGCCGTGGGCCCACAGGTTGCTAAGGCCGCTGGCCTGGGTTTCACCGGCCGAATGAATACCGAACAGCATGATGCCGAAACCGCCGAGGATCATCGCCACGATGGCGCCTACCTTGAGCAGCGACAGCCAGAACTCCATCTCGCCAAACACTTTTACGTTGCACAGGTTCAGGCCGCCGATCAGAAACACAATGCCGAGCACCCAGACCCACCGCGCGACTTCGGGAAACCAGAAGCCCATGTAGATGCCGAAGGCGGTCACATCAGCCAGGCAGACGATGATCATTTCAAAGGCATAGGTCCAGCCGAGGATAAACCCGGCCATGGGGCCCAGGTAGGTGCTGGCATACTGGCCGAAAGAGCCGGCGACCGGGTTGTGCACAGCCATTTCGCCGAGGGCGCGCATCACCATGAACACGGCGGCGCCGCCGATCAGGTAGGCCAGCAGTACAGCGGGGCCGGCCATCTGGATAGCCGAGGCAGAGCCATAGAACAGCCCGGTGCCGATCGCGGAACCGAGTGCCATGAAGCGAATATGTCGGGCGCTTAGCCCGCGTTTCAAACCCTTTTCTTGCTGGTGCATTTCTCTTCCCTAGTTATTTTTATCCCGAGAAAAATCCGAACCTGTCGCAAATCCCCTGTAGGAGCTGGCTCGCCAGCGATGGCTATCTATCAGTGCCTATATCTGTGACTGACACAGCGTCATCGCCGGCAAGCCGGCTCCTACGGGGATGCTGCGCTTAGAGGCTCGGCAGCAACTTGGCCGGCACCAACTCATTCAGGCAGCGGCTGGCCAACAACTCACTGGCGGCGTTGATGTCCGGTGCGAAGAAGCGGTCCTTCTCATAGAACGCCACTTTGTCACGCAGAATCCCACGTGCCTTTTCAAGCGCAGGCGAAGTTTTCAGGCCGTCGCGCAGGTCCAGGCCCTGGCACGCGGCCAGCCATTCCACGGCGAGAACGCCACGGGTGTTTTCAGCCATTTCCCACAGGCGCTTGCCCGCAGCCGGGGCCATGGACACATGGTCTTCCTGGTTGGCCGAGGTCGGCAGGCTGTCGACGCTATGGGGATGGGCCAGCGCTTTGTTTTCGCTGGCGAGCGCGGCGGCGGTCACTTGGGCGATCATGAAGCCGGAGTTCACGCCACCATTGCCCACCAGGAACGGCGGCAGTTGCGACATGTGCTTGTCCATCATCAGCGAGATACGGCGCTCGCTGAGGGAACCGATTTCAGCGATGGCCAGCGCCATGTTGTCGGCGGCCATGGCCACTGGTTCGGCGTGGAAGTTACCCCCGGAAATCACGTCACCTTCGGCGGCAAAGACCAGCGGGTTATCCGACACGGCGTTGGCCTCGACCACCAGCACCTCGGCGGCCTGGCGGAACTGGGTCAGGCACGCACCCATGACTTGCGGCTGGCAACGCAGCGAGTACGGGTCCTGCACCTTGTCGCAGTTCTGGTGCGACTGGGACACCTGGCTGCTTTCACCCAGCAGGTGACGATAGGCCGCTGCCGAATCGATTTGCCCACGCTGGCCGCGTGCGGCATGAATGCGTGCGTCGAAGGGTGAGCGCGAACCCAGCACCGCTTCCACGGTGAGTGCGCCACACGCCAGGGCGCCGGCGAACAGGTCTTCACCTTCGAACAGGCCACGCAGGGCGTACGCGGTGGACACCTGGGTGCCGTTGAGCAGCGCCAGGCCTTCCTTGGCGGCGAGGGTCAGCGGCGTGAGGCCGGCGACCTTCAGCGCTTCGGTGGCTTCCAGCCATTCGCCCTTGTAGCGTGCCTTGCCTTCGCCCAGCAGCACCAAGGACATGTGCGCCAAAGGTGCCAGGTCGCCCGAGGCGCCTACCGAACCTTTGAGCGGAATATGCGGGTACACCTCGGCGTTGATCAGTGCGATCAGCGCGTCGATCACTTGGCGGCGGATCCCGGAGAACCCACGGCTCAGGCTGTTGACCTTGAGCACCATGACCAGCCGCACCAGCGCATCGCTGATCGGCTCACCGACGCCAGCGGCGTGGGACAGCACCAGGGAACGCTGGAGGTTTTCCAGGTCTTCGCTGGCGATGCGGGTCGAGGCCAGCAGGCCGAAACCGGTGTTGATGCCATAGGCGGTGCGGTTCTCGGCGAGAATCTGCTCCACGCAGGCCACACTGGCTTCGATCTGCGCCGTGGCGCTGTCATCCAGACTGAGGGTTACCGGCTGCTGGTAGATGGCTCGCAGTTGGGCAAGGCTCAGTTGGCCTGGAATCAGGTTTAGCGCAGTCACATTCATGCTCCTTTTGAATTGTTCTTTTGAATAAGTCTTCAGTGTAAATTCGGTAAGTCGGTGTCTTTGAGTAGCTTGGCGGCGGCCGCAATGTCCGGCGCCAGCCAGCGGTCCTGCTCATAGGCCGGCACCACTTCACGCAGCAGGCGCCACGCACGGTCGGTGCCCACGCCGAAACGCTGGTCCTTCAAGAACTCAAACGCCTGGGCCGCCAGCAGGTACTCGATGGCGAGGATCTGCGTCACGTTGGCCAATACCTGGTGCAGCTTGAGCGCGGCATTGGTGCCCATGCTCAGGTGGTCTTCCTGCAGGCCCGAGGTGACGAAATTGTCGAGCACCGCCGGTTGCGCCAACTGGCGGTTCTGCCCACACAGCGAAGCGGCGACGTACTGCACGATCATCATCCCGGAGTTGACCCCAGGGTTGCTCACCAGGAACGCCGGCAAGCCGCTGACGTGCGGGTTGATCAGGCGGTCCAGGCGACGTTCGGCCACCGAGCCGATTTCGGCCATGGCAATCGCGAGCATGTCCGCCGCCAATGCCACGGATTGTCCGTGGGGGTTGGCCTGGGACACTACGCGGTAATTGTCTGGCGTACCGAGTACCAGCGGGTTATCGGTGGTGCTGTTGAGTTCGGTCTCGATCTGGCGGGTGGCGTGCTCTACCTGGTCGCGAGCCGCGCCATGGATCTGCGGGATCGAGCGAATGCTTAACGCATCCTGAGTGCGAATGCCCTTGCTGCTGGCGATCACTTCGCTGCCATCGAGCAAGGCGCGCAGGTTCATTCCCACGTGTTGCATGCCAGGGTGCGGCTTGAGCGCGATGATTTCTTCATCGAAGGCATCGATCTGCCCACGCTGGGCTTCAAAGCTCATGGCGCCGATCACGTCGGCCCATTGCAGCAAGTGATGCACGTCGGCCAGGGCCAGGCAGCTCAGGCCGGTCATGCACGGCGTGCCGTTGACCAGGCACAGGCCGTCCTTGGCGCCGAGCACCACTGGTTGCAAACCTTCAGCGCTTAAGGCCTCTTGAGCCGGAACGATGCGGCCTCGGTAACTCACATTACCCACGCCCAACAAGGCCACGCCCACATGGGCCATGTGGGTCAGGTAACCCACCGAACCCTGGGACGGAACTTGCGGGGTAATGCCATGGTTGAGCAGCGCCAGCAACGAGTGCACCACCTGCGGATGCAGGCCGGATTTGCCGTGGCTGTAGTTGATGATCGCCGCACAGATGATCGCGCGGGTCTGCTCATCGCTCAGCGCCGGGCCGACGCCGCAGGCATGGCTCAGCAAGGTGTTGCGCGACAGTTGGCTGAGTTGCTCGCCCTTGAGCGACACATTGCACAACGCGCCCAGGCCAGTGTTCACGCCATAGGCGCGCTCCCCGCTGGTGACAATGCGCTGCACAATGGCTTGGGCGTTGTCGATGCGCGCCCAGGCCTGGCCGGAGAGTTCAAGCACCGCGCCGTGGCGGGCCACGGCGACGACGTCCTGCCAGCGCAGCGGGGCATCGGCGATGGTGATTTTTGTTGCCTGGGACATCTTCATACCTTCTTGAATTCTTGTGTGGCCTCACTGGCCTCATCGCCGGCAAGCCGGGCTCCTACAGGGGATTGCGCGCTCCATGTAGGAGCTGGCTTGCCAGCGATGGCGCCAGCAGCCTCATTACACCTTTCAGCTCAGACCACCGCCGCCCGCCGCTGGACAAACCGATCCACATATTCATCCGCCGGAGAATGCAGGATCTCCCGAGGCGTGCCGACCTGGATCAGCTTGCCGTCCTTGAGGATCGCAATGCGGTTGCCGATGCGCACGGCCTCGTCGAGGTCGTGGGTGATGAACACGATGGTTTTGTGCAGGGTCTTTTGCAGCTCCAGCAACTGGTCCTGCATCTCGGCGCGGATCAGTGGGTCGAGGGCGCTGAAGGCTTCGTCCATCAGGATGATGTCGGTGTCGGCAGCCAAGGCGCGGGCCAGGCCGACACGTTGCCGCATGCCGCCGGAAAGCTGGTGCGGGTATTTGTTTTCGTAGCCCTTGAGGCCCACGGTTTCGATCCAGTGCAGGGCGCGTTCGGCGCACACCTGTTTGGTTTCGCCACGCACCTTGAGGCCGTAGGCGACGTTGTCGAGCACGCTCTTGTGGGGCAACAGGCCGAAGCTCTGGAACACCATGCTGATCTTGTGTCGACGGAATTGGCGCAGGGCTTCCATGTCCAGTTGCAGGATGTCTTCGCCGTCCACCAGGATTGCGCCACTGGTCGGGTCGATCAGGCGGTTGAAGTGACGCACCAGGGTGGACTTGCCGGAACCCGACAGGCCCATGATCACGAAGATCTCGCCGGTGCCGATGCTCAGGGACAAGTCGTTCACGCCGACCACGCAGCCAGTCTCGGCCAGCACCTGGTCCTTGGTCTTGCCCTGCCCGACCATGGCCAGCGCATCCTTGGAGCGCGCGCCGAAGATCTTGAAGACGTTTTTAACTTCGATTTTGCTGACAGTAGTCATTTGCTCGCCTCATGCCGTGGACGACCATAGGCCTGGGTAATGCGGTCGATGACCACTGCGAGAATCACGATCGCCAGCCCGGCTTCAAGGCCTCGGCCGACGTTGAGGGTCTGGATGCCGACGAGGACGTCTTCACCCAAGCCACGGGCGCCGATCATCGAGGCGATCACCACCATCGACAGCGCCATCATGGTGGTCTGGTTGATACCGGCCATGATGCTCGGCAAGGCCAGCGGAAGCTGCACACCGAACAGTTGCTGCCAGCGGTTGGCACCAAACGCATTGATGGCTTCCATGACTTCGCCGTCGACTTGGCGAATGCCCAAGTCTGTCAGACGAATCAGCGGCGGCGCGGCGTAGATCACCGTGGCGAAAATCGCCGGGACCTTGCCCAGGCCGAACAACATCAGCACCGGGATCAGGTACACAAAGCTGGGCATGGTTTGCATGATGTCGAGCAGCGGCATCAGCACCGAACGCAGGCGATTGCTACGTGCGGACAGAATGCCCAGCGGGATACCGATCAGCACCGAGATCACCGTGGCGACCATCATCAAGGCCAGGGTCTGCATCAACTTGTCCCACAGGCCAACCGCGCCTACCAGGAACAGCAAACCGACGATCACCGCCGTGGTCACCACCTTGCGGGTGGCATGCCAGGCGACGCCGCCGACGATAGCCAGCATCAGCCACCAGGGCGCTGCGCGCAGCAACCCTTCCAGGTTGACGATGGCCCACAGCAGGGTGTCGGAAATGTGCCGGAACACATCACCGTAGTTGGTGACCAATGAGTCCACCCAACCGTTGACCCAGTCGGCGATGGAAAACGTAAAACTCTCAGGAAACATATCGTGCTCTCGATCCAGTGGGTTGTGGCCAGGCGCCCGGCTGCCCTTCAGGGTAGCCGGGCACGCTTGACCTACAAGGCCGCGTCGATTTTCTTGGCTGCGTCGTCGCTCACCCAGGCGTGCCAGACTTCAGGATGTTCCTTGAGGAAAATTTTCGCCAGTTTTGGCGACTCAATTCGTTCCTTGGCCATGCGACCCAGGTTCTGGTTCAGCAGGTCGATAGGCAGGTTGACCTTTTCCAGCACGGCCACCAGCTCAGGGGCTTGCTCATGGAAAGTCTTGGACAGGCCGACCTTGATGCTCACGCTTTTATCCACGCCGGGTTTTTCTTCCAGCTTGACCAGGTCAACCTGGCCCATCAGCGGCGTCGGCGACCAGTAGTAGAACAGGATCGGCTCGCCACGCTTGTAGCTCGACAGCACCGCCGCATCCAGCGCCGGGCCGGTGCCTGGACGGAAGTTGGTGTAGGCATTTTCCAGGCCGTAGCTTTTCAGCATCTCGCTGTTGTCCAGCTCGCAGGTCCAGCCAGCCGGGCAGTTGTAGAAACGGCCCTTGGACGGTTCTTCCTGATCCTTGAACACGGAAGCGTACTTGGCCAGGTCGGCGATGTTTTTCAGGTCCGGCGCCTTGGGTTCCAACTTGCGTTTGGCGTCGCCTTCGATCACATAGCGCGGCACGTACCAACCTTCGATAGCGCCCACGACCGGGGCACCGACGCCAACGACTTTGCCGGCCTTCTCGGCTTTGTTCCAGACTTCACTGCGGCCCACCCATTCTTCGGCGAACACTTGGATGTCATTGCTGCTCAGGGCGTTTTCCATGGTGATGGAGTTGCCCGGCAGGCTGTCGGTTTTGCAGTCGTAGCCTTTTTCCAGCACGGTTTGCAGGATGTCGGTGAGCAACATGCCGCTTTCCCAGTTCAGGCCGGCGAATTTCACCGGTTTGCCGGATTCGCACCAGCCGGCTGCCTGGGCGCCAGCGGAGGCGAGCAAACCTGCAGAGAGCAAGGTGGCCAGCAGGGTCTTATGCATTTTCATTGTTGTGACGCTCCCAATCTTGAAATGGATTACGGCAGTCAGTAGGCATCCTGCCCTGTCCACGTCCCATCAGGCTTGTGCAGCCAGCCCGTTTGCTCTTGGTATAGCGCCCTGCTCTGTTGGCAGGATCAGGTGATCGGGCACCGTGCCGTGCCATTTTTTTGCACACAGGTAATACAGCGCCGCCGGCAGCACCAGGCCGATGATCCAGGAAATATCCACATCACCCAGCGCGGCCACCAGGGGGCCGGTGTAGAACTTGGTGGAGATGAACGGCAACTGCACCAGCACGCCGAAGACATACACGCTGATACCCAGCAGGTTCCAGCGGCCATAGCGCCCGTTGGGGTCCGCCAGTGCCGGCACGTCATAGCGCTCGCGGGTGATGCAGTAGTAGTCCACCAGGTTGATCGCACTCCAGGGCGTGAAGAACGCCAGCAGGAACAGGATGAAAGACTTGAACGCACCGAGGAACGAGTGCTGGCCGAGCAACGCGATCAGGGTCGCCGTACCGACAATCACCAGCACGAATACCAAGCGCTGCAGGCGCGTGACCTCAAGGCGACCACGGAAGCCGCTGATGATGGTCGCGATGCACATGAAGCTGCCGTAGGAGTTCAGCGTCGAGATAGTGACCTTGCCAAACGCGATGCTGAAGTACAGCAGCGCAGCGGTGGCGCCGGTACCGCTCAAGCCAACGATGTAGGCCACTTCATGCCCGGCGAACTGACCATTGGACATGGCCGCAGCAAACACGCCGAGGACCATCGCCACCTGGGCGCCCACGACCGAACCCGCGCCGGCGGCGAAAAAAGTCTTCACCGATGACGTGGTGCTCGGCAGGTAACGCGAGTAGTCCGCCACGTAAGGGCCGAAGGCGATCTGCCAGGAGGCCGCGAGCGACACCGCCAGCAGAAAACTGCTCCAGCTGAAGTGACGGATTTGCAGGAGAGCGCCAACGTCGGTCTGGCTTATCAGGCGGCTGAACAGGTAGACAAAGGCGATCACGCCAATGACGCTGGCGACACGGCCGATGAAGTGGATCACCCGGTAGCCCAGCACCGTGACCAGCACAATGACACTGGCGAAAATCAAAATACCGGTGCTGTCGCTGACCCCGAACAACTGGCCCAGCGCCTGACCGGACAGCACCGTGCCGGTGGCGGTGAAACCCAGGTACATCAGGCACACCAGCACGATCGGAATGGCCGCGCCATACACGCCGAACTGCACCCGACTGGAAATCATCTGCGGCAGGCCCAGCTTGGGCCCCTGCGCCGCATGCAACGCCATGACGCCGCCGCCGATCAGTTGGCCGACAAACAGCCCGATCAACGACCAGAACACATCACCGCCCAGCACCACGGCCAAGGCCCCGGTGACAATCGCGGTGATCTGCAGGTTGGCACCCATCCACAGGGTGAACTGGCTCAATAGACGACCGTGTCTTTCCGCTTCCGGGATATAGTCGATCGAACGCCTTTCGATCAACGGGGTGGTGCTTGCACGTGCGTCATTTGCAGCCATGTGTGTTCAACCTCTGATGGATTGTTCATAAAGCCTGTGTAAAACCGCTTTTCTGTGGGAGCTGGCTTGCCTGCGATGCGGGCGACTCGGTCTATCAGTAGAACCGAGGGGATGCCATCGCAGGCAAGCCCGCTCCCACATGGGTTATTTGATCATCGGAAGATTGAGGCCCTGCTCCTTGGCGCAGTCGATCGCGATCTGGTAGCCAGCGTCTGCGTGACGCATCACACCAGTGGCCGGGTCGTTGTGCAGCACACGGGCAATCCGCTCAGCCGCTTCGTCGGTGCCGTCGCAGACGATCACCATGCCGGAGTGCTGGGAGAAGCCCATGCCCACGCCGCCGCCGTGGTGCAGCGAAACCCAGGTCGCGCCGCTGGCGGTGTTGAGCAAGGCGTTGAGCAGTGGCCAGTCGGACACGGCGTCGGAACCGTCCTGCATGGCTTCGGTCTCGCGGTTCGGGCTGGATACCGAGCCGGAGTCCAGATGGTCACGGCCGATCACCACCGGCGCCGACAGCTCACCGCTGCGTACCATTTCGTTGAATGCCAGGCCGAGCTTGGCGCGCTGGCCCAGACCCACCCAGCAGATACGCGCCGGCAGGCCCTGGAAGCTGATGCGCTCGCGCGCCATGTCCAGCCAGTTGTGCAGGTGGGCGTCGTCGGGGATCAGTTCTTTGACCTTGGCGTCGGTCTTGTAGATGTCTTGTGGGTCGCCGGACAGTGCCGCCCAACGGAACGGGCCGATGCCACGGCAGAACAGTGGGCGGATGTAGGCCGGGACGAAACCTGGGAAGTCGAAAGCGTTTTCCACGCCTTCTTCCTGGGCCATCTGGCGGATGTTGTTGCCGTAGTCGAAGGTCGGGATGCCTTGCTTCTGGAATTCCAGCATGGCTTTGACGTGCACGGCCATCGACTGCTTGGCCGCCTTGATCACGGCGGCCGGCTCGGTCTTGGCGCGGGCGCGGTATTCGTCCCAGGTCCAGCCGGCTGGCAGGTAGCCGTTGAGCGGGTCGTGGGCGCTGGTCTGGTCGGTGACCATGTCCGGGCGTACGCCACGCTTGACCAATTCCGGCAGGATTTCCGCGGCGTTACCCAGCAGGGCGATGGAGATGGCCTTGCCTTCCTTGGTGTACTTGGCGATGCGTGCCAGGGCGTCGTCGAGGTCAGTGGCTTGCTCGTCGACGTAACGGCTGTTCAGGCGGAAATCGATGCTGACCTGCTGGCACTCGATGTTCAGCGAGCACGCGCCGGCCAGGGTGGCCGCCAGAGGCTGGGCGCCGCCCATGCCGCCGAGGCCGGCGGTGAGGACCCAACGGCCAGTCAGGTCACTGTTGTAGTGTTGGCGACCGGCTTCGACGAAGGTTTCGTAGGTCCCCTGGACGATGCCCTGGCTGCCGATGTAGATCCAGCTGCCAGCAGTCATCTGGCCGTACATGGCCAGGCCCTTGGCATCCAGTTCGTTGAAGTGTTCCCAGCTGGCCCAGTGCGGCACCAGGTTGGAGTTGGCGATCAGTACACGCGGGGCGTTGCTGTGGGTCTTGAACACGCCGACCGGCTTGCCGGATTGCACCAGCAGGGTTTCGTCGTCATTCAGGTTAGTGAGGCTCTCGACGATCTGGTCGTAGCACTCCCAGTTGCGCGCCGCACGGCCGATACCGCCGTACACCACCAATTCTTTCGGGTTCTCGGCCACTTGCGGGTCGAGGTTGTTCATCAGCATGCGCAACGGCGCTTCAGTCAGCCAGCTTTTGGCGGTGAGCTTGTTACCGTGGGCGGCACGGATTTCGACGTCACGGTATTTTGTAGGCCTGGCTTTAGAAAAATCGGTCACGACTGGACTCCTCGGCATGATGCGCGAACATGGATGGTGCGAAGGAGAGTCTTACGCACACATCTTTACTTGTACATACAAGCATATGCAATCAAGCGGCCAACTTGCTGAGGGGGCGGTTGAGATTTTTTTGGAAAGTGCGCGCAAGCCTTGGAAATTAAGGCTTGGAGACTGGATGAAATTTCTTACGGAGGATTTTTACAGCAAGGGAGGTTTGGCGTGATGGCGTGGTTTTGCGCCACGCTGGGGCATTCGGTAACAAAATGGTGCGAGGGTTGGAAACAGATTTTATAAACGCCACAAAACAACTGTAGGAGCTGGCTTGCCGGCGATAACGGCGTATCAGTCAGCACCTTCAATACTGATATACCGTTATCGCCGGCAAGCCGGCTCCTACAGGGTTAATCGCGTGGGGTCAGTTCGATGATGCAGCTGCGACCTGTTACGCAGAGGTCCAACAGGCCAGTGTTACCGTCCACTTGCAGGCAATCGTGATGGCCCAGCTTGTGGTCCAGCACTTTCACTTCATCGGCCACACTGAAAACCAGCACCGTCTGCGCCGTGCTGAAAAAGCGCTGCTCGCCATCGATCCATTGCAGGCGTGCGTGGTAACGCTGTGGCGAATAGATCAGGTTGAAGTCGCGGATCGGCCCGGTGATCAAGCGGCATGACACTTGGCTGTCACCCTGGAACGCGAAGGGTTGGAGCGGTAACAACCCGCGCTGCTCCTCACCGTCTACGGTCAGGACCATGCCCGCGCCCTTGATCACGGTGATCACGCGCTGGTAGCCGGCGAAGGTCGAAAACCCGCCCGACTCGGCAATATCGGCAATTGACAGTCGCCAGCCAAAACCATCCAGGCCGGTACCGGCATCACGGGTGATTTCTTCGGTGCTACCACCGCCGTTTTTCCATGGCATGCGCACGTAATCGGTGGCGCGCCAGACTTTCACTGCACTCATTTACTGAAACGTCCTTCCAGGCTATGACGGGAACCGGGGTGGATCAGACGCGCGGCGGTCACCGGCTGGCGACCCGACCAGGTGCGCCGGCGAATCAGCAGGCACGGCTCGCTGGGTTCGATCTGCAGCAGCTTGCACTCGGCAGCGTCGGCAAGAATGGCTTCGACCACGTGCTCGCCTTCGGTCAACGGCGCCACCTGGTTCAGGTAGGCATACGGCGTTTGCTGGGTGAAATCCTGCTGCAGGTATTCCGGCGCGACCAGGGCATTGACGAAGCGGTCTTCGATTTGCACGGGAATGTCGTTTTCGAAGTGCACGATCAACGAGTGGAACACCCGCCCGCCTTCGCGCATTTCCAGGGCGACAGCACGCTCGGAACCGGCCGCCTCCTCGCCCAGGTGGATGACCTGGCAGGTATGCCGATGACCGCGCGAGGCGATCTCATCGGCAATGTTGTGCACTTCGAACAGGGCCGACTGGCTCTTCGGCTCAGCGACAAAGGTGCCGACACCTTGCATGCGCACCAGCAGACCTTCGGCGGTGAGTTCGCGCAGGGCACGGTTGATGGTCATGCGGCTGAACCCCAACTGGCTGACCAGTTCGCTCTCGGAAGGCACGCGGTAATGGGGCGGCCAGTTGCCGTTGAGGATCTGCTGGCTGATCATCTGTTTGACGCGGGCATACAAGGGCGCCGGACTTTCGTCCATGTGGGCAGCCAGCGAAGACTTGGCAGGCGGAGTCGGCACAGGGAATCCTTGCAGGGGGAAAAGATGCATAGATTGCCGGAGTTTACCGAGCAGGCAAACGTCTGTATATGTATATACAAATAAACACACGACCGGAGTGCCTTGATCATGTCCGCTTTCTTTGCCGAACGCGCGCTGCTGCCTAATGGATGGGCCAATGATGTACGTCTTGAAGTCAGCGCCGATGGGCTGCTGACGAAAGTTGAGGCCAATGCCAGCGCAGAAGGTGCTGAACGGCTGAGAGGCCCGATATTGGCGGGTATGCCAAACTTGCACTCCCATGCATTCCAGCGTGCGATGGCCGGCTTGGCTGAAGTGGCAGGCAACCCGAATGACAGTTTCTGGACCTGGCGCGACCTGATGTACCGCATGGTGGGCAAGATCAACCCGGACCAATTGCAGGTGATCGCGCGCCAGCTGTACATCGAGATGCTCAAGGCCGGCTACACGTCGGTGGCCGAATTTCACTATGTGCACCATGACGTCAGCGGCCAGCCGTATGCCGATCGCACGGAGCTGTCGCGGCAGATCAGCCAGGCGGCGGCCAGCAGTGGTATGGGCCTGACGCTGGTGCCGGTGCTCTACACCCACTCCGGGTTTGGCGGCCAGGCACCGAATGAAGGCCAGCGGCGCTTTATCAACAGCACTGAAGATTACCTGGACCTGCAAGCACGCCTGCAACCGATCCTCGCGACGCAACCGGCGCAACAGCTGGGCCTGTGCTTTCACTCGTTGCGCGCGGTCACGCCACAACAAATCAATGACGTGCTGGCCGCCAGCGACAAGGCGTGCCCGGTGCATATCCACATCGCCGAGCAGCAAAAGGAAGTCGACGACTGCCTGGCGTGGAGTGGCAAGCGCCCGCTGCAATGGCTGTATGACCATGTCGACGTCGATGAACGCTGGTGCCTGGTGCATGCCACCCACGCCGATGCAGACGAGGTGGCGCGCATGGCCAAGAGCCGTGCGATTGCCGGTTTGTGCCTGACCACCGAGGCGAACCTGGGTGACGGGATTTTCCCGGCGGTGGATTTTCTCGCCCAAGGCGGACGCATAGGCATCGGGTCCGACAGCCATGTATCACTGAGCGTGGTGGAAGAGTTACGTTGGCTGGAATACGGCCAGCGCTTGCGAGATCAGCGGCGTAATCGGTTGTATCGCAGCGATCAGCCGATGGTCGGACGCACGCTGTTTGATGCCGCGCTGGACGGCGGTGCCCAGGCGTTGGGCCAGCCGATTGGTCGACTGGAAGTGGGCAAGCGTGCGGATTGGATTGTGCTGGACGGTAATGATCCGTACTTGGCGACGGCAACGGAGGACGGGATTCTGAATCGCTGGCTGTTCGCGGGCGGTGATCGGCAGGTGCGGGATGTGCTGGTCAACGGAAAGTGGGTGGTGCGCGATGGGCATCATGCCGGCGAAGAAGAAAGCAGCCGGGCCTTCACGCAAGTTTTGAGAGCGCTACTGGGCTAACACGCGACACATAACAAATGTGGGAGCTGGCCTGCCTGCGATACAGGCACCAAGGTGTATCAGTTACACCGTGGTGCTTGTATCGCAGGCAAGCCAGCTCCCACATTTTTTGATCGGCGGTGGCCCAGGGTTATTGCGAGGTTTTTGCCATCTGCTTGTCCGACGTACGCCAGATCAATCGCGTGGTGTCATACCCCTGCTGCCGCGCCCTGCTCAGCAGGTCTTCGCGGGTGTCCGCATTGACCGTCGGCGTGCGCGACAAGATCCACATGTAGCGCCGGCTCGGGCTGCCGACGATCGCGGTCTTGTAGTCATCGCTGACATACAGCACCCAGTAATCGCCCTTGGCGACGCCGGGTAGCAGCGCGGTAAACCAGTTATTGAATTCCACCCACAGCTTGTCGGTCTTGCCCGGCACTTGCGGGGTGGCGGTGCCCTTGGCTTCTTCCCACTTCCACTCGGTCGTCAGGCAGCGGTTGAACACTGACATATCGCCATCGGGCAGCAACGTGTAGCGAGCTTCGGACTGCGCGCAGTTGCGCTGGAAGTACATCGGCAATCGGGCCAACTCGTACCAGGTGCCCTGGTAACGCTTGAGGTTGACGCTGCCAGCGGTCTTGGGTTGCAGATCATCGCCAGAATGGCTGGCACAGCCCGCCAAAAACAGGCTGGCACAAAGGAACAAAACAAAACGCATCATTCTTCTTCTCCCGCAGGCTTGCGCCCCGGTTTACTTCAGGCCTTGCCCGGAAAACATCAGAACTTTGTCACCGGCATATTGAACGCTGATAAAGCTGTTTTTATCGCCCCAGGTGCAGCTGGACATGCCCAGTGCGCCAGAACAATCGGTCGGCTTGCCCAACAGCGACTCCACCTCTGCCTTGGCCATGCCAGCCGATAACTTCGCGTAGTTTTCTTGGTTGACCTTGCTGCAAGCGGCCAATAGCACGCAAAAAGCCAGCAAAGCGAGACGGCGTAACGACATGGAAAAACTCCTGGAGGGACGAAGCAGCTTGGGTATCTGCCAGAAGCTTAGAAGGGAAAAGAGGTGTCTGGTTCCCGACGAACGAAAACAAAAAAGCCCCGAAAACGCTGAAACGTTTCGGGGCTTCTTCAAGGGTGAAACGGCTCACAACAACGCCGATCACTTATCGCCGCAGCTTACTTCTTGTGATAGGCCGTCACACGCTCAACTTCTTCCTTCGAACCCAGGAATACCGCCACACGCTGGTGCAGGCCTTCAGGCTGGATGTCGAGGATGCGCTGGTGGCCGTCGGTGGACGCACCGCCCGCCTGCTCAACCAGGAACGACATCGGGTTGGCTTCGTACATCAAGCGCAGTTTGCCCGGCTTGGATGGCTCGCGGCTGTCGCGTGGGTACATGAACAGACCACCACGGGTCAGGATGCGGTGCACGTCGGCAACCATCGCGGCAACCCAGCGCATGTTGAAGTTTTTCTTCAACGGGCCTTCTTCGCCTTCCATCAGCTCGTTGACATAGCGCTTCACCGGTTCTTCCCAGTGGCGCTGGTTGGACATGTTGATTGCGAATTCCTGGGTGGATGCAGGAATGGAGATGTCTTCGTGTGTCAGTACGAAGCTGCCCATTTCACGGTCCAGGGTGAAGCCCTTGACGCCATCGCCCAGGGTCAGCACCAGCATGGTCTGTGGGCCGTAGATGGCGTAGCCGGCAGCGACCTGCTCGGTGCCTGGCTGCAGGAAGGCCTTTTCGTTAAGGGCTTCGTTCTGGCTCAGGTATTCGTTCGGGCAACGCAATACCGAGAAGATGGTGCCGACCGGTGCGTTGATGTCGATGTTGGACGAGCCGTCCAGTGGGTCAAATACCAGCAGGTACGCGCCTTTCGGGTATTTGCCCGGGATCTGGTAGGCATTGTCCATTTCTTCGGACGCCATGCCGGCCAGGTGACCGCCCCATTCGTTGGCTTCGAGCAGGATCTCGTTGGAGAGTACGTCGAGTTTCTTCTGCACTTCGCCCTGGACGTTTTCAGTGCCCATGCTGCCCAGGACACCACCCAATGCGCCTTTGGACACGGCGTGGCTGATTTCCTTGCAAGCACGCGCCACCACTTCGATAAGGAAGCGCAGATCGGCAGGCGTGTTGTTGCTGCGGGTCTGCTCAATCAAATAGCGACTCAAGGTAACGCGGGACATGTAAGGCTCCGGAGAATGGGGGGCTGAAAACCCGCGCAGTTTAACGCGAGTCGGGGCGTATTTCCTCCTATCAGAGGATTTAAACCCAATAGAGTTCATGGACTTTATTTAACGTGCCTCCGGCGGCTTGCGCAGCAAACTGTAGGCCATGGCACCCAGTGCCGCCACGCCGAGCAGTAACACGGCCCACAGGCCGAGTTTCTTCCAGTCGGTGCCGGCTTCTGGCAAGGCGGCAATCGCCGGCGGTTTGACCGCGATTTCTCCCACCAAGGTGGCCTGGCCCAGCGCCTTCAAACGCTCGGGACTGTAATCGGGAATCAGCGTAGAGAGTGGCAAGCTCGCGGCTTTCACGGACGCGTTCCCCAGCGCCAGGCTGAAGGGCGGCTCACCCCGCGCCAGGAACACCAGTTGCGTGGCACGCACGGCCACGCGTAAGGCGGGGGCTTCGACGCCCAGTCCACCGCCCCGCTCGTCCACTTGCAACTTCAACTGGGCAACCGTCTGGCCCGGCAACTGCAATTGATCCTGCACCACGTCCTTGCCGTTCTGGGTCAGGCGGTACAGCAGGCCATTGCTCAACGGCTGCCAGGTCTGCTTGGCGTCACTTCGACCCGACAACGTCACCGGCGCCAGCGTATTGGGCTGCTTCAACTCGACCCGCAAGCGCTCGACATTCAGCCCCGTCGGCAATTGCCAGCTGTACTCTCCCGCCTTGAGCCGCTCCCCTGGAAAGGCCTGCGACCACACCAACGGCATCGGCAAGGTGCTGCTGGTGGCGCTCTCCAGCTTAGCCGACGTCAACAACGGCGCCGCCTGGCCTTGCCACACCAGCCGCAAATAACGCGCCGAGTGCCCCGGCAAGCTCACGTCATGCTGCTCGACCCGTTCATCGGCAAATGACAAGCGCGCCACCTGCCCATCGCCCCAGGCTTTCCAGTGCTGCAAATCATCACTGGCTTCAATGCTGAAACGCTGGAAGCCCTCCTGCTCGCGACTCCAGTCCAGGCTCAATTGCTGCAGGGGCGCCTTGATTGCACTGGCGTCCAACACCCAGCCCCGCAGCACTTGCTTGCCGGGCTTGGGGGCTGTGGACGGTTTGATTTCCACCAGGGTGCCGGCAGTGGTGGCCTTCATTACCACGTCTGGGAGGGCTTGCTGGGTGTCGGCGGCGTAGAGCGGGAACCACTTCACCGCCGTAACGTTGCGACTTTCGCTGCGCTGCGAGGCCTGACGCGACAACGCATAGGCCTGCGGCTCGCCGGCGGCGTTGAACACACGCACATCGCCAAGATCGGCCTGGCGCGCGTTCAATTGCACCGCCAGCGGCAGCTCCAGGCGATACCAAGGGCCGCTGCCGCTGACGTTCAGCGGCACGTGGGAGGTGAAGTCGGCCGGCGTTTCCTGCGCCCACACAGACAAGGTCGTACACAGGCCCAGCACGGCCACGCTCAACTTACCGATCAAGAGGATGCTCCTTCAGTGTCCAACACCGGTTCGGCGCGCTTGGGCGGCAGCGGTGCGAAGTAACCCACCACCAGCAACAGCCCGCCCACGCCTATAAACGACACGATCCGCGCCAGACCGCCACGGTTGCTCAGTTCGACAAAGAACAACTTGGCGACCACCACCGCAATCAACACTGCGCCTATCAGCCACACCTCGCGGCGATGGCGCAGGTGGCCGCCGATCATCAGGCCGAGAGCGATCAGGGTCCAGACAATCGACAGGCCGGCCTGTACCAGCATGGATTCGAGCAACGCATCCAGTTGAAACGGCACGCCGCCCCAATGGTGGGCAGTGCGCATCACCAGCGCAGTGAAGAAGGCAAACAGCGAAACACCTGCGACACCTTGGGCGACAAGCTCGGTACGCGGCCCCCGTGGCGGCGCGACACTTCGCGCGCACCAATACACACCCAGCAGCGCAAAGAGCAGGCCCAGGTCCAGCGGGTTGACCAGCGGCACATAGGGCAGCGGTTTGGCCGTGCCGTCGCTGAAGCTGTTCGCCAGCCAGAACCAGCCAAGCATCAGCACCGCCAATGGCACGGCCGCCAACACCCGATATTCCCTTGGATACGCCGACACCGGCCATGGCCAACGACGTGGCGAAGCGGCCAGCACGAGATAGAGGCTTGGCAGGATCGCCCAGCCCAGCCAGCGCCAGGCGTTGTACTCGGCAGTAAACCTCAGCAGACCGTAGCGCAACTCCAGCGCCAATATGCCGATCAGCATCCAGCAGCCGAGTACGTGGGCCACGCTCAACGCCTTGGCGGGCACAATCGCCGCCAGGCGTCGCAGCGAGATGAAATGCACCACAAATACCGCCGACCACGCCAGCCAGCCGTACTCCGCCGCGGGGTGGTAATAAGTATGTCCGTACACCAGCAACACCAAGCCCACCGCTGGCATCAGCAGGGTGGACAACACCCCCAACGACACCCACTTCAGGCGCGCAGCCAGCAGCATCCAGATCGCGACGCTGATTGCCGCGCACCCCAGCAGGAATGCCCCCTGCAATTCCTGTGGAATAAACCGCAACACTTCGCCGATCAGCGCCAACATCCACCAGGCCGCGCCCCAGACCAACAGCAAGTCGGAAAGGCGTTGCAGCTTCAACACGGCAAACACCGGCGCATGGGGCTCGCGCTGCAAGCGCCAGGCGCCGACCAGCGCAGCCAGGCCCAGTACCATCGGCGTCCAGAAACCGCTGTGGGCCAACGGACGCAGCCCCTCGCTGGTCAGTGGCCCGAGCAACTCCGGTACCGCCAGCAGGAAAGAACCGCCGCCCACCAATTGCAGTAGCAAGCCGAACACAAAACTGACCCGCTGTTGCAGGTACAGGCTCAGCCAGATGACCAACAAGCCACTGGCCGCCCACACGCCACTGGCGCTTTCCCACGGCAGCACGAACAGCACCGCGAGGTTGATCAATACGAGGCCCGCCAACAGCACCACCGACAAACCGCGCAGCAGTCGAACATCGCTGCGCACGATGTCGTCACGCGCCGCCAACAACATGCCACCGATCAAGGCCAAGCCAATCAACGACGCCGTGAGCAAACCGCTCCAGCCGGCATTGAACACCGCTGCGCCGTCGCCACCTTGCAATCGCAGCAGGAACACCGCGCCGCCCAGCAATTGCACAGCGAATGCGGTGAACAGGAAGGTGCGCGAGCCGATGCGCAGGCCTATAAGCAGCGTCACCAGGCCAGCGATTGCCCAACTCACAGCGGTGCCTTGGGTATCCAGCAACAAAGGCGCGAGCAAGTACAAAAAGCTCAAGCCAAGGCTCGCCAACACCGGGAGGCCTTTGCGCTCCCAGTCTGAGGACTGCTCCCCGGATGCCTTGCGCAACTGGTCAAAGCTGAACAACAACGCAGCGCCCAGCAGCAGCGCGCCCAGCGGCGCGCCACTGAGCAAGGTGTGCTCACCGGAACGTAATTCACTGAGGAACGCCAGCGCCGAACCCACTTGCAGCAACAGGCCAAACGCGCGCGCCAACGGCCG
The DNA here is from genome assembly GCF_979253545.1 of Pseudomonas sp. AC112. Taxonomy (NCBI): domain Bacteria; kingdom Pseudomonadati; phylum Pseudomonadota; class Gammaproteobacteria; order Pseudomonadales; family Pseudomonadaceae; genus Pseudomonas; species Pseudomonas sp. AC112. The sequence continues at coordinate 1,862,357 of NZ_CEEDCM010000001.1, forward strand.
CTGCTGACGCAAGCCGAGCCAGAAAATGCCGGCGCCTTCCACCGCCCAGGCCGCCGCCGTCCAACGCGCGTCGAGGCCCAGGGGGATGGCCAGGCTGGCAAAGATCACCCCCAAGGCCAGGCAGGTTTCCGCCAGTAGCAAGGCGCGCCCACCGCTCAGCAGTCGGGCCAGGCCCATGTAGACGATACCCAGGCCCAAGGCGCTGAACGCTGCGGCAAACTCCAGGTGCTGCACCAGCGCAAACTGCAAGCCGAAACCCACCAGCGGCGGGCCGAACAGCATGCTGCCGTCGACATAATCGCCTTTGGCCGCCGACCAGCGCAGCAGTGCACCACGGCTGTCATCCTCGGGCGCGTCGCGCATCTCGAGCAATTTACGCCGGGCGAACAGCAGGCCGATGGCCAGGTACATCAGGAAAAACAGCATCAGGAACGGTTCAGTACTCCACAGCAGTTCCGGCGTGTAGGAGCGCATGCCCCAGGCGAAACCGATCCCAAAGGTGCCGACAAAACCGATCAGGTTGAGCAGGCGCCAGGCCTTGAACCAGGCAATCGCCAGGATGCCAGCGTTGAGCAGGGCGAAATAGCTGAACAGCGCCACGTGGTTGCCAGCGCCGGTGGACGTCAGTATCGGCGCGGCAAAACCACCCAACGCCGCCGCACAGGCCAGGCCCAGCGCATCCTGGGTAATCGCCAGGATCGCCGAGAACACCGTGACGGCCACCAGCAGGCCAAGCGCCGCGCCGGGGTCGATCAGCGGGTGCAAGCGCATCGCAGCGAACACGGTCAGGTACAGCACCGCGATCCCGGTGCCTTGCAACATCAAGCCGTAATTGCTGTTACGCAGGCGCAGCCACCAGCCCAGGCCCAGCAGGCCCAACGCAGCAGCAGCCACCCCGGCGTAACGTAATTCGATCGGCACCACCATGCCTTCGGTGGCATAGCGCAACAGGAACGCCAGACCGAGGAACAACAGCACCACGCCGACACGCAGCACGGTGTTGCCGCCGAACAACCAATTGCGCGCGCCACTGATGGCGCGCTCGATCAAGTTGGGGCCACGGGGGATGGCAGGTTCTTTGGGTTCTGGTATCGGGGCGGGCGCCCATACATCAGCCGGCAGCGGCTGGCTTGGCTCAGCAACGATGGCCACCGGCGCCAATTCGGCCGGCAGCTCCCAAACCAGATCGGGCGCTTTGGCAACAGGTGTGGGTTCAGGGATTGGGGCTTCGCCGACGATATTGCTCGGCGGCGTGGGCACTTCCAGCTGCCGCAGACGATCACCCAGCGCAATCAGCGCCTTCTGCGTGGTTTCCAACTGACGCGCCTGTTGGTCCGCCTGAGTCGCCAGCTTTGACAGGCGAATCGCCTGGCCAATGCCCAAGCCCAACAGCGCTCCGATACCCGCATCACTGAACGACTCATCGAGCGTCCAGCCGAGCACCAGGCCAATCAGCATGAAAATCCATTGCATGGTCGATATCCCTAAGCGGCCCGAGGCGGGCAAACTGGCGCCTAGTATATCGACGCAGACCCCATGTGGAAGCAAGCTTATGTGGGCGCCGGGCTTGCCCGCGATGCAGACACCTCGGTGTATCTGTCACACCGAGTTGATGCTATCGCAGGCAAGCCAGCTCCCACATAAGCCCGCACACATGTTCAGGCCAGCGATGTTTAGTCGAGGGCTTTCCAGATCTCGGTCGCGTACTCCCTGATGGTCCGGTCCGAACTGAACCAGCCCATGCGCGAGGTATTCAGCACCGCCGAACGCCACCACGCCTTGGAGTCGTGCCAATGCGCCTCGACCCGCGCCTGGGCGTCCCAGTACGAATCGAAGTCGGCACAGACCAGGAAGCGGTCGTAGTCGATCAGCCCATCGATCAGCCCCACGTACCGGCCCGGATCATCCGGCGAGAACACGCCGCCGCGAATCGCTTGCAGCACATCATTCAACCGATGGGACGCTGCAATGTCGGCCCCGGCGTTGAATTCACCGGCGTGTTTGCGCGCTTCCACCTGCTGCGCGCTGAGGCCAAAGATAAACATATGCTCGGCACCGACGCGTTCGTGCATCTCGACGTTGGCGCCGTCCATGGTGCCGATGGTCAGCGCGCCATTGAGGCCAAACTTCATGTTGCTGGTGCCCGAGGCTTCAAAGCCGGCGGTGGAGATTTGCTCCGACAAGTCCGCTGCCGGGATGATGCTTTCCGCCAGGCTCACGTTGTAATTGGGCAGGAACACCACCTTGAGCAATCCGCGCACCGTCGGGTCGTTATTGACCGTGCGCGCGATGTCGTTGGTCAGCTTGATGATCAGCTTGGCCTGGTGATAACTGGCCGCCGCCTTGCCGGAGAAGATCTTCACGCGCGGCACCCAGTCGGTGCCAGGTTCGGCACGGATCGCCTGGTACAGCGCCACGGTGTGCAACAGGTTGAGCAGTTGGCGCTTGTATTCGTGGATACGCTTGACCTGAACGTCGAACATCGCCGCCGGGTTGACCGCAATGCCCAGGCGCTCGTGGATGATGTCCGCCAGCGCGCGCTTACTGTGCAAACGTTGCTCGGCAAAGGCCTTGCGGAACGTCTGTTTCTCGGCGAACGGCTCAAGCTCCACCAGCCGCTCTTCGGGCTTGTCGAGAATGTCCGGACCCAGCGCCTCCACCAGCATGGACGTCAGCTTCGGGTTGGCCTGGTACAACCAGCGGCGGAAAGTGATGCCGTTGGTTTTGTTGTTGATACGCTCCGGGTACAGCTTGTGCAGCTCGGAGAATACCGTGCTGCGCATCAGCTGGGTGTGCAGGCCGGATACGCCGTTGACGCTGTGGGAACCGAGGAACGCCAGGTTACCCATGCGCACGCGGCGGCCGTTGTCTTCTTCGATCAGCGAGACGGCGCGCAGTACGTCAAAGTCGTGGATGCCTTTGGCGCGCAGCGAGTCGATGTGCTGGGCGTTGATCAGGTAGATGATCTGCATGTGCCGAGGCAGCATGCGCTCCATCAGGCCGACCGGCCAGGTTTCCAGCGCTTCGGGCAGCAGGGTGTGGTTGGTGTACGACAGGGTTTCGACGGTCACGTCCCACGCGGCTTCCCACGGAATGTCGTGCAGGTCGACCAGTTGACGCATCAATTCGGCCACGGCGATGGACGGGTGGGTGTCGTTGAGCTGGATCGCAGCGTGCTCGCCCAGGCTCAGCACCGAGCCATGCATGTTCTTGTGGCGGCGCAGCAAGTCTTGCAGGGAGGCGGAAACGAAGAAGTATTCCTGGCGCAGACGCAGCTCCTGCCCCGCTTCGGTGCTGTCGGCTGGGTAAAGCACTCGGGAGATGCTCTCGGCGCGGGCCACTTCGGCGACAGCGCCCAAGTGGTCACCGGCGTTGAAGCGCTCCAGGTGCAGGTCTTCTACCGCCCGTGCGCGCCACAGGCGCAGGGTGTTCACACTTGCGCCACGCCAGCCGACCACCGGGGTGTCATAGGCCACGGCCCGTACGGTTTCGTTGGGCGACCACACCTGGATCATCTTGCCGGAGGCATCCGCGAGGGTTTCGACGCTACCGCCAAAGCCAATCGGGTAAATCACTTCGGCCCGCTCGAACTCCCACGGGTTACCAAAATCCAGCCAGCGTTCGGTCTGTTCCTGCTGCCAGCCATCGACAATCGCCTGGCGGAACAAGCCGTGCTCATAACGAATGCCATACCCATGGCCGGCAATGCCCAGGGTCGACATGCTTTCCATGAAGCACGCCGCCAGGCGGCCCAGGCCACCGTTGCCAAGCGCCGCGTCGGGCTCCAGCAGGCGGATGCGCTCCAGGTCGACGCCCAGCTCGGACAGCGCTTCGCGCGCAATCTCCAGCACGCCCAGGTTGCTCAGGCTGTCGTAGAGCAGGCGACCGATGAGGAATTCCAGGGAAAGGTAATAAACCCGCTTTTGGCCTTTGCGGTAGATACGCCGCGTATGGTCCATCCAGTGGTCGACCATCTGGTCGCGGGCGGCCAGGGCAATGGCCTCGAACCAGTCATGGTCGAAGGCGTGATCCGGGTCCTTGCCCACCGCGTAGGTGAGTTTGGTCAAGACGGCATCGCGAAATGCGGCTACCTCTGCTTCTCGTGCAAGTGGTTCCTGAGACATCAATTGCGACCTCGGGCGAGATAGAAGGAGTTGCTAGAGCCTAGACGGTCTGACAGACGGTAGACGCTCTGGTTCGGCAGTTTTTTAACTCATTCACCTTTGCGCGAATTAGATGCAGGGCGCGTGCCCGAATACCCGCCTGGATGAAATTTGCGAAATATTGTTCAAAAAACCACCAATCCCGGTATGATCGCGCGCCCTGATACCGCCTCACCCTGGAACCTTGATGAAGCCTCAACTGATCGCCGCCGCGGAACTCGACCGTCTTGAAACGTGGCAGAAATATTCCGCGCATATGTGCGGTGGTTGCGTGTCCAGCTGCTGCACGCTGCCGGTCGAAGTGAAGATCAAGGACCTGATCCGCATTGGCATCGTCGATGAGTTCGAGCGCGGCGACCCGCCGAAAAACATCGCCAAGCGTTTGCAGAAGGAAGGCATCGTCGAGCGCTTCAATTCCAAATCCGAGATTTTTACCCTGCAGCGCATGAGCAACAACGATTGCCTGTACCTGGATCGTAAGACGCGCTTCTGCACTATTTATGACAAGCGCCCGGATACCTGCCGCAATCACCCGAAAATCGGGCCACGGCCGGGGTATTGCGCCTATAAGCCGAAGGAAGTGGTGCGCGAGACCAAGTTCAAGACCCTCGATAAGTTCTGATCGACAGCCAAACCCCTGTGGTGAGCGGGCTTGCCCCGCGCTGGGCTGCGAAGCAGCCCTAACCCGGCCACTGCATTTCTCCAGATAAAACTCAGGTGCCTGGTTTTGGGGCGGCTTCGCCACCCAGCGCGGGGCAAGCCCGCTCACCACAACAAGCGGGCTCACCAGAAAAATCCAGGCACAAAAAAACGCCCCCGGCCTTTCGACCGGGGGCGTTTTTCATTCAGCCTGAGTTAACTCAGTTCTTGGCTTTCTTGGCAGCGCGGGTACGCTCGCCTTCGTCCAGGATCTTCTTACGCAGGCGGATCGACTTAGGCGTGACTTCGCACAGCTCGTCGTCCTGGATGAATTCCAGGGCCTGTTCCAGGGTGAAGCGAACAGGTGGAACCAGAGCGATGGTTTCGTCTTTGCCCGAAGCACGCATGTTGTCGAGCTTCTTGCCTTTGGTTGGGTTGACGCCCATGTCGTTGTCACGGCTGTTCAGACCAACGATCTGACCGTTGTAGATCTCTTGACCGTGTTCAACGAACAGCTTGCCACGTGCCTGGAGGGTTTCCAGGGAGTAGGTCAGCGCCTTGCCGGTTTCTACCGATACCAGAACACCGTTCTGACGGCCGGACATGTCGCCGGACTTCATGGTGTCGTAGCGATCGAAGATCGAGGTCAGGATGCCAGCACCGTTGGTCAGGGTCAGGAACTGGTTACGGAAACCGATCAGACCACGCGCAGGGATGTTGTATTCCAGACGCACACGGCCTTTACCATCCGGCACCATGTTGGTCAGGTCGCCTTTACGCAGGCCCATCTCTTCCATCACCTTGCCCTGGGATTCTTCCGGGGTGTCGATGGTGACGTTTTCGAACGGTTCCTGCTTCACGCCGTCAACCTGACGGATGATCACTTCTGGACGACCAACGCCCATTTCGAAGCCTTCGCGACGCATGGTTTCGATCAGTACCGAGAGGTGCAGCTCGCCACGGCCGGAAACCTTGAACTTGTCAGCCGAGTCGCCTTCTTCAACGCGCAGAGCAACGTTGTACAGCAGCTCTTTGTCCAGACGCTCCTTGATGTTACGGGACGTCACGAACTTGCCTTCTTTACCGCAGAAAGGCGAGTCGTTTACCTGGAAGGTCATGGAAACGGTTGGCTCGTCAACGGTCAGAGGCTTCATCGCCTCAACGTTGTCCGGCTGGCACAGGGTGTCGGAGATGAACAGCGAGTCCATACCGCTCACGCACACGATGTCACCGGCAAACGCTTCTTCAACGTCGATACGGTGCAGACCGTGGTGACCCATCAGCTTCAGGATACGACCGTTACGCTTCTTGCCGTCGGCGCCGATAGCAACAACCGGGGTGTTCGGCTTGACGCTACCACGAGCGATACGGCCAACGCCGATAACACCCAGGAAGCTGTTGTAGTCCAGTGCCGAGATTTGCATCTGGAACGGGCCATCACGGTCAACTTTTGGAGCCGGTACGTTGTCGACGATCGACTGGTACAGCGGGGTCATGTCTTCAGCCATGTCGGTGTGTTCCAGACCGGCAATGCCGTTCAGGGCCGAGGCGTAGACGACTTTGAAGTCCAGCTGTTCTTCGGTGGCACCCAGGTTGTCGAACAGGTCGAAGATCTGGTCCAGAACCCAGTCCGGACGCGCGCCTGGACGGTCAACCTTGTTGATGCACACGATCGGACGCAGGCCGGCTTCGAAAGCCTTCTTGGTCACGAAACGGGTTTGCGGCATAGGGCCGTCTTGGGCATCAACCAGCAGCAGAACGGAGTCAACCATCGACATTACGCGTTCTACTTCGCCGCCGAAGTCGGCGTGGCCCGGGGTATCCACGATGTTGATGTGGTAGCCGTTCCAGTTGATAGCGGTGTTTTTAGCCAGGATGGTAATACCGCGCTCTTTTTCCTGGTCGTTGGAGTCCATCACGCGCTCGTCGTTGAGCTCGTTGCGCTCCAGGGTGCCGGATTGACGCAGGAGTTTGTCTACCAGGGTGGTTTTACCATGGTCAACGTGAGCAATGATGGCGATGTTACGTAGATTTTCGATCACTTGTGTATCTCGATCAGAGGATTCGGTGTGCTGACAGGTCGTGGCAGCGATTAACAGTAGAGTCAGGCCTTGCCGTTACAGCTTGACGGCAGAGTCGGGGGGCCGGTGACGCAGGCCACAGGCAAACAGCCCCGGGCTCTTAGCTCGGTCGATAAACGCGCACATTGGCATGCCCCTCACTGAGCAAATGGTGGGCATGCAGGCGACTCATCACGCCTTTGTCGCAATACAGCAGGTACTGACGGCTGTTATCCAGTTCCTTGAAACGCGCGTTCAATGCATAGAACGGCAGCGTTTGTACGTCGATGCCAGCGATTTCCAGCGGCTCATCTTCAGCGGCATCCGGGTGACGGATGTCGACGACGATCTGGCCGGCCAAGGCTTCGCTGACTTCTTCGATCTTCACATCCTGGCCCAGTTCGTCGATCACGCGATCGATCGGGACCAGTTTGGCATTCTCGAGCGCACGCTCCAGAATCGCCATGTCGAATTCTTTCTCTTCATGCTCCACGCGGTGACGCTTGGCGTGGGTCTTGGGGTTCACCGAGATGACCCCGCAGTACTCAGGCATGTGCTTGGCGAAGTCGGCAGTGCCGATTTCTTCTGCCAGGTCGATGATGTCCTGCTTGTGGCTGGCGATCAGTGGGCGCAACACCAGCTTCTCGGTGACGCAGTCGATGATCGACAGGTTCGGCAGCGTCTGGCTGGACACCTGGGAGATCGCCTCGCCGGTCACCAGCGCGTCGATCTGCAAGCGGTCGGCAATCTGCGACGCGGCGCGCAACATCATACGCTTCAATACCACGCCCATATGACCGTTATCGACTTTACCGAGAATTTCGCCCAGCACTTCTTCGAACGGTACGCTCACAAATAGCACGCGTTGGGAGCTGCCGTACTTCTTCCAGATAAAGTGCGCAACTTCCATCACGCCCAATTCGTGGGCACGCCCGCCCAGGTTAAAGAAGCAGAAGTGGCTCATCAGGCCACGGCGCATTATCTGGTAAGCGGCAACCGTGGAATCGAAACCGCCGGACATCAAGACCAGGGTCTGTTCCAGGGCGCCCAACGGGTAGCCGCCGATACTGTTGTGCTGGCTGTGGATCACAAACAACCGTTGGTCGCGAATTTCCATGCGCACTTCAATTTGCGGCGCTTTCAGGGAAATTCCGGCAGCGCCGCACTCGCGACGCAGCTTGCTGCCGACGTATTTCTCGACATCCATGGAGCTGAAAGTGTGCTTGCCGGCACGCTTGCAGCGCACCGAAAAAATCTTGCCTTCGAGTTCGCTGCCGTAGTGCTGTTTGCACTTCTCGGTGATGTCGTCGAAGTCGCCCAACGGGTACTCATCCACCTGCAGGAAATGCGCGATGCCCGGCATGCAGCTCAGGCGCTCGGTCATGTCCTTCAAGGCTTTGGGCTCGGTGACACGGGTTTCCAGCTCGAGGTTGTCCCACACGCCGTTCACCACCACAGCCGGGTCCAGATCGCGGAGCACGGCACGGATGTTCTTGGCCAACTGACGGATGAAACGCGTCCGTACCGGTCGGCTCTTGATGGTGATCTCGGGGAAGACTTTAACGATTAATTTCATGGAAACAGCGCGCGCCGGGCCTGCTGAAAAAGGGGGGCGCGGATTATAGCGGAAATCGCTCAAGGTTTAACCAGTTAATATGCATCGCAAGCGCAACGCACTAAAGGGGTGCATTCATGCGTCTTTGCGCTACATTGCGGTGCGCTATTTTTGGGCTTTTGTCGCAATGCACCTTTATAGGGGCGTTTTTGGAGCAGAAAACCCATGTTGGCGCACTGGCATGCAATTTGCTCTCTTGTGAGGCAGGTTGCCATGGCGGACTATCCGCGCCGGCATCACCCACATTCTAAGGGCTAACTCCACTACCCCAGCCCGAAGCCACCCGGAGGACACTATGTCGAAGTCGGTTCAACTCATCAAAGATCATGACGTTAAATGGATTGATCTGCGCTTCACGGACACCAAAGGCACTCAGCACCACGTGACCATGCCGGCTCGCGATGCGCTGGATGAAGCTTTCTTCGAAGAAGGCAAAATGTTCGACGGTTCCTCCATCGCTGGCTGGAAAGGCATCGAAGCCTCCGACATGATCCTGATGCCGGACGACAGCACTGCCGTACTCGACCCGTTCACCGAAGAGCCGACCCTGATCCTGGTCTGCGACGTGATCGAGCCTTCGACCATGCAAGGCTACGACCGCGACCCACGTGCGATCGCCAAGCGTGCCGAGGAATACCTGAAGTCTACCGGTATCGGTGACACCGTATTCGTAGGTCCGGAGCCAGAATTCTTCATCTTCGACCAAGTGAAGTTCAAGTCCGACATCTCCGGCTCCATGTTCAAGATCTACTCCGAACAAGGCTCCTGGATGTCCGACCAAGACGTGGAAGGCGGCAACCATGGCCACCGTCCAGGTATCAAAGGTGGCTACTTCCCAGTTCCGCCGTTCGACCACGACCACGAAATCCGTACCTCCATGTGCAATGCCATGGAAGACATGGGCCTGGTCATCGAAGTGCACCACCACGAAGTGGCCACTGCCGGTCAGAACGAAATCGGTGTGAAGTTCAACACCCTGGTTGCCAAGGCTGACGAAGTACAGACCCTGAAGTACTGCGTACACAACACTGCAGTCGCTTACGGCCGTACCGCTACCTTCATGCCGAAGCCACTGTACGGCGATAACGGTTCGGGCATGCACGTTCACCTGTCCATCGCCAAAGATGGCAAGAACACCTTCGCTGGCGAAGGTTATGCCGGCCTGTCCGACACTGCCCTGTACTTCATCGGCGGTATCATCAAGCACGGTAAGGCCCTGAACGGCTTCACCAACCCGTCGACCAACTCCTACAAACGTCTGGTTCCAGGTTTCGAAGCACCGGTCATGCTGGCCTACTCGGCGCGCAACCGTTCCGCTTCGATCCGTATTCCTTACGTGTCGAGCCCGCGTGCTCGCCGTATCGAAGCTCGCTTCCCGGATCCAGCAGCCAACCCGTACCTGGCCTTCGCTGCCCTGGTAATGGCCGGCCTGGACGGTATCCAGAACAAGATCCACCCTGGCGACGCCGCCGACAAAAACTTGTACGACCTGCCGCCTGAAGAGGCCAAAGAGATCCCACAAGTGTGCGGCAGCCTGAAAGAAGCCCTGGAAGAGCTGGACAAGGGCCGTGCGTTCCTGACCAAAGGCGGCGTGTTCAGCGACGACTTCATCGACGCTTACATCGGCCTGAAAAGCGAAGAAGAAATCAAGGTTCGTACCTTCGTACACCCACTGGAATACGAGCTGTACTACAGCTGCTGATCCAGTAGCGCCGCTTCTTAGAGCGGCGTGACGAAAAAGACCTCCTTCGGGAGGTCTTTTTTTTGGCCCGCGATTGCGCCGCGCCAGGCACCTATTGTATTGACTGATACGCCGCCATCGCGGGCAAGCCCCACCCCCACAGGAGATCATCCTTGAAACATCGACTTGTGTTCGCTCTGCTGTTCGTCAGTGCCACCGCGAGTGCTGCGCCGCCCACGCTTGAGCCGCTGCTCAACAGCATCGCCGAACGCCTGGAAATTGCCGACCAGGTTGCCCTGAGCAAATGGGACAGCAAAAAGCCGGTAGAAGATAAAAAGCGTGAACAAGAGGTGATCGCCAGCGTCAGCGCCCAGGCGCCGGCCTACAAGCTGGACCCAGCCGCCGCCGAGCAGTTTTTTTCGGCGCAGATCGAGGCCAACAAACTGGTGCAGTACACCCACCTTTCCGACTGGCAGTTCCAGGGCCAGGCGCCTGACGCCCCCCGCCCGGATTTGGTCAAGCAGATTCGCCCGCAGCTGGATGAACTGCAAAAACGCCTGCTGCAGCAACTGGCTGACTTTACCCCGCAGCGCACCGACCCACAGTGCCCCAAATGGCTCGCCACCGCCGTGCATGAGCCACTGAATGATCCGCTGCGCCAACTGGCAATGATCCGCGCCACCGCCGAGCTGTGCATCCTGTAGGAGCCGGCTTGCCGGCGATAGCGGCAGCACATTCAAAACCGCTATCGCCGGCAAGCCAGCGCCTACACCTCGCGCATTCCGCTCAATGACTCATCTCACTTCCTGAACAACCTTCACAAAACCGCACTATATTGGTGCGATAGGTTGCACCCTTCCCACCTGCCCAGCCCATTTTGGTTCGAAACTTCCCGAGCAAGCTGGCAGAACGCCACAGTTTCGCGCCTAAAACCCCCATTTCAGGGCTTGCACGCTTCTTTTCGGAGCCTTGGTTTGGTTTTTGCATTTTCCTTGTATCAGCGTGTGCCTCAAGCCCGCGCCTTGCTCCAAAAGAGGTCCTGATGACCATCAGCGATGCACTGCACCGTTTGCTACTCGACAACCTGACCACCGCGACCATCCTGCTCAATGACGACTTGCGTCTTGAGTACATGAACCCGGCGGCGGAGATGCTCCTGGCTATCAGCGGCCAGCGCAGCCATGGGCAGTTCATCAGCGAATTGTTCACTGAGTCGGCCGAGGCGTTGAGCTCGTTGCGCCAGGCCGTGGAGCAGGCACACCCGTTCACCAAACGCGAGGCGATGCTCACGGCCCTCACCGGCCAGACCCTGACCGTCGACTATGCCGTAACCCCGATCCTCAGCAACGGCGCCACCTTGCTGCTGCTGGAAGTGCACCCCCGTGACCGCCTGCTGCGCATCACCAAGGAGGAAGCGCAGCTGTCCAAGCAGGAAACCAGCAAGATGCTGGTGCGTGGCCTGGCCCATGAGATCAAGAACCCGCTGGGCGGTATTCGCGGCGCGGCGCAGCTGCTGGCCCGCGAGCTGCCAGAGGAACACCTCAAGGACTACACCAACGTCATCATCGAGGAAGCCGACCGCCTGCGGAATCTGGTGGACCGCATGCTCGGCTCCAACAAGCTGCCGTCCCTGGCAATGACCAACGTGCATGAGGTGCTGGAGCGCGTCTGCCAGTTGGTAGAGGCCGAAAGCCAGGGCTGCATCACCTTGGTGCGCGACTACGACCCGAGCATTCCCGATGTACTGATCGACCGCGAACAGATGATCCAGGCGGTGCTCAATATTGTGCGAAACGCGATGCAGGCCATCAGCAGCCAGAACGAACTGCGCCTGGGCCGCATCAGCCTGCGCACCCGCGCCCTGCGTCAGTTCACCATCGGCCATGTGCGCCATCGCCTGGTGACCAAGGTCGAGATCATCGACAACGGCCCCGGCATTCCTGCGGAACTCCAGGAAACCATCTTCTTTCCAATGGTCAGCGGCCGCCCGGACGGTACCGGGCTGGGCCTGGCCATTACCCAGAACATCATCAGCCAGCACCAGGGTCTGATCGAGTGTGAGAGCCATCCTGGCCACACCACCTTCTCGATCTTTCTGCCACTGGAACAAGGAGCCCCATCGACATGAGCCGTAGTGAAACTGTCTGGATCGTCGATGACGACCGTTCTATCCGCTGGGTCCTCGAGAAAGCCTTGCAACAGGAAGGCATGACCACCCAGAGCTTCGACAGCGCCGACGGGGTGATGAGCCGCCTGGCGCGCCAGCAGCCCGACGTGATCATCTCCGACATCCGCATGCCCGGCGCCAGTGGCCTGGACCTGCTGGCGCGGATTCGCGAGCAGCACCCGCGCCTGCCGGTGATCATAATGACCGCGCACTCGGACCTGGACAGCGCTGTCGCCTCCTATCAGGGCGGCGCCTTTGAATACCTGCCCAAGCCATTCGATGTGGACGAGGCGGTGGCATTGGTCAAGCGCGCCAACCAGCACGCCCAGGAACAACAGAACCAGGAAGCCCCACCGGCCCTCACCCGCACCCCGGAAATCATCGGCGAAGCGCCGGCGATGCAGGAAGTGTTTCGCGCCATCGGGCGCTTGAGCCACTCCAACATCACCGTGCTGATCAACGGCGAATCCGGTACCGGTAAAGAGCTGGTGGCCCACGCGCTGCACCGTCACAGCCCACGGGCAGCCTCGCCGTTCATCGCCTTGAACATGGCGGCGATCCCCAAGGATTTGATGGAATCCGAGCTGTTCGGCCATGAAAAAGGCGCGTTTACCGGCGCTGCCAACCTGCGTCGTGGCCGCTTTGAACAGGCTGACGGCGGTACGTTGTTCCTTGATGAAATCGGCGACATGCCCGCCGATACCCAGACCCGGCTGCTGCGGGTGCTGGCGGACGGTGAGTTCTATCGCGTTGGCGGGCACACGCCGGTCAAGGTCGACGTGCGCATCATTGCGGCGACCCACCAGAACCTCGAAACCCTGGTGCATGCGGGCAAATTCCGTGAGGACTTGTTCCACCGCCTCAACGTGATCCGCATCCACATTCCGCGCATGTCGGATCGTCGCGAAGACATTCCCACTCTCGCCCGCCACTTCCTCAGCCGCGCCGCCCAAGAGCTGGCTGTCGAGCCGAAGTTGCTGAAAAGCGAGACCGAGGAATACCTGAAGAACCTGCCGTGGCCGGGCAACGTGCGCCAGCTGGAGAACACCTGCCGCTGGATCACGGTGATGGCGTCTGGGCGCGAAGTGCATATCAGCGACCTGCCGCCGGAGCTGTTAAGCCTGCCGCAGGACTCGGCCCCCGTGACCAACTGGGAGCAGGCGCTGCGCCAGTGGGCCGACCAGGCCCTGGCACGCGGCCAGTCGAGCCTCTTGGACAGCGCCGTGCCGGCGTTCGAGCGAATCATGATCGAGACCGCCTTGAAGCACACCGCTGGCCGCCGCCGCGATGCCGCCGTGTTGCTGGGTTGGGGCCGCAACACCTTGACGCGCAAGATCAAGGAGCTGGGGATGAAGGTCGACGGCGGGGATGATGACGAAGGTGATGAAGCCTAATTGCCCCCTGTAGGAGCTGGCTTGCCAGCGATGGCGATGTTAAGGACGCCTTCGCCGGCAAGCCGGCTCCTACAGTTTGTGATCGACGCAGAGCCCCATCGCCGTGCACCGCTTCAATGCACCATGAACCGGCATCGGGCATGGATCCGATCTCAAAATTAGCCGCCCTGCTCAACCAAATCTGAAAGCCGAAAACACCAAAGCCCCGTATTCCGGGGCTTTGCGCTTTCTGAAGAAATTTTTTGGAAAAAAATGGCGACTCTGGCACGCGCCCTGCAATAACCCTCGTACTACCCAGTTTCGGGGACCTTGGTACAGGCAGGCCGAGAATCCCCTCTTTACACCCGGGGTGCTTGATGCGAACCGCGTCGCGCTCCAGACCGCTTTGGGGAACCTCGGTACAGGCAGGCCGGGGATTCCCTCTTTAACACCGAAGCCTTCACGGCTTCACCCCGTTTTGGGAGCCCTGGTACAGGCAGGCCGGGAACTCCCTTCTTTACACCCGGGGCTTATGTGGCACAGCGCCCATAGCCCCAGCCCGTTTTGGGGACCTTGGTACAGGCAGGCCGGGGATTCCCTCTTTTATTCCTCGTGGAGATGGATCTCCAACCGCCAGCGGCCATCGGCCTTCTCGCCCTTCCACTCCCCACGCAACGGCCGAGCCGCCACCAGGTTCAGCAGCAGGCCGCCATCGGTCTTGCGCACGCGCCAGTTCACGTCTTTTTCATTGACCTTGAGTTGCCCACCGGAGGCCTTGCCCTGTGCGTCGAACAGCAGCGCCACGGTGCCGTCGATATGCTCGCCGTGCAGCTTGGGCTCACTGTTGAACCACACCACCACGCCATCCCTTGCGGTCTCGACCTGTTGCAGTTCGATTGGGTCCGGGGTGGTCAGCCGGCCGATCATCAGGCCTACCATCATGCCGACAATCGCCAAAGAGCCCATGACCCGAGGCAGAAGCTTCGGTCTTGGGTCCTCTTCGGGGGTAGAATGCAGCGCATCTTTGCCTTCGGAGCCGTGCATGTTTCACGTCATCCTTTTTCAACCAGAAATTCCGCCGAATACCGGCAACGTTATCAGGCTGTGCGCCAACAGTGGCTGCCACCTGCATTTGATCGAGCCGCTGGGCTTTGACATGGACGACAAGCGCCTGCGCCGCGCCGGGCTGGACTACCACGAGTACGCCACGCTCAAGCGCCACGCCGACCTGGCGAGCTGCCTGGAGAGCCTGGGGCATCCGCGACTGTTCGCGTTCACCACCAAGGGCTCGCAGCCGTTCCATGATGTCAGCTTTGCCGAAGGTGATGCCTTCCTGTTCGGCCCGGAAAGCCGGGGCCTGCCGGCCGAGGTGCTCGACGCCCTGCCCGACGGCCATCGCCTGCGTTTACCGATGCGCGAGGGCTGCCGCAGCTTGAACCTGTCCAACACCGTGGCCGTTGCCGTCTACGAAGGCTGGCGCCAACTCGGTTTTAAATAACACCGCAAAACAAATGTGGGAGGGGGCCTGTGTGGGAGCCGGGCTTGCCCGCGATGCAGGCACCTCGGTGTGTCAGTCACACCACGGTGATGCTATCGCTGGCAAGCCAGCTCCCACACAGGCCCTCTCCCACATTGAGTACTGCGTCGGGTTCGAAATTACTGAACCGTCGACGAACCTTCCTGTTGCATGCGCTGCAGCTCTTGGGCGTACAGGGCATCGAAGTTCACCGGAGCCAGCATCAGCGCAGGGAACGAGCCACGGGTGACCAGGCTGTCCAGGGTCTCACGGGCATACGGGAACAGGATGTTCGGGCAGAACGCGCCCAGGGTGTGGCTCATGGACGCTTCGTCCAGGCCCTGGATCAGGAAGATACCGGCCTGTTGCACTTCAGCGATGAAGGCCACTTCTTCGCCGTTCTTGACAGTCACGGACAGGGTCAGCACGACTTCGTGGAAGTCGCCTTCCAGTGCCTTCTGGCGGGTGTTCAGGTCCAGCGCAACGCTTGGGGTCCATTCCTGGCGGAAGATGGCCGGGCTTTTCGGCGCTTCGAACGACAGGTCACGCACGTAGATCCGCTGCAGCGAGAACTGTGGAGCTTGGGCTTCTGCTGCTTCGGTGTTCTGTTGGTCAGTCATCGCAGATCCTTCTTGATCTTGGGGTCTTTTAGGGTTTAGGAGTCAGACGAGCAGCAGCGCATCGAGTTTACCGGCGCGCTCCAGAGCGAACAGGTCATCGCAGCCACCGATGTGCTTGGCGCCGATCCAGATCTGCGGCACGGACGTGCGCCCCGCCTTCTGGGCCATTTCGGCGCGCACCTGGGGTTTGCCGTCGACCTTGATCTCTTCGAAGGCAACGCCCTTTTTCTCCAGCAGGGCCTTGGCCCGCATGCAGTAAGGGCACCAATCGCTGGAATACACGACAACCTGGCTCATATCACTTCACCAGCGGCAGGTTATCGGCGCGCCAGCTGCTGATGCCACCGGACAGCTTGGCGGCGGTGAAGCCGGTCTTGAGCATTTCGCGGGCGTGGGTGCCGGCGTGCTGGCCTTGGGCGTCGACCAGGATGATGGTCTTGGCCTTGTGCTTTTCCAGCTCGGCCAGGCGCGCGATCAACTTGTCCTGCGGAATGTTCAGGGCGCCGACGATGTGGCCGGTGGCGAAATCCTTGGCTGGGCGGATGTCAACGACAACGGCCTCGTCCTTGTTGACCAGCGCGGTCAGCTCCGCCGTGCTCAGGCTGCGGCCACCGCGGCTCAATTCGTGAGCGATCAGCAGCGCCAGTAGGATGACGAAGGCACCCACAAGCAGATAGTGGGCAGTGGCAAATGCAATCAGGTGATCAACCATCAAGGAGGTTCCAGGGCGTTAAAATGGCGGTAAGTATACACAGCCGCCAGGGGGGGCCAACCCCCGTAAAGCGGTGACGTGGTCGGAACTTCGCTTTAAACTGCCACTCCCTTTTCAATTGTCTTCCTTTATTACCGCCGCGAGAGGATCTATGACTACTACGCCTAAACCTTTGGTCCTGATAATTCTCGATGGCTTCGGACACAGTGAAAGCCACCACGACAACGCGGTATACGCGGCCAAGAAGCCGGTACTCGACCGCCTGACCGCCACCGTCCCCAACGGCCTGATCTCCGGTTCCGGCATGGACGTAGGCCTGCCGGACGGCCAGATGGGCAACTCGGAAGTCGGCCACATGAACCTAGGCGCCGGACGAGTGGTATATCAAGACTTCACCCGTGTGACCAAAGCGATCCGCGATGGCGAGTTCTTCGAGAACCCGACCATCTGCGCCGCGGTAGATAAAGCAGTAGCCGCCGGCAAGGCCGTGCACTTCATGGGCCTGCTGTCCGATGGCGGCGTCCACAGTCACCAGGACCACCTGGTCGCCATGGCCGAACTGGCTTTCAAGCGCGGCGCCGACAAGATCTACCTGCACGCCTTCCTCGACGGCCGCGACACCCCGCCGAAAAGCGCGCAATCGTCCATCGAACTGCTCGACGCCACCTTCGCCGCCCTCGGCAAAGGCCGCATCGCCAGCCTGGTGGGCCGTTACTTCGCCATGGACCGTGACAACCGCTGGGACCGCGTCGCCCAGGCCTACAACTTGATCGTCGACGGCCAGGCCGAATTCAACGCCGCAACCGCCCAGGAAGGCCTGGAAGCCGCCTACGCCCGTGGCGAGAGCGATGAATTCGTCAAAGCCACCACCATCGGCGAGCCGGTCAAGGTCGAAGACGGCGACGCCGTAGTGTTCATGAACTTCCGCGCCGACCGCGCCCGCGAGCTGAGCCGCGTGTTTGTCGAAGACGGTTTCAAGGAGTTCGAACGCGCCCGCCAGCCGAAAGTGCAGTACGTGGGCCTGACCCAATACGCCGCCAGCATCCCGGCCCCCGCCGCCTTTGCAGCGGGCACCTTGGATAACGTGCTGGGCGACTACCTGGCAAAAAACGGCAAGACCCAGCTGCGCATCGCCGAAACCGAAAAATACGCCCACGTGACCTTCTTCTTCTCCGGCGGCCGCGAAGAGCCGTTCCCAGGCGAAGAACGCATCCTGATCCCATCGCCAAAGGTCGCCACCTACGACCTGCAGCCGGAAATGAGCGCACCGGAAGTCACCGACAAGATCGTCGACGCCATCGAACACCAGCGTTACGACGTGATCGTGGTCAACTACGCCAACGGCGACATGGTCGGCCACAGCGGCAACCTGGAAGCCGCCACCAAGGCCGTGGAATGCCTGGACCTGTGCGTCGGCCGCATCGTCGACGCCCTGGAGAAAGTCGGCGGCGAAGCGCTGATCACCGCCGACCACGGCAACTGCGAGCAAATGTCCGACGAATCCACCGGGCAAGCCCACACCGCCCACACCACCGAGCCGGTGCCGTTCATCTATGTCGGCAAGCGTGATTTCAAGGTGCGTGAAGGCGGCGTGCTGGCGGATGTGGCGCCGACCATGCTGATGCTGATGGGGTTGGAGAAGCCGGTGGAGATGACGGGGACGTCGATATTGGTCTGAAATGTTTCAGGGGTTGCTCAAAGCGAGTAGCCCATCAATAATGGACCTGAGCGCGAAACCAGTTGCCTCCAGTGGCGATAACTGGCGTAGGAACCCCGTTGGTGGCTGGACATCAGCGTAGGGTGAGACCTCCACACCCCCGCTTGAGGGTGTGTATATGAATATCAAGCACTTTACTTCAGGGCAGTTCTCTCGAACTGCCCTTTTCTTTGCCCGCTATAAAAGCTGGTGGCGCTTGTAAAGCAGTTCGCCATGGCGATGCTTGTTCAAAGCCTTGGCATCGGTCTGCATGAAATTCCACAACAGATTGCCTGCCTGGATATTCACAACAACCAGCATCTGACGCTTGGTTTCATAGGCTCCAACGAAGGCCAAGCGTGCCGAACCATCGCTGTACGCGACACGCCAAATCTCCAGAGGCCCGGTTAGTGTATCGAGCGCGAACTTTACATATCTTTCTCGGGCGTCCTGTCGCTTTTCGACTATATGAACCAGGGTTACACGCTGGATCAACACTTCTCCCAATGGAGAAACAATACGAGTCTGTGAGGAAGCTGAATCGGCAAACCCCAAGTTTGAAGCCACGATTTCAACAGCATCTGTGATGTCTTTGCCTGTCGGCACTTGCGCAACTGCGCAGGACCGAAGTGCCCGGTCGAGGCTACGTAAGTCAGGCAAGCCGTAATCAAGCCAGGTTTGCTGGCCTTTTAGTTCATGAGTACAGGGCATTGCCGATCTTGCCGACTAACTGACTAGCGGGACCGAGAGTCTATTCCCAGAAACAAAAACCAGTTCAACAGGAGCGTTTCAAGGCGTTTCTTCGTTTTGTTTGACCTCTTAAACCAACCGATCAAATCACCCTAAACGGCTTTTTATGACGAACGCCTCAAAGCAGTTGGCCTTGAGGCGTTTTTTTTGCCGCGCTTGGCGGGCATACTAGGCCGTCCATTTCCCTGGTGTCGCCCGCCTCTATGCTTCGCGCCTTGATTACCCTTGCTCTTGTCTGCCTGCTCCAACCGGCGTTTGCCGATGAGCGCGCACAAACCCAACAACAGTTGGACGCTACGCGTCAGGACATTACCGAGCTGAAAAAACTGCTCGGCAAGCTCCAGGAAGAGAAATCCGGAGTGCAGAAAGACCTGCGCGGTACGGAAACCGAGATGGGCAAGCTGGAGAAGCAGGTCCAGGAGCTGCAAAAAGAATTAAAGAAGAGCGAGTCGGAACTGGAGCGACTCGACGCTGAGAAAAAAAAACTCCAGAGCGCACGCGTTGAACAGCAACGCCTGATCGCGATCCAGGCCCGTGCCGCCTACCAGAACGGCCGCCAGGAATACCTCAAGCTGCTGCTCAACCAGCAGAACCCCGAGAAATTCGCGCGCACCCTGACCTACTACGACTACCTGAGCAAGGCCCGCATGGAGCAGTTGAAAAGCTTCAACGAGACCCTGCGCCAGTTGGTCAACGTCGAACAGGAAATCGCCAACCAGCAATCGCAGCTGGAAGACCAGAAAAGCAGCCTCAACGCACAGCGCGACGAGCTGGACAAGGTCCGCAAGGAGCGCCAGCTGGCCCTGGCCAAGCTCAATGACGACGTGAAGGCCCGCGACGCCAAGCTCCAGGCCCGCGAGCAGGACCAGGCCGACCTGGCCAAAGTGCTCAAGACCATCGAAGAAACCCTGGCTCGCCAGGCACGTGAGGCCGAAGAAGCGCGACAGAAAGCGCTGATCGCCCAGCAGGAAGCCGAAAAAAAGCGCCAGCGTGAGGCCGAATTGGCTGCCACCTCGGATGCTCCGGCCCCGCGTAAACCGGCACATGCAGCGCCTGGCCCGCTGGTTTCCAGTGCCGGCGAGTCGTTCGGCGGCCCTTTTGCTTCAGCGCGCGGCAAACTTCCATGGCCAGTTGATGGTCGATTACTGGCACGCTTCGGGGAAACCCGTGGCGATGACACCCGCGCCAAGTGGGATGGGGTGATGATCAGCGCCTCGGCCGGCAGCCAGGTGCACGCCGTTCACGGTGGGCGCGTGGTGTTTGCCGATTGGTTGCGGGGCGCCGGTTTGTTGGTGATTCTTGACCACGGTAATGGCTATTTGAGCCTTTACGGCCACAATCAGACTTTACTCAAGTCGGCAGGTGATGTTGTAAAAGCCGGTGAATCCATCTCCACTGTCGGTAACAGTGGTGGCCAGGACACCCCGGCGCTGTACTTCGCTATTCGTCAGCAGGGTCGCCCGAGCGACCCTGCACAATGGTGCCGTTCCCAAGGATAGGGCTGCATCTACATTAGGAGTTCGTTCGACATGCTGCATTTGTCCCGCCTCACTTCGCTGGCCCTGACGATCGCCCTCGTGATCGGCGCGCCTCTGGCATTCGCCGACCAGGCCGCTCCGGCTGCACCCGCCGCCACGGCCGCGACCACCAAGGCACCGTTGCCGCTGGATGAGCTGCGCACCTTTGCCGAGGTCATGGACCGAATCAAAGCCGCTTATGTCGAACCCGTAGATGACAAGACCCTGCTGGAAAATGCCATCAAGGGCATGCTCAGCAACCTCGATCCGCACTCCGCCTACCTGGGCCCGGAAGATTTCGCCGAGCTGCAGGAAAGCACCAGCGGTGAATTCGGCGGCCTTGGCATTGAAGTCGGCTCCGAAGACGGCAACATCAAGGTGGTCTCGCCGATCGATGACACCCCGGCGTCCAAGGCCGGCATCCAGGCTGGCGATTTCATCGTGAAGATCAACGGCCAGCCGACCCGTGGCCAGACCATGACCGAAGCCGTCGACAAGATGCGCGGCAAGATCGGCCAGAAAATCACCCTGACCTTGGTACGCGACGGTGGCAACCCGTTTGACGTGACGCTGACCCGCGCGACTATCGTGGTCAAGAGCGTGAAGAGCCAGTTGCTGGAGTCGGGCTACGGCTACATCCGCATCACCCAGTTCCAAGTCAAGACCGGCGACGAAGTGGCCAAGGCGCTGGCCAAGCTGCGCAAGGACAACGGCAAGAAGCTCAGCGGCATCGTGCTCGACCTGCGTAACAACCCAGGCGGCGTGCTGCAGTCGGCGGTGGAAGTGGTCGACCACTTCATCACCAAGGGCCTAATCGTGTACACCAAGGGCCGTATCGCCAACTCCGAGCTGCGCTTCTCGGCCACCGGCAACGACCTGAGCGAAAACGTGCCACTGGCCGTGCTAATCAACGGCGGCAGCGCCTCGGCGTCGGAGATCGTCGCCGGCGCCCTGCAAGACCAGAAGCGCGGCGTGCTGATGGGCACCACCAGCTTCGGCAAAGGCTCGGTGCAAACCGTGCTGCCGTTGAACAACGAGCGCGCGTTGAAGATCACCACCGCGCTGTACTACACGCCGAACGGACGCTCGATCCAGGCCCAGGGCATCGTGCCGGACATCGAAGTGCGCAAGGCCAAGATCACCAACGAGATCGACAGCGAGTACTACAAAGAGGCAGACCTGCAAGGCCACCTGGGCAATGGCAACGGCGGCGCCGACCAGCCAACCGGCAGCGGCAAGAAAGCCAAACCGATGCCGCAGGACGATGACTACCAACTGGCCCAGGCGCTTAGCCTGCTCAAGGGCTTGAGCATCACCCGCAGCCGTTGATATGCGTTTTGCCCTGATCATCGCTGTGCTGTGCAGCCTGGCAGGCGTCGCCCATGCGACGCCTGCCGGCGAGCCCCACAAAGCCTACCTGACCCTCATCATCGATGACCTTGGGCAAAACCTGCCCAGGGATCGGCGTGTGCTGGCCCTGCCCGGGCCAGTGACCACGGCGATCATGCCCGACACGCCCCACGCCGCCGAATTTGCGCGCGAAGCGCACAAGGCCGGCAAGATCGTGATCCTGCACATGCCGATGGACCCGGCCACCGGACCGTTCGCCTGGCACCCCGACCTGCCCATCGAAGAGCTCGGCAAGCGCCTGGATGCGGCGTTCCAGGCCGTGCCCTTCACCGCTGGCATCAACAACCACATGGGCAGCCGCATGACCGCCCAACCGGCCGCCATGGCCTGGCTGATGGCCGAGCTGCAACGACGCAACAAGTTTTTCGTCGACAGCCGCACCAGTGCACAAACCGTCGCCGCCGCCGAAGCACAGAAAATCGGCCTGGCCCATGTTTCGCGGGACGTATTCCTCGATGACGAGCGCACCGAAGCAGCGATCACCACGCAATTGCAGACCGCGATCAAGCTGGCGCACAAGCAGGGTTCAGTGGTGATGATCGGCCACCCGTATCCGCAAACCCTGGCGGTGTTGGAGCGCGAATTGCCCAAGCTCAAGGCCCAGGGCGTTGACTGGATCGATATCAAGTTGATGATCAGCGTGCGCAGTAACCAAGCGATGGCCGGGCATGGCAAGAATGGTATTTACCGCTGACGGTCCACTGTAGGGGTTGGCCGGTTACAGATATTTCGCCATGATTTCGTCGACGACGCCGTCTTTACGCAGTTGGTCCAGCGCAGCCTGCAGCTTGGCGACCAGTTCGTCCGGCACCTCCTTGTTCAGCGCGAGGTAC
This sequence comes from Pseudomonas sp. AC112, assembly GCF_979253545.1. Lineage (NCBI taxonomy): Bacteria > Pseudomonadati > Pseudomonadota > Gammaproteobacteria > Pseudomonadales > Pseudomonadaceae > Pseudomonas > Pseudomonas sp. AC112. Next base: position 1,885,109 of record NZ_CEEDCM010000001.1, read on the forward strand.
AGCTGGGCACTGTTGAAACGCAACACCGTCCTGAGCCCCGTCACGCCAACCTGGCGCGCCAGGTAACGCCCGGCGGGGTCGCCAGTGGCCCATAGGTCGATCTGGCCATCCAGCAGCTTTTGCGCGTTATCCTGATCACGTAGCACCACCACCGGGTTGAGACCCTGCTTCTCCAGGGTCTCGGCGATGGCATCGCCCTTATAGGCGCCGATCTTGTAGCGGCGGGCATGCTCGAGGCCATCCAGTTGGATCTTGCTGTCGGCCTTGGCCAGCAGCACCCAATCATCCGGGCCGATGGGGCCGACCCACTTGAACAGGGCCTCACGATCCGGCAGGCGCGCCATCACGAACACGCCGTAGCCAGGTTTTTCCAGGGCGAGCTTATAGATACGCTCCCATGGGAAACGCAGGGTGAGGTTGTAGGAAATGCCGGCGCGCTTGAAGGTTTCGCGCACGATGTCCACGGCGATGCCTTCGATGTTCTCGTCCTTGGCGAAGTTCTTGCCGTTTTTCGCCATGTTGTAGGGCGGGAAGTTTTCCGTCAGCAACACCAGGGAGGCATCAGACGATTCATCGGCGTGAGCCAAGCCAGCCAACAGGAGGGACGAACTGGCGAGGGCGAGCAACAGGTGCTTGAACATGTAAGTTACCGGAATCCATGGCAAGCGCAGAGAGTGCCGCGCGCCTGCCATGGTGTCCAGCAGCGTTTAGCGAACGACGATGCCGCGCGCCGCCATGTAGGCCTTGGCCTCGGGGACGGTGTACTCGCCAAAGTGGAAAATACTCGCCGCCAGCACCGCGCTGGCGTGGCCTTCAATCACGCCGTCGGCCAGGTGCTGCAGGTTGCCGACGCCGCCGGAGGCGATCACCGGAATGCCCAGGGCATCGCTGATGGCGCGGGTTACGCCGAGGTCGAAGCCGTTTTTCATGCCGTCCTGGTCCATGCTGGTCAGCAGGATTTCACCGGCGCCCAGGCCTTCCATCTTCATCGCCCACTCCACCGCGTCCAGGCCGGTTGGCTTGCGACCGCCGTGGGTGAAGATTTCCCAGCGCGGGGTTTCGCCCGGGCCTGAGACTTTCTTGGCGTCGATGGCGACCACGATGCACTGCGAACCGAAATGCTGCGCGGCTTCGCCGACGAACTCCGGGTTGAACACGGCTGCGGTATTGATCGAGACCTTGTCCGCGCCGGCATTGAGCAGGTTGCGGATATCTTGCACGGTGCGCACGCCGCCGCCCACGGTCAGCGGGATGAACACCTGGCTGGCCATGCGCTCTACGGTATGCAGGGTGGTGTCACGGCCGTCGACGCTGGCGGTGATGTCGAGAAAGGTAATCTCGTCGGCACCTTGCTCATCGTAGCGACGGGCGATTTCCACCGGGTCGCCGGCGTCACGGATGTTCTCGAACTTGACGCCCTTGACCACGCGACCGTTGTCGACGTCCAGGCAAGGGATGATGCGTTTGGCCAGCGCCATGGTCAGTCCTCAGCCGTTGTAGGCATCGCAGTAAGCCTGGGCTTCGGCGACGTCCAGGGTCCCTTCGTAGATCGCGCGGCCAGTGATGGCGCCGATGATGCCAGGGGCCTTGGCGTCCAGCAGCGACTTGATGTCGCCCAGGTTGTGGATACCACCGGAAGCGATCACCGGGATCTTGGTCGCAGCAGCCAGCGCGGCGGTAAACGGCACGTTGCAGCCCTGCATCATGCCGTCTTTGGCGATGTCGGTATAAACGATGGCGGAAACGCCGTCAGCTTCGAACTGCTTGGCCAGGTCGATGACCTGCACGGTGCTGATCTCAGCCCAGCCGTCGGTGGCGACGAAGCCATCCTTGGCGTCCAGGCCCACGATCACTTTGCCAGGGAACGCACGGCAAGCTTCGGCGACGAATGCCGGGTCTTTCACGGCCTTGGTGCCGATGATCACGTAGCTCACGCCGGCCTTGACGTAGTGCTCGATGGTTTCCAGCGAGCGGATACCGCCGCCGATCTGGATCGGCAGGTTCGGGTAGCGCTTGGCGATGGCCGTGACCACTTCGCCATTGACCGGCTGGCCTTCGAAGGCGCCGTTCAAGTCCACCAGATGCAGGCGACGGCAGCCCCCTTCTACCCATTTGGCAGCCATGCTCACCGGGTCATCGGAGAACACGGTGGAGTCTTCCATGCGGCCTTGGCGCAGACGTACGCAGGCGCCGTCCTTGAGATCGATAGCGGGGATAATCAGCATCTGGCAAACCTTATTCGATATTCAGCAATGCTTGGGAAATCAGGGTTTCTCAAGCGACCACAGGTCGCTTTCGATGCTTTCGAACCTTTCTTTAAGGAGCGTCTGCGTGTCGAAAATCGCCCTGTTGTAATAATGCGGAGCCACTTCATTGGTGAACAGTTCGAGGATCTCGGCGACCTCGAACGAACCCAGCTTGAGCTCGAAGCGATCTTCCATAAAGCGCTTGATCTTGAGGGTAGCCTCACTCTCCTGTTCGGGCGTGAGGTTCAAGATCGGCTGCTTCGGCTTCCTGGCCATTTACCAGCGCCCGTCCCAGGCGGCGAAGTTCTGCAGCAATTGCAGGCCATGGGTATGGCTCTTCTCCGGGTGGAACTGCACGGCAAACCGCGAACCTTCGGCCAGCGCGGCGGCGAAGTCGACGCCGTAGTGCCCGCCGCCCACCACCTGGCCCGGCTTACCGGCGGCGATGTAGTAGCTGTGCACGAAGTAGAAGCGCGCCATGTCCGGCACTTCGTGCCAGAGCGGGTGGTCCACGGTCTGGCGGACTTCGTTCCAGCCCATGTGCGGGACTTTCAGGTGTTCGCCGTCTTCATGCAGGTCTTTGCCGAAAAACTTCACCTGGCCTGGGAACAGGCCGATGCAGTCGACGCCGTCGTTCTCTTCACTGCTGTCGAGCAAGGCTTGCATGCCCACGCAGATGCCGAGAAACGGACGGTCCTGGCTGACTTCGCGCACCAGGCTGTCAAAGCCCAGGCGGCGGATCTCGGCCATGCAATCGCGAATCGCGCCAACGCCGGGAAACACCACCCGGTCGGCTTCGCGAATCACGCTGGCATCGCTGGTGATCAGCACCTTGCCGGCGCCTACGTGCTCGAGGGCCTTGGCCACCGAGTGCAGGTTACCCATGCCGTAATCGATAACCGCGACCGTCTGCATTACAGGACGCCCTTGGTCGAGGGCATTTGCCCGGCCATGCGCTCATCCAGCTCTACAGCCATGCGCAGCGCGCGGCCGAAGGCCTTGAACACGGTTTCGATCTGGTGGTGGGTGTTGGTGCCGCGCAGGTTGTCGATGTGCAGGCTGACAAGGGCGTGGTTGACGAAACCCTGGAAGAATTCCTGGAACAGGTCGACATCGAAGCCGCCGACGGTGGCGCGGGTGTAGGGCACGTGCATCTGCAGGCCGGGGCGGCCGGAGAAGTCGATGACCACGCGCGACAGCGCTTCGTCCAACGGGACATAGGCGTGGCCGTAGCGACGGATGCCTTTCTTGTCGCCGATGGCCTTGGCAAATGCCTGGCCCAAGGTGATACCGACGTCTTCCACCGTATGGTGGTCGTCGATATGCAGGTCGCCCTTGCTGACGATATCCAGGTCGATCAGCCCGTGACGGGCGATCTGGTCCAGCATGTGCTCAAGAAAAGGTACACCGATATCAAATCGGGCCTTTCCGGTGCCATCCAGGTTGATCGAGGCTTTGATCTGGGTTTCCAGAGTGTCGCGCTCGACGGACGCCTTACGTTCGGCCATCACCAGCTCCGCAAAATCATTGGGCGAAAAAGGCAGCCATTATAGGGGCGCGGGCGCTAAACAGAAACATCGGAGGGGATAAGACTGATGGAGTGTCGGGGATAGACATGTGCATACATGTGAGAACCAGCTTTTGTGGCGCTGGCTTGCCTGCGATGCAGGCACCTCGGCTTTTCAGTTGCACCGAGGTGATGCCATCGCGGGCAAGCCCGGCTCCCACAGGAACCGCGCCCACAAAATTTTTGCGGTGTTAGTGGAACAGGACTGCGGTCTTCTGCAGGGTCACCCACACACCCCACGCCAACGGAATACCCACCACCAACCAGGCGGCGATAGCCAATGGCACGGTACCGGAGGCTGCCTTCCACTCCAGGGAAGTGGTGGCATCGGCGCCTTTGTCATGGCCCAGCGCCTGTTCGGCGGCCAGTTCGGCGTCAGTCATGAAGTACTTGTCGGCCACCGGACGAACCAGCAGGTTGCAGATGAAACCCAGCACCAGCAAGCCGGCGAGGATGTACAACGTGATGTCGTAGGCCGCAGCGCGTTCAACGCCGATGCTCAGCTGATACTCACGCAGGTAGTTCACCAGTACCGGGCCCAGCACGCCAGCTGCAGCCCAGGCAGTCAGCAGGCGACCATGGATCGCGCCAACCATCTGGGTGCCGAACAGGTCGGCCAGGTAAGCCGGAACGGTCGCAAAGCCACCACCGTACATCGACAAGATGATGCAGAACGCCGCCACGAACAGCGCCACGTTGCCCAGGTGCCCCAGGTTCGGGATCAGCGCGTACAGGGCAAAGCCCAGGGCGAAGAACACGAAGTAGGTGTTTTTACGGCCCAGGTAGTCGGAGAACGACGCCCAGAAGAACCGGCCACCGATGTTGAACAGGCTCAACAGACCGGTGAAACCTGCCGCGATGGCCGCGATGGAGGCCAGTTGACCGGCATCCAGCTGACCAAACGGCACATCCACACCCAGCAACTTGCCGCCGAACACTTCCTGCAGCAGTGGCGAAGCCATGCCGAGGATGCCGATACCGGCGGATACGTTCAGGCACAGCACCAGCCATACCAGGCGGAATTGCGGAGTTTTCCACGCTACGTTCACGTGGACGTGACGGTGGGTGATCATCGCATTGCTGGCTTTTTTCGCCGGGGCGGTCCAGCCCTCAGGCTTCCAGCCAGTCGGTGGAACGCGGTACAGCAATGCGCCGCCGATCATGAACACAAAGTAGATTGCCGCCATCACCACAAAGCTCTGCCATACGCCCACGCTGGTTGGCGTGGCGAAGTGGCCCATCAGCGCTGCGGCCAGGGGAGCACCGACCATCGCGCCGCCGCCAAAGCCCATGATCGCCATACCGGTGGCCATGCCGCGCTTGTCCGGGAACCACTTGATCAGGGTCGATACGGGTGAGATATAGCCCAGGCCCAGGCCGATACCGCCAATGACCCCGGAGCCGATCCACATCAGCCAGATCTGGTGGGTATAGATACCCAACGCCGAGATCAGCAGACCGCCGCACCAGCACAGTGCCGACACGACGCCAGCCTTGCGTGGCCCGGCATGTTCCAGCCAGCCGCCCCAGATCGCTGCCGAGCAGCCCAGGAAGATGAAGAACAGGGTGTAGATCCAGCCCAACATGGAGATGGGCCAGTCGCATTGGGACGAGAAGATTTGGGCGATGAAGCCCATGTCCGGCGCGCAGGCGAGCGGTTTGGTGATACCCAGTGCCTTGGACAGTGGCAGCCAGAACACCGAGAAGCCATAGGCCATGCCGATGCACAGGTGGATGGCCAGGGCGGCCGGCGGAACCAGCCAGCGGTTGAAGCCGGGCTTGGCGATAATGCGTTCCTTGGACAGGAACGCAGGCTGTGCGGCAGTTGAACCCGCCGCAGTGCTAGTGCTCATTGGTGTTTCCCCCAGTTGTTAGTATGTGTCCGTCAGGCGCTCTCTCCCTCGGCCTTGCACGCAAAGCGTTGGCCGTTGTTGTTGAGTAAAGCTCCATTTGAGCGCGACGCTATGTCGCAGAAGGCAGACGAACCTGCGCAGATTAGCACCTGTGGATGACAGAAAAACCAAACTGATATCACCTTTTTCAGGAAATCTGTTTTGTTTGACGCCAGAAACCCGCTTCCCCGCCCTGGATACAATGTAACGATCAGGGCACTGACGTAGGCCGTCGGGCGTTATACTCTGCGGCTAAATTTTGAAATCGACATACAAGGACTCGCCCATGAAAGCGTTCGGCAAAATCCTGGGTCTGGTACTTCTCGGGCTGTTGCTGATCATTGTGGCTCTGGGTTTTGCCCTGACCCATCTCTTCGATCCCAACGACTATAAAGACGAGATTCGCCAGATTGCCCGCGACAAGGCCCACATCGAGCTGACGCTCAATGGCGACATCGGCTGGAGCCTGTTCCCCTGGCTCGGCCTTGAACTGCACGAAGCCAGCGTGGCGACCCTGACTGCGCCGACCCAACCTTTCGCCGACCTGCAGATGCTCGGCCTGTCCGTGCGCGTGCTGCCGCTGCTGCGCCGCGAAGTGCAGATGAGCGATGTGCGAGTCGAAGGCCTGAACCTGCGCCTGACCCGCGACAAGCAAGGCCATGGCAACTGGGAAGACATCGGCAAGAACGTGACCGAGGCGAGCGCTGGCAGCCCAGGTTCGGTTGAGCCGCCTCGCGAGGCTGAACCGGAAAAACCGGCAAAACCCATCCGCCTGGACATTGACAGCCTGACCGTCAACAACGCCCGCGTTGAATACAACGATGAGCAGACCGGCAAGCAGTTCAGCGCCGAAAGCATTCAATTGAGCGCCGGTGCGGTGCACGAAGGCGCCAGCATCCCGGTGAAGCTCACCGCCTTCTTCGGCAGCAACCAGCCGGTGATGCGCGTCAAGACCGAGCTCAACGGCAACCTGCGCATCCAGCGTGCGCTCAAGCGTTATCAGCTTGAAGACATGAAGATCACTGGCGAAGCCACGGGTGAGCCGCTGCAGGGCAAGACCGTGACGTTCTCCACCCAGGGCCAACTGCTGGTGGACCAGGCGGCCAATATTGCCGAATGGACCAACATGAAGCTGTCGGCCAACCAGTTGCGCGCCTTGGGCGAACTGAAGGTCAACGACCTGGACAAGACCCCGCAGCTCAGCGGTGCCCTCTCCATCGCCCAATTTGACCTGGCCAAATTCCTCGACAGCGTCGGCCACCCATTGCCGCCGATGGCCGACGGCAGCCTGAGCAAGGTCGAGTTGGTCAGCCGCCTCAAAGGCACGCCGACCAGTGTGGCCCTGGAAGACCTGAACCTGAAACTCGACGGCAGCACCTTCACCGGCCGCGTCGCCGTGGACGATTTCGCCAAGCAATCCCTGCGCGTTCAGCTCAAGGGCGACACCTTCAACGCCGACAACTACCTGCCGGCCAAATCCGAATCCGCCAAGGGCGCAACCGCCGCACGCCAGGCCGAAGTGCAAAACAGCGAAGCCGGTGCCATGGCCGCCGGCGGCACCACGCCACTGCCCGACGCTCCGACAAAAGGGGCCTGGAGTACCGATAAACTGCTGCCATTGACGCGTCTGCGCACGCTGGATGTGGACGCCGACCTTGCGTTCGGCCAACTTACCCTGAGCAAGTTGCCGATCCAGAATGCCGCGCTCAAAGCCTCCGGCCTCGATGGTCAGCTCAAGCTCGACACCTTGAGCGGCGGTCTCTACAACGGCAGCTTCCAGGCCAATGGCACGCTTGATGTGCGCCAGGACATCCCCGTGCTTGCGCTGCAAAGCCGGATCAAGCAGGTGCCGGTCGAGCGCATCCTGCAAGCCCAGGGGCAAACCCCGCCGGTGAAAGGCCAGATCACCCTCGACAGCAACCTCACAGGCCGTGGCAATAGCCAGAAAGCCCTGATCGACAGCCTCAACGGCACCGCGAGTTTTGTGATCAACAACGGCGTGCTGCTCAATGCCAACCTTGAGCAACAACTCTGCACCGGCATCGCCCTGCTCAATCGCAAGACCTTGAGCAGCACGCCGCAAGGCAAGGACACGCCGTTCCAGGAGTTGAAGGGCAACCTGACCTTCCGTAACGGGGTCGCCAGCAACCCTGATTTGAAAGTGCGCATCCCGGGCCTGACCGTCAACGGTAACGGCGACGTCGACCTGCGCGTGCTGGGCATGGACTACCGCGTCGGCATCATCGTCGAAGGTGACCAGCGTGAAACGCCAGATCCGGCCTGCCAGGTGGGCGCCAACTTCCAGGGCATCGAAGTGCCGCTGCGCTGCCGTGGCCCGCTGGAACTGGGCGCCAAGGCATGCCGCCTGGACAAGGACGGCTTGACCCAGGTGGCCATCAAGGCGGCCGGCAATAAGCTCAGCGACAAGTTGGAAGAGAAGCTCGACAAGGTGAACCCGCAGCTTAAAGACGCGCTGAAGGGCCTGTTCAAACGATGAGAAACGAGCAATTTTCAGCAGCCGTACTCAATTGGTACGACCGCCATGGTCGCCATGACCTGCCCTGGCAACAGGGCATCACGCCTTATCGGGTGTGGGTCTCGGAGATCATGCTGCAACAGACCCAGGTGAGCACCGTGCTCAATTACTTCGACCGTTTCATGGCCTCGCTGCCGACGGTCGAAGCCCTGGCCGCTGCACCGGAAGACGAAGTGCTGCACCTGTGGACCGGCTTGGGTTACTACACCCGGGCGCGCAACCTGCAAAAGACCGCAAAGATTATCGTGGCGGACTATGGCGGCGAGTTTCCCAAGGATGTCGAGAAGCTCACCGAGCTGCCGGGCATAGGCCTGTCCACCGCCGGTGCGATCGCCAGCCTGAGCATGGGCTTGCGCGCGCCGATCCTCGATGGCAACGTCAAGCGCGTCCTGGCGCGCTTTACCGCACAGGAGGGCTACCCCGGCGAGCCCAAGGTGGCCAAGCAGCTGTGGGCCACCGCGGAACGCTTCACGCCCCATGATCGCGTCAACGCCTATACCCAGGCGATGATGGACATGGGCGCCACCCTCTGCACCCGCAGCAAACCCAGCTGCCTGCTATGCCCGTTGGAGAAAGGCTGCGAAGCCCACATGCTCGGCCTGGAGACGCGCTACCCGATCCCTAAGCCGCGCAAGACCATCCCCCAGAAGCGCACGCTGATGCCGCTGCTGGCCAATGCCGAGGGCGCGATCCTGCTTTACCGTCGCCCTTCAACAGGCCTGTGGGGCGGCCTGTGGAGTTTGCCGGAGCTGGATGACTTGCAAGACCTGGAACACCTGGCCAACCAGCACGCGTTGGAACTGGGCACGCAGCAGGCGCTGCCGGGGCTGATCCACACCTTCAGCCACTTCCAGCTCGCCATCGAACCCTGGTTGGTCCAGGTCGAAGAATCCGCCCATCACGTGGCCGAGGCCGACTGGCTCTGGTATAACCTCGCCACCCCGCCGCGCCTGGGCCTTGCCGCCCCGGTGAAAAAACTGCTGAAGCGCGCGGCCGACGTATTGAATGCAGGAGTGTCGTCATGACCCGCACCGTAATGTGCCGCAAGTACAAAGAAGAATTGCCAGGCCTGGAACGCCCTCCGTATCCAGGCGCCAAGGGCCAGGACATTTTCGAACATATCTCTGCCCAGGCTTGGGGCGACTGGCTGAAACACCAGACCCTGCTGATCAACGAAAAGCGCCTGAACATGATGAACGCCGAAGATCGTAAATACCTGGCGGGCGAGATGGACAAGTTCTTTTCCGGCGAGGAATACGCCAAGGCCGACGGCTACGTGCCGCCTGCTCAATAATTGATCAAAAACCGGGGTCGGCACGTAAGCGACGGTAATAATTAAATATTTTTTGAAAACTTGCTTGACGACCCCCTGAAAAACCCGTTTAATGCGCCCCGTTGCCCAGATAGCTCAGTCGGTAGAGCAGGGGATTGAAAATCCCCGTGTCGGCGGTTCGATTCCGTCTCTGGGCACCACCTTCAGCTTTCAGGTGGTGTCAACATCACGTGAAAGCAATCAAGAAACCCGCCTAGTGCGGGTTTTTTGTTGCCTGTGATTTTTATCTCCGAACAGCTTTCGCCGAACTCACTCGCAAACCGGGCGCCCTCCTCGTTCGACTCAAGTTGCCGATTCACTTCAGTAAAAATACCATCAGCGGGTTGTCATTCAGCCGCCCTTCAAACCTTGGCGCCAACTGCTCCAGAGGCGTCCCTTTCAACAACGCGGTTTCCTTGCGCGAGACGATCACCCAGGCTGGCCGAGGCAAAGCCTCCAGTCGCGCGATCTCGTTGCTTGCGATGAACACTGGTTGCTCATCGTGATCCAGGTTCATCACGTAGCGCACCGCCCAGGTGTCCCGGCCCAGGTTGATAAACACCAGCGGCCCCGGCTGAGCGCTTCGCAGCGCCTCGACTCGGCCGACAAATTGCCGGGTATCGAATTGCAGATCCTTCGCCGGTTCAACCACCGTCACCAACAGCAGCCATTGCGCGGCCAATGCGATCAGGCTGAGCCACACCAGCCGCCCCACCCGACGCCAGGCGATCAGTGCCGCGATCTGCAGCACCACCAGCCCGCCGATCAGCAGCGGTAGCGAAACGTCAGGCCAATAACCATGCTTCTGCCACCCATGCCGACAGACAACGACTACAACCACGCACAACGCCGGCAGCACTGCGACAAGCCATTCGTAGGTACGACGCACGCCAACGAGCCAACCTTGCGCCTGGAGAAGCCCATAGGCGGCGACAGCGGCGAACATCGGCACCATGGGCAGGATGTAATAGGCGCGCTTGAAATGCGGCACCGACAGCCCGAGCAAAATCATCAAGCCGCAGGCCCCTAGCCGCACCACTGACTGCATATCGCCCGCGAATCGCTCGGACCAGCGATGACGTAGCGCAACCATTGTGGCCAGCGCCAACGGCACCACCGGGAAGTAGCGGTACAAACCCAGCTGGAAGTAGAAATAGAACGGCTCACCGGTCTCATCGAGGCGCCCGCCCACCTGCATCTTGAACACCTCATCGGCAAAGGCATCACCGCCACTGACGCGCGCCAACTTCACCAGCACCCACCAACAGGCCGCCAGCAATACCAGGCCGATGACACCGTGGATCAGCACCTGCCTGACCCGCTCACCAGGCTTGCCGAGTGCCCAATAGACGCAGACCACGCCACAGACCTCGATCAAGCCCAACGGCCCGCGTATCGCAAAGCCCAGGATAAACAGCGGGAACACCGCAAGCCGCCGCCAGCGCCCGCCGCTGTGCAGCAGGTAGAAACTGCCGACACACAACAACGCCACCATCTGGTCCAGGCACACCGACCGGGATTTTTCCAGCAACTGGGTGGTAAGCAAGGTCAATAACACCGTGAGCAGCGCCCACTGGCGATTCGCCGGGACCAGCAGGCGATACATCACCGCCACCACCCCAGCGGACGCCAGGGCGGTGGGCAATACGTTCGCCAAATGATTCGGCGCACCAAACAGCCGGGCAAACAAAAAGCTGAAGAAGGTCGCAGTGCCGGGGTAATCCGCGTAGGGCTGCCCGTAGGTGGTCGGGAAAAAACTCGCGCCATGGCGAAACATTTCCTGCAGGAACAGCGCCCAGCGCCCGTCAAAACCCTGGGGTTGCTGATCCCAGATGCCGAAGGTGAACAGCACAAGAGCGAGCAGGAAAATGCCCAGTGATTCCAGGCGGAAACGGTTGCGGTGATCCATCGGTTGACCTGTCAGGTAAGGGGCGCCGACTTATGGTGCCGACCGCCCTGCTGAATAGCGGCTGAACAAACCTGAACATTGCCGTTTTTACCGACCTGCGGGCCACACCCACCTAGGGATCAACCGAACGTAAATCAACTCGCCAACGAGCTCGACCAGGGTTTGCAGGATCACCGCAGTCGCCGCCAAGCCACGCACATCCTCGGGCAGCGCCAGCGCCAAGGGCAGCACCACCAACGAGTTACGCGTCGAAGCGCTGAACGTCACCGCCCGCGCCGTAGGGGCAGGGAGCGCCAACAGCCGCGACGCCAGCGCACCCATCAGCGGCGCCAGCAACAAAAAGCCGATATACACCGGGATCACCGGCAACAGCAGGCTCATATCCCGCACCACCGACGTGATGTGTGAGGCGATCACCACAAACAACACCAGCGCCATCGTCGGCACCGGCAACCACGCCCAGGCGCTGCTCCAGCCACTGACCATCGATGATCGCCGCGCCAGCGACGTCGTGACCACCGCCAGAATCATCGGCACCACGATCAACAAGAGGAACGCCTCTACAAACGGCTGCGCCTGGACCACCACCTCGGATTGCGCGCCGAGCATCAGGCTCAGATAGAGCGGCAACAGCGCCAACTGTAGCAACAACAGCAGCGGCGTCGCCGCCAGCATCAACCGCGAATCGCCCTTGCCAATGTGGGTAAACACCACCACGTAGTCGATGCACGGCGTCAGCAATACCAGCAACGCTCCCACCAGCAAGGCCGGGCGCCCCGCCAGGCTTTGGGTCAACGCCCACACCAGCAAGGGAACGAGGATGAAATTGGCCAGCAACAATGCCGACAGGAAACGCTTGTGGCCCAAGCCTTGGCGCAGGTCCAGGAAGGGGATCTGCAGGAACATCGCGTACATCAGCACCGCGATAGCGGGGGTGACCAACGCGCTGAGGCCGTGGGCGAATGAGGGCACGAGCAGGCCGAAGACGACGGCCAGCAGAACGGCGGCGAAGTAGACCGGGATCTGGTTGTGTTCGAGGGCGTCGCGCGTCATAAGGCTGGCTCAGATGGATCATAAGGCCGACAGCCTAAGCACCCAGGGCGGCAAGGTCGAGCACCCTGACAATCTCCACGATCACGCTGCGCGAAATTTGTTAAGTTCGACGTCTTATAAAAAAGCGCGTGAGCCTGCATGCCCTCACCTGAGGCGCAAGGACCCAGTAGCCCTATGAACCTTCCAACCCCTTTCCACGAGCCTGCCGCCGACGGCTACATGCTGGGCGGCTTTACCTGGCGCCACCCGCGCACCGACCTTGAACGTCCGGTCGTCATCATCAACGCCGCCACCTCCGTACGCTGCCGTCACTACTCCCGCTTCGCCGATTACCTGTTCGCCAACGGCTTCGACGTCATCACCTACGACTACCGTGGCATCGGCGAATCCCGCAGTGGCTCGCTGCGCGGCTTCAAAGCCTCGTGGTCGGACTGGGGCGTATTGGATTTCGAGGCGATGTTGCAGCGAGCACAGCGGGATTTTCCGGGGCAGCCGATAGATGTCGTCGGCCACAGCTTCGGTGGCTGCGCGGCCGGGCTCGGGGCGTCGGGTGCGGTGATCCGGCGGATGGTGACCGTGGGCGCGCAGTTTGCGTACTGGCGCGATTACGCAGCGAGCGTGCGCTGGCGGATGTTCGCCAAGTGGCATGTAGCGATGCCACTGGTGACAGCGCTGTGCGGGCACTTCCCCGGCAAGCGCCTGGGCTGGCTGGAAGACACTCCTGCGGGCGTGGTGCGAGACTGGAGCACGCCGTCGCCCAGGTATGAAACGCGACCCAGCGGGCGAGATCTGGGCGAGCTGCCATTCAGCCGCGTGAAGGCGCAGATTCTGGCGATCAGCATCACTGATGATCCCTTCGGAACCGTAGCTGCCATTGAACGGCTACTGGGTTACTTCGACAGCAGTGAGTGCACTCACCTGCGCATCGCGCCTGAAGACATAGGCGAAAAGGAAGTCGGACATTTCGCATTTTTTCGCAGCGAGTATCAGGACCGGCTGTGGCCGATTGCGTTGGCGTGGCTTCAAAACGTCCCATCAACTGCAGATACCCTTGGGATTTCCCCCAACCTGCGCTTCAATACTCCACTCAGACCCAGAACCCTAGGACGTTGAGCCCATGGCCTCGCCGAACAAGCAGCAAAAACGCGCCCACCGGGCAAAGGCCAAGGCCAAGCAGAACCGTACCCAGCGCGCCGTCGCGATCAAGCCGGATGCGTTTGCCGGCGATGACAGCCGCATTGACCTTGAGTCAGTGGATTTGACTGAGCTGTTTGTAGAGATGCGCACCGCAGGCGAGACCAGCCAGCAGGCGCTGTGCGCCGTATTCCTGGCCCATCCATTGCTGGCACTGGTGCTGGAGCAGGAAGGCGAAGAGGAAGCCACCGACTTCATTCTTGCGGCATTGATCGAGTATCGGCAGTGGGCCACGAACACCGACGATGAAGCCGCCGCACTGGCGTGGATCGAGTCGCCGCAATTCCAGGCGGATTACGTTGCGGCCTCTCAAGCGCTGACCAGTTCGCAAGACTGACGCAGAACCAAATGTGGGAGCGGGCTTGCTCGCGAATGCGGAGTGTCAGTTAACAGATTCATCCACTGATACACCGCTTTCGCGAGCAAGCCCGCTCCCACATTTTTTACCGCACTCCGTCAGTTCAGTACGGCTGCACCCGCTCTCTGCGCCTTGCGGCGGCTCGCCACGATCAACCCCGCCGCCACCACCAGCACGCTCAGCACGCCGGTCGCGATGATCTCGACCCGGTGCGCTTCCTGGAACAGCATGATGGTCAGCGTACCCACGATGAACACCATCACCGCGTAGGTCAGGCCTGGGAACAGCCACATCTTGAAGACAATCTTCTCGCCCGCCGCCGTGCGTTTCTGGCGCATGCGCAGTTGCGACACGGCGATCACCAGGTACACCAGCAACGCGATGGCGCCGGAGCTGGCCAGCAGGAATTCAAATACCGCAGCCGGGGCCACGTAGTTGGCGAACACCGCCAGGAACGCTGCGCCGGTGGACAACAATACCGCCCAGTAAGGCGTGCCGCTCTTGTTGGTGCGCTTGGCCACGGCCGGTGCGTCACCGCGACGACCCAGGGAGAACAGCATGCGCGAAGCGGTGTACAGCGCCGAGTTCAAGCAGCTGGTCACGGCGACCAGTACCACCAGGTCGACGATCAGCTTGGCGTTCGGGATGCCCATGCGCTCCAGCACAGTCTGGTAGGAACCCACGGCCGCCAGGGTCGGGTCGTTCCACGGCACCAGTGACACCACGATGAAGATCGACAGCAGGTAGAACAAACCAATCCGCCAGATCACCGAGTTGGTGGCCTTGGTGATTTGCTGGCCTGGGTTCTTCGATTCAGCAGCGGCAATGGTGACGATCTCGGTGCCCATGAACGAAAACATGGTGGTCAGGATCGCCGCGAGGACTGCACCCATGCCGTTTGGCATAAAGCCCTGGGTGTCGAACAGATGGGAAACACCACTGACCTGGCTGGTCGGCAGGAAGCCAAAAATCGCGGCCAGGCCCAGGATCACAAAGCCCACGATCGCCACGACCTTGATCAACGCAAACCAGAACTCGAATTCGCCGTAGTTCTTCACGCTGAACAGGTTGGTTGCTGTCAGCAGCAAGGTGATGATCAGGGTGAAGGCCCAGATGGCCACATCCGGGAACCAGGCGTGCAGGATGGTCGCGGCGGCGTTGGCCTCCAGCGGAATCACCAGCACCCAGAACCACCAGTACAACCAGCCGATGGTAAACCCGGCCCAGTGACCGATGGCGCGGTCGGCATAAGTAGAGAACGAACCGGTGTCTGGCGACGCCACGGCCATTTCGGCCAGCATGCGCATCACCAATACCACCAGTGTACCCGCCGCGGCGTACGCCAGCAGTACAGCCGGGCCGGCGGCAGCAATCGCGTGGCCTGAGCCGACAAACAAACCGGCACCGATGACGCCGGCAATCGACAGCATGGTGACGTGACGCGGTTTGAGCCCCTGTTCGAGGTCATTGGAGCTTTGCGTACTACTCATTGACACACCTTTGCGAGGAATTGCGAAAACGGTCGGCCCGGCCCGGGATCTTTCTCGTGAAAAGAAACCAACAGGGCGTTCTTTATTTTTTACGCAAGATTTGCGCCAAAATGTTACAGAGCCGCGATTGACGCGGGCTGTAGGACGATTCAACAACCGTCGCAAGTCATTGAGAACAATGGCATTCCGCTATAGCGTTACCGTGTGACCCACATTCACGACGAACGAACGCACCATAAACACACACAAAAAGTACGTGACGCCCCACAAAAGGGCTGATATGCACCGTTTGCCCGGTTAACCCTTCCAACACCCGGCCAAAGCTGGCACCATCGCGCCCTTTTTTACGCGAAGCCTGTGGTATTTCGGGTTCAAACGGCTGTTCGGTTGTTGATGGCGCGACACGCTGCTGTGCCGATGCGACACCCTGCCGCACACCACCTGATTACCGCCGGCCACGCTGTTGGCTGCCGTCAAGACGCTATGCTAGCTTGGCGCCTCGCCAGGAAGGCGGCCCAACAGCGACGATCGCAACGAACACAATGAGGACCCCACATGGCCGAGGCCGCGCCCGCGCTTGAAATCCGCAACTTGCATAAACGCTATGGTGAGCTGGAGGTACTCAAAGGTATCTCGCTGACCGCTCGCGACGGCGATGTGATCTCGATCCTGGGTTCCTCCGGTTCCGGCAAGTCCACGTTCCTGCGCTGCATCAACCTGCTGGAAAACCCGCACCAGGGCCAGATCCTGGTGGCCGGCGAAGAACTCAAGCTCAAGGCTGCGAAAAATGGCGAGCTGATGGCCGCTGACGGCAAGCAGATCAACCGCCTGCGCAGCGAAATCGGTTTTGTGTTTCAAAACTTTAACCTGTGGCCGCACATGAGCATCCTCGACAACATCATCGAGGCTCCTCGCCGTGTGCTCGGCCAGAGCAAGGCCGAGGCCATCGAAGTCGCCGAAGCCCTGCTGGACAAGGTCGGCATCGCCGACAAGCGCCACGCCTACCCTGCGCAATTGTCCGGCGGCCAGCAACAACGGGCGGCCATCGCGCGCACTCTGGCGATGCAGCCTAAAGTCATCCTGTTCGACGAGCCGACTTCGGCCCTTGACCCGGAAATGGTTCAGGAAGTACTTAATGTGATCCGCGCGCTGGCCGAAGAAGGCCGCACCATGCTGCTGGTCACCCATGAAATGGGCTTCGCCCGCCAGGTGTCCAGTGAAGTGGTGTTCCTGCACCAGGGCCTGGTCGAAGAGCAAGGATCGCCACAGCAGGTGTTTGAAAACCCGCTTTCGGCGCGCTGCAAACAATTCATGTCCAGCAACCGCTAACGGAGCAACATGCATGCAGAACTATAAAAAATTCCTTCTGGCCGCGGCCGTCTCGATGGCGTTCAGCGCCACGGCCATGGCAGAAACCTTGAAAATGGGGATCGAAGCGGCCTACCCGCCGTTCAACAACAAAGACGCCAGCGGCAATGTCGTGGGCTTCGACAAAGACATCGGCGACGCCCTGTGCGCCAAGATGAAAGTCGAGAAGTGCGAAGTGTATGTGTCCGACTGGGACGGCATCATCCCGGCCCTGAATGCCAAGAAGTTCGACTTCCTGGTGTCTTCGCTGTCGATCACCGACGAGCGCAAGCAGGCCGTCGACTTCACCGACCCGTACTACTCCAACAAGCTGCAATTCATCGCGCCTAAAGCCACCGCCGACTTCAAGACCGACGCCGCTTACCTCAAAGGCAAAGTCATCGGTGCACAACGCGCGACGTTGGCCGGTACTTACCTGGAAGACAAGCTGCCGGATACCGAAGCCAAGCTGTACGACACCCAGGAAAACGCCTACCTCGACCTGACCTCCGGTCGCCTGGACGGCATCCTCGCCGACAAGTACGTGCAGTACGAATGGCTCAAGAGCAAAGACGGTTCAGCCTACGAGTTCAAGGGCGACCCGGTTGTAGAGAGCGACAAGATCGGTATCGCCGTACGCAAGGGCGACCCACTGCGCGAGCGCCTGAACAAAGCCCTGGCAGAGATCAAGGCAGACGGCACCTACAAGAAGATCAACGACAAGTACTTCCCTTTCAGCATCGAATGATCTGAACGGTATGCCCGGCGCGCTCAGTTGAGCGCGTCGGCTTTTTGCAATGCCTGCCGCGATATGAAAACACCATGAATTTCGATCTCTACGGATTCGGCCCGGCGCTTGCCGCTGGCGCGCTGATGACCGTCAAACTGGCGCTCACGGCCCTGTGCCTGGGGCTGGTGCTTGGCCTGGCCGGTGCCTTGGCCAAGACTTCGCCGTACAAGCCGCTGCAATGGGTAGGCGGCGCCTATTCGACCATTGTGCGTGGCATTCCCGAATTGCTGTGGGTGCTGCTGATTTACTTCGGCACGGTCAACCTGATGCGTGCCCTTGGTGAATTCTTCGGCAACCCCGACCTTTCCCTCAGCGCCTTTGCCGCCGGGGTGATCGCCCTGGGCCTGTGCTTTGGCGCCTACGCGACGGAAGTGTTCCGTGGCGCGATCCTCGCCATTCCCAAGGGCCACCGCGAAGCCGGTGTCGCGCTGGGGCTGTCGAAGTTCCGGATCTTCACCCGGCTGATCATGCCGCAGATGTGGCGCATCGCCCTGCCCGGCCTGGGCAACCTGTTCATGATCCTGATGAAAGATACCGCGCTGGTATCGGTGATCGGCCTGGAAGAAATCATGCGCCATGCGCAGATCGGCGTGACCGTCACCAAGCAGCCTTTCACCTTCTTCATGGTCGCCGCCTTCATGTACCTGGGCCTGACCGTACTGGCCATGACCGGCATGCACTTCCTGGAAAAACGCGCCGCCCGCGGCTTTGCGAGGAGCACCCAATGAGCGGCGACTACAGCTGGCTGGCGCATTTCGATCTGGGCCTGAACTGGGCCGTGATCATCAAGTGGCTACCCAAATTGGCGCAGGGCGCCACCCTGACCCTGGAGCTGGTAGCCATTGCAGTGATCGCCGGCCTGCTGCTGGCAATCCCACTGGGTATCGCCCGCTCTTCACGGCGCTGGTATATCAGCGCTGTGCCTTATGCCTACATTTTCTTCTTCCGTGGTACGCCCCTGCTGGTGCAGTTGTTCCTGGTCTATTACGGCCTGGCGCAGTTCGACTCAATACGTGGGAGTTTCATGTGGCCCTACCTGCGCGATCCGTTCTGGTGCGCCACTGCTACCATGACGCTGCACACCGCCGCCTACATCGCCGAGATCCTGCGCGGCGCGATCCAGGCCATTCCGCCGGGCGAGATTGAAGCGGCGCGTGCGCTGGGCATGTCCAAGCCCAAGACGCTGTTCTACATCATCCTGCCGCGCGCCTCGCGCATCGGCCTGCCGGCGTACAGCAACGAAGTGATCCTGATGCTCAAGGCCAGCGCCCTGGCCAGTACTGTCACCCTGCTGGAATTGACCGGCATGGCGCGGACCATCATTGCCCGTACCTATTTGCCGGTAGAGATATTCTTCGCCGCCGGGCTGTTCTACCTGTTGATGGCGTACGTGCTGGTACGCGGCTTCAAACTGCTGGAACGCTGGCTGCGCGTCGATGCCTGCCAAGGACGTTGAAGCACGCTTCCAGGCGCTGGATGCGTTCCTGATCGAGCACCAAGGGCTGTGGAAACCACGGCCCTTTACTCATCTGCACTTGCCCTGGGAAACCCAGCACCCCACACTCGCCCAGTGGCTGCGCCAACGCTCGCTGGACGACGCCGAAGCCAGTCACAACCATCCCCACGACCTGCCGGCACCGGCGCCTTTTCCACAGCTCGCTGCGCAGGCTCGTCAGCTCAGTGCTGTGGATAAGTTACCGACGCATCCGCTGCCTACCGCTCGCCATCGCCTGAACGTCGATGTGCCGGGTCGCAAATGGGAACAGATAGAAGCCTTTGGCGCTGCGCTGCAGTTTGCACTGACGCCCACGCATTGGCTGGACTGGTGCGCGGGCAAGGGCCACCTGGGTCGCCGCCTGCTACAAGGCGATCAGGCGCTGACGTGCCTGGAGTATGACCCCGCGTTGATCGCTGCCGGCAAGGCCTTGAGCGACCACCACGGTTTGGCCGTTACCCATCGCCTGCAAGACGTCATGACGGACGTTGAGATTGGCCCTGAACACACGCCCGTCGCCCTGCACGCCTGTGGCGACCTGCATGTGCGCCTGCTGCGACTGGCCAGTGCGGCCGGCTGCAAACAACTGGCCCTGGCGCCCTGCTGCTACAACCGCATCCATGCCGACATCTACCAGCCACTGTCCCAGGCAGGCCGTGCCTCACACCTGCAACTGTCGCTGGATGACCTCGGCCTGCCGCTGAGCGAAACCGTCACCGCCGGCAAACGCGTGCGCTGGCAGCGGGACATGTCCATGGCGCGACGCCTGGGTTTCGATCAGCTGCAACGTGAATTGCGCGGTCTGGACGAGTACCTGCCAACTCCCTCCCTGCCGGCCGGTTGGCTCGACAAACCCTTCGCGGACTACTGCCGGGAGCTGGCAAGCCTCAAAGGGTTATCCACAGGTGCACAGGATTGGGCGGCCTTCGAAGCGCACGGCTGGCATCGCCTGGCCGAGGTCAGGAACCTGGAATTGCTACGTGGTCTGTTTCGGCGCCCGCTGGAGGTATGGCTGGTGCTGGATCGGGCGCTATTTCTTGGAGAAAACGGCTATAAGGTCGACGTAGGCACCTTCTGCGAACCCACATTGACGCCGCGCAACCTGATGGTGCTTGCCGAGCGCGATTAAGGGGCGAAATTGTCGCAGTGCAGCCTGTGGATAACTCTGTTGATGGATTCTTTACGGAGCCTGTAGCCATCTACGCTACAGGGCAAAAGCCAGGCTGGTCATTTTTTGTTCAAAAAATAAAACGCACGTAAAACAAGCAGTTGCGGTGTGATGAGAACGCCTCCACAAAATGGCTGTTTGATGACACCGCCATCCAACCGATTGTGCATAAGCATCTGGCGTTAACCGTATAAAGCGCGATTTATAGGTGCTTTCTGCGTGCGATCAACAGGCGGCAAAGCTCATTGATATCGTCCCCGGCTAAGGTCAATGCCTGGCTGTCCAAGGGGTCGGTGCCAAACGCCAATGCCTCGCTGATCGCCATGTCACGGTGCACTTCCAGTGGTTCTTTAGCGCCCAGGCGCTGCTTGAACGCCTCCACCATATCCAGGCTGAAGGCATTGTCTTCATCCAGTTGGTTGAGCACAAAATGAACGTGGGGTGCATGCTCGCGCTCAAGGTGTGGCGCCAGCAGCCCGTCGAGTTGGTCCAGGGTGCCCAGGGAGGCAGCATCGGCCTGGGCGATCACCAACACCACATCGGCCACGCTCAAGGCTTGATGGAAATAGACGTTGTTACCGGCAGGGGTGTCGATGATCACGGTATGACGGGCGCTCAGGTCCAAGGCGGCCAGGCGTTGCGCCAGCCAGTCCGGCTCATGCTTGAGCCAGCGTTGCAGGTCATCCTGCTGGCGCAGGTCGGTGTCGCCAAAGGTAATCACGCGACTGCCGACAAAGCCGGGTTGTTGGAGCGTGTCCCACTGCGCATTGCGCAGGCTGGTCGGGCCGATACCCGGCGAACTCGGGCTGACTCCGAAGTGCATCCGCAGGGCGTTCTGCGGGTCCAGGTCGATGGCGACCACCGACTCGCCCAGGCGCTGCAGGCCGCTGCTCAACGCTGTGGCCAGGGTACTGCGCCCCACTCCACCATTAACCGACACCAATGCCACCACACACGGGCGCCGCAACGCCTTATCCACCGGCTGGGACTGCGCATTTGCACTGGGTGTTTGCGGGGGGAACGGGGTGCCATCATCCACAGGGATGCTGCCAAAAAAGTGCAGGCGCGCATTCAATCCCTGCACGTCACGACTGACATCCTTGCCAAGCAGCACGAGAAGGCCATCGGTAAAGCTCATAGCGAATTCCTCATCACGGCGAAGCTCAAAGACGTGAGAAGGTCAGCTGATACGACTGCTTACCGCAGGTCTTTTTGTGGTCGCCCTAGTGCAGGCAGTCTGCTTCAAGCGCATAAAAGTGTCATTATTTTGATGGTGCTGCTGTCTATTTTTTAGACAAACGGCAGTTCGTCAAATTACTGACCAATGCTGATCGAATCGTAGGGCGTTTGCAGATCTCGCTCTGGAATTTCCCAAATCAGCAACTTTGGTGGTGTTTGCTTGAAGGCCGGGCTTTCAAAGTAAGCCTTGGCCGCGCCCGAGAATTCCCCCCCGTCTTTGCTGAAATTGCCCACAGGCGCATTCAGGGCCTTTTGCAGGAAACCGACGAAATTGGAATTACGCGAGAACGAGGTACCGATCAGCGCCACATTGGGCAGGCCTGCGTCGCCAAACAGGTCGTCGGCATTGCGGGTGGCGCCTGCGGTTTCATGGGCCGTGCTGGCCGCGACCGACTCGACGGGCGGCTGCAGCTTGGGCGGCAACCAATCAAGACCGGCCAGCCGCACCAGGTCACCTGGGCGCACGGCGAGCGGCGCCTGGGTGATGTCGAAGCTTTGCTCGGGCATGGCCTTGATACCGCGTTGCTGGATACGCTGCGCCAGGGCCTGGGCACCGGCGTTAGCGCCGGTTTCGCTCCAGTGGGTGTCCGTGCGCAGGTAGGCTTCGGCGCCCAAGGGCTTGAGTGTATCCGTGAGGTCTAGAGCGGAAACACCAGCCGCTTGCAACGCGGCGGTCCAATCGCGGATTCGACTATCGAGCACTGCCGGGCGGTACAGGCCACAGCGCTGGGCGGCGGCGATGCGGCTCTTGTCCGGTACCACCACCACTTGCAGATCGATGCCTTTCTGACTCAGTTGTTTTTGCAGGTCGATCACCGCCTGGGCCTTGGTCTGGGCATTGGCCTCGGCATGGCGGTTGATGCGCAGCTCATCGCTGATAAACAGCCAGCCGGGGCAACCCGGACGCACGCGCGGCCCTGTGTCACCGAACGCCAGCCAGCTGCCGCCGCGCTCCAGGTTGGCGGCCTGGATCGCCATCGGCGCCTTGGCCAGTTCCTTGGCAAAACGGTGAGTCAGGTCGCCATGGAGCAACATGTCGCTGTCGACCTTGGCCGGCACATAACTGATCGGCCCCTTCACCATCAGCCAGGCGCAGGACAACAGCCCCGCCGCCAAAAAAGGCACCAGCACCCAGGCCGCCAGGGGACTGGTGCGAACGGCCAAGTCGCTCGGTGGAGTCGGCGCGGTAGGAGCAGGCATGGTCGGGCGTCCTTAGAACTGAAAGTACAGAAACGGTACGGCGTCGCGGCTGGCAATCAGCGCAAACGACAACACAAACCCCGCCACCGGCCACAGTGAAGCCGCCAGGACAAACCACGGCTGCGTGCCGAAACGTTGTTCGCAACGCACCTGCCAGATCGGCGCAATGATGCACACCAGGCCCAACAAGGCCGCCATGCCGTGGGCCGGGCGCATGGCCACAGCCATCGCGTCACCCAGGGCCATGCCGTGCATCCCGAACTGGCCCGCGTACAGGGTCAGGGCCGAGTGGAAGTCCGGCGCACGGAACAAGGTCCAGGCCAGGCACACAAACAGCAATGTGAGGATGTGCGACAACACCGGCGGAATGCTCGGCAGGCTCGAACGCGACCAGGCACGGTCAACGCACAACGCCACGCCATGGGCCGAACCCCACAACAGGTAGTTCCAGCTATCGCCGCCGTGCCACAACCCGGCAATCGCCATGGTGAGAAACAGGTTGCGATAGGTGCGCCACACGCCATCGCGGTTACCGCCCAGGGCGATGTACAGGTAGTCGCGCAACCAGCTGGACAACGACAGGTGCCAACGCCGCCAGAAGTCCTGGATGCTGCTGGCCAGGTACGGCCGGTTGAAGTTTTCCGGGAAGTGGAAGCCCAACATCAGGCCCAGGCCGATGGCCATGGCGCTGTAGCCGGCGAAGTCGAAGAACAGTTGCAGCGAATACGCCAGGCAACCGATCCAGGCGTCCACCAGGCTTGGGTTCTCCAGGTGGAAGGCAATGTCCACCAGCGGCGACAGGGTGTCGGCCACCAGCACTTTCATGCCCATGCCGATCATGAAGCGCCGCGCGCCCAGGGAGAAATTCGCCCAGTTGAAATAACGCTGGTTCAGCTCGCGGCGAACCCAGTCGTAACGGATGATCGGGCCTGCAATCGAGTGCCCGAACATCGAGATATAGGTGGCGTAGTTGATGAAGCTGCGCTCCACCGGCACCGTATGCCGGTGCACATCCACCAGGTAGGAAATCGCCTGCAGCACGATGAACGACAAGCCGGCCGGCAAGGCCACGCGCTGCCAATCCAGCGGCATCGCACCGTACCAGGTGATCACCTCGCTCACGGTGCCAGCGACGATGTTGGCGTACTTGTACCAACACAGCACCGCCGTGTTGAACACGATCAACGCGATCAACAGGCGCACCCGGCCTTTGCCGTCCTCACGGGAGCGGTCCACCAGCAAGCCGCCGACCCATGCCACCACGGTCAACACCATGTGCAGGAACAGGAACAACGGGCTCAACCAGCCGTAGAACAACCAACTGCCGATCAACAGGATGACGTTGCGCCAGCTCGGACGAGCCAGGGCGTAGATCAACAGGAAAACCGGCAGGAACAGCGTGAGGAATTCGAGTGAGGCAAAGACCATGGTGGTTCGGGCCTGATCAGTTAGCGAGCGAATCAGGCGCGAACAACAACCGTGAGCCCGTGGCGGATGGCAGCGCCAACACGCTGCAGCGTTCGCCGGCCTTGAGGCTGAACGTCAGCGGCTGGCCAACCGGCGCCCCCGCGCACTTGAGCTGCACCGACAGTTCCACCGGGTTGATCATGCGGCGCTGCACCGAACCTTCAACAACCTTTTTGAACAGCTCGGCTTTCTGTGCCACAGCTTCCAGGCTGGCGTCGACGCACGCGGCGTCGGCGTTGATGAACGCCAGGGAGGCTTTCAGCGCATTGAAATCATCCGGTTGCTCATGGATCACCACTTGGCGAATGCCGCCTTTGGCATCCGTCACCGCGACCACCGTGGCAAACTCGCCCGGGGCCACGGTGACGGCCAGGTCAGCCGTCTTGTCGCCCTGGCTCAACACACCCTTGATCGGAGCACTGCCGCCCGATACCGGCAGGTAGTCGGAAACCAGCTTGTCGCCCGCCAATACCAGGCTGGCCTTGGAACCGTCGGCAACCAGTTTCAATTCGCTGGCAGTGCCATTGGCAAACCGCAGGAACGCCGAGTCTTTTTCCGGCCCGGTGGGGTACAGCGGAATGTCGGCGCTGTAGGCGCTGACACTGGCGAGCAAGGTCGCCAGGCCCAGGGTGATGCGCTTCATCACTTGGCTCCTTTCACGGCATCCGCCGGCAATGCCGACAGCGCGCCGCCGATGGCCTTGGCCCACTTCTGGTAGCCGTCGATGGTGAAATGCTGGCCGTCAGTGGTGATCCACTCGCCCGGTTTGGAGAAGGTCAGCGAGTCGATGTAAGTGCATGGCGCCACATTGGTTGCCAGGAACGACGACATCAACTTGGTGCGCGCGTCATCCTTCTTGTACATGCTGCCGACCTTGCCCCAGGCCGGGCCTACCCACACGCATTTGGTGCCGGTTTCGCTGACAGCCTTGGTTAGTGAAGTCACACTCTTCCACGCCCAGACTTTTGGGAACTGCGGGTCCGGGTAGGAGGCCATGGTGTCGCCGATGATGATCACCACGAGGTCCGGCTTGTCCTTGGCGATCAGGTCCTTGACCGGCGTGGTGCTCATGGCGTTTTTGCCGAACACCTGAGGTTTGCCACCCGGCAACTGCTCGGCACCACAATCGACTTTCTTTGGCACGACCCAGTCGGCTGCACCGGCGCCGCAGGCACCGATGGTGTGCACCTTGGCGCCTTGGGCGGTGAGGTTGGCTTGCAGTGGGTCCAGCAAATGGTCCGGGAAGCTCAAGTGGCTTTCACCGAGTACCAGCAGGGTCAGGCCGGCAATTGCAGAAACAGGCATGGATGACTCCTATCAATCAATTCGAATAAGGGGAACGGTACGGGCTGACCGGCAAGGGCATAGGCCCGCTCAGGTCTTCAAACAGGTAGCGCAGGTAGGCGTTGCCGACGTACTGGCGATAATCCTGGGCGTTGTCGACGCCGACTTCGCCACCCAGGTAGAAGCGTGAGGTAAGACGGTATTCGGCGGCTGCGTTGAGGCTGTAGCCGATGCCGGTCTTGCTGCTGCTTTTGTATTTCGGGTTTTCAAACGCTTCCTGCAGGTCTTTTTCCGTCGGGAAATAATCGGCGCCATCTTGCGCGATATGCTGCACGCCCACCGAGCTTTTCAACTCGTAGCTGAAGCGATCGAAACTCTGCGCCCAACGCACTGGAACAGCCAGGGAGAAGAAGCGCTGCGGGCTGAAGTAGCCGCCATTGCCGTAGGTGTAGTTACCCTGGTTGTCCTTGAAACCCATGGCCATGCCGCTGATGCCCAGTGTGAGGGTGTCGGTTGGCGTATTGCGCAGGTACCAGTAGACGCCACTGCCCAGTTCCATGCGCGTGTTGTCTTCGACGTGATTGCCGAGCAACTGATGTAACGACGCATACCCGTAGGCACCCATTTCCTGGTTGTCGTAGCTCAGTTCTGCACGCCCGCCGTTGGCAGTGACACCGCCCCACTTCTTCTCGATGACCTCGCCATCGGCGGTAGTGATCCGTGCTTTCGAACCAGCAAAAGAGGTCACGCTGTCAGTGACCGGCCGCCGCGAAACATTCACGCCATAACGCAGGTTGCCGCCTTCGGTGAACGGTCGATTCACACTCACGCCACCGACCACGGTGTTGTAGGTGAAGCCCACCGGGCTGACGCCGATGTCGGCCTTGACGCCTTGCGCCGGGTCTTCGACCGCGACCGCCAGGCCGACACCGTTTTCTCTCTTGGCACCATCTTCACCTGCACCAGCGCCAAAGCGCGCCGCAGAGATGGCCTTGACCGTCCCGGAACTCAAACTCACCGGCGTCGCACGCAACGCCACGTTGTAGTCACCCACCGGCATACGCGCCTCGAAGGGCGTTTCCACATCGGTGATTTTGCTCAAGCCACTTTCACCGTTATTGCTGCGCACGCTCAAGCCTTGCACCAGGTACGGGCTACGATCACGCAGCAGACCGTCGAGGGCACGGCGCGCCGGGCTCAGGGTCGGGTTGTCCAACGCGGCGATGCGCGTAGGCGGCACGAACGGGTCGCTCAGTTTGTTCGAAGGGGCAAAGCCGGCGGCGGTTACCGTATTTCCAGGCGCCGATACCGGCGCGGGCATGACGTTGGCCGGCGCGTCGATCGGCGGAGGCACCGCGCCACGGTCAACGGCCAGGTCGGTGATTTGGCGGCGCTGACCCGGCAGGCCGACAAATGGGTTGTACGCCACGCCTTGCGCGTCCGCCAGGGCCGAACGCGCCTGGGTCCGCTGGGTGTTTTCAATCGCCAGGGCGCGACGCAACAACTCCGCTGCTTCGGCATTGCGGCCCAGGCCCTGATAGATCTGCCCCGCCGCCGTCAGCGTCTCGGCACTGGTCGGGTCCAGCCGCAGCGCCTTGTCGGTGGCCGACTCGGCCTGGCTGCGGTTACCGCCCTTCAAGGCAATACCGGCCAGGCCCAGTTGCAGGCGTGCGTTATTGGGGTTCTGCTGCACGAGCGGCTCGTAAAGCGCCATGGCTTTCTTGCCGTCGCCGCCGTCGGCATACATACGCGCCAGCACGGCAATGGCCGAGGTGTCATGGGGCCGCTGCACCAGTGCCGGCGAGAGCATGTCGTAGGCTGCCACCAGGTCGTTCTTCT
Organism: Pseudomonas sp. AC112; assembly: GCF_979253545.1. Taxonomy (NCBI): domain Bacteria; kingdom Pseudomonadati; phylum Pseudomonadota; class Gammaproteobacteria; order Pseudomonadales; family Pseudomonadaceae; genus Pseudomonas; species Pseudomonas sp. AC112. Next base: position 1,912,495 of record NZ_CEEDCM010000001.1, read on the forward strand.
CGCGCAACGCATCGGCTTGCTTGACCCGATATTGGAAGATCAGGTCTTCGTAGCGTTGACGCCCGGCATCACTCAGCGGCTGGCCCTGCATGCCGCGCAGGATGTCGCCGGCCTCGGTGTAGTGGTTGGCCTTGAGCAGTACGCCCGCGTAGAGCAGCCTCTGGTCGGCAGTCGGATCAGGCGTGCCGTCCAGCACACCTTGCATAATCTGCAAGCCCTCTTCCGGCGCGCCAACGTCCACGTAGGCAGACGCCAACACCGCCAGGCGCTCGGGCTTTTTACCTGCCAGCGTCGCGCTGCGTCCCAGCAAGGCCAGGGCTTCCGGGCGCTGGCCACGGCGAGCGCTTTCGATCGCGATTTCGGTCTGCTTGTGCAGAGCGATGTCACTCGCCAACTCATTCATATCAGCGGTGCGCTGGCCGGCAGGAATGCGCGACAGTGTTGCATCGGCGGCTTTCCACTCGTCCAGTTCAACCGACAGCAAGGTACTGGTGTACAGCGCGTCCGGTTGGTTGGGCTGGCTTTTGAGCAGGCCGTCAAGCAAGGCGCGGGCATTGCGAATCTGCCCGTCGCGCAGGTAAACCCGTGCCAGGGCGAAACGCGTCCAGGGGTTTTCCGGGTCGGCGTCGAGCGCCTGCTGGTACGCGGTTTGCGCGGCCTTCAAGTCGCCACGCTGATCGGCGACCTTGCCCAACTGGGTCGCCCGCAGGGCCTTGATTTTTACGTTGGAGGACAGCTTGGCGCGGTCCGCTACAGACACCGAGTCGATCAGCTTCAAGGCTTCTTCCGGACGACCGGATTGCGACAGCACGCCGATCAGGCCATTCAACGCGTCCGCATCGCCTGGGTTGCGCGCCAGCACTTTGCGGTAGCTGGCTTCGGAGGCGTCGAGTTGATTGTCCTGGGCCTGGAAACCAGCGAGGGCCACGGTGGCATCCGCCCGGCTCGGGTTCAGGCGCTCGGCCTGCGCGGCAAGGTCGCGGGCCTGGCTGCTGCGGCCGGCATTCTGCGCGTCCCTGGCCTGTTTGAGCAGGCTCCAGTAACGCACGTCATTCAGGGCTTTTTGCCAGGCTGCACCGCCAGGCAAGCGGGTGGCCTGGGCCAGGTAATTTTCCGCTTCGCTGAAGCGCTGCTGCTGTTGGCGCAACACGCCCATACCGCCGAGGGCATCGACATCGCTTGATTTTTCCGCCAGGCGCGCCGCCAGCAATGGCTCGGCGGTTTTCAGGTCGCCCGCGTCGAGGGCCTTGAATGCCTTGACCAGCTTCGGATCACGCTGCCAGCCACCGTCCCCTTTGCCTTGGGCGATGCCCTTGTTCATCAGCTCACGGATCTCGCTGTCGTCCGGGTGCTTGGCAAGGAATTCCTGGAACAACGGCACTTGGTCACGGTTGGGTGCGCCGAGCCAGACCAACGCAAAGCGCCAGCCTTCGTCAGCGGCGCCGCCGACTTCGTTGTTGGGCGCCAGGCGCGCCATGGCGCGGATCCCTTCGACACGGGTGCCGGGGTTGCGCGCCAGGTGCCGAGCCAGGAACAACGCGGCAATCGCGTCATCCGGCCGCTCACGCGTCACCCGTTGCAAGCCGGCGATACCTTCGGCAGTGCCCTTGGGGGTAAAGGCCAGGGCGTTGTAATACTCACGGGCGATCAAGCCTTGAGGCGGGCGATCCTGGAAAATCTGGCGGTACAGCGCGACAGCCTGTTCGCGCTCTTCGACCGGTTCGCCCAGCTCACGGGCCTGCTCCAGCAACTTGGCATTGGCGGGTACGTTGACCAGGATGTCCTGCTCAAGCTGCAACGCCTGGCGTGGTAGCGGCGAAATCGCGCGCAGGCGGGCCAGGTACTTTTGCGCCTCATCCGGGTGCTGCTTTTGCACCTGGATCAGGCCCAGGCCGTACAGCGCGTCCGGCTGCTCCGGGCTCAGGCCCAGCAGCTTCTGCCAGGACTCGGTGGCCCGTTCCGGGTTTTTCTTCGACTGCCAGTAGTAACCCTGCTCGATCAGCAGGGCTTGGGGGTCCGTGGTCGCGGCGAGGCTGGCGCTGGACACCAGGGCAGCCACTATCGCGAGGGCTAGCGTGTGACGGCGCATGCGCCCTCCCAGAATAATTTGACCGTACCGTCCTGTTCGAAGCGGTACTTTTGATCGGTAAAGCCTTGGCTGAACAGGCTGAGCACGTAGTCGTAATACACCGGCTGCGCGCTATCGGGCGCTGACGGGGCCATGGCCTTGCCCAGCACGTCGTCCAGCTTGTTTTTCTGCAGTTGCATCAGGGCCGTTTCGCCACGCGCCTGGAAAAACACCAGGGCCGAGGCCGAGAAGCCCAGCGGCGAAAAGCCGTTGTTGTTTTCGGCAGCACCGCTGAGCACGTGGATCTTCTCCGGCGGAAAGCCACTGGGAGACGCCGCCGTCGCACGGGAAAAGCCAGCCAACGCCTTGAGCATCGGCGCCGCCAGCGGATCAGCCTTGGCGGTCATGCCGGCCCACAGGTAAGTGCGGATGGCGTCGTAGCTGCCGAGGTCATCGGAATACGGGTCGACCACAAACACGCCGGCATTCGCGCCGGTAGCGCGGTAGCCGACCCAGTTGGCGGCGATACCGTGGGGGTTGCTCTTGGGGTCGGCGAGCATCTTGGCATTGCTCTCGGCCACGTCGTTCCAGCCACCGTTGGGACGTTCCTTGTGGAAGCGTCGCAACTGCGCCAGCACTTGGTAGCTGGGGTTGAAACGCCACAACCCGTCGGGGTAGCTGTAACCTACCGGCCCCGGCAACAGCATCTTGCCCAGGCCCGGTACGCGCACGATCAACGTCTTTTCGACATTGGCCAACACCCGCTGCGCATCGGCGCGGTACTGCGGCACATTCCACACACGCGCCGCTTCCAGCAGTGCGTAGGCCACCCACAGGTCAGCGTCGCTGGCAGAGTTGGCGTCGATCACGCCCCACTCGCCAGTCTTGGTCTTGCCCCACAGCCAGCCTGGCAGGTTGCGGGTGATGTCGTTGCCGGCCATGTTGGCCTTGGTCCAGGTCCAGAGCTTGTCAAAACGCGCGCGGTCGTTGCCCACCAGGGCAAAGAACATCGCATAGGACTGGCCTTCGGAATTGCTTTCGCTGGGGTTCAGCGACGAGTTCAACACCCGCCCGTCATCCTGCACAAAGCGCGTCGCGTAGTTCTGCCACAACGGCCACTGCGCGTCGCACGTCTGCGCCTGGGCCGCGCCGGCAAAGAGCGCGACGCCCAACGCCACCCAACCGGCTTTACGCATCATGCCAACCGCCGTTTTGCACGTGCCCGCAGGGACAGGTAGACCAGGGAGCTCACGATCGCCAGGCCCAGGAAGGTGAACAGCAGCATCCAGCCCAGGTTCTGCGACAGGCGCCACTGCACCTGCTTGAAGAGCCCCAGCTTGCCAACGTAATACTGCTGGTCGGCCACCAGTGAACTGACCTGCGTACCTTGCACCACCGCGAGGCTGCCCTGGATGGTGTCCTTGAACTGGTCACCGCCGATCAATACGGCCGTCGCGGCCTGCAGGCCTTCGGGCTTGGTGCTGGAAATCAACACCACACTGCGACCCGTCTTGAGCGGCGACTCGAAGCCGGCAAACCAGGTGCTGGTGCTCAAGCTGTTGAGACTGATCGCGGCGTTGGCGGCGTGCTTGTTGGCCTCGTCGTCAGGGCTTACCCAGTTGCTCACGTAGCGCGGCAGGTCGGACAATTTGAAGTGCTGCTGCGCCCCGTCAATGTTGGCCGGCAAGTACTGCTGCCACTGCTTGAACAACGGCTGGTCAGCACCGGTGGCAATCACCAGCAAGTCTTTGTCGGCCACGCTTTGCACGTCCTTGGCCTGCACCACCTTGACCGCAGTGGCCGGGTAGCCGGTGGACTCGCCAAAGCGACCGAGGATGGTGAGGTAGGCGCTCAGCTCTTCTGTGCCGAAGGTGTCTGGCAAGACCACGGCCGACTCGGAGAGGTCCGCCAGGCGCGTGAACGGGAAGCCGGCATCGTTGAACACACCCAGGTTAGGCATGGCGATGAAGTGCTGGTACCCGCTGATGTCCAGGCTCGAATCCGGGTCGATGGTGCCGCGCATGTTATCGACGATGATGTCGCGGCATTCGCCTTCTTTTATGTAGTCGTACATGAAGCGCAGTTGCAGCTTGGACATCGGTGACGCCGAGCTGATCGGCAGCAGCACAGTGGCTTCGCGCGGCAGCGTGTTGTCTGTCTGCAGCATGCTCAGCAGGGTCTTGCCGTCCGCCAGGCTGGTGATCGACGGCAACGGCATGGACTTCATGAACAGGTCATCCATACCCACCAGCAACGACGAGTTTGTCGACACCTGCTGCGGCGTGTAGCGGTATTTGAGGTGCAGCGGCACGCCTTCTTCACGCCAGTTGAACAAGTCGGGCGGCAGGCGGAAGTCGACGTTGATGGCGCCCGGGTTGTAGCCCGCGACGCTGAGCTTTTTCAGCTCGACCAGTTCACCGAGGCGTACCGGGCGATCACTCGGCACCCAGTTCGGCGCATCGTAGGGGCGACGCGGCGCCAGGCTTTCGAGCTTGTCGATCACCACGCTGCTGCCAGCCAGCACCGGGTTGCCCAGCGCCACGGCGGTGGCGGCACGCTTGAGCTCGGCACCGTCGCGGCCCGACACGATCAGCAGTTTGCCCTGCGGGTCGCTGGGGTTGGCGATGAGGTTCAGGGTCGGCCCGGTGGCCTGTGCAACCTGGACACCATTGACGTCGACCGCACTCGGGCTCAGCACCAGCACAATGGCATTGCCCTTGGCCGGGATCGAGCCGTAGGTGGTGGGGAACGTCGCGCCACGGTAGCTGGCCAGCGCGCCGAACCACGACGACAAGGTGGCCGCCGCTTCCAGCGTGGCGTTGTCCGGCGCGGTGGCAAACACGAATGGCAGACTGAGCTGGCGCGCATCGCGTTTGTCGAAAAACGGCAGCGGCAACACCGACAGGTCGTTCTTCAATTGGATCTGCGACACCTGCAGTTTCAGCTCGCTGCTGTTGCTGATTTTTGCCCACAGGCTGCTATGCAACGGGTCTTCGCAGGACATGCTGTAGTGACCGATGAACTGCACGCGCAGGCGGTTGAACTCGGTGATCAGGTGCGGTGGGATCTGCACCAGCGTCTGTTGCGCAGTGCCCGCGCCCTCTTTGGTCAGCGGGATACTGGCCGCCACTTCATCGTTGACCAGCACGTTGATCTGCGACAGGTCTGCCAGCAACGCCGGCGAGTAGCTGTAGTTGAGCAGCACTTGCGCGCCGGTTACCACCTGGTCGGCGCGGATGTCGAAGTTGACGCTGTCGGACGACTCCACACCCTGCAGGTTCATGGTGTCGCGACGGCCCAACTGCTTGAGCGTCAGGCTGTAACCGCTTTCGGCAGCCTGTACCAGCGAGCTCAGGCCCAGCAGCGAGGCAATCATCAACGTGAGTGCCGCGCGCATGCGCGTACGCGCAAAAAACAAAGTGGAAGTCATGGCTTGTCCATCAACGTGTCGAGCGGTTGTGAGGGGGTGCGGCGCAGGGCCATTCGCAATTCATGCAGCGTGGCGCGGCACAGGGTGAACAGGCCGCCAATGCCAATACCACCGACTTCACGCAGGGCCGCCAGCGGCGTGTCGGGCTGGCCGGCGCCCCAACTCGCGGCCCAGGTGTCGGCACGGGAAAACGTCAGGCGTACCAGCTCGCTTTGCTCGCGCAGCGACAGCGATTCAAATTGCGCCCCGATCTGCGAACCTTTACTGAACGCGACCCGCGCCTGGAACAGACTGTCCTGGCCATTTCGCGACAGCACCAATTGCACCCGTTCGCCCTGGCCGATGGAGTGGCCATCATTGAGGATCAGGCCAAAGCCGTTCTGGGAGAAGTCCTGGGTGATACCGGCGAGTACCCGGCCATCGGCGCAGATTACGCTGACCGGCAGTTTCGCACTCACGCGCGGCTCGGAACGCACCTGGCGTGTCTCGGACGCCACGGCCACGGCGGCGCTGGTGATGATCAGGTTATAGAGGGTCCAGGTCAGGTTGATCACCACGGTCACGGCGGTGGACTCATCGCCCCAGATCAACTGGTGCACGCCGAAACCGATACCGACCAGGTTCACCAGCAACAGCACCAGGTACGGGCGCGCCAGCTTCCAGTCGAAGAATTGCTTGTCGATGATGCCGCCCTTGTCGGTGACGTTGAAGCCACCAGCCTTGGGATTGACCAGCGCCACCAGCACCGGCGGCAGGATGTACCAGGCGAGTACGGTCTCGTACACCTCGTTCCAGAACGAGTGGCGAAAACGCCCCTGGATCCGCGAGTTGGTCAGACTGGAGTGCACCAAGTGCGGCAGCACGTAGGCGACGATCATCAACGCCGACGCGTGGAAAATCTCGGCGCCGAACACCAGGTAGGCCAGCGGCGCGGTGAGGAACACCAAGCGCGGCAAACCATAGAAAAAGTGAAGCATGGCGTTGGCGTAGCAAATGCGCTGGCCCCACTTGAGGCCTTTGCCCAGCAGCGGGTTGTCGGTGCGAAAAATCTGCGCCATGCCCCGTGCCCAGCGAATCCGCTGGTTGATGTGGCGCGACAGGCTTTCGGTGGCCAGGCCCGCAGCTTGCGGGATCGCCAGGTAAGCGGTGTTGTAGCCCAGGCGGTTGAGCTTGAGCGCGGTGTGGGCGTCTTCAGTCACGGTTTCGATGGCTACGCCGCCGATTTCCAGCAGCGGCTCACGGCGAATCACTGCGCAGGAGCCGCAAAAGAAGGTGGCATTCCACAGGTCGTTGCCGTCCTGCACCAGGCCGTAGAACAGCTCGCCTTCGTTGGGCACGGCACGGAAGGTGTCGAGGTTCTTTTCGAACGGGTCCGGCGAGAAGAAGAAGTGCGGCGTTTGCAACATCGCCAGCTTCGGATCTTTGAGGAACCAGCCCAGGCTCACTTGCAGGAAGGAGCGCGTCGGCACGTGGTCGGCGTCGAACAGGGCGATGTATTCGCCATCGGTGACCTTCAACGCTTCGTTGAGGTTACCGGCCTTGGCGTGGACGTTGTTGTCGCGGCGAATGTAGTTCACGCCGATCTTGCGGCAGAAGTCGCGAAAGTCATCACGGCGGCCGTCGTCCAGCACGTGGACGCGCAGCTTGTCCTTGGGCCAGTCCATCGCCTGTGCGGCGAAGATGGTCAGCTTAACGATGCTCAGGGCTTCGTTATAGGTGGGGATGAACACATCGACCGTTGGCCATTCTTCTGGCTCGGTCTTCAACCACACCGGCGTGCGGCGCAGCGGCCAGGCGGTCTGCACGTAGCCGAAGATCAGCACGATCATGGCGTAGAACTCGGCCGCGACCAGGCCGTAGCCGAAGAACATGTCGACCCAGGTTTCAAAGCCAAGGGTGGAGGTGAGGCGCCAGAACATGTAGCGCAACGACGCCACCAGCGACAGCACCACCAGCGCGAGGATCGCCAGGCGCCCCGGAATCTTGCGCAGTACCAGCACCGCCAGGAAGCACACGGCGGCAAACAGGCATTGAGTCACGAGGTCCAGTGGCGCGCAGATAATGGCCAGCAGCAGCAAGCCACCGAGCACGCAACTGCCCACCACCAGCAGCGTTCGCAGCACTGCAGGCCAGCGATTGAAGCGCGCGATGGCGCCGTTCAGGCGCCGTTCAACGCGCCCCTCGACGAAGGGCGTGGAGGACGTATTGTCGTTCATGGAAGGTCCGAGTCGAGGCGTTCAAGCAACGCGCGGCACAGGGCGAGGACGTCCTGGCAGCCGATACTGTTGACGGTAGGGTCGAGGGGGTCACGCCCATAGGCCTGGGCTTCGCTGAACGAAAGGTCACGATGCACCGTGCCCAGCAAGGCACTGCCCAGGCGCGTCTTGAACACCTCGGCCATGTCCAGGCTGAAGCGGTGGGCAGCGTCCAACTGATTGATCACGTAGAAGCGTTGCGGCGGTTTTTCACGCTCCAGGTACGGCGCGAGCATCGCGTCCATCTGCGCCAGGGCGCCGAACGAAGCCACGTCCGGCTGCACCACGACCAGCACGGCGTCGGCAACCGACATCGCCTGGCTCAAATACGGCGTGTTGCCGGCCGGGACGTCGATGACCACCGTGTCCTGGCCGTTCAATTGGAGCCCGCCCAAGCGCTTGCCCAGCCACTCGGCATCCTGGCCCAACCAGCGATTCAAACTCTTTTGCTGCTCATGGTCGGTACTGCCGAACGTTACCAGCCGGCAACCGGCAAAACCGCGCTCGGGCAGGTTGCCCCAGCCTTCATTCAGCAGGCTGGTGGCACCGATGCCGGGAATATCAAGGCCCAGGCACAGGTGATGACGCAAGGCATTTTGCGGGTCTAGGTCCAAGGCCAGCGCCGGTCGGCCCTGGCGCTGCAAGCCACTGGCAAGCGCCGCAGTGAGGGTGCTGCGACCGACGCCGCCTTTGATCGAGACCACCACCACGACTTTCGGCGTGGTCGGCTCCGAGTACACCTCACCTTGAGGCCCCTCTACCACTTCAGGCGGGTGCAGGTGGTCGGCTTCACCGTGGTTCAGCTCTTCCAGCAAGCGCAACAACGGCGCCGACGGGGCTTCGTCAATGACAGTGGCAACCACAGGCCGGGTAGGCGTTGGAACGAGCACAGGCAAGTCGACAGTAACGGCAGGCGTTTCCAGGACCTCTATTGCGTCCTCGATGTACTCGTGGACGAAGTCGATCTCCCGGTAGCCGCTGGGGCTGACGCCCAGCTTGTTGAATAGTCTTGATATGTCATCTGCTCGACTCACGTTCTGCCCCTCCCCCACCCTGATTTGCGCTTTAAAGGCGATAAAAAGGCCAGCGCTCTGCTGACCTTGAACTTTTCTAGTTATGTGAAGTCGGGCGCATTCTGTGATACCACATTAGTGGTGTCAGTATTTTGATATTCAAAGCCCAAAGCAATCCGACGAACGGCATGACGCCATTTTCATGACGCTTACTCAAGAAAAAATCCATTCCCTGTAAGAACATAGACATACGTTATTTTTTCACGAAAAACATTGTCTGGCTGGACAGAAACGACACAAATCTGACATATGTTCCAACAAAAATTCGATCGCAGCGCAGTCAATCAAAAATTTGACTACAACGATCCGCGATAAACCTGACGGTTTATATCGCGCGACAGAATACGTAAACCGTATCTGCTTTCAAGGTAATTACCGCTGAGCGGTCGATTCAAAATCCGCCGCAAGGCCACGGCCCGTGTATCGCTGTGTGTGCAGTCACCGCCTCGCTACACAACGAAGCAAAACCCGCGCCGCACGACACAGAACAGATACCTCCAGGGTGCTCAATTAGCCCACACCCACTTGTTGAACCCGGAGGATACTCATCATGAACTGGAACACCTTGATCGCCGTCAGCCTGCTGGCACTTGCCGTTAATGCCCACGCCGACGCGCAGCCCAAGCCGGATATCCAGCGTGTACTGGCCACCGTCGAAGACACGGGAAATTCATGCGGGATCGTCAACGCGCGGATGACCTACTTGGATTCCCACGGGCAAAAGCAGGTACTGGACTACAAGAAGTTTGCGGACAACTGCGCAGAAGGCAGTTGAGGATTGCGCCAACCGGGCGCCCGAGCGCCCGGTTTTGGAACGGCGTTTGACGGATTAGCGCACGCGTCGCTCGGTGAACGCGTAATCATCCTGGCAATCGCTGGACGGGGCCGATGCCACGCTCACGTAATGCACCGTGTCTGCATCCAGCAGCTTATAGGTGTACACATCCGGCGAACGCACGCCGTCGGTGCGCAATTCATTCTTGCCATTGGCCGCCGACCACGAACCCTGCTCGGTCTGAATCACCTGGGTCTGCTGCGCATCGCGGTAGAAGGTGATCACAAAGCGACCGTCCGGCTTGAGGTTATTGGTCCACGACAGGAACTGGCACTTCCCGGTCTCGGTGCGCAGGCCCTTCCAGGTGCCCACCAGCGCGGGATCGTTGGCTGGCTTATTGGAGGAACACGCGCCGAGTGCGGCGGTGAGAAGGATGAGGGACAGAGAGAGAGTCCGTTTCATGTGGGGCTTCCTTTGGTTTGGATAAGATTGCGCCGGGGTAGGCCCTTCAGCGACAAGGGAAGAATCCTACACTTGCTAGCCGAAAAAAGGGGCGAGCGTGAAAAAAGCGTGGGTTCTGCAAAAATAGTCAGAATTCAGGGGTTTACAGAACCTTGCCAATCGCTATAATCGTCGCCCTAACATGCCGGTATAGCTCAGTTGGTAGAGCAACTGACTTGTAATCAGTAGGTCCCGGGTTCGACTCCTGGTGCCGGCACCATATAAGACGAAGCCCTCACAGAAATGTGAGGGCTTTGTTGTTTCTGGGGTATTCATAGCTGAATCACACCCCGCCCCTCTCTTCAACCAATCCCTCCCCCCCTTAAAAAACACCACTTCAGCCTCAAAGCTTCACCTTTCAGCCTTTATGCTGAATTATGAACTGGCAATAATTATGGTGTATCCCATAAAAAGGGATAATTGCATGAGCAGCATACTTCAGCGCCCTGAATTGGCTGAATCGATGGCAAACCAGCTTCTTAATCCAGGCGTACTCGATGAAGGATTGCGCTCAGGCCTGTTTCTGTCCGGCCTGCGTCGTACGGGTAAAACGACATTTCTGAGAAACGACCTGATTCCCGCCCTGGAAGCAGCTGGCGCTCTAGTCATTTACGTCGAGCTGTGGAGCGACACGCTGGCCAACCCGGCAACGCTCGTGCACAACGCCATCCTCAAAACCCTGCAAGAACTACAAACGCCAGTGTCGCCTACAAAGGCACGATTCAATCAAAGGGGGAAAAGCATGGACGTATCCACGCTGGATAACGCAAACCTACGTGAAAAACTGGGTCAGATTTACGAGAATGAACACCCACTATGGGCGCCACTGTTCCTGATTCTTAATGCGAGTGGACTCGGGATTGTTGACCGTTACCTGTCAAAAAAGGCAATGGACTTCGAGCTCCGGCAAATCCGCCTGCTCATTGCCGAGCTCGAAAAATATTCGCTAGGCACCACACCCTCGGATTCACCAGACCTCATCCCCGCGTTACGGATCTCACTCAACGCGATCAATGAGTCACGGAGCGAGGAGAAAGTCCGGGTTTTCGCCTCGATTCTGGCCAATCTCTGGCACCAGAAAACCAGTAACTGGGACGCGACCTCTCAAACCTTGCGTCTGGTGCGCGACCTGGAAGATGTTCATTTCCTGGTACTTTCAGAAGCAAACAAACTTCACATCGAACAACCCGGTAAAGGTATGTTTTCTGTGGGAGGGAAACTATCACTCGCCACAAGTGCAATTGAAGACCTTCTGCCGAGCCATCTGGACCCCATGCTGATTGCCTCTTGTGTGTCAGATCTCATTTCCAAGGGACTGCTCAACGACTCGTTCATCAGCAACAACGCTCTTGAGGTCGATGTAGAGTTCTCTGCCACGAACGCGCCTGTGACTTACTCAATATCTGATCTGGGCGTCTGGCTCATCGAACAGATAACCCCCGCGCCTGCTGCAAGCGCCAGCTGAGCCAAACCGACCCAGCGGCCCCCCAACAAAAAAGGCACTCGCCGCGAACGCCAAGTGCCTTTTTCACACCACCTGAAACCCAATCAACGCGCCAACATAAACGTCTCATACTCCAGATCTTCCAGCGCCGACGACAAACGCACCAGCCCCAGCAACACGCACACCAGCAACGACAGCGTAAACCCGTAGCCGAAGAAGCTCGGGCCCAGGTGCATGCTGAGCAGTGTCAGGGCTGCGTTGAGTACGGCAAACAGTACGCACAGTTCCAGGACTACGCGGCGTTTGTCGAGGTAGAAGAACACGTTGAGCAGCGCCATGAACACGACCTGGATGCTCACGCCGATCAGGTCGATGTAGAACAGCGGCAGGTAGTAGCTGGAGATGCCGATCCACTCCAGCAGGCGCGGTGCAAAGAGAAACAGTAGCACCACTGTGAGACCCTGGACTTTGCAGATTTCCAGCAGGCCCTGGCGAATGGACAGGGTCATTTCGGTTTTCAGCGAACCGATGTGCTGCAAGGTTTCGCCGTCGCGGATGGCGCGGAACAAGCGGTCGTACCACTCGGCAAAATCGGTCTCGATGCGCACCAGGAACACGGCCATGCCAGGGATGATCGCCAGGTAGGCAATAAAGATGGGCATGTCGTACAGGATCGACGCACGCAGCGGGCCGATCACGGCGTTGGAGGTGCCTGGGTTGAACCAGAACAGGATCTTGTCGACCCAGATGCCGAAGTTATAGAAAAACCCGGTGACCAGCAGGCTGAGGAAGACGTTGCGACGATTGAGGAAGTCGAAGGCAATCATCTTCTCGGCGCGATACTCGCGCAGGATGTCGTAGAGGTACAGGAACAGCAGGCTGCCGTGCCCGATCAACAAGGCCAGCAACAGGCCTGGCATTTTCAGGAAGCTCAGCAGGTAGGCGCTCGCGACCATCAGCGAGTAGCCCACCACCATCACTAGGAGGATGCGGTTATATTTCTTCATCCCCGAGAGGAAGATGATCACCAGCCACAGGTTGCACAGCACCACGAAGTTCGACAGCACCAGTACGCGGTAGATCAGCGGCTGATCGAACAGCAGCGCCAGCACGATGACACCCAGCACCCCTGCCCCCACAGTCACCATCAACAGGATGCCCAGCAGGTTGGGCAGGATCTGTTCATAGTTGTGCTCGAACAACTGGTCGGACACAAAGCGGGTGAAGAACAGCTGCAGGCCGCCCGTCAGGATCAACGAGCTGGCCATCAGGTACGTCACCGTGACCAGGAATTGTCCCACCAGCGAGTTAGGCAACAACAGGCCCAGGCTGATGATCCCCACCAGCATCACGCTGATGATCGACAGCACCCAGGGGCCGGAGCTGATCAACCCGGCGTACACGTAGGCGTGCAGGGTGGCGGTGTATGAGTCGCGCGAGAGGATCTTGCGCAGTTCGAAGCCAATACCGGCCATTTAACTGTTCTCCATGGCTGCCTGGTACAGGTCGCGGTAGCGCTGCAGCATCAAGGCTTCGGTGTAGTAACGGTTGACCCGCAGCAAGCCGCTGGCTTGTGCCGCCTTCCAGCGCTCGGGGCTGCGCAGCAGCTCGAGGATGGCGGCGGAGGTGGCCTGTGGGTCGGCGATCGCCACCACCTTGCCAGCGTGGCCAAGGTCACGGTCTTCGGCGCTGCCGCCTTCGATCAATTCGCGGCACGAGCCGACGTCGCTGCTGATCACTGGGGTGCCGGCGGCCCAGGCTTCGAGGATCACCAAGGGTTGTGCCTCGCTGATCGACGTCAGCACCATCAGGCCAAGCTTGGGCAGAATGTCCTGGATGCGTTGGAAGCCGAGGAAGTGCACCTTACCCTCAAGCCCCAGGCTTGCCATCAAGCTGCGGCACTCGCTGACGTATTCCGGATCTTCTTCTTCCGGGCCGACAATCCAGCCTTCGGCGTTCGGCATGGCGCTGATCACGCCACGCATGGCGCGCAAAAAGGTTTTCACGTCCTTGATCGGCACCACCCGCCCGATCAACCCGACCACGGGGGCAATGCCCGGCTCGCGGGTTTCCATGGCGCTGGCCCATTGCGACAAGTCGATGCCGTTGGCGATCAGTTGCGTACGGCGCGGGTCGGCACCGTCCTTGATCTGGCGCTGACGGTTACCGTCATACAAGGCAATGATGTTATCGGCACTGTTGTAGGCCAATTGGCCGATCCGCTCGAAGTAGCGCACCCACAGGGTGCGGATATAGCCCGAACCACCGTCGAGGCTGCGGTTGAGCGCCTGCCCGGAGCTTTCGGCGATCCACGTGGCCTGGGCCAGATCGATCTTGCGCTCTTTGGTGTAGATGCCGTGCTCACTCAACAGGTAGGTGCACTTCCAGCGGTGCTTGAGGATGCAGCCCAGCAGTCCGGCGTAACCGGTGGAGATCGAGTGCAGCACCCGCGCCGGCGGCATCTTGCGCGAGGCTTCAGCGAGCATCAGCAGCGGTGACTGCAACGAACGCAGGGTCCAGAAATAGTTGACGAACGAGGGGTCGGCGCAATGCTGGCGATAGCCTTCGCTGAGGGTCTCCCAGCTGGCGCGGCTGCGCAGTACATCATCGAGGGTCATATGCCCGTCGGCGATGCAACTGAGCAAGCGCTCGCCGAGCTCGCGTTCCGGCTGGTCCGGGTGGTGCAAAAAGCGATACAGGTCGGCGAGTTGCTGCGGGTCGGCTTCGCGCGGCGTACCCCGGGTGTTGGTGGGGTGCGTCGCATCCTCGAGGAACACCTCTTCGATGTGCACCACGTTGGCCGGTATCTCATAGCGTCGCGAGGCGTAGGCTGAACGCTGGCCGCCAATGAACATCACCGAGAACGTCAGCTCCGGCAGGCCCAGGATCATCTGGTGAATCCAGCTCGACACGCCGCCACGCACGTATGGCCAGGTCCCTTCCAGCAACAGGCAGATATCGGCAGTCGGTGGCGTTTGCTTATGATTCATTCCAGCTCCTCACCAGCTCAGCGAACGGTGGCCGCTGGCGGGTTTCTTCAGGAAGGCTGGCGAGCAACCCGGGGATTTCATGATAACGACCGGCCTCAAACGCCAATTCAGCATGGAACGGCAGCAACTGAGCCGCGCCAAGGCCGTTCTTCTCGGCCTCGTGCAACAGCACTTCGGCGCGTTCGTTCTCGCCGCGTTCCAAGGCAATACGACCCGCCAGCAGCAACAGTTCGCCACCCTCGCCTGCCGCCAAACCCTGCTCGGCGTGCTCACTGGCCTGGCTGAGTACGTGTTCGAGTACGCTGCCCTGGGCCAGGCCGAGATAGGCCAGTTCCCAGTACCAACGCGCCAACATGCCATGTACCGGGCCCGCGGTGCGCGGGCTGACGCCAGCCAACTGCTCAAGGGCCATCTGGATGTGCAGGTTGATGTCGCTTTCTTGCTTGTCGAGCATCGAATACGCCAGCAGGCGCACGTCATCGCTCGGGTCGCCCAAGGCTAATTTGAGGATTGGCACGGCGTCCTTGCCGGGCATGCGGCGGGTCGCCAGCAATGCGGCGAGGCGCTGGTCCGGGTCGGGCGCATGACGCAGTACGTCCTGCAGTCCGCCATCCGCGAAAATCGGCGAGCGCGTCTGGGCTTGCGCACGAAATGGCAAACCTGGGATGCCCACGGATTGCCAGGCCTGACGGTCACGTTTGCGAGGCAGATAAAGCGCAGGAAAGATCGATGCAACCACACCCAACGCGCCGATGACCGGCACGAAGAAAGCCAGGCTGAAAATAAAAATCGGGCTCCAAGGCAAGGGGGCGCGGTAGCGCGCCGGCAGTAACAGCCACACGGCGCCACACAGCATCAGGCAGGCCAGGGCGTGGCTGAAGATGAACACCAGCAATTGATGAGACACCGGCGCATCAAGCCACAAACTGCCCCAACTGCCCGCCTCTAACACCAAGGCCCCGCTAAACAGCCACTTGCTGATCATTCAGGCCACACTCGTTGTAGAGGAAGTTACGCAGCCCGTTGCGATCACAGCCAGGCTCCAGGTTGAAAGGCATGACCCGCACACCCAAGCTGTCCAAGTCGGTATCGATACCAAAGTGCTCGTGCAACAGCATGCCAATCCGCGCCAGGTAGCCTTCGGTACCTTCCGGGCTTGTCAGCGGCAAGAGCACCAGCAGCAGACGATGTTCGCGGTTGTTGCGCACCGCCAGGTGCAGGTCCAGACCACGCTGGCTGCGCTCCATCAGACGCGACAGTTCCTCGTTGGCGCGCGTCATCTCGAACGCAAACAGACCAGCCGGCAAGGTGTGTTGCTCGACATCCACCAGCGAACGCTTGAGTTGCAAGGTGAACTGCTGGGAATCGGCGTCGGGCAATTGCAGTACGTGCGGGTCGCGGCGCAACAGGTCGGCGATGTGGCCAGCCAGCAGCGACAAGAGGCTCAGCGTACGATCCTGGAACGCGAAGAACGGCATCTGCCGAACCGCCAGGATCGCCAGCAACCGACCTTCGGCGTCGATCAACGGGATGCACGCCTGCAGCGATGAGAACTGCGCGGAGTTACCCGAGTCGATCAGCTCCTGGCGTACGCTGACCAGTTCACCGCGCTCCAGGCACAGCTTGATCAAACCGTCGTCGGTACCCAGGGGGCCCATCACACCGATCATCGCCAGGGCTTGCGGCAATACGTTTTTCTCGCTGTCGTCGACGCGGTACAGCCCCGCCACACGCAATGCGCCGTACTGTCCGAGCATCGCCACAATCGGCTCTGCCAATTCGCTCAATGCATCGCCTTCAACTGGCATGCCACGCAGTTTTTCGCGCAGGCCCAGCAGCGAACTGCGCAGGCTCTGGTCACTGCCGGCCACACGTTGCTCAAGCAGGTCGTGGGAAACCCGCAGGATCTGGTGGGCACGGGTAAATTCGTCGAGACGGTACTGACGGTATTCATTGGCCATCTGCAGACGCTCCAGGCGGCGCACCCACAGGTCGCGCACCTCACCCACCAGCATCCCGCAGACCAACACACCGACGATGAACGACGGCTCAAGCTGGGTATACCCTTCATGACCGCTGTAACGCAGCGCAAACAGCGCCGCAACGAGCAGCCCCGCGCTGAACAGGCCGCGCACAAAACCGTAACGCACACCCAACAGCAGCGGCGCCAGAATCGGCCAGGGGAAACCACCGTGCATCTGCAACGGGTCCTCGGGAGTCAGCCAGAAGCCAAGGCCAATCGCCAAGCCCGTCACCAGCAGTGTTTCCAGCCAAGACACCGGCCCGCTGGCGCGAGGCGCCAGGCTGTAATCCATGTGTGGAGAATTCATTGCGTTCACTCGAACCGAAGGGCGCCAACAAGTTTGTCGATTACCGTCTGAGCATTGCCCGCCAGGCTTTCACGGGACCAGCCGGCGCGTGCGCCACTTTTGCTCCAGAGCACACGACCGCTGCTGGCTTCCAGAACGCGCAGGCTGATGCCGACCGCTGGCTCGCCGTCCAGGCCGTTCTTGTACTGCCACTCTTCCACGCTGCCGGCAACGACGTAATCGAGCTTTTGCTCACGCGCCCATTCCAGGGCACCGGTCAAGCGCTCGTTGTCATCCATCAGCGCCTGTTCGCCCTGGGTGCTGGTGGGGTAAACCCGCGGTTGCAGGCCGTGGCTGCTGAGCACGCTGAGCAGGATCTGCTCGCTGCGTTCACCGGCTTGCGGAGTCTGGGAGTAGTTGATCATCGGCACGATGCCCCACTGCGCATTGCGCGGCAGGTTCGGGCTGTTTTCACTGGTGAAGCTGGAGCAGCCGGCGACGAACAGTACTGTCAGGGCCAGGCTCAGGTTACGAATTGCTTGCATAGGTTTTTCTCCCGTAGATTCTGTAATCAGCGCCCGAAACGCACGCCGTAGCTCATGCCCAGTGTGCCGCCGGACTTGCCATCCCCGCCTTGTGGCGCAGATTGGTAGCCGAAGGTGAGGGCCAGTTCGTCGTCACCCAGGACTTCGAAGCCGACGCCGGTGTTGATGCCGTAATTGAAGGTTTGATCGGTCCACTGCCAACCCGCCGTCATGTCCACCAACCAGGTGTATTGCGGCTTGCTGCGCACCAGCGCTCCCGGTATGCCGCGGCGCCAGGAACTACCGACGTAGAGTTGGCCGTAGCGGCTTTGCAGCAGGTCGCCACCGGTGACGGTGTCCACATCAAGAGGATCGAGCGCGCCGGTATCCGGGTCTGTCGACTGAGGCGTGATCTTGATAGCACCGCCATTGCGGCTGGACAGGTAATCCAGGTTGCGATCCTTCACGCTGTTCTTCTGGTAATCCACACCACTGCGCACCGTCCAGTTAGGCCCGGCGAATTCCAGCGTGTGGTTAAGCTCCAGCTTCACTGCATGACCGGTGCCCAGCGAGTCGCCAGCGCGGGTCGAGAACGACCGCTGCGCCACTTCCCAACTCAGCTGATCCCGTGCGGTCAAGCCATGACGCCCGCCGACCCAAGCCCGGTCCTGCTGGCCGAAAGCGCGCATCAGGCCGCTGTCGTCGCTCTTGCGATGCCAGTCCAGGCCGGTTTCGAGTTGATGGCTGGTACCCAGTTGCCACATACGCGACAGCCCCAGGCCGTTGCGATCGTCGTCCTGGCGCTGGCTGGTATCGGCGAACAGCTTCCAGCTGCCGTTTTCCACCGAGCGAATCAGGGTCAGGGCCGCGTTGCTCTCTTCACCTATTCGCGAGGAGATCACGTCGTCGCCTTTGTATTTGCCATGTTCCATCTCGACGTCGGCGTACCATTTGTCACCCAGGTTATGGGCGATTTCCAGGCGTGGAGAGTCAAACGAAAGGCCACCGAAATCCTGCTTCTGATAGGACAGCAGGGCGCCTTGCGGGGTGGATTCGTGGATCTCTACCGCCTGGCGGCGCAGTTGCTCATTCACCGAGTCTGGTTGGTCATCGCCTAATGCCGAGAGGCTGGTTTCCAGGGCTTCATTGTTACGGTTCAGACGACTGAGGGCCTGGGCACGCTGCGCCGGGTTCAGGTCGCTGCTGGCCAACAGGGTTTCAACCTGCGCTTTGTTGCGGCTGCGCAAGGCTTCCTGGATTTGCTCGTACCGGTCGACCTTAAGGCCCTGGGTGCGCGCCCAGGCCAGCCAATCGTCTTTCTGCGCTTGTTGATTGGTCGCGTCCAGACGAGACAGCAGGCGTTCGAACCACAGCTGCTTCATCGACGGCGAACCGTCTTTCCACTTCAGCAGTTCTTGCTGTGCCTTGCGTGGCGAGTAGCTGCTGGACATCAAGCGCAGCCAGATCGCGTAGCGCTGGGACGACGGTTGCAGGTTGTCGGCCTCGGGGTTGCGCAGTAGTTTCAAGCGCAGACGTTGGGCGGCATCCTGGTAGCCAGAGGTTTCCAGCGCGTCGGCATAGGCCGCCTGTACCAGCCAGTCGTTCGGGGAAAGCTTGAGGTACTGGCGATACCAGGCCAACGCCTCGGCATCGCGACCCAATAGCTGGCTGGCACTGGCGAACGGCAACCACAGCAGGCGGTCTTCGCGCGCATAGGCACGCCACTTGGTCAGCAATGGCTTGAGTTTGGCCGTGTCGGCCTGGTCGACGTAGAGCCAGGTCAGGCGCTCGCGGAACAGGTTGTCATTGGGATAGCGCGACAGGCCCAGCAGGTACAAACGCTCGGCTTCGGCGCTATCACCCTGCTCGATCGCCAGCGCGCCACGCACCGCCAGAACCTGGGCCTGCTCGTAGGCATCCGGGTACTTCTTGGCGTCTTCCAGCAACGCGACGACCTGGTCCCACTCCTCCAGCTCCTGGGCCAGTTGCAGCGCCTCGACCAGTCGCTGCGGGTCTTGGGCGCGATGCCAACTGGCAACCATCAACGCCAGGGCGCGCTGTGGGTCGCGGGTGCGGTACAGCGTGATCAATTGGCTCTCGTCACCACTGACCAGCTTGCCATTGAGGGACAGCAGTTTTTCCAGCGACACGCGCAGGTCTTCGTCGCGCTCCAAGTCCCAGGCCAGGGCAGCACGGGTGCGCCAGTACTCCGGGTCATCGATGGAGGCGTCAGCGGACTTCACCACTTCCCATGCAGCCTGTTCATTGAACAGCTTCATTTCAGTGCTGGCCCAATCAACCAATTCGGCCGTGGTCAACTTGTAGCGTTTTGCATAGTCCTTGTAGAGCGTGCCCTTGGCCGCGAACTGCCCGGTGTTTTCCAGGTTTTGCAGCAGGCGCGTCCAGGCCAGGCGATGCGACGGGTATTTGCGCAGGTAAGTGCGTAACCAGGCCTCGGCTTCGGCGGGTGTACCGCGCGATTCGTGGCCGTAGATCAGCGCGTCCAACTCGGTATCTGTCAGCGCACGTTGCTGCATGATCTCGGCGAGCAACGGGATAGAGCGGTCAAAGTCGAACTGCTGGCTGGCGAGGCGCCAGGCGTGCTCGCGGACTTGCGCGTCTTCCTTGAGCTTGAGCACGCGGATCCAGTAACTCAGCGCCGCTTCATTGTCGCCGCGCCATTCACCGAGCTTGGCCATCTGTTCGAGCAACTCGATATCATCCGGATAATCGACCGTCAGTTGCTGACCGGTGTCCCACGCGCCCGCCAGGTCATTGATGGCCAGGCGAACATGGAACTGCTTCAACGGGATACTCGGGTTATCAGGTTCCAAGGCATGCCATTGCTCAAGCACACGTTGTGCGAGCTCGAACTGCTTGGTCGCCACCGCAACGTCGACGCCCTGCTTCAGCCACGCGACGTCGGTCTGCGGGTTCGTGAGCGTCGGCAACTGGTCGGCAAGCACCTGTGCAGCCTGCTCGTCACGACCGGCCGAGAGCAAACTGTTGAACGCCAGTTGCGCGTACTCACGCTGCTCGCCAGGTTGCTGGGCGTCGCGCTTGAGTTGCAAATAGATCGCCGCCGCACGTGCCGGTTGTTCACCCGCCAGGTACCACTGCGCGGCCGATTTGAGGGCTTCGTTCTTTTGCGCAGGATCACGCCCGGCAATCTCTTCAAAGACACTCGCGGCGAATGCCGGGGCTTGCAATGTCAACGCCAGCTTCGCCAGGTTCTGCAACTGCGCCACCGGCAATTTACGGTGATCGAAGCTTTCCAGGCGCTCGACCAATGCCTGCTGCGCGATCAGATCGTTACCACTGGCGGCAACCAGCGCATCCAGCTCCAGCCGGTAGTAAGCCTGGGTTTCCAACTGCGGCGTGGGCCAGGCTTCAATGTGCTCGCGCGCCTTGGCGTAGTCACCGAGGCGAATCAGCAGGTCGACCAACTGCAATCGCAGGCGGTCGTCGTCCGGGTGCGCTGTCAGCAACAGCTCGGCATAGTTGGCCGACACGGCGTCGGGTTCGCGCCCGTCGGGCTGGAACACGGATTCACGCTGAAAAGTCGCCCACAGCAGACCGCCTACGGCAACCGCGACTACCGCCAGCGCCCAGGGGTTGAGCAGCCGACTGTTCTTAGTTGCAGAGGAGCTGACCATTACTCACCTGCTTCATAGGTAATTGAAAAGTCCAAAGGCCGGCCGAAGCCTTGCCCGCGAATCGCTGCCCATCCACCTCCACGCGACAGGCTGTTGCCGAGCGCACGGAGAAGGACAGGTCAAACTGACCGGCGAAGGAAAAACTCACACGCCGATCATCCAGGTAGCGCCAATCCAGCAACGGCAGGTTGGCTTCCTCCAGGGCGGGCCTGGGGTCTCTGTCCGCGCGCAGCACAAGCAATGCCTTGTCGCTGCTCAGTGCCACGTAGCGCCCCTGCGGCAAGTCGCGCACACCGGCAATGCCTTGTGATTGCAGCAAGTCCGGCCAGCCCATTTGCGCATCGAGCCGCACGGTACGCAGTGCATCCATCCCGCGAATCTGCCAGGCGCCGTCGGCGGTGCGCGCCAGGCTCGACTGGTACAGGCCGTGCAGACGGTCGACGTAGTCACTCATCCACAACGACATCGGCTGTTGCTCGCGCATGTAGCCGTAGATCTCGTGCATGGCCTTGATCGAGGCCTGCTTGGTGCTGGAGTAGAAGTGGTAGTAGAGGTGCAGGCCACGCAGGCGGCGGGGGCTGTCGGTCAACTCAAAGGTCTCGATCAACTCGCGAAAGCCGTAATACGGGCCTTTCCACAGGTTGGTGTAGAGGTTTTCGTTGATGATGGGTGCGTAGTACTGCAACCCGCCTGGGGTCGGGCGCAGCAAAGGGTTCAAGCCCGTCAGCGACGGATTGGCCTTGGTCATGATGGTTTCGGCGCCATTGACGTTCTTCAGGCCGGCGTCATAGGCCAGCTTGATGGTGTCGGACGATGGCAGCGCGTCGCCTGGCCAGAACACCATCTTCACCGGCTTCTGCGGGGTGGTCAGGTTCTGGTTGATGTAGTCGCGCGAGCCAAAGATCTCGCGACGGAAATCGATTTTGTCGTAGCCGGCGATTTTCATGTTCAAGCCGTATTCCGGGTTGAAATTCTCGCGCTTCTTGGCCTTGTCAGGCTGCATGAAAAAGGGGTGGCTGTAGGTGTGCGTGGCCACTTCGACTTTAGGGTTGGCGAAGATTTCTCGGGCAATCGGCTCAAGCTCACGCGCCAGGAACGGGAACGCACCACGCGGCGAAATCTCACCCTCGATGATCGACACCGAGGTCAGGAACGGGTTGGGCTTGATGTAGTCATCCAGGGTGTGGCGACCGGCGTACGGAGTACCGCGCACTTCGGCGCGGGAAGGGAAACCGTCACCGTCGATATGCACAGTCGCGATGCGCCGGCCGTTTTCGGTGGTGGTGTCCGGGCGCGGCTGTGCCGGCAGCCTCAGGCTGGCTTGCAGAAACGCAAAAGGATCGAGAATCCAGCGGCTGCGCTCGTTGTTGATTTCCAGCAGGTAAGGCGCCAGTGCAAGGCCGCCCCATTTGCCCACCACCACCGGGTTGAACACGGCGCCACCGGCACCGCTCAACGACAACGCCGGTGTTGGGCCGTTGGGCAGGACAGACACCGAAGCCAGATCACGGGAGCGAGGTACCACTGGCGCTTCGAACGCACCCAGCAAAGCCTTGTCCTGGTGAGTGATGGTCAACACTTGGGTCGCGGGCGGCACATCACGCTTGAGACCCAGGCGCTTGAGCAGCAGTTTGTCTTCAACCGGAAGGCCGCTGAAAAACACCACCGGCACCTGCTCGTCCAGGCGAGCATTGAGAAAGCGATTGAACGCCGCTGCGTCCTGGGGCGGGCCGCTGGTCATCCAGGTCACAACGCCCGCGTACACGCCACTGAAACCGTAGAGCGGCAGGTCACTGTTGGCCGGCAGATAATCGACACGGTAGCCGAGGTATTCCAGCAACCCACCGAGGTTGCTATGGCCAGCGGAATCTTCCAGCGCACCTTCGCGCGGGTCGAAAATCATCGCGATGCGGCGCGGCTGGACTTCGATGCTGCTGATGCCCAGGGTGTTGAGGTCAGGCGTGCTGATGTACGGGATAAAACCTTCATCGCGCAGACGCTTGGCGAGCTTGCGCGCTTCATCGCGACGCTCAGGTGGCAAGTAGTCAATCGCCACCAGCGGGACGCCCTTGGCGCGCAGCGGTTGCAGGTGCGTTTCAAGCCACTGGCGGTCGGACTCCGAGACCGGGCGATAACGCTTGGCAGAGGCATCCCAACCGGCATGGATCGATTCGACAGCCACCGCGGCGGCGACGCCATCCAGCTCCGGCAACACTTCGAAGCCGCGGTTGAAAAACAGCTTCAGCGTGGGCTGACGCTTGTGCAACTCACGCAGCAGGCTGGCCAAGCCCACGCGCTGAGCTTCGCGCTGGTCTTGTGGCACCAGTTGGAAACTGTCGAGCGTGTCGAGAAACAGACCCGCATAGCCTTGCGCTGCCAAGGCCTTGGCGCGACCGAACAAGTGCTCACGCCAGGCCGTCGAGGTGAGGTCCATGACCTGACTGTTCCAGGCGTCATTACGCACAGGGGAGACCGCCTTGCTCAACCCCGCTTTCTCGACCTCAGCCTTGTTGCCGTCGAACTCGCCGATGGACAGGTACGCAAACGGCTGGCTGCCCAGCGCCCGCAAGGTTTTCACATCACCCGGCGTCATGTGGCCCGGTTCGACCACGGCCCAGTCGAACTGCGCCAGTTCCGGCAGCGGTGGTTGCTCGGCATACCAGAAGGCCACGCTGGCCGGCTGGGAGACAGCAGCAGCGTGCACGGCCGGCCCACCGACGAACAAGGCAAGGGCAGCCAACAGCCGCTCAGCTATCGCGCGGACACGCGTCCTGCGGAAAACGATTTCCATAATTCACTCTAGAAGATGACTGAGCCAATACTGCGTTAACGTCGGGCGAATTGACCGGCGAACTACAAACTGCGCAAAAGCTGCGCCAGACCCTGGCCGATCGAGGTCGGTTCCGGGAGTGCAAAGCGCTCTAGCAGACGGGTGTTATTGGCGCGTGAATGGCGTATGTCGCCTTGGCGTGGCGCCTGGTACGTCACATCCAACGGGGCACCTGTGGCATTGCCCAGCTCAGCGATCAGATCGTTGAGGCTGGTCGAACGGCTAAGCCCGACGTTGATCGCATCAGGCGCCGGCTCGCGGGTCTCGACTGCCTGCACAAGGATGCTCACCAGGTCCTGCACATAGACGAAGTCGCGCGTCTGCTCGCCGTCGCCAAATACGGTGATGGGCTTACGCGCCAGTGCGCGCTCGGTGAAGATGCTGATCACACCGGAGTACGGTGAGGAAGGATCCTGGCGTGGGCCGAAGATATTGAAGAAACGGAATATCACCGGTTCCAGGCCATGCTCGCGACGGTAGAAGTCCAGGTAGTACTCACTGGCCAATTTGTCGCTGGCATAAGGTGTCAGTGGCGACTTGGGCGTTTCTTCCACGATGGCGGTGCCTTCACCGTTGTTGCCATAGGTCGCCGCACTGGACGCAAACACTACGCGTGTCACGCCGGCCTTCAGCATGCTTTGGCATACATTGAGCGTGCCGACGAAATTGGCCTGGTGGGTGGCGACAGGATCATCAACGGAAGCCTGCACCGAGGCCACCGCAGCCAGATGCACGACCGCGCTGCAATCTGCCATGGCCAGCTCAACGACGGCGCTGTCCGCGACATCTCCGACCAACAGTTCCAGGTCAGGATTCCCGACAGGCAGATTCGCTGTTTTGCCAGTCGACAAATCATCCAGCACGCGAATCTTGTAGCCTTTACCCAGCAGCGCATCTACCAGATGTGACCCAATAAAACCTGCACCACCGGTAACCAGAATTCGCCCTACAGCCATGACGTTCACTTCCCTAAGACTCATATGCAGGCGCGTAGAAGCGAGCCTGCTAATACAGTGACAATGTTTAAGGGCTACACGCTTGGCCGTCCGAGTCGAAGCCGCCACATCCCTATATCTTGAAGATCCACAGCACGCGACGAATGTGCTTCGCCGATATCATTTTAATGGCTTAGAGCCATCAAAACGTCGCGAATAATGTTGGATCCCAAGTCAACTGTCAACGTATTGTCTTTTTTGCCGCCAGACGGCAATTTCGGTCTGAAAATGCCATTTATTTGACGACGGTAATAGGATGAAAAAGTGATCGGGCCTTCAATGACGCGGGCTGTGCGCAGGTGATGGCAGGCGCTGAATGGGTCAGTGGGCGATGCCGAGACGCGCCCGTCTGCTCAGGTGGATCATTTGCGCAGTCAGGCCAATGACGAGCGCCAACGCGATGCTCGCCTGCGCACCTAGCAGCACCGGCGACTGCAGGTCCGTGACGAAAGGATGGCCATCCGGCACGCGTCGCAATGTCTCGGAAACCGTCGGCACCATTAGGAAGAAGGCGGTCAGACTCAGGAACACCGTTTCCAGGTAAACACGCGCCCTGCCCAGCCAAGTCACGTGCCCTACGCCATAACCGGCCGCGAGCAATGCAATCGTGATGACACCAATGATGTTGCTGACAGGTTGCTTTGCGACCAGGAACACGGTGAGGCCACCGATCAACATCGACACGAGATAGAACAACCCCGGCACTGAGCGGGGAACGATGCGTCCATGACGAATGAACATGTAGGCGGCCAGTGGAATGGCCGGCAGGCTGCCGAGGGTGTGGATCCAGCCTAGGGCGGAGATTCCGAACATTTCAGTGCTCCCATGTAATTGGATGATGTGCATAGACGGCCTTCGCTGGAAAGGCGCTTCCCGATGGCGGCGGTACGGTATGATTTCGAGGGTCAGCTTAGTGAAGACGTGGTCGAACCGACATGATGAATCCCCTGGAAAACTTGATCATTCATCCAGAAATGCAGCTTGAAGGGTTTGCCAGGGGCGATCTGCTGTCCCAAGTCTTGGCGCAGATCCGTCTGACAGGTGATCGCGTGTATTCCTGCGCGCTGGCGGAGGCGCAGTGCCTCGCGCTGGATGAAAAGAGCGCGCACATTTGCGTGCTTCAGCAAGGCCACTTGCATCTGGAAGTGGCCGACCAACCGCTGCAGACACTCGACCAGGGCGATGTGATCCTGCTACCCCACGACCCCGCGGGTATCACGATGATGGCAGTCAACGGCCCCGCCAACGTGGTCATCTGCCGGTTCTGGTTCGACGCAAGCAGCTTCCAGGCAATGTTGTTTGCCCTGCCCCGGCTGATCCACATTCAGCAAGCCGAAGCCGCCGCCTGGGCGGAGGGCATCCTGCATTTCATGTTGCTCGAAGCCCATGACACGCAGCCGGGCGGAGCGTTGATGATTTCGCGCCTGATCGATCTTGTGGTGATTCGTATCCTGCGCACTTGGGTGCACCAGGGCGTCGCTTCCGGTTGGCTGGGTGGGTTGTCGGATGCGCGTATCGCCCGCGCGCTGAAAGCCATTCATGAAACGCCTGGCAAGCAGTGGCGCATTGATGCGCTGGCAGAGGTTGCCGGGATGTCGCGCTCCAATTTCTACGAGCGATTCAGCTCCTTGATAGGCCGCTCACCGTTGCGGTATCAGAATGAATGGCGGCTTACCCTGGCGAAAACCATGCTGTCCAAACAGGACGGTCGCATCGGCGAGATTGGTTTTGCGATTGGCTATGAATCCGAAGCGGCGTTCAGTCGCGCCTATAAAGCCTTTTTTGGCCGGTCGCCACGCGAAGATAACGCCCGGCCGGCTTAGGCCGGGGCGCCTGTATCAATGCCCGGCGCTTTGTCCGCCATCGACATGCAGAATCTCACCCGTCACAAACCCTGCGTTCTCCAGGTAGACGATCGCCTGGGCAATATCGCTCACCTCGCCCATGTGCCCGACCGGGTGCAATTGCCCTAGCGTCGCGTGGGTTTCCTCACCATGCATCGGGGTCTTGATGATCCCTGGGCTCACCGCATTCACGCGAATCCCGCGCTTGGCGTATTCGATCGCCAACGATTTGGTCGCCGAATTCAGCCCACCTTTGGTAAGGCTGGCGAGTACTGACGGCACGCCATCGATGGCGTGGTCCACCAGGCTGGTGGTGACGTTAACGACGTGGCCGGCGCCGTGTTTTTCCATCTCGGCAATCGCGAGCTGGGTGATGTAGAAAAAGCCGTTGAGGTTCACCGCGAGGACATTGGCGTAGTCCTCTTGGGTGTAGGCCGTAAACGGTTTGGCGATGAAAATGCCGGCGTTGTTAATCAAGCTGTCGATGCGACCGAACGTGGCCAGGGCTTCACGAACGACGCGCTGGGCGGTGGCCGGGTCGGCGATATCGCCCGCGACAGTGAGGATGTCGGGATCGGAGGACGGTTGGATCGAGCGCGAAGTGGCGACCACGCGATAGTCGAGGGCACGGTAGGCCTGGACCACGGCGGCACCTATACCTTGGGACGCGCCGGTGATGATGACGACTTTTTTCATGATGGTGCTCCAGTAGCCGGGCATCGGGATGATGGCCGGGCAGTGGGGCCAATTTAGGCTTGCGCAGGGAGTGGATAAAGATAGGCCTGGGTACTTCATTAGTGATGCGGTGTAATAGATCAACTGAACGCCGTGAAACTGCTTTTCCTATTTGTAATATTCCCGCCGCTATTGGCTTCCCTTGCAAGCTCTTGCCGCGTGGACTGATCGCTGCCCATAAAAAAACCCCGAACCAGTCGGGGTTTTTTATCGCCTGGGATCAGGCGCGAGCTGCGATCAATCAGAAAACGTTGATCGGGTAGTCGGCGAACAGACGGATTTCGTTACCGCCTACGTTGTACTGGTCAGCGTTGCTGGAAACGCGCAGCCACGAGGCACGAGCACGCAGGCTCAGGTCTTTGGCCGGGCCGCTCTGTACGACGTACTTGAACTGGTTCCAGATTTCGCGCTCGGTGCCGTCGCCGCGGTTGGTACCGTCGTCGATGTTGGTACCGCGCACGTAGGCAACGTTGTAGGTCAGGCCTGGCACGCCGAAAGTGGCGAAATCGATGCCGTAGCCCACTTGCCACGAACGCTCGTCCTTGCCGTTGAAGTCGGACCAGTAGGAGTTGGCCAGCAAGATGGTGTTACCACCGTCACCGATGCCGCCAGCGTTACGGTAGCCGCCGTACAGGTAGCCAGTGTCGCCGGTGCTGCGCTGGTGAGCGACGGTGAAGCTGTGCGGGCCAACGGCCCACGTGGCGCCCAGGCTCCAGATTTTGTTGTCACGAGCGTTTTCGTCCTTCTGGTTTTCCAGGGCGAAGCTCTTGTCCAGCTTGGTTTTGTAGCCGTTGAAGTCGAACGTCAGCGACTGTTTTTCTGGCAGGGCCAGCACGTAGTTGACGTTGACGTATTGCTTCTTCAGTACGTCCTGCATGTCCGAGGCGTACAGCGCGGCGGACAGGCTTTCGGTGAATTTGTAGCTACCACCGATGTAGTCGATGCTTTTCAGGCGACCGCTGTCGGTGCCTTCCATGCTCTTGCGCGCTTCTTTGGTGAAGTGACCCGCGTCCAGTTGCAGACCGGCGATCTCTTTGGAGACGATCGAAGTACCGGTGTAGGTTTCCGACAACAGACGGGAGTTGTCGTACTGCAGCACAGGCACGGCCGGGAACTGATCACCGTACTTGAGCACGGTGTTGGAAACGCGGAACTTCACGGCAGCGCCGCCCTTGGCCAAGTCGTGTGGTGCCGAGCCAGGGTTGTTCGAGCCATCAGGGTTGGTCGTGCCATTGCCCTGTTTGAAGAAGTCGATGCCGCCAGCGCCGGCGCGACCTTTGCCACCGTCCAGACGGATGGCGTATTGGCCGATCACATCCACACCCACACCGACGGTGCCTTGGGTGAAACCGGACTCCAGCTTACCGATGAAACCTTGGCCCCATTCGGCTTTGTCTTGCTTGCCGTTCTTGTAGTCACGGCTGATGTAGGCGTTACGTGCGGCGATGTTCAGGTGGCTGTCTTCGATAAAACCCTTGGACTGGTCCTGGTCGTTAGCCATTGCTGTCGATGCGCTCAAAATCCCCAGAGCGATCAGACTCATCCGTTGCTTCAACATTTTCTTGTATTCCTTATTCCTGGTTGAGTACGCGCTGTGACACCAGGCTCCATGTCGCTTTTCTGGTGTCGACTGATTCCGGAAAAAAGAAGGCCCGCGGACGACTTAACAGGCCGCGAGCCTTTTTTATTGGATGAGTCATGGCGGTTAGCCACAGGCGTTGGGCGCAATCCTAGTCGCGCCCGGAACTATGTGTCAATTTCGCGAATCGTCTGTATTTAGGCGAAATAATTCTAAGGAAAGCCCTATCGACATACTGAGAGCGACAAAAAACCGCGTCAAAAACGGCAAAAAACACATTTCGTAACATATTTCACAGCCGATACGTTTGGTAATGGATAACGCGCGCAAATGCAAAGCATTACCATTAACGCGCAATTTACCTCCCTAACAATTCGGATACATTCCTCCATGCCAGCCCTTCGCCTGACGCCCCTTTCCCTTGGGCTTTCTGTCCTGCTGTCTGCCGGTTTTGCCTGTGCGACCACCACCTTGCCCGAAACCTCGGTCAGTGCCGAAGCTGACGAGGACGACCCACGCGTCAAGGAAACCAGCACCGCCACCCGCACCGCCACGCCCGTGCGTTATGTGCCCCAGGCCATCGATTCAGTAAAGACCGAAACCCTGCGCGCCTATGGCACCAATGACCTGGGCCAGGCGTTGAGCGGAATCCCCAACGTGAGCAGCGGCGCCGACACGCGCTTCGACAGCCTGCGCATCCGGGGTTTTGACGCGAGTAACGACTTCTACCTCGATGGCATCCGCGACGACAGCCAATACATTCGCGACCTGCACAACATCGAGCGCATCGAAGTGCTCAAGGGGCCGGCAGCAGTCCTCTACGGGCGAGGCGGTCAGGGAGGGATCGTCAACCGCGTGAGCAAACTGCCTACGGCCGGACACAAATCGAGCATCGAGGCCCAAGGTGGCAGCAACGATTTGCGCAGTGTGTACGCCGATCTGAGCACCGACCCCACCGATAACATCAGCCTGCGACTGAACATGGGGAACCAGGACAACAACAGCTTTCGCGATGGCGTCAGCGGCAACCGCCAACTGTTCGCACCGTCCATGAGCTGGCAACTCACGCCGGACCTGAACTGGCTGGTGCAATACGAATACAGCCGCTACAACCGCACGCCAGACCGTGGCATACCCGGCGTCAATGGCCGCCCCGCGGATGTAAGCCGCAGCACCACCTACGGTGACAGCCGCGATTACATCGACGACAAAACCCAGTCGCTGCGCTCCAAGTTGGCCTATGAGCTCAACGATAATTGGCAACTGCGCCAGACCCTGGGTGTGTTCAAGCTCGACAGCGACTTCGACAACACCTACGTCACCGGCTACACCCCGGCGACCAATCGTGTCACGCGCCAGCGCTGGCAGCAGGACCTGACCACCCTCAATATCTTCAATAACGTCGAGCTCGAAGGCGGCTTCAGCACCTTCGGCCTGGAGCACCGTCTGCTCACCGGCCTTGAGCTGGGCAGCCAGCGTCGCGATCCGAAGCTGTATACCGCCACTGCGG
Source organism: Pseudomonas sp. AC112 (assembly GCF_979253545.1). Classification (NCBI taxonomy): domain Bacteria; kingdom Pseudomonadati; phylum Pseudomonadota; class Gammaproteobacteria; order Pseudomonadales; family Pseudomonadaceae; genus Pseudomonas; species Pseudomonas sp. AC112. Next base: position 1,943,013 of record NZ_CEEDCM010000001.1, read on the forward strand.
TCGCACAAGGCGGCCGCGTCGTACCGCCCCTGGACCTCAACCAACCCAATCGCAATCTCAGCCACACCGGGCGGATGAGTGTGTCGAGCAACAACCACACCGAAGTCGACAGCCGCGCCGTTTATGTGCAGGACCAACTGCGCCTGAATGACCAGTGGCAAGTGCTCGCCGGCCTGCGTTACGACCGCTTCGAAGTCGACACCAAGAACAAGCTGCTCAACACCCAGCAGGACGTCAAAAGCCACAGCACCAGCCCGCGCTTTGGCCTGGTATGGACGCCACTGGAGCATCACTCGTTCTATGCCTCGTGGAGCAAGACGTTCTCCCCGGCAGGCGGTGGCCTGATCGGCATCACGCCGAACGCCGCCGGCAGCGTCAACGACCTGAGCCCTGAGCTGACCAAGCAGAAGGAAATCGGGGTCAAGAGCGACTGGCTCGACGACCGCCTGAGCACCACGCTGGCCGTGTACGAACTGGAACTCTATAACCGTCGCACCAGCGACCCGCTGGACCGCACCATCACCCTGCTCAGCGGTCTGCAGCGCTCACGCGGTGTGGAGCTGACCGCCACCGGCAAGATCGTCGGCAACTGGTACGTACGCGGTGGCGTGGGCGTGCAGGACGCCAAGGTCGAGAAGGACAACAACGGCTTTGAAGGCAAACGCGTCAGCGACGTGGCCAAGCGCAATGCCAGCCTGTTCATCACCTGGAAACCGGAGATGGGCTGGTACGCCGAAACCGGCCTGACGCTGGTGGGCGACCGTTATGCCGACAGCCTCAACACCGTGGTGCTGCCGGGCTATGGCCGTTGGGACGCGTTGGCCGGGTTCCGTCAGAAGGAATGGGATGTCACGGCGGCGCTGAACAATATCGCAGATAAAACCTACTACGCATCGGCGACCAGTGTGGCGCAGATTCAGCCAGGGGAGCCGCGCAGCCTCGTCGTCACCGGCACTTACAGTTTCTAAATCACCTCCTCCACCTGTAGGAGCCGGCTTGCCGGCAATAGCGGCCTGAAGTCATGCGCTGATCTCACCGGCGCCATCACCGGCAAGCCGGCTCCTACAGGGGCGCCATCAATTCGCATAACGCGCGCACTTCATCCTCGCTGAACAACCCCGCCGGGTAGCGTTCACTCATCACGCTGCGCAGGTCTGGTTGTTGCCTGATCTGCCGCGAACCGTTTTCCTTCAACCAGAGCGCCAGTGCATGGATCGCGTCGCCGTTGACCCGCAGGGGGTGGAACGTGCGCGTGTACATCGGGTTGATATCGGCATTCATTTCAGCGCTCTCTCCTACTGCGTGAGCGGCTAACTTACTCAAGGTTTATGACAGAACTGCGCAGTCATCGCCTTGGGCCACTGTGACCACACCGATACAAGAGCTATGCCAATGTCCCGTGTTTATAGGCATTCGGACACAAAAAAGCCCACGACCTGTCTGGGCCGTGGGCTTGTCGTAGGCGCTTGGACTGATCAGCACCGGATCGCCGTCATGGCGCTGTTACAACTGCACTCAGTTTTTGTGTGGGGCCGGCTGCTGCTGGGTCAGGCAGTGGATATTGCCGCCGCCCAGTAACAGTTCGCGGCCCGGCACCATCACCACTTCGTGCTGCGGGAACAGGTCCTGCAGGATCGCCTTGGCTTGGCTGTCCAGCGGGTCGTCGAAGCTCGGTGCGATGATGCCACCGTTGACGATCAGGAAGTTGACGTAGGAACCGGCCAACCGCACGGTAGGATTGCGTTCCTGGGTGCCGTCAACCGGGTCCACACCGGCGCACTCTTCCTCGGTGGCATACAGCGGGCCGGGGATCGGCATTTTATGCACTGTGAACGAGCGACCCTGGGCGTCGGTGCTGCTTTGCAGTACGTCCATGGCCGCGTGGCAGCGCGCGTAGTTAGGGTCTTGCGGGTCATCGGTCCAGGCCAACAGGACTTCACCAGGGCGCACGTAGCAGCAGAAGTTATCCACATGGCCGTCGGTTTCGTCGTTGAACAGCCCATCTGGTAACCAGATGATCTTATCCACAGCCAGGTTGGCGCTCAGCACAGCCTCGATTTCGGCACGGCCCAGGTGCGGGTTGCGATTGCGGTTGAGCAGGCACTCTTCGGTGGTGATCAGGGTGCCTTCACCGTCGACATGGATCGAACCGCCTTCCAGCACGAAGCCTTCGGTGCGATAGCGCGGGGCGCGTTCGATCTCGAGGATCTTGCCGCCAACCTGGGAGTCTCGGTTCCACGGCGAATACAGGCCACCGTCAAAACCACCCCAAGCGTTGAAGTCCCAGTTCACACCGCGTACTTCGCCGCTGTTGTTGATCACGAAGGTAGGCCCGGTGTCACGCACCCAGCCGTCATCACTGGACATCTCCACCACACGGATATTCGGCACATCCAGGCGCGCGCGGGCGTTTTCGTACTGGCTGGCAGAGACGGCCACGGTGACCGGCTCAAACCGCGCAATGGCCTTGGCGACCGCCACGTGAGCGGCCTGCGCCGGCTTGCCGCCCAGGCGCCAGTTGTCCGGGCGCTCGGGCCAGACCATCCAGGCCTGGGTCTGTGGCGCCCATTCGGCAGGCATGTGGAAGCCATCGGCGCGGGGGGTGCTGTGCAGGGTGGTCATGGCGATCAGGACTCCGAATGGGGTAAAGGCCGACTTTATAACGGATAAAAATCGGCTTTAAAAGCGACAAAAGATCATAGGCGATAAATATGACAATAGTTAACCGATAACAATCGATTAACTACAGCTGCTCATCCAGCACCTTCGACAGCATGTCGACGAAGAAGTCCACGCTGCGCCGGGAGGTGACCATCGGCGGTTTTATCTTGAGGATGTTCAGATAATCACCCGTGGGCTGCATGAAAATTCCCAACTCCCGCAAGCGGTCACAGAGTAACGTGGTTTCTTCGGTGGCCGGCTCCAGGGTCTGCCGGTCGCGCACCAACTCCAGGCCGAGGTAAAAGCCGGAACCGTGGACAGCACCCACCAGCGGATGGCGATCGATCAGTTCCTCCAGGCGCGCCTTGAAATGCCCTCCGACCACTTGGGCGTTTTCCCACAGCTTTTCCTCCGCCATCACGTCCAGCACCGCCATGCCGATCCGGCAACTCACTGGGCTGCCCCCCGAGGACGAGAAGAAGTACCCCTCGGCCTCCAGGGCTTCCGCGATTTCACGCCGAGTGATCACCGCGCCGAGAGGCTGGCCGTTGCCCATGCCCTTGGCCATGGTGATGATATCGGGCACCACGCCCTGCTCCTCGAAGCCCCAGAAGAAATGCCCCATGCGGCCATAACCCACCTGCACTTCATCGGCGATGCACACGCCACCCTGGGCGCGGACACGCTTGTACACCTGCTGCAGATAGCCCGGCGGCAACGAAATACCACCGGCATTGCCGTACACCGGCTCACAAATGAAACCTGCCAGTTGCCGTTTGCTTGCAGCGATTTTCGCCAAGTTATGTTCCACGCTTCGGACGTAATCAGGCGCGCTGTCCTGCCCGCGGAACTCGCCGCGATAGGTATTGGGCGCGGTCACCGGGTGCACCCAATCTGGTCGGCTGCTCAGGGCCTGGGGGTTGTCGGCAATCGAGGTGGACACCGCATCGGCTGCCACCGACCAGCCATGGTAAGCCTCCAGCACGCTGAGCATGTCGCGCCCGCCGCTGTAGGCCCAGGCCAGGCGGATCGCCAGGTCATTGGCCTCGGTGCCACTGTTGACCAGGAATACCCGGTCCATGCCTGCCGGCGCCAGCGCGAGCAGTCGTTCGGAAAATTCGGCAATCGCTGCATAGTGAAAGCGTGAGTTGGTATTGAGCAACGACCATTGCCGCGCCGCCACCGCCGCCATGCGCGGGTGGCCGTGGCCCAATACCGCCACATTGTTGAGCATGTCCAGATAGGAACGGCCCTGCATGTCGATCAGGTGATTGCGCCAGCCGCGTTCGATGCGCGGCGGGTCGGCGTAATAGTGCTTTTGCGAGCGAGCGAAACTGGCGTCGCGGCGCGCCAGCAGCGCCTCGGGGTCCAGTTCGGGTTCGGCATCGCAGGCCAGCCCCAGCAGCGTGGCCGGCGATGGGCACAGCGCTTGCCACGCCTGTGCCCGGGACGGCGTGCAATACAGCGGTGCGGGCAGGTCGGTGCGGCACAGTTGCACGGTGAGCGGGCCTTCAACTTCACCGATCACCTGGCCCTTGAGCACTGCGGCACCCGGTTGCAAGTGCGCTTTGACACCCCATAGCCGCACGTTTGTTTCGTTGTTGTGCACGTGAAGCCCACCGTCAGCACCCCGTCGAACAACCCCGGCGAACGGCGATTCAACGGCGGTGCCCAACGGCACATGCAGCTCGACGTGCAACGGGAAGGTTTCAGGTTCATCCGCGCTGTCAGGCCGGGTCCGCGACAAACGGTATTGCCCGTAGCGACTCGCCGCCAAACCATGCACCGCCGCCGCGTCCAGTAACAGCCGCTGATCGATACCGGGCTGCTCCCAGTTGCCGGCCTCGAAATGTGGGCTGAGTACGCCCAGGTCAATCAATGCGAACTCACGCCCTACCAACCCGGGTAATAAAGGCGCAAAACCCTGCCCGGCGAGCGGCGTCGGTGCCTGCCCGACACTGCCAAGAATTGCCGCCTCCATCAGCTCGAACGGCACGGAATTCGCCACATGGAAGATTTCCCACTCATGCGCGGCGTTTTTCAGCAGGTAGCTGTTATCCGGGTCCAACCGTTGCTGCTGCTCGCTGCTCAAGACCAGCACCGCCGCACGGGCGACGATCAGTGGCCACAGCGCCTGCAATTCAGCGTGCTGCAGCGGTGTGACCGCATGACAGGCCTGGATCGCTGGCAAGATGGCAAAGGGGTCACCTTCGGCGTGGTGCAGCAGGGCTGCGCAGGTCACCGACAGGTCGGCAATGCGCCAGGTGTGTACCAGGTCGCCGAAATCGATCACGCCTTGGACCTGCCAGTGCCGCTGCGCATCGCGCTGCCACACCACGTTGTCATCGGTGATGTCCATGTGCACGGCTTGCCAAGGCAGATGGTCGGCCAGGCCGCGCAGGCGGTTTTCAACCTGTGCTGCCACGTGTTCCAGTGTGTCGCGATGTGGGACATCGCCCAAGGTTGCCAGCAGGTGCTTGATCAACGCCTGGGCGTGGCGCGGGTCCCATTGCAGCGTACGCGCCAGGCCCGGGTGGTCGAACTGCGCCAACGCTTGGCTCATTCGACCGCACAGGTCACCAAACCCTGCGATCACCTCGCGGCCCACGTGCGGCAGATGGGTCAACGGCTGGCCGTCGATATAATCCAGCACGCGCACGTGCAGGGTTTGGCCATCGACGGTCAGGGTCAGCAACTCCTCACCCGTCAGGGCCTTGATGACCTTGGGTACGCGCACAGCCTGCAGGCTGTTGAGCGCAGCGTGCTGGGCCTGAAGCTCAACGGCAGCGTAATCGCCCCGGCAGATTTTCAGAACATACCGCCCGCAGGCACTCTCGACTTTATAGTTGAGGTCCTGCTGGCTGCCCAATGATTGCAAGGTGCCAGTTAGGCCGTAATGCTGCTCGAGCAATTGCGCCGCCTGTTCGGGGCCTACTTGCGGGCACGGTAGACTGGCGCGATGGGTCAGGGTGGCGAGCAGCATGGGGTAGGCCTCGAATTTTCAGGGGTGTATATCGCCATTGTTCGGGGGGCTTGTGCAACCCCTGAGGCATACCGCGCTTGCACCACTTCGCCGCACAACTCAAGCTATGCTTCATTCGCTTAATGTCCGTCTAAGGAAAAGGCCCCCGACATGCGCATTCTCATCACCGGCGGCGCTGGTTTTATCGGCTCTGCCTTGATTCGCCACCTGATTCAAAATACCGAGCACGAAGTGCTCAACCTGGACAAACTCACCTACGCCGGCAACCTGGAGTCACTGGCCAGTATCGCGTCCAACAGCCGATATGAGTTCGTCCAGGCCGATATCGTCGACCAAGCCACCGTCAGCGCAGTCCTGGCGCGCTTCGAGCCCGAGGCAATCATGCACCTGGCGGCTGAGTCCCATGTCGACCGCTCTATCGACGGTCCGTCGGATTTTATCCAGACCAACATCGTCGGTACCTACAGCCTGCTCGAAGCCACCCGTGCCTATTGGCAGAAGCTCGAAGAGCCCGCCAAGCGAGCGTTTCGCTTCCATCACATCTCCACCGACGAAGTGTATGGCGACCTGCACGGCGTGGACGACCTGTTCACCGAAACCACACCGTATGCGCCCAGCTCCCCCTACTCGGCCAGCAAGGCTGCCTCCGACCACCTGGTTCGCGCCTGGCAGCGCACCTACGGCCTGCCGGTATTGCTGACCAATTGCTCGAACAACTACGGGCCGTTCCACTTTCCCGAGAAGCTGATTCCGCTCGTCATCTTGAACGCCCTCGCGGGCAAGCCACTGCCGGTCTATGGTGACGGTTTGCAAGTACGCGATTGGCTGTTTGTCGAAGACCACGCCCGGGCATTGCTCAAAGTGGTTACCGAAGGTGTGGTCGGCGAGACCTACAACATTGGCGGGCACAACGAGCAAAAGAATATCGACGTGGTGCGCGGCATCTGCGCCCTGCTCGAAGAGTTGGCGCCACAGCGCCCGGCCGATGTCAAGCAGTTCACCGACCTGATTACCTTCGTCAAGGACCGTCCGGGCCACGACCAGCGCTATGCGATCGACGCGAGCAAGATCGAGCGCGAACTGGGCTGGACGCCGGAAGAAACCTTTGAAACCGGGCTGCGCAAGACCGTGCAGTGGTACCTCGATAACCTGGAGTGGTGCCGCAGGGTCCAGGATGGCAGTTATCAGGGCGAACGTTTGGGCAACACCGACTGTAAGGATCTGATTGCATGATGAAGGGAATCGTATTGGCCGGCGGCTCCGGCACGCGTTTGCACCCCATTACCCTCGGCGTGTCCAAGCAACTGCTGCCGGTGTATGACAAGCCGATGATCTACTACCCGATCTCGGTGCTGATGCTGGCGGGGATCAAGGACATCCTGGTGATTTCCACACCGGTGGACTTGCCGCAGTATCGCAACCTGCTGGGCGATGGCAGCCAGTTTGGCGTGCGTTTCAGCTATGCCGAACAGCCGTCGCCCGATGGCCTGGCCCAGGCGTTCCTGATTGGTGAGGAGTTTATCGGCGAAAACCCGGTGTGCCTGATCCTGGGCGACAACATCTTCCACGGCCAGCACTTCGGCGATCAATTGCGCACCGCAGCCGAGCGCGCTTCCGGGGCCACGGTATTCGGCTACTGGGTCAAGGACCCGGAGCGTTTCGGCGTGATCGACTTCGACAAAGAAGGACGTGCCCTGTCCATCGAGGAAAAACCGGCCAAGCCCAAGTCGCCCTACGCGGTCACCGGCCTGTACTTCTACGATAACGACGTGATCAAGATCGCCAAGGCGGTCAAGCCTTCGCCTCGCGGCGAGCTGGAGATCACCGACGTCAACAATGCCTACCTCAAGCGTGGCGACCTGCATGTCGAGCGCTTCGGCCGCGGCTTTGCCTGGCTGGATACGGGGACCCATGACAGCTTGCTGGAAGCCTCGCAGTACGTGCAGACCATCGAGCATCGCCAGGGCCTGAAAGTGGCGTGCCTGGAAGAAATTGCCTATGAAAATGGCTGGATTGACCGCGACCACCTGCTGGAACGCGCCAAGTACTTCGGCAAGACTGGCTATGGCCAATACCTTTACTCGCTGGCCGGAGAGAGCAAGTGAACGTTGTTGAAACCTCTTTGCCCGGCGTGCTGATCCTCGAACCGAAAGTGTTCGGTGATGAACGCGGCTTTTTCTACGAAAGTTTCAACGCCCGGGCCTTTGAAGCGGCCACCGGACTCAAGCGTGATTTCGTCCAGGACAACCACTCGCGCTCACAAAAGGGCGTGCTGCGCGGCTTGCATTACCAACTCGAACACACCCAGGGCAAACTGGTGCGCGTCACTGCCGGTGAAGTGCTGGACGTGGCCGTGGATATCCGCCGCAGCTCACCGAATTTCGGCCAATGGGTTGGCGTGCGCTTGTCTGCCCAGAACCACCGTCAATTGTGGGTGCCGGAAGGCTTCGCCCATGGGTTTGTGGTTCTGAGCGATCACGCTGAGTTCCTCTACAAAACCACGGACTACTACCAGCCCAGCGCTGAACGCAGCATCCTGTGGAATGATCCGACCCTGGCCATCGACTGGGAGCTGACCGTAGCACCGCAGTTGTCCGCCAAGGACCAGGCCGGTAAACCGCTGATGGAAGCCGACCTGTTCCCATGAAAATCCTCATCACCGGCCAGCACGGCCAAGTCTCCCGCGAACTGCAACAACGGCTCCCAAGCCTGGGCGAACTCATCGTCCTGGGCCGCGAACAACTTGACCTGGCCAACCCCGACCAGATCCGCCAGCAAGTCCGCGCCCATCGCCCCGACCTGATCATCAACGCCGCCGCCCACACCGCTGTCGATCAAGCGGAAAGCGAACCGGACCTGGCGTTTGCGATCAACGCCATCGCCCCCGGCATCCTTGCCGAAGAGGCCAAAACCCTGGGCATCCCGCTGATCCACTACTCCACCGACTATGTGTTCGACGGGAGTAAACCGGCGCCCTACGCCGAAGCCGACACGCCGAGCCCGCTGGGCGTCTACGGGCAGAGCAAACTGGCCGGCGAGCAAGCGATAGCGGCTGTAGGCGGTGAATACCTGATCCTGCGCACCAGTTGGGTCTACTCCAGTCACGGTAAGAATTTCCTGCTGACCATGCAGCGCCTGCTGCAGGAAAAACCGCACCTGCGCATCGTCGCAGACCAGATCGGCGCGCCCACCTGGGCCGGCAGCATCGCCAACAGCACGCGTGCATTGATTGAGCGCTGGCAAGCAGGCGAGCCAGGGCCATGGGGGGTCTATCACCTGACCGCCCGAGGCGAAACCTCATGGTTCGGTTTTGCCGAGGCGATCGGCGAACACCTGCGCAAGCAGGGCAAGGCCTGCGCGGAGCTGGAGCCGATTCCGTCCAGCGCCTACCCGACGCCCGCCAAGCGCCCGCTGAACTCACGCCTCGATTGCAGCCGGCTGCAGCAGCAATGGCACGTCAGCCAGCCAGCGTGGCAAGACGCATTGCGCGAGTGTCTTGCACAGCAGCACTAGGCATAATGCGCCTGTACCCACAGGCGCACGACTCCCATGACTCCATCCCTCCCGCGTAGACCCCGCTGGCGCAGCCTCGCCCTGCTGGCGCTGTGCCTGGCGCCGCTGCTATGGCCACTGGAGCACCTGGCCGAACGTTATTACCGCAGCGAACTGGCCGGCCAGAACCGCCAGACCCTCGACCTCTACGTGGCCAACCTGCTGGGCACCCTGCACCGCTATGAAGTGCTGCCGCAAATCCTCGGTGACCTGCCGGCCTTGCGCACGGCACTGGACGCGCCCCAGGTCAGCACCAACCTGGTCAACGCCAACCTGCTGCTCAAGGACGTCGCCGCCCAGGCCGGGGTGGAGGTGATGTACCTGATGGACACCAACGGCAAAACCCTCGCCGCGTCCAACTGGGATAAACAAGACAGCTTTGTCGGGCGTAATTTCTCGTTCCGTCCCTATTTCAGCGAAGCCATGGCCGGACGCCTGGGGCGGTTTTTTGGCCTGGGCACCACCTCGGCCAAACGCGGCTACTTCTTTGCCGCCGCCGTGCGTGATGGCGATACGATCATCGGCGTGCTGGTGGTCAAGGTCGACCTGGACCACACCGAAAGCCTGTGGGGCAACACGCCGGAACAATTGCTGGTCACCGACCATAACGGCGTGGTGATCCTCACATCGCGCCCGCAATGGCGATTCCGCGCCACCCGGCCACTGACCGCCGAAGAGCGCCAGGCCATCATCGCGATCCAGCCCTACCCGACCCGCGACCCGCAGCCGCTCAGCCTGAGCAACACCGCCTGGCTGCGCCAATCCACGGCCATCGCCGAGACCGGCTGGAATGTGGAGATCCTCGCACCGCGCTCGCTCATCAATCGCCCGGTACGCACGGTGGTTGCAGTAGGCGGCGCCACGCTGCTGGTGTTGATGTTGTTGCTGGGCTTGATGATGCAACGTCGCCGCCATTACCTGGAGCGTATTGCCTTTGAAGCCAAAGCCCGGCGCGAGCTGGAAGCGCGCGTGGTCGAACGGACCAGTGACCTGGAAGGCCTCAACCGGCGCCTGAAACAGGAAGTACTGGAACGTGAACACGCCCAACAAGAGTTGGTGCGCGCCCAGGATGACCTGGTGCAAGCAGGCAAACTGTCGGCGCTGGGCACCATGTCGGCGAGTATCAGCCACGAACTCAATCAGCCCCTGGCGGCGATTCGCAGCTATGCCGAAAACGCCGAGATCCTCCTCGACCATGAGCGCACCACGGATGCGCGTGGCAATCTTAAGTTGATCAGCGAATTGACCGGGCGCATGGCCTCGATCATCGCGCACTTGCGCGCCTTCGCCCGGCGCGACCGCCATGCGCCCGAAAGCGTGGCCCTGCAACCGGCGCTGGACGATGCGCTGGCGTTGCTGGGCAAGCGGCGGCGGTCGATGGAGGTGGAGCTGATCCGTGATTTGCCCGAAGCCACCCTCTGGGTACAAGCCGGCGAAACCCGTTTGCGCCAGGTACTCGGCAACCTGCTGGCCAATGCCCTCGATGCACTCACCGAAAAAGGGCCGCCGCGCAAACTGTGGCTGAGTGCCGAAACCACCGATCAGGGCGTCAACCTGTACATTCGCGACAATGGCCCGGGCTTTTGCATGGAAGCCCTGGGACGCGCCAGCGAGCCGTTCTACACCACCAAGACCCGCACCCAGGGCCTGGGGTTGGGGCTGGCGATCTGTGACACCCTGATGCGTGCCTTTGGCGGCGAGTTGCTGTTTGCCAACCACAAGGAAGGTGGCGCGCTGTTAACCTTGAAATTGCGTGCCGGCTCGCCGGGCGTCAGTCTGCAACCGTCCGAGGACCGCAGTGTATGAGTATCGATAACCAGATTCAGGTGGTGTTGATCGACGACGATCCGCACCTGCGTCAGGCCCTGTGCCAGACCCTGGACCTGGCCGGGCTGAAAGTCCTGACCCTGGGCGAAGCCATAGGCCTCACCGCACGCTTGTCGCGGGATTGGCCGGGCGTGGTGGTCAGTGACATCCGCATGCCCGGCATGGACGGCCTGGAGCTGCTGGCCGAACTGCACGGCCAGGACCCGGAGCTGCCGGTGCTGCTGATCACCGGCCACGGCGACGTGCCGTTGGCCGTGCAAGCCATGCGCGCGGGGGCCTATGACTTCCTGGAGAAACCGTTCGCCAGCGACGCCCTGCTCGACAGCGTGCGCCGCGCCTTGGCCCTGCGCCGACTGGTGCTGGACAACCGCAGCCTGCGCCTGGCCCTCAGCGACCGCCAGCAGTTGAGCACACGCCTGGTGGGGCACTCCCCGCAAATGCTGCGTCTGCGCGAACAGATTGGTGCCCTGGCCGCGACCAAGGCCGATGTACTGATCCTCGGCGAAACCGGCGCCGGCAAAGAAGTGGTCGCGCGCGCACTGCACGATCTGTCGAACCGCCGCAGCGGGCCCTTCGTGGCGATCAACGCAGGTGCCCTGGCCGAGTCGGTGGTGGAAAGCGAGCTGTTCGGGCACGAACCGGGTGCCTTCACCGGCGCGCAGAAACGCCGCATCGGCAAGTTCGAATTTGCCAACGGCGGCACCTTGTTCCTCGATGAAATCGAAAGCATGAGCCTGGATGTGCAGGTCAAACTCTTGCGCCTATTGCAGGAGCGGGTGGTGGAGCGCCTGGGCGGCAATCAGCTGATCCCGCTGGATATCCGCATCATCGCCGCCACCAAGGAAGACCTGCGCCAGTCCGCCGACCAGGGCCGCTTCCGTGCCGACCTGTATTACCGCCTCAACGTCGCGCCGCTGCGCATTCCCCCGCTGCGTGAGCGTGGTGAGGATGCATTGATGCTGTTCCAGCACTTTGCCGACGAAGCCAGCAGCCGTCATGGCCTGCCGCTGCATGAACTGCAACCAGGCCAGCGCGCGCTGCTGTTGCGTCATAGCTGGCCGGGCAATGTGCGTGAATTGCAGAATGCCGCCGAGCGCTTTGCCCTCGGCCTGGAGCTGGCCCTGGACAGTTCGCCGGATAACCCTGCGGCAGGCGTCCTCACCTCCACACCCGGCGGCCTGAGCGAGCAAGTCGAGCAGTTTGAAAAGAGCCTGATCGCTGCCGAGCTGACCCGCCCCCACGGCTCCATGCGCAGCCTCGCCGAAGCCTTGGGCGTGCCGCGCAAGACCTTGCACGACAAACTGCGCAAGCATGGCCTGAACTTCGCCAACCAAAGCGGCGACGACGAATGACCGCTCCCACCCGCCATGAGGCCCCCATGAACCGCGACAGCCGTTACCTGGAATCCATCCTTCACCACGACATCCCCCTCACCCGGGAAATGGGCCTCAAGGTGCTCGACTGGCAACACGGCCAATTGCAGCTGCACCTGCCGTTGCAAGCCAACATCAACCACAAGAGCACCATGTTCGGCGGCAGCCTGTATTGCGGCGCGGTGCTGGCGGGTTGGGGCTGGCTGCACTTGCAGTTGCGTGAAGAAGGGATTGAGGACGGGCATATCGTGATCCAGGAAGGGCAGATCAGTTATCCGCTGCCGGTCACGCGCGATGCAACGGTGGTGTGCCAGGCGTCGGAGGAAAAAGTGTGGAAACGCTTTGTGGCAACCTACAAGCGCTATGGTCGCGCACGGTTGACGCTGGAGACGTGGGTTGTGAATGAGGGCAGTGAAGAGCATGCGGTCAACTTCACCGGCCAATACGTCCTGCACCGTTAGAAACCACAACACAAAACCACTGTGGGAGCGGGCTTGCTCGCGAATGCGCAGGGTCAGTCGATACTTTCATCAGCTGACAGACCGCATTCGCGAGCAAGCCCGCTCCCACATTTGATCTGATGTGACCTTAAGATCTCGCCAGGTTTAGCAACCGCTCACGCCAAGCGGCCTTCGCCGGCAGCGCCAGGAAGAACGGGTTCAACAACGACGCCCGCGCCGGATAGCTGAACGGCTCGCCACTCAACTCCACCACCTCGCCCCCCGCGCCTTCCAGCACGCCCTGGGCCGCCGCGGTGTCCCACTGTGACGTCGGCGCCAGGCGTGGATAACAATCCGCACTGCCCTCGGCCAACAAACAGAACTTCAACGAGCTGCCGATATTCGCCAGCTTCAACGCGCCCAGGCCTTCGCTCAGCCCGTCCAGCAGACGCTCCTGCTCCGGGCTGGTATGCCGACGACTGGCCACCACGGTAAACGACTCGCCCGCTGCCGGTGCCTGGCGCACCTGGATCTGCTTGGGGGCTTCATTCACATCCGAACGCCAGGCGCCCAAGCCGGCGCCACCGAAGTAGCAACGGCCGCTGGTGGGCATCGACACCACGCCGAACACCACGCGGCCCTGTTCGATCAGGGCGATGTTCACGGTGAATTCTTCGCTGCCGGAGATGAACTCCTTGGTGCCGTCCAAGGGGTCCACCAGCCACCAGCGCTGCCAGCCGGCGCGCACGCTCTGGTCGATGTCGGCGTCTTCCTCGGACAGCACCGGAATGCTGGGGTCCAATGCAGTCAGGCCGGCCAGGATCAGGTGGTGAGCGGCCAAATCCGCCGCCGTCACGGGTGAGTCGTCGGCCTTGGAAGTCACGGCCACGTTGGCGCGCCAGTACGGCAGTATCACTTCACCGGCCTGGCGTGCCAGCTCAATCACAGGGGCAATAAACGGATGGCCTAAAAACAGTTCGCTCATGCGGTAAACGCTCCACGCTGGGTCAACAGGTCTCGTACCAGGTACAGCGCGGCCAGGGCGCGGCCTTCGCTGAATTGCTCATTTTGCGCCAGCAGCGACAGCTCACGCAGGTTGACCCGCTCCACACGCATCGGCTCCGGTTCATCGCCTTCCAGGCGCTCTTCATAGAGATCGGTGGCGAGAACCACCTGGATTTTCTGGCTCATGTAGCCAGGCGACAGCGACAGCTCGGTGAGGTGCTCCAGCTGACGTGCGCCATAGCCAGCCTCTTCCTTGAGCTCGCGATTGGCCGCTGCGAGCACATCTTCACCCGGCTCGATCAACCCCTTGGGCAACGACAGCTCATATTCGTCGGTACCCCCGCAGTACTCTTCCACCAACAATGCATGGTCCGCATCGATCATTGCCACGATCATCACCGCGCCGTAACCGGCACCGCGGCCCACCAGGCGCTCGTAGGTGCGTTCAACGCCATTGGAAAAGCGCAATTGCACTTCCTCCACGCGGAACAAACGGCTACTGGCGACTATTTCGCGGGCGAGGACGGTGGGTTTCTGGCGCATAAGCGGCTCCTTGGCGTGATCGGGTTACTATACCGTGGCTTTTCCGATTGTCTGTGTCGGATATCTTTACTTACATGAGAACGCCCCATGCCCTCTTTGCCCTGGCACGCCATCGACACTGTCCTGCTGGACATGGACGGCACCCTGCTCGACCTGCATTTCGACAACCACTTCTGGATGGAACACCTGCCCCAGCGTTACGCCGAGCTGCACGGGGTGAGTCGCGCCATGGCCGAGATGGAGCTGCAGCCGCTGTTCGAGCGTAACGCCGGACAGTTGCAATGGTATTGCCTGGATTTCTGGAGCACGGAGCTGAAGATTCCGGTGCGCGAACTCAAGCTGGAGACCGCCCACCTGATCGCGCTGCGTCCGGATGCGGACACGTTCCTGGCGGCGATCAAACAGGCCGGCAAGCGCGTGATCCTGATCACCAATGCTCATCGTGACTCACTGTCATTGAAGTTGGAACGCATTGAACTGGCGCCGTATTTCGAGCGGTTGATCAGCTCCCACGACTATGGTTTCGCCAAGGAAAACCCGCAGTTCTGGGATGCCCTGCAAGCCGACATCAACTTCGACCCCGCCCGCAGCCTGTTTATCGACGACACGCTGCCGATACTGCGCAGTGCTCGGGATTTTGGCGTGGGGCATCTGCTGGCGGTGAAGGAACCGGACAGCCAGAAGGGACCAAAGGACACGGCAGAGTTTGCAGCGGTAGATGACTATCGCGACCTCATTGCCGGGCTCTAAACCAATGTGAGAGCGGGCTTGCTCGCGAACACGATGTATCAGTAACACATCCAGTGACTGACACTCCGCTTTCGCGGGCAAGCCCGCTCCCACATTTTGCGCTGCGTTTTACTCAGGAATACGCAGCGTCTGCCCTGGGTAGATTTTGTCCGGGTGTGACAACAGCGGCTTGTTAGCCTCAAAAATCTTGTTGTACTGGTTGGCGTTGCCATACACCGCCAGGGAAATCGCGCTCAGGGTGTCACCTTTTTTCACCACGACGAAACGGGCGGCGGCTACGGCCGGGCCGGATACGGTGATCTGGTCATCTACACTGGCTACACCGGCAATATTGCCTGCCGCAAGCAGGACTTTTTCTTTCTCTTCCTGACTGGCAACTGTCCCCGTAAGCGTGACCTTGTCACCCTCGACGGTGGCGTGCACGTCTGGATTGCCCAGGCCGACTTTCTCGATATGTTTCTTCAGGTCCTCACTCGCGTTGGCGTTGCCCGGAGTCAACAGGTCAATCAACTTCTCGCCCGCTTCCTTAACAAAGCTAAAAATACTCATGGTGCGCTCTCCTTGGGATTTGATTTCCAGATGCCCAAGACTAGACCAGTCCTACAGACTTGGGTTCCAGCCCGACCAAAGACCCAAACGCGCTAGAATCCCCCCGCCATTGGAATAAGCCACGGAGCGAAGATGGACATCAAACAGCTGAAATTCCTCATCGCCCTCGACGAGACCCGTCACTTCGGCCAGGCGGCGGCACGTTGCCATATCACCCAGCCGACCCTGTCGATGCGCCTGCGCAGCCTTGAAGAAGAGCTGGACCTGCCTCTGGTCAATCGTGGCCAGCGCTTCGAGGGCTTTACTGCACCCGGTGAACGGGTGCTGGCCTGGGCACGCACGGTGCTGGCGGCGTACGACGGATTACAGGCCGAAGCGGCAGCCTGTCGCGGCAACCTGGTCGGCACGTTGCGCCTGGGCGTGGTGCCACTGTCGAGTTTCGATCCCCTGGCGCTGATGCAGCAGCTGCATAAAGAGCACCCGAGCCTGCGTTTCGAGCTTTCGGCACTCAGTTCGGAGCAGATTCTGGAGCAACTGGCGAGCAATCGCCTGGACCTGGGCGTGTCCTACCTGGAGCGTTTGGACACTGAACGCTTCGACTCGCTGGCCCTGGGCGAAACCCGCATGGGCCTGCTCTACGACCAGCGCTTCTTCAGCTTTGGTGACACGCCCCTGAGCTGGGAAGCGCTGATCGAGTTGCCATTGGGCATGCTCACCAGCGGCATGCACTTTCGCCAGTCCATTGACCACAACTTCCACAGCCGTGGGCTCAACCCGCAACCGTTGCTGCAAACCGATGCCGTCCATCAGTTGTTGCAAGCCGTGCATGGAGGCCTGTGCTGCGCCGTTATGCCATTGGATGGCGGCCTGGACGCACTCACCGAGCATCTGCGCCTGCAGCCGATAGAAGACGCCCATACCCTCGCGCGCCTGGGGCTCATTATGCGTCGCAGTGCACCGCGATCGGCATTGGCCGAGGCGTGTTTTGCGCTGTATCAGAAATCGCAAAACGAACCTTGATCGACGTCATCTATCGGTAGATCAGTACTGGCAATTAGACGCGACGCTTTGTCGCGCCTAGTCTAAACACTGATCATTGCGTCGGTGGTACTGCCTCATGAACGCCAAGCGCCCAGTCTGCGCGGCGCCCGCTCTCGAAACGCCTGCGCCCGCCGCCAGCCAGAGCTACCAGTATTGCAATCTTGAACACACAGAATCTGCCAGCACCGCGCTGGCGGAAGAAGTGGCGTTGGCAATTGCCTATAACGACATCAGCCAAGCCGTGATGTTGGTGACACCGACGGACCTTGAAGACTTCATTGTCGGTTTTAGCATCGGTAGCGGCATTATCGCCGACATTAGCGACATCTATGACCTTAAGCTCAGTGGCTCGGGCTCGACACAGTACGCTCAGGTGCAGATTTCCAGCCGTGCGTTCTGGAATCTCAAGCAGCAGCGCCGCCAACTGGCCGGCACCAGCGGTTGTGGCCTGTGCGGCGTTGAGGCAGTCGAGCAAGCCCTGCCGGACCTCAAGGTGCTGCCTGGCGCGCCTTTGCCGCCCGCCGAATGGCTCGAAGGCTTGCGTCAACGCATCAGCGCCTTTCAGCCCCTGGGTCAATACAGCGGCGCCGTACATGCGGCGGTGTTCATGAACGGCCAGGGCGAATTGCTGCTGGGCCGCGAAGACATCGGCCGGCACAACGCCTTGGATAAGCTGATCGGCGCACTGATCCGCCAAAAGATTTCGACCGAAGGCGGTCTGGCAATTGTGACAAGTCGTTGCAGCCTGGAGCTGATCCAGAAAGTCCTGCGCGCGGGTATCCAGACCCTGGTCAGCCTGTCGTCGCCCACCGGCCTGGCCCTGCAATGGGCGCGCCGGCACAACCTCAATCTCATCCACCTGCCGCAGAAAAGTGCGCCGCGGGTCTACAGCCCTGCGATGGAGAACCAGCCATGAGCCAGCATCACCAAGCCGACCAAACCCCGACCCCGCGCTATAAGCCCTACAAAGGCCCGGCCGGCGGCTGGGGCGCACTGATCAGCGTCGCGCAAGCTTGGTTGACCAGCGACAACGCGCTGAAAAACCTGCGCATGATGCTCAAGACCAACCAGAACGGCGGCTTCGACTGCCCGGGCTGTGCCTGGGGCGACTCGCCGGAAAGCGGCATGGTCAAGTTCTGCGAAAACGGCGCCAAGGCGGTGAACTGGGAAGCCACCAAACGTCGCGTGGATGGGGCATTCTTCGCCAAACACAGCGTCACCGCCTTGCTGGAGCAGAGCGACTATTGGCTGGAGTACCAAGGCCGCCTGACCGAACCGATGCGCTATGACGCCGAGACCGACCGCTACCAACCCATCAGTTGGGAAGCGGCCTTCGACCTGGTCGGCAAGCACCTCAATGCCCTGCCCAGCCCGGACATGGCCGAGTTCTACACCTCGGGCCGCGCCAGCAACGAAGCGGCGTACCTGTATCAGCTGTTCGTGCGCGCCTACGGCACCAACAACTTCCCGGATTGCTCGAACATGTGCCACGAAGCCAGCGGCGTCGCCCTGGCGCAAAGCGTGGGCGTCGGCAAAGGCACCGTGACCTTTGACGACTTCGAACACGCCGATGCGATTTTCGTCTGGGGCCAGAACCCCGGCACCAACCACCCGCGCATGCTCGAACCGCTACGTGAAGCGGTTAAACGTGGCGCTCAGGTGGTGTGTATCAACCCGCTGAAAGAGCGCGGCCTGGAACGTTTCCAGCATCCGCAGCACCCGCTGGAAATGCTCACCAACGGCGACAAGCCGACCAACACCGCCTACTTCCGCCCGGCGCTGGGTGGCGACATGGCCATCCTGCGCGGCATGGCCAAGTTCCTGTTGCTGTGGGAGCGCCAGGCCCAGGCCGAAGGCAAAGAGGCCGTGTTCGACCACGACTTCCTCAACGAACACACCGCCAACGTGCTGGATTACCTGGGCAAGATCGACGACACCTCTTGGGATGAAATCGTCGAGCAGTCCGGCCTCACCCTGGTCGAGATCGAGCAAGCGGCGCGCATGTACGCCAAAGGCAAGAACGTGATCATGTGCTGGGCGATGGGCATCACCCAGCATCGCCACTCAGTGCCGACTATCCAGGAAATCGCCAACCTGATGCTGCTGCGCGGCAATATCGGCCGCCCTGGCGCCGGCCTGTGCCCGGTGCGTGGCCACAGCAACGTGCAAGGCGACCGCACCATGGGCATCAACGAACGCCCACCGGTGGCCTTCCTCGACGCCCTGGAGCGTCGCTTCCAGTTCCAGGTGCCGCGCGAAAATGGGCACAACGTGGTTGAAGCGATCCACGCCATGCTCGAAGGCCGCTCCAAGGTTTTTATCGGCCTGGGCGGCAACTTCGCCCAAGCCACGCCAGACAGCCCACGCACCTTCGAAGCGCTGCGCAGTTGTGACCTGACCGTGCAGATCAGCACCAAGCTCAACCGCAGTCACCTGATGCACGGTAAAGACGCGCTGATCCTGCCATGCCTGGGCCGTACCGATATCGACATCCAGGCCGAAGGCCCGCAAGCGGTGACGGTGGAAGACTCGTTCAGCATGGTCCACGGCTCCAATGGTCAACTGCAACCGCTGTCGAAACTGATGAAATCCGAGCCCGCGATCCTGGCCGGTATCGCCGCCGCGACCCTGGGCAGCAAACCGGTGGACTGGAATTGGCTGGTGGCCGACTACAGCCGCATCCGCGACCTGATCGCCGACACCATCCCGGGCTTCAAGGACTTCAATGAGAAGATCAAGAACCCGGGCGGCTTCTACCTGGGCAACTCCGCAGGCGCGCGCCGCTGGAACACCCCGTCGGGCCGCGCCAACTTCCGCCCGAACATCCTGCCCAAGGACCTGATCCACGAACGTACCCATGCCACCGGCCGCGTGCCGGACCTGATCATGCAGTCGATGCGCTCCCATGATCAGTACAACACCACCATCTATGGCCTGGACGACCGCTATCGTGGGGTCAAGGGCCAGCGCGATGTGCTGTTCGTCAACGAAGCCGACATCATCCGCCTGGGCTTCAAGCCTGGGCAGAAGGCCGATATCGTGTCGTTGTGGGAAGACGGCCGTGAGCGTCGCGTGAAGGGCTTTACCCTATTGGCGTTTGATATTCCGGCGGGGCAGGCTGCGGCCTACTACCCGGAAGTGAACCCGTTGGTACCCCTGGAAAGCACTGGCGATGGCAGCCACACGCCAACGTCGAAATTCGTGGCGATCCGCCTGGAAGCGGCGAGCGACAATGGCTTGATCATGGCGCGTTCAGCCTGATCGCCCACCCTCTGTAGGAGCCGGCTTGCCGGCGATGTCGGTGTGAAACCGTGCGCTGATTTCGCCGACGCTATCGCCGGCAAGCCGGCGCCTGCAATCAGCGCTCCCCTGCAGACGGCAGGTCAAAATTCGGGCACAAAAAAGGCCGCTTTTGCATAAAAGCGGCCGTTCCTAAGTAGTTAAAGACTCACGAAAACGACTTAAGTTCCCTAGCTAAAACAGTAACTTAGCGAATTGTGTACAACTCGTGTTACTGGTCGGATTTCTATTGTCACAATCTCAACACAGCCTCAGGATCGCGCCGTCATCCTCTTGAGGTCTCTCTATGAAGTTCTCCTCGATTCTCTTGTTGTCCCTTGGCCTGGTCAGTGGCGCAGCCATGGCCGGTGGCACCACCGAAGCCGGTGTGGGCGGCGCATTGGGCGGGGTACTCGGTTCGGTTGTAGGCCAGCAGATCGGCGGCAATACCGGTTCGGCCATTGGCGCAGCCCTGGGCGGCGCAGGCGGCAGTGCGGTCGGTGCAGACAAGCGCAGCCGTGGCGAAGCAGCCATCGGTGGCGCCTTGGGCGCAGCAGGCGGTAACGTGGTCGGCCGCAGCATGGGCGGCAATACCGGCAGCCTGATCGGCGCAGCCGCCGGCGGTGGTGCAGGTGGTGCGCTGGGCAACTACATGGGCAACAAGAGCGATGACGACGACCGTCGTTCTCGCAGCCGTGACAACCGTCGGTATGACCGCGATGATCACCGTGGCCGCGGGCATGCCTATGGGCATCGCAAGAACAAGCACCACTACCGTCACCGGTAAGGTCTAAAGAACAACCACTAACAATGTGGGAGCCCGGCTCCCACATTGGTGTTCACCACCGCCTGCAAAAAATGCGTCAGGCCACCAATCGCTGCAACGCCTCGCGTAACCCGGCAGGAATCGTCACCGGCTGGTTCGACCCCCGATCCACAAACACATGCACAAAGCGCCCCGCCGCACAGGCCTCTTCTTCGCCGGCCTTGAACACCGCCAACTCGTACTGCACTGAGCTATTGCCCAATTTGCCGACCCGCAGGCCGACGTCGATGCGCTCGGGAAAGGCAATCGATGCAAAGTAGTCACACGCCGAACTCACCACAAATCCCACCACGTCGCCGCCATGGATATCCAAACCGCCCTGTTCGATCAGGTAGGTGTTCACCGCCGTGTCGAAAAAGCTGTAGTAGGTCACGTTGTTCACATGCCCATACACATCGTTGTCCTGCCAGCGCGTGATGATCGGCTGGAAGTGTGGGTAGTCGGCACGTTGTGGCACTGAGTCAGGCATCGGGGTCATCTCATGAAAGTGAGTTACAGGTCGTCCAAATGGGCCTGGGCCCACTCGCGCACCTCGGCGTACGGGTAATCTTCCAGCGCAGCAAAACCCGGAATGCCCCGTGCCTTCAGCTTGGTAAACAACGGCACGCTGATCCCCCCGAGGAAACGCGTCAGGCGGTCCGCCCCAGGCAGTTGGCCGGTGTGTTCATGATGCCTGTGGATAAAATCACCGCACAGCCCCATGAAGTTTTTATCCACAAGCGGCGGCAAGCCAGGCGGTGGGGGCAGGTGCGCAACATGGCCGTGGCACACCGAGCAATGCCCGCAACGCTGGGGTGCATGCTCATCGCCAAAGTACTGCGCCAGGCGCTGCCCCAGGCAATGTTCGGTAGCGAACAGATCGAGCATGGCGTGAATCCGCGCGACTTCCCCCACCTCGTGTTGCTTGAAGCCTGCGTACAACGCATCGCTGAGCACCTGCGGATCAAAATCGGTATCCAACAAGCTGTAGACCTCAGTCATCTGCTTGCTTTCCAATTCGATCAGGCCTTGCTCCTGGAAGTAATCCAGCGCCTTAACCACTCGATTACGCTCGGCATTGTGCTGTTGATAAAGCGCGTCGAAATCCACCGTCGCCCAGGTCTTTGCCCGTTTGCACACTTGGATGATCGCCGCGACAAACTGCTGCCGCTCGCCGGAAAAACGCGCCAGCAGCGCCTCGGGTTCGATCAGGTATTTGAAGCGGTACTCGGCGTAAAACGCGTAGCGCGGCGCAATCACGCCCCTGAGCTCCAACTGCACCAGCAGCGTCTTCAGGGGCAGCTCGCGGATATTGCTGTGGTCCGACAGCGACCTCAGCAGGAACTCCCACTGCCCCTCACTGCGCGCCGCCTGCAACTCCTCCAGCACAAGGCGGATACCCTCCTGCTCGGGCGTATCACCGTACACAAAGTTTTCCAGCACATTGAGGCTGTCGCGATTGGCCAATACCAGGCAGTCGGACGGCTGCCCATCACGCCCCGCACGGCCGATTTCCTGGCTGTAGTTCTCGATGGACTTGGGCAAGTCAAAGTGCACGACGTTGCGGATGTCACTCTTGTCGATCCCCATGCCAAACGCGATAGTCGCGACGATGCAATTGGAGCGCCCACCCATGAAGCGCTGCTGGATGCCCTCGCGTTTATCGTGGGGCAAACCGGCATGGTAGGCCTCGGCCTGGATGCCGTTGCGATTCAGGTGCTCGGCGATCTGCTCGGCAGTTTTTTGCAAGGTGACGTAGACAATGCTCGGCTGGTTGGCGCGCTCGCTCATCCACTGCACCAGGCGCCGACGTTTGTCGGCACCGCGCACCGGCTCGACCAACAGGTTGAGGTTGGGCCGGTAGAAGCCTGTGGTGACCACATCGTCCGGTGCAATGGCGAACTTCGCCTGCATGTCGGCAATTACCTTGGGCGTGGCTGTAGCAGTCAGCAGCAGCGCTTGTGGGATATTGAACTGACGCTGGTAGTCCGGCAGCTTCAAATAGTCCGGACGGAAGTTGTGGCCCCACTCGGAAATACAGTGCGCCTCATCCACCACCAGCAGCGAGAGCTGCACACTTTGCAGGAAGTTACGGAAACGCTCGTTCTTCAAACGCTCCACCGAAATCATCAGGATCTTCAACTCGCCCGAACGCGCACGGGCCATCACCTCGTTGGCCTCATCACGGCTCTGGGCCGAATCGATACTGCCCGCCGAAATGCCATGGCGTTGCAAAAAGCCGAGCTGGTCCTGCATCAACGCCAGCAACGGTGAAACCACCAGTGTCAGGTGCGGCAGTAATACCGCTGACAGTTGGTAGCACAGCGACTTGCCCGATCCAGTTGGAAAAATGGCAGCCGCCGAGCGGCCTGCCAATACGGCGCTGACGGCTTGCTCCTGGCCCAAACGAAACTGTGGATAACCGAAGACCTGTTGGAGGGTGTCGTGCATAGGCTGTCACTCCGTTGACCGCTGAAAGAATCAAAAACATAGATCAGCGATCGAGAATAGGTCAGGGATAAACGCTACAAACTGATACAGAGAAAGCCAGCAAGCCCGCGCAAAAACGAAGACAGTAGCACGCTTGATCACCTACCCCGACAAGGAGTCGTGAATGCCACTATGTCCCCCGACCAAGCCGCTGTTTTCACTGCACCGTCTCATGCTGTGCACGCTGCCCTTGCTACTGCTGGGCTGTGTGTCCACCCCTGCCCCGATGCCTGCCGAACCGGACACCCGCCGCTTTGAAACCGCCGAATACCTTGCGCAAAAAGCCCTGCCTATCGTCAAGGCATCCTCCCTCTACGCACGGGGCGGCACCGGCCAAGGCGTGAGGGTTGCGCTGATCGACTCAGGCCTTAACCTTGAGTTGCCCGAGTTCTATGGGCGCGTGTACGACCCGGGCTATGACTTCGTGCGCCAGCAGCCTGGCACCGTCGATGTCAAAGGCCACGGCACGCAGATGGCCGGTATTCTCGCCGCAAACAAGAATGACCAAGGCATGCATGGCATTGCCTTCAACGCCCAGCTGATTCCCATGCGCTTCGGTGATGACAAGGAGCCGTTCTACTTTGACAGTGAAATAGCCCAGGCCTGGGACCTCGCCTATTCCAAGGGCGCACGCATTTTCAGCAACTCATGGGCGAATCCCATCGAAGCCAACACCAACGAAGTGCCCATCTATGAACGCCTGATGGGTGACTCGTTGGCCGTGGCAAAAAAACGGGTGGCCGACGGTGCGGTGTTTGTTTTCTCAACGGGCAACGAGGTCAAGCGTGAGCCGCTGGCCGAGCCAGGCCTGCCTGCTTTGGTGCCCGAACTCGAGAAGGGCTGGATAGCCGTCATGGCACTCAAGAACGACGGCACGGGCATCAATCTCAAGTCCAACTATTGCGGCCTGGCAGCGCGCTGGTGCATCGCGGTGCCAGGGGGGGACGGTGGCGCAGGGCTGTTGACCACCCAAAAGGACGGCAGCTACGGGGCCACCGCCGGCACCTCGCCGGCTGCCGCCTTGGTCAGTGGCGCGCTGGCGGCATTGCAAAGCCGTTTTCCGGACATGACGCCGCAACAAATTCGCGAGCGCCTGCTCAGTACCGCGAATCGATCAGGCATCTATGCCAACAGCGAAGCCTATGGCCGCGGCCTGATGGACCTGGACGCAGCGTCTCGCCTGTAGCCATGTCCCAAACAAACAACGCGCCACTGGGGCGCGTTGTTGGTGGAGAGCGTGTCGCTTGATCAGCGATTCTGCACGCGCTCAATCGCCGTGTCATACACCGGATTGGCCTTCTGCTCCTTGGCCAACTGGTAGTGACGCAACGCATCGGCAAACTGCCCCGCCGCTTCGTAGATCCGCGCAATGTTGTAGTAGGCACCCGCACGCACCGTCGCAGCGTTTGCGCCAGTCGCCAGGGCGATGGCCTTGCGGTTGGCCCAGATAGACTCGGCGGTATTGCCGGCCTTCTGATACGCCAGGCCCAGGTTGCCGTAGGCCTTGCCGAAACCATTGTCCAACTCGATCGCCTGGCGGAACAGATCGATGGCTTGGTCGAGGTTACCCGCCTGGTAGGCCGCTTCGCCTTGGACGTTCAGACGTTTAGCGTCGGTTTGTGCGGAAGAGCTGACTGCGACGGCGGTGACCGCCACGCTGTCGTCCAGCAACGGCTTGACTTCGTTCAGTACATTCGCGGCATTCACGGTCACACCGCTGAAGGTGTTGATGTCCTGGAAGTCGCCGCTGCCAGTCATGCGAAACACGGTCCACAGGTTGCCGCTACGGTTTTTCGGCACGTAATAGGTACGCACCAGCGATTGGCCCATGTAGACGAACACTTTCGCTTCGCTGCTGGACAATTGGCGTGAGCCTGGATTGCCACCGTTGCTGAAGTCATGCACGGCATACACGTAGCTTTCGCCGTAGTGTTTTTTCTGCAGGGTGATGGTTTCCGGGCCGTAGCTGTCGGTGTCATCCACATCCAGCTCGGCATCGGTGCCGTTCTTGTTCTCGAAGTAGATGTTATTGCCGGGGAAAATCATGTGGGAATCGAGGTCACGCGGCGTCTTGCCCCAGGTCAGCACCACGCGCAGGCCGTCGAGGTTTTCCATGACCGGGCTGATGGCATACGTCATGCCTGCGCACGGGCATTTCACCACCAGGTTGGAGTAGCCGGGCTTCTTGATGATCAGCAGATTAGTGGCGTCGTCTGCCGCTTCGCTGGTCAGCGTGACCTGGCCTTGGGCGTTGGTGCGACCCACCACGTTTTGTGCGCCGTTACGCTGCAGCAGTACTTCGGCGTCAGCGATTTTCTGGTCCTTGACCACGGCACTGAGTACTTCAACCGGCAATTGCTCGGCCTGGGCCGAAAAAGCCATCGCACACAAAGACATCGCCGAGGCGACACGCAGCAAACCCATGCTTAACTCCCTTTAAGTAGTGGGCGAAATCGCCCTACAAGATTTTGCGGTGAAACATACGCTGAAATCAGGCCGTTGGCGGTTTTTTTGCGCAAAATGTGACGTGGTTTTTATCCCGCCTGCACACTGAAGCATTGCGCTACAATCAAATCTTGCCACCCAGGAGTACGCTGCGATGAGCGAACTGACGTTTGAGCAAAAACAGGATCATTACCACAAGATCCGCCGCTCCAATTACCTGGCCAGCCTGCGCCTGGAAGGGTTCGACACCCAACCGGCCGACGTCGACAAGCCCCTGCCGACCCGCGAAGCCGTCCTCGCCAAGTACCGCAACACCCCACGCTGATGCTCGACAAATATGGGGTGGGCCAGGACCCGTACTGCTACCCCGGTAGCAGCGTCCTGCGCAACCGCCTCGACCTGCTCGACGATGCGCGCCTGCACCAGGCCGAGCGGGAGTTGTCCGAAATCGCCGTAGGCAGCCTCCCCCTGTTCCCACCGCCCTACGACCTAGACCGCCTGCAACATATCCACCGCACCCTGTTCGGCGATATCTACGACTGGGCCGGTGAATTACGCAGCGTCAACATCCAGAAAGACGACACCTTGTTCTGCACGCCGGAACGCATTCCACCGGAAGCAGCAAAAATCATCCGGCACATGGAAGAGGCGAACTGGTATGTCGGCGCGAGTCAGGCCGAGTTGGTCAGGCAGATTGCCGAAGCCTACGGCGACCTCAATGTCATCCACCCCTTCCGCGAAGGCAATGGCCGGGCCCAGCGGATTCTGTTTGAACAGATCATCGTGAATGCGGGGTTTTCGGTGAACTGGTGGCTGGTGAAACACGCGGCGTGGGTACCGGCGAATATCGACGCGGTAGCGTGTGACTACCGCGGGCTGGCGGCGATTTTCGAGCGGTGTGTGAGTCGGCCTGTCGGTGCTTGATCGAATTACGAACGGTTAGGATCGGTAAGACGATTCGACTGCGACAACGTCGCATCAGGCAACCTTTCCATACCCGACACACCGTCTCGCGGGCACGGCCTACTCCCACATTTGCCCAGTTTTGCCTGTTGAGTCGCTGCCAAGCCACAAATGCCGGAAACCTGTGTAAGAAACCTCCACGCACTGCGACATCCTCTTCCCAAACTGCACAAAACAGCCGCTCACCCCCCTATAGAAATTACCCACAGCTGAATGAAAATAGCGCTCTCACCACTGTCTCGGCAAAAACACCGTGAACATAGAAAGGACTCAATACATCAGCCAATACGAGCTCACCCTGATAGTGAGCCACTTCACCGTGATGCCCAGCGACCACGATGCACGCGCCGTTCTTGGCTGGCTAGATGCAAAGACCTCAGCGTTCAAGCCTCTCAATGCATGTGCACTTAAATGAACCAGAGTGAATGGCTTTACCTACAAGCAGCGCTGTTCTTTGCCCTCTCTCTACTCCTGTATTTCAAAATCACTGTTTGCACGTTCAGAAAGCGTTTCGCCGCTACCCTTATCGTAACGGGGTTAGTCCTGTTGTTGTGGCGACCCCACGTGGTCATCCTCCTTAACATCCAACTCCTACCTCTGGCCCTAATCTTGATAGGCTTGGCACTCTTCATCACTCGCAACAAATACCGCCCCAGGCGCAATAAGCCCTCTCAACTACTCCTGCGTGCCCCCACCATGAACCTCGCCCCCAACCTCCCCGAAGACCCCGTCATGCAGCAACTCCTGCAACTGCTGCATGAAGAAATCGGCCTGCCGAAACACAAGACGATCCGCCTGCAAACCTCACTCAATTTCGACCTCGGCTGTGACGGCAGCGACGCCAAGCAACTGATGGAAGCGCTGGAACAGGAATTTGCCCTCGACCTGGGCGACTACGACACTTATCGTTACTTCAACCCGCCGGTGTTCGATGTGTTCCTCAAACGCCGGGCCAAGGGGCGGGGCGAAAAAGTGCCGCTGACCATCGGCATGCTTTACCTGGCCATCAAGACCCACAGCTGGGACACGCAGACGCTAGAAAACCTGAGCTGACACGCCGCCCCTTGCGGGCGCTGGGCTTGCCAGCGATGAGGCTCCTAAGACCGCCATCGCCGACGAGCCGGGCTCCTACAGGAAATTAAGCCTTCAAAGGACCTTACATGGACGTAACAATGGGCCTGCTGGCCGCCCTGCTCTGGGGCGGCACGGATTTTCTCGTGGGTCTCAACGCCCGCGCCGTAGGCGTTAAACGTGCGGTTTACTTCGGGCAAGCGTTGGGGCTCCTGATCATGACCCTGCTGCTGGTCATGCTTCCAAGCTCCCTGTTCAAGTCTCTCGATGCCCCACTGAGCGCCTGGCTGTTGGGCATCGCTGCGGCCTTGCTCACCGTGTCCGGCGCCCTCGCCCTGTCCAAGGCCTTCGCATTGGGCAAGGCCGCCATCGTGGCGCCGCTGGTGACGTCCTACGGCGTCGTCACCACACTGCTGTCCTGGGCCAGTGGCGAACACATCACCCTGACGCAACTGGGCTGCATCGCCGTGTGCGTCATCGGCGTGACCCTTTCCAGCATCCACAAGGACAACGGCGTCCCCCACAACAACCCACGCCTGTCCATCGCCTACGCCATGCTCGCTGCGTTGCTGTACGGCACCAGCTTCTGGCTGCAGGGCCGCTACACACTGCCGGCGCTGGGGCCGATCACCATGTTGTGGCTGGGTTACCTGGTGGGCCTGTGCGTACTGGTGGTGATGGTGCTGAAGATCAAGGACGGCCTGAAAATCCCACCGCTGAAAAACTGTGCGACGTTGACGGGGGCGAGCTTGATGAACCTGGGTGGCTTCTCGGCGTTTTCGTGGGGCGCTATGGCGGGGTCGGTTTCGGTGGTGACGGTGATCAGTACGTTGTCGGGCGGGATTGCGGCGATTCTGGGCTTTGTGTTTTTCAAGGAACGGTTGTCGGCGGTGCAAGCGCTGGGGGTTGTGCTGGTACTGGTCGGCGCCGTGGTCTTGCATATCGCCGACTAATATTGCGCCCACAAAAAAGCCGCCCACTAGGGGCGGCTTTTTCACAACGCTCGAAGCTTACAACTTAGGACCCGCAGCCTTGATCGCATCGCTCACTTCAAACTTCTTGAAGTTTTCGATGAACAGGCCGGCCAGCGCCTTCGCCGCTTCGTCGTAGGCTGCCTTGTCGGCCCAGGTATTACGTGGGTTCAACAGGCCAGTCTCGACGCCTGGTACAGCCAGCGGTACGTCGAGGTTGATGGTGTCGAGGTGTTCGGTTTCTGCACCGATCAACGCGCCGCTCTGGATCGCTGCGATCACGCCACGAGTGGTCGGAATGTTGAAGCGCTTGCCGACGCCGTAGCCGCCGCCGGTCCAGCCGGTGTTCACCAGGTAGACCTTGGAGCCGAAGCCGCGGATGCGCTTGATCAGCAGCTCAGCGTACTCGCCAGCCGGACGCGGGAAGAACGGTGCGCCGAAGCAGGTGGAGAAGGTCGACTTGATGCCGCCGCCGGAACCCATTTCGGTCGAACCCACCAGTGCGGTGTAGCCGGACAGGAAGTGGTAGGCCGCTTGTTCTTCGCTGAGGATCGACACGGGCGGCAGTACGCCGGTCAGGTCGCAGGTCAGGAAGATCACAGCGTTTGGCTCGCCGCCCAGGTTCTTCTCGGAACGCTTGGCAACGTGCTCAAGTGGGTAGGCCGCGCGGCTGTTCTGGGTCAGGCTGACGTTGGTGTAGTCGGCGTGCTTGGCGTCGTCGATCACGACGTTTTCCAGCACGGCGCCGTGCTTGATGGCTTTCCAGATGACCGGCTCGTTCTTCTCGGACAGGTCAATGCACTTGGCATAGCAACCGCCTTCGATGTTGAACACCACGCCTTCGCCCCAGCCGTGTTCGTCGTCACCGATCAGGTAACGGCTCTCGTCGGCGGACAGGGTGGTTTTGCCGGTGCCCGACAGACCGAAGAACAAGGTCACGTCGCCTGCTTCGCCAATGTTGGCGGCGCAGTGCATCGGCAGTACGTCGGAAGCCGGCAGCAGGAAGTTCTGCACCGAGAACATGGCTTTTTTCATCTCACCGGCGTAACGCATGCCGGCGATCAGGACTTTTTTCTGTGCGAAGTTGAGGATCACGCAACCGTCGGAGTTGGTGCCGTCACGCTCTGGCACGCACTCGAAGTTGGCCACGTTGAGCACTTGCCACTCTTCACGACCAGCCGGGTTGTACTGTGCCGGGTTGATGAACAGGCAACGACCGAACAGGTTCTGCCACGCAGTCTGGGTGGTCATTTTCACGGCCAGGTAGTGGTCTTCGGCAGCCCCTACGTGAACATGGGAAACGAAATGCTCTTGCGCGTTGTTGAATGCCTCGACGCGCGCCCACAGGGCATCGAACTTGTCGGCCGGGAACTTGCGGTTGATCGGGCCCCAGGCAATGGAGTCCTGGGTGGAAGGCTCTTCAACGATGAAACGGTCGACCGGCGAACGGCCGGTACGATGACCGGTTTCGACAACCAGCGCGCCAGTATCGGCAAGCACGCCTTCACCGCGCTGCAGGGCTTCTTTGACCAGATCGTCAACACTCAGATCGGTGTATACGGCGTTATTGGCTTGCGTCATGAGGTTCCCCGTCGGCCTATGGCCGAGTGCTCCAAACGTTTTGTAGTAGAAAGTTGCGCACTACTACCGCGAAAAAAGTGGGCCGGATTATGCCAGAAAAGCCCAAAAAGAGTAGGGCCCTCCCGTCAGAACAGCGCTAATCCGGCATTTGTCAGGTGATTCACCTGTGCTTAAACGTTTTAGTGGCGGGTGTCGGAAGGGGTGTCGATGCCTGCACCGGCGAACAATTGGGCTACATCAGCCGCGTCGAACAGGTAGCGCTGATTGCAGAACTGGCAGTCGATCTCGATATGGCCACCATGCTCCACGACCAATTCCTGCGCATCTTCCAGGCCCAGGCTAACCAACGCGTTCGCCGAGCGCTCGCGGGAGCAGCTGCAATGAAAGCGCAGGCCCTGTGCGTCAAACAGGCGCACGGCTTCTTCGTGGTACAGGCGATGCAGGATGGTTTCGTTGTCCAGGCCCAGCAGCTCTTCAGCCGTCAGGGTGCCAGCCAGGGCGGTCAGCTTGCGCCAGCTGTCGGTGCGTTCATCGTCATCCTTGATGCGGTCGGCCGGCAATTGCTGCAACAGCAGGCCACGGGCGCGCTTGCCGTCGGCGTTGAGCCAGAACTTGGTGCCCACCTGCTGGGACATCACGAAATAGTTGGTGAAGCAGTCCGACAGGGTTTCGCCGTCCAGATCGACGATACCCTGGTAGCGCTGGCCTTCAGTCGGGTCGACGGTAATCGCCAGAACGCCGTTGGCCATCAGGTCGGACAAGGTCGCATCCGGAGCAATCTGGTCGGCGTCGTAACGGGCCAGCCCACGGATTTCACGCTCGCTGGAGCATTCGATCATCAGCATCGGCACTGGCCCTTCGGAGCGTGCCTGCAGGATCAGCAAACCGTCGAACTTCATGGTGCCTACCAGCAACGCTGCCGCCGCCATCAACTCGCCGAGCAGTTGTGCGACCGGCTCCGGATAGGGGTGCTTGGCGAGGACTTCGGCATAGCTGCGCTCCAGCGAGACCAGTTCGCCGCGGGCGTCGGTCTCGTCGAAGATGAAGCGTTGGGTGAAGTCGGTATCCGGTAGATCAGTCATAGGTCTGGGTATCTGAATTGATGACAAATTGATTACAAGGTTTATAGAATTAAACGCTTTAGCACCATATTGGTGCGGCTTTCTCCTGGAAACAGAGAGCTTCATAGAGCGAAGAGGGACAGTTTATGAACAATCCGGGTTTGTTCCAAGCCAAGTGGAACCTCCGGCGATGGGCTCTTTGCAATCTACTCGCTATCGGACTGCTGTGTTTTTGGCTGTGGCCCACGGGCCAGATGCTGTGTGTGATTTTCGACGAGTGGCTGTTTCACCTGCTCAATGATCCGCTGGCGACCAACTCGACATGGTTGCATGTGTGGGCTGTAGCCAGCTTGCGACCTTTTGATGCGGTGGTCGGGGTGATTCTGCTGGCGCTGCTGATTCGCGGTGAATGGGTGTTCAAGGCCGTGCAGGTGCGCCAGGCTTTGTTAGGCTTTGTCGGGGTTCTACTGCTGTTGTTGTTTATCCGCATGCTGTTTTCCAAACTCGCGGCGCAGATGGGCTGGCAACACAGCAGCCCGTCGATGGTGATCAGCGGGGCGATCCAGATGAGCGACTACTTCCCAGGGTTGGAGAAGACGTGGGAGTTGAAGGACCGTTCGAGCCAGAGCTTTCCGGGGGATCACGCTTCGGTCCTGTTGATCTGGGGCATGTTCATGACCGTGTTCGCCAAACGTATCGGCCAGGTACTGGTGATCTGGGGCCTGGCGCTATTGTTCATGATGCCGCGCCTGGTGGCCGGTGCCCATTGGGGGCAGGACGATTACATCGGCGGTGTGTTGTTGGCGCTGTTGGCGTTGGGGTGGGGGTATTACACGCCGTTCGCGGCGAAGGTGTCGGCTGGGTTGCTGCGACTCACGGCGCCGGTGTTCGGGCTGGCTGCACGACTACCAATCGTCGGGCGAATGAGCGTCATTAGAACTGCGCAATAATTTGTGATGAGCGAGCTTGCTCGCGCTCGGTTGCGGAGCGGCCTCAAAAAAGCGGGTTCGATGCGCACTCCAGCGCGGGCAAGCCCGCTCACCACAACGCCCATTCGACTCAGGCTAGTCGTCATTGCCGCTGCCGCGAAACTTGAACAGATCGCGGCGCTGTTTCTTGCTCGGCTTGCCATCGGTGGTCATGCCGGTGGCGCCCGCCTTGCGCATGGCCGCCGCATTTTCGCGCTTGGTGATACTGGCCTCGGTCTCTGTGTACAAAGCCTGGGCTTCAGGCGCTCCACGACGAACGATGGAAAGCGCCTGAACCACGACAGTCTTTTCGTCAAAGCCGGTACGAACCTGCAACTCATCACCGACACGTGGCTCTTTGCCTGGCTTGCAGCGCTCGCCACGATGATGCACCTTGCCGCTCTCGATAGCGGCTTTCGCCAGGGCGCGGGTTTTATAGAAACGCGCCGCCCATAGCCACTTGTCCAGACGGACCTTTTCTTCCTCTTCCTGCTTTTGAGCCACTTGAATTCCTCGCTCTGAAAAATGTCGCAACTTTACCGTTGAAACCCTTCGACGCATAAACCCCAAGGCTCACTTAAGATACGCCAGGTAGCACCCTGTTTTCGCGAGGATATGCTGTGACCGAATTCCCCCTTTCACTCACCTCGCCCAACCAGCGCTGCGTGGGTTGCCAGCAAAGCGAGCCCCTCGGTTTCGATTTTGCGTTCGCTTACCAGCCTATCGTAGACCTGCGGGATCATTCGATCTTTGCCCACGAGGCCCTGGTGCGTGGCACCCACGGCGAAGGGGCACTGTCGGTGCTCGACCAGGTCAACGAAAGCAACCGCTACCGCTTCGACCAACGCTGTCGAACCCAGGCGATTGCCGGGGCAGCAGCCCTTGGCATGCAAACCCACCTTTCGATCAACTTCATGCCCAATGCCGTGTACCGTCCGGAATTGTGCATCCGTAGCACCCTGGAGGCGGCTCGCGCGCATAATTTTCCGTTGGACCAGCTGATTTTCGAGACCCTCGAAAGCGAGCACGTAGATAACTATCGCCATTTGACGAATATTCTGCGTGAATACCGCGAATTCGGCTTCAAGACCGCCATCGATGATTTCGGCGCGGGCTATTCGGGGCTGAACCTGCTGGCCGATTTCCAACCTGACTTGAT
Source organism: Pseudomonas sp. AC112 (assembly GCF_979253545.1). Lineage (NCBI taxonomy): Bacteria > Pseudomonadati > Pseudomonadota > Gammaproteobacteria > Pseudomonadales > Pseudomonadaceae > Pseudomonas > Pseudomonas sp. AC112. The sequence continues at coordinate 1,976,530 of NZ_CEEDCM010000001.1, forward strand.
CAAACTCGACATGGCGCTGATCCGCGATGTCGATCAGGATCGTGTTCGTCAGGTCATCGTCCAGGGGATTGTCACAATCTGTGAGCAGTTGGGGGTTACTGTCATCGCCGAAGGCATCGAAAGTGCCGGCGAGCGTGACTTCCTGTCCGACTGCGGAATTTTTCTGATGCAGGGCTATTGGTTCGCCAAGCCTGCATTCAAGGCCCTGGCCGAGGTTTCCCCTCAGGCCTGGGCGAATTGATCGGTTACCCATATTGAAGACATTTGACCATTTGACCGTTGTGGGTCTGCGTGAGTGGGTGGCACTCCCCGACCTAGGGGTGGCAGGCCTGCGCGCAAAGATCGACACCGGCGCCAGCACCTCAAGCCTGCACGCCACCGATATCGAGCCGTTTGAGCGCGACGGTGAGCAGTGGGTGCGTTTTACTGCGCACCTGGGCAGCGTGGTGCAACTGCGTCACCGTCGCTGCGAAGCGCCCCTGGTGACGATGAAAACCATCAAGAGCTCCAACGGCCATGCGCAGGTGCGCTACGTCATCAGCACCACGCTGGCGCTGGGGGATCGGGTATGGCGAGTGGAATTCACCCTGGCCTGCCGCAAAGCCATGCGTTACCGCTTGTTGCTGGGTTCCAAAGCCTTGATTGACGGCCAGTTGGTGGTCAATCCCGGCATCAAGTACGTTCAAGACAAGCCGGTGTTCCCGGTCTCTACTATTTCTGCCCCAGGTGCTGCATGAAGATTGCTGTGCTGTCGCGAAACCCGCGTCTGTATTCCACCCGCCGCCTGGTTGAGGCCGGCACCGAACGTGGCCACGAAATGGTGGTGATCGACACGTTGCGTGCCTATATGAACATTGCCAGCCACAAGCCGCAGATCCACTACCGGGGCAAGCCGTTGGAGGGGTTTGATGCGGTGATCCCCCGTATCGGTGCTTCGGTGACGTTCTACGGCTGCGCCGTGTTGCGCCAGTTTGAAATGATGGGAGTGTTTCCCCTTAACGAATCGGTCGCCATTGCGCGCTCGCGAGACAAGTTGCGCTCGCTGCAGCTGTTGTCGCGCCGCGGGATTGGCCTGCCCGTGACCGGCTTTGCCCACTCCCCCGACGATATCCCCGACCTGATCGACATGGTCAATGGCGCACCGCTGGTGATCAAGGTGCTGGAAGGCACCCAGGGTATCGGCGTGGTGCTGTGTGAAACCGCAACAGCGGCGGAGTCCGTGATCGAGGCATTCATGGGCCTCAAGCAAAACATCATGGTGCAGGAATACATCAAGGAAGCCGGCGGGGCGGATATCCGCTGCTTCGTGGTGGGCGACAAGGTGATTGCGGCGATGAAGCGCCAGGCCAAGCCGGGGGAGTTCCGCTCCAACCTGCACCGTGGCGGCAGCGCCAGCCTGATCAAGATCACCCCGGAAGAGCGCATGACCGCATTGCGAGCGGCCAAGGTGATGGGGTTGGCCGTAGCGGGTGTGGATATCCTGCGATCCAACCATGGGCCGCTGGTGATGGAGGTGAACTCATCGCCGGGCCTGGAAGGGATTGAGACCACCACCGGCAAGGATGTGGCGGGGATCATCATTCAGCATTTGGAGAAGAATGGTGGGCCGAATATGACCCGGACCAAGGGCAAGGGCTGATACAGCACGGCGTTTGAAACACCGAAAAGCCAATGTGGGAGCGGGGTTGCCGTGGTGGGGGGGGGTTGTCCCCCGCTGGGGGGCACCCCGGTCCAATGGGACTGCTACGCAGTCCGGCGCGGGGCAAGCCCGCTCACCACAGCAAGCCCGCTCCTAGTTATGGCCTACGTTCTTGCTTAGACCGCGTCTCGGGGTAGCATCAGCCCAAGCGGTAAGCGTACCCGCGCTTCAAGGCCACCCTCTTCGCGATTACGCAGCTCAACATTGCCGCCATGCATCGAGGCAATCCGCCGCACAATCGCCAACCCCAGGCCGGTCCCCTTGCCACCCCGGGCACGGTCGCCACGGGTAAAGGGGTTGAAGATGCCTTCCAACTCATCCGGGTCGATGCCTGCGCCACGGTCCATCACGCTCAGCACCACATAAGGCGCAGCGCTGTCGCCAGACACATACGCAGCCACTTCCACATCGGAACCGGCGTGGTGCAGCGCGTTGCCGATCAGGTTGTTCAACAGGCGCTTCATCGAAACCCGACGCAACGCAAACGGCTGGATCGGCTCCAGGCGCATGCGCACCTGTTCACCGTTCTGGTTATAGGGCGCCACCACCTCTCGCACCAGGTCGGTCAGGTCGACCTCTTCCACCACTTCATCGCGGCCATCGCGGATAAACGCCAGGAACTGGTCGAGAATCGCGTCCATGTCCTCAATGTCGCGGACCATGTCATCGGTGAGGTCGGTGTGATTGCCCATCAACTCCAGCGACAAGCGCAGTCGCGTCAACGGGGTACGCAAGTCGTGGGACACCCCCGCCAGCATCAGCTCGCGCTCGCGGCCGGCCTGTTCGACGTCCTCCGCCATCTGGTTGAACGCGCCGTACACCTCGGTCATCTCACTGGGCGTATCGCTGACCGGCAGGCGCACGCTACGGCCCTGGCCCAGTTGGCGGGCGGCAAACACAAGCCGTTTGAGCGGCTGGTTGAGCTGGCGCACAAAAATCCACGCCGATGCGGTTGAAAGCAGCCCGATCGCCAGGAACCAGCCCAACACGTTCCAGATCTTCTGCCCGCGCAGCGGATGCGGATACAGCGGCACTTTCAGCCAATCTTCGCCCAGGCTTGGTGCGCGCACCCACAATGCTGGCGACACATGCATGCGCAGCCGCACCTCAGTGTCCTCACCCAGTTCGGCCTGCATCTGCCGCTGGTAGATTTCACTGTAGGGCCAATGCTGCTCGCCCTCCGGCACACCCGCCCCCGCCACGCGTACAAGCGTGGCGGCCTTGGCGATTTTTTCACGGTTCTCGGGGTCAGCCGCCCAATAGGCACGCAGCGTCAGGGCCACACCGTGGCTGTATTGCCGGTCCACCAGCACGTCCTCGTTCATCAGCAGATAAACCAGCGTGAGGGCTTTGGAAAACAGAACGACGATCAGCACCAGCCAAAGGGTGCGGGAGAAGAAACTTTGCGGGAACCACAGCGGGGTTTTCATAGAAGACAGCTAGACACCTTGCAGGAACGAGCGGCGCTCGCAGAATTGCAGACGCCGGGCTTCCCGTCGACCCTCGTGGAGTCCAACACCGGGAGTCCCGCCCCTGCAAATCATCGGTCAACTGGTTTTATTGCCATCCGGCACAAACACATAACCCACGCCCCAGACCGTCTGGATGTACCGCGGCTTGGACGGATCCGGCTCGATCATCCGGCGCAGACGGGAAATCTGCACGTCGATGGAACGCTCCAGGGCATCCCATTCCCGGCCACGGGCCAGGTTCATCAGCTTGTCGCGGGTCAGCGGCTGGCGAGCGTTCATCACCAGCGCCTTGAGCACGGCGAATTCGCCGGTGGTCAGCATGTGCACTTCATCGCCACGCTTGAGCTCGCGGGTCGCCAGCGACAGCTCGTAGTCGCCAAAGGTGACGCTTTCGTCTTCGCTGCCCGGCGCGCCCGGAACTGGCGGTGCCTGGCGACGCAGTACGGCTTTGACCCGTGCCATCAACTCGTCAGGGTTGAATGGCTTGGCCAGGTAGTCATCGGCGCCCAGTTCGAGGCCCTTGATGCGGCTCAGCTCGTCGCCCTTGGCGGTGAGCATGATGATTGGAATCTGGTTATTCGCGCCGCGCAGGCGTTTGCAGGCGGTCAGGCCGTCTTCACCGGGCAGCATCAGGTCGAGTACGACCAAGTTGAATACTTCACGCCCCAGCAGGCGGTCCATCTGCTCGGTGTTCGGCACCGCGCGGGCACGGTAGCCCTTGGAGTTGAAGAAACGCTCCAGCAGGCTGCTCAGCCCCGGATCGTCATCAACGATGAGAATTTTTTCGCCTTCAGCAGTTTGTGCAGTGCTGCTCATTGGATGCTCCTCTTATCTCGGCGCGCATTATGGCCTAGCTGCCGTTATACGCACCGTGTGCATTGTTAGCAGATTTTTCCTCTACCGCCAGCGAACCCGCGCCCTACAACCGTTGGCGCAATCCCCCTCAAGGACAGAACGCTGGTTATAATGCGCCGCCGCCGTGCAGGGCAACGTCAGATCGTTACTGCTTGCTGCCGGGACTTTTTTTACCCGCGTGTCGTGATTTTTTAGATTTCGAGGGTCAATAGGCTGCCTCTTGACCCAGGCAGCGGCGCCAGTCGGGCCGCTCAACCAGCCTCCCAAGGCCTTGTTTTCCGGGCCTGCGAGCTGCTTTTCAGAATTTCAGGTGGTTTTATGGACAGCATCAACAGCCGCATCGCCGAGGAACTCGGTGTACGCCCACAACAGGTCGAAGCGGCCGTCGCTCTACTGGATGAAGGCTCCACGGTGCCCTTCATCGCCCGTTACCGTAAAGAAGTGACGGGCAGCCTCGACGACACCCAACTGCGTCACCTGGAAGAGCGCCTGCGCTACCTGCGAGAACTCGACGAACGGCGCATCAGCATCCTCGCCAGCATCGAGGAACAAGGCAAGTTGACCCCGCAACTCGAGCGCGACATCAAGCTCGCCGACACCAAGACCCGCCTCGAAGACCTTTACCTGCCGTACAAACAGAAGCGCCGCACCAAGGGCCAGATCGCCCTGGAAGCCGGCCTGGGCGAGCTGGCGGACGGCTTGTTCAACGACCCTTCGCTGACCCCGGAAGCCGAAGCCGCACGCTTCATCGACGCCGAAAAAGGCGTCGCCGACGTCAAGGCGGCCCTCGAAGGCGCCAAGTACATCCTCATGGAGCGCTTCGCCGAAGACGCCAGCCTGTTGGAAAAACTGCGCAACTACTTGAAGCAGGAAGCCATTCTCAGCGCCCGCGTCATCGCCGGCAAAGAGGAAGAAGGCGCCAAGTTCCGCGATTACTTCGAACATGACGAGCCGCTCAAGAGCATGCCGTCCCACCGCGCGCTGGCCATTTTCCGTGGTCGCAACGAAGGCATTCTCAGCTCTGCGCTGAAGGTCGGTGACGAGTTGCCGGGCACCATGCACCCCTGCGAAGGCATGATCGGTCAACAATTCGGCATCCAGAACCAGAACCGTCCTGCGGACAAGTGGCTGGGTGAAGTGGTGCGCTGGACCTGGAAGGTCAAGCTCTACACCCACCTGGAAACCGACCTGCTGGGTGAGTTGCGCGACGGCGCCGAAACCGAGGCGATCAACGTGTTCGCCCACAATCTGCACGACCTGCTGCTGGCCGCCCCGGCTGGCCCGCGCGCGACCCTGGGCCTCGACCCCGGCCTGCGCACTGGCTGCAAGGTTGCCGTGGTCGACTCCACCGGCAAGCTGCTGGACCACGCCACTGTGTATCCGCATGTGCCGCACAACAAATGGGACCAGACCCTGGCGATTCTCGCCGCCCTGTGCGCCAAGCACGCGGTGGACCTGATCGCCATCGGCAACGGCACCGCCAGCCGCGAGACCGACAAGCTGGCCGCCGAGCTGATCAAAAAGTACCCAGCCATGAAGATGACCAAGGTCATGGTCTCCGAGGCCGGTGCTTCGGTGTATTCGGCATCGGAACTGGCGTCCAAGGAGTTCCCGGACCTCGACGTGTCGATCCGTGGCGCGGTGTCCATCGCCCGCCGCCTGCAGGACCCGCTGGCCGAACTGGTGAAGATCGACCCTAAATCCATCGGCGTCGGCCAGTACCAGCACGACGTGTCGCAGCTGAAACTGGCACGCGGCCTGGATGCGGTCGTGGAAGACTGCGTAAACGCCGTCGGCGTCGACGTGAATACCGCCTCCGTCGCCTTGCTGGCGCGTATTTCCGGCCTCAACGCCACCCTGGCGCAGAACATTGTCAGCCACCGCGACGAAAACGGCGCGTTCAAGACCCGTGCAGCGCTGAAAAAAGTCGCACGCCTGGGTGAAAAAACCTTCGAACAAGCCGCCGGCTTCCTACGCGTGATGAACGGCGATAACCCGCTGGACGCCTCGGCGGTTCACCCGGAAGCCTATCCGTTGGTGCAACGCATCGCCGCCGAGACTGACCGCGACATCCGCTCGCTGATCGGCGACGCCGCGTTTCTCAAGCGCCTGGACCCCAAGAAGTACACCGACGAAACCTTCGGTGTGCCGACCATCACCGACATCCTGCAAGAGCTGGAAAAACCTGGCCGCGACCCACGTCCCGAGTTCAAGACCGCCGAGTTCCAGGACGGTGTCGAAGACCTCAAGGACCTGCAACTGGGCATGATCCTGGAAGGTGTGGTCACCAACGTGACCAACTTCGGCGCGTTTGTGGACATCGGCGTGCATCAGGACGGTTTGGTGCATATCTCTGCGCTTTCGGAGAAATTCATCAAGGACCCACGGGAAGCGGTTAAAGCCGGTGACGTGGTCAAGGTCAAGGTCATGGAAGTCGACATCCCACGCAAACGCGTCGGCCTGTCGATGCGCATGAGCGACACCCCTGGTGAGAAAATCGACGGTGCCCGTGGCGCACGCCCAGGCTCGGCGCCGCGCCAGTCGCAAAACAATGCACCGCGCAAGGAAACCGCCACTGCAGCCCCAAGCAACAACGCCATGGCCTCGCTGTTCGCCAACGCCAAACAGTTGAAGAAACGTTGATGGAAATCCCGGCCGGCTTGACCCAGAGCGCGTTCAGCGAACTGATCGGCTGCCGCCTGCAACGCCTTGAGGAAGGCGTTGCCGAGGTGGCCCTGACCCTGGAGCCGCAACTGCGCAACCGCGCGGGCAAGCTCCATGGTGGGGCGATTTTCAGCCTGGTGGACATTACGATGGGGCTGGCCTGTTCCAGCTCCCATGGTTTCGACCAGCAGAGCGCGACCATCGAGTGCAAGATCAACTACATCCGTGCCGTGTCTGACGGTGACGTGCTGTGCACCAGCCGGGTGATTCACGCGGGCCGCCGCACCTTGGTGGTCGAGGCAGACGTGTACCAGGAAGAAAGACTTGTCGCAAAAGCACAGGGCACCTTCGCTGTCCTATAGCTCCCCACCCTCGATTTGAGTTAATTTCGGCGCTGCGACAACAGCGTCGGAATTTTCTTGCCACGCTATAGCCCAATTCATGGAGTGAAGTAGGCTTTTTAAAGGCGGGTCAAATCGACTCAAAACCAGGCGATAACGCCAGTTTCAACTTCACCCTTGTAGACCGTCCTGCCCACCCCCATATTGGGGCGACTGACGCGTGAAGGAATCCAACTTGAGCGAACTTCTCAACCGCCGCCTGGCCCTGCTCGGCAAGCGCGAACACCTCTCCCTGCTAGAGCAGTGCTTGCACGGCATCGAGCGCGAATGCCTGCGTGTCACCAGTGAGGGTCGACTGGCGCAAACGCCCCACCCGGAAGCCCTGGGCGCCGCGTTGACCCATGAACAGATCACCACCGACTACTCGGAATCGCTGCTGGAGTTCATCACTCCCGCCCTGCCCAACCCGGCCGATACCCTGAGCAGCCTGGACAAGATCCACCGCTTTGCCTACACCAAGCTCGGCAGCGAATACCTGTGGAGCCCTTCGATGCCGTGCCCGTTGCCGGCCGAGGAAGATATTCCGATTGCCTACTACGGCACCTCCAATATCGGCCAGCTCAAGTACGTGTACCGCAAGGGCCTGGCCCTGCGTTACGGCAAGACCATGCAATGCATCGCCGGCATCCACTACAACTTTTCCCTGCCGGAAGCGTTGTGGCCATTGCTCAAGGAGACTGAAGGTTTCGTCGGCACCGACCGCGACTACCAGTCCACCGCGTATATCGCGTTGATCCGTAATTTCCGTCGCTACAGCTGGCTGTTGATGTACCTGTTTGGTGCCTCCCCAGCGCTGGACGCCGGCTTCCTGCGCGGTCGTTCGCACCAACTGGAAGTCTTGGACGCCGACACCCTGTACCTGCCGTACGCCACCAGCCTGCGCATGAGCGACCTGGGTTACCAGAGCAACGCCCAGGCCGGCCTCACGCCGTGCTACAACGACTTGAGCAGCTACACCGACAGCCTGCGCGAAGCGGTGGCAACGCCCTACGCGCCGTACGTCGAAGTCGGCACCCACAAGGATGGTGAGTGGGTGCAGCTCAACACCAACATCCTGCAGATCGAAAACGAGTACTACTCCAACATCCGCCCCAAGCGGGTGACCTACACCGGCGAGCGGCCGATCCAGGCGCTGATGGCGCGTGGCATCCAGTACATCGAAGTGCGCTGCCTGGACATCAACCCGTTCCTGCCGATGGGTATCGACCTGCCAGAATCGCGTTTCCTCGACGCCTTCCTGCTGTACTGCGCGCTGAATGACAGTCCGCTGTTCGCCGACAACGAGTGCGGCAACGCCACGTCCAACTTCCTCAGCGTGGTCAAGGAAGGCCGCCGTCCAGGCCTGCAATTGCAGCGCCAAGGCCAGGCGGTGGACATGAAGGAATGGGCTGCCGAGCTGCTGGAACAGATTGCACCGCTGGCTGCCTTGCTGGATGAGAGCCACGGAATTACCGAGCATAGCCAGGCGCTGGACGCTCAGATGGCCAAGGTCAAGGACCCGTCCCTGACACCCTCGGCCCAGGTGCTGGCGGCGATGGCCGAGCGTAAGGAAAGTTTTGCGCAGTTCTCCCTGCACCAGAGCCAGTTGCACGCCGAGCATTTCCGTAAGGAGCCGTTGCCGGCTGAAGAGCAGGCGCGCTTTGAGGAGCTGGCACGGACCTCGCTGGCGCAGCAAGCTGAGTTGGAGCAGAACGAAGTGGGCGATTTCGATGTGTTTGTTGGGTCGTACCAGGCCAGCATCCTCGCCATCAGCAACTAAAGCCTTACGCGGTCCCCTGTGGGAGCTGGCTTGCCTGCGATAAGCATCAACTCGGTCTATCTGAATACCGAGTTGTCTGCATCGCAGGCAAGCCAGCTCCCACAGTTGCTCTCCTCAGCCTGAGGACCGAATTCCACATTTCCTCTCATAAGCTAATTCGAAAATATTATTTATTTTCGGATTCTTAGATCATTTAGTCTCCTCACACGCCGACCCTCGGCCGCCTGATTGAGGAGCTTCCCCTTGAAACTGCTTACCCCTCTGCGCCTCTTGGCCGCATTGTCCTTGGCCGGCGCCAGCCTGTTTACCCAGGCGGCGGATGTGACCATCGCTTACCAGACCACCGTGGACCCGGCCAAAGTCGCCCAGGCCGACGGCGCCTATGAAAAAGCCACCAACGCCAAAATCGACTGGCGCAAATTCGACAATGGCGCCGACATCATCGCCGCCATCGCGTCCGGCGATGTGCAGATCGGCTACCTCGGTTCCAGCCCGCTGACCGCTGCGATCACCCGCAAAGTGCCAGTGGAAACCTTCCTCGTTGCCACCCAGATCGGCGGCGCCGAAGCCCTGGTGGCGCGTAACGGTTCGGGGATCAACAGCCCGCAGGACCTGATCGGCAAGAAAATTGCCGTGCCGTTTGTGTCCACCGGGCACTACAGCCTGCTGGCCGCGCTGAAGCATTGGAACATCGACCCGTCCAAAGTGACCGTCCTCAACCTCGCGCCACCCGCGATCATTGCCGCCTGGAAGCGTGGTGATATCGACGCGACTTACGTGTGGGACCCAGCACTGGGCGTCGCCAAAGAGAACGGCAAGGTGCTGATCACCTCCGGCGAACTGGCCAAGTTCGGCGCGCCGACCTTCGATGCCTGGATCGTGCGCAAGGACTTCGCCGAGAAGCACCCGGAAATCGTCACCGCGTTCGCCAAAGTCACCCTGGACGCCTACGCCGCCTACCGCAAAGACCCACAAGCCTGGCTCGCCGACAAAGGCAACGTCGACAAGCTGGTGAAACTCTCCGGCGCCAAGGCCAGCGACATCCCCCTGCTGCTGCAAGGCAACGTCTACCCGTTGGCCGCTGACCAGGTGACCCTGCTGGGCGCGCCGACCACCAAAGCCGTGACCGATACCGCTACGTTCTTGAAGGAACAAGGCAAGGTCGAAGCCGTGCTGCCGGACTACGCCCCTTACGTCAGCGCCAAGTTCATTACTAACTGATCAGGAGTTCATTGCGATGGCCTTGCTACAGCTGGAGCGCATCAGCGCACAGTACCCAGGCGCCACAGAACCGGTACTGTCCGACATTTCACTCGACCTGGGGCCCCAGCAATTGCTGGTGGCCCTCGGCCCGTCCGGCAGTGGCAAGACTTCGCTGTTGAACCTGATTGCCGGCTTTGTCGAACCGTCTGCCGGGCGCATCACCCTCGATGGTGTGCCGGTCAAAGGCCCCAGCGCCGAGCGCGGCGTGGTATTCCAGGATGACGCCCTGCTGCCCTGGCAGGACGTGCTGGCCAACGTCGGCTTCGGCCTGGAACTGGCCGGCGTGCCCAAGGCGCAACGCGAAGTGCGCGCCCGGGAAATGCTCGCGCTGGTCGACCTGGCCGGTTTCGACAGCCGCCGCATCTGGCAGCTTTCCGGTGGGCAGAAGCAACGCGTAGGCCTGGCCCGCGCGCTGGCGGCCGACCCTCGCGTGCTGCTGATGGACGAACCCTTCGGCGCCCTCGATGCCTTCACCCGCGAACAGATGCAGGAGCTGTTGCTGCAAGTCTGGCGGCGCACGGCCAAGCCGGTGTTTTTGATCACCCACGACATCGAAGAGGCGGTATTTCTCGCCACCGACCTGATCCTGCTGGCGCCCAACCCCGGCCAGATCGTCGAACGCCTGAGCCTGGACTTCGGTCAACGCTACGCCGCCGGTGAGTCGGCGCGGGCGATCAAGTCCGATCCGCGCTTTATCGAAACCCGCGAACACGTGCTGGGCAAAGTGTTCTCCCAACGGCAGGTGTCCGCATGAGCAGCTACGAACTCCCCGCCACCGCCACCAAACCGGTGGCGCACGCAGTTGTCCCGGTGCGACGCAGCTTGAGCACCCGCTGGATCAGCGTGCTGACCCTGGTCGCCTTGCTGGTCATTTGGTGGGCCGTGACCGCCACCGGTTTGATTGAACCGCTGTTCCTGCCACCGCCGTCCGCCGTACTGCAAAAAGGCTGGCTGCTGGCGACCACGGGCTACATGGATTCCACCCTGTGGCAACACCTGGGCGCGAGCCTCAGCCGCATCGGCCTGGGCCTGGTCTTTGCGGTGCTGACCGCCGTGCCGGTGGGGATTGCCATCGGTTCCAATCGTATTGCCCGGGGTGTGCTCGACCCGCTGATCGAGTTCTACCGGCCGATCCCGCCGCTGGCCTACCTGCCACTGATCGTGATCTGGTGCGGCATTGGCGAGCTGTCCAAGGTGCTGCTGATTTACCTGGCGATCTTCGCGCCGATAGCCATCGCCACCGCCACCGGCGTGCGCACGGTCGACCCGGCCAAGCTGCGCGCCGCGAAGTCGCTGGGCGCCACCCGCGCGCAGCTGATTCGCCATGTGGTCCTGCCGAGCGCCCTGCCCGACATCCTCACCGGCGTGCGCATCGGGCTGGGTGTTGGCTGGTCGACGTTAGTCGCCGCCGAGCTGATCGCCGCCACCAGCGGCTTGGGCTTCATGGTGCAATCGGCGGCGCAGTTTCTGGTCACCGACGTGGTGGTGCTGGGGATCCTGGTCATCGCCCTGATCGCCTTCGCCATGGAAATGGGCTTGCGGGCCCTGCAGCGTAAATGGGTGCCGTGGCATGGCCAGGCACATTGAGTGAGAACAGCATGAGCAACCTGACCGTTACCCCATTAAGCACTGCCCTGGGCGCCCAGATCAGTGGCATCGATATCACGCAGCCGCTGAACCTCGAACAACGCGACGCCATCGAACAGGCGTTGCTCACCCATTCGGTGCTGTTCTTCCGCGACCAAGACATCAACCCGCAACAACAGGCGCGCTTCGCGGCGAATTTCGGTGACCTGCACATTCACCCGATCTACCCCAACGTGCCGGAACAGCCTGAAGTGTTGATCCTCGACACCGCCGTCACCGACGTGCGTGACAACGCCGTGTGGCACACCGACGTGACCTTCCTGCCCACCCCGGCGCTCGGCGCGGTGCTCAGCGCCAAGCTGCTGCCGGCGTTTGGCGGCGATACCCTGTGGGCCAGTGGCATTGCGGCGTATGAGGCGTTGTCCGAGCCGTTGAAGCGCTTGCTCGATGGGCTGACGGCGACTCACGACTTCACCAAATCCTTCCCGCTGGAGCGCTTTGGCAACACCGCTGAAGACCTGGCGCGCTGGGAAGAGACTCGCAGGAAAAACCCACCGCTGTCGCACCCGGTGGTGCGTACGCATCCGGTAAGTGGGCGCAAGTCGCTGTTTGTCAGTGATGGGTTTACCACCAAGATCAATGAACTTGAACCGGCGGAGAGTGAAGCGATCCTGAAGCTCTTGTTCGCCCACGCGACACGCCCGGAGTTCACGATCCGCTGGTGCTGGCAGGAAAACGATGTGGCGTTCTGGGATAACCGCGTAACGCAGCACTACGCGGTGGACGACTACCGGCCGCAGCGGCGGGTGATGCATCGCGCAACGATTCTGGGGGATGTGCCGTTCTAGCTCTCAAACACACTGAAAATCACTGTGGGAGCTGGCTTGCCTGCGATGGCGGTGAGTCAGCAACAGATTCATTAGCTGACACACCGCTATCGCGGGCAAGCCCGGCTCCCACAGTGACCGGGCTACGCCAGGTTACTCAGCAGTAGACGGCTTTTCCCATAGGTTGATCCCGCCTTCCTGGGCAAACCGATCGATCTCCGCCAGTTCTTCCACGCTAAAGCTCAAGTTCTTCAACGCACCAACGTTCTCGATAATCTGCTCCGGCCGGCTCGCACCGATCAGCGCGCTGGTCACCCGTGGATCACGCAGGGTCCAGGCCAACGCCAATTGCGCCAGGCTCTGACCACGACGCTGGGCGATTTCATTGAGCGCGCGCACGTGGGCGATGTTGGCTTCGGACAGGTGCTTGGCCTGCAACGAACCACCGCCCGGACGATTCACTCGCGCATCCGCCGGTACACCGTTGAGGTACTTGTCGGTCAGCAGGCCCTGGGCCAGCGGGGTGAACGCGATCACGCCGGCGCCGAGTTCTTCGGTGGTGTCCAGCAGGTCTTTTTCCACCCAGCGGTTGAGCAGGTTGTAGGCCGGTTGGTGGATCAGCAGCGGTACTTTCCACTCTTGGAGCAGCGCGGCGATTTCGCGGGTTTTCACGCCCGAGTAGGACGAGATGCCGATGTACAACGCCTTGCCTTGTTGCACGGCAGTGGCGAGGGCGCTGGCGGTTTCTTCCAGAGGAGTGTCGGCGTCAAAACGGTGGGAATAGAAGATGTCCACGTAGTCGACGCCCAGGCGTTGCAGGCTCTGGTCGAGGCTCGCCAGCACGTACTTGCGCGAGCCGCCGCCCTGGCCGTAAGGACCGGGCCACATGTCCCAGCCCGCCTTGCTGGAGATAATCAGTTCGTCGCGATAGTGCTTGAAGTCTTCGCGCAGTAAACGGCCGAAGTTGATCTCGGCGCTGCCGTAGGGCGGGCCGTAGTTGTTGGCCAGGTCGAAGTGGTTGATGCCCAGGTCGAACGCGGTGCGCAGCAGGGCGCGCTGGGTGTCGATCGGGGTGCTGTCGCCAAAGTTGTGCCACAGGCCCAGGGACAGTGCAGGCAGCACCAACCCACTGCGGCCTACACGGCGGTACGGAATAGATTCATAGCGGTTTTCGGCAGCAATGTAAGTCATCGAATCCTCTCTTGGACGTTGGCAAATAAGGCCTGGGAATAAGGTTATTCCCAGGCCTTTTAACCAGCTGAATCGCTTAAGTCTGCCGTTCCGTTCTACAGCAATTACCTACCAGAGTGGAACGACATAACTCACATAGAAGCGGTTTTCATCTTGCACGGTGGCACCGCTGATGTCGGGGCTGGCATGGGCGTTTTTCCACGTCACACCCAGGCCTTTGAGGGTGCCGGTGGGCACTTGATAAGCCACGGCGACGTTACGCTCCCATTCGCTGGTAGTGCCTTGCGCCGTACGGATGTCATCGCCGTGGGCATAGGCGGCTGAGAACGTCAGGCCCGTGAGGCCAAGCTTACCGAAGTCATACTTGTACTGCGCAAGCCAAGTGCGCTCACCGGCGTGTTGAAATTTATTCAACTGCATGTTGGTCAGCGCCGGGGTGTCGGCACCTGAACCGGGGCCCTGGCGGTTGTCGCCGCTGTTCAGGCCGGAATCCAGGTAAGGGAAGTCGCTGTCGCCGCTGTTCTTCTGGATCCCCAGGCCGACGGTATGGCCGTCCAGGCTGTAGCTCTCAAGCAAGCTGGCGGTGGTCTGGTTGATGCGACCCTTGCCCGCACCGTCGCCATAGAGGCCGGCCGCTGCGAAGTCTTTGTCGCCATCGGCGTTGCCGCCCACACCCAGGCTGCGGAACACGCGCACGTCGGTGTCGATGGCGCCCACGGACAACGCGTCGTGGCGTTTGGCGCCGAGGAAGAACTGCTGGTAGTAGTCCTCAAGGTTGGAATACCACAGGCTGACCGTGGTGTTCTGAATGCCGGTGTAATCCGCACCACCGAACAGGAAACGATCGCTTTCTCTGGTGCCGCCGGCGGTGATCATGCCCTGGTCGCCGGTTTCGTTGCGGATCTTGGTCTTGAAGATATCGCCGCCGGTGAAGGTGAAGTCGCTGAGGTCCTTGGACACCAGTTGCACACCGGTATTGGTCTGCTGGTACAGACGCCCGTCGGTGTTGGCGAGTATCGGGTTGTTGCCGTAGAGCGTGCCGACACGCAGCTCATCCTTGGCAAAGCGCATCTTGAACGTCGGGCTCAACACGCCGAACTGGTCGGCGGATTTGCCGTTGTCCAGCGGGAACATGCTGCCGGGGTAGCGGCCCTGGTGATCCTTGTCGTTGAGGTCGCCACCCGAGTCCAGCTTCAACCCGTAGAACGCCTGCAGGTCCAGGCCAAAACCCACTGGCCCCTCGGTGTAGCCGGACTTGAAGTTGAGCTCGAAACCCTGGCCCCAATCGCGAATGCTGTGGGCCTTGGCGTTGCTGTTCACCACGTCACGCCCCTGCTGGTTGAGATAGCGATTGAGCAGGGTCACATCGGCATGGCTGTCATCGATAAAATCGGCATGGGCGGACAGCATAAAGCTCGCCATGGCGGCACCCACCATGGGGCTTAATAACGTCTTCATTGGTACCGGTCTCCGTCACTGTTCTGAAATGAAAGCGTCAAACGCTTCACACAATTACGCAGTGGCCAGATGACAGTTCCGCGTCAAACAGCGGCGTGGACGGATGAAATTAAATTTAAGAAACCCTTCTACTACGCGGCTTAGCGGGCATTTACGAAGATTTCGGCGAGCCCGTCGACGAACACGCGCACCCTAGGCGACAGGTGTCGGCTGTGCGGGTAAAGCACCGACACCAGCCCCTGGTGTCGGAGCTGGTGGGGCCTGAACCTCAGCGCACCAAATGCAGGAACTGCAGGTGCCGCTCGTACTGGTCGAGGATGTCGTTGATGATCTGTTCCTTGGTGTAGCCGACCAGATCGTAGTCCTGGCTGCCCTCGCTCAAATGCACTTCCGCCCGGTAGTAGCGACGGTTGTTGAGCTGCTTGGAACCCATGCCACCGCGTGCAAATGACGGTGTGAAATAGCCGCGCATCTGCACCTGGTAAACGAATGGATGCTCTTCGCCGTGGCCGATTTCCAGGCTGACGCTGTCGTTGGACGGGTCGGGCTGGGTGACGACGCTAAGGCCTTTTTCGACAAACACCGCCGTCACTTCTTCGATCGCCGGGCGCACCGTGGTCTCAAGGAAACGGTACACCTCGTCGCGTGACGGGAAATGCACCGCCTGGCTCAAGCGCTGACGCCAACCGCCAGTGCCCTTGCGGGAGCCCGACACCGGCGCCAGCGAATGCAGCTGGGCGATCTGTTTCTGCGATTCGAGGTAGAAGGCCTTGTGCAGCCCCCACATCATCAGCAGCAAGATCATCGAGAACGGCAACGAGGTCAGCACCACCGCTGACTTGAGCGAGTCGATACTGCCGGCAAACAACAAGGCACTGGTGACCAGCGCGGTCATCGCGCCCCAGAACACCCGCAGCCATTTCGGCCCGTCTTCGTCGGCGTTGCCGCCCTTGGACGACAGGGTCGACAGTACGACGGTGCCGGAGTCGGCGGAGGTGACGAAGAACACAAAGCTGATAAACACCGTGACCGCGATGACGGTCTTGCTCCACGGGTAGGTTTCCAGCAGCAGGTAGAGGCTCATCGACGGGTCATCAATGGCCGACTGGCCGAGCGCGGTCAGCCCGTGGTTGAGTACCTGGTCGATGGCGCTATTGCCGAAGATCGACATCCACGCCAAGGTGAAGCCCAACGGGATCAGCAGCACGCCGAACACGAACTCACGGATGGTGCGGCCACGGGAAATACGCGCGATGAACAGGCCCACGAACGGCGACCATGCGATCCACCAGGCCCAGTAGAACACCGTCCAACCACCCAGCCAGTCGCTCGGTTTATCGTAGGCGTACACATCGAAACTCTTGGTCGGCAAGGCGCCCAGGTAGTCACCGATGTTCTGGATCAAGGTGTTGAGCAAATGCTGGGTGGGACCTGCGAACAGCACGAACAACAACAGGGCACAGGCCAGCAGCATGTTGATGTCGGACATCACCCGCACGCCCTTGTCGACGCCGGCCACGGCGACCAGGATCGCGGCGCCCATCATCAGGGTGATCAGGCCGACCTGGATCCACTGGGTGTGGGCGATGCCAAACAGGTAATCAAGCCCGGAGTTGAGGTGCAAAACGCCAAAGCCCATGTCCGCGCCGAGGCCGAACACTGTAGCGATGATGCCGAAACCATCCACCGCATAACCGATGGGACCGTTGATACGCTTGCCGATCAGCGGGTACAGCGCCGAACGCAGCGCCAGCGGCAGGTTATGCCGGTAGGCGAAGTACGCCAGGGCCATGCCGACAAAGGCAAACACACCCCAGCCATGCAGGCCCCAGTGCAGAAACAGAATCTGCATGGCCTGGCGCGCAGCGTCGGCGTTCATTGGCGCGCCCTGGGGCGGTTGCACCAAGTGCGTCAGCGGCTCGGACACGCAGAAGAAGAACAGCGTGATGCTGATCCCGGCGGCGAACAGCATGCCAGCCCAGGACAAGTAACTGAATTCGGGCTCGTCGTGGTCGGCACCGAGTTTTATCTTGCCGTAGCCCGATAGCGCGGTGACCACCACGAAGACCAGATACAGGGTCATCGCCAGCATGTAGTACCAGCCGACCGTATTGGCCGCCCAGTTTTGCGCCGCCAGCAGCCAGGCGCCAGCCTGTTGCGGAATAGCGATGACCGTGATGCCGAAGAGCAGGATGAAGCTCGCGGCAAAGTAGAAAACGGGCGCATTCATGCGCACCAGGCCGCTGGATGGGGTGGACGATGCACTCATGAACGATGCACCCCGAGGGTAGGGAATGTGGCTGTCAATAACGGACTCAGCAAAGGTAAGCCTCCTGTTGTGAGCGGGCAGCGAACCACCGGTTTAACTTGAACGAACATTCAAGTTAAACATAGGAAGGTGGCCTGGGACTAATCGCAGGGCTGAATGGTAGGTAATTCCTACACTAGCTCAAGGAAGGGTATGACGGATGGGGGCGACAAACGTTCAACACGAACGCACAGGAGCGCTCATCGACTTCAAAGCAATATTTGCCGTCTGATCGCGCACGAACTCCACACAATTGAATGACCCAAACTTTCCGAGGTCATCCCATCATGTCTGCAACGCCGAAGAGCCATTCACTGGTTTTGAAGGAACTTAAACCGACTCATTTTGAGTTCGTCAAACAGCAACTGCCCGATTGGTTACTCAAGACGTCGCCAAATCGCCGGACAGCCTTGAAGCAACACCGCCCAGCCATTGCAGAACAGCACCGTCATGCAGCCGCCGCGGCACAGCGCCTGCCCTTCAAGCAGGCCATGGAAACCCATTGGTCCACCCAGAACGCGGTAGATCAACAGCTCGAAAACCTGAGCAGCATCAACGCTTTCGCCGAGCCCCTATTGAAAAACGCGCTGCGCCAATACGGCGATATCGATGTACAGCAGACCTCACTGCGCCTCTATGCCCCCGTCAAACTGCCGTGGTGGTCAATCAACACGCAGCCTGGCGTGACCACCCGCACCACGACCCTGCTGGAAGCCGCCTTGCACAATTTTTCGGCCTCGGAAACCTTCGTCGACTACACATTCCTGTCCCAGGAGGACGAACGAGGACAACGCGAAACGTTGAGATTCACCCACCAGGTGACCGGGCAAACGTTGACTGCCAACACCTTCAAGGCCCTGTGCCGAGACTTGGATATCGGCGGCCAGTATCTACGGCACATCGAGGTAGCGCTCGGCTACAAGAGTGCCTCGGTTGCCAGGTCCCTGCGAAAAAAAGTCATCGAGAACATGAAGGCCGGCTTAGCCAGCGCCGCCCATATGGCATTGGCCAGGAAGGACATCGCCGAGGACAGCTTCGCACTCATTCAAGGCCTGCTCCAAAAAGAGGGCCCCCTGCAACTGGGCGGACAGTCGCTCGACCTGTATACCCTGGATCTGCTGGATACGCGCCTGACCGGAATATTCGTTATTGCGCCCAAGCCAACGGACGCTGGCCCTCGCAGAATGCTGGTCTACATTCCCGAGGACCCTGCCCACCCCCTCAAGGAATATGCTTACTCGCATGAGTTCCTCAAGGAGCTGACCAGCCAGTTGCGTGACCGGGTTCCTAAAGCAGGTTCGCCGCGGATCAGCTACCAGCAGTTCTTCAGCCAATTCGTCGCCCATGAGCAACGCGGCGCATTCTTCAGCCAGCTCAATGCGCTGCTCTCCAAGGTACGCTTCCACGAAAGAGCCCCGAATGACGGCCGCCCCAACTGGCGTGCAGACCCGATTGAGACGCCCAACCTGCGGTTTCGCATCGTGGCCATTCGGGATGACTCGCAAAATCGTGACGCTGACCCCAACCAGAACAGCCTCTGGCACTATCTGTACCGGGTCAAGCTCAACAAACTGATCAGTGATGCCCGGCAAATTGCAATTTCCACCCACTACGCCGACCGCATGGCCCGCTGGGCATGGTGGGACAACCTGGAAAAAATGTTCTCGGACATTCTCAACGCAGCCCTTCAGGTCATCACGCCATTCGTGCCCTTTTTGGGTGAACTGATGTTGGCCTACACCGCCTATCAAATACTCGATGACGTTTTCGAAGGCATAGTGGACTGGGCCGAGGGCCTGCAGACCCTGGGGTGGGAGCATGTCTTATCGGTCGCAGAAAGCGTGATCCAGTTCCTTTTATTCGTAAAAGGGGGAGAGATCGCAGAGGTCGCCAAAGTCAAACTGTCATCGTTCACGGACCAACTTCAACGGGTGCAATTGCGTTCCGGCGAAACCCGTTTATGGAACCCCGACCTGAAGCCTTACCAGCACAAAAGCACGCGCCTGCCTAAGGACAGCTCGCCTGCAGACAATGGCTTGTACCACCACCAGGGCAAGCAGATAGCGAAGGTCGAGAACAACCACTATGAGATAACGCAGGACCCCACCACTCAAGCCTTCCGCGTTGCTCACCCCAAGCGCGCAGAAGCCTATACCCCTTCTGCCTCGCTGAACGGCAGTGGTGCCTGTGTGATTCAAGGCGAGCAACCACGAATGTGGAGCAACACACGGTTGTTGCGCCGTCTCGGCCCACATACGGCCAACCTGAGCGCTGGCGAACTTGAACAGATTCGTCTCATCAGCGGCGTTGATTTTGGGGCAATTCGCCACATGTATATCAACAACGAACCGACACCCCCGCTGCTGGCCGACACCCTGAAACGCTTTAATCACGAAAAACAGATAACCACCAGCGTTGACAACATTCGCACAGGGCGGTCCCTTGACCCCTCGTCTGACTGGTTCGAACAAATGGTCACCGAGCTTGAGGGCTGGCCCAAAAACAAAGCCCTGCTGGTGTATCCACGTTCCGACCTTTCAGGGACCCCAAGGCGTTATGGCAATGCAACCGCACTTGGCAACGATGCATTGCTCCTCAGCATTGCCGATGTGATGTCAGGCAAGTTGCCAGACAAAGTCGTAGGTTTCCTTGATGAGCAGCAAATCACCGCTCTGCTGGGCGAGTTGCTACCCGAAGAAGAACGCGAACAAGCGTTGCGCGAGCGACTGGCTGCGTACATAGAAGGGCAGAGTGAAACCCTCTGCCACAGCCTCTACGCCCGGCAGGAGGTCAGCGATGCCCCTGATGTCCAATTGCTTCGCACTCGTTACCCCGATTTGCCTCTGAGCGTCGCCCAGCGCCTGCTCGCCCATACTCGTCGTCGCCACCTGCGCATCATGAGCGAAGAAAAGCGTCTGCCTCTGGACGTGCAAAACCAGGCCCGGGAACTGAATTTCGAGACCACCAGCTCGCGCATGTTCGAACAGATCCTTAAAGGAGATGCCCCCTCGGCGCAGGCTGAAAGCCTGATACTCAACACGCTGAGGCTTCATTCCGACGGGCTGGCGAACCTGCGCATTTTAGTCCGCGAGAGAACCCCGACAGGCGACCTGCGCACTCAGGTGGGTGCAGAGGATGCCGCAACCCTTCGGATACTGGTACGCAACCGAAATGGGCAATACCGATTATTCGACGCTCAAGACAAACTGATCCAAGGGCCGACCGACTTCTACAGTGCAATCTTCCAGGCACTGCCTGCGGACAAGCGCTTTCTCGATGCCGACCGATTGCGCGCCTGGTTGATCGAGAAAACCACAGCCCCTTCGCAACGCCGCCTGACCATGACCGAGCCGCCGATCCGGGCGCGCGCCGAACCTGAAACACTCAGACTGTTGGGAGGTGGAAACACCAGCACCCTTCGCGGGGTAGAGGTCACGCCCGTTACGTTGCAGGGGCGCATCAAGCATTTGCTCCCACACATGTCCGAGCACGGGGTAAAACACTTTGCCCGGTTGGCCGAAAGTCCAGAAGTATTGCAGCAACTGGAGCACGCAGAAACGGAAGGAAAAGCCCTTGACACGGCGATGGCGGCGTACATCAGTTCCCCTACCAAGGGGGAGGCCGGCAGTCGGCTGGAAGCGATCACACGAGAGTTCAGAACCCGCTTTGCCGAGCAACTGAAGAATGTCTGGCGCGAGGGCTATACAAAACTGTACGACACCTCTGGCTCGCAAGACAGGTCAGTCACACTGGACCTCAGTGAAATTCTATTACCGGACGATTTACCCTCGCTGCCCATCAATCTGGAGCGGGTCACAAATCTGGTAGTGAGTGAATGCAACTTCTCTACGAGACACGCTGATTTTTTACGACACTTTCCCAATCTGCAAGAGCTGGACCTGTCTTTTAACAGCCTGGAAAGCCTACCTCCCGCCATTGCAGATATGAAGTTGCTCAAAGAGCTGTACCTGAGCGACAACACGCTTGTCTTGAACCCAGCGAGCGTCGAACAACTGAGCAACCTGACGCGGCTGCGTCGGTTGGACCTTGCGAAAAACCCGCTGGGCCGAGTTCCGGATATCAGCAAGATGCCCGATCTGATAGAGCTGGATTTATCCAATACCGGGATCAGCGAATGGCCAGCAGGGCTCTTCGCGCAGGACCGAGACGCGCTGTTTACCCTGCAGCTTCAAGGCAACCCCATCACCACGATTCCCGAGGTCGCCAGGCATTCCGACGAGGCGTTTATCGTTGTTTATGCTCGACTGGACCGTTTAACCCTGGACGCAACAGCAAGAGATCTCTGGGACGAGTATAAAACCGATTTCGGGATCGACCCTCATCGCACCTACCCCCCTAAGGGAAACTCCGACTTCTGGGTTGACGAGTTAAGCGACGAAAACCAAGAGAAGTACAACGAAATATGGGACGACCTGGAGAAAGAACACGGCTCGCAGGGCTTTTTCGAAGTCATCAAAAAGTTGGAGCCACCGGAGTTTTTCGAAGACCCGGAGGATGAACTGCGCTACGCACAGAACACCCCCATTTTGACTTCCCAGGTGCGGTACATGTTGTCGAGCATGCATGACGACCAAGTGCTGCGTGACACACTATTTCGCATGTCCACTTTTCCAGGATTGTGCCCTGATGCAGGTAGTCAGATTTTCACCGAAATGGGGATCAAGGTGACCGCCCGTGGCGCGGAACGTTACAGCAAAACGCTCGCCGAACGGGAAGGCGAGCTAGTGGTACTGGCCAGGGGCGCCGCAAGGCTCAAACTGTTGAACGATGTTATCCGCTCGGACATTGCCAACCGTATCAAACCTGTCAATCAAGGCGGGCAGGGTCTGCGATTTAACAGCCAGATGGTCGACGGCCAACCCGGCACGGTTGATGAAGTGGGCGTTTACCTGGCCTACCAGACGCGCTTGTCTCGCAGGCTCAAGCTGCCCTGGATCAGCGACAATATGGTGTATCGCGACACAGCCAACGTGCCTGAAGAAAGTATCACCCATGCACTCGCCGCCGTGCAGGCACTGAGTGAAGGCGACGGGTTAGTGGACGAAATGCTGAAAGAGCCGTATTGGGAAAACCTTCTTAAGGATCGCTACCCGCAAGACTATGCGGCAAATGAAGAGAGCGCCAACCAACGGTTGATACTCTTCGACGACTTGGACAGCGAGCAAAAAGCGTTTGCCCAAGCCCAGGATCTGAGCGACGACCAAAAAGCACAAAGGCGCCTGGAACTGAAAAAAATAGTAGAAGAGTTGCAAATAGAGGACCGGGTCATCCCCGACCAGGTCATGTCCGAAGCGCTTTATAACCAGGTCTACAACGACCTGGCAGAGCGCCGTAAGGAATGGCTGCGCGAGCAGACCCGCCTGTCACTGAGTCGGCTCGACGACTGACTCAAAACACTTACTTCTGTGTCCCATCATCGTGCTGCAAATTCGCCTGGGTGATGTTCGCCCCCGCCGGCACGCTGCGCGTCAGCCAGACGTTGCCGCCAATGGTCGAGCCCTTGCCGATGGTGATGCGCCCCAGGATGGTTGCGCCGGCGTAGATCACCACATCGTCCTCGACAATCGGGTGACGCGGGTGGCCCTTCTGCAACTGCCCGTCCTCATCCGCCGGGAAGCGTTTGGCACCCAGGGTCACGGCCTGGTAGATGCGCACCCGCTCGCCGATGATCGCGGTTTCACCGATCACCACCCCGGTCCCGTGGTCGATAAAGAAGCTCGGGCCGATTTGCGCACCGGGGTGGATATCGATCCCCGTGGCCGAGTGGGCGATCTCGGCACTGATGCGCGCCAACAACGGCAAACCGGCGCGGTACAGGTGGTGCGCCAGGCGGTGGTGAATCACCGCCAGGATCCCGGGGTAGCACAGCAGCACTTCATCCACGCTGCGAGCGGCGGGGTCGCCGTGGTAGGCGGCCAGCACGTCGGTGTCCAACAGGCTGCGCAGGGACGGCAGGGCCAGGGCGAAATCCTGGATCAGTCGGATAGCGTGGGCGTCGACAGCACTGTCATCCTGGCCGCCTTGGCGCGCGGCATAACGCAACTCCAGGCGGGCCTGGGCGAGCAACGCATTGAGCGCCACATCCAGGGTGTGGCCGACGTAGAAATCTTCGCTTTCTTCTCGCAGGTCCACCGGCCCCAGGCGCATGGGGAACAGCGCGCCGCACAGCGACTCCAGGATCTGCGCCACGGCTTCGCGCGAGGGCAACTCGCGGCCGCCATGCTCGCCACTCAATCGCCCATTGCGCGTTCGCCACTGGTCCCGGGCGCCGCGCAACTGGCTGACGATGGTCTGTAATTGCCAATGACTGGAACGCTCACTCACGGTATTCACTCCTGACGTAATGGCGCTCACTTTACGGTATGCACCCTGGCCGCCCTTAAGAACCAATGGTGTGATATCAAGAACCATCCGGAATAAGCGATTGGCGGTTGCCCGATGAAAAGTGCCTGCCTATAGTCGCCCCATCACTTAGCAACCGTGCGTAGCCATGATCAAACAACAGCTCGACCGTTTTAACCGCCTGGAACTGTTGGGCGGCGCCACTGCGTTGGAAAAACTCGAGCGGCTGTCGGCCTGGTCGGGCAGGGACATCTACGTAAAACGTGACGACACCACGCCGCTGGCCATGGGCGGCAACAAGCTGCGCAAGCTCGAATACCTCGCCGCCGACGCGATCGCCCAGGGCGCCGATACCCTGGTGACCGCCGGCGCGATTCAATCCAACCACGTGCGCCAGACCGCTGCGCTGGCCGCCAAACTCGGCCTGGGCTGCGTCGCTCTGCTCGAGAACCCCACCGGCACCGACGACCTGAACTACCTGGGCAACGGCAACCGCCTGCTGCTGGAGCTGTTCGATGCCAAAGTGGAATTGGTGGAAAACCTCGACAACGTCGACGACCAGCTCAACGCCCTCGCCGACCGCCTGCGCAGCAACGGCAAGAAACCATACCTGGTGCCTATTGGCGGCTCCAACGCCCTGGGCGCCCTGGGTTACGTGCGCGCCGGGCTAGAGCTGGCGGCGCAGATCGAAGCCAGCGGCATCGCGTTTTCCGCCGTAGTGCTGGCGTCCGGCAGCGCGGGGACCCACAGTGGACTGGCCCTGGCCTTGAGCGAAGTGTTGCCGAACCTGCCGGTGATTGGCGTGACCGTGTCGCGAACCGACGAAGCCCAACGCCCGAAAGTGCAGGGCCTGGCCGAGCGCACCGCCGAATTGCTGGGTGTGGATGTTCCCCAAGCCTTCAACGTGATCCTGTGGGACGAATATTTCGGCCCGCGCTACGGCGAACCGAACGCCGGCACGCTCTCTGCGGTCAAGTTACTGGCGAGCCAGGAAGGCCTGCTGTTGGACCCGGTCTACACTGGCAAGGCCATGGCGGGGTTGCTGGACGGTATCGGACGCCAGCGGTTTGAGGACGGCCCGATCATTTTCCTGCATACCGGCGGGGCGCCAGCGTTATTTGCCTACAACTCGGTATTCAATTGAATAAAAGCGGACTAAAAAATGTGGGAGCTGGCTTGCCTGCGATGGCGGTCTGTCAGTTACAGATGTGCTGACCTTTGCACCGCTATCGCAGGCAAGCCAGCTCCCACATTAAATAGGTCGTATATTCAATAATCGAATAACAATTTATATTTATATTATTTTCAAGTCTTAAAAACCCGCTTTATAGTCGCGCCGTAGGCGAAGACGCGCTACGCGCTTTAAGGCAGGATACGACTACTGCGTCACCTGCTTCGCTCACCATAAAAACACAGGGGCTCTTCATGACTATTTCTGTATTTCGTCGCACATTGTTGGTTGGCACTTTGGGCCTGGCACTCGGGGCTGGCCTGCTCGGCCAGGCAGTGGCTGGCGAGCAGCTGGATAACATCAAGAAAGCAGGCGAGATCAAGATCGGCCTGGAAGGCACCTACCCACCGTTCAGCTTTGTCGATGAAAGCGGCAAGCTCACCGGTTTCGAGGTGGAGCTGTCCGAAGCACTGGCCAAGGAGCTGGGCGTGAAGGTCAAGCTGCAAGCTACGCCATGGGACGGCATCCTCGCGGCCCTGGAATCCAAGCGTCTGGACGCCGTGGTCAACCAAGTGACCATCTCCGATGCACGCAAGCAAAAATACGACTTTTCCACGCCTTACACCGTCTCCGGTATCCAGGCGCTGACCCTGGCGAAAAACGTCGACACCATCAAGACTGCCGACGACCTGGCTGGCAAGAAAATCGGTGTGGGCCTGGGCACCAACTACGAACAATGGCTCAAGGAAAACCAACCGAAGGCCATCGTCAAAACCTATAACGATGACCCAACCAAGTTCCAGGACCTGCGCATCGGCCGTGTCGACGCCATTCTGATTGACCGCCTGGCCGCCCTGGAATATGCCAAGAAAGCCAAGGACACCGCTGCTGCAGGTGCTGCCTTCTCCCGTCAGGAAGCCGGTATTGCCCTGCGCAAAGGCGAGCCTGAACTGCTGGCTGCTGTGAACAAGGCCCTCGACACACTGCGCGCCGACGGCACTTTGAAGAAGCTGTCCGAGAAGTACTTCAACGCTGACGTCACTCAATAATGGAAGCAGGTTTCCAACTCGCGCTGGACTCCGCGCCCTTTCTGCTCAAGGGCGCGTATTACACGGTGATCCTCAGCCTCGGCGGGATGTTTTTCGGCTTGCTGCTGGGCTTCGGCCTGGCCTTGATGCGCCTGTCGCGCTTCAAGCTGGTGAGCTGGCTCGCCCGAGTCTATGTGTCGTTCTTTCGCGGCACGCCCTTGCTGGTACAGCTGTTCCTGATCTACTACGGCTTGCCGCAAGTGGGCATCGAGCTGGATCCGATCCCGGCGGCCATGATCGGCTTTTCGCTGAACATGGCCGCCTACGCCTGTGAAATCCTGCGCGCCGCCATCGGCTCCATCGAGCGTGGCCAGTGGGAAGCCGCCGCCAGTATCGGCATGACCCGTGCGCAGACCCTGCGCCGGGCCATCCTGCCGCAGGCGATGCGCACAGCCCTGCCGCCACTGGGCAACAGCTTCATTTCGCTGGTCAAGGACACGGCGCTGGCCGCCACCATCCAGGTGCCCGAGCTGTTCCGCCAGGCCCAACTGGTGTCTGCGCGGACCTTCGAAATCTTCACCATGTACCTGTCCGCAGCCCTGATCTACTGGATTTTGGCGAGCATCCTGGCGCATTTGCAGAATCGTCTGGAAGACCGGGTCAACCGGCATGACCTGGAGTCCTGAAGCATGATCGTGGTTGAAAAACTGACCAAACAATTCAAGGGTCAGGTGGTGCTCAACGGCATCGACCTTGAGGTCAAGGAAGGCGAAGTCATCGCCATCATCGGCCCCAGCGGTTCCGGCAAGACCACCTTCCTGCGCTGCCTGAATTTCCTCGAACAACCCACCAGCGGGCGCATCAAGGTGGGCGACATCGAGATCGACACCAGCAAGCCGATCAACCAGCAACAGAGCCAGGTGCGGCGCCTGCGCCAGCACGTGGGTTTTGTGTTCCAGAGCTTCAACCTGTTCCCCCATCGCACCGCGCTGGAAAACGTCATCGAAGGCCCCACCGTGGTCAAGAAGATGCCCCACGAGGCCGCTGTCGCGCTGGGGCGCAAGCTGCTGGCCAGGGTCGGCCTGGCGGGCAAGGAAGACGCCTACCCACGGCGCCTGTCCGGTGGCCAACAGCAGCGCGTGGCCATTGCCCGGGCGCTGGCCATGGAGCCGGAGGTGATTCTGTTCGACGAACCTACCTCGGCCCTTGACCCGGAGTTGGTGGGCGAAGTGCTGGCAACCATTCGCAGCCTCGCCGAGGAAAACCGCACCATGGTCATCGTCACCCACGAGATGAGCTTCGCCCGCGATGTGGCCAATCGGGTGATCTTTTTCGACAAGGGCGTGATCGTGGAACAAGGCGAAGCCAAGGCACTGTTCGCCAACCCTAAGGAAGAGCGTACCAAGCAGTTCCTGAGTAAATTCCTCGCCCACTGAGGCTTTGTGTGGGTGCTGGCCTGCCTGCGACGCAGCCACCTCGGTGACCTGTCTCACCGTGGCGACGCCTTCGCAGGCAAGCCAGCGCGCACACAAGCCTGTTCCTACACGAAGTCCTCATTCCAACCTGAAAAACACCCGACCACACCCGCCTGAATATCCCCGCCTCAGTCAGACCCTTCTGAATCACGCCAACACCGCCGTTTAGCCCTTTGCCGCCATTGACGCCCCTCGGCCAACCCTCTTATCTAGCACCCAGAGGATTGGATCCTATCCCGGCTATTCACTGAATCGTTTCGTTCGGCCCACCGCGCGCACCTGCGCCAAAGGTCCGGAGCGATTGCTGCTGGCTGCATCAAGGAGATTACTTATGACGCACCCCCTGCTCACTGCCCCGACACTGCCCCAGGCCGTCGGCAATGGCATCAATGCCCTGGCCGCTGCGCACTTGCAGGTCGACATCCCACCGTATCCCGGCATGGATGAAGGCGACCTGATCGAGCTGTTCTGGAACAACTGTTTCGCCGCTTCACGTCGGATCACCAGCGGCAAGATCGGCGAGTTCACTCACCTGCGGGTACCAGAGAGTTTTGTACTGGAGGGGCCGACGCAGGTGCATTACCAAGTCATGCAAGTCGGCCACACCCCTGCTCGCTCCGCCGTGACGCGAGTGCGTGTAAAGACCCTTTGCCCAGGCGGCCAGCCCTCGCCCCTTTGCTGTGACGAAAACCAGAACCTCGCCCCCGTGGGCCTGCCCGACACCATCCGCCGCTACGGCGTCAACGCCAGCCAGGTGCGGCGCGGTATTCCCCTGACCATCGAGCCCTACCTGCACATGACCACCGGCGATGCCATCACCTTGCGCTGGGGCGATGTGCGCCTGGATCTGCCGAAAATCCGGGCCAGGGAAGTCGGCCTGGCGGTACAGGTATGGGTGCCTTCGACGCTGATTATCGAAGCGGGAGACGACTGTCGGCTGGAAGTGACGTACTGCATTCTTGACCGCGTCGGCAACAATTCACGCTGGGCGCCCGCCCGCACCCTGCGCATCGCCAGTGAGGCAGAGTCCCGGCCCGCCGGGACGGCGCTGATCTATCAGCCACGCCCTATCGGTTCACCTTGCGAACCGGGGTGACAGACCTTCTATGCATATTCCCAAAAGTTAGTTTATTTAAATATTTAACACGCTTAGGGTATATACACCGGACCACCGGACATTCCTGATTCTTCTGTTTTTATTTCATTGAATGCGAGGTCGGTATGGTCAGAATTACCCCGGTGCGTAACGCCAGGGCATTACGTGCAGCCAAGGAGCGGCGCTGATGTCTAACTTGGCTCTAACACCCCCCCAGAGTGATCTGGATGTCGCTCCCCTGCTGTTGCCGGCCGCCGTGCTGCGCAACGATGCAGAGGCGCTGAAGGCGGCCCATGAGTTGGCCCAGGCTGCACGCCTGCAAGCCGCCAAACGCGACCGGCAACGCAAGCTGCCGTGGGCGCAGATCGAGCAATTCACCCGCAGTGGGCTGGGCAGTATTTCCATTCCCCGTGAGTACGGCGGGCCGCAGGTGTCGTTCGTGACCCTGGCCGACGTGTTCGCAATCATCAGCGCGGCAGACCCGGCCCTCGGGCAGATCCCGCAAAATCATTTCGGCATCCTGCACCTGTTGCAGGGCGCCGCCACCGAACGCCAGAAAAAGCAGCTGTTCCAGAGCGTCCTCGACGGCTGGCGCATCGGCAATGGCGGCCCGGAACGCGGCACCAAGAACACCCTGGAACTCAAGGCGCGCATCACCGCCGAGGGTGACGGCTATGTGATCAGCGGCCAGAAGTTCTATTCCACCGGCGCATTGTTTGCCCACTGGGTGGCCGTGAAGGCCCTGAACGATGACGGCAAGCAAGTCATGGCGTTCGTGCGTCGTGGCACCGAAGGCCTGCGCATCGTTGACGATTGGTCGGGCTTCGGCCAGCGCACCACCGCCAGCGGCACCGTGCTGCTGGACCAGGTGCCGGTGGACGCGGAGCTGGTAGTTGAGAACTGGCGCATCGGCGAAAACCCGACTATCCAGGGCGCCGTCTCGCAGCTGATCCAGGCGGCCATCGACGCCGGCATCGCCCGTGGCGCGCTGGATGACACCATCGCCTTCGTGCGTGAGCGCTCGCGCCCATGGATCGACGCCAAGGTCGAACGCGCCAGCGATGACCTGTATGTAATCGCCGACATCGGCAAGCTGAAGATCGAACTGCACGCCGCCGAAGCCCTGCTGCGCAAGGCCGGCCAGGTGCTGGACCAGGTCAGCGCCGCGCCGATCACCGCGCAATCCGCTGCGCGCGCATCCATTGCGGTGGCCGAGGCCAAGGTACTGACCACCGAAGTGTCGCTGCTGGTCAGCGAAAAGCTCTTCGAACTGGCCGGCAGCCGCGCCACCCTTGCCGAATTCAACCTCGACCGTCATTGGCGCAACGCCCGCGTGCACACCCTGCACGACCCGGTGCGCTGGAAGTATCACGCCATCGGCGCCTATCGATTGAACGGTACCTTGCCGGCTCGCCATTCCTGGATCTGACCGACCAGACCTCTGGAGAACATCATGACTTTCTCTCACCCCGTCGCGGTCATTACCAGCGACGAACAAGCCCTTATTGTCGCCAGCGACCTGGCCGAAGACTTCCGCCGCGACAGCGCCCAGCGTGACCGCGAGCGCCGCCTGCCCTTGCCCGAACTGGACGTGTTCTCGCGCTCCGGCCTGTGGGGCATCAGCGTACCCAAGGAATTCGGCGGCGCGGGCGTTTCCAACGTCACCCTGGCCAAGGTCATCGCCCTGATCGCCCAGGCGGATGCGTCCCTGGGCCAGATCCCGCAAAACCATTTCTATGCCCTGGAAGTGCTGCGTGTGAACGGCAGCCCGGCGCAACAACAGCGCCTGTACGCCGAAGTATTGGCCGGCCAGCGTTTCGGCAACGCCCTGGCGGAACTGGGCACCAAGACCGCCCATGACCGCGTCACCAAAATCACCCGCGACGGTGACGGTTTCCGTATCAGCGGCCGCAAGTTCTATTCCACCGGTGCGATCTACGCCCAGCGTATCCCCACCTCGGTGGTGGATGAACATGGCGTGCAGCACCTCGCCTTTGTCCCGCGCGACAGCGAAGGCCTGAGCGTGATCGATGACTGGAGCGGCTTCGGCCAGCGCACCACCGGCAGCGGTTCGGTGGTGTTCGACAACGTGTGGGTCGCGGCGCAAGACGTGATCCCGTTCCAGAGCGCTTTCGAGCGCCCGACCACGGTCGGCCCCCTGGCGCAGATTCTTCACGCCGCCATCGACACCGGTATCGCCCGCGCGGCCTTCGAAGATGCGCTGCACTTCGTGCGCACCAAGACCCGCCCATGGATCGACGCCGGCAACGACAAGGCCACCGAAGACCCGCTGACCCTGAAAAGCTTCGGCCACCTGAGCATCCGCCTGCACGCCGCCGAAGCGCTGCTGGAACGCTCCGGCGAATTCCTCGACCGCGCCCAGGCCGACAGCAATGCCGAGACGGTGGCGGCTGCCTCGATTGCCGTCGCCGAAGTGCGCGCCTTGAGCACCGAAATCTCCCTGGCCGCCGGCAGCACCTTGTTCGAACTCGCCGGCAGCCAGGCGACCCTGGCCGAGCACGGCCTCGACCGTCACTGGCGCAACGCCCGCGTGCACACCCTGCACGACCCGGTGCGCTGGAAGTATCACGCAGTAGGCAATTACTACCTCAACGATGAAAACCCACCGCTGCGGGGGACCATCTGATG
Source organism: Pseudomonas sp. AC112 (assembly GCF_979253545.1). Taxonomy (NCBI): domain Bacteria; kingdom Pseudomonadati; phylum Pseudomonadota; class Gammaproteobacteria; order Pseudomonadales; family Pseudomonadaceae; genus Pseudomonas; species Pseudomonas sp. AC112. Next base: position 2,007,796 of record NZ_CEEDCM010000001.1, read on the forward strand.
GCGAAGAAGAAAATCCTGCTCAATGCCTTCAACATGAACTGCATCGGGCATATCAACCACGGACTGTGGACCCACCCGCGGGACACGTCCACCCAGTACAAGACGATCGAATACTGGACCGACCTGGCGCAAACCCTGGAGCGCGGCCTGTTCGATGGCCTGTTCATCGCCGATATCGTCGGCGTCTACGACGTGTACCAGAACTCGGTCGATGTGCCGCTCAAGGAGTCGATCCAACTGCCGGTGAATGACCCGCTGCTGCTGGTTTCGGCCATGGCGGCGGTCACCCGGAATCTCGGTTTCGGCCTCACTGCCAACCTCACCTACGAGCCGCCGTATCTGTTCGCCCGGCGCATGTCCACGCTGGACCACCTCAGCCGTGGCCGGGTGGGTTGGAACATCGTCACCGGCTACCTCGACAGCGCTGCCAAGGCCATGGGCCTTACCGAGCAGGTCGAACATGACCGCCGTTACGACCAGGCCGATGAATACCTGGAGGTGCTCTACAAACTCTGGGAAGGCAGCTGGGAAGACGGTGCGGTGCTCAACGACCCGCAGGCGCGGGTGTACGCGCAGCCGGGCAAGGTGCACAAGGTCGAGCACCACGGCGAGTTCTACCAGGTGGAGGGTTATCACCTGTGCGAACCCTCGCCGCAACGCACACCGGTGCTGTTCCAGGCTGGCAGTTCGGACCGCGGCTTGCTGTTCGCCGGGCGGCACGCCGAATGTGTATTCATCAGCGGGCAGAACAAGGCGGCGACCAAGGTCCAAGTCGACAAGGTGCGTGCCAGTGCGGTCGAGGCCGGGCGCCATCCGGATGACATCAAGGTGTTCATGGGCCTCAACGTGATCGTGGGCGCCACCGAGGCGCTTGCCTGGGCCAAGCACGCCGAATACCTGAGCTATGCCAGCCCGGAAGCCGGCGTGGCGCATTTCTCGGCGTCCACCGCCATCGATTTTGCCCAGTACGAACTGGACGAACCGATCCAGTACGTGAAGAGCAACGCGATCCAGTCGGCCACCAAGAACCTGCAGAACAACGACTGGACCCGGCGCAAATTGCTGGAACAGCACGCCCTCGGCGGCCGCTATATCACCCTGGTCGGCTCGCCCGAACAGGTCGCCGACGAGCTGGAATCCTGGATCAGCGAAACCGGCCTGGATGGCTTCAACCTCACGCGCATCGTCACGCCCGAAAGCTACGTGGACTTTATCGACCTGGTGGTGCCGGAGTTGCAGCGCCGTGGCTCGTACAAGACCGCCTATGAGACCGGCACGTTGAGGGAAAAAGTCTTCCACGCCACGGCTCGCCTGCCCGAACGCCACACCGGATCCACCTACCGCCACTGACCCCAGTAGGCGCCGGCTTGCCGGCGAAGGCGGTAGATCAGACAGACCGCTATCGCCGGCAAGCCGGCTCCCACAGTTGATCGCGTTATTAACAACGACACCTTATGACTGGAAAACCATTATGAAAAACACGCTCCTCACCCACCCAGTCAAAGCACTGGCCCTGGCTTTCGGACTGTTCAGCTCGGCGGTGTTCGCCGCTGATGCACCGTTGAAAATCGGCACCACCGCCGCCTTCGCCATTCCCCTGGAAGCCGCGGTGGCCGAAGCGGGCAAGCAAGGCCTGAAGGTCGAGCTGGTGGAGTTCACCGACTGGATCGCGCCCAACGTCAGCCTGGCCGCTGGCGATATCGACGTGAACTACTTCCAGCACATCCCGTTCCTGGAAAACGCCAAGGCCGCCGCCGGCTTTGACCTGGTGCCATACGCGCCGGGCATCATCAACAATGTCGGCCTGTATTCGAAGAAGTACAAGAGCATCAGCGACCTGCCCGAAGGCGCCAGCGTGGCGATTGCCAACGACCCGATCAACAGCGGTCGCGGCCTGCAATTGCTGGCAAAGGCCGGGCTGATCACCCTCAAGCCAGGCGTGGGCTACAAGGCCACCGAAGAGGACATCGTTTCCAATCCAAAGAAGATCAAGATCCTGCAAGTCGAGGCCGTGCAACTGGTACGCGCCTATGACGACGCCGATCTGGTGCAGGGCTACCCGGCGTATATCCGCCTGTCCAAGACCTTCGATGCCGAGTCGGCACTGCTGTTCGACGGCCTCGACCACCCGGAGTACGTGATCCAGTTCGTGATCCAGCCCAAGAGCAAGACCGACCCGCGCGTGATCAAGTTCGTCGACATCTACCAGCATTCGCCCGTAGTCCGCGCTGCGTTGGATAAATCCCTGGGCAAGCTCTACCAGGTCGGCTGGGAAGATAAAAAATGACCGCCGCCCACTCTCAACTGCGCGACCTGGGCTTGCCGCCCAGGGACGCCGAGCAGACAGAACTGCACCCTGACCTGAACCGTGCCCACGTGCGCTTTATCAACCTGGGCAAGACCTACGACGGCACTGTGCACGCCTTGCAGGGCATCGACCTGGCGATCCAGCGCGGTGAAGTGTTCGGCATCATTGGCCGCAGCGGCGCCGGCAAGTCGTCGCTGATCCGCACCATCAACCGCCTGGAACAACCCAGCAGCGGGCGGGTGTTGATCGATCAGGTCGACATCGGTGACTTCGACGAAGACCACTTGGTGGCGCTGCGTCGGCGCATCGGCATGATCTTCCAGCACTTCAACCTGATGTCAGCCAAGACGGTGTGGCAGAACGTCGAGTTGCCGCTGAAAGTGGCGGGCGTTCCCAAGCCCCAGCGCGAGCAGAAGGTGCGCGAGCTGCTGGAGCTGGTGGGGCTGCAAGACAAGCACACGTCCTACCCGGCGCAACTGTCCGGTGGGCAGAAACAGCGCGTGGGCATCGCCCGTTCGCTGGTACACGACCCACAGATTTTGCTGTGCGACGAGGCCACGTCGGCCCTCGACCCGGAGACCACCCAATCGATCCTCGGCCTGCTGCGCGAGATCAACCAGCGCCTGGGCCTGACCATCGTATTGATCACCCATGAAATGGCGGTGATCCGCGAAATCTGCGACCGCGTGGTGGTGCTGGAGCATGGGCGTGTCGTCGAGCAGGGCCCGGTGTGGCAAGTGTTCGGCAACCCGCAGCATGAGGTCAGCAAGACCCTGCTGGCACCGCTGCAACATGGGCTGCCGGACGAGTTGCACAGCCGCTTGCAGGCCAAACCGGCGACCCTCGACGCGGCGATAGTGCTGCGGCTGCAATTCACCGGCAGTGATACCGACGAGCCGGACCTGGCCGCGCTGTTCAGCGCCCTCGGCGGTCGCGTGCGCTTGCTGCAAGGCGGCGTGGAACGCATCCAGGGGCATGCCCTCGGTCAACTGCTGCTGGCGGTGAATGGCTCGCCTCACAACGCAGAAGAACTGCGCAACCGCGCCGGCAATTGGGCACAACAGGTGGAGGTGCTGGGCTATGTGGTTTGATCGTTTAGTGCAGGGCGCCATCGACACCTTGTTGATGGTCGGCGTGTCATCGTTGATTGCGTTGCTGGTGGGCATCCCGCTGGCGGTGTTTCTGGTCACCAGCGACAAAGGCGGCATCTACCAGGCACCGGCGTTGAACCGCGTACTGGGGGCGTTCGTCAATCTGTTCCGCTCGATTCCGTTCCTGATCCTGATGGTGGCGTTGATCCCATTCACGCGGCTGATCGTGGGCACCACCTACGGCGTATGGGCCGCCGTGGTGCCGCTGACCATCGCCGCCACACCGTTTTTTGCGCGCATTGCCGAGGTGAGCCTGCGCGAGGTCGACCACGGCCTGATCGAAGCGGCACAAGCCATGGGCTGCCGCCGGTGGCACATCATCTGGCACGTGCTGTTGCCGGAAGCGCTGCCGGGGATTGTCGGCGGGTTCACCATCACCCTGGTGACCATGATCAACTCGTCGGCCATGGCCGGCGCGATTGGCGCGGGCGGCCTGGGCGACATTGCCTACCGCTACGGCTACCAGCGTTTTGATACGCAGATCATGCTCACCGTGATTGTGCTGCTGGTGATCCTTGTGGCGGTGATTCAGTTGGGCGGTGATCGCCTGGCTCGGGTTCTCAACAAGAGGTGAGGTATAGTCGGGCCATCGAAGACGCCCGGTATTCCCCGTCATGACCCTCAAGCCCGACGACCTCAACACCATCACCGCCACCACCCTCGGCCATTACAACGCAGTGGCCGAGGACTTTCGCGAAGGCACCCGCGACCACGATGTAAGCCAGAACATCGACGCGCTGCTGCGGCATATCCAGGGCACCGCGCCGTTCACCGTGCTGGATTTCGGCTGCGGGCCGGGGCGCGACTTGCAGACTTTTACCCGCATGGGGCATATCGCCGTGGGGCTGGACGGCTCGGAGCGGTTCGCGCAGATGGCGCGGGAAGACAGTGGCTGTGAAGTGATGCAGCAGGACTTCCTGAAGCTGGACCTGCCTGCCGAACGCTTCGACGGCATTTTTGCCAATGCGGTGCTGTTTCATATTCCCAAACAGGAACTTCCCCGTGTGCTCAAGCAGATGCAAGGCGCATTGAAGCCGGGCGGCGTCCTATTCAGCTCCAACCCCCGGGGTGAAAACCAGGAAGGCTGGAATGGACCTCGGTATGGGTCGTATCACGACCTGGAGGCCTGGCAGGCGCTGCTGACGCAGGCAGGATTTGTAGAGCTGGAGCATTACTATCGCCCCGCAGGCTTGCCTCGGGCGCAGCAACCTTGGTTGGCCAGTGTGTGGCGCAAGCTTTAGCCGCCGTTACCTGAATAACGGATATGTACACCGCACCGCCGCCATCGCTGGCAAGCCAGCTCCTACAGTTAGATCGCGGGGTTACAGCTAGGGAGCGGACGTTTGTCAGGCCGCTGGCGGGAGCAAGCTCCCTGGCCAGAGGTCGAGCGCCGTACCGGCGATTGCTATTTCACTTGATACACCAAAGCGCTCCCCCCCACATCGAGCACCGTGAGGCTATACCCCGCATACCCTTCTTTTTCCGCTGAAGAAAAATTCGCCACCAACCGCGTCCCATCGGCAAAGGTGGTTTCCTGCACCTGCCTATCCGCCGTCAACCAACGAAAACCCGTCATCGCCTGGGTGGCCAACCGTTGATGCAATGGCCGGAAAACCCGGTCCTGACGCTGTATCAACGGCAGCCGCTGCTTGAGCGTCGACGCACTCACGTGATACAGCGGCGGCACGTTGTAGAGCAACTGCGTCAACTCGTTCTCAGCCTGCACATTGCTCAGCTTCAAGCTGTCGAACAGCCAGTGATGCGTGGTGATCACCGAACCGTGGAACACCGCCTGGTACAGCGGCAGGCGCAGGGTCGGTTCGAAATGCACCGTACGATAAGGCTCCTTCAACGGCACCGACTTGAAGAACACGGCGGGTTGCTCCGGCGGATACCAATTACCTACGTAATAAGGCGACTGCTTGTCCTGGGCCATCGCGTGATCTCCCCAGCCAATCACGGGCGTCTGCATGCCATGGGCGAACAGAATGCCTTCGGCGGTGATCGCGTTGCCGTCTTCGGAACCGGCGGGCAACTTGAGCGCGGTATTGAGCCAGCGCGAAGCGTCGATGTTGCCTTCGGCGTTCTGTGCCTGGATCATCCGGGCGCCGTCACGGTAGCTGTCGAACACCATGCTGGTGGCGTAGGCATCGAGGAACCAGGCGTTGAAGCCCGCCTTGGCCTGGATAGCCTTTACGCGAGCCTCCAACAGAGGCCGCACGCAACGTGGGTCGGTGTAGTGGCCGGACTGCTGGAAACCGGTTTTCAGCTTGCCGTCCTTCAGCACAATCGCGCACTCGCGGTACGCCCTGCCGCCCAGGTGAGCGGTGGTCCAATCCGGGTTTTCCGTGGCGGACAGCGCGGTTTCATAGGAGTCGTAAGGGGCCATCAAGAAGCCCGCGTCGACCCCGGCCCGAATCGCCTCGGGGTGCCAGAGGCCGCCTTCCCAGCCTTCGCCCAGGGTCAGCAGCAAGCGCGGCAGGCCTGAGCTGCGCAGTGACTGGATCACCTGGCTGCCCCAATGTGCAGGGGTATCGCTCAGGGCCCCGGCAAAGTCCACGGCCAGTTCGCTACGCAGCTCGCCATAGCGCGCGGCGAGCCGGGTCATGTCGGGTTCTTCTACCTGCCAGCTCTGCCGAGCCTTTTTGTTGATCGCGGCGTTCAGGCCCCGGAGCACGACCGTCTGCTCATAGCGATTCAAGGCGGCACCCTGCGCCAGGAGCTTGGCGGACTCCTTGTCAAACAAGCCCTGGAGTGCATGCCCGCGCAAGCGCGTGCGCAACAGCGGCCAATCGCGCACATCCTCGGGCGCCAGCAAGTCATTGCCCCACAGGTAGACATGACTGGCGCCCAGCAGCTTCTCGGCTTCGGGCGTGTTTCGCAGTTTGTCGGCCAACGTTTCATAACGGCCCTGCGCTACCAACCATTGGCGGTAGCGCTTGGCGCCGGCCAACGGATCGGCATCCCCCAGGTGCAACAGCAGGGTCATGGGTGTGGCCGGGTCGAGGGCCGTGAATTCATGGGCCACTGACAGTGCCATACCAGCCTGCCAGTGCAGGCGATTGTTGTAGGGGTTGGTCAGCAACCAGTTCAAGGTGAAGCGCCCGTGGTCCAGCCCCCACAGGGGCAAGCTGAGGTCCTGAGTGGTGTTTAAATCCCCTTGTTCCAGCAGGAAACCCTTCCACTCGGCATTTCCCGTGGGCACGTAATGCCCCTCGGCCAACGGCCACATCAGCCCCTGGCCCAGGGCACTCGCCGGTTGCATGAGGATCGGCAGCTCACCCGCTTCCCGCGCCGTGATGGACAGCAGCAGGTCGCGTTGCTCAAGGCTGGCGCTTACCCGGAAGGCGCCGTCATCCCATTGCCAGCTCGCTTGCTGAGGGTGGTGTTCAAGTTGGCTGACGGTACGGGCCACGACGCCGCTGGAAGCTTGTACCGCCGGTTGGCCGTTGGGCGTAACGCGGAGGGCCAGGGTTGCCGGGTCGAGCTCGACCCGCCACAGGGCGTTTTCCAGAACGGTGGCGAACGTCAGCGGCGAAAGGAACAGACCGCAGAGTAACGAAACAGAACGCAGGTAGCGCATGGGATTGGACCCGAACGAGGTGAAGTCGGGAGGGTAGAACACTCTAGGACTGGCGGGGGCAACGCGTATCACCTCCAGACGTTTCCCACGGTACAAAAGGTCAATGAGCATCACGCTGTGGGAAAGAGCTTGCTGTGGCGAGAGCACCTGATCACCACAGCAAGCCTCCACATTTTTAACTGCGTTCTTCCTGCTGCCCCTGCTTGGGCTCGCGGATTTTGTACCAGGCCACGTAAAGCGCCGGCAGGAACAACAGCGTCAACAAGGTGGCGATAATGATCCCGCCGATCATCGCGTAGGCCATCGGCCCCCAGAACACCTCACGGGCGATGGGGATCATGCCCAGGCTCGCCGCCGCCGCCGTCAGCAGGATCGGCCGGCGCCGATGCTCGGTGGCTTCCACCACCGCATCCCACGGCGTATAGCCTGCCACCTCGTATTCATGAATCTGCGTCACCAGGATCACCGAGTTACGGATGATGATGCCGATCAGCGCCAGGATCCCCAAGATCGCCACAAAGCCCATGGGCGTGCCCGTGGGGATCAGCGCCAGCACCACGCCAATCAAGCCGAGCGGCGCCACGCTGGCCACCAGGAACATCTTCTGCACGCTGTGCAGTTGGATCATCAGGAAGGTCGCCATCAGGAACAGCATCAGCGGCACCACACTGGCAATCGGGCCCTGGGCCTTGCCGCTTTCTTCCACGGTGCCGCCGGTGGCGACCTTGTAGCCCACCGGCAAGCCGGCGCTGAACTTATCGATTTCCGGCTTGAGCTGTTTAACCAGGTCCGTCGGCTGCATCTCGTCACGCACCGACGCCTTGATGGTGATCGTCGGTTTACGGTCGCGACGCCACACTAAAGGCTGCTCCAGTTCATAGCGCACCGTGGCGAACGCCAGCAGCGGAATAGAAGTGCCGTTGGGCGTGACGATCTGCAGGTTCTGCAAGGTTTCCGGCGTACCGCGCTCGGCATCTTCGGCACGGCCGACCACGTTGATCAGGTAGATATCGTCGTGTACCTGAGTCACCGAGGCACCGCTGACCACGCTGTTCATCAACTGCGCCACGTCTTCCGACGACAGCCCCAGTTGCCGCGCCTTGTCCTGGGCGATGTCGATGCGCAGCACTTTGCCCGGCTCGTTCCAGTCGTAGATGATCTCGCCCAGGTGGGTGTTTTGGTCCAGCAGGGTCGCCAGTTCGATGGCGTGTTTGCGCACCTGGTCGGTGTCTTTGCCCGACACGCGATACTGAATCGGCCTACCCACCGGCGGGCCCATCTCCAGCGGCTGCACGTAGCTGCCGATGCCCACGAAGTCATCGCGCAGGCGCTTTTGCAAACGCGCGATCAACTCGCCACGTTCTTCCAGGCCCTTGCTCACGATCACCAACTGCGCGTAGTAGGGGTTTTCCAGTTGCTGGTCGAGGGGCAGGTAGAAACGGATCGCGCCCTGGCCGATGTAGGTGCTCCAGCGCGCGATGTCCGGGTCGTCCTTGATGATCGCTTCCAGACGGTCGACGGCCTTGCGGGTCTCGTTGATCGAGGCGTTTTGCGGCAGGTTCAGGTCAACCAGGATTTCCGGGCGGTCCGATGACGGGAAGAACTGGTTCTGCACGAACTGCATGGAGAACACCGACGCCACAAACAGCGCCACGGTAATGCCGATCGCCCACCAGCGGTTGCGCATGGCCCACAGCATGCCGCCATTGAAGGCGCGGCCAATCCGCCCCGGCTCGGCATCGTGAGGCTTCACTTTGGCGCTGAGGATATGCACACCAATCACCGGCGCAAACAGCACCGCCACCACCCACGACACCAGCATCGCCACGGCAATCACCGCAAACAGGGTGAAGGTGTATTCGCCCGCCGAACTGGCGTTGAGGCCGATCGGCACAAAACCGGCGACCGTCACCAGGGTACCGGTGAGCATCGGGAACGCCGTTGAGGTGTAGGCGTAGGTCGCCGCCTGCTCCTTGGTTTCGCCTTTTTCCAGGCGCGTGATCATCATTTCGACGGTGATCATCGCATCATCCACCAACAGGCCGAGGGCGATGATCAACGCGCCCAACGACACCCGCTGCATGGTGATGCCGCTGTATTCCATGAACACGAACACCAGCGCCAGCACCAACGGAATCGAACACGCCACCACCAACCCGGCACGCATGCCCAGGCTGATGAAGCTCACCACCAGCACGATGATCACCGCTTCGAACAGCGCACTGGTAAAGCCGCCGACGGCCTCTTCCACCACTTCTGCCTGGTCGGACACCTTGTGCACGCCGACGCCCACCGGCAGGTCGGCGGTCAGTTCGTCCATGCGCGTGTGCAAGGCCTTGCCGAACGACTGGATATTGCCGCCCTTCTGCATGGCAATCGCCAGGCCGATCGCCGGCTTGCCGTTGAAGCGGAACATCGGGCGCGCCGGGTCCACGTAGCCACGGCTGATCTCGGCAATGTCCGCCAGCCGATAGAACCGGTCGTTGAGCCGCAGGTTGACGTTGGCCAAGTCCTTTTCCGAGGCGAACTGCCCCGACGTGCGCACCGAAATGCGCTCCGGCCCGGCCTCGATCACCCCGGCCGGCGTCACCGCATTCTGCGATTGCAGGCTTTGCACGACCTGGCGTTGGTCAATGCCCAGGGCGGCCAGTTTGCGCGTGGAGAAATTCAGGTAAATCACTTCGTCCTGTTGGCCGATCATCTCGACCTTGCCCAACCCCGGCACCGAACGGATCTCGGCGCGCACCTGCTCCACGTAGTCGCGCAACTGGCGCATCGACAGGCCGTCGCCAGTAAAGGCATACACCGAGCCGAACACGTCACCGAACTCATCGTTGAACGACGGCCCCTGCAAACCCTGGGGGAAGGTGCCGCGAATGTCGTCGATCTTCTTGCGTACCTGGTACCAGATCTCCGGGATGGCCTTGGCACTGGTGGTGTCCTTGAGGAACACGAACACCGTGGACTCGCCCGGCCGCGTGTAGCTTTTCACGTAGTCGAGGGAGTCCAGCTCTTCGAGTTTTTTCTCGATGCGGTCGGTGACCTGCTTGAGGGTTTCTTCCTGGGTCGCACCCGGCCAGCGGGTCTGGATCACCATGGTCTTGATGGTGAACGAAGGGTCTTCCTCGCGGCCCAGGTTCATGTAGGAGAACACGCCCATCAGCAGCGCGACGAACATCAGGTACCAGACGAAGGACTGATGCTTGAGGGCCCAGTCGGATAAGTTGAAGCTCCCTTTCATCGCGGGCTGTCCTCGTCGATTTTGACTTTTTGCCCGGGTTTCAGGCTGTTCACGCCAGCGGTGACGATGCGTTCGCCGGGTTTGACGCCGCCACTGAGCAAGGCGCTGTTGGCGTCACGGCTGATCACGCTGACGTCGCGCGGTTGCACGGTCTGGTTCTGGGTATCGAGCAGCCAGATCCGGGTCTTGCCATCGACCTCCTGCAAGGCGCTCAAGGGCAGTTCGATGCGTGGCGCAATGGCGGTGCTCAAGGTCACGCTGATCGCCGTGCCCAGGCGGAACGCGGGCGGTGTTTCGGCCAGGGTCAGGCGTGCTCGGCGGGTGCGCGTGGCGCTTTGGGCCTGGGGTTCGATCTCGCGCACGATGGCGGTGGTGTGCACACTGGGGTCGAGCTGCCCGGCGACCAGGAACACCACGTCTGGCGGCAGGCGCTCGGCAAGGCCGGCCGGCAGATCGATCACCGCTTCCTTGATATCCGGGCGGGCCAGGGTCACCACTTGCTGGCCGGCGCTGACCACCTGGCCGGCCTCGGCATTCCAGGCGGTGACGATGCCGGCGTGGTCGGTGCGCAGTTCGGCGTAGTTGAGTTGGTCCTTGGCTTGATTGACCGAGGCCTGGGCCTGGTCGAGGGACGCCTGGGTGGTCTTCAGGTCGGTCTGGGCAATATCCAGCTGGGCCTGGGCGCCAACGCCACGGTTGAACAGCTCCTGCTGGCGACGGGCGTTGGCCTGGGCGTTGATGTATTGCGCCTGCACGCGAGCCAGGTCGCCCTGGGCCGAGCGCAATTGGTTCTGCTGGTCGGTGGGATCGAGGACGGCGAGCAAGGCGCCTTTCTCCACCTCGGCGGCCACGTCCACGGCGCGCCGGGCAATGCGACCAGGCACGCGAAAGCCCAGGTTACTCTCGTAGCGGGCCTGGATGGTGCCAGCGAAGCGGCCAAGGTTTTCCTGGTCTTCGGACGTCACTTCCATGGACAGCACCGGACGCACAGGCTCGGGCGGCGGTTCTTCCTTGGAGCAGGCCACCAGCAACAGGCTGGCGGCGAGTATCCCCGTCAGGCGCTTCATGGTTGGGCTCCTTGCTGGGCGATCTCGACCAGCATGCCGGGGTGCAGCAATTGCCCGCCGGCCACCACGACTTTTTCGCCACCTTTGAGGCCGTCGCCAATGATGACTTTGCCGGTGAGGTAGTGCGCCACGGTGACTTTGTGCAATTGCGCCTTGCCGTCGCCGTCGATCAGCCAAACGGCGGGCTCGCTGAGGTCTTTCGTCAGCGCAGCCCAGGGCAATTCGATACTGGCCTTGGCCGGGCCATTGGCGGTGGCGCTTACCACCGAGCCCAGCTCCATGCCTTTGGGCAGCGCTTGCAGGGCGATTTTCACCTGCACGGTGCCGGTATTGGCGGCCACGGCAGGCGTGACCTCTCGCACTTTGCCCTGGACCTTGATGCTCGGGTTATCCAGCAGGCTGACGGTGATCGGCGCGTCCGGCGGCGGCTCTACCAGCAGGGATTCATACACATTGAACACCGCGTCGCGCTCGCCATCGCGGGCCAGGCTGAAAATCGGCACGGTGGCCTGCACCACCTGGCCCACCTCGGCCTGGCGCGCGGTGATTACACCCGGTGCGCCGGCGATCAGCGAGGTGTAGCCGAGTTGCTCGCGGGCATTGGCCAGTTGGGCCTGGGCGGCGGCCAGCGCGCTTTGGCTGCTACGCAGCGCGGCCTGGGCGGAATCGTATTCGCTGCGGCTGGTGTAGCCCTTGGGCAAGAGTTTTTCCTGGCGCACGAAGGCGGCGGCGGTCTGCTTGACCCGCGCCTGCTCGGCCACGACCTGGGCCTGGGCGGAGTCGACATTGGTCTGCAGGTCCTTGGGGTCGAGCTTGGCCAGCACTTGCTTGGCGGTCACACGGTCGCCCACGTCCACCATGCGCTGGATGATCTTGCCGCCCACGCGAAAGGACAGATCGGTTTGCACCCGAGCCTGGATATCGCCGGTGAGCGTGACCGCCGCGGCAAAGTCCGCCGACTGCACGGTCTGCACAAACACCCGTGAATGCTGCTTCGGTTCGGCGTTGTCCTCGCTACAGCCGCTCAACAGCGCCAGTAGGCCAAGGCATAGAATAAAGGTGGAAATACGACCGCCCATGCAGGCTCCTTTTGCGTGATGCCGACTTGCCAGTGTGTATGCGACTGTGAGCTTAGTTGAGGGTTCCTTATCTGCATGGAGGCTCCCATACTCCAATGGTTCCCACGCTGACAGAATGCCCATGCTCAAGACCCTCGCGGTGGCCAATTACCGCTCGATCAACAAATTGGTGGTGCCCCTGGACCGACTGAACCTGGTGACCGGGCCCAATGGCAGCGGCAAATCCAACCTATACCGTGCCCTGCGCCTACTGGCGGAAACAGCGCAAGGTGGCGTGATCAATGCCTTGGCACGCGAGGGCGGCCTGGATTCCACCTTCTGGGCCGGGCCGGAGACCCTCAGCAAACGCATGCGTGAGGGTGACGTGCCGATTCAAGCCACCACGCGCAACGACGTCAAACGCCTGCGGCTTGGATTCGCGGGGGAAGACTTCAGCTACGCCATCTCCATGGGACTGCCCTCGCCGGGCATCAGCTATTTCTCCCTGGACCCCGAGATCAAAAAGGAATGCATCTGGGCCGGCCATCTCTACCGCCCGGCCAGCCTGCTGGTGCAACGCTCCGGGCCGATGGTGCGCGCCCGCGACGGTCGCAACTGGGATGTACTGGCCCAGCACACGCCCAACTACCACAGCCTGTTCGACCAGGTCGGCAGCCTACGCGGCTCGCCGGAAGTGTTGATCCTGCGCGAAAGCATTCGGGGCTGGCGCTTTTATGATCACTTTCGCAGTGATGTGGATTCCCCCGTGCGCCAGCCTCAGTTGGGTACGCGCACGCCGGTGTTACATCACGACGGGCGCGACCTGGCGGCGGCGTTGCAGACGATTCGGGAGATTGGCGACCCGGAGGCACTGCAGCGAGCGATCAGCGACGCATTCCCCGGCGCACGTCTGAACATCGAGCCCTTGCAGGGCGGGCGCTTTGCGATTGAGTTCTACCAGGAGGGCTTGCTGCGGCCACTGTCAGCGGCGGAATTGTCGGACGGCACCTTGCGCTACCTACTGCTGATCGCAGCGCTGCTCACACCTCGCCCACCGACCATGATGGTACTGAACGAACCGGAGACCAGCCTGCACCCGGACCTGCTACCGGCGTTGGCGCGCTTGATCATCCAGGCATCCCAACAGTGCCAGGTGTGGGTGGTGTCCCATGCCAGCCGCTTGATTGCGGCGTTGCAGCAGGATGAGGGGTGCAATTCGATTGTGTTGGAGAAGGTGTTGGGGGAAACCCAGATTGTGGGCCAGGGGATTCTGGACGCGCCGGCGTGGCATTGGCCGCAATAGCCAGTGACTGGGAGGGCCTCATCGCCGGCAAGCCGGCTCCTACAAGGACTACGGTGACCTGTAGGAGCCGGCTTGCCGGCGATAGCTGAATCAGCCCTGCCACTTCCCGCCTTCAACAATCACACTTTCCGGCTTGGTGTCATCGCTCAGCTCTTTACGCACATACTGGTCGTACAGCTTGAGCAGGAATTTCTCCTCGCCCAACTTGGCCAGCTCGGCATTCACCCAGTCGCGCAGTTCGATGTTGCCCTTCTTCACCGCGGGTGCAATCGGCGCTTCATCACCCAGCTTTTCTTCCAGCACACGGTAGCCTGGGTTCTGCTTGGCCCAGCTGAACAGCACAAGGTTGTCCTGGGCATAGGCATCACCACGGCCGGCAGACAACGCCTGCAACGACTCGGAGTTTTTCTCGAACTTGAGCAGTTTCCAGTCCGGGTGGTTCTTGGTCAGCCAGATATCGGCGGTGGTGCCGGTGGTGACGATGGTGGTGCGAGTGGCCAGGTCATCCAGGCTTTTTACCGCGCTGTCGTTTGGTACCAGGGCCTGCACCGCGACTTTCAGGTTGGGGTTGGTGAAGTCGACTGCTTCCTTGCGTTCCGGGGTCACGGTCATGTTGGCGAGGATCAGGTCGACCTTATCGCTTTGCAGGAACGGAATACGGCTGGCCGGCTCGACGGCAACGAACTCGACCTTGTTTTCATCGCCCAACAGGTCTTTGGCGAATTGGCGACCGATGTCGGTATCGAAGCCTACGTAACGGCCAGCTTCGTTCACAAAACCAAACGGCGGTTTGTCGGTGAAGACACCGACGATCAGTTTGTCACGCGCCTTGATCTTATCGATGTAACTGACAGCGGCAGGTTTTACAGGCTCTTCGGCCTTTTTATCGCAGCCGGCCAGCAGAGCGACGGCAAACAGTGGCAGCAGTAACTTTTTCATATCAGCTCCAATTCCTTGGTTTTCTTGGGCAGTGTTGAAACAAAGGAGAACTTCTCCAGGAACTGCTGCGCGCGTGCGGTTTGCGGGTTCGTAAAGAATGCCTCGGGGGTGTTTTGTTCGAGGATGCGACCGGCCTCCATGAACACCACGCGGTCGGCGACGGCGCGGGCGAAAGCCATTTCGTGGGTAACGATCAGCAAGGTCATGCCATCGCGGGCCAGGCCCTGAATCACTTCCAGCACTTCCTTGACCATCTCCGGGTCGAGGGCAGCGGTGACTTCGTCAAACAGCATGACCTGGGGGTTCATGCACAGTGAACGGACGATGGCGATGCGTTGCTGCTGTCCACCGGATAGCTGACGCGGGAAGGCGTCGCGTTTGTCGGCAAGGCCTACACGGTTGAGCAGTTTTTCTGCCTGTTCACGGGCTTCGCGGGGGTCGCGTTTTTGTACCTTCAAGGGGCCGAGCAGGATGTTGTCGAGCACGCTCATGTGCGGGAACAAATGGTAGCTCTGGAACACCATGCCCACGTCCTGGCGCACCTGGCGCCAGTCGGTGCTTTTGTCCAGAAGCTCCTTGCCGGCGAAACGCAGGCTGCCGCTGTGCGCGACTTCCAGCCCATTGAGGCAACGCAGCAAGGTGCTTTTGCCGCAGCCGCTGGGGCCGAGGATCACCACCGCTTCGCCACTTTGCACGCTCAGGTCGATGCCCTTGAGCACCTGCGCCTCGCCGAAGAATTTGTTGAAACCCTGGAACTCGATCAATGCACTCATGCTTGGGCCCAGCGCCGTTCCAGCACCTTGGAGGCGGCCGACAACGGGTAGCAGATAAAGAAGAAAAACAGGAACAGCACGCCGTAGATCAATACAGACTCATAGGTGCGTTCGATGATTTGCTGGCCGACCTTGATCACGTCCACCACGCCGATCAGCACCGCCAGGGAGCTGGTCTTGATGATGCGTGTGTAGACGTTGATGGTCGGCGGCGTCATGCGTTTCAGGGCTTGGGGCAGCAGCACGTAGCCGTAGAGCTGCGGGTCCGAAAGGCCAATCGACAACCCCGCTTCACGTTGCCCGCGTGGCAGCGAATGCAACGCGCCGCGCACCACTTCGCCCACCTCGCTGGCGCCCCACAGTGACAGCACCAGCACCGCGCACCAGAAACTCGGAATGCTCAGGCCGAAGAAAATCGGCAGCCCGAAAAACAGCAGGTACAACCACACCAGCACCGGGATCGCGCGGAACAGCTCCAGGTACACCCGCAGCACCGCGTTGATCAACCGGTTGTTCAACGTGCGCAGCACGCCATACAACACGCCGCCGATGGTGCTGAACGCGATGCTCAAGAACGAGATCGACAGGGTTTGCGCAGCGCCCTTGCCCAGTTGCGGCAACGACACCCACAACAACTCAAGACCCGAACTGGCCATGCTGGAGCCTCCTTTCCAGGCGGCTGAGCAACAGCGACAGCGGCAAGAACAGCAACACGCAGATCAGCGTCAGCACGGCGAGCATTTCGTAGGTCTTGTAGTAGAGGGCGATGTAGCTCTTGGTGGTGTAGAGAATCTCTGGCACCGCCACGGCGGAAACCACGGTGGTCTCCTTGAGCAGGAAGATGAAGTTGGCGAACAGCGCCGGCAGGCTGAGGATGCCGGCCTGGGGCAGGATCACATGGCGCAGCAGCTGCCAGTCGGACAAGCCGATGGACTTGCCCGACTCGATCTGCGCCAGCGGCACCGCTTCCACACCCGCGCGCAGCACCTCGGTGAGGTAGGCGCCGCCAAGGAAGGTCATGGTGATGATCGCCGCCCAGAACCCGGAGATATTGAAACCCAGGGCCGGCAGCGCGAAGTACACGAAAAACAGTTGGATCAGCAGCGGCGTGTTGCGCGCCAGCTCCACATACAGCGCCACCAGGCGCGACAGGTACGGTGTACGAAACACCAGCAGCGCCGCGTTGATCAGCGCTACCAGCAGGGAGGTGGCAATGGCGATCAGGCCTACTTGCAGCGTCACCCCCACGGCCTTGAGAAACGCCGGCAGGGTGCTGAGGATAAAAGCGAAATCAAAGGTCATCTTGAGTCCATGACGCCGCAAGGGTAATGCAGCGAGCGCAATCCGATCCGACGTGGGTAACGCCGGGTAGCGCAAACTTTAAAGGTATAAAAAGTAAAATTTAAATACCCAAATAGCATATTGATATCACCCAAAAAGATAACCGCCGGATTCGCGGGTTTGGCGGGTGACAGCTATGGTTGAGGGGTCTGAGATTCGAGGGATCGAACCATGAAAGAAGTGAAACCGATTGATCCGCAGGAGCTGGTGAAATGGTTGGTGGCGCTGCGCCGGGCAATCAATAGCCGCGCTCTCTAAAATACACCGCCGACAAATGTGGGAGCTGGCTTGCCTGCGATAGCGGTGGATCAGCCAGCACGCCATTAGCTGACAAACCGCCATCGCAGGCAAGCCAGCTCCCACAGTTTTAACCGCATTCCAATGCCGAGCATAAAAAAACGCCGACGCTGTAGTAGCCGTCGGCGTTCAAACCTTGAAGGGGGTTTTGTCTACATCAGAACGCAGGCACTACCGCGCCGTTGTACTTCTTCTCGATGAAGGCTTTGACTTCCGGGCTGGTCAGGGCCTTGGACAGTTTCTGGATAGCATCGCTGTCCTTGTTGTCCGGACGAGCCACCAGGAAGTTCACGTAGGGCGACTTGGCGTCTTCAATGATCAGCGCGTCCTTGGCTGGGTTGAGGCCAGCTTCCAGGGCGTAGTTGGTGTTGATCAGGTCCAGGTCAACCTGGTCCAGCACGCGTGGCAGCAGGGCCGATTCCAGCTCCTTGAATTTCAGGTGCTTGGGGTTGTCCTTGATGTCTTTTGGCGTGGCCAGGGCGTTGGTCGGGTCTTTCAGGGTGATTACACCGGCTTTCTGCAGCAGCAACAGGGCGCGGCCGCTGTTGGAG
Organism: Pseudomonas sp. AC112; assembly: GCF_979253545.1. NCBI lineage: Bacteria > Pseudomonadati > Pseudomonadota > Gammaproteobacteria > Pseudomonadales > Pseudomonadaceae > Pseudomonas > Pseudomonas sp. AC112. Next base: position 2,025,408 of record NZ_CEEDCM010000001.1, read on the forward strand.
CCTTCGTTCGGGATGGCCACGGTGGCGCCATCTTTGAGCTCAGAAATGTTCTTGATCTTTTTCGAGTAGCCGCCGAAGGGTTCAACGTGCACACCGACTACGGTGACCAGGTTGGTGCCCTTGCCCTTGTTGAAGTTTTCCAGGTACGGCAGGGTCTGGAAGTAGTTGGCGTCAAGGCGCTTCTCAGCCACCTGCACGTTAGGTTGTACGTAGTCGGTGAAGACTTTGATTTCCAGGTCCACGCCTTCTTTGGCGAGGGTCGGCTTGACCAGTTCGAGGATCTCGGCGTGCGGGATCGGGGTGGCGGCCACCACCAGTTTCTCGTTGGCCTGGGCGAAGCTTGCAGTCAGGGCAGCCGCCAGTGCGGTAAACAACAGAACCTTTTTCATGCAGTGTCCTTATCGAAATTCCGGGGCGTCTCTGACGACCGTTTTTTATGAGGTGTGCCAGCGAAGTGCTATCGCGGCGTGGAAGGGACAATACCTAGATTTTTTATTCCCGAACAATATCTTTTATTCACGTTGATATTCCATTTTGTTCATGTAGGAATTTGCGCAGCGTTTCCTGCTCGGCCGGGCTGGCACTCTGGAAAATGCGCTGCACCTGTTCCAACGGCGAACCTGCGACCGGCAGGTTCAAATGCTCGGGCAGGATCTCGTCGCCGCTGCTCACCAGCAACGCGAAGTGAATGACGTTTTCCAGCTCACGGGTATTGCCCGGCCAGCTGTGGAGTTCCAGCACGCGCTGGGCGGCGTCACTGATCAGCGGCACCGGCAGGTCCAGACGCTGGCTGTAGATACCCAGGAAGTACTCGGCCAGGGACAGGATGTCACCCACGCGTTCGCGCAGTGCTGGCAAGTCCAGCCGCCCTTCGCTCAAGTAGTGAAACAAGCGCTCATGGAACTTGCCGGCTGCCACGGCCTGGGCTAGGTCAATGCTGGTGGCGGCGACCAGGCGCACATCCACCGGGCTGGGCTGATGGGCGCCGACGCGAGTGACTTCGTGGTTTTCCAGGGCAGCCAACAGCTTCACCTGGATCGGCAGCGGCAGGTCGCCAATCTCATCCAGGTACAAGGTGCCGCCATTCGCCGATCCGAACCACCCTGCCCGGCTGCTGGCCGCGCCACTGTGGGCACCGGCGGCGTAACCGAATAATTCCGCATCGGCATAGGTCGGGCTGATCGCACCGCAATTGACCGAGACAAACAAGCCTGTGCGGTCGCTGCCACGGTGGATGTGCCGCGCCAGCAGCTCTTTACCACTACCGGTTTCGCCACGAATCAATACGGGCAAGGCGCGCGGCGCGAGGCTTTCGAGGTCTTCGCGCAATTGCCGCGAACGGGGATCGACAAACACCAGCGCCTTGGCGCGGATACTCAGCGGGCTTTTTTCCGCGTCGGGAAAGGTCAGCAGTGGCTGGCCGTAGGTTTCATGCAGACTCATGGCAGGCTCCCGCCCCAAATCCACTGAGGGACGGGGCGTTTAAAAATATTCAGGCGGTGCGCCGGGCGTGATGCTCGAGGCGGCTTTGCAAGCGGTAGAGGTAAGCAAAGCCCTGCTCCCAGCGCTGGTGGCCAGACTTCACATTGATATGCCCGGCGCCGGACAGAATGCCGGCTTCGGCACCCCAATAGCGCGCCAGCTCCAGGGCTCGAGGGGCGCTGACGGCACTGTCGTTATCGGAACTGACCACCTGGCTGGGAAACGGCAACAGATCGGTCGGGATCGGCGCGAAATTACGCAATGCCGGAGAGCAAGCAGGACGCTCGACATCAGCCGGCGCCACCAGCAACGCACCGCGTACCTGGCGCAGGAACTGCACCGGTGCAGTGGCCGCCCAGTGCGCCACGGTGATGCAGCCCAGGCTGTGGGCGATCAGGATAACCGGCGTGCTGTCGGCCGCAATGGCCTCGGCCAGCGCGGCGACCCAGTCTTCGCGACGCGGGGTCAGCCAGTCGGCCTGCTCTACGCGGGCGCTATTGGGCAGGCTGTTCTGCCAGTGACTTTGCCAATGATCTTCTGGCGATCCTTGCCAGCCCGGCACGATCAGATAACGAATCGACTCGCTGTGCATGGGTGTGCCCTCCTGCAGCGTTTAACGTTGCTGAACAGTATAGGGACGGGTGTTATATTCGTTAAGGAATAAGAAGCTATTTATTAATAACCAAAATCTCATCCCCAAACTGTAGGATCCGGCTTGCCGGCGATAGCGGCGTATCAGCCAATCCATAGGCCACTGGAAGACCGCTATCGCTGGCAAGCCAGCTCCTACAGGGATCGGTAGGCGGCAGAAAACGCAGGTAAAAAAAAAGGCCGCACCCTGCCAAGGAGACGGCCAAAAAATTGTCGAGGCATTTGCAACTAACGTGCGGTAATCACCGACAACTTGGTGATGCCCGCGCGCTCGATAGACGCCATGGCTCGCGCCACTTCGCCGTAGTTCACTCCATCGTCAGCCTGCAGTTGCACCCGCACATCGGGGTCCTTGGCCTTGGCCGCCTGCAGGTTGAACTCCAGCAGGTCCGGCTGGATTTCGTCCTTGTTGATAAACAGTTTGCCGGCGCCGTCGATGCTCACCACCAGCGGGTCCTTCTGCTCCACCGGCGCGACCGCCTCGGTCTTGGGCAGGTTGATCGGGATCGCGTTGGTCAGCAGCGGCGCGGTGACGATAAACACCACCAGCAGCACCAGCATCACGTCCACCAGCGGCGTGACGTTGATCTCGCTCAGCACCTCATCGCTGTCTTGCGTGGAAAAGGCCATCTCAGGACGCCTCCTTCACTTTCTGCGCGTTGCCGGGCGCATGCTTGGTCAGGGCCGGGTGCAGCAGCACGCGGAACGAATTTTTCTGCGCCAGGCTGTAGAAGTCGTGGGCAAAGTCGTCCAGGTCCGCAGCCGTCAGCTTCAGGCGACGCAGGAAATAGTTGTAGACCAGCACCGCAGGCACCGCGACGGCGATACCCACGCCGGTGGCTACCAGTGCCGCACCGATCGGGCCGGCCACGGTTTCGAGGCTGGCGGAACCGGCGGCGCTGATGCCCTTGAGCGCTTCCATGATCCCCCACACGGTGCCGAACAGGCCGATAAACGGCGAGGTGCTGCCGATACTGGCGACCACGGCCAGGCCGGTCTCCAGGGAACGGCGCTCCCGCACGATTTGCTGGCGCAGGGCACGTTCGAGGCGGTCCTGGTGGTTGATCGCCTGGCTCAGGTCAGCGGCGTGCGGGGTGTCACCCACCTGGATCGCGGCATAACCGGCCTGGGCCACACGGGCAGCCGCGCCTGGCTGGGTTTCGGCCAGCTCGGCAGCCGAGTCGAGACTCGACGCCGCCCAGAACTGTTTGTGGAACTTGCGATCCTGGGCCTTGAGGCGACCGAACTGCACGCCCTTGAGCAGGGCCAGGCCCCAGGTGGCGACCGAAAAGACCACCAGCAGCCAGATCACCGCGCTTTCGATGGATTCAAGTGGAGATGCTAATGCCATGATGTTTTCCCTCTGTGCAGGTCGCGGCGTGCTCAACACACCGCAGCCGAATAGTTAGTGAATCTTGAAATCGATCGGGACGCTGACCCAGCCGTCTTGGGCCACATCGCCCTGCTTGGCCGGCACGAAGCTCCAACGCTTCACGGCGGTCAGCGCGGCGTCATCGAGTTGCTGGCGACCGCTGCTTTTCTGGACCTGGATCTCGCCCGGCTTGCCGCTGGCCAGTACATGCACCCGCAACAACACCGTGCCTTCCCAACCGCGACGCTGGGCCAGTGACGGGTACTCCGGCGCCGGGTTCTTCAGGTACGCGGCGTTGGCCGAAGCAGGCGTTACCGGCGCAGGCGCAGGCGGAGCAACGGGCGCGGGGGCCGGTGGGGCTGGCGTGGGTGGCGCAGGCGGTTGCTCGACCGGCTTCGGTGCAGGCTTGGGCTCAGGCTTTGGAACCGGCTTCGGCTTGGGCTTTGGAATCGGTTTGGGTGGGGCTGGCTTGGCGGCCAACTCATCCACGACCGGCGGCGGTGGCTCGACCACAGGTGGCGGTGGTGGCGGCGGCACAGGCGGTGGCGGTTCCACCACCGGCGGTGCCGGCTGCGAAAATTCGATGGTCATCGGTGGGATTTCCGGCGGCACGATCGGCAGCACCGGCGTCGGCTTCTGGCTCACCCAGTAAATCACCGCTCCGTGCAGGGCCAGCACCAGCAGACCGAGCAGGATCCCTTCGCGACGGCTGGAGAAACGCTTCGGCGTTTTCTGCGTGCGCAGTTGCCCCAACGGCGCGCGGTGCGGCCGGCCAAGGTCGACCAACTCACCACCCGGTGCCTGGCGCCATTGCGCCTCGTGTGCACTGGCGGCGGTCTGGACATTGCCCATTGATTCACTCCCTACGGTTTTGAAACAAAAAAACCGACAGGCCTGCATGGGAGGCCGTCGAGGGCTGAATCATCGGGGCCAGACGCTTATCTCTTAAAGTAATCTTTAAAGTTATAGATAGATCTAAAATGAATAAATGAAACATCCTGAAATGGCAAACCCACGTCCTGCGTGGCTTGGCGGCGAGTCGCCATTTTTGAATGCCTTTGAGGCATAAAAAATATTCAGTAAAGGCATGGGTCAGGCAGGGCTGTTTGCGCACAAATCGAGCAGTTGTCGTTGCAGGCTCTGCCCCGCCGCGCCCAAGCCAGTGCGGCCGTACAACGCCAACCGCACGCCTTGGACCTTCGGCAAACCGCTGTCCGAACCGAGCACGACATGCCCGTCCTGCACGACTCGACGGGGCAACAAACTGATACCCAGCCCCGCCGCCACTGCGGAACACACGCTGGCCAGGCTCGCGCTGGAATAACCAATGCGCCAGCGCCAGCCGGCCACTTCCAGGTGTTGCAGCATTTCATTGCGATACAGGCCGCCCACCGGAAATGCCACCAACGGCAATGGGTCGCGCCCCAACGACGGCGTGCTGCGGCTGTCGACCCAGCACAACGGCTCCGGCCACGAGGCCTGGCAGTCATCGCTGTCACCCATCTGCTTGACCAGCAATACGTCGAACTCACCGCTGCGGTACTGGCGCTGCAACTCGGGACCAAGGCCGCTGGTGACTTCCAGGCGCACCCGGGGATAGGCCTGCACAAACGACGAAAGCAGCGGCATCAGGCGCTCGGCGGCAAAGTCCTCCGGCACACCGAGGCGCAGCACACCGTCGCTCTGCTGGTTGATCAACACATCGGCGGCTTCTTCATGCAGCGCGAGGATGCGCCGCGCATAGGCCAGCAGGCGCTCGCCCTCAGCGGTCGCCACCACCCGGCGCTGATCGCGGTCCAGTAACTGGCACGCTACCGCGTCTTCAAGCCGACGGATCTGCTGGCTGACGGTGGACTGGGTCAGGTGCAGGCGCTCGGCGGCACGGGTGAAATTGCCGCAATCCACCACGGCGACAAAACTGCGCAACAACACGGGATCGAACATGACGCTCACCATTCCATTTGCCACTGGTTGGCATGGTTATATTTAATTTCAGAATACCTCGGCGGCTGCCCATACTTCACCCTCCATCCTGCCCAGAGGGGTTCCCATGACCGACGATCAACCGCACCTGCAACGCGCCATCCGATTGGCCCAGGCCAACGTCGCCAGCGGTGGCCGGCCCTTTGGCGCCGTGTTGACGCGCAACGGCGAAGTGCTGGTGGAGGCCGTGAATGAAATCCACTTGACCCAAGACCCCACCGCCCACGCCGAACTGCTGGCAATCCGCGCAGCAAGCCAGCAGCTCGGCGCGCGCCTGGACGGCTGTGTGATCTATGCCAGCGGCCAGCCCTGCCCCATGTGCCTGAGCGCCATGTACCTGTGCGGTGTGGAGCGAGTGGTGTTTGCCGCCAGCAATGCCATGGCCGAGCCGTTTGGCTTGTCGACGGCGGCGCTCGGGCAACAAGTGGGCTTGCCCGTGGGCGAACAGCGCTTGCCGATCCAGCACCTGCCCGACGCCGCCATGACAGCCCTGTATCGCGAATGGAAAACCCTGCATGCCCCAGAATAAGTCCCTCGCTGGCTGGGGCCTGCTGGTGGTCCTGGGCTTGAACCTGCGCCCCATCCTCAGCTCCATCAGCCCGCTGCTCGGCGAGATCCGCCAGGCCACCGGCCTCAGTTTCCAGAGCAGCGCCCTGCTCACCAGTTTGCCGGTGGTGTGCATGGGCCTGGTGGCGCTGGTAGGCGTGCGCGTGGAAGCGCAACTGGGTGAGCGACGCGGCATCGCCCTGGGCCTGGTGATGATCCTGTTGGCGTGCCTGGCCCGCTGGCTGATGGGCCAGGGGTCGACATTGTTGGTGACGGCATTGCTTGGCGGTGCCGGCGTGGCGCTGATCCAGGCGTTGGTGCCGGCGATGATCAAGCGTGAATTCCATCACCGCGTGCCGGTGGCGATGGGCGTGTATTCCGCGTCATTGATGGCCGGCGGCGGCCTGGCGGCGCTGCTCAGCCCGGTGGCGGCCAGCCACTTCCAGCAATGGCAGGCCGGGCTCGGCGTGTGGCTGTTGCCGGCGTTGGCGGCGTTGCTGCTGTGGGCCTGGTTGCCGCTGGGCGCAGCCAAAAACCTCCAGGTGGCGCCTGCCTTCCAGGGCCTGCGCAATCGCCGCGCCTGGCTGCTGGCGCTGTACTTCGGCCTGGTCAATTGCGGCTACATGAGCATGGTGGCGTGGCTGCCGGCTTACTATCAGCAACTGGGTTGGGACGTGTTGCCCAGCGGTTCATTGCTGGCGTTCATGACCATCTTCCAAGTGATCGCCGCGCTGTTGATGCCGGTGTTGGCGCAGCGCGGAGTCGACCGCCGGCCATTGCTGTGGATCAGCCTGCTGGCCCAGACCATTGGCTACCTCGGCCTATTGATCGCGCCGCTGCAGTTTCCCCACCTGTGGGTGGCGCTGTGCGGCTTCGGCCTGGGCGCGTGTTTCGCCCTGAGCCTGCTGCTGACCCTCGACCACCACCGCGACCCGCGCCAAGCCGGGCAACTGGCGGCGTTCGTGCAAGGCGTGGGCTTTTTGATCAATGCAATTTCGCCATGGCTGACCGGTTGGCTGCGCGAACTCACCGGCAGTTTCGTCAGTGCCTGGGCGGTGCTGACGGTGACGGCGGTCGCGATGCTGGTGGTGACACGGGTGTTCAGCCCCGCCACCTATCGCACGGCGCCGGCTCTATAGATATGCATTTAAGATCTAAATAAAACAAACATGCTTCATTGACGGAATAAGCATCGCCCTTAAAATCCCGGTTCCCCTACAGGATGCCGGGCACACCATGGACCTTCGCCAACTGCGCTACTTCATCGCGCTCAACGAGCACCGCAGTTTTGTGCGCGCGGCGGACGCCATGGGTATCACGCAGCCGGCGTTCAGCCGCAGCATCCAGGGCCTGGAGCAAGAGTTTGGCTGCGTGCTGGTGGACCGCGCCAATAAAGACCTGCGCCCCACGCCGGAAGGCCAAGTGGTCCTGCAACACGCCTTGAGCCTGGTGCAAGGCGCCGCATTGCTGAGCCATGAAGTCACGCGCATGACCAAACTCGATGCCGGCGAAGTACGTTTGGGCAGCGATGCCGTGGCGTCGGTGAACCTGGTGCCCCAGGCCATGGCGCGCTTTATCTCCACCTACCCCAAGGTGCGCACCGCCTTGCAGGTGGATAACTGGGAAAAACTTGGGCGCAGCCTGAACCGTGAAGAAATCGAATTCTTTATTGCCGATGTGCGGCACTTCGAGGCCGACCCTAACTTTCAGACCCAGGCCCTGACACCCCGGCGCAGCGTGTTTTTCTGCCGCGCGGGGCACCCGCTGCTGGCCAAGGACAGCCTGTCCACCAACGACCTGTTCGGCTACCCGCTGGCGACGCCACTGATCGCACCCGGCATTCGCAAACTGCTGGCCAACCTTAGCGGGCGCATCGACTTTGCCCCCGCCATCGAGCTTGAGCAGTTTGCTGCGCTGGCCACTATCGTGCGGCAATCCGACGCCATTGGCCTGGGCGCCGAAGAAGCGTTCGTCGACGCCTTCGCCCGTGGCGAACTGCAGGTGCTGCACTGGCGCAACCTGCCTCACGCCCTGGACAGCCTGAGCAACCGCTGCGGCGTGATCAGCCGCGCTGGGGTGCGCTTGTCGCCTGCGGCGAAGGCGCTGATCGAAACCCTGCAGGCGGTGGAAACCCAAGCCGATTGGCCCGCGCAAACGTCCCGAAATCATTGAAGCGCACGCCCATCTCGGCCATGACCTTGTGTGCCACCTTGGCGGTCATCTGGCGGATGTAGAACGGCTCCTTCACCACGAAATGGTGGATGCCGTGGGTGCTGCCGAAGTTGAAGCAGAACGCCTGCAACGGCCACAACCACCACGGGTTCAATACCTGGGTCTGCTGGATCGCGTTGCCCAGTTCCACATCGCCGTAGTAGTGCATGTTCGAGCTGACGAAGTGCAGGCAAAAGGTGCGCAGCACATTGGGGCCGATGATCACCACGGCGGCGATATCGATCACCTGCATCATCTGCAGGGTGCCGGCTGACCACTCGACGGGCGCACCCAGCAGGCTGGCGACGCCATTGGCGGCATGAAAGCCGAGGAACACATACCACGCCCCCCAATGCAGCAACGCCAACGGTGCGTACACCAGCAGCGAGCGCTTGAGGATGCTCAGTTTGTGCTTCCAGGTCTTGGCCCGCAGGATGCGGATGAAGGCCGACATGACGTTGTCGCCGACCATCAGCAAGCGCGCAAAACCCCAGGGCTCGCCGTTGGTAATGGCGCGCTCCTCCATGTCGGTCTCAGTGCCGGAAACCTTGTGATGGTTGAGGTGCAGGTGCCGGCGTACCCATGGGTTGATGGTGCTGGGCCGCGCCAGCCACACCAGGCCCATCATCAGGTTGTGGGGCAGGCGCTGCTTGCGAAAGTACATGCTGTGGATCAGGTCGTGTTCCAGCTCGTGGGTCAATGACGCCAGGAACGCGTTGAGCAGCAGGCATACCCACCAGGCCATGTGCCCGGTGATGTAGAGCGCCGCCGAGCCCAGCATGCCGAGCAGCGCAAACGCCAGGATGCCTGCGCCCAGCGCGTCCTGATGCAGCAGCCAAGGGTGTTGCTGGCGCAGGCGCACGCCTTCGGCCAGCACTACTTCACGGATATGCGCCGAACGCTGTTGCGCGTTCATCTGCTGGGGACTTGCAGAAGTACCGTCCATGCTTCCATCCTCTTGCTTATTGATGCTCACATCCTGCCCCAAGCAATGCCCCAGGATGCTAGCCCCGGACGCCAACCTGTTGACCGCAAGCGCCAATCGCCATGACCGAACCCACTTCCCTTGCCAGCTGGACCCGCGCCCTGCGCAAGCAGCTCGACGCCCTGGGCCTCGACAGCGCCGCGCTGTGCGTGCAAGCCGGGCTCGACCCACTGCAGATGGACGACCCGAATGCGCGTTACCCGCTGTCGGCCACCACGCGCTTGTGGGAACTGGCAGTGCAGGCCAGCGGTGATCCGGCGATTGGCTTGCGGGTGTCGCGGTTTGTCAGCCCCACCACGTTTCATGCGTTGGGGTATGCGCTGGTGGCCAGTGGCAGCTTGCGGGAAGTGTTCGAGCGCATCGTGCGGTATCACCAGGTGGTCAGCGATGCCTTGAGCCTGGAGCTGAGCGGCGACGGCGAACGCTATCGGTTCCGCTTGCTGCAACTACCGGGAAACCCAGCGCCAGCGTTCGAGGCCATCGATGCGTTTGCGGCGATCTATGTGCGTACCTGTCGCAATCGCCTGGGGCGCGAATACGCGCCGCTGGCGGTGTACCTGCGAAGGCCGGAACCGGCCGATCCCAAGCCATGGCACACGGCGTTTCGCGCGCCGGTGTTTTTCGGCGCTGAGGAAGACCGCCTGGAGTTCGCCGCGCAAGATTTCGACAGCCACCTGGACGACGCCAACCCCGAACTGGCCGAGCACAACGAAACCGTGCTCAAGCGTACCCTCGCCCAACTGCAACCGCTGACCTGGGAGCGCAAGGTCCGCCGGGTGATCGAAGCGCAGTTGCCCGACGGCGAACCCAGCGCCGAGCGGGTTGCGCAGGCGCTGCACCTGAGCCTGCGCAGCCTGCAACGCCATCTGGCGGATGAAGGCTGCCGGTTTGATGCGTTGCTCAATGAGTGCCGGGAGAATTTGGCGTTGCTGCATTTGCGGGATCCGCAATGCTCATTGGCCGAGATCAGCCATTTGCTTGGGTTTGCCGACACCAGCAGTTTCAACCGTGCATTCAAGCGCTGGACGGGGATGACGCCGGGGCAGTTCAGGGATGGGTTGCGGTAGGTGGATTTGCGGTGTTCGTGATGGCCCCATCGCGGGCAAGCCCGGCTCCTACAGGGAATGCATTCCAAATGTGGGAGCTGGCTTGCCTGCGATGGCGGTGGTCCAGGTATTGAAGATGCCGGATCAATCAGCGCCCACGGTCACGCCGCAACAACTTCTTCACCCGAGCCACCAAGGCCTTGGCTTCAAACGGCTTGAGCAAGTAATCATCCTCATGCAGTTCCAACCCGCGCAGACGGTCCTCGATCCCTTCCGGAGTCGTCAAGAACAACACCGGCGTCTCGCCCTTCTTGCGAATCGCCTGCTGCAACTTCCAGGCATTCAAACCCGGCAACATGACATCCAGGATCACCAAGTCATAGTCAGTGCTTTCCACAAACCGCTGAGCTGCCATGCCATTGGCTGCGACTTCCACTGCGAAGCCGGCCTCACTCAAGCCCTGGGCCATGAGTTGCGCCAATTTCGGCTGGTCTTCCACTAACAACACCTGCATGCCTACCTCTTGGTTCATTACAAACCTGTAATCGAATTGTTCGGCTTTTGACCGAGACCGCTGGCTAAGGTAGCGGCCTGCTTTCTGGAGCCGTTCCCATGTACCGCAATGCCTTGTTCTTGAGCTTCGCCATCAGCGCCAGCGTCCTGGCAGCACCACCGCTGCCACGCCACGCCGACCTGGATTTGCACACCGCACGCCAACTGGCAGACGCCAGCCTGGCGCAGTGCACGGCGGCACTTACCGTACTCGACCGGGGCGGCAATCCATTGCTGAGCCTGCGGGCCGACGGCGTAGGTCCGCACAACAGCATCGCCAGCCAACGCAAAGCGTACACGGCGTTGTCGACTAAAACCCCCACTCGGTTGTTTGCCGAGCGTGCGCGCAACAACCCCGAGGCCGCCAACCTTAACAGCTTGTCCGAATTGCTGTTGCTCGGGGGCGGCGTGCCGCTGTTCGCCGACACTGAATTGGTAGGCGCGCTTGGCATTGCCGGTGCCGGCGGTGCCGAGCAGGACGACGCGTGCGCGGTAAAGGCGGCCAATCAACTAGGCCTGACAATCACCCCTTGAGGAAACCTCGATGAAAACCCTGACTATGACCCTCGCCGCCCTCAGCCTGAGCGGCTTGAGCAGCCTGGCCCTGGCGGCCGGCAACCCGCTGAGCGTGCATGTGCTGAACCTGGAAAACGGCCTGCCGTCTGCCGGTGTCAGCGTCACCCTGGAGCAACACGTAGGCGATCACTGGCAGTCGCTGTCCGAAGGTGTCACCAACCAGCAGGGGCGCATCGCCGAACTGTTCCCGGCCAACCAAGCCATGAAGCCGGGCGAGTATCGCGTGGTGTTCAAGACCGGTGACTACTACAAGAAAGCCAATCGCGAGACGTTTTTCCCGGAAGTCCCGGTGATATTCGAGGTCAAGCAGGCCGACCAGCACTACCACATCCCGCTGCTGCTTAGCCCCTACGGCTTTTCGACGTATCGCGGTTCCTAGCCAGCCCCCGCGGCCTGCCGCAAGCGCGGCAGGTCGAGCACTTCAATCGCGCCGTAACTCAGCTTGATGATCTCCTGCTGCTCTAACGCCTTGAGCAAACTGTTGGTGGTCTGGCGCGACAGGCTCAGCATCGCGGCCAGATCTTCCTGGGGCAGTTGCAGGACGCGACGGGAATGCTCTATCTCGCCGTACCCGCCGGCAATCATCAGCAGCCGGTGAGCGATACGTGTCGACGCCGGCATCAGGCTCATCTGTTCGATATTGATCAGCGACAGGCGCAACTTCTGGCTCATCAACAACGCCATGTCGCGCCAATAAGCCGGGCTTTGGTCAAGAATCTCGAGCATCGCCGATTGCGGTACCTGCAACAGTGTGCACGGCCCAACCGACAAGGCGTCGTGGGTACGCGGCAAACCGTCGAACAGGCAGATCTCGCCGAACCAGTAAGGCGTTTCAACCAGGCTCAGAATAGCTTCCTTGCCCTGCGCATTGACCGCGCTGACCCGCACCGCCCCCTCCAATACCGCATACACCCCACAGGGCGGGTCACCGCGCCGGAACAGGTACTGCCCCGCCGTCAGCTGACGCAGCCGAGCCGCCGCCAGCAAACTATCCTGTAGCGGTACAGGCAGGTGGCTGAACCACTGGCCGGTGGCCAATCGGGCATGCCAGGTTGCCGCAATCATGAGAACTCCAGAGATTGTCGCCCAGTTGACAGTCAGTCGCCGGCTGACGGGAGATGATTAAACATCCTACAGGAGGAATAACAATGAAAAGCCTCGTCGACCATCTCAGTCAATACGCTGCCTACCACCGCGACCCGCGCAATATCGCCAGCCACTTTGTCGGCATTCCACTGATTGTTGTTGCGGTGGCCGTGCTGCTGTCGCGCCCGGAATGGGCGATCGGTGGGGTGTGGATTTCACCAGCGGCGATCGTCGCACTGCTGTCGGCGTGGTTTTACCTACGCCTGGAACTGGCGCTGGGTGTGTTGATGACGCTGCTGATGGGCTTGTCGGTATGGGCCGGGCATGTGCTGGCGGCGCAGAGCACGTTGGTGTGGCTCAGCAGCGGCATTGGGATGTTTGTGGTGGGTTGGGTGATTCAGTTCGTCGGGCATTACTACGAAGGCAAGAAGCCGGCGTTTGTGGACGACGTGTCGGGGCTGATCGTGGGGCCGTTGTTTGTGGTGGCGGAGTTGGCGTTTCTGCTGGGGCTGCGCCATGACCTCAAGCAACAGATCGAGGAGCGTTCGGGTCCGGTGGCCGTTAGAGGAAAACGCGCCACGATCTGAATATTAATGAAGATCCACTGTGGGAGCCGGGCTTGCCCGCGATGACGGTGGACCAGCCAACATCATTGTCGACTGAAAGTCCGCCATCGCGGGCAAGCCCGGCTCCCACAAGGGTTTTGCGGTGTTTTAGGCTCAGGCTTTTTGCCAGACCTTGGGTTTGAAGAACAGCGTCTCGCCGCGCGCCAGGCCGGTCAGGCTGTCGTGGTCTTTCACCACTTCGGCTTCGATCAATTCGCTCTGGCCTTCGACCTTCAAGGTCACACGCGTGGTCGCGCCCAGCGGGCGAATATCACGCACTTCAGCCGCGTGATGGTCTTCCAGCTCATGCCGTGACAGCGACACTTCGTGTGGGCGGAACAGCACGTGCTTGTCTTCACCCAGGTGCAGGCGGTTCGAATCACCCAGGAAGTGATAAACGAAATCGCTGGCCGGGTTCTCGTATACATCGCCCGGTGAACCGATCTGCTCGATCACACCCTTGTTCATCACCACGATACGGTCGGCAACTTCCATAGCCTCTTCCTGGTCGTGGGTCACGAACACCGAGGTCAGGTTGATGTCTTCGTGCAGGCGTGCCAGCCAGCGGCGCAGTTCTTTACGCACCTTGGCGTCGAGGGCGCCGAAGGGTTCGTCCAGCAGCAGCACTTTGGGCTCCACCGCCAGGGCACGGGCCAGGGCGATACGTTGGCGCTGGCCACCGGACAACTGCTCCGGGTAGCGATCCGACAACCAATCCAGCTGCACCATGTTCAACAGCTCATGCACCTTGACCGCGATCTGGCTTTCGTTCGGGCGCTGGTTCTTCGGTTTCATGCGCAGGCCGAACGCCACGTTGTCGAACACGGTCATGTGGCGGAACAGCGCGTAGTGCTGGAATACAAAGCCGACATTGCGATCACGCACGTCGTGGCCGGACACGTCTTCACCGTGGAACACGATGCTGCCGTCATCCGGGGTTTCCAGGCCGGCGATGATGCGCAGCAAGGTGGTCTTGCCGCAGCCGGACGGGCCAAGCAACGCCACCAGCTCGCCACTCTGGATGTCCAGGTTGATGCTGTTCAGGGCCTTGAAGGCGTTGAAGTTCTTGCTGACATTACGGACTTCGATCGACATGACTTATTCCTCAGCCGCACCGGCGCGCAGGCGGTTAATACGGTTCTCGCTCCACTGCTTGAGCAGCAGGATGAAGAGCGCCAGGATCAGCAGCAGACTCGCCACCGCAAACGCGGCAACGTGGTTGTATTCGTTGTAGAGAATCTCGACGTGCAGCGGCAGGGTGTTGGTTACGCCGCGAATGTGGCCGGACACCACCGACACCGCGCCGAACTCACCCATGGCCCGTGCGGTACACAGCACCACGCCGTAGATCAGGCCCCATTTGATGTTCGGCACGGTCACATGCCAGAACATCTGCCAGCCATTGGCACCCAGCAGGCGCGCAGCCTCTTCTTCCTGGGTGCCCTGCTCCTGCATCAGCGGGATCAGTTCGCGGGCCACGAAAGGTACGGTCACGAAGATGGTCGCCAGCACGATGCCCGGCAAGGCGAACACGATCTGGATGTCATGGTCCTGCAGCCACGGCCCAAAAAAGCCCTGGGCGCCGAACATCAGCACATAGACCAGGCCGGCGATCACCGGCGACACCGAGAATGGCAAATCGATCAGCGTCACCAGGATGCTTTTGCCACGGAACGAGTACTTGCTCACGCACCACGCGGCGCTGACGCCGAACACCAGGTTGAGCGGCACCGAAATCACCACGGCGATCACCGTGAGTTTCAACGCCGACAGCGCATCGGGTTCGAGGATCGCGGTGAAGAACGCGCCGAGGCCGTTTTTCAGGCCCTGGGTCACCACGATAAACAGCGGCAACAGCAGGAACAGTGCGAACACCAGCCAGCCGAGGCCGATCAGGATGCGTCGGGACGCAGCGCTGCCACGCCGGGCGGCGTTGGCCGAGGACGCGGCGGAAATAGACGATTGGGACATGTTCCGCGCCTCCTTATGGACGTTCGATGCGCCGCTGCAACAAGTTGATCAGCAGCAGCAGGACAAAGGAAACCACCAGCATCAGAACGCCGATGGACGTGGCGCCGCGGTAGTCGTACTGGTCGAGCTTGACCATGATCAGCAGCGGCAGGATCTCGGTTTTCATCGGCATGTTGCCGGCAATGAAAATCACCGAACCGTATTCACCGACGCCACGCGCGAACGCCAGGGCGAAGCCGGTCAGCCAGGCCGGCAGCAACGCAGGCACAAGGATGTAGCGGAACACCTGCAACGGCTTGGCACCCAGGCACGCGGCGGCTTCTTCGACTTCCCGGGGGATATCGGCCAGTACCGGCTGCACCGTGCGCACCACGAACGGCAGGGTGACGAAGGTCAGCGCCAGGGTGATACCCAGCGGGGTGTAGGCGATCTTGAAGCCCAGGTCGGCGGCGAACTGGCCGACCAGGCCGTTAGGCGTGTACAGCGCGGTCAACGCGATACCGGCAACGGCGGTGGGCAGGGCGAACGGCAGGTCGATCATCGCGTCGATGATCTTGCGGCCGGGGAAGGTGTAGCGCACCAGCACCCAGGCCAGCAGCGTGCCGATCACGCCGTTGATCAGCGCGGCGTACAGCGCGGTGCTGAAGCTCAGTTGCAACGCCGCCAGCACGCGCGGTGCGGAGATGATGTTCCAGAACTGATCCCAGGTGAGTTGAGCGGCGTGTACAAACATCGCCGCAAGGGGGATGAGTACGATCAGGCTGAGGTACACCACGGTGTAGCCCAGCGTCAGCCCGAAGCCGGGTATGACGGGGGAGATACGACGCGACATAAGAGTCCTTGGTTAAGGGAACTGACACACAAAACCCGCAGGTGAATGCGGGCTCTAATTGTAGGAGCCGGCTTGCCGGCGATGGGGCCCTTGAGGCTTACAGTGTTCTCTCTGGCCTCATCGCTGGCAAGCCAGCTCCTACAGGGGCATGCGTTTACTGCGCGGTGTAAATCTGATCGAACACGCCGCCGTCGTTAAAGAATTTCGGTTGGGCAGTTTTCCAGCCGCCGAAGTCTTTGTCGATAGTCACCAGGTCCAGTTTCGGGAACTGCTGGGCGTATTTGGCGGCCACTTTGGCATCGCGTGGGCGGTAGAAGTTCTTCGCCGCAATCTCCTGGCCAGCCGGGCTGTACAGGTGTTTCAGGTATTCGGTGGCGATTTCGGTGTTGCCCTTTTTCTCGGCGTTCTTGTCGACCACAGCCACTGGCGGCTCGGCGAGGATCGACAGGGAAGGCACGACGATATCGAACTTGTCGGCGCCGCCGTCTTCTTTCAGGGCCAGGAAGGCTTCGTTTTCCCACGCCAGCAACACGTCACCCTGACCGTTGTTGACGAAGGTGATGGTCGAACCGCGGGCACCGGTGTCCAGCACAGGCACGTGCTTGAACAGCTCTTTCACGTATTCCTGGGCCTTGGCTTCGCTGCCACCGGTTTTCAGGCCGTAGGCCCAGGCGGCAAGGAAGTTCCAGCGGGCGCCGCCGGAGGTTTTCGGGTTCGGGGTAATCACGGACACGTCTTTCTTGATCAGGTCGCCCCAATCCTTGATGCCTTTAGGGTTGCCCTTGCGCACCAGGAACACGATGGTCGAGGTGTACGGGGTGCTGGCGTCCGGCAGGCGGGTCTGCCAGTTTTCGGGGAGGGTCTTGCCCAGCTTGGCGATTTCGTCGATGTCACCGGCCAGGGCCAGGGTGACCACGTCGGCGCGCAGGCCGTCGATCACCGCACGGCCTTGTTTGCCCGAACCGCCGTGGGATTGCTGGATCTTGACGTTGTCGCCTGGGTGGGACTGTTTCCAGAAGTTGGTGAACTCAGCGTTGTAGTCCTGGTACAGCTCACGGGTAGGGTCGTACGAGACGTTGAGCAACTCGTAGTCCTTGGCAACCGCGGAACCTGCAAACACGGCGCTGGCCAGGGCGGCCAGGGCATAACGGCGAATCGACGACATAGAAGCTCCTGAAATTCTGGGGTGTTGGCTTTTTCTTATAGTTGCGGGTCTAGCATGCGAATCGCCGTTCTTGCTTAGCTCGGTTTGTTACCCGGGTTCTGCAGACGGAATTTCTCTTTGCGTTCAATCTGTACCACTTGCGCGTTATGCACAGTGATTTCCACCGCGCCAAACCGCAGATCGCGCAACGCGCTCTGGATCTCACGCAAAATGGCTGCTTCGTCCTGGCCGTCGACGCTACGTAGAGATGCGCTCATGGTCTCGCTCCTGAAATGAATAGTGCGTGCCTTGCAGTGGCGGCACTGCTTGCGGCGTGAGGGCGATAGTAGATAAGCGCGGATATTCTTAAAAATACTATTTAAGAATGTTTATATAACCAGAAAGAATTTTCTGGTGGGACGTGGGGTTGCGTGCGGGTTTCGCGTCAAACCCCTTTCAAAATAACCGCACAGTCCTGTAGGAGCCGGCTTGCCGGCGATAGAACTTGAAGCGTGCGCGGGTCGTTCGGGCCTCATCGCCGGCAAGCCGGCTCCTACAGGTTTTGCACTGCGGTTAGCGGATAACGGGGGCTCGTGACCAATCAATTTCGTGGACCGGCATCGGCCTGCCAAACCAATACCCCTGCCCCATATCGCAGTCCTGATCCAACAGAAACCGCGCCTGTTCAACCTGCTCGATCCCCTCGGCATGCACCTGCATGCCCATGCTTTTAGCGAGGGCGATCACCACGCGCACAATGGCCGCGTCGTCTTCGTCCCAGGGCAAACCGGCAACAAAGCCCTGGTCGATCTTGAGCTTCTGCACCGGCAGGCGCTTGAGGCGCAACAACGACGAGTAACCGGTACCAAAATCATCAATCGCCAGGCGCAGGCCCAGTTCGCGCAGGCGATGCAGTTGTTCCAGCGCCACTTCCGGATCATCCATCACGGCGCTTTCGGTGACTTCCAGCTCCAGGAACGCCGGATCCAGACCGGTGTTATGCAGCACCTGGGCCACCTGCTCATACAGCTCGCGCCGGGCAAACAGACGGCTGGACACATTGATGGCGATAAAACTCAGCGGCACGCCCTGTGCCAGCCAATCACACATCTGTCGGCAGGCCTGGTCCATCACCCAGGCATCAATCTCGGCAATCAGCCCGGTGCGCTCGGCGATCGGGATAAATTCCCCAGGCGGCACCAGGCCACGCTCCGGGTGCTGCCAGCGCACCAGCGCTTCGACGCCTATAAGGCGGCTGTTGTGCAGGTCGTGCACGGGTTGGTAATAGACGCAGAGTTCCTGCTGCTCCAGGGCACGGCGCAGCTCGCCAGCGATTTCCACGCGGTTCTGCGCATGGGCGGTGAGTTCTTCGGTGTACAAGGCATAGCCTTCGCGGCCAGCGCTCTTGGCCTTAAACAGCGCGGAGTCGGCGTTGCGCAGCAACTGCTCGGCGCTGAGGGCATCATTGGGGAACAGGCTGATACCAATACTGGCGCTGATAAACAGCTGATGACCATCAAAGATGAACGGCTGTTTCATCGCATCCAGCATGCGTTGCGCCAGGCCGGCGGCTTGTGCCACCTGTGGACAACTTTCCGCCAGCACGGCGAATTCATCCCCACCCAGGCGCGCCAGGGTCACGCCTGGGCCGAACAGCGCCTTGAGCCGCTCGCCCACCACCTTGAGCAACTGGTCGCCGACGTTATGGCCGAGGCTGTCGTTGATGATCTTGAAGTGGTCCAAGTCCAGCAACAGCAAGGCGCAGCCCCGCTTGTGGATTTGCGCCGAGGCCAGCGCCTGCTCGGCGCGGTCGGTGAACAGCAGGCGGTTGGGCAGGTCGGTCAGTGGGTCGTGATGCGCGAGGTGGGCCAGTTCGTGCTCGGAGTCCTTGATGGCGCTGATGTCGGAAAACACTGCGACATAGTGGCTGACCTTGCCTTGGTCATCGTGGATCACGCGAATGGTTTGCCACTGTGGATAAATCTCGCCGCTTTTGCGTCGATTCCAGATTTCACCGCTCCATTCGCCGGTGCGCTCCAGGCTCTGGAACATCTGCTGGTAGAAATTCGACGAATGGCGACCGGACTTGAACAGGCTGGGCTGCTGGCCCATGACGTCTTCGCGGCAGTAGCCGGTGATCTCCATGAAGGCCCGGTTCACGTGCACGATCAGCCCCTGCGCGTCGGTCACCAGTACGCCTTCGCGGGTGCAATCGAACACGGCGGCGGCCTGGCGTAGGCGTTCGCGGTTTTCCTTCAGCGGTTGCTGCAGCTGGTTGGCACGCGCAAATCGGGCGCATAGCAGGTAAATCGCCAACGCGCTGAGGGCCACCCACACGTAGCCGCGCACCTGCAGCCAGTGGTTCAACTCACTCGGGTTATCGAGAAACTCGATCAATACCTGATGAGTAACCCCTATCCACAGAACGGAAACCAACAGGTATACCAGCCCCGCACGCAGGGCACCTCGGTATGAAAACAGCATATGGTTAGTAATCCTTACCAAAAAACAGAATCGCCCTACAAAGGCTGCGGATTATAGAATAAGAAACATCCAGTCACTCCTATCTGAAAGGGCGGCTGGTTTTCTCTGTAGGCTTAGTGATAATGCGTGAGCTGTTCTTTTCTTTATCTGAGGGCCATACAGCCTATGTGGTACAACGGTTTTCTTGACCTGTCAGCCTGGCAACTGGTGGCGGTCACTCTGTTGATGACCCACGTGACCATCGTTGCGGTCACGGTCTATCTGCATCGTTATTCAGCCCATCGCTCCCTGGAGCTCAATGCCGGCCTGAAACACTTCTTCCGCTTCTGGCTGTGGCTGACCACGGCGCAGAACACCCGCGAGTGGACCGCCATCCACCGCAAGCACCACGCCAAGTGCGAAACCGTCGACGACCCGCACAGCCCGGTCATCAAGGGCCTGTCCACCGTAATGCGCAAAGGCGCCGAGCTGTACCGCGCCGAGGCCGAAAACCCCGAGACCCTGCGCATCTACGGCAAGAACTGCCCGGACGACTGGATCGAACGCAAGATCTACACCCCGTACCCATTGCTGGGCGTGGCGATCATGGGCGTGATCGACCTGATGCTGTTCGGCACCATCGGCATCACCATCTGGGCGATCCAGATGATGTGGATTCCGTTCTGGGCCGCCGGTGTGATCAACGGCCTGGGGCATGCCGTGGGTTATCGCAACTTCGAATGCCGTGACGCGGCGACCAACCTGGTGCCGTGGGGCATCATCGTTGGCGGCGAAGAGCTGCATAACAACCATCACACCTACCCCAATTCCGCCAAGCTGTCGGTGAAAAAGTGGGAGTTCGACCTGGGCTGGGCCTGGATCAAGGTGTTCAGTTTCCTGCGCCTGGCCAAGGTGCAGCGCGTCGCGCCGATCGCCCACCGCGTGGAAGGCAAGGGCAGCCTGGACATGGACACCGCCATGGCGATCCTCAACAACCGCTTCCAGATCATGGCGCAGTACCGCAAGTTGGTGATCGGTCCGCTGGTCAAGCAGGAGCTGGAAAAGGTCGATCACTCGGTTCGCCACCAATTCCACCGCGCCAAGCGCCTGCTGTCGCGAGAAACCAGCCTGCTGGACGACCGCCACCACCTGCGCATCCAGAGCATGCTGGAACACAGCCAGGCCTTGAAAGTGATCTATGAAAAGCGCCTGGCGCTGCAGCAGATCTGGCTCAAGACCAGTTCAAATGGCCACGATATGCTGGCAGCCATCAAGGAATGGGTGCATGAAGCCGAGGCCAGCGGCATCCAGTCCCTGCGGGATTTTGCCCACCAACTGAAGACCTATTCGCTGCGTCCTGCGGCAGTCTGACAGTGCGGCGGGAGGGGCTTCCCTCCCGCCTACCAGCTTTTTGGCGTCATTTCTCGGACACCGGCAATCGGTCCTGTTGACGGAACTTCACTGCAATTCGCCTCTCTCAATGAACACTTCGCCATCATGGTGGCCCCTTGTAGTGACCGCTGCTAAATCCTGCGGCGCGCCCAGAGAGAGTTGTGCCGATGGTTCACGAAAAGTCCTCCTTGATCGACGCTCCTACGACTGAGCCTCCCCGCCCAGCCGCGGCGGCGACCCTGCTGGCGCTGATGCATGCCCAGGGTGAAGTCGAGCGATTGAGCGAGCGTGAGCAGCTGCTGAGCTCAATGCTGGTCAGCGTGAATGCCGTGCTGTGGGCCATCGACTGGGAAACACGCCGCGTGCTGTACGTGAGCCCGGCCTATGAACGCGTTTTCGGACGTTCCGCCGGACTGCTGCTGGCCGACCATCGGGAATGGCGCAACAGCATTCACCCCGAAGACCTCGACTACGCCGAACACAGCCTGGCCCGCGTGCTGGAACAGGGCGCCGTGGAAGACCGCGAGTACCGCATCATCACCGCCGACGGGCAGATCCGTTGGTTGAGCGACAAGTGCTACATCAACCAGCAGGTGGAGCCTGGCGAACCGCTGATAGTGGTAGGCATGGCCGAGGACATCACCGAAAAGAAACAAATGGAGCTGGAGCTGCATCGTCTCGCAACCACCGACGTGCTGACCCAGAGCAGCAATCGCCGGCACTTCTTCGAGTGCGCCAACCAGGCCTTCGACAGCGCCTGTGCCCAAGGCGCGCCGCTGTCCTTCCTGTTGCTGGACATCGATGACTTCAAGGACGTCAACGACACCTACGGCCACTTGGAAGGCGATCAGGTGTTGCGGCGTATCGCCGAGAGCGGACGCGGGGTATTGCGCCGGGGCGACCTGTTTGGGCGCATAGGTGGCGAAGAGTTCGCAGCCGTGCTGCCCGGCTGCGGCCCGGAGATGGCTTTGCAGGTGGCCGAACGGTTGGGCAAGGAGATTCAGGCGCTGAGTTTCAGCTACGAGGGCCAGGCGTTCAGCGTGACCATTAGCCAAGGCCTGGCCAGCCTCACCGAGGCAGATTCGACCCTGGACAGCCTGTTCGCCCGCGCCGATGCCGCCATGTACGAGGCCAAGCGCCTGGGCAAGAACCGTGTCATAGCGGGCTAACACCGATCACCCTATAGGACCTGGCTTGCCAGCGATGGCGGTGTGTCGGCCTCCACCGCTATCGCTGGCAAGCCAGCTCCTACAGGGGTTCGGTGTGGACTTCAGGTCTTGCGGATCCGCGTCAGTTCCGCCAAGCCGACCTTGAGCAGTCGCGCCGTCTTGCCCCTGGCCAGCTCTTCCAAACCTTCATGCTCAGTCAAACGCGCCATTTGCGCCGCCAGGTTCACCACCAGCGCATCCCGCGCATAGACCCCGCCCTCCAACGAGTAAATCGCCGCAATCAACTGGCGCAACTCATGCGGCAAGCGCCAACGCGCGCGCAGTGCCGAACCATAGGCGGCGCCAAAGGTGTAGAGGGACTCGCCAATCGCTTCGTCGTCCAGCGCGCCGCCGCCCTGGCGCCAGTCTTCCAGGCAGCGCAGCAGCGCCAGGTCACCCAGCCGATGGAGGATACCGGCGCTGTAGCAGCGTTCGTGGTCCAGCTCCAGCATGCGCGCCAGGCGCCGGGCGTAGTCGGCGGTGTCCTGGGACAACTGCCAGTGGCGCTCGGCGTAGGCCACCAGGGCCGGATCGCCCAATACCACGTTGTGCTTGAGCGCCAACCCCAGGATCAGGTTCATGCTCTGCCCCGGCACCAGCTTGTGCAGGGCAGCGTGCAGGGTTTGCACGGGTGTGCCGTGATGACCGGCACTGTTGGCGGCGGCGATGAGCACGGCGGTGATTTGTGGGTCCATGCGCACTTGGTCTTCCAGGCGCGTGAGGTCCAGGCCTTCTGGCCCGAGGCTGTGTTGCACGGCGGCTTTTACATCCACCCGCAATGGCGCGCCATCGGAGGCCTCGCGGCGGCGCTCCAGGAACACCGGCAAGGTTATGCCGGGCGCCAGCGGTGGGATCTCGCAGTAAACGTTCTCACCTTCGTTGAGCAACAGGTCTTGCAGGCGCTGCGTCAGGCCTTCCATGTTCAGGGGTTTGGTCAGGTACGCCGTGGGCGCCAGGGGCAGGGCTTCGCGCACGCTGGCGCTGTCATTGCGGCTGCTGAGCAGGATGAACGGCAGCGCGGGCGAGCGACGCTTCTGGCGCACGTTGCGCAGCAGGCTCAGCCCATCGATGCCCGGCAGCTCCCAATCCGCCAGGATCAGGTCGTAGGCTTTTTCTCGCAGTAATGTCGCCGCGTGCTGCCCGTCGGCACACACATCCAGCCGCGCATCGCAGCGCACATTCAACAGCACTTGCTTGAGCAGATCCCGCGACCAAGGGTCCGCCTCGGCAATCAATACGCGGGGTACAGCGGGTAAATCAACAGCAGTCATCCAGCACGCTCCCTCGGCAATGCTGCAACCTTAGACAATGGAGGGGCCTACGTACAATGAACAAGGCCTGAATGTGCGGCAATAGGCACAAAAAAACCCGCCGAAGCGGGTTTTTTCTGTCGATCAGGTCAGCATCCGCTTACAGCTCGGAGAAGCACTCTTCGATGATCGCCAGGCCTTTGTCCAACTGCTCGTCCGGCGAGGTCAGCGGGACCAGTACGCGCAACACGTTGCCGTAGGTGCCGCAGGACAGCAGGATCAGGCCCTTGTCACGCGCCTTGGCCACCACGGAGGCAACGGCAGCAGCGTTTGGCTTGTGGCTGTCGCCATCTTCGAACAGCTCGACCGCGATCATCGCGCCCAGGGCACGCACTTCGCCAATCACCGGGTACTTGGCCTGGATGGCTTTGAGCCCGGTAACCAGACGCTCGCCGACAGCTTTGCAGCGGTCCAGCAGGTGTTCTTCTTCGAACACTTCCATCACCGCCAGCGCGGCCGCGCAAGCGATCGGGCTACCGGCGTAGGTGCCGCCCAGGCCGCCTGGGGCGATGGCGTCCATGTATTCCGCCTTGCCACACACACCGGCCAGCGGGAAGCCGCCAGCGATGGATTTGGCGAAGGTGGTCAGGTCGGCGGCAACGCCCATCTGTTCCATGGCAAAGAAGGTACCGGTACGGCCGGCACCGGTTTGCACTTCGTCGGCGATCAGCAGGATGCCGTGCTTGTCACACAGCTCGCGCAGGCGCTTCATGAAGGCTTTAGGCGCGACGTAGAAACCGCCTTCGCCCTGCACCGGCTCGATGATGATCGCGGCAATATCGCGCGGCTCGGCATCGTTCTTGAAGATGCGTTCGATGCTGGCGATCGAGTCGTCCACGCTCACACCGTGCAGTTCGTTCGGGTACAGCGCGCGGAACACGCCGCCTGGCATCAAGCCCATGCCGGCCGAGTAAGGCACGACTTTACCGGTGAGACCCAGGGTCATCATGGTACGGCCGTGGTAGGCACCGGTGAACGCGATCACGCCGGCGCGGCCAGTCGCGGCACGGGCGATTTTCACGGCGTTTTCAACGGCTTCGGAACCGGTGGTGACCAGCAGGGTTTTCTTGGCGAAATCACCTGGGACCTTGGCGTTCACTTTCTCGCACAGTTCCACGTAAGGCTCGTAGGCCAGGACCTGGAAGCAGGTGTGGGTCAACTTGTTCAGTTGCTCGGTCACGGCCGCGATGATTTTCGGGTGCACGTGGCCGGTGTTCAGCACGGCGATACCGCCGGCGAAATCGATGAACTCGCGACCTTCAACGTCGGTCACGGTGGCGTTCTTCGCGGATTCGGCGAAGATCGGGTGAATCTGGCCAACACCGCGCGGTACAGCGGCTTCGCGGCGTTTCATCAGGGATGCGTTGGTCTTGCTCATAAAGTCCTCATTCGCCACTCATCGGGTGGCGTGGTCCAAGGAATACGTGGCGGGGAGGCAACTACGGCAGCATGCGATGATCGACTGCCACAGCTTCCCCGGCCACTACGAATTACGGGTGAAACACGCAAAGGGTCAGCGCTCTCGTGCCCTCTGCGTTTGCTGCGATCTCTTGCTGAGCTTAGATGCCCAGGCAGAGGTATTTGATTTCCAGGTAATCCTCGATCCCGTACTTGGAGCCTTCACGGCCCAGGCCCGAGGCCTTGATGCCGCCAAACGGCGCCACTTCATTGGAGATCAACCCGGTGTTGACGCCGACCATGCCGTATTCCAGGGCTTCGGCCACACGGAACACACGGCCCAGGTCACGGGCATAGAAGTAGGAAGCCAGGCCGAACTCGGTGTCGTTGGACATCGCGATCACTTCGGCTTCGTCTTTGAAGCGGAACAGCGGCGCCAATGGGCCGAAGGTTTCTTCTTTCGCCACCGCAGCGTTTTTCGGCACGTCGACCAGAATAGTCGGCTCGAAGAAATTGCCTTCCATCACCTTGCCACCGGCCAACAGCTTGGCGCCTTTGCTCAGCGCATCAGCAATGTGCTCCTGGACCTTGGCGACGGCTTTTTCGTCGATCAGCGGACCGGTGGTGGTGCCCTCTTCCAGACCGTTGCCGATCTTGAGCTTGGCCACGGCCACTTTGAGTTTTTCCGCGAACGCGTCGTACACCGAATCCTGGATGTACAAGCGGTTGGCACAGACGCAGGTCTGGCCGTTGTTGCGGTACTTGGAGATGATCGCACCTTCGACGGCCTTATCCAGGTCGGCGTCGTCGAACACGATGAACGGCGCGTTGCCGCCCAATTCCAGGGAGACTTTCTTGATGTCCTTGGCGCATTCGGCCATCAACTGGCGACCGATTTCGGTCGAGCCGGTGAAGGACAATTTGCGCACGATCGGGTTGCTGGTCAGCTCGCCGCCGATGTCGCCGGCGCTGCCGGTGACCACGCTCAGCACGCCTTTGGGAATACCGGCACGGTGCGCCAGCTCAACCAGGGCCAGGGCCGAGAACGGTGTTTGCGAAGCTGGCTTGATCACCATGGTGCAACCGGCGGCCAGGGCCGGCCCGGCTTTACGGGTGATCATCGCGGCCGGGAAGTTCCACGGGGTAATCGCAGCGGTCACGCCGATCGGCTGCTTGATCACGATCAGGCGCTTGTCGGGCTGGTGGCCCGGGATCACGTCGCCGTAGATGCGCTTGGCTTCTTCAGCGAACCATTCGATAAAGGACGCGGCGTAGACGATCTCGCCCTTGGCTTCGGCCAGCGGCTTGCCTTGCTCGAGTGTCATCAGGCGACCGAGGTCTTCCTGGTTCTCGATCAGCAGTTCGAACCAGCGGCGCAGCTTGTTGGCGCGCTCCTTGGCGGTCAGGGCACGCCAGGCCGGCAGCGCCTTGTCGGCCGCTTCGATGGCGCGGCGGGTTTCAGCGGCGCCCATCTTCGGCACGGTGCCGAGAATCTCACCCGTGGCCGGGTTGTTGACCTTGATGGTCTGACCGTTGTCCGCATCGACCCAAGCGCCATCGATAAAGGCTTGCTGGCGGAACAACTGGGTATCTTTGAGCTGCATGTCGGCTTTCCTTAACAGCACCGCGCGCACGCGGAGCGAATTAGAGTTGTTGAAAGGCGCCTTGTGGGCTGCCGTCAGGGAAATCAGCCCCAGCGCGCGGGATTGAATAAACAGCGCACGGGAGACAGAGCGTTTGAAATCTCAAACGAATCCTAGGATCAATGGGGGTACAGGGCAATAGTCTGTTCGAAAAAAAGAACGAAAACGGCGCATTTGCCGAAACTTTCTGATCAGCGTGTTTAAGCCAGGTTCCAGCACATCGATCACCGGCACCCGGCGCAGGGCCTCTGCGGGGCCAATTCCTACGTATAAACGGCCAAAGACCAGCATGGACGCCCAAGGTCGACATGGGTATGATGTCGCCCGCACAAGCATCCGTAGCTCAGCTGGATAGAGTACTGCCCTCCGAAGGCAGGGGTCGTGGGTTCGAATCCCGCCGGGTGCACCAGACATGATGAAAAAGCCCCAGGTCGAAAGGCCTGGGGCTTTTTTGTGGGCGTTACCCGCCGTTCGTCTTTTCCGGGCCCGCACGCGCTCGCGTTAACCCCAAAACTACCCTAGATTCAAATCAGCACCACCTGATGGGCAGCTTTTTCTCTTCCAGGAGAAACTGTGATGAATATAAATCCTGCAAGTCTCACCCCCTTGCTAGAAGTCGTGGAGGTGGCAAACGTTCCAGCACACACAGGGGTGCATCAGTTGGAACTGCAATATCCTAAAGCCTGGTTCGCCCCACGTGAACAGGTTGCGCGCGCAGAGGAGATTGAGGAGCAAACGATAGAATGGATGCGCGATCTTGGACTATTACAAGACTCGGCACAGACAGCAGTCGTACGGGCCATGCTGCCCCGGGTGTATGGTGGCTGCCCATGCTCGACGCTAGGGTATGACGCCGCTCTTCTCTTTACGCAGTATCTCACCATGTGGCTGCTGTGGGACGACGAAGTCGCCGAGTCAACTACGGACATCGCGGCACTAGAGGCTGATTTTAATGCGATGGCAGGCGCGGAGAACGCAGTCCCGGATACTCCTTATCGCACTGCTTGGCGTCAGATCGGAGACGGTATCGAGTGCATGGGCGGCAGCATCGCGCTTCGACAGCGCTGGGTGAAAGCGATGCGTGAATACGCCTCTTACGCAATCGCCGAAGTGAGAGTACGTAACAGCGCCTCCTCAGATAATCGAACTTTTGAAGAAGCGTTTTACATGCGCACCATGTCAATTGGCGCGAAGCCATGTATCGTTTACCTAGAAGCGTGTAGTGGTATCGAGCTAGGTGAAGAGATTACCGCTAGACATGAATATCAGCAGTTGGCTTGGCGTTCAGCTGTACTGCAAGGGCTGCAGAACGACCTCGCCAGTATCCATAAAGACTTTCTGAAGAATGAAATAGAAACGAATATGGTGCTTCGGTATCAACGAGATTCTGGCTGCTCCGTAATGAATGCTTGCCGTGCAATCCTCGATATTCATGACGATAGCATCGAAGTGTTCGACGAGCTCACAGAAAAGCTGCTGGAGCAGGTAGAAGGTAACGTTAAACAGAGGTTACAAGCATATTTCGACTATGTTCGATACATGGAAACGGGTTTCGGCTTCTACCACACGCGCGCCGACCGATATCTTCGCCAAGCAGCTGTCACCCAGGGAAAACTGCTCCGGTTCACATTGACTCGACGCTGAGGCCATTAGCCCTCGATAGCAGCCCTGCAAGCAACTGTAAGACTGACGAATGCTCGCCAGCCTTACAGTTGTACCCAACCCTATTAGCGCTTTTGCAAAGCCTCCAAGCGCGATGGCAAATTCTCTTTTGGAAAGCGCTTGTACAACTCCAACAGCTTTTCATCCGCCGCCTTGGTTTCCCCAGCCTCACGCAGGCTCACAATCTCCTGCAACCCCTCCTCCAACCCCGGCAACACCACCGGCGCGCGCTTGCTGAGCTTGGCGCTCGACTCATCCGCCATCGAGCCCATGACTTGCGCGCTCTCAGCCTTGGGGGCTACAGCCAGTCGGGCCACGGGCGCCGGCGCGGACATCGGTGGCGCAGCGGCAGGGGCGGCTTGCTCATGCAGCGCAGAGAAGGTCGCGGTGGATATTTCAGGTTGCGGTACAGGTGAGCGCATTACCACGCCGATCATGAGTGCCAAGCCTGCAACCGTGGCGAATGCCATCTGCCAGCGCGGCCGTTGGCAGGCCTGCAGCCAACGTTGCCACAGGCTCGGCTGCGGCGCCGGGGCTTCGCGGCGGGCGGTGGCGAGGATGAAAGCATCGAGGGACGCGGGCGGCTCGCCGGTGCTGTGTTGACGCATGTGCTGGAGCAGCACGTCGTCGGAGTCCGGGGTGTGGCGGGAGTCGGTCATGCGGGTATCTCCTCGGCCAGCAGGCGGCGCAGTTTCTGCTGGGCGTAACGCAGGCGGCTTTTGACGGTTTCCAGCGGAGCGCCGGTGAGAGCGGCGATTTGCGGCACTTCGAGGTCGCCGTGCAGGCGCAGCAGGAAGACTTCGCGCTGGTCTTCGGGCAGGTCTTGCAGCGCGGCGTCGAGTCGCGCCTGGTCGCGGCTGAGGCTCAGTTGCTGCTCGGGGCCGGCGCTGTCGTCGGCCTGGCCGTGCAGTTGCTCGTCGTAGCTGTCGTGCAGCGGGTTGTGGATGCCGTGCTTGCGCCAGTAATCGATCAGGCGGTTGCGGGCGATCTGGAACAACCATGTACGAAAACTCGCCCGGCCTTGTGGCTGGGTGGCGCTGCGGATCAGGCTGAGCCAGGTCTCCTGGTAGATTTCCTCGGCCAGTTCGGCCTTGTTGCTCAAGGACACGAGGAATCGGTACAAGCCCTGGCGATGCCGGGCGTACAGGGCTTCGAACGCGGCACTGTCGCCGGTTCGGTAGCGGGCCAGCAGCGCTTCGTCGCTGGGTGAATCATCGGGTACGGCCATGTAGGTGGCGAACTCCTTTCGATGGATCAATGCACATTCCTGTGGGAGCCGGGCTTGCCCGCGATGCAGACGCTTCGGTGTTTCAGTCACACCGCATTGATGCTATCGCAGGCAAGCCAGCTCCCACATTGGATCGACGCTGCCGGCAAATTCAGTGTTTGAGGCTTTGGGCCAGCTCCACCAGTTGCACGAACTCGTTACGCAAGCCGAACGGGTCATTGCCTCGGGCCGAGCGGGCCAGTGCAGCGGTGTCCTGCAGGCTCATGCTGCCAGTGTAGCGGCCATCGCCCTTGAGCTGTTGGGCGAAAGCAGCCACGGCTGCCGCGAAGCGCAGGTCATCGCTGGCGTTGGTGGACTCATGACTGATGGGCCGCTCGATCAGCTGACTGTCACCACCCGCCGCAGGCTTGTAGCGCACACGCAGCATCGCCAGCTCAGCGGATGTGTCCCCGGCCACAGGCGCAGCGCCGTACCGCAAAGGCTCCAGCCAGCCCTTCTCGCCTTTGGGCACAATTTCGTACAGCGCTGTGACTGTATGCCCTGCGCCAATTTCACCAGCGTCGACCTTGTCGTTGTTGAAATCCTCACGCTTCAGGGCGCGGTTTTCATAGCCCAGCAGGCGATATTCGCTGACCCGCGCCGGGTTGAATTCCACCTGCAATTTCACATCGCGCGCCACCACCGCCAGGGTCGAGCTGAGTTGATCAACCAGCACCTTGCGCGCCTCGCGCAGGTTGTCGATGTAGGCGTAGTTGCCATCACCGGCGTCGGCCAATTGCTCCATCAGGTGTTCGTTATAGTTATCCACACCAAAACCCAGGGTGGTGAGGGATACGCCACTTTTGCGCTGTTCAACCGCCATTTGCTTGAGGCTGTCGAAGTCACTGATACCCACGTTGAAGTCACCGTCGGTGGCCAGCAGGATGCGGTTGATACCCTTGTCGATAAAGGCTTCGCGCGCCATCTGGTAGGCCAGCTCGATGCCGGATGCACCCGCCGTCGAGCCGCCAGCGGTGAGCTGGTCGATGGCGTTGCGGATCTTCACCTTGTCGCGACCGGAAGTGGGCTTGAGCACCACCCGGGATTCACCGGCATAGACCACCAGCGAAACACGGTCCTGTTCACGCAGTTGATCCACCAGCAATTTCAGCGTGCTTTTCACCAGCGGCAGGCCTTCGCGACGGTCCATGGAGCCCGACACATCCACCAGGAACACCAGGTTGGCCGGCGCCAGTTGGGCCACGGCGCGGTCGGACGCCTTGATGCCGATGCGCAGCAACTGGGTGTGCGGGTTCCAAGGTGTGGCGGCCACTTCGGTGGTTATGCCAAAGGGCGAGCCGTCAGTGGGCAGCGCGTAGCTGTAGGGGAAATAGTTAACCATTTCCTCGAGTCGCACAGCGCCTTCGGGTGGCAGGCTGCCTTGGTTGAGGAAACGTCTGACGTTGGCGTAGCTGCCGGTGTCGACATCGACGCTGAAGGTGGACACCGGCGTTTCGGCCACGCGATGCACCGGGTTATCCGGCAGGTTTTCGTATTGTTCGCGGGGTTCGCTGCGGTATTCCATCGCCGCCGAGTCCTGCATCATCATTTTCGCACTCATGGGCGCCGGCATGGGCATGCGCTTAACCAGCGCGCCTTGCACGGGAACGCTTTGCAGCTCGGCGACAGGCGCCGCTTCGGCAGGCTTGGCTGCATCACGGGAAGAAGACAGCCCGCAACCGGCCAGCGCCACCAGCAAGGTAACGGCAAAGCCCTGGGCAGCAGGACGCAGGAAGAGCAGAGGACGGGACATGGGCTGAACCTCGTGAATGAATGATCCGTTCACAAGGTCAGACGCAGGGTGCAGGCTGTTCGGGTTAAACCGTTCGACGGGACAGAAAAACCTGCCCCGTCGAGCCGCTCAATCAGTCCGTACCGTACTTCGGGTTACGCGGACCGTACAGGATCCCTGCACGCTGCCCCGGCGACAGCAGGCGCGCACTGGTGATACCGGCGATCGGGTGCGCCGCATCGGTGGAGCTGTTGATCACCTGCTTGACCGCCGCCGTGATCAGCATGCCGACGAGACCGCCACCGTTGTTGTTGCCTTCCTCGCTGGAAGCACGCGCCGAGCCGGTCCACAGGGTGGTGCCGGTGCGCAGGTCCACCAGTTTGGCCGAGGCCGTCACGGAAGTGTCGCTGGAGATCAGCATGTACTTGGTGCCGTACTCGGTGACGGTGATGTACAGCGCCGCGTCCGCCCCAAAGATGTCGTGCAGCTTGGTCGGCGGTACGGCCTGGATATCGTTGGCGGTGGTGAGACCGTTCTGGCGGAAGGTTTCGTCCACCAGGGCAATCGGCAACACATAGTAGCCGGCTTCCGCCAATGGGTAGGTCACTTGCGAGACCATGCTGTAGGACGCCTGCACTTCCGGCGATTCATTGAGTGGCGGCAATACCAGGATCGACTTCGGTCGTGCCTGTTTGTAGGCCGTGTAATCAATGGTCTTGGGGGCTGCGCAACCGCCGAGCAAGGCCAGGGCCAGCAAGGCGCCGGTGAGTTTCAACAGGCTCATTTAGTGGCGACTCCGGTCTTGGCGTTTTTCAGCAAAAAGTCCATGTACGCAGCAGACTCAGGGAACAGCGCCTTCTCAGTGCGGAACTCCTGCACCATCTGGTCATCCTTGCCCATGCTCAGGTACAGCATGCCCAGGTGGGCGTGGTAGCCCGGCGGGGCCTTGCGGCCGCTGGCATTGATCTTCTGCAGATCCCGCTCCAGTGCCTCGACCTGCGCTTCCTTGGGCTCGCCCTTGAAGTATTCGTAAACCTGCGGCTGGTAGCTTTCCCACTGATACAGGGGTTGAGGCGCCGTATGGCACCCGGCGACCGCTGCGACTGCTGTCAGCATCAGCGCCAACTTGACTGCCTTGCTCATCCTTGTACTGCTCCTTGAGGTGCTGCTGATCAGTTGCGCGGGTTCCAGGCGCCGGCGTTGATGCCGTCGACGAGGCGGTTGATGGCTTCGCGCATGGCCAGGTCCAGGACCTTGCCATTGAGGGTGGAGTCGTAGCTGGCGGTGCCGCCGAAGCCGACCACTTCACGGTTGGACAGCGCGTATTCACCGGCGCCCTGGGTGGAATACACCACTTCGGACGTGCTGATGTTGACGATGTTCAGCGCGACTTTGGCGTAGGCCACCTGGGTCTTGCCACGGCCGAGAATGCCAAACAGCTGGCGGTCGCCGGTTTCCTTGCGGCCGAACTCGGTCACATCGCCGGTCACGACGTAGTCAGCACCCTTGAGTTTCTGCACGGTGCCTTTGATCGCGGCTTCCTGGGAGATTTCGCCCATGTTGTCGCGGTCCAGCACGCTGAAGCGGTTGGTCTGCTGCAGGTGCGTGATCAGGATGGTCTTGGCCTGGCCACCGAGGCGGTCAACGCCGTCGGAGAAAATGCCGCGCATGTAGCTGGAGCGGTTGTCGAACTTGCCCACGGCAATCGGCACACGCACGCCGGAGTAGGCGACGTGGGCGCTGGCGACTTGTTCCACCGGCATTGCGCGGTTGCTCTCCGTGGCGCAACCGGCCACGGTCAGCAGCGCTGCGGCGGTGAGGCCGGACAGCAGGATTTTGGACAGTGTTTTCACGGGGTGCTCCTGGAGTGAAAGTTTGTTCTGCAAATGAACTAGCGGGACGGAATGTTGCGTAAATCATCGACGATAAAGCGGCTCAACAGACCGGTGTAGAACGGCTCTACGTTGGCGTTGCCACTGCGGGTGAGAATCCCGCCGACCGTCTTGAGGTTCTGCCAATGACCAACCGCACCGGCAGGCATCAAACCTTCGCGCGCCTGGGCGAAGTGCAGGACTTCGGCATCGCCTTTCCTGACGGTGACTTTGTAGTTGAAGTCCACACCGACCAGGTACTTGTTGTCTTCGATAAGCGGGCTGACCAAACCGCCCTGGGTGTCCTGAATACGCCGGGCGTAGATCACGTCCATATCCAGGATGTAGTCAGCGGATGCCTTGCTGGTAGCGTAACGCTTGGCCTTGAGCAGGCGATCGATCAGGTCGACGCCCAGTTGCTGGCGGACTTTGTCATCCGGCAAGAAGCGCTCGTTTTTACCCCTGACCTCAACATCGAAGTTGTCGAGCCAATAGGTAGCCGTCTTGGGAATGGTCACCGGCACCGGGGAGATGTAGTAATCCGGCTTGGAGGCACAGCCCGCCATGAGGCAGGCCGTGAGAAATACGACAAACACACGCATGTCTGAATTCGTCCCTGAAAAGTATCGTGCTTTAAACAATCGCGGCATTTTACGGAGTTGAAAGCCGTTCTCAAGTTGTTTTGGCGCACGGATGGCGCCGTTTTACTGGCGCGGGCGCATAAGCCCGTGGCGTCAGTCTCTAAGACGTTGTGTGCCAAACAAAAACAATGATGGCGCTTTGCCTCATCCTGATAAATAAAATTGCGTGCTCAAGTTATGCCCGTAAAGGACGAGACAGTGGCTTAGTTCGTTCTTTTATAGGGATATTACGTGTCGAAAACCCTCCTACGGGCGACGGTGCTCCTTGCCGCGCTGTCGATGACCGGCTGTGTCTCCTACACCGTCACCGGCCCCATCGGCGCCCCGCTCCATCCGGTTTCCACCAGCAGCGCGCGCAGTGCACAAGTCGCCGATGTGACGGTGAATGCCGCCGACGTCAACGAAGCCAACAAGACGGCTATCAGCCGCTCATTGACGGCCCAGATCAACCAATACGTGCGCACGGCGGGTTATTTCAAGCAGGTCACCGAGTACCCGGTACGCCTGGGTGAGCACGACGTCACGCTCAAATTCAACATGACTTCCCTCAAGGGCCATCGCGCCCCGCACCCGGCCTACGTCCCCGGCGCGTTGCTGACGCTGACCATTTGGATCTGGGTCAACGGCCCGATCTACGTGGACAGTTTTGACGTGGCTGGCGACTTGGTCATCGTCGATCGCGACGGCAAGGAACTGGCGTCGGCAAAGGAGTCGATCACGTTCGAACACAACGTCGGGCTTTACAGCGGCCAGTATTGGGCGCCTTCGATGGGCGGCCAGCAACTGACCAAACTGATCGCGCAATTGCTCGACACCGCCACCGCCAAACTGGCGAAACCTTAGTTTCAAGGAGCAACACATGAAAGGATTGATCAAACACAGCCTGGTACTCGCGGCGGTCCTGCTGACCGGCTGCGTGTCCTACTCGCAACACGAACTGCCAGCGGTACAGACCTGGCCACCGACCGCTAACGCCCCGGCGCAAAAACCTACGGCGTACGTGCGCACCACGGCGCAAAACCATGTCAACGGCGGCCCGGGCAACGCGGCAGTCGGCGCCCCGGTAGTGCTGTGGGAAAAGGCTGTGGCCGACACCTTCCAACAGTCCAACCGCTTTTCGCGGGTCAGCACCGACAAGGCCGACTCGGACCTCTATGTGGAGGCCACACTGCACAACAATGAAGAATACAGCCCGGTTTCGGCGTTCATTACCGGCTTCACATTCTTCGTGATCCCCACTACCGCGAAAAACATTTTTACCCTTGAAACCGTGTTCAAGGACAAGGACGGCAAGGAGCTGGGCCGGGTCAAAAAGAGTGAGTCGGTGCGCACCTGGGTGCATCTGGTGCTGATCGTGGGCCTGCCGTTCCAGACCGATACGCGGGAAGTGGTCGAGACGTTGACGCGCAGCACACTGGACGAAGCAGTACAACGCAAGTTGCTGTAAACCGGCACGGGCGCACGCCGTTCTGTGTGGCAAACGATTTTGCCACACAGGCTATTCAAAGGGTCACTGAGGCCGGCACACGTTGTAAGCCTGGTTCTCGGCGACCTCTTCCATGTGATGACCAACGACGGTATTGAGCACCAACTTGCGCTCCGACTTCCCGGTCGGGCGGTAGGCCGGGCCCTGGGCATCGCGCTGCAATTTGAAACCGCTATTGCCCAGTTCCTTGACCAGTTGCACGCGCCTGGCCATGTCGCCATTGCCACGATGGTCGCTCGGCGAAAGGAACACGAAGCGCTCTTTTTGCAGCAGCCACACCGGCCTGTCACTGCCCTCGCTTTCGAAGATGTAGGCACAGTCCACCGACGCCACCGGGAAGCTGGCCTGGCTCACATAGTGCCCGCCCTCATACCCCACCAGCGTGACCCGGCCCGGCTGCACCACGGCAACCGCATCCTTTGTCTGGGTACCGGATTGAATGCCATAGTCCGAGTAAGCCCAACGCAAGGGAATGAACTGGGAAGGTGTCGCCCCCAGTTTCAAGTCGGTGTTGATCCGCGCCTGATCTTCGGCGCCTCGGTAGGGAACA
Organism: Pseudomonas sp. AC112; assembly: GCF_979253545.1. Lineage (NCBI taxonomy): Bacteria > Pseudomonadati > Pseudomonadota > Gammaproteobacteria > Pseudomonadales > Pseudomonadaceae > Pseudomonas > Pseudomonas sp. AC112. The sequence continues at coordinate 2,061,073 of NZ_CEEDCM010000001.1, forward strand.
CCCTGGCAACCTGCGAGTGTCGCCAGGCAAAGGAGGATGAGCGCGGCCCGGCGTCGGCCGATACTGGCCAGAATCGTCGGGCGTTTAGCGGTGTTGTTGACGTCCATGCGGTGTTGTTCCTGGTTCAAGGTGTTTGTGTCTGTCTTGAGCGGGCGCCGATGGGCTCACACTCTTTCTCAATCGTGCCCGTGTACTTGACCGAGCGTCTGAAGGCTCACGGGAATAACGTCCCGATACGTGCGCGATCATTCGAGAACCAGATCCCGGTGACCTTGCCCACCACCTCTGCAACCGGGACTTGGCCCATGAAGCGGCTGTCGTTGCTGTTGTAGCGATTGTCACCCAGCAGGTAAACGTGACCCGGTTCGACCTTTACCGGTGCCAGCGTCAATGACTCAGCGCCTTTGACCCGGTCTGCCGGTGCGTGGAAGAAGCCGAGGTTTTCGCCGTTGCGGATCAACTCGCCGTTCACGATGGCCAAGGTATCGCCGCCGATGCCCGCCACGCGCTTGATCGCCTCGGTGCCATTCCAGCGGTACACCACGATGTAGCCGACCTTGGGCGCACCGGCCTTGAGGTCGGACACGATGTAATCGCCAACCGACACTGTGGGAGCCATCGAGCCTGTCGGCACGAAGTACGTATTGAAGCCCAGCAACGGCGCCCGAAGCACGGTCAGCAGAATCAAGGTGATCACGATCAGCACGCCAACGTAGAGCGCGTGGAACCGTTTACGCGGTACATCCAGCGCGCCTGTGTAGCGGCGTGCCAAAACGGCGGACGCAACCGCCGACGCCAGCTTCACCGCGATGATAAAGCCCAACAGCACATACAACCCGACCGGTGTTGCGATCACCCCGCAGAGGCCCATCAGGATGATACCGGTGTACAAGAGTGCCGCGACGCGGATGCCCCACTTGATGCGATCGACGTACACCAGGCCCCAGCCGGCTACCAGGCAGGACATGAGGAAGGCTTGGAGGGAGAGTTTTACAGGTTTCATGATCATCCTTGATAAGGCCATCGGGCGCGCATGTTACTGCGTGGCTCGCCATTGCACGTAACCTTTAACCGCTACGAATCAGCCAAGTTCAATAGCCTCCGGCATCCAGATCCGCAATGGACAACCAATAGTCGACAACGTTATCAAAGCGTTCATCACCGGCCCGAGCCTGCAACGCCACCAGTGCCTGGCGTGCATCGGCGATGGACCAGCCAGTGGAATTCAAGGTCAGCCATGCGCAGTCAAGGCGCCCCGCTTGCATATAAGCCTCGAACAACGGCTTTTTCTCGCGTTCAGGATCAAACCACGCGGGCAGTTCCACGCCTTTGGGCACCGGCATGTGCTGGTCGACAACTTCAAAATAGCAGCTGCTTTTCCACCAATCAGGGGTTGGGTCGGACGGGTTCGGGAAGTTTCCGGTGTAACGTGTTGCGCCGTCAGCAATACTGGCCAGTGGCGTCAACGTCTTGAACGGTTCGACGTTGGCAAAGCCTTTGGGGTCGTCGCCACTTTTCAACGACTGCGCATCCAATGCGTCCAGGCAATCAAGCCCCACCGCGTTGGCGAACTGCTCAAGTTCGGGCGTGACACCCTCCTCAAGACTCATCGACATCATGGCGAGCACGGCCATCAGTTGCTCAGGCGTGCGGGCGATCTCGACGGTCATTCGGTCGCTGCCAACGTACATTTTTACGAAGGTGGGTTCACGATCAACAAACCAGTGCTTCCAGTACCCAATATAGGTAGGCCGAGATCCGTCACTCCATATCGGGATCAGCGCAGGTGGAAACCCATACCACTCGGCAGGGGCCTGCAGCGTGCAAATGGGCGGGTCGATGCTTCCATCGGCGCAGGCCACCAGCGCGTGGGGTAACCCCAGCGCTTCCAATGCTGTTTTAACGTTCATGCCTTCACCGTTTTGGCGCCAGGGGCGTCGACCATTCGGGGATCTCTATTCGGTGCAACGGAGAAATAGGCCCCACCCAGATGTTAGAGGTCGCGCTCGTTTGTTGGTGTATCAGTTGATGAGCCTCGCGCGAAGGTACGGGCACAAGATGGCGAGGGTCAACGATCTGCGTTGGGAAATCTGTCTTGCCGAAGTTCCAATGGTGAACTTGGGCAATTTCCTGACCTGCCTCACGGGCAGACTTAACAAAGCGACTGTTCACCGCGCTGAACGCATCTTCGAGTATTTGCTGACTGGGGTTCTGGCCGCTGGCCCATACCCGCAAGGAATCTCATTGAATATTTCTTTGACCGGGTTGTAACCGCCACGGTCATTGTTGAAATGGTTATAAACTCCCTAAAAAAAGGGACGGATTTATTTAGGCTTGGCCCTGACCGGTAAGTATTAAAAAATCTTTCCCTTTTTCTCCATTTTTCTCAAATAGACAAGCCGGACGGGTCTCTACCCCTCCTCACAAATAAGTACTTAGCTTATCGACCAACCCGACCCTGGCAATATAATCAACAATGTACTCGGCAGCACCTTCGTCCGCTTCAGTTATAGCCGCGGACATTTCTTTCGAACGTCCTGCTTGCTTATAAGCCTCGTGTGCGAAAAAACCAACTACCAATAACACCAAAATCAAACTGTCCTGTTCTAAGCTGCCCTCGACAAAAAGATGCTCGGCCAAGGGGCCGTCTTGCATCTCTTCCGAGTCCAAGTAGTAGGCCAGCCGATCAGGCTCTACACTGTGGTCTTGCAGCCATGACCAACACAACTTTACAGCCTCACGGCATTTCTCTTGCGTCGCCACCTGCGTAGAAAAGCTATTCAATACGTGATCAATAACCCGAAGAAAAATAGTCGCCTTCTGAGTCCATGGCAGATCATTGACGAGAGCCAATACTTGCTTATTGTCCATTGACGATCTTCCCACCTTTAACCAGTACAGTAAGACGATTCGGCATCGCCAGTCCGTCTTGCGCCGTCACCCTCAAGAGCACAGTAGGATAACGCTCGCTGAACTGTTTAACAACGCCGTTCAAATTCGTATTATTCACCAGCCCGGCACTGCACTTATTACAAATACCACTGGCATTGGAAATTTTTACATCCAGTACACGTCCGTCCAACTGGGCAGACGTCAGCCCACTTTTATCGATCTTGCCCGCCACATTATTGAACAGGTCTTCCTCCGCGTGACGCGTGAACAGTGGGTTGTTATACGGTGATTTAATCAGCCTAGACTCGCCATACAACTCGTCAAGACTTGGCAAACCGGCATTTTTACGCAGTACCGGTGAAAGGCCTTCGATCACTTGCGTTTCAAGTCCAGGAATATCAGTACGTGCGACGCCAATGGTATTCCCATCTGGCAAGTTGTATTTGGCCCTGGCGATATCCAGATCATCTTTTGTCGCGAGGGCGAAAAACTCGCCCGACTCCTCCTTCGCCAATCTCCGTTTCGCCAAGGCAACGGCAACGATCTCCGAGACCTTCGCTCCCACACGTAAACCGGTGAGGGAGAGCAATGTATCGTCCACCACCGTGACCGGTTCAGCCGATTTCCTGGCGAGTACCAACAGCCTCGACATCGCGTCTTTTGAAGCCAAGTCGTTGGTCGAGACGTTAATGATTTCCGTCGCATGAGCATCTGCCTGCTCCCGACCGTACTGAGCCCATTTGTCAGCCAAGGGCAATTCGCCATAAAGGCCTTTGCCCAGACCATTAAACAGGCTTGTGTCTACAAACTGCTCTTTGGTCGAATTGAACGCATACACCGCAGAGCCATTGGCAATAATTGGGGTACCGTCTTTCCACGTTAATGGAATCTTCTGATCAGCCAATTCTTGAATCGCGCCTCTGGCAATCACCAAATCACGATCCAGCCAATCCCGCGTCGGGTCGTTGCCCCAGTTCTTTTCCAGTGCGTCTAAACGGGCGTTTTCGACGGCATCGACCTTTGATCCTGCTGCCATACGCAGCAAGTCTTCCCACGAGGCATCCGATTTCGGCTTGAGCCTGGTTTTCTCTAACTCTTCAGCTTTCTTCTTGAGTAGCGGCACCTCCTGGGTCAGGTGAAGCTGTCGATTGAATACTTCGACGCCGTAACCGGTCCCGCTACCGACAGCAGCGCCGCCGGTGCCATTCCCGGCGCCTGCTCCAGCGCCGATCCCGGTGGCAACCAACGCTGCTATGTTGTCCTGACTGGCCTCAGATAATTTGCTGTTCTCAAGCGCCTTTGCAATCGAGGGCATCAACGCAGCAGAAGCACCGGCCCCCAACGCGCCACTCTGTACGTTGCCGCTGGACAACCCAATGGCCGCCCCTGCCAACGCGTGCAACATGACACGTGCTGCTCCACCTTCAGCCCATGCGGCTCGAGTGGCCGCGTCCGATTTCGGGTTGAGGGACTGCGCCTCGGCGTAATCACCCACGCGCTTGAAGATCTCGCTGGAAGCTGTATTGGCAACGATACCGACTGTCGTACCGACGGGCGCGCCACCAAGGCCCGCGGCGATCAGTCCCGTCGCGATATCGGCCATCATTTTCTTGTCGCCGCCGAACTGCCACCGCTTGGCTTCCGAATAAGCCAGATCAGCGGCACGGGCGGTATCAGCAGCACTAGGCGCGCCTGCGTCTGCTTGTTCCTTCGCCGCCTGCCCAAGCTTCTTGGCCTCATCGGCCTTCGCCCTGCCTACCGCACTGATCACCCCACTGGCCAACTGCGCCGAGCTTTGGATCAGGTCGATACGTTCCTGCATGGCCTTCTCATCTGGCCGGTCAAGTTTCTGATTGGCATTGGCGGTGTCGCGATTCAACCCCACCAGGTCATTGGCGCCATCGGCATTGCGAACCACAATCGTGCCTTTGCTGACCGCGCTACGGGTGTAGCTATGGTCTTTTTCCTTGAGCGCTATCGGGATGCTGCCGCCCATCGAGGCACCGCTGGTGCTGCTGGACGACACCGAAATACCGGCAGACTGACTTTTGATTTCGCTGACATTCTTGATGTCGCTGAAGATCAGGCGGTCAGTGCTGAGCCGGTTCTCATCAGCTGACGCTTCACTGGCAATCACCGCGCCTTGCAGGGTGGTGCTCTTGCCGACATTGATGTCGTAGCCGCCCGTGCCCGCATACAAACCGCTCTGGTCGGTCACGCCCTTGTAGTCGCTGTTCATATTGGCGGCGGCAAGGTTCGCCGAGCCCGCTACGGTAGAGCCATAGCAGAACGGCGGGATGCAGATACTCGCGCCGAAGCCTGCGCTGCTCTGCTTGCTGCGCGACGACTCGGTGTCCTGGAGGGAGATGATATTGAGGTTGCCGCCAATATCTGCCTTGATGCGGTCCGCACGAACCTGGGCGCCTTTCAGGGTGGTATCGCCACCGCTTTGCAACAACAGGCTGCCTGTATCCAGGGTGCTGTTGACCTGAGTGACGGAGCTACCGTTGCCATTGTTCCTGGCACCCTGCGCACCGAGGTCGAGGGTGAAGCCGTTTTGCTCGCCAATATTGAAGCTGGCACCAATAGCGGTTTTATTTTTCGACCCTTCGTTTTTGCGGTCGGTGGTGTTTTGTGCGCTTTGCATCAACACATCGTTTTTGGCTAACAACAAGGTGTTGGCGGCTCTCAAGCTGCTGCCAGTGATCTGGATATCACCCTGAGTTCCCGTCGCAGCGCCCGTGGCAACGATCGACAAGTCTTGCCCTGCGTTGAGCGTGCTCTGCTTGGCGGTGACGCTGTTGTATTCGCTGCTGTTCTTGCTGCGATTATTAGCCAGTTCAGTACCGATCTTGATCAGCGAACCGTTGCCGGGCGTGCCGCCGGTTTTGTTTTTAAAGCCGGAGCTTTGCGCATTGGCATCCGAGGCCTGGCCGTTCAGGTTGTACGCGGCGAGGGCCGCCTGGGCGATTTTGACTGCCTTGAGTCGTGGGTCATCAGCACTACGGGCCGCTTTGACGGCGTCGCGCATGCTGGCGGCGGTGTCCACCACCGAGCCCGCGATCACCCGCCCTACCGCCAGGCTCTTGGAACTGTCCTTGCTGGTCTGGCTGGCGGTTTCCATACCGGAGGTAACGGTGACATTGGCGCCACTCAGCTCCATGTTCTTGGTACTCACCAGATCACTGGCAACGACCGCCAGCTCACGCCCCGCCGTCAACGACACGTTCCCCGCACTCGAGCCGATAGTGCTGCCGGTCAAGGTCATCTCATTGGCCGTGCCGTTGTGCTTCGAGCTGTTGATGTACAGCTTCTGGTTGCCGGTCATGTCATCCAGACCGAGCTTGTTGCCGGTCAACACCCCGGTGAGGTCGCGGTTTTTTTCCTTGTGCATGTCGGTGCGGGCGAAGGTGTTTTGCGCCGCGTCGATGGTCAGGTCACGCCCGGCTTGCACGGCAAGGTCGCCAGTGCTGACCAGGGACGAACCGGTGACTGTGGCATCGCGTTTGGCCACGACGGTGACGGTTTCGCCGGAGACCATGCTGCCCACGGCGGTGGTGCGTTTTTCGTCGACCTTGTCCTGGACTTTGCTCGCCTTGAGCCCGCCCCAACTGCTTTTGCTCTCCTTGCGCTCATGGCGGGCGCTGTCAGAATTGCTCACCGCCAGGATGTTCACGTCCTGACCCGCGACCAATTGCGTCGCGCCTTTTTCGGCGGTGACGGCGCTGCCAGCCAGCAACAGGTCTGCGCCGGCTACGACGGTGCTGTTCGTCCCCGCACTGACCAGGCTGCCGACGTTGTTCACGGCGTCGGTTTCGTCCAGGCGGAATTTCTTGCCCTGGGAAGTCTTCTTGGTCTTGCTGTAGAAGCTGTAGTCCTGATCCTCAGCGGCGCGCAAGCTCAGGTTTTTACCGGACACCAGGTACGCTTCGTTGCCGGCATTGACCTGGCTGGCCACCAGTTGCAGGTCTTGCCCGGCGCTCACGCTGGCGTCGCCGCCCGCCTTGATCACACTGGATACTTGCTGGACGTGGTCCTCGATGCGTTTGACTTTTTTCGAATTGAACGACGAATGCTGCTCGTTGGCCGCCGCGATGGCGTTGAAGTCACGGGTGGCGACCAGGTTGATATCGCGCCTGGCTTCAACCTGGCTGGCGATGGCGCTGATGTCGCGACCAGCAACCACATGAAGGTCGCGACCGGCATCGACCACAGAGCCTTGTTGGGCGATGGTTTTGTAGTTTGAGCGAGTGCCGATGGCGCCGCTGTCGAGGGTTTGCGCAGCCGTGATATTGACGTCACCGCCTGCTTGAGCGGTGGTATCGGCGCCACTTTTGAGCGCGCCCCCGACGTTGTTGATATTGCCGCCGGCTTTCAGTGCCAGTGCGTTAGCGGACTCGATACGCGCCGCGCTGTCGGCGAAATCGCTGCGTTCGGTGCGGTAGGCGCTCGCGCTTTCGTGAGTGGTCACACTGCGCTCATTGAGCAACTCGGCACCGGCTACGAGGTTGACGTCGCCCCCGTTAATCACGCCGCCAGCGCGGTTGCTCAGGTTGTTGCCGCTGAGCAAGTCCAGACGCCCGCCTGCTTGCATCAAGCCACTGTTGGTGAGGTTGCCGCCGACGTTGGCCAGAAGGCTGCCGGTGGCGCGCAGGGTGCCGGCGTTATTGAGGTTGCTGCCGGTGATCAGGTTGACGTCGCTGCCGGAAATCAATGCGCCATCGGGCGCCAGGCGGTTGCCGGCCTGGGCGAGGTACAGCACCGGCACCAGCACTTGTTGTCCGGCGACGGTGGCGTTTTCCAGCCACACAATGTCATGGGTCAGGGCCGCAACTTGTTCGGCGGTGAGGCTCACGCCCACCGACAGGTTCAGCGCGCTTTTGCTGCCGATGGCGTTGTCCATCAGGTGCTTGAACAGGTCGGCGTCGCTGGTCTGGCCGTCGATGAAACGCTGGCCGGTACGGGCGAGCACGGCTTGCTGGATCAGGCGCTGCTCATAGAACCCATCGCCAAGGCGACGCTGTGCCGTGTCGGGGTCGTAGCCGAGCTTGCTCAGCATGTAGTCCGAGCTCATGAACTGGCGCATGTCGGTGAGCAGTGGGTTGGTTTCGATCAGGTACTTATGCGGGTTAGCCGCGAACTGGCTGGTGGGCAGGCCGTTCACGCCCTTGCCGTCGTTGAGGTGGAACAGCCCGTTCTCGCCGGTGGGCAGGTCGAAGCCCGGCAGGCCGAGTGGGTTGACCTGCTGCTGGGCGATGTCCGGCGGCAGTTGCGGGTTGAGGCTGACCTGGGTCGAGTAGCCCGGCGCCTGGGTGTTGGCGCCGCTGCCCACGTAGGTGTAGCCGCCGCGTACCACGCTGTTATCGATGCCCGCTTGGGCCACTACCTCCACAGCGCCACCGGCCTGGATGACGGCGGCGTAGCTTTGGTCGGTGGGCGCCAGCTCGGTGGTCTTGCGCAGGTCCTTCAGCTCTTTCTGCATAGCGCCGATGAACGTGGCCATGCCTCCTTCCAGACCACCAAGGTTGTTGGCGTTGTACTTTGTTCCGTCGACAGAATACTGATCGGTGAAGTTCACGGCATAGAGGTACCAGCCCTCCGGCTTGCGCTCGCGGTCAGACATGAACACGCGGTCGTACTGGGTGTCATGAGTCACCAGGCCGACGTTGGTCAGTTGGTTGACGCGCACGCTCATGTTACCGCCAGCCGCGATGCTACTGCTGCTGTTGAGCAACTCCCCACCTGTCAGCAACATATTGCCGCCGGCGTTAATGCTGGAAGCGGCTGAGGCGTCCTTGACGATGAAGTGTTCGCGCTGGGTAATCTGGAAGGGGCGGTTTTGCTTGCCGCCGTCACAGTCACCGCCGGTCACGCCCTCGATACAGGCTACGGGTGTGATAGCGGCGCTGTAGATGCCTGACTCGGTACTGAGCACGGTGCGAATATTCTGGATCGTACTGGCCGCCAGCGTCAGGTTGCGCTCACTTTCGATCGTCCCCGAGCTGTTGATGATGCTGGTGGCCAGCCCGCCCTGGCCATCGCGATCAACCCGCAGGTTGCCCATGGCGTAGATATTGGCGGCGAGGTTCTTGAGGCGATCAACGCGCAGGTTCATGTCGCCGCCGCTGAAGATCAAGCCGTGATCATTGAGCAGGTTGCCCACCGACAGGTCCAGGCTGCCCTGGCTGGCGACAGTGCCGCCTAACGTCCAGTCCTGGCCTTTACCGACCAGCGCACGGGTGCCGAGCAGCTTGCCGGTGGCGGTCTGTTGCAGGGTGTCGACATTGACGGTCAGGCGCCCGGCCTGGATCGCGGTGCTGTTGGTCCAGTTGGCTTTGTCGAGGGTCAGGTCGCCGTTGGTGATCAGGCTACCGCCGACGTCGTCGAGGCTGATGCCGCGGAGGTCGAGGACGCCCGTGCCCACGTGCAGTACCTTGCCGCCCGTGTTCTGGAAGGTGCCGGCGGCGAGGCTCAACTGGTCGTTGGCGGTGTCCAGGCTGCCGCTGTTATTGAGCAAGCCACCAATGGCGTAGCGGGTTTTCCCGGCGGTGCCCAAGGCGCGCATCTGGCCGCTGTTGGCCAGGTTGGCGGTGTCCACGTTGAGGGTCGTGGCGCTTTCGATCAAGCCACGGTTGGTCAGGGTGCCGAGCAGTTTCAAATCAACCTGGTTGGCCGCGATCTCCCCACCGTTATCCACATTCAAGCCGCTGAGGCCGATTCGATCACGGGCGAACAGGTTGCCGCTGCCGTTGTTGAAGTCAGTGGCGTCGATCAGCGCATCACCGGCTTTGGCGGCGATGCGTCCACCGCTGTTATCCAGGGTGCCGGCAGTGATCGTCAGGCCGGCCTTCTCACTGTGGATCAAGCCATTGCCGCCGTTTTGCACCCGGCCCGTGGCGGTCAGGCTCAAGCCGTCGTTGGCGGCCAGGGTGCCGTTATTCTGGTTATCAACACTACTGGCGAACAGGGTCAACAGCCCCTGGCTGGCGAGCTTGCCGCCCTGGTTGTCCACGTGGGCGGCACGTTGGATCAGCAACGGGCCGACACTCGCCAGCTTGCCATTGCGGTTGATCAGGTCGCCGAGCAAATCCAGGGTGATGGCGCTGGCCCCGGTGAGATTACCGGCGCTGTTGTCCAGGCGGTTGCCGTGCAGGGTGAAGGCGCCCGTGCTGTCAATGATGCCGCCCTGGCTGTTGTCCAGCAGGCCGCTGACATTGAGGGTTTGCACACCGTCGCTGAGCAGTTGGCCTTTGTTGCGGTTGTCGATGCCAGTGGCGGTGATGTTCAACGCCTGCTTGGCACTGACGGTGCCGCCCTGGTTATCCAGGCTTTGCGCAACATTGGCGGTGAGGGCGCGGTTGGCAATCACCCGGCCGGTGTTAGTGATGTGCTGGCTGTCGAGCGTGACGTCACCTCCAGCGTTGCGGGTGTTGTCGGCGTTGACCCCGGCTTCGATGATGCCGCTGTTGGTCAGCTGGCCGTTGCTGGCCAGGGTGATGCTGTCGCGCGCAGCCAGGCTCTTGCGGTTCTTCAACTCGCCCTTGGTGTTGGCTTTGAGCGTGGTGCCGGCATAGACCGGCCCTTGGGCGTCGAGGCTGGCGGCCTTGATGTCCACCGCGCCGCTGGCAGCCGCCTGCGCCATGCTCAGGTGGCCGTTGGCATCGAGTTGGATATCGCCGCCACTGGCGGCCAGCGTACCGTCGAGCTTCACGCCCACGCCGGCTTCGGTGCCCACCAGCTTGATGGCGCCGGCGTACATGCCGCCAAGCGCCGACGAGTCGATCGCCAGCTCCGGCTTGGCGCTGCCGTCATCGGCGCGTACGGTGGTTTTCAGGCTTTGTGCATCGACGTCATTGCGCCCGGCAATCACGGTGAGTTCGCGCGCGTTGATCTGTGCGTTGATCTTGGCCGAACGGGTGATGATCTCGAAGCGGTCGACGTTGCTGGCGTTCAGCCCCTTGCCGTCGATGGTGACTGCACCGCCGTCGACCTGGTAATGGTCCAGGCGGCCGACTTTGTCGATCACGGGTTTGCCGGTGGTCAGGGTGACGTTGGGCGTGTTGATAAACCCACAGCCGTTGCAGCTGATGCCGTAGGGGTTGGCCACGATAACTTTGGCCGACTGCCCCGCCACTTCGGTGTAGCCACGCAACTGGCTGGGGCTGCCGCCGTTGACTTCGTTGAGGATGACATTCGCCGCGCCGCCCTTGAGGTTCGGGTTGCCAACGATGATCCCGCCCAGTTGGGTGTTCTGCACCATCCCCGTGGCGTTGTTGAGGATCACGCCATTGGGGCCGACGTTGTAGTCCTTGAATTGGTTGTGGGACAAGCCGCTGCCATTGGGCGTGGCGATGTTCACCACCGGCACGCCGTTGCCTGCCTGGCCCACCGTGGTGCCCGGGCCGCTGACCACGATGCCTTCGGCGCTCGCCAGCAATGGCTGCCAGAACAGCGCGTTGGCCAGGATCAATGCCAGCCCACGCTGGGACAGGCTTTTCAGGGCAGAAGCAGGACGAACATCCATATTCAAAATCTCAAGGCAGCGGGCGTTGAATTACAGGTAGAAATCCAGGCGGAAATAGATCGGCGCTTCGCGCTCGGTCACCACGCCAGGTCGCTCCAGGGAGTGGGCAAAGGTCACGCTGGAGCTGACGTATTTGCCACGGGCGAACAACTCCACGGAGTTGCTCGACACCCGGCCGTGCTGGGTGTCGTTGTAACGGTCATTGCGGATCACGCCCTGGTCGTAACCGACGCTGGCGCCATACTCCAGGAAGGCCGGGCGCAGCCAGCCGATGTTCACGGGGCGGGTCCAGCGCAGGTCGTTGCGCCAGTAGCCACCGCTGTCGCCGGTCAATTGCTGGTCCTTGAAACCACGCACCGAGTACGACCCGCCCAGGCTCATGCGTTGCGGCGCATACAGCACGTCTTCACTGCGCTGCCCGGTGGCCAGGCTGGTGAAACTGAACGATTCGCCCCACAGCGTGAACGGCTGCAGGTAGCTGGCGGTGGCGGTGTATTTGCGGTAGTTCGTGGTGGCCGTCAGGTTGCCGAAGCCATCACGAAACTGGCTATTGCTCTGGGCATCAAAGGCGCCAATGCCGTTCTGCATACCCACATCCAGGTTGACGAAGGCACTGGCGATACGCCGCCCGTGGCTGATGCCCACTTGGAACTCACTGAGGCGGTTGCTGCTGACGTCCAGGCGAGTGTCGTTGATGTAGTTATTGGTACGCAGGTGGGACAGCCCGACGTTGACCGACGTTTTGCTCACGTCATCACGGTGCACCACGCGTTCGGCACGCAATTGGTGGTTCTGGCTGTCGCCCCATTGCTTGTACTTGAAGTCATCGACTTCGCCCGGGGTGCGGTAGTCGCTCTCGCTGTAGGTGTAACTGAAGTTCCACCAACCCCACGGCAGGTTGTAGTAGAGCATGCTGTTTTTCGAGGTTTTCTGATGGTCGCTGATGGCGTCGTGGCCGCCGCGCACTATCAGTTGATCGGCCAGGCCCAAAGGGCTGTCCCATTCCAGGCCCGCGCCCCATTGCTGTTCGCCGGTGCTTTTCTGGCCATCGTTGTTGCGCGACAGACTCGCACGCCAGGGTTTTTGCGGGGTGTTCTTGACCAGTACTTCGCTGCCGCCAATCTGGCTGCCCGGCGTGAGTTCTATCTGCGCCTGCTTGGACGGCAAACGGCTGAGCTGGTCGACCAGTTGCTCGACTTCCCGCAGGTTCAGCGCCTCCCCCACCTTGCCGGGAAACGCCATCGCCAGCTCGCGATCCGTCACGCTGCTGCCCTGCGCGCCCTTCAAGCCTTCGAGCTTGCCTTCCACCACCAGCACCTGCAGGTGGCCGCTGGAGAGGTCCTGTTGCGGCAGATAGGCACGGCTGGTGACGCGGCCCTTGGTGATGTAGTAGTCGGTGATGACCTTGAGCAACTGATTGAGCTGCGCGACGCCAAGGCATTGGCCGATATAGGGTTTGAGCAGCTGCATGCGGTCGGCGGCGGACAGGCTGTCGGCGCCCTTGAGTTCGATGTCCTGGATGGGAAAGCAACGGGTATCCGCCGGCAGCGCCGGGGCCTGGGGCTTGGTGTCTTTGCCGGGCAGGTCCTGAAGCTCTTCCAGGCGCCGGCGCTGCTCTTCGAGAAGGCGGTTCTGCCGGTCGCGGATCAGGTCCTGATCCCCAGGCGTAGGGGCGGCCATGGCGCTGTTCAGGCTCAAATAAGCGAGCAGGAAAGTGCACAGCAGGTACCGGGTCCGTGGCAATAACAAAGACATGTTCGATCCATCGAAAATCAACGGCGGGCAAACTAACATCGAACTTGTACCCACTCAAAAAGCCGAGTTAGTTAGACGCTCGTACTAGTTTTCACCACAAGCCATTGATTGATAACGACTTAATATAATCAAAAGGTCATGCAACTTGTAATCGGATCTATTATTCCGACAAGCGGCAGCACTATTGATCGCGATTCGTCGGAGAACTTATAAATTGCCATTAGTTGGCCATCAAGTTCTTGCCGAGATAAGTTAGTACCGGAAAGTGCAGAAAAGTTCGCGGCGGTTTTGTGAATTGGATCCCATTTGTCGGGATTAAACGAGATCGTTCCCACCTTGCATGGGAACGACCCTTCCAGCCTTTACCTAGCTGGCGTCTTTATTCTGGTCCTTGCCCGGCACCAGGGTCAGCCCAGGCTTCTCCACATCACGGGATACGTGGGATTTCACTTCGGCAACACCGCCGTCCTCGTCGTTATGGATCACCAGCACACCCGGACGACGCAGCTGCTCCAAGTCCCCTTCGCCCAGGCTGAAACTTTCATTCAGGTTCTGGTCGGTCAGGGCCTTGGCCTCGGCCCGGCGCTGGGCAAACTTGCGGCCTCGGCGCTGCTGGTAGCGCGCCCAGCTGATCAGGATCACGGCGTTGAACAGGGCGATCCACAGGTAGATCTGCAGGGTGTTGAGGGCTGCAAAAATCGGCGCCTCGATCCGCGGTCCACCGTGGGTTTCCAGCATCGAGCTTATCCCGCGCGCCAGCAGCCAGATCAACCCGGCCCAGGCCATCAGGGTCAACAGCACATCGATGATCCACATCACCGTACGTTGGCGAGTTCTGACCAGTTTCATGATCACGCCTCCTCTTCAGTAGGTTTGATGCCGCGATCAGGGCTGACCCAGCGCGCACGCTTCTGATGCTGGTTGAACAGCACCTTGGGAAAACTGACCAGGGTGGTGAACAGGCTGACCAGCCAGAACACCATCGGGTACCACACGGTCCAGAACAGGGTCTTCCACAGGTCTTTCTCGTAGCGGCGGTCGATGATGATGCTCACCGCAAACTGCAACAGGCACACCATCGCCAGCACCAGGCCGGTAAACGCTGGCGGGACCAGGGAGTCCACCGCGATCGCCGGTGGCAACACCATGAACTTGCCAAGCACGTAGAAGATCACCGACAACAGGAAGGTAAACGCCCAACCGGTGGACAGGCAGTATTCGAACAACAGCGGCCACAGGTAGCGATGGCGCCATTGCCAGATGCCACGGATATTTTTGAACAGCACTTCAGCACCGCCCTGGGCCCAACGCAGGCGCTGTTTCCACAGGCCGCCGACAGTCTCGGGCATCAGGATCCAGCACAGGGCGCGTGGCTCGTAAAAGATGCTCCAGTGATCGAGCTGCAGCTTCCAACTGACATCGATGTCCTCGGTGATCATGTCGGTGCTCCAGTAGTCGATGCGGTCGAGCGCCTTTTTACGGAACGCTACCACCACACCCGACACCGTGAAGATCCGGCCGAACACCCGCTGCGTGCGCTTGATCAAACCGATGATCGACGAGAACTCACCCACCTGCACGCGGCCGATCAAAGTCGAGCGTGTACGAATGCGCGGGTTGCCGGTCACGGCGCCCAGGCGCGGGTTATCGAGCATCGGCGCGACCATGTAGGCCGCCGCGTTTTTATCCAGCAACGCGTCGCCGTCGATGCACACCAGGTACTCGCTGCGCGCGGCAACTGCGCCCATGCGCAAGGCCACGGCCTTGCCTTGGTTCTGCGCCAGGTGCAGTACGCGCAGGCGCGGGTTCTCCAGTGCCAGGGCGTCGAGTACGGCGGCGGTGTTGTCCTTGGAGCCGTCGTTCACCGCAATCACTTCTATGTTCGGGTACATCTGACCCAGCGCCGCGTGGATGGTATCGGCAGCGTTATCGCCTTCGTTGTAGCAAGGGATGATGATCGAGATCAGCGGGTTGCCGGCCAAGGTGGGGGCCGGAGTGTCTTCTTCCCATGGCCAATGGCGCTCCCAGTGCAGCCAGAAATACAGGCCGCCTGCGATCCACAACGCCGACATGAACAGCGGGTAGAAGAACACGAAGTCCATCAGGAACTGCCCGGTGACCAGGAAGATCAGGCCCAGGGGCACGCCCAATACCAATGCCAGCACGAATAAAGCCAGGATTCTGTCGAACATGGTCAAGGGTTCCATTGGTTGGAAAGGGCCGGACGCACAGTCTTCAGGTCCGGGGAGTTTTCCAGGAAGTTGTCCGGGTAGTAACCAAAACTCGTGACACCCTGGCGCTTGAGCACACCCATCCATTCAGCCATTTGCTTGGCGTTGATATCCGGCGCTTCTTTGGTGCGCCAGTCTTTGGCTTGCAGTTCAAATACCGTGCGTTCCAACGCGCCAGGCCGCGATTTCACCGTTGCCACCAGCTTCTCCAACCAGGCGTTGGAGGTCTTGTATTCCTGGCCTTCCATCAGCGGCATAGCCATGGGTGCGGTCCAGTCATAGGTCTGGAGGAAATCATCGAGGTTCTGCGCAAACCAGGTTTCGCTGCCCGGATTGAGCATCGGCTCGGCGAAGATATTGCGCGCGGTCTGCACCTGCGGCCCACCGATGGCGCGAACCTTGGCGGTCAGCTCGTTGGTGAAGTCGATCAAGTAGCGGCTCTTGAAGCGCGTCCAGCGTTGCATCACGGCCGGGTCGGCGCGCAGGGCCTCGATGGTGTTTGGCAGGCCGTTGGCGGCATACGCCTTGAGCGCGGCCGGGCTGGCATCTTCGAAGTCGTTGAACACGGCGTCGTCGTGGTACAGCACACCGTCGATGGCGTTGTTGCGTGCCAGGTCCTCGTAGATCTCACCGATGATCTTGCGCACCTGCGGGTCAAACGGCGACAGGCGCTTATATTGGTCCGGGTCGAGGCCGACCTTGCCGGTTTCCGGGTCCCAGCGCGTCACGCGTGGCAGCTTGGGGTCGAGGGCGAAACTGAGCACCGGCATCCAGGCATACACCGCCGCATGGGCACGGGTGTGCAATTGCCAGGAGACGCGGTTGAACAAGTCGGCACGTACCGGCAAGTGGCGGTTGGGGAAGTACAGCTCATGCACCAGGCCGTCGCCCTTGGGATCGGCGAACGCTTGCAGGAACACGGTGCCTGCGCCCATGTCGACCACCCTCTGCACCAGCTGGTCGAGGTTGCGGGCCTGCTGGGCCGGGTCCGGGTCGTAGACGTTATCCAGGTCCACGTGCAACACGCGCAGCGGTGCCTTGGCTTGCGCCGCGACGATGCTGTTGGCGAAGTGCTCGCCGTCCGGGTCAGAGGCCACCAGGAAGCGTGGGCTGTTCATCAAGTCATTCGAGCTGTCGAGGCCATCTTCCAGGGTCAGGGCCATCTGATAGCCCTGCTCGCTGACGATCGCCAGTGAAGTGCCCTTGGCTGCACCGTACGGCCATACCCACACACGCGGTTTCTTGCCGGTGACCTTTTGGATCTTGTTGGAGATCGCCACCACATCGGCACGCATCCGTGCATCGAACTGCGCCTGGCTTTCATAGCGCCCCGTGGCCGGGTCAAAGCGCAGCGAGGTCGCCGCCGGCTCCAGGTTGCCTTGGGGGTTGGCGAGGATGCCGGTGTGGCTGGCATCGGTGTGCGCCGCGATTTCCACCAGGCCTGACTGGGACACTTCGCGGATCTGCTGCCAGGTGAGGAATTCGCCACGCGGCCGTGGCTGGCCAGCGAAATCCACCGGTTTGTTCAGTGGCGTATCGATCCAATAGCCCACGGGCGCCAACAACGCTGGCCAGTGGTAGGCGCGCAGGATCGGCATCACCCGTGTGTAGAAACTGGAATAACCATCATCGAAGCTGAGCATGATGGCTTTGGGCGGTAACGCCGGCCCACCGTTGCGGGCGGCCAGGATCTGGTCGACGCTGACCGCCTGGTAGCCGTTCTCGCGCAGCCAGGCCAACTGCTCGATCAAACGTTCGGTGCGCACCGCCACCACCGCCTGATCGGGGTCGCGATCCTCGACGTCGTGGTAGGCAATGCCCAGGAAATGGTTTTTCGGCCACGGCGCTTCGTTGGCCGGTGTCGGCCGCTCGGCGGGTGGAGTGAAAGGCGCGGGTTGCTGGGCACAGGCACTGGCCAGCATTACGCCCAGAATCAACAAGCATCGGCTGAGGACGGTCATGGTCAGGCTCTTCTAGAAACGGTAAGTGAGGTCGACGAGCAGGCGCAGATCGCGTTCGCGATCACCGTCGTAAGGTCGGCTGATCAGGCTCAGGTTGGCGCCGGCGTCCAGTACATCGTTCCAGCGAAAGCGTTGGCCGTAGCCCACCAGACCGATGCCACCGGTGGAATAATCCCGCTGGCTATACGTACCCGCACCGACCTGGAACTGCTGACTCCACTGGGTCTCGTAGCGGTGATAGAGCACATGGTTGATATTGAGGACAGGCAACACGGTGAAGTCCGACTTCGGGTTGAAGTAGACCGTGTCTTCCTTGCTGTTGCGGCTGGCACCCACTTCGAGGCCCAGGTCCACTTGCACTTTGGACGAGCTGTAGAGGCCTTCGCGGCCGCTGAGCAAGGCTTCGAACCGGTCGTTGCCATCACTGAAATGGGAGGGGCTGAGGGTCAGCTTCCATTCACGGCTTTCGTTGGCGCGCCAGCGGATAAAACCGCTACCGCCGTTGGCTGTGACACCGTCATTCAACGCCCGCAGGGGCGTGGTGGACAGGAGGTAGCCCAGGCTGCCGCCGTATTGCCAGTTGTCATTGATGTCGCGGGCAATCGACACGGCGGCACCTTGTTTGGAGCCATCGCCGTAGGAGTGGTTGGAGACCTCGGCTTCAATGGTCATGTCGCGGGTACGCCGCTCGACGCCGACAACCTGCCATCGGTGCTGGCCGGTACCTTCTTCAAAATCGGCGCGGGCATAGCCGGCACCGGCGAACAGACGCCAGTCTTCGTCGATGGGTGGCGTGTAGAGACGGCTTTCTATGCCCCAGTCACGGCTCCCCGACACTGCCCCTGCATCGCCATTGTTGCCGCCGCCGAAGCTTTTGCCGGTGTAGGCCTCGACCCGTAGCTCGGCCATGTCATGCACATCGCGCAGGCGGCTGAGGCGCTGCACCTGGCGGTTATCCGGGTTGCGTGCGACCACGTCATCGGTCAGCACGTCGAGCTGGCGCCACTCCTGCAAGTCCATCGCGGTGTAGGCCTGGCTCACTTCCAGGCCAATGTCGCGCGGGGCCTGGGCTTCGGTTTCCTTGAGAATGCCTTCGGCGCGCCGTGGCAAGTCGCGGGCGCGGTACATATCGGCCTGGGCCAGGCGCAAGCCGACATTGCCTGGGGCCTTGGCCACCAGCGCTTCCAGGCCGGCCTCGCTGCCTGGCAGGTCGCCGCCAAAGACGCCAGCCTGGGCAGACAGTTGCTGCGCGTCCATCCATGCGTCGCTGGGGTTGCCAACGGGCAAGCCCTTGAGTTCAACCCGTGGGTTTTGGCTTTTGGCCAGGGTGTTGGCGACCTCGCGCGCATCGTCGGCTTTGTCGCTTTCCTGCAATGCGTAGAACAACGCCGTGGTGTCTTCGACCCGGTCATCGGGTTCGGCGTCGGGCGCACTCAGCGCCTGGCGGTATAACGGTTCGGCTTTTTCCGGCTGGCGCTGGTCAAGATAGGACGCCGCCACCCAACGCACGGCGTAGGTGGGCAATTGCACACCTTCGGCCTTGAGGGTTTCGTACTCGCGGATCACGTCCGCTGTGCGCGCCCGGGCCTTGAGCGCGCCCAGGCGGTCGATGCGCCAGGTCAGCACGTCGTCATGGGCGGTAGGGTCCGGGGTCCAACGGGCAAGGAGTTGGTCGTAACCCTGCAACGCGCGGTCAGCGATGACATAGCGTTCCTTCTCGGAACGCGTGGCGAACTCGGCCATGCGCACGCGCTCGGCAGCCAGGTCGCCTTCCAGGCGACGTTGGGTCACAGGGTCTACAAGCCCTGGCCGCTGGGCCGACAGGCGCAGCGCAGGCTCAGGCAAGCGGGCTTTTTGCAGGGCGACGATGTATTCGCGGGCCACTTCCGGTTTGTCGCCGGCGCGGATAAACGCCTGGTCGAATTCATTCAGCGCGTCGAACTGCAATCCGGCGCGGGTCAGCGCGTAGCCGAGGGCCATGCGCCGGTTGGGGTCGTCAGGCTTGGCGGCAACCAGCGCGCGGGCGCGTTGCACCGCTTCGCTGGCTTTACCGCCGTCTGCCTGGGTGAGGGCCAGACCCAGTTGCAGGTCGACATTGTTCGGCTCACGCAGCAGCGCCTTGCGATAGACCGCCTCGGCCTGCGCCCACTGCTTCTGGTTGCGATAGGTCTTCGCGACCGTGGCCAGCGCCTGGGCGCTCAGGTTGCGGTTCTGACCCTGGGCCTCGTACACCTTCAGCACTTCGGCATCCTGGCCAGCCCAACCGGCAATCACCAGGTGATCGCTGATCTGGCCTGGCGTCTGGCGCTCGGCAGGTAACTGGCGCAATTGAGTAAGGGCGGGTGTGAAGTTGCCGTTGCGCGCCTGGATGATCAGGGCGTCATAGGCCGGGTCGGCCATGGCAAAGGTGGGCATCAGCAACTGGCTGCACAAGGTTACCCCGATGAGCAGCCGTAACCGGCCTGAGGCACTGAGTGGAATGTTTCGCAGCATATCGTGAGCTTCCTTACACACGGAAAGCTGTAACGATAGGTGGTCCTGAGCGATTTGCATCAGGGCGTCGGCGTCTCGTGACCCGACCTAGCTTTCCTGTAGGAACTATCCCCGACGACTGTATGAAAAAGGACAAGTCAGAACAATTGTTCAGAATTGCCCGGCAAATCTGAAAAACGAATGGGGGAGCGAACTTGCCTGCGATAACAGGTTGCCAGCCGGCATGAGCGCCGACTGTTTGACCCTTATCGCGGGCAACCCCGCTCCCCCATTTTTTATTTCAGGGTGATGGCTAAATAGTTACTGCGCGCCGCCTACCGCACCGACTTTGGACATCACGAAGCCAATGAACTGCTCGACGGTCATCTTCTGGCCGTTGAAGGTCACTTCATTATTGGCGTAGTGCAGCTTGGAGACCACGTCGCTGCCTACCAGGGTTGCCAACTGCGTGCCGACGGCCATGCCGCTGACCATTTCACTGGCCATCTGGGATTGCTGCTCGATGGCTTTAGGGTCGGTCACACCACCGACCTGCGCTTGCAGGGCGGCAACGTCGGCGATCATCGGCTTGGACAGGGTCAGGTTGGCGTCCAGCAGCGAGACCATTTGCTTGCCCAGTTCAACCGGCGGCAGTTCCATGGAGGTCGGCTTGGCCAGGTCCAGCACCAGGTTGAACTTGCTTTCACCATGAGTGGTTTTCAGCGACAGGTTTTCCAGCGCCAGGTGCGGCTTGGCGGCCAGCAACTGGTTGACGTTGGCTTCGGCCAGGGTTTGCTCGGCTTCGGTCAGTTGCAGCTCCGGCACCGGTTGGCCAGCGGCGGCAGCGGCTTGCACCGGCTGCATCTTGTCCTGATAGAGCTTGGTCAGGACCAGGCCCGACGGCACATCGATGTTTTTCAAGCTCAGGGCCATGGCAGCAGAGCCGACGGGTTTGCCCTGGTAGCCGATCTCGTCGATCTTGTAGTCGACACGGCCGGCCATGTTGTTGTCGTTGATCTCACTGGAGTCTTTCTGCTCGAAGCCCTTGAGGGTCAGCACGGCTTTCTGCGGACCAAAGGTGAGCTTGGTGTCACTCAGCTCTACGGTGTTCTGGCCGGTGTAGAAACCGAAGGTGGATTTCTCCAGGTTGCTGGCGACGGTCAGGCCGGCGAACTCGGCGTTGAACGGCGCGCCATTGGCGTCGACTACGTCCAGCTTCAGGCTGTTCATATAGCCATCCACCTTGACCTTCTTGCCCTCGGCGGTGCTGTCAAAATCCAGGTTCAGGCCCGAGAAGCTCACCGAGGAGGTCTCGTCCTTGAATTCCAGCGGCAGCAATTCAAGGTTGCCGGTGACCGAACGGCTGTAGCCGATATTGGCCACGCCTTTGAGCGGCGACACGTCTTTGGCGGCGGCAAACCATTTTTCGGTGGTGGCGTTCTTTTCCAGCGCATAGTGACTGGTGGCCATGACCGGCAGCCACTTCAGCGACACCAGGCGCGAGAACGGCAGCGGGCCGTGTTCGATATGGTCGACAATCAGCAGCTCGGGGTTCGGGTTCTGTTCACCGAAGAACGAGCCCTGGCCCTTGAGGCGGTAATGCGCGGTACTGCTGAACAGGCCACGGTCCAGGGACACCAGCTCCAGGGCAACGGTGCCGTCGACACCGGCCATGGAACGTTGCAGTTCCTTGTTGGCGTCCTGCACAGCCGTCTGCAGCACCGGCTCCAGCTGCTTGCCGGTGTACCAGGCGCCGCCTGCACTGACGACGCCGACGGCGACAACAAAACCCAAAAGAACGACTGCTGGCTTATTCATGAAGTGACCTGATCAAATCCTGTGAGAAGTGGGCTGTCTTCCTTGAACCCCGAGGGGATTGGCTCAAGCCCGCCGAAAACGGGGGAAGATTAGCACTGGCGGCCGCGAACGGCCCAGCTTTTCAGAGGGATCAGTTCAGTAGTAGTTCAGGAATACTCCAGCTCAATTTCATCCAACTGGTGGTCAAAACTCTTCAGCCGCGCCGTCCAGGTGTACACCAACACCTCAAACTCGCGGTGTATCACGGCATTGCCGGGGGTGTCGGCCTTGGGGTCACAAAAATCCAACTGGTAGCGCTCGCGGGCCATCTGGGTTGCCACATCGGACAATTCCCGCGCGTTATTCAGCCAGTGCCTACCATCCGCGACCTGCTGGTCAAGGGCTACGCACTGCTTTTTCAGGACTTCGAGGCTTTTTTCCAGGGGCGTGCCGGTGAGGTCACCCATGACTTCCTGGAACGTACGCCCCGGCTGCCAATAGCTGCCCCAGAAATAGCGGTCGAACACGGTCTCGACCCGGCGCAAGGCGACCTTGGTGTCCCAGATCGCCACGCGGGTCTTGCCTTGTTCGAGGAGCTTTTTTTTCACTCGTTGATTCTGGTAGGAGGCCCAGGCCACAACGCCGATGGACAGGGTGCCGATCACCAGGCAGGCGCTGTCGAGAAACACCATGGCCTTGTCGAGTTGGTGAGCCAGCATGACGCCGTAGAAATAGGCAGCCGATAACAACACCAGTGCGAAACACACGCACCAGAAAGCGGGAGCATAAGGGTTTTTCATTATTGGAATCCCCATGAGCAAACGCGAGCAGTGTCAGGCGAATCGTCACGGCGATCCGCCTGTCAAAGCATAGCTATTCGCTCAGGGTTTGCCGGGCTGTGACGCTTGCGTTCGTCCGCTTTCCCAGCCACCGCCCAGGGCCAGGAACAGATCGATCTGGCTCATGGCAACCTGGGTGTTGGCGGCTGCCAGTTGCGCGCGCACATCGGTGTAGGTGCGGGTGGCTTGCAGGTCGGCCAGGAACGACGCTCGGCCCGCCTGGAAGAAGCGGTGGGTCTGGTCTGCAGCTTCCCGGGCAGACTCGCCCGCTTCGGCCAGGGCGTCGCGGCGTTGCAATTGCGCGGTGTATTGCGCGAGGCCGGTCTGGGTTTCGCGGATGGCGTTGAGCACCACACCGTCGAAATGCGCCAGGGCGCCCTGGGTCGCGGCCTCGGCTTCGTGGATACGGGCGCGGGCGCCGTTGGTCGGCACCGACCAACTGATCAGCGGGCCAAAGCCCCAACGGTTGGTCGCCGGTGTGCCCAGGTCTTCGAGAATCCCGACAGTGCCCACCGTGGCGCCGATGCTGATGTCCGGGTACAACGCGCCGGTGGCCACGCCGATACGTGCAGTCGCGGCGGCGAGTTGGCGTTCGGCCTGGCGTACATCCGGGCGACGCTTGAGCAGGGTCGCGCCGTCGCCCACCGGCAGCAACTGGGCGATGTGTGGCAGCTCGGCGCAGCTGGCGGTGCCCACTGGCAGTTGGTCCAGCGGCTTGGCCAGCAGCATCGACAAGCGGAACAACCCGGCCTGGCGTGCCGCTTCGTAGCGCGGCATGTCGGCGCGCAAGGATTTGTATTGGGTCTGCGAACGGGTCACCTGGGTTTCGTCACCCCGCCCGGCGTCGCGCAGGCGCTGGGTGAGCTGGGTGCTCTGGGCTTGCAGGTCGAGGGACTCGTTGGCAATCGCCAGTTCTTCGTTGGCCGCGCACACCTGGGTGTAGGAGCGCACCACATCTGCCACCAGGGTGATGCGCGCGATGTCGGCAGCCGCCTGGGCCGCGTCGGCACTGGCCTGGGCGCTTTCGATGCCGCGCTGCAGGGTGCCGAACAAGTCGAACTGGTAGGACGTGCTGATGCTGGCGCTGCCAATATTGGCCACTGGGACTTTTTCTGTCAGCAAAAAGGCTTCGCCCGACTCTTGCAGGCGCTGGGCCTCTGCCTTGGCGCCGGCGCTCCAGCCGCCTGCGGACTCCGCTTCCTGGGTCTGGAAACGCGCGCGTTGCAGGTTGGCGGCCGCCACACGCAAGTCGGTGTTGGAGGCCATGGCCTGGCGTACCAGCTCGTCCAGGCGCGGGTCTTTATAGAGCTTCCACCAGTCCGCCGGCACCGGCGCCGACACCACGTTATTGCCTTCGCCCGCGAGCGGCCCTTGCACGTCGCCACGGTTGACGGCCGACGTTTCCGGCAACTTGTAATCCGGCCCCACCACCTGGCAGGCCGACAGCAACAACCCCAGCGCAGCGGTTGCCAGCAGTGGCTTCATGGCTGGTCTCCGTCTTTGGCCTTGTCGCCGATGATCGACACCGTGGCAGTGCGCCCGGCGATCATACGGAAGTCCGCCGGCACATCATCAAAGGCAATACGCACCGGAATCCGCTGGGCCAGGCGCACCCAGCTGAATGCCGGGTTGACGTTGGGCAGCAGGTTGGAGCCGCTGCTGCGGTCGCGGTCTTCGATACCGGCGACGATGCTCTGCACATGGCCACGCAGGCGGGCGTTATCACCAATCACGCGGATGTCCACGCCCATACCGACGTGGATGCCGTCGAGCTTGGTCTCTTCGAAATAACCATCGATATGGAAGGAATTGCTGTCCACCACCGACAGCACCGGGCGACCGGCGGTGACGAATTCCTGGGTGCGCGGCGCGCGGTCGTTGACGTAACCGTCCACGGGGCTGCGGATCACCGAGCGGTCGAGGTTCAGTTGGGCGGAATCCACCGTCACCTGGGCTTCGGCCAGGGCCGACTGGGCACGGGCGACGCGGGACTGGCTTTCTTCCAGTTGCTCGCTGGGCACCAGGTTGCCGAGACCACGGTTACGCTTGTACTCGCGCTGGGCCTGGGCCAGGGTTTCCTGGCGGTCGGCCACGGCGGCCTGGGCTTGGCGCAGGGCCAGTTTGAAACGGTCCTGGTCGACGGCGAAGAGCACTTGGCCCTTGGTCACCAACTGGTTGTCGCGCACGTCAACGCGCTGGATCAGACCGGACACGTCCGGGGCGATCTGCACGATGTCGGCACGGATGTGGCCGTCACGGGTCCAGGGGGCAAACATGTAGTACATGACCATGCGCCACACCACGACGACCGCAAACGTCACGATCAACAGCGTGAGGACTACACGGCCGATGGTCAAAAAAGGTTTTTTCATGTCATCAGGTATCGACTGAGTGAGTCCACCGCGCCCAGCAACAGCGCGTAGAGCCCCACATTGAACAATGCCCGGTGCCAGACCAGGCGATAGAAGTGGAGCCGGGTCAACAACCCGTGCACCACCAGGAACAACACGTACGTAATGCCCATCAGCACCAGCAGCGTGGGCAGGAACACCCCGCTGATATCCAGATCACCGATCATAAAGGCGCTCCATCAGGCAGCGGCGCTTCCATCTCGGTGCCGCCAATAAATTCCACGCCCGGCAGCAGTGACAGGCGCAAGCCCGCCAGCGCATGCAAAAGATGCAGGCGGGTGTCGTCTTCGTCTTGCAGGCCCTGGCCGTTAAGGGCGCGGCGCGCGCGGTCCAGGGTCATCAGCAGACCGCTCGGTGCAGGCAAGCGTTCACCGGCCTTGAGGCACGCCTTGAAATAGCCGCCCACGCCTTCCACCACCTGGTTGAGCAACACCCGTGGTACCCCGAGGATGCGCGGCGAGTACGCCAGCAGGTCGAGCAGGTTCAGCGCCACGCGCAAATCGCGCAGGGCGGTGCCGGTGTCCTGGTTGATCAGGGCCAGGCGCGGCAGGTGCTGCATCAGGCGGTCGAGCATTTGCGCGGCCATGTGCCGGTGTTCGGCCAGGGTCGCGGGCTCGGTGAGGCTGACGATGTCGCGCCAGCTGAAACGGGTCAGGCGCTTGGCCGCCAATTCGGCGCCGAAGGGCCGCGCGATCAGCGTCCACACAAAGGCAAACAGCAAGCCCACCGGCCCCGCCAGGTTGACGTTGGCGAAGTTGAGGAAGTCAGCGTCATAGGCGCCCTGGATGCTGATGAACGACGAGGTGTTCACCAGCGTCAGCAACATGCCCAGGTAGAAACGCGGCTGCACGGTGAGCGTGCCGATGCAGATAAACGGCACGGCGAACGCCAGCACCAGCATCGGGAAGTCATGCAGGTTGGGCAGCACCAAAAACAGGTAAAGACTGGCGAACAGCACCGACATGGCGGTCCAGAAAAAGAACCGATAGATCTGTGGCGCCGGGTCATCCATCGAGGCGAAAAAGCTGCAGGCGACGGCGGCCAGGATCACCGCGCTGCCGCCGTCGGTCCAGCCGAGCAGGATCCACAGCACCGAGGCGACGATGATCGCAGTGACGGTGGAGAACGCCGAGTAGAACATCAGCCCACGGTCGAGGAACGGCGTCAGCCGGCCCAGGCGCCAGTGGCGATACACGGCGCGCCAGGTGTCCTGGCTCTCGCACTGGATGGCGGCTTGCAGGCTGCGGCAGTCTTGCCACAGGTCGATCCACTCTGCGAGACGATAGAGCGCATTGGAGAACAGCAACGTGTGACGGTCATCCAGCGCTTCGCCCTGGGGCTGAGCCGCGTCAACCTGGTCACGCAGCACGCGCCAGCGTTCAAGTGGGGCTGTTTCGGTGGTGCTTTCCAGCCAGGCGTTGGCGGCCTCCAGCAACGGCTTGAGCTGATCTGCAAATTCCGGGGCGCGGTGTTCGATGGCGTACACCGCATCATCCAGGGCATCGATCACCGGCAGCAGGTGGATCATGCGCCCGCGCAATTCCTTGGTGTTGCGCACCGTCTGCGGCCGCGCGCCTTCGTGGGGCAACTGGCCGATCATCAATTCGAGGGTGTTGAAGGTGGCGACCATACCGCCGCGCAGCGTGCTGATTTCGTCGGGCTCTACATTGCGCGTGAGGAAACGCTGGCTGTAGACCTGAGCGTCGGCAAACCACTTGGCCACCGAACCATCAAACACCGGCATCAGGCGGCGCGGCCAGAACATTGCGCCCACCACTGCTGCCACGGCGATACCGAGAAAGATTTCTTCGGTACGCGCCTCTGCCACATCCCACACCGCCAGGGGGTTATCCACCACCGGCAGGGCGATCAACGGCAAGGTGTAGCCGGCGAGCATCAGGGCGTAGTTGTTGGCCGTGCGCAGGTGCATGGAGAGGAACAGCAGGGTGCCCGTCCACAAGGCAATCACCACCACCAGCATATAAGGCGACTGCACAAACATCGGCACAAAAAGAACGGCCGCCGCCGCCCCCATGAAGGTGCCGATGGCTCGGTACAGCGCTTTGGAACTGGTAGGGCCGACAAACGGGCTGGAGACGATATACACCGTCGCCATCGCCCAATACGGACGCGGCATTTGCATGAGCATGGCGATATACAACGCGATCATCGACGCTGCGAAGGTACGGACCCCATAGAACCAATCACGGGCAGGCGGGAAACCGGTAAAAAATCCGTTCAAAGCGACGCCGCCTCGAAAGCGCGCAGCACCCGCAGCGCGGCTTCCATATCACCTGGGGTCATGTCTGCCAGCACTTCCTTGCGCAAGCGCACCAATTGCACCTCCACCGCTTGCACCAGCTCGCGGCCACGCTCGGTGAGGCTCAGGGCCTTGGCGCGGCGGTCGTGAACGTCCTCGGTGCGGCACACATAGCCGTCGGTACAGAGCCGGTCGAGCAAGCGCACCAGCGACGGGCTTTCCATCCCCGACGCCTGGGCCACCTTGACCTGATGCACGCCGTCGCCCAAGCGGCCGATCATCAACAACGGCACGGCGCAGGCTTCGGAGATGCCGTAGCTCACCAGCGTGGTCTGGCAGATTTTGCGCCAGTTACGGGCGCCCACCACCATGCTGCTGCTGAGGTTCATCTGGAGTTGTTCGAGGGATTGAGGCACTGGATAGTTCGCATACAGTTAGTTTGCTAACTATCAATATGGTGGATGGATCCAAATGCGTCAAGTTTTGAAACAATTTAGCGGATGGGTGGTGGTAGGGGTAAGTAAAGCGGGTTTGGGGGCGAATGCAGCATTTTCTGACGCTGCAAAATGCCTGCGAGGTTGTCGTCCAGTCGAGATAGAGGCCGACTGGCACTTCGCAATCGCAAGCAGCCAGCTCCCATAGTTCGATCAATTCAGGTTTCAGGACTGCTGTTCGCCTGGCCGTCCAGGCGGTGTTGGATTTCGCCCAACATGTCCAAGCGCCCTATTACTCCCCGATTAACCTCAGGGTCTCCTCCTCGATAAACTCGAACACCTCCTCAGCCACGCTGTACTGAAACTGCTTGCGCCGATGCTTCGAAACCTTGCCCTCGTTATCCAGGCACATCATCACCAGCTTCGACAGATCACTGCCGCGCACGTCATAACGCTGGTTCACGGCCTTGATCACGCGGTCGTAGCGGTCGAGGAATTCGGTTTCTTCACGCAGTTCCACTTCCAATGCGCGTCGAGCCATTTGCAGGGTGAATTCGACACAGCGGGTGGCGTCCCAGTAGCGGTAAATCGACGGGTGGCCGATGAACTCGAAGGCCATTTCATCGCCATCCAGCCAAGTCACGCTCCAGAATTCCCGCGTGGGTTGGGAGAACGCCTTGAGCGCCTCCAGATAGGCCGCCTCTTCGTGCTTCATCGCGACGGAAACAGGCAGCAGCAGTCCGTTCTCCAGCGCGCCGTAGTGGCAGAGTGTTTGGTGGATCAGGAAGCGAGACAGGCGCCCATTACCGTCCATGAACGGATGCAGGAACACAAAGCCGAAAGCAGTGACGGCAGCCGCCACCAATGGATCAACCGCTCTCACAGGCTGGTTCGCGAACGCCATTAATTCTTCCATCAGGTCCTGACAGAGCGCCGCAGCAGGTGGTACATAGCTGACACCCGCTGCACCACGCAGGCCGTTGTGCAGGTGGTTCTGTTCATGACGGAATGCGACGGCTTTGTCGAACGGGTTGGAGACGGTGCTGTTTTGCAGATCGACCAAGTAGTCCTCTGTCAGCAGTCGCCCTTCGTGGGCTTGGCGTAAAAGCTGGACAAAGCGTCGGGATTTTTCTTCACTGGGCTGTTCTTTTTCGATAGCAAATGAATCGCGGGTTTCGTGGAGATAGGCCCACTGGATCGCGCGGTCCATCATTTCTGGAGGCAGGGTTGCCATGAAAGATCTGGCGCGACCCAACACATCAAGCGCCAACAACGTCTCTAACTCAGGCGTTCTCTCCACAGTCGCGCAGTAATGCAGAGAGCCCAGGCCATTAAAATCAATTCGCCAACGACTGTTGCGGATGCTTGGGCCAGTCACATAGCGCTCGGGATCAAACAAGGCAACTACACGCCCCCGAACAGGTAGTGCGTAATCAAGCGCGCGCCCGGTAAATCCTTCCCACAAATAACAAGCTTTACGGATAAAGGCGCCATGGGGGGATTCCGCCAAACCCGCCAAAAATGGCTCCGGACCAAGACGTTCAAAAACCTGGGCAAGTATGGCGAGATTCACACCCTCATGCTTGAGTGCGAACAGCACGTGCTCAAACAGGGCATCTTGCGCAGGTGCGACGGCATGCGGAACCGCCAGGCAGTTGCCGATCAAAGTGATTCTGGTCACGGGTTTAATCATCGCGACGCGGTGAGGCGGGATGACCTTTAAATCCAGCGATTCGCAGAGATGGGCATATCCGACTGTCGCCAAGGTGAGCTTCCCCAGAAAAAATTCACTTGAGCGATTAAAGCCCAGTTTTTTTTACCTCTCACCATTTTTTTTTACATTATCGTGTTTCAGCAAAGTTTTTTTTACACCCCTCGCCCACCCCGCAACATCAAATTCAGCTCATCCACCACCTCAGCCCAATCCGCATCCTCCAGAATCTCCTCGCGCAAAAACGCCCTCTGGCTATCCGTCCAGAAAAACGCATCCGCCAGTTTCAGCTCCGGCTTGAGCGGCGAATGAACCGCCACAAACTTTTCGATACCCACCGGGTCATCCGGCAGACCCAGCTGTTTGAACAGTGACGGCAAGCTATGCACGGGCGATTCCATGATGGGCTCCTGATAGAAAAAAGCATTCACCCAGTCTAGCGGCAGCCCTCGGGTTGTGCCGACGGCACGTTGCACAGCACGAACAACCGCGCCCGCGCGCCGCCGCCATCCTGGCGACTGAGTTCGCGCCAGCCTTCGGGGAGCGGGGCGAAATCGTCCGGTGCCTCGTTGCTGCTGATCAGCCACACGCGACGGGTTTCGGCGGGCAGTGCCGACAGGCGGTCGAGGTAGATGCGTCCGCCGTCCTGGTCCACCAGGGTGCCGAAGCCGTAGGCATTCGGCCGCGTGGGCGTGCCATCGGGTTTGGGCGGGGTGTAGAGCTGCAGTTGGGCGTCGGTCTGGTCGTAATACACGTAGCTGAGGTACCACATCATGTCGCTGAGGACGATGCGGTCGTCTTCCTGATAGTTGCGGTTGACGAACTCCACCGGCACGTTGAATTGGTCGTGCTCATCCACGGTGAAATTGTTCTTCAACCCCACCAGCTCGACGCCGACGAACAGCACAAACAATGCCGCTCCCAGCAGTGCAAACCGCGACGGCAGACGATCAACGGCCATCGCCAGCAGAATCGGCAAGCCCAGGGCGTACACCGTCAGGTAACGCTCGATAAACACCGGGGAAACAAACGACACGCCGTAGACCAGCAGCAATGGCAGCAGAAAGAACAGCACCATCAGGCTGGCCGGTCGGTGGCGCTCGCGGTCATGCCAGGCAGTAATGACAACCACCGCCACCAGCAGCAGTGGAAACAGCCAGAACAGCGGCGCCCAGAAGCCGACGCCTTCATCCTGCAGCACGAACTGCCAGATCATCGACGGCAGGGAGAACAGGCTGACCGGGTCCTCCCAACCGATGTCGCCCCCAACCTTGAGCTGTTCGACATGCTGCACCAGGTCCAGCAGGTTCGGTAGCCACGGCAGGTACACCAGCACAATCGCAGCGTTGGCCACCCACCAGGCCGGGCGCGTGATCAGGCGCTGGCCTCGCGGCGCCGTGCCACACAGCACACCCAGGTAAGCCCAATGCACCAACACGCACAGTGCAGTGAAGTAATGGGTGTAGAAACCGGCCGTCATCAACACAACATACGCCGCCAGATAGCGCGTGCGCTCGGGTTGGCGCACCCAGTACACCAGCGCCAGCGTGGCGCCCAGCAGCCATACGCCGAGCAGCGAATACATCCGCACTTCCTGGCTGTAGCGCACCGCCGTCGGCAACAAAGCCAGCAGAATTCCCGCCAGCACCGCCGCCCTTCGAGTGGAGAGCTGCCGGGTCAGCCAGATGCCCAGGCCCACGGCGACCACACCGGGAATGGCGCTCATGCCACGAATCGACCAGATGCTGTCGCCGAACAGCTCGATCCAGCCGCGCAGCAGGAAAAAATACAGCGGTGGGTGTACGTCGTGCGCGGCGTGGAACCACAGGTCGCCCACGGCGTATTCGCTGAGCAGCAGGCTCGAGCCTTCATCGCCCCAGATCGCCGCCGCCGTCAGTTGGTAAAAACGCAGGGCCATGGCCAACGCCAGGATCGGTACCCACCACAGTCGGCTGATCCAGCCGGCACCTTCCCACGTGAGGCGATTGAGTGCGGGCAACGTCCCGACCTTTTCGTTTTGCTCTACCACAGACCGACGCACCTCGATTCCCCTGATTGCCCAAGCGCAAACACCGCCACTCTAGGACAAAAGCCCCGGATCCGCTGCTGGAATCGGACAAATCAGCAATTTGTGCAGGGCGTCTCCGAAGCAACCGCAGGAACAGGCTATTATTGCCCCCCTCCAAGGACTCAGGATCAAGGACACGTCATGCGCATCGGTTTTCTGTCACCCCTGGCACTGGCACTGCTTGCTGGTATTTCCCAACAGGCCCAGGCCAGTTCCGATGACTCGTGCTACCCCGACTGGCGGGTTGCGCGTGAGAGCCTCGACTCGTGCAGCAACCAACCTTTCCTCAGTCCCGGCAATGACAGTCGCGTCAACCTACGGCTTTTGCTGGCGGATCAAAAAGCGGCGCCGCTGACGCCTAACGCCTTGAGCGAAGATGACCTGTCCCAGGGCTTTGGCCCGGTGCCCTTCCCGGTCTATCGCCTGGCGCCCATTCGCAGCACAAACGAAGAACCGGACAACCAGCCGGACAACTCACGTACCGCCGAACTCGACACGCTACTCCAGCCCCTGGGCATCAAGCGCGACGAGTACAAAACCGCAGGCGAAGCGTTCCTCAATGGCGAAGGCAGCCGCTGCCGCAGCAACGACGATGACAGCGCCACCGCGTTTGTCAGCCAGGTGATCAAGGCTGACATGCCGGCAGCCGAGCGCGAGTTGCTGGTGAAGGCGCGCTTGCAGTTGCTGACAGCCTGCTCGTGGGAAGGCCAGGTGGTGGACGCCCAGCAGATCCAGTCCACTGAAGGCCAGCTGTTGCGCACGTACCTGCAAGCCGCTGCCGACTTCTACAGCGGTCGCTTCGGTGACGCCGAACGCGGCTTTGCCGCCGCCAGCAGCAGTCACCTGCCTTGGCTACAGGAAACCGCGCTGTACATGACCGCGCGCACCGCCTTGAACCAAGCCCAGGCTGAAGCCTTCGACGAATACGGCATGCCGCGGCTTGAGCATGTGGATAAGTCTGCCCTGGGTGACGCCGAGGCAGGCTTTCTCAACTACCTGAAAACTTATCCACAGGGCGATTACGTAGCGTCCGCCCGTGGCCTGTTGCGCCGCGTTTACTGGCTTGCGGGTGACAACGCCAAGCTCGCCGAGGCCTACGCCTGGGCGATGACCCAAGCCACTGACGCGCAGCGCAATGTGTCGGTGGATGAACTGGTGGAGGAAGTCGACCTCAAGCTGTTGATGGTCAACAGCGAAACCGTCACCACTGCGATGATCCAGTTTGTCAGTGACCTGATGGTGATGCGTGGCGGCGATCAGCCCGCGCTCTCCCGCGCCGACCTGGAAAAGCAAAAAGCCGCGTTCGCCAGTGCGCCGCAACTGTATGACTACCTGTTGGCGGTCAATGCGCTGTACAGCGAGCATCAACCGGATGCCGCCTTGAAGCTGCTGCCCCAAAGCGTACCGTCGAGCCTGGATTACTTCGCCTTCAGCCAACAGGCTCTGCGCGCCCTGGCCCTGGAAGCCAAGCAAGACTGGAAAGGCGCCGAGGCGCTCTGGCTGCAATTGCTGCCGCTGGCGAAACTGCCGCTGCAACGCGACCAGTTGGAATTGGCCCTGGCGATGAACTACGAACGCAGCGGCCAGTTGGCCAAGGTATTCGCCGCCGACTCGCCGATCAGCGCCAAGCAGGTGCGCTACATCCTGCTGCGCAACGTTGCCGGCCCCGAGTTGCTGCGCCAGCAGATCGCCCAGGCCAGCGACCCACAGGAACGCCAGACCGCACAATTCGTGCTGCTCTATAAAGACCTGCTGCGCGGCCAGTTCGCGACCTTTGCCGAGGACCTCAAGCAACTGCCGGCCCAGGCTTTGGATGACAAACTGGGCACGAGCCTGGGCTACGTCTACAGCACCAGCCAGACCTTGAAGCTGTTCCAGTGGAATGGCGACAAAGCCGAATCCGGCTACGCCTGCCCGAGCATTGCGCAAACCGCCGCGACCTTGCAGGGCGATGCCAAAAACCCACAAGGCCTGAACTGCCTGGGTGAGTTCATCCTGCGCAACGGCCTGGACGGCATGCCACTGGAACAGGCACGCGCCGCCGGCAGCCTGGGCAGCACCGCCTCGGAGTTCAAGGGGGAAACCTTCTCGCGCCTGGACGGTTACAAACAGGTGATCGGCAACGCCAAGGCGCCGAAAAACGACAAGGCCTATGCGCTGTTCCGCGCCATCAACTGTTACGGGCCGTCGGGCTACAACAGTTGCGGTGGCGTCGACGTGGAGCCGGCCGTGCGCAAGGCTTGGTTCCGCCAGCTCAAGAGCAGCTACGCCGACACCCAGTGGGGCAAATCGCTGCAGTACTACTGGTGAAGCACCTGTGGCTGGGTTTGCTGTTACTGGCAAGCCCGGCCTTCGGCGCCGTGGACGCACGCGACTATGACGCCTTCTGGCTGTGGAGCGGCGTCACGCCACAGCCGGTGCTCAAGCAGGCGAAAACCCTGTACATCCTCCAGGGCCAGATCAACGCCACCCGCCGCGCGCCGGGCCGTGGCGTGCAGATGATCGCCCAAGGCATCAGCGTGCCGCGCCTCACCCAGGGCGACATCTGGATTGTCTACCGCGCCCACACCCTGCACTGGCCTGAGCAGGTCTACGCCCAACTGCTCGGTCAGGTGCAACGCTGGCGCGACGCGGGCAACCCGGTGGTGGGTATCCAGATCGACTTCGACGCCCGTACCCAATACCTGCACGAATACGCTGAGTTCCTGCGCGACCTGCGCCAGCGTTTGCCTGCCGACTTGCGCCTGAGCATCACCGGCTTGATGGACTGGAGCAGCAATGCCAACCCGGCAGCCATTGCCCAACTCAAGGGCGTGGTGGATGAGGTGGTGGTGCAGACGTATCAGGGGCGCCGCAGTATTCCGGATTACGCGGCGTATTTGCCGCGCATGAATCGGTTGGGATTGCCGTTCAAGATTGGCTTGATTCAGGGTGGAGCGTGGCAGGCGCCGGGGTATCTGCAGGGCAGTGAGTGGTTTCGAGGCTATGTGGTGTTTTTGCAGAACCCTTGATGCACGCAATCTGTAGGCGCTGGCGGCCTGGCAGCCGGCCGTAGGAGCTGGCTTGCCGGCGATGCAGACACCTCGGTATGTCAGGCAAACTCGGTTGATGCCATCACCGGCAAGCGGCTCCTACAGGTTATGGGTTGTTACCAGTCATAGGTCAGGCTCGACACCACTGTGCGCCCTTCTCCGTAGTAGCAATCCAGGTCACTGGTGCACTGCGAGACGTAGGTCTTGTTGGTGAGGTTCTGCACGTTCATCGCCAGTTTCACGCCCTTGAGTTTGAGCGGCGAGCGGCTCAGGTCGTAGCTCAGGCTGGCGTCGTAGACTCTATAGGACGGCACGCTAAAGGCGCCTTCGTAGTAGTCGCCCAGGCTTTGGCGCGCATAGCGCACGCCCAGGCCTGCGCCGAGGCCGGCCAGCGGGGTGTCGCCGAGCACGCTGTAGTTGACCCACATCGACGCAGTGAGCGGGGAAATGCCGGCGGGGTGGCGGCCTTCGCGGCCGTCGTTGTCCTTGGTGTATTTGATGTCGTTGCGCGAGGCTGAGGCGACGATGTCCCAGGCATCGTTGAGAACGGCCTTGGCTTCCACTTCCACGCCGCGTGAACGCATGGCACCGCTTTGGGTGCTGAAGGTGGTGTCCACCGGGTTGGTGGTGAGCACATTTTCCTGGTCCAACTGGTAGACCGAGACCTGCACGAAACTCTTCTGGCCGGGCGGCTGGTACTTCACGCCGACTTCGTATTGGTTGCCCGTCGACGGCTCGAAGGGCTTTTGGTTGGCGTCAGTGCCGGCCAGCGGCAGGAAGGACTCCGTGTAACTGACGAAGGGTGCCACGCCGTTATCGAACAAATACACCAGGCCCGCACGGCCGGTGAACGCCTGGTCTTTGCTGGCGAAGCGGGTGTCGGTCAAGGGCTCCTTGTTGACCACATTGGCCCAGTCATAGCGGCCGCCCAGTACCAACGCCCATTTATCCAGCTTGATCTGGTCCTGCACGTACAGGCCGGTCTGGGTGATGGTGCGATCCCAGCGGTAGGGCTGGCCAAAGTTCAGGCGCTGGCCGTAGACCGGTTTGAACAGGTCGATGATCGGCGGGTTACGGTCATACAGGCCATGGAACAGCGAGTTGGAATGGTAGTAATCCAGGCCGAAGATCATCGTGTGCGACAGCGCGCCCGTGTCGAATTCAGCCTGGGCGATGCTGTCGACGCCAAACACTTTGTTGTTCTGCGACCAATCGACACCGAAGCGTTGCAGGTAGCGTTGGTCCTGCACGCCGGTGGCCGGGTTGGCGACAAAACGGTAGCCGTGCAGCGGCGCGGTGTAGCGGTCGTCGACTTCGGCGTAGCGGGCGTTTTGCTTGAGGGTCCAGGTGTCATTCAGGCGATGGGACACCTCGTAGCCCAACGCGTACTGCTCACGGTTGTACTGATTGACGCCAGGCTCGCCGATAAACAGGTCGCGCTTGATCTTGCCATTGGGGTTGGCCCACAGGGTGCCGGACGCCGGCAGGCCCTGAGCTTCGGGCACGCCTTTGTCTTTCTGGTATTGGGCGAACACCGTCACGCGCGTGTCATCGCTGGGTTGCCAGGTCAGGCTGGGGGCAATGAACTGGCGTTTGTTTTCGACGTAGTTGATTTCGTCCTGCCCGTCGTTGGCCAGGCCGGTGAGGCGATACAGAAACTGCCCTTGCTCATCCAGCGGGCCGCTCAGGTCGATGGCCGCGCTTTTGTGCTCATAGGTGCCCGCTTCCAACACCACTTGGTGGATCGGGGTTTCGCTGGGGCGCTTGCTGACCATATTGACGATACCGCCAGGCTGGTTCTGCCCATACAGCACCGACGCCGGCCCCTTGAGCACTTCGATGCGCTCAAGTGAATACGGCTCGATCTGCAACGCACCGCCGGTACTGCCGCCGCCATAGGGCAGGTGCAAGCCGTCGAGGTACAGGGGGGTGGGCGAGAAGCCGCGGGAGGTCGGTTCATCGAACAATTTGACCCGGTCGGCGAAACCGCCCGCACTCATGCCGGGGGTGTAGAGCAACGCCTGGGTAACGCTTTGCGCGCCCCGCGCCTTGATCTCGGCAGCGGTGATCACGTTGATCGTCTGGGGAATTTCTACCAGCGATGAGTCAGTCTTGCTGCCCGATGCGCTGCGCGTCGCGACAATTCCATCCACCGGGCCCCAGGCGCTTTCCTGGGCTTGCTGGCCGCTGATCTGCGTAGCGCCGAGCTGTAGCGGCCCACCGTTTGACACCGCCTGCAACGACCAGCCCCCCTGGGACTGCACCGCCACCAGGCCACTGCCTGCCAGCAGTCGCTCCAGACCGGCGCCAACCCCGTACTGCCCTTGCACGCCGGCACTGCGCTTGCCTTCGGTGAGCGTGGCATCCACCGACAGCAAAATGCCCGAGGCACTGGCGAAGCGGTTCAACGCCTGGTCGAGGCTGCCGGCAGGAATGTTGTAACTGCGCAGTGCCTCCGCGCTTTGTTCGGCATGAACCAGCGTCGGCACCAGCGGCACCGTTGCCAACAGGCTGACAAACAAGCCACGGCGCAGGGCGCGGGCCAAGGGTTGGATTGGGTGGTGCGGCATTGCTGAACTCCCCGTGAGATCGCTTCTTGATTGGCTATCAAGAGGTATCCCGAGCGGGAAGCAAAAACCGACAAGCGCCAGTGAAAAAATGTTCAGACCCGCGCCTTGATGGTTACCCAGTAGCGCGTGACTGCCTGTACCTGCACCGGCAGCGAGCGCTCCAGTGCCGCGAGGATTGCGTCGGTATCGTTCAGTGGGAACACGCCGGTGAGCAGCAAACCCGCCACCGCCTGGTCGCACCGCAACAACCCCGGACGATAGCGACTCAGTTGCGCGACAAACTCGCCCAGCGGCTGGCGTTCGGCGATCAGGCGGTGTTCGGTCCAACTGCTGGCGTCGGCGCTCACTGCTGCCAGCACCGAGCTTTGCTGCGGGTTGAACCACAGGCTGTCGCCGGCATTCATCTGCACCGCCGTGCCATGCAGCGGAGTAACCCGCACGCGGCCTTCGTACAGGTCGACGCGGCTGCCATCGGGCAGCTCACGCACGGCAAATCGCGTGCCCAGCGCCTGCACATCGCCCGCCGGGGTTTCGACGATCAACGGGCGGATGGGATCGTGGCCGCTGCTCAGCAGGATCTCGCCACGGATCAGGCGGATACGCCGCTCGCTGGCGCTGAAACGCAGGTCCACGGCGCTGTCGCTGTTGAGGTCCAGCTGCGTGCCGTCACTGAGGGTGACGTGGCGAATCTCGCCGGTGCGGGTGCGGTATTCAGCGAAAGTGGCTTGCCAGGGTTCGCTGCGTTGCACCAGGTAGCCACTGCCGCCGGCCATCAACAGCAAGCCGAGCAGCTTGAGTGCGGCGCGCCGTTGGGTGTCGGGTGCGTCGCGCAACACGGCGCGGGCACTGTCGGCGGGCACGCTGCCGAAGGTTTGTTGCAGGTGCTGCAAACGCTGCCAGGCGCGACGATGCTCCGGGTCAGCAGCCTGCCATCGTGCAAAGGCCTGGCGTTGTTCGCCCTGCAGGTCGCCGCCCCATTGCAGCATCAGCCACTCGCTGGCTTGCTCGACAATCGCTGGGGCGATGGGCGCGTCGTGTCTCATTCTTCGTAGGCCACCTGGTAGCAGGCGACAATTGCGCGGGTCATGTACTTTTGCACCGAACTGACCGTGACGCCCAAGCGCTCGGCGATCTGGACGTAGGTCAGGCCTTCGAACTGCGACAGCAAAAACGCCTGGCGCACGTTGTCGGGCATGCGATCAAGCATGGCGTCGATCTGCATCAGGGTTTCGAGGATCAGCGCGCGGGTTTCCAGGGACGGCGATTCCGGCTCGGGCAGGTGCGCGATGCTTTCCAGGTAAGCGCGCTCGATGCGCAGCCGCCGCCATTGGTCGATCACCAGGTTGCGTGCGATCTGCGCCAAGTAGCTGCGGCTTTCCTTGTCGCCGGGAAAACGCCCGGACACCAGCAGGCGCAGAAAGGTGTCCTGTGCCACATCGGCAGCGTGTTCACGGTCGCCCAGGCGCTTGCGCAACCAGCCTTGCAGCCAGCCGTGATGGTCGCGGTACAGGAGGTGAAGCTGTTGCTGGCCGTCAGTCGCGGTGTCCATGAAAAGCTCAGATACATTATTGAGAGCAATTATCATTACACCTTATTTCGCGACTGACAAAAACTCTTTACCGCTCAGCGCCCAGCGGTTTGCAGCGGATACACCGATTCCCAGCCGCCACCCAACGCTTTGTACAGCCCCACCATGGCCAGGGACACGCTGGTCGAGCTCTCCACCCACTGCTCTTGCGTGGCCAGCAACGCGCTCTGCACGGTGAGCACGTTGACGAAATCCACCACGCCTTCCACGTACTGCTGCTGCGCGGTGCTCAGGGCAATCTGGTTCTGACGCACGGCTTCGGCGAGGCTGTCGCGGCGCAGTTGGCTGGCGTTGTAGCGAGTCAGTTGGTCGTCGATCTCATGCCAGGCTCGCAGCACGGTTTGCTGGTACGCGAGCGCCGCTTCCTGTTGCTGGGCTTCGCGCAGGTTCAGCATGCCTTGCAGGCGCCCGCCATTGAACAACGGCAAGCTGAATTGCGGGCCGAAGGCAAAGGCGCGGGAGCCCCAGGAACCGAGATCCGAGAGCTGCATGGCCTGGGAGCCGAGGCTGCCGGATAAAGTGATGCGCGGGTAGAAGTCGCCCTTGGCCACGCCAATACTGGCGGTGGCGGCGTGCAGGCGTGCTTCGGCTTGGCGGATATCCGGGCGGCGTTCGGCCAACTCCGACGGTAAGCCAATCGCGACCTGGCGCTGGGTTTGCGGCACAGCGGCGTCCTTGGACAACTGCGCATGCAGGGATTGCGGCGGCTCGCCCATCAACAGGCTGAGGGCGTTGATCAATTGGTCTTGGCGCTGTTGCAAATCTGGCAACCGTGCCTCGATGGCCGCGACTTGAGCGGCGGCTTCCGCTACGTCCAGGTCCGTCGCCACACCGTCCGCCAGGCGCAACTGCGAGAGCTTGAGGCTGTGACGCGCGACGTCGAGGTTTTGCTCGGTGACGGCGCGGGTGTTCTGTACGCCGCGCAGCTGGATGTAGTCCTGGGCCGTCTCGGCGAGTACCGACAACAACACCGCGCGGCGGTCGTCTTCAGCCACTTGCAGGGTGGCGTCAGCGGCTTCGGTTTCGCGTTTTACCCGGCCCCAGAAGTCCAGCTCCCAAGAGGCGGAAAAACCCATGTCCCACTGGTTGAACGCCGAGCGGCCGTTGTTGCCGGAAGGGTCGCTTAGGCCTTTGCCGCTGTTGCGTTGGCGCAGGTAATCACCATTGGCGTTGACGTTGGGATAACGCTCGGCGGTGGTCACCTGCCGCACGGCACGGCTTTGCTGCAGGCGACTGCTGGCCAATTTCAGGTCGAGGTTATCGGTGAGCGCGCGACGGGTGAGGGCCGAGAGTTGCGCGTCGTGAAACACATCCCACCAGCGCTCCTGCAAGGGATCGCTGACGGCACGGCTGGCCGCCTGGCGACCCTGGGGCGCGTTCCATTGCGTCACTTGCAGGCTCTGGGGCTTTTGGAAATCCGGACCGACCGTGCAGGCGCTCAGGCTGATGAGGCTCAAGGTGAGCCAGGCAACTCGCTTCATTGCTGGGCCACCTCACGCTGCTGCGCGGCCGGCGAGGTGTCGACGCTGGCTTCCACAGACATGCCGACCCGCAGGCGCTCGGTGTGCGCCTGGTTGGGTTCGAGGACGATTTTCACCGGAATGCGCTGCACCACCTTGGTGAAGTTGCCAGTGGCGTTGTCGGGCTTGACCGAGGCAAAGGTCACGCCGGTGGCAGGTGCGAGGCTTTCCAGGTGGCCGTTGAGCAACTCACCGTCGAGGCTGTCGACGCGCACCTGTACGGCCTGGCCGGCGTGCATATGCGAGAGCTGGGTTTCCTGGAAGTTGGCCACCACGTACGCTTCTTCCAGCGGCACGACCGCGAGGATCTTGCTGCCCGGCGTCACGTAGGCGCCCACCCGCACTGCACGCTCGCCGACCATGCCATCCACCGGCGCGACAATGCGCGTGTACGACAGTTGAAAACTGGCCAGTTCCAACGCGGCTTGGGCGCGTTTGAGCCCACCCTCGGCGGCATCGCGCTGGGCGGTGAGGATTTCCACTTGCTTGCGTTCCGCCGCCAGCACCGCCGTGGCATTCGCCAGGCGCGCGGTGGCCTGGTCGATGCGGGTCTTGGCTTGCTGGGCATTCTGCACGGTGCCGGCGCCGACACCGGCGAGGTGGTTGTAGCGATTCAGTTCGTGTTCGGCAAAGGCCATTTCGGCGCGATCCGCCGCGACGGTGGCCTGGGCCTGGGCGATCACTGAGCTTTGGCGCTCGAGGGTGGCGGTGGCGTTTTTCAGTTGGGCCTGGGCCACCAACGCATCGGCGTCGGCAGCCTGGGCGGAAGCGCGGAAGTCGCGGTCGTCGATCAGCGCCAGCAGTTGGCCGGCCTTGACGCGCTGGTTGTCTTCCACCAATACCTCCTTGATGAAGCCGGCCACACGTGGCGCCACCAGGGTGAAGTCCGCGGCGACGAAGGCGTCGTTGGTGGTCTGGCGCTTGCTGCCCAGCACACCCGGCGCGACCAGATACACCAGCACGCCGACGGCGAACACAGCGATAACGGAGACGGCAATTTTGTCTTTACGTTTCATGAACAATCCTTTCAATCAAGTCGGTGCGCGAGGCGGGAAAATCCGCGTGGGCATCCAGAAAATCAGCAGGATCAACGCCACCGCGACTGCGGCCATGACGTAATACAGATCCGAAGAAGTCAGCACCACGGCCTGCTCGTGCAGGCGGTGCGCCAGGCCCGGCGCGTCGCCGTCGGCCAGCGGTGAGTTACCCAGGCGGTCGACCAACATGGTCGAGTGAAAATGCAGGCGCTGGGTGGTCAAGGTATCGAGCACACCGGTGGCGATCACCGCGGCCAGCCCCTTGATGGTGTTGAACCAGGCAGAGGCGAATGGGCCGTCCATGGGCTGGATGCTGCCGGTGGAGAGCATCAGCAGCGGCAACACGGCCATCGGTTGCCCGAATATTTGCAGCAGGTACAGGCCGTAGAAATCGTCACGAATCCATTCCGAAGTGAGGTGCGCACTGCCCATGCAGCACAGCACCAGCATCCCCAGGCCGATCCCCAGCACCCAACGACAATCAACCCAACGCAGGTTGCACAGCGCCGCCACCAGCGGCAGCGCGATCAACTGCGGGATCGCCATCAGCAGCATCACTGGCGCGGTTTGCAGCGGGCGATAACCCTGGACCTGGGCGAGAAAACTCGACGGGATGATGATCACCGAGGTCAGCACCATGAGCACGCCCGCCAGCACGATCAGCGCGAACGACAGGTTGCGCAGGCCGAGCATCTGCAGCTTGAAGAACGGTATGGGCTGGGACCACTCGTTCACCATGAACAGCACCAGCAACACACTGCCGCCGCATAACAGGAAGGTGATCAGGCCCGACTCGAACCAGTCCAGGCGGTTGCCTTGCAGGATGCCGATGACCAGCATGCAGATCGCCGGGAAGCCCAGCAGCAGGCCGCGCCAGTTGAACTGCTTGAAGCGCTCCAGGCGCAGCGGGTCCTGGGGCAATCCATAGGCCACGGCGACCATGGCCAGCAGGCACGGCGCGACGATCTGCCAGAACGCCCACTGCCAGCCGACGTACTCGGTCCACAGCGCCGCCAGCGGCGTGCCGAGGCTCGGGCCGAAGGTGGCGGTGAGTGCATAGCCGGCCAAGCCGTACAGCTTGACGTTGGCCGGCAAGAAACGCAGCGCCACGGTCATCAGCATCGGCGGCAACGCGCCACCGGCCAGGCCTTGAACAGTGCGCAGCACCAGCAGGCTTTCGTAGTTCGGCGCGAACG
The DNA here is from genome assembly GCF_979253545.1 of Pseudomonas sp. AC112. NCBI lineage: Bacteria > Pseudomonadati > Pseudomonadota > Gammaproteobacteria > Pseudomonadales > Pseudomonadaceae > Pseudomonas > Pseudomonas sp. AC112. Next base: position 2,103,371 of record NZ_CEEDCM010000001.1, read on the forward strand.
GGCACAGGATCCCCAGCACGGTGAATAGGCCGATGGCGCACAGCGTGAAGCGGCGCAGGGAAAAGGTCACCGAGCACCAAGGCGCAAACGCCATGGCCGACACGGAGGTGGCGGTATAAGCCGCGACCAGCCAGGTGCCTTCGTCAAAACCGATGTACAGCGCACCGCGAATATCCGCGAGGGCCACCTTGGTAACCATCTCGTTGAGACCGGAGACCAGCACGGCCAGCAACACGCCGACCAGGCCGATGATGATGCGCGGACCAAAGACGGGCGGGGTCATGGCAGTGGGCTTGGCTGCGGCCTGGAGCGCGGGGGCAGCGAGGGACGTCATGAACAGATAACTCGGAATGGTAAATACCCGAGCAGTTTAATCAGGCACACACATGACAAAAAGTTACTTATTGGCAGGGTATAACTGCGCCAGACGCAATCCTAAATTCGTGTAGGAGCCGGCTTGCCGGCGCCTACAGGGGTCTTGGGGTGTCAGGTGGGCTGGGCTTCGAGCCAGGTGGCGTGACAACTCTCGCGCATGGTTTCGCGCAGCCATTTGTGGGCGGGGTCTTTGTCGAATCGTGGGTGCCAGGACTGGGCCAATACCAGCGTCGGCAGCGAGATCGGCAAGGCGAATGCACGCAGTGGCAGTTTCAGCCGATTGGCGCTCAACAGCGCTTCCTTGGGCACCGGCAGCAGCAGGTCGGAATCCGGCAGCATGAACATCGCGCCGTGGAAGCCCGGGGCGATCATCGCCACGCGGCGCTCCAGCCCCTGGGCATTCAGTGCCGTGTCGATCGGCCCTCGGGCGATGCCGCGCCGCGAGATGCTGATGTGCGAGTAGCTGGCAAAACGGGCCGCGGTGATTTCTTCGTCGAACAATGGATGGTCTTCCCGCGCCAGGCCGACGAAGGTGGTGGAGAACAGGTTCTGCACCTTCACTTCGGGGCTGACCGGCATGGTGTTGCTCACGCGCAAGTCAAGGCGTCCTTCACGCAGGGCCTCGTCGTCGGTGTCGCCTTCGGGCACGAAGCACAGCTCGCACAGTGGGGCCATGCGCTCCATGGTGTCGAACAGGCGTCCGCCATACACACCGATGAAAAAGTCATTGGCGCGCACGCTGAAGCGGCGGCGCAACGTACTCAGGTCCACTTGGTCTGCCGAGCGAAACAACAGCGCCGCCTGCTCCACCACGTTGCGCACCTGGCCTTGCAACTGCAGCGCCTTGGGCGTGGGCACCAGGCCACGACCGGCACGCACCAGGATCGGGTCGCCGACGGCGTCGCGAATACGCGTCAGGGTACGGCTCATGGCCGCCGGGCTCAGGTTCATCCGTCGCGCGGCGCCGACCACGCTGCCCTCGTCGAGCAACGCGTCGAGGGCGACCAGCAGGTTCATGTCCGGTAGTTGCATGCGAAGCACTCGTGATCAACAGGGCGTGAATTGAGCGCAATCGTAGCAGGCTTTACAGGTAACGCTTCACGTTGCGGGGCAGGTAGTCCGCAAAGGCGGCTTTGGGATGGGCCTGGCATTTGCGCACGATGTCCGGCAGGGCATTTTCCAGTTCGTCGGCGCGGGTCAGGCCTTCGTTGTAGTCGCTCTTACCGCTCAGCGCCGGGAACATCACCGCGACTCGGGTAATGGCAAAGCTCTTCATTGCGATCAAGGGGCGCGTGGGATGTTCGCGACGGAACTGGCTGACTTCTTCGGTCAGCGCGCTGCAGGATTGGTAGGTGGTCTGGGTAAAGGTCAGTTGAGTGGTTTCCTTTCTCACCGGTTCGGGTGTGAACACCATATCGTTTTGCGCCTCGAGCACTGCGGGCCGATCGGCCTCTACCGTCCAGGGCTTGAAACGCCATAGCGTGGCAGCCGCCACGGCGGCTTCACCAAACGCCGGCTTGGTGGCGCTGAGCGCTTTGACGTCGCTGACCGTACCGTCGTTATGAATGTTCAGGCTGATGCGTGCGTGCCCCTGGGTGGCTATCAGGTGGCTGGGGTACAGTGGCTTGGGCATGGTGACCACTTCAGGCACGAATTCCGCCAGAACCGAAGTCGACAAACACAAAGCCGCCGCCAAAACAAAAAACCGCATCGTCGTAAATCCTTTTACCGGGCACACCTGACGCCAGGGCGACGTCAGATTTGGCCGGCATTATCGGGTTCACGGCGGACAAAGAGCAATCATTCCTGTTTAGCGCTGCATGCCCCAGCGCTTCACGGTCATGCGCTCGAACGTATCAAACACCAGGTTTTCCACAAGCAGCCCGATCAGGATCACCACCGCCAGCCCGGCAAACACCTTGTCGGTGTACAACTCGTTGCGGTTCTGGAAGATGTACCACCCCAGGCCACCCTTGCCACTGGTTGCACCGAACACCAGTTCGGCGGCAATCAATGTACGCCAGGCAAACGCCCATCCGATCTTGAGGCCCGCAAGAATCGACGGCAGCGCCGCCGGGATCAGGATGAACAGCACAAACCGCATGCCCTTGAGGCCGTAGTTGCGCCCGGCCATGCGCAGGGTTTCGGACACGCCAAGGAAACCTGAGTAGGTGTTGAGCGCCAGCGCCCACAATACTGAATGCACCAGCACGAAGATGAGGCTGTTCTGGCCCAGGCCAAACCACAGCAGCGCCAGCGGCAACAAGGCAATCGCCGGCAGCGGGTTGAACATCGAGGTCAGGGTGCTCAGCAAATCACGGCCCAGCTGGGTCGATACCGCCAAGGTGGTCAGGGCGAACGCCAGTACGATGCCGATCAGGTAGCCCTTGATCAGCACCACCAGCGAGATGCTGACCTTGCTGAGCAATTCGCCACTGAGCAGGCCATCGTAAAGCGCGTGAAAAGTCTGCAAAAAGCTCGGCAGCAGCAGGTCGTTGTTCTGATAACGCGCAACGGCTTCCCAGAGGATCGCGAGCACGATCAGGATCAGGCCCTTGCGCAGCCAGCCTTGTTGCCACAGGCGCTGGCGCAGGGGCAGTTCGCGTTCAACGGGGACGCTGAGCAGCGGTTCGAGGGTGATTTCATATTCCTGGCGCATGGATGTTCCCCTTAATACGCGATGCGGATATCAGCGAAGCCCAACTCACGTTCGGCCTCGGGCGCTTCGTCGAACAGCAGGCGATGAATGCGCCGTGCCGACGCCTGGAACTCCACGCCACCGAGGCTATGCAGGTCGTATTGATGGCTGTGGATTTCCGCGCGTACCCGCCCAGGGTGGGGCGACAGCAACAGGATGCGATTGCCCACCACCAACGCTTCTTCGATGGAATGGGTGACGAACAACAGGGTGAAGCGCACCTCTTCCCAGAGCAGCAGCAACTCTTCCTGCATCTTGCGCCGGGTCAGCGCATCGAGGGCGGCGAAGGGTTCATCCATCAGCAGGATCTTCGGCTGCATGGCCAGGGCACGGGCGATGGCGACACGGGCTTTCATACCGCCGGACAGGGTGTGTGGGTAGGCGTCGGCAAAGGCGCTGAGGCCGACTTTGTCGAGGTAGTGCAGTGCACGTTCTTCGGCGTCGGCGCGCTTCAGGGTTTTGGAGGCCAACAGTGGAAACATCACGTTCTGTTTGACGGTTTTCCACGGCGGCAGTTGATCGAATTCCTGGAACACCACGATACGGTCCGGGCCCGGTTGCTCGACCTTTTGCCCCAACAGGCGGATCTCGCCTTCGCAGGGTTTGATAAACCCGGCGATGGATTTGAGCAAGGTGGACTTACCGCAACCCGAAGGGCCGAGCAGCACGTAGCGGTCGGCCGGGTCGATCTCGAAACTCACCTGGTGGGTGGCCCGCACCACGCGCTCGGGGGTGCGGTATTCCAGGCTGACGTTATCCACCGCGAGTAAGGGGCCGGTGGTGTGCAGGTTGCTGGCCGTGTGGCCTTGCAAGGGCGCGTTCATCTCAACTTCCTTGCAGGGGCTTGGCGTCCTGGAAGAAGTAGTCCTTCCACGATTCAGGCTTGTTCTTGATGGCGCCGACGCGGTAGAGGAATTCCGCCAGCGGGTAGGTGTTTTTCGGCGTGACGCTGAATTCGAACTGCGGGTTGTCGATGATTTTCAGCAGCTCGGCGCGGTCGATCTTGGCCTTGGTCACGCGGATGTAAGTGTCGGCTGCAGCGCCTTTGTCGTTCTGGGCGAACTGCGCGGCTTCGGTCAATGCCTCGACGAACGCCTTGTAGGTTTTTGGGTTGTCATTGCGGAATTTCTCGGTGGCGAACAATACCGTCGGTGAGTTCGGGCCCAGCAGGTCGTAGGTGTTGAGCACCACGTGCACGTTCGGGTTGGCCAGGGCCTGGTCCTGAAACGGCGGGTTGGAAAAATGCCCAGTCAGCTCGGTGCCGCCAGCGATCAGCGCTGCGGTTGCATCCGGGTGAGGGACGGCGACGGTGTACTTGTCGAGGCGATTGAATTCCTTGTCGCCCCACTGCTTGGCCGCCGCGTATTGCAGGAAGCGTGACTGCACCGATACGCCCACCGCCGGCACGGCAATGCGGTCCTTCTCGGTGAAATCGGCGATGGTCTTGACCTTGGGATTGTTGCTGACGAGGTAGTACGGGAAGTTACCCAGGGAAGCCACGGCCTTGACGTTCTGCTTGCCGTGGGTGCGATCCCAGATGGTCAGCAGCGGGCCGACACCGGCCCCGGCAATGTCGATGGAACCGGAGAGCAGTGCGTCATTGACTGCCGCGCCGCCAGACAACTGAGTCCAGTCGACCTTGATGTCGATGCCTTCCTGTTTACCGTATTTTTCGATCAGGTTCTGGTCGCGTACCACGTTCAGCAACAGGTAAACGATGCCGAATTGTTCGGCGATGCGGATCTCGCCCTCGGCCTGCGCGGCCGCCGGTGCAATCAGGCTGCCGGCCAAGAGGCTGACACCCAGGCCGACGGTCGCCGCCAGCCGTGCGAATGGAATTTTCCTGGACATGTCATGCTCCGATCAGAAAGGCGCGTCGCCCTGGATGGTGGTACGAAACAGCTTGCGGCGCAGATGGCTCGGGCAACCGGCGGCCAGGTGGATCAGCGAGCGGTTGTCCCAGAACACCAGATCGTGGGGCTGCCATTGGTGGCGGTAGATGTTTTCTGGTAACACGCTGTGGGCGTAGAGTTGGGCCAGCAAGTCGCGGCTCTCATCTTCCGGCAGGCCGACGATGCGGGTGGTGAAGCCCTCACTGACAAACAGCGCCTTGCGGCCGTTTTCCGGGTGGGTGCGCACGATGGGGTGCACGACTTCCGCCACCTGGGCGAGCTGCTCGGGGGTCAACGCGGGGCGCCAGTTGCCTTCGAATTTGGTTTCGCTGTAGCGCGCGGTATAAGAGTGGGCGGCGCTGCGGCCTTCGACGGCGTTGCGCAGATGCTCAGGCAATTGGTCCCAGGCTTTGTGCATATCGGCGAACAAGGTGTCGCCACCCTCCGAGGGCAGCTCCTGGGCGTGCAGCATCGAGCCCAGGCTCGGCAGTTCTTTATAGGACAGGTCCGAATGCCAGAATTTGCCGGCGTCACCCAGGCCGATGGATTGGCCGTTTTCGATAATGTTGGAGACGATCAGGATTTCCGGATGGTTGGCCAGCAGGAACTGCTTGAGTACGTGGATCTGCAGCACGCCGAAGCGGCGGCTGAAGGCAATCTGTTGTTCGGGCGTGATGCGTTGATCACGAAAGACCACGACATGATGGTCCAGGTGCGCACGGTGAATGCGTGCGAAATCCTGCTCGTTGACTGGGCGTGACAAATCCAGGCCAATGACCTCGGCGCCTACACTGCCAGGAAATGGACGAATCTCGAAGGTTTGGGCGGTAGCGGTCGCTGTTGGAACAGTAGAGGTGGCGGACATGAGGTCACTCCCGGTCAGACAGGAATGTGACTTTATAGATATAAGAACAGCTATTTAAATACCGTTAGCGAATATCGATAGACAAGAATGTACCGACCGAACCCATATTGCCTGACGATGGGGGAATAAACTGCAACAGCAAAGTGTTCATTCCAAAACCGCCGATAATGCAGCAATCGGCGCATGAAGCAGGCCGATGAACCCGGCAGTGTAAGACGCCGTAAATGTCGGTTGTGGGGGGCGGGAGTGTGATGTTGACGCGCTTACAAGCCGAAACCGTGCCCGTTTGACAAGCTTATGGGCAGTCTCTAGTGTGCATTGGATCCAATTAGCCACCCTATTAGTATAAGGAGGATAGCGTAACCGTGACGCAGAAGCCGAACCCTTTGAACAGCATCAAGATCAGCGGGCCTATTCCCGCCCATCTCGCTCGTTCCGTGATTGAAGAAACCTTGCGCAACGCCATCCTCGATGGACGCTTGCCGTGCGGTACCGCCATGCGCCAACAGGAATTGGCCAGCCTGTTCGGGGTCAGCCGAATGCCCGTGCGCGAAGCCCTGCGCCAGTTGGAAGCCCAGTCACTGTTGCATGTGGTGACGCACAAGGGTGCCGTGGTTGCACCGCTGATCGAGGATAACTCGGCGGAAACCTATGAACTGCGGATGTTGCTGGAGTCTGAAGCATTGCGCTTGTCGATTCCGTTGCTCACCGAGGCCGATATTGCCGAGGCGGATGCGATCATCGTCGCCCTGGAGCAGGAAAAAGACTACAGCGAGATTGGCCGCCTCAATCGGCTGTTCCACATGGCCCTGTATGGCAAGGCCCCGAACCAGCGGCTGCTCAATCTGGTGGAGCACGGGCTGAACGAAGAGGAGCGTTTCCTGCGTTATAACCTGGAGGCCATGGGGTTGGGCGAAACGTCCCAGGAAGATCACCGCGAATTGCTGAACCTGGTCGCCCAGAAGAAAACCCAGGAAAGCATCCTGACGCTGCGCAATCACTTGATGCGAGGCATGGAAGTGATCAGCGCGTACCTCAACGGCCTGGAGGCCGACGCCAAGAAAGGTAAGTACTAAGGCGCGCGGCCCTCCTGTCGCGAATATTCCTCACTCCGGGGCCCACTAACTCACTATTAGTGCCCCGCACAGAAGAAACGTCCCACCTGCCGTAAAGAAGCAACCTTACAGCACATATTATTTAGAAAAACTTCTAACACATTTGTATGCTCGCCAAATTGTTTAACCCGCTTATTATCTTTCTCTACTAAACCAGATAGTTCATTTCGACGTCGCGACGCCCCATATTGAGCGGCTCGCACGCCAGCGCCTGGTTAATACCTGCTCAATCCTTGCCAATTACAAAAACTCATCGCTGTTTCCACACAGCAGACGCAATAACTTATAGGCATCAACCATGCATCAACCGTTACTTGAAACAGTAAAACTGCAGTTATGCAGCCATTCGTTATTTACAGAAATAACTTCTCTACGAAAGTTGCAACTTTTTATGGAAAGCCATGTATTCGCTGTCTGGGATTTCATGACACTCGCCAAGCGCTTGCAACAGGAACTGACCTGCACGCGCCTACCCTGGTTGCCGCCTGTTGATCCACAGGCGGCACGCCTGATCAACGAGATCGTGCTGGCGGAGGAATCAGACGCACATCCTGCGCAAGGCTATTGCAGCCACTTCGAACTCTACCTGGAGGCCATGGCGGAAGTAGGCGCCAGCACCTCGGCTATCAGTCACTTCATTGCGCTGCAACGCAAGGGCCTTGAAGCAACTGCCGCCTTGCATGAAGTCGAGATTCTTCCCGGTGTGGCCCGCTTTGTCAGCGACACCCTGCACCTTGCACTAAATGCTCCTGCCCACTGCGTGGCCGCCACATTCCTGCACGGCCGCGAGCAAGTCATCCCCCCCATGTTCGAGCGCATCCTGCAATCCGAGGCGCTCAACCACCGTCAGGCGCCTACTCTGTGCGCCTACCTCAAGCGCCACATCGAATTGGACGCCCAGGACCATGGGCCGGCAGCAGAGCAGTTGCTTCTGCGCCTCTGCAGCGCAGACCCGGCCTACCCGCAACAGGCCAACGCTGCCGCCGTGGCTGCCGTCCAAAGCCGCATCGCGCTCTGGGATGGGGTTCGGGCTTCGCTGCACGGGATGAAGCCATGACCGCTGCCGATTACAAAACCATCGCCGACGACTGGGAGCGCCGCGCAACCATCCGCACACGTCCTCGCCGTTTGCTGGAGGACGATGACAAGTTGATCTACCCGTTGTGTCGCCAGCCCCTGGTGCTTTGTGCAACCTTTATCGAACACTGCCCGCAGTGGCGCGATTTTGTCTTGGCACAGAGCTTTTATAAATTCATCAACGACGTGGTGATATTCGAGACCGAGATTGTCGACCAGACTGCACGCGGCATTGCCAAGAATCGCTTCTCGGTGCCCTTCCCGCTTGCCTGTCGTATTGATGCAATGACCGTCGTTGTGGACGAGGACTACCACGCGTTGGTGGCACTGGATTTCCTCCAGCAAACCGTGACCATGACGGGTATACAACCACTGTCGCTGCCCCAGGAAATCGAATTGAGCCGGGCGCTTCCGGCGGCGCAGGCGCAGGTACCCGCTCACCTGCACGATGCCGTCGCGCTGATCGGCGTGGCCATTGCCGAAAACACCGTGACCCACGATGTGGCGGCCTTCTCCAAGGACGCCAGCGTCAAAGCCTCCGTCCGTGGCTTGATGGCCGACCACCTGGCCGATGAAGGCCGCCACGCACAATTCTGGACGCGATTGGTACGCCTGTATTGGCAGGCTGCCAGCGCCAACGACCGCGACAGCATTGCCAAGGTGCTACCGATTTTCCTGGCCCGGTACCTGACGAACGACCTGCAAAAGAACTTCGACCTGCAGTTGATCAACCACCTCGATATCAGCAGCCCCCTGCGCGACGCCTTGCACGATGAAGTCGCGGCGCTGGCCTTCCCCATCACCCGCCAGCATCCATTGATGGGCAATATCCTGGGCTTCCTGCAACACAGCGGCTTGCTGCAGACACCCAGTGTGGCCCAAGGGCTGGCCGACTACTTGCACGTGGCCGGGAGGGTGGCATGAGGCGCCTGACCATCGGATTTTCCGGCACCAGCAGCGCGTTAGCCGCTATCAGGCAGGAGCTGGAGCAGTATGGGTTCGTCTTGAGTGATGCCGGCTCGGACCTGTGGATCGATGACGGCAGCCAGTCGTTGCCGAACCCGTCACACCTAACCTCAGTGTTGGGCCTGCGCCTGGGGGTTGGCCCAGTGACCGACTGCGGGTTACCCGCACTGCAACTGCGCGCCTATGGGCCCGAGGGGCGACTAGCGGCGGTCCTTGAAATCGCAACGGAGCCCAGTGGGAACGGCCAGCGCCTGCGCCAGCAAGTGATCCAAGCGATGATGGAATGGGTTGCGCTGCACGTCAGTGGTTTTTCGCGCGACCCCGGATATTTCTCCATGAAAGCGGTCGCCAATGAATGGCCCGAGCAGGGTTTGGAGGCGCTTGACGCCTTGGCATTTGTTCACCGATTCAATCGCACCGAAGACCTCGCTGTCATGCGGGAGGCCCAGGTGCCTGTGATCGAACGGTTGCAGGCCAGCCTTCACCAATTCGCTGATCGGCGGGCGCTGAGCATCGACGGCAGCGTGGTGACTTACCGCGAGTTGCACGTGCAGGCCCTCATGATCCAGCAACAGTTAAGCCCTGTGTTGGGCGTCACGCAGGTACCACCGGTGGTTGGGGTTTGCCTGGAAAAGTCCGTAGCGTTGTACGCCAGTATTCTCGCGGTTATGGGCTGTGGCGCGGTGTATCTGCCGTTGGCTGCGGACCACCCACCCCAACGTCATCAGGCCTTGCTCGAGAACGCAGGGGCCCGGGTGTTGCTGGACGCCGGCCAGCACCCTTTGCGAGAGCGCTTCATTGCACTGGATGTGCGCAAGGTCGACCCGCAGGACACCGACTTGTTGCGTCCGCTGATGCACGCTCAGCCCGCCCTCGATTCGCCCTGCATGACGCTCTATACATCGGGGACCACCGGCCATCCCAAGGGGGTGTTGCTCAGCCAAGCCAACCTGGCGCATTTCGCGGCCTGGTTCAGGGCCTGCATGAACCTGGATGAGCAGAGCCGTGTCCTGCAGTTTTCACCGGTGAGCTTTGACTCGTCCCTGATCGATATTGTCCCTGCCCTGATAGCAGGCGCTGAGTTGATCGTCCCCAGCGCAGAGCAACGACACGACCCTCAGCAACTGCTCGATCTGCTCCATGGTCAGCGTGTTACCCATGCCTTTTTGCCCCCCTCGCTGCTGAGCATTCTGCCGCCCGATCAACCGCTGGGCCTGACGCACCTGTTGACCGGGGGCGACGTCTGCGAACCCCATGTCATCGACCGCCTGGCGGCGCAGTGCCATTTTCACAACCTCTACGGCCCCACGGAGGCCACCGTACTGATCACCCATCGTACGTTTCAACCTGGCGACAGCAACCGCAATCTCGGCCGGCCGATCGCCAACAGCCGGGTGTTGATCCTCGATGACGACCAGCAGCCGGTCGATGAAGAGGTGATGGGTGAGGTGTATATCGTTGGGCCTGGCGTAAGCCTGGGCTATGTGAACGACCCACCTCAGGCGACCAGTGCCTTTGTGGAGCTTGCAGTGCCTGGGGGCCAGCCCTTGCGCGCCTACCGCAGCGGCGATTTGGCCCGGTGGACCGCCGATGGAATCATGCTGGGCGGACGGCGTGATCATCAGGTGAAGATTCGTGGTTTTCGGGTCGGGCCCCAGGAGATTGAGCAGTGCCTGCGTACCAGCCGGCTGTATCGCCAAGTGGCGGTGGTGATCGACCCTGACCGCAGGATCCGTGGCTTTGTCGCCCAACCCGAACCCGGGGCCACCCTGGCGGCCCTGCAGCAACACGCGCGGCAGTGGCTGCCCGACTACATGCGGCCCGGCTTCTGGGATGAGTTGGCACGCATGCCGTGCGCCAGCAACGGCAAGATCGACCGTGAGGCGTTACTGGCAGTGCCGCTCCAGCCCAACGTGCAGGAGGACGGTGGCACGGCACACACGCCGCTTCAAGTTCGGTTGACTCGCCTGTGGAGCGAACTGTTGACGCTGCCCGAGGGTGAAGTGCCTATCGATGAGAGCTTCTTCGATCTCGGCGGCCACTCGATTGTGCTATCGACGTTGTTGCTGCGCGTTCGCGAGCAGTTTGGTCGTAGCTTCGCACTGAGTCACTTCATTGAAGTACCGACGATTCGTACGCTCGCAACGCTGCTGGAGAACGGTGAACGACCCGATGCTTCCTGCGATGCTGCTGCTCGCGATGCTCAACGGGACTGGACTTTCAACACGCTGCCCGAGGACCGCGCAGGCGACCCACACAAAGTGATCGTGACGGGGGCCAACAGTTTTGTTGGTGTTCATATCGTCGAGGCACTGCTGGCCGCAGGTGCAACGACCGTGGCGTGCCTGGTACGTGAGACGCCAGGGCAGTCGGCGATGGCGCGATTCACTCAGGCGTTGCGTGAGTACCGCCTGGAACATCTGGACCTGGGCAGGGTGCAGGTATTCGCCGCCGATATCAGCCTCCCTCGGTTGGGCCTGGCCAGCGACGCGTATGATGCTATCGCCCAGGACTTCGGGGTGCTGATACACAACGCAGCACGGGTCAATCACGTGATGGACTATACATCGCTGGCCAGGGACAATGTTGCCCCCCTGTTCGAATGCCTGTGCCTGTGTGAGACCCACAGCAAGAAGGTCCTGAACTTTGTCTCGACACTGTCCGCTTCGAGCGCTGTCGACTCGCAGGGTTATGTCCTCGAAGCGCCCGCCGCACCGACGTTGCCGCTGTACATCAAGAATGGCTACAACCTGTCCAAATGGGTTGCCGAGCGCCAACTGGGTCGTGCGGTGGAGCGCGGCGCCTGGGTGAATATCCATCGACCCGGCAACATCAGTTTCAACAGTCACAATGGCGCCTGCCAACCACAGAAAAATCGTCTGATGCTGATGCTCAAGGGGTCACTGCAGCTGGGCCTGATGCCCCGGTTGACGCTGAACTTCGACCTGATGCCGGTGGACTTCCTGGCGCGCTTCATTGCATTCCACTGCGGCCGCTTTCAGGCCGACAGGCATGTGTTCAACCTGCATAACCCCGAGCCTTTGAGCTGGATGGACTACCTGGATGCGTTCAGTCAGGCGGGGCACCGTTTCAAGCGGGTGAGTATCGCGCAATGGCAACAGGCGCTGCGAACGGTAAACCAGGACAACGCACTGTTTGGCGTGCTCGGTTTCTACCTCGATCGCCTCGACGAAGACATCGGCGACACATCGATGATTCGCCACGACAACGCACAACAGGGTATCCAGCAGATGGGGGCACGCTACCCCGAAAAAGACCCGGCGTTGTTGAGCAAAGGCTGCAACTACCTCAAGACCATCGGCTTTCTTTGAACGCCTCAGGACAACCTCATGAAACTGCTGCAACCCGATACGTTAATTCGCAATCCGAACGGCCTGCCGATAATGGCGTCCGTCACGGTCAACTGCTGTGCCTCTCGCCTGTGGGCCATGGTGGGGCAGTTTGCCGGCTTCGATGTGTTTATTCCGGACCTGATGCATATCGAAATGACCGGCTCAGGCGTGGGCGCATTGCGGACTAAATTTTTCCGCGATGGTAACTGTGTCGTGGAACAGCTCAATAGCCGGGACGAACAGGCCATGCACATGACCTGGACCACAATCTACAACACACTGGGCGTGGCCAGGTTATGGGCGGCGATCCATGTGGAAACGCTTGAAAAGGAGCGCTCCAGGGTGACATGGACAATTATTGCTGAGCCCACGGAGGGGGTGGGCCCAGGGTTTGAACAGTTTGTGCAGGGCTTCGCCAACAGTGCCCTGGAAAACGTTCGTCGGTTGCTTGGCTAAGCGGCAGGCGCGACGCGCGTCGCTCCTGCCATTCAGTCAGCGGGTTAGATCTTGAAGCTATCAACCAGTTGCTTCAACCGATTGGCCTGCTGCGACAGGGCATCGCAATCCTTGAGGGTTTCATTCAGATTGGCCACGCCCTGCTGGTTCAGCAAGTTGATCTGGTTGATGTCCACATTGAGGGTTTCCACCACGGCAGTTTGTTCTTCGGTGGCGGCAGCCACGGACTGGTTCATTCCGTCGATCTCGACAATTCGCTGCGTCACGCTGACCAGGCGCTCACCGGCCTGGTTCGCGACCTCTACGCTTTCTTCGCTGGAGGTCTGGCTGGCGTTCATGGTAGTGACCGCTTCACGCGAGCCCACTTGCAGCGAGGTGATCATTTTGTGGATTTCCTCGGCCGACTCCTGGGTTCGATGAGCCAGGTTGCGCACTTCGTCCGCGACCACTGCAAAACCTCGACCGGCCTCACCCGCACGCGCCGCCTCGATGGCAGCGTTAAGCGCCAGCAAGTTGGTTTGCTGGGAGATGCCTTTGATCACATCAAGGATGTGACCAATGTTGTCGGTGCTGGCGTTCAGGGTTTCGATCTGGGTGCAGGACAAACTGATCTTCTGCGACAGCTCCGACATCGCAAGAATAGTTTGCTCCACGACTTTGCGCCCATCGTCGGCTTGCTCACTGGCACCACTGGCGTGCTGTGAAGCATCCGCGGCGTTGCGCGCAATTTCCTGGGTAGCGGCACCCAGTTCATTGATCGCTGCGGCCACGCTATTGGTGCGTGCACTCTGCTCATCGGAACCGATGATAGAGGCATTGGACGAGGCCATTACACGCTGGGACAAGTCGTGTACCTGGCGGGTTGCCGAAGACACTTCCGAAATCGAAGCGTGGATGCGCTCTACAAATTGATTGAACGCACTGCCGACTTCGCCGAATTCGTCCTTGCTGGTGACAGCCAGGCGACGGGTCAGGTCACCCTCGCCCTGGGCAATGTCCTGCATCGCTACGCCCATGGTGGTGAGGGGTCGCAGCAAGACTTGGATCAGCAAGCTCAGGAGCACGGCGATCACGACCACGGCGATCAGCATGGCGATCAACGCGGAAGTTCGGAACTTGCCCAGCGGCGCGTAGGCTTTGTCTTTATCAATCGACAGGCCGATATACCAATCTGCGCCAGGCAAACCACTGATAGGGGTGAAGGACAGGATGCGGTCCTGCCCATTGAGGACGACGTCCTGGCTGACCTTGTCGATACGCACCTGGGTGCCAGGGTAGATGTCCTTGAGGTTCTTCATCACTTGGTCCTGATCAGGACTGACGATGACTTGGCCGTCGCCGCTGACCAGGAATGCGTGGCCGATACCGCCGAAGTCCACCGAGTTGATGATCTTCACCAAGGTTTGCAAGCTCAGGTCACCGCCGACGACGCCGAGCAATTCACCGTTCTTTTTCACCGGCATGGCGATAGTCACGATCTGTCCACCCACTGCGGCCATGTAGGGTGGCGTGAGCATGGGTTTATCTGCGGCCACTGCCTGCTTGTACCAAGGGCGCTGACGGGGGTCATAGCCATCGGGCATTTTCGCGTCGGGGCGCTGGGTGAACACGCCGTTGGTTTGGCCGACGTAGGTGAACTGGAAGTTCGAAGTGAATGCCGCTTGATCGACCAGACCGGGAAGGTCGGCACCACTGCCTTGGTGGGCAACGTTTTGCGTGAGGCTTTCGAGTACCAGTATTCGACCACTGAGCCAGTTCTGAACACTGCTGGCGGTGAGTTCACCGGATTGTTGGATGGACGACTCCAGGTTCTGCGTGATGGTGCTGCGTTGCAGGTAGTCGTTGTAGAGGGTGAATAACGCGAAGGCCAGAACCACGACGCCTGACGCGGCCAACAGAATTTTATGACTGAACTTGAGATTCATTTCATCGACTTCTTTTGCCAAAGGGGGGTGAGCGTGCCGAGTGGAACATTCCATGTAACGCGATAGGCGGACTCTCGGGCCGCTCTATTTCGGTGCACGCATGGCTCATCAGGCTTTCGGCAAGGCCGCGACAAAGCTTAGAAAATTGTGAGATAGATCCTCTTTTAACGTAGGAAACCGACAAGTGGTTACTCGACGAGGATCGATGTTGCAAAATTTTCCTCCCTCCCGAACAATGCGACTAATTATCATTTGTGACGTTTGGCTGAGCTCGCTTGAATGCTGTCTGCTGAGTACCTCCCGTGTGAAAGCGCTGTTCAGGCGCTGTATTGCACCCATCACAGTTGGCTGAACACCTGGCTGCGTAGCCGTCTGGGTAACGCGGCGGATGCTGCCGACCTGGCACAAGACACCTTTGTGCGCCTGCTACAGAAAACCGAACGCTTTGAACTCAAGGCTCCCCGGGCCTTTTTGCGCACCATTGCACGAGGGTTGGTGATTGATCACTGGCGCCGCGAAGAGATCGAACGGGCTTACCTCGAATCTATCGCCCATTTGCCCGAGGCATTGGCACCGAGCGCGGAAGCGCGGGCGCTGGTGTTGGAATTACTGGAAGACATCTCCCGTCTTCTGGAGGGGCTGAAGCCTAAGGTGCGTCAGGCATTTCTGCTGGCTCAGTGCGATGGGCTGACACACAAGCAAATCGCGATGCACATGGGCGTGTCGCTGCGCTCGGTGGAGCGTTATGTGGCCGAGGCGCTCTACCATTGCTATGTCCTGCGATATGAAACATGACACCCATGGATAATTCCGCGGTTTGCGGGCCTGATCCCCGAGTGATCAAACAGGCCATCAGTTGGGCGCTGCGCCTGCGTAACAACCGTGCCAATGTCCGTCTGCGCGAGCAGTGTGAGCAGTGGCGCGAAGCTCACCACGACCACGAAGTGGCCTGGCAACGGGTACAGGCGCTGCAACAGGAGTTGAGCGGCACTCTGGCAGCGATTCCGGGCGCGCGCGTGGCGCTGGAAAACAGTGCGCAGGGGTTGGGCCGTCGACAGGCGTTGAAGCTATTGACCGGCGTGCTGGTGGCTGGCTCAGCGGCCTGGGCAAGCCGGGATCTGACTGGCTGGCAGCGCTGGACCTCCGACTTCGCAACCGCCACCGGCGAGCGTCGTAGCATCCAGTTGTCCGATGGCACGCGCCTGCAACTCAATACTGACAGTGCCGTAGACCTTGCCTTCAACCCTCAGCAGCGCCTGATAAACCTGGTGCGCGGTGAAATCCTGGTGACGTGCGGTGCCGCTGCGTCGGCACCCTTGTTGGTTCAAACACGTCACGGCTTGTTCGAAGGTATCGACGGACGTTTCGCAGTCCACCAAACCAGTGACTGCACGCGGTTAAGTGTGGTCAGCGGCAACGTAACCATCCATTCACCCCACCAGCCGAATGGGTTGTCGACCCAGGCCCACGCAGGAGACAACTACCTCGTGCGTCAGACCCAGGCCCTCCTTGCTCCACCCCTGGCCATGGACATTGGCGCCTGGGCCGATGGACTGATCGTGACGCGGACTATGCGTCTTGCGGATTTTCTATCAGAGGTTGGGCGCTATCGACCGGGTTACCTGGGTTGCGCGGCAGAGGTTGCGGATTTACGGCTTTCGGGCGTCTACCGCCTGGAGAACACCGATCAATTGCTGGCGATCCTGGCGCGAACGTTGCCGGTTCAAGTGCGTTACCGCACGCGTTGGTGGGTGAGCCTGGAACGGTTGGCCTGATCGTTTTTTTTGGCGGCTTTTTTCCATGAGTCCGGCTTAGACAGTAAGCCTATCAATCTGCCCTCACCGGCCTCTACGGAATCTGATCATGACTGTGTATTTCCACCACAACGCTTCCTACCCGTTATTGGGAAAAGCCATACGCGTGGCATTAATGTCCACGGCGTTGGGCATCAGCATGACACCGATCACCGGTATGGCTGCACAGGCCGGTATCACGCAGGCCAATCAACGCTACGAGATACCCGCAGGCCCACTGGGTGAGGTGCTCAACCAATTCGCGCGGCAGGCAGGCATTACCCTTTCCAGCACGCCCGCGCAAACCCAAGGTCGCCAGTCAGCAGGGCTGTTGGGGGAATATTCCGCCGGACAGGGGTTGAATCAGCTGCTCAATGGCTCAGGGCTGCAGGCCGTTTCTGAAGACGGTGTGAGTTTTGTATTGCAGGCCGTGCAGGAAAGTAGTGCCCTGACGTTGCCAACCACTGATATCAAGGGCTTTGCATTGGGCAATGCGTTGGGAAGCATGGATGGCTACAACGCGACTCACAGCCAGATCGCAACCAAGACCAGTACGGCCTTGCTGGAGACCTCGCAAACCGTCTCGGTGGTCACGCGCGAGCAGATGGATGACCAAGGCTCGCAGACAGTCGCTCAAGCCATGCGCTACACGCCTGGTGTGTTGACCAACCCCTACGGCGCGACGCACCGGTATGACTATGTGGCGATGCGTGGCTTCAATGATGGATCGGTGGATAACATCTACCTCGATGGTTTGAAGTCCATGGGGGATAGCGGCACCTACAGCACCATGCAGGTTGACCCGTATTTCCTGGAACGTGTAGATATTCTCAAGGGGCCTTCCTCCGTGTTGTATGGGCGTAGTTCACCTGGCGGCTTAGTGGCGCTTACCAGCAAGAAGCCCCTGTTCGAGCCTTATCATCAGGTTCAGGCGACAGTCGGCAGCAATGGTCAACGCGGTATGGGTTTTGACTTCAGCGGTCCGGTAGATGACGACAAGCGCGTCGCCTATCGTCTGACTGGCTTAGCGGATAAATCCGACACGCAATTCGACCACGCCAAGGAAAAGCGCTACGCACTGGCGCCGACATTGAGCATCGACTTTACCGATGACACCTCGCTGACGCTCCAGGCTTATCTGCAGCACGACCCAGAGGGTGGTTATCACGGCGGTATGCCGGCCGATGGTGCGCTGCATCAACGCAACGGCCAGAGGATCTCCAGTCACTTCTTTGAGGGTGAACCGGGGGTCGATGGCTACAAGCGCGACCAGCAGTCGTTTGGCTATCAGTTTGAGCATCGCTTCAATGATGTCTTCACTGCGCGACAGAACTTCCGTTACCTGGACTCCAAGGTGAAGTTGGATCAGGTGTATGGCTATGGGTGGACCACACCGACCAGCAATGAGCTGAACCGCTACTATTCAGGGGGTGATGAGAAGCTGCATGCGTTCATCATCGATAACATGCTGCAGGCCGAGTTTTTCACAGGGGCGACTAAACACACGGTATTGATGGGTGCCGACTATCAGCGGCGTAAAACAGTAGTGGACTGGACGAGCGGATCACTGCAGCCAATCAACGCATTCAATCCTGTGTATGGCAATTCCTCTATCAGCTATTACAACCCAACCAGTTATCTGCGCCGGCTGGAGCAGACTGGCGTCTATCTGCAAGACCTGATTGAAATGGATAAGTGGCGGTTTTCCCTGGGGCTACGGCAGGACTGGGTAGAGACCTCCGACGAAAACCGGATCGCCGAGACGAGCCGGCCGGTTGGCACGGAAATAAGCGACAAACGCACCAAGCTCACTGGGCGTGCGGGGGCCTTGTATCTGTTTGATAACGGCCTGGCGCCCTACGTCAGTTATTCCGAATCCTTTAATCCCAACTCCTATTCAGACAGCGCCGGCAACCCGTTGGCACCGACTGATGGGACGCAGTGGGAAGTGGGGCTGAAATACCAGCCGCCAGGCACGGACAATTTTTTTACCGCGTCGTGGTTCCGTATCGACCAGGAAAACCTTGCGACCAAGCTGCCCCAGGAAAACTTTTATCGTGCTGTAGGGGCTGTGCGATCGCAGGGGTTGGAGTTGGAGGCCCATGTGCAGCTGACCGAGAACTTGAAGCTGTTGGGTAGCTATACCTTTACTGACATCGAATACTCCAAGTCGATGGTGAGCACCCTGAGCACAGCTGGCAATCTGATTGAGAACCAGGGCAACTCTCCGACTCAAGCCCCGCGTCACATGGCGTCCGTGTGGGCTGACTATAAATTTAATCAGGGTGCCTTGGATGGGTTGAGGCTTGGAGGCGGATTGCGCTATGTGGGCTATAGCTGGGCGGATGCGGAAAACACAATGAAGGTACCTTCTTACACCTTGTTTGATGCCTCTGTGGGGTATGACCTGGGTAAGGTTGGACTGAAGGGTGTCGATGTAAGACTCAATGCCAACAACCTTACCAACGAGACTTACGTGGCTTCCTGTGCCAGCCTGAACTTCTGTTATTTGGGGGAAGAGCGAAACGTCAGCGCGACGGTGAGTTACCAGTTCTGATTCGCCCGTGTTTCACCCAAGCCAGCGCCTGATGTCAGGCGCTGGCTTTTTTGTTTCTAACTGCGGCTTCTCCTCGGTTTACCACGCGAAGAGTGGCTCGCGTCACCGCAGAAGGGCGAGAAACTGGATCGCCAGGCCCCTAAACGACAAAACCCCTGTCTGCGTTAGCAGACAGGGGTTTCGGAATTCAATCTTGACGATGACCTACTCTCACATGGGGAAACCCCACACTACCATCGGCGATGCATCGTTTCACTGCTGAGTTCGGGATGGGATCAGGTGGTTCCAATGCTCTATGGTCGTCAAGAAATTCTGTGTACCAGACCGTTGCGCTAGCAACGTGCCGGTGAAATTCATGGACTTCTACATAAACAAAACCCCTGTTTGCGTTAGCAAACAGGGGTTCTGGAATTTAATCTTGACGATGACCTACTCTCACATGGGGAAACCCCACACTACCATCGGCGATGCATCGTTTCACTGCTGAGTTCGGGATGGGATCAGGTGGTTCCAATGCTCTATGGTCGTCAAGAAATTCGGGTACTGAGTCGTGACCAGTTGGTCTCGCTTCAGCAAATTGGGTATGTGATAGCTTTCGGTGTTTTGTGAACGTCGAACTTTCGGTTCATTTCGTCTTCACACACCGCAATCTGATGCTCGTTAGAGTAGTCAAATTGCTTGGGTGTTATATGGTCAAGCCTCACGGGCAATTAGTATTGGTTAGCTCAACGCCTCACAGCGCTTACACACCCAACCTATCAACGTCGTAGTCTTCGACGGCCCTTCAGGGAACTCAAGGTTCCAGTGAGATCTCATCTTGAGGCTAGTTTCCCGCTTAGATGCTTTCAGCGGTTATCTATTCCGAACATAGCTACCCGGCAATGCCACTGGCGTGACAACCGGAACACCAGAGGTTCGTCCACTCCGGTCCTCTCGTACTAGGAGCAGCCCCTCTCAAATCTCAAACGTCCACGGCAGATAGGGACCGAACTGTCTCACGACGTTCTAAACCCAGCTCGCGTACCACTTTAAATGGCGAACAGCCATACCCTTGGGACCGGCTTCAGCCCCAGGATGTGATGAGCCGACATCGAGGTGCCAAACACCGCCGTCGATATGAACTCTTGGGCGGTATCAGCCTGTTATCCCCGGAGTACCTTTTATCCGTTGAGCGATGGCCCTTCCATACAGAACCACCGGATCACTAAGACCTACTTTCGTACCTGCTCGACGTGTCTGTCTCGCAGTCAAGCGCGCTTTTGCCTTTATACTCTACGACCGATTTCCGACCGGTCTGAGCGCACCTTCGTACTCCTCCGTTACTCTTTAGGAGGAGACCGCCCCAGTCAAACTACCCACCATACACTGTCCTCGATCCGGATAACGGACCTGAGTTAGAACCTCAAAGTTGCCAGGGTGGTATTTCAAGGATGGCTCCACGCGAACTGGCGTCCACGCTTCAAAGCCTCCCACCTATCCTACACAAGCAAATTCAAAGTCCAGTGCAAAGCTATAGTAAAGGTTCACGGGGTCTTTCCGTCTAGCCGCGGATACACTGCATCTTCACAGCGATTTCAATTTCACTGAGTCTCGGGTGGAGACAGCGCCGCCATCGTTACGCCATTCGTGCAGGTCGGAACTTACCCGACAAGGAATTTCGCTACCTTAGGACCGTTATAGTTACGGCCGCCGTTTACCGGGGCTTCGATCAAGAGCTTCGCGTTAGCTAACCCCATCAATTAACCTTCCGGCACCGGGCAGGCGTCACACCCTATACGTCCACTTTCGTGTTTGCAGAGTGCTGTGTTTTTAATAAACAGTCGCAGCGGCCTGGTATCTTCGACCGGCATGAGCTTACGGAGCAAGTCCTTCACCCTCACCGGCGCACCTTCTCCCGAAGTTACGGTGCC
Organism: Pseudomonas sp. AC112; assembly: GCF_979253545.1. Classification (NCBI taxonomy): domain Bacteria; kingdom Pseudomonadati; phylum Pseudomonadota; class Gammaproteobacteria; order Pseudomonadales; family Pseudomonadaceae; genus Pseudomonas; species Pseudomonas sp. AC112. The sequence continues at coordinate 2,124,353 of NZ_CEEDCM010000001.1, forward strand.
ATTTTGCCTAGTTCCTTCACCCGAGTTCTCTCAAGCGCCTTGGTATTCTCTACCCAACCACCTGTGTCGGTTTGGGGTACGGTTCCTGGTTACCTGAAGCTTAGAAGCTTTTCTTGGAAGCATGGCATCAACCACTTCGCTAACTAAAAGTTAGCTCGTCATCAGCTCTCGGCCTTAAGATCCCGGATTTACCTAAGATCTCAGCCTACCACCTTAAACTTGGACAACCAACGCCAAGCTGGCCTAGCCTTCTCCGTCCCTCCATCGCAATAACCAGAAGTACAGGAATATTAACCTGTTTTCCATCGACTACGCTTTTCAGCCTCGCCTTAGGGACCGACTAACCCTGCGTCGATTAACGTTGCGCAGGAAACCTTGGTCTTTCGGCGTGGGTGTTTTTCACACCCATTGTCGTTACTCATGTCAGCATTCGCACTTCTGATACCTCCAGCAAGCTTCTCAACTCACCTTCACAGGCTTACAGAACGCTCCTCTACCGCATCACTTACGTGATACCCGTAGCTTCGGTGTATGGTTTGAGCCCCGTTACATCTTCCGCGCAGGCCGACTCGACTAGTGAGCTATTACGCTTTCTTTAAAGGGTGGCTGCTTCTAAGCCAACCTCCTAGCTGTCTAAGCCTTCCCACATCGTTTCCCACTTAACCATAACTTTGGGACCTTAGCTGACGGTCTGGGTTGTTTCCCTTTTCACGACGGACGTTAGCACCCGCCGTGTGTCTCCCATGCTCGGCACTTGTAGGTATTCGGAGTTTGCATCGGTTTGGTAAGTCGGGATGACCCCCTAGCCGAAACAGTGCTCTACCCCCTACAGTGATACATGAGGCGCTACCTAAATAGCTTTCGAGGAGAACCAGCTATCTCCGAGCTTGATTAGCCTTTCACTCCGATCCACAGGTCATCCGCTAACTTTTCAACGGTAGTCGGTTCGGTCCTCCAGTTAGTGTTACCCAACCTTCAACCTGCCCATGGATAGATCGCCCGGTTTCGGGTCTATTCCCAGCGACTAGACGCCCTATTAAGACTCGCTTTCGCTACGCCTCCCCTATTCGGTTAAGCTCGCCACTGAAAATAAGTCGCTGACCCATTATACAAAAGGTACGCAGTCACAGAACAAAGTCTGCTCCCACTGCTTGTACGCATACGGTTTCAGGATCTATTTCACTCCCCTCTCCGGGGTTCTTTTCGCCTTTCCCTCACGGTACTAGTTCACTATCGGTCAGTCAGTAGTATTTAGCCTTGGAGGATGGTCCCCCCATATTCAGACAAAGTTTCTCGTGCTCCGTCCTACTCGATTTCATGACTAAGAGATTTTCGCGTACAGGGCTATCACCCACTATGGCCGCACTTTCCAGAGCGTTCCGCTAATCTCAAAGCCACTTAAGGGCTAGTCCCCGTTCGCTCGCCACTACTAAGGGAATCTCGGTTGATTTCTTTTCCTCAGGGTACTTAGATGTTTCAGTTCCCCTGGTTCGCCTCTTGCACCTATGTATTCAGTACAAGATAACCATCTTATGATGGCTGGGTTCCCCCATTCAGACATCTCCGGATCAAAGTCTGTTTGCCGACTCCCCGAAGCTTTTCGCAGGCTACCACGTCTTTCATCGCCTCTGACTGCCAAGGCATCCACCGTATGCGCTTCTTCACTTGACCATATAACCCCAAGCAATCTGGTTATACTGTGAAGACGACATTCGCCGAAAATTCGAATTTCTCAATTAAGAGAACTCACAAATTTTACCTTAGCCTGATCCGTTACCAGTGAAAGTAACGTTCAGTCTATCTTTCTATCACATACCCAAATTTTTAAAGAACGATCTAATCAAAGACTAGAAATCAACATTCACCATCAACCTGATGGAATGCTCATTTCTAAGCTTTCATAACTTTCAGAAGCAGTAGTGGTGGAGCCAAACGGGATCGAACCGTTGACCTCCTGCGTGCAAGGCAGGCGCTCTCCCAGCTGAGCTATGGCCCCGTATTTCTACAGGCGTTTCCCACACAAAATTGGTGGGTCTGGGCAGATTCGAACTGCCGACCTCACCCTTATCAGGGGTGCGCTCTAACCAACTGAGCTACAGACCCAATTTCGGGCTGCTTCTTATCGTCTTCTTCAATGAATCAAGCAATTCGTGTAGGAACTTATGGAGCAGCTGATGTCGTCGATTAAGGAGGTGATCCAGCCGCAGGTTCCCCTACGGCTACCTTGTTACGACTTCACCCCAGTCATGAATCACACCGTGGTAACCGTCCTCCCGAAGGTTAGACTAGCTACTTCTGGTGCAACCCACTCCCATGGTGTGACGGGCGGTGTGTACAAGGCCCGGGAACGTATTCACCGCGACATTCTGATTCGCGATTACTAGCGATTCCGACTTCACGCAGTCGAGTTGCAGACTGCGATCCGGACTACGATCGGTTTTATGGGATTAGCTCCACCTCGCGGCTTGGCAACCCTCTGTACCGACCATTGTAGCACGTGTGTAGCCCAGGCCGTAAGGGCCATGATGACTTGACGTCATCCCCACCTTCCTCCGGTTTGTCACCGGCAGTCTCCTTAGAGTGCCCACCATTACGTGCTGGTAACTAAGGACAAGGGTTGCGCTCGTTACGGGACTTAACCCAACATCTCACGACACGAGCTGACGACAGCCATGCAGCACCTGTCTCAATGTTCCCGAAGGCACCAATCTATCTCTAGAAAGTTCATTGGATGTCAAGGCCTGGTAAGGTTCTTCGCGTTGCTTCGAATTAAACCACATGCTCCACCGCTTGTGCGGGCCCCCGTCAATTCATTTGAGTTTTAACCTTGCGGCCGTACTCCCCAGGCGGTCAACTTAATGCGTTAGCTGCGCCACTAAAAGCTCAAGGCTTCCAACGGCTAGTTGACATCGTTTACGGCGTGGACTACCAGGGTATCTAATCCTGTTTGCTCCCCACGCTTTCGCACCTCAGTGTCAGTATTAGTCCAGGTGGTCGCCTTCGCCACTGGTGTTCCTTCCTATATCTACGCATTTCACCGCTACACAGGAAATTCCACCACCCTCTACCATACTCTAGTCAGTCAGTTTTGAATGCAGTTCCCAGGTTGAGCCCGGGGATTTCACATCCAACTTAACAAACCACCTACGCGCGCTTTACGCCCAGTAATTCCGATTAACGCTTGCACCCTCTGTATTACCGCGGCTGCTGGCACAGAGTTAGCCGGTGCTTATTCTGTCGGTAACGTCAAAATTGCAGAGTATTAATCTACAACCCTTCCTCCCAACTTAAAGTGCTTTACAATCCGAAGACCTTCTTCACACACGCGGCATGGCTGGATCAGGCTTTCGCCCATTGTCCAATATTCCCCACTGCTGCCTCCCGTAGGAGTCTGGACCGTGTCTCAGTTCCAGTGTGACTGATCATCCTCTCAGACCAGTTACGGATCGTCGCCTTGGTGAGCCATTACCCCACCAACTAGCTAATCCGACCTAGGCTCATCTGATAGCGCAAGGCCCGAAGGTCCCCTGCTTTCTCCCGTAGGACGTATGCGGTATTAGCGTCCGTTTCCGAACGTTATCCCCCACTACCAGGCAGATTCCTAGGCATTACTCACCCGTCCGCCGCTCTCAAGAGAAGCAAGCTTCTCTCTACCGCTCGACTTGCATGTGTTAGGCCTGCCGCCAGCGTTCAATCTGAGCCATGATCAAACTCTTCAGTTCAAACATCTTTGGGTTTTTAAGAAACCCTAAACTTGGCTCAGCAATCGTTGGTTACATCTTTGATTTCTCGCGGAGTAACTTGTGATGCTGATAATCTTGTTGACTATCAGTCTGACTCCACAAGCACCCACACGAATTGCTTGATTCAGTTGTTAAAGAGCGGTTGGTTAAGATCTTTCGTCTCAACCGAGGCGCGCATTCTACAGCAGCCTCATTTGCTGTCAAGTGATTATTTTCAGAAGTTTTCGAAGATTTCTTCAACAACTTCAACCACTTGCGCTTCCGATCTCTCGTTAGCGGGAGGCGAATTCTACAGCGTTACACGCTGCTGTCAACACCTCTTTTTCTCCGCTTTCGACCGAGAAGATCGAAACGTTAATAGAGCCAAACAACACTGCTCTACCAACTCCTTCTGGGCTTCGATGAACTGAAGCAAGTCGCTGTCGAATTCTGCGTAACTCTTTGTTTACCAAGGAGTTTTCCGTTTCGACTGCGCCGGAAGTGGGGCGAATTATAGACTTCCAGAATCTGCCGTCAACCCTTAATTTTACTTTTCTATCAATTAGTTAGAGTTGATTAAAAAACCATCAATATAAAGCCGCTTATGCCCTCTATATAGAAGATGGGATCAGATAACACCCGCCGCCTTCAATGCGACCACATTCGCCACACCCAATCCCAACACCTCTTGAAGCACCTTGGCCGTGTGCTCCCCCAGCAGGGGAGGCGCACTACGGTACTCCACAGGCGTCTTGGACAGCCGTATCGGATTGGCAACCTGAGGCACCATCCCTGCCAAGGCATGAGGTAACGCCATCGCCAGCCCACGCGCCTTCACCTGGGGATCGGCAAACACCTGCGCCAAATCATTGATAGGCCCACACGGCACTCCAACCCGCTCCAACTGTGACACCCACTCAGCCGTCGTCTTGAATACCGTCGCCTGACGAATCAACGGGATCAGCTCCGCCCGATTGGCCACCCGCACCTTATTAGTAGAGAAGCGCGGATCATCTGCCCACTGTGGCTGCCCAGCCACTTCAGCAAACTTGCGAAACTGCCCGTCATTCCCCACCGTCAGGATGAAATCACCGTCGGCCGTGGGAAAGTCCTGGTAAGGCACGATATTCGGATGCGCATTCCCCAAGCGCTTTGGCGGCACGCCCGTCGTCAGGTAATTCATCGCCTGATTGGCCAGGCATGCCACCTGCACATCCAGCAACGCCATATCGATGTGCTGCCCACCACCGTCATGGTCCCGATGGGCCAGTGCCGCCAGTATTGCCACGGTCGAGTAAAGCCCCGTAAGGATGTCAGTCAGCGCCACGCCCACCTTCACCGGCCCAGCGCCATCCTCCCCCTCGGGCCGGCCGGTCAGGCTCATCAGCCCGCCCAGCCCCTGAATCATGAAGTCATAGCCCGCACGCGCCGCATAAGGCCCGGTCTGACCGAAGCCCGTGATCGAGCAGTAGATCAGCTCCGGGTTGATCTCCTTGAGCGACTCATAATCCAAACCATACGCTGCCAGGCCGCCCACCTTGAAATTCTCGATCAAAATGTCCGACTTGGCCGCCAGCTCACGCACCAGCGCCTGCCCCTCAGGCCGTGTGAAGTCGATTGTCACCGACTCCTTATTGCGATTGGCCGACAGGTAATACGCTGCCTCGCTAGTGTTCTCGCCATAGGCATCCTTAAGGAAGGGCGGTCCCCAGGCGCGTGTGTCGTCGCCACTACCCGGCCGTTCGACCTTGATGACCTCAGCCCCAAGGTCCGCAAGGATCTGCCCGGACCAAGGGCCCGCCAGTACTCGCGATAAATCCAGTACCCGCAGATGCGAAAGCGCGCCCATGCCGTGCTCCTATTAATAGAACGCCTGAAGACCGGTTTGCGCACGCCCCAGAATCAAGGCATGCACGTCATGAGTACCTTCATAGGTATTGACCACCTCCAGGTTGACCAGATGACGCGCCACCCCGAATTCGTCGGAAATACCATTGCCACCCAGCATGTCCCGAGCCATGCGCGCGATATCCAGGGACTTGCCGCACGAGTTGCGCTTCATGATCGAAGTGATCTCGACCGCAGCCGTGCCTTCGTCCTTCATGCGCCCCAGGCGCAGGCAGCCCTGCAAGGCCAAGGTGATCTCAGTCTGCATATCGGCCAGCTTTTTCTGGATCAACTGGGTAGCCGCCAACGGACGCCCGAACTGATGACGATCGAGCGTGTATTGGCGAGCGGTATGCCAGCAGAACTCGGCAGCGCCCAACGCGCCCCAGGAGATGCCATAGCGTGCAGAGTTAAGGCAGGTGAACGGCCCCTTCAAACCACGCACGTCCGGGAAGATGTTCTCTTCCGGGACAAACACGTTGTCCATGACGATCTCGCCGGTGATGGAAGCGCGCAGCCCGACCTTGCCATGAATCGCCGGAGCGCTCAGGCCCTTCCAGCCTTTCTCCAGGACAAAGCCGCGGATATCACCGGCATCGTCCTTGCCCCACACCACAAACACATCCGCGATCGGGCTATTGGTGATCCACATTTTTGCGCCTGTCAGGCTATAACCACCTTCCACCTTGCGCGCACGGGTAATCATCGCGCCTGGGTCGGAACCATGGTTAGGCTCTGTCAGACCAAAGCAACCGATCCATTCGCCAGAAGCCAGCTTCGGCAGGTACTTCTGTTTCTGCGTCTCGGTGCCGAACTCGTTAATCGGCACCATGACCAGTGACGACTGCACACTCATCATCGAGCGATAGCCGGAGTCGACACGCTCCACCTCACGGGCAATCAACCCATAACTGACATAGTTCAAGCCGCTGCCACCGTACTGCTCGGGGATCATCGCACCGAGCAAACCGGTCTCGCCCATCTCGCGGAAAATGGCAGGGTCGGTCTTTTCATGGCGGAAGGCTTCGAGCACACGCGGCGCCAACTTGTCCTGGGCGAACTGCTCAGCACTGTCGCGCACCATGCGCTCTTCTTCGGTGAGCTGTTGATCCAGCAGCAGTGGATCGATCCAGTTGAAGCTTGCCTTGCCAGCCATGAATAAGTCCTCGCGAAAAGAATCAGAAGTCGTGGAAGCAGCCTAGGCCCAGCAAGCGCAGAGGGCAAACGAGGTTTCTGCATAGGGTTGTGCTAATTTCTCACTTCGAACAGCGGCAAATGGCGCATATGCGCCTTGGTAAGTGAGGACACGGTATATGCGCAGAAAAATTCCCAGCACCACCGCCCTTGTCAGTTTTGAAGCGGCCGCCCGCCACGAGAGCTTTACCAAAGCGGCGCAGGAGCTTTCGATCACTCAAGGTGCCATCTGTCGACAGATCGCCAGCCTTGAGGAGTTTTTGAGTGTCGAGCTGTTTCGCCGCTCACGGCGTGGGGTAAAGCTGACGGAAGCGGGGCTGTCCTATAGCCGTCGCGTCGCCACACAACTGGATGCGGTAGAGCGCGACACGCTGTCCGTCATGGGCCAGCAGGGCGCTAACACCATCGAGCTGGCCGTGGTCCCGACATTCGGCACTCAGTGGCTGATACCTCGCCTCAAGGACTTCCAACGCCAGCATCCTGAAGTCACGGTCAACCTCACGAACCGAACACGCCCTTTCCTGTTTGCCGACACCGAATTCGACGCCGCAATCTACTTCGGCGATGCCGACTGGTCCGGCACCGAGTCCCATCGACTGATGGGGGAAAACCCCGTTCCCGTGTGCAGTCCTCGGCTATTGGGTAACCGCACGCAGTTCAGCCCCCAGGACATCGCAGAACTGCCGCTCCTGCAGCAGACCACCCGACCCTATGCGTGGCGCCAATGGTTCAACGCCCAGCAACTGAACATTCCCCGCGACATGACAGGTCCGCGTTACGAGCTATTCTCGATGTTGTCCCAAGCCGCCATGCATGACATGGGCATCGCCCTAATACCCCCGTTCCTTATCCAACGTGAGCTGGAGGAGGGCCAACTGGTGGTCGCGAGCCCCGAAGCACTGAGCAGCTCGAAGGCTTATTACCTGATGATTCCTGACAGGAAGGTCGAATCCGCGTCATTGCATGCCTTCCGGGACTGGCTGGTCGACCAGTCAAAGCGCTACAGCCCAGGTATTTAAAGGATAAACTCGATTTGCTGACTTTGTAGTCAGCAATCATTCAAGCCTACAGATATACATATATGTCGCATTTAAACAGACTGTATCTGTCAGTCGAAAATAAGGCTCAAGGCCATGATCTACTTGGCTTGTAGCGACTAATACAAGCCAATGGCCGACTATTCACACCAACGATGACAAAAGATTGCAAAAGCGTCTGCAGCCCTTTAAGCCCATGTATTTGAAGCGGTTATTACAGGGTATTGCGACAATCAGTCACAGGGTGACTTGTAGTTAATTTTTCGTCACCCGTCATAATCCCTTGATGGCCGTAAAGTTCGCCTGCAAAATGCCGCGCCCCGCTGTCATTTCAGCGGGATCGTGCTGATCGGCCGCCCCAGTTGCGCCACTCGCGGTGCACTGGCCTTTTTACAAAAAGATCAAAAGCAAAAAGATCATGCAGGAGATTTGACGTGCACATTGGTGTTCCTCTCGAAACCCAGACCGGTGAAACGCGGGTGGCTGCCACCCCGGAAACCATCAAGAAGCTGATCGGCCAGGGCCATAAGGTCACTGTACAAAGCGGTGCAGGCATCAACGCCAGCATCGTCGACAGTGCCTATGAAACGGCAGGCGCAACCATCGGTAGTGTCGGCGATGCATTTGGCGCCGAGCTGATTCTCAAGGTGGTTGCCCCGAGCGACAGCGAACTGGCGCTGATCAAAAGCGGCACCGTGTTGGTGGGCATGCTCAATCCGTTCAGCAACGAAACCATCGCCAAGCTCGCCGAGCGCGGCATCACCGCCTTCGCCCTCGAAGCGGCGCCGCGCACCTCGCGCGCCCAGAGCCTCGACGTGCTGTCGTCCCAGGCCAACATCGCCGGCTATAAGGCCGTGCTGCTCGCCGCTCATCACTACCCGCGCTTCATGCCGATGCTGATGACGGCGGCCGGTACGGTTAAGGCTGCACGCGTATTGATTCTCGGCGCCGGCGTTGCAGGCCTGCAGGCGATTGCCACGGCAAAACGCCTGGGTGCCGTGATCGAAGCGTCTGACGTACGCCCGGCGGTTAAAGAGCAGATCGAATCTCTAGGCGCCAAGTTCGTCGACGTGCCCTACGAAACCGATGAAGAACGCGAATGCGCCGTCGGCGTCGGTGGTTACGCCCGTCCAATGCCGACCAGCTGGATGCAGCGCCAGGCCCTGGCGGTTCACGAGCGCGCAAAGCAGGCCGACATCGTCATCACCACCGCCCTGATTCCCGGCCGTAAAGCACCGACCTTGCTCAGCGCCGACACCGTCGCGCAAATGAAGCCCGGCTCGGTAGTGATCGACCTCGCAGCCGCCCAAGGCGGCAACTGCCCGCTGACTGTCGCTGACCAAGTCGTCGTGGAAAACGGCGTGATCATCTGCGGCCCAACCAACCTGGCCGGTGCCGTCGCTGCCGACGCGTCAGCCTTGTATGCGCGCAACCTGCTGGACTTCCTGAAGCTGGTCTTCACCAAGGAAGGGCAGTTTGAAATCAACCTCGAAGACGACATCGTCGCCGCGTGCCTGATGTGCCGTGACGGCCAAGTCATCCGCAAAAACGCCTAAGCAGGGATTCAGACGATGGAAGAGCTTATCTCCCCCGGTATCTACAACCTGATCATCTTTGTGCTGGCGATTTATGTCGGTTACCACGTGGTCTGGAACGTCACGCCCGCGCTGCACACGCCGCTGATGGCGGTGACCAACGCCATCTCGGCAATCGTGATCGTCGGCGCCATGCTGGCCGCCGCACTGACCGTGACTCCCCTGGGCAAGACCATGGGCACCCTGGCTGTAGCCCTGGCAGCGGTCAACGTGTTCGGTGGCTTCCTGGTGACGCGCCGCATGCTTGAGATGTTCAAGAAGAAAGCCCCGAAAGTAAAAGAAGAGGCGCCGAAGTAATGAGCATGAATCTGGTCACGACGCTCTACCTGATCGCGTCGATCTGCTTTATCCAGGCACTCAAGGGCCTGTCACATCCCACCACTTCGCGGCGCGGCAACTTGTTTGGCATGCTCGGCATGGCGCTGGCGGTGCTCACTACCGTTGGCCTCATTTATAAGCTCGGCGCCGAGCTGGCCACTGCCGGCATCGGTTACGTGATTGTCGGCCTGCTGATCGGCGGCACTGCCGGTTCGATCATGGCCAAGCGTGTAGAAATGACCAAGATGCCGGAGCTGGTGGCGTTCATGCACAGCATGATCGGCCTGGCTGCGGTGTTCATCGCCATTGCCGCCGTGGTCGAGCCGCAATCCCTAGGCATCGTCAAACACCTGGGCGACGCGATCCCTGCGGGTAACCGACTGGAGCTGTTCCTCGGTGCGGCCATCGGTGCGATTACCTTCTCCGGTTCGGTGATTGCGTTCGGCAAGCTATCGGGCAAGTACAAGTTCCGCCTGTTCCAGGGCGCACCGGTACAGTTCGGCGGCCAACACAAACTGAACCTGGTGCTCGGCCTGCTGACCCTCGGCCTCGGCCTGGCGTTTATGTTTACCGGCAACCTGACTGCCTTCGCCCTGATGCTGGCCTTGGCCTTCGTGCTGGGCGTGCTGATCATCATCCCGATTGGCGGCGCTGATATGCCAGTGGTCGTGTCGATGCTCAACAGCTACTCCGGCTGGGCAGCGGCAGGTATCGGTTTCTCGCTGAACAACTCGATGCTGATCATCGCCGGCTCCTTGGTGGGCTCCAGCGGCGCGATCCTGTCCTACATCATGTGCAAGGCGATGAACCGTTCCTTCTTTAATGTACTGCTCGGCGGCTTCGGCAACGCGCCGGATGCGGGTGCAGCGGCGGGTTCTAAAGAAGCACGCCCGGTCAAATCCGGCTCCGCCGACGATGCGACCTTCCTGCTGACCAACGCCGACACCGTGATCATCGTCCCGGGCTACGGCCTGGCGGTGGCGCGGGCGCAACATGCGCTCAAGGAACTGACCGAAAAGCTGACCCATCATGGCGTCACGGTGAAATACGCGATCCACCCGGTGGCAGGCCGTATGCCTGGGCACATGAACGTATTGCTCGCCGAGGCCGAAGTGCCTTATGACCAGGTGTTCGAGATGGAGGACATCAACTCCGAGTTCGGCCAAGCCGACGTGGTGCTGGTGCTGGGCGCGAACGACGTGGTCAACCCGGCTGCGAAGAACGACCCGAACTCGCCGATTGCCGGCATGCCGATCCTCGAGGCGTTCAAGGCCAAAACCATCATCGTCAACAAACGTTCAATGGCCAGCGGCTATGCCGGCCTGGATAACGAGTTGTTCTACCTGGACAAGACCATGATGGTCTTCGGTGATGCCAAGAAGGTCATCGAAGACATGGTCAAAGCCGTCGAGTAACCCTGCTTCAGCGCAATACTCGAAACCCCGGCCTCCAGTAGGCTGGGGTTTTTTATTACCGCATGAAACCCGACCAAAGGCTCTAAATCGCTGCCTGGCATTCGACCATGGTAGCGGGCCGAAATTTTTTGAAATCACTAAACTGCGCACCTTGCTTCCGTAGCCTGAGATAAGAATCCATGTACCGTGATCGCATCCGCTTGCCTTCGTTGTTGAACAAGGTCATGAGCGCGGCAGACGCCGCCGCACTGATCGAAGACGGCATGACCGTTGGCATGAGCGGCTTCACCCGTGCCGGTGAAGCCAAGGCCGTCCCCCACGCCCTGGCCGAACGTGCCAAGACTTCCCCGCTGAAAATCACCCTGATGACCGGCGCCAGCCTGGGCAATGACCTGGACAAGCAACTGACCGAAGCCGGCGTGCTGTCGCGGCGCATGCCGTTTCAAGTCGACAGCACGCTGCGCAAGGCGATCAACGCCGGCGAGGTGATGTTTATCGACCAACACCTGTCGGAAACCGTCGAGCAACTGCGCAACAACCAGCTCAAGCTGCCGGACATCGCGGTGATTGAAGCAGTCGCGATCACTGAACAAGGCCACATCGTTCCCACCACGTCCGTAGGCAACTCCGCCAGCTTCGCGATTTTCGCCAAGCAGGTGATCGTCGAGATCAACCTGGCACACAATCCAAATCTGGAAGGGTTGCACGACATCTATATCCCGACCTACCGGCCGACGCGCACGCCAATTCCTCTGGTGAAAGTCGACGACCGTATCGGCAGCACTGCCATTCCGATCCCGCCGGAAAAAATCGTCGCCATCGTCATCACCAACCAGGCCGACTCTGCCTCGACCGTGACGCCGCCCGACAGCGACACACAGGGCATCGCCAACCACCTCATCAACTTCCTCAAGCAGGAAGTCGACGCAGGCCGCATGACCAACAAGCTCGGCCCGCTGCAGGCCGGGATCGGCAATATCGCCAACGCCGTGATGTGCGGGTTGATCGAGTCACCGTTCGAAGACCTGACCATGTATTCGGAAGTGTTGCAGGATTCAACCTTCGACCTGATCGACGCAGGCAAGCTCAGCTTTGCTTCGGGCAGCTCGATCACCTTGTCAGAGCGGCGCAATGCCGACGTGTTCGGCAACCTGGAACACTATAAGGACAAGCTGGTCCTGCGCCCGCAGGAGATCTCCAACCACCCTGAAGTGGTACGTCGCCTGGGCATTATCGGTATCAACACCGCGCTGGAGTTCGACATCTACGGCAACGTCAACTCCACCCACGTCTGCGGCACGCGGATGATGAATGGCATTGGCGGCTCCGGGGACTTTGCGCGCAATGCGCACCTGGCCATCTTCGTCACCAAGTCGATTGCCAAGGGCGGGGCTATTTCCAGTGTCGTGCCCATGGTCAGCCATGTGGACCATACCGAGCATGACGTCGACATCCTGGTGACCGAAGTCGGGCTGGCCGACCTGCGTGGGCTGGCGCCGCGGGAACGGGCCCGAGTGATCATCGACAACTGTGTGCACCCGGCTTACCGCGATGCGCTGAACAGTTACTTCAATACCGCCTGCGCAATCGGTGGGCACACCCCACACATCCTGCGCGAAGCACTGAGCTGGCACATCAACTTGGAAGAAACCGGGCACATGCTCAAGGCATGATTGGTACAGATTCGAGCTGATGCAAATACAGTTTCATCAGCTCGGCTGCGCCAGCCTCACTTATTGAAAAAACTGTACTGCTGTACCGGTCATTTCCTACTGAAATATCCTACGAGCCAGACCAAAAACACCTATTTCGCACTATTTAAGTGCAGACAGGTACAGTTGCCCCATTTCTGTACAGTACAGCGCCTATAAACAGTTAACTGGCCCCTCACAATACAGGTGAACTGTATCTAGAGAGTGTTGCGCCGGAAGAGGATCATTGGCATCAGTTAAACCACTACCTAATCCCGCCACAAGCGGAAGGATGTCATCATGGAACGTACACTCAGTTCCGAACTGTTCTTCGAAGAAAAAGCTGTAAACACCCAGGCCTCCCTGCCTCTGCGCGTTATCGCCAACCTGATGTTGTGGCAGCGCCGCATCTCCAGCCGCCACCAACTGGCTCGCCTGGATTCGCGTCTGCTGGCTGACGCAGGCATCAGCGAAGCTCAACGCTACGAAGAGCTGAGCAAGCCGTTCTGGCGCTGATTTAGCGCTCGCTGGCCCTGACCTGACGGGTCCACTGCCAGCAACCTGATTTGTCAAAACACAGCCCGCCCCGGGTAACCGGAGGCGGGCTTTGTTGTTTCTGGGATTCAGGTTTTCAACGGGAAAACAGAAGCGCTTCCCGACAACAGGTACAGTTTAAAAAATACTACAGTTAAGCAGTACAATTTAACCCTGGTGTATCTGTATCGGTTCCACTGCCTAACCCAACATGGTGTTCCAAGACCTCATGAAAGGGACTCCCCATGGACACGCCTTCTTCGTTATATAAGCGGCTGTTGCTGCGTATGGCCGCCACCCTGGCCAAATGGCTGCGCCACGCCTACGAACGACGCCAACTGTCGAAGCTTGATACGCGGGAACTGTCCGACCTGGGCATCAGCCATGGCGACCGCATGGCCGAGATGTCCAAACCGTTCTGGCGTGACTAGGCAGTCAAGGCGCTTCCCGAACGGATAAACGGCAGCTTAATATCCAGTCACCACGTGGCGAGCCGCCTGGTACAGGCGTCTGATCCCCAATGGCTGCCCTGCGCCACTTTATCCGTTCATCTACAGGAGTCACCCCATGTCCCGTCTTCGCCTGCTGAGTGCTGCCGCCCTGTTGGTCCTGGCAGCCAACGCCAATGCGACCAGTTTCATTGTCACCACCGACTCCATTGTCGGCGCACTAAAAGCCACCTCCGACGCCAGCTCCGATGCCACCTCGTCCCTGCGCGACAATAAGGTCGTGCGCGCCGCGCGTGACGACGCCGCCAGTTTTGTCGCCAGTGAAGGCGCCATCCGTGGTGTGAAACTGGAAAGCGCCCTGGCACAGATCCGCCAGCAAGCGCCGCAACTGAACACCGCGACTGACGCGCAACTGGCCCAGGCCATCCTGGCCATCTGAAGACAGCCGTGATGCCTGGGCGCTGGCTCTCGCCCGGGCATTACGCTAGCCTTGGCGCTCGTTTTCAGTTGTCGAATCCCATGGCTTTTTCATACCGCCTTTTAGTAGTCCCTGTATTGTTTTCCTGCGGCTGGTCCCCATTGGCTTCGGCCTTTGACCTCACCACCCAGAGCACCGTCGTGAGCGCGTACGCCACCAGCAAAGTGACCTCCGCGCCCTTCGACAGAAAAGTGATAATGGCCGCCCAGGATGACGCTGCCGCGTTTATCGCCACTGACGGCCAATGGCGGGGGGCATGGCTGGAGTCAGCGCTGGATTATCTGCGCCGCAGCCAGCCAAAACTTAACGCCAGCGACCTTGAACTGGCGCAAGCAATTCTCGTCCAATAATCATCTTTGTATTCCTTATTTGTATTGGAGTTATCCCATGCGTAGCCCGCTGATCGCCGCCACCCTTGGCCTGCTGTTATTGGCCGACGTTGCCCAGGCGCATACCCTGGTGGCCACCAGTAACATCATTGTTCGCGCCTCTGGCCGCACCATTGATTTCACCTCGGACACCACCACCTCGATCCGCGACTCCAAAGTGGTACGCGAAGCCCACGACGACGCCGCCAGCTTCGTCGCAACCAACGGTGAAATCCGTGGCGCGCACTTGGAAGCGGCCTTCGACACCCTGCGTACACGTCTGCCGGAAGCCCGCGACGCCAGTGACCAGACCCTCGCCGAAGCCATCCTCGCACTGTGAGGCGCATTGCCGCCTGGCTCCTGGCCGGGACTGTGCTGCTGTGTGCCAGCGCAGCCCAGGCCAGCCTGCAACTGCGGCTCAAGACCGAGGGTCTGAGCCCGGCTGAACAGCAGGCCAGCCAGGCGCTGCTCGACGAAGCCATGCGCTCTTTACCGCCGCGCTTCATCGAACAGTTGGACCGGCGCATCGATGTCGGCTGGACCGACAAGATGCCCGAGAACGCCTACGGGCAAGCCTCCCTGGTGTCCGAGCTGGACCTCAACCGCAATCTGCTGGCCAGCCTGACCGACGGCAGCGCCGCCACCCAGAAAACCAATCGCCCCCACGGCACTGTGCGCCGCGAAATGCTCGCCACGGTGCTGCATGAACTGACCCACATCTATGACCGTGCACGCCTGTGGTCCAAGGACGATCGCGCGCTGATCAATCGTTGCAGCCGGCAGAACAACCTCACCGGCCTGATCGGCCTGCCTGATCAATGCCGCGGCCAGAATGGCCGACGCTTTACCCTCAGCGATGACCCACGCCTGCTGGACCTTGCCGGCTGGCCGCAGTACGTAGGCCGTCGCGGCGAGCGCGAGCAGCACAACCATCAAGTTGCGCGCAGCCCGGACATCTACGAAACCACCAGCCCGCTGGAGTTCGTGGCGGTCAATATGGAGTACTTCCTGTTAGACCCAAGCTACGCCTGCCGGCGCCCGGCATTGTTCCGCTATTACCAGGAGCACTTTGGCTGGGCCCCGCCGGAGCAGGACACCTGCGCCAGCACCTACGCCTTCCTGAACGCCGGTAATGATTTCGCCAAGACGCCGCTGGGTCATGTGGACCCGGAACGCGTCTACGAAATCGACTACCTGCTGGCCGAAGCCAACCAGAACCTGGTCAGCCGCTGGGGCCACAGCATGTTGCGCCTGGTGATCTGTGCGCCGGGCCGCCCGCGTGGGCCGGATTGCCGGCTGGACCTGGACCAGCATCTGGTCTTGTCCTACCGCGCGTTTGTCGGTGACGTACAGCTGTCGAGCTGGGACGGCCTGGTCGGCAAGTACCCATCGCGCTTGTTTGTATTGCCGCTGGCGCAAGTGATCGACGAATACACCAAGACCGAACTGCGTGGCCTGGCCTCTGTACCGCTGAAACTGACCCGCCAGGAAATCAACGACACCGTCGAACATGCCGCCGAAATGCATTGGAGCTACGACGGCAACTACTTCTTCATCTCCAACAACTGCGCGGTGGAGAGCCTGAAACTGCTACGCAGCGGCAGCGCCAACCCGCAACTGACCGGCCTGGACAACATCACCCCCAACGGTTTGCTCGAAGTCCTGAGCGCCCGCCGCTTGGCCGATACCAGCGTGCTGGATGACAAACGCAGGGCGTTGCGCCTGGGGTATCACTTCGACTCCTTCCGCGAACGCTACCAGGCGATGTTCGATGTACTGCGCAAGCACCTGCCGATCAAACAGACCCAGGTCGAAGACTGGTTGTCTCTCAGTGCCGAGGAACGCCGACAGTGGTTCGGCCAGGCCGACCTGCGCACCAGTGCCGCATTGTTGCTGCTGGAGCAGGCAAGCTTTCGCAAACAGTTGATGCTGGCCCAGGACGAAGTTAAACAACGCTACCTCGGCGCCCGCGAGCTGAAAAACGGTGGCATGGAGAAAGCCAACGCCACGCTGCAACAAATCCTCGCCAACAGCGGCTTCCTCAGCCGCCCGGCGGAACTGCTGGGCAGTGGCGGTTATGGCCTGCCGCAACCTTCAGAGGCCACACGCCTGGAATCGGAAAGCGCCGAACGCCAGAAGCAACTGCAGTCGCTTACCGGCGAACTGGACAAAGAGGTGAGGGCGCTGCTGGAGCCTTCCCGTTCCGCCGAAATTGCCGCCTGTGAAGCCAACCTGAAGCTGGTGGGCGAGCATTTGCGGGCCTTGCACAAGGCGGCAGGCGGCCTGGAACTGCCCTGAAACCTCGCCGCAGAATCTGTAGGAGCCGGCTTGCCGGCGATGCAGACACCTCCGTCGTTCAGTTGAACCGAGGTGATGCAATCGCAGGCAAGCCACACACATTTGGTCTGTGCAAACCTGAAGACCGTATGCCTGCCCTCCATCAGCTGTTTGCGCAGCGAAAGCTGGCTGAAAGCTTACCCGTCTAGGATCGCCACCACTGCCGGCAATAGACCGGCTGTTAACAACAACAATGGTGATTCCCGATGTCCGCTCCTACCCGCCTGTTCGCCCCAACTCCACCCGTACGCCTCGTGCCGTTCGTTTTGCGCTGACCCCAACCCGGTCCGCCATTCCCTAGCCGCGCTACGCCTGGAGTATTCCTATGCTGACTTTCCTTGGCTTTGCCATGGTCATCACGTTCATGTTCCTGATCATGACCAAGCGCCTGTCCGCGCTGATCGCTCTGATCATCGTGCCGATCCTGTTCGCGCTGTTCGGCGGTTTCGCACCGAAGATCGGCCCGATGATGCTCGAAGGCATCACCAAACTCGCGCCGACCGGCGTGATGTTGATGTTCGCCATTCTCTACTTTGCCCTGATGATTGATTCCGGCCTGTTCGACCCGGCCGTGCGCAAGATCCTCAAGATGGTCAAGGGCGACCCACTGAAGGTTTCCGTCGGTACCGCCGTGCTGGCCCTGGTCGTGTCCCTCGACGGTGACGGCGCCACCACTTACATGATCTGCGTGGCCGCCATGCTGCCGTTGTACAAGCGCATCGGCATGAGCCCACGGATCATGGCGGGCCTGATCATCCTCGCCGGTGGCGTGATGAACATGACCCCCTGGGGTGGCCCGACTGCCCGCGCCGCCAGTGCGCTGCACGTCGACCCCTCGGATATTTTCGTACCGATGATCCCGGCGATGGCCGCCGGCGTGGTGGCGATCCTGGTGATTGCCTACATGTATGGCAAACGCGAACGTGCACGCCTGGGTGAACTGCACCTGCAAGGCGATGAAATTGACCACAGCGAGATCAGCGTGTCGCAATACCCTGACGCTCGTCGTCCGAAGCTGATCTGGTTCAACGGCGCGCTGACCCTGGCCCTGATGTGCACACTGATCGCCGGTCTGTTGCCGCTGCCGGTGCTGTTCATGGTGGCGTTCAGTATCGCGATGATCGTCAACTACCCGTGCCTGCAACAGCAGAAAGATCGCGTCGCCGCCCACGCCGGCAGCGTATTGGCGGTCGTCGGGTTGATCTTCGCTGCGGGTATCTTCACCGGCATTCTGTCCGGTACCGGCATGGTCGACGCCATGTCCAAGAGCCTGCTGGCAGTGATCCCGGAGGCCATGGGCCCGTACCTGGCCGTGATCACCGCACTGGTGAGCATGCCGTTCACTTTCTTCATGTCCAACGACGCGTTCTACTACGGCGTGCTGCCCGTCCTCGCCGAAGCCGCCAGCCACTACGGCATCACCGCCGTGGAAATGGCCCGCGCCTCTATCGTTGGCCAGCCTGTGCACTTGCTCAGCCCACTGGTACCGTCGACCTACCTGTTGGTGGCACTGGCCGGTATCGAATTTGGTGATCACCAGCGCTTCACCCTTAAGTGGGCAGTGCTGGTGTGCCTGTGCATAATGTTCGCCGCATTGCTGATGGGGATTTTTCCGCTGTTCAGCACTCTATAATCGTACCGACTCACTCACCGCGCGGCGCTGCAGCTTGCGCGGTTTAACACTTGCTCAAAGGAATACACATGGAATGGCTGACCAATCCGGAAATCTGGATTGCCTTCTTCACCCTGACGGCCCTCGAGATCGTCCTGGGCATCGATAACATCATCATGATTTCGATCCTGGTCAGCCGCATGCCCAAGCATATGCAGGCGCGCACCCGGATCTTCGGCCTGGCGTTGGCCATGGTCACGCGCATCCTGTTGCTGCTGTCGATCACCTGGGTGATGCAACTGACCGCCGACCTGTTCGTGGTCTTCGGCCAGGGTATTTCCGGTCGCGACCTGATCCTGTTCTTCGGTGGCCTGTTCCTTCTGTGGAAAAGCTCCCAAGAGATGTACCACGCGCTGGAAGGCGAAGACGAAACCCACGACGAGCCGAAGGGCGCGGGTGGCAAGTTCATCTACACCATCATCCAGATCGCGATCATCGACATCGTGTTCTCCCTGGACTCGGTGATCACCGCTGTGGGCATGGTCTCGCACGTACCGGTGATGGTCGCAGCGATTGTCGTGGCCGTACTGGTGATGATGCTGGCGGCGGGCACCATCAGCGAATTCATCGACAAGCACCCGTCGCTGAAGATGCTGGCACTGTCGTTCCTGCTGGTAGTGGGTACCGTGCTGATCGCCGAATCCTTCGATGTGCACGTGCCAAAAGGCTACGTCTACTTTGCCATGGCGTTCTCGCTGGCAGTGGAAGCGGTGAACATCAAGATGCGCACCGCCATCGCGAAAAAGAAAAAACAGCAGGATCCTGTGAAACTGCGCAAAGACATTCCGGGTCAATAAACCCGAGCCAGACAAAAAGGGGCTTTTATAAGCCCCTTTTTTTTATCCGCAAAAAGCTGATTTCATGACAGTTTTGTTTCAATCCCCACTTTAGCTATGCGATGCTGGCGCAGAGCCCATTCGCCAACTACAGCTTAACTACAAGACGTAGAACGGCACGCGGCAACTTTCCTTCGCTCCTGTTGGAGCGCACCCACACGGGGGGCCGAGCATGCTGACCTTGCTCAATCTGCTTTCCGCCGTGACCCTGCTTATCTGGGGCACGCACATCGTCCGTACCGGCATCCTGCGGGTCTACGGCTCGAACTTGCGCCAAGTCATCGGGCAGAACATGTCCAAGCGCTGGCTGGCGTTTATCGCCGGTATCCTGGTGACCGCCATGGTGCAGAGCAGCAACGCCACGGCGATGCTGGTGACGTCCTTTGTCGGCCAGGGCCTGATGGGGCTGATGCCCGCCCTGGCAACCATGCTCGGTGCAGACGTGGGTACCGCGCTGATGGCGCGGGTACTGACGTTTGACCTGTCGTGGCTGTCGCCGCTGCTGATCTTTCTCGGGGTGATTTTCTTCCTGTCACGCAAACAGACGCGGGCAGGGCAGTTGGGCCGGGTCGGGATCGGCCTTGGGCTGATCATCCTCGCACTGCAACTCATCGTCGAAGCCGCCGGGCCCATCACCCACGCCCAGGGCGTCAAGGTACTGTTCGCTTCATTGACCGGCGACATCCTGCTCGACGCCTTGGTCGGCGCCTTGTTCGCGATGATTTCCTACTCCAGCCTGGCCGCCGTCCTGCTCACCGCCACCCTGGCCGGCGCCGGCGTGATCGGCTTGCACGTGGCCATCGGCCTGGTGATCGGTGCCAATATCGGCAGCGGTGTGCTGGCCTTCCTCAGCACCAGCATGCAGAACGCCGCCGGTCGCCAGGTTGCGCTGGGCAGCTTGCTGTACAAGTTGATCGGCCTGCTGCTGATCATCCCGGTACTCGACCCGCTGGTGCTGTGGATGGATGGCCTGGACTACAGCGCCCAAGGCATGGTCATCACCTTCCACCTGCTTTACAACGTCACGCGGTGCCTGATCCTGCTGCCCACCATTGGGCCAATGGCGCGGCTGTGCGCCTGGCTGCTGCCCGAGCGCGAAGAAACCAACGGCAAGGCCAAACCCCGCCACCTGGACTTGGCCGCGCTCACCACGCCAAGCCTGGCACTGGCCAACGCCGCGCGGGAAACCCTGCGCCTGGGCGACCTGATCGACAACATGCTCACCGCGATGCAGGAAGTACTGCGCGGCAAACAGACGGCCATCACCCAGGAAATGCGCAGCCTCAGCGACGATGTCGAGTCGCTCTACAGCGCGATCAAACTCTACCTGGCGCAAATGCCCCGCGAAGACCTCAGCGAGCAAGACAGCCGGCGCTGGGCCGAAATCATCGAGCTGTCGATCAACCTCAAGCTGGCTGGCGACCTGATCGAACGCATGCTGCGCAAAGTCCAGCAGCAGAAAACTTCCCAGCGTCGCCAGTTCTCGGAAGTCGGCCTGGAAGAACTCACGGGGCTGCACAGCCAATTGATCGCCAACCTGCGCCTTGGGCTGTCGGTGTTCCTCAGCGCCGACCCGGAAAGCGCGCGCCAATTGCTGCGCGAGAAGCGCCGCTTCCGCGCCCAGGAACGCCGCCTGGCCCACGCCCACGTCAGCCGACTGCAGCGCAAAATCGTGCAGAGCCTGGAGACCAGCTCCCTGCACCTGGAGCTGATCGCCGACATGAAGCGCTTGAATTCGTTGTTTTGCAGCAGTGCCTATGTGGTGTTGGAAACGTCCGACACCGGCGCACTCTCGGCCGAAGATATTGCCGACATCACACATTCGCCCTGAACGTACGATGGCCCGTGAAGTCAGTTAAAACTGACCTCACTCGCCAGGAAGCTTGTTATGCGTCGCCTGTTGTTCGCTTGCCTGCTCATGGGTTCTGCCCACGTCTTCGCCTTTGACCGCCTGCAAGTCGAGGGTTACACCTTGCCCAATGGCCTGCAATTGCTGCTTAAACCGGGCACTGAGCGCGGGCATGTGGCGATACGCCTGGTGGTGGGCGTGGGCCTGGATGACTTCCATTGCGAAGACAAGGAGTTGCCACACCTGCTTGAACACCTGCTGTTCAGCGGCATCGACGGTGGCGGCGAAAGTGAGCTGGAAGACCGCATGCAAGCCCTGGGCGGCGAGTGGAACGCCTACACCAGCAACGCCGACACCACCTTCGTGATCGAGGCGCCCGCGCAGAACCAGCGCAAGGTGCTCGACCTGCTGCTGGCGATCATCACCCGCACCGAACTGACCGACGCTAATATCGACGCCGCCAAGCGGGTGGTGGAGCGCGAAGACGGCGGCCACTACTCACACCTGCAACGCCTACTGGACCGCCAGGACTTGGGCCACACCGCCAGCAATCAACTGGCCGTCGAGCTGGGCCTCAAATGCGCCGAACGCGCCGAGGTCGACCACCTGACCCGCGAGCAGTTGGAAAACCTGCGCAAACACTGGTACGCGCCTAACAACATGACCCTGATCATCGTCGGTGACCTCGACAAACTGCTGCCAGCCTATCTGGAACGAACCTACGGCCAGCTCGACCCGGTCGAACCTACGGAACACCTGGCACTCCCGGAAATCCAGCACGCCGCCGCTGCCCATCGCGAACTGATCCACGGCTGGGTCGGCGACAACGCCAAACTGCACTGGCTGTTCCCTGAGCCAGTACTGGACGACGGGCATGACGAAACCTACGACCTGCTCAAGGACTACCTCGACTGGGCGCTGTACCGTCAACTGCGCCTCAAGCACGGTTTGTCCTACGGCCCGTGGAGCGAACGCGAAGTGCTCGGCGGCGTTGGCTTCCTCAGCCTGAATGCCGACCTTGAGCGGGAAAACCTCCCCGAAGCCGAACAGGTCTTGCAGGACCTCAGGGCGCAGTTGCTCAAAGACGGTCTCGACCCGGCGGTCTTCGCCCGCTTGCAGCACGCCGCCATCGCCCGTCAGGCCTGGGCCGTGCAGGGCAACAGCGCACTGGCCGACTATTACTGGAGCGCTTCCGGCGATTACGACAACGGCCACTTCAGCGACCCGGTCAAACGCATCAAGGCCGTGAGTCTGGACCAGACCAACCAGGCCATGCGCCAAGTGTTCAAGCAACCCGGCTACTGGCGTATTGAGAAGCCGCTGCTCAGTTATGACCTGCTGAGCTGGATCGGCGCCGGTGCCCTCGGGCTGATCGCCTTTGTGTTGATCGGCGTGCGGCTTTATCGCAAACGGATCGCGTAATGAGGCAACGGACGACGGGCTAAGACGTTATTCTGTCTAGGATTTTTTCCTACAAAGACTGCGAACCGCCAGATGCCAAACCTGACCCACGTAATCCAGCGCATTCTCGAGCTGATGAAGCGCTACCCAGGGGTGATTGCACTCGGCGGCTTCATCTCGGGTGTGGGCAGCTTCATCCTGGTGGACCGCCAACAGGGCATGGCCAGTTGGATCGCGGTGATCATGCTGGTGAGCTGGCTGTGGCTGATGCTGGAGAACAGCTTCACCCAGCTGTTCACCAAGGTCTTCAAGCGCGAAATCCCCGAACCGCTGCTGCGCTATGCAACCCAGATGATCCACCAGGAAAGTCTGTTTTTTGTGCTGCCGTTCTTTTTCATCACCACCGCCTGGAACAGCGGCCAATCGATTTTTACCGGCCTGCTCGGCGCGGCAGCACTGGTGTCGATCACCGACCCGCTGTACTACAAATGGCTGGCGCCCAAACGTTCACTGTTCCTCGCGCTGCACACCTTCACACTGTTCGCCGCGCTGCTCACCGCGCTGCCGATCATCCTGCACCTGACCACCGCCGAGAGTTACAAATTGGCCCTCGGCGTGGCCATGGCGTTGTCGATCCCAAGCCTGGCCGTGAGCCTACCGCTGCGCAGCCTCAAGGGCTGGGCGATGCTGCTTGGGGTTACGGCCGCGATTGGCTGCGCCGGCTGGTTCCTGCGCAGCTGGGTGCCGCCGGCCACCCTGTGGATGACTGAAGTGGCGATCAGCACCCAACTGCAAGACCGCACGCCGGGCGACGACCTCAAGGAAGTCACCGCCGCCCAACTGCGCAGCGGCGGGCTGTACGCCTACACCGCCATTAACGCACCGCGCGGGCTGGATGAGCGGATCTACCATGTGTGGCAATTCAACGGCAAAGAGGTCGACCGCATCGCCCTGGATATTCACGGCGGGCGCAAAGAGGGCTATCGCGCCTGGACCCACAAGCAGAACTTCCCCGGCGACGCTGTGGGCCGCTGGCAGGTCAGGGTGTTGACCGAAGACGGGCAGGTGATCGGTGTGCTGCGCTTCAAAGTGACGGACGCAGCACAAACGGACAACCCAAAGTAGGCAGGTTCGTGCTATTACGTAGGAATTGTGGATAGCCAAACAAGCTCGGAGCTTATGACCACCCCTACGACGGCCGGCGCAGCCCACCTCGATACGTCCACCACCCCGCCACAACTGAGGATTACGGGGGACTGGACGCTTGCCCACTATGCGGGCCTGAAGAGGCTGTCGGACAAGCTCGACGGCCAATACGACGCCGGCGCGCGCATCGACCTCAACGGCCTCGGCGCCCTCGATACTGCCGGCGCCTCGCTGTTGGTGGAGCTGCTGGGGCCGACCCGCATCGAGCAATCTGCGGAGCAGACTGACTGCAGCTTGTCTGCCGCCGACCGCGCCCTGCTCAAGACCGTCTACCGCTCCCTGAATGATTTTTGCGTACCGGACAAGGCACCGGAAGAAGCCGCCGGCATTCAGGTGCTGGCCCGCATCGGTCGAGCGGTGGACACCGTCTGGCAGGACAGCAAGAAGCTGCTGGGCTTTATCGGCCTGATTCTCGAAACCTTTGCCCGTGGCATTTTGCGCCCCAAGCGCTGGCGCCTGACCCCTATGGTCGCGCACCTGGAACAGGTCGGCCTCGACGCCGCGCCCATCGTGGCCCTGCTGACCTTTCTGGTCGGCGCGGTAGTGGCGTTCCTCGGCGCCACTGTCCTCAAGAGTTTTGGCGCGACTATTTTCACCGTCGACCTGGTGGCGTTCTCTTTCTTGCGGGAATTCGGCGTGTTACTGACGGCAATTTTGATCGCCGGTCGCACCGCCAGTGCCTTTACCGCCCAAATCGGTTCGATGAAGGCCAACGAAGAAATCGACGCGATCCGCACCCTGGGCCTGGACCCGATGGAATTGCTGGTATTGCCGCGCGTGCTGGCGCTGCTGGTGGCGCTGCCGATGCTGACCTTCCTGGCGATGCTGTCGGGGATTGTCGGCGGTGGCGTGGTCTGCGCGGTGGCGCTGGATATTTCGCCGGCGATGTTCCTCTCGCTGCTGCAATCGGACATTGGCGTGCAGCACTTCCTGGTGGGCATGGTGAAAGCGCCGATCTTCGCGTTCCTGATTGCGGCCATCGGCTGCCTGGAAGGCTTCAAGGTCAGCGGCAGTGCCGAGTCGGTGGGCGCCCACACCACTTCCAGCGTGGTGCAATCGATCTTTGTGGTCATCGTGCTGGATGCGGTCGCGGCGCTGTTCTTTATGGAGATGGGCTGGTGAGTCGTCTACACCGTGCGCCCACTGAGGCGGTCATTGAGGTGCGTGGCCTGTGCAATCGCTTTGGCAGCCAGAGCGTGCACGAGAACCTCGACCTGGATTTGTACAAGGGCGAGATCCTCGCCGTGGTCGGCGGGTCCGGCAGCGGCAAGTCGGTGCTGCTGCGCAGCATCGTCGGCCTGCGCCGGCCCAGCGAAGGCGAAGTGCGGGTGTTCGGCAAAAACCTGCCGAGCCTGCCGGAACATGAGCGTTCCCTGGTGGAACGGCGCTTTGGCGTGCTGTTCCAGAAGGGCGCGCTGTTTTCTTCGCTGACCGTGACCGAAAACGTCGCGCTGCCGTTGATCGAACACGCCGGCCTCAGCCGCCGCGACGCCGAGCACTTGGCCGCGGTGAAACTCGCCCTGGCCGGGTTGCCATTGTCGGCGGCCGACAAGTACCCGGCGTCACTGTCCGGCGGCATGATCAAGCGCGCCGCCCTGGCCCGCGCGCTGGCGTTGGACCCGGACATCCTGTTCCTCGACGAACCCACCGCCGGCCTCGACCCGATCGGCGCGGCGCAGTTCGACCAACTGATCCTGACCCTGCGTGACGCGCTGGGCCTGAGTGTGTTCCTGGTCACCCATGACTTGGACACGCTGTACACCATCACCGACCGCGTGGCGGTGCTGGCACAGAAGAAAGTGCTGGTGGCCGATGCCATCGATGTTGTCTCGGAAACGGACGACGCCTGGATCCACGAATATTTCCACGGCCCCCGTGGCCGCGCGGCATTGGATGCCGCTCAATCGCTTAACGAGGTATGACATGGAAACCCGAGCCCATCATGTGATGATCGGTCTGTTCAGCGTGATCGTGGTGGTCGGCGCGATGCTGTTCGGCCTGTGGCTGGCCAAGTCCAGCGTCGACAGCGCCTTCCAGGACTACGAAGTGATCTTCAATGAGGCCGTCAGTGGCCTGTCCCAGGGCAGTTCGGTGCAGTACAGCGGGATCAAGGTGGGCGATGTCATCAGCCTGAGCCTGGACCCCAAGGATCCGCGCCGCGTCCTGGCACGTATCCGCCTGGCCGGGCAGACGCCGGTCAAGGAAGACACCCAGGCGAAGCTGGCCCTGACCGGCATCACGGGTACCTCGATCATCCAGCTCAGTGGCGGCACCCCGCAGAGTCCCGAACTCAAGGGCAAGGACGGTAACCTGCCACAGATCATCGCCTCACCATCGCCCATCGCGCGCCTGCTGAACAACAGCAACGACCTGATGACCAGCATCAACCTGCTGCTGCACAACGCCAACCACATGTTCTCCCGCGAGAACGTTGAGCGCCTGAGCAACACCCTGGACAACCTGCAACAAACCACCGGCGCCATCGCCGACCAGCGCGGCGATATCAAGGTGGTGATGCAGCAACTGATGCAGGTGAGCAAACAGGCGAGCGCTGCCCTGGAGCAGACCACTGTGCTGATGCGCAACGCCAACGGCTTGCTCAACGAACAAGGCAAGCAGGCCTTCGGCAGTGCCGAACAGGCCATGAAGTCCCTTGAACAAAGCACCGCGACCATCAACACCTTGCTGACAGACAACAAGGACTCGGTGAACAGCGGCATGCAAGGCCTCAACGAACTGGCGCCGGCCGTGCGCGAGCTGCGCGAAACCCTCGGCTCGCTGCGCGCCATCTCCCGCCGCCTGGAAGCCAACCCGAGCGGTTACCTGCTGGGCAGCGACAAGAACAAGGAGTTCACACCATGAAGCGTGCTTACCAAATGATCGCCCCTGTCGCTTTGGCGCTGGTGAGCGCGTGTTCGATCCTGCCCAAGGCCGACCCTTCGGACGTGTATCGCCTGGCCTCGGCCCAGGCCACCCGCCAGGCCGCGCCGGTGAGTTGGTCACTGCGCGTGAACAAGCCGCAGACCAGCGAGTTTCTCGACAGCCCGCGTATTGCCGTGGTGCCCAATGGTGACCTGATCAGCAGCTATGCCAACTCGCGCTGGAGCGACCCGTCGCCCGTGCTGCTGCGCAACCGCTTCATGGACGGCTTCCAGCGCGATGGCCGGGTGACGCTGCTGAGCACCGACGATACCAATCTGCAGTCCGACTATGAGCTGGGCGGGCAGTTGCAGGCATTCCAGAGTGAATACCACGGCAGTGCGGTGGAGGTGGTGATTCGCCTGGATGCGCGCCTGGTGCGCGGCAGTGACCAGCGAATTGTTGCCAGCAGACGGTTTGAGGTGAGGCAGCCGGTGAGCGACACCAAGGTACCGGCGGTAGTGGCCGGGTTTGGGCAGGCGGGGGATCAGTTGAATAAGCAGGTGGTGGATTGGGTGGTGGCGCAGGGCACTGCCACTGCGAAACGCTGAGGGCGCTATCGCTGGCAAGCCGACGCCTACAGAGAACGCATCCACCTGTAGGGGCCGGCTTGCCGGCGATAGCGATTCAAGCCTTACCCAAAGAACCAGTAGCACACCGCAATAGCCGCCACGACACCGGCCAACTCCGCCAGCAACGCACACCCCACGGCATGCCTGGCCCGCTGGATCCCTACCGACCCAAAGTACACCGCCAACACATAGAAGGTGGTCTCGGTACTGCCCTGAATCGTCGCCGCCACCAGCGCCGGGAAGCTGTCCACACCTTGGGTCTGCATGGTCTCAATCAACATCGCCCGCGCAGCGCTGCCGGAAAACGGCTTGACCATCGCAGTCGGCAAAGCATCGACAAAGCGTGTGTCCATACCGGTCCAGGCGACCACATGGCGAATGCCTTCCAGGCCGAAATCCAGGGCGCCCGAAGCGCGCAACACACCCACGGCACACAGCATCGCCACCAGGTACGGCAGCAGGTTCTTGGCCACGTCGAAGCCTTCTTTTGCGCCTTCGACAAATGCCTCGTAGACCTTGACCTTGCGCAACGCGCCGATCACAAGAAACAGCATGATCAACCCGAACAGTGTGAGGTTGCCGAGGATCGACGACAGCCCGGCCAGCGCCGTCGCAGAAAGGGTCGCCAGCAATGCCATGAAGCCACCCAACACCAGTGCACCGGGAATCAGATAGGCCAGCACCACCGGGTCCCACAGCCGTAGACGCTGCATGATCGCCACCGAGAGCAGGCCGACCAGGGTCGAGGCGCTGGTCGCCAGCAGGATCGGCAGGAACACCAGCGTCGGGTCCGCCGCGCCTTGCTGGGCGCGGTACATGAAGATCGTCACCGGCAACAGCGTCAGCGAAGACGCGTTGAGCACCAGGAACAGGATCTGCGCGTTACTCGCCGTGTTGGGGATAGGGTTGAGTTCCTGCAGCGCCTTCATCGCTTTCAAACCGATGGGCGTGGCGGCGTTATCCAGGCCCAGGCCGTTGGCGGCGAAGTTCAGGGTGATCAAACCGATGGCCGGGTGGCCGGCAGGGACTTCCGGCATCAGGCGGCGAAACAGCGGGCCGAGGGCCTTGGCCAGCCAATCGACGATCCCGGCTTTTTCGGCAATGCGCAAAAAGCCCAGCCACAGCGTCAGGGTGCCGAACAGCAGCACCATCACTTCCACCGACAGTTTGGCCATGGCGAAAATGCTTTCGACCATTGCCGCGAATATTCCGGCGTTACCGCCGACCAGCCATTGCGCCAGTGCCGACACCATTGCCACGACAAAGAAGCCAAGCCACAGGCCATTGAGCATCAGTTAAACCCCTTGAAGAATGCAGCGAATGATAGCGGGGCTGGCAGAAACGACAAACCCCGGAATTTTCCGGGGTTTGTCTTCGAGCCGTCAGGCTATCAGCTGCGGGTGGCCTGGGCGGCGGGCGAGGCTTCCTTGCTGCGCCAGTGCGGCAGCGAGTTCCAGTAGCGCTCGCCCTTGGCGTCGTCGTACATGCCTTCCCAACGGGAGATCACCAGCACGGCCAGGGCGTTGCCGATCACGTTCAGGGCGGTACGCGCCATGTCCATGATGCGGTCGACACCGGCGATAAACGCCAGGCCTTCCAGCGGAATACCCACGCTGCCCAGGGTCGCCAGCAGCACCACAAAGGACACGCCCGGTACGCCGGCAATGCCTTTGGAGGTGACCATCAGCGTCAGCACCAGCATCAGTTGCTGGCCGATCGACAGGTCGATGCCGTACAGCTGCGCAATAAAGATCGCGGCAATGCTCTGGTACAGGGTCGAACCGTCGAGGTTGAACGAGTAACCGGTTGGCACCACGAAGCTGCAGATCGCCTTCGGCGCGCCGTAGGCTTCCATCTTCTCGATCACGCGCGGCAGCACGGTTTCGGAGCTGGCGGTGGAGTAGGCCAGCACCAGCTCATCCTTGAAGATGCGCATCAGCTTGATCACCGAGAAGCCGAACAGGCGGGCGATCAGGCCGAGGATCACAAAGGCGAAGAACAGGATGGCGACGTAAACCAGGATCACCAGCTTGGCCAACGGCAGCAAAGAGGCGAAGCCAAAGTTGGCAACGGTCACTGCGATCAGTGCAAATACGCCGATCGGGGCGTACTTCATGATCATGTGAGTGACTTTGAACATGCTCTCGGACACGCCCTGGAACATGGTCACCAGCGGCTCGCGCAGCTCAGGCTTGAGGCTCGACAAGCCGAGGCCGAACAGCACGGAGAAGAAGATGATCGGCAGCATTTCGCCACGGGCAACAGCAGCGAAGATGTTCGATGGAATCAGGTTGAGGATGGTCTCGATGAACGCATGCTCATGCTGCACTTCGGCGGCAGTGGCGGTGTACTTGGAGATGTCGACGGTACCCAAGGTACTCATGTCGATGCCAGCGCCCGGGTGGAAAAGGTTGGCGAGCAACAGGCCGACCACGATGGCGATCGTGGTGACAATTTCGAAGTAAAGGATGGTTTTGACGCCGATACGCCCGAGTTTCTTCGCGTCACCAACACCGGCAATGCCGACGATTAGTGAGGAGATCACAATCGGGATCACGATCATCTTGATCAGGCGGATAAAGATATCGCCCGCTGGCTGCAACACATTGCTGATCCACCAGGCCTTTTCAGCACTGAAATGGTTGAGCACTGCACCGATTGCGATCCCTAGCACCAAACCGATGAGGATCTGCCAGGCGAGGCTTAGCTTTGCCTTCTTCATGTCATTACCCTTACTTCAAGTGAACTTAAGGCAAATGCGCCAGCCGCAACGCTCGAAAGCGAAAAAGTGTGTGCATCTGCCTCCATGGAAGGTCACCGCAGCGTGGCCGAAATGGCTTACTGGCAGGCGAAAAAAGGCGCAACTATTCCCATGCAAGGGAGCGACGTCTAATGCCGTAAACGCCTACCCTATGCCGAATCGGCATGGCTTTTTTTAATAATAACTGTCCGAACGGTCAGTTCAAATGTGACATTTTGTCCGGCAAACATGCCGTGAACCTGCCAAACCCGGCTCGCTCAGAGAATCAGGACGTCTTTGGCGCCTTGGCAGAAATGCCTGGGAATACCGTCGTTTAGCGTCGGAAATGTCCTATGGACCAGGCCAAATTTTATCGATAGATGGTCAGCCCGACACACGAAGTAATGGTTGGGAAAGAGCAGAAAGGAAATTTGCGGCTATGGAGGGCATAGGAAGCTGAGCGAGCCTGACAAGCCCGCCGCAGGTCCAGCAAGCCATCGGCTTGTGAACCTGCGTCGCAGCTTTTCGCCTGACCCGGCCCTTGCGCAGGCACTCCCTGTACCCGTAGGTCACGCCGATCGCAATTGATCAGAGCAACCCGGCCCCTTGGTCATGCACCGCCCTTTTCGAGTGGCGCAGACAGAAAGAAGCGAGGGGGCTTCTTTCTATGGACGCTGGCCCCGTAGACGACAAGGTCGTCAGACGGAACCTAGTACCAATTAGGATCTTTCTTCAGCTGCTCCATCAGCAGCTTTTGCATGCCCTCATCCGGCTTACCGATAAAACGGTAATCGGCGTGCCGCGTCGGGGACTTGTCCGCCGGCAGACCGGCCGGGACTTCCACCAACATGGCGTAGGCATCTTCCTTGTCGAGGCTGAAGGCAACGATCAGTCGCTTGTTCAAGCAGGTGTCTGCGGTTTCGCAGAGCGGCCCGACCAAGTACTTGTCGCCATCTTCTTCCACGGCATTCATTTGCTCGGCGGTGCCTGACAGGTTCATGACCCATTCCGGCAGACGCTCTTCTTTCTTCACCACGCCTTGCCAGGTCTCGCGGTATTGCGGGTCCGCGCTGAGCAATTCGTTGGCTCGGGACTGACCGTCATTGGCGGCCATTGCCAAGCCGCTGCCGCCCAGAAGCAGGGCGGCAGTAATGGCTTTGAAGGACAAAGTGGTCATGTTCAGCCTCGGCCGCGACGACCAAAGAAGAAGGAAGCGATGAACATCACCAGGAAGACCACAAACAGAATTTTTGCGATACCCGTGGCGGTGCCCGCGATACCACCGAAGCCCAGGACTGCAGCCACAATGGCGATGATCAGAAATGTGATTGCCCAACTCAACATGGTGATTCTCCTTATGCTTCTTTAAGAGGTAACAGCGGTAGTGCCGTGCGGCCACTCAACACGAGCGGCATTTTTGGTGCCTAGAACACCCAACGCTCCTGGGATGGCAGTTCACTCAGGGAAGATTCCTGGTCAACCATCCGCAATTGCGGGGCTGTTGCGTCGGCAGCTACGCTGCCAACGGAACGGAAATGGGTTTGGGTCATGGCGGGACGTTCGAACTGGGGAATCTGCTGCTGACTCTGCTGCCAATGTTGCAACTGTTGGCCGCCAATCAGCGTGACCATCAAGGCCAGGCTGGCAAACAGACCTTGTTGCAAGCGCAGTGGCGACACACGCAATTGGCTGAGGCTTTGGCGAGTCATGCTGCTGTTCTCCCGCATTTTGATTATTCGTTGGGAGAGCTATTGCAGAGCGCATGCCAGCTTTTTTACAAAATAAAACTCAATTAAATCAATGAGTTAAATATTATTAATCCAACACGTGCCCAGCATCCTGCACGATACCCCCTCGCGGGCCGTGCGAAATGCACGATGGCCAGCGGTCGGATCAAGGGATAGAACACACAGGGCGCGTTGCCGAAGTGGCAAGACGGCATGAAAACGCCATCAGGCGGGGCTTTGTAGGAAGCGGTGCAGATACCTGCACGACGATGCTATTTATCGATCAGAATAAACCATGCAACTTGCCCGATTATTCCGGGACTAAACACCATCATTCATAGTTTAAGGAGCGCGGGACAGATGGAATCAGCCAAGGAACTTCAAGGCCGCATTCTTTTAGTGGATGACGAATCCGCGATCCTCCGCACCTTCCGTTATTGCCTGGAAGATGAAGGCTACACCGTAGCCACCGCCAACAGCGCTGCCCAGGCCGATACGCTGATGCAGCGCCAAGTGTTCGACCTGTGCTTCCTCGACCTGCGCCTGGGCGAAGACAATGGCCTGGACGTGCTGGCCCAGATGCGCATCCAGGCGCCGTGGATGCGCGTGGTGATTGTCACCGCGCATTCGGCAGTCGATACCGCAGTGGATGCGATCCAGGCCGGTGCCGCCGACTACCTGGTAAAGCCCTGCAGTCCTGACCAATTGCGCCTCGCCACTGCCAAGCAACTGGAAGTGCGCCAACTCTCCGCACGCCTGGAAGCGCTCGAAGGCGAAGTACGCCAGCCGAAAGACGGCCTCGACTCTCACAGCCCATCGATGATGGTCGTGCTGGAGACTGCGCGGCAAGTGGCCGGCACCGACGCCAACATTCTGATCCTGGGTGAATCCGGTACCGGTAAAGGTGAGCTGGCCCGCGCCATTCACGGTTGGAGCAAACGCTCGAAGAAATCCTGCGTGACCATCAACTGCCCGTCGCTGACGGCAGAGCTGATGGAAAGCGAATTGTTCGGCCATAGCCGTGGCGCCTTTACCGGTGCCAGCGAGAGCACGTTGGGTCGCGTCAACCAGGCGGATGGCGGCACGTTGTTTCTCGATGAGATCGGCGATTTTCCACTGACGTTGCAACCAAAATTGCTGCGTTTTATCCAGGACAAGGAATACGAGCGTGTGGGCGACCCGGTCACCCGCCGTGCCGATGTACGCATCCTCGCCGCCACCAACTTGAACCTGGAAGACATGGTGCGCGACGGCCGCTTCCGGGAGGATTTGCTGTACCGCCTCAACGTGATCACCTTGCACCTGCCGCCACTGCGCGAGCGCAGTGAAGATATTCTGACCCTGGCCGATCGGTTCCTGGCGCGTTTCGTCAAGGAATATGCCCGACCGGCACGGGGTTTCAGCGATGAAGCGCGCGAAGCACTGCTCAACTACCGCTGGCCGGGGAATATCCGTGAGCTGCGTAACGTCGTGGAGCGTGCCAGTATCATCTGCCCACAGGAGAAGGTGGAAATCAGCCACCTGGGGATGGCCGAACAGCCAACCAACAATGCCCCGCGTATCGGTGCGGCATTGAGCCTGGACGAACTGGAGAAAGCCCACATCGGCGCCGTGCTCGCCACCAGCGACACACTGGACCAGGCGGCTCGCACCCTGGGTATCGACGCGTCGACCCTGTACCGCAAACGCAAACAGTACAACCTGTGAGCTGTACCCTATGAAGTTAGCGATGAAGCTGCGCACTCGGTTATTCCTGAGCATCTCAGCGCTGATCACCGTTGCCCTGTTGGGCTTGATCCTGGGCCTGGTGAGCGTCATGCAAATGGCCAAGACCCAGGAGTCCCTGATTCGCAGCAACTTCATCACCCTGGACCTGGGCCTAAAGCTGCGCCAAAGCCTGGGTGATCAGTTGATCATGATGCTGGAGGAGCGCCCCGACCCCGAGGCGCTCCAAGCCTCCAAGCAGCGCTACTTCGACCTGCTGGACCAGGGCATCGCCCATGAACAGCGCGACGGGCACGGGACGGGCTTCAGCGAGGCCCGCGGCCAGTATCAGGAACTGCTGGAAGCCTTCGACGAGTCCCAGCAACCGACGCCCCCTCCCGGCACCAAGGAAAGACTCACCGACACCTTCAATACACTGCGCAATGGCCTCATCAACGAACACAAACAGGCGCTGGAAAATATCAGCAACAGCGAACACAAATCTCGTGAGCGCGCGCTGCTGATCGCCGGGTTGCTGGGGTTGGTGGGGCTTGCGGTGCTGATCATCGGGTTTGTGACGGCACATGGCATTGCCCGGCGCTTTGGCGGGCCTATCGAAGCGCTGGCCAAGGCAGCGGACAAGATCGGGCAAGGCGATTTCGAAGTGACGCTGCCGATCTCGTCTGCGGCGGAAATGAATCAATTGACCCGACGTTTCGGCATCATGGCCGAGGCGTTGCGCCAGCATCAGGCGACCAACGTCGATGAGCTGCTGGCCGGTCAACAGCGCCTACAGGCGGTGCTCGACAGCATCGACGATGGCCTCCTGATGATTGACCGCCAAGGCCGCCTGGAACACCTCAACCCGGTGGCCCAGCGCCAGTTGGGCTGGGACGAGGAGCGCCTGGGCCAAGGTCTTGGCGAAGCACTGGTGCGCCCGGAACTGGACGAGCAGCTACAACTGGTATTGCGCGGTGGCAACCTGGAACGCGCGCCGGACGATCTGGAAGTGGAGGTCGAAGGCGAGTTGCGTCTGCTGACCTACAGCCTGACCCCTGTCAGCCATACCCAAGGACACATCCTCGGCGCGGTGATGGTGCTGCATGACGTCACCGAACAACGCGCCTTCGAACGGGTGCGCAGCGAGTTCGTCCTGCGCGCCTCCCATGAGCTGCGCACGCCGGTGACCGGCATGCACATGGCGTTCGGACTGTTCCGCGAACGCGCGAAGTTTCCGGCAGAGTCCCGTGAAGCGGACCTGCTGGACACGGTCAACGAAGAAATGCAGCGCTTGATGCAGTTGATCAACGACCTGCTCAACTTCTCGCGCTACCAGAACGGCCTGCAGAAACTCACCCTGGGGCCGTGCGATGTGACCGACCTGCTGGAACACGCCCGTGTGCGTTTCGCCGAGCCAGCCAAGGCGCAAGATATCGAACTGCTGGTAGAAGCCCAATCCGATCTGCCTCGGTTGTACGCGGACCAGGCACAGCTTGAGCGCGTGTTGGACAACCTGCTGGGCAACGCCCTGCGCCATACCACTGCGGGCGGGCAGATTCGCCTGCAGGCGCGACGCCATGGCGAGCGAGTGATCATCAGCGTCGAGGATAACGGCGAAGGCATCGCCTATGGGCAGCAGGGCCGGATCTTCGAACCCTTCGTCCAGGTGGGCCGCAAGAAAGGCGGCGCAGGCCTGGGCTTGGCGCTGTGCAAGGAAATCGTGCAACTGCACGGCGGCCGCATGGGCGTGTATTCGCGGCCGGGGCAGGGCACTCAGTTCTATATGGCGTTACCGCTCTAGCGGCGGTTCAACGCGCGCAGGATCGCGGCACTTTCCGCATCTGGCGTGCCATCAAACAGCGACGGCCGGAAATGCATCTGGAACGCCGCGATCACATGACGCGTGGCCACATCCAGCTCGCCGGTCTGGGGTGTCTGATAGCCCAGATGAGCCAATTCTTCCTGGAACCAGGTAATACTCGGCAGCTCCGTGGCGTACTGCATCTGGAACCGCGCGACGGCCTGGGCATCCGGCCAGACACCCAGCCCCTCATCTGCCAGGCGCTTCCAGGGGAACAGAGGGCCCGGGTCGAGCTTACGCAGCGGCGCAATGTCACTGTGGCCAATGATGTTCTTGGGGTCGATGCCGTTGCGTTTGCTGATGTCCTTGAGCAACACCACCAGGGACTGCACTTGCGCCTCGGAGTACGGATACCACAGGCGGCCTGTCGGCGTGTCTTTGTAGCCAGGGTTCACGATCTCGATACCAATGGAGCTGGAGTTGAGCCAGGTGCGGCCCATCCACTCGCTTTCGCCGGCATGCCAGGCACGCTTGCTCTCATCCACCAGCTTGTAGACGGTGCCCGACGCATCGTCGCCGATCAGGTAATGGCTGCTGACCTGGCCGTGGGTGAGCAATGCCAGGGAGCGTTCAAGGTTGGTGGAGGTGTAATGCACGACAACGAACTGCACGCGGTTGTCGTAGTTCACCGAGGGGTGGGTGGTGTCCAGGCGAGGGCCGCTGGCGCAGCCCGCGAGAAGGAGAAACACAAAGGCGATATACAAGGATTTCATGGCGGAAGACGTTACGCTAAAGACGATAATGCAACAGTGTAACGTACCGTTTGTGACCCAACCGTCAAATTACAAAATGGAACATCTTTTAGGCGGCCTGCACTTGGTTCCGCCCGGCGGCCTTGGCCCGATACAAGGCTGCATCGGCACGCTTGAGTGCCAGGTCGCTGCGCTCTCCCGGCTGGAACTGCGCCACGCCCATGGACACGGTGATCGTCACCGGCTCACCCTTGAAGTGAAACGGGCAGGCTTCAATCGCTGCACGTAACACCTCGCCCGCAGCCAGGGCATCCGCCAGGGATGAGTCCGGCATCAGCAGTACAAACTCCTCACCGCCGAAACGCGCGATAAAGTCGCTAGGGCGCAGGCGTTTACGCAGCACGCTAGCGATTATTTTCAGTACTTTGTCGCCAGCCAGGTGGCCGTAGCCGTCGTTGATGCGCTTGAAGTGGTCCAAGTCCAGCATCGCGAGCGACAGGCTGTTGCCACGTTGATGCCAGTCGTTGACCTCCTGATCCAGACGCTCACTCCAGGCGGCACGGTTGGGCAGGCCGGTGAGCGGATCGATCAAGGCTTTCTGGCGTTGTACCTCCAGGTGCTCGCGATAGCCCTGGGCTTCCTGCTCCATGTTGGCGACCCGCTCAGCCAAGCCTTTCAGGCGCGCCGCGGTTTCCTGCTCGCGCAAGTCACGCTGCTGCTGGTGCTCGTCCATGGTGCCGAGCAGGCCTTCGAGGTGACTTTCCAATACGTGCTTGAGGCTGTCCAGGTCGGCGGCCTCCTGCACGCTGCTTTGCAGGCCATCGACCTGTTCGCGGATCTGTGTATCCAGCTCCCGGGCGGCGGAGCGGCTATCGGCATGGCCGTCGCTGGCAACCTGCAAATGCCCCTGGAACGCTTCGAGGCGCTCGTTGAGCTGCTTGAGGTAAGCCTCGAACTCATGCTGACCGCTGTCGGTAATTGCCAGCATCAACACCGCCAGATCGTCGAGGATCGGCAACAGTTCGTACCAGTTCAAGCCGTGGGCCAGGCGCTCGCGCATGGCTTCTGCCTGGGGACGATGGCGCTCGGGCAGCGACAACTCCTCCAGAAGCCCGAGCAGGGTATCTTCGATGTGTTTGGCCACGGAGCTGTAGGACGGCTCCGGCGAATCGGGTAGAGAATAGGTGCCGTCCGCTTGCAACTCGTCAGGATCGGGCTCCTCGGCCTCCAGCACCGGCGGCAGCGACAGGCTGCCGATGACGGTCTCGTCCGGGGTGTCGACCTGAACGTCAGGCGTTTCGATGAATGCGGCGAGGGCGCTTTCCGGTGCAACTGCTTCGGCCTGAGGTTCGGGCTCTACACGCGATGCGGGCACTTCAACGGGAGCAGTTTGAACCGGGGCCTCGTAGACAAACGTTTCGCTGACGGCTTCGGCAGCCTTGGCAGGTGTGGCCGGCTCTACTGCAGGGGCAACCAATGCTTGAGGCTGCGGCGCAAAGGCGCGCAAGGCTTGCGTCAGTTCCTCCGACTGCTCAGGCTCGGGCGGTTCAGATTCGGCAACAGGCTTGGCCGCTGCGGGCCGGGGTGCAGGGCCGGGTGCTGGATCGCTTGGCACCGCCTCGTTCTCGACCTCTTTGGAACCAAACAGTCGCTGCAAAAGCCCAGGCCCAGGCCGCGCGACTTCACCGTCCGGCTCCAGATTGTTCAGCGCCTGGCCCTGCAGGCTGCTCAATTCGCTGAGCAGCAAGGGGATCTCACGTGCCTGGCTGACGCGGCCATCCAGCTGCTTGGCGAACGTCTTCAGCGGGCGGGCCACTTCACGGGGTAATGGCAGTTTTTGCAGTTGGCTGACCAGGGAGGTCAACGCAGTACTGATCTGGTCGACCCGGGTTTCGCGGCGCTGCTCCGAATCCAGCACGGCTTTTTCCAGGCGCGGCAGCAAGGCAGCGAGGGCGGCGTCCATATCATCGGTACGGACAACGTCGCGCATTTCCTTCATACACTGGTCGACCGCGCGGTCGGTGCCCTCAGCAGCCAGCGTGCTGCGCACCAGCCCACGGCGCAGCAGGTCGAGGCGGGCAGCCCAACGGCGTTCGAGCTTATCTTGTTGCTCGATGCTTTTAAGGTATTTCTCTTTCCAGCGCTGGGCGTCGTCGCTCATGCAAGGGGTCCGCGAGGGCCGGGGCTCAACGCGGGTAATGCATCAGCCGTGAGCGAACCCGGCAGACGAATCTCTACCGCGACCGGCAGGTGATCGGAGATGGGCTGCGCCAGCACCTGCACACTCTCAAGTGTGAGGGTAGGACTGAGCAGGATATGGTCTAGACAGCGTTGCGGACGCCAGCTGGGGAACGTGGCTTCGGCTTGCGGCGCCAGGAGCCCGAGGTCGCGCAACGGAGAATTCTGCAGCAGGTCGCTGGCGTGGGTGTTCATGTCCCCCATCAGCACCTGGTGTTTGTAATTGCCAATAAGCTCGCGGATGTAGGCCAACTGCATGGTGCGGGTGCGAGCCCCCAACGCCAGGTGCATCATCACCACCACCAAGGCCTCTGGGCCTTCGCCAAAGCGCACAAGGATCGCACCCCGGCCCTTGGGGCCTGGCAGCGGGTGGTCTTCGATGGCGGAGGGCTTCAAGCGGCTGAGCACGCCATTGCTGTGCTGTGCCAGGCGCCCGAGGTTGCGATTGAGTTGCTGGTACCAGTAGGGGAAAGCCCCGAGCTGGGCCAAGTGCTCCACCTGGTTTATGTAACCGGAGCGCATGCTGCCGCCATCGGCTTCCTGCAAGGCAACCAGGTCGAAGTCGCTCAACAGGTTGCCGATCTTCTGCAGGTTGCCAGCTCGACCGTTGTGGGGCAGCAAGTGCTGCCAGCCACGGGTGAGGTAGTGCCGGTACTTCTCGGTACTGATGCCCACCTGGATATTGAAGCTCAGCAGGCGCAGGCGGCTGTCTGCCGGCAGGCCTGTGGATTCCAGGTGATGTTCGTTGACCTGCGGATCATGCAAGCCAACCACACGTTCGGTACCCCAGCGGCGCATGACGGGCCCCTTACTTGGCTGCGCGCTCTTTGGCGATCAGCTGGTCGGCAACATTGAGGGTTTGCTCAGGACCACCGGAGGTGCCCAGGTCGAAACGGTACTTGCCGTTGACGATCATGGTCGGAACGCCTTGCACGCCGTACTTCTGCGCCAGCTCTTTAGCCTGTTTGATCTGGCCCTGGATGGCGAAGGAGTTGAAGGTGGCCAGGAACTTGTCCTTGTCGACACCTTGGGTGGCCACGAAGTCAGCCATCTCGTCTGGCTTGGTGAGGCGCTTGCCTTGCTTCTGGATCGCGTCGAATACCGCGTTGTGAACCTTATGCTCCACACCCATGGCTTCCAGGGTCAGGAACAGCTGGCCGTGGGCATCCCATGGGCCGCCGAACATGGCGGGGATACGCTTGAAGTTCACGTCTTTAGGCAGTTTCTCGACCCATGGGTTGATGGTCGGCTCAAAAGCGTAGCAATGCGGGCAGCCATACCAGAACAGCTCCACCACTTCGATCTTGCCTGGCTCCGAGACCGGAACCGGGTTAGCCAATTCAACGTAGGTTTTACCGGCTTCAAGCGGCACGTCGGCAGCTTGTGCGGTCATGCCGAAGAGGCTGGCAGTGACGAGAGCGGCGCTGAGGATCAGATTACGCATGCTTTACTCCTGGACAAATAAAGTCGCCTCACGCGACCTTTGTTGTGACAGGTCTACGCGGGCATGAGTTCGTTAGTGTAACGGTAGCGGCCACAAAAAAGGGCAGCCTAAGCCACCCTTTTTATGCTTGCATCGATGGATTAATCGAGCGTTAACGTTGTGTGCACCTCAGTGCAGGCCCTGGATGTAGCTGGAGACCGCCGCGATGTCTTCATCACTCAGCTTGCGAGCAATGGTGCGCATGATTGCCGCGTCGCCATCGTTGGCACGCCCGGCCTCTTCCTTGCGGAAATCGGTCAACTGTTTGGCGATGTAGGTCGCATGCTGACCACTCAGATGCGGGAAGCCGGCGGCGGCTATGCCCGCGCCATTGGGCGAATGGCAGCCGGTGCAGGCTGGCAGGCCTTTTTCCAGGTCGCCGCCGCGGAACAGTTTCTCACCACGGGCCACCAGTTTCGGATCAGCAGCTCCCACACTGCCTTTCTGGCTGGCAAAATACGCCGCGAGGTCTGCCAGGTCCTGATCGCTGAGGTTGGTCAGCAAACCGGTCATTTCCAGGACCGTGCGCTTGCCATCCTTGATGTCGTGCAGTTGCTTGGTCAGGTAACGTTCACCCTGGCCGGCCAGTTTGGGGAAGTTCGGCGCCGGGCTGTTACCATCCGGTCCATGGCAGGCACCACATACGGCGGCTTTCGCTTGACCGGCAGTGGCATCACCTTTCAGGGGGCCCTCTGCAGCGACGGCAACGCCTGTGATGCCCAAGGTCAACAGCAGACTCACGATCAGTTTGTTCATCAGCTAATCCAACTACGGCTAAGGGGTTTAAGAGTTATCTACCGGGTTTACTCACCATCAATTCAATGACGGCCTGGTAATCCTCAGTACTGCAGTCCATGCACAAACCACGCGGCGGCATTGCCTTGAAACCCTGGGTCACGTGTTGCACCAGCGTGTCCATGCCTTGCGCCAGTCTCGGCGCCCAGGCTGC
Source organism: Pseudomonas sp. AC112 (assembly GCF_979253545.1). Taxonomy (NCBI): domain Bacteria; kingdom Pseudomonadati; phylum Pseudomonadota; class Gammaproteobacteria; order Pseudomonadales; family Pseudomonadaceae; genus Pseudomonas; species Pseudomonas sp. AC112. Next base: position 2,165,227 of record NZ_CEEDCM010000001.1, read on the forward strand.
CTCGTCACCCCTTACGGGGGCGTTGGGCAACTGGCCGGCATGGCAAGCCACGCAAACTCGGTTGTACACCGCTTCCGGATCCTGTGTAGCCTGAGCGCCGTAAAGCGGGAGCAGGACACCGATAGCGAGCAACCACTTGGTCATACGTCGACCATTTCAGGGTTTGAGAGCGTTTTGCGTTCTAATGCGCAATAAAGGTCTATCGCTCCCGTGAACTTCATCCTTCGCTGGGACAAAGCACACACAAAATCTGCGGCATTATATACTGGCGCTACTGAAACGGAAACGACACCGCTTGCCGCACCCTTTCTCGGCACCGCCCACATCGGAAAACTCATGCAACTCAAGAATCCCATCCTCGGCCTGTGCCAACAGTCCACGTTCATGCTCAGCGCCGCCAAAGTTGACCAATGCCCCGATGACGAAGGCTTTGAAGTCGCCTTTGCCGGTCGTTCCAACGCCGGCAAGTCCAGCGCGCTGAACACCCTGACTCATGCCAGCCTGGCACGCACCTCGAAAACCCCGGGCCGTACGCAACTCCTCAATTTCTTCAAGCTAGACGATGATCGGCGTCTGGTCGACCTGCCGGGCTACGGTTATGCAAAAGTACCCATCCCGCTGAAGCTGCACTGGCAGCGTCACCTGGAGGCTTACCTGGGTGGCCGGGAGAGTTTGAAGGGTTTGATTCTGATGATGGACATCCGCCATCCGATGACAGACTTCGACCTGTTGATGCTTGATTGGGCTGTCGCCAGCGGCATGCCGATGCATATCCTGCTGACCAAGGCCGACAAGCTGACCTACGGCGCCGCCAAAAACACCTTGCTGAAAGTGCAATCGGAAATCCGTAAGGGCTGGGGCGATACGATCACCATCCAGCTGTTCTCGGCGCCCAAACGCCTGGGCTTGGAAGAGGCTTACACCGTATTGGCCGGCTGGATGGAATTGGCAGACAAGGGCGCGGAAATCGCGGAGTAACTTTTCTGCAGGCAAAAAAAACCCCGGACTTCGTATGGGGAGGGGAAGTTCGGGGTTCAAGTTCCGGACCGCTAGGGCGGGGTCCAGATATCTGCCAACACTTAACACAACATAGGAGCATTGAAGGGCTTCACCACCCATTCAGTAACTCTGAGTAGCAGTTCACGGGTTAAGTTCCGGCAGGTTCGAAAAACTATTTGAAATAACCGACGGCGATTTCCGGACTAAAGCACTCTGCCACTACGCAAGGTAATGGCAGAGGCCGCGTCATCAGTGAGCTTCGTCCCAGTTATCGCCTACGCCCACTTCCACCAGCAGCGGCACGTCCAAGTGAGCAGCCGCACTCATGTGCTCGCGAATTTTCTCGCTGACTTGCGCGACCAGGTCTTCACGCACTTCCAGCACCAATTCATCGTGTACCTGCAGGATCACCTTGGCATCCAGGCCGGAGTCGGTCAGCCAGTTATCCACCAACACCATGGCTTTCTTGATGATATCTGCCGCCGTGCCCTGCATCGGCGCGTTGATCGCAGTGCGCTCAGCGGCCGCGCGTTCCTGTGGCTTGTTGGAGTGGATATCCGGCAGGTAGAGGCGACGACCGAAGAAGGTCTCGACGTAGCCTTGATCGGACGCCTGGGCACGGGTGCGTTCCATGTACTCGCGAACACCAGGATAACGGGCGAAATACACATCAATGTACGCCTTGGCTGTCTTGGTATCGACGCCAATGTCCTTGCCCAGCTTCTGCGCGCCCATGCCATAGATCAAACCGAAGTTGATCGCCTTGGCGCTGCGACGCTGGTCGGAGGTGACCTCGCCCAATTCAACCTTGAACACCTCGGCCGCCGTGGCCGTGTGTACATCGAGGTTGTGACGGAAGGCATTCATCAACCCTTCGTCTTTCGACAGGTGGGCCATGATCCGCAGCTCAATCTGCGAATAGTCCGCCGCCAGCAGTTTGTAGCCCTTGGGCGCAATGAACGCCTGGCGAATCCGCCGCCCTTCGGCGGTACGTACCGGGATGTTCTGCAGGTTCGGATCACTGGAAGACAACCGCCCGGTCGCCGCCACTGCCTGGTGATAGGAGGTGTGGATACGCCCGGTGCGCGGGTTGATCTGTTCCGGCAGCCGATCGGTGTAAGTGCTTTTGAGCTTGCTCATGCTGCGGTACTGCATCAGCACCTTGGGCAGCGGGTAATCATCTTCGGCCAGCTTGGCCAGGACTTCTTCGGCGGTCGAGGCCTGGCCCTTGCCGGTTTTTTTAAGCACTGGCAGGCCGAGTTTTTCGTACAGGATTGCGCCAAGTTGCTTGGGCGAACCCAGGTTGAACTCTTCGCCGGCGATCTCGAACGCCTGGCGCTCGAGCTCGACCATCTTGTTGCCCAGCTCGATGCTCTGGATGCCCAGCAGGTCCTTGTCGACCAGCGCGCCCTGGCGCTCGATACGCGCCAGCACCGGCACCAACGGGATTTCGATATCCGTGAGCACACTCGCCAGGCTTGGGATGGCGGACAGTTGCGCAAACAGCGCCTGATGCAGGCGCAAGGTCACATCGGCGTCTTCCGCCGCATAAGGCCCAGCCTGCTCCAGCGCGATCTGGTCGAACGTCAGCTGCTTGGCGCCTTTGCCGGCGATGTCCTGGAAAGCGACAGTGTCGTAGTCCAAGTACTTCTTGGCCAGGCTGTCCATGTCGTGGCGGGTGGCCGTGGAATTGAGCACATAGGATTCGAGCATGGTGTCGAAGGCGATGCCGCGTACGGTAATGCCGTGCGCCGGGTCGCCACCGATGGCGCAGTTGGCCAGGATGTTCATGTCGAACTTGGCATGTTGGCCGACCTTGAGCTTGGTCGGGTCTTCCAGCAGCGGCTTCAAGGCCAGCAGCACGGTATCGCGGTCCAACTGCTCCGGCACGCCGATGTAGGAGTGGGTCAGCGGAATGTACGCGGCTTCATGGGGCTGCACCGCGAAGGAAACCCCTACCAGCTGCGCGCGCTGGGCGTCGATCCCGGTGGTTTCAGTGTCGAAGGCGAACAGCTCCGCGTCGTTGAGTTTCTTCAGCCAGATGTCGAACGTCGCCTGGTCGAGGATGGTGGTGTAAGTCGCCTCGACGGGTGCCACCACTTCTACAACGTCTTCAACCGCAGGAGCCGCCTTGAGCTCCACTCGCTTGGCATCGCGCTGGATCTCATCAAACCAGCTCTTGAACTCCAGCAGCGTGTACAGCTCCAGCAGTTTTTCACGGTCCGGTTCGATCAGGTGCAGGTCATCCAGGCCCACGTCCAGCGGCACATCGACCTTGATCGTCGCCAACTGATAGGACAGGAATGCCATCTCACGATGCTCTTCCAGCTTGGCCGGCAGCGTCTTCGCACCCCGGATAGGCAGGGTCGGCACGATATCCAATTGCTCATACAACTCTTTGAGGCCACCGTTCACGCCGACCAGCAAACCTGAAGCGGTCTTGGGACCAATGCCCGGAACGCCTGGAATGTTGTCGGACGAATCCCCCATCAGCGCCAGGTAGTCGATGATCTGCTCCGGAGCGACACCGAATTTCTCCTTCACGCCCTCGATGTCCATCGCGCTACCGGTCATGGTGTTGACCAAGGTAATGTGCCCGTCGACCAGCTGTGCCATGTCCTTGTCCCCGGTGGAAATCACCACCGGGCGGTCAGCGGCCGCACTGCTGCGGGCCAGGGTGCCGATCACGTCATCGGCTTCGACGCCTTCGACGCACAACAGCGGGAAACCCAGGGCGATCACGCTCTGGTGCAGGGGCTCGATCTGCAGGCGCATGTCATCGGGCATGCTCGGGCGGTTGGCCTTGTATTCGGCGTACATGTCATCGCGAAAGGTCCCACCCTTGGCGTCGAACACCACCGCGAACGGACTGTCCGGGTATTGCCTGCGCAGGCTTTTGAGCATGTTCAACACGCCCTTGACCGCGCCGGTGGGCAGGCCTTTGGAGGTGGTCAGCGGTGGCAGCGCATGGAACGCGCGGTACAGATAAGAAGAACCGTCCACCAGGACGAGGGGTGCTTGGCTCATGAGCAGAATCAACCTTTTCGGCGGGTCAGGCGCTAGAATAGCCGGACCAATGACGACAAAGGGACAAGGTTATCATGCGTACATTCAATCGCCTGCTGCTGACTGGCTTGATTGCACTCGCTCCGATGGCTGCCATGGCGGCAGACGATGCGCCTGGGGGCGATCCGGAAGTGACCATTCGCACGGAAGGCGACAAGACCATCCAGGAGTACCGTCAGAACGGTTTCCTGTATGCAATCAAGGTAACGCCGAAGGGCGCGCCTCCGTATTTCCTGGTGCGCGCGGACGGAACCGATGCGAACTTCATCCGCTCTGACCAGCCGGATATGCTGATCCCGTCATGGAAGATTTTCGAATGGAAATGATTTCTTAACTTCAATTGGCGCCGCGCACTGCGGCGCCCGTACTGGCAGTTTTAACCATGTCTGTGTTCACCCCCCTGGCTCGGCCCGAGCTGGAAACCTTTCTCGCCCCTTACGGGCTCGGCCGCCTGATCGACTTCCAGGGGATTGCCGCCGGTAGCGAAAACACCAATTTCTTTATCAGCCTGGAGCAGGGCGAGTTCGTCCTGACCCTGGTTGAGCGCGGTCCGGTCGCGGAGATGCCGTTTTTCATCGAACTGCTCGATGTGCTCCACGACGCCGACCTGCCCGTGCCTTACGCCCTGCGCACCACAGACGGCGTGGCCCTGCGCGAACTGAAAGGCAAACCGGCGCTGCTGCAACCGCGCCTGGCCGGCAAGCACATCAAGGATGCCAACGCCCAGCACTGTGCCCAAGTAGGCGACCTGCTTGGGCACCTGCACCTGGCGACGCAAGGCGAAAAGGTGCTGGAACGCAAGACCGATCGCGGGCTGGACTGGATGCTCAGCGAAGGCGCGCAGCTGATTTCGCACTTGAACGAGCCACAGCAGCGCCTGTTGCAAGACGCCCTGGCAGAGATCGAAGCGCATAAGCCCCAGATCCTCGCCCTGCCGCGCGCCAACGTGCACGCCGACCTGTTCCGCGATAACGCGATGTTCGAAGGCACGCACCTCACTGGGCTTATCGACTTCTACAATGCCTGTTCCGGCCCGATGCTGTACGACGTGGCGATCGCCCTGAATGACTGGTGCTCGAACGCCGATGGCGTGATTGATGGGCAACGCGCTCGGGCATTGCTGGGTGCGTACGCAGGGCTGCGTCCGTTTACGGCGAAAGAGGCAGAACTGTGGCCGACGATGTTACGCGTAGCTTGTGTGCGGTTCTGGCTGTCGCGCCTGATCGCGGCTGAATCGTTTGCCGGCCAGGATGTGTTGATCCATGACCCGGCGGAGTTCGAGCATCGCTTGGCACAACGCCAGCAGGTCACGATCCAACTGCCGTTCGCCCTCTAAAGCCCAACTCGGTCATTGTGGGAGCTGGCTTGCCTGCGATAGCGTCAGGTCAGCCAGCAATGTCGTCGCAGGCCCACCGCAATCGCAGGCAAGCCAGCTCCCACATTAGATATGCGCCATCTGTTACAACGACTCCAGGCACCCGGCCAGGTCGTTACCAAGCTTCTCCAACACCTGCTCATAACCCTGAGCGGTAGCCGGGGTATAACCGCCCAACGCATCCAACTCCGCCAGCTTCACCGGCAAACCGGCGACCAGCGTTTCAGCCAGGCGCGGACGCAACGGCGGCTCGCTGAACACGCAGGTCTTGCCCACTTCCTGCAAACGCGTACGCATCGCCGCCACATGCTGGGCGCCGGGTTGTACCTCGGCGGCAACGCTGAACACACCAGTGTGCTTGAGGCCGTAAGCGTCTTCGAAGTAATCGAAAGCTTCGTGGAACACGAAGTAAGGCTTGCCATCGATCGGCGCCAAGCGGGCTTTCAGGCGAGCGTCCAGCGCATCGAGGCGCTCTTCGAAGGCCTTAGCGTTGCTCTGGTACCGCGCGGCATTGGCCGGATCGGCGGCAGCCAGGTCAGCCGCCATGCGCGCAGCAATCACCCGAGCATTCACCGTCGACAACCACAAGTGCGCATCCAGGCTGCCCGGGCGGTGATCGTGGTCGTGTTCGTCGGCTTCATCGGCGTGTGAGTGGCTGTCTTCGGCAAAACGACGCAGCTTCATGCCTGGCAGATCCTGCACTGCCACTGTCGCGGCCGTACGACCTTTCAACACGCGTGGCAGGAAACTCTCCATATCCGGGCCGATCCAGTACAGCAGGTCCACCGACTGCACGCGCCGTACGTCGGATGGTCGTAACGCATAGTTATGGGGCGACGCACCGGGGGGCAACAACACCTCGGGAACCGCCACACCGTCCTGCACAGCAGCGGCAATCAACTGCAATGGCTTGATGCTGGTCAGCACCTTGACCTCGGCCTGAGCGGCGCCAGTAATGAACAAACTGGTGACAAATACGACAAAAACGGGAAAAAGTCGGGACACGATGACCACTCAATGGCGTAGGAACGGGTAACATAATAACGTCTCTATCAAATATCTGTCGCCGCTCATGCCTAAAACACCGCTTGCCAGCCGTCCCCACGACCACTCTCACTGCGTGCATACCGCGCTGTCGGAGGCCGACACCCTGTGCACACAGAAGGGGTTGCGCCTGACCGCCTTGCGTCGCCGCGTGCTGGAACTGGTGTGGCAGAGCCACAAGCCGCTGGGCGCCTACGACATCCTCGGCGTGCTCAGTGAGCAAGACGGCCGTCGCGCAGCACCGCCGACCGTGTACCGCGCACTCGACTTCCTGCTGGAAAACGGCCTGGTGCACCGCATCGCCTCGTTGAACGCCTTCGTCGGCTGCAGCCACCCGGAACACGCGCACCAGGGCCAGTTCCTGATCTGCCGCGAGTGCCACGCCGCCATCGAGCTTGAACAAAAAAGCATCAGCGACGCCATCATCAAAAGCTCTGCCGATGTCGGCTTCCGGGTCGAAGGGCAAACGGTCGAAGTGGTCGGCCTGTGCTCGGGCTGCCAGGGGGCTTGATGAGCAACGCGTTAATCCGCCTGGAGCAGGTCGGGGTCACGTTCGCCGGGCAAAACGTGCTGGATAACATCGCGCTGAGCGTGGAGCCTGGGCAGATCGTCACCTTGATCGGCCCCAATGGCGCCGGCAAGACCACGCTGGTTCGCGCCGTACTCGGCCTGCTTAAGCCCGATACCGGCAGCGTATGGCGCAAACCCAAGCTGCGCGTCGGTTATATGCCGCAGAAGCTGCACGTCGATCCGACATTGCCTCTCTCTGTGTTGCGCTTCCTGCGCCTGGTGCCGGGCGTGGACCGCGCCCGCGCCCAGGCTGCGCTCAAGGAAGTCGGCGCCGAACAGGTGATCGACAGCCCGGTGCAAAGCATCTCCGGCGGCGAAATGCAGCGCGTGCTACTGGCCCGCGCCCTGTTGCGCGAGCCGGAACTGCTGGTGCTGGATGAGCCCGTGCAAGGCGTCGACGTCGCCGGCCAGGCCGAGCTGTACAGCCTGATCACCCGCCTGCGCGACCGTCATGGTTGCGGCGTGCTGATGGTCTCCCACGATTTGCACCTGGTGATGAGCACCACCGACCAAGTGGTGTGCCTCAACCGTCACGTGTGCTGCTCCGGCCACCCGGAGCAGGTCAGCGGCGACCCGGCGTTCGTCGAGCTGTTCGGCAAGAACGCCCAGAGCCTGGCGATCTACCACCACCATCACGACCACGCCCACGATTTGCATGGCGCCGTGGTCGACGACCCCGCCGCGCCTCACACCCACGTTCATGGAGATAGCTGCAAGCATGGCTGATTTTCTGCTCTACGCCCTGCTGGCAGGCTTGGCTTTGGCGTTGGTGGCGGGCCCATTGGGCTCGTTCGTGGTGTGGCGACGCATGGCTTATTTCGGCGACACGCTGTCGCATGCTGCGCTACTGGGCGTGGCCATGGGCTTCTTGCTGGATGTCAGCCCGACCATTGCCGTGACCGTGGGCTGCCTGTTGCTGGCCGTGCTGCTTGTCACCCTGCAACAGCGCCAGCCACTGGCCTCCGACACCTTGCTGGGCATCCTGGCGCCGAGCACCCTGTCCCTGGGCCTGGTGGTGCTGAGCTTCATGCATGAAGTGCGCATCGACCTGATGGCCTACCTGTTCGGTGATCTGCTGGCGATCAGCCCCACCGACCTTGCGTGGATTCTCGGCGGCAGCGCGGCCGTGCTGGTCTTGCTGGTCGCGCTGTGGCGACCATTGCTGGCAATCACCGTGCATGAAGAGCTGGCCACGGTCGAAGGCTTGCCCGTGCCGAGCCTGCGCATGGCCCTGATGTTGCTGATCGCCGTGGTGATTGCTGTCGCGATGAAGATAGTGGGCGTATTGTTGATCACGTCGCTGTTGATCATTCCCGCAGCCGCTGCCCAGCGCCATGCCCGCTCGCCCGAGCAAATGGCGATCGGCGCGAGCCTGTTGGGGATGCTTGCAGTGTGCGGTGGCTTGGCGTTGTCCTGGTTCAAGGACACCCCGGCCGGCCCATCGATTGTGGTCACGGCCGCCGCCCTGTTTCTGCTGAGTTTTGTCCTGCCCCGTCGAGGGGTGTAGACTTGCTCGCTTTTTGCGCAAATAGAGAGTCGCAGGAATGAAGCTGTTCACCTCCCGTTATCTGCTCCTTGCCGCATTTTCCCTGCTGCTGGGCGCCTGTCAAAGCACACCGCCCGCCGCCCCCGAGGCCCCGGACGCACGCGCTGCGGCCATCGCGCAGCTGGAGCAAAACCTGGCCAGCAGCGAGTTGGCTACCGCCGAAGACCAACTGGCCGCGCTACAGGCCCAATCGCCCAACGACCCGGCGCTGGAGACCTACCAGCGTCAATTGGCCGAAGCCTATCTGCAGCGCAGCCAGATCGTGTTGCAAAAAGGTGACGTAAACGCCGCCGCCACCGCCCTGAGCCGTGCCCGCGCCCTGATGCCCAAGGCGCCCGCACTCACCGGCGGCGTAAACAGCGCCATCACGCACGCCCGCAAAGCCGAGCTGGATAAAGCCGAGGCCGCCCTGAAAGCCGCCGAAGCCAAGCCCGCAGCCAAAGTCATCGACCCGGCAGCGCCCAGCACCACAGTGGCGCTGAACCTCACCAACATCGAAGAACTGCGCCACCAGTTGGACGCAATTGCCACCGACGTGGTGAATTACCAGTGCGACGTGAGCATCCAGGCGCCGCGCACAGAGGATTACCCGTGGCTGGCCACGTTGCTGACCAAACGGGTGAAGCGTATCGATTCGGGGTATGACCTGAAGATTCACCGGCAGATTCTGAAGAACATTCCGGCGCAGGTCGTGCTGATTCCGCGCAAGGCGGACTAGAAAGCATCGCCGGCAAGTCGGCTCCTACCCATCAACCTGTAGGAGCCGGCTTGCCGGCGATAGCAATCTAACCGACAACCAATTGCTTAAGCTGGAATCGCCTTGGCCTTAGGCTCGCGATCCCAGACCCGATGCTGGCCGATCGCGGCAAAAAACGCCTTGAACGCCTTGGCATCCGATCCCACGATCAGCCCCGCATCCACCTCGAGTTTCAGCAGGTCCAACAACGGCTTCGCGTCACTGGCGACTGTAATCGCCTTGAGGTGCTTGTACGCCTCTAGCAGGAAGTGCAACGCCACCCCATCACCGCTCAAGGCTTTCACCGAGTCCTTCCCGCCAGGGACGAACACCGCATCAAACGCAATGGACGGCATGCCTTCCATCGACGCATCCACCGGCAGGCTCTTGCCATCGGCCGTCTTCACCGGCGCCGAGGTTGGCCCCAGCAGCTTGGCGTGCGCCCCTTCTGCTTCCAGTGCCTTTTTCAGCGCGGCAATCGCCACACCGTCCACGCCATTGGCTGCCAGGATCGCCACCTTGCGGGTCTTGATATCGCCCGGCAGCAGGTTCGCCTGGCTCAACGCTGGCGAGCGCTCCGGCTTGGTTTGACGCTCCGGCACGGTGCCTTGGGTCGGTGCTGGCAGCCCCAGGTTCTGGGCCACGCGCTTGGCCAGTTCCAGGTCGATATTGGCCAGGATCTCGTTGACTTGGCGCGCACGAATGAACTCACGCTCTACCTTGCCCAACTCAAAGCTATACGCCGCGATGATGTGCTCTTGCTCGTGCTTGCTCATGCTGCGGAAGAACAGGCGCGCCTGGGAGAAGTGATCGCCGAATGACTCGCTGCGCTCACGGATCTTGTGGGCATCGATGCGCTCCGGATACGTCTCGAAGCCACCATCCTGTGCCGCCGGCGGGGTTTCTTTAGGCCAGCCGCCATCAATCGAATTTGGCTCGTAGGACGCACGACCTTTATCGATGGTGCTGCGGTGCATGGCATCACGCTGGTTGTTGTGCAGCGGCGTCACGGGCTGGTTGATCGGCAACTGGTGAAAGTTCGGGCCGCCCAGTCGGCTGATCTGTGTATCGGTGTAGGAAAACAACCGACCTTGCAGCAGCGGGTCATTGGAGAAGTCGATACCCGGCACGATATGGCCAGGGCAAAACGCGACCTGCTCGACTTCTGCAAAGAAGTTATCCGGGTTGCGGTTCAGCACCATCTTGCCCAGCGGGGTGATTGGCACCAGCTCTTCCGGAATCAGCTTGGTGGGGTCGAGAATGTCGAAGTCGAAGGCATGCTCCTTATCCTCGGGGATAACCTGCACACCCAATTCCCACTCGGGGTAGTCGCCCATCTCAATGGCTTCCCAGAGATCGCGACGGTGGTAGTCGGTATCTTTACCGGCAAGCTTCTGCGCCTCGTCCCACACCAGCGAGCAAGTACCCGCCGTAGGGCGCCAGTGGAATTTGACGAAGTTGGATTTGCCCTCGGCATTCACCAGGCGAAAGGTGTGCACACCAAAGCCCTGCATGCTGCGCAGGCTTTTTGGAATGGCGCGGTCAGACATTGCCCAGATCACCATGTGAGCGGATTCAGGCTGCAGCGAAACGAAGTCCCAGAACGTATCGTGCGCCGATCCGCCGGTAGGAATTTCATTGTGCGGTTCAGGCTTTACGGCGTGCACGAAGTCAGGAAACTTGATCGCGTCCTGAATGAAAAACACCGGCATGTTGTTGCCCACCAGGTCGAAGTTGCCTTCTTCGGTGAAAAACTTAACCGCAAAACCGCGCACATCACGCACCGTATCCCCTGAGCCACGCGGGCCCTGCACGGTGGAAAAGCGCGTGAATACCGGGGTTTTATGCCCAGGGTCACGCAGGAACCCAGCCTTGGTCAGCGCCGAATGGTTCTCATACGTCTGGAAATAACCATGGGCGCCGGTGCCACGGGCATGCACGATGCGCTCTGGGATGCGCTCATGGTCAAAGTGCGTGATTTTTTCACGCATGATGAAGTCTTCCAGCAGCGACGGGCCGCGGGAACCGACTTTCAAGGTGTTCTGGTTGTCGGAAATCTTCACGCCTTGGTTGGTACGCAGGGCCTGGCCGGTCGCGTCGGAACGGAATGTTTCCAGGGCCTGCAGCTTGGCGTTGGTGTTGCCACGGTCCAGGGTATCGGTGCCCGCGAGTTCACTCTTCGGCGGGGTGGCTGGCTTCTTGGTACTCATCAGACAAAACTCCTTATTCAAAGTGGCCAGAGCGATCCCCGGCTCGTTTGAGCAAAACCCCAGGCACGGCACCTGGGAAATCGAGTTGCTTAAGTAGTGACTGATGGGGTTTTGGGCCGTTCCTTTTTTATGACCTTTGATCGCGTTATTGCCAAATCGCTGGTTGAATGCGAAATAAATGCTAAGAAACACTATACGGACAGGCTAAAATGCGCGCCCGGCTAACCGCTGATCCCTTTTCCATGCGCCCCACAAGGTTCGCTACGTGATCGAGTTTCAAAACGTCCATAAAACCTACCGCGTCGCCGGTAGGGATATTCCCGCGCTGCACCCCACCAGCCTGACCGTCGAGAACGGCCAGGTGTTTGGTCTGATCGGTCATTCCGGCGCGGGCAAAAGTACACTGCTGCGCCTGATCAACCGCCTCGAAGAACCGAGTGGCGGCAAGATCACGGTGGATGGCGAAGAAGTCACCGCCCTTGACGCCAACGGCCTGCGCCGTTTCCGCCAGCAGGTCGGGATGATCTTCCAGCACTTCAACCTGCTGGCGTCCAAGACCGTCGCCGACAACGTCGCGTTGCCGCTGACCCTGGCCGGCGAACTGTCGCGCAAGGAAATCGACCTGCGCGTCGCCGAATTGCTCGCCCGTGTCGGCCTGTCGGACCACGCCAAGAAGTACCCGGCGCAGTTGTCCGGTGGTCAGAAGCAACGCGTCGGCATCGCCCGCGCCCTGGCGACCAAGCCAAAGATCCTGCTGTGCGACGAAGCCACCAGCGCCCTCGACCCGCAAACCACCGCTTCGGTGCTGCAACTGCTGGCCGAAATCAACCGCGAGCTGAAGCTGACCATCGTGCTGATCACCCACGAAATGGATGTGATCCGCCGCGTGTGCGACCAGGTGGCCGTGATGGACGCCGGCGTGATCGTCGAGCAAGGCTCAGTGGCCGACGTATTCCTGCACCCCAAGCACCCGACCACCAAGCGCTTCGTGCAAGAAGCCGAGCAAGTCGACGAAGGCGAGCAGCGCGATGACTTCGCCCATGTACCCGGCCGCATCGTGCGCCTGACGTTCCAGGGTGAAGCGACCTACGCGCCACTGCTGGGCACCGTCGCCCGCGAAACCGGTGTGGACTACAGCATCCTCGCCGGTCGTATCGACCGCATCAAAGACATCCCCTACGGGCAACTGACCCTCGCCGTCACCGGCGGTGACATGGACGCCGCCTTTGCGCGCTTCACTGCCGCTGACGTTCACATGGAGGTCCTGCGCTAATGGAAGCCCTGTTGAGTTTCTTCGCTAATATCGACTGGTCCGAAATCTGGCTGGCCACCGGCGATACCATGACCATGCTGTTCGGTTCGCTGTTTTTTACCGTCGTACTGGGCCTGCCGCTGGGCGTGCTGCTGTTCCTGACCAGCCCGCGCCAACTGTTCGAACAGAAAGGCCTGTACGCGCTGCTGTCGTTGATCGTGAACATCCTGCGTTCGCTGCCGTTCATCATCCTGCTGATCGTGATGATCCCGTTCACCGTCCTGATCACCGGCACTTCGCTGGGCGTGGCGGGTGCGATTCCGCCGCTGGTCGTAGGTGCAACGCCATTCTTTGCGCGCCTGGTGGAGACCGCGCTGCGTGAAGTGGACCGCGGCATCATCGAAGCCACCCAGTCCATGGGCGCCAGCACGCGCCAGATCATTACCAACGCCTTGCTGCCCGAAGCCCGTCCTGGCATTTTCGCGGCGATTACGGTGACGGCGATTACACTGGTGTCCTACACGGCGATGGCGGGTGTGGTCGGTGCCGGTGGCCTGGGTGACCTGGCCATCCGCTTCGGTTACCAGCGCTTCCAGACCGATGTGATGGTGGTCACCGTGGTGATGCTGCTGGTCCTGGTGCAAATTCTGCAAACCGTCGGCGACAAGCTGGTGGTGCACTTTTCTCGAAAATAACGGCCATGGCCGGCCCCCGCCGGCCCATGCCCGAACAAGGAGCTTGCTGGATGAAAAAACTACTGGTTGCTTTCGCCGCCGTTGCCGCGTTTTCCGCCCACGCCGAGACCATCACGGTCGCTGCTTCGCCGGTCCCCCATGCGGAAATCCTCGAATTCGTGAAACCTGCCCTCGCCAAAGAAGGCGTAGACCTGCAGGTCAAAGTCTTCACCGATTACGTGCAGCCAAACGTTCAAGTCGCTGAAAAGCGCCTGGACGCCAACTTCTTCCAGCACCAGCCGTACCTGGATGAGTTCAACAAGGCCAAGGGCACTCACCTGGTGAGCGTTGGCGCCGTGCACCTGGAACCCCTGGGCGCCTACTCCAGCAAGTACAAGAAACTGGACGAGCTGCCAAGCGGCGCCAACGTGGTGATCCCGAACGACGCCACCAACGGCGGCCGCGCGCTGTTGCTGCTGGCCAAGAACGGCCTGATCACCCTTAAGGACCCGACCAACATCCTGTCGACCATCAAGGACATCACCGGTAACAGCAAAAACCTGAAATTCCGCGAACTGGAAGCCGCCACCCTGCCGCGCGTGCTGACCCAGGTCGACCTGGCGCTGATCAACACCAACTATGCGCTGGAAGCCAAGCTGGACCCGTCCAAGGACGCACTGGTCATCGAAGGCAGCGACTCGCCTTACGTGAACATCCTGGTGACCCGCGAAGACAACAAGGACTCGGACGCCGTGAAGAAGCTGGTTGCCGCCCTGCACACGCCTGAAGTGAAGAAATTCATCGAAGAGAAGTACAAAGGCGCGATCAAGCCGGCGTTCTGACCTGACTCGATCTCCCAAACACTGGAGATCAAAAAATGTGGGAGCGGGCTTGCTCGCGAATGCGGTGTATCAGTCGACGGCGATGTTGACTGGCACACCGCTTTCGCAGACAAGCCAGCTCCCACATGTGTTTTGTGGTGCTGGCCGGGCTGGCGTCCGGCTTATTTACGCTGCAACAGCACCGGCAGTTGCGCTACGAGCTTCTGGTTATTCAACGGCGCACGAATAAACCCACGCTGCGTCCCGTCCGGACCGATCAGCGCCAGGTTGCCGCTGTGGTCGACGGTATAGTTGGGCTTGCTGGTATCCGCCGGAATGAACGGAATGCTCACCGCATTCGACACCTTCTGCACCTCCGCCACATTCGCACCGGTCAACCCGACAAACTGCGGATCAAAGTAACCCAGGTACTGCTTGAGCTGAGTCGGCGTATCGCGGTTCGGGTCGACGCTGACCAGGATCACCTGCAGCTTATCCACCGCGTCCTTGGGCAGCTCGCTCTTGATCTGGCGCAGTTGGGCGAGGGTGGTCGGGCAGATGTCCGGGCAGAAGGTGTAGCCGAAAAACAGCAGGCTCCACTTGCCTTTCAACTCATTGACCACCACCGGCTGGCCTTCCTGGTTGGTCATGCTCACTGGCGGCAGCTGGCGGCTTTGCGGCAGCAGGATGATGCCGGCGTCGATCAAGGCGGTGGGGTCGCCCTGGCCCTTGCCCGAGAGCACTTTATTGACGGTCAGGCCCATGATCAATGCCACCAGGGCCACCAGGATGAAGACAGTTTTTTGAGTTCGAGTCATAGGTTCAACAGTAAGTAGTGGTCTACGAGCAGGGCGATAAACAGCAGCAGCAAGTACCAGATAGAGTACTTGAAGGTGTTGATCGCCGCGTGCGGCCGACCGCCACGGTACAACACCCAGGCCCATTGCAGAAAGCGCCCGCCCAATACCAGTGCACACGCAAGGTACAGCAGGCCGCTCATATGGATCACATAGGGCATCAGGCTCACTGCCAGCAGGGCGAAGGTGTAGAGCAGGATGTGCACCTTGGTGTAGTGCTCGCCATGGGTGACCGGCAGCATCGGAATATCCGCCTTGGCGTATTCCTCCTTGCGATGGATGGCCAGGGCCCAGAAGTGCGGCGGCGTCCAGGCGAAGATGATCAGCA
Organism: Pseudomonas sp. AC112; assembly: GCF_979253545.1. Classification (NCBI taxonomy): domain Bacteria; kingdom Pseudomonadati; phylum Pseudomonadota; class Gammaproteobacteria; order Pseudomonadales; family Pseudomonadaceae; genus Pseudomonas; species Pseudomonas sp. AC112. Next base: position 2,180,705 of record NZ_CEEDCM010000001.1, read on the forward strand.
CCAGCAGCAGGGGTTCGGCGCTGACGTGCCCGGTGACGGCGACCCAACCCAACAGTGGCGGCGCAGCGCCGGCCAGGCCTCCGATAACGATATTTTGCGGCGTCGCACGCTTGAGAAAGCCGGTGTAGATCACCGCATAACCGAGCAGCGAGGCCAGCGTCAGCCACGCCGCCAGCGGGTTGGTGAACGCCAGCAACAGCGCCAATCCTGCAACAGCCAGAAACAATGCAAACGCCAACGCCGCCAGCGGCGACACCCGCCCCTCGGCCAACGGCCGCTTGTGTGTGCGCGCCATCACCGCGTCGATGCGCCGATCCACCACATGGTTGACCGCCGCCGCGCCGCCCGCACACAGGGCAATCCCCAGGTTGCCAAACACCAGCACCGTCCACGGCACGCCGGCGCGGGTCGCCAGGAACATCCCAACCAGCGAGGTGATGAGCATCAGCACCACCACCTTCGGCTTGGTCAGCTCCAGGTAGTCACGCCAGATCGCCTGGCGGTGGTGCGCGCCGATCAAGGTCGCCATGGCATCTCTCCTTTAAGGGTAATGAGGCCCGATACGTGTTTGCGCGGGATAAACCGCCAGCCGAACGGCAGTTGATTGCGCAACCGGACCAGGCTGGTGCGCGCGTGATAGTTGACCAACACCAGCGTCAGCAACAAGGCCGCACCGCCAGCGTTGTGCCCGACCGCAACCGGCAGCGGCAAGTGGAAATACACGTTGCTCAAGCCCAGGCAGAGTTGCGCCGCCAGGGCAATCAGCAGCAAGCCCGCCAACCGCGTCATGCCGACGGCACGCAACTGCCAGGCCAGGCCGAGTAGCACCAGGCTGACGATGACGGCGCCAATGCGGTGGGTGAGGTGGATGGCGGTGCGCGCCTCACTGTCCAACTGCCCGCCCAGGTAGTTGGGACCGATGTGCTGGGTGAGGTGGAAGCCATTGGCGAAATCCGCTGCCGGCCACCATTCGCCATGGCAGGTCGGCAAATCGATACAGGCCACCGCCGCATAGTTCGAACTGACCCAGCCACCCAACGCAATCTGCCCGATCACCAGTACCAGCCCCGCCGTCGCCCAATACTGCAGGCGCTTGGGCACGATCAACGCGGGCAATACGCCAGACAGCCGCAGTGTCAGCAGGAACAGCAGGCTCAAGGTCGCAAAACCGCCCAATAAATGCCCCGTGACCACCTGCGGCCACAGCTTCAGCGTTACCGTCCACATGCCAAACGCCGCCTGGGCGAACACTACCGCCAGCACGAACAGCGGCAACTTCACCGGCTGGCCAGGATCGCGCCGATGGCTCCACGAACGCGCGGCCAGCAGCACGATCAGCAAGCCCAAGGTGCCGGCGAAATAGCGATGCGTCATCTCCGCCCAACCTTTATCCGCCTCCACCGGCGTATCGGGGAAGTGCAGCTCGGCATGGGCCAACTGGGCTTCGGTCTTGGGCACACTGATAAAGCCGTAGCAGCCGGGCCAGTCCGGGCAGCCGAGGCCGGCGTGGGTCAGGCGCGTATAGGCGCCAAGCAGCACGACGATCAACGCCAGCAAGGTGGCAAACAACGCGAGGCGAAATCCAGGTTTGGCCATGACGATGCCCTTATCCGATGTTGGACAGTTTCAGCAGGTGGCGCAGGTCGTTGAGCAAGTCCTTGCCCTTGACCTTGGCGTCATAGCGCAGCACCAGGTTGCCGTGGGGGTCGACGATCCACAGCTGTGCATCGCCTAGTGCACCGGCGTTTTTGCTGAAGGTCGACAGGTCCAGCGTGAAGCGTTGCAGCTGCGGGTATTCAGCCTTGAGCTTGGCGTCATAATCGCTGCCCAGCGGCTGCGCACTGGCCAAGGCATGGCTGGCGCGGGAGGCATCGCGCCCCAGGCCGATCTGCAATTGCCGCGCGAGGTACACCAGTTGCTGGCAATCGGCAGCACAGGCGGCGGGCGCGGTCACCAGCAGTTGCCAACGTTGCTCATCGGCCTGCACGCCAATGTCGGCGCGGGTCTGGCCGTTGCCGATCATCTCACCGTGATAGCTGCGACTTTCCGGCACCCAGAACTGCAGCTTGTACATGAAGGTGGCCAGCGCCATCGGGCCGATCACCATCATCAGGATCAGAATCAGTTGCCAACGGCCTTTGCGCCGGTCAGGCACCTCAGACATGTTGAGTGGATTCATGGCCGCTCCCATGGGGCTTCTCCTTTTTGTTGTGCCATCCGAGGTAGAGATAAAGCGCCAGCAACGCCAGCGACATGGCGAGCCACTGCACGGCATACGCCAAATGTTTTTCCGGGCCCATGGCCACGATCGGCCAAGTGGTTTCGTAGGTGCCCGGGCCGGCTTCGGCCCGCAGCTCGTAGGCAAACCCGCTGCGCCCCAGCTCTGCCCACAACGCGGCAGGGTGCAGCGCTGTCAGCAAGCGCGGCCATTGCGCACCCGCCGGGTCGGCGTGCAACTGGAAGGTTTCGCCGGGGGCGACATACACCCAGGCATCCAGGTTCAAGGGTTGCTCAGGCGTGCTGAAAACGGGTGGCGTGCGCCGGTCCGGCCAGGGCAACCAACCGCGATTGAGCAACAGCCACAGGCCGCTCGCCTGGTCATGGAAAGGTTGCAGCAACTCAACGCCGGCCTTGCCGTCGCGCATGCGGTTGTCGAGAAAAACGCTGTGTTCGGCATCGAATTGCCCGCGCAAACGCACACGGCGAAAGGCCGGGTCAGCCATGTCGTTGAGTTGCACACTGCTGATCGGATCCGCCGCGCGCCGCTCGGTATAACTGTCCACCAGCAGCTGCTTTTCATGGCCACGAGACAGTTGCCAGAGCCCCAGGCCGACCATCAACGGCAGCAGTACCAGCACCACTAAGGTAGGTGCGATCCCTGGACGAAAGCGTTTTGCGGCGCTGGCTATACTTGTTTTCATTGCCCGCCCATCCCATTGGAGCCAGACCATGCTCAAAGCCGCCATTGCCCTGATGCTGATCGCGACCGTTGTGAGTCTGTTCAGTGGCTTGTTCTTCTTGGTCAAGGACGAGGGCAACTCCGATCGCCTCGTCAACGCCCTGACTGTGCGTGTGATACTGGCCGTGATTACCCTGGGTTTGATCACCTGGGGGTTCTTCAGCGGCCAATTGGTGTCTCATGCGCCGTGGTAAGTCGGCTCACAGCACATAGACGAAGAAAAACAGCCCGATCCACACCAAATCCACAAAGTGCCAATACCAACTGGCCGCCTCGAAACCGAACTGGTGCTCGGCATTGAAATGCCCCTTGAGGATGCGCATCAACATCACGAACAGAATGATCGTGCCGATGGTGACGTGGGCGCCGTGAAAGCCGGTGAGCATGAAGAACGTCGCGCCATACACGCCCGAGCCCAGGGTCAGGCCCAGCTCTTTATAGGCGTGGATGTACTCCTCAGCCTGGAACCCCAGGAATGCCAGGCCCAGCAACACCGTGATCGCCAGCCAGATCTTCAGCGCACCGCGATGGCCTTTGCGCAGCGCATGGTGGGCGATGGTGATGGTCACGCTGGAACTCACCAGCAAGATGGTGTTGACCAATGGCAGGCCCCAGGGGCTGATGGTGCCCTCCGGCGCGGGATACATCTTGGGGTCGGGGTTGTTGAGCAACGGCCAGGCAAACTCGAAGTTCGGCCACAGCATGTGCGCAATGCCCTTGTGCCCTTCACCCCCTAGCCACGGGCCGGACATGTGCCGCACGTAAAACAGTGCTCCGAAGAACGCGATAAAGAACATCACTTCGGAAAAAATGAACCAGCTCATGCCCCAGCGAAACGACCGGTCCATCTGCGCGCTGTACAACCCGGCGCGGCTTTCCTTGATCACCGCCCCAAACCAGCCGAACAGCATGTAGGCCACCAGCAGGCCGCCGACAAAGAAGATCCACGGGCCGTGGGATTCCGGGCGCGCCGCCTTCAGGTCGTTGAACCACACGGCCAGGCCGTACACGGTGACCAGCATGCCAATCGTGGCAATTATTGGCCATTTGCTTTGCGCTGGTACGTAGTACGTATCATGAGTCGACATGTATTCGCTCTCCTGATTGAGCCCCAAACAGTAGCTAGCCGCCGGTATGAGCAGCGACGGGCGGTTGGCGCGCAGTGATATCAAACAGCGTGTACGCCAGGGTCAGATGCTTCACATCCTTGGGCATGTCGCGGTCGACAATGAAGCGCACCGGCATTTCGATGCGCTGGCCCGGCTGCAGTACTTGCTGGGTGAAGCAAAAGCATTCGGTCTTGTGGAAGTACATCGCCGCTTCGGCCGGAGAAATACTCGGTACGGCCTGGGCGGTCATGGGTTTGTCGGTGGGGTTGTGGGCCACGAACAGCATCTCCGTCACTGCGCCCGGGTTGACCACCACTTCGTCAGCCTTGGCGTAGAAATCCCAGACCATATCGATGGCGTTGGTAGACAGGAACTGCACCCGCACCTGGCGTGAAGCATCGACAACCTGTTCACCCTCGTACTGCCCGGCCGTCTTGCCATTAATACCGAACGCTTTGCACATCACGTCGTAGATCGGCACGAGGGCAAAGCCGAAGGCGAACATCGCCACCACCAGGATGAGCAGCCGAGTAACCAGGCGCTTGATAGGCACGGACTCAGCCATGGCGACTACCCCGCTGTTGATTTTCTGTGGGAGCTGGCTTGCCTGCGATAGCAGTGTGCCAGGCACCGAATCCACCCACTGCCACACTCTCATCGCAGGCAAGCCAGCTCCCACAGGAGACCGTGTCGGCCTGCACCAAGGTGTTCATTTCACCTCCGGCGGCGTCGTGAACGTGTGGTACGGCGCAGGCGAAGGAATGCTCCATTCCAGCCCTTCGGCGCCATCCCACGGCTTGGCCGGCGCTGGCGGGCCGCCACGGATGCACTTGATCACGATAAACAGGAAGAAGATCTGCGTGGCGCCAAACATGAAGGCGCCGATCGACGAGACCATGTTGAAGTCGGCGAACTGCAGGTTGTAGTCCGGCACCCGGCGCGGCATGCCCGCCAGCCCGACGAAGTGCATGGGGAAGAACGCCATGTTCATGCCCACGAAAGACAGCCAAAAGTGCAGCTTGCCCAGGGTTTCGTCGTACATGTGGCCGGTCCATTTCGGCAGCCAGTAGTAGGCCGAGGCGAAGATGCCGAAGATCGCGCCGGGCACCAGTACGTAATGGAAATGCGCTACCACGAAGTAGGTGTCGTGGTACTGGAAGTCCGCCGGCGCAATCGCCAACATCAGCCCGGAGAAGCCACCGATGGTGAACAGGATCACGAACGCCACGGCAAACAGCATCGGCGTCTCGAAGGTCAGCGAACCTTGCCACATGGTGCTGACCCAGTTGAACACCTTCACCCCCGTGGGCACGGCGATCAGCAGGGTGGCGTACATGAAGAACAACTCGCCCACCAACGGAATGCCCACCACGAACATGTGGTGCGCCCACACGATGAACGACAGGAACGCGATGCTCGCCGTGGCGTAGACCATTGAGGTGTAGCCGAACAGCGGCTTGCGCGAGAAGGTCGGGATGATTGAGCTGACGGCGCCGAAGGCCGGCAGGATCATGATGTACACCTCGGGATGGCCGAAGAACCAGAACACGTGCTGGAACAGCACCGGGTCACCACCGCCAGCCGCACTGAAGAAGCTGGTGCCGAAGTGGATATCCATCAGCATCATGGTCACGCAACCGGCCAGCACCGGCATTACCGCGATCAGCAGGAACGCGGTGATCAGCCAGGTCCAGACAAACAACGGCATTTTCATCAACGTCATGCCGGGTGCGCGCAGGTTGAGGATGGTCGCGACCACGTTGATCGCGCCCATGATCGAACTGATGCCCATGAGGTGGATGGCGAAGATGAAGAACGTCACGCTTTCCGGCGCATAGGTGGTAGAGAGCGGGGCGTAGAAGGTCCAGCCGAAGTTCGGCCCGCCGCCGGGGGTGAACAGGGTCGAGACCAGCAGCAGGAACGCTGCCGGCAACAGCCAGAAGCTGAAGTTGTTCATGCGCGGCAGGGCCATGTCCGGCGCACCGATCATCAGCGGGATCATCCAGTTGGCCAGGCCGACGAACGCCGGCATCACCGCGCCGAACACCATGATCAGGCCGTGCATGGTGGTCATCTGGTTGAAGAACGCCGGCTCGACAATCTGCAGGCCGGGCTGGAACAGCTCGGCGCGGATCACCATGGCGAACGAGCCACCGAGCAAAAACATGGTGAAGGCGAACCACAGGTACAGGGTGCCGATGTCTTTGTGGTTGGTGGTCAGCACCCAGCGCATCAACCCCTTGGCGGGGCCGTGGGCATGGTCGGCGTGACCATGGTCATCGATCACAGCGCTCATGGCCGTTCTCCTGCAAGCGAGTGGGCGGGGCGGGTCGAGGTAAACGCCTTGAGGTAGGTCATTTGCTTTCCGCCTGCTTGATGGCCAGCACGTCTTTAGGCGTGACCATGTCACCTTTGTTGTTGCCCCACGCGTTGCGCTCGTAGGTCACCACGGCGGCGATATCCACTTCCGAAAGCTGCTTGCCGAAGGCCGCCATCGCAGTGCCCGGCTTGCCGTGGTAGACGAGGCTCAGGTGGCCTTCTTTTGGCCCTGTCGCGATTTTCGAACCCTTGAGCGCCGGGAACATCGGCGGCAAGCCCTGGCCCTCAGCCTGGTGACAGGCCACGCAGGTGGTGTGGTAGACCTTGTCGCCACGGGACACCAGCTCTTCCAGCGTCCACTCTTTGGAGGTCAGTTCCTTGAGCTTGGCGGCCTCTTCCTTACGCTCGCCGAGCCAAGTGTCGTAGTCGGCCTTGGACTTGACCTCGACCACGATGGGCATGAAACCGTGGTCCTTGCCGCACAGTTCGGCGCACTGCCCACGGTAGATGCCCGGCTTCTCGATACGGGTCCAGGCCTCGTTGACGAAGCCGGGGATGGCGTCGCGCTTGACGGCAAACGCCGGCACCCACCAGGAATGGATCACGTCGGCAGCCGTCACCAAAAAGCGCACCTTGGCGCCCACCGGCAACACCAGTGGCTGGTCGACTTCCAGCAGGTAGTGTTCGCCCTTGGTGGCCTGGTTGTGGATCTGCTCGGCGGGCGTGGCCAGGTTGCTGAAGAACTCCACGTCCTGGCCCAGGTATTTGTAATGCCACTTCCACTGGTAGCCGGTGACCTGGATATCGATATCCGATTCACTGCTGTCGTAGATATTGATCAGGGTCTTGGTCGCCGGAATGGCCATCGCGACCAGGATCAGCAAGGGCACGACGGTCCAGAGGATCTCCACGGTAGTGCTCTCGTGGAACTTGGCCGCGACCTGGCCCGTGGACCGGCGATGAACGATCATCGACCAGAACATCGCGCCAAACACGATGATGCCGATCACCACACAGATCCAGAATATGGTCATGTGGAGGTCGAACACAGCGTGACTGACTTCTGTCGCCCCTGGCGCCATATTCGTTGTCCAGGCGGCATGTGCCTGGCCGAATACTGACCACAACAGGAGGCCCATCCAAACGTGTGGATGTCGCATCATTGCGGGTTCCCCTTATCGTTCTTGTTATCCCGCCGGTTTGCACCTGCGTCGAAGGGAGCGGCTTCCATACTGCTTACAACCGCTTAGCCTTGCCTGCTTATGCAGTCTGGCGTCATCAGCTAATCGCGTACAAATCCGAGTATAGACAGGCTCTGCAACCCCGCAATGTGTAGGGGCAAATGAGCAAAAATGACCGGTCGGGGCTAATAAAACCGGGGGCGGAATCGTTTATCCGACGAACGATGGCAATTCGATATAACGCAGGCGCATAACCATGAAATAATTATGACAAATGCGTCTTAGGCTCTCGTATAAACGAGCTACCTTATCCTCTCCCTTTTCCTACGCCTGCATCACTGGAGCTTTCATGAACACCGCCGCATTGCGCGAGCAGATTTCCCGTGCCCATCAACACGAAGCCAGCACGGGCCAGCTTGCCCAGCAACTGGAAAAACAATTGCCGCACCTGCATTCGGCCATCTCCCTGGCTGACGGTGATCGCAACATTGTCATGACTCGCTTTGTCACCGCCTACATCGACCTGGTCCCGGACTTGCTGGACGCCGCCAACGACGTGGCCCGCGAGGCGGGTATCGAAAGCCAGATCAAGCCGGTGCTGAAAATTGCCGAGCACTTCTTCCTGCAACCGCCTGCCATCCTCGCCGGCCACGAAGGGCTCGACGGCCTGCTGGATGAGGCCTACCTGGCTCATCGCCTAGTCGAAGAGGTCAACGACCTGTATATCAAGCATTTTGGCCAGCCGTTGATTCCGGCCGACACCACCGTGGCCAATGTCATCGCCCACCAGCTGATCGGCGAAACCTTCGCCAACCAACTGGATGAAGCGGTGCATCACGCGGTGGATGAAATGCTCAACGAAGACAGCTTTGCGCTGGAGTCGGTCGAGACCTATCGCGAACAGCTCAAGAGCCCGGACACAGAAGCCGCGTGGAAGCGCTGGCCGTGCCTGTCGCGACAGCTGGGGGTTGAGTTGGCGTTGGATCAGCCGGCTTAATTTCCTGGGTCGCAAACGATCAAATGTGGGAGCCGGGTTTGCCCGGCTCCCACAGGGTTGCTTGGTGGTTAGGCTGGCGCGGAACCTATCCCCGTCGTCATCCTGACCCGACCTTCCAGCCTTCGCTTCAACCCACGCGCCTCGATCACCAGCGTCGAGCCCTTGGCCGCATTGGCTCGCCCCCATTCTTCCAGCAACTCCAGGCAGGAATGGTCGATGTAACTCAAGTTGCTCAACGGCACATGCACGGTGGTCCCCGCAGGCACCGTCGACAGCACCTGGGTCAGCGCCGGCACTTTCAGGAAAGTAGCCGCGCCCGTCAGACGCAGCTCCATTTCACCCTCCTGGGGCAAATCGATCAGGCTCACTTTCAGGCGTGACGCCTTGAACGCCAGCTTGACCAAGGTCAAGCCGAAGCCCACCAGCACGCCGGTCAGCAGGTCGGTAAAGATGATCGCCAGCGCCGTGGCCGCATAGGTGAACATCGGCATCCGCCCATAGCGTCCCAATGCCTTGAATGCCTTGACGTCCACCAGCTTGATACCGGTGTACACCAGCACGCCCGCCAGGCTCGCCACCGGGATGCTCTGCAGCACACTCGACAGCAACAGCACGAACGCCAGCAGCCACAGGCCATGGAACATCGCCGACAGGCGCGTGGTAGCACCGGCCTGTACGTTGGCCGAGCTGCGCACGATCACGCCGGTCATCGGCAAGGCACCCACCAGGCCGCAGAGCATGTTGCCTACACCTTGAGCAGACAATTCCTTGTCAAAATCAGAACGCTGACCGCTGTGCATGCGATCGACCGCCGCAGCGGAGAGCAGGGTTTCGGCACTCGCAATAAACGCCACCGCAAAGGCGGCAATCAACAGTTGAGGATCTGCAAGATTCAACAGATCGCTGGGGCGCAGCCAATCGATGGCATCGGCGAGATTCTCCGGGACTTCCACGCGCTTGACCTGCAACGCCAGCATCAGGCTGACCACGGTGGTCAGGCCCACACCCAACAAGGCGCCGGGTACAAATCGCAGCTTCTGTGGGCGAAATTTATCCCAGGCGTACATCACCAGCATCGTCGACAACCCGAGCAATCCCGCCTGCCACCCCAGGCCACCGCCCAGGGTCGGGATCGCCTCGGCCAACGCCGCCGGGAAGCCTGCCAGGTTGTCCAGCCCCGAGGGTTTGGGCGCACCGTCGAGCATCACGTGAATCTGGGATAGCACAATCAGCACGCCAATCCCTGCCAGCATGCCGTACACCACCGCCGGGGCCGTGACGCGAAACCAGCAGCCCAGGCGCAGGCGCCCGGCTACCAGCTGCAGAAAGCCCGCCAGCAACAGGATCGGCCCGAGCATCAGCATGCCGTGCTGGCGCACCAGTTCGAATACCAACACAGCCAAACCGGCCGCCGGACCACTGACCTGCAAGGGCGAGCCCGCCAGCCAACCCACCACAAGGCCGCCGATGATCCCCGTGATCAGGCCCTTGGCGGGCGGCATGCCCGAGGCAATCGCGATGCCCATGCACAAGGGCAGGGCAACCAGAAACACAACCACGGAAGCGAGCAGCTCCCGTGGCAATACAGCTTTCAATTGAGCAGCACGCATGATGACTCTCCCGAGGCATTCGCCGGGCGCGGTAAAGCCTGGCTGCGTCCATGGCAGCCACCGCTTTACCCGGCAGGGAAGTGTGTTAGAAGCGCGCTTTAGGCGTCGCGCAAGGGATCGGCCCGTCGCCGCCCAACGGTCGGAACGCCGACTGGTCGGCATCGTAGGCGCGGATTTCGCTGGTCTCGATGTTGTAGATCCAACCATGGATATACAGCTGACCATTGGCCATGCGCGAAGCCACGGAAGGGTGGGTCCGCAAATGCTGCAGTTGGGCGATGACGTTTTCTTCGGTCAGCACCTTCATGCTCTCGCCTTCATTGGCGCAGTCGCAGTTGTCCTCGACCATGGACTTGGCAACTTCAGCGTGTCGCAGCCAGGCCCTGACGGTTGGCATCTTCTCCAGGCTGGCGGGGTTGAGGACCGCACGCATAGCGCCGCAATCGGAGTGCCCGCAAACGATGATGTGCTGCACGCCCAGGGCAAGGACGGCGTACTCGATGGCCGTGGAAACACCGCCGTTCATCTGCCCATAAGGCGGTACGACGTTGCCGACGTTACGCGTCACGAACAGATCGCCCGGCGAGCTTTGGGTGATCAGCTCAGGCACGATGCGCGAGTCGGCGCAGGTAATGAACATCGCCCGTGGGCTCTGGGCCGTGGCGAGTTTCTTGAAAAGTTCTTCCTGCTGAGGGAAGACGTCGTGATGGAAATGCAAAAAGCCGTCAACGATATGCTTTAGCGCTGCATCGGCGGTTTCCGCCACTGGAGAGGCAGAAGCCGACGCAGCCAACGGCTGTTTATCCTTGTCACTCATGATTCATCCTCTTGATTAATGCAGGGGAGTTTTCAGGTCAGTTCGACGCTTGGCCAGTGGAAAAGTTGTAAAACGCCAGGGGCCAGAGTGCCGACTCATCAGTCACTCGCTGAACAAGGTAACCGTCGAAACTTAACTCAAACTGAATGAACCGCTCTAGGACGCGGGTTTCAGTGATGTCAAAACGCGACTATTCCTACAAGAACAGGGCATTCCACCTGTTCAGTCTACAACAAAGCCATCTGTCTGCCGGGTGGACAAAAGGCGCTGCAATCCAGGTTGAAGCCTTCTCGCCGGTTGAGCCCCAGGCGTTTGATCGCCTTGCTGAAGCGCTGGGCGAGCAGATCGGCAAACGGGCCTTCACCACGCATGCGCACACCAAAGCGGCTGTCATACACCTCACCACCGCGCACCTGGCGCACCAGGCTCATGACATGGGCCGCGCGTTGCGGGTAATGGGCCGCCAGCCACTCCTCGAACAATGGCGCCACCTCCAGGGGCAGGCGCAGCATCATGTACGCCGCACTTTGCGCGCCCGCCGCGTGGGCTTCGGTCAACAGGCTCTCCAGCTCACTGTCGTTGATCATTGGAATCATCGGCGAACACAGCACACCCACCGGGATCCCCGCGTCGCGCATCACCCGGATCGCCCGCAACCGCGCCTTGGGCGCCGCGGTACGTGGCTCCAGGATGCGCTTGAGTTCGTCGTCCAGGCTGGTAAGGCTGATCATCACGGCCACCAGTCGCTGGCGGGCCAGTTCGGTGAGCAGGTCCAGATCGCGCAAAATCAGCGATCCTTTTGTAATGATCGTTATCGGGTGGCGATAGCGCAGCAGGACTTCCAGGGTTTGCCGGGTGATCTTGTACTCGCGCTCGATCGGCTGGTACGGGTCGGTATTGGATCCCAGGTTGATCGGCGCACACACGTAGCCCGGCTTCGAGAGTTGCTGTTCCAGCACATTGGCGGCGTTGGTCTTGGCGATCAACCGGGTCTCGAAATCCAACCCCGGCGACATGTCCCAATAAGCATGGCTGGGCCGTGCATAGCAGTAGATACAGCCGTGCTCGCAGCCACGGTAGGGGTTGATCGAGCGATCAAACGGCAAGTCCGGCGAGTTGTTGCGGGTGATGATGGTCTTGGCCGTCTCTATGCGCACTTCGGTGCCCTGGGTCGGCGGCACTTCCTGGAACCAGCCGTCATCCTCGACCACGCTGACCGTGGGCGCAAAGCGGTTATGCAGGTTGGTGGCCGTGCCCCGGCCTCGGGGTGGCAGCGGAGTAGACATGAAAGCGCCTCGATACTGTTTTTATATACAGTATCGAGGCGCAAGGTTTCTGACCAGTGCCGTTTGGCGGCCAGGGAAGGATCAGTGCTTTTGTGTCACCTGCCCCAAGTCATCGCCGGAGGTGGTGCGCATATCGTTCTTGCGCAGGTCCGCCACTTCGCTGGCGTTGACTGGCGCGCCCTTGTTGCCCCAACTGCCACGAATGAAACTGACCACATCGGCCACTTCCTGATCCGACAGGCGCCAGGCGAACGCCGGCATGGTGAAGGTGGATGGCGCCGTGTGGGTCGCCGGCAAAGTGCCGCCGTTCAACACGATGTTGATCAATGACGTGGCATCCGCCGTCTGCAGCACAGGGTTGCCCGCCAACGCCGGGAACACACGTGTATAACCATGGCCATCGGTACGGTGGCAGGCGGCGCAGTTGTCGATGTACACCGAGGCGCCGCGCTGACTGTCGTCGCCTTTCCACAGGGCATCAGCTGCCTGCTTGTCGTACTGGTGCGGCTGATCCTTGGGGTCCGCCGCCGGCAGGCTCTTGAGGTAACGGGCGATAGCCGTCAGGTCATTTTCCGACATGTACTGCATGCTATGGACGACAACATCGCTCATGCCGCCAAACACCGCGCTGCGATCACTGCGACCGGTCTTGAGGAATTGCACCAGTTGCTCCTCGCTCCAACTGCCGAGGCCGTCCTTGTGGTCACCGCGCAGGCTCTTGGCAATCCAGCCTTCCAGCGGCGCGCTGCCGGACAGGAAAGCGTTGCCGTCAGTGGCGCTCAGGGCTTTTTCCTGCATGGTCAACGCCCGTGGCGTATGGCAAGCGCCGCAGTGGCCGAGGCCCTCCACCAAATAGGCGCCGCGGCTGATCACCGGGTCGGCAGTGGCTAGCGCCGGGGGCTCCTCGACAGCCGGCGCGAACATCCAGCGCCACGCCGCCAGCGGCCAACGCATGCTCAAGGGCCAGGGAATATCGCTGTCCTTGTTCTCCTGGGCAACGGGCTCAACGCCCTTCATGAAGTACGCGTACAACGCCTTCATGTCGCTGTCGCTGACGCGAGCATAAGACGGGTAGGGCATCGCTGGGTAAAGGGTACTACCGCTCTTGGCGACGCCATGGCGCACGGCCTTGTCGAAGTCTTCGAAGCTGTAGTCGCCCAGGCCGGTCTTGTCCGGCGTGATGTTGGTGGAATAGATCACGCCAATGGGGGTTTCCATTGGCAGGCCACCGGCGAAGGGCTTGCCACCCTTGGCAGTGTGGCAGGCCACGCAGTCACCGGCGCGTGCCAGGTATTCGCCTTGCTTGATCACGTCGGTTTCTGCGGCGCTCACTGAGCAACTGCTGAAAAGGGCGAAGGTGGCGATAACAAGTGCTCTCATGGTCATCGCTCCTTATGCCTGAACCAGTGGGCCGGGGTTTTTCAGGTACTGCTCGCGGATTGCCCGGGCCGACCAGTAGGTCAGCGCCGCCACCAGGCCGGTAGGGTTATAGCCCAAACCTTGTGGGAAAGCGGATGCGCCTGGGACAAACACGTTGTGCACATCCCAGCACTGCAGATAACGGTTCAGCGCGCTGGTTTTCGGGTCTGTGCCCATGATCGCGCCGCCGTTGAGGTGGGTGGTCTGGTAGGACGCCGTGTTGAAGTGCTCACCGACCTTTTTGCCCAACACCGCAATCGCCTTGGGGTTCATCGCCTCGGCGACCTTGCCCATTTTCTCGACCATGAAGCGGTTCATCTTGATGTCGTTTTCCTGCCAGTCGAACGTCATGCGCAGCAACGGTAGGCCGTAGGCGTCGCGGTAAACCGGGTCCAGATCCAGGTAGTTGCCCCGGTAGGATTGATGGGCGCCATGGGCATCCATCGACACTTGGTGGGTGTAGTAATCGGCGGTGGCGCGCTTCCAGGCGCTGCCCCAGGCCGGAGTACCCGGCGGGTTCGAGGTGCCGGCAATGGGTCGGCTGCCAGCCTGGTTGACCCACATCGGCGAACCGCCCACAAAGCCGTGGGGCCCGTGGTCGAAGTTGTCAGCGTTGAAGTCATCGATGGCCACGCCATTGCCGCCCGCACCGATGAAGTTATTGGTGTGGGTGTCCTTGTCGAAGAACGCCTTGATGGTTGCCATGTTCTGGTAGGCGAAGTTCCTGCCCACCACGCCTTCATTGGTAATCGGGTCGTACGGCTTGCCGATACCGGAGAGCAGCATCAAACGCACGTTATGGAACTGGAACGCGCCTAGGATCACCAAGTCCGCCGGTTGCTCGCATTCGCGGCCCTGGGCGTCGATGTAGGTCACACCGGTGGCTTTGCTCTTCGTGCTGTCGAGGTTGACCTTGAGCACGTGGGAATTGGGCCGCAGCTCAAAGTTCGGCACCTGGCGCAGCGCCGGCAGGATATTCACGTTCGGCGAGGCCTTGGAATACATGTAGCACACGTAGCCACTGCAGAAGCCGCAGAAATTGCACGGGCCCATCTGCGCACCATAAGGGTTGGTGTAGGGGCCCGAGGTATTGGCTGACGGCAGGTTGTAAGGCTTATACCCGACGCTGGCCGCCGCTTTCTGAAACAGCTGTGCGGAGACGGTGTTCTTCTGCGCTTCCAATGGGAACGGGTTGGAGCGATCCGGTGCATAAGGGTTGCCGCCACGGCCTTCGCCGACCAACTGGCCCTTCACGGTCCAGGCTTGGCCGGACGTACCGAAGACTTTTTCCGCATAGTCGAAAAACGGCTCCAGCTCTTCATAGCTCACGCCGAAGTCCTGGATGGTCATGTCCTTGGGAATGAAGTTTTTACCGTAGCGTTCCTCGTAGTGGCTGCGCATACGCAGTTCTATCGGATCGACACGGAAATGCACCCCCGACCAGTGCAGGCCCGCGCCGCCCACGCCGTTACCCGGCAAGAATGCACCCAACTGACGGTTAGGCAGGGCAACATCATTCACGCTATGACGAATGGTCACCGTCTCCTTGGAGATGTCCTGAAAGAGCTTCTTACGCACGCTGTAGGTCAATTCGTCGATGACCTGGGGATAGTTGCCGTCCGGGTACGTGTCCTGCATCGGGCCGCGCTCCAGCGCAACCACGTTGAGGCCCGCTTCCGTCAGTTCCTTGGCCATGATCGCGCCGGTCCAGCCGAAGCCTACGATCACTGCATCCACTTTCTTCATGATGGTCGCCACGCTTATGCCCTCTCGCCGCGGATTGAAACGGCCGGGAAGGGGTACTGCTCGTTGCGTTCCACCCAGTCCATGAAATCGGCGCGGGCGCCGGGGAAGCCGATCATGGTCCAGCCGACCATGCCTTTGTTGCCGCCGTGTATCGGGTCGCAGAAGAACCCTTCCTTGGTGTTTTGCAGCAACAGGTTGAAGAAAATCTTCGGGGGCACCGCGTCAAAATGCGCGGTCACTTCACTGCCGCCGGCTTCGAGACGGTGCAACATATCGTCTCGGGTAGCGCTGTCTTGCGCAGCAAAAACCTTACCGTTGAACGCCTTCGACCAGGCATCCGTCGCGGCAATGCCCAGGCGATAGATGTCCTTGGGCACCAGTTTGCTTTGCCAGCCCATTTCCGGCGGCGCATCGGCGTTGAACGGGCCCTGCATGAACCACAGCGCACCGCTGGCGTAAGGGGTGTTCATTTGGCGGTCGATGTATTCCGGCGCACCCGCTTCCAGGGCACCCGGGCCTTGGGCATCGGCGGGGATCAAGCGCTCGACGGCGGCGTTGATAAACGCCCATTCCTCGGCGGTGAAATACGCGGGCTCGTAGGCCTTTTCGCTCGCCACAGGCTTGGCGGGCGCCGCCTGGGCCGGCTCGGGCGTAGCCATCAGCATCGAACCGCCAAGGCCTGTGCTGGCAACCGTGACCACCGGGATCAAGGTCAAGGATTTGCGCAAAAAGTCACGCCGGGGGTTGTCTTGATCTTGATCAGACATGGTGGCACCTCATCATGTGGTCACGGGTTTATCAGCCGCTTCTGGGAGCGGCTTCTGGGAGCGGCTTCTGATTTTTTCAGCAGCGAATTGGATCCAACCGACCCAAGGAGATAGAACGCAGCGGCAATCAATAGTTACAAATGATAGCAGGCTAAGGATGTAGAGAATCGATTCAGCGACTAAAGACTGACGAATAACGATTCTTTGACGAGCCCCTCACGCCCCATTGACCCCCTGCACACGAAGCTGAGCACCCTCTCCAGCCCTCTGCCCGGTCATGTCACAGATGCTCAAGAATCAATGGAGGTCGGTCCTCGGCCTGGCGCTCATAGCGCTGCTCGCCAGCGCCTACACACAGGCTGACGAGCCCACGTTTATTCGTTCTGCCGAATGGGCGCAGCCTGTGGGCGAGCAGTACAACCTTTATCAAATGACACCGACGCTCTATCGCAGCGAGTTACCGGATCGCAACGCAGGGCGCCTGCTGGAAAAACTAAAGATTGGTACCGTGATTAATTTCCTGCCGGAGCCCGATAACGAATGGCTCAAATCCCCAGGCATCCGACAGATTCAGCTGAGTTATCGCACCGATCATGTGGACGATTCCGACGTATTGGCCGCACTGAGAACGATCCGCGGCGCCGAAGCCGACGGCCCGGTGCTGATGCATTGCAAGCATGGCTCTGACCGTACCGGCCTGATGGCGGCGATGTACCGGGTGGTGATCCAGGGGTGGAGCAAGGAGGATGCGCTGAACGAGATGACTCTGGGCGGCTTCGGCAACGGCAATGGCTTCAAGAACGGTGTTCGCTACATGATGAGGGCTGATGTCGCCAAGTTGCGCAAGGCGTTGCTCAATGGAGAATGTAGCACCAGTGCCTTCGCCTTGTGTTCGATGAAGAGTTGGATGAACACTGCCAACACTGGCTCCTGAATTCAGACCGAGTCGCCGGGTGGAACACCTGAAAATAAATTCACCAACTCAAGCAACGGTCGAGAAATACCGGGAGCGAGCACTGATTCGCGAAACGCGCGACCGGTCTCCGGGTTGAAGATACCTTCTTGCTCAAACCTTTTGAAAGCTGCACGTGCCAGCACTTCAGACCATTGGTAGGCATAAAATCCGCACTCGTATCCCGACACCATATGGCTGAAACCGTTGGCATAACGCACAACGTCCAGCGCGGGCAGGTGCCCGATCTCACCGTTGGCACTCGAAAATACCTGCTCAATACTGCGGCCATCGCCTTGGGTGCGGTGTACTTCGATATCAAACAACGCCATGGTCAATGACTCAGCGCGCTCCCAGGAAGCTTGGGTATTGGCATACACCACTTGCTGCCGAGCCAGCGTCTCAGGCAGTTGCGCACCCGTTTTGTAGTGGTTGGACAGCCAGACAAGACATTCAGGGGAATAACACCAACGCTCAAAGAACTGGCCGCAGAACTCCGCACTGTCCATACCCAAATCATCGACGCCCATTTTGGTGCGATAACCTAAGCCCATCATCATTTGCTGTAAGCAGTGACCCAACTCATGAAAAAGGATCTTGAGCTGTCGATGCCCGAGCAAACAAGGTTCGTCAGGGGTCCCTTCAAACTGGCTAAAAAGCACGACCATTGGTTGCACTCTGCGGCTTTCAGCCGTGGTCCAGCGGTTTCTTAACGATAATGCGTAGGGAAAATCTCCTGCATTTTGCCAATACGGCACGAAATAGATCTGCCCCAACACTTCACCATGCCCCCGTACCTGAAAGAGGCGAACCGAGGGCGCCCAAGAGTCGAAGCCATGTATTTCGATAATTTCAATGTCGAACAGACGCCCTACTAGCGCAAACAGCCGAGGTAAGGTGGTATCGAGGGGAAAATAGACGCGCAGTTCCTCTTCAGTAATGCCACTGGTTCTCTGCCGAATGATCTGCGCCAGAAAGGCGCAATCCCAGGGTTGCAGGTCTGTCAGCCCAAGCTCACGACCCAATGTCGTGATCGCTTGCTTGTCATGGGTAAAGTCTGAGCGCAATGCCCTGCTTTGGTGACGAATAAAAGCCAGCACTTGAGCATCGGTATCCAAAACTTGGAGTTCGAGTGCCAATTGAACAAAGTTGGCGTAACCCAATAGCTTGGCTTTTTGATTGCGCCGGACCATCAGCATTTGCAGTAACGGACCATTGTCGAAGTGCCCGGCGTGCGGGCCCAGGTCAGAAGCACGTGTGTTGTAGGCAGTGAAAATTTCCTCTCGTAATAGTCGATTCTGCGCGTAAGCCATGCATTCCCGGTAAATCTCTTCATTCAGTGTCATCAGCCAACCTTGCAGGTTAACCGCACGGGCCTTGTGCGCCATACGGGCCTTGAGTGCCGCAGAGAGCCCTTGCAACTGTGATTCGTCGTTGATGTGTTTGCTCCAGGCGCTGTTCGCCGCCTCCAACTGGGCCAGGAACAACTGCTGGAGACCTGCAATTTCACGGTCGAGCGTCGTTAGTCTTTTTTGCGTAGCAGGCGCCAACTCGATACCAGCCAGCCGAAATTTTCTCAGCGTGCGCCTAAGCAAGCGCTGACGGGACGCATCGAACAGTGCTGCTGGTGAACTCTCAACCAACGTTTTGTAGCAGTCGAACAGCTCACGGTTACTCGTCAGTTCTCTCACGAACTCTACAGCCCGAAAAGTGGCTTGCGCGCTGGCGTCCATCCACTCCTGATCGGTGTTTACGCCGTCAAGGATGGAAATCACTACTAACACCTCGTCGATACGAGAGGTAACGGCCTCCATCGCAAGCACCAGATCATCCCAGTTGGGGTTGTGCCGCTGGCTGGAGGTAATTCGGACGACTTCGGTGCGACTGTGCAGCACGATCACATTGATAGCAGGCACGAGATGCTCGGCACGAATAGCCGAGAAGGGCGGCAGGTAATAGTCCTGCAACAGGGGATTGGGATCGGGCATGGTGCCTCCTTGGAAACAACAACAGGGAGTTGTCATCCTGGAGCACGCCATGGAAGAGAGGGGTGTAAATGCGTAACGCACCTCGCCCTGAAACTATTGTTTCAGGGCGAAGAACATGAAACTTATCAGTCTTTTTTCAGCTTCGGATTAGGAAAGAACTGCACCGCCTGCACCTTGGGGTCTGCGGGCGCTTTCAACGCCGAAGTGTTCACCCGCGTACCCAATTCCTTGGGCACCGACAGTCCCTGGTCATTGAGCGTATCGGTATAGCCGCAGGCTACGCATTCACGGTGTGGCACGTTGTCTTCGGTCCACATCTTCAGCTTGTCCGGCTCACTGCACGCCGGGCAGACCGCCCCGGCGATAAATTGCTTTTTGGTGATCACAGGCCCTTCACTCATGCTGCCGCGTCCTCACTCAGGCCGCTGTGACGCAAGAGTGCGTCAATCGACGGCGCACGTCCGCGGAAGTCGACGAACAGCACCATCGGTGCCTGGGAACCGCCACGCGCGAGGATGGCTTCGCGGAAGGCGCGGCCGGTTTCGGCATTGAGCACGCCGTCTTCCTCAAACTTGGAAAAGGCATCCGCCGACAGCACTTCGGCCCACTTGTAGCTGTAGTAACCCGCGGCGTAACCACCCGCAAAGATGTGCGCAAAGCTGTTGGGGAAGCGGTTGTAGGCCGGCGGACGCATCACCGACACCTCATCGCGCACGCCTTCCAGCACTTGCGCCACGCTACGGCCATCACCGTGGGTTGCGTGCAGTTCGAAGTCGAACAGCGAGAACTCCAACTGGCGCACCATCATCAGGCCGGACTGGAAGTTTTTGGCCGCGAGCATTTTTTCCAGCAGGTCCTGGGGCAATGGCTCGCCGGTTTCATAGTGACCGGAGATCAGCGCCAGGCCTTCGGGCTCCCAGCACCAGTTCTCCATGAACTGGCTCGGCAGCTCCACCGCATCCCAGGCCACGCCGTTGATGCCGGACACCCCGGCGTGTTCAACGCGGGTCAGCAGGTGATGCAGGCCGTGGCCGAATTCGTGGAACAGCGTGGTGACTTCATCGTGGGTCAGCAGGGCAGGCTTGCCGCTGTCAGCCGGGGTGAAGTTGCACACCAGGTTGGCCACCGGGCTTTGCAGTACACCGTCGATCGTGCGGCGACGGTCGCGGGCGCCGTCCATCCAGGCTCCGCCACGTTTGTTGGCGCGGGCGTAGAGGTCGAAGAAGAAGCGACCGACATGCTGGCCGTTTTCCTTGATTTCAAACAGGCGGACATCCGGGTGCCAGGTGTCGAAGCCTTTCTGCTCGGCGATTTCTATGCCGTACAGGCGTTGCACGATGGCAAACAGGCCGCCCAGCACTTTGTCGATCGGGAAGTACGCGCGCAGGGCTTCCTGGGACACGCTGTAGCGCTGCTCACGGAGTTTTTCGCCGTAGAAACCGCTGTCCCAGCTTTGCAGGTCGGCGCAGCCTTGTTCGGCGGCGTAGGCCTTGAGCTGTTGCAGGTCCTGGGCGGCAAACGGCTTGCTGCGCTTGGCCAAGTCGCGCAGGAAGCTCAGCACCTGGTCACTGGACTCGGCCATCTTGGTCGCCAGGCTCAGTTCGGAGAACGACGCGTAACCGAGCAACTGGGCCAGCTCCTGACGCAGGTCGAGAATCTGTTCCATCACCGGGCCGTTATCATTCTGACCGGCATTCGGGCCTTGGTCCGACGCTCGGGTACAGTAGGCCGCGTAGACCTCTTCACGCAGGGCGCGGTCCTGGGCGTAGGTCATCACCGCGTAGTAGCTTGGGAATTCCAGGGTGATCAGCCAGCCGTCGAGGCCTTTGGCCTGGGCGGCGGCGGCCATCTGCGCCTTGGCCGAGTCGGTCAGGCCGGCGAGGGTGGCCTCATCAGTCACGTGTTTGGTCCAGGCCTGGGTGGCGTCCAGCAACTGGTTGGAAAATTTGCTGCCCAACTCGGACAGTTTGCTCTGCACTTCGGCGTAGCGTTTCTGCTGCTCCGGCGGCAGATCGATACCCGACAGGCGGAAGTCACGCAGCGAGTGTTCCAGGATAGTTTTTTGCGCCACATCGAAACCGGCGGCTTCCGGGCTGTTGGCCAAGGCTTCGAAGGCTTGGAACAGGGCGCGGTTCTGGCCCATCTCGGTGGAGTAGGCGCTCAACGCCGGCAGGCAGCCTTCATAGGCTTCGCGCAGTTCGGCGCTGTTGCACACGGCATTGAGATGGCTGACCGGGCTCCAGGCAGCACCGAGGCGGTCATTCAGTTCGTCCATGGCCAGGACCAGGCCGGCCCACGTCGGATTTTTCCCCTGGCTTTGCAGGATGCCTTCGATGGCGACACGGTTGTCGGCGAGGATCTGTTCGATGGCCGGCTGGACGTGCTCGGCACGGATCGCCGAGAACGGCGGCAGGTCGTAGGACTGCAGAAGAGGGTTGTTCGCGCTCACGGTTGGCACCTTGGCTGAAGAAACATGTAAGAACAAAGATGGGGCCATCTTAATTACAATCAACGTCCACCGCAGCTATCAGCAGAAGAGAGAGAGGCTATCGTGACCCTTCGCACCTATCAGAACCACACGCCAGCCCTGGGCGCCGGGGCTTTTGTCGATATTTCGGCGGTGGTGATCGGCGATGTTGAAATCGGCGCCGACAGCTCGGTCTGGCCGCTGACCGTGATCCGCGGCGACATGCACCGCATCCGCATCGGTGTGCGCACCAGCGTGCAGGACGGCTGCGTGCTGCACATCACCCACGCCGGTCCCTTTAACCCGGACGGCTTCCCGCTGTTGATTGGCGACGATGTGACCATCGCCCACAAAGTCATGCTGCATGGCTGCACGGTGGGCAACCGCATCCTGATCGGCATGGGCAGCATCGTGATGGACGGCGCGGTGGTGGAAGACGACGTGATCATCGGCGCTGGCAGCCTGGTGCCGCCAGGCAAGAAACTCGAAAGCGGCTTTTTGTACGTGGGCAGCCCGGTTAAACAAATCCGCCCGCTGACTGACAAGGAACGCGCCTTTTTCACCTACAGCGCCGCGAACTACGTGAAGCTCAAAGACCTGCACCTGGCTGAAGGATTTGACCGATGACCCTGCACTACCAAACCGTGCTGTTCGACCTGGATGGCACCCTCACCGACCCGCGCGAAGGCATCACCCGCTCGATCCAGTACGCCCTCGGCAAACTCGGCATTGATGAGCCGGACCTGACCAAGCTGGAACACTTCATCGGCCCACCCTTGCTGCAAGCCTTCATGCAGTTCTACGGCTTTGACGAGGCCAAGGCCTGGGAAGCGGTGAATTTCTATCGCGAGCGTTTCAAGGTCACCGGCCTGTATGAAAACCGTGTGTTCGACGGCGTGATGCCGCTGTTGGAAGACCTGGGCGGCCAAGGTCGCCAGCTGTACGTGGCGACGTCCAAGCCGTGGGTATTTGCCCGCGAGATCGCCCGGCATTTCGATTTCGCCAAGCACTTCAAGGTGATCTACGGCAGCGAATTGGATGGCACACGCACCAATAAGGTCGAGCTGATTGCCCATTTGATCAGCGAAGAACATCTGGACCCGGCCACCACCCTGATGATTGGTGACCGCAAGCACGACCTGATCGGTGCGCGCAGCAATGGGCTGGATTCGGCAGCGGTGGGGTATGGGTTTGGCAGCTTTGAAGAATTGAATGCCGAGGCGCCGACCTGGCATTTTGAGACGTTGGATGAGATGCACCAGGCGTTTTTGCAGCGGCCTTGAGACTGCTATCGCCGGCAAGCCGGCTCCTACAAAGATCGCGAAATCCTGTAGGAGCCGGCTTGCTGGCGATAGGTCCCTAACGACCAACACCCTCCAACTGCCTCAACGCCGCCTTGCGCTGCTCCACCGACAACCCTCCCAATCGCTCCACCGCCTTATAAAACCCCACCCAATCCCCACCTTCCCGCGCAAACAACGCCGCAAACGCCGGCACCCACTGGTCGTACAGCCCAAATGGCAACAGCCGCGCATTGTTCATGGGCTGGCTGATCCAGGCGTCATAACGTTTATCGCCGCCCCATTGGCTATCGCGCAGTCGCCGGTAATCGCTGCGCAAACGCTCGAATTGCGCCGCCTTGGCTTGACGCATCGCATCCTCAGCCAAGGGTTGGGCGTAGAGTTTTTGCAAGCGTTGACGGGTATCGAGGACCAACTGGATAAACTGGTCACGCTGTTTGGACGTGGACAAGCTATCAGGCGCCAGCCCCCGTGCAGCGCGCCATTGGCGTGTACCTTCCTGCTCGACGAAATTGGCAAACGACTCATTGAACTCGGTGTCGTCCTTCACATAGAAACGCTGGTGCGCCAGCTCATGGAAGATCAGCGTGGCCAGGCGTTCATCGCCCCAGTTCATCATTGAATTCATGATCGGGTCGTTGAACCAACCCAAGGTGGAATACGCCTCGACGCCGCCTATCGAGACGTCCATGCCCTGCTGCTTCAACAACGCAGCCTCGCCACGCGCCGCGCCCTGGTTGTAGTAGCCGCGATAGGCCACACAGCCGGCGATGGGGAAGCAATGGGTTTCGGGGGACAGGGAAAATTCCTGCGTGGCAAATACGTTCCAGACCACATAGGGCCGGCCGATGTCGGCGTACAACCTGTAACTCTGGTTGTCAGGCAGGTGCAGGTGTTCACTGGCGAACGTGCGCGCCTTTTGCGATTGCACCAGGTGCTCGCGCAATAAGGCAGGGCGGGAGGGGTCGGCAATCACCTGAGCCACCGGCTCCCTGGCCCGCAGCAACTGCCACTGACCGCTGGCCAATTGACCGTAGTAACTGACACTGGAGCAGCCGCTGAGCAGCACAACCATCAACCCTGGAAGAAAACGCCTGACCATGCACCGACCACTCCTGGGTAATTTGCTCGCCAGACTATCGTGCCTGTGCGGAATTTTTCCATGGCATGACGTGTTTATACTCATAGGGAGCCTGCTGCCGTCGGCGCCGGGCTCCATTCTCTCCTTCCGTCGAGTGCCTGCCATGCGTCAGCTCTTGTTTCCCGTCGCCGCTTTGTTCCTCAGTGCCTGCACGATTACCCCCGTTCCACCGGCGGATCCGCAGCAAGCCTGGGTCGATTTCACCACGCCAACGCCGGGCTCCAAGCTGGTGATGGCGCAGCGCCTGGACGGCAAGAACCTGGATGACGGGCGTTTCTTCCAGTTCCCGCCCGGCCATCATGAACTGATGGTGCGCTTCGACTTTGAAGTCCCGGCAGGTGGCGGTTTGGGTGGGCTGAGCCAGATGATGTACCGCACCTGCTTCATGACCCTGGAATACGACCACTTCCAGGCCGGCCAGCGCTATGTGCTGGAAGGACGCTCGTTGGCCTTCACACCCAATATCCGGTTGTATGACTCGGCGCGTCAGTTGCTCGCGGAGGAACGCAGCGTCAACTGCATCTGATCAGTCGTTGTTCTTCTGGTAGACGATGGCCTTGGTGCCGTTCTCACAGCTGCCGACAACCATGGCGCTGTCGTGCTTGTCGGCTTCTTCCTTGCTGACGATCTCCAGGGTGTAGGACGGAACCGCATTAGCCTGGATCTTGACCTCGATCTCTTTCCTGAGCTCTTCACAGTCTTTTGGTGCGGCCACAGCCGATGTGGCCAATACACCGCAGATGATCGCCAAGGCAAAACGTTTCATGTTTGAAGCTCCCTAAATGCATTGCGCACGGGTGTGCGGCTAAGGCTGCATAGGCTATAGGACCACATCGGTGAAACACGAGTTCTGATTTAACGCATAACTAAATGTCGGAACGAACCTCTGTGGGAGCCGCGCTTGCCCGCGATGCAGTTGCCTCGGCTTCGCAGTGACTCCGAGGTGATGCTTTCGCAGGCAAGCCAGCTCACACAGAAGCCGGCTGCTACCGGTTTAGCGGTGTCAGTTTACGAGCGTGGCATCCAGGCTGATTTTTGCATTCAGCACCTTGGACACCGGGCACCCTTCCTTGGCCTTTTTACTCAGCTCATCAAACTGCGCCTGGCTTGCGCCCGGAATCTTGGCCTTGAGGACCAGGTGCACCGCAGTGATCGCGAAACCGCCGTCCACCTGGTCCAGGGTCACTTCGGCCTGGGTGTCGATGCTGTCAGCCTTGAGCCCGGCATCGCCGAGAATCATGGAAAATGCCATGGAGAAACAGCCCGCATGGGCCGCACCGATCAGTTCTTCCGGGTTGGTACCCTTGCCGCCTTCGAAACGGGCCTTGAAGCCGTAGGGCGCTTCGCGCAGTACGCCGGTTTCCGTGGAAATGGAACCCAGGCCAGTCTTCAGGTCACCTTCCCAATGCGCGGATGCTTTTTTAACGATACTCATAGCGGTCTCCTCGAACGGTGGTTTTACGTCAGTAAGGGTTCTGAGGATAGACGGCGTGGCAAAGTTCATCTTGTCGGAGAAACCGAGCGATTCAGTAGGAAATTTCCGACTCAACTATTGAATCTCGGGTATATGCCCTCATTGCATAGGTATGCACATGAAGCGGCAGGTTTTGGTTCGTCTAAAAAGCCTGCGGCCCCCTTGGAGAAGCAGGCTTATGAAATCGCTGTCCGACGTAAAGTTCTCGACCCTCGACCTGGTGCCCGTGCGGGCCAATGGCAGTCCGGCGCAGTCGCTGCGCAATTCCCTGGACCTGGCCCAACATGTGGAAAAGTTCGGCTACAACCGTTTCTGGGTGGCCGAACACCACAACATGGACGGCATCGCCAGCTCCGCGACCTCGGTGCTGCTGGGGTACCTGGCCGGTGGCACTTCGACCATTCGTGTCGGTTCCGGTGGCGTGATGCTGCCCAACCACGCGCCCTTGGTGATCGCCGAGCAGTTCGGCACTCTGGAGAGTCTCTACCCTGGCCGTATCGACCTCGGCCTGGGCCGTGCGCCCGGCTCTGATCAAATGACCGCCCGCGCCCTGCGCCGCGAGCGTTCCGGCAGCGCCGATGAATTCCCGGAAGATGTCGCCGAGTTGATGGCCTACCTCGGCCCACGCACGCCCGATCAACGGATCATTGCCGTACCGGGTACCGGCACCAATGTGCCCGTGTGGCTGCTGGGTTCCAGCCTGTTCAGCGCACAGCTGGCTGGGGAGCGCGGCTTGCCCTACGCCTTCGCTTCGCACTTCGCACCACGCCTGATGCATGAGGCGATTCGCGTGTACCGCAACCACTTCAAGCCTTCAGCCGTGCTGGACAAACCCTACGTGATGCTCGGCATTCCGTTGGTGGCGGCGGACACCGATGAACAGGCCGACTACCTGGCCACCTCCGTGTATCAACGCATCCTGGCGCTGATGCGCGGGCAAAGCCTGGTGCAGCGCCCACCGGTGAAAACCATGGACGGCCTGTGGCTGCCCCATGAGAAAGACGCAGTGGGTAGCTTCCTCGGCCTGGCCATGGTCGGTAGCCCGGCGAAGATCCGCGCCAAACTGGAGGTGTTGATCGAGCAGACCGGCGCTGATGAGCTGATCTTCACCTGCGACCTGTACGAACACGCCGACCGGATTCATTCCTACGAGTTACTGGCGCAGTTGATGAAGGGCTAAAACCTTCAGGCGAAAAAAAACCGACGCGCTTGCGTCGGTTTTTTATGTCTGCAACACGGGATTAACCGCGCTTGTAGGCAATTTCCTTGGTACCACCTTCGCAGCTGCCGACCACGGTGTGATCGCTCGGCGCAGCGCCTTGGTCTACCACTTCCAGCGAATAACCCGAAGCGCCCTTGGCGTCGATTTTCGCTGCAATTTCGCTTTTCAGCTCGTCACAAGGCTTGCCCGCCGCCAGGGCTGTGCCTGCAATGCTCAACAAACCTACCGCTAACAGGAACTTCTTCATCCGTTACTTTCCTTGCGCTGATCTAAAAGAGCGTGCCGACGCGCGTGGCGTCGGCACCCATTGGTTGTAGCGCAGGTTATGGCAATCGGCCAGTCGGCAAGTTCAACCGAGGTGATCAACTACTGGCAATACGGAACCCCACTTTGAGGGTGACTTGGAAGTGTGCCGCCTTGCCATCCTTGATATGACCACGGGTTTCGGTCACCTCGAACCATTCCAGGTGCTTGATGCTTTTGTTGGCTTCGGCCAAGGCATTGTTGATCGCGTCTTCAATGCTGGTGGCAGACGAGCCGACCAATTCGACTTTCTTGTAGGTGTGATGATCACTCATGGCAGTTCTCCTAAGGGTCGTTAAGCAAGCGTAGCAGTCAATGTTCGTACTGCTTCTGGCGACCATTCCTACTCGAAAGTTCAGATTTACTGCACTTTCTGAAACGGCCGCAGTCGGTATCTACACACGCCACTCAATCATTTCAGGAGAGTCCACATGGCCAACACTTCTTTACGCAAAGCGTCGCTGGAAAGCATGGAAGCCGAGATTTCGAGCCTGCTCAAGTCACTTGAGAGCCTCAAGGACGATGCGTCCGACGAGTCGCGCAAAACGCTGAAGGCCCTGAAAAGCAATGCCGAGAATGCCCTCAAGCACTCCCGTCATCTGATCAGCGATGCCTACGAAGAAAGCAAAGTCAAAATCCGCGAAACCGGTGTTGCAACCCGCGATTACGCACAAGAGCACCCATGGACCACAGCCGGCGTCGCTGTCGGTGCACTGGGCCTGC
The DNA here is from genome assembly GCF_979253545.1 of Pseudomonas sp. AC112. Lineage (NCBI taxonomy): Bacteria > Pseudomonadati > Pseudomonadota > Gammaproteobacteria > Pseudomonadales > Pseudomonadaceae > Pseudomonas > Pseudomonas sp. AC112. The sequence continues at coordinate 2,208,486 of NZ_CEEDCM010000001.1, forward strand.
TGGCAGCCTACCTGCTGTGCAAACGCGGTGACTGATAGTTTTACCGGCCAGGCTGGCGTAACAGCTCAGCCTTGAGCCATTGCGCCAGTTGCCCGGCGCGCCCGTCTGCGGCGCGCTTGGGTAGCCACAACGCCAGGTGCGCCGGGGTTTTGCTGAAACCCCACGGCGCCACCAGGCGACCCGCGCGCAGGTCCTCTGCCACCAGCGGTTCTGGCGCAATCGCAACACCTAATCCTGCCACCGCTGCCTCCAGCAAATAATACAAATGCTCGAACCCCTGGCCGTGTTTCAACGCGTCGGGCGCAATGCCGTGTTGCTGCGCCCAACTGGGCCAGGCTTGCGGGCGAGACGTGGTGTGTAACAACGCTTCATCACACAAGGCCTGGGCGGGTGCCTGGCGCAAGCGCTCGTAGCCGGCAAACCGTGGGCTCATCACCGGGCCGATGCGTTCACTGGCCAATTCATACACCTGCATGTCGGCGGGCCAGGGTGGCTCGGCGAACACCAGCAGGGCATCCAGTCCTGGGCGGCGAGGATCGAGATCACCGTCACCCGCCGACAGGTGCAGGCGCAGGTCCGGCAGGTCCGCGTTCAAACGTCCCAGGCGTGGGATCAACCAACGCGCCAGCAAGCTGCCCGAACAGCCAAGCACGAAAGGTGCATCGGCACTGGCCTGGGTCAGCTCTGCACACACATCCCGCAACCGCTCGAACGCTTCGGCACTGGCATCGCGCAGGCGAACACCTGAATCTGTGAGTTTAAGGCCGCGCCCATCCTTGACAAACAAACTCACCCCCAAGTGCTCCTCCAGCACCTTCAATTGTCGGCTGACGGCGCCGTGGGTCACGTGCAATTGCTCGGCGGCCTGGCTGACGCTGTTCAGCCGCGCGGTGGCTTCAAAAGCGCGCAAGGCATTGAGGGGAGGAAGGTCTCGGCTCATCTGTGAGTTTTCCTGACAGGTTTCGGCGATCTTATCGGTTTTCAGCACCAGATGTGAGGGGTAGAGTGGCCGTCATTGCCTCTCACACGAATTATTTCCTGGAGCGCCCCATGACTCAGTCCCAGACCGATCTGCGCAACGGCCCTGACGCCAACGGCCTGTTTGGCGCGTTCGGCGGCCGCTACGTCGCTGAAACCCTGATGCCGTTGATCCTCGACCTGGCCCGCGAATACGAAGCGGCCAAGGAAGATCCTGCATTCAAAGAAGAATTGGCCTACTTCCAACGCGATTATGTCGGTCGTCCAAGCCCGCTGTATTTCGCCGAGCGCCTGACCGAGTTCTGCGGCGGCGCCAAGATCTACCTCAAGCGCGAAGAGCTGAACCACACCGGCGCGCACAAGATCAACAACTGCATCGGCCAGATCCTGCTGGCCCGGCGCATGGGCAAGAAACGCATCATCGCCGAGACCGGCGCCGGCATGCACGGCGTGGCCACTGCCACCGTGGCTGCACGCTTCGGCCTGCAATGCGTGATCTACATGGGCACCACCGACATCGAGCGCCAGCAGGCCAACGTGTTCCGCATGAAGCTGCTGGGCGCGGAAGTGATCCCGGTGGTAGCCGGCACCGGCACCCTGAAAGACGCGATGAACGAAGCCCTGCGTGACTGGGTGACCAACGTCGACAGCACCTTCTACCTGATCGGCACCGTGGCCGGCCCGCACCCGTACCCTGCGATGGTGCGCGACTTCCAGGCCGTGATCGGCAAGGAAACCCGCGACCAGTTGCAAGCCCAGGAAGGCCGCCTGCCGGACAGCCTGGTGGCGTGCATCGGCGGTGGCTCCAACGCCATGGGCCTGTTCCACCCGTTCCTGGACGACACCAGCGTCGAGATCATCGGCGTTGAAGCGGCCGGCCACGGCATCGAGACCGGCAAGCACGCCGCCAGCCTCAACGGTGGCGTACCCGGCGTACTGCACGGCAACCGTACGTTCCTGCTGCAGGATGACGACGGCCAGATCATCGACGCCCACTCCATCTCCGCAGGCCTGGATTACCCTGGCATCGGCCCGGAACACGCCTGGTTGCACGACATCGGTCGCGTCCAGTACACCTCGGTGACCGACGACGAAGCCCTGGACGCGTTCCACAAGTGCTGCCGCCTGGAAGGCATCATTCCTGCCCTGGAAAGCGCCCACGCCCTGGCCGAAGTGTTCAAACGCGCACCGACCCTGCCGAAGGATCACCTGATGGTGGTTAACCTGTCTGGCCGTGGCGACAAAGACATGCAGACCGTGATGCACCATATGGAAACCGCCAAGCAGGAGAAACACTGATGAGCCGCCTGCAAACCCGCTTCGCACAACTTAAAGAACAGAATCGCGCCGCGCTGGTGACCTTCGTCACGGCCGGCGACCCGGGTTATGACACTTCGCTGGCGATCCTCAAGGGCTTGCCAGCCGCTGGTGCCGACGTGATCGAGTTGGGCATGCCCTTCACCGATCCAATGGCGGACGGCCCGGCCATCCAACTGGCCAACATCCGCGCGCTGGAAGCCAAGCAGAACCTGGTAAAAACCCTGCAGATGGTCCGTGAGTTCCGCCAGGACAACCACGACACGCCTCTGGTGTTGATGGGCTACTTCAACCCGATTCACAAATACGGCGTGCCGGCATTCATTGCCGATGCCAAGGAAGCGGGCGTGGATGGCCTGATCGTGGTCGACATGCCGCCCGAGCATAACGGCGAACTGTGCGACCCGGCCCAGGCCGCTGGCATCGACTTTATCCGCCTGACCACGCCAACCACCGACGATGTGCGCTTGCCGACAGTGCTGAATGGCAGCTCCGGTTTTGTGTACTACGTGTCGGTGGCCGGTGTGACCGGTGCTGGCGCTGCGACCCTGGAGCACGTCGAAGAAGCCGTGACCCGCCTGCGTCGCCATACCGACCTGCCGATCAGCATCGGTTTTGGTATCCGCACACCGGAACAAGCAGCGGCCATTGCCCGCCTGGCCGACGGTGTGGTGGTGGGTTCGGCGCTGATCGACCACATCGCCAACGCCAGCGACGACCAGCAAGCCATCGATGGCGTGTTGGGCTTGTGTGCAGCGCTGTCGGAAGGCGTGCGTAACGCACGTAAGTAAGGGCCCCGTAAGCAGTAGGTAAAGTTCCTGATACAGAGGAATCAACCCGCTCGGGCACGGCCTAAACAGCAAGACCAAGGGATTTCGAACCTCGTTCGAAATCCCTTTTTTGCTTGTGTGCCCTGAGGAATACCCGATGAAAATGCCTAAATCCGTGATTGCAGGCCTTGGCGTGCTGGTGCTTGGCGCCAGTGCCCTGGTGCAGGCCGCGCCGTATGACCAAGGCGGCCCCGACCGTGGCGGCCCGCAAGGCCAGCACGAACAACGTGGCGACGACCATCGCGGCCCGCAGGACAACCGTCGCGGCGGCCCGCCCCAGGACTTCGGCCCGGTTCGGCAGATCATCCACGACAACCACGGCCAGTTCGCCCGTGGCGCACCGCCACCGCCAAACGTGCGCCTGGTGCGTGGCCAGCCGCTGCCCCGCGGCTACTACGGCGAACGCCTCGACAACCGCGCCCTGGCACGCCTGCCGGTGTATCCCGGTTATGAATGGCGCCGTTCGGGGCCTGACGTGGTGTTGATCGCCGTGGGTACGGGCATCGTCTACGAGATCCTCGACGGCGTGCTCAACTGAAACCCACCCACTGTAGGAGCCGTCTTGCCGGCGATGGCGGTCTTGAGGGCGCTATCGCCGGCAAGCCGGCTCCTACAAGGTGGGGCTGTGGTTATTTGAGTTCGATGCGTTCGACTTTGCCTACGAGCAACACGTAGGACAGCGCCCCGAGCAACGCCAGCACCGCGATATAGGTAATCGCCGGTGCAAACGAATCGCCACTGGCCAGAAAGCCAATCACGATCGGCGTGGCAATCGCCGACAGGTTGCCGATGAAGTTGAACACCCCACCGGTCAGCCCCAACAGGCGGGCCGGTGCCAGGGTCGACACCAGCGACCAGGTGATCGACGCCAGGCCATTGCCAAAGAACGCCACCGCCAGGAACGCAATCACCCACGCCGTCGAGTCCACGTAGTTGGCGCCGATGATCGCCGTGGAAATCAGCAGCCCGCCGATGATCGGCAACTTGCGGGCAAAGCCCACCGACGCGCCACGACGAATCAGCCAGTCGGAAAAGATCCCGGAACACAGCACGCCGACAAATGCCGCGAGGAATGGTAATGACGCCAGCAAGCCGGACTTGATGAAGTCCATGCCGCGGTATTTCACCAGGTAGGTCGGGAACCAGGTCAGGAAGAACCACAGCGTGGAGTTGAGGCAGAACTGCCCCAGGTAGATGCCCCACAGCTTGCGCTTGCTCAACACGATGCCCAAGTCGACCCAACTGAAGGGCGTCTTGGCAGCTTTTTCCTGCATATCAACCAAACCGCCACCTTCACGGATCAGGTCGATTTCAGCGGCGTTCGCGCCTTTGAAGTCTTTCGGTTCGCGGTACACCGCGTACCAGATAACTGCCCACAGGATCCCCACGCCACCAGTCGCGACAAACACCATGTGCCAGCCAAATGCATGCTGCAGCCAGGCCAGTACCGGCGTCAGGAATGCCAGCCCGACAAACTGCCCGGAGGTATAGACGCCAATCGCCGTGGCGCGCTCGCGCTCAGGGAACCAGGTGGTGACTACGCGGCTGTTGATCGGATAGGCCGGGGCCTCTAAAGCCCCTACCGCCATGCGCAACACAAACAGCGCGATAAAGCTGGCCGCGAAGCCGAGCATGACGGTGGCGATAGACCACAACAGCAGCGCCGCCGTGTAGAGAATACGCGGCGGCACGCGGTCCACCAGCCAACCGCCGGGAATCTGCATGGCGGCGTAGGTCCAGCCGAACGCAGAGAAAATCAGCCCGACGTGCACCGGGTCGATCCCCAGTTCACTGGTCAGGGCCGGGGCGGCGATGGACAGGTTGCTGCGGTCGAGGTAGTTGATCACCACGGTGATGAACAGCAGCACCATGATGAAGAAACGCTTTCTGGTAGGCGTGACTAAAGATGCCTGCCCGGTGAAGGATTCAGGGTGCATGGGGGGTGCCTCTTCTTATGCTTATTGAGGTATGGATCAACTTGTAGGAGCCGGCTTGCCGACGACACCGGCAGTGGCTGATCCACCGCAATCGCCGGCAAGCCGGCTCCTACCGGTAAGCGGTGCTTACCACTCGGCGAAGCTGCCGTCGGCGTGGCGCCAGATCGGGTTGCGCCAGCGGTGGCCGATAGCCGCGCGTTCGATCACGTATTCCTCATTGATCTCAATACCCAGCCCCGGCCCATTAGGGATCTTCACAAAGCCCTGGTCATAGTCGAACACGCCCGGGTCGCGCACGTAGTCGAGCAGGTCGTTGCTCTCGTTGTAGTGAATGCCCAGGCTTTGCTCCTGGATAAACGCGTTGTAGCAAACCGCGTCCAGTTGCAGGCACGCCGCCAGGGCAATCGGGCCCAGCGGGCAGTGCAGGGCCAGCGCCACGTCGTAGGCTTCGGCCATGTTGGCGATCTTGCGGGTTTCGGTGATGCCACCGGCGTGGGACGCATCCGGCTGGATGATGTCGACGTAACCTTCGCTGAGCACACGCTTGAAGTCCCAGCGCGAGAACAGGCGCTCGCCCAGGGCAATCGGCGTGCTGGTCAGCGGTGCGAGTTCTTTCAGCGCTTCGTAGTTTTCGCTGAGCACCGGCTCTTCGATGAACATTAGTTTGTACGGGTCGAGTTCCTTCATCAGCACCTTGGCCATGGGCTTGTGCACGCGGCCATGGAAGTCGACGCCGATGCCGACGTTGGGGCCGACCGCATCACGCACGGCGGCGACGTTGGCCAGGGCCAGGTCGACCTTTTCGAAGCTGTCGACGAACTGCAGCTCTTCGGTGCCGTTCATTTTTACCGCCGTGAAGCCACGGGCCACGGCCTCTTTGGCGGCGCGGGCGGTGTCGGCGGGGCGGTCGCCGCCGATCCATGAGTACACGCGGATCTTGTCGCGCACCTGGCCACCGAGCAAGTCGCTGACGGACACACCGAGGGCCTTGCCCTTGATGTCCCACAACGCCTGGTCGATACCGGCGAGGGCGCTCATGTGCACGGCGCCGCCGCGATAAAAGCCGCCGCGATAGAGCACGGTCCAGATGTCTTCAATGTTGCGCGGGTCTTTGCCGATCAGGTAGTCGGACAGTTCTTCAACGGCAGCCGCCACGGTGTGAGCGCGGCCTTCGACCACGGGCTCACCCCAGCCGGTCACGCCCTGGTCGGTCTCGACCTTGAGGAAGCACCAGCGCGGCGGGACGATAAAGGTCGTCAGTTTGGTGATTTTCATCTGTTATCTCTCTTATAGATGCGGCGCCTGTGGGCGCGAAACTTGATTCAGTTCAGGGCTTTCCAGGCGGCGACATAAGCCTGGGCGCGGCTCGCTACCTGATCCACGGTCATACCCGGTTTGAACAACCCGGAACCCAACCCGAAGCCTTTCGCGCCGGCGTCGGTGAACACCTGCATGTTGTCCGGGGTAATGCCGCCGACCGGCAGCAGCAAAGTGCCTGCCGGCAATACCGCCAGCCACGCCTTGATCACCGCCGGGCCCATTTGCTCGGCCGGGAACAGCTTCAAAACGTCGGCGCCTTCGGCCAATGCGGCGAAGGCTTCGGTCGGCGTCGCCACACCCGGCGACAGGAACAGGCCTGCGGCTTTGGCGGCGCGCAACACCTTGGCATCGCTGTGAGGCATTACGATTACCTGACCACCGGCAGCCTTCACCTGCTCGACTTGCTCAAGCGTCAACACCGTGCCGGCACCGATCAGGCAATCGGCGGGCAGGCTGTCGCGCAGGGTGCGGATACTGGTGTAGGGATCAGGCGAATTCAGCGGGACTTCGATCACCCGAAACCCCGCCTGGTACAGCACCTGGCCGACAGCCTGGGCTTCGTCCGGGCGAATGCCGCGCAGGATGGCGATCAAACCGTTTTGCGCGAGTGCTTGCTTGAGCATGTCAGGCCTCCAGTACAGGTTGAGTGAGCCCGGCCGCTACGGCCAGTTGCCACAGGCCACGCTCGGTGGCTTCCTGTGCCAGGCTGACGTGGGCAAAGCCGCAAAGGGCGAGGGCGCGTTGATAGCGGGCGCAGAGGGGAGCGGCGCCGACCAGGACGATCGGCTGGTGTTTTGCGCTGTCGGGCAGACCGGCGAGTTCATGGCCGATAAGCAAGCCGGACAGGTAATCGGGCTGTTGGTCAGGGGCGAGTTCGCCGGTGAGCCCCAGGGTGCGTGCGCTGAACAGGGTCGACAGCACACCGCGCTGGCCGTCCTCTGACAGCGCCACCTGCACGCCTCGGTCAAAGGCGTCGGCCTGGAATCGATCGCTGGGTTGCTGGGTGCGTCCGAGAATGCTGTGTTTACTCAGTACGGCGAACAGCTCGCCAGTCATGAAGGTGTCGAAATGAGTAATGCAGCCTTCGACCACCTCGACCCACTTGGAATGGCTGCCGGGCAGGCCGATCAACCCATCGGCGCCCAGCCCTTGCAGTACGCCCAGCACTTGGGTTTCTTCGCCACGCATCACGTTGGGCAAGCCGACCTGCTCGATCACGCCTGGCACGATGTGCACATCGACCCCACGCAAACTGCGCACGCGGTGCAGGGCCTGGCCCAGGCTCGCCACGTCGATCGGGGTGTTGCGATAGGCCGCTTCGCTCCAGCCCTGGGCGCTGCCGACCATGCCACAGGCAATTACCGGTAACCCCGGCTGGCCGTCGAGCCAATCCCCGCACGCCGCATCGAACGCCAACTCGAAGCCATCGCTGCAGCGCACGCCGGCAATGTCCCGGGGTTCGCTGGGCAAATGCATGATGCCCCACCCCAGCGAGCGCTGTTCCAGCACCACGCCGGCGGGGCCGAGTTTATAAGCACGAAGGGAGCTGGTTCCCCAATCGAGCGCGATCAATTGCGCCTGCATCGCTTCACCTGAGTTCTGAGCGGATGCAGCGAATATAAACCTACGTGAACAGAAGTCTCAATATATAAATATCAATCCCATATTTAGGGACACCATTTAAGAAAAGGCTGACAGGTTCAGCTCCCGCATCGCCCCCATCCAGACGGCATAGTCAGTGTGGTCCTTCAGGTCATCACCGGTTTCCGGGTGCAAAAAAACCACCAGGCCATTGCGATGGATCACCAGCCACGGCAGCACCACGCCGATGTATTCCGGCTCGAACGCCAGCTGGCAGCTCCAGTCCGGGTGCGGGCCCACCGGGCGTTCGTGCACGCGCCCCATGCGCAACGGGAAAAGTTTGGCGGCGTCTTCGCACAAGGTGCGCGCCTGGTCGATCGTGTGTGCGTCGAAGTAGATATGGGCGTGGTAACCCTTGATACGTTGCATGACGGCCTCCGGATCCAATATGCGCCAGATGCTAGACCGCAATCGACGGCAGGGCCAGCCCGGTCAAGGACTGCGCGCTGCTGGCTTGCTCGGCCACCAGCCAGTCGACAAACCGTTCCACCAACTGCCCCCGGCGTTTGCGCTGGGGCTGCACCACGTAATAGCCAAAACGCGAGATCACCGTGTCGTTGATCGGCCGGCAGAGCCAGTTCTGCTCCAGCAGGTTGTCCACCAAATGGCGCCAGCCAATGGCCACGCCCTGGCCGGCAATCGCGGCTTGAATCAATAGGGTGTAGTTATCAAAGCGCAGTTGCCCGGGCGTAGGTGCGCTGGCGATGCCCAGTTCGCGAAACACACCGCTCCAGTCGAACCACTGGCTGTTGTTTTCCTGGCGCAGGTGCAACAAGGGAAAATCGTGCAAATTTTGTACAGACAGTGGGCTGGCCTGTGCCTTGAGCCACTGCGGGCTGCACACCGGGAACACTTCCTCGTTAAATAGCCACAGGCTGTCGCCTTGCTTGAAACGACCGTCGCCAAACAGCACCGCCACATCAATGTCGCTGCGCAAGGTCGCGTGGTTGCGTTCGCTGGTGACCAGGCTCACATCCACCTGGGGGTTCGCCGCGTGAAATCGATGCAGGCGCGGCATCAGCCAATAGGCAGCGAAGGCGAAGTCGGTGGCCACTTGCAGCACTTCGTGCTGATCCTGCTGGGTGATCGCACTGAGGCCCGCGTTGATGGCCTGCAAACCGCCCTGCACATGCTCGAACAGCAAGGCGCCAGCATCGGTGAGTTCGATGCCACGGTAGATGCGATCAAACAGGCGGATCGCCAGTTGTTCTTCCAGGCGCTTGATCTGCTGGCTGATGGCCGGCTGGGTGGTGCCCAGCTCCATCGCTGCGGCGGTAAAGCTGCGATGACGGGCTGCCGCTTCAAAGGCACGCAGCAAATCGAGGGACAGGTCACCAAGGGCTTCATACATAAGCTGTGCTTATCCTAGACATTGCTTTTCAGGGGCTTTACCCCATTTTGCATGGACTGCATGCTCATTCGCATAAACACCGCCTATGGAATGCCGATAGATCATGAAGCGCAAGAACATTCTTTTCATCATGGCCGATCAAATGGCCGCGCCGTTGCTTCCGTTCTACGGTTCTTCGCCTATCAAACTACCGAATTTGAGCCGCCTCGCCGCACAAGGCGTGGTGTTCGATGCCGCCTATTGCAACAGCCCGCTGTGCGCACCGTCGCGCTTCACCCTGGTGAGTGGCCAGTTGCCGAGCAAGATCGGCGCCTACGACAACGCGGCTGATTTCCCCGCCGATGTGCCGACCTATGCCCACTACCTGCGCCGCCTCGGCTATCGCACCGCGTTGTCGGGCAAGATGCACTTCTGTGGTCCCGACCAGTTGCATGGCTACGAAGAACGCCTGACCAGCGACATCTACCCCGCCGACTATGGCTGGGCGGTGAACTGGGACGAGCCGGACGTACGGCCCACTTGGTACCACAACATGTCGTCGGTGCTGCAAGCCGGACCGTGCGTGCGCACCAACCAGCTGGATTTCGACGAAGAGGTGGTGTTCAAAGCCCAGCAATACCTGTTCGACCATATCCGCGAAGACGGCGACCAGCCGTTCTGCTTGACGGTGTCGATGACCCACCCTCATGACCCGTACACCATTCCCAAGCCGTTCTGGGACCTGTACGAAGACGCCGACATCCCTTTGCCTACGACCCCTGCGCAAGGCGATCTCGACCCACACTCCCAGCGCCTGCTCAAGGTCTACGACCTGTGGGACAAGCCGCTGCCTGTGGATAAGATCCGCGACGCACGCCGTGCCTATTTCGGCGCGTGCAGCTACATCGACAGCAATGTCGGCAAGCTGCTGCAGACCCTGGAAGACACCGGCCTGGCCGATGACACCCTCATCATCTTCTCCGGCGACCACGGCGACATGCTCGGCGAGCGGGGCCTCTGGTACAAAATGCACTGGTTTGAAATGGCCGCCCGCGTACCGCTGCTGATCAGTGCGCCAGGGCAATTCGCGGCGGGCCGCGTCAGCAAAGCCGTGTCCACCGCCGACCTGCTGCCGACCCTGGTGGAATTGGCCGGCGGCGAGCTCGACCCGCGCCTGCCGCTGGACGGCCGCTCGCTGGTCCCGCACTTGCGAGGGCAGGGCGGACACGACGAAGTCTTTGGGGAATACATGGCCGAAGGCACCATCGGCCCGCTGATGATGATTCGCCGTGGCGCCTACAAATTCATCTACAGCGAAGACGACCCTTGTCTACTGTTCGATGTACACAACGACCCTCGGGAGCAGGAAGAACTCAGCCAGTCGCCGCAGCATCAGGCGCTGTTTGCAGCCTTCCTGGACGAGGCGCGGGCCAAATGGGACATCCCGGCGATCCACCAGCAGGTGCTCGCCAGCCAACGTCGCCGTCGTCTGGTGTTTGAAGCACTGACCCAGGGCAAGCTGAAGAGCTGGGATCACCAGCCACTGGTGGACGCCAGTCAGCAATACATGCGCAACCATATCGACCTCGACGACCTGGAGCGCAAGGCACGTTATCCACAACCCTGCCAAAACCAATAACACTGAGGGAAGGCCATGCAAAAGTTAACTGTGATGCTGGGGCTCCTGGCGCTGGGAAGCGCCAATGTTTACGCAGACGCCAGTTGTGAAACGGTAAAGATGGCCGATCCGGGCTGGAGCGACATCGCGGCCACCAATGCCATCACCGGTTTCCTCCTGACGGGCATGGGCTACAAACCCAAGGTCGACACCCTGGCGGTGCCGATTACGTTTGGCGGGCTCAAGGACGGCCAGGTGGATGTGTTCCTGGGCAACTGGATGCCGGCGCAGCAGGGCTTCTATGACAAGTTCGTGGCCAATGGCGACGTGGTGCAACTGGCGAAGAACCTCGACGGCACCGAGTTCACCCTCGCCGTGCCCGACTATGTATGGGACGCCGGCGTGCATGACTTTGCCGACCTGAATAAATTCGCGGACAAGTTCGACAAGAAGATCTACGGCATCGGCTCCGGCGCGCCGGCGAATATTTCGTTGCAGGAAATCATCAAGAAAAACGACTTCGCGCTCGGCCAGTGGAAGTTGGTGGAGTCCAGCGAACAAGCGATGCTCGCCGAAGTGTCGCGCGCCGTTAAAAAGCAGAAGTTCGTGACCTTCCTCGGCTGGACCCCGCACCCGATGAACGTGCAGTTGAAAATGCACTACCTCAAAGGCGGCGAGAAATATTTTGGTGACACCGGCAGCGTGTATACCTTGACCCGCAAGGGCTATGCACAAGCCTGCCCGAACGTAGGAAAGCTGCTGACCAACCTGAGTTTTACCCAGGAAATGGAAAACAGCATCATGGCCGAGGTAGCCAACAACAAGGTCAGCAATGCCGATGCGGCGAAGGCGTGGATCAAGGCCAACCCGGCGGTATTGGATAAGTGGCTGGATGGCGTGAAGACCGTAGAGGGTAAGGATGCGCTGGCCGCTGTAAAAGCCAAACTCTGAATGCAACATCACCCCCTGTAGGAGCCGGCTTGCCGGCGAAGCACTCGAAAACGCCGCGTTTTTTCAGACAACCCGCGTTATCGTTAGCCACCTTCGCTGGCAAGCCAGCTCCTACAGTATTTCGAGCAGCCCGATGCCCCGGCCCAACCGCCATACACTTTTCCCCTTCCTCGCCTGGCTCCCGCGCCAGACCCGCGCCAGCGTTGGCCGGGATGCGATGGTGGGCCTCAGTGGCGCGGTTCTCGCCTTGCCACAGTCAATTGCCTACGCGCTGATCGCCGGTCTCCCACCCGAATACGGCCTATACGCCGCGATCATCCCAGTGCTGATCGCCTGCCTCTGGGGTTCGTCCTGGCACCTGATCTGCGGCCCCACGGCGGCGATTTCCATTGTGCTCTACGCCAGCGTCAGCCCGCTGGCCGTGCCGGGCTCACAGGACTACATCACCCTGATCCTGTTGCTCACCTTCCTCGCCGGGGTTTTCCAGTGGCTACTGGGCATGCTGCGTTTTGGCGCGCTGGTGAATTTTGTCTCCCATTCGGTGGTGCTCGGTTTCACCCTGGGCGCCGCGGTGGTGATCGCCCTGGGACAGTTGCCCAACCTGTTGGGGCTGGACCTACCGAGCCAGGCCACGGCAATCAATAGCCTGCTGGCACTGATCCACCATAGTGGCGAATGGGATCATGCCTCACTCACTCTCGGGCTCGGTACCTTGCTGGTTGGCGCACTGCTCAAATACCTCGTACCGCGCTGGCCGACCCTGTTGATCGCCCTGGCACTGGGCAGCCTGGTGGCGTGGCTGTGGCCGGCGATGTTCGGGCATGTGGCGCTGGTCAGTTCGTTTATCGGTAAACTGCCGCCGTTCAGCCCGTTGCCGATGGACCTGGACGTGATCCTGCGCCTGCTGCCGAGCGCCGTGGCGCTGGGCATGCTGGGGTTGGTGACCAGCCTGTCGATTGCCCGCTCGCTGTCGGCGCGTTCGCAGCAATTGCTCGACGCCAATCAGGAAGTGCGTGCGCAGGGCTTATCCAACATCGTTGGCGGATTTTTCTCCGGGTATTTGTCAGCCGGTTCGTTCACACGCTCTGGTCTCAGCTACGAGGCGGGCGCCTGTTCGCCGTTGGCGGGCGTGTTTTCCGCATTGTGGGTGGCACTGTTTGCGCTGTTTGGCGCGGCATTGATCGCCCATATTCCGATCCCGAGCATGGCAGCGAGCATCTTGCTGATCAGTTGGGGGCTGGTGGACCGTCGCGGTATTCGCGCTTTATTCCGCGTCAGTCGCGCCGAATTCGTGGTGATGGGCCTCACCTGCGTCGCCACCTGGCTGCTGGAGCTGCAAACAGCGATTTATGCCGGGGTACTGGCGTCGCTGTTTTTCTACCTCAAGCGCACGTCGCAGCCACGGGTTCAGCAATGGCGCGATGGTGATGAGGATGTGCTGCGAGTGGGCGGTTCGATCTTTTTCGGCGCCAGCCACTACCTGCAAGTGCGCCTGCAAAGCCTGCAGGGCGAACGGGTGGTGATCGAGGCGCAGCAGATCAACTTTATCGACTATTCCGGGGTGGAGATGCTGCACCAGGAGGCGCGGCGCTTGCGGGGGTTGGGGCGCAGCTTGACGTTGCGTCGGGCGCGGCCACAGGTCGTTGAAGAACTTAAGAAGCTGGAGGGGGCCGACAAGTGCCCGCTCCATTTCGAAGACTGAACCCAACCCCTGTAGGAGCTCGGCTTGCCGGCGATAGCGCCCGCGAGGTCAGTACACGTCTTGAGGGCCAATCGCCGGCAAGCTGGCTCCTACAATGTCCGTGCCCGTGCCAGCGCTATGTCAAGCCAACTGGCGGCGCAGTTCAGCCAATACGGGCGCCGAATCCGGGCGCACACCGCGCCACAGGAAGAAGGCCTCCGCCGCTTGCTCAACCAGCATGCCCAGGCCATCCATTGCCACGGCTGCGCCTTGTTCGTTGGCCCAGCGGCAGAACGCGGTCGGCTCCTTGGCGTACATCATGTCGTAGCAAAACGTCTTGCCCGGCTCGATCAGGCTGCCGGCAATCGGCGGTACATCGCCTGACAAGCTGGCGGAGGTGGCATTGATGATCACGTCCACCGGCTCACGCAGCCAGTCGAAACCACTGGCGGACACCGGGCCAAGATCATCGAACAACTCGGCGAGTAGTTCGGCCTTTTCCACGGTTCGATTGGCGATGATCAGCGAAGCGGGCTGTTCGGCCAACAACGGTTCCAAAGCGCCGCGCACCGCGCCTCCGGCGCCCAACAACAGGATGCGTTTGCCTTGCAGGCTCAACCCGGCGTTGACCGTGAGGTCGCGCACCAGCCCGGCGCCGTCGGTGTTGTCGCCCAACAGACTGCCATCGGCCAGCTTGCTCAGGGTGTTCACCGCGCCCGCGCGTTGGGCGCGTTCGGTCAAGGTATTGGCCAAGCGGAAGGCGTCTTCCTTGAACGGTACGGTGACGTTCGCACCACGGCCTTGTTGAAAAAACTCACGGGCGCAGCCGGTGAAATCCTCCAAGGGCGCCAGCAAGGTGCTGTAGTCCAGTTGCTCGCCCGTCTGCTCGGCGAACATCCGGTGGATCAGCGGTGACTTACTGTGGCCGATGGGATTGCCGAAGACGACATAACGGTCCATCAGACAGCCGCCTTGGGCGCGGCAACGCCCAGCCAGTCGCGGTCTTGCAGGAAGTAGTCGGTGAGGCGTGCCTCTTCGCTGCCGGCCTGGGCCTTCCAGTCATAGCTCCAGCGCACTTGCGGCGGCAGCGACATCAGGATCGACTCGGTGCGCCCGCCCGACTGCAGGCCGAAGAGGGTGCCACGGTCATAGACCAGGTTGAATTCTACGTAGCGGCCACGACGGAATTCCTGGAATTCGCGCTGCTGCTCGGTGTAGGCGGTGGCCTTGCGGCGCTGCACGATCGGCAGGTAAGCGTCGATGTACGCGTCGCCGATGGCGCGGATGAAGGCGAAGCAGGTATCAAAGTCCCATTCGTTCAGATCATCGAAGAACAGGCCGCCGATGCCGCGCGGTTCGTTGCGGTGCTTGATGTGGAAGTAGGTGTCGCACCAGGCCTTGTAGCGCGAATACACGTCCGGTCCGAACGGCGCACAGGCCTGCTCGGCAACGCGGTGCCAGTGGATGCAGTCTTCTTCGTTGCCGTAGTAAGGCGTCAGGTCGAAACCGCCGCCGAACCACCACACCGCCTCTTCGCCTTCTTTTTCGGCGATGAAAAAACGCACATTGGCGTGGGAAGTCGGCACATGAGGATTGTGTGGGTGGATCACCAGCGACACGCCCAGGGCCTCAAAACCACGGCCGGCCAGTTCAGGCCGATGCGCGCTGGCGGACGGTGGGAGGCCGCTGCCAAACACGTGGGAAAAGTTAACGCCGCCTTTTTCGATCACCGAGCCGTTTTCGATCACACGGGTGCGACCACCGCCACCGGCAGGCCGGGTCCAGGCGTCTTCGATAAAGCGAGTGTCCGTCTCGAAGGTTTCCAGGGCGCTGCAAATACGGTCTTGCAGGTCAAGCAGGTAGGCCTTTACAGCCTCGGTGCGGGTAGTCATGGCATCACCTTGAATCGGGCAAAGCTACGCGAGGCCATTGGGCGTCGGCGGCAAATGGGCGCACAGGATACCACTGCACCCCGTTGCGCCGCAGTTGACGAAGATCAAGCTTAGGAGTGGGATAGGGGGCTACGCGAATTCGACCCAAGGAGAAGGCAGATGGCAAAACGTATCCAGTTCAGCGCCCATGGCGGCCCCGATGTACTTGAGTATGTGGACTACACGCCGGCCGAGCCGGGCCCGCAGCAGGTTCGCGTGCGCAACGAGGCGATCGGCCTCAACTTCATCGACACCTATTTCCGCAGCGGCCTGTATGCGCCACCCGCGTTGCCATCGGGGTTGGGCGCAGAGGGCGCTGGCGTAGTCGACGCTGTCGGTAGCGAAGTCACCCAATTCAAGGTCGGCGACCGCGTGGCCTACGGCAGCGGCCCGCTGGGCGCCTACAGCCAACTGCATGTGTTGCCCGCCGCCAACCTGGTGCACCTGCCAGACGACATCAGCTTCGAACAAGCCGCCGGCGCCATGCTCAAGGGCCTGACCGTGCAGTACCTGTTGCGCCAGACCTATGAACTCAAAGGCGGCGAAACCATCCTGTTCCATGCCGCCGCAGGTGGCGTGGGCTCCCTGGCCTGCCAATGGGCCAAGGCCCTGGGCGTCAAGCTGATCGGGACCGTGAGTTCGCCGGAAAAAGCCGCGCTGGCCAAATCCCTCGGCGCCTGGGAAACCATCGACTACAGCAAGGAAGACGTCGCACAGCGCGTGCTGGAATTGACCGACGGCAAAAAAGTCCCGGTGGTGTATGACGGTGTCGGCAAGGACACCTGGCTGACCTCGCTGGACAGCGTAGCGCCGCGTGGGCTGGTGGTGAGCTTCGGCAATGCGTCAGGCGCAGTGGACGGGGTGAACCTGGGGATCCTGTCGGCCAAGGGCTCGCTGTACGTCACCCGGCCAACCCTGGCGACCTACGCCAACAACCCACAGAACCTGCAGGCGATGGCCGATGACCTGTTCTCGATGATCAAGAGCGGGAAGGTGCGCATTGATATCAACCAGCGCTACCCGCTGGCGGAAGCGGCGAAGGCACAGACGGAGTTGTCGGGGCGGCGCACGACGGGGTCGACCATTCTGTTGCCGTAAGGCTTCAGGGTGCTATCGCCGGCAAGCCGGCTCCTACAGCGACTGTGAGCTTTCTGTAGGAGCCGGCTTGCCGGCGATCAGCCACACCTCGGTCTCAAGAAGGCCGCACCACCTCACCCGTCACCAGATCGCGAATCAGGCTCGGGTTCTTGCGCCCACCCAGGGCGCCACCCAACACCAGGTCCACTTGGCCACGGAAGTATTGCTCCACGCGAATCCGCGTGCGCGCCGCCGGGCGGCCCTGCGGGTTGGCCGAAGTAGAAATCAACGGTCCCACCAGTGAGCACAAGTCGCGCACCAATGGATGGTCCGTCACGCGCAGCGCCACGGTGTCGTGCACACCCGTTACCCATTCCGGCAGCAAATCCTGATGCGGTACCAGCCAGGTGTTCGGCCCCGGCCAGGTGCTGGCCATGCGGTCGATCCAATCCTGCGGGAAGTCTTCAAACAGGAAGTCGAACTGGCGAATGTTGTCCGCCACCAGGATCAGGCCCTTGTCCACCGAACGGTTCTTGATGGCGAGCAAACGGTCCACTGCTTCTTCGTTCCACGGGTCGCAGCCCAAGCCCCAAACCGCTTCGGTTGGATAGGCAATCACTGCGCCTGCGCGAATTTCTCGTGCGGTTTCCAGCACACGCCACCGGTTGACCATTGTTCACTCTCCAGACTAAAGCTCTGCGCAGTTTACCGATCTTCGTTACAAAACCTAGCAGCGCGCAAGCCAGCGTCCGCTTTCGCAGATGACCTGGCCTTCGAGCTCAAGCTCGGTCAGGGTCGCCAACACCTGGGACAACGGCCGCCCACTGGCAATCGACAGCGCCTCACTGGTGTGGGGTGCCGCGTGCAGCAGCGCCACCAGCGGATGCACGACAGGGATCGGCGTCGGGCGGGACAGCGCCTGCCAGCCGCGCAACCCTTCAAGAATGTGCTCGATGGTTTCCACCAACATCGCACCGTCGCGGATCAACTGATGACAGCCCTTGGCGCCGGGATGGTGGATGGAACCCGGAATGGCATACACCTCCCGTCCCTGCTCGGCCGCCAGTTTCGCGGTGATCAGCGAACCGCTGGCCATGCTGGCTTCCACCACCAGCACGCCCAGGGACAGGCCACTGATGATGCGGTTACGCCTGGGGAAGTTGCCGGCCTGGGGCGGAGCGTCCAGGGGAAACTCGGAAACCACGGCGCTGCCTTGGTCAATCATCGCCGCTGCCAACCGTTTGTGGCGCTGTGGATAAAAATTTTCAAGCCCGGTGCCGAGCACGCCGATTGTCTGGCCGCCCACGTCCAATGCCGCTTGATGGGCGGCGCCGTCAATGCCCAAGGCCAGGCCGCTGGTGATGACAAAACCCGCGCTCGCCAAACTGCGGGAAAACGCAGCCGCGGTGTCCATGCCAGGACGGGATGCACGACGGCTGCCCACTATCGCCAGTTGCGGTTTTTCCAGGATCAGAGGGTCGCCGGCAACGAATAACAGCGGTGGCGCGTCATCTATCTGGGCGAGCAACGCGGGGTACTCCGGCTGGTCCCACATCAGCAAATGCTGGCCCGGGCACGCCAGCCAGGCCAATGCCGCACTGGCACCGTCGCGGATTTCATGACTGCGCCGGGCATCGGCACTGGTGGCAGGCAAGCCCAGTGAACGCCAGGCACTGGCGGGGGCGCTGATCGCCTTCGACGCAGAGCCGAACGCTTCGATCAGTAGGTGAAAACGTTTCGGACCCAGTTCCGGCAGCCTGTGCAAGCGTAGTCGGGCTTCCATTTCTGACGGGGATATTTCATGACTGTTTATCGGATTCATTGGATCGTCCTTGACCAGAACAAGCTGTGGATAACTCTGTTGGTAACTTATTTAGCAGGCTATTTATTGTGTTTGATGAGCAGTCTCGAAACGGTCCATCACCGCCAAGGGTCGTGAGGCACTGAGCACTAGGCCGTAACTGAGCTTTTCGTAGGTGCGAAACACCAGCAGGGTGCCGGCGCGCTCATCGGGAAGTGCCACCGGGGCACCAGTGAGGGTGTCGCGGACGGTGGCGCCGGTCTTGATCACGCTGAGCAGTTGGCCTTCGGCCAGGCCATCGCGGCGACCTCTGTTGAGGGTGACGGTATCGAGCACGCCGATCTGGGTGACGCCTTTGGGGATATCGATGATTTTCCCTTCCACAAAAGCCGCGCTTGGCTTGCGCGAAAAAGTCGCCGGGTCGACGGGAGACTCCGCGCGTAACAGGCGGTCGCCGGGGCGCACCTCTTGGGTGACCCGCTGTACGGCCAGGGTCGTCAGGTCGCCGGCGACGACAAATTGCGCCGTGCCGATGTCGTCGGCATTGATGCCCAGCAGTTCCTGGGTCTGAGGGTCGGTATAGACCTTACCGCGTCGGAATATTCCGTAATGGGGTTGGGAAGGTTCCAGGTTGCCTCGGGCATACACCCGCTCACCGTTAGCCCCCAGCACACGCCCTGCATCGGCGGCGATAATGTAAGGGGCGTTGTCCAGATCCTGGGGCGAATCAAGAATGCGGTTATGCAGTAAAAAGCGCTGTATGGCCTGTTGCGTCGGTTGATCCAGACGCTGGACGGGCTGGGGCAGCAGGGCCAGGGCAAGCGGGGCCCACAGCAGCAAGACGAGTAGCGATTTCCTCATGGGGTGAATCTCCTTTATTATGTGCGTTCGCGTGAAATGCCAGGGCCTTCGCGGCTTAGGGACGTTTCACACCGGCTGTCTGGGTCCATCCCAACGCCGATTTGCCTCTACCTCACATGTGCAGCAATTACGCTTATGGCTATTTTGAACATCCTCGAATTCCCCGACTCGCGCCTGCGCACGATCGCCAAACCGGTGGCCGTAGTGGACGACAAGGTTCGTCAGTTGGTCGATGACATGTTTGAAACAATGTATGAAGCCCCGGGCATCGGCCTCGCCGCGACCCAGGTCAACGTGCATCTGCGCGTCGTGGTCATGGACCTGTCGGAAGATCGCAGCGAACCGATGGTGTACATCAACCCAGAGTTCGAACCGCTGACCGACGAGATGGGTGAATACCAGGAAGGCTGCCTGTCGGTGCCGGAGTTCTACGAGAGCGTCGAACGCCCGCTGCGCGTGAAGATCAAGGCCCTGGACCGCGACGGCAAGCCGTTCGAGCTGATTGCCGAAGGCCTGCTGGCGGTGTGCATCCAGCACGAATGCGACCACCTCAACGGCAAGCTGTTTGTCGACTACCTGTCCACGCTCAAGCGCGACCGGATCAAGAAGAAGCTGGAAAAAAAGCATCGCCAGCAAGCTTGATGCCCTTCTTCCAAAGGCTTGCTGCGGCAAGCCTTTTTCTTTTGTGACTGCTTTTAACCGAGAACTCCCATGACCGAGCCACTGCGCATTGTTTTTGCCGGTACCCCCGAATTTGCCGCCGAACACCTCAAGGCGCTGCTTGCCAGCCCTTATGACATCGTCGCGGTGTACACCCAGCCGGATCGCCCGGCCGGTCGCGGGCAAAAACTGATGCCGAGCCCGGTCAAGCAGTTGGCGCTGGAGCACAACATTCCCGTGCTGCAACCGCCGACCTTGCGCAATGCCGAGGCCCAGGCCGAACTGGCGGCGCTCAAGCCAGACCTGTTGGTGGTCGTTGCCTACGGCTTGATCCTGCCGCAAGGGGTACTGGATATCCCACGCCTGGGCTGCATCAACAGCCATGCCTCGCTGCTGCCACGCTGGCGCGGGGCGGCGCCGATCCAGCGGGCCGTGGAAGCCGGCGACAGCGAAAGCGGCGTGACCGTGATGCGCATGGAGGCTGGCCTGGACACCGGCCCGATGTTGCTGAAAGTCACCACCCCGATCACCGCCGCAGACACCGGCGGCAGCCTGCACGACCGCCTTGCCGAGCTGGGCCCGCCTGCCGTGATCCAGGCCATTGCCGGCCTGGCTGCCGGCACCCTGGAAGGTGAAGTCCAGGACGACAGCCTGGCAACCTACGCCCACAAACTCAACAAAGACGAAGCGCGCATCGACTGGAGCCGCCCGGCCGTGGAGCTGGAACGCCTGGTACGCGCCTTCAACCCGTGGCCGATCTGCCACAGCACGCTTAATGGCGAAGCCTTGAAAGTGCTGGCCGCCAGCCTGGCCGAAGGCAAAGGCGCGCCCGGTGAAATCATCGGCGCCAGCAAGGACGGCCTGTTGGTCGCTTGCGGCGATCAGGCGCTGTGCCTGACCCGTCTGCAATTGCCCGGGGGCAAGGCGCTTAATTTCAGCGATTTGTTCAACAGCCGTCGTGAGAAATTTGCCCTGGGCACCGTCCTTGGGGTGATCGCCCAATGAACCCGCGTCTGGCCGCCGCCAAGGCTCTCGCCGCCGTCCTCAACGGCAAGGCGTCGCTGAACAGTTCATTGCCGACCCAGCTGGACAAGGTTGAAGACCGCGATCGCGGTTTCACCCAGGACCTGGCCTTTGGCACAGCGCGCTGGCAGCCACGCTTGTCGGCGCTGGCGGCCAAGCTGCTGCAGAAGCCGTTCAAGGCCGCCGATGCGGATGTCGAGGCGCTGCTGCTGGTGGGCCTGTATCAGTTGCTCTATACCCGCGTCCCCGCTCACGCCGCGATCGGCGAAACGGTCGGTTGCGCCGACAAGCTGAAAAAACCTTGGGCCAAAGCCCTGCTCAATGCCGTGCTGCGCCGCGCCCAGCGCGAAAGCGAAGCACTGCTGGCCGAATTGGAACATGACCCGGTGGTGCGCACCGCCCATCCGCGCTGGCTGCAAAAGTCCCTGAAGGCGTTCTGGCCTGAGCAGTGGGAAGCCATTTGCGCGGCGAACAACGCGCACCCGCCGATGATCCTGCGGGTCAACCGTCGTCACCACCGCCGTGACGCCTACCTGCAATTGCTCGCCACCGCCGGCATCAATGCCACGGCGTGCGTGTACAGCGTCGACGGCATCGTGCTCGAAGCGGCCACCGATGTGCGCAGCCTGCCGGGCTTTGCCGAAGGCTGGATCAGCGTGCAGGATGAAGCGGCGCAACTGGCTGCCGACCTGCTCGACCTGGCGCCCCGCCAACGCGTGCTGGATGCCTGCTGCGCGCCGGGCGGCAAGACCTGCCACATCCTTGAAGTGCAACAAGACCTCGCCGGTGTGGTGGCTGTCGACCTGGAAGCCAAGCGCCTCGTACGCGTGCGCGAAAACCTCGCTCGCCTGGGCCTCAGCGCCGAACTGATCGCCGCCGACGGCCGCGACACCGCCACCTGGTGGGACGGCAAACCGTTCCAGCGCATCCTGCTCGATGCGCCGTGCTCCGCCACTGGGGTGATCCGTCGCCACCCGGACATCAAGCTCACCCGCCAACCCGACGACATCGCCGCGCTGGCCGTATTGCAAGGCGAGTTGCTCGACGCGCTGTGGCCAACCCTGGAAGTCGGCGGCATCCTGCTCTATGCCACCTGCTCCACGTTGCCGACGGAAAACACCGAGGTGATCGAAGCCTTCCTCGCCCGCACCAGCGGCGCCCGGGAGTTGGACCTTGCCACCACGGCCGGCATCAAGCAGCCCCATGGCCGCCAATTGCTCGCGCAAGAAGGCGGACACGATGGCTTCTACTACGCCAAACTGATCAAGATCGCCGCCGCGCGCGGCTGAATGGTTTTAAGGGAGTGACCGGATGAAAATCATCATCCTTGGGGCAGGGCAGGTCGGCGGTACGCTGGCCGAACATTTGGCCAGTGAAGCCAACGACATCACCGTGGTCGACACTGATGCCGAGCGCCTGCGCAACCTCGGCGACCGCCTGGACATCCGCACGGTGCAGGGTCGCGCGTCGTTTCCAACCGTGCTGCGCCAGGCCGGCGCCGACGATGCCGACATGCTCGTCGCCGTGACCAACAGCGACGAAACCAACATGGTCGCCTGCCAGGTCGCCCACACCCTGTTCCACACCCCGACCAAAATCGCCCGTGTACGTGAAGCGGCCTACCTGACCCGCGCCGGCCTGTTCGACAACGACGCGATTCCCGTCGACGTGCTGATCAGCCCGGAACAAGTGGTCACCCATTACATCAAGCGCCTGATCGAAATCCCCGGCGCCCTCCAGGTGATCGACTTTGCCGGCGGCAAGGCGCAACTGGTCGCGGTAAAGGCCTATTACGGCGGCCCACTTGTGGGGCAGCAACTGCGTCAGTTGCGCGAGCACATGCCCAATGTGGAAACCCGCGTAGCCGCGATTTTCCGTCGTGACCGCCCGATCCTGCCCCAGGGCGATACGGTGATCGAGGCTGACGACGAAGTATTTTTCATCGCCGCCAAGGCGAATATTCGCGCAGTCATGAGCGAAATGCGCCGCCTCGACGAGACCTACAAACGCATCGTCATCGCGGGGGGAGGGCAGATCGGCGAGCGCTTGGCCGAAGCCATCGAAAGCCGCTACCAGGTCAAGATCATCGAGATGAGCCCGGCACGTTGCCGGCATTTGTCCGATACCCTCGACAGCACCGTCGTACTGCAAGGCAGCGCCTCGGACCGCGACCTGCTGATGGAAGAAAACATCGCCGACGCCGATATCTTCCTGGCCCTGACCAACGATGACGAAGCCAACATCATGTCGTCATTGCTGGCCAAGCGGCTGGGCGCGAAAAAGGTGATGACCATCATCAACAACCCGGCTTATGTGGACTTGATCCAGGGTGGCGATATCGACATCGCCATCAGCCCGCAACTGGCCACCATCGGCACCTTGCTCGCCCACGTGCGCCGTGGCGATATCGTCAGCGTGCACTCCCTGCGCCGGGGCGCGGCGGAAGCCATCGAGGCGATTGCCCACGGCGACTCGAAGTCGAGCAAAGTGATCGGCAAGGCCATCCGCGACATCGGCTTGCCGCCGGGCACCACCATTGGCGCGATCATTCGTGATGAAGAAGTGATCATCGCCCATGACGATACGGTGATTGAAACCGGGGACCATGTGATCCTGTTTCTGGTGGATAAGAAACATATCCGCGATGTGGAGAAGTTGTTCCATGTGGGGCTGAGTTTTTTCTGATGACGCTATCGCCGGCAAGCCGGCTCCTACAGGGGGGGTTGTATGCTTGAGTCACTGGAGAAAATGCTCGCCAAGGGTGTGGATAACGCGCTACTGCGATTTGGCTTGGGCAAGGGTTATCTGGACGTGAAGGAAAACGCCAAGGCGGCGGAGCATTTGCAGAAGTGCGTCGAGTTTGATCCGAAGTATTCGGCGGCTTGGAAGCTTCTCGGCAAGGCGCAGTTGGGCTTGGAAGATCGTGCGGCGGCGCGACTGGCATGGGAGAAGGGCATTGAAGCGGCCCAGGCCCATGGTGATAAACAGGCCGAAAAAGAGATGACGGTGTTCCTGAAGAAACTCGACCGCCAACCTTGAGCCGATCCCTTGTGGGAGCTGGCTTGCCTGCGATGGCATCAACTCGGTTTAACTGAAAGACTGAATTGCCTGCATCGCAGGCAAGCCAGCTCCCACATTAGATCTTCATGGGTCTTGAGTCAGAGGTGGCTCAATACCAACGCGCCTCACCCGGCGGGCGCTTCTTGAAGCGTTTCATGCTCCACATGTACTGGCTCGGGTACGCGCCGACATACCGCTCCACCACCTTGCTCATCGCCGCGCAGGACGTGGCGGTGTCGGTGCTGTACATGTCTTCCGGCGCCGCTTCCAGGATCACTTTGTAACCCGAACCGTCCGGGAGCCGCAGCGCATGCAGGAACACGCCCACCGCCTTGTGGCCGGCGAGCATGTTCGGCACGAACTTGCTGGTCAGCGCCTGGGTGGCGAAGAATGGCACGAAGATCCCGGCGGATTCGGCAGGCTCCGGGTCGGCGGGGATACCTACCTGGCCGCCTTTGCGCACTTCCTTGATCACACTGAGAATGCCTTCCTTGGTCGACGCGGCCACACGGTTGCCCAATTGCACGCGCTGCTTGCGCAGCAATTCGTCCACCGCCTTGAGTTTGGGCGGGCGGTAGAAAATGATCGGTTTGCATTGGCTGCAATAGAAGTGGTTCAGCACTTCCCAGTTGCCCAGGTGGCTGGTGATGCCGACCACGCCTTTGCCCGAGGCGAGGGCTTCGTGCAGCACTTCCAGGCCTTCGACTTCACGCACCAGGTCAATGGAGCGCTGGGCCGGCCAGATCCAGGCGCAGGCGCTTTCGGTCAGGGACTTGCCGATGTCCATCAGGCTGCGGCCGACCAGCGCTTCGCGCTCAGCGGCGTCCATGTCCGGGAAGCATTTGGAGAGGTTGATCCGCACGGTGTCGCGGGAACGATTGGGGGTTTTCCACATAATCCAGCCAATGGCCGTGCCGACGGCCTGGACAGCGCGCCATGGCAGCAGGGCAAACAGCCGGAGAGCGCCTACCAGCAAGGCGCCTTTAAACTTTTCCACAGGTCACTCCTGATCGTGTGTGGTGCGCAAAGCCGGCATTCTAACCGGCGTTGGACAAGTCCGCGTAACGGTCGCAGTCCTGAGTGTGGTCCATGACCATGCCCGAGGCCTGCATGAAGGCGTAGCAAATGGTCGGGCCAACAAAGGTAAAGCCGGCTTTTTTCAGCGCCTTGCTCATCGCTTCGGCCTCAGGCGTGATCGCCGGGACTTCGCCGCGATCCTTGAAATGGTTGACCTTGGGTGTGCCGCCGACGAAGGACCAGAGCAACCCCACCGGGTCCTCCAACGCCAGCCAGGCGGCGGCATTGCGTCGGGTGGCATTGAGTTTCAGGCGGTTACGCACGATGCCCGGATCGAGCATCAGCGCTTCGATCTCGGCGTCGCTCAGTTGGGCCAAGCGCTGCGCATCAAAACCAAACAAGACCTTTCGATAATGCTCGCGTTTGCGTAAAACGGTGATCCAGGACAGGCCCGCCTGGAACCCTTCGAGCAAAAGCAACTCGAACAAACCCTGCGCATCGCGCAGCGGCGTTCCCCACTCCTGATCGTGATAAGCCATGTACAGCGGATCTTCAGAACACCAAAAGCAGCGTGGCATAAGGCTCCAGGGGATGGTGGCGCGGCCGAATCGGGTATACTCCCGCTCTTTAAATCGCAGCCCAAGTAACAGGTGAATTTCGTGAGCCAGCCTACGCCAGCCGTGCGTACCTTCCAAGACTTGATCCTCGCCCTCCAGCAATACTGGGCCGAGCAAGGTTGTGTGGTACTTCAGCCCTACGATATGGAAGTAGGCGCCGGCACTTTCCACACCGCTACATTCCTGCGGGCCATCGGCCCGGAAACCTGGAACGCCGCTTATGTGCAGCCCAGTCGTCGCCCGACTGACGGCCGCTACGGCGAAAACCCGAACCGTCTGCAGCACTACTACCAGTTCCAGGTGGTACTGAAGCCGAACCCGGACAACTTCCAGGAACTGTACCTGGGCTCGCTGAAACACGTCGGCCTCGACCCACTGGTCCACGACATCCGTTTTGTCGAAGACAACTGGGAATCGCCGACCCTGGGTGCCTGGGGCCTGGGCTGGGAAGTCTGGCTCAACGGTATGGAAGTGACGCAGTTCACTTACTTCCAGCAAGCCGGTGGCATCGAGTGCTACCCGGTGACCGGCGAGATCACCTACGGTCTCGAACGCCTGGCCATGTACCTGCAGGGCGTGGACTCGGTCTACGACCTGGTGTGGGCTGACGGTCCGTTTGGCAAAGTCACCTATGGCGACGTGTTCCACCAGAACGAAGTGGAGCAGTCCACCTACAACTTCGAACACGCCAACGTCGACAAACTGTTCGAACTGTTCGACTTCTATGAAAGCGAAGCCAAGCGCCTGATCGAACTCGACCAGCCGCTGCCGTTGCCGAGCTATGAAATGGTGTTGAAGGCCTCCCATACCTTCAACCTGCTGGACGCGCGCCGTGCCATCTCGGTCACCGCACGCCAGCAATACATCCTGCGTGTACGCACCCTGGCGCGTTCCGTCGCCCAAGCCTACCTGCTGGCTCGCGCCAAGCTGGGCTTCCCGATGGCAACCCCGGACCTGCGTGATGAAGTGTTGGCTAAGCTGGAGGCTGCACAATGAGTGCTCAAGATTTCCTGGTTGAACTGGGCACCGAAGAGCTGCCACCCAAGGCACTCAATACCCTGGCCGACGCATTTCTGGCCGGTATCGAAAAAGGCCTGCACAGCGCTGGCCTGAAGTTCGAAGCGAAAAAAGTCTACGCCGCGCCACGTCGCCTGGCCGTGTTGCTGACCGCGCTGGAAACCCAGCAGCCGGACCGCAGCATCAACCTCGACGGCCCACCGCGCCAGGCGGCGTTCGACGCCGATGGCAACCCGACCCAGGCCGCCCTTGGTTTTGCCAAGAAGTGCGGCGTGGAACTGAGCGAGATCGACCAGAGCGGCCCGAAACTGCGTTTCAGCCAGGTCATCACCGGCAAGCCGACCGCCAGCCTGTTGCCGACCATCGTCGAAGATTCCCTGAACGACCTGCCGATTCCCAAGCGCATGCGCTGGGGTGCTCGCAAGGAAGAGTTCGTGCGTCCGACCCAGTGGCTGGTGATGCTGCTCGGTGATCAAGTCATCGACTGCACCCTCCTCGCCCAGAAAGCCGGTCGTGATTCCCGTGGCCACCGCTTCCACCACCCGCAAGCCGTACGCATCACGTCGCCGGCCAACTACCTCAACGACCTGCGCGCCGCCTATGTGCTGGCCGATGCCAACGAGCGTCGCGAGCTGATCAGCAAGCGCACCGAAGAGCTGGCCCGCCTGCAGGAAGGCACCGCCATCGTGCCGCCAAGCCTGCTCGACGAAGTGACGGCGTTGGTTGAGTGGCCAGTGCCGCTGGTGTGCTCGTTCGAGGAACGTTTCCTCGACGTGCCGCAAGAAGCGCTGATCACCACCATGCAGGACAACCAGAAGTATTTCTGCCTGCTGGACGTGGACGGCAAGTTGCTGCCGCGCTTCATCACCGTGGCCAACATCGAGAGCAAGGACCCGCAGCAGATCATCGCCGGTAACGAAAAAGTCGTTCGCCCGCGCCTGACCGACGCCGAGTTCTTCTTCAAGCAAGACAAGAAGCAGAAGCTGGAAGACTTCAACCTGCGCCTGCAGAACGTGGTGTTCCAGGAAAAACTCGGCAGCGTCTACGACAAGGCCGTACGAGTCTCCAAGCTGGCCGCCTACATTGCGCCACGCATTGGTGGCGATTCCGCCTGGGCTGCGCGTGCAGGCTTGCTGTCCAAGTGCGACCTGGCCACCGAGATGGTCGGCGAGTTCCCGGAGATGCAAGGCGTTGCCGGCTACTACTACGCACTCAACGACGGCGAGCCAGACGATGTTGCCCTGGCGCTGAACGAGCAGTACATGCCACGCGGTGCCGGCGCTGAACTGCCGACCACCCTGACCGGTGCAGCCGTGGCGATCGCCGACAAGCTGGACACCCTCGTGGGTATCTTCGGTATCGGCATGTTGCCAACCGGCAGCAAAGACCCGTATGCCCTGCGCCGTGCGGCCCTGGGCGTGCTGCGTATCCTCATCGACAAGAAGCTCGACCTCGACCTGACCCAGGCCGTGGTGTTCGCCGTCGGCCAGTTCGGTGCCAAGGTCAAGCAAGCCGGCCTGGCCGAACAAGTGCTGGAGTTCGTGTTTGACCGACTGCGTGCGCGCTACGAAGACGAAGGCGTGGACGTGTCGGTGTACCTGTCGGTACGTGCCCTGCAGCCGGGTTCGGCGCTGGACTTCGACCAGCGCGTACAAGCCGTGCAGGCCTTCCGCAAACTGCCGGAAGCCGATGCCCTGGCCGCCGTGAACAAGCGTGTGTCGAACTTGCTGAGCAAGGCCGAAGGCCTGGGCAATGCCGACGTCGACCCTGGCCTGTTTGCAGACGCCAAGGAGTTTTCGCTGAACTCGGCCATCGCCAAGGCTGAGAACGCGGTGAAACCGTTGATCGCCGAGCGCAACTACGCCGAAGCCCTGGCGCGCCTGGCGACCTTGCGTGAGCCGGTGGATGCGTTCTTTGAAGCCGTGATGATCAATGCCGACGATGCCGGCGTGCGCAAAAACCGCTACGCGATGCTGGCGCGCCTGCGCGGCTTGTTCGTCAATATCGCTGACATTTCGACGCTGAGCTGACCATGTTGAAACTGCTGATTCTCGATCGGGACGGGGTGATCAATTACGACTCCGACGCTTACATCAAGTCGGTGGCGGAGTGGATTCCACTGCCCGGCTCGATCGAGGCCATCGCGCAGTTGAGCAAAGCCGGCTGGACGGTGGCCATCGCCACCAACCAGTCCGGCATCGCCCGTGGTTACTACGACATCGACACCCTGGACGCCATGCACGCGCGCTTGCGCACGCTGGTGGCCGAGCAGGGCGGTGAAGTGGGGTTGGTGGTGTATTGCCCCCACGGGCCGGATGAGGGCTGCGATTGCCGCAAACCCAAGCCCGGCATGTTGAAAACCATTGCAGAACATTACAAGGTGCCGTTAGCTGGGATATGGTTCGTCGGGGACAGCCTCGGTGACCTGGAGGCGGCCAAAGCCGTCGACTCTCAGCCAGTTTTGGTTAAGACCGGAAAAGGCGAAAAGACCCAGGCGAAAAACCTGCCGGTAGGCACCTTGATTTTTGACGATCTGGCGGCCGTTGCCGCAGAACTTATCAACAACTAGCCACCCTCGACTTCCTGAACAAGGATTGCTCGGGAGTGCGCTTTTAGCAGGCGGGCCGTGTCCCGCAACGGTAAATGCCGCCATGTCGATTTTGCAGGCCATCAGAACCTTTTTCTTTTACCTGCTGTTGGGCACCAGTTCGTTTCTCTGGTGCACCCTGAGCTTTTTTATCGCGCCCTTCCTGCCGTTCAAGGCGCGCTATCGCTTTATCAACGTCTATTGGTGCCGCTGCGCGTTGTGGCTGACCAAGGTGTTCCTGAATATCCGCTTCGAGATCAAGGGAGCGGAAAACGTCCCGGACCAGCCCTGCGTGATTCTGTCGAACCACCAGAGCACCTGGGAGACGTTCTTCCTGTCGGCGTACTTCTCGCCGTTGAGCCAAGTACTCAAGCGTGAGTTGCTGTATGTGCCGTTCTTCGGCTGGGCCATGGCCATGCTGCGTCCGATCGCCATCGACCGTGATAACCCCAAGGCCGCGCTCAAGCACGTGGCCAAGAAGGGCGACGAGCTGCTCAAGGATGGTGTTTGGGTGCTGATCTTCCCCGAAGGCACTCGTGTGCCCTACGGCACCGTAGGCAAGTTCTCACGTGGCGGCACGGCGTTGGCCGTTAACGCCAACCTGCCCGTGCTGCCGATTGCCCACAACGCCGGAAAATTCTGGCCAAAAACCGGTTGGGCTAAACGCGAAGGCACCATCACCGTGGTCATCGGCGAACCGATGTACGCAGATGGTGAAGGGCCACGGGCGATTGCTGCGCTGAATGACCGTGCTGCGGCCTGGAATGAAGCACAGCAACGGGCCATGGGTTCGCTGCCGCCTGAGCCCGTTGTGGTGGACACGCCGGTGATCTGAGCATCTGTGGATAACCTGTGCACGGTTTGTTGGCGAATTGCGCTTTTTGGCTAATAAGGATCTGATTTTATTACATATTTCCTAAGCTCATAAAATCACGGAAAAGGTGCATAAGTTTTTCCGCAAAAAAAAACCGGTCCTTGCGACCGGTTTTTTATGCACAGCAAGAAAGTAGGATTTCTCAGTCTTCCAACAGGGGCAATTGCAGGCTGAACGTGGTGCCTTTGCCTACCACGCTTTCACAGCTGATACGTCCACCATGGCGCTCTACCACCGCTTTGACCATGGTCAGTCCAAGCCCCAAACCTTCACTACCCTGGGCGGAATCAAAGCGCCGGTATTGGCTGAACAGCTCGGGCAGGTCCTCTGCCGCAATCCCAGGCCCCTGGTCACTGATACGACATTCCAACCAGCCCTGCGCACTGCTGTGTCTGAGCCGGACAGTGGTGCCGGAGGGCGAATACTTGATGGCGTTCTCCATCACGTTGAACAACGCCCGCGTGAGCAGTGACTGATCCGCAGACACCATGCCCTCATCGGCCTCATCAAGGTCGTGAACTAGGTGGATTCCCTTGAGCTGGGCAATCAACGCGACTTGGTCAAAGGCATCCATGACCAACATGGCGAACAATGTTGGCTGGAACTGGTAACCGTCAGCCTCGGCCTTGGCCAGTTGCACAAAGGATTCCGTGAGACTCAAGGCGCGACGAACTTGCTGTTCGATCTGGGCGAACACCGGCGACTCACTGTTATGCACATCCAGCAGCGCGAGGATCGCCGAGTGTGGTGCACGCAGGTCGTGGGACAGGAACCGTAACATCGTCTCGCGATGTTGCTGGGCTTCGCGCTCCTTGCTCAAGTCCGTCAGGCTCAGCAGCCAGCCCAGTGCGACATCGCCTTCGGCGGGCAACAAGGGCGCCAGCTCCATGCGCAGGCTGCGTTGGTGGATATCCCGGAACTCGACCAACTCCAGCGCCGAGAGGGCAGGGCGCACGCCATTGTGCAGCGGCGGGTAGCCCAGGTCGGCCAACTGCTCCAGCAGGTTTTCGGTAACAAGGTCATTGCCGAACACGTCACGGGCGATGCGGTTGGCCAACAGAATATTGCCCTTGGGGTCGGTGATCAGCGTTGCCACCGGCAGGCATTCCAGGCCATCGGCCATAAAGCGCCGCGTGTCACGCGTGCGGCTAACGGCCTGCTCCAGGGCAAAGATACGTGCCTGCAAGACATCGCCCCTGCTGGCGGGCGCACGGCGGCGTTCGGGCAGGACTTTGGGTTCGTTGTCCAGGCGCGCCAGTTCCCAGCCGAAGTAAGCGAGAATCACACTGAGGCGACGCCAGTTCCAAATCAGGTAACTGAGCAGCAAACCGATCAGACAGGCTGCGGGCGACCACCAGTGACCCAGGCGCAACAGGGCCAAGGAACCCAGCAACGCGGCAGACATGCAGCCCAGGGTCACCCACAACGCGTAGCGCGGACGGTAGAGCAGCAAGCCCAACAGCAATGCCACCAGGGACGTCGCCATAAGCGCCGCGAGCCATCCCGGCAAATCGACAATGCTGCGGCCTTGAAGCAAGCCATTGAGTACGTTGGCTTGTATCTCCACACCTGCGGTGGTGCCAACCGTGGAGGACAGCGGCGTGACAAAACGATCGCCCAAGCCTGAAGCCGTTGACCCCACCAAAATCAGGCGACCGCGCAACTGCTCGGGCGGTACTTCACCGCGCAGTACGCTGACGTAGGACACGCTAGGAAAATGGGTGTGTGGTGCGATGAATGGGATGCGGATCGAGTGTTCACGGTGCCAGTGTTGGGGGACCGTCTGCAGAGGCTCACCCGGCATCTC
This sequence comes from Pseudomonas sp. AC112, assembly GCF_979253545.1. Classification (NCBI taxonomy): domain Bacteria; kingdom Pseudomonadati; phylum Pseudomonadota; class Gammaproteobacteria; order Pseudomonadales; family Pseudomonadaceae; genus Pseudomonas; species Pseudomonas sp. AC112. The sequence continues at coordinate 2,240,421 of NZ_CEEDCM010000001.1, forward strand.
TGACAACTCGCCACTCATCTCGTAGGCCAGCCAAGCCAGTTGGGGCGCCGTGGCGTCTGGCGGACCTTCACGCAGGTACAGGCTGCGGACCACACCGTCGTTGTCGGCCTCCACATTGATGTGGCCCACACCCTTGGCACATTTAAGCAGCGGCTGCATCTGTGCGCCGGGTTGGCTATAGCTCGCCGTGCCCTCACGCACCAGCGGCAGCAACACATTGCCGGCATTGCAGACCGCCTCTGCCAGGCGTTTGTCATTGGTCGGGTCGCCGGCTTCACTGAAGATCACGTCGAACAGGATACCCGCCGGTTGTGCCGCATTGAGACGATCGATCAGGTCAGCATGCAAACTGCGCGGCCAGGGCCATTGGCCAAGCTTTTTCAGGCTGGGGTCGTCGATGGTCACCAGCAGGATACGCGGGTCTACCGGTAGCGGCGTGAGGCGGCGCAGGCTGTCATACAGCGGGTTATTCAGCGCCAGGCCTGGGCTCAAGGACAGGTAAGCGGTGATCGGCAATAGCAGCAAGCCAATCCACAGCCACTCGCGCACTAAGCCGTGAAACAGGCGCTGGGCATGGGTAGGTTGGCGTTTCTCGGCCTGGCCCCAAAGCTTCATAGGTCAGCGTGCCTGGGCGGTGGGTGGGTAGTAGAAGATGTCATAAACCCCGGTTTCTCCCTCCAGGCCGTTTTCATCGTATGCCGACAAGCGCACGTGATAGAACGAGGCTTTGAGCCCAGTGAAGCTCATTTTCGGCGTGCTGGAAAAGTTTTCCTGCTTGATATTCATAAAGGCTCTGTCAATGGCGACTTGGGCGCGGTACCGCTGGGCACCCGGCAGTGGCCGAAGGTACAGACTCCAGACCGGCGCATCGCCCTTTTGGCCATCCTGCCCCACGAGCTTCGGTGCGGTGAGCAACTCAACGGGTTTCAAATCACCGTGTTTCTTGAACAGCAAACCTTGCCGGGCGCCCACGTTGACCTCCTGTTCCACGGTCCGGGTCTCTGGCTCGCGATTGACGGCGACCTGACCGTCCAACACTTCGAGTACCGCTTGCTCAGTGTCGTTACGCACCCGAAAGTGCGTGCCTCGTACACCCAGCACACCCACGGGGGTGACGATCTGGAAACGGTCATGCTCGCTGGTGCGCTTGATCACATACGCTTCCGCCTGGCCCTGATCGAGTACAACCTGGGGAATAGACTGCTTCTTTTCCAGATGCAGTCGCACCTGGGAACTGGAAGGTAATACCACCCGGGATCCGTCACCCAGCAACAAGCTGACGAACGCCGACGCCGATGTCTTTACACCTTCCTGTTCATCAATGGTCATGCCTTCCAGCAACGGGCTTGCCTTGCCTTTGGTATCGAGTTTCCACGCTTCCCCGGTGAGGTGCTGAACCACTGCCGGTAAAGGCTGGGCTCGGCACAGAAAATCGTCATCAATGTAAGGCGAACGATTCTTGGCGGCAGCCCCCACAGAGCCGACCGCCATGATCAGCAATGGGGGGAGGGCGCGACGTAAGCGGTTCGGTGAAAGGATCATGAGGCTCATCAAGGTTGGGGTTCCAGAGGGCGTCGGCTATCAGCGCACAGGAGTTTACGACAGCGCATGCGTCGGCTGATCCTTTTCCTTATGGTCGGGAGCCGGTATCTTTCCCACATCGGTTGCGAGGACTTTCAGTGGGTCCCCCCCTCATTGATCCCAGCGTACCGAGAGATCCAAGGGGTCGACGAATCTGAGCACAATTCTTCAGATTCAACGGCCGGCATCTGCGCAGTACGTGCCCATCAATAACACCAGGCCGTCGGCTGCCGTACTCTTTAAGTAGAAAGGACCCACCCATGCGTGTCGCAATACTGGATGACGAACCCGCGGAACTGCGCCGGGTGGAACAGACACTGCGACAAATCCCCAGCACCGCCGAACACCCCTGGACCCTGCATTGCTTCGAACGCGGTGAAGACCTGCTTCGCCAACTGCGCCGGGAAACGTTCGACCTGTTGATACTCGACTGGCAATTGCCCGATATCACCGGGATTGCATTGCTACGCTGGACCCGCGAACACATGGAGTCGCCTCCTGCCGTCATCATGCTCACCAGCCGTGACGCCGAGAGCGATATCGTCACTGCGCTGAACAGCGGTGCCGATGACTACGTCAGCAAACCCTTTCGCCCCAATGAACTGAAGGCGAGGGTCACGGCGGTTCTGCGTCGCCACGGCCTGCAGAAATCCGCCAACCATGAAGTGCAGAGCTTCAACGACCTGACCTTCGATGACGCGGAATTGACCGTCACCCGCGCGGGTAAACCCATCAACCTGACCGAGCGAGAGTACCGCCTGGCCAGTTGCTTATTTGCCAATTTGGCGCGGCCACTGTCTCGCGAGTACCTCTACGAACGGTTCTGGACCCATGAAGAAATGGTGTCCTCACGTCCGCTGGATACGCATATCTACCGGTTGCGCAACAAGCTGGGGCTCACCGCCGATCGCGGTTGGCAGCTGCTGACCATCTACGGCTATGGGTACCGATTGGAGAGCGTGGCGGCTGTATCGGAAAGCTAAAAACGCTGATGTTCCACGTGGAGCAATTTCTAGATCACTGAACACCGCCCAATAAAAAAGGCCAACGCTTAGCGTTGGCCTTTTTTGGTTTGGCTGTTTGCCTGAATCAGAAGTCCAGGTTAGACACCGCCAGTGCATTGCTCTCGATGAAGTCACGACGAGGTTCGACCGCATCACCCATGAGGGTGTTGAAGATCTGGTCCGCGCCAATGGCGTCTTCGATGGTCACGCGCAGCATACGACGCTGAGCCGGGTCCATGGTGGTTTCCCATAGCTGATCCGGGTTCATTTCGCCCAAACCTTTGTATCGCTGGATGGTGTGACGCTTGGTGCTTTCGGCCATCAACCAGTCGAGGGCTTCCTTGAATTCCTTGACCTGCTTCTTGCGTTCGCCACGCTGAATATAAGCACCATCGTCCAGCAGGGTGCTCAGTTGCGCGCCCAGGGTAACCACGGTCTTGTAGTCATTGCTGCCGAAGAAGTCGCGGTTGAAGGTGACGTAGTTAGACAGGCCGTGGGAGATCAGTTCGACCTCTGGCAGCCAGACGTTACGTTCACGGTCTTCACGCAGGCTGGCTTTATACACCAGGCCGGACTTCTCCGAAGTGCGCAGGCGGGTTTCGTATTGAGCCAGCCAATTCTGCATGTGGGCGTGATCACCCAATTGCTCCAGGCTCACGGAAGGCAGGTAGATGAAGTGCTCGGTCAGCTCCTGCGGGTACAGGCGCGACAGACGCTTGAGGGTCTTCATGACCATGCGGAAATCGTTAACCAGACGCTCCAACGCCTCACCGGAGATACCCGGCGCTTCGTCGTTCAAGTGCAGGCTGGCATCTTCCAGGGCCGACTGCGTCATGTACTCTTCCATGGCGTCGTCGTCTTTGATGTATTGCTCTTGCTTGCCTTTTTTCACTTTGTACAACGGCGGTTGGGCGATGTAGATATAACCGCGCTCGATCAGCTCCGGCAACTGACGGAAGAAGAAGGTCAGCAGCAGGGTACGGATGTGCGAACCGTCGACGTCAGCATCGGTCATGATGATGATGTTGTGATAACGCAGCTTGTCGATGTTGTACTCGTCACGACCAATACCGCAGCCCAGCGCCGTGATCAAAGTGCCAACTTCCTGAGAAGAAATCATCTTGTCGAAGCGCGCTTTCTCGACGTTGAGGATCTTACCCTTCAACGGCAGGATGGCCTGGGTGCGACGGTTACGACCCTGCTTGGCGGAACCGCCAGCAGAGTCACCTTCCACCAAGTACAGTTCGGAGAGGGCAGGGTCCTTCTCCTGGCAGTCAGCGAGTTTGCCCGGCAGGCCGGCAATGTCCAACGCGCCTTTACGACGGGTCATTTCACGGGCCTTACGCGCGGCTTCACGGGCACGTGCAGCGTCGATCATCTTACCGACGACCAACTTGGCTTCGTTCGGGTTCTCCAGCAGGAAGTCGGAGAAGTACTTGCCCATCTCCTGCTCCACTGCGGTCTTCACTTCGGAAGACACCAGCTTGTCTTTGGTCTGGGAGCTGAACTTCGGATCCGGTACTTTGACCGAGATAATCGCAGTCAAGCCTTCGCGGGCATCGTCACCGGTGGTGGCAACTTTATGCTTCTTCGCCAGGCCTTCGGCTTCGATGTAGGTGTTCAGGTTACGCGTCAGTGCCGAACGGAAACCCACCAGGTGAGTACCGCCATCGCGCTGAGGAATGTTGTTGGTGAAGCACAACAGGTTCTCGTTGAAACTGTCGTTCCACTGCAGGGCGATTTCCACGCCAATGCCGTCTTCACGCTGGATATTGAAGTGGAACACCTGGTTGACCGCAGTCTTGTTGGTGTTCAGGTATTCAACGAATGCACGCAAACCGCCTTCGTACTTGAACAGCTCTTCCTTGCCGCTGCGCTCATCCTTGAGGACGATACCCACACCGGAGTTGAGGAAGGACAATTCACGAATACGCTTGGCCAGGATGTCCCAGCTGAAGTGAATATTCTTGAAGGTTTCTGCCGATGGCTTGAAGTGGATCTGGGTGCCGGTGGTTTCACTGTCGCCGACGATTTTCATCGGTTCTTGTGGAACGCCATGAACGTAGGTCTGCTCCCAGATCTTGCCGCTGCGGCGAACAGTCAGGATCAGCTCTTCGGACAGTGCGTTCACTACCGAAACGCCCACACCGTGCAAACCGCCGGAGACCTTATAGGAGTTGTCGTCGAACTTACCGCCAGCGTGGAGCACGGTCATGATGACCTCTGCCGCCGAAACGCCTTCTTCTTTGTGCACGTCTACCGGAATGCCGCGACCGTTGTCGCGTACGGTAATCGACTCATCCGGGTGGATGATAATGCTGATGTCGTCGCAGTGACCGGCCAGAGCTTCGTCGATGGAGTTGTCGACCACCTCGAACACCATGTGGTGCAGACCGCTACCGTCATCAGTGTCGCCAATGTACATACCGGGACGTTTGCGTACGGCATCCAAACCTTTCAGCACTTTAATGCTGGTCGAGTCGTACGTGTTTTCTTCGCTCATGCCTTCACTCCCGATGGTCGTGGGTCTGGGTGATACGGCCTTGTTCCACGTGGAACAAAGCGACTGGCGTTTCCGTCTGCCAGCCTTCCCTCAATAATTCGTGGTCTACACAGGTGATAAACACCTGGCAGCGTAATTCTTCCAACAAGCGGCATAGCGCGCGGCGGTGTTGCTCGTCGAGCTCAGACGGCAAGTCATCCACCAGATAAATACACTGTCCACGTCGGGCCTGGCTAACCAGATGGCCCTGGGCGATCCGCAATGCACACACCACCAACTTCTGCTGGCCACGGGACAAGATGTCCGCAGCATTGTGAGCGCCTAACCTAAGGCGCAAATCAGCTCGCTGGGGGCCGGCTTGGGTATGGCCAATTTGCTGATCCCGCTGCAAGGACGTTGCGAGCACTGCACTCAGCTCACGCTCTTTGTCCCAACCCCGGTAGTAACTCAGCGTCAGTCCCTCGAGATCCAACAATTCACTCAAGGTCTGCTCAAAGACTGGTTTCAAGGCTTTGATGTAAGCACGGCGGTATTCATCTATTTCGTCGCTGGCCAGGCACAATTCCCGGTCCCAGGCCGCTTGCGAAGCGGCGTCAAGTGTACCATGCCGCAGCCATGAGTTCCGCTGCCGCAGGGCCTTCTGCAAGCGCTGCCACGTGGCCATGAACCTGGGTTCCACGTGGAACACTCCCCAATCGAGGAATTGTCTGCGAATTTTTGGTGCACCTTCCAACAGACGAAAACTGTCGGGGTTGATCAATTGCAGCGGCAGGATCTCCGCCAGCTGCGCAGCACTGCGAGCATTTTGCCCGTCAATGCGGATTTGGAACTCTCCGCTGCGATCACGGGAAATCCCCAGGCTGCTGTGCCCACCTTCTGCCAGTTCAACCTGGCCAAATACCGTGCATGCCAACTGCTCATACTGGATGACCGGTAACAAGCGCGCACTGCGAAAGGAACGGGCAAGCCCCAACAAGTGAATGGCTTCCAGCACGCTGGTTTTGCCACTGCCGTTGGCGCCGTGGAGGATATTGATGCGGGGGGAGGGGGAGAAGGTCACCGGGTGCAGATTGCGCACCGCGGTGACCGAGACGCGACTGAGGGACATCTAGCTTCTGCTGAGCATGGTTACAGGCGCATCGGCATGACAACGTAAGCCGAGTCGTCGTTGTCGGATTCCTGCACCAGGGCGCTGCTGTTGGAGTCCGAAAGAATCAGGCGAACCTGCTCGGTGGTCATCACACCCAGCACGTCCAGCAGGTAACTCACGTTGAAGCCGATCTCCAGCGAACCGCCGTTGTAGTCGACACCCACTTCTTCTTCCGCTTCTTCCTGCTCCGGGTTGTTCGCCTGGATCTTCAACTGACCGTTGGCCAGTTGCAGACGGATACCGCGGTACTTTTCGTTGGAAAGAATCGCGGTACGGCTAAACGCTTCGCGCAGTGCCTGACGATCACCGAGAACCAGCTTGTCGCCACCTTTAGGCAGCACGCGCTCGTAATCCGGGAATTTGCCGTCCACCAGCTTGGAAGTGAAGGTGAACTCACCGGTGGTGGCGCGAATATGGTGCTGACCCAACACGATGCTGACGTTGCCTTCCGGCTCAGTGAGCAGGCGCGCCAGCTCAAGGATACCCTTGCGTGGCACGATCACCTGGTGACGGTCTGGCTGGCCGATATCGGCGCGCATCGAGCACATCGCCAGGCGGTGACCGTCTGTAGCCACGGCGCGGATGATGCCTTCCGACACTTCCAGCAGCATGCCGTTGAGGTAGTAACGCACGTCCTGCTGGGCCATGGCGAAGCTAGTGCGCTCTATCAAGCGACGCAGCTTGCTCTGCTCCAGGCTGCAGGTCAGCGAGCCCGGGCCTTCTTCAACGGTCGGGAAATCATTCGCCGGCAAAGTGGACAGGGTGAAACGGCTGCGACCGGCCTTGACGACCAATTTCGCTTCATCAACCTTGATGTCGATCAGCGCATCGTTCGGTAGGCTTTTGCAGATATCCATCAGCTTGCGCGCTGGCACAGTGATCTCGCCCGGCTCGGCGGGCTCTTCCAGCTGAACACGACCGACCAGCTCGACTTCCAGGTCGGTACCGGTCAGGGACAATTGCTGGCCTTCGACAACCAGCAATACGTTGGAGAGCACCGGCAAGGTCTGTCGGCGCTCGACGACGCCTGCGACCAGTTGCAGGGGTTTCAACAGGGCTTCGCGTTGAATGGTGAAATGCATGGTCTAGTCCCTTGCCTTAATAAGCTGCGCTGGTGTCATCAAGTTGTCAGTGTACGCAGCAGGTTCTTGTAGTCCTCGCGAATATCCGCGTCGGATTCCTTAAGTTCGTTGATCTTGCGGCACGCGTGCAAGACCGTGGTGTGGTCGCGCCCGCCAAACACATCACCGATTTCCGGCAGGCTGTGGTTGGTCAACTCCTTAGAGAGGGCCATGGCCACCTGACGAGGACGTGCCACCGAGCGCGAGCGGCGCTTGGACAGCAGGTCGGAAATCTTGATTTTGTAGTACTCGGCCACGGTGCGCTGGATGTTATCCACACTCACCAGTTTGTCCTGCAGTGCCAACAAGTCTTTGAGGGATTCGCGGATCAGCTCGATGGTGATGTCGCGGCCCATGAAGTGCGAATGCGCAATCACGCGCTTGAGCGCGCCTTCCAGCTCACGCACGTTGGAGCGAATACGCTGGGCGATGAAGAACGCTGCATCGTGCGGCAAATCGACTTTGGCCTGATCGGCCTTTTTCATCAGGATCGCGACCCGGGTTTCCAACTCCGGCGGCTCTACCGCAACGGTCAGGCCCCAACCGAAGCGCGATTTAAGGCGTTCTTCGAGGCCTTCGATTTCTTTCGGGTAACGGTCGCTGGTCAAGATGACCTGTTGGCCACCTTCGAGCAGGGCGTTGAAGGTGTGGAAAAACTCTTCCTGGGAACGCTCTTTGCGGGCAAAGAATTGAATGTCATCGATCAGCAACGCATCAACCGAGCGGTAGAACCGCTTGAACTCGTTGATCGCGTTGAGCTGCAAGGCCTTGACCATGTCAGCCACGAAGCGCTCCGAGTGCAGGTACACAACCTTGGCGTTCGGGTTCTTCTTTAATAGGTGGTTACCCACAGCGTGCATCAAGTGGGTCTTACCCAAGCCAACGCCGCCGTAAAGGAAGAGCGGGTTGTAACCATGCTTGGGGTTATCGGCTACCTGCCAGGCGGCTGCACGAGCCAGTTGGTTGGATTTACCTTCGACGAAGTTCTCGAAGGTGAACGTACGGTTCAGGTAGCTGGTGTGCTTGAGCGCGCCTTCGACCTGCACGGTGCGCTGCTCGGCGCGGACCGGAGCCTGCTGGGAGCTTGCGCCTGCCATCGGGTCGAAGCTGTCGCGGGACGGCTCTTCATTTATGGGCGCGTTTTTCTGCGACGCGGATTTCGAAGCCGTCTGGGCCACCGGTGCTGGCGAGTTATTAACAGGCGCTGCTGCTGCCTGTGCCTGCGAGGCACTCGCCGCCAATGGCGCGTTCGGCGCAGCGCGAGGAGCGGAGCTGCGTTTGCTGCCTATTAACAAGGAGAGCACGGGCGCGAGTCCGTTGCCATGTTCGTCGAGCAATTCGAGAACGCGGCTCAGGTACTTCTCGTTGACCCAGTCGAGAACAAAACGATTGGGCGCGTAGACACGCAACTCGTCGCCTTCGGCTTCGACCTGTAGCGGACGGATCCAGGTGTTGAATTGCTGGGCAGGCAGCTCATCGCGCAAAAGCTCCACGCACTGCTGCCAAAGTTCCACTGACACGGATATCCCCTAAGTTGAAAGCCGGTGAGGCAAAAACAGCCGCCATTGTAGCGGCGAGCCGCCCACTTATCCACATGTAGCTTGATCACAGGCCGGCCAAAATCAATGTCTTAACGGTAATAAAGGCGACCAATGGTCTGTGCATAAGCTCTGTGGATAAGCCTATCTAAGGTCGTTGTACAAGTGGGGTCGAAAGTCTGTGGGTAACTGTCCTGTGGATAACAAGCCATTCCACACACAGCTTATCCGACAGCGCAGCACAGGCAGAGCACCGTTTCTCCCCCGTGTTGTCATTCTCTGTACATCAGGTGGAACATGGCCTCAAGGCAGTTATCCACAGAGGAAGGCCTGCCTAGCTTTTATAAGCTTTACAGAAAAGCTTTAAATAACTTCCTTCTTTATTTTTATATCTATTCCACGACCGGTAGAAGCCTGGCGGACAGAAATGACCGGATGGCCTGTGGAGATCTAATTAAAGGAAAAGCTGGTTGGAAATTGACCTAGAGGCTTGCTTTCACTAGAATCGCCGGTCTCTTAAAACGGGGGCCATTCCGGCCCGTTGTGGACGAACCAGGTAACAACGCCATGAAACGTACTTTCCAACCAAGCACCATCAAACGCGCCCGCACCCACGGCTTCCGTGCTCGCATGGCTACCAAGAACGGCCGTGCTGTCCTGTCGCGTCGTCGCGCCAAAGGTCGTGCGCGTCTGGCAGTTTGATAATCCGGTACTGGTGGTGAGTCAGGACTTCAGTCGGGAAAAGCGTCTGCTAACCCCCCGGCATTTCAAGGCAGTCTTTGACTCCCCCACCGGCAAGGTTCCGGGGAAAAATCTCCTGCTCCTTGCGCGTAACAACGATCTTGATCACCCCCGACTTGGGTTGGTGATCGGCAAGAAGAGCGTAAAGCTCTCCGTTGAGCGCAATCGCCTCAAGCGTCTGATGCGCGAATCGTTTCGCCTCCACCAGGACACTCTGGTTGGTTGGGATATTGTTATCGTCGCGCGCAAAGGCTTGGGGGACGTAGAAAACCCCGAATTGATTCAGCATTTCGGCAAGCTCTGGAAACGTTTGGCGCGTACCAACAAGCCAGCACCAGCAGTCGGCACCGAAACTGTAGGGGTAGACAGCCTTGATGCGTAAACTGGCCCTCGTTCCGATCCAGTTTTATCGCTATGCCATTAGTCCTCTGATGGCCAACCACTGTCGTTTCTACCCCAGTTGTTCCTGCTACGCGTTAGAGGCCATAGAAAACCATGGTCTTCTGCGCGGTGGCTGGCTGACCTTTCGTCGTTTAGGTCGCTGTCATCCGTGGAATCCCGGTGGTTATGACCCGGTTCCACCTATCCCTACCTCCCGTTCTTCTTCGATGGCCGAGTAATCATGGATATTAAACGCACGATCCTGATCGTCGCCCTGGCAATCGTGTCCTACGTCATGGTTCTTAAGTGGAACCAGGACTACGGCCAGGCTGCCCTGCCGACTCAGAATGTTGCTACCAACCAGGCTGCGCCGGCTATTCCGGACACCCCGCTGGGTAACAATGCGTCCGCGAGTGCCGATGTTCCCAGCGCGAATGGCGAGACAAGCGCCCCTTTAGAAACGCCAGTGGTCACCAATAAAGACCTCATCCACGTCAAAACGGATGTGCTCGACCTGGCTATCGACCCACAAGGTGGTGATATCGCGCAGTTGAAACTGCCGCTGTATCCACGTCGCCAAGACCATCCGGATGTTCCGTTCCAACTGTTCGATAACGGTGGTGAACGTACTTATCTGGCGCAAAGCGGCCTGACCGGCACCAATGGTCCGGATGCACGTGCTACCGGTCGTCCGGTTTATTCGACCGAACAAAAGACTTATCAACTGGCTGATGGCCAGAACCAGTTGAACGTCGACCTGAAATTCAGCCTCGACGGCGTCAATTACATCAAGCGCTTCAGCTTCACCCGTGGTCTGTACGACTTGAAGGTCACTTACCTGATCGACAACGAAAGCGACAAGCCATGGAGCGGCAACCTGTTTGCCCAGCTCAAGCGTGACGCCAGTTCCGATCCTTCTTCCAGCACTGCCACCGGCACCGCGACTTACCTGGGCGCTGCCCTGTGGACAAGTAACGAGCCGTACAAAAAAGTGTCGATGAAAGACATCGACAAGGGCTCGCTGAAAGAAACCGTCCAAGGTGGTTGGGTAGCCTGGCTGCAACACTACTTCGTGACCGCCTGGATCCCGAACAAGGGTGATGCAAACCTGGTTCAAACCCGCAAGGACAGCCAGGGCAACTACATCATTGGCTTTACTGGCCCGGCGTTGACCGTCGCACCCGGTGCCAAGGCTGAAACCAGCGCTACTCTGTACGCCGGCCCGAAAAGCCAGGCTGTGCTGAAAGAGTTGTCCCCAGGTCTGGAACTGACTGTGGATTACGGCTTCCTGTGGTTCATCGCCCAGCCGATTTTCTGGTTGCTGCAACATATCCACAGCATTGTGGGTAACTGGGGCTTCTCGATCATCTTCCTGACCATGCTGATCAAAGGGATCTTCTTCCCGCTGTCGGCAGCCAGCTACAAGTCGATGGCGCGCATGCGTGCCGTAGCACCGAAACTGGCGGCGCTGAAAGAACAACATGGCGATGATCGGCAGAAAATGTCGCAGGCCATGATGGAGCTGTACAAGAAAGAGAAGATCAACCCGCTGGGTGGATGCTTGCCGATTCTTGTGCAAATGCCGGTGTTCCTGTCGCTGTACTGGGTTCTCCTGGAAAGCGTGGAAATGCGCCAGGCCCCGTTCATGCTGTGGATAACTGACCTGTCGATCAAGGACCCGTTCTTTATCCTGCCGATCATCATGGGCGCGACCATGTTTATCCAGCAGCGCTTGAACCCGACTCCGCCGGATCCGATGCAGGCCAAGGTAATGAAAATGATGCCAATCATCTTCACCTTCTTCTTCCTGTGGTTCCCTGCTGGTCTGGTGCTGTACTGGGTGGTCAACAACGTGTTGTCGATCTCTCAACAGTGGTACATCACACGTAAAATCGAAGCGGCTACCGCAAAAGCCGCGGCGTAATTTACTCTGTGGATAACCACTCAAGACGCCCCCTAGTGGGGCGTTTTGCTTTTCGTCACTTTAGTTCTGGAACCTGCTGATGAGCGCTCCTCGTGAAACCATCGCTGCTGTCGCTACCGCTCAAGGTCGCGGCGGTGTCGGTATCGTTCGTATCTCCGGACCGCTCGCCGGCAAGGCGGCTGAGGCTATCAGCGGCCGTGAGTTAAAGCCGCGATATGCCCATTACGGGCCATTCCTGGATGCAGATGAAACGGTGCTGGACGAAGGCTTGGCCCTTTATTTCCCTGGGCCCAATTCCTTTACCGGGGAAGATGTCCTGGAATTGCAGGGCCACGGCGGCCCGGTCGTGCTGGATATGCTGCTGCAGCGTTGCCTGCAACTGGGCTGCCGCTTGGCCAGGCCTGGGGAGTTCAGCGAACGCGCCTTTCTCAACGACAAGCTCGACCTGGCCCAGGCTGAGGCCATTGCTGATTTGATCGAGGCCAGTTCTGCACAGGCTGCACGCAACGCACTGCGCTCGCTGCAGGGCGCGTTCTCGCTGCGTGTGCATAACCTGACCGAACAACTGATCAGCCTACGCATATACGTCGAGGCGGCGATTGATTTTCCCGAGGAAGAAATCGATTTCCTCGCCGATGGCCATGTATTGGCGATGCTCGATAAAGTCCGTGATGAGTTATCCACAGTGCTGCGTGAAGCCGGGCAAGGTGCGCTGCTGCGTGACGGCATGACCGTGGTGATTGCTGGACGGCCCAATGCAGGCAAATCCAGTCTGTTGAATGCGCTGGCGGGGCGTGAGGCCGCCATTGTTACAGAGATCGCCGGCACCACCCGGGATATCCTGCGCGAACATATCCACATCGACGGCATGCCACTGCACGTGGTCGACACCGCCGGTTTGCGCGACACCGATGACCAGGTGGAAAAGATCGGCGTGGAACGCGCGCTCAAGGCCATCGGAGAAGCGGATCGAGTCCTGCTGGTGGTGGATGCGACGGCGCCCGAGGCTGTTGATCCTTTCGCGTTGTGGCCGGAATTCCTTGAGCAACGGCCAGACCCGGCCAAGGTCACCTTGATTCGTAACAAAGCCGACCTGACGGGTGAAGCCATTGCGATGGAAACCAGCGCGGATGGCCACGTCACGATCAGCCTGAGCGCCAAGTCGGCGGGTGAAGGCCTGGAACTGCTGCGCGAGCACCTCAAGGCCTGTATGGGCTACGAGCAGACTTCGGAAAGCAGCTTCAGTGCGCGCCGTAGGCACCTGGAGGCGTTGCGCCACGCGAGCGCAGCGTTGGAGCACGGTCGGGCACAGTTGACCTTAGCGGGAGCAGGGGAGCTGCTGGCAGAGGATCTCCGTCAGGCGCAGCAGCTGTTGGGAGAGATCACCGGTGCATTCAGCTCCGATGATTTGTTGGGCCGGATCTTTTCCAGTTTCTGCATCGGCAAATAAAAAAAGTTATCCACACGCCCTGTAGGCACTGGCTTGGCAGTGATAGCGGCCTGAAGAAAACCACATTCTTCAGGCCCTCACCCATCACCAGTTGTACGAAACCGTCCCAAGCAGCGTGCGGCTATCCCCCCAATAGCAGCGGCCCGCATCGTTGCAACCAGATACATATTCCTTGTCGAACAGGTTCTTGGCGTTCACATCCACAGACCAATGTTTGTCGATTTGATAGCCAACGGCTGCATCCACCAAGGTGACGCTTCCTGCATCCAACTTCCCGTATAGCGTTGGCGCGGTGTAGGAAAAGGTGCTGTCGAAATAACGCACACCGCCGCCCAGGGACAAACCTTTGAGTTGGCCATCAAGGAAGCGGTACTTGCCCCATACCGAAGCCTGGTTGCGTGGAACCCCCGTCATCTGGTGCCCTTCGACCAGCGATGTAGCCGAATCCTTGGTAATCCGAGCGTCAGTGTAGGTGTAAGCGGCCGTCACATTCAGGTTGGGGGTGATGTTGCTGTTCACCTCGACTTCCGCACCTTTGGCCCGGCTTTCGCCCACCTGGCGATAGCTGTTGGTGGTGGCGTCGAGGTAGGTGTCGTCTTCCTTGCGCAGGTCATACACCGACAGGGTCATCGCCGTATCCCAGCCGATAGGCTCGTACTTCACACCCACTTCGTACTGACTGCTGGTAATCGGCTTCAGCGGTGACCCGGCATTGGAGATCTGCTGCACCGGCACAAAGGCGGTGGAGTAGCTGACGTACGGCGTCAGGCCGTTGTCGAACTGGTACATCACCCCGCCTTGGTAGGTGAACTTGCGGTCTTCCGAGCCAGTGTTACTGGCCTTGTTGACCTTGTCGCGGAAATCGCTGTCGACCCAGTCCTGACGGCCACCCAGCAGGAACAGCCAGTGGTCGTACTTGCTCTGGATCTGTGCATAAACGCCCTTCATCTGCTGCTCGAGCAAGGTGTTTTGCACCGCCACCGGCGTAAGCGGATCACGTAGATACACGGGGTTATACACATTGATGGTGCCGGCGAAACCGGCGTCCCAATCCTGATTGAACGAAGTGCGGTCATAGCTGGCACCCAACAGCACTGTGTTTTCCAGGCCGCCCACCTGGAATTTGCCTTCCAACTGGTTATCCAGGGAATACACCATCGACTTGTTGTAGCGGTCATAGGCGGTCATGTTCAGTTGCGTACCAAACCCGCGGTTATTCAGGGCGCTGGGCCAGGTTTCATGGCGGTTGATGCGCGACTGCATATACCGCGAGTTCTGGCGGAACTGCCAATCGTCGTTGAAGCTGTGGCTGAATTCGTAACCGGTGCTCCAGGCTTCACGTTCAAATGTGTTCCAGTCCGGGTCGCCGAGCATGGTGTGCTTGGACAGCTTGCCATTGGGATTCGTCAGCAAGGTGCCGGCGGCCGGTAGGCCAAGTTCGAGATTGGTGTGGTCCTTTTGATAATTAGCCAACAGGGTAAGGGTGTTGTAGTCGTCGAAATTGAGGGTCAGTGATGGCGCGATGTACAGGCGATCATCTGGCACATGGTCGGTCTGCGTGTCGGATTTTCGACCGAGCATCACAACTCGACCAAGAATATTGCCGCTGTCATTGAGCGGCCCCGAGATATCCACACCCAGCTGACGCCGATTATTCGAGCCATACCCCAGCTGGACTTCACCTTGCGGCGTGGCTGTCGGGTGCTTGCTCACCAGGTTCACCAAACCGCCAGGTGCGTTTTCGCCGTAGAGCAGGGAAGAGGGGCCACGGAAGATTTCGACGCGCTCCAGGCCATACGGCTCACTGGTGGTGTCATACCGATTGCCTTGTACACGTAGGCCATCTCGCAGCAAACCGTAGCCGTAATCGGTGGCATTGAAACCACGAATGAAGAACAGGTCACCGGCCAGACCGTCGCCGGCAGCAAAGGGTGGCGCAAAGATACCTGGCACGTAGCCCAATACTTCCGTCAGGGTCTGCGACTTCTGGTCCTTGATGCGCTGGCTGGTGACCACGGATACCGAACGCGGTGTTTCTGACAGAGGCGTACTGGTCTTGGTACCGACGCGGCTGTTTTGTGCCTTGTAGCCCACATCCCCGGCGATCTCCTGGCTGAAACCTTCCTGTTGATAAGTGCTGACCGTGGTGGGCGCAAGCGTGAGTTGCCCAGCAGGAATGGCCTGCAGGACATAACTGCCGGGCGCCTGGGCTACCGCTTGTAACCCCGAGTTCTGCAGCAACAGCGCAAAGCCTTGTTCTACCGAATAATCGCCTTCAAGCCCGGTCGAGTTCAAACGCGCGGTTTGCTGGGGCGAGAAAGATAGAATCACATTCGCCCGAGCGGCAAATTGGCTCAACGCATTGTCCAGGGGGCCCGCCGCAATAGCGTAGTGCTGCACCGCGCTGGCGGCCAGGACATCAGTGGATAACACAATAACGCCGGTGGCTGCCGTGCCGAGTAGCAGGCTGCACGTCATACCGTGGTAGGAAAGTCGCTGGCGGAGCTTGGAAGGGAGGCGCATAAGTGGATAAGCCCTGAAGGTGGCGTCGTGATTACCTGTAGGGCCGTGTCAGGTCAGAAAAAGATAACCCTTGTGCGGATATTTTTTGCAATCAACCGATTCGTTTCACTGAAACCCAATAGCGGGTGAAGTACTTCACCTGGATCGGCAGAGTTGCCTGCAGATTGGCCAGTACCGCATCGGTGGAATCCAGGCGGAAGGTCCCGGAGACACGCAGGCGAGCCGACGCCAAGTCGCATTGCAGGACGCCCGGGCGGTAGCGCGCGAGGTCTTCGATCACATCCCCGAGGCGAGCATCCAATACGATCAACTGACCATCGACCCACGCCGCTTGTGAGCCGCGGTACGCGTGGTTTAGTCCCACATGTTGGCGATCGAAGTCAGCGCTTTCACCGGCACTGAGTAGCCGCGCGTGATGGGGTTGGTCACCAGGCGCTACGCTTACCCGATCCTCAAGGACGCCGACACGTGTGGAGTCTGGCAATTGGCGCACGGTGAAGGTGGTGCCCAGGGCCTGGATTCGGCCTTGGCGGGTCTCGACATAAAAGGGCGTCTGGCCACCCCGCTTGCCGGTGTGGATAAGTACTTCACCTTCACGCAGGCGAATCAAACGCTGTCGCCCATCGAATACCACGTCAATTGCCGTATGGGTGTTCAGATCAATCCGCGTACCGTCAGCCAGCTCGATACGCCGGCGCTCACCCACGGACGTCCGGTAGTCGGCCCATACATTGGCCAGGGGCGTGTGTTGCTGGACATTCCAGCCCAGGTACCCGGTACCGCCCAGCACCAGCATCCATTTCAACACCTGGCGTCGTTGCTGGCCGGTCGACAAGGCCCGGCGAGTGAAATCCTGGGGCAGGGCGCCGAGACTGCGCTGCAACTGCTCCATCTGGTTCCACGCGGCCTGATGGGACGGATCGCCGTTTAGCCATTGTTGCCAGGCTTGGCGCTCGGCGGCGGTAGGGGTTTGGGATTGAAACTGCACATACCAACTGGCAGCGGCCTCGAAGGTCTTGCGATCAGGCGCCGCCATTACAAGCTGGCCATGATCAATGCGCATTCGGTCAATGCCCGGATCATGTGCTTCTTCACCGTGGTCAGTGAAACCTGAAGCTGATCGGCAATCTGTTGATAAGTCAGGCCCTCGATCTGCGACAGCATAAATATCCGGCGTGCTCGCTCGCCGAGTGCCGACAAGGCTTTATCCACAGCCACCAACGTCTCGATGATGATGGCTTTGTCTTCTTCGCTGATGGCTATGGCTTCAGGCCGTTCGGACAAGGTTTGCTTATAGGCCTGTTCGATGGCATGTCGACGGTAACGATCGATCACCAAACCCCTGGCAATAGTCGCCAAATAGTCTCGCGGTTCAACGATCTGCCCCGCATGCCGCCCGCCCAGGATGCGCACGAACGTGTCGTGCGCCACATCGGCCGCATCGCAGGCGTTATGCAACTTCCCTTTGAGCCACCCGTGCAGCCAGGAATGGTGCTGCTCATAGATGTTCTGGACCGCAGCCGTGTGTGAAGAAGGGGACATAGGGCATGACAAGGTAGGTTAATGATAATCGCTATTATTAACTGCCCTGCCGTTTTCTCACAATAGATCTCTTTTTTTGCTGGGCTCATCACCGCGTGGAGGTTTCTGTTGGCGTTGTCGTGGACCGAATACAGACAGCATCACCGATTTCTGTGGATTAAGCCCTGTGAATAACCGCCCCTGTGCCCAGTTGATAACAGGGCCTGAAACCTGAGCAAAAACACCTCTGTGGATAACCACATGTTTAATCCACAGGCTTAAAGCACTTATCCAAGGGCCTCGTTGGCACATGACCACAGACTTTTGAATCGCTGTACATACCGTAGATAAAGGCCTGCGTAGATCTATCCACAGAAATAGGGTTCAGTAGAAATAAACATAAAAACAAAGATTTAATAAATTTCTCTCTTTTAATTTCTATTGTCTGTGATTCATCCACAGCTGGTTAAATTTTGTGCAAAGGGTTCTTTAGGAAGGGCTAAGTCCCTATACTTGCCGCCAAAGCTCTAAAACCAGCTCAATCAATCAATTCCTAATTACCTACATAAGCAGGCACGAGGTGCGTGGTGGATTTCCCTTCCCGTTTTGAAGTGATCGTCATCGGCGGCGGTCATGCCGGTACCGAGGCAGCACTGGCGTCAGCACGCATGGGCGTAAAAACCCTGTTGTTGACGCATAACGTGGAGACCCTCGGCGCCATGAGTTGCAACCCTGCCATCGGTGGGATCGGCAAAAGCCATCTGGTCAAGGAAATCGACGCCCTTGGCGGCGTAATGGCCATGGCTACCGACAAAGGTGGAATCCAATTCCGCGTGCTCAACAGCCGCAAGGGCCCGGCCGTACGGGCCACTCGGGCACAAGCCGACCGCATCCTGTACAAGGCTGCGGTGCGCGAAACCCTGGAAAACCAGCCGAACCTGTGGATATTTCAACAAGCCGCCGATGACTTGATCGTCGAGCAGGACCAGGTACGCGGTGTTGTCACGCAAATGGGCCTGCGTTTCTTCGCGGAATCCGTGGTGTTGACCACCGGCACGTTCCTCGGCGGACTTATCCACATTGGTATGCAGAACTATTCCGGCGGTCGCGCCGGTGATCCGCCGTCGATTGCTTTGGCAAAACGCCTGCGTGAATTGCCGCTGCGTGTCGGCCGCCTGAAAACCGGGACCCCGCCGCGTATCGACGGGCGTTCTGTGGACTTCTCGGTGATGACCGAACAGGCCGGCGATACGCCGATCCCGGTCATGTCGTTCATGGGTTCCAAAGAACAGCACCCGAAACAGGTAAGCTGCTGGATCACCCACACCAATGCCCGCACCCACGAAATCATTGCTGCGAACCTCGATCGTTCGCCGATGTATTCCGGGGTGATCGAAGGCATCGGCCCGCGTTACTGCCCGTCGATCGAAGACAAGATCCACCGCTTTGCCGACAAGGAAAGCCACCAGGTCTTCATCGAACCCGAAGGCTTGACCACTCACGAGCTGTACCCGAACGGGATTTCCACTTCCCTGCCGTTCGACGTGCAAATCCAGATCGTGCAATCGATTCGCGGCATGGAAAACGCGCACATCGTGCGTCCGGGCTACGCCATCGAGTACGACTACTTCGACCCGCGTGACCTGAAGTACAGCCTGGAAACCAAAGTGATCGGCGGTCTGTTCTTCGCCGGGCAAATCAACGGCACCACCGGTTATGAAGAAGCCGGCGCCCAAGGTTTGCTGGCCGGGACCAATGCCGCGCTGCGCGCTCAGGGCAAAGACAGCTGGTGCCCGCGTCGCGACGAAGCGTACATCGGTGTTTTGGTCGACGACCTGATTACCTTGGGGACGCAGGAACCGTACCGGATGTTTACCTCCCGGGCGGAATATCGCCTGATCCTGCGTGAAGACAACGCTGACCTGCGCCTGACCGAGAAAGGTCGCGAACTGGGCCTGGTCGATGACGCGCGTTGGGCAGCCTTCTGCAAAAAACGCGAAAGCATTGCATTGGAAGAACAGCGCCTGAAAAGCACCTGGGTCCGCCCGGGCACCGAGCAAGGCGACGCGATTGCCGAAAAATTCGGCACACCGTTGACCCACGAATACAACTTGCTCAACCTGCTGTCCCGTCCGGAAATCGACTACGCTGGTCTGGTCGAAGTGACAGGCCAGGGTGCAGAAGACCCACAGGTTGCCGAGCAGGTCGAGATCAAGACCAAATACGCCGGTTACATTGACCGTCAGCAGGACGAGATCGCCCGCCTGCGCGCCAGTGAAAACACCAAGCTGCCTGTGGATATCGACTACACCGGGATTTCCGGGCTGTCGAAAGAAATTCAAAGCAAGCTGGGGATAACTCGGCCAGAGACCCTGGGCCAAGCTTCACGTATCCCCGGTGTTACCCCAGCAGCGATTTCGCTGTTGATGATCCATTTGAAAAAACGCGGCGCGGGCCGTCAGTTGGAGCAAAGCGCTTGAGTTCGTTGGTCACCTCGCAACACGCCGAAGAGTTATCCACAGGTGCACGGCAGTTGGGTGTCGACCTGACCCCTGTCCAGCACGAATTGCTGCTGGGCTACCTGGCCCTGTTGATCAAGTGGAACAAGGCTTACAACCTCACTGCAGTGCGCGATCCCGACGAGATGGTGTCACGCCATCTGCTCGACAGCCTGAGCGTCATGCCGTTTATCGAAAACGGGCGCTGGCTCGACGTGGGCAGTGGCGGCGGCATGCCCGGTATTCCACTGGCAATCCTGTTTCCCGAGTCGCAAGTGACCTGCCTGGACAGCAACGGCAAGAAGACCCGCTTCCTCACCCAGGTCAAACTCGAACTCAAGCTGGACAACCTGCACGTTATCCACAGCCGCGTCGAAGCCTTCACGCCTGAACAGCCTTTCAACGGAATTGTTTCCCGGGCGTTCAGCAGCATGGAGAACTTCAGCAACTGGACCCGCCACCTCGGCAACCGCGATACCCGCTGGCTGGCAATGAAGGGCGTCCATCCAAGCGATGAGCTGTTAGCATTGCCGGCAGACTTCCACCTCGATAGCGAACACGCCTTGGCCGTACCCGGTTGCCAAGGCCAACGCCATCTGCTGATACTGCGCCGCACGGCATGATTGGGAACACAAGCAAGAATGGCTAAGGTATTCGCGATAGCGAACCAGAAAGGTGGCGTGGGCAAAACCACCACCTGCATCAACCTCGCAGCTTCCCTGGTCGCTACCAAGCGTCGGGTGCTGCTGATCGATCTCGATCCACAGGGCAACGCCACCATGGGTAGCGGTGTGGATAAACACGGCCTGGAAAACTCGGTCTACGACTTGCTGATTGGCGAGTGCGACCTGGCCCAAGCCATGCACTACTCTGAGCACGGCGGTTACCAACTGCTGCCGGCCAACCGCGACTTGACCGCGGCGGAAGTGGTGCTGCTGGAAATGCAGATGAAAGAAAGTCGTCTGCGCAGCGCCCTGGCGCCGATCCGCGAGAATTACGATTACATTCTGATCGACTGCCCGCCGTCACTGTCGATGCTGACGTTGAACGCGCTGGTGGCTGCCGATGGGGTCATTATCCCCATGCAGTGCGAGTACTACGCGCTGGAAGGTTTGAGCGACCTTGTGGATAACATCAAGCGAATCGCCGAGTTGCTCAACCCGAACCTGCAAATTGAAGGTTTGTTGCGCACCATGTTCGATCCGCGCCTGAGCCTGATGAACGATGTGTCGGCGCAGCTCAAGGAACATTTCGGTGATCAGCTGTATGACACGGTGATCCCGCGCAACATCCGTCTGGCCGAAGCGCCAAGCTACGGCATGCCGGCCTTGGCGTACGACAAACAATCCCGTGGTGCCATCGCCTACCTGGCGCTGGCTGGCGAGATGGTTCGTCGCCAGCGCCGCAACTCACGCACCGCTGCAGCCCAGCCAACTTAAGGAATCCCCATGGCCGTCAAGAAACGAGGTCTAGGACGTGGACTGGATGCACTGTTGAGTGGTCCGACCGTCACATCGCTTGAAGAACAAGCGGTGCAGGCCGACGAGCGCGAGCTGCAACACCTGCCGCTGGACCTGATCCAGCGCGGCAAATACCAGCCACGCCGGGACATGGACCCCCAGGCGCTGGAAGAACTGGCCAACTCGATCAAGGCCCAGGGCGTCATGCAGCCGATCGTCGTGCGCCCGATCGGTGGCGGCCGCTTTGAGATCATCGCCGGTGAACGCCGCTGGCGC
Organism: Pseudomonas sp. AC112; assembly: GCF_979253545.1. NCBI lineage: Bacteria > Pseudomonadati > Pseudomonadota > Gammaproteobacteria > Pseudomonadales > Pseudomonadaceae > Pseudomonas > Pseudomonas sp. AC112. Next base: position 2,262,092 of record NZ_CEEDCM010000001.1, read on the forward strand.
GCGAGCCAGCAGGCCGGCAAGGAAACCATCCCCGCGATGGTGCGTGATGTACCGGATGAAACCGCCATCGCCATGGCGCTGATCGAGAACATCCAGCGCGAAGACCTCAACCCGATCGAAGAGGCCATCGCCCTGCAGCGTTTGCAGCAGGAATTCCAGCTGACCCAGCAACAAGTGGCCGAGGCAGTGGGTAAATCCCGCGTGACCGTGTCCAACCTGCTGCGCCTGATCGCGCTGCCGGAAGTCATCAAGACCATGTTGTCCCATGGCGACCTGGAGATGGGCCACGCCCGTGCATTGCTCGGTTTGCCGGAAAATCAACAGGTTGAAGGGGCGCGACACGTTGTCGCACGGGGGCTCACCGTTCGTCAGACCGAGGCCCTGGTTCGCCAGTGGCTGAGCGGTAAACCTGCACCGGTCGAAACCGCTAAACCTGATCCGGATATTGCACGTCTCGAGCAACGCCTGGCCGAGCGCCTGGGCTCTGCGGTGCAAATTCGCCACGGTAAGAAAGGCAAAGGGCAATTAGTCATCGGATATAACTCTCTCGATGAGCTTCAGGGCGTCCTTGCCCACATCCGCTGAAACATTTGCTTATGTAGCGCGTGATCGGAAATCACTACCCGGCAGTTGAATAGGGGCAGAACCGCCCCTATACTCTGCGCGCATTTTGTCGGCACAAATTATGCCAAGTTATTGATTTCCGGCAGCCGACCATTGAGGAGCAAGAGTGATGGAAACCCGCACGCCAAACACGTTGCCGTTCCATCGCTTGGCCGTTTTCCCGGTTTTATTGGCTCAATTTGTCATTCTGCTGATCGCCGCATTGGCGCTTTGGTATTGGCATGGAGTCGTAGCCGGATATTCAGGACTCTGCGGAGGCCTGATAGCCTTGCTGCCCAATATGTATTTTGCTCACAGGGCCTTTCGGTTTTCCGGCGCCCGAGCAGCCCAGGCTATCGTCCGGTCCTTTTATGCCGGCGAAGCGGGGAAACTGATTTTGACGGCAGTGCTGTTTGCACTGACCTTTGCAGGTGTGAAGCCATTGGCGCCGCTGGCTGTATTCGGCGTCTTCGTGTTGACCCAACTGGTCAGCTGGTTCGCTCCCCTGCTAATGAAAACAAGACTTTCGAAACCTTAGGGCGTTTGAGGCAACCATGGCAGAAACAACCGCTTCGGGCTATATCCAGCACCACTTGCAGAACCTGACCTTCGGTCAGCTTCCTAATGGCGGCTGGGGCTTTGCCCACTCCGCAGCAGAGGCCAAAGAAATGGGCTTCTGGGCTTTCCACCTGGATACTCTGGGCTGGTCGGTCGCATTGGGTCTGATCTTCGTCCTGATTTTCCGCATGGCGGCAAAGAAGGCAACGTCAGGTCAGCCAGGTGCCTTGCAGAACTTCGTTGAAGTACTGGTCGAATTCGTCGATGGCAGCGTGAAAGACAGCTTCCATGGCCGTAGCCCGGTGATTGCACCGCTGGCACTGACCATCTTCGTCTGGGTGTTCCTGATGAACGCCGTCGACCTGATCCCGGTCGACTGGATTCCTCAGCTGGCCATCCTGATCACCGGCGATGCGCACATTCCATTCCGTGCCGTATCGACCACAGACCCTAACGCCACCCTGGGCATGGCCCTGTCGGTGTTTGCGTTGATCATTTTCTACAGCATCAAGGTCAAGGGCATCGGCGGCTTCATCGGCGAACTGACCCTGCACCCGTTCGGCAGCAAGAACATCTTCGTTCAAGCCCTGCTGATCCCGGTGAACTTCCTGCTGGAGTTCGTGACCCTGGTCGCCAAGCCGATCTCCCTGGCCCTGCGACTGTTCGGCAACATGTATGCCGGCGAGCTGGTGTTCATTCTGATCGCTGTGATGTTCGGCAGCGGTCTGCTCTGGCTTAGCGGCCTGGGCGTGGTTCTGCAGTGGGCGTGGGCTGTGTTCCACATCCTGATCATCACCCTGCAGGCCTTCATCTTCATGATGCTGACCATCGTCTACCTGTCGATGGCGCACGAAGAGAACCATTAAGACCAGTCTCGACTAGTCTGATGTCCTTCCCGGTGAAACGGGAAGGTGGCCCACCAGGGCTATGAAACGATTTGTTTTACCGCTTTAAAATCTAAAAAACCTAAACCATACGACGTAAAAGTCGGGAGGAAAGATGGAAACTGTAGTTGGTCTAACCGCTATCGCTGTTGCACTGTTGATCGGCCTGGGCGCCCTGGGTACTGCCATTGGTTTCGGCCTGCTGGGCGGCAAATTCCTGGAAGGCGCTGCGCGTCAGCCAGAAATGGTTCCAATGCTGCAAGTTAAAATGTTCATCGTCGCCGGCCTGCTCGACGCCGTGACCATGATCGGCGTTGGTATCGCTCTGTTCTTCACCTTCGCGAACCCCTTCGTTGGTCAACTCGCTGGCTAATCACTCGAATTTTTCGAGTTGATTGGAGTGATGGACAACGAATGAGCGAGGTGTTGGCGTGAACATTAATGCAACCCTGATTGGCCAATCCGTTGCGTTCTTCATTTTTGTAGTGTTTTGCATGAAGTTCGTGTGGCCTCCGGTCATCGCGGCTTTGCACGAACGTCAGAAGAAGATCGCTGATGGCTTGGACGCTGCCAGCCGTGCAGCTCGCGACCTGGAGTTGGCCCAAGAGAAAGTGGGTCATCAACTGCGCGATGCTAAAGCACAGGCAGCTGAAATCATTGAGCAAGCCAAGAAACGCGGTAACCAGATCGTCGAAGAGGCTGTTGAAAAAGCCCGCGTCGAAGCTGACCGTGTGAAGGCTTCGGCTCATGCCGAGATCGAACAGGAACTGAACGGCGTCAAAGACGCGCTGCGTGCCCAACTGGGTGCTCTGGCGGTCGGCGGTGCTGAGAAGATCCTCGGTGCCACAATCGATCAAAACGCGCACGCGGAGCTGGTTAACAAACTGGCTGCTGAAATTTAAGCGAGGGCGATCATGGCAGAACTGACCACGTTGGCCCGACCTTACGCTAAGGCAGCCTTCGAGCACGCCCAGGCCCACCAGCAGCTGGCCTCTTGGTCAGCCATGCTCGGCCTGGCTGCAGCAGTGTCGCAAGACGACACCATGCAGCGCGTGCTCAAGGCCCCGCGCCTGACGAGCGCAGACAAGGCCGCCACTTTTATTGAAGTGTGCGGCGACAAGTTTGATGTGAAAGTGCAGAACTTCATCAATGTCGTTGCCGAAAACGACCGTCTCCCGCTTTTGCCGGAGATTGCCGCTCTTTTCGACCTGTACAAGGCCGAGCAAGAGAAATCGGTAGACGTTGAAGTCACCAGTGCTTTTGCATTGAACCAAGAACAGCAAGACAAACTCGCCAAGGTTCTCAGTGCACGACTCGACCGGGAAGTGCGCCTGCAAGTTGCGGAAGACAGATCCCTCATTGGGGGCATTGTCATTCGCGCCGGCGACCTGGTTATCGATGGCTCGGTTCGCGGCAAACTCGCGAGCCTTGCCGAAGCATTGAAATCTTGAGTTTGAAGGGGCAGCAGAGCAATGCAGCAACTCAATCCTTCCGAAATAAGTGAAATTATCAAGGGCCGCATCGACAAGCTCGATGTGACCTCCCAAGCCCGTAACGAAGGCACTGTCGTCAGCGTATCTGACGGCATCGTGCGGATTCACGGTCTGGCCGACGTCATGTACGGCGAGATGATCGAGTTTCCGGGCGGCGTCTACGGTATGGCCCTCAACCTGGAGCAAGACTCCGTAGGTGCCGTTGTATTGGGCGCGTACACCAGTCTGGCTGAAGGCATGAGCGCCAAGTGCACAGGCCGCATCCTGGAAGTTCCGGTTGGTAAGGAACTGCTGGGTCGCGTAGTCGACGCACTGGGTAACCCTGTTGACGGTAAAGGTCCACTGGGCAACACCGAGACCGACGCGGTCGAGAAAGTTGCTCCAGGCGTGATCTGGCGTAAGTCGGTAGACCAGCCTGTACAGACTGGCTACAAGGCTGTCGATGCCATGATCCCAGTCGGCCGTGGCCAGCGTGAGCTGATCATCGGTGACCGTCAGATCGGTAAAACCGCTCTGGCGATCGACGCGATCATCAACCAGAAGAACAGCGGCATTTTCTGCGTCTACGTAGCAATCGGTCAGAAGCAATCGACCATCGCCAACGTGGTTCGCAAGCTGGAAGAAAACGGCGCCCTGGCCAACACGATCATCGTGGCTGCCAGTGCTTCGGAATCTCCTGCGCTGCAATTCCTGGCACCGTACTCCGGTTGCACCATGGGTGAATTCTTCCGCGACCGCGGTGAAGACGCGCTGATCGTTTATGACGATCTGTCCAAGCAAGCAGTGGCTTACCGCCAGATTTCCCTGCTGCTGCGCCGTCCACCAGGCCGTGAAGCTTACCCAGGCGACGTGTTCTATCTCCACTCCCGTCTGCTGGAGCGCGCATCCCGCGTTTCCGAAGAGTACGTAGAGAAGTTCACCAACGGCGCAGTGACCGGCAAAACCGGTTCCCTGACCGCACTGCCGATCATCGAAACCCAGGCTGGCGACGTTTCCGCGTTCGTTCCGACCAACGTGATTTCCATCACCGACGGTCAGATCTTCCTGGAATCGGCCATGTTCAACTCGGGCATCCGCCCTGCAGTGAACGCCGGTGTTTCGGTATCCCGTGTGGGTGGTGCCGCTCAGACCAAGATCATCAAGAAGCTCTCCGGTGGTATCCGTACCGCTCTGGCTCAGTACCGTGAACTGGCGGCATTCGCCCAGTTCGCTTCTGACCTGGACGAAGCGACCCGTAAGCAACTTGAGCATGGTCAGCGCGTTACCGAGCTGATGAAGCAGAAGCAATACGCCCCAATGTCGATCGCTGACATGGCGTTGTCGCTGTATGCCGCTGAGCGTGGGTTCCTGACCGACGTTGAAATCGCCAAGGTCGGCAGCTTTGAACAAGCGCTGATTGCTTACTTCAACCGCGATCACGCCGAATTGATGGCGAAGATCAACGTGAAGGGTGACTTCAATGACGATATCGACGCTGGCATGAAAGCCGGTATCGAGAAGTTCAAGGCCACCCAAACCTGGTAAGCCGCAGCGGGAGCCGCAAGGCTCCCGCTTGCTAACCTGATAGGTGTTACATGGCAGGCGCAAAAGAGATTCGCAGTAAGATTGCGAGCATCAAAAGCACGCAAAAAATTACCAGCGCCATGGAAAAAGTGGCGGTCAGCAAAATGCGCAAGGCACAAATGCGCATGGCTGCTAGCCGTCCTTATGCGGAGCGTATCCGCCAGGTAATTGGGCATCTGGCCAACGCCAACCCGGAATACCGCCACCCGTTCATGATCGACCGCGAAGTAAAGCGTGTGGGTTATGTGGTTGTGAGCAGTGACCGTGGTTTGTGCGGTGGTTTGAATACCAACCTGTTCAAGGCCCTGGTCAAGGACATGGCGGTAAACCGCGAAAACGGCGTCGAGATCGATCTGTGTGTTGTTGGTAGCAAGGGTGCGGCCTTTTTCCGCAACTTCGGCGGTAACGTCGTTGCAGCTATCAGCCACCTGGGTGAAGAGCCGTCGATCAATGATTTGATCGGCAGTGTGAAGGTGATGCTGGATGCGTACCTGGAAGGCCGGATTGACCGCCTGTCCGTGGTATCCAACAAGTTCATCAACACCATGACCCAGCAGCCAACCGTGGAGCAATTGATTCCACTGGTGGCGACTCCGGATCAGGAACTCAAGCACCACTGGGACTACCTCTACGAACCAGACGCCAAAGAGCTGCTTGACGGCTTGATGGTGCGCTACGTGGAGTCGCAGGTGTACCAGGCGGTGGTCGAGAACAACGCAGCTGAACAAGCGGCGCGGATGATCGCGATGAAAAACGCTACCGATAACGCCGGTGATCTGATCAGCGATTTGCAGCTGATCTACAACAAGGCGCGTCAGGCTGCGATCACCCAAGAGATCTCGGAAATCGTCGGCGGCGCTGCCGCGGTTTAACGGTTCAAATATTCAGAGGATCCAGCTATGAGTAGCGGACGTATCGTTCAAATCATCGGCGCCGTTATCGACGTGGAATTTCCACGCGACAGCGTACCGAGCATCTACAACGCGCTGAAAGTACAAGGCGCGGAAACTACTCTGGAAGTTCAGCAGCAGCTGGGCGACGGCGTAGTTCGTACCATTGCGATGGGTTCCACCGAAGGCTTGAAGCGCGGTCTGGACGTTGTCGACACTGGCGCTGCCATCTCCGTACCGGTCGGTAAAGCGACCCTGGGCCGGATCATGGACGTACTGGGCAACCCGATTGACGAAGCTGGCCCGATCGACACCGAAGAGCGCTGGGGCATTCACCGTCCAGCACCTTCGTTCGCCGAACAAGCGGGCGGCAACGATCTGCTGGAAACCGGCATCAAGGTTATCGACCTGGTTTGCCCGTTCGCCAAAGGCGGTAAAGTCGGTCTGTTCGGTGGTGCCGGTGTAGGCAAGACCGTAAACATGATGGAACTGATCCGTAACATCGCCATCGAGCACAGCGGTTATTCCGTGTTCGCCGGTGTGGGTGAGCGTACTCGTGAGGGTAACGACTTCTACCACGAGATGAAGGACTCCAACGTTCTGGACAAAGTGGCACTGGTTTACGGTCAGATGAACGAGCCGCCGGGAAACCGTCTGCGCGTAGCACTGACTGGCCTGACCATGGCCGAGAAGTTCCGTGACGAAGGTAACGACGTTCTGCTGTTCGTCGACAACATCTACCGTTACACCCTGGCCGGTACCGAAGTATCCGCACTGCTGGGCCGTATGCCTTCGGCAGTAGGTTACCAGCCGACCCTGGCTGAAGAGATGGGCGTTCTGCAAGAACGTATCACTTCGACCAAGGAAGGTTCGATCACTTCGATCCAAGCGGTATACGTACCTGCGGATGACTTGACCGACCCGTCGCCAGCGACCACCTTCGCCCACTTGGACGCCACCGTCGTACTGTCCCGTGACATCGCTTCCCTGGGTATCTACCCAGCGGTCGATCCACTCGACTCGACTTCGCGCCAGCTGGACCCGAACGTGATCGGCCAGGAGCACTACGACACCGCTCGCGGCGTTCAGTACGTGCTGCAGCGTTACAAAGAACTGAAGGACATCATTGCGATCCTGGGTATGGACGAGCTGTCGGAAACCGACAAGCAGTTGGTATCCCGTGCTCGTAAGATCCAGCGCTTCTTGTCGCAGCCGTTCTTCGTGGCTGAAGTCTTCACCGGTGCATCAGGTAAATACGTTTCCCTGAAAGACACCATTGCTGGCTTCAAAGGCATCCTCAACGGTGACTACGACCACCTGCCAGAACAAGCGTTCTACATGGTCGGCGGCATCGAAGAAGCGATCGAGAAAGCCAAGAAACTGTAATCCAAGCGCCCGGCAACGGGCGCTCATCAGGTTGAGGCAATCAGATGGCTATGACAGTCCATTGCGATATCGTCAGCGCGGAAGGGGAAATCTTCTCCGGTCTGGTAGAAATGGTGATTGCACACGGCGACCTGGGTGACCTGGGTATTGCCATGGGCCACGCGCCGTTGATCACCAGCTTGAAGCCAGGTCCTATCACGCTGACCAAGCAAGGCGGGGAAAAAGAGGTGTTTTACATCTCTGGTGGTTTCCTCGAGGTTCAGCCGAACATGGTCAAGGTACTTGCCGACACCGTGCAACGTGCTGGCGACCTGGATGAAGCCTCCGCTCAGGAAGCCGTCAAGGCTGCCGAGAAGGCCCTGAACGAAAAGGGCGCGGACTTCGACTACAGCGCTGCTGCTGTACGTCTGGCCGAGGCTGCAGCTCAGCTGCGCACGCTCCAGCAGATCCGCAAGAAGTAAGCGGCCATGCCGTCATGCTTCGTGCGCGATTGATTAAAAAGGGTAGCCTCGGCTACCCTTTTTCTTTTTTTGCAAAACACTTCTCAGGTCTGAAGCCGGACCGCCCAGGATTGGTAGCCATTCATGTCTCTTGAAATCGTCATTCTCGCCGCAGGCCAGGGCACCCGCATGCGTTCGGCCCTGCCCAAGGTGCTGCACCCGGTTGCGGGTAATTCCATGCTGGGTCATGTTATCCACAGCGCCCGACAGCTCGACCCCCAGCGCATTCACGTGGTGATCGGTCACGGTGCCGATGCGGTGCGTGAACGTCTCGCCGCAGACGACTTGAATTTCGTCCTTCAAGACAAGCAACTGGGTACTGGCCACGCGACTGCGCAGGCCGTCCCCTTCATCACGGCCGACACCGTGCTGATCCTGTATGGCGACGTACCGCTGATCGAAGTGGAAACCCTGCAACGCCTGCTCAAGCACGTTGTGCCTGGCCAAATGGGCCTGCTGACCGTTGAGCTGGACGACCCCACCGGCTACGGGCGCATCGTGCGCAATGCCGACGGCAAGGTCGCCGCCATCGTTGAGCACAAGGATGCCAGCGAAGCCCAGCGTGCCATCACTGAAGGCAACACCGGCATTCTTGCAGTGCCCGCCAATAAGCTCGCTGACTGGATGAGCCGTCTGTCCAACAACAACGCCCAGGGCGAGTATTACCTCACCGACGTCATCGAAATGGCCGTGAGTGATGGCCTGCTGGTTGCCACTGAACAACCCCACGACCCGATGGAAGTGCAGGGCGCCAACGACCGCAAGCAGTTGGCCGAACTGGAGCGTCACTATCAATTGCGCGAAGGCCGTCGCCTGATGGCCCAAGGCGTGACCTTGCGTGACCCGGCACGCTTCGATGTGCGCGGTGAAGTGACCGTCGGCCGCGACGTGCTGATCGACATCAACGTGATTCTCGAAGGCCGTGTGGTCATCGAAGACGACGTGGTGATTGGCCCTAACTGCGTAATCAAGGACAGCACCCTGCGCAAGGGCGTGGTAATCAAGGCCAACAGCCATATCGACGGTGCCGTGATGGGTGAGGGCAGTGACGCCGGCCCGTTTGCGCGGTTGCGTCCGGGCAGTGTGCTGGGCGCCAAGGCCCATGTGGGTAACTTCGTTGAATTGAAGAATGCCAAGTTGGATGCCGAAGCTAAAGTTGGCCACTTGACCTACTTGGGTGACGCCACTGTAGGCGCACGAACCAACATCGGCGCCGGCACCATCACGTGTAACTACGATGGCGCCAACAAGCACCAGACCACCATTGGGGCGGACGTGTTTATCGGTTCCAATAACTCCTTGGTCGCCCCGGTCACCCTCGACGATGGCGCCAGCACAGCCGCCGGCTCAACCATCAACCAGGATGTGGATAAGTCTCAACTGGCCGTCGCTCGCGCCCGCCAGCGCAACATCGACGGCTGGAAGCGTCCGGTCAAAATCAAAAAGACCTGACTTATCTACACCCCGAACGACCTGTAGGAGCCGGCTTGCCGGCGATGGCACCCTCACGTTCATCACCTAATGAACTGACGCCCTCGCCGGCAAGCCGGCTCCTACAGGTTTTTTTGCGTCTGTCGCTTGACGATCTTTCGCCAATAGGTTTTGATTGCCTTCGTTATCTTTCGAAACGAAACTTATCATCACCATGTCGAAACGAAATACCCCCCAGCGGCGCCACAACATCCTGACCTTGCTCAACGAACAGGGCGAAGTCAGCGTGGACGAGTTGGCTAAACGTTTCGAAACGTCGGAAGTCACCATCCGCAAGGACCTGGCTGCGCTGGAAAGCAACGGCCTGCTGCTGCGCCGCTACGGTGGCGCAATCACCATGCCCCAGGAATTGGTGGGCGATGCCACTCAGCCGGTGTCGGCCTACAAGCGTGCCATCGCCCGTGCTGCGGTCATGCGCCTGCGCGAACACGCTCGCATCATCATCGACAGTGGTAGCACCACCGCCGCGATGATCCCGGAGCTGGGCCATCAGCCCGGCCTGGTGGTGATGACCAACTCCCTGCACGTGGCCCGCGCCTTGAGTGAACTGGAGCACGAGCCGGTGCTGTTGATGACCGGCGGCACCTGGGACCCGCATTCGGACTCGTTCCAAGGCCAGGTCGCCGAGCAGGTCCTGCGTTCCTACGACTTCGACCAGTTGTTTATTGGCGCCGATGGTATCGACCTGGAACGTGGCACCACCACCTTCAACGAATTGCTGGGCCTGAGCCGCGTCATGGCCGAGGTCGCCCGTGAAGTGGTGGTGATGGTCGAATCCGACAAGATCGGCCGCAAGATTCCCAACCTGGAACTGCCGTGGAGCAGCGTCCATACCCTTATCACCGATGATCGCCTGCCGCTTGAGGCCCGCGACCAGATCCAAGCCCGCGGCATTACGCTGATATGCGCGGCAATCATCTAGGAGAAACACCATGTGTGGCATCGTAGGCGCAGTCGCTGAACGCAACATCACCCCCATCCTGCTCGAAGGCCTCAAGCGCCTGGAATACCGCGGCTATGACAGCGCCGGTGTGGCGGTCTTCACCAACGCCGGCAAGCTGGAGCGCATGCGACGTCCGGGTAAGGTCAGCGAGCTGGAGCAAGCCTTGCTGGGCGAGCCACTCGTAGGCCGCCTGGGCATTGCCCACACCCGCTGGGCCACCCACGGTGCACCGTGCGAACGCAATGCCCACCCGCACTTCTCCGGTGACCTGGCCGTGGTCCACAACGGCATTATCGAAAACCACGAAGTGCTGCGGGAACAGCTCAAGGGCCTGGGTTACGTGTTCACCTCGGACACCGACACCGAAGTTATCGCCCACCTGCTCAACCACAAGCTCAAGGACCTTGGCGATTTGACGGTCGCCCTCAAGGCCACGGTCAAGGAACTGCACGGCGCCTATGGCCTGGCCGTGGTCAGCGCCAGCCAACCCGACCGCGTGGTTGCCGCGCGCAGTGGCAGCCCGCTGGTGATCGGCCTGGGCCTGGGCGAAAACTTCCTCGCCTCCGACCAACTGGCCCTGCGCCAAGTCACCGACCGCTTCATGTACCTGGAAGAAGGCGATATCGCCGACATCCGCCGTGAAAGCGTGCAGATCTGGGACGTTAACGGTCAATCCGTCGAGCGCGAAGCCGTGCAATACCGCGACGGCGCTGAAGCGGCTGACAAGGGCGAGTACCGCCACTTCATGCTCAAGGAAATCCACGAGCAGCCAGCGGTGGTGCAACGCACCCTGGAAGGTCGCCTGAGCCAGAACCAAGTGCTGGTCAACGCCTTCGGCCCACAGGCCGCCGAGCTGTTCGCCAAAGTGCGCAACGTGCAGATCGTGGCCTGCGGCACCAGCTACCACGCCGGCATGGTTGCCCGTTACTGGCTGGAAGAACTGGCCGGTATCCCGTGCCAGGTAGAAGTCGCCAGTGAGTTCCGCTACCGCAAGGTGGTGGTGCAGCCCGACACCCTGTTCGTGACCATCTCCCAGTCCGGCGAAACCGCCGACACCCTGGCCGCCCTGCGCAATGCCAAGGAGCTGGGCTTCCTGGCCAGCCTGGCGATCTGCAACGTCAGCATCAGCTCTCTGGTGCGTGAATCCGACCTGACCCTGCTGACCCAGGCCGGTCGTGAAATCGGCGTGGCGTCCACCAAAGCCTTCACCACCCAGCTGGTTGGCCTGCTGTTGCTGACCCTGTCCCTGGGCCAGGTTCGCGGCACCCTCGCCGAAGGCGTCGAAGCCACGCTGGTTGAAGAACTGCGCCGCTTGCCAGCCCGCCTGGGTGAAGCCCTGGCGATGGACAGCACCGTGGAAAAAGTCGCCGAGCTGTTCGCCGACAAGAACCACACCCTGTTCCTCGGCCGTGGCGCGCAATACCCGGTAGCGATGGAAGGCTCGCTCAAGCTCAAGGAAATCTCGTACATCCACGCCGAAGCCTACCCGGCTGGCGAGCTCAAACACGGCCCATTGGCCCTGGTGGATGACGACATGCCGGTGGTTACCGTGGCGCCGAACAACGAACTGCTGGAGAAGCTCAAGTCCAACCTGCAGGAAGTCCGCGCCCGTGGCGGCCAACTGGTGGTGTTCGCTGATGAAAAAGCCGGCATGACCAACGGTGAAGGCACCCACGTCATCAACATGCCGCACATCAACGACACCCTGTCGCCGATCCTCTACACAATCCCGCTGCAACTGCTGTCGTACTACGTCGCCGTGCTGAAGGGCACTGACGTCGACCAGCCGCGTAACCTGGCGAAATCGGTGACCGTGGAGTAATCCGCCACACCCTGGAGGCCCGCCCGGGCCTCCAGGCTCCCGCGAAAGGACGCGCGCTCGATGCAAACTTCGTCCCAAATTCACCAGCGCTTGAACAACCGTCGCTTCACCGTCGCCAACAACGCCCAGGGGCTTTCCGGCTCGGGCACGGTGTTTCATTACCTTGTCGAGGGTGATGCCATCTCCGGCACTTACCAGGGCGGGCGCATTCGCCTGGGCACGCAAGTGGGACGAGTGACAGGCCCGGACACTATCGAACTGCTTTTTCAGTGCCTGACCTTGGAAGGTGAGCTGCTGTCCGGTTGGTCGCGTGGCACGGTCGGTTTGGATGTTGCCGGGGTTACCACGCTCAGCTTTGTATGGGGTTGGATGTCGGGGGCGACGGGTGGAGGAGAGTCCAGCTATGTGGAGCTGGTTAGATAAGGTAGAAAAATCAGAAAATAAATCGGAAAAATATCACTGAAATAGTTGTATAAAATCGCCTGTTAGTCCCGTTAGTATTGAGTCTCAAGGAAAAATAGATCCGAAAAAAAATCGGAAAAAGGTGAGGAAAATGACGCAGAAGTTCATATCCGGAAACCACTGGTTGGAACCTGTCTGGCCATCTCCTGGTTTCCCTGCGTCGATTTTACGTACCGCAGAGACGCTTTCGTTTCGTGCAGGAAAACTCACGGGTCTACTCCCCCAACGTACTGGTAGGTGACCATGCTGCGCCGGCTTGGGAGTCCGTCACTCCAATGCTCAAACGTCTGCAGCAGGTATACGGGAGACAACCCGACCTGACCTCTCGAGTTCTCAGCGCACTGGCTTACCACCATCGTCTGGCATTTGTTCACCCATTCGAGGATGGCAATGGCCGGGTGGTGCGCATGGTCACGCATTTGCAGTTGATGCGACTTGGACTTGCGTCGCCACTTTGGTCGCTTTCTCGAGGGCTGGCACGAAAACAAGATGAATACTATGGGCGCCTGCGTGCTGCCGATCAGCCTCGTCGAGGCGACCTCGATGGTCGAGGCCAGTTGACCCAAGGCGGGTTGTTCGAGTTTGTAGAATTCATGCTGCAAGTGTGTATCGACCAGATGGATTACGTAGAGCAATCCATGGGGCTTGTCAGCTTGCGCCAGCGACTTGAAAAAGTGATTGGACTCGAGAGTCGCTTCATAGAGTCCGGGGTAAAGCAGGATATGGCCAAGGCTATTCATATCTTGCTGACTCAGGGCGAGGTTTCCCGAGCAGATTTCAAGACCTTCTCTGGGCTTCATGATCGAGTGGCGAGTGATCAGCTTAAAAAATTAATCGATATGGGCGTGGTCGAGGCGCCATCGGCCAAGTCACGTTCTCTCTTTCCTAGGCTTCCCGTGTGGTTTGCGCAGATGATCTTTCCTGATCTTCACCGGCGCTTTTATTAAGGGGTAAAAGTATGCGTGGGCCTTCTGTCCCTTTTGTGGACTAATTCCGCATTGGTCGCCACGCTTTACCCCTAGAATGCGACCCTGTGGATAACTCAGCCAGGGAATGCCTTCACCATGAGCATCGAACTCCTTATCGCCGGCGTCGTTGTGTTGATCATTGTCGTGGGCCTGGTGGGCTGGATGGTGGGGGTCTATAACGGCCTGGTGAGGCGGCGTAACGATGTGGACAAAGCCTTTGCCAACATCGACGTGCTGCTCAAGCAGCGGGCCGATCAGATCCCGGACTTGATGCGTGTGGTCCAAACCGCCATGAACCACGAGAACGCGTTGTTCACGCGCCTGAGTGACGCTCGCCAGCAGTACCTCAATGCCAGCAGCCTCAACGATAAGGTCGATGCCTCCAACCAGCTCAACGCGGCGATCAAGTCAGTGATTGCGGTGGCGGAGGGTTATCCCACGTTGATGTCGGGCCCCACTATGGTCGAGTTGCAACAGGCGATCTCGGCGGTGGAGGAGCGCATTGCCGACCGGCGTGAGTTTTTCAATGAGTCGGTCAACCTCTACAACATTGCCATTGCAGTGTTCCCCGACCTGTTCTTTGCGCGGCTGCTCAGTTATCAGCGCATCCCGTTGCTGGCGATCAGCGCCGAAGAAACCCGCTACGAAGGTGTGAAGCTCGAGGTGCCAAGGGCATGAAGACCACCCCGGTAGGCGCCGTGGTGAAAAAGCCGAAGTGGAAAACCGCACTGGCGTTGGTGATTCTTGCGGGCTTTATCGGGCTATTGATCTATGCCCCGATGACGGTTGTCGCGCTGTTCTTCCCGGTGTTCCTATTGATCTGCCTGCTGACCAGCTTTGGCCCAGGCTTCTACAAAACCGAGCAGCGGCTGGCAACGAGCCAGATCCGCTCCCTGGCAATGGGCCTGGTTGAGCTGCGTGGCAAGGTGATTGTGGATACGCCATTGCTGTCGCCGGTGCATGGCAAACAGTGCGCAGGTTATGTGTGGATCATTGAAGACGGTAAGAAGGATGACGACGGGCGCTGGAGTTGGAGCCGGTCCAAGAGCGAGGCGTGTTGCAATGACTTTCGCGTGCAGGACCCCAGCGGTGAAGTCTGTGTGATAGCCGAGGGTATCGACCTGTTCGGCAACAAGTCGCCCGACGATTACGAATTGATCGGCAGCTCTCGCCGCCAAGGTGAAATCCTGCTCGGCGAAGGTCTGGATGTGATGCTGATCGGCGATGCCTGCGAATGGGACGGCCAGACCGTGATTGCCCAGGGCAAATACCCCAAGGCCGTGTTCGGCGTGGCGCTGACCGAGGATGTGGAAAACCGCCGAGTGCTGGCGCCGCTGTGGCGTGTGGGTGGGTTCTATGCCGTCTTCGCGGGGATAATCGGCGTGGGGATTATGGCGCTCACCCCCGAGCAGATTGCCCAGTTGCATTTGCCGGGTCCGGACACTTATCAACAGATGGTAGAACTCGGCCCGCTGTATCGTTTGCTGGCCTGGTTGTACCGCGAAGGCGGTTTCCAGATTCCGTTCATGGCCGCGTTTGGCTTCTTCCTGGCGATCATCATGGTGATGATGGCCACCCGACTGGTCCTGCCCAAAGGCATACGCATGGCCGTGGGTCGTGTGTTGGGGGCGTGGATGGGGCTGGGCATGGTGATTGGCGGCGTGGTGACCCTGCTGCTGTTCGTGGCCCACGTGGATACGCTGAAGCTGTTTCTGGTGTGGATGCTGATTCTGCTGGGCACCCTGGTGTTTTCTATTTTTGAACAACGAAAACTGGGGGCGGCGTACAACCATTTTGCCAAGCGTGTCGGCAAGGCGAGCTTCGGCGACGAAGACGCCTGATCACGGCACAAACTCCACCTTCAACCCCCGACTTGCGCTGCGCCCCTGATCATCACTCACGCGCAACCGATACTCCCCCGACTTGCCCGGCCGCCAATTCAACGTGGTTTGCGGTGGCCCTTGGCCGATCAAGGTTTGATCGGCAAACCAGTACAACGTCGCCGCATCGCTGGCGGCGTTGGCATTCAGCGGGATGCTTTCCTGGGGCTGGGACAGGCGCAGTTGATAGCTCACCTGGGTCAGCGGCGAGCGGATCTGCGGGGCTTCGCTCTGGTCGCTGAGGCGGTTGGGCTGGCAGTTTTTCATCACGTTTGGCGGGGTGCGTCGCGGCAGGCCGGCGGCGCGGTACAGGCGTTGCACGTCGCTCGGCCAGAATTCGAAGACTTCTTCGCGGGTGTATTGCGCGTCAAACGGCGGGCAGGCGGCCTTGCCGGTGCGGGTGTCGATCAGCACCGGCCGGTGCAGGTTCGACACGCGAATCGGCGATACACCGGGGATGTACCAGGTCTTGCGGGTTTGCGGGCACCAGCGGTTGGGCAACTCGCCGGACGCGGCGCAGACATCAATGCGCACTAATCCGGCGGGCGGTTTGTCGGCTTTGATCACCACGTTGGGCAAGGCCAAAGGCAGGGCGTCGGCGATGCGGAAGAACAACGGCGCGGCGGTCTTGGCCCCGATGAAGGCTGGGTTTGGACGACCATCGAAGTTGCCCACCCACACCACCAGCACGTAGGGGCCGACCAGTCCTGCACTCCACGCATCGTGAAAACCCCAGGAGGTGCCGGTTTTCCAGGCAGTGCGCCAGTGACGTCCAGGCAGGCCATCCGGGCGTGGGTTACGACGCAGCATGTCGCGCACCATGAACGCTGCCTGGGGCGTCAGCAGTTGGGCGCCGGTGGTCTGGGGCTGTTCCTGCAAATAGCGCAACGGGCGCAGATGCCCATCACCGGCCAGCATCACATACAGGCGCGCCAGCTCTTCCGGGGTCATTTCACCACCACCGAGGGCCAGGGCCAGGCCGTAATGGCTTTCGTCTCGCAGGCCTTTGATCCCGGCGCGTTGCAACAGTCCATACAAGGAGGGTGACTTGACCTGGCTGGCCAGCCACACTGCCGGGATGTTGCGACTACGGATCAGGGCGTCCCGCGCGGTCAGCGGGCCGACAAAACTGCCGTCGAAATTTTCCGGCTGGAAGTAGCCGAAGTTACTCGGTAAGTCCTTGAGGATGCTCATGGGGTGGATCACCCCTTGGTCCAGCGCCAGCCCATACAAGAAGGGCTTGAGCGTCGACCCCGGCGAGCGTCGCGACAGCACGCCATTGACCTGGCCGTGCAGGCTTGTGGATAAGTAATCCGCAGACCCGACCAATGCCTTGACGCTCTGGTCGCGGCTGTCGATCAGGATCGCCGTGGCGTTTTCCACACCTGTACTGCGTCGTTCGGCGATAAAGCCGGTGATCAGGCGTTCGAGCAATTGTTGCAACGGCAGGTTGAGGGTGCTGTTCAGCTCAGTGCCGGGCTGGGATGCCAGCAGTTGTTCACTCAAATGCGGCGCAAGGAACGGAATGTGCTGGCGGTCGCGTGCTTCGAGGGGCAACTCCAGCAAACTGTCGTTACGTGGGTCCTGTGGATAAGTCTCGCGCCAGTCGTTCATCAAGCGCAGCCGGGCGTTTTGCAGCGACGGCCCAAAGCGCGCCCGCCGCCCTGGCTGTTGTGGAATCACCGCCAGCGCCAGTGCTTCGGACAATGACAGCTGCGCAGCCGACTTGCCGAAGTAGATACGGCTTGCCGCCTCGGCCCCTTCGATATTGCCACCCATGGGCGCCAGGTTCAGATAGGCCTCAAGGATGTCGTGCTTGCTGTAGCGCGCCTCCAGCCACAGGGCCAACGCCATCTGCTGCAACTTGCCCGGCACCTGGCGAGTGTTCAGGTCCCACAGGCGCCGCGCCAGTTGCATGCTCAAGGTCGAGCCGCCCTGGCGCTGGCCACCGCTGTAGGTGGCCATGGCTGCGCGCAGCAATGCCGGGGGATTGATCCCCGGGTGCCAATAGAAATTGCGGTCTTCCTTGAGCAGTAAGGCTTCGACCAATGAAGGAGAAATCCGCTCCAACGGTAGCCAAAGACGGTATTGCCCGTCATCCGCCAAGGTCATGCGCAGCAGCGCGCCGTCATCGGCCAACACCACCCGCGATGAGGTCACGGCCTTTTCCAGCGGAGCATGGGGCCACACCCGCAGCCCCACCAGGACCACCGCCGTTGCGAACAGCGGCAGTGTCAGGCGCTTAAGGCTTGGTAATTTCAAGCTGGCCTACTTTGCCGCGCCCTTGCAGGGTGGTTTCGTACATGCCCTCGGCGTAGGCCGGTGGCGTATTGAAGGTGCCCGCGTTGGTAGCGCGCACGCGGTATACGAAAGTGCCTACATCGCGCAGCGCGGTACCGTACAGCACCACGCGATCATCGCGCACATCGACGTACTCCGGCTGCCAGTTGCTCAGCTCGGTTTCGCCGATGGGGGCTTGCCAGCTTTCTTCTTCCTGGCTGCCCTCTTCCACGTACTCGGACTCTTCGCCTTCCTCGCTGCTCGCGGCTTCTGGCTCCGGCGGCAAGTTATACACAGGCTCGACGCCACCCGGCAGCAGGTCGACCACGGCCACTTGCTGCACCTGGTCACGGTCGGTCGCGCGCAGACGTAGGCGCACCAGGAACTCATCGCCTACCGCGACCTTGCTCACCGGCTCGCCCTTGAGGTCGAGGTATTCGTGGATGATTTCAAGGCCATTGGTGATCGGCTTGAGCTTGGCGCCCTTGTCGAAACCGGCTTCGCTGAGCATGTAGAACGCGGCCGGGCCGTCGGATTTTTCCATCACCAGCTTCTGCGTAGCGCCCGGCACGGCGGCGCGGGGTGGCTGGCCGGCCATCTCCAGCAATTGCTGCTGCTTGTCGCCCAGCCAGGCGGTGGCCTTAAGGGTCATGTCGCTTTGCGCACGCTGGCCATAGTTGTCCAGGGCGCGCAGCAACAGGGCCGCCGACAGCGAGTTGTAGCGCTGCTCGTTGAGGCGCTTGCCGAGTTTGTCCAGCAGCGCCGTGGGTACATCGTCCATCAGCTCGGGGAAGTGGCGCGCCAACAGGTGCAGGTGTTCGGCGTCATGCACCAGCGGGTCGTAATACAGGCCGTCGCTGTCCCACTTATCCACAAGCGAACGCCAGGGGATTTTGCGGAACAGTGTGTCAGCCTGGCGATCCTGCTTGAGCAGCTTGTAGCTGGCCGCCAGGTAAGCGGCGCCCAAGTCGTTCTGCCAGCTATCCTTGAAGTAGCCCTCGTAGCGCTCGCGGATATCGCTCAACGCACCGCTCACCAGAATCCCCTGACGGCTCAGCAGGTAACTGGCGTAGGCCCGGTTGCGCAATTCCGATAGCCCCTCGCTAGGACCATTGGCCAGGTCCGTCAGGTACGCATTCGAGCGCACCAGCAGGTCATCCGGCACCGGCAGCCCGCGCTCCTTGGCTTCGATCAGGAAGTCAGTGGCGTAGAGGCTGGCGTACGGCGCCACGTCCGGGTTGGCTGCCCACAAACCAAAGCCGCCGGCCTGGTTCTGGCGCTGGCGCAGCATGCGCACCGCACTGTTGAAGGCTTGCTCGGCTTCAGGCTGTGTGCCGCCCCAGATCAACGCCGGCATGGCCTTGGACACCAGTTGCTCGGTGCAGGCGTAGCCGTAGTCATCCAGGTAATGCTTGAGGCCGTTGGCCCACACCAGCGGCGACGCGGCCACGCCCAGCTGCACGTCGCGCAGTTGGCTGAACAGCTCGCGGGTGGGTTTGAGCTCCTTGCTGGCGCTGTCGAAGCGGCCCAGGCTCAGGGCTACGCGATGTTCGCTCAGTGGGCGGATCGAGGTGGTTTCTGCCACCTGGATGCGTTTGCCGTCCGGCAGCACTGCGACAAAACGCAGGTCCGCCGAGCCGAGGGTGTCGCCGACCTTGATCTTGAACTCGGCCGTGCCTTCCTTGCGCGGCTGCAGGGACAAGGTGCTGCCCTTGTCGCCCTGCACAATCAGGCCTGCGCTGGTCTGCACTTCAAACTTCACATCCGCCGCCGCGTCGAGATTGCTGAATACCCCGGCGCTGACGTTGAACACATCTCCTGGCGCGACAAAGGCCGGCACGTTTGGCGTGATCACGATCGGCCCGCGCACGTCGGTCGTGGCTTCGCTGACGCCGACACTGTCGCTGTCTACCGCCACCGCGAACAGGTGCAGCTTGCCGTTGAAGCTGTCCGGCACTTGGTAATGCAGCACGGTTTCGCCGGCCGGCAAGTCCACCAGCCCGGACCACCAGGCCACCGGCGGCTGGTGTTTACGCTTGAACGGGTTGAGGTGATTGGCCAGGGCGCCTTCCGTATCGCCACCGGGCGCCGCCCCACTGAGCAGGCGGCTGAATTCCGGCAGGATCAGGTCAAGGATCTGACTGGTGCCAACCTCCAGCGCACGCTTCTGGAAGAAGAAACCCAGCGGGTCCGGCGTCTGGTAGCGCGCCACTTGCAGGATGCCTTCGTCGACCGCGTAGACCACCGCGCGGCCCGGGCGATCAGCGTTGACCTTGATATCCAGCATCTGCCCCGGCTCGATCTTCGCCGGGCCTTCAACCTTCAAGGCCATGCGCCGCGCATCCAGGTTGATGCTGAACGGCACTACGCCGTAGGACAGCGGGCTCATGTACACCTCGGCCGAGCCCATGTCGCGCACAAACTGCACGTTCACGTAGGCATTGCCCTCAAGCCCTGCCGGCACGCGGATGTGCTGCACGCTGTTGGTGCTGTCGGCCTTGAACCACTGCTGGGTGTAGACCTTGTCGCGTTCGATGGTGATCAAGCCGGCACCGGTATACGGCGCACGAATGCTGATGGCGATTTCGTCACCGGTGGCGTAGCTGCGTTTATCCAGGCGCAGTTGCAACTCGGCATTGCGTTCCAGGGAGCGCGATGTGTTGCCACGCCCGGCCACGCTGTAGTCGATCTGGTTGAGCAGGTTGCCGTTGGCGTCCTTGAGTTGCAGGGTGAAGTCGCCCGGCGTGCCGGTGTTCAAGGTCTGCTTGGCGCCTTCCTTGGTCATCACCAGCGGTGAGGCCGGTTGGCTGATGTTCTTGATGCGCGACTCGTACTTGTAGGTGCCGTTGGACTGTTTCACCAGTACCGACACATAGCGGTGCTCGACCACTTCGCTGGTCAGGCCATCCACCGCCATCGGCGTAAGGTCCGGCGCGACGGCCAGCCATTGCACCTGGCGCGGGGCATCCTTGGCGACGTACGACAGCGAATCCTGACTTTTCACACCGACCAGATAAGGCGCGGACGACACCAGCAAGGCACTTTGCGCCGCCACATTGCGGCCGCCTTTGGCTTCGAACACCTGGGTCATCACCTGCAGGCGATAGGTGCTGCTGGCGAAGCGTTGCAGGTTGAGGTCGAGCACGGCCTGGCCGTTGTCGTCGACGGTGGTTTCGGCCAGGTCTTCAGTGGTGGCGTCTTCCAGGGAGTCGTTGAGGCGGAAACGGTAATCCGGGTAGCGGTCAAACGCCGCGAGTGTCGGGCTCAGGGACATCTTCGCGGTGACCCGACGGCCGGCTGCCGGAGCGCCGAACAGGTGCATGGCGGTGACCTTGGCCACCACTTGGTCCGGTGGAATCCAGCCCTGCACAGGGGTGTCATGCAGGCTCAGGCTGACCTTCATGCGGTCCGGCTCGAAGTCGCGGACCTTGAAGTTCACGCTGCCCAGGTCGGTGCGGGTCTGTTTCTCGCCGATCAACTGCAAGGTGGCGGTGTACTCACCGGCGGGGGCGACTTCGCTGCTGGGGAAATCAAAGGTTTCAAAGCCGCTGGCGGACAGCTTCAACGGCTGGCGAATCACTTCCAGGCCACGCGGGTCGGTGATCTGCAGCTCAACCGGCAGGCCTTGCAATGCGCCTTTCCAGTTACCGCTGCGCACAATCATGCCCAGGTGCGCGGTTTCGCCCGGCCGGTACAGGCCACGGTCGGTAAACAGGTAGGCGCTGAGGCGATCAATCGCACCGTCTTCTTCCAAACCGCCTACGTCGAAACGCGACAGATCCAACTGCTGGGACTGGCGGGCGATCGGCAGGAACGACTGGTCATTGCCGCGAGTAACCACATACATCAGCGGCGTTTTCTCACGGCGCAACTCATCCAGCTTGGCGAAGTGCGCGTGGCCTTCGGCATCGGTGCGGCCACTGCTCACCGGCAGACCGTTACGCCCAATGATGTCGACTTGTGCATCGGACACCGGCGAACCATTGCCGATGGACTGCACATACACGTCATGGCTGCCATCGCTGGAGCGCTTGGCAATGATGCCCAGGTCCGTCACCACGATGAAGCGCAGGTCGCTGGTGCTGCTACGGTCGTACTCGAACGTTCGCGGGGCCGGGTCATCCTGCGGGCTGAGCTTGAGCACGAAAATGCCGCGCCGGCCGCCATTGGCGGTGAGGTAGTGGCTCAGGTCGACATTGTCATAGACGGTTTTTGCCGGGTCATTGGATGACAGCGGGATATCCAACGCCTGACGCTCGACCATGCGATCGAAATACTCATTGCCGAAATTCGGCCGGGCAAAGCTGCCGCTGCTCTGGTCCACCAAGTGTTGCAACTGGTTGGGCAGTAAACGCGCGATTTCCACATGGGCGCCAGGCACACCACGGGCCATGAAGCCCAGGCGTTTTTCGCCGTTGAGGCTGAGCAAGGCGCCGTCGGACAGAAACTGCAAAGTGCGCGGGTACGCCGGCATGCTGATCAGCGACGCTGTAGGATTCTTCGCCAGATAGCCGCCGATGGCTTCCAGGTTGGCGGGCACGCGTACATACACCGCGCGACCGGCAGGGGCCTTGAATTTGAAGGCGTGCAGGGTATTCAGCGGTTCGACGCTGGGCACGTGGGTCAGGTTGACCTTGGTGCTGCGGGCGAGCAGGGCGTCATCGATGTCGTTGCTGCTATAGGGGCGCGTGTCGTCCTGGGCTTTTTCCGGCAACAGCCAGGCCTGGACCTTGCCGGCGATGGTTTCGTCGGCCACGGCGCTGGAGCTGCTGAACATCAGCACGGGCTCCGGCTCGCCGCGTTCGTTGTCGACAAAGCTCACTTCGGCCCCGGTGAAGGTCAGGCGATAGCGACCGGGCACGGTGACTTCCGCCACCAGCGGCGCGGTGCTGGCGTTGCCGCCGTCGCGGGCCTTGATGCCTTCGTCGAGCTTGGCGCTGACCGGCGTGCTTTCCAACGGGGTCGCCAGGGCGGCGGAGCGTACGTAGGCGTTGAGTTTCTTCTCGTCGAAGGTGATTTCCGGGCGGTTGGGCAACTGGGCGTCGCGGTAGGCCAGGCCTTTGCCGAGGGTTACCGTGACGCGCTTGCGCAGGGTGTCTTCATCCACCGGGTGGGAAAAACGGAAGGTTGCCACCAGCTGTTTCAGCGTCGGGTTGGACGGGTCTTGGTACAGCTCGTTTTGTGCCAGGGTGGCGCGGAACGGTTGAGTGGAAAACTGCGTGCTGTATTGGTCCAGCAGCACGCCGTCGGCCAGTAGGTTTTTCTTTGCCAGTTCGACGGTGTAGTGGGCGTCGATGGGCCAGTCTTTTTCCGGTACGAACAACAGGCTGCGGTCATCCGCCCAGCGCCAGGTGCCCGCGACTGCAGGTTTGAGGCTGATGCCCTCGGTAACCGGTTTGCCGATGGCCGCCAGTGGGGCCACAGACTCGCCGAAACGCACCTGCAAGTTATCCACAACCGGCGTTTGCTGGGTGTAGTCGGTGAGGTTCGGCTTGTGCAGCGAATAGCTCGCGGTATGCGGCTTTGGCAGGTTGGAATACCAGTGCCAGCCGTAGAAACCGGCAGCGGCCAACAGGACCAGCCCTAATAAGCCGGCACCGGTTTGACGTGGGTATGCGCGGGCTTTGCCGCCCAGGTTCGCCAGCCCACGGCCGGTGGCGCGCAGCCAGACCGGCGGATGCCATTGGCCAAAGATGGCCCCCACCACAGTCAATATCGCACCGACAATACGGCGGCTGATCGCTTTGAACGAATCGAACATGGTGAGCATCCCTGGCTAAGTGCGGCGTATCTTACACGCGTCTTTGATACAAAAGATGACGCAGATACGCCGCCCCGCTAGGCGTGTTGCACAAAAGTGAGACGCACCGCAAAACCAATCAAAAGACTGCCGAATAACCACTGTTGCAGACGCTGCGCCGAGCGATTGCGTGCCAGCCACTGGCCGATGTGCGCGCCGGCCAGGGCGTAGCAACAGTCGAACGCGAAACCGACGGCCACCAGGATCACGCCCAGCAACGCAAACTGCGCTGCCACCGGGCCGGCCTGGGGGTTGATGAATTGCGGCAGCAGTACCGAGCAGAACAGCAGCGCCTTGGGGTTGAGCAGGTTGGTCAGCAAGCCGCGTTGGAATGCTGCACGCCAGGCATGGGCTGCCAGTGGGGTGTTTGCTGTCTCCAGGGATGGCAGCATAGTCGCGCGCAGGCATTGAATACCCAGCCACAACAGATAGGCCGCGCCACCCAGGCGCACGACATCAAAGGTCCACGGCGCCACCTTGAACAAGGTCGCCAACCCCATGCCCGCCAACGCCACATGGCAGGCGCGAGCTACTCCCAAGCCAATCGCCGTGGTCAGCGCCAACGCCTTGCCCTGGCGCGCTCCGGTCTGCAGCAGCAGGATCATGTCCGGCCCGGGCAACAGATACGCCACCGACAGCGCCACCAGGAATAACCAGAGTTCCGTCATGTCTCACCCCCTTGTGTGTTGGCCAATTCTAGGGCCGAAGGGTGGGGCAGGTGCTTGCGTAGTCAGCCATAAAAGCGTCTATTCTTGGAATTTTCTGCCACTGATTACCTTATCGATTGTTCACTTATGCCAAACCTAAAACTCGATGCGTTTGACCGCAAGATTCTTGAAGCCCTGCAACGCGACGGCCGCCTGAGCAATGTGCAACTGGCTGACGAGATCGGGCTGTCTGCTTCACCCTGCCTGCGGCGCGTGCGTCTGCTGGAAGAAGCCGGTGTGATTCGCGGCTACCAGGCCACGCTGGACCGTGACGAAGTCGGCCTGGGGATGATGGTGTTCGTGGGCGTGAAGGTGGAGCGGCATAACGACACCGAGGCCAACGCCTTTCGCGAGGCAGTGATGGCGCTGCCGGAAGTGATCTCGGCGTTCCTGGTGTCAGGGGAGTCGGACTTTCTGTTGCAGGTGGTGGTGCCGGACTTGCGCGGGTACGAACGGTTTGTCACGGGCAGCCTGTTGAAACTGCCGGGGGTGAGGGACATCCGCAGCAACTTCGCGATCCAGACCGTAAAGACCCCAGGCGCATTGCCGCTGGGGCATTTGCCAGGCTAATGACTGTAGGAGCGGCTTGCCGGCGATGAGGCCCGTGAATTTCATGAACGTTCCGGGTCGCCATCGCCGGCAAGCCGGCTCCTACAGGGGCTTGTTCAGGTCCACCAGTAGCGCACGAGGTGGAAGAAGATGGGCGCGGCGAAGCACACTGAATCCAACCGATCCAGCATCCCACCGTGCCCTTCGATCATATGGCCCCAGTCCTTCACCCCCCGGTCGCGCTTGATCGCAGACATCACGATGCCGCCGGCAAACCCCAGCAGGTTGATCAGCAGCGCAATCAAGAACGACTGCCACGGGTTGAACGGCGTGGTCCACCACAATGCCGCGCCGATCAGCGACGAGAGCAGAATCCCGCCGATAAACCCTTCCACTGTCTTTGAAGGGGACAGGTTGGGCGCGATCTTGTGTTTGCCGAACAGCTTGCCGCACACGTACTGCAGCACGTCGGACAACTGCACCACGATCACCAGGTAGGCGATCAGCAGCAGGTTGCGGCCTTCGTAGCCGGGGATGTCGAGGGTCAGCAGGGCGGGCACGAACGACACGCAGAACACCGCGATCATCAAGCCCCACTGCACCTTCGAGGCACGCTCCAGGAAGTGCGTGCTGTCGCCGCCGAGTGAGGCGAGGATCGGCAGCAGCAGGAACACGTACACCGGGATGAAGATCGAGAACAGGCCGTACCAGTCTGAATAGATCAGCAAGTATTGCAGCGGCAGCGCCAGGTAGAACGCGGCCACCAGCGCTGGGTAGTCGCTGCGGCGGGTGGGGGTGAGGGTGAGGAATTCGCGCAGGGCGTAGAACGACACCGCGTAGAACAGCAGGATCACCGCGCCGGTGCCGAGCCAGAAGGCGATGCCGATGACCACCACCATCACCCACCAGGCGTTGATGCGCGCGTTGAGGTTGTCGATGACGGCGTTTGGGCTGCCACGGGTGCGAAGCTTGAGGATCAGGCCGATCAGCGAGGCGAGCACCAGGATCGCGCCGATGCCGCCGAACAACATCAGGGTTTGGCTATCCATGTCAGACGTGCTCCGGGGCAAGGGCGAGCAGGGCATCGCGGGTGCGGGCGAGGAAGGCGGTTTTGTCTTCGCCTTCCTCCAATTGCAGCGGCGCGCCGAAGCTGGTGGTGCACAGCAGGGGCAGCGGCAGTACGCGGCCCTTGGGCATGACCCGGTTGAGGTTGGCGATCCACACTGGGATCAGTTCGGCCTGTGGGTAACTTTTGGCCAGGTGATACAGGCCGCTTTTGAACGGCAGCAGGCCGTCGTCGAGATTGCGCGTGCCTTCGGGGAAGATGATCAGTGAGTCGCCGCCTTCCAGGGCGTTGAGCATGGGCTGCAACGGGTTATCCACAGGCTCTTTGCGTTCGCGATCGATCAATACGCCGTTGAATACGCGGTTGATGATGTAGCGGCGCAGAGCGCTTTTATTCCAGTAATCACTGCCGGCCACTGGGCGCGTGAATTTACGCAGGTTCTGCGGCAGCGAGGCCCACAGCAACACAAAGTCGCCGTGGCTACTGTGGTTGGCGAAGTAAATGCGTTGCACCGGCACCGGCGCGCAACCCAGCCACAGGCTGCGCGCTCCGGTGACGGTGCGTGCCATGGAAGTAATCAGCGTGGCGACCACGGGTTCGAACATGGGTATTCCTTATCCGGCGAAAGGCAGCCAAGGGCTGGCGAGGATCACGCCCAGGGTCAGCAGCGCTTGTGCGCCGAGCAGCCAGGCTTGTTTGCGCAACAGTTTGAGCGCGCCGCGACGGCGTTCGGGCCAAGGCCGGCCAACGCGCTTGGGCGATTGCAGGCCGAGGGTTTGCAGGGCCTGGTCAAGGTCCGGGGTGCGCTCGATATCACGCGCCAGCAGAGCAAACAGGTCGGCGTCGAAGGCCACCCGCAGCGCCCAGTACTTTTGCAGCAAGCCGAGGATAATCATCCACAGGCTGAGCAACAGGCAGATCGTCGAGATGCTCGCCATCAACAACTGGGCCAGGCCGAACAACACACCGGCCACGGTCAGGCCTGTGGATAATTGATCGAGCGAGCGGCCACGGCGTAACAGGCTGGCGACCACTTGGAGTTCCATATCAGCTGGCATGGGGCAAACCCTCCAACGCTTCACGGTGTGCGGGGTGCAGGACCACATCGGCCCGCGCTGTACGAATGATAGTCAGCGCCTGCTCCACCGTCGCGGCGCGCCCGGAGTGCAATAACCAGGCGGCAACGGCGGTAGCACTGCGTGAATAGCCGAGGGCGCAACACACCAGCAAGGGGCCGCTGGCGCGCAGGCGCTCGATGGCGTGGGCGGCCTGCAGGCATTCGTCGGGCGTTGGGGCGATCAGGTCCAGCACGGGGATGCATTGGTAAGCGCGGCCCTGTGGATTAATCGGCAATTCTGCACAGAGATCTACGATGGCCTTGAAGGGCGCCTGCTCGCTTCTCGTAGGAATTCGACCAAGCCAGACGTTATCCACAACCCGGTCGGGTTGGGGATGCTTGCGTGTCCACAGGCGCGAATTTATCCACGCGGCGGCCAGGTACGGCGCATACAGCCACCGTGCGGCGGGCGTCAGTTGGCCATCGGCGCGTTTCTGGAAACCAGAAGCGCCCAGTACGAAGTAATTGGCCTTGATCAAGGCGAGAGACACCGCCGGCCAAAGTATCCACAGCCAGCCGCCGCCCAGTACCCAGGCGAGAACCCCGAGGAACAAGGCACCGAGCCCATAGCGCACGCCCAACCGCCAGCGCTTGGGGTCTCGTGTGAGCCGCGCATTCAACAGCGGGCTCGGATGCGCCACCGGCCACAGCCAAACGCATATCCACCCCGCGAGGGCGCCTGTGGGTAAGTCGATAAAGTGATGTTGATAAGTGGTCAGCACCGAAATACCGATCAATGCGAACCAGCCGTGCACCAGCCAACGCCACACGCCTTGGCTATGGCGCTGGTACATGACCCACAGGATCACCAGCAGCGCGATATGCAGCGACGGCGCCTGGTTGAACGGTTTGTCAAAGCCCGCCAGCACGGCAAACAGCCAGCCAAAAACGCCATCCAACGCTGGCCGCTCGAAGGTGAAGCGCAGCGGCCAGAGCAGGAAACAACTGACCGCGATGACCTGGGCCGACAGTAGCCGCAACGCATGCTGTTTCAACTCATGCCGAGTGTTGGGCAGCAACAGGGAAAACCCGTAGAGCAGGTCGATGGACCAGTAGGGCACGATGGTCCATGCCCAAAACGGCATATGGGTTTCCCAGCCGAACACCAGCGTGCCGACGTCGCTGCGTTGGCTGGTCACCCACGTGGCAAAGCCGTAAGTGCTGAAGAACAGCGGCGCTAACAGCAGCAGCCAGAGGACCGCTGGTTTCAACAAGCCGGGTTCGCGCATGTTCAGATCTTCTGTGCCAGGGACACGGTAAAGATGCCCCACTCATCCACACGTTGGGTGATCTTGCGAAAGCCGGCAGCTTCCACCAGTTGATCCATTTCCGCTTGGCTGCGACGACGCATTACCCAGGCTTGGCCCTGGCGATGGCTGGTCAGCGCCCGGGCGATCAGTTCCAGTTGCGGGTGCCACGGTTGGCCCGTGTAGACCAGGTAGCCACCGGGCTCCACGGCCTCGGCCAGTCCGGCCAATGAGCCGCCAACCATGCTGTTGTCGGCAAACAGTTCGTACAACCCGGACACCACCGCCAGCGTAGGTTTCGGGTCCAGCGCCGCCAGATCCAGGCGGTCGAACGCATCCCCTTTGACGAACTGCGCGATATCCCCGAGGCCCTTCTCGCGGATCAGCGCGCCACCGTCGCGCACGTTGATGTCGCTGTAGTCACGCAGCAGGATCGATTCCGGCAGCGGCGACACGCCCTGCAAGGCTTCAAGAATGTAGCGACCGTGGCCGGCAGCGATGTCGACGATGCGCACTTCACGCTGTTCATCCCGCAACTTGGTCATGGCCAGGCGCAGCAGTTCCTCGACGTTCAGCTTGCGTTGGCGAATGCCGCGCCAGCCAATGGAGTTGAGGTAATTGGTGTCGATCATCCGCCCCAGCCCGCCCTTGCCGGTAGGCGTGTTGCGGTACACATAGTCCAGGGTGCTGCCGGAGTCGAAACCGGTGTCGAAGCCTAGTTTCACGCCATCCGACAGGTTCTTGCCCAGGCCCATGCTGGCGCGGGTCAGGCGCCAGTACAGGTCGCGCAGGGAGTTGCGCGGCAGCGGCGCGGCGAGGGCTTCGGATTCGGCGCAGGTGGTGCCCAGTTTGTCCGCATCCAACAGCGAGGCGCGGTCCAGCGGGTATTCGAAGTTCTGCAGGATAAAGCGCCTGGCGCTGTTCACGGCGGTGGCGCGGTCACGTTCGCCGAGGGTGTCGTGGAAGAACCCGGGAAGGATATGCAGCTCTTTTTTCAGGCTGCCAAGGCGGTCGAAGAATTGCTGCTGGGGTTTGCGATGCACTACAAAGTCGGAGCCGGAGACCAGCAATTGGGTCGGCACCTGGATCGCCTGGGCATCGGCGACTACCCGGTCGGCCGCTTCATACAGGCCGAGCAGCACGTTTACCGAGATTGCCTTGGTGATCAGCGGGTCAGTGTCGTAGGAGGCTACGCGTTCCGGGTCATGGCTGAGGAACTTGGCCTTGACGTAGCTGTTGACGAAAAAGTTGCCGCGAAACTTGCGCATCAGCGCCAGGCCCGGCCGCGCGAACGGCACGTAGAGCTTGACCTTGAAGGCCGGGGAGGCGAGCACCAGGGCGCGGATTTTCGGCGCGTAATCGTGTACCCACGTGGCGGCAATGACCGCACCGACGCTTTGGGCGACGACGGCGAAGTTTTCTTCCTCGATGCCATAGGTGGCACCGATGTGGTTGCAAAAGGTCTGCACATCGCGGGCGCTGGTGGCGAAGCTGGGGCTGTCACCGCGCTCGCCAGGGGACTGGCCGTGACCACGGGCGTCCCAGGCGAAGAAGTCGAACTGCGGCAGGTTCAGCTCATCGACCAGATGGGCGATACGCCCCGAATGCTCATGGCCGCGATGGAACAACACAATCGCTTTGCGCGGCTCGCCGTCTGCCTGGGCGGTGGCTGGCCAGTGCCGGTAGAAAAGCTCGACGCCATCATGGGTGCTGAAGCTGTGCTCTTGCTGTTCGCGCATCGCAAAAATCCTTATGCAATCGGTGAGGTTTCTTGTTGTTCTTTAAGGCCCTGGCGCACCCGATTGACCAGGGTGTACGCGAGCAGGGCAGCGACCAGCCACATCACCGCATCGACCCAACCGGCGCCCAGCCAGCCCAGCGAAACGCCGGTGGCCAGGACCCCGAGTACGAAGGCGCGATCACTTTTGCCCATCGGCCCGTCGTAGCGGCGCGATGCACCGACCATGGGCCCCAGCACGCCGGCGTATTCGCTGAACACCGCCAGCAACGCCACCAGCAGCACCGGCGCCAGGCTCACACCGGGGATCAACGCAAACGGCAGGATCAGCGCACTGTCGGCGATCACATCGCACAGTTCATTGAGGTAAGCGCCCAGGCGCGACTGCTGGCCGAATTCGCGGGCGAGCATGCCGTCGATGGCGTTGAGGGCCATGCGCAGGATCATCCATAACGGGATCAGCGCGAACAGCCACAGGTGTTGGGCAAAGCTGGCGATCAGCAGCCCGACCAGCAGCGAAACCACCCCGGCCAGTACGGTGATCTGGTTGGCGGTGGTGCCATTGTCGTAAAGGCGCTGCACAAGCGGGCGCAGCAAGTTCTGAAAACGCGGTTTGAGCTGATAGATCGAAATCATGGGGGGTGACGCTTCCTTGTCCGTGGACCCGCGAAAAACTGTTCTGGAGTGTGCCGATTAATCGCGGCCTGCACCAGTGATGGCGCGTGTTTCTGGGGGTTTAGTCACGGTCTTGAACACAACGATGTCACTCTGTGGGAGCTTCTACAGGGGATTTGGGGGCATCTGAAACTGCTGTTTCTCGAACAAAAATTTCACGCTCCGTGTTATATCGTAACGAATTGTGTACAACTGGGCGTTGAGTGGATGCAAGTGGATCTGGAAGCTGACGGCGCTTCGGTGGAAGGCCTCCCGCGTTTTCAACAGGGGCTGTTCCATGCCCGTCGATTGCGCCAAGCCGGTATCAGCCTGACGGTGCTGGCGGTGGCCGGCTGGGTGTTGGCGCTGTTTGTCGCGTTGTTTGCACCGCTGTCGGTCTGGCCCGTGGTGCTGATCAACTGCGCGTCGGCGTTATGGCTGCTTGTCGCCGGTTTGCAGTCAGCCTGGTGGGTGGCGGATTGGCGCGCCCAGGCACTGGAAGCACCCGCAGTTGACCTGCCGGTTGAAAACGCGGGCCGCTACGCGCGCCTGGTCGAGTGCTTTGGCAAGCAGATCGGTGCGCCGGTGTTATGGCTTGGCGGCTGGTCGCTGCTGGCGCTGGTCAGCATTGTCGAATTCTGGAACCTGACGTTACCCGCCGCCCCCGTCGGTCAATCGGCCAGCATCGGTGCTGCGCTGGCATTGGCCTTGGCGTTTGGCCTGCTGGTGTTTGAACGCCGTCTGGCGCAGGAGACCGCCGCGCAATGGCCGGAAGCCTCGCAACTGGCGCAGTTGAGTCGGGTGGCGATTATCTGCCTGGTGGTCAGTGCGGTTTGCCTGCTATTTGCCGGTGCGCAGTCGGTGTGGCCGTTGCGCCTGGCGGTGCTGATCGGGTTGCTGCCGGCACTGGTCTCGCTGGAGTTTCTATTGAGGGCTGTGCTGTCGTTGTTCAGCCCACGCCAGCCACGGCTCGAACCTCGGCTGATGGCGCACAGCTTTATCGCAGGGCTGCTGCGTTGGCCGCCCCAACCCTTGCTCGCGTTGCAGCATGAGTTGCACAACCGCTTCGGCATCGACCTGCGCCAGATCTGGGCCTTTACCTACATGCGCAGGGCGTTCCTGCCGGTGTTGCTGGTGGTGCTGGCGGTAGGCTGGGCGCTTACCGGCGTGCACGAAGTGCCCCTGCAAGGCCGTGGGATCTATGAACGTTTCGGCAAGCCGGTGCAGGTCTTCGGCCCTGGCTTGCATGCGGGATTGCCATGGCCATTGGGCCGCGTGATCAGTGTAGAAAACGGCGTGGTGCATGAACTGGCCACCAGCGTCAGCGAAGCCGCTACACCGGAGCTGGCGCCTGCCGAAGGCCCGGCCCCGCTGATCGCCAACCGCTTGTGGGACGCCAGCCATGTGAATGACAAGTCCCAGGTGATCGCCAGCAGCAGCGGCGACAAACAGAGCTTCCAGATCGTCAATATGGATGTGCGGTTCGTCTACCGCATCGGTCTCACCGACCAGGCCGCGCTCGCCGCCACCTATAACAGCGCGGACGTGCCGACCCTGATCCGCAGCACCGCCAGTCGCATCCTGGTGCACGACTTTGCCTCGCGTACCCTGGATGAATTGCTCGGCGAACAACGCACCTCCCTGGCTGACGAGATCGGGCGCGCCGTGCAGGCGGACCTGCAAACACTCGACAGTGGCGTGGAAATCCTTGCCACCGTGGTCGAGGCGATCCACCCACCGGCCGGTGCCGCCAACGCTTATCACGGCGTGCAAGCTGCGCAGATTGGTGCCCAGGCCCTGATCTCCCGCGAGCGCGGTGCGGCCAGTGAGCAAACCAACCAGGCGTTGCTGCAAGCCAGCACCGCCCGCGACCAGGCCCAGGCCACAGCGCGGGAAGTGAATGCCGGCGCCCAGGCCGCCGACCTGCGTTTCGCCGCCGAACAAAAGGCCTACGCCACGGCCGGCCAGGCCTTCGTACTGGAGCAATACCTTGGCCAACTCAGCCAGGGCCTGGCCCATGCCAAGCTGCTTATCCTGGATCACCGCCTGGGCGCCGATGGCGCGCCGACGATCGATCTGCGTTCTTTTACCTTGCCGGCCGATCCTTCGGTGCCGCGTAAAGCCGTTCAATAAGGAGTCTGTCTGTTGAGCGCTCATTCTCACGATCACGGTCATCATCACGGCCATCACCACCACCCTCATCACGGTGACGAACACGCGGCCGGCCCGTTCCCCTGGCGCCGCATGGCCTGGGCGCTGTTGCTGGTATTGTTTGCGGTCGCCGCCGCCAGCCTGGTGCAAGTGCGCTCCGGCGAGGCCACGGTGATTACTCGTTTCGGCAACCCTTCGCGGGTGCTGCTGGAACCCGGCCTGGGCTGGCGCTGGCCGGCGCCGTTCGAAGCGGCGATCCCGGTGGATCTGCGCCTGCGCACCACCTCCAGCGGTTTGCAGGATGTGGGCACCCGCGATGGCCTGCGCATCATCGTGCAGGCGTACGTGGCGTGGCAGGTGCAGGGCGACGCAGACAACGTGCAGCGCTTCATGCGCGCGGTGCAGAACCAGCCGGATGAGGCGGCGCGGCAGATTCGCACCTTCGTAGGTTCGGCGCTGGAAACCACGGCGGCCAGCTTCGACCTGTCGAGCCTGATCAACACCGATGCCAGCCAGGTGCGCATCGCTGACTTCGAAGCGCAGTTGCGCCAGCAGATTGATCAACAATTGCTCACCACCTACGGCGTGCGCGTGGCCCAAGTCGGTATCGAACGG
Organism: Pseudomonas sp. AC112; assembly: GCF_979253545.1. NCBI lineage: Bacteria > Pseudomonadati > Pseudomonadota > Gammaproteobacteria > Pseudomonadales > Pseudomonadaceae > Pseudomonas > Pseudomonas sp. AC112. Next base: position 2,295,459 of record NZ_CEEDCM010000001.1, read on the forward strand.
CTGACCTTGCCGTCAGTGACCCTCACCGCCACGGTCGACCGCATGCGCGCCGAGCGGGAAACCATCGCCACCGAGCGCACCGCCGTGGGCAAGCGCGAAGCGGCGCAGATCCGCTCCGCCGCCGAGCGTGATGCGCGCATTGTGCAGGCCGATGCCACGGTGAAAGCCGCCGACATCGAAGCGCAATCGCGGGTCGAGGCCGCGCAGATCTATGGCCGCGCCTACGCCGGCAATCCGCAGCTGTACAACCTGCTGCGCTCCCTGGATACCTTGGGCACCGTGGTCACGCCAGGCACCAAGATCATCCTGCGCACCGACGCTGGGCCATTCCGCGCCTTGGTCGACGGGCCGAAGGATGTCCAGCCATGACCGAGCGTGACGGCCCGGACAGCCCGTGGATCCAGGCCGGGCGCCTGACGTTCCTGGCGTTGTACGCGGTGACCGTATTGGCGGCGTTGGCCTGGGCATTTTCCAATGTGCGCCAGATCGACCCGCAGTACCGCGCGGTGGTGTTGCACTTCGGCGCCCTCGACCGTATCCAGAACGCCGGGCTGTTGCTGGCCTGGCCGCAGCCTTTTGAGCAGGTGGTGCTGTTGCCGGCGGCTGACCGTGTGATCGAGCGGCGGGTGGAGAACCTGTTGCGTTCGGACGCGGCGATCCAGGCCGACCGCGTGGCCAGTTTCGCCACGCCGTTGAGTGATGCGTTGGCCGGCTCCGGTTATTTGCTGACCGGCGATGCCGGCGTGGTGCAGTTGGATGTGCGGGTGTTCTACAAAGTCATCGAACCCTACGCTTTTGTGTTGCAGGGCGAGCATGTGCTGCCGGCGCTGGATCGCCTGGTCACCCGCAGCGCCGTGGCGCTCACGGCGGCGCGGGATCTGGACACGATCCTGGTGGCACGACCTGAATTGATCGGGTCTGATAACGGCGCTGCCGAACGTCGCGAGCGGCTGCGTGGCGACTTGGTGCAAGGCATCAACAAACGCTTGGCGGAGCTGACATCCACAGGGTTGGGATTGGGTATCCAAGTCACCCGCGTGGATGTGCAATCGAGCCTGCCAGCCCCGGCGGTGAACGCGTTCAATGCGGTGCTGACTGCCAGTCAACAGGCCGATAAAGCCGTAGCCAACGCCCGCACCGATGCGGAAAAACTCGACCAGACCGCGACCCAGCAGGCCGATCGCCTGGTGCAGGTCGCCCATGCCCAGGCAAGCGAACGCCTGGCCAATGCCCAGGCGCAGACGGCCACGGTTGCCAGCCTGGCCCAGGTGAAAGACCCGGGCCTGATGTTGCGCCTGTACCGCGAGCGCCTGCCAAAGATTCTCGGCCAGGCCGGCTCGGTGACCACGGTCGATCCTAAAGACGACGCCCGCTTGATCATCCAGGGAGCCGAACAATGAGCGCACCCATGCTGACGTCCGCCGAGCAGCGCAGCGCTGCCCGGCAATTGACCCTGGCCATGCTCGCCTTGGGCTTGCTGGTGCTGGGCCTGGTATGGCGCTGGCTGGCGCCGGACCAGACCGGCGTGAGCCAGTTGTTGTTGGGCGTCGCGTCGCTGTTGGTGGCGGTGCCGGTGATGCGTTCGGCCTGGTACAGCCTGCGATTTCCCAGCCTGCATGGCATCACTGACCAACTGATCGCCCTGGCCATGCTCGGCGCCTGGGCCACGGGTGACCTGCTGACCGCCGCGCTGTTGCCGATCATCATGATCTTTGGGCATGTGCTGGAAGAGCGCAGCGTGATCGGCTCCCAGGAGGCGATTCATGCCCTGGGTAAACTCACGCGCAGTCATGCGCGGTTGGTGCAGGCTGACGGCAGCATCCATGAAGTGGACAACGGCACGCTGAACACCGGCGACATCGTCGAGGTGCGTGCGGGTGATCGGGTACCGGCTGATGGTGTGGTGCTGTCGGGCCAGGCGAGCCTGGACACGGCGCCGATTACCGGTGAGTCGGTGCCATTGGAAGCCAGCGTGGGTGTGCAGGTGTTTGGTGGGGCGATCAACCTCGACGGCCTGCTGCGCCTGCAAGTGACCCGCACCGGTAACGAATCCACCTTGGGCAAGGTCATTGCGCTGATGCAGAACGCCGAGCGTTCCAAGCCGCCGATCACACGGCTGCTGGAGCGTTATGCCGGCAGCTATATGGTGCTGGTGTTGCTGCTGGCGGCGGTCACCTGGTTTGTGACCAATGACGCCCAGGCGATGCTCGCCGTGTTGGTGGCCGCATGTCCATGCGCCTTGGTGCTGTCGGCGCCGGCCACCGCCATTGCCGGGATCGCTGTGGCGGCGCGGCATGGGATCCTGATTCGCAGCTCGGCGTTCCTCGAAGAGCTGGCGGACCTGACCTCCCTGGTGGTCGACAAGACGGGCACCCTGACCTTCGGCACGTTGCGCCTGCACGCCATCGAAACCACCGCGCCGGACCGGCAGGTGTTGCTGAACCTGGCAGCCAGCTTGGGCTCGGCCAGCAGCCACCCGGTCAGCCGGGCGCTGGCAGGGTTGGCGACCCAGGAACAGAGGCTGGCGTTGACGGATATTCGCGAGCGCCAGGGCCTTGGTGTGGTGGCGCAGACCGATGGGGGCGAAGCGGCCTTGGGCCGGCCGGAGTTGTTCGAACAACTGGGCATCCTCACCACGGCTGTTCCCCATCACGACGGGCCCATCGCCGGGCTGGCGCTGAACGGGCAGTTTCTGGCCTGGCTGTTGCTGGCCGATAGCGTCAAGCCGGAAGCCCGCCAGGCCCTGCAGGAGCTGCGTGACCTTGGGCTCGGTCGTCAACTGCTGCTCACCGGCGACCGCCAGAGTGTGGCTGACAGCCTGGCGCTGGACGTGGGCATCAGCGATGTCGAGGCCCAGGCCCTGCCAGAAGACAAGCTCAACCGCGTGCTGGGCGAAATCGGCAGCGGCTTCCGGCCAATGGTGGTGGGGGATGGCATCAACGATTCGCTGGCGCTCAAGGCCGGTGTGGTCGGCGTGGCCATGGGCGCGGGTGGGGCGGATATCGCGTTGGCGTCGGCGGATGTGGTGCTGATCGGCAGCGACCTGCGGCGCCTGGGCACCTGTGTACGTTTGAGCCGCCAGTGCCGGCAGACGTTGCAGGTCAACGTGGTCATCGGCCTGGGTTGGACCCTGGCCATTGTCGTGTTTGCCGCGTTTGGCTGGTTGGGTGCCGCCGGCGCCATGATTGCGGCGGTGTTGCATAACCTCAGCACCTTGCTGGTACTGGGGAACGCCGGGCGTTTGCTGCGTTTTCAGGAACCCCTGTTGAAGCTTGAGGAATAATTTTCAGTTTTTTTTGCAGGTGCTGTAACGCCTATGGGGGACCTCACTCTAGTGGTGTGTCGAGGCTGAACAATCCGTTCAGAACGACACCCCTACTGATCGTTGAGGAATACAAAAATGAACATCAAAAAAGCTGTTTCCGGTGCTGCCCTGGCTATTGCTGCTGCCACCATGTTCGCCGGTGTTGCGACCCAGGCACAGGCCGCCGACGCTAACGTTCATTGTTACGGCGTGACCTCCTGCAAAGGCATGAACGACTGCAAGACCGCTGAAAACGCCTGCAAAGGCCAGGCTGTCTGCAAGGGCCACGGCTTCAAGGCCATGACCAAGGCTGCCTGCGACGCTGCCGGTGGCAAAGTCGGCGAGTAATCGCAAGCCGAGTGCAACCGCAGCGGCTTTCACGCCGCTGCGGACACTTTTCCAGGAGTCCATGATGGCCACGTCTCTTCCCTTCCTGGGTTACGGCCTGGGTTTACGTAACGAATACTACGAACAGATCCTTGAACAATCGCCGCCCGTGGATTGGTTCGAAGTGATCTCCGAGAATTATCTGGTCCAGGGCGGCAAAGCCTTGTACTACCTGGAGGCGATAGCCGAGCGTTATCCCCTGGTGATGCACGGCGTGTCCTTGTCCATTGGCGGGCCCCATGCCCTCGACACCGATTACCTGAAGCAAATCAAACAGCTCGCCGAGCGTATCCAACCGGCGTGGGTGTCTGATCACCTGTGCTGGAGCCGCGGCAGCGCTCACCAGTTGCACGACCTGCTGCCACTGCCGTACACCGAAGAAAGCCTTTACCACGTGGCCGCCCGCGTGCGCCAAGTGCAGGACGTATTGGAGCGTCCACTGGTGTTGGAAAACGTCTCCAGTTATGTGCGCTCGAAGGCGGACGAATTCACCGAGTGGGAATTCCTCAACGCCCTGGTGCACCTGTCGGGCTGCCAATTGTTGCTCGACGTCAACAATGTGTATGTCAGCTCGCGCAATCATGGCTTTGACGCCTGGACGTTTATCCGCAACCTGCCCCCTGAGAGCATCCGCCAACTGCACCTGGCGGGGCACATGGACTATGGCGACTACGTGGTCGACACCCATGACCATCCCGTGTCTGACCCGGTGTGGGCGCTCTATCAACAGACGCTGGAGCACCTGGGCCCGGTGTCGACGCTACTGGAGCGGGACGACCACTTCCCCCCCTTCGAAGCGTTGCTCACAGAGCTGAGCAAGGCCCGCGAACTGGGGGCCATCGCCTTGGCCAGGAGATCGTTATGCGCCTGATCGATTGGCAACTGGCCTTTGAACAGCACCTGTTAGCCGAAACCCCAGTGGCCGACAGCAGCTTCGCCGCCACCCTGCTGGGCGGGCCGACACTGGACGTGGACACGGGCCTGGCGATTTACCACAACGCCTACCTCGCACGGCTGCGGGAAGTCTTGCGGCATGACTTCAGTGCCGTCCTCTATTGGCTGGGCGATGATGAATTCGCCTCGCTGACCGACGCCTATGTGCGCCGTTACCCATCGGCTCATTACAGCCTGCGGTGGCTGGGCGAGCGTTTCCCTGCGTTCATTCTTGAGCACCTGGTGGCGGAACAAAGCGCGCCGCTGGCGGAACTGGCGCGGTTGGAGTGGGCGTTTACCCTGGCGTTTGACGCGCCCCAGGGTGATCCGCTGACCCTCCACGACATGGCACGCCTGGCGCCTGAAGACTGGCCGGGTTTGCAGGTGACGCTGACGCCCTCCGTGCAACAGATACTCTGCCGCTTCAACACGGTGGCACTCTGGCGGGCCAGCAAGGATGAGTCGCACTTCCCGCCCAGCCAGGCGCTGGACCCGGCGCAGATCTGCCTGGTGTGGAGGCACCAGAATGTATGCCAGTACCGCAGCCTGGAGCCTGCAGAAATCTGCGCCCTGGCGGGCATGGTGACTACCGGCTGGAGTTTTTCAGAACTGTGCGCCGAACTCGCAGTCACTTATGCAGAGGGTGCGCCACTGCAAGCCGTCACCTGGCTGAAACAGTGGATCCAAGACGGTTTGCTCGAGCGCCTAGCCCCATAGAAGACCGCTATCAAATCGATAGCCTCCTACTTTGTCTTCGGATGGTCTACCCTCACAGCAGACGTCTGAAACAAGGGGGGATCACTCATGCTCGCGCAACTTCCACCGGCCTTACAGAATCTTCAGCTACCGCTGCGTCTTCGACTCTGGGACGGCCATGAATTCAACTTGGGCCCCGAGCCCAGTGTGACCATCGTGGTGAAGGACCCCACGGTAGTCTCCAAGCTGACCCATCCCACGCTCGATTCACTGGGCGAAGCCTTCATCGAGGGCAAATTGGAGCTGGAAGGCTCCATCTCCGAGGTCATCCGGGTATGTGACGAATTGAGTCACGCCCTGATCGAAGACGACGAGGGGAGTCGTCCGGTGCGCTCGATCCACGACAAGGCCACTGACGCAGCGGCCATTTCCTACCATTACGACCTGTCCAACGAGTTCTACCAGCTGTGGCTGGACCAGGACATGGCGTATTCCTGCGGTTATTTCGAAACCGGCAGCGAATCCATCGACCAGGCTCAACAAGACAAATTTCGCCACCTGTGCCGCAAGCTGCGGCTGCAGCCGGGCGAGTATTTGCTCGATGTAGGCTGTGGTTGGGGCGGGCTGGCGCGGTTCGCCGCGCGGGAGTTCGGGGTGAAAGTGTTTGGCATCACCTTGAGCAAGGAGCAACTGGCCCTGGCCCGGGAGCGGGTGAAAGCCGAAGGCCTGGAAAGCCAGGTGGACCTGCAACTGCTCGATTACCGAGACCTGCCGCAGGATGGCCGTTTCGACAAAGTGGTGAGCGTGGGCATGTTCGAACATGTCGGCCACGCCAACTTGGCGGAATACTGCAAGACCCTGTTCGGCGCCGTGCGCGAAGGCGGCCTGGTGATGAACCACGGCATTACCGCCAAGCACACCGATGGCCGCCCGGTAGGCCGTGGTGCGGGGGATTTTATCGAACGCTATGTGTTCCCCAATGGCGAGTTGCCGCACCTGGCGATGATGACCGCCGAGATCAGTGAAGTCGGGCTGGAAGTGGTCGACGTCGAAAGCCTGCGCCTGCACTACGCGCGCACCCTGGACCATTGGAGCGAGCGGCTGGAAGACAATCTGGAAGCGGCGGCGAAGATGGTGCCGGAGCAAGCGTTGCGCATTTGGCGGCTGTACCTGGCCGGCTGCGCGTATGCGTTTGCGCGGGGCTGGATCAACCTGCACCAGATTCTGGCGGTGAAGCCCCATGCAGATGGCAGCCATGAATTGCCGTGGACGCGGGAAGATATCTACCGCTGATTATTGAAAACGCAGAAGACCTGACTGTAGGAGCTGGCTTGCCAGCGATGGCGGTGTATCAGTACCGGATCAGTCGGCTGACACGACGCTATCGCTGGCAAGCCAGCTCCTACAGTGGGTATTGGGTTATTTGTTAGAGAATCGGTGAAATAAGCCGCGCGACTCGCATGCCCAGTTGTTGAAGGCGGCGGGTTTCGCGGCTTTCTTCTTGGCTGACTTCGTGGGCCAGGGCGAAATCGTCGAGCAGCATCTGCTCGACTTCCTGGGCGAAGGCTTCGTCGACTGTCAGTAACATCACTTCGAAATTCAGCCGGAATGATCGGTTGTCCATGTTCGCACTGCCAATGGCGCTGATTTCTCGGTCTACCAACACCACCTTCTGATGCAGAAACCCTGGCGTATAGCGGAACACCCGCACGCCGGCGCGTACGGCTTCGATCGCGTAAAGGCTGGAGGCGGCGTAGACGATGCGGTGGTCGGGCCGCGACGGCAGCAGCAGGCGTACGTCCACGCCACGCAACACTGCCAGGCGCAGTGCGGCAAACACGGCTTCGTCGGGGACGAAATACGGGCTGGTGATCCACACGCGTTCGGTCGCCGCGTGGATGGCCTCGACGAAAAACAGCGAGCAGGTTTCATACGGGTCGGCCGGGCCGCTGGCAAGCAGTTGGCAGAGCACCCCGTCCTCAGGGTAGGCATCTGGCAGGATCAGCGGCGGCAACTCGCGCGCGGCCCAGAACCAATCTTCGGCGAACGACTCCTGCAAGCACGCGACCACCGGTCCTGTGACCTGTACATGGGTATCGCGCCACGGTGCCAGCGGTGGCTTCTTGCCCAGGTATTCATCGCCGACATTATGCCCGCCGACAAACCCGGTGATGCCGTCCACCACCACGATCTTGCGGTGGTTGCGGAAGTTGACCTGGAAGCGATTGAGCCAGCCGCTGCGGGTGGCGAAGGCTTTGACTTTCACCCCGGCGTCGCGCAGCGATTGCACATACCGGTGGGGCAGGGCGTGGCTGCCGATACGGTCGTAGAGCACGTGGATGTCCACGCCCTCCGCAGCTTTTTCCTTCAGTAAGGCGTGCAGTTGACGGCCGAGTTCGTCGTCATGAATGATAAAAAACTGAAACAGCACCGCGGTCTTGGCGTTGCGAATCGCCTCGAAGATCGCGCTGAAGGTGGCTTCGCCATTGATCAACAAGCGCACTTCATTATTGGCCAGGCACGGCATGCGGCCCAGCTTGGGCATGGCGCGCAGCGAGCCGTAGGCGCTGGAGTTGCGCGCGGCCAGGGCTTCTTCGACCCAGGGGCGCCAGTTCAGCGCGGTAATGGCGGTGTGCATTTCCTGGTTGGCTTGGCGTCGTGCCTGGATGTAGGCGTCAAAGGTGCTGCGGCCGAAGATCAGGTAGGGGATCAGCGTGAGATAGGGCATGAACATCAGCGACAAGGCCCAGGCGATCGAGCCTTGGGCGGTCCTGACGGTCAGCACCGCGTGGATCGCGGCGAGGGTCCCGAGAAAATGCAGCGTGGCAATGAAGTAGGCGAGCAGGTGCGGGCCAAAAAAATCCATGGACGACGGTACTCCAGGCAATCCAGTGCCTAACAGACCATGTTCGGTCGCGAATGTCGCTATTTTATTTGCCGTGCAACACTGGCCGCTTTGCGGCGTCTAACGCCAACAATTGCCCAGGAGTTACCCGATGAATGCTCGTTTGCTCTGTTTAGCCATGGTTACTGGTTTGGCGCTGCCTATGGCCGCACAGGCGCAGATGCTGGCGCCGGGCTTGTGGGAATTGACCACCAGCAATATGAAAGTCGATAACCAGGACCTGCCGGACCTGTCGCTGATCCTCGGTCAACTCAAGCAACAGATGACCCCCGAACAGAGCGCCATGCTGGAGAAACAAGGTATTACCATGGCCGGTAAAGGTGTGCAGGTGTGCCTGACACCGGCACAGGTCGCCTCCGACTCGATCCCCCTGACCGACCCGCAGTCGGGCTGCAAACAGGAAGTGACCGACAAGACCGGCAACCAGTGGAAATTCCGCTTCAGTTGCCCGAAAGCCCAGGGCACGGGCGTCGCCACGTTCCAGAGCCAGAAAGAGTTCACCACCACCGTCAACGGCACCTTCAATGCCACCGGTGTCCAGCAAAAGGGCAGCCTCGACAGTCACGCCCAGTGGCTGGGCAACGATTGCGGTACGGTCAAGCCGCGCGCCTAACGCAAGAAGTGCAGGGGCAAGCCCTGGCAGCTGTCGACCACCTGGCCGTTGTGCCAAGCCAGGTGGCCGGAGACCAGCGTGGTGCTGACGCTGTGGCGCAAACTGCGCTCGGCGAAGGGCGTCCAGCCGCAGCGGGCCAGGACCGGTTGGCTACTGACCGGTTTGCCGGCAGGCTCCGGTTTGATCACCACCAGGTCGGCCCAATAACCCTCGCGTAGATAACCCCGATCCGGGATGGCGAACAGGTCGGCCACGCGGTGACTGGTTTTCGCCACCAGGGTGGTCAGCGGCAGCAGCCCATCGGCCACCAACTCCAACAACGCCGGTAGCGCGTGCTGCACCAGGGGCAAACCCGACGGCGCTTCACGATAGCTCAACTGTTTTTGTGCCCAGGTATGCGGTGCATGGTCAGTGCCAATCACATCCAGACGGTCACTCAATAAGGCCTGGCGTAGCGCGTCGCGGTCGGCGCGAGTCTTGATCGCCGGGTTGCATTTGATCTGGTGACCGAGGCGGTGATAGTCGCGGTCATCAAACAGCAGGTGGTGCACGCAAACTTCCGCTGTGATGCGTTTTTCCGCCAGGGGCTTGTCTTCGAACAGGCTCAATTCGCGAGCGCTGGTCAGGTGCAGCACATGCAGGCGCGTGCCGAAGCGCTGCGCCAATTCCACGGCGAAGGACGACGAGCGATAACACGCCTCGGCATCCCGGATCAGTGGGTGGGCGACAGGTGGAATTTTGTCGCCGAAGCGTTCGCGCAGGCGTTGTTCGTTGGCCAGGATGCTCGGCGTGTGTTCGCAGTGGGCCAGCAGAAGGGTGGGCACTTCGGCAAATAGCCGCTCGAGGATCCGTGGGTCATCCACCAACATGTTGCCGGTGGAGGCGCCCATGAACACTTTGACCCCGGCCACTGCGCGCGGATCGAGAGCTGCGACCGTGTCGAGGTTGTCGTTGCTCACGCCAAAGTGAAAGCCATAGTTGGCTACTGAGTGCAGGGCCGCCCGGCGCTTTTTATCCGCCAGGGCCTCCAGGCTCAGGGTGGCGGGGCTGGTATTGGGCATGTCCATGAAACTGGTGATACCGCCGGCCACCGCCGCGCGTGATTCACTGTAGAAGCTGCCTTTGTCCGGTGCGCCGGGGTCGCGAAAGTGCACCTGGTCATCGATCATGCCCGGCAGCAGCCATTGGCCCTGAGCGTCGATGGCCACGGGGGCGTTGCAGCCTTCGATGCTGCTGGCAATCTTCTCGATCCGGCCGTTGGCGACCAGCACATCAGCGTCGAACTCCTGGCCTTCGTTCACCAGGCGGGCATTGCGGATCAGTAGGCGGCTCATGGTTCAGAACTCGTTTTGCAGGGCTTTGTAGCCGCGCACCAAATCGACATTGGTACGGGCCACGTCTTCGGAAAACTCCGAGGCGCTCACACTCACTGGCGGGAATTGCGACAGGTCGGTGTTGGGCCCGATGCGGGTGGTGGAGGGCACATAGAAGGCAGCAGGCAAGTCGCGGCCGTCGACCACCGAGTTGTGGCGCACCACACAGCCGTCGCCCACGGCGCAATTGAACAGCACGCTGTTGAAGCCGATGAACACGCGGTCGCCAACCGTGCAGGGGCCGTGCACGATGGAGCGGTGCGCAATCGAGGTGAATTCGCCGATAGTCACCGCCGCACCAGACTTGGAGTGGATGACCACGCCGTCCTGGATATTGGAATTGGCGCCGATGGTGATCGGGTCCATGGCGCCGCTGGCGTCTACTTCGTCGGCGCGGATCACGGCATAGGGGCCGACGAAGACGTTTTCGCCAATGATGACTTTGCCGCAGATGATCGCGGTCTTGTCGACGTAGGCCGATTCGGCAATCACTGGCAGGTCGCCGGAAGGGTTCTTGCGGATCATGCGCGGGGCTCCGTGAGGATGTGAATGTAGTCGCCATCGATAGCGTTGTAGAAACAGGTGGGCCGACTGGTGTGGCAAGCCGGGCCTTGCTGGTCGACGATCAGCAATACGGCGTCGCCGTCGCAATCGAGGCGTGCCTCGATCAGTTGCTGCCCGTGACCCGAGCTTTCCCCCTTGCGCCATAACTGCTGGCGCGAGCGCGACCAGTAGCAGACTTGCCCGGTGGCCAGGGTTTCCTTGAGGGCCTGGCGGTTCATCCAGGCCAGCATCAGGACTTCGCCGCTGCGGTGTTGCTGGGCGATGGCGGCGATCAGGCCATCGCTGTTCCATGGCAGCGCATCGAAGACAGGTTGAAGTGGAAAGCGGCTGCCGGCGGCAGCCCCTTCCAGGTCGAGCATGCTTACGCTCATGGCTTGCTCAGGGCCGCGCACAACGTGTTGAGGTTGTATTCGAACAGCCCGGTGAAGGTGCTGGCCGGGCCTTGTGCCGCGAGGGCATCGGAATACAGCGTGCCGCCTATCTGCGCGCCACTTTCGTCAGCGATCTGCTGGAGCAGGCGCGAGTCCTTGATGTTTTCCATGAACACGGCTTTGACTTTGTCTTTGCGGATCTGAGTGATTAGCGCGGCGACTTCGGCGGCGGACGGCTCGCGTTCAGTGGACAAACCCTGTGGCGCGAGGAACTCAATGCCGTACGCCTGGCCCAGGTAGCCGAAGGCGTCGTGGGAGGTGACGATGCGACGGTTACCGGCGGGTAGAGCGCCGAACTTGGTCTTGGCTTCGGCCAGCAGCCGGTAGATTTCTTTCAGGTAGGCCTGGCTGTTGCGCAGGTAGTCGGCCTTGTTTGCCGGGTCGGCGGCCACCAGCGCCTTGGTGATGTTGTTCACGTAGATTTCGGCGTTGGCCAGGTTATGCCAGGCGTGCGGGTCGGGGATGGTTTCGCCGTCCTCTTCCATGGTGTGGGAGATCACGCCTTTGCTCGCGGTGACCACGGTGGCCTTGGTTTCGGTGCTGGTCACCAGGCGGTCCAGCCACGGCTCGAAGCCCAGGCCATTCTTGATGATGACCTTGGCGTTGAGCAGCGCCTTGGCATCGTCGGGTGTTGGCTCGTAGGTATGGGCATCGGCGTCGGGGCCGACCATGTTGCTTATTTGGATGTGATCGCCACCGATCTGGTGGGTGATGTCATCCAGGATGCTGAAGCTGGTAACCACCTGGAGTTTGTCTGCGGCCTGAGCCGTCGATAACGACAGGACGAGACTGAATAGCACGAGTAGAGCGCGCATCGGGAAACACCTCATTGGGATGACAGCAAGGGCGGGCGGCGCAGCAAACCGTGCACCGGACCGAAGATCACGGACACCAGGTACCCGGCGCCCGCCACCAGCACGATGGCCGGGCCGCTGGGCAGCGAGTAGTAGAACGACAACAACAGGCCCAGCCATACCGACAGGCATCCCAGCACCGCCGATACCGCGATCAGCACCGGCAGCCGCCGGCTCCAGAAACGTGAAGCGATGGCGGGCAGCATCATCAATCCCACCACCATCAATGCACCGATTGCCTGGAAGCCGATCACCAGGTTCAGCACCACCAGGGTCAGGAACAAACCGTGGGCCAACGGGCCGAGGCGGCTGATGGTCTGCAGGAACAGAGGGTCGAGGGTGTCCAGCAGCAGCGGTTTGTAGATCGCGGCCATGGCGATCAGGCTGAAGCTGGAGACCCAGAGCATGCCGGTGAGGGTGGTTTCATCCACGGCCAGGGCGGAGCCGAACAGCAGGTGGAGCAAGTCCAGGCGTTTGCCGGCGAGGCCCAGGATCAGTACGCCGGCGGCGAGGGAGATGGGGTAGATGGCCGCGAGGCTGGCGTCTTCGCGCAGGCCGGTACGACGAGTGATCCAGGCGGACAGGCCGGCCATGCTCAAGCCGGCACCGAGGCCGCCGATGGTCAGGGCGGGCAGGCTGAGGCCGGCGAACCAGAAGCCGAGGGCCGCCCCAGGCAGGATGCCATGGGCCACCGCGTCACCGATCAGGCTCATGCGCCGCAGGATCAGGAACACTCCCAGTGGCGCGGTGCTGCAGGCGAGCACCAACCCGCCGATGAGGGCGCGGCGCATAAAGACGAAATCAACAAAAGGCATCCACAGGTGGGCGGCGAAATGCATCAGGCCACCTGCATCTGTGGCTGTGGGCGGATGAGCTCTTTGCTCGGGCCGAAGAGGCAGCCGGTGTTTTTGATCTGCACCACTTGCTGGGTGTGATGGCGCACGGACGCTAGGTCATGGCAGACGACGATCAGCGTGCGGCCTGCGTCGTGCCAGGCATGGATGTGTTTCCAGCACAGCGCCTGGCCTTCTTCATCGAGAGCTGCGTGAGGCTCGTCGAGCAACAGCACCGGCGCTTCGGCCAGGCTCATGCGGGCGAGCAGGGCGCGTTGCAACTCGCCACCGGATAAGGCCATCAACGGGCGGTGCTCCAGGCCGCTGAGGCACCAGTCCTCCAAAACCGCTGCAAGGCGCTGGCTGCGTTGCTGCGGGGAAAGTTGCGTACCCCAGAAACCGGCAGCGACCAGTTCCTGCAGGCTGATGGGAAATTGTCGGTCCAAGTGCTGCTGCTGGGGCAGAAACGACAGGCCGCCACGGCGTGGAACATCCACCGTGACGTTGCCCGCCAAGGGCTTTTGCAGACCGGCGATGACTTTGAGCAGGCTGCTTTTACCGGTGCCGTTGGCGCCAATGATGCCGGTGAGGCTGCCTCTTTCCAGCGTGAGATCCATGGCGGGCGTCAGCGGTTGGCCTGGGGCGCCCCAACGCAATGCGGTGCAGGTGATCATGCAGGGTTTCTCGTCCAGCGGCTTTCAGCCACGGCATCGTGCGCGTGCAGGCTTTCGGCGTGGATCACTTTCAGGTGGAAGGCTTTGACGGCATCCGAGCATTTCAAGGCGAGGTTCAGGCGGCGAGCGGCGTCTTCGCAGAACATCAGGTTCTGCCCGTTGGCCAGGGCAAAAGCTTGTTCATCCGCGCGCTTTACGGCGGTTTGTACGGCGGTGCCGAGGGCGGCTTCGACGTCATTGATCAGCTCGGTGATGGGCAGGCTGGGTTGGTCGCCGTCCAATGCGATCAGCAGTTGCGCGCTGCTGCGCTGACTGTGGGGCGTAGCGACAATGCCATTGGCGCTGCCAAGCCAGGACAATACGTCTTCATGCTGCAACGGTGTGTCGGCGAAGTCTTCGAGAAATTGCTGCTGAATCAATTGCCTGGCGAGGGCAGCGGAGCAAGGGCAAGTCGAGGAATAAGTAACGTCAATTTTTAGTTCCACGTGGAACATCTGGTTTTCCAGGCGCGCTTCGATGCTCACCGGGTAGCCCTTCCAACCAGCCAGCGGGCTGACCAGTGCCGGGCGTTTGAGCAGTAAATCGGTGTGGATCCGCAGGTAGGCGTTATTAGATAAACCTTCATGACTGTCGAGAAAACGCTGCAGTACATTACGCAGAAGTGCAGGCGTAAGAGGCTGCTGGTCGAGCATCTCCAGCGCCAGGTACAGGCGTGACATATGAATGCCACGGGCGGCGCCGTCGTCCAGGCTCACACCGGCATCGGCGGTGGCGGTCAGTTGCTGCCCGTCGATGAGGATCGGCAGGGCGATGCCGCACATGCCCACCCAGTCGAGCGGCAAGGCTTGGCGTGAAGCCTGCGCGGCGATATCCGGCAGAGTCAGCGCATTCATGAGCAGGTCCATCGTTGGAAATAAAAAGACATGTTATATTATAACTATTGAGTCGACGATGATTTTTCTGCTCCAGCCTTTTTTCAGTCATGTCGAGCAGGGACGCTCCTTTATTTGCGGTATTTTTCATGCACAGACGTCAGCTCCTGAACCTGCTTCTGGCCAGCCCTCTTTTCACCTTGCCGTTTGCGGCCCATGCCGCGCAGATACGCAACGCCCGCCTGTGGCGCTCGGACGACAAGCTGCGGCTGGTGTTCGACCTCAGCGGCCCGGTGCAGTACAAGACCTTTACCCTGAGCGCGCCGGAACGCTTGATCATTGACTTGAGCGGCGCCGGGCTCAGTGGTGATTTCTCTCAACTGGCGCTGACGAACAGCGGGATCACGTCGATCCGTTCGGGGCATTTCGGCAAAGGCGATACGCGCATCGTGCTCGACCTCGCGGCGCCGATGCAGCTCAACAGCTTTCTGTTGCCGCCCCAGGAGGGTCAGGGCCATCGCCTGGTGCTGGACCTGACCAGCGCGACGCAGGCGCCTCGTCAAATTGCGGCAGAACCCAAGCCCCTGGTGGATAAGGCGCACCCCAAGCGCGACATCATCGTGGTGGTCGACCCCGGCCATGGCGGCAAGGACCCAGGCGCCGTCGGCTCCAAAGGCCAGCGCGAAAAAGACGTGGTGTTGTCCATCGCCCAGCTGTTGGCCAAACGCTTGAAACGCGAGAAGGGTTTTGACGTGAAGTTGGTGCGCAACGACGACTTCTTCGTGCCGCTGCGTAAACGGGTGGAGATCGCCCACAAGCACAATGCCGACATGTTTATCTCCGTGCATGCGGATGCGGCGCCGAGGGTCACTGCGTCGGGCGCTTCGGTGTATGCCTTGTCCGAAGGCGGCGCAACTTCAGCCACCGCACGCTTCATGGCGCAGCGGGAAAACGGCGCTGACCTGCTCGGCGCCACCAGCCTGCTCAATCTGAAGGACAAGGACCCGATGCTGGCCGGGGTGATTCTGGATATGTCGATGAACGCCACGATTGCCTCCAGCCTGCAACTGGGCAACTCGATCCTGGGCAGCCTGGAAGGCATCACCAGCCTGCATCAGAAGCGCGTGGAGCAGGCGGGATTCGCGGTGCTCAAGTCACCGGACGTGCCTTCGATCCTGGTGGAAACCGGGTTTATCTCTAATGCGCGCGACAGCGCCCGCCTGGTCACCGCGCGGCATCAACAGGCGGTTGCCGATGGCCTGTTCGAAGGCCTGAAAAAGTACTTCCAGAAGAACCCACCCATGAACAGCTACATGGCGTGGGTGCAGGAACAGAAGAACGGCCAGGTCTAACAGCCGGTTATACGGCTGCAGGTGAATTTGGCGCTGGCGCCACCCGAACTGGAAAACCGGTTGAGGGTGGTCCAGCCCACACGCCGCGTATAGCCCACCCACGCCTCACCGTCCGACGCCAACCCGGTAAAGAACGTCAGTTGCCCGTAGCGGCTGTTGGTCTGTGCCCAGTAGCGTTTGCCGATCACCTCGTACCCGCGCAAATACGTGGTGCTGCCGACCGTCGCCACGCTGTAGGCATTGCCCAGGGGATCGACGCAGGCCAGCAGATTAGCGCTGCGCGTGCAGTTGGCCAGCAGGTTGGGTACCTGGGCGCAAGCCGTTCCGGCCGTTGCCAACAACAGGGCGCACACCAGGTATTTCATCGGGTTTCTCACAGCAGGGAAGTGGTCAAGCATTGCGCCCTTCGTCGAGGTGAGCAAGAGTGGATTGGCTTATTTGCATTGTTATACTATAACATTAAAGCACAGCCTGACCCGTGAACCGCTCCCCATGACCGAACAAGACCTGCTGGCCCAGCCACCCGCCGACTACATGAACGAAGCCCAGCAAGGCTTCTTCCGCGAGTTGTTGCTGATCCAGCGCAATGAGCTGCAAGTACGTATAGACGCCGAGTTCATGGCGCTGCGTGAACAGGAAACCAACAGCGACCCGGCCGATGTGGGCAGCGCCGAAGAACAGCGGCAATGGCAACTGCGCCTGCTCGAACGGGAAAAAAAGCTGTTGGACAAGATCGACGACGCGCTCGAGTTGTTGGTCCGTGGGGAATACGGCTGGTGCCGCGAGACCGGTGAGCCCATCGGCCTGCAACGCCTGCTGCTACGTCCCACCGCCACGCTGTGTATCGAAGCCAAAGAACGTGAAGAGCTGCGCGAACGCCATAAACGGGCGATTTGACCGGCCAACCCTGATGAGGAATACCTGATGCCCAATCGTCTCCCTGTGACCGTGTTGTCCGGCTTTCTCGGCGCCGGTAAAAGCACGCTGCTCAATTACGTCCTGCGCAACCGCGAAAACCTGCGGGTGGCGGTGATCGTCAACGACATGAGCGAAATCAACATCGACGGCAGCGAAGTCCAGCGTGACGTCACCCTCAACCGCGCCGAAGAAAAGCTGGTGGAGATGAGCAACGGCTGCATCTGCTGCACCTTGCGTGAAGACTTGCTGGAAGAAGTCGGAAAACTCGCCAAGGAAGGTCGGTTCGATTACCTGCTGATCGAGTCCACCGGCATCTCCGAGCCCTTGCCGGTGGCCGAAACCTTCACCTTTCGCGATGAAAACGAGCAAAGCCTGGCCGATATCGCACGCCTGGACACCATGGTCACGGTGGTCGACGGCATGAACTTCCTGCTCGATTACCAGGCCGCCGAAAGCCTGGCCTCGCGCGGGGAGACCCTCGGTGAAGAAGACGAACGCTCCATCACCGACCTGCTGATCGAACAGATCGAATTTGCCGACGTGATCCTTATCAGCAAGATCGACCTGATCAGCAGCCGCGAGCGCGAAGAATTGATGGCGATCCTCGAGCGCCTGAATGCCCAGGCGGAAATCATCCCGATGGTCATGGGTGAAGTGCCCCTGAACAAGATCCTCAACACCGGCCGCTTCGATTTTGAACGCGCAGCTCAAGCGCCGGGCTGGCTGCAGGAGTTGCGCGGAGAACATGTGCCGGAAACCGAAGAGTACGGCATCGCCTCCACCGCTTACCGCGCGCGGCGTCCCTTTCATCCGCAGCGTTTTTTCGACTTTATCGACCGCCCGTGGGTCAACGGCAAACTGCTGCGCTCCAAAGGCTTTTTCTGGCTGGCCAGCAAGCACCAGGATGCGGGCAGTTGGTCCCAGGCCGGCGGCTTGATGCGCCATGGGTTTGCCGGTCGCTGGTGGCGCTTTGTGCCGAAAAGCCAGTGGCCTCAGGACGAAGAAAGTGTCGCGGCGATCATGGGCAACTGGCAACTGAGCACCGGTGACTGCCGCCAGGAACTGGTGTTTATCGGTCAGAACATCGACTTCACCCAACTGCGCGCGGAGCTGGACGCCTGCTTGCTCAACGATGAAGAAATGGCCCAGGGCGTCGAAGGTTGGCGCTTGCTGGCCGATCCCTTTGGCCCCTGGTATGAGGAGGCAGCCGCCTGATGCTGGCCCCGGTGATTCCCCTGCGTCCCGTGATTCGCCAGACCTATGGTGAAACCCCGCTGGCGCTGTCCGACATCCTTGAAGATGGCGTCAACCTGGCGGTGTGGCAGCGCCAGTTGCCCCTGCATATCGCCGAGTTCGGCGCCTTGCTGGTGGCGCTCAACGAGCCGTTGGCGGATTCCATGGTGGTAGAACTCAACGACGAAGACGCCGTGCCCAACGTGCAGGGGCTGGCGTCCAGTTGCCGCGATCTGGAAGGCTACGAAGGCTTTATCGCCGATGTGTCTTGGCTGGTCAGCGCGTTCGCCTGTTTGCTGGGCGCCAAGCGTATCGGCGTGCGCTTGCGCCTGTTGGATAAAGCCATGTGCCCGCGTTTTCATGTCGACCATGTACCGGTGCGGCTGATCACCACCTATGCCGGGGTCGGCAGCCAGTGGTTGCGTGAAGGCGTGATGGACCGTCGTAGACTGAGCCAGCCGGACGCCGAACCCAGTGACAAGATCGAACAGTTCCACTGCGGCGAAGTCGCCCTGCTCAAGGGCACCAAATGGCAGGGCAACGAAGGTTACGGCCTGATTCACCGTTCACCCGCACTCAAGGCTGACGAGCGTCGATTGATCCTGACACTGGATTGGCTCGCATAACCGCGTAGGATCAAACGCTCTACACGGTCCGAACGATGCCCCTCATGCTGCAGAACATTCCCACCCACGTGATTGCCGGGCCCTTGGGGGCCGGCAAGACCAGCCTTATCAAGCACCTGCTCGCCCAGCGCCCGGCCAATGAGCGCTGGGCCGTGCTGATCAACGAGTTCGGGCAGATCGGCCTGGACGCTGCCTTGCTCACTCAGGACAGCGACGGCATAGCCCTGGGCGAGGTTGCAGGCGGCTGCCTGTGCTGCGTGAATGGCGCTCCGTTTCAGGTAGGACTGGGTCGGTTGTTGCGTAAGGCCAAGCCGGATCGGCTATTCATCGAACCCTCGGGCCTGGGCCATCCGGCGCAATTGCTCAAACAACTGCGAGAGGCGCCGTGGCATGACGTCCTGGCGGTGCAGCCCTGTGTGCTGGTGCTGGATGCCCAGGCGCTGGCGGCGGGCAAGCCCTTGCCGCCAACGCAGCAGGAAGCCCTGGCGAGTGCCGGGCTATTGGTATTGAACAAGGATGAAGCGCTGGACGCTGCGCAGCGCCAGGCAATTGAACAGCAGTTACCTGACTGCCCGTTGTACTGGACCCGCCAGGCGCATTTGCCGCTGGCGCAGTTACCGGGCCTGAATGCGCAGGCCGCAGCGGCTTTGGATAACTTCGACGTGCCCAAGGGGTTGGCGCAAATACCGGCAATCTGGAGTGACCCTGCGCAACCGATCTGCCTGAGCCAAGCCCAAGAGGGCGGCTGGAGCATCGGCTGGCGCTGGCACCCGAGCCAGCAATTCGATGCCCAACGCCTGCTTCGGTGGCTGGCAAGCCTTGAGTGGCGCCGCGCCAAGTTGGTTATCCACGGCGCCGAAGGCTGGGTTTCGGCCAACGCTGTGGATAACAGCCCGCTCGCCTGGCAAACCAGCGAATGGCGGCGTGACTCACGTATCGAATTGATTTTCAGCGAACCACAGGACGTGGCCGCGTTGCAGGCCGCACTGGCGGCCTGCCGTTACTGACGGTTCTTGGTGCCGTGGTCCTGGCGCCACTGGCTCAGCTCGATCACATCGGCGCTAGGCAGCGGTGTCTTGATCTCGAACGGATAGGGCGCCAGTTCGATCTGCGCACTGTGGGCGCCGAATTGGGTGATAGTCCCTGGGTGGCGGGTTTCGCCGGTCACGGTGAATTCAAAGTTGTAGATGCGTGCCAGGCGCCGCCGACCGTTGGCATCCTTCACAAAACCGATGCGCTTGAGCGCCACGGCACCGTCGAGCAGTTCGATGTCGAGTTTGGCGCAATGCTGCTTGACCCGCTCCAACGCGCGTTCGCGCAGGCCGTGGTTGTGCCACACCCAGGCGGCACCGGTCGCCAGCAGCATCAACACGAAGATGTTTCCCAGGGTCAGCATGCGAAAGACTCCAACAAAGTGAGAGCAGCTTAACTGTGTCGCCGGTCTGTCGTACAGGCTGCGTTTAGTCGCATACTGCGCGGCCAGAATTTCAATGGCTTTACGGAAATCCCCTGCATGAAACGCACACCTCATCTGCTTGCGATCCAGTCTCATGTGGTCTTTGGCCACGCCGGAAACAGCGCCGCCGTGTTCCCCATGCAGCGGGTCGGGGTGAACGTCTGGCCGCTGAACACGGTGCAGTTCTCCAACCACACCCAGTATGGCCAGTGGGCGGGCGAAGTGTTGGCGCCGCAGCAGATTCCGGCGCTGGTGGAAGGCATTGCCGCCATCGGTGAGTTGGGCAACTGCGATGCGATTCTGTCCGGTTACCTGGGCAGTGCGGATCAGGGCCGTGCGATCCTGACCGGCGTAGCGCGCATCAAGGCCATCAACCCCAAGGCCCTGTATCTGTGCGACCCGGTGATGGGCCATCCGGAAAAGGGCTGCATCGTGCCCCAGGAAGTCAGCGATTTCCTGCTGGACGAAGCCGCGGCCATGGCCGACTTCCTGTGCCCCAACCAGCTTGAGCTGGACAGCTTCGCCGGGCGCAAGCCGCAATCGCTGTTCGATTGCCTGGCCATGGCCAAGGCGCTGCTGGCACGCGGACCGAAAGCGGTATTGGTTAAACATCTGGATTACCCTGGCAAGCTACCGGACGGTTTCGAGATGCTGCTGGTGACCGCCGAAGGCAGCTGGCACTTGCGTCGGCCGCTGCTGGCGTTTCCACGTCAGCCAGTGGGCGTCGGCGATTTGACCTCGGGCCTGTTCCTGGCGCGGGTGCTGTTGGGCGACAGCCTGCTGGCCGCCTTTGAATTCACCGCCGCTGCGGTCCATGAAGTGCTGCTGGAAACCCAGGCCTGCGCCAGTTACGAGCTTGAGCTGGTACGCGCCCAGGATCGCATTGCCCATCCTCGCGTGCGTTTCGAAGCCACACCCATTGAGTTGTAGGAATATTCTTCATTGAGCCAGGGCAAGGGCGTCCGGTAGTATCGGGCGCCTCCTAGTCCCCTGTGCTTTCAAGGAAGATCCATGTCCCTCGTATTCCCTTCGCCGCGGGCGCTGACCGCCCTGGTGCTGACGTCGTTGCTGGCCGGTTGCAGTGTGAACGGCACTTACCCTGACGCCACCGAGGCTGATGCCGCCAAGCTGCGCTTCATCTCTAATACGTCCAACACCACCATCGACGTCTACGACGCTGAGCACTGCATGGGCCAGACCACTGGCATGCTCAACAATATTTTCCTGGTCGATACCCGCCGACGTGTCGGCATGTCCGTGCCCCCGCCGGCCAAGGCCAGGGGCTTGCTGGAGTTCAAGCTGGCACCCGGCAAAGAAACCATGCTGATGATCAACACCAATGGCGGAAGCTATGTGTGCGGCAAATCCATGAGCATCACGCCAAAGGCCGGGGAAGAGTATGAAGTGACCTTCGATATGGAGCGGGGCATGTGCACGACCTCGTTGCAGCGCCTGACGCGTGCTGGGGGCAAGGATGTGCGCATTCCCCAGCCGATATTCGAGAACGGCATGCCGTCGTGTGCGGGCAAGAGCCCGATATTCGGTAAGGTGATCCCGGCGACGCCTCACCGTACCGCGTTGATCAACGCGATCGTTGAAACCCATATGCAGCTCATCACGTTGATGGAGCCCGACACCGCGCAACGTCCGCAAGCCACCGAAGAAGCGATCGCCGAGCGCAAGGCGAAATTAGGCACCTTCACCCCACCTGAGGCCTATTGGGTTCAGTTCCGTCAGAACTACGCACTGGTGAATCAGGAAATGGCTGGCCGCAAGGCGCGTACGCTGGAGCTTTATGAGCGGGTTTACCGCATGCGCCTGAGCGGGACCGAAGATGCGATTCTGGAACAATGGCAGAATCCGACGGACGCCGCCGTCGTCGAGCGCGTCAAGGCCAACGACAAGTTGATGGCGCAGTACTACAAGAACACCAGCAAAGCCGTGATGGTGGACATCGTGAACCATCACATGGAGCGCATGAGCCAGTTGGATCAGCGCTTTGATGTGTGTGCCCACTACGATGGGTGCTGGCAGTTGTAGGAGCGGGCTTGTTCGCTCCTAAACGGAGGAAATGGCTTACGGCGCGTCTGCCTTGATTTCCTGGTAGCGCTTTTCCAGTTCCTGGCGGATCTGCCGGCGCTGCTGGGCCTGCACGAACCGGCGCTTGTCTTCGCTGTTGTGCGGTTGCAGCGGTGGCACGGCGGCCGGTTTGCGCTGGTCGTCCACGGCCACCATGGTGAAGAAGCAGCTGTTGGTATGGCGCACCGAGCGCTCGCGGATATTCTCGGTCACCACCTTGATGCCCACCTCCATGGAGGTGTTGCCGGTGTAGTTGACCGATGCGAGGAACGTCACCAGCTCGCCAACGTGGATGGGTTCGCGAAAAATCACCTGGTCCACCGACAGCGTCACGACATAGCGACCGGCATAACGGCTCGCGCAGGCGTAGGCCACTTCGTCGAGGTACTTGAGCAGGGTGCCGCCGTGGACATTGCCTGAGAAGTTGGCCATATCAGGGGTCATCAATACCGTCATCGACAGCTGGGCGTTTCCGGGTTCCATAGCACACTCACGGGTTGTAGGCATTGGTTGGGGGGCACCTCTGCGGGTGCTGGAATCTTTGCAGCGCCATCCATAACGGGACGCCGGTAGGCGGCTTGCCGTCACGCGTGCACCGATCTGTTTCCATATATTGCACCGGCTTTCTGCCGGAAGTCGCGGTGTTAACCTTCAAAAGCCCGTCTCAGGGCATTTCTTACGATCAAGGCAGACTTTTCCTTCCGTTCTTTGCGACTGATCAAAGGCGCGCGCGGAAGTGGGAAAAGCGCCAGTACCCTCAAGGAGCCCCTCGCCATGCACGCCATCAGCTTTATCCAGGACCTGGCCGTGATCATGTTGGTGGCCGGGGTTGTCACCATCTTGTTTCACCGCCTCAAGCAGCCGGTGGTGCTGGGTTACATCGTCGCCGGCTTCATCATCGGCCCTCATACCCCACCCTTCGGCCTGATCCACGACGAAGACACCATCAAGACCCTCGCCGAACTGGGCGTGATCTTCTTGATGTTCTGCCTGGGCCTGGAGTTCAGCCTGCGCAAGCTGTTCAAGGTTGGCGCCACGGCGTTTATCGCAGCCTTCCTGGAGATCATCCTGATGATCTGGATCGGCTACGAGATCGGCCGCTGGTTTGACTGGAACACCATGGACTCGCTGTTCCTCGGCGCGATCCTGGCGATTTCCTCAACCACCATCATCGTCAAGGCACTCAACGACTTGAAGATGAAGAACCAGCGCTTCGCCCAATTGATTTTTGGCGTGCTGATCGTCGAGGACATCCTCGGCATCGGCATCATCGCCTTGCTGTCGAGCATTGCCGTCAGCGGTACGGTCAGCTCCGGCGAGGTGTTCTCCACGGTCGGCAAGCTCTCGCTGTTCATGATCGTGGCGCTGGTCATTGGCATTTTGCTGGTGCCGCGTTTGCTGGCCTACGTGGCCAAATTCGAAAGCAACGAGATGTTGCTGATTACCGTACTGGGCCTGTGTTTCGGTTTCTGTTTGCTGGTGGTCAAGCTGGAATACAGCATGGTGCTGGGCGCGTTCCTGATTGGCGCAATCATGGCTGAATCCCGTCAGTTAATTAAGATCGAGCGCCTGATCGAGCCCGTTCGTGACATGTTCAGCGCCATCTTCTTTGTGGCGATTGGTTTGATGATCGACCCACAAATCCTGCTGCAATATGCCTGGCCGATCGCGGTAATCACCGTGGCGGTGGTACTGGGCAAGATGCTGTCCTGCGGCCTGGGCGCGTTTATCGCCGGCAATGATGGCCGTACCTCACTGCGTGTGGGCATGGGGCTGTCACAAATTGGTGAGTTTTCCTTCATCATCGCGGCGTTGGGGATGACGTTGCAGGTGACCAGTGATTTCCTCTACCCGGTTGCGGTGGCGGTCTCGGCGATTACCACATTGCTCACGCCGTACCTGATTCGCGGCGCCGACCCGTTGTCATTGAAGATCGCGGCGGTCATGCCCAGGCGCATGAGTCGAGTGTTCGGCATGTACGGTGAATGGCTGCGCAGCATTCAACCTCAGGGCGAGGGTGCGATGCTGGCGTCGATGATCCGCAAGATCATCCTGCAAGTGGGGGTGAACCTGGCGCTGGTGGTGGCGATCTTCTTTGCCGGCAGCTTTTTTGCGGCGCGCATCGGCGGCTATCTGGAAGGCTGGATCAGTGACCCAAGCTGGCAGAAGGCGTTGATCTGGGGTGGGGCGTTGCTGTTATCGCTGCCTTTCCTGATCGCGGCGTACCGCAAGCTCAAGGCGCTGTCGATGTTGCTGGCGGAGATGAGCGTGAAGCCGGAGATGGCCGGGCGGCATACCCAGCGTGTGCGAAGGGTGATCGCGGAACTGATCCCGATCCTTTCGCTGCTGGTGATTTTCCTGCTGTTGGCAGCCTTGTCGGCCAGTATCCTGCCGACCAACAAGTTGCTGGTGCTGATCGCTGTGGTCACGGCAGCAGTGGCGGCAGTGCTGTGGCGGTGGTTCATCCGCGTGCATACGCGGATGCAGGTCGCCTTGCTGGAGACGCTGGATAACCACAAGGATACGCCCGAACACTGAGTGAGCGGGCCACGTAGCTTTTTGTGGTGAGCGAGCTTGCTCGCGCTGGGCTGCGTAGCAGCCCCAGTCCAGGCGACGCGTTCTTTCAGGTTTTGCGATGTGAGGCATGGGGCCGCTACGCAGCCCAGCGCGGGGCAAGCCCGCTCACCACGCTAAGCCCGATCACCACAGCAAGCCGGTCACCCTTGGTGCAGGGCTCAGCTTTCCAGCCAGACGTCCCGCGCCCAGTGCCACACTGACTCCCAGGTTTCTTCGGTGACGATTTCTTCTTCGCCAGACCACAGCACCACGGTGCCGTCTTCTTCGACGCAGTAGTAATCGTCGCCATCCTGGCAGATCGGGATCAGGCTGCGATCAACACCGGCGTCCCAGGCGTTGGCGGCCACGTCCGGCAGGTAGGTGTGGGACTGCGGGTCGGTGACGGTCACCGGCTCCAGGCTGCCGTACACCACGTCGCTGACGGTCAGCAGGAATTCACGGAAGACAAACGGGATGTCGATGAACAATTGTTCCTCGATCTCCACCAGCAAATCTTCGTCAGGCAGCTCCAGAGGAACCGGGACCGGTTCGTTGGCTTCACGCAATTGTTCGATGATTTCTTCCACGGCCGGGATCCTCGTGCTAGATGGCGCGGTTTATAGGGGCGTTTTATACAGTAGCTCGCTATAAGTGCAACCGTGAAATAGAAAACCCCGGACAGGTCCGGGGTTTTTTGTATCTGCTTGCAAGGCGTGCAGGGATCAGCCGTTCTGGCGGATACCGGCGACCAGCCAAGGCTGGTTGTCGCCTTGGGCGCGCTCCATGTTCCAGCTCTCGCTGAACACTTCGCCCTGGTCGAAGCGCGATGTCTTCGACACACCGCTGAAGGTCAGGGTGGCGATAGTCTTGTCGGCGCGATCATCCACACCTTCCAGCTGTACGCGCAGGTCGTCAATGTAGGTCGACTGGAAAGCGTCGCCCAGATCGGCGCGTTCGCGCTTGAGGAACTCCAGCAGTTGCGGGGTCACGAACTCGGCGATCTTGTCCATTTCGTTGGCGTCCCAGTGCTGCTGCAGGGACTGGAAGTGGCTGCGGGCCGCTTCGACGAAACGCTCTTCGTTGAACCAGGCCGGTGCGTTGATCACCGGGCGGGCCGCAGCAGGTGCTGAAGAACCACCGAAGATCGAACCCATGGCTGGCTTCTGCTCGAACACTTCACGCTGCATCGGCGCGCCGGCTGGAGCCAGGTGCTCCTGCTGCTTGCGGCGACGGGCGGCGATAAAGCGGAAGACCAGGAAGGCGATGACCGCCATGATCAGGATGTCGAAGATCTGCATGCCCTCGAAGCCGCCGCCCATGAACATGGAAGCGAGCAGGCCACCGGCGGCGATACCGGCCAGAGGGCCCAACCAGCGCGAAGCACCGCCAGCCTTGGCAGCAGCGCCTGCAGCACCGGCTGCGCCTGCGGTGGCCGCAGCACCGCCGGCACCGGCGGATGGGGCCATTTGGCTGGTCTGGTGAGTCGGTGCCGAGCCCATGCTTTTGCCGCCACCAAAGCGTTTGGCGTTGGCGTCGATGCTCATCGTCAGGCCGATGCACAACGCCATGGCGATGCTAAGAAAACGTTTCATAAAGGGAATTCCCATTTGTGGATTGCACGCGCGCCATGTTGCACAGGTGTAGTGACAGTGGCTAGCGGCATAATGTTTCGGGCTTTTGCGTAAGACCGATTCCGAAGGGTCTGTAGGACTAATTACAGATATTGGCCCGAGCGGGTGAAAAACAAGGGAGGGGCGCGATTCTTCACCTGTAGGAGCCCGGCTTGCCGGCGATAGCAATCTTAAAGCCGCAATCGCCGATAAGCCGGCTCCTACAATAAGGGTGCAGTGATTCAGATGGCTTCGAGCTTCGCGTAGCCCATCATCAGCCACTTGCTGCCTTCGGCGAAATTCACCTGCACCCGCGCCTGGGCACCGGCACCTTCGAAGTTGAGGATCACGCCTTCGCCGAACACCGAATGCCTGACCTGCTGGCCAAGGCTGAACTGGGTTTCCGGAATCTCGGAACCGGCAAACAGACTGCTGGAGTTCTGTTGCTGGCCCCCGCCGAACGGGCGGCTGACGCTGTTGGACAGGCGCACTTCCTGGATCAACCCCTTCGGCACCTCACGTACGAAGCGAGACACCTTGTTGTAGGTCTCGCTGCCGTACAGGCGTCGGGTCTCGGCGTAGGTCATCACCAGATTCTGCATGGCGCGGGTGATGCCCACGTAGGCCAGGCGGCGCTCTTCCTCAAGACGGCCAGGCTCTTCCAGGCTCATCTTGTGCGGGAACAGGCCTTCTTCCATGCCCACCAGGAACACGTAGGGAAACTCCAGGCCCTTGGCGCTGTGCAAGGTCATCAGCTGGATGCTGTCTTCATGCTCATCGGCCTGGGTGTCGCCGGCTTCCAGCGACGCATGGCCGAGGAAAGCGGCGAGCGGGGTCAGCTCTTCATCTTCCTCGGTGTTTTCGAACGCGCGCGCTGCGCTGACCAGTTCCTCAAGGTTTTCTACCCGGGCCTGGCCTTTCTCGCCTTTTTCCGCTTCGTGGTAGGCGATCAGCCCTGACTGTTCGATCACCGACTGGGTCATCAAGTGCAGGGGCATTTCCGCGCACTTGGCGGCGAGGTTCTCGATCAGCTCGACAAACACGCCCAGCGCCCCGGCAGCCCGGCCGGTCAGGCCTTTATTGGCGATCAGCAAGCGCATGGCTTCCCACATCGACACATCGGCATGGCGCGCGTGGTCGCGAATGGCTTCGACTGTCTTTTCGCCGATGCCACGGGCCGGAATGTTGATCACCCGCTCCAGCGCCGCGTCGTTGCCACGTCCTTCCAGCAAGCGCAGGTAAGCCATGGCGTTCTTGATCTCGGCGCGCTCGAAGAAGCGCTGGCCGCCATAGATGCGGTACGGGATACGTTCGCGCAGCAAGGCTTCTTCCAATACCCGCGATTGGGCGTTGGAGCGGTACAGAATCGCGATGTCGCTGCGCGCCAGGCCGGTTTTCAGTGCGCTTTCGATGGTTTCGACCACGTAGCGCGCTTCATCGTGCTCGTTGAACGCGGCGTACAGGTTGATCGCCTCGCCTTCGCCGCCGTCGGTCCACAGCTCTTTGCCCAGGCGCCCGGTGTTATTGGCGATCAGGGCGTTGGCCGCCTTGAGAATCCCGGCGGTGGAGCGGTAGTTCTGCTCCAGGCGGATGGTGACCGCGTCCGGGAAGTCTTCGGAATACTGGTAGATGTTCTCGATTTTCGCGCCACGCCAGCCGTAGATCGACTGGTCGTCGTCGCCCACCACCATCAGGCTGTCGCCGCCTTTGGCCAGCAGGCGCAACCAGGCGTACTGCACGGCGTTGGTGTCCTGGAACTCGTCCACCAGGATGTGGCGGAAGCGTTTCTGGTAATGGGCCAACAGGCCTGGGTTGTCGCGCCACAAGTCGAGGGCGCGCAGCAGCAGCTCGGAGAAGTCAATGACCCCGGCGCGCACACAGGCCGCCTCGTAGGCTTCATAAATGCTGCGCATGGTGGCCAGGAACAAATCGCCGCTGGCCTGGATATGTTGCGGGCGCAGGCCTTCGTCTTTCTGGCCATTGATGAACCATTGCGCCTGGCGCGCTGGCCAGCGCTGTTCGTCGAGACCCAGCTCGCGGATCACCCGCTTGACCAGGCGTTGCTGGTCGTCGCTGTCGAGAATCTGGAAGGTCTGGCTCAGGCCTGCTTCCTGCCAGTGCGCCCGCAACAGGCGGTGCGCCAGGCCGTGGAAAGTGCCCACCCACATACCGGCCGGGCTGATGCCCATGAGCTGCTCGATGCGGTGGCGCATCTCGGCAGCGGCCTTGTTGGTGAAGGTCACCGACAGGATGGAATGCGGGGACGCGTTTTCGACCTGGATCAACCAGGCGATACGGTGCACCAGCACTCGGGTTTTACCGGAGCCAGCACCGGCCAGGACCAACTGACGGCCAACGGGGGCCGCTACGGCCTGGCGTTGGGCATCGTTGAGGGAGTTCAGCAAAAGGGAGAGATCATCGCGCATCGGCGCATTCTATGGCCCCCGGGTGAGTGGGGCAAATACCAATGCCGGGTGGTCGACGGAAAACCTTCAGGGTGATGACCGGTCGGTCAATGGCCACAGCCCGCGCGGCGTCTCGCTCAAGCCGTCTGGCCCCGGAGATTGCGACGCATGAGCGTGCAGTTTTTATGACGTAGAGCAGTTTGGCCCACGCGCTTGCTTGTGTATGCTCCGTCGACGTTTCGGGCTCACCATTATAAGAACACTGCCTATGACCTTCAGCACCGATCTGCTTGGCCCCTCGGCGGCGCCCGCGCAGGTTCTTCGCAAACACTACGCCACGGAGATGGCGGTCGAGCGCACGCGCCTGCTGTATCAAGGCTCGCTGTTGCCGACCCTGTTGATGTTGGTCAATGGCCTGGTCTGCGCCTGGCTGCTCTGGAACCCCAAGCAATACCTGCTGGACAGCATTTGGTTAGTCTGGCTGCTGGCCCTGGTGGCAATGCGCGTGATCCAGGTGGCGGCGTTTGACTCCGCCATGCCCAGCCGCCAGGCCCAGCCCGTATGGCGACGCATGTTCATGCTCGGCTCGGCGGTCAGCGGCCTCACCCTGGCCACCGCTGCCATCGCCTTGGTGCCCGTGGACAGCTTTATGCAGCAGGCCTGGGTGTTCGGCCTGATCGGCGCGGCGACACTGTCGGCAAGCGTGGCGTACGCCGTGAGCCTGCCTGCGTTTTTGTCGTTCGCCTTGCCATGCCTGGTGCCCGCCATCATTTACCTGTTCTGGAGCGGCGACCCACAGCAACGTGGCTGGGGCGTACTCGGCCTGATCCTGCTGGCGTCCTTGAGCCTGGTGGCGTGGCAGGTCAACCGCCTGATCCAGCGCGGGCTGCTGAGGCGCTTCCAGAACCAGGCGCTGATCGAGCACCTGCAACAGGCGCAGCAGCGCAGTGAGCAACTCAACCAGGAGTTGGTGCGCGAAGTCGAACAACGTCGTCAGGTCGAGCAGGAACTGCGCGAAGCCCAGATCGGCCTGCAGGACCGCGTGGCACAGCGCAGTCAGGAGCTGGATGCTGCCAGCCTGGCCCTGAATAAAAGCGAAGCGCGCCTGGCCATGGCCCTGCAGGCCAGTGAATTGGGGCTGTGGGACTGGAACCTGCAAACCGACGAAGTCCACCACACCCAGCTCAAGGAACTGTTCGGCCTGGAGCCGGAGTACGTCACGGCGATGCTCAGCCACCTCAAGCCGCGCCTGCACCCCGAAGACCTGCCGCTGCTCAAGCGCGCCCTGGTGGAACACCTCAAGGGCCGCAGCGAGGATTACCAGGTGGAATACCGCGTGCGCCATGGCGATGGCCACTGGGTATGGATCGAAGACCGTGGTCGCGCCGTGGAGCGTACGCCAGGCGGTCGGGTCACGCGCATGTTGGGTACCCGCCGCGATATCAGCGCCGGCAAGGCGCTGGAAGAGCAGCAGCGTCTGGCCTCGACCGTATTTGAAGCCGCCAGCGAAGGCATTGTGATCCTTGATCCGGACTACAAGCTGATCGCCGTCAACCAGGCCTTCAGCCGAGTCACCGGCTTTGACATCGACGACATGCTGGGTCGCAACGTGGTTGAGCTACCCAGCAGCCGTGACGCCCGTCGCCACTTCCCGGTGATCCGCCAGGCGTTGCTCAGCCATGGCACCTGGCAGGGCGAGTTGGTGGAGACACGCAAGAACGGCGAGCTTTACCCCCAATGGCTGCAGTTGAATGTAGTGCGCGATATTCGCGGAAAAGTCAGTCACATCGTAGGCTTCTTCGCCGATCTCTCGGCGCGGCGTGAGTCCGAAGAGCGCATGCGCTACCTCACTCATTACGATGAATTGACCGGCCTGGCCAACCGCTCGCTGTTCCGCGAACGGCTGCGCGAGGCCCACCAGCGTGTGCGTCAGGGCGGGCGCAGTTTGGCATTGCTGCACATCAACCTGGACCGTTTCAAGCTGCTCAACGACAGCCTGGGCCATGAAGTCGCCGACCAGTTGTTGCAGAAAATGGCGCGTCGCTTGATCAATGCCTTGCCCGAGGCCGACACCATTGCCCGCCTGTCCGGGGATGAGTTTGCCGTGTTGTTCGACGCCTACGGCAACCTGTCGAGCCTGGCGCGCGTCGCTACGCGGCTGCTGGCCAAACTGCGGGTGCCAGTGACGGTGGAAGGGCATGAATTGGTGGTCAGTGCTTCGATGGGCGTCAGCCTGTTGCCGGACAATGCGCGGGAAGTTTCCGCGCTGGTCAGCCAATCCAACATGGCCATGCAGCACGCCAAGCACTTGGGCGGTAATAACTTCCAGTTCTACACCGACAGCCTGCAAGCCAGCACGCTGGAGCGCTTGCAGTTGGAAAATCACCTGCGCAAAGCCATCGAAGAACGCCAGCTTTCAGTGTTCTATCAACCCAAGCTGTGCCTGGCCACTGGCAAGCTGAATGCTGCCGAGGCGTTGATCCGCTGGGAGCATCCGCAGTGGGGTATGGTGCCGCCGGGGGATTTTATCGGCCTGGCCGAAGAGACCGGCCTGATCGTGCCGCTGGGCGAGTTCGTGCTGCGCCAAGCCTGCTGGCAGGCGTGTGAATGGCAGCGTCAAGGGTTGGCGCCGATCCGGGTGTCGGTGAACCTTTCGGTGCATCAACTGCGCCAGGGCAAGCTGGTCAGCCTGGTGCGCCAGGTGCTCGAAGAAACCGGCCTGGACCCGCAATACCTCGAATTGGAGCTGACTGAAAGCCAATTGCTCGACAGCGTTGAACACATCATCGCCACCTTCCAGCAGCTGCGCGACCTTGGGGTAAAGCTGGCGATCGACGACTTCGGCACGGGTTATTCGTCCCTCAGCTACCTCAAGCGCATCCCTGTGGACTACGTGAAGATCGACCAGACCTTTATCCGTGGGCTGGGCCAGGGGCGTGAAGACGCTGCCATCACCCGCGCGATTATCG
Source organism: Pseudomonas sp. AC112 (assembly GCF_979253545.1). Taxonomy (NCBI): domain Bacteria; kingdom Pseudomonadati; phylum Pseudomonadota; class Gammaproteobacteria; order Pseudomonadales; family Pseudomonadaceae; genus Pseudomonas; species Pseudomonas sp. AC112. The sequence continues at coordinate 2,327,102 of NZ_CEEDCM010000001.1, forward strand.
CCATGGCCCACGGGTTGGCACTCAAGGTGGTGGCCGAAGGCGTGGAAGACCAGCAGCAGTTGGATTTCCTGCGCGGGGAGCGTTGTGACGAAGTGCAGGGCTATTTGATCAGCCGGCCGATGCAGGCCGAAGGGCTGGCGGATTTGTTGCGGGAAAATGCAGATTTTCCTGCGTGACGCCAAGGCCGCCGCTGTGGCTACAACTGCGCCGCCCTTAGATTCAAAGGCGGGCAGGGCGATTTAGTGATGCGTCGGACGGGCAAAACGGCAATTCTTGTAGTATAACTACAAGCTTGCTACATCCTTGGCCCTGCCCATAACAAGAGTCCTGCCCTTTGAACCTGTTGCAACATATCGCCCAGTCGCGCCACCTGTTACGCAAATCGGAACTCAAGGTTGCCGATCACGTGCTGCTTGACCCCGCGGCTGTGATGCACAGTTCCATGGCCGACCTGGCCCACAGCGTGGGCATCAGCGAGCCGACCATCGTGCGCTTCTGCCGCGCCATCGGTTGCTCCGGGTTCCAGGACTTGAAACTCAAGCTGGCGCAAAGCCTGGCCGCTGGCGCCAGCTTCGGCCAATTTGCGATCCATGAAGACGACTCCGTCGCCGACTACAGCCTGAAAATCTTCGACACCACCTTGCACACCCTGATGGAAGTGCGCGAGAAGCTCGACCCGGTGGAGCTGCAAAAGGCCGTGACGGCCATGTCCCAGGCCCAGCGCGTCGAGTTCTATGGCTTTGGTGCCTCCGGCGCGGTGGCTGCCGATGCCCAGCACAAATTCTTCCGCTTGCTGCTCACCGCAGCGGCCTACAGCGACCCGCACATGCAAGCCATGTCGGCGGTAACCTTGAAGCCCACCGACGTCGCCATCTGCATTTCCCAATCGGGGCGTTCCAAAGACCTGCTGATCACCGCCAACCTGGTGCGTGAAAGCGGCGCGTCGCTGATCACCTTGTGCCCGAGCCAGACGCCGTTGGCGGAACTGTCCACGGTCAACCTGGCCATCGATGTGCACGAAGACACCGAGATCTACACGCCGCTGACCTCACGCATTGCCCACCTGGTGGTGATCGACGTGTTGGCGATGGGCGTGGCCATGGCGCGCGGGCCGAGCCTGGTCAACCACCTCAAGAGCGTAAAACGCAGTCTGCGCAGCCTTCGCCTGTCACCGAAATCCGTCAAAGCATTGGATGATTGATCAAACTTTCATCAGTTTGTAATCCCCGCGCCGCCAAACCGTCATCGCCCAGGGCCATCCTGAACTCCCCGTACTCGCATTGGGAGACTCCAAATGGCCCGGCACTACGAAGAAAGCAGCAGCTCCGTCAAAACCCGTCGTCAGCAGGAAGACCAGCGCCGCATGGCGTTCCGTCGCGCAATCGAAGACCGTTGCGAGGAGCGCCAGTTGCTCCAGAGCATCACGGATTACCCGGAACTCCACTGGCAGGCACCCGCGGCTGCCCAGCGAAGCGCTCAGCCAGCGCGCTGATCTGCACCCGCTCGCTGCGGATAAAGCCCAGGAACGCATGGGCCACCGGTGACAGGCGCTTGGCCTTGGCCTGCACCAGGCACCAACTGCGGTACAGCGGCAGCTCTTCCACCGGCAGCTCCTTGAGCCCGCCGGTGGCCAGCTCCATGTTGACCGCGTGACGCGTCAGCAGGGCCACGCCCAACCCCGCGCATACACATTCACGCTGCGCCTCGGCCGAGGCCACTTCCACCGTCTGGGTGAAGTGCACGCGTTTCTCCTTGAAATACTCCTCACAAGCCAGTCGCGTGCCAGAGCCCGGTTCGCGCAGCAGCAGCGTGTAGGGTTCCAGGTCCTGCAGGCGCAGCGGGCCTTGCAGGCTCAGCGGGTGATCGGGTGGCGCCACGGCAACAATCGGGTTGTTGAGGAACGGCAGGAATTCCAGGCCCATGTCCTGGGGCACCATGGACATGATCACCAAGTCGTCACGGTTGTCCGACAGCCGTCGGATCACCTGGGCGCGGTTCACCACGGTGAGGTGCAACTGCACCTCCGGATGCTGGCGCTTGAAGGCCGCAAACAGGTGCGGCACGAAGTATTTGGCGCTGGATTCAATCGCCAGTTTCAGCTGGCCTTGCAGCGAACCCTGCATGTCCGACAACTGCATATCGAGGTTTTCCAGGCGCCCGAAAATATCGCGACTGGCGCGCTGCAAGGCTTCGGCGGCCTCGGTCATGTAGAGCTTTTTGCCGACGTAATCGAACAGCGGCTGGCCGATCAGCTCTTCCAACTGGCGAATTTGTAGGCTCACGGCAGGTTGTGTGAGGGACATTTCCTCGGCAGCGCGGCTGTAGGAGCGCAAGTCACACACTTCGTTGAAGATCTGCAGTTGTCGCAATGTCATACGCATCAATGACTTACGCATTATTTCAATCCTTCCGCCAGCGGCTGTCGGGCCAACTATAAGTCTTTACTTATGCACGACCCAATAATTATTGATTTTTGTTAATCCCTCTGCAGGCTTAGTGTGTGTCTCGCGACTGTCATGAAACATTTGGTCACGCGCCGACCCAGGTCTAGTGGGTCGAAGAACGCAGCAATCGGCTCAAGGGAATTTCCAAGTGATAAAAAAGATCCTGATCGCCAACCGTGGTGAAATTGCCGTACGAATCGTGCGTGCCTGCGCCGAGATGGGCATTCGCTCGGTCGCGGTCTACTCCGACGCCGACCGCCACGCGTTGCACGTCAAACGTGCCGACGAAGCCCACAGCATTGGTGCCGAGCCCCTGGCCGGCTACCTGAACCCGCGCAAGCTGGTGAACCTGGCAGTGGAAACCGGCTGCGATGCGCTGCACCCCGGCTACGGTTTCCTGTCGGAAAACGCCGAGCTGGCGGACATCTGTGCCGAACGTGGGATCAAATTCATTGGTCCGTCGGCCGAAGTCATTCGCCGCATGGGCGACAAGACCGAAGCACGCCGCAGCATGATCAAGGCCGGTGTGCCGGTCACGCCGGGCACTGAAGGCAACGTCGCGGATATCCACGAAGCCCTGACCGAAGGCGACCGCATTGGTTACCCGGTAATGCTCAAGGCCACTTCCGGTGGCGGCGGTCGCGGTATCCGTCGCTGCAACAGCCGTGAAGAACTCGAACAAGCCTTCCCCCGTGTGATTTCCGAGGCCACCAAGGCTTTTGGTTCGGCGGAAGTGTTCCTGGAAAAATGCATCGTCAATCCCAAACACATCGAAGCGCAGATCCTCGGTGACAGCTTTGGCAATGTGGTGCACCTGTTCGAGCGCGATTGCTCGATCCAGCGCCGCAACCAAAAGCTCATCGAAATCGCCCCAAGCCCGCAATTGACTCCTGAGCAGCGCGCCTACATCGGCGACCTGTCGGTACGTGCGGCCAAGGCCGTGGGCTATGAGAACGCCGGCACCGTGGAGTTCTTGCTCGCTGAGGGCGAGGTGTACTTCATGGAGATGAACACCCGGGTGCAGGTGGAACACACCATCACCGAAGAAATCACCGGGATCGACATCGTCCGCGAGCAGATCCGCATCGCCTCCGGCCTGCCGCTGTCGGTGAAACAGGAAGACATCCAGCACCGTGGTTTCGCGTTGCAGTTCCGTATCAACGCCGAAGACCCGAAGAACAACTTCCTGCCCAGCTTCGGCAAGATCACCCGTTACTACGCACCTGGCGGCCCCGGCGTGCGCACCGACACGGCGATCTACACCGGCTACACCATCCCGCCGTTCTACGACTCCATGTGCCTGAAACTGGTGGTGTGGGCGTTGACCTGGGAAGAAGCCATGGACCGTGGCCTGCGTGCCCTGGACGACATGCGCCTGCAAGGCGTGAAGACCACCGCCGCCTACTACCAGGAAATCCTGCGCAACCCGGAATTCCGCAGCGGCCAGTTCAACACCAGCTTCGTTGAAGCCCACCCTGAACTGACCAACTACTCGATCAAGCGCAAACCCGAAGAGCTGGCCCTGGCCATCGCCGCCGCCATCGCCGCCCACGCAGGCCTGTGAGGAATACAACAATGACTAAGAAGATTTTCGTAACCGACACCATCCTGCGCGACGCCCACCAATCGCTGCTCGCCACTCGCATGCGCACCGAGGACATGCTGCCGATCTGCGACAAGCTCGACAAAGTCGGCTACTGGTCCCTGGAAGTCTGGGGCGGCGCGACCTTCGATGCCTGCGTCCGCTTCCTGAAAGAAGACCCGTGGGAGCGCCTGCGCAAACTGCGTGCCGCGTTGCCCAACACGCGCCTGCAGATGCTGCTGCGTGGCCAGAACCTGCTGGGCTACCGCCACTACAGCGACGACGTGGTCAAGGCGTTCGTGGCCAAGGCGGCCGTGAATGGTATCGACGTATTCCGCATCTTCGACGCCATGAACGACGTGCGTAACCTGCGCGTGGCCATCGAAGCGGTGAAAGCCGCTGGCAAACATGCCCAAGGCACCATCGCCTACACCACCAGCCCGGTGCACACCGTCGAGGCCTTCGTGGCCCAGGCCAAGCAGCTGGAAGCCATGGGGTGCGACTCGATCGCGATCAAGGACATGGCTGGCCTGCTGACCCCGTACGCCACCGGCGAACTGGTCAAGGCGCTGAAAGCCGAGCAGACCCTGCCGATCTTTATCCACTCCCACGACACGGCCGGCCTGGCCGCGATGTGCCAGCTCAAGGCCATCGAAAACGGTGCCGACCACATCGACACCGCCATTTCCAGCTTCGCCTGGGGCACCAGCCACCCAGGGACCGAGTCGATGGTCGCCGCCCTTAAAGGCAGCGAATTCGACACCGGCCTGAGCCTGGAACTGCTGCAGGAAATCGGTCTGTACTTCTACGCCGTGCGTAAGAAATACCACCAGTTCGAAAGCGAATTCACCGCCGTCGACACCCGCGTGCAAGTCAACCAGGTGCCGGGCGGGATGATTTCCAACCTGGCCAACCAACTGAAGGAGCAGGGCGCCCTCAACCGCATGGGTGAAGTGCTGGCCGAGATTCCGCGCGTGCGTGAAGACCTGGGTTTCCCGCCGCTGGTGACCCCAACGTCGCAGATCGTTGGCACCCAGGCGTTTTTCAACGTACTGGCCGGCGAGCGCTACAAGACCATCACCAACGAAGTGAAGCTCTACCTGCAAGGCGGCTACGGCAAGGCGCCGGGCACTGTGAACGAGAAGTTGCGTCGCCAGGCCATCGGCAGTGAAGAGGTGATCGACGTCCGCCCGGCTGACCTGCTAAAGCCTGAGATGACCAAGTTGCGCGGTGAAATCGGCGCGTTGGCCAAGTCCGAAGAAGACGTGCTGACCTACGCCATGTTCCCGGACATCGGGCGCAAGTTCCTCGAAGAGCGCGACGCCGGCACCCTGGCGCCGGAAGTGCTGCTGCCCATCCCGGAAGCCGGCGGTGTGGCGCGTGCCGGTGGCGAGGGCGTACCGACCGAGTTCGTCATCGACGTGCACGGTGAAAGCTACCGCGTGGACATCACCGGTGTGGGCGTGAAGGCCGAAGGCAAACGCCACTTCTACCTGTCCATTGATGGCATGCCGGAAGAAGTGGTGTTCGAACCGCTCAACGAGTTTGTCAGCAGCGGCGGTAGCAAGCGCAAGCATGCCACCGAGCCAGGCCATGTGAGCACTGCGATGCCGGGCAATATTGTTGATGTGCTGGTCAAGGAAGGCGACGTGGTCAAGGCCGGTCAGGCCGTATTGATTACCGAAGCCATGAAGATGGAAACCGAAGTGCAGGCAGCGATTGCCGGCAAGGTGACTGCCGTTCACGTGGCCAAGGGCGACCGGGTCAACCCTGGCGAAATCCTGATTGAAATCGAAGGCTGATCAAGCCTTCGACACTACCGCTTAATCCTCGGGGGGGCAGGTGCCCCCCTTTTTTTTCGCCTGGGGTTTATCGGCCGCCGAGGTCGGGTTCAGAACATCACGCGCCATCGCCCCATCAGCCCATGGTTGCGGCTGTGTGTGCCGCTTTCACCGGTGTAGGCCAGGCCGACCGTGTGTTCGTTCGACAATGCCAGATCCAGCCCCGCCTGCAAGTTGAGGCTGTTGCGGTCCAGGGCGGTGCCGTTGATGGTGAAGTCTGTACCGAAGCCCGCCGCAGTGCGAAAGGACTGGCTGACCTGGCTGTCGACGTTGCCATAGAGGTGTTTCCAGTGAGTGCTCACGTAAGGCGTGAGGCTCATCCGGTTATCGAAACGGTACACCGTGGCCAGGCGCAGGCCGAGGGTGCTGTTCAGGTTTTGCTGGGTTTGCGGGCCAACGTTCAGTGCGGTCAGGCCACCCTGTTCCTTGAAACGTTCGCGGTAGTAGCGCTGGTAACCGAGGCCGGCGAAGGGTTCGACGCTGATGTCCCCGTTGCCCAGTTGGTAGCCCCATTCGGAAAACACATTTTGGCTCTGCGCGTCATAGCTGCCTTTGAGCGATTCCTTGTGATTCACGATCTGGACAGTGCGGGTGTTCTGCCCGGCGTGGCTGCTATAGATCGCCCCCAGGCGCATGGACAACGGGCCATCCTGGCGAACGGCGTAACCGCCCAGGTGCCAGCTGTCCAGGTCGGCGGAGAAGCGTTGGGCATCCAGGTCGCTGGTGGATTTAGCGCCCATGACGCCGACACGCCAGGCATGGTCGAGCGCCCAGTCGGCCCCCAGCATCAAGCCCCGGGTGGAATAGTTCAGGCCGGCACTGCCACCCTGTTTGTCCAGGCTGCCTTCGTCGGAAAGGCCCTGCACCCAGAAGTGGCCATCCTCGTCCGTGGGCAGTGTGCGCAGCACCGACAGCAACTGGCCGCTGATCTGCTCGGCGGTGGCTTGGGTCGCCGCCGCGAGGTTGGCGTTCTGGCTGGCGGCCAACTGTTCCAGGGCCATGCCGAACTCGCCAGGTCGTTTGGCAAGCGCAGCGTCAAGCTTCTCCAACGCCTTGATCTGCTGGGAGCTCAACTGGCCGGATTCCAACAAGCGCTTCAGTGCGGGCTCAAGCATCCTGGCAACCTGGCGACCGTTGTCAGTGGTTGCCCGACGCGTGAGGTGGTTGTCCAGAGAAGAGGTTTCAGTGACGGGTGCGTAAAACCAGTAGTCGTAGGGCAGATCCAGTGGGAACTGAAAGGGCATGACGGCATGGGACAGTTGCGCACTGACGACGCCGAGTGCGAGCGTGATAGCGCGTGTGAGTTTCTTGACTGAAAAGGGCATGAATTCCCGGCCTCTGATGAATGAGGTCAGGAATTTAGCGAGGTGGCGGGGTGATAACTGTCAGGCCAGCGACCCTTGGTTTGCGGGAGTTGTCTCTAGTGCGGTGCGATTAAAAACTCCGGGTCAATAGGCATTGGCTGAAAGCATGGATACGCATTTTGATGCGGATTGGGTTCGAGTGTTGTAATGAAACTGCATTGAATTGCAATTTTTTGGCGGTCACAACGCAATTTATGCACTATATTGCGTTTTTGGCGCTTATATATTATCTGAAGGTGCATTAAATTGCGTATGGACGATGCGTACAGGCTTACTCTGCAGATATTCAATGCCGATCGTTGGCAGGACGCAATGACGCTTGAGTTTTCAGAGCCGGATAAAGGTTTCGCAAGCCCCTGCCGTTTCGGCTACGAGTCTGATTACCTGGTTGATCATTTGGACCATATTGACACTGTGTTTGCCAAGGCCGTGAGTGTAAGGGTGCCCTTGAACTGGGCGCAGGAGGCTCCCCGGAACGCCCCGGCCTTTCTTCATGACATCGCACCTGCGGGTGCAGCGAAGCGGTTCCTGGCTAGCCGCTTTGAGATGCTGAGCACTGATAACGTCAGTTCGGATTTGTTTTTGTTAGCGCGAAGCACTCCTGCCCCTATCGGACACATGCGAATCAAGGAGTCACTTCAGGCCCTCAACGACCGTCCACCTATGGGCTTTGAACGACAGGAGGTGATTGATCGCGATAACCGATTTCTGGAGTACGCCTACGAGCAGGGGGCTGCTATTGGGGGAGCGACCGGCGCAGGTGGAGAGGCCCCAAAGCTGTTGTTGACGCAAAGCCACGAAGGCTTGCTTTATCCAGATGCGGTGTTGGGTGATGATCAAGCCAGCCAGCACTGGTTTATAAAGTTTGCTCGTAATCAAGGCCTGCAGATTGACCAAGACATTCTGAGAAGCGAATTTCACTACTACAAAGCGCTGCAGTCATTAGGGATCGAGACCGTTGCAGTCGAGGGCCTGGCGTTGGAGATGGCGACAAAGCCAAGTCTTTGGATGCACCGTTTTGATCGTCATGTCAGTGATCAAGGAGTGGAGCGCTTTGCGGTGGAGTCCATTTATTCTCTGGCAGGTGTAACAAAACCGGGCAGCGCGATGAGCCATCTGGATGTGTTGTTGCAACTGGCAGGTTTGTGGCAGCAGACAGGTCAAGGTGAACAAGTGACCGACTTGGTCGCGGATTATCTTCGTCGCGACTTGCTCAATAAAGTGTTGGGGAATTCCGACAACCATGGCCGGAACACATCGATTATTCGTGGCCCCGATAGCTTGCGTCTGGCCCCCATCTACGACCTCGCACCGATGGTCATGGACCCTGAAGGTGTTACTCGCACGACTAAGTGGCCGCGGCCCCTGGAAGTCGCGGGTGATATTGATTGGCGCGGTGTATGTAATGCGCTCGCACCGGTTATTAACCCCACGGATGCCTTTGAGCGCTTACGCACAGATGCTCAGCGTCTCAGGGCGCTGCCGGATATATTGGTCGACAATGGTTTACCGAAGGTCACCTTGAATCATCCGAGTATTGCCTTACGAAACCTTGATCAGCGTCTGAGAAGTTGGGGCCTCCAATGAGCCTCTCGATGAGTCAGCGCGCGCAAGTGATTGAAAGCATCGAGCAGGGCTTGTCAGACGGTTCTCTCGAAATAGGCGACGCTGTGCGCCGTCTACGCACCGAAGTCACTGGCCTGCACCAAGCCCAGTTCGCCAAGATGTGCAAAATCTCTGTGCGCACGTTGGTGCATATTGAACATGGCGAAGGGAATCAGACGCTTAAGTCACTGAATGCCGTGTTCAGGCCGTTTGGACTGAAGATGGGCGTGGTCAAGGTCCGCCGCTGAGGATCCATGCAGGCGCCGGGCTTGCCCGCGATGGCCGTAGGTAGCTACTCAACTCTGGGTACGGCGCTGGGCCTGTGGCGAGGGAGCTTGCTCACAGCTATCTACCTGTTGCCCCGCGATCCAAATGTGGGAGCTGGCTTGCCGGCGATGCAGACAAATCGCTATCGCGGGCAAGCCCGGCTCCCACATTGTTCAGGGCTGGCTTGCCGGCTCAGCCCCGGCACTGCGCCAGTGATTTCACTTGGCCGTCACCCCGTTGGTTGCCCTCTGACAACCATTCCTCAAACCCGACGCCTACCTTCGGCCATTCCGAGTCGATGATCGAGTACCACGCGGTGTCGCGGTTCTTGCCCTTGACCACGGTGTGCTGGCGGAATACGCCTTCAAAACTGAAACCCAATCGCTCGGCTGCGTATTTGGAGCGGTCGTTGGCGTTGTTGCACTTCCATTCCAGGCGACGGTAGCCCTGTTCGAACGCATGTTTGGCGAGCAGGTAGACGGCCTCGGTGCTTTTCGGTGAGCGCTGCATGGGGGCGCCGAAGGTGACGTGGCCGATTTCGATTCGGCCGTGATCAGGGACGATCGACATCAGGCTGAGGATGCCCTGTACCTGGCCGGTCGCGCGGTCGATCACGCTGAAAAAGTACGGATCGCTGTGGGCTGCGTGGTTGTTCAGCCAATCGTTGAAGACGCTGCGCTCAGGGAAAGGGCCGTAAGGTAGGTAGTCCCAAAGCTTCGGATCGGCACCGGGGCCTTGCAGGGCTTTGAACAGGTCGTCGCCATGGCGGGCCGGGTCGAGTTTTTCCAGGCGGATAAAACGCCCTTCGAGCAGTTGCACCGTGGGGGCCGGGACGCCTTTCCAGTCGGCGAGAGAGGTAGTCATGCTGCGCTCCTTAAAGACCTTTGCGAAATTGGATGAAACCGGGGCGTTCGGCGATGCGTTCGTAGAGTTGGATCGCCGTGGCATTGGTTTCGTGGGTCAGCCAGTGGACCTTGCAGCAGCCGTCGGCCTTGGCGGTAGCGTAGACAAACTCGATCAGCTTGCGGCCGACGCCGGTGCCGCGTTGGGTCGGGACCACCAGCAGGTCCTGCAAGTAGCAGGAGTTCTCGATGCTCCAGTTGGAGCGGTGATAGATGAAGTTGACCATGCCCACAGCCTTGCCGTCCTGCCAGGCCAGGGCCGAGTGGGTTGGCTCTTTGGCGTCGATCAGACGTTGCCAGGTGTTCTGGCTGACGGCGTCCGGCAGCTCGGTGTTGTAGAACGTCAAATACGCTTGCCACAGCGGCAGCCAGGCGGCGTGGTCGGCGGCGGTGACCGGGCGGATGTCGATCTGGCTCATTCTGAAGCTCCTTGGGGAATAAAGCGGGCGAGGGTCTGGTCGCGGACGTCGACGCTGGCGGCGAGGCCTTCGCGAACGCCGGCGATGTCCGCCGCGCTGCGGTTCTGGCTGAGTTTGCGTTTGCCGACCAGGCGTTCGATCGGCAAGGCAAAGCCGACGATGGCCTTGAGCATGCCGTCAATGTAGTCGGCCGGGGCGTCGCTGACCTTCCACGGTTGGGCGCGGCCGCCTTCGTGGCGATCCGTCAGCGCGGTGACCACGCCGAGCAAGCGTTCGGCGTCGCTGAACACGTCAGCCTTGCCGTAGGCATGCACGGCGATGTAATTCCAGGTGGGCACCACTTTGCCGTGCTCGGCCTTGGCCGGGTAAAAGGCCGGGCTGATGTAGGCCTCGGCGCCAGCGAAGATCACCAGCGCTTCGCTGCCAGTTTGCAGGTCGCGCCACTGGGGGTTGGCCTTGGCGAGATGCCCGTAGAGCGTGCCGTTCGGGCCTTCATCGGGATTGAGCAGTAACGGCAGGTGGCTGGCTTGCAGGCCTTGCTCGCCAACGGTCACCAACTGCGCCAGGCGCGTGTGCTGGATCAGTTGCTGCAGTTCGGGCAAATCTTCTAGGGCAAAGGCGCGGGGTGTGTACATGGAAATATTCCTTGGCGAATGCCTGCATCCTAGGCAGGCTAATGGTTCGTTGAAAGAGCCATCTGAACCCCATTTCGTAGGTCCAATATGCCGCCCACTTCGCCGCCGCTGTCATTCAACCCTGCTGGCATTGAGCTTGATCGCCGTCAGGGCCTGACTCGTCAACTGTACGACGCCTTGCGTCAGCGGGTGCTGGACGGGCGGCTGGTCAGTGGCACACGGTTGCCGGCCACCCGTGACTTGGCGGCGGCGTTGTCGATCTCCCGCAACAGTGTGGTGCGTGCCTACGATCAGCTGTATGCGGAGGGGTTTATCGAAAGCCGGGTGGGCGATGGCACTTACGTCGCCCAATTGCCCACCGCAAAAAAACTATCCACAAAAGTATCCACAGGGTTTTCAACAGGCTTATCCCCAGCCTTATCCACAAAATGGGCAAATTTACCGGAGGACCTCGACAACGAAGTTATCCACAGCGCGGGCTTGGCGCGGGTAAAAAACAATCATCTGGCCCTGCCTCCTTCGGGGCCGCCTCGGGCATTTCGCGTGGGCGTACCGGCCTTCGACCTGTTCCCGTTTGAGGTGTGGGCCAAGCTGAACGGGGCGTTCTGGCGCAAGCCGGACCTGGAGCTGCTGTGCTATGGCGACCCGGCGGGTGACGGCCGCCTGCGCGGTTTGATTGCCGCCTACCTGCGCAGCTCGCGGGGCATGCAATGCGCGGCTGAGCAAATAGTGATCACCAGTGGCGCACAACAGGCTATTAGCCTTTGTGCACAGTTGCTGGTGGAACCGGACGATGGGGTCGCGGTGGAAAACCCGGGCTATCGCGCGGCGGGGCATGCGTTTGCCTTGGCGGGTGGACGGTTGCACGGTGTACCGGTGGACAGCGAGGGTATCGATTGCCAAGCATTGAACCGCCTCGACGATTGCCGTGTCGCCTATGTGACACCGTCCCATCAGTACCCCTTGGGCGTGGTGATGAGCCTGGCGCGGCGCCTGGAACTGCTGGCCTGGGCGGAGCGCAAGGGCGGATGGATCATTGAAGATGATTACGACGGCGAGTACCGCTACAGCGGCGCGCCGTTGTCGCCGCTCGCGGCACTGGATCGCAACGGGCGTGTGTTGTACGTCGGCACCTTCGGCAAGGTGGCCTTTCCCGCGTTGCGCCTGGGCTACCTGGTGCTGCCGCCGGGCCTGGTGGATGCCTTCGCCCGGCGCCGGGCCGTCGACATGCGTCATTCCGAAGTCAGCACCCAGGCGGTGATGGCCGAGTTCATGGCCGCCGGGCATTTCCAGCGGCATATCCGGCGTATGCGGCGCGCAGCGTTGAGTCGACGCAATGCCTTGCTGGCCGGATGGCCCGGTGGGATCGAAGGGGTTGGCGAATTACCGAGCGTCGCAGCAGGGCTGCACATGACCGTACGTGTCGATAGCCTGGCGCGCGAGCAGCAATTGCTCGCGCAGGCCCATGCCGTGGGCATCGAAATCAATGGCCTGAGCAGCTACTGGCTGGCGCAACCGGCCCCGCCGGCGGACCAGCGCGCCGGCCTGGTCATGGGCTTCGCTGCCGTGCCAGAAGCCGACATCGCCCAGGCGCTGGCGCGGTTGCGACAGGCCTGGCGCGGCTGATCAGGTCCCCGACTTGATCTTGGTCCACGCCCGTGTCCTGGCCCGTTCCGCATCGCGGCCCAGCGGCTTCAGGGTGTACAGCGTGGCCATCGCCGCTTCGGTCGGGTACAGGTTGGGGTTGTTGCGAATCGCCGGGTCGACTTGCAGGGTGGCGTCCTTGTTCGGGTTAGGGTAACCGACAAAGTCGCTTATCGGCGCAATCACCTGCGGTTGCAGCAGGTAGTTGATGAAGGTGTAGGCGTCCTGCGGATTCTGTGCGCCCTTGGGGATGGCGAGCATGTCAAACCAGATTGGCGCACCTTCTTTGGGCAGGCGCATGTCCACTGTCACACCGTTCTTGGCTTCCTTGGCACGGTTGGCCGCCTGGGAAAAGCTGCCCGAGTAACCGACGGCCACGCAGATGTCGCCATTGGCGATATCGGCCATGTACTTGGACGAGTGGAAGTAGGTGATGTACGGGCGGATTTTCATCAACAGCGCTTCGGCCTTGACGTAATCCTTGGGGTTGCTGCTGTTGGGGTCCAGGCCCAGGTGCTGCAACGCCAGGGGCAGGATTTCCGACGGCGAATCGAGCAACGCCACCCCGCACTGCTTGAGCTTGCTGATGTTCTCTTCCTTGAAGATCAGGTCCCAGCTGTCTACCGGTGCGTTGGGCCCTAGCACTGCCTTGACCTTGTCCGGGTTGAAACCGATCAAGATGGTGCCGTACATGTAGGGCACCGCGAATTTATTGCCGGGGTCGTTGGCTTCGATCAGCTTCATCAGCTTGGGGTCGAGGTGGTTCCAGTTGGGCAACTGGCTGCGGTCCAGGGGCTGGAATACCCCGGCTTCGATCTGCTTGGCCAGGAACACGTTGGACGGCACCACCACGTCATAGCCAGAGTTGCCGGTGAGCAGCTTGGCTTCCAGGGCTTCGTTGGTGTCGAAGATGTCGTAGACCAACTTGATGCTGGGGTTTTGCGCCTTGAAATCTTCCAGGGCCTTGGGGGTGATGTAGTCGAACCAGTTGTAGACCTTGAGGGTTTTTTCGTCGGCCTGTACCGCGCCGCTCAACACAGCGGCGCACAAGGCGAGGGAGGTGAGCATCTTCATCGGGTGGCCCCTTCTAATTCAAAACCTTCGAGAACGTTGACGGCGTTGATGCCGATTTCTTCCACTGCGTACCCGCCTTCCATCACGAACAGGGTCGGCTTGCCGAGGCGCGCGATACGTCGGCCCATGGCCAGGTAATCCGGGCTGTCGAGCTTGAATTGGGAGATCGGGTCGTCCTTGAAGGTGTCCACGCCAAGGGAGATCACAATGACGTCGGCGCCGTAACGTTCGGTTTGCGCGCACGCCGCTTCGAGTGCTGCGCTCCATTGCGCCCAGCCCGAGCCGGCTGGCAGTGGGTAGTTGAAGTTGAAACCTTCTCCGGCGCCTTCGCCCAGCTCATCGGCGTAACCGAGGAAGAACGGAAACTCAGCCTCCGGGTGGCCATGAATCGAGGTGAACAGCACGTCGCTGCGGTCATAGAAGATCGATTGCGTGCCGTTGCCGTGGTGGTAGTCCACGTCGATGATCGCGACCTTTTCATGGCCCTGGTCGAGAAAGGCCTGGGCGGCGATGGCGGCGTTGTTGAGGTAGCAATAACCGCCCATCAAGTCACCGGCAGCGTGATGCCCCGGTGGGCGGCACAGGGCAAATGCGCTGTGGGCGCCTTGCTGGATCGCCTGTTGCGCGGTGAGCGCCACTTGCGCCGCACTGTAGGCTGCCTGCCAGGTGCCAGCGGTGATCGGCGCGCCGCCGTCGAAACTGTAGTAGCCCAATTGCCCATGCAAGCTGGTCGGCAACACCCGGCGCAGGGTGCGGGCCGGCCAGGTGTAGGGCAACAGGTCGCCGTCCTGGCCGAATTCGGTCCAGCGGTCCCAGGCGCCTTTGAAAAAGTCGAGGTAGTCGCGGCTGTGAATGCGTTGCAGCGGCGCCAGGCCGAAATCCTGTGGCGCCTCGACCGGGCCCAGCTCACGGTCCCTGACCCGTTGCAGTACATGGTCGGCGCGGGACGGCATTTCGAAGCAGGGCATCAGTTGCCCGTCCATCAATTCGCAGCGTCCGTGGTGCAGGTGGTGATCGTCCGAGTAGATCGTCAGCATGTGTGGTTCCCCGCAGGCTCTTTGTTGTGCCTTGCAGTGTTGCGGGGTGCGCCCTTCAAGAAAACGGCGGGAGCGGCCAAAAGGGGATAGATATGGCCAAAGGCTGTGACCGCAATTCGCCCCCTGAAGGCGCGCAAAGGCATCAGCGTGGTGCAGCCCTGTTCTTTATCGCCAAGGTACTCAGGCGCGAAACCGCTTTGGCGCGACCCCACTCCAGCGTACGAACGCGTGGCGAAAACTCGCGGTTTCGCTGAACCCCAGCCGTTCGGCGATGCGATAAATCGGCAACTGGTCTTCCGCCAGCCATTGCTTGGCCTGCTCGAAGCGTAGCTCGTCGAGCATTTGCTGGTAGCTGCAACCCAGTGCCTGCAGGTGCCGACGCAGGGTGCGGGGCGAGCAGTTCATCTGTGCGGCCAGGCCGTCGAGGCCTGGCGCGGCGTGCAGTTGTTCGGCCAGCAACTGGCGCACGCGGCTGAGCCAGGCTTGGCGCCCGGTAAACTCGGAGTTCTGTTTGCGGCAGCGTTCGGCCATGGCGCGGTGGGTGATGGGGTCGGCCAGGGGGAGCGGCTGTTGCAGCCACTCCAGGTCGAAGGCAAACCCGTTGGCGCCGGCCTGGAACTGCACTGGGCAGTCAAACCGCTCGGCATAGCGGGCGTGATAGTCCGGCGCCGCGTAGTCAAAGCATGCCTCGCGCAAGGGCAGGGCGCGGCCGAGCAGGTCATCGCAGATGACTTTCATCGACACCAGGCAAAATTCTACATTGAACGCCGCCAGCGCCGGGTTTTCCCGATAGTCGCCGGCGGTCAGCCAGACCTGCTGGCCGTCCTCCACCAGCATGAGCTCGAAAAGTGTTCCCAACAGCGCCGGGTAGCGCAGGGCCAGGCGTAAAGCGTCACCTAAGGTGGCACTGGTGAGCAGGGCATAGCCGAGCAACCCGTAGCAAGACACGTGCATGCGTTGGCCCAGGTCCAGGCCGATATCCTCGCGCAAGGCCACGGCGTTGGCGCATACACGCATTTCCTGGCAGGTGGTGATGCGCGTGTCGGCGTGGCGTAGATCGGCCAGGCCAATGCCGCTACCGGCCAGCAATACATCGTTTGCCAAGCCATGGTCCTGGAAGGTCGCCAGCACCAGTGACACGGCATTGAGGGTGGTCAGGTGTGAATGCAGCATAAGCATGTCGCCAGAGTGTGGGACTGGACGAGCAAATTGCATGCCGTTCACAGGGCGATGAGGGTCCCAGGATCAACGGGTGAAGAACACCGACCTGGCCAGCGCCAGGCTGATCTCGCTGCGGTATATCGCGATCTGGTCCCTGTCGTTGGTCGCCCCTTGCTGGAAGGCGCCGCCCTGCCTTCGTTGTTCCGAGGTCTTGAGGTGGCCGGCGAAGAACTCTTCCTCGCCTGCCTCAACCGAGCTGTAGTGAAAATGTGCGTACCAGAGCACGGCCTGGTTCGTACGGTCACGGACTTCCCACTCGTCCAGGTAGTTCTTGCCCGGTCCTTTGAGGCGCTTTCGGACCAGGATCCGGGCTGTCGTGACCTGGCCCTGATCGCGCAGCCATTGGACCCGTTCGGCAGTCGGCAGTTGTTGCTTGATCATGGTGATGCGCGTACTCCTGCCCTCTTCATAGAGGCGTTGAGTGGCGGTATTGAGTTCCAGGCTGAGCGTGGCGGCAGCGGGACGGTCGACCTCCGTGAGGTTGAGCCGGGTGAGCGCATCTTCGATAGTGCCCTGCGCGCGCTCCAGCCGTTGTGCGTACTGGTGGAACATCTCTTCGATCTCCACCGGAATACGCCCCGGTCTTCTGGAGTGGGCCAGTAGGCGCTGGGTATTGGCGGGCTCTGCGTCAAGCAGGGTGCGTGCGGCGCTTAGGCTGGTGTCCAGGTCCACGCTCGGTGCGGCCTGCACCGGCGACGTGGGGCGTGCGCGTTCAACCCAGACACCGGGGGTTTTTTCATGGAAGGTGGCGATAACCTTGCCGGTCATGGGCGCCTTGACGTCTACCAGTTCCGACTCGGCCTGGCGGGGTTCGCCAACAACGACGCCGCTGAAGCGTGTCTTGATGACCTTTCTAATTGGCGTACCGCTAGGCCTGGACGGTCCGGGCTGGGGCTGCAGCGCCTTGCGTTCACGTATCAGCCGAGCCAGGTCCACCACCGCACGCTGGTTGAATTCGTCGATGTCCTGGCGCACGCGTTCCAGCGGTTCGCGCATCAGTTGTTCCGGAAATTGCGCATGCAGGTCCAGCAGGCGCTGGTCGACGATGGCGAATTGATCGACCAGGCTGTTGAGCACCTCGATATGTTCCTCCAATGGACTGCCGTTGGATTTGGGCGCTGTTTCCATCAGGCTCTGCACGTGGATATCGGCGTTGTCGAGGATATCGTGCAACTGCGCCCGGGCCTCGGTGAACGCTTCGCCTTCACCGGCCGCAATGCACAGGTAGCGCCCCAGGGAGACCTGGAACGCCTTCATATCCTGCAGTTTGAGGCGGGGCATGGCCTGCACAGTGGCGTTGACGATCTTGGTGCCTTCCATGCCGAGTTTTCTCAACTCCTTGAGACGTGACTCCACATACTCCAGGCGTCCGATCATGTCCTGATTGAGGGCCGTCACCGATTGTGCGGTTGCGGTCTGTTTGGCCGGTTCGAGCATTTCCAGGGTTTGGGCTTCGTCGAGCGTCGAGGCCAGTACATTACGGTAGCTGGGCAATCGCGCCTCTACGGCAGAGCGGGCCAGCAGCACTTGCTTATTCAGGTAGCCGATCATCCTGCTCTGGTAGTTGGGCACTGTGTCGATGATGCCCAGGGACCTGAGCTGACGGATCGGAACCTCGTACTCTGCCAGCCGACTGTCGACCTGGCTGACGAACTGTTGTCGGCGTAACTCGGTGGAAGGGCCGGGTTCAGCGCCGATGGCAAGGTGCGCCTGATACAGCTGGTTCTGTCTGCTCCTCTCGGTGGCGTCGAACTCGTCCAGCGCGGCCCTCAGCGTGCTGATACGCGCGGGCTTGCCAGCGGCATTGGCTCTTCGGCGATTCCTGAAACCACCCCCGCGCAGGCGCAGGCGAGTGTCGACAAACCACTGCCCGACCTGGCTGCTGATCAGCAGCGGGCCTGTGTGCGCTGGGTCTTTCGGATCAACGATGACCACGTTTTCGTTCACATCCACCGAAACTTCGAACCATTGCCCACCGACGACGGCCAGCCATTTTTCGGCGTGGGGGTAGAGGTTTAGGTAAGGGCCGGGTGTTTTGCTTTGTTCGCCCAGGTCTGCCGGCTTGCGGACCTTGAAGCGCTCCAGGGTGGCTGCCAGGCCGTTGCGCGACAGCGCGCCACTCATGTGCAGCGGGCCCTGGTGATGGCTGGGTGGTTCGACGCCTGGCAGGGTCGGTTGCTGGAGGACTATGACGGCCTTGGGCGGCACCACGGGTGCTTCGGGGAGGTCTGTGCGTGGCGGCTCTGCTTCTAGCTTGCGCACTTGGGCAACGACTTCCGGTGGCGGGCTGCGCATGCTCACGTGCAATGCCAGGGCCATGCCCAGGTTGAGCAACAGGTCTACCTCGGCGGTCCATTGCGGTTGCTCGTCCGACTGGTTGAGCGCCTGCCCGGCTTCACGCAGGTCGTCCATGATTTGCCAGATCCACGCAGCGATACCCAACGTACGTCCGAAAAACGGCAGGGCGGCATTGAACAGTTGCCAGCCGGCGTGACGGAGGGTCTCCCAGCGTTTTTGTTGGTTGGACACCGATTGGCGCGTCGCCAACTCGACCAGGGCATTGGCGTTGTCCTCGTACAGCGTGGCCAGCGCATCATTGCCCAGTACTTCATCCGTCACCGTGATCGGGCCGCTCATGTACACCACGGTCGCCGGTTCTACCAACACGCGCACGGCTGCCCATGGCGATGGGAACCGGTCGGGGAACACGAATTGCGCATAGTTGAACCGCACCTCTTCCGGTAGCCAGGCCAACACCGCGTCGCGCAACGCGCGGTCATGCTTGATGGCATACAGCAGGTTTTGCTGCGAAGGGAACTGGATCAAGACCGGTAGCAGCAATGGCCGGTAGAGCAGGCACGGTCCGGCAGTGTGATCGAGGGGGCCGATCACAAACATGTTGGCCACCACATCCTGGCTTTTACCGGGACGCAAGGTGGGGATGAACGCCAGGCGGCGGATCACGATCTCTTGGCTGTCGACGTGCCGCTCGTGGGCTTGCGATCGCATCGCTGCGGCCAGGTAGCGGTAGCCGGTTTCATCGATACCGTCGTTCTGCTGAATTTTCATTTGCAGGGCCAGCAACGGCAGCTGCAAGCGCAGGTGTGCCGTGTACAGCAGCTGCCGGGCCTGTGACTGATCCGGGTCATCGATCAGCTTCTGTTTGACCAACGCCGGGTAGACGGCGCCGATGTCGAGCTTTTCGATAATGCCCTTGAGGTAACTGTAGGTCAGCCAGTCCGGCGCGGGTGCTGCGTCGTAAAGTACACTGGGCTGCCCGGTCGGCAGCCCGGTGAGGTTTTCAAGGGCCAGGTCGATCAGGCCGCGGCGAGTGATATCGACGCTGCCGGGCAGCACGAACGTGCCCCAGATCACCGGGCTCTCGATGATGATTTCGACCTTGTCCAGGTTCAGGTTTTCACCTTGTGGGTGGGCGAGGATCTCGGTTTGCAGGCGGGCACGTGCATACTCGCGTAGGGGCGTAATGTCGTCCTGGAAGGACTGACCCTGGTGATGGGCTTGCAATTGGGCCAAGTCGATCAGATAGCGACTGTAGGCCGACATCTCAAGGTCTGATGCCGTCATCAGCCAGTCGGGTATATGTTGGTGGATCAGGCGGATGTTCGACAGGGCGTGATCGCTCAGGTCTTCGATACTGGGCAGGATGCGCGCGACGCTCGGCCGGACATCGACGGTCTCGACCTGATCATCGGGCATGGGCCCAGGCTCGCCCAACGCGCCGATGGCTGCAATTTGCAGGCCTATCAACGTGCACGCCAGGCTGTCGAAAAAATTACCGCCGGGCTCGTACAAACGCCAGTGGAACGAGGCTTCAAGGTGGATTTGTACCATCCTGGCAGGCAACGTTGCGCCGAGTTCCGCCAGGGAGTCATAACGCTCGTAGCCCCCAATCAGCGAGTACACCAGGATCATGGGGCGCTGTTCATGCTCGCCGATCAGCACGGTCAGGTCCGAGAGGCTGGCGTGTGAGGCTTGCCCGTCCTCCTTCGTATCGAGGTCGACCAAGTAGGCGCGGCTGTTATAGCTGTCACGGGTCGCGCGGGTGGCCTTGTCCGGAAAATGGAACAGGCTTTTGCCCATGGCGCATTCGTGTTCGCTCCAGCCCTCCAGCGTCGTGATGTTCCATACCTTGCGCAGTGCACTTGAGAAGGCTTGCCAGCGTGGGCCGGTGCCTTTGTTGGGCGCGTTCCAGTAGTCCAGCTGTTGTTCCTGGAACGCGATGAACAGCAGCGGTGCCAGCTCATTGAGCAGGCGAGCGATAGCATCGATTTTGACCGGCAGGTGCACAGGTGGCTGCGCCTGCGGCTGCAAGGTGAGGAAGTGTTCGCCATCGAGGTAGATCACCTCGTCCGCCGACAAGGCCAGGCGGGTCAGGGCGGAGGTCAATGATTCTGTGAAGAAGCCGGCAGGTAGCGGGTGGCTATTGGCAAAGCGCCAGCCCGGGGTGACAACCGTCGCCAGGTCCGGGTCGATCTCCAGGGTCGGGTATAGCTCCATGAGCGCCTTGCATAGCGTGTTGGCCGCGACCTCCCGCAAGGTGGGCCCGGTGGTGAGCTGAGTGAGTAGTTCAGACGCGCTGGTGGGGCGGGTGGTGCTTGGCAGGTTGTTTGACATCGGCAATTCCTTGGCAAGTGAATGGCCTGGAAACGACAGGCCGCGAAGCCGCAAGGTAATCACCGCCAGGCCAGCCGGGACGGTAGATAGATAACGGGTTCGGCGGTGAGCGTGGGGCAGTACGCTCGACCGCCAGCAGACGTTTAGTTGAAAAACAGCAACCGAGCCTCTTCCTGGCTGATCTCGCTGCGGTAGTAGGCGATTTTCTGCGTGTCGTTCAAGCCTTTGGTCGTATCAGCCGCGGCGCCCAGGGCGTGCTCCACCACGGTTTTCAGGCGCCCATACACATAGGCCCGGGGATGGGTCCAGGTGGTGCTGTAGTGAAAGTGGGCGTACCAGAGCACCTCTTGGGTCTCGCTCTCGCTGACGGTGTACTCATCGAGGTATAACGGCATGGCGCTTTTGAGGGGGCGCCGCGAGACGGTTTTCTTGATCTTGACGGCGCTGTGTTTTTTTAGCCAATCGACCGCCAGTACGGTGGGTGGGCGTTGTTTGAACATAAGCAAAACTTGGTTGTTGCTACGCCGGTAAAGGTCTGTAACGGCGTCACTGAGGGCTTTATTGACCTTGCTGGCCGAAATGGGCTGGCTTTCGGTTTCGTTGTTCTGGGTGAGGCCCTCGTCGATCGTTGCGCTAATCGCCTCCAGCTGGGCGATATGGTGGTGATACAAGTATTCGATGCCGATCGGGGTGCGTTCCACTTTGCTGGCCAGATGGGTCATGCGTTCGAGAAAGGTGGGCAACCCATCGAGCAGAGCCTGGCCCTGGTTGACGCTCACCTGCATGTCCACAGGCGTCGGTGTGGACGGGGACGTGGACGTCGGTGTTGGCAGTCTTTCTACCCAGATGCCCGGTGGTTTTTCGTGATAAGTGGCGACGATCTTGTGGGTCAATGGCGAGCGGATATCCACCAGCCCGGTGTCGTCGCCTGTCGCGGATAGGCGCGGCTCGCCAACGAGCATGCCGTTATAGCGGGTCCTGATGAATTTTTTCTCCGGCCTGGGTGGTGTCAATGACGGAGAGGGACGCGAGCGGACGATGTCGCGTTCCGCGCTGAGCACACCGAGTTTGCCCACGGCCCGCTTGCCGAACTCGGTAAGGTGGCGGCGCAAGGACTGGATCTGATCGGAGATGACAACCTTGGAGAACTCATCGGGGAAGTCCTGCAAGCGCTCGTCGAGAATCTGGAATTGTTCGATCAGGCTGCTCAAGGTGTCGATGCGTTCGTCGAGGCGCAGGGCACCGCTTTCATTCAGGGTGTCGCGCAGGCACTGGATGGACACGTCGGCGGTGTCGACCAATAGATCGATACCGGCCCAGGCTGCGGGTTCGGTGACCTGGGTGGTTTCCGTCAGGCAGAGGTTGCGCGCCAGGGTCACTTGCAGGGCCTTGAGGTCGTCGAGTTTATAGGCCGGCAGTGAGCCTTTGGTCGTCCTGATCAGGCGTGCACCTTCCCTGGACAAATTATGCAGTTCACCGAAGCGGGTTTGCATGTAGTCCAGGCGTTGGATCATGTCGTGGTTCAACGCGCTCATCTGCCGGGCGTCTTCGATATTGCGCTCGTTGGCAGAGGCGGCCTGTTGTTCGATTTGCACCAGCACACTGCGTAGTTTTGGTGTGAACCGCGTCAGGGCTTCGCGGATGCCCGCGTTGGTCAGTTCCACCTGGGCCTTGAGGTAACTGAGGGCTTTTTGCGGGTAGTCCGGGAGGGGAGCATGCATGTTCAGTTCCTTGAGCTGTTGCAGCGCGACCTCGTATTGGTCTCGATGCGCCTCCAACGCCTGCAGGTACGCCGTCCGGTTAGCATCGAGCGAGCTGGCAGTGCCGGTATCCATCGACTCACGGGCCTGGCGCAGGCTGGACTGGCCGGTTTTTTTGGTTTCTTCGAATTCGCTCAACTGTTTGCGCAATTGTTCCGCGCGTTTCCTGGCCAGTTTCTCTGCCTTGCTGATCAAGCTTTTCGGCCCGCCACCCCGCAGGCGCAGGCGAGTATCGACAAACCACTCGCCACGTTTATTGCTGATCAACAAGGGACCGATACGTTCAGGCAGGGTGGGGTCGACAATCATGACGGTAGCGTCTTCATCCACTCGCACCTTGAACCAGCGCGGCCCGACCGGCGCGTAGTAGTGCTCGCCCTGCGGGTAGAGATGCAGGTGGATGCCCTCAGTGCTGATGGCCTTGCCCAGGTCGGCAGGCTTGGTCACTTTTAAACTGTCGAGCACCGTGCCCAGGCGCACCGCTGTGCGATTGATCGCGCCACTGGCATACAATGGGTTGGCGGCGTTTGCCGGCAATTCGTCGGTCTTGAGGTCGGCGAGTTTCTCGACCTCCAGGGTGGCCGGTTTGGGCGGTGCCCCTGGGGGAATCTGAGTTTTAACACGGGAGCCGGGTGACGCCGTGCTGCGTGTCACTACGTGCAGCGCGATGGCCATGCCCAGGTTTAGCAGCAGCTCGGCAATTGCCGTACCGGGGGCCTGTTGCTCCGGGTGCTCGACAGACTTGACCACCTGCTGCAATTGATCCATGACTTGCCAGATCCAGGCGGCAGTGGCGAGGCCGCGACCGAGAAAGGGCAGCGCTGCATTGAGAATCAGCCAGCCGGCATGCTTGAACGTCGCCCAGCGGGCTTCGGCATTTGATACCGATTGCCGATCCGCCAGCTCCACCAGCGCGGTGGCGTTGGCGTTGTACAGCGTGGCGAAAATATCGGCATTCATCACATGTTCGCCCAGCGCTATAGGGCCGCTCATCACCCACAGCTTGTCGGGGTCGATCAGGAACTCGGCCACTGTCCAGGGCGAGGGCAGTGCGCCGGGGAACACATACTGGCTGTAGTCGTTGCGCACCGCGTCGGGCAGCCAGGCCAGTACGGACTCGCGCAGGCTGGCGGACTGTGCGATGGCGTAGAGCAAGTTGGTGGGCGTGGGGTATTGGGCCAATGGTTGGTCGAGCAACGGGCGATAGAGCAGACACGGCCCGGCGTGCAGGTCCTGGGGGCCGATAATGAACATGTTGGCTACCATGTCCTGGTTCGCCTCGGTGCGGCGCTTGGGCATGAAAGCGAGCTGGCGCAGGACAATCGTCTGGCCTTCCACTTGACGCTTGCTGCTGTCGGTTTCCATCAGGGCGGCGACATAGCGATAACCGCGCTCATCAATCCCGGCCTCGCGGCGGATCTTGTATTGCAGCGCCAGCAACGGTAACTGAACCCGAAGGTGGGCGGTGTAGAGCTGCTGGCGGCGAGTCGACTCCGTGGCATCGTCCAGCAGGGTGCGCTTGATCAGTGCCGGGTAGGCGCTGCCGATGTTGACGCGAGTGATCAGGCTTTCGAGGTAGGTGACGGTCAGCCAGGCGGGCAGCGCGCGGCCGTTCTTTTCGCGCAGGGTCTTGTTGCCCAGGGGCAACGCGATCAGGTTCTGCAGGGCCAGGTCGGCGAGATCGAAGACGCTGGTTTCGACTTGGCCCGGGACGGTGAAGGTGCCCCAAACCACCAGGCTCTGGACCACGATCTCCAGCTTGTCCAGCATCAGGTTGGCGGCGTCGGGATGGGCCTTGAGCATTTCAGCTTTCAAGGTATCGAGGGCGTACTGGCGGATGGGCGCGATACCGTCCTGGTACTGTTTGCCGGCATTCAGGCTGTGCAGGGCAGCCAGGTCCTTGAAGTGGCGTGAGTAAGCATTCAGGTCCGAGGTGGAGGCCTGGCTCAGCCAGTCCGGGAGTTGTTGCTCGAACCAGTCGAGGTTGGTGTCTGTCTCCTGGCCGTCGCTGGGTGGGGCGGCCAGGGCAGCATGGTCATTGCTGACGGTCACGTCGTTGGAAAAATCGATATTGCCGATGGCCTTGATCTGCAGGGCAATCAGGGCACAGGCCAACTGGTCGAAAAAATTGCCCTCAGGCTCCAGCAAACGCCATTGGATTCTCTTGCCGTACATCGGGCTGCTCAGCTTCGCTGGCAAAGCCTGGCCCAGCTGCTCGAGGGAGGCGTATTTATCGTACATCGGTGGCAGCGAATGGGTCAGGATGACGTCGCGTCCGGCTTCCTTGCCAATCAATACGGCGACCAGGTGCCCGTCGTAATGGCTGAGGCTGCCGTCGTCCTGCACCCAGTCGATGTCGACCACGCAGGCGCGCAGGCCGGGGCGACTGGCCGGGTCCGGGGCGTGGAACAGCTGGCGCGCCAGGCGGCAATCCTCTGCGCTCCAGCCGGGCACCTGCTGCACATTCCAGAATTCGCGCAACACGCTCGACAGCTTGTGCCAGTGGGGGCCGTTACCTGCGGCACTGGACTGGTTCCAGAACACCAGCTGTTGTGCCTGGTAACCCCGCAGCATCACCGGCGCCAGGAGATTGAGCATGTAGGCGATGTCGCCGATACGCACGGGCAAGTGGGCGGGGGGCACGGTGAGCGGCTGTTGGGTCAGGAAATGCTCGCCTTCAATAAACAGGCAGGGTTCTTTCGTGATGGCCTGCCGGGCCAGGATGCCGGTCAGGGAGTGGTAGCGGGGCTCGGCGACGAGCACCTGGTCTTCGACGACCTGCCAGACCGGGTAGACCACCATGGCGGTGTCGGGATCGATATCCAGGCTGGGGTAGCGTTCGCGCAGCTGCTGGCGCAACAACACGGCGGCGACTTCTCGAAAATCAGGGCCGATGGCCAGTTGAGTGAGCAGGGCGGCGGTAGGGTTGGGGCTGTCGCCGTTTTGCGGTGTGGGGGATGAAGGGGTGGTGGTCATACAGAGTCCTGGCGAGCATTAGGATGGAAACGACCCGAGGCAAAGCCTCGGGGGTTCCATGCTAGAAAGCGCTCAGCCAGGCAGGCGGTGCTTATGTCTCGACGTTCAATCCAATTCGCCACACAGGTTGGCTTCAAGCAATGGCCCGATACGCTCGAAGGGCAGACCAGCACCGATCAAGGCCTGGAGTTTGCCGAACGCGGTTTCCCGGGTCATCCCGCCGCCCGACACCACACCTGCTTCGCGCAGGCGGCTGCCGGCTTCATAGACATCCAGCTCCACCCCGCCCTCATGGCATTGAGTGATGGCGACGACCACAATGCCGTGGTCCCGCGCTTTGCGCAGGCTGGCGAGGAATTCGGGGTTGTCGCTGGGGCCGGTGCCGCTGCCGTAGCATTCCAGCACCAGTGCCTGAATGCCGCTGCCAATCAGGCTATCCAACTGCGCCGCGCCGATACCCGGCACCAGGGGCAATACGCCGACTGTCGCCAGGGCCTTGGGTTGGCGGTAATCCAGTGGGGTCGGCAGGGATTCGGCACGCGCCACACCGCCCTGGCGCTGCAAGGCGGCGAACGGGTTGCGGCCGAAGCTGCGGATCTTCGCGCAGCGGGTCGGCGCCATCAGCATGCCGTGGAAGAACAGGTGCACGCCTGGCACCAAGCCTTCCCCCAAGGCTGCCAGCGCGCCACTGACGTTTTCCCAGGCATCGCTATCGGGTACGCCGGCAGGCAGCATGGAGCCGGTGAACACCACCGGTGCCGACAGGCCCAGCAATTGAAAGCTCATGGCGGCGGCGCTGTACGCCAGGGTGTCGGTGCCGTGCAGGACGAGTACGGCGTCGCAGCCCTCATCAATGGCCTCGACCACGGCAGTGCGCAGCTGCTGCCAGTAGGCGGGAGTCATGTTGGCGCTGTCGATCAGCGGCGACATTTCGCGAAAGCGCCAGGCGGGCACGGGCTGGTTGGCCAGTTGCGCGCGCATGCGGGCTTCGAAACCGGACGCGGGTGCCAGGCCATTGGCGCTGGCCTGCATGCCGATGGTACCGCCGGTGTAGAGCACCATCACATTGTTAGCTGATTGCATCGAAAAATCTCCTGAACGAAAAACGCCGCCGGGCCCAGAGCATGCCCAAGGCCGGGCGGCGTGTCATCTATCTAGGTTGACTGCGCTTAGCGTTGCGCTTGGGCGTTCAGTTCTGCCGATGCTTGAGCCGTTGGCTCAGGCTTCACCGGGTTCGCCGGCCAGGCCTTGCGATCCAGGTCCAGGTCAGGGAACTGGCTGGAGTCGAATACCGGGGTCTTGATACCCGCTGCGCGCTGGTTGTCGTAGTCGTTCAGGATGCGCATGGCGATCTTGAACAGGAACGCCAGGGCGAACAGGTTGACGAACGCCAGCATGGTCATGGTGATGTCGGCAAAGGCGAACACGGTGCTCAGGTTCTCGATGGAACCCCAGAAAATCAGCACCAGCACCAGTGCACGGTAGCCCATCAGCACTTTGCGGTTGTTGCCCACCAGGAAGCGCAGGTTGCTCTCGCCCAGGTAGTAGTTGTACATGATCGAGGTGAACACGAACAACGCCAGGGCCACCGAGATGAACATGCGGCCCCAGTCGCCGACAACCGCCGCCAGGGAGTTCTGGGTCAGGGCAATGCCGTCGCCTTCGAAGCCTGGGGTGTAGAAGCCGGAAAGCAGGATCAGCAACGCGGTGCAGGTGCAGATCACAAAGGTGTCGAGGAACACGCTGAACGCCTGCACCACGCCCTGGGCGATCGGGTGCTCTACCGAAGCCACCGCCGCCACGTTAGGCGCACTGCCCAAGCCCGCTTCGTTGGCGAACACGCCGCGCTTCACACCCATGATGATTGCGCTGCCTACCAGGCCGCCGAAGGCTTGGTCGAGGCCAAAAGCGCTCTTGACGATGGTCGCGAGCATGGCCGGTACGTGGTCGAATTGCAGCACGATCACGTACAGGGTCACGGCGATGTAGACCAGGGTCTTGACCGGTACCAGCAAATCGGCGATCGAGGCGATGCGCTTGATCCCGCCGATGAATACCAGGCCCAGCAGTACCGCCAGTGCCAGGCCGGTGTAGGTGGTGTCCAGGCCGAAGGCGTTGTTCAGCGAGTGCGTCACAGCGTGGGCTTGCAGGCCGTTGAAGGCGAAGCCGAAGGTCACCAGCAGCAGGAACGCCATGACCATGCCCAGCCAGCGCTTCTGCAGGCCGTGCTGGATGTAGTAGGCCGGGCCGCCACGGTAAGTGCCTTCTGCGTCGGTGCGCTTGTACAGCTGGCCGAGGGAGCATTCGATAAAGCTTGAGGACATGCCTACCAGCGCAGTGACCCACATCCAGAACACGGCACCGGGGCCACCCAGGGTCACGGCGATACCGACACCGGCGATGTTACCGGCACCGACGCGGCCGGCCAGGCTGAGCATCAGCGCCTGGAACGAGCTGAGCTGGCCGGAGCTGCTCTTGAGGCTGTCTTTGAACACCGAGAACATGTGGAAAAAGTGGCGCAACTGAACGAAACGCGAGCGAATCGTGAAATAACCGCCGAGCCCGACAATGAGCACGATCAGTACTTTCCCTGAGAGGAAGTCGTTGATGACTTCGAGCATGGAGTGTTCCTCGCTGATTTTTCTAATGGCAAACGCAGGACGGTCCGACACGTCGTATGGCACCAGGCAGTGCACGACGTTTCGACCCCAATCCTTTTGCGGGTGTTGTTATTCATGCGGTTTCGCGCTGTCCAGGACCTCGTTACCGACGATCTCTGACGCGAAGAGGGGCGGCACTATACCTAGGAGCGCGTGATCCGTCTGCACAGGCCGATTAAAGGTTTCAGCACGCAGGCGTCGGGCAAGGAGGGTTTGCAGGGCGATATTGGATTTTTTATGAGCGTCATTTCACAACCTTGAGGCAAAAAAAAGGGCCTGAAGAACGAGCCTTCAGGCCCTCAAAAGGTGAGAGGTGTCTAGTCCCTCAACCTGGTGAGCGGTGCAACAAACGCTTAGGCCTTCAACGGGACCAAACGTGGGGCAATCATGTTTTCGGGGCGCAGGATGTCGTCGAGCATAGCGTCGTCGAGCAGGCCTTCTTCACGCACCAGTTCCAGCACGCCGCGGCCGCTTTCGAGGGCGATGCGCGCGATGCGGGTGGCGTTTTCATAGCCGATGTAGGGGTTCAGCGCGGTGACCAGGCCGATGGAGTGTTCCACCAGTTCGCGGCAGCGGGCTTCGTTGGCGGTGATGCCGACGATGCAGTGCTCGCGCAGCATGTCCATGGCGCGTTGCAGCAGGCGGATCGAGTCGAAGATCTTGAAAGCGATCAGTGGCTCCATCACGTTCAGTTGCAGTTGGCCGCCTTCGGCTGCCATGGTCAGGGCCAGGTCGTTACCGATGACCTGGAACGCCACTTGGTTCACGGCTTCCGGGATCACCGGGTTGACCTTGCCGGGCATGATCGAGCTGCCTGGCTGGCGGGCCGGCAGGTTGATCTCGTTGATGCCGGTACGTGGGCCGCTGGACAGCAGGCGCAGGTCGTTGCAGATCTTCGACAGCTTCACGGCGGTGCGCTTGAGCATGCCGGAGAACAGGACGAAGGCGCCCATGTCGGAGGTGGCTTCGATCAGGTCGGCCGCAGGGACGAGTGGCTGGCCGCTGATCAGGGCCAAGCGCTGTACGGCGAGGGCCTGGTAACGCGGATCGGCGTTGATGCCGGTACCGATAGCGGTGCCGCCCAGGTTCACTTCGGTCAGCAGCTCTGGCGCCAGGGTTTTCAGGCGGGCCAGGTCTTCACCGAGGGTGGTGGCGAAGGCGCGGAATTCCTGGCCGAGGGTCATCGGCACGGCGTCTTGCAGTTGGGTGCGGCCCATTTTCAGCACGTGGCCGAACTCGACGCCTTTGGCGGCGAATGCCTGGATCAGGCTATCGAGGCTGGCCAGCAGCGCGTCATGGCCCAGCAGCAGACCCAGGCGGATCGCGGTTGGGTAGGCGTCGTTAGTGGACTGCGCCATGTTCACGTCGTTGTTGGGGTGTAGGTACTGGTATTCGCCCTTGTTGTGGCCCATGGCCTCCAACGCGATGTTGGCGATGACTTCGTTGGCATTCATGTTGGTTGAAGTGCCAGCGCCGCCTTGAATCATGTCCACCACGAACTCTTCGTGGAAATCGCCGCGGATCAGACGGGCACAGGCTTCGCTGATGGCAGCGTGCTTGGCTTCGCTGAGCTGGCCCAGCTCGCGGTTGGCGTCAGCCGCCGCTTGCTTGACCATTGCCAGGCCGACCACCAATTTCGGGTAATGCGAAATCGGTACGCCCGAGAGGCGGAAGTTATTCACCGCTCGCAGGGTCTGGATGCCGTAATACGCTTGGGCAGGTACTTCGAGTACGCCAAGCAGGTCTTTTTCTGTGCGGAAAGATGCAGCGGAGGACATGACGGAAATCATCTCGATATGGACCCGGAACTGGCCGGAACGCTGCGAATGCTAGGCTTGTAGAACTTTTTGGGCCAATGCTGTTAAACACTGGCCTATGCACAAACGGCATAATGTCGGTGTGACCCGGTTATCATGGCGGGCGTGTGTGCCAAAATGGTGCGTACCCACGGGAGGCAGCAATGAACCTTGAGAGCAAATGGCTGGAAGACTTCAGCGCCCTGGCGGCAACCCGCAGCTTTTCACAGGCGGCAGAGCGGCGCTTCGTCACCCAGCCGGCGTTCAGCCGCCGTATCCGCAGCCTGGAAGCCGCGTTGGGCCTGACTCTGGTCAACCGTTCGCGCACACCGGTTGAGCTGACGGCAGCGGGGCAGTTGTTCCTGGTGACTGCGCGCACGGTGGTCGAACAGCTCGGTGAAGTGCTGCGCCATTTGCATCACCTGGAAGGCGGGCAGGGCGAGGTCAT
Organism: Pseudomonas sp. AC112; assembly: GCF_979253545.1. Taxonomy (NCBI): domain Bacteria; kingdom Pseudomonadati; phylum Pseudomonadota; class Gammaproteobacteria; order Pseudomonadales; family Pseudomonadaceae; genus Pseudomonas; species Pseudomonas sp. AC112. The sequence continues at coordinate 2,357,412 of NZ_CEEDCM010000001.1, forward strand.
GCAAGTGGCGGCGGCCCACTCCCTGGCCCTGGGCTTCTTTCCGCGCTGGATCGCGCAACTGCGCAACGAAGGGTTGAACATCGCCACGCGGTTAGTTGCGACCAACGTCGGCGATGCTGTGCACGCCCTGCGCGAAGGCGGTTGCGACCTGATGCTGGCGTTCTACGACCCGGATGCGGCGATGCAGATGGACCCTGAAATCTTCCCCTCGCTGCACTTGGGCAATACTGAAATGCTTCCGGTGTGCGCCGCCAATGCCGATGGCAAACCGTTGTTCGACTTGGAGGGTGAGGGTAGCGTGCCGCTGCTGGCCTACAGCGCCGGTGCTTTTCTGGGGCGCTCTGTACACCTGTTGCTGCGCCAGCGTGCCTTGCGCTTTACCACCGTTTACGAAACCGCCATGGCCGACAGCCTCAAGAGCATGGCGCTGGAAGGCCTGGGCATCGCCTGGGTTCCGCAACTGAGCGTGAGGGCGGAGTTGGCTCGCGGTGAGTTGGTAGTGTGCGGCGGCCCGCAGTGGCATGTGCCGCTGGAAATTCGCCTGTATCGCTGTGCATTGGTGCGCAAGGCGAATGTGAGGTTGCTGTGGCGCAAGTTGGAAGGCGGGGCAGCGAGCCCCGCCAGCTGAGGGATCAAGGTCGATACGGCGGTACCCCCATTCAGTTGGCAGGGCCGCTGTGCTAATTAATCGAATTGACAGAGGTAAGTCTTAATAAGCTCTCTGTTCTTGTCGCTAAAGCGATAGGCTGTTGTACGAAAGACCCTCCATGCACTTGTACTCATAAGTGTGTCACTCCACCAGCCGTCGTAGATTACTGCTGCTGCGTCATGTTCTGCGCCAAGCAGGTGCCCTACTTCGTGCGCGAATGTGTTGTAGCGCAGGATTGACGCGACCGCAAACTGCCCTCCAGTTTTATTGGCTAAACCTGCATACTGAAAGGGTACTGGGTCAGAGTAGGTGAGCAGAATAAACTTGTCGAGTGGTGACGTTGTTTGTGATGTTCTCTCCAAGTATTGAGTTACCGCTTTTTTCCAGCGAGCCGAGGCGTCCTTTATGGTTATTGATGTGTAGTTGAAATTGTAGAGCTCAGGCGCGACCTCCTTTTTGATCTCGATAAGCTCGACTTTACGGCTTGAGATGTTCTCAAGTTCGGTAATGAGCCAAGAGAAATAATTGTCTTTCATTAATAAGAAGTTGCGAGGAAGGACGGGCCAGTTAAACATAAAACCTGGAAAAACTGTCAAGGCGTTAGGCTCCAGATCTTTATGAAAGATTACATGCAGCCTGATGGGTTTTAATAGAGTGGGGGTTGGCTCCAGCTCCGGTACTGGCTCTGTCACTGCGGCGGGCAACTGGCCTTGCTGCCAGGCCTCCAATGCAGGAATCGCATGATTATGCAACGTGTCTCTGAAGAATAAAAAAGACTCATAGTTCAATATATAACGAGGCTGGAAGTCGTCCCGATTCGTCGTGGTTGCCACTGGGCGATTTGTCTGTGACCAACGATAAATAAGATCTTGTTTTTGTTGGTCGATCAACGCTTGTATGTGGTCGCTGAAGAAGTGTTGGTCGATTGGAAAAGGCGACAGGGTGATGTTCTGTACATCCAAGAGTCTTCGATTGATCAAATCTTCGAGGACACGCTGCTGATGCAATGAGACGCAGTGTAAAAATGGGTTCTGAGGCGCCATGGGGTTTATCAGGTGAGTCGCCAGGTACGTTTTCATCATGGAAATTGAATCGAATTGCTGTAATTTTACGCCGGGCATATACAGCACGCAGGGATTCAGGCTGCCGACAGTATCTTCAGGTTTTCTCGTAATGAGAAAAGCACCGACAAGCGAAATGTCAGCGGCATTTGCCGACTGCGTAAGCGACACTCTGTAGGCATACGCTTCAGGCATTATAGTTAAGTGTGCAAGGCGCAAGATTAAGTCGACACTCTCCAAATTGAGAGAAAGATCATTTTTTTTAACCATGCTCGCGCACTGTATCTGCGCAGCCAGTGAACGGGCCATATACTCTTTGTTCGTGTAGGGATAGGCTTCGTGCCTGGCGGCCCAGAAATTATCCATGCGATCCAGATAGAACTGAATGCCTTGAAGTTTAAAGAGTGCGTTTTTGACTGCACGCTGGAACGCGGAGTGGAGTTTGTGCAGTGTCCCAGCGCTGTTGTAATAAAACTCGCAGGCTTGGCTGTAGGTGGTCAAGGGGGTATTGATAAATACTATCGATTCGAAGATGCTTCTGAGTGTGCCCGGATTTGCTGTTGACATAGGAGATGGCGATGCTTGCGGGGGCAAGTAAAAAATCTCGTCCACCGACTTTCCTCCGGCGAAGGGCGTGATGGCCTCCTCCAAGAACCTGTATGCATTTTGCACAAGGTAGGGTGAGCTACTTATTGTATGTATGACGTTTTTGTACAGCTTCTCCAAAATAAACGCCGGATAAGGGGAGGACATCGTTGTAATGCTCGCCGGCGAGGGTATAGATAAATTTTCGTCTTCAGGTGCAGTCATGGTAGCAATCCTTACTAGTCTATGGGGTATGCAAATCAGTTTGCGTAGTCATTTAAATAATAAGGGTTGTGTTGTTGATTTTTTGCGGTGATGAGTACTCAAACCCTGTAGTCAGTTTCTGTGCTCGTCGAATAAAAATTCGAAATCAGACGAAGAAGTTTTGCGCGCCCAAGGTGTTTCATTTGTTGATTTTTCAGTCAAGAATCAGCGTTTTAACGATGCAAGACAAATGGTCGTTTTGAGGGGCTGTATATCTACTGCGTTACGGTATACTGCGCGGCCTTCGGCCGGTCCAACCGGCCAAATTTCGTACAACAAGCCACGCCGGATTTCCCGCGTGGCTTGTTGTTTTTTGACGCGCCTTCGGGCGCCCAGAGAGAAGAGGCACGACGATGAGTGCATTGGTTGGCGTGATCATGGGCTCCAAGTCCGATTGGTCCACCCTTAGCCACACCGCCGATATGCTGGAAAAACTCGGCATTCCCTACGAAGTGAAAGTGGTCTCCGCCCACCGCACTCCGGATTTGCTGTTCCAGTATGCCGATGAAGCAGAATCCCGTGGCATCGAGGTGATCATCGCCGGTGCCGGCGGTGCAGCGCACCTGCCAGGCATGTGCGCGGCCAAGACCCACCTGCCCGTGCTCGGTGTGCCGGTGCAGTCGGCGATGCTCTCGGGCGTGGACTCGCTGTTGTCCATCGTGCAGATGCCGGCCGGTATCCCGGTGGCCACCCTGGCGATCGGCAAAGCGGGCGCGATCAACGCCGCGTTGCTGTCCGCCAGCATCCTGGGCGCCAAGCACCCGCAGTTCCATGCGGTGCTGAAAAAATTCCGTGCTGAGCAGACAGACAGCGTGCTGGACAATCCAGACCCACGCATCGCCTGAGGTTATTGACGATGAAAATCGGTGTAATCGGTGGCGGCCAACTGGGCCGCATGCTGGCCCTGGCGGGAACCCCGCTGGGGATGAACTTCGCTTTCCTGGACCCGGCGCCGGACGCCTGTGCGGCTGCCCTGGGTGAACACCTGCGCGCTGACTACAGCGACCCGGACCACCTGCGCCAACTGGCCGACGAAGTTGACCTGGTGACCTTCGAGTTCGAAAGTGTCCCGGCTGAAACCGTCGCCTTCCTGTCGCAGTTCGTGCCGGTGTACCCGAGCGCCGAAGCCCTGCGCATCGCCCGCGACCGTTGGTTCGAGAAGAGCATGTTCAAGGACCTGGGCATCCCGACCCCGGCCTTCGCCGATATCCAGTCCCAGGCAGACCTGGACGCTGCAGTCGCCAGCATCGGCCTGCCGGCCGTGCTGAAAACCCGCACCCTGGGTTACGACGGCAAGGGCCAGAAAGTCCTGCGCACCGCCGCCGATGTGGTCGGCACCTTCGCCGAGCTGGGCAGCGTAGCCTGCCTGCTCGAAGGCTTCGTACCGTTCACCGGCGAAGTCTCGCTGATCGCCGTGCGTGCCCGTGACGGTGAAACCCGCTTCTACCCGTTGGTGCACAACACCCACGACAGCGGGATCCTCAAGCTGTCCGTGGCCAGCACCGATCACCCGCTGCAAGCCCTGGCCGAAGACTATTCCAGTCGTGTGCTCAAGCAACTGGATTACGTCGGCGTGATGGCGTTCGAGTTCTTTGAAGTCGACGATGGCCTCAAGGCCAATGAAATCGCCCCGCGTGTGCACAACTCCGGACACTGGACCACCGAAGGCGCCGAGTGCAGCCAGTTCGAGAACCACCTGCGGGCCATCGCGGGCTTGCCGCTGGGCTCCACCGCCAAGGTCGGTGAGAGCGCCATGCTCAATTTTATCGGTGTGGTACCGCCGGTGGAAAAAGTCATCGCTATCGACGACTGCCACCTGCATCACTACGGCAAGGCCTTCAAGGCCGGGCGCAAAGTCGGCCACGCCAACCTGCGTTGCAATGACCGTGCGACCCTCGAGGCGCAGATCCTCAAGGTCGAGGCGCTGATCGCCGAGCAATAACCCAAGGATCGGCGGGAACCATTGGTTGCCGCCGTCTCTCTGATTGCAGGATGGCAAAGCCTGACTAGGCTTTGCCATGACTCACATTCAATCAGAGGGAAATGCCATGGGTATCATCGGAACCATCTTCATCGGCTTGATCGTCGGTCTGCTCGCGCGTTTCCTCAAGCCTGGCGACGACAGCATGGGCTGGATCATGACCATCCTGCTGGGTATCGCAGGTTCCCTGGTCGCCACCTACGGTGGTCAGGCCCTGGGCATCTACCAGGCAGGCCAGGGCGCCGGCTTCCTCGGCGCGCTGATCGGCGCCATCGTGCTGCTGGTGATCTACGGTCTGCTGCGAAAAAAATAATTTAGCGTCACGGCCCTCTGCGCTGCGCAGGCGCAGGGGGCTAGAATGCCGACACTGTTAACCTTGTCGAGCCTCTCCATGCGCCGTCTTCTGTTTACCCTCCTGCTACTGGGCTCTGGCCTGGTCCACGCCGGCGAACTGCCGGAAACCGACTGGCTCGACCTGATGCCGCTGTCGGATCAAAAAGCCCTCGAAGCCATGCCCGAGATCGACCACAACTCTCCCGAAGCCCAAGGCACGTTCACCGACAAAGGTGGCCTGAAACAGAGCAAAGGCTTGCCGGCGGTGATGTATTCCACCAAGACCGTGGCCGCCATGAATGGCAAGAACATCCGTATCGGCGGTTATCCCGTGCCACTGGAAACCGACGCCAAGGGGCGCAGCACGTTGTTTTTCCTGGTGCCGTACCCAGGCGCCTGCATCCACGTGCCGCCACCGCCGCCTAACCAGTTGGTGCTGGTGCGTTATCCCAAGGGGCTGAAGCTGGATGATATCTACACGCCGCTGTGGGTCACCGGCACCCTCAAGGTTGAGAAGGTCAACAACGACTTGGCCGATGCTGCCTATGCCCTGGATGCCGGGAAAGTGCGGGTGGTCAAAGAGTCGGATCTTTAACCCGTTGTCGTCCCACGTACCGGTGCAGATGACGAGCGCGTCGATTCATTTTGGCAGCGCTGGGTAAAACATCCTACTGGCCTTTGACCAATCGATCTCTGTGCGGTGAATATCCAAGCGCGAGCGTTCGCGAGCAGCATGGGTTTGAACGTCCGCCCTCAGCGCTCGCTGGTCCGGTGTTATAAGCTGACATCTGGCGGGGACGTTGTGCGCGGCCTGTTCAAAGTGTATTTGAGCATAGGCCCATATTCTATCCTTGGCGCAAATCTCGAACTCGTCCAGAAAGTCGGGGACTTTTGTCCATGTTCGGCTGCCAGGCTCTTGTATCTCGCGGGTAACTGCAACTCGATTCTGGGTCTTGCGGATCCTCAGAACTCCCGGTTGGTCGTGCAAGAACTCCAGCGCATTGGCATTGGGCGCTTGGTTGACAGTCAGATTCACACGCACGATTTTCGCCATAATGTTGTAGTTGGTTGCGGTCTCCCTGAAGTGGGCCACTTGCTCCAGCAGAACTTTTTTGGTTGCCTCATCGGTAATGGCGATGCACGCCGCCTGAAGGTCATCGGCTCCCTGATTGAGCTTGGTCCCGCCGGACCTGATGAGGGCTTCGGCACCCGCGGGTTCGGCTGCAGCTTTGTTCCGGTAAAACACGATGAGGTCATTATGCTCCTCAATCATGTGTTGCATTTTCTCGACCGCACCTTCCAGCTGCTGGGTAATAGTCGCCTGGCTGGAAGAGGCCAATCCACTCGGTTCTTCGATGTGGATGGTCGATCTGATCCAGAGCTTGTCTTCGCCGACCTTGATATAGGTGAGGATGCGCTTACCATCCGCATCGAAAACGTCGGCGACATCATTATTCCCGGCTCTCGGCTTGGCGACGACGGTGAGAGAGGTGCGGGGCTCATCGCCGGCGATCATTATCGAGAGTTGATCTTTCGGCGCAGGGTTCACGGGCGCCTGCGGCACGGGGGAGGCGGACGGCGGTTTCGCCGCGCCAGGCGGTGGGAGGGTCGCGCGTGAAGGCCCGGCTTTTTTCACTGGGAGCTTATCCAGGGCATCCAGCATGCGTTCCAAGTCTTCGTCCAGTAATGACTTAAACACCGTGGCCTGTTCGATTATGGTGCCCACGGCCTTTTTTTTAGAGACAAAAAAAACGGTGAACTCTTTATACCTTGCGTCTTTTTTACTTATGCCGCCGGTATCCAACAACCGTTGAAGATGTTTCTTCTGAGCGTCCAAGTAGCCTTCCAGGCTATCAATGACTGCCGTATAGCGCGGGCTGAGATTGTCAGCCGTATCAATGCTCCCGATCAGTCGCGCCCTGCCGAGGTCCGGTGTGGTAACAAAATCTTCGGGTACGAATACTGGCAATACGTTGTTCTTCGTGTGCAGCATCCCCAGTTCTTTAGTGGCCTCCCAGTGCAGGAGAGATCTATCAAACAGAGCGTTTGTGGTGTTGAATTCCGTCGATTTGGCGGCCTCATCCAGCCGGTTTGTGGCGATATTCATCTTCTCGAACTCTTTCCCGTAGCCGGCGGACTTTGCAGCATTCGCTTTTCTAAGCTCCTCCAACCTTTTCCCGCCAGCATGCCCGCTTTCGTCGACCGGCAGCCAACTCCCGTCCTTATTGACGACGCGGTAAATTGGGCGAGTCTTGTTGTGCGGGTGAACAATATAGAACTCAGTGTCACCTGTGAGGCTGTAGCGAGTGTCGACGACGTACCATTGGCCGCGTGAGCGAACATAGCTCTGCTGATTTTTTCCATCATAGACACCGTTGGCCCGACGGCTGAATTCCGCGGTTTGTTCATACGAGAGGGGGGCGATGTAGTCGTCAATATCCGGAATTCGTTGCAGGCCCTCTGCCCCCACTGGAATGTACCGGGGGCCGAACACGGTATTGGTCCGTGGGTTGATCAGGCGATACTCGGGCAACAGGTCGGTCCCGACACTGCGCATGGGAACATGGTCCATGCCGGCCACGGTGAACAGGCTGTCCTGCGGTTCAAGGGGTTTCCAGACTCGCGGGTCTACCGACTGTAGTGCTCGGCCGGGGGGTACGATCGTGGGATTGATGAGGGTTTTTTTGAACAACGCCACGCCTGCGTCTACCTGACGCATGCCGGCAGCGCTGAGCCGCAACATACTTAAGCCCGCGAGTTTGAGCAGAGATGGCACGGCTTCCAGCGGGTTTAACTCTCTGAGGGCGCCCAACAAGAGCGTTTTGGTGAGGGTGGCGAACCTCGGCAACGCGGCCTGAAAACTGATTCTTGCTGCTTGTGCAATCATGCGTACCGAACCGCCAACGAAAGTACTGAGTGGAGATATGGAGGAGATCAAGTCGGTGAACAACGATAACCCTCCGCGCTCCACGCGTTGCGGATCACCCGAGAGGATGTCCTCGATACCGCCCCAGAAGGGTACGAGCATCTTGGCGTAGTCGATCATTTCGTCAACGGCTTGTTGTGCGGCATCAAACTCGGAAACGTTACGCTGGGCAGCCAATTTGAGCTGAGATTCGTCAGTGTGAAATAGATCGTTGGCAACGATGGTTGCCAGCTGTCGACTGCGCACTGAAGACCCGGATTGTACTGTTCGCCCAGTCTCGGAAGGAGCGGGTGCGGTGGCTGGTAACACGTGTCCGATCTGCTCGGCGATCACAAGGCTGGACACAGCGTCCCGAGGGCGTTGGCCGTGTTGGTAGGCTGCCCAGTCGAACGGCAGGGAGGTCGCAAGTCGAAAGGTTCCCCTGCTCGAGCGGGTTGAGCCCCCCGTTCTTCTCACGACAATTTCGCCGTTGATCGTCAGCGTTTGAATATCTGGGCGCGCGCGGATCAATGCAGCCCGGGGGAACACCTCATAATAAGTAGTATGGTGATTGACCTGGGCTCGGATGATGAAACCGTGGCGGCCTCTGGCGGCAGCGATGTTCTGCGCAGTTTCGTGCTGAACTTGCAAGTCGCGAAGCTCCTGGCGCAGTGCATATAGTGTTACCTGGCCGTTTTCGATGGCGTTACGATCAGACAACGGCAGGTTAGGCAGCAAGGCTCTGATCAAGGTTTTGTAGGCTTCTTTGACCCCGCTCAGGTAATCACTGAACCCGCGGTCGAATGCTTCATCCGTGGTAAAGCGCCAGCGGCCAGGAGGGTTTTGAGCAATCGTTTCGGTTGCCTGGATTATTTCGTGCTCGTGTTGCTCCAAGGCTTCTACGGCCAATTGGGCTTGTTCAGGGGTGATGTCGGCTTTTTCAGTTGTTAGTACTCCATTCGCTTTGGCCCATTCCAGCGTTGGCCCCAATCTAGCTAACGAAATGACTATTTTTTGCTCAGGCGTCGCGCTCTGGCTTGCTGTTGCCAGCAGCCCGAGCAATTGTTGGAATGTCATGTGTTGCGCAGCGCCGGGTGCAATCGCTTGCGCAAGCGTCACGCCAGCCTTGAAGTTCACCCAGGCGATGGAGCTGGCGTAATGCAGATCGTCGGGAATGCCCCTCACCCAGATTTCCGCAGGAGAAGCCTGTTGCACCAAGCGCAGGGCCAGTTGCACACCGCCGGGGGTGAGTTGGTGCTTGCGGCTGAGGGACTGCTCAATGTGTCGGCGAATAAAGCTATAGCTGTTACCCCAGTGCCGTGACGTTGCTATTTGTTCCCCGGCGACAGCCTCTTGAGCACTGCCAGTTGGGCCCTCAACGTGCAGGTAAAGTGCCCGCCAGACCAAGTCGCGTAGTACTTTTACCGGTGGTGTTTCATCTTCGGCCGTATACCAATCCAGTTCCTTGACCAGTTGTTTGCCTAACGCTAAGCATTGCGGAGTATTGAGCCATTGTTCGAGTATCACCGTGGGTGTCCTCAATGCCTCTACTTCGCGTTGTGGCGTCAAAAAATCTTCGGTCAGTTGCATGAATATTGAACGGGGAGCCGTCAATTGATGGTGATCAAGCCAGCGTCGCAGGCGGGCATCATCTTGCTCGTCAATGATGTCGTCAAAAGGTAAGCGGCCTTCCTCCATCTCCAGTGATAGCGTGGCGGCGCGCTCCTGCAGTACCGTAATCACTCGCTGGAGCGGGTCATCGGTGGCGACGTGGGCACCGTAGAACTTGAGCGCAAGATCAAGCCGGACAGTGCCGTCTTCTCGAATACCATCACCAATGTCGCGCCGCGCCGCTATCAGTACATGGATATCATTGCGCCAGTATCTGGGCACCTCGCTCAGTGGCAGCAGCACGTCCTGAATGGTAAAGCGAGTGAGTGGTGAATCCACCACGGGCGGCAGGTTATTGATGAGCTTTTCGATTGTGACCAAAGAATTCCAGCCCTCCTCTTTTGCTCTCAAGCGCTCGCTCAGCCAGGCTGAAAAGTCGATGTCATTCTTCAGTTTTTGCAAGACGCTCACTGCCGGCGCGGATGCTTTGTACAGCGGTGATTGGCTATGAGGTTTAAAGAACTGTTGTGCCAGCGGCTGCTGCTCAGCGTGCGCCTGGAGATTTTTCAGCTGTACCAGCAACCCCGCGAAATCAATTGATCGGTAGGTTTTTTGCTGTATCAGGTGTTGCTGAGCAGCGCGTGTCTGCTCCCTGCGTCGTGCGTTGAGGGTTAAGTGCCTGCGGGCGTATCGCTCGATGGCTGCGCTGAAGTTCAGCAGCGGGACAAGGTCGGCCGCCTGGTTGATTATTCCAATCATGCCCTCTGCAGCACTGCGGCTGATGGACCAATGGTGTTCGATATCCTGGCGTTGCTTGGCGATTAGCAGGTTGATCTGAAGGTTGAAAAAGTGCTCAGTGGCAGTGACAGGTATCAGATTGACACGCCCGCTTTGGCTTACTCGTTGCGCCAGACTGTCGAACGCCGAGTGTTGCCGATGGGCGACGCTGACCATCAGTTGCTGACGTCCAAGCACGCTTTTAAGACGTTGCTTCAAATGTGTTTTCAGTGCCATGGGGCTGGCAAATTCAGCCAGGCCATGGCCAGGCAGGTAAAGCACTGTGGGGTTGGCGGTTGGGTATTCGCCCGGTGGCCACGTGCAGATGGCAAATGCACCGATCAATGCAATTTCGTCGGTGTGCGCTGTATCTTGCAGGCCAAGGTGAAAGATATTCAGCGTTTCTGGCGGGGAGGGGGGGCTCAGTTGCCGTATCAGGGCAGCGCTGGCGGGGCCAAGTGAGGCCGTTTCGAATCTCAATGATGCCTCGCACTGGATCAACAGCGCGACGGTTTGAGCGATGAGGCTTTGATGCGGCTGCTGGGTTGCGCTGTGATTGGCGCTCCAGTATCGGTTGAGACTATTCAGATAATAGTCAGGCGTCAGCAAGGTATTTATCAGGGTTCTGATGGTTAGCTGGCTTGTATCGTCGAGTCGAGTGAACGTGTTGTTTTTATAGAGATAGAAGTCATGACGCGGGTCGAAATAATCCGGAATTCGGCATTGATGCAAGGCATCATTCACTAGGGCTATCAACGCCCTGTCGTGCTCAGTGGGCGGGTCAGTCAAGGTGTCTTCTGGGGATTTCAGGTAGATGTGTTGGGTTGAGTAACGATCAAACAATCCGTTGATCTCTTCCAATACCTGCGTATTTGCGCAAAAGGTCAGTGAGGGCTGAGCGTTAAGTGTCGCGATAAGAGTGTTATTGCACGTGGCCATGAGTTCGGCCACGTCGGCGGGGGGCTGTTGCAGTACTTCCTGGGGAGAGGGGACCATCGTGTTGCCTCTGCTATAAGGTGCGATTTTCGCACTTTAGCGAGGCTGTTCTGGCATATGGACCTACATAGTAATGTCATCGTCCCCCGTGTCACGGACGTCAGCCGTGACGTTTACGAGGGTATGGCAGTGATGCTCACCTGCAGTGTGTGCCTCTCACTTGGCGCCAGCACCACCACATCGTCCAGTACATTCGCCGTTTCGATGCACAGCATGCCTTTCCACCCATCATCGGCCATGTCATCAAACGCCTTGGCGCGTTCGGTCCATGGGTTCCAGATCACTGTCGATTTCGAACCCTCGGCAGTGAGCTGAATGCGACGCTGCCAGTCTTTGTCGACAATATTCAGCTGGGGCGGCGTATCGAGGTAGATGCGATCAGTCTCGGCGGTGAAGTGCAGCAGGCCGGATTGTGTCTTCTCGGTCCAGCCATCGGCGGTGTCGATATAGGCACGCCCGTCCAGTCCTTCGACCTGCACATTGCGCACATCGCTTACAGCGAAGTAGGTGTGCAGCGCCTGGCTGAGGGTGACGGTGTCGGTGCCACGGTTGTGGCTGGTCAGGCGGATATGCAGTTGCTCATCCAGCAGCAGGCTCAGTGTCAGGTCAACGTGGTGAGGCCAGCCAGGAAAGCCGCCTGCCGGCACCGGCAGTACCAGGTCCACACGGAGCGCTTCACCTTCAAGCTCGGTCGCGGCCAGTTCCCACAACGCGGTGCGCACAAAGCCGTGGGCGCCGGCTGGCTGCTCGCTCTGGCGCATTGCCTTCACGCTCTGCGGGTTGCGGTCAAACACGCCAAACCACGGCCAGCACACCGGTACGCCGGTACGAATACCCTTGCCCTTTTTGAACACCGCTTCAGGATTTGGCCAGATCAGCGGCTGCTCGCCGTCACGCTGGTAACTGAAGATATGCGCACCTTGTTGGGCCACCATCACTTCGGCACCCTTGTGGCGGATACGCCAGCAATCCAGTTCGTCGATTTTCACGGTTTCAACGTGGGGCGTCGGCATAACAAAGCACTCTTTATGGCAGGCAATGGGGCAATTGACCGTCAAAACCCGGTGAGGTTTAACGTGCGCGCGACGGAACCGAACGCGTACGACCGCTGCCATCGATGGCGACAAACACGAATACCGCCTCGGTAACCTTGCGCCATTCGCTGGACAGCGGGTCGTCGCTCCACACCTCGACCATCATCTGGATCGAGCTGCGGCCGATTTCCAAGGCCTGGGTATAGAAGGACAGCTGCGCGCCCACGGCGACCGGCACCAGGAACGCCATGCGATCAATGGCCACGGTGGCCACGCGGCCGCCTGCGACCTTGCTGGCCATTGCGGTGCCAGCCAGGTCCATCTGCGCGACCAGCCAGCCGCCGAAGATGTCGCCGAAACCGTTGGTTTCACGCGGGAGCGCGGTGATTTGCAGGGCTAGATCGCCTTGCGGGATAGGATCTTCTTGTTCGAGTTCGATCATGCCGAGGGCCTCTGACCCGTAACGCTTCGTGGGTATTTCAAGTGGATAGCCGTCTTCGAAAAAAACGTTTCAGCACCAACATACACCGCGTGATGCGTTTCTCGTAAGGCGTACTAAAGGGAAACTCTGCCAAATCGGCTGGATGGCACCCAACGACGTTTTGGCACAGCAGCCCCTCAAGACTGCGGTTCTTGCGCTTGCAAGGGCCGAGTATATCGAGACCCTGGCGCCACGACGACCTCTGGGCGCTCATTTGGTCGGCAATTGGCGGCTGTATCGCGGCTTTTTCCGGCAACTGTGCTTCTGCGTGCAGATAAAGAGCAGGAATGTGGAATATTTCACGGCCTGGAACTGTTATCCGCTCGACGCTGTGCTTTTTCTAGCGATTTGCTATCTTGCCAAACCTGCCGCAAGTCCCGCTTGCCGTCCTGATTACTATAAGAGAAGCCTTGCCATGTCCTCCGTGCCCGCAAGCAGTGCGCAACCTTCGCGCCCGCTGACCCGCAACGACTACAAAACCCTGTCGCTGTCTGCCTTGGGCGGGGCGCTGGAGTTTTATGACTTCATCATTTTCGTGTTTTTCGCCACCGTGGTCGGGAAACTGTTCTTCCCCGTGGACATGCCCGAATGGCTGCGCATGATGCAGACCTTTGGCATCTTCGCTGCCGGCTACCTGGCACGTCCCCTGGGCGGCATCATCATGGCGCACTTCGGTGACCTGCTGGGCCGCAAGAAGATGTTCACCCTGAGCATCTTCATGATGGCCGTGCCGACCCTGATCATGGGCCTGCTGCCAACTTACGCGCAGATCGGCCTGTGGGCGCCGGTCCTGCTGCTGCTGATGCGCATTATCCAGGGCGCGGCAATCGGCGGCGAAGTACCCGGCGCCTGGGTGTTCGTCTCCGAGCACGTTCCGCCACGCCATATCGGCTATGCCTGCGGCACCCTCACCAGCGGCCTGACGGCCGGGATCCTGCTGGGCTCGCTGGTGGCCACGGCGATCAACACTATTTATAGCCCGGAGCAGGTCTCGGATTACGCCTGGCGTATCCCGTTCCTGCTCGGCGGCGTGTTCGGCCTGTTGTCGGTGTACCTGCGCCGCTGGCTGCATGAAACACCGATCTTCGCCGAGATGCAGCAACGCAAGACCCTGGCCGCCGAGCTGCCATTGCGTGCAGTACTGCGGGATCACCGGGGCGCCATTGTGCTGTCGATGCTGCTGACCTGGCTGCTGTCGGCCGGTATCGTCGTTGTCATCCTGATGACCCCGACCGTGCTGCAAACGGTCTATCACTTCAGCGCCACCGTTGCGCTGCAGGCCAACAGCCTGGCCATCGTCGCCTTGAGCCTGGGCTGCATAGCCTCGGGTGCCCTGGCGGACCGCTTCGGTGCTGGCCGCGTGCTGATCGTCGGTTGCGCGCTGTTGCTGGCAACCTCCTGGACCCTCTATCACAGCCTCATCGCTCACCCGGACTGGCTGTTCCCGCTGTACACGCTGACCGGTCTGTTTGTAGGCACCATTGGCGTAGTGCCTTACGTCATGGTCAAGGCCTTCCCGCCGGTGGTGCGTTTCAGCGGGTTGTCGTTCTCCTACAACGTGGCCTACGCCATTTTCGGCGGCCTGACGCCGTTGGCGGTGTCGCTGCTGATGAAGGAAAGCCCGATGGGGCCGTCTTACTACGTGGCTGCCCTGTGTGTGATGGGGATGTTGGTGGGTGGGTATCTGTGGAAGCGCGCACGCTGATTCCTTGACATGCTCGCTCCCGCGCCCTGCGTGGGAGCGATGGCAACTCCTCGCTGCGCCCCTTCACCTTGCCGATAGTGGCCTTTCATCTAACTGTCACATTGCAGACATAGAGTGTTCACACGGCCTCCCGATACTTGGCCCCGATCCAACTATCCCTATCTGCTAGGAGCAAGGCATGAAACTGAAACGTTTGATGGCGGCAATGACTTTTGTCGCTGCTGGCGTTGCGACCGCCAACGCGGTGGCCGCTGGTGTTGATCCGGCAATTCCGGCTTACGTTAAGACCACTGGTGTGTCGGGCAACTTGTCCAGCGTCGGTTCCGATACCCTGGCTAACCTGATGACCCTGTGGGCCGAGGGTTACAAAAAGGAATACCCGAACGTCAACATCCAGATTCAAGCTGCTGGCTCCGCTACCGCGCCACCTGCGCTGACTGAAGGCACCTCCAACCTGGGCCCGATGAGCCGCAAGATGAAGGACACCGAACTGGCGGCCTTCGAGCAGAAGTACGGCTACAAGCCAACCGCTATCCCGGTTGCCGTGGATGCCCTGGCCGTGTTCGTGCACAAGGACAACCCGATCCAGCACCTGACCATGGAACAAGTCGACGCGATCTTCTCCTCGACGCGCCTGTGCGGTGGCAAAGCCGACGTGAAAACCTGGGGCGACCTGGGTGTGACCGGCGACCTGGCCAACAAGCCGGTGCAACTGTTCGGTCGTAACTCGGTATCCGGCACCTACGGCTACTTCAAAGAAGAAGCCCTGTGCAAAGGCGACTACAAGCCAAACGTGAACGAACAACCCGGCTCGGCTTCGGTCGTGCAGTCGATCAGCTCCTCGCTGAACGGCATCGGTTACTCGGGCATCGGCTACAAGACCGCCAGCGTGAAAACCGTGGCCCTGGCCAAGAAAGGCAGCACTGACTTCATCGAAGACAGTGAAGAAAACGCCCTGAACGGTAAATACCCGCTGTCGCGTTTCCTCTACGTGTACGTCAACAAAGCCCCGAACAAGCCTCTGGCCCCGCTGGAAGCTGAGTTCGTGAAGCTGGTTCTGTCCAAGCAGGGCCAGGAAGTTGTGGTGAAAGACGGCTACATCCCACTGCCAGCCAAAGTCGCCGCCAAGGCCCTGGCTGACCTGGGTCTGAAAGAAGGCAACTGATTGCCTCTGCGGGGCCGGCCTGCCGGCTCCGCATCCGAATTTTCTAGTCCGCTGCCAGCCTAGCTTCGCGGCGGATTTGTTGCGTCACTGCACTGTCATCTTTCTGTCATACAGGATCGCTAGGGTGTGCGCATGAATGATCTGGCCAATTCCACCATGACGACGACTTCTCCCCCCAAGCGCATTGACTTCAATACGCCTGAGCTGCAACGCAAGCGCCGCATTCGCGCGCTCAAGGATCGCCTGACCCGTTGGTATGTGCTGGTCGGCGGCCTCGCCGTCCTCGGCGCGATCACCCTGATTTTCTTCTTCCTGGCTTACGTCGTCGCGCCGCTGTTCCAGGGTGCCTCATTGACCAAGGAAGACGCCCTGACCCCGGCCTGGATCCAGGACGCGGGCAAGCCGCTGATGATCTCCCTCGAAGAACAGAACCAAGTCGCCATGCGGGTTTCCGACAAGGGCCAGGCGTTGTTCTTTAATGTGGAAACCGGTGCTGAACTCAAGCGTGTCGACCTGCCACTGCCCGCCGGCACCAGCGTTGCGTCTATCGGTGAAGACCAGCCCGGTAGCCCGCTGGTGATCCTCGGCCTGTCCAATGGCCAATCCCTGGTATTCCGCCACACCTATAAGGTGTCCTACCCGGACGGCAAGAAAACCATTACCCCCGCGATCGAATACCCTTACGGTGAAACGCCGATCGTGCTGGATGACGCCGGTCGCCCACTGGAGCATGTGGCCCTCAATGCCACGGACTCGTCCTTGGTGATTGCAGGTTCCGCTGGTTCGCACTTGAACGTGCTGTCCCTGAGCCGCGAAGAAAACATGATGACCGGCGAAGTCACCAGCGAGCAGAAGCGCATCGAACTGCCGCAGATGACCGAGCCGGTGAAAGCGATCTTCATCGACCCACGTCAGCAATGGTTGTACGTGATCAACGGCCGCGCCCTGGCCGACGTGTTCAGCCTGCGCGACAAGAGCCTCAACGGTCGCTACAAATTGCTCGAAGACGGTAACGCTGAAGTCACCGCCAGCACGCAGTTGGTGGGCGGTATCTCGCTGATCATCGGTAACTCCAAGGGCGGCCTGGCCCAGTGGTTCATGGCCCGCGACCCGGATGGCGAGCAGCGCTTCAAGCAGATCCGTACCTTCCAGATGGGCCCTGCGCCTATCGTAGAAATCTCCGCCGAAGAGCGCCGCAAAGGCTTCACCGCCCTCGACGCTTCCGGCAAATTCGGCGTGTTCCACAGCACCGCGCACCGCACACTGCTGGTGGACCCGGTGGTCGATGGCCAAGGCGTGTACGGCATGTCGCCACGCGCCAACCGCGTGATCGTCGAAGCTGGCGGCAAGCTGCAACCGTTGCTGCTCGATAACCCGCACCCGGAAGTGTCCTGGAGTGCACTGTGGAGCAAGGTTTGGTACGAAAACTACGACGAGCCTAAATACGTCTGGCAATCGACCGCTGCCAACACCGATTTCGAACCCAAGATGAGCCTGGCCCCGCTGACCTTCGGCACCTTGAAGGCGGCGTTCTACGCCATGCTGCTGGCTGCACCACTGGCCGTTGCGGCAGCGATCTACACTGCCTACTTCATGGCCCCGAGCCTGCGCCGCAAGGTCAAGCCGGTGATCGAATTGATGGAAGCGATGCCGACGGTGATCCTCGGCTTCTTCGCGGGCCTGTTCCTGGCGCCGTATGTGGAAGGGCATCTACCGGGCATTTTCAGTCTGTTGATGCTGCTGCCGATTGGCATTCTAGTGGCCGGTTTCGTCTTCAGTCGCCTGCCTGAATCCCTGCGCCTGCGGGTTCCCGATGGCTGGGAAAGCGCGATCCTGATCCCGGTGATCCTGTTTGTGGGCTGGCTCTCGCTGTACATGAGCCCGTACCTGGAAACCTGGTTCTTCGGCGGCGACATGCGCATGTGGATTTCCCATGACCTGGGCATTACCTACGACCAGCGCAACGCTCTGGTGGTGGGTTTGGCCATGGGCTTCGCAGTGATCCCGAACATCTACTCCATCGCCGAAGATGCCGTGTTCAGCGTGCCACGCGGCCTGACCCTGGGCTCGCTGGCCTTGGGCGCCACGCCGTGGCAGACCATGACACGCGTGGTGATCCTGACCGCCAGCCCGGGCATTTTCTCGGCGCTGATGATCGGCATGGGCCGCGCTGTCGGCGAGACCATGATCGTGTTGATGGCCACCGGTAACACCCCGGTGATGGAGATGAACCTGTTCGAAGGCCTGCGAACGCTCGCGGCCAACGTTGCGGTGGAAATGCCGGAGTCGGAAGTGGGTGGCAGTCACTACCGCGTGCTGTTCCTCTCGGCGCTGGTGCTGCTGTTGTTCACCTTCATCATGAACACCCTCGCGGAGCTGATCCGTCAGCGTCTGCGCAAGAAATACTCGTCGCTTTAAGAAAGGTAGAAGTCTGTGAAACAGAACTCCCTGAATGGATGGTTCAAGAGCGGCGCCCCCGGCGTCTGGATCAGTGGTGGCGCGGTGTCCATCGCGGTCATCATGACCATTGGTTTGCTGGCGGTGATTGCCGTGCGTGGCTTGGGCCACTTCTGGCCGGCCGACCTGATCCAGGCCAACTACAACGTGCCGGGCCAGGCAAACCATATCGTCATCGGCGAAGTGGTGCAGAAAGAAGAAGTCCCCCGCGAGCGCCTGAAAAGCGCAGGCCTGCCGGTGCCGGACCAAGGCCCGGAGTTTATGACCCGCGAGCTGATCAAGGTCGGCAACCGCGACCTGAACGGCAACGACTTCACCTGGATCGTCGGCGAGTGGCTCAAGGACCAGACCACGCCGGCGAACCTGATGACCATCGAGCGTCGTGAGTGGGGCAACTTCTACGGCACCCTGGTCAACGTCAAGCAGGACGGCAAGGTCATCGCCGAAGGCGAAGCCGCATGGCCGGAGCTGCAGGCCCGCGTCGACCGGGTGAACAAGCTGGCGGCCCAGCTCAAGACCCTGGAAAAATCCGACATCGGCGCGATCAACGCCGGTTTGGAGCGCATCCGCCTGCACGGCCGCAAGCTGGAGCTGGAAGGCAAGCTCGACGCCGCCGCCCAAGCCGACATGGATGCCGACCGCGCCGAGCTGAATGCCCGTTACCAAGACATCGAAGCCCGCCTGGCCGACCTGCACGCCCAGTTCAACCGCGACGCGCTGACTGCCCGCGACGGCAACGGCAAGGAAGTCGAAATCGGCATCGGCAAAGTGGTGCACGCCTACCAGCCGAATGCCATGGGTACGATCACCAAGGTCGGCTTCTACTTCAGCAAGGTCTGGGAATTCCTCAGCGATGACCCACGGGAAGCCAACACCGAAGGCGGGATCTTCCCGGCTATCTTCGGCACCGTGATGATGACCCTGATCATGGCGATGATCGTCACTCCGTTTGGCGTGCTGGCGGCGGTGTACCTGCGTGAATACGCCAAGCAGAACACCCTGACCCGCGTCATCCGTATCGCCGTGAACAACCTGGCCGGTGTACCGGCCATCGTCTACGGCGTGTTCGGACTGGGCTTCTTCGTGTATGTATTGGGCGGTTCGGTTGACCGCCTGTTCTTCGCCGAAGCCCTGCCGGCCCCGACCTTCGGTACCCCGGGCCTGTTGTGGGCCTCGCTGACCCTGGCGCTGCTGGCGGTGCCGGTGGTGATCGTGGCCACCGAAGAAGGCCTGGCGCGGATTCCTCGTACCGTCCGTGAAGGCTCCCTGGCACTCGGCGCGACCAAGGCGGAAACGCTGTGGAAGATCGTGCTGCCGATGGCCAGCCCGGCGATGATGACCGGCATGATCCTCGCCGTGGCCCGCGCCGCCGGTGAAGTGGCGCCGCTGATGCTGGTCGGCGTGGTGAAACTGGCGCCGTCACTGCCGCTGGATGGCAACTACCCGTACCTGCACCTGGACCAGAAGATCATGCACCTGGGCTTCCATATTTATGACGTCGGCTTCCAGAGTCCCAACGTCGAAGCCGCACGGCCGCTGGTGTACGCCACCGCGTTGCTGCTGGTGCTGGTGATCGCCACGCTCAACTTGTCGGCGGTGTGGATCCGTAACCACCTGCGCGAAAAATACAAAGCGTTGGACAGCTAAGCGGGCCGGACACGGTCAATGTGGGAGCTGGCTTGCCTGCGATGCAGGCGACTCGGTTTAGCAGGTACACCGCGGTGATGCCATCGCAGGCAAGCCAGCTCCCACAGGGGTCAGCGCCAGACACAGATTTTTGAGTAAACCGCCCCGGCGGTTCAACGAAACGAATTGGTAGCACAGGGAGCATCCCATGCAACAAGACACCCACACTCACGGCATCAACATGTCTGCCCTGGGTCGCGACAAGCAGAGCCTGAGCCTGGCCCAGGAAACCGTGGCCATCGAAGTGCCGGGCCTGAGCCTGTACTACGGTGAAAAGCAGGCGCTGTTCGACGTCAGCATGAACATCCCCAAGCAGCGCGTGACCGCCTTCATCGGCCCGTCGGGCTGCGGCAAGTCCACGCTGCTGCGTACTTTCAACCGCATGAACGACCTGGTGGACGGCTGCCGCGTAGATGGTGCGATTAACCTCTACGGCACCAACATCTACCGCAAGGGCGAAGACGTGGCCGAGCTGCGTCGCCGCGTGGGCATGGTGTTCCAGAAGCCCAACCCGTTCCCCAAGACCATCTACGAAAACGTGGTCTACGGCCTGCGCATCCAGGGCATCAACAAGAAACGCATCCTCGACGAAGCAGTCGAATGGGCCTTGAAAGGCGCGGCGCTGTGGGACGAAGTGAAGGACCGTCTGCACGAATCGGCCCTCGGCCTGTCTGGCGGCCAGCAACAGCGTCTGGTCATTGCCCGCACCATCGCCGTTGAGCCGGAAGTACTGCTGCTCGACGAACCTTGCTCGGCACTCGACCCGATCTCGACACTGAAAGTCGAAGAGCTGATCTACGAGCTCAAGTCCAAGTTCACCATCGTCATCGTGACCCACAACATGCAACAGGCGGCGCGGGTTTCCGACTACACCGCGTTCATGTACATGGGCAAGCTGGTGGAATTCGGCGACACCGACACCCTGTTCACCAATCCGGCGAAGAAGCAGACCGAAGACTACATCACCGGTCGCTACGGCTAGGAAGCTGTGGTTCTGATTGCACTGACGCTGCGGTTTTCCGCACCTTACCGGACGCTCCAAGGACGCCAACATGATTAGCAAAGAAGGCCTTACCCATCACATCTCCGCGCAGTTCAACGCCGAGCTCGAGGAAGTGCGCAGCCACCTCCTGGCGATGGGCGGGCTGGTGGAGAAGCAAGTCAACGACGCCGTCACCGCGCTGATCGAGGCCGACTCGGGCCTGGCCCAGCAAGTGCGTGAGATCGATGACCAGATCAACCAGATGGAACGCAACATCGACGAAGAATGCCTGCGCATCCTCGCCCGTCGTCAGCCGGCGGCGTCCGACCTGCGTTTGATCATCAGCATCTCCAAGTCGGTGATCGACCTGGAGCGCATCGGCGATGAAGCCACCAAGATCGCCCGTCGCGCCATCCAACTGTGCGAAGAAGGCGAAGCGCCGCGTGGTTACGTGGAAGTGCGCCATATCGGTGACCAAGTGCGCAACATGGTGCGCGATGCCCTCGACGCCTTTGCACGCTTCGATGCCGAGCTGGCACTGTCGGTGGCCCAGTACGACAAGATCATCGACCGCGAATACAAGACCGCCCTGCGTGAACTCGCGACCTACATGATGGAAGACCCACGCTCTATCTCGCGGGTCTTGAGCATTATCTGGGTACTGCGCTCCCTGGAGCGCATTGGCGACCACGCGCGCAATATCTCGGAACTGGTGATTTACCTGGTGCGCGGGACCGACGTACGGCACATGGGCCTCAAGCGCATGAAGGCCGAAGTTGAAGGTTCGGCCGATCTAATCCCTAATGTTCCGGGCGAATCTGACGATAAGTAAGATTGCCCGAGAAATAAACGCCCGGCCTTTGGTCGGGCGTTTTTGTTTGTGGCCGCTGAATTTTTTGCGGATCGGATGAAAAAAGTCCGAACGTGACTACAGGGTTTTGGCAAAATGCCATCAGTCAGGCGTCTTGCGTGCCGAAGTTTTTATAGGATGAAGGGTCGATGAGTAAAGTCAGTGTATTGGTGGTGGATGACGCCTCGTTTATCCGCGACCTGGTGAAGAAGTGCCTGCGCAACTACTTCCCCGGGATCAAGCTTGAAGACGCGGTGAACGGCAAAAAGGCCCAGGCCATCCTGATGCGCGAGAGCTTCGACCTGGTGCTGTGCGACTGGGAAATGCCGGAGATGTCTGGCCTTGAACTGCTCACCTGGTGCCGCGAGCAACCTCACCTCAAAGCCATGCCATTCGTGATGGTGACCAGCCGTGGCGACAAGGAAAACGTGGTCCAGGCCATCCAGGCCGGGGTTTCCGGCTATGTCAGCAAGCCGTTCACCAACGAGCAGTTGCTGAACAAGGTCAAGCAGGCCCTGCACAAGATCGGCCGTCTCGACGCCCTGGTCGCCAGCGCGCCGACCAAAATGAACTCGGCCTTTGGCAACGATTCACTCAGCGCCCTGACCGGCGGCAAGCCCGAAGCGCTCAAGTCGGCACCTGTGGCGGCTGCTGCCCCTGCACCGAGCCGAGGCCTGCTCAACAGCCCGCCGGTTCAGGCGCCTGCGGCTGCATCCCCTGCCGGTGGCCGTGGCCAAGGCCAGTTGCGCCTGTCCAGTGGCACCCAGCAATGCGTGATCAAGGCGCTGAGCATCAAGGAAGCGCTGCTGGTAGTACGTCGCAGCGAAGTCCTGCCCCAGGTACTGGAAAGCGCCGTGCTCGACCTGGAGCAAGGCGACAACGCCGAAGTGGCCCGTCTCAATGGCTACCTGCACGCCATCGTCGCCTTCGAACCGAAGCCGGACAGCGATTGGCTGCAACTGACCTTCCGGTTCATCGACCAGGACGCGCAGAAGCTCGATTACATCTCCCGTCTGATCGCACGGGGTACGGCGCAGAAGCATTTTGTGCCGGGTGCGTGATTTGTAGTGAGCGGGGCAAGCCCGCTCACTACAGACTGTAACGATCCCTTGCTAACCTGCCGGTCAGTCATCCCGGCAGTTTCACGCTATGCTCATGCGCTTACTACTGTGCTGCGGGCTGGCAGCGGTCGTCACTTCGACCCAGGCCATGACCCTCTACAAATCCGTCGATGCCAATGGCCTGGTGTTTATCAGCGACCGGTATACGCCGGGTGCCCTGGCGTTCGTGATCCAGGAGCGCAAGGTTGAGCGACCGATGCTTGTCGTGCCCAAGCCCAATCGTCCACAACAAGCCTATCGCTATCCCTTGCCCTGGCGCGGCGGCCCATTTCGCCTGACCCAAGGTCCCAACGGCGCTTTCAGCCATACCGATAGTAAGAGCCGCTACGCCATGGATATCGCCATGCCCGAAGGCACGCCAATCATCGCGGCGCGTAGCGGGGTGGTGGTGAAAACCGAGAACGAGCAGGCCGGGCGCGGCAGTGATGCGTCGGGGAATTTCGTGAGGGTGCGCCACGATGATGGCACCGAGGGCGTGTACCTGCACCTCAAGCAAGGCTCGGTCAGTGTCAGGGTTGGGCAGCGTGTGGCGGTAGGAAACCCGCTGGCGTTGTCGGGCAATACCGGCAACAGCAGCGGGCCGCACCTGCATTTTGTGGTGCAGCGCGCCACCGAGGCGGGGCTGGTGTCGATCCCGTATGAGTTCAACCAGCCGGTCGGCGCATTGCCCAATTTTGCATTGGGCAATTGACGATCAATCCAGCAACAGCACCTTGGCCAACACGATCTTTGGCCCTTTCATCTTCTTGATGATGATGCGCAAGCCTTCGACCTCCAGCACTTCTTCCTCTTCCGGCACGCGCTTGAGGGTGTCGTAGATCAGGCCGGCGAGGGTTTCGGCTTCGATGTGGTCCAGGTCGACGCCCAGCAGGCGCTCGACCTTGAACAACGGGGTGTCGCCACGCACCAGCAGCTTGCCCGGCTGGTAGGCCAGGATGCCGCGCTCGGCCTTGCGGTGTTCGTCCTGGATATCGCCCACCAGCACTTCCAGCACGTCTTCCATGGTGAGGTAGCCGATGATCTTGCCGTCGGCTTCTTCCACCAGGGCGAAATGCGCGCCGCCTTTGCGGAACTGCTCCAGCAACTGCGACAACGGCATGTGCCGCGACACACGCTCCAGTGGGCGGGTCAGCTCGGCCAGGTTGAACGACTCAGGGATGTGGTCCAGGGCCGCCAGTTCCAGCAGCAGGTCCTTGATGTGCAGCAGGCCCACGAATTCGTTGCGCACCGCGTCATACACCGGGTAGCGGCTGAATTTGTGGCGACGGAACAGCGCAAGGATTTCCTTGAGCGGGGCATTGAAGTCGAGGGTGACCAGGTCTTCCCGGGAGTTGGCCCAGTCCACCACTTCCAGCTCGCCCATTTCCACGGCGGAAGCCAGTACACGCATGCCTTGGTCGCTCGGGTCCTGGCCACGGCTGGAGTGCAGGATCAACTTGAGTTCTTCGCGGCTGTAATGGTGTTCGTGGTGTGGGCCAGGCTCGCCTTGGCCGGCGATACGCAGGATCGCGTTGGCGCTGGCATTGAGCAGATAGATCGCCGGGTACATGGCCCAGTAGAACAGGTACAGCGGCACTGCGGTCCATAGCGACAGCAGCTCGGGCTTGCGAATCGCCCAGGACTTGGGCGCCAGCTCACCGACCACGATATGCAGGTAGGAAATCACGAAGAACGCGGCGAAGAACGACACGCCCTTGATTACTTCCGGCGATTCGACGCCTACGGCGCCGAGCAGCGGCTCAAGGATGTGCGCAAAGGCCGGCTCACCGACCCAACCCAGGCCCAGGGAGGCGAGGGTGATACCCAGCTGGCAGGCCGACAGGTACGCGTCGAGCTGGCTGTGCACGGTGCGCAGGATCTGCCCGCGCCAGCCGTTCTTGTGGGCAATGGCTTCGACCCGGGTGGCGCGCAGTTTGACCATGGCAAATTCGGCCGCAACGAAGAAACCGTTGAGCAGTACCAGGATCAGTGCAAAAAGAATCATGCCGAAGTCGGCGAAGAGTGTAGCGAGGGTGATACCAGGGGAAGGGTCCATGATGGGGTTTTGCAGGTTCCGTGTGTTCAATAAGGGGTGGCAGGTGGGCCTGGAAGGCAGGCGCAAGTCGGCCAATGTAGCGGCTGACGGGGCGCTTGCCTAGTGCCCACTGCCGGGCGGGCCGTCAGGTGTCCTGATCAACTGCCTTCGATCGTGTCATCTGTGCTGGCGGAAAATGGCAGGTAAACGTACTGCCATGGCCCAACACGCTGCTGATCTCCAGGCGTGCGCGGTGACGCAGCAGCACGTGCTTGACGATCGCCAGGCCAAGCCCGGTACCGCCGGTATTGGAGTTGCGGCTGGAGTCGACACGGTAGAAGCGCTCGGTCAGGCGTGGCAGGTGCTTGGCGTCGATGCCGATGCCGGAGTCCTGCACACTCAGGTGCGCGCCCTGTTCGTCGGCCCACCAGCGGATGCGGATGTTGCCTTTGTCCTGGGTGTACTTCACGGCGTTGAACACCAGGTTGGAAAACGCGCTGCGCAACTCGCCTTCGCTGCCTTTGAGCAGCACGGCGGGGTCGGCTTCCAGGGTGATCTGCTGGCCGCGTTGGCCGGAGAGGGCCTGGGCGTCGTTCTTGATGGTCTGCAGCAGGCTCTGCACCGCCACTGGGTGGTTATCCGACGGGTAATCGGTGGCTTCCAGCTTGGCGAGTAATAGCAGGTCGTTGAGCAGTGTCTGCATGCGTGAGCCTTGCTGCTGCATTTGCTGCAGGGCCCGGCTCCAGCGCGGGTTGATCTCGTCGACGTTGTCCAGCAGCGTCTCCAGGTAGCCGCAAATCACCGTCAGCGGTGTGCGCAACTCGTGTGAGACGTTGGCGACGAAGTCTTTGCGCATCTGTTCCAGCTGGTGGATGCGGGTGACGTCGCGCACCAGCATCAGGTGCTCGTTGTTGCCATAGCGCGTCAGGTACAGTTGGATGCGCACGCGGTCATTGGTGGGCGAGGGGATCTCCAGCGCTTCTTCGTAGTTCTCCTGTTCGAAGTACTCCTTGAAGCGCGGGTGGCGCACCAGGTTGGTCACCGGCTGGCCGCTGTCCTGGGGCGTCTTGAGGCCCAGCAGGGTCTCGGCGGCGCGGTTCCACCATTCCAGGTTGCCGTCGCTGTCGAGCATGATCACCGCGTCCTTGAGTGCGGCGGTGGACTCCTGTACCCGGTCGATCACCGCTTGCAGGCGCCCGCGCACCCGTTGGTCGCGGCGCTGCAAGTGATAGATGCTGTCGAACACTTCGCCCCACAGGCCGTAGCCATCGGGCGGTGCTTCATCGGGTTTGTGCTGGCGCAGCCATTCATGCAGGCGCAGCAGTTGCTTGAGGGTCCAACCCAGGTACAAGGCGATGCCGGCTGCCAGGCTCCAGCCGTAGTAACCGCTGACCAGACCCACCAACAGGCAGCCGGTGATCAGCAAAAGCATGTGGCGGATCAGGGTGCCATGCCAGTTTTGGTTCACTTAAACATGCGTCCTTGTCGGCTGTTAAGGAAAGAAGGGACCGGCTCAGCCTTTGGTTGAAAAGCGGTAGCCCGTGCCGCGCACGGTTTGTACCAGATTCTCGTAGGCATCGCCCAAGGCTTTGCGCAGGCGACGGATATGCACGTCCACGGTGCGCTCTTCCACATACACGTTGCCGCCCCACACCTGGTCCAGCAATTGGCCACGGGTGTAGGCGCGTTCCTGGTGGGTCATGAAGAATTGCAGCAGGCGGTATTCGGTCGGGCCCATCTCGGCCGGCTTGCCGTCGATGGTCACGCGGTGGCTGATCGGGTCAAGCAGCAGGCCGCCGACTTCGATCGGCGCCTCGCCATCGGTTGGGCCGGCGCGGCGCAATACGGCTTTCAGACGTGCTACCAACTCGCGTGGGGAAAACGGCTTGGTGATGTAGTCGTCGGCACCGACTTCCAGGCCCTGGATCTTGTTGTCCTCTTCGCCCTTGGCGGTGAGCATAATGATCGGGATGTCGCCGGTCAGCTCGTCACGCTTGAGGCGGCGGGCCAGCTCGATGCCGGAGGTGCCGGGCAGCATCCAGTCCAGCAGGATCAGGTCCGGCTTGCGGTCGACGATAATGGCATGGGCCTGCTGGGAGTTCTCCGCCTCCAGGCAGTCGTAGCCGGCCATTTCCAACGCAACGGCGATCATCTCGCGGATGGGCGCTTCGTCGTCAACAATCAGAATGCTCCTGCCAACCATGCTCAAAAATCCTCTTGTCATTTAACTGTCTTGCGCCGCATTAGATAACGGAATTATTGCAGTCGTGTGACAGTAATTTAGTCGCTCGGGCAATTCCCGCCTCTCTGGACTACGCTTTGGGTCCGAATCCTGACAACCACAAAAGGAAGGTTCCGATGACTTACAGCACGATTTCCTGGAAAGCCCTGCTGGTAACGGCCGCGTTGACGCTGCCGACCCTGGCATTTGCGGCGGAGCCAGCGATGACGAAAGACGGAATGCTGGTCGACCACAAGGGCATGACGCTTTACACCTTTGCCAAGGATGCCGATGGCAAGTCCATGTGCAATGACAAGTGCGCCACCAACTGGCCCCCACTGATGGCTGAGTCCACCGATAAGCCCATGGGTAAATGGACCGTCATCACCCGTGACGATCAGAAAAGCCAATGGGCTTACAGCGGGAAGCCGCTCTATACCTTCATCATGGACAAGAAGGCGGGCGACATGACCGGTGACGGCAAAATGGACGGCGCTTGGAAGGTCGCCAAGCCCTGATCTTTCTGTAGGAGCCGGCTTGCCGGCGATGGCGGTCCGTCAGATATGCCGCAATCGCCGGCAAGCCGGCTCCTACAAGGGAACGCATTCCAAATGTGGGAGCGGCGGTGCGACGATTCGACTTGCCCGCAAAGGCGTAAGCCCGGCCGCCACAAAGACCTCAGCGCAATGCGTAATCCAGCACAATCCCGACAAATATCGCCAACCCCGCCCAGTGGTTGTGCAAGAACGCCTTGAAGCACTTCATCCGATCCTTGTCCCGGGTGTACCAGAATTCCCAAGCAAAACAGCCCGCCGCCGCCAGCAAGCCCAAGTGGAACCAGCCCCCCAGTTCGAACCGTGCGCCCGCCAGCAGCAGGCACGCCAGCGAAAGGCCCTGCAGGGTCAGGATGATCACACGGTCGGCTTCGCCGAACAGAATGGCCGTGGATTTCACGCCGATCTTCAAGTCATCGTCGCGGTCGGTCATCGCGTAATACGTGTCGTAGCCCACCGTCCACAGCAGGTTGGCGATATACAACAGCCATGCGGCGGCAGGCAGGCTGCCGGTCTCGGCGGTGAACGCCATCGGCATGCCCCACGAGAACGCCGCCCCCAGCACCACCTGCGGGTAATAGGTGTAGCGCTTCATGAACGGATAGCTCGCCGCCAGGGCCAGGCCACCCAAGGACAGCAGGATGGTGGTGGCGTTGGTCAGCAGCACCAGCAGGAAACTGATGCCCATCAGCACCGCGAAAAACACCAGCGCCTCTTTCGAACTGATCTTGCCGCTCACCAGCGGGCGCTGCTCGGTGCGCTTTACATGGCCGTCGACCTTGCGGTCGGCCCAGTCGTTGATCACGCAGCCACCGGCGCGGGTCAGCACCACGCCCAAAACGAAAATCACGATATTGATCAAAGAGGGCGAGCCTTTGCCGGCGATCCACAGCGCCCACAGCGTCGGCCACAGTAGCAGGTAGATGCCGATGGGCTTGTCCATGCGGGTCAGCTGAATGAAGTCCCAGGCCCTGGGGTTCAGGTGGTTCAGGGACTTGAGCAGACGTTGGTACATCAGCAGTTCTCCGGATGGGCGTGCAGCGCGTGCCAGAAGCTGGGCAAGAAGATCTCCGCGACCAACACGCTCAAGGGGCCGCGATCAAAGCGTGAGCGGCGCGCCCACAGCCCGTCGACCTGATCGGCAGTGGGCAACCAGTGCCGTGGGTAATGGCACACCTCGATCGCCTGGCGGGTGAACGCTCGGTCGCAGAACAGCAACTCGCCCAATGAGCGGCTGCCCAACGCATCCATATGCAAGCCGTCGCCCTGCAGAGCGCTGCGCGCAGCCACACTGCGTGCGAACACCCACGGCTGGCCATGCCCACGCAAATATACCTCGCGCACCCAACCGATAGTCGCCGGCGACAGCTGCAGGGCAGCACATTCATCATCGCGCAGCGGCTGCCAGCCCTCGAACAGTGGCGTCACGCTGAACCCGTCGTTGGACAGCCACGTCAATCGCCGTGTCAACGAGTCTTCGTTGAACAGCCAATTGAGCGTCAAGGGCGCGGGTGCAGGGTGCAGAAGGCTCTGGGTCAGCCATTGGCAAGCATCGGGAGGGTCGATTGAGTGCGGCACGGTGAGTCAGTATTGGCAGCAAAAGAGGCGGCGAGCTTACCATGGCGTCCCGGGTTTTTGCCGGTCTGAACCGGCTGTTTGCGTCGATCGTGCTTGCATCTGCCGGCCCTGATCAGTACAAAACGCCCTGAGCCGCACGGCAACGCGGGTCTATCGACCGTCGGCCAAGATGCCTGACCCTGAGGAAGCAAGTGATGAAGAAGTGGCAATGTGTAGTCTGTGGCCTGATCTATGACGAGAAAGACGGCTGGCCGGATGATGGGATTCTGCCTGGCACCCGTTGGGAAGACGTCCCGGAAGATTGGCTGTGCCCGGACTGCGGCGTAGGCAAAATGGATTTCGAAATGATCGAAATCGGCTGATTTTTAGTTTTCAGATACGTACTACAAGGAGAAAGGAATGAACGCACCTGTCGTGATCATCGGCACAGGGTTGGCCGGCTACAACGTGGCCCGGGAGTTTCGCAAGCTCGACAGCGAGACCCCATTGCTGCTGATCACCGCGGATGACGGGCGCTCCTACTCCAAGCCCATGCTCTCCACCGGCTTTGGCAAGAACAAGGAAGCCGATGGCCTGAGCATGGCTGAACCTGGCGCCATGGCCGAGCAACTCAAGGCCGAAGTGCGCACCCACACCCGCGTCAGCGGTATTGACCCTGGCCACAAGCGCTTGTGGATTGGTGAGGAAGCGGTGGCTTACCGCGACCTGATCCTTGCCTGGGGCGCCGAAACCGTGCGTGTGCCGGTTGAGGGCGATGCGGCTGAACTGATTTTCCCGATCAACGACCTCGAAGACTACGCACGCTTTCGTGCCGCCGCCGCCGGCAAGCGCCGCGTGCTGCTGCTCGGCGCCGGCCTGATCGGCTGCGAGTTCGCCAACGACCTGATCCTTGGCGGCTATGAGATCGACCTGGTAGCGCCGTGCGAGCAGGTCATGCCGACCTTGCTGCACCCGGCCGCCGCCGCAGCGGTCCAGGTTGGCCTTGAAGGCCTCGGCGCGCGCTTCCACCTGGGCCCGGTGCTCAATCGGCTGCAGCGCACTGCTGACGGCCTGGAAGCCCATCTGTCGGACGGTGAAGTGATCGCCTGCGACCTGGTGGTCTCCGCCATCGGCCTGCGCCCACGTGTCGACCTGGCCGCCGCCGCCGGCCTGCAGACCAACCGCGGGATCATGGTGGACCGCCACCTCAAGACCTCCCACGCCAACATCTACGCCCTGGGCGACTGCGCCGAGGTTGACGGCCTTAACCTGCTGTACGTAATGCCGCTGATGAGCTGCGCCCGCGCCCTGGCCCAGACCCTGGCGGGCAATGCCACGGCCGTCAGCTACGGCCCGATGCCGGTGACCGTCAAGACGCCGGTCTGCCCCCTGGTGGTCTCGCCACCGCCACGCGGCACCGAAGGCGTCTGGAGCGTGGAAGGCGAGGGCGCCGATATCAAGGCCCTGTGCCGCGATGCCAGTGGCCGCCTGCTGGGTTACGCACTGACCGGCACTGCGGTGATGGAAAAACTGGCCCTCAATAAAGAACTTCCGCCGTTGCTGGCGTAAATACCGGTCGTTCTGTCGGATTAAGCACGTTTTTCCCACTAGAAAGGTCGCCGCTAGACTGGCGGAGCGTGCGAGGGCATGCCATCCTCACTCCCGTCTGCCGCAGAGTAGAGCCTGCGGCGCTTTGGGCGCTGCTCCAGAAGAGAGCAGCACGGACATAACAACAAAAAACCGTCAAAGAGGCTTCACTTATGCGTAAACCAGAACTCGCAGCCGCCATCGCTGAAAAAGCGGATCTCACCAAAGAACAGGCCAACCGCGTCCTCAACGCCGTTCTCGAAGAAATCACCGGCGCCCTGCACCGCAAGGACAGCGTCACCCTGGTTGGCTTCGGCACCTTCCTGCAACGCCACCGCGGCGCCCGCACTGGCAAAAACCCTCAAACCGGTGAGCCGGTGAAAATCAAGGCCAGCAACACGGTTGCGTTCAAGCCAGGCAAATCGCTGAAAGACACTGTTAACGCGTAAGAGCGTTACCGTCTCGAAGGGGGCGGGGTGGTAGGAGAGATGGGCACGCCGACTGGGTCGGGTGCCCATTTTTTATTGGATTAAACAAGACTTCATTTGAATGGCGTGAGCTTTTCTAATCCGATCTTGCCAATGATTTCATTGATTCTGGCGACATTTTCTTCGATATCGGCCTTTATCTTTTCGTGCGGGTAATGTTCGGGTTTATCAAAGAACTGAATTTTTAACAGGCTCATCAGGTAAGTGACACGTTGATTGCCCTCTGTCACAAAGTCGCCCTCGTTCTGCGCGTCCTGGATTTTGTCCAGGCTCAAGGTCTCGCCTCTTACAAAGCGTTCATGGGTGTTGCGCTTCACCGTGACTTGCAGCTCGTTTCCGGTGTTCAGCGCCGCCAATACACGAGCAAGCGCATCAGCGTACACGGGCTCATCACCGCGCGCCCTCGCCAGGGTGCCGTTGAGTACCAGTGACGCCTCGATCCAGACCCAATAGTCATAGTTATTTTCAAAAGGGATTTTGCTCAGCGGTGCAGTGAGCTGCTCGGCCAGGTCGTTTTCATTGATGACGTACAACAGGTAAGCCAGACGGGTCAGCGATTCGATACGTGACTTCTGAGTTTTATTGTATTTGGCTGCCACTTTCGACACGCGGTCTGCCAATGGGCCGCTGGCAGCAGAGAGTGAGTCAAGTGCTTCTGTGATCTGCATGGAAATCTCCAATCGGTTACTTCACGACTATTTTTACTCGGGTCCCGTCGTCATAGCCGCTCAGGGCATGCGCGATCGAGGAGCCTGCGCCTCGGTTGTCGCTAGGGTCGATGTACCTGACGCTAGCCCCTTTGCCACCTTCTTTGAACATCGCCATCGGGAATTCATCCCGATCCAGTGCCTTGACGGACGGGTGACCGGCCAGAGAGGCTTTGCGGTTATCTGCCGCGCCCAGGCGATCAATAGTGAATATATTTTTTCCTCGCGCCTTGATGACATCAGCGATGTGACCGAACGTCTGCTTGTACTGCTTCCTGGTCAGTTCAAGAACGATATCGTGTGTCTTGCCATCTCCTGCCTTGACGTTGCAACCCTTGTATCCAAGGGGGTCAGTCCAGACGATAGGGTTCGGCGCGTATTCATAGAGGTTAATCCCACCTGCCAGCCCAATAGGGTCGGGCGTCGTAAACCGCCCTACGTCCGGATCATAAAAGCGGAAGGTGTTGTAGTGCAGGCCCGTCTCCCGATCCAGGTATTGTCCCTGGAAACGCAGGTTCTGCTCCTCGATGTAATAGGGTTCGCGAACTTCCCTGACGCTGTTGCCCCATACCTGGTAACGCGATTGCCACAGCGTATGCCCGTCCGCTTCCGTCAACTGTTCAGGCAAACCGTTTAAATCATTGTGGTAGTAACGCACACGCTGATGCTCGCCAGTGCCATCGACACGTGCCAGGGGTTCGTAGCCGTTACCTTCGTAGAGGTACAGGCTGCTCTGGTTATTTTTGCGTTCCAGCAATAAGCGCAACCCGTCCCAAACGAAGTGCGTTTGCCCCACCGGGAAGCCGTGGCTGTCATGTTCGCTTTTAGCGATACGACGACCCAAAGGGTCATACGTCATTTTTATAACAGTCGTTCGCTCAGCCTTTTGATGGCGTACTTCGATCAGTCTGTGGTCAGCGTCGTAGGTAAAAAGCTGAGTGCCCCATTTCGCACTGCGCTTTTCAGCGAGACGGCCGAAAGCGTCGTAACGATAACGCTTGTCCTGATAGGTCAGCAGTTTGTTGTGTACCACCAGCCCGCTCGCCGCCTGCGGCGGATCAAGCAAGTTGGCGGCCGCATCGTAGGCGAATGTTTCGGTTTGCCCCTGCAGATTGTCCTGGTTGGCAATGATGCGCGCAGTCGCATCGTAGTGAAGCAATTGACGATGCTGGTGAGTGGGCAGCTGTTCAAGCTTGCCAATCAGATTGTCGGCAGGGTCGTAGTCGAACGCTATTTGCATCGTCGGCGCCAGTAACGTCGAAACACCTTCATTTCTGCATTGACGAGCTCGCAAGCGACCATTGCGGTCGTATTCGCTGCGGGTGCTGAGCTGACCTTGCGTACGCAACACTTCTCGATGCAAGCGATCGCGCTCGAAGTCGCTGATAACGCGTCCATCGAGGTTGATTTGGTGAAGATGACCGCTGCCGTAATGAAGACGGTTGAGCCAACGCCCGTCGGGTAAGCGCGTTTGGATAAGGTTACCCAACTCGTCATAGTGATGCTGCAGGCTGCCAGCAACACTATGCTCTCCAAGCAATTGACCCAGCGCGTCGTAGTTGAAAGCCAGGCGCTGTGCGTTTCCCTGCGCATCGACAGTGCTCACTGCAAGGAGGCGATCCAGCGGGTCATAGGAATAGTCGGTGCGCCCATCGGCCGTTACCTTGCCGATCAAGCGACCCATCGCGTCCCGCTCAAGATAATGAACAATCGGGTCGAGGGGCGTTGAGGGGACAACCGCCATGCCGTTGCCGTGCGGCGCCGGTACGGCGGTGACCACGCAGACACTGTCGAGCGGGTCGTAGCTGTAACGCTTGGCGCTGCCGTCCAGGTCTTGCTGTTCAATTAGCCGGTCGCTGGCGTCCCAGGTGAATCGGTATGTTTCACCGTTCTGGTTGGTCAGCGCTTGCAGGCGGCCAAATCGATCATACCCAAACTGTACCTGGCGACCATGGGCATCCGTACGCAGGTTAACCTGGCCCCGGCGGTTGTGCTGGTAGTGAGTTGTGTGCCCGGCGGGATCGGTATAACCCACCAACTGGCCACTGATACTGCGCAAATAGTGTTCAGTTCGGCCGTCTGGCAGCTGGGTACTGAGCAGGCGCCCCTTTGCGTCATAGCTGAACTGGGTACGCTCGCCAAGTGCATCGATGATGGCTTGCAAATATCCACGATGGTCGTAACTGAATCGAGTCGGGTAGCCTGAACAGTCGATGTGCTCGATCAACTGGCCGAGCCCGTTCCAGGATAGTTTTTTCTGCTTGCCGGTGGCGTCGATGATTTCGACGACTTGTCCACGACTGTCATAGCGATAACGGGTGGCACAGCCAAGGGGATCAGTCTCACTGATGCAGTTACCGCGCGGGTCATAGCGAAACTGCCAGCTGTTTCCTGCGGCATCGGTTCGAGCCAGCGGCAGCGACCAATGCGCCAGCCACGATGAAGCCTCTTTGCGACCTAGGGGATCGATTTCTCCAATCAGGTTGCCTGATTCGTCGTAGTGATATTCATAGCGCCCCCCCTGGGGGTCTGTGGCGCTTAGCAACTGGCGTTCGTCATTCCACTCAAATAGCCAGGTATTGCCGAGGTTGTCGGTATAGGCAATGACTTGGTGCTGAGTGTTCCAGACTCGCGTGCTAACCCGTTGCGCGTTGTCGGTAATACACGTTGTGCCTGCGGCCAGGTCGTATTCGAATTGGTACTCGTCGCCCTCATCCGTCCAATGCCGGACAACGCGCCATTCAGCCTGGGCGATCAATGCCCACTCGTAGAAGCAGCGCAAGCCGGTGGGCAGTTGATGCTCTGCCATTCGCCGCCCGGTGTCGTAAGCAAAGCGTCTTTGAATCTGGCCGGTCGCATCGCGCACGATTGCCAGGTCGCCTGCCAAGTCGTATTCATAACTGACCAATACTTCTCGCGGCAGGTCGCTATACACGCGTTCAATCCGGCTCACACGACCTTGCTCGCGGATCAGCTCCACCTGTACCAGGTCGAAAGTGTCGCGAAGACGTACCAATCGCCCGAGATCGTCATAGTCGAGATAAATGCGGTTGTTATTGCGATCGCCCAACTGACTCAGGCGCAGTAATGAGCTAGTGCCTGGCGTTGGGTCAAACAGGCGATAAAGTCCGTCATCACTTTCAATCAGCAATTGGCCGTTGCGGTGCCGACGAATGCTCAAGCCCTCGCCCGGACTGAACATCGCACTGCCCAAAGCAACCGAACCGAGCTGTATTTGTCGGCCTTGTTCATCGGTATAAGTCAGTTCTTCACCCCCGGCGGGGTGCGGCAGGACCTCGACACTGACTTCGTAGGACACGCTCCAGCCGGCGCCAAACATCCCACTGCGGCGCTCGTCACGACTGTTATAGAACCTCTGCCAGTGAATCGGCAGTACGCCCGGCAGCACAAAATCCAACTCTGCCTCGCCACCCAGGACCTTGGCGCCTGTAGCCGCGTGCACTGGGTTCATCGAGCCCATAGCCGCGTTAGTCATGGCCCCGATGGCCTGGCTCACCGCGTATGAACCCACCCCGCTGAGCAACATGCACGGCAAATTACTCAGCGTCTTGCCCTTGGCTCCTTTAAGCATCATCAATGCTTCAATCGCCAAGCCAACGCCGGGGGTCTTCCCACTGCGAATTTCCTGCACCACCACCGTCCCACCACCAATGGTGACGTTTGGCGAGATCAGCCCCGACGACACCACCGTCGCTTCGCACATGCTGCGATCACCGCTGCGTACGGCGGGCTGGCCGTTGATGGTGACTTTGTCAGACCCTTCGGCCAGAAGCTGTGGCGGCATGGGCGGATGGCGGGCGCACAGGACCATGTCGGTGAGGGCCGGCACCACACCCGGTGCAGGCGTGGCGACGGTGGGCCGCCATAGCTGGGAGAAGAAACCCTCGGCCATGTCCAGGAAGCCAGGCTCGGGTTTTGGCTCGGGGTCGGGCTCCGGCGGCGCTTGCTCAAGCTCCGTACCAGCGGGCGCCACGTGCGAAGGAATGGAGCCCGCGGCCCGCGCAGCCGGAATGCTGTTGACGAACGTGTCGGTCGAACCCACCGCAATCGTGGCTTCCACCACCGGTGGAAACAGCGCATTGGCGAAACTCTCGCACATCTTACTGAGGCCCTTGTCGGCCCCCGTCTTGCTCATGGCCATGCCGACGACAATGCCCACCACCGCGCCGAGGATGCAGCCGCCGATACCGGCGGTAGCAATCGTCACCCCCACGGCGGCCGCGACTGCGGCAGTCGCCAGTGCCGTGATCGCCACGTTGGCCGCCACCTCCAGCACGCCGCCGAGGATATCCGCCATCATCGAGGTGTGGGTCAGTGCATCGCCCATCCGGGCCGCCCATAACGCGTCAGACATGCAGGCAGCTCATCAGGAAACAGCGTCGAACGACAGCGAATTTTTGATCAGCGCCCAGTGCGCCGCCTCGGCATCCCCAAGCTTGTCGGCCTTCACGTAACTCAAGGCGAGCATCTTGCGCGTACCCGGTAGCACCAGCGCCAGCTGATACTGGAACACCTTGTCATTGCCCTTGTTGAATTGGCTGCGCAGCTCAATGCCTTCGACCTCTTGCGCGGCGCCCAGGCGCACATCAACACCCGGTTGATAGCGCAAGTCCTGCACTTGTTTTTCCAGGCGCTGGAGTTGGTCATTGAAGTTGCTGTGCAGGGTTTCACCCTCGGCGAGCATGCTGCGACTGACGATCAGTGAAGTCCCCAGTTCCGGGAACTTGAGGATATTGATCGTCGCGTCCTGCAGCTCGCTGGCCGGCAGTTGGAACTGGAATTCGTTGATTCGATACGTCATGAAAACAGGTCTCGTCAGGAGCTTTTAGGCGCGGGGAACGCGGCTTTGATATTGGCGTCGATGGCGCCTTTCTGGCCCTGGCCATCGGGCGTGGCGCCGGGGCCGCCGCCGTTGTTCAGGTGCAGCACGCCGCCGGTGTTGAACTCGGCATCGCCGCTGGCATAGAAGCTGATCTGCACGCCCGTGAGGTTGATCTGCCCGCTGGCGTTCAACTCCAGAATGCTTTCGCCGCAGACCAGGCGCAGGTTTTCACCGACTTCGATGACATAGCTCTGGCTGATGCTGTCAGTCTTCCTCTGGCCCACCGAGAGGATGTCTTCCTGCTTGACGATGCGCAGGCGGTTGTTGCCGATGGTCACCGTCTCGTTGTGGCCGATGCTCTTGTTGCGGTCATGCCCCACCGAATGGCTTTCATCCACCTCGACCACGATGTCTTGGTTGCGCTCGGCATGGATGTACAACTGCTCCAACCCCTTCTTGTCCTCCATACGGATTTCATTGAAGTTGGCCGGCGTGCCGCCCTTGCTCGAACGGCTTTTCATGCCGCTCTGGGTAGCGTTTTCCGGCAGGTCGTAAGGCACGGTCTGCTCGGCGTTGTAGACCCGCCCGGTGATGATCGGCCGGTCGGGGTCGCCCTCAAGGAAGCTCACGATCACCTCCTGGCCGATCCGCGGGATCTGCATCGAGCCCCAGTTCTTGCCGGCCCAGGATTGCGACACACGAATCCAGCACGAGCTGTTTTCGTTGGACTGGTCGTGGCGGTCCCAGTAGAAGTGCACCTTCACGCGGCCGTACTGGTCGGTCCAGATTTCCTCGCCTTTGGGGCCGACCACCAGCGCGGTCTGCGGGCCTTTGACGATCGGGCGGTGGGTGCTGGCCAACGGGCGGAAGCTCTGCTGGGCGTCGATGCAGGTGAGGCTGCTTTCGAACTGTGCCGAGCCCGAACCGCCGCCGCTTTCCAGGCTTTCTTGGACGATGTAGTAGCGGCAGCCGACGATCAGGTATTCGCGGTTCTGGTCCTGGCGACTGAAGCCGGTGAGGCTGAACAAATGCCCAGAACCCAGGCCGCGAGCATTGCCGCTGAACTCGATCTGTTCATGCAGGGTTTGCAGCGCTTCGATGCGGGTGCGGGCATAGTGCTCGCCGTCCTCGCTTTGCACGTAGGTGCCGGGGTAGTCGTACAGCGGATAGTCGCCGGCGGTGTGCGGGCGCGGCATGGCCGAGCGCACGTCGATGCTGGCGCTGGGGCGCTGGAAGTCGTAGTCGTTGAGCTCCAGCGAACCCGGTTGCACCTCGTGCGCCAGGTGCCAGTTGTGCATATGGTCGCGTTCGCGTTGCTGCTCGTCCTTGGGGTAGTACGGGATCGACGCGTAGCCCGGCACCGTGGTGTGGGCACCGTAGGCGTCGGCCAGCACCAGCACATGGCGGTCCTGCTCGTGGCGGAAGAAGTAGTAGATGCCTTCCTGTTCCATCAAGCGACTGACGAAATCGAAGCTGGTCTCGCGGTACTGCACGCAGTATTCCCACTCGCGGTACGGCCGGCTCAGGGCGTCTTCGAAGTCGGAAAAACCCAGGTCACGGAACACCTGCTTGATGATCTGCGGGATGCTCAGGTTCTGGAAAATCCGGCAGTCGGAGGTGCGGCTGAGCAGCCAAAACCATGGGCGCAGCGTCACCTGGTAACTGGCGAACTGGCCCTGGTCGATATTCTGGCTGCACCGCGCGACGATGCCGTGGAAGTGCCGCTCGCCACCGTCCGCCAATTGCAGGCCCACGCTCATGGGCTTGCCGAGCAACTGGTTGAGATCGATGTTGGCGTCCAGGGACGTCAGTTGCAGCTCGTAGTTGAACAGCCTGCCCAGCTCCTCGCCACCGCCCATTTCATTGAGCAGCAGTACATCCGGCCCGAGGGGGCTGGTGATTTTGGCCAGGCGTGAGGCTTGGTTGAATAGCATTGGGCGTCCTGTAAAGGTCTTGATTACTGAAGGAACCGAATCCAATGTGGGAGCTGGCTTGCCTGCGATAGCACTTGAACATTCAACATTGATGTTGACTGATACACCGCTATCGCAGGCAAGCCAGCTCCCACATTTTGACCGTGTTCCGTCAGGTCAATCTGCGTCGCTGAAGGCGTAGTGCAATTCATTATCGCGGCTGCTGATACGTACACCCGCCAACGCCTTGCCTTCGAGCATGCGCGTGAGGAATTCACGGCTCATGTCCGGCAGCAGGCTGTTGGTGAGAATGGTATCGATCATGCGCCCGCCGCTTTCGGTCTCGGTGCAGCGCGAGACGATCAGG
This sequence comes from Pseudomonas sp. AC112, assembly GCF_979253545.1. Lineage (NCBI taxonomy): Bacteria > Pseudomonadati > Pseudomonadota > Gammaproteobacteria > Pseudomonadales > Pseudomonadaceae > Pseudomonas > Pseudomonas sp. AC112. The sequence goes on from NZ_CEEDCM010000001.1 coordinate 2,396,306, forward strand.
TCGACCACCGCGTCGTCGTAATCGAAAGCCACCTTGTGGGTGGTCTCTACGCGCTTCTTGATGCGGTTGAGTTGCAGGCGGGTGATCGCCTTGAGCATCTCGTCGCTGAGCGGGTAGTAAGGGATCGTCACCAGGCGGCCGAGCAGAGCTGGCGGGAAGATTTCCAGCAGCGGCTGGCGCAAAGCCTTGGCGATTTCTTCTGGCTCAGGGATGTTCGCCGGGTCTTTGCAGACGTGGGAAATCAGCTCGGTGCCGGCGTTGGTGGTCAGCAGGATCAGGGTGTTCTTGAAGTCGATCACCCGGCCTTCGCCGTCCTCCATCACGCCCTTGTCGAACACCTGGAAGAAGATCTCATGCACGTCCGGGTGGGCTTTTTCCACCTCGTCCAGCAGCACCACGCTGTAGGGTTTGCGCCGCACGGCTTCGGTCAGCACGCCGCCTTCGCCGTAGCCGATATAGCCCGGTGGCGCGCCCTTGAGGGTCGACACCGTATGGGCTTCCTGGAATTCGCTCATGTTGATGGTGATGACGTTCTGCTCACCGCCGTACATGGCTTCGGCCAGGGCCAGGGCAGTTTCGGTCTTGCCCACGCCGGAGGTGCCGGCCAGCATGAACACGCCAATCGGCTTGCTCGGGTTGTCGAGGCCGGCGCGGGAAGTCTGGATGCGCTTGGCGATCATCTGCAGGGCATGGTCCTGGCCGATGATGCGTTTCTTCAGGTGCTGGTCGAGGTTGAGCACCGTTTCCAATTCATTGCGCGCCATGCGGCCCACTGGGATGCCGGTCCAGTCAGCAACCACCGAGGCCACGGCCTGGTAATCCACGGTCGGCAGGATCAGCGGGGTTTCGCCTTGCAGGGCGGTGAGGCGCTGTTGCAGGTCGACCAGTTGGGCGCGCAGCTCATCGTTACCACTGTCTACCACGCCCGCCTTTTCACGCAGCGTTGCACGGGTGGCTAGCAGCTCGTCCACCAGGGTTTTCTCTTCAGCCCAACGGCTTTCCAAGGTCGCAAGACGCTCACGTTCAGCGCTCAATAGCGCCTCGGTGTTGGTTTGGCGCGCACCAATCGCAATACCGATGGCATGCTCGCGAGCGATGATTTGCAACTCGGTTTCCAGCGCTTCGATGCGGCGGCGGCTGTCGTCCACTTCGGCCGGCACCGCGTGCAGGCTGATGGCGACGCGGGCGCAGGCGGTGTCCAACAGGCTTACGGACTTGTCCGGTAGCTGGCGCGCCGGGATGTAGCGGTGGGATAGCTTCACCGAGGCTTCCAAGGCTTCGTCGAGGATCTGCACCTGGTGGTGCTTTTCCATGGTCGACGCTACACCGCGCATCATCAGCAGCGCCTTGTCTTCCGACGGCTCGGCGACTTGCACCACCTGGAAGCGACGGGTCAGGGCCGGGTCTTTCTCAATGTGTTTCTTGTACTCGGCCCAGGTGGTCGCGGCCACGGTACGCAAGGTGCCACGTGCCAAGGCCGGCTTGAGCAGGTTGGCTGCGTCACCGGTGCCGGCGGCGCCACCGGCACCCACCAGTGTGTGGGCTTCGTCGATAAACAAAATGATCGGCTTGGGCGAGGCCTGCACGTCTTCGATGACCTGGCGCAGGCGCTGTTCGAACTCGCCTTTCATGCTCGCGCCGGCTTGTAGCAGGCCTACATCGAGGCTGCGCAGTTCCACGTCTTTCAAGGCTGGCGGCACGTCGCCGGCGACGATACGCAGGGCGAAGCCTTCGACCACGGCGGTCTTGCCCACCCCGGCTTCACCGGTGAGGATCGGGTTGTTCTGGCGACGACGCATAAGGATGTCGACCAGTTGGCGGATCTCTTCGTCACGGCCAACAATCGGGTCGAGCTTGCCGCTGCGGGCCTGTTCGGTCAGGTCCACGGTGAAACGCTTGAGGGCTTCCTGCTTGCCCATCGCGCTCGGCGCCATGGCACCGCTGGCTTCACCGGGCACGGCACCGGCATTGAAACCATCACTGGCGCTCAGCGCGTTCTCCGGCGAATCACCGACATACTCGTCGAAACGCTCGCTCAGGGCCTCGGCCTTGATCTTGTCGAACTCGGCAGACAAGCCCAACAGCGCATGACGCAGGCTAGGCGTCTTCAGGATGCCCAGCACCAGGTAGCCGGTACGCACCTGGCTTTCACCAAACATAAGGCTGCCGTAGACCCAACCGCGTTCCACGGCTTCTTCCACATGGGAGGACAGGTCGGTGATCGACGTCGAGCCACGCGGCAAACGGTCCAGCGCTTCGGTCAGGTCACGGGCCAGGCGCGCCGGCTCCACGTTGAATTGACGGATGATGCGGTGCAGGTCCGAGTCCTGCAGTTGCAGCAACTGGTGAAACCAATGGGCCAGTTCCACATACGGGTTGCCCCGCAGTTTGCAGAACACGGTGGCGGCTTCGATGGCCTTGTAGGCCACGCTGTTGAGTTTGCCGAACAGTGCGGCGCGACTGATTTCACCCATGCTCTGGATTCCTTGAGGTGGTGGCGTGATCGGCGTAATGCCGGGCCAGGATTAGGTCGTTGGCGTCATGCTCGGGCTTGCCGAGCCAGGTGTTGAAGCCCAGGCGGAACTGACTATTGAGTTGCAGCGCCGGGACTTCGGGTTGTTGCAGGACCAAGTTAAGGTCCCAGTCCAGTTCGTGGCCCAGGTACTCCGCCACCCAGGCCACCAGCTCGTTGAACGGCTGGTGGCCGGGCAGCATGCCCATGTAGTCATCCAGCGTGAGCGGGCCCAGGCGAATGCGGAATTTGTGTTGCCGGTCCCACACGAAGCTGCCCAGGCAAAAGTCCACGCCCAGGCGGTTGGCACTTACACTCACGCGGCTGCGCTCGGGCAGCTCCAGCCATTGGCCGACGTACTCTTCGATCTCCACCGGTAGGCCGAAGTACTCGCCGAGAATGGCTTTCAAGCCGTCCGGGTAGCGGGTTTGCGCCGAGAGGTGGCCGCTGTAGTGCAGCTTCGCGGTATCCGGGATGAGCCCCTGATTCAGCAGGCTTGGCATGCCGCGGCCACTCAGGGCGGCGAGGCGCGCGGACCAGTAGTCATCGTCCGGGCGGTCGTGGCTGACCGTCGGCCTTGCTTCAGCCCAGGCCCGGTAGAACAGGCTGAGCAGGCGATGGTGGAACACATCCAGGAACTGTTTGCTGGTGCTGTCGGCATTGTTGCGCTGACGCTCGCGTACGTATTCGGTGATATGCAGCGGCAGCGGGCCATTGGGGCCGCCAAGGCCGAAGAAGAACTGCTCCAGCCGCGCCGGCTTGCCGTCGCCACCGGGATCGACCGAGGCCAGGGTGGCCGGCGCAAAGGTGCAGTCAGCCTGTTGCCCCAGGCGCAGCGGGTCATCCGCCAGGCGCAGGGAATGGCCCAGGCGCGGCAGGTCTGGCGATTCGCACTCGATACGGCGCAGCGCCTGGAAGAAATCGTATTCCCAGGGCTCCTGATGCATCGCATCCAGGGTACTCACAGGGTCGGACGACGTCCGGGCTTGGCTTTCCATCGCATGATCTCGCCGCGTTCGGTGGTACGGATCACCGTCTCGGTAAAACTGTTGATCGACACGTAGCGTGCCAGGAAGCGTTCCAGCACCGCACCGAGCAAGAACACGCCGGTGCCGCGAAACGCGTTTTCATCGAATTCCAAGGTGATTTCCAGGCCACGGCCAAACACGATCGGGCCGGGCATCGGCAAGCGACGGGTCACGGCTTTGCTGCTGACGTCGCGCAGGCCTTCGATCTGCAATTGCAGGGCGGCGTCGTTGCTGTCGCCGTACAGGCGCAGCAGTTCGCGCAAGGCCGCAGCGCCCTGGCCCTGTTCGCTCAAAGACAAATAATTGAGCGACAACTGGCTGATCAGGCGCCAGGCCTTGGCGTCATGGGCGTGGCTGGCGCGCGGGCGGCTCGGGCCTGCGACACAGCGCACGGCCAATACCGGGGCGCTGTCGGCCAGGGTGAAGTCGGTCTTGCCGTTGCCAACACTCATGAACAGCGGCAGGTCGCGGTTAGTGCACAGCGCCGTCACGCCGAGTTGGCGCAGATCGTGGCGGTAGGGCGCTTGCCCGCTGTCCACCAGGCTGACAAAGGTCTCGCTGCCCACATAGGTGGAGCGCGGGCCGTTGCGACGCTGGTCGCTGGACAGCACGCGCGGCTCGCGGCGCACGGTGTAATAGGCCTGGTCGCGGCCATAGCGCGACGGGTCGCGCACCGCATAGAACGGCAAGAACGGCTGCTCCGGCCCGGTGCCATGGCCGGTGATGCCACTCAGCGAATGAATCTCGAAATCCATCGGCCGCGTGCGGTCGGCAATCACATGGTGTTCGTTGACCCGGTCGGACAAGTGGATGCGGTCCACGCGCTTGGGGAACAGGTTGATCGCCGGGGTGCAGAACGGCAGGAACTGCGCCGCACCGACACTGCCTTCCAGGCTCGGTTCGTGGCGATCGAACAGCACGATCAGTTCCAGCTCCTGGCCGTCGCAGCGTTTGACTGCGCGGCTCAGTTCGGCGAACTCGACGAACAGGTAGCGGTGGGGCAGGGCGAAGTATTCCTGCAACAGGCGATAGCCCTGGAAGGCACGCGCCACCACCGGCATGGCGGCGTCGGCGTCGTCAAAACCACGGGAACGCAACGCATCCTGCGGCAGGCGCTCGACCCAATCGCCACCCGGCTTGCGTGCAAACACCGCACAGGCGTTGCCCAGCAGTTGTTCGTAGAGGCGGAACGGTTGCTCGTCGGCACCGCTGAGGTACAGCGGCAGGTTATCCAGGTCGAGGCTGTTGAAGGGCAATTCGGCGCCGGTACGCAGGGTCAGGCGCAGGCCGGCCTTGGCTTTCGGCTCACTGGCGGCCAGGCGGCCCAACACGGCGGCAGGGTTGCCGAAGTATTCGGCATTGCTCACCTGCAACGGCCACAACGTCACCGGGTGTGCAGTGCGGTACTCGCAGCACGTCTGGGTTTCACGGCCCAGGGCGGCGCGCAATACGGTGTCGCGGGGCAGTGGGAAACCGCTGGTCAAGGAGCCTTCATCGGGATCGGTCTGCAATTGCACCACGGTCATCGAAGGCGTCGGCGCCAGGTAGTGCGGGTAGGCGATTTCCAGCAGGTTGTGGGTGAAGGTCGGGTACTCGGCGTCGAGCTTGAGCTGTACGCGGGCCGTGAGGTAGGCAAAGCCTTCGAGCAAACGTTCGACGTACGGGTCGGCGCAGTCCATGCCGGACAGAGTCAGCCGACTGGCGATCTTCGGGTATTCCTTGGCGAACTCGGCGGCGCTTTCGCGCACGTGGTGCAGTTCCTGGTTGTACAGCTCCAGCAGGCGCGGGTTCATGGGCGCCTCCGCTGGTCAGCGTTGACCACGCGTACGTGGCCCGATTCCAGGTCCAGGTCGGTTTGCAGCAGCAGGCGCAACGGCACGGGCTGTGCCCACAGGTCGCCTTCGATCTCGAAACTCAGCGCGTTATGGTTCATCTCGCCATGGCCGACGCGGGCTTTTACGCGCAGGGTGTGGCGCAGAATGCGTGGCTCAAAGGTAGCGATGGCCTGGTAGATCAACGCTTCCAGGGCCTTGATATCCACGCTTGAAACACTGTTACCCGCCAGCGCCGGCAGACCGTAGTTGACCACCGAAGTACCGGCCGGTGTGTGCAGCGTGGCATCGGCATCGAGCAACGACGTGGTGTTGAGCAGCCACGCCAGGTCGCGCAGCACCGAGGCTTTCAATTGGGTCAGGGACAGCACGCGTTTGTCGGCGCTTTCCTTGGGGTTGGTTGGATCGTCGTCAGTCAACCGGTCCAACAGGGACGGTTGCAGACGGTCGCGGGAAGCGATTTCAGTGACCACCAAAGCGGCTCCACGGACGGGTTGTGAGAGGGACAAGTGGGTTGGGGCCGTGGCGCTAAGCCACGGCCTCAAGGGCTATCAGCGCTTGGTGTTGGAACGGATGTTCCAGCCAAACTTGATCGCGCCGCCGTCTTTGGTGCCGTCGGCTTTCTGCGGCTGGTAGTCGACCATCACTTGGGCGAAGTTCAGGGTGACGTTCTCGGTCAGGCGGTCATCGGTGCCCGAACCGCCGGTGCTCAGCGAGGTGACCAGCACTTCTTCCAGGTTGATCACCATGTACTCGACCTGGCTTTCGCCACCGGCCTTGCGCACGGTCAGCTTGACCTTGTCGATGTGCTTGCCGCTGGCACAGTGCATCATCAGGTTCGGCGAGGCCTTGTCGACGTACTTGGTCAGCGACAGGTCCTGGATATTCACCTTGCCCGCACCGCCGCCACCGCCTACGTGCATGTTGCCGGACTGGGCCATGCCCCAGCTCCAGTTCAGCACGTCGATTTCGTCCTTGTGGGCCTTGTCCATGGACTCGCCCTTGATGTCGCCGATCTTGATGAAAATATCAACAGCCATGTTTTCTCCCTGTGTGGACTCAGCCACGATATTTGGTTAACGCCGTGTCCCTGTAGGAGCCGGCTTGCCGGCGATGGCGTCCTCAAGATCGCCATCGCCGGCAAGCCGGCTCCTACAAAGGGCGATGCGGGTTCTTACGCGCTTTTCGCCGAAGGCAGCTTCGATACCAGGCGCAGCGACACGGTCAGCCCTTCGAGCTGGTAGTGCGGGCGCAGGTAGAACTTGGAGTTGTAGTAACCCGGGTTGCCTTCCACTTCTTCCACGATCACTTCGGCGGCAGCCAATGGGTGCTGGGCCTTGGTGGTTTCGGTGGAGTGCGCAGGGTCACCGTCCACGTAGTTGAGGATCCAGTCCTGCAACCAGCGCTGCATCTCGTCCTTCTCTTTGAAGGAGCCGATTTTGTCGCGCACGATGCACTTCAAGTAGTGGGCGAAACGGCAGGTGGCGAACAGGTACGGCAGGCGCGCGGCCAGGTTGGCGTTGGCGGTGGCGTCCGGGTCATCGTATTCGGCCGGTTTCTGCAACGACTGGGCGCCAATGAACGCGGCGAAGTCGGTGTTTTTCTTGTGCAGCAGCGGCATGAAACCGTTCTTCGCCAGCTCCGCTTCACGGCGGTCGCTAATAGCGATTTCGGTCGGGCATTTCATGTCCACGCCACCGTCATCGGTAGGGAACGTGTGCGCCGGCAGGTTTTCCACTTCGCCGCCGGACTCGATGCCACGGATGCGCGAGCACCAGCCGTAGTGCTTGAACGAACGGTTGATGTTCACCGCCATCGCGTACGCGGCGTTGGCCCAGGTGTACTTGGAGCTGTCGGCACCGTCGGTGTTTTCTTCGAAGGCGAAGGCTTCCACCGGGTCGGTCTTGGCGCCATACGGCAGGCGCGCCAGGAAGCGCGGCATGGTCAGGCCGATGTAGCGCGAGTCTTCCGATTCACGCAGCGAACGCCAGCCGGCGTATTCCGGGGTGGTGAAAATCTTGGTCAGGTCGCGCGGGTTCGACAGTTCTTGCCACGAGCCCATGCCCATCACAGTCGGCGAAGCGGCAGCGATGAACGGGGAGTGCATGGCGGCGCAGACTTTCGACAGCTCGCCCAGCAGTTCGACATCGGGTGGCGACTGGTCGAAGTAGTAGTCGCCTACCAGGCAGCCGTACGGCTCGCCGCCGAACTGGCCGTATTCTTCTTCGTACATCTTCTTGAAGATCGGGCTCTGGTCCCACGCAGTGCCCTTGAATTTCTTCAGGGTCTTGTGCAGGTCCGGCTTGGAGATGTTGAGCACGCGGATCTTCAGCTGCTCATCGCTCTCGGTGTTGTTGACCAGGTAGTGCAGGCCACGCCAGGCGCTTTCCAGCTGCTGGAAATCCTGGTGATGGATGATCTGGTTGACCTGGGCGGTCAGCTTGGCGTCGATGGCGGCGATGATCGATTCGATCGACTTGATCGCGTCATTGGACACCAGGTCGGTTTGCGCCAGGGCCTGTTCGGCCAAGGTGCGCACAGCGGTTTCCACGGCTTCGCGGGCGCGCTCTGTCTTTGGCTTGAATTCCTGCAGCAGCAGGTTCGCGAACTCGCTGGCTTCTTCGGTCTGGGTACCCAGGATCTGGGTGCCTTCGCGGGCGGTATTGTCAGTCATGATTACTGGTCCCCTGCAGGCTTGGGCGCGCTGGCAAGTGCCTGGAGCAGTGCCGGGTCCTTGATCGCCTTCATGATGATTTCTTCAGCGCCGGTCTTGCCGTCCATGTAGGTCAGCAGGTTGGCCAGCTGGGTGCGGGCTTCGAGCAGTTGGTTCAGCGAGTCGACCTTGCGCGCCACGGCGGCCGGGCTGAAGTCGTCCATGCTTTCGAAGGTGATGTCCAGGCTCAGGTTGCCTTCGCCGGTCAACTCGTTCGGTACGTGGAACGCCACGCGCGGCTGCATGGCCTTGAGGCGTGAGTCGAAATTGTCGACGTCCACTTCAAGGAACTTGCGGTCGGCCACCGGCGCCAAAGGCTCGGCGGGCTTGCCGGCGAGGTCGGCCATCACACCCATCACGAAGGGCAGCTGGACCTTTTTCTCGGCGCCGTAGAGCTCGACGTCGTACTCGATCTGCACTCGAGGCGCGCGGTTGCGCGCGATGAATTTCTGAGAACTTTGCTTCGCCACGTTGCTGCTCCTGGTCGCTTGAGCGACGGTGTTGTTACTGCACAGTCGGGCGGTTTATTCGCCGTCCGGGCCGCGCAGGTTTTCAAATTGGGACATGCCGTCGGGAATCAGATTACGCACGATGGCCGCGAAGTCGGCGTGTACCAGATTCTTGGCCCGGTTCAACAGCACCGGCAGCGGGCTCGAAGGCTCGTGCCGGGTGTAGTACGCAAGGATCTTGTCGAGGCTGCGCAGCACATCGTCGCGGCTGGCGATATCGCCAACGGGGCGCGGTGCTGCGGGGGCGGCGGCGAAGTCGACCGAGGGGGCATTGTCGTCACTGACGGCCTCGGGTTCGCTGCTACCGGCGGTGCCGGGCACCGCTTGATTGAGTATCTGCAACGCCTGCTTGAGCGGTTGCTTCAAGGCACTGAGGTCCACGCCCTGGGCGGAACCGACTTGATCGTTGACCTGTTGTTCGATCGCTTCGCACGCTGCACGCGCTGCAACCAGGGCGTCGCGGGTGGCTTGCAGTTGCTCCGGGTCGCTGTCGAGGAACGCGGCATTGAGCTGCTGGGCGCCGAGTTGTTCATCGGGGAAGCTCAACAGGCCACTGGCGTTGAGCGCCGCGCGTAGGCTCACGGGCCCGAAAGTGCGCGAGCGTGTCAGGATGCTTTCGCGCAGCAGGCGGATGTTGGTGTCGCAGGTCAGGCCGGTGAGGGCGTTGATGCGCACGGTGGGGTCGTTATCGTCGTCGGCGTCCAGGCGCGGGTGCAGGTCGGCCCAGTAGTCGCGCAGCAGGGCGTCGATCAGCGTCAGGGCTTCGGCCAGGCCGGCCACACCCTGGAGGGCGAGAGCGCTTTGCAACAGGAAATGAGTGATGCGCAGGTCTTTGCTGCGCGCGAGCAAGTCGAGGCTTTGCTGCTGGATGCTGCGCCATTCCGGCGGTTCAGCGGGCAGGACCGAATCGCCCATGCTGCGCTCGGGTTGGCCCTTGGCATCACGCTCCAATTGCAGAAATTGCGCGTCATATTCCATGTCTTCGCCACAGGGCGAAGTCGCGGAAACGGCGGTGAGCAGCAACGGCACATCCACTGAATTTGATCTCCCTATCAGCCCGTTAGATGGCGGGCAATTCATGCATTAGTTGCGCGAGGAACTTTGCATGTTTTCTTGGTCATATAAGCAAGATGCCACTAATGTGCCATCACTGGTATTCAAGAAGTTGTGCATTTTTGGTGTAGTACTTACGCCTTGTCAAGGTAAGCTATTCGCCCTCTGTGACAGATGTGCGGTGCTTAACAACCTGCGCGACTGGTGGGTCGAACGACGCACCGGGACAGGATTTTTGTCATAGAGCCCAGTTAAGATCAGCGATCATGCTGGCATTGGCAGGTTTTAGACGGTCGATTGCTCGACCTGATGGGGATACCCCGGGGAGCGCTGTCCCGGGAATCGACCGCGCGCGAAGTATCAGCAAGGAGGCAAGATGTCGCTGTGTTTGACTATCACTAGTTATCACAAGATCACCCCTGGGCAGTGCTCCGAAAAGTCCATGAATCAGGGCGCGATGGCTATCGGCCGCAGCTCGGATAATGACTGGGTATTGCCTGATCCAGAGCGCCTGGTGTCCTCGCAACATTGCGTTATTCAATACAAAGAGGGCCGTTATTATTTAACCGATAACAGCACAAACGGTGTGGAGTTGGTTAAAGCCGGTATTCGTATGCGCCGGGGTAATAGTGAGCTGTTGCAAGATGGTGAACTGATCCGCATCGGCGATTACGAGATCCAGGCGCGCATCGACTTCAATGTGCAAGCCATCGACAGCCAGCCGTTTGCCGGCGATTCGCCGAACAGCTTTGAAGCGCTGATGGGCGCCGTGGCAAACAAGCCCGCGCCTGTGCCCGTGATCGCACCGCAGTTCCAGGGTGCGTCTTCGATGGACACGCTGCCGGACCTGTTCGACTTCCTCAGCCCCACCGCCGTGCCACCGCCCACCGTGCCGGACCACGTGCCTTCCGAGCAGCACGACTTCCGCCCGCCGACGCCGGTCGCCATGCCTGTGGCCGAGCCGCCTGTGGTGTCGGGCGCGGTGATCCCCGAAGACTGGGACCTGTTTGGCGATGCGCCTGCACCTGTTGTCAGTGCTCCACCACCGCCGACTCCACAGCCAGTCATCCCGCCGCCACCCGTGGTCGAGCCTGTGCTCCCCGTGGCAGACAGCCAACAACCCGATCTTTTGCAAGCCTTCCTGCGCGGCGCGGGCCTGGACCAATTGCGCCTGGACAAAGCCCAGGCCGAGGCCCAGATGGAAAGCATCGGCCGCAGCTACCGCCTGATGGTCGAAGGCATGATCGACGTGTTGCGTGCCCGTGCCAGCCTCAAGGGTGAGTTCCGCATGCAGCAAACGATGATCCAGCCCGCGGAAAACAATCCGTTGAAATTTGCCCCCAATGCTGACGAAGCGTTACTGCTTTTGCTTCGTCACGGCAACCAGGCGTTTATGGCACCGGACCTCGCCGTGCGCGACAGTTTCAATGACCTGCGTGCCCACCAGTTGGCGGTGATGGCCGGCGTGGAAGCGGCGATCAAACACTTGCTCAGTCGCTTCGAACCGGCGCAATTGGAAGAACGCATGGGCAAGCCCGGTGGGCTGTCGAGCCTTTTCAATGGCTCGCGCCAGGCGCAGTACTGGCAGCAGTTCACCGAGCTCTACAGCAATATTTCCCGCGAGGCCCAGGAAGATTTCCAGGACCTGTTCGGCCGCGAATTCAGCCGGGCCTACGAAGAACACAGCGCACGACAGCGTCGGTAAAACCGCGCCGCAACACATGGATTAACGGATAGCTAAGTACGTCATTGAGGACGCAGGATGATTCCCAGGTTTTTACTCGCAGCCGCCACCTTGCTGCTGCTGACGGCGTGTGCCAAAGACGCCGCCAAACCCGAAACAGCCGCCGAGGCCGAGGCGGATACCGCCGCCGTCGAGTTGCACTTTCACGCGATCAGCGGGCTTAACCCCGGCGCCAACGGCCAGGCCGCCCCGGTGCGGGTGCGTATCTTCGAGCTGAAAAACGCCGCCACTTTTGCCCGCTCCGATTACTTCGCGCTGGCCGACCGAGCGCAATCGACCCTGGGCCTGGACCTGCTGGACCAGGACGAAGTGATGGTGCAACCCGGCGAGCAACTGAGCATCCAGCGCGACCTCGACCCGTCCACGCGCCAGATCGGCTTGCTGGTGGGCTATCGCGAGTTGGACCGCGCGCAATGGCGCACGGTGATCAACGTGCCCGCGCGCCAATACACCGAATACCAGATCAGCCTCGATGTGCGTGCCGTGCGCGCCGACGTCGTGGTCACCCCATCCAGCCCTGCCCAATAAGAAGCAATCGGAGCCCCCATGTCCTGGAACAATCGCGTGGTCTGGTCGGAAGGCATGTTCATCGGAACGCAGCACTTCCAGCAGCATGACCGTTACCTGGAAAACCTGATCGACGCCCGCAGCCGCCCTTTATCGGCCGGCGCCTGGGGTTTTTCCGAGCTGCTGATCGACCAGGGTCTGCTGGCCCAGGGCAAGCTGGCAATCGTCTCGGCACGTGGCCTGTTGCCCGACGGCACGCCGTTCAACATCCCCCAGGACGACCTGGCGCCGAGCCCGCTGAACATTGACGACAACCTGCGCGACGGCCTGGTGTACCTGTCGCTGCCGCTCAAGCGTGCAGGCGCCCGCGATACCGTGGATGAAGGCGAAGCCCTGGAGGCGGCGCGTTACGTGAGCCAGGTCCGTGAAGTGCGTGACGACAACGCACCCTTCGAAAACCGCGCCCCGGTGGCCGTGGGCTCCCGGGCCCTGCGCCTGCTGACCGCCCAGGATGGCATCAGCGATTACGCCGCCATCGGCCTGGTACGCATCAAGGAAAAGCGCGCCGACCGTGCGCTGGTGCTCGACGACACCTACATCCCGCCGGTCCTGGACGTCGCCGCGAGCAAGCCGCTGACCGCGTTCCGCAGTGAATTGCTCGGCCTGCTGCACCAGCGTGGCGAAGCCTTGGCTGGCCGCGTAGTTGCCTCGGGGGCCGGTGGCGCGTCGGAGATTGCCGACTTCATGCTGCTGCAACTGGTCAACCGCGCCCAACCGCTGATCCAGCACTTGAGCCAGCTGAGCCCGCTGCACCCGGAGCGCTTCTTCAGTGAATTGGTGAGCCTGGCCGGTGAGTTCTCGACCTTCTCGACCTCGGGCCGCCGTCCCCAGGAATACCCGCAATACCAGCACGACGACCTGGCCCTGAGCTTTGCCCCGGTAATGGCCGCGCTGCGTGAAGCGCTGTCGATGCTGATCGACAGCAAGGCCACGCCAATCCCGATTGTCGAGAAAGCCTACGGCGTGCACGTGGCGATGCTGGCCGACAAAACCCTGCTCGACAACGCCAGCTTCATCCTGGTGGTGCGTGCCGATGTCCCCGGCGAAACCCTGCGCGCGCGCTTCGGCCAGCAGAGCAAGGTTGGCTCAGTGGAGCACATCCGCGATTTGGTCAACCTGCAACTGCCGGGCATCACCCTGTTGCCTCTGCCCGTGGCGCCACGCCAACTGCCGTACCACGCAGGCTCGACCTATTACGAGCTGGATCGCGGCAGCGAGGCCTGGCAACAGCTAGGCAACTCCGGTGGCTTCGCCTTCCATATCGCCGGGCAGTTCCCGGGCTTGAACCTGGCCTTCTGGGCGATCCGAGGATAATTCGCGATGCATCCCAATGATGATGACCGCACCCAGTTCATGCCGCGTCCGGGTGGCCGGGCGCCGGAACCTGTGCGTGCCGAACCGTCGCCGCTGGCCATGCCGGCCGCGCCGATGCTCACCGGCAAGAGCCAGGGCCTCAACCCGCTGGAAAGCGCCGCCGGCCCCTTGCTGGCCCTGCTGACGCGCCTGCGCAACACCATCGCCCACCCGGCGCCGGCCAGCCTGCGCGCGCAGTTGCTGGCGTATCTGCGCCAGTTCGAAGAACGCGCCGAAGCGGCCGGTATCGCCCGCAACGAAGTACTGCTGGCGCGTTATGCGCTGTGCACCGCACTGGATGAAGCGGTGTTGAGTACGCCTTGGGGCAGCACCAGTGACTGGGGCAAACAGAGCCTGCTGATCACCGTGCACAACGAAGCCTGGGGCGGCGAAAAAGTCTTCCAGTTGCTCGACCACTGCCTGCAAAGCCCACGGGAACGCCTGTACCTGCTGGAGTTGCTGTACCTGTGCGTGTGCCTGGGTTTCGAAGGTCGCTACCGCGTGATGAACGACGGTCGCAGCCAGTTGGAAGCCCTGCGCGAACGCACCGCCGCCGCCATTCGCAGCGCGCGGGGTGAACACGAGCGTGAGCTGTCGCCGCATTGGCGTGGGGTGACCGTGGCACGTGATCGCTTGGCGCAATTCATGCCGCCGTGGATCGCCGTGGCTATCGGCTTGGCGTTGTTGCTGGCGCTGCTGTTTGGCTTGCGCCTCAAGCTGGCGTCGGATGCCGAGCCGGTGTTCAAGAATATCCATGCCCTGGGCGAGATCCCGGTGCAAGCGATCGATCGTCCGGTGGCGCAGCCCAAAGTCATCGAGCGCCCGCGCCTGGCCGGCTTCCTGGTGGAAGACATCAAGGCCGGGCGTGTCGCCGTGGAAGATGCGGTCGATCGTTCGGTAGTCACCATCCGTGGCGATGAACTGTTTGCGTCCGCCAGCTCGAGCATCGTCGATGACTACCAGCCACTGATGCTGCGCATCGCCGATGCCATCCGCAAAGTGAAAGGCCAGGTACGCGTGACCGGGCACAGCGACAACCGCCCGATTGCCACGCTGCGCTTCCCGTCCAACTGGGCCTTGTCCGAAGCGCGGGCCAAGTCGGTGCTGGAAATTCTCGCGGCCAAGACTGGCCAGGCGGAGCGCTTCAGCGCCGAGGGCCGAAGCGACACCGAGCCGGTGGCGACCAACGCCACCGCAGAAGGCCGCGCCCGCAATCGTCGGGTTGAAATCACCGTATTGGCGGAGGGCGTCGAGTGAAGGCGTTTTTCAGTTTCATGATTCGCTGGGTGATCCCCGTGCTGGGCCTGATTGCCCTGAGCCTGATCATCTGGTTTGTCGGGCCGTTGCTCGATGTGCTGGTGCCGGAGGGCCGGCGTTGGGCGCTGATCATCCTGGTGTTCGCGGTGTGGCTCGCCTACCGCGTATTCCGCATCATCCAGGCCCGTCGCCAGGCCGCGGAAGTGATGCGCAGCCTGGCCGCCGAAACCCCGGCCGACCCCAACAGCGTCGCCACCGCCGAAGAGCTCACTACCCTGCGCCAGCGCATGGACGAGGCCCTGGCCCTGCTGAAAAAGGCCAAGCTGGGCGGCGATGAGCGCCGCAACCTTTACGAGCTGCCGTGGTACGTGATCATCGGCCCGCCGGGCTCGGGCAAGACCACGGCGCTGGTCAACTCCGGCCTGCACTTCCCGCTGGCCGCGCAGTTGGGCGCCGGCGCCGTGCGTGGTGTTGGCGGCACGCGCAACTGCGATTGGTGGTTTACCGATCAGGCTGTGTTGCTCGACACCGCCGGGCGCTACACCACCCAGGACAGCAACTCCACGGTGGATAAAGCCGCGTGGCTGGGCTTCCTCGACCTGCTGAAAAAGCAACGCTCGCGCCGGCCTATCGACGGTGCCTTCATCGCCATTAGCCTGTCGGACTTGTTGCTCGGCACCGACGCCGAGCGCGCCGCCCACGCCGCCGCCATCCGCCTGCGGATCCAGGAGCTGTACACCCAACTGGGCGTGCGCTTCCCGATCTACCTGATGTTGACCAAGCTCGACCTGGTGCCGGGCTTCATGGAGTTCTTCGACAACCTGAGCAAGGAAGAGCGCGCCCAGGTGTGGGGCATGACCTTTGCCCTGGACGACGGCAAGAACAGCGACAGCCCGCTGGCCCACCTGCAAAGCGAGTTCGCCGGCCTGGAACAGCGCCTCAACGAACGCCTGGTCGAACGCCTGCAACAGGAACGCGACCCGGCGCGGCGCGACCTGATCTACGGCTTCCCGCAGCAGTTCGGTGCGTTGAAGGATTGCCTGCAAAGCTTCCTCGAAGGCGTGTTCAAGCCCAATGCCTTTGAAGAGCGCGTGTTGCTGCGCGGTGTGTATTTCACCAGCGGCACCCAGGAAGGCAGCCCGATCGACCGCCTGATCGGCGCCATGGCTCAAAGCATGAACCTGGACCGCCAGCACCTGGCGCGCCAGAGCGGCACCGGGCGCAGTTACTTCATCGAAAAACTCTTCACCGCCGTGGCGTTTGCCGAGCGTGGACTGGTCGGGGTGAACCCCAAGGTCGAGCGCCGACGCAAGTGGATTGCACGCGGTGTGCTGGCCGCTACCGTGGCGACTGTCGTGGTGGTCAGCGGTTTGTGGTGGGTGAGTTACCGCGCCAACCAGGCGTATATCGCCCAGGTCGACCAGAAGGTCGCACCGCTGGGCCAGACCGTGCAGAGCCTGAGCCCGGCGCAGCGTGACATCCTCGCGGTGCTGCCATTACTCAACGCCGTGAAGAACCTGGCCGGCGACTCGCCGAGCTGGTCCGAAGGCCTGGGGCTGTACCAGGGCGACATGCTTGAAGCCGAGTCTGCCAGTGTCTACCGCAAGCTGTTGATCGCCGTGTTCGCACCGCGGCTAGTGACGCGCATCGAAGAACAACTGCACGGCGGCGGCAATTCCGACTTCCTCTACGAAGGCCTCAAGGCCTACCTGATGCTCGCCGATTCCGAGCATTACGATCCGGACTTCATCAAAGCCTGGATCGCCCTCGACTGGGACCGCAACCTGCCGCGCGACTTGCCGGCCGATCAGCGCCAGGCACTGGCCGGGCACTTGCAGGCGCTGTTCGAACGCCATCCACCGAGTGCTCGCCTCGACCCGCGCTTGATCGATGACCTGCGTCGTCAGTTGCAACAACTGCCGGTGGCCCAGCGTGTGTATGACCGGGTCAAACGCCAGAAACTGCCCGAAGGCATCCCGGACTTCCGCCTCAACGAAGCTGCCGGCCGTGACGCGGCGCTGGTGTTCAGCCGCAAGAGTGGCAAGCCGCTGGGCGAGCCGCTGAGCGGGTTCTTCACCGCCAAGGGCTATCGCCAGGCGTTCCTGCTGAGCAGCCTGAACCAGACCGGCACCCTGGCTGAAGAGCAGTGGGTGTTGGGGCACGAACAGGCCGACCAGCAGAACGTGGTGAGCCTGGCTGCCGATGTGCGTCGCCTGTATTTCCAGGATTACCAGCGCCAGTGGGATGCGTTGCTGGCGGACATCGACTTCGTGCCGATCACCAGCGTGGCCCAGGCGGCCGACGTGCTGCGGGTGATTTCCGGCCCGACTTCTCCGCTGAAAAAACTGCTGGTGGCGGTGGCCAAGGAAACCGATCTGCAAGCCGAAGAGCGCCAATTGGCTGCTAAAGGCGTGCCGGTGGAAGGGGGCGTCGACAAGCTCAAGGAGCGCCTGGGCAGCCTGCTTGGCCAGGAACAACCGACCGCCAATGCACCTGCTGCTGCGGATGATCCGGTGACCGCACACTTTGCCGAACTCAACAGCATCGTCAGCAAGAATGAAGGCGAGCCAGCGGCCATCGATGGCCTGCTTACCGACATGAATGCGCTGTATGTGCAGGTCAGCGCCATGGTCGGCGCCAGCGGCGATGCGTTGCTCGGTGAGGCGAAGAACCAGGCGGCAGCTGCGGCCACGCGGGTCAGCCTGAACGCCGAGCGCCAGCCACCGTTGGTGCAGGGCATGGTCAAGTCGGTGGTCAACTCCACCACCAACAGCATGATGGGCGGCGTGCGTAACCAGCTGAACGCGGCCTGGGTCAGCGAAGTGGTCAACGTGTATCGCCAGTCCCTGGCCGGCCGCTACCCGATGTCGCCGGGCAGCGCACGGGACGCCACCCTGGATGACTTCGGCCAGTTCTTCGGCGTGGGCGGAGTGATGGACAACTACTTCCGCAAATACCTGCAACCTTACGTAGACACTTCCGCGCAGACCTGGCGCTGGCAGCCGGGCGCGGCGCAGAAGCTCGGGATTGCACCGGGTGTGCTGCAAACCTTTCAGCGCGCGGCGACGATCCGCGATGCGTTCTTCCGCTCGGGTGGTACCCAGCCCATCGTGCGTTTCGAACTCAAGCCGGTGTCGATGGACCCGACCATCACCCAGTTCCTGCTGGACCTGGACGGTCAGCAACTGAGCTACGACCACGGCCCCAGCCGCCCAGTGGCGATGCAATGGCCAAACCCCGGCAGCATTGGCGTGGTGCGTATCTCCATCATGCCGCCGTCGGCCAGTGGCCGTTCCGGCGTGACCCTGGACGGACCGTGGGCCTGGTTCCGCCTGCTGGAGCAATCGGACCTTACGGCTGGTAACTCCCCGGACCGCTTCAACCTGCGCCTGCGCGTCGACGGTGCGAGCATCGCCTACGAACTGCGCGCCAACAGCGCCTTCAACCCGTTCAAGAGCCGTGTGCTCAGCGGCTTCAGCCTGCCGGAGCGGCTATGACGACCCTGGGCTTCTACGGCAAGTTGGCCAGCCGCGGTGACTTTGTCAGCCGCGCCTTGCCCCAGAGTTTTATCGGTCCGTGGGACAGCTGGCTGGCGGCGGGTTTGCTCGCCAGTCAGAACAGCCTCGGCGGCGACTGGCTCAACACCTACCTGGTCAGCCCGCTGTGGCGCTTTGTGCTGGCGCCGGGCGTGTGCGGGCCGGACGCGGCGGCAGGCGTGGTGATGCCGAGCATCGATCGGGTGGGGCGCTACTTCCCGCTGGCGGTGGTGGCGTTGCTTGATCACGACACCAACCCTGCCTCGCTGGTGGGCGGGCCGGACAGCTGGTTTGAACAGGCCGAAGCACTGTTGCTCAGCACCCTGGATTCCGGCGCCACCTTTGAACGCTTCAATGAAGGCCTCGATGGCCTGGGTTTCCCGCCGAGCGAGCCGCGTGCCGTGGGCAGCCGTTTCGCCGGCTTGCAGCGGGTGGCCGCCACCGTGTCCCACGGGCGTATGAGCGCACTGGCCGAACAGGCCTGCGAAGGCGCCAGCCTATGGTGGGGCCGTGGTTCACAACGTATTTCACCCGGTTTGTTGCGGTGCCAGGGCCTGCCTGCCGCCAGCGATTTTGCGCAGTTTTTGCTCGGACAAGAAGGTGTGGTGTAGATGGGGTCGACGTACAAATCCGCGAGCAAAAGCCATGTGGGCATGGTCCGCCAGGTCAACGAAGACGCCTGCCTGGACCTGCCGGAAAACCGCCTGTGGGTGGTGGCCGACGGCATGGGCGGGCATGCGGCGGGGGACTACGTGAGCAGCCTGATCGTCGACAGCCTGCGCAGCGTGCCGGTGGGGCGCTCCCTGGATGAATACACGGCGGCGCTGCGCAACGACTTGCTTCGCATCAACACGGCCGTGCGCGAAGAAACCGCCAACCGTGGCGTGACCATGATGGGCAGCACGGTGGTGCTGTTGGCCGCCCGTGGCCTGCGCGGCGTGTGCCTGTGGGCCGGCGACAGTCGCTTGTACCGCTTGCGCGACGGCGTGCTCGAAGGCATCTCCCGCGACCACAGCTACGTCCAGGACCTGCAAGACAGCGGCCTCCTTAGCGAAGCAGATGCCCGCACCCATCCGCGCGCCAATATCGTCACCCGCGCCATTGGCGTGGAAGCCCACCTGGACCTGGCGGTGGTCGACCTGCTGATCGCCCCCGGTGACAGCTACCTGCTGTGCAGCGACGGCCTCAACAAGACCGTCGAAGACCATGAGATCCGCGAAGTCCTCGGCCACGACGCGCCGGATGAAATCGTGCGCAGCCTGGTGCACCTGGGGCTCAACCGGGGTGCGCCGGACAACATCACCGCCATCGTTGTGAAGGTATCGGCATGAACATCCTGATTCCGGGTTATGACATCGAAGGCGAGATCGGCGAAGGTGCCATGGCCAGCGTGTACCTGGCGACCCAGCGCTCCCTGGAGCGCAAGGTGGCGTTGAAGGTGATGGCGGCGGCATTGGCGGCTGACCCGAGCTTCTGCGAACGCTTCCTGCGTGAGGGCAAGACCCTGGCGCGCTTGTCGCACCCGCACACGGTGACCATCCATGACATCGGCAATGTCGGTGAGCTGTATTACATGGCCATGGAATACCTGCCCAACGGTACGCTCAAGGAGCGCATCGCGGCCGGCATGACCCCGGAGCAGGGCGTGACGCTGATTCGCCAGATCGCCTCGGCGCTGGGCTATGCCCATGCCCAGGGCCTGGTGCACCGCGATGTGAAACCGGCGAACATTCTGTTCCGCGCCGATGGCACGGCGGTGCTGTCCGACTTTGGTATCGCCAAGTCGCTGGATGATCGCACCCAGTTCACCCAGGCCGGGTTTGCCGTGGGCACGCCGAGCTATATGAGCCCAGAGCAGGCGCGCGGCCAGGAAATCGATGGCCGGGCCGACCTGTATGCGTTGGGTGTGGTGCTGTATGAAATCCTGGTCGGCAAACTGCCGTACAACGGCACCGACGCGCTGTCCACGGCGCTGGCGCACTTGACCGAGCCGTTGCCGGAACTGCCGGTGCACCATGGCCGCTATCAGGATGTGCTGGGCAAGCTGTTGGCAAAGGACCCGGCGGAACGTTTCCCGGATGCGGCGGCGTTGCTGGCGGCGCTGGATAACCTGCCGGCAGAGTCGCCGGAGGCCACCCTGGTGCGGCCGCTGCCTATCCCGTTGAGCTTCGACCTGGCGGGCATGACCCCGGTCTCCATCGATATTCCGACCGATAAGCCGCAGCCGCAACCTGTCGTGCGCCAGCCAGTGGTGACACCAACGCAACACAACGCCGTCTCCGAACAGCGCCGTGGCCCGGTGTTGGCGCTGGCGGCGGTTGCGGTGGCGGTTGCCTTGGCTATCGGTGGTGCCAGTTACTGGTGGTTGAGTGGCAGCGATGAGCCTGTTGCCAAGCCGCCGGTTGCGGTGGTGCCGCAAGTCACGCCGCCACCCGCGGTAGCCGAAGTTGATGGCGGCCAGCGTCCGTTGCTGATGGCGGGCAAGAAGACCCTGTTTCAGCGCGTGTTGAGCAAACCGGGCGCCAAGCTTTCCGCTGACGCCGGCAGCGCGCCGGGCAAAGCCCTGCCGGCGTTTTCCGTGCTGTACGTTTACCAGCGCAAGGACGTCGATGGCCGCCCGTGGATGCGTGTCGGTGCCGCCACTGATGGCCGCAGCGATGGTTGGTTGCCTGCGTCGCAGCTCAGCGACTGGAAACAAAGCCTGGTGCTCAAGTTCACCGAACGTTCGGGCCGGGCGCCGGTGATGTTCCTGCGCCAATCCGGCGAAGTGGAAAAACTGTTGGCCGATCCCGCCGCCGCCAAAGGCGTCCTGGCCAAGGCGCAGAAAAACAGCGAAGACAACAGCCAGGTCCTGGCCCTGGAACCGAGCGCCAGCGCAGTGCCGCAGAATCAGTTCTACCTGCTACCAATCTTCGATTCCAAAGAGAGCTTCGACGAGAACGGCCAGCCTGTGCAGTTGCTCAACGTGGCCTCCATCGACCCCGGCAGCAGCGCAGCGGCCAAGCCCTCGACGCCGGTACTCAAGGCCAACGCCGACGCCTTCCGCACGGCCGTGGTGCTGGTGGTGGACACCACCGTGTCGATGCAGCCCTATATCGACCAGGTTCGCGACGTGGTGCACGAACTGCAAGCGCGCATCGCCGAGCGCGGCGAGTTGGACAGCGTGAGCTTCGGCATGGTGGGGTTTCGCAGCAGCATCAAGAAAACCCCCGGCCTGGAATACGTGGCCAAGACCCTGATCACCCTTGACCAAGGCCGCGACCCGCAGCGGTTTCTCGACATGGCGCGCCAGGTCAAGGCTTCCACCGTGTCCAGCCATTCCTTCAACGAAGACGCGTTCGCCGGGGTGATGCAGGCGGTGGACGGCATGGATTGGTCCGGCTACGGCGGGCGTATCATCCTGCTGGTCACCGACGCCGGCGCGCTGCGCAAGAACGACCCGTTTGCCGCCACTCAGATGAACGAAGCCGAAGTGCGTCAGGCCGCGCTGGGCAAGCAGATCAAGATCTACGCCTTGCACCTGCGCACCGACGCTGGCAAGAAAACCCATGCCGGCGCCGAGAGCCAGTACCGCATCCTCACCGCCGACGCCAACCCGCAGATTGGCGACCTCTACACGGCGGTGCCCGGTGGCGATGTGCGCAAGCTCGGTGAGCGTGTGGATGAGATCGGCACGGTGTTCGCCAACCTCGTGCACCAGGTGCGCAGCAACACGCCGCAGCCGGTGCCGTTGCTGAACAGCGCACCGAGCCTGGCGGACAAATCCGCAGCCGTCGGCTATGCCATGCACATGGATTTCCTCGGGCGCAAAGCCGCGAGCCAGGCGCCCCAACTGGTCAGCGCCTGGACCGCCGACCGCGACCTGACCAACCCGGCGCTGCCGGCGTTCCAGGTGTGCGTGATGCTGACCAAGCTGCAGCTCAATGACCTGCAGCAGTCGCTGAAATTGATCGTCGACGCGGCGCGCAAGACCCAGACCTCGCCCAAGGACTTCTTCCAGGAAATCGCCAGCGCCTCTGCCTATATGAGCCGCGACCCACAGGCCCTGCGCAAGGGCGGCAACCTGGCCGACGGCGGCATCTTGGGTGAATACCTGGAAGGCCTGCCGTACCGCAGCAAGTCGCTGAACATGACCCAGGACCTGTGGTTGTCGTTGAGCGTGGCCGAGCAGGAAGACTTTATCGACGAGCTGGATTCGAAGATCCGCCTCTACGAAACCTTCCACAATGATGTGGCCAACTGGGTCCGTTTCGGCGATGCCGAGCCGGGTGACGCGTTGTACCGCGTGCCATTGTCGACGTTGCCGTGATGCTGAACCTGAACGCGGTGCACAAGAGCCGGGGCGTCGGCAGCCAGCGCTACAGCCTGGTGATTCCGGCGCTGACGCTGCGTGCGGGTGAGCAACTGGCGATTGTCGGGCCCAGCGGTTGCGGCAAAAGCACCTTGCTGGATTTGCTGGCGTTGGTATTGGCGCCGGATCAGGTCGGGCAGTTTGAATTCCATCAGCACGACATTGCCGGGCTATGGCGCGGTGATCAGCAATCTACCTTGGCCGCGCTGCGTAGCCAGCATCTGGGCTATGTGCTGCAAACCGGTGGCTTGCTGGGGTTTCTCGATGTGCGCGGCAATATCGCCTTGTCACGGCAACTGTTGGGCTTGAAGGACGACGGCAGCGTGGCGCGCCTGGCCGAGCAGTTGGAGATCAGCGACCAGTTGGCCAAGAAACCGGCGGCGCTCTCGGTGGGTCAACGCCAGCGCGTCAGCTGTGCCCGCGCCCTGGCCCACGCGCCGCAATTGGTGTTGGCGGATGAACCGACGGCGTCCCTCGACCCCTTGAATGCCGAGCGCGTGATGCAGGCGCTGCTGGCCCAGGCGCGCGAACACCGTGCCGCCTGTGTGATTGCCACCCATGACGAACCCCTGGCCCGCGCCAGTGGCTTGCAGGTGCGGCGTATCAGTTGCCGTCGCGACACCGACGGCGGTGTGACGGCGACCCTTGGGGAGGCATGCTGATGCGCCTCGGTCTGGTGGCGTCGCTGGCCTGGCAGGATTATCGCAACGATGCCTGGCTGTCCGCCTGCTCGGTGCTCGCGCTGGTGGCGGTGATCGCACCGTTGCTGGTGTTATTCGGCCTGAAATTTGGACTGGTTAGCAGTTTGACCGAACGTTTGGAGACCGACCCCGCCACCCGTGAAATTATTCCGTTGGGCGGTGGTCGATTCAGCAGCACCTTTATCGAGCAACTCGGCCAGCGCAGCGATGTGGCGTTTGCACTGCCGCGTACGCGGCAGATTGCGGCGACCGCGCAGGTAGGCACGCTGGTCCTGGAGATGCTGCCGACCGCGTCGGGTGATCCGTTGCTCGCCGGGCTGCCGATGCCACAGGGCCTGGACCAGATCGTGCTGAGCCACACTGCCGCCGAGAAGCTTGCGGCGCGGCCTGGGGATTGGCTGGAAACCAGCTTTGCACGGCAAGTGGCGGGACGCGTAGAAGCCCAGCGCACACGCTTGCAGGTGCTGGCGGTACTGCCGTTGGAAGCGTTTGCCCGTGACGGCTTGTTTGCCGATCTGAAAGTGCTGGAAGCGGCGGAAGATTACCGCGACGGTCGCGCAGTGCCGGCGTTGGGATGGAGTGGTGAGGCGGTGGGGACGAACGAGCAGCGGGTCTACCCGGCGTTCCGCTTGTACGCGCGCAAGCTCACCGATGTGGAGCCGCTGCGGGTGTACTTCGCGGCGCAGAATTTACTGGTGTCGACCCAGGCACAGACCATCGCGCAGGTGCAGTCGTTGAGCCGCAACCTGTCGATCGTGTTCTGGGTGATCTGCGGGTTGGCGTTGGCGGGGGCGTTTGCGGCGATCTTTGCCGGGGCCCTGGCCGCCGTGGCACGCAAGCGACGGGAATTGTCGGTGCTGCGCCTGCTGGGGTTTTCCACGGGCGGGTTGCTGTTGTTCGTGGTGGTGCAGGCGCTGTACAGCGCAGGCTTTGCTGCCGTGCTCAGTGCCGGGCTCTATGGCCTGGCCGAGGCAGCGTTGAATCAGTTATTTGTGCAGGTGCCGGGCGAACACGCCAGTCACCTGCTGGCGCGTCATTACGGCCTGGCCCTGGCTGCTGTCCTCGGCGTCAGCGCCGTGGCGGCGGCCTGTGGCGGTTGGCGAGTGGCGCGTATCCAGGCTTCTGAAGGAATCAGAGATGTATAAGTTACTGGGCGCCTGTGTGGCGCTGACCCTGGCCTCTATGGCCTGGGCCGATGAGGCGAGTGACAAACTCGATAACCCCAAGCCGCTGGAAGGCGACGTCAGCTTACCGCTGCCGTGCGAAGGCAACATGGTGTTCCGCTATGCCTATGTGCTGGCCCAGGGCACCTTGGATGACCGCGAAATCAGCCTCGGCTACCCCTTTGCCGAAGGCGAGGCGGGTTATCAGCAGTCGTTTATTTCCGGCTACCGTCGCGACTTCATCAATGGCCAGTTCACCCTAAAGGACCTGCCCAAAGACTGGAACAAAGTCATCGCGCCGTTGATGCCGAAGACCGACGCCAAGACCCCCCTCAAGCCGATGCTGTACTTCATCGGCAAGTACGAAGTGACCGCACGCCAGTACGCCCAGGTGATGTCCCAGGCGCAGTCGTTGGCCAGTGGTGAACCCGCGCCTGCGTGCGACGCACCCACCGGCATGGCCGGGCGTTTGCCCAAGGTGAAGCTGTCGCGCTTTGAAGCCGAGCGCTTCTCGGCGGTGTACAGCGCCTGGTTGATGAAATACCACCGTGAGTTGCTGCCGGTCAGTGGTCGCGGCTCTTCGGCGGACGACGGCGGCTTGGGTTTTGTGCGCCTGCCCACCGAAGTGGAGTGGGAATTCGCCGCGCGCGGAGGTCATGCCGTCAGCCGCCAGGACCTGGAAGGGCGCCTGTTTCCTCGCCGCGTCGAAGGCAGTGACAGCGACGGCCCGCTCGGCGATTACGCCGTGTTCAACCAGGTCGCCGGCGGCACCGGCCAGGCCGCGCGCCTGATGCCTATCGGCACCAAGTTGCCCAACCCGATCGGTCTGTTCGATGTGATCGGCAACGCGGCGGAGATGGTCCAGGAATCCTTCCAACTGGTGCACGCGGGGCGTCGCCAGGGCACCTATGGCGGCTTTGTGGTCAAGGGTGGCAACTACCTGGAAGGCGAGGGCACGCTGTTCACCGGCATGCGCCGCGAGTACCCGCTGTTCGCCGCCGACGGCACCGAGCAAAGCAACGAGACCACCGGTTTCCGCGTGGCGATTGGCGCGCTGTCGGCACCGCGTTCGCGCTACAAGGAGCTGTTCGCGCAGTGGCAGAAAGAGGGCCGCCTGGCCTCGCTGACCGACGCCATCGACGACGCCCAGGACCCGACCAAGCGCCTGGACAGCATCATCGCCGCCAGCGCCGACCCCAAGCTGCAAGCCGAGCTGGGGCTGGTCAACGAAGAGCTCAAGCGCAATGTCTCGCTGATCGCCCAGCAACGCGAAGAAGCCGCGGGCAACCTGATTCAGTCGGCCGCCCTGGTGGCCGAGACCATCGCCAACTACAACATCCGCCTGGCCAACCTGCAAAAGAGTCGCCAGCAGGCCCTGGACAACAAGGACGAGGCCAGCGCGCAACTGTTTGACATGGCCATAACCAATGGCCGCAGCGCGCTCGATGGCGCCGTGGCGATCTATATCGACAACCTGGCCACCGGCACGCGCTATACCGATGCGGTGATCCAGGCGCAGTTTCAACGGATCAAGGAAGAGTTGGATCGCAAGCCGGTGCTCGGCAAGAGCCTGGTGACGCGCGCAACACTGTTCGTTCGCCATGTCGGCAACTACCGCAAGCAACAGCGGGCCGACCCGGCAACGATCTTGAAGGAATTGCTCGCAGCGAGCGGTCAGCGATGAGCGCTGGCTGTATGGCGAGCTTGGAAGGGACTCAGGCGGCGGTGGGCCGTGCTGGGCAAGTCAAACTTAAAAGAGAACACACCTATGCTTTTTTCCCGTAAGGCGGTTTCCAAGCGTCACTTGCTGCTGATCGCAGCCGGTTTCAGCACCGTGTTGACCGGTTGCGCTACGTCGCCGGCCTCCAAGGTCGCGTCGAGCACCAAGGTCGAGTACTACCCGAACTGCTACGAGCCGGTGCAGCACCTGCGCGCGACTGACTCGGACATGACCAAGTCGGTCGTCACTGGTGCAGCCATCGGCGCGGCCGGTGGTGCACTGCTGGGCGCCCTGACCGGCGACTCCGACAAGCGCGGCCGTAACGCCGCCATCGGTGCAGCGGGCGGCGCCCTGGCCGGCGGCGCGGCGGGGTACTACACCGAGCGCCAGAAGCAGATCAGCGATGACAACCAGCGCATTGCGTCCTACTCCACCGACTTCAACAAAAGCGCATCCGACATCGACCGCAGCACCGCGTACGCCAAAGCGTCGCAACAGTGCTACCAGAGCGCGTTCACCAAGCTGGTGGCCGACCGCAAGGCCAAGACCGTCAACGACACCGAAGGCCGCAAGCGCCTGGCAGAAATCGTTGCTGGCCTCAAAGAGTCCAATGACCTGATCGTTGCGGTCAACGGCAAGGCCAGCGAAGACCTGAACAACTACACCCAGGCCTACGAGAAAGACCTGCAGCAAGTGGGCGTGCAGCGTAACGACGTGGTGACCGTGGCGACCGCCGACACCGCACCTGTGGCCGCTCCGGCCAAGGGCAAGAAGCCGGTCAAGGTTGCGAAAAAGCCGGCTCTGCCAGTCGTGCCGAAAGAAGCTGTCACCACCGAGAAGAGCATCCAGACCGTGCAGGCCAAGCAAGCTGAAAGCAAGCAGGTCGCCAGCGCCGGCAAGGCCCAGCTCGAAGGCAGCTGCCGCGATCCGAACCTGGCCGACTGGGCACCGGTACCTTGCCCTAACGTTTAAGTAACATGCTGCTATAAGCGTCAAACGCCAGCCGATCTTCCGCAAATGCGCTAGATCGGTGGCGTTCTTTTAGCAAATCGTTAAACTGCTGCGGCCACTCAATAATTACACCGAGGCCGTGTGCATGAAATTTCGTCTTCTCCTGTGGGTGCTGGGCCTGATGATGGGCAAAGCCAGCCGCACCAATCCCGCCTTCCAGCAGCAACTGGGTGACAAGGACCTGGCCTTCCAGCTGCAGACCCTCGACGGCAAGGTTGCCCGTCACTTCATCGTCAAAGACCAGCGCATCACTAGCCGCTCGGGCGTCCACCCATCACCGGCGTTTGCCATCGCGTTCAAGGATGCCGCCTACGGCTTCGCCACGATGCAGGCGAAGAACAAGCAACTGGCGTTCATGACGGGGATACAAGACAAGTCGATCCAGATCAAGGGCAACCCGGCGCTGGTGATCTGGTTCCAGGGGTTGACCAAGTATTTGAAGCCGAAGAAAAAGAAGGGTTGAAAAGGGTTGAACCCATCGCCGGTAAGCCGGCTCCTACACAAACTCTGTAGGAGCCGGCTTGCCGGCGATGGCGATGTAACAGGTGGTGAGTTAGCCCTGGCTGAACTGGGACGCCAACTCGCGCAACAGCACTTCAGCATCCAACACCTTGCCAACCACTTCCTCGGCCTTGTCACGGCTCAAGCCCAGACGCTCAAGCAGCGCATCCGGAATCGCCTCATCCGGCCCGGAGCCAATCCCCCGGCTGCGCAACAAGCGCACGGCCAGGCACACCAAGTTCGGGTACTCAGCGTATTGCCCATCGTAGGTCGGGTCGTGCTGGAAGCGCAGTGCGGTGGACAGTTCGTCCGGCATGTCCCAGTAGCGCATCAGCCACGCGCCAATCTGTTCGCGGCTAATGCCCAGCAGGTGCTGCTCGACATAGCTGTGGCACAGGTGCGGGTTGACCTCCAGGTGACGGCAGATCAGCGAGAAGTGCGGCGGGAACACATGGGCCAGCAGCAGGTAACCGAAGTTGTGCAGCAGGCCTGCCAGGTAGGTCAGGCCGGCTTCCGGGCGCTGGGCGCGGGGCATGGCGCGGGTCAGGCCTTCGATCACGGCAGCGGTGTAGATGGACTGGTGCCAATACGGTGTGGACTGGTGTGGATGGTCCTTGGGCAGGCTCAGGGTCTTGCCCAGGGCCAAGCCCAGCGCCAGGTTAATCACCAAGTCAAAGCCCAGCACCCGCACGATGGCGTCTTCCACTGAACGAATCTTGCCCGGCGAGGCATAGTACGGCGATGCGGCCCAGCTCACGACTTGGGCGGCCAGGGCCGGGTCGGTCTCGACCACGCCAGTGATGTCATCAATGGTGGCGTTCGGGTCGACACGCAGCTTGATGATCTTCTGCGCCGTGTCGGCCAGCGGTGGAATCTCGATGGTCGCTTCCAGGCGTTGCTGGATGCGGCGGGCGGTGAACGCCTGCATCGCCTGGGTGATTTCCTCGCGGTCATCGTTGGGGCGGTCGAGGTTGGGGCGAATGTTGCTAAGCGGCTCGCCAAAGTGGCCGGCGCTGGCCTTGGTCAGCATCGTCTTGAACGTGTCGGTCGGTATTTCCAGTAGCAGCCCGGCTTCGCCCGAATGCACCAGCAGGCTCGGCTCGTTGAGCAGGCTGCCTTCGTACAGGCACGGCGAACTGGTGAGCGGCGGCAGGCCTGGCAACAGGCTCAGTTCGTGCTTGCCCAGCATGCGTTCGACGCGATCCGGCGACACCGCCGTGAGGCGGCGACCGGTGAGTTCGGCGAGGCGGTTGAGGTCGAGCAATTGGTTCTGCGGGAACAGCACCATCAGTGCGCCCACCGCGTCTTCCAGCAACACGGCCTGGACCTTTCGCGCAGGATTCAGGCCCGGTAGGTCGGTGACTTCCGTGTAGGGGATGGCGAGTTTTGCGAGCAGAGCCCGAATGACCGGCGGGGCGGTCAGTGGGGCTGTGGCGAGGGCAACTTCTGACATGGCCTGATCCAATTTCTTACAGTCCACGAAGTATAACCAGCTTGATACAAGTGTTGGTCGACTAAGTGAGTCAGGCGTCACACTTGGCCGTATTGCTGCCCATGGCGTAGCCAGCGGTCCAGCAATGGGCTGACATGATCCGGCCAACGTTCGAGCAACGCTTGCGCCGCATCGCGCACGGCTGGCAGCAGATCGGCGTCGCGCATCAGGTCGGCGACCTTGAATTGCAGCAGGCCGGTCTGGCGGGTGCCGAGCATTTCGCCGGGGCCGCGCAGTTCGAGGTCTTTTTCGGCGATGACAAAACCGTCGTTGGTTTCGCGCATGATGCCCAGGCGCTGGCGACCGATCTGCGACAGCGGCGGGTGGTAGAGCAGCACGCAATGGCTGGCGGCGCTGCCTCGGCCAACACGCCCGCGCAACTGGTGCAACTGCGCCAGGCCGAGGCGCTCGGGGTTTTCAATGATCATCAGGCTGGCATTGGGCACGTCTACACCGACCTCGATCACGGTAGTGGCCACCAGCAGTTGCAGGTTGCCGGCCTTGAATTCGGCCATCACCGCAGCTTTTTCAGCGGGCTTCATGCGCCCGTGGATCAGCCCGACCTTGAGTTCACCGAGGGCGCTGGTGAGGTCTTCAAATGTCGTCTCGGCGGCCTGGCAGGTGAGCTCTTCGGACTCTTCGATCAACGTGCACACCCAATACGCCTGGCGGCCTTCAGCGCAGGCGCCACGGACCCGCTCGATCACTTCGACTCGCCGGGTGTCGGTGACCAGTACGGTGTTGACCGGGGTACGACCGGGCGGCAGTTCGTCGAGGATCGAGGTGTCGAGGTCGGCGTAGGCGCTCATGGCCAGGGTGCGCGGGATCGGCGTGGCGGTCATGATCAACTGGTGCGGGTTCATGCGTCCGCCCACGCCTTTCTGGCGCAGGGCCAGGCGCTGTTGCACGCCGAAACGGTGCTGCTCGTCGATGATCACCAGGGCCAGGTTCTTGAACCGCACTTCGTCCTGGAACAGCGCGTGGGTGCCGACCACCATGGGCGTACCACCGGCAATCTGCTCCAATGCCGCTGCGCGTACCTTGCCCTTGAGCTTGCCGGCCAGCCACGCCACTTCCAGGCCCAGCGGTTCGAGCCAACGCTTGAAGGTGATGAAGTGCTGCTCGGCGAGGATTTCGGTGGGCGCCATCAGCGCCACCTGGTAACCGGCTTCGAGGGCTTGCAAGGCGGCGAGGGCGGCGACCACGGTCTTGCCCGCGCCTACGTCGCCCTGGATCAGCCGCAGCATGGGCTCCTGCTGGCTGAGGTCGTAGGCGATTTCATTGCCGACGCGTTGCTGGGCGCCGGTCGGCGCAAAGCCCAGGTTGGCCAGGTACTGGGCAGGCAAGCGCGTGGCCTTGGGCATCGCTGGCGCGCGCAGCGAGCGCATGCTTTCGCGCAGGCGTTGCTGGGACAGTTGGTGGGTCAGCAGCTCTTCAAAGGCCAGGCGGTGCTGGGCCCAGTGATGACCGAGGGCCAGTTCATCGACATCGGCATCGGCAGGCGGGTGATGCAGGTAGCGAATCGCATCGTCCAGCGGCGCCAGTTGATAGTCGCGGGCGAGTTCCACAGGTAGCCAATCGGGCAGGCTCTTTGGGCCGAGCATCGTCAGGGTCTGCATGCACAGTTGGCGCAGGCGTTGCTGGGTCAGGCCTTCGGTGAGCGGGTAGATCGGGGTGAGCGTGGTGTCGACCGGCGGCGGTTCATCCCCGGTGATGGCGCGATATTCCGGGTGATAGATCTCCAGGCCTGAGGCACCGGGCCGGGCTTCGCCGTAGCAGCGCACGCGAGTGCCGCGTTTTAGGCCTTCTTTCTGTGCGTTGCTGAAATGGTAGAAGCGCAGGCTCAGGCCACCGGTGCCGTCTTGCAGGCGCACCACCAGGCTGCGGCGCTTGCCCATGACCACGTCGGCACCGCTGACGGTGCCTTCGACCACCGCATCCTGGCCTGGACGCAACTGGCCGATGGGCACCACGCGGGTGCGGTCCTGATAGCGCAGGGGCAGGTGGAACAACACGTCCTGGAGGTTCTCCAGGCCCACCTTGGCCAGCTTCTCGGCCATGGCTTCACCGACACCCTTGAGTGCCGTCACCGACACCTGCGACAGCTCAGTCATACCCTTGCTTAGCTCGCAGCAGGCGGCTTGGCCACCGAACACAGGCGGATCGAGTCGGCGAGGATCTCAATGGCCTTGGGCCGTGGGAAGCTGGCGCGCCAGGCGATCGCCACGGTGCGGAACGGCACCGGCGGCGTGAGAGGGCGAACTTCGATCACGCCGGGGGCGTAGTGATGGCTGTCCACCGCCGACAGCGGCAGGATCGAAATGCCCAGGCCGGAAGCGACCATGTGGCGAATGGTTTCCAGGGAGCTGGATTCCACGGTGGTGTGCTTGGCGCCGTCGTTGCCCTTGGTCAGGGTCGGGCAGGCTTCGAGCACCTGGTCGCGGAAGCAGTGACCTTCGCCGAGCAGCAGCAGGCTCTTATCGTTGAGCAGGCCGGCGTCGATGGTGTCTTTTTGCGTCCACGGGTGGGAGGCCGGCATCAGTACGTAGAACGGCTCGTCGTAGAGCGGCAGGGTCAGTACGTCGGCTTCATTGAACGGCAGGGCAATGATGATCGCGTCCAGCTCGCCGTTGCGCAGCTTGTCGCGTAGCACGTGAGTGAAGTTCTCTTCGATATACAGCGGCATCTGCGGCGCGACGCGGTGCAGTTGCGGGATCAGGTGCGGGAACAGGTACGGGCCGACCGTGTAGATGGCGCCGACTTTAAGCGGTGCGGTCAGTTGGTTTTTACCGGCCTGGGC
Organism: Pseudomonas sp. AC112; assembly: GCF_979253545.1. Taxonomy (NCBI): domain Bacteria; kingdom Pseudomonadati; phylum Pseudomonadota; class Gammaproteobacteria; order Pseudomonadales; family Pseudomonadaceae; genus Pseudomonas; species Pseudomonas sp. AC112. The sequence continues at coordinate 2,428,149 of NZ_CEEDCM010000001.1, forward strand.
CAGCTCGCGAATGCTCTGCGCCTGCTCCAACACCTTCTGGGCCTGGGCCACAATGCCTTCGCCCACAGGCGTCAGGCGCACGGCGCTCTTGCTGCGCTCGAAAATCAGCACACCGAGTTCGTCTTCAAGCTTTTTCACGCCCACCGACAGCGTCGGCTGGCTGACGTGGCAACGCTCGGCTGCGTGGCCGAAGTGCTGCTCTTGGGCGAGGGTAACGATGTAGCGTAATTCTGTAAGAGTCATAGCGGGCGTCCATGAGGTTGCGGGCCAAGCATACCGGCTGCAATCGATAGACGCACGTTATCAGAACTTTGGTGGGGATTGAGCGGGGAGTTACGCAGATTTTGCTAAAGGTGGTGAGGGTTGCCCCTCACCACCTTCATTTTTCAGCGACGACGCTTCTCGATGTTGTACACGAACGGCGCAACGATCTCGATGCTGCCACCTTTGAGCATGTCTGCCGGTGGTTTGGGCAGCGGCTGGGCGCGACGGATCATGTCCAGCGTGGCGCGGTCCAGGTCGGCGTTGCCGGAGCGGCCCACCAACTCGTAGGACAGCACGTTACCTTCCGCATCCACCACGAACTTCAGGCGGTTCAGGCCTTCCTTGCCACGGGCCTGGGCACCTGGCGGATACTTCTTGTACTTCTGCAAGTGGGCCAGCAAGGTGCCTTCCCAGGACGCCTTGGCAGCGATTTGCTGCGGAGAAGGGCCTGGTACAGGTTGGGCCGATTTCTCTGCCGGTGCCTGGGTCGGCGGAGCGTCGCTCGGCGGATCCTCGGAGGGTTTCTCCTTGGGCGGCTCGATCTTCTTCTCTACCGGCTTGGGCGGCTGTGGTTTGGGCTTGGGCTTGACCGGCTTGGGCACCTGGATCGTCGGCTTGGGTGCCTCGGCCAGTTTCGGCAGAGGTAGCTCTTCCACCGGTGCGGGCGGTTGCGGCGGCGTTACCACCTTGGGCGGCGCCGGCGGCGGCGGGGCTGGCATCGGTGCCAGGTCGATGACCATGGCAGCCGGCGGCAACTGCACCGTGCGCGGCGCGGACCAATGAAGCGCGATAGCGATCGCGACGGCATGCACGCCCAGTACGACGGCGAGGCTGGTGCCATAACGCGTCAGTTTGTGGCGCGTCGTGATCATTTCTTGGCTGCCGTCTCAAGTCCGACCAGGCCGACCTTGAGGTAGCCGGCTGCCCGCAGGGCATCCATCACGCTCATCAGGTCGCCGTAGTCCACGCCTTTGTCGGCCTGGAAGAAGATCGTCGTGTCTTTCTTGCCTTGGGTCTTGGCGTCGAGCACCGGGCCCAGGGTTTCAGTTTTGACTTCTTCTTCGCCCAGGAACAGGCGTTGGTCCGCCTTGACGCTGAGGAAGATCGGTTTCTCTGGTCGCGGTGCCGGCTTGGCGCTGGACGCGGGTAGGTCGACCTTGATGTCCACGGTCGCCAACGGTGCCGCCACCATGAAGATGATCAGCAGCACCAGCATCACGTCGATAAACGGTGTGACGTTGATTTCGTGGTTCTCGACGAGTTCGTCGTCGCCTTGATTCAAATGCAGGCCCATGGCCGATTACCCCACTTTCACCATGTGCGGTTGCGAGCTGCGCTCGGTAGGCAGGTGATCGAGGTCTCGGCTGACCAGCAGCAGGACTTCCGCCGACGCGTCCGATACCTGAGCCTTGTAGCCGGCAATCGAACGGGCGAAGACGTTGTAGATCACTACCGCAGGAATCGCGGCAACCAGGCCCAGGGCGGTCGCCAGCAGGGCTTCGGCGATGCCTGGGGCAACGACGGCAAGGTTAGTGGTCTGGGTTTTGGCGATGCCGATGAAGCTGTTCATGATGCCCCACACGGTACCGAACAGGCCGACGAAGGGCGCGGTGGAACCAATGGTCGCCAGCACGCCGGTGCCGCTGCTCATGTTACGGCCGCAGGCCGCTACCAGGCGCTCCAGGCGGAAGGCCACACGTTCCTTGATGCCTTCTTTTTCGCGGGTGTTGGCCGACAGGCGCATTTCTTCCAGCGCGTCGTGCACCAGGGTGTTGGCCAGGGTGCCTTTCTTGGTCGCGCTTTCGCTGGCTTCCTTGAGGGTGGTGGCCTTTTTCAGGTGGACGATTTCAGTGCGCAGACGACGTTTGGCGCCCAGCAGCTCGAAGCCTTTGGCGATCCAGATGGTCCAGGTGATGATCGAGGCGATGGCCAGGCCGATCATGACCGCTTTCACCACCACGTCAGCGTTCTGGTACATGCCCCACGGCGACAGGTCGTGGGCCATGCCCAGGGTGTTGTCTTCTTCGAGCACCACGCCGGTGTCGTCGGCGGCGGCAGGGTCGGCAGCCTGGGCCGGGTCGGTGGCAGCGGGCGCTGCGCCAGGTGTTGCCGGTGCCGCGGCATTGTGCTCGGCGGCAGCCGGGGTGGCTGGCGCGGTGGCGTCAGCGAAGGCAGCGGTCGGTGCCAGCAGTACGCTGAACAGCAGCGCAGCAATCGCACGCCAGGCGCGGGATGGGCTGTGAAGCTTGGTTGGCGAAGCGGGGGTTGTATTACGTGTCATGCTGGCCGGACCTGAGTAAAAAAAATGAGTGATCGTCCTTCCAGACCCTGAGGTCGAGGACAAATGGGCGGTTATTATTGCAAGTAATTCTTGTTAACTAAAGTAATACAGTTACTTTATTTGCCCTTTTTCTGGCCGGCGGTCATCTGCGAAGGCTAACCTAGACCTTTCAGTACGGAGTTTTGTGATGTCAGCGCCTTCTGTTGTGATTGCCGGTTGCGGCGACGTGGGTAGTCGGCTGGCCAGCCAGTTGCTGGCCTCGGAATGGGAGGTCCATGGCCTGCGCCGCGATATTTCGCGGCTCCCCGAGGGGGTGATCGGCATCGCCGGCGACCTGTTCAAGAAGGATTGCCCTGACACCTGGCCGATCGGCGGGGTGGATTACCTGGTGTACTGCGCGGCTGCGACGGACCACGACGAAGCCGGCTATCGTGCCGCCTACGTACAAGGGCTCAAGCATGTGCTGGAGTGGCTGGGCGACTACGGCCAGACGCCCAAGCACTTGCTGTTTGTATCCAGCAGCAGCGTCTACGGGCAGCAGAATGGCGAGTGGGTCGATGAAACGTCGGAGACTCAAGCAAAGGGGTATTCCGGGCAAGTCATGCTGGAGGCTGAGCAAGTGGCGCTCAACAGCGGCATCCCGGCCAGCATTGTTCGCCTGACCGGTATTTACGGCCCCGGCCGCGAATGGCTGCTGACCCAGGTGCGCCAAGGCTATCGCGTGACAATCGACCCACCTTTATATGGCAACCGCATTCATGCAGATGACGCAGCGGGTTTGCTGGCGTTTTTGTTGCATCATGTGGAAAAAGGCGGCTCGCTGGAGAAGGTCTACATCGGCGTCGACGATGCGCCTGCGCCGCTGGCCGAGGTGGTGGATTGGTTGCGTGAGTATCTGGGTGTGACCGAATGGGCTGATGACGCGAGTGTGCGGCGTGCTGGCAGCAAGCAATGCAGCAATGCGCGTATCAAGGCGTTGGGTTGGGTGCCGACTTACCCGACTTATCGGGAAGGCTATGCGGCGATCCTCGAAGGCCAGCGTTAAATGAAAAAGGAGCCCAAGGGCTAATGCCGATCAGTTAAGCCATCTCGCTTGACCTTTGGCCGCAAGAAATCAAAATCCGATGCCTGTACTGGCATCGGATTTTTTTATGCGTCTCGCTCGGGCACTGGAACTGACCCACAACTTCGCTTCCACTCCAAACTCAATCGAGGGATTGGATTCCTTGCTCGATCCTTCTTTGGTCGAGCAGGCGCTTGAACAGGCCGGTGTGGCGACGCTGCGCAAGCGACGCTTGCCGCTGGAAATGATGCTCTGGTGCGTGATTTCCATGGCGTTCTTCCGGCGCATGTCAGCGTGGGATGTGGTCAGTCGCATGAACATCATGCTGCCGGGTCAACGCCCGTTAGTGGCCCCCAGCGCTGTAGTCCAGGCACGTCAGAGACTCGGTAGCGAAGCCGTACGACAGGTCTTCGACCTGACTCAGAAAAGTTGGCATGAAGCAGCTAACCATCCGACTTGGGCCGGTTTGCGCTTGTTGGGCGTCGACGGTGTCGTCTGGCGAACGCCTGACACCCCCGAAAATCGAGCGCGCTACGATTCGGCCAGCAACCAGCACGGCGACACCGGTTTCCCCCAGGTACGCATGGTCTGTCAGATGGAATTGACGAGTCACATGTTGATCGGCAGTGCATTTGATGGCTATCGCAGCAACGAAATGAAACTGGCCGAACAACTGATCGAGACCACGCCCGATCACTCGTTGACCCTCTTCGATCGCGGCTTCTACGCCTTGGGATTGCTGCACCAATGGCAGCAAGCAGGCACCGAGCGCCATTGGCTGATGCCACTGCGCAAAGGTGCGCAGTACGAAGTTGTTCAGCGTTTGGGCCGTCAGGATGCAGTGGTCTCGTTAAGCACTTCGCCGCAGGCCCGCAAGCAATGGCCGGGACTGCCCGAGCGCCTGATTGCGCGACTGCTGAGCAAAACCGTCAAGGGCAAGGTGTGTCAGATCCTGACGTCAATGATCGACCCGCTGCGCTTCCCGTCTGATGAAATCGTCGACCTGTACAGCCAGCGATGGGAGATCGAATTGGGCTTTCGGGAGATGAAACAGACGCTGCTCAACAGCAGCTATACCTTGCGTAGCAGGACGCCCGAGATGATCGAGCAGGAACTATGGGGCGTGTTGCTGGGCTACAACCTGTTGCGCTATCAGATGGTAGAAATGAGCCGTCACTGCCCGGGTATTTACCCATGTGAAATGAGCTTTACCGCCTGTACCTGGGCAATTTTAGGGTTTATCAACAGCGTCTCGGCCGACCGCTCCGGGAACATCCCCAAATACCTGGCCGAGCTTCATGCTTCAGCGCCGCACTATGTCCTGCCTCATCGGCGAGAGGAGCGTATTTATCCCCGAGCCATCCGGCTCAAATCACCGAAGTATCCAATCAGAAATAAAAATGCCAGTCAGCTTAACTGACTGGCATTAGCCCAAGGGCTCCTTTTTTATCATTGTTTTTCCAGCAGCCACTGGCGAGGCCCTGGCGTAAACGAGGGCACTTCATCCGCCTGCGCGGTATTTATCGCCTGGAAGATCTCCAGCTGTTTGCCTTTGCGCACAAAGATCCACGGGCTGCCCTGGCCGTTCAACTGCAGCCAGATGCTGTCGTAGCCACCGCTCATGGACGCGCAATCGCCCGCCAGGCACAGCGAGTACTGATCGACATTGGGCAGGCCGGCGACCTTGCCGTTAGCCTGGAATTGCACGATGGCGCCGCTGCCGAAGCCGTCGAGGATCTTCCAGTCACCCCCCATATAAGCGGCGTACAGCGCGCGCTCGAAGTTTGCGCCCAGTGGCGCGCCTTCCGGTGCGGGCTCTTTGGGGCGGGCGAACAGTTGTTCAGGCTCGTTGTCGTTGGCCACTTGCAGCAGCTGTTTGCCTTTGCGCTTGAGTTCGGTGGCGGAGCTGCCGTAGAAGTCCACACTCCAGGCGCCGGACTTTTCACCCAGCAACTTGCCTTCCGCTACTTCAAAACCGTTGTAGTAGCGGGCCTGCGAGGCCTTGGTATTGACCTCCCATTCGAGGTTCGGGCCAAAGCTCTGCAGGGCTTCACGCAAAGGGCCGCCTTTGGCCGCCGCATCGATGGCGACCTGGTTGATCCAGGTGCCGCTCACATCCCGGTCGGCAGGGTTGCTGGCGCAGCCGCCGAGCAACAGGGCGAGCATTGATGAGGCTACAAGCGCTTTGCGCATCATGAAATCCTTCTGAAACGAAGTCGGCGCAGCCTGTGGGGGCTGCGCCGGGTGTTTTACTCGATGACCAGAATCGCATCCATCTCAACCTGTGCACCCTTTGGCAGGGCGGCAACGCCGATGGCGGCGCGGGCTGGGTAAGGCTGTTCGAAGTACTTGCCCATGATCTCGTTGACCTTGGCGAAGTGGCTCAGGTCGGTGAGGAAGATGTTCAGCTTGACGATGTCTTTGAACGAACCGCCGGCAGCCTCGGCCACCGACTTGAGGTTTTCGAAGACCTGTACGGTCTGTGCTTCGAAGCCTTCAACCAGTTCCATGGTCTTTGGGTCCAGTGGAATCTGGCCGGACATGTAGACGGTGTTGCCTGCCTTGATCGCCTGGGAGTAAGTGCCGATGGCGGCCGGGGCTTTATCGCTGGTGATAACAGTCTTGGTCATGAATGACTCCTTGTAATGTGGCTTAGGCGCGCATGCGAGTGATGCGGATCACACCCGTCAAGGCGCGCAGTTTCTTGATCACGCGGGCCAGGTGCACGCGGTCGTGAACGCTGACCACCAACTGGACCACGCTGATGCGACCGTCGCGCTCGTCCATGCTGATTTTCTCGATATTGCCGTCGGCCGCGTTGACGCTGCTGGCGAGCAGGGCGATGAGGCCGCGCTGGTGTTCCAGCTCCACCCGCAGCTCGACGTTGAATTCGCCGGTGACATCCTTGGCCCATGAGAGCTGGATGCATTTTTCCGGGTTGTGGCGGATTTCGGTGATATTGCGGCAGTTGTCCAAGTGCACGACCATGCCTTTGCCCGCCGACAAGTGGCCGACAATCGGGTCGCCCGGGATTGGCGTGCAGCACTTGGCGTAGCTGAGCACCAGGCCCTCGGTGCCGCGAATCGCCAGCGGGCCTTCCGGGCTGGGCAACTGTTCGCCTTCGCCGAGCAGGCGGCGAGCGACCACATAGGCCATGCGGTTGCCCAGGCCGATATCTTCCAGCAGGTCTTCGATGGTTTCCTGGCGGTACTCATGGAGCATCGCTTGCACGCGCTCTGTAGGAATCTTGTCGAGGGCACTGTCGAAACCGTTGAGTACCTTGTTCAGCAGGCGTTCGCCCAGGCTGATGGACTCGGAGCGGCGTTGCAGTTTCAAGGCGTGACGGATGTGCGTGCGCGCCTTGCCGGTGACCACAAAGTTGAGCCATGCCGGATTCGGGCGTGCGCCCGGTGCGCTGACGATCTCGACCGTGGAACCACTTTGCAGCGGCTCGGACAGCGGTGCGAGACGACGATTGATCCGACAGGCGATGCAGCTGTTGCCCACATCGGTGTGCACGGCGTAGGCAAAGTCGACCGCCGTGGAGCCTTTGGGCAGCTCCATGATCCGGCCTTTGGGCGTGAACACGTAGACCTCGTCCGGGAACAGGTCGATCTTCACGCTTTCGATAAATTCTAGGGAGTTGCCGGCACGTTGCTGCATTTCCAGCACGCCCTTGACCCATTGGCGGGCGCGGGCATGGGTGCCTTTTGGCTGCTCGTCGCCGCTGGATTTGTACAGCCAATGGGCGGCGATGCCGTTGTTGGCCATCTCTTCCATTTCGCGGGTGCGGATCTGGATCTCGATCGGCACCCCGTGCATACCAAACAGCGTGGTATGCAGCGACTGGTAGCCATTGGCCTTGGGAATCGCGATGTAATCCTTGAAGCGGCCTGGCAGGGGTTTGTACAAATTATGTACAGCGCCCAGCACGCGGTAGCAGGTGTCGACCTTGTCGACGATGATCCGGAACGCATACACGTCCATGATCTCGTTGAAGGCCCGACGCTTGCCGCGCATCTTCTTGTAGATGCCGTAGATGTGCTTCTGCCGGCCGCTGACCTCGCCTTCGATCTCGTCGATCGCCAGGCAATGGCTCAGGGACTCTTCGATCTTGTTGACGATTTCCTTGCGGTTGCCCCGGGCGCGCTTGACCGCCTGGTAGATGCGCGCCGAACGCATCGGATGCATGGCTTTGAAGCCGAGGTCTTCGAATTCGATACGAATGGCGTGCATGCCCAGCCGGTTGGCGATGGGTGCGTAGATTTCCAGGGTTTCCTTGGCGATGCGTCGGCGTTTTTCGCCGGACAGCACTTCCAGCGTGCGCATGTTGTGCAGCCGGTCGGCCAGCTTGACCAGGATCACGCGAATGTCGCGTGCCATGGCCATGGCCATCTTCTGGAAGTTTTCCGCCTGGGCTTCGGCCTTGGTCTCGAAGTTCATCTGGGTCAGTTTGCTGACCCCGTCGACCAGTTCGGCCACGGTTTCGCCAAACTGCGCGCTGAGCGCTTCCTTGGCGATGCCGGTGTCTTCGATCACGTCATGCAGCATCGCGGCCATCAGGCTCTGATGGTCCATGTGCATGTCGGCCAGGATATTTGCCACCGCAAGAGGATGGGTGACATACGCCTCGCCGCTACGGCGGCGTTGGCCGTCGTGGGCTTGTTCGGCGTAGAAATACGCTCGGCGGACCAGGTTGACCTGGTCTGGGCCGAGGTAGGCCGATAAGCGATCGGCGAGGGCGTCTATGCTCGGCAAAGTGTGAACTCCTGCCGTTGGCTGTGACCCCGCGCCGTGCTACGTCGACCAGGCATAGGCTTAGACGGCCTCGTTGGACTCGTCCTCGAACGCTGCAAACAGCGGTTCGTCTTCAACGATTTCAGCGTTGGCGATGAACTCGTAGCTCATCAGGCCTTCAGCGATTTCACGCAGGGCTACAACGGTAGGCTTGTCGTTTTCCCACTGGACCAGGGGCTCTTTGCCGCCAGTGGCCAGTTGACGGGCACGCTTGGTAGAGAGCATGACCAGCTCAAAGCGGTTATCCACGTGTTCTAGGCAGTCTTCAACGGTTACGCGGGCCATGGTATTCCTCGGAGCGAATGCAAGATGCGCGCTGCCCGGTTGGGCGAGCGGACTGAACAGTTTAAAAAATCACCAGCGTTTAGGGAAGCGCTGATTTCTCGCAGGCCCTCGCAAAACCGCTACAAGTGCCAATGTAAAGCCCTTGCAGCGGTTTTGGGAAGAGCCAATCAGCCGAGCAGTTCGGCGAGTAATTTGCCGAAACGCTGTTGCTGACGCTTTTGCTGGAGCTGGTTGGTGCGGAAAATCGCCTTCAAATCGTCCAGCGCATGGGCAAAATCGTCATTGATGATCAGGTAGTCGTAGTCGACGTAGTGGCTCATTTCGCTGACGGCTTCACGCATGCGGCCTTCGATGATCTCGTCACTGTCCTGGCCACGGTTGGTCAGGCGCTGGTGCAAGGCTTCCAGTGAAGGCGGCAGGATGAAGACCGAACGCGCCTGGGGCATCAGCTTGCGGACTTGCTCGGCGCCCTGCCAGTCGATTTCCAGGATGAGGTCGTGGCCTTCGTCCAGGGTTTGCTGCAAGTGGCTCTGCGACGTGCCGTAGAGGTTGCCGAACACTTCGGCGCGCTCCAGGAAGTCGCCGTGTTCGATCATCTTGACGAACTCGGTGCGCTCGACGAAGTGGTAGTGCACGCCGTTCACCTCGCCCGGGCGCATGGCGCGGGTGGTGTGGGAGACCGAGATGCGGATCTGCTCGTCAGCGTCGGTCAAAGCCTTGACCAGGCTGCTCTTGCCCGCGCCCGAAGGGGCGGAAATGATGTAAAGGGTACCGGTGCTGTGGGTCATGGAGGTTGCCTTACTCAATATTCTGTACTTGTTCGCGCATCTGCTCGATCAACACTTTGAGGTTGACCGCCGCCGTGGTGCTGCGCGGGTCGAACGCCTTGGAGCCCAGTGTATTGGCTTCGCGGTTGAGTTCCTGCATCAGGAAGTCCAGGCGCCGACCGGCGGCACCGCCGGACTTGAGCACGCGGCGCACTTCGAGGATGTGGGTGCTCAGGCGATCCAGTTCTTCGGCGACGTCGCTCTTTTGCGCCAGCAGGACCATTTCCTGCTCCAGGCGCACCGGGTCGAGGTCGGCCTTCATGTCGGTGAAACGGTCGAGCACCTTCTGGCGCTGGGTAGCGAGCATCTGCGGGACCAGCTCGCGCAGGGTCACTACGTCTTCTTCGATCGAGGTCAGGCGCTCGTTGATCAGGCGAGCCAGCTCGGCGCCTTCGCGCTCGCGGCCGGCCTTGAGCTCCTTGAGGCCTTGGTTGAACAGGGCCAAGGCTTCGGCGTTGAGGGCTTGCGGGTCGGTGGCGTCGGCCACCAGCACGCCGGGCCAGGCCAACACTTCCAGGGGGTTGAGCGCGGCCGGCTGCTTGATCAGGCCGGCGATGGTTTCGGCGGCGGCCACCAGCTGTGCGGCGCGGTCGCGGTCAACCTGCAGCGGCTTGCCGGTGGTTTCTTCGGTAAAACGCAGGGTGCATTCCAGCTTGCCGCGGGAAATGCCTTGGCGCAACGCTTCACGCACGGCGCCTTCGAGGTCGCGGAACGACTCCGGCAGGCGCAGGTGCGGCTCCAGGTAACGGCTGTTGACCGAGCGCAGTTCCCAGCTCAGGGTGCCTTGTACGCCGGCTTTTTCGACGCGGGCGAAGGCGGTCATGCTGTGCACCATGGAGGTACCTCGCGTTGCAGTCCCGCAAACACGGGCTGATGGTTAAGAAGGCGCAGGATTGTAGCGCAGTGGAACGAGCGCGCCCAAACCCGAGCATTCGTAACTGGATTTTTTAGCAGTGCCCCGAACCGGCTCGCGGCTCTATAATGCTCGGCAGTTTTTCGTCCTCAGTACAGGTGTCTCCCTATGAAACGTCCAAGTGGTCGCGCTGCCGATCAGCTCCGCTCGATCCGCATCACCCGCAACTACACCAAACACGCCGAGGGTTCTGTACTGGTCGAGTTTGGCGATACCAAGGTCATCTGCACCGTCAGCGTCGAAAACGGCGTGCCGCGCTTCCTCAAGGGCCAGGGCCAGGGTTGGTTGACCGCCGAGTACGGCATGCTGCCGCGCGCTACCGGCGAACGTAACCAGCGTGAAGCCAGTCGTGGCAAGCAAGGCGGCCGCACCCTTGAAATCCAGCGTCTTATCGGCCGCTCCCTGCGCGCAGCCCTGGACATGTCCAAGCTCGGCGACGTGACCCTGTATGTCGACTGCGACGTGATCCAGGCCGACGGCGGTACCCGTACCGCATCTATTACCGGCGCCATGGTGGCGCTGGTTGACGCGCTGAAAGTGATCAAGAAACGTGGCGGCCTGAAAGCAGGCGACCCGCTCAAGCAAATGATCGCCGCTGTGTCGGTAGGCATGTACCAGGGCGAGCCAGTGCTGGACCTGGACTACCTGGAAGACTCGGCCGCCGAGACCGACCTGAACGTGGTCATGACCAGCACCGGTGGTTTCATCGAAGTGCAGGGCACCGCCGAAGGCGCGCCCTTCCAGCCGGCCGACCTGAACGCCATGCTGGCCCTGGCGCAGAAAGGCATGACCGAAATCTTCGAGCTGCAGAACGCCGCCCTGGCTGACTGAGCCCGTTTCAAGGAGAAACGCCATGAATGACAACAGCCAAATGCCGGTGCCTACGCCTTCCTACGAAGTGCGCCAGGGGGCAATGTTGTGCCATCTCGCGGCGTTTCTGGGCTTCGTGTTTCCCTTCGGTAGCGTCGTGGGGCCGCTGATCCTGTGGCAGATGAAGAAAGAAGTGGACCCGTTCATTGATGATCAGGGCAAGGAAGCGCTGAATTTCCAGATCACCGTGGCCATCGCCTGGATAGCTTGCATCGTGCTGGCTTTTGCAGTGATTGGCTTTTTCCTGATGGTTGCCCTGGCCATCGCCACGGTGGTGCTGACCATTATTGGCAGCATCAAGGCCAACAAGGGGATTGTTTATCGCTACCCCTTGACCTGGCGCCTGATCAAATAATGAGCGCCCACAAAAAAACCGACAGCGATGTCGGTTTTTTTGTGCCTGGAAAAAGACTTTAGATGGTCAGTGTCCAGTCGTAGTCCACGATCAGTGGCGCGTGCTGCGAGAAGCGTGGCTGGCGCGGCAGGCGTGCGCTACGAACGAACCGGCGCAGGCCAGGGGTCAGCAACTGATAGTCGAAACGCCAGCCCAAGTTGAGCATCTCAGCCTGTTCGTTATCTGGCCACCAGCTGTACTGGTCGCCTTCGCGGCTGACTTCGCGCAGTGCATCCACATAGCCCATGTTGCCGACAATCTCGTCCATCCAGGCGCGTTCTGGCGCCAGGAAGCCCGGGGATTGCTGGCTGTCGCGCCAGTTCTTGATATCCAGCTTCTGTTGCGCCACGTACAGCGAGCCACAATAGATGTACTCGCGACGTTTGCGCCGCTGTTTATCCAGGTAACGGGCGAAATCGTCCATTAGCTTGAACTTCTGGTTCAAGTCTTCATCGCCGTTCTGCCCCGAAGGGAGCAGCAAGGTCGCGATGCTGACCTTGTCGAAATCGGCTTGCAGGTAGCGCCCGTAGCGGTCGGCTGTCTCGAAGCCGAGGCCGCTGATGACCGCCTTGGGTTGCAACCGCGAATACAAAGCCACGCCACCTTGGGTGGGCACTTCGGCATCGCAGGCATAAAGGAAGTAGCCATCCAGTTGGAAGGCTGGGTCGTCCAGTTCAAAGGCGGAGGCGCGGGTATCCTGCAGGCAGATGACGTCGGCATTCTGGGCTTGCAGCCAACTGAGCAAACCACGCTCGACTGCAGCCTGAATACCATTAACGTTCACACTGATGATCCGCATAAATGGCCCCAAAAATCGCGTGCGTGTATGATACACGCCGTCTACCTAATTAGCTAAATCCGTGGTATCTGAGGCTTTTTTCATGCAGGCGTATCAACGCGATTTCATTCGTTTTGCCATCGATCGCGGCGTTTTGCGCTTCGGTGAGTTCACTCTGAAGTCCGGGCGCACCAGCCCGTACTTCTTCAATGCGGGCTTGTTCAACACAGGTTCGGCCCTGGCTCAGCTGGGTCGTTTCTATGCCGCAGCCATCGTTGAAAGCGGTATTTCCTTCGACGTCCTGTTTGGCCCGGCCTACAAGGGCATCCCCCTGGCCGCGGCCACAGCTGTGGCCCTGGCTGAACATCACGGGCAGGATTTGCCATGGTGCTTCAACCGTAAAGAGGCCAAGGCGCATGGTGAAGGCGGCAGCCTGGTCGGGGCTCCGCTCAAGGGCGATGTGCTGATCATCGACGACGTGATCACTGCTGGCACCGCCATCCGTGAAGTGATGCAGATCATCGCTTCCCAGGACGGCGCCAAGGCTGCCGGCGTGCTGATCGCGTTGAACCGCCAGGAGCGCGGCAACGGTGAGTTGTCGGCGATCCAGGAAGTGGAACGCGATTTCGGCATTCCCGTGGTCAGCATCGTGTCGCTGAACCAAGTGCTGCAGTTCCTGGAAGATGACCCGCAGCTCAAGCAACACCTGCCGGCGGTGCGTGCATACCGCGAGCAGTTTGGCGTCTGACCCACCGCCTTCGCGGGCAAGCCCGCTCCCACAGGGGAGCTGCGTGCATAAAAAAGGCCCCGCTCAATCATATTGAGCGGGGCCTTTTTGTTTTCAGCGTTTAGGGGCGCTTGCGGTTACTGATCAACGTGCCCATGCCGGTATCCGTGAAGATCTCCAGCAGTACCGCATTCGGTACCCGGCCATCGATGATCAGCGAGCTGCCCACACCGCCTTGCACCGCTTCCAGCGCGCAACGGATTTTCGGCAGCATGCCGCCGTAGATGGTGCCATCGGCGATCAGTTCGTCGACCTGTTGGGTCGTCAGGCCGGTTAACACCTTGCCTTCCTTGTCCATCAAGCCGGCGATGTTGGTCAGCAGCATCAGCTTTTCAGCCTTCAATGCTTCGGCCACCTTGCCGGCTACCAGGTCGGCGTTGATGTTGTAGGACTCGCCATTGGCGCCCACGCCGATCGGCGCGATCACCGGAATGAAATCGCCCTTGACCAGCAGGTTCAGCAGGTCGGTGTTGACGCCAACCACTTCGCCCACTTGGCCGATGTCGATGATTTCCGGCTGGGTCATCTCCGGCGTCTGGCGGGTCACGGTCAGTTTTTTCGCGCGGATCAGCTCCGCATCCTTGCCGGTCAGGCCGATGGCGCTGCCGCCATGGCGGTTGATCAGGTTGACGATGTCCTTGTTGACCTGGCCGCCGAGCACCATTTCCACCACGTCCATGGTCTGCGCGTCAGTGACGCGCATGCCATCGATGAAGTGACTCTCGATCGACAAGCGCTTGAGCAGGTCGCCGATTTGCGGGCCGCCACCGTGGACCACCACCGGGTTGATCCCGACGGCCTTCATCAACACGATGTCGCGGGCAAAGCCGGTTTTCAGCTCGTCGCTTTCCATGGCATTGCCGCCGTACTTGATCACCAGCGTCTTGCCGACGTAGCGTCGGATGTAAGGCAACGCTTCGGAAAGGACCTTGGCAGTGTTGGCAGCGGCTTCGCGTTCGAGGGTCATTCAGGGCTCCGGTAAAAAATCAGAACGGTAATTGGAGATCAGGGGCAACACGTTTCAACTGGGCGTGGAACACGTCCTTGATGCGCTGCAACTCAGCCTCGGTATCCGCCTCGAAACGCAGGACCAGCACCGGTGTGGTGTTGGACGCGCGAACCAGGCCCCAGCCTTTGGCGTAATCGACTCGCACACCATCAATGGTGGTCAGGTTGGCGCCTTCACCCCATTGCGCATCGTGCAGTGCGTCAATGATGCTGAATTTGCTCTCCTCGGTCACATGGATATTGATCTCTGGCGTAGAAATATCGTTCGGGAAGGTCTGGAACAGCTCTTCGGCGGTGGATTTTTCCTTGCTGAGGATCTCCAGCAGGCGCGCAGCGCTGTAAATACCGTCGTCAAAACCGAACCAGCGCTCCTTGAAGAACACGTGGCCGCTCATTTCGCCAGCCAACAGCGCGCCGGTTTCCTTCATTTTCTTTTTGATCAACGAGTGACCGGTCTTCCACATTAGCGGGCGACCGCCATATTCCTTGATCAGCGGGGTGAGGCGGCGGGTGCACTTCACGTCGAAGATAATCTCGGCATTGGCATTGCGCGCCACCACGTCACGGGCAAACAGCATCAGCAGGCGATCCGGGAATACGATCTCGCCGGTCTCGGTCACTACACCCACGCGGTCGCCGTCGCCGTCGAAGGCCAGGCCCACATCAGCCCCGGTTTCCTTGACCTTGGCGATCAGATCCACCAGGTTCTCAGGCTTGCCCGGGTCCGGGTGGTGGTTGGGGAAGTTGCCGTCGACCTCGCAGAACAACGGAATCACTTCGCAGTTCAAGGCTTCGAGCAACTGCGGGGCGATCACGCCGGCCGCGCCGTTGCCGCAGTCCACCACTACTTTGAGGCGGCGCGCGAGTTTGACGTCACGGGTGATTTCGTCAGAGTAGCGCTGCAGGATGTCGACTTTGGTGATGGTGCCCTTACCGCTGGTCAGGTCGTTATTTTTCAGGCGGTCGTGCAGGGCCTGGATCTGTTCGTTGGCCAGGGTGTCGCCAGCGATGACGATCTTGAAACCGTTGTAGTCCGACGGGTTATGGCTGCCGGTAAGCATCACCCCGGACTTGCCGGCCAGTACGTTGGCGGCGTAGTACAGCGCAGGCGTAGGTACCAGGCCGACGTCGCTGACATGGCAGCCGCTGTCGGCCAGGCCCTGGATCAACTGCTCCACCAGCTCCGGGCCGGACAGGCGACCGTCACGGCCGACCGAAACGTTGGGCTCATCCTGGGCCAGGCTCTGGGAGCCGATGGCGCGGCCAATCCAGTAGGCGGTTTCGGCAGTCAGGGTCTTGGGCACCACGCCACGAATGTCATAGGCGCGAAAGATACTGTCGGGGAATGTCGGGGCTACTCGGGCTGCGGTACTCATCGCGGGGGGAAACTCCATCTGAAGGGGGCAAGGCTGGCCTTAATGTGGCTGACCGGCAGGCTCAAACTGAAGGGTATGACGGCGTTTTCGGCAGAGAGTTCGTGGTGCAAAAGTGCCATCGGAGCGCTGGCTCCGCCTTGTTTTCGGCGTAATGCGTTGATTTCTATGGGGAAATCTCGCTGATAAAGTCCGCGCATTCTTCGTCCTGAAAGGCCTTGCGGTGGCGTCGGGCCGGGCAAGGGTGCCCGGCCAGATTCAGCTTAGTCAGTGACTGCCGGAATGCCCAAAACCACCTGCGCCGCGTTGGGTTTCATCGAATTCCTCGACCAGTTCGAAGTGCGCCTGCACCACCGGCACCAGTACCAACTGGGCAATGCGCTCGCCGACGGCGATGTTGAACGCGGTCTGGCCACGGTTCCAGCACGACACCATCAACTCGCCCTGGTAGTCCGAGTCGATCAGCCCCACCAGGTTGCCCAGCACGATGCCATGTTTGTGGCCCAGGCCGGAGCGCGGCAGGATCAGCGCCGCCAAGCCAGGGTCGCCGACGTAGATCGACAGGCCGGTCGGAATCAGAATGGTCTGGCCCGGCTCAAGGACAGTGTCTTGCTTGAGCATGGCGCGCAGGTCGAGGCCGGCGGAGCCTGGGGTGGCGTAGGCCGGCAGTGGGAATTCGTTGCCGATGCGTGGGTCGAGGATCTTGGCTTGCAAAGCGTGCATGGAAATTAAACCTGGTTCAGCCGTTGGGCGATAAAAGAGATCAGTTGGCGGGCAATCTTGCCTTTGCTGGTCTGGGCGAAAACGGTGGCGTGCAACTCGCGGTCGATCACGCTGATGGCGTTTTCCTCGCTGTTGAAGCCGATGCTCGGGTTGGCGACATCATTGGCAACGATCAGGTCGAGGTTTTTGTCTTTCAATTTGCGTGCTGCGTAGTCCAGCAGGTGCTCGGTCTCGGCGGCAAAGCCAACACTGAACGGTCGGTCCGCACGGCTGGCGATGGTCGCCAGGATGTCCGGGTTGCGCACCATTTGCAGGAGCAGCCCGTCACCGCTTGTAGGGTCTTTCTTGAGTTTTTGCGGGGCGACGACTTCCGGGCGATAGTCCGCCACCGCCGCCGAGGCGATAAACAGGTCGCACGGGATGGCTGCCTCACAGGCCGCCAGCATGTCGCGGGCGCTGACTACGTCGATTCGCGTGACCCGATCAGGGGTCGGCAAATGCACCGGGCCGGTAATCAAGGTGACACGTGCGCCTGCCTCGACCGCCGCTTCGGCCAAGGCAAAGCCCATTTTCCCTGAGCTATGGTTGGTGATGTAGCGCACCGGGTCGATATTTTCCTGAGTCGGGCCCGCCGTGATCAGCACGTGCTTGCCGGTCAGGGCCAGGTGCTGGAAACACTCGGCGGCACACAGCGCCAGGTCGGTGGCTTCGAGCATGCGGCCCATGCCGACGTCGCCACAGGCCTGGCTGCCGGAGGCCGGGCCGAACACCTTGAGGCCACGGCTTTGCAGGAGTTGGGTGTTGGCTTGGGTGGCCGGGTCGCGCCACATGGCCTGGTTCATGGCCGGGGCGATGGCAACGGTAGCGTCGGTGGCCAGTACCAGGGTGGTCAACAGGTCATCGGCGATGCCTTGGGCCAGGCGAGCGATCAGGTCGGCAGTGGCCGGCGCGATCAGCACCAGATCGGCCCATTTGGCCAGTTCGATGTGACCCATGGCGGCTTCGGCCGCAGGGTCCAGCAGATCCAGGTGAACCGGGTGGCCGGACAGCGCTTGCATGGTCAGCGGGGTGATGAACTCACTGCCACCGCGCGTCATGACCACGCGCACTTCGGCGCCTTGGTCCAGGAGCCTGCGGACCAGCTCTGCGCTCTTGTAGGCGGCAATGCCGCCGCCAACGCCGAGAACGATGCGTTTCCGATACAGACGCTGCATTGGTTTGCCTTTCCAGTTCAGTGATGCCAGTTCAGTGACGCCTGCGATGCCCCCTCCCCAGGGGAAATCGCCTGCAAAAAAGAGGGCCTACGATAACACAGCGTCCGCTTGGCAACAGCGGCGCACATGGCGCATAGCGCGCATAGGGACAGGGAGGTGGGATGAGTATTCGCGATTGGCCAGCAGCAGAGCGGCCGCGAGAGAAGCTTTTGGAGTGGGGCGCTGCGAGCCTGTCGGATGCCGAGTTGTTGGCGATCTTCCTGCGTACCGGGGTTTCCGGAAGGAGCGCGGTGGACCTTGCGCGCCATCTGTTGGCGCAGTTCGGCGGCTTACGCCCACTGCTGGAGGCCAGCCAGACATTGTTCAATCAACAATTGGGCCTGGGGCCGGCGAAGTTTGCCCAGTTGCAGGCGGTGCTGGAAATGGCCAAGCGGCACATGGCCGAGCGCCTGCGAAGCGACTCGGTACTGGAAAGCCCCGTGGCCGTGCGGGACTACCTGAAGGCCATGCTTCGCCATGAGCCTCATGAGATCTTCGGCTGCCTGTTTCTTGATTCAAGGCACAGGGTCCTGGGCTTCGAGGCGTTGTCCCAAGGCACCATCGACACGGCGATGGTGTATCCCCGGCAGGTGGTCAAGCGCGCTTTGGCCTACAACGCGGCGGCGTTGATCCTGTGCCATAACCATCCTTCCGGCAGCCTTGAGCCGAGCGCAGCTGATCGAAAACTGACCAAATTGTTGCAGAAAGCCCTGGAAGTCGTGGATGTGCGGGTACTGGATCACATCATCGTGGGGGATGGCGATCCGTTGTCGATGGCGGAGTATGGGTGGATGTAGGAGCAACTGGCTTGCCGGCGATTGGGGCCGCAAGGCCGCGATGGATTCGCTGGCGCCATCGCTGGCAAGCCAGCTCCTACGGGGAGGTTACGGTTTGACGCTGACTTTGGAGAAGTCCTGCCGGCCGAACGGGCTCACTTGGTAGCCCTCGATGTTTTTGCGGGCCAGGGCAAACGCGGTTGGGTGTGCAAGCGGCAGCCACAATGCCTGCTGCTGGATCTGCGCTTGGGCCTGCTGGTACAGCTTGCTGCGCACACCTTGTTCGCTGGTGGTCTTGCCGGCGCTGATCAGCTTGTCCAGCGCTGGGTCGCAGTAGCGGGCGAAGTTGGTGCCGGATTTCACCGCTGCGCAGGAGAACTGCGGGGTCAGGAAGTTATCCGGGTCGCCGTTGTCGCCGGCCCAGCCCATGAATAGCAGGTCGTGCTCGCCAGCTTTGGCGCGGCGAATCAGCTCGCCCCATTCGATCACGCGGATCTCGGCCTGGATGCCGACCTTGGCCAGGTCCGCTTGCAGCAGTTGCGCGCCGAGGTTGGGGTTGGGGTTCAGCAGGCTACCGGTAGGGCGGGTCCAAATGGTGGTCTTGAAACCGTCCTTGAGCCCGGCGCGGTTTAGCAGCGCCTTGGCCTTGGCCAGGTCCTGTGGATAACCGGGCAGGTCCTTGGCGTAGCTCCAGGTGTTGGGCGGGTAAGGCCCGTTGGCGGCTTCGGCGGTGCCTTCAAACACGGCCTTGAGGTAGCTGCCTTTGTCGAAGGCCAGGTTGATCGCCTGGCGCACTTCCGGCTTGTCCAAGGGCGGATGCTGGCTGTTGATGGCCACGAAGGCGGTCATGAATGCGGCGGTTTTTTCCACTTTGAGTGCCGGGTCCTTTTCGGCCTCGCCCACATCCAGCGGCTTGGGCGACAGGGCAATCTGGCACTCATCGCGATGCAATTTCTGCAGGCGCACGTTGGCGTCCGGTGTGATGGCGAAGATCAAGTTATCCACAGACGGTTTGCCAGCGAAGTAGTCCGGGTTGGCCTTGTAGCGCACCACGGCATCCTTCTGGAAACGGCTGAAGATGAACGGCCCGGTGCCTATCGGCTGGCTGTTGAGCTTCTCCGGCGTGCCGGCCTTGAGCAGTCTGTCGGCGTATTCCGCCGGGTAGATCGAGGCAAAACCCATGCTCAGGGCGGCGAGGAAGGTGGAGTCGGCGTGATCCAGGGTAAAGCGCACGGTCAGCGGATCGAGGGCGTCGATTTTCTTCACCAGCGTCGGCAGTTGCAGCGACTGGGCGTGGGGGAAGCCGCTCTGGGCGATCTTGTGCCAGGGGTTGGCCGGGTCGAGCATGCGCTCGAAGCTGAAGCGCACGTCTTCGGCGGTCAGGGTACGGCTTGGGGTGAAGTACTCGGTGCGGTGGAATTTCACCTGCGGGTGCAGCTTGAAGGTATAGGTCAGGCCATCCGGCGAGATTTCCCAACTGTCCGCCAGGCTGGGCACCAGTTTGCCGCTGGCCGCATCGTAGTCCACCAGGCGGTTCATCAGCACGTCGGCCGAAGCGTTGGTAGTGGTCAGCGAGTTGTATTGCACCACATCGAACCCTTCGGGGCTGGCCTCGGTGCAGACGCTCAGGTTGCTGGCGGCAGAGGCCAGCGGGGCGATAAAGAGAGGGGCTAGCAATAGCGGTAGGGCAGCGAGGCGCATGTTCGGTTTCCTTTGCAGATCGAAGGCCCATCTGCGAGTGCAGTCTGGAAAAGTCCTACCGTAGTGGTCTGATAGGTAAATGACTAGCCCATTTTTGCCTGTGCTTTTGCGCCAAATGCTGTTTTGATGGCACCTCAGTGCGTTTTGTCGTGCACTTCGCTGTGCCCGCGAGCGCTGAAAATCATTCTGTGCGACGAGCGGTCGGCTGTGACAGCGGCCCCTCCTGGCAACGGTTCAGGCGTCTTCCGCCAAGATTTACACCAGTAAAAACACGCGGGCTGTTGTTGCGCTGGGGTCTTTCTGGTATAAAGCAGCGCTCTTTTCTAGGGGCCCGGTTCCTTCGCTTGTAGGTGTAGCCGGTAAGACCCTAAAGAAACGCGGCGCCTGGCGCCAAATGACTGAGAGATTAAGCGGCCAACCCATGCCGGGTTGGGCATGTGGTTTTAGAGGGCTGAGGCATGTCGAGAGTCTGTCAAGTTACCGGTAAGGGTCCGGTGACTGGGAATAACATTTCCCACGCAAATAACAAAACCCGTCGTCGTTTCCTGCCGAACCTGCAGCATCACCGCTTCTGGGTTGAAGAAGAGAAACGTTTCGTCCGTCTGCGCGTATCTGCTAAAGGCATGCGCATCATCGACAAGCGTGGCATCACTGTCGTGCTGGCTGAATTGCGCCGCGCTGGCACAATCTAAGGAGCTATATCATGCGTGAATTGATTCGAATGATCTCTAGCGCCGGTACTGGTCACTTCTACACTACCGACAAGAACAAGCGTACTACCCCGGACAAGCTCGAAAAGAAAATGTTCGACCCGCGCGTTCGCAAGCACGTGATCTACAAAGAAGGCAAAATCAAGTAATTGATTTTCCTCCTTGTGAAAAAAAGCCCGTATCTCACGATCCGGGCTTTTTTTTGCCTGTGATTTGGCTGATCAGGTTTTCTGTTCGAACACCACGTAGATCTTGCGGCAAGGCTCCAGCACTTCCCAAGTGCCACTGAACCCGGCAGGGATCACAAAGCGGTCGCCGGCGCGCAAGGTCTTGGCATTGCCATCGGCATCACGCAGCACGGACACGCCCTGCACAATCTCGCAGTACTCATGCTCGGTGTAATTGACCTTCCACTGCCCGACTTCGCCTTCCCACACGCCGGCACTCATCTGGCCGCACGGGCTGTTGTAGTGGTTGTAGATCGTTTGCTCGGGATCGCCCTTGAGGATTTTTTCGGCGGCGGGGCGGTAGCGGTCTGGGGCGGTGCTGGCTTGGCTGAAGTCGACGATGTCCTGGATGCTCATGTGCGTGTCCCGTCTGGCCTGCGGTTGGAGAGCCCAAAGTCTATGTTTATTAAAATGAACATCGCAAGGGCGTTTACTGGCGTTATGTCAAATATATTGAAACACCCCCAGCCGCTGGTTTAGGGTGGCAGCTGCCTTGCGCCGAACCATTGGCTGGCGGGCAAGAATTCTTTGAGGCTGCCGTGGGACATCCCCTGGCCCTTGTATTCAATAAGAGGAGGACACTCGCATGACCACCCTGACCCGTGCCGACTGGGAACAACGCGCCAAGGATCTCAAGATCGAAGGCCGTGCCTACATCAATGGCGAGTACACCGCCGCCGTTTCCGGTGACACCTTCGAATGCATCAGCCCGGTCGATGGCCGCCTGCTGGCCACTGTTGCCAGCTGTGACGCCGCCGATGCCCAGCGCGCCGTGGAAAACGCGCGTGCCACGTTCAATTCCGGCGTGTGGTCGCGCCTGGCGCCGGCCAAACGCAAGTCCGCCATGATCCGTTTCGCCGCGTTGCTCAAGGCCAATGCCGAAGAGCTGGCGTTGCTCGAAACCCTGGACATGGGCAAGCCGATCAGCGACTCCCTGAACATCGACGTACCCGGCGCGGCGAATGCCCTGAGCTGGAGCGGCGAAGCGATTGACAAGATCTACGACGAAGTCGCGGCTACCCCGCACGACCAACTGGGCCTGGTGACCCGTGAGCCGGTTGGCGTCGTCGGCGCCATCGTGCCGTGGAACTTCCCGCTGATGATGGCCTGCTGGAAACTGGGCCCCGCGCTGTCCACCGGTAACTCGGTGATCCTCAAGCCGTCCGAAAAATCCCCGCTGACTGCCATCCGCATCGCGGCCCTGGCCGTTGAGGCCGGTATTCCAAAAGGCGTGTTCAACGTGCTGCCGGGCTACGGCCACACGGTCGGCAACGCGCTGGCACTGCACATGGACGTCGACACCCTGGTGTTCACCGGTTCCACCAAGATCGCCAAGCAACTGTTGATCCGCTCCGGCGAATCGAACATGAAGCGTGTATGGCTGGAAGCGGGCGGCAAGAGCCCGAACATCGTGTTTGCCGACGCGCCGGACCTGCAAGCCGCAGCCGAATCCGCCGCCGGTGCCATTGCCTTCAACCAGGGTGAGGTCTGCACCGCAGGTTCGCGTCTGCTGGTGGAGCGCTCCATCAAGGACAAATTCCTGCCACTGGTGATCGAGGCCCTCAAAGGCTGGAAGCCCGGCAACCCACTGGATCCGGCCACCAACGTGGGCGCACTGGTAGACACCCAGCAGATGAACACCGTGCTCTCGTACATCGAAGCCGGGCATGCCGACGGCGCCAAGTTGGTCGCCGGTGGCAAGCGCACGCTGGAAGAAACGGGTGGTACTTACGTCGAGCCGACGATTTTCGACGGTGTGACCAACGCGATGAAGATCGCCCAGGAAGAGATCTTTGGTCCGGTCCTGTCGGTGATCACGTTCGACAGTGCCGAGGAAGCGGTCGCCATTGCCAACGACACCCAATACGGCCTGGCCGCAGCGGTGTGGACGGCGGATATCTCCAAGGCGCACCTCACCGCCAAGGCCCTGCGCGCCGGTAGTGTGTGGGTCAACCAGTACGATGGCGGCGACATGACCGCACCTTTTGGTGGCTTCAAGCAGTCGGGCAATGGTCGCGACAAGTCGCTGCATGCGTTCGACAAGTACACCGAGCTGAAGGCGACCTGGATCAAGCTCTAAGCAACACCGCAGATCCCCTGTAGGAGCGAGCTTGTGTGGGAGCTGGCTTGCCTGCGATAGCATCACCGAGGTGTGCCTGACACGCCGAGGTGCCTGCATCGCGGGCAAGCCCGACTCCCACACAAGCCCGCTCCTACAGTTCGTTTTGCAAACCCGAAAAATTATCCACAGGAGCGTGGACATGCGTTGGGCGACTTATTTCGCCGTCCTGGCCTCGGTGCTCAGCGTCGGCCTGGCGCTGGGTGTCAGCATGCCGCTGGTGTCCCTGCGCCTTGAAAGCTGGGGTTATGGCAGTTTCGCCATCGGCGTGATGGCAGCGATGCCTGCCTTTGGCGTGCTGCTCGGCGCGAAGGTGTCGAGTCGCTTGTCTTCATGGCTCGGCACCGCCAACCTCATGCGCCTGTGCCTGTGGGCGGGCGCGGTCTCCATCGGTTTGCTGGCGATCCTGCCCAGCTACCCGGTGTGGCTGGTATTGCGGCTGATGATCGGCGTGATCCTCACCATCGTGTTTATCCTCGGCGAAAGCTGGATCAACCAGTTGGTGGTGGAGCAGTGGCGCGGCCGGCTGGTGGCGCTGTACGGCTGCAGCTATGCCTTGAGCCAACTGTCGGGCCCGTTGTTGCTGGGGCTGATCGGCACCGACCATGACTACGGTTTCTGGGTGGGCGTAGGCCTGCTGATGGTTGCGCCGCTGTTGCTGCTGGGACGCTCCGGCGCGCCGAGCGCCGAGTCGTTCAGCGTGACCTTCGCGCAACTGTGGCGCTTCTGCCTGAGCCTCCCCGCGATCGCCTGGGCGGTGGCCTTGTTCGCCGCATTCGAAGCGATGATCCTCACGTTGCTGCCGGTGTACTGCCTGCAGCAGGGATTCACCGCCGAAATTGCCCTGGCCATGGTCAGCACAGTGGTGGTCGGCGATGCGCTGCTGCAACTGCCCATCGGGGCGCTGGCCGACTACCTGCCTCGGCGCACGTTGTTCCTGAGCTGTGCTGTGTTGTTGCTGGCATCGAGCCTGGCCATTCCTCTGCTGATGCACACGCCGTTGATCTGGCCGATCTGGGTGGTGTTCGGTGCAAGTGCAGGAGGCCTGTTCACCTTGTCGCTGATCCTGATCGGCGAGCGTTACCGCGACGACGCGCTGGTGCGCGCCAATGCCCATGTGGCGCAATTGTGGGGTATCGGCTGCCTGGTCGGTCCCTTGGTGGCCGGTGCTGGCAGCCAATGGATCAGCGGCCATGCGCTGCCGCTGCTGATGGCAGCCGGTGCGCTGGGGCTTGTGCTGTTGTTGCTGCGCCAGGGTGCATTCGGTGCAACACAGCCGGCCCTGTAGGAGCCGGCAAGCCGGCTCCTACAACATGCGTTCCAGGCCGACGGAGGTGGCGAACCAGGCATTGAACCGTCGCCACCAACTGCCCGGTTCGCGGGTCAGGGTGTGCAATTGGCCGTTGTCCTCCGTCACCCATACCACCTGGCCATCTTGCAACTTCGCCTCATAGCTCAAGGCCGGCGCCATGCCTTGCAGCGCCAGGTTGCGCACGTGCTCTGCCAGCTCCGGGCTGTCGACCAGTACACCTACTTCGGTATTCCACAGCACCGAGCGTGGGTCGAAGTTGAACGAGCCGATAAACGACTTCTCCCGATCAAAGATCATCGCCTTACTGTG
This sequence comes from Pseudomonas sp. AC112, assembly GCF_979253545.1. Classification (NCBI taxonomy): domain Bacteria; kingdom Pseudomonadati; phylum Pseudomonadota; class Gammaproteobacteria; order Pseudomonadales; family Pseudomonadaceae; genus Pseudomonas; species Pseudomonas sp. AC112. The sequence goes on from NZ_CEEDCM010000001.1 coordinate 2,452,919, forward strand.
CAGGCTGGAGTCCGAGCCCCGGAAGGTGCCGCGCCGGAACAGGTGTGGGCCGCTGCCGCCACTGGGGTCGCCCGGTTGGCGGCGCAGCTCGTAGAGTTTCACGCCGTGCTCCAGCAGCGCCTTGCGATAGGGCGCATAACCGCCGTGCACGGCAGGTACGTCGGTTGCCTCCAGGGAATTGGTCAGCAAGCTGACCGACACACCTGCATCGGCGCGCCCGGTCAGGTACAGCAGCCCCGGTTGCCCCGGCACGAAGTAGGCCGAGATCATCATCAGCTCGTGATTGACCCCTTCCAGTTCCGGCGCGAGCTGGGTGGTGAGCAGCAGGCGAGGGTCCGGGTCGGCCTTGGCCAGTACCTTGCTCGGCGCATCCCACAGTGCCTGGTTCCAGGCCCAGATCAGTTCGCGGCGCCAGGTGTCCATGCGCGGTTGGGTCTGGTAGGTGCGCAAGCGGTTGTACAGCGCGTGATTCTGCTGGCGCGACTCGGCCAGCGACGCTTCCAGGCGTACGCGGGCAGCGGCCAGGTCGCCTTTGGATGGGGTGTTTGAAACGAAGTCGTCGATGGGCTTGCTGAGGGCACTGTTCCAGTATTGGTCGAAACTATGGCCCAGTTGCTCCGCCACCGGCCCCACGCTAAGCATGTCGATGTCGGTGAAGTTCAGGTTGGGCTCGGCGTCGAAATACTCATCCCCCAGGTTGCGCCCACCGACGATGGCCACGCTGTTGTCCGCCAGCCACAGCTTGTTGTGCATGCGCCGATGTTGCAGTGAGAGGTTGAACAACCGCCCCATGGCCCGCGTGACGCCTGTGCTGCGGCCCAGGTGCAAAGGGTTGAACAGGCGGATCTCGATCTTGGGATGGGCGGCGAGGGTGGCAATGATCTGGTCGAGGCCGTCGCTGGTGGTGTCATCCAGCAGGATGCGCACCCGCACGCCACGGTCGGCGGCCTTGAGCAGTTCGTCCACGAGCATGCGGGTGCTGATGCCGTCGTGCACGATGTAGTACTGCAGGTCGAGGCTGGTCTGGGCGTTGCGGATCAATTCGGCGCGGGCCATGAACGCTTCGCTGCTGTTGGGCAACAGGCGAAAGCCCGAGCGCCCCTGATACGGCGCGGCCTGGGCCTGGATAGAGCGACCGAACGATGACTGGGCGGCGGGCAGGGCGTCACTGGGGACGCGCGGCGTGCTCACGCTGGCGCAGCCGCCCAAGGTCAGGGCTCCCAACAGGAAAAACGGTAATAGCCGTTGAATCATCAAGGGAGTTGCTTCCAGATCAGGGCGGTTGTCGGCATATGACGGCAATTTCCCGCGAAAGGTCAGTCGGCGGTCTCCGCGAGCATTTTGATCGCGGCGGCCCCGACCTTGCGCACGGCTTCTTCAATCTGTGCGGTTGGCTTGGCAGCGTAGTTCATGCGCAGGCAGTTCCGGTATTTGCCCGACGCAGAAAAGATGCTGCCTACCGCTACCTGTACACCTTGTTCAATCAGGACGCGGTTGAGCTTGAGCGTATCGAAGCCTTCAGGCAGCTCGACCCACAACATGAAACTGCCCTGGGGCCGGCTGGCGCGAGTGCCTGCCGGGAAATAGCGGCTGACCCAATCGAGCATCAAGTCGCGATTGCGCTGGTATTGCGTGCGCATCCGCCGCAAATGGGGTTCGAAGTGGCCGCCCTTGAGGAATTCGGCAATCGCGATCTGCGGCTGCGTGGCGGTGGAGCCGGTGCTGATGTATTTCATGTGCAGCACCCGTTCCAGGTAGCGACCCGGCGCGACCCAGCCAATGCGCAAGCCCGGCGCCAGGGTTTTCGAGAATGAGCTGCACAGCACTACACGGCCGTCCTCATCGAAGGATTTGATAGTGCGCGGGCGTGGGTAGCTGTAGGCCAGTTCGCCGTAAACATCGTCTTCGATGATCGCCACGTCAAAGCGCTGGGCCAGGGTCAGCAGCGCGCGCTTGCGGGCCTCCGGCATGATGTAGCCCAGGGGGTTGTTGCAGTTGGGTGTGAGCTGGATGACCTTGATCGGCCACTGTTCCAGCGCCAGTTCCAAGGCTTCGAGGCTGATGCCGGTGATGGGGTCGGTGGGAATCTCCAGGGCTTTCATCCCCAGGCCCTTGAGCGTCTGCATGGCGCCGTGAAAGCTCGGCGAGTCCACCGCAACGATATCGCCCGGCTCGCAGATGGCATGGATGCTGGCGGACAGCGCCTCATGGCAGCCGGTGGTTATTACGATGTCCTCGGCCGTCAGTTGGCAGCCGGAGTCCAGTGACAGTCGAGCGATCTGCTCGCGCAATTCCATACAGCCGAGGATATTGTCGTAATACAGGCCTGGCAGGTCCTGGCGGCGACTCACGCGAGCCAGGCTACGCAGTAGTGGCTTCATGGTGGGCGACAATACATCTGGCATGCCGCGCCCCATCTGTATGACATCTTTGCGCGGGACTGCGCGAACCAGCTCCAGTACCTGGTCCCACTGGGATATCTCCACAGGCCGCTGTGCCGGACGGCCAACTTCGGGCAGGGCCGGCAACTCGCGGCCGACTGGCACGAAGTAGCCGGATTTCGGCTTCGGCATTGCCAGGCCGTTGTCTTCCAACAAGCGATAGGCCTGCTGCACGGTGCTCAGGCTGACCCCGTGCTCCACGCTTAAAGCCCGTACAGAAGGCAGCCTGTCTCCAGGGCGATAGAAGCCCTGTTCGATGCGGGTGCCCAGTAATTCGGCGAGGTTCATGTACAGGGTCATGGCGGTCGCTCCCGTGAAACCATTACAGATCGCCCGAAAATACAGGATTCAGCCGCCGATAGGCAGTATCTGTATGGATTTAATAAAGTCGGGTTGAATCTGTAATGGTTTATGCCCTGCGCCCATCCTTGTCACTCAAGGCAACAAGGCAAATGAGGGGCGGCAAAATGAACGGCATGAGCGATGTGCGGTTGGCGCTACACGGTCAGGAACTGCAGGCAGGGCAAGAGCGGGCGACGGCGCCGCGCGATATCAGCCGCTGGGGTCTGTTCTGGCGCCGTCGTCATACGCGCAAGGCGTTGCTGCATCTGACCCGCGAGCAGTTGCGCGATGTGGGGCTGACCGCCGAACAGGCGCGCCAGGAAGGCCTCAAACCCTTCTGGCGCGATTGATCAGACCAGTTCTTTGAGCCGGTGCCACAGCATCCCCAGTGCCAACAGCGGCGAGCGCAGGTGCTTGCCGCCGGGGAAGGTGATGTGCGGCACCTGGGCGAACAGGTCGAAGCGCCCCTGTTGCTGGCCACTGATGGCTTCGGCCAGCAACTTGCCCGCCAGGTGGGTGGCGTTGAGGCCATGGCCGGCGTAGGCCTGGGCGTAATACACGTTGGGTTGGTCGGCCAGGCGGCCAATCTGAGGTAAACGGTTGGCGCCGATGCCGATCATGCCGCCCCATTGATAATCGATTTTAACGTCGGTCAATTGCGGGAAAACCTGGAGCATTTTCGGACGCATGTAGGCGCCGATGTCCTTCGGATCGCGACCGGAGTAGTGACAGGCGCCGCCGAACAGCAGGCGACGGTCGGCGGACAGTCGGAAGTAATCCACGGTGACACGCTGGTCGCACACCGCCATGTTCTGCGGCAGCAGGTGGGCGGCCTGCACTTCGCTCAACGGCTCGGTGGCGATGATGTAGCTGCCGGCGGGCAACACTTTGCCGCTCAGGTGTGGGTTGAGGCCGTTGAGGTAAGCATTGCACGCCAGCACCAGGGTCTTGGCGCGCACGTTGCCCTGGGCGGTGTGTACGTTGACCTCGGGGCCGTAGTCGATGCGCGTGACTTCGGACTGCTCGTACAGCTTCACGCCCAATTGCTGCGCTGCAGCGGCTTCGCCAAGGGCCAGGTTCAGCGGGTGCAGGTGGCCGGAACCCATGTCGATCATGCCACCCACGTAGCGGTCTGAACCGATTACGCTGCTCATCTCGTTGGCTTGCAACAGGCGTACTTCGTGGCGATAACCCAGGCCATGCAGCTCTTCGGCGTCTTCGGCCAGGCCTTGCAGGTCGCGAGGCTTGTTAGCGAGGTCGCAGTAGCCCCAGGTAAGGTCGCAGGGAATCTGGAAGCGTTCGACGCGCTCACGCACGATCTCCACGGCTTCCAAGCCCATCAGCTTCATCTGGCGCACGCCATCGGTGCCGATCACATTGGCGAACTGGTCCAGGCCATGGCCGACGCCACGGATCAACTGGCCGCCGTTGCGTCCGCTGGCGCCCCAGGCGATCTTGCGCGCTTCCAGCAACACCACGCTGAAACCCCGCTCGGCCAGCTCAAGCGCCGTGTTCAGCCCGGAAAAACCGCCGCCCACCACGCACACATCGGCCGTCACTTCGCCGGTCAGCACCGGGTAATCGGGTTGCGGCACGCTGCTGGCGGCGTAATAGGACGGGGTGTGCCGGGCGCTGGCAGTCATGGGGAGCATCCCTGTTTGGAAAATTTGACGCAGGATACAGTGGTCGGATGAAGCTGTCTGCGCAGTGCGTTTTGCGGCAGAATCCACGCCTATTCGCCGTTCGGTATGTGTTTCGATGAGTTGCAACAGTCAGAAAATCAGCGCGCTGCGCCGGCAGATTCCTTCGTTCGAGTGCGTCCCCGGTTGCCACGATTGCTGTGGGCCGGTGACCACGTCACCCGAGGAAATGTCGCGCCTGCCGCGCAAGACCGCCGCCGAGCAAGATGCTGCCATGGATGAGCTGAACTGTGTGCACCTGGGCCCCAACGGCTGCACGGTGTACGACGAGCGACCGTTGATCTGCCGACTGTTTGGCACCACCAAGGCCTTGCCGTGCCCGAATGGGCGGCGCCCGGTGGAGCTGATTCATCCGCGGGTGGAGAAACAGATCCATGAGTACATGGCGAGCACGCGGCAGGTTTTGGTTTAGCCCGCTCTATCAGTCCGGGATCGGCAGGTTAAGGCTCTCTTTCACCTCTTCCATCACGATATAACTCTTCGACTCCCGCACATGGGGCAGCTTGAGCAGGATATCGCCAAGCAGTTTGCGGTACGACGCCATCTCGGAAATCCGTGCCTTTACCAGGTAATCGAAGTCGCCTGATACCAAGTGGCACTCCAGCACATGGGGCAGTTTCAGCACCGCGCGGCGAAACTCCTCAAAGGTGTCGCCGGACTTGTAATCGAGGCTGATCTCGACAAATACCAGCAAACTGCCCTTCAAATGCTGGGGATTGAGCCGCGCGTTGTAGCCCATGATGATCCCTTCACGCTCCAGCCTGCGAACCCGTTCGGTGCACGGCGTGGTCGACAGCCCAACCTTCTCCCCCAACTCCGTGAACGAAATGCGCCCGTCGGTTTGCAGGATGCGCAGGATGTTGCGGTCGATCTTGTCCAGCTCCCGCTTGGTCTGGGTGTTGGTACGCATAGGGGATACGCCTCTGTGAAAAGGGTTTTTGCCGAGAATTGTCGCCAAATATAGGCAGTTATATAGTGAAATGCACTGGCAATTGTTTTTTACACTGCGCTCATCATTGCTCGAATAACACACGTCAGCGGCCATGCCCGCGATGAGGATATAAAAATGCGCGTTCTGGTCTTGGGTAGCGGCGTCATTGGTGTGACCAGTGCCTACTATTTGGCTCGGGCCGGCTTTGAAGTCGTCGTAGTCGACCGTCAGCCTGCTGCTGCCATGGAAACCAGTTTCGCCAACGCCGGCCAGGTGTCCCCAGGTTACGCCTCGCCATGGGCCGCACCAGGCGTGCCGCTAAAGGCCATCAAGTGGCTGCTGCAACGCCACGCGCCGCTGGCGATCAAGGCCACCGCCGATATCGACCAATACCTATGGATGGCGCAGATGCTGCGCAACTGCACCGCCAGCCGCTATGCGGTGAACAAGGAGCGCATGGTGCGCCTGTCCGAGTACAGCCGCGACTGCCTCGACGAACTGCGCGCCGAGACCGGCATTGCCTACGAAGGCCGCAGCCTCGGGACCACGCAGTTGTTCCGCACCCAGGCGCAGCTGGATGGTGCCGCGAAGGACATCGCCGTGCTGAAAGAGTCCGGCGTGCCATTCGAACTGCTCGACCGTGCTGGCATTGCCCGCGTTGAGCCGGCCCTGGCCAGCGTCACCGATATCCTCGCCGGTGCCTTGCGCCTGCCCAACGACCAGACAGGCGACTGCCAGATGTTCACCACTCGCCTGGCCGACATGTGCACGCAACTGGGCGTGGAGTTCCGCTTCGAGCAGGACATCCAGCGCCTCGACTATGCCGGTGACCGCATCAACGGCGTGTGGATTGATGGCAAGCTGGAAACCGCCGACCGCTACGTGCTGGCCCTCGGCAGTTACTCGCCGAAGCTGCTCAAGCCGCTGGGGATCAAGGCGCCGGTGTATCCGCTCAAGGGCTACTCGCTGACCGTGCCGATCACCAACGCGGCCATGGCGCCGACGTCGACCATTCTCGACGAGACCTACAAGGTCGCGATTACCCGTTTCGATAACCGCATCCGCGTCGGTGGCATGGCTGAAATAGCCGGTTTCGACCTGTCGCTGAACCCGCGCCGGCGCGAAACCCTGGAGATGATCGTCAACGACCTTTATCCTCAGGGCGGCGATTTGACCGAAGCCAGCTTCTGGACCGGCTTGCGTCCGACCACACCCGATGGCACGCCGATTGTCGGTGCCACTCCGTTCAAGAACCTGTTCCTGAATACCGGCCACGGCACCCTCGGTTGGACCATGGCTTGTGGCTCCGGTCGTTTGCTGGCCGACCTGATGGCGAAGAAAACGCCGCAAATCAGTGCCGAAGGCCTCGATATTTCCCGTTATGGCAACCACCAGGAGTCCGCAAAACATGTCAATCCAGCGCCAGCTCACCAATGAGCGCATGAGCCAGATCGTTGTCCACAGCGGTACCGTGTATCTGGCCGGGCAAGTCGGCGACGACATGAGCGCCGGGATTGAACAGCAGACCCGTGAAACCCTGGCCAATATCGAGCGTTTGCTGGACTTGGCCGGCACCGACAAGACCAAGCTGCTGTCGGTGACGATCTACCTGAAAGACATCGACGCGGATTTTGCCGGCATGAACGCGGTGTGGGACAAGTGGCTGCCAAAAGGCGTTGCCCCGGCCCGTGCCACGGTTGAAGCCAAGCTGTGCGAGCCGCAGATCCTGGTAGAGCTGTCCGTCGTGGCGGCCCTGCCTTAACAACGATCCCTCTCCCGGTGCCGAAGCGGTTGGTCGGTGCCGGTTTTTTCTTCACTTGCCGCCTAGAAGCCTGCCGCCATGCGTCCTGCCCGTGCCCTGATCGACCTCCAAGCCCTGCGCCACAACTATCAATTGGCCCGTGAAGTCACGGGGGCCAAAGCCCTTGCCGTGGTCAAGGCCGATGCCTACGGGCACGGCGCCGTGCGCGTGGCCCAGGCACTGGAAGGCGAAGCGGATGGGTTTGCGGTGGCGTGTATCGAGGAAGCCCTGGAGCTGCGTGCTTCCGGGATTCGTGCGCCGGTGCTGCTGCTGGAAGGTTTTTTCGAGGCCGACGAACTGCCGCTGATCATCGAGCATGACCTCTGGTGTGTGGTGCATTCGCTGTGGCAGTTGGATGCGATCGAACAGGCCAAGCTGAGCAAACCGTTGACTATCTGGCTCAAACTCGATTCCGGCATGCACCGTGTTGGCCTGCATCCGAAGGATTATCACGAGGCTTACCAACGCCTGCTGGCCAGTGGCAAAGTCGCCAAGATCGTTTTGATGAGCCACTTCGCGCGCGCCGATGAACTCGACTGTGTGCGCAGCGATGAACAGGTAGCGGTGTTTGAAGCGGCGCGTCAGGGCTTGTCGGCTGAGGTCAGCCTGCGCAATTCACCGTCAGTAATGGGCTGGCCAGGTGTGTCCAGTGATTGGGTCCGCCCTGGCATCATGCTTTACGGCGCCACGCCGTTTGGCGAAGACCAAGCCGTGGCCTCGCGTTTGCAGCCGGTAATGACCCTGGAGTCCAAGGTTATCTGCGTACGTGAACTGCCGGCCGGTGAGCCGGTGGGTTATGGCGCCAAGTTCATTACGCCAAAGCCGATGCGTATCGGCGTGGTTGCCATGGGCTACGCCGATGGTTACCCGCGCCACGCACCGACCGGCACGCCAGTGCTGGTGGCGGGGCAACGCAGCCAGTTGCTGGGGCGTGTGTCCATGGACATGCTGTGCATCGACCTGACAGACGTGCCGCAGGCCAGCCTCGGTTCCACAGTGGAACTGTGGGGCAAAAACATCCTGGCCAGTGACATCGCTGTTGCCGCCGAGACCATTCCCTACCAGCTGTTCTGCAACCTGCGCCGCGTGCCAAGGCTCTATTCCGGGGCTTGACCGCCCGGTACGAACGCAAGCGCCTGGGATTTAGGCCCAAGTGTTGTAAATACTGAACGCTGTCGCCATGATAACGCTCAATTACAACAAAGCCTGAATCCTAGGAGGCTCCTGCATTGGACGTCGGCGAACGACTGCAATCCATCCGTAAACTGAAGGGTCTTTCCCAGCGCGAGCTCGCCAAGCGCGCGGGTGTCACCAACAGCACCATTTCGATGATCGAAAAAAACAGCGTCAGCCCCTCGATCAGCTCCTTGCGCAAGGTGCTGGGCGGCATCCCCATGTCCATGGTCGAGTTCTTTTCCGAGGAGATCCTCCAGGAAATACCGACGCAGATCGTCTATAAAGCCAATGAGCTCATCGATATCTCTGACGGTGCCGTCACCATGAAACTGGTAGGTCGCGCGCACCCCAGCCGGGCGATTGCGTTTCTCAACGAGATCTACCCACCGGGCGCCGACACGGGCGAAGAAATGCTCACCCACGAAGGCGAAGAAACCGGGATTCTGGTGGAAGGTCGCCTGGAGTTGGTGGTCGGTCTTGAAACTTTTGTGCTCGAAGCGGGCGATAGCTACTACTTTGAAAGTACCAAGCCTCATCGTTTTCGCAACCCGTTCGATGTGCCGGCGCGACTAATCAGCGCAGCTACACCCGCGAACTTTTAAGAGAAGAGGCGTCCTGCCAGCGTTGCAGAGACTCCCGTAGCTGTATCCGTGAAGTCGAATCTCCCTTTATTTAATAGGGTTGTTTCGGCCGGGCGGGCTAACCGTTATACTTTCGCCGCCTGCGAAACCGTGGCCGCAGGCGTGAATAGCCACCATTGAGGGTGAACGCGTGAACCTAATTATGAAAATGCTGGCTGCACCAGCAACCGTACTGGCCCTATGGGCTGTCAGCGCTCAAGCTGCGACCAATGATGATATTGCCAAGCGCCTGGAGCCTGTCGGCCAGGTGTGTGTTCAGGGCCAGGAGTGCAAGGGCATGGAAGTGGCGGTCGCCGCAGGCGGCGGCGCGGCGAAGACGCCGGATGAGATCATCGCCAAGCATTGCAACGCTTGCCACGGCACCGGCCTGTTAGGCGCGCCGAAAATCGGCGACACCGCCGCCTGGAAAGAGCGCGCCGACCATCAAGGCGGCCTGGATGGCATCCTGGCCAAGGCGATTACGGGCATCAATGCCATGCCACCCAAAGGCACCTGCTCCGACTGCTCGGATGACGACCTCAAAGGTGCGATCGAGAAGATGTCCGGGTTGAAATAAACCGATCTTCGCCAAAAAGCCGCTTTCGAGCGGCTTTTTTGTACCCGTGATTTGTGTTTCAGCACTGTTCTTTGCAGCAAAGACCCGGCAAGCTCGGTCCAACCCCTAATCATGGAATGTTCAGGAGGGTCGGATGGTGCAGTTGTGTTCAATCGAGCAAGCAGTTGACGATGTACTGGAACGGTTGCCGGCGCATATCCATATGGGCATGCCGTTGGGCTTGGGCAAGCCGAACCTGTTTGCCAACGCGCTGTACCGGCGCGTCGCCAAGTTGCCGGAGCGGGCACTGACGATCTACACCGCGCTGAGCCTGGGCCGGCCAACGCTGGGCGATGGTTTGCAGAAGCGCTTTCTCGAACCCTTTATCGAGCGGGTGTTTGGCGATTATCCCGAGCTGGATTTCCTGGCCGACCTGCACAAAGACAGCCTTCCGAAAAATATCCATGTGCAGCAGTTCTTCATGCAGCCGGGCAGCTTGCTGCACAGCGAGTCGGCGCAGCAGGATTACGTGAGCAGCAACTACAGCCACGCTGCCCGCGACATCAACGCAGCGGGCCTGAACCTGGTCGCGCAGCTGGTCGCCAGCAGCAGCGAACACCCGGATCGCCTGAGCCTGAGCTGCAACCCGGATATCACCCTCGACCTGTTGCCGATGATTGCCAAGCGTCGTGAGGCCGGCGAAACCATTCTGGTGGTCGGCCAGGTTCACAGCGACTTGCCCTACATGCCCGGGGACGCTGAACTGGGCATGGATGCTTTCGATTACCTGATCGATGAAAAAGACAGCACCACGTTGTTCTCCACGCCGAATATGCCGGTGGGTTTCCAGGACCACTTTATCGGTCTGCATGCCAGCACCCTCGTGCGCGACGGCGGCACCTTGCAGATCGGCATCGGCTCCATGGGGGATGCGCTGACGGCCGCGCTGTTGGCCCGCCAGGCGGACAATGAGTCCTACCGACTGCTGCTGACAGACTTGGATGTGTACCAATGGGCGCCGTTGATCAGCCGAGAAGGCGGCGTCGATCCGTTCGCCCGTGGCCTCTACGGTTGCAGCGAAATGTTCGTCAACGGCCTGCTGGTACTGGCAGACGCGGGAATTATCCGCCGCAAGGTCTACCCCGACGTGGCGACACAGGAACAGGCCAATGCTGGCTTATTGGATGACGCCGCACAGCCGGATGGCATTTCGATCCACGGTGGTTTTTTCCTCGGCCCGAGAAGTTTCTATCAGCGCCTGCAGGAAATGACCCACACCAAACGCCTCGAATTCAACATGACCCGCATCAGCTACATCAACGAACTGTACGGCCAGGAAGAACTCAAGCGCCTGCAGCGCGTGGATGCGCGGTTTATCAACAGCGCGATCATGGTGACGCTGCTCGGCGCGGGTGTCGCCGACCAACTGGACGACGGCCGCGTGCTCAGCGGCGTGGGCGGGCAGTACAACTTCGTAGCCCAGGGCCATGCGTTGGACGGTGCGCGGTCGATCCTGATCTTGCGCAGTTGGCGCGAGTCGGCGGGGGAGGTCAGTTCCAACATTGTGTGGGAATACGGCCACTGCACGATTCCTCGGCACCTGCGGGACATTGTCATCACCGAGTACGGCATTGCCGATTTGCGTGGGCAGACGGATGCCAAGGTGATCGAGGCGTTGCTCAATATCACTGACTCACGGTTCCAGGACGACTTGATCGAGCAGGCGCAAAAGGCCGGCAAGCTAGCCAAGGATTTCCAGCTGGATCCACGCTTTGCCGACAACACGCCGGAACGGTTACAGGCGATTCAAGCGCGTCATCGTCGGCTGTTCCCGGAGTATCCACTGGGCAGCGATTTCACGGACGAGGAGCGGGATTTGTTGCGCGCGCTGAACTGGCTCAAGAGCAAATTCAAGCTCACGGAGATTCTGGAGTTGGGCAAGGCGGCGTTGGATGCGCCGGAGCCGGAGGCGTTTCCCAAGCATCTGGAACGCATGCGATTGAATAAGCCCGATGGGCTTAAAGAAGACCTGTATCAGCGCTTGTTGCTGGCAGGTCTACAGGCCACCGCGCACTAAAAAACACCACAAACCTACTGTAGGAGCCGGCTTGCCGGCGATGAGGCCCTTGAAGTCACCACAAGACTCAATGCCGCCATCGCCGGCAAGCCGGCTCCTACAGGGATTTTGTGTTATTCGATGAAGGTGACCACACCACCGGCCAGGGATTTCACCCGTGCCAGGGATTCCACTCGGTATCCCTGCGCGTCCAACTCCGCACGGCCGCCCTGGAACGACTTCTCGATCACGATCCCCAAGCCGGCAACGGTCGCGCCGGCTTGCTTGATGATCGAAATCAGCGCCTGGGATGCCTTACCGTTGGCCAGGAAGTCATCGATGACCAGCACGCGGTCGCTGCTGGTCAGGTGGCGAGGGGAAATCGCCACGGTGCTTTCGACCTTCTTGGTGAAGGAATATACCGTCGCCGACAGCAGGTTTTCCGTGAGGGTCAGGGATTGCTGCTTGCGGGCGAAGATCACCGGTACGCCCAGGTTCAGGCCGGTCATGATCGCAGGAGCAATGCCCGACGCTTCGATGGTGACGATCTTGGTGATGCCCGAGTCCTTGAACAGTGCGGCGAATTCGTCGCCGATCAGCTTCATCAGTGCCGGGTCGATCTGGTGGTTCAGAAAGGCGTCGACCTTGAGTACCTGATCGGAAAGCACGATGCCTTCTTCGCGAATTTTCTTGTGCAGTGCTTCCACGGAAAGCTTCCTCTAATGGCGCGGTGTGCGCCGAAAGTAGATTAAAAAGTAGTCGATTCTAGCGCTTTAACATCGCGCGTATATCCGCCAAGGCGGTGTTGCCGCGAACGGCCTTCACCTCGGTCGGGGTGTCGTCATTGCCTTCCCAGGCCAGGTCATCCGGCGGCAGTTCATCCAGGAACCGGCTGGGGGCACAATCGATGATTTCGCCGTATTGCTTGCGCTTGGCGGCAAAGGTGAAGGCCAGAGTCTGACGCGCGCGGGTAATGCCCACGTAGGCCAGGCGGCGTTCTTCTTCGATAGTGTCGGCTTCAATGCTGGAGCGGTGCGGGAGGATTTCCTCTTCCATGCCCATGATGAACACGTAGGGGAATTCCAGGCCCTTGGAGGCATGCAAGGTCATCATCTGCACACCCTCGGCGCCGTCTTCCTCTTCCTGCTGGCGCTCGAGCATGTCGCGCAGCACCAGCTTGCCGATGGCGTCTTCGACGGTCATTTCGCCGTCTTCGTCTTTTTCCAGGGTGTTCTTCAGCGCTTCGATCAGGAACCAGACGTTGCTCATGCGGTAATCCGCGGCCTTGTCGCTGGAACTGTTGGTGCGCAGCCAGTTTTCGTAGTCGATGTCCATGACCATGCTGCGCAGCGCACTGATCGGGTCTTCGCCGGCGCACTGCTCGCGCACCTTGTCCATGAAGCGCTTGAAGCGCGACAGGCGATCGGTGAAGCGCGAATCCAAGTGTTCGCCCAGGCCGATTTCGTCGGTGGCGGCGTACATCGAGATCTTGCGTTCAGTGGCGTAGTTGCCGAGCTTTTCCAGGGTGGTCGAGCCGATTTCGCGGCGCGGCACGTTGATCACGCGCAGGAAGGCGTTGTCGTCGTCCGGGTTCACGATCAGCCGGAAGTAGGCCATCAGGTCCTTGACTTCCTGGCGTCCGAAAAAGCTGTTGCCGCCCGAGAGGCGATACGGCACCTGGTGGTGCTGCAACTTCAGCTCGATCAGCTTGGCCTGGTAGTTGCCGCGGTACAGGATTGCGAAGTCGCTGTAGGGCCGGTCGGTGCGCAAGTGCAGGCTGAGGATTTCCACGGCCACGCGCTCGGCTTCGGCGTCTTCGTTGCGGCAGCGGATCACGCGGATCTCGTCGCCGTGGCCCATCTCGCTCCACAGCTGTTTTTCAAACTCGTGGGGGTTGTTCGAGATCAGCACGTTGGCGCAGCGCAGGATGCGGCTGGTGGAGCGGTAGTTCTGCTCCAGCATCACCACTTTCAGGGACGGGTAGTCGTCCTTGAGCAGCATCAGGTTTTCCGGGCGGGCGCCGCGCCAGGCGTAGATCGACTGGTCGTCGTCGCCTACTACGGTGAACTGGTTGCGCTTGCCGATCAGCATCTTCACCAGCAGGTATTGGCTGGCGTTGGTGTCCTGGTATTCGTCCACCAGCAGGTAGCGCACCTTGTTCTGCCATTTTTCGAGGATGTCGGCGTGTTCCTCGAACAATTTCACCGGCAGCAGGATCAGGTCGTCGAAGTCCACCGCGTTGAACGCCTTGAGCGTGCGCTGGTAGTGGGTGTAGACGATGGCGGCGGTCTGCTCCTTGGGGTTGCGTGCGTTTTCCAGCGCCTGAGCGGGCAGGATCAGGTCGTTTTTCCAGGCGCCGATCATGTTCTTGATCTCATCCACGCCGTCGTCGCCTGCGTATTCCTTTTGCATGATGTCGGTCATCAGCGACTTCACGTCGGTCTCGTCGAAGATCGAGAAGCCCGGCTTGTAGCCCAACCGCACATGCTCCTTGCGGATGATGTTCAGCCCCAGGTTGTGGAAGGTGCACACGGTGAGGCCACGGCCTTCGCCACCCTTGAGCAGGGTGCCGACGCGCTCTTTCATTTCCCGCGCCGCCTTGTTGGTAAAGGTCATGGCGACGATGTATTGGGCGCGGATGCCGCACTGCTGGATCAGGTGCGCGATCTTGCGGGTGATCACGCTGGTCTTGCCGGAGCCAGCACCGGCGAGCACCAATAGAGGGCCGCCGACGTAGTTCACGGCTTCTTGCTGCCGGGGATTGAGTCGGGACATACGGAATTCAGGGAGTCGTTATTCAAAAGGGCGGGCATTTTAACAGGCTGGCAGGATTCTGCCCTGTCAGAACGACAGTGTGACGTACCACTCGATCTAAATTTGCCGGTTTTGATACTTTGCCGCAGGATGTCGGGGTTGTTTGAGACTATTGTTTACAGTTCGCGTGTTTGATAACCCCTATCATTGGTGATTCTCAGGCCGCACGTCATAATGCCTGCCGCCACGATTTTTTGCAGAGTCTAGGGAGCTAGCTTGTCTACGCCTGTCGAACCCTTGCGTTTGCTGCTGCTGGCCGATGAGCCCGCGTGGGCAGCGTTATTGCGCGAGTGCCTGGCGCCGATGGGCGATGGGGCTGTGCTGATCAGCGCGCCAAACTGGGATTCCGTGAGCCGTCTGTTCGATGACGACCACAGCGCCGTGCTGCTCACCACGCCCAGCCTGCAACCCGGCCCTGGGCGATGCAGCCTGCCGTGCGTCTTGCTGCTGGAGCAGGAACCGCTGGTTTCGCCGCTGGGCGTCAGCGACTGGCTGGTGCGTGATGTATTGGATGCCGATACAGTGCGCCGCTGCCTGCGCCACGTCCGCGAGCGTGGCGTGCTGGAAAACACCCTGCAACGCCTGGCCGAACAAGACCCGCTCACCGGTATCGCCAACCGCCAGGGCTTCCAGACCCTGTTGACCGCGCGCCTGGCCGAGAACGAAGGCCGTGGCCTGGCCCTCGGGCACCTGGACCTTGATAACTTTCGCCACGCCAACGACGCCCTCGGCCACCAGGCCGGCGACCGGTTGATCCTGCAAGTGGTCTCGCGGCTCAAGAGCCAGCTTGAGGTCGGGGACCAACTGGCGCGCCTGGGCAGCGACGAATTTGCCCTGCTCATCGACACCCGCCGCGCGCCCCAGCGTGCCGAATGGATGGCCGAGCGCATCACCGAAGTCATGGCCGAACCTTATTGGGTGGATGGCGAAAGCCTGCTGATCGGTTGCAGCCTGGGCGTGGCGCATGCCCGTGCCCGCGCCGGTGCCGACCCGCTGATGTGGCACGCCCATATCGCCATGCAGCAGGCCAAGAGCACCCAGGGCTGCACCTTTCATATCTTCAACGAACGTATCAACCGCAACGCGCGCAGCCTAGCCGACCTGGAAAGCGAACTGCGCCGCGCCTTACGGCGTGATGAACTGGAGCTGCACTACCAGCCGCGCCTGGACCTGGACGACGGGCATATCGTCGGCCTGGAGGCCCTGGTGCGCTGGCGGCATGGCGAGCGTGGCCTGTTACCGCCGAGTGAATTCGTGCCCCTGGCCGAGCAAAGCGGCCTGATCGTACCGTTGGGCTACTGGGTGATCTCCCGGGCCCTGCGCGACATGCAAGACCTGCGCGAACGTGGCCTGCCGCCGCTGCACATGGCGGTCAACCTGTCGTTCCGCCAGTTCCAGGACAGCCAGTTGCTCTCCACCCTCAGCCGGCTGATTGCCGAGCGGGGCGTGGAGGCGCAGTGGCTGGAGTTCGAACTGACCGAAACCGCCGTGATGCGCCGCAGTGACCTGGTCAAACAGACCATGGACGCCCTCGGCCGCCTGGGCGTGCGGTTCTCCCTGGATGATTTCGGCACGGGCTTCTCATCCTTCGTGCACCTCAACAGCCTGCCGATTGCCTTGCTGAAAATCGACAAGAGCTTTGTCGGTGGCATGGAAGAGCGCGAAGAGAACCGCAAGCTGGTGCATGCCATGATCAACCTGGCGCACAACCTCAACCTGGAAGTGGTCGCCGAAGGTGTGGAAACACCCGAACAACTGGCATTGCTGCGGTTGTTCGGCTGCGACCAGGCCCAGGGGTACCTGATCAGCAAGCCATTGCCGTTGCCGGAGTTGGTGGAGTACCTGACTTTCGGGAAAAGCCAGCAGGCCTTGCTGGGTTGAACGGGTTGCGAACCCAGGCAACTGTAGGAGCCGGCTTGCCGGCGATAGCGGTGTATCAGTACCAGATGTTCTGACTGACACGCCGCTATCGCCGGCAAGCCGGCTCCTACAGGTTAATGCGCGGTGTGGAGTGCCTGGTGAGGTTCCGGCTCTCGCCGAATCATGCGCTTCATCTTCGCCTCGAACGCCCAAGTCAGGCTGACTGCCGCGCACGCCAGGCCCAGGGCCAAGCCCCACCATACGCCGGTCGGCCCCCAGCCCAGGGTGAAGGCCATCAGCCAGGCCGACGGTGCCCCAATCAACCAATAGCAGCCCGCCCCGATCAGGAAGGTGGTCTTGGCGTCTTTGAGCCCACGAATGCAACCCATGGCGATGGTTTGCACGCCGTCGAACAACTCGAACCACGCCGCCACGGCCAGCAAGCTGACGGCCAGGACGATCACGTCGTGGAACGCCGGGTCGTTATGGTCGATGAGCAGCCCGATCAGCGGGTCGGAAAACAGCCACAGCACTACGGCAAATCCCAGCATTACGGCCGCGCCAAAGCCTATGCCAACGCGCCCGGCCAGGCGCGCCTGCAGTAACTGCCCGGCGCCGTAATGCTGTCCGATGCGCATGGTCACCGCGTAGGACATCCCCGCAGGCACCATAAACGCCACTGACACAATCTGCAGTGCGACCTGATGCGCCGCCAACTGCGTGCTGCCCATGGTGCCCATGCACAGCGCCGCAAAGGCAAACAGCCCGACTTCCACTGCGTAGGTGCCGCCGATTGGCAGGCCCAGGCGCCACAACTCGCGCAGGTACTGCGTGTTGAGGCGCAGCAGGCCGGTGCTCAGCGGGTAGGCCGCATAGGTACGGTTGCGGTGGATGTACCACATCAACGTCAATGCCATGCCGTTGGCAACGACGGCAGTGACTAGCCCAATGCCCATCAGTCCCAGTTTAGGCAGGCCAAACATGCCTTCGATCAACGCGTGGTTGAGCAGGTAGTTGGCCACCGCGCCACCGAGGCTGATCACCATCACCGGCTGGGCCTTGCCAATCGCGCTGGTGAAGCCGCGCAAGGCCATGAAGCTCAGGAAGCCCGGCAAGGCGAACGGCAGGATCGTCAGGAATTGCCCCGCCGAGTGCACGTTGGTCTCGGTCTGGCCAAACATCAACAGCAGTGGCTTGAGGTTCCACAGTAGCAAGCCCGCAGCCAACGCCATCAGCCACGCCAGCCACAGCCCGGCCTGGGTCAGGCGGGTGGCGCCTTCGATATCGCCCGCGCCGTGACGAATGGCCACCAGAGTACCCACGGCGGCAATCACGCCGATGCAAAAAATCGACACGAACGAATAACTCGCTGCGCCCAGGCCGCCACCGGCCAGGGCTTCGGGGCTCAGGCGGGCCATCATCAGGGTGTCGGTCAGCACCATCAGCATGTGTGCCAACTGTGAGGCAATCAACGGCCCCGACAGCCGCAGAATGGCCCAGAGTTCGGTACGTGCCGGATGCTGCATGATCATCACACTCGAAATGTCGGAGGGTTGGGGAAGGGTTGATTCTCGGCGCTCCCAGCCCGCTGCACAAAGGGATAAATGCGATCGTTCGCATGACTAAAACTCATGCCTGATGAATCTGGTAGCTTAGGGTATTGCCTGTAGGAGTTTTCCAGATGCCGCGTCGCCTACCTCCGCTGTATGCCCTTCGTGCGTTTGAGGCGGCTTCCCGGCACAACTCCTTCACGCGTGCGGCGGAGGAGCTGTCCATTACGCAAAGTGCGGTGAGCCGACATATCCGCACACTGGAAGAGCATTTCGCCTGTCGCCTGTTCCAACGCAGTGGCCGTACTCTGCAGCTCACTGAAGCCGCGCGCTTGCTGTTGCCTGGCGTGCGCGAAGGTTTCGCCGCGCTGGAGCGGGCCTGCCATACGCTGAACGCCGAGGACGACATCCTGCGCATGAAGGCACCGTCGACCCTGACCATGCGTTGGCTGCTGGCGCGACTCAGTCGCTTCCGGGCGCTACAGCCTGGCAATGAAGTGCAGTTGACCAGCGCCTGGATGAGCGTGGACGAGGTGGATTTCAACCAGGAGCCGTTCGACTGTGCAGTGCTGCTGAGCTACGGGCATTTTCCGGCGGACTGGGAGGCCAGTTACCTGTTCCCGGAATTGCTGATTCCGGTTGGCGCCCCCAACCTGTTGGCGGAGGGTCCCTGGGACGCTGCACGCCTGGCGACTGCCGAGTTGTTGCACCCAACGCCCGACCGTCGCGATTGGCGCAATTGGCTGGAGCGCATGGGGTTGTCATCCCAGGTCTCGCTCAAGGGCGGGCAGGTGTTCGATACCCTCGAACTGGGCATGATCGCCGCCGCGCGGGGCTATGGCGTGTCGATGGGCGACTTGCTGATGGTGGCCGAAGACGTGGCCCAGGGACGGTTGAGCCTGCCATGGCCCACTGCCGTCGCCAGTGGTGAAAATTATTACCTGGTGTGGCCGAAAACCCGCCCCGGCGGCGAGCGTTTGCGGCGCTTGGCGGAGTTTCTCCAGGCTGAAGTCAAGGCCATGGAGTTGCCTGTGGTCGGGCGACTCGATTGAGTGGTGCAAGACCGTTCGTGCAATCGTTTGCGTGATACCCCTGTGATTCGCTCAAGTATTGTCTCGGCCCGCCGAAGTAGGTGTGTTGGAACCATCGTGCACCAACGTTTCCCACCAGATAATTTGCCGAGCAGCGCTATGAGATCAGGATGATCCTGGCCTCGGCCAGGAGCCTTCATGTCTCAACCTCGCGCCCGGATAGCCTCACAGCTAGGCCTCGCACTCGCCGTGATACTGGCTGTCGTCATCAGCGGCAGTACCGTGTTTGCCTTGCGTTCCCTCGACTCCGCCAACCTCGCCACCCGTGAGGAACACCTGGCCAGCGAGGCGCGCTTGCTCGCCGACCAACTCAACACCTTCCACAGCACGTTGCGCGAAAGTACCCAGCGTCTGAGCGGGCTGTTTGAAAAGCGCTTCGGCGCGGGCTTGAGTGTGCGTGGGGACCAGCCCATTGCCGTGGCCGGTGTGCAGACCCCGAGCCTGTTCCTGGGTAGCGACCTGCTGAACAACGATTTCGATGAGGTCGATGAGTTCAAGGACACCTCCGGCGGCGTGGCAACGGTATTTGTGCGCAGCGGCGAAGACTTCATCCGCATCAGTACGTCGCTGACCAAGCAGGACGGCAGTCGTGCCATTGGTACCGCCCTGGACCATCAGCATCCGGCGTATCAGCGCCTGCTTGCCGGGCAGAGCTACGTTGGCCGTGCGGTGCTGTTCGAACGTTCCTACATGACCCAGTACACCCCGGTGCGCGATGCGGCCGGCAAGGTGATTGCGGTGCTGTTTGTCGGCTTCGATTACACCGATGCGCAGAATGCCCAGTTCGAAAACCTCAAGCGCTTCCGTATCGGCTCCACCGGTTCCCTGGCCTTGCTGGATGAACAGAAACGCTGGCTGGTACCGCCGGCCGGTGTACAAGCACTGGACCAGTCGATTCCGGTGATGCTCGACCTGGCGAAAAAACCGGGTGAGGGCCGCTTCTGGAGTGACAAGAACGAAGACTTCTACAGCGTCGCGGTGCCATTCGAAGGCGGACCATGGTCGGTAGTGGCGAGCATGCCGAAGGCGGAAATCCGCGAAGTCACCTGGGCCGTGGGGATACGCCTGGTGATTGGCAGTGTGCTGGCGATGCTGTTCGCGGTCGGCGCGGCGGTGTGGCTGCTGCGCAGCAAGTTGCAGCCCCTGAGTGACCTGGTGCGTCAGGCCGAGGCCCTGGGCGCCGGTGATTTGAGCGCACGCCTCAACGTATCCAGCCATGACGAAATCGGCCAGCTGGCGCGCAGTTTCAACCAGATGGGTGAAGCGCTGTCGACCATGGTCTCGCATATCCGCAAGGCGGCCGAAGAGGTCAACAGCCGTGCCCAGGCGTTGTCCGGTTTGTCCGGCGGCGCCTATGAAGGCATGGAGCAGCAGTCCGGCGAGATCACCAGCATGGCCGGCGCGGTGGAAGAATTCAGTGCTACCTCGCTGAACATCGCCGACAACATGGGCAACACCGAGCGCCTGGCCCAGGAAAACGCCCAGCAAACCCGTATCGGTCGTACCTCGATGCAAGAGGCGTCCTCGTCGCTGGAGCACATCGCCGCTGCGTTGAACAGCACGGCCACGGTGATCAACACCCTCGGCCAGCGCTCCCAGGAGATCGGCGGGATCGTCGGCGTGATCACTTCGATCGCCGAACAGACCAACCTGCTGGCACTCAACGCCGCCATTGAAGCCGCACGGGCGGGTGAGCAAGGCCGCGGGTTTGCCGTGGTCGCCGACGAAGTGCGCAACCTGGCATCGCGCACCCGCCAGGCCACTGACGAAATCTCCGGGATGATCCAGAGCATCCAGCAGGAAACCGGCAACGCGATCACCACCATGGAACACGGCAATGTGTTGATGCAGGAAGGGCTGTCGCGCAACGCCGACGTGGCCTCGGCCCTGGCGCGTATCGACGAGCAAAGCCGCTCGGCTGGCCAGCAGTTCGCCGCGATCACCACCGCCACTCAGGAGCAGAGCAGCACCGCGACGCTGCTCAGCAGCAACCTGCAGAGCATTGCGCTGGCCAACAGCGAGCAGCGTGAAGTGGTGTCGAACCTGGCAATTACCGCCAAGGAACTGGAAACCCTGGCGGCGGGCTTGCGGCATGAGGTGGATCGCTTCCGCTGACCCCCCTTGTAGGCGCCGGCTTGCCGGTGATGCGGTCATTGGCCTTGTGGTGGTTTCAGGGCCGCCATCGCCGGCAAGCCGGCTCCTACAGTGTCGGGCTGTCAGGTGATTGCTGCCGGGCGATATTGCAGGGCCTCTTGCAGATGATGGCGAGCGATAGCGTCCGTGTGTTCCAGATCTGCCAGGGTGCGCGCCACCTTGAGCAGCCGGTGGGCTGCGCGCAGCGACAGTGTCAGCCGCTCGCAGGCAGTCTCCAGCCAGCCTTCATCGACCTTCGCCAACGTGCAGTGCTGGCGAAGCCCAGGCAGATCCAGGAAAGCATTCGCACAACCCTGGCGCCGTAACTGGCGCTCCCGGGCTTCGGCAACCTCGGCCGAAGCCTTTGCAGTGTTATCGCCAGCCTGTTGGGTGGGGTTCAGCGCAGTGGTTTCCCGAGCGACGGTCAGGTGCAGGTCGATCCGGTCCATCAGCGGTCCGGACAGCTTGTTGCGATACCGCTGGATCTGCTCCGACGTACAACGACAGCGACCGCTGGGCTCGCCCAGATAGCCGCAAGGGCAGGGGTTCATCGCGGCCACCAATTGAAAGCGCGCCGGGAAACTTACCCGGTCACGGGCGCGGGAAATCACGATATGCCCTGACTCCAGGGGCTCACGCAGTACTTCCAGTACTTTGCGATCAAACTCCGGCAATTCATCCAGGAACAGCACACCGTGATGAGCCAGGGTAATTTCCCCAGGCTGCGGTTTCGACCCGCCGCCTACCAATGCCGGGCCTGATGCCGAGTGATGTGGCTGGCGGAATGGCCGGTGCGGCCAATGGCTCAGTGGTGCCAGGCTGACTACCGACTGAATTGCTGCTACTTCCAAGGCTTCCTGTTCGCTCAACGGCGGCAGCAAACCCGGTAGGCGGCTTGCGAGCAGCGTCTTGCCCGTTCCTGGGGGCCCGCTGAACAGTAAATTGTGCGCGCCCGCTGCAGCGATCAGCAGCGCGCGCTTGGCCGACAGTTGACCCTGTACTTCGCTCAAGTCCGGGTATGGCTTGTTCAGATACAGCAAACCATCGGATTTATAAGGCTCGATAGGCTGGTGCCCATTCAGGTGCGCCACCACCTGCAGCAAGTGGTCCACCGCAATGACCTTCAACCCTGACGCCAGGCACGCCTCTTCCGCATTCGCTCGCGGCACTATCACGGTGCGCCCGGCTTTGCGTGCCGCCAGTGCCGCTGGCAATACGCCTTTGACCGCGCGCACTTCACCTGAGAGCGCCAACTCCCCGAGGCACTCCACATCGTCGAGCATCAACGCCGGTACCTGCACGCTGGCCGCGAGAATCCCCAGGGCAATCGCCAAGTCAAAGCGCCCGCCGTCCTTGGGCAGGTCGGCAGGCGCGAGGTTGAGGGTGATGCGACGGGCGGGGTATTGCAGCGCGGAGTTGAGGATGGCGCTGCGCACGCGGTCCTTGCTCTCCTTGACCGCCGTTTCCGGCAAACCCACCAGCGTCAGGGACGGCAAACCATTGGCCATGTGCACTTCGACAGTGACGGCAGGCGCTTCGACGCCGATCTGGGCACGGCTGTGGACGATGGCGAGGGACATGCACATTCCTTGAAAAATGGAGGCCGCTTCCTGCGGTTTTTCAAAGGTAGTCGAGGGATTGCCGGGGCGACGGATCAGACTTTTACAGGACGTATCAACGTGCAAAGGCGTCGGGATATTTAACTAGGTAGGCATCGTTAAGCTGCGTATCGGGGGCGCGCATGAAGGTGCGGAAATCCGGGATCAGGAACACCAGCAGTGACAATCCCAGCACCATCACCCCCAGCGACGTGATGGTCAGTTCAACGCCGAGATGAGCGATCAAGCCGTTCATGGCAAAACTACCCAGCGGGCTGGCTGCAGCGGACAGGAACGACACGGTGGCAAAGATCCGATTGCGATGCGACTTGGGGGTTGCCAGCAACCTGACGGCAGAGGTCGGGATATTGATCAGCATCAAGCCCACCCCACCGCAGAAAAATGCCAGCGGCATGACGACCACTGATGAAAGTGTGCCGGCCAGCCACAGGTTGCCCCCCAACAGTGCAAAGCCCACCGCGACACAGAAGTCACGGGGCACTCGCTCGGTCAGCCAGCCGGTGATCCTGTAGCTGCCCAGCAGGATGCCCAGGCCAAAGCAAGTATCCAACAGGCCGAGGTAGGTGACCGGGTAGTGGATAACGGTCTTCACGTAGAGCGGCAGCAGGATCGTAAAGAACGGAAACAGCGCAAAGTTGACGAGCATCGCCACCAGGGCCAGGTAGAACTCGACCTTCACGCCGTAGACCGCCTTGAAGCCCGAGTAAATCATGCGCCAGCCGTTGGCGGTCGGGGCTTGTTCATCCGGGGGGCTGGCACCGAGGTGGCGTGGGATTGATGCAATCAGGGCCGCCGAGCCAAGCATCGCAAAGAAGTCGACGGTAAACGCCAGCGTGGTGCCGAAACTGAAAATCAACGCGCTGGCCATGACTGGCCCGAGCAGGTTGGAAATTGACGAGAGCATGCTTTTGGTGCGCACGGCCAGTGAGACCTGATCGTCGCGTGCAAACAACGGAATAATCGAGGATTGCAGCGGGTCGCGGACGCCCGCGACGGCACTGCTGACCAGCATCAGGGCGCCGACGGTCCAGGGGTTGAACAGTTGCGTGGCAGAGAGCACCACCATCAACAGCGCGGTCAAAAGGCTGGTAAGAGAGGCGAGTTTGAGGATCAGGATCTTGTTGTACTTATCGCCCAGCCACCCCAGCAGGGGGCGGGCCAGTACCTCCGCTGCGATGGAGCAGGCGATCATGTTGGCGAAGGCGAGGGCTGAACCGGATTGCTGCAAGGCCCACCAGGCCACGGCCAATTGGTTGCAGCGGCCACCGAGCACCACCAGCAAAAAGCTGAATTGTATTTTCAGCAGGCGCCGGTCGAGGGCCGGCAGGGCCCACATAGAGCGCTTGATGTCGGTTATTCGCTCGGTGGATTCAACCGCGCTTCGAGCTCAGCGACTTTTGCTTCCAGGCTTTCCAGGCGTGCACGTGTGCGGGCCAGCACGACCATCTGGCTGTCGAATTCTTCCCGGCTCACCAGGTCGAGTTTGCTGAAACCGCTTTGCAGCAATGCCTTGAATTGGCTTTCGATTTCATTGCGGGGCAGGGGTGTGTCGCCGCTGAACAGGCGAGAGGCGTGGCCGCTCAGGGCGTCGAGGAGGTCTTTGGGCGCGAGCATGGGAAATATTCCGGAAAACTGTTGGCCGGCAGTGTATCACGCAGCGTCTATAGTCTTTTTGACCTCCTTGGCGCACGGTTTTCGCGCAGGGGGTCGGGCGGCGGCGCACCGTTTTTGTGCGCATTGGCACCGCCGATAAGCCCGGTAGGTGGGCATAAGTGGGCAAAGGACTGATTTCGGTGATTTTTACGGAGCTGGCAAGGTTTCTGCTTAGACGATCATGACCCATGCACTGATGCAGTCGCTGTGACGAATGCAGTGCGCCGACGGATCAGGGGTACAGGTTTCGTCACCAGTGGTTCGCTGGCGTCGCAACGGCATCTGCTCTTGCGACGACGCGTTACAAAGCCAGGCACTGCGCTTAGACTTGAGACGGGTTTGTTTTCCTGGGGCAAGTCCACCAATTCGGGAGAGAGTTTTCATGAAGCTAGTCACTGCCATCATCAAGCCGTTCAAGTTGGACGATGTACGCGAGTCGTTGTCCGAGATCGGCGTGCAGGGCATTACCGTTACTGAGGTCAAAGGCTTCGGTCGGCAGAAGGGTCACACCGAGCTGTATCGCGGCGCGGAATACGTAGTCGATTTCCTGCCGAAGGTGAAGATTGATGTCGCCATTGACGACAAGGATCTTGACCGGGTTATCGAGGCGATAACCAAGGCAGCCAACACCGGCAAGATCGGTGACGGCAAGATCTTCGTGGTCAATCTGGAACAGGCTATTCGCATCCGTACCGGCGAAACCGATACCGACGCAATCTAAGCCGCCAAACCCCAACGCCCCAGGAGAAAACAATATGACTCTGCGTAAATTCGCAGGGCTCGGAGCCCTGTTGTCCATCGTAATGCCAAGCCTGGCCATGGCGGCAGACGAAGTGGCTGCTCCAGTCCTCAATTCCGGCGACACCGCGTGGATGCTCACATCCACCGCGCTGGTGCTGTTCATGACCATCCCAGGCCTGGCGCTGTTCTACGGCGGCATGGTGCGCTCCAAAAACATTCTTTCCGTCATGATGCAGTGCTTCGCCATCACTGGCCTGATCAGCGTGTTGTGGGTCATCTATGGCTACAGCATCGCGTTCGATACCACCGGTATGGAGCAGGGCGTCGTCAACTTCAACTCCTTCTTCGGCGGCATGGGCAAGGCGTTCCTGGCGGGCGTTACCCCGGCCAGCATCACCGGGCCTGCAGCGTTGTTCCCGGAAGCGGTGTTCATCACCTTCCAGATGACCTTCGCCATCATCACCCCGGCGCTGATCGTCGGTGCGTTCGCTGAGCGTATGAAGTTCTCCGCGATGCTGATCTTCATGGCTATCTGGTTCACCCTCGTCTATGCGCCAATCGCGCACATGGTCTGGAGTGGTAACGGTGGCCTGCTGTGGGACTGGGGCGTGCTGGACTTCGCCGGCGGCACCGTGGTGCACATCAACGCCGGTGTGGCTGGCCTGGTGGCGTGCATCGTGCTCGGCAAGCGCAAAGGCTTCCCGACCACGCCGATGGCACCGCACAACCTGGGTTACACCCTGATCGGCGCGGCCATGTTGTGGGTGGGCTGGTTCGGTTTCAACGCCGGTTCCGCTGCTGCGGCCAATGGCACTGCCGGCATGGCGATGTTGGTCACCCAGATCGCTACCGCTGCTGCGGCGCTGGGCTGGATGTTCGCCGAGTGGATCACCCACGGTAAGCCAAGCGCACTGGGCATTGCCTCGGGTGTGGTGGCGGGCCTGGTTGCCATCACCCCTGCCGCCGGCACCGTGGGCCCGATGGGCGCCCTGGTGATCGGCCTGGTTGCCGGTGTGATCTGCTTCTTCTGCGCCACCAGCCTCAAGCGCAAGCTGGGCTACGACGACTCCCTGGACGCATTCGGCGTGCACGGTATCGGCGGTATCGTCGGTGCGATCCTCACCGGTGTGTTCGCAGCCCCTGCACTGGGCGGCTTCGGCACCGTGACTGATGTGGCGGCACAGGTCTGGATCCAGGCCAAAGGTGTTGGCTTCACAGTGATCTACACCGCAATCGTGACCTACATCATCCTCAAGGTGCTGGACATGGTCATGGGCCTGCGGGTTACCGAAGAAGAAGAGGCTGTCGGCCTCGACCTGGCGCAACACAACGAACGCGGCTACAACTTGTAATAGAGTGAAAAAAAGATGCCCGGCTTGCCGGGCATTTTTTTGTCTGTTGTTTGTCAGTCATAACGAGCTGTACCGGTTTTTATCCCGTGTTTGTGATGGTATGCACACGGCACTTTTCTGCGTGCCAATGTCTTACAGGCATGTAGGCGTATTCGGCACTTTGTTTTTTCCCAGAGCGCGCTAGAATGCGCGCCGATGGGCGGAGAACTGTATGTGGCAACAGACCCTGATTACCCTGCGGGCCAAGCCCCGAGGCTTTCACCTGGTAACGGATGAGTTGCTGGCCGGCTTGCCTGAATTGAAGGCCTGTCGCGTGGGCTTGTTGCATCTGTGGCTGCAGCACACCTCGGCCTCGTTGACCGTCAACGAGAATGCCGATCCGGCGGTTCGCCGTGACTTCGAACGTTATTTCAACTCGCTGGTGCCCCAAGGCCTTGCAGGGTTTGAACACAACGACGAAG
Source organism: Pseudomonas sp. AC112 (assembly GCF_979253545.1). Taxonomy (NCBI): domain Bacteria; kingdom Pseudomonadati; phylum Pseudomonadota; class Gammaproteobacteria; order Pseudomonadales; family Pseudomonadaceae; genus Pseudomonas; species Pseudomonas sp. AC112. Next base: position 2,479,816 of record NZ_CEEDCM010000001.1, read on the forward strand.
GTCCGGATGACTTGCCGGCGCACTTCAAGGCCAGTCTCCTGGGCTGCCAGCTGAGTTTGCCGGTGAAGGCCGGCCGCTTGGCGATGGGGACCTGGCAAGGTGTTTATCTAGGCGAGCACCGTGATCATGGCGGTGCTCGTAAAGTCCTCGCCACCTTGCACGGTGATGGGGCATAAGCCACTGGTTATCCAGTGGATGTTGATTTTTTTCCAGCAGCCGTCGACAGAGGGTGAAGCTGGGCTATAACTAATCTGCTTTTCGCAAGTCATGAGGTAGAACATGAGCGACGATGATCTGGAAAACGACGAACTCGAAGTAGGTGACGAAGACGACACCGAAGAAGGTCTTGAAGCGGCGGCGGAAGACGTTGCTGACGACGACGGTGGCGATGATGCACCTGTCCCGGCTGCCAAAGGCAAAGCCAAGGCAGCGGTGTCGGTAGATGAATTGCCGAGCGTTGAAGCCAAGAACAAAGAGCGTGATGCCCTGGCCCGTGCGATGGAAGAATTCCTCGCTAAAGGCGGCAAAGTGCAGGAAGTCGAGGCTAACGTGGTGGCAGACCCACCGAAGAAGCCAGACAACAAGTACGGCAGCCGACCTATCTGAGGTCAGTCACCCGCTTGTAGGAAAAGCCCGCCGTCGCTGCGGGCTTTTTCATGTCTGCGGGCAGGTCACCTGTAGGAGCCGGCTTGCCGGCGATGGCGTCCTTGAAATATGTGCTGGACTCAGGGGCCTCATCGCCGGCAAGCCAGCTCCTACAGGTTGATTATTTCCAGCTCTGGAGCAGTGGCGCCAGCTCGTTCAAGTTGCGAATCTCTGCGTCCGGGCGTTTATCGGCGTCCCATTTTTTGCCCGTCGGGTTGAACCACACTGCCCGAAGCCCCGCCTGCTGCGCCCCGGCAATGTCATCCCCCGGATGATCACCGATATGCACCGCCGCGCCGGCGTCCACGCCCCCGCGTTGCAACGCCTCCTGAAACAACCGCGCGTCCGGCTTGGCAATGCCGATATCTTCGGCGCGCAAGGCAAAATGAAAGTAATCCGCCAGGCCCACGCGCTGCACGTCGGCATTGCCATTGGTGATCACCCCCAGCAAAAAGTGCTGGCGCAGGGCTTGCAGCATCGGCTCGGCTTCCGGGAACACCGTGAGCTGGTGGCGCGCATGGATGAACGCTTCAAAGCACACATCCGCCATTTCCGTGGCTTCGGGCTGCGGATAACCCGCCTCTTCAAACGCATGCATCAACACCCGGTGGCGCAGGATGCTGATGCGGTGTTTGAGCTCGGGATGACGTTGCAGCACCTGCTGGCGCAGGCTGGCGAAATGCTCGAGGGGCAGGTCGCCGACCTTGGTCGCATGGGTGGCCAGCCATTCGCGCATCGACGCTTCGGCGCTGATGATGACGGGTACGTTGTCCCAGAGTGTGTCGTCCAGGTCGAAGGTGATCAGCTTGATACTCATGAGTCGCCGCCCTTGATGCGTTTGGCCCGTGGATGGGCGCTGTCGTAGACCGTTGCCAGGTGTTGGAAATCCAGGTGGGTGTAGATCTGTGTGGTCTTGATGTCGGAGTGGCCGAGCAGCTCTTGAACCGCGCGCAGGTCCTGGGATGATTCCAGCAGGTGGCTGGCAAAAGAGTGTCGCAGCATGTGTGGGTGCAGGTTCTGGCCCAGCTCGCGCTCGCCGGCGGCCTTGACCCGCACCTGGATCGCGCGCGGCCCCAGGCGCCGGCCTTGCTGGCTGACAAACACGGCGTCATCCGCCGGGTTGGTCAGCAGGCGCAGCGGTAACCACAGGAGCAAGGCTTCGCGGGCTTTGCGGCCCACCGGCAACACGCGGGTCTTGCTGCCTTTACCGAGTACCTGTACCAGGCCGTCCGCCAAGTCCAACTGGTCGAGATTCAAGCCAGTCAGCTCCGACAGGCGCAGGCCCGATGAATAGAACAGCTCAAGGATGGCCTGGTCGCGATGGGCCAGGAAGTCATCTTCAACGGCGCCATCCAGCAATTGCAGGGCGCGGTCGGTATCCAGGGTCTTGGGCAGGCGCCGCTCACCCTTGGGCGGCGACAGGCCGTTGGCCGGGTCGTGGTCGCACAGGCCTTCGCGGTTCAGGTAGTGATAAAGCCCACGCACCGCCGAGAGCAGGCGCGACAGGCTGCGCGAGGATTGGCCGGCCTGGTGCAGGCGCGCGATCAGGCTGCGCAGGCTCTGAATATCCAGGGCCTTCCAACTGCTGATCTGTTGTTTTTCGCAGTACGCCAGGACCTTGTTCAAGTCCCGCCGGTAGGCTTCCAGGGTATGGGGCGACACCTGGCGCTCGTTGCGCAGGTGAGCGCAATAAGCGTCCAGTTGCCGTTCCATGGCTAGCGCACCGCGCGCAGGGCGGTGGTGAAGCGCGGCAGGACGCGGCCCAGTACCTCGGCGATGTAGGTCAGGAACAGCGTGCCCACTGAGCTTTTGTAATGCTGGGGATCACGGCTGGCGATGGCCAGCACGCCGTGCAGGCCTTGATGGCTGAGGGCGACCACGGCGGTGGAGCCGATCTGTTTGCGTTGCTCGGCACCAAAAAGGAAGTCCAGCTCATGCTCACGCAAGGTGCCGCTGATGGTCTTGCCTTCGGACAACAGGCCGCCGATGGCGGTTTGTGCGTCGCTGCCACTGACCCAGCGACCCACCGGCATCGGGTTGTCGCTGAATAGGATCAGGCTCACGAACGGCACCTGGAAGTCCTGGCGCAGGCTGTCTTCGACGGCGATCACCGTTTCTTCCAGGCTGGTAGCGTCCATCAGGGTCAGGATCAGGCGGCGGGTTTTCTCGAACAGGCGATCGTTGTCGCGGGCAACGTCCATCAGGTGCGAGAGCTTGTGGCGCATTTCGATATTGCGCTCGCGCAGGATCTTCATCTGCCGCTCCACCAGCGACACGGTATCCCCGCGTTGATGAGGGATGCGCAGTGCCGGCAGCAACTCTTCGTGTTCGACGAAGAAGTCCGGATTGGCCTCAAGGTACGCCGCGACGGTAGCGGCCTCCAGGCTGTCGCTCGGGGTTGCTTGTGCGGGTACTTGAGGCTTATCGGTCATTGGCTTGACTCACTCATAGACGGACCTGTCCTTCGTATACGCGCGAGGCCGGCCCGGTCATCATCACCGGGTGGCCAGGGCCTGCCCACTCGATGGACAAGCGTCCACCGGGCAGGTCGATCAGCAGCGGCGAATCCATCCACCCCTGGCTGATCGCGGCCACGGCAGCGGCGCATGCACCGGTACCGCAGGCCTGGGTTTCGCCGGCGCCGCGTTCCCACACACGCAATTGCGCGCGGGAACGGTCGATCACCTGCAGGAAGCCCACGTTGACCCGCGCCGGAAAGCGCGGGTGGTGTTCGATCTTCGGCCCCAATTCATGCACGGGCGCGTTGTTGATGTCGTTGACCCGCAGCACCGCGTGGGGGTTGCCCATGGACACGGCAGCGATGTCGACGGTCTTGCCGTCGACGTCCAGCGCATAGCTGACGGCCTGCTCGGTGGCCTGGAACGGAATATCCGCCGGCACCAGGCGTGGCGCGCCCATGTTGACGCTGATCTGGCCATCGCTGCGGATGTCCAGTTCGATCACGCCGCTCTTGGTCTCGACGCGGATCTGCCGCTTGGCGGTCAGGCGCTTGTCCAGCACAAAGCGTGCAAAGCAGCGCGCACCGTTGCCGCACTGTTCCACTTCGGAACCGTCGGAGTTGAAGATCCGATAACGGAAATCCACCTCCGGGTTGCTCGGCGCCTCGACGATCAGCAACTGGTCGAAACCAATGCCGGTGTGACGGTCGCCCCACTGTTTAGCGTGCTTGGGCAGGATATGCGCGTGCTGGCTGACCAGGTCGAGGACCATGAAATCATTGCCCAGCCCGTGCATCTTGGTAAAACGCAGCAGCATGGCTTACTCCGGCAGCAGGCTTTCGCCAGCATACAACTCGGCTACCGTCTCGCGGCGACGCACTTCAAACGCTTGATCACCGTCCACCAGCACCTCGGCGGTACGGCCGCGGGTGTTGTAGTTGGAACTCATGACAAACCCGTAGGCGCCGGCCGAATGCACAGCCAGCAGATCGCCTTCTTCCAGAGCCAACTGACGATCCTTGGCCAGGAAGTCGCCGGTCTCGCAGATCGGGCCGACGATGTCGTAGGCGCGGGCTTCGCTGTCGCGAGGCGTCACGGCGGTGACATTCATCCAGGCCTGGTACAGCGCCGGGCGGATCAGGTCGTTCATCGCCGCGTCGACGATGGCGAAATCCTTGTGTTCAGTGTGCTTGAGGTACTCGACCTGGGTCAGCAGCACGCCCGCGTTGGCGACGATATAGCGGCCCGGCTCGAACATCAGCGTCAGGTCACGGCCTTCGATGCGCTCGCGCACGGCTTGGATATAGTCTGCAATCAGCGGCGGCTCTTCGTCGCGATAGCGCACGCCCACGCCACCACCCAGATCGATGTGGTGCAGGTAGATGCCGCATTCGCCGAGACGGTCGATCAACGCCAGCAGGCGGTCGAGCGCATCCAGGAACGGAGGCAGGCTGGTCAGTTGCGAACCGATGTGGCAGTCGACGCCCAGCACTTCCAGGTTTGGCAGTTGGGCAGCGCGGATGTACACGTCTTCGGCGTCGGCGATGGCGATACCGAACTTGTTCTCTTTGAGACCGGTGGAAATGTACGGGTGGGTGCCGGCGTCGACGTCCGGGTTGACGCGCAGGGAGATCGGCGCGCGAACCCCCATCTCGGCGGCCACGACTTGCAGGCGCTCGAGTTCGTCGGTGGATTCGATGTTGAAGCAATGCACGCCGACTTCCAGGGCGCGGCGCATGTCTTCGCGGGTCTTGCCGACGCCGGAGAAGACGATCTTTTCAGCCTTGCCGCCGGCAGCCAGTACACGTTCCAGCTCGCCACGGGAGACGATGTCGAAACCAGCGCCGAGGCGGGCCAGGACATTCAGGACACCCAGGTTGGAGTTGGCCTTGACCGCGTAGCACACCAGGTGCGGTACGCCGTCAAGCGCGTCAGTGAACGAGCGGTACTGGGCTTCGATATGCGCACGGGAATACACATAGGTCGGGGTGCCAAAGCGCTCGGCAATCGCGGACAACGCCACGCCTTCCGCGAACAGCTCGCCGTCCCGGTAGTTAAAAGCGTCCATGGAGTACCCTTATTCGTAGGTGTCGTGCTTATGCGCTTTGGATGGTTTTTGCGACGATTGCGCCTGTTCATTCGGGTCTTTGCTGTCATCGGGCAGGTACAGCGGGCCTTTCTGACCACAGGCACTAACGAGGCAAGCGACCGCGACGAGCGCAGCAAGGGAAGAGATCAGGCGCTTCATGGCGAAATCCTTGAATATGCATTAATTGCGCCCGAGTATACCGACCACCCGCCAGCTTGCCTATGCGCTGGAATACCCGTCCGGCGGGGGTTTGACGAGACGGTTAGGAAGCGGACTACGCTGGTTGAGGATATTTCACACCGTCAATCGTGTTGAAATCGGTATCCTTTGCAATCGGCGGGGCGCGCCCGTATCGTGCGGCGCTTGAGCAAAACCAGACACTTTTGAGGTTGCCACAATGAGTTTGACCGAAGCCCGTTTTCACGACCTGGTGGATTCGACCCAGCAGGCGCTGGAGGATATTTTCGACGACAGCGGCCTGGACGTGGACCTGGAAAACTCGGCTGGCGTGCTGACCGTCAAGTTCGACAGTGGCCAACAGCTGATCTTCAGCCGCCAGGAGCCGTTGCGTCAGCTGTGGCTGGCGGCGCGTTCCGGTGGCGTTCACTTCGACTACGACGAAGAAAGCGGCAAATGGCAGTGCGACAAGAGTGAAGAGCTGCTGAGTGAAATGCTCGCGCGCCTGGTCAGCGAGTACACCGGCGCCGAGCTGGATTTCGACGAGATCTGACCGTGACCCAGCCTGCACCCGTTCGCCCGCCGAAGCCGCTGTTCAGTAATGTCAGCCCGGCGGTGCCCTCACCTTGTATCAGTTTGTGTCGCCTGGACGAGCAGAAAGTCTGCCTCGGCTGCTTCCGCCACGTGGAAGATATCCGTGAATGGCGCTCTGCCGACGATGCCCGGCGCCGCGTGATCTGCGCCGAGGCCGAGCAGCGCCGGGCCCACGCCTGAGGCCGTCTTGTTTATTTGTGACGCTGTGGTAGTGTCCGGGTACGCCTCAACTCATCGAGGCCCGTGAGAACCCCGCCTTTTCCTGGCGGGGTTTTGCTTTTTTGTGCAGAAAAAAGGAGTCTGCCTGAATCATGACCACCGCACCTTCCATCATCCTCACCCGTCTTGACGTGCAGCGTCTGGAGCAACTGATCGACCGCTTGGGCGACGAATCTCCCGGCGTCGAAGCGTTGCAAGCCGAACTCGACCGCGCTGAAGACGTGGTTGGTCACGATGAAGTGCCTGCGGGTGTCGTGACCATGAACTCCAGCGTGCATTGCCGTGAGCAAGGCAGCGGCAAGGACTACCACCTGACCCTGGTCTACCCGAAACACGCCAATGCCGATGAGGGCAAGATCTCGATCCTGGCTCCCGTGGGCAGCGCGTTGCTCGGTTTGCAGGTTGGCCAGCACATCGATTGGCCGGCACCGGGCGGCAAGACCCTCAAGCTGGAGCTGCTCAGCGTTGAAGGCCAACCCAAAGACGGTGGAGCCTTTCCCCTTTAAATCTGGCTCAGCGCCTCGTTGAGCGACAGCTCAAGTTCGGCCTTGTAACGCAGGTACAGGTTGCTCGGGCTTTGCACATCGCCGAGCAGGCCGGACAGGTCCAGGTCCGTGATGTAGCAGCGGTAACGTTCGGCTTCCCGGCGTTGCCCGACGATTTCCAGGGCGACCACTGCAAACAGCTGGTCGCCAAATTCCAGTTCGGAAAACTCCCGCTGATTGCAATACAGGGTAATTCCCACTTGGCCTGGCGCTGCCTTGCCGATAATCGCCTGCACATCGTAAAACGGCTTGTTCGCCGGGTTCATTGGCGCTGGCCGAGGTTCGATGCCGCGTGCGCGTCCACTGCCCGACGGCAATAGCTGGTAATACAAGACGTGCACTGCGCCCAGCGGCTGTTGCGGGTCCAGCGGGGACAACGCGTCCCGGCGGTAAATGATCGACTGCAAGAAGCGCTGCAAGGGCGCCAACAGGCTCTGTTCATCATGAAACGGCAGGCGCTGTTGCCAGAGCGCATTGAATTCATCCAGCACATACAGCTCGGCAAAACCTTCGTTGACCCGGTAGAACACCTGCACGCAATCGGCCATGCCCATGGGCAGCAGCAGGGCCAGGTCGTGGTCCTCCAGGGCCATGGCGTCCAGGTGCAGTGGGCTGTAGCTGGCCAGCTCCTCGCTGAGGTAGGCGATCAGCGCATCCTGGGTCGGCAGGGATACATGGGTGGCCTGGCCCGGCATCAGTTCCATCACGTGATAGTGCTGTTGCACCTGGAGCAAATAGCGGTGATTGCCCTGCCCGAGCAGCAGGTTCTGAGCGGTGTCGAAGATTTCTTCCACGCGCTGGGCAATGAACTGCGCACGGTTGTGACAGAAGCAGCGCACTCGCAGGCGGGGCAGATGGTCGGGTGGTAACTGGTTGAGGTAGTCGCGCAGGCAGTCGAGCAACGCGTGGGGGCCGTCGTAGCGGCTGACCATCACCTCGTTCCAGCTATTGAGCGTGACCTGGTCCAGGGTCAGCACCAGGTTGTCGCGCACCCCGGCGTAACTCAGGGAGTCGGTGCGCTCAGTGGTCATCAGGATATTCAGGTCGCGATGGTGCTTGAGCGGGTCGACGCCGACGTTGATCAGCAGCAGCACTTCCTCCGGCACGGCCGAGCGCAGCAGGCGGTCTTCATCCACGCTGGCCAGGGGCAGGGCGATGGTCTGTTGCAGGCTGCCCAGCAGGTTGAACAGCTCGAATTCCGTCATGTCGCTGGTGCCGGGGTGCAAGGCCAGGCGCGTGCTGCTGTCGATCACGCCGTTGCGGTGGCACCAAGTGAGCATTTCCAGCAGGTCGCGGCTGCGCTTGATCGGCGCGAAGTGCTCCCATTCCAGGGCCGTAAGGTTGCCGTTGTACAGGCCCCAGTGGTGCTGGCCGGGCTCCTTGCGGTTGGGCGATTGCACCAGTGTCAGGGTGTCTTCAGCCAGGTCCGGGGCGATGCCGGGGTTGATGAACTCGACTTTGCCGGCCTTGCGCTCGAACGCGGCGTATAGGCGTCGTCCCAGCACATTGAGGTCGCGCTTGTTGATCAGGCTGACGGTCTGTTCGGTGCGGGCGAACTGGGTCAGGAAGCGGTAACTGTAATTGAGCTCGCTGACCAGCGCCCGACGCTCGGAGGCAACCTGGCGCACCTTCCATTGACTGCGGCTGTCCAGCAGCGCCAACTGGCGCTGGTCCCAGCCCCATTCGTGGGCCAGGCGCTCCAGCAGCAGCCGTTGCCAGCTGGTGGTGCGCTGCCCGGCGCTGAGTTTGCGGTTGACCTTCAGGTACAGCGCGCGCCGCACCAGTTCCAGGCGCTCGGGCTCGTTGCGGGCCTTGAGGTATTCCTCGATGCGGCGGTATACCACGATGTACGGGTCCAGCTCATCCAGATCCATCTGGTTGGCGAACACCGCTCGCTTGAAGCGCAGGCTCAGGCAGTGCACGCTCGGGTGTTCGCTGGCGTAGACCTCGGTCAGCAGCAGCTTGAGCACGGATTTGTAGGGCGACTCGATGCCCTTGAATAGCTGCCACAACCCGGCGCCGATGAATTCGCCTGGGGGAATGCGCGCCAGGTGACCCAGGTCGAGGGTTTCGTCGGCGCGGATAAAACGCTTGGAAATCAGCGTGTGGGTGAACTCGGCATAACGGGTTTCTTCATACACCGGCACCAGCCACCAGATCGGCGTGCGCCCGGCCAGCCAGATGGCGGTGCGGTAGAACTCATCCAGCAACAGGTAATGCTGGGTGGTGCCGCAGTCGTCGGAGCTCAGTTGCGTGTCGCGCTCTCCGAGCACAAAGCGTGTCGGCTCGATCAGGAAGAAGTGCGCCTCGGCGCCCATGGTCAGGGCCCAGGCTTCCAGCAACTGGCATTTTTTGCGCAGTTCGGCCAGCTCAGATTCGCTCAGGTACGGGGCGTGACACACCCACACATCCATATCGCTCTGGTCGGCCTGGGCCAGGGTGCCCAGGCTGCCCATCAGAAACAGGCCATGGATCGGTCGCGGCGGGTTGCCGTGGCGCGGTTTGTAGGAGAACGAACGGGTCAGGCGCTGGGCTTCGGTGAGGGCTTGGGCGTCCGGTTCGTAATTCGACAGGCCTGCTGGCGTACTGCCCGACACATAACCCGGCAGCAACGGATGGTTGACGTGGAAGAACAGCGGCAACAGGTTCAGCACGCTTTGCTGGCGCGGCGTCAGCCCCTCGACGGCACGGGCCATGCGGCCGTCATTGAGGGCCATGAAACGCGCGCGCAATTGGGCCAGCACCTTGCGGTCGATGCCTTCGTCCAGGTCGGGGCGGATTTCATGGGTGCGGGTCATGTCGAACTCGGTGGCTCGCAGGGCCCGACGTGGGCGGCCGTGTAGGAGTTTACAGCCAGTAGCGTAGGAGGTTTAGAGGGAAATGGATTTTGACGTCAGAATTTTCGCACTTCCACAGCAACGCCCTCGGAATCCGCAAGAGGCGGACTCCATGGGCGTATCAGATATCAGGCGGCTTCTTTGGTCGTGGCAGTGGTCAAGATAGTCAGCAGGGTCTGGGCCTGCTCTGCGGCGTCCCGGCCAAGGCTGGTCAGGTAGCCCCCGTCCGGTTGGTCGATAAGTCCTTTCGCGTGAAGGCGTTTGGCAGCGGCGATAGCAGTAGGCGCAGCGGTCTGGTGGACTTTCAGACCTTCTTTGGTGCTGTCCAATGGGAAGAGTACAAGGATTTCCAGTTCGGCAACCAACTCAGGGGTATACGACATAAGGACTCCAGACTTTCTAAGAATTTATTAGAGGCTAGCAGGCCATAAGGTGAACGCACTTTGCCGAACTGTCCAGTGTGTTGCCGCGTGTTGGATTTATTGCTTTTCGGGCGGCAATTCCGGCAGGGCGCGCAGTGCAGTTTCATACCATTCGGTATTGAAGGCGCGGTCCTCTTCCAGCAGCGCATCGATTTCGATAGCCAGCACGTGGGCCATCAGTTGGAGGATCTCTTCACGCTCGTAACCGACCAGGGTCAGCTTGTTGAAGGTGGCTTTGGCAGCCGGTGGGTTTTCGCTTTCGATCTGGTTCTCGATCGCTTCGATCAGGGTGGTTTCGGCGAATTCTTCTTCGTCGTTGTCGATATCGGTCGGCTCGCTCATGGCAGGCTCCTCAAGGAAAGGGCGCCAGTCTAACTCCATTCAGGCCGGTGATGCTGCTGGTCAGGGCAGGCGTCGGGATCTATAACAGTTGCAGCCAACCCCATTCCCGGCCTGGAGGCACCTGCAATGCTTAAGCTCTACGGATTCTCGGTCAGTAACTACTACAACATGGTCAAGCTGGCGCTGCTGGAGAAAGGGCTGCCGTTCGAAGAGGTGCCCTTTTATGCCGGGCAAACCCCTGAAGCCCTGGCCGTGAGCCCGCGAGGCAAGGTACCGGTGCTGGGCGTCAAGCAGGGTTTCATCAACGAGACCAGCGTGATCCTCGAATACATCGAACACACCCAGGAAGGGCCGGCGCTGCTCCCGGCGGAGCCGTTCCAGCGTGCACAGGTGCTGGCGCTGTGCCGGGAAATCGAGCTGTACATCGAGTTGCCTGCCCGTGCGTGTTTTGCCGAGGCGTTTTTTGGCATGCCGGTACCGGAGGCAATCAAGGAGAAGTCCAAGGCCGAGTTGCTGTTGGGTTTCGGGTCGTTGGGCAGGCACGGTAAGTTTGCACCCTATGTGGCGGGGGAGAGTTTCACCATTGCCGATTTGTATTTCATGTACAGCGTGAACCTCGCCTGCGCGGTGGGCGAGAAGCTGTTTGGCCTGGATCTGCTGGCTGAAATGCCGAAGGCCAAGGCGTTGCTGGACAAGCTGCATGCCATGCCCAACGCGCAACGAGTGGCGGCGGACCGGGAGGCGGCGATGCCGGCCTTTATGGCGATGATCGCGGCCAAGAAATAGATTTTTGGCGTCTGGCAGGACGCTATCGCGGGCAAGCCCGGCTCCCACATTGGAATGCGATTTCCTGTGGGAGCTGGCTTGCCTGCGATGCTTTTAGCGGCTGGCGAGCAATTCCTGGCCGCGCAACACAGCTGCTTTCACCTGCGCCGGCGCAGTGCCGCCCACGTGGTTACGGGCATTCACCGAGCCTTCCAGGGTCAGCACGGCAAACACGTCTTGCTCGATCTGGTCACTGAACTGACGCAGTTCTTCCAGGCTCATTTCCGCCAGGTCCTTGCCGGTGTCCACGCCGTACTTAACCGCGTGGCCGACGATTTCGTGGCAGTCGCGGAACGGCAGGCCGCGGCGTACGAGGTAGTCCGCCAGGTCGGTCGCGGTAGAGAATCCGCGCAGCGCCGCTTCACGCATGATCGCGTGCTTGGGCTTGATCGCCGGGATCATGTCGGCAAACGCGCGCAGTGAGTCGCGCAGGGTGTCGGCAGCGTCGAACAGCGGTTCCTTGTCTTCCTGGTTGTCCTTGTTGTAGGCCAGGGGTTGGCCTTTCATCAAGGTCAGCAGGCCCATCAAGGCGCCGAACACGCGGCCGCTCTTGCCACGCACCAGCTCGGGCACGTCGGGGTTTTTCTTTTGCGGCATGATCGAGCTGCCGGTGCAGAAGCGGTCCGGCAGGTCGATGAACTGGAATTGCGCGCTGGTCCATAGCACCAGCTCTTCCGAGAAACGCGACAGGTGCATCATCGCGATGCTGGCGGCGGCGCAGAATTCGATGGCGAAATCACGGTCCGACACGCCATCCAGCGAGTTGCCGCCGACAGCGTCGAAGCCCAGCAATTGCGCGGTGTACTCGCGGTCGATCGGGTAGGTGGTGCCGGCCAGTGCAGCGCTGCCCAGTGGCATGCGGTTGGCGCGCTTGCGGCAGTCCACCAGGCGCTCGTAGTCGCGGCTGAGCATTTCGAACCAGGCCAGCAGGTGGTGGCCGAACGTCACCGGTTGCGCGGTCTGCAGGTGAGTGAAACCCGGCATGATGGTGTCCGACTCACGCTCGGCCTGTTCCAGCAAGCCTTTCTGCAGGCGGGTGATTTCCGCCAGGATCAGGTCGATTTCATCACGCAGCCACAAGCGGATATCGGTGGCCACCTGGTCGTTGCGGCTACGGCCGGTGTGCAGCTTCTTGCCGGTCACACCGATGCGGTCGGTGAGGCGGGCCTCGATGTTCATGTGCACGTCTTCCAGGTCGACGCGCCAGTCGAACGTGCCGGCTTCGATCTCGCCACGGATGGTGGTCAGGCCGTCGATGATGCTGTCGCGCTCGGCATCGGTCAGCACGCCGACCTTGGCCAGCATCGTCGCGTGGGCGATGGAGCCCATGATGTCGTGGCGGTACAGGCGCTGGTCGAAGGTGACGGAGGCGGTGAAGCGGGCGACGAAGGCGTCGACGGGTTCACTGAAGCGGCCGCCCCAGGACTGGTTGGTCTTGTCGGTGCTCATGGATTCGCTCGTGATCTGCTTAATAAAGAGGCATGGAAGTGTGCCGGCGATAATAACAGGGTTGCCCGTGGAGGCGGTGCTGCGGGTCGTCGGCATTTTTATTTGTGCAAAGGATGGCTAAGTGCCTTGCCGCCGACCGCGTCCAGGACGAGACTGAGTACAGAGGCTTATTGAAACGATATTTGACGATTGAGCAATGTCGTCTCAGTGAGCGTCTACAGTTGGACTGATAGTGTGTGAATGCACCAAAGTCGGGTGATGCGGTCAGAGCCCAGACTATCCATTAAAAAAGGGGGGTATTCGGATTGTGTATCAGCAAACCCTATGACGATGCCCGAAGGCAGCAGGTCTTGGGCGTAATTGAACAGGTCCGGGTAAATATGGGTGCCACTCTCAGGGCACTTTTTGCCGCTCGCGCTAGTCTTAGCGTGGATCGCTGTGACGCAAGTCACCGCACCTGTCTACGCTATCCTTGTGCGAGACTCACGCAGGAATCCAGCGCAATATGAATGTCCTGATCGTTGATGACGAACCCCAAGCCCGCGAGCGACTGAGCCGTCTGGTCAGTGAACTCGAGGGTTACGCAGTACTAGAGCCGAGCGCCACCACGGGCGAAGAGGCGTTGACGCTGATCGACAGCCTCAAGCCGGATGTGGTGTTGCTCGATATCCGTATGCCAGGCCTCGATGGCCTGCAAGTTGCCGCCCGACTGAGCGAGCGAGAGTCACCACCCGCCGTGGTGTTTTGCGCAACCGGCGAAGAGTTTTCTGCGGAAACGCTGGAAGCCAGCGGTGTCAGCTTCCTCACCAAGCCGGTGGCCGGCGACGCATTGCTCAAGGCCCTGAAAAAGGCTGAGCGCCCAACCCGCGTCCAGCTTGCCGCCCTGACTCAGCCTGCCGCCCAAAGTGGTAACGGGCCGCGCAGCCATATCAGCGCCCGAACCCGCAAAGGCATAGAGCTTATCCCGCTGGGTGAAGTGGTCTATTTTATTGCCGATCACAAGTACGTGACCTTGCGTCACCAAGGCGGCGAAGTGCTGCTCGATGAGCCGCTCAAGGCACTTGAAGACGAGTTCGGCGACCGCTTCGTGCGTATCCACCGCAACGCGCTGGTAGCCCGCGAGCGAATCGAACGCCTGCAACGCACGCCCCTGGGACACTTTCAGCTGTTCCTGAAAGGCCTTAACGGTGACGCGTTGATCGTCAGCCGACGGCACGTCGCCGGTGTGCGCAAGATGATGCAGCAGCTTTAGCCCAAGGGCTGTGGCGAGGCTTGCATTCCATATCCCGGTGCGACGAGGCCAGGGAGGCCCCGCACTTGCTGATTCAAATCAAAGCGTATTTGCCTGAGCTGTTATTATCTGCCGTATCTATTCAGTACGGATTGATCCATGTCCTCTCGCGAAATCCGCATCGCCACCCGTAAAAGTGCCCTGGCCTTGTGGCAGGCCGAATACGTCAAAGCACGTCTGGAGCAGGCCCACCCTGGTCTCACGGTGACCCTGGTGCCCATGGTCAGTCGCGGCGACAAGCTGCTCGACTCGCCACTGTCGAAGATCGGCGGCAAGGGGTTGTTCGTCAAGGAACTGGAAACCGCACTGCTCGAAAACGAAGCTGACATCGCCGTGCATTCGATGAAAGACGTGCCCATGGACTTCCCTGAAGGCCTGGGCCTGTTTTGCATCTGTGAGCGCGAAGACCCGCGTGATGCCTTCGTTTCCAACACGTATGCCTCTTTGGATGAGCTGCCCCTGGGGAGTATCGTCGGTACGTCGAGCTTGCGCCGCCAGGCACAACTGCTCACCCGCCGCCCGGACCTGCAGATCCGCTTCCTGCGCGGCAACGTCAACACCCGTCTGGCGAAGCTGGATGCCGGCGAATATGACGCGATCATCCTCGCGGCGGCGGGCCTGATCCGCCTGGGCTTCGAAGACCGTATCACCTCGGCCATCAGCGTCGAGGACAGCCTGCCCGCCGGTGGGCAAGGCGCCGTTGGCATTGAATGCCGTACCGCCGACACAGAAATCCACGCCCTGCTCAAACCCCTGGATCACCAGGACACCGAAGTGCGCGTCACGGCCGAGCGCGCCCTGAACAAGCACCTCAACGGTGGCTGCCAGGTGCCGATCGCCTGCTACGCCGTGCTTGAAGGTGAAAACCTGTGGTTGCGTGGCTTGGTCGGCGATCCGGAAGGCGGCACCCTGCTGACCGCTGAAGTGCGTGGTCCGCAGCGTGACGCCACAGCCCTGGGTATCCAGGTGGCTGAAGAGCTGCTGGAAAAGGGCGCCGGCGCCATTCTGCAAAAAGTCTATGGCGAGGCCGGTCCGCAGTGACCGAATGGCGTGTGCTGCTGACGCGGCCTGCCGAGGACTCGATGGCCCTCGCGGCCACGTTGTCCGAAACGGGTATCTTCAGCAGCAGCTTGCCGTTGCTGGACATTGAGCCGCTGCCTGTCACTCCTGAACAGCAGGCCGTCTTCTGTGGTCTGGACCGCTACTGTGCGGTGATCGTCGTCAGCAAACCTGCCGCGCGCCTGGCCGTGCAGCAGCTGGGGCGGGCGGGGAAGCAACTGCCGTGGTTCAGTGTCGGCGCCGCCACCGCGCAGGTCCTGGCTGATCACGGCCTCAACGTTCACTACCCACCGACTGGCGATGACAGCGAGGCCTTGCTTCAATTGCCTGCGTTGCGCGAGGCTATCGCACGCCCCGATGCCCAGGTGTTGATCCTGCGGGGTGAGGGCGGTCGCGAACTGCTGGCGGAGCGTTTGCGCGAGCAAGGTGCTAGTGTCGACTATCTGGAGTTGTATCGCCGTTTCCTGCCGGCCTACGACGCTGGTGTGCTGATGCAACGCATCCAGTTGGAACGCTTGAACGGCTTGGTGGTCAGCAGTGGGCAGGGTTTTTTGCACCTGCAAGCCCTGGCCGGAGCCGATTGGCCACAGGTGGCACAGCTGCCGTTGTTCGTGCCGAGCCCGCGAGTCCAGGAAATGGCGCGGGCCGCTGGCGCAGAAAAAGTTGTGGATTGTCGCGGTGCGAGTGCCGCGGCTTTGTTAGTGGCGATACGGAGCTATCCCGTTCCCACTCTCTGAAACGCAAAGGACGGATACGTGAGCGAAACAGCCTTGCCTAAAGATGAAACCCAACCCGCACTTGATGCGCCGGTTGAGTCACCGGTCACCTTGCCGCGCCGTGGCAATGGCCTGGCAATCGTCGCCCTGCTGCTCGGCGTAGCCGGTGTTGCCGCTGGCGGCTGGGGTATCTGGCAGGTCCGCGCCCTGCAGGCCAGCAGCCAACAACAGTTGGGCCAAGTGCAGACCCTTGATGACCAGTCCCAGTCCCTCAAGCAAAGCCAGCAACAACTGGCCGCGCGCCTGGCGCAATTGCCGGGTGCAGATGAGCTGGAGGAACGCCGTCGCTTGGTGGCCCAGTTGCAGGGTGACCAGCAGAAGCTGAGCCAGCGCCTGGAAACCGTACTGGGCTCCAGCCGCAAGGATTGGCGACTGGCCGAGGCCGAACACTTGATTCGCCTGGCGAGCTTGCGACTGTCCGCCCTTCAAGATATCAACAGCGCCCAGGCGCTGGTGCAGGGGGCCGACGAGATTCTGCGTGAGCAAAGCGATCCAGGCTCTTACGCCGCCCGTGAACAATTGGCCAAGAGCCTTGCCGCGCTGCGCAGCACCGAGCAGCCGGACCGTACCGGGCTATACCTGCAACTGGCGGCCCTGCGTGACCAGGTCGTGCAATTGGCGGCCATTGCCCCTGAGTATCAACTGACCGACCCCACTTCCGAAGGGCGCCCGACCACCGATACGCAAAGCCGCTGGAGCCAGTGGTGGGAGCAGATTTCCCGTTACTTCCGCATCGACTTCAACCCCGACGATAACATCCGTCCACTGCTGGCCGGCCAGGGTCTGAACCAAGTGCGCCTGGCCCTGAGCCTGGCCCTGGAGCAAGCGCAATGGGCGGCGCTCAATGGTGAATCGGCCGTCTATAGCCGCTCGCTGGGCGAGGCGCGCAGCGTGTTACAGGACAACTTCAACCAGGACAACCCGCAGAGCAAGGCGATGCTGGCGCGTATCGCCGAGCTTGAGCCCAAGGCCGTGTCGGTGGTGACGCCGGACCTGGCCGCAAGCCTGGCTGCCGTGCAGGCGTACCTTGAGCGTCGTCATCTGTCTGCCGACGAAGCCAAGGCGGCGGCGACGTCGGCGAAGCAGGAGTAGAGCCGATGAAACGTTTCTATGTGATCCTGGTGCTGGCGATTGCAATCGCGCTGGCGCTGGCAGTAGGCATTTCGAAACACACCGGCTACGTGCTGATTACCTACCCGCATGTGCTGCATTACGAATCGAGCCTTTGGGCAACTGTGGTGGCGGTATTTGCCTTCGGTTTGGCCATCTACCTGATCCGCGTACTGGTGAGCCTGGTTACCACGTCCGGTGGTGTGGTCAACCCGTGGTCGCGACGTAATCGCAGTCGTCGCGTGCAGATCGCCATCGAGCAAGGCCAGATGGACCTCGCCGAAGGCCGCTGGGCCAGCGCCGAGCGCCACCTGCACCGAGCCGCCGAAGCCGAGCGTCAGCCACTGCTGTACTACCTCGGCGCGGCCCGTGCCGCGAATGAGCAGGGGCGGTATGAAGAGTCCGACGGCCTGCTGGAGCGCGCCTTGGAGCGTCAACCCCAGGCCGAGCTGGCGGTTGCCTTGAGCCATGCGCAACTGCAATTGGACCGTGGCGACAGCGACGGTGCACTGATCACCTTGCAGGCAATGCACGAACGTCATCCCCATAACGCGCAGGTGTTGCGTCAATTGCAACGCCTGCATCAGCAGCGCGGTGATTGGTCGTCGGTGATTCGCCTGCTGCCGGAACTGCGCAAGGACAAAGTGCTGCCCGCCAGCGAACTGGCCGAGCTTGAGCGCCGTGCCTGGGGTGAGAACCTGAGCCTCGCCGCCCAACGCGAAGAGCAGGGCGAAGCCGGCTTGCAGTCCCTTGAGCGGGCCTGGCAACAACTCACTTCTGCCCAGCGCCAGGAGCCGCAATTGGTGCTGGCCTACGCCGAGCAATTGCGCCAATTGGGCGCCGATGCCAAGGCTGAAGAAGCGTTGCGTGTCGCGATCAAGCGCGGCTACGACAGCCACCTGATCCGGCTATATGGCCTGTTGCGTGGCAGTGACCCAGCCCGGCAATTGAAGTTTGCCGAGGGTTGGCTCAAGGACCACCCAGGCGATGCCAGCCTGCTGCTGACACTGGGCCGCCTGTGTTTGCAAAACAGCTTGTGGGGCAAGGCGCGGGATTACCTGGAAAGCAGTCTGCAGGTGCAACGCAATCCTGAAGCCTGCGCCGAGCTGGCGCGATTGTTGGCCCAGTTGGGTGATACCGAGCGCAGTAATCAGCTGTTCCAAGAGGGCCTTGGGCTGCTGGATAACCGTCTGCTGGCGTCACCGCTGCCTGTCCCGGCTCGCGCTTGAGGTAGGAATGCCGACGAGGGTTGGCGCGGATATATCCGGCCGCCAACCTTCATGAGCTCCAAAATCGCTGCGTTAGAGCGTTTGTGGGTAAAGTCCGACGCTCAATGGCCTAAAGTCCTCCATCTTCTGGTGGGAAGTCCTTACCCTCTCGCGGAATCGTCTGCTCCAGCATGTATTGAAAGCGGTCAGGCCTTTCCTCTACCGTAGCGACCTATCTTTCGCGATGCGGATAAAGCATGTCTTTGGCCCCCTCACGCTCCTTGTTTTTCCTTGCGTTCCTGGCAGGTGTGCTGACGTTGGGCGCGTCTTTCTACCTGGAATTTGGCGCCTCGCTGCGTCCTTGCTTCCTGTGCCAGATGCAACGGGTATTCCTCGCCGCTTTCACCTTGATCAACCTGGTCGCTGCCCTGCATAACCCCAAGCGTTCTGTTCTCTGCCTGTACGGGCTGGCGAGCATGGGCTTTGCGTTGCTCGGTGCGATGACTGCCGTGCGCCAGGTATTGCTACAAAACGCCGCACCGGACCAGGCCGCTGACTGCTGGCCGAGCCTGCACTTCATGATCGAAAACCTGTCGCTTTGGCAGGCCCTGCAATTGACGGTCAAAGGCACGGTTGATTGCGTGGAGATCAACTGGACGCTGTTTGATTTGAGCCTGCCGGAGTGGAGCCTGCTGTTCTTCGTCGGGATGTTGATCCTGGGCGCCCTGCAATTTTCACGGCTGTTGTGGAGCCAACGTTTGCGCCCGGCGAGGCACTGAAAGCGGGTCGCATTTTGTAGGACGGGATTAAACACTTGTATGAACTTTCTGTCCTGCGTACCTTGAAGCCATAGTCATGCGGGCATAATCTGGCCCGCACGTGTTATTGAAACCGTTTGTTCGATGCGGCCTTGTCCGGTTGCTGCTTTATCCTTGAAGTGTTGCGCGGGCACCAGGCGGCAGCGCCCCTATAGGGAAGAGAGATCATCATGCTGGAAAGTTGTCAGAATGCTCAGGAACGCTGGGGTGGGGTGCACAAGCTGATCGACAGCTGGCTGAAGGCACGTCACGAACTGGTTCGGGCCTTTGATGCTCTCGGCGCCAAGCCCGAGGCACTGGCGGAGAACCGTGAACCGTTGCAGGATTTCTGCGGTGTGTTGGTGGACTACGTGTCAGCCGGCCATTTCGGCGTCTACGAACAGCTGACCAAGGAGGCCGAAGCCTTTGACGATCAGCGTGGCCTGGACTTGGCTGAGACCATTTACCCACGCATCGATGTCATCACCGAGAAGCTGCTGGCCTTCACCGACCTGTGTGATGCCGGAAACTGTGTTGCAGCAAAATTCAAAGAATTGGGTGCACTGCTGCATGAGCGATTCGAACTGGAAGATTGCTTGATCGAAGTGCTGCATAACGCTCACAAGGAAGAGTCTGCTACGCAGGCTTGAAGCTCGATCGCGATACAAAAAAACGGTGCGCATGACGCACCGTTTTTTATGGCCTCAGTGTCGGGTACCGAGCAACTCGATCTCGAACACCAGAGGGGTATAGGGCGGGATCAATTCGCCGGCACCGTCGGCACCATAGGCCTGGGCTGAGGGGATCACCAGGCGCCATTTCGCGCCCACTGGCATCTGCCGCAATGCACTGCTCCAGCCGCTGATCACGCTGTCCAGGCGGAACCACTGGGGTTGTGTGCTGTGGTCGAACACCGTCCCATCGGGCAATCGTCCCACGTACTTCACTTGGACTTGATCGCTGGCCGCTGGCTTCTCGCCAGTGCCGGGAGTGAGTTCGGTGAGCAGTATTCCATCCGCCAATTCGCGCACGCCTTTTACGGCTTTTTCCTTGCTCAGGAATTGTTGTTCGGCCGCGAGTGCTTTTTCGCTTTGCGGTGCCTGCGTATCGGCTTCGTTCTGTGCTTCGTGCTGGGCAAGAATCTGCTCGATGCGTGCGTTGTCCAGTGCCAATGGCTTGCCTTGATACGCTTGCTTGAGGCCGTCGATCAACGCTTGCAGCTGCAGGTCCGGAACCTCCTGGCGCAAGCGTTCGCCGAGGCTCGCACCCAGGCTGTAGGCGAGGTCATGTTGGTTTTGTTCAGTGGTTTTTGCCCGCGATTGCTCGCTCGCATTGGCCACTGATATTGCTAGACCAAGCACAAGAAAAAGGTAACGCGACATGGGTATTCTCCCGCCGAAAGTGCGACGGATTATGCCAGTGTGAACGGGTAAAAAGTCCCGCGTGTTTTCGTTATATCGATAAGAATTTTCGCGCGGTGCAACGCAAGGCAAACGATACTGTCAACATGCCCTAGCGGCGGTAAGAGCAGAGGGCTAGTATGAGCCGCACCCACGTCAGCCAGGAGGTAAACCATGTCGGCCAAACAGAAGCCTGTTAATACCCCGTTGCATTTACTCCAACAACTTTCGGGCAGCTTGCTCGAACATCTGGAAAGCGCCTGTTCCCAAGCGTTGGCCGATGCAGAAAAGCTGCTCGCCAAGCTGGAAAAACAACGCGGTAAAGCGCAAGAAAAGCTGCACAAATCCCGCACCAAACTGCAAGACGCCGCTACTGCCGGCAAGGCCAAGGCTCAAGCCAAAGCCAAAGACGCTGTCAAAGAACTTGAGGACCTGCTGGACGCCCTCAAGGATCGCCAAGCTGAAACCCGCGCCTACATTTCCCAACTCAAAAAAGATGCTCAGGAAAGCCTGAAACTGGCACAGGGCGTTGGTCGTGTGAAAGAAGCCGTGGCTAAAGTGCTGGGCGCTCGTACCCCTGCCAAAGCTGTTGCAGCGAGCGCGGCTAAGAAGCCCGCGAGCAAAGCTGTTGTTGCCAAGGCACCGGCTAAAGCCGCAGCGAAACCTGCTGCCAAAACTGCTGCTGCGAAACCAGCCGCCAAGCCTGCTGCCAAAACCGCTGCTGCAAAACCAGCCGCCAAGCCTGCTGCCAAAACCGCTGCTGCAAAACCAGCCGCCAAGCCAGCTGCCAAAACCGCTGCTGCAAAACCAGCCGCCAAGCCAGCTGCCAAAACCGCTGCTGCGAAACCAGCCGCCAAGCCAGCTGCCAAAACCGCTGCTGCGAAACCAGCCGCCAAGCCTGCTGCCAAAACTGCTGCTGCGAAACCAGCCGCCAAGCCAGCTGCTAAAACCGCTGCTGCCAAACCAGCCGCCAAGCCAGCTGCTAAACCCGCTGCTGCAAAACCAGCCGCCAAGCCAGCTGCTAAAACCGCTGCTGCGAAACCAGCCGCCAAGCCAGCTGCTAAACCCGCTGCTGCAAAACCAGCCGCTAAGCCAGCTGCTAAACCTGCTGCTGCAAAACCAGCCGCTAAGCCAGCTGCTAAACCCGCTGCTGCCAAACCAGCCGCTAAGCCAGCCGCTAAACCTGCGGCTGCAAAACCAGCCGTTAAGCCAGCTGCTAAACCTGCTGCTGCAAAGCCAGCTGCTGCAAAACCAGCACCGGCCAAGCCAGCAACACCTGCTGCCGCCCCGGCAGCGTCCACCGCACCCACTGCACCGGCCAGCAGCACGCCTGCTCCGACAGCGTCAAGCACCCCCCCAACCAGCGCTTCCTAAGTGCTGGTGACCTCGGCGCGCAGCTGCTGCAGCGCGCCGGGGTCAAGGTTGGCGGCATCCTCAGCCGCCAGTCCTTCCAGCCACCGCCGCTGATCCATCGCATCGCCAGTCGGCCACGTTTGCGCCAGTGCTTCCAGTCGCATCAGCAACTGTCGTTCGGCGTCCAACTCCAGGGCCTTGACCCGCTCGCGCAACCCCGCCAGAGCTTCATCCTGCTGCGCCATGCCGCGCCAGTGCGTGCGTATTTGACGTAACGGTTCGATCACCTGTGTCTGCCAAGGCCGGGCAATCTGTTTCAGCGCTTGCAGGCGCTCGGAGGTTGCTGCCACAGCGCGCTGCTCCAACCAGGCACCACACAGCAACAGGCACACGTCTGCGCCGTGTTCCTGCAAGCGCAGGCAAGCGGATTCGACGCCCGGACGGGCATAAGTCGTGAGGGCAAAGCTCCACAGGTCAGCGTACATATTCACACCCAAGCCAGCGGCCAACGAAGCTGGTAGACTCCGCCGCCATTATGATCCGACTTCAAAGCCTAACATTACAGCGTGGCCCGCAACGTCTTCTCGAAGACGCCGAGCTGACCCTGCACGCCGGTCACAAAGCCGGCCTGATCGGTGCCAACGGCGCCGGCAAATCCACGTTGTTCGCCTTGCTGCTGGGCGAGCTGACTCCAGACTCCGGGGATTGCTTGCTGCCGGCCGACTGGCGCATCGCCCATATGCGCCAGGAGATCGACACCCTGGACCGCATCGCGATCGATTACGTGCTCGATGGCGACCTGCGCCTGCGTCAGGTGCAACATGACCTGGCCGAGGCCGAGAAAGCCCAGGACGGCGCCGCCCAGGCCCGCCTGCATTCCGAGTTGGACAGCGCCGACGGCTACACCGCCGACGCCCGCGCCCGCAAGATGCTCGCCGGCCTTGGCTTTACCAACGAACAAATGGACCGCCCGGTCGCCGACTTCTCCGGCGGCTGGCGCATGCGCTTGAACCTTGCGCAGGCGCTGATGTGCCCGTCGGACTTGTTGCTGCTCGACGAACCGACCAACCACTTGGACCTCGATGCGATCCTGTGGCTGGAAGACTTCCTCAAGAATTATCAGGGCACTTTGCTGCTGATCTCCCACGACCGGGATTTCCTCGACGCCGTGGTCGACAACATCGCCCACGTCGAACAGAAGAAAATCACGCTCTACCGTGGCGGCTACACCGCATTCGAACGCGCCCGTGCCGAACGCCTGGCCCAGCAACAACAGGCCTACGAGAAGCAGCAGGCGCAGCGCGCGCACATGGAAAGCTACATTGCCCGCTTCAAGGCCCAGGCCACCAAGGCCCGTCAGGCCCAGAGTCGGATCAAGGCCCTGGAGCGCATGGAGGAGCTGTCGGCGGCTCACGTTGATTCGCCGTTCGACTTCGTGTTCCGCGAGTCGGTGAAGATCTCCAGCCCCTTGCTGGACCTTTCCGATGCGCGCCTGGGGTATGGCGACAAAACCATCCTGGAAAAAGTGAAGCTGCAACTCACGCCAGGTGCACGCATCGGATTGCTCGGGCCTAACGGTGCGGGCAAGTCGACGCTGATCAAGAACCTGTCCGGCGAGCTTTCGCCCCTGTCCGGCCGCCTGACCCGTGGCGAGAACACCGTGGTGGGCTACTTCGCCCAGCACCAACTGGACTCCCTGGACTCCAAGGCCAGCCCATTGCTGCACTTGCAGCGCCTGGCGCCGACCGAGCGCGAGCAGACCCTGCGCGACTTCCTGGGTGGCTTCGACTTCCGTGGCGCGCGCATCGATGAGCCGGTGCTGAACTTCTCCGGCGGCGAAAAAGCCCGCCTGGCCCTGGCGCTGATCGCCTGGGACCGCCCGAACCTGCTGCTGCTCGATGAACCGACCAACCACCTGGACCTGGAAATGCGCCTGGCGCTGACCATGGCCTTGCAAGAGTTCAGCGGTGCGGTGCTGGTGGTGTCTCACGACCGCCACTTGCTCAAGAGCACCACGGATAACTTCCTGTTGGTGGCCGACGGTAAAGTCGAAGAATTCGACGGTGACCTGGATGACTACGCGCGCTGGCTGACGGATTACCGCCTGCGCAACGCGCCGGTCAGCAACACCCCGGTCAACCCCGACAAGACCGACAAGAAAGCCCAGCGTCAGGCTGCCGCTGCGTTGCGCCAACAATTGGCGCCGCACAAGCGTGAAGCCGATAAGCTGGAAGCCGAGTTGGGCATGGTGCACGAGCGCCTGGCCAAGATCGAGACCAGCCTGGGCGACAGCGCCATCTACGAAGCTGCCCGCAAGGATGAATTGCGCGACCTGCTGGCCGAACAGGCCAAGCTCAAGGTGCGTGAAGGGCAATTGGAGGAAACCTGGATGGAAGCCCTCGAGCTGCTCGAAACCCTGCAAGCGGAGCTGGAGGCGCTGTCCTGATGGAAGCGTTGCAGCTGCCTATACCGACGCAGTGGGTCGAACCCGTGTGGGTCGGCGTGCAAATCCTGCTGATCCTGCTGGCCGGCTACCTCGCCCAGCGTTTTGTCGCCAAGGGCCTGACGCGCCTGGGTGAGCGTTACCCGTTCCCGCCACAACTGCTGATGCCGCTACGCGGTGGCCTGCGCTGGTTGATCATGGGCAGTGCGCTGATCTTTGTGCTGGGCCGCCTGGGGGTGTCTGCCACGGTATTGTGGACGGCGCTGTCGGGGTTTGTGGCGGTCGCCGCAGTGGCGTTCTTCGCCATGTGGTCGGTACTGTCCAACCTGCTGTGCGCCATTCTGATCTTCACCGTCGGGCCGTTTCGCCTCGGCGATATCGTCGAACTGGTGGATACCGTCGACAAACCTGGCGTGAAGGGCCGGGTCGTGGCGAT
Source organism: Pseudomonas sp. AC112 (assembly GCF_979253545.1). Taxonomy (NCBI): domain Bacteria; kingdom Pseudomonadati; phylum Pseudomonadota; class Gammaproteobacteria; order Pseudomonadales; family Pseudomonadaceae; genus Pseudomonas; species Pseudomonas sp. AC112. Next base: position 2,504,292 of record NZ_CEEDCM010000001.1, read on the forward strand.
CAACCTGCTCTACACCACGCTGGTTGAAGTGGCAGAGGCCGGTACCGACAGCGCGATGGTGCAAGTGCCCAACAGCTTGTTCTTCCAGCGCTCGGTGCGGCGTTGGCCAGGTACCCACGTGTTTCCGGGCGACCGCTAGCATTCACATCTTGTAAAAATCTATAGCCATCCTTTGGTCGGCGGAGTTAGCTTAAGGCACAACAGCAAACTCCCTCCTGAGGTGTGTAATGGCACTCGATACGTGGCTGGCCTTTTTCCTGGCCAGTTGGATCATCTCCCTTTCTCCTGGTGCTGGCGCCATCGCCTCGATGTCCAGTGGCCTGCAATACGGTTTCCTGCGCGGTTACTGGAATGCCATCGGCCTGCAACTGGGCCTGGCGATGCAGATAGCTGTGGTTGCTTGCGGCCTGGGTGCCATTCTGGCGACGTCCTCTACCGCCTTTTATGCGATCAAATGGTTTGGCGTGGCGTACCTGGTGTACTTGGCCATCAAGCAATGGCGCGCCCTGCCCATGGACATGACCGATGACGCGGCGGTGCGCCCGATCGGCAAGCCGATGGCGATGATGTTCCGTGGTTTTCTGGTCAATGCCAGTAACCCCAAGGCACTGGTGTTCATGCTGGCGGTGCTGCCGCAGTTCGTGAACCCGCAGGCGCCGCTGCTGATCCAGTACCTGATCCTGGGCGCGACGATGATCTGCGTCGATATGGTCGTGATGGCAGGGTATACGGGGCTGGCGTCGAAGGTGTTGCGACTGTTGCGTACGCCTAAGCAGCAGAAGCGCATGAACCGTACGTTTGCCGGGTTGTTTGTCGGCGCTGCGGGCTTCCTGGCCAGCTTGCATCGCGCCACAGCTTAACTGCCAAAACCGGATCAAAAATGTGGGAGCTGGCTTGCCTGCGATGCAAGCGCCGCGGTTTAACTGATACGCCGCGGTGATGCTATCGCAGGCAAGCCAGCTCCCACATTGGTTTGTGTTGCTTGTGAAATCGGGTTTCAGCGCAGGATTCTTGGCGCTTCATCCCTTGGCAGGTTGTTGCGCAGCGGCGGTTGGCCAGGCTCTTGATACCCGCCACCCAACTGTTCCGCCAATTGCCTGGCCACATCCTTACCCAAGGCATTCGACACTTCCTTGACCACGCGCGGCCGGTTCAGGCTTACGCGTACGTCACGGCTGTTCACCAGCTTAGTGTCCTGGCCTTCACCCATGGCGGTAAACGCCGAGGTGATTTCGTAGGTGCGCGTGTTGATCAGGCTGAAATCGGCCACCAGCGTCAGGCCCAGTACGGCCGAATAGCTGTTGGTATGGTCCAGGGCGTTGATGTCCTGGGTGAAGTCGATGTCTGACAGCGTGCCGAACAGCACGTAGTCTGCACCCTTGAAGTTACCGGCCTTGATGCGCTTGATCACGTCGTAGACGTCACCCTTGGCATCGGCGGTGTAAGGCGTGCCTTGCACCAGCTGGAACTGCCGGGACTTGAGAATCTCGCCCTTGATATCGCCGCTGAATTTACGCAGCTCGGTCTGTTCGATGTAGCTGGTACGGCTTTCGTACTCGCTGTAGTTCGACGCACCGCTGGCGTGGTAGGCGCTTGCCTGGAAGTTGTTGCTCGCCGAAACCTGGTGGATGTATTCCTCGACCCGCGCCTCGTAGGCCAGGTCGGTTACCGCGATCTTCGGGGCGGCCGAGGCGCCAAAGGCGCACAGCAGGCCGATCATGCCGATCCATGCACGCATTGCTTAGCGCTCCGTGGTTTTGCGGATTTCTTTTTCGTCCATCCATTCGGCCAGGCCGCTCTCGACGTCGATCAGCTGCAGGCTGAATTTGTAGAACACGTCCTTGTAGTCCGAGCTGCGCTTGACGATGGAGCTGATGGAGCCTTCCAGGCGGTACTTGGCGGCGACCATGTTGCCGGTCTTGCTGACGGTCGACTTCTTGTACAGGCCGCTTTGGTTCTGCAGCTTGAGCTGGTCAACCTGGCTCTGCATGTCGGTGTTGTCGCTGGCAAAGCGTGCGGTGCCGGTCTTCATCAGCTGGGTCTTGATCGACGTGGTGATTTCGCGGGTATCGATGTACTCGCTGGTCTTGTTCTTCACGTCGTACACCTGCACCACCGGGCGGCCTTGCAGGATGCCGGACTGGGCGAGGGAGCGGGTCATGCTTTCGGCGATCATCTGCAGGTCGGTGGAGCCGAACTCGTTGGTCACCAGTTCCACGGCCTTGGTGTCGCCGTAGCTGATGTTCTTACCGCCCAGGACCGGGGAGGTGTTGGCGCAGCCGCTGGCCAGGACGGCGACGACGGCAAGGATCGAGAAGCGTGCAAACATTGGGAAATCTCTCAGCAGCAAAAAGGATGGACGGCTCAAGGGGTTTTCACTTCAAGACGGAAGTCCGCCGCCTGCGGCAAATTGGCAATCGCAGGCAGGAAGGTCGCCTGGTTGGCGTATAGGTTCAGCACTTTCCAGGTTTCTTCGTCGCCCACCGGGAAGCCGTCGGCACCCAGCCAGGCAAAGCGGTAGTACATCATCTGGTTGCTGCTGGTGATGTTGCTCAACTGCACCTTGGCGGTGAGGAAGCCGTTTTCGCGGGCCACACGGATGGCACCGACGGCAATGCCCTTGAACTTGCCCATCACCACGATTTTGCTCGCGGCGCTGCCGGGTTCCGGTGGCGGCGGGGTGGCGCAGCCGGCCAGCAGGACCAGCGCGAGGGCGCCGAGGATGAAATGACGCATAGCGTGCTCCTTAAGGTTGTTTGAGGGCGATGGCCTGGTTGGCGGTGCTTGGCACCACATGGGCGGCCAGGCCGCCGGCGAATACCTGGTTGCCGACCACGCGCAGGGTGATGACCTGGTAACGCTGATCGGCCTTGACCGTCACCAGCGTGCCGCCCAGGGCGTTGGGCAGGCTGACCTGATGCTCGCCGTGCTTGAGGCGCAGGCGAGTCACCTGGGTCATGTCCGGCAGGGTGCGCCAGGTGCGGGTGTCGGCGCCTTCGGTGACGGCCGAGGCGATACCCAATACCAGGCCCGCCATGGGGTTGGTCTTGTTTAGGTTGTTTTGCGCCACGCCACGGGTGACTGCACGCACGGTGGTGCGCAGGATGATGCCTGGCATGTCGTCGCGCAGGGCGCGGCGGGACATGGCCGTAGTGCTGTTGAGTGCGGTGAGGTTCTGTTGCTGGCCGTCGACGCCAATCTGCGCGAAGGGCGCGGTCGAGGTATCAGCCTTGATCACCGGGAACGACAGTGGGGTGATCACCAGATTGCCGTTGATCGGGATCGGCAGCGGCAGGCGAATGGAGTCGCGGGCCGGTGCCAGGCCGCTCTGCACCACGATCAATACGTCGGTTTCATCGGCGCCGACCTTGGATTTGTCCAGGTCCAGCAGCGCCTTTTCCAGTAAGGGCGTGTTGGGGCGCAGTTCGGCGGCCTTGCGGTAGCCGGGGGCTGCCAGGTCTTTTTCACCCAGGGCTTCGTAGACGAAGCCGGCCAGGTAGTGGCTGAACGCACTCTGGTAGCTGTTTTTGAGTCCGACCACTTCCGGCGCGTCCAGGGCTTCCACCGGGTAGCCGCGCAGGTCTTTCATCTGGGTGGTCACGCCTTCACGCTGGGCTTCGTCCTCGCGCTTGAGGTATTCCTTGTCGCGCAGGTCGGCGATCACCGCTTCGCGCTCGTGGGTCTTCTTGATTTCGGTGCGCGCGCCGTCGAAGTCGTTCAGGGCCAGCAGGTTCAGGGCCATCTGCGTGGTCAGCATGACCTTTTCATAGTCATAGCCTTCGTAGCGACGCACCTTGTCGTTGGCCAGGAAGCTGCCGAACTGGGCAAGGTACTTGGCGCTGTCAAACTTGACCGATTCTTCCCACTTGTAGACTTGCAGGTCGGCGCTGCGCCAGGCGGTCTGGCTGCCGGCCAAGTCACCCTTGGCACGCAGCAATTCGCCCTTTTCGAAGAAATAGAGCAAGTCCTTGTCATCGCCGGTGTTGTTCTTTTCCAGCAGGGTCAGGGCGGCATCGACATTGCCGGTGACCAGTTGCTGATTGGTTGCTTGCAGCTCGGTGTCATAGCTGCGGAACATCGAACAGCCGGACAACAAGGTCACCGCTGCGAGCGCGAGCGAAGGTAAGGCGCGAAATGCCATGCAGACTTCTTCCCTGAACGTATCAACCAATGTGGTTATTCCTCATAAAAACGAGGAACGAAATTCCCTTTCGCACTAACAGGGCGCGGCATTATAAGCGTCATTACTGGCAAAACAATGGCTTTTTGCCTCGATCAAGTCGACTAAAGAGCCACCATCTGCTCCTGAATTCCCCGCCTTCACCTACGACAAATCACTTACGCCTTGAGTCAAACCTCTTAAACCTCAACAATGTGTTACTTCGTATTTCCCTTTGAGATTCGTTCATGACTGCCCCCTTCCGTTTTCTCGCCTGGCTGATGCTGCCGGCGTTGATGTCGTGCAGCTTCAACCTGTTGGCCGCGACTGCCGAGGGCGCCCCACAAGCCCTGCATTTGCTGGACTACATTGGTGCTGACTATCCTCCGACGGTGGAGGCGGGCAAGGTTATCGACGAATCCGAATACCGCGAACAACTGGAGTTTCTCGGCGTGTTACAGGGCTTGGTGGCAGAACTGCCGCAACGCCCGGAGCGCGCGGCGTTGGTCAAAGGCGTCGACGAACTGTTAGCGGCTGTAACTGCCCATCAGGACGGCGCGACAGTCGCTCGCCAGGCCCGTCAATTGGGCGCTCAGTTGGCCGTGGCCTATGAAGTTAGCCAGGCCCCGGCGATCACCCCTGATCCCACGCGCGGTGCGCCGCTCTACGCCCAGCATTGCTCGGTGTGCCATGGCACAGCGGGTGCCGGTGATGGCCCAGCCAGCGTGGGCATGACGCCGCCGCCCGCCAACCTGCGGGACGCCGTGCGCCTGGATCGCCTGAGCCTCTACGCGATCTACAACACCCTCGGCCTGGGTGTCGAAGGCACCGACATGCCGTCCTTCGCCGACCAACTGGACGACCGTCAGCGCTGGGACCTGGCCACCTACATTGCCAGCTTCACCGCTGACCCGGCCGACGCGAAAAGCGAGCAACCGTTCAACCTCGCCGACCTGGCTCGCCAGACCCCCAATGAAGTGCTGGCCGCAAGCGGTCCGGCGGCCGCTGCGACGTTCCGTGCCCAGCGTGCGCAACCGCCACAGGTCAAGCGTGGCCCGGCGCAGTTGCTCGACTACACCGCCACCACCCTAGACAAGAGCCTGGCGGCATTCCAAAACGGTGATCATGAGCAGGCCTACGACCTGTCGGTGGCCGCGTACCTGGAAGGTTTCGAGCTGGTTGAAAGCTCCCTGGACAACGTCGACGCCAACGTGCGCAAGGACACTGAGAAGGCGCTGATGGCCTACCGGCAGTCGTTGCAGGACGGTTTGCCGGTCGAGCAGGTGCAACAACGGCTGGACGTGGCCAAGGGCAAGCTCACCGAATCCGCCGGCTTGCTGGGCAGTGATGGCCTGAGTTGGTCGTTGAGTTACATCTCCGGCTTGCTGATCCTGCTGCGTGAAGGCCTCGAAGCGATCCTGGTGCTGGCTGCGATCCTCGCGTTCCTGCGCAACACCGGCCAGCAGTCGGCGGTGCGCAGCGTCAACGTGGGTTGGGGCCTGGCGTTGCTGGCGGGTCTGGCGACGTGGGCGTTGGCGGCGTATGTGATTGACGTCAGCGGTGCCCAGCGCGAATTGCTGGAAGGCTGCACGGCCCTGTTTGCCAGCGTGATGGTGCTGTGGCTCGGCGTGTGGATGCACGACCGCCGCCACGCAGCAGCATGGCAGGACTACATCAAGAGCAGCCTGGTGGGCGGCGGCGGGCGGTTCGGCTTTGCGATGCTGGCGTTCTTTTCGGTGTACCGCGAGCTGTTCGAAGTGATCCTGTTCTACGAAACCCTGTGGCTGCAAGCCGGCCCCGCCGGGCACAACGCGGTGCTGGCCGGTGGTGCCACGGCGCTGGTGCTGTTGGTGGGCCTGGCGTGGGTGATCCTGCGTGGTTCGGCGAAGCTGCCGCTGGCGTTGTTCTTCGGGATCAACGCGGCATTGCTGTGTGCGCTGTCGGTGGTGTTTGCCGGGCATGGCGTGAAGGCGTTGCAGGAAGCCGGAATCTTCGGCACGCGGCCGGTGGCGTTCTTTGATTTCGATTGGCTGGGCATCCACGCCGATGCGTACTCGTTGAGTGCACAGGCGGTGGCGATCCTGGCGATTGTGGTGCTGTACGGCCGCAGCCGCTTGGCCGAGAAGCGCCGGGCGGTGGCTTGAGCATGCGGGTCTGGATCGATGCCGACGCCTGCCCTCGGGCAGCCAAGGACCAGGTGGTGAAGTTTGCCCTCAAGCGGCAGTTCGAGGTGGTGCTTGTGGCCGGGCAGAGTCAGATTAAGCCGAGCTTTGCCTGTGTGAAGCTGATCGTGGTGCCCAGCGGCCCGGATGCCGCAGACGACTACCTGGTGGAGCACGCGGTGCCCGGCGAGCTGGTGATCTGCAGCGATGTGCCGCTGGCCGACCGCTTGGTGAAGAACGGCGTCACGGCCCTCGATCCACGCGGCAAGGAATTCAGCCCGGCGAACATGAGCGAGCGCTTGGCAGTGCGCAACCTGTTCACTGATCTGCGTGAGCACGGCCAGATGGGGGGTGGGCCACCGCCTCATGGCGAGAAGGAGAAGCAGGCGTTTGCCAATGCGCTGGACCGGATCCTGACGCGGTTAATGCGCCAGGCCTGAGCCTGTGGGGTGGGCGTCATGGCGCAAGCCCGCTCACCACAACTAGCGACTTGCCACAGTGAGAGGGCTAATCAGTCGTTCTCGTGGGTCAGTTCCAGCACCCGGTCCACCAGCTTGTTGATCCCTGAAGCGACCTCGCTGATGTTCTTGCCGAGCATATAGGCCGGCGTGCTCACCAGTTTGCGTGCCTTGTCTTCGACGATATCTTCCACCCCGCATTCCTGGTGAGTGGCGCCCATCTTGTCCAGCGCGGCGGCGGTGTCGGCGCAATTGCCGATGGTGCAGGTCACGCCCGGGCCATAGATCTTCGCCGCCAGGGCCGGGGAGATACAGATCAACCCCACAGGCTTGCCCGCTTCGGCAAACGCCTCGGCCAATTCCAGCACTTGCGGGTTGACGCTGCAGCCGGCGCCTTCCACGGCAAAGTTCGAGAGGTTTTTCGCCGCGCCAAACCCGCCGGGTACGATCAGTGCATCGAAGTCTTCGACGTTGGCCTCGCGGATGTCTTTCACGTCACCTCGGGCGATCCGCGCCGACTCCACCAGCACATTGCGTGATTCGGGCATTTCTTCGCCGGTGAGGTGGTTGATCACATGCAATTGCGCGATGTCCGGTGCGAAACATTGGACCTGAGCGCCGCGCTGGTCCAGGCGCAGCAAGGTGATCACGCTTTCGTGGATCTCTGCGCCGTCGTATACGCCGCAGCCGGAAAGGATCACTGCAATCTTTTTGCTCATGGGCATTTCTCCTGGGATTCTTGGCGTTAAATGTCTACTAATTTGTCATCTGTTGCCAATGGGATCTCGCGCCGCTGCACCTAATCTTGATGTAACAAAAATAGACCGGACCAGACCATGGACTTCGTGCCTTACGCGGTACCGTTTTTCATTGCGTTGATTGTCGTGGAGCTGCTTGCCGACCGTTGGCGCGGTGAACGCAACTACCGGGTGGCGGATGCCATCAACAGCCTCAGCACCGGTGTGCTGTCGACGACCACGGGGTTGCTGACCAAGGGCGTAGGGCTGTTGACCTACGCATTCGCCCTCAAGCATCTCGCCGTCATCGAACTGCCTGCCCAGAGCGTCTGGACCTGGGTGTTCGCGTTTGTGTTCTACGACTTCTGCTACTACTGGCTGCACCGCATGGGCCACGAACGCAACATCCTGTGGGCCGCGCACTCGGTGCACCACCAGAGCGAGGACTACAACCTCAGCACCGCACTGCGCCAGACCAGCACAGGCTTCCTGCTCAGTTGGATCTTCTACCTGCCCCTGGCCGTACTAGGTGTGCCATTGGTGGTGTTTATCAGCGTGGCGTCCCTTAACTTGCTGTATCAATTCTGGGTGCACACCCGGCATGTGCCGAAGCTCGGCTGGTATGAGTGGTTTTTCGTCACGCCGTCCAATCATCGGGCCCACCATGCACAAAACGCTCTCTACATGGATCGCAACTATGGCGGGGTGTTCATTATTTGGGACCGGCTGTTTGGCACCTTCCAGGAGGAAGACGACAACGAACCGGTGATTTTCGGTGTGACCACGCCCTTGGCCAGCTGGAATCCACTGTGGGCGAACCTGCAGTTCTATGCACAGTTGTGGAGTGACGCACGGCGCACCGAGAGTGGGTGGGACAAGCTGCGCATCTGGTTCATGCGCACCGGCTGGCGCCCGGCAGACGTGAAGGCCAAATACCCGTTGGCCAAACATGACTTGAGCCAGTTTCGCAAATTCGAAGTACCGTTGGATGTGCGCCAGCAGGTCTACATCGCCCTGCAGTTCGCGGCGTATGTGGGTTTTGGCAGCTATTTGATGAATTTCGGCGAAGGCTTGCCCGTGGCGGCGCTGATCCTGGGCTGGAGTGCGATGGCGCTGGGGTTGTTCACGTTGGGCGTGGCCCTGGAGAACCGGCCGTGGGCGTGGAAGGCTGAGCTTTTGCGGCTGGCGCTGAACGTGCCGCTGGTGTGGCTGGCGCCGTTGATCGGGCTATGGCCGGCCAGCAACCTGGGCTGGCTGGGCCTGCTGAGCTACAGCTTGCTCAGCGTGATCGGCCTCTACTGCTGCAGAAGCCGGTTTACTCGACTGGTGTCTTAGGGGCGTCTGTCTTAGGCGCTTCGAGCGGCACGGGCTCGGCGGCAAGCCGGGCCTTGGCGTCGGCACAGGCTTCACGGGCGATACGCGCGTTCTTGAAGCGACGGCGCAGCCACAGGCCGAAGCCCAGTACCAGCAATGCACCCAATACCCACAGTTCGTATTTCTTGACGCTGCCGAGCATACCTTCGAGCACGGCGCCGAAGTGATAAGCCGCCGCGCCGAGGGCGGCGGCCCAGATCGCTGCACCAATGCCATTGAGGATCAGGTAGCGCATCGGTGGGTAACCGGAAAGGCCAATCGCCACCGGCATGACGGTGCGCAACCCATACACGAAGCGGAAGCTCAGCACCCAGATATCCGGGTGCTTGCGAATGTGCTCCAGAGCCTTGTCGCCCATCAATTGCCAGCGTGGCTTGCGCGCCAACAGCTTGCGGCCATGCTTGCGTCCCATGTAGTACCAGAGCTGGTCGCCCGCGTAGCTGCCGAAAAACGCAACCACGACCACCAGGTTGATATCCATGTATCCACGGAACGCCAGGAAGCCTGCGAGCACCAAGATGGTCTCGCCTTCGAAGAAGGTCCCAAGGAAGAGGGCAAAGTAGCCGAAGTCATGCAGAAATTGTTGAAGCATGGTCTGGGTGCTGGCGAAATGAACGCGCAGCCTACGCCTTCGTGAACATTCATGAAAGTATCGAGATGTGTCACGAAGTGAACAATTCCTACATAAACGACGAATGCGACTACAGGTCGCATCGTTAAGCACAACTGTCATACCTTCGTCATAATGGCCGCTTATAACTGCAACGCTCGCCCGTGAACCCGGGCTCAGGAGTCTGTCGTGAGCTTTACCCCTGCCAATCGCCTGTTCCCCGCCACCCGTCTGCGTCGCAATCGTCGTGATGATTTTTCTCGCCGCCTGGTGCGCGAAAACGTGCTGACAACTAACGACCTGATTTTGCCGGTGTTTGTACTGGACGGGGAAAATCGTCGGGAAACGGTGGCCTCGATGCCCGGTGTAGAGCGCTTGACCATTGACCTGCTGCTTGAAGAGGCCGCCGGTTGGGTCGAGTTGGGGATTCCGGCATTGGCGCTGTTTCCGGTCACGCCGTCTGAACTCAAGTCCCTGGATGCTGCCGAAGCCTGGAACCCGGAAGGGATCGCCCAGCGCGCCACGCGTGCCCTGCGCGAGCGTTTCCCGGAGCTTGGGGTGATCACCGACGTGGCGTTGGACCCGTTCACCACCCACGGCCAGGATGGCATTCTTGACGAAGACGGCTATGTTCAGAACGACATCACTGTCGACGCGCTGGTCAAGCAGGCCTTGTCCCACGCAGCGGCAGGCGCCCAGGTAGTTGCGCCGTCGGACATGATGGACGGCCGCATCCAGGCGATCCGCGAGGCCCTGGAGCTGGCCGGTCACGTCAATGTGCGGATCATGGCCTACTCGGCCAAGTACGCCAGCGCCTATTACGGCCCGTTCCGCGATGCGGTGGGCTCGGCGCTGAACCTGGGTAAGGCCAACAAGGCCTCGTACCAGATGGACCCGGCCAACAGCCATGAAGCCCTGCACGAAGTGGCGGCCGACCTGGCCGAAGGCGCTGACATGGTGATGGTCAAGCCGGGGATGCCGTACCTGGACATCCTTTATCGGGTCAAAGAAGAATTCAAGGTGCCGACTTTCGTCTACCAGGTCAGCGGCGAATACGCGATGCACATGGCTGCAATACAGAATGGATGGCTGAGTGAAGGGGTGATCCTTGAATCCCTGACAGCCTTTAAACGCGCCGGGGCCGATGGCATCCTGACCTACTTCGCCGCCCGCGCCGCCCAATTGCTTAGAGAGCAACAATAGCCCTCACAGGAACATTCGATGAATACCGAAGGACTCACAGAAGTTGCCGTAAAAGACGCTCACCCGGTGGTTGAACAAGTCACCGAGACCCCGCCGGAGCACGAGCCCGCCGCACCTGCGGTGGTGGTCGAGCCGCCCGCGCCGGCCCCGGTGGTCGCGGTGACCAACCTGGATGACAGCAGCCTGTACATCCATCGCGAGCTGTCACAACTGCAATTCAACATCCGCGTGCTGGAGCAGGCGCTGGATGAGTCCTATCCGCTGCTGGAGCGGCTCAAGTTCCTGCTGATTTTCTCCAGCAACCTGGATGAGTTCTTCGAAATCCGCGTCGCCGGCCTCAAGAAGCAGATCACCTTCGCCCGCGAGCAAGCCGGCGCCGATGGCCTGCAGCCGCACCAGGCCTTGGCGCGCATCAGCGAGCTGGTACACGGCCATGTGGACCGCCAGTACGCGATTCTCAACGACATCCTGCTGCCGGAACTGGAAAAACATCAGGTCCGCTTCATCCGTCGCCGTCACTGGACCACCAAGATCAAGACCTGGGTGCGTCGTTACTTCCGCGACGAGATCGCGCCGATCATCACACCGATCGGCCTCGACCCGACTCACCCGTTCCCGTTGCTGGTGAACAAGAGCCTCAACTTCATCGTCGAACTGGAAGGGATCGACGCCTTCGGACGCGATTCGGGCCTGGCGATCATCCCGGCGCCGCGCCTGCTGCCACGGATCATTAAGGTACCGGAAGAGGTGGGGGGGCCTGGCGATAACTATGTATTCCTGTCGTCGATGATCCATGCGCACGCCGATGACCTGTTCCAGGGCATGAAGGTAAAAGGCTGCTACCAATTCCGCCTGACCCGTAACGCCGATCTGGCGCTGGACTCCGAAGACGTCGAAGACTTGGCCCGTGCCCTGCGCGGTGAGCTGTTCTCGCGGCGTTACGGTGATGCGGTGCGCCTGGAAGTGGCCGATACCTGCCCGAAACACCTGTCGGACTACCTGCTCAAGCAGTTCAACCTGGGCGAGACCGAGTTGTACCAGGTCAATGGCCCGGTGAACCTGACACGCCTGTTCAGCATCACCGGCCTGGACAGCCATCCGGAACTGCAATACACGCCGTTCACCCCCCAGATCCCCAAACTGCTGCAGAACAGCGAGAACATCTTCAGTGTGGTGAGCAAGCAGGACATCCTGCTGTTGCACCCCTTCGAGTCCTTCACCCCGGTGGTCGACCTGCTGCGCCAGGCTGCCAAGGACCCGCACGTACTCGCTGTACGCCAGACCCTGTACCGTTCCGGTGCCAACTCGGAAATCGTCGACGCCCTGGTCGACGCCGCGCGTAACGGCAAGGAAGTCACCGCGGTGATCGAGTTGCGTGCACGTTTTGACGAAGAATCCAACCTGCAACTGGCCAGCCGCCTGCAGGCGGCGGGCGCGGTGGTGATCTACGGTGTGGTCGGCTTCAAGACCCACGCCAAGATGATGCTGATCCTGCGCCGCGAAGCCGGTGAGATCGTGCGTTACGCCCACTTGGGCACCGGTAACTACCACGCCGGCAACGCCAAGCTCTATACCGACTACAGCTTGCTGACCTCCGACGATGCCTTGTGTGAAGACGTCGGCAAGCTGTTCAGCCAGTTGATCGGCATGGGCAAGACCTTGCGCATGAAGAAGCTGCTGCACGCGCCGTTCACCCTCAAGAAGGGCATGCTCGATATGATTGCCCGCGAGACCCAGTTCGCCCTGGACGGCAAGCCGGCGCACATCATCGCCAAGTTCAACTCGCTGACCGATCCGAAGATCATCCGCGCGCTGTACAAGGCCAGCCAGTCCGGCGTGCGTATCGACCTGGTGGTGCGCGGCATGTGCTGCCTGCGCCCTGGCATTGTCGGGGTGTCGCACAACATTCATGTGCGCTCGATCATCGGCCGCTTCCTGGAACACACGCGGGTGTTTTACTTCCTCAACGGTGGCGAAGAGCAGATGTTCCTCTCCAGCGCCGACTGGATGGAGCGCAACCTCGATAAGCGTGTAGAGACCTGCTTCCCGGTGGAGGGCAAGAAGCTGATCATGCGAGTCAAGAAGGAGCTGGAAAGCTACCTGACCGACAACACCCACAGTTGGAGCCTACAGTCGGACGGCCGCTACGTGCGCAACACGCCGACCGGCAACCAGAACCCGCGCAGTGCGCAGGCGACGTTGTTGGAGAAGTTGGGTAGCCCGATTCTGACGGTGAATTAAGGCTCGACTTTGCTGCATGAAAAACGGCCCTTTCGAGGGCCGTTTTTGTTTATTCGTGGGCTGTAGGAGCCGGCTTGCCGGCGATGACGTCAGTGCAGTCACCGCTAGGCGTGAGGCCGCCATCGCCGGCAAGCCGGCTCCTACAGGGAGAGGCGGATCAGCGCAGGTTCAGGCTGAACCCCACTCGCGTCAGCCACTCGGCTTCCTGGCCAAAATCCGCCTGGGTCAGTTGGTTCTCATCCAGCCAGCCTTTCGGGAACACCACGTCCAGGCTGTCGCCGTTGGCGCGCAGGGTCACCTGGGGCATCTCCTGGGTGCCACGGATGTGGTGGAACAGGATCGCAAAGCGCAGCAACACGCACAGGCGAATCAGCTTGATGCCTTCGTCGCCGAATTCAGCGAACTTGTCCTTGGGGATGTTACGGCGATGGCCGCGCACCAGCAGGGCGAGCATTTGCTGGTCCTCGCGGGAGAAGCCGGCCAAGTCCGAATGCTCGATCAGGTAGGCGCCGTGCTTGTGGTAATGATAGTGGGCGATGTCCAGGCCTACTTCGTGCACCTTGGCGGCCCAGCCCAGCAGTTCGCGCCAGACGCCGTCTTCCAGATCCCAGTCCTCGGCCACCTGGTCGAAGGCGTGCAGGGCTTTGCGCTCGACACGGGCGGCTTGTTCCAGGTCGACGTGGTAGCGCTCCATCAACGAGGTGAGCGTGCGCTCACGCACGTCTTCGTGGTGATGGCGGCCCAACAGGTCGTAGAGCACGCCTTCGCGCAGGGCGCCGTCGCAGTGGTCCATGCGTTGCAGTTCGAGGGCGTCGAAGATCGCTTCGAGAATGGCCAGGCCCGCCGGGAAGATCGTGCGACGGTCCGGCTTGATACCGTCGAAGTCGATTTTCTCGGCGTCCCCCAGCTTGAACAGTTTGCGCTTGAGCCACGCCAGGCCTTCGGCGTTGACTTCGCCGGTGCCATGGCCGCCAGCCTTCAGGGCCAGGCCGATGGCGCGAATGGTGCCGGACGAGCCGATGGCTTCATCCCAGGTCAGCCGGTGCAGGGCGTGCTCGATGCTCATGATCTCCAGCCGCGCCGCCGTGTAGGCCTGGGCGTAGCGCGCCGGAGTGATCTTGCCGTCCTTGAAATAGCGCTGGGTGTAGCTGACGCAGCCCATCTGCAGGCTTTCGCGCAGCAGCGGTTCGAAGCGCTGGCCGATGATGAATTCGGTACTGCCGCCGCCGATGTCGGCGACCAGGCGTTTGCCGGGGGTGTCGGCCAGGGTGTGGGACACGCCCAGATAGATAAGACGTGCCTCTTCACGACCGGAGATGACTTCCACCGGGTGCCCAAGGATCTCCTCGGCGCGGCGGATGAATTCGCCACGGTTGCGGGCTTCGCGCAACGCGTTGGTGCCGACGATTCGAACGGCGCCCAGGGGCATGCCGTTGATCAGTTGGGCAAACCGCTTCAGGCAATCGAGCCCGCGCTGCATGGATTCTTCATTGAGCTGGCGCTCGTCGTCGATCCCGGCAGCCAGTTGCACCTTCTCGCCAAGTCGCTCAAGGATGCGGATTTCACCGTTCTGGGCCTTGGCCACGACCATGTGAAAGCTGTTGGAGCCCAGGTCGATGGCGGCGATCAGGGACAGATTCTTGGCTTGGGATTGCGGCATGGTTTGGGGGTCTCGGTCGATAACCTGACCATCGTGCCACGATCGACCGCTGACGCCAACGCGTAGTGCTTGGGGAATTTCCCTGAGGTGGTCTGTAGGTAATTCCTGTGGGATATGTAGGTTGCGCTTTCGCGCTTCTGTTAGCGATGTATCCGAGGTCTGTAGGAATATATAACTTTGCACTGTTGGAGGGGTGATTATGATTTTGCCTACAAATTCAGTGTCGGTTTTCTTTTTGATGTCTGATTCAGGACTACTGCCGAGAAGCGCACCGCCGACAGCTTGTTTATATGCCTCCGACAGTAATTGAGGTGTTGTCTTATTCTTTAATTGGGCATCGACAAGACAGACTGTCACTCGGCAATTGTGCCGTGGCGTTATTTATTTATGGTTAGTTATTCAAAACAGAAATAAATGCGCCTGCTAACTTTAAGTGACAGGTCGAACATGAAAAAAATTGTTGGATTGACTCTCGGTATCGCTTGCCTGGTTGCGGCTATTGGTGCACAGGCAACAACGGTTGCCGAGTTGAGCGTCAGGGGCACGATCAAACCCGCTTCTTGCAACCTCAGCATGACCGGAGGGGGCAATATCAATTACGGGGATATTCTCTCGAGTTCGTTATCCCAGACGGCCTACACACCGCTGCGGGAAATGACCACGCCCGTGACGATCAATTGCGGCACAGGCTACACCCCGTTCGGGCTGACATTTAACGACCTGCAGTCGACCAGCAGGGTGACGGGCATCCTGAGTGCGCTTAACCAAGGTCATAGCGACACTCACAACTTTGGCTTGGGCACGGTCGCAGGTAAAAACACGGGTGGTTACGCGATCACGCTTAAAAGCCTGCAGTCGCCAGGTACAACGCTTTCTCTTATTACGCGTGGTACCAACGTCGGTGCCTGGCAGAACAGTGATGGCAAAGTCGCAAGGCAGCCAAGTCAATATTCCTGGCGCAGTGGTGTAGCCCTTGTCCCGGCGTCACTCTCCCAGATGAGCGGGACTATCGCTGTTAGAGCGGTTATCAATAAGGCTCAAGACTTGACGCTAAATCGCGATGTCATTCTTGATGGGCGCGCCACGCTTACATTGGTTTACCTCTAAGCGATTCAACGACAGCCGATCAAATGGCGAATGTTTTTGATCGGCTGTTTCATCGGGGCGCTTGGCTGTAATAGCTAGCCTCATGCTTTGCGGGGAACCTTGAGTGCGCAGTCTTTCAGTCATAAATAAAGTGCGAATGTTAGGTGTAAGTCTGTGTCTATGTTTCGTCGAAGTTGCCACGGCGGACGGGATGCTGCCGGAGACTTCGGTGGTCATTCTTTATGAAGAGCAGGGCGAGGCCACGATAAACATCAGGAATACCGATGCGGGGCCGGCTCTTCTTCACTCGGTCGTGGAGAACGTGCCCGAGGACGTGGAGCCCTTATTGATAGTGACACCTCCCATCACGCGGGTGGATGCGGGTGAAACCCAATTAGTGCGTTTCATTGCCACCTTGAAGGAACCGTTGAAGACCCAGCGCTTGAAGCGCGTGTCCTTTGAGGGTATCCCGCAGGCGCGGGCCGGAACGGGTGCGACCATTGGTATCACTGTTCGACAGAACCTGCCGCTGATCCTGCATCCCAAAGGCCTGCCTCGGCATGATTCGCCTTGGGAGTTGTTGAAGTGGAGCCGGTCGGGGGAGCGTCTGACCGTTCATAACGACAGCGCCTATGTGGTGCGCCTCACGCCGGACGTGCTGCTACTGCCCCAAAAAGCCTTGGCCACTTTGCCGCGTACCTACATTTTGCCGGGGGAGGTGCTGACGGCACAGGTTGAGGGCAGCCTGGGCGGCTTGGCCGAGGTCGAGATACAGCCGGCCACGGTCTACGGTTATTCGGTAGACCACTACCGAGCCCCGATCACTACCGAAGGGAGTTGATCGGCGCATGGCTAACTTGTCGAATAGAAGCCTTTCAGCTTCTTGCTGGTCGCGCCGACCCTCGTTGCTCATGGGGTTTGCGACGTTGTGGAGTTTGCCTGGCCTGGTCTCTGCGCTGGAGTTGGGGGAGGGTTTCGACGTTGCGGCACTGACCACCTACGGTATCGACCCCAAGGTCTCGGACTACTTTCGCACTGCGGCGCGTTTCCGCGAGGGCACCCAGGTGGTGGGGCTCCGGGTCAATGGCAATCCGCTCGGGTTGGTGGATGCGCGGTTCGACGCGCAAGGCCAGTTGTGTTTCACCCCGGGGTTGTTGGAGAAAGCCGGGTTGGTGCAGCCGCCTGAGATCGTCCGTGAAGGCACTCCCGTCGATGACGCCTGCCACGACTTCCTCGGTGCGTTCCCGACGACGATGGTGCGATTGCGACCCGGTATGGATGAGGTGGCACTGGTAGTGCCGACCCAGTCGTTTCGCGAGCCGCACTGGGAGGCAGGAAATTTTGCCCACGGCGGCGCGGCGGCCCTGTTCAACTATGACGTGCTGGGTTTTGACAGCCATTCGCGCAGTGGGTCCGGTCGATTCGTGTCGGCTTATACCGAGGCAGGCTTTAACCTGGGCGATTGGATTGTGCGCAGTCGCCAGTTCTATGTCGCTGACAATGGAGACACCCGTGGCGAACACCTCTATGCCTACGCCCAGCGAGACATTGCTGCGCTGCAGTCCACCTTCCAGGTAGGGCAGATCTCCACTAACAACCCGTTGTTCGGTGGTCTCCAACTGTCGGGCGTGCAGTTTTCTCCTGACGGCCAGTCGCGGGTGCCGGCGGGCAGTAACAATGCGGTGGTGGAGGGCTTGGCCCAGAGCCAATCGCGGATTGAAGTGCGCCAGTCCGGCGTGTTGATTCACAGCACGTTGGTGCCTGAAGGCCCCTTCCGGCTGACAGGTCTGCCTTTGCTCAATGGCACCAGCGACCTGGACGTCAGCGTCATCGATGTACGGGGTGCCAAGCGCAGTTTTGTGGTCCCGGCGGCATCGTTCGCCGGCGCCGCACCCGCGGCTCCCGGTTACTACTTTTCCCTTGGCAAGGTGCGGGACAACGTATCCGAGAGCGGGCCGTCGCCCGTGGTCGCCATGGGCAGTGGCACTTGGGGACTGGGACGTGACTCGTCTGCGGGCTTTGGCCTGTTGAGCACTGATGAATACTGGTCGTCTGGCGGCACGCTGAGCAGCGTGTTTTTCCAGCGCGTCTCCGTAGGTGCGCGTCACAACTTGTCCCGTGACAGTCGTGATGCACGCTCCGGGTCACGTAGCAGCGTGTCCGTGAGCAGCCCGGTGGTTGCCGATATCGATGTCAGCCTGAGCGCAACCACTCAGACCCGTGGTTATCGTGAGGTGCTTGAAGCCGGGCGTTCATCCAGGGCCGAGGGTCTGGACTCTCGCTTCAAGAATCAATATACGGCGGGCATGAGCTGGGTCGACCCCACGCTTGGGGGCTTTTCGGTGGGTTACACCCGCAGCGCTCAATTCGACGGGCACATGACCGAGCATGTGTTTGCGGCGTGGAACAAGTCATACCGCTATGCCGACATCGCGCTGATCGGTGACTCGCAGGTGGGCGGCACGCAGGCTCGCCGTGATACCCCGCGTGACGATCGCCGCCGTGATTCGGCTCAGGAGGATAAGCTGTCCGTGCGGCTGCAGGTCCGTGTGCCCTTGGGGGCTGATCGGCGCGTGAGCAGCTATATCAGTCGCCAAGGGGGCCAGTCCCGAGCAGGTAGTGCATTGAGTGAGCGGGTCAATGAGTACGTGAATTATGAGGTGGGTGTCGAACGCGATCTAAGCCATCGGGAGCAATCGATCCGAGCCAATGTGGACGTGCTGCCAAGGTATGCCCGCGCCGGGCTGGGTGTCAGTCGTGATCCGCAGGGCACCACCTATTCAGGGCAGGTGCAGGGTGGAATAGTGGCGCACCAGGGTGGCTTGACCTTTTCGCCTTATGCCGTACAGGACACGTTTGGCATCGTCTCGGTGGGTGACATTGGCGCTGCAAAAGTCGAAACCCCACAGGGTCCGGTGTGGACCGACTTCACTGGGCAGGCGGTGCTCGCGAATCTGCCTGCCTACACCAACAGCCGCATCGAGGTGCAGACCCAGTCCTTGCCAAAACGGGTCGACTTGAAGAACGGCACCCAAGTGCTTGCAGCAGGCCGGGGCTCCGTCAATACCGTGGCCTTCGACGTCGTGACGGTGCGCCGTGTGCTGCTGAGTGCCAGCGACCAACAAGGGCGGCCGGTGCCTCAGGGTGCTTCGGTTTTGGACAAGAACAATCGGTTCCTGACCAGTGTGGTGGGTGATGGCATGATTTTCCTCAACGACGCCAATGACGCCCAGATACTGCGGGTCTTAATGCCGGACTCTTCTTCTTGCCTGCTCAACCTTATCCCTGAGTCGAAGGCCGACAATGACAGGTTCTATGAGACACGTTCGGCGGTGTGCCATGGCCGTTAATTTGAAAAGCGTGGGCTTCGCATTGCTCTGCGTTGTGTGGATGGCTGAGGGAGCACAGGCGCAAAACTGCCGGGTGTCCGTAAGCCAGCCGCGCGTCGACTATGGCGTTATTAGCAGGGAGGCCCTTGTTGAACCCCTCTCAATAGCGCTCAGCACGCGCAGGGTGCAACTGAACGTACTGTGTGAGGAGCCTTCGGTCATCGCATTGAGATTTACCGGCGCAGCCAATGGGCAAGGTTTTCGGTTTGGCCGTCAGGGGCGCTTCAACCTGACCCTCAAGCATGCCCTGATGGATGGGCGTGCTGTCGAGTGGACGCAGGCACACTTGCCCGCTGAGACCGCCAGCGGGCAGTTATTGCCAGGCCAGGTCCTGGTGGCACGAGGGGCGGGCCAGCGGTTGAGCGCACAGGTAGAAATTGATACCAACCTGCCCGCTGACGCGCTGCATGTTCGCAATCAAGCAGTGCTGGAGGGGCAGGGCAGTTTCGAGCTGGTCAGTCCGGCTGCTCCACGGAGCCGATGAAATTGGCGAACTCGGGGGTTTGCGGGTTGGCGAACAGCACCTTGGGGTCGCCCACTTCATGCACCTTGCCCTGGTGCATGAACACCAGCTTGTCGCCGACTTCCCGGGCGAAGCGCATTTCGTGGGTCACCATGATCAGGGTCATGCCGTCCTTGGCCAGTTGGCGCACCACGCTGAGCACTTCGTTGACCAGCTCGGGGTCGAGGGCCGAGGTGATTTCATCGCACAGCAACACCTTGGGCGACATCGCCAGGGCGCGTGCGATGGCCACGCGTTGTTGCTGGCCGCCGGACAGGCGATCAGGGAAGGCGTCGAACTTCTCGCCCAGCCCCACACGCTCAAGCATTTGCCTGGCCAATTGGGCGGCCTTGGCCTTTGGCACTTTCTGCACCACTTGCGGCGCGAGCATGACGTTTTCACCGACGGTCAGGTGCGGGAACAGGTTGAACTGCTGGAACACCATGCCGACTTTCTGTCGCAGGCTGCGCAGGTCGGCGCGGGCGGCGTCGAGGTATTCGCCATCGACTTCGATCACGCCGTCGTTGATCGACTCCAGGCCGTTGAGGGTGCGCAGCAATGTGGACTTGCCCGAACCGCTGCGGCCGATGATCGCCACCACCTGGCCTTCTTCAACGGTCAGGTCGATGCCCTTGAGTACATGGTGATCGCCGTAATACTTATGCAGGGCGGAAATTCTAAGCAGAGGCATGCAGTCTCCTTTCCAGGTAGCGCGCACTGAGGGACAAGGGGTAGCAGAGCAAAAAGTAACCAAGGGCCACCAGGCCGTAGACCATGAAGGGCTCGAAGGTCGCGTTGGCGAGCATGCCGCCGGTCTTGGTCAGTTCGGTAAAGCCGATGATCGAGGTCACGGCGGTACCTTTGACCACCTGCACCGAAAACCCCACGGTGGGCGCGACGGCAATCCGCAGCGCTTGGGGCAGGATCACGTAGCGCAGTTGCTCAAGCGGGTTAAGTGCAAGGCTGGCCGAGGCTTCCCATTGCCCGTGAGCGATGGAGTCGACGCAGCCGCGCCAGATTTCGGCGAGGTAGGCGCTGGTAAACAGGGTCAGGGCAATGGCGGCTGCCAGCCAGGGCGAGATGTCCACACCGAGCAGGGCAATGCCGAAAAACACCAGGAACAGCTGCATCAACAGCGGCGTGCCCTGGAACAGCTCAATGTAGGTGCGGGCGACATTGCGCGGGAAGGCTTTGCGGCTGATGCGCATCGTCATCACCAGCAAGCCGATCACCCCGCCACCGACAAACGCCACCAGTGAAAGCAACAGCGTCCATTGCAGGCCTGTGGCCAGGTTGCGCACGATGTCCCAGAAGGAGAAGTCACTCATCGGCTGTTCCTCATCACGAAGCGGCGGCCAATCCAGTTGAGCAACTGGCGAATCATCAACGCCATGCACAGGTACACCAGGGTGGTCAGGGCATAGGTTTCGAATGCACGGAAATTGCGCGACTGGATAAAGTTGGCGGCAAAGCTCAACTCCTCGGTGGCGATCTGCGAGCACACCGCCGAACCGAGCATCACGATGATGATCTGGCTGCTCAGGGCCGGCCACACCTTGCCCAGCGCCGGTAGCAGCACCACGTGGCGGAAGGCTTCGAAGCGCGTCATGGCCAGAGCGGCGGCGGCTTCCAGCTGCCCGCGCGGAATGGCCTGGATGCCGGCGCGGATGATCTCCGTGGAGTAGGCGCCCAGGTTGATCACCATCGCCAGCACGGCAGCTTGCCACTCGGTGATCTTCAGCCCCAGGGACGGCAGGCCGAAGAAGATGAAGAACAACTGCACCAGGAATGGCGTGTTGCGGATCAACTCGACATATACGCCAAAGAACCAAGCGAATGGCTGGATCTTCCACGCCCGCACCACGGCGCCGGCGGTGCCCAGCGCCACGCCGAGGATAGCGCCGATGGCCGTCAGCTCCAGGGTGAACAGCGCGCCGCGCAACAGCAGGTCGGTGTTGGCCAGTACCGGTACAAAGTCAAATTGATACGCCATGAGTCAGCTCCGTCGCTTCACAGATCGGCGGGCAGCGGCTCTTTCAGCCATTGCAGTGCGTTCTTTTCCAGGCTGCCATCGGCCTTGGCCGCGACCAGGATCTGGTTGACCTTCTCCAGCAGCGCCGGCTCGTTCTTGTTCACGCCCACGTACACCGGCGAGTCCTTGAGCTTCACTTTCAGCGCCGGGACGCGTTTCGGGTTGCGTTCGCTGATCGCGACCATCACCACGTTGCCGCTGGCGATCAGGTCGACCTGGCCGGCCAGGTAGGCGGCGATGGTCGAGTTGTTGTCTTCGAAGCGCTTGATCGTGGCTTCCTTGGGGGCAACGGCGGTCAGCTCGATGTCTTCGATGGCGCCACGGGTCACGCTGATCGTCTTGCCCTTGAGGTCGTCGGTGCTACTGATGGCCGCTTCAGGCGGGCCGAACACGGCCAGGTAGAACGGTGCATAGGCCTTGGAGAAGTCGATGACTTTCTCGCGCTCGGCGTTCTTGCCCAGGCTGGAGATCACCAGGTCGACCTTGCCGGTGGTGAGGAACGGAATACGGTTGGTGCTGTTGACGGGGGTGAGTTCCAGCTTGACCTTGAGTTGGTCGGCCAGCAGCTTGGCAGTATCGATGTCGAGGCCGCGTGGCTTCATGTCAGGGCCGACCGAACCGAACGGCGGGAAGTCCTGGGGCACGGCGACCTTGAGCGTGCCACGGGCAATGATGTCGTCCAGACCATTGGCCTGGGCGGGTGCCTGGCTCAGCATCAGGCTGGCAAACAGGGCAGTAAGCAGGGCGCTGTAGCGCTTGGTCATGGCAACTCTCCGAGAAGGGCGAAGGAATTTTCTGGATTTGCTCAGTGCACAGCCCATGCCATCACGCTCAATAACGCCTGAAAGCCAGGGATCTATTGCGTTTTAGTGGTCGGACTGGTCTGAACAGTTCGCAGACGTTTCGCACCCTTTTCGAGCGCCGACAAAACCCCGCGAGCCCCTTTGGGGCGTGGCTTGCCGCCAGCTGCGAATAGCTTTACAACTAGCGGGTCCGTTGACCGCAACCTTGAGTTTTTTATGAATTCCATCGCCCAAGCCGTACCGGAAGCGGCCCTGCAGGCCATCCGCAAACTGATCAAGGAGCAAGGCTTCGGGCCGGGCGATGCACTGCCGTCCCAACGCGACCTGGCGGTGCAGTTGGGGGTGAGCCGGGCCTCATTGCGCGAGGCATTGTCGTCCCTCAGCGCGCTGGGTGTGGTCAGTGTGCAGCCCGGCAAGGGCGTGTTCGTGCAGGCCACGGAGGAAGCGCCGGGGTTTGCCTGGCCCTTTGCGGCTCAGGCCACGCCACTGGATATCTTCCAACTGCGTTATGCCTTGGAAGGGTTCGCGGCGGGGTTGGCGGCGGTCACATTGACTATCGATGAGCTGGACAGCCTGGAAGATAATGTCGAGGCCATGCGCAAGGTGCTCAAGGCGGGCGACTTCGAAGCCGCTGCCCGGCTGGACTTCGAATTTCACCAGCGCATCCTGCTCGCCAGCGGTAATCAAGCGATGGTGAGTATCCTCAGCGCGAGTGCCGAGGTGTTTCTGGAGAGCCAGAAGCTACCGTTCATCCGGCCGGAGCGAGCCATGGAAACCTGGCAGGAGCACCGCAGGATCCTGCGCGCCCTGGCGCGGCGTGCCAGTGCAGCGGCGCAGAAAACCATGCAGGAACACGTGCGCAATGCGGCGTTGCGCACCGGCATCGCCTTTGCGACTCCCGTAACACCCTGAGGTGGGCTATACCCAAACTCATGCGCCTTCATAGCAAGACTCAATCAGCGGCGGCTTCCTGAACGGGGGAAGGGCGGCTATGATGGGCCACGTTTTTTTTGCTTACATTCCGGAGACATCCATGAGCAACGATCTTATCAAGCACGTCACCGACGCGACCTTTGAGGCCGAAGTACTCAAGGCTGCTGGCCCGGTGCTGGTTGACTACTGGGCTGAATGGTGTGGCCCTTGCAAAATGATCGCTCCAGTCCTGGACGACATTGCGACCACCTACGAAGGCAAGCTGACCATTGCCAAACTGAACATCGACGACAATCAGGAAACCCCGGCCAAGCACGGCGTGCGTGGTATTCCGACCCTGATGCTGTTCAAGAACGGCAACGTCGAAGCCACCAAGGTGGGCGCGCTGTCGAAGTCTCAGCTGCAAGCTTTCCTCGACGCGAACATCTAAGCGTCGTCAAAAAAGCCCCGCAAATAGCGGGGCTTTTTCGTGAAACAGGGCTAGACGCTCCGAAACTCAGGTGGTACATTCGGCCCCGCACTGGTTTCTCCACTGCCCCCTGCATGCCGTCGCCGACGCACTCCTTTTCGATTAGTACGCGATCCTGTCGCCTTCTCCGCGGCGCGGCCTCATTAAGCCAAAAGCTTAATTTCCCCCCTCCATAAATGATTACGTCATTCCTATATGAATCTGACTGAACTCAAGCAAAAGCCGATTACCGACCTGCTCCAGCTGGCCGAAGAAATGGGCATAGAAAATATGGCCCGTTCGCGCAAGCAGGACGTGATTTTCTCCCTGCTGAAAAAGCACGCGAAAAGCGGCGAGGAAATCTCCGGTGATGGCGTGCTGGAGATTCTCCAGGACGGCTTCGGCTTCCTCCGCTCTGCTGACGCCTCCTATCTTGCCGGCCCAGACGATATCTACGTCTCGCCGAGCCAGATCCGTCGCTTCAACTTGCGCACCGGTGACACCATCGTTGGCAAAATCCGACCTCCAAAGGAAGGCGAGCGTTATTTCGCCCTGCTCAAGGTCGACACGATCAACTTCGATCGTCCCGAGAACGCGAAAAACAAGATTCTCTTCGAGAACCTGACCCCGCTGTTCCCGACCGTGCGCATGAAGATGGAAGCCGGCAACGGTTCCACCGAAGACTTGACCGGTCGTGTGATCGACCTGTGCGCCCCGATCGGCAAAGGCCAGCGCGGCCTGATCGTCGCACCGCCGAAAGCCGGTAAGACCATCATGCTGCAGAACATTGCAGCGAACATCGCACGTAACAACCCTGAGGTTCACCTGATCGTATTGCTGATCGATGAACGTCCGGAAGAAGTGACCGAAATGCAGCGCACCGTGCGCGGCGAAGTGGTTGCCTCGACGTTCGATGAGCCGCCAACCCGCCACGTGCAGGTTGCCGAAATGGTGATCGAGAAGGCCAAGCGCCTGGTCGAACACAAGAAAGACGTGGTGATCCTGCTCGACTCCATCACCCGTCTGGCCCGTGCCTACAACACCGTGATCCCGAGCTCCGGCAAGGTACTGACCGGTGGTGTCGATGCCCACGCCCTGGAGAAACCGAAGCGTTTCTTCGGCGCCGCGCGGAACATCGAAGAAGGCGGCTCGCTGACCATTATCGCCACCGCACTGGTTGAAACCGGTTCGAAGATGGACGAAGTGATCTACGAAGAGTTCAAGGGTACGGGCAACATGGAACTGCCCCTGGACCGTCGCATCGCGGAAAAACGCGTATTCCCGGCCATCAACATCAACCGCTCCGGCACCCGCCGCGAAGAGTTGCTGACCGCCGACGACGAACTGCAGCGCATGTGGATCCTGCGCAAGCTGCTGCACCCGATGGATGAAGTCGCTGCCATCGAGTTCCTGGTCGACAAGCTGAAAACCACCAAGACCAACGACGAGTTCTTCCTGTCGATGAAGCGTAAGTAATACGACGTTTCAGGTCCGAAAGAATGGCGCCCCCAGGGGCGCCATTTTTTTTCGCCTGCTTTTTAAGCGCCGTTGGCACCCAAATGCACCGCGATAAGCTGCCAGCCGCCGTCATAGCAGGTAGGATGTACGCCTATTTTACGGGTGGCATGGTTAATGAAATTCAAGGATCTTCGGGATTTCGTGCAGCAACTTGAGCAGCGCGGAGAGTTGAAACGTATCCAGATGCCGATTTCCCCGGTGCTGGAAATGACTGAGATTTGCGACCGTACCCTACGCAACAAGGGCCCGGCGCTGCTGTTCGAGAACCCGACCGGCTTTGATATCCCGGTGCTCGGCAACCTGTTCGGTACCCCCGAGCGCGTGGCCTTTGGCATGGGCGCCGAGTCGGTCAGCGAACTGCGCGAGATCGGCAAGCTGCTGGCCTTCCTCAAGGAGCCCGAGCCGCCCAAGGGACTCAAGGATGCCTGGTCGAAGCTGCCCATCTTCCGCAAGATCATTGCCATGGCCCCCAAGGTGGTCAAGGACGCGGTGTGCCAAGAGGTGGTCATCGAGGGCGATGATGTCGACCTCGCCATGCTGCCTGTGCAGACTTGCTGGCCCGGCGATGTCGGCCCGCTGATCACTTGGGGCCTGACCGTCACCAAGGGCCCGAACAAGGACCGCCAGAACCTCGGTATCTACCGCCAGCAAGTGATCGGCCGCAACAAGGTGATCATGCGCTGGCTGAGCCACCGTGGCGGCGCGCTGGACTTTCGCGAGTGGTGCGAAAAACACCCCGGTAAGCCGTTCCCGGTCTCGGTGGCCCTGGGGGCCGACCCGGCTACCATCCTCGGTGCCGTGACTCCGGTGCCTGACAGCCTGTCCGAATACGCCTTCGCCGGCCTGCTGCGCGGTAACCGCACCGAACTGGTGAAATGCCGTGGCAACGACCTGCAAGTGCCCGCCACCGCCGAGATCATCCTTGAGGGTGTGATTCATCCGGGCGAAATGGCCGATGAAGGCCCCTACGGCGACCACACCGGCTACTACAACGAAGTCGACAGTTTCCCGGTGTTCACCGTCGAACGCATCACCCATCGGATCAAGCCGATCTACCACAGCACCTACACTGGCCGTCCACCGGATGAGCCGGCGATTCTCGGCGTGGCGCTCAACGAAGTGTTCGTGCCGATCCTGCAGAAGCAGTTCCCGGAGATCACCGACTTCTACCTGCCGCCCGAAGGCTGCTCGTACCGCATGGCCATCGTGACCATGAAAAAGTCGTACCCCGGCCATGCCAAGCGGGTAATGCTCGGTGTGTGGTCGTTTTTGCGACAGTTCATGTACACCAAGTTCGTTATCGTCACCGACGACGACATCAACGCCCGCGACTGGAACGACGTGATCTGGGCCATCACCACGCGCATGGACCCCAAGCGTGACACGGTGATGATCGACAACACGCCGATCGACTACCTCGACTTCGCCTCGCCGGTGTCGGGCCTGGGCTCGAAGATGGGCCTGGACGCTACCCACAAATGGCCGGGTGAAACCACCCGCGAGTGGGGCCGGGTGATCGTCAAGGATGAAGCCGTCACCGCCCGTGTCGATGCGATCTGGAAAGAATTGGGAATAGATTGATGCGTGTAACCCTGCAACCTTCCGGCGCCGTGCTGGAGCTGGTCCCTGGCGAGCGAATCCTCGAAGGCGCGCGCCGCCTGGGCTACGAATGCCCCCAGGCCTGTCGCAATGGCGTTTGCCATGTGTGCGCCGCGCTGCTGGTGGAGGGCCGGGTGCAGCAAGCCGGTGAAGTGCGTGACCATGGTGAGTTCTACACCTGCATCGCCGAACCGCTGGAAGATTGCGTGGTGTTGTGGGATGGCGTGCTGGCGCCGGGAGAGTTGCCGTTGCGCAAATTGTCGTGCCAATTGAGTGAATGCGTAGAGGTCGGTGGCGATGTGTGGCGTGTGCGCCTGCGCGCGCCGGCCGGCAAGGCGGTGCGTTACCACGCCGGTCAGTACCTGATGATCGAGCGCGAGAACGGCGAGAAGTCGGCATTCTCCCTGGCCTCGGCACCCCATGCCGGGCGCGAGCTGGAGCTGCATGTGCTGGTGCGTGAAGACAGCGCACGCAGCCTGCTGGAGCAACTGCAGCGCAACCAGATGGCCCGCGTCGAGCTGCCATTTGGCGACACCCACCTGGCCGAGCTGCCGGATGGGCCGCTGGTGTTGATCGCTGCTGGCACCGGCATGGCGCAGATGCACAGCCTGATCGAACATTGCCGCGCCTCCGGCTTCAAGCACCCGGTGCACCTGTACTGGGGCGTGCGTCGCCCGGAAGATTTCTACGAGATCGAACACTGGGACCAGTGGCTGCAACTGCCCAACCTGTTCCTGCACAAGGTCGTCAGCGACCTGTGCGGCTGGGAAGGGCGCTGCGGGTTGCTGCATGAAGCAGTGTGCGAAGACATCAGCGACCTCAAGTCGGTGCACGTCTACGCCAGCGGCTCACCGGCGATGATCTATGGCACCCTGGACGCACTGGTCGACGCCGGCATGGATGCACATCAGATGCGCGCCGACGTGTTTGCCTACGCCCCACGTCCCTGACGCCGAGCCCCTCTGTAGGAGCCGGCTTGCCGGCGATTGCGTCCTGACGAGTTGCGCAATTCCCACTGGCCTCATTGCCGGCAAGCCGGCTCCTACAGGGACAGTTCTAGAACCGTACGCCGGTCGTCACCATTGCCGCATTGAACCCCAGCAACACCAACTCCGCCGCCACCGGCCCGTAATGCGTGCCCACCGACGGAATGATCACCGGCGCCACGCCAAAACGGTTCAACGGAATCTTGTCGCGGTATTTGCCGCGATAGCCCTGGATCGCCCCGCCCGTCAGCTTCAAATACACCGGATAGTCGGCCATGTCATAGCGCTTGCCCGCATAGGCGTAGTACGAGCGCTGGCGGAACGAGTTGCGGAACGTCGCCCCGCCGTACACGAACCCGGATGCTTCATTGCGCTCCAGGCCGAGCAGGTCCTGGTTGTTGTTGTGCTCCGGGTCGGGCGCGAAGTGCCGGGTGTAGACGCTGGTCTGCGCGTACCAGAAGCCTTTGTCGTCTTCAGTCGCTGGCGCTTCGCCCGCCAGGGCAGTGGTGGCCTGGGCCAGGAACAGCAGGCCAGGCAGTCGGAATTTCTTCATGGGTGCGACCTCGATAGTCGGTTTGGTAGGCGGCTAGGTGGGTCGTGAACGGTGCGCCATTTTGACGGCTTGGCGCGCTCCCAGGCTGAACCGGGGCTGAAAGTAGCGAAATTGGCCCACGCAATCCTGACGAATGGACGGGTTTGCTTATGCATTCGCTTATGCTTTAAAGGTATTTAATTTGTTACATAAATATCATTAAGCTATATCACAACGGACTACCGACTCATTCACAACCACCAACAACTGACCGCCACCGCCCGCCAGCCGGATCGATCGTATGAACCCAGAGCACGAGGTTCTGGGTTTTGAATCCAAGGGGAGCGGTATGGGGAGCTACAAGCAACACGCGCTGTACACGGCGATTTTGTCGGCCAATTTGCTGACCGCCGTGGGTTTCAATCCAGTCTTCGCGGCCGAAACGACCGCCACCGATGCACCCAAGCTCGACACCGTGATCGTCACCGGCACCCGCGCCCAAGAGCGCACCGCCAGTGCATCGCTGTCACCCATCGATGTGATTTCTGGCGATACCCTGCGCAGTACCGGCTCCGATGAGTTGGGGGCGGTGTTGGCGCGGCTGATTCCATCGATCAACTTCCCACGCCCAAGCCTGGTGGACGGTGCCGAACTGGTGCGCCCCGCGCAGTTGCGCGGCCTGTCGCCGGATCAGGTGCTGGTGCTGGTCAATGGCAAGCGTCGCCACACCAGTGCATTCGTCAACCTTGGTGGGGCGGTGGGCCGTGGCTCTGCCCCGGCGGACTTGAACGCGATTCCGCTGTCGGCGGTGGACCATATCGAAGTGCTGCGCGACGGCGCCTCCGCCCGCTATGGCTCCGATGCGATTGCCGGGGTGATCAACGTGATCCTCAAGCATGCCGACCATGGCGGCTCGATCTCCACCAAGTTTGGCGAATACAAGAAGGGCGACGGTATCCAGCGTAATGTCAGCGGCAATACCGGCCTGGCGTTGGGCGACAATGGCTTTATCAACCTGTCGGCCGAGGGCGCTGACAATGACTACACCAACCGCGCCGGCGATGATTACCGCCCGGCCAGTATCGGCTCCACTACCTACGGCCAGCGCGTGTTCCGTCAGGGCGAGCCGGCTACCAATGAAGGCAAGTTCCAGTTCAACTCGGAATATGCCTTCAACGATGCGGCCGAGTTCTACACCTTCGGTGGCTACAGCAAGCGGCGCGGCGAGACGGCGGCGTTCTACCGGGCGAGCAACGCTTCCAACAACATCCCGGCGCTCAATCCCAACGGCTACCTGCCGCTGATCAAGGGCAACCTGGAAGACACCTCGCTGGTGGTGGGCCTGCGTGGGTTGCTGGCCTACGACTGGCATTACGACCTGTCGGCCAACTACGGCAAGAATCAGTACGAGCTGAGCACCGAAACCATCAACACCTCCCTGGGCCTGGCCACGCCGCGCAAGTTCGACAACGGCACCCTGAGCAATGACCAGAAGCAAGTCAGCCTGGACCTGTCCCGTGAGTTCGACGTGGGCTTCCTGCCGTACCCGGTTTCCGTGGCCTTTGGCGGCGAATACCTGCACCAGGGCTATGAAATTGAAGCCGGGGAGCCGGCGTCCTACTACCAGACCGGCAGCTCGGGCCTGGGCGGCTTCCGCGATGCCGATGCCGGCACCAGCACGCGACACAACTGGGCCCAGTACCTGGACCTGGAAACCAACTTCACCGAGAAACTCAGTGCCTCGGCCGCCGTGCGCCATGAGGACTACAGTGACTTTGGCTCCAACGTCAGTGGCTCGTTGTCGGCCCGCTACGACTTCACCCCGCAAGTGGCCCTGCGCGGCAGTATCTCCAATGGCTTCCGCGCGCCGTCCCTGGCCCAGCAGAATTTTGCCTACACCTCATCGCAGCTGATCGGCAGTACCATCCAGGAAGCGGGCACCTTCCCGGCCAACAGTCAGGTGGCTCGCTTGCTCGGCGCCGAAGACCTCAAGGCGGAAAAATCACGCAACTACAGCCTCGGCCTGGTGCTGGAACCTGCCGATGACCTGACCGTGACCGTCGATGTGTACCGCATCGACATCCGTGACCGCATCAGCCTGTCGTCAAACCTCAATCTCAACCCGGCGGCGATTGCCTACCTGCAAGCCAACGGGGTGGGCAACATCAACTACACCAGCGCCCGCTACTTCACCAATGCCACCGATACCAGCACCGATGGCGTCGACCTCGTGGCCAACTATCGCTACCAGTTCGACAACGGCATTCGTTGGAACAGCACCGTGGGCTACAACTACAACCACACCAAAGTCACCGACGTGAAAGCCAACCCGGCGGTCCTCGACAGCCTGGGTGTGAACCTGCTGCGGGTGGACCGTCGCGAGAAAAGCGGCTTGCTGGGCGATACCACGCCCGAGCACAAGCTGAGCCTGGGTAACGACTTCACGTTTGGCAATTGGGCGCTGCACAGCAACCTGGTGCGCTATGGTGAATTCACCAGCTACCAGGCAACCAAGGTCAACGACCAGACCTTCAAGGCTGCGTGGGTGCTGGACTTGTCGGCGGACTACAAGTTGAAGAATTGGACCTTCACCCTCGGCGGCGACAACGTCACCGATAAATACCCGGAGAAGGTCAATGCCTTTGCCAGCAGTGGTGGCAATTTGGCCTATAGCACTTTTTCGCCGTACGGTTACAGCGGCGCGTTCTATTACGGTAAAGTTGCCTATAACTGGTAAAGCACAGGAGACCTAAGCGATCCGCCATGACCGTTATTGAATCCGATCTTTTGCAATTGGCTTACCCTCCGCGGCTCGATCTTGGGCCGCAACTCACTCACGAACAGTTGATGAGCTCGATGCAGGCCACCATGGCCCAGCATAAGGGTGGGCCGGTCTGGCTTTTCGCTTATGGTTCGCTGATCTGGCGCCCTGAATGCTCGTCCACCGAGCGGCGGCGGGCACGGGTTCACGGTTATCACCGGGGCCTGTACCTCTGGTCCCACGAGCATCGGGGTACGCCGGAGTTGCCAGGGTTGGTCTTTGGCCTGGATCGCGGTGGCTCTTGCAGCGGGTTCGCCTACCGCTTGCCGGAGGATCAGCTGGAGGCCTCGCTTTATGCTTTATGGCAACGCGAGATGCCTTACCCTTCCTACCGGCCACACTGGCTCAGCTGCCGCCTGGAAGATGGCACTACGGTGCAGGCGTTGGGGTTTGTCTTGGAGCGGCACTTGCCCAGCTACGCCGGTAACTTGCCCGACATTGTGCTGAACCATGTGCTGCAAAGCGCTTGCGGGCGTTACGGCACCACTCGCGATTATGTCGAGCAGACCGTCAACGCCCTGCGTAGCCACGCCATGCCAGACAAGAATCTGGAGGCGCGGCTCAAGCGCTGTGCAAAGGATTGCCCAGGCGGTTAACGCGCCGAGCTGACGCTGTTGGTGTGCCACAGCGTTGGGATCAGGAAGGCGATCGCCAGCAGGCACGCACCGATCAGCAGCACGAAACCACCGTCCCAGCCGAAATGGTCCACGGTGTAGCCCATGGCCGCACTGGCTGCCACCGAACCACCCAGGTAACCGAACAGGCCAGTAAAGCCCGCAGCCGTACCCGCAGCTTTCTTCGGCGCCAACTCCAGCGCCTGCAGGCCGATCAGCATCACCGGGCCGTAGATCAGGAAGCCGATCGAGAACAACGCGATCATGTCGATCATTGGGTTGCCCGGCGGGTTGAGCCAGTACACCAGGGTCGCCACGGTCACCAACGCCATGAACACGATGCCGGTCAGGCCACGGTTGCCACGGAAGATCTTGTCCGACATCCAGCCGCACAGCAGCGTGCCCGGAATACCGGCCCACTCATAGAAGAAGTACGCCCACGACGATTTATCCACCGTGAAGTGCTTGGCTTCCTTCAGGTAGGTCGGTGCCCAGTCCAGCACGCCGTAGCGCAGCAGGTAGACAAACACGTTGGCGAAGGCGATGTACCACAGCATTTTGTTGCGCAGCACGTACTTGACGAAGATTTCCTTGGCGCTGAATTCGTCTTCGTGGCTGGCGTCGTAGCCTTCCGGGTAGTCGTTCTTGTACTGCTCGATAGGCGGCAGGCCCACCGATTGCGGGGTGTCGCGCATGGTGATGAAGGCAAACGCCGCCACCAGCAAGGCCACGGTGGCCGGTACATAGAACGCGGCATGCCAGTCGTTGAACCAGGCCATGCCGAGCAGGAACAGCGGACCGATCAGGCCGCCGCCGACGTTGTGTGCCACGTTCCACACCGACACCACGCCGCCGCGTTCCTTCTGCGACCACCAATGCACCATGGTGCGTCCGCTCGGTGGCCAGCCCATGCCCTGGGCCCAGCCGTTGATGAACAGCAAAATGAACATCATGGTCACGCTGGACGTCGCCCAAGGTGCGAAACCGAAAATGAACATCACCCCGGCGGAAACCAGCAGGCCGAAGGGCAGGAAGTAGCGTGGGTTGGAGCGGTCGGACACCAGGCCCATGAGGAACTTGGACAGGCCGTAGGCAATCGCGATGGCCGACATCGCCAGGCCCAATTCGCCACGGGTGTAACCCTCGTCGATCAAGTAGGGCATGGCCAGGGAGAAGTTTTTGCGCAGCAGGTAGTAACCGGCGTAGCCGAAGAAAATACCGGCGAAGATCTGCCAGCGCAGGCGTCGGTAGGTGCTGTCTATTTTTTCTTCAGGCAGGGGCGCCTGGTGTGCGGCAGGTCGAAAGAAAGCAAACATTCAAGAGCTCCAAATTTCTTGTTTTGACTGCGGATGCGAATGTTACAGTTTCGTTACCGAAAATAGCATCGCCTCTTATCTGCAAACACAGGAAATGAGCGCTATTGCATGTTCTCTTATGAACATGTCGCGAATAGATAAATGGTGGTCGTGAATAAACCTGTCGGAGCCGGCTTGCTGGCGATGAGGCCCGAAAGGTAGAGGTGATCTTTCGGAGGTCATCGCCGGCGAGCCGGCTCCTACAGGGGAAGGTCAGCGAGTCTGGACAACGACCTTGCCCACAGCCTTACGCTGCCCCAGGTCATTGATCGCCTGGGCGGCTTGTTCCAGTGGATACACCTGCGATACCAGCGGCTTGAGCTTGCCTTCACCGTACCACGTGAACAATTGCTGGAAGTTCGCCGCATTGTCCTGCGGCTGGCGCTGGGCGAACGAGCCCCAGAACACGCCGACCACCGCCGCCCCCTTGAGCAGTGCCAGGTTCACCGGCAGTTCCGGGATGCGCCCGCTGGCAAACCCCACCACCAGCAGGCGGCCGTTCCAGGCGATGGCGCGAATAGCCTGGTCAAACAGGTCGCCACCCACCGGGTCGTAGATCACATCGGCGCCGTTGCCGTCGGTGAGGCGCTTGATCTCGTCTTTCAGGCTGGATTCGCTGTAGTTGATCAGCTCATCGGCGCCGGCGGCCTTGGCCACCGCGAGTTTGTCGGCGCTGCTGGCGGCGGCGATTACCCGTGCGCCCATGGCCTTGCCGATTTCCACGGCGGCCAGGCCCACGCCACCAGACGCGCCGAGGACCAGCAGGGTTTCGCCGGGTTGCAGGTGGGCGCGTTGTTTCAGCGCGTGCATGGAGGTGCCGTAGGTCATGCTGAAGGCGGCGGCGGTGTTGAAGTCCATGCTCGGTGGGATCGGCAGCACGTTATAGCCCGGCACCGCGACCTGCTCGGCAAAGCTGCCCCAGCCGGTCAGCGCCATGACCCGGTCACCGACTTTCAAATGGCTGACCTTTTCCCCCACTTCACTGACCACGCCCGCCGCTTCGCCACCCGGCGAGAATGGGAAGGGCGGTTTGAACTGGTACTTGCCCTCGATGATCAGCGTGTCCGGGAAGTTGACCCCGGCAGCATGCACGTCCAGCAGGATTTCGTTCTTCTTGATCGCCGGGCTGGCAATCTCTTCCAGCACCAGGGTTTCGGCGGGGCCGAAGGCTTTGCACAGCACAGCTTTCATCGGACTATTCCTTTTGGCGTCGTGGCCGATAAGTGTAGGAGGGTACGCCCGTGGGTCAACGAGCATGCCCGGGCCTGATAAGCCGCCATAAGCTTGTGCTCTGCCTTGCTAGCGTTATGCTACCCGGCAACCGAATGTGAGGAATGAACTGTGAAAGCGTGGATCCTGTTGATGCTGGCCCTGACGTTGCCGATGGCAGCCCAGGCCGAAGAAGCCAAAGAAGGCGAGGCGCCGAAGGTCAGCTACATCAGCCTGAGCCCGCCGTTCGTGGGCAACTATGGTCTGGACGGCACCGCGAAACTCAAGGTGTTCAAGGCCGACATCGCCCTGCGCGTGACCGGCACCGAGGCGGCAGCACTGGTCAAAGCCAACGATCCATTGATCCGCAACCAGTTGGTGGCGTTGTTCACCCAGCAGACCAACGAAGCCATGAGCACCGTTGAAGGCAAGGAAAAGCTGCGCCAGGAAGCGTTGAAGCAGACCCAGCAAGTGATGAACGATGAGACCGGCAAGCCGGTGGTGGAAGACCTGTTGTTCAATAACCTGATCATCCAGTAATCACCAATAGGGTGCGGTTTCAGGAAGCCAGGCTCTTCCTGAACCGCGCCAGTGCCACTGCAAAGAACACCAACCCAATCCCCGCCAGCGCCAGCAAGTCCGGCCACACCACGCTCACGCCCGCATCGCGGAACAGAATCGCCGCGCTTAAACTCACAAAATGCGTCGACGGCGAGCCCTGCATCACCCACTGCAACCACTCGGGCATGCTGTCCAACGGCGTACTGCCGCCCGAAAGCAGCAGCATCGGGATGATCACCGGGATTGCCAGCAGGCCGAACTGCGGCGTCGAGCGGGCGAGGGTGGCGAGGAAGATGCCCAGCGCGGTGCTGGCAAACAGGTACAGCGCCGTCACCAGCAAAAACAAACTCAGCGACCCGGCCAGCGGCACACCGAGCAAACCCTTGACCACCACTTCCAGCGACAGCCAAGTGCACAGCACCACCACCAGCATGTTGCTCCAGATTTTCGCCAGCATGATCTCCAGCGCAGTCAGCGGCAGCACCAGCAAGTGGTCGAGGGTGCCGTGCTCGCGTTCGCGCAGCAGTGCGGTGCCGGTGAGGATAATGGCGAGGATCGTGATGTTGTTGACGATCTGGATCACCGCCAGAAACCAGCCGCCTTCCAGGTTGGTGTTGAACAGCGCCCGAGTGGTGAGCAGTGCGGGCGCCTGGCTGGCGACATCGGCTTGTCCGCTGTAGGTCAGCAGTTCGCGCTGGAAAATCCGCCCGATGTAGCCCGCGCCCATGAATGCCTGGCTCATCGCCGTGGCATCCACATTCACCTGCACGCCCGGCTGGCGCCCTGCCAGCAGGTCGGCCTGGAAATTCGCCGGCACATTGATCACGAAGGTGTATTTGCCGCTGTCCATGACCTTGTCCAATTGGTCGTACGCCAGCGGTGCCGGGGGCTGGAATTCGGGCGGCTGCAGCGCCTCAGCCATCTGGCGCGACAGCGAACTGTGGTCTTCATCGACAAACGCGACGCTGGCGTTGTGCACACCGATCACCGAACCGGCGGCGGGCATATAGATGGCGACGGTGAAGGCGTAGAACAGAAACAGCAGCAATACGCTGTCGTGGCGCAGGCTGGTCAGCTCCTTGATCCCCAGGCGCAGGATGTGTGCGAACTTATGCATCAGGCCTCCTGCTTCTTGAGCATGATCAGGCTCAGCCCGGTAAACCCGACGAAGAACCCGAACAGCGCCAGGCATTGCGGCCACAACTGGCGCAGGTCCAGGGCCTTGGTGAACGTGCCCACGGCAATATCCAGGAAGTGCCCGGCCGGAAACAGCATGCCCATCAAGGCCGCCGCACCTTCCAGTGAGGAGCGCGGCACGATCAGCCCGGAGAACTGGATGGTCGGCAGGCTGGTGATGATCATGGTGCCGAGGATCGCCGCGATCTGAGTGCGGGTGAACGCCGAAATCAGCAGGCCCATGCTGGTGGTCGCCAGCACATAGAGCAGGCCGCCGAACGCCAGCGTCAGGCCGCTGCCCTTGAACGGCACGCCGAACAGCCAGCGGTTCATCGCCACCAATACCGCCAGGTTGACCAGGCTCACGGCCAGGTAGGGCGCCTGTTTGCCGAGCAGGAACTCCAGGCGCGTCAGCGGTGTGGCGTAGAAGTTGGTGATCGAGCCCAGTTCCTTCTCGCGCACGATGCCGAGGGCGGTGAGCATTGCCGGGATAAACGCCAGGATCAGCGCCATCACCCCGGGGCCGATGGCGTTCACGCTGACCACGTCTTGGTTGTAGCGAAAGCGTGTTTCCAGTTTGGCGGCCGCCGGGTTGCCGCGGGGTAGGCTGCTCAGCTCGGCCAGTTGTGCCAGGTTGTCCTGGTGCACGGCCTCGACGTAGTTGCGGCTGGTTTCCGCACGAAAGGGCATGCCGCCATCGAGCCACGCGGACACTGTGGGTTGGCGCCCGGCGTAGAGATCACGGCCAAAACCGGGCGGGATCTCCAGGGCCAGTTTGATTTCCGAACGTTGCAGGCGCCGGTGCAGTTCATTCGAGTCCTGGATGGGCGACTGCTCGGCGAAATAGCGGGAGCTGCGAAAGGCCTCCAGGTAGGCGCGGCTTTGGGGTGTCTGGTCCTGGTCGTAGACCGCGAAGGCGAGGTTTTCCACATCCAGGGAAATGCCGTAGCCGAAGATCACCATCATGAACATCGCACCCAGCAGCGCGAAGGCCATGCGGACTTTGTCGCGCAGCAGTTCCTTGCTTTCACGGCTGGCCACGGCCAACAGGCGAGTGGGTCTGAAACCGCGTTTGCTCACAGGCGCCGCGCTGGCGTCGCTGACGGTGTTGGCGGGTGCGGTGGGTTCGGCTTCGCCCTGGGCCTGCTCCAGGCAGGTGACGAACGCCGCTTCCAGGGTGTCGCCGTGGAATTGCCGCTGCAGCGCGTCTGGCGTATCGCAGGCGAGCACCTTGCCGGCGTGCATCAGGGAAATGCGGTCGCAGCGCTGGGCTTCGTTCATGAAGTGGGTGGACAGGAAGATGGTCACGCCTTGTTCGCGGGACAGTTCGATCAGCAACCGCCAGAAGTCATCCCGCGCCGCCGGGTCGACGCCCGACGTGGGCTCGTCGAGGATCAGCACTTCCGGGCGGTGCAGCACCGCCACCGCCAATGACAAGCGCTGGCGCAGGCCGAGGGGCAGCTCGCCGGAGGGTTGCTCGGCGACGTCACCGAGGTCGAAACGCTGGACCAGCTCATCAATGCGCGGACCGCTGTCGGCTTTGGGCAAGTCGAACAATTGCGCATGCAGCACCAGGTTCTGGCGCACGCTGAGCTCGCCATACAGCGAGAAACTTTGCGACATGAAGCCCACACGCTTACGGGTGGCCAAGTCCTTGGCATTCACCGGGTTGCCCAGCAGCTTCGCACTGCCTTCAGTGGCCGGCATCAGCCCGGTGAGCACCTTCATGGTGGTGGTCTTGCCGCAGCCGTTGGAGCCGAGGAAACCGAAGATCTCGCCTCGGCCAATGGCGAAGCTGACCTTGTTCACCGCCGTGAAGTCGCCAAAACGCAGGGTCAGGTCATGGGCTTCGATGGCGATATCAGTGGTGGCGCTTTCCCGGGGCGGGATCACCAGCGGTTGGTTATCGTGGGCGCTGTCGCCCTGGAAGTGGGTAAACGCCTCGTCTAATTTGCCGCTGGAGGTCGCGCCCGCCAGTTCACTGCTCAGGCCGTCCGCAATCAGCTTGCCGCGATCGAGCATCAGGCAGTGTTCGAACTGCTCGGCTTCTTCCATGTAGGCCGTGGCCACCAGCAGCGTCAGTTGCGGGCGCTCGCTGCGTACGCTGTCGACCAGTTCCCAGAAGCGTCGGCGTGACAGCGGGTCAACGCCGGTGGTGGGCTCGTCGAGGATCAACAGGTCCGGGTCGTGGATCAGCGCACAGCACAGGCCGAGTTTCTGCTTCATCCCCCCGGACAGCTTGCCGGCCGGGCGATCGGCAAAGCGTGCGAGGTCGGTGGCCAGCAACAGGTTGTGCATGCGCTGGTCGCAATCGGCTTTTGACAGGCCGAACAGGGTGGCAAAGAAACGGATGTTTTCGCTGATGGACAGCTCGGGGTACAGGTTGCCGCCCAACCCCTGGGGCATAAAGGCAATGCGTGGGTACAGGCTGTTGCGGTGGCGGCGGTCATCAATGGCGCCGCCGAGCACCTGCAACTGGCCGTCCTGGAGCTTTTTGACCCCGGCGATCAAACCCAACAGGCTCGACTTGCCCGCGCCATCCGGGCCAATCAAGCCGCAGCGTGTACCGGCCGGCAAGCTGAAGGCGATGTCGACCAGGGCCTGCTGCTTGCCGTAGCGGTGGTTGATCCCCGTGGCCTGCAGCGCCAGGGCGGTCATTGCAGGTTGGCCGGCCAGTCAATGTCAGCCGTGCGCACATAGCCTGCGCCGGGCATGCCGGGCTTGGCCTGGGGCACGGCGCTGGGTTGGGTCAGGCGCAGTTTGACGCGGAACACCAGTTTCTGGCGTTCGTCGCGGGTTTCCACTTCCTTGGGCGTGAACTGGGATTTGGCCGCGACAAAGCTGATCTTGGCCGGCAGTGGCTGGTCGGGCAGGGCGTCGAGCAGGATGCGCGCATCGCTGCCGACGGTCAGGCGGCCGGTGACGGAGGCCGGCAGGTAGAGGTTCATGTATTGATCATTGGGATCGATCAACAGCAGTACACGGCCGCCCGCGCCCAGCACTTCACCCGGCTCGGCCAGGCGTAGCTGGATAATGCCGTCGATGGGCGCGCGCAGGCTGCTGTCATCGATCTCGCTGGTGAGCTGAGCCACTTGGGCCTCGGCGGCGCCGATGGCGGCCTTCACGGAGTTGACCTGGGCTTGCGCGGCAATCACAGCGGCATTGCCGGTATTTTGCCGTGCCTGCTGCTGATCAATCAGTTGGCTGCTGGCGAAGCCACGCTTGTACAGCTCCTGGGTGCGCTTGAGTTCCTGGTTGGCCAACAGTTGTTCGCTCTGGCGCAGTTGGACGTTGGCTTCGGCGGCGGCGAAGTTTTCCTTGGCGCGCAGCACTTCG
Source organism: Pseudomonas sp. AC112 (assembly GCF_979253545.1). Lineage (NCBI taxonomy): Bacteria > Pseudomonadati > Pseudomonadota > Gammaproteobacteria > Pseudomonadales > Pseudomonadaceae > Pseudomonas > Pseudomonas sp. AC112. The sequence goes on from NZ_CEEDCM010000001.1 coordinate 2,543,796, forward strand.
GCTTCGGCCTGCGCGCGCTGGGCTTCGAGGGTGCGGGTGTCCATGCGTGCGAGCAGTTGGCCCTTGAGCACCTTGTCGCCTTCGTCCACGCGCACGTCGGCCAGGCGCCCGGGGATCTTGGCGGCGATCTGCACTTCGGTGGATTCCAGGCGGCCATTGCCCATGCTCAGGCCTTCGGGCAGGCGGTCCTGGGTGGAACGCCAGTAACCGAAGCCGCCGGCACCCAGCAACAGGGCAATGAGTGCGATGGCGAAAAGGCGGGAGGTGCGGTGATTCGTTGACATGGCTGCTTCCTGCGGCATTAGCGTCCTAGTTTGAACGGTTTGCCCCGGCGGGGCCTTGATACCGGTCAGTTAAAGCAAATTGAGCACGGCAGCCCATTGCTCTGGCGTGACGGCCATCACCGATAGCCGGCTGCCTTTTTGCACCAGGGGCAGCTCGGCAAGGGCCGTCTGCTGCTTCAGGTAGCCAAGACCGAGGACCTTGGGGAAGGTCTGCACGTGCGCCACATTGATCGCACTCCACGGGTTTTTCTCCGGAGTGGCCTTGGCGTCGAAGTAATGGCTTTCTGGTTCGAGCGCGGTGGGGTCCGGGTAGGCCGCCTCGACGATTTTGCCGATGCCGGCAATACCCGGCTCCGGGCAACTGGAGTGATAGAAGAAAAACGTGTCACCCACCGCCATCGCGCGCAGGAAGTTGCGCGCCTGGTAGTTGCGCACTCCGTCCCAACGGGCTTCGCCGAGCTTTTCCAGGCCTTTGATAGAGAGTTCGTCGGGCTCGGATTTCATCAGCCAATAGGCCATTTTTGGGCTCCTGAAAAAGGGCGTGGGCAAGTTGTCAGGCAATTTGATGACAAACCGACAGTCGGTTGGCGCCAAGGTTTGCGTGTTGGTTCACGTTACCGCAGAATGCCGGCTTTTAAAGCTTGACGCAGCTGCAACGGACTACTTTGGAACGTTGTTGTCATCGTGTACGAGGTGCCTGAAGGGGGGCAATCGATGCAACGTAAACCGGATTTACTATGGATTTTGGTGATTTTGTTTGGTCTGGGCGTCGTGACCACCGGGTATGCCCAAAGCTTGTGGTCGAACAAGACCGATGCTCCCGTTGAACTGGCTCAGCAGCAGCCACAACCGTTCAAGCGCTGACCCTTCTTCAAGGCGCCGCTGACTCCAGTGGCGTCTTCGCACTATACCAATGCTTATCGGTGACGGTGCCCGCCAGCGGCACATCCCAACTTGCCTGTGCCAACCGTTCAACCTTCTGACATTCATGGGCCAGGCCCAGCAGCGTCGGCTTGCGCCAGCTTTGGCGGCGCGCCAGGTAGGCCAGGCTGCGGTCGTAGAACCCGCCGCCCATGCCCAGGCGCCCTCCCGCATCATCGAATCCAACCAACGGCAGCAACACCAGGTCCAGCGCCCAGACTTTGCGTTGGCGGTTGATGTTCGCCCGTGGCTCCAGGATGCGAAAACGGTTGGGCAGCAGCTTTTCCCCAGGCCTTACGCGCTGGAACACCATCTTGGTCCGCGGCCACGCGCTGAGCACCGGCAGGTAGGTGGCCTTGCCCCGGCGCTGGGCTGCGCGCAGCAGCAGGCGCGGATCGATTTCACCGTCCGTCGGTAGATACAAAGAGATATGTTTGGCCCGGCGAAACAGCGGGTGCTGTGCCAGTTGCCGATACAGGCCGTGGGCGGCCCGGCGTTGCTCGCTCGGCGTGAGGGCGCGGCGGGCTTTGCGCAACATGCGTCGAAGTTGCGGACGGGAAAGCGGCGCAGGTTCGGTCATGGTTTTCGGCTCATAAAACAATGCCAGTCCGAGGACTGGCATTGAGTTTGGGAATTCAGGCTCCCCGACAGAGCCGCTGTCGACTTAGCCCTTGAACCCGAAAGTTCAAGGTGGAAGATGCAGTAGGCTTTAAGGCTTTCCGTCTAGCGGACATGCACACCAGCCCAACGTGCAACTTCCAGGGTAGTGCGAATCGGCTCAGGGACATCGCCGACTGGCAAACACGCCAGGGAGTGGGGCGAGTATACCTCAAACAGTCGCGGCAATCAGCCCTTGGGTGCGTCTGAATCGCTGGAAAGCACCAGATCAACACGTTCCAGCAGGTCACGCACCTGCTCACGCGTCGAGCCGCTGGCCTGCACGTCAGGGCGTTCCTGCTTATGCAGCAAATCGTGGGTGATATTCAGCGCGGCCATCACGGCGATGCGATCGGCACCAATCACTTTGCCGCTGCTGCGGATCTCACGCATCTTGCCATCCAGGTAGCGGGCGGCGCTCACCAGGTTGTTGCGCTCTTCCTGGGGGCAGATGATCGAATACTCTTTATCGAGGATCTGCACGGTGACGCTATTGCTTGAACTCATGAGTCTTGCTCCAGGGCCTTCAGGCGCGAAATCATCGATTCGACCTTACGCCGGGCGATTTCGTTTTTTTCAATGAGGTGAGCGCGTTCCTCGCGCCAGGTCTTTTCCTGAGCTAATAGGAGTCCGTTTTGACTCTTTAGTTGCTCGACCCGGGTAATTAGCAATTCGAGTCTGGCCATCAGCGCTTGCAGGTCGGTGTCTTCCATTGGGTTCCACTGGATTTGTCTGATGAATGGCAACTGCAGGATAAACGATCTGACGCCCTTGATAGTCTTGGTACGTCTGCCGGTGCTAGGATACAGCGCTCCATTCTAGACATTGCGCCGTCTGGCGCCTAGCTCACCATGCCTATTCAGAACTCCCCGTACGACGCTTTTTCCAAACTGCTGAGCACCAGCGGCCACCCTTGCTCGCCTGCCGAACTGCACGGCGTGTTGTTGGGCCGCAGCTGCACTGGCGTTGGCTTTGATGCCGACAACTGGCTGGCTGACGTGGCCGAGCTGCTGGAAACCGAACCGACCGACAACGTGCGCAACGCGCTGATCGGCCTGCAAGAGATGGTCAAGGGCGAGCTGACCGGTGATGACGTCACCGTGGTCCTGCTGCTGCCGACCGACGACGCACCGCTCGCCGAGCGCGCCGCCGCCCTGGGCCAATGGTGCCAAGGCTTCCTCCACGGTTTCGGCGTCAACGCCGGCGGCCTGGACCTGAGCACCGATGCCCAGGAAGTGCTGCAGGATCTGGCCGCTATCTCCCAGGTGCAAGATGCCCTGGAAGAGTCCGAGGACGGCGAAAGCGACTACATGGAAGTGATGGAATACCTGCGCGTCGCGCCGCTGCTGCTGTTCACCGAGACCAAGAAGTCCGCTGAGCCTGCTGCGCCCAAGCCGTCGCTGCACTAAGAAAGGAAGCCCATCTGCCCATGATCCATATCCCCCGAGCGGAATACACCCGACGCCGCAAGGCGCTCATGGCGCAGATGGAACCCAATAGCATCGCGATCCTGCCGGCCGCCGCCGTGGCGATCCGCAACCGCGATGTCGAGCATGTGTACCGCCAGGACAGTGACTTCCAGTACCTGAGCGGCTTCCCCGAGCCGGAAGCGGTGATCGTGCTGATGCCCGGTCGCCAGCACGGCGAGTACGTGCTGTTTTGCCGCGAGCGCAATGCCGAACGCGAACTGTGGGACGGCCTGCGCGCCGGTACTGAAGGCGCGATCCGCGACTTTGGCGCCGACGATGCCTTCCCCATCACCGATATCGACGACATCCTGCCCGGCCTCATTGAAGGCCGCGACCGGGTGTATTCGGCGATGGGCAGCAACGCTGAATTCGACCGACACCTGATGGAGTGGATCAACGTGATCCGCTCTAAAGCGCACCTGGGCGCCCAGCCGCCGAACGAATTCGTTGCCCTGGATCATCTGCTCCACGATATGCGTCTGTATAAATCGGCGGCAGAAGTGAAGGTGATGCGCGAGGCTGCGCGAATCTCCTGCGCCGCCCACGTGAAGGCGATGCAGGCCAGCCGCGCCGGGATGCACGAATTCAGCCTGGAAGCCGAGCTGGATTACGAGTTTCGCAAGGGCGGCGCGAAGATGCCGGCCTATGGCTCCATCGTCGCTGCCGGGCGCAACAGCTGCATCCTGCATTACCAGCAGAATGACGCGGTGCTCAAGGACGGCGACCTGGTGCTGATCGATGCCGGTTGCGAAATCGACTGCTATGCCAGCGACATCACCCGCACCTGGCCTGTGAATGGCAAGTTTTCGCCGGAACAGAAGGCGATCTACGAGATAGTGCTGGCCTCCCAGGAAGCCGCCTTTGCCGAGATCGCGCCGAACAAACATTGGAACCAGGCACATGAAGCGACGGTGCGTGTGATTACCTCCGGGCTGGTCGAGCTGGGGCTGCTCCAGGGTGAAGTCGACGAACTGATCGCCAGCGAAGCCTACCGTGCCTTCTACATGCACCGCGCCGGGCACTGGCTGGGCATGGATGTGCATGACGTGGGCGAGTACAAAGTGGGCGGCGAATGGCGTGTGCTGGAGGTCGGCATGGCATTGACCGTGGAGCCGGGGATCTACATTGCGCCGGACAACCAGACTGTGGCAAAGAAATGGCGTGGCATTGGCGTGCGCATCGAGGACGACGTGGTAGTGACCAAGCAAGGCTGTGAAATCCTGACCGGCGGCGTGCCCAAGACCGTCGCCGATATCGAAGCGCTGATGGCGGCTGCCCGATGAGCCGGGTCAATCTGGCGATCATCGGCGGCGGCCTGGTGGGCGCCAGCCTGGCGCTGGCGTTGCAGGCCGGGGCCAAGGCGCGTGGCTGGAAGATCGTGCTGATCGAACCTTTCGCGCCGGGCGATAGCTACCAACCGAGTTACGATGCGCGCTCTTCAGCGCTGTCCTTTGGCGCTCGACAGATCTATCAGCGCCTGGGCCTGTGGCAGGACATTTCCCGGCGTGCCGAGCCGATCAAGCAGATCCACGTGTCGGACCGTGGAAGGTTTTCCACCGCACGTTTGTCTGCCATGGAGGAGGGCGTGCCGGCCCTCGGTTACGTAGTGGAAAACGCCTGGTTGGGCCAATGCCTGTGGCAAGGCCTGGACAAAGACGTGGTCAGCTGGCGTTGCCCGGCGGAAGTCACGCGCATGGAACCGCTGCCCGATGGCTACCGCCTGACCCTCAACGATGAAACCGTGCTGGAGTGCGACCTCGCCGTATTGGCCGATGGTGGCCGCTCCGGGTTGCGCGAACAGTTGGGCATCGGTGTGAAAACCCGCCCGTACAACCAGAGCGCGCTGATCGCCAACATCACCCCGAGTGAATCCCATAACGGCGAAGCCTTTGAACGCTTCACCGATGAAGGCCCGATGGCCCTGCTGCCATTGCCGGACAACCGCTGCGCGCTGGTCTGGACCCGCATCGGCATGGACGCGCAGCGCCTGGCCAGCCTCGACGAACGCAGCTTCTTGAGTGAATTGCAGGGCGTGTTCGGCTACCGCCTGGGCACGCTTAAACAGGTTGGGGCGCGTCACCTGTATCCGCTGACGCTGGTGGAAGCCGAGGAACAAGTGCGTTCCCACCTGGCGGTCCTCGGCAACGCCGCCCACAGCCTGCATCCGATTGCCGGGCAGGGCTTCAACCTGTCCCTGCGTGATGCGAATGCCTTGGCCGAGGCCTTGCTGGCCGGGCCGCAGGTGCCGGGAGACCTGGCAACCTTGCAAGGCTATCGCGAGCGCCAGCGCCTGGACCAGAAACTCACCGTGGGCTTTTCTGACCAGGTGACGCGCCTGTTTGGCAGCGCCCAGCCGCTGGTAGCGCTAGGCCGCAACATGGGCCTGCTGGGCCTGGACCTGTTGCCGCCGGCCAAGCGCTGGTTCGCCCGTCAGGCCATGGGCCTGGGCACGCGTCCCGATGCGTAAGTGGTTGATCGAGCGCCTGGGCAAGGCACGGTTGTTGCGTTGGATCATGACCCTGTACCCACCGTATCTGGGTGCGGGGGTCAGCGTACGGCACATGAGCGCCGATTTTCGTCACGTCAAAGTGCGCATGGGCCTGGGCTGGTACAACCGCAACTATGTCGGCACGCAATTCGGCGGCAGCCTGTATTCGATGGTTGACCCGTTCTACATGCTGATGCTGATGGAGAACCTGGGCCGCGACTACATCGTGTGGGACAAGGCCGCGAGTATCGACTTCGTTTCGCCCGGCAAAGGCCCGGTGTATGCCGAATTTTCCATCGACGAGGCCTTGCTGGACGAGATCCGTCGACACACCGAAGGTGGCGAGAAGTACCTGCCCCACCTCAAGGTGCAGATTCATGACGGCTCCGGCACCCTGGTGGCGCGGGTCGACAAAACCCTTTACGTGCGGCGCAAGCCGCCAGTGAGACAGGCTTAAAGCATGGACATGCGCGCAGATGTGCTGATTGTCGGGGCCGGAATGGTCGGAAGCGCCCTGGCGCTGGCGTTGCAGGGCAGTGGCCTGCAGGTGCTGCTGCTTGATGGCAGCCCGTTGAGTGTCAAGCCGTTCGACCGTGACGCGGCCTTCGAGCCCCGGGTGAGCGCCTTGTCGGCTGCCAGCCAGCGCATCCTCGAACGCCTGGGCGTGTGGGACGGCATTGTGTCGCGGCGCGCCAGCCCCTACGGCGAGATGCAGGTGTGGGACGGCAGCGGCACCGGGCAGGTCCATTTCTCGGCGGCCAGTGTGCATGCCGACGTGCTCGGGCACATCGTCGAGAACCGCGTGGTTCAGGATGCCTTGCTCGACCGCTTGCACGACTGCGACCTGGGCCTGCTGGCCAATGCACGCCTGGAACAGATGCGCCGCTCTGGCGATGAGTGGCTGCTGACCTTGGCCGATGGCCGCAAGCTGCGCGCGCCGCTGGTGGTGGCCGCTGATGGCGCCAACTCCGCCGTGCGCCGCCTGACCGGCACCGCGACCCGCGAATGGGATTACCTGCATAACGCCATCGTCACCAGCGTTCGCAGCAGCCAGCCGCACCAGCGCACGGCGTGGCAACGGTTTACCGACACCGGCCCGCTGGCGTTTTTGCCGCTGGTGCGGGATGGGCAGGAGGATTGGTGTTCGATCGTCTGGTCGACCACGCCGGCCGAGTCTGAACGCTTGATGGCATTGGATGATGAAAGCTTCTGCCGTGAACTGGAGCGCGCCTTTGAAGGGCGGCTCGGTACGGTGCTGAGCGCCGACCCGCGCGTCTGCGTGCCACTGCGTCAGCGCCACGCCAAGCGCTATGTGGCCGAAGGCCTGGCGTTGATTGGCGACGCGGCTCACGTCATCCATCCGTTGGCGGGGCAGGGTGTGAACCTGGGTTTTCTGGATGCAGCGGTGTTGGCCGAGGTGCTGTTGGCGGCAACCGAGCGCGGTGAGCGCCTGGCGGATGTGAAGGTGCTGAGCCGTTACGAGCGGCGGCGTATGCCGCATAACCTGGCGTTGATGGCGGCGATGGAAGGTTTTGAGCGCTTGTTCCAGGCGGATCAGTTGCCGTTGCGTTGGTTGCGCAATGCTGGCCTGAAGATGGTTGATCAGTTGCCTGAAGCCAAGGCGGTGTTTGTGCGCCAGGCGTTGGGCCTGACCGGTGACTTGCCCGACCTTGCCAAACCCTGAACGGACACCCGATACCCTGTAGGAGCCGGCTTGCCGGCGAAGCCTGCCCGACAGACGACCGCTATCTATCTGTCGCCTCACGATCTAACTGTAGGAGCTGGCTTGCCAGCGATGGCGACCTAACTGTCACCCCGCAATCCAAATGTGGGAGCTGGCTTGCCTGCGAAGGCGGCCTGACAGCCGACCTGGATGTTTGATCAGACCGGATACATATCCGTTACTTGGGTAACGGCTGCTATGGGGTCCGCCCTTACGGCGGGTCACTTTTGAAAAGAGCCCAAAAGTAACCAAAAGGCTCTTGCCCCAACACTCGGCACCTCGCTTAGGCTCGGTGTGCCCGTAATCCGACAGGTATTTGGGGGGCCGCCGCCACGCGCCATCCATGGCGCGGGGCGGCTAAACCGGCATCCCTGCCGGTTTACCCCCCAAATCCCTGTCGAATTCCGGCCAGCGTGTTTGATGGGGCGCCTAAGATCAAAAGCAGGATCGAGATCAAGATCAAGATCAAGATCAAGATCAAGATCAAGATCAAGATCAAGAGCGGCTCGCTTCGCATCGTGGTTAGCGTTGGTTGCTACGACGTTGTTTAGATACTTTGGCTGGGGTGAGGCCGTCAGGCGCACCGCAGATTTCGGTTACGCAACATCTGGTAACGCCTCCACCAAGCGCCACTAAATGCCAGTCCTTATCATTTGCCCTCTTTTTGCAAATGAGAGACTGCCCCCATGTTGGCACCCAAGCGCCTCCTGACTGCTCTGGCACTTACCCTGATCGGCAGCACCACCGTGCAGGCCGCCGACGAAGTGGTGGTCTACTCCTCGCGCATCGACGAGCTGATCAAGCCGGTGTTTGACGCCTATACCCAGAAGACGGGTGTGCAGGTGAAGTTCATCACCGATAAGGAAGCCCCACTGATGCAGCGCATCAAGGCTGAGGGCGAAAACGCCACGGCCGACCTGCTGCTCACCGTTGATGCTGGCAACCTGTGGCAGGCCGAGCAAATGGGTATCCTGCAGCCGTTCACCTCCGCGGTGATCGACAAGAATATTCCCCTGCAATATCGCTCTTCCAAACACACCTGGACCGGCCTGAGCCTGCGCGCGCGGACCATCGCCTATTCCACCGACCGGGTAAAACCGGGTGACCTCACCACTTACGAAGCCCTGGCGGACAAACAGTGGGAAGGCCGCTTGTGCCTGCGCACGGCGAAAAAAGTCTACAACCAGTCGCTGACCGCCACCTTGATCGAGACCCACGGTGCGGCTAAAACCGAAGAGATCGTCAAAGGTTGGGTCAACAACCTCTCCACCGACGTGTTCTCGGATGACATCGCGGTGCTCGAAGCCATCAACGCCGGGCAGTGCGACGTGGGGATCGTCAACACCTACTACTACGGTCGCCTGCACAAGCAGAAGCCGGACCTGGCCGTGAAACTGTTCTGGCCGAACCAGGGTGACCGTGGCGTGCATGTGAACCTGTCGGGCATCGGCCTGACCCAGCACGCGCCGCACCCGGAAGCGGCCAAGGCGCTGGTGGAGTGGATGACCACGCCTGAGGCGCAGAAGATCTTTGCCGACGTAAACCAGGAGTTCCCGGCCAACCCGGCGGTACCGCCGTCGGCCGAAGTGGCGACCTGGGGCAAGTTCGTGGCGGACACCTTGCCGGTGGAAGTGGCGGGCAAGCGCCAGGCCGAGGCGATTCGGTTGATGGATCGGGCTGGCTGGAACTAAATTTGTAAAACGCCGCAGATCGAAATGTGGGAGCGGGCTTGCTCGCGAAAGCGTCGTGTCAGTCGATACATGTGTGACTGATACACTGCATTCGCGAGCAAGCCCGCTCCCACATTGGTTAGCTGTGCCTTCAAAATCTTCATTTCTCTGAGAGCTTTTCCTTGGCCCACCCCGCCCAACGCCGCTGGTACCTGCCGGTCTTCACTGTCGCCGCCCTGGTGCTGCTGCCGCTGAGCGTGCTGTTGCTGTCCTGGCAAAGCATTGACAACCAGATCTGGTCCCACCTCTGGGAAACCCAGATGCCGCGGCTGCTGGCCAACACCCTGACCCTGGTGTTGGGTGTCGGCGTGGGCGTGACGGTGTTGGGGGTCAGCCTGGCCTGGCTGACCAGCCTCTGCGAATTCCCCGGCCGACGTTGGCTCGACTGGGCGCTGATGCTGCCCTTTGCCATTCCTGCGTATGTGCTGGCGTTTGTGTTTGTGGGCCTGCTGGACTTCTCCGGCCCCGTGCAAACCCTGCTGCGTGAATGGTTCGGCACCGGCTTGAGGCTGCCAAGGGTGCGCTCTACCAGTGGCGTGATTATCGTGCTGGTGCTGGTGTTTTACCCCTACGTCTACTTGCTGGCGCGCACTGCATTCCTGGCCCAGGGCAAAGGCCTGATGGAAGCGGCGCGGGTGCTGGGGCAATCGCCATGGCGAGCGTTCTGGCACGTGGCCCTGCCCATGGCGCGGCCAGCGATTGGCGCCGGGGTGGCCTTGGCATTGATGGAAACCCTGGCGGATTTCGGTGCGGTCTCGGTATTCAACTTCGATACGTTCACCACCGCCATCTACAAGACCTGGTACGGCTTTTTCAGCCTGTCCAGCGCCGCCCAATTGGCCAGCCTCTTGCTGCTGGTGGTGATGCTGGTGCTGTACGGTGAGCGCCGCGCCCGTGGTGCGAGCCGCCCAAGTAACGAACGACCACGGGGCAAGGCGCTGTACCACTTGCGCGGGTTCAAGGCGGCGGCCGCCAGTGGCTGGTGCGGCCTGGTGTTCGCCTGTGCCTTTGTCATCCCGATGCTGCAACTGGTGGCCTGGTTCTGGCAGCGCGGCCGCTTCGATCTGGATGAGCGTTATTCCGGCCTGATCATCCACACCCTGTACCTGGGTGGCATCGCCGCCCTGATCACCGTGAGCGTGGCGCTGGTGCTGGCCTTTGCCAACCGCCTGGCGCCAACGCGGGCAATCCGCTCCGGCATCGGCCTGGCGAATGTTGGCTATGCCTTGCCGGGCTCGGTGCTGGCGGTGTCGATCATGTTGGCGTTCAGCTACTTGGACCGTGAACTGGTGGTGCCGCTGTCCGGCTGGCTCGGCGGGGCGGGCAAGCCGTTGCTGTTGGGCAGCCTGTCGGCGTTGGTGCTGGCATATTTGGTGCGATTCCTGGCGGTGGCCTACGGGCCGTTGGAAAACAGCCTGGCGCGCATCCGACCGTCCTTGCCGGAGGCTGCACGCAGTCTGGGTGTGAGTGGCCCACGACTGTTTTGCAAAGTGTATCTGCCGTTGCTGCTGCCGGGGACCTTGAGCGCAGCGCTGCTGGTGTTCGTCGATGTGCTCAAGGAAATGCCCGCTACCCTGCTGATGCGCCCATTCGGCTGGGACACGCTGGCGGTGCGGATCTTTGAAATGACCAGCGAAGGCGAGTGGGCGCGGGCTTCTTTGCCCGCGTTGAGCCTGGTTCTGGTGGGGCTGTTGCCGGTGATCGGGCTGATCCGACGTTCGGCTCGGCAAATCGGTTAGGTGCCAGTCCTACGGCTTGCGGCTACAATGCGCGGCATTCGGTGCGGTCCGTCTTTCGGATCGAGTCGCTGGGCGTGGCTGCAGGCCTTGTAATCCAAGGTGTCCGGCACGAACGGCAACGCTGCGCACCTTCGCCACGCCCGGAAGGAGAAACCCATGGGACAGCGTACGCCTCTGTATGACCTGCATCTCGCCCTCGGCGCGAAAATGGTCGATTTTGGCGGTTGGGATATGCCTCTGCACTACGGCTCGCAAGTTGAAGAGCACCATCAGGTGCGACGCGACTGCGGGGTGTTCGATGTATCTCATATGACCGTGATCGATGTCACCGGCCCCCAGGCCAAGGAATGGCTCCAGCACCTGCTGGCCAATGATGTCGAACGTCTGCATGGCTGCGGCCGTGCGTTGTACAGCGCCATGCTCAACGAAAAGGGCGGCGTGGTGGACGACATGATTGTCTACCGAACCGAGTCCGCCTATCGGCTGGTGGTCAATGCCGCCACCCGCGACCAGGACATGGCCTGGATGCACGCGCAGTTGGGTAACCACCAGGTGCAACTGCATGAACGGCCTGAATTGGCCATGCTCGCCATCCAGGGTCCCCACGCCCGGCAGAAGATTGCCGAGCTGGTCACCCAGTCTCGCGGCACCCTGATCCACCAGCTCAAACCCTTTGAGGGCCAAGCCGATGGCGATTGGTTCATCGCGCGCACGGGTTACACCGGCGAAGACGGCCTGGAGATTGTCCTGCCTGCCGACCAGGCACCGGGCTTTTTCAACGACTTGGTGGGCGCGGGCATTTCACCCATCGGCCTTGGCGCCCGCGATACCCTGCGCCTGGAAGCTGGGATGAACCTGTACGGCCAGGACATCCACCAGGATGTTTCGCCCCTGGCGTCGAACATGGCCTGGAGCATCGCCTGGGAGCCTGCGCAGCGTAATTTCATCGGCCGCGCCGCGCTGGAGGCGGAAAAAGCCGCCGGTGTGCAGTGGAAACTGGTCGGGCTGGTGCTGGAAGAACGCGGGGTTCTACGCGCTCACCAGGTGGTTCGTATCGCCAATATTGGCGAAGGGGAGATCACCAGTGGTAGTTTCTCTCCTACGCTGAGCAAATCCATTGCCCTGGCGCGCGTACCGACGGCAACTGCCGATCGGGCCGAAGTGGAAATCCGCGGTAAGTGGTACCCGGTTCGAGTGGTCAAACCGACCTTCGTGCGCCATGGCAAAACCTTGATCTAACCTATTTTTGGCAGGCCGAAGGCCGCTGACATTACTTCTTGAGGACACAGACTATGAGCGATATCCCTGCCGACCTGCGTTTTGCCGAAAGCCACGAATGGGCACGCCTGGAAGCTGACGGCACCGTGACCGTCGGTATTTCCGACCATGCACAGGAAGCGTTGGGTGATGTGGTGTTTGTTGAGCTGACAGAAGTGGGCAACGTATTTGCCGCGGCGGACCAGGCGGGTGTGGTTGAGTCGGTGAAAGCCGCTTCGGATATCTATTCGCCGATTGCTGGCGAAGTCATCGCGGTGAACGAAGCCTTGAGCGGCGAACCAGAGCTGCTGAACTCCGACCCTTACGGCGCGTGGATCTTCAAGCTCAAGCCAAGCAACCCGGCTGACCTGGAAAACCTGCTGGATGCTGCCGGCTACAAAGCCGCCATCGGCGAGTAAACGCAAAACCCACTGTGGGAGCGGGCTTGCTCGCGAAAGTGGAATGTCAGTCACTGAATGTGTTTCTGATACACCGCTTTCGCGAGCAAGCCCGCTCCCACATTGGATTGTGTCAGTTGTGAGTGCTTAGTTCGCTTTCAGAACCGCTTTCACTGCTGCCACCGACCGCTCCACATCCGCCTCTGTCATCGCCGTGAACATCGGCAACGACACGATCAAACGCCCCACCTTTTCTGCGACCGGGAACATGCCCTCCTTGAACCCCTGCGCCCGATAAAGGCTTAGCAGGTGGATCGGCGGGTAGTGGTAGCCGATGCCCACACCGTGGGCCTGCATCTGCTCCATAAAGGTGGCGCGAGCCGGCAGGCCGTCCTGACGCTCGGGCAGTACCAGTTGGAACAGGTGCCAGTTGCTGTTTTCGAAATCAGCCGGCGGCAGCTGCGCGCCGTATTGCTGTTCAAAATCACTGCCAAAGCATTTGAAATAGTGACGCGCCAGGTGCTGGCGGTGGGCGGTGATCTTCTCGATATGGGCAAATTGCCCCAGGCCGATGGCGGCGGCGATGTCGGTCATATTGAACTTGCCGCCCAGCACGTCTACGTCCAGGCCGTCGAAGCCCGTGCGGGTAACGCCTTGCAGGCGATATTTCTCTGCCAGCCGCGCTTCTTCGGCGTTGTTCAATACCAGGCAACCGCCCTCGGAAGAGGTGATGTTCTTGTTGGCCTGGAAGCTGAACGAGACAAAATCCCCAGTCGCGCCGATACGCTCGCCATCCCAACTGGAGCCCAGCGCCTGGGCGGCGTCCTCGACGATGCGCAGGTTGTACTTGTTCGCCAGTGCATACAGCATTGGCATGTCCAGCGGCAGGCCGGCCAGGTACACCGGGATGATCGCCTTGGTGCGCGGGGTAATGGCCGCTTCTACCTGGGCCAGGTCGATATTGCGGGTCACCGGGTCGATGTCGGCGAACACCGGGGTGGCGCCCACCTCCAGGATCACGTTGGCCGTGGCAACCCAGGAGATTGGTGTGGTGATGACCTCATCACCCGGCCCGATACCGGCGATGCGCAAGGCAATCTCCATGGTGCAGGTGCCCGAGTTGAAGGTGCGCACCGGCCGGCCACCAAAATATTCCGACAACTGCGCCTCGAAGGCCTGCACTTTCGGCCCGCTGGTGATCCAGCCCGAGCGCAATACATCACCGACCGCCGAGATGGTGGCTTCATCAATGGTGGGTTTGGAAAACGGCAGGAAGGGCTGTTGGCTCATGACGACGAAGGCATCCGTTTCAGGTTGGCGATGAGTAAGCGAGGTATCAGTACCGGCATGGTTGCACGGCTTGACTGAATATAGCCTGTCGCCTGTGAATGAAACGTCACCGTCCGGGCAAAAAAATGCCGCTTCTACAGCGGCATTTTCTGCGGTCAGAAGGCGTAACGCGCTTCCAGAAACAGGTTCTGCTCCTTGAGCTTGCCTTTGAGTTGTTCATCCCGGGCGTTCACGCGGTTCGCGAAGGTGTTGTAGCCGGTTTCAACATCGCCCATGGCGATGTAACGGTAACCAGTACCCAGCGTGATTTGCTCACTGACCTTGGCTTCCAGCCCCAAGCCTACGCTGTAGGCGAAGTTATGCTGACGGTTATTGGCGAAACGACGGGTCTCATTGGTTTGAAAGCCCTCGGCTTCAATGCGAGCGACACCTACCCCGGCCATACCGTAGAACGATAACCATGAGTTGATCGGGATGTCTTTATAGCCATTGAGCATCAAGCGTTGGCTCTGGACATGCAGGCTGTTGACGTTGGCATTGAAGGGGGCCCAGTAGGACTTGAATGTCGAGTCGTTCGGCATCGTGTATTCCCCTTCCAGACGCCAGCCATTGTCGAAGGCGTAGCCGGCGGCGAAAGAGGCGACGAATGCTTTGCTGCTGTCCGGGGCGTCCACCCTGTCCGTCACGCGCGGGCTGGTGAGCAGTGAACTGGAGAGGTTCTGGCGAGCGCTGTTGATTTTGGCTGATCCGTACCAGCTTTCTGCCTGGGCGTAGGCGGTGGTAAATGCAGAGAGCAGCAGTGCGTAGGCAATCTTGTGCATGGGCAGTGATTCGCTTTATTTAAAAAGGAACCCTTAGCTTGTTGCCCCGCAGACTGAGGCTCGACAGGACTTCTCTGTGTTCAGTTGGGAAAGCAGCAATGCTTGCGTAGTGCCCAGCGACGATGACCGTAGGAATTGAGGACAAAAAAATGCCGCTGTTAACAGCGGCATTTTTTATACAGCCCGAGTTATTCGGTCACTGCGTTTTTCGCGAGGATGGCGTTGGCCAGCTCCATGTCCGTGGCCTGCAGGCCAGGGTTATCGGCGCGGACTTTCTGCATCGCGGCTTCCAGGTACGGGCCACGGATGCCGCCGTCGCTGGCAACGAAGCTGCCTGCGTCGTCTTGCGCGGCAACCACCAGCTTGTGGTCTTTGAAGGTCAAGTACGTCGAGCCGGTGGTTGCACCCGACGAGATGACGTTGCGCCAGAAACTGTCGGCCATGGCTGAACCGACAGGGAGGGAAAGCACAGCAAGGGTTGCGACAGCATATTTGAGACGCATGATGGGTGACTCCGGGTGGGTTATCTGTACTTTATGATTGTAGTTAACCCAACCGAGTTCCATCACCGACTAAACAGTTTCAACCTTTAAAACCACGCCTTCCTGGCCAACCACCCGTACTTGAGCGCCTACGGGGCTGTCAGGCCCGGTCACCATCCATACGCCATCGCCGACTTTTACCTTGCCCCGGCCATCGACAATCGCCTGGTGCACCATGAAGGTGCGCCCGATCAGCTCCGAGCCGCGCTCATTGAGACCCGGCTGATCACTGGCCTTGGCGCTACTGCGCTGGCGCTTCCACCAGTACACCGCCGTCAAGATCGACAACACGGCAAACAGTAGGAGCTGCCATTCCAGCCCAAGGGGTGGCACCAGGAACTTGATGACACCCACGGCGGCCGCCGCGATACCCATCCACAACAGGTAGCCGCCGGCGCCGAATACTTCAAGAATCAACAGCACCGTGCCCAGTGCCAGCCAATCCCAGAACGAGAGATGCTGCAGGAAATCCCACATGGCGCTGGCCTCAGCCTTTCTTGTTGTCGAACGTTGCCTTGACGATCTCGCCGATACCGCCGACCGCGCCGATCACCTGGCTGGCCTCCAGCGGCATCAGGATGACCTTGCTGTTGTTGGCTGACGCCAGCTTGCCCAGGGCATCGATGTATTTTTGCGCAACAAAGTAGTTGACCGCTTGCACGTTGCCCGACGCAATCGCCTCCGACACCACCTGTGTCGCACGGGCCTCTGCTTCGGCCTGACGCTCACGGGCCTCGGACTCAAGGAACGCCGCCTGCCGGCTACCTTCGGCCTCGAGGATCTGCGCCTGCTTCTTGCCTTCTGCGGTCAGGATCGCCGAGGCGCGCAGGCCTTCGGCTTCGAGGATTTGTGCACGCTTGATCCGTTCGGCTTTCATCTGGCCGGACATGGCGGCCATCAGGTCGGCGGGCGGGCTGATGTCCTTGATCTCGATACGGGTGATCTTGATACCCCATGGCGCGGTGGCTTCGTCCACGGTTTTAAGCAGTTTTTCGTTGATGCCGTCACGTTGGCTGAGCATCGCATCCAGCTCCATGGAGCCGAGCACGGTACGGATGTTGGTTTGCAGCAGGTTGCGGATAGCGTGTTCGAGGTTGTTGACCTCGTAGGCGGCCTGGGCAGTGTTGACCACCTGGAAGAAGCACACGGCGTCGATCTGCACGGTGGCGTTGTCGGCGGTGATGACTTCCTGGGGCGGGATATCCAGCACGCTTTCCATCACGTTGATCTTGCGACCGATGCGATCCATGATCGGGATGATGATGTTCAGGCCAGGCTTGAGGGTGTTGGTATAGCGGCCGAAACGCTCGACCGTCCACTGGTAACCCTGGGGGACGACCTTGAAGCCCATGAACAGGATGGCGATGGCCAAACCCACGAAAAGAAGCAGTACGGTTCCGATCTGCATAGCGATTCCCTATCTGATGGTGTCAGTGAAACGACGTTCGGCCGATTGTAACGGTCTTGTCACCGATAAGAACGGTTTCACCGCGTAACAAACAAAGGATTTGTTACCGAATCCCCAGGGGTCACCCGTAATACTTCCGCCATCGTGGTCAGCCCCGCTTCGACTTTTTGCAGGCCGGCCCTGCGCAGGCTGCACATGCCTTGGGCCACCGCGGCCTGGCGCAGCACCTGCACATCGGCCCCTGGCGTGATCAGAGTCTTGAGTTCCTCGTTCAACACCATGATTTCGTAAACGCCGGCCCGCCCCCGATACCCGCTGTTGCGACATTCAACGCACCCCACCGCTTCGTGGACCTCCCCCTGCGCACGTTTGCAGTGGGGGCACAGAACCCGCACCAACCGTTGCGCCATCACGCCCAGCAACGTGGCTTTGATCAAATAATGCGCAATGCCCAGCTCCTGCAAGCGGCTGATCGCGCTGGGAGCATCGTTGGTATGCAGGGTCGACAGCACCAGGTGCCCGGTCAACGCAGCCTGGATCGCCATTTCAGCGGTTTCCTGGTCGCGGATCTCGCCGATCATGATGATGTCCGGGTCCTGGCGCAGCAGAGCGCGGACGCCGCTGGCAAAGGTCAGGTCGATGTTGTGCTGCACCTGCATCTGGTTGAACGCCGGCTCGACCATCTCGACAGGGTCTTCCACCGTGCACAGGTTGATCTCGCGGGTCGCCAGTTGTCGGAGCGTGGTGTAGAGCGTGCTGGTCTTGCCGGAACCGGTCGGGCCGGTGACCAGGATGATGCCGTTGGTTTGCTGGGTCATGGTGTGCCAGCGCTGTTGGTCATCCACGGACAAACCCAGCTGGTCAAAGCCCTTGAGCAGCACCTGCGGGTCGAAAATACGCATCACCAGTTTCTCGCCAAACGCTGTCGGCAAGGTGGAAAGGCGCAACTCCACCTCCACCCCCGTGGGACTTTTGGTCTTGACCCGACCGTCCTGGGGCCTGCGTTTTTCCGCCACGTTCATACGCCCCAGGCTTTTCAGGCGGCTGACCACGGCCATCGTGACCTGGGGCGGAAACTGATAGACGTCATGCAGCAAACCGTCGATGCGAAAGCGCACGCGGCCGTGTTCGCGGCACGGCTCAATGTGGATGTCACTGGCGCGCTGGCCGAAAGCGTACTGCAACAACCAGTCGACGATATTGACGATATGCGCGTCGTTGGCATCCGGTTCCTGGTCGCTGGCGCCGAGGTTGAGCAGGTCGACAGGGCCGGGCGCCGCGACCTTTTGGTCGGCACCGCTGACGGACTTGGCCAACCGATAGAACTCACCGATGCAACGCGCAATGTCCTGGGGGTTGGCGACCACGCGCTTGATCGAACGCTTGAGCACCTGGGCCAGCCCGGCTTCCCAACTGCTGACGTAGGGCTGGGCGCTGGCGACGGTAACGGTCTGCGCGTCCACCGCTACGGCAAGGATGGCGTGGCGCTGGGCAAATGCCTGGGACATCAGCGGCACTACCGCTGCCGCGTCGATCTTCAAGGGATCAATGCGCAGATAAGGTTGCCCGGCCTGCTGGGCAAGCCATTCGGTCAGGGTTTCCAGGTGAGGACCCAGGGCTGCGATGCGCTCCAGGGGATGCTCGGTGTTGCTGGCCGGCAATGCCGACAAGTGCTGCGCGACTTCGGGAGTGATCAGTCGCCCTTCGACCAAAGCCGGCAACAGCTGATGCAGTTCCAATCGTTGATCGACAAGCATGGTGGATTTCCTGGGAGGCAGTAGGCATGAATCCCAGGCTAGCCAGGCTCTGGCTATCCACCTCCCCGCGTGTATTGCAGGCTTTTACTGGGCGACGGCCACCACCGTCGCAGGCCCCACGGAATCGGCGGACCACAGATCCAGCGTGCAAACGCTGATCAGGTTTCGAATCTTTTCACCGATCACCTGGGCGCGGTGCCAGCTCAAGCCATCGATCACGATGTCGAGGTGCAGCAGATCGTCTTCCCGGCACGCTGTGACCTGCTGAGGCGTGAGGAACTGCAGGGCGAAAAAGTTGAGTACCCGGCACAACACGTCCGGCTCCGCCTCCGCGACGATCCGGTAGTGCGCCTGGCAATGGGCGCTATTCACGGCCCACGCATCAACGCGGGTAACAGGGTGGGTGGTTTCGACGGCGTGCATGCGGGCTCTCCTAAATCGGCTGGAGAAATTTTTACATTCGCCTCGGGAGATTTCTTATCTAAGATGAGCCTGTTATTCGATTAATCGACTCATTCAATTCAAGATAAGCGCCATAACAGGTATTTATATGCACAGCGAGCTGGACGCCTACGACCGCCGTATCCTGGCTCTGTTGCAAGAGGACGCCTCGCTTTCCAGCGCGCAGATCGCCGAACAGGTGGGGCTGTCTCAGTCACCGTGCTGGCGGCGGATCCAGCGGCTGAAAGAAGAGGGCGTGATTCGTGGCCAGGTGACCCTGCTGGACCGCAAGAAGATCGGCCTCAATACGCAGATTTTCGCCGAGGTAAAACTCAACGCCCACGGACGTTCCAACTTCACCGAGTTCACCGATGCGATTCGTGGGTTTCCGGAAGTATTGGAGTGTTATGTGCTGATGGGGGCGGTGGATTTTCTGCTGCGCATCGTCACCTCGGACATCGAGGCGTATGAGCGGTTTTTCTTTGAGAAACTGTCGATGGTGCCGGGGATTCAGGAGGTCAACTCGATTGTGGCGTTGTCCGAGATCAAGTCCACCACCAGCCTGCCAGTATTGCGCTGACAGGGATGGCCTTATCGCCGGCAAGCCGGCTCCTACAGGGACAGTGCAGGAGCCGGCGACAGCGAACTTACAGACGCAACAAGGTCTTCCAGGCACGGTTCTGATACACCGCAATCGCCTGATGCATCCGCGCATCCAGCGACTCGTCGGTGATTGGCTGGTTGGCCAGCTGAACCAGCTTGTTCAGCTCGCCATACAGGCGGTCGAGTTCCGGGATGTCCACCACCTGACGCGCGTGGTGCAGCCAGGCCTGGATACGTTCGATACGCGGCAGTTGCTCAGCCAGGTCTTCCGGCTGTTGTTGGTAGCGCGGCAGTTGCAGGGCGACGGCATCGTCGGCCAACAGGCGCGGCAGCCAGTTGGTGATCTGCGCAGCGCCTTGGCGGTTGCCCCGTACGTTGCGGTCTGCGGTCCAGGTGCGGGCCAGCAGCCAGCGCGAAGCGTTCAGTGAGAACAGGCCCCAGCGCACGTCGTCCAATTCTTCGACGAATTGTTCCGGCGCGGCTTTGCGAATGTCTTCATCGTCATCACCGGCCTGAACCAGCGGGCGCCAGTCTTCAAGCAATGCATCCAGTGCGCTGCGCAGTTCGCTGGTGGATTGGCGCGGTGCGGCCTGGCCGAGGCTACCGATCAGGGCGCGCAGTTCGCCGAGGTTGTCGACCCAGTCCTGCAGCAGACGCCAGTGGCCATTGAACCGGTATTGCTCGGCCAGGCGCTGGCTGCTGCCGAGCAGGTGCCACATGATCGCGGCGAAGGCGTCGTCCAGTGGCATTTCAGCGTGCAGTTGTGGCGCGGGCATGCTCAGGGAGTAGCTGCTGGCGTCGTACAGGCGGTAGCCGCGTTCGGCCTTGCTGATGTCACAGGGCATCAGCGCCAGGGTCGCGGCCAGTTCGGCGGCCAGTTCCAGCAACGCGGCCGGCTCACCTTCGCGCAGTTCCAGTTCGAGTTCGCAGATTTCTTCTTTCTGCTTGCCGACCACCACATGGCCGAGGTCCAGGGCGGCTTCGATCACCACCTTGGCCTTGCCACGGCCCCAGGCGATTTCGGCGCGTTCACGCACGAAGTCGGTGGTGAAGATCGGCTTGAGGGTTTTCTTGTCCAACTCGGCCAGTTGCTCGGGCCAGCATTCGCCGTCGAGCTTCTTCACATCGAGCTTGGCTTTGGGCAATTCCCAGTTGTACTCGTTACGTTCCGACAAGCCGGCGACGCTTTGGCCACGGGTCTTGAGGGTCTGGATGATGTCGTCACCGTCCTTGCGCAAGCGCAGGGCGACTTTGGCCTGGGCCAGGTCGCGCTCGGGGGTGTCGAAGTACTGGTTCATCAACTCACGGCGTTCCCAGCCACTTTTGTTGCGTTTTTTCAGGAGCGGGTGCTCACGCAGCGCGGCGAGGGTCTCGCGGCTGACGCGGAGCTTGATTTCAGTTTCTTTCTGCATGGCCGGAAAATCCAGGATCGGGAGCGCAGCCGGGGAAAAGAGTGGCTGCCAAGGTCGTGCAGTGTACAGGACTGAGCCCGGCAACGTGCCGCAACGGTTTATTGTGTCGTGCAGATGGTTCTATAGTGAGGCTCATCCGGGAAGTAGAGAGACCGCGCATGCCGTTACCGTCCATGAAAGAGCAGTTTGCCGCGCTGATTGCCGCACCGTCGGTCAGTTGCACCCAGGCGTCTCTCGACCAGACCAACCGCCCGGTGATCGATTTGCTCGCCAGTTGGCTGGGTGACCTGGGTTTTGCCATCGACATCCAGCAAGTCAGCCCTGGCAAATTCAACCTGCTGGCCAGCTTCGGCAGTGGCCCTGGTGGCCTGGTGCTGTCGGGGCATAGCGACACCGTCCCCTATGACGCGGCGCTGTGGAAGACCGATCCGCTCAAGCTGACGGAAGTAGACGGCCGTTGGGTCGGATTGGGCAGTTGCGACATGAAGGGGTTTTTTGCCTTGGCCATCGAGGCGGTGTTGCCGCTGCTGGATCAGCCGTTCAAGCAGCCACTGCTGATCCTTGCGACCTGCGATGAAGAAAGCTCCATGTCCGGCGCCCGCGCACTGGCCGAAGCGGGGCGCCCGCTGGGTCGCGCCGCGGTGATCGGCGAGCCGACCGGGCTCAAGCCCATCCGCCTGCACAAAGGCGTGATGATGGAACGCATCGACATCCTTGGCCAAAGCGGCCATTCATCGGACCCCCGCCTGGGCCACAGCGCCCTGGAAGCCATGCACGACGCCATTGGCGAACTGCGTGGTTTGCGCCTGGCCTGGCAGCGCGAGTATCGCAACCCGCAATTCAGTGTGCCGCAACCGACCATGAACTTCGGCTGCATCCACGGCGGTGATAACCCCAACCGCATCTGCGGCCAGTGTTCCCTGGAATTCGACCTGCGCCCTCTGCCCGGGATGGACCCGCAGGTGCTGCGCGATGCCATCCGGCAGAAGCTCCAGCCGTTGGCCGAGCGCCATCAGGTCAAGATTGATTACGCGCCACTGTTCCCCGAAGTACCACCCTTCGAACAGCCGGAAGATGCCGAACTGGTGCGGGTTGCGGAACGATTGACCGGCCACCGTGCCGAAGCAGTAGCGTTCGGCACCGAAGCGCCTTATCTTCAGCGCCTGGGTTGTGAAACCCTGGTGCTCGGCCCTGGCGACATCGCCTGCGCCCATCAGCCGGGCGAGTACCTCGAAATGTCACGCTTGACGCCTACAGTGCGTCTATTGCGGGAACTGATCGAACATTACTGCCTGAAACCTGCATAAATTAACCCCTGCCTGTTCGTACATAGAAGGAGAGTGAGCGTGTCGCCAAGCCTGTTCCGACGATAACCATCAGCCTGCTGTGCGCTTTCACGATCCATCCTTTTTCGGCTGCTTTTTATTACAGGCCCAGGTTCCATGCCCGACTACGTTAATTGGCTTCGTCACGCTTCCCCTTACATCAACGCTCATCGCGACTGCACCTTTGTGGTCATGTTGCCCGGCGACGGTGTGGAACACCCCAACTTCGGCAATATCGTCCACGACCTAGTGCTGCTCCACAGCCTGGGCGTGCGATTGGTATTGGTCCACGGTTCGCGCCCACAGATCGAAGCGCGCCTTGAAGCACGCGGCCTGACCCCGGCGTACCACGAAGGCTTGCGCATCACCGATGCCGCGACGCTGGAGTGTGTGATCGACGCGGTTGGCCAGCTGCGTATTGCCATCGAAGCGCGCCTGTCCATGGACATGGCCTCGTCGCCGATGCAGGGTTCGCGCCTGCGGGTGGCCAGCGGCAACCTGGTGACGGCGCGTCCGATCGGCGTATTGGAAGGCGTCGACTACCACCACACCGGCGAAGTGCGCCGTGTCGACCGCAAGGGTATCAACCGCCTGCTGGATGAACGCTCGATCGTGCTGCTGTCGCCGTTGGGCTACTCGCCGACCGGTGAAATCTTCAACCTGGCCTGCGAAGACGTCGCCACTCGCGCCGCCATTGACCTGGGCGCTGACAAGCTGCTGCTGTTCGGCGCAGACATGGGCCTGATCGATGAAAACGGTCGCCTGGTGCGCGAACTGCGCCCGCAACAAGTGCCGGCTCATTTGCAGCGCCTGGGCAGCAGTAACTATCAGGCTGAATTGCTGGATGCGGCCGCCGAGGCCTGCCGGGGTGGAGTAGGGCGCAGCCATATTGTCAGCTACGCCGAAGACGGCGCCTTGCTCACTGAGCTGTTCACCCGGGACGGCGGCGGTACGCTGGTAGCCCAGGAACAATTCGAACTGGTGCGCGAAGCGGCGATTGAAGACGTCGGTGGCTTGCTCGACTTGATCAGCCCGTTGGAAGAGCAGGGCATCCTGGTGCGTCGCTCGCGGGAGGTGCTGGAGCGTGAGATCGAGCAGTTCAGCGTGGTGGAGCGCGAAGGCATGATCATCGCGTGTGCGGCGCTGTATCAGATCGCGGATTCGGACGCGGGTGAGCTGGCGTGCCTGGCGGTGAACCCGGAGTACCGTCACGGCGCGCGGGGTGATGTGTTGCTGGAGCGAATCCAGACGCGTGCCCGTGCCCAGGGCTTGAAGACCTTGTTTGTCCTCACTACCCGCACCGCCCACTGGTTCCGTGAGCGGGGGTTTGTGCCGAGCAGCGTGGATCGCCTGCCGTCGGCGCGGGCGTCGCTGTACAACTATCAGCGTAATTCGAAGATTTTCGAGAAGGCCCTGTAATCCCCATTCTGTAGGAGCCGGCTTGCCGGCGATGGTGTTTTCAAGGGCGCCATCGCCGGCAAGCCGGCTCCCACAGGGTTCAGGGCTTGACGAATTTGTCGGTCACGTACGCTGAATAGTCTGGCAACACTGCCTCAACCTTTCCTTGTTCCTTCAAGAACTTCGCCGTCTCCCCAATCGCCTTCGCCGTGCCGCCTTTAAGCAGCGCGTCAGTCTGCTGTGCCTGCGCATCCGGGAACGTGGTGCCGGCCAACAGCTCTGGGATATCGGCGGCGTTTGAACCTGTCAGTTTGGCGATTTTCTGTACCGGCTCGGAATCCACCGTCCAGGCATCTTTATGGGCGGCGTAGTCGGCGAAGGCGTCCAGCGTGACCTTGGCAAATTTGGCCACTACGTCAGGATGTTTTTGCACAAAATCCTTGCGTGCCACCCACACCTCAAACGTTGGTGCGCCCCACTGACCCACCTGGGCCGCGTCTGTCAGGGTCTTGCCGGTCTTGCGGATCTCTCCGAGCGCGGGTGACCAGACAAAAGCGCCGTCGATGTCGCCACGTTTCCACGCGGCGGCAATTTCGGCGGGTTGCAGGTTCACCACTTTGACTTGCTTGTTATCCAGGCCCCAGTGCTTCAGTGCGCCGAGCAGGCTGTAATGAGAGGTGGAGACAAAAGGTGTGGCGATGGTCTTGCCGATCAGGTCTTCGGGTTTTTCGATGCCGCTGCCGGTACGCACCACCAATGCTTCAGAAGTATTGATCTGGGCCGATACGATAAACGCGACGATGGGTAGATTGCGCGAAGCTGCTGCAGCGAGGGGGCTGGAACCGAGGTTGCCGATTTGCACATCGCCGGAGGCGATAGCCGTTACGACTTCCGGCCCACTGTTGAACCGGCGCCAGGCGATCTTCTCGCCAATGGCCTTTTCATACAGGCCGTCGGCCTGTGGGACTTTGCTGGGATCAATGCCGGTTTGGTAGCCGATGGTTAAATCGGCGGCTTTGACACCAAAAGAAAGTATTAGTGACACAAAAACTGTAACAAATTGACGGGAGGATGTGCGTTTGGCCATGATGGCGTCGCCTTTTTGATCGTGGGTGACGTATGCAACAGTACGGCCACACTAAACGATCTAAAAAAGCGCTAACAAATACCCTTTAGGAATTAGCTTATGGAGCGGTTCGTCTACCCTGACTTGTCCGTGTCATGCAAAGGCTTATTCCCGAATCGTATGAAAAAGAATGAAACAATTCTTTTTGGGTGTATGAAAAACTCATTACCCTGCAGGGACCAAATCAACTGCGATTAGACGAAGGTAGTAGACACACAAGGTTACGATTGACTTGGTAGTCACTATCTGGCGCTAATCGCGCATCTGTGGATCGAGGGCGTCAGACCCGAGACCAAAGAAATACAAAAATTAGAAATGAGAGGAGCGGTACATGAAGAAGTCAACATTGGCGTTGGCCGTGGCTGTAGCTGCGATTGCCCAACAGGCAAACTCCGCCGGTTTCATCGAAGACAGCAAGGCAACACTGGGGCTGCGTAACTTTTACATCAACACCGATAACCGTGATGGTGCTGCAAAGCCGTCCAAGAACGAAGAGTGGGGCCAAGGCTTCGATCTGCGCTTCATTTCGGGCTATACCCAAGGCACCGTTCAATTCGGCGTTGACGCAATCGGCCTGTACGGCGTGCGTCTCGATTCCGGCCGTGGCACCAGCGGTAACATCACCGGCACTTCGTCCGGCGGTACTGTGTTCCCGAGCGACGGTAACCGCGCGGTCAACGATTTCGCGAGCCTGGGCGTAACCGGTAAGGTCAAAATCTCCCAAACCGAACTGAAGCTGGGCACCTTGCAGCCTAAGCTGCCAGTTATCGTGACCAACGATGGTCGTCTGTTGCCGCAAACCTTCCAAGGTGGCCAGATCACTACCAACGACATCAAGGATTTGACCCTGGTTGCTGGTCAGGTGGAAAAGGCCAAGGGCCGTAACTCCAGCAACAACGAAAATCTGTCGATCGGTGGCGCCAACGGTAGCTCTAACTACAGAACCGGTACATTCAGCAACAAGTTCTACTACGCTGGTGGTGACTACAAGCTGACCAAGGACCTGACTGCCCAGTACTACTACGGCAATCTGGAAGACTTCTACAAGCAGCACTTCCTGGGTCTGACCCACAACTGGGCAATCGGCCCGGGCGTTTTGAAGTCTGACCTGCGTTATTTCAACAGTTCGGACGATGGTAAGAATGGCGACACCGCCGCTTACTACTCCAGCGGTAACTACAACAACTTCAACGCCGGTAAAGGCAAGGTCGATAACAACCTGTACAGCGGCCTGTTCCTGTATACCGTTGCCGGCCACACCTTCGGTGGTGGTTACCAGGTCAGCAATGGCAGCAGCGACTTCCCTTGGTTGAACCAGGGTGACGGCTCGTCGGCTTACATCACGACCGACATGCAAATCCAGAAGTTCGCCCGCGCTGGCGAGCGTACCTGGCAAGCTCGCTACGCCTATGACTTCGCAAAAGTCGGTGTACCTGGCCTGACCGCTGGCGTTGTTTACCTTAAAGGTAGCGACATCGACACCATCGCCAACAACGCTGGCCGTGCCGAAACCACCGGTCAATCCGAGTGGGAGCGCGACATCACCGTTGCCTACGTGATTCCAGAAGGCCCGCTGAAAAACCTCGGCGTCGCCTGGAAAAACGCTATGTGGCGTACCGACCTGGCGAACACCCGTTCCCAGGACGAAAACCGTCTGATCGTCAGCTACTCGCTGCCACTGTTCTAGTAGCGTGAAGCTGTTGTAAGTGTGCAAAACCTTGCCCGGTGCAACACCGGGCAAGGTGTCTTGCTTTCAGGTCGGGCCAAACCCCCGCAGGCCCTTCCTGAACCCCTCTGTGTACAGCGTCTCAAGGCCTTCTCGAACCTTGGAAACGATGGTGCTCCTCGCCTTCGAATACGTCCAATGAACAGATTTTTAATATTCTTTTATCGTCTAGATAAATCGATATTTATTCTTTTTAAATAATCCGCAATGCATGCACAGTGGGCTCCATAAGCACTCACCAGGAGCCACACCATGAGCCTAAGACTGGGCGATATCGCCCCCGACTTCGAACAGGATTCCAGCGCCGGCAAGATTCGTTTCCACGAATGGCTGGGCGATAGCTGGGGTGTGTTGTTTTCCCACCCGGCGGACTTCACCCCGGTGTGCACCACCGAGTTGGGCTTCACCGCCAAGCTCAAGGACGAATTCGCCCAGCGTGGCGTCAAGGCCATCGCCCTGTCGGTGGACCCGGTGGACTCGCACCACAAGTGGATCGAAGACATCAACGAAACCCAGAACACCATCGTCAACTTCCCGATCCTGGCCGACGCCGATCGCAAGGTGTCTGACCTGTATGACCTGATCCACCCCAACGCCAGTGACACCCTCACCGTGCGTTCCTTGTTCGTGATCGATCCGAACAAGAAGATCCGCCTGACCATCACCTACCCGGCCAGCACCGGGCGCAATTTCCACGAAATCCTGCGGGTCATCGACTCGTTGCAGCTGACCGACAACCACAAGGTTGCCACGCCCGCCAACTGGCAGGACGGTGACGAGGTGGTGATCGTGCCGTCGCTCAAGGATGAGGACGAGATCAAGAAACGCTTTCCGAAGGGTTACCGGGCGGTGAAGCCGTACCTGCGGCTCACCCCGCAGCCCAATCGTTGATGCTGATGTCGCTATCGCCGGCAAGCCGGCTCCTACAGGTGATCACATTCCAATTGTAGGAGCCGGCTTGCCGGCGATGGCGATCGTTCTGACGAATCACATAGCAGGGGTTTTCAGGCCGTTTTCACGGCCTTTTTTTTCGCCTGGGATTTGATCGCTCTTATATGCATTTAAAGAATAAACACATGAAAAAATAAGATTTAAAGATATATAAATCTGCTGATAAGGTCTGTTCCATCTTGGCGCCATCGCCACACAGCGAACCGCCGACACCTGCTCAAGGAATTCCTGCATGTTGGTCGTAACACTTGGAGGCAGTCCCAGCCAGCGTTCCCGCTCCGGGGTGTTGCTGGATAAAACCCGTCAGTGGTTGCAAGACAAAGGCGTAGAAGTGGTGAGTTACCAGATACGGGACTTCCCGGCGGAGGACTTGCTGCACGCGCGCTTCGACAGCCCCAAGGTCATCGACCTGCTGCAACAAGTGGCTAACGCGGACGGCCTGGTGATCGCTACGCCGGTGTACAAGGCGTCGTTCTCCGGCGCGCTGAAAACCGTGCTGGACCTGCTGCCCGAGCGCGCCCTGGCCCACAAGATCGTATTGCCAATGGCCACCGGCGGCAGCATCGCCCACATGCTGGCGGTGGACTACGCGTTGAAGCCGGTGCTGTCGGCGCTGAAAGCCCAGGAATTGCTGCACGGCATCTTTGCCGAAGACAGCCAGATTGCTTATGGCGAGGGCAGCGCCCAGGCGCAACTGGTGCCGGTGCTCGAACACCGTTTGCACGAGGCCCTGGAAACGCTTTACGGCGCCATGGCCCGTCGCCCGAAACCGCTGGACCCCCATGTGTTGAATGAACGTTTGTTGAGTGCTCGCTGGAGCATCTGAGCCTTACCGGATTTTGTAGTACTCACCTTACTCAGCCGCCAACGGCCAAGCAGGTGCAGCCAACCCCCTCATCGCATTATTTGGAGAGAGCGCCATGCGCACTGTCATCTTGCGTCGTGGTCTGGTCGCACTGTTTGCTGCGGCTGTGTCCTTCGGCGCCATTGTTCAAGCTCAAGCGGCCGAGACCCTGCGGATCGGTTATCAGAAGTACGGCACGCTGGTGCTGCTCAAGGCCAAGGGCACCCTGGAAAAACGCCTGGCGGCCCAGGGCGTCAATGTCCAGTGGACCGAGTTTCCGGGCGGCCCCCAGCTGCTTGAAGGCCTGAACGTCGGCTCCATCGACTTCGGCGTGACCGGCGAAACCCCGCCGGTCTTCGCCCAGGCAGCCGGCGCCGACCTGGTCTACGTGGCCTACGAGCCGCCAGCACCGACCAGCGAAGCGATCCTGGTGCCGAAAGATTCGCCGATCAAATCCGTGGCCGAGCTCAAAGGCAAGAAAGTCGTGCTCAACAAAGGCTCCAACGTGCACTACCTGTTGGTACGTGCCCTGGAAGATGCCGGCCTGAAATACACCGACGTGCAGACCGTGTTCCTGCCGCCCGCCGATGCCCGCGCCGCCTTCGAGCGTGGCAGCGTGGATGCCTGGGTGATCTGGGACCCGTATCAGGCCGCTGCCGAGAAACAACTGCAAGCCCGCACCCTGCGTGACGGCACCGGCATTGCCGATAACCATCAGTTCTACCTGGCAACCAAGCCGTACGCCGAAAAGCATCCGGAAGTGGTCAAGGCCCTGATCGAAGAAGTGCGCGCCGTGGGCGAATGGTCCAAGGCCAACCCACAGGAAGTGACTGAACAAGTGGCGCCGCTACTCGGCCTGCCGGCTGACATCACCCTGACCTCGGTGAAACGCCAAGGCTACGGCGCACTGTTCCTGACCCCGGAAGTGGTGGCGGCCCAGCAGAAAATCGCCGACAGCTTCTACCAACTCAAATTGATCCCCAAGCCCTTGAACATCAAGGACGTGATCTGGACGCCACCCGCCGCCGTGGCCAAAGCGCCGTAATCCGACTTCTTCAGGAGACAACTCCATGAGCCTCAATATTTTCTGGTTCCTGCCTACCCACGGCGACGGCCATTACCTTGGCACCGCCGAAGGCGCTCGCGCCGTTGACCACGGTTACCTGCAGCAAGTGGCCCAAGCCGCTGACCGCCTGGGTTTCGGCGGGGTTCTGATTCCCACCGGGCGCTCTTGCGAAGATTCGTGGCTGGTGGCCGCCTCGCTGATTCCGGTGACCCAGCGTCTGAAATTCCTGGTCGCCCTGCGCCCCGGGATTATTTCGCCGACGGTGGCGGCGCGTCAGGCTGCGACCCTGGATCGTCTGTCCGGCGGGCGTGCCTTGTTCAACCTGGTCACTGGCGGTGACCCGGAAGAATTAGCCGGCGATGGCTTGTTCCTCAGCCACGAAGAGCGCTACCAGGCCTCGGTGGAATTCACCCGTATCTGGCGCCGTGTGCTGGAAGGCGAAACCGTGGACTACGACGGCGAACACATCAGCGTCAAAGGCGCCAAGCTGCTTTACCCGCCGATCCAGCAGCCGCGTCCACCGCTGTACTTCGGCGGTTCTTCCGAAGCGGCCCAGGACCTGGCAGCCGAGCAGGTGGAAATGGTGCTGACCTGGGGCGAGCCGCCGGCGGCCGTCGCGGAAAAAATCGAACAGGTACGCGCGAAGGCCGCGAAACTCGGGCGCACCGTGCGTTTCGGCATTCGTTTGCATGTGATCGTGCGTGAAACCAACGACGAAGCGTGGAAAGCCGCCGACAAACTGATCTCCCACCTGGACGATGACACCATCGCCCGTGCCCAGGCTTCCCTGGCGCGGTTCGATTCCGTCGGCCAGCAACGCATGGCTGCCTTGCATGGTGGCAACCGCGACAACCTCGAAGTCAGCCCCAACCTGTGGGCCGGCGTCGGCCTGGTCCGTGGCGGTGCGGGTACCGCGCTGGTGGGCGATGGCCCAACCGTAGCAGCACGCGTGAAGGAGTACGCAGCGCTGGGCATCGACACTTTTATCTTCTCCGGTTATCCACACTTGGAAGAGTCGTATCGCGTCGCGGAACTGCTGTTTCCCCACCTGGATATCGAACGTCCCGAGCTGCCGAAAAGCGCCGGCTACGTGAGCCCGTTCGGCGAGATGGTCGCCAACGACATCCTTCCCAAAGCTGCGTCACAGAGCTGAGGCAGCGCCATGAACTATGAAAAACTAAGCCACCGTGTGGCGCCCTGGGTACTGCCGGTTCTATTGCTGGCGGTGTGGCAGTTGTCGGTGTCGGCGGGCTGGTTGTCCACCCGGATCCTGCCGGCCCCCAGCGCAGTGATTGAAGCCGGTATCAACCTGGTCGCCAGCGGCGAAATCTGGACCCACCTGGCCATCAGCGGCTGGCGTGCCGGCCTGGGTTTCCTGATCGGTGGCAGCATCGGCCTGGCACTGGGCTTTATCACCGGCCTGTCGAAGTGGGGCGAACGCCTACTGGACAGCTCGGTGCAGATGATCCGTAACGTGCCGCACTTGGCGCTGATTCCCCTGGTGATCCTGTGGTTCGGCATTGACGAGACGGCGAAGATTTTCCTGGTCGCCCTCGGCACGCTGTTTCCGATTTACCTCAACACCTACCACGGCATTCGCAACGTCGACCCGGCGCTGGTGGAAATGTCGCGCAGCTATGGCTTGTCCGGGTTCAGCCTGTTCCGCCAGGTGATCCTGCCGGGCGCGCTGCCATCGATTTTGGTGGGCGTGCGCTTTGCCCTGGGCTTCATGTGGCTGACGCTGATCGTGGCGGAAACCATCTCCGCCAGTTCGGGCATCGGCTACCTGGCGATGAACGCCCGCGAATTCCTGCAAACCGATGTGGTGGTGTTGGCCATCGTCATGTACGCCATCCTCGGCAAACTCGCCGACCTGGCCGCTCGCGGTCTGGAGCGTGTGTGGCTGCGCTGGCACCCGGCGTATCAAGTGAACAAAGGAGGTGCGGCATGACAGCTCAACAACCCCCGCGCCTGCTCAAGGGCATTCCCCTTGCAGTACGCAAGCTGCGCAAGGCCTTTGGCGCGCGCGAAGTGCTCAAGGACATCGACCTGCACATTCCGGCGGGCCAATTCGTCGCGGTGGTCGGTCGCAGTGGTTGCGGTAAAAGCACCTTGCTGCGCCTGTTGGCCGGTCTGGACAAGGCCAGCGGCGGCGAGCTGCTGGCCGGTTCCGCACCGCTGAGCGAAGCCATTGAAGACACGCGGTTGATGTTCCAGGAAGCGCGCTTGCTGCCATGGAAAAAGATCATCGACAACGTTGGCCTGGGCCTCAAAGGCAACTGGCGCCCCAAGGCGCTGGAAGCCCTGGAAGCGGTCGGCCTGGCCGAACGCGCCAATGAATGGCCAGCGGCGCTGTCCGGCGGGCAGAAGCAACGCGTGGCCCTGGCCCGTGCGCTCATCCACCAACCGCGCTTGCTGCTGCTGGATGAGCCGCTGGGCGCACTGGATGCCCTGACCCGCATCGAGATGCAGCAACTGATCGAAAACCTGTGGCAGAAGCACGGTTTCACCGTGTTGCTGGTGACCCACGACGTCAGCGAAGCCGTGGCGATTGCCGACCGCGTGATCCTGATTGAAGACGGCGAAATCGGCCTGGACCTCATCGTCGACCTACCGCGCCCGCGTGCCCGGGGCTCGCATCGCCTGGCCGCGCTGGAAGCCGAAGTGCTCAACCGTGTGCTGTCGTTGCCCGGCACACCGCCGGAACCCGAACCTGTTTCACCGCTGCCTACGCAATTGCGTTGGGCTCAATAACTCACTTGTCCCATGAAGGAAGAACAACATGACTATTAAAGCCATCAACGTGCGTAACCAGTTCAAAGGCACCATCAAGGAAATCGTCGAAGGCGACGTGCTGTCGGAAATCGACGTGCAGACCGCGTCCGGCATCGTTACTTCCGTGATCACCACCCGTTCGGTCAAAGAGCTGGAACTGGTGATTGGCAGCGAAGTGATTGCCTTCGTGAAATCCACCGAGGTGTCGATCGCCAAGTTGTGATTGCACAAGCCACTGTAGGAGCCGGCTTGCCGGCGATAGGCCCTCACGCCTTGCGGTGATGTCGGGAGCGCTATCGCCGGCAAGCCGGCTCCTACAGGTTTTTGCGCTTAGGCAAATACGGCGGCAGGTAAAGCCCCACATATGCATCAAACACCCGCATCCCTTCCTCCGCCATGCGTGGGGTGATCAGCCCGTGCTGATGCACCGAGCGCGCATACACGCGGTCGCTCAGTTCCAATGCCAGGGCAAACACGTCGACATCGCTGGGCAGTGTCGGCACTTCAAAGTGGCGATTGAACACCTCCAGCATCAAGTTCCCCAACTCCAGATCATGCTGGCGATCCGCCTGGGTCACTTCAGTGAGCCCGTGCTGGGCCAGGATCAATTGGCGTGCGGCGGCATCCTGGTCGTAAATGGCGAGCATGCGTTGCTCGACGATGCAGGACAAGTCGCGCCAGTGCTTGAGTGAATCGTGCTCGATGGGCGCCTGGATCGCTGCCCGGAAGGCCGCGTGGACGTCTGCCGTGAGTGCCTCCAGCAAGGCCGGTACGCTGGCGAAGAAGTGATACACCGACGACGGTGGAATCTGCGCACGCTCGGCCACGCTGTAGATCGACAAACCCGCCACGCCTTCGGCCGCCAGCAAGGTGCGGGCGGCGTCGAGGATCGCGTCGATCCGGGCCTGGCTGCGGGCGCGGGGTTTGCGAGGGGCGGCGGGGCGGGTGGTCATGGAGGTCTCCTACAAGGCAGGGGGCATTGTACGCAGAGCCTGGGGAGGATCCATACCTAGGGCGGGGGCTTTTGTGGTGAGAGGGCTTGCTGTGGTGAGCGGGCTTGCCCCGCGCTGGGCTGCGAAGCGGCCCCAATAAAAACGCCGCATTCTGTCAGGCAGAATGCGGCGTCTGGTTTTAGGGCGGCTTCGCCACCCAGCGCGGGGCAAGCCCGCTCACCACAGCAAGCCCGCTCACCACAGCAAGCCTGCTCACCGCAGTTACGGCAGCAACCGCTTACACGGTATGCAAGTACCAGTTGTACTCAAGGTCGGAGATGGAGTGTTCAAACTCTTCCAGCTCACTTTCCTTACAGGCGACGAAGATATCGATGTATTTAGGATCGATGTACTTGGCCATCACCTCGCTGTCGTCCAACTCGCGCAATGCATCGCGCAGGTTGTTTGGCAGGCTTTGCTCGTTTTGCTCGTAGCTGTTGCCTTCCACCGGTGCGCCAGGCTCGATCTTGTTGGTCAGGCCGTGGTGCACGCCTGCCAGGACCGAGGCCATCAGCAGGTAAGGGTTGGCGTCGGCACCGGCAACACGGTGTTCGATACGGACCGCATCGGACGAGCCGGTCGGTACGCGAATCGCCACGGTGCGGTTGTCCAGGCCCCAGCACGGCGAGTTCGGCACGTAGAACTGTGCGCCGAAACGGCGGTAGGAGTTGACGTTGGGGCACAGGAACGCCATTTGAGCGGGTAGGGTCTCGAGCACACCGCCGATCGCGTGACGCAATGCGGCGTTCTGCTCGGGATCCTCGCTGGCAAAGATGTTCTTGCCGTCTTTGTCCAGGATCGAAATGTGCACGTGCAAACCGTTGCCTGCCTGGCCTGGGTAAGGCTTAGCCATGAAGGTGGTGTCCATCTCATGGTCGTAGGCGATGTTCTTGATCAGGCGCTTGAGCAGTACCGCGTAGTCGCAAGCCTTGATCGGGTCGGCCACGTGGTGCAGGTTCACTTCGAACTGCGCCGGGGCACTTTCCTTGACGATGGCGTCGGCCGGGATGCCTTGCTCTTTTGCACCTTCCAGAATGTCCTGGAGGCAGTCGACGTACTCGTCGAGGTCGTCGATCAGGTAGACCTGTGTCGAGTGCGGGCGTTTGCCGGAGATCGGCGAGCGGGGCGGTTGTGGGCGGCCGTTCACGTTCTCCTGGTCGATCAGGTAGAACTCAAGCTCGAAGGCGGCGCAGATGGTCAGGCCGAGGTCGTCAAATTTGCTTACAACTTGGCGGAGCACTTCGCGCGGATCGGCGAAGAAAGGTTCACCTTCAAGTTCGTGCATGGTCATTAGCAATTGCGCGGTAGGGCGCTTTTGCCAAGGTTCATTGCACAGGGTATCGGGGATTGGATAACAGATTCGGTCAGCATCACCGATGTCCAGGCCCAGACCGGTGCTTTCCACCGTAGAGCCGTTGATATCCAGGGCAAATAAAGAGGCAGGCAGGTTAATGCCCTTCTCGTAAACCTTGTGGAGGCTGGTGCGTTCGATGCGCTTGCCGCGCACCACACCATTCATATCCGCAATTAGAAGGTCTACGTACAGAACCTCAGGATGATCCTTAAGGAACGCGTTCGCTTCGTTAAGCTGAACGGCACGCGGGGGTACCGACATGATGCAACACCTTTGTTGTTAAAAATATCAATCATTGATCTTTTCTGGTTTCAGTCAACCCGAACGGCATGCCGAAGTCAAGCGAGGCCTTTTTTGCCCTAAAAAAGCGCCACGAGGGCTTTTTTGGGGCTTTTTGGGGCGGTTTTTTGGGTTTGGAGGGCTTGGGACTAGCAGGCTTGAGCGGGCCGTGTTGTATTTTTTACGGGGGTGTTGTGTAAAAAAATGAACAAGGCTAAGCTCGATTCAAACCCATAACAGCAATAATACCGGGGTGCTTCATGTTTCTCCTGCCGCCCAACGGCGTCTTGGCCTGCCTCAGTCAGGCTGTGTCACCCGTATATTCCTCCCGCGTGATAGCGCGTGGCCCGGCCAATATTCTTGACGCCCGGTCCAACCTCTTTTTTGCCTCCTCGCATGCCTTTGAAACACGCCCGACCCATGTGCCGCTCAAGATTGCACACAACTTTGGCGTGAGGAATGCAACGCTGCAGCAAATGGCAGGTAAGCTCCTACCCTGAATGAAAAAAACGACGCGGATGCTGCGTCAACCAACGCCTGGCCTTTAACGGATGCCAGGAAACCCAGCCCAGAGGCATTTATGAGTAACAACCTCGACCAGCTCACCGATTGGTTGAAAGACCACAAGATCACAGAAGTCGAATGCATGATTGGCGACCTCACCGGCATCACCCGGGGCAAGATCTCGCCGACCAACAAGTTCATCGCTGAAAAAGGCATGCGCCTGCCCGAGAGCGTTCTGTTGCAGACCGTGACCGGCGACTATGTCGAAGACGACATTTATTACGAATTGCTCGACCCGGCCGACATCGACATGATCTGCCGTCCCGACCAGAACGCGGTATTCCTAGTGCCCTGGGCCATTGAGCCGACCGCCCAGGTGATCCACGACACCTACGACAAGCAAGGCAACCCGATCGAGCTGTCGCCGCGCAACGTGCTCAAGAAAGTCCTCAAGCTCTACGCCGACAGAGGCTGGCAGCCCATCGTGGCGCCGGAGATGGAGTTCTACCTGACCAAGCGGTGCGAAGACCCGGACTTCCCGCTGCAACCGCCTATTGGCCGTTCAGGCCGCCCGGAAACCGGACGCCAGTCCTTCTCTATAGAAGCGGCCAACGAATTCGACCCGCTGTTCGAAGACGTCTACGACTGGTGCGAACTGCAGGAGCTGGACCTCGACACCCTGATCCACGAAGACGGCACGGCGCAGATGGAAATCAACTTCCGTCACGGCGATGCATTGTCCCTGGCCGACCAGATCCTGGTGTTCAAGCGCACCATGCGTGAGGCCGCGCTCAAGCACGATGTGGCCGCCACCTTTATGGCCAAGCCCATGACCGGCGAGCCTGGCAGTGCCATGCACCTGCACCAGAGCATCATCGACATCGCCACCGGCAAGAACGTCTTCTCCAATGAAGACGGGACCATGAGCCAACTGTTCCTCAATCACATTGGCGGCCTGCAGAAATTCATCCCTGAATTGCTGCCGTTGTTTGCCCCCAACGTGAACTCGTTCCGTCGCTTCCTGCCCGACACCTCGGCGCCGGTCAACGTGGAATGGGGTGAAGAAAACCGCACTGTCGGCCTGCGCGTACCGGATGCCGGCCCGCAGAACCGCCGTGTGGAAAACCGCCTGCCGGGTGCCGATGCCAACCCGTACCTGGCGATTGCCGCCAGCCTGCTGTGTGGCTACATCGGCATGGTCGAAGGCCACAACCCGAGCGCGCCAGTGGTGGGCCGTGGTTACGAGCGACGCAACCTGCGCCTGCCGTTGACCATCGAAGACGCCCTGGAACGCATGGAAAACAGCAAGACCATCGAGAAATACCTGGGTCAAAAATTCATCACAGGCTACGTCGCGGTCAAGCGGGCCGAGCATGAAAACTTCAAGCGCGTGATCAGTTCGTGGGAGCGGGAATTCCTGCTCTTCGCCGTCTGATGCGCCGGGCGCGTCGTAGGAAAGGCGCGCCCTCACCTGAAAAGTCTAGGAGATTGGTATGTCCAGCAACAACCCGCAAACCCGTGAATGGCAAGCCTTGAGCAGCGATCACCACCTGGCGCCGTTCAGCGACTTCAAGCAATTGAAAGAGAAAGGCCCACGGATCATCACCAAAGCCCACGGCGTTTACCTGTGGGACAGCGAAGGCAACAAGATCCTCGACGGCATGGCCGGCCTGTGGTGCGTGGCGATCGGTTACGGTCGCGATGAACTGGCTGACGCCGCCGCCAAGCAGATGAAAGAACTGCCGTACTACAACCTGTTCTTCCAGACCGCTCACCCGCCGGTGCTGGAATTGGCCAAGGCCATTTCCGACATCGCGCCCGCCGGCATGAACCACGTGTTCTTCACCGGTTCCGGCTCCGAAGGCAACGACACCATGTTGCGCATGGTCCGCCACTACTGGGCGATCAAGGGCCAGCCGAATAAAAAAACCATCATCAGCCGCAAGAATGGCTACCACGGTTCCACCGTGGCCGGCGCCAGCCTAGGCGGCATGACTTACATGCATGAGCAGGGCGACCTGCCGATCCCGGGCATCACCCACATCGCCCAGCCATACTGGTTTGGCGAAGGCGGCGACATGAGCCCGGAAGAATTCGGCGTGTGGGCGGCCAACCAGTTGGAAGAGAAGATCCTGGAACTGGGCGTGGACAACGTCGGTGCCTTTATTGCCGAGCCGATCCAGGGTGCCGGTGGCGTGATCGTGCCACCCGCCACCTACTGGCCGCGCATCAAGGAAATCCTCGCCAAGTACGACATCCTGTTTATCGCCGACGAAGTGATCTGCGGTTTCGGCCGTACCGGCGAGTGGTTCGGCAGCGATTTCTACGACCTCAAGCCGCACATGATGACCATTGCCAAGGGCCTGACCTCGGGCTACATCCCCATGGGCGGCCTGATCGTGCGCGATGAAGTGGTGGACGTCCTCAACGAAGGGGGTGATTTCAACCACGGCTTCACCTACTCCGGTCACCCGGTGGCCGCTGCGGTGGCGCTGGAAAACATCCGCATCATGCGCGACGAGCAAATTGTTAAGCGTGTGCACGACGAAACGGCACCCTATTTGCAGAAACGTCTGAGGGAGCTGGCTGATCACCCTCTGGTGGGTGAAGTGCGTGGTGTCGGCATGCTCGGTGCGATCGAACTGGTCCAAGACAAGGCGACGCGCAAGCGTTACGAAGGCAAGGGCGTTGGCATGATCTGCCGCACCTTTTGCTTCGAGAATGGCCTGATCATGCGCGCCGTGGGCGACACCATGATCATTTCGCCGCCACTGGTGATCAGCAAGGCTGAAATCGACGAGCTGGTCACCAAGGCTCGGCAGTGCCTGGACCTGACTTTGGCGGCATTGCAGGGCTAAGTGCTAGGCTCAGGACGCAGCGGCTTTCGGGCGCCGCGTCCTGAGCAGTTATAAATGAGGCTTTGGTTGAAAGCCGGCCTCGGAACTTGCCAGACTGTCGCCCTGTTTTGTTGCCCTTTGGCTGGGCCTCGAAACATATAAAGCTTGTGGCCCAAAAAAGAAAAAATTGGAGCATCACCAAATGAAGGCATTAGGTTTGAAGAACGCTGGCAAGACCCTCCTCGCCTTGTCCCTGATGGGCGCAATGGCGGGCGCGGCCCAGGCCGACGATAAAGTGCTGCACGTCTACAACTGGTCCGACTACATTGCACCGGACACCATTGCCAACTTTGAAAAAGAGTCGGGCATCAAAGTGGTGTACGACGTTTTCGACAGCAACGAAACCCTGGAAGCCAAGTTGCTGGCGGGCAAGTCCGGCTACGACATCGTCGTACCGTCGAACAACTTCCTCGCCAAGCAGATCAAGGCCGGTGTCTACCAGGAGCTGGACAAGTCCAAGCTGTCCAACTACGACAACCTGAACAAATCCCTGCTTAAAGCCGTGTCGGTCAGTGACCCGGACAACAAGCACGCCTTCCCGTACATGTGGGGCTCGATCGGCATCGGCTACAACCCGGAGAAGGTCAAGGCCGCGCTGGGCGTGGACAAGATCGATTCCTGGGACGTGTTGCTCAAGCCCGAGAACATCGCCAAGCTGAAAAGCTGCGGCGTGAGCTTCCTCGATTCGCCAACCGAGATGCTGCCGATCGCGCTGCACTACCTGGGCCTGCCGACCGACAGCCAGAAGAAAGACGACCTCAAGCAGGCCGAAGCGCTGTTCCTCAAGATCCGTCCTTCGATCGGCTACTTCCACTCGTCCAAGTACATCTCCGACCTGGCCAACGGCAACATCTGCGTAGCCGTGGGTTACTCGGGTGACATCCAGCAGGCCAAGTCTCGCGCGGCTGAAGCGGGTGGCAAGGTCAAGGTTGCCTACGACATTCCGAAAGAAGGCGCTGGTAGCTTCTTCGACATGGTCGCCATCCCTAAAGATGCCGAAAACGTCGATGCAGCCTACAAGTTCATGAACTACCTGTTGAAGCCGGACGTCATGGCGTCGATCACCAACAGCGTACGGTTCCCGAACGGTAACGAGAAAGCCACTGCACTGGTCGACAAAGACATCACCAGCGACCCAGGCATCTACCCGCCAGCGGACGTGCAAGCCAAGCTCTACGCCATTGCCGACCTGCCGGCTGCGACCCAGCGTGAAATGACACGCAGCTGGACCAAGATCAAGTCCGGTAAATAACCGGTCTTTGTTAACCACCGCGCCTGGCGCGGTGGTTATCGAAACAATTAAATGACAGAAAGTTTTGCCGGATCGGTTTATCGAGGGTAAGTTGCGCGCCGGTTTTGTTGCCGGGCAACAACTTCAAGGCCCAACTATTTAAGAGGACCTCCACTTGCCAATTTCTTTATTTCGCAAAGCCATGCTGGTGGGTGCAGGTATCACGCTGGCCGTCAGCGTGCAGGCTGCACCGACCGTGCATATTTATAACTGGTCGGATTACATCGGCGCCGACACCCTGGCCAACTTCGAAAAGGCCAGCGGCATCAAGCCCGTGTATGACGTGTTTGACTCCAACGAAACCCTGGAAGGCAAGCTGCTGGCCGGGCGTACCGGTTACGACGTGGTGGTGCCGTCCAACCACTTCCTCGGCAAGCAGATCAAGGCCGGGGCGTTCCAGAAGCTCGACAAGTCGTTGCTGACCCACTACGCCAACCTCGACCCGGTGCTGCTCAAGCGCCTGGAAAAGAATGACCCGGGCAACCAGTACGCCGTGCCGTACCTGTGGGGCACCAACGGCATTGGTTACAACGTCGATAAAGTAAAGGAAGTGCTGGGCGTCGACCGTATCGATTCCTGGGCCGTGCTGTTCGAGCCGGAAAACATGAAGAAGCTGGCCACCTGTGGCGTGTCTTTCATGGACTCGGCGGATGAAATGCTGCCGGCAGTGCTCAACTACATGGGCCTGAACCCCAACAGCACCAACCCCGAAGACTACAAGAAGGCCGAAGAGAAGCTGCTCAAGGTGCGGCCCTACGTGACCTACTTCCATTCATCCAAATACATCTCGGACCTGGCCAACGGCAACATCTGCGTGGCGGCAGGCTTCTCTGGCGATGTATTCCAGGCCAAGGCCCGTGCGGCTGAAGCGGGCAAAGGCGTGAACATCGCCTACGCGATCCCGAAAGAAGGCGGCAACCTGTGGTTCGACGTGCTGGCCATCCCCAAGGATGCGACCAACGTCAAAGAGGCCCACGCCTTCATCAACTATTTGCTGCAACCTGAGGTGATCGCTCAGGTCAGTGATTACGTCGGTTACGCCAACCCTAACCCAGGGGCGGACAAACTGATGAAGCAATCGATACGCACGGACGAAGCGGTTTACCCACCGCAGGCGGTACTCGACAGGACATTCGTCAACTTCGAGCTACCCCCGAAAGTGCAACGTTTGATGACCCGTAGCTGGACCAAGGTCAAGACGGGCAAGTAAGGCTCAAACTATCCAAGGCAGGCCCGTATTGGGTCCGCTGCACTCTTTTTTTTCTGGGAGTTTCGTAAATGGCAGTTGCCTCCGGCGCCTATAAGAAAGCCCTCGAGGGCGACCAGACACCGAAAAAGGTGCTGGTCAAAATCGACCGGGTCACGAAGAAGTTCGACGAGACGATTGCCGTGGACGATGTGTCCCTGGAAATCAAGAAAGGCGAGATCTTCGCCTTGCTCGGCGGTTCGGGTTCGGGCAAGTCCACCTTGCTGCGCATGCTCGCAGGTTTCGAGCGCCCGACTGAGGGCCGCATCTACCTCGACGGCGAAGACATCACCGATATGCCGCCCTACGAGCGGCCGATCAACATGATGTTCCAGTCCTACGCCTTGTTCCCACACATGACCGTGGCGCAGAACATCGCGTTCGGCCTGCAACAGGACAAGATCCCCAAGGCCGAGGTCGACGCCCGCGTGGCGGAGATGCTCAAGCTGGTGCAGATGAGCCAGTACGCCAAGCGCAAGCCGCACCAGTTGTCCGGTGGCCAGCGCCAGCGTGTGGCCCTGGCCCGTTCCCTGGCCAAGCGCCCGAAACTGCTGCTGCTCGATGAGCCCATGGGTGCCCTCGACAAGAAGCTGCGTTCGCAGATGCAGCTGGAACTGGTGGAGATCATCGAGCGCGTCGGCGTGACCTGCGTGATGGTGACCCACGACCAGGAAGAGGCCATGACCATGGCCGAGCGCATCGCGATCATGCACCTGGGCTGGATCGCCCAGATCGGCAGCCCGATCGACATCTACGAAACGCCTACCAGCCGCCTGGTGTGCGAGTTCATCGGTAACGTCAACATCTTCGACACCCAAGTGGTCGATGACGCCGAAGGCCACGCGGTGCTCAAGTGCGCCGACCTGGACCGTGACATCTACGTGGGCTACGGCATCGCCACCTCCGTGGAAGACAAGTCGGTGACCTACGCGATTCGCCCGGAAAAACTGCTGGTCACCACCGAAATGCCGACCTGCGAGCACAACTGGTCCAGCGGCAAGGTGCACGACATCGCCTACCTGGGCGGCCACTCGGTGTTCTACGTGGAGCTGCCGAGCGGCAAGCTGGTGCAGTCCTTCGTGGCCAACGCCGAACGCCGTGGCCAGCGGCCGACCTGGGGTGACCAGGTGTACGTGTGGTGGGAAGACGACAGCGGCGTGGTACTTCGCTCATGAACATGAAGAAGCTCAAGCGCCGCCTGCAACGAATAACGCCCAGTGGCCGTCATGCGGTCATTGGCATTCCCTTCCTGTGGCTGTTCCTGTTCTTCATGCTGCCGTTCTTCATCGTCCTGAAGATCAGCTTTGCCGAAGCCGACGTAGCGATCCCGCCCTACACCGAGATCTACACCTTCGTTGAGCAGAAACTGCAGCTGGTGCTCAACCTGGGCAACTACGCGATGCTCGGCGACGACGAGTTGTATATCGCCGCGTACCTGGGCTCGCTGAAAATGGCGTTCTTCAGCACAGTGTTGTGCCTGTTGATCGGCTACCCGATGGCCTACGCCATCGCCAGTGCGCGCAAAGAGATGCAGACCGTGCTGGTGCTGCTGATCATGATGCCGACCTGGACCGCGATCCTGATCCGCGTGTATGCGTGGATGGGCATTCTCAGCAACAACGGTTTGCTCAATGGCTTCCTGATGTCCATCGGGTTGATCAACGAGCCGCTGCAGATCCTCAACACCAACATCGCGGTGTATATCGGCGTGGTCTATTCGTACCTGCCGTTCATGATCCTGCCGCTGTACGCCAACCTGGTGAAGCACGACCAGAGCCTGCTGGAAGCTGCATCGGACTTGGGTTCGAGCACCTTCAACAGTTTCTGGAAGATCACCGTGCCGCTGTCCAAGAACGGCATCATCGCCGGCTGCATGCTGGTGTTCATCCCGGTGGTGGGTGAGTTTGTGATCCCGGAACTGCTGGGCGGCCCGGAAACCCTGATGATCGGTAAAGTGTTGTGGCAAGAATTCTTCAACAACCGTGACTGGCCGGTGGCCTCTGCCTTGGCGGTGGTGATGC
The DNA here is from genome assembly GCF_979253545.1 of Pseudomonas sp. AC112. Taxonomy (NCBI): domain Bacteria; kingdom Pseudomonadati; phylum Pseudomonadota; class Gammaproteobacteria; order Pseudomonadales; family Pseudomonadaceae; genus Pseudomonas; species Pseudomonas sp. AC112. The sequence goes on from NZ_CEEDCM010000001.1 coordinate 2,586,531, forward strand.
TGGCGATCCTGATCGTGCCGATCATCCTGTTCAACCGCAGCCAAGCCAAAGAGATGGAGGGCAAGATATGAAGCGCTTCAGTTTCTCGAGTTTCATGCTGGTGGCGGGGTTGTTGTTCATCTACCTGCCGATGCTGATCCTGGTGATCTACTCGTTCAACGAATCCAAGCTGGTGACGGTGTGGGGCGGTTGGTCGATCAAGTGGTACGTGGGCCTGCTGGACAACACCCAGTTGATGGGCTCGGTGGCGCGTTCCCTGGAAATCGCCTGCTACACGGCGGTGGCCGCAGTGGCCCTGGGTACGTTGGCGGCGTTCGTGCTGACGCGCATCAGCCAGTTCAAGGGCCGCACGCTGTTTGGCGGCCTGGTGACTGCGCCGCTGGTCATGCCGGAAGTGATCACGGGTCTGTCGCTGTTGCTGCTGTTTGTGGCCATGGCGCAGATGATCGGTTGGCCCCAGGAGCGTGGCATCGTCACCATCTGGATCGCCCACACCACCTTCTGTGCGGCGTATGTGGCGGTGGTGGTGTCGGCGCGACTGCGTGAGCTGGACTTGTCGATCGAAGAAGCGGCGATGGACCTGGGCGCACGGCCGTGGAAGGTGTTCTTCCTGATCACCATCCCGATGATCGCGCCGTCGCTGGCGGCGGGCGGCATGATGTCGTTCGCACTGTCGCTGGATGACTTGGTACTGGCAAGTTTCGTGTCGGGCCCTGGCTCGACCACCTTGCCGATGGAAGTGTTCTCGGCAGTGCGCCTTGGGGTTAAACCCGAGATCAACGCCGTGGCCAGCCTGATACTGTTGGCGGTGTCGCTGGTGACCTTCCTGGTGTGGTTCTTCAGCCGTCGTGCCGAAGAGCACCGCAAGAAAGCCATCCAGCAAGCCATTGAAGAAGCCGCCGCCGATGGCTGGCAGCAGCCGGACAAGCGTCGGGCACCTGCACCGGTCTAACTGACGGAATGCGGTAAAGAAGTGGGAGCTGGCTTGCCTGCGATAGCGGTCTATCAGTCGACAGATGAGTCGACTGGCAGGGCCTCATCGCAGGCAAGCCAGCTCCCACAGTTGATTGCATTTCAGGTCAACTATGCAGTCCAGGGAGACTTGCGGATCACCTCTACAAAATTCATCGGCTTGAACCCCGGCTCCTGATCCACCAGCACATCCGTCTTCACGTTGCCAAACGTGGTCTGCGGACGATGGCGCAAGCCGTCGGCAAACGCGCAAATGATGCACTCCTTGAACCCTTCACCGCGTGGATGCGCATGCACCACGGCTTCGCGCTGCACGCTGGAAAACGCGGCGTAGTCCATACCCAGCACGTCCATTTCCACACCGGCCGTCACCAGCGCCACGGTCGGGCGCAGATGCTGCGGTACGCCCGGCGTGGTGTGCAGGGCGATGGACAGCCACACCTGTTCGATATCGTCATCGGTCAGCCCGTACGGCTTGAGGAACGCGGCGGCGGCGTTGGCGCCGTCGACTTCAAAGCGCTCGTTGTCACTGCGATGGCCTTCCACCAGGCCCAGGTCGTGGAACATCGCGCCGACGTAGAGCAGTTCCGGGTTATAGGCGAGTTGCTTGCGTTCACCGCTCAACGCACCGAACAGAAACACCCGGCGGGAATGGTGGTAGAGCAGGTCGGATTCGACGTCGCGGATGTATTCGGTGGTGGCCCTGGCCAGGGCGCTGTCCGGGATCTGGATGCCGGCGATGGTGGTGCTCATGGTCGTTCTCCTCAACAAAGCGCCGGGGGTGGCGCCGAGGAGTCCAGTCTGGTCGCGCACCCGCGAAGGGGCTATGGCGGCGAGGGTGCGATGTCGGCCAATGTGCCTCGAAATCGCGCCACCCCATCCTGTAGGCGCCGGCTTGCCGGCGATGGGGATGTCACTGGCGCTATCGCCGGCAAGCCGGCTCCTACACAATCGCGTACATCCACACAGCCGAGGTGTTTGCAGCATGGGCAAAACCGTCGCCATCCTGATCTTCCCCGGCGTCCAGTCACTGGACGTGACCGGCCCCATGGACGTGTTCTGCGAAGCCAACCGTTTTCTACCGCCGCAAGACCATTACCAATTGGACGTGATCGGCTACGGCCACGGCAACATGGCCGCTTCCAACGGCCTGTCATTGCAGGCCCACCATCACTACAGCGAAGCCCTGCGAGCCTACGACCTGCTGCTGGTCGCCGGCGGCCCGCAGTTGCCCTTCCAAGACTTCGGCGCCGAGTTCGATGACTGGCTGCGCGGCGCTACCGCCCGTGCGCAACGTTTCGGCTCGATCTGCAACGGCGCCTTCATGCTGGCCCGCGCCGGGCTGCTGGACGGGAAAACCGTCACCACCCACTGGAACGATGCCGCCGACCTGGCCCGCCTGTGCCCCACCGCCCAGGTCGAGGCCGACCGCCTCTACGTGCAGGACGGCAACCTCTACACCTCGGCCGGCGTCACGGCGGGCATCGATCTGTCGCTGTATTTGCTGGCCCAGGACCACGGCCCGGAAGTCGCGTTGAGCGTGGCCAAGCGCCTGGTGGTGTTCACCCAGCGTTCGGGCGGGCAGTCGCAGTTCAGTCCGTTCCTCACACCCCACGCCGAAACCACCTCGGCGGTGGCGCTGGTGCAGTTGTACGTGTTGGCGAACCTGACCGGGGACCTGACCATTGCCGACCTGGCCAAGGCGGCCAATATGAGCGCACGCAATTTCTCCCGGGTGTTTGCCCGTGAGGCGCGGATCACGCCAGCGGAATTTGTCGAGCGGGCGCGGGTAGACGCGGCACGAGTCATGCTCGAAAGCAGCCCCGCGCCGCTCAAGACCGTTGCCTACCAATGCGGCTTTCGCGACGCCCAGCACATGCGCAGTGTGTTCAACCGCCGGCTGGGCGTGACGCCGCAACAGTTCCGGCTTAACTTTGCGGCGCCGGTTTGAGGGTGTCGTAGGCTTCCAGTGCGCGCAACGAGTAGATGTACGCCGCGCCCGCATTCAGCGAGATCGCGGTGGCCAGGGTTGCGGCGACTTCTTCGCGAGTGGCGCCGGCCTTGATCGCCGCGTCGGCATGCACGCCGATGCAGCCGTCGCAGCGCGTGGTGATGGCCACGGCGATGGAAATCAGCTCACGGGTCTTGGCGTCGAGCACGTTGTTTTCTTCGGCGGCCTCGCCCAGCGCCATGTAGGCTTTGACCATCTTCGGGTTGCTCTTGCCCAGTGTGCCAAAGGCTTTCTTCACGGTAGGCAGCAAGTCGGACCAGTTATTGAACATTGCGGTAACTCCTGAACAGGTGTGGGTGGTGTGGAGCCAGTCTCTTCCGTTCGGGGGTGGCGTTATTGTTCAATCCGCTCATCTTTTTGACCGATGCTCGCAAATGAACTCGATCGACACGCTCATCGCGCTGGCCAACCTGCGCGGCAGTCTAGATCTACGTTGCCAATTCCAGGGGGAGTGGGCCCTGGGTCATTCACCGGAAAGCCGCGGCGTGGCGCCTTACCACATCGTGCTCAGCGGCACCTGTCGTGCCGAGTTGTCGGGAGGGCAACAAGTGACGCTGGAGGAGGGCGATATCCTGCTGATGCCCGGCGGTGCCACCCATTTGCTGCGCAGCCAGGGTGCGCAGATTCGGCCGATGCAACCGCAAGTGGTCAGCGGTGGCCTGCTCCCGGTGCATCGCCTGGGCGGCGACCGGCCGGACCTGGACATGCTCTGTGGCAGCTTCCACTACAACCGCCAGTCATTGCTGCTCGGCGCGTTGCCGGAGTACCTGGTGGTGTCCAGCCGCGAGTGGCAGGGCGACGGCCAGCTGGCGGCGTTGATCGCGTTATTGCGCAGTGAAGCGGACGGCCAGCAATTGGGCGCACGCTCCTTTATCGACGCGTTGTCGTCGGCGCTGTTCACCCTGATCCTGCGTACTTGGCTGGCCCGTCAGACACCCGTGGCCGGTACCTTCGCGTTGCTCGCCGACAAGCGCCTGAGCAAGGCCTGGCAAGCGATGCTGGCCGATCCCGGGCATGAGTGGACCATCGACAGCCTGGCCACCGCCGCGACGATGTCGCGCGCTACGTTCATGCGCGCATTTGTAAAAGTGGCGGGCGTATCACCGTGGGTGCTGCTGACTCAGTTGCGCATGGAGCTGGCCTTCAACCTGTTGCGCCAGTCGCACCTGAGCCTGCTGGATATCGCCGCCCAGGTGGGTTACCAGTCCCAGGCGGCGTTCAGCAAGAAATTCAAGGAAACCTATGGGGAGGCGCCGGGCCGGGTGCGGGCACGGTAGCCGCTGTAGCGTATATCCAATGTGGGAGCGGGCTTGCTCGCGAATGCGGTGGTTCAGTGGCGGGAATATTGACTGACACTCCGCATTCGCGAGCAAGCCCGCTCCCACAGGTTGACCGAGTTCCAGGCGCTCATCTGGCAGGTAGCAGTTTCAGTGTGCCGCGCGTATTCGCCGTCACTTCCTCATCGCTGAAATGCGCCTGCTCATAGCCGCCTTCGATGTAGGTTTCCGCCTGGTCGCCATAGTGCTTGTCGAACGGCACGCCACTTTGCCCGACCGGGTTGATGGTCAGGGCGTGGGCCACGTCGGCGAAGTCGATCAGGCGGCGGGTAGAAGGCCCGTAGGTGACGGGCCACGGCGCCGGGCCGATATTGGCGGACTGGTTGTTCGGCACTTCATGGGTGCCGGGTGCCGGGAACGGGCCGACATTGACGATCAGGTCCAACGGCTTCTGCGAGCCCAGCGGGTGGCCGTGGGTCAGGGTGTGGGCCTTGCCCCACTGCCATTGGCTCGGGTCATCACCGAAGGTGGCCTTGAGGTGCGCGAGGCTGTTGTCCCAGGCAAGCTTGACGGTTTGCGAACGCTTGCCGTCCCACCACGGCGAATCCGGCGCGGCGGCCAGGCGTGGCAGCGCGGCGTCGATCACGCGGGTGCTGAGCAGGGTCTTGAACATGCCGTCGCCGAGCTTCGGATGGAAGGCGGCATCGGCCAGGTTGAACAGGAACTGGTTGAACAGCGTGGCGCTGGTAGAGTCCAGCGGGTAATCACCTTTCCAGCTTGCAAGCTGCTCCACCAGCTTCAATTGCGCCGGGTCCGTGACCCCCTCACGCAGCACCGGCAACAGCGGCGCCAGCAGGCGCGGGCCGAAGGCGGTGGTGGTGCCCAGCTGCAAGGCCTGGCTGTTGTTTACGTCCCACTTCACGCTCTTGTCGCTCAGTTGCGCGTTGAGCTGCTGGCCACGGTCGGCCAGGTTGTAGTAACCGGGAATCTCCATGCCAGTCGGCGAGACCGGCTGGGCATTGGCCGACACCACGTAACCGCGCGCCGGGTTCTCTTCCTGCGGGTTGGCGCTGAAGGGGTAGAAGCCCAGCTTGTCGGCCTGGGCGCTGCTGCCGTCGAGGATAAACCCGGCGTTGACCCCGGCCGGACGGATCGGCAACTGCGCTGCCGCCCACCAGCCGATATCACCCTTGGCATTCGCCCATACGATGTTCAACCCAGGCGCGGACACTTTGGCTGCCGCTGCGCGTGCCTTGGCCAGGGTGTCGGCGCGGTTGAGCTGGTAGAAGCCTTCGAGGATCGGGTTCTGGGTGTCGAGGAACGCCCACCACATGGCAATCGGCGTCTTGCCGGCGTTTTCGCCCAGCACGTCATTGATGATCGGGCCGTGGGGGGATTGGCGCAGGGTCAATGTCGCCGGTGCCTGGCCCTTCACCGCAATCTGTTGCTCGGTGCTGGTCATGTCGACCCACTGGTCGTGGTACCAGACCTGGTTGGGGTTGTCCGGGTTGACCTTCTCGGCGATGAGGTCGAGGTCATCGTTCTGGAACATGGTCAGGCTCCAGCCGAAGTCCAGGTTGTGCCCCAGGAACGCCACCGGCACCAGCGCATTGTGGTAGCCGTACAGCTCAAACCCCGGCGCCGACAGCTGCGCCTCGTACCACACCGACGGCACCGAGAAACGGATATGCGGGTCACCGGCCAGCAACGGTTTGCCGCTCTTGGTGCGGTTGCCGCTGATGGCCCAGGCGTTGCTGCCTTCGAACTGTGGCAGGCCGTTGTCGGCCAGGGCCTGCTCGCTCAGCGAGGCAATGGCACCGAGGGTCTGCCAATCGCTGGCAGCCAGGTTGAGGGCGCCCTTGGGTTGCCAGTCGAGGTCGAAGACTTTCAGGTAGTCGCTGCCCAACTGGTCGCGTACGTAGGTCAGCAAAGGTTCGGTACGAAACGCGGCGGCAAAGCTGTAGGCCATGTACCCGGCAACACTGATGGTGTCTTCGGCGGTGAACGGTCGCTTGGGGATGCCCAGCGCGTCGAACTCCATCGGGCGGGCGTGGCTGTCCTGATACTGGTTGATCCCGTCCAGATAGGCCTGCAGGGCCTTCCAGTGCGCTGACTCGTGGTCCAGTTGCGCCACATAGGTGGCCGCGCGGTCGCGAATGCGCAGGCTGCGGAACAACTTGTCGGTCTCCAGTACCTTGGGCCCGAGCACCTCGGCCAGCTCGCCACGGGCCAGGCGCCGCATGATCTCCATCTGGAACAGCCGGTCCTGGGCGTGCACGTAGCCCAGGGCGCGGTACAGGTCGGTTTCGTTCTCGGCACGAATATGCGGCACCCCCCGGTCGTCGTAGCGCACCGTGACCGAGCCTTGCAGGTTGGCCAGTGTCACCGTGCCCTGGCGGGTGGGTTGCTTGCTGTAGACGTACGCGCCGGCCCCAAGGGCGACCAGTACCACCAGACCCGCGAGAACCTGCAAGACGCGCTTCATGAACATTCCTTACCAAGAGTGGGGCGGCGAGTTACGAGCCTTTTGGCCACGAACAATAGCAGCCCACCGCCAGGGTGTGCGTGGCATTCACCTCGCGTCCTGCTTCAAGGGCTTTCAAGATCGGCTCGATAAAACTGTTACTGGAGTTGCACGTGAGGCCCTCGCTGTAGGGCCCGAAATACGCGAGCTTACCGCTGCGATCCCAGATGCCCACGGCCGGGCTGGCCGGCACTTGGTCGGCGCCGGGCAGGGCGGTGAGTGTTTTCATCGTGCGCAGGTTGTCGGGCAGTTGGCCGTGGCTGCCGGGCTTTTGCAGGGCATAGAACTCGACGCCCTGGGGGGCATATTGCTCGATCAATTCGCCCAGGTGCTGCTGGTTGCCGACGTTGCAGGGGCAGGCCGGGTCCCAGAAGTGCACCAGGCGGATCGGGCCGGGGCCGGCGAGGTCGGCGGGCAGTGTTAGTGGGTCACCGGAAAACACCGCCGTGTGTTCGCTGAAGGCGCGCAGGTAGCGGCCCTGGAACCAGTCATACGCCGCCCACAGCACGCCGGCGCAGATAACCAGGATCAGGCTGGCGAACAGGGCGGTACGGTAGGGCTGTCGCATTCAGATGTATCCTCGAAGGTCGCGTAGCTTGCCATGCTTGTCCTGACAGATGAATATCGCAGCTCGATATTCATCTATGCCGCAAGTCTGGAAGCCTTTATGCCTGTTACCTTTGACCCTGATCATCTGCGCGAAAGCTTGCGGCCCCTGGTGGATGCGCAACCGCTTTCAGCCGAGGCGCGGGTCTACCAGCGTTTTTACGGTCTGGACCAGGCGGTGAGCCGTCTGGGGCGTTTCGAGGTGGAGGGTTTTGAGGTGGTGGCGCAGGTGTGGTGGCCGCCCACGCCGGTGGCGACGATGTTCCTGTTCCACGGTTTCTACGACCACATGGGGCTGTACCGCCATGTGGTGAAGTGGGCGCTGGAGCAGGGCTTCGTGGTAATCGCCTGCGATTTACCGGGGCATGGCCTGTCCAGTGGCGTGCGTGCCAGCATCGATGATTTTGCGGTGTATCAACAGGTGGTGAATGCGCTGTTCACCCAGGCGCAAGCGCTGCAACTGCCGCAACCCTGGCACCTGTTCGGGCAAAGCACCGGCGGCGCGGTGGTGGTGGATCACCTGCTCAACCATGGCGCCGACAGCCCGGCCCAGGGCAAGACTTTCCTGCTGTCACCTCTGGTGCGGCCACGGGCCTGGGGCTGGTCGCAAGTCAGCTATTACCTGTTGCGCCCGTTCGTCAAAGGCATCGCGCGGCGGTTCAGCGAAAACACCCACGATCCAGCGTTCAAGCCCTTCCTGGAAGCCGACCCGCTGCAGCCGCGCCAACTGCCGACCGCCTGGGTGGGCGCCTTGGCGCGCTGGATCAAACGCATCGAAGCCGCACCGCGTAGCCCACGTCGGCCGGTGATTGTGCAGGGTGAGGAAGATATGACGGTGGACTGGCAGCACAACCTGCAGGTGCTACGGAGCAAGTTCGACCAGCCCGACGTGTTGATGCTGCCGCGTGGCAGGCATCATCTGGCGAATGAGATTCCAGAAATTCGCCAGCAATACTTCAGCTATCTCACTCGCCACCTGACCTGACCCACCCCCACTGTAGGAGCCGGCTTGCCGGCGCCTACAAGGGGTCAGGGTGCGAGGCTTGAGGTGCTTTGGCCGACAGCCAGTCCGGCGCGAATGGCCGCAAGGGCCGCCTGGTAATACGCCTTACCCTCCGGCGACTCAGCAAACGTAGCGAATTCTTCCAGTTCCGGGTCGGACAAATCCCGATAGACGTACAGCAGCGTGTTGTTCAGGTCCTTATCGATTTGTTGCATCAGCCGCTCGCGCTGGCCATTCAACATACCCTGGGCCTGACCACCGCCCAACAGGCCGGGGATCATCTGGCTCAAGCTGTCTGCCGCCACGCCAGCAATCGCCAGGCTGACTTCCGCGCCCGCTTCACGGGCCGGCAGTGCCTGGGCCAAGTGGCCGATGATCAGGCTGCGAGTCGCGTCGGCTTCGATTTTCGGCAGGCCTTGGGCGTTTTTCGCCAATTGATCACGGCGCGTGGCGAGCAACTCGGCGGCGACAATCTTGCGGCCCAGGGGCGATTGGAAAAATGCCAGGGCCGGCTTAGGGTCCGCCAGGTTTTTGCGCAACTGTGCTTCGGCACGTTGGTCCACCGCCTGGGCAGCGAAACGTTTATTGCTGTTGTCCACCAGTGCCTGGTACACCGCTGGCGGCAGGCTGTTGCGGTAGCGTTGCTGGGCGGCACTGAGGGCGTCATTGAAATGCGCACGTTGTTCGGCCCAGCCGGCGACCTTGTACAACTGGTCATGGCCGTCTGCCCAGGCGGGCAAAACGCAGAACATCAGCAAGGAAAAAAACAAACGACGCATATGGACTCCTGTCAGTCGGCCACTATTGTCCGTGTCAGGCGTAGGATTTGTCGAGAAGTCCTATCGGTCACCTGACTAAAGTGTATTCAGACGCTCGGCGGCTCTGTCGGATTCACAGGCGTATGGATACTATGCGCGCCATGCAAATACCCCTCGATCACCCCTTGCTGCAACGTATTGTCGACGACCTGGCCGAAAAGGGCTGGTCCCGGCAGGACGGCTTCGTGCCCCAGGCTCTGACTCTGGAACTGGCGGCTGAGTGCCGTAAACGTGCGGCCGAGGGTGAACTGGCTCCGGCGGCGGTAGGGCGTGGCCCGGCCCAGGAGATTCGCGAAGGCATTCGCGGTGACCATATCCAGTGGCTGGAGGACGGTGACGCGGCGGTCTGCGACACCTATATGGCGCTGATGGACAGCCTGCGTTTGGCGATGAACCGTGGCCTGTTCCTCGGCCTCGAAGATTTCGAAAGCCATTTCGCCATGTACCCGCCGGGTGCGTTCTACCTCAAGCACCTGGACCGTTTTCGCGACGATGACCGGCGCATGGTCTCGGCGGTGATCTACTTGAATGACGCCTGGCTGCCCGAGCATGGTGGCCAGTTGCGCATGTACCTCAAGGACGGCGTCGAATACGATGTGGTGCCCACCGGCGGTTGCCTGGTGGTGTTCCTGTCGGGCGAAGTGCCCCACGAAGTCCTGCCCGCCACGCGCGAACGCCTGTCCCTCACCGGTTGGTTTCGCCGTCGGGGTAACGAGCCGTTTTAAGTATGCAAAAGATTCTGATCAGCCGCTGCCTGCTCGGGCACAAGGTGCGTTACGACGGCGGGGCCAGTGGGCCGTTCGACCAGTTGGCCGTGTGGCAGGCCGAGGGGCGTGTGGTGGCGATCTGCCCGGAAGTGTCGGGTGGTTTGCCAACCCCACGACCTGCCGCCGAGATCCCAGGCGGGCAAGGCGTGGATGTGTGGGAGGGCCGTGCCCAAGTGCTGACCGCCGAAGGCGAAAATTTCAGCGAGGCGTTCCTTGAGGGGGCGCGCCAGGCCCTGGCACTGGTGCAGCGCCATAACATCCGCATCGCCGTGCTCAAGGCCAATAGCCCGTCGTGCGGCAATCTGCTGACTTACGACGGCACCTTCAGCGGCGTGAAGGTGAGTGGCGAAGGTGTGACGGCTGCGCTGCTCAAGCAGCATGGCGTGTTGGTGTTCAGTGAGCTGGAATTGCCCGAAGCCGCCCAGGCGCTAAAAAACCTGTAGGAGCCGGCTTGCCAGCGATCGCAATCTCCCAGCCACCTGATTTGTCGCTGACTCACCGCTATCGCCGGCAAGCCGGCGCCTACAGTTCCGGTTCCAGCCATTTATCGGTCAGTGCCTTCAAGCGCCCATCCGCCTTCACGCGCTGCAATGCCTTGTCCAAACTCGCCTTGAACGCCGGATTACCCTTCTGGAACGGGATCACCAACGCCGGCTTCTCGTTATACGCCTCACTGAAATCGAACCGATCCTGCAGCTCGGCAGTCATAGCGATATGGTTGATGGCCACGTCGTACTTGCCGGTTTCCACGCCTGGCAGCAGGTCGGTGTCATCGGTGGTGATGAACGAAGGTCGCACGTCCATCTCCTTGGCCAGTTGCTCGCCCAGTTCCACTTCGAAGCCGGTGAGCTTGTCGCCTTCCTTGAAGTTGAACGGCGGAGTGTTGGCTTCGAGAGCGATGCGCAGTTCGCCACGGTCGAAGACGTCATCGATCAGCTCGGCGTGAGCCAAGGGGCTCATTAGGGGAAGCAAAAGTAACAGGCCAGGCGAAAAGCGCATGGTCACTCCTAGAGATTTTTAATGTGCGAGGCGCCGTTCAGCATCGCTTTGCTATGGTGTTGAGTGCCTTGGACAGCAATTTGTCGCGAAGTTGTCATAACCCTACAGATTTCATAGAAAAACTGGAGAAGCGAATGAACGCCTTTTTGTCCCGTGCCACCCTGGCCTCCCTGATGCTGGGTGCTTCGATGTTGGCCACTGCTGCTGACGGTATCCCGCGCAGCGCTCCACCCGCAGATGCCAAAGTATTCATCGTCTCGCCTAAAGACGGCGCGACGGTCGATAAAACCTTCACCGTCAAATTCGGCATGGAGGGCCTGAAACTGGCCCCGGCCACCAGCCAGGATCCAGGCACCGGTCACCACCATCTGCTGATCGACCAGAAAGAACTGCCTGACGCCAGCGTGCCGATCCCGGCCACCGACACCGTGATCCACTACGGCAAGGCCCAGACCGAAACCGAACTGACCCTCACCCCAGGCAAGCACACCTTGCAACTGGTGGCTGGCGACAAGCTGCACATGCAGTTCAACCCGACTGTAGCCTCGAAAGTGATCACGGTTAACGTTAAGTAAGATTTGTTCAGATGCAAAAAAGGGAGCCCCGAGGGGCTAATGCCGATCAGTTAAGCCATCTCGCTTGACCTTTGGCCGCAAGAAATCAAAATCCGATGCCTGTACTGGCATCGGATTTTTTTATGCGTCTCGCTCGGGCACTGGAACTGACCCACAACTTCGCTTCCACTCCAAACTCAATCGAGGGATTGGATTCCTTGCTCGATCCTTCTTTGGTCGAGCAGGCGCTTGAACAGGCCGGTGTGGCGACGCTGCGCAAGCGACGCTTGCCGCTGGAAATGATGCTCTGGTGCGTGATTTCCATGGCGTTCTTCCGGCGCATGTCAGCGTGGGATGTGGTCAGTCGCATGAACATCATGCTGCCGGGTCAACGCCCGTTAGTGGCCCCCAGCGCTGTAGTCCAGGCACGTCAGAGACTCGGTAGCGAAGCCGTACGACAGGTCTTCGACCTGACTCAGAAAAGTTGGCATGAAGCAGCTAACCATCCGACTTGGGCCGGTTTGCGCTTGTTGGGCGTCGACGGTGTCGTCTGGCGAACGCCTGACACCCCCGAAAATCGAGCGCGCTACGATTCGGCCAGCAACCAGCACGGCGACACCGGTTTCCCCCAGGTACGCATGGTCTGTCAGATGGAATTGACGAGTCACATGTTGATCGGCAGTGCATTTGATGGCTATCGCAGCAACGAAATGAAACTGGCCGAACAACTGATCGACACCACGCCCGATCACTCGTTGACCCTCTTCGATCGCGGCTTCTACTCCTTGGGATTGCTGCACCAATGGCAGCAAGCAGGCACCGAGCGCCATTGGCTGATGCCACTGCGCAAAGGTGCGCAGTACGAAGTTGTTCAGCGTTTGGGCCGTCAGGATGCAGTGGTCTCGTTAAGCACTTCGCCGCAGGCCCGCAAGCAATGGCCGGGACTGCCCGAGCGCCTGATTGCGCGACTGCTGAGCAAAACCGTCAAGGGCAAGGTGTGTCAGATCCTGACGTCAATGATCGACCCGCTGCGCTTCCCGTCTGATGAAATCGTCGACCTGTACAGCCAGCGATGGGAGATCGAATTGGGCTTTCGGGAGATGAAACAGACGCTGCTCAACAGCAGCTATACCTTGCGTAGCAGGACGCCCGAGATGATCGAGCAGGAACTATGGGGCGTGTTGCTGGGCTACAACCTGTTGCGCTATCAGATGGTAGAAATGAGCCGTCACTGCCAGGGTATTTACCCATGTGAAATGAGCTTTACCGCCTGTACCTGGGCAATTTTAGGGTTTATCAACAGCGTCTCGGCCGACCGCTCCGGGAACATCCCCAAATACCTGGCCGAGCTCCATGCTTCAGCGCCGCACTATGTCCTGCCTCATCGGCGAGAGGAGCGTATTTATCCCCGAGCCATCCGGCTCAAATCACCGAAGTATCCAATCAGAAATAAAAATGCCAGTCAGCTTAACTGACTGGCATTAGCCCCGAGGGGCTCCCTTTTTCATGTTGCGGCAAAACCTTAGAACAACACGCGGCTACGAATGGTGCCGTTGATGTGCTGCAGCTTCTCTTGCGCCAGGTCCGAGTACTCGGCGTCGACGTCGATCACCACGTAGCCGACCTTCTCGTTGGTCTGCAGGAACTGACCGGAGATGTTGATACCGTTTTCCGCGAAGACCTTGTTGATCTCCATCATCACGCCAGGGATGTTCTGGTGGATGTGCAGCAGACGGTGCTTGCCAGGGTGAGCCGGCAGGGCCACTTCCGGGAAGTTTACGGACGATACCGACGTACCGTTGTCGCTGTACTTGACCAGCTTCTCCGACACTTCCAGGCCAATGTTGGCCTGCGCTTCAGCGGTGGAGCCGCCGATGTGTGGGGTCAGGATCACGTTGTCCAGGCCACGCAGCGGGCTTTCGAAGATGTCGTCGTTGGAGCGCGGCTCCACCGGGAACACGTCGATGGCGGCGCCGATCAGGTGCTTGTCCTTGATCGCGTCGGCCAGGGCGTCCAGCTCGACCACGGTGCCACGGGCAGCGTTGATCAGGATGCCGCCTTTCTTGATGGCGCGGATTTCCTTCTCGCCGATCATCCACTGGGTCTCAGCGGTTTCCGGAACGTGCAGGGTCACGATGTCGGACATGCCCAACAGCTCGGTCAGGCTGGCCACTTGCGTGGCGTTGCCCAATGGCAGCTTGGTCAGGGTGTCGTAGAAGAACACCTGCATGCCCAGGCCTTCAGCCAGGACCGACAGCTGGGTACCGATCGAGCCGTAACCGACGATGCCCAGCTTCTTGCCGCGAATTTCGAAGGAGTTGGCCGCGCTTTTGATCCAGCCGCCACGGTGGCAGGAAGCGTTCTTCTCTGGAATGCCGCGCAGCAACAGGATCGCCTCGGCCAGCACCAGCTCCGCAACGGAGCGGGTGTTGGAGTACGGTGCGTTGAACACCGCGATGCCGCGCTCGCGCGCTGCGTTGAGGTCGACCTGGTTGGTGCCGATGCAGAAACAGCCGACCGCCACGAGTTTCTTGGCGTGGTCGAAGATCTCTTCAGTCAGCTGAGTGCGGGAGCGAATGCCGATAAAGTGCGCGTCGGCGATCTTTTCCTTGAGCTGGGCTTCCGGCAGAGAACTGGTGATGTACTCAATGCTGGTGTACCCGGCGGCTTTCAGAACGTCGACAGCCGATGGGTGGACGCCTTCCAGAAGAAGGAACTTGATCTTGCTCTTATCGAGAGAAGTCTTGCTCATCTGCGTAAACCTGTATCCCGGAGAAAAATGGCAGGGAATCGGATCGCTTAAGCTGACCCGGACGGCAGGAAAGCCGTCACCGCAGAAACGCCCTTGGGCTCTGTCCTGCGGGGGCGGTATGCTAGCATACGCGCCCCGCTAAACACCTATTCCTGCGACGTGAAGCGTTCTCAGGATGACCATGAATTGTTCGAGAGTTCTGTCGATGACCCATCCTGCCCTGATTGATGAGCTAAAGACCCTGGTTGAGCCCGGCAAAGTGCTGACCGATGCAGACTCCCTGGAGGCTTACGGCAAGGATTGGACCAAGCACTTCGCACCCGCGCCGACCGCCATCGTCTTCCCCAAGACCACTGAGCAGGTCCAGGCCATTGTGCGCTGGGCCAATACACACAAGGTGGCGCTGGTGCCATCGGGCGGGCGTACCGGCTTGTCCGCCGCTGCCGTGGCGGCGAATGGCGAGGTGGTGGTGTCGTTCGACTATATGAACCAGATCCTCGACGTGAACCTCACCGACCGCACCGCCGTGTGCCAGCCGGGCGTGGTCACCAAGCAATTGCAGAACGTCGCCGAAGAGAAAGGCCTGTACTACCCGGTGGACTTCGCATCGTCCGGTTCCAGCCAGATTGGCGGCAATATCGGTACCAATGCCGGCGGGATCAAGGTGATTCGCTACGGCATGACCCGCAACTGGGTGGCCGGCATGAAGGTTGTCACCGGCAAGGGCGACGTACTCGAGCTGAACCGCGACCTGATCAAGAACGCCACCGGCTACGACATGCGTCAGCTGTTTATCGGCGCCGAGGGCACGTTGGGCTTTGTGGTCGAAGCCACCATGCGCCTGGACCGTGCGCCGAAAAACCTCACCGCGATGGTGCTGGGCACCACCGACTTTGATTCGATCATGCCGGTATTGCACGCGTTCCAAAACAAACTGGACCTGACCGCCTTCGAATTCTTCTCCGACAAGGCACTGGCCAAGGTCATGGGGCGAGGCGACGTGCCGGCACCGTTCGACACCGAGTGCCCGTTCTACGCGCTGCTGGAATTCGAAGCCACCACCGAAGAAGTCGCCAACCACGCGCTGGAAACCTTCGAACACTGCGTGGAGCAAGGTTGGGTGCTGGACGGCGTGATGAGCCAGAGCGAAACCCAACTGCACAACCTGTGGAAACTGCGCGAATACATCTCCGAGACTATTTCCCACTGGACCCCGTATAAGAACGACATCTCGGTGACTGTCTCCAAAGTGCCGGCGTTCTTGAAGGAAATTGACGCGATCGTCGGCGAACATTACCCGGACTTCGAAATCGTCTGGTTCGGCCACATCGGTGACGGCAACCTGCACTTGAACATCCTCAAGCCGGAAAACCTGAGCAAGGATGAGTTCTTCGCCAAGTGCGCCACCGTGAACAAGTGGGTGTTTGAAACCGTTGAGAAGTACAACGGTTCGATCTCCGCCGAACACGGCGTGGGCATGACCAAGCGTGACTACCTGACCTACAGCCGCTCGCCGGTTGAAATCGAATACATGAAGGCCGTCAAAGCCGTGTTCGACCCGAACGGGATCATGAACCCTGGCAAGATCTTCGCTGTTTAATCGCCCTGAAGGAGTCGTTCCATGAGCTACCAGCACAAGTATGTCGACGGCACCAACATCCACTTCCCGGTCGGTAAAGTGGTGTGTATCGGGCGTAACTACGCCGAGCATGCCAAGGAACTGGACAACCCAGTGCCCACCGAGCCGCTGCTGTTCATCAAGCCGGGCAGTTGCGTGGTGCCGCTGGAAGGCGGTTTCAGCATTCCGACCGAGCGCGGTTCGGTGCACTACGAGGCAGAAATCGCGGTATTGATCGGCAAACCGCTGTCGACCAAGCCCAGCCGCGAAGAAGTGCTCGACGCCATCTCCGGCTTCGCCCCAGCCCTGGACCTGACGCTGCGCGACAAACAGGCAGAGCTGAAAGCCAAGGGCCTGCCGTGGGAAATCGCCAAGTCCTTTGACGGTGCGGCGGTGATTGCACCATTCGTCGTGGGCAGCACCTTTGCCGACGTCACCGACATCGGCATTCGCCTGAGCATCAATGGCGAAGTGCGCCAGGACGGCAACAGCGCGCAGATGCTCAACCCGATCATCCCGATGATCCAGCACATGGCCGGCTGCTTCTCGCTGCAAGCGGGCGATGTGATCCTCACCGGCACCCCGGCGGGCGTAGGCCCATTGAATGTCGGTGATGAGCTGGTGCTGGAACTGTCGAACGTGAGCCGTTTCGACAGCAGCGTGCGCTGAACCTGCGCTTGTAGGAGCCGGCTTGCCGGCGATGGCATCGACTCGGTGTGACTGACATACCGGGTTGATGCCATCGCGGGCAAGCCCGGCTCCCACAGGGTCTTGTGTGCGCCTGAAGTTTCCAATTTTTTGCATTTTTTTCACACGCCATCCGGATAATCCTCAGCCTCCAGCGCGCGGGCCCTGTGTTCCTGTGCTATCACCTAACGCTGACTTTCCGGAAAAAGCGCCCAATGGCCGTGCCTCTGCCCTCCGCTACACCCAAGCCGCGTTCCCGTTTTGCCTTGCGCTGGTACTCCTGGCTGTTTCTGGTCGGGGCCATTGTGTATGGCATTGCCTGGGCCATGCACTGGGATGATCGCGGCGCGCTGTGGGTGCTGGAACGCTTTGAGACGCCTGCCGAACGCCAGGAGAGCGTGTGGCTGCCGGACTACCGTGCAGTCATCGATGGCAAGCTTTTGCCGGGAATGGAAAAGGACGAAGCTTCCGACGTCTCCTACAACCCGCAGACCAAAACCCTGTTTTCGGTGATGGGCAAAAACCCGTTTCTTGTCGAGCTGAGCCTGCAGGGCGATGTGCTGCGCAAGATGCCGCTCAACGGCTGGGACAATCCGGAAGGCGTATCCGTGATGGAAAACGGCCTGCTGGCAGTGGTCGACGAACGCCAGCACACGTTGACCATCGTCAAGGTCGACGCCAGTACCACCCAGCTGAACAAGGCGGATTTCACCAGCTATGACCTGGGCCCTTCAAAGGACCAGAACAAGGCCTTCGAAGCCATCACCTGGGACAAACGCAACCAGCAGCTGGTACTCGGCGAAGAGCGCCCGCCCGCGCTGTTTACCTGGAAAAGCGACGGTGGCCAGACCCTGGCGGGCGATAAACAGAAGCTGGCCAGCAAAGAGTTGGACATGCGCAATCTCTCCGCCCTGGCGGTAGACCCGCGCACCGGGCACTTGCTGGTGCTCTCGGCCGACTCCCATTTGCTGCTGGAGCTGGACGAGAAGGGCGAGCAAGTCAGCTTCATGACCCTGCTCGGCGGATTCAACGGCCTCAAAAACACCATTCCGCGAGCCGAAGGGGTGACCATGGACGAGGCTGGCACCTTGTACATCGTCAGCGAGCCCAACCTGTTCTATCGTTTCGAAAAGCAGAAATAGCACACCGATTACGTCGGATATGTCTCTATGTGCGGCATTCGCCAGACATCCGGGCGCGTTTAAGTTTAAATTCAGACGGGCGTGATATTCATTCGCCACTTTTGACTTTGAGCCCGCCCGATGCGACGACTAGCCCGCCCCAAACCCCTCTTCTTTATGCTGGTGCTGATCGCCCTGGTCAGCGCCGGGGCCGTTGCGCAGCACTTCCGCCTCTTCGAGCGCGCCTGGTTCAACTGGCAGGCCTGGCGCCAGCCGGCGGACGAGCGCTCCATTGGCCTTGCGGATTACCGGGTGACGCTGGAAGCCCAGGTCATCGACGGGCTTGATGACGATGTCTCGGCCCTGACCTACGACCCGGTGCGCAAAAGCCTGTTTACCGTCACCAACAAGAACGCCGAATTGATCGAGCTGTCCCTGGAGGGCAAGATCCTACGGCGTATTCCGTTGGTGGGGTTTGGTGATGCCGAAGCCGTGGAGTTCATCAGTGACAACATTTATGTCATCAGCGATGAGCGCCAGCAGCGGCTGATCAAAGTGCATGTGGACGACGACACCCAATTCCTCGACGCCGCCGATGCGGAGCAAATGACCCTGGGCCTGCACGTGGGTGGCAACAAGGGTTTTGAAGGCCTGGCCTATGACTCGGTGGGCAAGCGCCTGTTCGTGGCCAAGGAGCGCGACCCGATGCTGATCTACGAGGTCCACGGTTTTCCCCACTTCAAGCCGGAAAAAACCTATTCGGTGCACGTGATCAACAACCCCAAGCGTGATGCCGGATTGTTTGTGCGTGATCTGTCGAGCCTGCAATACGACGAGCGCAGCGGCCATTTGCTGGCGCTGTCGGACGAGTCGTTCCTGGTGCTGGAACTGGATATCGACGGTCGCCCGTTGAGCAGTCTGTCACTGCTGAACGGGCGCCATGGCCTGAAAAAGCGGGTGCCTCAGGCCGAAGGGATCGCCATGGATGACGAGGGCACGTTGTACCTCGTCAGCGAGCCGAACCTGTTCTACGTCTTTAAGAAAACCAATCCCTGAATGCCCCTTGTAGGAGCCGGCTTGCCGGCGATGGCGATGTTGAAGACGGCATCGCCGGCAAGCCGGCTCCTACAGGGAAGGGTGTCAGGCCTTGAGGGTTTTGACGCCTTCGGCAGTGCCCAGCAGCAGTACATCGGCCGGGCGCGCGGCGAACAGGCCGTTGGTGACCACGCCGACGATCGCGTTGATCTGTGTCTCCAACTCAACCGGGTTAGTGATCTGCATGTTGAACACGTCGAGGATGATGTTGCCGTTGTCGGTCAATACGCCTTCGCGGTACACCGGGTCACCGCCCAGTTTCACCAGCTCGCGGGCCACGTGGCTGCGGGCCATCGGGATCACTTCCACGGGCAGCGGGAATGCGCCGAGTACCGGCACCAGCTTGCTGGCGTCGGCGATGCAGATGAAGGTCTTGGCCACGGCGGCGACGATCTTCTCGCGGGTCAGGGCTGCGCCGCCGCCCTTGATCAGGTTCAGGTGCTCGTCGCTTTCATCGGCGCCGTCGACGTAGAACTCCAGGTCGCTCACGGTGTTGAGCTCATACACCGGAATGCCGTGGCCCTTGAGGCGCGCAGCGGTGGCTTCGGAGCTGGCCACGGCGCCATCGAACGCGCCCTTGTGCTGGGCGAGCGCATCGATAAAGCAGTTGGCGGTGGAGCCGGTGCCGACACCGACGATGCTCTTGTCGTCGAGTTTAGGAAGGATTAAATCGACGGCGGCCTGGGCCACTGCCTGTTTGAGTTGATCCTGGGTCATGCGGGCTCCGGAACGGGCGGGGAGTTATCGAGGGGCGCGAGTATAACGCAACAAAACCTCTGGATTCGTGTGGTCGCCCGCCCAAACGCTGGGTTAGACTCCTTGGCCCTGCCCAACCCGCCCAGTGATATCCGCCGATGCTTGAACAGTACGTCAAAAAGATCCTCACCTCGCGCGTTTACGACGTTGCCGTAGAAACCCCGTTGCAGACCGCCCGCCAGCTCTCCGAACGGCTGGGCAACAAGGTCTGGCTCAAGCGTGAAGACTTGCAGCCGGTGTTCTCGTTCAAGATTCGCGGCGCCTATAACAAGCTGACCCAACTGACTGCCGAAGAGCGTGCGCGCGGCGTGGTCACGGCGTCGGCCGGCAACCATGCCCAGGGCCTGGCCCTGGCGGCCAAGGTGCTGGGGGTCAAGGCCACTATCGTGATGCCCAAGACCACCCCCGAGATCAAGGTCGAAGGCGTGCGCTCGCGTGGCGGCAAGGTGGTGCTGCATGGCGATTCCTTCCCCGAAGCCCTGGCCTACTCGCTAAAACTGGTCGACGAAAAAGGCTACGTCTACATCCACCCATACGACGATCCGCACACCATTGCCGGGCAGGGCACCGTGGCGATGGAAATCCTGCGCCAGCATCCAGGGCCGCTGGACGCGATCTTCGTACCGGTGGGCGGCGGCGGCCTGATCGCCGGTATCGCGGCGTACGTAAAATACCTGCGCCCGGAGATCAAGGTCATCGGTGTCGAGCCGGACGACTCCAACTGCCTGCAAGCCGCCATGGCTGCGGGCGAGCGCGTGGTATTGCCGGCCGTGGGCATCTTTGCCGATGGCGTGGCGGTGGCGCAGATCGGCCAGCACACCTTCGACATCTGCAAGGACTATGTGGATGAAGTGATCACCGTGAGCACCGATGAAATCTGTGCGGCGATCAAGGACATCTACGACGACACCCGTTCCATCACCGAGCCGGCGGGAGCCCTGGGTGTGGCGGGCATCAAGAAATACGTGGAGACCCGTGGCGTGACCGGGCAGACCCTGGTGGCCATCGACTCCGGTGCCAACGTCAACTTTGACCGCTTGCGCCATGTGGCCGAGCGCGCCGAACTGGGTGAAGGTCGCGAAGCCATCATCGCCGTGACCATTCCCGAAAAGCCCGGCAGCTTCAAGGCGTTCTGCGAGGCCGTGGGCAAGCGCCAGATCACCGAATTCAACTACCGCTACCACTCCGGCAGCGAGGCGCACATCTTTGTGGGCGTGCAAACCCACCCGGACAACGATCCGCGCAGTGCACTGATCGCCAGCCTTACCAGCCAGGGTTTCCCGGTGTTGGACCTGACCGAGAATGAACTGGCCAAATTGCACATCCGTCATATGGTCGGCGGGCACGCAGCCAAGGTCAGCGACGAAGTGGTGTTGCGTTTCGAATTCCCGGAGCGTCCGGGTGCCTTGTTCAACTTTCTTAACAAATTGGGCGGGCGCTGGAACATCTCGATGTTCCACTATCGCAACCACGGCGCAGCAGACGGCCGTGTGGTCGCCGGCCTGCAAGTGCCGGCGGATGAGCGCCACCTGGTGCCGGCAGCCCTGGAAGCCATTGGCTACCCGTACTGGGATGAAAGCGATAACCCGGCCTACAAACTGTTCCTCGGTTGAGCGACTACGCTGATGGGGGCGGCCTTTAAGGAAGACGACACATGGAAACCCTGACAACCCTGAAAGTTATCCACATAACAGCCACTGTGTTGCTGCTGCTCAGCGGCCTGGGGCTGGCGTTGCTGGCCTGGCGCAAACGCAGCGCCGGCCCGGCGGTGACCGTGCAGCGCCCGTGGGCATTCGTCTGGTTGTTGATGGGCATTTGCGTGGTGAGCATGCCGTTTACCGGCTGGTGGCTGGTCCATCTGATCGGCTGGCCGCTGGGGCAGACCTGGATCCTGGGGTCCAGCATCCTCTATACCGTGGCGGCGCTGGCGTGGTTCTGGCTGGTGGCGCGGCTTAATCGCCTGCGCAAAGGCGAGGGCGGTAGCCTGAACTTCACGTTGGTGCTGGCGGTGGTCAGCCTGGTGGGGTTTGTGGCGATTGCCGGGCTGATGGGTGCCAAGCCCGTCTAGATGAGCGCTTACCTGCTGCTGAAAACCCTGCATATCCTCTCGTCGACCCTCCTGTTCGGGCTGGGCGCGGGCTCGGCGTACTACGCGTTGCGCGCCTGGCGCACCGGCAAGGTGGAAGTGATCGCGGTGACCTTCAAGCACCTGGTGTTCGCCGACTGGGCGTTTACCGCGACCACGGCGGTGTTCCAGCCGCTGAGCGGGCTCGGCTTGATGCATCTGGCGGGGTGGTCGTTGCAGCAGAGTTGGCTGCAGTGGACGTTCGGTCTGTATGTGCTGGCGGGTATCTGCTGGCTGCCGGTGGTGTGGTTGCAGATTCGCGTGCACCAGATGGCCGAGCAGGCGTTGCTGGAGGGCACGGCGATGCCGATCAAGGCTGCGACCTATATGCGCTGGTGGTTTGGCCTGGGGTGGCCGGCGTTCCTGGCGTTTATGGCGATTTTCTATTTGATGGTGGCCAAGCCGATGTAGGGCTTGGGACTGTGTTGCCTTTATCGCCGGCAAGCCGTGTCCTGCAAGGAGAGCGTATTCCAATGCAGGAGCCGGCTTGCCGGCGATGGCATGTTCAGCTTCGCAACGTAATCACCGGCCAGCCGCGCTTCTCGGCCTCGGCGCGCAGATTCGGGTCCGGATCCACCGCCACCGGGTGGGTCACCTGCTCCAGCAGCGGCAGGTCGTTCATCGAGTCACTGTAGAAGTAGCTGTCTTCGAGGGTGTAGCCGGTTTCATCCAGCCAACGGTTAAGGCGTGTCACCTTGCCTTCGCGGAAGCACGGTACGTCGGTGCTGCGCCCGGTGTAGCGGCCGTTTTCCATCTCGCACTCGGTGGCGATCAGGGTTTCCACGCCCAGGCGTGCGGCAATCGGAGCGGTGACAAAACGGTTGGTGGCGGTGATGATCACCAGCTTGTCACCGGCGGCGCGGTGCTTGGCCAGCAGCTCAATCGCCAGCGGCAGCATGATCGGCTCGATGCAGTCGCGCATGTAGTCGTTGTGCCACTCATCCAATTGGGCCATCTCGGTGCGGCCGAGGATTTCCAGGCAAAAGTTCAGGTAGGCGGCGTTGTCGAGCTTTCCGGCCAGGTAATCCTGGTAGAACTCGTCGTTGCGGGCCTTGTAGGCCACCGGGTCGAGAATCCCGCGCTCGCACAGGTAATCGCCCCAGGCGTGGTCGCTGTCACCGCCGAGGAGGGTGTTGTCCAAGTCGAATAAAGCCAGGCGCATTGCAGTTACTCGCTGAAAAGTCTGTAAAAAGGCGTCCAGAATACGGTCTTTTCACAAGAGTGCACATAAGGTAAGAAGCCTCGTTGCCGCTTCATCAACCTTTGTGGAACAATGCGGCGACATGCGTTTGCGAGGTTGTTGCCGTGATCGACCCCGATGGTTTCCGTCCTAATGTCGGGATTATTCTTACGAATGATGCCGGACAGGTGCTATGGGCTCGCCGAATCAACCAAGATGCCTGGCAGTTTCCTCAAGGTGGAATCAACCCCGACGAAACCCCTGAAGACGCCTTGTACCGTGAGTTGAACGAAGAAGTCGGCCTTGAGCGCGAAGATGTACAAATTCTGGCCTGTACCCGTGGCTGGTTGCGCTATCGTTTGCCGCAACGCCTGGTGCGTACCCACAGCCAACCGCTGTGCATCGGCCAGAAGCAGAAATGGTTTCTCCTGCGCCTGATCTCCAACGAGCAGCGGGTGCGGATGGATTTGACCGGTAAACCGGAGTTCGATGGCTGGCGCTGGGTCAGCTATTGGTACCCGTTGGGCCAGGTGGTGACATTCAAGCGCGAGGTTTATCGTCGCGCTCTCAAAGAGCTTGCCCCGCGCCTTTTAGCGCGCGACTGACGACGGAGTTCGACCCCGAGCCATGCTCAATACGCTGCGCAAGATCGTCCAGGAAGTTAACTCCGCCAAGGATCTCAAGGCGGCGTTGGGGATTATTGTGTTGCGCGTCAAGGAAGCCATGGGCAGCCAGGTCTGCTCGGTTTACCTGCTGGACCCCGAGACCAACCGTTTTGTGCTGATGGCCACGGAGGGCTTGAACAAGCGCTCCATCGGCAAGGTCAGCATGGCGCCCAATGAAGGTCTGGTGGGCCTGGTGGGGACGCGTGAAGAACCCCTGAACCTTGAAAACGCGGCCGATCACCCGCGTTATCGCTACTTTGCCGAAACCGGTGAAGAGCGTTACGCCTCGTTCCTCGGCGCACCGATCATTCACCACCGCCGCGTTGTCGGCGTGTTGGTCATCCAGCAAAAAGAGCGCCGCCAGTTCGACGAAGGTGAAGAAGCCTTCCTCGTGACCATGAGCGCGCAGCTCGCCGGGGTTATCGCCCACGCCGAAGCCACCGGCTCGATTCGCGGCCTTGGGCGCCAGGGCAAGGGCATCCAGGAAGCCAAGTTCGTCGGCGTACCGGGTTCGCCGGGCGCGGCGGTCGGTACCGCCGTGGTCATGCTGCCGCCGGCCGACCTCGACGTAGTGCCGGACAAGACCGTCGATGATATCGACGCTGAAATCAAATTGTTCAAGACCGCCCTGGAAGGCGTGCGCGCGGACATGCGCAACCTGTCGACCAAGCTGGCCACACAACTGCGCCCCGAAGAGCGTGCGCTGTTCGACGTGTACCAGATGATGCTCGACGACGCGTCGCTGGGTAATGAAGTCAAGACCGTGATCAAGACCGGCCAGTGGGCCCAGGGTGCGCTGCGCCAAGTGGTCACCGATCACGTCAACCGTTTCGAATTGATGGATGACGCCTACCTGCGCGAACGCGCCTCGGACGTGCGTGACCTCGGTCGCCGTCTGCTGGCCTACCTGCAGGAAGACCGCACCACCAACCTGGTCTACCCCGACAACACCATCCTGATCAGTGAAGAACTGACCGCCACCATGCTCGGCGAAGTGCCCGAAGGCAAGCTGGTCGGCCTGGTGTCGGTACTGGGTTCGGGCAACTCCCACGTCGCGATCCTGGCCCGGGCCATGGGCATCCCGACCGTGATGGGCCTGGTGGACCTGCCGTATTCCAAAGTGGATGGCATCGACATGATCGTCGATGGCCATCGTGGTGAAGTGTTCACCAACCCCAGCGAAGTACTGCGCAAGCAATACGCCGAAGTGGTCGAGGAAGAGAAGCAACTGGCGCTGGGCCTCGATTCATTGCGCGAGCTGCCGTGCGTGACCACCGACGGCCACCGTGTGCCGTTGCTGGTGAATACCGGCCTGCTCGCCGATGTGGCCCGCGCGCAACAGCGCGGCGCCGAAGGGGTGGGGCTGTACCGCACCGAAGTGCCGTTCATGATCAACCAGCGTTTTCCGAGTGAGAAGGAGCAGCTGGCGATTTATCGCGAGCAACTGCAAGCCTTCCACCCGTTGCCGGTGACCATGCGCAGCCTGGACATTGGCGGCGACAAGTCACTGTCGTATTTCCCGATTAAAGAGGACAACCCGTTCCTCGGCTGGCGTGGTATCCGCGTCACCCTCGACCACCCAGAAATCTTCCTCGTACAAACCCGCGCCATGCTCAAGGCCAGTGAGGGCCTGAACAACCTGCGCATCCTGCTGCCGATGATCTCCGGTACCCATGAGCTGGAAGAGGCGTTGCATCTTATCCACCGCGCCTGGGGCGAAGTACGCGACGAAGGCGCCGACGTACCGATGCCGCCGATTGGCGTGATGATCGAAATCCCGGCAGCGGTGTACCAGGCCAAGGAGCTGGCGCGGCAGGTGGACTTCCTGTCGGTGGGCTCCAACGACCTGACCCAATACCTGTTGGCCGTGGACCGTAACAACCCACGGGTGGCCGACCTTTACGACTACCTGCACCCGGCGGTTCTGCAAGCACTGCAACATGTGGTGCGCGACGCCCATGCCGAAGGCAAGCCGGTGAGCATCTGCGGTGAAATGGCCGGCGACCCGGCGGCGGCGGTGCTGTTGATGGCGATGGGCTTTGACAGCCTGTCGATGAACGCCACCAACTTGCCGAAGGTGAAGTGGATGCTGCGCCAGGTTGAACTGAGCATGGCCAAGGACCTGCTGGCGGAGTTGATGACCATCGACAACCCGCAAGTTATCCACAGCTCGTTGCAATTGGCCCTGAAAAACCTGGGGCTGACGCGGATGATCAACCCGGCTTCGGCGAAAACCCTCTAGACCGAGGCCATCGCCGGCAAGCCGGCTCCTACATTGGAATGCATTCCATTGTAGGAGCTGGCTTGCCAGCGATGGCGCCAGCCCAAACACCGCTAAATCCTCAGTTCTACCTCACCAAGCCGCCCACCATGCGGCCCGAAACTACGTTCCACCATCCGCCGCGTCCCGTCGGCATTCACGATCAGCGCCGTACTCGCTCGTGTCCCATAACTTGGGCTGGCGATAAACACGCTGGATAAAAGGCTTTCCGTCGCCAAGCCCACTCCGGTATCTGGCAGGTCTGCAAACGGCGCCGTTTGAGGATCACTCAAAATCCCCAACAAGGCTTCCGGCTGTGGATCATCCAATACCGCGCTCAACGCCGTCTTGGCTTTGAGCAACTTTGGCCACGGCGTATCCAGCCCGGCGTTGGACAGCCCATACACCCCAGCTTCCAATCGCGTCGGCTCGGTGTGATTGGCGTTGTAATGCCAAAGCTCATCCCGTGTACCCAGCAGCAGGTTAAACCCGGCATATTCAATCGAACGGCCATTAACGTCGGCTAAATAGTCCTCAATCGGCAGGGAACCGTTTAGAAAACGCGCCACCAGCTCGCCACGCGACTTACGAGCCGGCGGCTGGTGCGGGTCACGGATATTGGTGAGGGCAGCAAAGCGCCCATCGGCATTCACCCCCAGCCACGTGCCGCCTGCTTCCTGATCGCGACCGGCGTAGACGTCGGGCGCATCCGGCCATTGGGCCAGCGGCAGGCTGGGGCGGGCGTAGAATTCATCGCGGTTGGCCGCGACGATCAACGGCTGGGCGTGGCCCGGCCGCCAGGCGAAAACAATCAGGCACATCAGGCGATTCCCTTTTGTGTTTTTTCCCACTCTACCCACACCGGCAGCGCCGTTCCATCGTATCCAGTTGGGTCGCATGCCTTCCATCCGTTAACATGCCGGACTTGGTTTGGGGGCTCCCATGGAATTTCTGCTGTATTTGCTGCTCGGCGCCTGTGCGGGCGTGCTCGCCGGGCTGTTTGGCGTGGGCGGCGGGATCATCATCGTGCCGGTGCTGGTGTTCAGCTTCACCTTGCAGGGCTTCGACCCGCAGGTGCTGACCCACCTGGCCGTGGGCACCTCCCTGGCAACGATCATCTTCACCTCGGTGAATGCCGTGCGTGAGCACCACCGACGTGGCGCGGTGCGTTGGCCGATCTTTGTATGGATGACCGTGGGTATCTTGATCGGTGCGGGTTTTGGCGCGTTGACCGCCGAGGCGATTTCCGGCCCGCACCTGCAGAAAATCATTGGTGTGTTTGCCCTGCTGGTGGCCGTGCAGTTGGCCCTGGACGTCAAGCCCAAGGCCAGCCGAACGGTGCCGGGCAAGGTCGGCCTGACCCTGGCGGGCACCGTGATTGGCTGGGCTTCGGCGATTTTCGGGATTGGCGGCGGCTCGCTGACCGTGCCGTTCTTGACCTGGCGTAGCGTGCCGATGCAACAGGCGGTCGCCACCTCATCGGCCTGCGGCCTGCCGATCGCGCTGGCGAGTGCATTAAGTTTCATGATTCTGGGCTGGCATGACCCGCTGTTGCCCGCTCATAGTCTAGGGTTCGTGTATTTGCCGGCACTGCTGGGCATTGCCCTGACCAGCATGGTGTTCGCCCGCTTCGGCGCGCGCCTGGCGCACCGGTTGTCGCCGCGTTTGCTCAAGCGGTTGTTTGCCGGGTTGCTGTTCTGTGTCGGCATAAACTTTTTGCTTTGAAAAACGTGAGTAATGCAGTCTTAATCGCGCCCGGGCATGGTCCGGTCGCAATAACGAATGATTAACGAGGAGTCGCAATGCTGCCTTACCCGCAGATCGACCCGGTGGCCCTGGCCATCGGTCCGCTGAAAATCCACTGGTACGGGTTGATGTACCTGATCGGCATCGGCGGTGCCTGGTTGCTGGCCTCCCGGCGCCTGAACCGTTTCGACCCGACCTGGACCAAGGAGAAGCTCTCCGACATGGTCTTCTGGTTGTCGATGGGGGTGATCGTCGGCGGGCGCCTGGGGTATGTGCTGTTCTACGATCTTTCGGCGTACATCGCCAACCCGACGCTGATCTTCGAAGTGTGGAAGGGCGGCATGGCGTTCCACGGCGGTTTTATCGGCGTGATGATCGCCGCCTGGTGGTTCGGCCGTCGTAATGGCAAGTCGTTCTTCCAACTGATGGACTTCGTTGCGCCGATGGTGCCGATCGGCCTGGGTGCCGGGCGTATCGGTAACTTCATCAACGCCGAGCTGTGGGGCAAGCCGACTGACGTGCCGTGGGCCATGGTGTTCCCGCCGTTCAGCGACCCGGCGCAACTGCCGCGCCACCCGTCGCAGCTTTACCAGTTCGCGTTGGAAGGCGTGGCGCTGTTCCTTATCCTGTACATCTTCTCGCGCAAGCCACGCCCCACCATGGCGGTGTCGGGCATGTTCGCGTTGTTCTACGGGATCTTCCGCTTCATCGTCGAGTTCGTGCGCGTGCCGGATGCACAACTGGGCTACCTGGCGTGGGGTTGGCTGACCATGGGTCAGATCCTCAGCCTGCCGATGATCCTCGTGGGCCTGGGCCTGCTGTGGTGGGCCTATAACCGCCCGCAACCGCTGAAGAACGCTGCGCTTTAAATTCGAATGCCGAGGCTCGCCAGCCTCGGCTTCACCGATACAGGTACCAACATGAAGCAATATCTCGAACTACTGAACGACGTCGTGACCAATGGATTGACCAAGGGCGATCGCACCGGCACCGGCACCAAGGCCGTGTTCGCCCGTCAGTATCGGCATAACTTGGCCGACGGCTTCCCGCTGCTGACCACCAAGAAGCTTCACTTCAAAAGTATCGCCAATGAGCTGATCTGGATGTTGAGCGGCAACACCAACATCAAGTGGCTGAACGAAAACGGCGTGCGCATCTGGGACGAATGGGCCACCGAAGAGGGCGACCTGGGCCCGGTGTACGGCGAACAGTGGACCGCCTGGCCAACCAAGGACGGCGGTACGATCAACCAGATCGACTACATGGTCCACACGCTCAAGACCAACCCGAACAGCCGCCGCATCCTGTTCCACGGCTGGAACGTCGAGTACCTGCCCGACGAAACCAAAAGCCCGCAGGAAAACGCGCGCAACGGCAAGCAAGCCCTGCCACCGTGCCACCTGCTGTACCAGGCGTTTGTGCACGACGGTCACCTGTCGATGCAGTTGTACATTCGCAGCTCCGACGTGTTCCTCGGCCTGCCGTACAACACCGCCGCGCTGGCCTTGCTCACCCATATGCTGGCCCAGCAGTGCGACCTGATCCCTCACGAGATCATCGTCACCACGGGCGACACCCACGCCTACAGCAACCACATGGAGCAGATACGCACCCAACTGGCGCGTACGCCGAAGAAACTGCCGGAACTGGTGATCAAGCGCAAACCTGCGTCGATCTACGACTACAGGTTCGAAGACTTCGAAATCGTCGGTTACGACGCCGACCCAAGCATCAAGGCAGACGTGGCCATCTGATCAATGTGGGAGCGGGCAAGCCCGCTCCCACATTTAGCCGGTGTTCACTTGATTTAGTGGCCGTGGCTTCTGCCTACATGCGAGGGCTCAGCCTCGCTGGCTGCCACACTCCCGCTGACTTCCAGCCGCTGCAGAATCCCGCACTCGGGCCCGCCGCCACAGCGTTGGCGCAAGTCCAGCAATTGCTCTTGCAACGCCAACAGCCCATCGATCCGCGCCTTTACATGGTGGATGTGCTCGTCAATCAACGCATTCACGTTCTCGCACTGGTCCTGGGGGCTGTCCCGCAGGCCAAGCAGGCTGCGAATTTCTTCCAGGGTCATGTCGAGGCTGCGGCAGTTGCGGATAAAGATCAGTCGCTCGGTGTGTGCCTGGGTGTACACGCGGTAGTTGGCATCGGTGCGCGCCGGGGGCGGTAGCAGGCTTTCCTTCTCGTAGTAACGGATGGTTTCTACCGGGCAGTCGGTCAGTTTGGCCAATTCGCCGATCTTCATCGCAGCAATCTCCAAATGGGTGCTTGACCCTATAGTGGCTACAGGGTCTTTACTTGGCAACAGGCACCTTTACGGACGCGACAGAATGAGCGATTCCCTCCACACCCCGCATAAGCACGATCACGACCATGATCATGGCCCGAAAAAACTCACGCCCGTGCATGACCACGGCCACGGTGGTTCGTGCTGTTCCGGCACTCCAACGCCGGCACTGGTGCAACTGAGCGAGGCGCCCACCGCTGGCTCCCGGCTGAGCACCTTCCGCATCGAAGCCATGGACTGCCCTACTGAGCAGACGCTGATCCAGAACAAATTGGGCAAGCTCGCGGGCGTGCAGCAGCTGGAGTTCAACCTGATCAACCGCATCCTCGGCGTCACTCACGACCTGCCGAACACTGCGCCCATCGTCGACGCGATCAAATCCCTGGGCATGCAGGCCGACCCCATCGAAGAAGGCAAGCCTGCCGCCGAGCCATCGCCCAAGAAGCACTGGTGGCCGCTGGCGCTGTCCGGCGTTGGCGCGTTGGCTGCCGAGGTGCTGCACTTCACCAATGCCGCGCCCACCTGGGTTATCGCGGTGGTCGCGCTGGTGTCGATCCTCAGCGGCGGCCTCACCACCTACAAAAAGGGCTGGATTGCCCTGAAAAACCTTAACCTGAACATCAACGCCTTGATGAGCATCGCGGTGACTGGCGCGGTCTTGATCGGCCAATGGCCGGAAGCGGCAATGGTGATGTTCCTGTTCACCGTGGCCGAGTTGATCGAAGCCAAGTCCCTGGACCGTGCGCGCAATGCCATCAGCGGCTTGATGCAAATGACGCCTGAGCAGGCCACAGTGCAGCAGGCGGATGGGACATGGGTCGAAAAAGAGGTCAAAAGCATTGAGTTGGATGCCATCGTGCGGGTCAGGCCCGGCGAGCGCATCGGCCTGGACGGTGAAGTCACTGCCGGCCAGTCCACCATCGACCAGGCGCCGATCACCGGTGAAAGCCTGCCGATCGAAAAGACCGTGGGTGATAAGGTCTTCGCCGGCACCATCAACCAGGCAGGCTCCCTGGAATACAAAGTCACTGCCGCGGCCAACAACTCCACCCTGGCGCGCATCATTCACGCGGTGGAACAAGCCCAGGGCGCGCGAGCACCGACCCAACGGTTTGTCGACAGCTTCTCGAAGGTCTACACCCCGGCGGTGTTCCTGTTCGCCCTCGGCGTGGCCATTATTCCGCCGCTGTTCATGGCCGGCGCCTGGTTCGATTGGATCTACCGCGCCCTGGTGCTGTTGGTGGTTGCGTGCCCCTGTGCATTGGTGATTTCCACTCCGGTGACCATCGTCAGTGGCCTCGCGGCCGCCGCGCGCAAAGGCATCCTGATCAAAGGCGGCGTGTATCTGGAGGGCGGTTACAAGCTCGACTACCTGGCGCTCGACAAGACCGGCACCATCACCCACGGCAAGCCAGTGCAAACCGATTACCTGGCGCTGTTCCCCAACCTTGAAGACAGCGCGCCGGCCCTGGCCGCCAGCCTGGCAGGGCGCTCCGATCACCCAGTGTCACTGGCGATTGCCAATGCGGCTGTGGATAAAAACCTGCCGGTTCACGCTGTGGATAACTTTGAGGCCCTGGCCGGTCGCGGCGTGCGCGGCGATATCAACGGTGCAACCTACCACCTGGGCAACCATCGCCTGGTGGAAGACCTGGGCCTGTGCTCGCCGGAGTTGGAAGAAAAACTCTTCGCCCTGGAAAAGCAGGGCAAGTCCGTGGTGCTGCTGCTCGACAACTCCGGCCCGCTGGCACTGTTCGCGG
The DNA here is from genome assembly GCF_979253545.1 of Pseudomonas sp. AC112. Classification (NCBI taxonomy): domain Bacteria; kingdom Pseudomonadati; phylum Pseudomonadota; class Gammaproteobacteria; order Pseudomonadales; family Pseudomonadaceae; genus Pseudomonas; species Pseudomonas sp. AC112. Next base: position 2,618,117 of record NZ_CEEDCM010000001.1, read on the forward strand.
TGGCCGACACCGTCAAGGACAGCAGTCGCGAAGCCATCCAGCAACTGCATGAACTGGGCATCAAGACCCTGATGCTCACCGGCGACAACACTCACACCGCCCAGGCAATCGCCGCCCAAGTCGGCATCGACCAGGCCCAGGGCGACCTGCTGCCTACCGACAAGCTGCAAGCCATCGAAACCCTTTACGGTCAAGGCCACCGTGTGGGTATGGTCGGCGACGGCATCAATGACGCCCCGGCCCTGGCCCGTGCCGAGATCGGCTTTGCCATGGCTGCCGCCGGCACCGACACGGCCATCGAGACCGCTGACGTGGCGCTGATGGATGATGACTTGCGCAAGATTCCGGCATTCATTCGTCTGTCGCGGCAAACGTCGAGTATCCTCAAGCAGAACATCACCCTGGCGCTGGTGATCAAGGCGATCTTCCTGGTGGTCACCTTCCTGGGCCTGGCCACCATGTGGATGGCGGTGTTCGCCGACATGGGCGTGGCCCTGTTGGTGGTGTTCAATGGCCTGCGCCTGTTGCGCAAATAAACGATGAGAGGGCGGTGTGCTGAGTGCGGAGTTAAAGGCGTTTTTCATGGTCGCCCGCCTGGGCAGCATTACCCAGGCGGCGAAAAAACTCGGCCTGAGCCAACCCACGGTCACCACCCAGATCCGTAACCTGGAAAGCCAGTACGGCGTCGAACTGTTCTACCGAGGCGGCCGCCGCCTCACCGTCAGTGACGACGGCGCGCGCCTGCTGCCGATGGTCAAGGCGCTGTTGCAGCAGGAAGCGGACATCGAGTTTTTCCTGCGCAACAATGGTCAGGTCCAGGGTGCATTGAGAATCGCCGCGACAGCGCCGTATTACATCCTCGACCTGGTCAAAGCCTTTCGCGAGCGCCTGCCGCAAGTGGACGTGTCGGTGGAGATCGGCAACTCCCAGCAGGTGCTGGAAGCGCTGGACGATTACCGCGTCGACGTCGCTGCTTCCTCGCAACTGCTGGAAGACCCGCGCCTGATCCGCCGCGTGCTGGGCACCGACCCGCTGGTGCTGGCGGTGCACCGCAACCATCCGCTGGCCAAGCTCGATCATGTGCCGCTCTCGGCGTTGGCCGGGCACACTTTACTGATGCGTGAAGCGGGCTCAACCACGCGACGCCTCACCGAAGAGCTCTTGCAAAGCGCCAACGTGAGCTTCGGCCCGTTGCTGGAAATCGGTAGCCGCGAGTCGATCCGTGAGGCGGTGCTGCGCAACATTGGCATCAGCATCATTGCGCGTCAGGAAGTGCCCCACGACCCGCAACTGCGCGTGCTGACCATTGAAAATGCACCGCAGATTCCCGAGTACCTGTACTGCCTCAAGGAGCGCAAAGGCGCGCGGTTACCGGCGGCGTTCCTGGGGTTGGCGCAGGAAATGTCTCCACTCTAACGGTCGAGTAAGATCTCTGTGGTGAGCGGGCTTGCCCCGCGCTGGACTGCGCAGCAGCCCCAATAATGCCACCGCATTTTTTGCAGGAAAAACCGGGAGCCTGATTTTAGGGCCGCTGCTCGCCCCAGCGCGGGGCAAGCCCGCTCACCACAATGGTGTTCGCGTCCTACCCAATTCCACCAATACCACTATCGCCTGGTTTTGCCTTTCTGCCACATCAGGGACGCATTGCCTGCCTAGCATGGCCTTCATCCGTTCGATGAGGTGCCTTGCATGAACACAGCCCTGACCCAACCCGGCGCGCCCATGAAGGTGCGCGGTATCCAGAAACGCTTTGGCGCCTTTACCGCGCTGGATGACGTCTCCCTGGACGTCGCCGCCGGCGAGTTGGTGTGCCTGCTGGGCCCGTCGGGCTGCGGCAAGACCACCCTGCTGCGCTGCATCGCGGGCCTGGAACGCCAGGACAGCGGCGAGCTTTACCTGGGCAACCGGGATGTATCCCTGCTGCCGCCCCAGGCGCGGGACTACGGCATCCTGTTCCAGTCCTACGCACTGTTTCCCAACCTTACCGTCGAAGCGAATATCGGCTACGGCCTCACCGGCAGCGGTCGTGACGAAGTGCGCAAGCGCGTCGGCCAGATGCTGGAACTGGTTGGCCTGCTGGGCAGCGAAAAGAAATTCCCCGGCCAGCTCTCGGGTGGCCAACAGCAACGGGTTGCCCTGGCCCGTGCGCTGGCCCCGGCGCCGTCGTTATTGCTGCTGGATGAACCGATGTCGGCCCTCGACGCCCGGGTGCGCGAGCATCTGTGCACCGAGCTGCGCCAACTGCAACGTCGCCTGGGCATTACCACCCTGATGGTCACCCACAACCAGGACGAAGCCATGCTGATGGCCGACCGCATTGCCGTGATGAACAACGGCAAGGTCGAGCAATACGCCACGCCCCAGGAGATCTACGACCGCCCGGCCACGCCGTTCGTGGCGGAGTTTGTCGGCCAGGGCAATTGGCTGCCGTTCAGCCGCAACAGTGCCAGCCACGCCCAAGTGGGCGGGATGAACATGCGCCTGGCCGACGACGCCGGCGTCGCCAGGTCTGGGCGCCTGTTCTGTCGCCCGGAGGCGATCAGCGTCAACCCGCCGGTGCATGAAGAGAACCTGTTCCCGGCCAAGGTCCGTGAGATCACCTTTCTTGGCAACCGCTGCCGCATGAGCTTTGAACTGGAGCAGTTACCCGGGCACCCGTTGCTGGCTGAACTGGCCCCCGAGGCCATGCCGCGCCTGGGCGCCCAGGATATTTGGGTGGCCTTGCCACCGCGCAGCCTGCAGGTGTTTGCCTGAGATGGCTACGGTGATGACGCTGCCGCGCCAGGCTACCCGCGCCGAAATGGGTGACCGTCTTTTCGTGCTTGGCGGCAAGTGGCTGTGGCTTTTGCTGCTGAGCGTCGCCGTGCTGCTGCCACTGCTGGCGATCTTCTGGCGCGGTTTCAGCAGCGAAGCCGGGCAGGGCGGTGGCCTGGTGGCCGCGCGGGAATTGGTCACGAGTGACAACTTCCACTGGCTACTGGGCAATAGCCTCAAGGTTTCCCTCAGCGTTGCGGCCATCGTCGTACCGCTTGCCTACCTGTTTGCCTACGCGCTGCAACGCACGTTGATTCCCGGTAAGTCGATCTGGCGTGGCCTGTCGCTGCTGCCGCTGATGGCTCCGTCGATGCTGCCGGGCATCGCGCTGGTGTACCTGTTCGGCAACCAGGGCATGCTGCGTGGGTTGCTCTCGGACAATATCTACGGCTTCTGGGGCATTGTGCTGGGGGAGGTTATCTACACCTTCCCACACGCCCTGATGATTCTGCTGTCGGCGCTGTCCCTGGCGGATGCGCGACTGTTCGATGCCGCTTCCAGCATGGGCGCCAGCCCGGCCCGGGCGTTTCGCAGCATCACCTGGCCCGCCACGCGCCAGGCGGTGTTCGCCGCGTTCTGCCTGGTGTTCACCCTCACCATCACCGACTTTGGCGTGCCTGTGGTAGTGGGCGGCGATTACCAGGTGCTGGCGCTGGAGGCCTACAAAGCCGTGGTTGGCCAGCAGCAGTTCGGGCGTGGCGCATTGATCGGCATGGTGTTGCTGCTGCCGGCGCTGTTCAGCTTTGGCGTCGACGCCTGGCTGCGCCGCCGCCACGGCGATTCGATGAGCGGGCGTGCCCAAGTGTTCCAGCCGGCACCCTCGCGCCTGAGAGACGCCTGCTACCTGGCCATCGTGCTGCTGATCTGTGCCCTGTTGCTGTTGGTATTCGGCATGGCGGTGTATTCGTCGCTGGTGAAGTTCTGGCCGTACAACCTGTCGCTGTCGCTCAACCACTATCAGTTCGAAGACACGGCGGGCGGCGGTTGGCTGGCCTATCGCAACAGCCTGACCATGGCGTTGTGCACGGCGTTGATCGGCAGCGTGCTGATCTTCACCGGGGCCTACCTGATGGAAAAGACCAAGGGTCAGAAAGGCCTGAACCTGGCGCTGCGCATGCTCAGTTTCGTGCCGATGGCGGTGCCTGGGTTGGTGCTGGGCCTGGGCTACGTGTTCTTTTTCAACCTCAATGGCAACCCGCTGCATGTGTTCTACGGGACCATGACCCTGCTGGTGGTGTGCACCATTGCGCACTACCTGACCACCGCACAGATGACCGCCACCACCGCACTGCGCCAGCTCGACGCCGAGTTCGAAGCCGCCGCGTTGTCACTCAAGGCGCCGTTTTACCGCCATTACCTGAAAGTGACGGTGCCGATCTGCCTGCCGGCGCTGCTGGACATCGTGCGCTACCTGTTCGTGTCGGCGATGACCACCGTGTCCGCCGCGATCTTCCTCTATAGCCCCGACACCATCCTGGCCGCCGTCGCTGTGCTGAACATGGACGACGCCGGCAACGTGGGCGGTGCGGCGGCCATGTCGACCCTGATCCTGTTCACCTCAGGCAGCGTTTCACTGCTGCTGGCGTGGGCTTCACGTGGCGCACTGCGCCGCTCCCAAGCATGGCGCCAGACCGCGCCAGGCCAATAATCCTGAAGGAGGTGTTCCATGTTCAAGCCCCTGGCGCTGGTCGCTGCCGTACTCACTGCATTCAGCCTGAATGCCTTCGCCAAGACCGAGCTGACCGTGTACACGGCCCTCGAAGCCGAGCAGTTGAAGACCTATAAGCAGGCCTTCGAAAAGGCCAACCCCGATATCGAAATCAAATGGGTACGCGACTCCACTGGCATCATCACCGCCAAGCTGCTGGCCGAGAAAGCCCGCCCGCAGGCTGATGTGGTGTGGGGCCTGGCCGCCTCCAGCCTGGCGATCCTCGACCAGCAAGGCATGCTGGACAACTACGCACCGAAGGACCTGGACAAGATCGGCAAACACTACCGCGACGCCGCCAATCCTCCGGCCTGGGTCGGCATGGACGTGTGGGCGGCAACGATTTGCTTCAACACCGTCGAAGCCGAAAAGCAGGGCCTGACCAAGCCGGTGAGCTGGCAGGACCTGACCAAGCCTGAGTACAAAGGCAAGATCGTCATGCCCAACCCGGCCTCGTCCGGCACCGGTTTCCTGGACGTCAGCGCCTGGTTGCAGACCTTTGGCGAGAAGCAAGGCTGGCAATACATGGACGACCTGCACCAGAACATCGGCCAGTACGTTCACTCCGGCTCCAAGCCGTGCAAGCTGGCGGCGTCGGGTGAATTCCCGATCGGGATCAGCTTCGAATACCCGGCCGTGCAGTTGAAACGCCAGGGCGCGCCGCTGGACATCATCCTGCCGAAAGAAGGCCTGGGCTGGGACATCGAAGCCACGGCGGTGATCAAGGGCACAGCCCACGCCGATGCGGCCAGAAAACTGGCTGACTTCTCTGCCAGCACAGCGGCCATGGACCTGTACAAGGACAACTTTGCCGTCCTCGCCCAACCCGGCATTGCCAAGCCACAGACCGAATTGCCGGCCGACTATGAACAACGCCTGATCAAGAACGACTTCGCGTGGGCCTCGAAGAACCGTGACAGCATTTTGACCGAATGGCGCAAGCGCTATGACGGCAAGTCGGAGAAGGTGGCAGGTCAGTAAGATTTTCGTTAGGGCTACTGGCCTCTTCGCGAGCAAGCCCGCTCCCACATTTGATGGTGTTCGCAATTCAAAATGTGGAGCGGGCTTGCTCGCGAAGGCGGCCTTGAATTCAGGACATTACTCCATGACACACCAAACCGACCTGCTGATCATCGGCGCCGGCATCCTCGGCCTGTCCCACGCCTTTGCCGCTGCCAAGCGCGGCCTCACGGTCAAGGTGTTCGAGCGCAGCGCCACGCCATTGGGCGCCTCGGTGCGCAACTTCGGCCAGGCCCTCGTGACCGGGCAACCGCCGGGGCCAATGTTGGACCTGGCGCGGGAAAGCCGCGACATCTGGGGGCATTGGGCGCAGGTCGCCGGGCTGCAACTCAAGCGCAACGGCGCGTACCTGTTTGCCCGCACCGAAGCGGAAGAGCATTTGCTGGAAGCCTTCTGCGTTGGCCGCGCTGCAGAGCACGGCTACAACGTCGAACTGCTGCAAGGCGCCGTCATGAAGGATCTGTACGGCGGCCAGTTCCGTCATCACCGCGCCGCATTGCATGGCAAGGACGATCAGCAGCTGTATTCGCGTGAAGCGATCCCGGCGCTGATCAGCTACCTGGCGCAAGAGCTGAACGTGGAGTTCTATTTCTCCACGCTGGTGCGCGACGTGGAGCCGGGCCAATTGCACAGCACGGCGGGCAGTTTTCGCGGCGAGCAGATCATCGTGTGCTCCGGCCACGACTACCAGACCCTGCTGGCCGAATCGATCGCCGAACTCAACCCGAGCATCTGCCGCCTGCAAATGTTGCGCGCCCGCCCAGTGGTGAACCTGAACCTGCAACACGCATTGCTCACCGGCTTGAGTTGCGTGCACTACGGCGCGTTCGCCGATCTGCCGGAAGCCGCGCCGGTGCAGGCGCAGATCCTGCGTGAAACGCCACACCTGCACGAGCACGGCATCCATCTGCTGATCAGCCCGACCCCCCATGGCGAACTGATCATCGGCGACTCCCATGACTACGGCAGCGATGCGTCGCCCTTCAATGCCGAGCAGGTGGATGACTGGATGATCGAACTGGCTGAGCAGACGCTGGGCTGCAAGATCCAGGTGGTGGAACGCTGGCAGGGCGTGTACGGCTCGCGCGGGCCGGGGCCGTTTTCATTCCTGCGGGTCTCGCCAGGAGTGAGCGCCGCGTTGATGCACACGGGCGTGGGCATGAGCGTGGGGCCGGCGATGGCCGAGCGCAATATCAGTACCTTGTGGGGAGCTGCGTGATGAACCCGGAACAGACCATCGCCGAGGTCTTCGGCTTGTATGAGCAGCACGGCACGGCGGATTACATCGGCGAGCCGGTGTCGCAGATCGAGCACATGTCCCAGGCCGCGCAACTCGCCATGGCCGAAGGCTTTGATGATGAAGTGGTGCTGGCGGCGTTTTTCCACGACATCGGGCATCTCTGCGGCCAGGGCGGCGAGAACATGGGCGGGTACGGCGTGGTCAGTCATGAACGGCTGGGGGCGGATTACCTGCGCCGCGCAGGATTCAGCGAACGCATGGCCCGGTTGGTGGAGTACCACGTGCAGGCCAAGCGTTACCTGACCTTCAGCCAGCCGGACTACTACGCCCGCCTCAGCGAGGCCAGCCGCCGTACCCTGGCCTTTCAGGGCGGTGTGATGAGCACCGAAGAAGCCCAGGCATTTGAACAGGACCCGCTGTGCGCCGTGAGTTTGCGCATGCGTCATTGGGATGAACAGGCCAAGGAGATGCACGTGCCGGTGCTCGACCTTGACGTGCTCAAGGCCAAGGCGCGGCAGCTGCTGGCGGCCTAGGCGTCGTCGAGGCGCTGGGCCAGTGCTTCGACCTGTTCCTGGCGCTCGGCCTGGCTGAGCCTGGCGTGTGGGTTGAAAGACGACCATTGCGGGTGGGCGCGGGCTTTGTGCAGCGCGTCCGGCAATTTGCCTTCGCGCCAAGTCTTGTCCTGAGGCGTATCGACCTTGATGCTGTGCATCGCCGCATGGCCACGCAGGTTCAGGGCCTTGAGCAGCTGGCGCTGACGCAGGGCGAGCAGGCGCAAGACGCTGTCGTCCACGGTCAGCTCGCGCTGGCCCTTGATCTTGCCCAGCAGCCGGCTGCCATAGCTGCGGGCGGTCTGCAGGGCGCCACCGGCAATCGCACCGGCAATGGCGGCGGCGCCGAGGGTCAGCCCACCGACCAGCAAATCCACGCCGGCACCCGCCGCCGCGCCGGCGGCAATGCCACCGCCAACGCGCACGCCGAGTTGCTTGAGGGTTTCGGGGTTGAACAAGTCATCACCCCAACGTCCGTCGAGCAAGGGCAAGTCACTGGCAGCGGCATCCTGCGGGCGGAAGCCGAACAGTTTGAGCAGCGCTTCCACGCATTTTTGTTCGCGTTGGCGCACGGCTTTGCGCAGGTCGCCGATGGCTTGCTGCTCATCCTCGGTAACCACGCTGCGACGGCACGCGGCGCAGTCGATCAGCAGCTCGGCGATCAGGCGCGCAGCGCTTTGCTGACGGGCCTGGCGCTGGGCCTCCTGGTCAAGAATCAAGCGCTCCAACTGTGGTCGCGCGCTTTCCAGTAGCAGGGCGAGGCTTTCGTACAAGCGCCGTTCGCCGTCTTCCGGCGGCGCCACGCTGTCGAACCGCACCAGCGCATGCAGGCCAAGACGGGCCAGGGCTTCGCGCCAGTCTGGCTCGCGGTGGTCGCTGCTGCTGACAAAGTTGAGCACCGGCAGCAACGGCTTGCCGCAGCAGGCCAGTACTTGCAGCTCATCGCGGTACTTGGCCAGCACCGGCTCGCGGGCGTCGATCACATACAGGCCGGCGTCCGAGGCCAGCAGTTGGCGCAGCACCTTGGCTTCCTGTTCGAAACGCTGACGGGCTTCGCTGCCTTCCAGGAAGCGCGCCAGGCGTGCCGGGCCGTCGAGGCGTTCGCCGGGGCGATCCAGGCGCTCCAGGTAATCGAGCAGGGCGATGGCGTCTTCAAGGCCGGGCGTGTCGTACAGCTCCAGCAAGGCTTCGCCGTCCACCGATAGCCGCGCGCCTTCGACATGCCGCGTGGTGCTGGGGCGATGGGAGACTTCGCCGAAACCCACGTCACGGGTGAGGGTGCGCAGCAGCGAGGTCTTGCCGACGTTGGTGTGGCCAACCACGGCGAGTTTCAGTGGCTTAGTCATGACCGGTCTCCAGCCAGTTCAACGGCGCGCAGTCGGCGAACGGCAGCTCAAGCTGTTGCAGCGCGGCGTGCCAGTCGCCCAGGCGCTCGGCGTCCAGGGCCTGGCCGGGCGGCGCTTGTAGCAGCCACACGCGGGTGGCGGTGGCGCTGCGAGCGAGTTCGGCGATTAGTGCCAGGCTGCCGCGATCCGGCGAGCGCCGTGGGTCGCAGGCGATGGCCAGGCGTGCGGGTGGGAAGCGCGAGAGTTGCTCCAGCAGTTTGTGGCGTGATTCGCGGCTGTCGAGGATGCCGGCGTTCTTCACGCTGGCCGGCAATTTGGGCGGCCAGGCGTGCTGGTCGTCCAGTTCGATGGCGACCAGCAGCGCGCCATCGCTTTCCAGTTCACTGACGCCGCCGCTGACGTGATGCAATTGTTCGGGCGCAGCGTCGTTGACGCCAAGGCGCTCACTGCTCGGCATTAGACGCTCGCGCAGTTGGCTGTAGCCGGGCAGGTTGAGGTCCAGGCGCAGCGCGGCGCGCCCACGCTTCCAGCGCCATAGGCACAGCAGGGCGAGGATCAAGCGTGGCAGCAGGCCGTACACCAGCAGCACGCCCACCAACCAGGCCGCCCAGGCTTGGCGGGCGCTTTCAATACTCAGTGCGGAGTCGCCGCTGGCGCGGATCATCTCGACGGTCGGCACATTGAAGCCCAACAGAGCAGGCAAGGTGCCGAGGGCCTGGGTGACGGCGACGAAGGTGTCGGCACCGAGAATGGTGGTTTCCCACACGAAGCCGTAGCGGCGGGTGGCGAGTAGCGTAAGAAGAATCACCAAGGCACTGAGCAACGCCAGCAGCCACAGGCCGTTGACCAGCACACCCACGGCCCAGCGATTGAGTTTTTGCCGTTGCAGCAGCAGTAACAGTGCGGGGGCCAGTTGGGCGGCCTTGGCGTCGCGGGCGAGCTTTTCGCTGAGCCACAACCACAGTCGGCCGAGGCTGGCGCTGTGTTCGCCGGCAAACAGCAGGCCCAGCGCCCAACTGATCAGCAGGATCAGGTTCAAGCCAAGCAGGCTGCCCAAGGCCCAGAACACATTCACCGGCGTTAGACCGTTGCCCAGTGCAGCAAACGCCAGCCCTGCGCCGCTGATGACCGCGACGATTGCCAGCAGCACCAGCGCCAGACGCGCACCTTGCAGCCAGCGGGTGAGGGCCGCCGTGAGCCCATCGCGTTCGGCCAGGTGCAAGGCGCGCTGCTGGATACGTGTCGGCAGGTCGCCCCCGGCCGTGCGGGCCAGGCGGTTGGCTTCCAGGTCTTCCAGCGGGCCGGCGTGTTCTTCGCGCAGGCGCACGGTTTCTGTCAGCCAGAGTGTGTGCAGTGGAGTCACGCGTAGTCCTGTTGTGTTTGTGAGCCTGGAGCATAACCCCTGGCTCGGGGCTCTGGTATTCTCGTCGCCATGAAAAAAACTCTCCCTTTAAGCCTGATCGCAGCCCTCGGTGAAAACCGCGTGATCGGCGTCGACAACAGCATGCCCTGGCATTTGCCGGGGGATTTCAAGTATTTCAAGGCCACCACGCTCGGCAAACCGATCATCATGGGGCGCAAGACCTGGGACTCCCTGGGCCGACCGCTGCCGGGGCGCTTGAACCTTGTGGTTAGCCGTCAGACCGGCCTGGCGCTGGAAGGTGCGGAAGTTTTTCCGTCACTGGACGCGGCGCTAGCGCGCGCTAAGGAATGGGCCAAGGCGCAAGGCGTGGACGAACTGATGCTGATCGGCGGTGCGCAGTTGTATGCGCAGGGGCTGGAGCAGGCGGATCGCCTGTACCTCACGCGGGTAGCGCTGAGTCCGGATGGGGATGCGTGGTTTCCGCAGTTTGATACGAACCAGTGGAAGCTGGTGTCGAATGTCGAGAATGCGGCTGAGGGAGATAAGCCGGCGTATAACTTCGAGGTTTGGGAAAAGGCCTAGTCGGAACCGGACAAGGCGTACTTGCAGAAGAAGCCCTTATGCGCCACTGTAATGACTAATGTCTTTACAGTGAGGGCTGTCCCATGGCTTCTATTAACGTACGTATCGACGACGACCTTAAGGCTCGTGCTTATTACGAGCTGGAAAAGCTCGGCGTCACTCCATCGGAATTGATGCGCCAAGCATTGCAGTATGTGGCAGAGCGCGGTCAGTTGCCCTTCAAACCTGTCCTCATGACTGAAGATGATGAGGCTTTGTTTGTAACCGTCCGGGAGCGGTTGACTGCGCCTCAGCGAGTGAAGGTCTCACTGGATGACCTATGAACTTGATTTCGATGCACGCGCTTTAAAGGAATGGCACAAACTCGGCGATACCGTTCGCCAACAGTTTAAAAAGAAGCTGGCTGAGATATTGATCAATCCACGTATTGAAGCCAGCCGTCTGCATGGCTTGCCCGACTGCTACAAGATCAAGCTTCGCAGCAGCGGCTATCGGTTGGTGTATCAAGTGATCGAGCAGGAGATTACGGTATTTGTCGTTGCCGTCGACAAGCGTGAGCGTGAAGAAGTTTACCGGAAGGCTGCCGATCGGTTGAGCTAGCAGGGAGCTAGATCCCTGCTAGCTGATTTCGTTATGCCTGCGCTAACTCCGCATGCTCATCCGCATTCAACAACGCCTTATCCGTCTGCCCCATGACCTGGCTGGTGATCGCGCCGGCCGTCATCGAGCCATTCACGTTCAATGCCGTGCGGCCCATGTCGATCAACGGCTCTACGGAAATCAGCAGCGCCACCAGTGACACTGGCAAGCCCATGGCCGGCAGTACGATCAGCGCGGCAAAGGTTGCACCGCCACCCACGCCGGCAACGCCGGCCGAACTCAGGGTCACAATGGCTACCAACGTCGCGATCCACAGCGGGTCCAGCGGGTTGATGCCCACGGTCGGCGCGACCATCACCGCCAACATCGCAGGATAAAGACCGGCGCAACCGTTCTGGCCGATGGTCGCGCCAAACGACGCGGCGAACCCGGCGATGGATTGCGGAATGCCCAGGCGACGGGTCTGCGCTTCAATGCTCAGCGGGATCGCCGCCGCGCTGGAGCGGCTGGTGAAGGCAAAGGTCAGCACCGGCCACACCTTGCGGAAGAAACGCAGCGGGTTGATCCCGGCCAGGGACAGCAGCAGGCCGTGCACCACGAACATCAGGCCCAGGGCCAGGTACGAGACCACGACAAAACTGCCGAGCTTGATGATGTCCTGCAGGTTGGAACCGGCGACCACTTTGGTCATCAGCGCCAATACGCCGTACGGGGTCAGCTTCATCACCAGGCGCACCAGACGCATCACCCAGGCTTGCAGGGTGTCGATGGCGTTGAGCACTTTCTGGCCTTTTTCCACGTCATCCTTGAGCAGTTGCAGCGCGGCAACCCCCAGGAAGGCGGCGAAAATCACCACGCTGATGATCGAGGTCGGCTTGGCCCGGGCCAGGTCGGCAAACGGGTTGGCCGGCACGAACGACAGCAGCAATTGCGGGATATTCAGGTCGGCGACCTTGCCGGCGTAATCACTCTGGATTACCTGCAGGCGCGCCATTTCCTGGGTACCGGCCACCAGGCCTTCGGCGGTGAGGCCGAACAGGTTGGTCAGGCCGATGCCGATCAGCGCCGCAATCGCGGTGGTGAACAGCAGCGTGCCGATGGTCAGGAAGCTGATCTTGCCCAGTGACGAGGCATTGTGCAGGCGCGCCACGGCGCTGAGGATCGAGGCGAATACCAGCGGGATCACGATCATTTGCAGCAGTTGCACATAGCCGTTGCCGACTAGGTCGAACCAGCCGATGGAGGCTTTGAGCACCGGGTTGCCGTCGCCGTAGATCGTGTGCAAGACAGTGCCGAACACCACGCCGAGTACGAGGGCAACCAGCACCTTCTTGGCGAGGCTCCAGTTAGTACGACGGGTTTGTGCCAGGCCCAGCAACAGGGCCACGAACACCAGTAAGTTGAGAATCAGGGGCAGATTCATTGAAGCTCCGTTGAGAAGGCAGCCAATCGCGAGAGCCTGCGATTGCGAACCGGAAAGCCTAACAGCTTGAAATATATTGATTTAATACCGATATGGAATGGTGACTGTCGTTTTTGGAATAAGCATCTGGCGCGCATGCACATGCCTTTGGCGCGATCACGACGCAAGCGGTCGCGCTCGGGCGGTAACTGTCACAGGGATTTGTTAGCGTCGATGTTTTTAACTCAGGGAGAAAACGCATATGAAGCTCGCTTCGAGATTGTTTGCCGCCGCGCTGTGTCTGGGCCTTGCCGGACAAACCATGGCCGCCACCGAGTTGAAACACTGGCCGGCACCGGCCGCCGAGCAACTGAACAAAATGATCGCCGCCAACGCCAACAAGGGTAATTACGCGGTGTTCGACATGGACAACACCAGCTACCGCTACGACCTCGAAGAATCCTTGCTGCCCTACATGGAAAACAAGGGCCTGATCACCCGCGACAGCCTTGATCCGTCGCTCAAGCTTATGCCGTTCAAAGACACCGCCGACCATAAGGAAAGTCTGTTCAGTTACTACTATCGCCTCTGCGAAGTGGACGACATGGTCTGCTACCCGTGGGTTGCCCAGGTGTTCTCGGGGTTCACCCTCAAGGAACTCAAAGTGCAGGTCGATGAGCTGATGGCCTCCGGTAAGCCCGTGCCGGTCAGCTATTTTGAAGGCGACGTGGTGAAGCAGTCTGAGGTGCAGCCGCCGAAAGTCTTCACCGGCCAGGCCGAGCTGTACAACAAGCTGATGGAAAACGGCATCGAAGTGTATGTGATGACCGCCGCCTCGGAAGAACTGGTGCGCATGGTCGCCGCCGATCCGAAGTACGGCTACAACGTCAAACCCGAGAACGTCATCGGCGTGACCACCCTGCTCAAGGACCGCAAGACCGGCGAACTGACCACCGCGCGCAAGCAGATCACGGCCGGCAAATATGACGAGAAGGCCAACCTCGGCCTGGAACTCACCCCTTACCTGTGGACCCCGGCGACCTGGATGGCGGGCAAGCACGCGGCAATCCTCACCTACATCGACGAGTGGAAAAAACCGGTGATCGTCGGCGGCGACACGCCGACCAGCGACGGTTACATGCTGTTCCACGATGTCGACGTGGCCAAGGGCGGCATCCACCTGTGGATCAACCGCAAGGACAAATACATGACCCAACTGAACGGCATGATCGCCAAGCATGCGGCGGCGCAGGCCAAGGAAGGGTTGCCGGTGACGGCGGACAAGAACTGGGTGATCGTCAAGCCTGACGAAATCCAGTAGCCCTACGCAACCGTGTAGGAGCCCGGCTTGCCGGCGATGGCGTCAGTGAGATCAATGCAAGGCTCAAGGCCGTCATCGCCGGCAAGCCGGCTCCTACAGAGGTCGGCAAAAATAGATATCAATTGCGAACCAATCTCATCCTCTGCTAGCGTGCGCACTTCCTGAACCCTCCGTTCTTTTCAAGGTAGTGCTGTGTCCTCCTGGAATTCGCAGATCGCGCGCCTGTTCGCGGAGCAGAAGAAAGCCCTCGAAGCCTTCGTCACCCGTCGCACCGGCAGCGCTCAGGTGGCCGCTGACTTGACCCAGGAATCGTTCCTGCGCCTGGCGCGCCTGGACTCCGGCGAGAAGATCGACAACCTCCCGGCCTTCCTCTTTACCATCGCCAGCAACCTGGTGCGCGATCACCAGCGCCAGGCCATCCGCCGTGAACGCTTGGATGCCGGCGAGCCCAGCGAAGAGCTGCCGTGCGGCAACCCAGGTGCTGACGAGCAATTGGCCGCCTACCAGCAGGAGCAACTCATGCAGGACGCTATCCTGTCGCTGCCCGAAGCGACTCGGCAGATCTTCCTGCTTTATCATGTCGACGAACTTTCCTACCGCGAGATTGGCGATCGCCTGTCGATCAGCCCGCGCAGCGTGGAATACCAACTGCGTCGCGCCTTGATTGAATGCCGCGCCTACATCAAGACGCGGCTCGCCTGCGACACACAAGGACGTCGGTCATGACTGCTCTACCCACAGCCGACGCGTTGTTCGAAGAAGCGTCCGCCTGGTACTTCCGCCTGCAGGCCGAAGATGTCACGGCAGCCGAAATGGACGCCTTTGCCGCCTGGCTTGGGCAGGGCCAGCCACAGGATGACGCTTGGCAGGAGGTGCAGGCCATGCTCGGCGGTTTGCGTGAACCGGCGCGGGTGATCCGCCGCGCCGAACAGGCTGCCTGGCGCCAACCTGCGCGCCGTTGGGCATATGCCGCTGCCATATTGCTGGCAGTGGGCCTGACCGTGCAAAACACCCCCTGGCTCGACCGCCTGCGCGCGGACTACGCCACGGGCACCGGCGAATCGCGCACGGTCGAACTGGCCGACGGCTCCCAGTTGCAACTCAACACTGACAGCGCGATTCAAGTGCGCATGAGCGGCGGTGAGCGTCAGATTCGTCTGCTGCGTGGTGAAGGGTTTTTCAGCGTGACCAAGGACCCGGCGCGGCCGTTCGTGGTGCAGTCCGGCGATGGCTGGGTGAAAGTGGTCGGAACCCAGTTCAGCGTGGCACGGCGTGATGCACAGACGCGTGTGCAGGTGGCTCAGGGCAAAGTGCAGGTCAGTGCGGGCAGTGGTGAGCCGGTCTTCCTGGAGCCAGGCCGGGCGGTGGAGTATCAGGACCAGCACCTCGCAGAGGTACATGGCTTCGACCCGGCCAGCGGTTTCGCCTGGCGCCAACGGCAACTGGTGTTCCGCCAGCAGCCCCTGTCGGAAGTGGTCAGCGAGTTGAATCGCTACTGGCCGGGCAAGACCGTGGTACTGGGCGATGCGCTGCGCAATCGCGTGGTGTCCGGCGTGTTCGAGATCGACAAACCCGACGCCGTGATCAAAGCGCTGGAATACACCCTCAATCTGCAGGTCGAACACTACACCCCGTATTTGCTGGTGTTGCGCGAAGGCAAAGCGTCCTGACGACAACTTTTTCAAAATAGTTTCAGGGTTTCCCCGCAAGCCATCGTCCTTGATCACTGAGGCGTAAATAGTAAGCACTCTCAAGTAGTGCGGCGCCGATCACAGACTTTTTTGCACCGGGGAGCTTCATCCATGGCACACCGATACGCCGCACGGCCTTTGCTGGCACTGGCCATTTCCTTGGCTTGCGGCACCGCACCGCTGTATTTGCAGGCCGCTGAGACCACTCAGGCACAGACCTACCGTTTTGATATTCCAGGGCAGAGCCTGGACGGTGCGCTGGCGGCGTTTTCGGCGGTGACACGGGTTCAGGTGTTGGTGAGTGGTGAATTGACCCAAGGGGTGGTGTCGCCGGGAGTGATTGGCAACCTGGGCCAGCGTGAAGCCTTGGGGCAACTGCTCGGCGGCACTGGGCTGAGCGCGGCGTTTATCAACGCCGATACCGTCACCCTGGAAAAACGCGTGGACACCGGTGGCGCTCTCGAAGTCGGTGCCACCACCATCAGCGCTGAACGCTTGGGGGCGACCACCGAAGGCACCGGCTCCTACACCACCGGTGCCGTGACCATCGGCAAAGGCGAGCAAAAGCTCAAGGACATCCCGCAATCGGTCAGCGTCATGACCCGCAAGCAGATGGACGACCAGAACACCACCAAGTTGTCCGAAGTGGTCAAGCGCACCCCCGGCCTGACGGCGACCAAGTCCCCTGGCCCTGGCATGTTTATCTTCTCCCGTGGTTTTGAGGTCGGCACCCTGCAATACGACGGCGTCGGCATTCCGCGCAACACCTACGCGCTGGGCAGCTACCTCACCGAAAACATGGCGATCTACGACCGCGTGGAAACCCTGCGTGGCCCGGCCGCCTTGCTGCAGGGCGCGAACAGCCCCGGCGGCACGATGAACCTGGTGCGCAAGCGCGGGCAACAGGCGCCGACCGTCACCGTCACTGCCAAGGCCGGTTCCTGGGACCACTACGGCACACAAGTGGACGCGGGTGGCCCGCTCAATACCGAAGGCACCTTACGCGGCCGTTTTGTGGCGGACTACGACACGACCGATTCTTTTGTCGATTACGCCGGCGGCTGGAACCAGACGGTCTATGCAGCGGTGGACTACGACTTCACGCCAGACACCACCGTCGGCGTGGGCATCAGCAACCAGAAGGGCCACTCGCGGCCCAACTTCATGTCGCTGCCCCGGTACGCCAACGGCAGCGATATCGGCCTGTCGCGCTCGACCTTTGTCGGCGCCAGTTGGAACCGTAACGTCAATGACCAGACCCAGGTGTTTGCCGATATCGAGCATCGCTTCAACGATGATTGGAAAGTGAAGGCCGCTCTGGTGGCCATGGATGAACACAACGACGCGACCTACCAGGCCACGTGGGACACCATCCCCAATCCCGGTGACACCGGCACCGTGCGTTACGTGGACTGGGTCACTGACTTCAACACCAAGAGTCGCGGTGTGGACGTGTATGTCGACGGCAAGTTCGAAGGCCTGGGGTTGCGGCAGGAGATGGTGCTGGGCGCCAACTATTCCAAACTCACCACGGATGATTTCTGGGCGCGCGCGGCGACGCCGGGGGCGGATATCTTCAACATCGACCACAACCGTCCGCAGCGCGACAGGAACCAGTTGTTCCAGGCAGGGAATGCGACGAAGAGCTGGTATGACATTCGCCAGAAGGGGATTTATGGCACCTGGCGCGTCCAAGTAATGGACCCGCTGACGGTGATCCTCGGGGCGCGTACCAGTTGGTATGACTATTCCTATCGGGACGAGAGCGGTGCCAGGGGGGTATACGGCGAGCCGACCAGCAGCACCACGCAAAGCAATGGTCACGTCACGCCTTACGCCGGCCTGGTTTATGCGCTCAACGAGCAATGGTCGGCCTATGCCAGCTATACCGACGCCTTTGAGCCCCAAACCAACCTGACCACCTCATTGACCGTGCTCAAGCCCATTGAGGGCCAGAACTACGAGCTGGGCCTGAAAGGCGAACTGGCGGATGGCCGCCTCAATACGTCGTTTGCTGTTTTCCGCTATGACCAGGAAAACCGTGCGGCTCAAGATCTGCAAGGCGGCAAGGTTTGTGGCGGCTGGTACTGCTCGCTCGCGTCCGGCAAGGTTCGCAGCCAGGGCTTCGAGGCCACCTTGAGCGGTGAGGTGCTGCCGGGCCTGCAACTGGTTTCCAGCTACACCTACAACACCACCAAATTCATCAAGGACGACACTTACGAAGGCAAGATCTTCAGCACCTGGACGCCCAAGCACCTGCTCAAGGTCTGGGGTGACTATCAGTTGCCGGGGGACTGGAGCAACGTCAGCGTCGGCGCCGGTGTGACCGCGCAAAGCAGCACCGTCGCCTATGACCGCACATTCAGCGTGCCCGGCAATGCTTTGTGGGATTCGCGGGTGGCCTACAAGATCAACCAGGAATTCACCGTTGCGGCGAACCTGAACAATATGTTCGACAAGAAGTACTACATCCCTGCGTATAACGCGAACTGGGGTAGTAACTACTATGGCGACCCGCGCAATGTGATGTTTACCATGACCTATACCCCCCAATTCTGAGCCATTGCGCATAGCCCGCTCCCACATTTTGATCTTGAGTGGCCTGAAGGTTTTCATCAGGCAAAAAAATGCCCCGCACTTGGCGGGGCATTTTTTATGCGCGAGGCTTACAGGCCGTCGAGCATCGCTTTGTTGCGCACAGCACCCTTGTCGGCACTGGTGGCCAGCAGGGCATAGGCCTTCAACGCAGTAGTGACTTTGCGCGGACGCTTCTCGACCGGCTTCCAGCCTTTCTTGTCCTGCTCGACCCGGCGTGCCGCCAGTTCTTCATCGCTGATCAACAGGTTGATCGAGCGGTTCGGAATGTCGATCAGCACCTTGTCGCCATCCTGCACCAGGCCAATCGCGCCACCGGCAGCGGCTTCTGGCGAAGCGTGGCCGATGGACAGGCCCGAGGTGCCGCCGGAGAAGCGGCCGTCGGTCAGCAAGGCGCAGGCTTTGCCCAGGCCCTTGGATTTCAGGTAGGACGTCGGGTACAGCATCTCCTGCATACCCGGGCCGCCTTTCGGGCCTTCGTAGCGGATGATCACGATGTCGCCTTCCTTCACTTCGTCGGCGAGGATGCCGCGAACCGAGCTGTCCTGGCTTTCGTAGATCTTGGCGCGGCCTTCGAACACGTGGATCGATTCATCCACACCGGCAGTTTTTACCACGCAGCCATCCAGGGCGATGTTGCCGTACAGCACAGCCAGGCCGCCTTCTTGGGAGTAGGCGTGCTCGACACTGCGGATGCAGCCGTTTTCACGGTCGTCGTCCAGGGTGTCCCAACGGGTCGACTGGCTGAAGGCGGTCTGGGTCGGAATGCCCGCCGGGCCTGCCTTGAAGAAGGTGTGCACGGCTTCGTCGTCAGTCTGGGTGATGTCCCACTTGGCGATGCCTTCGGCAATGGACTTGCTGTGCACGGTCGGCAGGTCGGTGTGCAGCAGGCCGCCACGGGCCAGCGAACCGAGGATCGAGAAGATCCCGCCGGCGCGGTGCACGTCTTCCATGTGGTACTTCTGGATATTCGGCGCGACTTTGCACAGTTGCGGCACGTGGCGGGACAGGCGGTCGATGTCGCGCAGGTCGAAATCGATCTCGGCTTCCTGGGCCGCGGCCAGCAAGTGCAGGATGGTGTTGGTGGAACCGCCCATGGCGATGTCCAGCGTCATGGCGTTCTCGAACGCCTTGAAGTTGGCGATGTTGCGCGGCAACACCGACTCATCGTTGTCGTGGTAATAGCGTTTGCACAGCTCGACGATGGTGCGGCCGGCCTGCAGGAACAGTTGTTCACGGTCGCTGTGGGTCGCCAGGGTGGAACCGTTGCCCGGCAAGGCCAGGCCCAGGGCTTCCACCAGGCAGTTCATCGAGTTGGCGGTGAACATGCCGGAGCACGAGCCGCAGGTTGGGCAAGCGCTGCGCTCGTATTCCGCGACCTTCTCGTCAGAAGCGCTGGAATCGGCGGCGATGACCATGGCGTCGACCAGGTCGAGGCCGTGGGAGGCGAGCTTGGTCTTGCCGGCTTCCATCGGGCCGCCGGACACGAAGATCACCGGGATGTTCAGGCGCAGGGAGGCCATCAGCATGCCGGGGGTGATCTTGTCGCAGTTGGAGATGCAGACGATGGCGTCGGCGCAGTGGGCGTTGACCATGTATTCCACGGAGTCGGCGATGATCTCGCGGCTCGGCAAGGAATACAGCATGCCGTCATGGCCCATGGCGATGCCGTCATCCACGGCGATGGTGTTGAATTCCTTGGCGACACCGCCGGCGCGTTCGATCTCGCGGGCGACCAGTTGGCCCAGGTCCTTGAGGTGGACGTGGCCCGGTACGAATTGGGTGAACGAGTTGGCAATCGCGATGATCGGCTTCTTGAAGTCGTCATCTTTCATCCCCGTGGCACGCCACAGTGCGCGCGCGCCGGCCATGTTGCGGCCGTGGGTGGATGTTTTCGAGCGGTAATCAGGCATTGGAGCACTCCGGGCGGCTAATCGGTATCAATGGGGAGTGAGCTTCTATTGACGTCTGGAACACTCAGAAATGGCCGTGTGTCCGGAAGTTGCCACTCGCGTCGCGGGATCGCCGCGTGCTTGGGCCTCGAGCTCATAAACCCGCCGGGGGATGACTGGCGATGAATAGCGTCGATTCTACACCGCTGGCGGCTGGAGGGAATGGCCGCAACCGTGAAGATAGCGGCTACGGGACGTGCGGGTCGGTCAGCCTCCGGTTCTGGCATTGGTCAGCCAGCCCCACAGGCTGAAGACGATGAAGCTCAGGGCGATGCTCATCAATAGGTTGGACCCGGTTTGCGCCAGGGCGGCACTGCTTATGGCGGCTGTCAGGAACATGATGCTGTTGCCCGCCGAGGCGGCAGTGCCCGCGCTGCTTGAGAACAGCAGCATCGCCGCAGAAATCGCCGCCGGGCGAACCAGGGTTACGGCCAGGGCGCTGATTAACATCGGGATGAGCAACGTCACAGTGGTGATGGCGTCCAGGCTGACGATCAGCGTTAACAGCACGCCAGCGACCAGCAGCAGCCCCAGGCCGATATTGATTTGCCGGGACAGCGAAATCCGCTTTTGCAGGTACGAGGCCGCAACGCCGCCCAGCAGATAGGCCACGCCGTACACCATCAGCACCAGCGCGTACTGGTATTCGGAGAGCTTCAGCGCGTCCATGAAAATCAGCGGTGTCACGCTGATCAAGGCGAAGTAGCAGGCGAATACCAGTGCGGCGATCCACCAGTAGCGCAGGAAGTCGCGATTACGGGCGACGGCTTTCAGCGTGCCGATGATTGACACTGGCGTGCGGTGTGGGCTGGCGGACTTGGACGGCAGGATGCAGAGGGCGTGGATCAACATGCCCAGTGCCATTACGGCGAACCCATAAAAGCTGCCTTGCCAGTCGAAGGTGGTTTGCAGCCAGGACCCGATCAACGGCGACAACGCAACGAATGAGCCGCTCAGGGTCATGTAGTAAAGGCGCACGCGAGCGCGGTCTTGCTCCTCGAACAGGTCTTCCACCAGTGCGTGGCCTAATACAAAAAAGCCGCAGCCCATGGCCTGGACTGAGCGAAACAGCAGGAAGGTCAGGTAGTCCGTCGCCAGTGCGCAACCGATGGCACCCAGGATCGACAGCGTAATGCACCCGAGCAGGACTTCCTTGCGCCCCCATTTGTCCGACAGCGGGCCGGTGATCAGTTGAGAAATGGAAAAGACCAGGGTGAACAGGCTGATGGACAGCGCGACCTCGGCGGTGGGCGTATCGAACCTTTCAGCCAAGGCGGGAAAGGAGGGCAGCAGGATATTGATCGGGAAAAAGCTGATCAGTGAGATGCAGGTGATGAGGATGAAGCGCGAGAGTTGTTGGCGTTTTATCTCGCCACTGAGCGGGGGCGAGTAGGTGGACTCAGACATTGTTTTTGTTTTCCGGAGTAATTCCAGAAACCGATACTAGTCTGCGAAAAATGGAATTCAACCCATAACGCCATAAAGCCTGCAAATCCCCTGTAGGAGCCGGCTTGCCGGCGATAGCGATGGGTCAGGCGCTGATGCAGCGCCAGGCATAACGCCATCGCCGGCAAGCCGGCTCCTACAGGGGGGCGGTGTTACTTAGCTATTTGGCAACAACCGGCAGGTAATGCTCTTGATGTAGCGTGTCTCGGCAATCGCCGGGTGCACCGGGTGATCCGGACCCTGGCCGCCACGTTCGAGCATCTGGATGTTGCGGTCCAGGTGACGGGCGCTGGTCAGCAGGATGTTTTGCAGGTCGTCTTCCGGCAGGTGCATGGAGCACGACGCGCTGACCAGGATGCCGTCCTTGCTGAGCAGGCGCATGGCTTGCTCGTTGAGGCGGCGGTAGGCGCCTTCGCCGTTCTTCATGTCTTTTTTGCGTTTGATGAAGGCCGGTGGGTCGGCGACGATCACGTCGAAGCGTTCTTCGCTGGCTTTCAGTTCTTTCAAGGCTTCAAACACGTCGCCTTCGATGCAGGTCATCTTCTCGGCAAAGCCGTTCAGCGCGGCATTGCGCTCCACGCCGTCGAGGGCGAAGGCGGAGGCGTCGACGCAAAACACTTCACTGGCGCCGAAGGCCGCGGCTTGCACGCCCCAGCCGCCGATGTAGCTGTACAGGTCGAGCACGCGCTTGCCTTTGGCATACGGGGCCAGGCGTGCGCGGTTCATGCGGTGGTCGTAGAACCAGCCGGTCTTCTGGCCGTGGATCACCGGGGCTTCGAATTTCACGCCGTTTTCTTCCAGCGCAACCCACTCCGGCACCAGGCCGAACACGGTTTCGACGTAGCGGTTGAGGCCTTCGGCGTCGCGCGCGGCGGAGTCGTTCTTGAACAGGATGCCGCTCGGCTGGAGCACTTGTGTCAGGGCGGCGATCACGTCTTCTTTATGCGCTTCCATGGTCGCCGAGGCGATCTGCACCACCAGGATGTCGCCGAAACGGTCGACCACCAGGCCTGGCAGCAGGTCGGAATCACCGTAGACCAGGCGGTAGAACGGCTTGTCGAACAAGCGATCGCGTAGGGACAGGGCGACGTTCAGGCGGTGCACCAGCAGCGACTTGTCCAACGGCAACTTGATGTCGCGCGACAGCAGGCGGGCGCAGATCAGGTTGTTCGGGCTCATGGCCACGATGCCCAGGGTCTTGCCGCCGGCCGCTTCGAGGATGGCCTGGTCGCCCGCCTGGAAGCCGTGAAGTGGGGTGGCGGCCACGTCGATTTCGTTGCTGTAGACCCACAGGTGGCCGTTGCGCAAACGACGATCGGCGTTGGCTTTGAGACGCAGGCTTGGCAGGGACATGACGTCGCTCCGGAAAAAAGAGCGGGAGTATACCGTGTTGTGTCGATGTTGGCCGCGCCGCCAGACATGTGGGGCTGCCTTGTGTAGGAGCCGGCTTGCCGGCGATGCAGTCGACGCGGTCTTTCAGTCACTTCAAGGTGATGCTATCGCTGGCAAGCCAGCTCCTACAGGTAATTGGGGTTCGGCCCGGGTTTTTGAGGTGTCAGTCAAGTTCCCATAGAGGTTAGAATCCCCGCCTAGCCCAGAGTATGTACTTATGTCCCAAGAGCTTTCTTCCGAACAGATCCAACAGGCCCTGCAAGGCATCAGCGTGCCGCCCCAGCCGCAAATCATGGTGGATTTGCAGATGGAGCAATACATGCCCGACCCGGACCTGGAAGTGATCGCCCGGTTGATCTCCCAGGACCCCGGCCTGTCCGGTGCGCTGCTGAAGATCGTCAACTCGTCGTATTACGGGCTGAGCAACAAGATTGCCTCGATCCAGCGTGCCGTGAACCTGCTGGGCAGCCGTTCGATCATCAACCTGATCAACGCGCTGTCGATCAAGGGCGAGATGAGCGACGACACCATCGTCACCCTCAACCGCTTTTGGGACACCGCGCAGGATGTGGCGATGACCTGCCTCACCCTGGCCAAGCGCACCGGCGCCCAGGCGGTGGACGAGGCTTATGCCCTGGGCCTGTTCCACGATTGCGGCGTGCCGCTGATGCTCAAGCGTTTCCCCAATTACATGTCGGTACTGGAGCAGGCCTACGCCAACGCCGGCCCTGATTGCCGCGTGGTCGACACCGAGAACAACGCGTTCAACACCAACCATGCCGTGGTGGGTTACTACACCGCCAAGTCCTGGCGCCTGCCGGAGCATGTGACCGACGCCATCGCCAACCACCACAACGCCCTGGCGGTTTTCAGCGATGAGTCGTCGCGCAATTCGCAGCTCAAGAACCTGCTGGCGATCCTGAAAATGGCCGAGCACATTTGTTCGTCCTACCGCGTACTGGGCAACCAGGCGGTGGACCATGAGTGGAAAGCCATCGGCCATCTGGTGCTGGATTACGTGGGCCTGTCGGACTACGACTTCGAAAGCATGAAGTTGTCGATCCGCGAGCTGGGCGCGCACTGACCCTTCCTTCAAGAGGTACACATGCCCGAGTTGCCAGAAGTCGAAACCACCCGGCGCGGAATCGCGCCGCACCTGGAAGGCCAGCGGGTCAGCCGCGTGGTAGTGCGTGAACGGCGCCTGCGCTGGCCGATTCCGGAAGACCTTGATGTGCGCCTGTCCGGCCAGCGCATCGTGCTGGTGGAGCGACGGGCCAAGTACCTGTTGATCAATGCCGAAGTGGGCACCTTGATCAGCCATTTAGGCATGTCGGGTAACCTGCGACTGGTGGAGGTCGGCATGCCGGCGGCCAAGCACGAGCATGTGGATATCGAGCTGGAATCGGGCATGGCCCTGCGCTACACCGACCCGCGGCGTTTCGGCGCCATGCTCTGGAGCCAGGACCCGCACAACCACGAGCTGTTGCTACGCCTGGGGCCGGAGCCGTTGACCGACCTGTTTGATGGCGAGCGCCTGTTCCAGCTGTCCCGTGGCAAGTCGATGGCGGTAAAACCGTTCATCATGGACAACGCGGTGGTGGTGGGCGTGGGCAATATCTATGCAACGGAAGCGCTGTTTGCGGCGGGGATTGATCCGCGTCGGGCTGCTGGCGGCATTTCGCGCGGGCGTTACTTGAAGCTGGCGATTGAGATCAAACGCGTGCTGGCCGCTGCCATCGAACGCGGCGGTACCACGTTGCGGGACTTTATCGGTGGCGACGGGCAACCCGGGTATTTCCAGCAGGAACTGTTCGTCTATGGCCGCGGTGGCGAGGCGTGCAAGGTCTGCGGGAGCGAGTTGCGCAATGTGGTGCTGGGACAGCGCGCGAGTGTGTTTTGCCCTAAGTGCCAGAGCTGATCTTGTGTGATGGCTGATGCCGCCTTCGCGAGCAAGCCCGCTCCCACATTCGACCGCATTCTCATATTGGAACTCGGTCAACTGTGGGAGCGGGCTTGCTCGCGAAGAGGCCCTTAAGCCTTACCGGTAATCTGCCGGTACTTCTCCATCAACTGCTCTTCCGTCTCCGGATGGGCTTCATCCAGCGGAATGCAATCCACCGGGCACACCTGTTGGCACTGAGGCTCGTCGTAGTGGCCGACACACTGGGTGCACAGGTTGGGGTCGATCACGTAGATCTCTTCGCCCTGGGAAATTGCGGCGTTCGGGCACTCGGGTTCGCAGACGTCGCAGTTGATGCAATCGTCGGTGATGATCAGGGACATGGAAACTCCTGCCAGGGCTGTCAGCCAAGGCATCTGAAAACTAATGCGCGCAATTGTGCCGCATTGGCGCCCGCAGTGCGAGCAGGCGCCGATTGAACGGTGTTACTTCTTGAAGCGCAGCGTCAGTGCATCTGCTACAGCCGGATGTACGAACTTGGTGATATCCCCGCCCAAAGCGGCGATTTCACGGACCAACGTCGAGGAAATGAACGAATAACGTTCCGACGGGGTGAGGAACAGGCTCTCCACGTCCGGCGCCAGTTGGCGGTTCATGTTGGCCAGCTGGAATTCGTATTCGAAGTCCGACACCGCGCGCAGGCCGCGCAGGAATACGTTGGCGTTCTGCTCTTTGGCGAAATGCGCCAGCAGCGTGGAAAAACCGACCACTTCCACGTTGGGCAGGTGTTTGGTGACCTCACGCGCCAGCTCCACGCGCTGTTCCAGGGGAAACAGCGGGTTTTTCTTGGGGCTGGCTGCGACCGCGATGATCACATGGTCGAACAAGCGTGAGGCACGTTCGACCAGATCGCCATGGCCTTTGGTAATCGGGTCGAAGGTACCTGGGTACAACACTCGGTTCATCGCGTCGTCCTGGCGGAGTCCGTTGGGGAACCGGATGGTATCGCAGCCATCCCGGTCGGGAAAGTCAACTTATGCAGAAGAAAGCAGTATAGACATGGCGAATACCGTGTTTTTTCACGCTGTTTTCAGACGTTCGGCCAATGCTGTCGCCAGTTGGGCGGTCAAACCGTACACCGATAATTGTGGGTTGGCCCCAATGCTGGTGGGGAATAAAGAGCCATCGTGAATCGACAGGTTGCGCAGTTGGTGGTGCCGACCGAGGCTGTCGGCCACTGCGTTTTTCGGGTCTTCGCCCATGGCACAACCGCCCATCACATGGGCGCTGCCCAGGCACGTGCGGTGCAGCTCCAGGTTCAGGTCGTCAATCATCGTGCGGGCTTCGCCCAGGGTTTTGACGTAGCGCGCATCGTGATGCAGCGGCTTGACCGACTTGGCGCCCGCCGCGAACTGGATCTCGGCCATGCTGTGGAACGCGCGGCGCAAGCCATCCCAGGCGTAGTCCGACACCTGGTAGTCGAGCACCGGCGTGCCATCGCCGCGCAACTCCACACTGCCGCCCGGGCTGTCGGGGTGGAAGCCGTCGCGCAGCAGCGCCAGCATCGCGTGGGTGTTGGGCAACTGGCTCATGTCCAGGGCGTTCTGGGTGCCGTAGCCGCCGAGCAGGGTGCTGGCCAACGCCGGGTGCAGGGGCGGGGCCTCCAACTTGTACGACATTTTGCCCGTGGTGCCGTCCTGCCACTGGAAATGGTCGGAATAGATCGACTGCGGCGCGCCGTAGAACGGGTTGATCACCTCGTCGAACAACCCGGCGGAGAAATTCACCAGGTGCAGGAAGGTGCGTTTACCCAGCCGTGAATGTGGGTCGGGCGCGTCTGAGCGCATCAGCAGCGCCGGGCTGTTGATGCCGCCGCCCGAGAGCACGTAATGCTTGGCTTTTACCGTGATCTTGCGTCCGGTCGGCGCCACGCACAGGGTATCCATGGCCACGCATTCCAGGCTGTTGATGGTGTCGCCGCTGTAGTTGAGGCGTTCGGCGCGGGCCAGGTAGAGCAGTTCGCCACCCTTTTCCAGGGTGGAGGGAATGGTGGTCACCAGCATCGACTGCTTGGCGTTGACCGGGCAGCCCATGCCGCAGTAACCCAGGTTGAAACAGCCGCGCACGTTGCGTGGGATCACGTGCCAACTGTAACCGAGCTTTTCGCAGCCTTTGCGGATCACATCGTTATTGGGGTTGGGCGGCAGGGCCCAGGGCGCGATGCCCAGGCGTTGCTCCATTTTCTCGAACCAGGGTGCCATCTCCGCGCTGCTGTGGCCCTTCACGGCGTATTCGCTGGCCCAATGGGCAAGGGTGGCGTCCGGGGTACGAAAGCTCGATGTCCAGTTGATCAGCGTGGTGCCACCCACGGCCCGGCCCTGCAGGATGGTGATCGCGCCATCCTTGCTCATGCGGCCGATGCCCTCCTGGTACAAGCTGGTGTAGGCCTCGTCTTCGAGCAACTTGAAATCGCTGCTGGTCTTGAGCGGGCCTTCTTCGATCAGCAGCACTTTGTAGCCCGCTGCACTGAGGATTTCAGCAGTGGTACCGCCTCCGGCGCCGCTGCCGATGATCACGACGTCGGCCTCCAGGGTCAGGTCGTTGTCGAGGGCGGCGCCATTGTGGGTTTTCCAGCCACGGGCCATGCCGTCGCGGAACAGGTCGGGTACGGGCATAAACAGGCACTCTTATTGTTGTGGTGAACAGGTAGGAGCCGGCTTGCCGGCGATCCAGGCGACGCGGTGTGTCAGATCTTCGGTGGCCCGGGGTAGCCGCAATGGGCCCAGGACGCGGGCTGGAAGTACCAGGCCATGATCACCAGCTTGAGCAGCGACCCCTGGCCCATGCGCAGCAGGTTCAGGTAGCTGTTTTCCCAGCGGTGCAGGAAGTTGCGGATCTGTTCGCTGCTGGCGTTTTCCCAACTGCCCCAGACTCCGGTCAGCGGGCCACGGGTGATGGCCATGCCCAGCACGTCGAACATTTGCTGGGTGAGCTTGAACATCTCCGGCGACAGGCGTTGCAGGCTGAAGTCGAGTTTCTTGAGGGTGTCTTCAACGCCGTTGGCAATTGCCTGGGCACTGGCCACACCTTCCAGCAGCACCGGGATTACGGCGCGCAGGAACGGTAGATCACTGCTACGCAACATCACGAAACCGCTGGCCGGCGTGCTGCTGGAGCAACCGCTGAGGCTGGCGCCCAGCCCGGCGGTTGCCAGGAAGGCGCTGGCACACAGGCCGATTTTCAGGACGCCGCGCCGCGACAGCGCGGGTGTTTCAGTCAGGCTAGGGTTCATTGTTATTGTTATCCCGTGGGTGGCGGTGTCAGCGGACGAACAGCTTCTGGATCAACTTCTGGATGGCTTTGCCGTAGGGCGGATAGATCAGCTTCGCAGCGTTCAGGCGCTGTTTCACCAGTACGCCCTTGGCTTTGCTGAAGGTGAGGAAGCCTTCGTGGCCGTGGTAGTGACCCATGCCCGACGGGCCGATGCCGCCAAATGGCATGTCGTCCTGGGCCACATGCAGCAGCGTGTCGTTCAGGCACACACCGCCGGAATGGGTTTCGTGGAGCACACGACCCTGCTCGCCCTTGTTGTAGCCGAAGTAATACAGGGCCAGTGGGCGAGGGCGTTGGTTGATGTAGGCAAACGCTTGGTCGATGCCGCGATAGGGCACGATCGGCAGCACCGGGCCGAAAATTTCGTCCTGCATCACCGTCATGTCATCGCTGACATTCAACAATAGGCTGTGGGCCATGCGTCGCGCCTGGCCCTGGTCGTACAGCGGGATCAGGGTGGCGCCCTTGTCGGTGGCGTCCTTGACGTAGGCATTCAGCCGGGCCAGTTGCCGCTCATTGATGATGGCGGTGTAGTCCGGGTTGTCGGCCAGGGTCGGATAAAACCCGCGTACAGCCTGGGTGTAGGCCTCCACGAACGCCTCGACCCGGTCTTCCGGCACCAGTACATAGTCGGGCGCGACACAGGTCTGGCCCGCATTCAACGCCTTGCCGAAGGCGATACGTTCGGCGGCGTCCTTGAGCGGCACGTCGGCAGACACGATGGCGGGCGACTTGCCGCCCAACTCCAGGGTGACCGGTGTGAGGTGTTCGGCCGCCGCACGCATCACGTGCTTGCCGATGCTGGTGGCGCCGGTAAACAACAGGTGATCGAAGGGCAGCTTGGAGAACGCCATGCCGACTTCGGCTTCACCCAGCACCACGCACACCAGGTCCTCGGGGAAGATCTTCGCCAGCAGCACTTTGAGTAACTCGCCCGTGGCGGGGGTGGATTCGCTGAGCTTGAGCATCACCCGGTTACCCGCCGCCAATGCGCCGACCAGTGGCCCGATGGCCAGGTACAGTGGGTAGTTCCAGGGCACGATCACCCCGACCACGCCCAAGGGTTGGTAGATGACTTTGGCCGAGGCGGGTTGGAAGGCAATGCCTACAGCGCGTCGGGAAGGTTTCATCCAGCCCTTGAGGTGTTTGCTGGCATAGTGAATGCCGTGCAGGCTGGGCATCAGTTCGGCAAACAGGGTTTCGTCAGCGCTACGGTGGCTGAAGTCTTGGCTGATCGCGTTGATCAGCGCCTGGCGCTCGTCGCTGAGCAGGTCGCGCAGGGCCTTGAGCCATTGCTGGCGCTGGGCCGCCGGCGGCATCGGGTTGGCGGCGTAGGCACGGCGCTGGGTGTCGAACAGGTCTTGGAGTTGATCCAGCGCCTGGGAATCTTGCAGGTAGGCAACGTTGGCAGACATGGCGGCGTTCCCGATTGTTATTGGTCTGCCTGGATTTTTAGAGTCATTGCTCTAAATTGTCAAATGTCATTACGCCTACGTGCGGATTTATCCCTGCAAGAATAGGCCGTAAGATGCCCCATCACGTGTACAGAAGCTGATTCCCTATGGCACCACGAGTAAAGACCAGCGAGCGCATTGTGCAAACCAGCCTGGAGCTTTTTAACCAGCAGGGCGAGCGCAGTGTGAGCACCAACCACATTGCTGCCCATATGGAAATTTCGCCGGGCAACCTGTACTACCACTTCCCCAACAAGCAGGCGATCATCGCCGTACTGTTTCGTGAATACGAAGCCCTGGTGGACAGTTTCCTGCGCCCACCCCAAGGCCGCGCGGTTACAGTCGAAGACAAACGCTTCTACCTGCAAGCCGTGTTGGCTGGTATGTGGCGCTACCGTTTCCTGCACCGCGACCTCGAACACCTGCTGGAAAGCGACCCGGAACTGGCCACCGGCTACCGGCGTTTTTCCCAGCGCTGCCTGACCCAGGGTGGGGCTATCTACCAAGGGTTTGTCGACGCCGGCATCCTCAATATGGACCCGGTACAAACCGAAGCCCTGACCCTCAATGCCTGGATCATCCTCACCTCTTGGGTGCGGTTTTTGTGCACCACCAATGAGAACTCGGCCCACCTGAGCGCCGAGGCGATCAAGCGCGGTGTGTATCAGGTGCTGGTGCTGGAGGCGGGTTTTGTCACGCCCCAGGCGAAAGAAGCAGTGGATGCCTTGTTCAAGGAATTTTACGTGCCGTTAAATCAGGCATTGGAAGAAGTGAAGTAGGACCTTTCCCGAATCGTTCATAGGAGTCCGTCATGCCGCTTGCCCAATTGATCAGCCCCCAGCAACTGGCCGAGCGCCAGAAGGCCGATGGGGTGGTGATCCTGGATTGCCGTTTTGCCCTGGAAGACCCGGATTACGGGCTCTGCAGCTATGCCGAAGGGCATATCGAGGGCGCGCAGTATGCCGACCTGGAGCGACACCTCAGTGGCCCGGTGACCAAGGGGGTCACTGGACGTCACCCATTGCCGGCGGCGGACACCTTGGTTCAGCAATTACGGGCCTGGGGCATCAGCGCAGATACCGATATTGTGCTGTATGACGACGGCCCCGGCGCCTATGCCGCCCGCGCCTGGTGGCTGCTGGCCTGGCTGGGCAAGCGCGATGGCGTGTTTATCCTGGATGGCGGCCTCAAGGCCTGGCACTCCGCCGGTTTCCCGCTGAGCCTGGACGCGCCGCTGGTTGAGCCTGGGAGCTTCGCCGGTACGCCGGACAACCGCCTGCTGCTGGACGCCGAACACCTGCAAAAACGCTTGGGCCAGCCGGGTCTGACCCTGATCGACGCCCGCGCTCAACCACGTTTTCGCGGCGAAGTGGAGCCGATCGACCCGATCGCCGGGCACATCCCTGGCGCGCAATGTGCGGCCTTCAACGAAAACCTTGGCGCCGATGGCTGCTTCCTTCCGGCTGAACAGCTCAAGCAGCGTTTCGCCGCCCAGTTGCAAGGTCGCTCGCCGGACGAGTTGGTCGCGTATTGCGGCTCTGGCGTGACGGCGTGCCACAACCTCTTCGCCCTGAGCCTGGCGGGTTATCCGTTGGGCAAGTTGTATGCGGGGTCGTGGAGCGAGTGGATTACCGATCCGGCACGGGCAATCGCCACAGGCGACTGATCACACCCCCGTAGTAGCCCGGCTTGCCGGCGATGGCGCCCTGAAGTCTCGCGCAATAGCTACCGGCCCCATCGCCGGCAAGCCGGGCTCCTACAGGTGTGGCTTGGTTTGCGCCAGCAGCCAGGCGGGAATCCGGCGTTCCAGGTAATAGCTTGGCTGTTTGAGAGAACCGTCGACAAAACCTACATGCCCACCTTTGGCTGTCAGCTCAAACTCAGTGCACGCCGACAGTTCACTCGCATCTGGCAGGCTATGGGCAAACACAAACGGATCATCAGCCGCCTGGATGATCAAGGTAGGCGTTTGGATGCCGCCCAGGTAATAGCGGCTCGACGCGCGGCGGTAATAGTCCTCGGCACTCAAGAAACCATGCAACGGCGCAGTGACCCGGCCATCAAAGTCCCAGAACGTGCGCATTTTCTCCAATGAGCCCAGGGCTTCCAGGGTTTTCAGCCCGTCCGCCCGACCATCCTGTAGAAAGCGGCTTTGCTTGACGCGGATATACGCCACCATTTCGCGCATGAAATGCTTCTGGTAAACCCGCGAAAAGCCCAGGCCGATACGGTCCGCGCATTGGTCCAAACGAAACGGCACCGACACCGCCGCGGCGCCTTGCAGCCCGGATGCCGCGCCGGTTTCCCCCAAATGCTTGAGCAGCACATTGCCGCCCAGTGAGTAACCCACGGCATACAACGGCGCCAACGGTCGCTTGGCCCGCAGGTGGGCAATGGCCGCTGCCAGGTCTTCGCTCGCACCGGAGTGATAGCTGCGCGCTAACAGGTTCGGTTCGCCCGAGCATCCACGCCAGTTCAACGCGGCGCTGGCCCAGCCTTGCGCGGCAAGGGCTTTTTGCAGGCCGGCCACGTAGGGCGAGTTGGAGGAACCGGTCAGCCCATGCAGCACCAGCACCAACGGGGATTGCGCGTCATGTGGGCCGTGCCAGTCGAGATCGAGGAAGTCGCCATCTTCCAGCCACAGGCGTTCGCGTTGGCGCTCGATATGGGTAGTGGGGCGCCACAGCGGCCCCCACAGCGTTTGCAGGTGAGGGTTGCCGAGGCCGAAGGCGGGGGTGAACAGGTGGGTAGAAGGCTTCATGGAACTCTCTGTGGCGAGCGCACTTAATTGTGGTGAGCGGGCGGTGCGACGATTCGACAAGCCCGCTCACTACAACACAAGCCCTGCGGCCACGTCCGGAGGTCAGGCGACGCTACGGTGCCACAACGCGTAATACACCCGCCCGGACTTCTGTTCGCGGTGCAGGCGCCAGCCTGCCGGCAGTCCCAGGGTCGAAGGCGCGGTCTCGCTCTCAGTGTAGATCCACGCATCCGGCGCGAGCCATTGGCGCTCTTCCAGCAGCGTGCACACGGTCGGCAGCAGGTTCTGGTTGAACGGTGGGTCGAGGAACACCACGTCGAACTGGCTGGCCGGCTGGGTTTCCAGGTAGCGCAGGGCATCGGCGGTCTGGACCTGGCCGGTGGTGCAGCGCAGGGTGCCCAGGTGTTCCTTGAGGCTGGACACCGCCACATTGCTGGCGTCCAGCGCCTGGCCCAGGGCGGCGCCACGGGACAACGCCTCCAGGAACAGCGCGCCGCTGCCGGCAAACGGGTCCAGTACCTTGGCGCCCGCGATGTACGGTGCAAGCCAGTTGAACAGGGTTTCACGCACGCGGTCCGGCGTCGGGCGCAGGCCCACGACGTCGGGGAAGCTCAGCTTGCGGCTGCGCCATTCGCCGCCAATGATGCGCAGTTGGCCCACACCGTTATGGACGTTGTGGACAGGTTTTTTCGGGCGAGATGAACTGGCCATTAATGCTCCGGAACCCCGAGCGGCTGCTCGGCGGGTTTATCTGTGGGGGGCGGTAGTGGCTTTTGCGCAATCGTCGGGCCGGCGGTCACGATGACCATCTTGTCGGCGCTCAAGTGTTTGTTCATGGCAGCCTTGACCTGCTCTATGGTCAGGGCCTGGGATTGTTTCATGAAATCTTCCAGATAGCTCAGCGGCAGGTTGTAGAAACCCATGGCGCCCAGCTGCCCGACGATATCGGCATTGCTCGCGGTCGACAGCGGGAAGCTGCCGGCCAGCTCGCGCTTGGCGTCATCGAGTTCTTTTTGCGTCGGGCCGGTCTTGAGGTAGTCGGCTACCACATCCTCGACCAGGCGCAGGGTGCCGCCGCTCATTTCCGCGCGGGTCTGCAGGTTGATCATGAACGGGCCACGCACCTGCATCGGCGAGAAGCCGGAGTACACACCATAGGTCAGGCCGCGTTTTTCGCGCACTTCGCTCATCAAGCGGGTGCCGAAACCACCGCCGCCGAGGATCTGGTTACCGAGTGACAAGGCAGCGTAGTCCGGGTCTGCACGGTCGATACCCAGTTGCGCGAACAGCAGGTGCGTCTGCTTGGACGGGAACTCGATACGGCTCAAACCCGGTTTGGGTTCGGTCGGCTGGGCGATTTTTGGCAGGGCGGGGCCCTTGGGCAGCGACGCGGAAACCTTGGCGGTCATGGCTTCGGCTTCGGCGCGGGTGAGGTCGCCGACTACTGCAATCACTGCGTTGCCCGCTGCGTAAGCCTTGGCGTGGAACGCCTGCAACTGCGCGAGGGTAATCTTCGGGACGCTCTCCGGTGTGCCTTCGCTTGGGTGCGCGTAAGGATGGTCGCCGTACAGGCGCTTGAACAGCTCAAGGCTCGCCAGCTTGCCGGGGTTCTGCTTCTGGTACTCGAAGCCGGCGAGGATCTGGTTCTTGATCCGCGCCAGGGAGTCGGCCGGGAAGGTCGGCTTGCCGATCACCTGGTCAAACAGGCTCAGGGCGGCGTCGCGTTTATCGCTGTCGCTGAGGCTGCGCAGGGACACCAGCGCCATGTCGCGGTACGCGCCATTGCCGAAGTCCGCCCCGAGGCCTTCGAAGTCGCGGGCGATCTGGCTCACATCCTTGCCCGGCACGCCTTCGTTGAGCATGGCGTTGGTCATCAGCGCCAGGCCCGGCACGTTGCCGTCCTGGCTGCTGCCGGCGGCGAACAGGATGCGCACGTCGAACATCGGCAGTTCATGGGCTTCGACGAACAGCACCTTGGCACCTTCGGCGGTGGTCCAGGTTTGCACGTCGAGCTTGCGGTTGGTCGGCGCCTTGCCGTCCAGCTCCGCCAGGGATTGCAGCGTGTTGCTCGATTGGGCTTTTTCCAGTGCCGGGCTGGCCACGGAGTCGTTCGGGCGCAGGAAGTACACGGCGCTGGCGGCGATCAGGGTGACGACGACCAGGCCGGGGAAGATCAGGCGGCTGCTTTTGCGATCACTCATGAGCGGTCTCCTGAGGCAGAACATGGGCGACGCTGAGACGTTCGCGGGTGAAATAGGTGCGCGCGGCTTTCTGGATATCTTCCGGGGTCACGCTTTGCAGGTCGGCCAGTTCGGTGTCCATCAACTTCCAGGACAGGCCGACGGTCTCCAGGGAGCCAATGGCCGTGGCCTGGCTGGTGATGGAGTCACGCTGGTAGACCAGGCCGGCAATGACCTGGGCGCGGATGCGTTCCAGCTCTTCGGCGGTCGGTGGCTTGGCCTTCAGCTCTTCCAGCAGGCGCCACAGGCCGGCTTCGGCTTGGGCGACGGTCTTTTTCTTCTGCTGGTTCGGCGTGGCGGACAGCATGAACAGCGTGTCACCGCGGGTATAGGCGTCGTAGTTGGTTGACGCGGCAGAGACCAGCTCTTCACCGCGCTCCAGCTGCTCGGAGATACGAGCGCTGTAGCCGCCGTCCAGCAGGGCCGAGATCAGGCGCAGGGCTTGTACCGAACGCTTGTCTTCGGCGGTGGCCAGGCCAGGGACATTGAAGCCCAGCATTACGCTCGGCAGTTGGGTTTGCACATGCAGGGTCAGCAGGCGCTCGCCGGGCTCGGCCAGCTCCATTGGGATCTTCGCCGGTGGCACGTCGCGCTTGGGGATAGGGCCGAAGTAGCGATTGGCCAGGTTCTTCACCTCGTCCGGGGTGACATCGCCGACCACCACCAGGGTGGCGTTGTTCGGGACGTACCAGGATTGGTACCAGTGGCGCAGCTCTTCGACTTTCATGCGGTCCAGGTCGGCCATCCAGCCGATGGTCGGCGTGTGGTAGCCACTGGCCGGGAATGCCATGGCCTTGAAGCGCTCGTAGGCCTTGGACATCGGGTTGTCGTCGGTGCGCAGGCGGCGCTCTTCCTTGATAACCTCGATCTCGCGGCTGAATTCATCGGCCGGCAGGCGCAGGCTGGCCATGCGGTCGGCTTCCAGTTCGAAGGCAACGCCCAGGCGGTCGCGGGCCAGCACTTGGTAGTAAGCGGTGTAGTCATCGCTGGTGAAGGCGTTCTCTTCCGCGCCCAGGTCGCGCAGGATCAGCGAGGCTTCGCCGGGGCCGACCTTGGCGCTGCCCTTGAACATCATGTGCTCCAGGGCGTGGGACAAACCGGTCTGGCCCGGGGTTTCGTAGCTCGAACCAACCTTGTACCAGACTTGGGAAACCACCACCGGCGCGCGATGATCTTCGCGTACGACGACCTTGAGGCCGTTGTCCAGGGTGAATTCGTGGGTGGGTTGTGGGTCGGCAGCCAGAGCTGAAAGAGGCAGACAAACTGTGCTGAACAGCAGGCCTGCGGCGCGGCGGGCTAGAGCATTCATTCGTTTTTAAACC
Organism: Pseudomonas sp. AC112; assembly: GCF_979253545.1. Classification (NCBI taxonomy): domain Bacteria; kingdom Pseudomonadati; phylum Pseudomonadota; class Gammaproteobacteria; order Pseudomonadales; family Pseudomonadaceae; genus Pseudomonas; species Pseudomonas sp. AC112. Next base: position 2,654,150 of record NZ_CEEDCM010000001.1, read on the forward strand.
TGTTGGGCTGCCCGCTTGGTCTTAGCGTCGGCGGGCGAGGAGGTGCTAGGATACTGATCCGACTGAGGGACGGCCACTGCGGCTGTCTTGTTGAGGCCCTATTTTGGCCTTCAAAATGTTGCGCATGAACGAGCTGGCTAAAAAACAGTCTGTTACGCATCGAATTTTATTTACCGGCGCGCCCCTTGGCGCGTCGCTACCTTGAGATAGCCGTCTCCATGTTTGGTTCCAACGACGACAAGAAGACCCCAGCTGCGGCTGGCGAGAAAAAAGGCCTGTTCGGATGGCTGCGCAAAAAGCCGCAGGAAACCGTCGACGAACAGCCACAGGTTCAAGCCGAACCGATCCCCGAGCCTATAGTAGAAGCCGATACGGCTGCCGAAACCCCGGCACCAGTGGTGTTGCCGATGGCCGAACCGGTATTGCAGCCGGTCGTCGAGGTTGAGCCTGAACCCGAGCCGCAGCCCGAGCACAAGCCGTGGCCGGAACTGCCGGTGGCCGAAGAGCCTGTGGCACTGGTTGAAGATGTGCAGGCCGAGCACGTGGTGCCGCCGATTCCGGTGGTCGTTGAGCCGCAGCCGGTGGTCGTTGAAGCGCCAGTTCCCGCACCGGTGGCAATCGAGCCAGTAATTGCCGCTCCCGCCGTTATCGACGAACCTGTCGCGCCTGCCGAAACCAGCAAGACCGGTTTCTTCGCCCGCCTCAAGCAAGGCCTGAGCAAGACCAGCGCCAGTATCGGCGAAGGCATGGCCAGCCTGTTCTTGGGCAAAAAGGTCATCGACGACGAACTGCTGGAAGACATCGAAACCCGCCTGCTTACCGCCGACGTGGGCGTTGAAGCCACCGCCGTGATCATCCAGAGCCTCACCCAGAAGGTCGCGCGCAAGCAACTGACTGATGCCGACGCGCTGTACAAATCCCTGCAGGCCGAACTGGCGGCGATGTTAAAGCCGGTGGAAGCACCGCTGGTGATCACCCCGAACAAGCCGTTCGTGATCCTGGTGGTGGGCGTCAACGGCGCCGGCAAGACCACCACCATCGGCAAGCTGGCCAAGAAGCTGCAGTCCGAAGGCAAAAAAGTCATGCTGGCGGCGGGTGACACCTTCCGCGCCGCCGCGGTTGAACAACTGCAGGTCTGGGGTGAGCGCAACAAGATCCCGGTCATCGCCCAGCACACCGGCGCCGATTCCGCCTCGGTGATCTTCGATGCCGTGCAAGCCGCCAAGGCCCGCAACATTGATGTGCTGATCGCCGATACCGCCGGTCGCCTGCACACCAAAGACAATTTGATGGAAGAGCTGAAAAAGGTTCGCCGCGTGATCGGTAAGCTCGACGCAGACGCCCCGCACGAGGTTCTGTTGGTGCTGGACGCCGGTACCGGCCAGAACGCCATCAGCCAGGCCAAACAATTCAACCAGACGGTGCAACTGACCGGCCTGGCATTGACTAAGCTCGACGGCACGGCCAAGGGCGGTGTGATTTTCGCCCTGGCCAAACAGTTCGGGTTGCCGATTCGTTATATCGGCGTCGGTGAAGGCATCGACGACCTGCGCACCTTTGAAGCCGAACCCTTTGTACAGGCACTGTTTGCCGAGCGGGAGCGTTCATGATTCGATTCGAACAGGTCGGTAAACGCTATGCCAACGGGCATGTGGGCTTGCATGAGCTGAGCTTTCGGGTGCGTCGCGGCGAGTTTCTGTTTGTAACCGGCCACTCCGGCGCCGGCAAAAGTACCCTGTTGCGCCTGCTGCTGGCCATGGAGCGCCCGACCACCGGCAAACTGCTGCTGGCGGGCCAGGACCTGGCCACCATCAGCAATGCACAGATTCCGTTTCTGCGCCGTCAGATAGGCGTGGTGTTCCAGAACCACCAGTTGCTGTTCGACCGCACCGTGTTCAATAACGTGGCGCTGCCGTTGCAGATACTCGGGTTGTCCAAGGCCGAGATCGTCAAGCGCGTGGATTCGGCCCTGGAGCGCGTGGCGTTGTCGGACAAGACCGACCTCTACCCTGGCGACCTGTCCACCGGCCAGCAACAGCGCGTCGGCATCGCCCGCGCCATCGTCCACCGCCCGGCCTTGCTGCTGGCGGACGAACCCACCGGTAACCTCGACCCGCGCCTGGCGGCCGAGATCATGGGGGTGTTCGAAGACATCAACCGCCTGGGCACCAGCGTGCTGATCGCCAGTCACGACCTGGCGCTGATCGCACGCATGCGCCATCGCATGCTGACCCTGCAGCGCGGCCGCCTGATCGGTGACGGGGAGGCCGGCGTATGAGTGCAACACGCAGCCCTAAAGTCTCCGAGCGCGTGGCGCCGAAGCCGGCCGACCCGCAACCGCAGAAGAAAAAACACGATCACGACGATGACGGTCCGGACTTCAGCACCCTGCTGCGCGCCTGGATCGAAAGCCATCGCGCCAGCCTGGTCGACAGCCTGCGCCGCCTGGGCAAGCAGCCGATTGGCAGCTTTTTCACCTGCCTGGTGATGGCGGTGGCCCTGAGCCTGCCGATGGGCTTGTCGTTGCTGCTGAATAATGTGGAGCGCCTCGGCGGTTCCTGGCAGCGCGCGGCGCAGATCTCGCTGTACCTGAACATCGATGCCAGCGCCAAAGACGGTGAAGCGTTGCGCGACGACATCAAGAACATCCCAGGTGTGGCGGATGCCGAGTACATCAGCCGCGACCAGGCCCTTGAAGAGTTCCAGCAACAATCCGGCCTGGGCGAGGCGCTTAAAGAGCTGCCGCAGAACCCGCTGCCGGGCGTGGTACTGGTGACGCCGAATGAAGTCGACAAGCCGGCGCTGGAAGCCCTGCGACAAAAACTCGCAGAGATGCCCAAGGTGCAGCAGGCGCAACTTGATCTAGTCTGGGTAGAGCGCCTGGCGGCGATCCTCAAGCTGGGCGACCGCTTTGTGTTCGGTTTGACGGTGCTGTTGGTGTCTGCATTACTTTTGGTGATAGGTAATACCATTCGTCTTCATATTGAAAACCGTCGCACCGAGATAGAAGTGATTAAACTGGTCGGCGGCACGGACAGCTATGTGCGTCGTCCTTTTCTGTACATGGGCGCGCTTTATGGCTTCGGTGCCGGGGTTTTGTCCTGGGGCGTGCTGGCATTTGGCCTGGACTGGCTGAACGACGCGGTTGTCGGGCTGGCCGGACTCTACGGCAGTGATTTCGCGCTGGCCGGCGTGCCGGTAGCCGATGGTCTGAGTCTCTTGCTAGGCGCGGTATTGTTGGGGTATATCGGTGCTTGGATTGCGGTCGCTCGTCATTTACGCGAGTTGGCACCGAAGTAGTTAATGTCAGATTAATGTGGTTTCGTTTGTATTGACCGTATTGGTGGTTTAGGGAACTTGTCCTACGGTTCCCGGTCAATTTTCGCAGTGCTTCACTGCACGAGTTATGTGAGTCGGAGGTTTTTTCGTATGACCACTTCTTTGCAACCTGCTTATGCCTTGGTCCCAGGTGCGAACCTGGAAGCCTATGTGCACACGGTCAACAGCATTCCATTGCTGACGCCCGAGCAGGAGCGTGAACTGGCCGAGAGTCTCTACTATGAGCAGGATTTGGGGGCGGCTCGGCAGATGGTGCTCGCCCACCTGCGTTTTGTCGTACATATCGCCCGTAGCTACAGCGGCTACGGCCTGGCCCAGGCTGACCTGATCCAGGAAGGCAACGTCGGCCTGATGAAGGCTGTGAAACGCTTCAACCCGGAAATGGGTGTGCGTCTGGTGTCGTTTGCTGTGCATTGGATCAAGGCGGAAATCCACGAGTTCATCCTGCGCAACTGGCGCATCGTGAAAGTGGCGACCACCAAGGCCCAGCGCAAGCTGTTCTTCAACTTGCGCAGCCAGAAAAAACGCCTGGCGTGGCTGAACAACGAGGAAGTCCACCGTGTGGCCGAAAGCCTTGGTGTGGAACCTCGTGAAGTGCGCGAAATGGAAAGCCGCCTGACCGGCCATGACATGGCCTTCGACCCCGCTGCTGAAGCGGACGACGACAGCGCCTTCCAGTCGCCGGCCAACTACCTGGAAGACCACCGGTACGACCCGGCGCGTCAACTGGAGGATGCGGACTGGAGCGACAACTCCAACCACAACCTGCACGAAGCGCTGGAAGTGCTGGACGACCGCAGCCGTGACATCCTCTACCAGCGCTGGCTGGCGGAAGAGAAAGCCACGCTGCACGACCTGGCACAGAAGTACAACGTGTCGGCCGAGCGAATTCGTCAGCTTGAGAAAAGCGCGATGAACAAGCTGAAGTTGTCGATCGCCGCCTAAAACGCTGCGATAAAACAAAAAAATGCCCCGATCGAGAGATTGGGGCATTTTTGTTTCTGACCTCACGCGAGCCCCTGTGGGAGCTGGCTTGCCAGCGATAGCGGTCTATCAGCGGAAAACGAACGACCTGACAGACCGCGATCGCCGGCAAGCCGGCTCCTACAGAGGGTGGGTGTCAGCCAGATTTGTGGTGTGTCAGTCGGACCAGGGTGCTTTGCGTGAGTTGTTCAGCTCAACCAGATACCCATCCCCACCCAACTGGCTCATCTGCTGGCGAATCCAAGCCGCTCGCCTCGCCACATACGCCGTCGGATGACTGGCACTCCACACCCTCGGGTTAGGCAGTACAGCAGCCAAATAGCTGGCCTGCTGTCGCGATAACCCCTTGGCACTCACCCCAAAGTGATGCCGCGCCGCCGCTTCCGCGCCGAACACGCCTTCATCCCACTCCACGCTGTTAAGGTACACCTCAAGGATCCGTTGCTTAGGCCACAGCACCTCGATCAACCCGGTGAACCACGCCTCCAGGCCTTTGCGCAAATAACTGCGGCCGGCCCACAGGAACAGGTTCTTCGACACCTGCTGGCTCAACGTACTGGCGCCGCGAATCGAGCCACCGCGCTCGTTGTGCAGGATGGCGGCCTGGATTGCGCCAAAGTCAAAACCCCAATGCTGCGGGAAACGCTGGTCTTCACCGGCCATCACCGCCACTTTGAGGTCATCGGAGATCTCGTCCCACGGCACCCAACTGCGCTGCAGGTCAATGGGTTCGCCGTCGAACCAGGATTCAACCTTGCGTTCCACCATCAGCGCGGTGAACGGCGGCGGGACGACACGAAACAGCAGCACCAGCAGCACACTGCCGATGGCAAACCATTTCACGACGTTGAGAAAGCATTTGAAGAGGAGACGCAGCATAGAGATGGCTTGGCCGAACCCGTTGAGCGGGCCATTATACAGACCCGGCCCTTTGAGTCTGACTGGAGTTCCTCATGTTGCGTGGCTTTCTGATGTTGGCTGCCTTTTTCGGCTTCACCGGCGTGGCCCTCGGTGCGTTCGCCGCCCATGGCCTGAAAAACCGCCTGAGCGCCGAGTACCTGGCGATCTTCCATACCGGCGTGACCTACCAACTGGTCCATACCCTGGCGCTGTTCGGCGTGGCGCTGCTGGCGGCGCATATTCCTGGCCGTTTGGTCAGCTGGGCGGGCATCTCGTTTACCGTCGGCATCTTGCTGTTCTCCGGCAGCCTGTATGTGCTGACCCTGACCGGGATCAGCAAGCTAGGCATCATTACGCCGTTTGGCGGGCTAGCGTTCCTTTTAGGTTGGTTTTTCCTCGGTCTGGCGGCGTGGCGCTTGCAGGTCGCCTGACCAAGGGGCTTGGGCCGGCAACGTCAATCGGGCTAGAATGCGGGCCCCTTAAAACGATGGCGGCCCGTGGCATGCGCATTCAGTTGAACGGCGAATCCTTTGAACTGCCCGACGGTGAAACCGTTGCGGCCCTGCTGACCCGTCTGGACCTGACCGGGCGTCGCGTTGCAGTGGAGCTCAACCTGGATATCGTCCCGCGTAGCCAGCACGCCGAGACCGCGCTCACCGAAGGTGATCAGGTCGAAGTGGTCCACGCCATTGGCGGCGGCTGATCGCGCAGCTTCCTGAATTCTGCAGAACCTCACCCCATTTCGAGGATTTCCCATGAGCATCGTTCGTAACGACAAGCCCTTCGTCCTGGCCGGTCGTACCTACCAGTCCCGTCTGCTGGTCGGCACCGGCAAGTACCGCGACATGGAAGAAACCCGTCTGGCCATCGAAGCCTCGGGCGCCGAGATCGTCACCTTCGCCGTGCGCCGCACCAACCTTGGCCAGATCGAAGGCGAACCGAACCTGCTCGAAGTGCTGTCGCCGGATCGCTACACCTTCCTGCCGAACACCGCCGGGTGCTACGACGCCATCGAGGCCGTGCGCACCTGTCGCCTGGCCCGTGAGCTGCTCGACGGCCATAACCTGGTGAAGCTGGAAGTGCTGGCCGACCAGAAAACCCTGTTTCCCAACGTGATCGAAACCCTCAAGGCCGCCGAAACCCTGGTCAAGGAAGGTTTCGACGTGATGGTCTACACCAGCGATGACCCGATCATCGCGCGCCAACTGGCGGAAATCGGCTGCATCGCCGTGATGCCGCTGGCCGGCCTGATCGGTTCCGGTCTGGGTATCTGCAATCCGTACAACCTGCAGATCATCCTCGAAGAAGCCAAGATCCCGGTGCTGGTGGATGCGGGTGTAGGCACAGCCTCAGACGCAACCATCGCCATGGAGCTGGGCTGCGACGCGGTGCTGATGAACTCCGCCATCGCCCACGCCCAGCAGCCGATCATGATGGCCGAAGCCATGAACCACGCCATCGTCGCGGGCCGCCTGGCTTACCTCGCCGGTCGCATGCCGAAAAAACTCTACGCCAGCGCCTCCTCGCCGCTGGATGGTCTGATCAAGTAAGAGCCATTGATGACTGAATCAAACGAAACGCCGAACACCCTGGAAGCAGGCGACGAGTCCAAGCACCGCCGCATCAAGAGTTTTGTGATGCGCGCCGGTCGCATGACCGAAGGCCAGCAAAAGGGCCTGGAGCAAGGTACGCCGCTGTTCGTGTTGCCCCTGGCCGACGCGCCGGTGGACTACGACCAGGTGTTCGGCCGTTCGGCCCCGCGCTCCCTGGAAATCGGCTTTGGCATGGGCCACTCCCTGCTGGAAATGGCCGCCGCCGCGCCGGACCAGGACTTCATCGGTGTGGAAGTCCACCGCCCAGGTGTCGGTGCGTTGCTCAACGGTGTGTTGACCCAAGGGCTGACCAACCTGCGTGTGTATGACTGCGACGCGATCGAAGTGCTCAACCGCTGCATCGCCGATAACAGCCTCGACCGCCTGATGCTGTTCTTCCCCGACCCATGGCACAAAGCCCGTCACCACAAGCGCCGCATCGTCCAGGCCTCCTTTGCGGAGTTGGTACGCAGCAAGCTTAAGGTTGGCGGCATCCTGCACATGGCCACCGACTGGGAGCCGTATGCGGAATACATGCTGGAAGTGATGAACGTCGCCCCCGGCTACCGCAACCTCGCCGAAGACGGCAAATGCGTACCACGCCCGGCTGAGCGCCCGATCACCAAGTTCGAACGCCGCGGCGAGCGGCTGGGGCATGGGGTTTGGGATTTGAAGTTCGAGAAGGTGGACTGACAAACCGTTGGTTTGGAATGCGGTCAAAAATGTGGGAGCGGGCTTGCTCGCGAATGGGGTCGATCAGTCAATATCTCCAGTGACTGACACTCCGCATTCGCGAGCAAGCCCGCTCCCACATGTGTATCTGCGTTGGCGTGGGAGTCAGCGGCGGTCTGCGACTACACCAATCAGTACCAGTACCACGATCAACACCGGCGCCAGGCTGTAGTTATTGAACTGGCTCAAGCCCCGCACAATCCACGGTGTGGCGTAGATCAACGCGGCGCCGCTGCCGATCATGCACACCAACGCCATCAGCGGGACGCGCAACGCGCCGGCGATGCTGCCCAAGCGCGCTTCCACCCAGCCTTTGATATCGGCGCCGAACAGCACCAGTAGGCAGCCCACAAGGGCGAGGGAGATTTCCGACAGGTTGCTACGGCTCCAGCGGGATACGGTGGCGAGCAGGTCGAGTACCAAATCCATTCGATTTCCTTAAGAGCGGTCAGCTCAAAAACTTCTGCAACAGGTCATTGAGAAAGAGTTGCCCGCGGTCCGTCGCCGCCAGGCGTGACGGTTCGACCTGCATTAAGCCACTTTGTTCTGCCTCGCGGCGGCCTTCATCGAGGCTCGCCAGTTCCAGGCCGGTACGCTCGGCGTAGAGCCTGGCGTCGACACCTTCGGTGAGGCGCAGGGCGTTCATCAGGAACTCGAATGGCAGTTCTTCGTTGGTCAGTTCCTTCGCGCCGGCCTGGAAGCTTTTTGCCGGGTTGAGGTAGTCCTTCGGCGCCCGGGTCTTCCAGGTGCGCACGATGCGTCCGTCCGGGTGGCTGAGCTTGCCGTGGGCGCCGGCGCCGATGCCAATGAAGTCACCGAAGCTCCAATAATTGAGGTTATGCCGCGCCGGTCGGCCCGCTTGGGCATAGGCCGACACTTCATATTGCGCATAACCGTGTTCGGCGAGCAGCGCCTGGCCGGCTTCCTGAATGTCCCATAACGTATCGTCTTCCGGCAGCGCAGGCGGCTGGTTCCAGAACACGGTGTTGGGTTCCAGGGTCAGCTGGTACCAGGACAAGTGCGTCGGCTTCAGCGCGATGGCTTGGCGCAAGTCGCCGAGGGCGTCGTCCAGGGACTGATCGGGCAGACCGTGCATCAGGTCCAGGTTGAAGTTATCAAAGCCGGCCTGGCGTGCCATGCCGGCAGCGCGCACGGCCTCATCGCCGTTGTGGATGCGGCCCAGGGCCTGGAGCTTTTCCTGCTGGAAGCTCTGGATGCCAATGGACAGACGGTTTATGCCCAGCTTGCGGTACGCGACGAATTTTTCTTGCTCGAACGTCCCGGGGTTGGCTTCCAGGGTGATCTCGATATCGCTGGCAAACGGGATACGCGCTTCCACGCCCTTGAGCAGGCGGCCCAGTGCAGCAGCGCTAAACAGGCTTGGCGTACCGCCACCAAAGAAGATCGAACTCAGCTCGCGACCGTAAACCGCATGCAGGTCCTGATCGAGGTCGGCCAGCAGGGCGTCCACATACTCTTCTTCCGGCAGCACCTTGCTGGCGGTGTGGGAGTTGAAGTCGCAGTAAGGGCATTTGCGCACGCACCACGGGATGTGGATATACAGCGCCAGGGGCGGCAGCACAGGCAAGGCCGCCCGAGGTGTGTGCGCGCCACCGTGGATCAGCGGCTGCGCAGAGGTGTTCTGGGTCATTTCAGGCTCAGGCGTTGGCGCAGCAAATCCATTGCGCGGGCGCGGTGACTGATCTGGTTCTTGTCGGCGGGGCTCAGTTCGGCGCTGGAAACGTTACGCTCAGGCACCCAGAACAGCGGGTCATAGCCAAACCCATGGTCACCGCTGGCCGCATGCAGGATGCGCCCGTGCCACAGGCCTTCGCAAAGGATGGGCAGCGGGTCATCGGCATGCCGCACCAGGGCCAGCACGCAGACGAACTGTGCGCCGCGCTCGGCGTCGGGCACGTCCTTGAGCGCATCCAGCAGCTTGGCGTTGTTGGCGGCGTCGCCCTTGCCATCGGCGTAGCGCGCCGAGTAGATGCCCGGCGCACCACCGAGATAGTCGACCGCCAGGCCCGAGTCATCCGCCAGCGCCGGCAGGCCGGAGATACGTGCGGCATTACGCGCCTTGAGGATGGCGTTCTCGACGAACGACAGGCCGGTCTCTTCCGGCTCCACCTGGCTGAACTCGCCAATCGAGCGCAACTGCACGGCATCGCCGAGCATGGCTTGCAGTTCTTTGAGTTTGCCGGCGTTATGGCTGGCGAGTACGAGTTGGGTAAGGTTCATCATTCCGCCGGAAACAGTTCCTGGTTGAATTGGAAGCTATGGGCTTTGCCGCCGGTTTCAACGTTGATGGTAAAGGTCTTGTATTCCCGCTGGGTCACGGCGTACGGCGCGAGATAATTGATGCCACCTTTTTCGTTGATTTGCTTGAAGGTGAGGATCTCGCTCTTGCCGCCCAAATCCTTGATGGTGCCCGTCACTTGCGCGGCCACCGGGGTCACGCCCTTGATCACGGTCACGTTGATCAGGCCCTTCTCCTTACTGCGTACCACGCCGACTGCCTGGGCAGTTTCCGGTTGCAGGAAGCTGGAGGTGAACGTGTTGTAGTGCACGGTGATGTCACCGAAGTCTTTCTTGCGGTTAGCGTCTATTGCGTCTGCGGCCACGGCGCTGGCGCCCAGGCAGGCGGTCAATAGAAAAATAGCCAAACGACTCATGAGCGTCCCTCTTGAAGATGATTAGACGGCAATCTTGTGGTCGGTCAGGCCAGGACTGCTGACCCGGTAAATACCGATTTCGCCCAACAGGTTGGGCCATAGCTTACTCGCCCAGCCGTGGCGGTGCTGTTGATCGACGGCAAGGCGGTTGATCACTTTCGCTTCACGCTCGCCACACAAGGCTTCGAAGTCTTCGAAGGTGCAGAAGTGGATGTTCGGCGTGTTGTACCACGTGTACGGCAGGAAGTCCGACACCGGCATGCGCCCCTTGGTGGCCAGGTACCAGCGGCAGCGCCAGTGGCCGAAGTTGGGGAAGGTGATGATGCACTGGCGGCCGACGCGCAGCATCTCGTCGAGGATGCGGTCCGGGTAGTGCACGGCTTGCAGTGCCTGGGTCATGACCACGATGTCGAAGCTGTTGCTGGCAAAGTTGCCCAGGCCCTTGTCCAGGTCCTGCTCGATCACGTTGATGCCCTTGGCCACGCACTGGGCGATGTTGTCCGGGTCGTTTTCCAGGCCATAGCCGGTGACTTGCTTATTGTCGCGCAGCCAGCTCAGCAGTTCGCCATCGCCGCAGCCCAGGTCGAGCACGCGGCTGCCGGCGGGGATCCAGTCTTGGATGATTTCCAGGTCGGCTCTCATGGCGTTCTCACACAGTAATCCGGTTCATGTAATTGCCGAATGCCTGCAAGTAACGCGGGATCGGGATCAGGAAGGCGTCGTGGCCTTGCGGAGCATCGATCTCCAAGTAGCAGACATCTTTGCGCGCGGCCATCAGCGCATCCACCAGCTCGCGCGAACGCGCCGGCGAGAAGCGCCAGTCGGTGGTGAATGACATCACGCAGAACTTGGCCGTGGCGCCTTCGAAGGTTTTTGCCAGGTCATCGTCGTGGTTGGCGGCCGGGTCGAAATAATCCAGGGCCTTGGTCATCAGCAAATAGGTGTTGGCGTCAAAACGCCCGGAGAACTCCTCGCCCTGATAACGCAGGTAGCTTTCCACCTGGAACTCGACGCTGTGGAAGTCGTAGTTGAGCTTCTCGCTCTTGAGGCCACGGCCGAATTTCTCGCCCATGGAGTCATCGGACAGGTAGGTGATGTGCCCGACCATCCGCGCCAGCATCAGGCCGCGCTTGGGTATTACACCGGCTTCCTGGAACGAACCACCGTGGAACTCCGGGTCGGTCAGGATCGCCTGGCGAGCCACTTCGTTGAAGGCGATGTTCTGCGCCGACAGCTTGGGGGCCGAGGCAATGGCCAGGCAATGGCGCACACGGTCCGGGTAAGTGATGGTCCATTGCAGCGCCTGCATGCCGCCCAGGCTGCCACCGATCACGGCGGCCCACTGGCTGATGCCCAGTAGGTCGGCCAGGCGCGCCTGGCTGTGCACCCAGTCTTCCACGGTGAGCACCGGGAAGTCGGCGCCGAACGGCTTGCCGGTTTCCGGGTTGAGGCTGCTGGGGCCGGTGGAGCCGTTGCAGCCGCCGAGGTTGTTCAGGCTGACCACAAAGAACTTGTTGGTGTCGATGGGCTTGCCGGGGCCGATGCAACTGTCCCACCAGCCGGGCTTGCGCTCGTCGACCGAGTGGTAGCCGGCAGCGTGGTGATGGCCGGACAGGGCGTGGCAGATCAGCACGGCATTGCTCGCCGTGGCATTCAGTTGGCCGTAGGTTTCATAGATCAGGTCGTAGGCGGGCAGCGAACGGCCGCAGGCCAGGGCCAGCGGTTCGCTGAAGTGCGCCACTTGGGGCACGACCAGTCCAACAGAATCGGGGGGAAAGGCAGCTGGCATCGACCCTGCTCTCGTTTAAATGAGGCGTAAGTCTAAAGAGCGGGAACCCCAGCGGCAAGCAAAGGCCTGCGCGGATTGAATTCAATGCCCAGATACCAAATGTAGGAGCCGGCTTGCCGGCGATAGCGCCCTCAAGAACGCTAGCGCCGGCAAGCCGGCTCCTGCAAAGGGGCGTTAGATCAGCAGGCGCAGAATGTCCGGCATCATGGTCATTGCCGCCAGGTTGTTGATCACCAGCATGTCCAGCAACTTGAGCACCATGAACGCCAGGATCGGCGAGATATCCAGGCCTCCCAGGTTCGGCAGCAGGCGGCGGAACGGCGCCAGGGCCGGTTCGCAGATCTGGTTCACCAACTCGGCGCCAGGGTTGTGGCTACCCGGGGCGACCCAGGACAGGATCACGCTGATGATCAAGGCGAAGAAGAAGATCTTCAGGAACAGCGCGGTCACGCCGATGATGGCCCAGATCAGCAGCTGTACGAAGTTGCCGGTGGTGCCGTAGGTCAGCAGCAGGGTCAGCGCCATCAAGGCCAACTGCACCAGGATCGCCAGCACCAGCGACGACATGTCCAGGCCGAACAGGCTCGGGATGATCCGGCGCAACGGCTTGAGCAGCGGCTGGGTAGCCTTGACGATGAACTGGCACAGCGGGTTGTAGAAGTTCGCGCGCACCAGTTGCAGCACGAAGCGCATCAGTACGATCAGCAGGTACAGGCTGCCGAGGGTTTGCAGCACGTAGACGGCTGCGGTGTTCAAACCAATCATGTTGGCTCCTTATTTGCCCAGTTGTTCGGCGAGTTCCGCCGAGCGGTGCGCAGCGGCACCCAATGCTTTTTCCACCAGGGCTTCAAAGCCCCCGGCCTGGAACGACTCGATGGCCGCCTGCGTGGTGCCGCCGGGGGAGGTCACGCGACGGCGCAACTCGGCCGCGTCCACGTCGCTGGCAACCGCCATATGTGCGGCACCCAGGGCGGTCTGCTCGGCCAGTTGCTCGGCCACGTCCTTGGGCAGGCCCAGTTTCACGCCGGCGGCGGTCATGGCTTCGATCAGCAGGAAGAAATACGCCGGGCCGCTGCCAGACACGGCGGTGACCGCGTCCAGTTGCTGCTCCTGCTCCAGCCACAGGGCGATGCCCACGGCGGACAGCAGCTCTTGCGCCTGGTCGCGTTGTTCGGCGCTCACTTCGCTGGTGGCGTACAGGCCACTCACGCCTTGGCTGACCAGGGCGGGGGTGTTGGGCATGCAACGCACGATCGGCTGGGCGCCCAGCCAGTTTTTCATGCTGGCGCAGGTAATGCCGGCGGCGATGGACACCACCAGTTGCTGGGGCTGCAGGCTCGGGCGCAGGCTTTCGCACACGGCCTTCATGGCCTGCGGTTTCACTGCCAGCACAATCACGTCGACGCCACGGATGGCCTCGGCGTTGTCGGCAAAGGTTTCAATGCCGTGCTCGGCGCTGACGCGGGCACGGGTATCGGCGCCCGGGTCGCTGGCGCGGATCTGCGCGGCATCCAGGCCCTTGGCCCGCAGGCCACCGATCAGGCTGGCCGCCATGTTACCGGCGCCGATAAAGGCAATACGCGTGTTGCTCATGACAGGTCCTTACTCAGAGGGAAGTCAGCCATTTCATGGCTGGCCGTAGTCGCGGGCGCCAAACAGGGCGGTACCAATCCGCACCCAAGTGGCGCCTTGGGCGATGGCCGACTCAAGGTCATGGCTCATGCCCATGGAAAGTGTGTCCAACGGCAGGTTCAAGCTGTTTTGCAGGTCGCGAACAGCGGCGAACGCTGCGTCTTGCGCGGCACGATCTTCGGTCGGCTCGGGAATGGCCATCAGGCCACGCAGCTTCAGGCGCGGCAGGGCGCTGATGGCGTTTGCCAATGCCGGCAGGTCGGCGGGCGTACAGCCGGACTTGCTGGCTTCGCCACTGACGTTGACCTGGATGCAGATGTTCAGCGGCGGCAGGTCGGCCGGGCGTTGTTCGGACAGGCGTTGTGCAATTTTGAGGCGGTCCACGGAATGCACCCAAGCGAAGTTCTCGGCGATAGCGCGCGTCTTGTTCGATTGAATGGGGCCGATGAAGTGCCAACTCAAGGGCAGGTCGGTTAATTCGGCCTGTTTGCCCAAGGCTTCCTGCAGATAGTTCTCGCCAAAGTCGCGCATGCCGGCGGCATAGGCTTCGCGCACCGCCTGCGCGGGTTTGGTCTTGCTCACGGCCAGCAGGTGGATGCTGCTTGCGTCACGTTGCACGGCGTCGGCAGCGGCGCGGATGCGCTGGCTAACCTGGCCGATGTTGTCTGCTATCGTCGACATTCAAGATGCGCCCGTGGATATGGAGTCCGCGGCATTCTACTGGAAATGGAAAGCCCTATGGATATCACTGAATTACTCACGGCCAGCGTGCGCCGTGGCGCGTCCGACCTGCATTTGTCAGCCGGCCTGGCACCGATGCTGCGGCTGGATGGCGAGGTATGGCCGCTGGATTGGCCGGTGCTTTCATCGTCGCAAGTGGCGGACTTATTGAGCCCGTTGCTCAAGCAGTACCAACAAAAAGATTTCGAAACATCTCTAGAAACAGATTTCGCCTTTGAACTGCACGGCGTAGCGCGATTCCGGGCCAACGTGTTTCAACAGAGTCGTGGCATGGGTGCGGTGTTTCGCACCATCCCGTCCGAGGTCCGGAGCCTGGAAAGCCTTTGCCTTGGCGAGGTGTTCCGGCGTATCGCCCAACTACCGTGTGGCCTGGTCTTGGTGACCGGCCCGACCGGCTCGGGCAAGTCCACCACCCTGGCGGCGATGATCGATTTTCTCAATCAGCATCGGCGCCAGCACATTCTCACCCTTGAAGACCCCATCGAATTTATCCACACGCCGAAAATGGCGTTGATCAATCAGCGCCAGGTGCATCGCGACACCCATTGTTTTTCCACCGCTCTGCGCTCGGCGCTGCGGGAAGACCCGGACGTGATCCTGGTGGGCGAACTGCGTGACCTGGAAACTATCCGCCTGGCGCTGACGGCGGCTGAGACCGGGCACCTGGTATTTGGCACCCTGCACACCCGTTCGGCGGCAAAGACCGTAGACCGGCTGGTGGACGTGTTCCCGGCTGGGGAAAAGGCCATGGTCCGCTCAATGTTGTCGGAGTCGTTGCAGGCGGTGGTGTCCCAAGTGCTGGTAAAGAAGATCGGCGGCGGACGCGTGGCGGCCCATGAAATCATGCTGGGCACGCCGGCCATTCGGAACTTGATCCGCGAGGACAAGGTGGCGCAGATGGTTTCAGCGATACAGACGGGTGGGGCGTTGGGGATGAAGACGCTGGATATGAGCTTGAAGGCGTTGGTCGGGGAGGGGGTGATCAGCCGGGAAGAGGCGCGGGAGAAAGCGAGGGTGCCGACGGATATATGAACTGTAGGAGCCGGCTTGCCGGCGATGGCGGCCTTGAGTATTCCATTGATCTCAAGGGTCTCATCGCCGGCAAGCCGGCTCCTACACACAGCAGATTTAGCGTTGGACGACCCGCAGGTTGTTCTGCTCTTTGGGCAACACACGCTTGGCAATCACGTAGTTCTTGTCCCAGAACGGCTTCTTCAGGGTGTCGATGCTCACCGACTTGCCCCGACGCGGCGCGTGGATGAAACGGTCGTTGCCCAGGTAGATGGCAACGTGGTTCACCTGGCGGCTCTTCAGTTTAAAGAACAGCAGGTCGCCTGGTTTCAGGTCCTTGCGATCAACCTTCTGCCCGTGGCCGGCGGCCATGGCGTTGGAGGTGCGCGGCAAATCCACGGCTGCTACGTCGTTAAACGCATATTTCACCAGGCCACTGCAGTCGAACCCTTTACTTGGGCTGCTGCCGCCCCAACGATAAGGAGTACCGAGCACGTTGACGGCGCGGCTGAGGACGGTGCTGCTCTGCTTGGTGTTGACGCCAACCAGACCTGGAACGGCTTTGCCGTTATGGGCCTTGCTCAGTTGAGTCGGGCGGTTGACGGTCAGCTTGACCGACTTGGTAGTGCCAGGTGTGCTGTGGACTTTAGGGGTGAAACCGTTAACGTTAGGAAGTCGTTGCTCACGATTGGTGGCGTGGGCGGCCAGTGGCATTAATAGGCAAATGGTTAGCCATGTCTTGAAAAATGGTCGCATTAGGCGTGGCTCTTATGGGTTTGCGCGCAACTTTATAACAGCTTTTTGTGTCGTTCTCAGGCCGTTTGTCGACTGAACCTTGACGTCAAAATCAGGAAAAACGCGACGATTCGCCGCAATTGTCCTACACAAGTCAGGTGGCATAAGGCTTTCAGGGCAGGGAAGATACCATTTGCCGTACGTCGGGCGCCTGTAAAAAAGTCACAAAGAAAGTGAAAAAATTTATCTATCGAGGCAAAAGAGGTACGCGATGAACACCTATCAACAGATTGGCTCGCAGCAAGACACCCACAGCAAGGTGATCGGTTACCTGCTGTGGATTTTCGGTTTTACCGGGGCCCACCGCTTCTATTACGGCAAGCCAGTGACCGGCACGATCTGGTTTTTCACCTTTGGCTTGCTGGGCATCGGCTGGCTGATCGACCTGTTCCTGATCCCGGCCATGGACCGTGAAGCGGACCTGCGTTTTACCGCCGGGCCGATCGAATACAACGTGGCTTGGATTCTGTTGGCGTTTCTCGGGGTGTTTGGCGTACACCGCATGTACCAGGGCAAATGGATCACCGGCTTGATCTATCTGCTGACCGGCGGTTTGTTCCTGGTGGGGGTGCTGTATGACTTCTGGACGTTGAATACGCAGATATCGATCCGCAATGCCGAGCGTAATAACGGACGTTGAGTTTCTCAAGCCATACAGAAAACCAATGTGGGAGCGGGCTTGCCCGCTCCCACAGTTACTGTGCCCACTCTAGACCAGCATCAGGCCTGGTAGCTGATGCGGCCGTCTACCAAGGTGTAGCGCACCGTCGCCGGCAGGCTATGGCCGATGAACGGGCAATTTTCACCTTTCGACAGCCACTGCTCCCCGGCAACCGTGGAGCTGGCCGGGTCGAACAGCACCAAGTCTGCCGCCGACCCCACCGCCAACTTGCCCGCCGGCAGGCGCAAGGCCTCGGCCGGGCCGCTGCTCAGGCGTGCCAGCAACGTCGGCAAGTCCAGCAACCCATCCTCTACCAACGTCATTGCCAGCGGCAGCAACAGTTCGACACTGCTGATGCCCGGCTCTGTCGCGCCGAACGGTGCCAGCTTGGCATCGCGCTCATGGGGCTGGTGGTGGCTGGAAATCGCCGAGACCACACCGGACTTGACCGCCGCACGTAAACCGTCGCGGTCGGCCAGGGTGCGCAGCGGCGGTTGCACGTGATACAGGCTGGAGAAGTCGATCAACGCCTCGTCCGTCAGGATCAGCTGATACAACGCCACATCCGCGGTGACCGGCAAGCCACGGGCCTGGGCCTGGGCAATCAAGGCCACGCCGCGAGCGCTGGTCAACTGGCTGAAGTGCGCACGCACACCGCTTTGTTCCACCAGCAGCAGGTCACGGGCCAGGGCCACGGTCTCGGCGGTTTCCGGAATGCCCGGCAAACCGAGGAAGCTGGCCACGGCGCCTTCATGGGCCAGGCCGCCTTCGGCCAGGTCGCGGTCCTGGGAGTGGAAGATCACCGTCAAATCGAAGGTGGCTGCGTATTCCAGGGCGCGGCACAGCGTGCGGGTGCTGCGGAAGCTTTCCAGGCCATTGCCGAAGGCCACGCAACCGGCGTCACGCAGGGCGATCAGCTCGGCGAGCTGTTCGCCTTCCAGGCCTTTGCTCAGGGCGCCGATAGGGAACACCTTGCAGTTGCCGGCTTCGCGGGCGCGGTCGAGGATCAACTCGGTCACGGCCGAGGTGTCCAGCACCGGCTTGGTGTGCGGCGGGCAGCACAGGCTGGTGACGCCACCGGCAGCGGCGGCGCGGGTTTCGCTGATGATGTTGCCCTTGCGGCTGTAACCCGGCTCGCGCAGGGCGACGTTCAGGTCGACCAGACCAGGCGCGGCCACCAAGCCTTTGGCGTCGATGGTTTCAGTCGCGCTGAAACCCGCAGGGGCGGCGCCGATGGCGATGAGCTTGCCGGCTTCCAAGTGCAAATCAGTCACTTGATCCAGGCCACTGGCCGGATCGATAACGCGAGCGCCAAGAATGCTGAGCTTCACTGGGCGTTCTCCTGCTCGAATTGACGTTGCGCGGTTTGTCCGCTCATGGCCATGGACAACACCGCCATGCGCACGGCGATGCCGTAGGTCACTTGGTTGAGGATCACCGACTGGTTGCCGTCTGCCACCGCCGATTCAATCTCCACGCCACGGTTGATCGGGCCTGGGTGCATCACGATGGCATCCGGCTTGGCGCCGGCCAGGCGTGCGGTGGTCAGGCCGAACAGGCGGTAGAACTCGCCTTCACTTGGCAGCAGGCCGCCGGCCATGCGCTCACGCTGCAAGCGCAGCATGATCACCACGTCCACGTCCTTGAGGCCTTCGGTCATGTCGGTGTAGACCTTCACGCCGTACTGCTCGATGCCGATCGGCAGCAGGGTTTTTGGTGCAATCACGCGGATGTCTGGGCAACCCAGGGTTTTAAGGGCCAGCATGTTCGAGCGTGCGACCCGCGAATGCAGGATGTCGCCGACGATGGCCACCGAGAGGTTTTCAAAGCTGCCCTTGTGCCGACGAATGGTGAGCATGTCGAGCATGCCCTGGGTCGGGTGAGCGTGACGGCCATCGCCGCCGTTGATGATGGCTACCTGCGGGCACACGTGCTCGGCGATGAAGTGCGCGGCGCCGGAATCGCCGTGGCGCACCACGAACATGTCGGCGGCCATGGCTTCGAGGTTGCGCAGGGTGTCGAGCAGGGTTTCGCCCTTGCTTGCCGACGAGGTGGATACGTTCAGCGTGATCACGTCGGCCGACAGCCGCTGGGCCGCCAGTTCAAAGGTGGTACGGGTGCGCGTGGAGTTCTCGAAGAACACATTGCAGATGGTCTTGCCGCGCAGCAGCGGGACCTTCTTCACCGCGCGGCCACCGACTTCAAGGAACGAGTCGGCGGTGTCGAGGATTTCGGTCAGCAGTTCGCGGGGCAAACCGTCGAGGGACAAGAAGTGTTGCAACTGACCCTGAGCATTGAGCTGCAGCGGGCGCTTGGCATCTAGAGGCGTCATCGCGGGGACTCTTTACAAGGCGGTTTAAAGGGCGAGGTCTTGCAGTTCGAGTTCGAGCGGCGTGGGACCGGACAATTTTACCCGTTGGTGGGCTTGCAGCGACAGTGTGGCGCCGACCACATCCGGGCTGATCGGCAATTCGCCGGCGTCCAGGTCCAGCAGGCACACCAGGGTCACGCTGGCCGGGCGGCCATAGTCGAACAGTTCGTTCATGGCGGCGCGGATGGTGCGGCCGCTCATCAGCACGTCGTCGATGAGCACCAGGTGCTGGCCTTCGATCTCGAACGGCAGCGCCGACGGGCGCACTTGTGGATGCAGGCCGTTCTGGCTGAAGTCGTCACGGTAGAAGGACACGTCGAGGGTGCCGAGGGGCGAGTCGCTGCCCAGTGCTTCCAGCAATGCCTGGGCCACCCACACACCACCGGTGCGAATGCCGATGAAGCGCGGCTCGCTGATGTTGCGGTGTTGCAGATGGGCCGTGAGGCTTGTGGCCATCTGGCTGATCAGTTCGGCGGGGTTCGGCAGGCTCATGCAGGCTCCTTCAGGACCTTGGCGCAGGCAAGGTCCGGGCTCAAACGTAAAAAGACGCGGCAAGCCGCGTCAGTCAGGATTCAAATAAAGCAGTGTTCTCATCCAGCCAACCCTGCAACAGCAGCGCGGCGGCGATGGCGTCCACGGGGTTGTCGCGGTAGCTGCCTTTCTGGCCACCACGGTCGCGACGCTCACCCTTGGCTTCAAAGGTGGTCAGGCGTTCATCGTGGGTATAGAAGGGCAGGTTGTAGCGGCCATTGAGGCGGCGGGCGAATTTTTCGGCGCGCAGGCACATGTCGCTGGGGGTGCCGTCCATGTTCAGGGGCAGGCCAACCACCACGGCATCGGGCTTCCATTCCTTGATGAGGGCTTCGACCTGGTTCCAGTCCGGTATGCCGTTCTGGGCCTTCAGGGTGCACAGCTCGCGGGCCTGGCCGGTAATCACCTGGCCGACGGCTACGCCGATCTGTTTGGTGCCGTAGTCAAAACCCAGGATCAGACGCAAAGCCATCAGGCGTGCCCCGCCTGGCTGGTCAGCAGGCCGAGGTTCACCCGCAGCTTGGCCGCAGCGGCTTCCAGGCGCAGTTCGCTGGGGGTATTGAACAGGATTTCGGCGTCGAAGGGGCAGGTCAGCCAGGCATTGCTGGCCAGTTCGGCTTCCAACTGCCCGGCTTCCCAGCCCGCATAGCCGAGTGTGATCACGCTTTGCTCAGGGCCCACGCCGTCCGCGATGGCGAACAGCACGTCCTGGGACGTGGACAGCGACACGCCTTCCAAGTCGACCGTGGCCTGGAACTTCGGCCCGGTGGGGTGCAGCACAAAGCCGCGATCGGTCTGCACCGGGCCGCCGATGTAGATCGGCACGCCCTGGCAGCGGGCGGGCGGGTCGATCTCGGGGCGCAGTTGCTCAAGGATGTCCGCCAGGTTCAGCTCTTGCGGACGGTTGATGACCAACCCCATGGCACCCTTGGCGGTGTGCTCGACGATGTAGGTCAAGGTCTGCGCAAAGTTCGGGTCGGCCATATGGGGCATGGCGATCAGGAATTGGTGCTTGAGGTAGGTCGGGCTGACATTTTTCATGTCCGCTAGTGTGGCGGCGGAGGGGCGAACTGACAAGCTGGTGATGCATGACAAGCCTACCTTTCATGTCGAACACTCTGCCTGTAGGAGCCGGCAGGTGTATCAGTTGCTGGACAGCCGGTCGCCCCTGGCGAACTTCCAGGTGCGGATGATTTCCAGGCGATCGACGTCATTCAAGTCGCCGCTGAACGGCGCAAAGGGTGCGGCCAGGCGCACGATGCGCTGGGCGGCCTGGTCCAGCAACGGCTGGCCGGACGACTCCAGCACCTGCACCTCATATAACGTGCCGTCGCGGTTGATCGACACCAGTAAGCGCAAATTGCCATAAATCTGCTGGCGGCGTGCCTCATCCGGGTAGTTGAGGTTGCCGATACGTTCGACCTTCTTGCGCCATTCGTCCTTATACCAGGCACCTTTGTCGCGCATGGTCGAGGCGGCGTTCAGTCGGTAGATGCGCGGGCGCTTGGCGTACAGCTGCTGTTCGTTGGCCAGCTCGGCTTCCAGGCTGGAGATTTCATCGGTCAGCGTCGAGCTGTCGAAGGTCGGCGCCGGCTTCACGGGCTCGGGCACGGGCTCGGTCTTGGTTTTTTCACGCTGGGTCGGGGCTTTTTGCGGTTTGGGCGCGACGGTGGTCACGGCGGCCTTGGGCGTTGCCTGCTTGACCTCGGGCTTGGGGGCCGGTGGCGGCGTGACTTTGTTGACCTTGTTGTCCTGGAACGGCGCCACTTCGGTGGTCTTGGGCACGGCTTTCTTGTCGAGGGTGCCGCTGCCTTGCTGGTTGTCCTGGGCGAGAAAGTCAGCCTTCTCGGGCTTCTTTTCGCTCTTGAACGTGGCGAGGGTGATTTCCAGGGTTTTGCTGATCTGCTTGGGTTCGACCATTGTGAACCCAACGCCGAGGATCACGGCCAGGTGAATCAGTGCAGCGAGGAACAGGGTAAATCCGAGCCGATCAGCCGGGCGCACGCCGCTGTGGGAGAGTTCGGGGGGCAGTTCGGACGGGAGTGTCATGACAAAAAAACCAACATCGCGCGTTTCACAGGTGGCGCATGATAACGCAATGTTGGTGTGTGTCCGGCTGTTCTATGTCACTTGGCTTGTAGCTTGCGCTCAATGGCAGCCATCAACATTTCGCCGATGTTCGTGCCAAATGCGTTGTCGATCTCGCGAATGCAGGTGGGGCTGGTGACATTGATTTCGGTGAGGTTTTCGCCAATCACATCCAATCCCACGAACAGCAGGCCTTTTTCGCGCAGGGTCGGGCCAACCTGGGCGGCAATCCAACGGTCCTTGTCCGATAGAGGGCGGGCTTCACCACGACCACCGGCCGCCAGGTTGCCGCGGGTCTCGCCGGCTGCCGGGATGCGTGCCAGGCAGTAATCCACTGGCTCGCCGTCGATCATCAGGATGCGCTTGTCGCCGTCCTTGATCGCCGGCAGGTAGGCCTGGCCCATGATCTGCTGGGTGCCCAGGGCCGTCAGGGTCTCCAGGATCACCGACAGGTTCGGGTCGCCGGCGCGGTGGCGGAAGATCGAGGTGCCGCCCATGCCGTCCAGCGGCTTGAGGATCACATCACCGTGCTTGGCGGCGAATTCACGCAGCACATCGGCGCGGCGGCTGACCACGGTGGGCGGGGTGCACTGCGGGAAGAGGGTGGCGAACAGCTTTTCATTGCAGTCGCGCAGGCTCTGCGGTTTGTTGACGATCAAGACGCCGGCGCGCTCGGCCTGCTCCAGCAGGTAGGTGGAGTAGACGAACTCCATGTCGAACGGCGGGTCCTTGCGCATCAGGATCACGTCCAGATCGCTCAGCGGGCTGTCGACTTCGTCCGACAGCTCGAACCACTTCTGCGGGTTGGCAAACACCTGCAGCGGACGCATGCGTGCGCGGGCCTCGCCGTCACCCTGGTAAAGATCGCGCTGCTCCATATAGAACAACGTCCAGCCGCGGGCCTGGGCGGCCAGGAGCATGGCCAGCGAGCTGTCCTTTTTATAGGAGATGCTGGCGATAGGGTCCATGACAATGCCGACGCGAACGCTCATGGGGGATTTCCTCTAGCAAATTAGGGCGCATAAAAGTGGCGTCAGAGTGGCGCTGTGGCTGTTGTGGGTCAAGGAAAAACCACCTGGCCGGTTGCTCGATAGATTGCGTCCGGAGACTGTGCTAAAAAGACTGCCACGGCGTAGCAGCCCTTGAATTCCAAGGCTTGCGGCGCTCATCCTGTGCAACATCAGGCAGTACACACCGAAAACCGATTCGCTGTGGCGATGGCAGAGCAGATATGGAACAGCATTCCAACGCCTTGAGAGTGATGGTGATCGACGATTCGAAGACGATCCGCCGCACCGCTGAAACCTTGTTGAAGAATGTGGGGTGCGATGTCATCACGGCCATCGACGGTTTCGATGCCCTGGCCCGGATTGTTGATCATCACCCGCACATTATTTTTGTCGACATCATGATGCCGCGCCTGGATGGCTATCAGACCTGCGCGCTGGTGAAGAACAACCCGGCGTTCAAGTCGATCCCGGTGATCATGTTGTCGTCCAAGGATGGCCTGTTCGACAAGGCCAAGGGGCGCATCGTCGGTGTCGATCAGTTTTTGACCAAGCCTTTCAGCAAGGAAGAACTGCTGGGCGCGATCAAGGCCTACGTGCCTGCCTTCGCCGCAGTAGAACAAGCACACTGACGCCGCCTCAAAAGGGCCGGCGTCCACCTATGTAGTGGGGAAAACCATGGCACGTGTTCTGATCGTCGACGATTCGCCGACTGAAATGTACAAACTGACCGGCATGCTGGAAAAGCATGGCCACCAGGTCCTCAAGGCCGAAAACGGTGCGGACGGCGTGGCCCTGGCCCGCCAGGAAAAACCCGATGCCGTGCTGATGGACATCGTGATGCCGGGCCTCAATGGCTTCCAGGCCACGCGCCAGCTGTCCAAAGAGCCTGAAACCAACGGCATCCCGATCATCATCATCACCACCAAGGACCAGGAAACCGACAAGATCTGGGGCGCGCGCCAGGGCGCCAAGGATTACCTGACCAAGCCGGTGGACGAAGAAACGCTGATCGCCACCCTGAACAAGGTGCTGGCCGGCTGACGGTTCGCCATCATGACCGAGTCGCAAACCGCCTTCGAGTTGCTGCTGGACATCGATCGGCGCTGCCGCCTGCTGGCTGCTGACCTGCCGTCCCAAGAGACCCGCTTGCAACGCTGGAGCGGGATCGGCTTTCGCCTGGGCCAGCACTGGTATGTGGCGCCCATGGGCGAAGTCGCCGAAGTCCTGCATGAACCGCGCTGCACCTTGATGCCCGGGGTCAAACCGTGGGTAAAGGGCGTGGCCAACCTGCGTGGGCGCCTGCTGCCGGTGATGGACCTCGGTGGGTTTCTCGGCCTGGAACTGTCCAAGGCGCGTAAGCAGCGGCGTGTATTGGTGGTGGAATTCAACGACTTGTTTGTCGGGCTGCTGGTCGACGAGGTGGTGGGAATGCAGCATTTCGCACAAGACGCACTGCTGGCGAGCGCCGCGCCCGGTGCGCCGTTTATCCAGGGCCAGTTCGACAGCGACCAGCAATGGCAGGTCTTCAGCCCCTTCGCCCTGGCCCAGGCCCCAGGCTTCATGGATGTTGCCGCATGACCACCGTTACCCCGCCAAAACCCCAGGCCGGCTCACGCAGCCGCTCGCAGATCATCGTGCTGTTCATCGCGCTCATCGTGTTCATCATGTTGCTGTTCGCCAACTTTGCGTACCTCAACACCCAGTCCACCTATGACAAACAGTACATCGGTCACGCCGGTGAGCTGCGCGTGCTGTCCCAGCGTATCGCCAAGAACGCCACCGAGGCCGCCGCCGGCAAGGCCGCTGCGTTCAAGCTGCTCGGCGATGCGCGCAACGATTTCGCCCAGCGTTGGGGCTACCTGAAAAAGGGTGACCTGGAGACTGGCCTGCCTGCCGCCCCCAACGCGGTGCGTGCCGAAATGCGCGCGGTGCAGACCGACTGGGAAGCGCTGCTGAAAAACACCGACGCGATTCTCGCCAGCGAGCAGACCGTGCTGTCGTTGCACCAGGTGGCCGCGACGTTGGCCGAAACCGTGCCGCAGTTGCAGATGGAATCGGAAAAGGTCGTCGACATCCTCCTGCAGCGCGGCGCCCCGGCCAGCCAGGTGGCGCTGGCCCAGCGTCAGTCACTGTTGGCCGAACGTATCCTTGGTGCGGTGAACACCGTACTCGCCGGCGACGAAACCGCCGTGCAGGCCGCCGATGCCTTTGGCCGTGACGCCAACCGCTTCGGCCAGGTGCTCAACGGCATGCTCCAGGGCAACCCCGGCCTGCGCATCACCCAGGTCGAAGACCGCGACGCTCGCGCGCGGTTGGCGGAAATCGCCGAGCTGTTCGAGTTTGTCTCCGGCTCCGTGGACGAGATCCTCGAGACCTCGCCGCAACTGTTCCAGGTTCGCGCCTCGGCGAGCAATATCTTCAACCTGTCGCAAACCCTGCTCGATGAAGCCTCGCACCTGGCCACCGGGTTCGAAAACCTCGCCAGCGGGCGCAGTTTTGACACCATCGGCGGCTATGTCCTGGGCCTGCTCGCACTGACCTCGATCATCTTGATAGGCCTGGTGATGGTGCGCGAAACCAACCGCCAATTGCACGAAACCGCCGAGAAGAACGAACGAAACCAGAACGCGATCATGCGCCTGCTGGACGAAATCGAAGACCTGGCCGACGGCGACCTCACCGTGACCGCCTCGGTGACCGAAGATTTCACCGGCACCATCGCCGACTCCATCAACTATTCCGTCGACCAGTTGCGCGACCTGGTCGCCACCATCAACCTCACCGCCGGGCAAGTTGCCGGCGCCGTGCAGGACACCCAGGCCACCGCGATGCACTTGGCCCAGGCCTCGGAGCACCAGGCCCAGCAGATTGCCGAAGCCTCCACGGCGATCAACCAGATGGCCCAGTCCATCGACCAGGTCTCGGCCAACGCCGCCGAGTCCTCGGCGGTGGCGGAGCGCTCGGTGGAGATCGCCAACAAGGGCAACGAAGTGGTGCACAACACCATCCACGGCATGGACAACATTCGCGAACAGATCCAGGACACCGCCAAGCGCATCAAGCGACTGGGTGAGTCTTCCCAGGAGATCGGCGATATCGTCAGCCTGATCGACGACATTGCCGATCAGACCAACATCCTCGCCCTCAACGCCGCGATCCAGGCGAGCATGGCCGGTGACGCCGGGCGCGGCTTTGCGGTGGTGGCCGATGAAGTGCAGCGCCTGGCTGAGCGCTCGTCTGCAGCCACCCGGCAGATCGAAACGCTGGTGCGGGCGATCCAGGCCGACACCAACGAAGCGGTGATCTCCATGGAGCAGACCACCACCGAAGTGGTGCGCGGCGCGCGGCTGGCCCAGGACGCCGGGGTGGCGCTGGAAGAGATCGAAGGTGTGTCGAAAACCCTGGCGGCGCTGATCCAGAGCATCTCCAACGCGGCGCAGCAACAGACCTCGTCGGCGGGGCAGATCTCCCTGACCATGAACGTGATCCAGCAGATCACCACCCAGACCTCGTCGGGCTCCACGGCGACCGCCGAAAGCATCGGCAACCTGGCGAAGATGGCCAGCCAACTGCGCCGGTCGGTGTCGGGGTTTACCTTGCCGCCAGCGCGGCCGGTGGACGAATGAAACGCGCCACCCCCCGGCTCCTATAGGGTGTGGCGGTCATCAAGCACTACATGAATTCTAAGCGGAGCAGTTATGGTTGATCGGCACGACTACGTGGCCCTCGAATGGGTCAAGGGCGACATTGCCGAAACCTTGAAACAGGCCCGTTCGGCGCTGGATGCCTATGTCGAAACCGGCGACAGCGATGCCCTCAGCGAGTGCCTGGCCGCTATCCACCAAGTCCATGGCGCGTTGCAAATGGTCGAGTTCTACGGCGCGGCCCTGCTCGCCGAGGAAGTCGAAGAACTGGCCCTGGCCTTGCAAGCTGGGCATGTGAGCCAGCGCGACGAAGGCATCCGCCTGCTGCAACAGGCCCTCAACCAATTGCCGCTCTACCTGGACCGTGTGCACAGCGCCCGCCGTGACCTGCCGCTGGTGGTGTTGCCGCTGCTCAATGACCTGCGCAGTGCCCGTGGTGAAAGCCTGCTGTCGGAGACCAGCCTGTTCAGCCCGCAACTGCTGACGATTGCGCCGCTGCCCGATGAAGCCCTGGCCCAACGCGCGGCCCCCGACCTGAAAGACCAATTGCGCCAGTGGCACCAGCTGCTGCAACAAGCGCTTGCCGGGCTGCTGCGCGAAGACCATGGCCCCAGCAACCTGGAAGACATGGCGCGGGTGTTCGCGCGCCTCGAAGCGCTGTGCCAGGGCGCGCCGTTGTTGCCACTGTGGCAAGTCACCTCGGCGCTGGTCGAAGGCATGCTCACCGGCGTGATCGCCAACAGCCCGGCGTTGCGCAGCCTGCTCAAGGCCAGTGATAAACAGCTAAAGCGCCTGTTGGCCCAGGGCATCGGCGGGATCAACCAGCCGGCGCCGGATGAGCTGCTCAAAAGCTTGCTGTTTTATGTCGCCAAGGTCACCCGGCCGACGCCGCGCATGCAAAGCCTCAAGGAACGCTACGGCCTTGATGAAGCCTTGCCCGACAGCGCGGTGGTCGATGCCGAACGCGCACGCCTGGCCGGGCCGGACCGCAACGCCATGGGCTCGGTGCTGGGTGCATTATGTGAAGAACTGGTGCGGGTCAAGGAGCGTCTCGACCTGTTTGTACGCAGCGACCGTCAGCACACCAGCGACCTTGATGCACTGCTAGCACCGCTGCGGCAGATCGCCGACACCCTGGCGGTACTGGGCTTCGGCCAGCCGCGTAAAGTCATTATCGACCAGCTCGCCGTGGTGCTGAGCCTGGCCCAGGGCCAGCGCGAGCCGAACGATGCGGTGCTGATGGACGTCGCCGGCGCGTTGCTCTACGTCGAGGCCACACTGGCGGGCATGGTCGGCACTGTCGAACCGGAAAGCCGCGAAGACAGCCGCCTGCCCACCACCGACCTGACCCAGATCCACCAACTGGTGATCCGCGAATCCTGCCAGTGCCTCAAGCAAGCCAAGGAACTGGTGATCGACTGTATCGAAGCCGACTGGGACCGCCAGCGGCTCGAGTCCCTGCCGGAGCTGCTGAGCCAAGTGCGTGGCGCCCTGGCGATGATCCCTTTGCCCCGCGCGGCCAGCCTGATGCGTGGTTGCACGGACTACGTCGACGAACAGTTGATGGGCAGCGACGCGCCGCCGTCCGAGATGCAGTTGGCGCATTTCGCCGACGTGATCAGCAGCCTGGAGTACTACCTCGAACGCATGCTCCAAGACCCCGATGCTGCAGGTGAACGGGTGCTGGAACTGGCCACCCAAGGCCTGGCGGCGCTGGGTTACCTGCCGGCAGAGAAACCCTGGCGCCAAGCCCTGGTTGCCCCGGATGGAGCATTGGCGGTGGAGGTCGCGCCGAGCCAGTCGCAGTTCGATGCGCTGGCCAGCCCCACGTCGCGGCTAAACCCGCCGGCCTTGCAGCGCCCTGGCAGCCTGCTGCCGCCACCGGCCAACGAAGAGCCCATCGACGATGAACTGCGCGAGGTCTTCCTCGAAGAGACCGACGAAGTCCTAGAGGTGCTGCACCGGTACCTGCCCAACAGCGCGGACAAAACCGCCCAGGGTGAAATGCGCCGCGCCTTCCACACCCTCAAGGGCAGCGGCCGCATGGTCCGCGCCCTGGTCCTGGCCGAGCTGGCCTGGGCGGTGGAAAACCTGCTCAACCGCGTGCTGGAACGCAGCGTAGCCCTGGGCCCCGAGGTGCAACAGGTGCTGGATGAAGCGGTGGCCCTGCTGCCGGAGCTGATCGCCGACTTCGCCACCGACGACCAGCGCCAGCGCGATGAGGTCGATGCCCTGGCTGCCCGTGCCCACGCCTTGGCCAGCGGTACACAGGTAGCGGCCGCCGAGCCTCATGACCCGATGCTGCTGGAGATCTTCCGCAACGAAGCCCAAAGCCATCTGGACAGCCTCAATCACTTCCTGCAACAGGCCGCCGAGCATGTACCGCTGCAAGTCAGCGATGAACTGCAACGCGCCCTGCACACCCTCAAGGGCAGCGCCTACATGGCCGGCGTGTTGCCCATCGCCGAGCTGGCGCGCCCGCTGGACCACCTGACCCGAGAGTACAAGGCCCACCGCCTGCCGCTCGATCTGGACGAAGTAGAGTTGCTGCTCGAAGCCGAGGGCCTGTTCCAGCGCGGGCTGCGTGACCTGGACAGCGACCCCCTGGCGCCCATCAGGGGCGCACAGGACCTGATCAACCGGACCCAAAGCCTGCTGGACCACCAGCTTGAAGCCTTGCTCGACGCCCCGAACACCGGCCTGCGTATCAAGCGCGACCCGCAACTGATCGCCAACTTCCTGGCCCAGGGCATGGATATTCTGCTCGACGCCGAAAACCTGCTGCGCCGCTGGCAACAGCATCCCGGCGAACGCCAGGAACTCACTGCGCTGCTCGACGAACTGACCACGTTGGGGGAGGGCGCACATGTCGCCGACCTGCACGCCATCGACGAACTCTGCGAAGCCCTGCTCGACCTCTATGGCGCGGTGGAGGAGAGCAGCCTGGCGGTGAGCGAGCGGTTTTTCCATGAGGCCGAACAAGCCCATGAAGCACTGATCAGCATGCTCGACCAACTGGCCGCTGGCCAGGAAGTCAGCCCTGCGCCGGCACGGGTCGACGCCCTGCGCGAACTGCTGGATGAAGCCCTCGACCCGTCCGCCACCGGCCTGATCAAAAGCGACGGCAGTCGGGTGCTGAGCATTTCCGAACTGGGCGCCGCCACACAACAGTTGGATCACGCCACCGCGATGGACGACGAGATCGTCGAGATCTTCCTCGAAGAGGCCGTGGACATCCTCGACAGCGCCGGGCAATCGCTCAAGCGCTGGTTGCTGGAGCCCGACAACGCCGCGCCGTTGTCGTCATTGCAGCGCGATTTGCACACCCTCAAGGGCGGTGCGCGCATGGCCGAAATCGGCCCGATTGGCGACTTGGCCCATGAGTTGGAATGCCTGTACGAAGGGTTGGTGGACCGCCGCTACAGTTACTCCGCCGAACTCTCCCTGGTACTGATGGCCTGCCATGAGCTGCTGGCCTTGCAGCTGGAAGAACTGCAGCAGCACCAGCCCCTGAGTGACAGCGCCGAGCTGATCGCCAAGGTCCGGGCGTTGCGTCAAGCCACTGCGCCTGCTGCACCAGCTACCGCGCCGCCAACGTCCGGCGCCGACCCCGAGTTGCTGGATATCTTCCTGGAAGAGGCCGCCGACATTCTCGACAGTTCCAGTGCGGCGCTGTCGCGTTGGCAGGCCGAGCCCGGCAATCGCCAGGAGGTGGAAACCCTGCTGCGCGACTTGCACACCCTCAAGGGCGGTGCGCGTATGGTCGAGATCGCGCCCATTGGCGACCTTGCCCACGAACTGGAATTTCTCTATGAAGGCCTGTCTGCCGGCTTGCTCGCGCCGTCGCCGGAGCTGTTCGCCTTGCTGCAGGGCTGCCACGACCGCCTGGCGCAGATGATCGACGCGGTGGCGGATGGCTTGCCGGTCGGCTCGGTGGACAAACTCATCGAGCGCATCAAGAGCCTGGTGCACCCCAGCGACGAACCGGTGACGCCGGTGGCGTTGCCAGCGGGCAAGGCGGAGGCCGTGGTAGACCCGGCCGCCGACATGGTAAAGATCTCTGCCGAGCTGCTCGACGATCTGGTCAACCTGGCCGGTGAGACGTCCATCTTCCGTGGCCGTATCGAGCAGCAAGTCAACGACGCCCGCATCGCCCTCACAGAAGTGGAAACCACTATCGAACGCATGCGCGACCAACTGCGGCGTCTCGACACTGAAACCCAGGGCCGCATCCTCAGCCGCCAGCAAGCCGAGGCCGAGCGCCTGGGGTATGAGGACTTCGACCCGCTGGAAATGGATCGTCATTCGCAATTGCAGCAATTGTCCCGCGCATTGTCCGAATCCGCTTCCGACCTGCTCGACCTCAAGGACACCCTTGAGCGTCGCAACGAGGACGCGCACGACCTGTTGCAGCAACAGGCGCGTATCAACACAGAGTTGCAGGAAGGCCTGATGCGCACGCGCATGGTGCCGTTCGAACGCATGCTGCCGCGCCTCAAGCGCATCGTGCGCCAAGTGGCGGGGGAGCTGGGTAAAGACGTGGAGTTCATCGTCGGCAACGCCGAGGGCGAGATGGACCGCAACGTGCTGGAACGCATGGCCGCGCCGCTGGAGCACATGCTGCGCAACGCCGTCGACCACGGCCTGGAGTCCCGCGATGCACGGCTGCTGGCCGGTAAGCCCGAGAAAGGCCGCATCACCCTGGACCTGACCCACGAGGGCGGCGACATCGTTTTCGACATGCGCGACGACGGTGCCGGTGTACCGCTGGAGGCCGTACGGCGCAAGGCGATCAAGCGTGGCTTGCTCGCCCCGCATCAAGAGATCAGCGACCGCGACGTGTTGCAATTCATCCTGCAGCCGGGCTTCTCCACGGCTGAAAAGATTACGCAGATTTCCGGGCGCGGCGTGGGCATGGACGTGGTGCATGAGGAGGTGCGTCAGCTTGGCGGCTCGATGGTCATTGACTCGACGCCGGGCGAAGGTGTGCATTTCCGTATTCGCTTGCCGTTCACCGTGTCGGTCAACCGCGCGCTGATGGTGCAATGTGCGGATGACCAGTACGCGATTCCGCTCAACACCATCGAAGGCCTGGTGCGGGTGCTGCCCCATGAGCTGGCGGGGCACTATCAGCAGGATCCGCCGAGTTATGAATACGCCGGCCAGCGCTATGAGTTGTTCTACCTGGGCGACCTGCTGCACACCGTCAGCCGCCCGAAACTGCTGGGCCAGTACCAGCCGGTGCCGGTGCTCTTGGTGCAGTGCAACGAGCGGCGGGTGGCCATCCATGTGGATGCCATGGCCGGCACGCGGGAGATTGTGGTCAAGGGCCTGGGCCCACAGTTTGCAGGCGTGCAGGGCCTGTCGGGCGCGACGATCCTGGGCGACGGTCGCGTGGTGCTGATCATCGATTTGCTCGCGCATATCCGCGCACGCCAGCCGGCTTTGCCGGCCCAGTTGGTCGACGCGCCGCTGATCCTCAACGACCCGTTGAAAAAGCGCCCGTTGCTGGTGCTGGTGGTGGATGACTCCGTCACGGTGCGTAAAGTCACTAGCCGCTTGTTGGAGCGCAACGGCATGAACGTGCTCACCGCCAAAGACGGCATCGACGCCCTCGCCGTGCTCGAAGAGCACACCCCGGACCTGATGCTGCTCGACATCGAAATGCCGCGCATGGACGGCTTCGAAGTCGCCACCCAAGTGCGCAACGACCCCCGGCTGATGCGCCTGCCGATCATCATGATCACCTCGCGCACCGGCCAGAAACACCGCGACCGCGCCATGGCCATTGGCGTCAACGACTACCTCGGCAAGCCGTACCAGGAATCGGTGCTGCTCGAAAGCATCGCCTACTGGAGCAAGTCCCATGCTTGACCACCGCACCAGCCAACTCACCGGCCTGCTGCTGCCCCTGGTCGACCGCCATCTGGTGCTGCCCAACGTCGCCATCGCCGAGTTGATCGACTTCCAGCGCGGCGAACCGGCCAGCGACGCGCCGCCGTGGTATTTACGGCAAGTGACCTGGCGCGATCGGCAAATACCGCTGATCAGCTTTGAAGCGGTATGCGGCGAAGCGAGTGTGACCGGTGAGCGCGCAAGGATTGTGGTGTTGAATGCCTTGGGTGGGCGGCCGACGTTGAAGTTTATTGCGCTGGTGATCCAGGGGATTCCCCGCTCCTACAAGCTGGATAGTGAATTGAGCTATGTGGATGTGCCGCTGTGCCCGCTGGAGCTGGCGGCGGTGCAGGTGGGGGAGCATGTGGCGAAGGTGCCGGACCTCATGGGCATCGAAGCGCTCTTGGTTGAATCCGGCTTGGCTTGATTGCCCACCTATTCAAATCCCTATGAAGTTCCAAATGTGGGCGGTACTCACACCGGCTCGTTCCAACCGGACGGCAAGGTCCGGACTGACTGGGGCGTGGCCATGCAAGATCCTTGAAAAAGTCTCGGGGGCGAAGCCAAGGTGTCGCGCCATTTCGGTGGTGGTGATGTCCAGGGCAGGGATTACATCTTCAAGCAGTCTTGTCCTGCCACCGTAAACGTAAGGCTTGGATCTAAAGGACGTCTGAACTTTCTGTAAGTAAGGACTCGGAATTTTTGCTGACTTTTGAGTGCTAACTTTTCGACACTCAAACCCATCAGCAAGGATTCGCAAATGGCCGTCCCTCCCATACCCCCGGGCGTTTCGCTGCAAGACAATATCGCCTTGGCCAACAACCGCAGGATGCATTTGAAGCCTGGTTCGGCGTTCACCTATTCGTGGTTTTACTCGCAGGTCAGAGGGCGTGGCCCTTGGGATTACAAACAGAAAAGTCGCGAGTATGAGGCGTTCGGTAACTTCAACTACGGCATCACCGGCACTGTGCTGGGTATTCCGGAGAGTGTGCTGTTGAGAGCGGCTGGTGCGGCGCAAAAGGCGGCAGGGACTTCTCGGGCGGAGTTCGGAGACTGGTAGGGCGATGCGCCGTATGGTGATGATCACAGTGACCAGCATTGGATCAAGGAGGATATCGAATATGCCAGAGCTCAAGGGTATTAAGTGGCCGGTCCAGGGCTTGCTCAACGGGCTGCTGGTGGTGTGTCTCGGGTACTTGGGTGTTGGTTGGTTGATCAGCCCAGGTCCACCGGAATTGGATGAGGTTGTGCTCAAGTATTCCCTGAATAATGGAAGCTCCATTTACGGTGCGCGAAACAATCAGGGTGGCGCAACGGTGGGCTTTTCCTACCTGTACTACGTCCACAAGGATCTGAGTACTGATCGGGAAATACTCACGACATTGATGTCGGCACATCCCTTTCTGAAAACTAAAGAGCCGGATGTCCAAGCTACCCGCCAGGATGGTTTCATCCGCCTCACAGTTCGTGGGGAGGTTTATGAATACCGCAGCTACCCGCTGGAAGGGTTGGGGACTGTGAGCGTAGACATGAAGTTGTAAGCCGGCAGGCCCTCGGTTTTTTACTGCAAGATGTTAGTTCGCGTGCAACCTGGCTTTCGACTTGGACACTTCCCAGCGCGCGATCATGCTCGGGATCCAGCAAATGGCAGAGCTTGGGCAGTTGTGGGTCGATAGAGCGCTAGAGCAAATATCTGCCGCAACCCACGGCTTCTGAGACACCACCAAACCTGGTGCGGGAGTGCGTTGTTCAGGACCCTGCGGTTCCATCGACTCGAATGGCGTAGTTCCCGTGCTTATTTGATCGCTCCCAGGCTCCACGTGGGAACAATCAATACGACCTCAGAAATGCGCGATCAAGGTGGCGATATTGGTTTGAGGTATTCATCAACATTCTGATAAATCTGATAGTCCCCCGCCACATCGTTCACCCCAAGCCTTTGTTGTCGGTCTGGCCGTGGGCCGGTCGTCGGGCGTGTCACGCTGGCTGAGCCCCTGGCTCCGTCGTAGACACCTATACCGGGCACGCCGGTCAGTTCCGCTATGCCAGGCACCCCCCGGCTGGTGTTCATATGTGACCGGCCAACCACGGCGACCCATTTTTCTCCAGGTGGGACCTGACCGATTACTTTCGTGGCGTAGTAATTGAGTTCTCTTTGCCGATCATTGGTGTACCGCAGGTTGAGGCTGTCGTTGGTGGCGCTGCGAGTGGCGTGTTGGGTGAGGTGTTCGTGCTCGATGCCTACGATGTTGATGCCGTTTTTTTCGGCCGCTTCATACAAGGCCATTCGTGATGGGGTGTTGTTCTGGTAGGCCGCGTTGCGGGGACGAAGCGGGATCATCGGAATATCTGCCGCTACGTAGGGGGTGAGTCCGATGCCAGGGGCGCCCTCAAGTAGCAAGGTAGTGACCCCCATTTCGCGGAACATGGGCATGTTCTCGATCAGCAGCACGTCCATGGCGACCTGGTTGTGTTGTTCGCCCAGCACCAGCCCGGGGCCGTTTTCAAGTTGGATGCGCATCAAGTCGCCGGGCGATGTATTGGCTGGCGAAGCCAGCATGTTGGGGCGAGGGGGGAGCGCTCCGTTCGCCTGGCGTTGGTAAAAATTTGCCATGTCGTTTCTGAACCAACGTCTTGCCGTGCCGCGTGAGCCTGATACAGCAGTGAAATCAGCACCACCCGCGAACAGGTAGTCCACATATTCCACTGGCGGTGTCGGGCTTTGTCGCCTTTGTGCACCTCGTCGCCCACCCGCCATTACGTTCAACCGCCACTCTCCACCTCCCGCCGACTGCAACGATGCCTTGATCCTGCCGCTCTTGGGTGTCGTCAACGGCGCATTCGGATCAATGATATTCACCTGCCCGCTGCGCGCATGAAACGCCGAGTCGATCTGGTAGACCTGGTTCACCTCTGTGCTGTCGGTAAAGCGTACATAAAAGTTACCGCCGACATTGTAGGTACCGTCCGGGCGCAACGGGCGGCCCTGAATCACTGTGCTCGGCACGGTAAACGCGCTCAGGTCTCGACCTGCCGTGGTGATCACATTCGACGTGGGTATGTCTTGCGCGGCAATGCGATTACTGGATGAGGCGGCCATTTGTGGTGGGCCGTTTTTTTGGGAGGCCTTGGCGATGTGTTCAATGGCGCGCAAGGGGGCTTTGCCGACGGGCCTTAGTGGCGCTGTTCGGATCACTGGGATGCCTGCCCCGGCGGTTGCAAAGTCCGCGTAGATCGCCCGGCCCAGTGCCGGGTTCTTGACCAGCTTGGGCAATAATCTTGCATTGGCGCGCAGGGCTGCGACACCGGCCTTGCCCAGCCGCAGTCCCATGGAAGCACCTTTGCCGACCACCGGTAGCAGGTCCATGAAGATCATGGCGACTTCAACACCGAACAGGATTTTGTTGGCGGTTGACTGTGCCTTAACCTCGGCACTGCTGACGGATTGGTGATCGGCCTTGTCGATCACCAATTGCACGTGTTGTTTGTACAGCGCATCCAGGCCATTGCCGGTCATAGGCGTGAGGGTAGAGGTTTCACCTTTCAGGTTGAGGGCCTTGACGTAGTTGTCGATTGCGCTAGCAGGGTTACCTCCCAGATTGAATGTGTGTTTCTTGAGCGCCTCCTCCGCCTTGGCGACGTCATCTTTACTGACCGGCGATTTGCGGCTCGCGGTGTACAGCTTCCACTCGTTTTTATCCAGCAGTGTATTGAGCGCCTCTTGGCTTGCCACTTCGCGAAAAGTGAGGCCGTCGGGGGCATTCGGTGCGTACAGGACCCGCTCTGCGTCCTTGGTGTTGCCGATTACCATCACACCTTGAACGGGCAGGCCGCGTTGGACGAGGGCGTGGCTAACAACGGTTTCGCCATCGACCTGCGGGCGGGTTTCCGGATCGGGGTGATCCAGTACGGCGTCGACCCATTGCGCCCCGCGCTTGCTGGTTTTGTCGTCTTTTGCCTCTGCCTTGTAGGCATCCGGGTTGAGCGTTGCGAGAAACGCCTCTTTGCCCATCAGGTCTGCCTGGCTGGCTTTCCACGCATTACGCCGCTTTCCTGCCAGGCCCGCCGCGTCGTCTGTTACCAGTTCTTTTTTCAACAGGGCGGTGTATTCACCGCCGACATCAGCGGTGTTGACCAGTGTCTCGAGTTGGTCGGTGTCCAGCACAATAGGCTTACCGTCGGTGTCGAGTAACGGTTTGCCCTGTTTGTCGGTCAGCGGCAGTTTGAACGTGATTTGCGTGAACGTGCCGGCTTCACCAGCAGGGAACTCGGTGGGGTTTTTCAGGGCCAGGTCGGTGAGTGATACCTGTGTGTTTTTTTCATAAGGGGTGCTGCTGTTGGTTTTTCGGCCGTTGTTGACGTAGGTCTTGGTGCGGACCTGAACCATCAGTTGGTCGGCATCCAACACCGCGTTCGGGTAACTCTTTTTTATCGCCTCATTCATCCGGTCGCGGGCGAAGGTTGCCAGGGAGGGAATGCTTTGAATTAAGGGAGTCAGTGCGTTGGCACTTTTTTCCTGCGCGTGCTCCAAGTGGGTAAAGAGCGCCTCTTGAGCCGGGCTCAGTTTTTTCAACCACTCGGGTTGCAGTTTATCTGCCAATGCTTGATTGCGCGCCAGCAGGGCATTGCTGCCGTCAAGCAAGTAGGACCAGTCGGCGGCGGCGTCGATGGTCGTTGATGAAAGGGGATCTTCACACTGGCTCGCCTCGATTTCTGCCTGCTGACGCGCGAGCATCCAGGGAATGCCTTCGGCCAAAACATCCCCATCCAGTGGTGCTGCAATGAGCATCAGGTCTTCGCCGCTGGGCGGCTCGGCGCGGTTTTGTAGCGATAGCGGCAGGGTTTGCAGCAGCAGGTCGGCGTTTGCCCCGCCCTCGTCAAGCCGTTTTGCCAAGGCTTGGCGGGCCTGGGCTGGCGTTGCGAACGCCTCGAAGCCCTCGCCTGGGGTGTACAGCACAGCGGGGCCATGGGCGTCATTGAGTGCAAGGGATTTGTCTTGGGGCCAAGCGGGTGGCGTGGCAAAGGAACCGTCGGTTTGGGTGATTAGAAACGTACCCGCCATCAGTGCACCGCGTTCGGTGCCGTCGTCAATCATGAGTGGATACACGCCTGGGCGCGCGCCATCTGGAAAGTTTTTTTCCCGTTCGGCCAGGGTAGGGTGTTGCAGGGCGTTGTCGATCAGCTTTTTGCTCGCCGCA
This sequence comes from Pseudomonas sp. AC112, assembly GCF_979253545.1. Lineage (NCBI taxonomy): Bacteria > Pseudomonadati > Pseudomonadota > Gammaproteobacteria > Pseudomonadales > Pseudomonadaceae > Pseudomonas > Pseudomonas sp. AC112. The sequence goes on from NZ_CEEDCM010000001.1 coordinate 2,691,738, forward strand.
CTCAACGTGCCGTCGCTGGCGCGCAATGCGGCAAGGGTCGACAGTTGTTGTTTATGCAGGTCCAGCAGTTGACTCTGCGGCGCCGCCAGTACCTGTGGATTGCGTTCTGTCGGGCGGGGTTTGGTCCAGTAGCCCTTGAGTATCGCGGGGTACTGGGTGGCGATGCGTTCGGCGATGGTGTGGAGTGAGTGTAATGGGGTGATTTCGGTGGAGGGCCGGGTGTCTGTGCGTTGAGTGAACACGCCGACGCAGACGTTACTGTCATCTTTCTTGGCTGGCGTGCCCAGTTGTTCTGCGACTCGCCTTTCCAATACCTTCAGCAGCGGCTCTTCTGAGAGTGTCTTGATACTGCCGTCACTTTGTTTAGTCCAGCGCTTGACGATCAGGTTTGCAGGGTCGAGATAGGGTTGGTCTGCCAACATCGACGCCACTTGCTGCTGTTTGAGTTGGCTGAAGCTTGGCTGTTGGCCGTGCAAACGTCGCATGGCGAGGGTGAGATCATCGTATTGCGTGAGGAAGGCTTGCTGATCACTGACCTTGAATTGCTTGGCCAGTGCTGGGAACTGCACCGTGGCCGGTGGAATGCCTGACGATTCGGGCAATGGCGTAGAGCCGGGTGCGAAGGTAGAGGGCTTTGCCGGGGCAAGTGGTGAAATGTTTTTAACGTCGGGTGTGGGCTGTGGGCCGGGCGGGGTATTGCGTCGCACTGAAGACTGCTGCATCAGCGCGTAGTCTAGAGCAAACATAAGGGGTACCTCGTAAGGCAGTTTCGATGGTAGTCGTTACGCTTCCTGTCAGTCGTCAGGTGGGTGAACGCTCGATGAGGGTTGGTTCCGGCGGATGTGTAATGGAATATTCGGCGAGGCCAATCGTTACTCTGTCCGTAACAGTTGCACGGCGAGCTTGATTGATCCCCCTTCCTTGCCCTTTTAACGTAAGCCCCACGACAGCAAACCCGTGGAGCGACCATGACAACAACAATCACCCCCGACTCGCGCTGGACGCGGCGGCGCGACGAGAAGCAGCGGCGGCTCGGGCTGGTCAAAAAATACGCAGACGGGGCGGTGTTGCCCAGTGACAGGATCGTCGAGGCGCTTGAGGCGCTGATCCTGCCCGGCGACCGCGTGGTGTTGGAGGGCAATAACCAGAAGCAAGCGGATTTCCTCTCGCGCTCCCTCGCCAAAGCCGACCCGTCCAAGCTCCACGATTTGCACATGATCATGCCCAGCGTCGGCCGTTCCGAGCACCTGGACCTGTTTGAAAAAGGCATCGCCCGCAAGCTGGACTTCTCCTTCGCCGGCACCCAATCCCTGCGTATCAGCCAGTTGCTCGAAGACGGCCTGCTGGAAATCGGCGCGATCCACACCTACATCGAACTCTATGCGCGGCTGGTGGTGGACCTGATCCCCAACGTGGTGCTTTCCGCCGGTTTCATGGCCGACCGCGCCGGCAATATCTACACCGGCGCCAGCACCGAAGACACCCCGGCGCTGATCGAGCCTGCCGCGTTCAGCGATGGCATCGTGATCGTGCAGGTCAACCAGTTGGTGGATGACGTCACCGATTTGCCCCGCGTCGACATTCCGGCGAGCTGGGTGGATTTTGTGGTGGTGGCCGACAAGCCGTTCTACATCGAGCCGCTGTTCACCCGCGACCCGCGCCACATCAAGCCGGTGCATGTGCTGATGGCGATGATGGCGATACGTGGCATCTACGAAAAACACAATGTGCAGTCGCTCAACCACGGCATCGGTTTCAACACTGCCGCCATTGAGCTGATCCTGCCCACCTACGGCGAATCCCTTGGCCTCAAGGGCAAGATCTGCCGCAACTGGACCCTCAACCCGCATCCCACGCTGATCCCTGCGATTGAAAGCGGCTGGGTGGAAAGCGTGCATTGCTTCGGCACCGAACTGGGCATGGAGAACTACATCGCCGCGAGGCCGGATGTGTTCTTCACCGGCCGCGACGGCTCGATGCGCTCCAACCGGATGTTTTGCCAACTCGCCGGCCAATACGCGGTGGACCTGTTTATCGGCGCCACCCTGCAGGTCGACGGCGACGGCCATTCCTCCACCGTGACCCGTGGCCGACTCGCCGGTTTTGGTGGCGCACCGAACATGGGCCACGACCCACGCGGTCGGCGCCACGGCACGCCGGCCTGGCTGGATATGCGCCACGACGATGCCCCGGAAGCGCTGCTGGAACGCGGCAAAAAACTCGTGGTGCAAATGGTCGAGACCTTCCAGGAAGGCGGCAAACCCACGTTCGTCGACACCCTCGACGCGGTGGAAGTCGCGCGCAAAAGCGGCATGCCGCTGGCACCGATCATGATCTACGGCGATGACGTCACTCACCTGCTCACCGAAGAGGGCATTGCCTACCTGTACAAAGCGCGTTCACTCGAAGAGCGCCAGGCGATGATCGCTGCCGTCGCAGGTGTCACGGCGATTGGCATGCGCCACAACCCCAAGGACACCGCGCGCATGCGCCGCGAAGGCCTGATCGCCTTGCCCGAAGACTTGGGCATTCGCCGCACTGACGCCACCCGCGAGCTGTTGGCCGCCAAGAGCGTGGCTGACCTGGTGGAGTGGTCCGGTGGCTTGTACAACCCGCCCGCCAAATTCAGGAGCTGGTAAATGCGCGCCCTTAAATTGCATGAACTCAGCCTTGCGGATCGCCTAGCTGATCTGGCCGTCGATGCGCTGATCGATGAAGCGGACCTGTCGCCCAAACCCGCCCTGGTGGACCGGCGTGGCAACGGCGCCCACAGTGATTTGCATCTGGGCCTGATGCATGCCTCGGCGTTGTCGCTGTGGCCGATGTTCAAGGAAATGGCCGAGGCGGCGATTGAATTCGGTGAAGTCGGCTTGCCCCTGCGTGAAGCCCTTGGGCGCATTGGCCGTGAAGGTGAGCAAGCAATGTTGACCACCACCAACGGCGTGAACACCCATCGGGGTGCGATCTGGGCCCTTGGTTTGCTCACGGCAGCGGCGGCGCTGGAGCCCCGCGCCGTCACGCTGACGGCAGCCAAACTGGCCTTGCTCAACGACCGCTATGCCCCGCAGCCCATGAGCCACGGTGCTCAAGTCGCCCAACGTTACGGCGCACGCGGCGCTCGTGAAGAAGCGCAGCTGGGCTTCCCGTCCGTGGTGCAACGCGGCTTGCCGCAGCTGCACCGAAGCCGCCAGCAAAGCGCCGGCGAACAGAACGCGCGCCTGGACGCCTTGCTCGCGATCATGACGGACCTGGCCGACACCTGCGTGCTTTACCGCGCCGGCCCCGAAGGCCTGCTAGCGATGCAGCAGGGCGCTCAAGCGGTACTCGATGCAGGCGGCAGCGCAACCCTCGGCGGTCGTCGCCAACTGCACGCGCTGGACCTTCAACTGCTGGCCCTGAATGCCTCCCCGGGCGGCGCCGCCGACCTGTTGGCTGCCTGCCTGTTTATCGACCGCCTCGACGGAGCGTTGTGATGGAAACCTTATCCTTTGAATTCCCCGCCGGGCAGCCGCCAAAAGGCCGTGCGCTGGTGGGTTGCGTCGGCTCGGGCGACCTGGAAGTGCTGCTGGAACCGGGCACGCCGGGCACGCTGACCATCCAGGTGCAGACCTCGGTGAATGGCGCCGAGCAACGCTGGCAGCATCTGTTCGAGCGGATCTTCCAGGAGCAAACCCCGCCAGCCTTGAATATTGATATCCACGATTTCGGCGCCACCCCCGGCGTGGTGCGCTTGCGCCTGGAGCAGGGTTTCGAGGAGATCGGCCATGACTGACTTACTCGCCAAACACAGCTTCGTTGAACTGGGCGCTCGGCAGCGTGCCAAGGCGTTGCTGGACGCCGGTTCCTACCGCGAATTGATCGACCCGTTCCAGCGGGTCATGTCGCCCTGGCTCAGCCGCCAAGGCGTGGTGCCACAGGCCGATGACGGTGTGGTGATCGCCAAGGGCAGCATCGACGGCAAACCTGTCGTCATTGCCGCCATCGAAGGCAACTTCCAGGGTGGCAGTCTCGGCGAAGTGGGCGGCGCGAAAATCGCCGGCGCCCTGGAACTGGCCGCCGAAGACAACCGTAAGGGCGTCCCGACCCGCGCGGTGCTGCTGCTGGAAACCGGGGGGGTGCGCCTGCAGGAAGCCAACCTCGGCCTGGCCGCCATTGCCGATATCCACGCGGCGATTGTCGACCTGCGCCAATACCAGCCGGTGATCGGTGTGGTGGCCGGCAGTGTCGGTTGTTTTGGTGGCATGTCCATCGCCGCCGGGTTGTGCAGTTACCTGGTGGTCACGCGCGAAGCCCGCCTGGGCCTGAACGGCCCGCAAGTGATCGAGCAGGAGGCCGGCCTGGAAGAGTACGACTCCCGCGACCGGCCTTTCATCTGGAGCTTTACGGGCGGCGAACAACGCTTCAACAGCGGCCTGGCCGACCGTTATGTAACGGACGATGTGGCCGCGATTCAACAGACCGTCAGCGCATTGCTGCAACAAGGCCTGCCCACCCAACAACGCAGCCGCCAGGCCGTGTACTACCTGGCGCGCCTGGCCGAACTGGACGCCACGGCGCAGATCGACCCGGCGACAGTGCGCGATCTGTTTCAAGGAGAACGCTCATGAGAGGTTTGCAGTGGTTCAACGCTTTGAGCGCCGGAGCGACAGCCGTTGAGGATTTGCCCAACTCGCTGAAAGTCGCCGATGGTGTGCTGGGTGAGCAGCATGTGCGCTATATCGCCGTGGTCACCGACGCACAAAACCGCTTCCCCCGCGCACGCAACGGCGAAGTCGGCCTGCTGGAAGGCTGGGGTCTGGCGAAGGCCGTCGATGAAGCCATTGCCCGAGGCGACAAACGCCCGATCATCGCCATCGTCGACGTGCCCAGCCAAGCCTATGGTCGGCGCGAAGAAGCGTTCGGCATCCACCAGGCCTTGGCCGCCGCTGCCGACAGCTATGCCCGTGCTCGCCTGGCCGGGCACCCGGTGATTGCGCTGTTGGTGGGCAAGGCGATGTCCGGCGCATTTCTCGCCCACGGGTACCAAGCCAATCGCCTGATCGCCCTGCGCGATCCCGGTGTGATGGTGCACGCCATGGGCAAGGCCTCGGCCGCGCGCGTGACGCTGCGCAGCGTTGAAGAGTTGGAAGCCCTGGCCGCCAGCGTGCCGCCCATGGCCTACGACATCGACAGTTACGCCAGCCTGGGGTTGCTGTGGGAAACCTTGTCGGTCAGCCAGATTGAACAGCCCACGCCGGAGGATGTGGCGCGGGTCAGCGATTGCCTGGTGAGTGCGATCAAGGATATTGGCAGCACCGACTTGAGCGGTCGCCTTGGTGCGACCAACCGCGCGGCTTCCAGCCACGTACGCCAACTGCTGCGGGAACAATGGTGAACGCCCATGACTTGCTCTGGGGCATGACCCCGGCGCACCTGCCGGCCGACGCTCCGGCCTGGGCGGTGGCGGCGATCGACGCGGAGCACCCCGTGGTGGTACGTCGCGCCGTCGCCGAGCCGGGCTATGTGGCGGTCGGTGTGCGCGGGCGTTTGCGTGAACAGCGTTTCGCCGCCGAGATGCCTATGGCAGCGGTGCAGCGGCGTGTGATACCCGAAGCGTTGCGCGGTGTGATCTCGCCACGGGATTTACCGGCGTTGCGAGCGCTCGCAGCCCTGCGGCCAGTGCTGGCGCAGGAAGCGTGGGGCGTCACCGGCAGCGCGGGCTTCGAATTGGCCAGTGGGGTCGAAGCGCTGCACGAGCAGAGTGACCTGGACTTGATTCTGCGCACCCCCGAGCCGTTGGCCCGAGGTGATGCAGAAGACCTGCTGGCGATTCTTGAAACGGCTGAGTGCGCCGTGGACCTGCAGTTGCAAACTCCATTTGGCGCTGTTGCCTTGCGCGAATGGGCGAGTGGTTCACGCCGCGTGCTGCTCAAAACCGCCCGCGGTGCGCACCTGGTGCTTGATCCCTGGCAGGCCGTGGCATGAGCAGCCTTCTGGTGTTCCCGGGGCAGGGCGCCCAACGGCCGGGCATGCTCCAGGCGTTGCCGGCCGAGGTGTTGGAGCAGGCCAGCGATGCGCTGGGTGAAGACGTTCGGGCATTGGATTCGGCTGAGGCCCTGGCGAATACCCGCGCGGTACAACTCTGCCTGTTGATTGCCGGCGTGGCCCACGCCCGCCTGCTGCAACACGCCCCGGATTACGTCGCGGGCCTGTCCATCGGTGCCTATCCGGCGGCGGTGATCGCCGGTGCGCTGGACTTCAACGACGCCATTAAACTCGTCAGCCTGCGCGGCGAGCTGATGCAAAACGCTTATCCACAGGGCTACGGCATGACCGCACTGATTGGCCCTGAGTTATCCACCGTCGAAAGCGTGCTGGCCGACATACACAGTGCTGAAACCCCGGTTTACCTGGCCAATATCAATGCCGACAACCAGACCGTCATCGCCGGCAGCAATGCGGCCATGAAGCGAGTCGCCGACCGCATCAAAGGCAACGGCATCGCCAAGCGCCTGGCCGTCAGCGTGCCGTCCCATTGCGTGCTGCTGGAGCAACCGGCCCAGGCCCTGGCGCAGGCCTTCGTGTCGCTCAAGGCGCCGCGTATCACCTACCTGAGCAGTACCCGCGCGCGGCCGATCCACAACCCCGAGCAACTGCGCGACGACCTGGCCTTCAACATGTGCCGCGTCGTCGACTGGCGCGGCACCGTGCAAAGCGCCTACGAGCGCGGCGTGCGCCTGCAAATCGAACTGCCTCCGGGCGCGGTGCTCACCGGCCTGTCGCGCCGGGTGTTTGAACAGGGCACGGTGATCGCCTGCGAAGGCGCACGCCTGGACACTTTGCAGGCCCTGCTGCAAGAGGAGGAGCGCCGCCACCGATAAAGCAGTACCCAAGGCTTTCGAAGCACAACAACAACAATTTCGATCGAGCACTTTGAGGACAACAACAATGATTATCTACGGTGTGGCACTGCTGGCGATCTGCACGCTCGCGGGCGTGATCATGGGCGACATGCTTGGCGTGTTGCTGGGCGTCAAATCCAACGTGGGCGGGGTGGGCATCGCGATGATCCTGCTGATCTGCGCCCGCCTGTGGATGCAGAAGCGCGGCGGCATGACCAAGGATTGCGAAATGGGCGTGGGCTTCTGGGGCGCCATGTACATCCCGGTGGTGGTGGCGATGGCCGCGCAACAAAACGTGGTGACCGCCCTGCACGGTGGCCCGGTGGCGGTGCTCGCCGCGATTGGGTCTGTGGTCGTATGTGGTTGCACCATCGCCCTGATCAGCCGCACGCACAAGGGTGAACCGCTGCCCGATGAAGAGCCGCTGATCGCACCAGTAGGAGGTCGCTGATATGTGGGATCTCATTGAAAAAGGTTTGGAACACAACGGCCTGATCACCGCGTTTGCCTTCGTTGGCGTGGTCATGTGGATTTCGGTGGTGCTGTCCAAGCGCCTGACCTTCGGGCGTATTCACGGCTCGGCGATTGCCATCGTCATTGGCCTGGTATTGGCCTGGGTCGGCGGCACGATCACCGGCGGCCAGAAAGGTCTGGCGGACCTGGCGCTGTTCTCCGGGATCGGCCTGATGGGCGGCGCGATGCTGCGCGACTTCGCCATTGTCGCCACGGCGTTTGAAGTGCAAGCCACCGAGGCGCGCAAGGCTGGGATGATTGGTGTGATTGCACTGCTGCTCGGCACGATCCTGCCGTTTATCGTCGGTGCGAGCATGGCCTGGGTGTTTGGTTATCGCGATGCAATCAGCATGACCACCATTGGCGCGGGTGCCGTTACCTACATCGTCGGGCCAGTGACCGGTGCGGCGATTGGCGCGACCTCGGATGTGATGGCGCTGTCGATTGCCACCGGGTTGATCAAGGCGATTCTGGTGATGGTCGGCACGCCGGTCGCAGCGCGCTGGATGGGCTTGGATAATCCGCGTTCGGCGATGGTGTTTGGTGGGTTGGCCGGCACGGTGAGCGGTGTGACGGCGGGCTTGGCGGCGACGGATCGGCGGCTGGTGCCGTATGGTGCGTTGACGGCGACGTTCCACACCGGGCTGGGTTGCTTGCTCGGGCCTTCGCTGCTCTATTTCATCGTACGCGGCCTGGTCGGTTAGTCCCTTGTAGGAGCCTGGCTTGCCGGCGATGGCGTCCTTGAGATCGCTATCGCCGGCAAGCCGGGCTCCTGCAAGATTGGGTCAAACCTGCCGATTGGCGTACATCCGACACTCCGCCAACAGCGCCAGCAAGTTTGGATCGCGCTCCTTGGCCTTCAGGAACACCACGCCAATATGCTGCTGCAACCGGTACCTGGGTTGCAGCGGTATCAGCTTCACGCGGTTTTCATACACCGCCGCAATCCTACCTGGCAGCAGTGCATAACCCACGCCCGAGCTGACCATGCTCAGCAGCGTGAAGATGTCATTGACCTGCATCGCCACCTTCGGCTCGAACCCCGCCTGCTTGAATACGCGATTGCCATCCTGGTGCGTGGCGAAGCCTTGGGTGAGGGTGATGAAGGTCGCGTCGCGCACGTCGGCAAGGTCGATCTCACGCTCGCGGTCGAAGGGGGAATCGGCGGGGGTGGCGAGGAAAATATCATCGGAAAACAGCGCAATCTGTTCGCAGTCGGGGTCGTTGGCGTGTTCGTCCAGGGAGATGAGGATCGCGTCCACTTCCATGTTCTTGAGCTTGTAGAGCAGGTCGAAGTTGGAGCCCAGGATCAAGTCGATGTTGAGTTCGCTGCGGCGGATCTTCAGGCCCATGATCAATTGCGGCACGGTTTTCACCGTCAGCGAATACAGCGAGCCGAGCTTGAAGCGCTCGGCGGAAAAACCGGCGGCTTCGCGGGTGAGGCGCACGCTGTCGACCACATCGGCGACCAGTTTTTGCGCGCGCTCTTCCAATACGTAGGCGCTTTCCAGCGGCGTGAGGTTGCGCCCTTCGTGCTTGAACAGCGGGCAGCGCAGGGCATTTTCCAGCGAGTGGATGGCGCGGTGCACGCTGACGTTGCTGGTTTGCAGCTCGGCGGCGGCGCGGGCCAGGTTGCCGGTGCGCATGAACGCCAGGAAGATTTCCAGTTTCTTGAGGGTGAATTCTTCGTCGATCAGCATGGCCGTGGCTCTTGTTCGAATGCTGTCGATTGTGCCCGCAAAACCGCACGGCGTCCTCGGAACGTCATAAGCCGCTTGCACTCTTATGCGCAAGGCAGGACGCTTGCCGGTCAGTGCTTAACGATTACAGGAGGCCAGTGACAGATGTACCACGGGGAGCGCTTCAACGCCTGGAGCCATTTGCTCGGTGCAGTCGCGGCGTGTATTGGCGCCGTGTGGATGTTGGTGGTGGCGAGCCTGGACGGCAGCCCCTGGAAGATCGTCAGCGTGGCGATCTATGGTTTCACCTTGATGGTGCTGTACAGCGCGTCCACCGTGTACCACAGCGTGCAGGGGCGCCGAAAAGAGATCATGCAGAAGGTCGATCACTTTTCGATCTACCTGTTGATCGCCGGCAGCTACACGCCGTTTTGCCTGGTGACGCTGCGCGGGCCGTGGGGCTGGACGCTGTTCGGGATTGTGTGGGGGCTGGCGGTGATCGGCATCCTGCAGGAGATCAAGCCGCGCTCCGAGGCGCGCATCCTGTCGATCGTGATCTACGCGGTGATGGGCTGGATCGTGCTGGTGGCGGTCAAGCCGTTGATGGCGGCATTGGGTACGGCAGGGTTTATCTGGTTGGCGTCGGGCGGCGTTTTATACACCGTCGGCATCATCTTTTTTGCCTTGGAGGATCGCCTGCGCCACTCCCATGGGATCTGGCATTTGTTTGTGATCGGCGGGAGTTTGCTGCACTTCGTGGCGATCATGCATTACGTGCTGTAACCATCACCTAGGAGCCGGCTTGCCGGCGATGGCGGCTGCTAGGTCGCAGCAGGGCTCAAGGGGCTCATCGCCGGCAAGCCGGCTCCTACAGTTATAAGCGTTCCAGCAGGTCACGGGCGCGTTGGCCAAAGATCTGCAGCAGATTGGCCAGCATGTGCGGCGGTGGTTCATCGGCGCGGGTGAGGGCGTACAGGGTAATCGGCAGCGGCGGCGTGAGTGTGCGGATGCACGTGGTGGCTGTCGAGGCACCGAGGGCAGTAAAGGGGTCGATTACTGTGAGGCCGGCGCCGGACTCAACCATGGCACGGGCCAGGGAGTAGGTTTGTACGGAGATCGTCACCCGTGGCGGTGGGTCGACGTTTTCCAGGTAGCTGTCGAGTTTCGCTGCCAGCGGGTCGGCGCTGGAAAGACCAATCAATGCGGTGCCTGCCAGGTCCGCCAGGGGTAGCGGCTGGCTCAGCTCGGCGTCGGACCAATAGCCTTTGGACGCCAATGCCACCAACACACCGTTGGCCAGCACTTGCGTGGTCAACCCCGGATGGCCGGAGAAGTTCAGCGTCAGCGCCAAGTCAATCTCACGCATCAGCAGCTTCTGCACCAGCTCGCGGCTATGGTCGCTGGACAGTTCGCAAGCCATGTCCGGGTAGGCGTGCTTCCACTCCAGAATCGCCGGCGGCAGCAGCGACAGGGCCAGCGCCGGGATCGCGCCGATGCGCACACTCTGGCCCGGTGCACGGCGCAGGCTCTTGGCCAGGCGGCGCACGCCTTGCAGGCTTTCGGTGACTTTCTCGACTTCGCTTTCCAGCGCCAGGGCTTCTGGCGTGGGCTGCAACTTGCCGCGCACGCGCAGAAACAGGGGGAAGCCCAGCTGCAATTCGGCGTGCTGCAACACCTTGGTGACGGCGGGCTGCGATACGTGCAGCAACTGCGCGGCGGCGCTGACGGAGCCGGTCTGGCGTATAGCCTGGAAGATTTCGATATGACGCAAGCGCATGGCGAGTCCATAACCTTTGTTTATAGGTGGTCCATCTTTATTCATTGTCGGTGGCCTGTCACCTGCCCCTAGGCTTGAGGCCTCTTGATTCAACGGCGGGCGGCAAAGATGGTGTGCATCATTGGCGGTGGGGTGATTGGTCTGGCCAGCGCTTACGCGTTGGTGCGTGCAGGTCACGAGGTAACGGTGATCGAGGCGCGCGAGACCCTGGGCAGCGAAACCAGTTTCGCCAACGGCGGGCAATTGTCCTATCGCTACGTGGCACCGCTGGCCGATGCTGGCGTGCCGCTGCAAGCCATTGGCTGGTTACTGCGCGGTGACTCGCCGCTCAAGCTGCGCCCACGCCTCGACCCCCAGCAATGGCGCTGGATGGCGGCGTTCCTGGGCGCCTGCCGTGGCTCGGTGAACAAACGCAATGCCGCGCACCTGCTGCGCCTGGCCTCCCTGAGCCAGGACACCTTGCAGCAATGGCGCGACGACGACCACCTGGACGGCTTCGACTGGCGACGCAACGGCAAGCTGGTGACCTTTCGCAACCCCAGTTCCTTTGAACAGGCGCGCAGCAAGGTCACTGATATCCTGCAACAGCAGGTGCTGTCTGCCGCCGATTGCGCGCGCCTGGAGCCAGCGCTGGCGGGCGGTGGATTTGTCGGCGGGATCTATACGCCCAATGAAGAGGTGGCCGATTGTCATGCCTTCTGCCAGCGATTAGCGGCGCGGCTGCAAGCGTCGGGGCGTTGCACCTTTTTGTTGGGGCGCAAAGTCACCAGGATTCGCCATGCCGAGGGCGCGGTACAGGCTATCGAGATAGGGGATGAAGTAATGCCGGTCGAACACCTGGTGCTGGCGGCCGGGTATCGCAGCGCCGAGTTGGGCGTGCCGTTGCCGCTGTACCCGCTCAAGGGCTACAGCCTCAGCGTGCCGATTGGCGCGCAACACCAGGCGCCGAACGTGAGCATCACCGACTATGACCGCAAGATCGTCTACGCGCGTATCGGTGAACAACTGCGGGTCGCGGCCATGGTGGACATCGTCGGCTTTGACGCCAGCCTCGAACCCAAGCGCCTGGCGCTGATAAAACGCCAAGCCCTGGAGACGTTTCCGCTGGCCGGCGATTATGCCCACGCGGTGGAATGGGCCGGTATGCGCCCGGCCACCCCGACCGGTGTGCCGCTGATTGGCGCGAGTGTCTACCGCAACCTGTGGCTGAACCTGGGCCATGGTGCACTGGGTTTCACCCTGGCCTGTGGCAGCGCCCAAGTGCTGGCCGAACTGATCGGCCAACACGTCCCTTCCATTGATATGCAGGGCCTATCGCCCCGCGCCGCCTGAGGATGTGCCATGACCATCAACCGAATCAACAGCAACGAGCGTCTCTCGGGTGCCGTGACCTTCAAGGACCTGGTATTTCTCTCCGGCCAGGTGCCCGGTGACGGCCAGGATGTGGCGAGCCAGACCCAGGAGGTGCTGGACCGAATCGACGCGCTGCTGGCCCAGGCGGGCAGTGACAAGGACCACCTGCTCAACGCCACCATTTACCTGAAGGACATCGGCACCGGTTTCGCACCGATGAATGCGGTGTGGTCCGCGTGGCTGTCGCCGGGCATGGCGCCCACGCGCACCACCCTGCAAGCGGAGCTGGCACGACCGAGCGTGCTGGTGGAAATCAGCGTGATCGCTGTACGTAAATAACTCAAACAATTCAAACAACAACGGAGCATAACAATGAAAAGAATCCTGTTGGCCGGCTGCACCCTGGGGCTTTTGTTCGGCGCACAGGTCCAGGCGAATGAAGCGCCCTTGGGCGGCACGCTGGGAAAGATCGGCAACGCCAAGTCCATCACCCTGGGCTATCGCGATGCGTCGGTGCCGTTTTCTTATGTGGGCGATCACAGCGGCAAACCCATGGGTTACTCGGTAGACCTGGCGAGCAGGATCGTCGAACGTATCCAGCAGAAAACCGGGGTGGCGAAGCTCAATGTGAAGTACAACCTGGTGACGTCGCAAACGCGTATCCCGCTGGTGCAGAACGGTACCGTCGACTTGGAGTGTGGCTCCACCGGTGTGACGGCTGAGCGCCAGAAGCAGGTCGCGTTCTCCTACGGCTTTATCTATGTGAAGGGCCAGTTGTTGACGGCCAAGGACAGCGGCATCAAAGGGTTTGCCGACCTGGCGGGCAGGAACGTGGTGACCACCGCGGGCACCACCAACGAGCGCTTCCTCAAGAGTTACAACGCCGAGCACAAGACCAACATGTTCGTGATCAGCGCCAAGGACCACGGCGAAGCGTTCAAGATGCTCGAAACAGGCCGCGCCGTGGCGTTCTACATGGACGACGCGTTGCTCTACGGCGAGCGCGCCAAGGCCAAGGACCCACACAACTGGGTCGTGGTGGGCGAGGAGCAATCGCGCGAAATCTACAGTTGCATGGTGCGCAAGGACGACCCGCAGTTTCTGGCGGTGGTCAACGAGACGCTCGCCGACCTGTACCGCAGTGGCGAGATCAATGGGATTTACCAGCGCTGGTTTGAACAGCCGATCCCGCCCAAGGGGCTGAACCTGGAGTTTCCGATGACCAGCGAGCTCAAGGCGATCATTGCCAAGCCGGTCAGCGATCCCGTGGAGTAATCCCTAGAAGTCGCCCCACAACTGTTGGGCGACTGCCAACGCCACCACCGGCGCCGTCTCGGTACGCAGCACGCGCGGGCCGAGGCGGGCGGCGTGGTAGCCGGCACCCTGCGCGGTGTCGACTTCGTTGTCGGTCAGCCCGCCCTCGGGTCCGATCAGAAACGCCAGGCTCGACGGCTTGGCATGGCTGACCATCGGCTCGGCCACCGGGTGCAGCACCAGTTTCAAATCCGCCTCGGTCTGCTTCAACCAGTCCGCCAGCAAGAGCGGTGGGTGAATCACCGGCACCGTGGAGCGCCCGCATTGTTCGCAGGCGCTGATCGCCACTTGGCGCCAGTGCAGCAGGCGTTTGTCGGCGCGTTCATCCTTGAGGCGCACTTCGCAGCGCTCGCTGAAAATCGGCGTGATTGCATTGACGCCCAGTTCGGTCGCCTTCTGAATCGCCCAATCCATGCGTTCGCCACGGGACAGGCCCTGGCCGAGGTGGATGTGCAGCGGCGATTCGGCCTGGCCCGCAAAGCTTTCGGTGAGTTGCACGGTGACGCGCTTTTTACCGACTTCCAGCAGGCTGCCCAGGAACTCCTGGCCCGAGCCATCGAACAATTGCACGGCATCGCCTTCGCCCATGCGCAGCACGCGACTGATGTAGTGCGCCTGGGCTTCGGGTAGCTCATGGTCGCCGAGGCTGAGCGGGGTGTCGGTAAAAAAGCGGGACAGTCTCATTTCTGTTCTCTGGAAAATGGGAGCGATGACAAACCCCTGTAGGAGCCGGCTTGCCGGCGATGGCGGCTGTAAGCTCGCTGCAAGGCGTAAAGGCCTCATCGCCGGCAAGCCGGCTCCTACAAGGGGGCTAGCCCGGGTCGCGGAAATCGGGGTGGAAATTGTCTGGAACGGCAACACTGACCTTGCTGTTGGTGGCGATATCGATGCCTTCGCTGGCGACTTCGGCGAGGAAGTCGATCTGCTCCGGCGTGATCACATAGGGCGGCAGGAAATACACCACGCTGCCCAATGGACGCAACAGCGCGCCGCGCTCCAGGGCGTGCTCGAACACCTTCAGGCCACGGCGTTCCTGCCACGGGTAGGCGGTCTTGGTGGCTTTGTCCTGCACCATCTCGATGGCCAGCACCATGCCGGTCTGGCGCACTTCCGAGACGTGAGGATGGTCCACCAGGTGCGCGGTGGCCGTGGCCATGCGCTGGGCCAGGGCCTTGTTGTTCTCGATGACGTTGTCTTCTTCGAAAATATCCAGCGTCGCCAACGCCGCCGCACAGGCCAGCGGGTTCCCCGTGTAGCTATGGGAATGCAGGAAGGCGCGCAGCGTCGGGTAGTCGTCGTAGAACGCGCTGTACACATCTTCGGTGGTGACCACGGCCGCCAGCGGCAGGTAGCCGCCGGTGAGGGCCTTGGACAGGCACAGGAAGTCCGGACGGATGCCGGCCTGCTCGCAGGCGAACATCGTCCCGGTACGGCCGAAGCCGACGGCGATTTCATCGTGGATCAGGTGCACGCCGTAGCGGTCGCAGGCTTCGCGCAGCAGCTTGAGGTACACGGGGTGGTACATGCGCATGCCGCCGGCGCCCTGGATCAGCGGTTCGATGATCACGGCGGCGACGGTGTCGTGGTGCTCGGCGAGGGTCTGCTCCATCACCTGGGCCATCGTGCGCGAGTGGTCTTCCCAGCTCACGCCTTCGGGGCGCAGGTAGCAATCGGGGCTTGGCACTTTGATCGTGTCGAGCAGCAGCGCCTTGTAGGTCTCGGTGAACAGCGGCACGTCGCCCACCGACATCGCGGCGATGGTTTCGCCGTGGTAGCTGTTGGTCAGGGTGACGAAGCGTTTCTTGTTCGGCAGGCCACGGTTGAGCCAATAGTGGAAGCTCATCTTCAGCGCGACTTCGATGCACGACGAGCCGTTGTCGGCATAGAAGCAGCGGGTCAGGCCCTCGGGTGTCATCTGCACCAGGCGCTCGGACAGCTCGATCACCGGCTGGTGGCTGAAACCGGCGAGGATCACATGTTCCAGTTGGTCGACCTGGTCCTTGATACGCTGGTTGATACGCGGGTTGGCGTGGCCAAACACGTTGACCCACCAGGAACTGACAGCATCGAGGTAGCGCTTGCCTTCGAAGTCTTCCAGCCAGACGCCTTCGCCGCGCTTGATCGGGATCAGCGGCAATTGCTGGTGGTCTTTCATCTGGGTGCAGGGATGCCACAGCACGGCGAGGTCGCGTTGCATCCACTGGTTGTTCAAGCCCATCGGTTATCTCCTCGAAGCGGTCCTGCGGCGGGCGCAGGTGAAACAATCGCGCAAGCCTATGCAATGGTGGCGCGTGTCACAACCTATTGTGAGTGAATTCGCGGTAAACACAGGACGGTCTGTCACGTTTCTTAGGAATAGTCCTTAATCCGTCGTTAACTTATTGTGCCTAGGCTCCAGATCGTATTTCTCGATATTTCAAAGCGAAATTTTCCGCTTTAATTCGATAGGTAAATCGCTAGTCTTGGGCACAGCTCTTACGGGATTTGGGACATGCAGCTACGTAATTCATCGGCCCGCTATGGTTGGGTCAGCATTGTTTTGCACTGGGGCGTCGCCCTGGTGGTGTTTGGCCTGTTCGCCCTGGGCTTGTGGATGGTCGGCCTCGACTACTACAGCGCCTGGCGCAAAGACGCGCCGGACCTGCATAAGAGCATTGGCATCACGCTGTTCGCCATCATGCTGGTGCGTATTGTCTGGCGCCTGGTGAGCCCACCGCCACCACCGCTGGCCAGCTACAGCCGCATGACCCGTATCGGTGCTGCATTTGGCCACGCGTTCCTTTATCTCGGGCTGTTTGCCGTGATGATCGCCGGTTACCTGATTTCCACCGCAGACGGTGTCGGTATCCCGGTGTTTGGCCTGTTTGAGATTCCTGCCGTGGTTTCCGGGCTACCGGACCAGGCAGATAACGCAGGCCTGGTACACCTGTACCTCGCCTGGGTGTTGGTGGTCTTCGCCGGCTTGCATGGCGTGGCTGCGTTCAAACACCACTTCATTGACCGTGATGCGACCCTGGTTCGTATGCTGGGGCGCAAAGCCTGATGTTCAACCTCGACTCACAAGGAATAGAAAGCATGTTGAAAAAGACCCTCGCCGCTCTGGCAATCGGTACTGCCCTGCTGTCTGCAGGTCAGGTGATGGCGGCTGACTACAAGATCGACAAAGAAGGCCAGCACGCCTTCATCGACTGGAAAATCAGCCACCTGGGCTACAGCTTCATTCACGGTACCTTCAAGGATTGGGATGGCACGTTCAGCTGGGATGCAGCCAAGCCAGAAGCCAGCAAAATCGCGGTCGACGTGAAAACCGCCAGCCTGTGGTCCAACCACGCAGAACGTGACAAGCACATCGCCAGCAAAGACTTCCTGGACGTTGCCAAGTTCGCTGATGCCAAGTTCGTGTCCACGGCGGTCAAGCCTACCGGTGAGAAAACTGCAGACGTGACTGGCGACCTGACCTTCCACGGCGTGACCAAGCCAGTGACCTTCAAGGCTACCTTCAACGGTGAAGGCAAGGACCCATGGGGCGGCGAACGTGCTGGCTTCAACGCCACCACCACCGTCAACCTGAACGACTTCGGCATCAAAGGCCCAGGCCCGTCCTCGCAGACTGTGGACCTGGACATCTCGCTGGAAGGTGTGAAGACGAAGTAATGCTTCGTATGTAGGAGCCGGCTTGCCGGCGATAGGGCCTCACGCCCTGCGGCGTTCCAACGAACGCCATCGCCGGCCAGCCGGCTCCTACAGTTTTAAGAGCACAAAAAAATGCCCCGTCTCGAAAGAGGCGGGGCATTTTTTATCGGCGTTGAAAATCAGCGATTGCGGGTCAGCAGCGCTGGTTTTTCACCACGAGGACGGCCTGGCAGTTGATCCAACTGCTCGGGTGTCGGGAAGCGGTCAGCTTTCGACTCCTTGTGGATGATCTTCGGGGCCGGACCACCGCGCGGGTTCTGCACCGCCGGTTCGGACAAGCGAGGCTGGTCATCACGGGCCGGGCGGCGGTTGTTGCTGCGCGAGTCGTCGCGACGGGCCTGGCCGTCACGGGGTGCGCCGTTGCGCGGGCCGTTGCGCTTGGCAGGTGGCGTACCGGTGGTGCCGCCGCTGCTGTTGCGCGGGCCGTTCTGGCGACCGCCTTGTGGCTGGCCAGTGCGTGGAGCACCTGCACCCGCGCCTTGTGCCGGGGCACCTGGACGGCGGCCACGGCCCTGGGCCGGCTTGGCCTGGGGCACGTAGTCAACGCGGTTGCCGAAGTTATCCACGTCGTCGTCGAGGAACTCGTCCGGCGCACGGTCGGCTGCAGCGCGTGGTGGCTGGCTCGGCTGGCGCTGTTCGCGGGCCGGGGTGCCTTCACGGGGCTTCTGCTCACGGGCTGGGCGTTCGCCACGGCCGTTGGTAGGCGCTTTTTCCTTGCCGCCCTTGTCCTTGCCCTTGTCGCGACGACCACCGCCGCCACCGCCGCCATTCGGGCCATCGCCCTTCGGACCACGTGGGTTGCGCGGGTTGCGCACGTCCGGACGCTCGCGCGCTTCTGGCTTTTCGGCCTCCACGGCGCTGGCATCGAAGCCCATCAGGTCGCCGTCGGCGATTTTCTGCTTGGTCATGCGCTCGATGCTTTTCAGCAGTTTTTCTTCGTCCGGCGCGACCAGGGAGATGGCTTCACCCGAGCGACCGGCCCGGCCAGTACGGCCGATACGGTGCACGTAGTCTTCATCGACGTTTGGCAGCTCGAAGTTGACCACGTGCGGCAGTTGGTCGATATCCAGGCCGCGGGCGGCGATATCGGTGGCAACCAGGATGCGCACGGAGCCGGCCTTGAAGTCGGCCAGGGCCTTGGTGCGCGCGTTCTGGCTCTTGTTGCCGTGGATGGCGACGGCGGTGAGGCCGTGCTTGTCCAGGTACTCGGCCAGGCGGTTGGCGCCGTGCTTGGTGCGGGTGAACACCAGCACCTGTTCCCACGCGCCGGCGGTGATCAGGTGAGCCAGCAGCGCACGCTTGTGGCTGGCGGCCAGGCGGAAGACGCGTTGCTCGATCCGCTCGACCGTGGTGTTCGGCGGCGTGACTTCGATGCGCTCCGGGTTGTGCAACAGCTTGCCGGCCAGGGCGGTGATGTCCTGGGAGAACGTTGCCGAGAACAGCAGGTTCTGACGTTTGGCCGGCAGGCGGGCGAGGACCTTTTTCACATCATGGACAAAGCCCATGTCGAGCATACGGTCGGCTTCGTCCAGCACGAGGATTTCCACGTGGGACAAGTCGACACTGCCCTGGCCGCACAGGTCGAGCAAACGACCCGGGCAGGCCACCAGTACGTCGACGCCACGGGACATGGCCTGAACCTGTGGGTTCATGCCGACGCCGCCGAAGATGCAAGCGCTGACGAACTTCAAGTCGCGGGCATACAGCTTGAAGCTGTCGTGCACCTGGGCTGCGAGTTCGCGGGTGGGGGTCAGGACCAGTACGCGTGGTTGGCGCGGGCCGTGACGCTGGGATTTGTCCGGGTGACCGTTGGGGAACAACCGCTCCAGAATCGGGAGGGCGAAGCCGCCGGTTTTACCAGTACCTGTCTGAGCCGCAACCATCAGGTCGCGACCTTGCAACACGGCGGGAATGGCCCGCTGTTGCACCGGAGTAGGCTCGGTATAGCCCGCTGCCTCGATGGCGCGGACTAAAGCCTCGGAGAGACCGAGGGAAGCAAAGGACATGAGTAATCCTGTTTTAGTTAGGGCTTGGCCCAAAGGGATAATCTTGCCGGGCGTGAATGGCGCTTAGGGGAGCGCAACCCCGTCCGGTCCTGCTGCGTCTGGCGGGCACTCCGCCGGCTCGCGCGGGCTGAAAGCTGCGCTGTAGCGGGGTTGGGTGCCTTTTTCAAGACCTCAGCGGCCGGGCGTGAGCCTGGCGGAAAGGCCGGAGTATAACAGAGCAATCACGGCGCGCTGCTTTCCTGCTGCTCAACGGTGCGTCCAGACCCCGTATTCGCCTGGATTCCACCATATTTGGCGCTCAATGCGCCATAGGCCGGTTCCTGTTTGAAGCGTTTGAGCTCGGCGGCGAACCGTTGTACCAGTAGGTCCATGCCCGCGCCACGGCGTACTGCGAGGAACTGCGGCTGGCGGCTGACCACTGCCGGCGCCTGGCTGACCTTGCCCTCCAGGCCCAGCGCCTTGATCACATGCTGGCCCACTCGACGGTCGGTGATCACCATGTCGATGCGTCCCAGCATCAATTTGCCGAAGTTGGCCTCATGGCTGGGGGCCGGTTCGCGGTTGAACAGGCTGGAGTCGCTGAATTCTGCACCGTACAGGTAGCCCGGCGAGGTACCGACGGTAAGGCCGCGCAGGTCTTCGAGGCTTTGGGCAGGGTGGGGACGTTCATTGGCATAGAAGAGCACGAACTCGACTTCCGACAGCGGTTCGCTGGGGTACAGCAGCAAGGCGTCGCGGTCATGGCTGTGGAATATATCCAGCGCTCCGTCGGCCTGGCCCTGGTCGAGCATGACCAGGCAGCGCTTCCAGGGCAGGAACTGCCATTGCACGTCCACCCCCAGGCGCTGGAACACGATCACGGTGGTCTCGTAGTCCAGCCCCTGCATGGTGCCCTGGTCCTCATACACGTAGGGCGCCCAGGGCTCAGTGACAATGCGCAGTTTCTCGCCATAAGCGGCCAGGCTCAGGCAAGTGAATAAGGCAGCAGTCAACAGCTTCAGTATGACGGGCATGCCCTGAGGTTACGACGCCCCGGCGTTAAAGAGAAGCTCTGCCACAAGCATCTGCGGGCGATGCTATTTAGTCTCTGAGGTCATCAGGTGTTCGTAGATGGCTGCGCGTCGCTCGCCGAGAATCAGGCGCACCAGCGGGTTGGCGAACCAGTGTTCCAGTTGGTGTGCGTCAACCGGGCATTGCTGGCGCTCTTCCTGATTCTGTCGCGCTTTGTCCCACCAAACCGGGCCACAGGCCTGATCGAACTCGTTTTCGTGTTCATAGCAGCCGTAGAGAATCTCGCGGATAAATTGCTGTTTGCGCTTGGGCAGCGCCAGGGTGATCAGCTTGTACATCAGGCGCTGCAGACGCGGTGGGCGGGGCAGGTGGGCGGACACCTTGCGGGTATCGGCCAGCGCCTCGGCACAGGTGGGGGCGGCGGCATGCTTGCTGATCCAGGCCCTGACCTTTGCGCGAAACAGCTGTTTGCGGCTCCAATAATGATGGATCAGGTCCGGGCACTGCCGCACGTTGACGTGACGGTATGCGGCAACCGACAGGCAGAACTCTTCCAGCGTGTAGGCACCTTGGGCCATTGGAAACAGCTCGTCCATCAGCTCGATCGAATGATCCAGCAGGTGCGCGTCCTGCCGGGCCATGCCCATGACGCCGGAGTTGAGCAGCCACATATCGTCGTCGGCGACACCTTTGTCGGCCAGGTGCTTGGCCAGGGCTTCGTACAGCACGCTTTCGCGGTTATCACCGTATTTGGCGTGGAAAGCATTGCACAGCAGGGTGCCGGGGGCGACGCGTTCGAACAGCGCCATCGGCGAGTCGTGAAAAAACGTGTCGGTATCGATCAACAAGGCCCGTTCGGCTGTTTCCAGCACTTGGCGCAACAGCACATGTTTGGTGCGGAAATGGTAGCCGTGGGGCTCGCTCCAGCGTTTGCGCGTGGCGTCATCCAGGGTGTGGACCTGCACCGGCAAGCCCGCGTAGGGCGCTGGGTTGTCGCTGAACACCTGGATGTCCAGCGGCATGTTCGCGGTGCCGCCCAGGTGTGACAGGGCGCTGGCGATGCTGAATACCGCTTCCTGATGATAGGTCTCGGCCCCGAATACCAGGTAAACCAGCTGAGGGCGGTGAGTCAGTGACGCTGTATTCATTTACTGCAGGCATCCATTCCAGGGAGAGATAAACAAAAAAAGCCCCCGTATAAACGGGGGCCTGGGGGCTGCTTGAACAGACCTCAGCGCGGCAGCTTGAGGTTGTTCCAGATCGCCAGGCTCGGTTCAGCCTGGTTAAGGGTATAGAAGTGCAACCCTGGTGCGCCACCTTGCAACAATTCTTCACACATTGTGCTGATGACCTGTTCGCCAAACGCCTGGATGCTCTTGACGTCGTCGCCATAGGCTTCCAGTTGCTTGCGCACCCAACGTGGGATCTCGGCACCGCAGGCGTCAGAAAAACGCGCCAGCTTGCTGTAGTTGGTAATCGGCATGATGCCCGGCACGATCGGGATGTTCACACCCATGGCCCGTACACGCTCGACAAAGTAGAAGTAGCTGTCGGCGTTGAAGAAGTACTGGGTGATCGCGCTGTCGGCGCCGGCGTTGGCCTTGCGCACGAAATTGTGCAGATCGTCTTCGAAGTTTCGAGCCTGGGGGTGCATCTCCGGGTAAGCCGCCACTTCGATATGGAAGTGGTCGCCGGTTTCTTCACGAATGAAGCTCACCAGGTCATTGGCGTAGCGCAGCTCACCGCTGGCCATGCCCATGCCGGACGGCAGGTCGCCACGCAGGGCGACGATGCGCTTGATGCCGGCGGCCTTGTATTGCGTCAGCAGGCTGCGCAGGTCGGCCTTGCTGTCGCCCACGCAGGACAAATGCGGAGCGGCGGGAACTTTGACTTGGCTTTCCAGCTGCAACACGGTGTTGATCGTGCGATCGCGGGTCGAGCCACCGGCGCCGTAGGTGCAGGAGAAGAAGTCGGGGTTGTAGCTGGCCAACTGCGTGGCAGTCGCCATCAGTTTTTCATGCCCAGCATCGGTCTTGGTCGGGAAGAACTCGAAGCTGTAGCGACGGTCTTGGGACATGGTCGTATCCTTGGAAACTCAAAAGCCTGAAAGACGTGCGCAATTCATATAGGAGCTGGCTTGCCGGCGATGCAGGCGCCTCGGTGGCTCAGCAAAATCGAGGTGAAGCCATCGCCGGCAAGCCAGCTCCTACAAGAGCCCGCCTTCACACGGAGGGCGGGCAGCAGGCATATCAGTAGCGGTAAGCGTGCGGCTTGAACGGACCTTCAACGGTCACGCCGATGTAGTCGGCCTGGGTCTTGGTCAGTTGAGTCACGACGCCGCCGAAGCCGCGGACCATTTCCAGGGCCACTTCTTCGTCGAGTTTCTTCGGCAGCACTTCCACGGTCAGGCGCTCGGCTTTCTGGGCTGGCGACAGGTCGGCGTATTTCTGGCCGAACAGGAAGATCTGGGCCAGTACCTGGTTGGCGAACGAGCCATCCATGATGCGGCTTGGGTGGCCGGTAGCGTTGCCCAGGTTAACCAGGCGGCCTTCAGCCAGCAGGATCAGGTAGTCATCGTTCTGTGGGTCGAAATCACCCGCACCGGTACGGTGAACCTTGTGTACCTGTGGCTTCACTTCTTCCCATGCCCAGTTCTTGCGCATGAAAGCAGTGTCGATCTCGTTGTCGAAGTGACCGATGTTGCAGACCACGGCGCGCTTCTTCAGGGCTTTGAGCATGTTCGCGTCGCAAACATTCACGTTACCGGTGGTGGTGACGATCAGGTCGATCTTGCCCAGCAGGGCCTTGTCGATGCTGGCTTCGGTGCCGTCGTTCTGGCCGTTGATGAACGGCGAAACCACTTCGAAACCGTCCATGCAGGCTTGCATGGCGCAGATCGGGTCAACTTCGGAGACTTTGACGATCATGCCTTCCTGACGCAGGGACTGGGACGAACCCTTGCCCACGTCACCGTAGCCGATCACCAGCGCTTGCTTGCCCGACAGCAGGTGGTCGGTGCCGCGCTTGATGGCATCGTTCAGGCTATGACGGCAGCCGTATTTGTTGTCGTTCTTGCTCTTGGTCACCGAGTCGTTGACGTTGATGGCCGGGATTTTCAGCTCGCCCTTGGCCAGCATGTCCAGCAGGCGGTGTACGCCGGTGGTGGTTTCTTCGGTCACACCGTGGACGCGGTCGAGGATCTGCGGGTACTTCTTGTGCAGCAGCTCGGTCAGGTCGCCGCCGTCGTCGAGGATCATGTTGGCATCCCAAGGCGCGCCATCTTTCAGGATGGTTTGCTCCAGGCACCACTCGTACTCTTCTTCGGTCTCGCCTTTCCAGGCGAATACGGCGATACCGGCAGCAGCGATGGCGGCAGCGGCCTGGTCTTGGGTTGAGAAGATGTTGCAGGACGACCAACGCACTTCGGCACCCAGGGCAACCAGGGTTTCGATCAGCACGGCGGTCTGGATGGTCATGTGGATGCAGCCGAGGATCTTCGCGCCCTTGAGCGGTTGCTCAGCGGCGTACTTGCGACGCAGACCCATCAGGGCCGGCATTTCGGATTCGGCGATAAAGGTTTCGCGACGGCCCCAGGCAGCGAGGGACATGTCGGCGACTTTGTAGTCGTTGAAATCTGCAGGCGTGATTACAGCGCTCATAGAGAGCCTCCATTCGTAGTGTGCGAATGGGCGCCGTTGTGCGTTTAGTATCAGGCCAGGTGAACCAGGCCGGACAACGCCCCATCCGAGCCTGACAGGTTGAACCTGCTGCAGCGCCCCTCGGACAGGTGGCGGGAGAACGGTACCAATTGAAGATGACCGTTTTGAAGCGGGGGCGATTATAGCCGTGTACGCGGCACATCCCAAGCCTTTCTGTCGGCCATATGAAGATCGCGCATGGGCTTGATAGGCAATGGCGCATAGAGCTTGGGGCCGGGCTCTGCCATGATGTTGACCATCATTTCGCAACATGCTTTGGAGTGACCATGAACTTCCACACCCGCAAATGGGTAAAACCCGAAGACCTCAACCCCAACGGCACCCTGTTCGGCGGCAGCCTGCTGCGCTGGATCGACGAAGAAGCGGCCATCTACGCCATCGTCCAGTTGGGCAACCAGCGCGTCGTGACCAAGTACATCTCCGAAATCAACTTTGTCAGCGCCTCGCGCCAGGGCGACATCATCGAACTGGGCATCACGGCCACCGAGTTCGGCCGCACCTCCATTACCCTGACGTGTGAAGTGCGCAACAAAATCACCCGCAAAAGTATCCTGACGGTAGAGAAAATGGTCTTCGTCAACCTCGGTGAAGACGGCCTGCCAGCACCTCATGGCCGCACCGAGATCAAGTACGTGAAAGACCAGTTCAAGGACGACAGTCTTCCCGAGTAACCCAGGCCCGGGTTGATTTGTTTTACCAAATCATTCCGGGTGGACCCATCCCAGGCTCTCGCGTCACTCAGGACTACATCCTGTAGAGAGAGCCGTGTATGAAAGTGTCCAGTTCTAATGCCAATTTTCAGTCTCAACGGTCTGAAGGTGTCGATAAAGATGTAAAGACCTCTCTGGTCAAAAGCGTAGGCGAGCGCAAGGTGAGCCTTGTTCGCTCCAGCGATGGCCGGGTGGAAGTGAGCTTGTCGCCGCCGCCGCTTGCACATTTGGTATTGAGTGGCGGTGGGGCGAAGGGGATTGCGTTCCCCGGCATGGTCCGGGCGCTTGAAGACCACCAGGCATTGGGCGGCGTAAACGTAATTTCCGGCTCATCCGCAGGCGCGATCTCTGCTGCGTTGCTGGCCAGTGGCATGGATGCCAAGGCCTTTGAAAAGTTGTCGAACAGCCTCAACCTGCCTGAATTGCTGAACAGCAAAAACCCGCTGATTGCCAAGCTGCAGAATGCCAGTGCTGAAATTGGCAAATGGGCGGGACGCTTGCCTGGGCCGGCCGGCAACATTGCGCAATTACTGTTCACCCTCCTGCCGCGTCTGCAAACCGAAGCGCAACCGCTTGAAGACTTGATTGGCAGTGAAGCGCGCAAGTCGCTGCTGGCACAGATGGCAGGAACCTCTCGGGAAAGCCGGCCAGATGAAGTCATGAAGATTGCCGACCGGCTCAGTGCGGGGAAGGGGCCGACTTTTCGCGACATAGAGGTGTTGAGCCGCCACATTCCGGCGGTCAAGCAGCTCAATATCACGGGTACCGGTATGTTCGATGGCCGGCCGCAGTTGGTGGTCTTCAACACCAGCACTACCCCGGAGATGGACATTGCCCGGGCGGCCCATATTTCCAGCTCCTTGCCAGGTCTGTTCAAAAGCCCGAAGGAGCAAGGCCACGCCTTTCAGGAGCATGCTGAGCAAACGGCATTTCAGGATGGTGGGCTGCTGGTCAATACACCGTCTACTGCGGTGATTGATCCGTCTTTTCCAGAAAGCCCCCTGAGCAAGACCGAGTCGCTGGTCGTCAGGTTCGAATCCGATAACCCGGAGCCTGCAAAGGGTGGCAGCGTTGTGAGTGGCCTGGTCGATACCCTCATTGGTGTCTCGCATGCGGCCGCCGTGGGGTATCAGGAAGACAAGCTCATGGCCCAGGCGGACCAAACCGTCGTGTTACCGCTGAAGTCCGACAAGGGCGATTTTCGCGGCATGCTGGGCGGCACGGTTAATTTCACCATGACCGACGATCAGAAAACGCATTTGCAGGCATCGGCGCGTACGGCGGTAGGCGCGCACCTGGAAAAGCGTGCCGAGCTACGTGAGCGCTACCCATTTCAGTCATTGGACGACGCTGTATTGGCCATAGACGATGAAATGCTGGCGAGCGTTGAGAATGATCTGAGGAAAGATCCCGCCGCCAAGGATGTGCTGATGTTTCGCCAGAGCGCGCAGCAAGCCATGCAAGCGATGGATGTCGCCATTACCGAAGCCAATCAGGCCAGTGACAAGCTGACGGTGACCCCCAAATTGGCGGCGGCGTTGCGTAACCTCGATGCGCTGGTACGGCGTCCCGAGCATGTCGAATGGTTGGGACGGCGTCTCAACGCAGCCGGCAAGCCAAATTTTCAGCAACTCCTGCAAGTCATGAGCAAGCAGGCACCTGGCAACGCAGAGCCGTTGTCGAAGGTTATGACGAGCGCGGTTGCGCAGATGAAAAGGCGCGATCTCGCGGTTAAATCCGAAAACTTCACACGGGAAGTCATTTACCCGTCGCTCTATCGTCCGGGCCAGCCGGCGGCCAACGTCGAGCTGCTACGAGGTGCGGCACGTGACTTGGCGGATGCCAAGACGCCACAGGCGTTCAACACCGTGCTCGACGGCATCGTCAAAAACTACCAGGCGCGCAATAAACCCTGGAGTGCTCCGATCAGCTCTACCACGGTGGAAGCGGCCAAGGCCTGGCGCATCCCGGTTTAGTTGCCTGGCCACTGAACAGCCATCGTCGCGGCGTGTCGTAGCTACAGGCACCCCTCGGACTCTGGAACATCATGGCCACCAACGCAGACGGCAAGACCCCCAACCTGTCGCAGGAAGAGCAACAGGATGTCGACAAGAACCAGCCACCCCGCGCGGCGGTTTTGCATGAAATCATCCGTACCCAGGGCGATCAGGAACTGGAGCGCAGTGTCGCCGCCTTGTGGTGGTCGGCACTGGCCGCCGGGCTGACCATGGGGCTGTCGCTGATGGCGATGGGATTGCTCAACTCGCGCCTGCCGGAAGGCGAAGCCTTCAAGGTGATCGCCAGCTTTGGTTACTGCGCAGGCTTCCTCGCGGTGATCCTCGCGCGCCAGCAATTGTTCACCGAAAACACCCTGACCGCCGTGCTGCCGGTGATGAGCAAACCCACACTGGGCAATGCCGGAAGACTACTGCGGCTGTGGACAGTGGTGCTGGTGGGCAACCTGTGCGGCACCCTGCTGGTGGCGTATGTGATGCTGCACCTGCCGATCTTCGACACCAAGACCGACCTGGCCTTCCTCGAAATCGGGCGCAAGATCATGGAGAACGATGCCGGCCAGATGTTCGCCAAGGGCATTGTGTCGGGCTGGATGATCGCCACCATGGTGTGGATGATCCCGTCCATGGAAAGCGCCAAAATGTGGATCATCATCCTGATCACCTACCTGATGGCCCTGGGGGATTTCACCCATATCGTCGTCGGTTCGGCCGAGGTGTCGTACCTGGTGTTTGCCGGCGAATTGCCGTGGAAGGATTTCTGGCTGGTGTTCGCCGGGCCAACGCTGGCGGGTAATATCATTGGCGGCAGCTTTATCTTCGCGCTGATCAGCCATGCGCAAATCCGCAGCGAGGGCAGTTTGCCGGGTAAAAAGGCTGCGGAACCGAGGCATCCGCAGCCGATCGACAAGGATCAGTGAGCGTCAGGCACGGCCTGGGGCTCGTCCCGGGTTACGCGCTTGACCAGCTTGCCGATGCTCAACCCCTGCAACAGGATCGACGACAGCACCACGATGTAGGTGATGCTCAGCAGCAGGTCGCGCTCCGGGCCCAGTGGCAGGGCCAACGCCAGTGCCACCGAGACGCCGCCGCGCAGGCCGCCCCAGGTCAGGATGCGGATGGTCCCGCGTGGCACCGTGCGCCAGCGACGCAACAGCAGGATGGCCGGTGCAACCGTGAGCAGGCGCGACAGCAGGATCGCCACGGCCAGCAGGCTGGCGGCGAACACGTGCAGCCAGTTGAACGGCAACAGCAGCAGCTCCATGCCGATCAGCGCAAACAGCAGCGCATTGAGCATGTCGTCGAGCAATTCCCAGAAACCATCCAGGTAGCGACGGGTCATGTCATTCATCGCCAGCTTGCGGCCCAGGTTACCGATGATCAGGCCGGCGACCACCATCGCAATCGGCGCCGAGACGTGCAGCTCAGTAGCCATCGCCGAACCGCCGATGACCAGGGCGAGTGTCAGCATCACCTCGATCTGGTGCTGCTCGATGCTCTTGATCATCAGATAAACGAGGTAGCCGATCAGACCCCCGAACACCACGCCGCCAATCGCCTCATGGGCAAACAACATGGCGGTGGCGCTCACGGTCGGCGTTTCGCCCAACTGTGCAATGCCCAGTAAAACGGTAAACACCACCACCGCCGTGCCGTCGTTGAACAGCGACTCGCCGACGATAGTGGTCTTCAGGGGCTTGGAGGCGTTGGCGGTACGCAGCACACCCAGCACTGCAATCGGGTCGGTGGGGGAAATCAGCGCGCCGAACAGCAGGCAGTAGAGGAAGCTCACGTGCCAGCCAAACAGGGCAAAGATGTAATACGCCAGGCTGCCGATCACCACGGTCGCGATCAATACGCCGAAGGTTGCCAGCAGGCCGATGGGCCAGCGGTAGCTGCGCAGGTCGTTCAGGTTCACGTGCAGGGCGCCGGCGAACAGCAGGAACGAGAGCATCCAGTTCATCAGCAAATCGCCGAAGTCGATCTGGCCGATCAGTTGCTGGATGCGTTCCTCAAGACCTGGGTAGCCGAGAAAGCTCAAGCCTTGCAGGATCAGCGAAAACACCAGGGCCGTGACCATCACGCCGATGGTGGGCGGCAGGCCGATAAAACGGAAATTCACATAGGTGAGCAGGGTGGTGAGGCAAATAAAAGCGGCGACAAGTTCAAGCATCCGGGGTCCTTGGAAGTTGGGTGGGACAGCGTTGATGGGGGATGGACCGCAGCAGCGGCGCGATGTTGCAAGGCCTAGGGCAAATCACCGATAGAACCTTTGCGGGGCTGGCGGCTCATAGCGATGGGTGCGGCTTTGTCTATTTAGTGCTAAAACTCTAAATTCTGCCTCGAACTCAAATAACAATCTGAATAAGGAATCAGTGATGACGGTGGCCTTCTGGTGTGTGTTGATCGCAATTTTCCTGCCTTACCTGTGCACGGGGGTGGCCAAGTTCAGCGGTGGCAAGTTCGGCCCTCGGCAGAACCACGATCCTCGCGCGTTCCTGGATACACTCGAAGGGTTTGCCAAACGCGCCCACAGTGCACAACTCAACAGTTTTGAAGTCACGCCGGCCTTTGCGGCTGCAGTGATTATCGCGCACTTGGCCGGCACGGCCGAATTGGTGACCATCAATGTGCTGGCCGTGCTGTTTATCACCAGCCGCCTGCTGTACATCATCTGCTACCTGGCGGACTGGGCGATGCTGCGTTCGCTGGTGTGGTTCGTGGGGATGGCGTTGATTGCGAGTTTCTTCTTCGTCTCGATCTGACGGGTTGATGAAGATCCCCTGTGGGAGCGGGCTTGCTCGCGAATACGGAGTGCCAGTCAGTACATAGGGGGCTGATACACCGCATTCGCGAGCAAGCCCGCTCCCACATTTTGGATTTTCAGCGTCCCTTAGTTCCCCGCGGGCGCATCCGGCACGTGGGGCAACGCTGCACCCTTTGGCCACAACATCCAGATCTGCCCCTGCTGCTTCATATTCCCAGCCAGTTCACCCGCCGCATCGCCGGTGCCCCAGAACAAATCTGCACGCACTTCACCCGTGATCGCACCACCGGTGTCCTGCGCAGCCACCGGGCGGGCGATGGGGGTACCATCCGGCTTGGTGGTCGAAAGCCACAACAGGCTGCCGAGCGGAATCACCTTGCGATCCACCGCCACGCTGTAGCCTGCGGTCAACGGCACGTTCAGAGAACCACGCGGGCCTTCGTTACTGTCAGGCCGAGCGCTGAAGAACACATAGCTGGGGTTACTCGCCAGCAGTTCCGGAATGCGTTGCGGGTGTGCCTTGGCCCAGGCACTGATGGCGCCCATGGTCACGTCTTCTTTCTTCAACTCGCCCTGTTCCACCAGCCAGCGGCCGATCGGGCGGTAGGGGTAGCCGTTCTGGTCGCCATAACCGACGCGCAGTTGGCGCCCACCGGCCAGTTGAATGCGGCCCGAGCCCTGGATCTGCAGGAATTGCAGGTCCATCGGGTTGGTCAGCCAGGCAATCGGTTTGGCCGTGGAACCCTGGCCGTTGATGGCGCTGGCATCGTCGTAGGGCTTGAGCACGCGACCTTCAAGGCGACCGCGCAGGCGCTTGCCCTTGAGCTCAGGGTAGATGCTTTCGAGGTTGACGATGATCAGGTCGTCCGGCACGCCGTACACCGGCACGTTGGCGGTGGCGGTCTTGGTCAGGCTGCCGGGGTAGACCGGTTCGTAGTAGCCGGTGATCAAGCCGTTCGGGGTGTTGTCAGCCGAACGCAGGCCGAACACATCCAGGCGCTCCTTCAGAAACCCACGCACCGCCACGGCGTTGCTTGGCACCGTGGCGGCGGCTGCACAGGTCGCGCCCCACACCGGGTCGGCCTTGAGGCGTTGGCAGGCGCTGCGCCAGGATTCAAAACCGGCCAACAGGTCGCTGTCGGACACTGCCGGCAAGGCTTCCCATGGTGCATTCACATAGGTGGCAACGGCGTGGGGTTTGGACGTTTCATCTTTGGCTGTTTCTTTGCCCGCGTCGCAGCCGGCCAGCAGCGCGATCATCGGCAGAGCCCACGCCAGGCGGCGGCTCCAGGTTTTCAAAGTGACATTCATACACGCAATTCCTGAAGCGATTGCCCGCGCCGCAGCGCCTGGGGGCAACCCTTATTATTAATAGGGCTATTGGTCTTTTTGGGCGGGGCGAGGATACTGGCCGCCGTTTTCCGTGACCGCGAAGCCACCATGACTTGTAAACGACTGACCGTTGTACTGCTGGCCTGCCTGACCCTGTCCGCCTGTGGCGGCGTTGATCCGAACTCGCCACTGGGCCAGCGAAAGGCGATCTTCAAACAAATGCTCAAGACCGGTGAAGACTTGGGCGGCATGCTGCGCGGGCGTATTCCATTCGACGGCGCGAGATTCGCCGAAGGCGCGGTCAAGCTGGATGCGTTGTCCCATGAACCGTGGCAACATTTTCCAAGCGTGCGTGAAGAAGATCACACCAGCGCCAAGGACGACGTGTGGCAGAAACAGGCGCAGTTCCAGCAACTGGCCCGCAACCTTGAAACGGCCACCGGTGAATTGGTGACCGCCAGCCAGGTGCAGCCTTACAAGGCCAGTAACCTGGGCCCGGCGGTGCAGAAAGTCGAAGATGCCTGCAGCGCCTGCCATAAACAGTTCCGGGACCACTGACCGGGTTTATTCGTCGAGTTCGTCGACAGCGTCCTGCAGTTCCTTACGGGACTCGGCGAGCTTGTCCTTGCGCTTGTTGATCTTGTCCGCGTCACCTTTTTTCATGGCCTTGTCGAGGTCAGCCTGGCGGCGGCTGACCTCATGCTTGGCGTCGAGCACCTTATTTTCGCGCTCTTTCTTCAGGGACGCGTCGGTGCAATTGGCGGTGACTTCGCTCAGGGCTTTTTCCAGGCCGGCTTGTTGTGCACTGTTGCCGTGGGCCTTGGCTTGTTCGATCTGGGTGCTGATGGCTTGGCGCTTGGCCGCGCAGCCCGTGAGCTGCGCAGCTTCTTCGGCGGCCAGCAGCGGTGTGGCCATGAAGCTTGCGACGGTCAGCAAGGCAAAGGGGGCTAGAAATTTCATGTGGGGCTCCAAAGTCGCAATCTGATGGCGGGGAGAGCAGGTTCAAAAGCCGTCCACCCCCGCCACGCGTAATGTTTCAGCCATGGCCTGTACGTGCGGGTCGCGAAAAAATGCGCTCAATTGCGCCGCGCGGCCCGGGCCGATCCCGTCGATGGCCAGCCAGGCCTGGGTATCTCTGGCGACCAGCGTCAGCCAGTCGCCTTCCAGGTTGTTACGTGCCGCAGGCGGTACACCCAAGGCTTTTAGCCATTGTGCAAAAGGCCGTTGCCGCGCGCTGTGGAGGCCCTCGAGCACTCGTGCGCGGCTGCGATCACCGAAGCCCTCAATGTTAGCAAGCTCTGCCGCATCCAGGGTCAACCAATCGAGAAAGCCTGCGATTAGACCGGCCTGGATCAATACGTTCCAGGTCTCGCGGCCGATATACGGCAAGGCCAGGCCCTGGTTGCCGCTCAGCCAGGTCAGACGTGCCAGCAACTGCTCCTCGCAACCGGGGTCAAGTTGCCAGCAGCTCAAGGCGTGGAATTTAGCTGGGTTGGGCACTGGCAAGTCCGCCCGGGTGGGGCTGCGCAGGACGACCTCGTCCAGCCGAGGAATAACCTGGCCCGCCAGGCTGATGGAAACCTGGTCGCCCGCGCGGATATCGAGTGCCTGCCAGCGTTTCAATGAGCCAGCGCTCACCCGGCTGATCTGCCGGTCATCCAACCGTACCGGCTCCAATTCCAGCATGGGCGTGATGCGCCCGGTGCGGCCAATCTTGAACTGCACGTTGCGCACCCATGCCAAGGCCTTGGTCACCGGGTACTTCCAGGCGGCTGACCAATAGGGGGCGCTGGCTTGCCAACGCTTGGCAGGTGCGCGTTGTGCCTGGTGCAGCACCACGCCATCGCTGGCAAACGGCAGGGGGTGGTTGTACCAATAGGCGCGCCAGTGCGCGGCTTCACTGATGTCGCGGATGGGCTGGCTGTAGCGCCGGCTATCGGTGAAACCCCAGCGTGCCAGGGTGGCCAGGCGTTCGGTAAACGCTGCCGGGCCGTCCGGCCAGGCCCAAACGAACAAGCCAATGCCAGCGGCGTCGGTGTCGCTCAAGTGTTTGCGGTTCATCAACCCGGCCACCTTGCCGCGAGCATTGAGCCCGCCGCTTGCTGACTGCACGTGGTCATCGAGACGCCAATAGAGTTCGCCTTGCAGCACCAGATCGATGGGTTCGGGCAACTGCTGGACAATACCGGGAATCTTGCGTGCGGAGGCGGACCAGTCGTGGCCTGCCGCTCCATCGCCTCGACTGATGACCTGTTTCAAGCGCCCCTGGCGATACACCAGGGACACTGCAACACCATCGACCTTGGGTTGAATCCAGACATCCTGGCGCGTATTTAACCAGGCGTCGACGGCTTGCTCGTCCAGCAGCTTCTCCAGGCCAGTATGGGCAACGGGATGAGACAACGTTCCGCGTGAACTCGCCAGTGGGTTGGCAGGCGCCGCAGCCGTTTCGGGGAAACACTGGTGCCAATGGGTCAAGCGCTGGCGCGCCTGGTCGTAGAGTTCATCGTTGACGGGGGACTGGCCAAGCCGGTGGTAACTGTCATCCCAGTGGCGGATCTGCGCGGCCAGGGCACCCACCTGTGAACGGGCTGCGTCCGGGCACTCTTCGGCCCACACCCAGAGAGGTAACGCGATGAGTAAAAGGGCAACCAGTGAATGCATCAGGAGCATCCTTGCTCGGAAGGGGCGCCCAGCCTAAATGATCCACTCGGCCACAAAAAAGCCCCGACAGGGCGGGGCTTTTTACTGGGTGTTTCTATTTACTTGAACAGACCGCCCAGGGCTTTCACCGCGTCCGGCTTATCGGCCTTGGCTTCCTGCGTTTGCTGCTTGGCGTCGGCTTTGGCCTGGGCTTCGGAAAGTTTGTTGCAACCTTTGTTGATCTGGTCCTGCGCGGCTTTGAAGGCCTTCACTTTCAGGGTGTCTTTCTGGGCTTCGGCGGCATCGATCTTGGCTTGCAGGTCGTTGGCTTGTTTCTGGCAATCGCCGGAGTTGCCGCCACCCAGTTGAGCGCCAAGCGCACCACTCAGTGCGCTCAGGTCGGCAGATTGGGCCGGCAGGGCGAACAGGCTGAGCAGAAGGGCGGCAGGGGCGAGCGTGGAAATGCGCATGAAAAACCTCAATGTTCGATTGCCTGCGCACTGATGAATCCCGGGCTGGCGCAGGGCAATATCCAAATAAGGTGAAGGGCCCGAGAGGGCGCGGATTCTAAGGGGCCATCATTGGGCCTGCAAGCTTTGGATCCAAAAAGCGTGAAGGTCGTCGCGCAATAAAAAAGCCCCGCCGGAATAACCCGGCGGGGCTTTTGTGCATCGAGAGCGATTACAGGCCGGCGGCAGTGCGCAGGTCGTTGGCGCGATCGGTTTTTTCCCAGGTGAAGGTGGTGAAGGTGTCGTCGCCGACAGTCTTCTGCGCAGGGGTACGACCGAAGTGGCCGTAGGCTGCGGTTTCCTGGTACATCGGGTGCAGCAGGTCGAGCATGGTGGTGATCGCGTAAGGGCGCAGGTCGAAGATCTCACGCACCAGCTTCACGATCTTGTCATCGCTGATCTTGCCGGTGCCGAAGGTATTCAGCGAGATCGACGTAGGCTGGGCTACACCAATGGCGTAGGAAACCTGAATCTCGCAGCGCTCGGCCAGGCCGGCAGCGACGATGTTCTTGGCCACGTAACGACCGGCGTAGGCCGCCGAGCGGTCAACCTTGGAAGGATCCTTGCCCGAGAACGCGCCGCCGCCGTGACGAGCCATGCCACCGTAGCTGTCGACGATGATCTTGCGACCGGTCAGGCCACAGTCACCCACCGGGCCACCGATGATGAACTGGCCAGTGGGGTTGATGTGGAACTGGGTGTCCTTGCTCAGCAGTTCAGCCGGCAGCACGTGCTTGACGATCAGCTCCATCACGCCTTCACGCAGGTCGGCGTAGGACACGTCCGGGTTGTGCTGGGTCGACAGTACGACGGCGTCGATCCCGACGACTTTGCCGCCTTCGTAACGGCAGGTCACCTGGGACTTGGCGTCCGGGCGCAGCCACGGCAGCAGGCCGTTTTTACGGGCTTCGGCCTGGCGTTGTACAAGTTGGTGCGAGAAGGTGATCGGTGCTGGCATCAGCACGTCGGTCTCGTTGCTGGCGTAGCCGAACATCAGGCCCTGGTCGCCGGCGCCTTGATCTTCAGGCTTGGCACGGTCGACACCCTGGTTGATGTCCGGGGACTGTTTGCCGATGATGTTCATCACGCCGCAGGTCGCGCCGTCGAAGCCGACGTCGGAGCTGGTGTAGCCGATGTCGGTGATCACGTCACGAACGATCTGCTCCAGGTCGACCCAGGCGGTGGTGGTCACTTCGCCAGCGATGATCGCTACACCGGTTTTCACCAGAGTCTCGCACGCCACACGGGCGAACTTGTCTTCAGCAATGATGGCGTCCAGCACCGCATCAGAAATCTGGTCGGCGATTTTGTCCGGATGCCCTTCAGACACGGACTCGGAGGTGAAAAGGGAGTATTCGCTCATCTCGATGTTTTCCTGATATTTACCGATGGTGAGTGTCGCCAGCCGGCCGCTGGAAATGGCGGACCTGGATCTGGAAACCATTACGTAAACCTACATAGAGGCTTTCCCCGGGAACGAGTCCCGCAGCGGTGGCCCAACGGGCCAGATCGTCCTGTTCAAAACCCAACCAGAGATCACCGCAGGCCTCCCTGGCCCAATTCTGGTTGTGGCTGCATAAATCCGTAACCAGCAGGCTACCGCCGGGGTGCAGCAGCCCGGCCATTTGCTTGAGGGCGTCGGCGGGGGCGGCGAAATGGTGCAGCACCATATTCAACACCACGCAGTCGGCCTTGATCGTCGTGCTATTCAGTGCGTCCGCCAACTGCAGGCTGACATTGCCCAGCGATTCGCGTTCGCACAGCTGGCGCGCCAGTTCGAGCATCGCCGGGCTGTTGTCCAGGGCCGTGACCTGCTGGAAGCGCCGTGCCAGCTCGGGCAAGAAACCGCCATCGCCAGGGCCGACTTCCAGCGCCGTGGCCTCATGACTGAAGCTCAGCTTGTCCAGTAGCGCCAGTACGCTGTCTCGGTACTGGGGCAAGCCGGCGATCAGGTCCTGCTGGGCACGAAATTTCTCTGCAACCCGTGCGAAAAAGTCCTGGCTCGCGGCAGCGCGTTGCCCATGCACCTGGCCGATGCGCGACTGCACGTCGCCCGGCAGGCTCAGGTTGTCCACTTCTTCGAGCAGGGCGGCGTGCAGCTTGCCGCCGAGCAGTTCGGTGTGGGGCAGGGCGCGGCGGTAGAAAATCGCATTGCCTTCGCGGCGGGTGGCCACCAGGTCGGCCTGGGCCAGTACCTTCAAGTGGTGGCTCATGCCGGACTGGCCGATGGCAAAGATCTGCGCCAACTCCAGTACGCCGAAGGAATCGTTGGCCAGTGCGCGCAATACGTTCAGGCGCAACGGATCGCCAGCGGCCTTGCACAAGGCTGCCAGTTCATCGCCGTCGTCGGGGCGCAGTGAGGGCACGGGTAGGTTCATAAGGCCAGCAGTCTAGTGATGGGTGGAAGTACTCGCAAGGCCAATATCAAAAAGTTTTGATATTGAACGATAAGTGGCGGTTATAAGCAGCCGCTATAACCTCTAGACGAACCCGTTAAACGTTTCTGCAGGCGATTGCCGCCCAAAGCACAGGAAAAACACCTTCAAGTGACTATCTGTCATTGCCCGCAGGCGGTGGCTGAGGGAAAATGCCGGTCCTTTTTTCCGTTTCTTTTATATTCAAACCTCAGGAGATCAGCGATGCCCAGCCGTCGTGAGCGTGCCAACGCCATTCGTGCCCTCAGCATGGATGCCGTGCAAAAAGCCAACAGCGGCCATCCCGGTGCCCCCATGGGCATGGCGGATATCGCCGAGGTCCTGTGGCGTGACTACCTGAAACACAACCCGAGCAACCCCTCGTTCGCCGACCGTGACCGCTTCGTGCTGTCCAACGGCCATGGCTCGATGCTGATCTACTCGCTGCTGCACCTGACCGGCTACGATGTCACCATCGACGACCTCAAGAGCTTCCGTCAACTGCACAGCCGCACCCCGGGCCACCCGGAATTCGGCTATACCCCAGGCGTCGAGACCACCACCGGTCCCCTGGGTCAAGGCCTGGCCAACGCCGTTGGCTTCGCGCTGGCTGAAAAAGTCCTGGGCGCGCAGTTCAACCGCCCTGGCCACGACATCGTCGATCACCACACCTATGTGTTCCTGGGTGATGGCTGCATGATGGAAGGCATTTCCCACGAAGTCGCTTCCCTGGCCGGCACCCTGGGCCTGGGCAAGCTGATCGCGTTCTACGATGACAACGGCATCTCCATCGACGGTGAAGTCGAAGGCTGGTTCACCGATGACACCCCTAAGCGTTTCGAAGCCTACAACTGGCAGGTGATCCGCAACGTCGACGGCCACGATCCGGAAGAGATCAAGACCGCCATCGACACCGCCCGCAAGAGCGCACAGCCGACCCTGATCTGCTGCAAGACCACCATCGGTTTCGGTTCGCCGAACAAGCAGGGCAAAGAAGACTGCCACGGCGCCCCACTGGGTGACGCGGAAATCGCCCTGACCCGTGAAGCCCTGAAGTGGAACCACGGCCCGTTCGAAATCCCGGCCGACATCTACGCCGAATGGGATGCCAAGGAAAAAGGCCTGGCCACCGAAGCCGAGTGGGACCAGCGTTTCGCGGCCTACTCCGCTGAATTCCCGGAGCTGGCCAATGAGCTGGTCCGTCGCCTGGCCGGTGACCTGCCTGCCGACTTCTCGGAAAAAGCCTCGGCCTACATCGCCGAAGTCGCGGCCAAGGGTGAGACCATCGCCAGCCGTAAAGCCAGCCAGAACACCTTGAACGCCTTCGGCCCGCTGCTGCCTGAGATCCTTGGCGGCTCGGCTGACCTGGCCGGTTCCAACCTGACCCTGTGGAAAGGCTGCAAAGGTGTCTCGGCTGAAGACGCCAGCGGCAACTACATGTACTACGGCGTGCGTGAGTTCGGCATGAGCGCCATCATGAACGGCGTGTCCCTGCACGGCGGCCTGGTGCCTTACGGCGCGACCTTCCTGATGTTCATGGAGTACGCCCGCAACGCCGTACGCATGGCTGCGCTGATGAAGAAGCGTGTTATCCATGTCTACACCCACGACTCCATCGGCCTGGGCGAAGACGGCCCGACGCACCAGCCGGTCGAACAACTGACCAGCCTGCGTACCACGCCGAACCTGGATTGCTGGCGTCCAGCCGACGCGGTGGAATCCGCCGTGGCCTGGAAGCACGCCATCGAGCGCAAGGACGGCCCTTCGGCGCTGATCTTCTCGCGTCAGAACCTGCAGCACCAAGTGCGTACCGACGCACAGATCGCCGACATCAGCCGTGGTGGCTACGTGCTCAAGGACTGCATCGGCGAGCCGGAGCTGATCCTGATCTCCACCGGTTCCGAAGTGGGCCTGACCGTTCAAGCCTATGACAAGCTGACCGCGCAAGGCCGCAACGTACGTGTTGTGTCCATGCCGTGCACCAGCGTGTTCGAAGCCCAGGACGCTGGCTACAAGCAATCGGTGCTGCCGTTGCAGGTCAGCGCACGTATCGCCATCGAAGCGGCGCACGCCGACTACTGGTACAAGTACGTGGGCCTGGAAGGCCGCGTGATCGGCATGACCACCTACGGTGAGTCGGCGCCGGCGCCAGCGTTGTTCGAAGAGTTCGGTTTCACCCTGGAAAACATCCTGGGTCAGGCTGAAGAGCTGCTGGAAGACTAAGGCTGTAAATTGGGGTGGCTGGACTGGCCTCTTCGCGAGCAAGCCCGCTCCCACACTTGACCGAGTTCCAGCATGAGAATGCGGTCAAAATGTGGGAGCGGGCTTGCTCGCGAAAGCGGTCTAGCAGCCACCCCATTACCCAATGGTAATCGAGAACCCCATGCCCCAACCCCGTCCCTACAAAGTTGCACTCAACGGCTACGGCCGCATTGGTCGTTGCGTCTTGCGTGCGCTGTTCGAGCGAGGGGCGGCGGCCGGGTTTGAAATTGTTGCGATCAATGATCTGGCCGACATGGCCAGCATCGAATACCTGACACGCTTTGACTCCACCCACGGTCGCTTCCCCGGCGAAGTACGGGTTGAGGGCGATTGTCTGCATATTAATGGCAACTGCGTGCAGGTCTTGCGCAGTGCCACCCCCGAAGGCATCGACTGGAAAGCACTGGGCGTCGACCTGGTGCTGGAGTGTTCCGGTGTCTATCACACCCGTGCCGACGGCCAGCGTTTCCTCGACGCCGGCGCACCGCGTGTGCTGTTTTCCCAGCCGATGGCCAGCGAGGCGGATGTCGACGCCACCATCGTCTATGGCATTAACCAGGATTGCCTGACTGGCGATGAGCTGCTGGTGTCCAACGCGTCCTGCACCACCAACTGCAGCGTGCCGCTCTTGCGCCTGCTGGATCAGGCGATTGGCCTGGATTATGTGTCGATCACCACGATTCACTCGGCGATGAACGACCAGCCGGTGATCGACGCCTATCACCACGAAGACCTGCGCCGTACGCGTTCGGCGTTCCAGTCAGTGATTCCGGTGTCCACGGGCCTGGCGCGCGGTATCGAGCGACTGTTGCCGGAACTTGCCGGGCGAATCCAGGCCAAAGCCGTACGGGTGCCGACGGTGAACGTGTCCTGCCTGGACATCACCATGCAGACCGTCAGTGACACTGATGCGACGGAGGTCAACCGGATCCTGCGCGATGCCGCCACCAGCGGCCCGCTCAAAGGTCTGCTGGCCTACACCGAGTTGCCCCACGCCAGTTGCGATTTCAACCATGACCCGCATTCGGCGATTGTCGATGCCAGCCAGACCCGCGTTTCCGGCCCGAGGCTGGTGAATATCCTGGCCTGGTTCGACAACGAATGGGGCTTTGCCAACCGAATGCTGGATGTTGCGGAACATTATCTGCACATCGCCTCTAAACAACCTCAACAGTAATTCAGGAACTGCGACCCATGACCGTGTTGAAGATGACCGACCTCGATCTGCAAGGTAAGTGCGTACTGATCCGCGAAGACCTCAACGTCCCAGTCAAGGACGGTGTTGTCACCAGCGATGCGCGAATCCTGGCCTCGCTGCCGACCATCAAGCTGGCCCTGGAAAAAGGCGCGGCCGTGATGGTCTGCTCCCACCTGGGTCGTCCGACCGAAGGTGAGTTCTCCGCCGAAAACAGCCTCAAGCCTGTCGCCGATTACCTCAGCAAGGCCCTGGGCCGCGACGTGCCGCTGGTGGCTGATTACCTGGGCGGTGTGGACGTCAAAGCTGGCGACATCGTGTTGTTCGAAAACGTACGCTTCAACAAGGGCGAGAAAAAGAACAGCGACGAACTGGCCCAGCAATACGCTGCGCTGTGCGACGTGTTCGTGATGGACGCATTTGGCACCGCTCACCGCGCCGAAGGCTCCACCCATGGCGTGGCCAAGTTCGCCAAGGTTGCTGCCGCTGGCCCGCTGCTGGCCGCTGAGTTGGACGCGCTGGGCAAGGCCCTGGGCGCGCCGGCGCAACCGATGGCTGCCATCGTCGCCGGTTCCAAGGTGTCCACCAAGCTGGACGTACTCAACAGCTTGAGCCAGATCTGCAACCAGCTGATCGTCGGCGGCGGCATTGCCAACACCTTCCTGGCCGCAGCCGGTCATCCGGTGGGCAAGTCCCTGTACGAGCCGGACCTGCTCGACACGGCCCGTGCCATCGCCGCCAAAGTCAGCGTGCCATTACCAGTCGACGTTGTGGTCGCCAAGGAATTTGCCGAAAGCGCCGAAGCCACCGTCAAGCTGATCGCTGATGTGGCCGCCGACGACATGATCTTGGACATCGGCCCACAAACCGCAGCCAACTTCGCCGAACTGCTGAAAGCCTCGCAGACCATCCTGTGGAACGGTCCAGTGGGTGTGTTCGAATTCGACCAGTTCGGTAACGGCACCAAAGTGCTGGCCAAGGCCATCGCAGAAAGCTCGGCCTTCTCCATCGCTGGCGGTGGCGACACCCTGGCAGCTATCGATAAATATGGCGTTGCTGACCAAATCTCCTACATTTCTACCGGTGGCGGCGCGTTCCTTGAATTCGTCGAAGGCAAAGTACTGCCGGCCGTTGAAGTGCTGGAAACCCGAGCCAAAGGCTGAGGCTCGTGATCCGGAAAAGGAGTGTTCCCATGATCAAGTCGTTGGCAATGGTGATCGCAGCGGGCCTGTTGGCCGGCTGCGGCAGCACGCCAAACGCAGAGCCGGACGCTGGCAAGCCTGCGGCACAGCAGAAAAAGAGCTGCTACCAGGCGGACTGGCAAGCCGAGACCATGCCGGTGATCAACAAGCGCATCGGCAACGAACGGCTGGAGAAATACGACGCCGCGCCCAACGGTCAGGAACAGGGTTGCCCTTGACGGGTCTGATCAACTGGCGGCCGTCGGTCGCCTCACGAGGATTGGCAATGAAAGGCGTTTTCGCCCTGGCAGCCCTGGCCCTGTTGGCCGGCTGCAGCAGCATGAACATGTTCAGCAACAAGGCAGAAACTGCCGACAAGTGGACCACCTGGACCTGCGACAGCAAGGCTGAGGTGAACTGGCGCTTTGCTAATCAGGCCAAATCCGAGGTGGATGTCCGTTTGGGCGGTTCCGACCAGGTTTACCGCCTCAAGCAGGACGTTGCCGCCTCGGGCGTGCTGTACAGCGACGGCCAATTGGCGTTTCACACAAAAGGTGAGGAAGGCCTGGTTTACTGGGTCGCCACCGATGATTTGATCGGGCGTGGCTGCAAAGCGCAGTAAGCCTGACAGCAATAACGATTCAGCAAGCCAGGTGTGTAAAGCCTGGTCTGCAATAACTTGAATAGCAGCCGCCGCTACGGCAGGCTTGCACGATTAACGACCCTCGACCGGGAGAGACAACACAATGGCACTTATCAGCATGCGTCAAATGCTGGACCACGCAGCCGAATTCGGCTACGGCGTCCCAGCCTTTAACGTCAACAACCTTGAGCAGATGCGCGCCATCATGGAAGCCGCTGACAAGACCGACTCCCCCGTGATCGTCCAGGCTTCGGCCGGTGCGCGCAAATACGCTGGCGCCCCGTTCCTGCGTCACTTGATACTCGCCGCAATCGAAGAATTCCCGCACATCCCGGTGTGCATGCACCAGGACCACGGCACCAGCCCTGACGTGTGCCAGCGCTCCATCCAACTGGGCTTCAGCTCGGTGATGATGGACGGTTCCCTCGGCGAAGACGGCAAGACCCCGACCGACTACGAGTACAACGTACGCGTCACCCAACAAACCGTGGCCATGGCGCACGCCTGCGGCGTATCGGTTGAAGGCGAGCTGGGCTGCCTGGGTTCCCTGGAAACCGGCATGGCTGGCGAAGAAGACGGCATCGGCGCCGAAGGCGTGCTGGATCACAGCCAGATGCTGACCGACCCGGAAGAAGCCGCTGACTTCGTGAAGAAGACCCAAGTCGACGCCCTGGCCATCGCCATCGGCACCAGCCACGGCGCCTACAAGTTCACCAAGCCGCCAACCGGCGACGTGCTGGCCATCGACCGCATCAAGGAAATCCACAAGCGCATCCCCAACACCCACCTGGTGATGCACGGTTCTTCCTCGGTCCCGCAAGAGTGGCTGGCGATCATCAACCAGTACGGCGGCGACATCAAAGAAACCTACGGCGTACCGGTTGAAGAAATCGTCGAAGGCATCAAGTACGGCGTGCGCAAGGTCAACATCGAC
The DNA here is from genome assembly GCF_979253545.1 of Pseudomonas sp. AC112. NCBI lineage: Bacteria > Pseudomonadati > Pseudomonadota > Gammaproteobacteria > Pseudomonadales > Pseudomonadaceae > Pseudomonas > Pseudomonas sp. AC112. Next base: position 2,734,289 of record NZ_CEEDCM010000001.1, read on the forward strand.
ACTGACCTGCGTTTGGCGTCCACCGGCGCCATGCGTCGCCTGATGGCCACCAACCCAAGCGAGTTCGACCCGCGTAAGTTCTTCGGCGCCACCGTGACCGCGATGCGTGATGTTTGTATCGCGCGTTACGAGGCCTTCGGTACTGCCGGTAATGCTTCGAAGATCAAGCCGATCTCGTTGGAAGCGATGTATCAGCGTTACCTGAAAGGTGAGTTGAACGCTAAGGTGAACTAAGCCTCAGTCGTTTAAAGAGAAGCCCGCAGCGATGCGGGCTTTTTTGTGGCTGACTTAAACCGTGTACGAGCCCGGCTGCCTCTGCTTGGAAGGTGTTAACGGCTTGCTGTTTTGTTTGCGGGTGAAACAACTGTCAATGTTGACAGGTCTCTATATTTGCTTGCTATGTATTTTTTTGGGTTTATATCCAGACGAAATTAGCAAGCGCCAAGTTGAAATAAGCGCCGCCTGTTATAAAAAAGCCGGCGTGAGGAGAATTTTATAAGCGCAGTTTATCTCAATGTACGTGAGCTGTTTCCTAAGTGTCGATGGGTTGAATTTTTTATAACCGTGCTTTTTTATAGTGTTTTTTTCATAAGTGTTGATTCTGTTAGGAAAAGGCGAGTGCAGGTTTGAACTTAATGAGATGTACCTGTTATTTCTGACAGTAGAAAATGATTGGATTTAGGTGTTTTATGTTAGCGCTACACAGGTTTTTTCAGTTCAATTGCGGAGAATACGGTCATGGCTAAAGTAATAAGTGCAACTGTTCAAGGATATGGTTTCGCGGAGCTCCCAGGTCAAGGGTCGGCTCCCTATGCCAGTCTTCAAACAACAGGCTCACACAATGGTCCAGGCTCTGATACCTATATGGTCTTCGGCGTGCCAGAGGATCAATTCCCTGTACAATCAAGTGCGATTTTTACTCTTGAGCCAATTCCTGGCGGCTGGGCGTTTAGGTCAGGGCAGCGTAGTTAAGGTTTTGTATTTAAACGAGCGCCCTTTGTGGGATGACCCTGTTATAGGCGTGTGACTAATGTTTCGAAGTATTATTTTTGATAAGTTGCATAAGCTAACGTATGAAAAGCCCGCAGTGATGCGGGCTTTTTACTCATCATTTGGTCAGCTGAAATGTGAAAGAAAGTGGACAAAAACTGTTTGAATTATCGGCTACTTGCCGGCTCCTACAGTGGCGGTGTGTCAGTCGCCGAAACCGTTGGCTGAGCCATCGCTATCGCCGGCAAGCCGGGCTCCTACAGGGGATCGGGGTGTTTGAGACAGGTATTGATGCGCGATTGATCCATCGACGTCATCGGACGTGGCCTACACGAAATAAGCCCGTGCTCAGTCGTGATCAATATCCAACTTGGCAAACGTCACCCGCGCGCCTTCCTTGCTGTCCCCGCTGTTGTCCTGCACATATGCCCCCGCCTTGAAGTACAACGGCTTGGCGCCCCACGCCGCACCAATGCGCTCATTCCATTCTCCATCCGCGGCATACACGCTCAGCAACCCGGCTTTATTGAGGTTGATCACGTAGGTAAAGCTTTTTTCCAGCGGCACATTCGAGGCTACGGTGATCACCCGCCCTTCGCCGTCATCCGGTCGCATGCGTACCTTGGCGACAATATTGCCGGTCTGGGTCTTTTCCTTGAATTGATATTCCAGCTTGATCAGCGGCTTCTGGCTGTCATAGGCATGGATCTGCCCAATCACGATTTTGCCGGTGGACGGCACCTGATTCACTTGCAGGGTGGCGCGTAGAAAGTTGTCCGCATCCGAATAGGTCCAGTTGCGTAAACGCCCATCGGCGTAGGTCTCACGCAGTTCACTGCGGGGGTACACGGCATTTTCGGTACGGGTGCCGGTGACGGGGGTCCAGAATTGCACGTTGCTGCCTTCGGCCTGGAAATATTGGTCTTTGAAGCCATTCATCAGCTTCGGGGTGTCGATGGTGGCGGGCGGGGAGCCGACCGGGATGCTGAGGTTCCAGGTAGATAGGTCGATCATGGCGTAGGCCTTTTTACAGAGGGGTGTAGGCTATGGCCCTTGGGCCAGACAGGTTCTTTATAGGTGGTGTTAACCATCTTGTTAAATGTTTGCTGGCAACTTATTGGCGTCAAGGGAATGTCAAAAAGCCATGTTTCCCATGATCCGTGGGCTTCAGGCACTTACCGTTAGTCGGCTTACTGAAAATTGGCGCAATGATGGCACCGCCATTACTTCTGATTTTTTGGAACCGGGGATAGAGTGAGGCCTCAGCGTTTATCCGGGTTTATCTCAGAAGTGACCGGAGCAGCTCCTTAAGGAAGAGACGTAGCATGGATTGCGCTCCACACCACGGCGATGGCGATTCGGTTCTTTTGGTGGTCGATGACTACCCGGAAAACCTGCTCAGCATGCGCGCACTTTTGCAGCGGGAAGACTGGCAGGTGATCACCGCAGGTTCCGGCCTGGAAGCACTCGAATTGCTGCTGCAGCACGAAGTCGACCTGGTACTGCTGGATGTGAAGATGCCCGGCATGGACGGCTTTGAAGTCGCCCGCCTGATGCGTGGCAGCCAGCGCACCCGCATGACGCCGATCATCTTCCTCAGCGCCAACGCCCAATCACCCGCCGCCGTGCTGGAAGGCTACGCCAGCGGCGCCATCGATTACCTGTTCAAGCCCTTCGACCCGCATATCCTCAAGCCCAAGGTCCAGGCGTTGCTGGAGCACCAGCGCAACCGCCGGGCCTTGCAGCGCCTGAGCCATGACCTGGAGTCTGCGCGCGCCTTTAATGCGTCGGTGTTGGACAACGCCGCCGAAGGCATCCTGGTGGTCAGCGAGGAGGGCGTGATCGAGTACGCCAACCCGGCGATCTCACGCCTGCTGAATGCGAAGATGGATGAGCTGCAAGGCCAAGAGTTCTTGAGCTTCCTGCAAAAACCCCATGTGCCCACGTGGCTCGAATCGCAGATGCACAGCGCTTACCGCCAGAGTGAGACCTGGCGCCTGCACGATGCGATCCTGCGCACCGGCCGCGGCCAGCAGGTGCCGGTGGCGTTGTCCTGTGCGCCGTTGCCGGCTGAGCAGAAGGCGATGGTGGTGACGGTGCTGGATATGTCCGAGGTGCGCCACCTGCACCAGCAACTGGAGTTCCAGGCCGTCACCGACCCATTGACCGGGTTGCTCAACCGACGCGGGTTTTATCAGGCGGTGGAGAACACCCTGCTGCGCAGCGAACGGCTGGAGCAATCGCTGGTGTTGCTCTACCTGGACCTCGACGGTTTCAAGCGGGTCAATGATTCCCTCGGCCATGACGCCGGCGACCGGGTACTGCGTTGGGTCTCTGAACAATTACAGGGTTGCCTGCGGTCCTACGACATTCTTGGGCGCATGGGCGGCGATGAATTCACCGCGCTGCTGGAGCTGGAGTTCCCCGAGCAGGCGGCGAAGATTGCGGAAAAACTGATCGAACGCGTGTCGATCTGCCAACAGGTGGACGGCCTGGACGTGATGCTCGGCGTCAGCATTGGCATCGCCACCTTCCCGGACTGCGGCTCGGACCTGAACGGCCTGCTGCGCGCGGCTGACATCGCCATGTACGAAGCCAAGCGTGCGGGCCGTCAGCAATATCGCTATTACGATCAGGAAATGAACGGCCGCGCCCGTTCGCGACTGATGCTCGAAGACAGCGTGCGCACGGCGATTCAAAACAAGGATTTCACCCTGGTCTACCAGCCTCAGGTGGCCCTGGAGGACGGGCGCGTGCGTGGCGTCGAAGCGCTGCTGCGCTGGCAGCACCCGAGTGTTGGCGATGTACCGCCGGGGCTGTTCCTACCGTTGCTGGAAGAAGCGCGGTTGATCAGCCAACTGAGCACGTGGATCTATCAACAAGTCGGCGCCCAGCGCCAGGCGTGGCAAGCCGCCTTCGATGATGAGCTGGTGCTGAGCGTGAGCCTGAGCAGCAACCAGTTCAACATGCCCAACCTGGCCACCCAGCTGCAGCAGGTGCTTGAGCGACATGGGCTACAGGGGCACCAGTTGGAGGTGGAGATCAGTGAAGACAGCCTGATGAACAACCTGGAAGAGTCGACCAAGCAGCTCAGGTTATTGCGCCAGATTGGCGTGCGCACCGCCCTGGATGACTTTGGCCTGGGCAATTGTTCCCTGGCGCATCTGCGCGACCTGGCGTTCGATACGCTCAAGCTCGACCCGCAATTGGTCGCACGCCTGCCGGGCTCCGCGCGGGATGCAGTGATGGCGCGCAGCATCATCGAGCTGTGCGGGCATTTTGATGTGGTGGTCGTCGCCGAGGGCGTGGAGACCCAGGAGCAAGCCCAGTGGCTCAAGGCCAATGGTTGCCCGTTCATTCAGGGCCCGCTGGCGTCAGAGCCGCTGATGGCCGAGGAAGTAGCGCACTGGTGCCGCGCTCGCGTGCGCTGAATTCGCTACACTGGCGGCCATCCAAGCCCTGTTGCAGACCCCATGACCGCGCTGAAATACCTCCAGGCCTATCCCGCCGCCCTCCAGGAGCAAGTGCGCCAGCTGATCGCCAAGGACCAGTTGGGTGCCTACCTGGAACAGCGATACCCCGAACGCCACGCCGTGCAAAGCGACAAGGCCCTGTATGCCTACGCCCTGGCCTTGAAGCAGGAACACCTGCGCAACGCGCCGGCGATCGACAAGGTGCTGTTCGATAATCGCCTGGACCTGACCCATCGCGCCCTCGGCCTGCACACCACGATCTCGCGGGTGCAGGGCGGCAACCTGAAGTCCAAGAAAGAGATCCGCATTGCCGCACTGTTCAAGGAGGCGGCGCCGGAGTTCCTGCGCATGATCGTGGTACACGAACTGGCGCACTTCAAGGAGTCGGACCACAACAAGGCATTCTACAAACTCTGTGAGTACATGATGCCGGGCTACCATCAGGTGGAATTCGACCTGCGGGTCTACCTCACGTACCGCGACCTGCAGGGCAAACCCTGACCGCACAAGGCGACCGACCATGGATGTGAGCAAGACCAAGAGCAGCTTTTACCGCCGCCTGTACGTGGCCTACCTGATCGACAGCGGCCAGGCCAGCAGTGTGCCGGCGTTGACTGAGGTGACGGGCATGCCCCGGCGTACGGCCCAGGATACGATTGCGGCCTTGGCCGACTTGGATATCGTCTGCGAGTTCGAGCAGGAAGACGGCGCCCGCAACCATGCCGGGTGTTATCGGATTCGCAGTTGGGGAGCGATTGATCGGCGGTGGATCGAGCTGAATCTGGGTCAGATCAAGCAGGTGTTGGGCTACCCATGAAGGGAGGTGGTGAATCGCCTGATGCCTTCGCGAGCAAGCCCACACACATTCGACCGCATTTCCATAGGTATACCCGGTTGAATGTGGGGCTTGCCTGCGGCGAGACCCTCAGTCGCGGCGCATGCCGATGTGCGGAATATCATCCTCAAGGTATTCCTCACCCGCCACTACAAACCCATACCGCCCGTAGTACCCCTGCAAATGCGCCTGGGCTGACAGGAATATCGGCGTCTGCGGCCAGATTTCGGCAATCTGCTTGAGGGTTTCTTCCATCATCCGATGCCCCAGCCCGGTGCCGCGCGCAACCGGCGCTACAATCACCCGGCCGATCACCACATCACCGCCCTGTGACTCTGGGTCCAGCAGGCGCAGGTAAGCGACCAACTGGTCGTCCTGCCAGGCCATCAGGTGATGGGTGTCGCCTTCCAGGTCCTGCCCGTCGAGATCCTGGTAGACGCATTTCTGCTCAACGACAAACACCTCGTTGCGCAAGCGCAGGATGGCGTAGAGCTGTTCCTTGCCGAGGTCATTGTGATGTTTGCAGACCCATTCAACTGTCATGGCGTGTTCTCTTATAAATGTCTGTTCCCGATAGTAAGCGCAGCCGGCGGCGCTGTCTAAATCAGCTATTTTTGTGAGTGAAATCAATTTGCCATCATTGAGTGCGTTCGGCGCCGGTTTCTTTGTGTAATCTGAGCTACTGTTAGGACCTCGGGCCCCGCCTGAGCCAAGGCCACCGCCTGCCTGCCAAGGACTTTGAGCATGCCGCGATTGACTCGTGCCGTTGCTTTGATTGGAGTGTTGCTGCTGGCCCAGCCGGCATTCGCACAGCGTTTGCGCCTGGTAGCGGACGCCTGGCCACCCTTTACCGATGCGACCCTGATCAACGGCGGGCTGGCCACCGACATCGTCAGCACGGCCCTGGCCCGCGCCGGTTACGCCAGTGATTTCGAACAGGTGCCCTGGGCCCGGGCACTGATGGGCGTGGGCGACGGACGTTATGACGTGCTGGTCAACGCCTGGTACGACGATGCCCGCACCCAGTTGGGGCAGTTCTCTGGCGAATACCTGCTCAACCGCGTGCGCTTTCTCAAGCGTCGCGACGATCCCATCGAGTACCAGAACCTCGGGCAATTGCACGACTACCCCATCGCCGTGGTGCGCGGGTATGCCTATTCGGCGGCGTTCGATGGGGATGCGCAGTTGCAGAAGGTGCCGGTGCATAACTTCGCCATGGCCGTGCGCATGCTGGCGGCGCAGCGCGTGCGGCTGACCGTGGAAGATGAGTATGTGGCGCGCTATTACCTCTCGCGCGAGTCGGCCCGCGTGCGCAACGCGGTGGAGTTTTTACCCACGCCGTTGAGTGAAAATAGCCTGCATATCCTGGTAAGCCTGAAGAACCCCGAGCACGCGCAGATTGTTGCCAGCTTTGACCGGGAGATTGCGAAGATGAAGGCGGATGGCAGTTATGCGCGGTTGATGAAGCAGCATGGGATGTAGTGCGCTTGAGGGCCCTATCGCCGGCAAGCCGGCTCCTACCATTGGAATGCGTTCCCCTGTAGGTGCCGGCTTGCCGGCGATAACGGCCTAAGCCGCGCTGGTGTCCTTGATCAAGTGCGCCGCCAGCGTACGCAACGGCCCCAACTGCCGACAAATCAACGCCAACTGTGTCTGCACCAACCGTTGCCCCTCATCGATCTCGTCCGGCATCTGCTCCAGGTCCGCCGCCAGCGCTTCCTCGGCATCGCTCTGAATCGCAACCGGCTGCTTGTTGGCCAACCCCGTGGCGATTTCATCGATGCTCGCCGCCAGGGTATTTCCGGCGCCATCGATCAGGTGCTCGCGCACTTCGGCTGGCAATTGGGTCTCGCGGTGTGCGCCCAGCCCGGACAAATAACTGAGCAAGGTGTGCGACAGCACCAAGAAGCGGAAGCCCACGTCTGCTTCCTTACGGAAGTGCCCCGGCTCCATCAGCATGTTCGCCAGCGTGGTGGACAGCGCCGCATCGGCGTTGTGTGCGTTGCGTCGGGCCAGGCGGTAGGCCAGGTCGTCGCTCTTGCCGGCGGCGTATTGCTGCATGATCTGGCGCAGGTAAATGCTGTTGCAGCTCAGGGTATTGGCCAGCACTTTGTTCAGGCGACGGCCCTGCCAGTCGGGCAGGAACAGGAACACCGCCAGGCCTGCAATCAAGCTGCCGAGCAAGGTATCGAACAAGCGCGGCAGGAACAGTCCGTAGCCATCGCCGACCTGGTTGAAGCAGAACAGCACCATCAAGGTGATGGCGGCGGTGGCCAGGGTGTAGCGGGTGGTGCGGTTGATAAAGAACACCAGGCCGGCGGCGATAGCGAACATCGACTGCACCAAGGGGCTCGGGAACAGGTCGAACAGCGCCCAGGCCACGGTAAGGCCGATGGCGGTGCCGATGATCCGCTGGCCGAGCTTGCGTCGAGTGGCACCGTAGTTCGGTTGGCACACGAACAGCGTGGTGAGGATGATCCAGTAGCCCTGGGACGCATGGATCGCATGCAGCATGCCGTAGCCCACGGTCAGCGCCAGGGACAGGCGCAGCGCATGGCGGAACAGCAACGAGGTGGGCGTCATCTGCGTGCGCAGGCGCGTCCACATTTCCTTGAGGTTGCGCGGGGCGCGGTCCAGCAGGTTGCTGTCAGTGGCGTCCGCCAGGCTGTCGGGGTTGCTGGCGTCGCCGAGCAGGCGGTCCAGCGTGGACAGGTTGGCCGCCAGCGCGCGCAACGAGCGCAGCAGGCCGCGCCAGGCCGGGTTGCTCTGGATGCGCAGGTGTTCCAGGGAGGCGTTCAGGTCACCCAAGGCTTCGGCGAAGCTGTCGTCATAGATGAATGGCTGGCGCATCTGGATCGATTCGGCCAGGGTCTGGCAGGCCTTGCCCTGCTGGCGCAGCAGCCGTTGGCAGCGGAACAGCACGTCGCTGTGGAAGAAGGCCTCGGCCAGGGCGTTGTAGGGGTAGTGGGACGAGCTGGCGCGTTCGTGGATGTCCTGGGCCAGGAAGTACAGCTTCAGGTAGCGGCTGACTTTCGAACCGGGACGACCATTGCCTACACGGTGCAGGATGATTTCCTTCGCCGCATTCAGCGCTGCCACCACGCGGCCGTTCTGCTGGGCCAGTTCCAGGCGTCGTGCTTCCACATCCAGTTGGCGGATCGGTTCGAACAGCGACGACTTGAGCTTGAGGTAACGCCCCAGCTCGCGAAACAACCGTGCCAGGCTCTGTTGCACCGGCTGGTTGGAAAACAGCGCCTGCCACAGCACCGACAGTGCGCCGTACCAGGCGGCACCGGCCACCAGCAGCAGCGGTTCGTGCCAGAAGTCGGAAACGGCGCCGCCACGCTGGTCCACGCCGATCATGGTGTACACCGACAGGATCAGCGTCGCGGATGCAATCGCGCCATAACGTTCGCCCAAGGCGCCGAGCATGGTCAGGCAGAAGGTGGCCAGGGCCAGGGAGATCGCGAAGATCCACGGGTAAGGGAACAGCAGCTCCACCGACAGCGCGGCGATGCTGAAACACACCAGCGTCACCGCCAGGGCGTTGAGCCGGCCTTGCCAACTGTCATCGGTCTCGGCCAGGGCACTGGCGATAATCCCCAGGAACAACGGGATCAGCAGCGTCATTTCATCCTGATACCAGCACAGCGCCATGCTGCCGGTGAGGGCGATGAATACCCGAATGCTGTAGCTGAATTTATCCAGCGCCCACAGGCGCCGCATGGACTGCTTGAACGAGGTCGATGACATGAAGTCTGGAGTCTTCCGGGACGATGCCGTTAAATTGAGCCATCAGTGACGTCACGGCAAGCGTGGCAATCACATCTCATTGCATATTTTTGAGTGCCACCCCGAAACGAAAGTGGGAGCTGGCTTGCCTGCGATGGCGGCGATGAATTCACCCCCGCTATCGCAAGCAAGCCAGCTCCCACATTTTGACCGAGTACAGCCTTTTGTCAGGCGTATTGCGCGGCGGCATAGCCGGACGCCCACGCCCACTGGAAGTTGAAGCCGCCCAGGTGACCGGTCACATCCAGTACTTCACCGATAAAGTACAGGCCGGGGCTTTTCAGCGATTCCATGGTCTTGGAGGACACCTCCCGCGTGTCCACCCCACCCAGGGTCACCTCGGCGGTGCGATAGCCCTCGGTGCCCGCCGGCACCAATTGCCAACTGCCGAGTTTCTGCGCGATGTCGGCAATTTCAGCGTGGGTGTACTGCTTCATCGGCTTGGACACGAACCAGCTGTCTGCCAGCAGGTTGGCCATCTTCTTGGTGAAGATCTCGCCCAGCAGGGTTTTCAGCTCGCTGTTGGGGCGCTCGGCCTGTTGCTGTTGCAGCCAGCTGTGGGCGTCGTGGTCGGGTAGCAGGTTGATCTCCACCGTGTCGCCCGGTTCCCAGTACGAGGAAATCTGCAAAACCGCCGGCCCGCTCAGGCCGCGGTGGGTAAACAGGATGTTCTCGCGAAAGCTCTGGCCGTTGCAGCTGACCAGGCAATCCACCGACGTGCCCGACAACTCGCCGCACAAGTCCTTGAGCTGATCGGTGATGGTGAACGGTACCAGCCCGGCGCGCGTCGGCAGCAATTCGTGGCCGAATTGCTTGGCCACCTGATAACCAAAACCGGTGGCGCCCAGGGTCGGAATCGACAAGCCGCCCGTGGCGATCACCAAGGATTCGCAGCGCAGTTCACCCAAGGTGGTTTGCAGCTGATACCCGGCTTCCAGCCTGGCAATCTCCTGGACCGACGTGTCCAGGTTCAGGCTCACACCGACCTGGATGCACTCATCGAGCAGCATGCCCAGGATGTCGCTGGACTTGTTATCGCAGAACAGCTGGCCGAGTTTTTTCTCGTGGTAGGGCACGCCGTGCTTGGCTACCAGGCCGATGAAATCCCACTGGGTGTAGCGCGCCAGGGCGGATTTGCAGAAGTGTTCGTTATGCGAGAGGAAGTTGGCCGGCTCGGTGTACATATTGGTGAAGTTGCAGCGGCCACCGCCGGACATCAGGATCTTCTTGCCGGCCTTGTTGGCATGGTCGATCAACATCACCTTGCGCCCACGCCCGGCAGCGGTCAGTGCACACATCAAGCCTGCGGCGCCGGCGCCAATGATCACAACTTCGGTCGAGCGCACAGCTTTGTCCTCACAAAAACTTGATATGAAATGCAATTGAATGTGGGAGAGGGCTGTTGTGGTGAGCGGGCTTGCCCCGCGCTGGAGTGCGTAGCGCTCCCAAGATTTTGGGGCTGCTTCGCAACCCAGCGCGGGGCAAGCCCGCTCACCACAGCAAGCCACACACACACATTGGATCGCAGAGTGTTACAGGATGCGCACGCGCAACGAACGGCCCTTGATCTTGCCGTCGTTCAAGCGCTGCAACGCCTGTTTGGCGATCCCGCGCTCCACGGCCACGAAAGCCTGGAAGTCAAAGATCGCGATCTTGCCGACCTGGGCACCGGGAATGCCGGCGTCACCAGTCAGTGCGCCGAGGATGTCACCCGGGCGGACTTTATCTTTACGCCCGGCAGCGATGCACAGGGTGCTCATCTGTGGCAGCAACGGACCACCGCTTTGCGGCTTGAGGTTGTCCAGTTGGTCCCAGTTCAGCGGCGACTTCTGCAGTTGCTCAATGGCCTGGGCGCGGTGCGCTTCGGACGGGGCGACCAGGCTGATGGCAATCCCGGTCTCACCGGCGCGACCGGTACGGCCGACGCGGTGGATGTGGATTTCCGAGTCGCGGGCCAGTTCGACGTTGATCACCATGTCCAGCGAATCAATGTCCAAACCACGGGCGGCCACGTCGGTAGCGACCAGCACCGACGTACTGCGGTTGGCAAACATCGCCAACACCTGGTCTCGGTCGCGCTGTTCCAGGTCGCCATGCAGGCCGACGGCGGAGATGCCTTTGGACGTCAGGTGATCCACGGTTTCCTGCACTTGCTGCTTGGTAAAGCAGAAGGCCACGCAGGAGGCCGGGCGGAAATGCGCCAGGACCTTGGTCACCGCGTCCATGCGCTCTTCCGGCGAGATCTCGTAGAAACGCTGCTCGATCTGGTCATCGGAGTGGAAGGCTTCGGCCTTCACCTGCTGCGGCGCGCGCATGAATTTGGAAGCAAGCTGCTTGATGCTCACCGGGTAAGTGGCCGAGAACAGCAGGGTCTGGCGGCGTGGCGGGGTCTTGCTGATGATGTCTTCGATGGCGTCGTAGAAGCCCATGTCGAGCATGCGGTCGGCTTCGTCGAGGATCAGCGTGTTGAGCCCGTCCAGCACCAGCGAACCTTTGCGCAGGTGCTGCTGGATACGGCCTGGGGTGCCGACGATGACGTGGGCGCCGTGTTCCAGGGAGGCGATCTGCGGGCCGAGGGACACGCCGCCGCACAGGGTCAGTACCTTGATGTTGTCTTCGGCACGGGCCAGGCGACGGATTTCCTTGGCGACCTGGTCAGCCAGCTCACGGGTCGGGCACATCACCAGGGCCTGGCAGCCGAAGTAGCGCGGGTTGATCGGGTTCAACAGGCCGATGCCGAATGCAGCGGTCTTGCCGCTGCCGGTCTTGGCCTGGGCAATCAGGTCCAGCCCTTTGAGGATCACCGGCAAGCTTTGCGCCTGGATCTGCGTCATCTCGACATAACCCAGCGAGTCGAGGTTAGCCAGCATGGCGGCGGACAGGGGCAAAGTATTAAAAGCGGTGGCGATGGTAGTCACGGGACTGGCTCTGCAAAACAAAATGTCGCGCAGTGTACCAGTCTCGTGGGAATTTCCCCGCAAGTTCTAGACGAGAAGCCTGTTAATGCTCGATATCGTGCTCGCGGCTGACCACCCGTTTGCCGTCGGTTGGCGACAATTGCAAGAAGATCGCCGCCGCCAGCATCGCCATGATGCCTACCGTGAGGAAGGTCAGTTGGAACGCGCCGAGGACGCTTTCCACACCGTCATTGCCGGTTTCGGCAGTAAAACCGCCGAGCAATGCACCGGCACAGGCCACGCCCAGGCTGAGGGACAACTGCGCCACCACCGACAGCAAACTGTTGCCGCTGCTGGCCTGGGCGTCGTCGAGGTCGATCAGGGTGACGGTGTTCATTGCCGTGAATTGCAGGGAGTTGATCGCCCCCAGTACTGCCAGCATGCACAACAGCAGCGGGTAGGGCGTATGCTCGCTGACCAGGCCCATGCTGGCGAGCATGATGCCCAGCGCCAGGGTGTTGCCGGTGAGCACGACGCGGTAGCCGAGGCGTTCGATCAGCGTGCGGGCGATGGATTTGGCAAACATCGCCGCCGCTGCCAGGGGCAACATGCTCATGCCCGCTTCGGACGGCGAGTAACCCAGCGCTACCTGCAACAGCAGCGGTACCAGGAACGGCAAGGCGCCGCTGCCCAGCCGCGCGAACAGGTTGCCGAGAATGCCCACGGCAAAGGTGCGGGTCTTGAACAGCACCGGCGAGAACAGTGGGTTGTCGATGTGCCCGGCGCGCAGCCAGTACGCCGCCAGGCACGCCAGCCCGCCGAACAGCAGCAACATCACCCGCAGGTGTGGCAGGTGTAGTTCGCCCAGGCCTTCCATGGCGATGGTGATCAGCACCATCGCCGCGCCAAACAATAGAAAGCCGATGCCATCAAAGCGCGTGCGTTCGCTGCCGCGCAGGTCGGGGATCAGTTTCCACACGGCATAACAACCGACCATGCCCACCGGCAGGTTGATCAGGAAGATCCAGTGCCAGGTCAGGTATTGCACCATCCAGCCGCCCATGGTCGGGCCGAGCAATGGGCCAAGCAGGCCGGGGATGGTGATGAAGCCCATGATGCGCACCAGTTCGGAGCGCGGATACGCGCGCAGCACCACTAGCCGCCCGACCGGCAGCATCAGCGCACCGCCCAGGCCTTGGATCACCCGAGCGCCCACCAACATGGTCAAGCTGCTGGACAGCGCGCACAGCAGTGAGCCAATGCTGAACAGCATGATTGCGCCAAAGAAGATTTTCTTGGTGCCGAAGCGGTCGGCGATCCAGCCCGACGCCGGGATCAGCAAGGCGACGGTGAGCATGTAGGCGATCACCACCCCTTGCATGCGCAGCGGGTTTTCCGCGAGGTCCCGGGCCATGGCCGGCAATGCCGTGTTGAGGATCGTCCCGTCCAGCGACTGCATGAAGAAGGCTATCGCGACCACCCAGGGGAGCCAGCGGGCGGTCTTGGCATCGAGCGGGACGCGGTTCGGCATGGAAACCCTTTTTGGTTAGCAGGCTATGTGTTGGCGATTATGCGCCATTCGTCGCGCGTTTTCCCACCAGGAAATCCAGCAGTTCACGGTGCACCGCCACGGCGGCTTCGTTGGATTCAAGGTCGAGCAAGTGGCCAGTATGTTCAGCCACAGCAAAACTGCTGCGCCCCACGTATTGCTTGAACAACTGCGCCTCGGCGGCGGGGGTGTATTCGTCCAGGGCGCCGTTGAGGAAGTGCACCGGCGTTTCAATCTGCCGCAGTGCCGGCAGGTAGTTGCCATCGCCCAAGGCCAACACTTGGTGGATATGAAAACGCGCCTGGCGGTATTCGGTGGTGGCCATGGTCGACAGGTGCCGGTGGTTGTTGCGCTTGAGCCGGGGCGACAAATACTTGCCCACGGTTTCATTGAGCAAGTGGCCGACGGCAGACTTGTCATCGGCCTCGATCAATACGCGCACGCGTTCCACATAGTCGAGCATGGCTTGGTTGAGGTTGGGCGCGAGGGCCATCACCACTGAGCTTTCGATGGAGGGTGGGTTGTGCGCCAGGGTCAGCAACGTGGAGATGCCTCCCCAGGAGGCCGACACCAGATGGTTGACCTGGAAGCGCTCGACCAGGGCGCGCAGCATTTGCACCTCGTCGTCCTTGGTCACCAGGTCGAGGTCAGTGTTGTGTTCGCGGGAATAGCCGGAGAACGGCAGGTCGAACAGCAACACATTGAAGTGCTCGGCCAGGCATTTGCTGGTGCGGGCGAAGGAGCGTGTGGTGGACAGCGCACCGTTGACCATCAGGACGGTCTTTTTTTCCGAATCGTTTCCCAGCTGCTCAACATGAACGTTGTAGTGCTTGAACAGCTTTTCAATGACAAAACTTCCATGGTTCATGTCAACGCTCCAGCTTGCCCTTCCCGGGCAAGGTCGTGCTCTCGTGGGTGAGGGTGGCGGGATGCCACTAACCCTTATAACGAGGTTTTTTAAGCGCGACAACTGAGCACGCTGGAGCAAGCGTGAGATGGGATTTGACGGTAGGAAGGATTGAGTCGAGGTGTCGGAAGTAACCGCAAGACAGTTTGGGAGCGGGCTTGCTCGCGAAGGCGGAGCGCCAGCCACCGGATAAGTTGACTGATACGCCGCCTTCGCGAGCAAGCCCGCTCCCACAAGGGTTTTGTATTTACAAGGTTAAGGTCAGGCGTTTGACCAAGGCCCCTGGCAGCAGGTTGGAGGCGGTGTTGCGCTGGCTGTAGGTGCTGGCGGACAGCAGCAGCTCCCGATCAGCGGTCAGGGCTTCCAACTGCGCGCCGAGCAGGTTGTAGACGCTGTCATCAAAGCGCATGGTGCTGACCGGCGCCTTGATCTCGCCATCCTCCACCCAGAAGGTGGCAAAGCGCGTCATGCCGGTCAGGCGCGCCGCCGGCAGGTCGGAGTAGTTCAGGTACCACAGGTTGCTGATGTACAGCCCGGTGCCCAACTGCTTGAGGATATCGGCCTGGGCCAGGCTGCCCGCCGCCATTTGCAAGGCGCTGGGCGATTCATCGCTGCTTGCGCCGTTAGTGCTCAAACCATATTCAGCCGCGCTGCGCGAGTTGATCAATTGGCCGTCGGCTTGCCCCGCCTTGATCAGCGTGACGTCGCCGCGCGGGTAACCTTCGGTGGAAAACGCCTGGCTCAGGGAGCCGCTGATCTGTTCCGCTACTGTCACCAGCGGGCTCAGGGACTGTTCACCGGCATACAGCTTTTGCAGCGAACTGCCCTTGCTGGCGATGGCCTGGGCGGAAAACCCGCCCCAGGTGATGATGCTGATGATTTCTTCAATCGCCGCCGGGGCGAGGTAGGCGCGATAGTGTCCGGGGGCCAGCTTGTGCAGTGGACGGCCGAGGAATTCAAGCTGCTCGCGGGCCTGTTGGAAGCGCGCGGCAAACTCGGCGCTGTCCCAAGTGTGCCCGGCGTAGCTGGCCTTTACCGCTTCGCCATTGGCGTGGAACAGACTGAAGTCGAAGTTGAAGCTATTGGCCTGGTGCCAGCCGAAGGCGCCCGATGAACTGGCAAAGCCCCGGCTGATGGGGCCGGCCGCATAAAAGCCGACCAGGTCCACGCCTTGGGCGGCCCGGCTGATGTCTTCCAATACCTGGGCCAGTTCCGGCAGCGGGCGGGTTTGTTCGTTGTTGCTTTGCCAGGCGTTGTGGTTCAGCAGCAGGTACGGGTCTTGTGGCAGCAGCGGCAGGGTTTCGCGCAACTGTTGCAGGCCATCGGCCAAACGCTGGCGGTCCAGCGCGGGCTCGCCGGCAAGGGTGATGCCGAGGTCGGCGTGGCGGCCATCATTGATCAGTTTCAGGTTGAGGCTGGCCTGTTGCACCTGGCCCGCCTGGCGCACCTTGGCGTGATTGAAGCGCACGAATTCGGACGCTTCATCCGCATAGCCGAGGTGGAATTGTTCATTCTCGGTGATGGCGTGTTTGAGCCACTCCACCAATGCCTTGAAGTTGTTCATCAGGCGTCTCCCCCAAATACGTCGACATCACTGAATACGCAGGCCGGCGACGCATGGCCGACGCGAATCACCTGGTTGGGTTCGCCTTTGCCGCAGTTCGGCGTGCCCAGGACCTTGAAGGTGCTGGCGTCACCGACCGCGCTGAGGTTGCGCCAGAAGTTGGCAGAAATGGCGCGGTAGTTAGGGTTCTTCACCACACCTTTGAGCTCGCCGTTCTCGATCAATTGACCCCATTCGCAGCCGAACTGGAATTTGTTGCGCGCGTCGTCGATGGACCATGAGCGGTTGGTCGACATCAGGATGCCGCTTTCAATACCGCCGATCAGTTGTGCCAGGCTCTTGTCGCCCGCTTCGATGTTCAGGTTGGCCATGCGGTCGATGGGCGCACGGTTCCAACTGCTGGCCCGGCTATTGGCCACGCCGCTCATACCCGAACGGAATTGCGACAGCGCACCGCCCAGCGGTTTGAGCAGCAACCCTTCGCGGATCAGGAACTGCTTGCTGGCGGGCGTGCCGTCGTCGTCATGGCTGTAGCTGGCGAGTTGCTCTGGGATGTCCGGGTCGAACGTCACGTTAAGCAACTTGGAGCCATAGTGCAGATGGCCGAAGTCGCTGGCCTTCACAAAACTGGTGCCGGCGTAATTGCGCTCGTCACCCAGGATGCGGTCCAGCTCCAGCGGGTGGCCGATGGATTCGTGGATCTGCAGGATCATCTGGTCAGGCATCAGCAACAGGTCGCGCGGGCCATTGGGGGTGTTGGGCGCGAGCAGCAGTTGCAGGGCTTCGTCGGCAATGCGTGGCGCTGCGCCGACCAGGCCGAAGCGGCTGATCACATCAAAGCCGCCTTGCTGGCCAAAGTTGCTGCCGCCCAGGGTGCGGCTCTGGCTGTCGTTGCCATCGTAGGCCGTGACATTGACGCCGGGGAACACGAAGCGCTGGGCCTGGCGCAACTCGGCGCCGGCGTTGTTGAGATAGATCTGCTCGACATGGGTCAGGCCGAGGCTGACTTCCCAGCTCACCAGGCGCTCGTCCTTGGGCACCGCGGCGGATTCGTCGCCCAGCAATTGGTAGCAGTCGCTCAGGGACGGGAATGGCTGATTGAGTGCGGGGGACAGGTAGTCCGCCACATCGCTGGAGACATGCTGGTCGCGCAGGTCGAGCAGGGCGTGGGGCTTGATCAACCGGGCTTGCTGTTCGGCGCGCTCAAGGGCGGCTTGCAGGCCAGGCAGGGAAATGTCGTTGGTCGCCGCGTAGGCTTCCACACCGTTGAGACGCACGGTGAGCATGGCGCCTTCGTCGTGGTTCAGGTGCGGTGGTTCAGCGACGTTTTTGCGTACGGCCAGGTACTGGCCGGATTCGCGTACGTAGCGCAGCGAGAAGAATTCGGCGCGGGTGCGCAGGGCACTGAAGTGTTTTTTGAGTGTGGCGTGGTGGTCGAACATGGGGCCTTCCTTGTGGGCGGCTCGTCGCGGGCAGGCAAACAGAGTAGCTGATCAAGGAGGGGTTTTGCATTGGCCGGTCGGTCCTCATCGCGGGCAAGCCCGGCTCCCACAGGTGATCACGTTGTTCAGGCGAACTCGATCAACTGTGGGAGCTGGCTTGCCTGCGATACAGGCAACGCGGTATTTCAGTTACTGCGCAATTTCACGCATCGGCTTGCCACGCACCGGCGCATCGCCGGCCACATAGTAGTCGGCGGTGCTGCGCGGCAGCGGCTGGCGGCCACGGATCTTGTCGGCGATTTTCTCGGCGATCATGATCGTCGGCGCGTTCAGGTTACCGGTGGTGATGATCGGCATGATCGACGCATCGACCACGCGCAGACCCTGCATGCCATGCACGCGGCCTTCGCCATCGACGACAGCCATTTCGTCGGTGCCCATCTTGCACGAGCAGGACGGGTGGAACGCGGTTTCGGCGTGCTCGCGGATGAACTTGTCGAGCTGCTCATCGGTTTGCACGTCGATGCCTGGGCTGATTTCGCGGCCACGGTACTGGTCGAGTGCCGGCTGCTGCATGATTTCACGGGTCAGGCGGATGCCGTCGCGGAATTCCTGCCAGTCCTGCTCGGTGGCCATGTAGTTGAAGAGGATGCTCGGGTAGTCCCGTGGGTTCTTCGACTTCAATTGCACGCGGCCACGGCTTGGCGAACGCATGGAGCCCATGTGCGCCTGGAAGCCGTGCTCTTTCACACCGTTGCTGCCGTTGTAGTTAATCGCGACCGGCAGGAAGTGGTACTGGATGTTCGGCCATTCGAATTCTTCACGGGTACGGATGAAGCCGCCCGCTTCGAACTGGTTGCTGGCGCCAATGCCGGTGCCGTTGAACAGCCACTCGGCGCCGATCGCCGGTTGGTTGTACCAGAGCAGCGACGGGTACAGCGACACGGGCTGAGTGCACGCATATTGCAGGTACAGCTCAAGGTGGTCCTGCAGGTTTTCGCCGACGCCTGGCAGGTCATGGACCACCGGGATGTCGAGGCTTTCCAGCAGCTTGG
This sequence comes from Pseudomonas sp. AC112, assembly GCF_979253545.1. NCBI lineage: Bacteria > Pseudomonadati > Pseudomonadota > Gammaproteobacteria > Pseudomonadales > Pseudomonadaceae > Pseudomonas > Pseudomonas sp. AC112. The sequence goes on from NZ_CEEDCM010000001.1 coordinate 2,752,793, forward strand.
CCGGGCCGACACCGGAGCGTTGCAGCAGTTGTGGCGACGCGATTGCGCCGCTGCACACCAGCACTTCCTTGCGCGCGCGGGCTTCAACGCGCTCTTCGGCAGCGCCGATCAGGTAACGCACGCCAACGGCGCGCTTGCCTTCGAACAACACCTTGTCGGTGAGGGCGTGGGTGACGATGGTCAGCGTGGAGCGCTTCTTGGCGGTATCCAGGTAACCGCGTGCGGTGCTGGCGCGACGGCCGTTCGGCGTGACGGTACGGTCCATCGGGCCGAAGCCTTCTTGCTGGTAGCCGTTCAAGTCTTCGGTACGCGGGTAACCGGCCTGCACGCCGGCTTCGACCATGGCGTGGAACAGTGGGTTATTGCCGGCTTTCGGCGTGGTCACGCTGACCGGGCCATCGCCACCGTGCCAATCGTTCGGGCCGATGTCGCGGGTTTCGGCCTTGCGGAAATAGGGTAGGCAGTCGAGGTAGGTCCAGTTTTCCAGGCCTGGCAGTTTCGCCCAGTTGTCGTAGTCCATGGCGTTGCCACGGATGTAGCACATGCCGTTGATCAGCGAGGAACCGCCCAGGCCCTTGCCGCGACCGCACTCCATGCGACGGCCGTCCATGTGTGGCTCTGGATCGGTCTCGTACGCCCAGTTGTAGCGGCGACCCTGCAGCGGGAAGGCCAGGGCGGCTGGCATCTGGGTACGGAAGTCCAGACGGTAGTCCGGGCCGCCGGCTTCCAGCAGCAGGACGGTGACGCCTTCGTCTTCGGTCAGACGGGTCGCCAGGGTGTTACCGGCAGAGCCGGCACCCACAATGATGTAATCGTATTCTTGGGACATTGGATGCACCCTCTTTGAAGTTGGTCAGGTCAGGCGAGGGCGTTGCCCTCGATCGCCGGCAAGCCAGCTCCTACAGGTCATGCGCAAGCCTTGTAGGAGCCCGCTTGCGGGCGATTGGCGGCGCCGCGGTTAGAACACCGAGGCGTAGTCGCCCAGCTCAACCTGTACCGATTTGATGCGGGTGAAGTTGTTCAGCGAGCTGATGCCGTTCTCACGGCCAACACCGGATTGCTTATAGCCACCGACCGGCATCTTCGCGTCGGATTCGCCCCAGGCGTTGATCCAGCAGATACCCGCTTCCAGCTGATGAATCACGCGGTGGGCGCGGTTCAGGTCCTTGGTCACCAGGCCAGCGGCCAGGCCGAAGTCGGTGTCGTTGGCGCGACGGATCACTTCTTCTTCGGTTTCGTAGGTGAGGATGCTCATGACTGGGCCGAAGATTTCTTCACGGACGATGGTCATCTCGTCGGTGCAGTCGGTGAACACGGTCGGGGCCACGAAAGCGCCTTTGGCGAATTCGCCGTCGGTCAGGCGGTCGCCGCCGCACAGTACGCGTGCGCCTTCTTCCTTGCCTTTGGCGATGTAGCCCAGCACGCTTTCCATGTGGGCGAAGCTGACCAGCGGGCCGAAGTTGGTGTTGTCGTCTTGCGGGCTGCCCACACGAATGCGCGCCACGCGCTCAACGATCTTGGCTTCGAACGCCGCTTGCAGGTGCTTGGGCACAAACACGCGAGTGCCGTTGGTGCAGACCTGGCCGGAGCTGTAGAAGTTGGCCATCATCGCGATGTCGGCCGCACGATCCAGGTCGGCGTCTTCAAACACGATCAGCGGCGACTTGCCGCCCAGTTCCATGGTCACTTCTTTGAGCGAAGAGCTGGAAGCGCTGGCCATGACTTTCTTGCCAGTGTCGGTGCCGCCGGTGAACGAGACTTTCTCGATGCGCGGGTGCTCGGTCAGCCAGGTGCCGACTTCACGGCCGCTGCCGGTCAGCACGTTGAAAACGCCCGCCGGAACGCCGGCTTCGGTGTAGATCTCAGCCAGTTTCAGGGTGGTCAGCGAGGTGACTTCGCTTGGCTTGAAGATCATTGCGTTACCCGCAGCCAGGGCCGGTGCGGATTTCCACAGGGCGATCTGGATCGGGTAGTTCCACGCGCCGATACCGGCGACCACGCCCAGCGGCTCGCGGCGGGTGTAGACGAACGAGGTGTCACGCAGCGGGATCTGCTCGCCTTCGATGGCGGGCACCAGGCCTGCGTAGTATTCCAGCACGTCGGCGCCGGTGACGATGTCGACGTATTTGGTTTCGGAGAAGGCTTTGCCGGTGTCCAGGGTTTCCAGGGCGGCCAACTCGTCGTTGCGCTCGCGCAGGATGTCGACGGCACGACGCAGGATACGCGAACGCTCCATGGCGGTCATCGCGGCCCAGATTTTCTGGCCCTTTTCGGCGCTGACCACGGCGCGTTCAACGTCTTCTTTCGTCGCGCGTTGCACTTGGGCGAGAACTTCACCGTTAGCCGGGTTGATGGCTTCGAAGGTGGCATCGCTGCCAGCGTCGCTGTAGCCGCCGTCAATGTAGAGTTTTTGCAGTTCGAAACGGGCCATAAAGTCCTCGCAAGTGCATAAGTGGTTGGCGTTAACCGCCGAACAGTGAGCCATAAGGGTCTGGCAACACTGATCAACAGCAGTTCAGGGGTTGAGCGGTTATGTGTGCTCTAACTCACCTGCTTGGCCAATTGGAAATCCATGTATTCGTAAGCGATCCGTTGCGCTTGCGCCGTGTCGAAAGCGTCTCCCGACAGGGCGCCGCGCAACCACAAACCGTCGATCAGGGCCGCCAGGCCTCGGGCTGCTTTGCGTGCGTGCGGCAGCGGCAGCACTCGGCGGAACTGGCAGCACAGGTTGGAATACAGACGTTGATCGTTGATCCGCTGCAACCTGTGCAATGACGGGTGGTGCATGCTGGTGGCCCAGAAGGCCAGCCAGGTTTTCATTGCCGGGCCGTTGACCTGGCTGGCATCGAAGTTGCCCTCGATGATCACCTGAAGGTGCGCCCGTGGGCTGTCATCCTTCAGTGCGAGCCTGCGTTCGTGGACGTTCTCGATCAGCACATTCATCAAGTACCGCATCGTCGCGGCGATCAGGCCGTTCTTGTCCTGAAAGTAGTGACTGATGATGCCGTTCGAGACGCCGGCCAAACGGGCGATCAGCGCAATGCTGGCATCTCCCATTCCGACCTGATCGATGGCCGTCAGCGTGGCTTCGATCAATTGCTGGCGGCGTATGGGTTGCATACCGACCTTGGGCATGTAGCACCTCTCCTTAGGCCTGCCGATGGGCGATCAACGTCCGTCGGCTTGATGGCCAGTCTATTTTGTTTTGATTGAACGTTCAATCAACAAAGAATAAGATCTGCGACAAATGGTCGCTGCCTACAGGTATTTCCTACGTGCAAGCCGCGACATCTGACACCTGCAAAAACCCTTGAAACAGGCCGTATCAGGGCCTGGGCGTCGCTTTGGCGAGGCTCAAGAATTTTCGGGGTGTCTTTATAACACCCGTCCGTCGACTGCCGAAAAATCGATGTCCCGGGATAACCGTTGCCTTGTGTTTCTCTCTCGCACTGCCCGGAGCATCTGCGCCATGAGTTCTGCCTCTCTTATAAAGACCCCGCCAGAAAAGGTGCGGGTCAACGGTTGGGTGTTCTACACCTCCACCGCGTTGATTCTGTTGTTGACTGCCATCCTGATCATCGCCCCGCAGGAGGCCGGGCGCATGCTCGGTGTCGCCCAGGCGTGGCTGTCGAAAAGCTTCGGCTGGTACTACATGGTGGTCATCGCCGCCTACCTGGTGTTTGTGGTCGGCCTGGCGTTTTCCTCCTACGGCAAATTGAAACTGGGCAGCAAGGACGACACCCCGGACTTCAGCTACGGCGCCTGGGCCGGCATGTTGTTCTCGTCGGGCATTGGCATTTCGCTGCTGTACTTCGGCGCTTCCGAGCCGCTGGACCACTACTTCAACCCGCCCGAAGGCGCAGCCGCCAGCAATGGCGCCGCACGCCAGGCGCTGCAACTGACCTTCCTGCACTGGGGCCTGCACGGCTGGGCGATCTATGCCCTGGTCGGCCTGGCCGTGGCGTACTTCGCGTATCGCCATAACCAGCCGCTGGCCTTGCGTTCGGCGTTGTACCCGCTGGTGGGCGAGCGCTGGGTGAAAGGCGCGGCCGGCCACGCAGTGGACGGTTTCGGCATGTTCGTGACCCTGCTGGGCCTGGTGACGAACCTGGGGATTGGTTCGATGCAGGTGTCGTCCGGGTTGGAAAACCTGTTCGGCATGCAGCACAGCAACACCAACCTGCTGATCGTGATCATCGTGATGAGCACCGTGGCGACCATCGCCGCCGTGTCGGGCGTGGAGAACGGCATCCGCCGCCTGTCCAACCTCAACATCGTGTTGTTCAGCGGCCTGCTGATCTTCGTGCTGCTGTTCGGCCCGACCTTGCACTTGCTCAACGGTCTGGTGCAGAACACCGGTGACTACCTCAACGGCATCATCCTGAAAACCTTCGACCTCTACGTGTACGAAGGCGACGCCGACAAAACCGAACGCTGGATGGGCCTGTGGACCCTGTTCTACTGGGCCTGGTGGATTTCCTGGGCACCATTCGTGGGCATGTTCATCGCGCGTATTTCCCGTGGTCGCACGGTGCGTGAACTGGTGGCCGGCGTGCTGCTGATCCCGCTGGGCTTTACCCTGGCGTGGCTGTCGATCTTCGGTAACTCGGCCCTGGACCTGGTGCTGAACCACGGTGCGGTGGAGTTGGGCAAGACGGCGCTGGAACAGCCCTCGATGGCAATCTACCAGTTGCTTGAGCATTACCCGGCGTCGAAAATCGTCATCGGTGTGTCGATTTTCGTGGGCTTCGTGCTGTTCCTGACCCCGGCGGATTCCGGCGCGGTGATGATGGCCAACCTGTCGTGCAAAGGCGGCAACGTGGACGAAGATGCGCCGCACTGGTTGCGGATCTTCTGGTCGGCGGTGATCACCCTGGTGACCATCGGCCTGCTGTTCGCCGGCAACTTCGAAGCCATGCAGACCATGGTGGTGCTGGCCGGGCTGCCGTTCTCGGTGGTGTTGATCTTCTTCATGTTCGGCTTGCACAAAGCCATGCGCCAGGATGTGGCGATCGAACAGGAGCAGGCGCAATTGGCCGAGCGTGGCCGCCGTGGTTTCAGCGAGCGTTTGACCGCGCTGGACCTGCAACCGAGCCAAGGCACTGTGCAGCGTTTTATGGACAAGCACGTCACCCCGGCGCTGGAAGAAGCGGCGACTGCATTGCGTGAACAGGGGTTGGAAGTGCAGACCCTGCTGGGTAAATCCAAGCGTTGCATCGGTGTGCGCATTGAGATGGAAGAGGGCAACCCGTTTGTCTACGAAGTGAGCCTGGATGCTTACTCGTCGGCACCGAGCGACCTGCCCGAGGAAGAGCGCACCCGTTACTACCGTGCCGAGGTTTACCTGCACAACGGGCCTCAGGAATACGACCTGATGGGCTTCGCCCAGGAACAGATCACCCGGGACGTGCTCGATCAGTTTGAAAGCCATCGGCAGCTCCTTGGCCGTGTCTATAGCTGATAGTTGAAGCGAGCGGCGCCGTCACTGGCGCCGTTTTTTTATGTTGTACGTAGATCAAAATGTGGGAGCGGGCTTGCTCGCGAATGCGGTGTATCAGTGGCAGATGGGCTGTCTGACACACCGCATTCGCGAGCAAGCCCGCTCCCACATTTGCTTTGCGGTGTGGCTTACCCCAGGTTTTTGCCCAGCAGGGCGTGGTACAACTCGCTGTCTCCGAGAATCCCCACCACCTGGTTGTTGTCATGCAACACCAGCTTGTTCCCGGTGTGATAACGGATCTGCAACGCATCACGCATGCCGATGTTCGAGTCCACCAGCGTCGGCACTCGGCCCAAACCTTCCACCGCTTGCCCCGGTGCCCAGTTCTGCAAATTCATCACCGCGCCATTCTGGCGGGCGCCCTTGATGGTGTTGCCTTCGGCCAGGTCCAGCCACGAGTCGCCGCCGGGGTCCAGGCACACTGAACCGTTGACGCGCTTGCAGTTGTCCAGGGTGCGCATCAGGCTACGGCCGCACAGTACGTTCAGCGGGTTGGTATGCGCGACGAAGGTGCGCACATAGTCGTCCGCCGGGTTCAGCACGATCTCTTCCGGTACGCTGTACTGGATGATCTTGCCGTCTTTCATGATCGCGATACGGCTGCCTAGTTTGAGGGCCTCATCTAGGTCGTGGCTCACGAACACGATGGTCTTGCTCAGCTTGCGTTGCAGCTCCAGCAGTTCATCCTGCAGGCCCTGGCGGATCAACGGGTCGAGGGCGGAGAAGGGTTCGTCCATTAGCAGGATATCGGCGTCCATCGCCAACGCGCGGGCCAGGCCGACGCGCTGTTGCATGCCGCCGGAGAGTTCGTCCGGCTTCTTGTTGCGCCATTGGGTCAGGCCCACGAGTTCGAGCTTTTCGTCCACCAGCTTGCGTCGGTCTTTCTCCGGGCGGCCCTGCATTTCCAGGCCGAAGCTGATGTTCTCGCGCACTGTCAGCCAGGGCATCAGGGCGAACTTCTGGAACACCATGGCGATGCGTTTGGTGCGCATCATTTTCAGCTCGGCCGGCGTGCAGGACGCGATGTCGATCTGGCGACCTTCATGCTCCACGAACAGTTGGCCACGGCTCACGGTGTTGAGGCCATTGATGCAGCGCAGCAAGCTGGATTTGCCTGAGCCCGAGAGGCCCATCAGCACGCAGATTTCGCCTTTCTCGATATCCAGGCTGGCTTTTTCCACGCCGACAATCTGCCCGGTCTTTTTCAGGATCTCGTTACGGCTCATGCCCTGGTCCAGCAGCTTGAGCGCTTCGCGTGGGTCTTTGGAGAAGATCACGTCGACTTTGTCGAATCGGATAATGCTCATGCATCACCCCCTACTTTAGCGTCGGGTTGTTTGCAGATGCGGTCGAGCATGATGGCCAGCAGCACGATCGCCAGGCCGGCTTCAAAGCCCAGGGCGATGTCGGCGGTGTTCAGCGCGTTGACCACGGGTTTGCCGAGGCCATCGGCGCCCACCAGGGCCGCGATCACCACCATCGACAACGACAGCATGATGCATTGGGTAATGCCGGCGGCAATGCTCGGCATGGCGTGGGGCAGTTCAATGCGCGAGAGCAACTGACGGCGCGAGCAGCCAAAGGCCTTGCCGGCGTCCATCAACTCTTGCGGTACATCGCGGATACCCAGGTAGGTCAGACGGATCGGCGCGGCAATCGCGAACACCACCGTGGAAATCAGCCCAGGCACCACACCCAGCCCGAAGAGGGTCAGGGTAGGGATGAGGTAGACGAAGGTCGGTACGGTCTGCATCAGATCGAGCACCGGCCGCATCATGGTGTAGAACAACGGTTTGTGCGCGGCAACAATGCCCAGCGGCACACCGATGACCACGCAGACCAGGGTGGCGAACAACACCTGCGCGAGGGTTTCCATGGTTTCCTGCCAGTACCCCAGGTTGAGGATCAGCAGGAAGGAGGCGATGACAAAAACAGTCAGTCCCCATTTGCGTTGGATAAAGTGAGCCAGCAGCGCAATCAGACCGATCAATGCCAGCGGATTGAACCAGGTCAGCGCGAACGTCACGCCGTGGATCATCGTTTCCAGTGTCGATGCGATTGCGTCGAAGTAGTTGGCGCCGTGTTGGGTCAACCATTCGACGAAGGCAGCGATGTACTGGCCTAGTGGGATTTTCTGTTCAGTCAGCATGGTAGTGAATGTCCACATGCGAAGGGGAAAACATCCCAGGCCAGCGCACCGGCCTGGGGTCAGCGGGTGTTATTTGGCGAGATAAGCTTTGACGGCCTCCAAGCCTGGTTTGCCATCAACCGTGGTCACGCCGGCGAGCCAGGTGTCGAGCACTTGCGGGTTGGCTTTGAGCCACGCCTTGGCGGCGGCATCGGGTTTTTGTTTTTCGTCCAGGACTTTACCCATCAGGGTGCTTTCCATGTTCAGGGTGAACACCAGGTTTTTCAGCAACTGGCCCACGTTGCTGCATTCCTGGGTGTAGCCCTTGCGGGTGTTGGTGTAGATGGTGGCCTGGCCGTAGTTGGGGCCGAACGAATCGTCACCCCCGGTCAGGTACTTCATCTTGAAGCGGGTGTTCATCGGGTGCGGTTCCCAGCCGAGGAACACGATGGCCTGGTCGCGCTTGGTGGCGCGTTCGACCTGGGAGAGCATGCCGGCTTCGCTGGACTCGACGACTTTGAAACCGGCGGTTTTCAGGCCGAAGGCGTCTTTGTCGATCAGGGTCTGGATGGTGCGGTTGCCGTCATTGCCCGGCTCGATGCCGTAGATCTTGCCGCCCAGCTCATCCTTGAATTTGGCGATGTCGGCGAAGTCCTTGAGGCCCTTGTTGTACAGCGCTTCCGGGACGGCCAGGGTGTACTTGGCGTTCTCCAGGTTGGCGCGCACGGTTTCCACGGTGCCGGCATCACGGTACTGCTTGATGTCGTTTTCCATGGTCGGCATCCAGTTGCCGAGGAAGATGTCCATGTTCTTGCCGTCGGCCAGGGACTTGTAAGTCACTGGTACCGAAATCATCGTGGTGCGCGGCTTGTAGCCCAGGCCCTTGAGGATCTCGCTGGTGGTCGCGGTGGTGACAGTGATGTCGGTCCAGCCGACATCGGAGAAGTTGACGGTCTGACATTGTGCCGGTTCTGCAGCGTGCGCCAGGACTGGCAGACTCAGCATGGCGGCCAACAACAACGAGGGTGAACCTTTCATAGGGCTAGACTCCTGTGTTTTTTCTGGCGGCCTTCGCCGCGCTTTATAAGTGTTGCGGTTGGTGCGTGCGACAACAGCTCTGGCACGGTGCCTTGCAAACGAGTCGAGACTGATCATGTACCAGTGAAAATCTGACGCCTACAGGGGGCGTCGTATCCAGTACAGGGATGGTCGTATCCAGTGTCGGTGACGTCGCTTACAGATTTTTCCAGCGGCAAAACTGCAGGTTTTGCCCATCTGCACCGCTAAAAACGGCCAAAACAGGCGATCGCACGGGCGCGACGCTGGTGAGCATGAGTGCGTCGGTGTGAGACGCCGTGACGGCCAGTAAAAGCTTGATGATGCCGCCATCTGGGCGATCTGAGCGTAGCAGCTCCTTGGTGTCCGGCCTGCTCACCTGCGGAGTCCCACGTTAATGGCTATCAGCGTTTTCGACCTGTTCAAGATCGGCATCGGGCCTTCTAGTTCTCACACCGTCGGCCCCATGCGCGCCGCGGCGTTGTTCGTCCAGGCACTGCGTGAACGTGAACTGTTGGAACAAGTCAGGCGCGTCGAAGTTCAGCTCTACGGCTCGTTGTCGGCCACTGGCATCGGCCACGGCAGCGACACCGCGACCATCATGGGCCTGATGGGCGAGTGGCCGGATGCGATCGATCCGTCGCAAATCGGCGTGCGCATCCACACCCTGCGCGAGACCGACACACTGCTGCTGGATGGGCGTTTGCCAGTGCCTTTTGTATGGGCACGGGACATGCGCCTGCTCGACGAAAACCTGCCGTTCCACCCCAACGCCATGACGCTGGTGGTGTCTGGTGATGACGGCGAGCTGCACCGCGACACTTACTATTCAGTGGGCGGTGGTTTTGTAGTGGATGAAGCCCAGGCGCAGAGCGGCGTGGCGGACATGGACCGCACCGAGCTGCCTTATGATTTCTCCAGCGCGGTCGAGCTGTTGCAGCTGTGCAAGACCCACAACCTGCGCGTCGCCGAATTGATGCTGGCCAACGAAAAGGTCTGGCGCTCCGAAGAAGAAATCCGCAGCGGCCTGATGAAACTCTGGCGCGCCATGCAGGACTGCGTGGAGCAAGGCCTCAAGCACGAAGGCATCTTGCCCGGTGGCCTGAACGTGCGCCGTCGTGCGGCCAAGTTGCACCGCAGTTTGCAGGAGCTGGGCAAGCCGAACGTGATTGGCTCGACCTTGAGCGCCATGGAGTGGGTCAACCTGTTCGCCCTGGCGGTGAACGAGGAAAACGCCGCCGGTGGGCGCATGGTGACCGCGCCTACCAACGGCGCGGCAGGGATCATTCCGGCGGTGCTGCACTACTTCATGAAATTCAGTGAAGAAGTGACGGAAGCCAACGTGGTCGACTACCTGCTGGGTGCGGCGGCGGTGGGGATCCTGTGCAAGAAGAACGCCTCGATCTCCGGTGCCGAAGTCGGTTGCCAGGGTGAAGTGGGTTCGGCCTGCGCGATGGCCGCCGCCGGTTTGGCCGAGATCCTTGGCGCCACGCCGGAGCAACTGTGCAACGCCGCCGAAATCGGCCTGGAACACAACCTCGGCCTGACCTGCGACCCGGTGGGTGGGCTGGTGCAAGTGCCGTGCATCGAACGCAATGCGATTGCGGCGGTGAAGGCAATCAACGCGGCGCAAATGGCGCTGCGTGGCGACGGCCAGCACTTTATCTCCCTGGACCGGGTGATCCGCACCATGCGCGATACCGGGGCGGATATGCATGACAAGTACAAGGAAACATCGCGGGGTGGGTTGGCGGTCAGCGCGGTCGAATGTTGAGACCGCGTCGCCTGTATTCGCGAGCAAGTCGAATCGTCGCACCGCCGCTCCCACGTTTGATCGAGTTCCAACATGAGAACGCGGCCAAGTGTGGGAGCGGGCTTGCTCGCGAATACGGTAGTCCAGACAACACTGCGCATAAAGTGAACACCCGGATGCAAAAGCGCCACCTTTTAGCGCGTCGCAAACAGATAAGTAGCTCCCAAACGATTTCTCGCCCGACCACCCGTCACCTGTGCGTGTGGTGACAGACTTCTCCTACGCCCTCAAAGCGCCTTCCCACAAGTGCTACCGATCTGCTCACACACCTTGAGCAGGCTCGCTCTGACGTCCTTTTCGGGGCATATCCCGTACTTCGCGCGCGGGCTTATTTAGACGGGTCAGCAGGTCGTTTTTAGGAGTTATTGGACGGCCATTCAAGTTTAGGCATGGCATTTGCTCTATCTACACAAAGCGTCTCGCCATAGGAGTTTCCTTAAGGTGCAGAGCGCAATAACAAGAGCCTCGCCTGAGGCCATCACCCGCTTTGTGTGAGGAGATACCGCGATGACGTCGTTCAACTCCGGGGCCCAACCCCAGAACCGTGCGCCTCAATCCATCGGCTTTTTGCTGCTGGACAATTTCACGCTGATTTCCCTGGCCTCCGCAGTCGAACCCCTGCGCATGGCCAACCAGCTCTCCGGTCGCGAGTTGTATCGCTGGACGACCTTGAGCGTTGACGGAAACCAGGTGTGGGCCAGCGACGGTCTGCAAATCACTCCCGATGCCTCCATGCACAAAGCCCCAGCCCTGGACACCGTGATCGTGTGCGGCGGCGTGGGTATCCAACGCACTGTGACCCGTGAACATGTGTCGTGGTTGCAAAGCCAGGCGCGCCAGTCCCGTCGCCTCGGCGCGGTATGCACCGGCAGTTGGGCCTTGGCCTGCGCCGGTTTGCTCGATGGCTTTGATTGCAGCGTGCACTGGGAATGCCTGGCGTCGATGCAGGAGGCCTTCCCCCGCGTGGCCATGAGCACACGCTTGTTCACCCTCGACCGCAACCGCTTCACCAGCTCCGGCGGCACCGCGCCGTTGGACATGATGCTGCACCTGATCAGCCGCGACCACGGCCGTGAATTGTCGGCGGCGATCTCCGAGATGTTCGTGTACGAACGCATCCGCAATGAACAGGATCACCAGCGTGTGCCGCTCAAGCACATGCTCGGCACCAACCAGCCGAAGCTGCAGGAAATCGTCGCGCTGATGGAAGCCAACCTGGAAGAGCCGATCGACCTGGACGAACTGGCGGTGTACGTCGCCGTATCGCGTCGCCAGCTTGAGCGCTTGTTCCAGAAATACCTGCACTGCTCGCCGTCGCGCTACTACCTCAAGCTGCGCCTGATTCGTGCACGACAGTTGCTCAAGCAAACACCGATGTCGATCATCGAAGTGGCGTCGGTGTGCGGGTTTGTGTCGACGCCGCACTTCTCCAAGTGCTACCGCGAATACTTCGGCATTCCGCCACGGGATGAACGCGTGGGCTCCAACACCACCCAGCAAGTGGCGATGATGCCGATTCCGCAGGCGCTGGTGCTGTCACCGTTGTCGGGGCCGATGTCGGCGTTGAGCCAGGCGCGCAACGAGTCGACGTTTGCCAGTGTAAGGCTCTAGACCGAGGGGGCTTCATCGCAGGCAAGCCAGCTCCCACATTGTGATCTGTGAATACATTCAAAATGTGGGAGCTGGCTTGCCTGCGATGGCGTTTTATCAGGCGCCGGAGTTCTGTTTGAACTGCACCAACGCCGGCAACAGCTGCTTGTCGATTGCCTGCCGCACGGCCGGCAGAATCGTCGCGCTGCCGGTGTACATCTGCTCAACCATGCCCTTGAGGGCCTTGGCCCGCGCCGGGCTCAAACCGCGCACGGCGCACTCGCAGGCCTGTTCGGCAGTGGCGCCACTGGACACTTCGAAACCCAGCGAGCGCAGTTGGCCCAGCAGGTCATCCTGGTCAATCAAATCCGCATGCATCATGACGTTTATCCTGGTGAAGGGAGCGGGGTTTGACTTGGATTCTGGTAGCCGCTCAATCGGTCGGCAAGGGCAGATTGCACGAATGCCTCAGATGGCTATGAGCAGGTCGTTTTCGGGCCATTTACCAACAGAAGTAATAGGCACACTGAATGCCAGGCAAGCAACTTGAAGGTTTGGTCACCCTCTGGATGTCGCGCCACACAAAGCACTCTGCCCCGATCTTGTCACGGCTGGATCGGGGCTTTTTTTGCCTGGGATTTGTGCTGATTACACGGACGCCATCGCCGGCAAGCCGGCTCCTACAGGGCAACGCATTCCAAATGTAGGAGCCGGCTTGCCGGCGATGGCCGCGCCACGGTCTAGCGCTGCAACACCAGGATGCGCGAGAGCAATTCATCCCGGTCGATATAGCACCCCTGAAAATGCCGCGCCCCCGAAGTGGGATCAAAAGCATTGCGTGCATGCAAGGTGCGGCGGTTGTCGAAGCACCACAACTCGCCCGGGTTCAGGCGCTTGACCAGCCTAAAGCGATCCTCCCGCGTCATCGCGATAAACCGCCGGTAGGCCCGATACAGCAACGGCATCTGCTCCACACTGGCCTCGAACGGCCCACGCAAAAAGTTGGCCATGCGAATCTCCGCCACCTCCCCCAACGCATCCAGCGCAATGATCGGTGCCAGGCGGCGATAGTCGCTGTGACGGTCCTTGTTGCGAAACTCCACGGGTATTTCACACAGTGCGCGAAACGCTTCGGGGTCTTCTGTGCGCAACGCGTGAGCGATGGCAAACCCATCGACAAAAATGCTCTCGCCGCCGCTGGCATCGTTCACCAGGCAATGCAGGAATTGCAGGCCCGGTTGCAGCTCCCGCGTGGGCAGATCAGTGTGCAACGGCAGGTTGAAAGCGGTGTAGGCATTGCTGTCGGCATCGGCCTTGGATTGCACATTGAACAGCACGCCGAAGTTGCTCTCGCGGATGAAGGATATGCGCTTGGCGATCAGCGCCAGGGAGCCGGGCTCGGTTGGGACGCCTCGGATTTGCGTCAAGCCTGAATCGCGCAGCGCCAGCAACCATTGCAGTAGCGCGTTCGGGTCTTCCATGACGGCCTTGTATTCGAACGCCGGCAGTTGGAAGCGACTGTCCCACAGCTGCGATTGGGGCTTTGCCGCACGGCGTTCGGCACGGGATTCATCGTCGTAGGCATGGGCCCGCAGCCAGCCGGGATCGTATTGGCTGCGGTGCCCGCCGCTCCATTCCAGGCTCAGATTGCCTTGATCAATGCATGCAGAGGCCGCACTGAGAGTGGCATCCACGTCGACAATCTCCAGCACCTGCTCACGGGTCACGCTGTACACACATTCCGTGCACGGGCAGTTGTCCCGCAGCCACTGATGATGAAACGGGCTGACCCGTCCATCCACCCACTGCACAAGGATTTGATCTTCCAGCACCCGCACGTCCGCGATGTCGCAGATCGTCGGGTAAGTACGGAAATCGGCAACAGCGGCGGCAGTTTGCATGGTGGCTCCTTATGGTTTTTTGGGTGGCTATTTTTTCAGCGGCAGTCCAATCACTCGGCCAAGCAGGGCGGGGCGCGGCAGGTCGGCCTGCGCCGCACTGATGGCCGTGAGTTGTTGCAATGTCGCCTCGGTGAACGGCGCCGAATTCGGGCCCGCCAGATCAACGTGCAGCAGCATCTGCTCGTTGCCCGCCAGCTCCTTTTCATCTCCCACTAAATGCAGGCTGTGATAGAGGTGCAGGCGCTTGGCATCAAAGGCGACCAGCTGCGTATGCACCTCCACCTCGGCGCCGAGTTTCACTTCGTGCAGGTAGTTGAGGTGCAACTCCAGGGTGAACAGTGAATGGCCGCTGGCTTCGCGGTTTTCGCTGTCCAGGCCCAGGGTGTCCATCAGCGCGTCGGTGGCGTAGCTGAAGATCAGCAGGTAGAACGCGTCGCGCAGATGGCCGTTGTAGTCCACCCAGTCGGGGACGATTGTGGTGGTGTAGGTGGTGAGTGCGGGCATGTCTGGGCTTCCGTTATTCGGCGAAGGTCATGCCGTGCTTGGCCTTGGTGGTTTTCACCGCCTCCAGCACCGCCAACAGGCAATCATCACGATAGCGCTCCAGCGCCGAAATGCTGTGCTTGCCCAGTTGATCGCTGGTGCCGTCGACTACATCGTCGATCAGCTTGTCGGTCAGCTCCGGCGCCGGCAGGTAGGTCCACGGCAATTGCAGTGCCGGGCCGAACTGCGCCATGAAGTGGCGCATGCCGGCGTCGCCGCCGGCCAGGGTGTAGGTCAAGAAGGTACCCATGAACGACCAGCGCAAGCCCGCGCCAAAGCGGATCGCGTCGTCGATTTCGCCGGTGGTGGCTACGCCGTCATTGACCAGGTGCAGGGCCTCACGCCACAGCGCTTCAAGCAGGCGGTCGGCGATAAAGCCTGGGACCTCCTTGCGCACGTGCAGAGGGCGCATGCCGAGGGATTCGTACACCTTGATCGCGGCTTGAACAGCCTCCGGCGCGGTGTTCTTGCCGCCGACCACTTCCACCAGCGGCAGCAGGTAAACCGGGTTGAACGGGTGGCCGACCACGCACCGCTCAGGGTGGGTCGAGCCCTCGTAGAACTCGCTCGGCAACAGGCCGGACGTGCTCGACCCAATCAACGCATTCGGCTTGGCGGCAGCACTGATCTTGCTGTGCAGGTCGAGTTTCAGTTCCAGGCGTTCCGGGGCGCTTTCCTGGATGAAGTCGGCGTCTTTCACACACTCTTCAATGGTGGCGACAAAGCGCAGGCGGTCCTGGGACGCACCCGGGGCCAGGCCTTGTTTTTCCAAGGCGCCCCAGGCATTGGCGACCCGTTTGCGCAGTGCTGCTTCGGCACCGGGCGCCGGGTCCCAGGCGACCACATCCAGGCCGTGGGCCAGGGCACGGGAGACCCAGCCGCTGCCGATGACACCGCTGCCGAGGGCGGCGAAGGTTTTGATTTCTGTAATAAAGCTCATGGGCCACATTCCTGAGGAGTTCGGTGATTTCTTGTGGGAGCGGGCTTGCTCGCGAATGCAGTGTGTCAGTTGATGCATTCGGTGCTGATTCACCGCATTCGCGAGCAAGCCCGCTCCCACATTTTTGATGCGTTTCGGCAGAGGGTTACCCGCGTTTGGTGAGGCCCATCTTCACGCGGCCTTCGGCCGGGGTCATGACCCGTGCACCCAGGCGGCTGAGGATTTCGCTCGCCCGTTCCACCAACTGGCCGTTGGTGGCGAGCACGCCTTTGTCCAGCCACAGGTTGTCTTCCAGGCCGACCCGCACGTTGCCGCCCAGCAGCACCGCTTGCGCCGCCATCGGCATTTGCATGCGGCCGATGCCGAAGCCGGCCCACACGGCGTCGGCGGGCAGGTTGTCGACCATGGCTTTCATGGTGGTGGTGTCCGCCGGCGCGCCCCATGGGATGCCCAGGCACAGTTGGAACAGCGGGTCGTCGAGCAGGCCTTCCTTGATCATCTGCTTGGCGAACCACAAGTGACCGGTGTCGAAGATTTCCAGCTCGGCTTTTACGCCCAGCTCCTGGATGCGCTTGGCGCCCGCCCGCAGTTGCGCGGGGGTGGAGACGTAAATAGTGTCGCCATCGCCGAAGTTCAGCGTGCCGCAGTCCAGGGTGCAGATTTCTGGCAGCAACTCTTCGACGTGAGCCAGGCGGGTCAGCGGGCCGACCAGGTCGGTGTTGGGGCCGAATTCCATCGGGTTCTCGCCGCCGCCGATCTCCAGGTCGCCGCCCATGCCGGCGGTGAGGTTGACGATGATGTCAATGTCAGCCTCACGGATGCGTTCCATCACTTCGCGGTACAGGGCGACGTCGCGGCTGAACTTGCCGGTTTCAGGGTCGCGCACATGGCAGTGCACAACGGTGGCGCCGGCCTTGGCAGCTTCCACGGCGGCGGCGGCGATATGTTTGGGGGTGACCGGCACGTGTGGGCTGCGGCTGGTCGTGTCGCCAGCACCGGTGAGTGCGCAGGTGATGATGACGTCGTGGTTCATTAGGCGGTTCCTTACAGGCGTGGTGGTGCCGTTCGCAGCCCGGTTGAGCTGCGAAACGGTGGTTCAGAAAAAGTTATTTGCTGGTCAGTTGCAGGTTGGTCGCGGCCGGTTTGCCGTCGAAGGTCGTCACGCCTTCCAACCAGCGCGCCTGGTCTTGCGGGTGATCCTTGAGCCACTGCTTGGCGGACTCGATGGCGTCCTTGTGATCCAGCAACGGCTGCATCATCCGGCTCTCGTCAGCGGCGGTGAAGGTGAGGTTGGTCAGCAGTTTGTGCACGTTCGGGCATTGCTCGGCGTAGTTCGGCGCGGTGACGCTCCACACGGTGGCCATGCCTTCGTTCGGGCCCAGGGCATCGTCGCTGCCGGTCAGGTAGGTCATGGCGACGTTGACGTTCATCGGGTGCGGCGCCCAGCCGAAGAACACCACGGCTTCCTTGCGGCGCACCGCCCGGTCGACGGCGGCGAGCATGCCGGCTTCACTGGATTCCACCAGCTGGAATTTGCCCAGGCCGAACTGGTTCTTGGCGATCATCGCCTTGATCTGGGTGTTGGCGCCCGAGCCTGGCTCGATGCCGTAGATCTTGCCGCCCAGCTCTTTTTCGAACTTGGCGATGTCGGCGAAGGTTTTCAGGCCTTTGTCTGCCAGGTAAGTCGGCACGGCGAGGGTGGCGCGGGCGTCTTCCAGACTGGGCTTGTCGAGCACCTTGACTTGCTTGGCGTCGACGAACGGGGTGATGGTCTGGGTCATCAGCGGGTTCCAGTAGCCCAGGAACAAGTCCAGGCGCTGGTCGCGAATGCCGGCGAAGATGATTTGCTGGGAGGCGCTGGTCTGTTTGGTCTTGTAGCCGAGGCCGTCGAGCAACACTTGGGTCATGGCGCTGGTGGCGATTACGTCGGTCCAGTTCACCACGCCCATGCGCACGTTCTGGCAAGATGCCGCGTCGGCAGCCAGTACGTTCGTGCTCAAGATGGCGCTGGCGCTGAGTGCGAGCACGCAGCGGCTGATCAGTCGGTTCATGGTGGATCCCTCGGCAGGTCGTTATTGTGGGGTCCGGCGTCTTTGTGCGCCGTGGGATCAAGTTACGCAGCTTGAGGGCCGACAAAACGCACGGCGGCGACCAGCTCTTGCACTGCAGCGACCTGCCCCCTTGAATCCAGCCGAGAACGGGAGTATCACAATGCCACGCTGCCCGTCCGACGAGAGCGCCACCATGTCCCAGGATTTCTACTTTCTGCTGATGCCGGGCTTCTCGGCGATCGGCTTTATCTCCGCGCTGGAACCGTTGCGGGTGGCCAATCGCTTTCGTGGCGAGCTGTACCGCTGGCATGTGTTGAGTGCCGATGGCGGCGCGGTGCTGGCGAGCAATGGCATGTCGGTCAACGCCGATGCCGCGCTGGAACCGTTGAAAAAGGGCGCGACGTTATTGGTGGTGGCGGGCTTCGAACCGCTGCAGTTCGCCACGCCTGCGCTGGAGCACTGGCTACGCCGTCTCGACCACGACGGTGTGACCCTCGGCGCCATCGATACGGGCGCCTGCGTACTGGCGCAAGCCGGCCTGCTCGACGGCCACCGCCTGACCCTGCACTGGGAGGCCATCGACGCCTTCAAGGAATCCTATCCGCACCTGACCGTCACCCAGGAGCTGTTCGAGATCGACCGCCGCCGTATCACGTGCGCTGGCGGCACTGCGTCCATCGACCTGATGCTCGACCTGATCGCCCAGGCCCATGGCCCCGACCTGGCGATCCAGGTCTCCGAGCAATTCGTGCTCGGCCGTATTCGCCCACGCAAAGACCACCAGCGCATGCAGATCGCCACGCGCTATGGCATCAACAACAAGAAGCTAGTGCAGGTGATCGGTGAGATGGAGCAGCACACCGAGCCGCCGCTGAGCACATTGGCCCTGGCTGAGGCGATCAAGGTCACCCGGCGCCAGCTGGAGCGACTGTTTCGCCTGCATTTGAATGACACCCCGAGCAACTTCTACCTCGGCCTGCGCCTGGAGAAGGCCCGGCAGCTCTTACGTCAAAGCGGTATGAGCGTGCTGGAAGTGAGCATTGCCTGCGGGTTTGAGTCGCCGTCGTATTTCACCCGCAGTTATCGCGCGCGGTTTGCCAAGTGTCCGCGCGAGGACCGGCGACGAGAGGTGGTTTGACGGCCAATTATAGTCAATTATACTCGTGACTATAATTTATAGTCCTTTCCATAATTGAGTATAAAACCATGTCCAAGCACAGCGGCTTTGTATTCCGCCGTCCCGCCCTGGCACGCAGCATTGCCGACGGCCTGGTGGGGGCCGGTATCCAGGATTTTACCTCTGGCCTGTTTCTGGCGGCGCCGCGTCGCACGGGCAAAAGTACGTTTTTGCGCGAAGACCTGATCCCGGAGTGCCAGCTTCGAGGGTGGCTGACGGTGTACGTCGATCTGTGGGCTGATAAAGAAAAAGACCCCGCAGAGTTGATTGCCAGTGCCATCGCCGCAGCGCTGGTGCCTTATGAAAAAGGTATTCGCAAGCTCGCGAAGAACATTGGGATCGAGAAACTGAGCTTTCTGCGCACCCTGTCCTGGGATTTCAGCAAGCCTCAATTGCCGGTTGGCGCGACCTTGACTCAAGCCTTGGAACTGCTGCACCACGCGGCGGAAAAAACCGTCGTCCTGGTGATTGACGAAGCACAGCATGCCTTGACCAGCGATTCAGGCATCAATGCGATGTTCGCGCTGAAGGCCGCCCGGGATCAGCTCAACCAAGGGCGTGACGAAGACGGCAGCGGTTTGCATCTGGTGTTCACCGGCTCCAATCGCGACAAGCTGGCTCACTTGGTATTGGGCAAAAGCCAGCCGTTCTTCGGGTCCAGTATTACGCCGTTTCCATTGCTGGGTAGAGAGTTCACCCAGGCCTACACCGCGCACCTCAATGCGCATCTGGCCCAGACCAACCAATTCAATGCTGCCGATATTGATGAAGCCTTTGAACTGGTCGGCCGACGTCCCGAGATGTTACGCACGATCATCGGTGAAGTGGCGCTGGAGCTGGGCGAGGCCAGTAACCTCGGCCAACTGCTGCACAGCCGCGCCGAACTGCTGCGTGCAGGCGTGTGGACCGAATTCGAAAGCGCCTGGAACACGCTCACCATCCCCCAGCGCGCCGTGCTGGAGGTGATGGTGCAGCGTTCGCAAAACAACGAACCCTTCGCGCCATTCACCGACAGCACCCTGACGGCGGTCAGCAAGGCGCTGGAGGACATGGGCAGCGATGTGGTGCCGGGCACTCAGACAATTCAGGCCTGTATTGATGCCCTGCGCGACAAGGAACTGGTGTGGAAGTCGAGCCGAGGCGGCTATGCCCTGGAGGACAAAACCTTCGGTGACTGGCTGCAACACAGGAGCCGTACACCCCGGTAAAAGGCGACACAACCCCTGTAGGAGCCGGCTTGCCGGCGATGGCGGCCGATAGATCACCGCAAGGCTTGTTGGCCTCATCGCCGGCAAGCCGGCTCCTACAGAGAGGGGCGGTGTGGCTTATTTTTTGACCAGGGCCGAGCACGCCGCTTTGTAGGCCTCATGCTGGTACTTGTTCAGCGTCGCGGGCAGTTCAAAATTGTGCTTCTTGTTCTGCGCATTAATGGTCTGCGGCGACAGCAAGGTCACCTCAACCCCGTCCAGCAACTGAAACACCCCTTCAATCTTGAACGTCGTCGGGCCACCGGCGAACTCGCCCTTCTTGCTGCGCTTCTTGATCGCGATACGCTCGACGGCGTTTTCCTGCACAAACGCCTTCACCTGGGCCGAGAAGGCTTTGACGTTGGCGGCCTCGTCGTCATCGTCGAGGGCGATTTTTTTGGTGGCCAGGGCAACGTGGGTCAGCGCCTGGTTGTCCAGGGAGGCGACAGCGATGATGGCTTCGCTGCCTTTGATTTCGATGCCGCAGGTTTTCATGGTTTGGCCTTGAAGGAGGTGAGATGGCGCAGATGGTCGCTTACCTTTCAATGGGGGTCAAAGAGACTGCAAATCAGGTTAAGGGCTTTTTGATATAAAGGGCTATATATTATCCGTTATATGATTTTTTATCGTTTATTGGATAACCTGGTATCCATTGTTAAATCTGATTATTTCGTGCCTGCTACACTTGGCAACACTCATTCGAGGTCGAACCATGGCCCTTACTCATATTCTCTACGCCCCTGGCGAGATTGCGTTGCAGATCGCAGGTAATGCCAAGGCTCTGCGGCTGAGCAAAAACCTTTCTCGCCGAGCCTTGGCAGCCCAGTCCGGAGTGGCTGAATCCACACTCAAGCGGTTTGAAACGACCGGCAAGGTGTCACTGGATGCTTTGTTACTGATCGCGATGAGTCTGGGAGTAGGGGAGCAAATGGCGAATTTGTTCAGTGCACCGCCGCCACTCAGTCTTCAGGAACTAAAAAGCCAAACCAGGCTTCGAGGACGTCGATGAAAAAAGTTTCTGCACTGCACGTGATGTTGCAGGGTTCGCGAGTGGGAGAGCTGGTAGATGCGCCTGGCCGGGGCATTTATTTTTCGTATGATCCGAGTTGGCTGGCTAACGGCTTCAACCTGGCGCCGTTGTACATGGACTTTTCTTCCGCGCCTCAGTTGGCGGCAGACACACTGATGTTTGGTGGCCTGCAAGGGGTGTTCAGCGATTCGCTGCCCGATGGCTGGGGGCTCTTGTTGATGGACCGTTTCTTTCGCACGCAATTGGGCTTCGAGCGCCGTGCGATCGGCCCATTGGACCGGCTCGCCTATATGGGAAATCGGGGTATGGGGGCGCTGGAATACAAGCCGGTGTTCGAAAAGGGGACAGAGCAGCACGAACTTGACCTGGCCTCCCTTTACCAGGCTTCACAGGAGGTGCTGTCCGGTGAAGCGAAAGAGGTGATTGAATCACTGCGCCTCGCGGGTGGCTCCCCCGGAGGGGCACGTCCTAAGGCAGTCATTGGGCTTTCATCCGACAAGACGCAAGCTGTCTCTTCATTTGGTGAGATGCCGGAAGGTTATGAACACTGGTTGATCAAATTCCGTAGCCAGGAAGAGCATCGTGACAGTGGCGCTATCGAACAGGCCTACGCTATGACGGCCCGTATGGCGGGGGTCGAAATCTCTGACTCAGCGTTACTTGAGATAGAGACAGCTACCGCAATAGAGAGGTTTTTCGTCACACGGCGCTTTGATCGCGTGGGTCTTACAAAGCGACATATGCTCACCGCCGCGGCGATTCTGTATGCCGACTTCCGTATGCCGAGCCTGGATTATGGTGACCTGTTGCGCCTGACCTTCACCATCACCAAAAACGCCAGGGATGTAGAAAAAATGGCTCGACTGATGGTGTTCAACGCGCTGGCCCACAACCGTGACGATCATGCAAAAAACTTCTCGTTCTTTGGCTCATCGACAGGCTGGCAGATGGCGCCGGCCTACGACCTGACGTTTGCCAATACCAGCGGTCGGGGGAATGAGCACACCAGCGCTTTTGCAGGTGCAGGTCAGCCATCACGCACGGTAATCAAGAAGGTCTGTGCGCCCTTCAGCTTTCTTGAGCCTGACCTCTACATCGAGCAGACGTTGGAGGCCCTATCGCAGTGGAACCAGCATTGCGTTGACCTCAATATCGACATAGTCCAGCGTGATCACCTGCAGATGGCCTTCAACTCGATAAGGAAGGCGTTTTAGCGGTCACTCCTGCCCGATCGACTCCAAAAACTCCGACCGCTCATCACTCATCCGCGCCAGGCAATCATTCTGCGCAATGGCATAGGCCTTGGTGCCGTTCACCGCCGGGAAGGTGTCCACGGCGCAGTCGGCGTCGCGCAGTTTTTCCCATTTCTGTTGGGCATCCTTCAGACGAGCGGTAATGTCGGCCAGTTTGGTCTTGTCGCTGCCATAGGTCGAACCCATGCGTTCCAGCAGGCCCTGATAGTTATCCTTGAGCAACTGCTCGGCAGTGGTTTTGTTGTAGGTGGCGCATTCCAGGGTTTGCTTGTCGTTTTCAATGCCGTCGCACGGCGTGCTGTCGGTGTCTTCGGCCGCGTGGACGCCGGTTGCGATGAGTGCCAAAGCCAGGAAAATCGATTTCATTGCGCCGTCTCATATCAGGTGATGCGGGAATTCTGGCTCAAGCGTAGGACAAAGAACAGCCGCCAGTCAGACCTCTCTTAACAGCCTTTGTCGCGGATTGACGCTTTCGGCAATTCCCCTGTCGTTTTTGCACCCGGCTCTGTCGGCCCCTGGGCATATGCTGGCCCCAAAGCGCCGGCAGACGATTCGGCGCATGAATCGCCAATAAGGGGACGCCTGATGAGCCCAGCCGAATTGCACGCCGACAGCATCGTTATCGACGGGCTGATTATTGCCAAGTGGAACCGCGACCTGTTCGAGGACATGCGCAAAGGTGGCCTCACCGCTGCCAACTGCACGGTGTCGGTGTGGGAAGGGTTCCAGGCCACCATCAACAATATCGTGGCCAGCCAGACCTTGATCCGTGAGAACAGCGATTTGGTGATCCCGGTGAAAACCACCGCGGATATCCGCAAAGCCAAGGAACAAGGCAAGACCGGCATCATCTTCGGCTTCCAGAACGCCCATGCCTTCGAAGACCAGCTCGGCTATGTGGAGATCTTCAAGCAGCTCGGCGTCGGTGTGGTGCAGATGTGCTACAACACCCAGAACCTGGTCGGCACCGGCTGCTACGAGCGCGATGGCGGCCTGTCGGGCTTTGGTCGTGAGGTCGTTGGCGAGATGAACCGCGTCGGCATCATGTGCGACCTGTCCCACGTGGGTTCCAAGACGTCCGAAGAAGTCATCCTCGAATCGAAAAAGCCCGTGTGCTACTCCCACTGCCTGCCGTCCGGGCTCAAAGAGCACCCGCGCAACAAGTCCGATGAAGAGCTGAAGTTCATCGCTGACCACGGCGGCTTTGTCGGCGTGACCATGTTCGCGCCGTTCCTGGCCAAGGGCATCGATTCGACCATCGACGACTACGCCGAAGCCATCGAATACACCATGAACATCGTCGGCGAAGACGCGATCGGCATCGGCACCGACTTCACCCAGGGCCATGGCCAGGATTTCTTCGAAATGCTGACCCATGACAAGGGCTACGCCCGCCGCCTGACCAGCTTCGGCAAGATCATCAACCCGCTGGGCATCCGCACCGTGGGCGAGTTCCCCAACCTCACCGAGACCCTGCTCAAGCGCGGCCATCCCGAGCGCGTGGTGCGCAAGATCATGGGCGAGAACTGGGTCAACGTCCTGAAGGACGTCTGGGGCGAATAAGCCACCGCATTTCTCCCCCGGCCGTTCGCGTCGGGGGCACTACCAAGAATTTTCTGGAGTTAAGTTTCCATGGCCAAGATCGCCCCGCAATTGCCTATCGAAGTCGACAGCGAAACCGGTGTCTGGACTTCCGACGCCCTGCCGATGCTGTACGTGCCACGCCATTTCTTCGTCAACAACCACATCGGTATCGAAGAAGTGCTGGGCGCCGACGCCTATGCCGAGATCCTCTACAAGGCCGGCTACAAATCCGCCTGGCACTGGTGTGAAAAAGAAGCTGAATGCCACGGCCTGGAAGGCGTCGCGGTGTTCGAGCACTACATGAAGCGCCTGTCGCAACGCGGCTGGGGCCTGTTCAAGATCCAGGACATCGACCTCGACAAAGGCACCGCCAGCGTCAAGCTCGAACACTCGGCCTTCGTCTACGTGTACGGCAAGGTCGGGCGCAAAGTGGACTACATGTTTACCGGCTGGTTTGCCGGTGCCATGGACCAGATTCTGCAAGCGCGCGGCAGCCAGATCCGCACCGTCGCCGAACAAGTCTACGGAGGCTCCGAAGAGGGCCACGATGACGGCCTGTTCACCGTCAAGCCGCTGTAAGCCGAGGACCGTGCCATGGCTTTCGAAGCAATGTTCGCGCCGATCCAGATCGGCAAACTGACCATCCGCAACCGCGTACTCAGTACCGCCCACGCCGAGGTGTACGCCACCGACGGCGGCATGACCACCGACCGCTATGTGAAGTATTACGAAGAGAAAGCCAAGGGCGGCATTGGCCTGGCAATCTGCGGCGGTTCCTCGGTGGTGGCCATCGACAGCCCGCAGGAGTGGTGGAGTTCGGTCAACCTGTCGACCGACCGCATCATCCCGCACTTCCAGAACCTGGCTGACGCCATGCACAAGCATGGCGCCAAGATCATGATCCAGATTACCCACATGGGTCGTCGCTCGCGTTGGGACGGCTTCAATTGGCCCACCCTGATGTCGCCGTCCGGCGTGCGTGAGCCGGTGCACCGTGCCACTTGCAAGACCATCGAGCCGGAAGAGATCTGGCGCGTGATCGGCAACTACGCCCAGGCCGCACGGCGCGCCAAGGCCGGTGGCCTGGACGGTGTGGAACTGTCCGCCGTGCACCAGCACATGATCGACCAGTTCTGGAGCCCACGGGTCAACAAACGTACCGACGAATGGGGCGGCACCTTTGAAGGCCGGATGAAGTTCGGCCTGGAAGTATTGAAAGCCGTGCGCGCCGAAGTCGGTGATGACTTCTGCGTGGGCATGCGCCTGTGTGGTGACGAATTCCATCCGGACGGCCTGTCCCACGAGGACATGAAGCAGATCGCCAAGTATTACGACGACACCGGCATGCTCGATTTCATCGGCGTGGTGGGCTCGGGTTGCGACACGCACAACACCCTGGCCAACGTGATCCCCAACATGAGTTACCCACCGGAGCCGTTCCTGCACCTGGCTGCCGGTATCAAGGAAGTGGTCAAGGTCCCGGTGCTGCACGCGCAGAACATTAAGGACCCGAACCAGGCCACGCGCATCCTGGAAGGTGGCTACGTGGACATGGTCGGCATGACCCGTGCACACATCGCCGACCCGCACTTGATCGCCAAGATCAAGATGGGCCAGATCGACCAGATCAAGCAGTGCGTCGGCGCCAACTATTGCATCGACCGCCAGTACCAGGGCCTGGATGTGCTGTGCATCCAGAACGCCGCGACCTCCCGTGAATACATGGGTGTGCCGCACATCATCGAAAAAACCACCGGCGTCAAACGCAAGATTGTGGTGGTCGGTGCCGGCCCGGCCGGGATGGAAGCAGCTCGCGTGGCTGCCGAGCGTGGCCACGACGTGACCCTGTTCGAGAAAAAAGAGTTTATTGGTGGGCAGATCACCACGGCGTCCAAGGCGCCGCAACGTGACCAGATTGCCGGTATCACCCGCTGGTACCAACTGGAACTGGCGCGGTTGAAGGTCGACCTGCGCCTGGGCGTGGCCGCCGATGCCGACACTATCCTGGACGTACGTCCGGACGTGGTGGTACTGGCGGTCGGCGGGCACCCGAATGTCGAGCAGAACGAACACTGGGGGGCGGCTGAAGGCTTGGTCGTGAGCAGTTGGGACGTGCTCGACGGCAAAGTCGCGCCGGGCAAGAACGTGCTGGTGTACGACACCATCTGCGAATTCACCGGCATGTCGGTGGCGGATTTCCTCGCGGACAAAGGCAGCCAGGTCGAAATCGTCACCGACGACATCAAGCCGGGCGTGGCCATCGGCGGTACGTCGTTCCCGACCTACTACCGCAGCATGTACCCCAAGGAAGTGATCATGACCGGCGACATGATGCTGGAAAAGGTCTACCGCGAAGGCGACAAGCTGGTGGCGGTACTGGAGAACGAATACACCGGCGCCAAAGAGGAGCGGGTGGTGGACCAGGTGGTCGTCGAGAACGGCGTGCGCCCGGACGAAGCCATCTACTACGCACTCAAGGAAGGCTCGCGCAACAAGGGTCAGATCGACGTCGAAGCCTTGTTCGCGATCAAGCCGCAGCCGTGCCTGAGCGAGGCGGGTGATGGGTACTTGCTGTTCCGCATTGGCGATTGTGTGGCGCAGCGTAATACCCATGCTGCGATCTATGACGCCCTGCGCTTGTGCAAGGATTTCTAGAAAACCACAGAACCACTGTGTACTCGATCTAAATGTGGGAGCTGATCAGTGTGGGAGCCGGGCTTGCCCGCGATGCAGGCGACTCGGTTTTGAGTGATACCGAGGCGATGCCATCGCAGGCAAGCCAGCTCCCACAGTGAGCCGGCTCCCATGCAGGACCTGTGTGGTCTTTGGGAGCTTCACCATGTTGAACACCTTGCTTCCTATCCTCTTGTTCGCGGCCCTGGGGCTTGCCGTACTCGGCGCCCTGCGCCGGGTGAACATGTGGCGCCGTGGCCGTGCTTCCAAGGTCGACCTGCTGGGCGGCCTGCTGGCCATGCCCAAGCGCTACATGGTCGACCTGCACCACGTGGTCGCCCGCGACAAATACATCGCCAATACTCACGTCGCTACCGCGCTGGGTTTTGTGCTGTCGGCGTTGCTCGCCATTCTGGTCCATGGCTTCGGCCTGCAGAGCCGTATCCTTGGCTATGCCTTACTGCTGGCGTCGGTGCTGATGTTTGTCGGCGCCACCTTTGTCTACCTGCGTCGCCGTAATCCGCCTTCACGTCTGTCCAAGGGCCCATGGATGCGCCTGCCTAAAAGCCTTATGGCGTTCTCGGTCAGCTTCTTCCTGGTCACCCTGCCGGTGACTGGAATCCTGCCAGCGGACTTCGGCGGCTGGTTGCTTGCAGCGTTGCTCAGCGTGGGCGTGCTGTGGGGCGTGTCCGAGATGTTCTTCGGCATGACCTGGGGTGGCCCGATGAAGCACGCCTTCGCCGGTGCCCTGCACCTGGCCTGGCACCGTCGCGCCGAACGCTTTGGCGGTGGCCGTTCCACCGGGTTGAAGCCGCTGGACCTCAGCGATAAAACCGCACCGTTGGGTGTGGAAAAACCCAAGGATTTCACCTGGAACCAATTGCTCGGTTTCGACGCCTGCGTGCAGTGCGGCAAGTGCGAAGCCGCGTGCCCGGCGTTCGCCGCCGGCCAACCGTTGAACCCGAAAAAACTGATCCAGGATATGGTCGTTGGCCTGGCCGGCGGCACGGATGCCAAGTTCGCCGGCAGCCCCTATCCAGGCAAACCGATCGGCGAACACAGCGGCAACCCGCACCAGCCCATCGTCAACGGTCTGGTGGACGCCGAGACCTTGTGGTCGTGCACCACCTGCCGCGCCTGCGTGGAAGAGTGCCCGATGATGATCGAGCACGTGGACGCCATCGTCGATATGCGTCGCCACCTCACCCTGGAAAAGGGTGCCACGCCGAACAAGGGCGCCGAAGTCCTGGAAAACCTGATCGCCACCGACAACCCTGGCGGTTTCGCGCCGGGTGGGCGCCTTAACTGGGCAGCGGATCTGAACCTGCCACTGCTCAGCGACAAGGGCAGTTGCGAGGTGCTGTTCTGGGTGGGCGATGGCGCCTTCGACATGCGCAACCAGCGCACGCTGCGCGCATTCGTCAAAGTGTTGAAAGCGGCCAAGGTCGACTTCGCCGTGCTCGGCCTGGAAGAGCGCGACAGTGGCGACGTGGCCCGTCGCCTGGGCGATGAAGCGACCTTCCAGTGGCTGGCTTCGCGCAATATCCAGACGTTGGCCAAGTACAGCTTCAAGCGCATCGTCACCTGCGACCCGCACAGCTTCCACGTGCTGAAGAATGAGTACGGCGCCTTCAACGGCAACTACCTCGTGCAGCACCACAGCACCTTTATGGCCGAGTTGATCGGCGAGGGCGCGCTGAACCTGGGCCAACACAAAGGCAATAGCGTGACCTATCACGACCCGTGCTACCTGGGGCGCTATAACGGCGAGTACGAGGCGCCGCGCCAAGTGCTGCGGGCGCTGGGCATTGAGGTCAAGGAGATGCAACGCTCGGGCTTCCGTTCACGCTGCTGCGGCGGTGGTGGCGGGGCGCCGATTACTGACATTCCCGGCAAGCAACGGATCCCGGACATGCGCATGGACGACATCCGCGAAACCGGCGCCGAGCTGGTGGCCGTGGGTTGCCCGCAATGCACGGCGATGCTGGAAGGCGTAGTCGAGCCGCGCCCGTTGATCAAGGATATTGCCGAGCTGGTGGCCGACGCATTACTTGAAGATGCAGTGCCCACCAAAGCTCCCATCAAGCGTGAACCTGCGGAGGTGCATTAATGAGCGACATTATCCGCCGCGACCCACGGGCCGAATGGATCGCCCGCAACCGACTGCACCCGCTGCACGCAGCGATGCAGCCGGTACAACACAGCTGGATGGGCCCCAACGGCGTCATCCGCAAGAACGTACATGGTGTCGGTTTTATCGGCCCCAACGGCATCAAGCGCATCGACCGCAGCGGCGCCCAGCAGGGCGGGGCAGCCAAGCGCACGGCGGCGGTGGAAGTTCAGTTGCCACTGCACCAGGTGCCTGCGCCGGCGTTCTACATCAACGTGGTGCCGGACATGGTGGGTGGCCGCCTGAGCAGCCACGACCGCGACTTGCTGGGCCTGGCGCGGCAGCTCGCCGGCAGTGACGGTGCGGTGCTGGCGGTGGTGTTTGGCGAACACAAGGAGAGCGCGTTTGCTACCGCTGGCGTCGACCGACTGCTGGTGCTGGAAGGCCATGAGTTCGACGGTTATTCACCGGAGCAGCGGGTACAAGGTCTGCGCGCTGTGGATAACCAGTTCAACCCGCGTCATTGGTTGCTGCCGGACAGCCGCAGCGGTGGCGGCGAACTGGGTCGACGCTTTGCCGCCAGCCTCAAGGAGCGCCCGGCCACACGGGTGTGGCAGATCAAGGGCGACGAGTGCATCGGCCGCGCCGGCGCTGGCCAGGAAGACTTGGCGCGGCCGCTGCCGCGCTTGATCCTGGCTGCCGCAGAATGCGCCGAGCCGGTCAGCGAAACCCGTCACGAGGCGTTACCTGTAGAGTTATCCACAGCGTTGGCGCGCAGCCTGCCGCGTATCGAGGACCTCGGCGCGGTAGCCGTGGACCCGGCGGCGATTCCCATGGCCGAGGCGGAGTTCATTTTCTCCGGTGGCAATGGGGTGAAGGACTGGGGGCTGTTCCACCAGACTGCCGCTGCATTGGGCGCCACCGAAGGCGCTTCGCGGGTGGCGGTGGACGATGGCTTCATGGCGCGTGATCGCCAGGTCGGCGCCAGCGGCACCTGGGTCACGGCACGGGTGTACGTGGCCGTGGGCATTTCCGGGGCGATCCAGCACCTTCAGGGCATTGGCGCCTGCGACAAAGTAGTGGTAATCAACCTCGACCCTGGTTGCGACATGATCAAGCGTGCCGACCTCTCGGTGATCGGCGAAAGCGCCGCGATACTGCAAGCCTTGATCGCTGCGGTAGAGGCCTACCGTAACGGCGCCAAGCGCGATGCAGCTTAAGGAGATGGCCATGACCACGAATGTAATCAGCCTGGTGTCCATCGGTGCCCACCCTACCTCCGGGCGCCCGCGCCGTGCCGAGCAGGATGCGCGTGCTGTCGAGCTGGGCCTGCAATTGGCTGGGGATAAGTTGCAGGTGCTGCACGCGGGCAACATCGCCGAGCCGACTTTGCGCAGCTACCTGGGCATGGGCTTGCCGCAATTGCAGGTGCTGGAACAACCGGCCGGCAGCGATGCCTTGCCGGTGCTCAGCGAGTACCTGCGTGATGCCGGTGCCCAAGTGGTGCTGGCCGGCAGCCAGGCGGAAACCGGGGAAGGTTCGGGCATGTTGCCGTTTTTGCTCGCCGAGCAATTGGGCTGGCCGTTGATTGTCGGGCTGGCGCAGGTGGAATCCATCGACGGCGGCGTGGCCCATGTGCTGCAAGCCTTGCCACGCGGCCAGCGGCGGCGCCTGAAGGTACGCTTGCCGTTCCTGGCGACGGTGGA
This sequence comes from Pseudomonas sp. AC112, assembly GCF_979253545.1. Taxonomy (NCBI): domain Bacteria; kingdom Pseudomonadati; phylum Pseudomonadota; class Gammaproteobacteria; order Pseudomonadales; family Pseudomonadaceae; genus Pseudomonas; species Pseudomonas sp. AC112. The sequence goes on from NZ_CEEDCM010000001.1 coordinate 2,783,095, forward strand.
TAACGCCGCGCCCAAACCCCGGCAGAGCGCCTATGGCCCGGCGCAACGCGGTGAGTTGGAGGCCCATGAAGTTGAAATCGAACAAGACGAGTTATTCACAGGCGCCGTGCTGCAGCCGGCCAAGCCACGGCCCAAGCGCCTCAAGGTGATCAAGGCCAAGAGCGGTGCGGACCGTATGAAAGCCGCCACGGCAAAGGCCAGTGGCGGCGGCGGGCAAGTGCTGAAGGGCCTTAGCCCGGAAGCGGGCGCCGAGGCAATTCTCAAGCTGCTGGTTGAGGAAGGCGTCGTACGCTGATCGAAGGGGCGTGTGGGAGGCTTACCCACAATCCCTGTTGACCCGTCTGTGGATAACCTGTTCGCGGTTGTCCACACCCCCTGTGGATCAAGCCCTGTAGCCCTCTGTACGAAAAACAACCAGGCTAACTGACGGTTTTTACTTGGGTTTTTTGTTGCTCTCGTGCATTTCGCCGGGCCGACTTGCCCCCATAGTCTGTTGGCGCTTCTGTGGATAACATGTTCGCTCTCGGCTGCAGCCCTTATTAATCAAGGCTTTTACCGTATTGATCAAAATATGATCAAATTGGTTTTTTTCCCCGGCTGAAATCCCTGGAAACCGCGTTTTATGAAGGTTTGAGGTGGTTTTCCACAGCACTGTTCAAGTTGCCCCCAAAGTCTGTTGGTGCTTCTGTGGATAAGGTGTTCGCGTACCGCTACAGGCCCTATAATTCGTGGCTTGTATCGTTTTGATCAATTAATGAACAAAGCTGCGTAAATCCGACTGACTGGAATAAGTCACGGATTTTCTTGATTTAATTTCGAGGAGAAGACGTACTTGCCCACAATTGCTGTGGGTGGCTTTGTGGATAAGTTGTTGGGTAATGGCTGGAGGGCAGAGCTCCAGTGGCTCCCAAGGGAATTGATCGTTTTCTGAACAATAACGATCTCTGCATGAGCCGGCTTGCCGGCGATAGCAGTAAATCAGTCAATACTTGCTTCAACAGACGCATCGCAATCGCCGGCAAGCCGGCTCCTACAGGGAATGTATTCCAAATGTAGGAGACGGTATGCCGGCAATAGGGTTTATTCGTGAACGGCCACGCCTTTGAGGTACGGCGCCGGGGCGGCGCCCAAATTGCTCAGCATGCGCTCGCTGTACCAGTCGACGAAGTTCACCACGCCAAACTCATAGGTCTTGGAGTACGGGCCAGGCTGGTAGGCGGTGGAGTTGATGCCGCGCTGGTTCTCTTCGGCCAGGCGGCGGTCCTGGTCGTTGGTGGCGTCCCACACTTCGCGCATGCGCGCCGGGTCGTAGTCCACGCCTTCCACGGCATCCTTGTGTACCAGCCACTTGGTGGTGACCATGGTCTCCTGGGCGCTGATCGGCCACACGGTGAACACAATGATGTGGTCGCCCATGCAGTGGTTCCACGAATGTGGCAGGTGCAGGATACGCATCGAGCCCAGGTCCGGGTTCTTGATGCGGCCCATGAGTTTGGCGCAGCCCTGCTTGCCGTCCATCGTCATCGACACGGTGCCCTTGAGCAGCGGCATGCGCACGATACGGTTACGCAGGCCGAAGCTGGCGTGGGCGTAAGGAATCTTCTCGGCATCCCAGGCGGCGGCAGAGGCGGCGACGTGATCCTTGAAGGCCTGGTCGGCACGCGGATCGGTAACGTCGTCCCATTCCAGCAGGGTTTTCAACAACTCCGGGTGCGACGCATTGCAGTGGTAGCACTCGCGGTTGTTTTCCAGCACCAGCTTCCAGTTGGCTTTTTCCATCAAGGTGGTTTGCACCGCCACCTTGGTGTTCTCCATGTCGTACGGTTCCATGTAGTGGTTGAGCGTCGACAGGAAATCATCGATAGCCGGCGGGTTCTCCGACAGGCTGATGAAGATGTAGCCGCCAGCGGTCTTCACGTTCACAGGCTTCAGGCCGTACTGCTTCATGTCGAAGTCGGCGCCCATCTCGGTGCCGGCGAACAGCAGGCGCCCGTCCAGTTCGTACGTCCACTGGTGGTAGTGGCAAACGAGTTTGGCAACCTTGCCCTTGTCGCTGGTGCACAAGCGCGAGCCACGGTGGCGGCACACGTTGTGGAAGGCATGCACCACACCTTCGGCGCCACGGATCACGATGATCGGGTTCTTGCCCACTTGCAGGGTCAGGTAGTTGCCCTTGGTGGGGATCTCGCACGTCATGCCGGCGATCAGCCACTCTTTCTGGAAGATCTCCTGCATGTCGATATCAAACAACCGCTCATCAGAGTAGAACGGCTGTGGCAGCGAAAACGTGCGCTCGCGCTCTTGCAGCATTTGCGCGGTGGCCTTGCGTGCGGGTTCCAGCGGATCGCCCAAGCTTAAGGTTGCGGTGACGTCCATCGTGTGTGTCCTCATGGCCATTCTGTGTGGCCGAGATAAGTGGCTAATCAGGTTTGCAGCAAGGCGTAAAGAAAGCGTCTGTGTTGGGAGCGAGTGTGGGGCCGGCGATGCGCCGAACCTTATCCATGGGCGACATGGCCCAATCTGATCCCGACGCGCAACCCTAGGTCGTTGGGGGCTGGTCGCGATAAGTATGTGAATGTCGCAGATAGGTAAATGGGTGGTTCTTGCGTTACGCAGAATCGCCACCATAAGGCCGAAGTCGGCGGTGGAGAACAACATGTCCAGCAATTTCCTGAATCCGGTAACCACCCAGACCTGGGCCAATGGTCGGCACATCGTCCGTTGCGTCAAAGTCATCCAGGAAACCTGGGACGTGCGCACGTTCTGTTTCATGGCCGACCAGCCGATCCTGTTCTTTTTCAAGCCGGGGCAGTTCGTCACCCTGGAGCTGGAAATCGACGGCCAGCCGATCATGCGTTCCTACACCATTTCCAGCTCGCCATCGGTGCCCTACAGCTTTTCGGTGACGATCAAGCGCGTGCCGGGTGGCAAAGTCTCGAACTGGCTGCACGACACCCTGCACGAAGGCCAGGAACTGGCGGTGCACGGGCCGGTGGGGTTGTTCAATGCCATCGACTTCCCGAGCCCGAAAGTGTTGTACCTCAGCGGCGGCGTTGGCATCACGCCGGTCATGTCCATGGCGCGCTGGTTCTACGACACCAACGCCAACGTCGACATGACGTTTATCCACAGCGCGCGCTCTCCCAAGGACATCATCTACCACCGCGAGCTGGAGCACATGGCGTCGCGGATCGACAACTTCAGCCTGCACCTGATCTGTGAGAAGCACGGCTTGGGTGAGCCCTGGGCAGGTTATCGCGGTTACCTGAACCACAAGATGCTCGAACTGATGGTGCCCGACTTCCTGGAGCGCGAAGTCTTCTGCTGCGGGCCTACGCCGTACATGAACGCGGTGAAGCGCCTGCTCGAAGCGGCCGGTTTCGACATGGCGCGGTATCACGAGGAGTCCTTCGGCGCCACGCCGCCGGAAGCCCGTGCAGACGCGGTGGAGCAGGCCGAGCAAGCCGCCGATGCGCCGGAAATCGACTTGGCGGATTTGCATCAGGTGGAATTCATTGCCTCGGGCAAGAGCATTCGCGTGGCGCCGGGCGAAACCGTGCATGCCGCTGCTGCGAAGCTTGGACTGCTGATCCCGAAAGCCTGTGGCATGGGCATCTGTGGCACGTGCAAAGTGATGAAGCTGGGCGGGGAGGTCGAGATGGACCACAACGGCGGCATCACTGAGGAAGACGAAGCCGAAGGCTACATCCTGTCGTGCTGCAGCGTGCCGAAGGGTGATGTGCGCATCGAGTTCTGACCAATGATCGTTCCCACGCAGAGCGTGGGAACGATCAACAGTCCCGCGTTGCAGGTCATGAGTCTGCGGCGTGGGTCTTAGGCGCTAACGGTTATTGGGCAAAGATATGGACTACAAAGTGCTGGCCTGATGCTGTCAATTCATAGGCTTTTTCGTAGATCCTCAATGTCCTTGATGGCTCTCGGATGGTGTCACCGACTTTTGCGTGTTTCCTAAATTCATCCCAATCAATGACGGTGGTGCTGATCGTGCCGTCGCTCTGCAGGGTGTTGCCGTTGTTCTGATATTCCATGATGTAACCCTCTGCTGGATTTCCATTTCCGACCGATTATTCGGCAGGCAGTCAACCCCGGAGTAACGCGTCCGTTTGTTCGGGGTGACGAGATCCTAGCCAAGACAGGGGGTAGATAGATACTGTCAGAAATACGTACAAACAGTCTCTGAAAACGCGCTGAAAGGCCCGTGGTTTCAGGCCTCCATCACTTTCCGAATATCCGCCGCCAATTCTCTTACACGCTCTTCCTCGGTATCCCACGCACACATAAAGCGTGCGCCGCCTTTGCCGATGAAGGTGTAGAAGCGCCAGCCCTTGGCGGTCAGCGCCGCAATGGCTGGTTCCGAGAGTTGCAGGAACACGCCGTTGGCCTGCACCGGGAACATCAGTTCCACGCCAGGAATATCCGCCACCAGACTGCTCAGCAGTTGAGCGCAGTGGTTGGCGTGGCGTGCATGCTTGAGCCAGGCGTCGTTTTCCAGCAGGCCTACCCAGGGGGCAGACAGGAAACGCATTTTCGAGGCCAGTTGGCCGGCCTGTTTGCAGCGGTAATCGAAATCTTCGGCGAGCTTGTGGTTGAAGAACAGGATCGCTTCGCCCACGGCCATGCCGTTCTTGGTGCCGCCAAAGCACAGCACGTCCACGCCGGCTTTCCAGGTCAGGTCCGCCGGCGAGCAGCCGAGGAACGCGCAGGCGTTGGAGAAGCGCGCGCCGTCCATGTGCAGGTTCAGCCCCAACTCTTTGCAGGTCACGCTGATGGCGCGTATTTCATCCGGGGTGTACACGCTGCCGACTTCCGTGGCTTGGGTCAGGGTGACCACGCGTGGTTTGGGGTAGTGGATGTCCTGGCGCTTGAGGGCGATCTCGCGGATCGACTCCGGGGTCAGCTTGCCGTTTTCGGTGCGGGCGGTGAGTAGCTTGGAACCGTTGGAGAAAAACTCCGGCGCGCCGCATTCGTCGGTTTCGACGTGGGCGGTTTCCGAGCAAATCACGCTATGGTAGCTCTGGCACAGTGAAGACAACGCCAGGGAGTTGGCAGCAGTGCCGTTGAAGGCGAAGAACACTTCGCAGTCGGTTTCAAACAGGTTGCGGAAACCGTCGGCGGCGCGGTGGGTCCATTCATCATCGCCGTAGGCGCGCTGATGGCCCTGGTTGGCTTGTTCCATGGCGGCCCAGGCTTCCGGGCAGATGCCGGAATAGTTGTCGCTGGCGAATTGTTGGCTCTTGTCGGTCATGGCCCATTCCTGTGGTCGATGTTGGTGCGCACTGTAACCAAGATTGTCGCGGGTGCGCACGCACTGTAAATGCAAAGTCACTGGGGAATTATGCACGGTACTGAAACGATGCCTGTCGGACGCGTCCGTGATGGCGCTCTGGATCTGCTCAAGTGGCTGGCGCTGTTGAGCATGGTGCTGGACCACTTGCGCTATGTCGGTTTGAGCCTGGACGGCCTGTATGTGCCGGGGCGCCTGGCGTTCCCGTGGTTTTGCCTGGCGATTGCGGCCAACCTCCATCGGGCGAGAAATTCACCTGTCACTGGCCAGTGGCGGTATCTGGGCTGGCTGTTGCTGTTCAGCGTGATCAGCGAAGTGCCTTACCGACTGTTTATCGATGATGCCGATACATTGAACGTATTGCCGACGTTGGCGTTGGGCTTGCTTATTGCCAGAGGATGGCAGCAGAAAGCGCCTTTTGATCGCGGATTGGCGGTGATCGCAGCCACGATTGCGGCGGTGTTTTCCACTCAGCTGATGTTCGGTTTTTTCGGTGTATTACTGCCACTGGCGATGCTGCTGGTGTTCCGTCGTCCTTGGTATTCCAGCGTATTGCCGGGCGTGGTCTGCGTCGCCGCCAATCAATGGCAGGTTCTGCTCAATAGCGGCACGCTTGTGGCGTTGGCGGGGTTGGCGACTTGTCTGATTGCGCCAATGCTTGGCGTGGTCCTGTTGCGACACGCCGAAAACACCGCCCCACTACCCATGCGCCGCTGGGCCTACACCCTCTATCCCCTGCATTTCCTGCTGCTGCTACTGGTCCGCCAGATCATCGCCCAGCCCTTGTAGGAGCTGGCTTGCCGGCGATCCAGGCACCTCGGTCTACCAGCCGAACCGCGGTGATGCCATCGCCGGCAAGCCGGCTCCTACAGGGGCCTATTCCCACATTTGTTTCGGTGTTGTTTGAGCAATGTCGTAAACGCACCTTTGCGTGGCGTCCGTAGGCATTTGACCTGTCTGCGCCAGCCCTACCATCGCATCAAAGGGCCCTGCACGGGCCTCAACAATACGAAAGGCTGGGAGAGACGCGATGTTCAGCAAACAAGACCAGATTCAGGGATATGACGACGCACTGCTGGCGGCGATGAATGCCGAAGAGCAGCGCCAGGAAGATCATATCGAGCTGATCGCGTCAGAGAACTACACCAGCAAACGCGTGATGGAAGCCCAGGGCAGCGGCCTCACCAACAAATACGCCGAAGGCTACCCGGGCAAGCGCTACTACGGTGGCTGCGAGCACGTGGACAAAGTGGAAGCCCTGGCCATCGAACGCGCCAAGCAACTGTTCGGCGCCGATTACGCCAACGTGCAGCCACACTCCGGTTCTTCCGCCAACAGCGCGGTGTACCTGGCCCTGTTGAACGCCGGTGACACCATCCTTGGCATGAGCCTGGCCCACGGCGGCCACCTGACCCACGGCGCCAAGGTGTCGTCCTCGGGCAAGCTGTACAACGCCGTGCAGTACGGCATCAACACCGACACAGGCCTGATCGACTACGACGAAGTCGAACGCCTGGCGGTTGAGCACAAGCCGAAGATGGTCGTCGCCGGCTTCTCCGCTTACTCCAAGACCCTGGATTTCCCACGCTTTCGCGCCATCGCCGACAAGGTCGGTGCGCTGCTGTTCGTCGACATGGCCCACGTCGCCGGCCTGGTTGCCGCCGGCCTGTACCCGAACCCACTGCCCTATGCCGACGTGGTCACCACCACCACCCACAAGACCCTGCGCGGTCCACGGGGCGGCCTGATCCTGGCCAAGGCCAACGAAGAAATCGAGAAGAAACTCAACGCTGCGGTATTCCCCGGCGCCCAGGGCGGCCCGCTGATGCACGTGATCGCCGGCAAGGCCGTGTGCTTCAAGGAAGCCCAGGAACCTGGCTTCAAGGCCTACCAGCAACAAGTGATCGACAACGCCCAGGCCATGGCCAGCGTGTTTATCAAACGCGGCTACGATGTTGTGTCCGGCGGCACCGACAACCACCTGTTCCTGGTCAGCCTGATCCGTCAGGGCCTCACCGGCAAAGAGGCGGACGCCGCCCTCGGCCGCGCCCACATCACCGTCAACAAGAACGCCGTGCCGAATGACCCGCAGTCGCCCTTCGTGACCTCGGGCCTGCGCATCGGCACTCCGGCGGTGACCACGCGTGGTTTCAAAGTGCCGCAGTGCATCGAACTGGCTGGCTGGATCTGCGACATCCTCGACAACCTCGGCGACGCCGATGTCGAGGCCAACGTGGCCAAGCACGTGTCTGCCCTGTGCGCTGATTTCCCGGTTTATCGCTGAGCGCGGTTTTGGAGTAATGACTATGCAACGCTACTCAGGCTTCGGCCTCTTCAAGCACTCACTCAGCCACCACGAAAACTGGCAGAAGATGTGGCGCACGCCGACCCCTAAAAAGGTCTATGACGTGGTCATCGTCGGCGGCGGCGGGCATGGTCTGGCGACCGCCTACTACCTGGCCAAGGAACACGGCATCACTAACGTGGCCGTGGTCGAGAAAGGCTGGCTGGGCGGCGGCAACACCGCGCGCAATACCACCATCGTGCGTTCCAACTACCTGTGGGACGAGTCGGCGCACCTGTACGAACATGCGATGAAACTGTGGGAAGGCCTGTCCCAGGACCTGAACTACAACGTGATGTTCTCCCAGCGCGGTGTGTACAACCTGTGCCACACCCTGCAGGACATCCGTGACTCCGAGCGCCGTGTGAGCGCCAACCGCCTCAACGGCGTGGACGGCGAATTGCTCAATGCCAAGCAAGTGGCCGATGAGATCCCTTACCTCGATTGCTCCAAGAACACCCGCTACCCGGTCCTCGGCGCCACCGTGCAACGTCGCGGCGGCGTGGCCCGTCACGATGCCGTGGCCTGGGGTTTTGCGCGTGCCGCCGACGCCCTCGGCGTGGACTTGATCCAGCAGACCGAAGTGATCGGCTTTCGCAAGGAAAACGGTGTGTGCATCGGCGTGGAAACCAACAAGGGTTTCATCGGCGCCAAGCGCGTCGGTGTGGTGACCGCCGGTAACTCCGGGCACATGGCTTCGCTCGCCGGGTTCCGCCTGCCGATCGAATCCCACCCGCTGCAAGCGTTGGTGTCGGAGCCGATCAAGCCGATTATCGACAGCGTGATCATGTCCAACGCCGTGCACGGCTACATCAGCCAGTCCGACAAGGGCGACCTGGTGATCGGCGCCGGTATCGACGGCTACAACGGCTACGGCCAGCGCGGTTCGTACCCGGTGATCGAGCACACCATCCAGGCCATCGTCGAGATGTTCCCGGTGCTCTCGCGCGTGCGCATGAACCGCCAGTGGGGCGGCATCGTCGACACCACGCCGGATGCGTGCCCGATCATCTCCAAGACCCCGGTGCCGAACATGTTCTTCAACTGCGGTTGGGGCACCGGTGGCTTCAAGGCCACGCCGGGCTCAGGCAACGTGTTTGCCGCCAGCCTCGCCAAGGGTGAAATGCACCCGTTGGCCGCATCTTTTTCCATCGACCGTTTCCACAACGGTGCATTGATCGACGAACACGGCGCTGCGGCCGTCGCCCACTAACAGGAGAAATTCCCTATGTTGCATATCTTCTGTCCTCACTGTGGCGAACTGCGCTCCGAAGAGGAATTCCACGCGTCCGGCCAAGCGCACATCCCGCGCCCGTTGGACCCGAACGCCTGCACCGATGAAGAGTGGGGCGACTACATGTTCTTCCGCGACAACCCCCGTGGCCTGCACCACGAACTGTGGATCCACGCCGCCGGTTGCCGCCAGTACTTCAACGCGACCCGCGACACCCTGACCTACGAAATTCTTGAAACCTACAAGATCGGTGAGAAGCCACAATTCACCGCCAAGGCCTCTGGAGAGAAGGTATGAGCCAGACCAATCGCCTGTCCAACGGTGGCCGCATCGACCGTAATAAAGTCCTGACGTTTACCTTCAACGGCCAGAGCTACAAAGGCTTTGAAGGCGACACATTGGCCGCAGCGCTGCTGGCCAACGGCGTCGACATCATCGGCCGCAGCTTCAAGTACTCGCGCCCTCGCGGCATCTTTGCAGCAGGCGCCGAAGAGCCGAACGCGGTGCTGCAGATCGGTGCCACCGAAGCCACGCAAATCCCCAACGTGCGCGCCACGCAACAGGCGTTGTACCAAGGCCTGGTCGCCACCAGCACCAACGGCTGGCCGAACGTCAACACTGACGTGATGGGCATTCTTGGCAAAGTCGGCGGCAAGCTGATGCCACCGGGTTTCTACTATAAAACCTTCATGTACCCGCAATCGTTCTGGATGACCTACGAGAAGTACATCCGTAAGGCCGCTGGCCTTGGCCGCTCGCCGACCGAGAACGACCCGGACACCTACGACAACTTCAACCGTCACTGCGACGTGCTGGTCGTAGGTGCAGGCCCTGCGGGTTTGGCCGCAGCATTGGCCGCCGCACGCAGCGGTGCCCGTGTGATCATCGCCGATGAGCAGGAAGAGTTCGGTGGTTCGCTGCTGGACTCGCGCGAAAACCTCGACGGCAAGCCAGCCGCGGAATGGGTTGCCAGCGTCATTGCTGAATTGAAAGCCCTGCCGGACGTGGTGCTACTGCCCCGCGCTACCGTCAACGGCTACCACGACCATAACTTCCTGACCATTCACGAACGCCTCACCGACCACCTCGGTGATCGTGCGCCGATTGGTGTGGTGCGCCAACGCATCCACCGTGTGCGCGCCAAGCGTGTGGTGCTGGCGACCGGTGCGTGCGAGCGTCCGCTGGTGTACGGCAACAACGACGTACCGGGCAACATGCTGGCCGGTGCGGTTTCTACTTACGTGCGTCGCTATGGCGTGGCGCCGGGCAAGAAACTGGTGCTGTCGACCAACAACGATCACGCCTACCGCGTTGCGCTGGACTGGCTCGACGCCGGCCTGCAAGTGGTGGCCGTGGCCGATGTGCGCCACAACCCACGCGGCGCACTGGTTGAAGAAGCCCGCGCCAAAGGTATTCGGATCCTCACCGGCAGTGCTGTGATCGAGGCGCGTGGCAGCAAGCACGTCACTGCTGCCCGCGTCGCTGCGATTGATGTGAAAGCGCATAAAGTCACCAGCCCCGGCGAGTGGCTGGATTGCGATCTGGTCGCCAGCTCTGGCGGCTACAGCCCAGTGGTCCACCTGGCCTCGCACCTGGGCGGTAAGCCGACCTGGCGTGAAGATATTCTCGGTTTTGTACCGGGCGAAGCACCGCAGAAACGCGTGTGCGTAGGTGGTATCAACGGTGTCTACGGCCTTGGCGATTCCCTGGCAGACGGTTTTGAAGGGGGCGTGCGCGCAGCCAGCGAAGCCGGTTTTGCGCCAGTGGAAGGCACCTTGCCGAAAGCCCTGAGCCGCCTGGAAGAGCCGACGCTGGCGATCTACCAAGTGCCGCACGACAAGCCAACTGCACGGGCGCCGAAGCAATTCGTCGACCTGCAAAACGACGTGACCGCCGCCGCTATCGAACTGGCGACCCGTGAAGGGTTCGAGTCGGTGGAGCACGTCAAGCGCTACACCGCGTTGGGCTTCGGCACCGACCAGGGCAAGTTGGGCAACGTCAACGGCCTGGCGATTGCCGCTCGTTCGCTGAACGTGACCATCCCGCAGATGGGCACCACCATGTTCCGTCCCAACTACACGCCGGTCACCTTCGGCGCGGTGGCGGGCCGTCACTGCGGGCACATCTTCGAACCGGTTCGCTACACCGCGCTGCACGCCTGGCACGTGAAGAACGGCGCAGAGTTTGAAGACGTCGGCCAGTGGAAACGTCCGTGGTACTTCCCACGCAACGGTGAAGACCTGCATGCCGCGGTGAAACGCGAATGCCTGGCCGTGCGCGACAGCGTCGGCCTGCTGGACGCGTCCACCCTCGGCAAGATCGACATCCAGGGCCCGGACGCGCGCGAATTCCTCAACCGCATCTACTCCAACGCCTGGACCAAGCTCGACGTGGGCAAGGCGCGCTACGGCCTGATGTGCAAGGAAGACGGCATGGTCTTCGACGACGGCGTCACAGCCTGTCTCGCCGACAACCACTTCCTGATGACCACCACCACCGGCGGCGCCGCCCGCGTACTCCAGTGGCTGGAAATCTACCAGCAGACCGAATGGCCAGACCTCAAGGTGTACTTCACCTCGGTCACCGACCACTGGGCGACCATGACCCTGTCCGGCCCCAACAGCCGCAAACTGCTGGCGGAAGTCACCGACATCGACCTGGACAAGGACGGCTTCCCGTTCATGACCTGGAAGGAAGGTTTGGTCGGCGGCGTACCGGCCCGTGTGTTCCGGATCTCGTTTACCGGTGAGCTGTCGTACGAAGTCAACGTGCAGGCCGACTACGCCATGGGCGTGCTGGAAAAAATCGTCGACGCCGGCAAGAAGTACAACCTGACCCCGTACGGCACCGAAACCATGCACGTGCTGCGGGCGGAGAAGGGCTTCATCATCGTCGGCCAGGACACTGACGGCTCGATGACCCCGGATGACCTGAACATGGGCTGGTGCGTCGGCCGCACCAAACCGTTCTCGTGGATCGGCTGGCGCGGCATGAACCGTGAAGACTGCGTGCGCGAAGAGCGCAAGCAACTGGTGGGCCTCAAGCCGGTCGATCCGAAAGTATGGCTGCCGGAAGGCGCGCAGTTGGTGTTCGATCCGAAGCAGTCGATTCCGATGAAGATGGTCGGCCACGTGACATCGAGCTATGCGCATAACTCCCTGGGTTATTCGTTTGCGATGGCGGTGGTGAAGGGTGGCTTGAAGCGCATCGGCGAGCGGGTGTTCTCACCGCAAGCGGATGGCAGCGTGATCGAGGCGGAGATTGTGTCCTCGGTGTTCTTCGACCCTAAAGGCGAACGCCAGAACATCTGACAGACCGAGGTGCCTGCATCGCAGGCAAGCCAGCTCCCACAGTTGGAATGCGTTTCCCTGTGGGAGCCGGGCTTGCCCGCGATGAGGCCAGAACAGACACCACAGCATTCAAAACAGGTGCTTTATGACAGCAGCCAATGTTTACCAACAACGCCCCACCACCGGCGCCAAGGCCGAGTCGTCGCTGCACCATGCCGACCTCGCCAGCCTGGTCGGCAAGGGGCGCAAGAACGCCGGCGTGACCGTGCGTGAAAAGAAACTCCTGGGCCACCTGACCCTTCGTGGCGATGGCCATGACGCGGCGTTCGCTGCCGGCGTGCACAAAGCCATCGGCATCGAATTGCCCGGCGCCTTGCAAGTGATCGTCAAGGGTGAAACCAGCCTGCAGTGGCTCGGCCCGGATGAGTGGTTGCTGATCGTGCCAAGCGGTGAAGAATTCGCCGCCGAGCAAAACCTGCGTGCCGCGTTGGGTGAGTTGCACATCCAAATCGTCAACGTCAGCGGCGGCCAGCAGATCCTCGAACTCAGCGGTCCTAATGTGCGCGATGTGCTGATGAAGTCCACCAGCTACGACGTGCACCCCAACAACTTCCCGGTGGGCAAGGCGGTGGGCACGGTGTTCGCCAAGTCGCAACTGGTGATCCGCCACACGGCTGAAGACACTTGGGAGCTGGTGATTCGTCGCAGCTTCTCGGACTACTGGTGGTTGTGGCTGCAGGATGCGTCTGCCGAGTTCGGCCTGAGCGTTCAAGCCTGAGGAATGACCCATGAGCCGCGCACCCGATACATGGATTTTGACCGCCGACTGCCCCAGCGTGCTCGGCACGGTGGACGCGGTCACCCGCTACCTGTTCGAGCAGGGCTGCTACGTCACCGAGCACCACTCGTTCGATGACCGGCTTTCGGGCCGTTTTTTCATCCGCGTGGAGTTCCGCCAACCCGAGGGTTTTGACGAACAATGTTTCCGCGATGGCCTGGCCACCCGTGGTGAAGCCTTCGGCATGATCTTCGAACTCACCGCGCCGAACTATCGGCCAAAAGTGGTGATCATGGTCTCCAAGGCCGATCACTGCCTGAACGACCTGCTGTATCGCCAGCGCATCGGCCAACTGTCGATGGACGTGGTCGCGGTGGTGTCCAACCACCCCGATTTGAAACCTTTGGCCGACTGGCACCAGATTCCCTACTACCATTTCCCCCTCGACCCCAACGACAAACCGTCCCAGGAGCGTCAGGTGTGGCAAGTGGTGGAAGACACCGGCGCCGAATTGGTGATCCTTGCGCGCTACATGCAAGTGCTGTCGCCGGAGCTGTGCCGCAAGCTGGATGGCAAGGCCATCAACATTCACCACTCGTTGTTGCCGGGGTTCAAGGGCGCCAAGCCGTATCACCAGGCGTACAACAAGGGCGTGAAGTTGGTGGGGGCCACGGCACATTACATCAACAACGATCTGGATGAAGGCCCGATCATTGCCCAGGGCGTGGAGGTGGTGGACCACAGTCACTACCCCGAGGATTTGATCGCCAAGGGGCGGGATATCGAAGGGCTGACATTGGCCCGGGCGGTGGGGTATCACATTGAGCGGCGGGTGTTTCTTAACGCCAATCGCACGGTCGTTCTTTAGATCGCTATCGCAGGCAAGCCAGCTCCCACATTTTTGAATGTGTTCACAGTTCAAAATGTGGGAGCCGGGCTTGCCCGCGATGAGGCCCTTACAAGCAACGCAAAAACAGCATCTGTAACCCGAGCACTTAACGCGCTGCCCACCCAAAGGGCAACGCGGTTCCATAAAAACAACAGCGAGGTGAAAGCATGTCTGGTAATCGTGGTGTCGTGTATCTCGGCAACGGCAAGGTCGAAGTACAGAAAATCGACTATCCCAAAATGCAGGACCCCCGTGGCAGGAAGATTGAGCACGGCGTCATCCTGCGCGTGGTCTCTACCAACATCTGCGGCTCCGACCAACACATGGTGCGCGGCCGCACCACTGCCCAGACCGGCCTGGTGCTCGGTCATGAAATTACCGGTGAAGTGATCGAGAAGGGCAGCGACGTCGAGAACCTGAAGATCGGCGACCTGGTTTCCGTACCCTTCAACGTGGCGTGCGGCCGCTGCCGTTCCTGCAAAGAGCAACACACTGGCGTATGCCTCACCGTCAACCCGGCCCGTGCTGGCGGCGCCTACGGCTACGTCGACATGGGCGACTGGACCGGTGGCCAGGCCGAGTACGTGCTGGTGCCGTACGCCGACTTCAACCTGCTGAAACTGCCGGACCGCGACAAGGCCATGGAGAAAATCCGCGACCTGACCTGCCTCTCCGACATTCTCCCCACTGGCTACCACGGCGCCGTCACTGCCGGCGTTGGCCCAGGTAGCACGGTCTATATCGCCGGTGCCGGCCCTGTGGGCTTGGCGGCTGCGGCATCGGCGCGCCTGTTGGGTGCGGCAGTGGTGATCATCGGTGACGTCAACCCGATCCGCCTGGCCCACGCCAAGGCCCAGGGCTTCGAGATTGCCGACCTGTCCCAGGACACCCCGCTGCACGAACAGATCGCCGCGCTGCTGGGCGAGCCGGAAGTGGACTGCGCCGTCGATGCCGTGGGCTTCGAAGCCCGTGGTCATGGGCATGAAGGCGTCAAGGCGGAAGCCCCGGCCACCGTGCTCAACTCCCTGATGGGCGTGGTGCGCGTGGCGGGCAAGATCGGTATCCCTGGCCTGTACGTCACCGAAGACCCGGGTGCTGTGGACGCTGCGGCAAAAATGGGCAGCCTGAGCATTCGTTTCGGCCTCGGCTGGGCCAAGTCCCACAGCTTCCACACCGGCCAGACCCCGGTGATGAAGTACAACCGCGCGTTGATGCAGGCGATCATGTGGGACCGTATCAACATTGCCGAGATCGTCGGTGTGCAGGTGATCAGCCTGGACGACGCGCCGCGTGGGTATGGCGAGTTCGATGCGGGTGTGCCGAAGAAGTTTGTGATTGATCCGCATAAGTTGTTCAGTGCGGCATAAAGAGCAGGGCAAATAATAAGGGCGACCCCAGGGGTCGCCCTTATTACTGTAAGCTGCGCCGAAAATTCGGAACTGCTAGTGTCTCTTTAAAGCGGAACGACCTGAAGAGTGTTCCTCTTTATCTTCAGCTAAGAAAGTGGAGATATTGGCGGCGCCTCCTGAAGATCAACTACTGCCTTTATCTTGGATGCCCGAACACGCCAGGGGGTAAGTCAGGTTCTTCTGTAACTGTATAGCAACTGAAGGTGTCGTACTTGGGGTATTTATTCTTCATTGCTTCGATAGCTTCTTGTTCGCTTTCTGCCTGGACGGTGTCATGTAAGGCGCCGACTAGGTCCCCATTTTTTACGATAAGGCATTTGTATTGAGCCATTTTATAACTCCTCAAAATAATAGGTGATTACGGCCCTATTATTTTTCAGTTAGATCCTGGCTGGAACTGTCAAGGTTAACAGTTTTATATATTTTTTTCTTATTGTTGATAGTGTGATTAGCGCTTAGCGCGGCAGATTGCATCGCAGGATGGCCGCACTGCTACGGGAGCTTTCAATCTTTCAAGGCACACAAGGATAGTCGTGCTAATGAGTGCTATGGTTTCCGAACTCAACATCTATTTGACCGGCTTGGGTGGCCTGTACATCAGCGAAGTCCTTGTTGCTACGGATGCCGCCGCAAAAATGGACAGATTGAGCATCCGCTTCGGCCTGGGCTGGGCCAAATTCCTCAGCTTCCACACCGGCCAGACTCTGGTGATGAAGTAAAACCGCAAGTTAGTGTAGATGATCACGGGGGGCGTGCCGAAGAAGTTTATGATTGATCCGCATAAGTTGTTCAGTGCGGCATAAAGAGCAGGGCAAATAATAAGGGCGACCCCAGGGTCGCCCTTATTATTTATTGTGAGTTGAGCCGCAGGTAGGGAGTGGCTGTTACACCCTCTTCAACGACAGTCTTTCCGCCATAGTCACAACGTAGCCTTCCCTCTGTCTGGGTGATGGTCTCTGCCTTGAGTGCGTACCTGGGGGCTAGATAATCGTCATCTGTTCCGGCGGTCTGGCCCTTCCATGTCCTGCCCTTGGTGTGGGCCGAGTATTCATAGCCTTCGCCGTAGGGCGGTGGCAGTCCCGGGTCCGTGTAGGGTTTGGAGTGGATGTCGCTGACCGCTGGGCATTGGCCGATGTCGATGGCCTGGCCCGATGAAGCCTGGTGTGGCCTGCGAAAATCCAGAAGGTTGAGTGCGTTGGCGGCAGCGAAAATATTGGGTATCAATCCGATCATGTCGTCACAGTTCCTTTGTTTGTGGCTGAACCTTCCCGTCGAAAATCGTGAGAAGGCTGCCTTGGGTGGGCCGTGCTGGGCCTACAGTTCCGCAAGAACGTCGACGGCTGGCTGAGGATTTGTGAACGTGAACGGTCGGAATGATTCGGGTGACGTTTTTACTGATGCGCAAATGAGCACATTGAAATTGACAGGCCTTCGCAATACGTGCCTTTCCACTCGCCAATAGGAGGGATAAGGTTCCAGGCAGACACAGGTTTGAGCGCGACCGAAAAGCTCGCGTCGTTATTCATGGGCCCCTTATAGGTGCAGGTGACGGTTTTGTTGTTTGCATCGTACCGGGCATCGTGAAAGGTTGAATCATTCAAGTACGATGCGGCAGCCAACGGGTTTTCACCTGTCCAGGCCCGTCCATCAGGTTGTGACGCCTCATAGCGGTAACCGCCATTGATCATCGCCGTTTGTTTGATGGCTTGGATCGAGGGACAGGTGGAGGTCGCTGCACCAACAGTGTTCACCAGAGCCATCGTGGCCAACATACCTGTAAGTAGTGAGCTTCTCATTACCCACCTCCTGTGGGATGCGGGAAGCCTTATGCTGGGGGTTATTCTCCGTCGATGGCTACTGTGAGAACTGACAGTGCTTTAGAAGAAGTCGAGATCAAACCACGGTTTTTTATTGCCAGGGACGAAAGATGCTGGCCTATCGCGCTGCCAGCGCCCCTTGGTACACCGTCGGCCCCGTCGGCTGTTTACTCACTGATCCACCCTTGGTTTCCGAACTCACCATCAACTCCACCGGCTTGCGGATGCTTTTCTGCTGGCGCGGGTTGAGGCCGATAATGCCTTTGCCATCTTCCGGCAGCAGTCCCAGTGAAACCGGTGCGCTGCCTTCGGGCATGGCCCACAGTTCAAGACTGCGATCAGGCTCGGGTGCTGCCGTGGCGATGGGTTCCACTTCGAGGTAGTCCTTGTGCGCCATGATCTGCGTCGCCGGCTGCTGGGCAGTGGTCACCAGGGTGGCGGCAGACTTGACGTTGTCCTGGGTGTAGAGCGCCCCCCCAAGGCCGGCGATGATGGCCAGGCAGACGCCGATGAACACGCGTGGACGGTTCCAGAAAGGCGGCTTCTGCTCAATCACTTGGGGGCGGGTCGCGCTCATGGGGCTGTTCCTGGCAAGGCTTTAAGTCTTGTCATGGACCCTCGTTTGCGCGATGGGTTCCTGGCCCCGTTCAGCTCAAAGTGATGCCAATTGGCCCTGATACAGCACGGGGCCGGTGGGTTGGCCGGTCGGTGAACCGCCTTGTGGTTCCAGGCTGACGGCCAGGGTTACCGGGGCTTTCAAAAGCGCTTGCTGCTCTGTGCTTAACGGGATTCGACCTTTGCCGGCCACAGGCACCAGACCCAGGGAGATCGGTTTGCCACCGGTTGGAATGACCCATAGCTCAAGCGCGCGCGTCGGCTCGATAGCGGCCAATGTCAGCGGCTCGACTTGCAGGTGATCGCCAAACGCCTTGATCTGCAGCGCCGGTTGCTGGTTGGCCGCGAGCAGCGTGGCGTTGTATTCCACGCCCAGGTCGCGCTGGTACAGCACGCCCACCAGCACCGCGACAACCACCGCGCAGGCGGCGGCCAGTACGCGAATACTTTTCCAGAACGGTCGCTTGGCCGGCAGATGCAGCACCTGCGGCTCGATCCGTGCCTTGATGCCTTCCCACACATGCGCCGGCACCGGTCGCTCGGGCAAGCCGCCGGTCAGGCTGGCGAGCGCGTCCTGCCAATGGCCGAGCTCCACGCGCAGCGCTGCGTCCTCCAGCAGCAAGGCATCGAAACGCCGACGCGCAGTGGCGGGCATCAACCCGATGGCGTAATCGGCGGCCAGGGCGCGGCGCAGGGCGGTGGTCTGGTAGTTCATGATTCAAGGCACCTGCGCAGGCGTTCCATGCCGCGGCGGATCCAGGATTTGACCGTGCCCAGGGGCGCTGCCAAGTGATCGGCCAACTCCGAGCAAGACAGGCCCTGGAAGTACGCCACGGTGATCGATTGGCGCTGCATGCCGTCAAGGGTGTCCAGGCAGCGGTTCAAGGCGCGGGCTTCGCGTTCGTGGTCGAGTTGGTCATGGGCGCTGGGCGAGTCATCAAGCAAGGCGTCCTGCTGGCCGTCGGCCAGCGGCTGCTCACGGTGTTTGCGCAATTGGTCGATGGCCAGGTTGCGGGTGATGTTGACCATCCAGGTCATCGGCGCAGACAGGTGCGCCTCGTAGCGCGAGGCGTTGTACCAGATACGCACGAACGCTTCCTGCAAGACCTCTTCGGCCAGGTCCTGGCGGCCCATGAAGCGCAGGGCCACGCCGTGCAGGCGCGGCGAAACGCTGCGGTAGAGGGCTTCGAACGCCTGGCGATTGCCGAGCGCACATTGGGCCAGCAAAGGCTGCAGCGGATCAGCGTCGGACGCGGAAATAGGGCTTCTCCAGGCTCTGGGTGCAGGGCGATGGGACTGCGCGCGCAAGCGGTGGCAGGCAGAGGTTAGTCCAGGTTGCGCGCGCATTCCATTCACGGCCTTCATCCTCAGGGGGGCGGTGATGGATATACGGGGCAGCGGCGGGTTTGGATGCACTGGGAACAATCCCCCGGGCTGCCCAGTCAAACGCCTGCTTTCACCCCTACACCCAGAGGTTGTTTCGATGAAGATTTCACGCGGTTTCGCCCTTTCCTGCCTGATGACCCTGGCGGCCGGCCCGGTGTTCGCCGCAGGGTTCAGCCTTGGCGACGCGGCCAATGCCATTTCCGGTATGCAGGGTGGCAACAACAAGGCCGCTGCAGCCGCACCGTCGTCCGAGACGGCCGGGTTGTTGAGCGCCCTGACCTCGCAACTGAACATCACCCCCGAACAAGCGGTGGGCGGTACGGGCGCCATGCTGGGCCTGGCCAAGAACAAACTGAGCGGCAACGACTATTCGCAGCTGGGCAATAGCGTGCCGGGGCTCGACCAGCTGTCGGGCAACAATGCGTTGGGTAGCCTCGGGGCCTTGAGCGGGATGCTCGGCCAGACCGGCGGCAGCAAGACCAGCGGCTTGGACGGCCTGCTGGGCAACGTGAAGAACACCAACGACCTGAACACCGCGTTCAGCGCCTTGGGCATGGACAGCGGCATGGTCGGCCAGTTTGCCCCGGTGATCCTGCAATACCTGGGCGGGCAGGGTGCCAGCAGCTCGGTGCTGGGCAAGCTGGCCCAGGCCTGGGGCACCGGCAGCTAAAGCGTCTCCGCGCGCAGTTGCTCAATGCGCGCGTCCTTCTCCGTCCAGAGCTGGTTGACCCAGTTCTGGACGGTCTGGCGAAACGCCGGATCATTCTCGTAATCCCCTTGCCACAACGCCGGATCCAGCTCGCGGGTGCGGATATCAATGATCACCTTCGGTACCGACCCGCAGATTAAATCCCAGAACCCCGGAATCTTTTGCTGTGGGTAGACCACGGTCACGTCGAGCACGGCATCCAGCTGTTCACCCATCGCTGCCAGCACGAACGCCACACCGCCCGCCTTGGGCTTGAGCAAGCGAGTGAAGGGCGAATCCTGCTGCTTGCGCTTGGTTTCGTTGAAGCGAGTGCCTTCAAGGTAATTGACCACCGTCACCGGCTGGCGCTTGAACAGCTCGCAGGCCTCTTTGGTGATCTTCAAATCCTGCCCCGCGAGTTCCGGGTGCTTGGCCAGGAACGCCTTGGTGTAGCGCTTCATGAACGGGTAATCCAGCGCCCACCAAGCCAGGCCGAGGAAGGGCACCCAGATCAGCTCTTTTTTCAGGAAGAACTTGAAGAACGGCGTGCGGCGGTTGAGGGCCTGGATCAGCGCCGGGATATCCACCCAGGACTGATGGTTGCTGATCACCAGGTAGGACGTATCGCCCCGCAGGTCTTCACCGCCGCGAATATCCCATCGGGTCGGGATGCACAGCGCGAAAATCAACTTGTCGATCTCGGCCCAGGTCTCGGCGATCCACATTACCGCCCACGACATGTAGTCACGATAGCGGCCGGGAGCCACCAGCTTGAGCAGGGCAAACACCATCAACGGCCCGATCAGGATCAGGGTGTTGAGCAGCAGTAGCAATGAGACAAAACAGCCGGTGAGCAGGCGGCGCATAAGTAACTCTTGGAATCCTGTGGGCGGGCCATGATAAGAGAGGTGAGTCTAGAGGCCAAATCCCAATTCGCCGGACGAATGTTTCACAATGTGCCGGTTATGCTGGGGTGAGCTAACTAAGTGCTGCCTTTGCGGTCTAGAATCCGCCTACTTCTTTCCGAGGAAATCACTTCGTGAAACTGCTCCTTGCCTCCCTCGCCCTGGCTGCCTTGCCTGTCATGGCCGCCGAACCGACCCTGTACGGTCGCTACGAATACATCCAACTGCCGGAGATCGGCGAAACCTTCAAGGCCAAGATGGACACCGGCGCGCTGACCGCCTCGCTGTCGGCCCGCGACATCGAGACCTTCACCCGTGATGGCGACGATTGGGTGCGCTTCCGCCTCGGCGGCAAGGACGCGTCCAATAAAGTCTATGAACACAAAGTGTCGCGCATCAGCAAGATCAAGAGCCGCGCCGACGAAGACGACGACAAGGACGAACCGTCCGTGGCCAAGCGTCCGGTGGTCGACCTGGAAATGTGCCTGGGCAACGTCAAGCGCACTGTCGAGGTCAACCTCACCGACCGCAGCAGCTTCAACTACCCCTTGTTGATCGGCGCCAAGGCCCTGCGTGAATTCGGCGCAGCGGTCAACCCGGCGCGTCGTTACACTGCTGACAAACCGGACTGCTGACGGACCACCATGGCGCATATCCTGATTGTCGAAGACGAAGCGGCAATAGCCGACACACTGATATTCGCCCTGCAAGGCGAGGGCTTCACCACCACCTGGCTGAGCCTTGGCCAGGAGGCGCTGGCCCATCAGCGCCAGACGCCGGCCGACCTGGTCATCCTCGACATCGGCCTGCCGGACATCACCGGGTTTGAAACCTGCAAGCAACTGCGCCGGTTCAGCGAAGTGCCGGTGATGTTCCTCAGTGCCCGGGATGGCGAGATCGACCGCGTGGTGGGGCTGGAGATCGGTGCCGACGATTATGTGGTCAAGCCTTTCAGCCCTCGGGAAGTGACAGCGCGGGTCAGGGCGATCCTCAAGCGGATTGGCCCCGGTGCTGCGCCGGCGCTGTTCCAGGTTGACCTGGAGCGCATGCAGATCAATTATCGCGGCCAGCCGCTGAGCCTCACGCGCCATGAATTCCGTTTGCTGCAAAGCCTGTTGGAGCAGCCCGAGCGCGTGTTCAGCCGCGAGCAACTGCTGGACGCGGTAGGCGTGGCGGCGGATGCCGGCTACGAGCGCAATATCGACAGCCACATCAAAAGCCTGCGCAGCAAATTACGCAACGTGGCCGCCGAGGCCGAGCCGATCCAGACCCACCGCGGCCTCGGCTACAGCTACAGCCCGAGCAATAGCTGATGCGCCTGGGGCTGCGGATCTTCCTGGTGTACGCGCTGTTTATCGGCCTGACCGGCTACTTTGTGCTCAGCACCGTGATGAAGGAAATCCGCCCCGGCGTGCGCCAGTCCACCGAAGAAACCCTGGTGGACACCGCCAACCTGCTGGCCGAGATCCTGCGCGACGACGTGAAGAACGGCACCCTCGGCCAAAGCCACTGGCCGGAGCTGCTCAAGGCCTACGGCAATCGCCAGCCGGGCGCGACCATCTGGGGGCTGCCGAAAAACCAGGTCAACCATCGCATCTACGTGACCGACGCGAAGGGCACCGTGTTGCTCGACTCCACGGGCGAAGCGGTGGGGCAGGACTATTCCAAGTGGAACGATGTATACCTGACCCTGCGCGGTGAATACGGTGCGCGTTCCACCCGCAGCGAACTGGACGACCCTGCCTCGTCGGTGATGCACGTGGGCGCGCCGATCCGTGACAACGGCCAGATCATTGGCGTGGTCACCGTGGCCAAGCCGAACAGCTCGTTGCAGCCGTATGTCGACCGCACTGAGCGGCGCTTGCTGTGGTACGGCGCTGGCTTGGTGATTCTTGGCCTGTTGCTTGGCGCGGTATTGTCGTGGTGGCTGAGCGTTGCCCTTAGGCGGCTGACAGCCTACGCCGAAGCGGTGAGCGAAGGCCGGCGTGCCGAGTTGCCCCATTACCGTGGCGGCGAACTCAAGCAGCTCTCCACTGCCGTGGAGCACATGCGCACGCAGCTGGAAGGCAAGGCCTACGTCGAGCGCTACGTGCACACCCTGACCCATGAATTGAAGAGCCCGCTGGCGGCGATCCGCGGCGCGGCCGAGCTGTTGCAGGGCGATATGACCCGTGAGCAACAGCAACGCTTCGTCGGCAATATCGACAGCGAAAGTGCGCGCCTGCAGCAGTTGATCGAGCGCCTGCTGAACCTGGCGCAGGTCGAACAACGCCAGGGCCTGGAAGAGCAGGCCAGTATTGCACTGGCGGCCATGGTCGATGAGGTACTCAAGGCCCAGTGTGCCCGTATCGAAGGCGCCGGGTTGCGCGTCGAGCAGACGATTGCGGCGGATGTAAACGTGTATGGCGAACCCTTTCTGCTCCGTCAGGCACTGGGCAACCTGCTGGACAATGCACTGGACTTCACGCCGCCCGGCGGCCTGCTGAGGTTCAGCGCGCAGACGCGACACAACGACGTGCAGGTGAGCCTGTTCAACCAGGCAACGCCTATTCCCGACTACGCCCTGCCACGCCTGAGCGAGCGTTTCTACTCGCTGCCACGCCCGGCCAGCGGGCGCAAAAGCACCGGCCTGGGCCTCAACTTTGTCGAGGAAGTGATGAAGCTGCACGGCGGCGCGTTGCAGATCGGCAATGTCGATGGCGGCGTGCAGGCGGTGCTGCATCTCCACACAGTCTTCACATTGCCCACATAAATCTCCCACACGGGCTGCCCAGACTCTCCCCATCAAAACAGGGAGAGACCCATGAACCGCAGCCTGCTTTTCAAACTTGGCGCAATTGCGCTGCTGATCTTGCTGTTGCTGATTCCGTTGGTGATGATCAACGGCATCATCGCTGACCGCCAGTTCACTCGCGACAACGTATTGGACGACATTGCCCGCAGTTCCAGTTATAGCCAGCGCCTCACCGGCCCGGTGATGGTGGTGCCCTATCGCAAGACCGTTCGCGAGTGGAAGCTCAATGAAAAGCTCAATAAACGCTACGAAGTCACCCGTGAAGAGCGCGGTCGTTTGTATTTCCTGCCGGACCGTTTTGAGCTCGACGGTAACGTGCAAACCGAGCTGCGCGCGCGGGGTATCTACCAGGCGCGGCTGTTCCATGCCGACAACCGCATCAGCGGTCGCTTTGAAATGCCCGCGCAGCTGGGCATCACCGAAGATTTTGCTGATTACCGCTTTGAGCCGGCGTTTCTGGCGGTGGGCATCAGCGATATTCGCGGCATCGAAAACGCCTTGAAACTGGAGCTGGGCAGCCAGCAGCTGGAGTTCGAACCGGGCTCCCAGGTGGACTGGCTGGGTGAGGGCGTACATGTGGCGCTGCCGGAACAGGACAGCAAAAAGCCCCATGTCGTGGACTTTGCCTTTGATCTGCGCCTGCAAGGCACCGAGCAACTGCAAGTGGTGCCGGTGGGCAAGACCAGCCAGGTCTCACTCGCCTCCAACTGGCCGCACCCGAGCTTTATCGGCAACTTCCTGCCGGCACAACGCGAGATTACCGACAAAGGCTTTACCGCCAACTGGCAGACTTCATTCTTCTCCACCAACCTCGAACAGGCCCTGCAAGCCTGCCTGGACGGGAAGAGCTGCAATGACTTCAACAACCGCAGCTTTGGCGTGAACTTCATCGACCCGGTGGACCAGTACCTCAAGAGCGACCGTGCGATCAAATACGCGCTGCTGTTCATAGCCCTGACCTTTGCCGGCTTCTTCCTGTTCGAAGTGCTCAAGAGCCTGGCGGTGCACCCGGTGCAGTACGCCTTGGTGGGCGTTGCGCTGGCGTTGTTTTACCTGCTGCTATTGTCGTTGTCCGAGCACATAGGGTTCGCCTTGGCCTACCTGATCTCGGCGAGCGCCTGTGTGCTGTTGATTGGGTTCTACGTGTGCCATGTGCTGCGCAGCGTTGCCCATGGTCTGGGCTTCTCGGCGGGGTTGGCGGCGCTGTATGGCTTGTTGTACGGGCTGCTGAGTGCCGAGGATTACGCGTTGCTGATGGGCTCGCTGCTGCTGTTTGGCCTGCTGGGCACGGTGATGGTGCTGACGCGCAAACTGGATTGGTATGGCGTGGGCAAGCGCAAGGCGGCTGAGCCGATGTCGTTTGACCTGGAGGCGGTGCAATGATCGGGTTGCGGGAGGACCAGCAAATGAAGGCGCGGATTATCGACTACCTCAACAACGCCACCGCCCCCTGTAGGCGCTGGCTTGCCAGCGATGACGGTGGTCCAGTCAACGAGCCGCAAACTGACACTGCGCTATCGCTGGCAAGCCAGCTCCTACAAGGGACGGCGGTGGGTTTTAAACCGGTGGTTGGGTCTGTTGCATCGAAGGCCGCTGGCTGACCTCGGCATACCACGCGGCCAGCTGCGGGTTATCCAGGCGCCATTGCATATCCGGATGACGGAAGTCGAGGTAACCCAAGGCGCAGGCCACGCTGATGGCGGCGATGTCGAAGTGGCTGGTCAGTTCGGCAATCGCGTCCGCTTCCAATTCGGCGAGGCTGCGGCGGATCTTGTTGCGCTGCTCGTCCAGCCATTGGTCCCAGTGCTTTTCCGCCGGGCGCAGGGCGCTCTCGTAGCGCACCAGCACGGCGGCATCCATGATGCCGTCGGCCATCGAGGCCAGGGTCAGGCGGCGCCAGCGGGCCGAGCCGTCGCGCGGGATCAGCGGGTTGCCGACGTGCTGGTGGTCGAAGTAATCGAGGATCACCCGGCTGTCGTGCAGCACCGTGCCGTCGGCCAGGCGCAGGGCCGGGATCTTGCCCACGGGGTTGCCTTGCACCACCTGCGCATCCGGGTTGACCGGGGTCGGCATGCAGCCGTGCAGGGCGACGCGGTCCTGCTGGCCGGTTTCAGCCAGCAGCACGCGTACCTTACGAACGAACGGTGAAGCGGGGTTGTGGAACAAGGTCATGCTGGGAGCGGACATGGGCATTCCTCAAGAAAGGGCTGGGCTAATCTATCTCACCGTTTGAGCAAGGCCCAAGTGCCAATTGCAGCGGGAATGCCTAACCCGAGCCAACTGAGCGAATCCCACAGCCCATCGCCGAGCAATGCCGCAAACAACCCGGTGGCGCTGAGCAGGCCAATCCCCAGCGGCACACCAAACACCTTCCAGAAATTCGATTGCCTGGGCTTCATGCCTTGCCCGCCTTGCGCCGCACGATCCACAAGTAAATCCCACTGACCAGCACGATGATGGTCAGCACATCCAGCGCCGCCCACAGGATCTTCATCGGCATGCCGCCGTAGTCGCCAAAATGCAGCGGTTGGGACATGCCCATGGCGTCCATGTACCACGGCCGTTTGGCGATGGCGGTGACGGCCAGGGTGCTGGCGTCGATCAATACCGGCGTGAGCAGGTGCGAGGTCAGGTGGGTGCTGCCCTTCATGAACACGGCGTAATGGTGCTCGCTGGAAAAGCGCGTACCGGGGAAGGCGATGAAGTCCGGCGCCATGCCGGGTGCGGCCTTGGCGGCAATCGCCAGCAGCTCGGTGGCTGGCGCACGTTGGGTCAGTGGCGGGGCGTTTTTGTAAGGTTCGATCATCGCGCTGAGGCTGTCCTGGCGCCAGGCGGCGATGATCAGGTCGGCGCAGGCGCTGATCACGCCGGTCACGCCCACCACCAGCGCCCACGTCAGCGTGACCACGCCGATCAGGTTATGCAGGTCGAGCCAGCGCAGGCGGGTGGATTTGTCCTGGCGCACAGTGGCGAACGTCAAGCGCCGCATGAACGGCAGGTACAACACCGTGCCCGAGATGATCGCCAGCACAAACAAAATGCCCATGAACGCCAGCAACAGCTTGCCCGGCAGGCCGGCGAACATATCCACATGCAGGCGCAGCAGGAACAGGGTCAGGCCGCCGTTCGCCGCCGGGGTCTCCACGGCTTCACCCGTGCGTGCGTCGAGCATGAAGGTGTGGGACGCGTTGGGTTCGGTGCCGGCGGTGGCGGCCATGATCGCGATCACGCCGTTCTTGTCATCTTCGTCCCAGGCCAGGTACTGCATGGCTTCGCCAGGACGATGGGCCTGAGCCTTGGCCACCAGTTGTTCCAGGTTGAGCTGTGGCGTGTCGGCAGGCATCTGCGCCAACTCCGGCTCGTTGCCCAGCAGATGGTCGATCTCATGGTGAAACACCAGCGGCAGGCCAGTGAGGGCGAGCAGCAGCAGGAATACCGTGCAGACCAGGCTGGTCCAGGTGTGGATGAAGGACCAGCGGCGGATGGTTTTGCTTTTCATTTTTTTCAACCTTCAGACACACCAAAGCCGCCCACTGGGGCGGCCTGGCGGTTAACTCAGCCGATTACCACTGGTAGGTGGCGCTGGCGACGACGCTGCGTTGGTCGCCGAAGTAGCAGTAGTTGCCATCACAGGTAGACAGGTAGTCCTTGTTGAACAGGTTGGTGGCGTTCAACTTCACCGAGGCGCCCTTCAGGCTGTTGTCCAGGCGGCCCAGGTCGTAGTGCACGGCACCGTCAAACACGGTGTAGGCATTGGCCTTGCCCAGCCAGGTGTTGGCCTGGTCGCCGTAGGTGTTGCCGGTGTAGCGTGCGCCGAAGCCGATGCCGAAGCCATCCAGAACACCGGTGTGCCAGGTGTAGTCGGTCCACAGCGACGCTTGCTGGTTGGGCATCAAGGTCAGGCGGTTGCCTTTGTAGATGCCTTTTTGCACCTCGGATTTCGCCAGGGTGTAGGCGGCAATCACTTTGAGGTTCTCGGTCACGTCAGACACGGCTTCCAGCTCCAGGCCCTTGACCTTCACTTCGCCGGTCTGGCTGTTGATCTGCTGGCCCCCGGCGCCGAGGGTGGTCACCTGCACATTCTTCTGGGTCAGGTCATAGACTGCCGCACTCAGCAGCGTATTGGAGCCGGGCGGCTGGTACTTGACGCCCATTTCCCACTGCTTGCCCTCTGTCGGTTTGAACGTCTTGGTGGCGTTGGTATCGGCGTTGCTCGCTGGCTGGAATGATTCGGCGTAGGACAAGTACGGTACGAAGCCCGAGTCGAACACGTAGCTCAGGGCTGCGTTGCCACTGAAGTGTTTGATGCGGTCAGTGTTGGTCGCGTCGTTGTCGTTGAAGTAGGTGGTGCCCTGATGCACCCAGTCTTCACGCCCGCCCAGGGTCAGACGCCAGTTGTCCAGGGCCATCTGGTCTTGCGCGTAGAGGCCGGTTTGAACGGTTTTCTGGTTGTAGTCGTAAAAAGGACGAACGCCGGTTGGGCGCACTGTCGGCTGGGTGTTGACCGGGTTGAAAATGTTGATATTCGACGCAGTGCCGTAGATTGCGCGATAGGTGGTATCGGTGCGTTGGTGATCCAGGCCGAGCAAAAAGGTGTGGGTGATGTCGCCAGTGGCAAAGTCAGCCTGGAAGTTGTTGTCCACCGCGAACTGGCCGATGCTTTCATTCACGTTGGTGGTCGACCGGGAGATATCGCCCGCCGCATTGGCTGGGGAGAATGCATAGGAGCCCACGGTCAATTGCTGGAAGTCCAATTCCGACTTGGTGTAGCGCAGGTTCTGCTTGAACTGCCACGTATCGTTGAAGCGATGTTCGAACGCATAGCCCAGCGCGTAGTAAGTGCGGTCGTAGAACTCGTAGTCCGGGTCGCCCAGGTTCTTGTGGTGGGAAACGTCGCCCATCGGTGATTTGATCTTGGTGCCCTGGATCGGCATGAACTGGCTGGTGGTGCCCGTGTCGTCGCGCGTGAACTGCGACAGGAAGGTCAGCTTGGTATCCGGGTCGATGTTCCAGGTCAGGCTCGGCGCGATGTTGTAGCGCTTGTTGTCGATATGGTCGACTTGGGTACCGGCATCGCGCACCACCCCGCTGAGGCCGTAGAGGAACTGGCCTTCGTCATCGAGCTTACCGGTGCTGGCAAAGTTGATCTGGCGATAGTTGTCGCTGCCGTATTGCACCTGGACGGCATTGCTCGACTCAGCGCTGGGACGGCGGCTGACCATGTCCAGCAAGCCACCCGGTGGGGTCTGACCGTAGATCGACGAGGCTGGGCCGCGCAGCAGGGCGAGGCGATCGAGGTTCCAGGTCTCGGCTTTCGGGTTGGCATACACGCCACGCGGCAGTGGCAGGCCGTCGAGGAACTGGGTTGGTTCGAAGCCGCGCACACGCATCCAATCGTAGCGGGTGTCGCTGCCGTAGCTGGCGGAAACAATGCCAGGCATGTATTTGACTGCGTCATCCAGGTTCTGGACGTTGCGGTCTAGCATCTGTTCGCGGGTGGCGACGGAGATCGAGCGTGGCGCCTCGACCAGCGCGGTGTCGGTCTTGGTGCCCGCGGCGGTGCGCGTAGCCAGATAGCCTTGCACCGGGCCCCAGGCACTTTCCGGGTTGCCGTCTTGCCCTGTGATATTGGTGACCGGCAGTGCCATCACGCCGTCGGGAACCGCCACCAAGGTATAAGTCCCCGCACTGCTCTGCTCCAACTGCAACCCGGTACCACGCAACGCCTCACGCAGCGCACCCGGCGCATCGAACTGGCCCTGGACCGGCGCCGAGGTCTTGCCCGCGGCGAGCGCCGGGGTGAGGGTCAGCGCCAGGCCGCCCTGGCTGGCGATCTGGTTGAGGGTGGTGGCCAATGGTGCCGCCGGCAGGTTGTAGGCGCGCACGCTGGAGGCCTGTTCGGCAGCGATCAGCGAGGTGCTGGCCAGCGGGGCGCTGAGGGCAATGGCCATGGCTAACAGGCTGGGGCGCAACAGGGTATCTAGCGTGCGGGACATAGGGCGGCTCCTGAATGGAAATATTTCGCAATTGCCTAGGTGCCGAACGAGAATCGAAAAGTGATAGGGCAGGATGAAAATATTTTTCCCTGGGCGTTAAGGTGTGCTTGCGGGCCGCTTCGCGGGCAAGCCCGGCTCCCACATTCGGCCGTGTTTTTTCAGGCAGAACGCGGTCAAGTGTGGGAGCTGGCTTGCCTGCGAAAGCGATAGCCAAGGCACCGCAAAGCCTAAGGCTTGCCCTTAACCGTCACCCACCACGGCGTGTGCTGCTCAATCTGCACCGGCAAGGTCGGCAGCAGCGCATTGAGTGCCAAGGTGGTGTCGTGCAGTGGGAAGCTGCCGGTGATGCGCAGGTCGGCCACGTTTTTATCCACGCCCAAGTAGCCGGTGCGGTAGCGGCTCAGCTCCTCGACCACATCGCCCAGGCGGGCGTTGTCCACCACCAGCATGCCGCGGGTCCAGGCGTCGGTGGCCGGGGTGACGGCCAGCAGCGGGCCGAGGCCGTCGCTGCGCATCAGCACTTGCTGGCCTTCCTTGAAGACCTGTTCCTGTTGCAGCGCCTCGGGCCGGGCGGCCACCGCCGATTGCAGCACGCTCAAGCGCGTGGCGTCGCCTTCACGCTTGACGATAAACCGCGTGCCCAGTGCGCGCAGGCTGCCGTCGCGGGTCTGTACATAGAAGGGGCGTGCGTCGTTGTGGCCGGTCTCGACCAGAATCTCGCCTTCCTGCAACACGATCAGCCGGCGTTTTTCATCAAAGCGCACGTCGATGGCGCTGTGGGTGTTGAGGTTGATCAGCGTGCCATCCGCCAGCTTCAGCGTGCGCTGCTCGCCGGTAGCGGTGCGTTGGTCGGCCAGCCAATAGTGGATCGGCACATAGCGCTCACCGGCAAACAACGCCAGGCCGACGACCAGTGCAATGCTCGCCAGGCCGCTGCCCAGCTTGCGCACGCGCTGGCGAATGCCTTCGCGCGATTGCAACAGTGCCGCCCGCGCGGGGCCCGAGGCCACGCTGAAACGCTGGTCGAGCATGCCCAACTGGCGCCAGGCGCGGGCGTGCTCTTCATCGCTGGCCAGCCATTTGTCGAACTCTTCGCGCTCCACCAGGCTGCCGTCGCCCGAATCGAGGGACAGTTGCCAGGCAATCGCGGCATCGAGCACGCGGGCCGAGACCGGTTTGGAACTGATCACCGTCACTGCGGTTCGCCATACAGGGCGATATAGCACTGGCGAATGCCCTGGGCCAGGTACTGGCGCACACGGGGCACCGACACGCCAAGGCGTTGCGCGATTTCTGCATGGCCCAGGCCGTCCAGGCGGCTGTAGAGGAAGGCTGCGCGGGCCTTGCTCGACAGCTTGCCGAGCAGGCGGTCGATGGCCTTGAGGTCTTCGAGGATCAGTTGCTGTTCTTCCGGCGAAGGATGTTCGCTTTCCGGGATCAGCATCAGCTCGGTGAGGTACGCCTGTTCCAGCGCGGCGCGGCGGAAGTAGTCGAACAACAAGCCCTTGGCGATTGCTACCAGGAAGGCCCGTGGCTCGCGGGGTTCGCGCAACTCGTCACGGCCCAGCAGGCGCATGAAGGTGTCCTGGCTCAGGTCTTCGGCGCGGCTCGGGCAGGCGACGTTGCGTCGGAGCCAGGCCAGCAGCCAGCCACGATGGTCGCGATACAACGCGCCAACTAGCTCACTGTGTGGGTTCTGGATCGACGACAAGGCATCACCTAGCAAACAGGATGTTTAAACTAACGAGAATTATTCGCGATTGTGTCAGAGGCGTGGGATGGGCGCAATTGGCGTCTGTCGGTTTGAAGGGGCGCGCGTTTGTGGTGAGCGGGCTCACCACCCGGGTCCGCGGCGTTAGAAAGAGGGCGCCTGTTTACGCCGTTTCCACTGGCTCAAACGCTCCTGCAGCGCCTGGGGCGTGTCGATGTGCTGCTGGCGCGCGCGGCTGAGCAGGATGAGCATCAGCTCCGCCGTGGCCAGGGCATCAGCGCTGGCGTGATGGCGTTCGCCCACGTGCAGGTTGAAGTAGTTGATCCAATCGTCCAGCCCGGCTTCACGAATAGGCGCGTCGGGGCACAGCAGCGGGGCGATGTCGGCCACATCCAGAAACGGGTGGGCCAGGCGGTAACCGAGGCTGTCCTTGAGCGCCCGGCACAGCATGTGTTGATCGAACGGTGCATGAAAGGCTAGCAACGGGCTGTCGCCGACAAACGTCATGAAGTCCAGCAGGGCTTCCACCGGGTCGCTGCCGGCCGCTATCGCACTGGGGCCGAGGCCGTGGATCAACACGCTGGGGCTGAGTTTTGTTTCGGCCCTTTGCAGGGTGCGCTCGAACATCTGCGAAAAGTCCACCGCGCCATCCTCGATCACCACCGCGCCGATGGACAGCACGTGGTCACGGTTGAGGTTGAGGCCGCTGGTTTCCAGGTCCAGCACGACCCAGCGTTGGCTGCGTAACGGTTGGTCGCCCAATGGCGAGGGTTGGCGCAGCTGTTCCAGGCGCTGTTGTTGACTGCTGTCGAGCCCGGGCTTCTTCGTACGCAGCCAGCCGAACAAACTCACAGCTGATACCGCAATGTCAGGCTGCTTTGCAGGCGCTGAGCCTGGCGCAGGGATTCACGCAGGATGCGCCGGTCCAAGTGGTTGAGGCTCTCCGGGTCGACACGGTTGGAATAGGGCTGGTTCTCACGGGTCTGCAACTGATGCTGTTGCATGCGGGTTTGCTGGATAAAGTGGTAGGCCTCTTCGTAGGCCGCGCCGTCGAGGGGCTCGATCACTTCCTTGACCACCAGCTGACGCAGGCGCTCCAGGGTGTTGTTGGCGTGGATGCCATTGGCCAGGGCCAGCAGGCGTGCGCCGTCGACAAAGGGTGTAAGACCCTGCACCTTGAGGTCGAGGGTGGCTTTCTCACCACCGTTGCGGGTCAGCACAAACTCGCGAAAACGCCCTACGGGTGGTCGCTGACGCAGCGCGTTTTCGGCCAGCATGCGTTGGAACAATCGGTTATCGGCCACTTGGTCGAGAATGCCTTGGCGCAATTGCTCGCAACCGCGCTCATCGCCCCACACCACACGCAAATCGAAATAGATGCTGGAGCCCAGCAGGTTTTCCGGCGTCGCCTCGCGGATAAACGCTGCGAACCGCCGCGCCCATTCTGCCCGCGACAAGCACAACGCCGGGTTGCCGGCCATGATGTTGCCCTTGCACAGGCTGAACCCGCACAGCGCCAGGCTCTGGTTGATCTGCTGCGCGAGTGGCAACAGGCGGCCACGAATTTCGGCCGCTTCGGCGGCGTCCTTGGCGTCGAACAGGATGCCGTTGTCCTGATCGGTGTACAGCGTCTGCTCGCGGCGGCCTTCGCTGCCAAAGCACAGCCAACTGAACGGCACGCCGGGGTCGCCCTTTTCGGCGAGGGTCAGCTCGATCACCCGGCACACGGTGTGATCGTTGAGCAGCGTAATAATGTGGGTGATCTGGGTGGATGACGCGCCGTGGGCCAGCATGCGTTCGACCAACTGGCCGATCTCGCCGCGAATCGCCACCAGGTTGTCGACCCGCGGTGCATTGCGGATGGTGCGCGCCAGGTGCACCAGGTCCACCCGTTGCAGGGAAAACAGGTCGCGCTCGGACACCACGCCGCACAGGCGCTGGTCCTTGACCAGGCACACATGGGCGATATGCCGCTCGGTCATGGCGATCGCAGCGTCGAAGGCGCTGTGGTCCGGGGTGAGGAAGAAGGGCGCCTGGGTCATATGGCCCTCGATGCCCTGGCTGAAGTCGCTGGTGCCGTCAGCCACAACCTGACGCAGGTCGCGCAGGGTGAAAATCCCCAGGGGCGCCTTGTGCTCGTCGACGATCACAATGCTGCCCACCTGTTGCTCATGCATCAGTGTGACGGCTTCGCGTAGCGGTGTGATTGGGCTGCACGTCACCGGGTGGCGCATGGCCAACTCGCCGAGGCGAGTGTTCAGGGAGTATTGAGTGCCAAGGGTTTCCACTGCCTTTTGCTGGACTTGCTGGTTGACCTGGTCCAACAGGCTGCTGACGCCGCGCAAGGCAAAGTCGCGAAACGGGCTGGAAAGCGCGAACAGCTTGATAAAGGCGGGCTTGTTCAGTTGCAGGCAGAAGGTGTCTTCGGCGGCCTTGTGTTCGGTGCGGGTCGCCCGTTCGCCTAGCAAGGCTGCCAGGGGGAAACATTCGCCGGTGGTGATTTCAAAGGTGGGTTCGGCGCTGTCCGGCCGCTCTCCCACCACGCGGCCCTGCTTGACGATGTAGAAGTGTTCGACCGGCCCGCCCGACGGTTTGAGGATGCTGTCGCCGGGGCCATAGAAGCGTAACTGGCACTGTTCCACCAGAAACGCCAGGTGGGCATTTTCCATCTGGTTGAACGGCGGGAAGCGTTGCAGGAATTGCAGGGTGCCGTGGATATTTTGCAACACAGCAGTTTTCCCCGCCTGGGCGAAGGCATCAGCTTTACTCATAACAGTGACCGCAGTTTTTTTGTCGTTATCGTCCCTCATGGTCGACTCCTGCGCGGCGGGTGCCCATTGGACGTAAGTCTAGGTCGATACAAACGGCACACACCTAGGGAAAAACCTTACATGACTATCGTCCAAAACCCGTAGAACGCCCACTAGGCAAACTTTCCGACGAAGTGCACATTGATCGCCCTTCCGCAGATGTCTGACGAGTGTGCTGGGAGATTGATGAGAATTGCTGAGAACCGTATGTCCGACCACGATATTTTGAGTGATGCCGAGCGCGAGGCGCTGAGCGCCGTGATGCTGGAGCCTGATTTACCGCCACAACGTGTATTGATTGTTGACGATGACAAGGACGCACGTGAACTGCTGGCGGAAATCCTGGGGCTGGACGGTATTCGCTGCATGACCGCCGAAAGTGGTGAGGCGGCGTGGGATTTGTTGAAGTCCAGCAGCTCCATCGGTTTACTGATCACCGACCTGCGCATGGCCCCCAGCAATGGCCTGGAACTGATCCGACAAGTGCGTGAATCTACGCGTGCGGCGCTGCCGATCATCATCATGTCGGGGGATGCCGAGGCGCCGGACGTGATCGATGCGATGCATTTGAGCGTGGTGGATTTTTTGCTGAAGCCAATTGATAGCGTGAAGTTGGCGAAGATGGTGAAACGGGAGTTGGGGATGGCGCAGTAACTACCGTCTGTCTTTTTTATATTCGAACTGTCAATTCTCACAGTAGGCAAGCAAGCGGTCCTAAAGCCTACTGCTCTGGAGGGTTCTGGTCTTCAGCCAGGGCCATATACACTCCATGGGAGCCGGTTATGTCTATTCAAAAGTCTAAGGATCAAGCAAATAACGGTCACGCAAGTATTCTAATTCTTAGGGATGGAACGGAACGCCCTGTACACTCTACTAATGTAGATGCAAGCTTGAGACATTTTTCGGTCATCACGGACGGTGCAGGGTCGTTGATAGCTGAGTATGGGAATACTTTGTTTCCGCGGGATGAGAAGTACGAGTTCGACTTTCCACGAGATCCAGATAAGCATCGCGGAAACATCGATTATAGAGACGAAAAAGGTGTTTATTTTATAAGCCCTATTTCTGGAAAGTTTGTTGTTGTTTCCAAAGACGCGGGCGCCCCGGGTACGTATACAAACCATATTAATTACATAAATTTAAAGTTTAAGAATCAGGAGCAAGAGGTCACGATTAACGGCACAGGTGAAGCCACTTTCACTTTTTAATTGACAGTCTTCCTGAAAAGAAGAAAGCCCCGGTCTCTCGACCGGGGCTCTTTTCATTTACAAGCCGTCCTTAGCCTTGAACTCCCGACGCCGACGGTGCAACACCGGCTCGGTATACCCATTAGGCTGCTTAGTCCCTTCAATCACCCACTCCACTGCGGCCTGGAACGCGATGTTGCTGTCGAAATCCGGGGCCAGCGGGCGGTACAACTTATCCCCGGCATTCTGACGGTCCACCACCGGCGCCATGCAGTTGAGGCTTTCCATCACCTGGTCTTGGTTGACGATGCCATGGCGCAGCCAGTTGGCGATGTTTTGGCTGGAGATACGCAGGGTGGAGCAGTCCAGGGTAAGCGCAGGCGCCAGACATGATCAGCACGATGCGTTTGGGCGTGGCGGATTTGCCTCCCAAACCGGTTGATAGCATGAAATTGGCGAAGAGGGTGAAGCGCGAGCTGGGGATATCGCAGTACCGTCCGTCAGGAGGTGGTTAAAACTGTTAACTCTAACAGTAGGCAATCCTGAGAGCGGCTCCTTTACTGTACGAAGGCCTGACAAGCTTGTCGTTCCCTAACGCTTAAAGAGGTGCATAGAATGAATACTGATAACCACTTTGCCGATAAGGTCGAATTTAAAGAGGTGCGTGCAAAAGTTGTGGAATCTGTGGGGCATGTATTAGTGTTGGCCGACGGAGGAGCCCGTTTTTTTCGTACAACAATGATCCTGGCTCAGAGATCCAGTATGTCGATCTATAGTGATGATTTTTTATCTCCTGAGAACCTGTTTTGGTCATATGGGCAGGAGCTAACGGAGGGGGATCATCACTTTGATGTTAAAAGCTTGTTTAGAAATGGGTATACAAGTCCGCAGCATCAACAGGTTTATTCAGCCAAGAGCGGTGACGTTTACGTTTCTGTAACGAAGCATTCAGATCGCAGCTTTACCCACGACGGTTGGTTTTTGAATGTCCGCTTTGAGGAGGACGCGCTCAAGGTTTCTTTAAGCGGAAGTTTCAAAACAACATTTTATTATTGACCTGGTCAGTCGATAATTAAAAGAGATTCTGAACCTGTCTATTAAATCCAGGCTTTAAGTCGGGGGCTTTTTATCAACGATTCACAGGTTACAGAATCTCATTTCCGAAAATAAAAAGCCCTAATGGTTTGATCAGGGCTTTTTATGTTTCGGTCACTCGTTATAGGCCGTTTTTAGCCTTGAACTCCCGACGCCGACGGTGCAACACCGGCTCGGTGTACCCATTCGGCTTATTGGTCCCTTTGAATTTGGCGAAGAGGGTGAAGCAGACGCTGGCGATGGTGCACCCACTGCCGTTTATCTTTTTTTTGTTCGAACTGTCAATTCTCACAGTAGGCAAGCGAGGGGTTAGCGATTTCACTGCACGGGAGAGTTCTGGTCTTCAGCCAGGGGCTTATACCCGTCAAAAGGAGCGAGTGATGGCTATTAAAAAATCTAACGATCAAGCAAATAGCAATAATGCACATATTTTAATACTCAGGGGGGGCAAGCCGCGATTTATTTATGCTCCACATCGTGATGTATCTGCAAGCTTGAGTCATTTCTCGATCATCACCAGAGAGGTGGCTGGGGCGTTGACGGCGGAGTACGGGACTTCGCTGTCTCCGCGGGATGAGCTCTACGAGTTTGACTTTCCGCGAGATCCAGAGAAACATCGAGGTAACATCGAGGTAACATCGAGGTAACATCGATTATAGATACGAAAATGGTCTTTATTTTATAATGCCTACCTCTGGAAAGTATTTTGTTCTTTGCCAACGCACGGGCCTCTCAAATACGTACAGTATGTATATTACCTGCATCAATCTGACATTTAAGAATGAAGAGCATGAAGTCACGATTAACGGCACAGGTGAAGCCACTTTTACTTGGCCCGCTCAATAAGATCGAACACCCTGATCTTGCGATCAGGACTGTTTCATTTGCCGTCCGTCAGATTCATTTTAAAACTGTTAATTTTAACAGTATCCGCAGCGCGCTCAGAGGGCGTAGTTTGCGCGAGAGGTTACTGATTAAGTATCAGTGGCTTCTGGTTCTAGAGCAGCACCCGAGAACGTGGGTGATTAATTGACAACGTTGACGACTTACATCGATACGCCTGAAATAACGACGGTTCAAGACCTGAAGTGTTACTGCAGGATGAGCCCCCTGTTTAGCGTTAGTAGGAGCAAGTTATGATAACTGGAAAAAAATCCCAAAATATTCAAATAGGAAAGCGCGTCCTCCCGATGAAAATTGTTGGGACAGGGACTGTTCAACTATATCGCAGCACTGATCTAGAGGAGGAATGGACGACGGATAACTTGTTTTTTGCATCCCACGGCATGGAGTTTAGAGTGGAAAATAAAATTTTCTTTATCTTCTATAAACAGGATGTGACACAGGACGGTACGTATGAGTGGGCTTTTAGAGAAGATGAATTGGCCGTATTTTATCAGGTAGGTAATATTCAATATCCGGTTTTTGGCGTGGCGTTGTTAACGGTCAGTGAGTCTGAAAGTAGGCAAAAACTTTTCGTTCAGGGTTATTACCACGATACGTCGGGGCGCGCGGTGCTTATTTATGCGGAAGGCGAGGGGAAGTCAACGGTTATTAATTAAATACACAAAATTAAAAAGCCCTGATTTTACAATCAGGGCTTTTTTCAACTACTTACACACCATTCTTGGCCTTGAACTCCCGACGCTTGCGATGCAACACCGGCTCGGTATACCCATTAGGCTGCTTGGTCCCTTCAACCACCAACTCCACCGCCGCCTGGAACGCGATATTGCTGTCGAAGTCCGGCGCCAGCGGGCGGTACAACTTATCCCCGGCATTCTGACGGTCCACCACCTGCGCCATGCGCTTGAGGCTTTCCATGACCTGGGCTTCATTAACGATGCCGTGACGCAGCCAGTTGGCGATGTGCTGGCTGGAGATGCGCAGGGTGGCGCGGTCTTCCATCAGGCCCACATCGTTGATGTCGGGCACTTTCGAGCAGCCGACGCCCTGGTCGATCCAGCGCACCACATAGCCGAGGATACCCTGGGCATTGTTGTCCAGCTCGTTGCGGATCTCTTCGTCAGACCAATCGGTATTGCTGGCCAGGGGGATGGTCAGGATATCGTCCACCGACGCGCGCTCGCGCTTGGCCAGTTCGGCCTGGCGGGCGAATACGTCGACCTTGTGATAATGCAACACGTGCAGGGCTGCCGCTGTAGGCGACGGTACCCAGGCGGTGTTGGCGCCGGCCAGTGGGTGGGCGATCTTCTGCTCGAGCATCGCCGCCATCAGGTCGGGCATCGCCCACATGCCTTTACCGATCTGCGCGCGACCCTGCAGGCCGGTGCTCAAGCCGATATCGACGTTCCAGTTTTCATAGGCGCCGATCCATTTTTCCGCCTTCATCGCGGCCTTGCGCACCATCGCGCCGGCTTCCATGGAGGTGTGGATCTCGTCGCCGGTACGGTCGAGGAAGCCGGTGTTGATGAACACCACGCGCTCGCTGGCGGCCTTGATGCAGGCTTTGAGGTTGACCGTGGTGCGGCGCTCCTCGTCCATGATCCCGACTTTCAGCGTGTTGCGCGGCAGGTTCAGCACGTCTTCGATGCGCCCGAACAGCTCGTTGGTGAACGCAGCTTCTTCCGGGCCGTGCATTTTCGGTTTAACGATGTACACGGAACCGGTGCGGCTGTTCTTGCGCGTGCTGTTGCCGTTGAGGCTG
Source organism: Pseudomonas sp. AC112 (assembly GCF_979253545.1). NCBI lineage: Bacteria > Pseudomonadati > Pseudomonadota > Gammaproteobacteria > Pseudomonadales > Pseudomonadaceae > Pseudomonas > Pseudomonas sp. AC112. The sequence continues at coordinate 2,822,016 of NZ_CEEDCM010000001.1, forward strand.
TGGATCGCCGCCAGGCTGGTGATCAGCCCGTCGAGAATGCCTTCCGGCACTTCGTTGCCGTCTTTGTCGAGGATCGCGTCGATGGTCATCAAGTGGCCAACGTTGCGCACGAACAGCAGCGAACGGCCATGCAGGGTCACGTCCTGGCCATTCACGCCGGTGTAGACGCGGTCGGCGTTCATGGTGCGGGTGAAGGTCTTGCCGCCCTTGGCCACTTCTTCGGCCAGGTCGCCCTTCATCAGGCCGAGCCAGTTGCGGTAGATCACCACTTTGTCATCGGCATCCACGGCGGCGACCGAGTCTTCGCAGTCCATGATGGTGGTCAGCGCGGCTTCCACCAGCACGTCTTTGACGCCGGCGGCGTCGGTCTGGCCGACCGGGGTGCTGGCATCGATCTGGATTTCGAAGTGCAGGCCGTTGTGTTTCAACAGGACCGCAATCGGTTGGGCGCTGTCGCCCTGGAAGCCGATCAACTGCGCGTCGTCGCGCAGCCCGCTGTTGCTGCCGCCCTTGAGGCTGACGATCAGCGTGCCATCGACGATCTTGTAGCCGGTCGAATCCACATGGCTGCCGGCGCTGAGCGGTGCGGCTTCATCGAGGAAAGCACGGGCAAAGGCAATCACCTTGTCGCCACGCACTTTGTTGTAGCCCTGGCCCTTCTCGGCGCCGTCGGCTTCGCTGATGGCGTCGGTGCCATACAGCGCGTCGTACAGCGAGCCCCAACGCGCGTTCGAGGCGTTGAGGGCGAAGCGGGCGTTCATCACCGGCACCACCAACTGCGGGCCGGCCATGCGGGCGATTTCGTCATCGACGTTTTGGGTCGTGGCCTGGAAGTCTGCGGCTTCTGGCAGCAGGTATCCGATGTCTTGCAGGAAGGCCTTGTAGGCCACCGGGTCGTGCGCCTGGCCGGCGTGGGTCTGGTGCCAGGTATCGATCCGCGCTTGGAAATCGTCGCGTTTGGCGAGTAGGGCTTTGTTCTTCGGTGCCAGGTCGTGGATGACCTTGTCGGCACCGGCCCAGAACTGGTCGGCAGTGATGCCGGTGCCGGGAATGGCTTCGTTGTTCACGAAGTCGAACAGGACTTTGGCGACCTGCAGGCCACCGACTTGAACGTGTTCAGTCATTGCTTGCCTCACTCTGCACAGCTTAAGCGCTTTTTAGATTTTCATTATGTAGTGCCAGGTTGCGCATACTACATGATGACTTGCGGTTGTGAAAATTAGACTAAATACGTCGTTTAGCGACCCACTTTGGTCGTACGGTCACAGCGGAGAACCGGATGTTCTCAAAAAACTGTTGGATTGTTCCAGATAAATATAAAAATGGTACACGATTTGTTATCGAGGGCCTTCGGGTCCACCTTGTAGATTGAATTCCAGAGGGCGTTGCCATGGACCATCTTGTACTCACAATTATCGCTGCCGACAAACCCGGCCTCGTTGAACGCATCGCGCAGAATATCGCTGCCCACGGTGGCAACTGGCTGGAAAGCCGCATGGCCCACATGGCCGGGCAGTTCGCCGGGATCCTGCGGGTCAGCGTGCCGGCGGAGAACCGTCAGGCATTGGTGGGGGCGCTGGAGGATTTATCCACACACGGCATACGCGTGTTGGTGGGTGAGGGCAGCAGCGGCCAGGCACTGGCGTCCAAATCGATTGTGATGACGCTGGTGGGCAATGACCGTTCGGGCATCGTGCGCGAAATCACCGCGCTGTTGAGCAAGCAGGGCGTGAACCTGGGGAGCTTGAGCACGGACGTGCGCCCGGCGCCCATGAGCGGAGACCCGCTGTTTACCGCCGAGGCCGTGTTGCAGGTGCCGGCGAACTTATCCCTGGATGACTTGCAGCAATCCCTGGAAACCCTGGCGGATGACCTGATGGTGGAACTGCACAGCGAGGAGTAAAGCGCCCACAGGGTTATGCATGGAAATCTTGCATGGGCCTGTGGATAACCTGTAGAGACCCGTTGCCAGGCCACACCGGCCGGGGCTCTTCGCCAACTGAGCAAAAAACGAGCAGTTTCAAGGGCTTGTGCACAAATGGCGGGGATCAGGTTGTGGATAACCTTGGGGTGGATGGCTGCAAGCCACGCATTCTGTGGCTTGCAGAGGTTTGTACGATATTTGATCAGCGTTTGCGCACGCTGAGCCAGATATCTACGCTGTACACCACCAGGCCCGCCCAGATGAAGGCGAAGGCGGTCAGGGTGCTCGGCGCCAGGTGTTCGCCGAACAACAGCACGGCTTCGAGCAATACCAGCGTCGGTGCGACGTACTGCAAAAAGCCCAATGCGGTGTAGGGCAAATGCCGTGCGGCGGCGTTGAAACACACCAGCGGGATCAGCGTCACCGGGCCAGCCGCCACCAGCCACCAGGCTTCGGACGTACTCCAGAAGGCCATCTGTGCGCTATGGGCCGACGGGTTGAACAGCAGCCATGCCACGGCAATCGGTACCAGCATCCAGGTTTCCACCACCAGCCCCGGCAGCGCCTTGACCGGTGCTTGCTTGCGGATCAGCCCGTAGAAGCCGAAGGTCAGCGCCAGTACCAGCGACACCCATGGCAAGCTACCCACCTGCCAGACCTGTTGCGCCACGCCCACTGCGGCCAGCCCAACGGCGACCCACTGCAGACGACGCAGGCGTTCACCCAGAATCAGCATGCCCAGCACCACATTCACCAGCGGGTTGATGTAGTAACCCAGGCTCGCTTCCAGCATGCGCCCGCTGTTTACCGACCACACATAGGTCAGCCAGTTGCCCGCGATCAACGACCCGCTGAGGGCCAGGATCGCCAGGCGCTTGGGGTTGTCACGCAACTCGCGGAACCAGCCGGGATGCTTCCATACCATCAACAGCAAACCGCCGAACAGCGCTGACCACAACACGCGGTGCACAATGATTTCGGCGGCGGGTACGCTGGCGATGGCTTTGAAGTAGAGCGGGAACAGACCCCAGATGACGTAGGCGCTCAGGCCCAGGATGTACCCCTTCCGGGGGTTGGCGGCGTGCATTGCAGAATCCTTGCTTAGGCAGCTAACAAAGCGCGATTGTAAGGATATTTCTCAGGCAATGGGATCTGCTTTCTGTGGGAGCGGGGCTTGCCCGCGATTGCATCACCTCGGTACTCCTGCCAAACCGAGGCGTGTGCGTCGCGGGCAAGCCCGGCTCCCACAGAGAAGCTTCAGAAGAGTTTCAGGGGTTCTTCGTTCAGGGCCGAGAGTTGCTCACGCAGCGCCAACACCTGATCACCCCAATAACGCTCGCTGCCAAACCACGGGAAACTGTGGGGAAACGCCGGGTCGTCCCAACGCCGAGCCAGCCAGGCGCTGTAGTGCATCAGGCGCAGGGCGCGCAGGGGTTCGATCAATGCCAATTCGCGCGGATCGAAGTCATGGAACTCCTGATAGCCGTCCATCAATTCCGACAATTGGCCCAGGCATTCCTGGCGATCGCCGGCGAGCATCATCCACAGGTCCTGCACCGCCGGGCCCATGCGGCAGTCATCCAGGTCGACGATATGGAACATCTCGTCGCGACACATCATGTTGCCGGGGTGGCAGTCGCCGTGCATGCGGATGTTCTTGTGCGGCGTGGCCTTGTACACCTCTTCCACCCGCTTGAGCAGGTCGCGGGCCACGGACTCGTAGGCCGGCAGCAGGCTCTTGGGGATGAAATTGCCTTCCAGCAGCGTGGTGAGGGAATCGTGACCGAAGTTCTTCACGGCCAGGGCTTCACGGTGTTCGAACGGGCGGGTGGCGCCCACCGCATGCAAACGGCCGAGCAATTGCCCAAGGCGATACAGTTGATCGAGATTGCCCGGCTCCGGCGCACGGCCGCCACGGCGAGGGAACAAGGTGAAACGGAACCCGGCATGTTCGAACAGGCTTTCGCCGTTGTGGATCAGGGGCGCGACCACCGGCACTTCGCATTCGGCCAGTTCGAAGGTGAAACGGTGTTCTTCGAGGATCGCCTCGTTGGTCCAGCGCTGCGGGCGATAGAACTTGGCGATCAGTGGCTCTGAATCCTCTATGCCCACTTGGTAGACGCGGTTTTCGTAGCTGTTGAGCGCCAGAACGCGAGCATCGCTGAGGAAACCGATGCTTTCGACAGCGTCGAGCACCAGGTCGGGGGTGAGTGTTTCAAACGGGTGGGCCATGCGAACTCCTGCGCGCAGCAGGGCGCCGCGTCCGGCCGGGTATGGTAACAGTGATAGGTGGTGACTGTGCGGACGCCTTCGCGAGCAAGCCCGCTCCCACATTCGACCGCATTCTCATGCTGGAACTCGGTCAAGTGTGGGAGCGGGCTTGCTCGCGAAGAGGGCTTATCAGGCGCCGACTATCCCACCATCATCCCTACGAATCGCCATCACCGACGACCGCGGCTTGCCGTTCGGCAAGTGCTCCGGCCAGGTCGACCCACCGGTTTCGCCTGGGTGCTGGATCCCCACAAACAGCGTCCTCTGATCCGGCGAGAAGCTGATACCCGTAACTTCACACGCCACCGGACCGACCATGAAACGGCGGATTTCCCCGGTGGACGGGTCGGCACACAGCATCTGGTTATTGCCCATTCCCGCGAAGTCACCCGCGTTGCTGTAGTCCCCATCCGTAAGGATCCACAGGCGTCCAGCCTTGTCGAAGCCCAATCCGTCTGGACTGTTGAACATGTTCTGCGGGTTGATATTCGACGAGCCGCCTTTCGGTGTGCCAGCGTGCACGCCCGGGTTGCCGGCCACCACAAACAGGTCCCAGCTGAATTCGCTGGCGCCGTGGTTATCGGCGTCAGCCTTCCAACGCAGGATCTGGCCGTAGACGTTTTTCTCGCGCGGGTTCGGGCCACCCACCGGTTGGCCGTCTTCACCGCGCTTGGCGTTGTTTGTCAGGGTGCAATAGACCTGGCCATCGGTGGGGCTGACGACGATCCATTCCGGGCGGTCCATGCGCGTGGCTTTCACTACGCTGGCGGCGAGGCGTGCGTGGATCAGCACTTCGGCCTGGCTGGCAAAGCCGGTGCTGGCGTCGATGCCGTTCTTGCCGTGCGTCAGCTCGATCCACTGGCCCTTGCCCTTGGGATGATCGGCGTTGCCGTCGCCCGCGTCGAAGATCGCCACGTACAAGGTGCCGTGGTCGAGCAGGTCTTTGTTGGCCTTGGGGTTCTTGTGGTTGATCTTGTCGCGGCTGACGAACTTGTAGATGAACTCGCCGCGCTCGTCGTCGCCCATGTACACCACGGCGCGGCCGTCACGGGTTTCCGCCAGGGCAGCGTTTTCATGCTTGAAGCGACCCAGGGCGGTGCGCTTGGCCGGGGTGGATTGCGGGTCGAACGGATCGATTTCCACGACCCAGCCGTGACGGTTGAGTTCGTTGGGGTTCTTCGCCATATCGAAACGCGGGTCATGCTGGTGCCAGTTGATTTCTTTGCTGGCGGCGACCACGCCATAGCGTTTCTGCCCGGCGTCGAAGGTTTGTTGTGGGTCGGTGCTGCCGAAGCAGTCAGTGAAGTTCTCTTCACACGTCAGATAAGTGCCCCACGGCGTCTTGCCGTTGGCGCAGTTCTGGAAGGTGCCCAGGGCTTTTTTGCCGGATTTGTCGGCGCTGGTTTTGAGCCAGTCGTGGCCGGCGGCAGGGCCGCTCAGTCGGATCGGCGAGTTGCCGTGGATGCGGCGGTTGTAGCGCGAGTCCTGGACGAACTGCCAGGTGTCGCCCTTGCGCCGCACTTCGATCACCGACACGCCTTCGCTGGCCTGGGCCTTGTGCACGTCTTCGGCCGATTGCGGCGCGCCGCCATGGGCAAAGAGGTAGCGGTAGTTGGTGTATTCGTTGTTGATCGCCATCAACGCGCGGTTGTCGTCGCCGGGAAAGGCGAACAGGCTCATGCCGTCGTTGTTGTCACCGAACTGCTGTTCCTGGGCCTTGGCCGTGCCGTTGCCGGACGGGTCGAAGGCCGGCGCGCTCTTGCTCAGTGGCTGGCCCCAACTGATCAGCACCGAGGCGCTGTAGCCCGGCGGCAAGGTAATGGCGTCGCTGGTGGCGGCGGCGATGCTGGTAAAGCCCAGCAGCGGGCTGGCGCTGGCGGCGTTGACGGCCAGCGCGCTGCGGGTCAGCAGGTTGCCCCCCAGGAACATCGCGGCACCGCACAAGGCGCCGGCGCCGATGAAGCGGCGGCGGGTGAGGCCGACCATCTGTTCAAGGTCGGTGGCTTGGTTTTCTTCTAATAGGCTCATCTCAGGCTCCCTGCGGTTTTTGCAGACACCATAAGGAGCGGGCGTGACGAAATTGTTGCAGTTCGAATACGGGCAGCAGCTACACCGGCGTTCCGAGCAGCACATTGCTCGGTGCGAATTGCACCTGGATCGCCTGGCCTTCGGCGGCGCCCAGGGCCTTGAGTGCGTCGGGCTGCGCCAGGGCGCACAAAACCTGACCGCTGGGCAGGGCGATGCGGACTTCGCTGGGGCCGTCGTCGGCGTCGAGAATGGCGTCGACGGTGCCGCTCATGCAATTGTGTCCAGTTGTTGCAGGGTGCCCGGCCGCCAGCAGTTCCAGCCAGCCGGCCTTGATCAGTGCAACCACTTCAACACCGGTTTCCAGTTCCAGCCGCTGCGTGCTGTCGCGGGTGATCTGCGCATCCAGGCTCAGCCCACCCGCCAGTTGCAGGCGGATCAGGTCATTCCGGCCATGCGGCTCGATGGCGATGACCTGGCCGTGCAATTGGTTACGTGCACTGGTGCGCAGCATCAAGCGGCCGAGCAGGTTGAAGTCACTGGCGGCTTCATCCGAGCCCAGCACTTCGGCCTGCACCGCTTGCAGCCGTTGGTAAAGACGCAACACGCGCTCACCCTCGGCCGTCAGCTTGGCGCCACCGCCGCCTTTGCCGCCAACGCTGCGTTCTACCAGCGGTTTTTGCGCCAGGTTGTTCAACTCGTCGATGGCATCCCACGCCGCCTTGTAACTCAAACCCGCGCTTTTCGCGGCCCGGGTGATGGAGCCCTGCTCGGCAATATGCGCCAGCAGGGCAATGCGCTGGGGGCGACGGATGATGTGTTGGCTGAGGGATGCAGGCAGAGACATAGGGATACGCTTCGATGTGATGGGCTGAACGTTGCGGGCAAGGTAGGCCAGAGTCAAGTCAGCTGCCGGGTTTGGGCGTGCGCGCCAGGCAGTACACATCGACCTGCCGCGCGCCGGCCTGCATTAACAACCGCGCCAGGCTGTGGGCGGTGGCGCCGGTGGTGAGTACGTCGTCCACCAGTGCGAAGTGACGGCCTTGCACCTGGGCATCGGGCGCCAGTGCGAAAGCGCCGAGCAAGTTGCGTTTGCGGGTCTTGGCATCGAGGGCTTGCTGGGCGACGGTTTCATGGGGGCGTAACAACAGCTGTTCATCGTAGGGGATGTTCAGGTCGGTGCTGAGCCAGCGCGCCAGCATCAGCGCCTGGTTATAGCCGCGTTCGCGCAGGCGCTGGCGTGCCATGGGCACCGGCAGCAAGCATTCGGGCCGTGTGAGTTCGCTATTGTCGAGGCGGTGTTGCAGGTGCTGCGCCAAGAGCCGCGCGAGCATCTGCCCAAGGGGCCAGCGCGCCTGGTGCTTGAAGCGGCTGATCAGGCTGTCGATGGGAAAGCTGTAGGTCCAAGGTGCGATCACCTGTTTAAAGGCGGGGGGGTGTTTCTGGCATTGGCCACAGATCAGGCCCTCCATCGGCAGGGGCAGGGCGCACACCTCGCAGTGTTCCAATAGCCAGGGAAGCTCGGTTTCGCAGACGTTGCAGACACAATCGGCGGAGTCGGTCGCCTCATCGCAGATTAAACAGCTTTGAGTGTTTTTTAACCAGATGTAAACCTGGTGTTTGTAGTCGGGTTGACAGTGCATGAATCTTCCTTAAATATGCCGAGCATCCGTGTCGTGCCTGTGGGTATTGCCCTTCCCGCAGCGCTTGCCAAAGCATAATCAAGGAATCGCCCATGAGCGCCAGCACCACCGCCACTTTGCGTCACGATTGGTCCCTCGCCGAAGTCAAAGCGCTGTTCGTGCAGCCCTTCAATGACCTTCTGTTCCAGGCGCAGACCGTGCACCGCGCGCATTTCGACGCCAATCGTGTGCAAGTGTCGACGCTGCTCTCGATCAAAACCGGTGCCTGCCCAGAAGATTGCAAATATTGTCCGCAGTCGGGCCACTACAACACCGGCCTGGAAAAAGAGAAGCTGATGGAAGTGCAGAAGGTCCTCGAAGAGGCCGCTCGCGCCAAAGCCATCGGGTCGACCCGCTTCTGCATGGGCGCCGCCTGGAAGCACCCGTCGGCCAAAGACATGCCCTACGTGCTGCAGATGGTCAAAGGCGTAAAGGCCATGGGCCTGGAAACCTGCATGACCCTTGGCCGCCTCGACCAGGACCAGACCGAAGCCCTGGCCCAGGCCGGCCTCGACTACTACAACCATAACCTCGACACTTCGCCGGAGTTCTACGGCAGCATCATCACCACCCGCACCTACAGCGAGCGTCTGCAAACCCTCGCCTATGTGCGTGATTCAGGGATGAAGATCTGCTCCGGCGGCATCCTCGGCATGGGCGAGTCCCTCGATGACCGCGCCAACCTGCTGATCCAGTTGGCCAACCTGCCGGAGCATCCGGAATCGGTGCCGATCAACATGCTGGTGAAAGTCGCCGGTACACCGCTGGAAAACGCCGAGGACATCGACCCCTTCGACTTCATCCGCATGCTCGCCGTGGCGCGCATCCTGATGCCGCAGTCCCATGTGCGCCTGTCGGCCGGCCGTGAAGCGATGAACGAGCAGATGCAGGCCCTGGCGTTCTTTGCCGGTGCCAACTCGATCTTCTACGGCGACAAGTTGCTGACCACCGCCAACCCGCAGGCCGACAAGGACATGCAACTGTTCTCGCGCCTGGGCATCCTGCCGGAAGCGCGCGAAGAGCACGCCGATGAGGTGCATCAAGCGGCGATCGAGCAGGCGTTGGTGGAGCAGAAGAGCAGCGAGCAGTTCTATAACGCCGTTGTTTGATTCGGACCCTGTGGGAGCCGGCTTGCTGTGGTGAGCAGGCTTGTCCTGCGCTGGGCTGCGAAGCAGCCCCTCCGACATTCTCGACTGAGTTAATCCTGTTAAACCGAGGCCAGCATGTCTTTCGATCTCGCCGCGCGCCTCGCTGCCCGCCGTGCCGAACATCTTTATCGCCAACGCCCGCTGCTGGGCAGCCCCCAAGGCCCGGAAGTGGTGGTGGACGGCCAGCCGCTGCTGGCGTTCTGCAACAACGATTACCTGGGCCTGGCCAATCACCCGCAGGTGATCGAAGCCTGGCGCGCCGGAGCGTCCCGCTGGGGCGTGGGCGGCGGCGCTTCACACCTGGTTATTGGGCATGCCACGCCGCACCATGAGCTGGAGGAAGCCCTGGCGGACCTCACCGGTCGCCCGCGTGCGCTGCTGTTTACCACTGGCTACATGGCCAACCTCGGCGCAGTCACGGCGTTGGTGGGGCAGGGCGATACGGTGCTGGAAGACCGTCTCAACCATGCTTCGCTGCTGGATGCAGGCCTGTTGTCCGGTGCGCGTTTCAATCGCTACCTGCACAACGATGCTGACAGCCTGGCCAAGCGCCTGGAGAAAGCCACCGGCAATACCCTGGTGGTCACCGACGGCGTGTTCAGCATGGACGGCGACCTGGCAGACCTGCCCGCGCTGGCCCGTGAAACCAAGGCCAAAGGCGCCTGGTTGATGGTGGACGATGCCCATGGCTTCGGCCCATTGGGCGCCAATGGCGGTGGGATCGTCGAACATTTCGGCCTGAGCCAGGACGACGTGCCAGTTTTGGTCGGCACCCTGGGCAAAGCGTTCGGCACCGCCGGCGCTTTTGTGGCCGGCAGTGAAGACCTGATCGAAAGCCTGATCCAGTTCGCCCGCCCGTATATCTACACCACCAGCCAACCGCCTGCGCTGGCGTGCGCCACCCTCAAAAGCGTGGAGCTGTTGCGCACAGAGCATTGGCGGCGCGAGCACCTCAATGGTTTGATCCGCCAGTTCCGCCAGGGGGCCGAGCAGCTGGGCCTGGACCTGATGGACAGCTTCACGCCGATCCAGCCGATCCTGATCGGCGACAGCGCCAAGGCCGTGCGCCTGTCGCAGATGCTGCGCGAGCGCGGCTTGATGGTCACAGCGATCCGTCCACCCACCGTGCCGGCCGGCAGTGCGCGTTTACGCGTGACGCTGACGGCGGCCCACAGCGCGGCGCAGGTGCAGCTATTGTTAAACGCATTGGAAGCGTGTTTCCGCTTGTTAGGCAGTTCGGAGCCCGGCCATGCGTGATCGACTGATATTGCTCCCCGGCTGGGGCCTCGGCGTATCGCCGCTGGAACCGTTGGCCGCTGCGTTGCAGGGGTTGGACGAGCACCTGCAGGTGCAGATCGAGCCGTTGCCTGCGCTGGATTCCAGCGACCTGGCTGAATGGCTCGACGAACTCGACGCCACGCTGCCGGACAACGCCTGGCTGGGCGGCTGGTCCCTGGGAGGCATGCTGGCGTCGGAGTTGGCGGCGCGGCGCGGCGAACGCTGTTGCGGCCTGCTGACCCTGGCAAGCAACCCGTGTTTTGTCGCCCACGACGGTTGGCCGAGCGCGATGCCCGCCGAGACCTTCGACGCCTTTCTCGCCGGCTGCCATGCCGATTCCCAGGTCACCCTCAAGCGTTTCGGCCTGTTGTGCGCCAAGGGGGCCGAAGACCCGCGCGGGTTGTCGCGCCTGCTGGTCAGCGGCGCACCGAATACGCCGTCGAGCGTGTTGATGCCTGGGCTTGAACTGCTCGCCCAACTCGACACGCGGGAGGCCTTGCTGGCGTATCGCGGGCCACAGTTGCACCTGTTCGCCGGACTGGACGGGTTGGTGCCCGCCGAAGCCGCCAGCGACCTGCTGGCCTTGCTCCCCGATGTTGAAATCGGCCTGATTGAACAGGCCGGCCACGCGTTTCTTCTGGAGGACCCCCACGGTGTTGCGGGGGCGATCCAGGCTTTTTTGCATGAGTGTGTCGATGACTGATTTATCCCACGCTCCGCTGCCGGGGGGCTTGCCGGACAAGCGCCAGGTGGCGGCTTCCTTTTCCCGCGCGGCTGCCAGTTACGACAGCGTCGCCGAGTTGCAGCGGGCGGTGGGCAGCCAATTGCTGGCGCGCTTGCCGGCGAGCACTGCGCCACAACGCTGGCTGGACATGGGCTGCGGCACCGGGTATTTCAGCCGCGTGCTGGCCGAACGGTTGCCGGCAAGCCAAGGCATTGCGCTGGATATCGCCGAAGGCATGCTCAACCACGCAAGGCCGTTGGGGGGCGCACATCACTTCGTCGCGGGTGATGCGGAGCGCTTGCCGCTCAAGGATGAAAGCCTGGGATTGGTCTTCTCCAGCCTTGCCGTGCAATGGTGCGCCAACTTCGAGGCGGTTCTCAGTGAGGCCTATCGCGTGTTGCAACCGGGCGGTGTGCTGGCTTTCGCCAGTCTCTGCGTGGGCACCCTGCAAGAGCTGCGCGAAAGCTGGCGCGCGGCGGATGGACTGGTGCACGTCAATCGCTTCCGTACGTTCGAGGCTTATCAACAATTGTGCGCGGACAGCGGCCTGCGAGTGGTCAGCCTGGAGCAGCGCCCCCATGTGCTGTATTACCCGGATGTGCGCAGCCTGACCCACGAATTGAAGGCCCTGGGCGCCCATAACCTCAATCCGGGGCGGCCGGGAGGGTTGACGGGGCGCGCGCGGATTGTTGCACTGGTGCAAGCCTATGAGCAGTTCCGCCAGGCCCAGGGCCTGCCGGCGACTTACCAAGTGGTGTATGCCGTACTGGAGAAACCTCTATGAGCGCCGCTTACTTCATCACCGGGACCGACACCGACGTCGGCAAGACCACTGTCGCCGCCGGCCTGTTGCACGCTGCGCGGCAAGCCGGCAGAAGCACGGCGGCCGGTAAGCCCGTGGCATCCGGCTGCCAGGTCACGCCCAAGGGCTTGCGCAACGCCGATGCCCTGGCGCTGCTGGCCGAATGTTCGTTGCCGTTGAGTTATGCCGAGGTCAACCCGGTGGCGTTCGAACCGGCCATCGCGCCGCATTTGGCGGCGCGTGAGGCGGGTGTATCGCTGACAGTGCAATCCTTGCTCAAACCCATGCAACAGATTCTGGCGCGGCAGGCAGATTTCACCTTGATCGAAGGCGCAGGCGGTTGGCGCGTGCCACTGGCAGATCAGGCGAACCTGTCGGATTTGGCCATGGCGCTCAAGCTGCCGGTGATCCTTGTGGTAGGCGTGCGCCTGGGTTGCATCAGCCATGCCTTGCTCACCGCTGAAGCCATCGCCCGGGACGGTTTGCAGTTGGCCGGTTGGGTGGCAAATATCATCGACCCCAAGACCTCTCGTCTGGAAGAGAACCTCGCCACCCTGGCCGAGCGGCTGCCTGCACCCTGCCTGGGTCGCGTGCCCAAACTCAAGCACGCCGGGGCCGAAGCCGTTGCTGAATACTTGCAGCTGGACCTGCTTGACTGATTTTGGCTATCAACAAGGCATTATGCCATTAGTGTTTTTGACGGGCTGTTTGCCGGGATATCTGCTTCAATTCAACTTCACGATTCTCTAAAGGCAGGCTTACGCCATGGAAATCTCTGGAAGCAGCGCGTTTTACTCGGGGCTGAGCACTATCCAGGCCGGGCAGAACCGTGTCGACCAGGCCGCCGGCAAAATTGCCAGCGCCGCGACCACCCAGCCTTCGGATGCGCAAAGCGACCGTCTGCAAGCCAACGATCGGGCCCAACCGTCCAACTCGGCCAGCAACATGGTCGAAATGGCCCAAGGCAAGTTCCAAGTGGAGCTGGGCGCCAAAGTCGCCAAGGCTTCGGATGAAATGCTCGGCACCCTGATCGACACCTACGCTTGACCCCTTTTTTGTCCGCGCCTTGGCTTTTTTGTGGGAGCGGGCTTGCTCGCGAAATCGGTCCTTTAGCCAACACATCTGTTGACTGACCTACCGCTTTCGCGAGCAAGCCCGCTCCCACATTTGCCCTGCATCATCGCGCTGAACCTCTATTCACCCCCTCAACCCCTTGTGGCATCTCGCCGCAGGCTTTGCCGTGCGCGTTATTGATTCACGTCATGACAAACGGCGACTGGACGACGCTTGACATCCCCAGGTGGTAAACGTATGTTTCAAACACCTGTTTGACCGCCACAGCACAATTCCACGCGGTCGTTCATTCCAGATACATCAGCAGAGGTTTATCGCTATGCCTGACTACAAGGCCCCCTTGCGTGATATTCGCTTCGTTCGTGACGAACTGCTTGGCTATGAAGCGCACTATCAGAGCCTGCCGGCTTGCCAGGACGCTACCCCGGACATGGTTGACGCCATCCTTGAGGAAGGCGCCAAGTTCTGTGAGCAAGTACTGGCACCGTTGAACCGCGTGGGCGACATCGAAGGGTGCACCTGGAGTGAGTCAGGCGTTAAGACCCCTACGGGTTTCAAAGAAGCCTACAAACAATTCGTCGAAGGCGGCTGGCCAAGCCTGGCCCACGACGTGGAGCACGGTGGCCAAGGCCTGCCGGAATCCCTGGGCCTGGCGGTGAGCGAAATGGTTGGCGCCGCCAACTGGTCGTGGGGCATGTACCCAGGCCTGTCCCATGGTGCGATGAACACCATCTCCGAGCACGGCACCCCCGAGCAGCAAGAGGCTTACCTGACCAAACTGGTGTCGGGCGAATGGACCGGCACCATGTGCCTGACCGAGCCACATTGCGGCACCGACCTGGGCATGTTGCGCACCAAGGCCGAGCCTCAGGCTGATGGTTCCTACAAAGTCTCCGGCACCAAGATCTTCATCTCGGCCGGTGAACACGACATGGCCGATAACATCGTCCACATCGTATTGGCCCGCCTGCCGGATGCACCGGCCGGCACCAAAGGCATCTCGCTGTTTATCGTGCCGAAGTTCCTGCCGAACGCCGATGGCTCCATCGGTGAGCGCAACGCCGTGTCCTGCGGTTCCCTGGAACACAAGATGGGCATCCACGGCAACGCCACCTGCGTGATGAACTTCGACGCAGCCACCGGTTTCCTGATCGGCCCGGCGAACAAAGGCCTGAACTGCATGTTCACCTTTATGAACACCGCTCGTCTGGGCACCGCGCTGCAGGGCCTGTCCCACGCCGAGATCGGCTTCCAGGGCGGCCTGAAATACGCGCGTGACCGCCTGCAAATGCGCTCCCTGACCGGCCCGAAAGCCCCGGACAAAGCCGCTGACCCGATCATCGTGCACCCCGACGTGCGCCGCATGCTGCTGACCATGAAAGCCTTCGCCGAAGGCAACCGTGCGATGGTGTACTTCACCGCCAAGCAAGTGGACATCGTCAAATACGGCACCGACGACGACGCCAAGAAGCAGGCCGACGGCCTGCTGGCCTTCATGACTCCGATCGCCAAGGCGTTCATGACCGAAGTCGGTTTTGAATCGGCCAACCACGGCGTACAGATCTACGGCGGCCACGGTTTCATCGCCGAGTGGGGCATGGAGCAGAACGTTCGCGACAGCCGCATTTCGATGCTGTACGAAGGCACCACTGGCATCCAGGCCTTGGACCTGCTGGGCCGTAAAGTGCTGATGACCCAGGGCGAAGCGCTCAAGGGATTCACCAAGATCGTGCACAAGTTCTGCCAGGCCAACGAAGGCAACGAAGCCGTCAAAGAATTCGTTGCACCGCTGGCTGCACTGAACAAAGAGTGGGGCGAGTTGACCATGAAGGTCGGCATGGCCGCGATGAAAGACCGCGAAGAAGTGGGTGCCGCCTCGGTGGATTACCTGATGTACTCCGGTTACGCGTGCCTGGCTTACTTCTGGGCCGACATGGCGCGCCTGGCTGCCGAAAAACTGGCTGCCGGCACTACCGAAGAGGCGTTCTACACTGCCAAGCTGCAGACCGCGCGCTTCTACTTCCAGCGCATCCTGCCGCGTACCCGCACTCACGTGGCCACCATGCTGTCGGGTGCCAACAACCTGATGGACATGAAAGAAGAGGACTTCGGCCTGGCTTACTAAGCCTCACCGGGTTCACTTCCAGAGCCGCCGCTCCTTTACGGGAGCGGCGGCTTTTTTGTGGGCGATAAAAAACCGCAGTACAGCGCTCAGGGATTGTCGCCGGCTGCCGTTACAGTGATGGCAATGTGATACATGTGCGGCAGGGTGTGCTTAACTGTTCGCATAAAGGCACAGTGCCATCATTTTTTGCGGGTCGGAGTTTTACCCTTGTCACGCGTGTCCGCTGTACGGTTCAGTCACTTTCTTCCTTCGTTGCTGCTCTTGCTGGCCGGGCTCTCGGCTGCGTACGTCAAGGACCTCAACGTCTTCTTCACCTCGCTGTTCAATGTGTTGCCGACCCTGGTGCTGTTGCTCGGCGGTTCGTACTGCGCGGTGTACCGCCGTCAGCGTGAACTGTTCTTGATGATCACCGTGTACATCGCCTACTTCCTGCTGGATACCCAGACCGACTTCTACCGCGACAACGGGCGCGTGCGCGAAGACGCGGCCGTGGTATTCCACTTGTGCTGCCTGTTGCTGCCGTTGCTGTTCAGCATCTACGCGCTGTGGCAGGAGAAGACCCACCTGTTCCGTGACTTCGTCGCGCGTGGTGCGGTGTTGCTGGCGATCGGCAGCGTGGCCTTGGCGTTGGAGCAGAGTTATCCCCAGGCGGTGCTGAACTGGTTGGCGGAGATTCGCTGGCCGGCGCTGCACGGCAGTTGGATGAGCCTGATCCAACTGTCGTACCCGATGTTCCTGATCGGCTTCCTGACCCTGGCAGCGCAATACTGGTACCAACCGCGCCCGCTGCATGCGGCGCAACTGGTGGGGCTGCTGGGCCTGTTCTGGATGTTGCCGCAGACGTTCATCCTGCCGTTCACCCTGAACATCATGTGCAGCCAGGTGATGTTGATGATTGCCGCCGGCGTGGCCCATGAGGCTTATCAAATGGCCTTCCGCGATGAGCTGACCGGCTTGCCGGGGCGTCGCGCGCTGAACGAGCGCATGCAGCGCCTGGGGCGCAATTATGTGCTGGCGATGAGTGACGTCGACCACTTCAAACGCTTCAACGACACCCATGGCCATGATGTCGGTGACCAAGTGCTGCGGCTGGTGGCGAGCAAGCTGTCCAAGGTCAACGGCGGCGGGCGCGCCTACCGCTACGGCGGTGAAGAGTTCGCCGTGGTGTTCGCCGGCAAGACGGTGGAGGAATGCTTGCCGCACCTGGAAGAGATCCGCGAGATCATCGCTGACTACGACATCAAGCTGCGTAATTCGGACCGTCCCCAGGACGATCAACAAGGGCGTCAGCGTCGTTCGGGCAGCGGCGCTTCCAGTGTGTCGGTGACCATCAGTATCGGTGTGGCCGAACGCCAGGCCGAGCAGCGCACGCCGGAGGAGGTACTCAAGTCCGCCGACCAGGCGCTGTACGCCGCCAAGGGCGCGGGGCGCAACTGCGTGGTGGCGGCTGGGCAAACGCGGCGCGGCGCGGTGCGCATGGAGAGCGCTGCCGGTTGAGTGATGGCGGTGTATTCAGCGGTTCTACAGTGATTGTTCGCGGCAGTGGCTGGCAGTAGGTTGAAACCATCTGCTGACGGAGACATTGCCATGCCTGAGTACAAAGCTCCCCTTCGCGACATGCGCTTCCTGATCGACAACGTGTTTGATTTCCACGGCCACTACGCCGCATTGGGCGCGACCGATGCCAGCCCGGACATGGTCGGCGCGATCCTCGAAGAAGGTGCGAAATTCTGCGAGAACGTGCTCGCGCCGCTCAACCGCAGTGGCGATGAAGAAGGCTGCCATTTCGACAATGGCGTCGTCACCACACCCAAAGGCTTCAAGGAAGCCTTCGCCCAGTACGTGGAAGGCGGCTGGCACGGCGTGGCGGCGGACCCGGCCTACGGTGGCCAGGGCTTGCCGCAGTCATTGGGCCTGGTGCTCAGCGAGATGATCGGCTCCAGCAACACCTCTTGGGGCATGTACCCAGGGCTGACCCACGGGGCGATGTCGGCGATCCATGCCCATGGCACCGCCGAGCAGAAAGACACCTTCTTGAGCAAGCTGACGGCCGGCGAATGGACCGGCACCATGTGCCTCACCGAAGCCCACTGCGGCACCGACCTGGGCCTGATCAAGACCCGCGCCGTGCCCCAGGCGGACGGCAGCTACGCGGTCACCGGCAGCAAGATCTTCATCTCCGCCGGCGAACACGACATGAGCGCCAATATCATCCACCTGGTGCTGGCCAAGCTGCCGGATGCGCCAGCGGGCACCAAGGGCATCTCATTGTTTATCGTGCCCAAGTTCCATGCCGATTCCGGCGCGCGCAACGCGGTGCACTGCGGTTCCATCGAACACAAGATGGGCATCAAGGGGTCGGCGACCTGCGTGCTCAACTTTGATGGAGCCAAGGGCTTCCTGATCGGCGAGGCGAACAAGGGTCTCAACTGCATGTTCACCATGATGAACCATGCTCGCCTGGGCACTGGCATGCAGGGCCTGTGCAATGGTGAGGCGAGCTTCCAGGGGGCGATCAAATACGCCAACGACCGCCTGCAGATGCGCTCGCTGACCGGCGCCAAGGCGCCGGAAAAAGCCGCCGACCCGATCATCGTGCACCCTGATGTGCGCCGCATGCTGCTGACCATGAAGGCCTTCAACGAAGGCAACCGCGCACTGACCTACTTCACCGCGCAATTGCTCGACACGGCGCACCTGAGCAGCGACGCCACCCAGCGCCAGGACGCCGAGGACCTGTTGGCGTTTCTCACACCTATATGCAAAGCCTTCATGACCGACACCGGGCTGGAGGTGACCAACCACGGCATGCAGGTTTTCGGCGGCCACGGTTACATCCGCGAATGGGGCATGGAACAACTGGCCCGCGATGCGCGGATTGCGCCGATCTACGAGGGTACCAATGGCATCCAGGCCCTCGACCTGCTGGGGCGCAAGGTGCTGGGCAGCCAGGGCAAGCTACTGCGTGGGTTTACCAAGATCGTGCATAAGTTCTGCGCGGCGAATGCCGAGCACCCGCAGCTCCAGGCCTATGTGGCGCAGCTCAACCAACTGAACGGAGAGTGGGGCGAACTGACCACCAAGGTCGGCATGGCCGCGATGAAGAACCCTGATGAAGTGGGCGCGGCGGCTGTGGATTACTTGATGTACAGCGGCTACATCATTCTCGCCTACCTGTGGCTGCGCATGGCCATTACGGCCTTGGCCCACGATGACACCGACTTTGCCAAGGCCAAGCTGGCCACGTGCGATTTCTACTTCAAGCGGCTGCTGCCGCGCACCGCCACCCACCGCGCGGCTATGGAAGCGGGCAGCGAATGCCTGATGAGTCTGCCTGCGGAGGCATTTGCGCTGTAGTGACTTAAAAATACCGTTCAGTCACAAGTGGACCCTATGTGTCTGAAAAGTTGTTCGGGTACACTCTGAGCCTGTAAAACCGACTCTTACCGAATTACTTTTCACGTTCTCACGAGGTTTGCCATGGCTGATTACAAAGCGCCGCTGCGTGATATGCGCTTCGTCCTCAACGAAGTCTTTGAGGTCGCCACCACTTGGGCCCAATTGCCGGCATTGGCAGACACCGTTGACGCCGAAACCGTAGAGGCCATCCTCGAAGAAGCCGGCAAGGTCACCGCCAAGTCCATCGCCCCGCTCAGCCGCGGTGGCGACGAACAAGGTTGCCGTTGGGACAACACGGCGGTGTTCACCCCGGACGGTTTTCCACAGGCCTATAAAACCTACGCCGAAGGTGGTTGGGTGGGCGTGGGCGGGGACCCGGCCTTTGGTGGCATGGGCATGCCCAAGGCGGTGTCGGCCCAGGTCGAAGAGATGATCAACTCGTCGAGCCTGGCGTTCGGCCTGTACCCGATGCTGACGTCCGGCGCTTGCGTGTCGATCAACACCCACGCCAGCGAAGAACTCAAAGCCGTCTACCTGCCGAAGATGTATTCCGGTGAGTGGGCCGGTTCCATGTGCCTGACCGAGGCCCACGCCGGTACAGACCTGGGGATTATCCGCACCAAGGCCGAGCCACAGGCGGACGGTTCCTACAAAGTCAGCGGCACCAAGATTTTTATCACCGGTGGTGAACACGACCTCACCGAAAACATCATCCACCTGGTACTGGCCAAACTGCCGGACGCACCGGCGGGTCCCAAGGGCATCTCGCTGTTCCTGGTGCCGAAGTTCATGGTCAATACTGACGGCAGCCTGGGCGCGCGGAACACGGTGAGCTGTGGCTCCATCGAGCACAAGATGGGTATCCAGGCGTCGGCAACCTGCGTGATGAACTTCGATGAAGCCGTGGGTTACCTGGTGGGCGAGCCAAACCGTGGCTTGGCGGCGATGTTCACCATGATGAACTACGAGCGCCTGGGGGTGGGTATCCAGGGCTTGGCGTCCGGCGAGCGTTCTTACCAGAACGCGATCGAGTATGCGCGTGACCGCGTGCAAAGCCGTGCACCCACCGGCGCCCAAGCCAAGGACAAAGTGGCCGACCCGATCATCGTGCACCCGGACGTGCGCCGCATGCTGCTGACCATGAAAGCTGCCAACGAAGGCGGCCGGGCGTTCTCCACCTACGTGGCGACGCAACTGGACATCGCCAAGTTCAGCGACGACGCCGCTGCCCGTGAGCGTGCGGATAACCTGGTGGCGTTGCTGACGCCGGTGGCCAAGGCGTTCTTGAGCGACCTGGGCCTGGAAACCACCGTGCTGGGCCAACAAGTGTTTGGCGGCCACGGTTACATTCGTGAATGGGGCCAGGAGCAACTGGTGCGTGACGTACGCATCACCCAGATCTACGAAGGCACCAACGGTATCCAGGCCTTGGACCTGATGGGCCGCAAGATCGTCGGCAGCGGCGGGGCGTTCTACACCTTGTTCGCCGATGAGATCCGCGCGTTCATTGCCTCGGCGGGTGCCGAGCTGGGTGAATTCACCAAGCCGTTGAGCGCGGCCGTGGATAACCTGGATGAGTTGACCGCCTGGGTGCTGGATCGCGCCAAGACCAACCCGAACGAAATCGGCGCAGCCTCGGTGGAGTACTTGCACGCCTTTGGCTACATGGCCTACGCCTACATGTGGGCGCGCATGGCCAAGGCCGCGCTGGGCAAGGAATCGCAAGAAGACTTCTACGCCAGCAAGCTGGGCACCGCGCGCTTCTACTTTGCCCGCCTGTTGCCGCGTATTCATTCGCTGAGTGCGTCGGTAAAAGCGGGTAGCGAATCGTTGTTCTTGCTGGATGAAGCCCTGTTCTAAGGGATTGGAGGGCGTGTAAGCATTCTCTTACATGACGTGCTGCTATTCGTCCTCTATCGCCAGATTGGATCCACGGATAATCTACTTCACATGGACGTCGCGCAGGAAGCGCAAAGCAACAACACGGACACGTAGGATTCTGCCAGGAAGGCGGAGTGAAATGGATGTCAGGGAAACAGTCTGCAAAGCCCCGCTTCGGCGGGGTTTTCTTTTGCCCGCGAAAAAGTCAGGCAGGCGCCTGCGGGGCATTCATCACGTCTTCCAGCAAAGTGCGCAGCAGCGCCACCGTCGCCTGCTGGCGCTGCACATCGCGGCACACCAACCCCACTTTCAGCGGCACCCTGGGTTCACTCAAGGGTTTCCACAGCAGCAACTGGCTGTTGTGCTCGTCCTGGGAGCGCCCCGGCAGCACGGTCGCCAGTTTTGTGTGCGGTAAGCTGTCGAGAATCCCCACCATGGTATTGAGCTCCGCCTGCACTTGCGGGCGCCGTCCGAGGTTGGACAGTTGGCCCTGCCAGATCTGCCGCACCTGAAATTCTTCCCCGAGCAGCAACATGGGCAACTCGGCCGCCTGCTTCAGCGAGACTTTCTTGAATTCGCGCAAGGGGTGGTCCTCGGGGATGACCACCTTCAGCTCATCTTCATACAGCAACACGCCGTGCAGCCCCGGCTGGCGTGGTGGCAAATAGCTGATACCGATGTCCAGCGAACCGTTCAGCAACCGCCGTTCAATCTCAAGCCCCGTCAGTTCGTAGATCTGCACCACCAGGTGCGGCTGGGCCTTGCGCACGCGTTCGAGCATCTGCGGGACCAGGCTGGTGTGCACGGTTTGCAGTACGCCAATGGCCAGCGTGCGCATCGCCTGGCCCTTGAAGTTGCGCAGCGCTTCAACCGCCTGCTGCAGACCATCGATCAACGGCAGTGCATGGTTGTACAGCGTGTGCGCCGCCAGTGTCGGGAGCAGGCGCTTGCTGCTGCGTTCGAACAGGCTCACGTCCAGGTTCTGTTCCAACTGGCGAATCTGCTGAGACAGCGCCGGTTGGGAGATCGACAGACGCTCTGCGGCACGGCCTACGTGGCCTTCCTCATACACCGCGACGAAATAACGCAGTTGCTTGAAATCCATAAGACTTACTTATCGAAAAAGCTGGAAAAACGAAATGGCTGTTGGCCCCCGAGACGCCTAGTCTAGCGCCTATTCGCAGGGCTTACAGGGCCGGATCGGGCAATGAACAGCGTTTATGTTGATAGCGTTTACATAGGCAAGGCAAACAATCTGCGGCCAGGGTACAGGGTGTCTACCGACCAAGGTCCGGTTGCCAGCGGGGGTGAGGTGTGAACCTGTTCAATATGCGCCGTCCCGCGCCGAGCCTCGACGACCTGATCCTCGACACACCAGGCGACACTCCTTCCAGCGAATCGCTGATGCCCACAGTGGCGCGGCCGGCTCAAGTGTTTGTGCGCGGCCAGGGCTCCTGGCTGTGGGACAGCGACGACCGCGCTTACCTGGACTTCAACCAGGGCGGCGCGGCCAACAGCCTCGGCCACAGCCCGCAGGTGTTGATCAAGGCCTTGGCCGACCAGACCCAGGCGCTGATCAATCCGGGCAACAGCCTGCTTAACCGCACCCAACTCAACCTCGTCGATCGCCTGTGCCACCGCACTGGCAGCGATCAGGCGTACCTGCTCAACAGCGGCGCGGAAGCCTGCGAAGCCGCGATCAAGCTGGCACGCAAATGGGGGCAACTGCATCGCGGTGGCGCCTACCGCATCATCAGCGCGAGCAGTGGTTGCCACGGCCGCAGCTTTGCGGCGATGTCGGCGTCAGCGAGTGAGCGTGGCAATCGTTTTGAACCGCACCTGCCGGGCTTCAGCCATGTGCCCTTCAATGACCTGCCAGCGCTGCATGCGGCAGTCGATGCGCAAACCGTTGCGATCATGCTTGAGCCGATCCAGGGCGAGGCCGGCGTGGTCCCCGCGACGGAGCACTATCTCAAAGGGGTCGAGCGCCTGTGCCACGAATTGGGCATCCTGCTGATCCTCGACGAAGTGCACACCGGCATTGGCCGCTGCGGCACCCTGCTTGCCGAGCAGCAATACGGCGTACGGGCCGACATCATCACCCTGGGCAAAGGCCTGGGCGGCGGCGTGCCCCTGGCGGCGCTGCTGGCACGCGGCAAAGCCTGCTGTTTCGAAGTGGGCGAACTGGAAGGTACCCATCATGGCAATGCGCTGATGGCGTCGGCCGGGGTTGCTGTGCTCGATACCGTGTTGGAACACGGCTTCCTGGAGCAAGTGCGTGAGTCCGGCCTTTACCTCGGCGAAGGTCTGGCCCGGCTGGCCTACCGCTACGACCACGGCCAATTGCGCGGTCACGGCCTGATGTGGGGCCTGACGCTGTCGGATGATTCGGCGCAAGCCGTCGTAAAAGCTGCCCTGCACGAAGGCCTGATCATCAATGCCCCGCAACCTGACTGCCTGCGCTTCACCCCGGCCCTGACCGTGAGCAAAAGCAATATCGACGAAATGCTCCTGCGCCTGGCCCGCGCCTTCTCCCGCGTACGCACCGCACAACTGCAATGCCGCAAGGGCATCGCCGTTTAACGCCCTATTCCTGAACCGTCTCGCGTACTACGCGGCGCCTCCGGCCTGATTCTTTTGGCTGGGGGCGTTTTTTTGCCTGCGCAACAATGATGGATGGCCCAACGCCAGATCCCACTGAACCCTCACGAACGCCCAAGGTCGATTAGCTACACGGCTCACACGAGCCGATTTTTTGGAGCTTACCCATGGACATCATTCGTATCATCATCGCCATTCTGCTGCCGCCACTGGGTGTGTTCCTGCAAGTGGGTTTCGGCGGTGCGTTCTGGCTGAATATTCTGCTGACCCTGTGCGGTTACTTCCCAGGCATCATCCACGCCGTGTACATCATCGCCAAGCGCTGAGGCATTCAGCCTTTTGCGATGAGCCGTGAGTTGCGCTCATTGCGAAAGGCCAGTTGCTCGATGGTCTGGGTGGCATGTTCGGCCTCTTCCCGCGCTTGCAGGATGATGCCGTGCTGCTCGGACTTACTGCACACCGGGTCGGCATTGCTCGCATCCCCCGTGAGCATGAAGGCCTGGCAACGGCAGCCGCCGAAGTCCTTCTCTTTTTCATCGCATGAACGGCACGGCTCGGGCATCCAGTCGTAGCCGCGAAAGCGGTTGAAGCCAAACGAGTCGTACCAGATGTGCTGCATGCTGTGCTCGCGCACGTTGGGAAATTGCACCGGCATCTGACGGGCGCCGTGACAGGGCAGGGCGGTGCCGTCTGGCGTTACTGTCAGAAAGATACTGCCCCAGCCGTTCATGCAGGCTTTCGGGCGCTCTTCGTAGTAATCCGGTGTAACGAAGATCAGCTTGCACGGGTGGCCTTCAGCTTCGAGCTTGGCGCGGTATTCGTTGGTGATGCGTTCGGCGCGCACCAGTTGTTCCTGAGTTGGCAACAAGCCCACACGATTGAGCTGCGCCCAGCCGTAGAACTGGCAGGTGGCGAGTTCGACAAAGTCCGCCTCAAGCGCGATGCACAGCTCGATGATGCGGTCGATCTTGTCGATATTGTGCCGATGGGTGACGAAGTTCAGCACCATCGGGTAGCCGTGCGCCTTCACCGCGCGGGCCATTTCCAGCTTTTGCGCGAAGGCTTTTTTCGAGCCGGCCAGCAGGTTGTTCACCTGTTCGTCGCTGGCCTGGAAGCTGATCTGGATATGGTCGAGGCCGGCCTTCTTGAAGTCGCTGATCTTCTGCTCGGTCAGGCCGATGCCGGAGGTGATCAGGTTGGTGTAGAACCCCAGCTTGCGGGCCTCGGCGATCAACTCGGCAAGGTCCTGGCGCACCAAAGGTTCACCGCCAGAAAAACCCAGCTGCGCGGCACCCATCTCGCGGGCTTCGCGAAACACCTTGAACCACTGCTCGGTGGTCAGCTCCTTGCCCTGTTCGGCAAAGTCCAACGGGTTGGAGCAGTACGGGCACTGCAACGGGCAGCGGTAGGTCAGCTCGGCCAGCAACCACAGCGGCAGGCCGATGGCTGGCTTCTCAGGCAAGGGTGATCCAGTGCTCAGCACGGGCGACCTCCATGAATTGCTCGATGTCTTCACCGAGCTCCGGCACGCCAGGGAATTGTTTATCCAGCTCGGCGATGATCGCCGCCACGTCGCGCTCGCCGTCGATCAAGCCACCGATCAGCGCGGCGCTGTCATTGAGCTTGATCATGCCCTCGGGGTAGAGCAGCACATGGCCCTTTTGCGCAGGCTCGTACTGGTAGCGATAGCCCTGGCGCCAGGTCGGTATTCTGCTGCGATCAAAGCTCATAGGGTGATCCCTTTATGCCACACCCGCTGCTCGGTCACACTGTGATACGGCGGGCGTTTGAGTTCGTAGGCCATGCTCATGGCATCCAGCATGCTCCAGAGGATGTCGAGTTTGAACTGGAGAATTTCCAGCATGCGTTCCTGGCCTTCGCGAGTGGTGTAGTGCTGCAGGGTGATCGCCAGCCCGTGTTCCACATCGCGGCGGGCCTGGCCTAGGCGGGTACGGAAATATTCGTAGCCGGCCGGGTCGATCCACGGGTAATGCTGCGGCCAACTGTCGAGGCGTGACTGGTGGATCTGCGGCGCGAACAACTCCGTCAGCGAGCTGCTTGCGGCTTCCTGCCAGCTGGCGCGGCGGGCGAAGTTGACGTACGCATCCACGGCAAAACGCACACCGGGCAATACCAGTTCCTGGGAGCGCAGTTGGTCCGGGTCGAGGCCCACCGCTTGGCCCAGGCGCAGCCAGGCTTCGATACCGCCGTCCTCACCGGGGGCGCCATCGTGATCGAGCAAGCGCTGGATCCACTCGCGGCGGATCTCGCGGTCCGGGCAGTTGGCCAGGATCGCGGCGTCCTTGAGCGGGATGTTCACCTGATAATAGAAACGGTTGGCGACCCAGCCCTGGATCTGTTCGCGGGTCGCGCGGCCTTCGTACATCGCCACGTGGTACGGGTGATGGATATGGTAGAAGGCGCCCTTGGCCCGCAGGGCTGCTTCGAATTCGGCGGTGGTCAATGGCGTGTCAGTCATGTCGGTCGCTCCTACAATTCAATGCTCATGCCGTCGTAAGCCACTTCGACATTGCGCCGCACCAGTTCCGCTCGCTCGGGGGAGTCTTCATCGAGGATCGGGTTGGTGTTGTTGATATGGATGAGTACTTTGCGCTGCTCGGGCAACTGTTCCAGCACTTCCAGCATGCCGCCGGGGCCGTTTTGCGCCAGGTGGCCCATCTCGCGGCCGGTGCGGGTGCCGACGCCACGGCGCTGCATTTCATCGTCATCCCACATCGTGCCGTCCACCAGCAGGCAGTCGCTGCCGGCCATGATTTCCAGCAGCGGCGCATCGACCTTGCCCAGGCCCGGGGCGTAGAACAGTTTGCCGCCAGTGCGCAGGTCTTCGACGATCAGGCCGATGTTGTCGCCGGGGTGCGGGTCAAAGCGGTGCGGCGAGTAGGGCGGTGCGGCGCTGCGCAGTGGCAGCGGGGTGAAGCGCAGGTTCGGGCAAGCCGGGATGGTGAAGCTGGCGTCCAGCTCGATGCGGTTCCAGGCCAGGCCGCCGTTCCAGTGGGTGAGCATGGTGAACAGCGGAAAGCCGGTGCTCAAGTCTTCATGGACCATGTCGGTGCACCACACTTGGTGCGGGCAGCCTTCGCGCAGGCTCAACAGGCCCGTGGTGTGGTCGATCTGGCTGTCCATCAGGATGATCGCGCTGATGCCGGTATCCCGCAGGGTGCGCCCGGGTTGCATCGGTGCGAAACCCTGGAGCTGCGCGCGGATATCCGGCGAAGCATTGCACAGCACCCAGTTCACGCCATCGTCGGAGATCGCGATGGAGGACTGGGTACGCGCCTGGGCCCGCAGGCTGCCATCACGAAAACCTGCGCAGTTCACGCAGTTGCAGTTCCACTGCGGGAAACCACCGCCGGCGGCGGAACCTAGAATCTGGACAAACATGGCAGCTCCATCAAGCTCAAAACAAAAACGCCCCGGGCGAACCGAGGCGTTGTATTACCCAGCGGATTAACGGCTGGCGAAGTACATGGTGACTTCGAAACCGATGCGCAGATCAGTGTAAGCAGGTTTGGACCAGGTCATATTCTTACTCCTACGAAGGGATGGGACGTTTACTACCAAGTAATACATATAGTCCACCTCCAGTCGGAGATGTTCAGATGTGTGCGTAGGAATGTTACTCAATTCTTTTCAAGTTAGCGCTGTCTTGGTGGAAAAAGCCTTTTGCAGGGGCGGCAATGATCAGCCTGCCGTTTGCCAGAGGGTCGGAAGGCGCGGGCCGTTGGCCACGCAACGCCAGCCGCCTGCGGCGTCGTTCAATTGCTGGGCGGCGAGCTGCAAGGCTTCCCGTGTACAGGTTTGGATATAAGTGCGCAGGTGCGCCAAATAACCCGACGGATGGCCCGCCAGATGGGCGTGCCACAGCAGTTCGGCGGCTTGGGTGTTGGGCAGTGTCTGCGCCGATAACTGCTGCGCCAAGGCCTGGTTGCCCAAGTCATCGAGGCTATCGATCAGTGTCGGCAATTGCTGGAGGAAGGTGTGCAGGTGATCAGCGATGCCTTCGAGGGATACGCTGGGGGACTGCACACCCAATAGCAGGCCGGTTTGGCCGTTTATCTGTCGGATGCCGCTGAATACGGCGTAGCCGATTTGCAGCTCTACGCGCAGTCGCTGGTAGAACGGCCCCTGGAGCAGATGGCCGAGCAGTCGCCATGCGGCCTCGTCCGCCAGGGACTGGCTGGGTGCCGGGCAAAACAGCAGCAAGGCGGCTTCGGTTGAGTCGGTGTGCACCTCATGCCAGATACGTTGGCCGCTGAGGGGCGGCGCGACCGGAGTGAGGCTCGCCGGTTGCCCCGGTAGACGAGCCGCTGCGGTTTTGATTGCGGCTTCATGCGCGGCAGAGAAACCCAGCGCCAGTCCTTGCCAGCGCGCGGTGGCCCAGGATGCCGGTTCGGGCATGGTCGAGGTGCAGCAAGCGGGCAGCGCCTTGAGCAAGGTTCGGATAGCAATCATGGGCGGCGAGGCGGCTGGGGCGGCGTGCGGTTCGCTCAGGCTCTGCGCCAATACCTCCAGCACGGCTGGAATGGGTTCCTGTAGCCCGACCACCTTCACCAGCTCGTGGCTACCCAGGCATTCGTACGACACATCAACGCCCGCCTGACGGGCATTTTCGCGCAGCGACTGCACGGCGCTTTCCAGCCCGGACGGCGCAGACTGCCATTGCAGATACAGCGCACCTTCATCGCTGTCGGCCGCCACTGCCTGGCTGAACGCCAGCGCCGATACCTCACGACGCCCGCGGGAGCGATCCTGGGCGAAGGTGCGCAACCCTCGGTGGGCGCTGGTCTGTCCGCGAATCAGGCCGGCGCGTTCTTCCTTCACCGGTGGGCGCAGGAACGGATTGTTCGGCGGCAGTTGCCACGTGTGCCCGGAGGGCGGCAGGTGCAGTGCGTCGAGCAGGCGCTTGAGGGTGATGACCGCCTGTTCCGACAGTGCCTCGCTGTCGTGTCGAGCCAGTGCCAAGGCACCTAGGGTCTGTTGTTGGCGAGCGGCCAGCAGGGCAAATTCTTCGCGCAAGGCAGCCCAGTCGCTGTGTGCGAAAAAACTCAACCAGTCGTGCAGCATCGCCTCGACCTGCGTCGCCGATCCAGCGGGATTGTTGAGTGTAAAGTCGATATCCAACACCGCCTGCCCGGCAAAGTGATACAGCACCGAAGCCTGCAGTGCACTGCCCAGTTGCCGAGTTTTAAGTTCTGCCAGCAGCCCGCCGGGTGCCGGGGCGTTGAGCCAGGTGCAGAGGAATTCCAGTGCTTTACGGGGGGCGTTACAGGTGACGACGTGGTGCAGGTGATCATCGGCGATGTGCTGATAGCGCTGCGATTGCCCCTGCATCAATGCCGGGGGCGCGGATTGTGGGCGTAGAGGCCCTGAGGTCAGTTGTTCACTGAACCGCTGTGCCAAGGCTTCCAGCTCCTCCAGCGGCAACGGGCCGGCGAGGCTCAAGGTCATCTGCCCGCTCTGATAAAACTGCGCGTGGAAATCCCGCAAGGCCTGCTGAAAAGTCTCACGCTCCACCGGCAGGCTGTCGCGGTTGCCCGCATGAAAACCCCGCAGCGGGTGGTCAGCCGCCAGCCCTTCCAGCAACGCGACCTGCTGCTGTGCCTTGGCATCCTGGGCCCAGGCGACATACTCGGCGTGCAGCACTTCGCGCTCGCGCAGTTGATCTTCCAGGGTCAGGCGCGGGTGGGTCAGCATGTCCACCAACCGCTCCAGTCCACCGGCAAACGTTGCGACCGGCAGTTCAAAGAAAAAATCCGTGGTGCGCTCACGGGTGCTGGCATTGACCTGGCCCCCATGACGTTGCACGTAGGCCATCAACCCCTCGTCCGTGGGAAAACGCTCGGTGCCCAGGAACAACAGATGTTCGAAGAAGTGCGCCAACCCCGGCCACGCCAGCAGCACGTCATGGCTGCCAGCCGCCACCCTTAGCACTGCTGCGCACCGCTTCAAACGCGGCGCATGCTGTAAGGAAACCCGCAAGCCGTTGGCCAGGGTCAGGTGAAGAGAATGAGGGTGGGCCGGCGCAGGCATGGGCAGTTCCGAAACGTAGAATGTGCCTATGCTAACAAACCGGCTGGATCAGGGCTTGTGCAGCGCGCCGTACAGCTCAGGGCGACGGTCTTGCAGGTAGTGATTGGCAGTGCGGGCGTCGAGGATCGACTGGCGATCCAGCTCTCCGACGATCAGCGCTTCATCCAGGCCCGCCTGGGCAATGCGCTGGCCATTCGGCGCGGCGATGCTGCTTTGCCCGCAGTACTGGATATCGCCTTCGTGCCCGCAGTAATTGGCGTAGGCCACAAAACATTGGTTTTCAAAGGCCCGCGCCCGCACGGTGACATCGGCGACAAAATCGAACGGCACCATGTTGGCCGTGGGCACCAGGATCAGCTCAGCGCCAGCCAGGGCCAGGCGCCGGGTGTTTTCCGGGAATTCCAGGTCGTAACAGATCAGGAAACCCAGCTTCCAGCCGTTGAGCTCCACCAGCGGAAAATCATCGTCGCCGGCGCTGAACATCGAATGGTCCAAATCACCAAACAGGTGCGTCTTGCGGTAGTTGCACACGCGCTGGCCGTACGCGTCGATCAACTGCACGGCGTTGAAAATCTGGCCATCCTCGGCCCGTTCCGGGTAGCCGTACAGAATCGCCAGCCCGGCGCTTTTGGCCAGTTCGCCAATCGCCTGCGCCGACGGCCCATCCTGTGCCTCGGCCAAGGCGCCAACTGCCTCGGCGCCGATGTTGTAGCCGCTCAGGAACATCTCCGGCAGCACCAGCACATCGGCGCCGGACGCCTCATGCGCCAGTTGGTGCAGGCGCTTGAGGTTGCCGGCCACATCTAAAGGCAGCGGTGGGCATTGGTACAGGGCGACACGCATGTTCAACTCCTTAATCCGCCAGGGCGATCGGCCCGATTTCATCAAATACATCCCCCGGCCCCGGGTTCTCAGGGTGAGTGCTGCCGCCGAAGTGAGTCATGATGCCCCACACCGCGTTCAGCGAGGTTTGCACCGCACCCTCCACCCACGCTGGGGTCCAGGACACATCATCACCGGCGATAAAGATCCCACGTTGCTCGGCGGGCATATCCTTTTGCATGAAGTGCGCATACATGCGCTGGTTGTAGCGATAGTGTCCCGGCAGCGCGCCCTTGAAGGCGCCGAGGAAGTGCGGGTCGGCTTCCCAGGACACGGTGATGGGGTCTCCGATGATGCGCGCCTTGATATCGACTTTCGGGTAGATCTTTTTCAGCGCGTCGAGGGCCAGTTTCACGCGCTTGTCGATGGGCTGCGGGAGCATCTTCAGGGCGTCGCTCATCCACGAGTAAGACAGGCAGATCACCCCCGGCTTGTCGTCACCATTATCGAACAGGTAGGTGCCACGGGTCAGGCGATCGGTGAGGGTCATACTCATCAAGTCGCGGCCGGTTTCTGGGTCTTTGTCTTTCCAGAACGGGCGGTCAACCATTACGAAGGTTTTAGATGACTGCATGTAACGGGTGCGGTCCAGGGCCATCCACATTTTTTGCGAGAACAGGGTTTCGTCGCATTCGATCTGTGTGGTCAGCAGCCAGCTCTGGCAGGTGGTCAGCACCGCGGCGTATTCGCGGGTGTCGCCGTAGTTGTCGGTGACCGCAAAGCGGCCATCGGCGGCGTGGGCAATGCGTTTCACCCCGGCGCGCGGCGCGCCGCGGTGCAGCGAACTCAGGCTGGTGCCGGCCGGCCAGTGGGCGCATCGCTCCGGGACATGGCGCCAAATGCCCATCGGCACTTGGGCAACACCGCCGACGACCAGGTGCTGGTGGTCGTCGCAGTTGGTCATCACCACGCGGAAGATTTCCAGCATCGAGTTGGGGAAGTCCGAGTCCCAGCCACCCGTGCCGAAGCCCACTTGGCCGAAGACTTCGCGGTGCAGAAACGACAGCTTGGCGAACGCCTTGGAAGTGGCGACGAAGTCGTAGAAGGTGCGGTCGTCCCACAGCGGTACCAGCTTGTTCCACAGCGCTTTGAGGCGCGGCACGTCGCGGTCACGAATGGCTTGCTGGATATCCCCGAACTGCGAACCGGCTTCCAGGGCATCCGCCCAGGCGTCAGCCACTTCCTGGAACAGTGCTGGCAAGTCGGAGAGTTTTTCGGCGTAGTGGGTCTGGCCTTCGAGGTCGATCACCGTGCTGCCGGACGCTGGCGTCAGCGGGTTGGGGAAGGGCTTGGTTTCCAGGCCGAGCTTGTCCACATAGTGGTAGAAGGCGGTCGATGACACCGGGAAGCGCATGCCACCCAGCTCAGCGATGATGCCTTCGGCGCCTTCGAAAGTTTGCGAGCGCAGGCGGCCGCCCATTTTAGAGGCTTCGTACACCACCGGCTTGAGGCCCAGTTTCATCAGTTCGTAAGCGGCCACCAGGCCCGCAATCCCGGCGCCGACGATCGCCACTTCGGCGCCGTGGTTGGCAGCGGGGATGCTGCCCAGGCCGGCCGGGTGTTCGATCCAGTCATCAAAGGCAAATGGGAAGTCCGGGCCAAAGATGGTGATGGGTTTCTTGCCGTCGGCGGGGTGGCGATTGGTCTTGCTGATGGTGCTGGACGGAATGCTCATGGCTGACCCTTACTGGCGACCTGGCGGGCGTGACCCGCTGAGTATAGGAAAAGATGGCAGCCAGTTTAGGGAGCGTAGCGTTCGTTAATAAGACGCAATGTGTCGTCGGATTGATCTGTTTTTAGTCGAAATGACGAACCTGTTGATCAGATTGGCTGACCGCGATCCAATTTGTTACTCAAGATGATCGACGTAGTGGTTTTCTCCACCCCGTCCACACTGCCGATCTGGTCCAGCAATTGGTCCAACTGTTCGGGCGAATCCGTGCGCAGCCAAGCGACGTAATCGAACTCGCCACTCACCGCGCACAATTGCTGCACCTGTGCCATCGCACTCAACCTTCGCAACACTTCCTTGCCCGAGCGCGCTTGTACGGTGATCCCGACGTAAGCCTGCAAACCACCGTCAACCACGCGTTGCCCAAGGCGCACGCCATAACCGGTGATCACCTGGGTTTTCTCCAAGCGTGCCAGGCGTGACGTCACCGTGGTGCGCGCGATGCCCAACTGCCGGGCGAGCATGGCCACGCTTTCGCGGGCGTTGATCTGCAGGGCGGCGATCAGTTGGCGATCAATTTCGTCTAGGGCGGGCAAGGCGAGAGCTCCGATACGGGGGGCAATGTGCGTGCATCTTACAGGCTGGCGTCGGCGAGCAGGCAGCGAGTAAACAGTTGCGGTACGGGGAGGTGGTGTTGGCTGTAGCGACTGAGCAGGATGATTTCGCGGTAAAAAGTCAGGCTGCCCAGGGGGATGATTCGCACGTTGGGCGAGCGCTCCAGCCACAACCCTGCCTGAGGGATCAGCGACACGCCCAGGCCACACTCGACCATCTTGACGATGGCTTCCAGCTCATCCAACTCCAGCGC
Organism: Pseudomonas sp. AC112; assembly: GCF_979253545.1. Lineage (NCBI taxonomy): Bacteria > Pseudomonadati > Pseudomonadota > Gammaproteobacteria > Pseudomonadales > Pseudomonadaceae > Pseudomonas > Pseudomonas sp. AC112. The sequence continues at coordinate 2,854,423 of NZ_CEEDCM010000001.1, forward strand.
CATCTGTACATCCAGCTTCTGTTCACGCAGGAAGCGGCTGACCAACCGACCGCCAAACGAAGCACGGTCGTAACGCACATGCGGTTGTGTCGCGAGCAAATGCAAAGGGTCATCGCCCGTGAGTGCTTGAGGCACGACCAGCGCAAATGGCTCCTTGCGCAGTACCTGTACGTGCAACTCCTTGGGCAAATCAAAGGGCGGTCGAATGATGATGGCCGAGTCCAATTCGCCAGCGTCCACCCGGCTCAACAGCTCCAGGGACACGCCCGGTATCAACTTGCACTCCACCGTCGGTGCCGCCTGACGCAAACGCACCAGCGCCTGGGGCAACAGGCCGGTCTGCGCGGTGGTGATGGCGCCCACTTTCAGTTCGCCCCGGTACTCGTTGGCATCCACGGGCACGGCCATGCGATTGAAGGTTTCCAGGATCTCCCTGGCCAACGGCAAGGCCCGCAAACCGGCTGCATTCAACGTGGCCTGGCGCCCGGTACGGTCGAACAACTGCACGCCAAGTGCCTGCTCCAATTGACGAATCTGCGCACTGACCGCCGACTGCGTCAGCCCGATATGCATGCCCGCCGCCGCAAACGTGCCGTGACGCGTTACCGCAATAAAGGTCTTCAGTTCGCGCAGCATGGGGCGTCTCGATTGATCGAAATAATTTGAGCTCGGCGCAAAAACTATCGTCTTTTCATCGCCAGGAGCAAGGCTAAACTCGGGGGACTTAATGCCCACAGAGGTTTGACCTGATGACACTCGCACCTTTTCACCTGGCAATTCCGGTATACGACCTCGCCGCTGCGCGGCATTTTTACGGTGAAGTCTTTGGCCTTGAAGAGGGGCGTTCCAGCGAACACTGGGTAGATTTCAACTTCTTCGGGCATCAGTTGGTCATTCACGAACACCCGAAAACCGCCTCCCAGGAATCAGCCCACACCAACGCGGTAGACGGCCACAACGTGCCCGTGCCGCATTTTGGCGTGGTGCTGGGCTGGGAAGATTGGCATGCCTTGGCGGAACGTCTGCAGGCCAGGGAAACCCGTTTTGTGCTGGAGCCGCACATTCGCTTCAAGGGGCAGGTGGGGGAGCAGGCGACGTTGTTTCTGTTTGATCCATGCGGGAACGCGCTGGAATTCAAGGCATTCCGGGATATTGGGCAGTTGTTTGCGAAGTGAGACTGCCAGACACACAAAAGCCGCGCAATGCGCGGCTTTCTTGTTTGGTGGGCCCACACGGACTTGAACCGTGGACCAAAGGATTATGAGTCCTCTGCTCTGACCAACTGAGCTATAGGCCCTGTAACAGGTCGCGGATTATAACGATGGTTTCCCCGCTGTGCCATCCGAAAAATCCTCAATGCTCATACGAAGAAACGTCGCGGCAAAAAGCTCAGGCGGTAACGGCAGGCTGACGATGTAGCCTTGCATCTGTTCGCAGCCTTCGGCGGCCAGGAAGGCTTGCTGTGCGGGGTTCTCCACGCCTTCGGCAATGATAGTGAATTGCATGCTGTGGCCCAGTGCGATGATGGCGCGGACGATGGCGGCATCGTGGGGGTCATCGGGCAGGCCGCGGACGAAGGATTGGTCGATCTTGAGGAAGTCCAGCGGCAAGCGCTTGAGGTAGCTGAGGGAGGAATAGCCGGTGCCGAAATCATCGATTGCCAGTTGCACGCCCAAGTCCTTGAGTTGGTGTAGGACTTCCAGCGCTTCTTCGGCCTGGCTCATGATGAAGTTTTCGGTGATCTCCAGTTGCAGGCAGCCTGGGTCGAGTCGGTAGTCGCGCAGTAGCTGTTCGATGCGACCGAGCAGGCCGGGGTGGCGCAGTTGGGCGCCGGCCAGGTTCACCGACAGCGGGCCGAAATCGTCGAACATGCCTTGCCAGGCGTGCAGTTGTCGGCAGGCCTGTTCCAGTACCCAGTCACCGATCTGCAGGATCATGCCGTTCTCTTCGGCCAGGGCAATGAAATGTTCGGGCGGCACGTCGCCAAAGGTGGGGTGGCGCCAGCGGATCAGCGCTTCGGCGCCGATCAGTGCCTGGGTCTCCAGGCTCAGTTTTGGTTGGTAGTACAGGCTCAGCTCGTCGCGCTCGATGGCGCGGCGCAGTTCATGTTCGAGTGCCACGCGTTCGTTGGCCTGGGCGGTGAGGTCGCGGGTATAGCTTTCGACGCGGTTGCGCCCTTTGGCCTTGGAGCGGTACATCGCGGCGTCGGCGTTCTTGACCAGGGTGGCGACGTCGGTGCCGTCCTGGGGGTACAGGCTGGTGCCGATGCTGGCGCTGATAAAGAACTCATGCTCGCCGGCCTGGAACGGCGGCGTGAAGCAGGCCAGCAGTTTATTGGCCAGGTACTGGGCGTCGCTGGCGTGTTGCAGGCCGGGGAGCAGGATGATGAACTCGTCACCGCCCAAGCGAGCGACGGTGTCGATGTCGCGCAGTTGTTCCTTGAGGCGTACGGCGATGTCTTTGAGCAGCAGGTCACCAATCGGGTGGCCGAGGCTGTCATTGATGTGTTTGAAGCGATCCAGGTCCAGAAACAGCACGGCGCCTTGCTTGCCGGTTTCTTGCTGCCCGTTGAGGGCTGCCTGCAGCCGGCTTTCAAACAGCGTGCGGTTGGGCAGGCCGGTCAAGGGGTCGTGGTGTGCCTGGTAGTCGAGGCGCGCCTGGGCGAGCTTGAGGCTGGAGATGTCGGCAAACACCGCGACAAAGTGGGTGACCAAGTGTTCTCGGTTGCGCACGGCACTGATCGTCAGCCAGCTTGGGTACAGCTCGCCGCTCTTGCGGCGGTTGGAAATCTCACCCTGCCAGTGACCCTGCGCGGTCAACTGGTGCCACATGGCGGCGTAGAAGGCGCTGTCATGCAGGCCGGAGGCTAGCAGGCGAGGGGTCTGGCCGAGGGCTTCGGTTTCGCTGTAGCCGGTAATTTCGCTGAAGGCGCGGTTGACGGCGCTGATGTTCTGTTGGGTATCGGTGATCAATACGCCTTCTGCCGTGCTCTCGAACACGGTGGCGGCTTGTTGCAGTTTTTCCTGCATCAGTTGGCGCTCGGTGATATCCCGCGCGATGGTCAGCATGCAGTCGTCGTCGCCGATCGGCAGTGGGCGGCTGGACAATTCGCAAAGGCGGATCTGGCCATCGCTGCGGCGTATATGGCAGATGAAATCACGCACAAAACCATCGCGCTGCATCAGCTCGAGCATGTGTTTGCGTTCATTGAGATCGACCCAGATGCCCAGGTCCAGCGTCGATTGGTCGAGGGAGGCCGTGCTATTGAAGCCGGTAATCCGACTGAAGCCATCGTTCACTTCAATCAACAGACCATCGCGCTGTCGGCTCAGCAGCAAGCCGTCGGGGGAGGCGTGGAAGGCCTTGGCGAACTTCTCTTCGGAGGTCTGCAGCTGTTGCTGGGTTTCCTTGAGCTGAGTGATGTCGCGTACCACCACCACAATGGCTTCAATGGTATCGAGTTGAAACGGCTCGGCAGAAATCAACCCGGTGAAGGCTTGGCCATTGCTGCGCAGAAAGGGCATTTCCAGGTTGCGGATGCTGGTGGTCTGCACCCGTTGCAGCAGGTCCGGACCCACGCCCTGGATACCCCAGATATTCAATTCGGTAGCGGTTTTGCCCACCACTTGTTCGGCCTTGAGACCTATCTGGTCTTCGAATGCCTTGTTGACCTCCAGCAGGCAGCCATCGGACAGGCGTGCAATCACTAACATGTCCGGGCATTGCTGGAATACCGAGGCGAATTTCTGCTCGGACAGCTGCAAGGCTTCCTCGGTGCGCTTGGCCTCGCTGATATCGATCATCAAGCCGCGCAGTACCGGCTCATGCCCGTGTTCGATCAGGCTGACGATGTCGCGCACCCACAGGCAGCGGCCGTCGGCGGTGATTACGCGATAATCGATGCTGTGGTCGCGGTTGGCGCGGGTCTCGCGGTAGCAATAGGCTTCGGTGCGCGTCAGGTCGGCCGGGTGAATGATGTTGCGCCAGAAGCCTGGAATCAGCCAATGCGCACGGGGATAGCCGAGTAATTCCTCGGCATGCGGCGACACGTAGCTGTAGGTGAAGTCGGTGACACTGGCTTCCCAGGCGATAGCGGACAGGCTCTCCACCAAGCCGCGGTAGTGGTATTCGCTGCTGCGCAGTTCCTGTTCGAGGGCGACGCGGCGGGAAATTTCTGAGCTGAGCCGGCGATTGATCCGAATCACCACGGCCAAAACGGTGCTCAGCAGGAGCACGGCGGGTAGGCCGTAAATCAACAGGTCCGTCCAGAACGTACGATGGTCGGTAAAGCTGCCGACCCAATGTTGCTGGATCGCGTCGGTTTCCTCCGGGCTGAGGTCGGCCAGCACCTTGTCGAGGATGCCCACGAGCATTTTGTTGTCACGCGGTACTCCCATCGCCAATTGGTAGCGGTAGGGGGTTTCGCCGCTGACGTACAAGCCGTCGAGCTTGAGTTGGCGCAGGCTCCAGACACTTGAGGCGAGGTCGCCAACCACCGCATCCACTTCATCGGTGGCCAGGGCCTGCAGCGTCGAGCTGACGTTGGGCATGGCCACCAGGTTGAGATCGGGATGATGGGTGCGCAGCAGTTCATGGGGTGCGTAGTTTTCCACCACGGCAATCTTCAAGCCGTAGAGGTCCTTCAGGGTGCGCGGTTTGGCGCCGCCTTCATGGGCCAGGATGACGATGGGAAAGTCCAGGTACGGGCGAGTGAACGCCATGTAGCCCTGGCGCTCGGGCGTAGACATGATGCCGGGCAGCAGGTCGAGCTGGTTGTTCCGGGCTTGCTCCAGCACGGCGCTCCAGTTAACAGGCTCGATCAACTTGACTCGCACACCCAGGCGATCCTGGATCAGGCGCACGTAATCGGCCGCCAAGCCTTGGTAGCGACCGTCTTCGTCACGGTATTCAAAGGGCGGCCAAGAGGCGTCCACCCCCAGGCGCAACTCCTGATGGTCCGCCAGCCAGCCACGCTCATCATCGCTAAGAGTCAACGCGCCAGCCGTTGCGGTCCAGGTCAGCAGCGACAGCAGTAACACGGCCGGCAGTCTGGGCATAACGGTCTCGTTATGGCACGGGGAATGTTTCGAGTGTAGACGGGCATTGCGGGGGAGGGGTGTTGCTTGGGATTTTATCTGTAGAAAGCAAAACCCCCGGCCTGGGCCGGGGGTTCTGGTATCACTCGTCGAGGAAGGAGCGCAGATGCTCGCTTCGCGTCGGGTGGCGCAACTTGCGCAGCGCCTTGGCTTCGATCTGACGGATCCGCTCACGGGTCACGTCAAACTGCTTACCGACTTCCTCAAGGGTGTGGTCGGTATTCATGTCGATGCCGAAACGCATGCGCAGTACCTTGGCTTCACGGGCAGTGAGGCCGGACAGTACGTCGCGAGTCGCTTCTTTAAGGCTCTCAACGGTGGCGACATCGATTGGCGACTGCATGGTCGAGTCTTCGATGAAGTCACCCAGATGGGAGTCTTCGTCATCACCAATCGGGGTTTCCATGGAGATCGGCTCTTTAGCGATCTTCAATACCTTGCGGATTTTATCCTCAGGCATTTCCATGCGTTCGCCCAGCTCTTCCGGGGTCGGTTCGCGACCCATTTCCTGCAACATCTGCCGGGAAATGCGGTTGAGCTTGTTGATCGTCTCGATCATGTGCACCGGAATACGGATGGTGCGGGCCTGGTCGGCGATCGAGCGAGTGATCGCCTGACGGATCCACCAGGTGGCATAAGTCGAGAACTTGTAGCCGCGACGGTATTCGAACTTGTCCACAGCTTTCATCAAGCCGATGTTGCCTTCCTGGATCAGGTCGAGGAATTGCAGGCCACGGTTGGTGTACTTCTTGGCGATGGAGATCACCAGACGCAAGTTGGCTTCGACCATCTCTTTCTTCGCGCGGCGGGCCTTGGCCTCACCGATCGACATGCGACGGTTGATGTCCTTGATCTCGGCAATCGTCAGGCCGGTTTCGGTCTCAAGCGCGGTCAGCTTCTGCTGGCAGCGAATGATGTCCGGCTGCAGGCGACCAATGGCTTCGGCGTATTTCGCCTTGCCCTTGGCCAGTGCGTCGGTCCAGCTTTCGTCTACTTCGTTGCCCGGGAACTGGCGCAGGAAGTCGGCACGCGGCATGCGCGCATCACGGACACAGAGCTGCATGATCGCACGCTCTTGTGCACGCAGACGCTCAAGGGCGCTGCGAACACGCTCAACCAGGCCTTCGAATTGCTTCGGCACCAGCTTGATCGGCATGAACAGCTCAGCCAGGGCCAACAGCTCGGCAATCGCCTGCTTGTTGCCACGACCGTGCTTTTTCAGCGCCTTGCGGGTGATTTCCATTTGGTCGGAAACGGCACCGAAACGCTGGGCAGCGATGATCGGGTCTGGACCGCTTTCAACTTCATCTTCATCGTCGCCGCTGGCTTCAGCGTCGTCGTCTTCGGAGTCGTCGTCCGCTTTTGCAGCCTTGGCATCGACAGGCGGCGGCACTTCGGCGGCAGGCGGCGCGATGCCGTCGTCCGGGTCGATGTAACCACTCAGGACGTCGGACAGGCGGCCACCTTCGGTGGTGACGCGGGTGTACTCGGAGAGAATATGGTCAACCGTGCCAGGGAAGTGCGCAATTGCGCCCATCACTTCACGGATGCCCTCTTCGATACGCTTGGCGATTTCGATTTCGCCTTCGCGTGTCAGCAGCTCGACGGTACCCATTTCACGCATATACATGCGCACAGGGTCGGTGGTACGACCGATATCGGTCTCCACAGCAGCCAGCGCGGCGGCCGCTTCTTCAGCGGCAGCCTCGTCGGTATCGGCGTCCGCCAGCATAAGGGAATCCTTATCTGGCGCAGCTTCGAATACGTTGATCCCCATGTCGTTAATCATGCGGATGATGTCTTCCACCTGCTCTGGATCTGAAATATCCTCAGGCAGGTGGTCGTTGACCTCCGCGTAAGTCAGGTAACCCTGCTCACGACCGAGAACGATCAACTCTTTGATACGAGACTGCTGTTGCGCTTTTCCGGACATAACACCCTATCCACTGAAGGTCTTGGCGGGCAAAAAACAAGCCGAGGATTATACCCGAGCTATGACCTCACACGCCAGCTGAGGTCGGGTTTGATGCGGAAACATTCTGTTTTAAGAGGTCGCGCATCTGTTTTGCTATCTGAATTTGCTCTTCAGCCGATAATCCCGGCTGCCTTGCTCTCTTGATGAGTTCATCGAGGGTCTGCGTGTGCTGACCCGCGGATAACCTAGTAATGGTGTCTAAAAACTGTTGTTCAAGGTTATCGCCGTCAATTAGCCACTCCTTTTCTGCGAGGGCTTTCAATAACCGGCCCTGTTCGGTGCCATGCCAACGCGCCATCAACTGAATTGAGTTTAGCTTAGGATTTTTCTGTACCGCCTCGATCAAGGCGATCAGCACCTGGGCGTAGGTATTGCTCTCGTTGGCAAAGTGATCGGCGCTCTCGACCTTTTCCGCCAGTTGCGGGTGGTGGATGAGCGTGCGCAGCGCAATCAATGTCGGCGCTTCCACGGCAACCGGGGTGCGTGGGGCATAGGCCTCATCGCCGTCACCGCGCTTGCCGTTTTTGCTCCAGGGTTTCTTGTCCCATTTCTTGCCGCCGGCGCCGGGTTTCTTCGGCGTCCATTCCTGCTGGGGCGCGTAGGCCTCCTGCGGTTGATGGAAGTCGGAGTAGTCCGGCATGGCGTCGTAATCCATGCCTGGGTCGTAGGCCGGTGGCGCCGCATCATGGGGTGCGTTGTGCACCAGCTGGCTGACGGCTTCACCGCTAAGCCCAGTGATTTCCAGCAAGCGCATGCGCATCAGTGATTTCAGGTTGGCGCCGGGTACTTTGTCGATCAGCGGGGCGGCGAGGGTGGCCATGTGGGCCTTGCCCTCGAGGGAGCGCGGGTCGGCTTCTTCGGTCAGTTGCTGGAAGAAATAGTCTGCCAGCGGCTGTGCGTGTTGATTGATGCGCGCGCGAAACGCGTCGGTGCCTTCGGAGCGCACCAGGGTGTCCGGGTCTTCGCCTTCGGGCAGGAACAGAAAGCGCGCGCGACGGCCGTCCTGCAGGCTCGACAGCGTCGCCTCCAGCGCACGCCAGGCAGCGTTTCGGCCCGCCTGGTCGCCGTCGAAACAGAACAGCACGCTGGGCACCACGCGAAACAGGCGTTTCATGTGCTCTTCGCTGGTAGCGGTGCCGAGGGTGGCGACGGCGTTGCGCAGGCCCTGTTGGGCGAGCGCGATCACGTCCATATAGCCTTCAACCACGATGATCTCGTCGAGGTTGCGGTTGTTCTTGCGCGCTTCGAACAAGCCATAGAGTTCCTGGCCTTTGTGGAACACGGGGGTTTCCGGCGAGTTCAGGTACTTGGGCTTGTCGTCCCCCAGCACGCGGCCACCAAAGGCGATGATGCGGCCCCGGCTGTCGCGGATCGGGAACATCACGCGGTCGCGGAATCGGTCGTAGCGCTTGCCGGTCTCGGCGTTTTCCACCAGCAGGCCTGCGTCGATCATGGCTTTTTGCTGGAGAGTGTCGCTGCTCAGGTGTTTGTACAGGTTGTCCCAGCCGGGTGGGGCGAACCCCAGGCCGAAGTCGCGGGCGATCTCACCCGTGAGGCCGCGACCCTTGAGGTAGTCGACGGCTGCCTTACGTTGCGGATGGCTTTTAAGCGCCTGACGGTAGAAGTCGGCAGCGGCAGTCAGCAACGGGTACAGCGGCGAATCCGTGGGTTGCCGCGGTTTGTGCGGGCGGCCACTTTCTTCGCGGGGGATTTCCATGCCGGCGGCTTTTGCCAGTTCCTCGACGGCCTGGGGGAAGTCCAGGTTGTCGTGGTCCATGATGAAGCCGAGGGCATTGCCGCCCGCGCCGCAACCGAAACAGTAGTAGAACTGCTTGTCGGGGCTCACGCTGAACGACGGGGTCTTTTCCTTGTGGAACGGGCAGCAGGCGGTGTAGTTCTTGCCAGCCTTCTTCATTTGCACGCGCGAGCTGACAACATCGACGATGTCGGTGCGGTTCAGAAGGTCGTCAATAAAGCTCTGGGGAATCAGCCCGGCCATGGCGTTCTCGTCATCACTGCGTGTAAATGAGGGCCCGTGAAGTGTCCAAGCGCGCGTATCGAGTGCTCGAGCATCTAGCGACTGCATGGGTTGTACGGAAGTGTATCTGCCGAATATTCACTGACGTTAATTTCTGATCAGTCATCGGTGTGGAAATGTTGCCCCGGCGTCCGGTCTTGGCCAATGGCGGGCCTCGGATACGCTTCGATAGGCACAGTCGACACAGTGGGTCGCCTGTTTACAGAATGAGTGTGCTCGTCAGTAGCCTTGTTAGACTCGTCAGAAGAGACGTGCACCGCTGGCAAAAAGCCAGTCCTGACGTGTGAAGCAGTTGTCTCAGTCGCGTGTGCGGCGTCAACAGTGAAGCATCAAGCGATATCCGCAAATGCCAATAGCCCGGCTGAGGGCCGGGCTTGGCAGAAGCTTGCTACAGACGTCTGTGTATTAGTACAGACGAACGGCGCGGCGCTGTTCGCGCTGAACTTTCTTGGCGTGACGCTTAACAGCGGCTGCTGCTTTACGCTTACGCTCAGAAGTAGGCTTCTCGTAAAATTCGCGGCTACGAACTTCAGCCAGTACACCGGCTTTTTCGCAGGAGCGCTTGAAACGACGCAGAGCTACGTCGAAGGGTTCGTTCTCTTTAACTTTGACGGCTGGCATCCAGAGCTACCTTCTTTCATTACCGGGATCAACGTTCTCGTCGCAAAAAATTCGCGGCTGAGGTCGTCGGTTTTTAAGGGTTGCGGATGTTAACCCCTCATTGCCCGGAATGCAAAGCCTCTGATCGAAAACCGCTAGTCGGGAGGGGGAGTGGCGACTATTATGCGCGCCTTCGAATTCAGCCTCTACAAGGCGCAAACCCATGCTAGTACTGGGACTTGAAACCTCCTGCGACGAAACCGGTGTCGCACTTTACGACAGTGAACGCGGGCTCCTGGCCGATGCGCTGTTCAGCCAGATCGACCTGCACCGCGCCTATGGCGGCGTGGTGCCGGAGCTGGCCAGCCGTGATCACGTCAAGCGTATGCTGCCCCTGATTCGGCAGGTGCTGGATGAGGCCGGCTGTGTGCCGACCGAAATCGACGCCATTGCCTATACCGCCGGGCCTGGATTGGTTGGAGCCCTGCTGGTGGGGGCCTCTTGCGCCCAGGCGCTGGCCTTTGCCTGGGGTATTCCGGCCCTCGGTGTGCATCATATGGAAGGCCATTTACTGGCGCCGATGCTGGAAAAAACACCGCCACAGTTCCCGTTCGTCGCTTTGTTGGTTTCTGGCGGTCATACGCAGTTGGTTCAGGTGGATGGCATCGGTCAATACACTCTTTTGGGTGAGTCCCTGGATGACGCCGCCGGGGAAGCTTTCGACAAGACCGCGAAGATGATGGGCCTCAATTATCCGGGTGGACCGGAAATCGCCCGTCTCGCCGAAAAGGGTGTTGCCGGTCGCTACACCTTCCCGCGCCCGATGTGTGATCGCCCTGGCTTGATGTTCAGCTTCAGCGGCTTGAAAACCTCTGCGCTGAACACCTGGCAGCAGAGCGTCAGCGCCGGGGACGACAGTGAGCAAGCCCGTTGCGACATCGCACTGGCGTTCCAGCAGGCCGTGGTGGAGACTTTGACCATCAAGTGCAAGCGCGCCCTTAAACAGGCGGGCATGAAGCGCCTGGTGATCGCAGGCGGCGTCAGCGCCAACAAGGCCTTGCGCACTTCACTGGAAAAAATGCTCGGCGACATGAAAGGCGATGTGTTTTACGCACGGCCGGAGTTCTGCACCGACAATGGCGCGATGATCGCCTATGCCGGTTGCCAGCGCCTGCAGGCCGGGCAGCATGAAAGCCTGGCGATCAGCGTGCAGGCGCGCTGGCCGATGGAGCAATTGTCGCCGCTGTAACGCTGTAACGTGCGCCGGGCTCAGCGAACGTATTTAAAAATGCCGTTCGCGCCCGGCAAACAGGTCGCGTAAATTGCCCCGGTGGCGCCAGACGATCAACAGTGTCAGTACGCTCATCGGCAGCAATGCCGCCGGTTCCTGCCAGGCCAGTAGCGGCAGGGTGAGCGGAGTGGCGATCAGCGCGGCGAGTGAGCTGGTGCGGGTCAGGTAGAACGTCAGCAGCCAGGCGAGAACGGCCAGCAACGCTGCTGGTGGGTAGATCCCCAGCAACATGCCGGCAGCCGTGGCGACGCCTTTGCCACCGCGAAAGCGGAAGTACAGTGGAAACAGATGGCCCAGGACCGCGCATACGCCGATCCAGGCCTGCTGTTGCAGGGTAAGGCCGGCGAGGCTGGCGATCAGCACGGGCAACAGGCCCTTGCAGACGTCACCCAAAAGCGTCAGTACGGCGAGCTTCTTGCCGGCCAGGCGCAACATATTGGTGGCGCCGGCATTGCCTGAGCCACTCATTCGCGGGTCGGGATTTCCCGTCAGGCGGCTGAGCAAGATGGCGAAGGACAGCGAGCCGAGCAGGTAGGCGAAAACCGCCAGTGACCAAAACATGCTAACTATTCCGGGCGAGGACGCCCTGATTCTAACGGGGCATCGCGCCCTTGTCGTGCTGCGGAGAAGAGTGCTTGGACAGAGTGTTTATCGAAGGCCTGGAAGTCGACACCGTCATCGGGGCCTACGACTGGGAGCGCGGAATCCGCCAATGCCTGCGCCTGGACCTGAGCTTCGCCTGGGATAATCGCCCGGCCGCCGCTGGTGACGACCTGACCTTGGCACTGGATTACGCCAGCGTGTCCGTCCGTATCCAGGCGTTTGCCGAACAGTCCCAGTTCCAGCTGGTGGAAACCTTTGCCGAACGCCTGGCCGACGTGTTGATGAGTGAATTCCAGATTCCCTGGTTGCACCTCAAACTGACCAAGCCAGGCGCCGTGCCGGCTGCCAAGGGCGTGGGCGTGGAGATCGAGCGCGGATGTCGCTAACTCAGGTTTACCTAGGGCTAGGCAGCAATATTGAGCGTGAGCGGCATCTGTGCGCCGGTCTGGACGCGTTGGCGAGTTTCCTGACGGATGTGCGTTGTTCGCCGGTGTTCGAAAGCCAGCCAGTGGGTATCAAGAGCGGGCCGTTCTTCAACCTGGTGGTGTCGGCCTACACCGATCTGCCGTTGATGGAGCTGGATCGCCGTTTGAAGTTCATTGAGGCCGACAATGGCCGCTACGCGCCGGATCGCAAGGGTCTGCCGCTGGATATAGACGTGCTGTTGTATGGCGATCTAGTGGGCAATTTCGATGGTTTGATACTGCCGCGTGCAGAGATCCTGAAGAACGCGTTTGTGCTGTGGCCGCTGTCGTTGATGGCGCCCGCGCGCGTACACCCTGAAGTGGGCAAGAGCCTGGCTGAGCTATGGCGCGACGCGCAGATTGACCAGATGCTGGCGCCTGTCGCGTTTGAATGGCAGGGCCAACCACTCACGCCGAACAGTCTCCTGTAGGAGTCCGGCTTGCCGGCGATGGCGTTCTTGAGGATGCCATCGCCGGCAAGCCGGGCTCCTACAATTGTGTGTGGTGTTCTTTGTAGATTTTGGTGCCTGTCGCGTTTGAGTGGCAGGGCCAGCCGCTCACACCGAACACTGTCCTGTAGGAGCTGGCTTGCCGGCGATGGCGTTCCTGAGTTCGCTATCGCCGGCAAGCCGGGCTCCTACAATTGTGCGTGGTGTTCTTTGTAGATTTTTAGGGCCTTGAGCCGTTCGCGCTTGAGGGCCTCGCCCAGCTCAGGGCCTTTGAAACCCTTCTCCAGCAAGGGGGCAACCGCCACTTCGCGAGCTGCCTTCGCGGCCCCACGCAAATAATCCGCTTGTGGATAACTTCTTTGCTCCAGCCCCTTGCGGCCTCGGGCGTCCATCTCGCAGGCGACCACAAACTCTTCAAAGCGCTGTGGCCGACGATACACGTCAAAGCTCTGCAGCAATTCCAGCAACGTCGAGGCTCTTAGCTCAAGTGCCCGATGGCCGTGAGTGTGGTATTGGCCCACCAGCAACGCCAATTCCTGGCAATCCTTCGGTACTTTGAAGCGTTCATTGACAGCCTTGATCAGCTCCAAACCCCGGTGTTCATGGGCAATGTGCTGCGGCAACTTATCCACAGGTGTCGTGCCTTTGCCCAGGTCGTGAAGCAGGCAGGCCCAGCGCACAGTCAGCGGCTGCTGGTGCAGTGCAGCCTGTTCCAACACGCTCAAGGTGTGCAGGCCGGTATCGATTTCCGGGTGATGGACTGCGGGTTGCGGTACACCAAATAGTGCATCGACCTCAGGCATCAAGGTTTTCAGCGCATTACAGTCGCGCAGTACTTGGATGAACACCTGAGGCTGATCCTCCATCAGTGCCCGGGATATTTCTTTCCAGCTGCGCTCAGGCGTCAGGGCTTCCAGCTCGCCGGATTCGCTGAGTTGACGCACGAGTTTCAGCGTTTCCGGCGCGATGGTAAAACCCAAGTGCGCATAACGCGCAGCAAAGCGCGCGACTCGCAGTACACGTAATGGGTCTTCGGCGAACGCCGGGGAAACGTGGCGCAGAATGCGTGCTTCAAGATCACGCTGGCCGTGATAGGGATCGGTCAAGTTGCCGTCGTCGTCTTCCGCCATCGCATTAATGGTCAGGTCGCGACGGATCAGGTCCTCTTCCAGGGTAACGTCGGGGCTGGCATGAAACACAAAGCCGCCGTAGCCCCGGCCGCTCTTGCGTTCGGTACGGGCCAAGGCGTATTCGTCGCCGTTTTTCGGGTCCAGGAATACCGGGAAGTCTGCGCCCACAGGCTTGAAGCCCCTGGCCAGCATCTCCTCGGTGGTTGCGCCCACGACGACGCGGTCGATGTCAGTGACCTTGATGCCCAGCAGGCGATCCCGCACGGCACCGCCGACTTTGTAGATTTTCATGAAAAAGCCTCCATTAGCGCCACAGGATACCGCCTGTGCCTGGCCAATGGAGGCTTTGCTGTTTCAGAGATGTACGACGGCCAGGTCCAGGCGGCCGTAGTCGTTGTCGTTGTGATCGGTGCGCGGTGGCACATGATGGGTCTTCATCACCTGATCGCCTTGCAGGGTTTCCAGATGGATATCGAAGCCCCATAGCCGGTGCAAGTGCTTGAGCACCTCCTCGGTGGACTCGCCCAAAGGTTTGCGGTCGTGCTGCTGGTGACGCAAGGTCAGCGAGCGATCGCCACGCACATCGATGCTGTAGATCTGCACGTTGGGTTCGCGATTGCCCAGGTTGTACTGCGCCGCCAGGGTTTCGCGGATGGTGCGGTAGCCAGGTTCGTCGTGGATCGCCGGCACCACCAGGTCATCCTTGAGGTCATCGTCGAGAATGCTGAACAGCTTGAGATCTCGGATCACCTGAGGCGACAGGTACTGCAGGATAAAGCTCTCATCCTTGAAGCTGCTCATGGCGAACTTGATGGTGGACAACCAATCGCTGCCAGCGATTTCCGGGAACCAGCGGCGGTCTTCCTCGGTAGGGTGTTCGCACATGCGCCGAATGTCGCGGTACATGGCAAAGCCCAGCGCATAGGGGTTGATGCCGTTGTAGTAAGGGCTGTCGAAGCCGGGTTGGAAGACTACGCTGGTGTGAGAGGTCAGGAACTCCATCATGAAGCCATCGGTGACCAGGCCTTCGTCGTACAGGTCATTCATGAGCGTGTAGTGCCAGAACGTTGCCCAGCCTTCGTTCATGACCTGGGTCTGGCGCTGTGGATAAAAATATTGGGCGATCTTGCGCACGATGCGCACGATTTCCCGTTGCCAAGGTTCAAGCAAGGGGGCGTGCTTTTCCAGGAAATACAGGATGTTTTCCTGGGGTTCGGCGGGGAAGCGTGCATTGTCCTTGTCGCTGTTCTTGCCAGCGCGCTTGGGGATGGTGCGCCACAGGTCGTTGATCTGTTTCTGCAGGTGTTCCTCGCGTTCCTTCTGGCGCAGGCGTTCTTCCTCCGCGGAGATCGGGTACGGGCGTTTGTAGCGGTCCACGCCATAGTTCATCAGCGCGTGGCAGGAGTCGAGCAGGTCCTCCACCGCGTCGATACCGTGGCGTTCCTCGCACTGCATGATGTACTGCTTGGCGAACACCAGGTAATCGATGATCGAACTGGCGTCCGTCCAGGTGCGAAACAGGTAATTGCCCTTGAAGAAGCTGTTATGCCCGTAGCAGGCATGCGCCACCACCAGTGCCTGCATGCAGATGGTGTTTTCTTCCATCAGGTAAGCAATGCAGGGGTCGGAGTTGATGACGATTTCGTAGGCCAGGCCCATCTGGCCCCGAGTGTAGGACTTCTCGGTGCTGAGGAAGTGTTTGCCGTAGGACCAATGGTGATAGCCCAGCGGCATGCCCACCGAGGCATAGGCATCCATCATCTGTTCGGCGGTGATCACTTCGATCTGGTTGGGGTAGGTGTCCAGGGCATAACCCGCCGCAATGCGGCTGATTTCCCGGTCATAGGCCTGGATCAGTTCAAAGGTCCACTCGGAGCCCGTGGAGATAGGTTGGCGTTTTTGCTCTTTTTTGGCGGTCATGTCACTAACCTGCGCTGGAAGAGTTCACGGAAGACCGGGTAGATATCGCCGGCCGAGACCAATTGCTGCTGGGCGAAGGTGTCGGCAAAGGCTTCGCCGATGCGCTCGTATTCGAACCACAGTGCCTGGTGCTCACGGGGGGTGATTTCAACGTAAGTGTAGTACTGCACAAACGGCATGATCTGGTTGATCAGGATGTCGCGGCAGATGGGCGAGTCGTCGTTCCAGTTGTCCCCGTCCGAGGCCTGGGCGGCGTAGATGTTCCACTCATTGGCCGGATAGCGTTCGGCCATGATCTCTTGCATCAGCTTCAAGGCGCTGGAAACGATGGTGCCGCCGGTTTCCCGCGAATAGAAGAACTCTTCTTCGTCCACTTCCCGTGCGCTGGTGTGATGGCGAATGAACACGACGTCGATCTTGTCGTAGTTCCGCTTGAGGAACAGGTACAGCAGGATGAAAAAGCGCTTGGCGATGTCCTTGGTGGCCTGCGTCATGGAGCCCGACACGTCCATCAGGCAGAACATCACCGCCTTGGAGCTGGGATTGGGCTGTTTGACCAGCAGGTTGTACTTCAAGTCAAAGGTGTCGAGGAAGGGCACGCGATGAATACGCGCGCTGAGTTTCTCGATTTCCGCCTCGATTTCCTGGATATCGCCGAAGTTATCCGGTTCTTCACGCTTCAGGCGCGCCAATTCGTCCTTGGCTTCCTTCAGTTTGGCGCGGCTGCTGCCCGAAAGGGCGATACGCCGGGCATGAGCCGAGCGCAGGGTGCGAATAATATTGATGCGTGACGGGTTGCCCTCGTTACTGATCCCGGCGCGCACGGTCTTGAAGGTGTCAGTGCCGGTCAGGTTGCGCTTGACCAAATTGGGCAGTTCCAGGTCCTCGAACATGAATTCGAGGAATTCTTCCTGGGTGATCTGGAACACGAACTCGTCCATGCCTTCGCCGGAGTTACCCGCCTTGCCCGGGCCTTTGCCGCCGCTACCGCCTTGGGGGCGCTGGATGTGTTCGCCGGTGGTGAACTCCTTGTTGCCGGGGTGCACGACGGTCTGCTTACCGCCTCGGCCGTGGTGCAGCACCGGTTCGTCGATGTCCCGTCCGGGAATGCTGATTTGTTCGCCATGCTCCATATCGGTAATGGAACGGCGGCTGACGGCCTCTTCGACGGCCTTTTTGATGTGGTCACGGTAACGCCGCAGGAAACGCTGGCGGTTTACCGTGCTCTTGTTCTTACCATTGAGGCGTCGGTCGATCACATAGCTCATGGGGAGCCCTCCGGGCAGCTTCACGTTACAAGCTTCAAGCCGCGAGCTGGAAGCTTAGAGACAAGCGGTCGGCTGCCAGGCCTGAGGCCCGGCAGCGCACGCCTGTCGCTGCCTTACTGCGATTTGCGAACCCGCAGGTACCACTCGGAGAGCAGCCGTACCTGTTTGTCGGTGTAGCCGCGCTCGACCATTCGTGTGACGAAGTCGTTGTGTTTTTGCTGGTCCTCCTTGCTGGCCTTGGCGTTGAAGCTGATGACCGGGAGCAGATCCTCGGTGTTGGAGAACATTTTCTTCTCGATGACCACCCGCAGCTTCTCGTAGCTGAGCCAGGTGGGGTTCTTGCCGTTGTTGTTGGCCCTGGCGCGCAGTACGAAGTTGACGATTTCGTTACGGAAATCCTTCGGATTGCTGATACCGGCGGGTTTCTCGATTTTTTCCAGTTCCTCATTGAGCGCTACGCGGTTGAGGATTTCGCCGGTTTCCGGGTCGCGGTATTCCTGGTCCTGGATCCAGAAGTCGGCGTACAGCACGTAGCGGTCGAAGATGTTCTGGCCGTACTCGCTGTAGGACTCCAGGTACGCGGTCTGGATTTCCTTGCCGATGAACTCGATATAGCGCGGCGCCAGGTATTCCTTGAGGAAGCGCAGGTAGCGCTCGCGGGTCTCCGCCTGGAATTGTTCCTGCTCGATCTGCTGTTCCAGCACGTAGAGCAAATGCACTGGGTTGGCGGCGATCTCGTGCGGGTCGAAGTTGAAGACCTTGGACAGGATCTTGAAGGCAAAGCGTGTCGACAGGCCATTCATGCCCTCGTCCACGCCGGCTGTGTCGCGGTATTCCTGGATCGATTTGGCCTTCGGATCGGTGTCCTTGAGGTTTTCGCCGTCGTACACGCGCATCTTCGAATAGATGTTCGAGTTTTCCGGCTCCTTGAGGCGCGACAGCACGGTGAACTGGGCGAGCATCTTCAAAGTGTCGGGTGCGCAATGAGCCTTGGACAGGGAGCTGTTGAACAGCAGCTTGTCGTAGATCTTGATTTCATCGCTGACCCGCAGGCAGTACGGCACCTTGACGATGTAGATCCGGTCGATGAAGGCTTCGTTGTTCTTGTTGTTGCGGAAGGTGTGCCACTCCGATTCGTTAGAGTGCGCCAGCAGGATCCCGGTGAACGGAATCGCGCCCAGGCCTTCGGTGCTGTTGTAGTTGCCTTCCTGGGTCGCGGTAAGCAGGGGGTGCAGCACCTTGATCGGCGCCTTGAACATCTCCACGAACTCCATCAGGCCCTGGTTGGCCCGGCACAGTGCGCCCGAGTAGCTGTAGGCGTCGGCGTCGTTCTGTGGGAATTCCTCGAGTTTACGGATATCGACCTTGCCCACCAGGGCCGAGATATCCTGGTTGTTCTCGTCGCCCGGTTCGGTCTTGGCTACGCCGATCTGGTTGAGGATCGATGGGTAGAGTTTCACCACGCGGAATTGGCTGATATCACCGCCGAACTCGGCCAGGCGCTTGGTGGCCCACGGCGACATGATGGTGTTGAGGTAGCGGCGCGGGATTCCGAAGTCTTCTTCGAGGATCGCGCCATCTTCCGTGGCGTTGAACAGGCCCAGGGGCGATTCGAAGACCGGTGAGCCCTTGATGGCGTAGAAGGGCACCTTCTCGATCAGCTGTTTGAGCTTTTCGGCCAGGGACGACTTGCCGCCGCCGACGGGCCCGAGCAGGTAGAGGATCTGTTTCTTCTCTTCCAGGCCTTGGGCGGCATGGCGGAAGTAGGAGACGATCTGGTCAATGCATTCTTCCATTCCGTGGAAGTCTTCAAAGGCCGGATAGCGGCGGATCACCTTGTTGGAAAAGATTCGCGACAGGCGCGAATTGTTCGAGGTGTCTATCAGCTCCGGCTCGCCAATTGCCAGCAGCAGACGTTCGGCGGCAGACGCGTAGGTGCTGCGATCCTGTTTGCACAGCTCGAGATACTCTTGCAGCGTGAGTTCTTCCTGCTGTGTGGATTCGAAGCGGTTTTTGAAGTGGCTAAAAATACTCATGACGTCGTCACCTCGCTCGATACGTGGAGCCGACGCCGGATCAATCAGTCGATGCTGGCAGACATTGGCAGACGCCAACGGCCGTTTTCCCCCCAAACACCCTGAAACGCTACCGATGACCCGCACGCCGGTGTACCGGCTCTCCCCTGATTCGGATGGCCTGCGCTTAAGGATAGTTCGGAATCGGAGAGGTCAAGGCGCGATGCGCAATTAGTTTGGCTGCGCCGTTCGTCAGAAACGGCGCGAGCCCAAGCGACACGAGGGGTAGCGGGGTATGAAAAAAATTATTGCGAATTGCCTGAGGAAATTTCCGCAGGATAGGTCGTACGCCACAGCTCAAAGCCACCGTCCAGGCTATAGACGTCGGAGAAGCCCTGGCTGATCAGGTAGGCCGCCGCGCTCTGGCTGGAATTGCCGTGGTAGCAGGCCACGATCACGGGCGCGTCAAGGTCGGCGGCGCGGATGAAGTCGGCGATGTTGACGTTGTCCAGGTGCTGGGCGCCGGTGATGTGGGCAGCCATATAAGTAGGCTGGTCACGGATATCGACCACCACGGCACCTCTCTCGCGCAGGGCCTGGGCTTGTTCAGGGGGGATACGTTTGAATTCGCTCATGGCGGGCTCCTTGGGCTTGGCAGCGGCGGCGTCTAGCGCTTGGCGGCGGCCGGCAGTGTAACGGGAAGGGGGGATTCGCACTGGCAGCTGTGGCGCTCGCCCGTGTCGATGTTCATCAGGGTCATGGCGCCGCCCCACACACAACCGGTGTCGAGGGCGAATACGCCGGGTTCACCGCATTTGCCCTCAAGGGCGGCCCAGTGACCGAAGACGATCTTCGTGTCGCGGGTTTTGCGTTCCTTGTGGGCGAACCAGGGTTTGTAGCCGGGCAGTGCGGTGTCGGCACCTTCCTTGCTCTTGAGGTCCAGCTTGCCTTCCGCGGTGCAGAAGCGCATGCGCGTGAAGTAATTGGTGATCACCCGCAGCCGCGTAACGCCCGTGAGGTCGTTGTCCCACTTCACCGGCTCGTTACCGTACATGCCGTCAAGATAAGCGGTGTACAGGTTGTCATCGGCCAGGGCGCTCTCGACTTCGGCGGCACACTTGAGGGCTTTCTTGAGTGTCCACTGGGGCGGGATGCCCGCGTGGACGAGGGCCATGTTGCGGCCTTCGTCGTAATGCATGATTTTTTGCCGGCGCAGCCAGTCGAGTAATTCGGCGCGATCGGGCGCTTCGAGGATTTCGCGCAGGGTGTCGCCCTTTTTCAGGCGCTCGATGTTATTGCCGGCCGCCAGCAGGTGCAGGTCGTGGTTGCCCAGTACGCATACCAGGGATTCGCGCAGGCTATATAAGTAACGCAGCGTCTCCAGGGATGCCGGGCCACGATTGACCAGGTCACCGACCAGCCACAGGCGGTCTGTGCTCGGCTCGAAGGCCACGCGCTCAAGCAGACACTTGAGGGGCTCCAGGCAACCTTGCAGGTCACCGACCGCGTACGTCGCCATCAGTGCAGGGCTCCGGGTACCGCGAGACGGAAGGGCGCAATGATGGCGTCGAACAGTTGGCCGTCGGTGGCTTTCATCTGGTACGAGCCCTGCATGGTGCCGACCTTGGAGGTCATCACCGTGCCGCTGCTGTAGGTGTGGCTGGCGCCGCTGTCGATCAACGGCTGTTGGCCAACCACGCCTGCACCGCGAACTTCTTCGACCTGACCGTCACCGTCGGTGATGACCCAGTGGCGCGACAGCAGCTTGGCCGGCACCAGCCCGTTGTTTTTCACCGTGATGGTGTAGGCAAAGGCGAAGCGGTTCTGTTCAGGTTGCGATTGGTCCGCCAGGAAGCGGGTGACGACGCTGACGTCGATCTGGTAGCGAGGATCGGACATGCAAGAGGCCTTAAAAGCAAAAGCGGAGGACAGCAGATGCGGGTCAGTCTAGGCCAAGAGGAGGGCACTAGGCCAGACATGCCGTCTGGCCGGGTGGGCACGCCCTTGTGGTAGCCGGCTTGCCGGCGATGGCGATCTTGAGGGCGACATCGCCGGCAAGCCGGCTACTACAGGGTTATTCAGCGGCTGGCGTGGGCTGAATGGCAAGCTGGTCAGCCAGGCGCACGAACGCGGCCAGGTCCAGTTGCTCGGGACGCAGGCTGCCGTCGACGCCGGCGGCTTCGATCTCGGCATTGCTCAACAACGCCTTGAGCGTGTTGCGCAGGGTCTTGCGGCGCTGGTTGAAGGCTTCGCGTACGACGCGCTCCAGCAGTTTGTGATCCTTGGCCGGGTGTGGCAGCACGGCATGCGGCACCAGGCGCACGATGGCCGAATCGACCTTCGGCGGCGGATTGAACGCGCCCGGGCCGACGTTGAACAGGTGTTCGACGCGGCAGTGGTACTGGACCATGATCGACAGACGACCCCAATCGCCACCGCCAGGCCCGGCAGCCAGGCGTTCCACCACTTCCTTTTGCAGCATGAAGTGCATGTCGCGGATGATCCCGGCATTGTTCAGCAGGTGGAAAATCAGCGGCGTAGAGATGTTGTATGGCAGGTTTCCCACCACCCGCAGGCTGTTGGGCGCCGCGTTGAGGGTATTGAAGTCGAACTTCAATGCATCACCCTGATGCAGGTTGAAGTTGGGCATGCCGGCGAACTGCTGGTTGAGGATCGGGATCAGGTCCTTGTCCAACTCAACCACGTCCAATTGGCCGCCACTGGCCAGCAGGCCTTGAGTCAATGCGCCCTGGCCCGGGCCGATTTCCAGCAGACGGTCTTCGGGCTTGGCATGGATGGAGCGCAGGATGCGGTCGATCACGCCAGCGTCGTGCAGGAAGTTTTGCCCGAAGCGCTTGCGCGCCCGGTGTTGGTAATGCTCAGTCATATACGGGTCTCGGCCATCTGATAGGCGGTTTCCAGGGCCACGTGCAGGCTGCCGGTATCGATCTTGCCACTGCCCGCCAGGTCCAGGGCGGTGCCATGGTCGACGGAGGTGCGGATGATCGGCAGGCCCAGTGTCACGTTGACTGCGGCGCCGAAGCCTTTGTATTTAAGCACCGGCAGCCCCTGGTCGTGGTACATCGCCAGCACTGCATCGCAGTGCTCCAGATATTTGGGGGTAAACAGAGTGTCCGCTGGCAGTGGGCCGCGCAGGTCCATGCCTTCTTGGCGCAGACGCTCCAGGGTTGGTTCGATGATGTCGATTTCTTCATGGCCCAAATGGCCGCCTTCGCCGGCGTGGGGGTTGAGCCCACAGACCAGGATGCGCGGTTGGGCGATGCCGAACTTCTGTTGCAGGTCGGCGTGCAGGATGCGCGTCACGCGTTCCAGTCGCTCGACGGTGATGGCATCGGCAATCTCACGCAGCGGCAGGTGCGTGGTCACCAGGGCGACCCGCAGGCCGCGCGTCGCCAGCATCATCACCACTTGTTCGGTGTGGGTCAGCTCCGCGAGAAATTCGGTGTGACCGGAAAACGCGATGCCGGATTCGTTGATCACGCCCTTGTGCACTGGCGCAGTGATCATGCCGGCGAAGTCGCCGTCGATGCAGCCTTGCCCCGCGCGCGTCAGGGTTTCCAGCACGAACGCTGCGTTGGCCTTGTCCAGTTGCCCGGCAACCACCTTGGCCTGCAGCGGGGTGTCCCACACGTACAGGCTGCCGGCGGGGGCGGGCAGGTCGGGCCAGTTGCCTGGCGCCACCTTCAGCAAGTTGACAGCCACACCCAGTTGCACGGCCCGCTCAAGGAGCAGGTCGTGGCTGGTAATGGCAATCAGGGGGTGTGGCTGGGGTTGCGAGGCGAGCAGCAGGCACAGGTCAGGACCAATGCCGGCCGGCTCGCCGGGTGTCACCGCGAAACGCTGGGGTTTCACTGAGCGGCCTGGTCGGTGCCTGTCTGGGCGCCTGGCAGCTTGTTCTCAACGTAGGCTTCGTCGCGGATCTGACGCAGCCAGGTTTGCAGCTCTTCGTCATATTTGCGGTTACGCAGCACGTTCAACGCTTGTTGCTCGCGGGCCTGGCTGGTGTTGTCGGTGGCGCGACGGCCAAGGACTTCCAGCACGTGCCAGCCATATTGGGTCTTGAACGGCTTGGACAGCACGCCTTGCGGGGTGTCGGCCATCACTTGCTGGAACTCTGGCACCAGGGCTTTAGGGTCGATCCAATTCAGGTCGCCACCGTTGAGGGCAGAACCTGGATCTTCCGAGAAGCTCTTGGCCAGGGTGGCGAAGTCTTCACCGCTTTCGATGCGGTCATAGATCTTCTGGGCCAGTTCCTTGGTTTGGGCTTCAGTGCGGATTTCGCTTGGTTTGACCAGGATATGACGAACATGCACTTCGTCTTTCAGCGAGGTCTCGCCACCGCGACGTTCCAGCAATTTCAGGATAATGAAGCCACCTGGCGTGCGGGCTGGCTGGGTGATGCCGCCCACTTCCATTGCGCTCAGTTCACGATCGAAGGGAGGTGGCAATTGAGCGGCTTTACGCCAGCCCATGTCACCGCCTTCGAGGGCGTTGTCGCTGCCGGATTGGGCAATAGCCATCTGGGCAAAGTCGGCACCGGCTTTCAGGCGATCATAGATAGCCTGGGTCTTGGCGGCGGCTGCATTGAGCTGCTCGGAGTTGGCGCTGTCCGGTGTCGGGATCAGGATGTTGGCCAGGTGCAATTCTTCGGAAAGCTGCATCTTGCCCAGGTCGGACGCCAGGAAGTTCTTCACTTCCTGTTCCGATACCTGGACCCGCTCGGCAACGCGGCGCTGCCGCACACGGCTGATGATCATTTCACGGCGGATCTGGTCACGGGCGTCCTCATAGGACAAACCGTCGTGGGCCAGGGCTGCACGGAACTGGTCAATGCTCATGTTGTTGCGCTGGGCAATGGTGCCCACTGCCTGGTTCAGTTCCTCGTCCGAAATACGGATGCCGGAACGATCGCCGATCTGCAGTTGCAGGTTTTCGACGATCAAGCGTTCCAGTACCTGTTGGTCCAGGACGCTGGTCGGTGGCACGCCACCGCCACGCTTGGCGATGGTTTGCTGGACTTCCTTGACGCGCTGGTCCAGTTGGCTCTGCATGATCACATCGTTATCGACGATGGCCACTACCTTATCCAGTTCTTGAACCGCAGCGTGCGCCGATGCGGTACCCAGGAACAGCGCGCCCAGCACTAGCGGGCGCAGACAATCAGAAAGCTTGGTTTTCACGTTCACGATAACCTTCAATGCCTTTGTCGAGGAAGCTCTCTACCTTGGCGCCGGTCAGGCCGCCGAGTCCTTTGAGGACGATCTGGAAGAAGAGCCCGTGGTCACCCTTTTCGTTAAGCGGGGCGATCTGGCTGTATTCGTCGTTGGAAACCCAGTAACGGTTGATGACGCGCAGTTTCCAGCAGCAGTTGTCGTACTCGAAACCACCGAAGGCTTCCAGGGTACGGTTGCGGGCGTAGTCATACTGCCAGCGGGTGATCAGGTTCCACTGAGGAATGATCGGCCACATCATCGAGAAGTCGTGTTGTTGGATTTTGTAGTAATCCTTCACGAAGTTCGCGTCGCCTGGCTGGCCGTAGTCACCACCGAACTGCCATTTGCCGGTCAACTGGTTGTAGACGACCTGGTCGTTGCGATAGCGATAACCCACGTTGATGATCTTGTTCGGGTTGTCTTCCGGCTGATAGTGGAGCATCGCGCTGCCGGAACGGGGACTGTGTTCCTCGGTGTCCCAGTTGTAGTCGGCAGTGGCGCGCCAGTCGCGGTTGAAGCGGAACTCGTAGTCCAGGGCAACTGGCGAAACATCCGACTGAGCATCGGCACGGTCAGAAGCCAGGATGCCTGGCAATTGCACTTCACGATCCTTGAAGTACAGCGCCTGGCCCACGGACACACGCTGACGTTCGAAGCCGTTCTCTTCGATCCAGCGGCTGGTCAAGCCCAGGGACAGCTTGTTCTCGTCGCCAATCCGGTCGGAGCCGCTGAAGCGGTTGTCGCGGAACAGCGAGGCGTAGCTGAACGAGTACTCGCTGGTGTCGAAGACCGGGATATCAGCCTGGTCCTTGTTCGGCACGTACAGGTAGAACGCACGTGGTTCGAGGGTTTGGCGATAGTCTTTGCCGAACCAGTTGGTGTTGCGATCGAAGTACAGGCCGCTGTCAATGCTGGCCACCGGAAGCGCACGGTCCTGGGAGCTTTTGAAGACGCCACCAGCATACGGATTGGCGGCGGTTGCGTTTGCTTGCGCAGCAACAATGTCATTCTTGCCTTGGTTATCAAGATCAAGATCGTACTTGGTGTAAACGTACTTGAGTTTTGGCGTTACAAAGCCGTACGTCCAATTCATCGGGTACTCGACGGCTGGCGCTACGTTCAGGCGAGTACCGTTTGCGCGGGTCAGGCCGGTGACGTAGGTGTCCAGGCGACGCTCGGAGTCACCGTTTTCATTGATGAAGTTGCCGTTCTCCAGGCTGCGCTCAAAACGAACAGCTTCAGTCTCATAGCTGAAGTTGAAGCCGCCAGGGTGGAATGGAAGCTGGCCATTGAAGGTGATTTGCGGCAAACGGTCATACGGAGTGATCTGGGAGATCGTGGCCAGTTGATACGCCTGGACGTTCAAACGTGCCTGGTAAGAGTCGCCGCGATAGGTCACGGAGCCTTGCTGGTTCACGTAGTCGCGGCTCTCTACGCCTTCCTGGTAGGACTTGAGGTCCTGGAAGTAGTAGGGATCGCTGATCGTGGTGTAGTCGACTTGAGTCAGGACACGCGAATCCAGCCCGCCCTTGTGCTGCCAGTTGAGCATGTAGCGGGTTTTTTCGTAGTCGGTCTGACGCTTGCGTTCGTCGTTGTCGTCGTTCAGGTACGCGCCGCCGAACTGGCCTTCGCTGGACTTGGTGAGGTAGCGGAATTCGCCTTCCATCATCATGCCGCGCTTGGTCATGTATTGCGGGTACAACGTGGCGTCATAGTTCGGCGCCAGGTTGAAGTAGTACGGCGTCACCAGGGTAAAGCCGGTTTCGCTACCGGTGCTGAAGCTCGGCGGCAGGAAGCCGGATTGACGACGGTCGTCGATCGGGAAGTAGATGTAAGGCGTATAGAGGATCGGGATGTTCTTGACCCGCAACGTCGCGTTGGTGGCCGTACCGAAACCGGTGGCCGGGTTCAACGTGATGTTGTTGCCCCTGAGCTGCCAGGCGTTGCTGTCTGGCTCGCACGTGGTGTAAGTACCGTCCTTGAGACGGATGATCGCGTTCTCGGCCCGCTTGGCGTACAGCGCGTTACCGCGGATGCGCGACTTGTGCAGCACGTATTCGGCGTTGTCGATCTGGGCCGCGCCGGTGTCGAGTTGCACTTCGGCATGGTCGCCCACGATCAGCGCACCGTTGTCGCGCAGACGGACCTTGCCGTTCAGCTCACCACGGTTTTCTGCTTGGTACAGGCTGGCTTCTTCCGACTCCAGCTGCATGCTGCCCTGGCGCATGACGACGTCACCGGCGAGGGTCGCGACTTGCTGTTCCTGCTCGTAACGAGAGGCCTTGGCACCGATGAAGGTAGGCGCATCGCTCTTGTTCGTCTTGTCGTTCATGCCAGGACGAGTCGGCTCGATGTACGCACCGCCGCAGTAAGGACCGGTTTCGGCCAACTGTGCGGCGGTCAGCTTCTCGCGGGGTACCCAGTCCAGGTGGCTGTAGTCGGCACTGCGCGAACGCAGGCCACGGCCCTTGGATTCGGTGACCAGTGCGGTCTTGGGCTCGGCCTCGGCTTTGCCGCCAGCATCGGCTTGCGCCGTGCTGTTGGCGGAGCTGACGGCTGCACCGTCATGCACCGGGCGTGGTGGCAACGGGGCTGCGGCGGTTTTTGGCGCGCAATCCCAGGCACCCGAAGCAGAGACTGAGCAGTCATACTGTTCCGCGGCGACCACGAATGAGGTGGCGAAGGGTTGCAAGGCCAGCAGACTGCCGGTTACCAGCAACGGAAATTTTCTACGAAACGCGGGGGATTTCAATGCCATCTTATTAGTCCGGGCTTCCTGCGTGCCATCTGCCCGCGGTTTGGGCCGCACGCCTCTCGATGGTCTGAAAAAGATGCGTGATAATAAAGCATGCCCCGCTTGACGGCTAGCGCCGTCGGAGACCCTTGTAATGCCCGAGCAAGATCTACGTTTACAACAGCTGGAAGTCTGGCTGGATGAGCAGTTGCCGATCCTTTTCAACGCTCAAGACTGGGGTCCCGTACCCCCGGCCACATTGACCGCGGCCAGCAGCGACGCGAGTTTCAGGCGCTACTTCCGTTGGGAAGGCGGTGGCCGGACCTTCGTGGTCATGGACGCTCCACCCCCCCAGGAAAACTGCAAACCTTTCGTCGATATCGCTCATTTGCTGGCGAAGTCGGGAATAAATGTTCCAAAAATTTACGCAGAAGATGTGCCGCGCGGCTTTCTTTTGCTCAATGACCTGGGCAGAAAAACCTACCTGGACGTGATTGACGACAAAAACGCCGATCAATTATTTGCCGATGCCATCGACGCCTTGCTGGCTTTCCAGCAACTGCCGATGGACGCGCCGCTGCCCAGCTATGACGTCGCCTTGCTACGCCGCGAGCTCGAATTGTTTCCTGAGTGGTACGTGCGTCGGCACCTGGGTATCGAACTCGATACACAGCAACAAGCGCTCTGGCAGCGCGTCAGTGATCACTTGATTGACAGCGCCCTGGCGCAGCCGAAGGTGTTGGTGCACCGCGACTATATGCCACGCAACCTGATGATCAGCGAGCCGAACCCAGGCGTGCTGGATTTCCAGGATGCGGTCTATGGGCCGGTCACCTACGACATCACGTGTCTGTTCAAGGACGCCTTCCTCAGTTGGCCCAAGGCGCGCGTGCGGGACTGGCAGCGCGGCTATTGGGTGCGTGCCGGGCAACTGGGCATTCCAGTGCAGCCGGATTTCGAAGACTTTCTGCGCGCCAGCGACTTGATGGGCGTGCAGCGTCACCTCAAGGTCATCGGGATTTTCGCGCGCATTTGTCATCGCGACGGCAAGCCACGCTACCTGGCCGACGTGCCGCGCTTCTTTGCTTATATAGAAGCAGTGCTGGCGGACCGGCCGGAACTGAGCGAACTCGGTGAGCTGCTGGCCAGCCTGCGTCAGCCCGTCGAGGCGAGCGTATGAAGGCCATGATCCTGGCCGCTGGCAAAGGCGAGCGGATGCGTCCACTGACCTTGCACACGCCCAAGCCGCTGGTGCAGGCCGGCGGCAAGCGCTTGATCGAGTATCACCTGGAGGCGCTGGCCAAGGCTGGCTTCACCGAGATCGTGATCAACCACGCCTGGCTCGGCCAACAGATCGAAAGCTACCTGGGGGACGGTGCGCAGTTTGGCCTGCGCATCCGTTACTCCGCCGAAGGCGAGCCGCTGGAAACCGGCGGGGGAATTTTCCAGGCGTTGCCATTGCTGGGGGACGAGCCTTTCCTGGTGGTCAATGGCGACATCTGGACCGATTACGACTTCACCCAGCTCAAGCAGCCGATCAAGGGCCTGGCCCATCTGGTGATGGTCGATAACCCGGCGCACCACCCTTCGGGTGGCGATTTCTACCTTGATCAAGGTTTGCTTCATGATGCAGCGGCCGGTGCCGATAACCTGACCTTCAGTGGCATTTCCGTCCTCGACCCCAAGCTGTTCGCGGGTTGCAGCGCGGGTGCCTTCAAGCTGGCGCCGCTGTTGCGGGCGGCCATGGCCAAAGGTCTGGTAACGGGGGAACACATGGCGGGACGCTGGATTGATGTCGGCACGCTGGAGCGCCTGGCGCAAGTCGAAACCCTGCTGACAGCGGGGCAGTAAGATGTTGTGGCCAGGGACGCTGATCGGCGCCGGGGCTGGCTTTGCCATTGCCAGTATTCCGGGGGCCATGTTGGGTGCACTGTTAGGGCAGGCGCTGGATCGCCGTCTGCAACTGCAGAGTTGGGCGCAATTGCGCGAGCGCCTGGGCGGGCGCCCGGCATTGCGCAATGATGAATTGTTGTTTGTGTTGCTGGGGCGCTTGGCCAAGAGCAACGGGCGGGTGGTGGATGGGCATATCCAGCAGGCGCGCCAGGAAATGCGCGCGCTGGACATGAGCGACTCAGCCCAGCGCCGTGCGATTGCGGCGTTCAATCGCGGCAAGTCCGGTTCCGATCGGGTTCGCAGTTATCTACGTGTGCTCAAGGCTCAACCCCATGCCGCGGAGGGTGTGTTGCGCGCGTGTTGGCGCATGGTCTGGGCGGATGGCAAGGCGAGTGACGCCGAGCGCGACCTGATCGACCTCTGGGGCAAGTGGCTGGGCTGGACGCCGCAGCAACTCCAGGCACTGGCCGCCGACTTTACGCCGGAGCGCAAGCCACTGGTCAGTCGGGGCCCCACTTATCAGGATGCGTTGCGTTTGCTGGGCGTGACCGCCACTACCGAGCCGTCGATGATTAAACGGGCTTATCGCCGCCTGCTCAGTCGCCATCATCCGGACAAGATTGCCGGTACCGGCGCCAGCGCCGCGCAAGTGCGTGAGGCCACCGAGCGTACTCGCGAGTTGCACAACGCCTATGCGTTGATCCGCGAACGCCGGGATTTCCGTTAGCTTTCACTTTTTTCACGCTGATAACCCGTTCGCGTGTGGGAGCGGGCGTGCTCGCGAATGCGGTCTATCAGTATCTGGCGCTGACTGACCCACCGCTTTCGCGAGCAAGCCCGCCCCCGAAGAGGACCTGCGGTGTGCCCTCAGTCGGCGCTTGCTTGGGGGCTCAGCCAGCCGCGAACCCTGCGGTACAACTGCTCCTGGCCGGCATCACTGTTGCCGGGCAAGGTTTTCAACGACACCTGCTTATAGCCCTCATTCTTCAAACGCTTGGCCGCCTGGGCGCGGGCCAGGGCGTTTTTGCGCGATAGGGCTTCGTCTTGATAGAAGACATCGGCAGTCGGCAGCTTCAGGCCTGGGGCCAGCTGCTGGACATCGGGATGGCGCCCGGTGGGCGTCTGCGCCGCCACCATGACGAACTTCTGCACCTGGGATGGTTGCTTCTCGCTCAGATAGCGCGCGGCCCACCAGGCGCCGGTACCATGGCCGAGCAGTACCACACTGCGTGCGCTCTGGGTCTGGGCGAAGGCCACGGCGGCGTCGATGCGGTCGAAAATGCGCGACGCATCGGTCTTGTCTTGCTCATCGGCGCCCGGAACCACTGACGGGTCGGTGCCTTCGGCTTCGGCACTGGCGGCCTGCTCGATGGGTTTGTCGGCGGTGCTCGCTTCCTTGCTACTGGTGTCGACGGTGGCCTTGGGCGCTTCCATCACGCGCGGCGGCAGGGTGTCCACGCTCACGTCTGGCAGCGACAGACTGAGGCTGCCCCAATTGGCATCCGGCAATTTGTGCCGCAACGGGCTGATTGCTTGCGGCCAGTCAGCGTTTTCGCCGGCGCCCGGTACGATAATCACCACGCCCTCGGGTTCGGCGCTGTTGGCCGGCTTCCACAGTGCCAGGAATGAATCGCTGCCGGCCTGCAATTGTTGCTGCTCCTGTTGCGGGATTTTGCGTGTAAGAAAGCTGGCTTCTTCCTGGCTACGCTCCGGCAGCGGCTGGCGCTCGACAGGTTTTTCGGCGGCAGGTGCTGGGGCGTCAGCGGCTTGTACAGAAAAGGCACTGGTAAAAAGCAGCGACAGGCACAATGCTGGCAGTGCCGAACGTTGGAAAAAGGGCATCGTTAATTCCCGGCCAGAAGTGATTCCAGCAGCCTAATGGGTTGGTCAGTATTTGTCAGTGATGTGAGACGTGGATCATGGTTTATCGCTGTCTGCTGGTTATCGGCTGTTTGTGCCTTGCCTTGATGGCCAATGCCGCCCCCGCGCCCGCTGCACCGCAGGCGCAGCTCACTGCCCAGCAACGCGAATGGCTGGCCCAGCACCCCGAATTGCGGGTGGGGCTGGTGTTGCAGGCGCCTTACGCGCAATACGATCGGCGTTTGCAACGGCTGTCCGGTGCGAATGTCGAGTTGATGCAGTGGCTGGCCAAGGCCCTGAACATCGAGCTGACCTGGCGCAACTTTCCCAATCAGGAGCAACTGGAAGCGGCTGTGCGCGAAGGCGAGGTCGACATCGCCCCCGGCCTGCAACAAACCCCGGCCGGCTTGCGCTTGTGGTTGTTCACCGACCCTTATATGCGCGTGCCGCAACACATCGTCGGCATCCGGGAGGGCGGCGGCGCCGTTGAGTTGGAAAAGCTCGATGAGCAATCCCGTGTCGCTGTGCGCATGCCCAGTGCCGTGGCCAATTACCTGCGCAGCACCTATCCCACCCTCAACCTGCAAGGCGTGCCAATGGAGCGCCAGGCCCTGCAGTTGTTGGTGAGCCAGCAGGCGCGTTACGCGGTGGTGGATGAAGCACAGTTGAGCCGTTTGTCCGGGGAGGCTGAGTTTGCCGGGCTGGCGGTGGTGGGCGATATCGGCTTGCCGCAATTGCTGCGGGTGGCCACGCGTCGGGAATGGCCGGAACTGGCCGGCATCATGGAAAGCGCACTTCGCGCGATCCCTGCCCGCGACCTGGACCAATTGCACAGCCGCTGGCTGCAACCCAAGTACCCGCGCCTGACGGAATCCCCGGGCCTGTGGCAAAACCTCAGCCTGTTGCTGGGCCTGTTGCTGCTTGCCAGCCTGGCCGTCGTGGCCTGGCAGCGACGCCAGCAACGGGTGCTGGAACAGGGCTTGCTGGCCGCTCGCGAAGAAAGCGCAGCCCGTGCCGCTGGTGCCGAAGCCTTGCGACTGACGCAGTTTTCCATCGATCAGAGCACTGTCGGCATCCTTTGGGTCAACTGGGACAGCCATGTGCGCTATGCCAACCGTGCCGCCGAAAACATGCTCGGCTACGGCCCCGGGGCGCTGATCGAGCGGCCGCTGGCCGACCTTGATCCAAGCCTGGATATGGACCGCTGGCTCAACCTGTGGAAGCGTGCGCGGGCCAGCGAAGACGGCCCGCAGAATTTTGCCACCGATTGCCGGCGAGCCGATGGCAGCATCCTGCCGACCAATGTGTCCTTGAGTTTTCTGCGGTTTGCCGAGGCCGAATACCTGGTGGTTTACCTCAACGACGTCACCGAGCTGCGCCGGACGTTGGCCGCGTTGCTGCAAAGTGAGGCGCAGTTACGCGAACTGTCCGCCCACCTGGAAACCGTGCGCGAAGAAGAAAAGGCCCGCATTGCCCGCGAGGTACACGACGAGCTTGGGCAAATGCTCACGGTGCTCAAGCTCGAAACCTCGATGTGCGAGCTGGCCTATGCGCAACTCGACCCCGGCCTGCATGAGCGTTTGAACAGCATGAAGCGCCTGATCGCCCAGTTGTTCCAGTTGGTGCGCGATGTGGCGACGGCGCTGCGACCGCCGATTCTGGATGCCGGCATTGCCTCGGCCATCGAATGGCAGGCGCGGCGCTTTGAAGCACGTACGCAGATTCCCTGCCTGGTGCAGGTTCCGGATAACCTGCCGGCTCTCAGCGATGCCAAGGCCATCGGCCTGTTCCGCATTTTGCAGGAGGCGCTGACCAATGTGATGCGTCATGCCCAGGCGCATACTGTGGAGCTGACCCTTGCCGTGGAGGGCGCGGATTTGCGACTGACCATCAGCGACGATGGCGTCGGTTTCATCCAGGCCCAAGGCCGCCCGGTGTCATTCGGGTTGGTGGGGATGCGCGAGCGGGTGCTGATCATGGGCGGGCAATTGAGCCTGGACAGCGAGTTGGGGGAGGGCACCACCCTGAGTGTCACGGTGCCGTTGGATGCATAACACCAAGAGGAAGTCCCTGTGATCCGCGTACTGGTAGCCGAAGACCACACCATCGTTCGTGAAGGCATCAAGCAATTGATCGGCCTGGCCAAAGACCTGTTGGTGGTTGGGGAAGCGAGCAATGGCGAGCAACTGCTGGAGACGTTGCGCCATGTGCCGTGCGAGGTGGTGCTGCTGGACATCTCGATGCCCGGCGTCAACGGCCTGGAAGCGATCGCGCGCATCCGTGCACTGAGCAATCCGCCGGCGATCCTGGTGTTGTCGATGCACGACGAAGCGCAAATGGCCGCCCGCGCCTTGAAGGTCGGCGCCGCCGGTTACGCCACCAAGGACAGCGACCCGGCGCTGTTGCTCACGGCAATCCGCAAGGTCGCGGCCGGCGGTCGTTACATCGACCCGGACCTGGCCGACCGGATGGTCTTTGAAGTCGGCCTCACCGATACCCGGCCATTGCATTCGTTGCTCTCCGAGCGTGAATTTTCGGTGTTCGAGCGCCTGGCCCAGGGCGCTAACGTCAACGACATCGCCCAGCAACTGGCGTTGAGCAGCAAGACCATCAGCACCCACAAGGCGCGGTTGATGCAAAAGCTCAATATCACCTCCCTCGCCGAGTTGGTGAAATACGCCATGGAACACAAGCTCTTGTAGGCGCCCGGCTTGCCGGCGATAGCGTCCGTAGAATCGCTATCGCCGGCAAGCCGGGCTCGTACAGGGAGTACGCATATCTGTTTGCGACAGGTGTTCGAGCGGTTGAAGCCCGTTCTTGCCGCTTGCAGCTCACGTCTTGTCGCGGCGCTGTCCTATCCCCGCCATCCGTGTAGGGCGATCCCTACCCCAAACCTTCCATCCGGCTGATGCAATTCTCTCCTGGCCCCCGATTTCCGGGGCCTTGCGCCTGGACTACGCTTGTTCCACAGCAGTCCAAAATACAAAGGTGCGGGTATGAGCGAGGTGGATTCAAATGATGTGCTGGTCAGCTTTCGTGGCGTGCAGAAGAGCTACGACGGCGAGAACCTGATCGTCAAAGACCTCAACCTGGAGATTCGCAAGGGCGAGTTCCTGACCCTGCTCGGGCCGTCCGGTTCGGGCAAGACCACCAGCCTGATGATGCTCGCCGGCTTTGAGACGCCGACGGCTGGCGAAATCCAGCTGGCCGGGCGTTCCATCAACAACGTGCCACCGCACAAGCGCGACATCGGCATGGTGTTCCAGAACTACGCGCTGTTCCCACACATGACCGTCGCCGAGAACCTGGCGTTCCCGCTGTCAGTGCGTGGCCTGAGCAAGACCGATGTCAGTGAGCGGGTCAAACGCGTGCTCAGCATGGTCCAGCTCGACGCGTTCGCCCAGCGTTACCCGGCACAACTCTCCGGCGGCCAGCAACAGCGTGTGGCCTTGGCCAGGGCGCTGGTGTTCGAACCGCAGTTGGTGCTGATGGACGAACCCCTCGGCGCCCTCGACAAGCAACTGCGCGAACACATGCAGATGGAGATCAAGCACCTGCACCAGCGCCTGGGCGTGACCGTGGTGTATGTGACCCACGACCAGGGCGAGGCGCTGACCATGTCTGACCGCGTGGCGGTGTTCCACCAGGGCGAGATCCAGCAGATCGCTGCGCCGCGAACCTTGTATGAAGAACCGAAGAACACCTTTGTCGCCAACTTCATCGGCGAGAACAACCGCCTCAATGGCCGCCTGCACAGCCACACCGGCGAGCGCTGCGTGGTGGAGCTGGCGCGGGGCGAGAAGGTCGAGGCGCTGGCGGTGAATGTCGGCCAGGTCGGCGGCCCGGTGACCCTGTCGGTACGCCCGGAACGCGTCAGCCTCAATGGCTCCAGCGAAAGCTGCGTCAACCGCTTCTCTGGGCGGGTGGCGGAGTTCATCTACCTGGGCGACCACGTACGCGTGCGCCTGGAAGTCTGCGGCAAGACCGATTTTTTTGTGAAACAACCGATTGCCGAGCTGGACCCAGCCCTGGCGGTCGGCGACGTGGTACCGATTGGCTGGCAAGTCGAGCACGTTCGCGCACTCGACCCACTTCTAGAGGCGAATTGATCGCCCTCTGGCTTCACCAACCCTGCACGTGGAGAGAACAACAATGTTGAGTTCCTTGAAGTATTCCGTTTTGGCATTGAGCTTGATGGGTGCGACACAGGCCATGGCAGGCCCGGACCTGACGGTCGTGTCCTTTGGTGGTGCGAACAAGGCGGCCCAGGTCAAGGCCTTCTATGCACCGTGGGAAAGCGCGGGCAACGGCAAGATCGTCGCCGGCGAGTACAACGGTGAAATGGCCAAGGTCAAGGCCATGGTCGACACCAAGAGCGTGTCCTGGGACCTGGTGGAAGTGGAGTCGCCGGAACTGTCCCGTGGCTGCGACGAAGACATGTTCGAGCCACTGGACCCGAAACTGTTCGGCAACACCGCCGACTACGTGAAGGGGGCTATCCAGCCGTGTGGCGTGGGCTTCTTCGTGTGGTCGACGGTGCTCGCGTACAACGCTGACAAGCTGGCATCCGCGCCAACCAGCTGGGCGGATTTCTGGGACACCAAGAAATTCCCCGGCAAGCGTGGCCTGCGCAAAGGCGCCAAGTACACGCTGGAATTCGCCTTGATGGCCGACGGCGTTGCGCCGAAAGACGTGTACAAAGTGCTGGCCGGTAAAGATGGCCAGGACCGTGCGTTTAAGAAACTCGACGAGCTCAAGCCGTCGATCCAGTGGTGGGAAGCCGGCGCACAACCGCCGCAGTACCTGGCCTCGGGTGACGTGGTGATGAGCTCGGCCTACAACGGCCGGATTGCCGCCGTACAGAAAGAAAGCAACCTGAAAGTGGTGTGGAACGGCGGTATCTACGACTTCGACGCCTGGGCCATTCCTAAAGGCCTGGCCAAGGACCGTGCCGAGGCCGCGAAGAAATTCATCGCCTTCTCGGTGCAGCCGCAGCAGCAGAAGACCTACTCGGAAAACATCGCCTACGGCCCGGCCAACACCCAAGCCGTACCGTTGCTGGCCAAGGACGTGTTGAAGGACATGCCGACCACCCCGGAAAACATCGCCAACCAAGTGCAGATCGATGTGAGCTTCTGGGCGGACAACGGCGAGCAACTGGAGCAGCGCTTCAATTCCTGGGCGGCCAAGTAACACCGCATACCCCTCTGGCGAAACCGCTTCATGTGGGAGCTGGCTTGCCTGCGATGCAGACACCTCGGTACAGCTGATGCACCGAGTTGATGCCATCGCAGGCAAGCCAGCTCCCACAGGGACCGTGTTGCCAAGGACCCAACCGTAGATTTTCCGGAGTCAGCCATGGCCATCGCCGTTCCCTCGAACGAGGTCAACAGCCCCACCCTCAAGCAGCGCCTGGCGCGTGCCGAGCGGCTCAATCGCTGGAAGGCCCAGGCCTTGATCGCGCCGCTGGTGCTGTTTTTGCTGCTGGTGTTCCTGGTGCCGATCGTGGCGCTGCTGTTCAAGAGCGTCGGCAACCCGGAAGTGGTGGGTGGGTTGCCGCGTACTGTCGTTGCGATCACGGCCTGGGACGGTCGTGGCCTGCCGGGCGAGCCGGTGTACCAGGCCCTCAGTGAGGACCTGGGCGAAGCGCGCAAAAACCAGACCCTGGGCGATCTGTCCAAACGCCTGAACATGGAACTGGCCGGCTACCGCAGCCTGCTGACCAAAACCGCGCGGGCGCTGCCGTTCAGCGAAGCGCCTGGCTCCTATAAAGAAGCGCTGGAAAACCTCGACGAACGCTGGGGCGACCCGGCTTACTGGCAGGCGATCCGGCGCAATACCAGCAGCCTGACACCGTTCTACCTACTGGCGGCCGTCGATCACCGCATCGACGACCTCGGCGAAGTCGCGCCGGCCACACCCGACCAGGCGATCTACCTGGACATCTTCGCCCGCACCTTCTGGATGGGCCTGGTGATCACCGCCGTCTGCCTGCTGCTGGCCTATCCCCTGGCCTACCTGCTGGCCAACCTGCCGGCGCGCAAGAGCAACTTGCTGATGATTCTGGTGTTGCTGCCGTTCTGGACCTCGATCCTCGTACGGGTGGCGGCGTGGATCGTGTTGCTGCAGTCCGGTGGCCTGATCAACAGTGCACTGATGGGCATGGGCCTGATCGATAAGCCGCTGGAGTTGGTGTTCAACCGCACCGGGGTCTACATCTCCATGGTGCATATTTTGCTGCCGTTCATGATCCTGCCGATCTACAGCGTGATGAAGGGCATTTCGCCCACCTACATGCGTGCGGCGATTTCCCTGGGCTGCCACCCGTTCGCCAGTTTCTGGCGCGTGTACTTCCCGCAAACCTACGCAGGTGTTGGCGCTGGCTGCCTGTTGGTGTTCATCCTGGCAATTGGTTACTACATCACCCCGGCACTGCTGGGCAGCCCGAACGATCAGATGGTCAGCTACTTCGTGGCGTTCTACACCAACACCAGCATCAACTGGGGCATGGCCACGGCACTGGGCGGCTTGCTGCTGCTGGCCACCGTGGTGCTGTACCTGATCTACAACCGGCTGGTGGGCGCCAGTCGCCTGCGCCTGAGCTAAGGAGACCTTGTGATGCTGAGCCCTTATATGTCGCCCGTTGAGCGGGTGTGGTTCTACAGCTTGCGGATCCTCTGCGGCTTGATCCTGCTGTTTTTGATCCTGCCGGTGCTGGTGATCATCCCGCTGTCGTTTAACAGTGGCAGTTTCCTGGTGTACCCGCTGCAAGGCTTCTCGCTGCATTGGTATCAGGACTTCTTCGCCTCCGCCGAGTGGATGCGTGCGTTGAAGAACAGCATCATCGTCGCCCCGGCGGCCACGGTGCTGGCCATGGTGTTCGGCACCCTGGCGGCGATCGGCCTGACCCGCGGCAATTTCCCCGGCAAGGCACTGGTGATGGCGCTGGTGATTTCGCCGATGGTAGTGCCGGTGGTGATCATCGGCGTGGCCAGTTACCTGTTCTTCGCGCCGCTGGGCCTGGGCAACAGCTTCTTCTCGCTGATCGTGGTGCATGCGGTGCTGGGTGTGCCGTTTGTGATCATCACCGTGTCGGCGACGTTGCAGGGGTTCAACCATAACCTGGTGCGGGCGGCGGCCAGTCTCGGCGCCTCGCCATTGACTGCATTCCGCCGGGTGACCTTGCCGTTGATCGCGCCGGGGGTGATTTCCGGGGCGCTGTTTGCTTTCTCCACTTCGTTTGATGAGGTGGTAGTAACGCTGTTTCTGGCCGGCCCCGAGCAAGCGACCCTGCCGCGCCAGATGTTCAGCGGCATCCGCGAAAACCTCAGCCCGACGATTGCGGCGGCGGCGACCCTGTTGATTGCCTTCTCTGTGTTGCTGTTGCTGACCCTCGAATGGCTGCGCGGCCGTAGCGAAAAGCTGCGCACCGCCCAGGTCTGAGTGGGTAAACGCGATCACCTGTGGGAGCTGGCTTGCCTGCGATTGCATCGCCGCGGTTTGCCTGTCACACCGAGTCGCCTGAATCGCAGGCAAGCCAGCTCCCACATAAACCGTGCCCGCGTTGAGTCACCTGACCATTCAGACCCTGAATGCTGGGCAACCCAAAAACCCGAGCTACTCTTGTGCCAGCCCATCACTTAATAAGAGGCCGCGCACATGAGTACTTCCTCATTCAAGATCGCCCACAAACTGTTGACCGGCGCTGGCGCCATCGAACAACTGGCCTTTGAACTGACCCGCCTGGATGTGGATAACCCGCTGATCGTCACCGACGCTGCGCTGGTCAAGTCAGGCACGGTGGCGCTGGCCCTTGAACACCTGGGCGAACGCACTTACGAGATTTTCGACCGGGTGTTACCCGACCCGGAAATCGCCATTGTCGAGGACTGCATGCGCGTCTACCGCGAGGGCGGGCACGACGGCTTGATTGGTGTGGGCGGCGGCAGCGCCATTGATATCGCCAAAAGTGTTGCGGCCTATGCCGGGTATCACGGCGCGCTGGCGGACTTGTTCGGCGTCGACCAGGTGCCGCGCAAGGGCCCGCCGCTGATCGCTATCCCGACTACCGCCGGCACCGGCTCGGAGGTGACCAATGTGGCGATTCTCTCCGACAAGGCCGCGCAACTGAAAAAGGGCATTGTCAGCGATTACCTGCTGCCGGACGTTGCGCTGATCAGCCCGCAAATGACCCTGACCTGCCCGCGCAGCGTCACCGCCGCCAGTGGCGTGGACGCGCTGGTGCACGCCATCGAGTCCTACTTGTCGCTGAACGCCTCGCCGATCACTGATGCGTTGGCGATTGGCGCGATCAAGCTGATCGCCAATGCATTGCCCAAGGCCTACGCCAACCCGGCCAACCTGCAGGCCCGCGACGACATGGCCACTGCCAGCCTGATGGCCGGCATGGCGTTCGGCAATGCCGGGGTGGGGGCGGTGCATGCGCTGGCGTATCCGCTGGGTGGGCGCTTCAATATCGCCCACGGCGTGAGCAATGCATTGCTGCTGCCCTACGTGATGCACTGGAACAAGTTGGCCTGCGTCGAGCGCATGCAGGACATCGCCCAGGCGATGGGCGTGAATGTCACCGGCTTGAGCGTCAACGATGCCGCCGACCAGGCCGTCGAGGCGATGACGCGACTGTGTGCCGCAGTGGAGATCCCGGCGGGCTTGCGCAGTTTTGGGGTGCCCGAGGACGCGATCCCAGCCATGGCGGTAGAAGCGGCGGGTATTGAGCGCTTGATGCGCAACAATCCACGCAAGCTCAGCGCGGACGATATCGAGAAAATCTACCGGGCGGCTTACTAACCGTTGAGTTAGGTCACGGTGCGCGCGGCAAAGCATGAGGTATACAATGCGCGCCATCGTGATTTAGCTCAAAAAAGGTGCGTCATGCAGCCCTTCGTCATTGCTCCATCGATTCTCTCCGCCGACTTCGCCCGCCTGGGTGAGGAAGTGGACAAGGTGTTGGCCGCGGGTGCCGACTTCGTGCACTTCGATGTCATGGACAACCACTACGTGCCCAACCTGACCATCGGCCCGATGGTCTGCGCCGCGTTGCGCAAGTACGGCATCACTGCGCCGATTGATGCGCACCTGATGGTCAGCCCGGTGGATCGCATCATCGGCGACTTCGTTGACGCCGGCGCGACCTACATCACTTTCCACCCGGAAGCCTCGCTGCACGTCGACCGCACCCTGCAACTGATCCGCGAAGGCGGCTGCAAGGCGGGCCTGGTGTTTAACCCGGCCACACCGCTGAGCGTGCTTGAGTACGTGATGGACAAGGTCGACATGATCCTGCTGATGAGCGTCAACCCAGGCTTCGGTGGGCAGAAGTTCATCCCCGGCACGCTGAACAAGTTGCGCGAGGCCCGCGCGCTGATCGACGCTTCGGGCCGTGACATCCGCCTGGAAATCGACGGCGGGGT
Source organism: Pseudomonas sp. AC112 (assembly GCF_979253545.1). NCBI lineage: Bacteria > Pseudomonadati > Pseudomonadota > Gammaproteobacteria > Pseudomonadales > Pseudomonadaceae > Pseudomonas > Pseudomonas sp. AC112. Next base: position 2,894,424 of record NZ_CEEDCM010000001.1, read on the forward strand.
CAACGTCAACAACATCCGCGAAATTGCCGCAGCGGGCGCCGACACCTTCGTGGCCGGCTCGGCGATCTTCAACGCGCCGGACTACCAGGAAGTCATCGACAAGATGCGCGCCGAACTGGCGCTGGCGCGTCCATGAGCGGCTTTGAGCAGCTGTTCCCCGGCAAATTGCCACGGCTGGTGATGTTCGATCTGGACGGTACCTTGATCGACTCGGTGCCCGACCTGGCGGCGGCGGTGGACGAGATGCTGCTCAAGCTGGGCCGTAAGCCGGCCGGGATCGAGTCGGTGCGCGAATGGGTCGGCAACGGCGTGCAGATGCTGGTGCGCCGGGCCTTGGCCAACAATATCGACGCCGAAGGCGTGGATGAAGTCGAGGCCGAACACGCCCTGGAACTGTTCAACGCCGCCTATGAAGACGGCCACGAACTGACCGTGGTTTACCCGGGCGTGCGCGACACCCTCAAGTGGCTGAGCAAGCAGGGCGTGGAAATGGCCCTGATCACCAACAAGCCGGAACGCTTCGTCGCGCCGCTGCTGGACCAGATGAAAATCGGCCGTTATTTCCGCTGGATCATCGGCGGCGATACCTTGCCGCAGAAAAAGCCCGACCCGGCGGCGCTGTTTTTCGTGATGAAAATGGCCAATATCCCGGCGTCGCAGTCGTTATTTGTCGGTGATTCTCGCAGTGATGTGCTGGCGGCAAAGGCCGCGGGCGTGCAGTGCGTGGCCCTCAGCTACGGCTATAACCATGGTCGGCCGATCGCCGAAGAGTCGCCTTCATTGGTGATTGATGACCTGCGCCTGTTAATCCCCGGTTGCTTGGGAGCTGGCGCTGAGATAACGTTGCCCGATACCGATCCGTCCCCTTCTGGAAATTCCATCGTGGTGGTCACTCGCAAACTCTGGATGAAAGTCATCAAGGCCCTGGCCCGCTGGCGTTGGCGCGCCTGACTGATCCTGGCCGCACTCTGCGGCGCGTTTGCATACCTGACTGTTAGACCCTCAAGCCACGAGGCATATCATGACCCGCGAAGAATTCCTGCGTTTGGCCGCTGCCGGCTATAACCGCATCCCCCTGGCCTGCGAAACCTTGGCCGACTTCGACACGCCGCTGTCGATCTACCTGAAACTGGCCGACGAGCCTAACTCCTACCTGCTCGAGTCCGTACAGGGCGGCGAGAAGTGGGGCCGTTACTCGATCATCGGCCTGCCATGCCGTACGGTGCTGCGGGTACACGACCATCATGTGAGCGTTACCCATGATGGCGTTGAGATCGAAAGCCATGATGTAGAAGACCCGTTGGCGTTCGTCGAGGCCTTCAAGGCTCGCTATAACGTGCCGACCATTGCGGGCCTGCCGCGTTTCAACGGCGGCCTGGTGGGTTACTTCGGTTATGACTGCGTGCGTTATGTGGAAAAGCGCTTGGGCAAATGCCCGAACCCGGATCCGCTGGGCGTGCCGGACATTCTGCTGATGGTTTCCGATGCCGTGGTGGTGTTCGATAACCTCGCCGGCAAGATGCACGCGATCGTACTCGCCGATCCATCCCAGGAGGACGCGTTCGAGCAAGGCCGCGCCAGCCTCGAAGCCCTGCTGGATAAATTGCGCCAGCCGATCACCCCGCGTCGCGGCCTGGACCTCAGCCGTCCGCCGGCGGCCGATCCGGTGTTCCGCTCCAGCTTTACCCAGGATGACTACGAGCGCGCCGTCGATACCATCAAGGAATACATCCTCGCGGGTGACTGCATGCAGGTAGTGCCGTCGCAGCGTATGTCCATCGATTTCAAGGCCGCGCCGATCGATCTGTATCGCGCATTGCGCTGCTTCAACCCGACGCCGTACATGTACTTCTTCAACTTTGGCGACTTCCACGTGGTGGGCAGTTCGCCGGAAGTGCTGGTGCGCGTCGAAGACAACCTGATCACCGTGCGCCCGATTGCCGGCACCCGCCCACGCGGTGCGACCGAAGAGGCCGACCTGGCGCTCGAAGAAGACCTGTTGAGCGACGACAAGGAAATCGCCGAGCACCTGATGCTCATCGACCTGGGTCGTAACGACACCGGGCGTGTCTCGGAAATCGGTTCGGTGAAGCTCACTGAGAAGATGGTGATCGAGCGTTATTCGAATGTGATGCACATTGTGTCCAACGTCACCGGCGAGCTGAAAGCCGGCCTGACGGCGATGGACGCACTGCGCGCGATTCTGCCGGCGGGCACCTTGTCGGGTGCGCCGAAGATCCGCGCGATGGAAATCATCGACGAGCTGGAGCCGGTCAAGCGCGGTGTCTACGGCGGCGCCGTGGGCTATTTCGCCTGGAACGGCAACATGGACACGGCCATTGCGATCCGCACGGCCGTGATCAAGGACGGGGAGCTGCACGTGCAGGCCGGCGGCGGGATTGTTGCCGACTCAGTGCCGGCCCTCGAATGGGAAGAAACCTTGAACAAGCGCCGCGCGATGTTCCGCGCCGTTGCGCTGGCTGAACAGACCCCCAATTCTTGAGGTTTCCCCCATGTTGCTGATGATTGATAACTACGATTCCTTTACCTACAACGTTGTGCAGTACCTGGGCGAGCTGGGTGCCGAGGTCAAGGTAGTGCGCAATGACGAACTGACCGTGGCCGAGATCGCTGCCCTGAACCCGGAGCGCATCGTGGTTTCGCCAGGGCCGTGCACGCCGACCGAGGCGGGTATTTCCCTGGAGGCGATCAAGTATTTCGCCGGCAAGCTGCCGATCCTGGGCGTATGCCTGGGCCATCAGTCCATCGGCCAGGCCTTTGGCGGTGACGTGGTACGCGCGCGTCAAGTGATGCACGGCAAGACCAGCCCAGTATTCCATCATGATCTAGGGGTGTTCCATGGGCTTAACTTGCCCGTGACGGTGACCCGCTACCACTCGCTGGTGGTCAAGCGCGAAACCCTGCCGGACTGCCTGGAGCTGACTGCCTGGACCCAACTGGAAGATGGCTCGGTCGACGAGATCATGGGCCTGCGCCACAAGACACTGAACATCGAAGGGGTGCAATTTCACCCTGAGTCTATCCTGACCGAGCAGGGCTACGAGCTGTTCGCCAACTTTCTCAAGCAGAGCGGCGGCACGCGCTAAGGACTTTCCATGGATATCAAGACTGCCCTGAGCCGTATCGTCGGCCACCTGGACCTGAGCACCGCTGAAATGAGCGATGTGATGCGCGAGATCATGACCGGTCAATGCACCGATGCGCAGATCGGCGCGTTCATGATGGCGATGCGCATGAAGAGCGAAAGCATCGACGAGATCGTCGGCGCCGTATCGGTGATGCGCGAGCTGGCGGACAAGGTTGAGCTCAAGACCCTCGACGGTGTTGTGGACGTGGTCGGCACCGGCGGTGACGGTGCGAACATCTTCAACGTCTCGACCGCTTCTTCTTTTGTCGTCGCGGCGGCGGGTTGCACCGTGGCCAAGCATGGTAACCGCGCGGTGTCCGGCAAAAGCGGCAGTGCCGACTTGCTGGAAGCGGCGGGTATCTACCTGAACCTCACCCCAGTACAAGTGGCGCGCTGCATCGACAGCGTCGGCATCGGCTTTATGTTTGCCCAGTCCCACCATGGTGCGATGAAGCACGCCGCTGGCCCGCGCAAAGACCTTGGCCTGCGTACCCTGTTCAACATGCTCGGCCCGCTTACGAATCCGGCCGGTGTGAAACACCAGGTGGTGGGCGTGTTCAGCCAGGCGCTGTGCCGGCCATTGGCCGAAGTACTGCAGCGCCTGGGCAGCAAGCATGTGCTGGTGGTGCATTCCAAGGACGGCCTGGACGAATTCAGCCTGGCGGCACCGACTTTCGTGGCAGAGCTGAAAAATGACCAGGTCACTGAGTATTGGGTCGAGCCGGAAGACCTGGGCATGAAGAGCCAGAGCCTGCACGGCCTGGCGGTGGAAAGCCCGGCGGCCTCCCTGGAGTTGATTCGTGATGCCTTGGGGCGTCGCAAGACCGAAAACGGTCAAAAAGCCGCTGAGATGATTGTTTTGAATGCGGGCGCTGCACTGTATGCGGCCGACCACGCCTATAGTCTTAAGGAAGGTGTCGCCTTGGCCCACGATGCGCTGCACACCGGTCTGGCTCGCGAGAAGCTCGAAGAGCTGGGAGCATTCACCGCAGTATTCAAGATGGAGAATGAAGGATGAGTGTGCCGACCGTTCTGGAAAAGATCCTGGCCCGCAAGGCTGAAGAAGTGGCTGAGCGCCGTGCTCGCGTGAGCCTCGCCGAGCTGGAAGAGCAGGCGAAGATCGCTGATGCGCCACGTGGCTTTGCCAACGCGTTGATCAAGCAAGCCAAGGAAAAGCAGCCCGCCGTCATTGCTGAAATCAAGAAAGCTTCGCCTAGCAAGGGCGTGATTCGCGAAGTATTCATCCCTGAAGACATTGCCAAGAGCTATGAGAAGGGCGGGGCGACCTGCCTGTCCGTACTGACCGATATCGACTACTTCCAGGGTTCCGACCTGTTCCTGCAGCAGGCCCGTGCCGCGTGCAAGTTGCCGGTGATCCGCAAGGATTTCATGGTCGACCCTTACCAGATCGTCGAAGCCCGTGCCCTGGGCGCCGACTGTGTGCTGCTGATCGTCTCCGCGCTGGATGACGTGAAGATGGCCGAGCTGGCGGCCGTGGCCAAAAGCGTCGGCCTGGACGTGCTGGTGGAAGTGCACGACGGCGATGAGCTGGAGCGCGCACTGAAAACTCTCGACACACCGCTGGTGGGCGTCAACAACCGTAACCTGCACACCTTCGAAGTCAGCCTGGAAAACACCCTCGACCTGCTGCCGCGCATCCCGCGTGACCGTTTGGTGATTACCGAGAGTGGCATCGTCAACCGTGCCGATGTGGAGCTGATGGAGATCAGTGGCGTGTATTCGTTCCTGGTCGGCGAAACTTTCATGCGCGCCGAGAACCCGGGGGCGGAGTTGCAGCGCCTGTTCTTCCCGGAGCGTGGTGTGGCGGTCAGCGGTTCGACACTGGATTGATGATGATGCAGCCGGTGGCGATGACCGTCGAAGCAGGGCTTGCCGCCGAGCAAGACCTGCTGGCGGCTGTTTGTGCGGGTGAGCGGGAATATGGCTTGCTGTTCTGGCAACCCAGCGACCAAGCCTTGGTCATGCCGCGTCGTTTGAGCCGCTTGCCGGCATTTGAGACCGCCAGCCAGGTTTCCGCGGATGCCGGTTGGCCGGTATTGTTGCGTGAAACCGGTGGAGAACCGGTGCCGCAGTCGAATGCGACGGTCAACATCGCCCTGGTCTATGCTCCACCGCGCAGTGAAGGCGATCAGAACCGTATAGAAACCGGTTATTTGCGTTTATGCCAACCGATCTGCGACTTGCTGATCGAGTTGGGAGGCGATGCCTCCGTCGGTGAAATCGACGGCGCGTTTTGCGACGGTCGCTATAACGTCAACCTTAACGGCCGCAAAATGGTCGGCACGGCCCAGCGCTGGCGACAAAGTGGGGGCCGCCCGGTGGGTCTGGTGCACGGTGCCTTGTTGCTGGAAAACGACCGTGAAGAACTGATCGCGGCGGTCAACCGCTTCAATCAAGCCTGTGGTCTCGAACAGCGGGTGCGCGCCGACAGCCATATCGCCTTGCACGAAGCCTTCCCAGCGCCGGATGCGATCAGCCGGCTGGACACCTTGTACCGTCAAGTGTTGGCCAGCTTCCTGCCGGTTTAACGGGTACCGAACACCACCATCGTCTTGCCTTTGACGTGGACCAGGTTGCGTTCTTCCAGGTCCTTGAGCACGCGACCGACCATCTCCCGTGAACAGCCGACAATGCGCCCGATTTCCTGGCGCGTGACCTTGATCTGCATGCCGTCAGGGTGTGTCATGGCGTCGGGCTGTTTGCACAAATCCAGCAAGCAGCGGGCGACACGACCGGTGACGTCAAAGAACGCCAGGTCGCCGACCTTGCGCGTGGTATCCCGCAGGCGCTGGGCAATCTGGCCGCTGAGGGCGTAGAGGATGTCGGGATCCTGCTGGGCCAGCTCGCGGAATTTGGCGTAGCTGATCTCGGCCACTTCGCACTCGACCTTGGCCCGCACCCAGGCACTGCGTTCCTGTTCCTTGCCAGCTTGTTCGAACAGCCCCAACTCCCCAAAGAAATCCCCGGTGTTCAGATAGGCAATGATCATTTCACGGCCATCTTCATCCTCGATCAGGATGGTGACCGAGCCTTTGATAATGAAGAACAGTGTTTCGGAACGCTCGCCGGCGCAGATGATGTTGTGCTTGGCCGGATGACGACGGCGCTGGCAATGCATCAACAGTTTGTCGAGATTCTTGATCTTGGGTATGGGAGTAAGGGCAACCATGGTTGTGTCCCGAAAAGACTGCGCGAGGTAGTTGGAGTTGTTGTATTCATCGGTATCGGCATTGATACGCGGTGTATAAAGGGTGGCAATACGCCATCGATTTGGCGCCAGCTTAACAGACACATTCTGTCTCGATTAGCCAAATTTCGCGTAAACCGTGCTATTGATCGCTTTTGTCGCAAACGCTGACGCAGGCGGGCCCTGTGCTAAGCTGGCGACCCTTTTTTAGCAGTGGAGTCTGGGCGATGAAGGCACGCATCCAATGGGCGGGCGAAGCCATGTTCCTCGGTGAGTCGGGCAGTGGCCATGTGGTGGTCATGGACGGCCCGCCGGAAGCTGGTGGCCGTAACCTGGGCGTACGCCCGATGGAAATGCTCCTGCTTGGTGTGGGCGGTTGCAGCAATTTCGACGTGGTCAGCATCCTTAAAAAGTCCCGCCAGGCCGTGGAGAGCTGCGAGGCGTTCCTGGAAGCCGAGCGTGCCACTGAAGACCCCAAGGTATTTACCAAGATCCACATGCATTTCGTGGTGAAGGGCCGGGCGCTGAAAGAAGCCCAGGTCAAGCGTGCTATCGAACTGTCGGCCGAAAAGTACTGCTCGGCCTCGATCATGCTCGGTGCGGCCGGTGTGGCCATCACCCATGATTACGAAATCATCGAGTTGGGTTGATCGCTCAATCGGCGGGCAAAAAGAAAGGGCGCTGTGATAGCGCCCTTTCTTTTTGCCTGTCGATTCGATGCTACTAAATTCGAGGCTACTAAATTCGATAGGTGCTTTTAGTCATGACCTTGGCCAAAACACTCATGCCAAATCTCACCGGCGCCGGGAAGCGGAAGCCACCAGCATCCAGCGCGCTTTCAGCGTGATGTTCTTCATCGATACGCATCTGCTCAAGAATGGCCCGGGACTTTTCGTCTTCGGCTGGCAGCTGTTCCAGATGTTCGTCCAGGTGTTTGCACACTTGATGTTCGGTCGCCGCCACAAAACCCAGGCTGACTTTGTCGCTGATCAGGCCAGCAGCAGCGCCGATCCCAAACGACAGGCCATAAAACAGCGGGTTCAGCACGCTGGGGTGGCTACCCAATTGGCGGATGCGTTGCTCGCACCAAGCCAGGTGGTCGATCTCTTCCTCGGCGGCGTGTTCCATGGCCGCACGCACTTGCGGCAGCTTGGCGGTCAGCGCCTGGCCCTGGTACAGCGCCTGGGCACAGACTTCGCCAGTGTGGTTGATGCGCATCAGGCCGGCGACATGGCGGGTATCGGTCTCGCTCATCTGTGCGTCGGGCTGCACGATGGCGGGCGAAGGGCGATACGGCTGGCCGCTGAAGGGCAGCAACGTGCGCATGGCCATGTCGGCTTGCAGCAACAGACGGTCAATCGGCGAGTAGTGACGTTGGGTAGTCATGCTGACCTCCGGGAAAAATCTCGGCGGCCAGTTTACCGCAAGAGAGGGGGAAGCGTTTGCGCTGAGTCAAGGGCATGGGGTCGCAGCCTGAGGCCGTGACCCTTGTTTCCAGGGGAATCAGCCGGGCGGCCAGTTCATCTGGCGCTGACCCAGCACATGCATATGGATGTGATAAACGGTCTGCCCACCTTTCGGGTTGCAGTTCATCACGACCCGAAAACCTTCCTCGCAGCCTTGTTCCACGGCCAGGCGCTGGGCGGTGAACAAAATGTGACCAGCCAGGGCCTTGTCTTCTTCGGTCAGGTCATTGAGCGTGGGGATATGTTTCTTCGGGATGACCAGGAAGTGCACAGGCGCCGCGGGGTAGATGTCCTTGAACGCCAGGACTTGGTCATCTTCGTAGATGATATCCGCGGGTATTTCTCTGTTGATGATCTTGGTGAACAGAGTATCCACAGCTGTTTCTCCATTATGAATGTGCAGGGTGAGTGTACTCAGCCGGTCAGCGTGGGCAATAGGCCTTGTTGATGGCGCCGGCTATCTTGCGGGTCAGCCAGCGCGGACTGAAGCGCGGGCTGAAGGCGATCCAGCGGTTGCGTCGGCCGGGAATGATGATGGCTTTGTTCTTTTCCAGCGCACGCACGGTGTAGAGCGCCACTTCTTCAGGGCTCATCAGTTGTTGGCTGCGGTCGAGCTTGGCGGTGTCCATTTGCGCGGTGCCGAAGAATGCCGTGCGTGTAGGGCCGGGGCAGAGGACCGAGACCTTGATGCCGCAGGTTTTCAGCTCTTCACGCAGGCCTTCGGAGAAATGCAGTACATAGGCCTTGCTGGCGTAGTAGGTGCTCATCCACGGGCCGGGCTGGAACGCCGCGACGGACGCCACATTGAGAATCTGCCCGCCACCGTGCAGCGCCATCGAGTTTCCGAGCGCGTGGCACATGCGGGTGAGAGCCAGGATGTTGACCTCTACGAGGTCTTGTTCGGTCATCCAGTCCTGAGCCAGGAAAGGACCGCTGGTGCCGATACCGGCACAGTTCACCAGCAGGTCGATCTGCCGTTCACCTTCTTCAAGCTCCAGCAGGAACCCGGACAAGCGCAGCGGCTCGCCCAGGTCGCAGGCCCGAAACAGCACTTCAACGCCAAAGCGCTGAGTCAATTCGATTGCAATGCTTTCCAACTGATCACGCTGGCGGGCCACCAGAATCAAGCTGCGGCCGCGACGGGCCAGTGCTTCGGCCAGGGCCAGGCCGATGCCGCTGGAGGCGCCGGTGATCAGAGCGTAACGGGTCATGCCTTTCTCCATCGCAACGCCGCCGCGCCTGTAACAAAGGCATTACAGGCCGGGAGCGTTTCTTCACTGTTCTGGAGAGTCTACAGGTTCACCCGCTTCGTCAGCACTCTGCGCTTCGTCTTCTTCTACGGTTGCGCTTTGGTCAGTGTCTTCATCGGAGGTGATGGAGCTGCTCTCGTAGCCGCTGTCCATGTTGGCTTCGAGTTGGTCAAGGTAACCGTTCATGCCCAGGGTCACTACGATGGCAAGCATGACCGGAATGAACGCCAGCCACAGTGTGGCCAGGACTTTTACCGCGGTGGAGTTGCGTGGCGGCGGCGCGCCGTATTGGTTGGCACCTGCGTTCCCCGGCAATACCAGCAGCAGGATCGGGAACACACTGTTGACCAGCGGCACCAGGTTGAGGAAGTACAGCCAGCCGGACCAACCCAGGTCGTGCAGGCGCTGAACACCGATTTGGACACTGACCCACACCAGCGCGACAAACAATGCCAGACCCAGCAATACCCCGAGCAGGGTGCCGGCGGTCGGAGAAGCGGTGGCGACAGCAAAGCTGACGGTACTGATGATGCCGCCCGCAACCAGCAGCGCAAGGGTGAGAACCAGGGTCCAGGCGAGGTACCGCAGTCGGCCGATACGCCCGTGGATGGTGAACACCTTGAGTGTGGAGTATTCCGGCAGGTTATCGCCCACGGCGGCGCGCGGTGGCGCATACGGTGACGCGGCAGGGCGTGAGAAACCAGAGGCGCCGGAGTCCGTTTCGTGGGTTTCGGCGAGGCTGAAGGCGACGGGTTGTTCCGGTTCGATACGGGCATCGACGCCGGCGTTTTTCAGCGCGGTGAGGTAGGTTTCGGCGTCCGGGCGCGACAGGTCGCGTTTGAGCGCAACCGGGCGGCCGGTGAAGAGCTTCTCGATGGCTTCGACTTCGCTCTTGAACAGCTCGGCCAGGTTCAATTTGGCCGTGGTGCTTTCGACACCCGGGAGCAAGGCTCCATCAAACACAATCTTGAAACGGTTGTCGCTCATGCGGGCTTCCTTGTCACTTGTTCAGGGAGGTGGTGCAGGCCTGCTCACTGGGCAAGCCTTGCGGTTGGGTCAGCGTGGCCAGCTCAGTTGTGCCGCCTGTTCGCGCGCCTTACGGTATTCGGCATCCAGGCGGGCAACCAGTTCATCGACACTGGGCAAATCATCAATTTCACCGACACCTTGGCCGGCGGACCATACGGTCTTCCAGGCCTTGGCCTCGTCGCTTAACGGCTTGAGCTTGGAGCCGAAGTTGACTTCGCCTTTGCCTTGCAGGGCAGCGAGGTCAAAGCCGGCGTTTTCCAGGCTCTGGCGCATAAAGCTGGCGGGCACGCCGGAAACAGCAGGAGTGTGCACGATGTCGGCCGCGCGCGATGTGAGCAGCATCTCTTTATACGCATCCGGGGCATGGCTTTCGGTGGTGCCGATAAAGCGTGTGCCGAAGTAGGCCAGGTCCGCGCCCAGCACCTGGGCGGCGAGTATCTCATGCCCATGGTTGAGGCAGCCGGCCAGCAGCAGGGTTTTGTCGAAGAATTGGCGGATCTCGGCAATCAGCGAGAACGGGCTCCAAGTTCCGGCGTGACCACCGGCGCCGGCCGCTACGGCAATCAGGCCATCCACGCCGGCTTCGGCAGCCTTCTCGGCATGGCGACGGGTAGTGACGTCGTGGAACACCAGGCCGCCATAGCTGTGCACGGCGTCCACCAGTTCTTTCACGGCCCCCAGGCTGGTAATGACGATCGGCACTTTGTGCTCAACACAAATCGCCAGGTCTGCCTCCAAGCGAGGATTGCTGTTGTGCACGATCAGGTTGACGGCGTAGGGCGCGGGGTTGTCCAACTGTGCCAGGCCCGCTTCGATTTCTTCCAGCCAGGCCTTGAACCCGCTGCTTTCGCGTTGGTTAAGGGCCGGGAAACTCCCGACCACCCCGTTGCGGCAGCACGCCAGGACCAGTTGCGGGTTGGAAATCAGGAACATCGGCGCCGCCACGACGGGCAGGCGCAGACGGTGTTCAAGCAGAGCGGGCAGCGACATTGGAGGTACCCCGAGTAATTGAAGTTAGAACGGTTTGACCACGACCAAAATTACGATAGCCAGCAATATCAGAACGGGCACTTCATTGAACCAGCGATAAAAGACATGGCTGCGGGTGTTTTCGCCACGGGCGAAGCGTTTTACCTGCGCGCCGCACATGTGGTGGTAGCCGATAAGGAACACTACAAGGGTGAGCTTGGCGTGGATCCAGGCACCGGATTGAAAGATGGCCGGGTTGAGGTAGATCAGCCAGCCGCCGAATAACAAGGTGGCGATCATCGCTGGCCCCATGATGCCGCGGTACAGCTTGCGCTCCATGATGCTGAAGCGTTCCTTGCTGACGCTGTCTTCGCTTTGGGCGTGGTAGACGAACAGGCGCGGGAGGTAGAACAGCCCGGCAAACCAGCAGACGATGCTGACGATGTGGAAGGCTTTGATCCATAGATAGAGCATTTCTAGTTATTCCCAGGTTCACGGTAACTGAAGATAGTAGTGGCTCATGCGCCCGTACGTCACGTTGACGGTTGTCGCAGGACGATACGGCCCCTATTATCGACGGCTTTCCAGTGGGTTCGTTGAGGGCAGGTTTATGGTCAAGGTCGGTATCGTCGGCGGCACGGGTTACACCGGTGTCGAATTGCTGCGTCTGTTGGCTCAGCATCCGCAAGCTGAGGTGGTGGTCATCACCTCCCGATCCGAGGCTGGCCTGGCCGTGGCCGATATGTACCCGAACCTGCGAGGCCATTACGACGGGCTGGCGTTCAGTGTTCCGGACATCAAGACGCTGGGCGCGTGTGACGTGGTGTTCTTCGCCACGCCTCACGGTGTTGCCCACGCATTGGCCGGTGAGCTGTTGGCCGCTGGCACCAAGGTGATCGACCTGTCCGCAGACTTCCGTTTGCAGGACGCTGATGAGTGGGCCAAATGGTATGGCCAGCCGCACGGCGCGCCAGAGCTGTTGGAAGAGGCGGTGTACGGCCTGCCGGAAGTGAATCGTGAGCAGATCAAGCAAGCGCGCCTGATCGCGGTGCCGGGTTGCTATCCGACTGCGACTCAATTGGGTTTCCTGCCTTTGCTGGAAGCCGGGCTGGCGGACGCTTCGCGTTTGATCGCTGACTGCAAGTCAGGTGTCAGTGGTGCCGGTCGTGGTGCGGCAGTCGGTTCGCTGTACTCCGAGACGTCGGAAAGCATGAAGGCCTATGCGGTGAAAGGTCACCGTCATTTGCCGGAAATCCGTCAGGGCCTGCGTCGCGCGGCCGGTAAAGAGGTGGGTCTAACCTTCGTGCCCCACCTGACCCCGATGATCCGCGGTATTCACTCCACGTTGTACGCGACTGTGGTTGATCGCTCGGTAGACCTGCAGGCGCTGTTCGAAAAGCGTTATGCCAACGAACCGTTCGTCGACGTTATGCCGGCCGGCAGTCATCCGGAAACCCGCAGCGTGCGCGGCGCGAACGTGTGCCGGATTGCCGTGCACCGTCCCCAGGATGGCGACCTGGTTGTGGTGTTGTCGGTGATCGATAACCTGGTCAAGGGCGCGTCGGGCCAGGCGGTGCAGAACCTGAACATCCTGTTTGGCCTGGACGAGAAGCTTGGTCTGTCCCACGCGGGCATGTTGCCTTAAGGCTTCCTGGCTATTGCGCAAAAGGCCCGTTGATCGGGCCTTTTGTGTTTTTAATGGCGGCTGTGCAGATTGATATACCGTAACAATAGTTGACCGCTTTTCTAGGAGAAGCGGATAATACCGGCCATTACGCATATGGCGGCGTTACGCCGGGAGATTATCAGCATGAGCGTTGAATCCTTCACCCCCACGGCTTTGCAATTCACCCACGGTGCTGCGCACAAGGTGAAGAGCCTGGTCGATGAAGAGGGTAATGATCGCTTGAAGCTGCGCGTATTCGTTACGGGCGGCGGTTGTTCAGGGTTTCAGTACGGTTTTACCTTCGATGAAGATGTGGCCGATGATGACACCATCGTTGAGCGTGAGGGCGTGAGCCTGGTGGTGGACCCGATGAGTTTCCAGTACCTGGCAGGTGCCGAGGTGGATTACCAGGAAGGTCTGGAGGGGTCGCGTTTCGTGATCAAGAACCCTAACGCTACGACCACCTGTGGTTGCGGGTCTTCGTTCTCGATCTGATCGATAGCTTTATCTGTAGCGGATACCAAAACGCCGCTTGGCTGTGTAGGCCAAGCGGCGTTTTGCTGTCTACGGATTATTGGGGCCGGTCAGGCGGGATAGATCGCGCCCAGTACCCGAAGCCCGCGTGAGCCGGTGACGCTCGGGCGGTTGGCAGCGATGCCTTCGAGGCAGCAATGAGCCAGCCAGGCGAAGGCCATCGCCTCGACCCAGTCAGGGTCTACGCCGTACGTGGCGGTACTGCTGACGTGGGTTGCCGGCAGCAAGGCTGCCAGGCGCTGCATCAGCGTGGCATTGTGAGCTCCACCGCCACATACCAGCAGCGTTTCTGTTTGGGGTTGGGCGGACTGCAGGGACTCGACAATGGTGAGCGCGGTCAGCTCCAGCAGAGTGGCTTGTACATCCTGAGGCTCGAATGCAGGCAGGCGATCAAGGTGTTGGTGCAGCCATTCCAGGTTGAACACCTCGCGCCCAGTGCTCTTGGGGCCCTTGGTCACGAAGAATGGATCGCTGAGCAGGGCACTGAGCAGCCGGGGCTCAACCTTCCCGCTGGCGGCCCACTGACCATTGCGATCAAAGTTTTCGCCGCGTTGTTGATGAATCCACGCGTCCAGCAGGACATTGCCCGGGCCGCAGTCAAAGCCGGCTACAGGTTTGCCTGTCTCGATCAGGCTTAGGTTGCTGAAACCTCCCACATTCAATACGGCACGGTTACCGCTGTGCTCGCCAAACAGTGCTTCATGGAAGGCGGGGACCAGCGGGGCACCCTGACCGCCGGCGGCAACATCGCGGCTGCGGAAGTCGCTGACCACGGTGATGCCTGTGAGCTCGGTGAGCAAGGCCGGGTTGCCGATCTGCACGGTAAAGCCTCGGGCGGGTTCGTGGCGGATGGTCTGGCCATGGCTGCCAATCGCGCGAATGTCCTGGGGCTTGAGGTGTTGTTGATCGAGTAGCGCGTGAATGCCTTGTGCTGCCAGGCTCACCCATTTCTGCTGGGCGATGGCTGAACGGGCGATCTCATCCGGGCCGCTGGCGCACAGAGCGAGCAGCTCGATGCGCAGGGTATCTGGCATGGGAATGTAATGCGTGGCGATCAGCTTGATCGCCGGGGCTTGCTCGATCAAGGCGATGTCCAGGCCATCGAGGCTGGTCCCGGACATCACACCTATATAGAACGGCATGCCTTATCGCTTCGCCGAAGCCAGCAGGGTGGAGCGCTCTTGATCCATGCGCGCCATCAACGGCTGGCTCTGTTGCATGAAGCGCGCGCGCTCGGCCTTGGCGATGGGGTCGGCCATCGGCAGCTTCTGTCCCAGTGGGTCGACGTGTACGCCATTGACCTGGAATTCATAGTGCAAGTGCGGGCCGGTGGACAGGCCGGTAGTGCCGATATAGCCGATCACCTGGCCTTGCTTCACGGTGCCGCCGGTTTGCACGCCCTTGGCAAAGCCTTGCATGTGGCCATACAGCGTACGGTAAGTGTTGCCGTGTTGAATGATCACGGTATTGCCGTAACCGCCTCGACGTCCGGCCAGCAGCACTTTGCCGTCGCCGGCTGCCTTGATCGGCGTGCCACGTGGGGCTGCATAGTCGACGCCTTTATGGGCGCGGATTTTGTTCAGAATTGGATGCTTGCGACCCATGGAGAAACGCGAGCTAATACGGGCGAAGTCCACAGGGGTGCGGATGAAGGCTTTGCGCATGCTATTGCCGTCGGCGGTGTAATAGCTGCTGTTGCCTTGTTTATTGGTATAGCGCACGGCGGTGTAGGTCTTGCCGCGGTTGGTGAAACGTGCGGACAGAATATTGCCGGTGCCGACGACTTTGCCGTTGGCGACTTTCTGCTCGTAAATCACATCGAATTCGTCGCCTTGGCGAATGTCCTGGGCGAAGTCGATGTCGTAGCCGAACACGCTGGCCATGTCCATGGTCATGCTGTGGGACAAGCCCGCGCGGGCTGCCGACTGGGACAGCGAACTGTTAATCACGCCATGGACGTAGGCGGAGCGCATCACCGGTTTGGTGGTGATGCGGTTGAAAGCAAAGCCTTTGGCGCCCTTGGTCAGGGTGATGCTTTCGAGGTCACTGACGTTGCTGTGCAGGTTGTGCAACTGGCCGTCGGGCGTCAGTTCGAACTCAAGTTTCTGGCCGTGCTTGAGCTGGGTGAATTGCTTGGCTTGCTTGTCGCTGGCCAGCACTTCATTGACGGTAGCGGCGGGGAGGCCGACTTTCTCGAACAGGGTAGACAACGTGTCGCCCTTGGCCACGATCACTTCGCGGTGCTGAGGGTTCTTGGCTGCCTCGGCAACAGGCGCAGGCTGGTCCTGGACTGCTTGCTGGGTATCTTCTGGGCTGCTTTCTATTTGGGCGAACGGCGATTCGGCAGGTGCGTTTGTGGCTTGTTGCGCGTCGGAAGCGTCTTGATCTTGTGTCAGTTGTTCAACTGGACTTTCCAGGTCAAGGCTCAGGGATGTTCGTTTGGCTTCTACGTCGCTGGAAGGGAATACCAGGAGTGCCAGGCTGAGAAGGGCGGCGATACCACTTGCGGCGAGCAGGTGGGTCTTCGGGTAAAGCGGCGGCGCTTTAGACGGTTCAGTGGTCATAGGTAATTTTGACTTTGAAGATGAAGTGGAAAAGATGAATGACATGATGAAGATGAAATAACTGTATAAAATATAACCAAATCATCTGTGGCGCAAGCTCGCGAACGCTGGGCTTGCTGAACGGTGTCCGTTCGCAGGGCAAAACTTGTAATTAGTCCCTGATCTTGTATGGTTGGTTCCCTTTTGAATCTGAGCCTTGCGGGTCTGTTATGAAGTCGGTTGAAGAGCAGCTAGCGCTGATAAAACGTGGTGCGGAAGAACTGTTGGTCGAGGCTGAGCTGATCGAAAAGCTCAAGCGTGGCCAACCCCTGCGTATTAAGGCTGGCTTTGATCCGACTGCGCCGGATCTGCACCTGGGTCATACCGTGCTTATTAATAAGCTGCGTCAGTTCCAGGAGCTGGGGCATCAGGTCATCTTCCTTATAGGTGATTTCACCGGGATGATCGGTGATCCGAGCGGCAAGAGCGCCACTCGCCCGCCGCTGACTCGTGAGCAGGTTCTCGATAACGCCGAGACCTACAAGACGCAGGTATTCAAGATTCTTGATCCCGCCAAGACCGAGGTGGCGTTCAACTCCACTTGGATGGATCAGATGGGGCCGGCAGATTTCATTCGCCTTACGTCCCAGTACACCGTCGCGCGCATGCTTGAGCGTGATGACTTCGACAAGCGTTACTCCACCAATCAGCCGATCGCCATTCACGAGTTCCTCTACCCGTTGGTTCAGGGCTATGACTCGGTGGCATTGCGTGCGGATGTTGAGTTGGGTGGCACTGACCAGAAGTTCAACCTGCTGATGGGGCGTGAGCTGCAGCGTGCGTACGGGCAGGAAGCCCAGTGCATTCTGACCATGCCGTTGCTGGAAGGCCTGGATGGCGTCAAGAAGATGTCCAAGTCCCTGGGTAACTATGTCGGTATCCAGGAAGCACCGGGCGTGATGTACGGCAAGCTCGTCTCGATTCCTGATGCGCTGATGTGGCGTTACTTTGAGCTGCTGAGCTTCCGCTCGATGGATGAGATCAATGC
This sequence comes from Pseudomonas sp. AC112, assembly GCF_979253545.1. Lineage (NCBI taxonomy): Bacteria > Pseudomonadati > Pseudomonadota > Gammaproteobacteria > Pseudomonadales > Pseudomonadaceae > Pseudomonas > Pseudomonas sp. AC112. Next base: position 2,911,285 of record NZ_CEEDCM010000001.1, read on the forward strand.
ACTGCGTGCTGATGTAGAGGCAGGCGCCAATCCGCGTGACGTGAAGATCAAGCTGGCAGAAGAGATTGTTGCGCGTTTCCACGGTGAGGAGGCTGCGGCCAATGCTCACCGTGCTGCGGGTAATCGCATGAAGGATGGTGAGCTGCCGGATGATCTGCCGGAGATCGAGCTGTCTGCTGCTGAGGCGATGCCGATCGCTGCTGTGCTTAATAAAGCGGGTCTGGTCAAGAACTCGGCGGTTGCGCGGGACCTTCTAGGTTCCGGTGGTGTGCGTGTAGATGGTGAGGTTGTAGATCGCACCTTTATATACGAGCTGGGCGCTACCCATGTTTGCCAAGCTGGGAAGAAGGCATTTGCGCGTATTACGCTCAAATCCGAATAAACCTGAAATTAAGTGTTGACGGCGTTTTATATCTGTCTATAATTCGCCCCACTTCCGGCGCAGTCGAAACGGAAAACTCCTTGGTAAACAAAGAGTTACGCAGAATTCGACAGCGACTTGCTTCAGTTCATCGAGGCCCAGAAGGAGTTGGTAGAGCAGTGTTGTTTGGCTCTATTAACGTTTCGATCTTCTCGGTCGAAAGCGGAGAAAAAGAGGTGTTGACAGCAGCGTGTAACGCTGTAGAATTCGCCTCCCGCTAACGAGAGATCGGAAGCGCAAGTGGTTGAAGTTATTGAAGAAATCTTCGAAAACTTCTGAAAATAATCACTTGACAGCAAATGAGGCTGCTGTAGAATGCGCGCCTCGGTTGAGACGAAAGATCTTAACCAACCGCTCTTTAACAACTGAATCAAGCAATTCGTGTGGGTGCTTGTGGAGTCAGACTGATAGTCAACAAGATTATCAGCATCACAAGTTACTCCGCGAGAAATCAAAGATGTAACCAACGATTGCTGAGCCAAGTTTAGGGTTTCTTAAAAACCCAAAGATGTTTGAACTGAAGAGTTTGATCATGGCTCAGATTGAACGCTGGCGGCAGGCCTAACACATGCAAGTCGAGCGGTAGAGAGAAGCTTGCTTCTCTTGAGAGCGGCGGACGGGTGAGTAATGCCTAGGAATCTGCCTGGTAGTGGGGGATAACGTTCGGAAACGGACGCTAATACCGCATACGTCCTACGGGAGAAAGCAGGGGACCTTCGGGCCTTGCGCTATCAGATGAGCCTAGGTCGGATTAGCTAGTTGGTGGGGTAATGGCTCACCAAGGCGACGATCCGTAACTGGTCTGAGAGGATGATCAGTCACACTGGAACTGAGACACGGTCCAGACTCCTACGGGAGGCAGCAGTGGGGAATATTGGACAATGGGCGAAAGCCTGATCCAGCCATGCCGCGTGTGTGAAGAAGGTCTTCGGATTGTAAAGCACTTTAAGTTGGGAGGAAGGGTTGTAGATTAATACTCTGCAATTTTGACGTTACCGACAGAATAAGCACCGGCTAACTCTGTGCCAGCAGCCGCGGTAATACAGAGGGTGCAAGCGTTAATCGGAATTACTGGGCGTAAAGCGCGCGTAGGTGGTTTGTTAAGTTGGATGTGAAATCCCCGGGCTCAACCTGGGAACTGCATTCAAAACTGACTGACTAGAGTATGGTAGAGGGTGGTGGAATTTCCTGTGTAGCGGTGAAATGCGTAGATATAGGAAGGAACACCAGTGGCGAAGGCGACCACCTGGACTAATACTGACACTGAGGTGCGAAAGCGTGGGGAGCAAACAGGATTAGATACCCTGGTAGTCCACGCCGTAAACGATGTCAACTAGCCGTTGGAAGCCTTGAGCTTTTAGTGGCGCAGCTAACGCATTAAGTTGACCGCCTGGGGAGTACGGCCGCAAGGTTAAAACTCAAATGAATTGACGGGGGCCCGCACAAGCGGTGGAGCATGTGGTTTAATTCGAAGCAACGCGAAGAACCTTACCAGGCCTTGACATCCAATGAACTTTCTAGAGATAGATTGGTGCCTTCGGGAACATTGAGACAGGTGCTGCATGGCTGTCGTCAGCTCGTGTCGTGAGATGTTGGGTTAAGTCCCGTAACGAGCGCAACCCTTGTCCTTAGTTACCAGCACGTAATGGTGGGCACTCTAAGGAGACTGCCGGTGACAAACCGGAGGAAGGTGGGGATGACGTCAAGTCATCATGGCCCTTACGGCCTGGGCTACACACGTGCTACAATGGTCGGTACAGAGGGTTGCCAAGCCGCGAGGTGGAGCTAATCCCATAAAACCGATCGTAGTCCGGATCGCAGTCTGCAACTCGACTGCGTGAAGTCGGAATCGCTAGTAATCGCGAATCAGAATGTCGCGGTGAATACGTTCCCGGGCCTTGTACACACCGCCCGTCACACCATGGGAGTGGGTTGCACCAGAAGTAGCTAGTCTAACCTTCGGGAGGACGGTTACCACGGTGTGATTCATGACTGGGGTGAAGTCGTAACAAGGTAGCCGTAGGGGAACCTGCGGCTGGATCACCTCCTTAATCGACGACATCAGCTGCTCCATAAGTTCCTACACGAATTGCTTGATTCATTGAAGAAGACGATAAGAAGCAGCCCGAAATTGGGTCTGTAGCTCAGTTGGTTAGAGCGCACCCCTGATAAGGGTGAGGTCGGCAGTTCGAATCTGCCCAGACCCACCAATTTTGTGTGGGAAACGCCTGTAGAAATACGGGGCCATAGCTCAGCTGGGAGAGCGCCTGCCTTGCACGCAGGAGGTCAACGGTTCGATCCCGTTTGGCTCCACCACTACTGCTTCTGAAAGTTATGAAAGCTTAGAAATGAGCATTCCATCAGGTTGATGGTGAATGTTGATTTCTAGTCTTTGATTAGATCGTTCTTTAAAAATTTGGGTATGTGATAGAAAGATAGACTGAACGTTACTTTCACTGGTAACGGATCAGGCTAAGGTAAAATTTGTGAGTTCTCTTAATTGAGAAATTCGAATTTTCGGCGAATGTCGTCTTCACAGTATAACCAGATTGCTTGGGGTTATATGGTCAAGTGAAGAAGCGCATACGGTGGATGCCTTGGCAGTCAGAGGCGATGAAAGACGTGGTAGCCTGCGAAAAGCTTCGGGGAGTCGGCAAACAGACTTTGATCCGGAGATGTCTGAATGGGGGAACCCAGCCATCATAAGATGGTTATCTTGTACTGAATACATAGGTGCAAGAGGCGAACCAGGGGAACTGAAACATCTAAGTACCCTGAGGAAAAGAAATCAACCGAGATTCCCTTAGTAGTGGCGAGCGAACGGGGACTAGCCCTTAAGTGGCTTTGAGATTAGCGGAACGCTCTGGAAAGTGCGGCCATAGTGGGTGATAGCCCTGTACGCGAAAATCTCTTAGTCATGAAATCGAGTAGGACGGAGCACGAGAAACTTTGTCTGAATATGGGGGGACCATCCTCCAAGGCTAAATACTACTGACTGACCGATAGTGAACTAGTACCGTGAGGGAAAGGCGAAAAGAACCCCGGAGAGGGGAGTGAAATAGATCCTGAAACCGTATGCGTACAAGCAGTGGGAGCAGACTTTGTTCTGTGACTGCGTACCTTTTGTATAATGGGTCAGCGACTTATTTTCAGTGGCGAGCTTAACCGAATAGGGGAGGCGTAGCGAAAGCGAGTCTTAATAGGGCGTCTAGTCGCTGGGAATAGACCCGAAACCGGGCGATCTATCCATGGGCAGGTTGAAGGTTGGGTAACACTAACTGGAGGACCGAACCGACTACCGTTGAAAAGTTAGCGGATGACCTGTGGATCGGAGTGAAAGGCTAATCAAGCTCGGAGATAGCTGGTTCTCCTCGAAAGCTATTTAGGTAGCGCCTCATGTATCACTGTAGGGGGTAGAGCACTGTTTCGGCTAGGGGGTCATCCCGACTTACCAAACCGATGCAAACTCCGAATACCTACAAGTGCCGAGCATGGGAGACACACGGCGGGTGCTAACGTCCGTCGTGAAAAGGGAAACAACCCAGACCGTCAGCTAAGGTCCCAAAGTTATGGTTAAGTGGGAAACGATGTGGGAAGGCTTAGACAGCTAGGAGGTTGGCTTAGAAGCAGCCACCCTTTAAAGAAAGCGTAATAGCTCACTAGTCGAGTCGGCCTGCGCGGAAGATGTAACGGGGCTCAAACCATACACCGAAGCTACGGGTATCACGTAAGTGATGCGGTAGAGGAGCGTTCTGTAAGCCTGTGAAGGTGAGTTGAGAAGCTTGCTGGAGGTATCAGAAGTGCGAATGCTGACATGAGTAACGACAATGGGTGTGAAAAACACCCACGCCGAAAGACCAAGGTTTCCTGCGCAACGTTAATCGACGCAGGGTTAGTCGGTCCCTAAGGCGAGGCTGAAAAGCGTAGTCGATGGAAAACAGGTTAATATTCCTGTACTTCTGGTTATTGCGATGGAGGGACGGAGAAGGCTAGGCCAGCTTGGCGTTGGTTGTCCAAGTTTAAGGTGGTAGGCTGAGATCTTAGGTAAATCCGGGATCTTAAGGCCGAGAGCTGATGACGAGCTAACTTTTAGTTAGCGAAGTGGTTGATGCCATGCTTCCAAGAAAAGCTTCTAAGCTTCAGGTAACCAGGAACCGTACCCCAAACCGACACAGGTGGTTGGGTAGAGAATACCAAGGCGCTTGAGAGAACTCGGGTGAAGGAACTAGGCAAAATGGCACCGTAACTTCGGGAGAAGGTGCGCCGGTGAGGGTGAAGGACTTGCTCCGTAAGCTCATGCCGGTCGAAGATACCAGGCCGCTGCGACTGTTTATTAAAAACACAGCACTCTGCAAACACGAAAGTGGACGTATAGGGTGTGACGCCTGCCCGGTGCCGGAAGGTTAATTGATGGGGTTAGCTAACGCGAAGCTCTTGATCGAAGCCCCGGTAAACGGCGGCCGTAACTATAACGGTCCTAAGGTAGCGAAATTCCTTGTCGGGTAAGTTCCGACCTGCACGAATGGCGTAACGATGGCGGCGCTGTCTCCACCCGAGACTCAGTGAAATTGAAATCGCTGTGAAGATGCAGTGTATCCGCGGCTAGACGGAAAGACCCCGTGAACCTTTACTATAGCTTTGCACTGGACTTTGAATTTGCTTGTGTAGGATAGGTGGGAGGCTTTGAAGCGTGGACGCCAGTTCGCGTGGAGCCATCCTTGAAATACCACCCTGGCAACTTTGAGGTTCTAACTCAGGTCCGTTATCCGGATCGAGGACAGTGTATGGTGGGTAGTTTGACTGGGGCGGTCTCCTCCTAAAGAGTAACGGAGGAGTACGAAGGTGCGCTCAGACCGGTCGGAAATCGGTCGTAGAGTATAAAGGCAAAAGCGCGCTTGACTGCGAGACAGACACGTCGAGCAGGTACGAAAGTAGGTCTTAGTGATCCGGTGGTTCTGTATGGAAGGGCCATCGCTCAACGGATAAAAGGTACTCCGGGGATAACAGGCTGATACCGCCCAAGAGTTCATATCGACGGCGGTGTTTGGCACCTCGATGTCGGCTCATCACATCCTGGGGCTGAAGCCGGTCCCAAGGGTATGGCTGTTCGCCATTTAAAGTGGTACGCGAGCTGGGTTTAGAACGTCGTGAGACAGTTCGGTCCCTATCTGCCGTGGACGTTTGAGATTTGAGAGGGGCTGCTCCTAGTACGAGAGGACCGGAGTGGACGAACCTCTGGTGTTCCGGTTGTCACGCCAGTGGCATTGCCGGGTAGCTATGTTCGGAATAGATAACCGCTGAAAGCATCTAAGCGGGAAACTAGCCTCAAGATGAGATCTCACTGGAACCTTGAGTTCCCTGAAGGGCCGTCGAAGACTACGACGTTGATAGGTTGGGTGTGTAAGCGCTGTGAGGCGTTGAGCTAACCAATACTAATTGCCCGTGAGGCTTGACCATATAACACCCAAGCAATTTGACTACTCTAACGAGCATCAGATTGCGGTGTGTGAAGACGAAATGAACCGAAAGTTCGACGTTCACAAAACACCGAAAACTATCACATACCCAATTTGCTGAAGCGAGACCAACTGGTCACGACTCAGTACCCGAATTTCTTGACGACCATAGAGCATTGGAACCACCTGATCCCATCCCGAACTCAGCAGTGAAACGATGCATCGCCGATGGTAGTGTGGGGTTTCCCCATGTGAGAGTAGGTCATCGTCAAGATTAAATTCCAGAACCCCTGTTTGCTAACGCAAACAGGGGTTTTGTTTTGGGCGGTCGAAAAGTACGTAGCGGCTCGCGTCAGTGGTCTCTAGTACTAACGTCCGGCCTTTCTATGCAATGACCCTGCGCATAGCTATCATGCGTGCCTCATTGTGAGGCGATACTTGCATGCTGACGTTGTTGAAACTTCTGAAAGATGGCCGGTTCCACTCCGGAGAAGCACTTGGTGCTGCCCTTGGCGTCAGTCGTAGTGCTGTCTGGAAGCAACTCCAGCACCTGGAGGCTGAATTGAACCTGCCCATCCATAAGGTTCGTGGCAAGGGGTATCAGTTGGCGTCACCGCTGGTGTTCTTGAGTGCTGAAGATATTGCGCTGAATGCGCCGTCCTTGGCGTGGCCCGTTCATATCTCTGACTCCATTGACTCCACGAATGCCGAGGCTTTGCGACTTGTAGATGCTGAATGCACGGCGCCGTTTCTGGTGCTAGCGGAGCAACAAACGGCGGGAAGAGGCAGGAGAGGGCGAAAGTGGGTTAGTCCGTTTGCACAAAACGTTTATTACAGTCTTGTATTGCGTATTGAGTCGGGGCTACGGCAGTTGGAAGGGCTAAGTCTTGTTGTTGGCTTGGCGGTCATGCAGGCCTTGCGTGAGACAGGTGTGCAGGGAGCTGCGCTGAAATGGCCAAACGACGTATTGGTTGGGCAGAAGAAGATTGCCGGGATTTTGCTGGAGTTGGTAGGAGATCCTGCTGATATCTGCCACGTTGTCCTTGGAATAGGTATCAACGTCAATATGCAGAGGGCTGATGAGGTCGATCAGCAATGGACTTCGGTGCAGCTTGAGACAGGTTCGCCTGCTGATCGCAACGTTCTAGTTGCGCAGTTAGGGCGGCAGTTGCAGGGCTATCTTGATCGACATCGGGAGGGCGGTTTTGTCGCTCTTCAGCAGGAGTGGGAGCAGCATCATGCCTGGCAGGGGCGGTCGGTATCCCTCATCGCAGGCGTCAACCAGGTCGACGGGGTTGTGCTGGGGGTAGATCGCCAGGGGGCATTGCGCTTGAGTGTCGATGGCGTCGAGAAAATATACAGTGGTGGTGAGCTAAGCCTGAGGTTGCGTGATGATTCTTGAGCTCGACTGTGGGAATAGCTTTATCAAATGGCGTGTGCTTGGTTCGGATGACGCCAGTGCATCGAGCGAGGGGGTTGTCGGTTCGGATCTGGCGCTGATTGAAAGCCTGGTGGCGGTTCCTGGATTGTTGCTGACGCGCTGCCGCTTGGTGAGCGTTCGTGCCCAGGAAGAAACGAGCAAGCTCGTCACGGCTCTGCATGAGGCTTTTGGTGTTGCTGTTTCCTGCGCTGCTCCCGCACGGGAGATGGGTGGAGTACGGAACGGTTACGAAGATTTCGAGCGTCTGGGGCTTGATCGTTGGCTGGCGATGCTGGGTGGGTTCAGGCTCGCTCGCGGCGCTTGTCTGGTGCTTGATTTCGGCACGGCTGCTACCGCAGATTTTATTGCAGCGGATGGTGATCACTTGGGTGGTTTCATTTGTCCAGGTATGCCCCTCATGCGCAACCAGCTACGAACACATACGCGCAAGATACGATATGACGACGCCGCTGCTGAAAGGGCGTTGGAGCACCTTTCGCCAGGGCGTACGACTGTAGAGGCGGTAGAGCGCGGCTGCACGCTCATGCTGAGAGGGTTTGTGCTCACTCAATTAGAATTGGCGCGAAGCTATTGGGGCGATGAATTCACCGTGTTCCTGACCGGGGGGGATGCTGACTTGGTGGCGGACGCAGTGCCGCAAGCGCGACTCGTCCCTGATCTGGTGTTTGTCGGTTTGGCGATGGCTTGCCCTTTGTCCTGAGGTGATTATGCGTTGGCTGTTTTTGCTTTTACTTGTTCTCAACGCTTTCTACTACATTTGGCATCAGCAAGAGGCGCCATTGCGCGCTAAAGATGTCACGCCCTTGAGTCTATACAAGGGCTCGCAGCAGGACATTCGCCTGCTCAGCGAGTCCTCTGATGCTGTGGTGCGAAGGGATCGTGCAAAAGCAACCGATGCGCAGAGCACTTGCTTGTACATCGGTGGTTTTGCCGATCAGCGCCAAGCGCAGTCAGTTGAGCAGCGGCTCACGAGCCTGGATATAAAGGTCAAGATTCAATTGCTGAATACTGCGGATGCTTCTGGCTACTGGCTCCGTGTGGCTCCTGAAAGTCGACGCCTGGCTGACGATCTGCCCTTTGAAAACCTTGCTAAGGAATTCAATGAGTTAAAACATAAAATAATGTTGTGCGAAGGCGTTGCAACTCTCGAATAGTTTGCATAGAATGGCGCCCGCTTCGCAGTGAAGACCTTTAAGGTCAACGATGTGAAGCAAAGGTCAACGCAGCTAACCTCATATTTTTAAATGAGAAAATGCTTGACAGAAGGTCGGCGTAATGTAAAATGCCGGCTCGCTTAGGAGGGGTTCCCGAGCGGCCAAAGGGATCAGACTGTAAATCTGACGTCTACGACTTCGAAGGTTCGAATCCTTCCCCCTCCACCATTTTTAGCGTGAGCTGCAAGCTCCGCGGGTATAGTTTAGTGGTAGAACCTCAGCCTTCCAAGCTGATGATGCGGGTTCGATTCCCGCTACCCGCTCCAAGTTTGCAGGTTGTGCAGGTGTTTTGCTCTTGTAGCTCAGTTGGTAGAGCACACCCTTGGTAAGGGTGAGGTCAGCGGTTCAAATCCGCTCAAGAGCTCCATATAACAAGGCAGATATGAAAATATCTGCCTTTGTTTTAACAGCTATCTCGGCTTGAAGGTGTTGCGCCTGGTGTTATCAGGTGATTTCAAGTCTCTTGGGGTTGGTTGTTGTAAAGTCTTTTTCAGGCCTGCATAATGGTCGGCCTGATTTTGTTTTAGGTCAGTAGCTCAATTGGCAGAGCGACGGTCTCCAAAACCGTAGGTTGGGGGTTCGATTCCCTCCTGACCTGCCAGATTCACGTGGTGTATCTGGCTTTCTTTTCACAGGATCTTCATAGATGACTCCTAAGGCTGAAGCTCAAAGCTCTCGTTTCGATCTGGTCAAGTGGCTCGCTGTAGTCGCATTGGTGGTCGTAGGCGTTGTTGGCAATCAGTACTATTCTGCTTCGCCGATCCTGTACCGTGTACTCGCTTTGCTTGTCCTTGCTGCTGTAGCTGCCTTTGTAGGCCTGCAGACTGCCAAAGGCAAGTCTTTCGCAGTCCTGGTAAAGGAAGCTCGCACCGAAATTCGTAAAGTCGTTTGGCCGACTCGCCAAGAAACCACGCAGACCACGTTGATTGTTGTGGCTGTTGTTCTGGTTATGGCGTTGCTGTTGTGGGGTCTTGATTCCCTGCTCGGCTGGCTTGTTTCCTTGATTGTTGGCTAAGGGTGTCCCGTGGCTAAGCGTTGGTACGTTGTGCATGCTTACTCGGGTTACGAGAAGCATGTTATGCGCTCTTTGCTGGAGCGCGTAAAGCTGGCAGGCATGGAAGATGGCTTCGGCGAAATTCTGGTTCCCACTGAAGAAGTGGTTGAAATGCGGAATGGTCAGAAGCGCAAAAGCGAACGCAAGTTCTTCCCTGGCTATGTGCTGGTTCAGATGGACATGAATGAAGGTACTTGGCACTTGGTCAAGGACACTCCTCGTGTCATGGGCTTCATTGGCGGTACTGCTGATAAGCCTGCTCCTATCACTGATAAAGAGGCAGAAGCCATTCTGCGTCGTGTTGCTGATGGTAGCGACAAGCCTAAGCCGAAGACGCTTTTCGAGCCGGGTGAGGTTGTTCGTGTCACAGATGGTCCGTTTGCTGATTTCAACGGTACTGTCGAAGAAGTTAACTACGAAAAGAGCCGGATCCAAGTGGCAGTGCTTATTTTCGGTCGCTCTACTCCGGTAGAGTTGGAGTTCAGCCAGGTCGAGAAGGTCTAGCTGAGCAAGCATCCCAACCCCGCAGCCTTAGGCTGTGGGGTTTTGTCGTCACTGGGATAAACGCGCAAGTAACCGGGGAGCCTTTCGAGGCGTTTGAACCCGTAATTGGAGTGCCTCATGGCCAAGAAGATTACCGCTTACATCAAGCTGCAAGTGAAGGCCGCTCAGGCCAACCCTAGCCCACCCGTCGGTCCAGCTCTGGGTCAGCACGGCGTGAACATCATGGAATTCTGCAAGGCCTTCAACGCCCGTACTCAGGGTCTTGAGCCAGGTCTGCCGACTCCAGTGATCATCACTGTATACAGCGACCGTAGCTTCACTTTCGAAACCAAGTCGACTCCGGCTTCGGTTCTGTTGAAGAAAGCTGCTGGTCTGACTAGCGGTTCCGCTCGTCCGAACACCGTTAAGGTTGGCACCGTAACTCGTGCTCAGCTGGAAGAAATCGCGAAAACCAAAAACGCGGATTTGACTGCAGCTGATATGGATGCAGCCGTGCGTACCATCGCCGGTTCTGCTCGTAGCATGGGCCTTAACGTGGAGGGTGTGTAATGGCTAAGCTGACCAAGCGCCAAAAGGCTATCGCCGGCAAAATCGAAGCAGGCAAGGCCTACAACTTTGTAGACGCCGCTGCCCTGCTGACCGAGCTGTCGACTGTCAAGTTCAGCGAGTCCGTTGACGTTGCTGTAAACCTGGGTGTTGACCCACGTAAATCCGACCAGGTCGTTCGTAGCGCAACTGTGCTGCCACACGGTACTGGCAAGACTGTACGTGTAGCTGTCTTCACCCAAGGCCCGGCAGCTGAAGCTGCTCTGGCCGCCGGCGCTGACCGCGTTGGCATGGACGACCTGGCTGCCGAAATGAAAGGCGGCGACCTGAACTACGACGTAGTTATTGCTTCCCCGGATGCAATGCGCGTTGTAGGTCAGTTGGGTCAGATCCTGGGCCCACGTGGCCTGATGCCTAACCCTAAAGTCGGCACCGTAACGCCAGACGTAGCCACTGCGGTTAAAAACGCCAAGGCTGGTCAGGTTCGTTATCGCACCGACAAAAACGGCATCATTCACACCTCCGTTGGCAAAGTCGGCTTCGATGCCGTCAAGCTGAAGGAAAACGTTGAAGCCCTGATCGCTGATCTGAAGCGTATCAAGCCTGCTTCCTCGAAAGGTATCTACGTCAAGCGCGTTACCCTGAGCACCACTATGGGCCCGGGTCTGGTCATCGACCAAGGTTCGCTGGACGTATAAGACACAGATTGGCGTGAGCGATCACGCCAATTGAAAAAATTGGGGTCCCTGCCTGGCGGGGGCTATCCAAGACCGTAGGCGACGCAAGTCTTAAACCACAAGCCTACGCAGATGGTGCTCCCGGTTCCTTACCGAATCAGACACCAAAACGACATCCGGCTCCGGCCAGATGAAACGGTAACAAGCAGGAGTTAAACCCGTGGCAATTAATCTCGAAGACAAGAAGGCCATCGTCGCTGAAGTCAACGAGGCTGCCAAAGCTGCTCTGTCCGCTGTCGTGGCTGATGCCCGTGGTGTGACAGTAGGCGCTATGACCGGACTCCGTAAAGAGGCTCGTGAAGCTGGCGTATACGTACGTGTTGTACGTAACACCCTGCTCAAGCGCGCCGTTGCTGACACTGAATACAGTGTCCTTAACGACGTGTTCACCGGCCCGACTCTGATCGCGTTCTCTAAAGAACATCCAGGCGCTGCTGCCCGTTTGTTCAAAGAATTCGCCAAGAGTCAGGAAAAGTTCGAGATCAAGGCAGCTGCGTTCGAGGGCAAGTTCCTCGCAGCTAACCAAATCGACGTACTGGCAACACTGCCGACCCGCGACGAAGCCATTTCGCAGCTGATGAGCGTGATTCAAGGCGCTACCAGCAAGCTGGCTCGTACTCTGGCCGCAGTTCGCGAGCAAAAAGAAGCCGCCGCAGCCTAAGGCTGAGCGACTTCTCTCGCGTATTTTTGTTTATTTCGATGGCCGAGTAGGCCGTCCCCCAATTCAGGAAATACAGCAATGTCTATCTCCCAAGACGATATCCTCAACGCCGTAGCTGAAATGTCGGTTCTGCAGGTTGTTGAGCTGATCAAAGCTTTCGAAGAAAAATTCGGCGTTTCCGCTGCCGCTGCTTCCGCTGGCCCAGCTGTTGCTGCTGTTGCTGCTGAAGAGCAAACCGAATTCAACGTCATGCTGCTGGAAGCTGGCGAGAAGAAAGTAAACGTGATCAAGGCAGTACGTGAACTGACCGGTCTGGGCCTGAAAGAAGCCAAGGCTGTAGTTGACGGCGCTCCTGCCCAGGTTCTGGAAGCAGTGTCGAAAGACGCCGCTGACAAAGCCAAAGCTGTTCTGGAAGAAGCAGGCGCTAAAGTCGAGCTGAAGTAAGCATCGACCTTGCGTCTCCAGCCCAAGCGTTAAGCTGAAGGCTGATGGCTGGTGGCTCTTGCCACCGGCCTTTTTCCGTTCTTGGCTGTCGACTCGGTCGCCGCCATTAACGCGCTGTAGCCACCCGATGCGGTGGTGCAAACCATGGGGTTTGCGAGATTTTCTGGCTGCTCCCGTCGGGGGGGCCAAACAAGCAGGTGACCAAGCTGGGGAACGCTGATGGCTTACTCATATACTGAGAAAAAACGTATCCGCAAGGACTTTAGCAAGTTGCCGGACGTCATGGATGTCCCGTACCTTCTGGCTATCCAGCTGGATTCGTATCGTGAATTCTTGCAGGCGGGAGCGACCAAAGATCAGTTCCGCGACGTGGGCCTGCATGCGGCCTTCAAATCCGTTTTCCCGATCATCAGCTACTCCGGCAATGCTGCGCTGGAGTACGTCGGTTATCGCCTGGGCGAACCGGCATTTGATGTCAAAGAATGCGTGTTGCGCGGTGTTACGTACGCCGTACCTTTGCGGGTAAAAGTCCGCCTGATCATTTTCGACAAAGAATCGTCGAACAAAGCGATCAAGGACATCAAAGAGCAAGAAGTCTACATGGGCGAAATCCCACTGATGACTGAGAACGGTACCTTCGTTATCAACGGTACCGAGCGTGTGATCGTTTCCCAGCTGCACCGTTCCCCGGGCGTGTTCTTCGACCACGACCGCGGCAAGACGCACAGCTCCGGTAAGCTCCTGTACTCCGCGCGGATCATTCCGTACCGTGGTTCGTGGTTGGACTTCGAGTTCGACCCGAAAGACTGCGTGTTCGTGCGTATCGACCGTCGTCGCAAGCTGCCGGCCTCGGTACTGCTGCGCGCGCTCGGCTATACCACTGAGCAAGTGCTGGACGCTTTCTACACCACCAACGTATTCAGCCTGAAGGATGAAACCCTCAAGCTGGAGCTGATCGCTTCCCGTCTGCGTGGTGAAATTGCCGTCCTGGATATCCAGGATGAAAAGGGCAAGGTCATTGTTGAGGCGGGTCGTCGTATTACTGCGCGCCACATCAACCAGATCGAAAAAGCCGGTATTACAGAGCTGGAAGTGCCTCTGGACTACGTCCTGGGTCGCACGACCGCCAAGGTTATTGTTCACCCGGCGACAGGCGAAATCCTGGCTGAGTGCAACACCGAGCTGAACACCGAGATCCTGGCCAAAATCGCCAAGGCTCAGGTTGTTCGCATCGAGACCCTGTACACCAACGACATCGACTGCGGTCCGTTCATCTCCGACACGCTGAAGATCGACTCCACCAGCAACCAATTGGAAGCGCTGGTCGAGATCTATCGCATGATGCGTCCTGGTGAGCCACCAACCAAAGACGCTGCCGAGACCCTGTTCAACAACCTGTTCTTCAGCCCTGAGCGCTATGACCTGTCTGCGGTCGGCCGGATGAAGTTCAACCGTCGTATCGGCCGTACCGAGATCGAAGGTTCGGGCGTGCTGTGCAAGGAAGACATCGTCGCGGTACTGAAGACCCTGGTCGACATCCGTAACGGTAAAGGCATCGTCGATGACATCGACCACCTGGGTAACCGTCGTGTTCGCTGCGTAGGCGAGATGGCCGAGAACCAGTTCCGCGTTGGCCTGGTACGTGTTGAGCGTGCGGTCAAAGAGCGTCTGTCGATGGCTGAAAGCGAAGGCCTGATGCCGCAAGACCTGATCAACGCCAAGCCAGTGGCTGCGGCGGTGAAAGAGTTCTTCGGTTCCAGCCAGCTTTCCCAGTTCATGGACCAGAACAACCCGCTCTCCGAGATCACCCACAAGCGCCGTGTTTCTGCACTGGGCCCGGGCGGTCTGACCCGTGAGCGTGCTGGCTTTGAAGTGCGTGACGTACACCCGACGCACTACGGTCGTGTTTGCCCGATCGAAACGCCGGAAGGTCCGAACATCGGTCTGATCAACTCCCTGGCTGCTTATGCGCGCACCAACCAGTACGGCTTCCTCGAAAGCCCGTACCGCGTGGTGAAAGACGCTCTGGTCACCGACGAGATCGTGTTCCTGTCCGCCATCGAAGAAGCCGATCACGTGATCGCTCAGGCTTCGGCCACGATGAACGACAAGAAAGTCCTGATCGACGAGCTGGTAGCTGTTCGTCACTTGAACGAGTTCACCGTCAAGGCGCCGGAAGACGTCACCTTGATGGACGTTTCGCCGAAGCAGGTAGTTTCGGTTGCAGCGTCGCTGATCCCGTTCCTGGAGCACGATGACGCCAACCGTGCGTTGATGGGTTCTAACATGCAGCGTCAAGCTGTACCGACCCTGCGCGCTGACAAGCCGCTGGTAGGTACCGGCATGGAGCGTAACGTAGCCCGTGACTCCGGCGTTTGCGTCGTGGCTCGTCGTGGCGGCGTGATCGACTCTGTTGATGCCAGCCGTATCGTGGTTCGTGTTGCCGATGACGAAGTTGAAACTGGCGAAGCCGGTGTCGACATCTACAACCTGACCAAATACACCCGCTCAAACCAGAACACCTGCATCAACCAGCGTCCGCTGGTGAGCAAGGGTGATCGCGTTCAGCGTAGCGACATCATGGCCGACGGCCCGTCCACCGACATGGGTGAACTGGCACTGGGTCAGAACATGCGCATCGCGTTCATGGCGTGGAACGGCTTCAACTTCGAAGACTCCATTTGCCTGTCCGAGCGTGTTGTTCAAGAAGATCGTTTCACCACGATCCACATTCAGGAACTGACCTGTGTGGCCCGTGACACCAAGCTTGGGCCAGAGGAAATCACTGCAGACATCCCGAACGTGGGTGAAGCTGCACTGAACAAACTGGACGAAGCCGGTATCGTTTACGTAGGTGCTGAAGTAGGCGCAGGCGACATCCTGGTCGGTAAGGTCACTCCGAAAGGCGAGACCCAACTGACTCCGGAAGAGAAGCTGTTGCGTGCCATCTTCGGTGAAAAAGCCAGCGACGTTAAAGACACCTCCCTGCGTGTACCTACCGGTACCAAAGGTACTGTCATCGACGTACAGGTCTTCACCCGTGACGGCGTTGAGCGTGATGCTCGTGCACTGTCCATCGAGAAGACCCAACTCGACGAGATCCGCAAGGACCTGAACGAAGAGTTCCGTATCGTTGAAGGCGCGACCTTCGAACGTCTGCGTTCCGCCCTGGTAGGCCACAAGGCCGAAGGCGGTGCAGGCCTGAAGAAAGGTCAGGACATCACCGACGAAGTCCTCGACGGTCTTGAGCACGGCCAGTGGTTCAAACTGCGCATGGCTGAAGATGCTCTGAACGAGCAGCTCGAGAAGGCCCAGGCCTACATCGTTGATCGCCGCCGTCTGCTGGACGACAAGTTCGAAGATAAGAAGCGCAAACTGCAGCAGGGCGATGACCTGGCTCCAGGCGTGCTGAAAATCGTCAAGGTTTACCTGGCAATCCGTCGCCGCATCCAGCCGGGCGACAAGATGGCCGGTCGTCACGGTAACAAAGGTGTGGTCTCCGTGATCATGCCGGTTGAAGACATGCCGCACGATGCCAATGGCACCCCGGTCGACGTCGTCCTCAACCCGTTGGGCGTACCATCGCGTATGAACGTTGGTCAGATCCTTGAAACCCACCTGGGCCTCGCGGCCAAAGGTCTGGGCGAGAAGATCAACCGTATGATCGAAGAGCAGCGCAAGGTCGCAGACCTGCGTAAGTTCCTGCACGAGATCTACAACGAGATCGGCGGTCGCAACGAAGAGCTGGACACCTTCTCCGACCAGGAAATCCTGGATCTGGCGAAGAACCTGCGCGGTGGTGTTCCAATGGCTACCCCGGTGTTCGACGGTGCCAAGGAAAGCGAAATCAAGGCCATGCTGAAACTGGCAGACCTGCCAGAAAGCGGCCAGATGCAGCTGTTCGACGGCCGTACCGGCAACAAGTTCGAGCGCCCGGTTACTGTTGGCTACATGTACATGCTGAAGCTGAACCACTTGGTAGACGACAAGATGCACGCTCGTTCTACCGGTTCGTACAGCCTGGTTACCCAGCAGCCGCTGGGTGGTAAGGCTCAGTTCGGTGGTCAGCGTTTCGGGGAGATGGAGGTCTGGGCACTGGAAGCATACGGTGCTGCTTACACTCTGCAAGAAATGCTCACAGTGAAGTCGGACGATGTGAACGGTCGGACCAAGATGTACAAAAACATCGTGGACGGCGATCACCGTATGGAGCCGGGCATGCCCGAGTCCTTCAACGTGTTGATCAAAGAAATTCGTTCCCTCGGCATCGATATCGATCTGGAAACCGAATAACACGTGACGCGAATCGAGAGCGGGGCTGTTTAGCCCGCTCTCTGCTCCGCCAGGAGGAAAGGCCTTGAAAGACCTACTGAATTTGCTGAAAAACCAGGGTCAAGTCGAAGAGTTCGACGCCATCCGTATTGGATTGGCATCGCCTGAGATGATCCGTTCGTGGTCGTTCGGTGAAGTTAAAAAGCCGGAAACCATTAACTACCGTACGTTCAAACCTGAGCGTGACGGCCTGTTCTGCGCCAAGATCTTTGGCCCGGTTAAGGATTACGAGTGCCTGTGCGGTAAGTACAAGCGCTTGAAGCACCGTGGTGTGATTTGCGAGAAGTGCGGCGTTGAAGTTGCACTGGCCAAGGTTCGTCGTGAGCGCATGGCGCACATCGAACTGGCTTCGCCGGTTGCCCACATCTGGTTCCTGAAATCGCTGCCGTCCCGTATCGGCTTGCTGATGGACATGACCCTGCGTGATATCGAACGCGTTCTCTACTTCGAGAGCTATGTCGTTATCGATCCAGGCATGACTACCCTTGAAAAGGGTCAGCTGCTGAACGACGAGCAGTACTTCGAAGCGCTGGAAGAGTTCGGTGACGATTTCGATGCCCGCATGGGTGCCGAAGCTGTCCGCGAACTGCTGCACGCTATCGACCTGGAGCACGAGATTGGCCGCCTGCGTGAAGAAATTCCGCAAACCAACTCCGAAACCAAGATCAAGAAGCTGTCCAAGCGTCTGAAGTTGATGGAAGCCTTCCAGGGTTCCGGCAACTTGCCAGAGTGGATGGTGCTGACCGTTCTGCCGGTTCTGCCGCCAGACCTGCGTCCGCTGGTACCGTTGGATGGCGGTCGTTTCGCGACTTCCGACCTCAACGACTTGTACCGTCGCGTGATCAACCGTAACAACCGCTTGAAGCGCCTGCTTGATCTGTCCGCTCCGGACATCATCGTGCGCAACGAAAAGCGTATGTTGCAAGAAGCTGTCGATGCCTTGCTCGACAACGGCCGTCGTGGCCGCGCTATCACCGGTTCCAACAAGCGTCCTCTGAAATCCTTGGCTGACATGATCAAGGGTAAGCAAGGTCGTTTCCGTCAGAACTTGCTCGGTAAGCGTGTTGACTACTCCGGTCGTTCGGTAATTACCGTAGGCCCGACCCTGCGTCTGCACCAGTGCGGTCTGCCTAAGAAGATGGCACTTGAGCTGTTCAAGCCATTCATCTTCGGCAAGCTCGAAATGCGCGGTCTCGCGACCACCATCAAAGCGGCCAAGAAAATGGTCGAGCGCGAACTGCCAGAGGTTTGGGACGTTCTCGCTGAAGTGATCCGCGAACACCCGGTTCTCCTCAACCGTGCACCGACCCTTCACCGTCTGGGTATCCAGGCGTTTGAACCGGTACTGATCGAAGGTAAGGCTATCCAGCTGCACCCGCTGGTCTGTGCTGCGTACAACGCCGACTTCGACGGCGACCAAATGGCCGTGCACGTACCGCTGACACTGGAAGCCCAGTTGGAAGCGCGCGCGTTGATGATGTCGACCAACAACATTCTGTCGCCAGCCAACGGTGAGCCAATCATCGTTCCGTCGCAGGACGTTGTATTGGGTCTGTACTACATGACCCGTGAAGCGATCAACGCCAAAGGCGAGGGTCGTGTGTTCGCTGACCTGCAAGAAGTTGACCGTGTGTTCCGTGCCGGCGAAGCCGCACTGCATGCCAAGGTCAAAGTGCGGATCAACGAAACCGTCAACGACCGTGATGGCGGCAGCGTGAGCAACACTCGTATCGTCGACACCACTGTCGGCCGTGCGTTGTTGTACCAAGTTGTGCCAAAAGGTCTGTCGTACGATGTCGTCAACCTGCCGATGAAGAAAAAGGCGATCTCCAAGCTGATCAACCAGTGCTACCGCGTGGTTGGTTTGAAAGAGACCGTGATCTTCGCTGACCAGTTGATGTACACCGGTTTTGCTTACTCGACCATTTCCGGCGTTTCCATCGGTGTTAACGACTTCGTTATCCCGGATGAAAAGGCCCGCATCATCAGTGCTGCTACTGATGAAGTGAAAGAGATCGAAAGCCAGTACGCTTCCGGCCTGGTAACCCAGGGCGAGAAGTACAACAAGGTAATCGACCTTTGGTCCAAGGCGAACGACGAAGTTTCCAAGGCGATGATGGCCAACCTCTCGAAAGAGAAAGTCATTGACCGTCACGGCGACGAAGTTGACCAAGAGTCCTTCAACTCGATGTACATGATGGCCGACTCGGGCGCACGGGGTTCTGCTGCGCAGATCCGTCAGCTCGCCGGTATGCGTGGCCTGATGGCCAAGCCGGACGGTTCCATCATCGAAACGCCGATTACTGCGAACTTCCGTGAAGGTTTGAGCGTACTTCAGTACTTCATCTCGACTCACGGTGCTCGTAAAGGTCTGGCGGATACCGCGTTGAAAACCGCTAACTCCGGTTACCTGACTCGTCGTCTGGTAGACGTTGCACAAGATCTGGTCGTGACCGAGATCGATTGCGGCACCGAGCATGGCCTGCTGATGACTCCGCACATTGAAGGCGGTGACGTTGTAGAGCCGCTGGGTGAGCGTGTATTGGGTCGTGTTATTGCCCGTGATGTATTCAAGCCAGGTACCGAGGAAGTTATCGTTCCTGCCGGCACCCTGGTAGATGAGAAGTGGGTCGAGTTCATCGAACTCAACAGCATCGACGAAGTGATCGTTCGCTCGCCGATCAGCTGCGAAACCCGCTACGGCATTTGCGCCAAGTGCTACGGCCGTGACTTGGCTCGTGGTCACCAGGTGAACATCGGTGAAGCGGTCGGCGTTATCGCTGCCCAGTCCATCGGTGAGCCGGGTACCCAGCTGACCATGCGTACGTTCCACATCGGTGGTGCGGCAAGCCGGACCTCCGCAGCCGACAGCGTTCAGGTGAAGAATGGCGGTACCGTCCGTCTGCACAACCTGAAACACGTTGAGCGAGTGGATGGCCACCTGGTTGCTGTGTCCCGTTCCGGTGAGCTGGCAATCGCTGATGACTACGGTCGTGAGCGTGAGCGTTACAAGCTGCCGTACGGTGCTGTGATTTCGGTTAAAGAAGGTGACAAGGTCGACGCTGGCGCAATCGTGGCCAAGTGGGATCCGCACACTCACCCAATCGTTACCGAAATGAAAGGTACCGTGACCTACGTGGGCATGGAAGAAGGCATCACGATCAAGCGTCAGACTGACGAATTGACCGGTATGACCAACATTGAAGTACTCGACGCTAAAGATCGTCCAGCTGCCGGTAAAGACATCCGTCCTGCCGTGAAGATGGTCGATGACAACGGCAAGGATCTGTTGCTGCCAGGCACTGACGTAATCGCTCAGTACTTCCTGCCAGCCAACGCCCTGGTCGGTGTAGCGGATGGTGCGAAGATCGCGATCGGTGATGTTATCGCGCGTATCCCGCAAGAAACTTCGAAAACCCGTGACATCACCGGTGGTCTGCCGCGTGTTGCTGACTTGTTCGAAGCTCGTCGTCCGAAAGAAGCGTCGATTCTGGCTGAAGTCAGCGGCACCATCGCGTTCGGTAAAGAGACCAAGGGCAAGCGCCGTCTGGTCATTACTCCGAACGACGGTAGCGATCCGTATGAAGAGCTGATTCCGAAGTGGCGTCACCTGAACGTGTTTGAAGGCGAACAGGTAAACCGCGGCGAAGTTATCTCCGACGGCCCGAGCGATCCACACGACATCCTGCGTCTGCTGGGTGTCAGTGCGTTGGCCAAGTACATCGTTAACGAGATCCAGGACGTTTACCGCCTGCAAGGCGTGAAGATCAACGATAAGCACATCGAGACCATCCTGCGTCAGATGCTGCGTAAAGTTGAGATCGCTGAATCCGGCGATTCCAGTTTCATCAAGGGCGACCAGATGGAACTGACTCACGTACTGGTAGAGAACGAGCGTCTGGGCGCGGAAGACAAATTTGTCTCCAAGTTCACTCGCGTACTGCTGGGTATCACCAAGGCGTCGTTGTCCACTGAGTCGTTCATCTCGGCGGCCTCCTTCCAGGAGACCACTCGCGTACTGACCGAAGCGGCGGTAACCGGCAAGCGCGATTACCTGCGCGGCCTGAAAGAAAACGTGGTTGTGGGTCGTCTGATCCCAGCCGGTACCGGTTTGGCTTACCACAGCGAGCGCAAGCGCCGCCGTGATGCTGACAAGCCGTTGCGCGTAAGCGCCAGTGAAGTGGAAGCTGCACTGACCGAAGCGCTGAACTCAAGCGGTAACTGAGTTCTGCGGTAAATAAGTCTGGGCCCTGGCAGCCCCATTCGTCGGATCGAGGCATTTTTGCCCCGGTTCGATGAGAGGGGAGGTCGGGGCCTTGCCTTGACTGGGGACAAGATCCTCTTTAGACTCTTGTACCCCTAAATTTGGCGGGAATTCGTTCCTGCCATTTTGCTTTTCTTGCAAGACAATAGCGTCGCAAGACAACAGTGGAGCTAGTAGATGGCAACTATCAACCAGCTGGTACGTCAGCCGCGTAAGCGTATCGTCGAGAAATCCGACGTACCTGCGCTGCAGAACTGCCCGCAACGTCGTGGCGTATGCACTCGCGTGTATACCACTACGCCGAAAAAACCTAACTCGGCACTGCGTAAAGTATGCCGTGTGCGCCTGACCAACGGTTTCGAGGTTTCCTCGTACATCGGTGGTGAAGGTCACAACCTGCAAGAGCACAGCGTGGTACTGATCCGCGGCGGTCGTGTAAAAGACTTGCCAGGTGTTCGTTACCACACCGTACGCGGCTCCTTGGATACTTCCGGCGTTAAAGGTCGTAACCAGGGTCGTTCGAAGTACGGTACCAAGAAGCCTAAGTAGTAGCGGCTTTTTGTAAAACTGAATCATCTTATTTTCTGAGTCGATAAGAGTAAGGTCGGAGGCGTCCCGCAAGGGCACCGATTCCGAACGAACCTGAAGACCGTTTGAGGGCTTATCCATGCCAAGAAGACGCGTAGCAGCCAAGCGCGAAGTGCTTGACGATCCAAAATACGGAAGCCAAATCCTGGCCAAGTTCATGAACCACGTGATGGAAAGCGGCAAGAAAGCCGTTGCCGAGCGTATCGTTTATGGCGCGCTGGAAAAGGTTAAAGAACGCAAGAACAGCGACCCCCTGGAAATCTTCGAGAAAGCTCTCGACGCCATCGCTCCGCTGGTCGAAGTGAAGTCGCGCCGTGTAGGCGGTGCTACTTACCAGGTTCCGGTTGAAGTTCGTCCGTCCCGTCGTAACGCTCTGGCAATGCGCTGGTTGGTAGACTTCGCCCGTAAGCGCGGCGAGAAGTCTATGGCTCTGCGTTTGGCCGGCGAGCTGTTGGACGCTGCTGAAGGTAAAGGTGCTGCTGTTAAGAAGCGTGAAGACGTGCACCGTATGGCTGAAGCTAACAAAGCTTTCTCGCACTACCGCTTCTAATCTTAGCTTCACTAATTTTGCGAGGGCTTTATGGCTCGTACTACTCCGATTAGCCGCTACCGTAACATCGGTATCGTTGCTCACGTGGATGCTGGTAAAACCACCACCACCGAGCGCGTACTGTTTTACACCGGCAAAAGTCACAAAATGGGCGAGGTGCATGACGGCGCCGCGACCACAGACTGGATGGTTCAGGAGCAGGAGCGTGGTATTACCATTACTTCTGCTGCTATTACCGCCTTCTGGAAAGGTTCCGAGAAGCAGTACAAAGACGAGCACCGTTTCAACGTAATCGATACCCCGGGCCACGTAGACTTCACCATTGAAGTTGAACGTTCCCTGCGCGTACTCGACGGCGCTGTCGTTGTGTTCTGCGGTACCTCGGGTGTTGAGCCTCAGTCGGAAACCGTATGGCGCCAAGCCAACAAGTACGGCGTTCCACGTCTTGTTTACGTAAACAAGATGGACCGTGCTGGTGCCAACTTCCTGCGCGTGATCGGTCAGATCAAGCAGCGTCTGGGTCACACTCCGGTGCCAATCCAATTGGCTATCGGTTCCGAAGATAACTTCCAGGGTCAGATCGATCTGATCAACATGGAAGCGGTCTACTGGAATGATTCCGACAAAGGTATGGTTCCTGTTCGCAAGCCTATCCCTGCAGAACTGCAGGAACTGGCTGACGAGTGGCGCAATAACATGGTTGAGGCTGCTGCCGAAGCCAACGAAGAGCTGATGAACAAGTACCTCGAAGGTGAAGAACTCACCAACGTGGAAATCAAGGCTGCTCTGCGTCAGCGTACTATCGCTGGTGAGATCGTCTTGGCTGTTTGCGGTTCTTCCTTCAAGAACAAGGGTGTTCCCCTGGTTCTCGACGCCGTTATCGACTACCTGCCGGCTCCAACCGACATTCCTGCTATCAAGGGTACCAACCCGGATAACGAGGAAGAAGAGATGGAGCGTCACGCCGATGACAGCGAGCCGTTCTCGGCTCTGGCGTTCAAGATCGCAACCGACCCATTCGTGGGTACTTTGACCTTCGTCCGCGTTTACTCGGGCGTGTTGGCCTCCGGCGACGGCGTGATCAACTCGGTTAAAGGCAAGAAAGAGCGCGTGGGTCGTATGGTGCAAATGCACGCAAACGCCCGTGAAGAGATCAAGGAAGTGCGCGCTGGTGACATCGCGGCCCTGATCGGCATGAAGGACGTCACCACTGGTGAGACTTTGTGCGACGCTGCCAAGCCAATCATCCTGGTTCGCATGGACTTCCCGGAGCCGGTTATTTCGGTTGCCGTAGAGCCTAAGACCAAGGATGACCAGGAAAAAATGGGTATCGCTCTGGGCAAACTTGCTCAGGAAGATCCATCTTTCCGCGTCAAGACTGATGAAGAGACTGGTCAAACGATCATCTCCGGCATGGGCGAGCTGCACCTGGACATCCTGGTTGACCGGATGCGCCGTGAGTTCAACGTCGAAGCCAACATCGGTAAGCCTCAGGTTTCCTATCGTGAGCGCATCACGAAGAACTGTGAAATCGAAGGCAAGTTCGTTCGTCAGTCCGGCGGTCGTGGTCAGTTCGGTCACTGCTGGATCCGTTTTGCTCCTGCTGACGAAGGTCAGGAAGGTCTGCAATTCGTGAACGAAGTAGTTGGTGGTGTTGTTCCTAAGGAATACATCCCGGCTATCCAGAAGGGTATCGAAGAGCAGATGAAGAACGGTGTTGTTGCCGGCTATCCGCTGATCGGCCTGAAAGCAACCGTTTTTGACGGTTCTTACCACGACGTCGACTCCAACGAGATGGCGTTTAAGGTGGCTGCTTCCATGGCAACCAAGCAACTGGCCCAGAAGGGCGGTGGTGAGTTGCTTGAGCCAATCATGGCGGTAGAAGTTGTTACACCTGAAGACTATATGGGTGATGTCATGGGCGACCTTAACCGTCGTCGCGGCATGATCTTGGGTATGGAAGACACGGTTTCCGGCAAAGTGATTCGCGCCGAGGTTCCGCTGGGTGAGATGTTCGGTTATGCGACCGACGTTCGCTCCATGTCCCAGGGTCGCGCAAGCTACTCTATGGAATTCAAAAAATACAACACAGCTCCGGCGCACATCGCTGAAACTGTATCCAAAAAACAAGGCTGATTCAGTCCTTTAGGCAAGGAGTTAATTGTCGTGGCTAAAGAAAAATTTGATCGTTCCCTACCGCACGTCAACGTTGGCACCATCGGTCACGTTGACCACGGTAAAACCACTCTGACTGCTGCTCTGACTCGCGTTTGCTCCGAAGTTTTCGGTTCCGCAATCGTTGATTTCGATAAAATCGACAGCGCGCCAGAAGAGAAAGCTCGTGGTATCACCATCAACACCGCGCACGTTGAATACAACTCGCTGATCCGTCACTACGCTCACGTTGACTGCCCAGGTCACGCTGACTACGTGAAGAACATGATCACCGGTGCTGCCCAGATGGACGGCGCAATCCTGGTTTGCTCGGCCGCTGATGGTCCGATGCCACAAACCCGTGAGCACATCCTGCTGTCCCGTCAGGTAGGCGTTCCGTACATCGTGGTTTACCTGAACAAGGCTGACCTGGTAGACGACGCTGAGCTGCTGGAACTGGTTGAGATGGAAGTGCGCGATCTGCTGAGCACTTACGACTTCCCAGGCGACGACACTCCGATCATCATCGGTTCTGCTCGTATGGCTCTGGAAGGCAAAGACGACAACGAAATGGGCACCACGTCCGTTCGTAAACTGGTTGAGACTCTGGACAGCTACATCCCAGATCCAGTCCGTGTTATCGACAAGCCGTTCCTGATGCCAATCGAAGACGTATTCTCGATCTCCGGTCGCGGTACTGTTGTAACTGGTCGTATCGAGCGCGGTATCGTTAAGGTTCAAGATCCACTGGAAATCGTTGGTCTGCGTGACACTACCGTCACCACCTGCACCGGTGTTGAAATGTTCCGCAAACTGCTCGACGAAGGTCGTGCTGGCGAGAACTGCGGCGTTCTGCTGCGTGGTACCAAGCGTGACGACGTTGAGCGTGGCCAGGTTCTGGTTAAGCCAGGTTCGGTTAAGCCGCACACCAAGTTCGAAGCTGAAGTGTACGTTCTGAGCAAAGAAGAAGGCGGTCGTCACACTCCGTTCTTCAAAGGCTACCGTCCACAGTTCTACTTCCGTACTACCGACGTAACTGGTAACTGCGAACTGCCGGAAGGCGTAGAAATGGTAATGCCAGGCGACAACATCAAAATGGTTGTCACCCTGATCAAAACCATCGCTATGGAAGACGGTCTGCGTTTCGCAATCCGTGAAGGCGGCCGTACCGTTGGTGCTGGCGTTGTAGCTAAAATCATCGAGTAATTATCTCTTCTGAGATAGCTCTGATGTTTTGAAAAGGCCCCCGCTCAGCGGGGGCCTTTTTTATTGGGTTGACACCTATCAGGGCCGTCTATAGAATTGCGCCTCCTTTTAACGGGCGTATTGCGCTCGCTGGGAATAGCAGCCGGAGTCTGAAATCCAATGCAAAATCAGCAAATCCGTATCAGGTTGAAGGCTTTTGACCATCGCCTGATCGACCAATCCACCCAGGAAATCGTGGAAACCGCGAAACGTACTGGTGCACAAGTGCGTGGTCCAATTCCACTGCCTACCCGTAAAGAGCGGTTCACCGTTCTGGTCTCCCCGCACGTCAACAAAGACGCGCGTGACCAGTACGAGATCCGTACTCATAAGCGCGTACTGGACATCGTCCAGCCAACGGATAAAACCGTTGATGCACTTATGAAGCTCGATCTGGCGGCCGGTGTGGAAGTACAGATCAGCCTCGGCTAAGACTCGGGTCTTAGTCGTGTAACGCTCTGAAATGGGCGGCCATAGCGGGTGAAAGCCCCGTACACTCATGAGGTTTACAACATGACTATTGGTGTAGTCGGTCGTAAATGCGGTATGACCCGTATTTTCACCGAAGAAGGTGTCTCCATTCCGGTCACGGTCATTGAGATCGAGCCGAATCGCGTCACCCAGTTCAAAACTGAAGAAACCGATGGCTATCGTGCAGTGCAAGTCACTGTCGGCGAGCGTCGTGCTTCGCGCGTGACTGCTGCTCAAGCAGGTCACTTCGCTAAAGCAAACGTTGCAGCTGGTCGTACTGTTATGGAGTTCCGTCTTGAAGACGGCGACTACCAGGCTGGCGATCTGATCAACGCTGAAATCTTCGCCGCTGGTCAACTGGTTGATGTAACCGGTCAGTCCAAAGGTAAAGGCTTCCAGGGTACGATCAAGCGTTGGAATTTCCGTGGCCAAGACAACACTCACGGTAACTCCGTTTCCCACCGCGTCCCGGGCTCTATTGGCCAGTGCCAGACTCCTGGTCGTGTATTCAAGGGCAAAAAAATGTCCGGTCATATGGGCGCTGAGCGCGTGACCGTGCAGTCCCTCGAAGTAGTGCGCGTCGACGCTGAACGCAATCTGTTGTTGGTCAAGGGTGCTGTTCCTGGCGCTACTGGCGGCAACCTGGTTGTACGTCCAGCGGCCAAGGCTCGCGGTTAAGGGGAAGCTGACATGCAATTAAATGTAAATGACGCTCAAGCGATCGAAGTTTCCGAACTGACATTTGGCGGCGAATTCAACGAGACGCTGGTTCACCAAGCAGTCGTGGCCTACATGGCCGGCGGCCGTCAAGGTAGCAAGCAGCAAAAGACCCGTTCCGACGTACGTGGTGGCGGTAAGCGCCCTTGGCGTCAGAAAGGCACTGGCCGTGCTCGTGCCGGTACTATCCGTAGCCCAATCTGGCGTGGCGGCGGTACCACTTTCGCAGCTCGTCCTCAGGATCACTCGCAGAAGCTCAACAAGAAGATGTACCGCGCAGCTCTGCGCTCCATCCTTGCTGAACTCGTGCGTACTGACCGTCTGGTCGTGGTTCAGGACTTCGCTGTTGAAAGCCCGAAAACCAAAGATCTGCTGGGCAAACTGAACAACATGAGCCTGACCGATGTTTTGATCGTGTCTGAAGCTGTTGATCAGAACCTGTACCTGGCTGCTCGCAACCTGCCACACGTTGATGTACGTGACGTGCAAGGTTCCGATCCAGTTAGTCTGATCGCATACGACAAGGTGTTGATCACCGTGTCGGCCGTGAAGAAATTCGAGGAGCTGCTGGGATGAACCAGGAACGCGTATTTAAAGTTCTGCTTGGCCCGCACGTTTCCGAAAAGGCTACGGTTCTGGCTGACAAGAAAGGCCAGTTCGTTTTCAAGGTTGCAACTGACGCAACCAAGCTGGAAATCAAGAAGGCCGTCGAAAGCCTGTTCAGCGTGAAAGTAGAGCGTGTTACTACCCTGAATGTTCTGGGTAAGAGCAAGCGCACTGCTCGCGGTCTGGGCAAGCGTAATGACTGGAAGAAGGCAGTTATCTCCCTTCAGCCAGGCCAAGATCTCGATTTCAGCAGCAGTGCTGAGTAAGGAAGGGGTGCATCATGGCAATCGTTAAATGCAAACCGACTTCCCCTGGCCGCCGTTTTGTGGTCAAGGTGGTCAACCAGGAGCTGCATAAAGGCGCTCCTCACGCACCGCTGCTCGAGAAAAAATCGAAGTCTGGTGGTCGTAACAACAATGGTCGCATTACCACTCGTCACATCGGTGGTGGCCATAAGCAGCATTATCGTCTGGTCGACTTCCGTCGCAACGACAAAGATGGCATCGCTGCCACTGTCGAGCGTATCGAATACGATCCAAACCGTACTGCTCACATCGCTCTGCTGCTGTACGCAGATGGCGAGCGTCGCTACATCATCGCCCCTAAAGGCGTGAGCGCTGGCGACCAGCTGATCGCAGGTGCTTTGGCACCGATCAAGCCGGGCAACGCTCTGCAACTGCGCAACATTCCAGTTGGTAGCACCGTACACGGCATCGAATTGAAGCCAGGTAAAGGCGCGCAAATCGCTCGTTCCGCTGGTGCTTCGGCTCAGCTGATCGCTCGTGAAGGTGTCTACGTGACCCTGCGTCTGCGTTCTGGTGAGATGCGTAAAGTGCTGGCTGAATGCCGCGCGACCCTGGGCGAAGTCTCGAACTCCGAGCACAGCCTGCGTTCGCTGGGTAAAGCTGGTGCCAAACGCTGGCGTGGCGTTCGCCCAACCGTTCGTGGTGTTGCCATGAACCCGGTTGACCACCCACACGGTGGTGGTGAAGGTCGTACCTCTGGTGGTCGTCATCCGGTATCGC
This sequence comes from Pseudomonas sp. AC112, assembly GCF_979253545.1. Lineage (NCBI taxonomy): Bacteria > Pseudomonadati > Pseudomonadota > Gammaproteobacteria > Pseudomonadales > Pseudomonadaceae > Pseudomonas > Pseudomonas sp. AC112. The sequence goes on from NZ_CEEDCM010000001.1 coordinate 2,939,715, forward strand.
CATGGGGCTTCCCGACTAAGGGCGCGAAGACTCGTGGTAATAAGCGTACCGACAAAATGATCGTCCGTCGTCGCAAGTAAATAGAGGGATACGACAGTGCCACGTTCTCTGAAAAAAGGTCCTTTTATTGATCTTCACCTACTGAAGAAGATCGAAGTGGCGGCGGAAAAGAACGATCGCAAACCAGTTAAGACCTGGTCGCGTCGTTCGATGATCCTGCCACAAATGGTCGGTCTGACCATCGCTGTACACAACGGTCGCTTGCACGTCCCAGTTCTCGTGAACGAAGACATGGTCGGCCACAAACTAGGCGAGTTTGCCGGTACCCGCACTTATCGTGGGCACGTGGCAGACAAGAAAGCCAAGCGTTAAGGGGTAAGGAAATGGAAGTAGCCGCTAAGTTGTCGGGCGCTCGAATCTCCGCCCAGAAAGCCCGCTTGGTCGCCGACCAGATCCGCGGGAAGAAGGTGGGCGAAGCGCTCAACCTGTTGGCTTTCAGCAGTAAGAAAGCCGCCGAGATCATGAAGAAAGTGCTGGAGTCGGCCGTAGCCAACGCCGAGCATAACGAAGGCGCAGACGTTGATGACCTGAAGGTCAGCACCGTTTTCGTCAACGAAGGGCGTTCGCTGAAGCGCATCATGCCACGTGCCAAAGGCCGTGCTGATCGCATCGTCAAGCGGTCTTGCCATATCACTGTCAAGGTTGCTGACAAGTAACGGAGTCGAAGAGATGGGTCAGAAAGTACATCCCATTGGCATTCGCCTGGGAATCGTCAAGGAGCACACCTCCGTCTGGTACGCAGACGGTCGGACTTATGCGGACTATTTGTTCGCTGATCTGAAGGTGCGTGAGTATCTCCAAGACAAACTAAAAAGCGCGTCCGTAAGCCGTATCGATATCCATCGTCCGGCGCAAACTGCACGTATCACCATCCACACCGCTCGTCCAGGTATCGTTATCGGGAAGAAAGGTGAAGATGTTGAGAAACTGCGTCAGGACCTGACCAAGCAAATGGGTGTGCCTGTGCACATCAATATCGAAGAGATCCGCAAGCCGGAACTCGACGGTATGCTGGTTGCGCAGAGCGTAGCTCAGCAGCTGGAGCGTCGCGTAATGTTCCGTCGCGCTATGAAGCGCGCTGTACAGAACGCCATGCGCATTGGTGCCAAAGGCATCAAAATCCAAGTGAGCGGTCGTCTCGGCGGTGCTGAAATCGCACGTACTGAATGGTATCGCGAAGGTCGTGTGCCACTGCACACCCTGCGTGCCGACATCGACTATGCCAACTACGAAGCTCACACCACTTACGGTGTGATCGGTGTAAAGGTTTGGATCTTCAAAGGCGAAGTAATTGGTGGTCGCCAAGAAGAACTGAAACCACAAGCACCAGCGCCTCGTAAAAAAGCTGCTAAGTAAGGGGTACGCCAAATGTTGCAACCTAAGCGTACGAAGTTCCGCAAGCAGATGACAGGCCACAACCGTGGTCTGGCTCAGCGCGGTAGCAAAGTCAGCTTCGGCGAGTTCGCGCTGAAGTCTGTAGCTCGTGGTCGTCTCACCGCTCGTCAGATCGAGTCAGCGCGTCGTGCTCTGACCCGTCACGTAAAACGTGGCGGCAAGATCTGGATCCGTGTATTCCCGGACAAGCCGATCTCCAAAAAACCTCTCGAGGTTCGGATGGGTAAAGGTAAGGGTAACGTGGAATACTGGGTAGCCCAGATTCAGCCAGGCAAAGTCCTGTATGAAATCGAGGGTGTTTCTGAAGAGCTGGCGCGTGAGGCTTTCGCCCTGGCTGCTGCAAAGCTGCCGCTCGCCACCTCCTTTGTTAAACGGACGGTGATGTGATGAAAGCGAATGAACTTCGTGAAAAATCCGCACAGCAGCTGAACGAGCAACTGCTCGGCCTGCTGCGCGACCAGTTCAATCTGCGTATGCAGAAAGCAACTGGCCAGTTGGGGCAGTCTCATCTGCTCTCGCAAGTTAAGCGTGACATCGCTCGCGTGAAGACTGTGCTCAACCAGCAGGCAGGTAAGTGATCATGGCTGAAGCCGAAAAGACTGTCCGTACGCTGACTGGCCGTGTTGTCAGCGACAAGATGGACAAAACCATCACCGTTCTGATCGAGCGTCGCGTTAAGCACCCGATCTACGGTAAATATGTTAAGCGTTCGACTAAGCTGCACGCGCACGACGAAACCAATCAGTGCCACATCGGCGACAAAGTCACTATTCGTGAAACTCGTCCGCTGGCCAAGACCAAGTCTTGGGCACTGGTTGATGTTCTCGAACGCGCTGTGGAAGTCTAAGGACTAGGGGTCGGAGAAATTATATGATTCAGACTCAATCCATGCTCGATGTGGCCGATAACAGCGGCGCTCGCCGTGTTATGTGCATCAAGGTGCTGGGTGGCTCCCATCGTCGTTACGCTGGTATCGGTGACATCATCAAAGTTACCGTGAAGGAAGCAATTCCTCGCGGTAAAGTGAAAAAAGGCCAAGTGATGACTGCTGTTGTAGTCCGCACTCGTCACGGCGTACGCCGTGCTGATGGCTCCATTATCCGCTTTGATGGCAACGCTGCTGTTCTTCTGAACAACAAGCAAGAGCCGATCGGCACCCGTATCTTTGGGCCAGTGACCCGTGAACTTCGTACTGAGAAGTTCATGAAGATCGTCTCGCTCGCCCCAGAAGTGCTGTAAGGAGATCCGACATGCAAAAGATTCGTCGTGACGACGAGATCATCGTGATCGCCGGCAAAGACAAAGGTAAGCGCGGTAAGGTGCTGAAGGTTCTCGCTGACGACCGTCTGGTCGTTGGTGGTCTGAACCTGGTCAAGCGTCATACCAAGCCTAACCCGATGTCGGGCGTACAGGGCGGTATCGTCGAGAAAGAAGCGCCATTGCACGCTTCTAACGTCGCCATCTTCAACGGCGAAACCAACAAGGCTGACCGCGTTGGTTTCAAAGTAGAAGACGGTAAGAAAATTCGTGTCTTCAAGTCGACCCAAAAAGCGGTTGATGCTTGAACACTGCTAGGTAGATAAGACCATGGCACGACTACAAGAGATTTACCGGAAGGAAATCGCCCCCAAGCTTAAGGAAGAACTTAAGCTCGGGAACGTGATGGAAGTTCCGCGCGTCACCAAAATCACCCTGAACATGGGTCTGGGCGAAGCGATCGGCGACAAAAAAGTCATCGAGCACGCTGTTGCTGACCTGGAAAAGATCACCGGTCAAAAAGTCGTTGTGACTTACGCTCGGAAATCCATCGCTGGCTTTAAAGTCCGTGAAGGTTGGCCGATCGGCGTCAAAGTGACTCTGCGCCGTGAGCGTATGTACGAATTCCTGGATCGTCTGCTGTCGATCTCCCTGCCTCGGGTTCGCGACTTCCGCGGCCTGAATGCCAAGTCCTTCGATGGTCGTGGTAACTACAGCATGGGCGTGAAAGAGCAGATCATCTTCCCGGAAATCGACTACGACAAGATCGATGCTCTCCGCGGTCTGGACATCACCCTGACCACCACTGCCAAGAACGATGATGAAGGTCGCGCCCTGTTGCGTGCTTTCAAATTCCCGTTCCGCAACTGATTGGAGTAGGACCATGGCCAAGATGAGCATGAAAAACCGCGAGCTGAAGCGTCAGCTCACGGTTGCCAAGTACGCCAAGAAGCGTGCAGCACTGAAAGCAATCATCGTTGATCTGAACGCAAGTCCAGAAGCGCGTTGGGAAGCTACAGTAGCTCTGCAGAAGCAGCCACGTGACGCAAGCGCCTCGCGCATGCGTAACCGCTGCCGCCTGACCGGTCGTCCACACGGCGTTTACCGCAAGTTCGGCCTCGGCCGTAACAAACTGCGTGAAGCGGCAATGCGTGGTGACGTACCAGGTCTGGTTAAAGCCAGCTGGTAAGTACTTTCAGAGTCCAGGTGGTCGGCATCGCAAGATAACGACCACCGGTGACCTTGAATCTGGAACAAGCCCCTTTTGGGGCTTGTTTCATTTCCGGAGTGTGTCTAGAATACCCGGCTCGCCTGAGCCCGTGTTTTCTATGCCCGGAGATTCTCGGCGACATATGTAGCCGCAAGGCTAATTTTTTTGTATTAGGAGCGTCTAGCCCATGAGTATGCAGGACCCGTTAGCGGACATGCTAACTCGTATCCGTAATGCCCAGATGGCTGAAAAGTCCGTCGTAAGCATGCCATCTTCCAAGTTGAAGGTAGCTGTTGCCAAAGTCCTGAAAGACGAAGGCTACATTGCGGGTTATCAGATCAGCAGCGAAACCAAACCACTGCTGTCCATCGAGCTGAAGTACTTCGAAGGCCGTTCGGTCATCGAGGAAGTGAAGCGCGTTAGCCGTCCAGGCCTGCGTCAGTACAAGTCCGCTGAAGATCTGCCGAAAGTTCGTGGCGGTCTGGGCGTGTCTATCGTCTCCACCAACAAAGGTGTGATGACGGATCGTGCTGCGCGCGCTGCCGGTGTCGGCGGCGAAGTTCTTTGCACTGTGTTCTAAGGGGGGATAAGCATGTCTCGCGTCGCTAAGAACCCCGTTAAGCTGCCAGCCGGTGTCGAAGTCAAATTCGCAGGCCAACAGCTTTCGGTGAAGGGTGCCAAGGGTACTCTTGAACTGAACATCCATTCGTCCGTTGAGATCGTTGAAGAAGCTGGTGAGCTGCGTTTCGCTGCTCGCAATGGCGATCAACAAACTCGCGCAATGGCCGGTACCACGCGTGCGTTGGTAAACAACATGGTCCAAGGCGTAAGCCAAGGCTTCGAGCGTAAGCTCCAGCTGGTCGGTGTTGGTTACAAAGCGCAAGCAAAAGGCACGGTTTTGAACCTGGCCCTTGGCTTCTCGCACCCTGTGGATTACGAACTGCCAGCGGGCATCACTGCTGAGACCCCTAGCCAGACCGATATCCTGATCAAGGGCATCGATAAGCAGCTGGTAGGTCAAGTGGCCGCTGAGATCCGCGACTTCCGTCCACCAGAGCCGTACAAAGGCAAAGGTGTGCGCTACGCGGACGAAGTCGTCCGTCGTAAAGAAGCCAAGAAGAAGTAGGGCATAGCAAATGACCGACAAAAAAGTTACTCGACTGCGTCGCGCTCGCAAAGCACGCCTGAAAATGCACGAACTCGAAGTCGTGCGTCTCTGCGTGTTCCGCTCGTCGCAGCACATCTACGCCCAGGTCATCTCGGCCGACGGCAACAAAGTCCTGGCAAGCGCCTCGACTTTGGATAAAGAACTGCGTGATGGTGCCACTGGCAACATCGACGCGGCCACAAAGGTTGGCCAGCTGGTCGCTACGCGTGCTAAGGCCGCTGGCGTCTCGCAAGTGGCTTTCGACCGCTCTGGCTTCAAGTACCACGGTCGCGTGAAAGCGCTGGCTGATGCTGCTCGTGAAGCTGGGCTGGAGTTCTAAGTTATGTCAAATAACGACCAAAAGCGCGACGAAGGCTACATTGAGAAGCTGGTTCAAGTTAACCGCGTAGCCAAAACCGTTAAAGGCGGCCGTATCTTCACTTTCACCGCGTTGACCGTGGTTGGTGATGGTAAAGGGCGCGTTGGCTTCGGCCGTGGCAAGTCACGTGAAGTGCCTGCCGCGATCCAGAAGGCAATGGAAGCTGCTCGTCGCAACATGATCCAAGTTGATCTGAACGGCACCACTCTGCAGTACGCAATGAAGTCCGCCCATGGCGCTTCGAAGGTGTACATGCAGCCTGCTTCTGAAGGTACCGGTATCATCGCTGGCGGCGCTATGCGTGCTGTCCTCGAAGTTGCTGGCGTTCAGAACGTTCTGGCCAAGTGCTATGGCTCGACTAACCCGGTAAACGTGGTTCACGCCACTTTCAAAGGTTTGAAAGCTATGCAATCTCCTGAGTCCATCGCTGCCAAGCGTGGCCTGACTGTCAAGGAGATCTTCTGATCATGGCTACCGTTAAAGTAACGCTGATCAAAAGCATGACCGGCCGCATCCCTAACCACAAACTGTGTGTTAAAGGTCTGGGTCTGCGTCGCATCGGTCACACTGTAGAAGTCCAGGATACTCCCGAGAATCGCGGGATGATCAACAAGGCTTACTACATGCTGCGTGTAGAGGGTTAATCGATGAAACTCAATGATCTGAGTCCAGCGCCGGGTTCCCGTCGCGAAAAGCATCGTCCGGGCCGTGGTATCGGTAGCGGTTTGGGTAAGACTGGTGGCCGTGGCCACAAAGGTCAAACCTCCCGCTCCGGTGGTACCATCGCTCCAGGCTTTGAAGGCGGTCAACAGCCGCTGCATCGTCGCCTGCCTAAGTTCGGTTTCGTATCCCTGAAAGCCATGGACCGCGCAGAAGTGCGTCTGTCCGAGCTGGCTAAAGTGGAAGGCGACATCGTTACTGTGCAGACCCTGAAAGATGCCAACGTGATCAACGTCAACGTACAGCGTGTGAAAATCATGCTGTCCGGTGAAGTGACTCGCGCTGTCACTATCGGCAAGGGAATCGGCGCCACCAAAGGTGCGCGTTCGGCTATCGAAGCAGCTGGCGGCAAGTTCGAGGAATAAATGGCTAAGCAAGGTGCTCTCTCAGCGCTCGGCAAAGGCGGTATGTCTGAACTTTGGGCTCGTCTGCGTTTTCTGTTCCTGGCGATTATCGTCTACCGAATAGGCGCACACATCCCGGTTCCAGGTATCAACCCGGACCGACTCGCAGACCTGTTTCGACAGAATGAGGGGACCATTCTTAGCTTGTTCAACATGTTTTCCGGCGGCGCGCTGGAGCGGATGAGCATCTTTGCACTGGGGATCATGCCGTACATTTCGGCATCGATCATCATGCAACTGATGACCGCCGTCAGCCCGCAGCTGGAGCAGTTGAAGAAGGAAGGTGAAGCTGGCCGTCGCAAGATTAGCCAGTACACCCGCTACGGCACTGTTGTCCTCGCCCTGGTTCAAGCTATCGGCATGTCCGTTGGCCTGGCCGGGCAGGGCGTTGCGTTCACTGGTGACTTTGGCTTCCATTTCGTCGCGGTATCCACGTTTGTGGCTGGTGCGATGTTCATGATGTGGCTGGGTGAGCAGATTACTGAGCGTGGTGTTGGTAACGGTATCTCGATGTTGATTTTCGCAGGTATCGTCGCCGGTCTTCCGAGAGCGATTGGGCAGTCTTTCGAGTCTGCACGTCAGGGTGATATCAACATTTTCGCCCTGGTTGCCATCGGTTTGCTGGCAGTAGCGATTATCGGTTTTGTGGTGTTCATTGAGCGTGGCCAGCGTCGTATTGCTGTTCACTACGCCAAGCGTCAGCAGGGCCGTAAGGTTTTTGCTGCGCAGACAAGCCACTTGCCGCTGAAAGTGAATATGGCCGGTGTTATTCCGGCAATTTTCGCGAGCAGCATTTTGCTGTTTCCGGCTTCGTTGGGTACCTGGTTTGGTCAGTCTGAAAATATGGGCTGGCTGCAGGACCTCTCTCAGTCGATCGCTCCTGGTCAGCCGTTGAATATTCTGCTGTTTAGTGCAGGGATTATTTTCTTCTGCTTCTTCTATACGGCGTTGATGTTCAATCCGAAAGACGTAGCGGAAAACCTGAAGAAGTCCGGTGCCTTTATTCCGGGCATCCGTCCAGGTGAGCAGTCTGCGCGCTACATTGATGGCGTTCTGACTCGTTTGACCCTGTTCGGTGCTCTCTATATGACGGCCGTGTGCTTGTTGCCCCAGTTCCTGGTGGTGGCAGCAAACGTTCCGTTCTACCTTGGCGGGACCTCGTTGCTGATCGTGGTCGTGGTTGTGATGGACTTCATGTCCCAAGTACAATCGCACCTCGTTTCGCACCAGTACGAATCCCTGATGAAGAAAGCCAACCTGAAGGGCTACGGCAGCGGCATGTTGCGCTGAGTACCCCATAAGGTTCGAGGAGTTGGTGATGAAAGTTCGTGCATCGGTGAAAAAGCTGTGCCGTAACTGCAAGATTATTCGCCGCGAAGGTGTTGTTCGAGTAATTTGCAGCGCGGAACCGCGTCACAAACAGCGCCAAGGCTGAGTGTGATCCGCTTGAAGCCCGGCAGCTAGTGCGCTGCCGGGTTGATTATTTGTTATTACAGCGATATTATCTCGCGCCCTATTTCTTGGCTTCCGGGGCGTAGGTAGCTGTCAATTGGAGTCCCACTGAATGGCCCGTATTGCAGGCGTTAACATTCCAGATAACAAGCACACTGTTATCTCGCTGACCTACATCTATGGTGTTGGTCGCACTACTGCGCAGAAAATTTGCGCAGTTGCTGGGGTAAACCCAGCCGCTAAGATCAAGGATCTGAGCGACGAGCAGATTGAATCGCTGCGTGGCGAAGTGGCGAAGTTCACCACTGAAGGTGACCTGCGCCGTGAAATCAACATGAAAATCAAGCGTTTGATGGACCTCGGTTGCTATCGCGGTCTGCGTCATCGTCGTGGTCTTCCAGTACGCGGTCAGCGTACCAAGACTAACGCGCGTACCCGTAAAGGTCCGCGTAAGCCGATCCGCAAGTAATCGCCCCAGCGAATCGACAGGAAAATTATCATGGCAAAACCTGCTGCTCGTCCTCGTAAAAAAGTTAAAAAGACAGTGGTTGATGGCATCGCCCACATCCATGCTTCTTTTAACAACACCATCGTGACCATCACCGACCGTCAAGGTAACGCGCTTTCTTGGGCTACCTCCGGTGGTTCGGGTTTCCGCGGTTCCCGCAAGTCCACCCCGTTTGCTGCTCAAGTAGCTGCTGAACGTGCTGGCCAAGCTGCGCTGGAATATGGCCTGAAAAACCTCGACGTTAACGTCAAAGGTCCAGGTCCAGGTCGTGAGTCTGCTGTCCGTGCTTTGAACGGCTGTGGCTATAAGATCGCCAGCATCACCGACGTGACGCCAATCCCGCACAACGGGTGCCGTCCGCCGAAGAAGCGCCGCGTGTAATCCAGGAGATTGTAAAGAATGGCTCGTTACATTGGTCCAAAATGCAAACTCGCTCGTCGCGAAGGCACCGATCTCTTCCTGAAGAGCGGCGTGCGCGCGATCGAATCGAAGTGCAACATTGAAGCAGCACCTGGTATCCACGGCCAACGCCGCGGTCGCCAGTCCGATTACGGCACCCAACTGCGTGAAAAGCAGAAGGTCCGTCGTATCTACGGCGTTCTCGAGCGTCAGTTCAGCGGCTACTACAAAGAAGCTGCTGGCAAAAAAGGTGCAACCGGTGAAAACCTGCTGCAACTGCTCGAATGCCGTCTGGACAACGTTGTATACCGTATGGGCTTTGGTTCGACTCGTGCCGAATCCCGTCAGCTGGTATCGCACAAGTCGATCAGCGTTAACGGTCAGACCGTAAACGTTCCGTCCTACCAGGTTCGTGCTGGTGACGTGGTCGCAGTTCGCGAGAAAGCAAAAAACCAACTTCGCATTGTCCAAGCTCTCGATCTGTGTGCCCAACGTGGCCGCGTAGAATGGGTAGAAGTAGACACTGAGAAGAAGTCGGGCGTTTTCAAGAACGTTCCTGCTCGCAGTGATCTGTCCGCCGACATCAACGAAAGCCTGATTGTCGAGCTCTACTCCAAGTAAGGGCTAGAAAATAGGTGCATCCATGCAGATTTCGGTAAATGAGTTCCTGACACCCCGCCACATTGATGTGCAGGTTGTCAGTCCAACCCGCGCCAAAATTACTCTCGAGCCTCTCGAGCGTGGTTTTGGCCACACCCTGGGCAACGCGCTGCGCCGCATCCTGTTGTCCTCAATGCCCGGCTGTGCAGTAGTCGAGGCCGAGATTGACGGTGTGCTCCACGAGTACAGCGCCATCGAAGGTGTACAGGAAGACGTAATTGAAATCCTGTTGAACCTTAAAGGTCTGGCTATCAAGCTGCACGGCCGTGACGAAGTTACGCTGACCTTGTCGAAGAAGGGTTCGGGGGTGGTTACCGCTGCCGATATTCAGCTGGATCATGATGTCGAGATCGTTAACCCCGATCACGTAATCGCTAACCTGGCGTCTAACGGCGCCCTGAACATGAAGCTCACCGTAGCTCGTGGTCGTGGTTATGAACCGGCCGACTCGCGTCAGAGCGATGAAGACGAAAGCCGCAGCATTGGTCGCTTGCAGCTTGACTCTTCGTTCAGCCCGGTTCGCCGTATCGCATACGTGGTGGAAAACGCCCGTGTCGAGCAGCGTACTAACCTGGACAAGCTGGTTATTGATCTGGAAACCAACGGTACTCTGGATCCTGAAGAGGCTATTCGCCGCGCTGCAACCATTCTGCAACAGCAGTTGGCTGCGTTCGTCGACCTCAAAGGTGACAGCGAACCAGTGGTAATCGAGCAGGAAGACGAGATCGATCCGATCCTGCTTCGCCCGGTTGACGATCTGGAACTGACTGTACGTTCGGCTAACTGCCTTAAGGCGGAAAACATTTACTACATCGGCGACCTGATTCAGCGTACCGAAGTAGAACTGTTGAAGACTCCGAACCTGGGCAAGAAATCCTTGACTGAAATCAAGGACGTTCTGGCCTCCCGCGGTCTGTCCCTCGGCATGCGCCTCGACAACTGGCCGCCTGCAAGTCTTAAGAAGGACGACAAGGCGACTGCCTGATCGTCGTAATCACCGAACGTGAGTTTGGTAAGGAATGAACCATGCGTCATCGTAAAAGTGGTCGTCACCTGAGCCGTACCAGCTCGCACCGCAAGGCCATGTTCCAAAACATGGCGGTGTCGCTGTTCGAGCACGAGCTGATCAAAACTACACTGCCGAAAGCTAAAGAACTGCGTCGCGTTGCTGAGCCGCTGATCACTTTGGCCAAGACAGACAGCCTGGCTAACCGCCGTCTGGCTTTCGACCGTACTCGTTCGAAAGCTATCGTTGGTAAGCTCTTCAACGACCTGGGCAAGCGTTACGCTACCCGTGAGGGTGGCTACCTGCGCATCCTCAAGTGCGGTTTCCGCACTGGCGACAACGCGCCTATGGCGTATGTCGAGTTGGTTGATCGTGCTACTGCCGGCGAAGCTGTAAGCGCCGAGTAAGACGACAAGCTGTAACGAAGAACCGGGCCTAGTGCCCGGTTTTTTGTGCGCGTAACAAAAGCGCGATTCGTACAAGCGCCCACGGGTTGGGCTCGGCACTATGAAGGCTGGGGAGTCTGGTAGTTATTCTCTATCGACGCCTACAATTTAATGAATTTGTAGGCGTCATATTGATGATCAATACTTCCTCCAAGCCGATTAGCCGGCAGTTCCAAGTCCGACCTGAGGGAAATTGAGCATGAGTCAGAATAAAATCCTTACCACCGCCAGCGGCGCTCCCGTTGCGGATAATCAGAATTCCCGCTCCGCCGGCCCACGTGGCCCGCTGCTGCTCGACGATTTTCATCTGATCGAGAAGCTTGCCCACTTCAACCGTGAGAACATTCCTGAGCGCCGTGTACACGCAAAGGGCTCGGGCGCCTATGGCACCTTCACCGTTACCCAAGACATTACGCAGTACACCAGCGCCAAGCTGTTTGAGGCCGTCGGCAAGCAAACCCCGACCTTCCTGCGGTTTTCTACCGTAGGCGGTGAGCGCGGTTCGGCTGACACCGAGCGCGATCCACGTGGATTCGCCCTGAAGTTCTACACCGAAGAAGGCAACTGGGACATCGTGGGTAACAACACCCCAGTGTTCTTCATACGCGACCCATTGAAGTTCCCGGACTTCATTCACACTCAGAAGCGTCTGCCACAAAGCAACCTGAAGAGTGCACAAATGATGTGGGACTTCTGGTCGCACTCTCCGGAGGCGCTGCACCAGGTCACCATTCTGTTCTCGGATCGTGGCATCCCTGATGGCTACCGTCACATGCACGGCTTCGGCAGCCACACCTACAGCCTGATCAACGCCGCCGGCGAGCGTCACTGGGTCAAGTGGCACTACAAGACCAAGCAGGGCATCAAGAACCTGGCGCCGGCCGAAGCTGCACGCCTGGCCGGTACTGACCCTGATTACGCTCAGCGCGATTTGTTTGGTGCAATCGAGCGCGGTGATTTTCCGAAATGGCGCGTCTGCATTCAGATCATGACCGAGGCCCAGGCCAACGCTCATTACGAGAATCCATTCGACGTGACCAAGACCTGGTCGCAAAAAGAATTCCCGTTGATCGAAGTCGGCGAACTGGAGCTGAACCGCAACCCGCAAAACTACTTCGCAGAGGTGGAACAGGCTGCGTTCGGTCCTAGCAACATGGTTCCAGGTGTAGGCCTGTCGCCCGACCGTATGCTGCAAGGTCGTGTGTTCGCGTATGCCGATGCTCACCGCTATCGTGTTGGCACCAACCACCAGCAACTGCCGGTCAACGCTCCACGCAGCCCTGTGAACAGCTACCAGCGTGATGGCTCAATGGCATTTGGCAGCAATGGTGGCGCGGCGCCTAACTACGAGCCGAACAGCTACGCGGATGCTCCGAAACAGGCACCACAATACGCTGAGCCTGCTTTGGCCTTGAGCGGTGCGGCTGATCGTTACGATCACCGGGAAGACACTGATTACTACAGCCACGCCGGTGCGCTGTTCCGCCTGATGAGTGATGAGCAGAAAGCGTTGCTCACCAGTAACATCGCCGGTGCCATGGGTGGGGTTTCCAGTGATGTCGTCCAGCGTCAGTTGCAGCACTTCTACAAGGCAGATCCTGCTTATGGAGAAGCAATCGCAAAGGCACTGGGTGTATCGCTTAACTAACTCTAAACGATAAGCAGAACCGCCCTCATTTGGGCGGTTTTTGCGTTATTTCAGCTACTTTTCTCCGGAAATCTTCACTTTTCTGCCGTTGGTCCCGTGACCTTCGAGTCATCATGGTTCAAACTACAGACTTTCAAGCAGGGAGATGTAGGGCGATGCAAGGTCACCCCGACGTAATCGATTACCTCAACACGTTGCTGACGGGCGAACTGGCTGCTCGTGACCAATATTTCATCCACTCGCGCATGTACGAAGACTGGGGCTTTACCGAGCTCTATGAGCGTATCAACCACGAGATGGAAGAAGAGGCACAGCACGCCGACGCACTGATGCGCCGTATCCTCATGCTCGAAGGCACGCCGCGTATGCGTCCCGATGACCTGGATGTGGGCACCACGGTACCTGACATGCTCGCCGCCGACCTGCGCCTCGAGTACAAGGTCCGTGCCGCGCTCTGCAAGGGCATCGAGCTCTGTGAGCAGCACAGCGACTTCGTCACCCGTGAAATCCTACGGGTGCAGTTGAACGACACCGAAGAAGATCACACCTACTGGCTTGAAAAGCAGTTGGGCCTGATCAAGTTGATCGGCCTGGAGAATTACCTGCAATCGCAGTTCTGATTCCCGGCTACGAAAAAGCCCCTGTCACCGTAAAGTGACAGGGGCTTTTCATTGGGCCTGAATAAGTCAGGCCCGGTCGCGTTCCAGCAAGGGTTTCAAGTAGTAACCGGTGTGCGACTGCGGCATTTCGGAGACTTGCTCCGGTGTGCCCACGGCAATGATCTGGCCGCCCTTGGAGCCGCCTTCCGGCCCCAGGTCGACCAGCCAATCCGCGGTCTTGATCACATCAAGGTTGTGCTCGATCACCACCACCGTGTTGCCGTGGTCGCGCAGGCGGTGCAGCACGTCCAGCAGTTGCTGGATATCCGCGAAGTGCAGGCCGGTGGTCGGCTCATCGAGGATATACAGGGTCTTGCCGGTATCGCGCTTGGACAGCTCGCGGGACAGCTTCACCCGCTGCGCCTCACCACCTGATAGCGTGGTCGCCGATTGCCCCAGTTTGATGTACGACAAGCCCACGTCCATCAGCGTCTGCAGTTTGCGCGCCAGCGCTGGGACTGCGTCGAAGAACACCCGCGCTTCCTCGATGGTCATCTCGAGGGTTTCGTGGATGCTCTTGCCCTTGTATTTGATCTCCAGGGTCTCGCGGTTGTAGCGCTTGCTCTTGCACACATCGCACGGCACGTAGATGTCCGGGAGAAAGTGCATCTCCACTTTGATCAGGCCATCGCCTTGGCATGCTTCACAGCGACCACCCTTGACGTTGAACGAGAACCTGCCCGGCCCGTAACCCCGTGAACGGGATTCCGGAACACCTGCAAACAGCTCGCGAATCGGCGTGAACAAACCGGTGTAGGTTGCCGGGTTGGAGCGTGGTGTACGGCCAATCGGGCTCTGGTCGATATCGACCACCTTGTCCAGATGCTCCAGCCCTTTGATGCTGTCATGGGCCGCGGCTTCCAGGGTGGTCGCGCCATTCAGCGCGGTGGCACTCAAGGGGAACAGTGTGTTGTTGATCAGCGTCGATTTGCCCGAGCCGGAAACCCCGGTCACGCAGGTCAGCAGGCCTAGCGGAATTTCCAGGTCGACATTGCGCAAGTTGTTGCCACGCGCGCCCTTGAGGTGCAGAGCCAGCTTCTTGTTGCGTGGGGTACGTTTGGCCGGTACTTCGATCTTCACACGACCGGACAGGTATTTGCCGGTCAGCGAATCGGGATGAGCCATGACTTCGGCAGGCGTGCCCTCGGCTACGATATGTCCGCCATGCACACCCGCGCCCGGGCCAATGTCGACCACGTAGTCCGCCAGGCGGATTGCGTCTTCATCGTGCTCGACCACAATCACCGTGTTGCCGATATCCCGCAGATGTTTCAACGTGCCTAGCAGGCGGTCGTTGTCGCGCTGGTGCAAGCCGATCGACGGTTCATCGAGGATGTACAACACACCCACGAGGCCGGCACCAATCTGGCTGGCCAGCCGAATGCGTTGGGCTTCGCCGCCGGACAAGGTGTCGGCACTGCGATCCAGCGACAGGTAATCCAAGCCAACGTTGACCAGGAACTGCAAGCGCTCGCGGATTTCCTTGAGGATCTTGTCAGCGATTTCGCCACGGCGACCGGTCAACTTGAGTACACCAAAGTACTCACAGGCATCGCCGATCGGCAGGTTGGTCACTGCTGGCAATGTCTTCTCGCCCACCCACACATGCCGCGCCTCACGACGCAGGCGGGTGCCACGGCAATCCGGGCAGGGCTGGGTGCTGAGGAATTTCGCCAACTCTTCGCGCACGCTGGCCGACTCGGTCTCGCGGTAGCGACGCTCGAGGTTCGGCACGATGCCTTCGAACGGGTGGGAACGCTTGACGATATCGCCACGGTCGTTCAGGTACTTGAAGTCGACGTTCTGCGAACCGCTGCCGTTGAGGATGACCTTCTGCTGGTCTGCCGGCAGTTGGTTGAACGGCACTTCCAGGCTGAATTTATAGTGCGACGCCAACGACCCCAGCATTTGGAAGTAATAGACGTTGCGCCTATCCCAGCCGCGTATGGCACCCTCCGCCAGCGTCAGGTCACCGTTGACCAGGCGCTTGATGTCGAAGAACTGCTTCACACCCAGGCCATCACAGGTCGGGCAGGCGCCGGCCGGGTTGTTGAAGGAAAACAGCTTGGGTTCCAGCTCGCTGATGGCATGGCCACAGATCGGGCAGGCAAAGCGCGCGGAGAAGATGATCTCTTCGCCCGGCTCGTCGTCCATCGGCGCCACCAGGGCAATGCCGTCCGCCAGCTTCAACGCGGTTTCAAAGGATTCCGCCAGGCGCTGCTGCAGATCGGCGCGCACTTTGAAACGGTCGACGACCACATCAATGGAGTGCTTCTTCTGCTTGTCGAGCTTCGGCGCTTCGTCCAGCTCATACAGCTTGCCGTTGATCCGCGCGCGCACGAAACCTTGGGCGCGCAACTCTTCGAAGACGGAAAGGTGTTCGCCCTTGCGCTCACGGATCACCGGCGCCAGCAGCATCAGCTTGGCGCCTTCCGGCTGGGCCAGCACCAGGTCGACCATCTGGCTGACGGTCTGGGCTTCCAGGGGGATGTCGTGGTCCGGGCAACGCGGAATACCCACGCGTGCATACAGCAGGCGCAGGTAGTCGTAGATTTCGGTAATGGTGCCCACGGTGGAGCGGGGGTTATGGGAGGTCGACTTCTGCTCGATGGAGATCGCCGGCGACAGGCCTTCAATGGTGTCGACGTCGGGCTTTTCCATCATCGACAGGAACTGGCGGGCATAGGCCGACAGCGATTCCACATAACGACGCTGGCCTTCGGCATACAGCGTGTCGAACGCCAGGGACGACTTGCCGGACCCGGACAAGCCGGTGATGACGATCAGTTTGTCCCGGGGCAGGGTCAGGTCGATGTTCTTCAGGTTGTGGGTTCTAGCCCCACGAATCAGGATCTTGTCCAAGATGGCCTCGCACGGCGGGCGTAAATAATGCCGGAGTATACGGCTAAAGACTGGATGAATATACACTGTCAAAAGGCCGCTTGCAGCCTTAGATGAAAGCTGCGCGGCAAAGCGCCGCATATACCCTCTCAATCGATGGGACTGGTAGAATCGCCGCCGGTTCACACGAGGTTTTTCCATGCACGATCCCCACAGCGAACGCATGAGTAGCGGCGAGACCCGAGCGGCAAGCGGTCTGGCCCTGGTGTTCGCCTTCCGTATGCTGGGCATGTTTATGGTGTTGCCGGTGCTGGCGACCTATGGGATGGATCTCGCAGGTGCGACCCCCGCATTGATCGGCCTGGCGATTGGCGCCTATGGCCTGACCCAGGCGATCTTCCAGATCCCGTTCGGGATCATTTCCGACCGCATTGGCCGCCGCCCAGTGATCTACCTGGGGCTGATCGTGTTCGCCCTCGGCAGTGTGCTCGCAGCGCAGTCCGATTCAATCTGGGGCGTGATCGCCGGGCGTATCCTGCAAGGTGCCGGTGCGATTTCCGCGGCCGTCATGGCGTTGCTGTCAGACCTGACCCGCGAGCAACACCGCACCAAGGCCATGGCCATGATCGGCATGACCATCGGCCTGTCGTTTGCCGTGGCGATGGTGGTTGGCCCCTTGCTGACCCGCGCATTCGGCCTGCACGGGCTGTTCCTGGCCACTGGCGGCATGGCGTTGTTCGGTATCGTGATCGTGGCCTTTATGGTGCCGCGCTCTACCGGCACGTTGCAGCACCGCGAGTCCGGCGTCGCCCGCCAGGCATTGCTGCCAACGCTCAAGCACCCGGACCTGCTGCGCCTGGATTTGGGTATCTTTGTGTTGCACGCAATGCTGATGTGCAGCTTCGTCGCCTTGCCCCTGGCGCTGGTGCAAAAAGCCGGCCTGCCCAAGGAGCAGCACTGGTGGGTGTACCTCACCGCTTTGTTGATTTCGTTCTTCGCCATGATCCCGTTCATTATCTATGGCGAGAAAAAACGCAAAATGAAACGAATCCTGCTCGGCGCCGTCGCGACGCTGATGCTCACTGAGCTATTCTTCTGGCAGTTCGGCGACAGCCTGCGGGCGCTGGTAATCGGCACGGTGGTGTTCTTCACCGCGTTCAACCTGCTGGAGGCTTCGTTGCCTTCGCTGATCAGCAAAGTTTCACCGGCCGGCGGTAAAGGGACGGCGATGGGGGTGTATTCCACCAGCCAGTTCCTGGGTTCTGCACTGGGCGGCATCATGGGTGGCTGGATGTTCCAGCATGGCGGTTTGTCGGTTGTGTTCCTTGGATGCGCAGGTCTGGCTGCCCTCTGGCTAGCCTTTGCTGTTACCATGCGCGAACCTCCCTATGTGACGAGTCTGCGTTTGCCGTTATCGCCTGAAGCGATCCGCGAAGCCGGTCTGGTCGAGCGCCTTAAGGCCGTTACAGGGGTTACCGATGCCGTGGTTGTCGCTGAAGAAGCCGCCATCTACATCAAATTGGACACCGAATTATTGGATCGCGCGACGCTCGAGCAACTGGTCAACCCAGTGCCGACAGCGCGCCCAGCCTAGGAGAACGTTATGGCCCGTGGGGTTAACAAAGTCATATTGGTCGGTACATGCGGCCAGGATCCCGAAGTTCGCTACTTGCCTAACGGTAACGCCGTGACCAACCTGAGTCTGGCGACCAGCGAACAGTGGACCGACAAGCAGACCGGCCAGAAGGTCGAGAAAACCGAATGGCACCGTGTGTCGATGTTCGGCAAGGTCGCAGAGATCGCCGGTGAATACCTGCGCAAAGGTTCGCAGGTGTACATCGAAGGCAAGCTGCAGACCCGCGAGTGGGAAAAAGACGGCATCAAGCGTTACACCACCGAAATCGTGGTCGACATGCAAGGCACCATGCAACTGCTGGGCGGCCGTCCACAGGGCGACCAACAGGGCCAGGGCGGCATGTCCAACTCGGCACCGCGTCCACAGCAGTCGCGTCCGCAGCCAAGCCAGCAGCCACAGCGTGAGTCGCGTCCAGCGCCACAGCAGGCCGCGCCGCAGCCAGCGCCGGATTTCGACAGCTTTGATGACGATATCCCGTTCTAAGGTTTAATACCCGGAACGCACAAAACCCCCGTTGGCTCAGGCCTCGGGGGTTTTTTATTACCCGTGATCCGCCTCAGTCGACGCGGCGGTGACGACCATGTCCTTGAACCGTTGCAACACCGCCGAGCCATCCCCAACCCGCGTCGCCAAATGCAACGGCGCCACCAGGCTCCGGCACTCCGTCAACGCCCGATAAACGATGCCGTCACCGCGCAACCGCTGCATCGACGCCGGCACTATGGACACCCCAAGCCCAGCCGCTACCAGGCTCAGTGTCGCGGTCATGCGCGGCGCTTCCTGCACCACCTGCGGGCTGAACCCGGCTTCGCGGCAGGCCACCAGGATCGCGTCATACAACCCCAGGCCCACGCGACGGCGATACAGCACGAAGGACTCGGTCGCCAAGGCCGCCAAGGGCAGGGGGGATGCGAAGTCGCTTGCCAGCGGGTGGTCCGTCGGCAGCGCCAGCAGCATGGGCTCCACCAGGATCGGTTCGTCTTGCAGCGATTGCGTCCCGCTGAGCGGCGAACGGATAAACGCCGCGTCGAGTTTCTCGTGCGCCAGCGCGTCCAGCAGTTCGCCGGTACCGGCTTCCTCCAACACCACGGTGACGCCGACAAAGGTTTCACGAAACAGCCGCAGCACGCTCGGCACGAAGGGATGCAGTGCCGCCGAACTGGTGAAGCCGATCGCCAGCCGCCCGCGTTCACCGCGTGCCGCGCGGCGTACTACCTCTGCAATCCCTTCGGCTTGGGCGAGCATCTCCCGCGCTTCGTCCAGCAAGGCGAGCCCGGCAGTGGTAGGGCGCACGCCACGGGGTAAGCGCTCCATCAACACCACGCCCAATTCGGCTTCGAGGCTTTGCAGCATTCGGGTCAACGGTGGTTGCTGCATGCCCAGGCGTTCGGCGGCACGGGTGATGTAGCCTTCTTCGGCGATGGCGACGAAGGCCTTGAGTTGGCGAAGCTCCAGCATAGGGATACTTTTCAGGTATGGGAGGGCTCCAATCCTGGCATTTGTTCTCATGGCTCACAAGAATTAGGCTGTAGCCAACCTCAAAAAGAAGGAAAGCCGTGATGACCTGGTCAGCCAAGCAATACACGATGTTCGAACAGCAGCGCACCCGTCCCGTTCGTGACCTGGTCGCGGCTATCCCGAATACTGAGGTGCATACCGCCGTCGACCTGGGCTGCGGCCCCGGCAACTCCACCGAAGTACTGGCCGAGCGTTATCCGCAGGCCCACGTCACCGGCATGGACAGCTCCGATGACATGCTGGTCGACGCCCGCAAACGGCTGCCGGCGCTGAATTTTGAACTGGCGGATATCGGGGCGTGGCATCCGACGCAAGCCTTCGATGTGATCCTGGCCAATGCGTCGCTGCAATGGCTGCCCGACCACGCAGCGTTGTACCCGCACCTGGTCCGCCAACTGACACCCGGCGGTACGCTGGCGGTGCAAACGCCGGACAACCTCGACGAGCCCGCCCACCGGCTGGCCCGCGAAGTCGCCGCTGATGGCCCTTGGTCTGCCAAGATCGGCGCGGTCAAACACAATGAACGCCACGCGGCGGGTTACTACTACGAGCTGCTGAGTCAGCATTGCAGCAGTGTCGATGTGTGGCGTACCACGTATTTGCATCCATTGGTGGATCACGCGGCGGTGGTGGAGTGGTTCAAGGCTTCGGCACTGAGGCCATTCCTCGCGCCTTTGGATGACAGCGAAAAAGCTGCCTTCCTACAGGAATACCAGGCGCGGATTACCCAGGCGTACCCAGCACTGGCCGATGGCACCGTGCTGTTGCCCTTTCCGCGCCTTTTCATCATTGCCAGTGCGTAGGCCGTAACGACGCTATTGCCGGCAGCCTCCTACACGGGGGCGAGGAACTCATCGGTCGACACTACGGTTGCATAGCCGAACGCCAGTGATGCCATATAAGCGTCATGTACCTGCGCCGCCGGGATCACCTTGCCATTGAACTCCAGGTCCCGCGTGGCGCAGGCGTCATGGATCAGCGTGACCTTGTAGCCCAAGTCCGCTGCCGCCCGTACCACCGCGTCGATGCACATGTGGCTCATGCTGCCGACCACCACCAGTTCCGTGATGCTGCGTTGTTCCAGCAGGGCGCGCAGGTTGGTCTCGCGAAACGCATTCACGAAGTGCTTGAGCACCACCGGCTCACTGCCCTCGTTCAACACCTTGCTATGCAGATGCGCACCCTCGGAGCCCGGTGTGAAGAACGGCGCATCCTCGGACGTGAACTCATGACGCACGTGAATCACCGCATCGCCCGCCTGGCGGAATGCCTGCAACACCTGCGCGGCCTTGTCTGCTGCGGCGTCCACGCCGTCGAGTGGCCACTTGCCCTGGGGGAAGTAGTCGTTCTGGATATCGATTAGGATGAGCGCTTGCTTGGCCATGTGTGTTGCCTCGTGATGGGTTGATGGGCTCAGTATCTTAGCTGGCGCCTGCACCTGGGATTGGCTGCACCGACAATAACAGGGGGAAAACTGACAATGGTCGTTGTTGAGTTGGGCGTGTTGATCTACCAAGGTGCGCAATTGGCGGCCGTGCATGGCCTGACCGACCTGTTCGGCGTGGCCAACCGGATCGCCGCCGAGCATCAATCCGTGCAGTTGCCGCTGCTGCGGGTCAGCCATTGGCAGGTGGATGCGACCGGCACACCGGTGCGCGTATTCAGCAGCCACCCCGGCCCGGATCAACCGATGATGGCCGTGCTGGTACCGCCCTCGATCGGGGAGTTTACCGAAGACCAGGCGCCCCCTGCGTTACTGGGATGGCTTCGCCAGCAACACGCGGCGGGCACGGTACTGGGCGGTGTGTGCATTGGCTCGATCATGCTGGCGCGCAGTGGATTGCTTGATGGACGCAGCGCTACCACCCACTGGTCTTCCGCCAAATCCTTCGCAGCCCGCTACCCGGCCGTACGCCTGGAGGCGGATAAGCCGATCGTCGATGACGGCGACCTGATCACCACCGCCGGCTTGATGGCCTGGTCCGAACTTGGCCTGCGCCTGGTCGACCGCCTGATGGGCCCCAGCATCGCGGCGGATACGGCGCGTTTCCTAGTGATCGAGCACAGTGACAGTGCCAGCCAGTGCGGCAGCAACTTTGCGCCGATTCTCGGCCACGGTGATGCAGCCATCCTCAAAGCTCAGCACTGGCTGCAGGCCAGCGGTGCGGTGGAGGCTAGCGTGGCGGCGATGGCCCAAGAGGCAGGCCTGGAAGCGCGTACGTTCCTGCGGCGTTTTCGCAATGCCACCGGTTTGAAACCCACCGAGTACTGCCAGCACCTGCGTGTGGGCAAGGCGCGGCAGATGCTTGAGTTCACCAATGGCACCATTGACCATATCGCCTGGACCGTGGGCTACCAGGACCCCGGCGCCTTCCGCGCCACCTTCAAGAAAATCACCGGCTTGGCGCCCAGCGATTACCGCAGCCGTTTTGGCGTCTGAATCGTGCAGAACGCCGCGACCCCAACGCAACGTCGTGCAGAATGAGGCAGGCCAACTGCCATTGGTTTTCGGGCAACTGCTTGATTCGAAAACCTTCTCCTGCGAAATAGCCTTGGCCTGATCCCTGCAACCTTCTTGGCACACACAGGGCGCGATAGCCAAGGGGGACGCATGACCCCAACTCAACGCAAGAAGCTGGTAGTGGCTCACTCCACACGCGAGGGCGCGCCGCTGCACGAGGTCGAAACCAACCGCGCCCTGGCGCGCTGGCTGGCGCAGATACTCGGGCTCAAATTCGGCGGCAGCTACGACCCCGATCTGCATGCGGGGCGCGCGCTGTACCTGCTGCCCACGCAAACCCTGGTCGGCCCAGCGCAGGCGCGGGCGCTCAACATCAATGGCCCGGAGGACCTGTGGGGCGGGTACGTCGACCACGACTTCATCTGCACCAAAGCGATCAGCCATGGCTTGCTCGGCCCTGAGGCCAAGGCGCCGGAAGGCTGGTCGGCATTGTTTTGCGAGCGTGTGCGACCGGTGGTGCTGGATGGCTTGAGCGTGTTCGCCCTGGAGGACGCACGGCCCGCCGCCACCCGCCTGCTCGACAGTGGGCCCCTGCGCTTGAAACCCGTGCACGCCTGCGCGGGCCGTGGGCAGGAAGTTATCCACAGCCTTGACGAATTCGACGCCGTGCTGGCGCGACCCGACGCCGCAGAACTGTTCAATCAAGGCGTGGTGCTGGAGCAAGACCTGCACGACGTGATCACCCACAGTGTCGGCCAGAGCTTTATCGGTGAGCACGTTTTCAGCTACTGCGGCGAGCAATACCTGACGAAAGACGGGCAGGGCGAAGATGTCTATGGCGGCTCCAACCTGCTGGTAGTGCCCGGTGGCTACGAAAACCTGTTAACGCTCGACTTGCCCGGTGATGTACGCGAAGCCATCGAACAAGCCCAGGTTTTCGACAATGCCGCCGATGAGGCCTACCCGGGTTTTTATGCCTCTCGGCGCAATTACGACATCGCCCAAGGCCTGGACAGTGACGGCCAGCGGCGCAGTGGCGTGCTCGAACAATCCTGGCGCATGGGCGGGGCGAGCAGCGCGGAAGTCGCGGCGTTGCAGAGTTTTATCAATCACCCCGGCTTGCGCGCGATCCACGTGTCCTCGGTGGAAACCTACGTGGACCAACCCCTGCCTGCCGATGCTATCGAGGTGTATCGCGGGCCGGCGGAAAACAGCGAGTTTCTTCTCAAGTACGTGACGGTTAAATCTTATGACGGCTAGAAGCGAAAGCATTGCGATCGATATCGACGACGAACAGATGAGCGGCACCTTCCTGAGTCCCAAGTCCAAAGTACCGGGGGTGCTGTTTGTGCACGGCTGGGGCGGCAGCCAGGAGCGCGACCTCGAACGCGCCAAAGGCATCGCCGGCCTGGGCTGTGTGTGCCTGACCTTCGACCTGCGTGGCCACGCCGGCACCGGCATTCCGTTGTCCCGCGTCACCCGTGAGGACAACCTGCGCGACCTGCTGGCGGCCTACGACCGGTTGTTGTCCCACCCGGCCATCGACACCTCGGCGGTGGCGGTGGTGGGCACCAGCTACGGCGGGTACCTGGCGGCCATCCTCACCTCACTGCGCCCGGTGCGCTGGCTGGCGCTGCGCGTACCGGCGCTGTACCGCGACCAGGAATGGCTCAAGCCCAAGCGTGATCTGGATAAGGCCGATCTGATGGATTACCGCAGCACGCTGGTGCATGCCGAAACCAACCGCGCCTTGCACGCGTGCTCGGCGTTTACCGGAGATGTGCTGATCGTCGAGTCTGAAACCGATGATCATGTGCCCCACGCCACCATCATGAGTTACCGCGCGGCGTGCCAGCAGACGCACTCCCTGACCCATCGCATCATCGATGGCGCCGACCATTCCCTCAGCGATCCGGTGTCGCAGCAGGCCTATACCTCGATCCTGGTGGATTGGATCACCGAGATGGTGGTGGGTGAGCGGTTGAGCATCATTCAGTCCCAGTAGGGGGTGTCCTTTAGATGGCTATCGTCGGCAAGCCGGCTCCTACAGGGGACGCATTCAAACTGTAGGCGCTGGCTTGCCCGCGACAGGGATCAAGCCGGTGTCTTCTTCACCCGCAACGCCTTGGCCTTCGCCTCCACCCCCAGGTACATCACCAGCGCAATCAGCAGCGGCACAATAAAATAGATCGCCCGGTACGCAATCAACCCGGCGAGCAAACTGCCCCGCGACGCCTCATGCTGCAGCAGTGCAATAAACACCGCCTCCAGCACGCCCAGCCCGGCCGGGATATGGGTGAGCACCCCGGCAATCGCGCTGATCAACAGCACACCCAGCACCAGCGGATAGTCGAGTTTCGCCGGCAGCAGGGTGAAGATCACCGCGGCCATCAGCGACCAGTTCAACGCGCCCAACAGCAACTGCAGGCACGCCATGCGCACCGACGGCAGGTTGATCTCCATGCCGCGAATGGTCCACGCGCGTTTCTTTGAAAACTGGCAGGCCACCAGGTAACCCAGGCTGGCCAGCACCAACAGCGCGCCGATGCCTTGCAACGCCGTGGTGCTGACTTTCCACCCCGGCGGCATGGTGACTAGCCCGCTGCTGAACACCACCCCGGCGATCGCCATATAGCCGAACCAGTTGGTGGCCAGGCTCAGGCCGAGGATCTTGGCGATATTGCCGGTGCTCACCCCCAGCCGCGAATACAGCCGATAACGCATGGCGATACCGCCGACCCACGCGCTCAGGTTGAGGTTGAACGCGTAGCTGATGATGCCCACCGGCAGGATCTGCTTCCACACCAGGTTCTGGCGAATGTAGGTGCGACCGATCAGGTCGAAGCTGGCGTAGACCAGGAAACTGCACAGCGTCAGCGCGCTGGCGATCACCAAGGTGCGCACCTTGAAGTCGCCCAGGGTCTGCACCACCTCGCTCCAGTCGATGCGGCGCGCGAGCAGGGTGAACAGGACGATCAGCACCAGGAAGAAGGCGATGGTCAGCGGTTTTTTCCAACGCTTGAATCGCGAACCTTGGGTTTCAGACGTCATGGTGCTGGGCCTCAAACGGCTTGAGTCGCGGTTTGTGCGCCGGCAGCCAGCCCGTCAGCGCAGGGAAGTGGCGCATCACATGGAACACCAGGAAACCCACGGTCAAGCGCCACAGCCACAGGCGTGGCTTGCGGTTCTCGGGCATGGTCTGGCAGTGGTTCTTGGCCAGGGTTTCCAGGCGTTCATACAACTGCTGATTGAACGCCCGGTCGCGAATCAACACGTTGGCTTCCAGGTTCAACGCCAGGCTCAGCGGGTCCAGGTTGCTTGAGCCCACGGTGCTCCAGTCGTCATCCACCAGCGCCACCTTGCCGTGCAGCGGGCGCTGGCAATATTCGTGAATCACCACGCCATCCTTGAGCAGGTAGTCGTAGAGCATGCGTGCCGCCAGCTTGGCCAACAGCACGTCGGGCTGACCCTGCATGATCAGTTGCACCTGCACGCCACGTCGCGCGGCATTGCGGATTTCCCGCAGCAGGCGGTAGCCGGGGAAGAAATACGCGTTGGCGATCACCGCGCGTTTTTGCGCTTGGCTCAGTGCATGGATGTAGGCTTCTTCGATGTCATCGCGGTGCTGCACATTGTCGCGATAAATCAGGCGCACCTGGCCGTCGCCTTTGTCGGTGGACCACAGCGCAGGCCGTTGCTGGCGCCGCCGCCAGCCACGACGCGTGCGTGGCTGGCGGCCACTTTGTGCCAGGGCGAAATGATGCAAGTCCGCCACCGCCGGGCCAATCACGCGAACCGCGTAATCCTGCTTGGCTTCGGGGCCGTAATCACCCAGGTGGTCGGCGGAAAAATTGATCCCGCCGATGAACGCGACCTCGGCGTCCACCACCACAATCTTGCGGTGCAAGCGGCGAAACCAATTGGTGCGAATGCCCAGTGTCTTGGAGGCCGGGTCGAACATCTGCACGGCCACCCCAGCCTCGGCCAGCTCGCCGAGAAATGCCGGGCTCAGCTCGCCGCAACCGAAGCCATCCAGGCTCACCACCACCTTCACGCCGCGCTGCGCGGCTTCGATCAGAATGCCCTGCAATTCATGGCCCACCTTATCCTCGAAGAGGATGAAGGTCTCCAGCAGAATCTCGCGCCGGGCCTCGCGCAGCGCCTCGAAAACCTTGGGAAAGTACGCCTCGCCGTTCTCCAGCAACTCGACCTGGTTGCCGCTCTGCCAGCCGTAATCCAGGTCGCGGGCCTTGGCCTCGTCGGGCGGCTGATCGGTGGAAATATGCTCAATGGCCACGTTCATAGCTCGATCTCCACCGACAGCGGCACATGGTCGGACAGATGGGACCAGGGCCGCGTCGTCAGCACCCGGGGGTTGTGCACCTTCAAGTTTCGTACGTAGATGCGGTCCAGCGGCAGCAACGGCAGGCGCGCTGGGAAGGTGCGCGCGGGTTTGCCCAGGGTTTGCACGAATACTTCCTTCAGGCCGCTCTGGCTCAAGTCGGCCTTCTGGCGCCAGTCATTGAAATCGCCAGCGACAATCAGCGGCGCGTCGGCCGGGATCTCGCTGATGCGCTGCTCGATCAGACGCAATTGCTGTTGGCGATGCACCTCGCGCAAGCCCAGGTGAATACAGATCGCATGCACCTCCTGGCCGGTGCCCGGCAGGCGCAGCACGCAGTGCAACAGGCCACGGTTTTCATGGCCGCTTTGGGAAATATCCAGGTTGTCGTGGCGCACGATCTGGAATTTCGACAGCAGCGCATTGCCGTGGTCGCCGTGGGGGTAGACCGCATTGCGGCCATAAGCGAACTGCGGCCAGATGCTGTCGGCCAGGAACTCGTATTGCGGCATGTTTGGCCAGTCGCTGAAGCGCTGGGGGTGACGCTCGTGGGTGCCGTGGATTTCCTGCAGGAACACCATGTCGGCGCCCACGCTGCGCACCGCTTCCCGTAGCTCGGGCAGGATGAAACGTCGATTCAGGGCGGTGAAGCCCTTGTGGATATTGACCGTCAGCACCGTGAAGCGTGTGATGGCGACGCTGGGGGTGATGGGCACCCAGTCGGGTATCGCAGCCATGGTTGCTCCTGTGAAAGAAGTGGGGGCCAGGCCCCCGTTTATGGCTGACTACGATTTTTGACCGAAAGTTTCCAGCTTCCTACAGACGGCATAAACCAACTGTGGGAGCGAGTCAGTGCCCGGCCACGACCCGGGTCGACGACTCGGCATACACCGGCCCCAACCGATCAAGTCGGCCACTCCAGGCGGTCAGTGCCAATGCCACCAGCACCACCAGCCCACCGATCCAGGCGGTGTGAATCAGCCCCATATGCGCCACGATCAAACCACCCGCCCAGGCGCCACCGGCGATCCCCAGGTTGAACGCGGCGATATTGAGCCCCGAGGCCACATCCACCGCTTGCGGCGTGTGATGCTCAGCCTGGCGCACCACATACACCTGCAGGCCCGGCACGTTACCGAAAGCGACCGCACCCCACACCAGCACGGTGGCCAGGGCCAGCCAGGGGGTGCCGGCGGTGAAGGTCAGCACGAACAACACGGCGGCGAGCAGGGCGAAGATAATTTTCAGCGCGCTGATCGGGCCGCGTTTATCCGCCAGCTTGCCGCCCCAGATGTTGCCGGCGGCGACCGATACGCCGTACACCAGCAGCACCAGGCTCACGGTGCTGGCGCTGAAGCCAGAAATATCCTGAAGGATCGGCGCCAGGAAAGTGAATGCGATAAACGAGCCGCCGTAGCCGATGGCCGTCATGGCGTATACCAGCAGCAAGCGCGGTTGCTTGAGCACGTGCAGTTGCTGCAGCAAGGACGCGGGTTTGCTGTGGGCGATGTTGTTCGGCACGTAGATCAGGCTGCCGATAAACGCGATCACACCCAGCGCCGAAACGGCGAGGAAGGTTTCACGCCAGCCGAAATGCTGGCCGATAAACGTACCCAGCGGCACGCCGGTGACCAGTGCGACGGTCAGGCCGGTAAACATGATCGCAATCGCACTGGCGGCTTTTTCCTTGGGCACCAGGCTGGTGGCGATGGTCGAGCCAATCGAGAAAAACACGCCGTGGGCCAGGCCGGTGACGATCCGCGCCAGCACCAGGGATTCATAGCTCGGCGCCTTCCAGGCCAGCAGGTTGCCGAGGGTGAACAGCACCATCAGCGACAGCAGCAGGAATTTGCGCGGCACCTTGCCGGTAAGGGCCGTGAGCACCGGCGCGCCGATGGCCACGCCCAGGGCGTAGAGGCTGACCAGCAGGCCGGCGGAGGGCAGGTCGACGCCGAGGTCGGCGCCAATGGTGGGTAGCAAGCCAACGATGACGAACTCGGTCGTCCCGATGGCGAAAGCGCTGAGGGTCAGCGCGAGCAAGGCAATGGGCATGGCTGCAACTCCGGTGGGTTTCAATCAGGAGCGCAGTGTCGGGTGTCGGCAGTTGCTGAAAAAGCCAGGGATTGGCATTTGATATTTGCCTGCAAGTCAAAGATGCCGCAAAAGGGGAACGATCAAGGCTCAAACCCGTCAGTTCCTTACAGACCCTGTTGAAGGAGCCCGGTGTTTTGCTGAATCCAAAGACTGCATTACTGCTCGGCGCGCTGCTGTTTTGCGGCAGCGGCGCACTGCAAGCCGCGGCCACCGCGCCTGAACCCGAAGCGCCGGCCAAGCCGGAATTGTTGGTGGAGGGCGGGCTTCTCGGGGCGATCAGCTCCAGCATCGATGATGTGCAGCAGAAGCTGGACCTCAACCAGAACTTCATTGACGAATGGCGCCTGCGTGCCGACCGGGCCGCGAACGAAGTCGGCCGCCTGGTCAACCAAACCACTGAGCGCTCGCCGTGGAGCGTCGCCGGGGACTTTTTGTTGTTGTCCGGTGTGTGGATCGGCGCCTTTACGCTGCTGACGTTACTGGGGCGTGTGATTGTGCGGCGCCTGGGGCAGCGCACGTTTTTCGAACGGCGCCACCGTCTCCACTCCGTGCTGGGCTATGTAGTGCCTTACACACTGCCGGCGCTGGTGTGCCTGCCTCTCACGCTGTATGTCAGCCATTTTCTGCCCACCTCCGTGGGGCGCGCGCTGGCGCTGTGTTTTGCCTACGCCACCAGCAGCGGCATCTTTTCTACCTCGATGCTGCTGTGCGTGATCGTCATGTTCAATGTCGGACACAAGCGCCCAGCGGTGCAGATCATTCGCGACTACTGCCCCAAGCCGCTGTTCCTGATCGGCTTCCTCGCCGCCCTCAGCGACGCCTTGACCAGCCCGCAGATCGCACGCCAATTGGGCGGCAATATCACCAGCAGCATCGCGGTCTTCACCGGCCTGTTTGCGACGGTGATCTTCGGTGTGCTGGTGGTTCGCCTGCGCCGCCCGGTTGCCCACTTGATCCGCAACCGGCCATTGGCCCAGCGCCTCAAACACCCGGCCTTGCAGCAATCACTGCGCATCTTTTCGGGGCTGTGGTACTGGCCGATCCTGCTGATGGTGCTGGTCTCGGCGATCAACCTGATCGGGGCCGGCGACGACAACCAGAAGGTGCTGCGCTGTGCGTTGTTCACGACGATCTTGCTGATTGGCACGGTATTCCTCAGCACGGTACTGCAACACCTGTTCAAATCCCGCAGCCAAGTGGCGATCCAGCGCAGCAGTGCCTACAAAGAGCGCTTCCTCAGTCTGCTGCATGCGCTGTTGCGCATCGTAATGGCGGTGGCATTTATCGAGGTCCTCGGGCGCATCTGGGGCGTGTCGTTGTTTGAATTCGCCGAGCGCAACTCGATTGGCCGCGCGATCAGCGACTCGCTCAGCAGCATCGGCCTGATCCTGCTGATGACCTGGCTGTTCTGGGTGGTGCTCGACACGGCCATCCAGGAAGCGTTGAAACCACCAGTCAACAAACGCTCCAGCCGCCAGCCCAGCACGCGGGTCAAGACCATCCTGCCGTTGCTGCGCAATGCGGTGAAAATCATCCTGGTGGTGATTTGCGCGATCACCACCATGGCCAACCTGGGTATCAACGTTGCGCCGCTGCTGGCAGGTGCCGGGGTGGTCGGCCTGGCCATCGGTTTCGGTTCGCAGCAACTGGTGCAGGACGTGATCACCGGCCTGTTCATCATCATCGAAGACACCCTGTCCATTGGCGACTGGGTGGTACTCGACTCCGGCCACGCCGGCACGGTCGAAGGCCTGACCATCCGCACCTTGCGCCTGCGCGACGGCAAGGGCTTTGTGCACTCGGTGCCGTTCGGGCAAATCAAGGCGGTCACCAACCAGTCGCGACAATTCGCCTACGCGTTCTTCTCGGTGCAGTTCACCTACGACACGGACGTGGACAAAGCCGTGGAGTTGATCCGCGAAGCGGGGCAGTCGATCCGCGATGACGTGTTCCTCAAGTACAACCTGCAAGGGCCGCTGGAGGTGTTTGGCGTCGACAAAATGGACCTTAACGGCGTCGTACTCACCGCGCAGTTCCGCACCGTGTCGGGCGGGCAATATGCGGTGAGTCGTGCGTTTAACCAGCGGTTGAAAAAACTTGTGGATAACTGTGATGAGGTGCACTTCGCGCAGACTTATCCACAGCAGGTGCTGTTGCCCAAGCGTACGCCGCAGGTGGATGAGCCGGATGAGGAGTTGCCGGCGTCGGTGGTGTTGACGGAGCAGCCCAGGCCTCAATAAGTGATGTTGACGGTTGAGGCCTCATCGCAGGCAAGCCAGCTCCCATACTTGGAATGCACTCCCATGTGGGAGCCGGGCTTGCCCGCGATGAGGGCAGCAGGGTCAATACAGGCTCAATGCCTGATCAATTTTTCCTGAATCACCTGCTGATCCACCTCCAGCAACACCTGCTGCTTACCCGCCACCATCACCGCTGCCGGCAACCCATCCCGGTACACAACTCGATTGCCACTCACTGCCGGCACCTTGCTGCCTGGCAACAGCGTGCCCACCAGGTTCAACGGGTCCGCGCCACATACTGCAATCAAACTCCCATCATGGGGCCGACGCCGCACTTCACGCAGCAATGGAATCGCCTCCGGCAACGCAAATTGCTCCCCCGCCAAGCCACTCACAAACCGCCCGCCACGGATCTCCCCGCGCGCTTCCAGGCGGTGAAAGGTGCGCAGCAGTTCGCGCCAACTCGGCAGCCATTCTGCCTCGCGTTCCAGCAGGCGCCAGAACACCACGCCATAGCGGCGCAGCAGGGTCATCGCCACATGCTCCAGGGTTTCGGCCGAGTGCGGGCCGGCGGCGGTCGACGGGCGCCGGACCAGCGCCCAGCGACCCGCATCGTCCATACCGCCCACAAACGCCCCGCGCCCACGCCGGCTGCTGCGCGCTTGGCGTTTACTGGCGGGGGTGGTCAGGGCGCGCAGGCCGGCGAAGCTGTCGGCGTTCACCAACCCGGCGCCTACCAGTTCCTGCAAGGCGGTTTCCAGTTCACTGCGCAGCAAGTGGGCTTCGTGCACCAGTTCATCAAAAAACAGCGCGCCGTGATCGCGCAGGGCCTGGTGCACCTTTTGCGCCTTGGGCGACAGCGTGGTGGCGTCAGTGAGTTCGGTGAGGCCGCTCCACAGCCCCACTTGGCTGCGTGGCAGCAACACCACCGGCGTGCTGCGCAATGCGATGGCGCTGGTCTTGTTGCTCAAGCGCGTCCACACCAGCTTGCCGCTGCGGCACAGCGCGTCAAGCCAGGTGGAGGAATAGTCCTTGAGGCGTGCACTGAGCAGGTCGCTGTCCCAGGCGGACGTGGCGGCGGCATAGCCTTCGAACTGCCCGACGATCTGCGGCAACATCGCGCTGCCCTGGCCACGGGTGCTGTCGGACACGTGCTGCCAATCGAACAGAAAACGCATGAAGTCCTGCAATGCCACCGGCTCGATTTCCCGGCGCAGGCGCTTGACCGTGTAGCGATGGATGCGCGCCAGCAGGTGGCGTTCGCACCATTGCTCCTGGGTGGCGCCAGGGCTGAAATGCCCGCGCAGCACGTAGCCTTCCTGCTCCAGGCGGGCGAGTGCCTGGGTCACATCCGCCACCGGCAAGGCCAGGGGCGCGGCGATCTCGATCAGGCTCAGTGGGCCGAACCCACCGAGGCGCGCGCGCAGCACTTCGGTCACGGCCTCCTCAAGGGTCCAGGGCTCATCGAAACCGGGCAGCAACGGCACATTGCCGGGGTAGATTGTCTGCACACAACTCAGGCGTTCAACCGCGACCCACAGGCGGGTGTGCAAGTGAGTGTGCAGTTGATAGGCGCGACCACTCTTGGCCAACGCCTGCAGCCACTGCGCCCATTGCGGGGTGACTTCGCTGCTGGCGATGCACGCCAGGCTCATCAGCGCCTCATGCATTTCATCCAGCCCGTTGGGCGCCGGCCACGCTTCTTCGCGCACGCCAGCGATGGCCTCCGCATCCAGGGCGCCGAGGTCGTCGGTGCTCTGCGGGTCGCTCCAGCGCCGGTTGAGCACGGCCTGGGTGCGCCGTTCTTCCAGCGGCGCATCGTCGAGAAAGGTGTAGGGCCGCGCGCTGAGAATTTCCGCAGCCATGGGGGAGGGCGCCGGCAGGTCGCGGCTGATCAGGCGCACGTCGCCGCGCTCCATGCGTCGCAGCAGGGCCAGCCAGGCGTCGCTGTCCATGGCTTCGTGCAGGCAGTCATCGAGGGTTTGTTCCACCAATGGATGCTCGGGCACTTCGCGCTCGCCAGCGAGGTTTTCCAGGCAGGCGATCTGGTCGGGGAACACACTGGCGATCAGGTCTTCGCTTTTCATGCGCTGGATCTGCGGCGCGACCTTGCGTCCTCCGGTGTAGCGCGGCAACGCCAGCGCCACACCGGCATTCCAGCGCCAACGCACGCCGAACAGTGGCGCATCCAGCACAGCCTGGATCAGGATGTGTTCGGCGCTGTGGCTATTGAGGTAACGCCACACTTCATCCAGCTCGAAACTGTGGCTGGTGGACAGCGACAGCACGATCGCATTTTCGCTGGCGGCCGCCTGCAATTCGAAATTGAATGTGCGGCAGAATCGCTTGCGCAGGGCCAGGCCCCAGGCGCGGTTGACGCGACTGCCGAACGGCGTGTGGATGATCAATTGCGTGCCGCCGGATGCGTCGAAAAACCGCTCCATGATCAACGTGTCCTGGGACGGCAACGCACCCAGGGCCAAGCGCGTGCGCGCCAGGTAATCGAGGATCTGCTCGGCGCTGGCGCGGTTCAGGCCGAGGGTGCCGGTGAGCCATTCCTGAGCGGCGTGCAGCTCGCCCGGCGTAGCACTGAGCAACGCATCCAGTTGGCCCTGGAGGCGCGCGACCGCCGCCGACAGTTCGTTGCTGCGCCCCGGCGCTTCACCGAGCCAGAAGGGGATGGTCGGCGGCTGGCCATGGGCGTCCTCGACCCGCACTTTGCCGGCGTCGACCCGCAGAATTCTGTAGGACGTGTTACCGAGCTGGAAGATATCCCCGGCGATGCTTTCCACCGCGAAGTCTTCGTTGACGCTGCCGATGTTCAGGCTCTGCGGTTCGAGCAATACGCTGTAGTCAGCGTTGTCAGGGATGGTGCCGCCACTGGTCACGGCGGTCAGCTTGGCGCCCCGCCGGCCGCGCAGGGTGCGCGTCAGCGCGTCGCGGTGCAGGTAGGCGCTGCGGATACCCTGGCGCCCGTTGTAGCCCTCGGCGAGCATCTGCAGCAGCGCCTGGTAGTGGCGTTCATCCAGCGTGGCGTAAGGTGCGGCGCGGTGGATGAGGTCCAGCAACGCCTGCTCGGACCATTCCTGGGCGCTGACTTCGGCGATGATTTGTTGGGCCAGCACATCCAGGGGCGCCACGGGAATGTGCAGCGTGTCGAGTTCGCCCCGGCGCACGCAGTCGAGCAGGGCGGCGCATTCGATCAGGTCGTCGCGGGTGGTGGCGAACAGGCGTCCCTTGGGCGTGCCGCCCACCTGGTGCCCGGAGCGGCCGACTCTTTGCAGAAAACCGTTGATGGAGCCGGGCGAGCCGATCTGGCAGACCAGGTCCACATCGCCGATATCAATCCCCAATTCCAGGGACGCAGTGGCGATCAGCACTTGCAGCTCGCCGCCCTTGAGGCGCTGCTCGGCGTCCAGGCGCATTTCCTTGGCCAGGCTGCCGTGGTGGGCGGCCACCGCGGTTTTGCCCAGGCGCTCGCTCAAATGCCGGGCCAGGCGTTCGGCCAGGCGCCGGGTGTTGACGAACACCAGCGTGGTGCGGTGCTCGCGCGCCAGGTCGGCGAGGCGGTCGTAGACCAGCTCCCACACATCGTTGGCCATTACCGCCGAGAGCGGCACGGGGGGCACCTCGATATCCAGATCGCGCGGGCGGGCGTGGCCGATGTCCACAATCGCGCATGCCCGGCCGCTGCCCACCAGGAATCGCGACACCGCGTCGATGGGCTTTTGCGTAGCCGACAAGCCGATGCGCATCAGCGGCCCGGCGCACAGGCCTTGCAGGCGTTCCAGGCTCAAGGCCAGGTGGCTGCCCCGTTTGCCGGCGGCGATGGCGTGGATTTCATCGACGATCACCGTGCGCGTGCTGGCGAGCATCTGGCGACCGGAGTCCGAGCCCAGCAGCACATAGAGCGATTCCGGCGTGGTCACCAGGATATGCGGCGGGCGCTTGCGCATCTGCGCGCGGTCTTTTTGCGGGGTGTCGCCGGTGCGCACGGCGGTGCGGATGACCAGCGGCGGCAGGCCGAGGTTCTGCAGGTGCTCAGTGATCCCGGCGAGTGGGTTTTGCAGGTTGATCTGGATGTCGTTGGACAGCGCCTTGAGCGGCGACACGTAGACCACCAGGGTTTCATCCGGCAACTCACCACCGTGGGCCAGGCCTTGGTGGACCAGGTCATCCAGTACCGCCAGGAACGCCGTGAGGGTCTTGCCGGAGCCAGTGGGCGCGGCGATCAAGGTCGATTGGCGCTGGCGGATCAGCGGCCACGCCTGGGCCTGGGCGCCTGTCACCGAAGGGAACGTGCTGCGGAACCAGGTGCTGACAGCGGGGTGGAAGCCGTCCAGGACCGTGTCCGTGGATTCAGGTAGGTTCATGCCTTACGTTATGCGGCCGGCTACAACAAGTTGCAACCCCGCACTTTATCCGTGACGGTTGCGCTACAAACCCGCAAAATGCAACGATTCTGACAAATACCTAATAACCTTCGTTCCACACAGACCGGGCCTGCTCAATCTATGCGAATGCGCCTTATGTTACTGGGCGGCGGGAATGCCCTCGGGCAGGCGCTGATTCGCCTCGGTGCAGAGGAAGACATCGGTTTCCTCGCCCCCAAACCGCCCAAAGACGGCTGGGATGCCGCGAGCCTTACCCAACTGCTCGACGACACCCGTCCCGATGCGTTGATCAACCTCGCCTACTATTTCGACTGGTTCCAGGCGGAAGTGGTCAGCGAAACCCGCCTGGCCGCCCAGGAGTTTGCCATCGAACGCCTGGCCGAACTGTGCCAGCACCACAACATCACCTTGCTGCAACCGTCCAGCTACCGCGTGTTCGATGGCTCCCGCGCCACCGCCTACAGCGAAAAGGACGAGCCGGTGCCCCTGGGCCTGCGCGGCCAGGCGTTGTGGCGAATCGAACAGAGCGTACGCGCTACCTGCCCGCAACATGTATTGCTGCGGTTCGGCTGGCTGCTGGACGACAGTGTCGACGGCACCCTCGGGCGCTTTTTGGCGCGGGCCGAGAAGCCGGATGAATTGCTGATGGCCGACGACCGTCGCGGCAACCCGACACCGGTGGACGATGCGGCGAGGGTGATCATCTCGGTGCTCAAGCAACTCGATTGCGCGGCGCCGCTGTGGGGCACGTACCACTACGCCGGCCACGAGGCGACCACGCCGTTGGCGCTGGGCCAGGCGATCCTCACCGAAGCGCGCAACTTTCACCCGCTGGCGATCGAATCGCCCACCGCCCAGGCCCACGCGGCAAGGCCGGATGCCAGTGAAGAGCCGCAACACGCGGTGCTCGCCTGCAAGAAAATCCTCCACACCTTCGGCATCAAGCCACGGGCGTGGCGGGCGGGGCTGCCGGCGTTGCTGGATCGGTTCTACCGCCATACCTGACCCCTAAACGCGTAAGAGCCGGCTTGCCGGCGATAGCATCACCTCGGTTTAACTGAAAGACCGAGGTGTCTGCATCGCCGGCAAGCCGGCTCCTACAAGGGGGGCAGTGTGGTTTAGAACTTGTAGCCAATACCCACCATGTAGACCATCGGGTCCACGTCCACATTGACCTTGGCGCGAGTGCCCGGTGCCACGCCGTTGTTTTCCACGGTGGCCTTGGTGCTGATGTCGATGTAGCGCGCCTGGGCGTTGATCATCCACTTGTCGTTGATCATGTAGTCCGCGCCGATCTGCGCGGCCCAGCCCCAGGAGTTTTCAGCCTTGAAGTTGCTGAAGCCTGCACCTTGGGCACGGCTGCCGACGTGTTCGTCGTAGATCCAGGTGTAGTTGATACCGGCGCCCACGTACGGTTGGAAGGCCGACTTGTTGTCCAGCGGGTAGTACACGACGCTCAGGGTCGGCGGCAGGTGTTTCAGCGTGCCGAGCTTGCCGTTGGCCGGGCTCAGTGCAGTGCCCTTGATCTTCACATCATGTTCGAATGGCGTGGCGGCCAGCAGTTCGATACCGACGTGGTTGGTCAGCATGTAGGCGAAGTTCAAACCCAGCTGGGTGTCGCTGCTCATGGTCGCCTTGCCGCCCAGGTTGGTGCCGGCCAGTGGGCCCTGGTCAACTTTGACGTGGCCGCTGTCCGCCTTCGGGTTCACGGTGATTGCACCGGCGCGCACCAGAATGTCGCCCGCCTCGTGAGCGTGTGCAACGGGGGCGACGAGGGCGAGCGCGAAGAGGGACGCGCCGAGCAGAGACTTGTTCATGGGAGCTCCAAAGGACGTTTAAAAGTTGTAGGTCCAATGGTAAAGATCGTTCCGCCCGGTCTTTTGACTCAGCTCAATGAAAGGTCGATCAGCCTCATTCCGGCAATTCGTACATGTAAATTTTCTCGGCCTCCATCTGGTAACCGGCGTCGGCCAACTCGCTGGTGGACGGTTTGACCTGCATCGCGCCTTCGATCCAGTACGGCTGGTACAACTCATCGAGCTTCACGCCGATTTCGCTTTTGACATGCACGATCTGGTTCGACGGTGGCGGCGGCACGTGGATGCACGCGCCGAAATACGGCACCAGCAGAAACTCGGTGGTGCGGCCTTCTTCGCTGACTTCCAGCGGCACGATGTACCCCGGCAAACGTATGTGCTGGCCATCGAGGCCCTGCACCACCGGCGCATTGGGCAGGTCCTGCTTGGCTGCGGGCGCCGATTCCAGGGCATCCGCCATGCTGGAGAGATTGTGCAGTGGTTGCATGTTCGGCACTTCTGGCGGGGCATCCGGCGGTATCAGTTCCGACCACGTCAGTTCTTTAGGCTCGGCAGCCCAGGCGGGCAGGGCAAGCAGCAGCAACAGTGCAAACAGGGCGCGACGCATCAAGGCCTTCCTCATAAACGTATGGACAGGCCGTCGGCCAGGGATTGTCGATAGGCGCGCCACGCGGGCACGCTGCCCATCAACAGCGCGGCCGCCAGGATACCGGCGAGCAGCGTCCATTCATATTCGCTCGGCCACGACATCGGCAGGTCCAGGCCATAGTTGGCCTGCAGGTACCCGCGCGATGCGGCGATGCACACATACAGCAACCCCACGCCGGCGATCACCCCGGACAGCGCCAGGGCGAAGGCTTCAAAGATCAGCAGCGTCGCGATGTGCCACGGCCGTGCGCCCACCGAACGCAGGATCGCCATCTCGCGACGGCGTTCGTTGAGGCTGGTGAGGATCGCCGTGAGCATGCCGATCAAGCCGGTGAGCACCACGAACAGTGAGATCACGAACAGCGCTTTTTCGGCGGTGCCCATCATGCTCCACAGCTCTTGCAGCGCCACGCCGGGCAGGATCGCCAGCATCGGCTCGCCACGGAACTCATTGATCTCCCGCTGCAGGGCGAAGGTGGAAATCTTGTTGTTCAGGCCGAGCATGAACGCGGTGATGGCCTGCGGGGTGAGGTCCATGTTGCGAGCCTGGTCGGCGCTGATGCGGCCTTTGCCCTGGGCCGGCACGCCGTTGTGCCAGTCGATATGGATCGCTTCCATGCCGCCGAGGCTGATGTGCAGCGTGCGGTCCACCGGCGTGCCGGTGCGTTTGAGGATACCGACCACGGTGAAGGGTTTGTCATCGTGTTTCACCAGGCTGACCACTGCCACGCCATGGGCCAGCACCAATTTGTCGCCGAGTTTGTAATGCAATGCGTCGGCGACTTCTGCACCGAGCACCACTTCGAACGGGTCAGTGGCGAAGGCGCGGCCGCTGGCCAGTTCGAGGTTCTGCTTGCGGCCGTATTGGTAGTGCTCGAAGTAGGATTCGTTGGTGCCCATCACACGGTAGCCGCGATGGGAGTCGCCGAGGGAAATCGGGATCGCCCATTTCACCTGGGGGCTGGCGGCGAAGTGTTCGAAGCTGTCCCAGCGGATGTTGTTGGTGGCGTTGCCGATGCGGAACACCGAGTACAGCAGCAGGTTCACCGAACCCGAGCGGGCGCCGACGATCAGGTCGGTGCCGCTGATGGTGCTGGCGAAACTGTTGCGCGCCTCAACGCGCACGCGCTCCACGGCGAGCAACAAGCAGACTGAAAGCGCGATGGCGAAGGCGGTGAGGATCGCGGTAAAGCGGCGGTTAGCCAGGCTGGCCATGGCTAGACGGAACAGATACATCTCAAACCTCTGCGGGCGTGGCGGCGCGATTGAGTTCGGCCAGCGACAGGTTGCGGTCGAACAGCGAAGCCAGGCTCTGGTCGTGGCTGACAAACAACAGGCTGGCGCCAGCGTCGCGGCATTCGGCGAACAGCAGTTGCAGGAAGGCTTCGCGGGCGTCGTAGTCCAAGGCCGAGGTGGGTTCGTCGGCGATCACCAGCTCCGGTTGGCCGATCAACGCACGGGCGGCGGCGACGCGTTGTTGCTGGCCGATGGACAGCGAGTCGGCGCGGCGATCCAGCAGGTCTTTGTCCTTCAAACCCAGGTGCGCCAGTAATGCCGCGGCGGCCTGGTCGACACTGCCGTGGCGCTGCTTTGCGCGTTGCGCACGCAGTGTGGAGAAATGGCAGGGCAACTCGACGTTCTCACGCACCGACAGGAATGGCAGCAGGTTGAACTGCTGGAAGATGTAGCCGGTGTGGTCTACCCGGAAACGGTCGCGCGCACCGGCCGAGAGGTCGGTCAGCTCCTGGCCGAGCAGGCGGATGCTGCCCCGGCTGGGCTTCTGCACACCGCCGAGCAGGCCCAGCAGCGTCGTTTTGCCACTGCCGCTCGGTCCCTTGAGGAACAGGGTTTCCCCCGCGTCCAGACGGAACGCGGGGATGTCCAGCAACTGTGGGTGACCGGGCCAGTTGAAGCCCAGGTCAGACAGTTCGATCAACGCTTGAGTCATGGGAAATCACAGGTCTCAAAATATGGCGCAAAACCCTGTAGGAGCCGGCTTGCCGGCGATTGCATCACCGCGGTGCACCTGATGCAACGCAGCGATACCATCGCCGGCAGGCCGGCGCCTACAGGTTCCAATCAGAACTTCAGGGTAGCGGCCTGTGCGGTTGCTTCCACGCCTTGCTGGCCGCTCGGGCCGATCAGTTGTACCTGAATTTTCTGGGTGGCGGGGAAGGTCTTGAACACCTGGGTCAGGTCAAGGTTGCTCAGGGCCGTCGGCGTGGCGCAGGTGAACTGGTAGTGGGCGTGGATTTCACTGTGGTCGTGATGGTGTTCGTGGGCGCCGTCTTTGGCGTCATCATCATCGTCATCATGGTCGGCTTCGGGTTTGTCGCCGAACAGCGGGCTGTTGAGTTCCTGGCTGCTGACCACACAACCGGCAGCTTTTGGCAGGTTGAACAGGGCGACAGGGTTCTCCAGCTTTTTGCGTGCAGCGGCGACCTTGGCTTTATCCGCCGGGGTGGTTGCCAGGTGTTCAAAGCCCACCAGGTTCATTGCCGGGCTGTCCAGTTCCAGCTCCAGGGCCTGGCCGTCGAGCACTGCGTTGAGGCGACCGACGCCATGTTCGTGGGCGCCAAGGCTGCCGTGTTCATGGTCGTGATCGTGATCGTCATGAGCATGGGCAACCGCCAAGGGCAGCAGGGCAAACGGCAAAGCAAGCAACAGACGGCGCATGAGAAGGCTCCAGGACATGAAGGTTTTGTTATGTGATCTTATAACAATATTCCGAGAGTTTGACCGTCCGCTTGGCGTTGCGCAAGCCGCGTGGGAGCATGCCTGTCAGAAAACTGCGGGAGTAGGGACGATGTTGCGAATTCGTGGAACCGTCGGCGACCTGCCGGTGGACTTGACCCTGGAGCTGGACGACGGCGATTGGGCGCGACTGGGTGCGCAATTGCAGGCGACGCCCGTCGACAGTGCGGCTGCCGCGCCCGTGGCTCCGGTCAAACACAATGATGACCTGTGGCAAGGCGCCCAGGACCTGTTGCGCAAGGCCGGACAACTCAGTGGCCTGGAGCTGCTTGACCAGTTGGAAGGCTTGGCCGGCGACGCCTCGGCGGGCAAGCGCCTGTTGGTGCGCCTGCGCCACAGTGCCCACGTGAAGGTTGCCAGCGGCGGGGATACGCCGCTGTACAGCTGGGTTGGCGATTAGTACAACGCGGCGAACAACTTGCGGCGGTACACGGTCACCAGCGGGTGGTCGTTGCCCAACAGTTCGAACACCTGCAGCAAGGTCTTGTGTGGCAGGCCTTCGCTGTAGCTGCGGTTGCGGATGAACAGCTTGAGCAAGCCTTCCAGCGCCGCGTCGTATTGCTGGCGCGCCAGCTGCTGGATCGCCAGCTGATAGGCCGCTTCGTCGTCCTGCGGGTCTTGCGCCAGGCGGCTTTTCAGGTCAGCGGCATCCGGCAGGTCGGCAGCCTGGCGCAGGAAGGTGATCTGCGCCTTCGCCCCGGCGAGGGCGGCCTTGTGATCGTCGCTCTTTACGGCGTCCAGCACGGTCTGGGCTTCGCCCAATTCACCGCGCTCGGCCAGGCAGCGGGCGTACAGGATCAACGCCGCGGCGTTGGTGTTGTCTTCGCCCAGCAGTGTTACCAGCACAGCTTCGGCATCGCTGATGCGGCCTTCGGCAAACAGCGCCTGGGCCTGCTCCAACGGATCCGCCGCAGCCGGTGGCGGCATCTGCACATGCGGTTCGAGCATTGCCCGCACCGCCGACTCCGGCTGCGCCCCGGCAAACCCATCCACCGGCTGGCCATCCTTGAACAACACCACTGTCGGCAGGCTGCGAATGCCAAAACGCGCCACGATATCCTGCTCGGCTTCGCAATCGACCTTGGCCAGCAGCAACTCGCCCTGATAACTCTCGGCAATCTGCGCCAGCAGCGGCATCAACGCCTTGCACGGCGCGCACCACTCGGCCCAGAAATCCACCAGCACGGGTTTTTCGAAGGAATTCTGGATCACTGCCTGATCAAAGTTGGCGGTGGTGACATCGAAGATGTACGGCGTGGGATCACTCATGGGGCGTCTCGAATAAAGCGGGAATGGGGCAAATATAAGGGCTGGCGTCGTTGGCTGAAAGCGTGTCGGGCGCTTCGAGCGCTATCGCCGGCAAGCCGGTTCCTACAGGGCGCGCGGTGAACGGTAGGAGCCGGCTTGCCGGCGATGGTCTCAAGAGCGCCGCGAATGGTACAGACTCACCTTGCGAAACTCCCAAGGCTCCGCCAGATCCGGCAACGTCAGCGCATCAAGCATCGCCAGCCGCTGGTAATCCGGGTGCTGGAAGTCGCGCACGCGCGAATCTGCCACCAGCGCTTCGCGGCCTCGGGTCAGGAACTGGTCGAGCAGTGGCAAGTTCACGCGGTCGTAGAGCACGTCGGCGACCAGGATCAGGTCGAAGCGGTCGGCTTCAGCGAAAAAATCGGCGGAGTAGCCCAGCTCCACGTCGTTGAGCGCGGCATTCGCCCGGCAGGCCGCCAAGGCCAGCGGGTCGAGGTCGCAGGCCACTACTTCCAACGCGCCGGCCTTGACCGCCGCAATCCCGGCCACGCCGGAGCCGGCGCCAAAATCCAGCACGCGCTTGCCGGCGACCCACTCGGGGTTCGCCGCCAGGTACCGCGCCAGCGCCAGGCCGCTGGCCCAGCAAAAACTCCAGTAGGGCGGTTCATGCAGGATGCGCCGGGTTTCTTCGGGGCTGAAGGCGCGGTCCATGTTGTCTGCATCCAGCAGCCACAACGACAGCTCGGTGCCCGGCAATGGGCAGGGCACCAGCTGCGCGTCGCCGATCAGTTCGCTCAGGGCCGCTTGCAGTTCCAGCGGTGGCGTCATGGTGCCTTGACGAGTTGCAGGGGGCCGG
This sequence comes from Pseudomonas sp. AC112, assembly GCF_979253545.1. Classification (NCBI taxonomy): domain Bacteria; kingdom Pseudomonadati; phylum Pseudomonadota; class Gammaproteobacteria; order Pseudomonadales; family Pseudomonadaceae; genus Pseudomonas; species Pseudomonas sp. AC112. The sequence continues at coordinate 2,981,914 of NZ_CEEDCM010000001.1, forward strand.
TGGTCTGGGTGATCGCTTGGGTGATGCGCACGGCGGGCAGGTGCAGGATCAACTGGCCGGACTGGCTCGCGCGCCCGCGCAATTCAACCCGCGCACCGGCCGGGAAGGCCTCTGGGTTAAAGCGCAGGCGGAACGCCAGGGGCTGGCCGTTGCCGGTCAGCACGCTGCTGGCGAGCAATTGTTGTGGGCGCGAACGATCGTCGATCACCAGCAGGGCCATTTCGACTTCGGCACCGGCCGGAATGTTGGTCAGGCTGCCGCTGATTTCCCGCTGGAAGGCGGGCAAGGGGCCGAGGTCTTCGATGCCGGGGACTTTTTTCTCTTGTGCCGGGGTGGGTTGAGGTGCCGCCGGCTTGGGGGCTTCGCTGCTGCAGGCGACCAGGACACTGAACAGGGTGAGCAAAACAAGTGGTCGTAACTGCATGTACGGCTCCAGAAAGGACAAAATCCGTGGCTTAAAAAATATGAAACATAATAGTCAGCCTATATACCGTAAAGGCTATGGCTTGTCTTGCCACGGGGATGCGCTACCATGGCCCTCCCTTTATTTGTTGCCTGCCAACCATGCACTGTCCCTTCTGCGGTGCCAACGACACCAAGGTCATTGACTCGCGTCTGGTCGCCGAGGGCGATCAAGTGCGTCGCCGGCGCGAATGCCTGGCCTGCGGTGAACGTTTCACCACCTTCGAAACCGCCGAACTGGTATTGCCACGTCTGATCAAGTCCGACGGCAGCCGCCAGCCTTTCGACGAAGAAAAACTGCGCGCCGGTATGCAGCGCGCCCTGGAAAAACGCCCGGTGAGTGTCGAGCGGCTGGAGGCGGCGCTGGTGCATATCAAGCACAAGCTGCGTGCCACCGGTGAGCGCGAGGTCAAGAGCCTGGTGGTGGGAGAATTGGTGATGGGCGAGCTGCAAAAGCTCGACGAAGTCGCCTATATCCGTTTCGCTTCGGTGTATCGACGCTTCCAGGACCTCAATGAGTTCCGCGAAGAGATCGACCGCCTGGCCCGTGAGCCTGCCAAAGAATGAACCCGCCCTCTGCCGAACAAGCTGTGCTCGACGCCCATTACATGGCCCGCGCCCTCGAACTGGCGCGCAACGGCCTATACACCACTCACCCCAACCCACGGGTCGGCTGCGTGATCGTGCGTGATGGGCAAATTGTCGGCGAAGGCTGGCACGAGCGCACCGGCGAGCCCCATGCCGAGCCCAATGCCTTGCGCGCTGCCGGTGCCAAGGCCCGTGGCGCCACGGTGTACGTGACCCTCGAACCGTGCAGCCATCACGGGCGTACGCCGCCCTGCGCGGATGCGTTGGTCACGGCGGGAGTCGCCCGCGTCGTGGCCGGCATGCAGGACCCGAACCCCGAGGTGGCCGGGCGTGGCATGCAGCGTTTGGCACAAGCCGGTATCGAAGTGCGCAGCGGCGTGCTGGAAGCCGAAGCCCGCGCGTTGAACCCGGGGTTCCTCAAACGCATGGAGCACGGCTTGCCCTTCGTGCGAGTCAAATTGGCGATGAGCCTGGACGGTCGCACCGCGATGGCCAGCGGCGAAAGCCAATGGATCACCGGCCCCGCCGCCCGCGCCGCCGTGCAGCGCCTGCGCGCCGAGGCCAGCGTGGTGCTGACCGGCGCCGACACGGTGCTGGCCGACGGCGCACGCCTGACCGTGCGCGCCGCCGAACTCGGCCTGGATGAAGCCACCACCGCCCTGGCCATGTCGCGTCCGCCGTTGCGCGTGCTGATCGACGGCCGCCTGCGCGTGCCGCTCAACGCGCCCTTCTTCAAGGCTGGCCCGGCGTTGGTCATTACCTGTGTCACGCCGGAAAACCAATTCCCCCGTGGCCCCGAGTGCCTGGTGGTGCCGGGCGTCGATGGCCAGGTCGACTTGCGTGCTGCCCTGGTGGCGCTGGCCGCCCGTGGCGTCAACGAAGTATTGGTGGAAGCCGGCCCAAGCCTGGCGGGCGCATTTGCCCAGCAAGGCCTGGTGGATGAGTACGTGATATTCATCGCCGGCAAGTTCCTCGGCTCCGCCGCCCGGCCTTTGCTGGATTGGCCGCTTGAGAAACTGGCCGACGCCCCCCAACTCAAGATCACTGAAATGCGCGCTGTGGGCGACGACTGGCGAGTCACTGCCATCCCGCTTCTACCAGCGAGCGTATAATTCTGACCGGGCGCTCAAGTGCCCGTCCCGTTTTTCCAGGAGAAGGCCATGTTCACCGGCATTATCGAATCCATCGGCAGCATCCGCGCCATGACCCCCAAAGGCGGCGACGTGCGCCTGCTGGTTGAAACCGGCAAGCTCGATCTGGGCGACGTCAAGCTGGGCGACAGCATCGCCGTCAGCGGCGTGTGCCTTACCGTCATCGAGTTGCCGGGCAACGGCTTTGCTGCCGATGTCAGCCGGGAAACCCTGGATTGCACCGCGATGAACGACCTCAAGGCCGGCAGCCCGGTGAACCTGGAAAAAGCCCTGACCCCGACCACCCGCCTTGGCGGTCACCTGGTCAGCGGCCATGTCGACGGCGTCGGTGAAGTGGTCGCGCGCAGCGAAAACGCGCGAGCCGTGGAATTTCGCATCCGCGCGCCTAAAGAGCTGGCCAAGTACATCGCCCACAAAGGCTCGATCACCGTCGACGGCACCAGCCTGACCGTGAACGCCGTGAACGGCGCCGAATTTGAACTGACCATCATTCCCCACACCCTCAGCGAAACGATCATGGCCTCGTACCAGCCGGGTCGCCGGGTGAACCTGGAAGTGGACTTGCTTGCCCGTTACCTGGAGCGCCTGTTGCTGGGCGAAAAGGCCGCAGAGCCTGCATCCGGTAACATCACCGAAAGTTTTCTGGCCGCTAACGGCTACCTGAAATCCTGACCAAGGGGGTGCCGCGTGGCGCTCAATAGCATCGAAGAACTGGTTGAAGACATCCGCCAAGGCAAGATGGTCATCCTGATGGATGACGAAGACCGCGAGAACGAAGGCGACATCATCATGGCCGCCGAGGCCTGCCAGGCCGAGCACATCAACTTCATGGCCAAGCACGCCCGCGGGCTGATCTGCATGCCCATGAGCCGTGAGCGCTGCGAATTGCTCAAGCTGCCGTTGATGGCGCCGCGCAATGGCTCGGGTTTTGGCACCAAGTTCACCGTGTCCATCGAAGCCACCACGGGTGTCACCACCGGGATCTCCGCTGCTGACCGCGCGCGCACCGTGCAAGCCGCCGCGGCAAAAGACGCCAAGGCCGAAGACATCGTCAGCCCCGGCCACATCTTCCCGCTGATGGCCCAGCCAGGCGGCACCCTGGCGCGCGCCGGCCACACCGAAGCCGCCTGCGACCTGGCGCGCATGGCCGGGTTCGAGCCAAGCGGCGTGATCTGCGAAGTGATGAACGACGACGGCACCATGGCCCGTCGTGCCGAACTCGAAGCCTTTGCCGCCGAACACAACATCAAGGTGGGCACCATTGCCGACCTGATTCACTACCGCATGATCCACGAACGTACCGTTCAGCGGATTGCCGAGCAGCCACTGGACAGCGAACTGGGCCAATTCAATTTGGTGACCTACCGTGATTCAGTCGAAGGCGATGTGCACATGGCCCTGACCCTGGGCACCATTTGCGCCGAAGAACCGACCCTGGTGCGTGTGCACAACATGGACCCATTGCGCGACCTGCTGCTGGTCAAGCAACCGGGCCGCTGGAGCCTGCGCGCCGCCATGGCTGCGGTCTCCGAGGCCGGCAGCGGTGTGGTGCTGTTGCTCGGCCACCCGTTGGATGGCGACGTATTGCTGGCGCATATCCGCGAAACGGCTGACCACGCGCCGGTGAAAAAACCGACCACCTACAGCATCGTCGGTGCCGGTTCGCAGATCCTGCGTGACCTGGGCGTGCGCAAAATGCGCTTGATGAGTGCGCCGATGAAATTTAATGCGATATCCGGTTTCGACCTGGAAGTAGTAGAATACGTGCCCTCCGAATAAAGGCTGGCGATTTTCGCCCCTTGTTCGCGGTTCAAATATCACTAAGGGACGCGTCATACACGCGTCCCGGCTCTTTAAGAGATTTGTCGAATGACCCTGAAGACCATCGAAGGTACCTTCATCGCCCCCAAAGGCCGCTACGCCCTGGTGGTTGGCCGCTTCAACAGCTTCGTGGTTGAAAGCCTGGTAAGCGGTGCCGTGGACGCCCTGGTTCGCCACGGTGTGAGCGAGAGCGACATCACCATCATCCGCGCCCCTGGCGCCTTCGAAATTCCACTGGTTGCGCAGAAAGTTGCTCAGCAGGGTGAATACGCGGCAATCATCGCCCTGGGCGCGGTCATTCGTGGCGGTACCCCGCACTTCGAATACGTTGCAGGCGAATGCACCAAGGGCCTGGCCCAGGTGTCCATGGAGTTCGGCGTGCCCGTCGCTTTCGGCGTGCTGACCGTGGATTCCATCGAGCAAGCCATCGAGCGTTCCGGCACCAAGGCCGGCAACAAAGGTGCTGAAGCTGCCCTGTCCGCCCTGGAAATGGTCAGCCTGCTGTCGCAGTTGGAGGCCAAGTGATTTCCGACGAGAGCGACAACTTCAACCCGCGCGAGCCACGTCCAGCCGATGCTGGCAAGCCTTCCAAGAACGAGAAGCGTCGCGCTGCTCGTCAGTTGGCGACCCAGGCGCTGTACCAGCGCCACCTGGCGGGCGCATCGTTGAACGAAATCGAAGCACAGTTTCGCGTCGACAACGATTTCACCTTCGCCGACCTGCCGTACTTCCACGACATCCTGCACGGTGTGCATGCCCACCTGACCGAGATCGATACAGCCCTGGCGCCTTGCCTGGACCTGACCATCGAAGAGCTGGACCCGGTTGAGCTGTGCGTGATGCGCCTGTCGGCCTGGGAGCTGCTGTATCGCGTCGACGTGCCGTACCGCGTGGTGATCAACGAAGGTATCGAACTGGCGAAAGTCTACGGTTCGACCGACGGCCACAAATTCGTCAACGGCGTGCTCGACAAGCTGGCCCCGCGCCTGCGTGAAGCCGAAGTGAAGGCGTACAAGCGCTGAATCGCGCTTGAAACCTGAATGGGCGAGTTTGAGCTGATCCGCAACTACTTCGCCGCCGCGCCCTGTGCGCAAGGCGGCGAAGGCATTGCCCTGGGGATCGGCGATGACTGCGCCTTGCTGGCGCTCCCCGCAGGGGAGCACTTGGCAATCTCCACCGACACATTGGTGGCCGGGGTGCATTTTTCCGACCCCTGCGACCCGTTCCTGCTGGGCCAACGTTCTTTGGCCGTGGCCGTCAGCGACCTGGCCGCCATGGGCGCCCACCCCCTCGCGTTTACCCTTGCCTTGACCACACCGACCGTCGATGCCGATTGGCTGCAACGCTATGCCCAAGGGTTGAACCTCATGGCGCAACGCTGCGGCGTGGGCCTGGTGGGTGGCGACACCACCCGTGGGCCCTTGAGCCTGACCCTGACGGTGTTTGGTCGGGTACCGGCTGGGCAAGCCTTGACCCGCAGCGGTGCGCGACCCGGCGACCTGCTGTGCGTGGGCGGTGAACTGGGCAATGCCGCCGGCGCCTTGCCGCTGGTGTTGGGCCTGCGCGGCGCCGACGCAGCGGTTGCCGATCCATTGCTGGCCCACTACTGGTCGCCGCAGCCGCAATTGGCCTTGGGGCTGGCACTGCGCGGCAAGGCGACGTCTGCGATGGATATTTCCGACGGGTTACTGGCCGATTGTGGACATATCGCGACGGCGTCCAAGGTCAGCCTGTTGATCGAACGCCAGTGCTTGCCGTTGTCCCAGGCGCTGCTGGCGTTTGTCGGCGATGACGAAGCGCGCGTGGCGGCCCTGAGCGGCGGCGACGACTACGTGCTGGCGTTCACCCTGCCACCTGTCGAGTTGGCGCCATTGCTGGCCGACGGCTGGCCGATCCATGTGATCGGCCGGGTCGAGGCGGGGCAGGGCGTCACCCTGCTTGACGCCACTGGGCAGGACATCACGCCGGCCATCCGTGGCTACCAGCATTTTCGCCAGACGCCCTGAATCGGCGAGCTGCGCTACCCTCTATAGCGTTATCACGGATGCAAGGCCCTGTAGGAGGTCGTCACCATGGATGTGCGCCGCTGGCTGCTGATAGTGCTGTGTGCCTTTATGGCGGTGGCCCAGGCGCAGGACGTGCCCGGCAAGATCATGCTGGCCAGTGAGGAATGGAACGACTACACCAACAAAGACGGCACCGGCCTGGCCTGGGACGTGTTGCGCCAAGTCTTCGAGCCCGCCGGTATCAAGGTGCAGACCCGCTCCGTGCCCTACACCCGCTCGGTTGGCCTGGCCCAGCGCGGCGAGGTGGACGGCTGGGTGGGCTCCTATCGTGATGAAGCCGAGGGTGTGTTGTACCCCCACTGGAACTTCGATTCCGACCATATCTACGCGCTCGGGCTGGCCAGCACGCCGGCGCCGACAGTGGCCACGCTGGGCAATTACCGCCTGGCCTGGGTGCGCGGCTACAAGTACGAGGAGTACTTGCCCAACGTGCACCGCTTCAACCAGATCGAGCGCCGCGACGGCATTCTGCCGATGCTGGAACACGCCCGGGCCGACTTCTATATCGATGCGTTGACCGAGGCCAAGTACGTGCTCAGCCAGGCCGATGACCCGTCGAAGTTCGCACTCACGCCGATTGCCGAACTGCCGTTGTACATCGGTTTTGCCGACAACGAGCGGGGCCGGGGCTTGATGGCTGTCTTTGACCAGCGCATGGCGGCCCTGGTGAAAAGCGGCGAGTTAAAGCCGATATTCGAGCGCTGGAAACAACCCTATCCGTTCTGACGTGCATAGAACCAGGTCGAAGGCCAATCGAACCTATTGATCTTTATCAGCGATAATTCAGCTTAAGCGTCTGTAGGAACGTGCTGTTACAATGGCCGCCTCTGTAAAAACTGAATTCAGGAGCACACGGTGCCCGTCGTTTTCGTCGCCGCTTCCAAGCTGCCTACCCCTTTTGCCACGTTCACCATGAACGGCTTTCTCGAAGAAGCCACCGGACGTGAGCACGTTGTGCTCAGCCTCGGTGATATCGCGGACGGCGCGCCGGTGCTTGGCCGTGTGCACTCCGAGTGCCTGACTGGCGATGCGTTGTTCAGCCAGCGCTGCGACTGCGGCTCGCAACTGGAAGCGGCTATGCGGGCCATCGCCCGTGAAGGCCGGGGCGTGCTGCTGTATTTGCGTCAGGAAGGCCGGGGCATTGGCCTGATGAACAAGATCCGCGCCTACGAGCTGCAAGATGGCGGCGCCGATACGGTCGAAGCCAACGAGCGCCTGGGTTTTGCTGCCGACCAGCGTGACTACGCGATCTGCCTGCCGATGCTGGAGCACCTGGGCGTCAAGTCCCTGCGCCTGATGACCAACAATCCGCGCAAGGTCAAAGCCTTGACCGAGATGGGCATCACCGTGGCCGAGCGCGTGCCGCTGCACACCGGGCACAACCCGCACAACAAACTCTACCTGGCCACCAAGGCCAGCAAGCTCGACCACATGATGGGCAACGAGCACCAAGGCGAGGTCGACCGCGCGTGACCCGAGGCCAGGTGAAACGGCGACTGTCCTTCAATTGGTGGCAGTACCTGGCCCTGGCGTTGCTGCCCCTGTTCGTGATCAACCTGGTGTTCGGCCAAGCCGAATCCCTGCTGCCGGTGCTGGCCATGCCGTTCTTCATTGCCGGCGTGGCCTCGATGTTCCTCAGCCTGCGCTACTTCAACGGCTATAAACACGCGTTGATCGCCACCTCCAAAGCCCTCGATACCCCCGAAGAACCGGCTGCCTGGATCACCCTGGCGGCCCGGCGGCGCACGGCGCTGCTGGTTGCTGCCGTCCCGGCCTGGATCGGCGCGCTGGCGGTGTTCGTCGGCCTGGAGGCAGTGCCGCTGTTCCTGTTGGCGCTGTCGACGCTGGTGCTGTTCTACCTCTACCGCATTCCCCGTCAACTGGGATGAGGCGTCGCTGGCTGGCGGTGCTGCTGCTGGCATTGAGCGCCCAGGCGCTGGCGGCCGAGCGGGTCGTGAGCCTGGCGCCGTCCCTGTCTGAAATCGTCGCTGAATTGGGTGCTGCCGACGTGCTGGTCGGCGTACTCGATGGCGGCGATCGTCCGGCTGCACTGGCGCAAGTGCCGTCAGTGGGGCGTTACGGCCAATTGGACATGGAGCGCCTGCTCGGCCTCAAGCCGGATCTGATCCTGCTGTGGCCCGGCAGCGTCGGCCCGACCCAGCGTGCGCAGTTGCAGCGGCTGAACATCCCGGTTTATGTCGCTGAGCCCCATAGCCTTGAGCAACTCACCACCCAGGTCCAGGCCATCGCCGAGCAATTGGGCCGTGCTGAGGCCGGCCGGCAATTGGCCGCGCAATTACGCCAACGCTTGGTCGAACTGCGTCAGCGCTATCAGCGTGCCGAGCCATTGCGTGTGTTTTACCAGGTGTGGAACCAGCCGCTGTATACCGTGGGCGGTGGGCAGATCATCAGCGATGCGTTGAATGTGTGCGGCGCGCGCAATGTGTTCGATGACCTCAAGTTGCCCGCGCCGCAGGTGAATATCGAGTCGGTGTTGCAGCGTGATCCCGAGATGATACTGGTGGGCGACCAGGCGCAGCAGGATGCGTGGAAGGTTTGGCCGGCGATGGCCGAGCGGGTGCGCGTGGTGCCGGACAAAGGCCTGGAGCGGCCCAGCGGGCAGATGCTGGAGGCGGTGGGGCGGTTGTGTCAGGTGATTGCGCCGGACCGCTGACATAGCTATCGCCGGCAAGCCAGCTCCTTCAGGGGGAATGCATTCCAAACGTAGGAGTTGGCTTGCCAGCGATGAGGCCGGGTCTGCCCACTCAGAGTTCAGGCGTCCAAGTGACCCCAAACATCCACACCCGTCCTTCTTCACGGTAATGCTGGTTGTTTTCGAAGTCCGGGTCCTGATAGCTGTACATCGCCCGTGCATATTCCTTGCCCAGCACGTTATCGACCTTCAGTGACAGCAGCACCTCGCGGTTCAGCGCCCAACTGCTGCGTAGCCCCAACAAGGCATACCCGCCGAGGCGATTGCGGTTCTCTTCATCGTCATAGCTGCTGCTGATGGCTTGCCAACTGGCGCCCAGCCCAAGCTTGTCAAATTGCCGATCCACGTCCAGGTTCAGAGTGCGCCGCGCCCGGCGGGCCAGGGTATGGCCGCTGTCACGGTCACGAGGGTCGATGATCGAGACGCCTAGATTGCCTTGCCAACCGAACAGTTGTTGCTTCAGCGCGGCTTCAAAGCCATTGATGCGTGCGGACGCCACGTTGTGTGGGATGTAGAAGTCCACCGGCTGCGCGACGATGGCATCCTTCAGGTCGGTGCGATGCAGCGAGGTTTCCAAGCGCAGGGTGTCACTCAGTTGACTGCGCCATTGCAGCTCATAGGTTTTTGAATGCTCGGGCTTGAGGTCGGGGTTGCTGCTGCCGGGGTAATACAAATCGTTGAAGCTGGGCGCGCGGAAGCCTTCGCTGTAAGACAGCAGCACTTCATTGTCTGGGTTCAGCGGTACGGTCAGGGTGCCACTCCAGGTGTTCTGGCTGCCGAACTGCTGGTTGGTGTCGTGGCGCAGGCCCAACTCGGTGGAAAACCGTTCGGCCGCGAAGCGATGCTGGATAAACGCCGCGCGGTTCCAACGGCTGTCCGCGTCAAAGTCGGTGGTGGCATGCACTCGATCTTCGTACCAGTCGCCACCGAGGATCAGGCTGTTGCGCTCATCCAGAGTCAAATCGTTCTGCCAGTTCACCGCGTCGCGATAGGTGTTGAAGGCGCTGCCCTCAGCACTGAGGTGGTCGCGCTTGGTGTCGCGGTTCTCGGTGTGGCCCAGCTCCAGTCGGGTCTGCCAGCGTTCGTTGAGTTTGGCGTCGACATAACTGCTGGCGCTGCTCACCGTGTAGTCGGTGTAGGGCTTCTGGCCGACGGTTTCGAAAAAGCTGACGGAGCGCCCGAACGGGTTGTCATATTCCGACTTGCCCCGACCATCCAGCAGGTTGAAGCCGACTTCGAGGTCATCGTTCAGCGAGTGGCTGAGGTTCAGGCTCAAGGACTTGTTGCGATAGGCGTCATTATCACCATCGCTGGCAAACGATTCATGAGTCCAATTGATGCCTCGGGTTTCATCCAGGCTGGCCCCGAGGTTGAAGCGCGTGCGCTCATCGCCGCCCGACAGGCCGAGGCTGCGTTCCCACGTCTGGTTGCTGCCAAAACCCACATGCAGGCGCGGATGAAGGCCGGCTTGGGCATTGCGTCGGGTGAAAATCTGGATAACCCCGCCGATGGCATCGCTGCCGTAGATCACTGAGCGCGAGCCGCGCAGCACTTCCACACGTTCAATCTGGTCAACGCTCAGAAACTGCAGGCCGCTGTCGCCCGAGGTGGCGTTGGCAATGCGCTGGCCGTCCACCAGCACCAGGCTCTGGGCCGTCTTGGTGCCGCGAATGAACACCCCCGGCAAACTGCCACGGCCACCGGTGGGCGCGATCTGTACGCCGGGCACGCGGCTGAGCAGGTCGGTGAGGCTGGTGGGTTGCAGGCGGTCGATATCGTCGCGGGTGAACACTGTGTTGGCGGCGCTACTATCGTTGCGGGCCTGAACCTGGCGGTTGGCGCTGATGACGACGTTGGGGAGTTTCAGCGCGTCGTCGCGGGTGTCGGCGAGCAGGTCGGTGGCAGGCAGAAGAAGAAAGGGCAGGGCAAAGTGCAGACGATTCATAGGCTGTCCATAGCGTTGTAGGAGCCGGCTTGCCGGCGATAGCGGTCTGTCTGACACACTGATGTTGAATGTGCGGCCGCTATCGCTGGCAAGCCAGCTCCTACAAGTGTTCGGGGTGTTACAGGCCGAGTAGTGCCATACGCTCGCGCACCGAAGCCTCAATCCCGGCTTCATCCAAGCCGCACTCCGCCAGCATCTGCGCCGGCTTGGCGTGTTCGACATACACATCCGGCAAGCCCAGGTGCAGCACTGACTTGAGGATGTTCTCCCGCGCCAGGAACTCGCTGACCGCCGCACCGGCGCCGCCCATGATGGCGTTTTCTTCGACGGTCACCAGCAGTTCATGGCTGCCGGCGATCTCGCGCACCAGGGCTTCATCCAGGGGTTTGACGAAACGCATGTCGACCACCGTGGCGTCGATCTTCTCCGCGACTTTCAGCGCTTCGGCCAGTTGCACGCCGAACACCAGGAACGCGGCCTTGCTGCCTTGACGACGCACGATGCCCTTGCCGATCTCGATAGGCTCAAGGTCTTTCTCGATCACTGCATTCGGGCCGTTGCCGCGCGGGTAGCGCACGGCGGCCGGGCCGTTGTACAGGTGGCCGGTGCTGAGCATCTTGCGCAGTTCGTTCTCGTCGCTCGGCGTCATCACCAGCATGCCGGGGATGCAGCGCAGGTACGACAAGTCGAAGCTGCCGGCGTGAGTCGGGCCGTCTTCGCCCACCAGGCCGGCGCGGTCGATGGCGAACAGCACATCGAGGTTCTGCACCGCCACGTCATGCACCAACTGGTCGTAACCGCGCTGCAGGAAGGTGGAGTAGATCGCCACCACTGGCTTGGCGCCTTCACAGGCCATGCCGGCGGCGAAGGTCACCGCGTGCTGCTCGGCAATCGCCACATCGAAGTAACGCAGCGGGAAACGCTCGCTGAACGCCACTAGGTCGGAGCCTTCCTTCATCGCCGGGGTAATGCCCACCAGGCGCGGGTCAGCGGCGGCCATGTCGCACAGCCATTCGCCGAACACACCGGAGTACTTCGGCCCGCTGGCCTTTTTCGGCGCGGCGGCAGGAGCGTCCAGGGGTTCCAGCTTGGTGATGGCGTGATAGCCAATCGGGTCGACTTCTGCCGGGGCGAAGCCTTTGCCTTTCTTGGTGACGATATGCAGGAACTGCGGGCCCTTGAGGTCACGCATGTTGCGCAGCGTGGCGATCAGAGTGGGCAGGTCATGGCCGTCGATCGGGCCGATGTAGTTCCAGCCCAGCTCTTCAAACAGGGTGCCGGGGACCAGCATGCCCTTGGCGTATTCTTCGGTGCGCCGGGCAATTTCCCACGCGCCGGGTAGGCGCGAGAGCACCTTCTTGCTGCCTTCGCGCATGCTGGCGTAGGTGCGGCTGGAGAGGATCTTGGCCAGGTAATTGGACAGGCCGCCGACGTTGCGCGAGATCGACATGTCGTTGTCGTTGAGGATCACCAACATGTTGGCGTCCACTTCCGGCGCATGGTTGAGCGCTTCGAAGGCCATGCCGGCGGTCAACGCGCCGTCACCAATCACCGCGATCGCCTTGCGATCACTGCCTTGCAGGCGGGCGGCGATCGCCATGCCCAGCGCTGCACTGATAGAGGTGCTGGAGTGGCCGACGCCAAAGGTGTCGTACTCGCTCTCGGCGCGGCGCGGGAAGGCGGCAATGCCGTCCTTCTGGCGCAGGCTGGCCATGCGCTCACGGCGACCCGTGAGGATCTTGTGCGGATACGCCTGATGGCCCACGTCCCACACCAGCCGGTCGTCCGGGGTATCGAACACGTAATGCAGGGCGATAGTCAGCTCGATGACGCCCAGGCCGGCACCAAAATGCCCACCGGTCTGGCCGACCGTGTAGAGCAATTCCAGGCGCAACTCATCGGCCAGGGTTTCCAGCTCGGCTTCACCCAGTCGACGCAGGCCGGCCGGCGTGACAGCACGGTCTAGCAGGGGCGTGGACGGGCGCTTGCGGGGAATCTCTTGAAACGTCGTGGGCATCAGGCGAATCGTTATAGGTATAGAAGAGGCGGCAGTTTACCTCAAGCATCGCAAACTGCCCACGCAGAGCGCCGAACTTGGCTGATATGCGGCTGCAAAGGCCGCGCTTATCAGTGCCGGCGTTCGACGATATACCGCGCCAGGTCACGCAGTGGCTCGGCCGCCGCGTCGAAAGGTCGCAGGGCGTCCAGGGCCTGGTTGCGCAGTTCCAGGGCATAGGCCTTGGCGGCTTCCAGCCCCAGCAGTGCAGGGTAAGTCGGCTTGTCCCGCGCGATATCGGCGCCTTGGCGTTTGCCCAGGGTCGCGGTGTCACTTTCCACGTCGAGGATGTCGTCCTGCACCTGGAACGCCAGGCCGATGGCCAGCGCGTAGGTCTTCAGCGTCGCCAATTGCGCTGCTTCGGCGCGCCCGCTGGCCAGGGCACCCAGGTGCACGGCGGCTTCGATCAAGGCGCCGGTCTTGTGGCGGTGCATGTATTCCAGCGCGTGTTGATCGAGCTTCTGGCCGACCGAACCGAGGTCGATGGCCTGGCCGCCGACCATGCCGGCCGGGCCTGCCGCCACGGCCAGGGCCGTGACCATGCGCAAGCGGATCTCGGCGTTGACGTTGCTCAGCGCCGGGTCCAGCAGTGCGCTGAACGCCAGGCTTTGCAAGCCATCGCCGGCGAGAATCGCGCAGGCTTCGTCAAAGGCTTTATGGGTGGTCGGCTGGCCGCGACGCAGATCATCGTCGTCCATGGCCGGCAAATCGTCGTGCACCAGGGAGTAGGCGTGGATCAACTCCACCGCACACGCCGCGCCATTGGCCTGCTCGGCGTCTGCGCCCAAGGCTTCACACGCCGCATACGCCAGCAGTGGGCGCACGCGCTTGCCGCCATTCATCACGCTATAGCGCATGGCTTCGTAAAGACGCTTGAGTTCGGGGCTTGGCGCAACAAACAAGGGTTCCAAGGCCGCATTGACCCGGGCTTGGCTACTGGCCTGATACGCGTCGATCATTCGGGCTGTTCCGCATCGAAAGGCTCTTCGGCCAACTCCCCGTCACGCTCCAGCAGCACCTGCACCTTCTGCTCCGCCTGCGCAAGCGCGCTCTGGCAGTCGCGGGTCAGGCCGATGCCTTGCTCAAACGCTGTCAACGAGTCTTCCAGCGACAACTCGCCGTTCTCCAGCCGCTCGACCAGGGTTTGCAGGTCGGCGAGGGATTGTTCGAAATCGAGTGCAACTTTTTTGCGGGCCATGGCGGCTATTCCGGTAGACGGTAAACCGGCGGGACACTAGCAGACATGGGGATTCTGGGCAAATAAGCGGGGGAGGGTGTTCAGGCGGTGAGCCGAATAAGCGCCCTATTCGGCTGATCAAATGAGCCGAATCCCCATTTCATTCGGCTCACCGCCGGTCAGGATCTTTGCGCCATTGACGAGCACTGTTCTTGTGATGTTTTCAACTGTGCTTCAAATGTCTGCAATCCCACGTGCATTTCCTGTAGCGCGGCAATTTTCAGGGCCAGTTCCTGCTTCTTGTCTGCGATTGCCTGGTCCGCCCGCTCCCAAGGCAATGCATCGCCTATGTGGCCTGAAAGAATCTCCTGCAATTCCTTGAGCTTGAACCCCAATTGCTGCGCGCACTTGATAAACATCAGCAGCTCAACGTTCTGCTCAGAATAGACCCGGTATTGGCCCTGACGCTGTGGCGCAGGCAGCAGCCCAATTGCCTCATAGTGACGAATCGCCTTGATGGTCGTGCCCGACAACTGCGCGGCTTTGCCGATGTACATGAAAACTCCTTTTTTCCGTTAAAGCGCCGGCCTGTTTCAGCCATGTATCCCGCTGCGCCGCAGTGGAGCCCAGCACCGGCCCGAACAGCAGCGTCTTTGCAGTCTTGACACCACAAAGCCCCAGCGTCGTCTTGCGCATCTGGTGGATGCCCGGCATGCGATAGAACCAACGGTAATACCATGGCGGCGTGTCCAGGGTCACCAGTAAATGTGCCGTTCGGCCGTGGAGCAGTTTGTCAGGAAAAGCTTTGCCCGCTCGGTATTTAAAGGCAAAACCGGGTAGGAAGATTCGGTCGATAAAACCCTTCATCAACGCCGGGAGGCCGCCCCACCAGATCGGGAAAACAAATGTCAGGTGAGTGGCCCAGAGAATGTCGGATTGCGCGCTGAGCAGGTCGGGCTCCAGCGGCTGAATCTGGGTGTAACCGTGATGAAGGACTGGGTCGAAAGCCAATTCGCCCAAGCGTACGACACGTACTTCATGGCCGGCGGTTTTTGCCGCCTGGATGTAGGTATCGGCCAGGGCTGAACAAAAGCTGGTGGCGGAAGGATGGCCGAGGATCACCAGGGTACGCGGGGTCATGGGGAGGTCCTGAACAGGGCGTTCCAGGGTAAAGGCTGCTGTATAGGGGAGAGTCAAGTCAGTAGTCCGCAATGGCCAGCAGGACGTTTCTGTAGTTATTGAAGGGTCCTTCTTGGAACGACCTTCGCCCCTTGTGACCGTCAATACGCCTGACTAGCCTGCCTCAAAACTCCAGAGTGACATGGCATGAGCGAACCCTGTATCGGCTTGACCACACCACCAGCGGGCTACAGTGACTGGCTGACCGACCTGAAAGGCCGTATTCATGCGGCGCAACAGCGCGCAACACTGGCAGTGAATCGGGAATTGGTGTTGCTCTATTGGCAGATCGGCCACGATATTTTGACCCGCCAGGCGGAGCAGGGCTGGGGCAGCAAAGTCATAGATCGACTTGCCCAGGATTTGCGTGCGGCCTTTCCCCGAATGAAGGGTTTTTCGCCGCGTAATCTCAAGTACATGCGTGCTTTTGCCGAGGCGTGGCCAGATGCTGAATTTGTGCAAGAGGTGCTTGCACAATTGCCCTGGTATCACCATTTGGCATTACTGGACAAACTCCCCGGCCCCGAAACCCGCCGCTGGTACATAGCCCAGGCGATAGAGAACAACTGGTCGCGTAACTCGCTGGTGATGCAAATCGAAAACCGCTTGTTGGAGCGCAGTGGCAAGGCGGTCAGCAACTTCGAGACCCACCTGCCCAAACCGCAATCCGACCTGGCGCGTGAGTCGCTGAAAGACCCTTACCGATTTGACTTCCTCAGCCTGGCCCTGGACGCGCAGGAGCGCGACATAGAAAACGCCTTGATCAAGCACGTCACCGACTTTTTGTTGGAGCTGGGCGCCGGTTTCGCCTTTGTCGGCCAGCAAGTACTGTTGGATGTCGGAGGCGATGAGTTTTTTGTCGATCTGCTGTTCTATCACGTGAAGCTACGCTGCTACGTGGTCATCGAACTGAAAACCGGCAAGTTCAAACCCGAGCATCTGGGGAAACTGAGCTTTTATCTGGCTGCCGTCGATGCCCAGCTTAAACATCCACAAGACGGGCCCACCATCGGCCTGCTGTTGTGCAAGAGCAAGAACGAAGTCGTCGCCGAATATGCGTTGCGCGATAACAATCGACCGATTGGTGTAGCGGAATATCAACTGGTTGAGTCGTTGCCCGCAGAGCTGCGAACCAGCCTGCCAAGCATCAAGCAGATCGAGCGGGAGCTGGCGGGTTAAAACCGACTGATAGCCTCAAAACCCCGGCGGAATATACCCCGGCACAAATGGCACATTCAGGCACTTGCCATGCAGGATCCGGCCATCCTCAATCCTGAACAGCACGATCTTCTTCGCCTTATCCACCGTGGCTTCCAGCTTGCAATCCGAACTGTGCCCGACTTGCTGGTAATACTCGGTGTACACCATCCCGTTTCCGGTGTGATTCATTGAAGTCCCGGCGGCTTCAGTGGTTGTCCATGAAGAGGATTTGTGCCAGGTCATCACTACCTGCGCGTCGCCATTGGGCGCATTCTGCTTCTTCATCGAGTCGGGCTTGCCGAATAAATCCAGCGCCTCTTGCACGTCACGGCCTTCCCAGCGCGACTGTGCAATCAGGTGGCACCCGTTGATAAACAGTACCGCAGGCAACAAGAGCCCAACCAGCAACAGCCTTGTCCATGTAGGCATCGTGAATCCTTCTTATCGGTGAGTGTTGATCAGCGCTTGTTGCCCAGCATGTCGTCGAGGTCGTCGATCATCTGGCTCTTCTCCTGAGTCGGCCCCAACTGCTCGAACATGGCCTTGGTGGTCTGGATCATCTGCAAATGGGTCATCTTGCCCATGGCGATGGTGTCCTTGCTCTTGCCCGGCTCACAGACAAACGCAAGCGTGCGATCGAGCCAGAATTCCTTTGGCGTCTGCCACGTGGTGGAGACCTTTAAGTGCGTGAGGGTGTAGGAAAATGGCGCGACCGATTGCCCGTTCAGAAAGCGCAGCTTGCGCGTCGGGCACTGCACCTCAAGGTTGTACACATCGATCATCGGCTTGCCCGGTTCCTCATATACCAAGGTGACCGCTACCAACGTGGCGCCCTTTGTTTTTTTCGATGGAACCACCGAAGTGCGGTCGGCCACATACATGACATTTTGATGGGCCCGGCCGCTGCCGTAGATGATCGACCAGTCGCCGATCGGTGTTTGCTCGTCGGCGAATGCCAATGGGGTACTGGCCAGTAATGCTACTGGCAGTGCTAAGAAACGACCGACCTTGGTTAATGTATTCAACAGCGTCCTTCCTTGAGGTCCGAATCAAGGGAAGGACTTTAGTGATGAGCCTGCTCGGTCACAATTAGGGCAAGTGTGCTAATGGCGAATGGCTAGTGAACAACGAAAAAGCCTGCTGTTTAAGGCAGGCTTAGTGGGTGCAGCGATTGACTCAGTCCTTGCGCGCCGTCAGCGCCGAGTAGCCATTCATCAAATTGCGATAGTTAGGAATGCGCTGGGACAACAGATTCCCCAGGCCTTCGATGTCGTTGCGCCAATCGCGATGCAGCTCACAGGCCACCGAGAACCAGTTCATCATCTGCGCCCCGGCTTGCGTCATCCGGCTCCACGCCGCCTGCTGCACCGTGGTATTGAACGTGCCCGATGCATCGGTGACTACGAACACATCAAACCCTTCCGCCAGCGCCGACAAGGTCGGGAAGGCTACGCAAACATCCGTGACTACACCGGCAATGATGATCTGCTTACGGCCGGTGGCCTTGATCGCCTGGACGAAGTCTTCGTTGTCCCAGGCATTGATCTGGCCAGGGCGGGCGATGTAGGGCGCGTCCGGGAACATCTCCTTCAGCTCTGGCACCAGCGGGCCGTTGGGGCCTTGCTCGAAGCTGGTGGTGAGGATGGTCGGCAGGTTGAAGAACTTGGCCAGGTCGGCGAGGGCCAGGACGTTGTTCTTGAACTCGTTGGGCGAGAAGTCCTGCACCAGGGAGATCAGGCCGGTCTGGTGGTCGACCAGCAGAACTACGGCGTCGTCTTTGTTCAAGCGGTTGTAGGTTGCAGTGCTCATGGTTGAATCCTTTTTTGTTTAGGTTGGTTGGGCGTTGCGTTCAACATGGGCACAGATTAATGGGTGGCCTGCGGGGGATAAATCGGCTGGGATAGGTAATGCCGTCAACTCAGACGAGACAATTGTTGAGCTGGCAAGAGGACAGCTCTGTTTCGTGACAGGAAAATGTAAGGAAAAAAATCTCACGCGTGAGCTATTGAGTGTGGCGAAAATAGCCTGTAGATTTTCTCACGCGTGAGTTTTTCACAGCGAGGTCAGTACCATGAAAAGCAGCTCTCCATCGAGCCCGCCAGCAGGGCCCGATACCGATTCAGCCAGCCTTCCGGGAGAGCGCTTGAAGCCGTCCGCGAAAAAGCCATCGAGCTTTTACATGAAGCAGATGCGCGCGGGCCTGGCGGCCGCCGGCTATGTGAAACACGAGACTTGGGTGCTTCCCGAAAACCGAAGCCTGCTCAAGCAGATGGAGAAACAGCTTCGCCAGCCGATCCTGGCTGGCTCATTCATGTCGGAGAATTTCATGAGCGCAGGTAACAACTGGAATATCGATCGCCTCTTCACGGCGCTTCAGGCCCTGGACGAGGTGGTCTCCAACGACATTACGCTTTCTCTGGTTCAAGGCTCCGAGTCGAGCATCAAGCTGGAGATGAACGACTTCGGTGGCCTGCCGATTTACATCGCCGTGGTGGGCGAGCAGATCATCGTCGACACCGTGCTGGTCGATGTCGAGTCCATCAACGATGTCGCGAAATTCAATGATGCGGTACTGCGCAGCCGGGAAATGTTCCCGCTGTCTTCCATCGGTATCGAGTCCATGCCTAACGGGCAGGTGGTCTACAACATGTTCGGCGCGTTGAGCTCCGACTCCAGCCTGACCAACATCGTGACCGAGGTGAAAACCCTGGTCGACAACGTGCAACGCGCCAGCGAAGCCTTTGAACGTTTCTTCAATTAAGCATTCGGGAGTATCCAATGACTCAATCCATCTGGAGCAAACTGTTCACCGCGCTGCGCGGCGGTGCCAGCGAAGTCGGCGAATCGATCGTCGACCAACAAGCCCTGCGCATTCTTGATCAGGAAATTCGTGATGCGGACACCGCGCTGGCCAACGCCAAGCGTGAGCTGGTCAGCATCATGGCCAAGCACAAACTGGCCACTGATCGCGTCAGCGAGTACGACGCCAAGATCAAGGACCTGGAGTCCAAGGCGATGGCTGCCCTGCAGGCCAATCGCGAAGACCTGGCCCTGGAAGTGGCCGAAGCCATTTCGACCCTGACCAGCGAGCGCGACGCCGAGCACAAGCAGGCCACTGAGTTCGGCGCCTACGCCGACAGCATGCGCAAGGACATCACCAAGGCCGAAAGCCGGATCAAAAGCCTGCGCCAGCAAGTGGACATGGCCAAGGCGCGCGAAAGCGTACAGAAAGCCCAGGTCAGCGCCTCTATCGCCAGCGGTGGTGCCAACGGCAAGCTGGAAACCGCCGTCGGTACGCTGAATCGCCTGCAGGCCAAGCAGCAGCAACGCGCTGCGGAACTGCAAGCCCAGGATGAACTGGCCGAGGCGTCGACCGGTACCGACCTGGAACGCAAGCTGCGTGAAGCCGGCATCACGCCGAACGAGGGCAGCGCCAATGCGATTCTGGAACGCCTGAAGCAAAAGTCGGCCGAGTAACACTGCACCTGTGGTGAGGGCGCAAGCTCCCTCGCCACAGGTTACCGATCGCCCGGATGGTATTTATTGTGACCTCGAGGTGAGGATGGACGCCCTGAAGGGTTTCAAGACAATCGCAGGCCTGGCGCTGTTCATGGTCGCGCTGCAAGTGCTCAATGCGGCGACCGGTTACAGCCTCTTGGTCTTCGGCTTGGTCCCACGGACGCTGCAGGGGCTGTTCGGGATCCTCGCCTCACCGTTTCTGCACGGCTCTTTTGCGCACCTCAGCGCCAACCTGATTGCCTTCTTGATCCTGGGCACCCTGGTCATTGTCGAAGGGTTCAACCGATTCGTGACCGTCAGCGCGATCATCATCCTGCTGGGCGGCTCTTTGGTCTGGCTGTTCGGTTTTGCGGGCGTGCACGTGGGGGCCAGCGGTTGGGTCTTCGGGTTGTGGGCCTACCTGTTATCGCGCGCCTGGTTCCACCGGAGCTGGAGCAACCTGATAACAGCCGGTGTCGTGGCGGTACTGTATGGCGGACTGGTCCTTGGCTTTCTTCCTCGCCAGGGCGTTTCCTTCGAAGGGCATCTGTTTGGTGCATTCGCCGGATTTATTGCAGCCAAGGTACTTCTCTCCAAACCACGCAGCAGGTTTAATGCCGGCTGAGCGCACTTGAGCATCCAGATGTCGAGGCGAAGACGTCATCAGGAATCAAGTACCCAGGGAGTCAGGGACGAAATGTCGATTTTTCTTCTGTTGCGCCTCTACGCGTCCTCCCTCTTTCACCGCTTCGGCTGGGCAGGCCTGGTCATCGCCTTGGGTGTACACCTGAGCACGGCTTACCTGGGCCTGATGCTTCTGGGCGAGCAACACCTCACTGCGGCCGCCACATTTGTTTACTTCTATCTCACCACCACGCTGACCGTCGGCTATGGTGATCTTGCCCCGCAGACCTCGGCAGGCCGGGTGTTCGTGGCGGCCTGGGTCATGCTCGGCGGCATTGCGCTGCTGACCGCCGCCATCGGCAAAACCACCAGCAGTGTCATCGATGCATGGAGAAAAGGCATGAAGGGCAAAGGCGATTTCACCGGCAAGGTCGGTCATACCGTGCTTATTGGCTGGGAAGGCGCGTCCAGTGAGCGGGTCATTGAGTTGTTGCTGCAAGACGAAACCTCGAACGACAACCTGATCGTCATCTGCGACTGCACCCTCGACGAAAACCCGATGCCGGGCAAAGCGGCGTTCATTCGCGGTGACAGCCTGTCCTCCACGGCGTTATTGCTGCGTGCCGGTGTACCCGGCGCCGAGCGTGTGCTGGTGCGCACCCCGTCGGACGACCTGACCCTGGCCACCGTGCTGGCAGTGAATCAGTTGAATCCTGTCGGGCATGTGGTCGCGCACTTCAATGAAAGTGAAATTGCCGCACTGGCCAGCTCCTACGCGCCGCGCCTGGAATGCACCTCCAGCATGGCCATCGAAATGCTGGTGCGCGCCTCGCAAGACCCGGGCTCATCGGTGGTCATTAATGAGCTACTGTGCGTGGGGCAGGGCGCCACCCAATACCTGATGAAATTGCCCGAGGCCTTTGAAGCCACCTTCGGCGACCTGTACACCCGGATGAAAGAACACCACAACGCCACCCTCATCGGCTATCGCGCCAAAGGCGCCCAGCAACCGTCGATCAACCCGCCCAGCGCCACGCGCGTTGAAGGTGGCGAACTCTTCTACATCGCCTCCACCCGCCTCAAGGAAATCTCCAATGGGATGGTTTAAACAGTTGATGGGGCTTGAGGCCCCGAACGCGACCCCACAGTCGAACCGGCCGGCCGTCGAAGCCCTGCCGACCACCGGCCCGTTGGGCCTGGCACCGGGCAAAGGCGTGATGTTCGACACCACCCTGAAGTTGTTGCTCGACGGGCATACCTCGGTGGTGATCCCCGGCTCCCAGGAAATCTGGAGTAACGGCACCGTCGACCTCGGGCAGTCGACCTGGCTGTCGCGCTACTACATGAACGACGAAGATTACTGGTTGCAGGTGCACACCACCGGCGACATCGCCGGGCAGGTCGAGTCCGTCATCCTGTTCAACTACCTCAGTTACGTCACCCTCAGCAGCGAAGCTGAACTGCGCCGGCTGGCGGGGCCCCAGAGCCTGATCGGGTTGCCGACCTACACCCACAACGGCGTCGAATACACGCGCGTATGGGGCAGCGAGGAGGGCCAGACTGAACTGGTGGCAATGAGCGAGCACGTGATAAACCCCGAGGATTCCTACAGCGTCGAGCACCGCTCAATGCTATATGCCCGTGACACAGGCCTGACCGACCGACGGGAGTTCCTGCTGTTTTCCGTCGAAGAAGACGCGGAAGGCACCATCAGCCTGAGCACGTCGCTGGGCATTTCGCTGTACACAACCGACTTGAACGCGCTCTAAAAAAGGACGAAACACATGCTAGAAGCTCTCTCCATCTCCCTGAACAAAGCGGCCGTGTTCGGGTTTGTCATCTACATCCTCGGGGCTGCGGTGTTGTTCGCGGTGTTCCAGTTCATCTACACCCGCATCACGCCGCACAAGGAGTTCGAGCTGATCCGTGCGGGCAACGTCTCTGCGGCGGTCGCCCTGGGCGGCGCTATCGTCGGCTTCGCCATTCCGGCCAGCAACGTGATTGCCTACTCCATCAACCTCCTCGACTTCGTGGTCTGGGCAGTGATCGCCGCCGTCGTCCAACTGTTGGCGTTCCTGCTGACCAGCCTGGTGCTCAAAGGCACGTCCGAGCGCATCAAGAACGGCGAACTCGCGGCCGGCATCTACGTCGCCGCCGTGGCCATCAGCGTCGGCATGTTGAATGCCGCGTGCATGACGCCTACCCAGAACTGATCGCGCCCGGAGCTCCCGATGAAACGAAGCAAGTACGTCCAGCTGTCGCTGGCAGCGTCGGTCGCCATGGCGATATCCGGCTGTGGCCCGACGGAAAAAACCTACGACCTGCAGAAGAAATACAACTTCCAGTCCGTCCAGCAGTGCGCCGATGAAAAACTTCCGGTAGATGTCTGCTCGGACGCCTACATGACCGCCATGGCCGAGCATCGCCGCATAGCGCCGGTGTACGACAGCCAGGCCGATTGCGATGCCGATTTCGTCGCCGACTGGTGCCAGCAGGACTCCACCGGCAAGTTCATCCCCCGCCTGGGCGGTTTCGAACTGACCGCCGAAGGCCAGGTGACACAGTCCCAGGTCGATGCGGCCAATGCTCAAGCCAACTCACAAGCGAACAGTGGCGGCTCAGGCTTCTCCACCAGCAGCCTGCTGACCGGCCTGCTGATCGGCAACATGCTGAGTAACAATCGCAACAGCTACCGCTCCGAGCCGGTGTATCGCTACCGCGACGATCGCGGCAATTACGGCTCCTCGACGCTCAACCAGCGCGTCTCCAATGGCGCCACCTTTGGCCGCTCGAACCAGGCCCGCTACGGCAGCAGCAACTACACCAACACGCTGCGCACCTCCGCCAAGTCGAGCTCCGTCGCTTCGGCCACCTCCCGTGGCGGCTTCGGCAGCAAGGCCAGCGCACGCAGCGGCTGGGGCGGCGGCGGGTCGAGCAGTTAAGGAAAGCGGGCCATGAAGAAGATCCACTGCGCAGAACGTCATGACTGGAAACAGACCGCCGACAGCCTCGGCTTTCTGTTCCACACCATCGACAACGAGCCCTACTGGGACGAAAGCGCGTACTACCAGTTCACGCTCAAGCAAATCGAGCACGACCTCGAAGACCCGACCACCGAGATCCATGACATGTGCATGGACCTCGTCGCGCGCGTGGTCCACAGCGAAGAACTGCTCGACCGCCTGAGCATTCCCGCGTCCTTCTACGACATGATCCGCACCTCATGGCTGGAAGGCCACCCGCACCTGTACGGGCGCATGGACTTCTCCTACAACGGCACCGGCCCCGCCAAGTTGCTCGAACTCAACTACGACACCCCCACCAGCCTCTACGAAGCCGCGGCGTTCCAATGGGGCTGGCTGGAACAATGCATCGAACGCGGCCTGCTGCCCAAACACGCCGACCAATTCAACAGCATCGACACCAAACTGCACCAGGCCTTCGCCCAACTCCAGGTCAACCAGCCCTTCTACTTCGCCTCCATGAAAGACTCAGTCGAAGACAAAGGCACCACCGACTACCTGCGCCTCGTCGCAGAAAAAGTCGGCATCGAATCCCGCCACATCGACATCGAAGACATCGGCCTGACCGCCGAAGGCCGCTTCGTCGACCTCGAAGATCGCTGGATCCCCCACCTGTTCAAACTGCACGCCTGGGAATTCATCTTCCACGAACCCTTCGGCGCTGCGATTGCCCAGTGCGACACACAGTTTTTCGAGCCAGCGTGGAAAGCCATCCTCTCCAACAAAGGCATCCTGCCGCTGCTGTGGGAATTCAACAAAGGGCACCCGAATTTGCTTGCGTCGCACCTGGACACTGAACCGGGTAAAGCCGTGCCGAAGGGTTGGGTGCGCAAGCCGTTCTTCTCGCGGGAAGGGGCCAACATTGAACTGCAAACCGCTGATGGGCTGATTGTGAAAGAGGACGGCCCTTATACGGATGCGCCGTTTATTCTTCAGGAATTTGCACCGCTGCCACGGTTTGGGGACAGCTATACGTTGATCGGGTCTTGGGTGATTGGGGATCAGGCGGCGGGGATTGGAGTGCGGGAGGACAATAGTTTGATTACCAAGGATTCGAGTCGGTTTTTGCCGCATTTGATATTAGGTTGAGCGTCTTATCGTCATCATTTGGAATAAACAACATGAAGACGAGGGGCTGTAAACCGCCCGCTTTTGGTCACTCAATTGTCCAACAGCTTGTTGGACAATTGACTTTGGGTTTTAACGGGCATTAAAAAGCCGGCTTGTGGCCGGCTTCTCGGGGACTGCTTCAGCTTGTTTTTGACAAACCTCACCAGCCTTCAAATCGCTCAGCCCACGTTGCGTCGGGCTGAATAGTAGGGGCATCCGCGGGAACTCCTCCGCTTCGCCAGGCAAGGTGGATAGCGCGAAGCCATCCCCTGCCAAATGTGGGCGGCATGATACCCACATTCACCTCAAATGCCCACCTCCGGATCCGATTTAGAGCCTTCCCAGCCCAATAAGTGCTCATCCAGCGGCACCGGTGGCCTGCGGTTATTCAACGTGGACCACCAGAACACCCAGCCCACGATCTGGAAGTTCTGTTCGAAGCGCTGTTCGTATGTCAGGTACTCGTCGGGATGTTCGCTGGCATTGTGGCTGCGCATGCGCAAACCGCCCCCCGGTCGGTTGTAGAGGTATTTGATGCGCAGCATCCCGTCGTGTTCTACCGCGTAGATTTCGCCGTCGATGATTTGGGTGCGGCCTCGGTCGATGGCGAGGGTGGCGCCTTGTTGGATGATGTCGATCATGCTGTTGTCGACCATGTAGGCGCCCAGGGCGCGGTCGGGTTTTACGTTGAGGGCCTGGAGGGTGTGCAGGGTGATGCGGATGCATTCGGTGGAGGTGAATGAGGGGTGGAGGTCGATCTCCACGTCGATTTTTTCCGGGTGGCAGGCGGGGTCTGCGAGGTATTTACCGCGTCCTTCGCGGGTGGGTGCGGGCAGTCCTTTTCGGGTGTCCGGGCCTTCCAGCAGGAAGTTGGCCGGTGGGTGCTTGGGGCCTTCGCCGGTGCGCAGCCAACGGCTGGAGATGCACAGCAGTTCTGCGATCTCGTTGAGTCGGCCCATGGGCACGCCGCGCTTGAACCAGTTGTTCACGTGTTGAGGCGTGACACCGCGGTTCTTGGCGAAGTCGGAGGCGGAAAGATGAACTTCCCGTAGTAGCGCTTTTAAACGATCACCTGATGTATTCATAAACGCAGAGTTTACTGGCCGGAATTACAGATCAAATAAACTATGCGTTGAGTTGCGCGTGTAGGCCTTTACTTAGTTGTAGCCTGATACGTCGTATTAAAGACTTAGTTAAACGTTGTTTATAAAATGGTGAACTTACCGTTTAATTTTTCCCACAAAAAAAGCCCCGAATGATCGGGGCTTTTTCAATTGCCGAGGCAATGAGGAGCGGGTATCAGCCTTTGTAGGCAGCGACCGACTTCAGGATCTCGGCGCGGGCGGCGTCTGCGTTGCCCCAACCGTCGATCTTCACCCATTTGCCTTTTTCGAGGTCTTTGTAGTTCTCGAAGAAGTGCTTGATCTGTTCCAGCAGCAGTGGCGGCAGGTCGGTGTATTCCTTCACGTCCACGTACAGCTGGGACAGCTTGTCGTGGGGAACTGCGATCACTTTGGCGTCGCCGCCGCCATCGTCGGTCATGTTCAGGATGCCGACCGGGCGTGCGCGGATAACCGAACCTGGGGTAACCGGGTAAGGGGTCACGACCAGCACGTCGAGGGGGTCACCGTCGTCAGCCAGGGTGTTAGGGATAAAACCGTAGTTGGCCGGGTAGAACATCGGGGTGGCCATGAAACGGTCAACGAACAGGCAGTCGCTGTCTTTGTCGATTTCGTATTTGATCGGCGCGTGGTTGGCCGGAATCTCGATGGCGACGTAGATGTCGTTCGGCAGGTCTTTGCCAGCCGGAATCTTGCTGTAGCTCATTGGGCGTTGCCCCCGTTAATTGGCCAAGAAACTTGGCCGGATTGGCCTAAAAGTGGCGGCGATTATAGGCACATTCCGCCGCCGATGCCATGCGCCAGACGTCGTACGGTCATTCGCCTTGCGACTGATAACGCGGGTCGCTGGCTTGCAGTTGGGTGAGGCGGGCCAGGGGATCCTGGCGATAAAAGCGGCTGAGTTGGGCGTACACCTGTGGATAACTGCTGACCAGCAAATCCGGGGCGCTGAAAAAATATTCGCTGGTGACGGCAAAGAATTCCGCAGGGTTTTCGGCGGCGTAGGGGTCGATCTCGGTGTCGGCGTCCGGGTTGGCGTCCAACTGGCGGTTGAGGTCGTCGTAGGCGCCTTGCATCACGCTGGCCCATTCCTGAACGCGCATGTCGTTGTGCAGCGGCGGCAGGCCGTTGGCGTCGCCGTTGAGCATGTCGAGCTTGTGCGCCAGTTCGTGGATGACCAGGTTGTAGCCTTCCCAATTGCCGCTGGCGAGCACGCCGGGCCAGGCGAGGATGACCGGGCCTTGTTGCCAGGCTTCGCCGCTGTGCTCGCCGTCCCATTCGTGTTCGATGCCGCTGCTGTCGCGATGGCGCTGGGGGCTGACGAAGTCGTCGGGGTACAGCACGATTTCGTGGAAACCCTGGTACCAGTCGAGGTCGCCGAGGTTCATCAGCGGCAGTTGCGCCTGGGCGGCGAGCAGCAGGCGTTGTTCCTGGTGCAGTTCGACGCCGGGCAGGGCAGTGAGGTGTTTCTCGGCGAGGAACACCACGCAGGCTTCGCGCAGCCACTGGTCCTGCTCGGCGGTGAGGCCGTCGAGGAAGGTCAGGTGGCGGCGCACCCGCTGCCAGGTGTCATCGGCAATCGGGTGCTTGGCCAGCAAGCGCTGGCGACGCCAGGCGCTGAGGGACCACATGGGCGCTTACTGCGACTTGGCTTGGGACGACGCGCGACCAAAACGGCTGCGGAACACGCCTATGATCATCGGCACCAGCGACAGCAGGATGATGAACACCACCAGCAGCGACAGGTTTTTCTTGATGAACGGCACGTTGCCGAAGAAGTAGCCCAGGGTCACCAGGCCGCCGACCCAGAGGATGGTACCCAGCACGCTGAAACCGAAGAAGCGCGCGTAAGGCATTTTCGCGATGCCGGCCACGAACGGTGCAAAGGTGCGCAGGATCGGCAGGAAGCGCGCCAGCGTCACGGTTTTGCCGCCGTGCTTGTCATAGAAGTCGTGGGTTTTTTGCAGGTAGTCGCGACGGAAGATTTTCGAGTTGGGGTTGTTGAACAGGCGTTCGCCCACCGTTCGCCCGATCACGTAGTTGGTGCTGTCACCCAGGATGGCCGCCAGCATCAGCAGGCCGCCCAGCAATACGGGGTCCATGCCACCACCTGCCGCCACAGCGCCGGCGATGAACAGCAACGAATCACCTGGCAGGAACGGCATGACCACCAGGCCGGTTTCGCAAAAGATGACCAGAAACAGAATGGCGTAGATCCACGGACCATAATTGGTTACCAGCAGGTCGAGGTAAACGTCGAGATGCAGGATAAGGTCGAGCGGGTTGAAATCCATGGATGGCACCTGTGTGAATGGCCCGGCTCAGCAGGCCTGTGCGGAAGCTCGGGTTAATAAGGCTACAAGTGTATGCCGCATTTCTTACAACCCTGAAAGGTCCGCATTATACGGATTGGGAGGTGAAAAGCGTGTTGGTTTTGTAGCGGGGGATGTCGTGCAAAGGCATTCGCAGGCACAACACTATCTATAGGAGCAGGCTTGCCGGCGATAGCATCACCTCGGTCTCACTGATATACACCGAGGTGCCTGCATCGCCGGCAAGCCGGCTCCTACAGAAGCCTGCGTCGACATTAGATGGGGGTGTGGGGTTAATCTTCGCTGATCGGCAGCGTGTAGTTCTTGAACTCGGTGTCTTCGCGGAACCCGATCGACTCATAGGTCTTCTGCGCCACTTCATTGTCGCTGCTGGTCGACACCCGCAGCCGTACCGCGTGGGTCTCCTTGGCCATTTTCTTCGCCGTGCGCATCAGGTTGTCCGCCACCAGTTGCCGGCGGGCGTCTTCGGCCACGTAGATGTCGTTGAGGATCCACACGCGCTTGAGCGACAGCGACGAAAAGCTCGGGTAGAGCTGGCAAAACCCCAGTAATTTCTTGTCATCGTCATCCGCCAAGGCCAGGTAAATCACCGATTCCTTGCGGCGCAGGCGTTTTTCCAGGAAGGCCCGCGATGAGTCCGGAAAGGGCAGGGCGCCGTAGAACTCACGGTATTTGACGAACAGCGGGGTCAACAGGTCCAGGTGTTCCAGGGTCGCTTGAGTAATCCGCATGCCAGGCCTCAACTTCCAAATGGGGGATGACCACACAAGCGGCCGTGACTCGATGCTGCCTAATGGCGCGAAAAAGCGCAATCGTGCAGCGTTCAGTCATCCGGTGAACTGAGCAGGAAATTGCCTTTCATCAGGTCCGGATCATCCGATTCGATGGTTTGAACCTGCGCCTCGTCCTTGAGATTGACCCCCGACAGCTGCCGGCGACACGCCTCTCGCATCAAGTAAAGCAGGCGGTGGGCGGCCATGCCGTAGCTCAAGCCTTCCAGGCGCACATTGGAGATGCAGTTGCGGTAGGCGTCGGTGAGGCCGACCTTGGGGTTGTAGGTGAAATACAGGCCCAGGCTGTCCGGCGAACTGAGGCCGGGCCGTTCGCCGATCAGAATGACGGTCATCTTGGCCCCCAGTAACTGGCCCACTTCATCCGCCACCGCCACGCGGCCCTGTTCCACCAGGATGACCGGCGACAAGGACCAACCGTCAGCGCTGCTCTGTTCCTCCAGGCGTGTCAGAAACGGCAAGGTGTGTTTATGCACCGCCAGCGCCGACAGGCCATCAGCGACCACGACCGCCAAGTCCACGCCGCCGGGGTTGGCCGATGCATGATCGCGCAGCAACTGGGCCGACTCATCGCTCAAGCGCCGCCCCAGGTCCGGGCGTTGCAGGTACATGTGACGGTCAGTGGCGGCACTGTGCAGCAACAGACTGTCACGCCCACGCTCGGCCAACTGGCTACTGAGGCCTGCATGGTCGAAGGGCAAATGCACCGCGTCCCGCGCCTGGGCGTGGGCGAACTGGAAATCCAGCTGCGCGCTGGTGGGGATGCTGGTGCCGGTGCGGCCCAGGGCAATACGCGCTGGCGTCAGGCGGCGCAGTTCCAGCCAAGGGTTGTCAGGCAGGTCGAGTTGCACAGGCGGCTCCTTCATCCCAATTGCGCCAAGGCTTGGCGAAACGCCGGTGGCAGGCTGTTGCCGAAGCGCACCTTGCCGTCGGCTTGCGTGAAGATACCCATCTTCGCCAGCCACTGTTCAAACTCCGGCGCCGGCTTTAAACCCAAAGTTTGGCGGGCGTACAGGGCGTCGTGGAAGGAAGTGGTCTGGTAGTTGAGCATGATGTCGTCGGAGCCGGGGATGCCCATGATGAAGTTGATCCCGGCCACGCCCAGCAGGGTCAGCAGGGTGTCCATGTCATCCTGGTCGGCTTCGGCGTGATTGGTGTAGCAGATGTCGCAGCCCATGGGCACGCCGAGCAGCTTGCCGCAGAAGTGGTCTTCGAGGCCGGCGCGGATGATCTGCTTGCCGTTGTACAGGTACTCGGGGCCGATGAAGCCGACCACGGTGTTGACCAAAAACGGTTTGAAGTGCCGGGCCACCGCATAGGCGCGGGTTTCGCAGGTTTGCTGGTCGACGCCAAAGTGCGCATTGGCCGACAAGGCGCTGCCCTGGCCGGTCTCGAAATACATCAAGTTCTGGCCCAAGGTGCCGCGATTGAGGCTCAAGCCCGCTTCGTAGCCTTCCTGCAGCACGCTCAGGCTGATGCCGAAACTGGCATTGGCCGCCTCGGTGCCGGCTATCGACTGGAACACCAGGTCTAGCGGCACGCCACGGTTGATGGCCTCGATGGAGGTGGTGACGTGGGTGAGTACGCAGGCCTGGGTCGGGATCTCGTAGCGCTGGATGATCGCGTCCAGCATCTCCAGCATGGCGCAGATGGAGGCGATGCTGTCGGTAGCCGGGTTGATGCCGATCATGGCGTCACCGTTGCCGTACAGCAGGCCATCGAGAATGCTCGCGGCGATGCCCGCCGGTTCGTCTGTAGGATGGTTCGGTTGCAGGCGCGTGGATAAACGCCCGCGCAGGCCCATAGTGCCGCGAAACTGCGTGACCACGCGGATCTTCTGCGCCACCAGCACCAGGTCCTGCACGCGCATGATCTTAGACACGGCGGCGGCCATCTCCGGTGTCAGCCCTGGCGCCAAGGCGCGTAGGGAATGCTCGTCGGCCGCGTCGCTGAGCAGCCAGTCGCGCAAGCCGCCGACGGTCAGGTGGCTGACCACGCTAAACGCCTGTTTATCGTGGGTGTCGATGATCAGTCGGGTGACTTCATCGCTTTCATAGGGGATCAGCACTTCTTCCAAAAAGTGTTTGAGCGGGATATTCGCCAACGCCATCTGCGCCGCCACGCGTTCACCGTCGTTCTGTGCGGCGACGCCGGCGAGAAAGTCCCCGGAGCGTGCGGGGCTGGCCTTGGCCATCACGTCCTTGAGGCTGTCGAAGCGGTAGGTTTGAGCACCCACCGCGTGGGAAAAACTTGCCATACAGTGTCTCCTTGGCGACGCAGGCACGCGCCTGCGTCGAGGTTTACGGCTATCAGTGCAAGGCGGCCTCTGCGGCCTGGATCGCCGCGAATTCCTCTTCGGGCGTGCCCGCTACCAAGTGATGCCGGCTGTAGAAAGCAAAGTAAGCAATTAATACTCCATAGATGATCGCGGCGCCAATCACCACCCGTGGATCCACCAGAAAGCCCGCCACCACGGCCACGCAGGCCAGTACCAGGGCAATGCCGGAGGTGAAGATGCCGCCCGGCGTGCGGTACGGACGCTCCATTTTGGGGCGACGGATGCGCAGGGTGATGTGCGCGGCCATCATCAGCACGTAGGAAATAGTCGCGCCAAATACCGCCACCAATATCAGCAGGTCACCCTGGCCGGTCAGCGACAGGCCAAAACCGATGATGCCGGGGATCACCAAGGCCAGCACGGGTGCCTTGCTTTTGTTGGTCTGGGACAGTTTGCGCGGCAGGTAACCGGCGCGGGACAGTGCGAAGATCTGCCGCGAATAAGCGTAGATAATCGAAAAAAAGCTCGCGATCAGCCCGGCCAGGCCAACTAGGTTGACGAAGCCGCCCATCCAGGTCGAGCCGCCATAGGACAAGGCCAGCGCCTCCACCAGCGGGTTGCCGGACTTGATCAGCGCGTAAGTGCCGGCGCCGCCCGGTGCGATCACCAGGATCAGCAGGGCAAAACTGGTCAGCACCACAATGGCGCCAATCAAGCCGCGCGGCAGGTCACGCTTGGGGTTCTTGGTTTCTTCGGCGGCCAGGGGCACGCCTTCTACGGCGAGGAAGAACCAGATGGCGTAGGGAATCGCCGCCCACACACCCACGTAGCCAAACGGCAGGAAGGTGCTGGCACCCTTGGCTTCGGTCACCGGGATGTCCAGCAGGTTGGCGACATTGAAGTGCGGCACCATCGACACCAGGAACACGCCCAGGGCAATCGCGGCCACGGCGGTAATCACAAACATCAACTTCAAGGCTTCGCCGACGCCGAAGATGTGGATGCCGATAAAGATGATGTAGAACGCCAGGTAGATCATCCAGCCGCCGATGCCGAACAGCGACTCGCAATACGCGCCGATAAACACCGCGATGGCGGCGGGGGCGATGGCGTATTCGATCAGGATCGCGGTGCCGGTGAGGAACCCGCCCCAGGGGCCAAAGGCGCTGCGGGCAAAGCCGTAGCCACCGCCGGCGGTGGGGATCATGGAAGACAGTTCGGCCAAGGAAAAACACATGCACAGGTACATGGTGGCCATCAGCAATGTGGCGAGGAACATCCCGCCCCAGCCGCCTTGGGCCAGGCCAAAGTTCCAGCCGGCGTAGTCGCCGGAGATCACGTAGGCAACGCCGAGGCCAACTAACAGCACCCAGCCGGCAGCACCTTTTTTCAATTCGCGTTGTTGGAAGTATTGGGAGTCGACTTTTTCGAAGTCGACCGATGAACTTGTGGGTTCGTTAGGCATGGGAAAGTACCGTCCGTTGTTATTGTTTTAACTCGGCCTCTGTGTGCCGAATGCACTTCGCAAGTACTTACAAAGATCATTGTAGGAGCTGGCTTGCCAGCGATAGCATCCGCCCAGTCACTACTGATGTTGGATCACACACCGCTATCGCCGAAAGCCGGCTCCTACACTTGAAATGCGACCCACTGTAGGAGCCCGCTTGCCGGCGATAGCGGATTAACGGTTTAGAAGAAGCCCAGCGGATTAATGTCGTAGCTCACCAGCAAGTTCTTGGTCTGCTGGTAGTGATCCAACATCATCTTGTGCGTCTCACGGCCGACGCCGGACTTCTTGTAACCGCCGAACGCGGCATGCGCCGGGTACAGGTGGTAGCAGTTGGTCCACACGCGGCCCGCCTTGATCGCCCGGCCCATGCGGTAGGCGCGGTTGATGTCGCGGGTCCACACCCCGGCGCCCAGGCCGAACTCGGTGTCATTGGCAATCGCCAGGGCTTCGGCTTCGTCCTTGAAGGTGGTGATGCTCACCACTGGGCCGAAGATTTCTTCCTGGAACACGCGCATTTCGTTGGTGCCCTTGAGCAGGGTCGGCTGGATGTAATAGCCGCCAGCCATATCACCGGTGAGCTTCTCGACCTTGCCGCCGGTCAGCAGTTGCGCGCCTTCGCCCTTGGCGATTTCCAGGTAGGAGAGGATCTTGTCGAACTGCTGCTCGGACGCCTGGGCGCCGACCATGGTGTCGGTGTCGAGCGGGTCGCCACGTTTGATCGACTCGATCTTCTTCATCACCACTTTCATGAAGTCGTCGTAGATCGACTCTTCCACCAGCGCGCGGGAAGGGCAGGTGCACACTTCGCCCTGGTTGAAGAATGCCAGCACCAGGCCTTCGGCTGCCTTTTCGATGAACGAAGGTTCGGCCTTCATGATGTCGGCGAAGAAGATGTTCGGCGACTTGCCGCCCAATTCTACGGTGGATGGAATGATGTTCTCGGCCGCCGCATGCATGATGTGCGAGCCCACGGGCGTTGAGCCGGTGAAGGCAATCTTGGCAATGCGCTTGCTGGTCGCCAGCGCTTCGCCGGCTTCCTTGCCGAAACCGTGCACCACGTTCAGCACGCCCGGTGGCAGCAGGTCGCCGATCACTTCCAGCAGCACGTTGATGCCCAGCGGGGTTTGCTCGGCAGGCTTGAGCACCACGCAGTTACCGGCGGCCAGGGCCGGGGCGAGTTTCCACGCGGCCATCAGCAGCGGGAAGTTCCACGGAATGATCTGGCCGACCACGCCCAGTGGCTCGTGGAAGTGGTACGACGCAGTGTGTTCGTTGATTTCGGCGCTGGTGCCTTCCTGGGCGCGGATGCAGCCGGCGAAGTAGCGAAAGTGGTCGGCGGCCAGTGGAATGTCGGCGTTGAGGGTTTCACGCACGGCCTTGCCGTTGTCCCAGGTTTCGGTGATAGCCAGCAATTCGAGGTTCTGTTCGATGCGGTCGGCGATTTTCAGCAGGACCAGCGAGCGGTCCTGGGCCGAGGTCTTGCCCCAGGCGTCGGCGGCGGCATGGGCGGCGTCCAGTGCTTTGTCGATGTCTTTGGCCGTGGAGCGCGGGAATTCGGCGATGGGCTTGCCGTTGACCGGCGAAGTGTTGGTGAAGTAGTTGCCATCGACCGGCGCAACGAATTCGCCACCGATGTAGTTGCCGTACTTGGCCTTGAACGAAACGATGGCGCCTTCAGTACCGGGGTGTGCGTAACGCATGGTGGGTATCTCCTGGCTTTTATGTTTATTGGGAGCGCAGCGCAGCAAGCGCTTGATAAAGCGTAGAGCAAAGGTTGGGCCACCGCTTCGTGGGCCAGGGAAATCAAGGGGTTGGGCATTGTTGCAAGGCGTTGCTGTAGCAGGGCGGGTACAGGCCATGTGACAGTTTGTGCCACAAACGGTACAGCCTGTGACCGGTGGGTCGGCCTGGGATTGCATTGCCTGGGTCGCTGGGGGATGCTGGGCGTTCTCACGCAGGGAGAATAATAAGAAATGCACAACGATCATTTCAGCCGCCATGCCCAGCAGGTGCTCACCGTGGCACGTGGTCAAGCACTGGCCCACGGACCGGCCAGCGATCCGTCCATCGCCCGCTCCTGGCTGCGTTGCCTGGAGGACTACCACCTCGACCCCGCGCAAACCATCGCCCCCACCGTGCTGGAACACGGGCGCCTGCTGGAAAGCCGCGAGCGTCTGCAGCAGGTGCTGCACATCGCCGGCAGCGAGATGAACAGCCTGCATCAGCAACTCTCCGGGGCCGGGCACGCGGTGCTGCTCACGGATGCGCGGGGCGTGATCCTCAACTGTGTCACCGCGCCGGCCGAGCGCAAGATCTTCGAGCGCGCCGGGCTGTGGCTGGGCGCTGATTGGAGCGAAGCGTGCGAGGGCACCAACGGCATCGGCACCTGCCTGGTGGAGCGCCAGTCACTGACCATTCACCGTGATGAACACTTTCGTGGCCGGCACACCGGGCTGACCTGTTCGGCGAGCCCGGTGTTCGACCCCCATGGTGATTTGCTGGCGGTGCTGGATGTGTCCTCCGCACGGGAGGCCGTGTCGCGCCAGAGTCAGTTCCACACCATGGCGCTGGTCAATCTGTCGGCGAAGATGATCGAGAGTTGTTACTTCCTGCGGCATTTTGAAAACCACTGGCTGCTGCGCTTTCATTTGCAGGCGGAGTCGGTGGGGCTGTTCAGCGAAGGCTTGCTGGCATTCGACGGCGAAGGGCGCATCTGTGCAGTCAACCAGAGCGCGCTGAACCTGTTGGGGCAGCAGCGTGGCGGCTTATTGGGGCAGCCGGTGGAGGCGTTTTTCGAAGGCTCCCTGGATCAATTGCTCGGACGCGCCAGCGCCAATGCCACCGCCAGTTGGCCATTACGCACCCGCGATGGCCGGCATTTGTTCGCGGCGTTGCGCGGCCAGGTGCGCAGCATTCCTGCAGCGGTCGTCAAGCCAGCCGTGGTGGAGCGGCCGCGCTTGCCTGGCATCTGCCTCGGCGACCCGGCGTTGCAACAAGACTTCAGCAAGGCGCTGCGGGTATTCGAGCGTGATGTGCCGTTGTTGATCAATGGCGAGACCGGTTCCGGCAAAGAAGCCTTCGCCAAGGCGGTGCACCAGGCCAGCCAGCGTGCCGACAAGGCGTTCGTTGCGCTCAATTGCGCTGCCATCCCGGAAAGCCTGATCGAAAGCGAACTGTTCGGCTACCGTGGCGGCAGCTTTACCGGCGCTCGCAAAGAGGGCATGCAAGGCAAGTTGCAGCAGGCCGACGGTGGCACCCTGTTCCTCGACGAAATCGGCGATATGCCGCTGGCGCTGCAAACCCGTCTGTTGAGGGTGCTGGAAGACCGGCTGGTGGTGCCGCTCGGCGGTGAGCCCCAGGCGGTGGACGTACGCATTGTCAGCGCCACCCACCGTAATTTGCTCGAACGTGTGCAGGACGGCAGTTTCCGCGAGGACCTCTACTACCGCCTCAATGGCCTGGAAATCCCCCTGCCGGCACTGCGGGATCGCGCAGATAAATCACAGCTGTTGGATTTTCTGCTGGCCCAGGAAGCGGGTGAGCAGCAGGTCAGCCTCGATCCCGCGGCACGTCGGGCGTTGTTGGCCTTCGCCTGGCCGGGCAATGTGCGGCAACTGCGCATGGTGCTGCGCACGTTGATCGCGTTGTGCGCCGACGGTCTTGTCCGGTTTGACGACTTGCCCGCCACTGTTCGCGTTTCGCAGCCCGCAACGGTCAGCGCCGTGCCACTGGCCGATTCATCCCTTGATGCCGCCGAGCGGGGTGCTTTGTTGGCCGCGTTGGCGCAGCAACATTGGCACATGAGCCAGACGGCAGTTGTTCTGGGTGTCAGTCGAAATACGCTGTACAGAAAGTTGCGAAAGTACGGCATTGCCCGTCAATTGCACCAAGAGTGTTAGTTGCCTGACGCGTTTTAACAGAGGATTGTAAGTCGCGGTAATGACTTATCGCACGACAGATCCGAGTTTTTGTGAGGCGTTGATTTTCTGGAACGGGTGATGGTTTTTTAGAGACGCAGAAGAGACGGGCAACGTGCAATTTGGCGTTGCCTGACTCAACCACTCTCCGTATCAGAAGTCATTAAGGTGAATATTATGCGTATAACCGGTCCGATTCCGCCGACGCCTACAGCGCTGTTTTTCAACATGTTCAGGCGCCAACCACCTCCCCCGCTGCGTGTACCCAGTGGTGGGCCGTCTACGGGCACTCTGCCTCGAACTGCTCCTGCGCCGCCAAGCCCAAAGCCGCCGACGAGGGTTGGGCGGGACGGCTTCAAGGATATCGTGTCGACGATCACCGGCCATCCAGTGGCCAATACCCTTCCTTCCCAAAGCCATGCCGCCCCCAAGTCTCTGGCTGAAGTCACGCAAAACCTGATGGTTGCGGACCGATTGCACAAGGCCGGTGTGTTTTCCAATACCCCTCAACTGGGAACCGTTGCCCGCGATGCCTTTGTCAACGCGGGCATTAACGGACTTGTCAGCGCGCCCATGAGCATCGCAACGTACGCGGGGTCTGCCTGGACAGGGGAGGCGATCAAGGGCCAGTACGCCGCCCAGACCCCCCTGCTTCCACCGGTTCACCAGCCGGCACCCAGCACTCAGGGGGCAATGCCTCCAGACAGTGTTGCGGTACAGAGCGCCAATGTGGACACGCGATTGGCGCTGGCCGAACTGCGTATCGAAGTCGTGGCCAATAGCATCATGGCAATACTGCAGGGGACGGGGGCATCCGCCCTTGAGATGACGAAGCGTGGGTCACTGGCCACGGGTGAACGACTGACAATGCTTGAGACGTCGTACGATGCGGCCGAAAAATACCTCAAGGATATCGGTGAGGAATGCGGCCTGATCTTCCGGCCTTACGCCGGTACTTCCAGCGCAACTGTTACCGACATCAGGCGGCTGGACAGCCTGGACAAGCGTTTTGAGGCGATGAACACGTTCATCGGCAGAATGATCAAGTTCAAGGAAACCGAGTTGCCGAACGAAACAACGGCGGATACGACGACTGTCTAATTCCCCGGGCGGCCCTGCGGGGCCGCCGCCCCACAGCTAAAGAGTGCGATTTTCGCCCCCCTGCGCTAACCTGCCTCGATGTTTTACGAGGTCGACTATGCACATTCATATTCTCGGTATTTGCGGCACGTTCATGGGCTCGATGGCGGTTCTGGCCAAAGAGCTGGGCCACCATGTCACGGGCTCCGACGCCAATGTCTATCCGCCCATGAGCACGCAACTCGAGGCCCAGGGCATCGCGCTGACCCAAGGCTACGACCCGGCGCAATTCGACCCGGTCCCGGACCTGGTGGTGATCGGCAATGCCATGTCGCGCGGCAACCCGGCGGTCGAATACGTACTCAATAAAGGTTTGCCTTATGTGTCTGGCCCGCAGTGGCTGGCCGACCATGTGCTGCAAGGCCGTTGGGTACTGGCGGTTGCCGGTACCCACGGCAAGACCACCACCAGCAGTATGCTGGCTTGGGTGCTTGAGCATGCGGGCATGAGCCCGGGCTTCCTGATTGGCGGTGTGCCGCAGAACTTCTCGGTGTCGGCGCGCCTGGGCGATACGCCGTTCTTCGTGATCGAGGCGGATGAATACGACAGCGCCTTCTTCGACAAGCGTTCCAAGTTCGTTCATTACCGCCCGCGCACGGCGATCCTGAACAACCTTGAGTTCGATCACGCCGACATCTTCCCCGACCTGCCGGCCATCGAACGGCAGTTCCACCACTTGGTACGCACCATTCCAAGCGAAGGCCTGGTGATCCACCCGACCACTGAGCCTGCCCTGCAGCGTGTGATCGAGATGGGCTGCTGGACCCCGGTGCAAACCACCGGCGCGGGCGGGCAGTGGCAGGTCAAGCTGCTCAGCGAAGACGGTTCCCGTTTTGAAGTGCTGTTCGAAGGCGCGGCCCAAGGCATTGTCGAGTGGGACATGACGGGCCAGCACAACGTCGCCAACGCCTTGGTCACCCTGGCGGCTGCGCGGCATGTGGGCGTGGTGCCGTCCATGGGCATCGCCGCGCTCAGCGCTTTCAAGAGCGTGAAGCGGCGCATGGAAAAAGTCGCCGACGTGAATGGGGTTACCATCTACGACGACTTTGCCCACCACCCGACGGCCATTGCCACCACCCTGGATGGCCTGCGCAAGCGGGTTGGCGACGCGCCGATCATTGCGATTATCGAGCCGCGTTCCAACTCCATGAAGCTCGGCGCCCACCGCGACGGCCTGCCGGAAAGCGTCAACGACGCCGACCATGTGGTCTGGTACGCACCGGCCAACCTTGGCTGGGACCTGCCGGGGATTGCCGCGCTGTGCACGGTGCCGTCCACCGTATGCGACTCCATCGAAGGCATCATCGAACACGTCAAGCAGCAAGCCAAGCCGGGCACCCATGTGGTCGTGATGAGTAACGGCGGCTTTGGTGGCCTGCACGGCAAACTGGCCGAGGCGCTGAAATGAGCGGCCCGGAACGCGTCACCCTGGCCATGACCGGCGCCTCAGGCGCGCCCTATGGTTTGCGCCTGCTCGATTGCCTGGTGCGTGAAGACCGTGAGGTGCACTTCCTGATCTCCAAGGCCGCGCAGTTGGTGATGGCCACGGAGACTGATGTCGCGTTGCCGCCCAAGGTGCAGACAATGCAGGCCTTTCTCACCGAATACACCGGTGCGGCGGCGGGGCAGATCAAGGTCTACGGTAAAGAAGACTGGATGTCACCTGTGGCGTCCGGCTCGGGCGCGCCAGCGGCGATGGTGGTGGTGCCGTGTTCCACGGGCACCTTGTCGGCGATTGCCACGGGGGCCTGCAACAACTTGATCGAACGCGCGGCGGACGTGACCTTGAAGGAGCGCCGGCAGTTGATCCTGGTGCCACGTGAGGCGCCGTATTCGAGCATTCACCTGGAGCACATGCTCAAGCTGTCGAACATGGGCGTGACGATTTTGCCGGCTTCGCCCGGTTTCTATCACCAGCCGCAGACCATCGATGACCTGGTGGACTTTGTGGTGGCGCGCATTCTCAACTTGCTGAACATCCCTCAGGACATGCTGCCACGTTGGGGCGAACACCATTTGAGCAGCGATGAATAAGGCGTTGCTGGTGGTGTTGGCGTTGCACCTCACGGGCTGCGCCACCGCGCGCACCCTGGACGCAGCTAAACCAAACGCGCCGGTGGTGTATGCCGGCACGCGGTTGGACTTGTATGCCATGAATGGCGGCTGTTGCGCCATGGACAGGTTTGGTGCCGAGGCGCCGGCTTATCCGGGTGTGGACCTGCCGGCGAGTGCGTTGCTCGATACGTTGTTGTTGCCGCTGTCGGTGTTGACGGTGTTGGGCGTTGGCTTCAATGCTACAGGCGGCCTGTAGAGGTGTATTGCCTGTGCTGGCCTCATCGCAGGCAAGCCAGCTCCTACAATGGGATTGCCGCAACTCCCCTGTAGGAGCTGGCTTGCCAGCGATGGCGTCAGCCCCGTCACCGCCAATTATTTGCCGAGCTTGCGCAACTCATCCGACTCCACCACCCGCACCCCATCCTGTTCTTCCAGCGCCAGGCGCCACATGGCGCGGGCCAGTTCGCACACTTCGATGCCGTGGTATTTGCCGGGAATCAGCCGCGACAACGGGCCGGCGAGTTGTTCTGCCAGGCGTGGTTCCAAGCGTTCCCCCAACAGCAACGATGGCCGCACGATGGTCAGTTGTGGCCAGTCCTGGGCTTTGAGTGCCTCTTCCATTTCCCCTTTGACGCGGTTGTAGAAGATCGAAGACTTCGGGTCTGCGCCGATCGCGCTGATCACGATCAGGTGACGCGCGCCCATTTCCCGCGCACGCTTGGCGAACGCCACGACCATGTCCAGGTCGACGGCGCGGAAGGCGGCTTCGGAGCCGGCCTGTTTGATGGTGGTGCCCAGGCAGCAAAAGGCGAGGTCCACCGGGCCGCTCAGTTGCGGCAGGAACACCGCCGGGTCGCCCACCGGGTTTTCCAGGTGGGGGTGTTCGGCCAATGGCCTGCGGCTGGGTGCGAGCACGCGGGTCACGGTGGGTTCGTTGAGCAGGCGATCGAGCAGGTGTTCGCCGGTAAGGCCGGAGGCTCCGGCGAGCAAGATATGCTGAGGCGTCAGGTACATGGTGTTTCCCCCTTGTTACACAGTTCAGCTTAGTTGCCTTTGGCTTCCTTGCTATTCATTGAGACGCTTTCGAGCGCCTTTCGTGCCTGCTGTTTGCGTAATAATTGCCAATGGGCGATCACACCCTTGGGGGCCCAGATCTGCGGCTCGGAGGCTTCGAAGTTGTCCGCCTGTTCGCGTTCGGCCACATGCAGTTGCGCCAGCTTGAAGGCTTGCTGCAAGTCGTCGGTCTGGTTGAAGGCTTGGGCGAAGAGGGCGTCGCCGAAGTAGGTGAAGTCGGCTTCCTCGGAACAACCGAAGGACACACGGTCGGCCCGGGAGGCGGTCATGATCAGGGTGCGTTCATCTTTCAAGGCTGGGATGAAACCACCGGAGTAACAGGCGGAAATCACCACGATCTTGTCGCGGTTCTTCAGCGGCGCCAGCACTGCGGCCAGCTCATCGGCGGGCAGGTCGGCCAGCTCCATGCGCGGTTGGTCCAGCACCAATTCGTGTTCGTGGGTGCCGTGGCTGGTCAGGTAGATAAACACCAGGTCTTCCGGGCCGGTGCGTTCGGCCAGGGTGAGCACGGCGCGACGCAGGCTTTCGCGGGTGGCCAAGGGGCGGTCGGCGATGTGGTCGCGGTGATTGACCAGGCGAATCTGCCCACGCGCGCCGAAGCGGGTGGTGAGCATGTTGCTGACGTAATCGGCTTCGCGCAGGAACACGCTCTGCTTGCCATCGCCGGCCACGGCCAGGGTGTACAGCTCGACGGCGGGGGTAGAGGCGGGTACGGCGGCGAGGGCGGTGTCGAGCAGGCGGCCCTGGGCCAGCACGCCGATCTCCAGTGGGTCGGGCAGCAGTTTGCCATCGGCGTCACGCACGCGCAGGCCGTTCACCCAGGTGCCGGCCTGCACGCTGCCGTCGGTAAGCACCAGGGTGCCTTTGCCTTGGTAGCTGTCGCTGTCGAAACCACCGATATAGAAGCTGCCGTCGGTAAGGTTCAGGCGGCCTTCACCGGTAAAGCGCCAATCGCTGAACTGGCCGACATAGTGGCTGCCGTCGACACCGATCAACTCGCCCTTGCCGCTGAGCGCGCCTTCCTTGAACTGGCCGATCCACACGTCGCCGTCGGCGTTCTCGTAGCGGCCCTTGCCGTTGAGCTGGTTCTGCTTGAACTGGCCGACATAAATATCGCCATCGGCGCTGTTGAAGGTGCCGTTGCCTTCCAGTTGGCCATCGACGAAATGGCCGCTGAACTGGTTGCCGCTGTCGTCGTTGCGCTGGCCTTCGCCATTCGGCTTGCCGTGGGCGAACTGGCCCTGGTACTGGCTGCCGTCCGCCAGCTCCAGGCGACCGAGGCCGGAATACTGGTCGTCCTTG
Source organism: Pseudomonas sp. AC112 (assembly GCF_979253545.1). Taxonomy (NCBI): domain Bacteria; kingdom Pseudomonadati; phylum Pseudomonadota; class Gammaproteobacteria; order Pseudomonadales; family Pseudomonadaceae; genus Pseudomonas; species Pseudomonas sp. AC112. The sequence continues at coordinate 3,024,048 of NZ_CEEDCM010000001.1, forward strand.
AATTCGCCGCGATAGGTCATCTGGCCCTCTTTGAGGGTGCCTTCGCCGTTGCGTCGACCGTTCTTGAAGCCGCCCACATAGTGGCTGCCTGCCGTGGTCAGGCTGCCCTGGCCATCGAACAGGCCCTGCTGGAACTGGCCTTTATAGACTTCGCCATTGCTGCCATGCCACTCGCCCTGGCCGTGCCACTGGCCTTTGTCGAACTGACCGGCGTACCAACTGCCGTTGGGGTAGTCCACGCGGCCCTGGCCTTGCAGCAAGCCATCGACCACATCGCCCCGGTAACGGCCGCCGTCGGGCAGGCGCGCATCGGGCGGCAACAGCGATTCGCCGTCTCCGCAAGCGGTGAGCAACAGGGCAAGGGCGAGGGGAGCGAGTGGGCGCATAGCGGGATCCGGATAATTGAGCGCCGAGTATGCCGCAGCTGCGAGTTTCATACATAAATTTACATACGCGGTGGTGAGGATTTTGCCTCTCCACAGACCCGTAGGAGCCGGCTTGCCGGCGATGGACGTTAACGATGGCGCAGGCATTCGGGGGGGAATGCGGCGGCTGTGCGTTTTTCGCTGGCAAGCCAGCTCCTACAGAGGGGGCGGGGGGTTACACGAAGTAGAGTGACAACGACTCCGCAATGTAGGCTGGTTTTTCCTGCCCTTCGATTTCCAGGGTGGCGGTGGCCTTGAGCAGCCATTGGCCGGGTTTTTTCTCGGTGACGTCATTGAGGGTCACGTTCAGCCGCACCTTGGAGTTGACCTTCACCGGCTGGATGAAGCGCACGCTGTCCAGGCCATAGTTGACGGCCATCTTCAGGCCTTCGGGCACGATCAGCAGGTCTTCCATCAGCTTGGGCATCAGCGACAGCGAGAGGAAACCGTGGGCGATGGTGCTGCCAAACGGGGTTTGTGCGGCCTTGACCGGGTCGACGTGGATGAACTGATGATCGCCCGTGGCCTCGGCGAACAGGTTGATACGCGCCTGGTCGATGGTGAGCCATTCGGAACGTCCCAGTTCCTTGCCGACATAATCTTTGAGCTGCGCTACGGGTACATAGGGCATTGCGTCTCTCCTTGGTTCATCGGTGCTGTTTTTATGGGTTACAGAGAACCAATGTAGATCATCATGGCCAATCAGCCCGGTCAACCCACCATGCTTTTGGCGAATGCCGGTGCATAGGGCTGGCGTGCTTATAATGCGGGCGAGTCCTGAGGGGGGAAGAACGGATGCTGTTACGTGGCCTGACCTGGCTGGTGCTGTTTCAACTGATCGGCACCGCGATCAACCATTTGCTGTTGCCGGTGCTGCCGGGGCCGATCATCGGGCTGCTGCTGATGCTCGGCTTTCTGGTGTGGCGAGGCGAAGTTGGCGAGCCGCTGAGCCTGGCGGCCAGCAGCTTGTTGCGTTACTTGCCGTTGCTGCTGGTGCCGCCCGCGGTGGGGGTGATGGTGTATGCCAAGGACATCGCCGCTGACTTCTGGGCCATTGTCGGCGCGCTGGTGCTGTCGCTGGTGATTGCCATGGGCTTTGTCGGCGTGCTGATGCAGCAGATGGTCAAGCGCAAGGAGAAGGACCAATGAACTTCGACTGGCACGGCGCGTGGACGGCGGTGATTCACCATCCCTTGTTTGGCATCGGAATCACCCTTGGTGCGTATCAACTGGTGCTCGCAGGCTTCGAGAAAACCCGCTGGATTTTCCTGCAACCGGTGCTGGTCTCCATGTTGCTGGTGATCGGTGTGCTGATCAGCTGTGGCCTGAGCTACGCCGAGTACCGCAAGAGCACCGAGATCATGGGCATCCTGCTCGGCCCGGCGACGGTGGCGCTGGCGGTGCCGCTTTACCTGAACCTGCGGCGTATTCGCCAATTGTTCTGGCCGATTTTTACTACGCTGGTGATAGGCGGGGTGTTGGCCACCGGCCTGTGTGTGCTGCTGGGCTGGTGGTTCGGCGCCGAACACATGATGCTGATGACCATGGCGCCCAAGTCGGTGACCTCGCCGATCGCCATGCTGGTGGCCGAGCAGATCGGTGGCGTGGCCGCGCTGGCGGCGGTGTTTGTGCTGATCACCGGCGTGATCGGTGCGATGATCGGCCCGGCGTACCTGTCACGCCTGGGCGTGCACAGCCCCGAGGCGCGCGGCATGGCGCTGGGCATGACCGCCCACGCCGTCGGCACCTCGGTGGCCCTGCAGGAAAGCGAGGAGTGCGGGGCTTTCGCGGCGCTGGCCATGAGCCTGATGGGTGTGGCCACCGCTGTATTCCTGCCGTTGGCTGTGTCGGTGATCGTTTAGACCGGGTTTGAGAACTCCGCTGTCTCTGGCCAGGCAATGTCATCTGCGAACATGCCCCTCTTCACCTGCAGAATCGGTTTGCCCGCTGCAGCCACCTGGTCGATCAGGGCATCGTACTCATACTTGTTTTTTGCGCCACCGAGGGTATCGGACTCGATACGCACCCCTCTGACGCCGGCCTCTCGGTTGAGGTCTAAGATATTTGCAGCCCGTGTCCCGGTCGAATTCACCACCCAGAGTCGATTGCTGGGAATACCATCGCGCTTCGGCACGGACAGGTGGGCTTCGAAGGCGTCCTCTGGCAGCCAGGCGTCCTTGTTCTTGCCTTTGGAGTTGAAAACCGCATTTTCGTGACTGAGCACCACTTCCATGCCACGGGTGTCGATGACATAGGTGAACATGAAACGCTGCCTGCGGCGAATCATATCGCTGTTGTCGGATCCGGATGTCTGAGATGAGTCGGAACTTTCGCTTTCAGACGATTCGGAATCTGCCTGCGGCTTGTTCGGATTTCTCGGCGGTCGAGTGTCTGTCTGGTAGTTGTATTTCAGGTATTCGGGCGGCGGCTTGAAACCTGCGTAAATCGTTACCGCCTCGTCAAAACTCAAGGAGGCGCTGATGGGCGTATCAGTTGTCGTGCCCGCTTTGTGTTTCATGCGTGGAAGCATCTTTTGGTCTCGCGCTAATTCAAACGGTGTCCTGTCATCACCCCGGAACAGAGCGGGAATGTCGGTGCGGTACAACATGTTGTGGATATTTTGCTGATAGCCCAGCGTTTCAAGGAATCCATCGAGAAACGCGCGGCTCATGCTGTCTTCGAAGTCAACCAGGTTGCCGAGGCTCTGATTGCGCAAGTGCGGGATCAATGGCTCGATTTCCTGGCGCAATTGATCGAAGCGCCGCGGGTTACTCGCGTCTTCGCTCTGCAGTTTGTGCTGTATCGCCCATTGCGGAATGCCGGCCTGCTGGCGCAGGTCGCCGAACAGGCGTGCATGCTGGGCAGGCGACAGGTTGTATGCGCGCAACAACTCGGCAAGTTCGTCAGGCGTTTTGCCGGGATGGAGTGATTTGAACGGACCATCGAGCAGGGCGGCCCAGGCATCGCCGGCTTGGGGGGACGGATCGGGGGGAAGGGCGGGGCGCGGCGGCGGCCGTTTCAGTGGGTTTGTGTCCTGGGCCCACCAGGTTGGCTCTGTGGCGTTCTTGAACAGTACCGGGCCCGGCGGCAACCGCCCGTACAGGTCGGTCATCCGGTAGGCTTTGAGTGCCTGGTCGAACTCGATGTGTACCGTGCCTATGTTTTCCACGTCAGCAAATGTGCGCCCGACAATGTAGCGAAAACCTTCTGCGTTCGCCGGCTGCATGCCTCGCAACATGGCGGGTTTGAGCAGGTAGTCAGCCAAGGGGTTGACTGCGGCATGGACGGGTGGGCTGCCGGTCACGACCGGCGAAACCGAGATTTGAGCCGCTATGGGGCTGAGACTGTTTTGCTCGCTGCTTGGTGACAGGCCGAATCGCGTGTTGGGGGGGGCTACGGTATCCACCGCCAGGTTTGGGGCAAGGTCAGGTGGACGAAACGCCGGCACTTTGGCTTCAGGGGGGCGGCTGGTGTGAGGACCCACGTTGTCTATTCTTGGCGGCAGGTTGGGGCGAGGGTGTTTGGGCATTTTGTCTTTCCGTGACGTAGTTGAGGAGTTGAGCCATCGCGCTGTGTCAACCTTGCTCGGCGCTCGAGGGGTTTTTGATCGTCAGGTCATCGGCCTTGATGGCTCTGGCGCGGTCGCTATCGATTTCCCAAGTGTCCGTATCGGCGACGTAGTAAAGCGCGCTGGCCGGGGCGTCATTCAATTGAAGGTTATGAATAAGTACACGCGTCCCGGTGAATGTCTGGTTCGGCTCGTACTGTCTGTGTTGGTGGATTTCTTCGACCATGGCTGGGATCGACGGGAAAGCTGCGGCATCGATGGCATACAGTTCAATCCAGTCAAACAAGGAATGAATTTTGTAGGTGATGCCTGACTTCAGGAACACATAAACGCTTTCAATCGGAACGTTCGGCGTTTCACTGCCGGGGAAGAGCACGTGCACAGTGCCGATCTCCAGCAAGTTGTTTTCAAGGCTCAGTTCGTTGCGCTGAATCTGGCCATCGACTTTCTCCATATAGATATTCCAGATGGAGGACATCTGGCTGCCCTCGACGGTGGACAGTTGCAGTGACATGTTTGTGCTGGGGTAGAGCTCGTAGTAGCTCGACCGCCCCTCAAGGTGATAAAGGGAGCGAAAGTCCACGGCCGGAAAACTGATTTTCTGCGGGGTCGCTTTTAACGGGTATCGGGCGGTCGTGGGTTTGACGCACAAATATCGGCCCGCGCGTTCACGTAATGAGCCTCGGCTTTCAACGCGTCTATAGCCAGGGTTTCGCGCATCTTGATGATAGTTGTTGAGAGGAAAGTCCAAGTCGTAGGCCACCCCGTCGCGCATCACCAGCGTGATGTCGGTAAGGGACTTCCAGGATGAGCTCATGACCCCGCCACCCATGTCGGACTTAGTGACCGGGTTTTCGATCATCGGGTCGTGGATAAACAGCGTCCCTTGAGTGAAGTAGATCCTGTAGGACAGTCGCGTGTAACTGAGAACCGTATTGATACGGCGGTTGACGTCCACATTGTAAGTGGCGTCGACACCGGTGATTTCGCTGCTGTCGAAGTCGATGTACAGGGTGCAGGACTGTTGGGCGGGCGTTCGACCGACACTCAGGGACCGACTCGTCCTACCACGGTCCAGATAATATTCTGTGGCATTGATTTCTCGGTTGTCGTTCAGCACAACGGGGGAGGTCTTGGAGGTGCCTGGCACGATCACCAGTACTTCAACCTCAGCGTCATCGCTGCCGGCTATTTCGCTGGGTAAGTCGGGTTGAAGGTAGTAACCGTCTTCGGTGACAAACAGCCATTTGGCATTGTGCAACGTGCGTTTGCCTGCATGCGCCTTGTAGACAGTGTTGATGAGCACTTCCCGCAGCGGTGAACGCGCTGAATGATCGATCAACGAGTGAATCACCAGGGCTTCCCCCTGAATCGTCCAGGTTTGCACACACTCCAGTGACACTCCGAGGTACACCAGGCTTTCGGCTCCCCCATCCTCGTTGAGCTGTATCTGGCGGCTCGCCTTGTGCAGGTAATAGGTATCCATGCCTGGTCCGCCATCGGCCCGGCAGAAAAGGCCGCGCAGGCTGATATGGTCATCGCCATCGCCGGCCTCGACCGTATCGTTGCCATTGGCGGCAATCATGTCGGCCTGGTCGCTGCCAACCACCTTGTTGCTTGCCCCGGCCAGCGTCTCGACTTTTTCGATAGAGGAAAGGCGCGCCTGCAGCACGGGCTCCGCAGTGTTATCAACGGGAAGCAGTTCGAGGCGTTGCTGCTTCAGATCGACGTTGTACCCACGATAGGGCGTGGGATTGGCCCCGTGAACCACAGCCCTGTGCTTACCCTGCAGCCAGAGCAGGTCGGTACCATCCCCACCATCCAGTAATCCCGGTTGGTCCTTGTAGTTGGATGTCAGCGTCTGGGCTGCGACCTGAAAGACAAACGCATCATCTTTATTACCTGCTTTCAGGCGCTTGCGCCCTGCGCCAAGGCTGAAATGGTTGGGTTGCTCGCCAACGCCGAGGATCTGGTCGTCACCGTCGCCGAGCTGCCAGAACACGCCTTTGTTCGGGGCGCGATGGCCGAGTATCACGTGCTCCTTATCGACGGGGATACCGTCCCAGGCGGCGAACACGTCGTTGGTGTCCTTGATGGCCGGCATGTTGACCACCGTGTAGGGTTCTTCACCCACGGCCCATTCGAAGCGATGTATCTCGCGCGGCTCGGATTTCACCTCGAAACGTCCGATATAGACGGCCTCGAAGCTCTTCTTGAATTCGTTGTTGAGCCACTTCAGGCTCCTGTTCTTGAGTAGCTTTTCATAGTCACTGTAGGTTTTGGCCACATTGAAGCGATCCATGAGTTCCGTGTCCTGCTCGCATGCCCAGAAGGCAAGCCAACCGGCGCGCCAGCGTTCGCCGACGGTCAGTTCGATGTAGTCATCGATGTCGTCGACCACACGTGCTGCCTGGTAAATGGCAGCCCCGGCGATCATCAGGCCGGCCGCGATAAGCCCGATGGGGCCGGCAAACTGCAACCCCGCCAGGGCAGCGCAGCCGAGGGCCAGTGAGAGCGTGGCGCTGAACACGCTCAAGCCCCCAGTGACGTAAAGGTCCTGGGCTTTTTTACCCTCAGCCTTGGCCGCATCGTTGAAGGACTTGATCGCGGTGTAGAGATCAAATGGCAGTGTCAGCACCGCAGCAACTATCCCGGAACTACGCGCCAGCCACTTGCCAGCAGAGGTTTTGCTGAACAGCTCCAGGTTCTGCGAACCCTGCCGGATCATGCCTTGGCCAGTCTTGGTCATTGCGTACTCGACCCCGATCGAGGTGATTTCGGTGGCGGCGCCGCCCAGGTTGATCGCGGCCTCACCCAGATCACCTTGCTTGAGCGCTTCTATTGCCCCGCGATAGGCGCTGTACAACCCGTAGAGCTGCATGCCCACGCCGACGACGGCCATGGTGCGGGTCTTGCCCCGATTCACCCAGTTGGGAAGTTGGTCGGGCATGGGCGCGCGGGTGATGTCCAGTTGCTGTACGGCGTCCAACACTTTGCCCACCGCACCCAGGTCGGCATCGGTGGGGCTTTGTGCTATCTCGCGAAACAGGGGTGGGGCCTCGGGGGAGCGATGGGTGGCTATTTCATACATCAGGCTGGCAGTCTGTGTGGTTTCCTGGGCAACCGCCGATGTCAGGCGTCGTTTTAGGTGGGTGGGGTCAAATTCCAGGGCATCGATGAAGGGTTGGTCGGGACTGGCAAAGTAGGTGTTGGCTGCCGTGATCGCCTCGCCGTAGAGGGTGGCGCTCATGGCGTGGAGTGTTTTGCGGGTCACCGTGTACTCGCCGATTCGCAAGGGGCCGAACAAGGCGTCGACATCGTCCAGGCTAGGGGTTTTACCTGTGGAGGCTGGCGTTTCGGTATTGGGTGCAAGTACTGCGGATGACTGACTGGCGCTGACGACGTCAGTGATAAATATAGAGGCCGCGGGAAGTGTTTCCGTGCGGTCCTGACTAAAAGGATTTGCCACGTATTTGCCCTCATGTACGCATTGCGTTGGTCGTGCGGCTGATTGTCGGGGGCATGTGCTGGAGGGTGTCTTTGAATATGTAGGGGGATAAATAGGCAAGGTTGCAAAAAATATCGAGAGGGCAGGGGGCGGCTAGAATGGTGCTGAGGCATGATGGTCACGGCCTGCAAGACAGTGGCTGTGTGGGTAATCGTTTTAATCGGTTTTAAGGAAACCTCTATGAGTCTGGCGCTGTTCCCGCTCAATACCGTGCTGTTCCCTGGCTGCACCCTCGACCTGCAGATATTCGAGGCGCGCTACCTGGACATGATCAGTCGCTGCATGAAAAAGGGCGAAGGCTTTGGCGTGGTGTGCATCCTCGACGGCAAGGAAGTGGGCATGGCCCCGGACGGCTACGCGCTGATCGGCTGTGAAGCGCTGATTCGCGACTTCAAGCAGCAGGACAACGGCCTGCTGGGCATTCGTGTCGAAGGCGGTCGTAGGTTCCGGGTGCGGGACGCCGGCGTGCAGAAGGACCAGTTGCTGGTGGCCGACGTGCAGTGGCTCGAAGACCTGCCGGACCAGCCGCTGGAAGAAGAGGACGCCGACCTGCTGGCACTGCTGCAGGCATTGGCCGAGCACCCGATGGTGGCTTCGCTGGACATGGACGCCCATGCCGAGGGGCAGCAAGCCTTGGGCAATCAGCTGGCGTATCTGCTGCCTTTCACCGAAGCCGACAAGATCGACCTGCTGCAACTCGACGACCCGCAGCAGCGGCTGGATGCGATCCAGATGTTGCTCGACGAGTTGCAGGGTGAGTTGTTCAGCTGATTTCGGAAATATCCGGCGTTGTTGTCAGAAGTTCCTGTGTTGTCCCGTGCGCAGGGCCTGAACTAGTCTCCGATCACACACAGGGTCGGGGGGTGAACATGATTCGGCTAACGCAATCGGAGCAGGCGGTCTGGGACGGGTTTCTCGTCAGTGTGACCGCGCAACTGATCCAGCAAGATGCAAACCGCGGTCCGGAGTACATCGCCGAGCGCGCGGCGGGAATCGCCGATGAGATGTTGCTGGAGCGGCGTGAGCGCTACGTTGAGCGCCGAGCCGCCTCGGTCGACTGGATCGGTCCGGCCAAGGGTCAGTAGGCATACCGGAGCAAGGCATGGGGTGTGCCGGTCAACGCGATGAAGCTCAGCACCGCGACCAATGCCGGCAGCAACAGCCACCAGGTCTTTCGCGACATCGCCGGCAGCGGGCTTCGGTATTGGCTGATGCCCAGGCTGAACGCGCACACCGTCATCGCCAACAGCGTGCCGGCGAGGATGTCCGTGGGCCAGTGGGCACCGAGGTAGACCCGCGACAGCGCAATAAAGGCCGCCGGGATGCAGCCCAGCAGCATCCAGGTCAGGCGCAGCCGGATCGGTTGCCCGCGACCGGCCAGGATCGCCAGCGCCAGGAAAAACGCGAACGCGCCGGACGCGTGGCCGCTGGGCATGCTGAAGCTGGTCAGCGGGTCGGTGAGGATTTCCGGACGGCCACGGGCGAAGAACAGCTTGGTCCCGGTGTTGATCACCGCCGCACCGGCGAGAGTCACGCCAACAAAAATCGCATGACGCCATTGCCGCGCCAGTAGCAGCAGGCCGGTAAAGATGGCGCTGGCCACGAACATCTTCTTGAACTCGCCCAGTTGGGTGATGCGCACCATCACTTCGTCCAGCCAGGGACTGCGGTGTTCCTGTACCAGGGCGCTCAGGCCCTGGTCGAAGTCATTTAGGTGGGGGTAGCCGATAAACAGGGCGATCAATACCGTCAGGCTAGCGCAGCCGATCCACAAGGTGGCGCGACGATGGCCGCGCAGGCTGCTGTTCAGGCTCAGGCCCACCACCACCGCGATACAGGCCGCCACAACGCCGGCCTCAGGCCAGAAACCCTCAGGCAGCGGCAGGCGGAAGGCCGCGCCGGTCGCCCAGCCCGGCAACAGGTAGGCCACCGACCAGCCGGCCGCGGCAACAATGCTCACCGCCGCGAAGCGCGGGAAGGGCATGTCGCACATTCCGGCCACCATCGGCAGCATGGGCCGCAGCGGGCCGATGAAACGCCCCACTAGCAGGCTGGCGATGCCGTATTTGTGGAAGTAGGTTTCGGCGCTGTTCATCCACTCGGGGTGGTGACGCAAGCCAGGTAAACGCCGGATATTCTGGTGGAAATGTCGCCCCAGATAGTAGGAAACGCCGTCACCCAAGAGCCCGCCCAGGAAGCCCAGCAGCAGCGTTTCGCTCAGGGACAGCGCGCCGCTGCCAGCGAGTGCGGCAATGGCAAACAACAATACGGTGCCCGGCACGATCAGCCCGGCGATGGCCAGGCATTCCACGCAGGCGACGATAAACACCGCGACCGCCAGCCATTCGGGGTTCAGGGTCAACCAGCCGGTAATGCTATCGAGCCATTGGCCCATACAATCCACTCCATCCAAGTTCGTACAGCTTGTAGGAGTACGGCTTGCCGGCGATGACGGCCTTGAGATCGCCATCGCCGGTAAGCCGGACTCCTACAGGTCGTGTTAAGTCAAAAAATAGTCGCGGCCTTCGACCTGGCCCCGGCGCACCGGGTTCCGCGTGCAATAAGGCGCATAGCCAGCATCGACGAAGCGGTACATCAGGTGCTCATCGCGGCCGCTGGGGATGCCCAGGCGGGTGGTCTGGATGATCTGGCTCGGTGCCTGGCCCACGTCTTCAACGTAGAGCAATTCCTGATCGAAGCGCTTGGCGTCCCACATCGGCACCTTCAGGCCCAAGGCCTTGCACAGCAGGGTCTGGCCGGCACACAGCTTTTGCGCGGCGCGCGGGCTGCCGTCGGCATTCGGGTTGTTCAGCAGCATTTGCGCCAGGCTGGCCGGGCCGGATAATTCATCGACCCATGGATAGGCCGATTTGATCAACACGGCATTGCCTGGCCCATGGGCGCTGAAGTTAAGGGAGTCGCCGCCACGGGCGTAGTACATGTAGATATGGCCACCATCCAGAAACAAAGCCTTACGCTTTTCTGTGTAGCCCAATGACGCGTGACTGCCTTTTTCGGCCACGTAATACGCTTCGGTTTCAATAATTCGCGCCGAAAGCCAGATTTCTCCCACGCGATGGCGTATGACTTTTCCGAGCAAATCGCGCGCGAGCGTTTGGGCGTCACGGTCGAAGAAGCTGTCGGGCAGGGCGCTGGCGGGGAGTTGCGGCGATGAACTGGGCATGGCGGTCAGGGTAAATACGGCTAAATGTGACGGAATCATAACAACTCCCACCTTAATTACCGCTGAACCCCAGGTTTTTACAGTTCATTTCGACCATCCGCCCCTCACCGCTGTCAGTCGGGCGGCGTCACAGCTATAATCTGCCGCTTTCCTCCCTGCCAAGACTCCCTGACCATGACTGAGTCCGTTCTTGACTACATGACCCGCCTGGGTCGCGCTGCCCGTCAGGCCTCGCGGTTGATCGCCCGTGCGAGCACCGCGCAGAAGAACCGTGCCCTGCTGGCTGCCGCCGATGCTCTGGATGCTTCGCGCTCCGAGCTCACCGCCGCCAACGAGCAAGACCTGGCCAACGGCCGCGCCAATGGCCTGGAGCCGGCCCTGCTGGACCGCCTGGCGCTGACCCCGGCACGTATCGACGACATGATCGAAGGCCTGCGTCAGGTGGCCAAGCTGCCTGACCCCATCGGTGAAATCCGCGATATGCGTTACCTGCCGTCCGGCATTCAGGTCGGCAAGATGCGCGTGCCCCTGGGCGTGATCGGCATCATTTATGAGTCGCGTCCGAACGTGACTATCGACGCCGCGAGCCTGTGCCTCAAGTCTGGCAATGCCACCATCCTGCGTGGCGGTTCCGAGGCGATCAATTCCAACCGCGCCATCGCGGCCTGCATCCAGCAGGGCCTGGCCGTGGCCGAATTGCCTGCCGAAGTGGTGCAAGTGGTGGAAACCACCGACCGCGCCGCCGTTGGCGCGCTGATCACCATGCCGGAGTTCGTCGACGTGATCGTGCCGCGCGGTGGCAAGAGCCTGATCGAACGCGTCAGCCGTGATGCCAAGGTGCCGGTCATCAAGCACCTGGACGGCGTGTGCCACGTGTTCATCGACGTGGCCGCCGACATCGACAAGGCAATCCGCATCGCCGATAACGCCAAGACCCACCGCTACGCCCCGTGCAACACCATGGAAACCCTGCTGGTGCACGTCGGCATTGCCGATCGCGTGCTGCCGCCGCTGGCTGCCATCTATCGCGACAAGGGCGTCGAGCTGCGCGGTTGCGGGCGTACCCGTGCGCTGCTGGGCGCGGACGTGATCGAGGCGACCGAGCTGGACTGGTACACCGAATACACCGCGCCGATCCTGTCGATCAAGATTGTCGACGACCTCGACGAAGCTATCGAACACATCAACACCTACGGCTCCAAGCACACTGACGCTATCGTTTCCGAGCATTTCAGCGATGCGCGACGCTTCCTCAACGAAGTGGATTCCGCCTCGGTGATGATCAACGCTTCGACACGCTTTGCCGACGGCTTCGAATACGGCCTGGGGGCGGAGATCGGTATTTCCACCGACAAGCTCCACGCCCGTGGCCCGGTTGGCCTGGAAGGCCTGACCAGCGAGAAGTACGTGGTGTTCGGCGACGGTCATGTGCGCACTTGATGGGTAAACGCATCGGGCTGCTCGGCGGTACTTTCGACCCCGTGCACATCGGCCATTTGCGCAGTGCCCTGGAAGTCGCGGATGCCCTCGCGCTCGACGAGTTGCGCATGATGCCCAACGCACGGCCGCCCCATCGCGATACGCCGCAGGTGTCACCGCAGCAGCGCCTGGAAATGGTGCGCCTGGCGGTGGACGGCATAGCGCCGCTGGTGGTTGACGACCGCGAGCTCAAGCGCGATAAACCGTCCTACACTGTTGACACCCTGGAACTGATGCGCGCCGAGTTGGCCGCGGATGACCAGTTGTTTCTGCTTTTGGGCTGGGACGCATTTTGCGGCCTGCCCTCTTGGCACCGCTGGGAGGAACTCCTCCAGCATTGCCACATCCTGGTTTTGCAACGCCCGGATGCCGACAGCGAACCGCCGGATGCCTTGCGCAACCTGCTGGCCGCGCGGTCGGTAAGTGACCCCTTGGCCCTGACCGGGTCGAACGGGAATATTGCATTCGTCTGGCAGACCCCGCTTGCGGTGTCCGCCACCCAGATCCGTCAACTGCTGGCCAGCGGGAAGTCGGTACGTTTCCTGGTGCCTGACGCGGTCCTGGCCTACATCGATGCGCACGGGCTTTACCGTGCGTCGAACTGAAAAGGCGCGCTTGAACGCACGAATCAATGTGCAGCGAGCGCCCGAACATACGAGCAAAACGAGTTTTATATGACGAACAAAGACGTAAGCAAAGTTAAGCGCAAAGGCACCTTCAAAAGCGCCCCGCTGCCAGTAGAAGCCCACACCGGCCCTGAGCTGGCTGGCGAAGAGCTGGTAAAAGTCGCCGTGGCGGCCCTGGAAGACGTCAAGGCCCAGGATATCCAGGTGCTTGACGTGCGTGACAAGCAGAGCATCACCGACTACATGATCATCGCCACCGGTACTTCGAACCGCCAGATCGGCGCGATGCTCGACAAGGTCCGCGAAGCCGTCAAGGCCCAAGGCGTGAAGCCGCTGGGTGAAGAAGGCAAGGGCGACAGCGACTGGGTGCTGCTGGACATGGACGACGTGATCGTTCACATGATGACCTCCAACGCCCGTCAGTTCTACGACCTGGAGCGTCTGTGGAAAGGCGCCGAGCAGAGCCGTGCCGCCGATGGCAAGCACCACAGCCCGGAAGTGGGCCACGCGCACTTCGACAAGCTGAACAAAGACCAGGAATAAGGAACGGCTGTGCGCCTGCGTCTGATTGCTGTCGGTTCACGCATGCCCAAGTGGGTGGAAGAAGGCTGGCACGAGTATGCCAAGCGTCTGCCCGCTGAGCTTTCGCTGGAACTGGTAGAGATACCGCTCAATACCCGGGGCAAGAATGCCGATGTGGCGCGCTTTATCCGTCAGGAAGGCGAAGCCATGTTGGCCAAGGTCGGCCCCAACGAGCGCATCGTCACCCTTGAAGTGCACGGCAAACCCTGGAGCACCGAGCAGTTGGCGGTGGAACTGGATCGCTGGCGCCTGGACTCGCGTACGGTCAACTTCATGGTCGGCGGCCCTGAAGGGCTGGCACCGGAAGTCTGTGCGCGGGCGGACCAGCGTTGGTCGCTGTCGGCGCTGACGCTGCCGCACCCGCTGGTAAGGATCCTGATCGGTGAACAGCTGTATCGCGCCTGGACAGTTCTGTCCGGGCACCCTTACCACAAATAATCTGCGCCCCTCCCGATGACCCAGCCGATCCGCATCAAGGACCACGAGAAAGACGCACGTCTTGTACGCGCGCGTGTGGTGTTTGGCGCGATCATGGTGGTGGCGTTGTTGGGCGTGCTGATTGCCCGCCTGTATTTCCTGCAGGTGATCCAGTACGACTATCACTCCACGCTGTCGGAAAACAACCGGGTGCATGTGCAGCCGATCCCACCGACCCGTGGGCTGATTTTCGACCGTAATGGCGTGGTGGTCGCGGATAACCGGCCCAGCTTCAGCCTGAGCATGACCCGCGAGCGTTCCGGCGACTGGCAGCAGATCCTCGATGTGATCGTCGAGGTGCTGCAGCTGACGCCGGAAGACCGGGTGATCTTCGAGAAACGCATGAAGCAGGGGCGCCGGCCTTTCGAGCCGGTGCCGATCCTGTTCGAGCTGACCGAAGAGCAGATCGCGCGGATCGCGGTGAACCAGTTTCGTTTGCCGGGTGTGGAAGTGGTGGCGCAGTTGGTGCGCCATTACCCGCAAGGGCCGCACTTTGCCCACTCTGTCGGCTACATGGGGCGGATCAACGAGAAAGAGCTGAAAACCCTCGATCCGGTCAATTACAGCGGCACCCACCATATCGGCAAGACCGGCATCGAGCGCTTCTACGAGCCCGAGCTGCACGGCCAGGTGGGTTACGAAGAAGTCGAGACCAACGCCCGAGGCCGCGTGCTGCGGGTGCTCAAGCGCACCGACCCGGTGCCGGGCAAGGACATCGTGCTGAGCCTGGACATCAAGCTGCAGGAAGCGGCGGAAATGGCCCTGGGCGGTCGTCGCGGCGCGGTGGTGGCGCTGGACCCGAAGACGGGCGAAGTGCTGGCGATGGTCAGCCAGCCAAGCTTCGACCCCAACCTGTTCGTGACGGGCATCAGCTTCAAGGCCTACGCCGAGTTGCGCGATTCCATCGACCGGCCGCTGTTCAACCGCGTACTGCGGGGCCTGTATCCGCCAGGGTCGACTATCAAACCGGCGGTGGCGATTGCCGGTCTGGACGCGGGTGTGGTCACGGCCTCCAGCCGCGTGTTCGACCCGGGCTACTACATGCTGCCCAACTACGATCACAAATACCGTAACTGGAACCGCACCGGTGACGGCTATGTCGACTTGGACACCGCAATCATGCGCTCCAACGACACCTATTTTTACGACCTGGCCCATAAGCTGGGTATCGATCGCTTGTCCGCCTACATGGGCAAGTTCGGCCTCGGCCAGAAGGTCTCCCTTGACATGTTCGAAGAATCCCCCGGCCTGATGCCGTCGCGGGAATGGAAGCGTGCGACCCGCCGCCAGGCGTGGTTCCCGGGCGAAACCCTGATTCTGGGTATCGGCCAGGGCTATATGCAGGCCACACCGCTGCAACTGGCCCAAGCCACCGCACTGGTGGCCAACAAAGGCATCTGGAACCGTCCGCACCTGGCCAAGACCATCGAAGGCGAAAAACCCTTGGATGAAAACCCGATTCCGGACATCGTGCTGCGCGATGCGTCGGACTGGACCAAGGTCAACCACGGCATGCAGCAAGTGATGCACGGCGCCCGTGGTACTGCGCGCAAGGCGGCGGTCGGTGCGCAATACCGCATCGCCGGCAAGAGCGGTACGGCCCAGGTCGTGGCGATCAAGCAGGGCGAGAAATACGACCGCACCAAGGTCCAGGAGCGCCACCGTGACCACGCCTTGTTTGTCGGCTTTGCCCCGGCGGACGACCCGAAAATCGTGGTGGCGGTGATGGTCGAGAACGGCGAGTCCGGCTCCGGCGTCGCGGCGCCCGTGGTGCGCCAAGTGATGGACGCCTGGCTGTTGGCCGACGACGGCAGGCTCAAGCCCGAATATGGCGGCCCCCCTTCAAGCACCGAGGTTACGGCCCGTGAAGAGTAATTTTGACCGCATCCTCTCCAGCGAAGATGTGATGCGTCGCCGTGCGACGTTGCTGCAGCGCATGCACATTGATGGCCCGTTGCTGATCCTGCTGCTGACCCTGGCGGCGGGCAGCCTGTTTGTCTTGTATTCGGCCAGCGGCAAGAACTGGGACCTGTTGATCAAGCAGGCCTCGTCGTTCGGCCTGGGCTTGTTGTCGATGGTGGTGATTGCCCAGCTTGAGCCGCGTTTCATGGCCCGTTGGGTGCCGCTCGGGTATGTGGCCGGCGTGTTGCTTTTGGTGGTGGTGGACGTGATGGGCCACAACGCCATGGGCGCGACCCGCTGGATCAACATTCCGGGGGTAATTCGCTTCCAACCGTCGGAATTCATGAAGATCCTGATGCCGGCGACCATCGCCTGGTACCTGTCCAAGCGCACCTTGCCGCCGCAGCTCAAGCACGTGGGGATCAGCCTGATCCTGATTGGCGTGCCGTTTATCCTGATCGTGCGCCAGCCCGACCTCGGCACCTCGCTGCTGATCCTGGCGGGCGGTGCGTTCGTGCTGTTCATGGGCGGTCTGCGCTGGCGCTGGATCCTCAGCGTGCTGGCCGCCGCCGTGCCCGTGGCCGTGGCCATGTGGTTCTTCTTTATGCACGACTACCAGAAGCAGCGGATCCTGACCTTCCTCGATCCCGAAAGCGACCCGCTGGGCACTGGCTGGAACATTATCCAGTCCAAGGCCGCCATCGGCTCCGGTGGCGTATTTGGTAAGGGTTGGTTACTGGGCACCCAGTCGCACTTGGACTTTTTGCCCGAGAGCCACACCGACTTCATTATTGCGGTAATGGGCGAAGAGTTCGGCCTGGTGGGCATTTGCGCGCTGTTGCTGATCTATTTACTGTTGATCGGTCGCGGCCTGGTGATCACCGCACAGGCGCAGACGCTGTTCGGCAAATTGCTGGCCGGCGCCCTGACCATGACTTTTTTTGTTTACGTTTTCGTCAACATCGGTATGGTCAGTGGCCTGTTGCCGGTCGTTGGGGTGCCGTTGCCGTTCATTAGCTACGGCGGAACTTCGCTGGTGACATTGCTGTCAGCGTTTGGGGTTTTGATGTCGATTCATACGCATCGCAAATGGATCGCACAGGTTTGAATAAGGTGAAGATGTCAATGCAAGTAATGCGCGGCTGGGCGACTCGGCACGCGTCCTGGATGGGCCTGATTGGGCTGCTGGGCGCAACGCAAGAGGCGCAGGCCGGTGACTACGATGGTTCACCCCAGGTCGCCGAGTTTGTCGGTGAAATGACCCGCGACTATGGTTTCGCCGGTGAACAGCTGATGGGCGTGTTCCGCGAAGCCCAGAAGAAGCAGGCGATCCTCGACGCCATCTCACGCCCAGCCGAACGCGTGAAACAGTGGAAGGAATACCGCCCGATGTTCCTCACCGACGCCCGCGTGGCGCGGGGTGTGGACTTCTGGCGCCAGCACGAGGCGGTACTGGCCCGCGCCGAGCAGGAATACGGCGTGCCGGCCCAGGTGATTGTCTCGATCATTGGCATTGAAACCTTTTACGGGCGCAATACCGGCAGTTACCGGGTGATCGATGCCTTGTCGACCCTGGGCTTTGATTACCCGCCGCGCGCTGACTTCTTCCGCAAGGAGCTGCGCGAGTTCCTGCTGCTGGCCCGTGAAGAACAGGTCGACCCGCTGACCCTCAAGGGTTCCTACGCCGGTGCGATGGGCTTGCCGCAGTTCATGCCGAGCAGCTTCCGCGCCTATGCGGTGGATTTTGACGGCGACGGGCATATCAATATCTGGAGCAACCCTGACGACGCCATCGGCAGTGTGGCCAGCTATTTCAAGCGTCATGGCTGGGTCGCCGGCGAGCCGGTGGTGATCCGCGCCGATGTCGCCGGGGATCGCGCCGACGAAGGCCTGACCCAGGGCATCGAGCCGGCCAAGACGGTCGGGGAGTTGCGGGCGCTGGGCTGGTCGAGTCAGAATGCGCTGCCTGATGATATGCCGGTCACGGCATTCCGCCTCGAAGGCGAAAACGGCCCGGAATACTGGATGGGCCTGAAGAATTTCTACGCAATCACGCGTTATAACCGCAGTGTGATGTACGCCATGGCCGTGCATCAGCTGTCAGACATGCTGGTCCAAGCACGGGGCAACAAGTAATGCGGGCATCGCCGTTCAATCAACCGCTCAAGCTGGTGGCGTTCGCCGCGTTGTCCCTGCTGGTCGTCAGTTGTTCCACCAGCCGCGGTCCGGCGCAGAAGCCGGGGGGCACGGCCGTCCGTTCCCAGCCGGGCCTGGACATCAACCGCGCGCACAAAGACGGCGCGCCGTGGTGGGACGTCGACGTGTCGAAGATCCCGGATGCCACGCCAACCCTGCACACCGGCGCCTACAAGGCCAACCCGTACACCGTGCTGGGCAAGACCTATTTCCCGCTGCAGGAATCCAAGACCTACGTGCAATCGGGCACAGCGTCCTGGTACGGCACCAAGTTCCATGGCCAGAACACCGCCAACGGCGAAGTGTATGACCTGTACGGCATGAGCGCGGCGCACAAGACCTTGCCGCTGCCCAGCTATGTACGGGTGACCAACCTGGACAACAACCGCACGGTCATCCTGCGGGTCAACGACCGTGGGCCGTTCTATTCGGACCGCATCATCGACTTGTCCTACGCCGCCGCGAAGAAACTCGGTTACGCCGAAACCGGCACCGCGCGGGTCAAGGTCGAAGGCATCGACCCGGCGCAGTACTGGGCCCAGCGTGGCAAGCCGGCGCCGTTGATGCTCAACGAACCGCAGACTCCGCAACCGCAAATCACCGCGTCGGCCGGCAAGGTCGAGCAGTGGACGCCGCCGCCACAGCAGCACGCCCCGGACACCGTGGCCGTGCCACAAGCCGCCCAGGGCGCTTCGCTGGCAGGCGGACAATATTTGCAGGTGGGCGCTTTCGCCAACCCGGATGCGGCAGAACTGTTAAGGTCCAAGCTGAGCAGCATGGTCAATGCGCCGGTATTTATCAGCTCCATCGTGCGTAACCAACAGACGTTGCACCGTGTACGCATGGGCCCGATCGGCTCGCCGAGCGAGGTCGCGCAAGTGCAGAACAGCGTGCGCCTGGCCAACCTGGGGCAACCCAGCGTGGTCACAGCAGAATAAGTAAGCATTGATGGTTCAAGCTCGTGCGCGGGCTCGGACCCTGGTTGTTGGCTCGTTGAACAATAAAAACCCAGGGGCAAGGGGTGAGCGGGCAACCGAACACGTGACAGTCTGGAAGCGGGCTGTCTGAATAAGTTTTGCCCGCGAGGGCAAGTTTCCATAAGCAATTTCGAGAGACGGATGAACATCACCACCTTAGCCAAACGCACGTGCCTGCTTATCTCGCTGATCATCACCCCGGCCGCCTGGGCGGTTGAAATGGTGCCGGCTTCACCGCAACTGGCCGCCAAGTCCTGGGTCCTCATGGATGCCGCCAGTGGCAACGTGCTGGTCGAGAGCAACGGTGACCAGCGCCTGCCGCCTGCCAGCCTGACCAAACTGATGACCGCCTACATCGCGACCCTGGAAATCCGTCGCGGCCAGATCGGCGAGAACGACCCAGTGACTGTCAGCGAAAACGCCTGGCGCACCGGCGGTTCGCGGATGTTCATCAAGGTCGGCTCGCAAGTCACCGTGAGCGACCTGCTGCACGGCATCATCATCCAGTCCGGTAACGACGCCAGCGTCGCCCTGGCCGAGCACATCGCCGGCAGCGAAGACGCATTCGCCGACATGATGAACAAAACCGTGGCCGACCTGGGCATGACCAACAGCCACTTCATGAACCCGACCGGTCTGCCGAACCCAGAGCACTACTCGTCGGCTCATGACATGGCGATCCTGGCGCGCGCGATCATCCGTGTCGACCCGGTGCACTACGCGATCTACTCCCAGAAGGAGTTCTTCTGGAACAACATCAAGCAGCCTAACCGCAACCTGTTGCTGTGGCGCGACAAGACCGTCGATGGCCTGAAAACCGGCCACACCGACGAAGCCGGCTACTGCATGGTGTCGTCCGCTGTACGTGATGGCCAACGCCTGATCGCCGTGGTCTTCGGCACCAACAGCGAGCAGGCCCGTGCGGCTGAGACACAAAAACTGCTGACCTACGGTTTCCGTTTCTTCGAAACCCAGACCTTCTATCAGAAGGGTGCTGAACTGGCGACCGCGCCCGTGTGGAAAGGCGCTACCTCCCAAGTCAAAGCCGGCCTGGCTGAAGACCTGACCCTGACCATGCCTAAAGGCCAGCTGAAGAAGCTCGCAGCCAGCATGACCATGAACCCGCAATTGGTTGCCCCAATCGCCAAGGGTGACGTGATCGGCAAGGTCGAAGTGAAGTTGGACGACAAAGTGGTTCACAGTGCCGACCTGATCGCGCTGGACGCCGTCGACGAAGGTGGTATCTTCCGCCGCGTCTGGGATAGCATCCGTCTATTCTTCTACAGCTTGTTCAACTGATTGTGTGCACCTGCAAAGCCCCGTGTTGATCCGACGCGGGGCTTTGCCCGTCGCCACGGCTTACGCTTACGAGGCCGTTACGCCATGACCGATAAAGAAGTAAAGGCGCCAAAGATCGAATTCCCGGTGGTGGACTATCCCATCAAGGTGATCAGCGATACCGGTGTCGGCCGTAAAGACCTGATTCTCGAGATCGTGCGTAAACACGCGACGATCAACGATCAGCGCGTGGATGAGCGATCCAGCTCTACCGGCAAATACACGACGATCCAGTTGCACATTGTTGCGACTGATCAAGACCAGCTTTACAACATCAACAGCGAACTGCGGGCCACCGGCTTCGTGCACATGGTGCTGTGATGTCTCACGTCCTGGGCTTTCGCGAGCTCGGCCGGATGGACTACGAGCCCGTCTGGCACGCCATGCAGCGCTTCACCAATGAGCGCGGCACGTCGGCCCCCGATGAGATCTGGCTGGTGGAACATCCGCCCGTCTTCACCCAGGGTCAGGCCGGCAAGGCCGAGCATCTGTTGCTGCCGGGGGATATTCCGGTGGTGCAGGTCGACCGTGGGGGGCAAGTGACTTACCATGGGCCGGGTCAACTGGTGGCTTATCTGCTGCTGGACGTGCGCAAGCTTGGGTTTGGCGTACGTGACCTGGTCAGCCGTATGGAGGCTTGCCTGATCGAGCTGTTGGCCAGTTACGGCGTGAGCGCCGCGGCCAAGCCCGATGCACCCGGTGTGTACGTGGACGGCGCGAAAATCGCCTCCCTGGGGTTGCGCATTCGCCACGGGTGTTCCTTTCATGGCTTGGCCCTGAATGTGGACATGGACCTGGCACCGTTCCGGCGCATCAACCCGTGTGGCTATGCCGGGTTGGCGATGACGCAACTGAGCGACCACGCCACACCGATTAAATTTGCCGAGGTAAGTGCCCGGCTGCGTGCGCAGCTCGTCAAACACCTCGACTATGCTGAGCAGACGACCCTTACGGGCGGAATCGACTGATTATGACTACTGATGCAGTGCAAACCATGATCCCGACGCTGGACATCACCGAGCGTCCGGCCCCGGCCCCGCGTGCCAAGGTGGAAGCCGGCGTCAAGCTGCGCGGCGCCGAGAAGGTTGCACGCATCCCGGTGAAGATCATTCCGACCACCGAACTGCCGAAGAAGCCTGACTGGATCCGCGTGCGCATCCCGGTTTCGCCGGAAGTCGACCGTATCAAGGCCTTGCTGCGCAAGCACAAGCTGCACAGCGTGTGCGAAGAAGCGTCCTGCCCGAACCTGGGCGAGTGCTTCTCCGGCGGTACCGCCACCTTCATGATCATGGGTGACATCTGCACCCGTCGTTGCCCGTTCTGCGACGTCGGCCACGGCCGTCCGAAGCCATTGGACGTCAACGAGCCGGAAAGCCTGGCCATCGCCATCGCCGACCTGAAACTCAAGTACGTGGTGATCACTTCGGTTGACCGCGACGACCTGCGTGACGGCGGTGCCCAGCACTTTGCCGACTGCATCCGCGAAATCCGCAAGCTGTCGCCAAACGTGATGCTCGAAACCCTGGTGCCGGACTACCGTGGCCGTATGGACGTGGCGCTGGAAATCACCGCCGCCGAGCCGCCGGACGTGTTCAACCACAACCTGGAAACCGTGCCGCGCCTGTACAAGGCCGCGCGTCCGGGTTCTGACTACCAGTGGTCGCTGACCCTGCTGCAGAAATTCAAGCAGATGATGCCGCACATTCCGACCAAGTCCGGCTTGATGCTGGGCCTGGGCGAGACCGACGAAGAAGTGATCGAAGTCATGAAGCGCATGCGCGAACACGACATCGACATGCTGACCCTGGGCCAGTACCTGCAACCGTCGCGCAGCCACTTGCCGGTACAGCGTTTCGTGCACCCGGACACCTTCGCCTGGTTCGCCGAGGAAGGCTACAAGATGGGCTTCAAGAACGTGGCTTCCGGCCCGCTGGTGCGCTCCTCGTACCATGCGGACGAGCAGGCCAAGCTGGTCAAGGCGAGCCTGGTTTCGTAATACAGATCCGGGCAACACCGCTGATCCAATGTGGGAGTGGGCTTGTGTGGGAGCCGGGCTTGCCCGCGATGCAGACGCCTCGGTACAACAGATGCACCGAGGTGATGCCATCGCAGGCAAGCCAGCTCCCACACAAGCCCGCTCCCACATTTGGTTCTGCGTTGGGTAAGGAGAATTGTGGATGACTGTCGCCGTACCTGCCTTGCGACCCGAAGGCACCATCGCCCTGATCGCCCCCGCCGGCCCCGCCACCCTGGACGTCGAAAAAGCCGGCCAATGGATGCGCGCCCGCGGCTACGACCTGCGCATCTTCCCCGGCGTCTATGAGCGCGACGGCTACCTCGCCGGTAGCGATAAAACCCGCCTCGCCGACCTTCACAAAGCCTTTGCCGACCCTGAAATCGATGCGATCTTCTGCCTGCGCGGCGGCTATGGCACGCCACGCTTGCTCGACAGCCTGGACTTCGACCTGCTGCGGGCCAACCCCAAACCCTTCGTGGGTTACAGCGACATCACCGCGTTGCACCTGGCAATCAGCCGCTACGCAGGTTTTGTGACCTTCCATGGCCCGATGCTGAATGCCGACCTGCTCGGCGGCAAGCAACAACCCACCGAGTCCTCCCTGTTCAGCCTGCTGCGCGGCCAACTGGGCGCCGGTAGCGAGTTGGTGCACCCGGTGGCCTACCCGTTGACCACCATCGAGCCTGGCATCGCCTGCGGGCGCTTGCTGGGCGGCAACCTGTCGATGATCGCCGCGGTGATGGGCACGCCTTACGAAATCGACGCCGACGGGATCATCTTGCTGATCGAGGACGTCAACGAGCCGATCTATCGCATCGACCGCCTGCTCACGCACCTGCGCCTGGCGGGCAAGCTGGCGCAGGTGGCCGGCGTGCTGGTCGGGGATGTGGCGGGCGTGGACAGTGCCGCGCTGGAGCGCCTGCTCAAGCAGACCTTCGAACCATTGCGCATTCCGGTGCTGTCCGGCTGGCGCAGTGGGCATTGCGATCCGAACCTGACGCTGCCGATGGGTGCGTTGGTACGGTTGGATGCGGGGGAGCAGCGGTTGGTGCTTGAGCAGGACGTAGTCTTCCGCTAAATGCACAACGTGTAGGCGTCCGGCTTGCCGGCGATGGGGCCCTTAAGTCCAATGGACGACTTTAGGCCACAATCGCCGGCAAGCCGGGCTCCTACAGGAGAACTCAGCGGTTCTGCAGCGATTCCAGCAGTTTCACCGTCGGATACCCATCCGCCGGCCAGCCCAGCGCCTGCTGCGCCGCACGAATCGCCTTGCGCGTGTTGGCGCCGATAATCCCGTCCGGGTTGCCCGCGTCATAGCCGTTGGCACTCAGGGCCGTCTGCAGGTCGATGCGCTGCGAGCGGCTCAGCGGCAGCTCATCTTTTGGCCAATCGCCACGAATCACACCACCGCCACCGAAGCGTTCCGACAACAGGCCTACCGCCAGTGCATAGGACGACGAGTTGTTGTACTTGAGGATCGCGCGGAAATTATCCAGCACCAGGAACGCCGGGCCACGATAACCCGCCGGCAGCAGCAGGGCGGCGGACAGTTGGTCGACGTTGGGCGGCATGCTTGCACCCGGTGGCAGTTGGATGCCCAGTTTCAGCCATTCAGCGACCGTCTTGCGAATGCCGCCGTCGGCCAGGGCGTAATCGAAGTTCGCCGGCAGTTGTTTCACCTCAAAGCCCCACGGTTGGCCTTTCTGCCAGCCGGAGCTTTGCAGGTAGTGTGCGGTGGAGGCGAGGGCATCGGACGGGCTGTTCCAGATATCGCGGCGACCGTCGCCGTCGAAGTCCACGGCGTGGGTGTTGTAGGTGGTCGGGATAAATTGGGTCTGGCCCATGGCGCCGGCCCAGGAGCCTTTCATCTGGTCGGCCTGGATATCGCCGTGCTGGATGATCTGCAGCGCCGCCAGCAACTGCGCCTGCGCGAACGCCGGGCGACGGCCTTCGTAGGCCAGGGTCGCGAGGGAGCGGATCACCGAGTTGTTGCCCTGGAATTGGCCGAAGTTGCTCTCCATGCCCCATACCGATACCAGCGCCTGGCGGTCGACGCCATAACGTTGTTCGATGCTTTGCAGGATATCGGCGTACTTGACCAGCAATGCCTGGCCATTACGCACGCGCACGGGCGACAGGGCGCCATCGAGGTATTCCCATACCGGACGGGAAAATTCCGGCTGGCTGCGGTCGGCGCGGATCACCGCCATATCGGGGGTGACGTCGGCGAAGGCCGTGTCGAAGACGGCAGGGGTGATACCGGCCTGCAGGGCCTGCACACGAAAGGCGGCCTGCCATTCGGCGAAGGTCTGGGTCGGTTGGATATCAAGGTTATCCACAGCCAGCGGGGCCACGACGGCGGGCGCTACCACAGGTGCGGTCTGGAGCTTGGGCAGCGGTTGAGCGTCGGCGGCGGTGGGTTTCTCCGCACAGGCGACAAGCAAAATGAGGCTGGAGGCAGCGATCAGTTGGCGAAGGTGCCAACGACGGGAAAGACTAGAGGGCATGCACAGGTCCAGGGATTACAAATCAGGTACAGACCTTATCATGCCAGAGGGGCGCTTGCCTTCAGGCAGCCAGAAAGTAAGAAGCCTCCCAGCTATTAGACTGGAAGGCTTCGCGGCGGTAGCTGCCTTTGCCCTTGCCGGCGCGTTCCTGACGGCTGCGGAACAGTGGCTGGGCGATGATGGATTTGGCCTTGTTGGGGCCATGCTTGGATGGCTTTTTGCTCATGATCGGTACTCTCGGCAGGTGGGATGAGGCGGTGCAAATCATCTGCCGAAGTTGGGCTGCTGTAAAGCCCGGCGATAGGTAGGAAAGTCACGCATCACCTGTAGGAGCCGGCTTGCCGGCGATGGCGGTCTTGGGATCACCGTTACCGTCAACGGCCCCATGGCCAGCAAGCCGGCGCCTACAGAGGGCGTTGGTTATTCGGCGGGGAGGGTCAGGCGCTGGCCGGCCATCAACAGCGACAAACGGCTCAGGCTCATCCACGGCGAACCCGCCGCCTGGCCTTTGATCTGCGCGTCGATCCGCTGCGCTTCCAGCAACAATTGCGCCCAGCGTTGCGCCGAGTGCCGTTGCAGCGCTTTGCTCATCAGCGGCTTGCGCTTGTCCCATACCGGTGGCCGGGCTTGGCTGAAGGCTTTGTCCAGCGGTGTGCCCTGGCTGTATTGCAGGGCAATATTGGCCAGTACCCGCAGTTCCCGGGCCAGGGCCCAAAGAATCACCGGCGGCTCCACGCCTTCGCCGCGCAGGCCTTCCAGCATGCGCAGGGCGTGGGCGGGTTCGCCATTGAGAATCGCGTCCACCAGCCCGAAGACATCAAAGCGTGCGCTATCCGCCACGGCGCCCTGGACGGTCTCGACGGTAATCTGCCCGTCTTCGGCCATCAGCTTGAGCTTTTCGATCTCCTGGGCGGCGGCCAGCAAGTTGCCCTCGACCCGAGCCGCGATCAGCTCCACTGCATCCTGGGTCGCCGACAGCCCGGATTGGGACAGGCGTTGGCGAATCCATTGCGGCAATTGGCTGCTGTCCACCGGCCAGATCTGGATGAACTGGGTCTGCGCCCCTTCCACCAGGGCTTTGCCCCATTTGGTTTTCTGCGCGCTGCCGTCGAGCTTGGGCAGGCTGATCAACAGCACCGTGTCCTCGGCCGGTCGCGAGCAGTATTCCATCAGGGCGGCGGCGCCTTTGTCGCCAGGCTTGCCCGACGGCAGGCGCAGTTCCAGCAGGCGTTTTTCGGCAAACAGCGACATGCTCGCGCCGGCTTGCAGCAACGTGCCCCAATCGAAACTGGCGTCGGCGCTGAAGACCTGGCGTTCGTCGAAACCTTGCTGGCGTGCAGCGGTGCGAATGGCGTCGGCGGCTTCCTGGCACAGCAGCGGGTCATCACCGCTGACAATGTAGACAGGCGCAAGGCCACCTTGCAGGTGTTTGGCGAGTTGGGCGGGGGCGAGTTTCATAGGCAGGGTAAACGGGGCGCTTGAGGCGCCCCGTTTGGCTTACTCGACAGGGACTTCAACAGGCGACTGTTTCGGCGTGTTGTCTTCGTACTCTTTGGCAGCTTTCAGCGCGTCGGCGTCGGCCTTGGCCTTGTTGTCAGCTTGTTGCTGCAAGGTCTCAAGTTGTTCCGGAGTGATCATCGACAGGCGCAGAACCATGCGCTGTACCAGCTCGCGACGTATTTCCTTGCGCACCTGGATGATTTCGGAATCCGAACCCACCAGGTTGTTGCCGTCGTGGCTGACGATTTTCTGGATCTGGACGTCGTCACTCATCAATGGCAAGTGGTCGCGGCCCTGGATTTCAAAGCTGAGCACGGTGCTCAGTTCGATGTCGGACGCACGGCCAGCGCTGGCGTAGCTCAGGTTACGCTGGGTTTGCTTTTCATTGGCCAGGAACAGCTTGTAGGTCGCGCCGGTGTAGACGTGAACGCCGCTGTTTTCCAGGACCTGACGCAGCTGGGTCACTGTCTCGCTGTAGGCGTCACGGGCACTGAGGTCCAGTTCCTTGATCGCCAGTTCGTTGGTGCCGGTACCGCGCAGCTGGAAGCCGCAAGCGCTCAGCAGCACGGCAAGGCCCATCACCAGCAAATTGCGTTTGATCATTTTGTTGCTCCCCTTGAAACCATGTGGGCCTTATCGAGGCCCTGAAGGCTTTGTTCGGCGCAGGGCTCAAGCCCTGCGCCCGATCCGATTAGCTAGCGACGATATTGACCAGTTTGCCAGGCACCACGATCACTTTGCGGATCGTCAGGCCTTCGGTAAAGCGCAGCACGTTCTCGTTGACGCGGGCAGCCGCCTCGACGTCTTCGCGGCTGGCGATGGCCGGCATGTCGATCTGGCCACGCAGTTTACCGTTGACCTGGATCACCAGTTGCAGGGTGTCCTGTACCAGGGCGCTGTCATCCTGTACCGGCCAGCGCGCATCGATGACGGCGTCGCTGTGGCCCAGGCGGTTCCACAGGTCGTGGCTGATGTGCGGCGTGATCGGGGCCAGCAGCAGGGTGACCGTTTCCAGGCCTTCCTGTACCAGCGCACGGTCCTGCTCAGTGACCTGCGGCGCTTTTTCCAGCACGTTCATCAGCGTCATCACCTGGGCGATGGCGGTGTTGAATTTGTGGTTCTGGCCCACGTCCTGGCTGGCTTGCTTGATGGCCAGGTGGGTGCTGCGGCGAATGAGCTTCTGCTCGTCGCTCAAGGTTGCCACGTCCAGTTTGCCCGGCAGGCCCTGGCTGATGTGGGCGTGCGCCAGGCGCCAGACGCGCTTGAGGAAACGGTGCGAGCCTTCAACGCCGGAGTCGGACCATTCGGCACTCATGTCAGGCGGCGAGGCGAACATCATGAACAGGCGGCAGGTGTCGGCGCCGAACTGATCGATCATCGACTGCGGGTCAACGCCGTTGTTCTTCGACTTGGCCATCTTCTCGGTGCCGCCGATTTCCACCGGCAGGCCGTCGGCGATCAGCTTGGCGCTGATGACCTTGGCTTTGCTGTCGCGCTCAAGCTCAACGTCCGCCGGGTTGAACCAGGTGTAGGCGCCATTGGCTTCACGGCGATAGTAAGTCTCGGCGACCACCATGCCCTGGGTCAGCAGGTTCTTGAACGGCTCATCGGAGCTCACCAGGCCTTCGTCACGCATCAGCTTGTGGAAGAAGCGCGCGTACAACAGGTGAAGGATGGCGTGTTCGATACCGCCGATGTACTGGTCCACCGGCAGCCAGTGGTCAGCCGCGGATTTTTCTACCAGGCCGCCCTCATAGTGCGGCGAGGCGTAGCGGGCGTAGTACCACGAGGACTCGACGAAGGTGTCCATGGTGTCGGTTTCACGCTTGGCAGGCTGGCCGCATTTCGGGCAGTTGCACTCGTAGAACTCGGGCATGCGCGCCAATGGCGAACCGGCGCCGTCCGGCACCACGTCTTCCGGCAGGACGACTGGCAGTTGGTCTTCCGGTACTGGCACGTCGCCACAGCTTTCGCAGTGGATGATCGGGATCGGGCAGCCCCAGTAGCGCTGTCGGCTGATGCCCCAGTCGCGCAGGCGGAACTGGGTGCGCGAGGCGCCGAGGTTTTTCTTGATCAGTGCAACTTCGATGGCGTCAAAAGCGCCTTGGAAGTCCAGGCCATCGAACTCGCCGGAATTGATCAGCTCACCGTGCTCGCCGTAGGCGTCTTGCCACGGTGCCGGGTTGGTGTCGCCGGAGCTGGTGCGCACCACGGATTTGATCGGCAGGCTGTACTTGGTGGCGAATTCGAAATCGCGCTCGTCGTGAGCCGGCACAGCCATGACGGCGCCATCGCCGTAGTGCATCAGCACGTAGTTGGCGACCCATACCGGCAGCTTTTCACCGGTGAGCGGGTGTTCGACGAACAAGCCGGTCGGCAGGCCTTTTTTCTCCTGGGTGGCGACGTCGGCCTCGGCCACGCTGCCGCCTTTGCATTCGGCGATGAACGCCTGCAGCTCAGGGTTGTTCTGTGCAGCCTGGGTGGCCAGCGGGTGTTCGGCGGCCACGGCGACGTAGGTCGCGCCCATCAGGGTGTCCGGACGGGTGGTGAAGACTTTGAGTGCGCCCGCTTCGCCGATCGAGTCAACGTTGTACGGGAACTGCACTTCCATGCCCTTGGACTTGCCGATCCAGTTGCGCTGCATGGTCTTGACCTGTTCAGGCCAGCCCGGCAGGTCGTCGAGGCTCGACAAGAGCTCATCCGCATAGGCGGTGATCTTGAAGTAATACATCGGG
Source organism: Pseudomonas sp. AC112 (assembly GCF_979253545.1). NCBI lineage: Bacteria > Pseudomonadati > Pseudomonadota > Gammaproteobacteria > Pseudomonadales > Pseudomonadaceae > Pseudomonas > Pseudomonas sp. AC112. The sequence goes on from NZ_CEEDCM010000001.1 coordinate 3,053,069, forward strand.
ATTTCGCGCTTTTCGATCAGCGCGCCGGAACGCCAGCCGCGACCGTCGATCACTTGTTCGTTGGCCAGTACGGTCTGGTCGAGCGGGTCCCAGTTCACGGTGCCGCTCTTCTTGTAGATCACGCCTTTTTCGAACAGGCGCGTGAACAGCCACTGTTCCCAGCGGTAGTAGTCCGGCTTGCAGGTGGTCACTTCGCGCGACCAGTCCACCGCCAGGCCCAGGCTGCGCAGCTGGGTCTTCATGTAGGCGATGTTTTCGTAGGTCCACTTGGCGGGGGCCACGTTGTTTTTCATCGCGGCGTTTTCCGCCGGCATGCCGAAGGCGTCCCAACCCATGGGTTGCAGGACGTTCTTGCCTTGCATGCGCTGGTAACGGGAAATCACGTCGCCGATGGTGTAGTTACGCACGTGCCCCATGTGTAGCTTGCCGCTGGGGTAAGGGAACATCGATAGGCAGTAGTAAGTCTCCTTGCCTGGCTGTTCACTGACTTCAAAGGACTTTTGCTCGTCCCAGAAGGTTTGGGCGGCATTTTCTATTTCACGGGGCTGATATTGTTCGTGCATGGCTACTTTTGAACTGAATAGGGGTGGCCTAATCCTCTTCGGTGCAACGTTCAGGTTGATCGACACCAAAAAGCGGCGCGTCCGTGCCCAAACCCTGCGGGAAGTGGAGTTACAGGAAGCGCCGTAGCATACATGACCCCACTCTATCGAGGGAAACCCTGATTGCGCCGGCAGGGCCGTCTGTCGCGGCGCCAGGCAGGTGCAGCCATGGGGGCTACGCTGTTTATTGGGGAGTGAGTCATATCTTCAATGAGGTGAGGGGATGGTTGAATCGCAGCGAATCGCAACGAAACCGGATATCTACGAAGGACTGATCGACCGATTGGGTCGTGCATTGGATGCAGCGAGGACAGCGGGCCGATTGCGTGATGAACGGCCTGTTGAGTTGGAACTGCGTGGGCTTAGCCGCGCGGAGCTGGAACTGATCAACGCTTATCTGGAACGCAATGGGCGCAGTGCGCCTCCCTGGGTGGCAACCCCGCCAATCAAGGAGCCCACGCATTCAGCCAAGGTGGTGTGGCTCAAGGACTTGTCGGCCGGTCGTGGCCCGGAAAAGCTCCGGTCCGCCCGCTACAAGTAATTCACTCCCCCCTGAACTGCATCATCGCTCTATGTCACCGCAAGACAGGTCACCGTAAAGATTGTCGCTAAACCCCGTTACACCTTAGGCTTCGGGCATCTATGGAGATGCCCGATGCCTATTCGTTACTTCATCAAACAACTGCTCCTGCCGCCCGGCATTCTCTTGCTGCTGTTGGCCCTTGCCTGGTGGTTTCGTCGCAGCCGCCCGCGCTTGGCCGCGTGCTGCTTTGCCCTGGGCCTGGGCGGCATGTGGCTGATCAGCCTGCCGGTGATGGTGGAGTGGGGGGCTCGAGCCCTGGAAACCGAGCCGCCGCTGGCCCGCGAGGACTGGAGCACCCTGGCCCAGCGTGCCGATGCCATCGTGGTGTTGGGTTCGGGGCGTGAGCGTGGTGACCCGGCGTGGGGCTCCGACCAACCCACTGGTATCGGCCTGGAGCGCCAGCGCTACGCCGCACGACTGGCCAAGGCGTCCGGGCTGCCGGTGCTGACCACTGGCGGTCTGCATTACGGCACGCCGCCCAGCGAGGCCGAGTTGATGGCCGTGTCGATGCAGGATGACTTCGGCGTGACGGTGCGCTGGAAGGAAGAACGCAGCCGGACCACTTGGGAAAATGCGCAGATGAGCGCCGAGATTCTGCTGCCGGAGGGGATCAAGCGCGTGGTGGTGGTGACCCAGGCCTGGCACATGCCGCGTTCGGTGTGGAGCTTCGAGAAAGCCGGCTTTACCGTGGTGCCGGCGCCCGTGGGGTTTCTGGGGGTGGACAACGCCAGGCCGCTGGGCGGCTGGATGCCGGAGTTTGTAGCGGTGTGGCGCAGCGGGCAGTTGATCAATGAAGCGGCGGGGCAGATAGGTTACCGATTGTTCTACCGATAACACCGCACATGCAAATGTGGGCTTGCCTGCGATGGCAGACTGCCGGCCGGCACATTTGCTGGCTGACCCACCGCTATCGCAGGCAAGCCAGCTCCCACATTGTCATGTGCATGACGGTCAGACGGTCTTGGACATCCGGCCCGCCAGCAGCGCCCAGCCAAACAGCCCCAGGCACACAATGATCAACGGCCACGAACGCCATTGCAGGTACGGCGTGAGGTTGTGCATCGGCACCACTTCGCCGTAGAGGATGCCGCGCTCGAATTGCGGGATCTGCGCGGTGATCTGCCCAAAAGGGTTGATCAGCCCGGTCACGCCATTGTTGGTGGCGCGGATCATCCAGCGACCGGCTTCCAGTGCACGCATCTGCGCCATTTGCAGGTGCTGCAGCGGGCCGATGGAGCGGCCGAACCAGGTGTCGTTGCTGATGGTCAGCAGCAAATCGCTCTGCGCAGACAGGCCTGCGGCGAACTCCGGGTACACCACTTCGTAGCAGATGAACGGCGCAATCTGATAGCCCTTGGCCTGCAGCATCGCCTGGTCGGACGGGCCGCGCGCGAAGTCCGACATCGGCAGGTCGAAGAAGGCGATCAAGCCACGCAGCATGTCCTGCAGCGGCACGTATTCGCCGAACGGTACCAGTTTCTGCTTGAGGTAGGTGCCGTCGCCTTCGCCGACCACGGTGATGCCGTTGAAGTAGCGCTTCTGGTGATGCACTTCCTGGCGGATCGGTACGCCAGTGATCAGCGCGGTGTGCCGGTCGGCGGCGAACTTGCCCATCATGCCCAGGTAGCCTTCGACAGACTCTTTGAGCACCGGCACGGCGGTTTCCGGCCACACCAGCAGGTCGACGGGCTTGGAGGTGAAGCTCATGTCGCGGTACAGCGCGAGCTGTGCGTTGAGCTGCTCCGGGTCCCATTTCATGCTTTGTTCGACGTTGCCCTGGATGGCCGCCACGGTCAGTGGCGCACCCGAAGGCGCCGTCCAGGCGTGGTGCTTGAGCGCCAGGCCGATCGCCCAGGGCGCAACCAGCAACACCAGGCCCGCACCGATAAATGCGTTGCGCTTGCCAGCCAGCAGGCGCGGCAGATTGCACAGCAAGGCTGCCGTGAGTGCCAGGGCAAAGGAGATCAGCCACATGCCACCCACTGGGGCCAAGCCCGTCAGCGGGCCGTCAAGCTGGCTGTAGCCGGAGTACAGCCACGGGAAACCAGTGAGGAACCAGCCGCGAAACGCTTCCTGGCCCACCCACAGCGCAGCAAACGTCAGCGCATCGGCCAATGGCGCTTCATTGCGACGCAACCAGCGGGCCCACAGCCAGGCGGGCAGGGCGAAGAACCAGGCAATCGCGGCGGTGAACAACAGCATCAAGAACCCGGCCAGCAGCACCGAAGCGCCGCCGAAATGGTGGATGCTGTAGTAGATCCAGCTGGTGCCGGCGCCGAACAGGCCGAAACCAAAACACCAGCCACGCCCCAGGGCCTGGCGCGGGCTCAGGTCCCGCAGCCCTACGTAGAACACCCCGACCGCGACCAGCGCAAACGGCCACAGGTCGAACGGCGCCAGCGCCAGGGTGGTGATGGCGCCGGCCACCACGGCCAGCAAATTACCGGGCCAGCCGGGGCGGGTTAGGCGCTGCATGTCATTCCTTAGCGGGCAATGGGTGTCAGGCGAATCAGATGGATCCTGCGGCTATCGGCATTCAGGATGCGGAAGCGATAAGCGCCGATCTCGGTGGTTTCGTTACGCTTGGGCAGGTGCCCGAATGCACTCATCACCAGGCCGCCGACGGTGTCGAACTCGTCGTCGGAGAATTCGCTGTCGAAGAACTCGTTGAAGTTCTCGATCGGCGTCAGCGCCTTGATCAGGAAGTCACCGCTGGGCAGCGGCTTGATGTAGCTGTCTTCTTCAACGTCGTGTTCGTCTTCGATGTCGCCGACGATCTGTTCCAGCACGTCTTCAATGGTCACCAGGCCGGCCACGCCGCCGTATTCGTCGATCACAATGGCCATGTGATTGTGGTTGGCGCGGAACTCACGCAGCAACACGTTCAGGCGCTTGGATTCAGGCACGAAGGTGGCCGGACGCAGCAGGTCCTTGATGTTGAAGCTGTCACCGTTCTCCTTGAGGATCAGCGGCAGCAGGTCCTTGGCCAGCAGGACGCCCATGACGTCGTCATGGCTTTCACCGATCACCGGGTAACGCGAGTGCGCCGAGTCGATCACGGCCGGGAGGAACTCCCGTGGGGTCTGGGTCGCCTTGATGCTGATCATCTGCGAGCGCGGGACCATGATGTCGCGTACTTGCAGGTCAGCCACCTGGATGGCGCCTTCGACGATGGCCAGCGCTTCGCTGTCCAGCAACTTGTTCTGATGGGCCTCGCGCAGCAGCTCAAGCAGCTCCTGGCGGTTTTTCGGCTCGTGGGCAAAAGCCTGGGTCAGTTTACCCAGCCATGACTTCTGCCCGTTGCTCGATCGGTCTTCGCTCATAGCGATTACTCTGAATCCTTTATTGTTACAGTTGAGTGTTTTTAAACGTCGTCGTCTGCATACGGGTCCGGATGACCCAATTCTGCAAGCAACGTTTGTTCCAGTGTTTCCATTTCCTCGGCTTCGTCATCGTCTATATGGTCGTAACCCAAGAGATGCAAGCAGCCGTGGATGACTAGATGGGCCCAATGGGCCTCAAGTTCCTTGCCTTGTTCCTTTGCCTCGCGCTCCACCACGGCGACACAGATGACCAGATCGCCCAGCAGCGGGATATCCAGCAGTTCATCCGGCACATCGGCGGGAAAGGACAGCACGTTGGTCGCGTAGTCTTTCTGGCGCCAGGTGTGATTCAGTTCACGGCCCTCGGGCTCGTCCACCAGTCGAATGGTCAGTTCCGAGTCGGCGGTGCGCTGGCGCAGGGCCAGGGCACACCATTGGCGGAACTGGGCTTCACTGGGGGCGGGCGCATCGGTGGCCAGCTGTAGGTCAAGCTCAAGCATCGCGGCGAACGTCCTTGGACAGCCCGTCATCGCGGTGTTCGAAGCGCTCGTAGGCTTCGACAATGCGCTGTACCAGCGGGTGACGCACCACGTCCTTGGGCGAGAAGTGCGTGAAACTGATGCCCGGCACGTCCTTGAGTACTTCAATCACATGGCTCAAGCCCGACTTGGTGCCCTTGGGCAGGTCAACCTGGGTAATGTCGCCGGTGATAATGGCCGTGGAGCCGAACCCGATGCGGGTCAGGAACATCTTCATCTGCTCGACGGTGGTGTTCTGGCTTTCGTCGAGGATGATGAAACTGTTGCTCAAGGTGCGGCCGCGCATGTAGGCCAGCGGGGCGATCTCGATCACCTGGCGCTCGATCAGCTTGGCGACGTATTCGAAGCCGAGCATCTCGTACAGCGCGTCGTAGAGCGGGCGCAAGTACGGGTCGATCTTCTGGGCCAGGTCACCGGGCAGGAAGCCGAGTTTTTCGCCGGCCTCGACCGCTGGGCGCACCAGCAGGATGCGGCGTACTTGCTCACGCTCCAGCGCGTCGACCGCGCAGGCCACGGCCAGGTAGGTCTTGCCGGTACCGGCGGGGCCGATGCCGAAATTGATATCGTTACCGAGGATTGCCTTGACGTACTTCTGCTGATTCAAGCCCTTTGGGCGAATCATGCCTTTCTTGGTACGCAGGGCCACGCTGGCTTCAGCTACTGGGTTGTTGGCCAAGTCTTCCACAGCCGATTCCTGTAAATACAGGTGCACGATTTCTGGCGACAGCTCGCTACCCTTGGTTTCGCGGTAGAGACGGCGCAGCAGATTTTCTGCAGATTTAGTGTGCAGGGCCTCACCAATGAGCTCGAACTGATTGCCGCGATTGCGGATCTCGATGCCCAGGCGTTGTTCGATCAGGCGCAGGTGCTCGTCGAACTGTCCGCACAGGTTGGCGAAACGGAGAGCCTCAAAGGGCTCGAGGATAAAACGATGGGGTTCTACTATGGGTGCGTTCAAGGTCGCTTTTAGCCGCCCTTTGGCTGTTAAGGTGAAAGAGAGAATAACGCCAGTGGCGCGGGTACGAAAGCACTTACGTTATCGGAATGCTGCGCGGTCTAAATGTGGGAGCGGCTTGCTCGCGAAGGCGTTGGGTCAGCCAATGCGTGTATCGACTGAACCGCCGCCTTCGCGAGCAAGCCCGCTTCCACATTTTGATCTCCGTCAGTCAATGATACCGATGGGTTACGGGATCAACGACCCACGCAGCGAATGGGGCTGCGCCGCATCGATGTGCACGTCGGCAAACTGGCCGATCAGGGTCGGATTATCGCAACGGAAGTTTACGATTCGGTTGTTCTCGGTACGGCCCTGCAGCTCGCCCGGGTCTTTTTTCGAGTAGTCGGTGACCAGGATGCGCTGGGTGGAACCGACCATTTGTCGGCTGATCTCGAAACCCTGCTGGTTCAAGCGATGTTGCAGCGCGTTGAGACGCTCTTTTTTCAGCGCTTCCGGGGTGTCATCCGCCAGGTCGGCGGCCGGGGTGCCGGGGCGCTGGCTGTAGACGAATGAATAAGAGAAGTCGAAACCGACGTCCTCGATCAACTTCATGGTCTGCTCGAAGTCTTTTTCGGTTTCACCGGGGAAGCCGACGATAAAGTCCGAACTGATGCAGATGCCCGGCACCGCCGCGCGCAATTTGCGCAGTTTGGATTTGTATTCCAGGGCGGTGTGGTTGCGCTTCATGGCCGCCAGGATGCGGTCCGAACCCGATTGCACCGGCAGGTGCAGGTGCTTGACCAGTTCCGGCACTTCCGCGTGGGCCTGGATCAGGCTGTCGGAGAACTCCAGCGGGTGCGAGGTGGTGTAGCGAATCCGCTCGATACCGTCCACGGCGGCCACCACGCGGATCAGCTCCGCCAGGTCGGCCAGGCGGCCATCGTCGGTGAGGCCACGGTAACCGTTGACGTTCTGGCCCAGCAGGGTCACTTCACGCACGCCGTTTTCGGCCAGGTGGATGATTTCCGACAGTACGTCGTCAAACGGCCGGCTGACTTCTTCGCCTCGGGTGTAAGGCACCACGCAGAAGGTGCAGTACTTGCTGCAGCCTTCCATGACCGACACATAGGCGCTTGGACCATCGATACGTGGCTCGGGCAAGTGGTCGAATTTCTCGATCTCGGGGAACGACACGTCAACCTGCGGCAGCTTGGTGAAGCGTGCGGCGTCGATCATTTCCGGCAAGCGGTGCAGGGTCTGCGGGCCGAAGACCACGTCGACATAGGGCGCGCGGTCGCGGATCGCGGCGCCTTCCTGGCTGGCCACGCAACCGCCGACGGCGATCACCATGTCCGGGTTGGCCAGTTTCAATTCGCGCCAGCGGCCCAGCTGCGAGTACACACGGTCCTGGGCCCGCTCGCGGATCGAGCAGGTATTGAGCAGGATCACGTCGGCATCTTCGGCGCGGGCGGTGACTTCCAGGGCCTGGTGTTCGCCCAGCAGATCGACCATGCGCGAGCTGTCGTACTCGTTCATCTGGCAACCGTGGGTTTCGATGTAAAGCTTCTTGGCCATGGGGATCGTCAACTGGTGGTAAAGAACCGCGCATTATAGGGGGCATGCCCATTGGTTCCTAGCGTTGTGCATCGGGTGCCATGCTATAGTTCGCGCCCTCTTTTATATCCCCGATGTGTTGTTCGCCCACCATGACCAAACGTGAAGCTCCAATCTACAAGGTGATTTTCCTCAACCAGGGCCAGGTGTTCGAAATGTACGCCAAGCAGATCTATCAGAGCGATCTGTGGGGTTTCCTGGAGGTGGAAGAGTTCGTCTTTGGCGAGCGCACCCAATTGGTCGTCGACCCGGGCGAAGAGAAACTCAAGGCTCAGTTTGAAGGCGTGGTGCGCAGTTTTGTGCCGATGCATTCGATTGTGCGCATCGATGAAGTCGAGCGCTTGGGCACGCCGAAGATCAGCGAGGCACGGGGCACCAGCAATGTGATGCCATTCCCGATGCCGATGCCTGAAAAATAACACTCCATGTGTAGGAGCCGGCTTGCCTGCGATGGCGATCGTAAGGGCGCTATCGCCGGCAAGCCGGGCTCCTACAAGGTAACGGTGTTTTCAAGGAAGGGGTGAGAAGGGCGAGCGCCCATCGGCACTCTGCAATTCCTGCAGGTAGTTGCGGAAAATCTGGCCCAGTACCTGGGTGGCCACTTCCAACTCATCGCGCTGCATGTGCTCGGCGACTTCGTCGGCGGTGTCCAGTGCGTCTTCGGCGCCGTTGACCGCGGCCATTTTCAGCACGATGTAGGCCTGGACGTTATTGGCCGGCACGCCTTCGCCTTTGAAGAACATGTTGCCCAATTCGAATTGCGCCTGGGCGTGGCCCTGCAACGAGGCTTTCTCGAAGTAGCTCAAGGCTTTGTTGAGGTCGCGGGCAGGGTTTTTGCTGTCGTGGAAGTACTCGCCCAACTCGTATTGCGCCTGCGCATCCCCACCATCGGCCTGTTTCTGGCACGCGCTCAGCGCTTCGGCCTGGCTGTCTGGCTGGGTATTGAGGGTGCAACGACCCATCGCTGGGATTAACAACGAGTTGCCGCCTGCTTGTGCATGTGCCAGCAGCGGCTGAAGGAGCAACAGGCAGCCCAGAACCAGGGTGCGGCCGGTGCGTTTCATGGGAATCGACTTACCTCTGACGGGGCACGCGGACCCTCGGGGGATCCAATAAGCGCGCATTATGAAATAAGCAGGCCTCTGCTTACAAAGTCTTTACTCGTTTTTCTGCTGCTTGGGCAAGTTATCTGCCGGATTGCAGGTGAATTCTCGAAAAAACTCGGAAATCTCTGTAAGCAAAGTAGCAAATCAGACACCGTTTGGCCGGTGCCTGATTTTTTCGGCCTTTTATTTCAGTGCGGCGAAGGCGCGTTCGGCGGCGTCGAGGGTCAGTTTCAACTCGACGTCGCCATGGGCGATCGAGGTGAAGCCGGCTTCGAAAGCGCTAGGTGCCAGGTACACGCCGCCTTCCAGCATCAGGTGGAAGAAGCGTTTGAACAAGTCGGCATCGCTGCCCATTACGTCATCAAAGGTGACAATGTCGTCGGCGCCGCTGAAGTACAGGCCGAACATCCCGCCCGCCTGGGTGGTAACAAACGGGATACCGGCGGCATCGGCACGTTGTTGCAGGCCGTCGAGCAGGCGTGTGGTGTAGTCGGTCAGCTCGGCGTGGAAGCCCGGGCGGCTGATCAGGCGCAGGGTGGTCAGGCCGGCGGCCATGGCCAGCGGGTTACCCGACAAAGTACCGGCCTGGTACACCGGGCCCAGTGGCGCGATGTGCTGCATGATTTCACGCTTGCCGCCGAAGCAGCCCACGGGCATGCCGCCGCCGATGATCTTGCCGAAGGTGCTCAGGTCTGGCGTGACACCGTAGTGCGCCTGTGCGCCACCGAGGGCGACACGGAAACCGGTCATCACTTCGTCGAAAATCAGCACCACGCCGTGCTTGTCGCACTGCTCGCGCAGGCCTTCTAGAAAGCCCGGCGCTGGCGGTACGCAGTTCATGTTGCCCGCCACCGGCTCAACGATGATGCACGCCACGTCCTGGCCGACTTCGCTGAGCATCTGCTCGACGGCGGCGATGTCGTTGAACGGCAGGGTCAGGGTGTGTTTGGCAAACGCAGCCGGCACGCCGGCCGAGCTCGGTACACCTTGGGTCAGCGCACCGGAGCCGGCCTTGACCAGCAGGCTGTCGGAATGGCCGTGGTAGCAGCCTTCGAACTTGATGATGCTGTCACGGCCAGTGAAGCCACGGGCCAGGCGGATCGCGCTCATGGTGGCTTCGGTGCCGGAGCTGACCATGCGCACCATCTCCATCGACGGCACGATGCTGCATACCAAATCCGCCATTTCGGTTTCCATGGCGGTCGGCGCACCGTAGGACAGGCCGTGTTCCAGCTGCTTGCGCACCGCGTCCAGCACGTCCGGGTGGCTGTGGCCGAGGATCATCGGGCCCCAGGAACCCACGTAGTCCACGTAGCGTTTGTCATCTTCGTCGGTGACGTAGGCGCCTTCGGCATGCTTGAAGAACAACGGCGTGCCGCCGACGCTCTTGAACGCACGCACGGGGGAGTTCACACCGCCGGGGATGTGTTTCTGGGCATTGGCAAACAGCGTTTCGGAACGGGACATGATGGGGCTCTCTAAACTGAAATTTTAAGCAGATCGTTGAACGCGCGCGCGCGGCGCGTGACTTCCTGGGTCGTGTCGGCGCCAAACAGGCCGTGCACCACCGCCAGCAGGTCGGCACCGTGGGCCACCAAGGGTTCGGCGTTCTCAAGGGTAATGCCGCCGATCACACAGATTGGCAAGTGCAAGCGCGCGCGGGCCTGGGCCAGCATCTCGACGGTGGCGGCGGGGGCGCCGGGCTTGGTGTTGGAATTGAAGAAGCGGCCGAAGGCGACATAGCTGGCACCTTCCTTGGCCGCTTGCTCGGCCAGTTCGATCTGGCTGTGGCAGGTCGAGCCGATGATGGCCTTGGAGCCGAGCAGCGCACGGGCTGGGGTCAGTGGGCCGTCGGTTTGGCCCAGGTGCACGCCGACACCGAGGCGCGCGGCCAATTCAGCGTCGTCGTTGATGATCAACTGGGTCTTGTAGCGCGAGCACAGTTCCCGCAGCTTTTCTGCTTCGCGCAGGCGTCGGGCTTCGTCGCTGCTTTTGTCGCGGTACTGCAGCAGGGTCACGCCACCGTCCAGCGCCGCTTCGACGTAGGCGAGGAATTTGCCGGCCAACAGTTGGCTGTCGGTAATGGCGTAAAGGCCACGTAGTTTCATCGGGCAGGCCTCTTGGTCTTAAGAGCAGAAATCCAGCGGCAACCGGCGCGGTACAAATTGGCCCTGGCCGAGTTGTTCAGCGTCACGCAGGGTGCGCCAAGTGTAGTTGAGGGCCGATTGCACGGCGCTCACCAGCCCTTCGCCCTGGGCAATTCGACCCGCCAGTGCGCTGGCCAGCGTACAGCCCGAACCGTGATAACTGCCGGGCAGGCGCTGGCAGGTAAAGGTCTGGCGTGTGCCATCGCGGCTGTAGAGGCGGTTGTGCACTTCGTGCTCGTCGCCGTGGCCACCGGTAATCAACAGGTGCTTGATGTAGGGCAGCAGCTTCTCGGCGCATTCGTCTGCGGTGCCCTCAGGCAGCTCGGCGAGGATGCGTGCCTCGGGCAGGTTCGGCGTGGCGATCAGCGACAGCGGCAACAACCGCTCGCGCATCGCATAGCCGACTTCATCCTTGCCCAGGCTGCCACCGCCGCCGGCACGCAGCACCGGGTCGCACACCACCGGCAGGTGCGGGTGCGCCTGCAGCAGTTCGACCACGGTGTCGACCATCGCGGTGGAACCGAGCATGCCCAGCTTGACCGCCGCCACTTCGGAGTCACCGAGCACGGCATTGGCCTGGGCCAGTACCCATTCGCGGTCGAGCACGCGGAAATCGCTGACGTTGACCGTGTTCTGCACGGTCAGGGCGGTGACGGCTGGAGCCGCATGGCAACCCTGGGCGAGCAGGGCTTCGATATCTGCCTGCAAGCCGGCGCCACCACTGGGATCATGGCCGGAGAGACAGAGGACAACGGGGCGAGAGCTGTAGATATTCATGGTGCGCGAGCTTACCACCAAACGCTTTTGGCGGGGCCGTCTGGCGATGGTTGAATTTTGCCGGGCGAGCGACGATTTTTTGGCGCGTGACTTGACGTCAAAAATCCTCTGTAAGGCCTGTTCTAGAGCCTTTCAAAAAATTATTTCAATGGTGTCCAATAGCCTTTAGTGGCTATGCTAGAGTGGATCCAAACTACTTACTGTATTGCCGGTGTACGTCTTCTCAAAAGGAATGGGGGGCTTTTTGACATAACCGGACAGGCCACGCTGGGGCTCTATGCGCTATTTGCTGATTTTATTGTTGTGCGGGCTGCCGATGCTCGCCAGCGCCATCGAGTTCACTCAGGACACGCGAAGCCTGCCGTTGGGCCGAGCCATGCAAGTGCTCGAAGACCCGACCGATGCCCTGACCATCGCCGATGTCACATCCCCCACCTACGGCGCACAGTTCAAGACTCACGACAAAGCCACCCTCAATGCCGGTTATTCACGCTCGGTGTTCTGGCTTAAAGTCGACCTGCATTACCTGGCCAAAGACCCGCGCTCCCCGCGCACCTGGTTCCTGGAGCTGGCCTACCCGCCGTTGAACCGCCTGGACCTGTACCAGCGCGACACCACCGGCAACTATCGACTCACCGCCCGCACCGGCAGCGCATTGCCGTTTTCCAGCCGGCAAGTGCGCCAGAGCAATTATTTGTTCAAGCTCAACTTTGTGCCCGACCAACAGGAAACCGTCTACCTGCGCCTCCAGAGCCAAGGCTCGATCCAGGCACCCTTGACGCTCTGGTCCGGCACCGCGTACCTGGAAGAGCAGCCGCTGCGTCTGTACGTGCTGGGAGCGATCTACGGCGTATTGCTGGGGATGTTGATCTACAACCTGTTCATCTACCTGAGCGTGCGTGACACCAGTTACCTGTATTACATCCTTTATATCGCCTCGTTCGGCCTGTACCAGTTGTCGGTCAACGGCGTGGCCGCGGAGTATTTCTGGCCGAACAACCCGTGGTGGACCAACGCCGCGGTGCCGTTCCTGATTGGCTCGGCGGCGCTGTTCGGTAGCCTGTTTGCGCGCAGCTTCCTGCACACCGCCCAGCACAGCCGCTGGATCAATCGTCTGTTGCTCGGGCTGGTGGGCTGCGGCGCCGTGGTGATGCTGCTGGCGCTGATGACCAGTTACGCCTTGGCGTTGCGCCTGGCGACTGGCCTGGCGCTGGTGTTTACCGTGACCATCTTCGTGGCCGCCATCAAGGCCTGGTATTGCGGGCAGCGCATGGCGCGTTATTTCATCATCGCCTGGTCGGCGTTCCTGCTGGGCGGGGTCGTCAACACGATGATGGTGTTGGGCTACCTGCCGAATATGTTCCTGACGATGTACGCCAGCCAGATCGGCTCGGCCATTGAAGTGGCCCTACTGTCCCTGGCCCTGGCGGACCGCATCAACGGCATGCGCGAGCAACAGGCGCAGATCCTCTTCGATGCCAGCCAGAAGCTCGAAGTGCTCAACCAGCAACTGGCCCGCAGCAACCGGCTCAAGGATGAATTCCTCGCCACCCTGACCCACGAACTGCGTACCCCCATGAACGGCGTGATCGGCTCTCTCGAACTGATGCAGACCGTGCCTTTGGATGCGGACCTGGCGCAGTACCAGCAAACCGCCGCCGGCTCGGCGCGGGACATGATGCGCATGGTCAACGGCATCCTCACCCTCACCGAGCTGCAGGCCGGACGCCTGAGCGCCCAGTCCCAAGTATTCAGCCTGCGCGGCGCACTCGACACGCTGCGCCAGCAGTTCAGCGCCAGCGCCCAGAGCAAAGGCCTGGCGTTTTCCATCGACGTGGCGGACGAACTGCCAGACCGCGTGCAAGGTGACGTCGACAAACTCCTGCAATGCCTGGACTGCCTGCTGGATAACGCGTTCAAATTCACCCACGAAGGTTCGGTTCGCCTGCGTGTGGTCGGCGTGCCCCACAGTGACGGTCGCTTGCGCCTGAGCTTTATCGTCACCGACACGGGTATCGGCTTTGCTTTCCTCGATGAAGCGACCCTGTACCAGCGTTTCTTCCAGCTCGATGGTTCCACCACGCGCGAGTACGGCGGCCTGGGTATCGGCCTGGCCATCTGCCGACAACTGATCGAGTTGCTGGGCGGGCGGCTTACCCATCATTCCGAGCCCCGCAAAGGCAGCCGCTTCCAGCTGGAAGTGGAAGTCAGCCCGGTGCCAACCGAGTCCAAACCAGTGCCCCATCGGCAACGCGCGCCACAGGAGTGCTCAGTGCTGTTGGTGGATGACAACAGCGTCGGCCAACTGGTTGTGCGCGGCATGCTGCTCAAACTGGGTTACCGGGTGAAAACCGTGGACAGCGGCGCGAACGCCTTGGCTGCCTTGCAGAGTGGGAATTTCGACGCGGTGCTGTTGGATATTCCCGAAGGTGGGTTTTCGTTGTGCTGCCAGATTCGTGCACTGCCTGGCTGCGGTGAGCTGCCGGTGATCGCCTTGAGTACCTCGCTGAATGTGTCGGAGCGCGAGCATTGTCACGGCGTCGGTGTCTCGGACCGCCTGGCCAAACCGGTGCGTTTCGAGGCACTGCAGGCGGTGCTGGAGCGCCGGTTGCTGGGCCCGGTAGAGGGCGAAAGCGCCGGACATTCGGCGGGTATGCCACTTTTTTAAGCGGTATGACGGTGCTTAACTGAAATTCGGGCCTCAACTGAACGTGGCCTTTTTTTCAGGAGTCCCGTCATGAACCTGCATCAGTTTGCCGAAACCCACGACGTCACCAACCAGCCGCCGTCCCTGGATGGCACCAACCTGTACCGTATCGATCTGCCTCTGCAGGAATGGTCGCGCCGCTTTGGCGCCGGCTGGGCGCAGGCGCGCATCGATACCTACGGTGCACTGGCCGGCGGGCCGTTGATGGAAGCCGGGTTCCTGGCAAACCAGAACAAACCGGTGTTCAGCAGCCATGACCGCTATGGCCATCGCATCGACCTGGTGGAGTTTCACCCGGCTTACCACGAACTCATGCGCACCGCCGTCGAACATGGCTTGCCGTCGCTACCCTGGGCGCACCCGCAGCCTGGTGCCCATGTGGCCCGCGCCGCCATGACCTACCTGCACAGCCAGGCCGAAGCCGGCACCGGATGCCCGCTGACCATGACCTTCGCCTGCGTGCCTGCCCTGCGTTTGCAGCCGGACCTGGCTGACACCTGGCTGCCGAAAATCCTCAACACCCAATACGACCCACGCAACGTCGGCATCGCCCACAAGGCCGGCGCTACAATCGGCATGGCCATGACCGAGAAGCAGGGCGGCACCGACGTGCGCGCCAACACCACCCGTGCTTATCCGGTGGGCGCCGGCGGCCCGGGCCAGGCGTATGAGCTGGTGGGCCACAAGTGGTTCTGCTCGGCGCCGATGTGCGATGCGTTCCTGACCCTGGCCCAGACTGACAAGGGCCTCACCTGTTTCCTGCTGCCCCGGCACCGCCCGGACGACACGCGCAACGAGTTCTATATCCAGCGCCTGAAAAACAAACTGGGCAACTGCTCCAATGCCTCCAGCGAAGTGGAGTTCCGTGGCGCCCTGGCCTGGATGATCGGCGAAGAAGGCCGTGGTGTGCCGACCATCATCGAGATGGTCGCCATGACCCGCTTCGATTGCATGGTCGGCTCCAGCGCATTGATGCGCCAGGCGCTGACCCAGGCCAGCCATCATTGTGCCCATCGCTCCGTGGGTGGCCGGGTGCTCAGTGAGCAACCGCTGATGCAAAACGTGCTGGCTGACCTGGCATTGGAAAGCGAATCCGCGCTGGCCCTGAGCCTGCGCATGGGCCGGGCGCTGGATCATCTGGGGGATGAGCAGGAAGCCAAGTTCGCCCGGCTGGTGACGGCGGTGGGCAAGTATTGGATCTGCAAACGCGCCCCGGCGATGATCAACGAGGCCGCCGAGTGCATGGGCGGTGCCGGGTATGTCGAGGACAGCATCCTGCCGCGCCTGTACCGTGAGGCGCCGGTGAATTCGACGTGGGAAGGTTCTGGCAACGTGCAGTGCCTGGACGTGCTGCGGGCGCTGTCCAAAGAGCCGGGTGTGTTGGAGGCACTGTTTGTCGAGCTGGGGGATGGGCATGGCGACAAGCTACTGGCGCGGAATATCGAGCAATTGAAGTCAGCCTTTATGGACACCCAGGACATCCAATACCGTGCGCGCCAGCTCACCGAAGACATCGCCGTGGCGTTGCAGGCCAAGCTGTTGCTGGAAGCCGGCAATGCGGCGGTCAGCGATGGGTTTATCGCCAGTCGCTTGGGCGAATCGTCCGGTCGGGTGTATGGCACCCTGCCGCGTGGCGTGGACGTGGCGGCGATTGTCGCCAGGTCCACACCTTGTTGATTGCATTCAAAGTTTGCGTCTGACGGGGATACAGGCAAGATAAAGGCCTGCACGTCAGAACACAGGATGCTTACCGTGACCGAAGCTTTTGTTGTCGTTCAAACCGCTGAAGAAGCCGTGGACCGGCTGGCGGCCCTGCATGAGCGTGCCACTGGCGCGCTCAATCAAGCCCTCAAGCAATACCTCAAAGACCGCGTCGAGCCCGACGCCGAACAACGTGCGCTGTTTCGCTACCCGGAACTGCGCCTGACCTACCACTGCCACGGCGAAGTCCCACAGACTACCCGGGCGTATGCCAAGGTCCAGTTGCCGGGGACCTACAGCGTCACCGTTACCCATCCTGCGGCGTTCCGTAAATACCTGCTGGAGCAATTGGTGCCGCTGATGCACGACTTCACCGTGACGGTGGAAGTCGGTGTCAGCCAGCAAAACATCCCGTACCCCTACGTGGTGGAGCAGGGCGATGAGTTGGCCGGTTCCGGTGTAACTGCCGCGACCCTGGCCCGTGTGTTCCCCAGCACCGACCTGTCGGCGGCCACCGACGGCATCGCCGATGGCCTGTACGACTGGGAAAACACTGACCCGCTGCCCCTGGCGTTGTTCGATGCGGCGCGCGTGGACTTTTCTCTGCGCCGCCTGGTGCACTACACCGGCAGCGACTGGCGCCATGTGCAGCCGTGGATCCTGCTGACCAACTACCACCGCTATGTTGACCAGTTCATCCTGCATGGCCTGGAGCAACTGCGCAGCGACCCGCGCTTTATCCGCATGGTGTTGCCGGGCAACGTAGTGATCGACAAAGCGATGGACCACGGTGAAGCCTCCGCGATTGCTGCCGGGGTGGTGTGGCACCGTTATCAGATGCCGGCTTATCACTTGCAAGCCACTGACGGCCACGGCGTGACCTTGGTCAACATTGGCGTCGGCCCGTCCAACGCGAAGAACATCACCGATCACCTGGCCGTGCTGCGTCCGCATTGCTGGCTGATGATCGGTCACTGTGGCGGCCTGCGCCAATCCCAGACCATCGGCGATTACGTGCTGGCTCACGCTTACATGCGCCGCGACGGGATTCTCGACCGCGTCGTGCCGCCGAACATCCCGATCCCGGCCCTGGCCGAAGTGCAGTTGGCCTTGCAGCAAGCGGCCGCCAACGTCACCGGCGAAAAAGGCGAAGAGCTGAAAAAACGCCTGCGCACCGGCACCGTGTTGACCTACGACGACCGTAACTGGGAACTGCGCTGGGCCCAGGAGCGGCCGCTGATCAACCTGTCCCGCGCCGTGGCCGTGGACATGGAAAGCGGCACCATCGCCGCCCAGGGTTATCGCTTGCGGGTGCCGTACGGCACTTTGCTGTGTGTGTCGGACAAACCGCTGCACAGCGAAATCAAGCTGCCAGGCTCCGCCAACGCGTTCTATGAGCGTGCGGTGAGCCAGCACTTGAAGATCGGCATCGAAGCGGTGGATTTGCTGCGCACCGAACTCAACTCGCTGCACTCGCGCAAACTGCGCAGCTTCGACGAGCCGCCGTTCCGCTAAGCGGTTGGGATGGTCATTTAACGGTCAGGCCACTAGCATTGTCGGTCCTGACCGTTAGATGTTCCTTTGCCATGTCCCGTCCCACTCGTCCCGATTCGCGCCGCCCTGGCGTGAAACCTCCGTATTCCGCTGCTCGACGTGTCGCCAAGGCACCGCCTGCCGAGCCGAAGCTGATCCTGTTCAATAAACCGTTCGATGTACTGACCCAGTTCAGCGACGAAGGCGGGCGCGCGACGCTCAAGGATTTCATCGACATCCCCGGCATTTACCCGGCGGGCCGCCTGGACCGTGACAGCGAAGGCCTGTTGCTGCTGACCAATGACGGCCAGCTGCAGGCGCGGATTGCCGACCCCAAGCACAAGCTGGCGAAAACCTACTGGGTGCAGGTCGAAGGCGAGCCGACCGAAGAGCAGCTGCAACGCTTGCGCGAGGGCGTGGAGCTTAATGACGGCAAGACCTTGCCTGCGCAAGCGCGGCAGTTGGATGAGCCCGAGTTATGGCCGCGTAACCCGCCGGTGCGCTTTCGCAAAAACATACCGACTTACTGGCTTGAATTGGTGATTCGCGAGGGGCGTAACCGCCAGGTGCGGCGCATGACCGCCGCCGTGGGTTTGCCCACGTTGCGGCTGGTGCGCGTGCGCATTGGCGATTGGACGATTGACGGCCTGGATCAAGGCCAGTGGAAGGAAGTGCCGGCGCGCTTATAAGGCGCCGGACTCGATCAGGCCGATCACTACGCTCTTGATGATGAACGCGGCCACGCCCAGGCCCAGCACGAAGAACAGGATGAACGAGCCAAAGCGCCCAGCCTTGGACTTCTTCGCCAGGTCCCAGACGATAAAGCCCATGAAAATGATCAGGATCGTGACCAGGCCGGTCATCATCCATTCTTCAAAGAGGGCGGGGTCGATGTTGTTCATGGCGAATTTCCCGACAAAGGCAGGCGGGCAGTATAAGGCCACGCGATGCGCTCAAGGTTGACCTGCGTCGGTGCGACGCACGCTCCCTTGTAGGAGCCGGCTTGCCGGCGATGGCGTCCGAAAGATAGGCGCTTGGTTCAAGGGCCTCATCGCCGGCAAGCCGGCTCCTACAGGTTGGGGGGTCAGGTTCTTAGGTGAGTCAGCGGCAACTCGGTGCTGTTGAGCACCTGGTTCAGCACAAAGCTGGAACGCACACTGGTCACGCCTTCAATGCGGGTCAGGTGGCCCAGCAGCAGTTTCTGGTAGTGATCCATGTCCGGCACCACCACTTTCAACTGATAGTCCGCATCCATCCCCGTCACCAAGCTGCATTCCAGCACCTGAGGCAGGGTGCGGATGGCCGCTTCGAAGTTCTCGAAACGCTCGGGGGTGTGGCGGTCCATGCCGATCAGCACATAGGCCGTGAGGCTCAGGCCGAGCATCTTGCGGTCGAGCAAGGCGACCTGGCGGGCGATGTAGCCGTCGTCTTCCAACTGCTTGACGCGGCGCGAGCACGGCGATGGCGACAAGCCGATGCGTTCGGCCAACTCTTGGTTGGAGATCCTCGCGTCGCGCTGCAATTCCGCCAAAATACTCAGGTCGTATCGGTCAAGCTTGCTCATTGGGTTGGCCTTTGTCGTAACTATTGCGGTGAATTATCCATGAAGGGTTAAAAATTGCGCAAGCACTGTTTATTGACGCAATCTTCGCAATCATCTGTCGGGCGCTGGCGGGTATCTTTATCAACAGAATCACCGCCTGGACAACAGTCCAAAGCAGCCCGCCCAATCAGGCCCGCTGCGGCCGCCACCCCAGCAGGGTTGAGCCGGCCTCCAGGCTGCACACTGTCCACAAGACGGCGTGAGGTGAGCCAACGTCAAAAGCGTTGAGCCAGGACGAAGTTCTCAAGGGGTGGCCGACGGGTCACCCCTTTTCTTTTGCCTGCTGATAACCTGTGCGAGAACCGGGCCTCGCTTTTCCAGTCTCATGGACAGGCCCTAATCCGCAGTGAGGAATAGCATGAAGCGCATCTGGCGTTTGGCAGGTGTAGGTTTGCTGATGGTCACCGTTGGCGCCCAGGCAATGGCCGACGAGCGTGAAAATGCGCCGCGCGGTGAAGGCGGTGGTCAGCATGAACGAGGGCCGGAGGGCGGACGGCCAGGAGGCGGTAATGAACAGCCGCGTCCGCAGAACAACCCACCACGTCAGGACAACAACCAGCCGCGCCCGCAGAATCAGCATTTTGATCGCGGTGGCCAGAACGGGGGTGGCCAATGGCAAGGGCGTCCCCAGGGCAATGAGCAGGGGCGGCCCCAGCCACAACCACAACCACAGCCGTCGAACAACCTGCCGATCCAGAGTCGGCCCGACACCGTGCGCCAGACCCAGGAACCGCGCCAGGGCTATTACCGTGACATCCCTCGACGCAATGACGGCAACCAACACTGGGAAGCCGGCGGCCCAGGCTCCCGGCCCGGTAACAATGGCGGCGGGTACAACAATGGCAATGGCCATCCCGGCGACAACCGCTGGCCAGGTCGCCCCGACGGCCATGGCAATGGTTGGGGCCCGGGCCCGCAACATCGTCCGGGTTACGTGATCGACCGTTTCCCCGACCGCAATTACCGCGTGCCTTACCGTGGCCAGGACTACTTCTACTCCGGCGGCTATTGGTATCGCCCGCAAGGCCCGCGCTATGTGGTGGTAACGCCGCCCTATGGCATCCGTGTGCATTACCTGCCGGACTACGCGCGTGAAGTGTGGATCGGCAGCGCGCTGTTCTTCCTCGCGGCGGGTTCCTACTACACCTACGAGAGCAGCTCCCAACAATACGTGGTGGTGCAACCGCCAGCCGCCGTACCGGCACCTCAGCCCGCGCCGCAAGGCAATGGCTATGACGTGGTGGCGTACCCCGCCAACGGCCAGTCACCAGCCCAGGTGCAGCAGGACGGCTACGACTGTTATCGCTGGGCTGTGCAGCAAAGTGGTTTCGACCCGCAGCAAGTTACCTACGCCCCCGACCCGGCGGTGGTGCAAACCTACCGTCAGGCCCAGGGCAACTGCCTGAGCAGTCGCGGTTATCAGGTGCAGTACTAGGTTTTGTTGCCTGTGACCACTTCCCGCGGGTCGGCGTGCACCAGCACTTCGGCGCGCGGGTAGGCCTTGTGGATGGCATCGGCGGCCTGGTCGCTGATGCCGTGGGCCACTGACAGCGTCAATTCCCCAGGCAATTCCAAATGCAACTGTACAAACCAGTGGCTGCCGGAAATCCGCGTGCGCAAATCATGCGCACCCAACACCCCTGGTACACCACGCGCCAGTTCCAGCATGTGCTGGCTGACGTCTGGCGGCAGCTCTTCATCCATCAACACCGCAAAGCTTTCCCGGGCGATCTGGATCGCGCTCCACAAAATGTAGGCGGCGATACCCAGGCCGAACCAGGCGTCGACTTGGTGAAAGCCCATGCCAGCCAGCACCAGCGCCACGAGGATGCTGCCGTTGAGCATCAAGTCTGAGCGGTAGTGCAGTGAATCGGCGCGCACGGCATTGGAGCCGGTTTCGCGGATCACCCGGTGTTGCAGCATCAACAAGGCCACGGTCAACACCAGGGAAAAGATGATCACGCCGATGCTCAACCACGGCGCGCCCACCGGTTCCGGATGCTGCAGGCGCTCGTAGGCCTGGAACGCGATCAACACGGCACTGCCGCCGATGAACAGCGCCTGGGCCATGCCCGACAGCGACTCCGCCTTGCCATGTCCATAACGGTGATCGTCATCGGCGGGGCGCAGGGCGTAATGCACGGCGACGAGGTTGAGCAGCGAAGTCACGCCGTCCAGCAATGAGTCGGTCAAGCCGGCGAGCATGCTCACCGAGCCACTGAACCACCAGGCGATGGCCTTGGTGACAATCAGCACACAGGCCACACCCACCGACGCGCGGGTGGCCAGGCGCAAGAGCCTGGCGTGTTCGGGGCTGCTGGTCATAGGCGGGTCGAATCCTTAAGCGGCGGGTTGCAGGCCCAGGCTGGCGAGTTGTTGCACGCTGCCTTTGAACTGGATCATGCGCGGGTCGTCGAGCGGCAGGCTGCGGCCGGTTTCTTTCTGGATGATGCTTTGCAGCTTGGCGTTGTCGACCTGGCCGTCGGCGCCGATGGCTTCGTGGAGTTTTTGCGGGTCGACCTGGGCGGTCTTGCCCGGCTCGAAGTAGATCGCGCCGGTGGCGAAGTCCACGCCGAAGGCAATCAGGCCGGGGATGACGTAGAACAGCAGGCCGATGGCATCGAGTACGGCAATGGTCGGGTCGATCTTGCCGTCGATCTGGCCACGGCGGTCCGGGTAGAAGATCGAACCGCAGGCCGTCAATTGGCTCAGCAGGGTGACGGCGAGGACACCGCCAATGACACGGGAAGCGATACGCATGGAAACTCTCCTGAACACGATTTTAGGATGACTATATAGATAGGAACCGATATCTGCGCACCTTGTAGGAGCCGGCTTGCCGGCGATGGCGGCCAGGAGAGCAACGCAAGGCTAAAGGGCCTCATCGCCGGCAAGCCGGCTCCTACAAGGGAACGCGTGATCTTTCAGACCATCGTCGGCACTTGGCAGTTCGCCGTTATACTCGCCGCTCTGCTTTGGAGCCAGTATGAATTCGTTGCCGATTGATGAAGTTTTACCTGCACTGCGTGACGCCTTGGCGAATCGCCATGAAGCCGTGCTCGAAGCGCCCCCCGGCGCCGGTAAAACCACCCGCGTGCCCTTGGCGTTATTGAATGAGCCGTGGCTGGCCGGGCAGACCATCCTGATGCTCGAACCCCGCCGTCTGGCAGCCCGCGCGGCGGCCGAACGCCTGGCCAGTGAACTGGGCGAGAAGGTCGGAGAAACCGTCGGCTATCGCATTCGCCTCGACAGCAAAGTCGGCCCCAACACGCGGATCGAAGTGGTCACCGAAGGCATACTCACCCGCCGCCTGCAAGACGATCCGGCGCTGGACGGCGTGGGCTTGCTGATTTTCGACGAGTTCCACGAACGCAGCCTCGACGCCGACCTGGCGCTGGCCCTGAGCCTGAACGGCCGCGAGCTGTTTCGCGATGAGCAGCCGCTGAAAATCCTGCTGATGTCCGCCACCCTCGAAGGCGAGCGCCTGGCCAGCCTGCTGGATGACGCGCCGATCCTGCGCAGCGAAGGGCGCATGTTCCCGGTGCAGATGCGCTGGGGCCGGCCTTACCAGCCCGGTGAGTTCATCGAGCCGCGTGTGGTGCAAACCATCCTCGAAGCCCTGCATGACGAAACCGGCAGCGTGCTGGTGTTCTTGCCGGGGCAGGCGGAGATTCGCCGGGTCAACCAGCAGTTGGCCGAGGCCTTGGGCGATCGCAGTGATGTGCTGCTGTGCCCGCTGCATGGCGAGCTGGACCTTGCCGCCCAGCGCGCCGCCATCGACCCGGCGCCCGCAGGTACACGCAAAGTCGTGCTGGCGACCAACATCGCCGAGACCAGCCTCACTATCAACGGCGTGCGCGTAGTGATCGACGCCGGGTTGGCGCGGGTGCCGCGTTTCGACCCGGGCAGCGGCATGACCCGTCTCGACACCCAACGTATTTCCCGCGCCAGCGCCACTCAGCGCGCCGGCCGGGCAGGGCGGCTGGAGCCGGGCGTTTGCTATCGCTTGTGGTCCGAGGACCAGCATGAAGGCCTGGCCGCCTACGGCAGTGCGGAAATCCTTGCGGCCGACCTGGCCGGCTTGGCCCTGCAGTTGGCACGCTGGGGCGTTACGCCCACGCAGCTGGTGTGGCTGGACGTGCCGCCCACCGCCGCGTATGCCCAAGCCCAGGATTTGCTCGTGCGCCTCGGCGCATTGGATGACGACAAACTGACCGCCCACGGGCAGAAAATGGCCGAACTGCCGGCCCATCCGCGTATCGCCCACCTGCTGTTGCGCGGGCAGGACCTGGGGTTGGCTGCCACCGCCTGCGATGTCGCGGCCCTGCTGGGCGAGCGCGATATCCTGCGCGGCGGCGGCGCGGATCTGCACAGTCGCCTGGCGCTGTTGTCCGGCGAAGCACGTGCGCGTGGCACTCAAGGCGGGGTGCAGCGGGCCAAGCAACTGGCGCGACAGTATCGCGGCTACTTGAGAGGGCAGGCCACGCAACCGGTGGCCGACCCCGACCACTCGCGCTGGCTCGGCGCCTTGCTCGCCCTGGCTTACCCGGACCGTGTCGCTCAACAGCGTCGCGCCGGCGGCGCTGAATACCGCCTGGCCAACGGCCGCGCGGCGCTGTTCGCCGAAGCCGACAGCCTGATGAAGCAGCCTTGGCTGGTCATCGCCGACCTGGGGAGCCGCCAGGGCCAGCGTGAGGAACGCATCTACCTGGCGGCGGACTTTGATCCGGCGCTGTTCGACACGGTGCTCGCCGAACAAGTGCGCAACGTCGACCAGTTGGATTGGGACGAACGCGAAGGCGTACTGCGCGCCGAGCGCCAGCGCAAAGTCGGCGAGCTGGTACTGAGCCGCGAACCCCTGACCGGCCTGGACGAGTCCGCGCGCAGCCAGGCGCTGGTCAACTTGGTGCGCCGCAAAGGCCTCGAGCTACTGCCGTGGACGCCCGAGCTGCGCCAATGGCAGGCGCGGGTCATGCTGCTGCGGCAGCTCGATGCTGGCAAAACCAGCGAGTGGCCCGATATCAGCGACAAGGCGTTGCTCGCCAGCCTTGAACATTGGCTGATGCCCTACCTGGGTAAAGTCTCGCGCCTGAGCCATTTCGCCAACCTGGACATTTCCAGCTTCCTGCACAACCTGCTGCCCTGGCCGCTGCCCCAGCGCCTGGACGAACTGGCGCCACAGCATGTGAAAGTGCCCTCGGGCTCGTCGGTGCGCCTGGACTACAGCGAACAGCCGCCGATCCTGGCAGTGCGCCTGCAAGAACTGTTTGGGCTGGCCGACACCCCGCGCATTGCCGGCGGGCGCCAGGTGGTGAAGCTGCACCTGCTGTCCCCGGCACGCCGGCCGGTGCAAGTGACCCAGGACCTGGCGAACTTCTGGCGCAGCACCTACGCCGAGGTAAAAAAGGATTTGAAAGGGCGGTATCCCAAGCATTACTGGCCGGATGATCCGCTGGTGGCCGAGGCAACCGCGCGAATCAAACCGCGTAAATAATCAGCGCCTACAGAAAGTGCCTTTATTCATTACGCGGCATAACAAATGATGTTCCCGCCGCCGCATTTATCTGCCCAAGGCAACATTCTAAAGTCTCCACACTTGCCGCCTCATCATGTCGATGAGGGGCGAAGTGGAGACTTTTCCATGCCTTTCATCAGCGTTCGTATTACCCGTGATGGTGTCACCCAGGAGCAGAAAGCCCAGGTCATCGCCGAAATAACCAACACCATGCAAACCGTGCTCAATAAGGACCCGCACCTTACCCACATCGTCATCGAAGAGGTGGATACGGATAACTGGGGCTACGCGGGAATCACCACCACCGAGTACCGTAAAAGCCTGGCGGAGTCCAAAAAGTGACCGTCCCCGTCAGAGTCGACTTTGTGTCGGATGTCGTATGCCCCTGGTGTGCGCTTGGCGCAACAGCACTAAGGCAGGCCATTGCGAATCTTGCCGGCGAGGTTGCCGTTGAGCTGACGTTCAAGCCCTTCGAACTGAACGCGGACATGCCGGCAGAAGGCGAGCAGGCAGTTACACATATGATGCGTAAATATGGTCGCAGCGCCGAAGAAGTCGCTTCCCGCAACAAGAGGGTGATCGCACTTGGCAAAGCCATCGGCTTTCAGTTCGACCTGGAAAAACGCAGCCATTTCTACAACACTTTCGATGCCCATCGCCTTCTGCTCTGGGCAGGGGCAGAAGGTCGCCAGGTTGCACTGAAGCACATCCTGCTCAAGGCCTATTTCACCGACGGTCAGAACCCCAGCGACCACGAGACACTGGTGCGCCTGGCGGGTGACGCAGGACTTTCAACCACCCGTGCCCGCGAAGTATTGGTTACCCAGGCGTTCGCAGTTGAAGTCCGCGAACTTCAGCGCTTTTACCTTGAACGCGGGATCAATTCGGTCCCGGCCATGGTGTTGAACGGGCGTCAGGTACTGTCCGGGTCGCAAACGGTCGAGGAGTATGAGCAGGTCCTGCGGCAACTGGCGCAGGACTGAACCTCAATCTGATCGCTGGCTCAAGACACCGCGCAACAAGGGTGTGGATCTAGACGCGCGTACCCCGTTAGGAGCCCGGCAGGGATTATTGTGCGGCGGGCAGCAGGAACCGAGCGATCACCGGCAGGTGATTGGAAATGCGCAACGTGTCCTCCTGCCGCACTTTCGCCTCCACCCGCTTGATTCGCGGGCTGTAGAACAGGTAATCGAGCGTGCGGTCCGGCCCGTCGACGCTTGGGTCGTTGGGGAAGTGAGTCAGCCACTTCTCACGGTCAATCCCGCTGGATTGACTGTTGCTCGGGATCATTGGGTATTTGTCCCACAGCAAATGCAGCTCGCTGTCCGGCGAATATTGCCCACGCTTGCCGGCGTCCAGCCGCAGGAATTGGCCCAGGGGCAGCAGGTTGAAGTCGCCGCCGATCAGCCAGGGCGTGCCGCGCCCTTCGAATTTATCCAGCAGCTTGACCGTGGTCTGGACCTGCTCCTGCACCGCGCTGCGCCCAGGGGCGTCGCCGTCCAGGCGGGTGTTGAGCACGGCCAGCTGGCCACCGTCGCTCAGCGGCAGGTAGGTCAACAGCAAGGCCGGCTTGGGTTGGAACTGGCGGCTGATGAAGTTCGCCTCGGGCGCCGGCAATTGCAGGCGTTCGGCGTGTTCGATCTGGTAACGGCTGAGGGTCGCCAGCTTACGGCCGACGCTGCCGAAGATATGCCGGTCGGGCACGAAGTCGGCTTTCCAGTCGAAGGCCTGGACACTGCAGGGGTAGAGGTCGACCAGGCGCTCTTGCAACAGGGCAAGCTGGTCTTGGTAATGGGAGGGCTTGGCGTTTTCGTCGAGTTCCTGCAGCAGCAGGATGTCGGGTTGTTCGTCACGGATCACCCGCGCCACTTCGTCGAGGCTGGCGGCCATGTCTTCCACGGTGGGGCGGTCGTCCGGGCCACTGCCGTCGGCGGTGTCGTACCAGAACACGTAGTTCTTGCCGGCCAGGTATTGCACGTTCCAGGTCATGACCTTGAGCGCCTGCCCCGGCAGCAGCGTGGGCGCACGGGGCGCGACACAACTCACCGGCAGGGTTTCCTTCGCCTCGGGGCGCCAGGTCAGGCTGTAGATCAGGGCGGCGAGCAAGCCTGCAATGATCAGCAGGCCCAGCAAGGTTATGCGCAATAAACGGGTCATCGGCTCGGCTTATAGCGTTTCAGGAGTGGCACCGAGCATATCACCGCGCGTCGGCATCGCCACCGATCAGCATGAATAAACGGAACAGCACCACGCTGGTAAACAGTTGCAGGAAGCTGTGGGCGCTGTCCAGGAACAGGCCCAGCAGCGGCGCAGGCGTGGGGTAGGCCGCAACACTGGCGCCCTTGAGCAGCCACAGTGGCGTCATCACGCACAGCAGGCACACCAGGATCAGCCAGAAATGCCCACGGCTCAGGCGAAAGCTTTCCTTCATCGCCTCCAGCGCTGGCATGCCGCGCAGCACCAGCAGGTACTCGGCGAAGGCCAGCACCACCATCAGCCACAGGCCCGGCAGGAAATACAGCGACAGCCCCAGCAGGATCAGCAGCGTGCTCATGGCCGTCAGCAGGGCAAAGCGCGGCCACAGGGTCAGGGCCATGGCCCATACATCCTTGGTAGTCGGTGACTCGCCACGGGTGCGGGCATCCAGAAACAGGATCAACGCGCCGGTGTACAGCGGGTACACCAGCAACCCCACCACCACGCTGTAGCCAGGGAATGCATCCGGGCCCACCACGTGGTTGAGCACCTGTTGCAGCAGGGCTTCGAAAATCACCAACGGCAAACACAGCTGGACGATAGCGCCCAGGTTGCGTTGGGTGAAACGGAAGGAGTCGCGCAGCACGTCTAACGGATTCATCAAGTTCATCGCAGGCCTGAAAGCAAGGGCAACACTTTAACCGATCATCACGGGCGGTAAGCAAACGTAAACCTTGAGTAAAGACCATTGAAACAACTCGTAACACCCCCATAACTAGGACGGCGCCTGATTAAAGGCGAGACCACGATTTCTACCGGCAATCTAACGAGGTCGCCATGAACAGCGAAGAGCAAACCCTGATCGATGGACTGTTTTCACGGTTGCAACAAGCCGAAACGGACTCAGCCCCCCGCGACGCCCAGGCCGAAGCGCGGATCAAGGAGCACATGACTCGCCAACCGGCAGCCGGGTACTACATGACCCAGTCGATCCTGGTGCAGGAGCACGCGCTCAAAAGTCTCGACGCGCTAAACAAGGAGCAGGCGCAGCAGATCCAGCAGTTGCAGGATGAGCTGCAGCGGGCGAAATCCGCGCCAGCCGCTCCGGCGAGCAGTGGTGGGTTCTTGTCGAGCATCTTTGGTGGTGGATCCCGCGACCCCCAACCTGCGCAGAGCGCCCCGGCGTCTTCCGGTGGCGGCTGGCGTGAACCGGGGCGGCCTGGGTTCAGCCAGCCTGCGCCGCAGCAGAATTACGGCGCGCCCCAGCAGAACTACCAACAGCCGCAACAAGCGCCGGCAGCCCCTATCGGCAGCGGTTTCCTCGGCGGCGCGATGAAAACCGCAGCCGGCGTGGCCGGTGGTGTGTTGCTGGCCGAAGGCATCAGCAGCCTGTTCCATCACAACCAGCAACCGCAGGTGGTCGAGGAAATCATCGAACAGCCGGCGCCCGCCAGTGACCAGGGCGGCTGGGGCGGCGACGACCAGCAGTACGCCGGCAATGACAGCTGGGGCAGCGACAACTCGGACAGCTTCACCGACAGCGATTATTCCGACGATTCCTCTTCCTTCGGCGACGACGATTCCTTCGTCTGACCCACCTCGGCCGGGGCGCTTCGTCGCCCCGGTCTGATTTTTCCCGGAAACCTTCTCGCGGCTGGCATACTTGCACCCTTTCCGGGCCCTGGCGCCTGGCTGTCATGAGGAAGTGCGGTGAAGAAAATTGCAGTGTTCGCCGATGTGCAAAACCTCTATTACACCGTCCGCCAGGCCTATGGTTGCCACTTCAACTACGCCGCGTTGTGGGCTGACATCAGCTCGCGCGGGCAGATCGTCGAGGCGTACGCGTATGCCATCGACCGTGGCGACAGCAAGCAGCAGCAATTCCAGCAGATCCTGCGCAACCTGGGCTTTACGGTAAAACTCAAGCCCTACATCCAGCGCAGCGACGGCTCGGCCAAGGGCGACTGGGACGTGGGCATCACCCTCGACATCATGGACGCCGCCGACCACGTCGACGAAATCGTGCTGGCCTCCGGCGACGGTGATTTCGACATGCTGCTCGACCGGGTTATCCACAAGCATGGCGTCGAGGCCGTGGCCTATGGTGTACCGGGGCTGACGGCCAATTCATTGATACGCGCCGCCAGCCGGTATGTGCCGATTGAAGGCGCGTTGTTGCTCAAATAAATGCTAAGACGGAGTTGGAACAGGTTTGGAACGTATAGCGGTCATCGACTTTGAAACCACCGGCATCACCCCGAGCAGCCGTTGCCGGGCCACGGAAATCGCGGTGGTCATCCTTGAGCGTGGCCAGATTGTGGACCGCTACCAGAGCCTGATGAAAACCGGTGTGCACGTGCCCGCGTTCATCGAACAACTCACCGGCATCAGCAACGCCATGCTGCGCAGCGCACCGCCGGCGGAGCGGGTGATGAATGAGGTCAATGAATTCGTCGGCGTCACGCCGTTGCTGGCGCACAACGCCGCGTTCGACCAGAAGTTCTGGGATTATGAGCTGGGGCTGATCCGCCGCACCCGTTTGCAGAAGTTCGCCTGTTCGCTGCTGCTGGCGCGTCGCCTCATGCCATCGGCGCCCAACCACAAGCTCGGCACGTTGAACGCCTACGCCCAACTGCCCCACACCGGCAAGGCTCACCGGGCGATGGCGGATGCGGAGATGGCCGCCAACCTCACGGCCCATCTGGCCCAGGAACTGCGCGGGGCCCATGGCTTGCGTGAACTGTCCCACGACCTGCTGTGCACCTTGCAGAAAGTGCCGGCGGCGAAGATCAATGAGCACCTGAAGAAATATCGCGGGTTCTGAAGGCGCCATCGCCGGCAAGCCGGCTCCTACAGGAGTGTGGTGCGCCGCGAACCTTTGTAGGAGCCGGCTTGCCGGCGATGGCGGCGGTTCAGCCACCATTTTTCCCATTGCCCTCCAACTGCCCCAACGGCACCCGCCGCTCTATCGCGCTCGACAAAATAATCGAGGTCTTGCTGAACCCGAACTTGGCCACGCGGTTGATCAAGCTCTCCAACTCGGGCATCGACCCCACGGCTGCCTGCATGATCACGCACGGATCGCCGGTCACCCGATGGCACTCCGTCAATTCAGGGATTTCCGCCAACGCGTCATATACCTTCTGGCTGCCGTGATTGGTCAACCGCAGCTCAATCACGCACTGAATCGGCAAGCCCACTTTGGACAGGTCCACCTTGGCCTGATACCCAGTGATCACGCCACTGGCCTCCAGTTTGGCCACGCGCTCGGCCACGGCGGGGGCGGAGAGGTTTACCGTGCGGGCCAGTTGCGCGTAGGACGCGCGGCCGTCTTCGAGCAGGGCGCTGAGGAGCATGCGGTCGTATTTGTCCATGAGAAGGCTCCGGTTGCGCGTGGCTTTCGAAAACACGGTTTATAGCCTTCACAACCATGCTTTGAAAAGTGTAACGGCGTTTTAAACAGGTTTTGTAACTTATGTTTACCGACCTGCCTTTTTAGAATAAGCCTCCCATCTCCTGCCATAGAGCCGCCCAATGCCTGGCCCACGTCGCTTCCCCTTACCGCTGATCGCTGCCTTCTTTGCGCTGTATGTGATTTGGGGGTCTACCTACCTGGTGATCCGCATTGGCGTGGAGTACTGGCCGCCGCTGATGCTGGGCGGGATCCGCTTTTTAGTGGCCGGGGCGGCGATGTATGGCTTTTTGCGCTGGCGTGGGGCGCCGGCGCCGACCTGGGAGCAGTGGAAGGCGGCGGCCAAGATCGGCATCTTGCTGCTGACCTTCGGCAATGGCGCGGTGAGTGTGGCCGAGCACACCGGTGTGTCTTCCGGCGTGGCGGCGCTGGCGGTGGCGACCGTGCCGCTGTTCACGTTGCTGTGCGGGTATTTCTGGGGCGCGCGCAATACCCGGCTGGAGTGGGCGGGCGTGATCCTGGGGATGATCGGCATCGCCATGCTCAACATGGGCAGCACGTTGCAGTCGAGCCCGATGGGGGCTGCGTTGCTGCTGTTTGCTGCGGCGTCGTGGGCGTTTGGCTCGGTGTGGAGTCGGCGCCTGCCGTTGCCGCCGGGGGCCATGGCCAGTGCCGCAGAAATGCTGGTGGCCGGCGTGACGCTGTTGATCGCCAGCGCGCTCACTGGCGAACACCTGCAAGCCATGCCGCCGCTGGAAGGCTGGCTGGCCCTGGCGTACCTGGCCGTGTTCGGCTCGATCATCGCCTTCAACGCCTATATGTACCTGCTCAAGCACGTGCGCCCGGCGGCGGCGACCAGCTATGCCTACGTCAACCCGGCGGTCGCGGTGTTGCTGGGGATTGTGTTCATCGGCGAGACCATCGGCCTGGAAGAAGCCCTGGCCATGCTGGTGATTATCAGCGCCGTGCTGTTGATCAGCCTGCCCCAGTGGCGCAAGCCGAAGGCGGAAATAAGGTAAACTGCGGCGCATTGCGACCTTGCGCTGAATTTTTCCTACGGTAAACACATGACTTTCGCCACCCTTGGCCTGATCGAACCCTTGCTGCGCGCCCTTGAGACGCTTGGCTACCAGACCCCGACGCCGGTGCAGGCGCAAGCCATTCCGGCGGTGCTGGCCGGTCGCGACCTGATGGCCGCCGCCCAGACCGGCACCGGCAAGACCGCCGGTTTCGCCGTGCCGTTGTTGCAACTGTTGACGATGGAAGGGCCGAAAGTCGCCGCCAACTCGGCGCGCGCGCTGATCCTGTGCCCGACCCGCGAGCTGGCCGAACAGGTGCACGCCAGCGTTGCCGAGTACGCGCAACACCTGCCGCTGACCACTTACGCGGTGTACGGCGGCGTGAGCATCAACCCGCAGATGATGAAGTTGCGCAAGGGCGTCGACATTCTGGTTGCCACGCCTGGCCGCCTGATCGACCTGTTCCGCCAGAACGCGCTGAAACTCAACCAGCTGCAAACACTGGTGCTGGACGAAGCCGACCGCATGCTCGACCTGGGCTTCTCCGAAGAGCTTGCCAACATTTATCGCATGCTGCCGAAAAAGCGCCAGACGCTGCTGTTCTCCGCGACCTTCTCCGATGAGATCCGCACGCTGGCCGGGCAGATGCTCAATGACCCGCTGAGCATCGAAGTCAGCCCGCGCAACGTCGCTGCCAACACCGTGAAGCAATGGGTGGTGCCGGTGGACAAGAAGCGCAAGCCTGAGCTGTTTGTGCACCTGATGCGCAAAGGCCGCTGGAAGCAGGTGCTGGTGTTCGCCAAGACCCGTAACGGCGTGGACGCGCTGGTGGATAAGTTGCAGGGCCTGGGCATCAATGCTGACGGCATCCATGGCGACAAGCCACAAGCCACACGCCAACGCGCGCTGGACCGATTCAAATCAAGCGAAGTGCAGATTCTGGTGGCCACCGACGTGGCGGCCCGTGGCCTGGATATCGAAGACCTGCCGCTGGTGGTCAACTTCGACTTGCCGATCGTGGCCGAGGACTACATCCACCGCATCGGTCGTACCGGGCGTGCGGGTAACACCGGGGAAGCGATTTCCCTGGTGTGTGCCGATGAAGTGAACATGCTGTCGGCGATCGAAATGCTGACGCGCCAGACCTTGACCCGCAAGATGGAGCCGGACTTCGAGCCTGAGCATCGTGTGCCGGACACCGATGCCAGCGGGCAGGTGGTGAAGAAACCGAAAAAACCGAAGAAGCCTAAAGCGTCGGGTGGTGGCGGTAAGCGCAACCTGGGCAAGTGGGTGGACAGCGGAGAAGTGGCGCCGTCGGAGCCGTCGATCAAGCCGGTGCGCAAGGTGCCTGTTTTTAATACCGGGCCGCGCAAGAAGAAGTAAGTTTTTCAGCGCTGCTGATGGCCTCTTCGCAGGCAAGCCCGCTCCCACATTTGACCGAGTTCCAACATTGGAATGCAGTCAAAGGTGGGAGTGGGCTTGCCCGCGAAGGCGGCTCGGAATTCACCGCAAATCTCAGCGATTAAGCCACTCCAACATCCCCCGCCCAGCCGCTCTGCCACTGGCAAAACACCCTGTCAACAGATACCCGCCCGTTGGCGCTTCCCAATCCAGCATCTCCCCCGCACAGAACACCCCCGGCAATGGCTTGAGCATCAATCGCTCATCCAGCGCCTCGAACGGCACGCCGCCTGCGGTGCTGATCGCCTCATCCATTGGCCGGGTCTTTACCAGCGTCAACGGCAGCGCCTTGATATCCACCGCCAATTGCGCCGGATCGGTGAAGTGCTCGGCAGGCGTCAACTCACGCAGCAGCGCGGCCTTCACGCCGTCCAACCCCAACTGACTGTGCAGATGCTTGCTCATCGAGCGAGAGCCACGGGGTTTTGCCAAGGCTGCCTGGACTTTGTCCAATGGCTTGCTCGGCAACAGGTCGATATGCACGGTGGCTGAACCATCGCGGTTGATCGCTTCCCGGATCGGCGCCGACAGCGCGTAGATCAAGCTGCCCTCGATCCCCGTCGCGGTGACCACGCATTCGCCCAGGCGAGGCTTGTCATCCCCCAGCCCGATGGCGACGTTTTTCAACGGTGCGCCAGCGAACTTGCTGACCATCAGCTCGCTCCAGGCCGACACCTCGAAGCCACAGTTGCTCGGTTGCAGCGGGGCGTAGGGCACGCCGCGGTCTTCCAGCAACTTGAGCCACGCACCGTCGGAACCCAGGCGCGACCAACTGCCGCCACCGAGGGCCAGCAGCACGGCATCGCTGTGGACCGTTTTTTCGCCGTCGGGGCTGTGGATAAGTAGGTCGCCCTCGGCATTCCAGCCCAGCCAGCGATGACGGGTGTGGATAACCACGCCCTGGTCACGCAGGCGCTTGAGCCAGGCGCGCAACAGGGGCGCGGCTTTCATGTCGGTGGGAAACACACGACCGGAGGTGCCGACAAACGTTTCGATGCCCAAGCCATGAATCCATTCACACAACGCCTCAGCCCCGAAACTGCGCAGCAACGGCGCCATGTGCGGCGCGCGTTCGGCGTAGCGTGACAGGAATGCCGGGTACGCTTCGGAGTGGGTGATGTTCATGCCGCCCACGCCGGCCAGTAGGAACTTGCGTCCCACCGAGGGCATGCCGTCGTACAGGTCCACCCGCACGCCCGCCTGGCTCAGGACTTCGGCGGCCATCAGCCCGGCAGGGCCGCCGCCGATAATGGCAACGTGGGAAGGAGCAGTAGCGGACATCGGCAGGCCTGGTCAAAAACAAAGGGCGCCCATTGTAAGCAATGCGCGCCCCGTGCCGTTAGGCAAAACGTACTCAGGCAAAACCAGTGTTGGCGTACGGCGGGTACTCGTCCGCACGGTCGGCGTCGGTGATCGGGCCGCCGGTGAGGCCATATTTATCCAGGGTCGGCACCAGGTTGCCAAAGAACGCGTCCTGTTGTTTTTCGCGCTTTACCACCTCGATGATCGGGAACACAAAGCTGGTCACGATGCCCAGACCGGCGGTGGCCCAACCCAGTACGCCGGCGAAGGTGCCGGCGATGGCCGCCGCGTCGGCAATGCCGAACAGGCCCGCGCCGCCTTCGATGATCGAGGCGACTGCCGCGCCGGTGCCCAGGGCACCGCTGGTGAGTGAGAAACCGGCGTTGAGTTTGTCCCCGGCAAAGGCGCTGTTGACCCCGCTGATCAGGCCGAACACACCGCCGATAAAGCTACCGGTGCCGCCGACGATCTTGCCCAGGTTGCCCAGGCGGTTGAGGCCGTCGGTGTTCTGCACCATTTTGCCGGTGGGGAAGTCGCCGATGCCTTGGGGTTTGTTCGGGTCGATCGGGGTGGGTTTCCAGGTCATGCCGTAGCCGGCTTCCTTGGCGTACTTGGTGCCGCCCTCGGTAATCAGGCCGGCAAACTGCATGCCCGCCGCCACGCGCCCGGCGTTGTCCGCCGGGCTGTTGCCGCCTGTGGCCGAGCGCGCCGCCAGTACGCCGCCGGCCAGCAAGGCGCTACCGATGTGCAGCAGGCCTTGTTTGTAAGAATCGCTGGCGTTGAGTTTCAGCCCGTCCACGGCCTTGGGCAGTACGTCGCTGATCTTCTGGCCTTGACGGTTCACGTCCCACATCGAGCGGATCAACGAGATCACGTCCTGTGGCTTGATCTGCGCCCCCGTGGCGTCTTTGAACATCTGCGGGTCGTCGGCCATGGCTTTCTCGATGATGGCCGTGGTCTTGGCCTCATCAAAGTTGCCATTCGCATCGCCGAACGCACCCTTGAGCACGTCGTCGTTGGCGCCGTTGACCAGGGAGTCGGACACCGCCTGGTTGACGTATTGCTGCACGGTCGACGAATCCTGGGCCGAGACTTTGTCGCCGAGAAACTCTTTGAGCAATTCCGCGTGGGCAGCGTACTGGCCGATGGCGGTCATCGGGTCGGCGTTCGGCTGGGCGAGGGCGTCTTCCAGGTCCTTGCCGTTGAGGATGTGGTCCTTGAAGAACTGCTCGATGTCCCCGGACTTGCCGGACTTTTGCGCGATGACACTGAGGTCCACATGGCCGTCGCCACCCAGGGCCAGGTCGGTGAGGGTGGCGTCGGTGCCGGCCAGGCTCAGGGCGTCCATGAGCGACAGCGGTTTGCCATCAGCCCCTTTGGTGTTCAGCGCGGTGTTGAGCACATTGCCGCTGTTGATCTGGCCGTCCTGGTAGGCCTGCAGTTCATGCTTGATCGCCGGGTCGCTGTTGACGATATCGTGCATGCCGGACGCTTGGTTTTGCGAGAGAAAGGTCTTCACATCCGGGTCACTGGACAACTTGCCAATGGCGGCGTCGAGCTGGTCGGTGACCTTGGATTTGGTCGGGTTGAGGTGGTATTCGGTGTCCGCCGTGATCCCCGCGTACAGATCGCCGTCGCCCACTTTGTCGCTGGCCGCCATGCGCGCGCGGGCGTCGCTGATTTCCATCATCACGGCGGCTTTGGTCTTGCCGTCGTAGTTCTCCGGGTGTTCGAGCACGTCCTTGGTCAGTTTGGAGGTGTCGACGTCGGCCACCGAGCTGCGTACCGCGGCGTTGCTGAGCATCATCAACACGCCGTGGTCGTCCTTGGGCGCCTGGTTTTCCAGCCACGCGCCGAGGTTTTTCTGCTGTGTGATGCCGTCGGCCTTGGCAGTGGCAGGCAGGTCGCCGGCCATGTCGAGGGTGCGCAGCATGCCGGGGGTGGACCAATAGCCTGCAGCGCCGGTCAACTCGGGGCTCAGGCCCGAGTCATCCTTGATCGCCTTTAGATTGGCGGTGTTCAGGCTGCCGTTGTTGGCGCGCTGGTTGGGCCCCTGCATTTCCGGGCCGGCGCTGCTCACCAGGGAAATATTGGCCATGACGATGGCGGCGGACTTGGCGTTTTCCTTGGCCAAACCGGTGGCGTCTGGGTTCTTGCTGAGGAAGGTGCCGTAGGACTTCGAGGCGGCTGACAGATCCTTATTCGATTGGCTGATGAACTTATCCACATCGGCGTGGGTTATCACCCCATCGCTTTTGCCCAGGCCGCCGCTGTCGAGGGCGTTCATCAGGCTCGGGCTGCCGGCCAGGTACTTGAGGCAGGCCTGGGCTTCGGGCGGCAGATCGGCGGGCGGGTTGGAGAAATCGATGGGGCGGTCGTGCAGGCCCCATTTGTCCCAGTTGTCGCTGAGCATCTTCGAGGCCGCGCGCGGGCGGTCGAGGTCGCGTTCTTCCTGGGTTGGCGTGCCGCTGGTGTTGCCGACGATCTTGTCCCAGTCCTTGGCGCTCGCGTACTTGGAGTTGTCGATCCAGTGGGTGTCCACGGCGCCGTCGACGCCAAAAATACCGTTGGATTCTTTCACCACCGAGGCGTACAGGTCGGGGCTGATGGCCTGGGACACGATGATCTTGTCGCCGGAAGCGGTTTCGTAGCGGATCAGCCCGTGACCGAGTTCTTCCGGTGTACCCACCAGGCTCACGCTGCCGGCTTCATCCGCGCCGACCAGGCGATAGCCTTCGTTCTTGCTGTCGTTGATCAGGCCCCAGGTTTCGCCGTCGGACTTAACCTTTTCATACAGGTCGCTGTTGGTTTCCTTACTGACGACCACCTTGTCGCCCGACAGGGTTTCGTAGCGAATCATTCCTGGCCCCACTTCGTCCGCCGGGCCGATGGCTTTGTAGGTGTCCAGGCCCGGCGCGGTGTCGCCGGCCTGGGCGATGCGGTAGCCGTCGGCCTTGCTCTTGTTCAGCGCGTCCACGGCGTCGACTTTGCCGGCCATGCCGTCAAACAGGTACGGGGTCATCTGCTTGATAATGATGATGTCCTTGCCGTCGCGGGTTTTCAGCTCCAGGACGTTATCGGAGATCTTGGTGATGCTGGCGATGTTGGCCAGGGGCACGCCGGTATTGCTGATGTCGGCCAGGTTCGGGTCGTTGAGGCGCTTGATTGCCTCTTGGTCGCCGGTGGCTTTGACGTCGGCGATCTTCTGGTCCTTGGTGTTGTCGGTCACGGCCAGCACTTTGAAGTTGCCGGGGTGGGCGGCTTCCTTGAAGCCGGACAGGGCGCGGGACATTGCCGCGTCGAAGGTGGCGGCGACTTTCTTCAGGGCGTCGTCATTGCCGGGTGTCGAGTTGCTGCCGATCTTGTACGTTGCCATCGCGGGGTACTCTGAAAGCGGGAGAGGCCTTCAAGGTGACGCCAGCGTGCGGCAGTTTTGTTGCAAAACGGCCACGGACGCCAGGTTCCACAACGTTTCACGCGTGTGGACAACTATCTGATCAAAAAACGTACAGTTTCTTGCAGGCCATACCGCTATGGGCTTTCAGGTCCTTACGCTCAAGTTATCCACAGGTGGTTCCACAGGCATTGTGGGTAACGCTCACAGTTCAGTGACAGCCTGATGACGTCCACACCCGTTGCGCGCTGTGGTGCAGGATGCCATGGCGGCGGGCGAGGGCCGGGCGGTCCTTGCTGTAGCCGCCGCCGATCACGCCCATCACCGGGATGTCGCGGCCCAGGCAGTGGCGCATCACGCTTTCATCGCGGGCGGCCACGCCTTCGTCTGTCAGCTTGAGGTAGCCGAGGGCGTCATCCTTGTGCACGTCGACGCCGGCGTCGTAGAGCACCAAGTCGGGCTGGTAGAGCGGCAGCAGGTAATTGAGCGCGTCGTCCACCACCTTGAGGTAGTCGGCATCACCCATGCCCATCGGCAACGGGATGTCCCAGTCACTCTGGGCCTTGCGGGCCGGGAAGTTTTTTTCACAGTGCAGCGACACGGTGATGGCGTCCGGCGTGTCGTGGAGGATGCGCGCGGTGCCGTCGCCCTGGTGCACGTCGCAATCAAAGATCAGCACGCGATTAACCCGGCCGCTGGCCAGCAGGTAATGGCTGATCACCGCCAGGTCATTGAAGATGCAGAAGCCTGCCGGGTAATCGTAGTGGGCGTGGTGGGTGCCGCCCGCCAGGTGGCAGGCCAGGCCGTGTTCCAGCGCCTGCTCCGCCGCCAGGATCGAGCCGCCGACCGCACGCACGGTGCGTCGGGCCAGGGCTTCGTTCCACGGCAGGCCGAGGCGACGTTGGTCTTCGCGAGACAGCTCGCCGCCCATGTAGCGCTCGATATAGCCCCTGTCATGGGCCAGGGCCAGAATCTCTGGCGGGCACAGTTGCGGGCGCAGCAGTTGGTTGTCTTGGGTCAGGCCGCTGTCCACCAGGTGGTCGCGCAGCAGGCGGAACTTGTCCATGGGGAACCGATGGTCCGCCGGGAACTCGGGGCTGTAGTCATCGTGGTAGATCAATGGCAATGGCATGGGATTTTCTGACGGGAACCTGCGACGGATCTTAACAGCGCTGTACACTCACGCACATGGCAAGGGAGGGGACCCATGGAGCCGATACTGGAATTGGAAAGTGCACGCCTGGTGCTGCGCCAATGGCGCGACAGCGACTTGCCGGAGTTTGCGCGCATGTGCGCCGACCCGCAGGTGATGCGTTATTTCCCGGCCAAACTGAGCCATCTGGAAAGCGCCGCGTTGATCGGCCGCATTCGCGGCCACTTCGCCGAATACGGCTTTGGCCTGTGGGCGTTGCAGCGCAAGGACAGCGGCGAATTCATCGGCCTTACCGGGCTGCTGAATGTCAGCTTCGACGCCGACTTCACCCCGGCGGTGGAGATCGGCTGGCGCCTGGCCCGCAAACACTGGGGCCTGGGATACGCCAGCGAGGCCGCGTGGACCGCATTGCGCTGTGGGTTTGATCGCTTGAGCCTGGACGAAATTGTTGCCTTCACCACGGAAGCCAATCTGCCATCACAAAAAGTCATGCAAGCCATCGGTATGCATTACGATCCGCTGGCAGATTTTGAACACCCCAAGGTCGCAGCCGATGACCCGCTGCGCCATCATGTTTTGTACCGCATCACCCGCGCCCAATGGTTGGACACGCTGCACGGATAGGCAGCCCGGAATGCCCCGTAGATTTTAGGAGTTGCTCTATGAGCCAAGTATTGGAAGATCTGGTGGACTTGCTGACCCTGGAGCCGATCGAGGAAAACCTCTTTCGCGGCCGCAGCCAGGACCTGGGCTTTCGCCAATTGTTCGGTGGCCAGGTGCTCGGCCAGTCGTTGTCGGCAGCCAGCCAGACCGTAGAAGAAGCGCGGCATGTGCATTCCCTGCACGGTTATTTCCTGCGCCCTGGCGACGCGAAGTTGCCGGTGGTGTACTCGGTGGACCGCGTGCGCGACGGCGGCAGTTTCAGCACGCGCCGCGTGACCGCGATCCAGAAGGGCCACCCGATCTTCACCTGCACCACCTCGTTCCAGTACGACGAACAGGGCTTCGATCACCAGACCACCATGCCCGTGGTGGTCGGCCCGGAAAACCTGCCGTCGGAGCTGGAACTGACCCAGCAGCGCGCGCACCTGATCCCCGAGCACATGCGCGACAAACTGCTGTGCCCCAAGCCGATCGAAGTGCGCCCGGTGACGGAGAAAGACCCGTTCAACCCGCAACCGTCCGACCCGGTCAAATACGTGTGGTTTCGCGCCGACGGCGCCCTGGCTGATGCGCCGGCGCTGCATAAATACCTGCTGGCCTACGCCTCGGACTTCGGCTTGCTGACCACCTCGCTGCTGCCCCATGGCAAGACCGTGTGGCAGAAAGACATGCAGGTCGCCAGCCTCGACCACGCGCTGTGGTTCCACGCCGACCTGCGTGCCGACGACTGGTTGCTGTACGCCATGGACAGCCCATGGGCCGGCAATTCCCGTGGCTTCTCCCGTGGCAGCGTGTACAACCGCGCCGGGCAACTGGTGGCCTCGGTGACCCAGGAAGGCCTGATTCGCCATCGCAAGGATTGGGCATGAGCCTGGCGGACGTCAGGCACTGGGTGTTCGACATGGACGGCACCCTCACAGTGGCCGTGCATGATTTCGCAGCCATTCGCGTGGCCCTGGAGATTCCGCCCGAGGACGACATACTCACTCACCTGGCGGCGTTGCCTGCCGCTGTTGCGGCGGCCAAGCATGCCTGGTTGCTGGAGCATGAGCGCGAGTTGGCGCTGGGTTCAGTTGCGGCAGAAGGCGCGGTTGAGCTGGTGCGCGAGCTGGCCGGACGTGGCTATCGCCTGGGCATCCTGACCCGTAATGCGCGCGAGTTGGCGCATATCACCCTGGAAGCGATCGGCCTGGCGGACTGCTTTGCCATCGAGGACGTGCTCGGGCGTGATGATGCGCAACCCAAGCCCGATCCGGATGGCTTGCTGAAGCTGGCGGCCGCTTGGGACGTGGCACCGAGTGAGATGGTGATGGTCGGTGATTATCGCTTCGACTTGGACTGTGGCCGAGCGGCGGGGGCGCGCACGGTGTTGGTGAATTTGCCGGAGAATCCTTGGCCGGAGTTGGCCGATTGGCATGCCGAGGATTGTGCGGTTTTGCGCCGGATGATCTAGTTCAATCGATGTAGATCAAATATGGGAGCGGGCTTGCTCGCGAATGCGATGTGCCAGTCAACATTTTCAGTGACTGACACACCGCATTCGCGAGCAAGCCCGCTCCCACAGTTTTATCCGGTTCCGTCAGTTATTGGACGAACAACACCCGCTGGCCCTCCGGCGACGTAAACATCCCATCCCCGTTATGCCCCACCCCCGGCACTTCCACCAGTTGATGGCTCAACTGCGGGTGACGCTGCTTGAGGTAGTCAAAATAGTTGTGCCCGCGAATCAGGCGATACGCGCCCTGGGTCTCGGCTGCGCAGCTTTTATCCAGCGCCGGGTGGTTCGGGTCAGTGTCTTGCTGGCCCAGCAGGTAGGTGATGTTGCGGGACACGTAGGCCTGCTCAAGCTGCTCGGCGCTCTGGCCCTTGGCATAGGCCGGCAGGTTTTGCATGCCGTACTTCCAGTCGTTGAAACCGGGGCAACTGGCGGCGTCGAACTTCACCGGGCGTTGCGGGGTGAAGTAAGCGTAGGACGAAGGGTTGGCCACTACGTAACGCAGGCTGATGCCTTCGGTTTGCAGGGTTGGGTGGTCGTGTCCGGTGAGCGCGAAACGCTGCACCACCTGGCCGCCGCCGGAGTGACCGGCGACCACGATTTCCTTGAGCGCCGGGAACAGCTTGCGGTTGCCCAAGTGCTTGATGATCTGGTCGAGAGCGCCATAGGAGCTGATCTGCCCCGGACCGGTGGAGGGTTCGCCGGCCATCCAGTCGTTGCCATTCCAGTGCAGCAGTTGGTTGTCCAGGTGGTTACGCTTCACGTCGGATTCATTTAGAAACTGCGGCGCAATCACCAGTGTATGGGCGGCCTGGCCCGCATGCTCGGCGGCGTCTTCACCGCTTTGCAGGTAAGTCTGCGCATTGCGCAGGCGACCATGCACGATGATCAAGGCACGGGTGACCTGGGGCAGCGGTTTAGTCCAGTCCTGGCTTAAACCCAGACTGAGGTCGCCGGCCTCCAGGTGGAAACGATCGGGACTGACTTCTTTTACGCCATGCTCTTTTACGACAGGCCCGGCGGCCAAGGCGGAACAGGTGACCAACAAACCCAGCAGCAATCCCAATCGTTTATTCATCTAAAGACTCTTGGCGGTAAAGGTGTCGCATTGAGTGATCTGGCCCTGGGCGAAGCCGGTCTTGAACCAGCGAACCCGCTGTGCCGAGGTGCCGTGGGTAAACGAGTCCGGCACCACACGCCCCTGACCCTGTTGCTGCAAGCGGTCATCGCCAATGGCGTTGGCCGCATTCAGTGCTTCTTCAATGTCGCCAGGCTCCAGCCAGTTCAGGCGCTTTTGCGCACGGTTGGCCCATACCCCGGCAAAACAGTCGGCTTGCAGCTCCTGGCGGACCAGCAGGCCGCCGTCGCCTTGCATCTGCCGGCCCTGCTGGCGCGCCGCCTGGATCTTCGACGAGATACCCAGCAGCGTCTGCACGTGGTGCCCGACTTCGTGGGCGATCACGTAAGCCTGCGCAAAGTCTCCGGCGGCCTGGAAGCGTTGCGACATTTCCCGGAAGAAATCCAGGTCCAGGTACACCTGCTGGTCTGCCGGGCAATAAAACGGGCCACTGGCCGAGGTGGCGCCGCCGCAGGCCGAATTCACCCGGCCGCGGAACAGAATCAGTTTCGGGTTCTTGTAGGCCAACCCGTTTTCCTGGAACACCTGGCCCCAGGTGTCTTCGGTGTCGCCCAGTACGGCGCGGACAAAATCAGCTTGCTCATCGTTGGCCGGAGGGGCCTGGCGCGACTGCGTGCTCACCGACGGCGCCTGTTCCATCTGGCCGGTCAGTTGGCCGAGGATCTGCATGGGGTCCTGGCCGGTCAGCCAGCCGATGCCGACGATCAGCACGATGGCCGTGAGGCTCAGGCCCTTGCCGCCTCCAAAGCGCATGCCGCCACCACCGCCTCCACTGTCATCGCGGGCATCCACCACGTTGTCGCTGCGTCGGCCTTTTTTCCATAGCATGGGGCAATCCTCTCGATGAACTCTGGAACAGTGTTGTTGGTGCGTAGGAATGGCGCCAG
Source organism: Pseudomonas sp. AC112 (assembly GCF_979253545.1). Taxonomy (NCBI): domain Bacteria; kingdom Pseudomonadati; phylum Pseudomonadota; class Gammaproteobacteria; order Pseudomonadales; family Pseudomonadaceae; genus Pseudomonas; species Pseudomonas sp. AC112. The sequence continues at coordinate 3,095,876 of NZ_CEEDCM010000001.1, forward strand.
CCCGGCTGTCCGACAGGTTCGAGAGCTGCGTAGTATCGCTGCTCTCGCCCGGTCCCGGCAGGGGCGCCAGATGAAACGTGTGTCAGCAAAACCGCTTCAGTCGCGGCAGTAACCTTCGCCGGTATCCACCACCAGGCAATCCTTTTTATCCGCCAGCCATTTCAGCCCGGTGGCGGCACCGTCGCCGGCGCGCAGCAGTTGCGGGCCGTCCGGACGGGTGAAGGTGATGCCGTCCTCGGCCGCTTCGCCCTTGAAGGTGCCCGAGTCATCGGCGTCGAGGCCGTATTGCATGGTGAGGATGTAGTGACCACGGCCGATGCTGTCGTCCTTGGCGATGGTCAGGTTGAGGCCTTCAACGCCGATCCATTTGCCGACCCATTTGTCGGTGGGTGGGGTTTGCGGCACCAGGGTGGCCTGTACGGAAGCCGGCGCGGGCTTGGGCGCGTCCTTGGCTTCTTGGTTGCAGGCGGTGAGCAGTGCGAGGGCAGAAAGAACAAAGAGTATTTTTTTCATAGCGGCAGGGCCTTGGTTAAAAAGTGTACAACGCAGGGGCTAAGGTGCAGCGTTGGACTCGAATCCGGTGATTTAGTGCGCTGTTCGCACGGTGTTTGGTTATGCTCTTGGGGCAGACGCCGGCCCGGCTGCTAGATTACCGGGTTGAGTCCTACCGTGCGCCACGCAAGAGAATTCAATGACTGTCAGTACCCCGCTTTCCGGCGTCAACCACCCCTTCAAAGGCATTTTGCTGATTGTGGTGGCGACGTTTCTGTTTTCCAGCCATGACGCCTTGTCCAAATACCTGGCGGGGTTCTACCCGATCGTGATGGTGGTCTGGGCCCGTTACCTGGTGCACACCTTGTTGATGGCAGGCATCTTCCTGCCGCAATCGGGCCTGCGGGTGTTGCGCAGCAAGCGGCCGGGGATGCAGGTGGTGCGGGCGCTGTGCCTGTTGGGCACCAGCCTGTTTTTCACCGCGGCGCTGCATTACATCCCCCTGGCGGAAGCCACGGCGGTGAACTTCCTGGCACCGATCCTGGTGACGGCGCTCTCGGTGCCACTGCTGGGTGAGCACGTGACGCGTGGCCAATGGCTGGCGGTGATCTGCGGGTTTGTCGGCGTGCTGATCATCATCCACCCCGGCGGCGAACTGTTCACCCCGGCGGTGTTGCTGCCGCTGTGTTCGGCGCTGTTCTTCTGTTTCTACCAACTGCTCACGCGCATCCTCAGCCAATACGACACGCCCACCACCAGCAACTTCTTCGCCGGCCTGTGCAATACCTTGGTGATGAGTGCGATGGTGCCGTTCTTCTGGCAGGTCCCCACGCTGTGGCATGGCGTGTTGATGCTGGCCCTGGGCACGTGCGGGATGACCGCGCACTTGATGCTGACCCAGGCGTTCCGCTTTGCGGCGCCGGCCTTGCTGGCGCCGTTCGGCTATTGCCAGATCGTGTTCGCGGGGTTGTTGGGCTGGTTGGTGTTCAACCACACCCCGGACCTGACCACGGTGGTCGGTATCGGGGTGATCTGCATGAGCGGGCTGGCCGCTGCCTGGCAGCAGCGGCGCAGATAGCTTAGACGTCTACGGTCGGGATCTTGCGCGGGGCCATGAAGTACATCCAAGTCAGCGCAATGAAGTACATCGCCGGGATCAGGGTGAACAACACGGTGTAGTTGTTGTTGGTCACCGTCAGGATGTGGCCGACGATCTGGGTCATGAACATGCCGCCAATGGCCGCGCACATGCCGCCGAAACCGAACACCGTGCTCATCATGTGCTTGGGCGTGTAGTCCATCACCAGGCTCCAGATATTGGCCGTCCAGGCCTGGTGCGCGCCAATCGCCAGGGAGATGGCAAACACCGCGACCCACAGCTGGCTTGAGCCGGCGGCCATGATCACGCCGACGATGCAGCAGGCAAACAGCAGCATCGACAGCAACCGCGCCTTGATCGAGTTCATGCCACGGCCGATCAGGAACGACGACAGAATCCCCCCACCCACGCTGCCGAAGTCGGCGGTCAGGTAAATGATGATCAGCGGAATGCCCATCTGGGTCACGTTGATGCCCAGGTTGTATTGCTGGTTCAGGAACGGCGGCAGCCAATACAGGTAGAACCAGAATACCGGTGCGGTCATCGAGTAGGCGAGGGCGAAGGCCCAGGTGCCGCGCATGCGCAGGATGCGGCTGAAGGGTACGCGGGGTTGTTCCGGTTCGACTTCCTGCTGCACGTAGTCCAGTTCGGATTGTTTGACGGTGGGATGGTCTTCCGGGTTGAAGTACTTCAAGCCCCAGAACACCAGCCAGATCCCGCCGAGCGCCGACATGCACAGGAACGCTGCCTGCCAGCCCCACACGTGCAGGATCAACGGCAGCAGCATCGGCGTCATCATCGCGCCGACGTTGGTACCGGCGTTGAAAATACCGGTGGCCACCGCCCGTTCGCCGGCCGGGAACCACAGGCGTGTGGTCTTGACGCAGGCCGGGTAGTTGGCCGCTTCAGTCAGCCCGAGGATAAACCGGCACACCATAAAGCCTACCGCCGAGGTGGCCAGACCGTGGGCGCCGGTCGCCAGGCTCCACAACAGCACCGCGCAGAAGAACACGCGTTTCACGCCCACCCGGTCGATCAAGCGGCCCTGCAGCACAAAGCCGATGGCGTAGCCGACCTGGAACCAGAAGTTGATGTTGGCGTAGTCCATCGCCGTCCAGCTCATCTCCTTGGCGAGGATCGGCTGCATCACACCGAGCGCGGCGCGGTCGATGTAGTTGAGGGTGGTGGCGAAGAACACCAGGGCCAGCATGCCCCAGCGCGTTTTACCCACGGCCAGGGCGCCGCGGATCTTGTCGCCGATACCGGCGTGCGGGTTGCCCGGGCGCGCGGCCAGGGCGGAGTTTTGCAGAGGCATGAGGTCGTACCCGTTTTTTGAAATTTTTATGGTGTGTTCTGGGTCTTTGTTACCGGATCGATGGTGAGCAGCGGTTAAAAAATCGTCAATTCGCCAAAGCGGCATAGTGTTCGATAATCGCACCAAAAACTAACCGGTTCGTACATTTTAATTGCTGTCGACAGTTTAGCGGCCAATAATTTGCCGTAAATAAGACCATCCTCAAATGCCGGGAGTCGCCCATGCAACGCTCCATTGCCACCGTTTCCTTGAGCGGAACCCTGCCAGAAAAGCTCGAAGCCATCGCGGCGGCCGGGTTCGACGGTGTCGAAATCTTCGAAAACGATCTGCTGTATTACGATGGCAGCCCCCGCGAAGTCAGGCAGATGTGCGCCGACCTCGGCATTGCCATTACCTTGTTCCAGCCGTTTCGCGACTTTGAAGGCTGCCGCCGTGACCGCCTGGCCCGCAACCTGGAGCGCGCCGAACGCAAATTCGACTTGATGCAGGAACTGGGCACCAACCTGGTGCTGGTGTGCAGCAATGCCTCGGCCGACTGCGTGGGTGACGAACGCATTTTGCTCGACGACCTCAGCCTGCTGGCCGAGCACGCCGGCCGCCGTGGCCTGCGCATTGGCTATGAAGCGCTGGCCTGGGGCAAGCACGTGAACACCTGGCAGCAGGTATGGAACCTGGTGCGCCAGGTCGATCACCCGAGCCTTGGCGTGCTGCTCGACAGCTTCCACACCCTGTCGCTCAAAGGCGACCCGAGCGCGATCGCCGAGATCCCCGGCGACAAGATCTTCTTCGTGCAAATGGCCGACGCGCCGATCCTGGCCATGGACGTGCTGGAGTGGAGCCGGCATTTTCGCTGCTTCCCCGGCCAAGGCGAATTTGACCTGGCGGGGTTCCTCGCGCCGATCATCAAGAGTGGCTACACCGGGCCATTGTCCCTGGAGATTTTCAACGACGGCTTCCGTGCTGCACCCACCCGCGCAAACGCGGCGGATGGCTTGCGCTCCTTGCTGTACCTGGAAGAGAAGACCCGCGAGCGCCTTAAGCAGGAAGCCCCTGCACAGCCTGTAGAGATTCTGTTCGATACCTCGGCCGCCAGCGAATACGACGGCATCGAGTTCCTCGAGTTCGCCGTGGACGAAAGCCTCGGCGCTAAGCTCACCCATTGGCTGGAACGCCTGGGGTTCGTCAAGGCCGGGCAGCATCGCTCCAAGAGCGTGAGCCTGTTGCGCCAGGGTGATATCAACCTGATCCTCAACTGCGAGCCCTATTCGTTCGCGCACAACTTTTTTGAGGCCCACGGGCCGTCGTTGTGCGCCACCGCGATTCGGGTCAAGGACAGCGCCAAGGCCCTGGAACGGGCGGTGGCGTACAAAGGCCAGCCGTATCGCGGCCTGGTCGGGCCCAACGAGCTGGAACTGGCGGCGGTGCGCGCGCCAGATGGCAGCCTGATTTACCTGGTGGATCAAAGCGAAGGCGGCTTGTACGACACCGACTTCAACCTGCAGCCTGCCGCGTCGTCCAGCGGCGGCTTGCTGCGCATCGACCACATGGCCATGGCCTTGCCGGCCGACAGCCTCGACAGTTGGGTGCTGTTCTACAAGAGCCTGCTGGATTTCGAAGCCGATGACGAAGTGGTGCTGCCCGACCCTTACGGCCTGGTGAAAAGCCGCGCCCTGCGCAGCCGTTGCAGCTCGATCCGCCTGCCGCTGAACATCTCCGAAAACCGCAACACGGCGATTTCCCACGCGCTATCGAGCTATCGCGGCTCGGGCGTGCACCACATTGCCTTCGACTGCGCGGATATTTTCGCCGAAGTGCGCCGCGCCAAAGAGGCCGGGGTGCCGCTGCTGGATATCCCGCTCAACTATTACGATGACCTGGCGGCGCGTTTCGACTTTGACGATGAGTTCCTCAGCGAACTGGCGTACTACAACGTGCTGTACGACCGCGACGCCCAGGGCGGTGAGTTGTTTCACGTGTACACCGAACCCTTCGAAGGGCGGTTTTTCTTTGAGATCATCCAGCGCAAGAACGGCTATGCCGGCTACGGCGCGGCCAACGTGGCAGTGCGCCTGGCGGCGATGGCCAAATCGCGCAGCGGTGCGGCGCGCCAGGCACGTTTATAACGGCGGGTCGGGTGCTTCCTTCGGCGAGCGTCGCGGCCCATAATCACGGCCTGCATAACACTGGCCGTGAGCGCACCATGACCTCCGAGGCACCCCGCAAGAGTCGTAAGAACAATCCGGAAAAGACCCGCGAGAACATACTCCAGGAAGCCATCGTCGAGTTTGTCCAGCAGGGCCTTTCCGGCGCTCGCGTGGACGCGATCGCCGAGCGTATCCACACCTCCAAACGCATGATCTATTACTACTTCGGCAGTAAAGAGCAGTTGTACGTCGAGGTCCTGGAGAAACTCTACGGCGACATCCGCAACACCGAAACGCGCATGAACCTCACGGCGCTGGAACCGCGCGAGGCGATCCGCCGGCTGGTGGAATTCACCTTTGATCACCATGACCAGAACGTGGATTTCGTGCGCATCGTCAGCATCGAAAATATCCACAATGCCGAATATGTGAAGCGCACCGACACCATCAAGGCGATGAACAGCAAGATCCTTGAAGGGCTGGGCGAAACCTTGCGCCGTGGTGCCGAGCTGGGCTTGTTCCGGGAAGGGCTGGAGCCGTTGGACGTGCACCTGCTGATCAACTCGTTCAGCTTTTACCGCGTGTCCAACCGCCATACATTCAGTGAGATTTTTCAGATCGATCTGTCGGATGAGGCGGTTAAACAGCGGCATCGGGACATGATTTGCGAGTCGGTGATGCGTTACTTGCAGGCTTGAGTAAGCGCGGTTCTCAAAACTGAAATGCAATCAATGTGGGAGCGAGCAAGCCCGCTCCCACATTTTTTGATCCGGTTTCGGCAGTTAGGTATTCATGGCCTGGAAATGCGCCAACATACGCTGCGCATCCGGCACTTCCCCGCTGAACAACTCAAACGCCTTTACCGCCTGGAATACCGCCATGTTGCCGCCATCCAGGGTGCGGCAACCCAAGGCGCGGGCGTCGCGCAGCAGTTCGGTTTCCAGCGGGAAATACACGATCTCCGCCACCCACAATTGCGCCCGCAATAACGCTGCAGGCACCGGCGTGCCTGGCAGTTTGGCCATGCCCATCGGCGTGGTATTGACCAAGCCATCGGCCTCGGCCATCGCGTTTTCCAGGTGCTGGCCCACCTGGGCCCGACCAGCGCCGAAACGCAGCGCTAGGTTATCCACAAGGTCGCGGGCGCGGCTGGCGTCCACGTCGAAAATACTCAAGTGCTGCACACCTTCCGCCAGCAGCGCATGGGCCACCGCCGCGCCGGCACCGCCGGCACCCATCTGCACCACACGCTCGCGGGCGACGTCATTCAAGTTGCGCCGAAAGCCTTCGGCGAACCCCAGGCAATCGGTGTTGTGGCCGATGCGTTTGCCGTCCTTGAACACCACCGTGTTGACCGCGCCAATGCCGCGAGCCTCGTCGGACAATTCATCGAGCAACGGCAGGATTGCCTGTTTGCACGGGTAGGTAATGTTCAGTCCGGTGAAGTGCATGAGTTCGGCGGCGTCCAACAGGTCGGGCAGGGCATTGATGTCCAGGCGCAGCGGTTCGAGGTCGATCAGGCGATACAAGTAGCGCAGGCCCTGGGCATCACCTTCCTGTTCATGCAGGTCAGGTGTACGGGAAGCCTGGATACCGGCGCCGATCAGGCCGGCGAGGATGCGCGGTTTCATCGGGACGACCCTTTGAGCAACTGGCTGAAATGTTCCAGGGCCAAGTGGTAACCATGGCTGCCGAACCCTGCGAGCACCGCCTTGGCGATGGGCGACACAAACGAGTGATGCCGGAAGGCTTCGCGGGCATGCACATTGGAGAGATGCACTTCGATCACCGGGACTTCACTGGCCACCAGCGCGTCGCGAATCGCCACCGAGGTGTGGGTCCAGGCCGCGGGGTTGATCACAATGCCAGCGCAGCGGGCACGGGCGCCGTGGATCCAGTCGAGCAATTCGCCTTCGTGGTTGGTCTGGCGAAATTCGATGTTCAAACCGAGCTGTTCGGCGCTTCGTCCACACAGGGCGGCGACATCGGCGAGGGTTTCATGGCCGTAGGTGGCGGGCTCGCGGGTGCCGAGCAGGTTGAGGTTGGGGCCGTTGAGCACCAGCACGATGGGCGGCATAGGGTGGATCTCCACAGTTCTTGTTAGTTGTGTGGATAAAATGTACTGGTTGGTTAATTTGGTCAATTGATGGCGGCGGATGTGTTCGATTACCGAACTGTTAATCAGGCCTTTCGCACAGGCGGATCAGATTAGATATCAATTGAAAATCATTCTCGACAACGCTTAAGATGCCCGCCTGTTTCCTTAACATTCCAGGGAGTCGGTTTGTCGGACGTGGATCTCAAAGGCCTGTTTCTCAAGCACGCCGATACCTTGCGCGGGTATCTGGCGCGCAAGGTGCGGGACCCGCAGTTGGCCGCAGACCTGGTGCAGGAGAGTTTCCTGCGCCTGGCGGAAAAACCGGCCGGCGAGCGCATCGACAACTCCCAGGGCTATCTCTATCGAACGGCGAGCAATCTGCTGATCGACCATATTCGCCAGGAAGCGCGGCGCAAGACAGACTCCGTGCCCCATGAGGCGCTGGCCGAGATTGAAGATGAAGTGGCCGGGTTGGAGGCTCAGGCAATGGCGCAGCAACAGCGACAGGCATTGAAGCAGGCACTGGCGGAGTTGCCGGAACGCACCCAGCAGATTTTCCGTCTCAACCGCATCGAAGGCATGACCCACGCCCAGGTCGCCCGGCACCTGGACATTTCTGACAGCTCGGTGCAAAAGCACCTGGCCAAGGCGTTGGCCTACGTGATGCGGCGCCTGCAGGAAGGCGAGGTGGCGCCATCCGACGAATGAGTTACCGAAATTCACCAGGTCAGACGTCACAGCGTTATATAACGAAAAATTCGAGATTCACACGTGAATAGCCAGGGTCCGCAACAGCACAGCATTACCGAGGCGGCCGCCGAGTGGGCGGTGCGCTTGCACGCCGGTGCCCTGACCGAACAGGAGCAGGCCGAGCTGCAGCATTGGATCGCCTGCGACAGCCGCCATGAAGCGGCATTGCGCTTTGCCGAGCAGACCTGGGCGGCATTGGGTGACGTGTACGGGGACGAACCGGTGCACCGTCAGCGCCCGCCAGCGGCGACGCCACCCGTGCGCCGTTCCACGCGGCGCCGGCCATGGCAGCGTGCGGCCGCCGTCGCGCTGGTCGTGGTGGTGGCGGGTATTGGCTGGGTGCGCGGGCCGGACATGGTGCTGCGGATGCAAGCCGACTACATCACCCAGAAAGGCGAGGTGCGCACCGTGCACCTGGCCGATGGCAGCAAGGTGGAGTTGGACTCCGACAGTGCCATCCGCCTGGACTACGACGGTGTGCAACGCCGTATCAGCCTGCTCCAGGGCTCGGCGATCTTTGATGTGGCGCCGAGGGTGGGCGAGGAAACCCGGCCATTCGTGGTGCAGAGCGCAGGCGGGCAGACCCGCGCGCTGGGCACGCGGTTTGTGGTGGAGCGTGAAGACGACAGCCAAGCGTGGGTCGGCGTGCTGGAACACAGTGTTGAGGTGTCCCTGAGCGCAACGCCGAAAAAGGGGCCGTCCGACAGGGTGGTCCAGGAAGGCCTGGCCGTACGCTACAGCCCTCAGCAAGGCATCGTCCTCTTGGACCAACTCGATGTTGCGCGCGCCACCAGTTGGCGGCGCGGTGTGTTGATCTTTGATCGCCAGCCGTTGGCCAGCGTCATCGAGCAACTCAACCGCTACCGTCCCGGGCGTGTGGTGCTGGCCGACTCGGCATTGGGCGAGCGTGAAGTCAGCGGCGTGTTCCGCCTCGATATGCTCGACACCGCCCTTGCCACACTGACCCAGGAACTCCAGGTGCAACGCCTGGACCTGGCTGGCCTCAGCCTGATCTATTGATGACCCGGTGGGACCTGCTTCCACCGCCTGAAATTCCCCTTCCTGAAAAACTTTCAAAAACCCTTACTGACTTCCCGCGCCTCGCACGTCTTGCTAGTTGAGAAGCATTCGCATAAACAAAAAACGCTTAGCGCAGGGAACAACAGAAATGTCAGCACTCAACAAGGGGCGTATCACCGTTAGCCGGTTAGCCCTGGCCATCCACTTGGGCCTGTTCGCCGCTGCGGCCCCGGTGTACGCCGCGCAACCTCAGGCGAAGGCTGCACAACCGGCCGTGCTGATGATCGATATCCCTGCGCAATCCTTGGGCAGTGCGGTGCTGGCGTTCGCCGACCAGGCCGGCCTGCAAGTGCTGTTCGACAGCCAGCGCCTGGAAGGCTTGCAAAGTACGGCGGTGAAAGGGCAGTACAGCGTGCAGGAAGGCTTGGCGCGTTTGTTGGGCAATGCACCGGTGGAGTACCGCTTCAACGGCGAGCGCCAAGTCACCCTGACCCGCGTTGAGCAGAGCGGCGCCGCCTTGGCGCTGGGAACCACCACGATCACCGGCCTGCACCCCAACGATTGGGTGTATTCATCGCCCCGCTCGGTGAGTGTGGTCGGGCGCGAGCAGTTGGACCGAAACCCGCCCCGGCACGCCGCTGAAATGCTGGAGGAGGCACCGGGCGTCTACTCGGCGGTCAGCCAGCAAGACCCTGGCTTGTCGGTGAATATTCGCGGCATCCAGGACTACGGCAGGGTCAACATGTCGGTGGACGGCATGCGCCAGAACTATCAGCAAAGTGGCCACCAGCAACGCAACGGCACGCTGTATGTCGACCCGGAGTTGCTGTCTGAAGTGGTGATCGAGAAGGGCGCCACTTCGACGATGGGCGGGGCGGGAGTGATCGGCGGGGTCGCCAACTTTCGCACCGTGGAAGCGGCGGACCTGCTCAAGGGCGGCAAGGAAATCGGCGGGCGTATCCGCTTGACTACGGGGCTGGGCGGGCGCAGCAACGGCACGCACTTTATCGGCAGCTCGGCGTTTGCTGTGGGCACCGACGTGTGGGACATGTTGGTGGCGGCCAGTGAGCGCCACCTCGGTGACTATAAGCCCGGCACCAAGGGCAGCATTGGCGAGCTGCGCACCGGCAGTTCCTTCCTGCCGGCCAGTGAAGACCGGATCAAGCATTCCACTGTGGAATACACCGGTTCGGTCATGCGTTCGCGACTGCTCAAGCTGGGTCTCAACTTGCCGGTGGATCAGCGTTTGCAACTGAGCTACCTGACCACCGAAGTCGGCTACGACGACGTCAACATGATGACCGCCGAAAAAGCCCAGCTCTGGGAGAAGCTCGGCAGCAGCAATGTCACGGCACAGAACTTCGCGCTGGACTACAGCTACACGCCGGACAACCCGCTGATCGATTTCAAGGCCAAGCTGTATTACGTCGATACCCGCAATGATCAAACCACGCTGACCCGTGGCAGCAGCAAGGGCTACGACGTCACCTACCAGACCAACACCTATGGTTTCCAGGCGCAGAATATTTCGACCTTTGCCTTGAGCGAACTGTCCGTGATCAAGGCCAACTATGGCCTGGAGTTTTTCTACGACAAGGTCCGCCCGGACTCCAACCAAATGGTGGCCGCCGACTCGGCCGTGACGGCCTCGGCGGCGGAAAGCATCACGCCCAGGGGCGACCGGGCGATGGGCAGCCTGTTCACTCGCCTGGACTACGACTACGACAATTGGCTGAACCTCAACGCCGGGTTGCGCTACGACCGCTATCGTCTGCGAGGCGAAACCGGTTTGAACACCCGTACGTTCATCATTGGCACCACGCGGCAAGTTGGCTTGCCCATGACGTATGACGTGGATCGGGAAGAGGGGCATTTTTCGCCGACCTTCGGCCTGTCGATCAAGCCCGGTGTGGATTGGCTGCAACTCTTCGCCACGTACGGCAAGGGCTGGCGCCCGCCGGCAGTCACCGAATCGTTGGTGAGCGGTCGGCCCCATGGCGGGGGCTCCGAGTCGATTTTCCCCAACCCCTACTTGAAGCCTGAGACGTCCACGTCCTGGGAGGTTGGCTTCAATGTGTTCAGGGAGGACCTGCTGTTCTCCGAAGACCGCGTGGGCATGAAAGTGTCCTACTTCAACACCCGCGTGGACGACTTTTCCTATATGGCCCTGGGGGTGCAGCCGCCAGGTTATGGCATCGCCAATATCGGCAATGCGGCGTATGTGAATAACCTGGAGACCACCCGTTTTCGCGGCCTTGAATACCAGTTGGATTACGACGCCGGGTTCGCCTACGGCCAGTTCAACTACACGCGCATGCTCGGCAGCAATAAATTCTGCAGCAAGACCGCGTGGCTGGGCGGTGTGACCAAGATCCAGAAAGGGCCCGGCAGCCGGGCGCCAGTCACTGCGATGGTGCCCGACGATGTGGCCAATGCGGGGCAGAGCTGCAGTGCGATCCTGGGCTCCTCCGAGCACATGCCGATGGACCGCGGCACTGCGACGCTGGGCGCGCGCTTCCTTGAGCGTAAGTTGGATGTGGGCGTTCGCGCTCGCTACAGCGGCGGTTACTACGTCAAAGGCGGCGCGGGTGTGACCACCTCGCAAACCGGCGTTTACCCGGCCGACTGGAAGCCCTACACCGTCTATGACCTCTACAGCAGCTACCGCGCCACCGACCAGTTGACCCTGCGCCTGGCCATGGAAAACGTCACCGACCGCGCCTATCTGGTGCCGTTGGGCGACGTGTTGGCCTTCACCCTGGGGCGTGGGCGCACCTTGCAGGGCACCGTTGAATATCAGTTCTGACCGATTTTGCCCAGTGACGGGCAAAACCACAGCAGGCAGTGGCTTGCTGTGGAGATACCACCCCATGACTTGGAGTTTTGCATGAGCATTTCTATTTCATACAGCACGGCCTACGCCACTAACACCGTTGCCCAGTACCTGAGCGACTGGTCGGCTTACTTTGGTGACCTGAACCACCGTGAGGGTTCGGTCAAAGAAGGTTCGAACACTGGTGGTTTCAATCCTGGCCCGTTCGACGGCACCCAATACGGTGTGTCGAGCACTGTCAGCAACGCGGCAGTGGTTGCTAACGGTGACCTGCATTACACCTTGTTCAATCCGCCGTCGCACACCTTGTGGGGTTCGATCGACTCCCTGGACCTGGGCACTATCCTGACGGGCGGTGCGGCGGGCGGTACCTACAGCCTCGCCGAGCAGGAAGTCAGCTTCACCAACCTGGGCCTGTCGAGCCTGCAATCCGAAGGCCGTGACGGCCAGGTGCACAAAATCGTGTACGGCCTGATGAGCGGCGACAGCTCGGCACTGGCGTCGGCGATCGACTCCCTGCTCAAGGACATCGACCCAAGCCTGTCGATCAACTCGACGTTCGACCAGCTGGCGGCTGCCGGTGTGGCCCATGTGGACTCGGCTGCGGTCGCAGCGTCCGATGTGGCGCTGGTGGGCGTGCAAGATGTGCCTCAGGACTTCGCCCTGGCCGCTTAAGCAAAAAAGCGAATGGCAGATCGCTCTCCCATTCGCCGTTTTACACACCGCTGTCGCCAAGCCTTCTAACTCTTCAGCGACGGCGGTGCCGAATTCTGCGCAGCGTCGCTTTGCCTGTCAACGCGGCGGCGCTGCCCGCTCAACCCCATGAGAATCCCCAGATGCGCCACGCCGGCAACGAAACCCTGGCCGCCCTCACGGCCTATAAAAGTGGCTTCTTCAACATCGGCCTGTTCTCGGCGGTGATCAACCTGCTGATGCTCGCCCCGGCGCTGTACATGTTACAGGTGTACGACCGGGTGCTGGCCTCGGGCAATGAGATGACCCTGTTGATGCTGACGCTGATGATCCTCGGCCTGTTCGGCCTGATGGGCGCGTTGGAATGGGTGCGCAGCCAGGTGGTGATCCGCCTCGGCACACAGATGGACATGCGCTTGAACCAGCGGGTGTACGACGCCGCGTTCGAAGCGCAACTCAAGGGCGGCACCCAGGCGGCGGGCCAGGCGCTGCATGACCTGACCACGCTGCGCCAGTTCGCCACCGGCCAGGCGTTGTTCGCGTTTTTCGATGCGCCTTGGTTTCCGGTGTACCTGCTGGTGATTTTCCTGTTCCACCCCTGGCTCGGTGTGTTGGCGCTGGTCGGCGCGCTGCTATTGATCGTGCTGGCGTGGGTCAACCATCACGTCAGCCAGGCGCCGATGGCCTTGGCCAGCCAACTGTCCATCAGCGCCAGCCAGCAGGCCACGGCCAACCTGCGTAATGCCGACACCATCGAGGCCATGGGCATGCTCGCCACGTTGCGTGCGCGTTGGTTCGGCCAGCATCAGGCGTTTTTGGCGCAGCAGAACCTGGCGAGTGAAAAGACCGCCACCGTTACCGCGTGGTCCAAGGGCGTGCGCCTGGCGTTGCAGTCCCTGGTACTGGGCCTGGGTGCCTTGCTGGCAGTGCAGGGCGAAATCACGCCGGGGATGATGATTGCCGGCTCGATCCTGATGGGCCGCGTGCTGAGCCCCATCGACCAGTTGATCGGCGTGTGGAAACAGTGGGGTTCGGCGCGCCTGGCCTTCGATCGGTTGTCGCAGATGCTGGCGGCGAATCCCGCGCGCCCGCAGCGCATGGCGCTGCCCGTGCCCAAAGGCCAACTGAGCGTCGAACAAATCAGCGCCTGTGCCCCCGGCAGCCGTCGGCCCGCGCTGGCCAATCTGGGCTTTAATCTGGCCGCCGGCGAAGTCCTGGGCGTGATCGGGCCGTCGGGCTGCGGCAAATCCACCTTGGCGCGGATACTGGTGGGCGCTTGGGCGCCCCTGGCCGGCAAGGTGCGGCTGGACGGTGCCGATCTGGCCTTGTGGGATAAGCAGCAATTGGGCCCGCACATCGGCTATCTGCCTCAAGACATCCAGCTATTCGCCGGCAGCATCGCGGAAAACATCGCGCGGTTTGCTGAGGTCGATGCGGATAAAGTCCTCGCGGCTGCACAAATGGCCGGCGTGCATGAGCTGATCCTGCAACTGCCCCAAGGCTACGACACGCAATTGGGAGAGGGCGGCGCCGGGCTGTCCGGCGGCCAGAAACAACGCGTCGCGCTGGCGCGTGCGCTGTACCGCCTGCCCGCGCTGATCGTGCTGGATGAGCCCAACGCCAACCTTGATGAAGTCGGCGAGCAAGCTCTGCTCCAAGCGATCACCCAGCTCAAGCAGCAGCGCCGAACAGTGATCCTGATCACCCACAAACCCAACGTACTGACGCTGACCGACCAGTTGCTGATCCTCAAGGAAGGTCAGCTGCAGGCCTTCGGGCCGACGGCGCGTGTGCTGGAGGCACGGCAGAAACCGGCAACGCCCAAGCCGGTATCGACCATGAGCATGAGCTACCGCCTCGGTGAAGGAAAACAGGCATGAACCAGAGCAAACCTGTGTTGGTCAGCGACACACCAAGCAACGTGCTGGCGCTGGATGACAAAAAGTACTCGCGCCTGGGCTGGCTGTTGGTACTCGGCGGTTTTGCCGGCTTCCTCGGCTGGGCCGCGTTGGCGCCGTTGGACAAGGGCGTGGCAGTGCCGGGCAAGGTCATGGTGTCGGGCCATCGCAAGACCGTGCAACACCCGGCCGGGGGCATTGTCGAGCGTATCGACGTGCGCGACGGTGACGTGGTTAGCGCGGGCCAGGTGTTGTTGCGCTTGAAGGAAACCCCGTTGCGCGGGCAGATGCAGTCCCTGCGCAGCCAGTACTTGGCGTCCCTGGCCAGCGAGGCGCGCTTGAGTGCCGAAAGTGAAGGGTTGTCGGCGATCACCTTCGGCCCCGAATTGCTCAACGATCCGGAGGCGGCGGGCACCCTGAGCCTGCAACGGCAGTTGTTCAATAGTCGCGCCCAGGCCTTGGCCACCGAGCAACAAGGCCTGCGTGAAACCATCGCCGGGGCCGAGTCGCAACTGCGGGGCACGCGGGATTCGCAAGCAAGCAAAGTCCAGCAGCGCGCGGCGTTGAATGAGCAACTGCAGGGGCTGCGTGAGTTGGCGCGCGAGGGTTACATTCCACGTAATCGCTTGCTCGACAGTGAGCGACTGTACTCACAGATCGACGGCGCCATCGCCGAGGACTACGGTCGCATCGGCCAACTGCAACGCCAGGTGATGGAACTGCGCCTGCGCATCCGCCAGCTCGGCGAAGACTTCCAGAAAGACCTGCGCGGCCAGTTGGCCGAGACCCGCACCCGCAGCGATGACCTGCGCAATCGCCTGGCATCGGCCGAGTTCGAATTGGCCAACAGCCGGGTGCGTGCGCCCGCAAGCGGCGTGGTGGTGGGGTTGGACGTGTTCACCGAAGGCGGTGTGATCAAGCCCGGCCAGGCGCTGATGGACATCGTGCCTCAGGGCGAGCCCTTGCTGGTGGAGGCGCGGGTGCCGGTGCAGATGGTCGACAAGGTGCACCCCGGTCTGCCGGTGGAACTGATGTTCTCGGCCTTCAACCAGTCCACCACACCCCGGGTGGCCGGCGAGGTGACATTGGTCTCGGCAGACCGCCAGGTCGATGAGCGCACCGACGAGCCTTACTACACGCTGCGTGCCCAGGTCAGCGCGGCCGGCATGCAACAACTGGACGGCGTGCAGATCCGCCCGGGCATGCCGGTGGAAACCTTCGTCAAGACGGGGGAACGCTCGATGCTCAACTACCTGTTCAAACCCCTGATGGATCGCACCCATATGGCCCTGGTGGAAGAATGAAGGCGCTGTTGTTGACCCTGTGTTTCGGTTGTTCCTCGGCGGCGCACGCCCTGGGTTTGCTGGATGCCTACGACTTGGCCCTACGCAATGATCCGACGTTTCAGGCCGCGATCCAGGAGCGTGAAGGCGGTGAAGAAAACCGTGTGATCGGTCGGGCCGCGTTGTTGCCGAACTTGTCGTGGAGCTATAACAACTCGCGCAACGAGTCCGAAGTGACGGCGGGGGATGTCAAAAGCGACCGTGATTACCGCAGTTATGCGTCGACCCTGACGTTGCAGCAACCGCTGCTGGATTACGAAGCCTACGCGCGTTTTCGTCAGGGCACCGCGCAGGCGTTGATGGCCGACGAGCGCTTTCGCGGCAAGAGCCAGGAACTGGCGGTGCGGGTGCTCAATGCTTACAGCCAGGCGTTGCTGGCCCAGGAGCGTATCGAGCTGAGCCGTGCACAGAAACGCGCGTATGCCGAGCGCCTGCAACTCAATGACCGCCTGCTCAAAGGCGGCGAAGGCACGCGCACCGATGTGCTTGAAACCCAGGCGCGCCTGAGTCTGGCCCAGGCCGAAGAAATCGAATCGCAAGACGCCCAGGACAGTGCCCTGCGCGAGCTGGAAGCCATCGTCGGCCAACCGCTGCAAATCGAAGAACTGGCGCCGCTGACGCGCCAATTCGAGATTGCGCCCCTGGAGCCCAATCGTTTCGAAACCTGGCGCGAGATGGCCATGGCCAACAACCCTGAACTCAAATCCCAGCACCACGCCCTGGACGTGGCCTCCTATGAAGTGGAGCGCAAACGCGCTGGTCACTTGCCCAAGGTCAGCCTGTACGCCACCAGCCGCCAGACCAACTCCGACTCGGAAAGCAGCTACAACCAGAAGTACGACACCAACACTGTCGGCATCCAGGTCAGCCTGCCGCTGTTTGCCGGTGGCGGCGTATCGGCCTCCACGCGGCAGGCGGCGAACCAGCTGTCCCAAGCCCAGTACGAGCTGGACGCGCAAACCTCGGCCACGCTGGTGGAGTTGCGCAAGCAGTTCAACCTCAACACCAGCGGCGCGGCCAAAGTGCGTGCTTATGAAATGGCCGTCAGCTCTGCCACGGCTTTAGTCGCTGCGACGAAAAAGAGTGTGGCCGGCGGTGAGCGGGTCAACCTCGACGTGCTCGACGCAGAACAACAACTCTTCACCGCCCGCCGCGATTTGGCGAATGCGCGACATGCGTATCTGCTGGCGAGGATTCAGCTGAAGTATTACGCGGGGTTGCTGAGCGAGCAGGACTTGCGGGCCTTGGCGGGGTACTTCCAGCCCTCGGCATGAGTGGTTACAACCCGGCATTCGCCGGGTTTTTTGTGCTTACTCATCTGTAAAACCGCTTCGGCAAGCCGGCTCCTGCAGGTTTTGCGGGGTTAGCGCCGGGTCAACAGCACCCCGGATTCCATATGGTGCGTCCACGGGAACTGGTCAAACATCGCACACTGAGTGATCTTGTGGGTGTCATGCAGTTGCGCAATGTTCGCCGCCAAGGTCTCCGGGTTGCAGGAGATGTACAGGATGTTGTCGAAGCGTCGGGTCAGTTCGCAGGTGTCCGGGTCCATGCCGGCGCGCGGCGGGTCGACGAAGACGCTGCCGAATTCGTAACTCTTCAAATCGATGCCGTGCAGGCGGCGGAACGGGCGAACTTCGTTCAGCGCTTCGGTGAGTTCTTCGGCGGAGAGACGCACCAGCGTGACGTTACCCACCGCGTTTTCATCGAGGTTGCTCAGGGCCGCGTTCACCGAGGTCTTGCTGATTTCGGTAGCCAGTACTTTGCGTACACGCGTAGCCAAGGGCAGGGTGAAGTTGCCGTTGCCGCAGTACAGCTCAAGCAAATCATCCGGGCGATCGCCCAGGGCGTCGTATGCCCAGTTGAGCATCTTCTGGTTCACCGTGCCGTTGGGCTGGGTGAAGGCGCCTTCGGGTTGGCGGTAGCTGAAGGTGCGGCCGCCGACGTCGAGTTTTTCCACCACGTAGTCATGGCCGATCACATCGCGCTTGCCCTTGGAACGGCCGATGATGCTGACATTCAAGTCGGCTGCCAGTTGGTTTGCAGCGGTGTGCCAGTGCTCATCCAGCGGGCGGTGATAGCACAGGGTGATCATCGCGTCGCCGGCCAGGGTGGTGAGGAACTCCACCTGGAACAGCTTATGGCTGAGGGCGGCGCTGGCTTGCCAGGCGGCCTTGAGCTGCGGCATCAACTGGTTGATGCGCTGGCTGGCGATGGGGAACGCTTCGATCAGGATCGGCGTGCGCTTGTCGTCCTGGGAGAACATCGCGTAGTGGCGCTCACCGCCTTCGCGCCACAGGCGGAACTCCGCGCGCAGGCGGAAGTTCTGCAGCGGCGAGTCGAAGACCTGCGGCTCTGGCGCGTCGAACGGTGCCAGCAGGTCACGCAAGCGCGTGACCTTGTCTTGCAGTTGAGCGGTGTAGCGTGCGGCGTCAAAAGTCATGCGTTGAACCAGCCCAGCTTGATCACAAACAGAATCGACAGAATCACCAGCGCCGGGTTCAGCTCGCGGTAGCGGCCCGAAAGCAGCTTGATGGCGGTCCAGGCGATGAAACCGAAGGCGATGCCGTTGGCGATGGAGTAAGTGAACGGCATCGCCAGGGCGGTGATCACCACCGGCGCTGCAACAGTGATGTCATCCCAGTCGATTTCGGCCAGGCCCTGGGTCATCAGCACCGCCACGAACAGCAATGCTGGCGCGGTGGCGAAGGCGGGAACGCTGCCGGCCAGCGGCGCGAAGAACAAAGCCAACAGGAACAGGATCGCGACCACGATGGCGGTCAAACCGGTACGGCCGCCGGCACTCACACCTGCGGCGGACTCGATGTAGCTGGTGGTGGTCGACGTACCCAGCAAGGAGCCGGCCATGGCGGCGGTGCTGTCGGCGATCAGCGCACGGCCCATTTTCGGCATGTGGCCGTCCTTGCCCATCAGGCCGGCGCGCTTGGCAACGCCAATCAGGGTGCCGGAGTTGTCGAACAGGTCCACGAACAGGAACGCGAAGATCACACTGACCAGGCCAATGTCCAACGCGCCTTTAATGTCCAGTTGCAGGAACGTGGGGGCCAGGGACGGTGGCATCGACACAACGCCGCCGAACTCGGTAACGCCCAGCAGGATGGACACGAGGGTGACGGCCAGAATGCCGATCAGCACTGCACCGCGCACGGCGAGCGCTTCCAGCGCCACGATGAGCATAAAGCCGAGGGTGGCGAGGATCGCTGCGGGCTTTTTAAGGTCACCCATGCCCACCAGCGTGTTCGGGTTGCCGACCACGATACCGGCGTTGTGCAGGGCAATCAGCGCCAGGAACAGGCCGATACCGGCGGCAATCGCCGAACGCAGCGGCAGCGGGATGCTGTTGATGATCCACTCACGGATGCGGAAGATCGACAGGATGAAAAACAGCACCGCCGAAATAAACACCGCGCCCAGTGCAACCTGCCAGGTGTGGCCCATGTGCAGAACCACGGTGTAGGTAAAGAAGGCGTTGAGGCCCATGCCCGGCGCAAGTGCGATCGGGTAGTTGGCGATCAGGCCCATCACGGTCGAGCCGATGGCCGCTGCCAGGCACGTCGCGACAAAGATGGCGCCCTTGTCCATGCCGGTTTCGCCGAGGATGCTCGGGTTCACGAACAGAATGTAGGCCATGGCCAGGAATGTCGTGATGCCCGCGAGGATCTCGGTGCGCACGTTGGTGTTGTGTGCCTTGAGTTGAAACAGCTTTTCCAGCATGCCTGCTCCCTGTGACGCTCTGTGGCGTCGTGATTTGTTGACCTCTAAGTCAAAGCACAAACTGCGCCAAGCGCCTGTGGTTTCAGAGAGGATCGGAAAAAGCGGCGCATCATACCAGCAGCCGAGGCCTTGAGGCATACTGCGCCGACGTTTAAACGAAGGTCACCTGCAACATGAAAAACACCAGCCCGTGGAGTCTAGCCCTGATCCCCTGTATCAGCCTGTTGCTCGGCGCAGCACCGGCGTGGGGCGCGACTGCACCGCCCTTGAGCGAAGTGCGCGTGTTCAAGGTTGAGTCGGCCGGTTGCACGGAAACCATTCCCGAGCGCGCGCAGGACACCGCGATGTGCACACACCGCGGCCCCACCAAGGTGTCGGTGATGGAAGTGGGCCTGGGGAATAACCCGGTCGGCCTCTTCAATGGCGCGGTGTTGAATGGCCAGCGCACGGCGGTGTGCCAGGTCGGCAACGTTAGCGAAGCCTGCAGTGGCGCCGGTACGTTGATGGGCTACATCTATGTGTTTGACTTGAATGTCGAGGCCCAGGGCTGGTTCCAATACAGCAACTCGTCCATCAACCCGCCGCGCAACACCTTGTCGACGCAGCTCAATATCCGCTGATCAATCACCTTGAACGCTCAATACCCCGGGAAGTCGTACCCCTGAGACGGCGACTTTCCTGAACGCCGCGGATGTCCACCAACCCGTGAGGTGTTTATGAGCGCGACCCCCAATGGCGCGGCGGCCCAACCGTTCGCCAGCCACTCGATACGCCTGAGCCTCAACGGCCAGGACCGCCAACTGGATGTGTTGCCCTGGACCACGCTGCTCGACCTGTTGCGCGAGCAACTCGACCTGGTTGGCAGTAAAAAAGGCTGCGACCACGGCCAATGCGGCGCCTGCACGGTGTTGCGCGACGGCAAACGAATTAATGCCTGCCTGACCCTGGCGGTGATGTGCGACGGCGCCGAGCTGACCACCATCGAAGGCCTGGCCAACGGCGACCAACTGCACCCGATGCAGCAGGCGTTCATCAAGCACGACGCTTTCCAGTGCGGTTACTGCACCCCCGGCCAGATCTGTTCGGCCGTGGGCCTGGCCAATGAAGGTCGTGCCAACGACAGCGCGCAAATCCAGGAGCTGATGAGCGGCAACCTGTGCCGCTGCGGCGCCTACAGCAATATCCGCGACGCCATCGTGGAAGTCGTGGGAGGTGAGCAATGAACCCCTTCCATTACAGCAAGCCCGTCGATGTACAGGAGGCCGTGCACCTGAGCAGTGGCGCCTCGCGCTTTATTGCCGGGGGCACCAACCTACTGGACCTGATGAAAGAAAACATCAGCCGCCCCGAGCACCTCATCGACATCACCGGCCTGCCGTTGCATGACATTCAGGAGACGACCGACGGGGGCCTGTTGATCGGCGCCCTGGTGAGTAACGCCGACCTGGCCTGGCACCCGCTGATCGAACAGCGTTACCCACTGCTGTCCCAGGCCATCCTCGCCGGCGCCTCGCCGCAACTGCGCAACATGGCCAGTACTGGCGGCAACCTGTTGCAGCGCACCCGCTGCTACTACTTTTATGATGCCACCGTGCCGTGCAACAAGCGCGAGCCCGGCAGTGGCTGCCCTGCGCGCACCGGCTTGAACCGTATCCATGCGATCCTCGGCGCCAGTGAGCAGTGCGTCGCCACCCACCCCTCCGATATGTGCGTCGCCCTGGCGGCGCTGGAGGCGCGGGTGCATGTCGAAGGCCGTGGTGGTGCGCGGATCATCGAGTTTGCCGATTTTCATCGCTTGCCCGGTGATGCGCCGCAACGCGACAACCTGCTGGCCGACGATGAGCTGATCACCGCTGTCGAGCTGCCTGCCGACAACCTGGCGCACCATAGCAACTACCTGAAAATCCGCGATCGCGCGTCTTATGCCTTCGCCCTGGTGTCGGTGGCGGCAGCGCTTGAGCTGGACGGCGACATCATCGTCGATGCCCGCCTGGCCCTTGGCGGCGTGGCCCACAAACCCTGGCGCGACCGCGCAGTGGAAGCCGGGCTGATCGGCCAGGTGGTCAGCCGCGAAACCTTCGGCCACGCCGCCGATGCCCTGTTGCAAGACGCCGAGCCGCTGGAACACAACGGGTTCAAGATCAAGCTGGCACGCCGGGGGATCATTCGTGCCCTGAGTGACGCCGCTGTCGCAGGAGAACGCTCATGACCGCAATCGGCAAACCCTTGGACCGCGTCGACGGTCTGCTCAAGGTCACCGGCCAAGCGCGTTATGCCGGTGAGTTTCCCGAGGATGGCCTGCTGCATGGCAGTGTGGTGTCCAGCACCGTCGCCAAGGGCCGTGTGCTGCGCATCGACGCCTCCAAGGCGCTGGCCCTGCCGGGTGTGGTGGCGGTTATCCATCACCTCAACCGGCCAAAAATCGCCAGTTATGACGATGCTTTCCAGGACGACGACGCCGCCGACGGCTCGCCGTTTCGCCCGCTGTACAACGACCGCGTGCTGTACAGCGGCCAGCCCCTGGCGTTGGTGATCGCCGACAACCTCGAGCTGGCGCGGCATGCCGGCTCCCTGGTAGACATCGAGTACGAAACCGAAGCCTTCGAAACCGACCTGTTGGCCCAGCAAGAGCAGGCGCATGCCTCGCCGCAGACCCCGCCCGCGCCGCGCGGCAACTTCCAGGCCGAATGGGCCGGCGCTGCGGTCAGCCTGGACTTGCACTACAGCACGCCCATCGAACACCACAACCCGATGGAGCCCCACGCCAGCACCGTGCTGTATCAGCCGGACGGTACCCTGCACATCCATGACAAGACCCAGGGCCCACAGAATTGCCAGGCCTATGTGCAAAAGGTCTTCGGCTTGGATAAAAGCCAGGTGCGTATCTTTGCCGCGTTCGTCGGTGGCGCCTTTGGTTCTGGCTTGCGCCCGCAGTACCAGTTGCCGCTGGCGGTGATGGCCGCCCTGGCGCTCAAGCGTTCGGTGCGCGTCACCCTGACCCGCCAACAGATGTTCACCTTCGGCTACCGCCCGCGCACCTTGCAGCGTTTGCAAATGGGCGCCGCCGCGAATGGACGCCTCACGGCATTGGGGCACACCGCCATCGGCCAGACCTCGCGGTTCGAGGATTTCAGCGAGCATGTGGTGGAGTGGAGCGGCATGCTTTACCACTGCGATAACGTGCAGCTTACTTATAAGTTGGTGCCACTGGATGTATTCACGCCCCTGGACATGCGCGCCCCCGGTGCTGCCCTCGGCGTGATTGGCCTGGAGTGCGCCATGGACGAACTGGCCTGCGCCCTGGGCATTGACCCGGTGCAACTGCGGCTGATCAACTACGCCGAGCGCAACCAGAACGAAGACAAACCCTGGTCGAGCAAGGCCCTGCGCGAGTGTTATCGCGCAGGTGCCGAGCGTTTCGGCTGGAGCCAGCGCAACCCCGAGCCGCGCAGCATGCGTGACGGGCGCCAGTTGATCGGCTGGGGCATGGCCGGCGGGGTGTGGGAAGCCATGCAGATGAAGGCCAGCGCCAAGGCGCGGATCGACGCGCAAGGCAAGCTGACGGTCAGCAGTGCCACCACCGATATCGGCACCGGCACTTACACGGTGATGACCCAGATCGCGGCGCAAGCCAGCGGTGTGGCCGTCGAGGACGTGGTGTTTCTGCTTGGCGATTCGTCATTACCCACCGCGCCGTTGCAGGGCGGGTCGTTTACCGTGTCCTCGGTCGGCACGGCCGTGCAGCAAGCCTGCGAAGCATTGACCGGCAAACTGCTGGCCATTGCCCGGCAGACGTACCCGGTCTTCAAGGAGGCCGAATCCGTGCGCTTCGAAGACGGCCACCTGCATACCGGGGACGTGAGTGTGTCGCTGGCGCAGTTGGTCAAGGACAGCGGCGAGGATGGGTTGGAGGTGCAGGTCGACAGCGAGCCCGATAAAAAACGCGAAGGCTACAGCACTGCCACCCATTCGGCGGTATTTGTCGAGGTACAGGTGGACGAAGACCTCGGCACCATCAAGGTGCGCCGCGTGGTCAGTGCGATTGCCGCCGGGCGTGTGGTCAACCCGAAGATGGCCCGCAGCCAGATCCTTGGCGGCGTGGTGTGGGGGATCGGCATGGCCCTGCACGAAGAAACCCAGATCGACCATCAGCTGGGGCGCTACATGAACCACAGCCTGGCCGAGTACCACATCCCGGTTAACGCGGATATTGGCGAGATCGACGTGGTGTTTGTCGAGGAACATGACGAGATCGTCAATGCCCTGGGGTCCAAGGGCGTGGGGGAGATCGGGATAGTCGGGGTGGCAGCGGCGGTGGCGAATGCGATTTATCACGCCACGGGCAAGCGGGTGCGTGAGTTCCCGATTACCTTGGATAAGGTGCTCTGACCCGGACCTATGACCCACTGAAAATCAACTGTGGGAGCCGGGCAAGCCCAGCTCCCACAGGTATTGAGGCACACCTTAGACGTTGGGCTCTTCCACCGGCACATGCATGCGGTCGCGATTCGCCAGGGTCGGGAACAGCTTGATCCACACCCCCGTCACCACCAGCGTACCGATCCCGCCCATCACCACGGCGGGCACGGTGCCGAACCAGTGGGCGGTAATGCCCGACTCGAACTCACCCAATTGGTTGGACGCCCCGATAAACAAGCCGTTGACCGCACTGACGCGCCCGCGCATTTCATCCGGCGTTTCCAACTGCACGAACGACGCGCGAATGACCATGCTGATCATGTCCGCTGCCCCCAGCACCACCAGCACCGCCAGGGAAAACCAGAACGAGGTGGACAGGCCGAAGGCAATGGTCGCCACGCCGAACACGCCGACGGCGGTGAACATCACGCGACCGACATGCCGGTCCACCGAGAACCGCGCCAGCCACAGCGACATCAACAACGCACCCACGGCCGGCGCCGAACGCAGCAGGCCCAGGCCCCAGGCGCCGGTCAGCAGGATGTCCTTGGCGAACACCGGCAACAACGCGGTGGCGCCCCCCAGCAACACGGCAAACAGGTCGAGGGAGATGGCGCCAAGGATGTCCGGGCGGCTGCGGATAAAACGGATGCCGGCCAACAGTGAATCCAGGGTCGCCTTGCCTTTGTTGAGCGGCGTCTGGCGGGCGGGCAGGTTGAGGGTCAGCACGCAGGCGATGAGGTACAGCACCACGGTGGGGCCATACACCCACACGCTGCCAAAGGCGTAGAGCAAACCGCCGAGCGCCGGCGCGACGATGGTTGCCAGTTGCTGGGCCGACTGCGATGAAGCCACGGCCCGTGGGAACAGTGCGCTGGGCACGATGCTCGGCAACAGCGCCTGGGTGGTGGGCATTTCAAACGAGCGCGCGGCGCCCAGCAGGAACGCGAGGATAAAGATCATCTCGCGGGTCACGTTGCCGGTCAGGCCGCCTATGGCCAGGGACAGGGCAATCAGTGCCTGCACGGTCTGGCAGATGGCCGCGACTTTGCGCCGTTCATAGCGGTCGGCCACGTGCCCGGTGTGCAGCATGAAGAGCACCCGTGGCACGAACTCCACCAGCCCGACCAACCCCAGGTCCAGCACATTGCCGGTCAGTTGGTAGAGGTTCCAGCCGATGGCCACGGTGAGCATCTGGAAACCACTGGCGGTAAAGATGCGCGCCAGCCAGAACGCGATGAAAGGGCGGTGATGACGCAACAGCAACGCGGGTTCACTAGGCATCGGGAATTCAGGTCAGGGCCGGAGGGAGCGCCGAGATTATCATTAAGTTGTAACAGATAGTTGCAACAACTGAGCTGAGGCAGTCTGTCACGCGGCAAAAGACCACACAGTTCATTCCTGAAAATGGGACTACTCTTTCAGCAATGCTTGATCCAGATCAATGCCCGCCCGGGCGTTGGCCTGGCGGCCCCAGGGCCAGATTCCCTACGCGGTGGGTTAAAAAAAGAAACGAATTGAAATTCGCCAGACTCCATATCCGTGGGGGCAGTGGGTGCAGGCTCCCGCCAGCAGCCGGTATTACCTGACAGAGGAAGACTTATGTTCGGTTTGGAGGCGCTAGATCTCGCCCGAATTCAATTTGCGTTCACCATCTCTTTCCACATCCTGTTCCCGGCGATCACCATCGGCCTGGCCAGTTACCTCGCGGTGCTGGAAGGCTTGTGGCTCAAGACCCATAACGACACCTACCGTGACCTCTACCATTTCTGGTCGAAGATCTTTGCCGTCAACTTCGGCATGGGCGTGGTCTCCGGGTTGGTCATGGCGTACCAGTTCGGCACCAACTGGAGCCGCTTCTCGGATTTCGCCGGCGCCGTCACCGGCCCGCTCCTGACCTACGAAGTGCTCACGGCCTTCTTCCTCGAGGCTGGTTTCCTCGGCGTGATGCTGTTCGGCTGGAACAAGGTCGGGCGCAACCTGCACTTCTTCTCCACCGTGATGGTGGCCGTGGGCACGCTGATTTCCACATTCTGGATCCTCTCGTCCAACAGCTGGATGCAGACGCCCCAGGGCTTCGAAATCATTGATGGCCGCGTGATTCCCACCGATTGGTTCGCCGTGGTCTTCAACCCGTCGTTCCCGTATCGCCTGGCGCACATGGCCACGGCGGCCTTTGTGGCCACGGCGTTCTTCGTCGGCTCATCGGCGGCCTGGCACCTGCTGCGCGGCAAGGACAACCCGGCGATCCGCAAAATGCTCTCGATGGCCATGTGGATGGCCCTGATCGTTGCGCCTATCCAGGCGGTGATTGGCGACTTCCATGGTCTCAACACCTTGAAGCACCAACCGGCAAAGATCGCCGCGATCGAAGGCCACTGGGAAAACATCGGCAACGAGCCGACGCCGCTGATCCTGTTTGGCTGGCCCGACATGAAGGCCGAGAAAACCAAGTACGCGGTTGAAATTCCGTACCTGGGCAGCCTGATCCTCACCCACTCCCTGGATAAGCAGGTACCGGCGCTCAAGGAGTTCCCGCCCGAGGACCGTCCCAACTCGACCATTGTGTTCTGGTCGTTCCGGGTCATGGTCGGCCTGGGCTTCCTGATGATCTTCACCGGCCTGTTCAGCCTCTGGCTGCGCCGGGGCGACAAGATGTATACGTCCAAGCCGTTCCTGTACCTGGCGCTGTGGATGGGGCCGTCCGGCCTGATCGCGATTCTTGCCGGCTGGTTCACCACCGAGATCGGTCGCCAGCCGTGGGTGGTCTACGGGCTGATGCGCACGGCGGACGCATCCTCCGGGCATAGCCTGGCGCAGATGACGATCACCCTGGTGTTGTTCGTGGTGGTGTACTTCGCGCTGTTCGGTGCGGGCCTGGGCTACATGATGCGCCTGGTGCGCAAAGGGCCTCAGACCCACGAAGGCAGCGAACCTACCCACGGTGGCCCTGGCCAGAAACGCACACCGGCTCGTCCGTTGTCTGCAGCCGATGACGGCAGCGACGACGATCACGCGCACATCCAGCACAAGGGGCATTGAGATGGGTATTGATCTTCCGCTGATCTGGGCCGTGATCATCATCTTCGGCATCATGATGTACGTGGTCATGGACGGCTTCGACCTGGGTATCGGCATCCTGTTTCCGTTTATCCCCGGCAAGACCGACCGTGATGTGATGATGAACACCGTGGCCCCGGTGTGGGACGGTAACGAAACCTGGCTGGTGCTGGGGGGCGCGGCGCTGTTCGGCGCGTTCCCATTGGCCTATTCAGTGGTGTTGTCGGCGCTGTACCTGCCGCTGATCCTGATGTTGATCGGTTTGATCTTCCGTGGCGTGGCCTTCGAGTTCCGCTTCAAGGCCAAGGATCACAAGCGTCACCTGTGGGACAAGGCCTTCATCGGCGGCTCGCTGGCAGCGACGTTCTTCCAGGGCGTGGCGCTGGGGGCGTTTATCGACGGCATCCCGGTGGTGGATCGCCAGTTTGCCGGCGGCTCGCTGGACTGGCTCACGCCGTTCACGATGTTCTGCGGCGTGGCGCTGATCATCGCCTACGCGTTGCTCGGCTGCACCTGGCTGATTATGAAGACCGAAGGCCCGCTGCAGGAGAAGATGCACAACCTCGCACGGCCGTTGGCCTTCGTGGTGCTGGCGGTGATTGGCATCGTGAGTATCTGGACGCCGTTGACGCACCCGGAAATCGCCTCGCGCTGGTTCACCCTGCCGAACCTGTTCTGGTTCCTGCCGGTGCCGATCCTGGTGTTGGTGACCATGTATGGGCTGATCCGCGCGGTGGCGCGTAATGCGCACTACACGCCGTTCCTGCTGACGCTGGTGCTGATCTTCCTGGGCTATAGCGGCCTGGGCATCAGCCTGTGGCCGAATATCATTCCGCCATCCGTATCGATCTGGGACGCTGCCGCGCCACCGCAAAGCCAGGGCTTCATGCTGGTGGGCACCTTATTCATCATCCCGTTCATCCTGGGCTACACCTTCTGGAGCTACTACGTGTTCCGCGGCAAGGTCACCCACGAAGACGGTTATCACTAGGAGGGTCGTCCCATGTCCGGTAAACCTTCGTTGCACGAGATTGAACAGGCCGAGAAGCAGCCATTGTGGCGACGCTTGGGGTGGCTGGCGATGATCTGGACTGGCAGCGTGCTGGCCCTGTTCGTCGTGGCCAGCCTGATGCGCATGTTCATGAATGCGGCCGGCCTGACCACCCACTGACATCCCGATCCGGGCTGTGCAGCCCGGTTTTCAACCCTGCTTTTCGCCAGAGAAGCAGGGTTTTTTTATTTGCGCGCTTTGAGGATCACGAATTTAGGCGTGGTGGCGACTTGCTCGACACCCCGGAACAAGCGCGCCAGCTTGGTGTGATAACCCAGGTGACGGTTGCCTACTATATAGAGGGCACCACCGACCACCAGGGCTTCGCGCGCCTGTTGGAACATGCGCCAGGCGAGGAAGTCGCCCACCACCTGCTGCTGGTGAAAAGGCGGATTGCACAGCACCACGTCCAGCGATTGCGGCTCTTGCCCGGCCAGGCCGTCGGCAGCGCGCACGACGACATCGCGTTCACCGAGTGCGGCGTGCCAGTTCTCGGCTGCCGACTGCACGGCCATGTAGGACTCATCCACCAAGGTGTAGTGCGCTTCGGGGTTTTGCAGGGCGCTGGCAATCGCCAGCACACCGTTGCCGCAACCCAGGTCCGCCACGCGTGCGCTGCCCAGGTTTTTCGGCAGGTGTGGCAGGAAGGCGCGGGTGCCGATGTCCAGGCTTTCGCGGCAGAACACGTTGGCGTGGTTCAGCAGCTCGATGGCCGGGGTGTCCAACGTGTAGCGGGTGGGGTAGGGCGAGACGGCGGTGGGGCGATCTTCAACAGTGGCGATCAGCAACCGCGCTTTCTTCACCGCGAGCGACGCCTGCATCGGCCCGATGTAACGCTCCAGCAACTCGCCCGCCGCCCGTGGCAAGTGCTTGATCATTGCCCCGGCGATCACTTCTGCGCCCGGCGCCAATTGGCCCTGCAAGCGGATCAGCTGTTCCTCCAGCAAGGCCAGGGTTTTCGGCACACGGATCAGCACACGATCAAAAGGGCCGACCGGAAACTGGCTGGCGGGAATAAAGGCCACCGCATCAAAGGCCTTGCCGTTGCGCACCAGGTTTTTCTCCAGGCCCTGGGCGGCCAGGAATGAATCGCCGCTGGACGTGACTTGCACCTGGCCTTGAAGGCTGGCAGCCAGGGCGCCGAAGCTGTCATTAAGCACCAGCACGCGCGTCGTCACCGTCGGCTGCTGTTCGGCCAGATGACTGAGCAGGTACTCGTCGGCGGCATCGAAGGCTTGCAGCGGATCGTTATGTTGCTCTGGCTGGCGAATCAGATCGAGCTGGGCGAAGGGGCTTTCGAGCAGGGGCATGGCGGGGGAGGCTCTGGGTAAACGATGGGTGTTCGGCAGTCTTCGGCCAAACCGTCTGAGTGAACAACGGGCGGCCCCGGGGGCTGCTCAACACTCAGAATTGGCCGTAAATGTTACGTTTTTTTCAGCGGGAATACATGCGGTGTTTCTTTGCCAGTCAAATAATCCCGCTGCGTGCGGCGCAGAGCACGGCGGCAATCTTGTTATTGACCCCCAGCTTTTTGAAACAACTGCAGATATGAAAGCCAACCGTTCGTTCGGACAAGCACAGGATGGTGGCGATGTCTGCTGCGGTCTTGCCCTTGCCGGACCACATGAGGATCTCCCTTTCCCGTGAGGTTAATTTGCTGGCCGGGCTGACGTCCGGGGTCTCGGCATACTTCTGCGCCACCACGGCATGCATTGCATGGCACAGCCACAATACCTGGCCGGCTTTTTCGTAAAGCTCTTGCGGGCTGACGTCGTGTTTGCCACGTGCCAGGGTCAACATGCTGAACACACCCTGGAAATCATGTACGGCCTGGGTCCACCCCACGTTCACGCCCAAGGTCTGGGCCAGCGACCAGAGGCTGGGTGCGTCCTTAAAGGTCTTTTCCTCCCAGACAATAGGCAATACACACTCTTTGCAGCGTTTCACAATGGGGTCTACATCGAAGAAGCGTGCCTGTTTATATAAAGTTGTCCATTCGTTTGGGTAGTTGCTGATTTCAAATGGATTGGTTTGGTTGTTTGGCTGTTGGGATGTCATCTTGAAAGAGCAGTATTGAAAGCCCAGCTCATACGCCTGGTTGATGACCATCTCAAACACACTGGTGATCTCGTTCTCGCCTTCCAGCTTACGGAGTCGGGTATTTCGCCAATTGATCATTGGTCACTCTCCATGGTTTTCATGGCCTGGGGTACGTCCTGAACCCCCAAAACCGCACGAAAGTGAGTGTAGGACACGGACTACATTGCGAGAGAAAATTTTCGTTCTTGCGCGGGCGGGTTTAAGAATTTTTCTGCCAGGGGTAAGTTGGCGCTGCTAGCTGCTAGTTGGAAAGTCCCGGCTTTTTAGGGGCTTGAAGATGCTGTAGCGGCCAACTAACAACCTGTTTATAAAACTGCCTGGAACGCTAATAGCGAATTGATTAGTGGTGCAATTATGTTGCCATCATCGTGTACGTTGATGATGCCACTACCCTGCGTGGGTGTTTCCGCGCGCGACTTTGAGGGACACTAGGGCACCTGTAGAACGGAGCCCCCCATGACGGCCAGTGCTGAGAAATTTACCCGCCAGACCTTGCTCGACGTGCAATCGCTGACCCCCAGCCTGTTTACCTTGCGCACCACTCGTGACCCGGGCTTTCGGTTTACCGCGGGCCAGTTCGTGCGCCTGGGGGTGACCAAGGCGGATGGGAGCACCGTATGGCGTGCGTACTCCTTGGTGTCATCACCGTTTGACGAGCATCTGGACTTCTTCTCCATCGTCGTCCCGGACGGTGAGTTCACCAGCGAGCTGAGCCGCCTGCGGGTGGGCGATACCTTGATGGTGGAGCGCCAGGCCACCGGGTTCCTGACGTTGAGCCGATTCGTGGATGGCCGTGACTTGTGGATGCTGGGCACCGGCACCGGGGTAGCGCCGTTTCTGTCGATCCTGCAGGACTTCGAGGCCTGGGAGAAATTCGAACGCATCATCCTGGTGTACAGCGCGCGCGAGGCCAAGGAGTTGGCTTACCAAACCCTGATCAAGGAACTGGGCGAACGCGAGTACCTGGCTGAATACGCACACAAGCTCACCTACATCCCGACCGTCACCCGTGAACAGCATCCGGGGGCGCTCAACGGGCGCATTACCACACTGATCGAGAACGGCGAGTTGGAGCGCGCAGCCGGCGTCGAGTTGACCCCGGAACATTCGCGCGTGCTGATTTGCGGCAACCCGCAGATGGTCGATGACACGCGGCAGTTACTCAAACAGCGCGACATGAACCTGAGCTTGAGCCGCCGCCCCGGCCAGGTGGCGGTGGAAAACTACTGGTAATAAAAAAGGCGCTTCAAGCAGGCGCCTTTTTTTCAAGCCGATATTTACTGCAGCGGCTTGTCGTTCTGTGCCTTGAGCAGATCGCGGATCTCA
The DNA here is from genome assembly GCF_979253545.1 of Pseudomonas sp. AC112. NCBI lineage: Bacteria > Pseudomonadati > Pseudomonadota > Gammaproteobacteria > Pseudomonadales > Pseudomonadaceae > Pseudomonas > Pseudomonas sp. AC112. The sequence continues at coordinate 3,127,252 of NZ_CEEDCM010000001.1, forward strand.
CCCAGCAACACTTCTTCCTTGCTCGGCGTCGGTGGCAGGCTCGGCGCCACGGCCTCTTCACGCTTCAGGCGGTTGATTGCCTTCACACCCATGAAGATCGCAAACGCGATGATGACAAAGTCGATGATGCTTTGGATGAACTTGCCGTACGCCAGGACAACCGCAGGCAGATCGCCTTGCGCTGCCTTGAGCGTTATCGCCAGGTCGCCGAAGTCCACCCCCCCGATCAGCAGACCGAGCGGTGGCATCACCACGTCGCCTACAAACGAGGAAACAATTTTGCCGAAGGCTGCGCCGATGATAATACCGACGGCCATGTCGACCACATTACCTTTGACCGCGAAGGCCTTGAACTCACTGATCACGCCCATAGGTTATTCCTTGTTACAGATGAGAAGGGTGGAACCCAGTGTAATTCAGTCATAGCGGGCTTGCCCGACACAACTGTTAACACTGTTAGTTTTTATCGACACATTAAATCGCAAATAGTTTGCAAAGTGCCACCAATCGCGCGCGAAATACCCGCTATATCAGTGGGTTACCACATTATTTTATTAATCGGGTTGGTACGGCTTTTCTATTTATCTTCTGACGCTCGGGTCACTAGCCTCTGGCAAGCACAACTGAATGTGCACCAAAAAAACCAGAGGAAACCTCGATGAAGAATCCAATGAGCCGCAGGCCTGTTTCAGCGCGATCTGCGTTGGTGCTGGTGACTGCCAGCCTGCTTTCCCTGTCTGTGCAAGCCGCCAACCTGACCCGCGATAATGGCGCTGCCGTGGGTGACAACCAGAACTCGCAGACCGCCGGCGCTACTGGCCCGGTGCTGCTGCAAGACGTACAGCTTATTCAAAAACTGCAGCGTTTCGACCGCGAGCGCATCCCTGAGCGGGTGGTGCACGCGCGTGGCACCGGCGCCCACGGCACCTTCACCGTCACTGACAACCTCAGCGACCTGACCAAGGCCAAGGTGTTCGCCGCCGGCGAAGCCACGCCGGTATTCGTACGCTTCTCCGCCGTGGTCCACGGCAACCACTCCCCGGAAACCCTGCGCGACCCACGCGGCTTCGCCACCAAGTTCTACACCGCAGAAGGTAACTGGGACCTGGTAGGCAACAACTTCCCGACGTTCTTTATCCGCGATGCCATCAAGTTCCCGGACATGGTCCACGCCTTCAAGCCGGACCCACGCACCAACCTGGACGATGACTCTCGTCGCTTCGACTTCTTCTCCCATGTGCCCGAAGCCACTCGTACGCTGACCGAGTTGTACTCCGACTCCGGCACCCCGGCCAGCTACCGGGAAATGGACGGCAACGGTGTGCATGCCTACAAGTTGATCAACGCTAAAGGCGAAGTGCACTACGTCAAGTTCCACTGGAAGAGCCTGCAAGGCATCAAGAACCTCGACGCCAAGCAGGTCACCGAAGTCCAGGGCCGCGACTACAGCCACATGACCAACGACCTGGTCACCCATATCAACAAGGGCGACTTCCCCAAGTGGGACCTGTACGTGCAGGTGCTCAAGCCTGAAGACCTGGCCAAGTTCGATTTCGACCCGCTGGACGCCACCAAGATCTGGCCGAATGTGCCTGAGCGCAAAGTCGGGCAAATGGTGCTGAACCGCAACCCGGCCAACGTCTTCCAGGAAACCGAGCAAGTGGCCATGGCCCCGGCCAACCTGGTGCCGGGTATCGAACCGTCGGAAGATCGTTTGCTACAAGGCCGCGTATTTTCCTACGCCGACACCCAGATGTACCGCCTGGGCGCCAATGCCCTGCAACTGCCGATCAACGCCCCACGGGTGACCGTCAATAACGGCAACCAGGACGGCGCGATGAACTTCGGCAAGACCACGACCGGCGTGAACTACCAGCCAAGCCGCCTGTTGCCACGGGAAGAGCCGCAACCCGCACGCTACAGCCAGTCGCCACTGTCGGGCAGCACCCAGCAGGCGAAGATCCAGCGTGAGCAGAACTTCAAGCAGGCCGGTGACCTGTACCGTTCTTTCAGCAAGAAAGAGCGCCAGGACTTGATCGACAACTTCGGCGGCTCGCTGGCGACTACCGATGACGAGAGCAAGCACATCATCCTGTCGTTCCTCTACAAGGCCGATCCCGAGTACGGCACTGGCGTGACCAAGGTTGCCAAGGGTGACCTGGCACGCGTGAAGGCGCTGGCGGCAAAACTCACCGACTGACCACGCAACCCCCTATGTAGGAGCCGGCTTGCCGGCGATGGCGTCCTCGAATACGCCATCGCCGGCAAGCCGGCTCCTACAAAAGGGGGTAATACGGAGGATTGGCTATGCGAATTTTCATAGGCGCTGTGTTGGCATGCCTGGCGTTCGGCGCGTGGGCCGAACCGGCCGACCCTGCGAAGCTCAAGACACAACTGCAGGACTATTACTTCGACGCCGCCCGCCGTGGCGACCTCGACATGCTCAACACCTTCATCGACTCCGGCTACAGCCTCAACACCCAAGACGATAAGGGCTACACCGCGTTGATCCTCGCCGCCTACCACGGCCAGGGCCCGTTCGTGGAGCGCCTGCTCAACGCCGGTGCCGACGCCTGCGTGCAGGACAAACGCGGCAACACGGCGCTGATGGGTGCGATCTTCAAGGGCGAGTTGAAAATCGCCCAACGCTTGCTGACCACCGACTGCAACCCCGACCAACGCAACGGTGCCGGGCAGACGGCGGCCATGTACGCCGGGTTGTTCAAGCGGGTCGAGTTGCTGGACGAACTGAAAGCCAGAGGCGCCGATCTCAACGCCGAAGACCCGGTCGGCAACAGTGCTTCACGATTGGCCAGCGGTGAAATCCGGACCCCGGCGCCGCGCTGAGCTATCATCGCGGTTTTTCAGTTGGAGGTTCTCAAATGGCAAAGGCCAAGCGCATGTACGGCTGCACGGAGTGCGGCGCGACCTTTCCCAAGTGGGCCGGCCAGTGCACCGAGTGCGGCGCGTGGAACACCCTGACTGAAACCATGATCGAGAGTGGCGGCGCCGCAGCCCCCACCGGTCGTGCCGGCTGGACCGGGCAACAGGCACAGATCAAGACCCTGGCCGAAGTCAGCGTCGAAGAGATCCCGCGTTTCTCCACCGCGTCCGGCGAATTGGACCGGGTGCTGGGCGGCGGCCTGGTGGACGGCTCAGTGGTGCTGATCGGCGGCGATCCGGGCATCGGCAAGTCGACCATCCTGCTGCAAACCTTGTGCAGCATCGCCAGCCGCATGCCGGCGCTGTATGTCACCGGCGAAGAATCCCAGCAGCAAGTCGCCATGCGCGCCCGTCGCCTGGGGTTGCCCCAGGACCAACTGCGGGTGATGACCGAGACCTGCATCGAAAGCATCATCGCCACGGCGCGTATCGAGAAGCCCAAGGTCATGGTGATCGACTCGATCCAGACGATTTTCACTGAACAATTGCAGTCGGCGCCGGGCGGCGTGTCCCAGGTGCGCGAGAGTGCGGCGCTGCTGGTACGGTACGCCAAGCAGAGCGGCACGGCGATTTTCCTGGTCGGCCATGTGACCAAAGAGGGCGCACTGGCCGGGCCACGGGTGCTGGAACATATGGTCGACACCGTGCTGTATTTCGAAGGCGAGTCCGACGGCCGCCTACGTTTGCTGCGGGCGGTGAAGAACCGTTTTGGCGCGGTGAACGAGTTGGGTGTGTTTGCCATGACTGACCGTGGGCTGAAAGAAGTCTCCAACCCGTCGGCGATCTTTCTGACCCGCGCCCAGGAAGAAGTCCCGGGCAGTGTGGTGATGGCCACGTGGGAAGGCACCCGGCCGATGCTGGTCGAAGTCCAGGCGTTGGTGGATGACAGCCATTTGGCCAACCCGCGCCGCGTGACCCTGGGCCTTGATCAGAACCGCCTGGCGATGCTGCTGGCCGTTTTGCACCGCCACGGCGGTATTCCCACCCACGACCAGGACGTGTTCCTCAACGTGGTCGGCGGCGTCAAGGTGCTGGAGACCGCGTCCGACCTGGCATTGATGGCGGCGGTGATGTCCAGCCTGCGCAACCGGCCATTGCCCCATGACTTGCTGGTGTTTGGCGAGGTCGGTTTGTCGGGCGAGGTGCGCCCGGTGCCGAGTGGGCAGGAACGTTTGAAAGAGGCGGCCAAGCATGGCTTCAAGCGAGCGATCGTGCCTAAAGGCAATGCGCCCAAGGAGTCGCCGCCTGGGATAAAGATCATTGGCGTGACGCGACTGGAACAGGCGTTGGACGCACTGTTCGAGTAAACGCATACCCTTGTAGGAGCCGGCTTGCCGGCGATGGCGGACTGTCAGTTGACCCATCGCGATCGCCGGCAAGCCGGCTCCTACAGGGTTGCGCGGGCCGTCAGGTTTCCAGCAATGCCGCCAACTCCCGGTGCAGTTCCTCCTCATCACCCAGGTTCAGCTCGATCAGCCGCCGCAAATGGCTGATCGACTCCACGTCGATGTGCTCGCACTCAAAGCCCAACTGGCCATGATCGTCATGGGCGAGTTTGACCTGCATCTTTATATGCGCCTGCGGATCGAGGCGAATATCCACGTCGAAGAACTCCGCGCGATTACCCCGCCAGTCGTCGGGCCGTTTCACCAGTAAACCTTTCAGCGATAAATCCACCAGTTGCACCGGCCAATTCCAGCCGTCCTGTGCAATGGTCGTGCGCGCATCAAAGGCAATACGCCGAAAACGTCGGCGATCTGAGGGTTGCTCGCTCATGGTCAAATCCTCTGTGGATAGAGGGATTGTAGCCCCGAGCCATCATCGGGCCTTTATTTCTGCTTTTTTTGCCGCCGCAAGGCTCTAGACCAACGTAGGGGGGTGGCCTTTAAGGCCAGTAGCGCTAAACTCCGGATGGCTGTCCTTTCTGTCCACCCTGGCTGGAATATAAAAATGAAAAATAATAATAGCCTGCTACGCCACCTACCCTGGCTGGTGCTGGCAATTGTAGGAGCGTGCGCCCTGGGCGTAGTGGCCTTGCGCCGCGGCGAAGCGATCAACGCCTTGTGGATTGTGGTCGCTGCTGTGGCCATCTACCTGGTTGCGTACCGTTACTACAGTCTGTTCATCGCTAATAACGTGATGCAACTCGATCCACGGCGGGCCACCCCCGCAGTGATCAACAACGACGGTCTGGACTATGTGCCGACCAACAAACACATCCTTTTCGGTCACCACTTTGCGGCGATTGCCGGTGCAGGCCCGCTGGTCGGCCCGGTGCTGGCGGCGCAAATGGGCTATCTGCCCGGCACGCTCTGGCTGATTGCCGGCGTGGTGCTGGCCGGCGCGGTGCAGGACTTCATGATCCTGTTCCTGTCCACGCGTCGTAACGGCCGTTCCCTCGGCGACATGGTTCGCGAAGAGATGGGCCGCATCCCGGGGACCATCGCGCTGTTCGGCTGCTTCCTGATCATGATCATCATCCTCGCGGTGCTGGCGCTGATCGTGGTCAAGGCCCTGGCCGAGAGCCCGTGGGGCATCTTCACGGTGATGGCGACCATCCCGATCGCGATGTTCATGGGCATCTACATGCGCTACATCCGTCCGGGCCGCATCGGTGAAATTTCGATCATCGGCGTGCTGTTGCTGCTGGGGTCGATCTGGCTGGGCGGGCAGATTGCCGCTGATCCGGTCTGGGCCAAGGCCTTCACCTTCACCGGCATTCAAATAACCTGGATGCTGATCGGCTACGGTTTCGTCGCCGCAGTGCTGCCGGTGTGGCTGATCCTGGCGCCACGTGACTACCTCTCCACCTTCCTGAAAATCGGCACCATCATCGCCCTGGCCATCGGCATCCTGGTGACCATGCCCGACCTGAAAATGCCGGCACTGACCCAGTTCATCGACGGCACCGGCCCGGTGTGGAAGGGCGGCCTGTTCCCGTTCCTGTTCATTACCATTGCCTGTGGCGCGGTCTCGGGTTTCCACGCGCTGATCTCTTCGGGCACCACGCCGAAGTTGCTGGCCAGTGAAAGCCATGCCCGCTACATCGGTTACGGCGGCATGTTGATGGAATCGTTCGTGGCCATCATGGCGATGGTTGCCGCGTCGGTGATCGAGCCGGGCGTGTACTTCGCCATGAACAGCCCGGCCGCGATTGTCGGTACCGACGTGGTCACCGTGGCACAGACTGTCAGCAGCTGGGGCTTTGCGATTACGCCCGAGGCGCTGTCTGCCGTGGCCCATGACATCGGTGAAACCACCATCCTGGCACGCGCCGGTGGTGCTCCGACCCTGGCGGTGGGTATCGCGCAGATCCTGCACAGCGTACTGCCGGGTCAGAACACCATGGCGTTCTGGTACCACTTTGCGATCCTGTTCGAAGCGCTGTTCATCCTGACGGCCGTCGACGCCGGTACCCGTGCCGGTCGCTTCATGCTGCAGGACCTGTTGGGCTCCTTCGTGCCGGCGCTCAAACGCACCGAGTCGTGGACCGCCAACCTGATCGCGACCGCCGGTTGCGTGGCGATGTGGGGTTACCTGCTGTACCAAGGCGTGATCGACCCACTGGGCGGCATCAACACCTTGTGGCCGCTGTTCGGTATCTCCAACCAGATGTTGGCCGGTATCGCGCTGATGCTTGCAACGGTTGTGCTGATCAAAATGAAACGCCAACGCTACATCTGGGTGACCATGCTGCCGGCCGTCTGGCTGCTGATCTGCACCACCACCGCGGGCTTCATCAAGCTGTTCGACGCCAACCCGGCGATCGGCTTCCTGTCGCTGGCCAAGAAGTACAGCGATGCATTGGCCAACGGCCAGATCCTGGCCCCGGCCAAGAGCATCGACCAGATGCAGCACGTGATCTGGAACGCCTACACCAACGCAACGCTGACGGCGCTGTTCCTGTTCGTGGTCTTCAGCATCCTGTTCTATGCGCTCAAGGTCGGCGTCGCCGCCTGGGGCAACAAAGAGCGTACGGATAAAGAAGCCCCGTTCCAGGCGGTACCGGACGCGTGATCGAGGATTGCAACCATGTTCAATGACATCAGTCGCCTCGGTAAATACCTCGGTCAGGCCGCGCGCCTGATGGTCGGCATGCCCGACTACGACACCTACGTCGAGCATATGCAAACCAAACACCCGGACAAGCCGATGATGGACTACAAGGCGTTCTTCCGGGAACGCCAAGAGGCCCGTTACGGCGGTAAGGGTGGGCCCAAGTGCTGTTGAAACGACGCACTTGATCACAACACCTCACTGTAGGAGCCCGGCTTGCCGGCGATGGCGATTTCAACACCGCCATCGCCGGTAAGCCGGTCTCCTACAGTTTTTTCAGCGCATGGGAGATTTGTGTTTTGTTGACCCCCATTCCCGTCACCGTACTCAGCGGCTTCCTTGGCGCTGGCAAAACGACCTTGCTGCGCCACCTGCTCAAGGCCGAGCACGGGCTTAAAATCGCCGTGATCGAAAACGAATTCAGTGACGCCGGCATCGACACCCAGCTGTTGGGTGCCGAGCCTGTGCAAGTCATGACCCTGTCTAACGGCTGCGTGTGCTGCACCATCCACACCGACCTGACCAAGGCCCTTTACCTGCTGCTCGAACGCCTGGACAGCGGCGAGATCGCCTTCGACCGCCTGGTGATCGAGTGCACCGGCCTGGCCGACCCGGCACCCGTGGCCCAGACTTTTTTCATCGACGAGGAGCTGCGCGAGCGCTACATCCTCGACGGCATCATCACCCTGGTGGACGCCGCCCACGCCGAGCACCACCTGACCCAGACCATCGCCCAGGCCCAGATCGGCTTTGCCGACCGCCTGCTGGTGAGCAAGCGCGACCTGGTGGATGACGCCACCTTCGATGCACTCAGCGAGCGCCTCACCCGCATCAACCGCCGTGCGCCGATTCGTGTGGTGGACCATGGCAACATCGACCTGGCGGAATTGCTCGATGTACGCGGCTTCAACCTCAACGCTGGCATGAGCCTGCGCCCGGTCAGTGCTGCGCCGTCCATCGACCGCATTTCCAGCCTGGTGCTGCGGACTGAGGAGCCGCTGGATATCGACCGGCTCAGCGAGTTTATGAACGAGCTGCTGGAAGACCACGGCAAGCAATTGCTGCGTTACAAGGGCGTGCTGAACATTGCCGGCGAAGACCGGCGCATGGTGTTCCAGGGTGTTCTGAAGCTCTACGGTTTCGATTGGGATACCGAGTGGGCCGAAGGCGAGGTGCGCGAGAGCGTGATTGTGTTTATTGCCGATGAGTTACCGGAAGACAAAATCCGCGAAGGATTTGCACGGGTTTACGAATCCTGAATTGAAATACGATCAAAAATGTGGGAGCGGGCTTGCTCGCGAAAGCGGTCTTTCAGTGGATACATGTGCTGACTGAACCACTGCTTTCGCGAGCAAGCCCGCTCCCACATTGATTGCATCTCAACTCAAATTTTGCACATAAAAAAGCCCGGCTCTAGAGCCGGGCTTCTTGTTCAAGCAACTGCAATCAAGCGCCGTACACCGGCAGCTTCTTGCAGATGGCCTTGACCTTCTCACGCACCGCGTCGATCACGGCTTCGTTGTTCAGGTCTGCCAGGATGTCGCAGATCCAGCCTGCCAGTTCCTTGCACTCTGCTTCCTTGAAGCCGCGAGTGGTCACCGCCGGGGTGCCGAAGCGCAGGCCCGAGGTGACGAACGGCGAACGTGGGTCGTTCGGCACGGAGTTTTTGTTCACGGTGATGAAGGCTTTGCCCAAGGCAGCGTCAGCATCTTTACCGGAAATGTCCTGCTTGATCAGCGACAGCAGGAACAGGTGGTTCTCGGTACCGCCGGAGACTACGTCGAAGCCGCGCTCGATGAACACGCTGGCCATGGTCTGGGCGTTCTTGACCACTTGTTGCTGGTAGGTCTTGAACTCAGGCTGCAGGGCTTCCTTGAAGCAGATCGCTTTGGCGGCGATCACGTGCTCCAGCGGGCCACCCTGGGCGCCTGGGAATACAGCGGAGTTCAGCTTCTTCTCGATGTCAGCGTTGGCGCGCGCCAGGATCAGGCCGCCACGTGGACCGCGCAGGGTCTTGTGGGTCGTGGTGGTCACGACGTCAGCGTAAGGCACCGGGTTCGGGTAGACGCCAGCGGCGACCAGACCGGCCACGTGGGCCATGTCGACGAACAGGTACGCGCCCACTTTGTCTGCGATTGCGCGGAAACGTGGGAAGTCCAGGATCTGCGAGTAGGCAGAGAAACCAGCCACGATCATTTTTGGCTTGTGTTCAACCGCCAGGCGCTCGACTTCGTCGTAGTCGATCAGGCCGTTGGCATCGATACCGTATTGAACGGCGTTGTACAGCTTGCCGGAGGAGGAAACGCTGGCGCCGTGGGTCAGGTGACCGCCGTGGGCCAGGCTCATGCCCAGGATGGTGTCGCCGCCTTGCAGCAGGGCCAGGTACACGGCGCTGTTGGCTTGGGAACCGGCGTGCGGCTGGACGTTGGCGTAATCGGCGCCGAACAGTTCTTTGGCACGGTCGATGGCCAGCTGCTCAACCACGTCGACGTACTCGCAACCACCGTAGTAGCGCTTGCCTGGGTAACCTTCGGCGTACTTGTTGGTCAGAACCGAACCTTGAGCCTCCATCACCGCAGGGCTGGTGTAGTTTTCCGAAGCGATCAGCTCAATGTGCTCTTCCTGGCGCACGGCTTCTTGCTCCATGGCGGCGAAGAGATCGGCGTCGTACTTGGCAATAGTCAAATCACGGCTGAACATGGCGGTCCTCAAGGATCGGGGGCAGAAAAGGAGGGCATTCTAACCCAATGGGTTTTAGATGGCATATGAAAGGACATCATGTCGCGGATAAGCGGGGCTCATCTGGGGATAAGCGGTGATGGTACGGCCGCCATCGCCGGCAAGCCGGCTCCTACAGTTGGAATGCGATCACCTGTAGGAGCCGGCTTGCCGGCGATGAGGCCAGTCGCCTCACCGCAACATTTCAGTCGAACATGAACAGCGCATCATTGCTGAACTGCGCCTCGAACCGGTTCGCCGGCATCGGCCGCCCGAACAGGTAACCCTGCACCTCGTCACACCCATGCTCACGCAGGAAGTCCAACTGCTCATGGGTTTCCACGCCCTCGGCGATCACCGCCAGGTTCAGGCTGTGGGCCATGGCGATAATGGCGCGGGCAATCTGCGCATCCTGTTCGCCGGAGGGCAGGCCATCCACGAAGGTGCGGTCGATCTTCAACACGTCGATGGGGAATTGCTTGAGGTAGTTGAGCGACGAATAGCCCGTGCCGAAGTCGTCGACCGCAATGCTCAGGCCCAGGTTTTTCAGGCTGTCGAGGATCTGCATGGCCTCGTTGACTTCGCGCATCAGGATACTTTCGGTCAACTCCAGCTCCAGGCACGCCGGCGGCAGCCCGGTGTCCTTGAGGATGGTGGCAATGCGCGTGCCCAACTGGCCGTCGGAGAACTGCCGCGCAGAGATGTTCACCGAGACTTTCGGCACGCGCACCTTGTTCTGGTGCCAGGTCTTGAGCTGGCGACAGGCTTCGCTGATCACCCAGTCACCCACGTCCACCACCAGGCCCAGTTCTTCCAGCACCGGGATAAAGTCCCCCGGCGGCACCAGGCCACGACGCGGGTGGCGCCAGCGCAGCAAGGCCTCCGCGCCGGTCAGGCGTTTGCCGTCGCCGCTGAACTGCGGTTGGTAATAGAGCACGAATTCGTTCTGGTCCAGGGCGTGGCGCAGGTCGCTTTCCAGCTCCAGGCGCTCCAGGGCACTGGCGTTCATGTCGGCCTGGTAGAACTGGAAGTTGTTCTTGCCGCGCTCCTTGGCGTGATACATCGCGGTGTCGGCGTTTTTCATCAGCTGGCTCAGCTCATTGCCGTCCTGCGGGCTGAGGGCGATGCCGATACTGGCGGTCACAAAGAACTCGCGGCCTTCCAGTACGAAGGGTTTCACCAGGCTGGCGAGGATCTGCTCGGCTACATGAATCGCCCGGTTCAGCGCCATCTCGCGGCTGACCCGCGGTTGCAGCAGCAGCGTGAACTCGTCGCCGCCCATGCGCGCCACGGTGTCGTCTTCGGCCACGCAGCCCAACAGGCGCGTGGCCATTTCCTTGAGCATGCGGTCGCCGGCGGCGTGGCCGAGGGAGTCGTTGATCGGTTTGAAGCGGTCGAGGTCGAGGAACATCAGCACCACCCACGACTTCTGCCGTTCGGCCGACTGCAGCGCGGTGTGCAGACGGTCCTGGAACAGCGTGCGGTTGGGCAGGTGGGTCAGGGCGTCGTAGTAGGCCAGGCGGTGGATGCGCTGCTCGCTGGCCTTGCGCTCGCTGATGTCGCTGAAGAAACACACATAGCTGGCCAGGTCGCCTTCGTCGTCGAACACGGCGGTAATGCCGACCCACGCCGGGTAATGCTCGCCATTGCGGCGCTTGAGCCACACTTCGCCTTCCCAGGTGCTGTGCTGGTGCAACTGCTTGAGCACGTAGCGCAGGTGGGCTTCCTGTTGTTCGTCGACGGTGAGCATGTTCGGCAACTGGTCGAGCACATCGCTGACCGCATAGCCGCTGACCCGGCTGAAGGCCTCGTTGGCCTGCACGATATAACCCGCAGGATCGGTAATCAGGATCGCCGAGGTGGAGTGCTCGAATACCGTGGCCGCCATGCGCAAGTCTTTCTCGGCGCGGCGTTGCTGGCTGATGTCGCGGCCCACGCCGAGGATGCCCTCGAAGGCGCCGTGTTCGTCCCACACCAGCACCAGGCGCAGCTCGATCGGCACTTTGCGACCATCGGCGCGCAGGCAGTCGAACAGGAACAACTGGGTCTGCACTTCGTCGCGCAGGGTGTTCAGTGCCTCGACATCGCCCAATGCACGGCTGACCTGTTCCACCAGGCTATAAATGCCGGTCAGTTGCTGCGGGTTGGCGATGATCGACTGCCAGCCGTTCTTGAACACCCAGTCCACGTCATAGCCCAGCACGGCGTTGACCGAGGGGCTGATGTAGTTGAGGGCCAACTGGCTGTCAGTGGAGCAGATCACGTCGCTGATGCTTTCGGCCAGCATGCGGTAGCGTTGTTCGCTGTCACGCAGGGATTCGCTGGCTTCGATCTGATCGGTGATGTCCTTGGCCACCCCGATGATGCGGGTGATCTGCGCGGACTTGTCGCGGGCCAGGGCCTGTTCGCGGATGTCAAAGCGCCGCCACTGGTTGTTGCGGTGACGGAAACGCAGCTGGCATTGCAACTGGGTGGTATAGCCGACCTGGCGTTGCGCCAGGCGCAAGTCGTGGTAATGCTCGGCGTCTTCAGGGTGTAGCAGGATTTCCCAGAAGTACTCGCCCATTTGCTGCAGTTCGGCCTTGTTGTAGCCGAGGGTGTGCCCCAAATGGTGGTTGCTGAAAATCATCCGTTGGCTGATCACGTCCTGCACGTACAGGTGGTCGGGCACAGTGCGCACCACGTCCGACCAAAAGCTCTCACGCTCCACCAGCGACAGCTCGATCAGCTTGCGGCTGGTGATATCGCTGATGCTGAGGATCACGGCCTTGAAGTCGTCCTGCTGCTCCGGCAGGCGCATCACCAGCCACAGGTATTGTTCGTTGCCGGCCACGTCCTTGAGCTGGATTTCCAGCTCCAACTGGTTCTGTTGGGTCAGCACGGCTTCGAGAATCTGGTAACCGATGGACGTGGCATTGCGCGGGCAGTCATCAATCAGGCGTTCCCAGGCCTCCTCGCAGGAGCCTACGTTGAGCAGCCGCACCGCCACCTGGTTGACCTCGGTGATGCGCAGTTCCTTGAGCAGTTGCTGGCGCTGGTCGGGGTTGTCCTGCAACCAGGCGTGCAACTGCTCGCGGGTTTCGAGCAGCGTCTTGTCGAAGAAAGCGTTCAGGCCCGACAAGTCGAGCACGCACAGGGCCACGCCGGTGCCTTCGAAAATGTCCTGGTAGCGCCGGCGGCCTTCGTGCACCTGGCGCTGGCGACGGCGCATGTTAAGCAGCACGATCACCGGGACCAGTGAGAACGCCAGGCCCAGCAGGCACTTGCCGATGAAGGCCGGGAGCAATTGCTCCAGCACGGCCGTGCGGTCGAACAGCCCGCGCAATTGCCAGTCGCTTTTGCTCAGGGGCGTGACCAGTACGCTTTTATTCAGTTCGTCCGGGGTGAGGGCGCCGGCCCATTGGGCTGGCATGCCGCTGTCACGGCTGATGACGCGATGGTTGACACGATTCTCGATGACCCACATCGGGCGCTGGCCCTCACCGTCCTGGCGGGTGAGGTTGGCCAGGTAGTTGGGCGCCAGGCGCAACGCCCAATACAGGCGTGAACCGCCGCTGGGCTGGTGCAGCAACAGATAGATGATGGTGCCGTCGTTGCTGTTGCTCAGGTAATAGGACTGGGCGTGGCTACGCTGCACCAATTCTTCCAGCCAGGCGCTGTCCTGGCTGTCGGTGGCGCTGTCACTGATCATTGCGCCGCTGGGAGCGAGCAGGGCGACGCTGCGCAGTTCCGGCAGCGAGCGCTGCAAGGTGCGCATCAACGCCTGTTGTTGTTCGCTGTCGCGCGGTGGCTCGACCATCGGCAGCAGGTTCAGGGCGATCTTTGCGCTCAGGGCCATGTTCAGGCTGATCTGTTCAGCCAGGTCGGCGCTGTAGTCGATAGTGTATTGCTGCTGGTTCTTCTGGTTTTGCTGCAACTGGTCCAGCAACTGCCAGAACAATAACGCGAGCAGCATGAGGACAAGCGTCGCCAATGCGCCTTTGAGGGTGCCGTGCAGGGGCGCTCCCGGCGCAATATGAGCGGCGCGCAGAGGAGTTGGCGGCGTGACTTTGGACAAGCTGTGATCCTGCGGTTTGGCTGGACTGGCGCGCGACGTGCACTATAAGCCGGACGCCCGGAGGGCGGCTAGCATGCCTTGACTTGTGGCAAAGTGCCAGCCCCGCCTGGCGGGCACTAGAGGGCGCCGCCGGTGTGGATCAGGCTGTCCGCCAGCCGGGTCAGGATCGCCAGCGTGAACAGGCTGATAACCACAGAGGCCGTGCGGTTGATGGTGTGCGGCGTCAACCACGCGTACCCGCCTCGTTTGATGCGGGCCCCCAGCAGCACCCAGACGCAGCCCACCGGTATCACCACGGCGCTGAACTGTGCGACGAAATGCACGTACAAGGTCAAGTCGATAAATGTGTGCATTGGGACGATAAACGACACGATCAGTAATCCCTTGGGGTTGATCAGTGTGAGCAAAAAGAAATTCAGCGTGGAGACCCGTGCCTCGGCCTCGGTGTGGAGTGTTTCGTCGGGATGGCACCACAGTAAGTAGCAAGTCCTGATCAAATAGCAGACCGAAGCGAACTGCACGAGCTTCAGGCTCCAGGGCGCGTTGTCGCCGATATGGCTGAGCAAGTAGCCCCAGAACGAGATCTGCGTCAGGTAGGCCAGGCACTCCAGCAGGCTCAGCGGCCAGGCGCGCCGGAAACCCGCGAGTAATCCCGAGCGCAGCAGCAGTGTGTTGGTAGGCCCCGGCATTAATAGCAGTAGCCCGAGTGCGGATAGGACGCCAAGCATGAAGGGTGTCTCCTGGAACCCCTGAGGGTTTTGGCCGGCTAATCTAACAGATAGGCTTCGATACGCTCGGTCACTTAGGTTAACCTTGAAGATTCGCAACACTATGTACAGCGCCATGACGCTACGTAGGCCTGTTCTTACTTTTATGAGGTCCACATTTTGGCTCAATACGTCTTCACCATGCATCGGCTGGGTAAAGTTGTCCCTCCGAAGCGGGAAATCCTGAAAAACATTTCGCTGTCCTTCTTCCCTGGCGCCAAGATCGGCGTGCTTGGCCTCAACGGTTCGGGTAAATCCACCCTGTTGAAAATCATGGCCGGCGTCGACACCGAGTTCGAAGGCGAAGCCCGCCCGATGCCAGAACTGAACATCGGCTACCTGCCGCAAGAGCCTCAGCTGGACCCTACCAAGACCGTGCGTGAAGTGGTTGAAGAGGCCGTCAGCGTGATCAAGGACGCCCAGGCGCGCCTGGACGAGGTCTACGCCGCCTACGCCGAACCGGATGCCGACTTCGACAAGCTCGCCGCCGAACAGGCCAAGCTCGAAGCCATCCTGCAGGCTGGCGACGGTCACAACCTGGAACGCCAGCTGGAAGTCGCCGCCGACGCGCTGCGCCTGCCGGCGTGGGATGCCAAGGTCGAACACTTGTCCGGTGGTGAAAAGCGTCGTGTGGCCCTGTGCCGCCTGCTGCTGTCGGCCCCCGACATGCTGCTGCTCGACGAACCAACCAACCACTTGGACGCCGATTCCGTCGCCTGGCTGGAGCATTTCCTCCACGATTTCCCGGGCACCGTGGTTGCGATCACGCACGACCGTTACTTCCTGGACAACGTTGCCGGCTGGATCCTCGAGCTCGACCGTGGCGCCGGTATCCCTTACGAGGGCAACTACTCCGGTTGGCTGGAAGCCAAGTCCGACCGTCTGGCTGCCGAATCCAAGCAACAATCGGCCCACGAAAAAGCCATGAAGGAAGAACTGGAGTGGGTGCGCAAAGGCGCCAAGGCCCGTCAGTCCAAATCCAAGGCCCGACTGCAACGCTTTGAAGAAATGCAGTCGCAGGAATTCCAGAAACGTTCGGAAACCAACGAGATCTACATTCCGGCCGGCCCGCGCCTGGGTGACAAGGTCATCGAGTTCAAGAACGTTTCCAAAGGCTATGGCGACCGTGTGCTGATCGACAACCTGTCGTTCTCCATGCCAAAAGGCGCAATCGTCGGCGTTATCGGTGGTAACGGTGCTGGTAAGTCCACGCTGTTCCGCATGCTGATGGGCAAGGAAACCCCGGACTCCGGCAGCATCGAGATCGGCGAAACCGTGCAACTGGCCTGTGTGGACCAGAGCCGCGACGACCTCGACGGCAGCAAGACCGTGTTCCAGCAGATTTCCGACGGTTCCGACCAGATCCGCATCGGCAACTATGAAATCCCGTCGCGTACTTATGTCGGTCGTTTCAACTTCAAGGGCGGCGATCAGCAGAAGTTCGTCAAGGACCTGTCCGGTGGTGAGCGTGGTCGCTTGCACCTGGCCCTGACCCTGAAAGAGGGCGGCAACGTGTTGCTGCTCGACGAACCGTCCAACGACCTCGACGTTGAAACCCTGCGTTCCCTGGAAGAAGCCCTGCTGGACTTCCCGGGCGCCGCCATTGTGATCTCTCACGATCGGTGGTTCCTTGACCGCGTCGCGACTCACATCCTGGCGTACGAAGACGACTCGCAAGCGGTGTTCTTCGAGGGTAACTACACCGAGTACGAAGCGGACCGTAAGAAGCGCTTGGGCGAAGCCGCTGCGCAGCCGCACCGTGTGCGTCACAAAAAACTGGCCTGATTCGGGTTGGTGGTTTGAAAGAGCGGAGCCTTCGGGCTCCGTTTTTTTTGCCTGGAATTTGATGGTGCGCGCGGTTTGATTTGAATCCCTGAAAGGGTGCATAAAAGCCCTTAAAATTGGATACAGTTATATAAAACGCACCATTTAAATTCATAAAGGCGACATTTTGCGCTTTTCAGGTGCGGCGCGAATTGCTAAGGTCCGGCTCAATCTCCTTTAAAAACAATCAATTTGCCGAGACTTTCCATGATCGAATCCGTCGAATCCTTCCTTGCCCGCCTCAAGAAACGCGACCCGGACCAGCCGGAATTCCACCAGGCCGTAGAAGAAGTCCTACGCAGTCTGTGGCCGTTTCTGGAAGCCAACCCCCACTACCTGACCTCGGGCATCCTGGAGCGCATCTGCGAGCCGGAACGCGCGATTACCTTCCGGGTGTCGTGGGTGGATGATCACGGCAAGGTCCAGGTCAATCGCGGTTTCCGTATCCAGATGAACAGCGCCATCGGCCCCTACAAAGGCGGCTTGCGTTTCCACCCGTCGGTGAACCTGGGCGTGTTGAAATTCCTCGCCTTCGAGCAGACCTTCAAGAACTCCCTGACCTCGCTGCCCATGGGCGGCGGCAAAGGCGGCTCGGACTTCGATCCCAAGGGCAAGAGCGATGCTGAAGTCATGCGCTTCTGCCAGGCCTTCATGAGTGAGCTGTATCGCCACATCGGCGCGGACGTGGACGTGCCGGCCGGCGATATCGGCGTGGGCGCCCGTGAGATCGGCTTCCTGTTCGGTCAGTACAAGCGTCTGAGCAACCAGTTCACCTCCGTGTTGACCGGCAAGGGCATGACGTATGGCGGCAGCCTGATCCGCCCGGAAGCCACGGGTTTCGGCTGCGTGTACTTCGCTGAAGAGATGCTCAAGCGCAACAACCAGCGGGTTGAGGGCAAGCGTGTGGCGGTGTCCGGCTCCGGCAACGTGGCGCAATACGCGGCGCGCAAGGTCATGGACCTGGGCGGCAAGGTGATTTCCCTGTCCGATTCCGAAGGCACCCTGTACGCCGAAAGCGGTTTGACCGAAGCGCAATGGTCGGCCCTGCTGGAGCTGAAAAACGTCCAGCGCGGCCGCATCAGCGAACTGGCCGAGCGTTTCGGCCTGGAATTCCGCAAAGGCCAGACGCCATGGGAACTGGCGTGCGACATCGCCTTGCCCTGCGCGACCCAGAACGAACTCGATGCCGACGCCGCCCGCGCTTTGCTGCGCAATGGCTGCATCTGCGTGGCGGAAGGCGCCAACATGCCGACCACGCTCGAGGCTGTGGATATCTTTATCGAGGCGGGCACCCTGTTCGCGCCGGGTAAAGCTTCTAACGCTGGCGGCGTCGCCGTGAGCGGCCTGGAAATGTCGCAGAACGCCATGCGCCTGCTGTGGACGGCGGGCGAGGTGGACAGCAAGCTGCATAACATCATGCAGTCGATCCACCATGCCTGCGTGCATTACGGTGAAGAAAACGGCCGGATCAACTACGTGAAAGGCGCCAACATCGCCGGGTTCGTGAAAGTCGCCGATGCGATGCTGGCTCAAGGCATCGTCTAAGCCTCGGCCTCGATACGCAGCACTTCGATCAACTGATCGCCGACGGGGCGTTGCCACAGCACCTCGTCGCCGACCTGGGCGCCCAACAAGGCGCGTCCCAGGGGCGAGCCCCAGTTGATCAAGCCTGCGCCGGCATCGGCCTGGTCTTCGCCGACCAATTGAATGCGCTGCTGTTCATCCTGCTCATTGGCGAACGTCACCCAACTACCGATCTGCACCTTGTCGGTGGAGGTGACGGGCGCCACGACCTGGGCGCTCTGCACCCGTTGATTGAAGTAGCGCAAATCCCGCTCAAGGTCCGCCTGGCGCTGTTTATCAGCGTGCTCACCCTTGGCGGATTCGGCGCTGTATTCCTGCTGTAACTGCGCAACCTTGGCCTGCAACTGCGCCAGCCCTTGCGCGGTGAGGCGGTTAGGCTGCTCACTGACCTGGCGCTCCACCGGCTGGTCGGCCTGGGCTGCGGCGTTGTCTTCGTTTACAAAAGCTCGGCTCATGGTGTTCTCCCTCTATGGAGTTTGGGCCATGGTCGCCGCGCTTTAGTTTCGATGGATGTCTGAAAGCGACCTATTGCGAGCGATAGGCCCGGGCTGCGTCGCGGTCTTTCTCCTGCTGCCATTCGCGATCACGGTCGTCCCAGTGGTGCTCCTTGTAATCGCGCAACTCCTCGTTCTCGCGCATGGCCTTGCATTGGCGAAAACCATCCTCCCAGCCTTCGGCGTATTGGCGGTCCTTCAGATACCGCGGCACGTTCTTGCGAAACTCCCCGGTAATCACCCCCGCCGCCTGGCGACCACTGCTGCAACCGTCGTCAAAACCGTCGGCAAACGCCGGTGGATAACCCTTGGCCAGCAAATCCTGATGGGTCGACTGGCAACCCGCCAACCCCAGCACCGCACACAGCATTACTGCAGACCGCCACATGGCGTACTCCCTGGCCGTTTCACGGCTGATAGGGAAGAGTCTAGAAGGGGATTTGTCGGGGCGGTGTGAAAGGGAGGTGAGAAAGGTGTTGTTGTGTAGGAGCTGGCTTGCCGGCGATGCAAGCACCTCGGTGTATCAGTTGCTCTGAGGTGATGCGATCGCCGGCAAGCCGGCTCCTACAGGTCCTATGGTCAGTAGTGATACCACTTCACTTCCAGCATCACTTCATTCACCGGTGTCGACAAATGGCTGTACTCGCGCTGTGCGCTCAGGCGCAGGCCCAGGTTGCGGGACAGTTCCCATTGCTGGTTGAGGCTGATGCTGCGGCGTACTTCGCCGTTGGTGAAGAAGTCGCCCTTGGCTTCCAGGCTCAGGTTGCCCAGTGGGTTTTTCCACAGCACGCCGGTGTTGAAGCCGGCCGCTGGGGAGATGGCTTCGTTGAAGTCGTTGTTGTGTTCCACGCGCACGGTGCCGAGGGCGAAGCCGAGCATGTCGTCGCGCAGTTGCCAGGTGCCGCCGGCGCCGCCGTTGACGTGGGCGACCAGGGTTTCGTCGTCGTGCTTGCCCGGTACCCGCTCCAGGCCGCCGGTGACTTGCCATGACCACGGCTGCAGCAGGGCGTTGCGCGGGGTCAGGGAGCGGATGGTGGCCAGGTCCAGTTGCTGCAGTTGCCAGTGGTTGCCTTCGTACTGGCGCAGTTTCATCTGCAGGATCTCGATCTGTGCGCCAAGGGGGAAACCTTCGGCGTTGTCGTTGAGGTCGTGATAGGCCATGCGCAGGCCGTATTCGCCGAAGGCCTTGTCGCCACGGGTGCCGATGCCGGCCTGCCAGGTGCGCGATTCATGGCCGTTTTCCGGGAGACCAGGGGGCGTGATCTTGAGGTCGGGCGCCGGGTTCTGGTTGATCGCGCGCAATAGTTCGAAGCTGCGCTGGGAGCGTTCGGTGTCGCGTTCCAGGCCGTTGGCGCGGTAGCGGCCGAGGCGGTAGGCGGCGTCGATGATCAGGGCCTGGCGGTCGCGGGGCAGGGCCTTGAAGGCCGGCTCTTGCAATTGCTTCTGGTCGTCGCTGACTTTCAGTACCCATTGCTGCTCGTCGCTGTCCAGCGGCTTGGCGCGCTCCAGCAGCTCGCGTTCACGGGAGGGCCGGTAGTCGATTTTCTCCACCAGGCCGGCGTCTTTCACGGCCTTGACCGTGTCGGTCGGGATGGCCGTGAGCGGGAACTGTTCGGTCAGGCGCAGGCCGGGACGTGCCACTTGCAGCAGTTCCAGCAAGCGGTAGGAGCAGTTTTCGTCAAAGAAAAAGTAGTCGAACTGGATCTGCTTGAGTTCCCACACGTGCTCGACCATGCGCTCGGTCTCGACTTGCGTGAGGTTGAGGCGGTATTCCCACAGGTCACGGTTTTCGAGGCTGCGGTATTCCGACAGCTTCTCCTGGTAAGGCACCAGGGCGAACAGGCCGGGATAGCCACCCATCAGGCCTTTCCAGGCGTAGAGGATGCTGTTGTCGGAGCCTTCGATGTAGGCGCCAAAGTTGATCGCATAGCTGAGCAGGGCGGTGTTGTTGCTTTGCACATCGGCCTGGTCGATGCGCAGCAGCGTGTGGCCGAACATCGACGACGGGCTGTTGAGGTAGGCCGCCGGGAAGATCATCACCGCGCTGTGGGGGGCGACGTCCTTGAACCATTGCTTGAATTCTGTGCAGTCCACGGCAGGCAGGTCAGTGAGGTGAAACTGGTCCTTGAGCCAGCGGGTACGTGCGGGGTAGACGCATTGGGCGTGTTTTTCACCCAGGCTGGCCGGCGCGTAGAGCGCGTCAATGGTGGCCTTGAGTTCGGCGTCCGGGTGGTGGGCACCGTCGGCTGCGAGGAAAAATTTCTTGTCGCTGACATAGCTGCGCCAGCCACTGATCTTGCCGGCTTCGTAGTGGCCGAGGGACAGCCAGAACGGATCGTTGGCCAATTGCTGCAAACGTTGATCATCAAGATGCGGGGCCGCGTACAGCGGGGCGCAGGCAAAGAGTGCCATCCAGGCAAAGCGTTTGAGCATAGGGGCAACTTAAGTCGGAAATAATAAAGACCCAAGGAGGAGGCGGGTCCAAAAATAAAACCCGCGCCTTGGTAGGCGCGGGCTGGTCGAGCTTAAGCCTGGGTAGCGTATTTCGCCAGACGGGCATCACTTTTCAGTACAGCAATGGTGTTGTTGTGCACATCATCAGCGGTCACGTCAGCCTTGCTGAAGATTTGCTGGAAGTGCTCGTGGGTCACGGCAGCGAAGTGCTCACGATCTTCCGGTGCAACACCCAGTACCACGGCGTAGGTAGTCAGCGCTTCGCCGTTACCCTTGGCCATGTCTTCGGACAGCTCGTTCATCATGCCATTCATGGCAATCCAGGACTTGCCGCCATAGGTCAGGGCGCTGTTGGTGCTGCAACCGTTGGTGCCCGAGGTCATGCCGAAGGTGGCGTTACCCGAAGTACCGTTGGTGGTGGAAGCCAGGAAGTGAGCTGGAGTACCGCGCTGGCCTTCAAACAACATGTTGCCCCAACCACAGTTCGGGCCACCTGGTGCTTCTGCCATTGCATTGAGGGAGACGACGGTGAAGAGAGTACCGAGAAGGATCCGTTTCATAGCTTTGTTCTCTTTGTGTGCAAACCAATGGACAAGGGTTCAGGCACTTCATAGCGCCCTAGGGATCGGTTATTAGTCCAACCCGCGCAGTTTGGAGTTTAGGCACGTTCCAAGGGTTCCGTGTGTTTTTATAAAACAATCAGAGTTGTCGCGATTTTTTTGTAGGACGCATCCCCTGTCTATGCTTTCCCACAAGCGCGCCTTGCCAGGGTGCGTAACCGGGAGCCAGAATGCCGTCATCTGCCCCGCCTGATGTAAGGAAGCCCGATGCCTGATCCTGTTGCTGCCAGCTTGCGTCTAGCGCCCGAAGCGCTGACTCGCCCTTTCTCCGCTGAACAGTTCAGCTTCTCGACCACCAATGATTTGGAGCCCTTTCGCGGTGTGCTTGGCCAGGAACGTGCGGTTGAAGCCTTGCAGTTCGGTGTGGCCATGCCACGCCCCGGTTACAACGTATTTGTCATGGGCGAGCCGGGTACCGGCCGCTTTTCGTTCGTCAAACGCTACCTGAAGGCCGAAGGCAAGCGCCTGCAGACCCCGGCGGACTGGGTCTATGTGAATAATTTCGATGAGCCTCGCGAGCCTCGTGCCCTGGAATTGCCGGGCGGCGCGGCGGCGGCGTTCATTGCCGATATCAACGGTTTGGTCGACAACCTGGTGGCCACCTTCCCGGCGGTCTTCGAGCACCCGACGTATCAACAGCGCAAAAGCGCCATCGACCGGGCGTTCAACCAGCGCTACGACAAGGCCCTGGACGTGATCGAGCGCCTGGCCCTGGAAAAAGACGTGGCGCTGTACCGCGACAGCTCCAACATCGCATTCACGCCGATGCTCGACGGCAAGGCGCTGGACGAGGCCGAGTTCTCGCAGTTGCCGGAAGCCGACCGCGAGCGTTTTCACACGGATATTTCCGAGCTCGAAGAACGCCTCAACGAAGAACTGGCCAGCCTGCCGCAGTGGAAGCGTGAGTCGAATAACCAACTGCGCCAGTTCAACGAAGAAACCATCACCCTGGCCCTGCAGCCGTTGCTGGCACCGCTGTCGGAAAAGTACGCGGAAAACGCTGCCGTCTGCGGTTACCTGCAGGCCATGCAGGTGTACCTGCTCAAAACCGTGGTGGAGCAACTGGTCGACGACGCCAAGACGGACGCCCAGGCGCGCAAGCTGCTCGAAGAGCAGTACTGCCCCAGCCTGGTGGTCGGCCATCCGGTCAACGGTGGCGCACCGGTGGTGTTTGAACCGCACCCGACCTACGACAACCTGTTCGGCCGTATCGAGTACAGCACTGACCAGGGCGCGCTCTACACCACCTATCGGCAGCTGCGCCCCGGCGCCTTGCACCGTGCCAATGGCGGTTTCCTGATCCTGGAAGCCGAAAAAATGCTCGGCGAGCCGTTTGTCTGGGACGCCCTCAAGCGTTCCCTGCAGTCGCGCAAGCTGAAAATGGAATCGCCGCTGGGCGAGCTGGGCCGCCTGGCCACTGTGACCCTCAACCCGCAGATGATCCCGTTGCAGGTCAAGGTGATCATCATCGGTTCGCGCCAGCTGTACTACGCGTTGCAGGACGCCGACCCGGACTTCCAGGAGATGTTCCGGGTGCTGGTGGACTTCGACGAAGACATCCCGATGGTCGACGAAAGCCTGGAGCAGTTTGCCCAGTTGCTTAAAACCCGTACGTCGGAGGAGGGCATGGCGCCGCTGACGTCGGATGCGGTGGCGCGGTTGGCGACCTACAGCGCACGCCTGGCCGAGCACCAGGGGCGTTTGTCGGCGCGTATTGGTGACTTGTTCCAACTGGTCAGCGAGGCGGATTTCATTCGACACCTGGCGGGTGACGAGATGACCGACGCCGGCCATATCGAACGCGCACTCAAGGCCAAGGCCACGCGCACTGGGCGGGTGTCGGCGCGGATTCTCGACGACATGCTCGCCGGGGTCATCCTCATCGACACCGCCGGTGCGGCAGTGGGCAAGTGCAACGGGCTGACGGTGCTGGAGGTCGGTGATTCGGCCTTCGGCGTGCCGGCGCGGATTTCCGCCACGGTGTACCCAGGCGGCAGCGGTATTGTCGATATCGAGCGCGAGGTTAACCTCGGCCAGCCGATCCACTCCAAGGGCGTGATGATCCTCACGGGTTACCTGGGCAGCCGCTATGCCCAGGAATTCCCGTTGGCGATTTCCGCGAGCATCGCACTGGAGCAGTCCTACGGTTATGTGGACGGCGACAGTGCGTCCTTGGGCGAGGCGTGCACCTTGATCTCGGCCCTGTCGAAAACGCCGCTCAAGCAGTGCTTTGCCATCACCGGTTCGATCAACCAGTTTGGTGAAGTGCAAGCAGTGGGCGGGGTCAACGAGAAGATCGAAGGCTTCTTCCGCCTGTGTGAAGCGCGCGGGCTGACCGGTGAGCAGGGGGCGATCATTCCCCAGGCCAACGTGGCCACGCTGATGCTTGATGAGAAGGTGTTGCAGGCCGTGCGTGCCGGGCAGTTTCATATCTATGCCGTGCGTCAGGCGGATGAAGCATTGAGCCTGCTGGTGGGCGAGCCGGCGGGTGAGCCGGATGCCGAGGGGCAATTCCCGGAAGGCTCGGTGAACGCGCGCGTGGTGGAGCGGTTGCGCGCTATTGCCGAGATGATCAGCGAGGAAGACCTGAAGGAGGCCGAAAAGGAGCTGGCACAACAGGCCCTGGCCGAAGCCAAGCCCACCTGACACCACACCTGTAGGAGCCGGCTTGCCGGCGATGGCGACCTGTCAGTCAAAAATGTTCAGCCTGACCACCGCGATCGCCGGCTAGCCCGCTCCTACAGTGAGTTCGTCATTAAATTGACTTGGGTTGGGGACCAATGCCCGTTGGTCCCTACAACCTTGGTTTGTTTTGGTTTTCTTCTATTCTGTGCTCAAGGGATATCCACAGGAGTCGCTGGATAGAAACAGCCTCGCCCAGGCGCAGGTTGAACACCGATCTACCGAGGGTCGCCGCCATGCCGCGCAACCTCTGCCTTACTCGCCAGTGCTTCGGCCTGGTCACCCGTATCGAATGTTCCATTCGCCCTCTTGCGGGGGATAACGGGATGTGGACGTTGTTGTTTGCCGCCGGAATGACCGGTGAACAACCTTCCACCATCAAGTCCCAAGGCCCGTTCCCCGGGCCCTTCGCGGCGGAAAATATTCTGCAATCCATTGTGGACAGCCTGACCCAGCACGGCTACGAGAAGGCGGGTGACCCGCAGATCTGGTGCCTGCACATGCAGGCCCATCTGCGACAGCTCAATGGTGACACCCACCACTGACCGCTACTTGCTCTCGGGCTTGTCCAGCTTGACCTCGAAGCCATATTGCACGGTGCTCAGGTCGGTGCGCTGGTAGCTTTCCAGGGTGGTCGGCTGGCCGTAGAAGTAATGCACGTCAAACATCGCTGTGCCGTATTCCTCGGCGCGGTGGCTGACCCCGAGGATTTCCTTGAGGTAATTGCCGCTGGCGTCCTTGGCGTAGAAGCGCCAGCTGTCAGCGGGAAAGGCCTTCTGGTCGACGATCAGCGCGTTGTCTTTGAGTTCGAGCCCTTTGGGCAGCTTGCTCGCGTCAATCTCGTTTTTATCGATGGTCGCCAGGAACAGCGGAATCGAGCCCACCACAAAGGCCGGATTTTCCGGGAACAGGTTGAGGTCATAAGTCAGGGTGCCGCGTGCCGGGTTCAGCTCAAAGGCCTCGGTCGGCAGTTCGATCGGCTCGCCGCGCTCGCCTTTTTCGTCGGCGGTGAAGAAGGTCACCGGTGATTCACTGCTGTTGCGCTCGCTGCCCACCAGGTCATCATTGAAGGTGAATGGGTGGTCAAACACGATGTGCGCCGCGCTGGCGTCTTCGACCGATTGGCTGATGGTGACGCTGTTTTTCAGCTGGTCCTCGGTCATGCTCGCGTCTTTGAGCCAGTTGGCGGCGCTGTCGTCATACACGGTGACTGGCATTGGCAGGGCCTGCACGGTTTTCTGCAGGCTGTTCTTGTCGAAGCGCAGCACCGGCAGGTCGAGGTCTTTGCGGGTGCGTGTGGCGGTGGAAAAATCCAGCACGTTGACTTGCAGGTTGTCGATCACACCATTGAAGTACACCTTGGCGTAATGGCTGCTCTGCTTGCGTTCGAAGGCTTTCTGCTCATCCGTCAGCTGTTTTTCGAACGCCTCCGACCAAGCCTTCTGCTTTTGCATTTCGGCCAGTTGTTTCTCGTAGAACGCCACTTGCGCACTGCTTTCGTTGATCGAGCCCGAACGCGTGAGGAATTGCCCGGTGCTGTCCCGCGCCTGTACCAGCAGCGGGTTGGGCGATTCGTCGCCGACTTCCGATGCCAGTGGCTGGCTGTTGGTCAACTCGATCTCGGCGTAGTTTTTTTCCAGCAAGACCAGATTGAGGGTGATGTTGCCTTCGGTTCGCTTGTGGCCCACGTCCTTTTTCGACAGGTCAAACGTCAGCACCTTGCCCGGCGCGACCACTTCAACTGTGCCTTTGAGGCTTACAGGCTGCGGCTGGCTCTTGTTTTCTGTCTCGATGCCGTCGATGAAGGGATAGGTCACCGTCAGGTCGTCGGGGTTGGTCAGGTTGGAACTGCTGGGGCTCAGTTGGATGCCCGGATCGGTTTCCGACCATTCCGGTTGAAAGGGGATGACCTTGTTGTTGCTCAAGGTCACCGACTGCCATTCCAGGCCGTGGGGGAAGGGGAACTGGTCGGGGATGTTGAAGTTGAAGGGGAACACCGGCTGCAAGTCGGTCAGGTAGTCGGAATGGGACGTCTTGCGCAGCACGAACAGGCCATTGATATAGGTGTCGACCAGGGCTTGGGGCGTGGGGTAGTGCTTGAGCAGGGCCAGGGTGTCTTCGCCGTACTCGGCTTCGATGGGCTTGGTGGCGAGCTTGACCCGCGCCCGTTCCAGTAACAGCAGCGAACCGCCCAGGTCGGCGACGGCGTCGCGCAGCTTGGTGTCCTGGATGCTGTCGAGGGATTGTTCGAACTTGGCGGTTTTCTCTTCGAGGGTGGTCTGCTTCTGCTCGTCGCTGGGGGAGCAGCCGCCAGCCAGCAGCAATGCCGCGCACAGGCCGATAGTGGCCAAAGGGGATCGCACATCCATCATCTGAGTTTTTCCTGTCCGACGTCATCGAGCCGATTTATTGGGCTCGACACTAGCAGAAAAATTCCCTTACAGATGCCGCACAGGTCAGTTTTCTCGTGGTTACAGGTGTCTTGTAGTGGCTGGTATACTCGCCGCCATTTTTAGCCAAGCTGTGTGAGATCCAATGGAACGCTTTATCGAAAATGCTATGTACGCCTCGCGCTGGCTGCTGGCGCCGATCTATTTCGGCCTGTCCCTGGGGTTGCTGGCGCTGGCGCTGAAATTCTTCCAGGAAGTGATTCACTTGCTGCCGAGCGTGTTCTCGATGGCTGAGTCCGAGCTGATCCTGGTGCTGCTGTCGTTGATCGACATGGCCCTGGTCGGTGGCTTGCTGGTGATGGTGATGATCTCCGGCTACGAGAACTTCGTCTCGCAGCTGGATATCGATGACAACAAAGAGAAACTCAACTGGCTGGGCACCATGGACTCTTCGTCGTTGAAGATGAAAGTGGCGGCCTCCATCGTGGCGATTTCCTCCATCCATTTGCTGCGCATCTTCATGGACGCCAAGAACGTCGATCCGCAGCACCTGATGTGGTACGTGATCATCCACATGACCTTCGTGGTCTCGGCGTTTGCCATGGGTTACCTGGACAAGGTCACCAAGCACTGATGCCCTGCGCCAGCCTTACTGCTCCACGAAATAGTAAGGCTGGCGGTTGATCGAGATCTGCTTGATCACCTTCACCGGGGTGGCCAGGCCGTTGGTATGGTCCAGCAACGCAATGTTGCCGGGCTTGGCGCCGAGGTAGCTGTGCAGCTCAGCCTCGGTCTGCAGGATCGGCAAGTAGGCCCGCAGATAAAACACACTGGCGCCGGCGATACGTTCGTTGGGCTGGAACAACACCACTTCCCTGCCTTCGTCTTTAAACGCCTGGACCTGGCTGATCGCCGGCACGAACGACTGGCGCACGTCGGCCTTGGGTGCAAACCAGAAGGCCGCGATCAGGTAGCAACCCACGGCCAGGGTGAACACGCCGCCCACCACGCTTCTGTGATGCTTGTGCAACGCGGGTTGGTGGGTTTTCAGCCAGTCCAGCAGTACCCGCGCATATTCTGCGGCCAGTACGGCGGCGGCGGGTGTGAGTGCCATCAGGTACACGGTGCGTTTGCTCGACGCCAGGGTCAGCAAGGTGAACTGCGCCACCAGCCACACGCTGAAGAACAGGCGGTAACGATTGCGCACCAGGCTTTTGCGGAAGTGCCACAAGCCCAGGTACACCAGGATATTCCAAGGCAGGAACGCTTCGGGCAGCTTGGCGATGTAGTAGTAGAACGGCTCGTAGTGCCCGGCTTCGACGAACGAACCGCTGAACCGGCCGACGCTGTTGGTCAGCAGTACTTCGGCCACCGCTTGCATCCCGCCGCGTTGGAACAGGAACCCCAGCCAGATCACCAGCGGCACCAGCGCCAGCAAGGTAAACAGCGCTGGCTTGAGCCAGTTGCCAATCTGCAGGCGTTTATCCATCAGGCTGGTGCTGGCCAGGTACACAAAAATCACAATGCCCGGCATGGCCAAGCCCAGCACGCCTTTGCTGAGGGTGGCGACCACCATCCCGGCGGTAAACAGTGCCCAGGCGCCTGTGCTGGGGCCCTGGCGATCAGGCCGCACGGCCTGGTAGAACGCCAGCAACGCGGTGGTCACGCCGAGAGTCAGCAATGAGTCCTCACCGACACCGCGCACATTGCTCCAGTAGCTGGCCATGGTCGCCAGAATCAAGGCGGCGCTGAACGCCAGCGTCTGCGGGCGCCCGAACCTGCGCAGCATTCCATACAGCAGCATCACGCTGAACAACCCGGCAAACGCCGAGGCCAGGCGCACCGCCCAAGTGGTGCCGCCAAACAGACGAATCGCCCCGGCATCGATCCACAGGCTCAGGGGTGGTTTTTCCAGGAAAGGTTCACGAAACAACTGGGGCACCACCCAGTTGTTGTCCAGGTGCATGGCCATGGCGATCCCGGCCACGCGGGCTTCGGTGGAGCCTTGCAGCTCGTGGTTACCCAGGGCAAAGAAGAACAACAGACCAGCAAGCAGGAGCAGCAGGGGAGCGGGACGCGTCATGAATGTGGCTACCAAGGCAGGAGGACCGTCCGGGGGAACGGTCATTGCAATGGGCTAGTATCCGTTGGTGTTTCTGAATATTTCGTGAACGAGTGTTGGATTTTTGTACGGCTGATTTTGCCGTTATGGCGTTTTCAAACTGGGCACGGCAGCTCTGCCTTGGGCCGTCAGCACCGGCTCCAATTGCTCCCAGGTAAAGCTCAGCTCGTTATCACAGCCATCGCCCTGCGCGGGCGTCGAGAGCTGCAGGCCCTGGGTGTTAAAACTCAAGTCGAAGGTGGAGTAGCTCGTCACCGCCGGGCACCCTTCGTCGACAGTGGTTTGCTTGGAAAGCCAGGCGCTGAACGTAGCGGGCAGTTTGACCTGGCCCGAGTAGGGGCTGTCCCATTGCTCATGGCCTCCCAGCCACGTCCAAGGGTCAACCTTTTCACCGGTTTGCAGGTTCCAACTGTGCAGGCCCCAACTGATGCCCCCGCGCCCGTAGCCAGCCGACCAGCGATAGAAACGCACGGTGATCCAGTGCGATGACCAGTAGTACGGCTCCACCGTGATCTCGCTGGTCGTGGTGCTGCCACTCTGGTCCAGTGAGTTGCGCCGCTCTCTGTAAAAATCGGCCTGGCCTTCCGGGTTGATGGCCAGGCGCGCGAGGTCGCGGTTTATCTCGTCGATGGCCGCGCCGTCGCCTTCCAGTTTCAGGATGACCTGCCCACCTTGGGTCTTCACTTGATAGGCGTGCTCGGCGAAGGTCTTCCTCTCGACCTTTACCGCAGGCGGCACGGCTTCAAGCGGGTTGTTGTAGGTGTCGCTGGCGCAGCCATCGGCGTCTGCACGTTTGAGCACCAACGCCAGGCTTTTACCGCCCAGGGCTTTGCTCCAGCTGCCGGTCAGCGTATCGCCTTGCGGATCATCCAACTGCCAGAACCCGGTTTGCCCGTCCTCCACCCACGGCTCACTGGCGTTGGCTTGGGTCAGTTGAATGGGCGTAAGAATCCGTTGGTAGTAATAACTGCCATTGGCACCGTGGGCCCCGTTGAAACAGGCGGTGATCGCGGACTTGCCCAAGGTGCCCGTCCAGACACCGGCCAGGTCGGCGGCGGTGGCAAGCAGAGGAGTGCAGGCGAGGGCGAGAGCGGCGAGTGGCTTGAACACGGGTATCGGACTTCCGGTTGTCTGATAGAGGGGGTCAGGGTAATGGGAACTGCGGAGGGATTCCAGACAGGGACTGTTTTGCGCTGAAGGCTTTACATCTTTATCTGGTCAAATTTACCCGGCGCAGAAAAACGCCACGGCACGCTGAACGCGGCGCCTCCCCTTATCAACGCTGATTGCTTCATGATTGCCGGCCACCAGCGAACAAGATTGTGTGCTTTATTCCAGTAGGTCTCGCTGCTCCAATGTTTCGCTAGGCAAAAAATGGGCAGCCCGCAGTCTCGGAATGCCTGCTTTTCAGCATGCCCTTTGGTAAATCGATCTTGAGAGATAACAACCCAGTCGCCTTCATCGCGAAGCACTGATATCCAGGAAATGTCACTCGCACTCTGAGGGAATTTATCCTTGAGTGGGACTACGCCATGCTCATGGACGTGTGAAAGCTCATTCAAGGCTCGCGCTAGCGCAGGTGGCAGGTTGTGGTCCAGAAGGAAGTTCAAGCCGCATGCCTTTGTTCGAAGTCGATAGCGGCCTTTACAGCAGATGTGGGGATCTCATAGAGCAGGGCAACACGTTTCGTATCCTGTTCTTCCGCCTCATAAGCACTGAACAGTGCGGCTGTGTCGATACCGGCCCCCGTCAGTACTGGTTTCCCGAAATTTCTGGCGGGGTCCAGGACGATTGCCTTGCTGCGTTTTATCGGATACCAGCGCTGGGCAGAGCCCTTGCCGGTGTAGTCGATCCCTTCGTACAACGATGGGCTGATCACCTGCTTGAACGCGTACTGTTTTTTGATCAGGTCCAGCAGTGTCTCGTCGCCTGTTTCATCCAGAACAGTGGCGAAAATGTTGCGGCCGTCTGTTTGGAAGCGTTTGCAGGTAAATGGATAGGATTGGCCAAACAGTTCAGAGGCTTGCCGAGAGGCGCAGCGAATGGCTTGCAAGCTCACTCCATGCTGACGAAATGCGTGCACGAAGCGGATTTCGAGCAGGTCGTGGAAACTCAGTATGCAATCGTTCACATCCCTGAGTTCCGACTGCCAGAGGCCTGGATGATGAATGCCATTGGCACGATAGCCAAACAACCATCTACGAATATCTGAGGCAGGAATGCCGGTGTAGAGGGACGCTTCACTGGGCGTATAGAGACCAACACCCACCAGGGGGCTGGGCGAAATGATGCTTTGCATGAACGGCCTCCTTGTCGTGGGTTGGCGTGCTGGAGTGTGCGTGCTCAAGTGATCGCGTTCAATCATCGGCAGACGAGCAGTCGTTTGAAGCGTATTCGAGCAATTCAATCCGCGCCAGTTCATCCCAGTCGCGCCAATGTGCAGGACTTTTCCGGCGGCTTACGTCGGCGCAAGTAGTCTGTGTCGATAATCCGTGACAGCTAAACACCTTGTTAAAGCAGGGAAGAAACTCCTAACCCGTCTCTAATGAGAAGTATTATCATGTGTGACTTTCGTTAGCCGTCCCCTGGATATCACACCGATGGCCTCATCTTCTTCTGCCCATCAGGTCGTGGGCGAACTCTACGCCCAACATCACAGCTGGGTGCTGCAGTTGCTGCGGCGCAAGTTGGGCGGGCAGGAGCAGGCCCTGGACCTGGCGCAGGATACCTTCGTGCGGATCTTGAGCAGCGGCACCGTGCCGGTTTTCCGTGAGCCGCGTGCTTACCTCACGACGGTTGCCAGTCGATTGTGCGGGCAGTATTTCCGTCGTCAGGCGTTGGAGCGCGCCTATGAGCAGTCGCTGACGTCCCTCGAACCCGAACACATGCCTTCGCCGGAAACCCGCTTGCTGGTACTCGAAGCGCTGGATGCAGTAGGCCAGGTGCTGGACGGGCTGGGCAACAAGGTGCGCGAGATTTTCCTGCTCTCGCAGCTCGATGGCCTGACTTATCCACAGATCGCCGAACGGATGGACCTCAGCGTGAATGTGGTGCAAAAGGCCATGCTCAAAGCCTATCGCCATTGCTACCTGGCGGTGTACGCGGCATGAATCGCTTCAAGCTAGCCAACGATCACCCCCTGGACGAGCAGGTGCTGGACCAGGCCCTTAACTGGATGGTCGTCCTGCAATCCGGTACCAGCGGCGCCGCCGAGCAGCACGCCTGCCAACAATGGCGCAACGAGCACCCGCAGCATGAATTGGCCTGGCAGCGCTTGGCCGGACTCAGCCGCGACATGCGCGTCAACACCCACGCGCTGTCCGCGTCCAGTGCCAGGCAATTGCTGCAGGCGCGCAGTGTTCCGTCGCGGCGCACGGTCCTCAAGGGTTTCGCTGGTTTGAGCGTGGCTACCGCGCTTGGCTTTAGCGTACGAGAGCGGGTCCTGTTGCCGGAGCTGTTCAGCGATTACCACACCGCTACCGGGGAGCGACGGCATCTGCGTTTGGCCGATAACGGCGAGTTGCAATTGGATACCCACACCGCGGTGGACATCCGTGGTGCCCACCTGACGCTTAACCTCGGCAGGTTGCTGTTGACTACTGGCATAAGCGCTGGCACTGCGGTCCAGACGGCCAATGGCTGGATACGACCGGCGGCGCTGTCGCGGATGGTCATCAGCCACGACCTGCCTCGCCAGCAGGGCACACAGGTGCAGATGCTGTCGGGCAGCGCCTCCATCGAACCTTCGCACGGCGCCAGCCTCCTGCTCGGCATGGGCCGCCAATTGAGTTTCGACCGTTTGCAGGGCGGGCCGCTCGCCACCGTGTCATTCAGCGCAGACGCCTGGACCCAAGGCCTGTTGATCGCCGAACGCACGCCGCTGGTCGAAGTGCTTGAGCAACTCGACCGCTACCGACGCGGCGTACTGCGCTGTGACCCCGCCGTGGCGGGTTTGCAGGTGTCAGGTTCGTTCTCGCTGGACCAGCCTGAGGCCAGCCTGGACCTGCTGGCCAAAGTGTTGCCCGTCCGCGTGCAGCGGGTGTTTGGGTACCTGGCCACTGTCGTGCCGGCCTGACCTGAAATTATTTTTACATCGCGTGGCAGGTTTTTCCGTCTCGAGCATCAAGACAGGTAAGACGCAGAAAAAAGCGTCCACCCAACCCTTTCACGACAGGACAGTCTTTATGCTCAGCCGCGTCAGCGCTTTGCGCACCGTTATCCTCGGTTTATCGGTGGCAACCGCCAGTCACAGTGTCATGGCCGCCACGGCGGCGCCCGCCCAGGAACAATCCCAGCCGCACGCGTATGACATTTCGCCCGGCAGTCTTGACCGTGTGTTGGGTGCGTTTGGGCAGCAAGCGGGTGTGATGATCGGTATCGATTCCGCGCTGGCTGCCGGCATTCAGAGCAAGGGTTTAAAGGGCAGTTTCTCTGTGGATGAAGGTCTTGAGCGACTGCTGGGTTCGGCGAATTTACAGGCAGAGCGTGAGCCGGACGGCTATCGCGTGGTGGCCAAACCGGGCTCCCAGGACGGCAAGGTGGAATTGCAAACCACCCAAGTCAGCGCCAACCAACTGGGCACGGTCACTGAAGGCACGGGTTCGTATACCCCTGGCACCATTGCCACGGCCACGCGCCTGGTGCTGACGCCGCGGGAAACTCCGCAATCGATCTCGGTGGTCACCCGCCAGGTCATGGATGACTTCGGTCTCAAATCCATCGACGATGTGATGCGCCACACGCCGGGCATCACCGTGTCGACCTACGACACCGAGCGCACCAACTATTACTCGCGCGGTTTCTCCATCGAGAACTTCCAGTACGACGGCATACCGACGCTGCGTGATGCTCAATACTCGGCGGGCCAGACCATGACGGACATGGCGATCTACGACCGTGTCGAAGTGCTGAAGGGCGCTACCGGCCTGCTGACCGGTGCCGGTGGCCCTGGCGGTACTATCAACCTGATCCGCAAGAAGCCGACCTCCGAGTTCAAGAGCAGCATCGAACTGGGCGCGGGCTCCTGGGATAACTACCGTTCGCAGGTCGACGTCAGCGGTCCCCTGACTGAAACCGGGAACGTGCGCGGTCGCGCAGTGGCCGCCTATCAGGACAAAAAATCGTTCCTTGATCATTACTCACGCAAGACCCGCGTGCTCTACGGCATTCTCGAAGTCGACCTGACCCCGGACACCCTGCTGACCCTGGGCGCCGACTACCAGGACAGCGACCCCAAAGGTTCCAGCTGGACTGGCACCCGTACCATCTTCGACGCCACCGGCAACAAACTCGACTTGCCGCGCTCGTTCAACAACGGGCCGAAATGGGGCTCATGGCAACAATACAGCCACACTGTCTTCGCCACCCTGGAGCATAGCTTCGACAACGGCTGGGTCACCAAAGGCCAGTACAACCATCAGGTCAACGGCTATGACGCGCCACTGGGCTACATCTCCCAGGATTCGGCGACAGCCAGTTCGATCTATGCGGCCAAATACACCGGCGACACCACCAGCGACAGCCTGGATGTTTACGCGTCGGGGCCGTTTGAGCTGTTCGGACGTGAGCATGAACTGGTGATCGGGCAGTCCGTTTCCAGCTCACGGTGGAAGGGCAAGGACTACCGTAATCCCGTCTACTTCGACAATTCCTATGATTTCTACAACTGGCACGGTGAGGCTATCGAGCCTGCGTGGGGTAAGGCATCCCGCTTCAGTGATGAAATCACCCGCCAGACCGGCACCTATGTCACCGGACGCTTCAGCCTGACCGATGCGCTGCACCTGTTGCTGGGCACGCGGGTTGCCAACTATCAAGTCACCGGCACCAGCGACACCGAAGAAAGCGGCAAAGTAGTGCCGTACGCCGGCCTGACGTACGACCTCAACGAAAACCTCACCGCCTACGCCAGCTACACGGAAATCTTCAAGCCGCAGACCCAGTACCGCGATCGAACCAACACCATGCTTCAACCCGACGAGGGCAAAAACTACGAGATAGGCCTCAAGGGCGAATTCTTCGATGGCCGCCTGAATGCCAGCCTCGCCTACTTTGAAGTGCACGAAACCAATCGCCCAATCGCCGATACCGTCTGGAACTCGCAGCCGGCCGTTGATTACGCGTACATGGGCACCGAGAGCAAAACCAAAGGTTACGAAGCCGAAATCTCCGGCGAACTCGAGCCAGGCTGGCAGTTGCAGGCCGGTTACACCCACAAGATCGCCCGCGATGCTGATGGTAAGAAAGTGGCGACCTGGGAGCCCGAGGATCAGGTCACCCTCTATACCAGCTACAAACTCCAAGGCAGCCTGGACAAACTCACCCTGGGTGGTGGCACGCGCTGGCAGAGCGCGGGCTGGCAAACCGTGCGCAACTGGGGCTATCCCGGTGGCGGCCGTTCGGAAAAATTTACCCAAGACCCATACTGGCTGGTGGACGTGATGGCGCGCTATCAACTGACCCAGAACCTGTCGGCCACGCTGAACGTCAACAACCTGTTCGACAAGAAGTACTTCACCAATATCGGGTTCTATGACTCGGCGTATTACGGTGACCCGCGCAACGTGATGGTCACGACGCGTTGGGATTTCTGAGGCAGATGAGAGCAAAAGGCCGAGTTCCCTCGGCCTTTTTTATTATTGGAATGCTGGGGTGTCTTGGGTGAGGACCAGTACTCGCTCTACCAACAGTTCGCTCAGCACGATCAATTGCTGGCTGGCCAGCAGCTTATGACGGCTGGCACCTTCGAGTTCGAAGGCCAGGTCGGTGGTCATGGCGTTGAGTGAGGCGAGGGTTTCGCTGGCTTGGATCAGCAGGGTTTCGCAGGTGATGTCCGAAGAGATTGTAAAGAGGTTTGCGGAGGGGGGATTGGGGGTGATCTTTTTCATGATGAAGCTCCCACACTGTTTAAGGAGCTACCGCCCCCTGCTGTCAAACAGGAATGGGTGGCAGCTGTACGCGGGTTGACAGACCGGAAGTGTAGGAACCCGGCGCACCCGAAGATGCCCCACGCACAGCCGCCATGAACGAGGCGGAACGCGTAAAGCATGCCGTCTTATCAAGGGGTGTGAAAGGTTACACTTTTCGGCCTGTCAAAGCCGGTCGCTGATGAGCAGCGACGGGAGGAAGTTAGCGTTGTGACGCGGGTTGCGCTAGTTCATCAATGGCGCGGTAGTTTGAAGGAAAATCCTGAAGGTTCGTCCTGTCGGGCTTTCCAAGCCCTAGATACAACAAAACCCGTACTGGGCGGGTTCTGTTGATGCTTCGAATTGGTGGGCCGGGGTAATCTGAATTGATTCTATAACATGTTGATTATTATAGATTGTTTTCGGTTAAATTTTTTATTGGAATACCTTTTGGAATACCATTCGCGAATCTTCTTAAATTCCTACCTTTGCGTCGATCAATGCTCAATTCCACAGCTGTTCGTCGGATCTCACTTTTGAGCGGAGCCAACGGCTTCTGATAGCCATTGCTGGCGATTGTGCATTCCTTCACTCGCTCTGGCGAGTCAGCACATGCCATATTGCCTTCGAGTACGGCAAATGGGCGGTCTCTACTACTTCCTGCTCCAACGCCCGGCGAATACCGCGTCGGCGGCTACTACAGTACCACCAAGGCTGACGATTTCTATCTTGCTGCGGACGTGGCACAGGAGCCGCTGAGCGATACAGGCTTCAAATCCCACAACAACAAACACGGCGCCTAGTGGGTGGTGCAGCATCAGGTCTACAAGGATGCGACCAACCCGGCACGGGCGCTGACCTTGTTTAGCGACGCCACTGTGCATGACAAGGCCACCAACAAGATCGATCGCTACATCCAAAGTGGAGCTTTACTACGACTTCCTGGTCAGCAAGTGGCTGACAGCGCGGCCAAACATTCAATACGTGGTGAGTCCTGGCGTCAACGATGTCGACAATGCCTGGATTGCCGGTTAGAAGTTTGAAACTACGTTGTAGTGCAAGATGTGCCAGGTTTGGCGCTGGGCCCAGTTTCTTTGCCTGCGTGAGTTATGAGAGCCCATACTAGTTCAGTCGGGGAGGACGGACCCAGGCCGTACAATATGCTCTGCATAACAGCTGCGTCACAGCATGGATTGGCACGATGTAGAGCATGTAAATAGAGAGCAGCCATTGTATCGCTCTCTTGAGCTAGATCCTGCTGGGGCGGAAAATAATCCGAGAGTGAGGTCGGGTCTTGACCGGAGATCTATCAGGTATCTATTTCTGCAAAGTCCACTAATCTTGATTGAGTAGTTTGGAGTTTTTCAGTTTTTCAGCAATGTACGTAGCGTTTATCTCTTCTTGCGCTATGAGGATTTCTATTGCTCGAGCACGACTGATTTCATGTTGTTCGCATATTTTGTCTAAACTTCGAATGGCCTTGTCGGAAAGTATAAAGTTGTACTGAGACTTTCCTGATAGGTTGCTTCTGTATTTTTGCTGGCTCCATCGTGCTTTAATTTTAGTAAGGTAGAGCTCTCTTTGTTCGTTGATGATAAGGTTTTCGTCAAAATATATTAAAAGGTCTTCATAGTCTTCAAATGGGGGGCGTGAGAGATTGAGTTGAGTGTTCTTTGTAAGCCATTCCCACGCGAGCAAGATTTTTTGGTTGTCGTCTTTAAACCATCTGAAAGGTTTGTCAGTGTTTTTTTGTGATCTCCACAGTTCCTCTATGTTCTTTAGTTCAATACGCTTGTAGGTGATGTCGGCTTCCCAGCAGTCTGCGATGTAATACAGCCTGTCTATTCCATGTAGGTTTGTTGGGATCATGAATGGAATAAGTCCTGAAGCGCTAAGTAATCGATTACTTACCCATGAGATTTGGCGTTTGCCCTCATGTATCCACTTGAAGTGATCCTGATGAAGTAGTTTTGCCGCTTCCTGTTGTTTCAAAGTCTCAGCGATGTGTGGGTTTAAGCTCAAGCACTCTGCGATTATGTTGCGCATCTCTCGCGGCGCTCTGTCGAGGGGGCCAATATTGAGCCCGTATTCTTGGAGGCGTTTCCATAGCCAAATATCCCTGCGGTCATTGACTAAATTGTCTCCCCAGAGCTGAGAAAGATTATCATTGATTCTGATGGCCATTTTATAAGTCTTCTAGAAAAAATTCAGTAGCGTTATAGCACAAGCATAGAGATTTTGCATGAGTTTTATAGTGTTTAGCTAGAATATTTATAGTAGATATTTTTGATGATAGGGCCGAAATTATGCGGTGTTTAAGGCATCAGCACCATGGAGGTCGCCCAACTGAGCACCCGTGAACAAGCCGCTGAAGTGCTGCTGGGCCTGAACCGCCTTGAGGTCAACAAGGGGCGGCTGCCGAAAGGTCTTCAAAAATCCGTCAACGCCGCCGCCCATGGCAAGGAAGGGTCGCTTCTTACCATGTCCGTTCTCTAGCCTCTGAGTGGTTCATTGACTCGCCAGTAGACAGGAGTTTCGTGGCCCTCAGTAAAGTTCTACTGACCTTGCCAATCCTCTGGACGAATACAGGAGATGCGTTCATGAGGATAATTCGATTGAAAGAGGTCATGGATCTAACTGGCCTTGCTAGATCTACGATTTACAAGTTTATTTCGGGAGATTCATTTCCCAAACCTATTTCCTTGGGGGACCGTTGTGTAGGTTGGCTGGAAAGTGAAGTTCACGATTGGATACTAAGTAAAGTTAAAGAGCGGGATCAGTTGGTGAAGAATGATGCTTGAGGATCTGCTGCGTTTGCCTTTGTGAATTTCACTGGCTCGGTTCTAGTTAACACCATGAAGGAACTTATCCTTCATGGTGTTTTTCCAGAGTTGTTGTTTCTCTGTAATGTATCTTTTTTAACAGGGCTTGTGGGTGTTTTATCTAGTGTCGTGCCGTCAGAAAGTTTCGGTATTGGTACTATGCTTATACAGTATCTCTATTGTGAGTTTGGCTTGTCTGTACTGGTTAGGTGTAGGGGTGTGTCGGAGGGAAGGTAGGCACTCTAAGCAGAGCAGTACTGTGCTCTACATTCTTAGGTGTAAGTAAAAATGTACTAGTGGGCCTGACTATATGAAACTAAATACTCGGAGCTCCATCATGGCTAGATATCCAGGCAACACGAACTTAACCCTTCATTACGAAGGTTCTTATCAAGGCCTGACCGTGCAAGTGGATAAGGGACCCTTCATCCAAGAGTACCTAAACCGTCTTCATCAGACGGTATCTCGAGCGCTTAATCAGTACCCTCGTGTGTTCGCATTCAGGTTTGACCTGCGGCTACCAGCTAACAATCAATTGCCCGATTACGCTTTCACGAACGAAGTTATTGACCGCTTCATCGAATCCTTTAAAGCCAAAATCAAGCACAATCGCCAAATGGCGAAACTTGTGAATAAGTACGCTCACGACACCAAGGTGCGTTACGTCTGGGCTAGGGAACAAGGGCAGCACGCGCGACCACATCATCACTTTGCGATCTTGCTGAACTACGATGCATTCAATGCGCTGGGTAAGCTCGAATCAGGCAGAGACAACATGTTTAATCGCTTGGAAGGAGCGTGGGCAAGCGCTTTAGGGTTATCAGTAGAGGCTGTCAGGGGATTGGTCGAGATTCCACAAAATCCTTACTATCACTTGTATCGCGACGAGATAGCCGGACAGGCAGCCTTCTTCCATCGTGCGAGCTACCTGTGTAAGTCGAGCACGAAGGTTTTTGGGGATGGTTCCCATGGTTTCGGGTGCAGCAGAACCTGAGCACAACGCTGAATCACGACAAAAAAATAGAAGGACACCGTGCCGACGACCACCCTGGCAATGCCAAAGGCGGTCCATCGGACGGTGTGTACATTGGAGTTAAAGGTAACCTCGTTCAGCCAGCGATACGCAGCCTTCATGACCTACAACGATGTGATCCAACGTCTGGGTGCCAATCATGCTGAGGGCGTTCTTGAGCGCCTGGGTTAGCGTGCGATCAGCTTGGCTGGGTTCAGGGTCGCCGGATGGATGGTTATGTACCAAAATCACCGCTGCCGCATTGTGCTCCAACGCAATCTTGACCACTTCTCGCGGGTAGACTCTGGCGCCATCCAGTGTGCCTCTGAATAGCTCCCTGAAGGCAATCACTCGATGTTTGCTGTCGAGCAGTAGTAGCGCAAAGACCTCGTGCTCGTGGTACTGCAGCAGTGTTTGCAGGTGGCTAAAAACCTGCTTTGGCTCCGTTAATGCCCGGCCTTTAGACAGACGGCTCATTGCCAATTGTTGTGCCATCTGCAGGATGTCAGCCTCGGTAACCGGGGATTCCATGACATAGGTACCGATTGTTTCACCGGCTATCAGCTTGTGATATTTCATTCGGGTATTCCTGAGCGAATAGGGAAGAACGCAGAAGAGTTGATGGCTACTGAACCGAAGACCTGCTTTTGTGCTGCGAGGCTCGCGATTCCAGCTTCTGGGCAAGTGAGGGTTTGGCAGGCGCTGCCGGTGGAGGGGGGTTGAGTTCTATACGGCTGGGCTGATCTTCAATGACAGGGAAGAACTCCTCGACGATGGCACCTGTGTCCTCCACGGTGTCCTCAAAGGCCCCATTGTTAAAACCCTGCCGTGCCGCTTGATCCAAGGCGCTCTGGTCAAAGCCTGCGGCTTGACGGGTCTCCTCCAATTGCTTGGCTGCAAGTAAGGCATCCTCCATGCCCAGACCGCTGCGTACCGTGATGTCTACGTAGAAAATCGGTACACCGTGGCTTTGGCGAGTGGACTTACCGCGAAGACGCAACTCCAGCGGCAAGCAGGCCAGTCGATCGCCGGAGATGGCTTGCAGATAATGCAGTCGCGCTGCGAGGGTGCGGATGCTGTTGTAGCCGGTAGTGCGAAAGACAAAGCTGCCAAGTGGATCGTCATCGCCAATCACCACGTTGAGCCGGCCGTAAGGTTTGCAGGCACTGCCTTGGGCCAGTGAACAGCCATCCGGGGAAGGGCAGGGCAACGACTGAATGCCATCCTTGGTCAGACGCTTGCAGGTCTCACCATTGCCGACGCACAGCGGGCGACCAGTGTTGCGGTCGAACAGGCTGTAGTCGGCTCGAAAGTTGAGGTCCGGCTCGTTGAACAGCAGCCGGATCGGAATGCTGCGCAGTTTGCCGTCCTGGCCATTACGCAGCTCCTCATTGAGGGGGTGCAGCAGCCAGCCGTCACGGCTCTGTACTTGGGAGGTAAGGGTGAATTGATCGTCCTTTTCCGGTAGACGCTTGCCGTTCTTTTCGACGAGCTTGCCAATGGATATTCGGCCCAAAATCGGCGGAGTGATGGCTAAACCTTTGAGCATGGGAGTTCTCCTGTATCTGAAATAAAAATGCCACCGAGACCGCGTAAACGGCCAGGGTGGCGTTGGAGAGAAAGGGCATGGGAATAAGGGAAGCGCGAGCGAGCGTTCAGGCCAGCAGAAAACGTCGACTGCCGGTTTTTGTGGTCGAGTAGCGTACTTGCAGGTGGGGTTTTTCTTTCAGCAGGCGGGGGATATCCAGGGCCGTGCTGTCTTTGGCTTTCTTCCACGTGATGCTGCCGGTTGCGAAGGTCGCCCGACTGGCATCGCCCATGGCCTGTTGCAACGTTTGCTTGAGCTGAGCTTCCTGCTTCTCCTGCAGAGCAATCGACTTGCGCACGTTCTGCAGTTCGGTAAAGGCCGTGCAGAGCAGTGTGTCGTGGCTAAAATCCAGGATTTGTCCATTGTCATGCGGATACAGACAGCGCAAAGCTTGCTCCGCCGAGGCAGAACCGTCTGCTGGCGGCGGGGTGTCACTGACGACGTAATCCCAGAAGAGCCGTTCCAGGTCAATCAACCGAGCTATCAGTGACTCATCGCGTTCAATGCGATGAATTTCCAGGTGCTGACCTCCGAGCAGTACCGCCACATCCGCCGCCTGCTTGCCAGTCACGGCCAACTGGTGAATGACCTGCAACTGCACATACTCGGGCACGCCTTCTTTCCAGAGACGTGCGCCGTTTATGCCGGCGGTTTTGCATTCGAGAATCTGCACTTCTGACGCACCGATAACCTCACGGTCGATATTGGCCAGCATCCAGGCCAGTTTGGGATCAGGATGCTGCAGAACCGCATTGACCCGGCGGACCCGATGACCGCTGCGCCGGGTGTAATGGGATGCGACAATCGGCTCCAGGATGTTGCCCCAGTACGCGGGGTTTTCCTCATCCTGCGGATCGATCATGGGCAGTAAAGTGTCACGCCCGGTTTTTTCCATCCAGAGTTCCAGCTGTGATTTATAAGGGTTCAGGCCCACAGCGGCGGCGGCATCCGAACTGCCGATGCCTTGCTTGCGCACGGTCAACCAGTCCTCACGCGGCAGTTGTTTGGTGCCGACCAAGCGTAAGGCAGGACGGGGTTTAGTTCTGAGATGTAGTAGGGATTGAGTGCTCATAATCATTTCCTTGAGGCATAAAAAACGCCCAACCAGCACGAAGCTGATCAGGCGTTTAGGGAGTGGAAGAACAGAATGGGGAAGGGGTTTATGAGGACAGTGAAAACTAGGCCTAAGCTGCAAGTTGTAGCGCCGCCTCCAGCGCCCGTTGCTTGAGCTGTGCTCCTTGCCCGAACCAGGCAGAGTCCATACGGTACTCGATGCTTCTCGCACGGCGTTCGTGGTCGACGTACTCCGTCACGGCGTTGAGCAGGCCCCAGGCGGTTCCTTGAGCTGACTCCAGGGTTGACCCGCGACCCTGACCTTCATACAGGCATTGCACCTTGCGTAGTGCCCGCTCGTTGGGAAGTACTGCCGGTAGTGGCATGTTCGGATTGGCATCACACAGCACGTTCATGAAGAATCCCATGGCTTCATGCCACTGAACTTTGCGTTCAGATAGCATTCGCATCCGGTGCATGAAGTTGTCCCATTGCGAGACAGCGATACCGAGTTGCTTTTTTACTGCCTGTGGATCGAAGCGCGTGCTGTGCGGCACCTTGATCGCTTTGCACGAACCGTCCAGCGCAATAGTCAACGTGTTATTGCAAACTACCCGCACAGTTGTAGGTGTGGCCGTGGTAGCCAAGGTACCGTCACAGGAGGTGGCCAGCAGGAGATAACCATTGACCTGATCGTTGCCTTTCAAGGTCGTTCCTTGGCCAGTGCGGGCCAGCGCCCAAAACTTGCGACCGCCTTTGAGTACGCCGGCCGTTTCCAGCTCGTAGCCCGATACTTCAGTGAGGTCCCGATAGAACTCCAAGACCTCGCGCGGCTGCACGACTTGGTAGCGCTGAGAAACCACGGACAACGGGGCCTTAGTATCGGAGCGGTAGAGAACCTTCTGGTCAGGGAAGGTGTGAATTGAGCCAAGTGCACCGATGCTATCGGATTTGAAATGCACCGGGCTGTCCTGGATCTTCCAGTCCATACCCGCTTCGCGCTGCCAGATTTCGATGGGTTGTTTCGGAGAAAGGCGACTACCCAGACCGTGCCAGGGAGTTGCGCCAACATAAGCCATTTGTTCAATGAGATGAGCCATGGGAATAGGTCCTTTGACAAAGGGGAAGCCCCTGTTTGCATGAGAAACAGGGGCTGACTCGATGATTTAGCGATTAGCGCTGAAGCTGTAACCGCACTCTAGGCATTGATAGTTATTCAGTACCTTGTCATCGATCTGTTCACCGAGCGTGGCCCCGGCGATACCGCCAGCGACCCCTCCAAAAAACCCCCCTAAAATCGCCCCAGCGACGCTCCCGATCGCGATGCCTATTGGGCCTCCGGCGACACCTAAAACAGCTCCAGCTTCGGCGCCGGACAGAGCGCCAGCTGTACCACTGGCGGCGCCGCCTGCGGCACCGATCAAACCGCCTGCTTGTTTCCCAATATTTTTCGTGACGATGCGTCCAGAGTTACAACTTGGGCAAGGGCTATACATACGCAGATCCTCTCAAATGATGAGCGTGCTAAGCGAAGTGCAGGCACGCCAAAATCCCAACTGCAGTCGATACAGGCGGGCGTTCATAGAGGTGATATAGGTCTGAAATATTTTTGATTATCCACGGGCGCACAGCCAATGGTCATACAGAATGGACGGTGGAAAGGCACTGGGCTGACCTGCGCGGCCTGGCAAGATCAGCAGTTGAACAGTGCGACACTCGAGCAGGAGGGAGTATGAGGCAAACCCGCCCTACAACTGACCGACTATCGGGTCTCTCGGACCAGAAATCCATTGATAGCGCCCAGCGTTACGACAGTAAAGACTCAGGCTAAGGTGCTGGCATATGGGCATGATTTTCTAGCATTTGTCCATGGGAAGTTCTTGATTCGCCGTAGTGAAACTACAGCGCTCCCATCCCGAATTTGTTGTGCCCCGAAAAATGTGCCGAGCGAGGTACTGTCATTGATCGCCAGCGGGATTGGCGATTG
Organism: Pseudomonas sp. AC112; assembly: GCF_979253545.1. Taxonomy (NCBI): domain Bacteria; kingdom Pseudomonadati; phylum Pseudomonadota; class Gammaproteobacteria; order Pseudomonadales; family Pseudomonadaceae; genus Pseudomonas; species Pseudomonas sp. AC112. The sequence goes on from NZ_CEEDCM010000001.1 coordinate 3,171,330, forward strand.
ACGCATCAATGTGAGCGTGTCGGTCGTCCTGAAAATCCAAACCCATGGTCTGCGGGTATTTGGATTTTAGTTTACTGAGCTGAAACGACGACGGTACTCAGTTGGCGTGAGGCCAACGACTTTTCGGAACCGCGACCGGAAGGTCACCGCAGACCCGAATCCGGAAAGAAATGCCGTTTGATCAATCGATATCTCGCTCTCCTCAAGCAATGCACGCGCTCGATCAATACGAGCGGTCAGAAGCCACTGTAAAGGAGTAGTACCAGTCTGTTCTTGAAATCGCCGAGCGAAGGTGCGGGAGCTCATGTTGGCGCGAGCCGCAAGACTATCGACCGTGTGCGAACTGTTCAAATTGTCCCGTATCCATTCGATCAACGGCGCCAAGCTCGTAGGAGAGCCTGGAAGCTCCTGACGAATAAACTGGGCCTGACCACCATCACGGTACAGTGGCGCGACCGCTAGACGGGCAGTATTTGCCGCAACAGACTGACCATAATCGCGTCGCACGAGATGCAAACACATATCCAATCCTGCTGACGCACCCGCCGAAGTCACGATGCTACCTTCATCAACGAATAGAACATTAGGTTCTACTGTTATCTCTGGGTAAAGCCTGGCCAAGTCCTCGGCGAAGCGCCAATGCGTCGTGACGCGCTTTCCGCTTAGAAGACCGCTCGCGGCAAGGATAAAAACTCCTGTGCAGATTGACGCTAATCTTGCACCACGAGCATGTGCCTGGCGAAGAGCAATTCTTACCGCCTCTGGAACCTCTCCAAACGGGTCTTCACACCCGGGAATGACAATGGTGTGGGCCAGCTCAAGACGGTCGAGGCCGTACCGCACATGCATATCAAAACCAGTGGCCCGAATTGTCCGCTCGGGTGCGCACACCTCCACCTCGTAAGCTTTGCTCCCATCAACCTGAGAAGCCAAAGCGAAAACCTGATAAGCGATACCAAAGTCCAACGGCACCACGTCATTCAATACCAGAACCGCAATTTTATGCACGGCGTCGACCTCCGCTCTCACAATCAAAATAACTGGCAGAAAACGATCGCTTGATGTCATTTAAGCCACTCACGTGCAGCGTCCGGCAGGAATACTCTTTTAGTCAAGTACGAAGAGAGGAAACGGTAATGTCTGATGAGATGAGCAATGAGAGTGAAGGCCGCCAACTGCAGATTGGCATGGTGATTTTTCCTGGTTTCACTCTGCAGGACTTGGCCGGCCCACAGACGGCATTCGGCCTTCATGCCAAAACCCACATAATCTGGAAGACCCTGGAGCCCGTTCCCACGGATATGGGCGTCACCATGAACCCCACGATCACGATTGATGACGTTCCAGATAACCTGGACGTGCTGTTTGTCGCAGGTGGCGGAGGAACGCCTGAAATCATGAAGGACCAGGAGCTGCTCGATTTTATTGCTCGCGCAGGCAAGACTGCCACCTATGTAACCGCTGTATGCACAGGCTCTGTACTTCTTGCTATGGCGGGACTATTGGAGGGCTACCGTGCAGCGACCTATTGGCCTTTCTACGAACCCCTTATCGCACTGGGTATCGAACCGAGCTACGAACGGGTATGCGTCGACAGGAACCGAATCACAGGTGGCGGTGTAACGGCAGGTATCGACTTTGCGCTGAAGGTCATCGCCGAGCTTAAAGGCCAGGATGCGGCAGAGTTTACTCAGCTTGTGCTCGAGTACGACCCGCAGCCGACAATGAACTCGGGGAATCCACGTACCGCGCGGCCGGAGATCGTCGCACAGATAAAGGGGCTGTGGGGGAGAACTGACGAGGCTGTGAGAGTCGCGAATGAGCATATGAAGCGTCGAGCGCAGTTATCAAAACTAGCTCCCGCGTGATCGTTGCTCTGTAACATTGTTCTCGGCGGACCTTGATCAGTCATTTCTGCGCCATGCCGCGGGGTCGCTCTAGGGTCAGTTCCTAAGCTGGCGTCAAGTTCAAGCATATAGCCCCGCGCGTACCTACGCACGGGGGGTTTACGTTTAGAGTTGGCTCATTAGTGGCCCACTTGTAAGCACCCACGTGAATGCCATCTTTACAATCCTTCGCACGTTTCGGCTCCTTTTGAATGAATGGATTCAGCATTCTCAAGAGCCATAAGTCAGCGGGTGCATCCAGGATGAGTTCGGCTTCGCTATGTACCGCTATTGATTATCGAGCACTCAACACTCAACCGATTCTCGCGGCGGACATACTGCGGTGAATATCCATGCAGTCGAACGAACGCCCTACGCATTCGTTCTGGGTCAGTAAAACCGACCGCCTGAGCAATCTGCTCGATCGGCTCGCTGCCTTCTTGCAGACGTAAACACGCCGCTTCGACGCGCAAGCGTTCCACTGCTTTAGCTGGTGTTTCACCTGTCTCTCGGCGGAACGCTCGTCCGAATTGTCGCAGGCTCAATCTCGCCGCATCGGCGAGTCTCTCAATGGGCAACTCCTCGGCCAGATGCTCTCTCGCGAATTTCAGCGCAATACGGATGCGATCTGACTCTGGCTCCATTTGTGACATCGCGGAAAACTGTGACTGGCCACCAGGCCGTCGATATGGAACGACCAGCAATCTGGAGACATCGCGCGCTACATTCACGCCCATATCTTTCTCAATCAGGGCGAGGGCCAGATCGATCCCGGAAGCGATGCCGGCCGACGTCCAGATGTGCCCGTCCTCAATAAAAATATTGTCCCCCTCAACCTTGATGCGGGGAAAACGCGATTGCAGTAGTGCGGTGTGATTCCAGTGCGTCGTGGCCCGCCGATCGTTCAACAGCCCGATTTCCGCAAGCAAGAACGCCCCGGTGCACACGCTGGCGACTCGCGAAGCGTTGACGATCAATTGCCTTGCTGCGGCGAGATTCTCTGCTGTCAGCATTGGCTCGACTTCGCCACCCACAAAAATCACGGTGTCAAAGGTGTGCTGGCAAACTGGAGTAGTTTCGACCGGAAGGCCTGAATTACCAATAACCGATCCTCCGGAGTGCGATACGACACGAAGCTCATACGGCTTATGACCAACAGCCGTCGCCACTTGATTGAATGCAGACAGTGGCCCAGCAAGATCGAGGGCATCATGACCAGGGCAGACAAAAAATCCAATTCGGTACATCGCAGCTCAGCTCCAGCGTTTTAAGTCTCAGATTAACGGGAACCCTAGTGTAATACCACGGAGCCTGGCGCCCTTCATGGCTTTTAGTAGCGAGATTTATTGGCTTAAAGTGAGGGATAAACGTCGTTTTCGTTTCCCATACTCCTACGTAAAGTTGGTGACACGCACACCATGAGCGACGGTTGTAATGCTCGCTTTTACAGGTTCGCAGGCGGCGCAGTAGAGCACTAAGAATCACCAATGTTTTAGTCCAATGCTCGTAAGGCAACGGCTTGAGTACGCTTACTCAGGAGTGGGCCCGCTACGTATGAATGCATCGTCTCCAAGCCAGGGGAGGAGCACTCGTTGTAGCAAACATTTTGGTGATCGCGGTACGTGACTCTGCGAGGCCCATAAACACGCACATTTCGCTAGGCAGCTACGAGGGTTCAACATGACTTTGCATATAAAACCAGTCGCCACGACTGAATACGACGATGTAATTCAGGCAGCTCAAGCTTATATTGACGGTTATCGCTCTGGGGACATCGCTGGAATTGAGAAAGCCTTCCACGAAGACGCGATAATGTGGGGCTACACCGGCGATGAGCTGCTTCAAGGTCCAGCTGTTCCTGTATTTGCTAGTTTCTTCAAAGCACTGGGCGCTTCGCCGAACACCCGCAGTCGCCTGGATATCTTGGCTATCGCACCCACAGCTGCAGTTGTCCGAGTGGACATGGAGAATGACGTTTTGGGCGCGAGCTTCCACGACTTTCTTTCGCTGCTCAAGATCGACGGTCAGTGGAAAATAATCTCGAAGATATTCCAACGATACGCCTAAGCAAGCGACGGAGCCGCATCGGATAAATTTAGCCCGTCAGATGCAAGATCCTCTTCCTCTAAGCCGATGCTAAAAGGCTTGAACGCGCTAACCTGAGGTGCATCGCAACCAGACAAGGGTCGCGCGCGAGGTCACCTGAGATAAGCCAGCAATTTTTTGTTGTGTTACACGCACGAAGGTAGCTAAGGCAAAAAAACTCTTTGCCTTAGCTTCATGCCGAATCTACTCGATAAACGCGGCCAGCGAATCCGACAACGTGGCTGGCGGCGTCGCCCAGTTTAAACGCTCGTCACGGTCAGCCACTTTTATCTACTGGCGCTCATCGTTGAAACTATCGATTCATTTTGCGTCATCAGCCATATTTAAAGCTCGCGCGGTGGCCTCAACCTTGATCGATTCCTTCTCGCCCTTGGCATTCTCTACCGTAAGATTCACAAGCACCTGGTCACCTTCTTTTACCTGTTTCACCAGGTCAATAAGCATAATGTGATAGCTGTGGGGATCCAGGATGACTGCTTTGCCAGCAGGCAAGGCGACGAACTCTACTGGTTGCATGCGCATCACGTCGTTCTTGATTGTCGACTGGTGAACTTGCACGATTTTCGCCACCGGTGACTGGGCACTGAGCAGCTTGCTGTCGCTGCTTGCAGTTATCGTCATGAACGCACCAGTCGCTTGTTGTCCTGGCACTGTCGCGCGAACCCATGCGCCCTCTATCTGCGTTTGGGCTGAAACCTGGAAAGCCAGCCCTAGTAGAGAAAACCCAAGTACGATCTGTTTAACGTGTTGATTTATATTGGTCAAATCTGGACCTGAATACATTAGCAAATCTCCATGAGTGTAATCAGATCTTCTGCACATTGTTGTGCCGAAAGTGCTTGAGAAAATCCAAGGCGTAGCGTTCCTTGGTAGTCATACACATAGCTTGTCGATGAATGAGTAAGTGTATATGTTGACCCAATCGGTACTTTCTCGTAAAACACGCCAAACTCTTTGGCTGTAGCCGCTGTTTCTTCTAGCGTTCCGTAAAGAGCGATAAATGACGGATCAAAAGTTTTTACATAGGCGTCTAGGACGGCTGGTGAATCCCGCTCGGGATCGAGCGTAATAAAGATAACCTGAAGAAAGTAGCCGTCCTTATCCATCATTTTTTTGATTTTAACTGCACGAGCCAAGGCGGTGGGGCAGACTGCCGGACATTGAGTGAATCCAAAAAAAATCATGGGCATCACGCCTCGATAGCTTGAAAGCGTTCTTACCTCGCCGTCGGTGTCTTTTAGCCGGAATGTGCGCCCAAGAATTTTATTGCTTAAGTCTTTGCCGTATTTGTACGATAGCTCACCTCGGGTATCGCATCCTGCCAGCATGCCGATACCTAGAAGTCCCATACCTGAAATCACCTTGCGGCGAGTCAACAAAACGCTCATTGATTCAAGCCTCTTTATACAAAAAAACCAAAAATTGGATTAGCAAGTCTTCTTTGAATTATTACTTCATACATTGATCATGTGCTGCCGATGGATAAATACATCGGTTCAGGTCGAGCTGATCACTAGTGCGATTGAATTGAGGGTGTTGTCTCTAATGCTTTTGACGGCGCCTCAACTGTAAAACGTGGTTCGTCTAACCAGGCGTTCGCGAAAAGAAGATTTAAGTTCGCCGGCCACCCAACTAGAATGACTGCTGGAAATCAGCCCGAACTACCAAGTTCTTTAGCCCCGTAATGGCGTTCAGTCTTACTAGCAAGGTGCCTGGGGTAACTAGTCAGAGAGTCTGTAGGTAGATAAATCAGGACTACGCGTTTACGCCCCCGTCCACGCTTAACCCGGTGCCGGTGATGTGTTTAGCGCTTGGGCTTGCGATGAACGCGACCGCCACTGCGACATCCTTCCCAGTACCGTATCGGCCTAATGCTGAATGAGCCCTCATCGCATCGGCACCATCACCATCGGCTGGGTTCATATCAGTGTCCGTAGGTCCAGGATGCACAGTATTAACGGTGATGCCACGCGGTCCTAGCTCACGAGCAAGTCCTCGTGTAAAGGAAAGTAGGGAGGACTTGGACATGGAATAGACTGTGACCGATTCGAAGGCCACACGCTCCGCCAGACAGGAACCGATATTGATGATTCTTCCGCCCTCTCCAAGATAGGTAATGGCTGCTTGAGAAGCCAAGATCACTGCTCTAATGTTTACGGCGATGATCTGGTCTATCTGATCCAGCGGCATTGTCTCTAGCGGGCAAATAAAAGCGACGCCCGCATTGTTTACTAGTATGTCCAACCCTCCTAAAAGCCTAGCTGCCTCATGTACAGAACGCGTAGCTGCTTGGGGATCCGCACTATCGGCCTGGATAGGGAAGGCTTTAACACCCAATCCCTCAATTTCTCTGGCCAGTTCCTCCGCCGCATCCCCAGAGCGAACATAGCTGAAAGCAATATCAGCTCCTTTTTCTGCCAACTCGATAGCGATAGCTGCGCCAATACCACGTGCAGCGCCAGTGATGAATGCACGTTTGCCTGAAAGTTCTTTCATGACTGTCCCATTAGTAGATTTGAGATTTACCGCGACCATTCGGGGTCACTAAACCCAGAAGCTGAAGCTTAAGCGTCACTAGCGCTTTGCAAAACGACTTAGTCCCCTCGATTTACGCCATACGGTTTAGTCGAACTTGTTTCCCCTTCCGAAATTAGAATCTACTGATGAGGCGGCTTTAAGAGGAATAGACTTTCGGTACAGCGCTCAAATACGCCGTTGCAACGGGGATTGCGCCGAGCGCAATGAACCCTGAGCGGGCAGTTAAGACACTTCAGCCTCAACCGTAACCTCATAAGCGCTAACACCCTGATGTGCGGCCAGCCGTCTGATGCTTTGAGGAGGGTGCCCGATAACTCTGATGAAGGCTCTGCGCATCCGCTCCGGATCCTTGAAGCCAACCGAGTGTGCTATCAGTTCGATCGGTTCCGCCCCACGTTCAACGCGCAGCCTCGCGACCTCGACACGCAAACGCTCCACAGCTTTAGCGGGTGTTTCCCCCGTTTCCAGCAGAAAGGCTCGACCAAATTGGCGCAAGCTGAGGCAAGCAATTGATGCCAAATGCTCTGTTGATAGCTGTTCGTTTAGATGCTCTCGCATGTAGGAAAGCACCTCCCTCATGCGATCCGTCGTCGGCTCCATATCGGCCATGGCCGAAAATTGTGACTGCCCTCCTGGCCGACGGTGGTACACGACCATGGCGCGGGCGACCTCATGGGAAACAGCATTTCCCAGATCTTCCTCAATCATGGCCAGCGCCAGATCGATTCCCGCAGAGATGCCAGCAGACGTCCAGATGCCACCATCCTTCGTAAATATATGATTGGGCTGTACCCGCACCTTCGGAAAATTGCGTTGCAGTCGCGCGGTCTGCCTCCAGTGTGTAGTAGCCCTGCGACCGTCTAACAGGCCCGCCGAAGCCAATAGAAAAGCCCCGGTGCAAACACTCGCAACTCGCCTAGTACCTTTCGCGGCCGCATTAGCGAGGTGGTCCGACACCATGGGGAGGTCATAGGGTTTGGAAAAAGCCTTACCGCCGACCACTATCAACGTATCGTACGGGCTTGATCTGATCTTCTGACTCCTTACTTCTAGACCAGACGAACTCATCACAGGACCGCCCGACAACGAAACCACCGAACAGCAGTAGGGATCTGGTACCCCAATCTCTTTAGCGATCTCAAAGGCCGCCAGCGGACCGCTGAGATCCAGAATCTGAAACTCGGGAAAGACCAGGAAAGCGATGTCACGCATGGAATTACCTTCTTAAAAAATCATAGATCCTGCTCGGAATTACTGTTCCCCGCCAGCGTCCTATTGGCCGATTTTCGTAACGCTGGCCCCAAATCATCCTCTAAAAATTTTATGGCGAAAAGAGCAAAAAACCCTCAAAAAACGTCATCGTTTTTGTTCGCCTCTCAGTCCCGCTTCGCTATCAGCCTTCCTGTTTGTGACACCTGCTCCTAATGTAATCCGACGACCAAAAAGGAGGGAACTAAGTCCTTTCTCCCGCCATAAGTGACGTAGAGAATGCTCCAGTTTCTCAACAGGAGAGTCGTCATGGTTGTAAGGGCAGACAGCTCGAACCGTCTTGACTGGAGGCGGACACAATGAGCACATCAAAATTATCGGAAGACATTTCAGCGTTAGAAAAGTCATCAAGCCCGTCGAATGTGGCTGTGCTGGCAATAGCCCAGGGTTTGTTCACGGCAGCCATCGCAATCGATCTCACGTTGACCGGTTTGACGGGATATCAGCTCGCACCCGATAAATCGCTTGCGACTCTGCCCTTTGCACTCATCACCGTAGCAGGCGCGATTGCGACATATTTCGCCTCTACTCTGATGCAGAAAATAGGTAGGCGGCGTGGATTTGTACTAGGTGCCCTCACCGGCGCGATAGGCGGATTGATTTCCGTATGGGCAGTTTTCCTAAACTCTTTCTGGCTGTTTTGCATGGGGACAGCCGCCGTAGGTATTTTTCAAGCGTTTGCCCAGTATTACCGATTGGCTGCGACAGATTCGGAACCTGACAATCGCAAAGCGCGCGCGATCTCGTTGGTGCTTGCGGGCGGAGTGATCGCCGCTTTTCTTGGGCCTTTGTTGGCGAGTTGGAGCACAGATTTGTTCCCAGTCCTATTCGCCGGCTCGTACTTGATGGTATGCCTGCTGGGCCTTGCCTCCGCAGCATTACTTTGGCTGGGTTACCAAGATGCACTTCCAGAACCATTGGAACTGCATGACCACGAACAGCCGCCACGCAAATTACTCACAATATTCAAGCAACCTATTTCACTAGCGGCACTCTCGAATAACGTTATTGGCGGCGTGGTGATGATGTTCATCATGACCGCGACACCGCTGGCTGCTGTCGCCAGCAATCACTCCATAAATGATGGCGCCAGCATTATTCAATGGCATTTAGTGGGTATGTACGCGCCGTCACTATTCGCTGGGCGCCTGATTGCCCTATTCGGATTGCCTCCGATTTTATTCCTGGGAATGGCACTAAGTGCAGCTTGCGGATTGATTGCACAGTTTTCGGACAGCTTGACCGCGTTCTATATCGCGCTTCTTTTTTTAGGCGTCGGGTGGAATTTTATGTTTGTTGGTGGCACAACCTTATTGACTTCCTCCTACCACCCCTCCGAAAAGGCCAGGGTGCAGGGAGTGGCAGAGTTTATTCAATATACATTCACTGCATTTTCCACTTTGGCCGCCGGCCCCATATTGCAATTACTTGGCTGGAAGGGCATGAATAATATTGTTTTTCCGCTAATCGCGGTATCCGCGGTTATTACCTTAAGGTGGATGCGTGCCGACCGCAGAACAAAAATCGCCAATGGCGAACGCGTTCTAGACAATGAAAACAGGTCGATGACGTGATTTTTCACGCATGCCGTGCACTGTAAAAAAGTCGCGGTGTTGCTGGAGAAGCAAAAACCTTGGCTTCCAAGAAGCGCCATTTCATATTTCATGCGAATTAGCCATCGGAAGTTGGCATTCACACAACAGTCAAGCTAGAACAGGAATAAATTCGGAGTAATTATGAGCGCTAATTCCAAACCCCGCATTAGGCTGGCACTTTATTCGGCAGGCATGCTTTGTATTTCCGGAGTCATTGCCTTTAGTGTGGTCGATAGCTCAGAGAAAGCTGTAGCACAGGAAGGCCCGCTCCCAATCCAAGAGGTAGATGTCGCGGTCGTTAAAAGAGAAACCGTTACCGACTGGCAAATCTATTCTGGCCGATTAGCAGCGGTGGAAAAAGTTGAGGTTAGGCCGCTGGTGGCAGGAACCATAACGGACGTCAACATACATGACGGCCAATTGGTTAAAAAAGGGGACACTCTGTTCGTCATCGATCCACGACCTTACCAAGCACAAGTCGAACGAGCTAAGGGGCAGGTTGCAGCAGCTCAGGCTCGCGCCGCGTACACGAAAAGCGACTGGGAGAGGGCACAGCGCCTAATTGCCGAAAATGCAATAGCGAAACGTGACTACGATGAAAAAAACAACGCAGCATTGGAGGCCAGTGCCAATCTTAAGACTGCTGAAGCGGCGCTGGATGCCGCTAAAATTGATCTCGGCCATACCCAGATTACAGCTCCAATTTCTGGTCGCGTATCGCGGGCAGAAATAACACTTGGAAACATCGTAAACGCCGGAGCAGGCGCGGCGCCTTTAACGATGCTTGTCTCTGTGAACCCCATTTATGCAGAGTTCAACGCTGATGAGCAGACTTATCTTAAGTACATCAACAGACTCGGCAATAAGGCTACTGTTCCGGTTGATCTAGGGCTTGCAGATGAGACAGGGTATTCGCGCCGGGGAGTCATCCAATCCGTAGACAATGAACTCGACACTACCTCAGGCACTATCCGCATGCGTGCACGGTTTGACAACGCTGATGGCACCATGGTCCCGGGGCTATATGCGCGTGTAAAAGTGGGCGGCAGTGAGCCATACGCGGCCCTCCTTATTGATGATGCGGCAATTGGCACCGATCAAGATAAGCGATTTGTCTTGGTCGTGGGAAAGGATGACCATATTGTTTATCGCCCGGTAGCGCTGGGAAATCTACAAGGCAATGATCGCATTATCACGTCCGGACTCGAAGAGGGCGAACGGGTGGTGGTAGGCGGTATTCAGCGAGTCCGTCCAGGGGAGCAGGTTCTAGGAAAGATAATTCCCCAAAGTGACGCTCAGGCTAGAAACGCTCACTGACCCACGACAGCACTAACTAAAATTCACCAATAAACAATGAATGCCCCTCAGGCACTTAGGATTTATTGGTCCGTGCATTGATTATAAAACAGAGTGCATCCTTAAGCGTCCTGTTGTCTTTTTAACCCTCAAGCAGCGCTGAGAGAAAGTAGCCGCCTCACTTAAAGAGTCATTAATGAACATATCAAAGTTCTTCATTGATCGTCCGATCTTTGCGGGCGTACTATCCGTGGTGATCCTGCTTGCAGGGTTGATAGCAATATTTAAACTGCCGATTTCTGAGTATCCAGAGGTCGTTCCGCCCTCGGTCACAATCAGCGCACAGTATCCTGGAGCGAACCCAAAAGTCATTGCCGAGACAGTTGCTGCGCCGCTTGAGGAAAAAATCAACGGCGTTGAGAATATGCTGTACATGCAGTCTCAAGCGAACAGTGACGGTAACCTGACCATCACTGTAACTTTCGCATTAGGAACTGACCCGGACTTGGCTACCCAGTTGGTACAGAACCGAGTCAATCAAGCATTGCCACGACTGCCCGAAGATGTACAACGATTGGGTGTTACTACGCTCAAAAGCTCTTCTTCATTAGTTCTTTTTCTGCACCTCGTGTCGCCGAATGATCGGTACGACACAACGTATTTGAGAAACTACGGCCTACGGAACGTCAAAACGCGCTTTGAGCGGATACCTGGCGTTGGCCGTGTCGATATGTGGGGGGCAGGTGACTACGCAATGCGTGTGTGGCTTGATCCGCAGAAGGTAGCACAGCGTAATCTCACCGCCTCGGAGATTGTCACTTCCATTCAAGAACAGAATATTCAGGTTGCTGCGGGTGCCGTTGGTGCTGCGCCCTCTTCGCCGGGTACTGCAGTACAGCTGACAATCAATGCCCAGGGTCGCTTGAAGACCGTCGACGAGTTCCGCGACATCGTTCTCAAAACTAGCCCGAATGGCGCAGTTACTCATCTGCGGGATGTCGCCCGAGTCGAACTCTCTGCGGCTGAATACGGATTGCGTGCGCTGCTGGACAACAAACCCGCCGTCTCCCTCGCCATCTACCAATTGCCTGGCGCTAACGCGCTGGAGATCTCTGATCAAATCCGCGCTGCACTCAAAGATCTCAGCGCTGATTTCCCTCCCGGCCTGGATTACAGGCTTATCTACGACCCCACTCGCTTCGTGAAGTCGAGCATTCAGGCGGTTATAGAAACACTGCTCGAAGCCATCGCACTGGTGGTCGTGGTCGTCATTGTGTTCCTCCAATCATGGCGTACAGCGATCATTCCTTTGATCGCTGTACCGGTGTCCATCATCGGTACCTTTGCGCTCTTGCTGGCCTTCGGCTTCTCGATCAATGCCCTGTCGCTTTTCGGAATGGTGTTAGCCATTGGTATCGTCGTTGACGATGCCATCGTTGTGGTTGAAAACGTGGAGAGGAACATAGCCAGCGGTCTGACCCCGAGGGACGCCACGTATAAAGCCATGCAAGAGGTCAGCGGCCCCATCATTGCTATCGCACTCACGTTGGTTGCTGTATTTGTACCGTTGGCATTTATGAGCGGTCTCACGGGCCAGTTCTACAAGCAGTTTGCAATGACCATTGCGATCTCTACGGTGATCTCTGCTTTCAACTCACTCACGCTCTCTCCAGCCCTCAGCGCACTACTTTTGCGTAGCCACGACGCTAAGCAAGACGCCTTAACGCGGGTGATGAATAAGCTACTGGGCGGTTTTTTTCGAGCATTCAACAAGGTTTTTAATCGTGGCTCGGAGCAATACTCGAAAGGCGTAACAGGCGTCCTTAAGCGCAAGGGCAGCATGCTGGTTGTTTATGTGGTTCTTCTGGGACTCACGGCGGTTATGGGGAACGTTGTGCCTGCTGGGTTCATTCCCATGCAGGACAAGGAGTACTTGGTCACCATCGCCCAGCTTCCCAATGGCGCTTCTCTTGACCGTACGGAAGAAGTGATTCGCCAGATGAGCGAAATAGTCATGAAGCAGCCGGGCGCAGCTCACGCAGTCGGCTTCCCTGGCATGTCCGTTAACGGATTCATGAACAGTTCTAGCGCAGGGATTGTCTTTGTCCCCCTCAAGCCTCTCAGCGAACGTACATCGAAAGATGAGTCCGCCGCGGCCATCGTCGCATCCCTTAACCAAAAGTTCGCCAGTATCAAAGGAGCCTATGTCGCAGCCTTTCCACCGCCTCCAATACTCGGGCTTGGCACACTGGGTGGCTTCAAAATGCAGCTGGAAGACCAAGGTAGCCTCGGGTATGAGGAGCTTAACAAGGCCGCTCAAGCATTCATGGCCAAGGCTGCAGTGACCCCGGAGCTTGGTGGGTCACTGACAAACTATCAGATCAACTTCCCGCAGCTAAACGTCGAGCTAGACCGTGTGAAAGCCAAACAGCTGGGCGTGTCCGTTACCGATGTATTCAAGACCATGCAGGTATACCTTGGCTCCTTGTATGTGAATGACTTCAACAGTTTTGGCCGTGTATATCAGGTACGAGTGCAGGCCGACGCACCGTTTCGTCAGCGAGCAGATGACATCCTTCAGCTGAAAACCAGAAACGACCGTGGAGAAATGGTGCCCCTATCGTCTCTGGTTCGTATCACCCCAACCTACGGTCCGGACATGGTGGTTCGGTATAACGGCTACACCGCAGCGGATATTAACGGCGGCCCAGCGCCGGGCTATTCGTCTGGCCAGGCCCAAGCAGCAGCAGAGCGCATTGCAGCCGAGGTGTTGCCTCAAGGCGTAAAATTCGAGTGGACTGAGCTGACTTACCAAAAGGTTTTGGCAGGTAATGCCGGTATGTGGGTCTTCCCTGTCAGCGTCCTGCTCGTATTCCTCGTACTGGCCGCACTGTACGAAAGCTTGACCCTCCCTTTGGCGGTAATCCTGATCGTTCCCATGAGCATCTTGTGCGCACTCACGGGGGTGTGGCTCACGCAGGGAGACAACAACATCTTTACCCAGATCGGGTTGATGGTATTGGTCGCATTGGCTTCTAAAAACGCCATCTTGATCGTCGAGTTCGCCAGAGAACTAGAGCATGACGGGTACACGCCGCTGACGGCAGCCATTGAAGCGAGCCGCTTGCGTCTCCGACCAATTCTCATGACTTCGATCGCCTTCATCATGGGCGTTGTTCCACTGGTGTTTTCCACTGGTGCGGGCTCAGAAATGCGCCAAGCCATGGGGATCTCGGTGTTTTTCGGCATGTTGGGCGTGACCCTGTTCGGTCTCGCACTGACACCTGTCTTCTACGTAGTCCTGCGTACGCTGGCAGGTGGCAAAGTACACGTGGCTCAAAAAGACGCGCCTCACCTGACAACGGAAGCATTGGACGCATGATCGGAGCCAAACGAATGATCCAATTACCCAAAAAGTCTATTTTTGGACTGCTAACTTCCTCAGCGCTGCTTTCGCTGCTATCAGCATGCTCTGTGGATCCGACATACAACCGCCCCGACGTTCCGACTCCGCAGGCGTTCAAGGAAGCTTCGACTGAACAGAAGCAAGCATCATTGCCCAAAGATAGCGCCTGGAAAAACGCTGAACCAGCCGATGCCGAGCATCGTGGGGAATGGTGGCTAGTCTTTGGCGATCCGGTGCTAAACGACCTGGAGCGGCAAGCCGCAGAGGCTAATCAGAATCTGAAGGCGGCTGCCGCACGAGTACAGCAATCGAGAGCCTTGACCCAATCAGCCCGAGCGGGATGGTTCCCGTCCCTAGATGCGGGATTTGGTCCTACGCGTGAACGCCTGTCTCCTGCCTCACAATTGTTGTCTGACGATGCGAGTGGGTCCACGCAGACTCTTTGGCGGGCGCAGGCGACAGCCTCTTACGAGGTAGACCTGTTCGGGAAGGTGGATTCACAAGTGAACACCGCGCTCGCTAATCAAGCACAGAACGAGGCGCTGTATCGTTCTGTGCTGTTAGCCCTCCAAGCTGACGTGGCTAAAAATTATTTCGAGCTGCGTGAGTACGACAACCAACTTCGACTATTTCGTCGCACGGTCACCCTGCGTGAAAACACCCTGAAATTAGTAGAGGGGCGATTCAAAGAGGGCGACATAAGCGAACTTGACCTCTCGCGAGCGCGCAACGAACTATCTACCGCGAGGGCGGACTCGGTAGGGATCGCACGGCTGCGTGCGACGTCAGAACATAGTCTTGCAGTGTTGTTGGGTAAGTCTCCTGCCGACTTCGACTTCCCTGACTCACCTATAGAGCCCATCGCGACCCAGGTGCCTATCGGGTTACCATCAGCCCTACTGGAGCGCCGTCCAGATATTGCTGCCGCCGAGAGAGCTATGGCCGCGGCTAACGCACAAATCGGATTGGCGAAATCAGCATTTTTCCCGCGGCTTAACATAAATGCCGCCGCCGGCTTCGAGTCGTCATCGCTGGGGAATCTGTTCGACTGGTCGACTCGGTCTTTTCTACTAGGCCCCCTTGCGGGAACGGCGCTGACGTTACCGATATTTGATGGTGGTCGGAGGAAAGCAGATCTCGCCTCTGCAAGGGCTCGATACGACGAGCAGGTTGCGAAGTATCGGGAGCAAGTATTGGTGGCGTTTAGAGAGGTAGAGGACAACCTGGCAGATCTGAGGTTGCTCGATGATCAGAAAGGTAATCAAAGCGAAGCTGTTGCAGCATCAATACGGACAGAGCGACTTTCTAAAACTCAGTATGAAGAGGGGCAAATTAGCTATTTGGAAGTTATCGATGCTCAGCGCCAGGTCTTACAAACCGAACTGCAACTGAGCCGTCTGACGGGCACTCAGGCCATTGCAACGGTGAGCCTGATTAGAGCCTTAGGTGGGGGGTGGGACCGAGCCGACGCTAACATTGCCTCCAATGGGCGTTAGCGGTGATCACGCAGCCTGAACGGCTTTGAATTGCTCATAAAAAGCGGGTCAACTTGACCCGCTTTTTATGCTTCAAACCCAACGGAAATTTCCCGGCCAGAGCCAAACCGCAGTAAGCGTCCGCTCAACACACCTTGCCTAATTAGACGGGTGCCTACCTGTCGCAAGATTGCACTCCAGTTGACTACGCGTTTGCATTCGATTTGACCTTTCATTGTGAGCATCCGGCGACCTGACCTAGGTACTCGGCACCGATCGCCTGAATGCAGGATTCTCGCAATCTGTTTTCCCGGAACGCCTACGCAAAAACCGCAACCCTACAGTTCACGTACCATCACCAAGTCTCGGTGGACATCATCGCCGCATTGAAAACTGGTTTCTCCTACTGTAAAAAATCCATTACGTTGGTAGAAGCCTATTGCACGGGCATTCTGATCATTCACCGTGAGCCGGATACGATCTGAAATACCAGTAAGCGTCGCAGTTAAGAGGAGTTGTGCGGCACCGGTTCCATGGTGTTTTGAATCGACATAGCATCGCTTTAACTCAGGGATGCCATCCGCCAGTGGGATGTTTAATCGATCTGGTTTGTAGTCGACCAAACTGAAACCCACGATATCTCCGGCTTCCTCCAACACTCGCACCTCTTGGCTTGACGTATCCAGCGCGGCCTGAAAACAACGCGCGGTCAGATTTTCGCTGATGTAGCGCTCCAATTCTTCTGCTGGAGTGTCTGCTGGGCACGCCAGTGAAAAGGTAGCCTTTGCGATTCTACTCATGCTCTCAGAGTCACCCGTTATCGCTGGACGCACACGCATTCATCGCTCCTTGGATTGGCAAATATTAGCGCGTACCGACCATTGAGGTGGCAGCTACGCAACTCAAGTGTTACGAAGTGAGCCTATGGAATGCAAGCTTGTCGAGAGTCCATGAGCACGAATAATGATCAAGCAAGGAGCCTCGGCCGGACTACAACAGAGCTGTGAGGTCAGTTCGTATGCGTCCGCCGAAGTCACGTTGCATGACTAAGCAGATATGCGCCGCCGATCCTCATTCTCATATCCCGGGCGATTAGCTCAACTTCGTACAAGCCGCCAATCGAGTGCCGTGCCTAACAAACCGCAGCCAGCCGGAACTGGTCTTGGACCCTTCGCGAACTTACGATTCTGAGCTAGGGCTCAGCTCCTCGAAGCACGGATTCTTGACGGAAGAAACCTGCAGTTTGGTGCCGCCGTAAGTGGGCCATCCCGTGACCGGTAATGAGGGAAAAATGTCGTTTCCGCCTCCTGTAGTCAGACGTAGAGTCGAACGTTCGAACAGTAAGATTGACTCATCCTCATCCAGGAGAAGGACGCTCATCGCCGTTCAGGCGCTTCAACGCAAGGAAACGAGAAATGGCCAAAAAGTGCTTGGGGGCCCAGCGGATCACCCGATGTTTGCAGCGAACAAAAGCGGCTCTGAGAGTCATGGCCACTCATGACACCCTGCCAAAAAGTAGCACATTGAAGATTGCGATTTTTTGACCTAGACCGTTTAAAAAAAAAGCGAAACTTTCTAATAGGTAAATGCATGTATGAGCGAGAAGACATTGTTATTGACCGGTGCCAGTCGTGGCATAGGCCATGCCACCGTCAAACACTTTCAAGCCGCTGGGTGGAGGATTTTCACCGCCTCTCGCCAGGACTGGGTCGCTGAATGCCCATGGGCCGAGGGCTTACTCAACCACATTCATCTTGATCTCGAAGATATTGATAGCGTCAGTGACAGCCTGGCGGCCATCAGGGAAAAATTGGGCGGGCGCTTGGATGCATTGGTAAACAATGCCGGAGTTTCGCCAAAGGGGCCGGAGGGGACACGCCTTGGTGTTCTGGAGTCCGACTATGCAACCTGGATCAAGGTCTTCAATGTCAATCTGTTTTCTACGGCCCTCCTTGCGCGGGGGCTGTTTGATGAATTGAAAGCTGCAAAAGGCAGCATCATCAACGTTACCTCTATTGCAGGATCCAAAGTGCACCCGTTCGCAGGTGTCGCTTATTCCACATCCAAAGCTGCGCTCTCCGCCCTGACTCGGGAAATGGCCTTTGATTTTGGCCGACATGGCGTAAGGGTCAACGCTATCGCACCTGGAGAAATCGAAACCTCAATACTGTCCGCAGGCACTGCGGAAATCGTTGAACGGCTAGTGCCGATGAACCGGCTGGGCAAACCTGAAGAAGTTGCCTCGCTCGTCTACTTCCTTTGCACCGGTGGCGCTTCTTATGTAAACGGCGCAGAGATTCACGTTAACGGTGGCCAGCATGTCTAACGTTAATGGCCGGATCTGAGGGTGTTAAGCCATAGTGAAAAAAGGTCCTGTAGCAGCAGTTTTCCACGTGGTGATTCGGCTTAGGGCATAGCAGATGATAGGGCTCGAACTTGTTGGTGGCGGTCAGTTTGCTCTGCATCGGGCAGCCATAATCCGGCACAGAGCATGGACTTCACTGACCGTTCAACCCGTGGTTGGGCCGGTAGTCTTTGCTGTCTATTCTGTCCTGTGGCGAAGTTGAGCATCGCCTTACTTTTCTGCCTGACCTCGCTACTACGAATTGGACAGAAGCCGCGCTCTAGTCGCGAGATGCACTGCAAGGCAACCCTCTGGATACTCCTGATCCTCAGCCCATCCTCGAGCTTTCCCTCAGTTAACGCTTCCACGGGGGCTGGCTCGATTTGTCCGCCACCGCTCGTTTGTTGTCGTCCGTTTACGCTAGGTCGTCGCTGCAGCGACTGCCGTTGAACGCCCTCCAATCGTCTTGTAGAGAAGGCAGTATGTCTCGCGTTATTAATCACTCCGGTTGCAGTTCCAGTGCTCCCGAAGGTCTGACTTTCAGTTTTCCTGCATTCAATAAATCGCAAGCGGCGATGGCATGGAGGCTGCTATGCGCTCTGTAGTTATTCCTTCAGGCGTTTCGCGGCTGGTTAGCAAAACGTCGCGCATAAACAGTCGTGGCGACTACCTATTGCCGTTTCCAGACTATCCCTGCAACGCACGCAGCTTTGTTCAACTGGATGCCAGATTGCTGCCTTATTGGCATACGTTGTTCGATGTGTGTCCGGGGCTGCTCAAGCTAGATCCACCAGACGGCTTGAACATATTTCGCAGTTTTATGACCTGGGCGTACCGCAATCATCCGTCGCTGAATTGGACTTACTACCTGAGTGTCTGCCGTTGGTTACTCACGTCGACCTATCGGGCGCACATCCACGAAGAACACATTGATGCCTTCATGACTGCGGCAGCGGCCCGGTGGATAAATACTGACGATAGCCAAGCACGAGGACTGGTGTTGGCTTGGCAAGGCTCGCCGATGAGGGTGTTTGACTGGAAAGTAGCGCCTCGTTCTATCGCTGGTGTTGACCCTGAAAAAGAGGATTTCCCACCGGCACTCTGGGATTTTTCCTGGTGTCCTCTGACGGGGAAAGGGGGTGCCGGGTTTCGACGGTGGTTGCCCATCCCCGAATACGAGCGGCAGACGCAGGTATCGAAGGCTGCGCGTGATGAGCAGAAGCCCTGCTAATGCGTAAGCGTCACATTATCGGAGCATGGCTGAGCCTGTTCGCCATACTGATGATTTTTGCCGGCCCCCTGATCAGTCAGGGGATCAGCCTTTCCCATGGCAAAAGTCAACCAATGAGCATGGCTGGCATGGAGTGCCACGACATGCTTGGCACGAGCCAGAAGTCTCACCATGCTTCTGCCGGCAAGACCCATGATCTGGTCGTGTGGGAAAAATGCGGATATTGCTCTCTTCTGTTCCAGCATCCCGCTCTCGCCGAGTCAAACCTGTCCAGGTTTCAACTTAATGTTCCACCGTTACAGCTTTTTTCTACTCACTTAATTCCCCAGCAAGCAGCGCCACCGATATTCCTCGGTGCAAGAAGCCGAGCGCCACCGATTCGATCGTTGAACGTCATACCCACTTTTGGCTGAACGCGCATTGCCGACTCTGCATCGACCGGCTTTTGAGTCCGCCGACGCCGAATCCCTCTGCGCGTTCTGCTTCAAATGACTTTTATCGGAAGATCCCATGTACTCGGACAAGAACGGGCCGCTGTTTTACATTGATCCATCGCGTCTGCGTTGGCGCCATGCCTTTTGCGTGTTTCTGGGGCTAGCATTACCGGTCATTGCGCACCCACAAGACGGTGCCGTGGATGTACCCCCAACATCCGATCAATCACAGATTTGGACGTTGGAAACCATAAACGTTTCTGGGGCGCGTGAAGGCTACAGCGCACCATCTTCTGCGTCGGCCACTCGTACCGACACGCCCCTGGTCGAAGTCCCGCAATCCGTTCAAGTTGTAACGCAAACGATGCTCAAGGAGCAGGACAGTCATTCGCTTGCTGACGCGCTGGTTAACGTCTCAGGGGTAAGAGCAACCAAGCCGCAAGAGGCACTGTTCGCTCAGCCAATTGTGCGCGGTTTTCCGGCGGAAATTTACATGAACGGGCTGCCTGCATTTGGCGGCACGGCAGCGAGCATCGACCCGACCAGCCTCATAGGCACCGAGCGCATTGAGGTACTCAAAGGCCCAACATCAGCGTTGTACGGCGGGGGTATCGGCGCACCGCTGGGTGGTTTGATCAACGTAGTGTCTAAACGGCCCGAGACCGAGCCAAGTGCACTGCTGTCGATGCGCACCGGTAGCTTCGGCACAGTGAATCCTTCGCTGGATCTCAACACACCCATCGGCGACAAGGTCGCCGCACGGATTGCCGCTGACTATCAAGAAAATGACAGCTGGATTGACCACGTCAACGGCCATCAGTGGTCGATACAACCAAGCATCGCGTTCCAGCTATCGCCAGAGACTGAACTGTTACTGCGCGGCCAATACGAGAATCGCAGCCAGCTCGAATATTCCGGCCTGCCAGCCGCCCAAGCATTGAGCGGGCAGATTGATCGCAACGCCTTCCCAGGAGCGACCAACGGACAGCCTCACACCACTATCGAGAATCGAACAACCACCGCCGAGCTCACGCATGAGCTTAATGACGACACACGACTGACCGTCAGCGCTCAGTATTACGAGGGCAAAGTTCGTGATTATGGCAGCCTTGTATATCCGGACCTTCTGGGACCGAATCCCACGACACCCACGGTTTACCCGATATTCAAGCTTTACCTGCCCACGAACATCCGGGAAAGCACACTGGATACCAACCTAGGCTCCAAAGTCGAAGCACTGGGCGGAGATCATGAGTTACTGGTTGGTATCAATTACGACAACACTCACTTCAACTCGGGGATGTCCGGCGTTGAACCCATCGGTGAGCTTGACCTTGCCAATCCGGGATATGGGATTTCCTACGGCGCGACGCCCGAAACAATCGTGTCCCAGACCAACCGTTACGAGACGAAGGCCTTATACGTTCAGGATCAAGCGACCTATGGCCGTTTGCACTTGTTGGAGTCGTTGCGATTGACCCAGCTCGACATCAACCAACAAGAGCAAGGTGTAGATACTTCATATCGTCGTTTGACACCACGGTTTGGCATCAGCTATGACCTGACCGAAAGTCTTGCGCTCTACACGTCGTATTCCACCGGTTTCAGGGGGGCGTTCAACTTCACTGGTAACGAGACACCCAAGCCTGAGCTGTCTCGCAATTATGAGGCGGGCGTCAAACTGGCGTTCAACGATCTGGGCATTTCTGGCACTCTCGCCATGTTCGAGCAGACGCGTCGTAATGTGTCCACCCCTGATCCTGACCCTACCTACGCGATTCTGGGTTACTCGGTACAGAGCGGCGAACAACGCGCTCGCGGGGTAGAAGCGGATCTGGTTTGGGAACCGACCCCCGATTTTTCATTGCTGGGTAACTACGCCTACACCCAGGCAGAAATCACAGAGGACAACTCGATTCCGGTCGGTGATGGACTGCCTCGCGTACCACGGCACAGTGGTCGCCTCGCAGCCCGCTATCGGATACTTGATGGCGCCGCTAAAGGACTGGGCTTCGGTGCCGGTATTACGGCAGTCAGTGCGCGTGAGCTGACCCTGCCTAATACGGTATCCGTACCAGGCTACGCACTGCTGGATGCGCAGACTTCCTACGATTTCGACCGCTACACGATCTCGGTTTCGGCGGTAAACCTGACAGGTCGCAAAGTCTTTGAAACCTATCAATATATGGGCTCCCCAGTGGTTCTACCCACTCAACCACGTTCAGCGTACCTGACGCTGACGGCCAGTTTCTAAGGACACCATCATGATCGATACGCGGTAATTCCGCAGTCACAGATATTAGCGAGTGGGTGGCAGCAAGCTGCCATCCCTACCGCTAACCCTACTTGGACATCCAGGCAATCACGGCTTTGTAATCTTCGGCGCTACAGTCCGTGCACAATCCCCGTGGTGGCATGGCTTTAAAACCCTCGGTCACGTGCTTGACCAATACGTCGGTGCCTTGCTCCAAGCGTGGTTTCCAAGCCACTTGATCACCTTTTTTTGGAGCCATGGGTGACTGGCCGTTATGGCACATAGTGCAGGAGCGGCTGAACACCGCTTCAGGCTCTTGGGCGGCATAAGCATTTGAAAGTACGAGTAAACAAACAGCTGCCAATATTTTTTTCACGGTGGACCTCGTTGGGCATTTTTATAATCACGCGACGCCTTCGCAGGGGCAGAGTCAATCCGTTGCGGATGAGCATTACCAGTTCATTCTCCGCTTGGCAGAAAGCACATCACGAAGGCGTTTTGAGTTTAATAAGAGTGTTTTGACACCCCAAGTGCGACAGGCCGCCGCACCAGACGGCCTAATCTTTGAGGTGAGGTGCGCCTGAGAGCCAGGCGCGCTATCTGTGGCGAGTTGTCGCAGGTGATTCTTTATGTCGATGCGTGCCGCGTTTATTTGTAGGCGAGGTAATTTTTCTTAGCTGGACTAACTTCATGTGACGGGTAGCCAGGGGCGGCGGTTTTGGCCCCCCCCCACAGCACTCGCATGTGTAGCTTGGCTGTGAGCGTCGCAGCAACCGATCTATACAATTAACCCGAGAAAATTAATGGCAAATCAGGCTATCGATTCTTGGTTTTTTCAACTTGTTGATCGGCATGGTAGGACGAGCGCACCAACGGTCCGGATGCAACATTCTTGAAGCCTATCCGGCTACCTTCCTCCGCGAACCAGGCAAATTCGTCCGGATGAACAAAACGCTGAACTGGCAAATGATTACGCGAAGGCTGCAAGTACTGGCCAAGGGTAAGCATGTCAACGTCATGCTCACGCAGGCGTCTCATGACATCGATGACTTCCTCATTGGTTTCCCCAAGCCCCAGCATGAGGCCTGACTTGGTCGGTACATTCGGTACTAGCAGCTTGAACTTTTTCAAGAGATCCAGGGACCACTCGAAATCCGAACCCGGTCGTACCGCTTTATACAGGCGCGGTACAGTCTCGAGGTTGTGGTTGAATACGTCGGGTGGCTCACTGGTTGTTATCTGCAAGGCGACGTCCATACGGCCACGATAATCCGGGACCAAGGTCTCCAGCTGAACACCTGGCGATAGCTTACGGATTTCGCGTAGGCAATCGACAAAGTGCTGGGCGCCACCATCGCGCAAGTCATCGCGATCGACCGAGGTAATGACCACGTACTTCAGGCGCAGGTCAGCAATGGCAATCGCCAAGTTGCGGGGTTCATCAGCGTCTAAGGGCTTTGGGCGACCGTGACCGACATCGCAGAACGGACAGCGACGGGTGCAGATGTCACCCATGATCATGAAGGTTGCCGTGCCTCCAGAAAAACACTCACCCAAGTTCGGACAGGACGCTTCTTCGCACACACTGTGTAGTTTGTGCTTACGAAGAATTTGCTTAACACGCTCTACCTCGGGACTGACCGGAATTTGTACTCGTATCCAATCCGGCTTACGTGGAAATTCATCGGTTGGAATGATTTTAACCGGAATTCGAGCGACCTTTTCCGCGCCACGTAATTTAACCCCTACCTCCACTTTCACTTGGGACGCTTGGGATGTTTTTTGTAGTGTGCTCATACGCTCTCCATCAACTCATAACAATGAGGCATCAGCCTCGGAAGTAGCGTTGTGGTACAAACGGTGTTTTGGCAATTTTCATCGGAACATGTTTTCCGCGCACTACCGCCCAGACATCGTCGTTGCTTAACAAGTGGGCGCTGTTCACATAGCCAATCGCCAAAGGAGCATTTAGCGTTGGGCCGAAACCTCCACTGCAAACTATCCCGATAACGTTGCCAGCTATATCGATAATCTGTGCCCCTTCACGAACTGGCGTACGCTCCTGCGGCAAGAGGCCTACGCGCTTGCGGCTGACACCGGCTTGCAGTTGGGTGAATACGGTTTCAGCGCCCGGGAAGCCACCGGCACGGGTGCCATCGGCTCGTCGCGTCTTAGAGATGGCCCACAACAAGCTGGCTTCGATCGGGGTGGTATCAATGCTCATGTCGTGACCGTAGAGACACAGGCCGGCCTCCAGGCGCAATGAGTCGCGGGCGCCAAGGCCGATGGCCTCAACCTCCGGCTCATTCAGTAGGGCGCGGGCCAGATGCTGAGCGTAATTGGCCGGTACGGAGATTTCGAAACCGTCCTCGCCGGTGTAACCCGAGCGACTGATAAAGCACTCCACACCCAGAAGTTGCAAGCGGGCGAACTGCATGAAGGTCATCTTCGCCACTTCCGGTGCCAGGCGCGCGAGCACGGTGACGGCGGCCGGACCTTGCAACGCCAGCAGCGCGCGCTCTTCAAACAGCGGCTCGATGGTGCACTGATCACCGATGTGCTGACGCAGGTGCGCCAGGTCCTGATCCTTGCAGGCGGCGTTGACCACCAGGAACAGCTCGTCGTTACCGAGGTTGGCGACCATCAGGTCATCGAGGATGCCGCCGGTCTCGTTGGTGAACATGGCGTAGCGCTGCATGCCCACCGGCAGATCAATGATGTCCACCGGCACCAGGGTTTCTAGGGCCTTGGCGGCATTGGTGCCGGTGAGGCGGATCTGGCCCATGTGCGAGACATCGAACAGCCCGGCCTGGTCGCGGGTGTGCAGGTGTTCTTTCATCACTCCTAGCGGGTATTGCACCGGCATGTCGTAGCCGGCAAACGGCACCATGCGGGCGCCGAGTTCGAGGTGCAGTGTGTGCAACGGGGTTTTCAACAGTTGTTCGGTGGACATATCCAGCTCCTGAAAAAGTTGGCTGATGCGCGCATCAGCACTCGATAATGTTGACCGCCAATCCGCCACGGGCGGTTTCTTTGTATTTGCTTTTCATGTCGGCGCCGGTCTGGCGCATGGTGCGGATGACCTTGTCGAGGGAGACAAAGTGCTGACCGTCGCCGCGCAACGCCATGCGCACCGCATTGATGGCTTTCACCGAACCCATGGCGTTGCGCTCGATGCAAGGCACTTGCACCAGCCCGCCGATCGGGTCGCAGGTCAGGCCGAGGTTGTGTTCCATGCCAATTTCGGCGGCGTTTTCCACTTGTTGCACGGTGCCGCCCAGCACTTCGCACAAGGCACCGGCCGCCATGGAGCAAGCCACGCCGACTTCACCCTGGCAGCCGACTTCGGCACCGGAGATCGAGGCGTTTTCCTTGTAGAGAATGCCGATGGCGGCGGCGGTCAGCAGAAAACGCACGACGCCGTCTTCGTTGGCGCCGGGAATGAAGCGCATGTAGTAGTGCAAAACGGCCGGGATGATGCCCGCTGCGCCGTTGGTAGGCGCCGTGACCACGCGCCCGCCGTTGGCGTTTTCCTCGTTGACCGCGAGGGCGTACAGGTTGACCCAGTCGAGCACCGACAGCGGATCGCGCAGGGACGATTCCGGGGTCTTGCACAGTTGCCGGTGCAACGCCGCCGCTCTACGTTTTACCTTCAGCCCGCCGGGCAGGATGCCTTCGTTGCGGCAACCGGCGTCGACGCAGTCCTGCATCACTTGCCAGATGTTCAGCAGGCCGGCACGGGTCTCCGCTTCCGGGCGCCAGGCACTTTCGTTGGTCAGCATCACCTGGCTGATCGATAAGCCATACGTGGCGCAATGACCGAGCAGGTCCTTGGCGCTTTTGAACGGGAAGGTCAGGGGAGTGGCGTCTTCGACGATGCGATCGGCGCCGGCGGCGTCTTCATCGACCACGAAACCACCGCCCACCGAGTAATACTCGCGACTGCGGATTTGCAGGCCAGCCGCGTCGAAGGCGCGAAAGATCATGCCGTTGGGGTGATAAGCCAGCGGTTTGCGAATCATCGCCAGGTGTTCTTTCTCGTTGAACGCAATGCTGTGTTCGCCGAGCAGGCTCAAGCGTCCGTTGCCACGAATCCCTTGCAGACGGGCGGCGACGGTTTCGGTGTTCACGGTGTCCGGGTGTTCACCTTCCAGGCCGAGCAGCACAGCCTTGTCGCTGCCGTGGCCTTTGCCGGTGGCGCCGAGTGAGCCGTAAAGCTCGACCTTGACGCAGGTGGTAGCGGCCAGCAGCCCTTCACGGCGCAAGCCTTCGGCAAAACGGGCAGCCGCGCGCATCGGGCCGACGGTGTGGGAGCTGGAGGGGCCAATGCCAATCTTGAACAGGTCGAACACGCTTAACGACATGGTTGTTCTCCGGTTTCTTATTAGAGGAATTGGCGCAATCTTCGGTTTGACCCATATTTTTGTGGGAGCGGATTAACCGCCTCACGCTTGATGATTCGTGGCATCGAATAATTCCAAAATGAAGTTCGAGTGCAGGAACGGCTCAACTCGTTCCTGCGCTTATGGAGTTCAGTAACTCAGCTGCGATACACCGGGAAGTCGCTGCACAAGGCAGCGACTTGTCGGGCGATGTGGGCCTCGACATCAGCATCGCCGAGGTGGTTGAGGATGTCGCAAATCCAGCCAGCCACTTCGATACTCTGGGCCTCTTTGAAGCCGCGGCTGGTAATCGCTGGCGTGCCGATGCGCAACCCGGAGGTCACAAACGGCGATTGCGGATCGTTGGGCACGGCGTTCTTGTTCACGGTAATGCCGACGCGACCTAGGGCCGCATCGGCGTCCTTGCCGGTCAGACGCTGCCGGATCAGGCTAACCAGGAACAGATGGTTGTCGGTGCCATCAGACACCACGTCATAACCGCGCTCGATAAATACGTTCGCCATGGCTTGGGCATTGCGGATCACCTGCGCCTGATAGGACTTGAACTCCGGCTCCAACGCTTCCTTGAAACACACGGCTTTGGCGGCGATCACGTGCATCAGTGGGCCACCCTGGCCACCGGGGAATACGGCGGCATTGAGCTTTTTCTCCAGGTCAGGATTGGACTTGGCCAGAATCAAGCCACCGCGCGGTCCGCGCAGAGTCTTGTGGGTCGTGGTGGTGACCACGTCGGCGTAAGGCAGCGGACTCGGGTACAACCCGACCGCCACCAGCCCGGCGAAATGGGCCATATCGACGAACAAGTAAGCACCGACCTTGTCGGCAATCTGGCGGAAGCGCGGGAAGTCCAGGGTTTTGGAGTAAGCCGAGAAGCCGGCGATGATCATCTTCGGCTGGTGCTCGACGGCCAAGCGCTCGACTTCATCGTAGTCGATCAGTCCGGTACGGACGTCGATACCGTACTCCTTAGCGTTGTAGAGTTTGCCGGAAAAACTCACTTTGGCGCCGTGGGTCAAATGCCCGCCATGGGCCAGGCTCATGCCCAGCACAGTGTCACCGGCTTGGAGCAGCGCCAAGAACACTGCCGCGTTTGCTTGGCTGCCGGAATGCGGTTGGACGTTCGCGTAATCGGCGCCGAACAATTGCTTTGCACGGTCGATGGCCAGTTGTTCGACCACGTCGACGTGCTCGCAACCACCGTAATAGCGCTTGCCGGGATAGCCTTCGGCATACTTGTTGGTCAGACCACTGCCTTGCGCCTCCATCACCCGTTGACTGGTGTAGTTTTCCGAGGCGATCAACTCGATGTGATGTTCTTGCCGCACGTCCTCGGCATTAATCGCGGCTAGCAGTTCGTCGTCGTAGCCTTTGATCTGGTCGTGTTTGCTAAACATGGTGTGATCCTCTGTTGTTTTCAGGCGTAGTCGGCGATGGACGGGCAGGCACAGATCAGGTTGCGATCGCCAAACACGTTGTCCACCCGGCCAACCGGCGGCCAGTACTTGCCGTCGACCAAGGTGTAGAGCGGGTAAACCGCCTTCTCGCGGCTGTACGGGTGCGACCACTTGCCAACCAGTTCCGCAGCGGTGTGCGGGGCGTTTTTCAGCGGGTTGTCATCCCTGTCCAGGGTGCCGTTTTCCACCGCACGGATTTCTTCGCGGATGCGGATCATGGCGTCGCAGAAACGGTCCAGTTCTTCCTTGGATTCGCTTTCGGTCGGCTCGATCATCAACGTGCCGGCCACCGGGAATGACATGGTCGGGGCGTGGAAGCCGAAGTCGATCAGGCGCTTGGCCACGTCGTCGACGCTGATACCGCTGCTGTCCTTGAGCGGGCGCAGATCCAGGATGCACTCGTGCGCCACCAGACCGTTGCTACCGGTGTACAGCACCGGGTAGTGCTCTTCGAGCTGACGAGAAATGTAGTTGGCGTTGAGGATCGCCAACTGTGAAGCGCGCTTGAGACCCGCGCCACCCATCATGCGGATGTACATCCAGGTGATCGGC
Source organism: Pseudomonas sp. AC112 (assembly GCF_979253545.1). Taxonomy (NCBI): domain Bacteria; kingdom Pseudomonadati; phylum Pseudomonadota; class Gammaproteobacteria; order Pseudomonadales; family Pseudomonadaceae; genus Pseudomonas; species Pseudomonas sp. AC112. The sequence goes on from NZ_CEEDCM010000001.1 coordinate 3,199,573, forward strand.
AGAATGCTCGCGCTGCCGAACGGTGCCGCACAGACCGCGCCTTCCTTGCGTTTCATCTTGCCGTGGCCCGGCAGGAACGGCGTCAGGTGCGACTTGACGCCAATCGGGCCGACGCCTGGGCCTCCACCGCCGTGGGGAATGCAGAAAGTCTTGTGCAGATTCAGATGCGAGACGTCGCCGCCAAACTTGCCAGGCGCGCAGAGACCGACCATGGCATTCATGTTGGCGCCGTCGATGTACACCTGACCGCCGTGGTCATGAATGATGTCGCAGATTTCGCGGATCCCTTCTTCGAACACGCCGTGGGTCGACGGGTAGGTGATCATCAGCGCGGCGAGGTGTTCGCGGTGCTCGATGGCCTTGGCGCGCAGGTCTTCGATGTCGACGTTGCCAAGAGCATCGCAGGCGGTCACCACGACTCTCATACCAGCCATTTGCGCGGTGGCCGGGTTGGTGCCGTGGGCAGACGACGGGATCAGGCAGATGTCGCGACGGTCTTCGCCACGGCTCCGGTGATAGGCGCGGATGGCCAGCAGGCCGGCGTATTCGCCTTGGGAACCGGCGTTCGGTTGCAGCGAGACCGAGTCGTAACCGGTGGCAGCGCAGAGCATCGCTTCCAGTTCATCGGTCAGTTGCTGGTAGCCGGCGCTTTGCTCGGCCGGAGCGAACGGGTGCAGGGCGCCGAACTCGGCCCAGGTCACAGGGATCATTTCACTGGCAGCATTGAGTTTCATGGTGCACGAGCCCAGCGGGATCATGGTGCGATCCAATGCCAGGTCCTTGTCCGCCAACTTGCGCAGGTAGCGCATCAGCTCAGTTTCCGAGTGATAACGGTTGAACACCGGGTGACTGAGGATTCGAGATTTGCGCACCAAGGCCACCGGGATGGTGCTTTGCACGCTCGTAGCAAGAGTGGCGAAGTCCGGCAGCGCGCTGCCTTCAGCCAGCAAACTCCACAGATTCTCAACGTCGGCCTGGGTGCTGGTTTCATCGAGAGACAAGCCCAGACGTTCAGCGTCCACGACGCGCAGGTTGATCTGTTGTGAATGAGCCCGCACGTGCAAGGATGAGGTTTGCCCGCCAGTTTTGATCGTCAGCGTGTCGAAGAAATTGGCTTGTTCGACGTTCAAACCCAAAGTGCTTAAACCTTTGGCCAGAATCGCGGTCAGGTGATGCACACGCTGAGCGATCTGCGTCAGGCCTTTCGGGCCGTGGTACACGGCGTACATGCCGGCAATGTTGGCCAGCAGCACTTGCGCGGTGCAGATGTTGCTAGTGGCTTTCTCACGGCGGATGTGTTGCTCGCGGGTTTGCATCGCCAAGCGCAGCGCCGGCTCGCCGAAGCGATCCACCGAGACACCGACCAGACGGCCCGGCATGTCACGCTTGAACGTTTCCTGGGTGGAGAAGTACGCGGCGTGCGGGCCACCGAAGCCCAGTGGCACACCGAAGCGTTGCGCGCTGCCGATGGCCACGTCAGCGCCAAATTCGCCCGGCGCGGCCAGAAGGGTCAGGGCCAGCAGGTCGGCGGCCACCGCGACCAGCGCGTTGGCGGCGTGGAATCGCTCGGTCAGCTCGCGATAGTCGAACAGGTAACCATTGCTCGCCGGGTATTGCAGCAATGCGCCGAAGAACGGTGTTACGTCGCTCAGGTCACGCTCGTCACCAACTACTACGTCGATGCCCAGCGGCTCTGCACGGGTGCGCAGCACGTCAAGGGTTTGCGGGTGGCAATGCACGGAGGCAAAGAACGCCTGGCTACCTTTGTTCTTGCTCAGGCGTTTGCAGAAGGTCATCGCTTCAGCAGCAGCGGTGGCTTCGTCGAGCAGCGAGGCGTTGGCGATTGGCAGGCCGGTCAGGTCGCTGATCAGGGTTTGGAAGTTCAGCAGCGCTTCGAGACGACCCTGAGAAATTTCCGGCTGGTATGGGGTGTAAGCGGTGTACCAGGCCGGGTTCTCCAGCAGGTTGCGCAGGATCGGCGACGGCGTGTAGGTACCGTAGTAACCCTGGCCGATGAAGGTCTTGAACAACTGGTTCTCGCCAGCGATGGCCTTGATTGCGGCGAGGGCGTCAGCTTCGCTCAGGCCGTCCTCGAAACCGAGCACGCTGGTACCTTTGATACTGTCCGGAATCACGCTCGCAGTCAGCTCTTCCAGGGATTCAAAACCGAGACTGAGGAGCATGGCTTGCTCGTCATCGGCACGAGGGCCGATATGGCGAGCGATGAATTCATTACGGGTGTCGAGGAGCGCAGTCATGGGGCATCCTCACTCGTCGGCCTGGTCTTGGATCAGTTGGTTGTAGGCGACCTGGTCAAGCATTCGTGCAAGCGCAGCCGGATCAGCAGGTTGAAAACGGAAGAACCAGCCTTCGCCGAACGGGTCTTCGTTGACCAGTTCTGGGGTATCAATGAGCTTTGAATTGGCTTCGACGATGTCGCCGGCGAGTGGCATGCCGATGGTGCTAGCAGCTTTGACGGATTCAAGCACCGAGACCTCAGCACCGGCTTTAAAACTTCCCAACTCCGGGACCTGGACGAATACCACATCCCCAAGCGCCTGCTGGGCGAAGGCGGTGACACCGACGGTGACAGTGCCGTCAGCTTCGATACGCAGCCATTCGTGATCTTCAGTAAAACGCAATTCGCTCATATCTAATCCTCATTGTTCTGACTCATCCACGGCGGGTGGTGGATGGCGATAGGCAGGCTCGACTTCGGTAGCGAGCGCGTCCAATGAGGAATTAGCAAGGGCAATGCCAACTAAAATTAGTTGTTTTAAATCATATGGTTACGAGTTTTTAAAGGCATTAATTAGAATTAGCCGTATTGAAATAAATACAATAGTCCGGGCTGGCAGAAAGCGAAAGCCGAGGTAGACAGGTCGCAAAGGTTTTGTCGTGATTTCGATACTGCGTAATGATTTGCGTACAGTGTTCTTTTGGCAGCAACGAACATGCACCCCGCCCAAGACTTCAAGGCCTACCGGGAATACGGTACTTGCGCAGTCGGATGGCAATCGCACTGTGTGAAGTCTGCAAACGCACCGCCAGTAGCCGGCTGGAGGGATAGCTGCTGTAAAGCTGCTCAAGGAGGTTTTTCTCAAAACCTGCGACAGCCTCCTCCAAGCTCGTTACCTCTGCAGTGCTCTGCCGCTCCACCGCCGTGCGCGCAATGTCCAGATCGTCGAGATCCACCAGAGGGGTTTCACAAATGGCTGCCGCCCGGAAGATCACGTTTTGCAGTTGTCGCACGTTGCCCGGCCAGCGATTGCCGAGCAGGGCGGGAAAGGTGCTGGGTGCCAGGTGGCAAATCGGACGCTGGATCTGCGCACAGGCCTGCCGCATGAAGTGCTGGGCCATCAACAGGATGTCGTTGCCGCGCTCGCGCAGCGGCGGCACCTGCAGGTTGAGCACGTTGAGGCGATAGAACAGGTCCTCGCGAAAATGGCCTTCGCTAACCATTTTTTCCAAGTTGCGGTGTGTCGCACTGAGGATCCTTACGTTGACCTTGACCTCTCGATCCCCGCCAACCCGACGGAAACACCCATCGCTCAGAAAACGCAGCAGCTTAGCTTGCAGATACGGCGACATTTCCCCGATTTCGTCGAGGAATACCGTACCTTGATCGGCCAGTTCCAGCAGGCCAAGCTTCCCGCCCCGTTGCGCGCCGGTGAAGGCGCCCGCGGCGTAGCCGAACAGCTCACTCTCGGCGAGGTTCTCTGGCAATGCCGCGCAGTTCAAGGCGAGGAACGGCGCGTCACACCGACTGCTGCTCGCATGACAGGCGCGGGCCACCAGCTCTTTACCAGTGCCAGTTTCGCCTTGAATCAGCAGCGGTGCATCGAGCACTCCCACGCGATGGGCGCGAGCCTTGAGTAGATGAATGGGAGGGGAATCACCGAGCAGCGCATCAAACCCATCGGCATGGTCATGGCGCAGCGCCGACAGACGCTCGACGATTCGGCTCGGCTGGTAGAGCGTTATTAAAGCGCCTGCCTCAGTGATCGGCATGGCATCGAGCAACAAGGTCTGCCCACCGAGGCTAACCTCTCGCATCGGCAAGCGAAAAGCGTGTTCGATCAGCGAAGTCAACAAATCAGAATCATTGAACAGCTTGGTCAGTGACTCACCCGCAGGCTCGCACCCGCACAAAGTAATCAGCGCAGCGTTGGCCAACAGCACATGGCCGCATTTATCCACCGCCAGCACCGGGTCGGAACTGGCGGCAAGCAACGCATCAAGCTGCAAGTGTCGACGCTGTCCAGGAAGGATGTCGACCACTTTCACCGCCTGAACGCCTTGCACTCCGAGAAGGGCCTCTCGCAACTCTTCCAACACCTCGACACCAAGCGTCGGAGCATCAATGTAAACGTTCGGCGGGACCATCTCCACAGCATCCAAATTGAAACTGCGCCCGCAAAGCAGGGCTAGGACTTCCTGGGTGATACCAACTCGATCGATGAAAGTGACGTGGATGCGCATAAGTGACCTAACGAGGGTGCGTTTGACTGGGCGAAAAGCTGTTACCGATATTCCGGGGTAGTAGCCCAGCCTCAGTGATCTGAGAGGCAAAACCTCATGCCGAAATCTCTGGTACGCCATGCTGCCGAGCCAAAATTTATTGACAGGTAAGACAATAGACTATAATTGTACTGGTACATAACCAACGTTGTACCACAACCTTAATGATGTCGGAGTAAGCATGACCATTCCACTAGAAACCCATCTGACTATCGGCGGCCTGATTTTTCCGAACATGGATCAGTGCGACTTCACCGGCCCGTTCGAAGCGTTGGCGCGTGTGCCAAATTCGACCTTTTTGACTATTTGGAAGGACAAGGAGCCGGTTCGTGATCTTTTCGGAATGCTGTTGCTGGCTGACACGACGTTGGATGAGGCTCCACAACTCGACGTGCTGCTTGTTCCAGGCGGATATGGCCAGGAAGACTTAATGCACGATGAGGTCGTGCTGTCTTTTCTCCGAAAGCAAGCCGCAAACGCAAAGTACGTTTTCTCAGTTTGTACCGGCGCATTGTTGTGCGGCGGGGCTGGACTGCTTGAGGGGAAGCGCGCGACAACCCATTGGACTGCCATGGAAACACTCCCGTATTTTGGAGCCATCCCAAGTGATGAGCGCGTTGTCATTGACGGGAAATTTGTCAGCGCTGGCGGAGTGACTTCCGGGATAGATGGTTCGCTGGTACTGGCTTCGTTGTTGCGAGGAGACACGGTAGCCCAAGAGCTACAACTCTATATGGCTTACGATCCGGAACCGCCATTTCAGGCGGGCTCACCAAAAAGCGCCCCCTCAAATGTTTTGCGCGCGGTCACAGAGCGGGCAGGGCCAATAACGGCCAAGCGTCTCGGAACTGCTCGCGCTTATCAAGCCGCACGAGCCAATAAAGCATCGGCCGAAGCGTAGGTTCACGGCGGGGGGGTTAGCTTTCTACACGGAGAGCGAGGCGATCAATGCCAACCAAAGTACTTGGTGGCATTGATCGTTGCTTCTAGCTCAAGCGGAGAGTGTCGTTGCCACTGCGTGGCGCGCAGCGAGAAGTGCGTCAACAAACACAATGCTCTGTTGCGGAGTCATTTTTGAGGAAGTGATCCTAATGCCCGACTGGGGGGCGACACAGAAATCACGCCCCGTACGCACGAGCCAACCAGCATCAAACAGCCGCTCAGCAACTGCACGCTCATCGGCGATGGGTAACCACAGATTAAGCCCTGCCCCCCCAAGCACGCGAAAACCCTTTTTCCTCAGCAAAGTAAGCAGCGCTGTATGGCGCTCGATATAAGCTGCGCCACCTGAGCTGAATTTTCTGCGCATCGCTGGGCTAGTGAGAAGCTGCAGAGCCAAACGTTGCAAGAACGTACTGACCCAGCCCATTCCAACAGCCTGTCTGTTTTCGAGGCTCTCTATTGTCTGAACGTCCCCAGTTGAAACTGCGAGTCGATAGTCAGGCCCCAAAAATTTGGATAACGACCTGACAACGAGCCAGGGTCCATCATCCCGAACATGCCAAGAGTTGTAAGGGGCAAGCTGTAGAAGGCTGGAATGATCGTCATCTATGAACAGAACATCATCGGCATTGGCAGCGATCTCTTTCAGTGCCAATGCGCGCTCTTTCGAGGTCGAGATGCCGGTTGGATTCTGTGCACGGCTACTAAACAAAACGGCCTTTACGCCCCCATCAAGCGCTGACTGCAAGCTTTCTGGCAGGATTCCGTGCTGATCGAGCGTAAGCGGTACCAGTTCAAATCCCATCAAGCGCGTCAAGGCTAGCAAACTCATATAGCCGGGATCCTCTACACCAACCTTGTCACCCGGAACGAGCCCGGCCGCGTCAAGGGCGCGCTCGATCAAATCGAGAGCGCCGGCGGAAACAAAAATGCCCTTATCCACGGGTACACCGTCAGCCGAGAAGCATTCCACTGCCCACTTCACGAATCCTGGGTTATTCCGCTGCTCACCATAAAGGTGATTCTCCAGATTCATACGAGAGAACGCGTCGCGAATATCGTTTTCGTCGGGAAGAAAGGCTATATCAGGGTTGCCGTCACGCACCGACATCATCTGAGGGAGGCCGGATTCGGAAGATGGGCCGGGCGAAGACTGGTTCGCGACGATCGAACCGCGTCTCCCATCAGACACCACCAAGCCTGTCATCTGTAATTGACGATAAGCAACAACCACAGTGTTTTTGTTGACGCCTAGGTCAGCGGCAAGGCTGCGCACTGTGGGAAGGCTTTCACCAGGCTTAAGACGATCATCCAGGATGGCCTGCTCAATCGCACGCCGAATCGACTCTGCCTTGCCTTCAGCAATTTCATGGGGTTGCAGCTTGAACATACAAATCCTCGACTAACTCTTTGCGATCGCTTAACCCACTCGGGGGATTTTGTTTAGCGAACGACTGACTCCTAGGCACGTAGACATACTCTAACTCGAACTGGGACAAACCTACACACAATGACGCACTGTTCAGATGCATGAAGCCAAAATGCTAGGACAAAAAAGGTGCACGACTCATGCCTAAGACATACGGTCGTATTTGATGACGACCATTTGTACCTTTTCTGTTGACCTGAATGGCGTGCCGCTATAAATTCTGCTGGTACAAAAAAAATAACGTACCAGTACATGGCTATTCCTGCCGTCATGTCTAGGTTCGGCTTCTTGTTTCCTAACATAGGAATCCCATCGTGCCCCTAAGTCTGCGTGACCCCATAGAACTGACGCGACACCTGGTTTGCACCAACACGATCAATCCCCCCGGCAATGAAGGCGAGCTCGTAAATGCTTTGGAGCTGGCTCTAAACTCATTGGGACTTGCAACGCTGGTCCAATCGATTGGTAAGGGACGGTCTAATCTTCTCGCATGGAACGCTACGGCGTCCGGATCGAGATTGTGTTTCACAGGCCATCTCGACACAGTCCCATTGGGGGCTGCCCCATGGACCCAAAAGCCATTAGGTGGCGAGGTGATAGGCGATCGTCTTTACGGTCGCGGCTCTTCAGATATGAAAAGCGGTATTGCAGCGTTCCTTAGCGCGCTGGAAAGATTCAAGACTACGAATGGTTTTATGCCACCAGTCTTGGTCGTACTGACCGCTGGTGAGGAGACTGGCTGCGAAGGGGCTAAGCGCTTATGTGAGCTTGACCTGCCCGGCATGGACGTTGGTGCACTACTCATCGGTGAGCCCACCTCGAACCGATGTGTTGTTGGTCACAAAGGCGCACTCTGGCTAACAGGCAAAGCAAACGGGAAAACTGCGCACGGCGCCATGCCTGAACTTGGTGATAACGCTATCTACCACACTGTAGATGCGATCCAAAAATTGCGGCAATTCGACTTTGACACTCCGGTCGATCCATTGCTCGGCAACCCGACCTTGAATGTTGGCACGATCACGGGAGGCATGAATGTCAACTCAGTTCCCGACATCTCCGCCTTCACCATCGATATTCGCACCGTATGCGGGATCTCGCATCACGACCTATGCGGAAAGGTTGGAGCCCATATCGGCGATAAAGTGCAGCTCTCAGCGGATGTCGACGTTCCGGCACTTTCGAACGATCTTTCCAACCTATGGATTCGCCAGGTAACAGAAACTGTCGAGTCAGTTACTGGTGAGAAATCACAGGCACGAACCGTTGCCTTCTTTACCGACGGCCCTGTCCTCAGAGAGGTATTTGGCGACGTACCAGCAATTGTACTAGGCCCCGGAGAGCCCTGTTGTGCGCATCAAACAGATGAATGGTGCAGCGTGGAGCGCATTCATGAGTGCGTAAATATTTATTCCAGAATTCTGGAGGACTGGCAATCGTGAACACCATTCATCAAGTATTCCAAGCGGATTTACGGATGGGCGAAAAATCGTCAGCAGTCGATTCATTCGAAAAGTGCATGGCTGAGAAAAATAGAATGTTGATAACGCTCAGCGCGGTCTTCTTCACTTACTATTTTGCTTTCATCATTGGCGCAGGCTGGTTTCGAGATATCTATGTATTACCGCTGATAGGAGGGCTTAATATAGGAACTGCCTTTGCATTGTCGCAATATTTCTTTGTTGGAGGTCTCGCGTTGATTTATGCATATCGCATGAAGCGCATTGATGCTCAGATAAAGTTGTTTGCCAGCACCTGGAGAGCAGACCATGAACATAATTAAACACTGTACTGCCGGATGTGGCGTTATGCTAATAACAGCCCATGCAAATGCAGCAGATTTGGTACCAGAAGAATACAAGCCTCATGCGTTTTCTGCGTTTTTGACGGTCATTTTACTGACGCTAATCATCACATGGCTGGCTTCAAAGCAAGGAAAAAGCACCCGTGATTTCTACACCGCTGGCGGAGGAATCTCTGGGATTCAGAATGGTTTGGCGATTGCTGGCGACTATCTATCTGCCGCGGCGTTTCTTGGGGTATCAGGTCTAATCGCACTCTATGGGTTTGACGGCATCATTTACCTTGTAGGTTTCTTTGTAGCATTAATGCCTGTTCTTCTATTTGTTGCTGAGCCATGTCGAAATCTTGGTCGCTATACATTTGGCGATGTACTTGCGTATCGTTATGACTTTCGCACGTCTAAGATCCTGGCCGCTACGTCAAGCGTGGTAATTGTAATTGCTTACATGATCCCCCAAATTGTTGGTGGCGCGGTCTTGCTCTATGCCTTGCTAGGCGTGAAGTATGAGGTTTCCGTCGTCGTCGTTGGGGTACTGATGCTCGCATACGTTACACTTGGCGGGATGACGGCAACAACTTGGGTACAAATTATCAAGGCTGGCCTGCTGCTTACCGCTTGTGCAGGGCTAACAATTCTGGCGCTTTTACCGTTCCATCTCAATATCGCAGCCTTTTTCGAGTCGCTGATAAATCAAACTACGCTATTCGATTATCTTGCGCATGGTCGCGCACTTGTTACGGGTGAGGATGCAAAGCTCGTCACGAAAACATTCTTCGAGCCGGGCTTGTACCTGAAAAACCCAATGGAGCAAGTTTCGTTAGGTTTGGCGCTTACGCTCGGTACCGCCGCATTGCCTCATATTCTCATGCGGTTTTTCACTGTTCGTGACGCACAAACCGCACGTAAGTCTGTGCTGTGGGCCATGATTGCGATTGGGGCATGTCATTTACTCATAATTTTCCTGGGCTTCGCCGCGGCTTATTATGTGGGAAGCTCGAACATCATCGCTGGTGAGAAAGGCGGCAACCTGGCAGCTCCGTTACTGGCGCAGTTCCTCGGAGGCGGATCACTTACGGCATCAGGCAACATACTGCTTGGCCTAGTAGCTGCAGTTGCGTTCGCTACAATTGTTGCGGTCGTTGCAGGATTAACCCTCGCAGCTGCATCGTCGCTGGCGCACGACATCTACGTAGGAGCAATCAAGAAGGGCGAAGCTACAGACCGGCAGCAGATGATTGCAGGGAAACTTGCAGCGATTATTGTAGGTGCAGTTGCTATTTTCGCGAGCCTGTTAGCCAAAGGGCAAAATGTGGCACAGTTGGTCGCGCTTGCTTATGCCGTTGCAGCATCTGCCAACCTTCCCGCTTTGATAGGTACGCTTTACTGGAAACACTGCAACATATTTGGTGTTATCTGTGGAGTACTTGGTGGAACGTTAACTGCAATAGCTCTTGTACTCGTTTCGCCTAACATGCAATACCCATCGGCCATTCGAGCAGATACTACGTTAGCTATGAATAACCTAACTGAGGAAATTCGGACGCTAAAACTGCATCTTGATGAGCCAAACCTCAACCAGAACGAAATCGATGCCCTTACTTCAAAAATTTCCAAGGCACGCGTAAATCTACAGGCGAACAAGGATAAATTTGACGCTACTGGCACACAAACAACAAGTTTGGTTGGTTTGGAAAAGCCGCTGCTCAGTTTGAGAAACCCAGGAATAATTTCTGTTCCACTCGGCGCACTCTTTCTAGTGTTGGGATCTTTGCTCTACCGGCGGCGGATAGATGCTGATGAGAAATGGCGGGCTCTAGTGTTTCGACGTGACAGTGGTATCGGAGTGGAAGAGGCTGTTAATCATTAACATGATTTAATATGTTTCATCATTGTACTCTTAGCGACAAAAATCACATGGAAGTTGTTGTAGTGCGGTAGCTGAAGGGCCGCATCCCCAAAGCGCACCACAACCGCACTCTCGAATTACCACTTGGCATCGATGCTGGCTCCCGATCCTTTAAGGAGCCAGCACCTTTTCACGCGTCTCGACACACAAATCAAAACTTGTCTAGCCAATTATTTCGGATTCATCACACCCTAAAGGCAAGTGGCAGCTGATTTGACTAATGCCATAGGTTTATAAAGTAAAAACTAGAGACTTATAACTCACGCAATAGAGCCAATCACTGAACCGGTGGAAATGAATCTGGGCCAAGAACACAACTATAAAAACGAGAGGAGCTTCAAAATGAGCAAGTTCACCTTGACCCTAGCCGTGGCTGCGGGGGTTTTGACGCAGCAGGCAGTCGCTGCAGGCTTCATCGAAGACAGCAAGGTATCCGTCAGTTCGCGAACCATGTATTACAACGCCGATGCTCGCGAAGGTCCGAGTACTCCTGCTAACAATCAGCGAGAAACCGCTGAGGGACTCAAGTTCGATTTCCAGTCAGGCTTCACCCAAGGTGTCGTCGGTTTCGGTTTTGACGCCCAAGCGCTGGTCGGTATCCAACTGGACGGTGGCAAAGGCCATCACCCGGACAATAACTCTTTCTCTCCTAGCGATTCTGATGGCTCGGCAGTGGATGAATGGAGTCGCCTTGCGGGCAACGTCAAAGCTCGCTTCTCCAAGACAGAGGCCCATTACGGTAGTGGTCTGCAGCCAAACATGCCGATCCTAATTGCTAACGACACTCGCGTGCTGCCACAAACTTTCGAGGGGGGCACCGTCACCTCGAAGGAAATCGACAACGTGACCTTCAACGTGGGTCAGTTGGAGCACGCGACAGGCCGCGCCTCGAGCAACAGCACCGGCCTGGCGGTGAATGGTGGTACCCAGGAAAGTAACCAGTTCCGTTATGCCGGTGCTGACTGGAAGCTCACCAAGGACCTGACCCTGCAGTACTACTATGCGAACCTAGAAGACTACTATAAGCAGAACTTCCTTGGCTTGGTGCACGTTTACCCGATCAGCACAAACCAGTCGTTCAAGACCGACATTCGCTATTTCGATAGCAGTTCCGATGGCAAGAACGGCGATCCAGGTTACACATTCAATAACAACGGTGGGTTCGCCAAGAACCCAGGCGAGGTCGATAACAAGACCTGGAGCGCCATGTTCACTTACACCCTGGGTGGCAACGCCTTCCTGGTCGGTCATCAGCGCGTCAACGATGACGGCGGCTTCGTCTATTTGAATCAGGGAAGCCTGCTCAATAACAGCGGCCACAATTACGGTGCCGGTGGTGCAAGTTTCTACCTGTTCACCGACGCCATGATCAACAGCTTCGTCCGTGCCGGTGAAAACACCACTTTCGGTCAGTACACCTACGACTTCGCCTCGCTGGGCATTCCAGGCCTGAAGGCTTCGGCCGCCTATCTGCGCGGTGAAAACATCAAAGCTACCAATGGAATAGGTAACGACCAATCCGAGTGGGAGCGCGACCTGCGCGTTGATTACGTGATTCAAACAGGAGCGTTGAAAGGGTTTGGTACGACACTGCGTCACGGCACGTATCGTGGCGATACCAATATCAATGCCCAGGACCAGACCCGTCTGATCTTCAATTACACCTACAGCTTAATGTAATCGACATCTCTGCGAGAAAAAGCCTTGCCTGTTGGTGAGGCTTTTTTTTTTGCGCAATTTTTTGTTCCAAAAAGCTCGGCCTGTTTCAGGACCTTTGTGCTTTGTCCTACTCAATCTGTAACCGAGGGTACTCTGTGTCTCTAGACCATCTTAACTGGAACGATCTGAGGATCTTTCTGGCCGTTGCGCGAACTGGCAACTTGCTGAAGGCAGCACGCAAGCTGAGCATCGACCAATCCACGGTCAGTCGGCGCGTTGCTCAGCTTGAATACATTCTTGGCGGCAGTTTGTTCGAGCGAAATCACATGGGGTTTGCTCTAAATGGATTTGGCGGAGAATTGCTTGAGTCGGTGCAAGAAATGGACAACGGCTTTGCGGCGCTGACCGCGGCGCTTGAACGGAGATCAAATACTCTGCATGGTCCAGTGCGCATTGGCACCATGGAGGGCATTGCATCGCTATACCTCAGCAGCAGATTGGTGGACCTCAATCGTGAATTTCCAGCCATAACTGTCGAACTTGTCACCTCTGCGCAGCAGCTGTATGTCACTCGCCGAGAAGCTGATGTATTTCTGGGCTTTTTCAAGCCTCATGGAAAAGGCCTCGACACTGAGCATATGGGGCGGTTTTCACTCCATCTGTATGCTGCCCCCAGCTATATCGAGCAATACGGCGCCCCTGAGAACGCCGGGGAATTATCTCAGCACAAATTTGTGGGCTATATCGGTGATCTGATTCATATCAATGCTGTTCGTTGGCTTGAAGAGGTAGTGGATAAACCGACTTACGCTTTCCAATCCTCCAGCATGCTCGCGCAAATGTTTGCTGCCGCGGCGGGCGTCGGAATAGTGCTACTACCCGAGTTCGCGGACGCTAGCCGCTTCGGGCTACTTCGGCTATTAGCTGAAGACATCCGCGTAACCCGAGACTTATGGCTAGGCGTACACCATGAACTACGATACATACCTCGCGTTAAAGCGACGGTCAGTTTCCTCGAGAATCTCCTTCTTAAGGATCCACTATTCGCCCAAACCGATTGATAGTCCGGCATCTGACATCGGTTTCACTCCAGACTCCGTCACGATGCCGACTACCCTGAAGTAAAGATCTCCCAGCAATTCAAGCTTCCCAGGACATCCTGAAATTGATCGGACACAACGCACCGATGTTGCCGATACCAGCCTGCTCAAATGCAACCCCGTCGAGGAGGGTTGTGACGTCTACGCTCTACGTCGCTGAAGGGCTAGCCTCGGTCATTGTATTGCCCCAATCACTGGGTATATTGAGTACTGACTCCGTGCATCGAAGCACCAGGCAACGTCTTCAGTAGAACTGGGGCAGGCCAATGACCCTCACTGCTGCAAGAAAGCGGGATCAGATTCGGAATTGTTTAACGAGCGCGTCAAGCCTGTCACCAAGTCCAGCGACACTTCTAGCGGTAGCGGCACCCTTCTGAGTTTCTTGTGCGACCATTTCAGCTGCGAGGGCAATACTGGTCATGCTTTGATTGATCTCTTCAGCGACTGCTGTTTGCTCCTCGGCAGCGGTGGCAATCTGAGCACTCATGCCATTGATCGTACTGACTAGCTGAGCCATAGCGTCTAACGAATCACCTGCCTCGTTAGCTTGGCCTCCGGAAATTTTGCCTTTTTCACTGGAGCTAACCATCGCTTTCACGGCCGCGGAGGTACCTGATTGAAGGTGATTGATCATGCTTTGAATTTCTTGGGTACTGTTTTGTGTCCTGCTTGCGAGAGCTCGAACCTCATCCGCGACCACTGCAAAACCACGGCCAGCATCTCCTGCTCGAGCCGCTTCAATAGCAGCATTCAACGCTAACAGATTGGTTTGCTCGGCGATTGAGCGTATGACGTCAAGCACACCGACAATCGACTGCGCATCGTGCTGAAGCCGGTCTAACGACATGCTCGTCACATTCACGTCCTCAATCAGCGAATGAATGCTCGCGATCCCTCCGTTTACGACATTCCGGGCAGCAGCCCCCACCTCGTCTGTTTCTTTAGCGGCAGTAGCAGCGCTTTGAGCGCTACGAGAGATTTCGTGTGACGCAGCAGACATTTCTTGCACCGCCGTCGCGACTTGATCTGTTTCCAGTTTTTGGCGATCCATCACGAGCTCAGTTTGTTGTGCCTGGGCGGCCATTTCCTTTGAATGCTCAGTAAGATCGCGAGTAACCTCAGCGATTTGCCTCACCACCCCTTGAATTTTTTCGACAAACCGGTTGAAGGAGTCGGCTAAGGCTCCAAGTTCATCTTTGCTAGTGACAGGAAGGCGACGAGTCAAATCACCTTCACCGGCGGCGATATCATCTAGATTGGATTGGATAACCAAGACAGGTTTGATAATCGAATTACCCAAGAGCACAGCGATCACCGCAATCAAGAGCAGTAACACCAGGTCCGCAATCACAATACCTTTGGCTAGAGTATAGATTCGAGCGTATTGGGTTTGCGCAATGCGACTGACTTCCTCCTCAATGTCATCGAGGTTTACCGCGGAACCGATCATCATGTCCCACTTGTCTAGGAGCACTGAGTAACCGAGCTTCGGAACCGGCTTGTCGCTGCCTGGTATGGGCCAGTCGTAGCGCAGGAAATGTTTACCCTCACGCGCTAGCCGGTTCAGTTCACGGATAACGTAAGCACCGTTTGCGTCCATTGCGTTATAAAAACTAACACCTATGTCGATATCCTTGTCAGCCCAAAACAGTCGCACGATGTCTCGGTCATATCCAAAAAAATAGCCCTGTTCTCCATAGGAGAGCTTGCGCAGGATCTGTACTGCGCGATCTCTGGCCTCCACGTCGCCAAAGCTCGAGCTGTCATAGATGGCTTTTACGGAAGAGACAGCCATCTGGACATGGTTTTCGAGCGCTGCACTACGTTCTTTTAACAGTAGTTGCCGGGCTTGCTCGACCTCCTCCTGAGCCAAGCGAAATAGCACGGTTATTGAGACCGCACTCACTGCCACGGCAAGAACAAAGGTAGGGACAAGCGCCAGAAGGATGACCTTGCTACGAAGTTTCATATGACATAACCCCCGAATTGGTGCGTGGTCCAATTCCGTTTCTGCAAGTCATGCAGTTGAGGGGTATCGATAGATTGCAGGAGCCTGCTGTCAAAGTAGCTTCTAGTCATTATTTTTCCGAAAGTTAAGGCGCTGACTCACGGAGTATCGGCGGCATAAAGCGTTTGCCATAACCGGCGTTTTCGCAATCAGTATTGCAAAAATGCAATTACCACTTGCAGTGGGCCGTCACTTGAATCGCTCTTCGTATAGCTACTGGGAGTGTATTAAGAGTGACGACAGAGGGGGGATAAGTGCAGAGCCGATATTTTCGATAACGCTACTCTCTGCTCGATGCGGCGCTTTGATATCTACTATGCGAGATTAGCTACTGCTGCCGCACAGATGGCACCCGTTTGACCACGCAAGGTATGTAGGACGGCTACTCCAGCATTTGGCAGGTAGCCACTCCATCTATTACTCGCGCGTAAAAATGTCAGATCTGCTATGGGGAATGGTCTGCATCTGTTGGCGTAACGGTAGCTTCGAGTCCAGCCGTATGTACTGTATTGCATGGCGCTGCGTGTTGGGATGAGTACGTCCGTCACAACTCATTCGCCCAGTTCTGGGTTAAAAAGCTGGTAAAGTGCCACCCGCCGCATCGCTGTGGTGAAAATCGTAAAGCCGATTGCTTGGGGGCAATATGCGTTGTGTCCTATACCTCGTTATGCCCCCCTTGGGTGACATAACTACCCTCGCGACAGACGATTAATTCAATATCGATGACAGTGCCGATACGGGTAGGCCGATGTGGTGATTGCCTTCCGTTTTCCAGTGCTCGCTGCGCACCTAAAGCCCTGACAAGGATTGCACCATGCAACTGACCCAAGCCCCGGCCCCCGGTGCCCGTGCACTAATCCGCGATGAAGAGTGGATTATCCAGAACGCCGACCAATGCAATCTTGGTGGCTGGCAGCTCTCCTGTATCGGTGTGTCGGAAACCGTGCGCAATCGTCATGCTCTTTTCCTCACTCAGCTCGAAGACGTTACCCTGATTGATCCAGCAAAAACTGAGCTGGTGTACGACGACTCGCCCACATTTATCGCTTCGCGGCTGTTTATCGAGGCGCGTCTGCGTCAGTCGGCGCTGCAAAACGAATCGGTGGTGATTGGTCAGCATGGTGTGATGGATGCACTGCCGTTTCAGTTGCAGCCCGCTCATCAGGTCTTGCAGCAACTGCGCCCACGCTTGCTCATTGCGGACACAGTAGGTCTGGGTAAAACCCTTGAGGCCGGCATCCTTACCGCCGAGTTGATGCGCAGAGGTAAAGCTCGCCGCATTTTGGTGGTCACCACCAAAAGTATGATGCGCCAGTTTCAACAGGAGTTCTGGAACCGCTTCACCATCCCGCTCACCCGCCTGGACTCAGCCGGTATTCAGCGCATTCGTCGCGATATCCCAGCCAATCACAATCCTTTTAACTACTACGACCGCACCATAATCTCGGTCGATACCTTGAAGCGCGACAGTGAGTACCGGCACTACCTGGAAAGCGCCTGGTGGGATCTAATCATCATCGATGAAGCCCACAACGTTTCCTACAAGGGCAATCGCACTCAGAGTAATCGCTTGGCCGAGTTACTCTCGCAACGCTCCGATGCACTGATCTTGCTCACCGCCACCCCACACAATGGCAAAAAGGACAGCTTCGCCAGCCTCGTGCGCATGCTCGACCCCACGGTGCTGCCAGCAGGGGCCGATTACACCCGCGAGGATGTCGATCACCTTTTTGTTCGCCGTTTCAAGAAAGATGTGCGCGAGCAGATGAAGCAAGAGTTCCCCGAGCGCGAAGTGTTTCGTTTGGCATGCGCCGCAAGCCAGGCGGAAAACCTCGCCTTCGATGCCCTAGCCGAGCTCAAACTTAATAGCGACGGGGCCGGCGCGCGCGACGGTGCGATGTTGTTCCGCACCGTGCTGGAAAAGGCGCTTTTCTCTTCCCCGGCAGCCTGCTTACAAACGCTGAAAGAGCGCATCCGAAAGCTCGAGGTAAAAGACGCACGCCATCCTGATCTTGAGGGGCTGCGCCATCTTCAAGTTCTGGTGCAGGGCATCAGTGCCGACAAATTCAGCAAATTGCAGCACCTCATTAGCCAGCTCAAACAAGGTCAGCACTGGCGTTGGGATGGCAAAGACCCCAGTGACCGTCTGGTGATCTTCACCGAGCGGGTGGAAACACTGAAATTCCTCCAGCTAGAGCTGCCCAAGGCCCTGGGTTTAAAAGATAACGCCATAGCCATTCTGCACGGCCAATTGCCTGATCTGGACATCCAGCAAACGGTCGAAGATTTCGGCAAAACCCATTCGCCCCTGCGCCTGCTGATTGCTTCGGATGTAGCCTCCGAAGGTCTTAACCTGCACTACCAAGCTCATCGGCTGATCCACTTCGATATTTCCTGGTCGCTGATGGTGTTCCAGCAGCGCAATGGTCGTGTGGATCGCTATGGTCAACTGCATGCCCCGAAAATCGGCTATCTGCTGACCGAACCTCGCCACGAGAGAATTCGCGGTGACTTGCGCTACTTGGAAATCCTGATCGATAAGGACGAGCAGGCGGCAAAGAATATCGGCGATCCATCAGCCTTTATGGGGCTATATGACGAGGAGCTGGAAACCGTCGAAGTAGCCAAGGCCATTGAAGGCAACCGCACTGTCGATGAATTCGCCGCGCTACTGGCTGGGGATGACATCGACCCTTTCGAAGCCCTGTGGGGCGCGAACGTACCCAGCAATGATAGCGTTGCACCCGCCAGCACAGCAGCGCTCGTGGCGCCCACGGCTGAACTCACCAGTCTGTTTAACGACAGCTACATTTACCTTCGCGATGCCTTGCGTTGGCTGGCGCAACAGTCGCCACGCGAACATGCTGCAATCAAAACGGATGATGCCAGCCGTACGCTAAGCTTCCAGCCCAGTCGCGACCTTGCTCGGGTGCTTCAGCGTGATCTGGCCAGCGAAATGTGGCCGACCGATAACACCTTTGCCTTGAGCGCCGACAAGGCTGTGGTTGAAGAGGCCATCAAACAGGCCCGCGACACCAATGCCTGGCCGCAGCTGCATTACCTCTGGGCGCTCAACCCCATTGCCCAGTGGCTCGATTACAAACTTATGGCGCTGTTCCGCCGCCAGCGTGCGCCGCTGCTGCGGGTTGCACAGGGGCTGGCCACAGGCGAAGCCATCGTGCTGGTGCTCGCCCAGGTGCCTAACCGCCGTGGTCAAGCCGTGCTAGCCGAGTGGCTGGGGGTACAGCTCGATGCTGCTGGGCAAGTACAGAGCGTCATCAGCCTGGAGGAAGCACTGCACCGTACAGGGCTCAACAGCACTGCAAAAGCGCAGGCCAACTATGGCCAGGCGCCGGACAGCAGTACCCTGCAAAGTGCACTACCCGCGGTTATTCAGGCTGCTGAGAAACACATCAAACCGATCAAGCAGGCCTTCGATGCCAGCTGTCGCCAGCGTCTGGAGCGCGAGTTGGCCAAGCTGAAAACCCTGCAGCTCAAACACAAGGTACAGCTGGAAATCGATTTCGCCAAAGGTATCGAACAGGTGATCGCAGCCAAACGTATGCAGAAAGAAAGCGCCACCGCCGACCTGTTCAGCAACTACCAACAATGGATACGCGACACCCTGCAACTGGATGACCGCGCTCAGTTCACCGTTGTCGCCGCACTGATGGCTTAAGGAAGGAATACAGCATGAGTTTTGCCATCACCGGCCTCACCAATGCCAACGAGTTCTACAGCCAGCACTACCTGGACGAGATCCTCGAAAAAGACCTCAAGCCGCTGTTTGATCAATGGAAAGAGCAGGGCGCGCAAAGCCCCGTCGCTCGTCTGCGCACTGCCGCGGGGGCTAATGGTTACTTTCGCGCCCGTGAGCGCTTTCTGAATGAGCGCAAAACCAGCGAGCGCGCCAGCCTGTTTATTGACCTGGTGCAGCCTCTGCTCGCTGCCCTGGGTTTCGAGCTGGTGCCGCAGAACCTAGTCTTGGCCGAAGGCGAATTGCCGGTGCTCGCGGTGTATCGCGATGCCAAACACCAGCCGCTTTTGGTCATTGCGGCAGCTATTGCTAATGCGGAAGACGAAGACAGCAGCCCGCTGCAATTGCTTGCGCCAGCGGCCAGTGAGCAAGGTAAAGGTAAATATGCCCACAGCGACTGGGAAGAAACCCTCAGCAAACGCCTGTTTGCCGACGACCACCCGCCACGTTGGGTGTTGCTGCTACACCATGAAGAGTGGTTGCTGATCGAGCGCAGCAAATGGGGGCGCAAGGCATTGCTCCGCTTCAACCTGCCGGAACTGTTCGGCCCGCGTGATGACAAGCAGTTCCGCGCTATGGCCGCGCTGCTAGGCAGCCAGTCGGTGCTGCCGGTAGAAGGCGGGGTGGCGCTGCTCGACAGCCTGGACGACAGCTCGCATAAGCATGCCTTTGAGGTATCCACTGATCTCAAATACGCCCTGCGTGAATGCATTGAGCTGATTGCCAACGAGGCCATTTGGTACAAACGCACGGTGGCCAAAGAGAAGGTGTTCGAGCGTAACGATACCGACCTGGCCGACCAGCTCAGCCGTGAAAGCCTGCGCTACATGTACCGTCTGCTGTTTATGTTCTATATCGAGGCGCGGCCCGAGCTGGGCTATGCGCCCATCGATGCCGAGGCTTACCTTAAGGGCTATAGCATCGAGCACCTGCGCGAGCTGGAACAAACCCCGCTGACCACCTGCGAAGCTCAGGAAGGTTTCTATTTTAACGATAGCCTCAAGCAATTGTTTGGCCTGATCTGGCAAGGCTATCCGCGCCAGGATGCTACGGCGAGTCAGCTCGACCTAGGTGGCAGTCGTGATGGCTTGCTCGACAACGGCTTCACCATCGCGCCGCTACAAGGCCACCTGTTTGACCCTACGCGCACACCGCTACTGGGTAGCGTCAAGCTGCGTAACTCGGTGCTGCAGAAAGTGATCGAGCTAATGTCATTGTCCCGGGGCGGTGGCAAGAGCCGTCGTGGGCGTATCAGCTATGGCACCCTCGGTATCAACCAGCTGGGTGCGGTGTACGAATCGCTGCTGTCCTTCCGTGGCTTTTTCGCCGAAGAAGATCTCTACGAGGTACGCCCTGACCCCAAGGGTAAGAAGGCAAGTACGGGCGACGAGAGCGAAGAAGACGATTCGAGCGAGAGTGATACGGACAGAGAGGAAGGCCTCGATACCCCCAGCGCCGCCGACAAGAAAAAAGATGCCGAGGTCAACCCGCTGGATGCGGCGTATTTTGTACCTGCCAGTAGCATCTGCCAGTACACCGACGCTGAACGCTTGTTTGGCGGCAATACGAAGATTCATCCTAAGGGCAGTTTTATCTATCGCCTGGCCGGTCGTGCCCGCGAAAAATCGGCGAGCTATTACACCCCGGAAGTGCTGACCAAATGCCTGGTCGAGCATGCGCTGAAGGAGATTCTCCCCGGCAAGTCGGCAGATGAAATTCTGAAGCTCACCGTGTGCGAGCCGGCCATGGGTAGCGCTGCGTTCTTGAACGAGGCTGTCAGCCAATTGGCTGAAGCTTATCTGCAGGCCAAGCAGAAGGAGCTGGGCCGCACTATCCCGCACGAGCAGTACACCGAAGAAAAACAGCGGGTGAAGATGTTCATTGCCGACAGCAATGTCTTCGGTGTGGACCTCAACCCCATTGCGGTGGAGCTAGCTGAAGTCTCCTTGTGGCTCAACGCCATTTTCAAAGGCAGCCATGTGCCGTGGTTTGGCTTGCAACTGTATAATGGTAACTCCCTGGTGGGTGCGCGGCGCGAGCTTTTTAGCACCGCCCAGCTCAGCCCGGGCAAAGGTGAAAACGGCCAGCCTGAAAGAGACTGGCGCGCCGCCGCGCCGCGTGCCTTGCCGTTGACGCAAACGCTGGCGGCTACCGATGTGTTCCACTTTTTGTTGCCTGCTGAAGGCATGGGCATGGTTAGCGATAAGGTCGTCAAGGCGCTCGAACCAGCCGCCTTCGAGCAATTCAAACAGTGGCGCAAAGCTTTTACCGCGCCGCTCACCAAAGACGAAATTCGTCGCGTAGAGGCCTTAAGTCTGGCTACCGAACAGCTCTGGCAGCAGCATGCCCTAGAGCTGGCTCGTGTGCGCGCCGGCACCTGCGATGAACTGCACGTGTGGCCCGACCCGGCCGCCAACCGAGCCCCCACCAGCACCGCGCAGAAAGATGCCGCCTATCAGCGGGAAATGCTTAGCGAAGCGCAGAAAAACGCGAGCCCCTACCGTCGCCTCAAACTGGTGATGGATGCCTGGTGTGCCCTGTGGTTCTGGCCGCTGGATAAGGCCGGTGAGCTGCCCAGCCGCGAGCACTGGTGGTTTGTGCTGGAAACCGTGCTGCTCGGCAATGCAAGCCTGAGCAACGCATCCTCGGATGATCTGTTCCCGGAAACCCAGCCGCAACAGGGGCTGGATTTTGCTCCCGAGCGAGACCGTTACGGCCATGTCGATATTGCCGCGCTTATAAGCGCCCTGCCGCAACTGCAGGTCGCCCAGCAGGTGGCTAGTCAGCAGCACTTTATTCACTGGCCACTGGAATTTGCTGATGTGTTTAAGTCTAGGGGCGGTTTTGATGTGATCCTCGGTAACCCGCCGTGGATCAAGGTGGAGTGGAACGAGCAGGCTCTGCTGTCAGATTTTGACCCACGCTTTGCCATTCGCAAGCTCAGCGCATCAGATGCGGCAAAGCAGCGCGAGGCTGTTTTTGCCGCGTTGCCGATGGCCAAGGCAGATTACCTGGCTGAGTGTGTGGCCACGGAGGGGATGGGACAGTTCCTGAACGCGCAGCAGAATTACCCACTACTGAGGGGGCAGCAGAGCAACCTGTATAAATGCTTTTTGCCGCTGGTGTGGCAGTTAGGCTGTGGCGTTCAAGCGTTGTTGCATCCAGAGGGCGTGTATGACGATCCTAAAGGTGGTGAATTGCGCGCTGCTCTATATTATCGGTTGCGGGCGCATTATCAATTCCAGAACCAGCTTATGCTGTTCGCCGAAGTAGCTCATCGGGCCAAGTACAGCATCAATATCTACCGATCTGCATTGGCGACTCCTCATTTCAAGTCGTTGGCCAATTTGTTTCATCCTTCAACCGTTGATTCTAGTTTGGTACACCTTGGCGGCGGTATTACGCCAGCCATTAAGCGTGATGAGGGAGGCTGGGATTTTAGAGGCCACCGCAATCGGCTTATTGAGGTTACGGAGTCGCTGCTAGCCACATTCGCTTTACTTTACGACGCTCCAGGAACACCTTTCAACCAGGCACGTCTTCCTGCGGTGCATAGCAGAGAGCTCATGTCAGTGTTAGAGAAGTTTGCTCGTGAGCCTCGTCGTCTAGGGGACTTAAAAGATAACTACTTTACGCTGGAAATGTGGCACGAAACTGGTGCGCAGAAGGACGGTACCATTTATCGTGAAACCAATTTTGTTGAATCCTCCTCTGAGTTAGTGCTTTCCGGTCCACATTTCTACGTTGGCAACCCCTTAGGTAAAACGCCGCGCGCCATTTGTACTGAGAAAGGTCACTACGACACTCTCGACCTCGAACGTCTAACCGAAAATTACCTACCGCGCAGTAACTATCGACCCAACCCCGATGCCCGCGTCTACGCTGCTCGTACACCGCAAGTGAGTTGGGTGGATGATGGGATGGAGGGCGCTAGTCCGGTAACGGAGTACTACCGTTTTGGTGCCAGGGCGATGATCAGCATTGGTGCAGAAAGAGGCCTAATCTCAGCAATTCTCCCTAAAGGTGTAGCTCATACGCATGGCGTTCGCTCCTATGTTTTCCGACAGTCCGACGACTTAGTGACCTTTTCCGGACTAACTTTTTCGTTGCTATATGACTTTGCAATGAAAATCTCAGGCCGCACTAATCTTGCTCAAAGTCTTGAAGATTATCCCTTTCCCGATTTTTCGACGAGTATTAGAAAATTCCAAAGCCGTTGCTTAGTTCTATCAGCGCTTACCACTAACTACGCCGATCTTTGGCGTGAGTGCTGGCATCCTGATTTCGCCCAAGACCGATGGGCTAGTAATGATCCGCGCTTGCCTCAGAGCTTCTTTTCCGAGCTTACCCACGAATGGCAAAGAAACTGCGCTGTGCGTAGCGACTTCGCCCGCCGACAGGCGTTAGTGGAAATTGATGTACTCGTGGCCCAAGCCCTGAACCTTACCCTAGAGGAGCTGCTGACGATCTATCGCGTGCAGTTCCCGGTGATGCGACAGTACGAACGCGATACCTGGTATGACGCTAACGGGCGCATTGTCTTCACCACTAGCAAAGGCCTGGTCGGCATCGGCCTGCCGCGCAAGGCCGGCAAGCGTGATGCCAATTGCACTGTTCGTTTCCCCGACGGCATCGAGAAAACCTTCCGCTTCGGCTGGGAAGATGTACAGCCCAAAGACGGCCAAACCCAAGTCCCCGACGGCACCGTCATCCAGCGCCCCATACTTGACGATACCCACCCAGGCGGCCCGGTTCGACGCACCATTCAATACATTGCCCCCTTCACCTTGGCTGACCGCGAGGCCGACTACCGCCTGGCTTGGGCCCATTTCGACAAAGAGGCGAGTGATCATGACTGATTCTGGCAATCCGTTCGCGATCATGAGCGATAACTGTCCCATTTGCTGTTCCAGCTGCCGCAGCGTCGAGTTTGCCAGGTTCTCAGTGAAAAAATGGCCCCTCACTGAAGTTGATTTTGCCGAGTAAAAAATATGCAGCCACTTATCGTTTCTCAGCAGGTCACTCAGGGCGTCGCAGATTTTCTGCGTACAGCATTCCCGTCCACTACTTCTGGTTTTGAGGGCTTGCTGGAGCGCTTTTTGGCTGAGCGCAGCAATATCTTCAAAGGGCCGTATCTGACGTTGCCACTGCCATTTCGCAAGCAGCTGAATGACGGTCTACCGGCTTTCCCTTGGTTACCCGCCAGCTTTGTGCCCCACGCACACCAAGCCAAGGCTTTTGCGCGGCTTGCGGGTTCAGAGGCTCAATCCACGTTGGTGGCAACGGGTACGGGGTCGGGTAAGACCGAGTGCTTTCTATATCCGATCCTTGAGCATTGTCGCGTGGCGCGTGCCGAGGGGCGGCGTGGCATCAAGGCGATCATCCTCTATCCCATGAATGCATTGGCCAGCGACCAATCTGGGCGCGTGTCCAAGGAAATAGTTAAGGCTGCTGGCCTTAATGGGATTCGTGCAGGCTTGTATGTGGGCGATGCACCGGCCGTCGAGTCGCAAACGGTCGCCCAATTGAGCGACGGCAGTTATTCGGTGATTACCGACCGCAATGCCCTGCGTGAAAATCCGCCGGATATTTTGCTGACCAACTACAAGATGTTGGACTTTCTGCTGCTGCGTGCAGCTGATGCCCCTTTGTGGGCGCATCAGCGACCGGACACGCTGCGTTATATGGTGGTGGATGAGCTGCATACCTTTGATGGTGCACAGGGTACCGATCTGGCTTGTCTGATTCGCCGCCTCAAGGGGCGGCTGAATGCGCCACCGGGCCAGTTGGTGTGCGTCGGTACTTCGGCAACCTTGGGCGATGATGGCGTTAGCGATTTGCTGGCCTTTGCCGGTGATGTGTTTGGTGAAGTGTTGGATGACCGTGCGGTTATCGCCGAGGATCGCGAGTCGGTTGGGGATTATCTCGCTGAAGCTCTGGTTGAGTTCACTCAATGCCCGCAGCCCAGTGATCTGGATACCTTGGCCCCCGAGAACTATGACGACCTGCATGCCTACCTTGCGGCCCAAGCACCCTTGTGGTTCGGTGAGCCTTGCTCGGTCACGCAGGCAGAGGATTTTGCTTGGCGCTGTGGCTTGGGTAAGGACCTGAAGAGCCACTTCGCCTTCCAGAATCTTTTGCGTGATTTGGAGCGTCTTGGGCCAAAGTCTGTCCTGCTGGATGATTTGTTGGTGTTGCTTAAGCGTCGCTTGCCTTGCTGTGATGATGAGCGCTTTGCACTGCTGTGGCTTTCGAGTTTGCTGTCGCTGGTGGCACATGCACGGCAGGACTCTCACCAGAAGTTCTTTTTGCAGGTGAAGGTAGAAATCTGGCTACGTGAGCTGCGCCGCATGGTGGCTGTGCTGGATGCTGAGCCGCAGCTTCGGCATCATGATGACTTGCGTAAAGCCGATATGGACCGGCTGCATCTGCCGGTGATCCATTGTCGCGAGTGCCACGCCACCGGCTGGGGTTCTACGCAGCAAAAGATCAGCCCCAATCAACTCACCCATGATTTGCAGGCGTTTTACAGCGCCTTCTTCGCCGAGGATGTGAGTACCCGTTTTATCTTTCCTTCCAGTGCGGGGACAAACCCCGCGGTGTTTGAGCGCAAGCAGGTATGCCCTGTCTGCGGCTCCTTGCATCAGGCATCGCAAACCGAATGCTCACACTGTGAGGATCAGCCTTTGCTGGCTGTAGATATTGCCAGCAACCTGCGTGAAGGTACGCGCAATGGCGCGAAGTACACCAAGTCGCACCATGATTGTCCTTTCTGTGCCGGTTATAAAACGCTGACGATTGTTGGTTCGCAAGCGGCCAGTCTGGCGGCGGTGATGGTGGGACAGTTGTTTGCAACGCGCTTCAATCCGGACAAGAAGCTGATTGCTTTCTCTGACTCGGTACAGGATGCGGCGCATCGTGCAGGGTTCCTTGCCGCACGAACCTGGCGAATGAACTTACGCCCGGCGTTGGCGCAGGTAATTGCTGATGCCTATGCAGCTGGACGACCTGTGACATTGGAAAATTTGCCAACAGCATTCGCGCAACGTTGGCGCACGGCGCTAGGTGATGGTCATTACATTGCTAACTTCCTGCCGCCGCAAATGCAGTGGCTACGTGATTACGAGACTCTGATGGAAGAGGGGGCGCTGCCTGAAAGCAGCAACCTACCTGGCGAGTTGGCGAGGGTGTTGCCTTGGGTGCTCAATGCAGAATTTGGCCAGGATGCTCATATTGGTCGTACTCTGGTAGCGACGGGAACTGCTTGCGTAGTGCCACTTGCAGGCAAGTTAGACGAAGCCGCTCAATGGCTGTTGCCACGTCTACGTGACACGCTTGAACCGTTAGCCGCCGCGCAGCTGGACGAAGTTGTTGTTTTACTGCGCGGGCTACTGGAAAACATGCAGCGCATCGGGGCTTGGCGTGATCAGGAGCTAGGGTTTTATGCGCGAATGGGTAGCAGCCCTTGGGGGTATAAGAAGAATCCAAGCCAGTTTAAGCTTCTAACCAGCCCTCGGCCTCCGAGGTTTTTGACACTGGCAGAGTTTGGTCGCTGCGTCAGTGTTACTAAGAGCCATGCCCGTTTGTTTAGCGACTGGGCTTTCAAGGCATTGCCTGCTTTGCATGAACTGGCGCTGGGCACGGATGCCTTGATTGCCCCCCTTTATCGGCTTGCTCTTGAGGCATTGGAAAGCGTTGGCTTAGCAGGTTTTGAGGAGGCCACCGAGAAGCCGGATATCCGTGTATGGGGGCTGGAGCCCTCTGCTTTCCACATTATTTTGGGGGGCAAGGTGTGGCGGTGTGCCAGCTGCCATAGCACAACACTCTCTGGCCCAGAGGATGATTTTTCTGAGCAAGCGTGTCGCCGCGTTGATTGCCGGGGCGAGTTGCACGCACTAGATGTACCCGGTGATTTTTATCGCAAGCTCTACCTGAATGCGGACATTCGGCGGGTAGTGGCACACGAGCATACTGGTTTACTGCCGCGCGAAACGCGCGAGGCGGTAGAGCGCAACTTTAAATCCAACAGTGATCGCCCCGGGGGCATTAATGTGCTCTCCGCGACACCCACTCTTGAGATGGGTATCGATATCGGCGACTTGTCCAGCGTTCTGCAATGTTCGGTTCCTCCACAGCAGGCAAACTACATTCAGCGAGCAGGACGGGCAGGGCGTAGCACGGGTAATGCGTTGCTGATGAGCATGGCGACCAGCAAGCCGCATGACCTGTATTTCTGGGATGACCCGAAAACCATGATTGCAGGTCCCGTGCAGGCACCTGGGATTTTTCTTAACGCTTCGGCGGTACTTGAGCGTCAACTTACAGCGTTCACTCTAGATTGTTGGGTGCATGAGAACGGGCGGTCGGCGCAGATCCCTTCGGAAATTCGTGGGGTGTTCACTGCGATCAATAATCAGACCACCAGCAAATTTCCTTACCCTTGGTTGAGCTATGTGGAACAGCACCAGGCATCGCTACTTGACCGGTTCCTGCGCTTATTCAATCAGGGGGAGTTGTGCCCTTTGAGCGACGGTACGTGCCAATGGCTTGCTAATTTCATTCAGGGCAGCAGCGGTGATAGCAGTCCGTTGGCGTACAAGATCGTCAACCGTTTGCAGGGCATTGCTGGTGATGTTGAAAGCATCAAGCGCAAACGTGAGGCCGCAGTGAAGGAGATAGATAAGCTGCAGGCGTTGACGGTACGTGGTGAGGATCAGGATCTGGAGTTGGCACGATTGCTTCAGGATCGAACTGCACTTTCGCGTTTGATTGGCAGCATTGAGGGTAAGGCTACGCTCAACGTGCTGACTGATGAGGGCTTGTTGCCCAACTATGCGTTCCCGGAGCAAGGCGTGCTGTTGCGCTCGATTATTGTGCGCGATTCAAAGCCTGGAACATCCGCTCCTGATCCGCTGACCTTCGAATATGAGCGACCTGGATCAACGGCTATCACTGAGTTGGCACCGAACAACACCTTTTATGCCGAAGGCCGGCGGGTGGTGATCAACCAGATTGACGTATCGAAGATCAAACCGGAACACTGGCGTTTTTGTAGGCAGTGCTCCTATACCGAGCCGCTGTCATCAGGTGATCAGCACCCTAACTGCCCACGATGTGGCGATACGCTGTGGCGCGACAGTGGGCGCGTACACGAGATGCTGCGATTGACCACGGTATTTGCCCGCACGCTGGATCGCGATAGCCGTATTGCTGACGACTCAGACGAGCGTCAGCGCGGCTTTTATGTGCGCCAGGCTTTGGTGGATAGCCCCCCTGATGCGGTGCGTCAGGCTTTTGTGATTGACGAGCAGACATTTCCCTTCGGCTTCGAGTTTCTCGATCGGGTGACTTTTCGCGAGGTGAACTTTGGCGAGCAGTCTGCGGAAGGCATACCGATGGAGATCGGCGGGAAGGAACTCAGCCGCCCTGGTTTTAGCATCTGCCCTGAGTGCGGCACCTTGCAGCGCAAACGCAAGTCGGAGGAGCTGTATCGCAACCATTCGTCCTGGTGCGCAAAGCGCAAGAACCCTGAGGCGAGCACGCAGCAGTGCGTGTTCCTCTACCGCGAGTTCACTAGTGAGGGCATTCGTCTGTTTTTGCCCGAGGTAGGTTTTGCCGATACCAACGAGGCCTTGCTGAGCTTTGTGTCGGCTCTGGAATTGGGGTTGGCGCGGCGTTTTAGGGGGGCGGTGGACCATTTGCGCATTGCCCTAGATATGCGTATGGCTGCGGGCTCAGATACGCCGCGTTGTTATCTGGTGATCTACGACAGCGTGCCGGGTGGCACCGGCTATCTGAAGGAGTTAATGCGCGCGCCCGAACCGCTGTTGGACGTATTCGACATTGCACTGCAAGCCCTCAATAGCTGTACTTGCAACCAGAATGCGGACACCGATGGCTGTTATCGCTGCGTGTACCGCTATCGCAACAGTCATGATCGTAAGTCTATCTCGCGACGTACAGCACAGAAGTTGTTGGGCGAGGTGATGCAATACAAGGGAGCATTGAAGCCTGTTACCCATCTGGCCGACGCGCAGCCAGCTAACCAGTTACTGGACAGCATGCTGGAGAAGCGGTTTGTCGAAGCGCTGCGCCGTGAGCATGAAGGTGAGAAGTTCAAGCTGACCGAGCTGTTGTTCAAGGGCAAGGCGGGCTATCAGATACAGGCTGGTTCGCGTCGCTGGCGGATGGAGTTGCAGGTCAGTCTTGGAGCCAGCGATGGTGTGTTGATTCCGTGCAAGCCTGACTTCGTGTTCTGGCCGGACGATGCTGCCGACGACCTGCCCGTGGCGGTCTTTGTTGATGGTTGGCAGTACCACAAAGACATCATTACTACCGATCTGGCCAAACGTATGGCGGTGGCCAAGAGCGGGAAGTTCTCAGTCTGGACGCTGACCTGGGATGATGTCGAATGCGCCTTGCAAAACCAGGTATTACCTACACCATCGCCTTGGCCAACATTGCTTAATGATGATCCGCAGCAGGTAGTGCAGAAGCTGTGTGCGGCGCAGGGCATCGCAACACTCTCCAGTTTCAAATCGCTGCCGTCCTTTACCCAGCTGCATCAGCGTTTAGCCCGTGGGCAACACCAAGCGCTCGGCAAATTGGCCGTCTCCCTGGCTGCGGGAATGTTGATGCCGCCGGGGGACACTACTGCACTTCAAGTCCTGCGCGAAGGGGCTTTCTGGCAGCGTTTAGATGAGCTGGGTCTGCTACCTGACCTGCAGCTGCATAGATTGAGCCTGCGTCAGCTCGGTAAAGCCTGGATGCTGGCTATTGCCATGCGCCCGGAGCATCTGAAGCAAGTGATGACGGGTAATGGCTCGGCAGACACTGAACCTCTTTTGGTTGGCGAGTGGAAAGAAGATGGCCTGCCCGAAAGCGAGCTTCAGTTACGCTGGCAGCAACTTTGGCAGGCACTTAACTTATTGTTGCCGCTGAGTCAGTTTTGGGTTGGCAACGCTGAAATGCCGGGGTTATCTGCGCTGCAGGATTGTTCTGCGCTCAAAGCAAAATCCGGCGGGTTGTCTGAAGCCTGGCAGGAAGCGCTGAGTTTGGCTGCACATGAAGTACAGTCTTGGAGCTTGGCTCTGGCTGGTTTGGGCATAACCGCCCCAGAAGTGGGCTATGAGTTGATGGATGAAAAAGGCCGCGTAATAGCAGAAGCCGAATTGGCCTGGCCAGATGTTCGTACCGCCGTACTACTGTCTGATACTGGGTCAGTGGCTGCGCTTTTTGCTGGCCAAGGTTGGCATTCTTATACCGCTGACGGTAGCGAGTTGCCTGATGAACTGAGAACACTTTTGATGGAGACACTGGCATGACGCTGGCACTCAAGATTGCAATGTCTGATGACTTTCTGAAGTCGTTTTCGGTAGTTCCACGTTCTCATCAGCAGGCGGTACTGACCTTCGTTGCAAAGTTTCGTCAGAACCCAATGGCGACCGGCATCAATTATGAGCGCATTCATGATGCCGCCGATCCGAACATGCGCTCGGTTCGGATTAACGAAAATATGCGTGGAATCGTGCTTAAACCTGATGTGGGCAACGTCTACTGCCTGTTGTGGGTTGACCAGCATGACGATGCCTATCAGTGGGCACGTCGCCATCGAGTCGCGATCCATCCGGATGTTGGCAGCATCCAGGTTTATGCAGTGCAGGAGGTGGCTAACACGAAAGCATCTGACGCCTCGGCCGAGGTGCGTGCAGTGGGGCTGTTCGATGCCCTCAAGGATCGTGAGATTCGCCGGCTGGGCGTACCCGATGATCGGCTGGAAGCGGTGCGTGCCGTAACTAATGAAGGCGAACTTGAGGCGCTGGAAGCGCAATTGCCCGACGAGGCATACGAAGCGTTGTATCTGTTTGCTGCCGGCGAGACTTTCGACAAGATTATCAGTGATCAATCCGCGCCGGCGGCGGTCGACCCTACAGACTTCGGTGCTGCGCTGGAGCGTGATAGCTCACGCCGTCATTTCGTGGTGCTTACTGACGACAGCGATCTAGAAGCTTTACTGGCGGCACCTCTAGAGCATTGGAGGGTCTTCCTGCACCCAAGCCAGCGTAAGTTGGTTGAGCGTGACTGGAGTGGCCCTGTGAAGGTGACCGGTGGCGCAGGTACTGGTAAAACTGTTGTAGCCATGCATCGCGCTGCAAGACTTGCACGACAATACTCGGATTTGCCAGGTCGTCCGGTGTTGTTTACCACTTTCACCAAAACCCTGGCTGAGGACATTCGCCAGCATTTGGCTCTGCTGTGCACACCGCAGGAGCTGGAGAAAATTCAGGTGGTGAACCTGGATCAGTGGGCTTCCAGTCTTCTGCGTCGTTTTGGTTACCCACATAACCTGTTGTATAACGAAGGCGACCGTCGCCGTTTCTGGCAAGCAGCCTTATCGGCGATGCCCGCATCGGTTGATCTCAGCTTGCAGTTCATGCGTGCCGAATATGAGCGGGTGGTGCTTCCTCAAGCCTGCGAAACTGTTGAGGACTATATGCGTGCCAGTCGAGTAGGCCGCGGCGGTCAGCTTGGCCGTGCGATGCGTAAGTCTATCTGGCCGGTGTTTGCCGAATACCGGGCCCAACTGCAAGCTGCCAATTTGCGCGAGCCAGAAGAAGCTTTCCGTGAGGCCTCTCAATTGTTAAGGAAGGAGCAGCCTGCACTGGGTATCCGCTCCATGGTGGTGGATGAAGCCCAGGACATCAGCAACGCGGGCTTTGAGCTAATTCGTACGGCAGTAAAGGTAGCCGAAAACGACCTGTTTATTGTTGGTGATGCCCACCAGCGTATCTACCGGCACAAAGTCGTGCTTAGTCGGGTGGGCATCGAGGTTCGCGGCCGTAGCCATAACCTGAAGGTGAATTACCGAACCACCGACGAAATCCGTCAATGGGCCTGCGCTCAACTCGAAGGATGTGCTGTCGATGACTTGGATGGCAACGTGGACTCTCTGCGCGGTTATCGGTCTCTGACGCATGGTGATGTGCCGGATATCATCGAGTCGTCTTCCGCACACGAAGATATGCCGCATATAAAGGCGATCCTTAAACAATTGCAGGACGATGGGATGGAGCCTCGACAGGTTTGCATCACTGCGCGTACTAATGACGATCTGGATAATGTCGCTCGGGCTCTGCAGCAGGCAGGTATTGTTCACTTGAAACTGGACAACTCAACCTCTGACGATTCGGCACAGCCGGGCGTTCGCCTGGCCACCATGCATCGCATCAAAGGGCTTGAGTTTAGCGTAGTGATTGTTGCCGCCTACAGAGGAGCCGCTTCCTACGCCGACCAATTAAGCCGTGATGAGGATGCAGGGGTAACCGAAGATACTGAAATTTCTGAAAGATGCTTGCTGCACGTTGCTGCTACTCGAGCAAAGAGAAATTTGTTTCTCCTAGTGCGGCCCTCTGGTGACTGAATTCTCAGACTTATACAGCTAAAAACTAGCTGTATAAGTTGGTCCAGCATTACTGGCTAACATTGCGGCGCTCTGCCAGCTTAAGCTTTGCAAGCCTCCTAAGGCTTGGGCATAAACCTACGTTTTCGCATCCGATCACCTTTTCAATCCAGTCGAATTGGCTGTCTCGGACTTGCATTCTGGCGTGTTTCAGCGCTTGAAGCGTTGCATCGGCTAAGGCTTTATCTCCGATTGATATACGCACGGGCTCGTAAGCAAGAATATCGACTGTTGTAATTAGTCTCAGTGTTCCAAAGCGTTGGGAGGAAATCTGAGTTGCTTTTTTTTCATCAATGACAGCTGTGAACCCGTTGCTATGTGCAAGCGCGAGTGTCGCGGCTTCTCCGTCTCCGAGCGAGGCCGCTGTGGATCCGGATACCAAGTCAAAGAAGTGCTCTAGTGCAATGCCAGAAAGCTCTTCTCTCTTTAAAGTTTGATTATGGATTAGCTCCGAAAGCTGTTTCGGCTCAGGCCGGCCGTTTACTGCTCCTTGCTCAATCTCCCGTATTACATTGTCGGTGACGACAATAGGAGCCGGAACTGCTTGCAGGATTGCGCCTGCATAGCCAGTTGCCAGCAAGTTTATGATGACACTGGCGTCTAGAACGAGAATGCTATCTCGATCAGTGAGACAGCTTGAAAAGGTCATCAACCTCATCCTCTTCTGCCTCATCAAGCAACTCGCGTACTTTTGCCCTATCGAGCTTAAGCAAATCCGACATTTGCCCTTCGCTGATTAAATCTTTCTTCCACGCATCGATAGCTAATAAAAAAAGCCTCGTTGATTGCGCGCCTTCCGTAGGCGTGGAATCGTGAGCTATCGGGCCTAGTACCTGCTGGGCTTGGTCGTCGGTTATACCGCCATTATCCATGAACCAATCCCAAGTACCCTTTTTCGTCAGGTCCAATTCTTCAAGCCTCAACACCATCGCCTGGCGTGAAACACCAAAGAAACTAGCGAGCAGGATGATGTGCCGACGAGTGAGGTGAGTTGATCCAATGGTCACTTCTTTGAACTTTTCCATGACAGTACGGGCTGGCGTTAGAAACGCGCTTCCGAAAGCGTTCGCGTAACGCTCTTCACGCGAGTTTTCATACTTTTCGGCTTGATAGATCTCGGGCTGACGCCGCGTCGCTATAAAGTGCCCGAGCTCGTGGGCGCCAGTCTGAGTTTGACGATCCTTCCGATGTACTGCATTTATTAGCATACAGGCGCCAACGGCGTCGTCATAGGCAAACAGCCCAGACACTTTCGATTCAAGTCTCCGGCTATAGACACGAATTCCAAGTTGCATCTCTATGAGTGAAAACAGATCTTGAATCGGGCTCTCGCCGAGCCCTAGCCAGCTTCGGAGGCTATGTGCATCGTGCTCTGCTTGTTTGCGTACATCGCCAGGTAAGATGCTTTTTTCGGTCGGATAATTTGAGGTTTTCCGAACACCTAAAATGTTCTCAAGTTCTACTTCTGCCCTGACGAGATCATTCAGCATCCGAGCAGCTTGGTCGATGCCTGCATCACCAGTGTCTGGGAGTGAGCGGAAGCGAGGAACAAGGTCCACATGGACCGCTTCTCGGCGTAGCAAAGAGTTAGCAGATACTCCATAACAGCGGCTAAGCATCTGGATCTCGTCAAGCTTTGCAGAGCGCTGTCCTTTTTCAATGGCCACCAGAGTGGTTCGAGCAAAGCCAACTGCTTTGGCCGCTGCGTCTTGGGTCATGGCCGCGGTTTCGCGCGCGACCTTCAGTCGTTCACCCAGTTCAGCTGGGTTCAGTTCAAAGTTTGGTTTGGTCATGATGCGCCATCTATCCACTTCCTCACGAACGACTCTGATCTCATATCGCCCGTGAACGCTGACCATTCCTTGGCATGTTGCTGCAAGAGCCTGTCAAGGTTCTGCGCCACGGTATGTGGCGACTCGGCCAGAGCTCGAGCCAGTTCGCTCGTTCTGCGGCGTTTGATCAGTTCGTACTGCGAAGATTCCCGAATCGAAGAAAGGTGTTCAAAATGAAGCACCCCTGCGATAGCGTATTGTCGCAAGGCTTTAGTAAAACTGGTGAATTCTTTTGCTGCGCCTGTTTCCCAGGTCGGGCTGTCTAGGGATTCCCATACATAGTTCGTTGGTGGCTCCTCCAATCCTGCAGCGTGAACGCTAAGGCGGCGAAGCATACACGCGGCGCATATGCCGCACTGTCTTCTTGCGCCTGAAACGGCTACCTGTCGGGATTGCTGCCAGCACGACCTGGTCGTTATCCAATTCACGTTAGGGCCACAGGTTTCCACAAACTCGCGCAGGGTCTCGCCTTTCGTCATCCAAAGCCTGGGAAAGGTGTACTGGAATCGGTAACCAAGAAGTGCTTCGATAAAGCGCTCCATCAGCTTGGTGAAGACGGGGTGATTTCGATAGTCCTCATACCCATGTGCAACAGGAAGGAGCACAGGTGCAAGTGCACCTTGTCCGCTTTCGGGGATGATGGCCATTGGAGCATCAATCAGATACGCCGCAACTGCCGATATGATGCTGAATTTGAATCCGCGGCTGCGTGCACTTCTCTCGGCGCTTCTTGCATCATCAAGCTTGACTGAATATGGGATGGCCGTGAATGGAATCCTTTGGCGTTCCTTTTTTGAAATGTCGTGTTGTTTGCTCCCTATTCGAAGTCGAATCAGGCGTTTACCTAGGCGTTTGCTCTCAAGCTCAGAGACCGCACGTGAGTCCATTCCATCACTGAAGGCAATGACCGCCTCTGCATCGGAAGGAAAAGCTATTTGGCTTTGTGGCGGTCTCTGTGCGGCTTGTTTTCGAGATCGATAGTTGAAGTGCCAGTCGTCGCCGGTCAGGAGGTTCAGCGCGTTGACGAGCGCTCGATCTACCTTGTTACTCGACCACCGTTCAACGTCGTGTACTGGAACATGCACGATGAACCGCCTGCCCCAACTCATGGTGCTACGGACAAGGATGCGATCACAGAACTCGACTGCAGCGGCTATAAGTAGTGCGTCATGAGTTACGGGCTCCCACTTGTCATGGGATGAGAAGGATGCGAGAGCCTCGAGGTCGAACTCGATGTTCTTCTCGATGTAACACGGGACCACACCGTTTCTTTTGCGGGCGCCAGGTTCAAGTATATCTACAGCTATTTCCTTAGGCTGCAAGGTGTTCATCACAACGATACCCCGTCATCAAGACCTTCCATCTTCCTAGGGGGGAGGATTCGAGTGGCCTCTGGGCCCACAAGATCCAGACCGAGTTGGGTGCTCGATAGAGTAGACATGGCATTCTGGAGTCTCTTACTCACGTGCTCTGCTCTTTGCTCATTCGAGTCGCGAAGGTAGTGTTCTTCGATCGACCGTATGTTTGCGTGGCAGCGGTCCTTGGCGGCGAGGCCTACCGCCTCATGGAATGCTTCAATTCCAAATTTGCCTTCATGGATGAGGGTGATGCTCCACTCCACAAGATTCGTTCCAAAAACGGAGGCTGCTGCTAGGGCTTTCGCATTTTCGAGTTGATCCAGCGCAAGTTCCGGCATTTCCAGAGAGTTATCACAGCCCGTGAAGACTGCTTTCAAGGCTTCCATCAGATGCCACGAGACCTCCATTTTGAAGTCGCTGGCAACTGCGTGCGTCGTTGCCTCTGCGATCTGGGATGCATCGTAGGTGTCTTGGTCCGCACGCTTTGCCAGTTCTTTCCATGGCTTTCGCAACTTCAAGCTTCTATGTGGCCCATCGCTCATTTCGTGCAGCCCCCAGTGAATACCGGTTTTGACATTGTCAGATAATGCAAAAATAAATCTGACATTGTCAAGATGCTTTGAAACCAAGAAATATCCTGATTGAGCTTCAGTCCACTAGAGTTCCTGTTTTTGGGCGTCCCAGGGTGAGGGGCGCATAGGGCAATATCATGGCTCGACCAAAATTTGCGAAGGCCGGATGCATTGCGAGCAGGCTTGAGCCGTTGCTCAAACCTTGAGATAAAGACCCGTCCGTCATACAGATGACGCAGTCAACTGTCGGGTCTGTTCGTCGGTAGTAAATATCACTGGGGATCAACTAAAAGGATTGAAAAATATGGCTTTCAAGACGCCGCCGACCGGAGGGTCAGTGCCGGAGACACCAGACAAGCTGTTCCGTGAACTTACACGACGCAAGTTCCCAGATGTGTTGCCCCATCAGGCTGAGATGATGCAAGCCTATGCAGCCTCGGCCCTTGATCATTCAGACGTCGCGCTGCAGCTACCGACGGGAAGTGGGAAGACCCTTGTGGGTCTGCTGATCGCGGAGTGGCGTCGAAGGAAATACAAAGAGCGCGTGGTCTACCTGTGCCCTACTAGGCAGCTGGTTCACCAAGTGGCAGAGCAGGCGAACGACAAATACGGGCTCTCCGTCGCTACTTTCGTAGGCAAGCAGCGCGAGTATTCGCCCTCCGCAAAAGCTGATTACCAGCAGGCAGAAAAAATCGCGATTACGACCTACTCTGGCCTCTTCAACACCAACCCGTATTTCGACAATGCTGACATCATTCTTGTCGATGATGCGCATGCCAGCGAAAACTATATCGCTTCGCATTGGACATTGCGCATAAGCCGTCTCGAACCGAATCACAGCGTGCTGCATCAAGCCCTGGCTAACGCACTTACGCCATATCTGACACCGACAGATCTGTCCCGGCTGCGCGGAGTCTGGGAGGATGTTGTAGATCGTACTTGGGTAGATAAGCTCGCTACTCCAACGCTTGCTTTGCTCAGCCCTCAGTTGGTAGAAATACTGGATACACACACCGCTGGCTGCGACCTGAAGTATCCATGGTCGCTACTGCGTGACCACATCGATGCCTGTCATGTGTATCTATCGTCTCAGGAGATCCTGATACGTCCTCTTCTCCCTCCGACGTTCTCGCACCCAGCGTTTGGGGCCGCAAAGCAACGGATCTACATGTCCGCCACTTTGGGGGCGGGCGGTGACCTAGAGCGATTGACCGGCCGTAAGGCAATAAAACGACTGCCAGCTCCTGCAGGATGGGACACACAAGGGGTCGGGCGCCGTTTCTTCATTTTTCCCGAAATGTCTCTTACAACGGACGAAACAACTGTCCTGCGAACTGAGCTGATGAAGCGTGCTGGGCGTAGCGTCGTCCTGGTACCCAGTGACCGGGCAGAGGATGCCATCGCAGAGCAGGTCGATACTTCATTGAAGTATCCCGTCTATCACGCAGGTGATATCGAGGAGTCCAAGGCGGATTTCATTAACTGCGATCACGCAGTGGCTGTCGTGGCAAACCGGTATGACGGGATAGATTTCGCTGGCGACGAATGCCGACTGCTATTTATTGAGGGGCTGCCGAAAGCGGTGAATTCTCAGGAACGATTCCTAATGACTCGGATGGGGGCTAATGCGCTTTATAACGAGCGAATTCAGACACGTGTTGTTCAGGCAATCGGCCGCTGCACACGGTCACTGGAAGATTATTCCGCGGTCGTGGTTTCGGGGGAGGAATTGCCTGACTACCTGGCGGACGTTCGGCGCAGACCCTTCTTCCATCCCGAGCTTCAGGCCGAGATTTCCTTCGGCGCCTTGCAGTCCAAAGACGCAACCTTGGCCGATCTGATCGAAAACTTTGAGATGTTTTTGAAGAACGATCTGGATTGGGAGCAAGCCAACAATCAGATCGTCGAAGAGCGTAAGCGCGCCCAGCAGAAATTCCTACCTGCGATCGAAGAGTTGCACCAGGCGGTGGGATGGGAAATCGACTACCAGACGGCGCTTTGGCACCACAACTATGAAAGTGCGGTTAGTTCTGCTGAGCGGGTGCTAGGTGTCCTCATTGCACCGGAGCTCAGAGGCTACCGTGCACTCTGGAACTACCTAGCTGGCTCGGCTTGTCACCTTGGTGCGCAAAGCGGTATTACCTCGCTCGCCGCAAAGGCCAGACAGTACTTTCGAGACGCTCATAAATGCGCTCCCAACATCACCTGGCTCACAGCCTTCGCTCGCCGAGAGGTCAACGACGCTGTAACGGCTCAGTCCGATGACATCGCGCTGCAGCGTCAGGTTGAACGGGTCGGCGCTGAGCTGACCCGCCTTGGAGCAACTCATGACCGTGAATTCGCAAAGAAAGAAAAGTTGATCCTTGAAGGGCTTCAGCATCCTGATACTTTCGAGCTGGCGCAAAAAGACTTGGGAAGCTTGCTCGGGTTCAGTGCCGGAAAAATCGAATCAGATGGCTCACCTGATCCTTGGTGGATTTCCGACTCGCAGTGCATCGTTTTTGAAGACTATGTCGACACTACAGACGGTACCCTTGCTGTGAACAAGGCTCGGCAGGCAACCTCCCATCCGGATTGGATGAGATTGAATGTCGAGGAGTCCAAGGGCTGCGACTTCCTGACCGTACTGGTGACTCCGGCGCGGAAAATCCGACAGGCTGCAGTGGTTCACGCCGATGGGCTGCTGTACTGGGAGCTCAGTGATTTTCGCAGGTTTGCAGAGCACGCCTTGCAGACGGTACGGGAGCTCCGCGCAAGCTTCTATGAGCAAGGCGATCTGGTGTGGCAGGCGGAAGCAGCTGATGTACTCAAGCAGCGTGGTATCGACTTCGCCTCGATCTGCAAGTACCTACGAAGTAGACCTGCTGTGAAATACATGGAAGAGGTATAGCTGTATCTGAAGCGTCCCTGATTTGAGGCAGGGGCGCTTGTTCAATTCTCACGACTCTTGTCTCTCCTTCCCGCTCCTTGACTTTGGGCATGTGAGGTGTGGTTAACCGGTCGATACTCGTTTCAGCCCCCTTGTCCCCTGAACGGCTGCGATCGACAAACTACCGGTAGCTGCATGCTGAATGTGCTCGCTCCACCAGATCATCATCGGGCGTCTTCTCTCAATGTAATCTGCACGATTGTAGGCGCTACGCACTTCGTCCTTATCTACGTGCGCAAGTGCGACTTCGATCAGCTCCGAGTCCCACCCCTGTTCGTTCAGGATGGTACTGGCCATGGACCGCATGCCGTGGCTTACCAAACGACCTTCAAAGCCCATACGTTTCAAGGCCATGTTTGCCGTCTGGCTATTGCAGTGAGTTCGAGGATCTCTGTCTGCAGGGAATACGTACTCCCTATGGCCGCTATAGGGTTTGATTGTCTCTAGCAGGGCAAGTGCATGTTCGGTCAAAGGTATGACGTGAGCGCGTCGTTTTTTCATACGCTCCGCTGGGATCGTCCACGTTTTCTTGTCGAGGTCGATGTCGGCCCAGGAAGTCGTGGCGGCTTCCGCTGGACGGGTCATGGTGTGGAGCTGCCATTCGATCAGACAACGTGTTGTTCTTTTTATGCTCGCATTAGCGATGGCTACCATTAGCTCTGGCAGCTCTTCGGGGCGGAGGGCGGCCATGTTCTGTTTTTTCGGCTTTTTAAAAACGCCCCGGATGCCGCTGAGTGGATTGGCGAAGATTATTCCCGAGTTCACGCCATGGATCATGATCTCATTGAGCCTTTGAGTCAGTCGCTTCACTGTCTCCAAGCTGCCCTTCGTTTCCAGGGGGCGGAGCAATTCGATGACCATCGGCGCAGTGATTTGCGAGAGGGGTACAGTTCCGAGTTTTGGAAATACGTGCAGGGTAAGAGAGCGCCATATGTCTTCGGCATAGGCCGGTGTCACGACATCCTGCTTCAGCTCAAACCAAGTAGCAGCTACGTTCTCGAACGTGTGCTCAGTTGCAGCCTTTTTTGTTTGCTCCATCGCATTGCGTTGCTCTTTCGGGTCGATGGCCTGTGCAAGCAATTCTCTAGCCTCGACCGTTTTCTTTCTGGCTTGGGCGAGAGAGAGTTCCGGGTAGGTGCCGAGTCCCATGTTGATACGATTCTTCGTTATCGGATGACGGTAGTTGAAGTTCCATAGCGTAGAGCCATTGATTCTCACTCGCAATTGAAGGCCGTCGCCATCGCTGAGGACGTAATCTTTATCTTTCGGCTTGATAGCTTTGAGCTGACGATCAGAGAGGCGGGTGGCTTGGGCGCACATGAGGTAGTCCACGACATCGTTCGGTATTCCAAAAATTACCACTGAAGGGCTTGGAATACCATGTGGAATACCAATGGTTGTAGATTGTATCGGACGTCTTTGGACGCTGATGGCCCTGAAAGCCCCGTATTTACTGGATTTCAGGCACAAAAAAAGACGTCCGTGGACGTCTTTAGATGTTGAAGTGGTGGAGCCGGGGGGATTTGAACCCCCGTCCGCCAGTACTCCGCTGTCGGTACTACATGCGTAGCCGTTTCTATTAAGTTAACCCTCAGCGACCCGAAGGGCAGGGTGCTTTGGGCGAGTTGTGTAAGTTTTAGCCGCTTCGTCCACAACGTACTGCACGGCGATTCTGTTCTATATGACAATCACTTTGGGTTTACAGACATCCCCTGGTGATTGCTGGACCCGAAGGTACCAGAAGCTCAGGGCTAAGGCTGCTTACGCAGCGAGAGCGAATTCCTGGCCGTAGTTTTCGTCATTGGCAACTATAAGAAGTTGCAACAGTGGATTTACGAGTTCTGTTACCAACTCGGCATGCACCTAAAGTTTCGCGACCGGCGTCGAATCCTAAACGGCCCCGTGCTTGTAACTCGTTGTTTCTTAGTGAGTGACAAGCCTGTGCAGTGTACGCCAAACGGTCACGGAAGGCCAACCCGAAGGTGGGCCTTCCGTGACTGAGCAGCTTATTGGCCGCCTTTTTCGCTGTTCTGCAAGTCCTGCAGCGCCTTCGAGGTGATCTCGATGCACTTTTTGTCATCGCCCGCGGCGTGGGCCGCTTTGGCCTGGGAGACGGCAGTGTCGATTTCGCCGCTTTTACCGCTGGTGTCAGTGGCGAGCAGCGCTTTGCCGTTGTTGATTTTGTCCAGATTGATTTTGCACAGATCTGGTTCGCCCGCAGCGAACACGGGGGAAGCCAGCATAGCAGCGGTAATGAACAAGCCAGCAAGAGCGGAACGCTTCATAGGGTATCTCCTTGCGCAAAAGGGCTCGACGCTGCTGGCGTTCAACGGCTGCCAGCGACATCACTGATGAACCTCGATTGTCGAGGCCTATGCAGATGACTACGCCGGCGCGCGAGGGTTCTGTTTTTTTCGCAGTATTAATGGACGCGGGCTTGGGTGACGCGGTCAACCAGGTAGACCAACCCGTGATAATCAATGCCGCCATGCTGGCTCAGGCCGATCTCGCAGGTGCGGCTGGTGGAGATGCCTTCGCTGCAATATTGCACTGCATCCTTGAGGGTGCGCAGTGAGTGGGCGTTGAGTTCCGGCGTGGTGAAGCCTTTGTCGCCGGCAAAGCCACAGCAATGAATGCCTTCCGGGATGACTACGGTGTTGGAGCAGCGTCGGGCCAGGTCGATCAGCGCCTGGCTCTCGCCCAGGTGCTGGGTACTGCAGGTGACGTGCACGGCGATCGGCGCTTCCTGGGGCGTAAAGTCGAGGCGGTCCATCAGGTGTGTACGGATAAAGCGCACGGGGTCGTACAGATCCAGGCGCGTTTCGCCCAGGTCTTGCACCAGGCGCAGGGTGCAGGGGCTGGTGTCGCAGTAGATCGGGTCAAGCCCGCCACGGCTGGCGTGAAGCAGCGCGCCGATCAATTCCTGGCGTTTGTGCTCGGCCTGTTCGGCATAGCCTTTGGAGGCGAATGGCTGGCCACAGCACAGGCTGTCCTGATTGTCGGGAGACACGACTTGGTAACCGGCTTTTTCCAAAAGGCTGCGGGTTTTGTCGTACAGCGACATCTGTTCTTTATCACCTGCCGCCGGGCCCATGGCGCGTGAGACGCAG
The DNA here is from genome assembly GCF_979253545.1 of Pseudomonas sp. AC112. NCBI lineage: Bacteria > Pseudomonadati > Pseudomonadota > Gammaproteobacteria > Pseudomonadales > Pseudomonadaceae > Pseudomonas > Pseudomonas sp. AC112. The sequence continues at coordinate 3,241,959 of NZ_CEEDCM010000001.1, forward strand.
GCGGCCAGGTAGACCACACGTGGGCGCTCGTCCGTCACGGCCGGGCTGAAGCGAATGGCTTTTTCCGGCTGCGGCATGGCGTTGGTCCACTGTGGAATCTGCCCCTTGGACAGCCTGGTCACGCTAGCCGACAGCTTCTCCAGGCGAGGCGCGCCGAGCAGCATGCGTGCGCCATTGGCCACATGCAGCGTAAAACGCGCGCCTTGTAGTACGGTGGCGAAATGAGTGGCGAGCCATTCGGCCGTTTTCGTACGGTCGGCATCGCGGCTACGCAGCTTTTTCACCAGGTCGCCGGTATTGATTCCTACAGGGCAGCGTTGAGCGCAAAGGCCGGTCGCGGCGCAGGTGTCGATGCCCTGGTAGTGATACGCAGCTTCCAGCTCAGTGGTGTCGACACCGGCGCGTTTCTTTGCCTGGATGTCGCGCCAGATTACGATGCGCTGGCGCGGGCTCAACGTCAGGCCTTTAGACGGGCACACCGGCTCGCAGAAGCCACATTCGATGCACTTATCCACAATCTCGTCGGCGGCGGGCAGCGGCTTGAGGTGCTTGAGGTGGATTTGCGGGTCTTCGCTGAGCACCACGTCCGGGTTGAGAATACCGTTGGGGTCCAGCAGGCGCTTGAGTTGCCACATCAATTGATAGGCGTCGCTGCCCCATTCCAGTTCCACGAACGGTGCCATATTGCGCCCGGTGCCGTGTTCGGCTTTCAGCGAGCCACCAAACTCCACTGCCACCAATTGCGCCACGTCGTCCATGAACGCTTGGTAGCGCGTGACTTCTTCCGCGCTGTTGAAGCCTTGGGTGAACACGAAGTGCAGATTACCTTCCAGTGCATGTCCGAAAAGTATCGCTTCGTCGTAATGATGTTTGTCGAACAGCTCGATCAAGCGATTGACGCCGATTGCCAGTTGCTCAACCGGGAAGGTCACGTCCTCAATGATCACGGTGGTGCCGGTCTTGCGCACGGCGCCGACGGCAGGGAAGGTGTCTTTGCGGATCGCCCACAGGCGAGCGTTCTCTGTCGGGTCTTCGGTGAAGTCGACCTGCTTCTCTACCGGAAATGGGGCCAGGGAGGCCATGATCAGCGCCAGTTGCTCGTGCAGCAGGGACGACGACGCCGCACGGGATTCGATCAACAGGGCGCAGGCATTTTCCGATAGTTGCTGTACGAAAGCGGGCATGCCCGGCTTGTCCTGTACCGAGCGCATGCTGCGCCGGTCCAGCAGTTCGACGGCCGAGACCGGTTGGGTTTTGAGGACGGTGACTGCGTTGCAGCAGGTTTCGACATCCGGAAACACAATCAGCGCCGACGCTTTGTTCGGGTGATCGATCACGGTGTCGTAGGTGACGGCGCTGATAAACCCAAGGGTACCCTCGGAGCCCACCAGCAGATGACTGAGGATATCCAGCGGCTCATCGAAATCCACCAGGGCATTGAGTGACAGCCCGGTAGTATTTTTCAGACGGTATTTGTGGCGAATTTTTGCCGCCAGTTCAGCGTTGGCGCGGGTCTCACGACCCAGTGTCGCCAGGCGTTCAAGCAGCGTCCCGTGCTGTTCACGAAACGCCGTCACACTGGCTGCGTCTTCGGTATCCAGGCGGCTGCCGTCAGCCAATACCAGGCGTATCCCGGCCAGTGTGTGGTAGGTGTTCTGCGCGGTGCCGCAGCACATGCCGCTGGCATTGTTGGCGACGATACCGCCGATTTTGCAGGCGTTGATCGACGCCGGGTCCGGTCCGATCTTGCGCCCGAATGGCGCCAGCCACGCATTCGCCTGAGCGCCGATGACACCGGGCTGCAGGCGGATTTGAGTGCCCTGCCCACGGATTTCGCGGCCGTTCCAGTTGTCACCCAGGACGATAAGGACCGAGTCACTGATGGCTTGCCCGGACAGGCTGGTGCCGGCGGCGCGAAAGGTTACCGGTACATGGTCACGTTGAGCCAGTTGCAGCAATGCAACGACTTCGTCTTCCGACTCCACACGGATCACCAACTGTGGGATCAGTCGGTAAAAGCTGGCGTCGGTGCCGAAAGCGAGGGTGGAAAGCGGATCGTCGAAACGCCGATTTTTCGGGATCAGTTGTGCGACGTCGCTCAGGAAAGCAGCAGGCAGGCTCATCGGTCCTCCAGAAATAGCTGACGCCGGAATCGTATCCGGCGTCGATTCTTACCCTATTGCGTGCAGGTCTCAGTGCACCAGCATACCGGTGAACCAGTAGGCCTGTGCGAGGGTGATCAGCCCGACGATCGTGGCAAAGAACAGGCTGTGCTTGAGGGTAAAGCGGAACAGGTCGGATTCCTTGCCCACCAGGCCGGTAGCGGCGCACGCTACGGCGATGGATTGTGGCGAGATCATTTTGCCGGTGACGCCACCGCTGGTATTCGCCGCAACCAGTAAGGTGTCGTTGACGCCGATCTGGTGCGCGGTGGTGGCTTGCAGCGAGCTGAACAGGGCATTGGACGATGTATCAGAGCCTGTCAGGAAAACCCCCAGCCAGCCGAGAAACGGCGAGAAGAACGGGAAGGCTGCACCGGTGCCGGCCAATACCAGCGCCATGGTCGAGGACATGCCGGAGTAATTGGTGACAAACGCGAAGGCCAGCACCATACCGATGGAAAGGATCGGCCAGCGCAGCTCGTAGAAGGTCTCTCTTAAAGTGGTAAGACCAGTTTTTATGTCAATTTTCAGCACGAGCATCGAGACCAGCGCAGAGAAAAAGATCGCGGTGCCGGTTGCGGAGATCGGGTCCAGTTTGAACACGGCCGGGATCGCGGTGGGGTTGGTCACGATCGGCGCGACCTTGATCACCAGTTGGTCCAGGTGCGGGATGGCGAAGTTGAACACCCAGCTGTACATCGAGCCCCCGGCAGCGAACATCGCCTTGAACGGCTTGAGGGTCCAGATAGTGACCAGTACGGTGAGAATCAGGAACGGCGACCAGGCCTTGAAAATCTGCCCGAGGCTATAGGGCGAGACGATGGTGTTTCGTGGCAGGCCGAAGCCGCCGGCACTGGCGGTCACCGCTGCGCTGGAAGTAGCGCCGGCAATCTGGGCGCCGGCGGTGCGCTTGGGCTGCCAGATCTTCAGGAACAGTGTCAGGGAAATCAGGCTGGCCAGGGCCGAGGTGATGTCCGGCAGCTCCGGGCCGATGAAGTTGGACGTAAAGTACTGGGTGATGGCAAAGCTCAAGCCTGCGACCAGCGCAGCAGGCCAGGTTTCACGCACGCCGCGCACGCCGTCCATCATGAACACCAGCCAGAACGGCACGAACAGCGACAGCAGCGGCAGTTGGCGACCGGTCATGGCGCCGATCTTGAATGCGTCGATGCCAGTCACCTGGCCAGCAACGATGATCGGGATGCCCAGTGCACCAAACGCCACGGGCGCGGTATTGGCGATCAGGCACAGGCCGGCGGCGTACAGTGGGTTGAAGCCCAGGCCGACCAGCAGCGCAGCAGTGATCGCCACGGGCGCGCCGAAACCGGCCGCACCTTCCAGAAAAGCGCCGAAGCAGAAACCGATCAGCAGCACCTGCAGGCGCTGGTCGTCAGTGATCGACAGTACCGAGCTGCGGATGATCTCGAACTGACCGCTTTTGACCGTGAGTTTGTAGAGGAACACCGCAGCCACAATGATCCACGCGATCGGCCATAGACCGTAGGCAAAGCCATAGCCGGCGGCAGCCAGTGCCATGTCTACTGGCATCTGGAAGGCAAAGATTGCCACCAGGATCGACAGCGCCAGGGTGATGCTGCCCGCCACGTGGCCTTTGAGGCGAAACACGGCCAGGGCCAGGAAGAAGAACACGATCGGAATGACGGCCGCCAATGCGGACAGGCCGAGGCTGCCGAGCGGGCTGTAGAGCTGTTGCCAGGTTTGCATATGGGGTGGCCCCTGATTGTTGTTGTTTGGTCAGCTTGGATAATTGGTAATACCAATTTACAATCGCTGTGGGCTAGAGTAAAAGCCTTGGCGGGGGTGTGTCAATTTGCCGCCCGAGAAACTTTGGTCTTAGGTGCGCAGGAGAAGTGGCTGATCGGTTGGAATGAGGGCGTTCTGATAGGTGCTGCAATGGCTGCGATAGGCGAGAATAGAGGGCCCGGCGGGTGGTCGGGATGGTGGAGAGTGAGTTATGGCATTTGATCAGGTGCGTCAGCGCCGTTTGTCTGACGATATCGTCGAGCAGCTTGAGGGCATGATCCTCGAGGGCACGCTGAAGTCAGGTGAGCGCTTGCCGGCTGAGCGCGCTTTGGCTGAGCAGTTTGGTGTGTCGCGTCCTTCTTTGCGTGAAGCGATCCAGAAGTTGGCGGCCAAAGGTTTGCTCGTCAGTCGTCAGGGTGGTGGTAACTACGTGGCGGAGTCCCTCGGTTCCACCTTCAGTGATCCGCTGCTGCATCTGCTGGAGAACAATCCCGAGGCGCAACGTGATCTGCTGGAGTTTCGTCAGACCCTGGAAGCTTCTTGTGCCTATTACGCAGCACTGCGCGCCACCGAAGTCGATCGCGAGCGGCTTACGACAGCGTTCGAAGCGTTACAGGATTGCTACACCCGCTCGGATGAAGTGAGTCGAGCGGAAGAGGGTGCGGCGGATGCGCGGTTTCACTTGGCAATTGCCGAGGCCAGCCACAATGCTGTGCTGCTGCACACCATTCGCGGCCTGTTCGACCTGCTGAAACGCAACGTGGTCACCAACATTGGTGGCATGTACCAGCAGCGCACGGAAACCCGCGACATGCTGATCAATCAGCATCGGGATTTGTACCTGGCGATTATCGAAGGGCGGGCCGAGCAGGCGCGGGAGGTTTCAACGCGTCACCTGCTGTATGTGCAGGAAGTGCTGGAGGAGGTGCGTCAGGAAGTACAGCGTGTGGCGCGTGCGGAGCGGCGCAAGGGGATGTAGCCGAGGGAAGCTCCCGCGGCTGCATCACTGCAAGGATCAGTCTTCCTTGCCCTTGTTGCGCACGGCGCGATGCAGCTCGCGGTTGGAATCGCGCTCGCGCTCGGTATCACGCTTGTCGTATTCCTTCTTGCCCTTGCCCAAGGCGATCTCGCACTTGACCAGGTGCTTGCTCCAGTACCAGGACAGGCAGACGCAGGCGTAGCCCTTCTGCTGTACCGCGGCAGCGAGCTTTTCCAGTTCGCGGGCATTGAGCAGCAGCTTGCGCGTGCGCACCGGGTCGGCAATCACGTGGGTGCTCGCGGTGGTCAGCGGGGTGATATGACTGCCGAGCAGCCATGCCTCGCCATCCTTGAGCAGCACGTAGCTGTCGACCAGCTGCAGCTTGCTGGCACGCAGACTCTTTACTTCCCAGCCGGCCAGGACCAGACCAGCCTCGAACCGATGTTCGATGAAGTAATCGTGTCGCGCCTTTTTATTTTGCGCGATGGTCCCTGTGGGGTGTTTCTTTTGTTTAGCCATAGGGGCGGCATTATAGGGAGTTGCGAGCGTGTCGGCTACGGTCAACCTGCGTGCTTGAGCGTGTTGGACGAATCCCGGACAATGCGGGCAGTTCTCTGGTTTTTTTCTTTCGCGGATTGGGCTGTTCTTTCGCGATGTTTGCCGCTCAGCTGTGGAAATAACGCACACATGACGACGCATATTCAACGTTCAGCGCTGTTGCCCTATCCGGCACAGGCGCTCTATGACCTGGTCAACGACGTGGCGCGTTACCCGGAATTCCTGCCATGGTGCTCAACGGCCGAGGTGCTGGAAAGCGGTGATGAGCATATGGTTGCCAGTGTTGGGGTCGCGAAAGGCGGCCTTAGCCAGCACTTTGTTACGCGCAATGTGCTGGTGCCTGGTAAATCCATTGAAATGAATTTGCAGGAAGGGCCGTTTACTCAGCTGCATGGCGTGTGGGTATTCAAGGCGCTGACAGACAAGGCCTGCAAAATCAGCTTAGATCTTTCTTTCGATTACGCCGGACCTATCGTGCGAGCAACCTTGGGTCCGTTGTTCAACCAAGCCGCCAATACGTTGGTGGACGCGTTTTGCCAGCGAGCCAAGCAACTGCATGGTTGAGATTGAGGTGGTGTATGCCGCCGTGGATCGTCAGGTGTTGCTGGCGGTGACGGTGCCGGCGGGCATGAATCTGCGTGCTGCGGTGCAGGCGTCAGGTATTGCAGTGCAGTTTCCCGAGCTGGATCTGGCTGATTGCCCTTTGGGTATATTCGGCAAAGTGGTAGCGGATGCTGAGGTGCGTGCCGTGCAGGCCGGTGATCGTATTGAGATCTACCGGCCGTTGCTGGCGGACCCAAAAGAGGTGCGCCGACTGCGCGCGGCCAAGGCGGCCCTGGCCAAGCAGAATTCCTAGGCTCGCCAAATGGCAGGCAACAAAAAAGCCCGGCATGCCGGGCTTTTTGCTGGGCGCCGCAAAATTACTGCGGGCTGGTGTCCAGAGGTTGTGGCGTCGGGACAGGAACCGTTTCCACGCCGTCGACGTCTTTCTGGATCTTGTCGAGCAGTGAGCCTGGCTTGGCCGGTACTTCGGACTTCGGCTTTTCACCTTCCTGCGCAGGGGCGGTCACGTTGGTGCCGTTATCCTTGCCGAGCAGGGCTTCATCACGGCTCACGCCGGGCATGAAGTCGCCGGACAGGCTGACAAGCTGGTCATTGCCATTGAAGATGACACTGACGCGCTCCTGCTGGCGTTCACCGCCACCTGGTTGCAGGCTGTAGAGATAATCCCAGCGATCGGCATGGAAAGTGTCGGTCAGCAGGGGGTTGCCCATGATAAACCGTACTTGCCGTCGGGTCATTCCGGGGCGTAACTGGTCTATCATGTCCTGCGTGACGACATTGCCCTGCTGGATGTCGATTTTGTAAACCCCGGGGAATGAACAACCGGCGAGTGCGAGCAGTCCCACAAAGGTGAAACTGGTTAGCAAGAGCTTGGTGTTTTGCATCGGTGGGCGACTTCCACTATCTTGGCTGGGACAACGTAAACGCCGATCATACCCGTATTAAGAGAAGCTGCGAAGCAGCATCCGCGAGAAAGCTAACCATGGTTGAAAATAGCGAACTACGCAAAGCCGGTCTTAAAGTGACTCTGCCACGAGTCAAGATTCTACAAATGCTCGATTCTGCTGAGCAGCGCCACATGAGTGCCGAGGATGTCTACAAGGCGCTGATGGAGTCTAACGAGGACGTTGGCCTGGCCACGGTTTACCGTGTGCTGACCCAGTTTGAAGCCGCAGGGCTGGTGGTTCGTCATAATTTCGACGGCGGTCATGCGGTGTTCGAATTGGCTGACGGTGGTCATCACGATCACATGGTTGACCTGGATACCAATGAGGTAATCGAGTTCACCAGCCCAGAGATCGAAGCGCTGCAGCACAAGATTGCTGAGGAGCATGGCTTCGATTTGGTTGATCACAATCTTGTGTTGTACATCCGTAAGAAAAAGTAAAAATCGAAGCAGATTCGCTCTGCAAAACGATTGAAGGCGACCCTAGGGTCGCCTTCGTGCTTTCTATAAGGGAGAAAGTCGTCAGCTCAAGCTTTCGCTGCCACCACCATTTTCTTCGCGTGCGCCAAGGACTCCTTGGTCAGATCAATGCCGCCGAGCATGCGTGCCACTTCTTCCACCCGTTCCGACTTATTCAGCTTGGACACGGCTGTGTGCGTTGCATCGCTGCCGCGTACCTTGTGCACGAACAGGTGTTGGTGACCCTGCGCTGCCACTTGCGGCAAGTGGGTGACCGTCAGCACTTGGCCCCGATCCCCGAGACGTCGCAACAATTGGCCAACAATCTCCGCCGTTGGCCCGCCGATCCCTACGTCGACTTCGTCGAATACCAGCGTCGGTACCCGAGAGGTTTGCGCCGTTATCACCTGGATCGCCAGGCTGATCCGCGACAGCTCGCCGCCGGATGCCACTTTGGCCAGGGCCTTGAGCGGTTGCCCGGGGTTGGCGCTGACCAGTAGTTCGACCTGCTCCAAACCGTGGGGCTGCAGTTCGTTGCTGGCGTTGGCGCGTAATTCAATGGTGAAGCGCCCGCCAGGCATGCCCAGGCGTTGGATTTCCACCTCCACCGCGCTGGCCAGGCTCGTCGCAGCTTGCTGGCGCAGGTCGCTGAGTTCGCGTGCCTTCTCCTGATAGTGACGGGCGAAGGAGGCGAGTTCTTCACCCAGGCGCTCGATGGATTCGTCGTTGGCGTTAAGGGTCTCGATTTCATCCAGCAGTTTTTGCTGCATCGTTGCCACTTCGGTGGGCTGGATTCGATGTTTGCGCGCCAGGGTATAGATGGTGTCCAGGCGTTCTTCTATTTCCTGCAGGCGTGCCGGGTCTGCATCGAAGTGATCCAGGAAGCGGTTCAATTCGCCGACGGCCTCTTCTACTTGGATCTGTGCACTGGTGAGCAGGGTGGTGGCTTCGCTCAGGGAGCCGGAGGCGTTGTTCACGCTGGACAGGCGATTAAGGCTCGCCGTCAGCGCATTGAGTACGTTGCCGGAGTCGCTCTCGCTGCACTGCTCCACCACTTGGCGGCAGATACCCAGCAGGGTTTCCGCGTTGGTGAGATTCTTGTGTTCCTGCTCAAGCTGCTCCAGTTCGGTCTCGCCCAGGCCCAGGCTTTCCAGCTCCTCGAGTTGATAGCTGAGCAGTTGATGGCGAGCGCGTTGCTCGTCACCGGAGTTGGAGAGTCGTTCCAGTTCCTGCCGCGTCTGGCGCCAGCGTTGGGCGGCAAGTTGCACCTGGCGGGCGAGGTCTGTCGCGCCCGCGTATTCGTCGAGCAGGCGGCGATGAGTGTCGGTTTTCAGCAGGGACTGGTGTTCATGCTGGCTGTGGATATCTATCAGCAGTTCGCCAAGGGCCTTCAGGTCGCCCAGTGGGCAGGGCGTACCGTTGATGTAGCCGCGCGAGCGACCTTCTGCCGTGATGACTCGGCGCAGGATGCACGGGCCGTCATTATTAAGGTCGCGCTCTACCAGCCAGGCCTCTGCCTCGGGAATATCCGCCAGGTCGAAGGTGGCCAGGATATCGGCCTTGTCCGCTCCGGGGCGTACCACGCCGCTGTCGGCGCGATCCCCGAGCGTCAGGCCCAGGGCGTCGAGCATGATCGACTTGCCGGCGCCGGTTTCGCCTGTGATTACGCTCATCCCGCGATCCAGTTCGAGATCCAGGTGTTCAACAATGGCGTAGTTATGTACGGACAGGTGCACGAGCATGACGGCCGCTCCCAGGCTTTAGGTCTGGTTATTTATACAGTGTTTTGTTTGGGGCTGACAATCCTGGCGCTTAGCTCGATTTGCTTGAATAGGCATCTTTTTTAGCGCAATGAGGAATGTGGAGGCAGGAATTGATCCCGGTCATAGGAAAGACTTTTGGTAACGCCTGCGCCCTTGAACCTGGAAATTGTGGCCCCATATACCGGAACAGAAGCGCGAGTTGAGTTCGCGCATGATTTTGAAAGGAGAAATCTATGGCTGACGAACAGACGCAGGATACGCAAACTCCAGACGCCAATTCGGCTGTCGGCGATGAGCTGGCAACTCGTGTGCAGGTGCTCGAAGAGCAATTGGCCGCTGCGCAGGACCAGTCTTTGCGTGTTGCCGCCGATCTGCAGAACGTCCGCCGCCGTGCTGAGCAGGATGTAGAGAAGGCTCACAAATTCGCACTGGAAAAATTCGCCAGTGACTTGCTGCCGATTATCGACAGCCTGGAGCGTGGTCTCGAGTTGTCCAACCCGGATGACGAAAACATCCGTCCGATGCGCGAAGGGATCGAGCTGACCCTGAAAATGTTCCAGGACACCCTGAAGCGTTATCAGCTGGAAGCTATCGATCCAACCGGCGGCGAACCGTTCAACGCTGAGCATCACCAAGCCATGGCCATGCAGGAAAGCCATGACCTGGAGCCTAACAGCGTGTTGAAAGTGTTCCAGAAGGGGTATCAGCTCAATGGTCGCCTGTTGCGCCCGGCGATGGTCGTGGTGAGCAAGGCGCCTGCACCGGTTTCGCCTTCTATTGATGAGCAGGCTTGAAATACGTCGCAAGGCCCCCATCTATAAGTCAAGCGTTTAAGTGCTACCGCAGTTAGCCACCACTGCTGCGGCATCCAAATTCAAGTTTCGGGAGAGTAAATCATGGGCAAAATTATCGGTATCGACCTGGGGACCACCAACTCCTGTGTCTCCGTCATGGAAAACGGCAAAGCCAAAGTTATCGAAAACGCCGAAGGCGCGCGTACTACGCCGTCGATCATTGCTTACGCAAATGATGGCGAGATCCTGGTTGGTCAGTCGGCCAAGCGCCAGGCTGTCACCAACCCGCACAACACCCTGTACGCGGTAAAACGTCTGATCGGCCGTAAGTTCGACGAAGAAGTCGTACAGAAAGACATCAAGATGGTGCCTTACAAAATCGCCAAGGCTGACAACGGTGACGCCTGGGTTGAAGTGAATGGCAGCAAGATGTCTGCACCGCAGATTTCGGCTGAAGTCTTGAAAAAGATGAAAAAGACTGCCGAAGACTACCTCGGTGAAACAGTGACCGAAGCGGTGATCACCGTTCCGGCCTACTTCAACGACAGCCAGCGCCAGGCGACCAAAGACGCCGGCCGCATCGCGGGCCTGGACGTAAAACGTATCATCAACGAACCAACCGCAGCTGCTCTGGCTTACGGTATGGACAAGGCCAAGGGCGACCACACTGTGATCGTTTATGACCTGGGTGGTGGTACCTTCGACGTCTCGGTCATCGAGATCGCTGAAGTTGACGGCGAGCACCAGTTCGAAGTGTTGGCCACCAACGGCGACACCTTCCTCGGTGGTGAAGACTTTGACATTCGTCTGATCGACTACCTCGTTGACGAATTCAAGAAAGAAAGCGGCATGAACCTCAAGGGTGACCCGCTGGCCATGCAGCGCCTGAAAGAAGCTGCCGAGAAGGCCAAGATCGAGCTGTCCTCGAGCATGTCGACCGACGTGAACCTGCCGTACATCACTGCAGACGCCACCGGTCCTAAGCACTTGAACGTGAAGATCTCTCGCGCCAAGTTGGAAGCACTGGTTGAAGACCTGGTGCAGCGCACCATCGAACCTTGCCGCATCGCCCTGAAAGATGCCGGTATCGACGTGGGTTCCATCAACGACGTGATCCTGGTGGGCGGTCAGACCCGTATGCCACTGGTTCAGCAGAAAGTGACCGAGTTCTTCGGCAAAGAAGCACGTAAAGACGTGAACCCGGACGAAGCGGTTGCAATGGGTGCTGCCATCCAGGGCGCGGTATTGGCTGGTGACGTAAAAGACGTGTTGCTGCTGGACGTTAGCCCGCTGACCCTGGGTATCGAAACCATGGGTGGCGTGATGACTGCGCTGATCGAGAAAAACACCACGATTCCTACCAAGAAATCCCAAGTGTTCTCGACTGCCGATGACAACCAAGGCGCTGTGACCATTCACGTGCTGCAAGGTGAGCGTAAGCAGGCTGCTCAGAACAAGTCCCTGGGCAAGTTCGACCTGGCCGAGATTCCACCAGCACCACGTGGCGTGCCGCAAATCGAAGTCACCTTCGACATCGACGCCAACGGTATCCTGCACGTCGGCGCGAAAGACAAGGCGACTGGCAAAGAGCAGAAGATCACCATCAAGGCCAACTCCGGTCTGTCTGATGAAGAAATTCAACAGATGATTCGTGATGCTGAAGCCAACGCTGATGCGGATGCGAAGTTTGCCGAGCTGGCTGGCGCCCGTAACCAGGGTGATGCACTGGTTCACTCGACCCGCAAAATGGTCGCTGATGCTGGTGATAAAGTGACTGCTGAAGAGAAGGCTGCTATCGAAGCTGCTGTAGTTGCCCTGGAAGCCGCTGTTAAAGGCGACGACAAGGCCGCTATCGAAGCCAAGATCGAAGAGTTGTCGAAAGTCTCTGCACCGGTTGCTCAGAAAATGTACGCCGAACAAGGTCAGCCAGCTGACGGTGCTGCGCAGCAGGCAGAGCCTGAAGCCAAGCACGACGATGTTGTCGATGCCGAGTTCGAAGAAGTCAAAGACCAGAAGTAAGTTGGTCGCCCGGTTGACCGCTATCAAGCGGTGACTGGTAGGATGTCGCCGCGCGGGAGCTTGCTCCCGCGTTGGCGTGTCTGGGGTATGCGAATTTTTACAGCATGCGACAGAGTTCGGATGCTGGCGGTGTGATCGGGAATGCTCCTGCTTTCCGAGCAGTAAATACCGCACTTTTGGCCGGGTCCCTGGCTAAAAAGTAGTAACGACCAGGATCGTTGAATTGACGTGAGTTGGGTCCGGGCCTGTATTGGGGCTCAACGAGTTTGGCAAGGCTCAGGAGGGTCTGGCTGAACGTCCTTAAGAGTGCAAAGACTTATGGCAAAGCGTGACTATTACGAAGTATTGGGTGTGGAGCGCGGTTCCAGCGAGGCGGACCTGAAGAAGGCCTACCGTCGCTTGGCGATGAAGCACCACCCGGACCGTAATCCGGATAGCAAAGAATCCGAAGAAATGTTCAAAGAGGCCAATGAGGCCTACGAATGTCTGTCTGATCCCAACAAGCGTGCGGCGTACGACCAGTACGGCCACGCCGGCGTCGACCCGAGCATGGGTGGCGGCGGTGCTGGGTTTGGCGGTCAGAACTTCTCCGATATTTTCGGTGACGTGTTCAGCGACTTCTTCGGCGGTGGCCGGGGTGGTCAGCGTGGCGGCGCCCAGCGTGGCAGTGACTTGCGCTACACGCTGGAGTTGAACCTGGAAGAAGCCGTGCGCGGTACCAGCGTCAATATCCGTGTGCCGACGCTGGTCAACTGCAAGCCGTGCGATGGCTCGGGCGCCAAGAAGGGCTCTTCGCCCATCACGTGCCCGACGTGTGGTGGTATTGGTCAGGTCCGCATGCAGCAGGGCTTCTTCTCGGTGCAGCAGACCTGCCCGCGCTGCCATGGCCAGGGCAAGATCATTTCCGATCCGTGCGACTCCTGCCACGGCGAAGGTCGTGTCGAAGAGTACAAAACCCTGTCGGTAAAAGTGCCGGCTGGCGTGGATACCGGTGACCGTATTCGCCTGTCCGGCGAAGGCGAGGCGGGTACTCAGGGTGGGCCTACGGGCGACCTGTACGTGGTGATCAACGTGCGCGAGCACTCGATCTTCCAGCGTGACGGCAAGCATCTGTTCTGTGAAGTGCCAATCAGCTTTGTTGATGCGGCGCTGGGTGGTGAGTTGGAGATTCCGACCCTTGATGGTCGCGTCAAGCTCAAGATCCCTGAAGGCACGCAGACCGGCAAGCAGTTCCGCATCCGTGGCAAAGGCGTTGCGCCGGTACGCGGTGGTGGCGCTGGTGACCTGATGTGTCGTGTGGCGGTGGAAACGCCGGTCAACCTGAATCGCCGTCAGCGCGAACTGCTGGAAGAATTCCGCAGTTCGATGGAGGGTGATGACTCCCACTCGCCGAAAACCGCGGGCTTTTTCGATGGCGTGAAGCGCTTCTTCGGCGACCTGTAAGGAATTGAGTATGCGACGTATAGCCGTAATGGGCGCTGCCGGGCGCATGGGCAAGACGCTGGTCGAAGCGGTGCAGCAGCGCTCGCCGGCCTCCGGGCTGACCGCGGCGATCGTTCGTCCGGGCAGCACGTTGATTGGTGCGGATGCCGGTGAGTTGGCTTCGTTGGGGCGTATCGGTGTTTCGTTGTCTGGCAACCTGGAGCAGGTGGCTGACGAGTTTGACGTGCTGATCGATTTCACCCTGCCGGACGTGATGCTGAAGAACCTGGCTTTTTGCCGCAAGGCGGGCAAGGCGATGGTGATCGGCACCACCGGTTTGACGCTTGAGCAGAAGCAGTTGCTGGTAGAGGCGGGCAAGGACATTCCTATCGTCTTCGCGGCCAACTTCAGTGTGGGTGTGAACCTGTCGCTCAAGCTGCTTGATCTGGCGGCTCGTGTGCTTGGGGATGAAGCGGATATCGAAATCATCGAGACCCATCATCGCCACAAGATCGACGCACCTTCGGGTACCGCGCTGCGCATGGGCGAGGCGATTGCCGATGCGCTCGGTCGCGACTTGTCGAAAGTGGCGGTGTACGGCCGCGAAGGTCATACCGGTGCGCGTGCGCGTGACACCATTGGGTTTGCAACCGTGCGCGGTGGTGATGTGGTGGGAGATCACACCGTGTTGTTCGCCACTGAGGGTGAACGCCTGGAAATCACGCACAAGGCGTCCAGTCGCATGACGTTTGCCAAGGGGGCGGTACGTGCTGCGCTCTGGCTGGAAGGTCGCGAGGCGGGCCTTTACGACATGCGCGACGTGCTGGATCTGCACTAATCTGTAGCTAAAAAGGGGCCTCAAGCTTATGCTTGGGCCCCGTTTTTACCCGCTAAGCGACGTCCTGTCGCATTCCCCTGCCTTTAAGGCTCATTAGCGGTGGACCAAAAAAGCCTTTTTCTGTAAGCTACAGCTTTAGTGTGTCCACTAAAAGCGCGCAGAATAATTCGGTGAAGAAGCGGGGTGACGTGTCCATACGTCACTCCGCTTTTTTACAACCTGCGATCGCCCTTTCAGGCTTTATTTACGGGAGGTCTTCTTGACTAAGCCAGCCATACTCGCCCTTGCTGATGGCAGCATTTTTCGCGGCGAAGCCATTGGAGCCGACGGTCAGACCGTTGGAGAGGTGGTGTTTAACACTGCCATGACCGGCTATCAGGAAATCCTTACCGATCCTTCCTACGCCCAACAGATCGTTACCCTGACCTATCCGCACATTGGCAACACCGGTACTACACCGGAAGATGTCGAGTCTGATCGTGTCTGGTCGGCCGGTCTGGTGATTCGCGACCTGCCACTGGTTGCGAGCAACTGGCGTAACACGATGTCGCTGTCCGATTACTTGAAAGCCAACAATGTTGTGGCGATCGCTGGTATCGATACGCGCCGCCTGACACGCATCCTGCGTGAAAAAGGCTCGCAGAACGGCTGCATCATGGTCGGTGACAATATTTCCGAAGAGGCGGCGATTGCCGCAGCGCAAGGCTTCCCTGGCCTGAAGGGCATGGACCTGGCGAAAGTCGTCAGCGTCAAAGAGAAGTACGAGTGGCGCTCCACGGTCTGGGACTTGAAGACGGACAGCCACGCGACCATCGATGCTGCCGAGTTGCCTTACCACGTGGTCGCCTACGACTACGGTGTGAAGTACAACATCCTGCGCATGCTGGTCGAGCGCGGTTGCCGCGTGACCGTGGTGCCGGCGCAAACCCCGGCCAGCGACGTGCTCGCCCTGCAACCGGACGGCGTGTTCCTGTCCAACGGTCCGGGTGACCCAGAGCCTTGCGACTACGCCATCCAGGCGATCAAGGACGTGCTGGAAACCGAGATTCCAGTATTCGGTATCTGCCTCGGCCACCAGCTGTTGGCCCTGGCCTCTGGCGCCAAGACCCTGAAAATGGGTCACGGCCACCACGGTGCCAACCACCCTGTGCAAGACCTGGACACCGGCGTTGTGATGATCACCAGCCAGAACCACGGTTTTGCGGTAGATGAAGCCACCTTGCCGAGCAACGTGCGCGCCATTCACAAGTCGCTGTTCGACGGTTCCCTGCAGGGTATCGAGCGCACCGACAAGAGCGCGTTCAGCTTCCAGGGCCACCCTGAAGCCAGCCCGGGCCCGAACGACGTAGCGCCGCTGTTCGACCGTTTCATCAATGAGATGGCCAAGCGACGCTGACTGAGCGGCCTGCGGGCGGCCCCGGACTCCGGTGGCCCCCGCAGGCTCTTCAAAGATTGTTCAAGACGGCTTGCCGACTGACCTGCGGATTTGAGTGACAAACCCATGCCAAAACGTACAGACATAAAAAGCATCCTGATTCTCGGCGCTGGCCCGATCGTGATCGGCCAGGCCTGTGAATTCGACTACTCCGGCGCCCAGGCCTGTAAAGCCCTGCGCGAGGAGGGCTACCGCGTCATCCTGGTGAACTCCAACCCAGCCACCATCATGACCGACCCGGCCATGGCCGACGCTACCTACATCGAGCCGATCAAGTGGCAGACCGTTGCCAAGATCATCGAAAAAGAGCGTCCAGACGCACTGCTGCCAACCATGGGCGGCCAGACTGCACTGAACTGCGCCCTGGACCTGGAGCGCGAAGGCGTCCTGGAAAAGTTCGGCGTAGAGATGATCGGCGCCAATGCCGACACCATCGACAAGGCTGAAGACCGTTCGCGTTTCGACAAGGCCATGAAATCCATCGGCCTGGCTTGCCCGCGTTCCGGTATCGCCCACAGCATGGAAGAAGCCAATGCGGTCCTCGAGACCCTGGGCTTCCCGTGCATCATCCGTCCGTCCTTCACCATGGGCGGCACCGGTGGCGGTATCGCATACAACCGTGAAGAGTTCGAAGAGATCTGCGCCCGCGGCCTGGACCTGTCGCCGACCAAAGAGCTGCTGATCGACGAATCCCTGATCGGCTGGAAAGAATATGAGATGGAGGTTGTCCGCGATAAGAAGGACAACTGCATCATCGTCTGCTCCATCGAAAACTTCGACCCGATGGGCGTGCACACCGGTGACTCGATCACCGTGGCGCCGGCACAAACCCTGACCGACAAGGAATACCAGATCCTGCGTAACGCCTCCCTGGCGGTATTGCGCGAGATCGGCGTGGAAACCGGCGGTTCCAACGTTCAGTTCGGTATCTGCCCGAACACTGGCCGTATGGTCGTGATCGAGATGAACCCGCGTGTATCCCGTTCGTCGGCCCTGGCTTCGAAAGCCACCGGCTTCCCGATCGCCAAGGTCGCGGCCAAGCTGGCCGTGGGTTACACCCTGGACGAATTGTCGAACGACATTACCGGCGGCAAGACCCCGGCGTCCTTCGAGCCGTCCATCGACTACGTTGTGACCAAGCTCCCACGTTTTGCCTTCGAGAAATTCGCCAAGGCTGATGCACGCCTGACCACCCAGATGAAATCTGTGGGTGAAGTCATGGCCATCGGCCGGACTTTCCAGGAATCCCTGCAGAAAGCCCTGCGCGGCCTGGAAGTAGGCGTTTGCGGCTTGGATGAGAAGCTCGACCTGAGCAACCCGGAAAGCATGAGCGTGCTCAAGCGCGAGCTGACCGTGCCGGGCGCCGAGCGTATCTGGTACGTGGCTGACGCCTTCCGCGCCGGCATGACCGTCGAAGACATCTTCGGCATGAACATGATCGATCCGTGGTTCCTGGTACAGATCGAAGATCTGATCAAGGAAGAAGAGAAGGTCAAGACCTTGGGTCTGGCCAGCATCGACCGCGACATGATGTTCCGCCTCAAGCGCAAGGGCTTCTCCGACCAGCGTCTGGCCAAGTTGCTGGGTGTGACCGAGAAGAACCTGCGCACCCATCGCCACAAGCTGGAGATCTTCCCGGTCTACAAGCGCGTTGACACCTGCGCGGCCGAGTTCTCCACCGACACCGCCTACCTGTACTCCACCTATGAGGAAGAGTGCGAAGCCGCACCGTCGGGTCGCGACAAGATCATGATCCTGGGCGGTGGTCCAAACCGTATCGGCCAGGGTATCGAGTTTGACTACTGCTGCGTCCATGCCGCCCTCGCGCTGCGCGAAGATGGCTACGAGACCATCATGGTCAACTGCAACCCGGAAACCGTTTCTACCGACTACGACACCTCCGACCGCCTGTACTTCGAGCCAGTGACCCTGGAAGACGTGCTGGAAATCGTACGTGTCGAGAAGCCGAAAGGCGTGATCGTCCAGTACGGCGGCCAAACCCCGCTGAAACTGGCGCGTGCCCTGGAAGCCGCCGGCGTGCCGATCATCGGCACCAGCCCGGACGCTATCGACCGTGCAGAAGACCGCGAGCGCTTCCAGCAAATGGTTGAGCGCCTGAACCTGCGTCAGCCGCCAAACGCCACTGTGCGCAGCGAAGACGAAGCCATCCGTGCAGCCAGCAAGATCGGCTACCCGCTGGTGGTGCGCCCGTCCTATGTACTGGGCGGCCGTGCGATGGAAATTGTCTACGAAGAAGAAGAGCTCAAGCGTTACCTGCGCGATGCGGTGAAAGTGTCCAACGACAGCCCGGTGTTGCTTGACCACTTCCTCAACTGCGCCATCGAGATGGACGTGGATGCGGTCTGCGACGGTACCGACGTGGTGATCGGCGCGATCATGCAGCACATCGAACAGGCGGGCGTTCACTCCGGTGACTCTGCATGCTCGCTGCCGCCGTACTCGCTGCCGGCGCACATCCAGGACGAGATGCGCGAACAGGTCAAGAAAATGGCCTTGGAGTTGGGCGTAGTCGGCCTGATGAACGTACAGTTGGCGCTGCAAGGCGAAGACATCTACGTCATTGAAGTCAACCCGCGTGCTTCGCGTACCGTGCCATTTGTTTCCAAGTGCATCGGTGTCTCCCTGGCCATGATCGCTGCCCGCGTGATGGCTGGTAAGACCCTGAAGGAAATCGGCTTCACCAAGGAAATCATTCCGAACTTCTACAGCGTGAAAGAGGCGGTGTTCCCATTCGCCAAATTCCCGGGTGTGGACCCGATCCTGGGCCCAGAGATGAAGTCCACCGGTGAAGTGATGGGTGTGGGCGATACCTTCGGTGAAGCTTTCGCCAAGGCCCAGATGGGCGCCAGCGAAGTACTGCCGACCGGCGGTACTGCCTTCATCAGCGTGCGTGATGACGACAAGCCACTGGTTGCAGGTGTGGCTCGTGATCTGATCAACTTGGGCTTCGAAGTCGTGGCCACTGCCGGGACCGCCAAGCTGATCGAAGCTGCCGGCCTGAAAGTGCGTCGCGTGAACAAGGTGACGGAAGGCCGTCCGCACGTGGTCGACATGATCAAGAATGACGAAGTCACGCTGATCATCAACACCACCGAGGGTCGTCAATCGATCGCGGATTCCTACTCCATTCGTCGTAACGCCTTGCAGCACAAGATCTACTGCACCACCACCATTGCTGCTGGCGAAGCCATCTGCGAAGCGCTCAAGTTCGGTCCGGAAAAGACCGTGCGTCGCTTGCAGGATCTACACGCAGGATTGAAGGCATGACCAAATACCCAATGACCGTCCAGGGCTTCAAGGCCTTGGAAGAGGAGCACGCCCACCTGACCAAGGTCGTACGTCCAAAGCTGAGCCAGGACATCGGTACGGCCCGCGAACTGGGTGACCTGAAGGAAAACGCCGAATACCATGCTGCCCGCGAGCAGCAAGGTATGGTCGAGGCGCGGATCCGTGACATCGAAGGCCGCCTGCAGAACTCGGTGGTCATCGACGTGACGACCATTCCGAAGACCGGCAAGGTGATTTTCGGCACGACTGTGGAAATCGCCAACGTCGAGACTGACGAAAGCGTGGTCTACCACATCGTTGGTGAAGATGAGGCTGACTTCAAGCTCGGCAAGATTTCTGTCGGTTCCCCACTTGCCCGTGCCTTGATTGCCAAGGAAGAGGGCGATGTGGTGGCTGTGAAGACGCCAGGCGGCGTAATCGAGTACGAGATCGTTGAAGTTCGTCACGTCTGAAAGGCGGCGCCCGCTTCGTGCGGGCGCCATGCTTTGGCAGCTTTCCCAGATGCTTTGGGTCGGCGGCCTGTGGTTGTTGCATATTGGTGTACTGCCGGCGCTGGGCCTGATTGGCCTGGCACCGTTGCTGATCGATGAGATCGATGGATTACTCAGTGCGTTGCTGGTGGGTTTTGCGGCGGCGTGCGTGATGCTCCAGGCGTTGGTGCTGGTCAAGGCCGAGGGCTTGGGGAGTCTATGGCGGGATATTCGCGGGCAACTGCTGTTGATGGCGCTGTATGCGTGCGCAATGTTTTGCGTGGTGCATGTCTGGCTGCCGGAGGCGTTGCGCTGGCAGCTGTTCAGCTATCTTGTGCTAGGGTTCTCCGGCCTGGTGCTGGTCATGCAGCCTGCACCGGGATGGAGTGGCAGGGCGCGCGAAGCACGCCCATGACCCTTTTTGTAATTTAAAAGCTACTTGAAGCGGTGTACGTTCGACAGTTGCTTGTTGACGCTGAAGTTCTTGCGATAAAGCAGCGCCATCTTGCCGATGACCTGGACCAGGTCCGCTTTGCCCGCCTTGCACAGTTCTGCAATGGCGGCCAGGCGCGCTTCGCGGTCAAGGATGTTGACCTTGATCTTGATCAGTTCATGATCGTTCAGTGCACGTTCGAATTCGGCTAACACACCTTCAGTCAAACCGTTATCTGCCACAATCAGAACTGGTTTCAGATGGTGGCCAATGGATTTGTACTGTTTCTTCTGCTCTTGAGTGAGCGGCATAATCTGACCCCTGCGTCTGATCTTGTAAAAAGCGGCGGCCAGTTTACCCGAGCGAGTCCGGGACCGCCCAGTTAATCACGACCCGTTTTATTTTTCGAGGTGGCCCGTGGCCCGTTCCAAAACCAGCCTTAAGTGGCTACAAGAACATTTCAACGATCCTTACGTCAAAAAGGCGCAAAAGGACGGCTACCGTTCCCGGGCCAGCTACAAACTGCTGGAGCTGCAGGACAAGGACAAATTGTTTCGCCCCGGCATGAGCGTGATCGACCTGGGCGCCGCCCCGGGTGGCTGGTCCCAGGTGGCCAGTCGTCTGATTGGTGGGCAAGGCCGCTTGATCGCTTCCGACATCCTGGAGATGGACAGCATCCCGGACGTGACCTTTGTTCACGGTGACTTTACCCAGGACGCTGTCCTGGCTGAGATCCTGGAAGCTGTAGGAAATTCGCAAGTGGACCTTGTGATTTCCGACATGGCCCCCAATATGAGTGGATTACCGGCTGTTGATATGCCGCGCGCCATGTTCCTCTGCGAGTTGGCACTGGATCTGGCGGGTCGGGTATTGCGTCCGGGTGGTGATTTCCTGGTCAAGGTCTTCCAGGGTGAAGGCTTCGACGAGTACCACAAGAACATCCGCAAGCTGTTCGACAAGGTACAGATGCGCAAACCGGACTCTTCTCGTGACCGGTCTCGCGAGCAGTATCTGTTGGCGCGGGGGTTCCGCGGGATCGAAGGCGCCGCCAGTGATGAGCGTCTTTGAAGGTTTGAAGGGAGTCGATAGGTTTTTTTATATCGCTTTCGTCACGAAGCTTTACGAATATTGTGTAGTCAAAGTTTCACAAAGGGTTACAGACGGCGCCTGCCAGTGTTGTAGGTAATGTAGTAAGTTAGGCCGGTGAATATCATGCGAAGCGCGCGCCAGTAGCGGAGCTTGCTTCAGAGGGTAGTTAATTGAACGATATGGCAAAGAATCTGATCCTGTGGTTGATCATCGCGGCTGTCCTGGTGACGGTGATGAACAACTTCTCCAGCCCTAACGAGCCGCAGACCCTCAACTATTCCGACTTCATCCAGCAAGTTAAGGATGGCAAGGTCGAGCGCGTAGCGGTTGATGGCTACGTGATCACCGGCAAACGCAACGATGGCGATAGCTTCAAGACCATTCGTCCGGCAATCCAGGACAACGGTCTGATCGGCGACCTGGTGGATAACCACGTGGTTGTCGAAGGCAAGCAGCCAGAGCAGCAGAGCATCTGGACCCAGTTGCTGGTAGCCAGCTTCCCGATCCTGGTGATCATCGCCGTGTTCATGTTCTTCATGCGCCAGATGCAAGGCGGTGCGGGCGGCAAGGGCGGGCCGATGAGCTTTGGCAAGAGCAAGGCACGCCTACTCTCCGAAGATCAGGTGAAAACCACCCTGGCTGACGTTGCGGGTTGCGACGAAGCCAAAGAGGAAGTGGGCGAGTTGGTCGAGTTCCTGCGCGATCCGGGCAAATTCCAGCGCTTGGGCGGCCGCATTCCTCGCGGTGTGCTGATGGTTGGTCCTCCGGGTACCGGTAAAACCTTGCTGGCCAAGGCGATTGCTGGTGAGGCCAAGGTGCCGTTCTTCACCATTTCCGGTTCTGACTTCGTCGAGATGTTCGTCGGCGTGGGCGCCAGCCGTGTTCGCGATATGTTCGAACAGGCTAAAAAGCATGCGCCTTGCATCATTTTCATCGATGAAATCGACGCCGTTGGTCGCCACCGTGGCGCCGGCATGGGCGGCGGTCATGATGAGCGTGAGCAGACCCTTAACCAGTTGCTGGTTGAGATGGACGGCTTTGAAATGAACGACGGCATCATCGTGATTGCTGCAACCAACCGTCCGGACGTTCTGGACCCTGCGCTGCTGCGTCCAGGCCGTTTCGACCGCCAGGTTGTGGTTGGCTTGCCGGATATCCGTGGCCGCGAACAGATCCTGAAAGTACACATGCGCAAAGTGCCAATGGGGGACGACGTGGCTCCGGCCGTGATTGCCCGTGGTACTCCGGGCTTCTCCGGTGCCGACCTGGCCAACCTGGTCAACGAGGCTTCGTTGTTTGCTGCCCGTACCGGCAAGCGCATCGTGGAGATGAAAGAGTTCGAATTGGCGAAAGACAAGATCATGATGGGCGCCGAGCGCAAATCCATGGTCATGTCCGAGAAAGAGAAGCAGAACACTGCGTATCACGAAGCCGGTCACGCCATTGTCGGTCGCGTTGTGCCTGAGCACGACCCGGTCTACAAAGTGTCGATCATTCCTCGTGGACGGGCGCTGGGTGTCACCATGTTCCTGCCGGAAGAGGATCGCTATAGCCTCTCCAAGCGTGCACTGATCAGCCAGATCTGTTCGCTGTACGGTGGCCGGATTGCTGAGGAGATGACCCTGGGCTTCGATGGCGTCACTACCGGCGCTTCCAACGACATCATGCGTGCCAGCCAGATTGCACGGAACATGGTGACCAAGTGGGGCTTGTCGGAAAAACTCGGCCCGCTGATGTATGCCGAGGAAGAAGGCGAAGTGTTCCTGGGTCGTGGCGGTGGCGGTCAAAACGCCAGTTTCTCCGGTGAGACAGCCAAGCTGATCGACTCCGAAGTGCGCAGTATCATTGACCAGTGCTACGGCACGGCCAAGCAGATCCTGACTGACAACCGCGACAAGCTGGACGCGATGGCCGACGCGCTGATGAAGTACGAGACCATTGATGCCGACCAGATCGACGACATCATGGCCGGTCGCACGCCGCGTGAGCCTCGCGATTGGGAAGGCGGTTCGGGCACTTCTGGCACTCCGCCGGTGGTTCAGAACGAACGCCCTGAAACCCCGATCGGCGGCCCTGCAGCCGACCACTAAGGTTTGAAATGACTTCTGCGTTGTCCTCCACCCGGTTGCCTTGCGGCAACCGGGTTCTTGATTTGGCCCATACACATGTCATGGGCATTCTTAATGTAACCCCCGACTCCTTTTCCGACGGTGGCCGCTTCAGCCAGCATGATGCTGCATTGCGTCATGCAGAGGCGATGGTCGCCGCAGGGGCGACGCTGATTGATGTCGGTGGTGAGTCGACTCGTCCTGGCGCACGCGTGGTTTCTCCCTTGGAGGAGCTGGAGCGAGTGGCGCCAATAGTCGAGCGCATTGCGCGTGAGCTGGATGTGATTATCTCGGTGGACACCTCGACGCCTGCAGTGATGCGCGAAACTGCGCGGCTGGGCGCGGGGTTGATCAACGATGTGCGCTCCCTCCAGCGCGACGGTGCCCTTGATGCTGCTGCCGCGACCGGTTTGCCGGTGTGCCTGATGCATATGCTCGGAGAACCCGGCAATATGCAGGACAATCCTCACTATGATGACCTTGTCGGCGAAGTCAGCGGTTTCCTCGCTGAGCGGGTCGCTCAATGTGCCGTCGCGGGGATTGCTGCGGAAAAGATCATCCTCGATCCCGGCTTTGGCTTCGCCAAGACCCTGCAGCACAATCTAAGTCTGTTCAAACATATGGAATCCCTGCATGCCCTTGGTCGACCTATTCTGGTCGGCGTTTCGCGCAAAAGCATGATAGGGCTGGCCCTGAATCGCCCGGTGGGTGAGCGGCTGTACGGTGGTCTTGCACTGGCAGCGCTTGCAGTCAGCAAAGGCGCGCGTATCTTGCGTGTGCACGATGTTGCCGAAACAGTGGATGTGGTGCGCATGATTGCCGCAGTAGAATCAGCCGAATAAGAATGATGGAGCACTTATGACTAAGAAATACTTTGGCACCGACGGTATCCGTGGTCGGGTCGGCGAATACCCGATTACTCCTGATTTCATGCTTAAGCTGGGTTGGGCTGCGGGCATGGCGTTCCGAAGCATGGGCGCTTGCCGCATCCTGGTGGGTAAAGACACCCGTATTTCGGGCTACATGTTTGAATCTGCACTGGAGGCAGGCCTGTCCGCTGCGGGTGCCGATGTGATGCTGCTGGGGCCTATGCCGACGCCGGCGATCGCTTACCTGACGCGTACCTTTCACGCTGAAGCCGGTATTGTGATCAGTGCTTCGCACAATCCTCATGATGACAATGGCATCAAATTCTTCTCGGGGCAGGGCACCAAGCTGCCGGACGAGATCGAATTGATGATCGAAGAGCTGCTGGATGCGCCGATGACGGTGGTTGAGTCCAGCAAGCTGGGCAAGGTGTCACGTATCAACGACGCCTCTGGCCGGTATATCGAATTTTGCAAAAGCAGTGTGCCCAGCAGCACCAATTTCGCCGGCCTGAAGATTGTGGTCGATTGCGCTCATGGCGCGACCTACAAAGTGGCGCCAAGCGTTTTCAAGGAATTGGGTGCGGACGTTACAGTCCTGTCGGCCCAGCCTAACGGGCTGAACATCAATGACAACTGCGGCTCCACACACATGGAGCAACTGCAGGCCGCCGTCCTTGCCGAACATGCCGACTTGGGCATTGCTTTTGATGGTGACGGTGACCGTGTGCTGATGGTGGATCACACCGGGGCCATCGTTGATGGCGATGACCTCTTGTTCATCATTGCCCGCGACTTGCACGAGCGTAACAAGCTGCAAGGCGGTGTTGTCGGTACCTTGATGAGTAACCTGGGGCTTGAATTGGCCTTGGCGGACCTGGGTATTCCGTTTGTGCGCGCCAATGTCGGTGACCGCTATGTGATCGCCGAGCTGCTCGAGCGTAACTGGCAGGTGGGTGGCGAGAACTCCGGTCACGTTGTCTGCTTCCAGCACACCACCACGGGCGATGCGATCATTGCTGCGCTGCAGGTTCTGCTGTCGCTGCGCCGTCGCGAAGAGAGCTTGGCCCAGGCGCGCCAGGCGCTGCGCAAATGTCCGCAGGTGCTGCTCAATGTGCGGTTTGCCGGCGGCGAAAACCCGATCGAGCACCCGGCTGTCAAAGAGGCGTGCGAGCGCGTGACCCTGGCAATGGCGGGGCGTGGCCGCGTGCTGTTGCGCAAGTCCGGCACAGAGCCGCTGGTGCGCGTCATGGTCGAAGGTGACGACGAAACACAGGTTCGCGGCCATGCCGAAGACCTGGCAAAACTGGTAACTGAAGTTTGCGCCTGAATTCGGCTTGCCAGTGGTGATGTGGTTGGGTAACATCTGCGCCCACTTTGACCGACGAGGTACAGCATGCGTCGCACTATGGTAGCTGGTAACTGGAAGATGCACGGTACCCGCGCCAGTGTCGCTGAGCTGATCAATGGCCTTCGTCACTTGGCCTTGCCTAGCGGTGTTGATGTTGCGGTTTTTCCGCCTTGCTTGCATATCAACCAAGTAGTTGATGGCTTGAAAGGCAAGTCGATTCAGGTCGGCGCGCAGAACTCTGCGGTGGAACCGATGCAAGGTGCGTTGACCGGTGAAATTTCGCCGAGTCAGTTGGTCGATGCGGGTTGTTCCTATGTGCTTGTCGGGCACTCCGAGCGCCGTCAGATGATGGGCGAGCGTGATGGGACACTCAATCGCAAGTTCGCAGCGGCACAGGCTTGTGGCTTGATTCCAGTGTTGTGCATAGGGGAGACCCTGGAGCAGCGTGAATCAGGCAAGACTCTTGAGGTTGTCTCGCGTCAGCTGGGCAGCATCATCGAGGAGCTGGGTGTTGGTGCGTTTGCAAAGGCAGTTATTGCTTACGAGCCGGTCTGGGCCATTGGTACCGGGCTGACTGCTACACCGCAGCAGGCGCAGGATGTGCACGCAGCCATCCGCGCGCAGTTGGCGGCAGAGAATTCTGAAGTCGCACAAGGTGTGCGTCTTCTATACGGCGGCAGCGTGAAGGCGGCCAATGCGGTCGAACTGTTCGGCATGCCGGATATCGATGGGGGGCTCATTGGTGGAGCTTCCCTGAATGCAGATGAGTTCGGTGCGATCTGTCGCGCCGCGGGAAACTGAAAAAATGCTGGAAACAGTCGTAGTCGTTTTTCATCTGTTGGCTGCCCTGGGCGTAGTTGCCCTGGTTTTGTTGCAACAGGGTAAAGGTGCGGATGCTGGTGCGTCTTTCGGTGCAGGTGCTTCAAATACTGTGTTCGGAAGCCAAGGTTCCTCTACCTTTCTTAGTAAGTTTACTGCTATACTTGCCGCCGGTTTCTTCATAACCAGCTTGGGGTTAGGTTACTTTGCTAAAGAGAAAGCTCATGTGCTGACTCAAGTAGGTCTCCCAAACCCAGCAGTGTTGGAAGTACCAAAAGCAAAACCGGCTTCTGATGATGTCCCGGTGCTTCAAGAGCAAAAGTCGGCTACTCCAGCGACTGACGTACCTCCAGCTCAAGAGCAGAAGTAAGAAGGTTGTAAACGCTGTATTGCCGAGGTGGTGGAATTGGTAGACACGCAACCTTGAGGTGGTTGTGCCCATAGGGTGTAGGGGTTCGAGTCCCCTTCTCGGTACCAATTATCAGGAGAGCCCGCTGTTGCGGGCTTTCTTGTAGGTGGAAGGTTACATTGACCCTGTAAGGGATCGGTCGTATACTTCCGCCCCAGCTTTGTCGCGGGGTGGAGCAGTCTGGTAGCTCGTCGGGCTCATAACCCGAAGGTCGTCGGTTCAAATCCGGCCCCCGCAACCAGTTTTAGCGGAGCCCCTTTTAAGGGGCTTTTTGTTAGCTGGACACTTTCAACGCCGCTGTTCGACGGCGTTTCAAGGATGGGCGTTTCGCCCATTTTTTTATTTTGCACAGCATGCACATACATGCACGAGGGGGTTCAGGTGTCGAGCAAGCTAGAAGAGTTGCAGGCCTTGTTGGCCCCGGTGGTCGTGGCCCTAGGCTATGAATGCTGGGGTATTGAGTTTTCGGCTCAAGGTCGCCACTCAATGTTGCGCGTTTATATCGATAAAGAGGGCGGCGTGCTGGTGGACGATTGTGCCATTGTCAGCCGTCAGATCAGCGGTGTGCTGGATGTTGAAGATCCGATCTCCGTTGAATACACCCTCGAAGTTTCCTCGCCAGGCATGGAACGCCCACTGTTCACTATTGATCAGTTTGCAAAATTTGCCGGTGAACAAGTGAAGATCAAGCTGCGATCTCCCTTTGAAGGGCGACGCAACTTTCAGGGCCTTCTGCGCGGTGTAGAAGAACAGGATGTCGTGGTGCAGGTAGAAGACCATGAGTTCCTGTTGCCGATCGATATGATCGACAAGGCCAACATTATTCCCAGTTTTGACTGAGACGCGGATCCCGCGGATCCAATGGCTTGCGAAAGGCGAGGCGTACGATGAGCAAAGAAGTACTGCTGGTTGTTGAGTCGGTATCCAATGAAAAGGGCGTACCGGCAAACGTGATTTTTGAAGCGCTGGAGCTGGCCCTGGCCACTGCTACCAAAAAGCGTTTTGAAGACGAAGTTGATCTGCGTGTGGAAATCAACCGCCACACCGGTGCCTATGAGACTTTCCGTCGCTGGACGGTCGTCGAAGAAGCCGATCTTGATGATCCGGCCATCGAAACCTGGCCAAGCAAGGTTGCCGAAACGCATCCTGGCGCCAAGGTCGGTGATGTCGTCGAAGAAAAGATCGAATCGATCGAATTCGGCCGTATCGCTGCACAGACCGCCAAGCAGGTCATCGTGCAGAAGGTTCGCGAAGCCGAGCGCGCTCAAGTCGTTGACGCCTATCGCGAGCGCCTGGGTGAAATCATCTCCGGCACCGTGAAAAAAGTCACCCGCGACAACGTGATCGTCGACCTGGGCAACAACGCCGAAGCGTTGCTGGCCCGTGAAGACATCATCTCTCGCGAAACCTTCCGTGTCGGCGTGCGCTTGCGTGCGCTGCTCAAGGAAATCCGCACCGAGAACCGCGGCCCTCAGTTGATCCTGTCGCGTACCGCGCCGGAAATGCTGATCGAGCTGTTCCGTATCGAAGTGCCGGAAATCGCCGAAGGCCTGATCGAAGTCATGGCTGCGTCCCGCGACCCGGGTTCGCGTGCCAAGATCGCGGTCCGCTCCAAGGACAAACGCATCGACCCGCAAGGCGCTTGCATCGGTATGCGCGGTTCGCGCGTCCAGGCAGTGTCGGGCGAATTGGGCGGTGAGCGTGTGGACATCGTCCTGTGGGACGATAACCCGGCGCAGTTCGTGATCAACGCCATGTCGCCGGCTGAAGTGGCGGCAATTATTGTTGACGAAGATGCCCATGCAATGGACATCGCCGTTGGCGCAGACAATCTGGCTCAGGCCATTGGTCGTGGTGGTCAGAACGTGCGTCTGGCCAGCCAACTGACCGGTTGGACCCTGAACGTGATGACCGAATCGGACATCCAGGCTAAGCAGCAAGCTGAAACCGGTGACATCCTGCGCAACTTCATCGAAGAGTTGGAAGTCGATGAAGACCTGGCGCAGGTGCTGGTAGATGAAGGCTTCACCAGCCTGGAAGAGATTGCCTACGTACCGTTGGAAGAAATGCTCAACATCGACGGCTTTGACGAAGACACCGTCAACGAGCTTCGCGCTCGGGCCAAGGATCGTTTGTTGACTAAAGCCATCGCTACTGAGGAAAAGCTGGCAGACGCCCATCCGGCCGAAGACCTGCTCTCGCTTGAGGGTATGGACAAGGATTTGGCGATGGAACTGGCGGTGCGCGGCGTAATTACCCGCGAAGACCTGGCCGAGCAGTCTATTGACGATCTGCTCGACATCGACGGCATTGACGATGATCGTGCCGGCAAGTTGATCATGGCCGCCCGAGCCCATTGGTTCGAGTAACTAGGCGCGGCCTGAGGAGAGAAGTGCATGACGCAAGTCACGGTGAAACAACTGGCCGATGAGGTCAAAACACCGGTAGAGCGCCTGTTGCAGCAGATGCGTGAGGCAGGTCTGCCGCACACCGCCGCCGATGAAGGTGTGAGCGATAGTGAGAAGCAGTCTTTGCTGACTCACTTGAAGAGCAGCCACAAGGCGAAAGTGGAAGAACCGCGCAAGATTACATTGCAGCGCAAAACCACCAGCACCCTGCGTGTTGCTGGTAGCAAGAGCATCAGCGTTGAAGTACGCAAGAAGAAAGTCTTCGTACAGCGCAGCCCGGAAGAAATCGAAGCCGAGCGCAAACGCGAACTGGAAGAACGTCGCGCAGTAGAAAATGCTGCACGTCAGAAGGCTGAAGAAGAAGCCAAGCGTCGCGCCGAAGAAGAAGCGCGTCGCCAGCCTGCTGCTGCGCAACCCGCTGCCACTGAAGCGGTCGCGGCGCCTAGCGCGCCGGTAGAAGCTGTGCGTGAGGCCGCTCCGGTTGCCGCTGCACCAGCACCTGCTGCTGACGCCCGTAAACGCGACGAACCTCGTCGTCCGGATAAGCCACGTGCTGACGATAACAATCGTCGCGGTGGTGGTGGCGATGGCGAGCGCAAAAACGCTCCACATCGTGCTTCGGTCAAAGAGAAAGCGCCTGCTCCACGCGTTGCGCCACGTACTACCGACGAAGAAAGCGATGGCTTCCGTCGTGGTGGTCGCGGCAAGGCCAAGCTGAAGAAACGCAACGCCCACGGTTTCCAGAGCCCAACCGGCCCTGTCGTGCGTGAAGTGAAGATCGGCGAGACCATCACTGTGGGCGATCTGGCCCAGCAGATGTCGGTCAAGGCAGCTGAAATCATCAAGTTCATGTTCAAGCTGGGCACTCCAGCCACCATCAACCAGGTACTGGATCAGGAAACTGCCCAGCTTGTGGCTGAAGAATTGGGCCACAAAGTGACCCTGGTCAGCGACACCGCCCTGGAAGATTCCTTGGCCGAGTCCCTGAAGTTTGAAGGTGAGGCTGTTTCCCGTGCACCGGTTGTGACCGTAATGGGCCACGTTGACCACGGTAAAACTTCCCTGCTCGACTACATCCGTCGTGCCAAGGTGGCTGCGGGCGAAGCCGGCGGTATCACCCAGCACATCGGCGCGTACCACGTTGAAACCGACCGTGGCATGGTGACGTTCCTCGATACCCCTGGTCACGCCGCGTTTACCGCAATGCGTGCCCGTGGTGCCAAGGCGACCGACATCGTGATTCTGGTGGTTGCAGCCGACGACGGCGTGATGCCACAAACCATCGAAGCCGTTCAGCATGCCAAGGCAGCTGGCGTTCCGTTGGTGGTTGCAGTGAACAAAATCGACAAGCCGGGCGCCGATCTCGATCGCATCCGTAGCGAACTGTCGGTTCACGGCGTGACATCCGAAGAGTGGGGTGGCGACACGCCATTCGTACCGGTCTCCGCGAAGATGGGTACCGGCGTTGACGAACTGCTCGAAGCCGTTCTGTTGCAAGCCGAGGTTCTGGAACTGACCGCGACTCCATCGGCTCCAGGCCGTGGCGTGGTGGTTGAGTCCCGTCTCGACAAGGGCCGTGGCCCGGTTGCGACCGTTCTGGTTCAAGACGGTACCTTGCGCCAAGGCGACATGGTACTGGTCGGTTCGAACTACGGCCGTGTACGTGCCATGCTCGACGAGAACGGCAAGCCAATCAAGGAAGCAGGTCCTGCTATCCCGGTCGAGATCCTCGGCCTGGACGGTACCCCGGACGCTGGCGACGAGATGAGCGTAGTTGCCGACGAGAAGAAAGCCCGTGAAGTGGCTCTGTTCCGTCAAGGCAAGTTCCGTGAAGTCAAGCTGGCCCGTGCTCACGCCGGCAAGCTGGAAAACATCTTCGAGAACATGGGCCAGGAAGAGAAGAAGACGCTTAACATCGTCCTCAAATCTGACGTACGTGGTTCCCTCGAAGCGTTGAACGGCGCCTTGAACGGCCTGGGTAACGACGAAGTGCAAGTGCGCGTTGTCGGTGGCGGTGTCGGTGGTATCACCGAATCCGACGCCAACCTGGCACTGGCTTCCAACGCTGTACTGTTCGGCTTCAACGTGCGTGCCGATGCTGGCGCTCGCAAGATCGTCGAGCAGGAAGGCCTGGACATGCGTTACTACAACGTCATCTACGACATCATCGAAGACGTCAAGAAAGCCCTCACCGGCATGCTTGGCAGCGACGTCCGGGAGAACATCCTGGGTATCGCCGAAGTACGTGACGTGTTCCGCTCGCCGAAATTCGGCGCGATCGCCGGCTGCATGGTTGTCGAAGGCACCGTGTTCCGTAACCGTCCAATCCGTGTACTGCGTGAAGACATCGTTATCTTCGAAGGCGAGCTGGAATCCCTGCGCCGCTTCAAGGATGACGCTTCCGAAGTACGTGCCGGCATGGAATGCGGTATCGGCGTCAAGAGCTACAACGACGTCAAGGTTGGCGACAAGATCGAAGTCTTCGAGAAGGTTCAGGTTGCTCGCAGCCTCTAACTCGCGCACTTCCGGAGCCACGCGGCGTGTGGGCATGCAGATGCCCCGCACCGCGTACGGACTCTAAACGCAACGCCCGGTCTGGCTTTTGTCAGGCCGGGCGTTTGCCGCTTTCAGACCCCACGGGTTTCACCGTGTGGCAGTAACAGGTAACAAGACATGGCAAAAGAATACAGCCGTACCCAGCGTATCGGCGATCAGATGCAGCGCGAGCTGGCCCAACTGATCCGTCGCGAAGTCAAAGATCCACGCGTTGGCCTGGTCACCATCACCGCCGTTGAAGTGAGCCGTGACGTGGGTCACGCCAAGATCTTCATCACCGTGATGGGGCAGGACAGCAGCGAAGAAATCGCGCAAAGCATCAAGGTGCTCAATTCGGCGGCAGGTTTCCTGCGTATGCAATTGGCCCGTGAAATGAAGCTGCGCAGTGTTCCTCAGTTGCACTTTCACTACGATGAAAGCGTCGTGCGGGGTGCGCACCTGTCGGCACTGATCGAGCGCGCCGTGGCTGAAGACAGCCAGCACCCGTCCACACCTGAAGACGCCAAGGAGTAAGCGGTGGCTCAGGTCAAACGTATCCGTCGCAACGTCAGCGGCATAATCCTGCTCGACAAGCCCATTGGCTTTACCTCCAATGCCGCATTGCAGAAGGTCCGCTGGCTGCTCAACGCCGAAAAGGCCGGGCACACCGGTAGTCTCGACCCCCTCGCCACCGGTGTACTGCCGTTGTGCTTTGGCGAGGCCACCAAGTTTTCGCAATACCTGCTCGATTCCGACAAGGGTTACGAAACCCTGATGCAACTGGGCAAGACCACCACCACGGCCGATGCCGAAGGTGATGTTCTGCAGGTTCGCGACGTGACCGTTGGTCGTGCTGATATTGAAGCTGCTTTACCCGGTTTTCGTGGGGAAATCAGTCAGATACCGCCGATGTACTCGGCGCTCAAGCGTGATGGCCAGCCTCTTTACAAGCTGGCACGTGCGGGCGAAGTAGTGGAGCGCGAACCGCGTTCTGTTACTATTGCGCGCTTGGAATTGCTTGCCTGTGAAGGCGACACCGCCCGGTTGGCCGTGGACTGCAGCAAAGGCACCTATATTCGTACCCTGGTGGAAGATATCGGTGAGAAGCTCGGTTGCGGCGCGTACGTTGCAGAACTGCGACGCACCCAGGCCGGTCCTTTCAGCCTGGCCCAGACGGTCACGCTGGAAGAGTTGGAAGCTGTACACGCCGAAGGCGGCAATGAAGCGGTTGATCGCTTCCTGATGCCATCGGACAGCGGTTTGCTCGATTGGCCATTGCTGCACTTCTCGGAACACAGCGCGTTCTACTGGCTAAACGGCCAGCCGGTGCGTGCCCCGGATGCGCCGAAGTTCGGCATGGTGCGGGTACAGGATCATAACGGTCGCTTTATCGGTATCGGTGAAGTGAGCGAAGACGGGCGCATAGCGCCGCGTCGACTGATTCGGTCAGAATGACCGAACGAGTGTGGCTGTTAACAGGCACGGTCAACACTCATTTTTAGATACAGGGATTTGTCCCTGGCCTGTTGAAACTGCCCTTTGGGTGGTTTCCTGAAAAAAGGATTGCCTCATGGCTCTCGACGTTCAAGAAAAAGCACAAATCGTTGCTGACTATCAGCAAGCTGTTGGTGACACTGGTTCGCCAGAAGTGCAAGTTGCACTGCTGACCCACAACATCAACAAGCTGCAAGGTCACTTCAAGGCCAACGGTAAAGATCACCACTCCCGTCGTGGTCTGATCCGCATGGTAAACCAGCGCCGTAAGCTGCTGGACTACCTGAAAGGCAAGGATCTGGGTCGTTATCAGACTCTGATCGGTCGCCTGGGTCTGCGTCGCTAATAAGCGATTGCGCTAGAGGTTGGTTGTCTGCCGTGTGTCAGTGGGATTCCCGCTGGCCCATGGCAGGCTCCCAGCCTCAAGTTTTATCTGGATACACGTTTTACCCTGGACTAGCGTCGGGCCGATTCCCGGCATTGCCCAAGAATTTCGCAAGAAGACAAGTTCCCCCAAGAGCCACAAAGAAGGTAGGACACCGTGAACCCGGTTATCAAAAAATTCCAGTTCGGTCAGTCGACCGTTACCCTCGAGACAGGCCGTATCGCCCGTCAAGCCTCCGGCGCAGTGCTGGTTACCGTTGATGACGACGTTACCGTACTGGTAACCGTTGTTGGCGCCAAGACCGCTGACCCGAGCAAAGGCTTCTTCCCTCTGTCCGTTCACTACCAGGAAAAGACTTACGCTGCCGGTAAGATCCCTGGCGGTTTCTTCAAGCGCGAAGGCCGTCCTTCCGAGAAAGAAACCCTGACTTCCCGACTGATCGACCGTCCGATCCGTCCGCTGTTCCCAGAAGGCTTCATGAACGAAGTGCAGGTTGTCTGCACCGTCGTTTCCACCAGCAAGAAGACCGATCCGGACATCGCTGCGATGATCGGTACCTCGGCTGCCCTGGCCATCTCCGGTATTCCTTTCGATGGCCCGATCGGCGCAGCCCGCGTTGCCTTCCACGAAAGCACCGGCTACCTGCTGAACCCGACTTACGAGCAACTGAAAGCATCGAGCCTGGACATGGTCGTTGCCGGTACCTCGGAAGCCGTATTGATGGTTGAATCGGAAGCCAAAGAGCTGACCGAAGACCAGATGCTGGGCGCTGTACTGTTCGCCCACGACGAGTTCCAGGCGGTCATCAAGGCTGTCACCGAGCTGGCTGCCGAAGCTGCCAAGCCAACCTGGACCTGGGCTGCTGCACCGGAAGCCACCGAACTGCTGGGCGCTATCCGCTCCGAGTTCGGCGCTGCCATCTCCGACGCCTACACCATCACCGTCAAGGCCGACCGTTACGCTCGCCTGGGCGAGTTGAAGGACCAGGTTGTAGCCAAGCTGTCCGGTGAAGAAGGCCAGCCTTCCGCCAGCGACGTCAAGGCTGCATTCGGCGAAATCGAATACCGCACCGTTCGCGAAAACATCGTGAACGGCAAGCCACGTATCGACGGTCGCGACACCCGCACCGTACGTCCGCTGAACATCGAAGTCGGCGTTCTGCCGAAGACCCACGGTTCGGCCCTGTTCACCCGTGGTGAAACCCAGGCACTGGTTGTTGCGACCCTGGGCACTGCCCGTGACGCACAGCTGCTGGACACCCTGGAAGGCGAGAAAAAAGACCCCTTCATGCTGCACTACAACTTCCCTCCGTTCTCGGTGGGCGAGTGTGGTCGCATGGGCGGTGCTGGTCGTCGCGAAATCGGTCACGGCCGTCTGGCCCGTCGTTCGGTCCAGGCCATGCTGCCGGCTGCTGACGTGTTCCCGTACACCATCCGTGTTGTGTCGGAAATCACCGAGTCCAACGGTTCCAGCTCGATGGCTTCCGTTTGCGGTGCTTCCCTGGCACTGATGGACGCTGGTGTGCCAATGAAGGCGCCGGTTGCCGGTATCGCCATGGGCCTGGTTAAAGAAGGCGAGAAGTTCGCCATCCTGACCGACATCCTGGGTGACGAAGACCACCTGGGCGACATGGACTTCAAGGTAGCCGGTACCGCCAAAGGTGTGACCGCGCTGCAGATGGACATCAAGATCAAGGGCATCACCGAAGAGATCATGGAAATCGCCCTGGGCCAAGCCCTGGAAGCGCGCCTGAACATCCTCGGCCAGATGAACCAGATCATTGGTCAGTCCCGTACCGAGCTGTCGGAAAATGCTCCGACCATGATCGCGATGAAAATCGACACCGACAAAATCCGTGATGTTATCGGTAAAGGCGGCGCGACCATCCGTGCGATCTGTGAAGAGACCAAGGCTTCGATCGATATCGAAGACGACGGCTCCATCAAGATCTTCGGCGAAACCAAGGAAGCGGCTGAAGCTGCACGTCAGCGCGTACTGGGCATCACCGCTGAGGCCGAGATCGGCAAGATCTACGTCGGTAAGGTTGAGCGCATCGTCGACTTCGGCGCATTCGTCAACATCCTGCCGGGCAAAGACGGTCTGGTTCACATCTCCATGCTGAGCGACGCTCGCGTTGAGAAAGTGACCGACATTCTGAAGGAAGGCCAGGAAGTGGAAGTGCTGGTACTGGACGTGGACAACCGCGGCCGTATCAAGCTGTCCATCAAGGACGTAGCAGCAGCCAAGGCTTCGGGCGTTTAATCACCCGCAAGCTACACGCTGAAAAAAGGACTCTTCGGAGTCCTTTTTTTATGCCGGCGAGAAAATGCCGAATTATCAGACGGTTACTAGATCGCAAAAGCCGCAACTTGCATGCAGGTGCGCATGACTTCATGCAAGTTGCACGATTCCGAAAATCACCGCATTTCATAACATATTGTTTTGTAAGGATTTATCCGAGGGTTCAGACTTGGCACACTGCCTGCAATATCCCTGTTAACGCTGCAGCATCAAGGTCCACACACTGCAGACTTTTAATAAAACAGGAGT
Source organism: Pseudomonas sp. AC112 (assembly GCF_979253545.1). NCBI lineage: Bacteria > Pseudomonadati > Pseudomonadota > Gammaproteobacteria > Pseudomonadales > Pseudomonadaceae > Pseudomonas > Pseudomonas sp. AC112. Next base: position 3,277,888 of record NZ_CEEDCM010000001.1, read on the forward strand.
TACTCGTATGAAGAAGTTCGCTCTCGCTACTGCTACCGCTCTGACTCTGGCCATGGGTGCTAACGTAGCCTTTGCTCAGACTTCCCAAGCCCCTATGACATTGGCGGCCGGTGAAGCTACCAAGGCTAAAGAAAGCGTTTCGGATACCTGGATCACCACTAAGGTTAAATCCGACCTGCTGACCGAAAAGGGCATTCCTGGTTCGGACATCAAGGTTGAAACCAACAAAGGTGTGGTTTCCCTGTCCTCGACAGTCGCTATCTCCGACTCGCAGAAAGCCACTGCTGTAGCGATCACCAAAAAAATCAAAGGCGTAACCGCTGTATCGGCTGACGGCCTGATGGCTGGCGGTGCTACTAAAGCAGACAACGTCGACAAAACCAAAAGTGCAGCCGCGGGTGCCAAAGAGTCCACTTCGGACACCTGGATCACCACTAAAGTGAAAGCTGACCTGGTTACCGAGAAAGGCATTCCTGGTACCGACATCAAAGTCGAAACCAATAAAGGTGTAGTTTCCCTGTCTTCGACCGTAGCGGTCACTGAAGCTCAGAAAACTACCGCGGTGAACATCACCAAGAAAATCAAAGGCGTTAAAGCTGTATCGGCCGACGGCCTGAAAGCAGAGTAACGCTGTAGGAATTCGTCTGAACTAGGCGGCTGAGAGTGAGCTAGTTATCCACTCAACGCACCACACAGGTTCATGCGACCGGCCACAAGGATGTGGTCATTAAAGGCCCCGACATTCGTGTCGGGGCCTTTTCTATTTCGCGCTGCATGCAATCTCACGCCAATACAAACCGCCTGTAGGCGTTGGCTTGCCGGCGATAGCGTCACCTCGGTTCAACTGAAAACCCCAGGTGCCCGCATCGCCGGCAAGCCAGCTCCTATAGATGTGTGGAGTCTATTCGGCGTCCAGATGCATGGGCGTCACGACCCGTCCGTCCTTCTCAGCCTGACCCAGGTTGGCATCAATGAAGTACACCCGGTCGTCTTCCAGTTGGCCCTTATCCACCAAGTAGTCCTTGATGGTGCTGGCACGGTCCTGGCCCAGTTGACGCAGCAACACATCACTGGTGCTCCAGAACTTGATCACGCCGTCCTTGAGCTTCGCCGTGCGGTCATCGCGGCTCAGGTCTTTCCATTCCGCCGGCGGTTGCTGTTTCAAACGGGTGCGGTAAATGCCTTCAAGCAGAGGCGCCTTTTCACCGTCCGGGACGACCAGCAGCGACGCCTGTGCGGGCACCTTGTCACCCCGGCGCTGGAGCATTTTGTAGTAGTTGTATTGGTATTCACGTTCCAGGCGCTGCGCAGCGAGGAAAGGCCCGTCGCTGCTGGCAGCGGCAGTGCCTTCGATTTCCAGGCGCAGGGTAGGACGCTCTTTCAGTGCCTTGGCCAGCGTGTTCAAGGCGCCTTCGGCGTCTTTGTTCAACTCGCTGGAACCTGGGGCGAACGACACATTCCCAAGGTCTTCCGAACCGCCGCCGGTCACCAACCCGCCGATGAACTTGAAGGGCGCTGTCGCTGCGCGAACCACCAGGTTTCGCAGGGTCTGCCACACGATGGGCATCACACTGAATTGCGGGTTATTCAGGTCGCCGGTTACCGGCAGTTCGATGGAGATCTTGCCGTCGCTGTCCTTGAGTAGCGCGATCGCCAGGCGAATCGGCAAGTCCACGGCATCGGCGCTGTCGACTTTCTCACCCAATTGCAATTGCTCGACCACCACCTTGTTCTCGGCCTTCAACTGGCCCTTGGTGATCACGTAGTGCAGGTCGAGGTTGAGACGGCCCTTACGGATACGGAACCCGGCGAATTTGCCGGAATAGGGCGTCAGGGTCGTCAGCTCGACGCGTTTGAAACTGGTGGCAATGTCCAGCGCCGCCATCGGATCAAACGGGTTCACGCTGCCTTTGATCGTAACCGGCGCGTAGCGGTCGACTTTGCCCTTGATATCTACGCTGGCTGGTTTGGCCTGGCGGCTGTCGATGGTACCGATCTGACCGTTGAGCTGCTGAATCGCCGTGGCGAAGTTGGGGGTGAGGCTGAAGTCGGCAAAGTTGGCGGAACCGTCGTTGATCGCAATCTGGCCGATGCGAATGCCCAAGGGCTTGTCCTTGCTGGCGGGCTTGGGCCCTTTGTCGGGAGCTTGCGGAATCAACAGGTCATCAACGTTGGTGGTACGGTCATCGTTGATCATGAAGCGCGCATACGGCTGCAGCAGGTTGACCTTGTCGATCGACAGGCTGTCGCCGTGCTGGTAGTTGACGCCTTCGAGCACCAGGCGCTGCCATTTGAGGAAGTCGCGGGTCTTGAGGGTGTCCAGCGTGTGTAATTGGTCGACTTGGGCGCGGCCAGTGACCTGCAGTTTCAGAGGGTCAGTGCTTTTCAGGTTTACATCGAGGTTGCTGCCGAGCATGCCACTGCGCAGCTCCAGGCGGATGAACGGGCTGATGTAGGACTGGGCAACCCGAAGGTCGATGTCCTGGGTGTTCACTTTAAGCTTGGCGCTGACCGGGTTGAGGTTGACCTCGCCGGTCGCCTGGATTTTGCCTTGCTTGCCCACGCCTGAGTCGACTTTCAGGGTAAACGGGCTCTGGTTGAGGCTATCGAAGTTCTGCAGGTCGACGTTCAGCGGGCCCACTTCCAGCGCGACCGCCGGTTTGGCCTGGCGGTCGGCCAGGTGCACCTGATAGTTGCGCAGTTGCACGTCCTTGAGCAGTACTTGCCAAGGCTTGCTCGGCGCGGCGGGCTCGGCTTTTGGCGAGTCGGCGGTGGCCGGTGCGGTGGCAGGCTCCGGCGCCTTGGCCGGTTTGCTCGGTTGGCTGGCGAACAGTTTCTGCCAGTCCAGTTGCCCGTCAGCCTCAAGGGCCGCCCAGGTTTCGAGTTTGTTGCTGCGGATCTTGCCCACCACCACTTGCTGTTTCGCCAGGTCTACCGTGGTCTCGCTGACGTCCAGGCGTTCCAGGCGCACCAGTGGGCGACCGTCGGGTGCCTTGATGGCAAATGGCGCGATGCTGGCGGCGGTGTTGCTGAGGTTCAGCTCGGTCTCTTTGGCCAGGCTGAATTTGTACTCGGTACTGAAGTTGAGCACGCCGTCTTCAAGTACCAGTGGCAGCGCATCACGGACATAGGGCCACCAGGCTTTCATCTTGCCGTCGGTGACCTTCAACGTGCCTTCAGAGAGCATCGGCACCAGGCTGAAATTACCTTTCCAGTCGATTCGCCCACCTTCAGGCCCGGCCGCCACCAACGTCATGTCGGCATTGTCTTCAGGCAAGGTGCTGAGGTTCTTCAGCTCGAAGTCGAGGGTGTCGTAGAGAAATTCGATCGGTTCGCTGGGGCGCAGGTCCTGAAAGTGCACATAGCCGCCCGCCAGCTTGATGCTGTCGATGCGCAACGGGAAGGGCTTGGCATCCGGATCGGCGGGCGTTGGCTCGCTGGGGGGCAGCTTGAACAACTGTGCGAGGTTCAACTGGCCGGATTTGTCGAACAACAGCTCGGTCTTCGGCTTGTCCAGTTGCACATCGGCGAGGTGCAAGGCGCGGGTCCAGAGGCTATCGATCTGAAGATTGGCATAGAGGCGTTCGAAACCCACCTGTTCCTTGCCGGGCTCACCGATCTGGAGCCCCCATGCCGTCACTTCCAGGCTGAACGGGTTGAGCTCGATCCGCTCGATCCGCGCCGGCACCGTGGCGTAATTGGCCAGTTGCTGGTTGGCAATCCGAAGCGCGATACCGGGGAGAATCAAAAAGCCCAGCAAGCTGTACAGGGCAAGGGCGGTCAACAAGGCGCCGGCGGCGCGAATCAATCCTTTGGGCATGGGGTGACGCCATCTATGTCAAACAGGAGTGCCTTGGAGTATGGCACGGGTTTTCGGTTCCGAAGAGCAAGGCCCTTTGAGAAACGTCTTACAGCTGGAGTATCAGGGTTTTCAGCGGTGGCTGTTGATCCTGGGAGGGGAAGTCCGCGCCTGGCGTCATGATTGTCCAGTCACGTACGGGGCGTCCGGCTTTCTCCGCGCAGCGCAGGACCTGTTCGCGCCAATCATCCATGCTGACTTTTGCCAGGTTGTTGCAGCAGATCAGCACGCCATCGTCGGCGGTGGCCAGCAATGCCGGCTTGAGTAGGCTTTGGTAGTCGCGCAACAGGTCGACGGTGCCAAATGCGCTCTTGGCCCAGGCCGGAGGGTCCAGCAGTACCACGTCGTACTGACGCGGCTCCAGGCGCGGATAACTCGGCAGCTTGTGCCCACGTCGCTGGGTGATTGGCAGGCCGGCCAGTTGGCGAATCGCCGGAAAATAGTCGGACTGCACAAATTCCATAGTCGGCAACTGCGGGTTCAGCAGCCCATTTTCGCGCCCGACCGCCAGGTTGCCCTCGGCGAAGTCCAGGTTGCACACCTCACGGGCGCCCCCGGCGGCGGCGCTCAGGCCCACGCCGCAGGTGTAGGCGAACAGGTTCAGCACGCTTTTGCCGGCACTGTGTGCCTTGACCCAGCCCCGCGTGTTGCGCAGATCCAGGAACAGCAGCGGGTCTTGCCCGGCATGGCGCCCGCGCACGCGATAATTGAGGCCCCACTCGTGGCCAACCAGGTCTTCCAGTGCAGCGGGTTCGGCGCGATACACTGTGTCTTCGCGGTCGATGCGCGAATTGCCACGGGAGCGGTCGTTGTACACCAGCAACAATTCCAGGCCCATGGACTGGTTGACCTGTTGATGCAGCGCCAGCAGCTCTTCGGTTTCCAGGGTTTGGTGAAAGCTCTGCACCAGCAATTGCGGGCCGTAGCGGTCGATGGTCAGGCCGCCGGCACCTTCCTGGCTGCCATGGAACAGTCGGTAGCAGTCTGTGCCTTGGGCGTGCAGTTCGCTGATCAGGTCTTGGCGATGATCGAGGGCGGCGCGCAGCGCCTGATTCAGGGAAGACATGGAGCGCGCCTTGCTGGGGAATTGAGGGCGCGAAGTTTAACAGCTATGCACCGTCGCCTACATCAACCCCATCCGTCGATGGGCGCGTTGCACCGAACCGTTGCGCATCGCCCAGCGCAGCATCGGCGCACTGCGTTTGACCCCGGCACGGATCATCTTGCGTTGCAGCGGGCTCTGGTACTGTTCGAGCAGGGTGCTGGCCCACTCGGGCAACAGGTCAATCCCGGCCTGCATCATCAACGCGCCAAATGGCTTGGCCAGCAGGCTGGGGGAGGGCGCATTGAGGAGTAAACGCAGCACTTCGCGGCTGCGATCGTCGCACAGCAATTGTGGGCGGATACGGGCCAGATAATCCGAAACTTCCTGCCGAGAGCGCGGAACATGCCGCGCGCCCAGCTGTTCCGCCACCAGGGCAATTTCACTGTAGTACCGGTCCTGGTCCCGACCGGACAGGTGTGGGTTGCGGTAGCGCAAGTGAGCGGCCAGGAAGTTACTGACCTCCGCCACATGCACCCAGGTCAGCAACTCTGGATCGCTGGCCGCATAAGGTCGCCCGTCCGGAGCATGGCCGACCACCTGCAGGTGAATGGTGCGGACTTTTTCGATCAGCCATTCGGCATCTTTGCGCGAGCCGAAGGTGGTGCCGGAGATGAACTGCGAGGTACGCCGCAAGCGCCCGAGCATGTCCTGGCGAAAGTTGGAATGGTCCCACACGCCCGCCAGAGCCAGTGGGTGCAAGGCTTGCAGCATCAAGGCGCTGATGCCGCCGATTAGCATGCTGCTGAAGTCGCCATGGACTTGCCAGCTCACCGAGTCGGGTCCGAACAGGCCTGGGTCGCCCTTGGGGTTTTCCAGGTCCAGTTGGCCCAGCGACAGGCCGGTCAGGCTCATCAACTGGGTTTCAATACGGCTGCGGATAAATTCCATGGCGACGTGGGGGCTCCTATCGGTTCAGGCGCTTGTCGATCAAGCCTTCTACGACGCTCGGGTCGGCCAGCGTCGAGGTATCACCGAGGCTGTCGAGTTCGTTGCAGGCGATCTTGCGCAAAATCCTGCGCATGATCTTGCCGGAGCGGGTTTTCGGCAAGGCCGGTGCCCATTGAATCAGTTCCGGCTTGGCGAAGCTGCCAATTTCCTTGCTGACCAGGTCCAGTAGGTGTTTTTTCAGCGCGTCGTCGGGTTCCACGCCATTCATCGGCGTGACAAAGGCGTAGATGCCCTGGCCTTTGACATCATGGGGATACCCCACCACGGCGGCCTCGGCGACCTGGTCATGCAGCACCAGGGCGCTCTCCACCTCGGCGGTGCCGATACGGTGACCGGACACGTTGATCACGTCGTCGATGCGCCCGGTGATCCAGTAGTCGCCGTCCTCGTCGCGCCGTGCGCCGTCACCGGTGAAATAGTAGCCGGGGTAGGGTTTGAAATAGGTGTCGATCATGCGCTGCGGATCGCCGTACACACTGCGGATCTGCCCCGGCCAGCTCGCTTTGATCGCCAGTACGCCACTGCCGGCCCCGCTGAGCTCCTTGCCGTGTTCATCCAGCAGCACGGGTTGCACGCCGAACATCGGCTGGGTGGCGCAGCCAGGCTTGATACGCTGCGCGCTGACCAAGGGGCTGAGCATGATGCCGCCGGTCTCGGTCTGCCACCAGGTATCCACAATCGGGCAGCGCTGCTCGCCTACGGCGTTGAAGTACCAGTCCCAGGCTTCCGGGTTGATCGGTTCGCCGACGCTACCCAGCAAGCGCAGGCTGGCGCGGGAGGTATTCTCCAGCGGGCCGTGGCCTTCGCGCATCAATGCACGCAAGGCGGTGGGCGCGGTGTAGAAGATGTTGACCTTGTGCTTGTCGATCACCTGCCAGAAGCGCGAACTGTCCGGGTAGCTCGGCACGCCTTCAAACATCAGCGATGTCGCACCATTGGCCAGCGGGCCGTACACGATGTAACTGTGGCCGGTGACCCAGCCCACATCGGCGGTGCACCAGAACACTTCGCCCTCGCGGTAGTCGAGCACGTATTTGAAGGTCATCGCCGCTTGCAGCAGATAGCCACCCGTGGTGTGCAGCACACCTTTGGGTTTGCCGGTGCTGCCAGAGGTGTAGAGGATAAACAGCGGGTCTTCGGCGTCCATTGGCTCGGGCGGGCAGTCGTCGCTGGCCGCATCCAGGGCTTGTTGATACTTGAGATCGCGGCCTTCGCTCCAGTTAACGGTCGCTCCGGTGCGCTCTACCACCAGCACCGTGCTCACATTCGGGCAACTGGCCAGGGCTTTGTCGACATTCTGTTTCAGTGCTACCGGTTTACCACCGCGCACGCCTTCGTCCGCAGTGATTACGGTGCGGCAGTCGGCGTCGAGAATACGGTCACGCAAGGCATCCGGCGAAAAGCCGCCAAACACCACCGAATGCACCGCGCCGATCCGCGTGCAAGCGAGCATGGCGTAGGCGGCTTCCGGGATCATCGGCATGTAGATGCACACCCGGTCGCCTTTCTTTACGCCACGGCTTTTCAGCACATTGGCCAGGCGACTGACGTTCTGGTGCAGTTGGCGGTAGGTGATTTTGGAAGATTTTGTCGGATCATCACCTTCCCAGATGAAGGCCGGCTGATCGGCACGCAGGGCGAGGTGACGGTCGATGCAGTTGTAGCTGACATTCAGTTGGCCGCCGGCAAACCATTGCGCAGCGCCGGTCTTGATGTCTGAGCGTTGGACGGTGTGCCACGGGGTTATCCAGTCGAGAAAGCTTTTGGCCTGTTCAGCCCAGAACGTATCCGGCTGATCGATGGATTGGCGATAGAGGCGCTGGTAGTCCTCCTGACTGAGTTGCGCAGCCCGGCGGACGGCATCGGCGGTGGGGAACGTGCTGATATCGAACATGAGCGATCCTTATTCTTGTTTTGGCAACAAGTGATAAAGATGCACCCTGCAAGGGGAGGGTTCAAGGCCAACGTCCAAACGGACGTTGGCCCTGCGATACCTGGATCAGCCGCGGTGGCGACCGCGGAAGTAGTTGATCAGGCCCTGGGTCGAAGCATCTTCGGCCGAGGTTTCTTCAGCGCCGGTCAGGCGGCTGTAGACGCCCTTGCCCAGCTCCTTGCCCAGCTCCACGCCCCATTGGTCGAAGGCGTTGATGCCCCAGATCACGCTCTGTACGAATACTTTGTGCTCATACATGGCGACCAGGGCGCCCAGGCGACGCGGGCTGATGCGCTCGACCACGATGGTGTTGCTCGGACGGTTGCCCGGGATCACCTTGTGCGGTGCCAGCTTCTGCACTTCGTCTTCCGGGATGCCTTTGTCGCGCAGCTCGGCTTCGGCTTCGGCGCGGGTCTTGCCGAGCATCAGTGCCTGGCTCTGGGACAGGCAGTTGGCGTACAGCCACTGATGGTGGTCGGACACCGGGTTGAAGCTGACGATCGGCACGATGAAGTCGGCCGGGATCAGTTGGGTCCCCTGGTGCAGCAACTGGTGATACGCGTGCTGACCGTTGCAACCTACGCCACCCCAGATCACTGGGCCGGTATCGGTCGCCACTGGGGTGCCGTCCTGGCGCACGCTCTTGCCGTTGGATTCCATGTCCAACTGTTGCAAGTGCTTGGTGATGTTACGCAGGTAGTGGTCGTACGGCAGGATCGCATGGCTCTGGGCACCCCAGAAGTTGCCGTACCACACACCCAGCAAGCCGAGCAGCACCGGCATGTTCTGTTCGAATGGCGCGTTCTGGAAATGCTGGTCCATGGTGTAGGCACCGGACAGCAGTTCCTTGAAGTTGGACATGCCGATCGCCAGGGCGATTGGCAAGCCGATGGCCGACCACAGCGAGTAACGACCGCCGACCCAGTCCCACATCGGGAAGATGTTTTCTTCGCGGATACCGAAGGCCACGGCTGCCGCGTTGTTGCTGGAGACGGCGATGAAGTGACGGTACAGCTCTGCTTCCGAGCCACCCTGGGCCAGGTACCAGGCGCGGGCGGCCTGGGCGTTTTTCAGGGTTTCTAGGGTGTTGAAGGATTTCGACGAGACGATAAACAGCGTGGTCTCGGCGCGCAGCTTCATGGTCAGCTCGTGGAACTCGCTGCCGTCGATGTTCGCCAGGTAATGGCAACGCACGCCTTTGTGGGCGTAGGACAACAGCGCTTCGGAGACCAGCTCCGGGCCGAGGAACGAGCCACCGATACCGATGTTCACCACGTCGGTGATCGGCTTCTCGGTGTAGCCACGCCATAGGCCGTCGTGGATGCGGCCGACCAGGTCAGTGATCTGGTTCAGCACTTTGTGCACGTCCGGCATGATGTTCACGCCGTTCACCGACAACTTGTCGCCCACCGGGCGGCGCAGGGCGGTGTGCAGGGCCGGGCGACCTTCGGACGAATTGACGGGCTCGCCGGCGTACAGCGAGTCGATCGCGTCTTTGAGGCCGACTTCTTTGGCGAGGCCCACGAGCAGGTCACGGGTTTCGCTGGTGATCAGGTTTTTCGAGTAATCGAGGAAAAGTCCGCAGCTGCTCAGGGTGAACTGGGAGAAACGCTGAGGATCGGCATTGAACGCTTCGCGCATGCTGAAATCCTGCATGGCTTGGCGATGTTGATTGAGCGCTTGCCAGGCGGGCAGAGCGGTAACGTCATGAGGAGTGCGGTAGTACGCCATCGCTGCGGGTTTCCTTTTATTACGGGGACTGCCTTTAGGACACTTCTAAGCCCGGAACGTCCAGTCTTTTATCAAGCAATGGGTTCCGGACAGCGCTAACCATAGCGCAGGGCGATTACATTAAACCTAGCGTGTCGATATGTCTTGGCTTTGTCTGCGCTAAGGCCGGTACTTTTTTATACCGGCACTTTTATTCACGCAATGAAGAGGGCAGTGGGGAGGGGTCAGTCGAGGGTCAGGTGCAGGTTGTCGATGAGGCGGGTGGCTCCCAGATAGGCGGCTACCAGGATCACGATATCGCGGTCCTCGGGTGTGGCGGGGCGCAAATGCACGCCTTGGCGCACTTCGAGGTAGTCCAGGCGCAACCCGGCGGCTTCGATCTGCAGCACCTGCTCGGCACGCAGCTTGGCGAAGTCGTGGTCACCGGCTTTGATTGCTGCGCCAATGCGACTGAGGCTGCGGTACAGCACCGGCGCAATGGCCCGTTGCTCGTCGGTGAGGTAGCCATTGCGCGACGACAGCGCGAGGCCATCGTCGGCGCGCACAGTGGGCTCGCCGATGATCTGGATCGGCATGTTCAGGTCGTGGACCATGGCGCGGATCACGGCCAGTTGCTGGTAATCCTTCTGGCCAAACACCGCCATGTCCGGCTGGACCATGTTGAACAGCTTGCTGACCACGGTCGCCACGCCTTCGAAGTGCCCCGGACGGCTGGCGCCGCACAGGCCTTCAGACAATTGCGGCACGCTGACGCGGGTCTGGCCGGTCATGCCACCGGGGTACATTTCGTCGACGGTGGGCGCGAACAGCAGGTTGCAGCCGGCTTGCAGCAGCTTTTCCTGGTCGGCGGCGAGGGTGCGCGGGTATTTGTCCAAGTCTTCGCCGGCGCCAAACTGCAGCGGGTTGACGAAGATGCTGGCCACCACGAAGTCGGCCTGCTGGGCCGCCTTGGTCACCAGCGTGGCATGGCCGCTGTGCAGGTTGCCCATGGTCGGCACAAAGCCAATGCGCTTGCCGGCGTTGCGGGCGTGGGTAACAGCGGCCCGCAGTTCACGTACGGTTTTTACGGTGTTCATGCAGAAAATCCGTGTTCGGCGCCAGGGAAGGTCACGCCTTTGACTTCGGCGACGTAAGCGCTTAATGCGTCGTGGATGCTGGCTTGGCCGGCCATGAAGTTTTTCACGAACTTCGGTACGCGGCCGCTGATCGACAGGCCGAGCATGTCGTGTAGCACCAGCACCTGGCCGTCGGTGGCGGAACCTGCGCCGATACCGATCACCGGCACTTTCACGGCCTGGGTGATCTCTGCCGCCAGCTCACTCGGCACACATTCCAGCAGGATCATCGCCGCGCCGGCTTGCTCCAGGGCGATGGCATCGGCACGCATCTGGCGCGCCTGGGCCTCATTGCGGCCCTGAACCTTGTAGCCGCCGAGGATGTTCACCGACTGCGGCGTCAGCCCCATGTGCGCGCAGACCGGTACGCCGCGTTCGGCCAGCAGGCGGATCGACTCGGCAAGCCACACCGCGCCTTCGACTTTGATCATGTGCGCACCGGCTTGCATCAGCTTGCCGGCATTCTGGAAGGTTTGTTCGAGCGTCGCGTAACCCATGAATGGCAGGTCGGCGATGATGAAGGCGCCATCGTTACCGCGCTTGACGCTGGCGGTGTGGTACGCAAGTTCATCAGTGGTGACGGGCAGGGTGCTGTCATTCCCTTGAAGAACCATGCCGAGGGAGTCGCCTACCAGCAGCACTTCAACCCCGGCCTGGCAACTGGCGTGGGCGAAGGTGGCGTCATAGCAGGTCAGCATGGCGATTTTTTCACCTTTGAGCTTGAGGCTCTGCAAGGTGGTCAGGGTAATGTCTGGCATGAAAAGGGTCCTCGTTCAGGCGCTTGGAAACAGCGAGTAACGCGCGTGAGTCTTCGTTTATACAGGCGCACTGTCTTGAGAGCAGTGCTTATAAGGCCTGGATTGCGCCCTTTAGCGCCGGGTTGGCGGCAGCGGGACGCCTATAGTCGTGAGGAGGACACGGGAAGTCAATTGGATGTGTTACCGCATTGTTACGATGGCGGTGTTACCGCTGTTACTGACGCGATTCAGCAAGTGGGAAAGCGATTTTGAGGGCGTAGGTGAACAAAATGTGGGAGCTGGGTTGCCTGCGATGCAGGCGCCTCGGTCTTTCAGTGAAACCGAGGTGATGCTATCGCAGGCAAGCCAGCTCCCACTTTGATTGAGTCAGTTTTGGGGCAAGCGTTCCAGGCCGACAAACGGGCAGGCGGTCAGCAAGTCGTTGAGCGTTTGACCGTTGGGCATTTGCAGCGATGCGGGCGCTAGCTCGGCCAGTGGATACAGCACAAATGCGCGCAGGTGCATCTGGTAGTGCGGGACCTTGAGGCGCGGTTCGTCGATCAGGTGATCGCCAAACAGCAGGATATCGAGGTCGAGCGTGCGTGGGCCCCAGCGCTCAAGGCGTTCACGGCCTTGGTCGTTCTCGATGGCTTGCAGCGCATCCAGCAGTTCCAGGGGCGCAAGGCGACTGTCCAGGGCGGCAACCGCATTGGTGTAGCGCGGCTGGCCCGGGAGCAGGGAGTCACTTTGATAGAAGGCCGAGACACCGGCGACGGTGGTGCCCGGTAATTGCGCCAGCGCGTCAATAGCGCTGCGCAATTGCTGATCCGGGGCCGCCAGGTTGCTGCCCATGCCGACGTAGATGCGTTCCACGTTTATTCGCCTGCTGCGCCCGAGGCATCAGCGGCGCTGCGCTTGCGCTTGGCACCGCTGCGACGGCGCTTCTTCGGGCCTTCGCCGGCGCCATCGCCCTTGCTGCCGAGGTCGCGGATCATATCGCGGCGCTCGCTGTCGTTGGCGTCCTGGTAGTCGGTCCACCATTCGCCCAGGCCATCGGTCTGCTCTCCGGCGCTTTCACGCAGCAGCAGGAAGTCATAGCCGGCGCGGAAACGCGGGTTGTCCAGGAGCAGGTCGGCACGTTTGCCGCTGCGACGCGGCAGGCGTTCCTGCATGTCCCAGATCTCGCGGATCGGCATAGTGAAGCGTTTCGGAATAGCGATGCGCTGGCACTGTTCGGCGATCAGCTCATGCGCAGCTTCCTGCATGGCAGGGATCGGCGGCATGCCTCGTTCCTGCAGGCGCAGTACACGTTTTGGCAGGGCTGGCCACAACAGGGCAGCAAACAGGAACGCCGGGGTAACCGGCTTGTTCTGCTTGATGCGCAGGTCGGTGTTGATCAACGCCTCGCTGATCAAGGTGTGGGTGTACGTCGGGTTGTATTCCAAGGCCTCGGCGCTGGCCGGAAACAGTGGATCGAATAGCTGCAGGTCCACCAGCATTTCAAAGGTGTCGGCGGCGTAGCCCGAGAGGAACAGCTTGAGCACTTCTTCGAACAGGCGTGCCGAGGGAATTTCCCGCAGCATCGGTGCCAGGTTGCGAATTGGCGCAGCGGTGTGTTTCTCGATGCCGAAGTTCAGCTTGGCGGCGAAACGCACGGCCCGCAGCATGCGCACCGGGTCTTCCTGGTAGCGCTGGACCGGGTCGCCGATCAGGCGGATCAGGTTATTGCGGATATCGTGTACGCCATTGGCGTAATCGAGGATGCGCTCGCTGACCGGATCGTAATAGAGGGCGTTGATGGTGAAGTCGCGGCGCTGCGCGTCTTCTTCCAGGGTGCCGTAGACGTTGTCGCGCAAAATGCGTCCGCTTTCGTTGCGGGAGGACTGGTTAGTGTCTTCCTCTTCATCGTTTTGCGGGTGGCCTGCGCGGAACGTCGCGACTTCGATGATTTCGCGACCGAAGTGGATATGCACCAACTTGAAGCGCCGGCCGATGATCCGCGCGTTGCGGAATTCAGCGCGTACCTGCTCGGGTGTGGCGCTGGTGGCGACGTCGAAGTCCTTGGGCGTGATATTGAGCAACATGTCGCGTACGCAACCGCCCACCAGATAAGCCTGGTAGCCGGCGTTCTGCAAACGTTCGACGATGTTCACTGCATAACGGCTGAACTGAGCGCGTTGCAGCGAATGCTGGCTGCTATTGAGCACTTCAGGCGTGCTGCGTTTGTGTTGCGTACGACGCAAGGGAGAACGGAATGACTGGAACAACTTCTTCAGCATGGGATGCACTGTTTGAAGGAATGTTCGGCCATAACGAAGAATGACCGCATGATGGGCCGGGATTCTAGCATTTAGTCAGGGGATGGTGTAGGAACAAGCTACAGGCATTGCGCCATAAGCCTTTACGGGGAGTCACGAAAGCCAAATCCCGGAAACTACAAGGGGAGCCGAAGCTCCCCCAGAAGTAGTTGCGTGCTCTATTTTTATTATTGGTTTCGGGCTTCTTGTTTTTGTTGATCGCCCTCGCCACGAAGCTTCACCTTCATGGCACTCCCAATCGGGAGTCAAGAGCAAACGGATTGCTTTGGTCGCTGTGTTGCTGATCTACGATCCAACCAGTTCAGGCTCTGCCTTAGGGCAGTTTTTGTTGTTCTCGGCCTGGTTGCGGGGCAAGCCCCAAATGCAACGCCTCTCCAAAAGAATCAGTTAGCTGCGCCTCCGCCGTGTTGTTTTTGTTATGCGTGAGTCGATTCGTCTTATTTTTATTGTCTTGTACAAAGCTTGTTATTGTTTTTGTACTAAGCATATAGCAGGGTGCGTGCCAACTTTTGCGCCACCCAGCAAAACCGGGGGGTTGAGGTGGTTTCGGGTTTTTGACGGGCCAAAAAAAGCCGGGGCTTCGTTACCGTAAGCCCCGGCTTTTGTTACGCGAAATATCCGCGGTAACAGTTTTTTCACATCGGTGGGTGTTACCTGTGGGGGCGCGCCCTCAGCTCTCGCTGGCCACACCCGTCTTGCGCCGTGGAATACCCAGGCGTTGGCGGCGTTCCCACAGGCATTTGCGGCTCACGCCCAGCTTGCGCGCCAGTTCGGTCTCGGTCATGTGGTCCTGATGTTCAAGGACGAAATGCTGGAAGTAGTCTTCCAGCGACAGGTCTTCGGTTGGCTCATGGCTGGTATTGCTACCGCCGCCCTGTTGAGGGGCCAGGCCGATGAAGTCGTCATCCTCCAAGTCACTGAGCTCGATGTCGATACCCAGCAGTTCGGCGGAAATTTCCGGGCTCTCGGACAAGATCACCGCACGCTCGACCGCATTTTCCAGCTCCCGCACGTTACCCGGCCACGAGTAATGCCGAATGGCCTGCTCGGCGTCCGGGGCGAACTTCAGGTCGGTACGGTTGATGCGTGCGCTCTGGCGCAGCAGGAATGCGCTGGCGATCTCGTTGACGTCGGCGCCACGCTCACGCAGGGCCGGCAGCTTGAGCGCGATCACGTGTAGACGGTAGTACAAGTCTTCGCGGAACTGGCCGATCTTGGCCAGGCTCTTGAGGTCACGGTGAGTGGCCGCGATCAGGCGCACATCGACCTTTTGCGACTGCACCGAGCCTACGCGGCGAATCTCACCTTCCTGGAGTACGCGTAGCAAACGCGCCTGGGCTTCCAGTGGCAGCTCGCCGATTTCATCAAGGAACAACGTGCCGCCGTCCGCAGCTTCTACCAGGCCCGCACGCCCGGCGCTGGCGCCGGTGAACGCGCCTTTCTCGTGGCCAAACAGTTCGGACTCGATCAGGGATTCAGGGATTGCCGCGCAGTTCACCGAGATCATCGGCGCCTTGGCACGCTTGGACAGGTTGTGCAGGGCGCGGGCCACCAGTTCTTTACCGGTGCCTGACTCGCCCTGGATCAATACATTGGAGTCGGTGGGTGCGACTTTGCGGATCTTGCTGTAGAGGTCCTGCATCGGTGGGCAGGAGCCGATGATGCCGATCTCGCCGTTACTGTTGTCGACGCCTGGCTTGTCGGCCGTTTTTCCGGCCGGGCGCTGTTCGGCTGGCGCACTGCTGGCCGACTGGCGGTCACGCAGGATGCGCGCTACGGCCTGGAGCATCTCGTCATGGTCGAAAGGCTTGGCGATGTAGTCCACCGCGCCCATCTTCATGGAGTCCACCGCCGAACGCAGGCTGGCGTAGCTGGTCATGATCAGCACAGGGGTGCCCTGGCCAAGCTTGATCAACTCGGTACCAGGCGCGCCAGGCAGGCGCAGGTCACTGACAATCAGGTCGAACGTGGGAATGCTGAAACGCTCTTGGGCTTCCTGCACCGAGCCGGCTTCGCTCACCTGGTACTGATTACGTTCAAGCAGGCGACGCAAGGCAGAGCGGATAATGGTTTCGTCTTCGACGATCAAAATGTGCGGCATTGATTCAATTCTCTCGACGGTCTCAGTTCACAGCGGACGTCGCTTCGACATGACGCGGCAAGGTCACCCGAATACGGGTGCCGCGTTGGCTTTCGGTGTCAGCCGGGCTGTCGATGGTGATTTGTCCATAATGCTCTTCAACGATGGAATAGACCAGTGCAAGGCCCAGACCGGTACCTTCACCTGGGTCCTTGGTGGTGAAGAAGGGTTCGAACAATCGGTCCATGATGTTCTGTGGAATACCGCTACCTTCATCTTCGACGATCAGATCGACCGTATGTTCGAAAGCCTCGGTCTTGACGCGTACAGCACCGCCGGCAGGGGTTGCGTCACGGGCGTTGGACAGAAGGTTGATCAGCACTTGGGCCAGGCGTTGTGAGTCGCCGTCGACCCAATGGTCGGGGTCGCACAAGTTGAAGAACTGTACTTCGAAATTGCGCCGGTTCAAGGCCAGCAGCCCAATGGCATCCTGCGCCACTTCGGCCAGGCACACGGCTTCGTCCTGGTTCTGATGGGCGCCGGCGTGGGCAAAGCTCATCAGCGACTGCACGATGCGTGAAACGCGCTTGGTCTGTTCGAGGATCTGCCCGCTGATCTCGGTGATCTCGCCGTCTTCTTCGCGCTCTTCCCGCAGGTTCTGCGCCAGGCAGGCGATACCGGTGATCGGGTTGCCGATTTCATGGGCCACACCCGCCGCCAGTCGGCCAATGCTGGCCAACCGCTCGGAATGCACCAGCTTGTCTTCGAGCATCTGGGTTTCGGTCAGGTCTTCCACCAGCAACACCAGGCCGCTGTTACCGGGCGCCAGGGGTTCGTCGATGGCGGCTTTGTGCAGGTTGAGCCAACGGGTCTGGCCGTCGAGGGCCAGGTGCTGCTTGTGCAAGTGCTCGTCAGGCAGGTTGATGAAGCCTTGCAGCAATTCTTTCCACGGGTCGCCCAGGGTATTGAGGCGTGAACCGACCACCCGTTGTGCCGCGATACCGGTGAGTTCTTCCATGGCCTTGTTCCACATCAGGATCTCCTGGTCCTTGGCCAGGGAGCACACGCCCATGGGCAATTCCTGCAGGGTCTGGCGGTGGTAGCGGCGCAAGGCATCGAGTTCGGCGGCGAGACCGGTAAGGCGTGAGTGGTAATCCTCCAGCCGGCTTTCGATGAAGTGGATGTCTTCGGTCACATAGTTTTCACCGCCGGCCTTATAGGGCAGGAAGGTTTCCACCATGTCCTGGGACACGCTCGGCCCCATCAAGCCGGAGAGGTTGGCCTCGATGCGGTCACGCAGCCGCCGCAACGCATAGGGGCGGCGCTCGTCAAATGGCAGGTAGAGGTCGCGCAGCGCTTGTTCGACTTCCTTTTGCGCGGCCTTTGCGCCCAAAGGTTTGGCCAGTTGCGTGGCGAACTCCTGGGGCGAGGCCGCGTGCAGTTCGCGGCGTTGCGGACGGCGCACGTTATCCACCGCGCACGCTTCGGCGGCGCTGGTTTCTTCCGGGCTGGCGTTGGTGAACAGGGAGATCAGGGTGAACATCAAGACGTTGGCGGCCAACGACGCAATCGCCGCCATGTGCCAACTGGTGTCGTCCAGCACGTAGATCATGTTCAGCAACGGGATGTAGAAACCTTGCAGATTGCCGACCAGCGGCAACAGCATAGTCACGATCCATACCAGGATTCCGGCCAGCAAACCGGCGATGAAGCCACGGCGATTGGCGGTCGGCCAGTACAGTACCGACAGCACGCCTGGGAGAAACTGCAAGGTGGCGACAAACGCAACGATGCCCAGGTTGGCCAAGTCCTGCCCGGCGCCCAGTAACAGGTAGAACCCATAGCCGGCCATGATGATCGCGACGATCAGCGCGCGGCGCGTCCATTTCAGCCAGCGGTAGATATTGCCTTCAGCCGGCGGCTGGTACAGCGGCAATACCAGGTGGTTGAGTGCCATGCCCGACAGCGCCAGGGTCGTCACGATGATCAGCCCGCTGGCCGCCGACAACCCGCCTACATACGCCAGCAGCGCCAAGGCCGGGCTATTCGCAGCAATACCGATGCCGAGGGTGAAGTATTCGGGGTTGGTGGTGGCGCCCAGTTTCAAGCCTGCCCACAGGATGAGCGGCACTGCCAGGCTCATCAGCAACAGGAACAACGGCAAGCCCCAGCTCGCACTGACCAGCGAGCGCGGGTTGAGGTTCTCGGTGAAGGTCATGTGGTACATGTGCGGCATCACAATCGCTGAGGCGAAGAACACCAGCAGCAGTGTGCGCCATGGGCCTTCCTGCAATGGGGTGTGCAGGGCGGCGAGGGCGGTCTGGTTTTGCAGCAGCCACAGTTCCAGCTGTTGCGGACCGTCGAACACGCCGTACAGCGCATAAAGGCCGACGCCACCGATGGCGATCAGCTTGATCACCGACTCAAAGGCAATCGCAAACACCAGGCCTTCGTGTTTTTCACGGGTGGCGATGTGGCGTGAGCCAAAGAAAATCGTGAACAACGTGATCAGTGCGCAGAAGGCCAGGGCGACCCGATGCTGTACCGGCTCGCGGGTCAGGATGCTGATGGAGTCGGCCACGGCCTGGATTTGCAGGGCCAGCAACGGCAACACGCCGATCAACATGAAGACAGTGGTCAGCGCGCCGGCCCAGGTGCTGCGAAAGCGGAAGGCAAACAGGTCGGCGAGGGAAGACAGTTGGTAGGTACGGGTGATTTTCAGGATCGGGTACAGCAGCACCGGCGCCAGCAGAAACGCGCCAGACACGCCGAGGTAGCTCGACAGAAAGCCATACCCGTACTGATAGGCCAGGCCCACGGTGCCATAGAACGCCCAGGCGCTGGCGTACACGCCCAGGGACAAGGTGTAGGTCAGCGGATGGCGAATGATCGCCCGCGGAATCATTCCGCGCTCACTGATCCAGGCGACTCCGAACAACGCGGCCAAGTAGGCGGCGCTGATCAACAGCATCTGGGTGAGGCTAAAGCTCATCGGCATCTTTTTGGCTCTGCAGGATGAAAGTCACGACGATCAGGATCAACCACAGCAGATAGGGGCGATACCAGGCGCCCGTGGCGTCGATCCACCAATCCATGATGGCGGGAGAAAACAGGTAGATCCCGACGACCAGCAGCAGGACCAATCGATAGATGTACATGTTGGCCTCTGATTGAAAAACTGCGGCGATGGTAATGGATGCTTGGCAAGCTGCAAGCGCCTTCAGCTCAATTGCGCTTCGGCCAGCGTGAGTGTGCGCGGTATCCGCGTGGCATCCCAGTGCCGGATGCCCCAATCCAGCAGTTCCCGTGGGTTGGCGTGCAACAGTTCGTCACCGGGTTGCTGGCCGAGGGCGCGCAGGGCTCTCAATAGCAAAGGCGTGGCCTGGTCGGGTGTCAACGGCGGGGAGCGGTAGGATTTGCCCAGTTTATTGCCGTCCGGCTGGATGATCAGCGGCACGTGCAGGTAGCGCGGTTGGCGCAGGCCGAGCAGTTCTTGCAGGTAGAGCTGGCGTGGCGTCGAGTCCAGCAGGTCGGCACCGCGCACGATATCGGTCACACCTTGCCACGCATCGTCGAGCACGACGGCCAGTTGATAGGCGTAGAGGCCGTCACGGCGACGGATGACGAAATCGCCTACATCGCGGCCCAGGTGCTGTCGGAATTCGCCCTGTACACGGTCGGTAAAGTGGTACTCAAGCTCAGGCACGCGCAAGCGGATGGCGGCGTCTTGCTGGTCGTGGCCAGCATTGCGGCATAGGCCCGGGTAGATGCCGTTGTAGGGCTCCAGCTGTTTGCGCGAGCAGGTGCAGGCGTAGGCCAGGCCGTGGTTGAACAGGTCGTTAAGCACTTTGGCGTAGGCTTCATGCCGCTCGCTTTGTCGGACGAGTTCACCGTCCCACTCGAAGCCATAGCTTTCCAGGGCATGCAGGATCGCCGTCTGGGCGCCGGGTTCTTCACGGGGCGGGTCGAGGTCTTCCATGCGCATCAGCCAGCGGCCTTGGTTGGCGCGGGCGTCGAGGTAGGAGGCGAGGGCGGCGACCAGGGAGCCAAAATGCAAATGGCCGCTGGGTGTGGGGGCGAAACGCCCGATATAGGTAGAGGCTGTCATGGGCCGGATACTACTGGAAATTCGGTAAACGCCAGAAACAAAAATGGGGCGTTTGCACGCCCCATTCGTTCAGCTCGGCTGGATTACTTGCCGACCTGTTTTTCCTTGATTTCGGCCAAGGTCTTGCAGTCTACGCAGAGGTCCGCGGTTGGGCGGGCTTCCAGGCGACGAATACCAATCTCGACGCCGCAGGATTCGCACCAGCCGTATTCTTCGTCCTTGATCAGCTGCAGCGTCTTGTCGATCTTCTTGATCAACTTGCGCTCGCGATCACGGGCGCGCAGTTCAAGGGCGAACTCTTCTTCCTGGCTCGCACGGTCGGCCGGGTCAGGGAAGTTGGCTGCTTCGTCCTTCATATGGTCAACCGTACGGTCGACCTCCTGCATCAAGTCCTGTTTCCACTTGTTCAGGATTTTGGTGAAGTGCTCGCGCATGGGCTCGCCCATGTACTCCTCACCTTTCTTTTCTACGTAAGGTTCGAAGCCGTTGAGGCCTTGAGTCTGCTGTTGCTTTGCTTGGGTGGACATGAATAGACCGCCTCTCACTCTTCTAATCCATTGCGCAGGATTGCAACGTCACCGACACCTGCCGGCCCTGCGGCTGCAAGCGGGCGAACTTACCAGATAGATTCGGGGTGCGCCACTCCCGGTTGTCGAGGCCCACGGCAATGGGGTTGCAAACTGCATCAGCCCGTCGTTGCTGGGTATGTGGTGCCTCGAATGTTGATTTTAGTCGTTTTGCCGGCGCTTGCCCGGCCGGCACATGCCGCCGGGCAGGCAATAGAGCATGTTTTACGGCGCGGGTTCGGTAGAATCCAGATTTTGTCCTCACCGTTAAGGAAGGCTAATGGCTCAGCCCTACAGTGCGCGCAGTCGCGCCATCGAACCTTTTCATGTCATGGCATTGCTGGCGCGGGCCAATGAGCTGCAGGCCGCCGGCCATGATGTGATCCACCTGGAAATCGGCGAGCCGGATTTCACCACCGCCGAGCCCATCATCCAGGCCGGCCAGGCAGCGTTGGCCAACGGCAAGACGCGCTACACTGCGGCCCGTGGCCTGCCGGAACTGCGCGAAGCTATCAGCGGTTTCTATCAGCAGCGCTACGGTCTTAACGTCGACCCCGAGCGCATTTTGATCACACCCGGTGGTTCTGGCGCATTGCTGCTGGCCAGCAGCCTGTTGGTGGACCCAGGCAAGCATTGGCTGCTCGCCGACCCCGGCTACCCGTGCAATCGTCACTTCCTGCGCCTGGTGGAGGGCGCAGCCCAGCTGGTGCCGGTCGGTCCAGATGTGCGTTACCAGTTGACTGCCGACCTAGTGGCAAAGCACTGGGATCAGGACAGCGTCGGCGCGTTGGTGGCCTCCCCGGCCAACCCGACCGGGACGATCCTCACCCGTGACGAATTGGCCGGGCTCTCTGCCGCCATCAAGGCACGCAATGGCCACCTGGTGGTGGACGAGATTTACCATGGCCTCACCTACGGCACGGACGCGGCCAGCGTGCTGGAAGTCGACGACGAGGCGTTCGTGCTGAATAGTTTTTCGAAGTATTTCGGCATGACGGGCTGGCGCCTGGGTTGGCTGGTCGCCCCCCCGGCCGCAGTGGGGGAGTTGGAGAAACTGGCGCAAAACCTCTACATCAGTGCGCCAAGCATGGCCCAGCACGCGGCCCTGGCTTGTTTTACCCCGCAGACACTGAGCATTCTGGAAGAGCGCCGCGCCGAATTCGGACGTCGCCGCGACTTCTTGCTGCCCGCCTTGCGCGAACTGGGGTTTGGCATTGCCGTCGAGCCGGAAGGGGCGTTCTATTTGTACGCTGATATCAGCGCGTTTGGCGGTGATGCCTTCGCATTCTGCCGGCATTTCCTCGAAACCGAGCATGTGGCCTTTACCCCTGGCCTGGATTTCGGTCGCTATCAAGCGGGCCATCATGTGCGCTTCGCCTACACCCAAAACCTCGATCGGCTACAGGAGGCGGTAGAGCGAATCGCCCGTGGCTTGCGGAGCTGGCAAGGCTGATGCGCTTTAATCCTCCCCTCGAAGAAGCGCGGTTGATTCGTCGCTACAAGCGTTTTCTTACCGATATCGAAACCGTTACCGGCGAGTTCCTCACCATTCACTGCCCCAACACCGGCTCGATGCTCAATTGCATGGTCGAAGGCGGGCAGGTGTGGTTCAGTCGCTCCAATGACCCCAAGCGCAAGTTGCCCGGCACCTGGGAAATTGCCGAGACGCCTCACGGCCGCTTGGCGTGCGTGAACACGGCGCGTGCCAATCAGTTGGTCGAGGAGGCGTTGCTGGCTGGGGTCATCACTGAACTCAACGGCTTTACCGCGTTGAAGCGTGAAGTGCCTTACGGTCAGGAGAAAAGCCGCATCGACTTTCGCCTGGACTATCCCGACGGCGCGGCCTACGTCGAGGTTAAAAGTGTGACCCTGGGGTTTGATGGTTCTTCGGTTGCAGCTTTTCCCGACGCAGTGACCCAGCGCGGTGCCAAGCATTTGCGCGAACTGGCCCATCTGGCGCGGGAGGGCGTGCGTGCGGTGCAGTTGTACTGCGTCAATCTCTCCGGGATTGACGCCGTGCGCCCGGCGGTGGAAATCGATGCCGGCTATGCTGCTGCCCTGCGCGAAGCCAAGGCGGCGGGAGTGGAAGTGCTGGCGTATGGCGTGCGGGTGACAGCCGAAGAAATCTGTGTGGACCGGCGGTTGGACGTGTTGATCGACTAGAGGTCGACCCACAGGCCCTGGGCGTCTTCGCGGCCGGGCAGGGCGGTGAGGCTTTGGCCGGCGCAGGGGCCGGCAATACACTCGCCGCTCTCGATCAGGAACAGCGCGCCGTGGGTGGCGCACTGGATCAGGCTGGCGCTGGCGTCGAGAAACCGGTCGGGTTGCCATTCCAGTGGGATGCCGCGATGGGGGCAGCGGTTGATGTAGAAGTAGGCAACGCCGTCCCGGCGCACGGCCAACAGCTTGCAACCGTCGATATCAAAACCGAGGCTGCAGTTGGGTGCGAGGTCGTCGGAGTGGCAGAGAAACTTCATTTCAATCCTTTAAGTGCCTTGACGTTCAAATGCAAACAATTATCAAATGCCGGCTTCGCCCGTTAGCTGACCGGGCGCTTTATACGATGCCAGGCGGGCGTTTCCTGTCACATCGATGAGTGCTTGAGCGGCCCTGCCCTTGGAAGGAAACCCTGTTATGCGCCTGAGTGCCAGCGCTATCGCGCTTGTTGTCGGACTGCTGGTCAACCATGGGGCTCAAGCCTCTGAACTGCCACAACGCTGGGTGAGTGCCGGTGGGGCGCTGTCGGAATGGGTGACGGCCCTGGGCGGTGAGTCGAAGTTGGTGGGCGTGGATACCACCAGTCAACACCCGGCGTCACTCAAGGCGTTGCCGAGCATTGGCTATCAGCGGCAGTTATCGGCGGAGGGCATTCTGAGTCTGCGCCCGCAGGTACTGGTCGGTACTGAGGAAATGGGCCCGCCGCCGGTGCTGGCGCAGATTCGCAACGCGGGTGTGCAGGTGGAAATGTTCTCGGCGCAGCCGGACCTGCCGACGTTGAAAGGCAACCTTCTGCATTTGGGCAAGTTGCTGGGTAATGAAGCCAAGGCCAACGAATTGTTTACTGGATATGAGCAGGCGCTGGACCAGCAGAAACGCTGGGTGACCAAGGCCCAGTCCACGCAAAAGGCGCCAGGCGTGTTGCTGTTGCTCGGCCATGCAGGCGGCAAGCCACTGATCGCGGGCAAAGACACGGCGGCTGACTGGATGTTGCAACAGGCTGGCGGGCGCAACCTGGCGACCCACACTGGCTACAAGCCGTTTTCGGTGGAGTCGTTGGCAGGGTTGAGCCCGGATGTGCTGGTGTTTGCCGATCGTGCGCTGACCGGTGATGCGGCGCGGACCGCACTGTTCAAGGAAAACCCGATTTTGGCGTCCACGCCGGCAGCCAAGAGCGGACGAGTGTTTGAGGTCGATCCCACCCTGCTGGTCGGCGGGCTTGGACCGCGCCTGCCGCAACGTCTCGCGGACCTGTCTGCCGGCTTTTATCCGTCCCAGGCCAAGCCTGCCCCATGACCACTCTGGTTAAACCGAAGACGCTGTTTATTGGGTTGGCGCTGCTGTGTGTATTGGCTATTTGGCTCTCGCTGGCGTTGGGGCCGGTCAGCCTGCCTTTGCTGGATACGCTCAAGGCGGCGTTGCGGTTGCTGGGCATGCCGATCGAAGCCCAAGGGCTGGAGCAAGCCGAGTTGATCCTGGGGCAGATCCGTTTGCCCCGTACGTTGCTGGGGTTGGCCGTCGGTGGTGTGTTGGCTCTGTCGGGCGTGGCAATGCAGGGGTTGTTCCGCAACCCTTTGGCTGACCCCGGGTTGGTCGGGGTGTCCAGCGGTGCCGCGCTAGGGGCGGCGGTGGCGATTGTCGGTGGTTCGGTTTTCGGTGGTTTGCCGGATGCGTTCGGGCCATATCTTTTGTCACTGTGCGCATTCCTCGGCGGCCTGGGGGTGACTGCGCTGGTCTATCGACTGGGCCGACGCAACGGCCAGACCAACGTCGCGACCATGTTGCTCGCCGGCATCGCCCTGACAGCCCTTGCCAGTTCGGCAGTGGGCTTGTTTACCTACCTCGCCGACGACGCCACCTTGCGTACCCTGACATTTTGGAACCTGGGCAGCCTCAACGGCGCCAGCTATTCGCGGTTATGGCCCCTGCTGCTCGTGAGTGCTGGCGTGGCGCTGTGGTTGCCGCGCCGGGCCAAAGCGCTGAATGCGTTGCTGCTCGGCGAGTCAGAGGCCAATCACCTCGGTATCGACGTGGAAGGGCTCAAGCGCGAGTTGGTCCTCTGCACGGCACTCGGTGTAGGCGCCGCAGTGGCCGCCGCGGGCATGATCGGTTTCGTTGGGCTGGTGGTTCCGCACCTGGTGCGTTTGCTGGCGGGGCCTGATCATCGCGTGCTGTTACCAGCGTCGGTCCTGGCAGGTGCGAGCCTGCTGTTGTTTGCCGATCTGGTTGCGCGCCTCGCCTTGGCACCGGCCGAATTGCCAATCGGTATCGTCACGGCGTTTATCGGCGCGCCGTTTTTTCTTTACCTGTTACTGAGGGGGCGTGCCTGATGCTGCGTGTGGAAGACTTGCAGATCAGTCGCGGCCGAAAGACAGTGTTGGCAGCGGTCACGCTTGATCTACTGCCAGGCCAAGTGCTCGGAGTGCTGGGCCCCAATGGTGCGGGCAAGAGTACGTTGCTGGGGGCATTGTGCGGTGAGTTGCCACCCGACCACGGCAATGTGTGGCTGGATCAGCGCCCGTTGAGTGAGTGGAGTGGGGCGCAGCGGGCGCAGCGCCTGGCGGTATTGCCGCAGAGCTCGACGCTGGACTTCGCTTTCCGTGTAGAAGAGGTTGTCGGCATGGGACGCTTGCCCCACCAGACTGGGCAGGCGCGTGATGACGAGATTATCGAGGCGGCCCTGCAGGCGGCAGATGTCAGCCACCTGAGCGGTCGCAGCTACCTGGCCTTGTCCGGTGGCGAGCGACAGCGGGTGCATTTGGCGCGGGTACTTGCGCAGTTATGGCCGGGCGAAGTGGGGCAAACATTGTTGCTGGATGAGCCCACCTCGATGCTGGACCCCTTGCATCAGCACACAACCCTGCGGGCCATTCGTACCTTTGCCGATCGCGGCGCAGCGGTGCTGGTGATCCTTCACGACCTGAACCTGGCTGCGCGTTACTGTGATCGTATCTTGCTGCTGGAGGCGGGGCGCCCCCGCGCGCTGGATACGCCGGCGCAAGTCCTGCAGCCTGAGCCGCTGAAGGCTGTGTTTGGCCTGGATGTGCTTGTACAACCCCACCCGGAGCGCGGGCATCCGCTGATCATCGCGCGCTGAAATCGGTTTTTCTCTAGACAGCTTTTCCATAGGCAAAAAAAGACCCGGCAAGAGCCGGGTCAAATAACCGTGATTAGCCTGATGAGGAGATAATCTGAGAGTCCGAACCAATGGTCTTTCAGTTATCGGCTGATCTCGCGACCAGTTGTGATAATCATAACGATTCTCATTTGAGAGTCAACATTTGTTTTTCATGATCTCCGCGTTTTCTCAAACGGGTGTTCGTAATGCCTGTGAATGCTGGGTTTTGTGGGCGATCTAATTTTTCTGACGCGTCGATATCGCGTCCAATTGTCGGTTCAGCGCCTCCTTGCGCTCGGCCGGGATATCGTTCCAGTGCACATCCATCAACGCCCCTTCGATGGCATATAGCAGCACTTTAGAGGCGCGAAACCCGCGAGTGCGCACAGCTCTGTACGCATCGACGGCACCCAGGCGACGCAAGTCGGACGCACTGTGAATGCCCACCGCATGCAGCCACTGTGCTGACGTCTTGCCAAGGTTTTTCAGGTGTTGCAGCTCATCGTTCATCAAGCCTCCTTGCGACGGCCGAATGGTGCGGTGGGTATCGTGACCAGGCAAGCCTGAACAGGAGTGTAGCGCTCAGTAGGAAAAGCGTAGTTCTTTAGTCGGAATCGGCCTAAAGACATATAAGGATGGGCAGATCAGGCAGGCGGGATGTCCCCGGTTCGCTTACGCGAAACCGGGGCTGTTGCAGAGGGGGTCAGCGAGTGCGGTAGCGCAGGCGAGTGCCGAAATTGACCGACATGAGGATTTCGTCGGCGGTCAGTTCTGGCGGGAAGTAGGTCCCGGAAATCTGCGCATGGGCCAGGCTTGCACCTTCCAGCGGGCAGTCACGCAAATCCAGGCCGCGCAAATCGGCGGAACGAAAATAGGCGTCGGTAAAATCCACGCCGGTGGCGTTCAGCTCGCGCAGGTCCAATCCACGGAAGTCGCCACCGCGCATGTCGATGACGCCGTCTTTAGGGCGTTCCTGATTGAAGCCTCGGATATCGTCTTTGTGCAGGAGCGAGTAGAGCGGAGTATCAAGAAGCTTGGGCTGACTCATGACGGCGACTCCTGTTGGATTTATGACGCCATTATAGTGCCACTATTGCTCGGTCGTGCGCCCTAAGTAGGCGACACGACCAAGAAATTTTTCTTACAGGCCTGGCAAGCGCTGGCGAATATGCGCCACCAATGCATCGAGGGTTCCGCTTTCATTGGTTTCGACGCGCTTGCTGAGGAGCAGTTCCTCGGCGGTCAGCGGGTCGCGATTGGCTTGCTGTTGTTCAATAACACTCAGCGTGGCGTCGGAAGGATCGTTTTTGTCCGCCTGACGTTGTGCCAGCCAACTGGCAATAACGGCTTGTGGGGCGTTGCAATCCAGGATCAGGAACGGCGCGCCGGTGGCTTCGGCAACCTTGGCGGCTGCGTCGCGTTGTTCGCGTTTCAGGAAAGTCGCATCCAGCACAACCGGGTAACCGGCGCGCAATACGGTGTCGGCGATTTCATTCAGGCGCGCGTAGGTCGCTGCGCTGGCGTCGGCTGCGTAGATACCGGCCTGTGGTGTGTTATCCACCTGTTGCTCACCGAACAGACGCTTGCGCTCCACGTCCGAGCGCAGGCGCACGGCGCCCAAGGCTTCTACCAGGCGCATGGCCACGTGGCTTTTGCCCACGGCCGACACCCCGTGGGTAATCGCCAGGAAGCGCGACGGAATGGTGCTGTAGCTTTCCGCCAGGTTGGCGTAGTTGCGGTACTGGCGCAGGGTGGTGGCGCGTTGCACCGGGCTGGCTTCGCTCGGCATGCTGAACAGCGCGATCTTGGCGCGTACCAGGGCGCGATAGGCCTTATAGAAGTTCAGTACTTCCAGGCCTTGATAGTCGCCCGTCAATTCCAGGTACTGGCTGATAAAGCGGCGCGCCAGGGATTTGAGACCACGGTCTTCAAGGTCCATGGCCAGGAAACCGGTATCGGCGTACACATCGGTGAAGCGGAAAGGCTCGTTGAATTCGATGCAGTCGAAGATCACCACGTGGCCATCGATCAAGGTGGCATTACCCAGGTGAATATCACCGTGGCATTCACGGGTGAAGCCTTCCTGCTTGCGCTGCGAGAACAGCGGCTTGAGGCGCTCGAAGCTGCTTTCGGCCCAGGCCTGCAGAGCGTCCAGTTGCGCCAGGTCGGCCTTGTCGCTGAGGAACGGACGAATCTGGTCGAAGTTCTGGCGCACCGGAGCCATCACTTCGTCTGGCGTACCGGCGGGGTGGTCCTGTGGGACTTTGGGCGCAGCGAGGTGGAACTGCGCGATCTGCTTGGCCATTTCATCGATGTGGGCGCTGGTCAGTTCACCGTTGGCCTGCAACGTGCTGAGCAGTTGGCTCTGCGGGAACTGGCGCATTTTCAGCGCGTATTCGATGACCGGGCCGTCGCCACCCAACTGCGGGGCCTCGGCAGTGCCGGTGATTGGCAACACTTCAAGATACAAATCTTCGGTCAAGCGCTGGTTGAGGCGCAGCTCTTCATTGCAGAAGTGACCGCGTTTTTCCAGGTCGGTGAAATCCAGAAAACCGAAGTTCATCGGTTTCTTCAATTTATAAGCGTAGGGGCCCGTCAGCACGACCCAGGAAATATGGGTTTCGATGACTTGGAACGCTTCAACCGGATGGGGGTATAAAGCCGGATTTTGCAGGGCGGCGATCAGGGACTGGCTCACGGGCGATCCTTCGGAGTCGGTGGGAAAACATGGCGGGCATTATGGCGGTTGCAGCCGGTCGTGCAAACCGCTGTCCGGCTCATGTTGATCATCAATAAAGTGCGTATAATCCGCCGCCATGACTCGAACCCGATCTCCCCGTTCCCGTAAAAAACCTCCTTCCCGTGGCCTGCGCCCCTGGCTGGGCTGGGCGCTCAAGCTAGGCCTGGTAGGCCTCGTGGTGCTCGCCGGCTTTGCGGTGTACCTCGACGCCGTGGTGCAGGAGAAGTTCTCCGGCAAGCGCTGGACCATTCCGGCCAAGGTGTACGCGCGCCCGCTTGAATTGTTCACCGGCCAGAAGCTCAGCAAGGATGACTTCCTTACCGAGCTCGACGCCTTGGGCTATCGCCGCGAACCCGTGAGCAACGGCCCGGGTGCGGCCGCCGTCAGCGGTAACACGGTCGACCTGAATACCCGCGGCTTCCAGTTCTATGAAGGCCTGGAAAAAGCCCAGCCGGTGCGCGTGCGCTTTTCTGGCGATTACGTCGCCGAGTTGTCGTCCCTCAATGGTTCGAAGCTGCCTGTGGTGCGCCTTGAACCACTGATGATCGGTGGCATTTACCCGAAAAACCTTGAAGATCGCATCCTGATCAAACTGGATCAGGTGCCACCGTACCTGCTGGAAACCCTGGTTGCCGTTGAAGACCGTGATTTCTACCATCACTGGGGCGTTTCGCCGAAGTCGATTGCCCGCGCGGTCTGGGTGAACACCTCCGGTGGCAAGATGACCCAGGGCGGCAGTACGCTGACGCAACAATTGGTCAAGAACTTCTACCTGACCAACGAGCGCAGCCTGACCCGCAAGCTCACCGAAGCGATGATGGCGATGCTGCTGGAACTGCACTACAGCAAGCAGGAAATCCTTGAGGCTTACCTCAACGAGGTCTTCGTCGGCCAGGATGGCCAGCGCGCGGTGCATGGTTTCGGCTTGGCCAGCCAGTTCTTCTTTGGTCAGCCACTGTCCGAACTGAAGCTGCATCAGGTCGCGTTGCTGGTGGGCATGGTCAAGGGGCCTTCCTACTACAACCCGCGCCGCAATCCAGAGCGTGCACTGGAACGCCGCAACCTGGTGCTGGATGTACTTGAGCAGCAGGGTGTTGCGACGGCCGAGCAAGTGGCTGCCGCGAAGAAGATGCCGTTGGGGGTTACCACCCGTGGCAAGCTGGCGGACAGCTCGTTCCCAGGCTTCATCGACCTGGTCAAGCGCCAATTGCGTGAAGACTACCGCGACGAAGACTTGACCGAAGAAGGCCTGCGAATCTTCACCAGTTTCGACCCGATCCTGCAGATGAAAGCCGAAGCGTCGGTCAATGACACCTTCAAGCGCCTGACAGGCCGTAAGGGTTCCGATGAAGTGGAAGCGGCCATGGTCGTGACCAACCCGGAGACCGGTGAAGTGCAAGCCATGATTGGCAGTCGACAAGCCAGTTTTGCCGGGTTCAACCGTGCGCTGGACGCAGTGCGGCCGATTGGTTCGCTGGTCAAGCCCGCGGTTTACTTGACCGCGCTGGAAAAGCCGAGCAAATACACGCTCACCAGTTGGCTGTCGGATGACCCTCTGTCA
Organism: Pseudomonas sp. AC112; assembly: GCF_979253545.1. Taxonomy (NCBI): domain Bacteria; kingdom Pseudomonadati; phylum Pseudomonadota; class Gammaproteobacteria; order Pseudomonadales; family Pseudomonadaceae; genus Pseudomonas; species Pseudomonas sp. AC112. The sequence goes on from NZ_CEEDCM010000001.1 coordinate 3,308,024, forward strand.
GTCAAAGGTGCCGATGGCCAGGTGTGGACGCCGCAGAACTTCGATCGTCGCTCCCACGGTACGGTGTTCCTGTATCAGGGGATTGCGCATTCCTACAATATCTCCACGTCGCGGCTGGGGCTTGAAGTGGGCGTGCCGAACGTCCTCAAGACGATCGCGCGGCTGGGTGTCAATCGTGAATTCCCAGCTTTCCCGTCGATCCTGCTGGGCGCTGGCGCGATGACGCCGATGGAAGTCGCGACCATGTACCAGACCCTCGCCAACGGTGGTTTCAATACTCCCATGCGCGGGATCCGCAGCGTATTGACCGCCGAGGGCGAGCCGCTCAAGCGCTACCCGTTCCAGATTCAGCAGCGTTTTGACGCCGGCTCCATCTACCTGATCCAGAACGCCATGCAGCGCGTGATGCGTGAAGGTACCGGGCGTTCGGTCTACAGCGTGCTGCCGGCGAACCTGACATTGGCGGGCAAGACCGGTACCAGTAACGATTCGCGTGACAGCTGGTTTGCAGGTTTCGGCCAGGATGTGCTGGCGGTGGTGTGGCTGGGGCGCGACGATAACGGCAAGACGCCGTTCACCGGTGCCACCGGTGCGCTGCAGGTCTGGACCAGCTTCATGCGCAAGGCCGACCCGCTGCCGTTGAACATGCCGCAGCCGGATAACATCGTCCAGGCGTGGATTGATCCGCACACCGGGCAGGGCTCTGATGCCAACTGTCCGGGCGCGGTGCAGATGCCGTATATTCGCGGCAGCGAACCGCCACCCGGCGCCGCATGCGGTGGCAGTGCCCCTGCTGACGCGGAATCGGTGATGGATTGGGTCAAGGGCTGGATGAATTAAGCAAAGAGGGTTTCAAGTGAACAAGTGGTGGATTCCAGCTATTACAGCTCTGGCTTTGCTCAATGGTTGCGCCAGTGTGCAGCGCGGCTCCATTCCCGTGGTGGACTCGAGCACAGCCGTGTCCAATAACGACAGGATCTCGGCCAATGGCGGTTTCCGCCAGACCGTGACCAATCGTCCCGCCCAAGCCAAGCCACAAGCCATGCCGCAGGATTCGGGCGTGGTGGTGATGGTGCCTGGCGGTGGTGCGGCCACATCGGCGCCAATCAGCGCCGAGCCGTGGACCCCGGGGCCGAGCAACTCTGCCCCGATCGATACCACGCCGATTCAGACGGCACCGGTCACCCAGGGCACCTACAACATGCCATCGACGCCGAGTGGCATTCCCTCGTCCTCCAGCGGCGGCGGCCTGTCGGCTGACGAGCAATTGGACGGGCCGGTGCTGGCCCTGTTGACCACTGCCCAGCAACAACAGGCGGGTGGTGATCTGAACGGTGCATCGTCGAGTCTCGAACGTGCCCAGCGTGTTGCTCCGCGCGAGCCGCAAGTGTTGTATCGCTTGGCCCAGGTACGCATGGCCCAGGGTGATGCGCCCCAGGCCGAGCAGTTCGCTCGTCGTGGCTTGACCCTGGCCAGCGGTCGTCCCGACCTGCAAGCCAGCTTGTGGGCGCTGATTGGCGACGCGCGTGCCGCACAAGGTGATGCTGCCGGTGCTGCCCAGGCACGTCAGAAAGCCAAGGTCAGCCTCTGATGGATGCACGTTTTCCCGCCATTGCCGAACAGTTATTGCTGATTGAGCGAGAGTTGCGCGTGCAGGGCTGGTGGGACGATGTGTCCCCCAGCGTCGAGGCGCTCAGCAGTGTCGAGCCGTTTTCGGTGGACACCCTGGATTTTCACCAGTGGCTGCAATGGATATTCCTGGTGCGCATGAAGCAGATCCTCGAACAGGACCTGCCGCTGCCCAATGCGTCGGGCATCCTGGAAATGGCCGAGATGGTCTATGCCGACCGCCCGTTGGAAAGCCTTGGCTTGCGTAATGCGCTGAAAAAGTTCGACCAATTGATCGTCGACGCTCGTTAATTGCCTGACTGCCGGTTTTTCCGGCAGTCTTGCGCACATTTCTACCGCTTGACGACATTCAGGCGAGTTTTATCCCTCCTCAGAGCCCTTTCTTCTACGTTCTCATGCGCTTAGTTGGAAAAAAGCGCAATTATTGCTTGACTTGAAGGGCCTGAAACAGAAGAATCCAAAGTCCGCTGTATCGGGACTGCCAGAAGCAGGCCCGCTCAGCAGATCATGAGGCGCACATCCGCGCCGACCTGTAACACCCGCAACGCGTTACCTCGCGCTGGGTGGGAAAAGCCCGCAACACTTGGGACGATCCCAATACTTGCTCAGTCAGTGCTGACGTAGTCGGCGACCACCGTCGCTCATGCTCTGTTGAGAAGTAAACCTATTAAGACCCGTCGGTTTTCAACGGACGGTATTCTGGCGTTTTAGAGGTGAACAACGTGGAGCTTTTATCTGGCGGTGAGATGCTCGTCCGCTTTTTGCGTGACGAAGGCGTCGACTATATCTACGGGTACCCAGGTGGTGCTCTGCTGCATGTCTACGACGCACTGTTCAAGGAACCGGCTGTTACCCACATCCTGGTTCGCCACGAACAGGCCGCGACCCATATGGCTGACGGTTATGCCCGTGCCACCGGTAAAGCCGGCGTGGTACTGGTAACGTCCGGCCCAGGCGCAACCAATGCCATTACCGGCATCGCGACTGCGTATATGGACTCCATCCCGATGGTGATCATTTCCGGCCAGGTGGCTAGCACCATGGTTGGTACCGATGCATTCCAGGAAACCGACATGATCGGTATCTCCCGGCCGATCGTGAAACACAGCTTCATGATCAAGCACGCGTCGGAAATCCCGGAAGTCATGAAAAAGGCGTTCTACCTCGCACAGTCCGGTCGTCCGGGTCCTGTGGTGGTCGATATCCCGAAAGACATGACCAACCCGGCCGAGAAATTCGAATACGTCTTCCCGAAGAAAGCCAAGCTGCGTTCCTACAGCCCGGCCGTCCGTGGGCACTCGGGGCAAATCCGCAAGGCCGCAGAAATGCTCCTGGCGGCCAAGCGTCCAGTGCTGTACTCGGGTGGTGGCGTGATTCTGGGCGGTGGTTCTGCACCGTTGACCGAGCTGGCCAAGCTGCTCAACCTGCCGGTGACCAATACCTTGATGGGCCTCGGTGCCTTCCCGGGTTCGGACCGTCAGTTCGTCGGCATGCTCGGCATGCACGGCAGCTACACCGCCAACCTGGCGATGCACCACGCCGATGTGATCCTGGCAGTGGGCGCGCGTTTCGATGACCGCGTGATCAACGGCGCGAGCAAATTCTGCCCGAATGCCAAGATCATCCATATCGACATCGACCCGGCGTCCATCTCCAAGACCATCAAGGCCGACGTGCCGATTGTAGGTCCTGTTGAAAGCGTATTGACCGAAATGGTCGCTGCACTCAAGGACATCGGCGAGACGCCAAACAAAGAATCCGTGGCCAGCTGGTGGAAGCAGATCGACGAATGGCGCGGTGATCGCGGCCTGTTCCCTTACGACAAGGGCGACGGCAGCATCATCAAGCCACAAACCGTGATCGAGACCCTGTGCGAAGTGACCAAGGGCGACGCTTTTGTGACCTCCGACGTGGGCCAGCACCAGATGTTCGCCGCGCAGTACTACAAGTTCGACAAGCCTAACCGCTGGATCAACTCCGGCGGCCTGGGCACGATGGGCTTTGGTTTCCCTGCGGCCATGGGCGTGAAGCTGAGCTTCCCGGACACCGACGTCGCGTGCGTCACCGGTGAGGGCAGCATCCAGATGAACATCCAGGAACTGTCGACGTGCCTGCAGTACGGCCTTCCGGTGAAGATTGTCTGCCTGAACAACGGCGTGCTGGGCATGGTTCGTCAATGGCAGGACATGAGCTACAACAGCCGTCACTCCCATTCCTACATGGAGTCGCTGCCGGATTTCGTAAAATTGGTTGAAGCCTATGGCCACGTCGGCATTCGCATCACCGATTTGAAAGATCTGAAGCCGAAGATGGAAGAGGCGTTCGCCATGAAGGACCGCCTGGTGTTCATTGATATTCAGGTGGATACCAGCGAGCACGTCTACCCGATGCAGATCAAAGACGGCTCTATGCGCGACATGTGGCTGAACAAGACGGAGCGTACTTAATCATGCGGCACATTATCTCCCTGCTTCTGGAGAACGAGCCCGGCGCTCTGTCTCGTGTTGTCGGCCTGTTTTCGCAGCGCAACTACAACATCGAAAGCCTGACCGTGGCTCCGACCGAAGACCCGACACTGTCGCGCCTGACGTTGACGACTGTTGGCCACGATGAGGTGATCGAGCAGATCACCAAGAACCTCAACAAGCTGATCGAAGTGGTCAAGCTGGTCGACCTGTCGGAAAGTGCCCACATCGAGCGCGAGCTCATGTTGGTGAAGGTCAAGGCCACGGGTGCCCAACGTGCCGAGATCAAACGCACTACCGACATTTATCGCGGGCAGATCGTCGATGTGAGCGCCAGCGTTTATACCGTTCAACTGACCGGTACAAGCGACAAGCTGGACAGCTTCATCCAGTCGATCGGGACGGCCTCGATTCTGGAAACCGTACGCAGTGGTGTCACCGGGATTGCCCGTGGCGACAAAGTACTCAGCATCTAACCCAAATTAGCGAATGGCCTTACGGCCTGGATATATAGAGGAACCTCATGAAAGTTTATTACGATAAAGATTGTGACCTGTCGATCATCCAGGGCAAGAAAGTCGCCATCATCGGCTACGGTTCCCAGGGCCACGCTCAAGCGTGCAACCTGAAAGATTCCGGCGTTGACGTGACCGTTGGCCTGCGTAAAGGCTCGGCCACTGTTGCCAAGGCTGAAGCCCATGGCTTGAAAGTGACTGACGTTGCTTCCGCCGTTGCTGCTGCCGACCTGGTCATGATCTTGACCCCGGACGAGTTCCAGTCCGCGCTGTACAAGAACGAAATCGAGCCGAACATCAAGAAGGGCGCCACCCTGGCCTTCTCCCACGGCTTCGCGATTCACTACAACCAGGTTGTGCCACGCGCTGACCTGGACGTGATCATGATCGCGCCAAAAGCGCCGGGTCACACTGTACGTTCCGAGTTCGTCAAAGGCGGCGGTATCCCTGACTTGATCGCGATCTACCAGGACGCATCGGGCAACGCCAAGAACGTGGCACTGTCCTACGCTGCTGGCGTCGGTGGCGGTCGTACCGGCATCATCGAAACCACCTTCAAGGACGAGACCGAAACCGACCTGTTCGGCGAACAAGCCGTACTGTGCGGCGGTACCGTCGAACTGGTTAAAGCCGGTTTCGAAACCCTGGTTGAAGCAGGCTACGCGCCAGAAATGGCCTACTTCGAATGCCTGCACGAACTGAAGCTGATCGTTGACCTCATGTACGAAGGCGGTATCGCCAACATGAACTACTCGATCTCCAACAACGCCGAATACGGCGAGTACGTGACTGGCCCGGAAGTGATCAACGCCGAGTCCCGTCAGGCCATGCGCAACGCCCTGAAACGTATTCAGGACGGCGAATACGCCAAAATGTTCATCAGTGAAGGCGCTACCGGCTACCCTTCGATGACCGCCAAGCGTCGTAACAACGCCGCTCACGGTATCGAAGTCATCGGCGAGCAACTGCGCTCCATGATGCCGTGGATCGGTGCCAACAAGATCGTCGACAAAGCCAAGAACTAAGTCGTACGAATCAAGAGAAAACGCGGCTTAGGCCGCGTTTTTTCGTTTGGGCGGCGGGTTCTGGTATAAAGCTGCATCGTTTGCGGGCGAACACTCGCCGCAAGTATTTGTCGAATTTTTTCACACCGTTGCAAGGTAAAGTCCATGAGCGAACGTCCCGAAGAGCCAAACCAGGCTCCTGACGCCGAAAGCCTGCTACCGATCGATGAGCATGTCGAAGAAGGGCATGACGCTGAAGGCCGCAAGGTCCGGCATCGTGGCATCTATCTGCTGCCCAACCTGTTCACCACGGCGAACCTATTTGCCGGGTTCTATTCCATCATCAACTCCATGAGCGCCCAAAGTGCGCTGGCGGCAGGCGATGCGGCGAATGCCAGCAAGTATTTTGGCTTTGCTGCAATCGCCATCTTCGTCGCCATGGTGCTCGATGGCCTGGATGGTCGTGTTGCACGCATGACTAATACGCAAAGTGCCTTCGGTGCCGAGTACGACTCGTTGTCCGACATGGTTGCGTTTGGCGTCGCCCCCGCGTTGCTGGCATTTGCCTGGGCGCTGGGTGATATGGGCAAGGTCGGCTGGATGGTTGCCTTCATCTATGTCGCGGGCGCTGCTTTGCGTCTGGCGCGCTTCAACACCCAGGTGGGGACCGCCGACAAGCGTTACTTCATCGGTTTGGCCAGCCCTGCTGCTGCAGGTGTGGTGGCGGGTATCGTCTGGGCGTTCAGTGATTACGGCATCCAGGGGTCGAAGATGTCGTTCCTGGTTGCCTTGATGGTGGCTGCCGCCGGCATGCTGATGGTCAGCAACATCAAGTACAACAGCTTCAAGGAACTGGACCTGAAAGGGCGTGTGCCTTTCGTGGCGATTCTGGCGGTGGTGCTGGTATTTGCCGTGGTGTTCAGTGATCCGCCGCGAATTCTGTTGCTGGCGTTCCTGGTTTACGCCGCGTCGGGGCCGGTTCAGTACTTGCTGCATCTGCGCCGCGACAAAACATTGCCTTAATGTAATTTCCCTCATACTCCGCAGTCTATTGGTGCATCAGTTCTCCAATGCTGCGGAGTTGCCATGTTAATCAAATTGCCTAAAACGTCCGATTGCCACGAATCGGATGTCACGCCTGAATCCTTCTACCTCTCTCGCCGCAGCCTGCTCGGTGGTGCGCTTGCCGGTATTGCAGCCAGCAGCTTGCCGCGTTGGGCCAGTGCTGACGAGGCCTCGCGTTATGCCGATGTTGAGGCGGGCAGGGCGCCGGGCTGGTTTGCCGAGAAGCTGCCGGGCACCAAATGGCAGGCCGTTACCGTGAAGGACGAGGCGATCACGCCCTTCAAGGACGCAACGCACTATAACAATTTCTATGAGTTCGGTACCGACAAGGGCGATCCGGCAGCCAATGCGGGCTCACTCAAGACCGAGCCTTGGAGTCTGGTCATTGATGGCGAGGTCGCGAAGCCAGGCCGCTATGCCCTGGAAGACTTCATGAAGCCTTATCAGTTGGAAGAGCGCATCTACCGTCTACGCTGTGTTGAGGCGTGGTCCATGGTGATCCCCTGGATCGGTTTCCCGATCTCAGCGTTGCTCAAGCAGGTCGAGCCGACCTCCAAAGCCAAATACATCCGTTTTGAAACCCTTCAGGACCCGAAGAGCATGCCGGGGCAGCGTTCGAGTTTTGGCTTGATCGACTGGCCTTATGTAGAGGGCTTGCGTCTGGATGAGGCGATGAACCCTTTGGCGATCCTGGCGGTAGGCATGTATGGGCGCGAATTGCCTAACCAGAACGGCGCACCGCTGCGCTTGGTGGTGCCGTGGAAGTATGGCTTCAAGAGTGTGAAGTCCATTGTGCGTATCAGTCTCGTGAGCGAGCAGCCCAAAACCACCTGGCAAAGCATTGCTGCCAATGAGTATGGGTTCTATGCAAATGTGAACCCGACGGTCGATCACCCACGCTGGACCCAGGCCCGGGAGCGCCGCCTGCCGAGCGGCTTGTTCAGTCCCAATGTGCGTGAGACGCAGATGTTCAACGGTTACTCGGATGAGGTGGCGTCTCTTTATACCGATCTCGATCTGCGGAAAAACTATTGATGCGTTACCCGATCTGGCGTGTTGGCGTCTTTATAGCGGCGGCGGTGTGGCCACTGTTCTGGCTCTATGAGGCGTGGAGTTCTGCCCTGGGGCCGGATCCGGGCAAGGTGCTAGTTGATAGGCTGGGGCTCGGTACTCTTATTCTTTTGCTGATCACCTTAGCAATGACGCCGCTGCAGAAACTCAGTGGTTGGGCGGGGTGGATAACGGTGCGTCGGCAACTGGGGTTGTGGTGCTTTGCCTATGTCGTGCTGCACTTGGCTGCATACTGCGTTTTTGTGCTTGGGTTGGACTGGTCTCAGCTGGGTGTGGAGTTGCGCAAGCGGCCCTACATTATTGTCGGGGCGTTGGCTTTCCTGTTGCTGTTGATATTGGCTGTGACGTCGAATCGTTACAGTCAGCGTCGTTTGGGAAGTCGTTGGAAGAAGCTTCACCGCCTGGTGTATGTGATTCTTGGACTTGGCTTGCTGCATATGCTGTGGATCGTGCGAGCTGATCTGAAGGAGTGGGCTATCTATGCGTCTATAGGTGCGTTGCTTTTGGTATTGCGGCTACCCCCCGTGATGCGACGAATCCCAAGGCTTATTGCGAAAAAACCACTTTCTGCAACAAAAATGTAATTAGGGGTTGACGGCAGATTCTGGAAGTCTATAATTCGCCCCACTTCCGGCGCAGTCGAAACGGAAAACTCCTTGGTAAACAAAGAGTTACGCAGAATTCGACAGCGACTTGCTTCAGTTCATCGAAGCCCAGAAGGAGTTGGTAGAGCAGTGTTGTTTGGCTCTATTAACGTTTCGATCTTCTCGGTCGAAAGCGGAGAAAAAGAGGTGTTGACAGCAGCGTGTAACGCTGTAGAATTCGCCTCCCGCTAACGAGAGATCGGAAGCGCAAGTGGTTGAAGTTATTGAAGAAATCTTCGAAAACTTCTGAAAATAATCACTTGACAGCAAATGAGGCTGCTGTAGAATGCGCGCCTCGGTTGAGACGAAAGATCTTAACCAACCGCTCTTTAACAACTGAATCAAGCAATTCGTGTGGGTGCTTGTGGAGTCAGACTGATAGTCAACAAGATTATCAGCATCACAAGTTACTCCGCGAGAAATCAAAGATGTAACCAACGATTGCTGAGCCAAGTTTAGGGTTTCTTAAAAACCCAAAGATGTTTGAACTGAAGAGTTTGATCATGGCTCAGATTGAACGCTGGCGGCAGGCCTAACACATGCAAGTCGAGCGGTAGAGAGAAGCTTGCTTCTCTTGAGAGCGGCGGACGGGTGAGTAATGCCTAGGAATCTGCCTGGTAGTGGGGGATAACGTTCGGAAACGGACGCTAATACCGCATACGTCCTACGGGAGAAAGCAGGGGACCTTCGGGCCTTGCGCTATCAGATGAGCCTAGGTCGGATTAGCTAGTTGGTGGGGTAATGGCTCACCAAGGCGACGATCCGTAACTGGTCTGAGAGGATGATCAGTCACACTGGAACTGAGACACGGTCCAGACTCCTACGGGAGGCAGCAGTGGGGAATATTGGACAATGGGCGAAAGCCTGATCCAGCCATGCCGCGTGTGTGAAGAAGGTCTTCGGATTGTAAAGCACTTTAAGTTGGGAGGAAGGGTTGTAGATTAATACTCTGCAATTTTGACGTTACCGACAGAATAAGCACCGGCTAACTCTGTGCCAGCAGCCGCGGTAATACAGAGGGTGCAAGCGTTAATCGGAATTACTGGGCGTAAAGCGCGCGTAGGTGGTTTGTTAAGTTGGATGTGAAATCCCCGGGCTCAACCTGGGAACTGCATTCAAAACTGACTGACTAGAGTATGGTAGAGGGTGGTGGAATTTCCTGTGTAGCGGTGAAATGCGTAGATATAGGAAGGAACACCAGTGGCGAAGGCGACCACCTGGACTAATACTGACACTGAGGTGCGAAAGCGTGGGGAGCAAACAGGATTAGATACCCTGGTAGTCCACGCCGTAAACGATGTCAACTAGCCGTTGGAAGCCTTGAGCTTTTAGTGGCGCAGCTAACGCATTAAGTTGACCGCCTGGGGAGTACGGCCGCAAGGTTAAAACTCAAATGAATTGACGGGGGCCCGCACAAGCGGTGGAGCATGTGGTTTAATTCGAAGCAACGCGAAGAACCTTACCAGGCCTTGACATCCAATGAACTTTCTAGAGATAGATTGGTGCCTTCGGGAACATTGAGACAGGTGCTGCATGGCTGTCGTCAGCTCGTGTCGTGAGATGTTGGGTTAAGTCCCGTAACGAGCGCAACCCTTGTCCTTAGTTACCAGCACGTAATGGTGGGCACTCTAAGGAGACTGCCGGTGACAAACCGGAGGAAGGTGGGGATGACGTCAAGTCATCATGGCCCTTACGGCCTGGGCTACACACGTGCTACAATGGTCGGTACAGAGGGTTGCCAAGCCGCGAGGTGGAGCTAATCCCATAAAACCGATCGTAGTCCGGATCGCAGTCTGCAACTCGACTGCGTGAAGTCGGAATCGCTAGTAATCGCGAATCAGAATGTCGCGGTGAATACGTTCCCGGGCCTTGTACACACCGCCCGTCACACCATGGGAGTGGGTTGCACCAGAAGTAGCTAGTCTAACCTTCGGGAGGACGGTTACCACGGTGTGATTCATGACTGGGGTGAAGTCGTAACAAGGTAGCCGTAGGGGAACCTGCGGCTGGATCACCTCCTTAATCGACGACATCAGCTGCTCCATAAGTTCCCACACGAATTGCTTGATTCATTGAAGAAGACGATAAGAAGCAGCCCGAAATTGGGTCTGTAGCTCAGTTGGTTAGAGCGCACCCCTGATAAGGGTGAGGTCGGCAGTTCGAATCTGCCCAGACCCACCAATTTTGTGTGGGAAACGCCTGTAGAAATACGGGGCCATAGCTCAGCTGGGAGAGCGCCTGCCTTGCACGCAGGAGGTCAACGGTTCGATCCCGTTTGGCTCCACCACTACTGCTTCTGAAAGTTATGAAAGCTTAGAAATGAGCATTCCATCAGGTTGATGGTGAATGTTGATTTCTAGTCTTTGATTAGATCGTTCTTTAAAAATTTGGGTATGTGATAGAAAGATAGACTGAACGTTACTTTCACTGGTAACGGATCAGGCTAAGGTAAAATTTGTGAGTTCTCTTAGTTGAGAAATTCGAATTTTCGGCGAATGTCGTCTTCACAGTATAACCAGATTGCTTGGGGTTATATGGTCAAGTGAAGAAGCGCATACGGTGGATGCCTTGGCAGTCAGAGGCGATGAAAGACGTGGTAGCCTGCGAAAAGCTTCGGGGAGTCGGCAAACAGACTTTGATCCGGAGATGTCTGAATGGGGGAACCCAGCCATCATAAGATGGTTATCTTGTACTGAATACATAGGTGCAAGAGGCGAACCAGGGGAACTGAAACATCTAAGTACCCTGAGGAAAAGAAATCAACCGAGATTCCCTTAGTAGTGGCGAGCGAACGGGGACTAGCCCTTAAGTGGCTTTGAGATTAGCGGAACGCTCTGGAAAGTGCGGCCATAGTGGGTGATAGCCCTGTACGCGAAAATCTCTTAGTCATGAAATCGAGTAGGACGGAGCACGAGAAACTTTGTCTGAATATGGGGGGACCATCCTCCAAGGCTAAATACTACTGACTGACCGATAGTGAACTAGTACCGTGAGGGAAAGGCGAAAAGAACCCCGGAGAGGGGAGTGAAATAGATCCTGAAACCGTATGCGTACAAGCAGTGGGAGCAGACTTTGTTCTGTGACTGCGTACCTTTTGTATAATGGGTCAGCGACTTATTTTCAGTGGCGAGCTTAACCGAATAGGGGAGGCGTAGCGAAAGCGAGTCTTAATAGGGCGTCTAGTCGCTGGGAATAGACCCGAAACCGGGCGATCTATCCATGGGCAGGTTGAAGGTTGGGTAACACTAACTGGAGGACCGAACCGACTACCGTTGAAAAGTTAGCGGATGACCTGTGGATCGGAGTGAAAGGCTAATCAAGCTCGGAGATAGCTGGTTCTCCTCGAAAGCTATTTAGGTAGCGCCTCATGTATCACTGTAGGGGGTAGAGCACTGTTTCGGCTAGGGGGTCATCCCGACTTACCAAACCGATGCAAACTCCGAATACCTACAAGTGCCGAGCATGGGAGACACACGGCGGGTGCTAACGTCCGTCGTGAAAAGGGAAACAACCCAGACCGTCAGCTAAGGTCCCAAAGTTATGGTTAAGTGGGAAACGATGTGGGAAGGCTTAGACAGCTAGGAGGTTGGCTTAGAAGCAGCCACCCTTTAAAGAAAGCGTAATAGCTCACTAGTCGAGTCGGCCTGCGCGGAAGATGTAACGGGGCTCAAACCATACACCGAAGCTACGGGTATCACGTAAGTGATGCGGTAGAGGAGCGTTCTGTAAGCCTGTGAAGGTGAGTTGAGAAGCTTGCTGGAGGTATCAGAAGTGCGAATGCTGACATGAGTAACGACAATGGGTGTGAAAAACACCCACGCCGAAAGACCAAGGTTTCCTGCGCAACGTTAATCGACGCAGGGTTAGTCGGTCCCTAAGGCGAGGCTGAAAAGCGTAGTCGATGGAAAACAGGTTAATATTCCTGTACTTCTGGTTATTGCGATGGAGGGACGGAGAAGGCTAGGCCAGCTTGGCGTTGGTTGTCCAAGTTTAAGGTGGTAGGCTGAGATCTTAGGTAAATCCGGGATCTTAAGGCCGAGAGCTGATGACGAGCTAACTTTTAGTTAGCGAAGTGGTTGATGCCATGCTTCCAAGAAAAGCTTCTAAGCTTCAGGTAACCAGGAACCGTACCCCAAACCGACACAGGTGGTTGGGTAGAGAATACCAAGGCGCTTGAGAGAACTCGGGTGAAGGAACTAGGCAAAATGGCACCGTAACTTCGGGAGAAGGTGCGCCGGTGAGGGTGAAGGACTTGCTCCGTAAGCTCATGCCGGTCGAAGATACCAGGCCGCTGCGACTGTTTATTAAAAACACAGCACTCTGCAAACACGAAAGTGGACGTATAGGGTGTGACGCCTGCCCGGTGCCGGAAGGTTAATTGATGGGGTTAGCTAACGCGAAGCTCTTGATCGAAGCCCCGGTAAACGGCGGCCGTAACTATAACGGTCCTAAGGTAGCGAAATTCCTTGTCGGGTAAGTTCCGACCTGCACGAATGGCGTAACGATGGCGGCGCTGTCTCCACCCGAGACTCAGTGAAATTGAAATCGCTGTGAAGATGCAGTGTATCCGCGGCTAGACGGAAAGACCCCGTGAACCTTTACTATAGCTTTGCACTGGACTTTGAATTTGCTTGTGTAGGATAGGTGGGAGGCTTTGAAGCGTGGACGCCAGTTCGCGTGGAGCCATCCTTGAAATACCACCCTGGCAACTTTGAGGTTCTAACTCAGGTCCGTTATCCGGATCGAGGACAGTGTATGGTGGGTAGTTTGACTGGGGCGGTCTCCTCCTAAAGAGTAACGGAGGAGTACGAAGGTGCGCTCAGACCGGTCGGAAATCGGTCGTAGAGTATAAAGGCAAAAGCGCGCTTGACTGCGAGACAGACACGTCGAGCAGGTACGAAAGTAGGTCTTAGTGATCCGGTGGTTCTGTATGGAAGGGCCATCGCTCAACGGATAAAAGGTACTCCGGGGATAACAGGCTGATACCGCCCAAGAGTTCATATCGACGGCGGTGTTTGGCACCTCGATGTCGGCTCATCACATCCTGGGGCTGAAGCCGGTCCCAAGGGTATGGCTGTTCGCCATTTAAAGTGGTACGCGAGCTGGGTTTAGAACGTCGTGAGACAGTTCGGTCCCTATCTGCCGTGGACGTTTGAGATTTGAGAGGGGCTGCTCCTAGTACGAGAGGACCGGAGTGGACGAACCTCTGGTGTTCCGGTTGTCACGCCAGTGGCATTGCCGGGTAGCTATGTTCGGAATAGATAACCGCTGAAAGCATCTAAGCGGGAAACTAGCCTCAAGATGAGATCTCACTGGAACCTTGAGTTCCCTGAAGGGCCGTCGAAGACTACGACGTTGATAGGTTGGGTGTGTAAGCGCTGTGAGGCGTTGAGCTAACCAATACTAATTGCCCGTGAGGCTTGACCATATAACACCCAAGCAATTTGACTACTCTAACGAGCATCAGATTGCGGTGTGTGAAGACGAAATGAACCGAAAGTTCGACGCTCACAAAACACCGAAAACTATCACATACCCAATTTGCTGAAGCGAGACCAACTGGTCACGACTCAGTACCCGAATTTCTTGACGACCATAGAGCATTGGAACCACCTGATCCCATCCCGAACTCAGCAGTGAAACGATGCATCGCCGATGGTAGTGTGGGGTTTCCCCATGTGAGAGTAGGTCATCGTCAAGATTAAATTCCGAAACCCCATTTGCGAAAGCAGATGGGGTTTTGTTTTGGGCGGTCGAAAAGACAGCTAACATCCGAGTTCCGCCAAAAACTGCCCACAGTGCTAAAGTCGCACCCTCGATTTTGCTTTTCCCAAGGAAGCCGTTATGCCGGATGCGACGTCCCTCAGTGCTGGATTCATGGTGGTTCACGGCAACCGCCTGGATGAACTGCGCAGCCTGGTGGTCAGCTGGATGCGCCGCTATCCCCTGGCGCCCCTGGAAAACGAAATTGCCCTGGTACAAAGCAACGGCATCGCTCAATGGCTCAAGCTGGCCCTGGCTGAAGATCCGGAAAAAGACGACATGGGCGGCTGCGGAATAGCCGCAGCAATCGATGTTCAATTGCCTGGCAGCTTTATGTGGCAGCTATATCGTATGGTCTTGGGCAAAGATGAAATTCCGCCCAAGTCCCTGCTCGACAAAGCCCCGCTGACCTGGCGCCTCATGCGACTGCTGCCGGAGCTTATCGATCAACCGCACTTCGAACCGCTGCAGCGTTTTCTCACCCACGACACCGATTTGCGCAAACGCTACCAACTCGCCGAGCGCCTGGCTGACTTGTTCGACCAATATCAGGTCTACCGCGCCGATTGGCTCGAAGACTGGGCTGCCGGCCGCCACCAACTGCGCAACGGTCGAGGCGAATCAAAACCGCTCAACCCAGCCAACTGCTGGCAAGCTGAACTATGGCGCGCACTGTTGCTGGATGTCGGTGAAGAAGGCATGGCCGAAAGTCGCGCCGGCGTTCACCAACGCTTTATCGAGCGCATCAATACAGTGGAAACAGCACCCGAGGGCCTGCCATCCCGAGTCATCGTTTTCGGCATCTCCTCGTTGCCGGCACAGGCACTGGAAGCCCTCGCCGGTCTCGCGCGATTCAGCCAAGTCTTGCTCTGCGTACACAACCCTTGTCGCCACCATTGGTCCGACATCGTCGCCGACAAAGACCTACTACGTAACGAATACAAGCGTCAGGCCCGCAAAGCGGGCATGCCAGTTACCATCGACCCACAAACCCTGCACCAGCACGCTCACCCATTATTGGCCGCGTGGGGTAAACAAGGCCGTGACTACATCAGCCTGCTGGACAGCTACGACGATCCCAACAGCTACCGCGCCGCATTCCGTGACGGCCGCATCGACCTGTTCAGTGACAGCGAACCGACCACACTGCTCAACCAGCTCCAGGACGATATTCTCGAACTGCGCCCACTCAACGAAACCCGCGAACTATGGCCTGCTGTCGATCTAGACCGCGATACCTCAATCCGCTTCCACATTGCACACAGCGCCCAACGCGAAGTGGAAATCCTCCACGACCAACTGCTCCAGCGCTTCAGCGCCGACCCCACGCTGCGCCCCCGGGACATCATCGTCATGGTCCCCGACGTCGACAGCTACGCACCGCACATCCGCGCCGTATTCGGCCAGCTTGAGCGCAACGACCCACGCTTCATTCCGTTCACCCTGACTGACCAAGGCCAGCGCGGTCGCGACCCTCTGCTCATTGCCGTCGAACACTTGCTGAAACTCCCCGATAGCCGCTTCCCTGTCAGCGAGATCCTCGACCTGCTCGACGTTCCGGCCCTGCGCGAACGCTTCGCCATCAAGGAGCGCGACCTGCCTACGCTGCATCGCTGGATAGAAGGTGCCGGCATCCGCTGGGGTCTCAACGCCGAACAACGTGCCGGCCTGGGCCTGCCAAAGGCGTTGGAACAAAACAGCTGGCGTTTCGGCCTGCGCCGCATGTTGCTCGGTTACGCCGTAGGCACCGGCGCCGCGTGTGATGGCATCGAGCCCTACGACGAAATCGGTGGCCTCGACGCCGCCCTGATCGGTCCACTGGTTGCCTTGCTCGACGCACTCAACGACGCCCATCAAGCTTTGTCGCAGCCCGCATCGCCCAAAGAGTGGGGCGAACGCCTGCAACGCCTGATGCAACTGTTCTTCCTGCCGAGCAGCGAACACGACGACTACCTGCTAGGCCAACTAGAACAACTCAGGGAGACTTGGCTAGAAACCTGCGAGTCCGTGGGTCTGCAGGATGAGTTACCGCTCACTGTCGTCCGTGAAGCTTGGCTCGCCGGCCTCGACCAAGGTCGCCTGTCCCAGCGCTTCCTCGCAGGAGCTGTCAATTTCTGCACCCTGATGCCCATGCGTGCGATCCCCTTCAAGCTGGTCTGCCTGCTCGGCATGAATGACGGTGATTACCCGCGCGCGCAACCACCGCTGGACTTCGACCTGATGGGCAGCGACTACCGCCCCGGCGACCGTTCACGCCGTGAAGACGACCGCTACCTGCTGCTCGAAGCGCTGCTTTCAGCACGTGACCAGCTCTATATCAGCTGGGTCGGCCGCAGCATCCGTGACAACAGTGACCGCCCGGCCTCGGTACTGATCGGTCAACTGCGTGACCATCTCGCCAGCGGCTGGCACCTCGCAAACAGTGACACGCCGCTGATTGACGCCATGACACAAGAGCATCCGCTGCAACCGTTCAGCGCCCGTTATTTCCATGAGGGCGATGCGCTGTTCAGCTACGCGCGCGAATGGCAGTTGCTCCACGAGGCCTCCGATGCCATCCCAGCCGAACACGACCTGGCTCCCCATCAACAGGAAGAACCCCTGAGTCTCGGCCAGCTTCAAGACTTCCTGCGCAACCCAGTCAAACACTTCTTCAGCCAACGCCTGAAAGTGTTCTTCGAAGCCGCCGAGGTGCCGCTGGCTGACGAAGAGCCCTTCGTTCTCGATGCACTGCAACGCTATAGCCTGAGCGACAGCCTGCTCAGCGCCGCACTCACACAACCCGATCACCTCGACCAGGCGCTGAATGCCCAGGCCCTGCGTTTACAAGGCAGTGGCCTGTTGCCGATGGTGGGTTTCGGTGAGTGCCTGCGCAACGAGCTGATCGAGCCCTTGCCCGATCTGCTGCGACGCTACCAGCAGTTGCTGGCCCTTTGGCCCACCCCGCACCCCGGCGCCGAACCCGTCAGTTTTGAGCATCATGGCGTTCAGTTGGAAGGCTGGGTCAGCAGTCTGCATCGGCGCAGTGATGGCGGTTTACTCAGCGTCACCACTATTCCCAACAGTATCGGCTCGATCAAGACCCGCAAATGGCATCGCCTGATTCGCCCCTGGGTCAATCACGTGGTCGCCTGTGCCTGCGGTCTACCGTTAAGCACCGGCTTGGTCGCCAGCGACGACACCCTGCTCCTGCCACCACTGGATAGATCCAATGCCCAGGAAATCCTCGGCAACCTGCTGCTCGCCTGGCAAGTCGGAATGAGCCAGCCACTGCCCGTTGCCGTGAAAACCGCTTTCGCGTGGCTCAGCCAAACCGATCCTGCCAAGGCGCAAGCAGCTGCCAGTAAAGCCTACGAAGGCGACGGCCTGACCACCGATGGCGAGCGTCGCGAAACCCCGGCGCTCACCCGGCAATTTCCCGACTACGCCACACTCATCGCCAGCGAAGAGTTCGAAGGGTGGTGCGAAACCCTCTATCGCCCGCTGCTCAACGCCCCATGGCGATCACTCACTGGCGAGGACGGCGCATGACCAGCAAACCCTTGGCCCTGGCCTTCCCGCTCAAAGGCAGCCAGCTGATTGAAGCCAGCGCTGGCACCGGCAAGACCTTCACCATCTCCGCCCTCTACCTGCGCCTGGTCCTCGGCCATGGAGGCGATGAATCAGGCTTTGGCCGCGAACTGCTGCCACCGCAAATCCTGGTAGTGACTTTCACCGATGCCGCCACCAAAGAACTGCGCGAACGCATCCGCATCCGCCTGGCCGAAGCCGCGCGGTTTTTTCGTGAAGAGATTGAACAGCCAGACGCCCTGATCGCCGATCTGCGCGCCGATTACCTAGCCGAACAATGGCCCGCCTGCGCCAATCGCCTGGACATCGCCGCCCAATGGATGGATGAAGCCGCCGTCTCGACCATCCACAGTTGGTGCCAGCGCATGCTGCGCGAACATGCCTTCGACAGTGGCAGCCTGTTCACCCAGACCCTGGAAACCGATCACATTGACTTGCTCGGCGAAGTATTGCGTGATTACTGGCGGCTGTTCTGCTACCCGATGCACGACGATGCGCTCAACTGGGTACGCAATAACTGGAGCGGCCCTGCCGCGCTGATGCCACGGGTACGCGCGTTGTTCGGCAGCGAACGGCCTACGGATGAAACCCGCGAGCCCGCCGAGCTAATCAACGCCTGCCTGCAAGAGCGCCGCGAAGCACTGCAGACACTCAAGGCCCCCTGGCAACAATGGGCCGCCGAGCTGCGCGATATCTGCCTGCAAGCCGTGGCCGCCAAGGCCGTCGATGGCCGCAAGATGCAAGCACGCTTCTTCGAGCCGTGGTTCGAAAAGATCAGCGCCTGGGCCACTGACGAATCCCTTGAGCAACTGGACATCGGCACCGGCTTCACCCGCCTGACGCCCGACGGCATGGCCGAAGCCTGGAAAGGCGAGCCGCCGCAGCATCCCGCTATCGACGCCATGGCCGGACTCAAGGCGGCCCTTGATGCGCTGCCGACCCCCGACGCCGCCGTGTTGCAGCACGCCGCTGGCTGGGTCGGCAAACGCTTTGAAGAAGAAAAGCGTCGCCGCGCCGAAATGGGTTTCGACGACATGCTTATCCGCCTCAACGCTGCGCTCCAGGCAGACGGCGGCGAACGCCTGGCCAGTGTGATCCGCGAGCAATTCCCAGTGGCCTTGATCGATGAGTTCCAGGACACCGACCCGGTGCAATACGCCATCTTCGACAGCATCTATCGCATCGAAGAAAACCACCTCGACAGTGGCCTGTTCCTGATCGGCGACCCCAAGCAAGCGATCTACGCCTTCCGTGGCGCCGATATCTACACTTACCTGCGCGCCCGTCAGTCCACCACCGGTCGTCACCACACCTTGGGCACCAACTTCCGCTCCAGCCACGCAATGGTGGAGGCCGTGAACCACGTGTTCCAGCGTGCAGAAACAGGTCGCGGCGCGTTCCTGTTCCGCGAGCCGAACGGTGAAAACCCGGTGCCTTTCCATTCGGTGCTGTCCCAGGGTCGCAAGGAGCAACTTCAGGTGGATGGCCAGACACTGCCAGCCATGAACCTCTGGCAGTTGCCTACTGACCAGCCGGTTTCCAACGTGCTGTATCGTCAGCAGCTTGCGGCGGCCTGTGCCACGCACATCGTTGAATTGCTCAACGGCGGGCAGCAAGGCAGCGCAGGCTTCCTACAACCGGACGGCAGCTTCAAAGGCGTGCGCCCGTCAGACATCGCCATCCTCGTGCGCGACGGCAAGGAGGCCCAGGCCGTACGTGCCGAACTGGCTGCCCGTGGTGTGCGCAGTGTGTATTTGTCCGACAAGGACTCGGTGTTCGCTGCCCAAGAGGCCCACGACCTGCTCGCCTGGCTAAAGGCCTGCGCCGAGCCGGATGTCGAGCGCCCGCTGCGCGCCGCCTTGGCGTGCGTCACCCTGAACCTGTCGTTGCCGGAACTGGAGCGTCTGAACCAGGATGAACTGGCGTGGGAAAGCCGCGTCATGCAGTTCCGTGGCTACCGCGCGATATGGCGGACCCAAGGCGTGCTGCCGATGCTGCGCCGCCTGCTGCACGACTTTAAATTGCCGCAAACCCTGATCGCACGCAGCGATGGCGAACGCGTGCTGACCAACCTGCTGCACCTCAGCGAATTGCTGCAACAAGCGGCATCGGAACTGGACGGCGAACAGGCACTGATCCGACATCTGGCCGAACACCTGGCACTCTCCGGCCAAGCGGGTGAAGAACAAATCCTGCGCCTGGAGAGTGATGAACAACTGGTCAAGGTGGTGACGATCCACAAGTCAAAAGGCCTGGAGTACGACCTGGTTTTCCTGCCGTTTATCTGCTCGGCCAAACCAGTGGACGGCAGCCGTTTACCGCTGCACTACCACGATGAACACGGCAAATCCCACGTCAGCCTGCGCCCTACGCCTGAGTTGATCGTCCAGGCTGATAACGAGCGCCTGGCCGAAGACCTGCGCCTGTTGTATGTAGCGCTTACCCGCGCCAAGCATGCATGCTGGCTGGGCATCGCCGACCTCAAGCGCGGCAACAGCAATAGCTCTGTATTGCACCTCTCAGCGCTGGGCTATTTGCTCGGCGCTGGCGCGTCGTTGGCGGAGTCTGCCGGTTTGGCGCGCTGGTTGTTGGACCTGCAAGCAGGGTGTCCCGCCATCGACTACAACCAAGTGCCCGACGCGCAAGACATCGTCTTTCACCCACCTCGCAACGAAGCCAGGCTGCGGGCGCCCTTGCTGCCCAAGCGCAAGGCTGCAGAAAACTGGTGGATTGCCTCCTACAGCGCGTTGCGCATCGGCGACAGCATGAGCGCCGCCACGCTCGAAGCGCCGGAGAGTCCACAGGCCCAGAAGCTCTTCGATGACGAGCGCCTCGACCCCGATGCACCGCGCGAAGTGGCGGCGTCCGGCGGCGATATTCACCGTTTCCCACGCGGCCCGAACCCAGGGACCTTCCTGCACGGTCTGCTGGAATGGGCGGGGGAGGAGGGCTTCAACGTCACGCCCGAGGCCATCGAAAAGGCCGTGGGCGCCCGCTGCAATCGGCGCAACTGGGAAGGCTGGATCATCACCCTCAGCGGCTGGCTCGGCCACCTGCTGCAAACGCCACTGCCTGTGGATAACGGCTACGTCCCCCTGAGCGCTTTGCAGCAGTACCAGATCGAGATGGAGTTCTGGTTCGCCAGCCACAAGGTCGACGTACTCGCCCTCGATAAGCTGGTGTGCCAATACACCCACAACGGCGTTTCCCGCGTCGCCGCCGAGCCTGTGCTGCTCAACGGCATGTTCAAGGGCTTCATCGATTTGACCTTCGAACATGACGGCCGCTATTACGTGGCCGATTACAAATCCAACTGGCTCGGTCCCGACGATTCGGCCTACACCTCGGACGCCATGGAACAGTCGATCCTCGATCATCGGTACGACCTGCAATACGTGCTTTACCTGCTGGCCCTGCACCGCCAACTCAAGGCGCGCCTGCCGGACTACGACTACGACCGCCATGTCGGCGGCGCGCTGTACCTGTTCCTGCGCGGCACCCAGTCGGCGAGCCAGGGTGCGTATTTCACCCGGCCGCCACGGGAACTGATCGAAGGCCTGGACCTGTTGTTCCAGGGCAAGCCCATCCCGCCCAAGGTTGAGCCCGCCTGGGAACAAGGAGTGTTGTTATGAGCCTGTCGCCGTTACCGCTGGAGGCGCTGATGCCCCTCAGCAAGGCCGCCGACCTGGTGCAACTGCTGGAGCGTTGGGTCGATCGCGGTTGGTTGCGTGCCTTGGACAAAGCCTTCGTCGGCTTCCTGCACGAACTGGATCCCCACGCTGACCCGCTGGTGCTGCTGGCTGCGGCGCTGACCAGCCATCAATTGGGCCATGGCCACGTCTGCCTCGACCTGTTCGAAACCCTCAAGGCGCCGGACTTTGCCCTGTCGTTGCCGCCTGAAGGCGACCTGCAAACCGGCGCCATGCTGCTGCCGTCGCAGTTGCTCGACGGCCTCGACGGCGCCCACTGGTGCCATGCGCTGGCCGCCAGCCATCTGGTGGCGTTGGCAGTTGATGGCAGCGAAGCCGCCCAGAGTCGCCCCTTGGTCCTGTCCGGCAAGCGCCTGTACCTGCGCCGCTATTGGACTTACGAGCGGCGCATCGACACCGCCTTGCGCCTGCGTCTTGCCACTCAGGAAAGCGTCGCCGCCGATTTGCCGCAGCGCCTCGACAGCCTGTTCGACCAACCGCCGCCCGATGGTGTGATCGACTGGCAAAAGCTCGCCTGCGCACTGGCTACCCGCGGTGCATTCAGCATCGTCACCGGCGGCCCCGGTACCGGCAAGACCACCACCGTGGTGCGCCTGCTCGCGCTGTTGCAGGCGCCGGCGGTGGAAACCGGCGGTCCATTGCGCATTCGCCTGGCCGCCCCCACCGGTAAGGCCGCCGCACGCCTGACCGAGTCCATCAGCCAACAAGTGCTGTCGCTGAAAGTGCCGGACAGCGTGAAGGAAAAGATCCCGACCCAGGTCACCACCGTTCACCGCTTGCTGGGCAGTCGCCCGGGCACGCGGCATTTTCGTCATCACATTGGCAACCCATTGCCCCTGGATGTGCTGGTCGTCGACGAAGCCTCGATGATCGACCTGGAAATGATGGCCAACCTGCTCGACGCCTTGCCGCCCCATGCTCGCCTGGTCCTGTTGGGCGACAAGGACCAACTGGCGTCGGTAGAGGCGGGCGCGGTACTGGGTGATTTGTGCCGTGACGCCGAAGCCGGCTTCTACAGCGCCGAAACCCGCCAATGGCTGCAAACCGTCAGCGGTGAAGACCTCAGCGCCAGTGGCCTGCAAGAAGATCTCGACGGTACCCATCCCCTGGCACAGCAAGTGGTGATGCTGCGCTACTCGCGACGTTTTGGCGAAGGCAGTGGCATCGGCCAACTGGCACGTTGGGTCAACCAGCAAAACGCCGAAGAAGCCCGCAAGCTGTTGGCGGCGCGCAGTCACGATGACCTGTTCTGTGTCAGCCTCAAGGGCGAGCATGACCATGCCCTGGAGCGCTTGGTACTGGACGGACAAGGTGGCGGTGCCCAGGGTTATCGCTATTACCTCAACCTGTTGCAAAGCGCGCGGCCAGCCCCCGGCACCCCACGTGAAGACCCCGCCTGGACCCTCTGGGCGCAGCAGCTGCTGCAAGCCTTCGACGCGTTCCAACTGCTCTGTGCGGTACGCAAAGGCCCCTGGGGCGTGGAAGGCCTGAACCTGCGCATGACCGCGGCCTTGCGCAAGGTGCGGCTGATCGAAGGCGACGAGCAATGGTACGAAGGCCGCCCGGTGCTGATGACCCGCAACGATTACGGCCTGGGCTTGATGAACGGTGACATCGGCATTGCACTCAAATTGCCCGAAAGCGACGGAGGCCCCCAGGTGCTGCGCGTGGCCTTCCCACGTAACGATGGCCAAGGCGGCGTGCGATTTGTGCTGCCCAGCCGTCTGAATGATGTGGAAACCGTGTACGCCATGACCGTGCATAAATCCCAGGGCTCGGAGTTCACCCATACTGCGCTGATCCTGCCGGATGCCTTGAACCCGGTGCTCACCAAAGAGTTGATCTACACCGGCATCACCCGAGCCAAGCGCTGGTTCAGCCTGATCGAGCCCCGTGGCGGCGTGTTCGAAGAAGCCGTGAGGCGCAAGGTCAAGCGCTTGAGTGGGTTGATGCTGGAGTTGGGTCACGAGCCTGAAAAAACTGACTGACAGGTCATGTGATATTTCTGATTCAGGCGTCTGATTTTTCTGAAAAAATAGCGGCCCCCGCGAAGACCCGTCTTCGCGGGGTTTTCCGCCGCTGTGCTATCGTTGCGGCATCATTTAAAAAATACCTGAGAGAATCGCTGCATGAACGTGGCTGTCTCGCCCACAGAGCGCAGTTTGAGCTGGAGACGCCTGCTGCTGGTGGCGGTCCTGTGTGTGCTTACGCCGCACGCTTCTGCCCAGGCATCCGACCCCGCAGGCCTTGCTGCGCAACGCGCCCAGGCGGTCACCCAAGTGGTATTGGGTATCCTCAGTTATGCGCGCTGGCCGGTTGAGCCTGCGCAATTGCGCCTGTGTATCGTCGGCCCGACCCAATACACCGACGACTTGATCAAAGGCACCACACAGGCCACCGGCCGTCCGGTCGTGGTGCAGCGTCTGCTGGCCAGCCATTCGGATATCGTCAACGCGTGCGATGCGGTGTACATCGGCAAACTCAGTGCCGATGAGCGTGGCCAGCTGTTTACCTCGTTGATCGGTCATCCGGTGCTCAGCATCAGCGAAGGCGGCGACCAGTGTACGGTGGGCAGCCTGTTCTGCCTGCGGGTGGGGGATGAGCAGGTGTCCTTCGAGGTCAACCTCGACTCCGTGGCGCGCAGCGGCGTGCGCATTCACCCCAGCGTGCTGCAGTTGTCCCGTCGCCGAGCGCCTGCGCCATGAAGGTCGATAAAGTGCGACCGACATTGCGCTCGGTCATCGGCCGAGGGCACCTGATCCTGGCGCTGGTAGCCGTGATCCTGGCGAGCGTCTCGCTGACCTTGCTGGGGGTGTTGGCGCTGCGGGTGTATGCCGAACACAACCTGCACCTGATCGCGCGCTCCATCAACTACACCGTGGAAGCGGCGGTGGTGTTCAACGACAGCGCGGCAGCCACCGAAGCCCTCAGCCTGATCGCTTCCACCGAAGAGGTGGCCCAGGCCGAAGTCTTCGACGCCAATGGCAAGTTGCTGGCGCAGTGGATACGCCCGGATACCGGCATGCTCTCGCGGGTTGAACTGGAACTGGCGCACACCTTGCTCGAACAACCCATCAGCCAGCCGATCCTCCACCAAGGGCGAGCCATCGGCAGTACTCACCTCACGGGGCACGGTGGCAGCCTGCTGCGCTTCCTGCTCAGCGGCCTGGCCGGGATCCTCATCTGCACCGCGCTCAGCGCGTGGATCGCCCTGCACTTGGCGCGACGCTTGTTGCGCGGTATCACCGGCCCACTGCAAAGCCTCGCCGCCGTGGCCCACGCCGCCCGCAGCGAGCGCGACTTCGACCGCCGCGTACCACCGGCAAAAATCGCCGAACTCGACAGCCTGGGCAGTGACTTCAACGCCCTGCTCGGCGAGATGGAGGCCTGGCAAAACCACCTGCAAAGCGAAAACGAATCCCTCGCCCACCAGGCCAACCACGACAGCCTCACCGGCCTGCCCAACCGCGCGTTCTTCGAAGGCCGATTGATCCGTGCCCTGCGCAGCGCGGCCAAGGCCAAAGAGCAGCTGGCAGTGCTGTACCTCGACAGCGATCGCTTCAAAGAGATCAATGACAGCTTTGGCCACGCTGCCGGTGACGCCGTGCTCGTGGCCGTCGCCGAACGTGTACGGGCCCAGTTGCGTGAGGATGACCTGGTGGCGCGCCTGGGCGGTGACGAGTTCGCCATCCTGCTGGCGCCGCTGCACAAGGTAGAAGACGCCCAGCGCATCGCCGACAAGATCATCGCCAGCATGGACCTGCCGATCCCCGTGCCCGGCAACACCCAGGTATTGACCTCCCTCAGTATTGGCATCGCCATCTACCCTGATCATGGCGCCACACCCGGCACCTTGCTCAATGCTGCCGACGCGGCGATGTACCAGGCCAAACGTTTGTCCTCGGGCGGCCAGCAAACGGCAGAGTCGGAGCCCTCCGCCGCCAACGTTCACCACAGGAGCTGATCCCTTGTTCTCGACCGTGCGTTTCATGTTTATCCCCCTGCTGGTGGCACTGCTCGCCCTCGGCGGCTGCCAGACGCCACCCCCCAAAGGCCTTACCCCGGCGCAAGTAGCGGTCCTCAAGCAGCAAGGCTTTGAACTGACCGACGAAGGCTGGGCATTCGGCCTGTCCGGCAAAGTACTGTTCGGCAGCGACGTCGAGACGCTCAACCCACCCAGCACCGAGATCGTCCAACGCATCGGCAAGGCCCTGCTGGGCGTCGGCATCGAACGCGTCCGCGTCGACGGCCACACCGATGCGTCGGGCAAGGAAACCTACAACCAGCAACTGTCCCTGCGCCGCGCAAAAAGCGTGGCGACGGTGTTGACCGGTGTGGGCATGAAGGAAGAGAACATCCAGCTGCGCGGGCTGGGCAGCAGCGAGCCGGTGGCACCGAACACCACGGTGGCGGGGCGCACCGAGAATCGGCGGGTGTCGATCGTGGTGAAGTCGGACTGAACCCGTCCCGCCAATCTCAATGTGAAACCCAATCAACTTTGGGAGCTGGCTTGCCTGCGATAGCGGTGTCTCAGTACCGGATGTACTGGCTGATACACAGCCATCGCAGGCAAGCCAGCTCCCACAGTGGGTTTTGCGGTGTGCTTGAGACCTCGTTCGCTTAACGGCCCGGCGTCATCGCTTGCGTCAGGTCATCAACCACGGCCTTACCCATCTCACACAGGTAATGCGCGGCCCACGCGTATTGTTCGCCGCGCACATCCATGGCGGCTTCCATTGCGAGTTTCTTGGAGTAAAAAAGCAGGGTGGAGGCGTGCTCTAAAGCTTCCTCAATGGGCATGCCGGCGTTGACGCGGAACAGCGGTTTTTGGTTTTCGCCGTAGTCGCCGAAGGTGACTACGCCGAGGGTGGTGATGGAGGAGAGCGGTGGATCGGGGACGATTTTAGTCATGATCTATACCTGGGAGTTTAGGGAGCCACCCACTCATGTCGCTAAACATGAAAGGGTGGCAGCTGTACGCAGGTTAGCGAACCGGACCCAGGACCCGGCAGACCCGAAGGTCTCCCACGCACAGCCGCCATAACACGACAACGACGAGCATGAAGCGCTTGACGTTGGAGGCTGTGTCCGGGTTCGGGTCGCTAAACCCGTTCGCTGATGTCAGCGAAATACGGAGGCTAATGACTCGAACCCTAAGGCACAATAGGTCGGAGATTCTCTAGGAAACGTCCTGCAATTTAAAGAGAATCGTCGTTGATAGCCCTTTAATGCCGTAAAAATTTGACCTACGTCCTGCGTAGTGAGTCTTCGCTCAGCCCCGCGCAGCTTACAGATGAAGTTCATATCACCTGTGTACTTTAACGTTGGCCTTCACGTGCTCTCTTGAAATGCTAAGATTTTGCAATCAAAGGACGGAGCTCCGCATGCGAAATTTAGACCTATACGGAAACCAAAAAGTGAATACAGAACTCCATCTACGGGTGGCTGTAATCGATTTATTACCATCAGAGGGAGAGAAAGCAGCGCGAATGATGGCGTGGGGAGCCTTCGAGGATGATAGGTTGAAGCTTGCTGATGATAATGAATTGATTGCTAATTTGGCTAGGCTTAAGTATTTAGAGGCAAAAGAGTTGTTTCCGTCTCTCGGGATGAAGATGGATATTGAGCAGCATGAGTTTGTGGGTTTGTTTTTTGATGAGCTTGGCGTAATTAATCAAAAGGTAACCAAGAAAAGCGTTCAGGTTATTTTCTATATTTTTGTTGCTCTTGGCCTATTTGGGATTTATAAAATTTTGTTTTGACTTTTTATAGAGGAGATTTGTGTTTGTTTTGGGGGGGTTATTCCGCTAGATAAGCTGTGATTGGTTATATTTTGTATTTGATTACTTTGAAGTAATTATTATGGTAGGCCTGGTAATGGCCATATTGAAGGCATCCAATGGAGGTCGTCATTATTAATTGAGTGGTTCGGGCTACGATTGGGGATTTCAAATGAATCTGTTGTTTTGAATTTTTCATAGAGTTGATCTGAGTTTTCTTCTCCGTCTACATAACCAACTACAATATGATAGGTCGGGGTTGAGTTGTTGGGGAGTATCCTGATTTCCACTATAATTAATAGCTTGCCCGGGGCTTTGAGATAAATTGTTTTCATCTCATAACCTAGCTCTAATTTCATATCAGAGTAGCTTCCTCTGCCGCCAACTATGTAAGATAAATTTTTCTTTTGACCAAGAATATATGGCAAGCAGATTGGGTGGAAGTCGCTTGGAGCCAAAGTGCATAGCGCTTGCCCATAAGCTATTTTTGCCAGTAGTCGTGCAAAACTGTCCGGTACATGTCTAAAGCTCATTACGGGGCGCTGCCCATACTTAGCGGTGAAACTATTTATTTTTTCCTCGTCGACGGGTGACACTAATTCCCAGCTTTGTGAAAGATCAACGGACTCTGGGAGCCCCTGTAAAATTCCGGCCTTTGGCATCTTGTAAAACACCATTACGGCAGGACAATCTTTTGTTGGGATTTTAATTTTATAGCCTGGATTCTTCTCGTCGCGCATAAGTATGTATTTAGGTCTTTTTTTCTTGCGGCGTGAGGGCGCGTTGTAGACTATTCTTGCATCGCCCCAAAGCTCTCTAGAAACATCCATTTCAAATCGTGACGTTATTTTTGCGCAATTATCACAGCTTGCCTCTTTAAGTACGTGGGAGCCTCCTATGAAATAAGGCATGATATGTTCGTCAGTCAATCTCACACCTGAGGCTTTGCAGTAAATACAGAAGCCTCGTGAAGGAATGTGCGTTGGTCCATAGCTCATACAAATATAGGCCCCTTGCTGAGTGACTCTGAACGTCTAGAGTTTTTATTAGGTTGGGTAAAGGTCTAATTTTACCTTGGCAGAATACAGGTTGCGTTACGTAGCTGAGGGCTCCTTCCAAAGATTTTTTATAATGGGCCACCCACCGAATTGCAGAAGCGGGAGTAGGATTCTAGAGATACATTTTGACCTTTAATGGGGCAAACTACATACCCGAATACACCATCTCTCGCGTCTCCCCCATCAACAACCCCTGATTCTGCTCCGTCACTTCCCTGATGTAGTCCCACAGCAATGTAATCCGCTTCAACTTCCTCAAGTCCTCCCGGCAATACATCCAAAACTGGCGAGTGATGGAAATCTGCTCCCCCAGCACCGGTAACAGCCGTGGATCCTGCGCCGCCAAAAAACACGGCAATATCGCCATCGACCGGCCCTGCTGCGCCGCCACGTACTGCGCGATCACACTGGTGCTGCGCAAACTGGCGCTGGCGCCGGGCACCACATTCGCCAGGTACAACAACTCCGAGCTGAACGCCAAGTCATCCACATAGCTGATAAACGGATGCTCGGCCAAATCCGCCGGTTTGCGGATCGGTGGGTGCTGGTCGAGGTATTCCTGGGTCGCGTACAGCTGCAATTTGTAGTCGCACAGTTTGCAGCACACATACGGCCCGTGTTCCGGCCGTTCCAGGGCGATGACGATGTCGGCTTCGCGCTTGGACAGGCTGATGAAGTGGGGCAGGGGCAGGATGTCCACCGAGATGGCCGGGTAGGTGTCGACGAAGTGGCTCAACTGCGGGGTGACGAAGAAGCTCCCGAACCCTTCGGTGCAGCCCATGCGCACATGGCCCGACAGCGCCACGCCGGAGCCGGAGACTTGCTCGCAGGCCATGTGCAGGGTGCTTTCGATGGACTCGGCATAACCCAGCAGACGCTGGCCCTCGGTGGTGAGCACGAAACCGTTGGTCCGGGATTTTTCGAACAGCAGGGTGCCGAGTGACACTTCCAGTGAACTGATGCGCCGCGACACGGTGGTGTAGTCCACCGCCAGGCGCTTGGCGGCCACGCTGGCCTTGCGGGTGCGGGCCACTTCGAGGAAAAACTTCAGGTCATCCCAGTTCAGGGAGCCCAGGGACGTGATGTTTTTTTGCATATTGGTCCGGCTTTTATGTGCGTTCTTATTAGAGATTTGCACATCTATACTCCAAAAACAGTCCGAACGCCTCATTCTTCAAGGCGATTCAACGCCTTGGTTCTCTGCATAACTATAAGATTTGGAGACCACATGAACGCATCTGCCGATATTTCCGTGCAACAGGTCAAGTTGCTGATCAACGGCGAGTGGGTCGAGTCCAAGACCTCCGAGTGGCAAGACATCGTCAACCCGGCCACCCAAGAGGTGCTGGCCAAAGTCCCGTTCGCTACTGCCGATGAAGTCAACGCTGCCATCGACGCTGCCCACCGCGCCTTCCAGACCTGGAAGCTGACGCCGATCGGCGCGCGCATGCGCATCATGCTCAAGCTGCAAGCCTTGATCCGCGAACATTCCAAGCGCATCGCCGTGGTCCTCAGCAACGAGCAGGGCAAGACCATTGCCGATGCCGAGGGCGATATTTTCCGTGGCCTGGAAGTGGTGGAGCACGCCTGTTCCATCGGCACGCTGCAGATGGGCGAGTTCGCTGAAAACGTTGCGGGTGGCGTCGACACTTACACCCTGCGCCAACCCATCGGCGTGTGCGCCGGCATCACCCCGTTCAACTTCCCGGCGATGATCCCGCTGTGGATGTTCCCGATGGCGATCGCCTGCGGTAACACCTTCGTCCTCAAGCCCTCCGAGCAGGACCCGCTGTCGACCATGCTGCTCGTCGAGCTGGCGCTGGAAGCTGGCGTGCCGGCTGGCGTGCTCAACGTGGTGCACGGCGGCAAGGATGTGGTGGATGCACTGTGCACCCACAAAGACATCAAGGCTGTGTCCTTCGTGGGCTCGACCGCCGTGGGCACTCATGTCTACGACTTGGCCGGCAAACACGGTAAGCGCGTGCAGTCGATGATGGGCGCCAAGAACCACGCCGTGGTGCTGCCGGATGCCAACCGTGAACACACCCTCAATGCCCTGGTCGGTGCCGGTTTCGGCGCGGCGGGCCAACGTTGCATGGCCACCTCGGTGGTGGTGCTGGTGGGCGCGTCCAAGCAATGGCTGCCGGACCTGAAAGCGCTTGCGCAAAAGCTCAAGGTCAACGCGGGCAGCGAAGCCGGTACCGATGTCGGCCCGGTGATTTCCAAGCGCGCCAAGGCACGTATCCTGGAACTCATCGAGAGCGGTGTGAAAGAAGGCGCCAAGCTGGAACTGGACGGCCGCGACATCAGGGTGCCGGGCTTCGAGCAAGGCAACTTTGTCGGCCCGACCCTGTTCTCGGGCGTGACCACCGATATGCAGATCTACACCCAGGAAATCTTCGGCCCGGTGCTGGTGGTGCTGGAGGTCGCGACCCTCGACGAGGCGATCGCCTTGGTCAACGCCAACCCGTTCGGCAACGGTACCGGCCTGTTCACCCAGAGCGGCGCGGCGGCGCGCAAGTTCCAGAGCGAAATCGACGTAGGCCAGGTCGGCATCAATATCCCGATCCCGGTGCCGGTGCCGTTCTTCAGCTTCACCGGCTCCCGTGGTTCCAAGCTCGGCGACCTGGGCCCGTACGGCAAGCAAGTGGTGCAGTTCTACACCCAGACCAAGACCGTCACCAGCCGCTGGTTCGACGACGACACGGTCAACGATGGCGTCAACACCACCATCAACCTGCGCTGATTCCGGGAGACGACCATGAAGATTGCATTTATCGGCTTGGGCAACATGGGCGCGCCCATGGCCCGCAACCTGCTTTTGGCTGGCAATAAGCTGAACGTGTTCGACGTAAATCCAGGCGTGTTCAAGGCGTTCGCAGAACTGGGCGCCACCGTCGCAGGCTCACCGCGTGAAGCGGCACAAGGCGCGGAGCTGGTGATAACCATGCTGCCCGCCGCTGCCCATGTGCACAGCGTGTGGCTGAATGAAGACGGTGTGCTCGCCGGAATTGGTGAAGGCGTACCGGCCGTGGATTGCAGCACCATCGACCCGCAAACCATCCGCGAGGTTGCCGCTGCGGCGGCCAAGCAAGGTGTGGTGATAGCTGATGCTCCAGTCTCCGGCGGCACCGGCGGTGCTAGCGCAGGGACGCTGACCTTCATGGTCGGCGCCACCCCGGAACTGTTCGCCACCCTGCAACCGGTGCTGGCGCAGATGGGCCGCAATATCGTGCATTGCGGCGACGTCGGCACCGGCCAGATCGCCAAGATCTGCAACAACCTGTTGCTCGGCATCAGCATGGTCGGCGTCAGCGAGGCCATGGCCCTGGGCGATGCGCTGGGCATCGACACACAGGTGCTGGCCGGGATCATCAACAGCTCCACCGGACGTTGCTGGAGTTCCGATACCTACAACCCATGGCCGGGGGTGATCGAAACCGCACCGTCGTCGCGTGGTTATACCGGTGGGTTTGGGGCTGACCTGATGCTCAAGGACCTGGGCCTGGCTACCGAGGCCGCGCGCCAGGCAAAGCAACCCGTGATTCTGGGCGCTGTGGCCCAGCAGTTGTATCAATCGATGAGCCAGCGTGGGGAAGGGGGCAAGGACTTCTCGGCGATTATCAACAGCTATCGCAAGCCCAAATAGGGGCGTTTCCGGGAGCCTGCTAATAGTGGGCTCCCGGGTTTTTGCGGCTCAAGCAAACACAAAATACTTACGCACTGTCTCGACCACTTCCCACGTCCCCTTCATCCCCGGTTCCACCACGAAGATATCCCCAGCCCGCAGGTGAATCGGCTCCAGGCCTTCCGGGGTGATGATGCAGTAGCCTTCCTGGAAGTGGCAGTATTCCCACTTTACGTAGTCCACATACCACTTGCCCGGGGTGCAGATCCAGGTGCCCATGATTTTGCTGCCGTCTTCGCTGGTGTAGGCGTTGAGGTTGACGGTGTGCGGGTCGCCTTCGAGTTTTTCCCATTTGCACGCGTCCAGGACCGGCAGGGGGTGGGTGTCGCGCAGTACGGTGATGGGCTTGGACATGATGACTCCGAGGCAGGGAATGGAAGGGTGCACCCTAAGGCCTCGGGCGTTGCGTCAGTGGTCTGAACTCGACATCGGGATGCCCAGAAGCGCAGCGGTGTGATGATCCGGAAATTACCGCGAACCCCTGTGGGAGCCGGGCTTGCCCGCGATAGCGGAGTGTCAGGCTATGAAGATGCAAGCAGTGCCACCGTCATCGCGGGCAAGCCCGGCTCCCACAGGGCACGGTGGCGCATCCGGACGATATATTTGTGCGATTTCTCGTCCGTTCTTCGCAGTAAGTGCGAAAGATTTCCCGTCTCACGCCAGAATTCGCAAGAAAATTCGCAGCCGGCCCTCGTATCATTCACCCCAGTAACCGCCGAGAGCCTTGAAATGAACCCAATAAAAACGTGGTGGGATATCAGCCCGCCCTTGAGTACGGCGACCCCGACCTGGCCGGGAGATACGCCGTTCCAGGAAGAGCGCGTGTGGCAGTTTGGCCCGGAGTGTCCGGTGAATGTCGGGCGTATCACCTTGTCGCCGCACACCGGCGCCCATGTGGACGCGCCGCTGCATTACAGCGCGGACGGTGCGCCGATTGGCGAAGTGTCGCTGGATGTGTACATGGGCCCATGCCGGGTGCTGCATTGCCTGGACAGCGGCGCGCTGGTGCAGCCGCATCAGTTGCAAGGTCGTGTGGATAACCTGCCCGAGCGTGTGTTGCTGCGCACTTATCCACAAGCGCCGCTGACTGAATGGGATTCGAATTTCACCGCCATCGCCCCGCAAACGATCGAGCTGCTTGCCAGCCTGGGTGTGCGCTTGATCGGCATCGATACGCCATCCCTGGACCCGCAGCAGTCCAAGACTATGGATTCTCACAACGCCGTGGCCCGCCATGGCATGGCGATTCTCGAAGGCATCGTGCTCGATGACGTACCGGAGGGCGACTATGAATTGATCGCCCTGCCGCTGCGTTTCGCCAACCTCGACGCGAGCCCCGTCCGCGCCATTCTCCGTCCGCTCAAGGAGCCCACGCGATGAGCCAATGTCCTTTCTCTGCTGACTACCAGCCGCCTGAAGAATGGCATAACGCCGAACTGAATTTTTCCGAGTCCATGAGCTACGGCGATTACCTGGACCTGGGCAAAGTCCTCAGCGCCCAGCACCCGCTGTCGCCGGACCACAACGAAATGCTGTTCATCATCCAACACCAGACGTCCGAGCTGTGGATGAAACTGATGCTCCACGAACTCAAGGCCGCCCGCGAACACGTGCGCCTCGGCGAGTTGCCGCCAGCCTTCAAGATGCTGGCGCGAGTGTCGCGGATCTTCGATCAACTGGTGCATGCCTGGGCCGTGCTGGCGACGATGACGCCCTCGGAGTACAAGTCGATTCGTCCGTTCCTGGGGCAGTCGTCGGGTTTCCAGTCGTTCCAGTACCGTGAGATCGAATTTATCCTCGGCAACAAAAGCGCGGCGCTGTTGCGGCCTCACGCCCATCGGCCAGAGCTGTTGAACGAGTTGAAAGTGGCGATTGCCACGCCGTCGCTGTACGACGAAGCGATCAACCTGATGATCAAGGCCGGCCTGGCGATTGACCCGAAACGTGCCGAGCGCGACCCGACGGCGGCGACGGTTCACGATGAGTCCGTGGAGGCGGCATGGCGTGAGGTATACCGCGACCCGAACCGCTACTGGGACCTGTATCAGTTGGCCGAGAAGTTTATCGACCTGGAGGACTCGTTCCGCCAATGGCGCTTCCGGCATGTGACGACGGTAGAGCGGATCATCGGCTTCCAGCCCGGCACGGGCGGCACGGAAGGCGTGGGGTATTTGCGCAAGATGCTCGACACAGTGTTGTTCCCCGAGTTGTGGCGAGTGCGCTCAACGCTCTAAACAAAAAGCCCCGGATGACCGGGGCTTTTTCATATGCGCCAAACCTGTAGGAGCCCGGCTTGCCGGCGATGGCGTCCTCAAAATTACCGCAAGGCTTGAGGCCTATCGCCGGCAAGCCGGCTCCTACAGGTTTTATGCGGTCACGGCTTTTGCGTTTCTCACCCGCAAACGGTAGGCAATGTAGATAACCCCCACCCACACCGGCATCGCATACACCGACTCGCGAATACCCGGGATCGCCAGCATCACGCTGATGATCATCAGCATGAACGCCAGGCACAGGTAGTTGCTGAACGGGAACCAGAAGGTCTTGAACGACGGCGTCACGCCTTGCTCGCCCATGGCCTTGCGGAACTTGATGTGGGTGATACTGATCAGCGCCCAGTTGATCATCAACGAGGCAACCACCAGCGCGAACAGCAACTCCAGGGCACTCTGCGGCGCCACGTAGTTGACCACCACGCACAGCATGGTCACCAAGGCCGAAATCGCCAGGGCGCGGATCGGCACGCCTTGCTTGTTCAGTTTCATCAGCGACTTGGGTGCATCACCTTGCTCGGCCAGGCCGAACAGCATGCGGCTGTTGCAGTACACGCCGCTGTTGTACACCGACAGCGCCGCGGTCAGCACCACGAAGTTGAGGATGTGCGCGGCAGTGTCGTTGCCGATCAGCGAGAAAATCTGCACGAACGGGCTACCGCTGTAGGGATCGCCCGAGGCGCCGAGGGTTTGCAGCAGTTGGTCCCAGGGGTACAGCGACAGCAGCACGGTCAGGGCGCCGACGTAGAAAATCAGGATCCGGTAGACCACCTGGTTAATCGCTTTCGGGATCACTTTGCGCGGCTCGCTGGCTTCGGCGGCAGTGATGCCGACCAGTTCCAGGCCACCGAACGAGAACATGATGAACGCCATGGACATCAACAGCCCCATGCCGCCATTCGGGAAGAACCCGCCGTGGCTCCACAGGTTGCTGACCGTGGCTTGCGGGCCGCCGGTACCGCTGAACAGCAGGTAGCAACCGAGCACGATCATGCCGACAATCGCCACCACCTTGATGATCGCGAACCAGAACTCGGCTTCACCAAAGAACTTCACGTTCAGGGTGTTGATCAGGTTCACCGCGACAAAGAACACCAGCGCGCTGACCCAGGTCGGGATCTCCGGCCACCAGAACTGGATGTACTTACCCACCGCCGTCAGTTCGGCCATGCCCACCAGTACGTACAGCACCCAGTAGTTCCAGCCCGCCAGGAAGCCTGCGTAGCCGCCCCAGTATTTGTGCGCGAAGTGGCTGAAGGAGCCGGCCACCGGCTCTTCGACGATCATCTCGCCGAGCTGGCGCATGATCAGGAACGCGATAAAACCCGCAATCGCGTAGCCCAGGATCATCGACGGCCCCGCCGACTTGAGTCCCCCGGCCGAGCCGAGGAACAACCCCGTGCCGATCGCCCCTCCCAAGGCGATCAGCTGAATGTGCCGGTTCTTCAGGCCACGCTTGAGGCCTACCGGGTTAACCATGTCATCCGCCATTAACATTCCCTTCTACTTGTTTTTCTCAGGGTTGAGTGCACGCCGCATCAGCCCCTCAGAAGTGCTGAGGGGTCAGATATTACTCTGCGTAAACTTTTCGTAATACAGCTGAACGCCATCAAGTGCCTGATCCGCCAGCCATTGCTGGATGGATTCGACCATTGGAGGGGGGCCGCATAAGTACATATCCGCCGATCTGTCCCGCAATTCGGCCAGGTCAAAATGCTCGGTGAGGTAGCCGCGCTTGCCGGGCCAATCGTCGGAGGGGGCGCTGAGGACTTCGGTGTAGCGAAAGCCTGCGATTTTCGCAGCATAACCCTGGATACGCGCCGCTTCGCACACGTCCTCGGCACCGCGCACGCCGTAATACAGGTGCACCGGTTGGTCGCAACCATTGGCGGCCAGTTCATCGAGCATGCCCAGTAGTGCCGACAACCCAGTGCCACCCGCCACCAGTACCAATGGCTTGGTGACGTGGCGCAGGTAGAAGGCGCCGAGGGGCGCTTCCATCACCAGCTCATCGCCCACCTGGCAGCGCTCGCGCAGGTAGTTGCTCATCACCCCATCGGGCAACAGGCGCACCAAAAATTGCAGGTGATTGCCCGGCAGGTTGGCGAAAGAATAGGACCGCCAACTGTCTGTGCCGGGCACCGATAGGCGCGCGTACTGGCCGGGTAAAAAGTCCAGCGCCTTATCCAACTGCACCTGCAGGATCGCGGTGCTGGTCGACACGTGCTGCACCGCGCTCACCATGCCACGCACCTGCACCGGCCCCGGCGCGTTGCACAGGCTCGAATCAAAGTCGAAGTAAAACGTTGCGTCAGACTTCACCCGTGTCTGGCAACTGAGCATCTTGCGCTGTTGCAGGTCGAGGCTGGACAGGGCTTCCTCATCCACATAGTCCTGGCTGTAATCGCCGGACTCGCAACGGCCCTGGCAGGTGCCGCACACACCTTCACGGCAATCCAGTGGGATCTTGATGCCGTTGCGCAGCGCCGCATCCAGCAGGATTTCATGGGCGCCGACGGGAAAGAACAGGGTCTTGCCATCGGCAAAGCTGAAGGCCACTTTGTGATTCATCCACCATTCTCCATGGATTCAATAACTGTAGGAGCTGGCTTGCCAGCGATAGCGGTCTGTCGGGCGACAGTGTTCAACAGGTCAGACGCCATCGCCGGCAAGCCGGCTCCTACAGGGTTACAGGTGATAGAAATCCAGCACCGAGTTGATGGTGTCGTTGAGCAGCAACGCGTGTTTGCGGGTGATCAACCAACTGTCGTCATGGGGCTTGAGGCTGTAGGTAGCCTGTCCGTAGAACTGCTCCGACGTAGCCAATCGATAGAACAACGTGTGCCAGTTCAATTTCACCTCCAGCGTTCCATCCGCCTGATCGGCAATGCGCACGTTATTGATCAGGTGCAAGGTGCGCGGCATCGGTGTGGCCGACGCGGCTTTGCCGGTGCGCAGGCGGAACACACGGTCTTCCAGGCCCGAGCGGTTGGCGTAGTAGATCAACGACATCTCGCGCTTGGGATCACGGGTGTAGACGTGCTCCGAGTCCCATTGCGGCAGGTGGAACTCACTCTGCGGGTCGAACAGCTGCACATAAGCGTCCCAGTCCTGGGCGTCGCACAGCTCGGATTTGCGGTAGAAGAACTGCTCGATCTGGTACTGCAGTTGCGCATTCATCATTCCACCTCCCGCAGTGTCAGCGCTTGCTTGTCCAAGCCCTTGAGCAGGAATTGCTGCCAGTTGCGGTGCTGGTTCACGTAAAGGCCTTCATGGGTGAATTCGGTGCCGGTCATGGCCGGTTGAATGCCGATGGCTTCGCTGTTCGGCGTGGGGCCGGTTTCCCAGCGATGGCTGCCGCGTGAGATATCGCTCCAGCGTTCCAGTCGGCCCTGGAAACCGCGTTGGGCTTCGCGAAATTCCACCAGGTCATCCGGCGTGCCCATGCCCGACACGTTGAAGAAATCCTCAAACTGGCGAATGCGGTTTTCACGGTCCGCGTCGGATTCGCCCTTCACCCCCAGGCACTGGCTGATGATCTCGGTTTTGTTCCACGCCACCGGGCGGATGATGCGCAGTTGCGAGCTGATCTGGTCGAGGAAGAACAGGCTCGGGTAGATATTCAGGTTGCGCAGGCGGTGCATCATCCACTCGGCCTTTGGCTGCCCGTGTTCTTCCACCAGGCGCGGCATGATGGTGGCGTAGCCGGAGCGCACGCTGGGGTTGGGCATGTCGCTGAACAACACACTGTGACCGTTGTTGAAGGCAAACCAGCCGTCATCGGTGTTGGCGTCACCCGCGCCAAGCTTGCTGTAGTCCAGGGTGCTACCTGCGCCGGTGCCGTTTTCGGTGTTCACCTGTTGGCGATGCTGCACCGTGGCCACGTAGTTGTAGTGCACGGTGCTGACGTGATAACCGTCCAGGCCGTTTTCGTTCTGCAGCTTCCAGTTGCCGTCGTAGGTGTAGGCGGATTTGCCTGGCAATACCTCCAACTCACCGGTAGCGGACTGGGCGACCATCATGTCGAAGAACACTTTGGCGTCGCCCAGGAAGTCTTCCAGGCTGTCGGTGCCCGCCACATCCAGGCTGATGAACACAAAGCCTTTGTAGCTCTCGATGCGTGCCTTTTTCAGCCCGCGCGTCGCCTTGTCGAAACCCTCAGGGTATTCCCCCGGCGCCTTGACCTTCACCAGCCGGCCATCGCTCTTGTAGCACCATGCGTGGAACGGGCAAGTGAAGGTGGACTGGTTGCCCTTGCCGACCCGCGTCAAAGTGGTGCCGCGATGCTGGCAGGCATTGATCAGCGCGTTGAGTTGGCCCTCGCCGTCGCGGGTGATGATCATCGGCTGGCGCCCGGCGCGCATCGTCACGAAGTCGTGGTTGTTGGCCAGTTCGCTTTCGTGGCAGGCGTAGATCCAGTTCTTTTCGAAGATCAGTTCCATCTCCAGATCGAACAGCTCCGGCTCGGTGAACATGTCACGGGCGATGCGGAACACTTCATCCGCCGGGCGAAAATCCAGACAACCTTCGATAAATGTTTTCCACTGCTCGACGCTTCTTGCACCACTCATGGGAGGCACCTTTTGATAGGGCTAATCGGTGGTTTATTAGAGGCAGCGGGGCAGGGCGCGGGCTATCCGCTTAGTGGGGGAACCTGCGCCGGATAATTGGGCAGCAAATACCCAACCCGGTGCGCAGTGGTGACGGGATGCGCTACTGTCTGGCAGGGCAATGGCCGTAAAAGTCGGCATCTTATCCACTTAGTCGACCATTGCTATCCACCCGCTGGCCATTGCGTCGGCGTGGCGCATTATTTGCTGTCGAACAACAACGACGCGCCGCCAGAGCGCGCAACAGCCTAACCGCCGTGGGTGCACCCTGATGAGCAGCCAAACGATTCAACGCTTCGACCTGGAAGGCGCCCGCAGCTGGATGTCCGGCATCTGCGGGCCCCATCGCCTGGCCACCGCCACGCCCGAGCGCCTGCGTTTCCACCACAGTGCCAATATGTTCAAGTCGCGCGCCACCACCTTGGGCGTGATCGAATACGGCACTGACGTGACCATCGACATCGAAGATGCCGAGCACTTCAGCAGCTACAGCCTGAGCCTGCCCCTGGTGGGCGAGCAGGAGTTGAGCAAGAACGGTGAGCGCCTGAGCTCCAACCGCGACCAGGGCGTGATCATCTCGCCCAATGAGCATCAGGTGCTGGCGATCTCTGGCGACTGCCGCAAATTGCAGGTGGTGATCACGCGGGCGGCCATGAGTGAGTCACTGGAAGGTTTGCTGCAACGGCCGATTGATGCGCCGCTGCGCTTTGAATCGGTGATGGACGCGGTAGACGGCGCCTCGGCGGCGTGGTGGCGCATGGCGCGCTACTTCATCGCCGAACTGGAGCACGGCAGCGAGTTGTACGAGCAGGCCGCCTTTACCCGCGACCTGGAAAGCTCGCTGATCAAGGGCCTTATCCTGGCCCAGCCGAACAACTACTCCGAAGAACTGCGCGATGTCCTCGGCGTGAAGCTGCCGCACTACCTGATCCGTGCCCGCCAGTACATCCACGACAACGCCCGCGAAGCTGTGCACCTGGAAGACCTGGAAGCCGCTGCGGGGGTGTCGCGGTTCAAGCTGTTCGATGCCTTTCGCAAATACTTCGCGCTGTCGCCCATGGCCTATCTGAAGAAGTACCGGCTGGGCGTGGTGCGCCAGGAAATCCTCGAACACGGCTCTACCCGTACCATCTCCGAGATCGCCCTGGGTTGGGGCTTTACCCACCTGGGGCGGTTCTCGGCGGAGTACCGCAGGCTGTTCGACGAGTCGCCCAGCCACACCTTGCAGCGCAACAATGCGCGCCGCCAACGCTGACCTCCCTGTAGGAGCCCGGCTTGCCGGCGATGAGGCCTTCAAGATCGCCATCGCCGGCAAGCCGGGCTCCTACAGGGGAGGTGCGTGGATCAATTCTTCCACCAGTTGCAGGCAATGACTCAGTCCTGGCGACTGATCATTTACCCGCCGGCTCAGAATGATCGGCGACGTCGCCGTGGCCTCCAAAACTGGCGTGTAGCCGATGTCCGCGCGGTGCAGCACCTGCACCGACGCGGGCACCAGCG
The DNA here is from genome assembly GCF_979253545.1 of Pseudomonas sp. AC112. Taxonomy (NCBI): domain Bacteria; kingdom Pseudomonadati; phylum Pseudomonadota; class Gammaproteobacteria; order Pseudomonadales; family Pseudomonadaceae; genus Pseudomonas; species Pseudomonas sp. AC112. Next base: position 3,348,369 of record NZ_CEEDCM010000001.1, read on the forward strand.
TCACGCCCATGCCGGCGCCGACGAGGCCGATGGCGGTCTGCAATTCGTTGGTCCACTGCGCCACCTTGAGGCTCAAGCCATGGGCGTCGAACAGTGCGATCACATGGTCGGCGTAGCTGGGGCGCGGGTTGCCGGGGTAGAGCACAAACGGCTCGGCGGCCAGTTGGGCGAGGGTGGCAGGCGCGCCCAGCAACGGATGGCCGGCAGGCAGCACAGCGACCAGCCGATCCTCGACCAAGACGCGCTGGACAATGGCCGGGTCGTCGATGCGAATCCGCCCGAATCCCACATCGATGCGCCCGGCCTTGAGTGCTTCGACCTGCTGCAAGGTGGTCATTTCCGACAACCCCAGCTCCAACTCCAGCGCCTCATGGGTGCGCAGCCGGCGAATCAGTTCCGGCAGCACGCCGTAGAGGGTCGATGGTGCAAAGCCGATGCCCAGCCAAGTCTTCTCGCCCTGGCCGATGCGCCGCGTGTTGTCGCAGACCTTGTTCAGTTGTTCCAGCAGCACATTGGCGTGTTCATAGAAGAATCGCCCGGCCTCGGTCAACCGCAGCGGCCGGCCACGTTCCAGCAGGATCACGCCCAACTCATCCTCCAATTGCTGGATCTGCCGGCTCAACGGCGGCTGGGCGATGTGCAGGCGTTCGGCAGCGCGGGTGAAGTTGAGGGTCTCCCCCAGCACCTGGAAATAGCGCAGGTGACGCAGTTCCATGACGGCTCCTTTCATACCTTCAGGGTATTGATCGAGACCCATTCTATATTGGAACCCTTGAAAGATACGGCACAGAATCGGCTCAAACCTATAAAGAACCCAACGGGTATAGCCATGCCGATTTGCGCCATCGAGTCGATCGACACGATCATCGTCGACCTCCCCACCATCCGCCCGCACAAGCTGGCGATGCACACGATGCAAAACCAGACCTTGGTGATCATCCGCCTGCGCTGCGCCGACGGCATCGAAGGCATTGGCGAGGCCACCACCATTGGCGGCCTGAGCTACGGCAACGAAAGCCCCGACAGTATCAAGGTCAACATCGACCGCCACTTCGCGCCGCTGCTGATTGGCCAAGACGCGAGCAATATCAACGCCGCCATGTTGCGCCTGGAGCGCAGCATTCGCGGCAACACCTTTGCCAAGTCCGGGATCGAAAGCGCCTTGCTCGATGCCCTGGGCAAACGCCTGAATCTGCCGGTCAGCGAACTGCTCGGCGGACGTGTGCGCGATGCCTTGCCGGTGGCCTGGACCCTGGCCAGCGGCAACACCGAAAAGGACATTGCCGAAGCCGAAAAAATGCTCGACCTGCGCCGCCACCGCATTTTCAAATTGAAGATCGGCGCCGGTGAAGTCAGCCACGACTTGGCCCATGTGATCGCGATCAAAAAAGCCCTGGGCGACCGTGCCAGTGTGCGCGTCGACGTCAACCAGGCCTGGGACGAGGCGGTGGCATTGCGGGCGTGCAAGGTGCTCGGCGACAACGGCATCGACCTGATCGAGCAGCCCATTTCACGCAACAACCGGGGCGGCATGGCGCGGCTCAACCTGTCGAGCCCGGCGCCGATCATGGCGGATGAGTCCATCGAGTGTGTCGAGGATGCGTTCAACCTGGCCCGCGAAGGTGCGGCCTCGGTTTTCGCCCTCAAGATCGCCAAGAACGGCGGCCCGCGTGCAGTGCTGCGTACAGCGGCGATTGCCGAGGCTGCGGGGATCGGCCTGTATGGCGGCACCATGCTGGAGGGCGGTATCGGCACCCTGGCGTCCGCGCATGCCTTCCTCACATTGAACACGCTGGCGTGGGACACCGAACTGTTCGGCCCGTTGCTGCTCACCGAAGACATCCTCATCGAGCCGCTGGTGTACCGCGATTTCCATTTGCATGTCTCCACCGCACCGGGCCTGGGCCTGGCCATCGATGAAGAGCGCCTGGCGTTCTTGCGTCGTGACAAACACTAAGAGGCACCTGCCATGTTGTTCCACGTAAAAATGACCGTGAACCTGCCACTCGACATGAACCCCGAGCGCGCCGCTGGCCTCAAGGCCGAAGAAAAAGCCTTGGCGCAGCGTCTGCAACAGGAAGGCAAATGGCGCCACCTATGGCGTATTGCCGGGCACTACGCCAACTACAGCGTGTTCGACGTAGAGAGCGTGCAAGCACTGCACGACCTGCTGATGCAACTGCCGCTTTTCCCCTACATGGCCATCGAAGTGAACGCCCTGTGCCGGCACCCTTCGTCGATCCATGAGGACGACCGTTAAGCCTGTCATGCACCCAATAATTACAAGATGAGGAATGCACCATGTCCATCCGACTGTCCCAGACTGCCCACGCCCAACAGTTTCTCGAAGAAGCCAGCGGCAACCTCAATGACGGTGGCAACCCGCGTACCAAGGCACTGATCTACCGGATCCTGCGCGACACCGTGAACATCATCGAAGACCTGGAAGTGACCCCGGAAGAGTTCTGGAAGGCGGTCAACTACCTCAACGAGTTGGGCAAGAACCAGGAAGCCGGTCTGCTCGCCGCCGGGCTGGGCCTGGAGCATTACCTGGACTTGTTAATGGACGCCGCTGATGAAGAGGCCGGTAAATCCGGTGGCACCCCGCGCACCATCGAAGGCCCGCTGTATGTGGCCGGGGCGCCGTTGAGCCAGTACGAGGCGCGGCTGGACGATGGCACGGACGACGCGGTGCCGCTGTTCATGCGCGGACAGGTGCGCGGTACCGATGGCAAGCCGCTGGCGGGGGCGATTGTGGATGTGTGGCAGGCCAATACCGGCGGTACGTATTCGTGGTTCGATCCGACACAATCCGAATTCAACCTGCGCCGACGCATCGAGACTGATGCCCAGGGCAACTACCGATTCCGCAGTATCGTGCCATCCGGCTACGGCTGCCCGCCGAGCGGGCCGACTCAGCAGTTGCTTGATCAACTGGGACGCCACGGGCAGCGGCCGGCGCACATTCACTTCTTCATTTCCGCGCCGGGGCATCGGCACCTGACCACGCAGATCAACCTGTCGGATGACCCGTACCTGCATGATGATTTTGCCTATGCGACGCGGGATGAGTTGATCGCCGAGATTCGCTTCAGTGAAGATCCGCAGCTGGCGCGAGAGTTTGGCGTGGAAGGGCGATTTGCTCAGATCGATTTTGACTTTGAGTTGCAGGCAGCCGATGCGCCGGTGGAGCAAAAACGCATGCAGCGCGTGCGCGCCCTCGAAGACTGACACACCTCATTGTAGGAGCCGGCTTGCCGGCGATAGCGGTTTATCAGTGTTGTATCAGCTGACTGACCCACCGCGATCGCCGGCAAGCCGGCTCCTACAGGTAGGTGGGTTATTTGCGGATGACCAGGTCAAGCACCTCATCGCGATCCTTGATCTTCTGCAACACGATCTCCGAGCGTATATCCATCACCCCTGCCGTGCGGTTCAGGTGGTTCACGATAAAGTCCGAGAAGTGCTTGAGATTGCGTGCCTGCACCCGCAGCACATAGTTGCTGGCGCCGGTGATCACATAGGCGCTGGCCACTTCTGGCCAGCCCTGCACCTTCTTGATGAACGTCTCATGCCAATCCTCCACATCCTGGCGCAAGGACAGGTGGACGATCGCCTCCAGCTCGATCCCCAGCTGCTCGGCATTCAGCACGGCGCGGTAGCCACTGATGATCCCTTCACTCTCCAGCAGGCGCAGACGGCGCAGGCACGCGGACGGCGACAGCGCGACTTTTTCCGCCAGTTCCTGGTTGCTGATGCGGCCATCCTGTTGCAGGAAATGCAGGAGGCGCAGGTCGGTGGCGTCAAGAATCATGGTTAGAATAAATCCGCGTGTTTGGAGGTTAAATTCGAATTTCCTACAGCTTAATTAGCCTGTTACCTCCCACTTTGCACGAAAATTCTCTAAAACTTCGTTCATTATTTGGTCCATTCTTACCTATAAAAACCAGGACAACCCATGACCACTCGAAGCCATTGCCAAGCCCTCGACGCACAGGACCCGCTGGCACCCTTGCGCACCCAGTTCGCCCTGCCGCGGGGCGTGATCTACCTCGACGGCAACTCCCTCGGTGCGCGCCCGGTGGCGGCGTTGGCGCGGGCGCAGGCGGTGATTGCCGAAGAGTGGGGCAATGGCTTGATTCGCAGCTGGAACAGCGCCGGTTGGGCGGATTTGTCTCAGCGCCTGGGCAACCGCCTGGCCCCGCTGATCGGTGCGCGCGACAACGAAGTGGTAATCACCGATACCACCTCCATCAACCTGTTCAAGGTACTCAGCGCCGCGTTGACTGTGCAGCGCCAACGCCAGCCTGGGCGCAAGGTGATCGTCAGCGAGGCGAGCAACTTCCCTACCGACTTGTACATCGCCGAGGGCCTGGCCGAACTGCTGCAGCAGGGCTATTCCCTGCGCCTGGTGAACAGCCCGGATGAACTGCCCCAGGCTATCGACCAGGACGTGGCGGTGGTGATGCTCACCCACGTCAACTACAAGACCGGCTACATGTACGACATGCAGGCGCTGACCGCCCTGAGTCATGAGTGCGGCGCGCTGAGCATCTGGGACTTGGCGCATTCGGCCGGCGCGGTGCCCATCGACCTGCATCAGGCGGGCGCCGATTATGCGATCGGCTGCACCTACAAGTACCTCAACGGCGGCCCGGGTTCCCAGGCGTTTGTGTGGGTCAACCCGGCGTTGGTGGATGTGGTGCGTCAGCCGTTGTCAGGCTGGTTCGGGCACACCCGGCAGTTCGCCATGGAATCGACTTATGCACCGAGTGCCGGCATCGCTCGCTACCTGTGTGGCACGCAGCCGATCACTTCGCTGGCGATGGTTGAATGTGGGCTGGAGATTTTTGCCCAGACGGATATGGCGAGTTTGCGCAGCAAGTCCCTGGCGTTGACCGACCTGTTTATCGCGTTGGTGGAGGCCCGTTGTGCGGCCCACGAGCTGGTGTTGATCACCCCGCGTGAGCATGCCAAGCGCGGCAGCCATGTGAGCTTCGAGCACCCCGAAGGCTACGCGGTGATCCAGGCCTTGATCGCCCGTGGGGTGATCGGTGACTACCGTGAGCCGCGCATCATGCGGTTTGGTTTTACGCCGTTGTACACCAGCTTTACCGAGGTGTTCGACGCCGTAGAAATCCTCGGCGAGATCCTCGACCACCACACCTGGGACCAGCCGCAATTCAAAGTTCGCAACAGCGTCACTTAAGAACGACCCCTCCCTTGTAGGAGCCCGGCTTGCCGGCGATAGCGGCCTTGAGATCGCCATCGCCGGCAAGCCGGGCTCCTACAAAGGACGGCGCAAATTTCTTGTGCAATCACAATAATAAAGGGGCACACCACGTGACCACGCCAGACAACGGCTTTGCAGAGATCACCCACCGCGAACTGGGCCTGCGGCGCCAGCTCACTTCCGGCCAGATGAGCATGATCGCCATCGGCGGCGCCATTGGCACCGGGCTGTTCATGGGCAGCGCCTACGCCATCGGTTATGCCGGGCCCAGCGTCTTGGTGAGCTACGCCATTGGCGCATTGATCACCTTGCTGTTGATGGGCTGCCTGGCGGAGATGACGGTGGCCCATTCCACCTCGGGCTCCTTTGGCGCGTACGCCGAGTTCTACATCAGCCCGCTGGCCGGGTTCCTGGTGCGTTATGCCTATTGGGCGGCGATTGTGCTGGCGGTGGGCGCCGAGGTCACAGCGGTGGCGATGTACATGAAATACTGGTTCGCCAACGTGCCGGAATGGGTGTGGATCGTGTCGTTTTCCAGCGTGCTGATCCTGCTCAACGCCATCAGCGTGAAGACCTTCGGCAACTTCGAATACTGGTTTTCGACGATCAAGATCAGCGCCATCGTTGGCTTCATCATCCTCGCCGTGTACGTGGTGTTCGGTTCCGGCAACCCGGAGTACGGGGTGCAGAACTATACCGCCCACGACGGCTTTTTCCCCCATGGCCTGAGCGGCATGTGGATCGCGGTCATCGTGTCGATCTTCAGCTACCTGAGCGTGGAGATGATTGCCGTGGCCGCCGGTGAAGCGGCTGACCCAGAGCAAGCCGTGAAGAAAGCCTTCCGCGCCACCATCGTGCGCCTGGTTGTGTTCTACCTGCTGACCCTGGCGCTGATGCTGACCATCGTGCCGTGGAACCAGGCCGGGCAAACCCAGAGCCCGTTCGTGACGGTGATGCAGACCATCGGCATTCCGGGGGCCACCGGGGTGATGAACTTTGTGATCCTGATCGCGGCGCTGTCGGCGATGAACAGCCAGCTCTACATCACTACCCGCATGATGTTCAGCCTGTCCCGCGCCGGCTTTGCCCCCAAATCCATGGGTGCGTTGAGCAAGAGTGGTATTCCGCTGAACGCGTTGCTGCTGTCCAGCTCGGGTATTGCCCTGGCGACGTTGCTGAACGTGGTGTACCCGGAAAGCTCGTTCACCCTGATGATGGCGATCTCGATGTTTGGCGCGATCTTCACCTGGTTCATGATCTTCCTCACCCACCTGTTTTTCCGTCGCTACCGCAAGCGTCATGGTGGGCCGAAGCTGTCGTTCCAACTGCGGCTGTTTCCCTACAGCACGCTGCTGGGCCTGGTGCTGATGGGCGCGGTGATGATCACCACGTATTTCACCGAGGCGTTCAAGATGACCTTGGTGTTTGGTGTGCCGTTCCTGCTGATTCTGTCGGCGGTGTATTACGGGTTCTTCCGCAAGGGCAGGGCCAAGGCGTCGAACAAGGCCCTGGCGTAACCGGGCAATTGCTCGAACGAGCGCGCGCAGAGCAGCAGCATTCGGCGGGCCCACTCTTCTTGCAGGGGGTGGGCCTTGAAGCTGCGTTCCAAGGGCCAGCGCTCCAGCGCGGCTTGGGGCACGATGCCCAGGCCAGCGCCGCGGGCGACCATGCGAATCACCCCATCAAAGCCTTCGGCACGGATGCGTGTTTGCAGGCGAAAACCAGCGTGCAATGCCTGTTCTTCGAGATACACCGTCAATGCGCTGTGGGGGGCGAGGCCGACAAAGTCGTATTGCAAGCTGTCGACAAAACTCCCTTCGGTGAACGGATGATCCTGCGGTGAGATCAGCACCAGCGGGTCATCGCGAAACGCCAGGGTCTGCAGGCCGTGGGTGTCTACGGCGTCGGAAATGATCCCAAGGTCCGCCGTACCCTGGCGCAAGGCCTGGGTGATGCGCAGGCTGGGCAGCTCCTGCAGGTCGATATCGAGATTGGGGTGCTCGCACAGAAAGTCCGCCAGCAGTTCCGGCAGGTATTCACTCAGGGCGGTGGTATTGCACAGCAGGCGCACCTGGCCTTTGACGCCGTTGGCGTATTCCGCCAAGTCCTGCTGCAGGTGCTCGGCCTGTTGCAGTAACAGGCGTGCGTGGCGGGCCAGGGCTTTGCCGGCGGGTGTTGGGGTGACACCTCGACGGTTACGCTCCAGGAAATCGATACCCAGCGAAGCCTCCATCGCCCGGATACGCGCACTCGCGGCGGCCAGGGACAGATGGCTGCGCCCGGCGCCGGCGGTGATGTTGCCGGTATCGAGGATGTGGAGATAAAGGCGCAGGTCGATCAGGTCAAAGTGCATGCCGGGGTTCTCGGGTGGCTGGACTGGCCCCTTCGCGAGCAAGCCCGCTCCCACACTTGGAACGCATTTCAAATGTGGGAGCGGGCTTGCTCGCTAAGGCGGCATCAGCCTCTCAAAAAACAAGAGGCTGCCTCAGTATATGGCGAATTTCAGCCTTCATCGAAAAGCCGCACAATCCCCCCATGAATACCTTCCTCGCGTTCTACCAACAAATCGGCCCCGCCCTGACCCTGCTGGTGATTGGCACCTTCGTGCTGGCCGGCACCGTCAAGGGTGTGATCGGCCTGGGCTTGCCGACAGTCTCCATGGGTTTGCTCGGCCTGGCTATGTTACCGGCGCAGGCTGCGGCGTTGCTGATCATCCCTTCCACGATCACCAACCTGTGGCAATTGGCGTTCGGTGGGCATCTGAGTGCACTGCTCAAACGCCTGTGGCCGATGCTGCTGCTGATCTTCCTCGGCACCGGGTTTGGCACGCTGTGGCTGGGCATGAGCGGGGGAAGCTGGGTGGGCCATGCGTTGGGCGGTGCTTTGCTGGGATATGCGCTGAGCGGATTGTTCCTGCCGACACTCAAGGTAAACCCTGAGACTGAACGTTGGCTGGGCCCTCTGTGTGGGGTCATCACGGGAGTCATCACTTCAGCGACCGGTGTGTTCGTGATTCCTGCCGTGCCCTATCTGCAGGCCCTGGGCCTGAACCGTGATCAGTTGGTACAGGCGCTGGGGTTGTCGTTCACGGCTTCCACCCTGGCCTTGGCGGCGGGGCTGGCCTGGCGCGGCACCCTCGGTGGGGGTGAAATCAACGCGTCACTGCTGGCGCTGGTGCCGGCACTGCTGGGCATGTGGCTGGGCCAGGCGGTGCGTCAGCGCATCAGTGCCGTGTTGTTCAAGCGCGTATTTTTCGTCGGCATGGCCTTGTTGGGCGCGCATCTGCTGATCAGCGGTTAATAATGGATAGGGCATTCTTGCGTTACGGTCAAATGTATTTTGCCGTGCCGCCGCTTATTCCGAAGGGCCAATGTCGATAGCCTGCCGGCAGACATTTTTAACCCTTCTGGATGCCCTCCCATGAAAAAAATCCTCCTGCTCAACGGCGGCAAAAAATTCGCTCACTCCGATGGCCGCTACAACACCACCCTGCATGATGCCGCCGTGGCCGTGCTGGACCGCGCCGGCCTCGACGTCAAAGTCACCCACATTGACGAAGGCTACGACGTGGCCGAAGAAGTCGCAAAATTCCTCTGGGCCGACGTGATCATCTACCAGATGCCCGGCTGGTGGATGGGCGCGCCGTGGATCGTCAAGAAATACATCGACGAAGTCTTTACCGAAGGCCACGGCAGCCTGTACGCCAGCGACGGCCGCACGCGCTCCGACTCGTCGCAGAAATACGGCAGCGGCGGCCTGATCCAGGGTAAGCAATACATGCTCTCGCTGACCTGGAACGCGCCGCAGCAAGCGTTCGACGACCCGACCGACTTCTTCGAAGCCAAGGGCGTGGACGCGGTGTATTTCCCGTTCCACAAGGCCAACGAATTCCTTGGCATGACCGGCCTGCCGACCTTCTTGTGCGTGGACGTGATGAAGCGCCCGGCGATCGAGGCTGACGTAGCACGCTACGAGCAGCATCTGGCGCAGGTGTTCAATTTCTCGGTGTAAGCTGCTGTGAACCGATAACGAGGAGCGCCTGTGAAAGCCCGATCCGATGAGCTACAGATCTTCGTCAGCGTGATTGAATGCGGTTCGATTTCCGCTGCCGCAGAGCAGGTCGGGCAGACGCCCTCGGCGGTCAGTCGCACCTTGTCGCGCCTGGAAGCCAAGCTCGACACCACGCTGATTAACCGCACCACGCGGCGCATGGACCTGACCGAGGAGGGCAAGTACTTCTTCGAACAGGCCAAGGTGATCCTGGCGCAGATGGACGAGTTGGAAGAGCGCCTGTCGTCACGCCAGAAAAAACCGGCGGGGCGCCTGCGCATCAACGCGGCCGTGCCGTTCATGCTGCATGGGATCGTGCCGTACATCGCCGAGTTTCGCAGCCTCTACCCGGACATCCAGCTGGAGCTGAACAGCGATGACTTGATCATCGACCTGCTGGAACAGAGCACCGACATCGCCATTCGCATCGGCGCCCTGGCCGACTCCACCCTGCACGCGCGCTCGCTCGGTTGTACGCCGTTGCATATCCTCGCCAGCCCTGGGTACCTCAAGCAGTACGGCACGCCGACCACAGTGGCCGAGTTGGCGGACCACACCTTGCTGGGGTTCACCCAGACCGAAAACCTCAACCACTGGCCGCTGCGCCATGTGGAAGGCGACCGCTGGCTGATCCAGCCCAGCGTGGCGGCGTCCAGTGGCGAAACCGTACGCCAGTTGGCGCTGGAGGGGCAGGGCATCTGCTGCCTGTCGAACTTCATGACCATCGACGATATCGACGCCGGTCGCCTGGTGCCAGTGCTGGAGGCGTTCAACAGTGGTTATCGCCAGCCGATCCACGCGGTGTTCTATCGCAACTCGCAGTTGGCGTTGCGTATCCAGTGCTTCCTGGACTTTATCCAGGCCAAGCTGGCGCGGTATGCCTGCTGATTCGTGACTTTGGCGCAAGAGTCAATTGGGCAACAGGGGCTTATTCGTCAAGGGTGAGCCCTTGATACTGGGCCCATCACTTACCCAGTCAGGAGCACTCTCCATGAACGTATTCGTAACCGGCGCCGCAGGTTTTATCGGCGGTTCCATCGCCACTGGCCTGGTCAAGGCTGGCCACACCGTGACCGGCCTGGTGCGCAGCGCCGAGCAAGCGGCTGAAATGACTGCGCTGGGCATCGTCCCAGTGATCGGCACTCTGGATGACACCACTGTATTGACCGAGCAGGCGCACGAGGCCGATGCAGTGATCAACGCCGCGAGCAGCGACCATCGCGCTGCCGTGGAAACCTTGTTGGCGGCCTTGAAGGGCTCGAACAAGCCGTTCCTGCACACCAGTGGTTCGAGCATTGTCGGTGATGCGTCGGGTGGCAAGGCCAGCGATGTCATCTATTTCGAAGACAATTTGCCGGAGCCGACGGTCGACAAGGCCGCCCGCGTGGCCATCGACAACCTGATCCTGGCGGCCGCCAAAGAAGGCGTGAACTCGGCGGTGATCTGCAACACCCTGATCTACGGCCACAGCCTGGGTGTGAAGCGCGACAGCGTGCAATTGCCGCGTCTGCTCAAACAAGCACGCAAAAGCGGCGTAGTGCGCCATGTGGGCACCGGGCAGAACATCTGGTCCAACGTGCACATTGAAGACGTGGTGGCGCTGTACCTGCTGGCACTGACCAAAAACGTTCCGGGCACCTTCTACTTTGTGGAAAGCAGCGAGGCGGCGTTTATCGACATGACCACCGCCATCGCCGAAGCCCTGGATCTGGGCAAACCCCAGGATTGGCCATTGGCCGATGCTGAAGCCGAGTGGGGCTATGAAATGGCCAACTATGGCCTGGGCTCCAACAGCCGGGTGCGTGGCAAGCATGCCCGTGAGTTGCTGGGCTGGGCGCCGAAGCGTACGTCGGTGGTGGAGTGGATACGCCACGAGATGGTGTGATGTTCGCTTGATACCGGGGCGCTTCTTTCGCGAGCAAGTCGAATCGTCGCACCGCCGCTCCCACACTGACTGCATTCCAAAGCTGGAACTCGGTGAAATGTGGGCGCGGGCTTGCTCGCGAAGGGGACGATACGGTCTTCGAGACTAGCCCCATTCCCCTCAATTCCGTACCATTCCCCGCCTTATCCCCCGCAATGCCCTGGTACCTCATGAATCTCACCCGTCTGCGCGCCGATGCCCTGGCCGGCCTCACCACGTCTTTTGCGCTGCTGCCCGAATGCATCGCTTTTGCCCTGGTGGCCCACCTTAATCCGCTGATGGGGCTCTATGGCGCCTTTATCATCTGCACCCTTACGGCATTGTTCGGCGGCAGACCCGGCATGGTGTCCGGTGCGGCCGGCTCGATGGCGGTGGTGATCGTGGCGCTGGTGGTGCAACACGGTGTGGAATACCTGCTAGCCACGGTGTTGCTGGGGGGGCTGATCATGGTCGCCTTCGGCCTGCTGCGCCTGGGCAAGCTGGTGCGCATGGTGCCGCACCCGGTAATGCTAGGGTTCGTGAATGGCCTGGCGATCATCATTGCCCTGGCGCAGTTGGAGCATTTCAAGAACGGTGAACACTGGCTCCGCGGCACGCCGCTGTACGTGATGACCGGGTTGGTGTTGGTGACCATGGCCATCGTCTACCTGCTGCCACGCATCACCCGCGCCGTGCCGCCTGCATTGGTGGCGATCCTCGGCGTGGGCCTGGCGGTGTACCTGCTCGGCCTGCCCACTCGCACGCTGGGCGACATGGCCCACATCGCCGGCGGCCTGCCGACCTTCGCGCTGCCGCAGGTTCCATGGACCCTGGAAACCCTGGGCATCATCGCCCCCTACGCGTTCCTGATGGCGATGGTCGGCCTGCTGGAAACCCTGCTGACGCTCAACCTCACCGATGAAATCACCGAGAGCCGTGGCTACCCCGACCGCGAAAGCGTGGCGCTGGGTGCCGCGAACATGGTCTCGGGCCTGTTCGGCGGCATGGGCGGCTGCGCGATGATCGGGCAGACCGTGATCAACCTCAGTTCCGGCGGGCGTGGGCGTTTCTCCGGGGTGTTCGCCGGGGTGATGATCCTGTTGTTCATTTTGTTCCTGTCGCCGTTGATCGAGCGGATTCCGCTGGCGGCGCTGGTGGGCGTGATGTTTGTGGTGTCACAGCAGACCTTCGCCTGGGCGTCGCTGCGGGTGATCAACAAGGTGCCGCTCAATGACGTGCTGGTGATCATAGCGGTGACGGTCATCACCGTGTTCACCGACCTGGCCACCGCAGTGCTGTGCGGGATCGTGATTGCAGCGCTGAATTTCGCCTGGCAACAAGCGCGGGAGCTGTATGCGGATGAGCATATGGAGGCCGATGGCAGCAAGCTTTACCGCCTGCATGGCACCCTGTTCTTCGCTTCGACCACGCCGTTTTTGAATCAATTCGACCCGGCCAGCGACCCGGCCCAGGTGACGCTGGATTGCCGTCACCTGAGCTTTGTCGATTACTCAGCAATTGCTGCGCTGATGACCCTGCGTGAGCGTTATAGCAAGGCCGGCAAGCACCTGCGGGTGCTGCATTTGTCGGAGCGTTGCAAGAAGTTGCTCAAGCGGGCCAAGGTTCATCACGACTGACCTTGGGGGGATGGCGGTTTTGGGATCGCCATCGCCTGCAAGCCGGCTCTTACAGGGGGCGTTTATGGCCCGACCAGGTCTTCGAGTTCCTGGGCGCGGGTCTGGGTCATGTCCAGCACGCAGCCGGAGCCGTTGACCTGGTCGATGGTGCCGCCGGTGGCGGAGCCGGCGAAGCCGCAATTGGCGTCACGGTATTTTATCCACAGGCGCTGAACGTCCTGCAGTTTCTGCTTGCGCGCGCCTTCCTGGGCGGCGAGGGCAGTCTTGTAGGCCCTGTTCAGGCGCGCGTCCTGCACCTTGGCTTCCTTGGCGTTGCAACTGACCATGTCGGCGGTTGTGTTGGCGCTGTCCATGCATTTTTTCAGGGCGGCGTTGTCGGCGGCCGAGGCCGTGCCACACAGGGCTAGAAACAGGGCGCTGGCGGCAAGGGAGGTGCGAATCATGGTCGGTTTTCCTGGGCATGAGTGGGGGCGCATTTTAAGACTCAATGGCGCCCGTTGAGTTTCCGGCATCGTCTGATCTTCATGTAAGAACACCCCTCGAATTTTCATCCACTCCTGTCGGGCATACCCCAGCGCGACAGCGCTTATCCGAGGGCGAAAATTACTTTCATAAAATTTGAAAATACGCCTTGGTAATGATTTATGAGTTTCACAACCAATTCGACGTGACCCTTTCCGAGGAGTACCGCATGGCCGCATCACCGGGCTTCGGGCTATTGGCATACGCTGCCATCGCCATCATTGCTTTGATCGTGCTGATTGCACGTTACCGGCTCAATCCGTTTATCGTCATCACCCTGGTATCCATCGGCCTGGCGCTGATGGCCGGGATGCCGGCGGACACCATCATGGGTTCCTACGAAGCAGGTGTCGGCAAGACCCTGGGGCATATCGCCCTGGTCGTGGCGCTGGGCACCATGCTGGGCAAGATGATGGCCGAGTCCGGCGGTGCCGAGCAGGTGGCGCGCACCTTGATCAATCGGTTTGGCGAGCGCAACGCGCACTGGGCCATGGTGTGCATTGCCTTCCTGGTGGGGCTGCCGCTGTTTTTCGAAGTCGGTTTTGTGTTGCTGGTGCCGATCGCGTTTACCGTGGCACGGCGGGTGGGCGTGTCGATCCTGATGGTCGGTTTGCCGATGGTCGCCGGTCTGTCGGTGGTGCATGCGCTGGTGCCACCGCACCCGGCGGCAATGATGGCGGTGCTGGCGTATAACGCGTCGGTGGGGCAGACCGTGCTGTATGCGATTCTGATCGGCATTCCTACGGCGATCATTGCCGGCCCGGTCTATGCCAAATTCATCGTGCCGCGCATTCACCTGCCGGCGGAGAACCCGCTGGAGCGCCAGTTCATCGAGCGCGAACCGCGTACACGCTTGCCAAGTTTCACACTGACCATGGGCACCATCCTGTTGCCGGTGGTGCTGATGATGATCGGCGGTTGGGCCAACGTGATCTCCACGCCCGGTACCGGTTTCAACCAGTTCCTGCTGTTTATTGGCAACTCGGTGATTGCGCTGCTGGTGGCGACACTGGTGAGCTTCTGGACCTTGGGGATCGCGCAGGGCTTCAACCGCGAGTCGATCCTCAAGTTCACCAATGAATGCCTGGCGCCGACCGCGAGCATCACCTTGCTGGTGGGGGCGGGGGGCGGCTTGAACCGGATCCTGGTGGACGCCGGTGTGACTAACGAAATTCTGGGCCTGGCCCACGCGTTCCACTTGTCGCCACTGGTGATGGGTTGGCTGTTTGCCGCGTTGATGCGTATTGCCACGGGTTCGGCGACCGTTGCCATGACCACCGCGTCCGGCGTGGTGGCGCCGGTCGCTATGGGCCTGGGTTATCCACACCCCGAATTGCTGGTGCTGGCCACCGGTGCGGGCTCGGTGATCTTTTCCCACGTCAATGACGGCGGCTTCTGGCTGATCAAGGAATACTTCAATATGACGGTGATCCAGACCTTCAAGACCTGGACCGTGCTGGAGACTTTGATTTCTGTGGTGGCCTTCGGTCTCACCTACGGCCTGTCTCTTGTTTTATGAGCCTCATTTTGTAACCCGGAGACCCCATGGACATCCTCTACCAGATCCGCGCCCGCCAGGACTCGTTCAGCGCTGGCGAAGGGCGTATCGCCAAGCTGATGCTTGATGACGTGGGCTTTGCCGCGTCGGCCAGCCTGGAAGAATTGTCCCAACGGGCCGAGGTCAGCACGGCCACCTTGTCGCGGTTCGCGCGCAGTGTCGGTTGCCGGGACTTGCGCGACCTGCGCCTGCAATTGGCCCAGGCGAGTGGGGTGGGCAGTCGCTTCCTCGACCCTTCAGGGTTGCCGGAGCAGTCGGCGTTTCATCGGCAGATCCTGGGGGATATCGAAGCGACGTTGCGCCAACACTTGTCGGGGTTCAACCAGGCGAGCTTCATCGATGCGGTCAACCTGTTGGGCAAGGCGCGGATGATCCACGCATTCGGCATGGGCGGCCCATCGAGCCTGTGCAGCGACGAGCTGCAGGTGCGCCTGGTACGCCTGGGCTATCCGATTGCTGCCAGTCATGACCCGGTGATGATGCGTGTCACGGCCGCCACCTTGGGGCCGGAGCATGCGCTGATCGTGTGTTCGTTGACCGGCCTGACCCCGGAGCTGCTGGACGTGGTGGAGCTGGCGCGCAATTACGACGCACGCATTGTCGCCATCACCCTGGCGGATTCGCCCTTGGCGCAGTTGGCGGATGTACTGCTGCCCCTGCAACCGGCCGAAACCAGTTTTATCTACAAACCCACGGCGGCCCGCTACGGCATGCTGCTGGCCATCGACCTGCTCGCCACTGAGCTGGCGTTGGCCCTGCCGGACGACAACCAGGAACGCCTGCGCCGCATCAAGCTGGCCCTGGACGATTATCGCGGAGGCCCAGACAGCCTGCCGCTTGGAGACTGATATGAAGTACGACACGCTGATACGCCAGGCGCTGATCATTGATGGCAGCAACACCCCGGGCTATGTGGCCGATGTGGGATTGCGCGACGGGCGCATCGCGACGATTGGCGATTTGTCGGCGGCGGTCGCCGAGCATGACGTCGAAGCGGCGGGGCGCGTGCTGGCGCCGGGTTTTATCGACGTGCACACCCACGATGACACGGTGGTGATCCGCCATCCGCAGATGCTGCCCAAGCTCAGCCAGGGCGTGACCACGGTGATTGTCGGCAACTGCGGCATCAGTGCGTCGCCGGTGAGTTTGCGCAGTGATCCGCCAGACCCGATGAACCTGTTGGGCACGCGTGAGGCGTTCAGTTACCCGCGGTTTGCCGATTACCGTGCGGCGGTGGAGAACGCGCATCCGGCGGTGAACGTCGCGGCGTTGATCGGCCATACCGCGTTGCGCAGCAACCATATGGACGACCTGCACCGCACCGCCTCGGCGGATGAAATCGCCGCCATGCGCGCGCAGTTGCGCGAGAGCCTCGAAGCCGGCGCCCTCGGTTTATCCACAGGCCTGGCCTACGCCAGTGCATTCAACGCCGAGACCGACGAGGTGCTGCAACTGAGTGAGGCACTCACCGCGTTCGGTGCGGTGTACACCACCCACTTGCGCAGTGAATTCGAGCCGGTGCTGGAGGCGATGGACGAGGCGTTCCTGATCGGCCGGCATGCCAAGGCGCCGGTGATCATTTCCCACCTCAAATGTGCCGGCGCCGGCAATTGGGGGCGCAGTCCGCAGCTGTTGGCGTCGTTGGAACTGGCGGCGAAGACCCATCCGGTAGGCTGTGATTGCTACCCCTATGCCGCAAGTTCTTCGACCCTGGACCTCAAGCAGGTGACTGATGCGTTTCGTATCACCATCACCTGGTCGACGCCGCACCCGGCAATGGGCGGGCGCGATTTGCAGGATATTGCCGCTGAGTGGGATGTTTCGTTGATGGACGCCGCACGCCGGCTACAACCGGCAGGGGCGGTGTACTACGGGATGGATGAAGCGGATGTGCGACGGATCCTGGCGCATCCGTTGTCGATGGTCGGGTCGGATGGGTTGCCCGAGGACCCGTTTCCACATCCACGTTTGTGGGGTGCATTTCCACGGGTATTGGGGCATTTCAGCCGCGATGTCGGGCTGTTCCCATTGCATACCGCCGTACACAAGATGACAGGCCTTTCTGCCGCGCGTTTTGGCCTGGCGGAGCGGGGTGAAATCCGCGAAGGGCACTGGGCCGACCTGGTGTTGTTCGACCCGCTGCGCGTGCGCGATGTGGCGGATTTCAAGGAACCGCAACGCGCGGCCGAGGGCATCGATGGGGTGTGGGTCAACGGGGTGTTGAGCTACAGCGACGGGCAGGCGAATGGTCAGCGGCCGGGTCGGTTCCTGGCGCGCAGTGGGGATTTGCGTCGGGGGTTTTCGTCTCTATAGTGGACGCTTATTTAGACGGAGCGGTTGCCATGTACTTAGGAAAAGTCACCCCCATCTTGCGGATCTTCGACGAGGCCAAGGCCTTGGAATTCTACGTCGACTTCCTGGGGTTCAAGGTGGATTGGCAGCATCGTTTTGAGGCGAATTTTCCGTTGTATTTGCAGGTGTCGTTGGGTGAGTGTGTGTTGCATCTGACCGAGCATCATGGTGACGCATCTCCAGGCGCAGCGGTGCGGATTCAGGCTCAGGGTGTGGACGCTTACCAGCAGCAATTGGTAGGCAAGGATTACCGGTATGCCAAGCCTGGGGTTGAGGAAACGCCATGGGGCTCGCGGGAGATGAGCATCAAGGACCCGTTTGGGAATCGGGTGGTGTTTGTTGAGGAAGGCGAGGGCTGAGGGGTAAATCGCAGGCAATAAAAAACCGCCTTAGTAGGGCGGTTTTTTTTGCAAACCCAGTTAGTGGCTGGGGTTGCGATCTCAAAGGACGCATTCGACCTGCAAGCCGATATTAACGCTGGTCATGTCACCACGCAAGACCGAACGATAACCGACATGAAGGGTTTTCAGGCGTTTTATTACACCCGGAAATGACTGACCATCTGCTGCAACTGGCTACCCAACCGCGCCAGTTCCACACTCGACTTGGCCGTCTCGTCACTTGCCGTAGCGGTCTGCTCCGACACATCCCGCACATTCACAATGCTGCGGCTGATCTCTTCAGCCACGGCGCTTTGCTGCTCGGCGGCGGCGGCAATCTGCTGGTTCATCGACTGGATATTCGACACCGTACGGGTGATGTTCTCCAGTGACACACCGGCCTTGCGCGTCAGCTCGACACTGCTGTCGGTGAGGCTGCGGCTGTTGTTCATCACGTTGGCCACTTGTTGGGTGCCGTTCTGCAAACCGGCGACCAGGCCTTCGATTTCCTCGGTGGATTTTTGCGTACGCTGGGCCAGGCCGCGCACTTCGTCGGCGACCACGGCAAACCCACGCCCGGCTTCACCAGCCCGCGCGGCTTCGATCGCCGCGTTGAGGGCCAGCAGGTTGGTCTGTTCGGCGACGGCCTTGATCACGTCCATCACGCTGCCGATCTTGTTGCTCTCTTGCTGCAGGTGGGTCATGGCGTCGGTGGAACGCGCCACTTCAGCGGCCAGACGCTCGATCTGGGCGATGGCCTCGGCCACCACCTTGTCGCCTGCGCGGGCTTGGCCATCGGCATCGGCGGCGGCCTGGGAAGCTTGCTCCGCGTTGCGCGCCACTTCCTGCACGGTGGCAGTCATTTCGTGCATCGCGGTGGCGACCTGGTCGGTCTCGATCTTCTGACTGTTTACGCCGGCGCTGGTCTGCTCGGTCACGGCCGACAGTTCTTCGGCGGCGCTGGCGATCTGTGTCACGCCGTCACGAATACCGCTGATCAACTCACGCAAGGTGGTGCCCATGCGCTGGATACCTTGTTGCAACACGCCCAGTTCATCGCGACGAGTGACCTGGATGTTGTGGCTCAAGTCGCCGGAGGCAATGCGCTCCACCACCGCCAGTGTTTCCTGGATCGGGCGGGTGATCTGGCGGGTGATGACCCATGCTGCGATGATGCCCACCAGCAGGGCCAGCAATGTGCTGATCAACTGCAGGCTACGGGCCTGGGCGCTTTCGGCGTCGCGGCGAGTCAGTTGGATCTCGTACAGCTTGTCGCTGATGGTGACGATATCGGCACCCTGGGTGGTCATCTCGGCACGGGCGGTGACGATGTTGGCGTTGGCTGCCTTGTAGTTCTGCACGGCGCTGCGATAGGCACCCAGGGCCGTTTCCAGTGCGGTCAGTGCGCTTTGCTGGCTGGCGCCAAAGACGGTGCTAAGGCCTTTCAAGCCGGCGATGGCTTTTTCAATCTGTGCGGCGGCGCGGGCTTCGGTCTCCGGGTTGACGTTACCGGTGTAGCCGCGCACTTCGTAGCGGGCCAACTGGAACTGCATCTTGGCGTCGGCCACGGCCTGGAATTGGGCCAGGTGCTCCGAGCTGTCGGGCATTTGCTTCACGCTGGCTTCCAGCGCATCGATTTGCGCATTGGCGATATCCGCCTTGTCGCCCATCACCTGGCGCGAGGCATTGCCGTTACGGTAGGCCTCGCGCATTTTGTTCAGCGACTGCTGGTAAGCGGTGATGATGGACTTTTGCTCGTTGAGCAGCTTGAGGTTTTCCGGGCTTTTGAAGCTGTCGAGCAGCTTCTGTTGCTGGGCAGCGAACGCATCCAGGTTGGTCTGTACATTCTGGGCCACGGCTTCATCGCCGTTGGCGAGCATGTACTGCAGGCGCACGATACGTAGCTTGGTCAACGACGCATTGAGCTGAGTGATGTCGCTCATCCAGTTGCTGCGGTCGATCAGGCCGCCCAGGCTGGTCCAGCCGGTGAGGGCCAGAATAGACGTGAGGACCAGTACCAGGCCAAAGCCCAGGCCCAGTTTGAGGTTGACGCTGATGTTACCGAACCAGCTGTTCATCGAAAGCTCCGCAAGAATGATGTCTGTTTGCTGGGCGGTGTTGTTATTTGAGGCCAGCCGAATGTGTAGGTTTTTATCGGCGGCGCTGGGCGAATCTGAAGGGCTTTTATCAAGGCCCCCCAATAAAGACGGGAGGGCCTTTAGGTGCCCGGCCTCAGGAAATGTGGCGCATGCCCATGCCGCCTGGTGCGGGAGCTTTCAAAACCTCGGTCAGTTGAAAGAGATAGGTGAAGCGCAGATCGCGCATTTTTTCCCAGCGATCAATGAAGAAACGGCCTCGATCATCGATTTGAATCGGTGTGGTGATCAATTCCCCCCTGTTGGAGTGATGCACCAGGTTGGTCTCGGTGGCCGAGCGATAATCAATCATAAAGCTACCAATGGCGTTCAGGCGGGAGCGGTCAGGCGTGGGGCGCCTTGGGAAGGAACGGGTGCCCGTCACGCCAACTTCCACCTTGAAATCACTGCGCAAGGCCAACCCGCCGGATTCATCCACGGTTTCCCAGGCACCGGCGTGCAGGGGGCGGGCCAGTTCGGGCGCGACATCACGCACATGCAGACTGACGGCGTCCTGCAGTTGGGCAATACCGGGCACAAGGTGGTGTGGATCGGTATGCGCACTGCCCATGAAGGCCACCCATTTGTCCGGGCCCTGTGCCACTTGATCGGCCTTGATCACTTCATTGGCAAAATAATTGAACATCAGGTTGCGCGTCTCACGGTCTTTGATGCCCTTGATGTGGTAACTGGCCGCACAGTCCAGCGCGCGGATGCGTATCCCGTATTTGTTGGCGACGCTGATTACCCGGGTGTAGGTGTGGTGCCCGTTGTAATGCGGCATGTGCCCGCGATCCTGGCGTTTCAGGTAGTTTTTCAGGTCGCCGGACATTTTGCCGCCCTTGTACATGAGGTCCAGGTCCGCTTGGTGAATGTCGGTCAGCAGGTGTTCGACATAGAGCGTCTTGACCCCCTGTTTTTTCAACAGCTTCATGTGCTTTATCAGGAACTGCTTACTGGACTGGGCGGAATGGCTTTCTCCGACAATCAGCCCCAGCCTTTGCTTGAAGAACCGCTCGATAAACGCCTGTTCCGTCTCGACCAGCCCCAGGTAGGTCAGCGATGGACGCTTAACCCATGTGTAATCGGCAAAAGCAGCCTTGGCGGCGTCATGCAGGCGCTGCCGGATCTCGATGAAGCGATCGAGCGCCGCCCGGTGAGGGCTGTCCGGTGGCGACTCGTATGAGGTGTGCAGGCCACGGGGCTCGTCGGCCAATTGCATCAGGTTTTTTTTGAATTCCGTTGGCATGTCGTACGCGCTGTAATGGCTTGGGGGACTCAGCACGGGGGGCGCACCTGTGGATTGGACCAGACGATGGTGGGCCGTAGGCACCTTCAACCGGTAGTCACCCCGTGACTGGCTAGGTCGCGCGGTATCCGGCAAGACGCCGATAGGCTGGCCAGGTACTGCATCTTCCACACGAAGCGCCAGGGTGCCCTGTAGATCAGCCAGTCCCGGCGCCGTCTGGTAGCTTCCGAGGCGATTGTGATCGACCAGGGCGATCCAGTTTTCGCCGGGATGACGCGTGCCGTTGAGCTCAATCAGCGTGTGGGAGTAGAAGTTTCTCAGGGTGCTGGCACGCGGGATAAAGCGCTCGCCGTCGCCCAAGGCCAGAACATGTTCCATATGGTATGAACTGGACGCATCGAGCCCGTCGATGGCGACATTATGCTGGCGGGCCTGGAGCATCAGCTTGCGGTAAGTGAACGGGGCATCCGGCGCGTAGCCCAGGGCATGGTCTACCCGGGCCAGGTGTTCTTCGATCTGTTTCAGGGCGCGGGTCTTGTTGCCGGAGATTTCCTTGTTCAGCACTTTCAGTTTTTTGTGGAATACGTCCCTGGGCAGGTTCTCGATGTACAGGCGCTTGAGGCCCTGGTTGGCCAGATCCGGCAGGTGTTCGATCAACACCTGCTTGCTGGCGATGGAATTATTGACGGCGCCGATAATCAGGCGCTTGTTCTGGCCAAACAGCGTACTGAGTACGGTGGCGGGAGGTGCGTCTGGCATCAACGTCGGCACGGCGGGCCGAGAGGTTTGGGGTGGAGCCTTAAAGAAGGCATCGGTATCGCGAGTCAAGTTAGCGACTTGCGCGGGGTAATTTTTGCGCAGGGGAAACAACTGATCATAGGCGGCGCTGCGTGAGGCTCCGGCAGCACTTATCTCCCATTCCTGGTTCAGTGCTTGCTTGAATTCTGGGTCGAGCACGGCCCTGAAATTCGTCCCCTGCTCGGCATCAATCTCATATTTCGCCAAGGGATTGCCAAGATTGTCTTCCAAAGACTCATACCTTTTGCGCCCGCCGCCGATATCCCCGCTGCGCACCCATCGCCCATCGGTGCTCTGGTTCACCAGGCGCCCCGTCGAAAGCAACTGTCCGGACACGGGGTCCTGGCGATACAACAAATGGCGGCCCAGGGCATCCGGCGTCTGCTCGGTCCACAGTTGCCGGCCCTCGTAGAACACCGGCCGCATACTCTCTGGACGCAAGCCATCGATTTGCTTGATCAATGCGCTTTCCGCGGCGTCTTCCGCGGTTTGAGCCATGGGCCGTACGGGGGCAAAGGCCGCCTTTAACGTCGGGCGCAAGTCGAACAGCAGGGCCCCGCCGAGGTTCGCCAAATAGCCGAGATAATGTTGCAGGGCACCGCTCTTGTCGCCCTGATGGTAGGCATTGAGCGCGAGCATCGCGTCCTTGAACGCCAGCAGGCCGCCCAGGCTCAGGCTCAGGGCTGGAAAGGGCGCAGTGGCAATGGCGGTAACCCACTCGACGCAGGTCCAGAGAATGCCTGAGATCATCTGTGTACGGTTGACGGTAGTCGCCGTCACATCATCGATCTTGCGCTGTAACCGCATGGCGTAGAACTCGTGACGCAGATCCATCAGGGGCGGCACCCGGTTGATGGGGGCATGGCGTGGCGGGCTTGGCGTTGAACGGTTGATATCGCTGGGCAAGCCGTGGCTGGCGTTTTCCAGGAATTGCCGCAGGCGCCCTTGAGACTGAATCGGCGCCCGCGCGCACAAGTACGCCTGCATCCCTTCGACTTTTTTCAGCAGGTAGTTGAACAGTCGGGCTTCGCGTAACTGAATTCCGTCCGGGGCATTGGGGGTATAGAGCAGTGTGGGGCTGTCAGCGTGACTGAACAGGTAGACGCCCATGATCCAGTCGCCGTCGATCACCAGGCGGTGCACCTTGTAGGCGATGCGCGTGGCAGGACGGGTATCGGACAAACTGTCGATGGCCCGTTCGAGCCAGGCCTGGTCCGCGCTGGCGATATGCCCTTGCAAACGCGATTCCAGCGCAGCGTTTTTGATCATCAATTGGTTGATCCGCAAGGTCATGTCGCGGCGCTCGGCATACCCGGTGTCGGTGGCGTCGAGCGAATACTTGCGGATTTCATCGATGTAATGTTGCCCGACCCACACACCGGTCACGGAGCGTGCGACGGTCAGCGGCGTCAATGGGCTCAGGTCGATGCCGGGAGGTCCGCGAAAGGTGGCCGACGTGGAAAACGTATTGTTGATAAAGCCGATGCCATCCTCATAGCCGTCCCGAAACAGCCGGGTGTAGGAGATGGGAACTGGGGGCGGGCTGATCAGCGGCTTGGGCGAATAGGCGAACACGCTATCTGGGTCGACATCGTTTTGTGCACGGCCTAATAGTGCATTGAGCCTGAGCCGCGCGCGCGTATGCACAAAAGCGTCGAAGCTGGAAAAACGGGCCTCGGAGTCTGGCCGTGCGTCATAGCGCTCCAAGGTGCCGGCGGCGTCTTCGGCCAGGGTGCACAGTCGGGTGCGCTCAACGTCCAGAGCCGAGCGATACCACAGGGGGGTACCGTGTTGATAGTCGTCTTGCAGGGCAGCCAATAAGTGAGCCGACATGGCATCCAGGCAATCGGCGTGGTTGCATGCCTTGCCGAAGGTCACCTCCAGGTACTCCTGAGCCTCGGGCTTGAAGCCGAGGGCGTCAAGGAACATGGCCATTTTTGGGCGAAAGCGTTGGGGGACTTGCTCCAACAGGTAGTCACGCATCGAGCGGCCCTTGAACTGGGCGCGGTTGGCGGCCCAGGCAAGGACATGAACCTGGCATGCCTGCAGGCTATTAAAGGCGGCGAAGTACTGTCCGTCGGGCGCTTCGGGTGTGCACAGCAACAGGCGGCTGACTTGGCCCGCGGCGTCTTCTTCACGCAAGACCCACAGATCCTTGAGCTGCGCGCCGTGCAGCGCGACAGTTTGGGCGCGCAAGTGAGGAGGAGGGTTGGCGCGTAGCTGTTCGAAGCGGTGGAAGTCCACTGAACTCAGGTGCCCCTGCATCCTGGCGATGCACGCCAGGACGACCAGGCGCTGATCGAAAAACTGCCTGGCGGCCAACTTGACCTGGGGTCTGCCGAGGATGTTCTTCTGGACAGTGGCCAGGTCCAGGCGTGGTTGCAGGGCCTGGATCAGGGGGAGCAGGTCCTGCGGGCTCAGGTCCGTCAGTGGTCCGCCGGCATAGGTCAGCGTGGTGTTGGCCAGGAAGGCCGAGCCAGGCAGTTCATCGCCAGTGTGCAAGCCCGCCAGCGCCAGGTCGACCAAGGAGCGGTGTTGTTCATACGCGTCTGCCGGAGGGATGGGGCGACGGGTGGTGAGGTGCAGCTGGCTTGGGTCCAGGTCGTGGATGTCCAGTTCGTCGGCCAGTTGTTCCAGGAGTTGGTGGTAGGCCAGCGCGCGCGGTGTCGTGGCAGGTTCAAGCACGCTGAGCAGCGACTGGCGGACCTGGTTGTAGCGATGCAGGTGCTGCCCGAGGGTTTCGCGGCGCGTCTGTTCGGCATTGCGATACCAGTCGGGCAGGCTGTTATACAGCTGGCCACTTAGCAAGCGCTGGGCGCGAAATTCCAGGCGCAAGGACAGGTCGGGCAGGGCGTCTTTGATGGCGTCGTCCAGCGCCTGTAACACCGCTGCGGTATCGGTGTGCGTGAAGGCCAGTTCGACATCCTGGCGACGTTTATCGAGCAGTGCGGCGTAGGTGTGCTCAAACAGCGGTTCGCCAGTGATGGGCTGCAGCTCAAGGGGCCAGATACTGGCGACATCCAGGTGTTGATAGCGCACGGGCAAGTGGCGAGTGAATTCCTGGCGGCCTGCGGGTGACTGCATGACGGCTTGTAGCGCTAGGTCGAGGCTGGCCAGGGAGTCGAATGCCTCCAGGCCGCGGGATGGGGTGAATAACAGCACGGGGCCGAGGGCGTGTTCCGTGGTCAGGCTGTCAACAGTCGGGCTGGATTGACGTGTGAGTACAAATGCCGCCGCGAACGCAACGGTCACGTCCTGGTAGTTGAACGTCAGTGCATACATCCCAGGTCGAAATGCCGGCCCGCGCGAACAATCTTCGAGCATGCGCTGGTCAGCGGGTGCGAGCAGGTAGTCCTTGACGTCCAACGCGGTTTGCAAGGCAAGGGCTTGGCCTGCGGCGGTGTAGGTCATATAGGACTTGCGGCCTTGGCCCTCTACGGTGCTGGTTTCGTCCAGGGCTTGCAGTTGTCTGTTCAGGTCAGTTTTCAGACGAGCGAGCAGTCTTTGGCCTTCAGCCGTTGCGAGATCGCTGCCGTGCAGCGCCTGGTACAGCGCACGGGCTTGATCCAAGAACAGGGTGTTGGCGGCTTGCAGGGTGGTATTGATACGTTCCAGGCGCACCAGTGCCTCTGGCAACACGGCGGGGCGCGGGGGTTTCTGACGCAGGGTCGGGTCGATTTCCAGCAGTTGGGTGTAAAGCTCCTCAGGCGTCAATGAGGAGGGTTGAGGGTTTGGCGTCCGCATGGGCACAGCCTCCATGATGATGGAATAATCCAGCAGCATGGGAGCAGGCCCGCGGCTCTCGGCAGTAGATAGGTATAGGTCAAGATTCCCGCAGCCTGGTCGCTGCAGTGCGGGTAGGTCGGGGACTCATCACAGGGTGGCCTTGTGTGCTAGTCTGCTGGCCCTTTTAGTTTTGGGCGCGACGAAAAACCCTGCATGTGTGGCGTTTTTCGGTGCCGTCCTACAGCGGAGCCTCTTCATGTCCGAAGTTAATCTGTCCACCGACGAAACCCGCGTCAGCTACGGTATTGGCCGTCAACTGGGCGACCAACTGCGCGACAACCCACCACCGGGCGTGAGCCTGGACGCGATCCTGGCTGGTCTGACCGATGCGTTCGCCGGCCAGCCAAGCCGCGTTGACCAAGAGCAAATGGCTGCCAGCTTCAAGGTGATCCGCGAAATCATGCAAGCCGAAGCGGCTGCCAAGGCTGAAGCAGCGGCAGGCGCTGGCCTGGCGTTCCTGGCTGAAAACGCCAAGCGTGATGGCATCACTACCCTGGCTTCCGGCCTGCAATTCGAAGTGCTGACCGCAGGTGATGGCGCCAAGCCGACCCGTGAAGACCAAGTGCGCACTCACTACCACGGCACCCTGATCGACGGCACTGTGTTCGATAGCTCCTACGAGCGCGGCCAGCCAGCAGAATTCCCAGTGGGCGGCGTGATCGCCGGTTGGACCGAAGCCCTGCAACTGATGAATGCCGGCAGCAAATGGCGCCTGTACGTGCCGAGCGAACTGGCCTACGGCGCTCAAGGCGTTGGCAGCATCCCGCCGCACAGCGTCCTGGTGTTCGACGTCGAGCTGCTCGACGTTCTGTAAGGCCTGCTGATTACTGCGCCTGGCTTATGTGGGAGCCGGGCTTGCCCGCGATGCCGGCGACTCGGTCTGATGTCTTACCGAGTTGATGCCATCGCAGGCAAGCCAGCTCCCACATAAAGCAGGTGCATTCAACCTCGCTCATGGATGGAATTTGCCATTCAGCTCCGTCGCCGGGCGCAACGCTCGGGCATAGCAGAACAGAAACAGATTACGCACCACCTCCTTCAACACCCCAGGTTCACTCGAGCTCAGACCGTTGACGTCCAAGTCGCCCTGGTCCTGCAGTTCATTCAGCGCTTCTTCTTCCAGTACCGCACAGACTTCGCCGGTTTCCCGATGCAGGATCCGCAGGTAAGGGTGTGGGCGGTCCAGCCAGGCATCTATCAAATAAGTCATGGGTCGCATCTCCTTGATGGGTTTCAATGAGAATAATTCTTATTCGTGGAATAGCAAGTGCCTATTGGCGGTTTCTGGTTTTTTCTGTGTGGATATTGCGTTCAATCAACCGAGAGGGCGAAACGCCATCCCGCAGCGGGCGCGGGATGGAGGTAGCAGGTTCAGACTTTGCGCACGAACTCGGACTTGAGCTTCATCGGGCCGATACCGTCGATCTTGCAATCGATATCGTGGTCGCCGTCGCACAGGCGGATGTTCTTGACCTTGGTGCCGACCTTGACGACCAGGGAAGTGCCCTTGACCTTCAGGTCCTTGATCACGGTGATGGTGTCGCCGTCCTGCAGGACGTTGCCCACAGAATCTTTCTTCACGGTGTCGTCGCTGGCTGCTTCGGCCTCGCCATTGGCGGACCACTCATGGGCGCATTCCGGGCAGATCAGCTGGGCGCCGTCTTCGTAGGTGTATTCGG
This sequence comes from Pseudomonas sp. AC112, assembly GCF_979253545.1. Lineage (NCBI taxonomy): Bacteria > Pseudomonadati > Pseudomonadota > Gammaproteobacteria > Pseudomonadales > Pseudomonadaceae > Pseudomonas > Pseudomonas sp. AC112. The sequence continues at coordinate 3,375,651 of NZ_CEEDCM010000001.1, forward strand.
AATTGCATTTCGGGCAGGGTGGCAACGTGCTCACTAAAGCTCCTTGAGAGTCAGGATGGCTAAAAGTCGCACATTATATAGGGTTTTGCGTCGGGCGCGGGCGCTCAGTTGGTAATGCGGTTTAAACGTGGGAGCTGGCTTGCCTGCGATAGCGATGGTGAGTTCACTACCGTCATCGCAGGCATGCCAGCTCCCACATTAACCGGTGCGGAATCAGTGAGTGCGCGCGACCGCAAACTCACTCAGCTCAACCAGGGCATCCCGGTATTCGCTGGCGGGGAGGGCTTCCAGGCATTTGATTGCACGGGCCACGTAGTCGCGTGCCAGTTGCGCGGTGTACTCCAGGGAGCCCGACGCTTCGACAGCGGCACGGATGGCCTCCAGGTCTTCGATCCCGCCTTTCTGGATCGCCTTGCGCACCAGGGCGGCCTGTTCCGGCGTGCCTTCGCGCATGGTGTAGATCAGCGGCAAGGTCGGCTTGCCTTCGGCCAAGTCGTCACCGACGTTCTTGCCCAGGGTTTCGGCGTCGCCGCGGTAGTCGAGCAGGTCGTCCACCAGTTGGAACGCCACGCCCAGGTGGTCACCAAAGGTGCGCAGGGCTTCGGCCTGTTCGGCCGTAGCGCCGCACAGCGCAGCGGCGCTGTGGGTGGAGGCTTCGAAGAGCATCGCGGTTTTGCCGCGAATCACTTCCATGTAGGTTTCTTCGGTGGTGCTGGCGTCGCGGACCTTCGACAGTTGCAACACTTCGCCTTCGGCGATGATGCGGGTGGCCTGTGAAAGAATCTTCATCACCGGCATCGAGCCGAGTTCAACCATCATTTCGAACGAGCGCGAGTACAGGAAGTCGCCCACCAGCACACTAGGGGCGTTGCCCCACATGGCATTGGCGGTCTCGCGGCCACGGCGCATGCCGGACATGTCGACCACGTCGTCATGCAGCAGGGTGGCGGTGTGCAGGAATTCGATAGTGGCCGCCAGCAGGCGCAAGTCATCGCCTTCGCGACCCAGGGCCTTGCCACACAGCAGCACTAATAAAGGACGCAGGCGTTTACCGCCCGCCGACGTAATATAGTCGCCAATTTTGGAGACCAGCGGCACTTTAGAAGTCAGCTGCTTCTTGATGATGCCGTCGACGGCGCTAAAATCGTCCGCGACCGCGCGGTAGAAAGCTTGGGGTTGCATCAGCGACAGTCGCTCCAGAAGGGTTGCGCGGCATGCTAGGACCCAGGCCCCATGGTGTCAAGGCGCGATAGACGGCCTCTTGCAACACCTCGTTGCCTTGCGTACAATCGCGCACCCTGAACTTCCTGGGCAGCACCTGCCTTACGCAATTGCATTCGGGACGTCCATCCCATGCAGCCATGCCAGCCAATACCTCTTCTTATAAAGCGCTGGGTGAGCAGGATTATCGGAGAAATACCATGTCGTACGCAGTAATTGTTACTGGTGGCAAGCAATACAAAGTCGCCCCAGGTGAATACCTGAAGATCGAAAAACTGGAAGTCGCTACCGGCGAATCCGTTACTTTTGATCGCGTTCTGTTGGTCGCCAATGGCGATGACGTGAACATCGGCGCTCCAGTTGTTGCTGGCGCTACCGTTGTGGCTGAAGTGATCTCCCAAGGTCGTCACGATAAAGTCCGCATCATCAAGTTCCGTCGTCGTAAGCACCACATGAAGCGTATGGGCCACCGCCAGTGGTACACCGAGATCAAAATCACCGGTATTCAGGCTTAATTTCAGCCTAATTCCTCACTAGGAGAATTGACTCATGGCACACAAAAAAGCTGGTGGTAGTACCCGTAACGGTCGCGACTCAGAAGCCAAACGCCTTGGCGTTAAGATGTATGGCGGCCAGAAAATCATTCCGGGCAACATCATCGTGCGTCAGCGCGGCACCCAATTCCACGCCGGTTACGGTGTAGGCATGGGTAAAGATCACACCCTCTTCGCGAAAATCGAAGGCGTGATCAAGTTTGAAGTAAAAGGCGCGTTCAACCGCCGTTACGTGAGCGTTGTCGCAGCTTAATTGCGAGATCGCTGGAAAAGCCCTGTCTTGCGACGGGGCTTTTTCGTTTGTGGGGTGAGTCTCTTGCAAAGCTGTTTGTGATGGGCTCAAGCGCTGGATTTTGCGGTCGTTGATTGAGGTCGCTGCGCTCATTTTTGCAAGAGTCTTATGTCTTGGTTTCTTAAGCTCGTCCGTGCGGCGAGAGGCGTTTTGTTATGAAGTTCGTTGATGAAGTTTCCATCCGAGTAAAAGCAGGCGACGGCGGTAACGGTTGCATGAGTTTCCGTCGCGAAAAATTCATCGAAAACGGTGGCCCCAACGGCGGTGACGGCGGTGACGGCGGTTCCATCTACATGATGGCCGACGAAAACCTCAACACCCTGGTCGACTACCGTTACACCCGGCACTTCGATGCCGAGCGTGGCTCCAACGGCGGCAGCACCGACTGCACCGGTAAAAAAGGCGAAGACCTGGTACTGCGCGTACCGGTCGGCACCACGATCATCGACTCGGCGACCCAGGAAGTAATCGGCGACCTGACCAAGGCCGGCCAGAAACTGATGGTTGTGCAGGGCGGCTGGCACGGTCTGGGTAACACCCGATTCAAGTCCAGTACCAACCGTGCGCCACGCCAGACCACGCCAGGCAAGCCGGGCGAGCAGCGTGACCTCAAGCTGGAAATGAAAGTACTCGCCGACGTGGGCCTGCTGGGCCTGCCAAACGCGGGTAAAAGTACCTTCATCCGCTCGGTGTCGGCCGCCAAGCCGAAAGTTGCCGACTACCCGTTCACCACCCTGGTACCCAACCTGGGTGTGGTCAGCGTCGACCGTTGGAAAAGCTTCGTGATCGCCGACATTCCCGGCCTGATCGAAGGCGCTTCCGATGGCGCCGGCCTGGGGATTCGCTTCCTCAAGCACTTGTCGCGTACCCGTTTGCTGCTGCACCTCGTGGACATGGCGCCGCTGGATGACACCAGCGCACCGGACGCCGCCGAAGTGATCGTCAGCGAACTGACCAAGTTCAGCCCGGCCTTGGCCGAGCGTGATCGTTGGCTGGTGCTGAACAAGTGCGACCAGATCCTCGAAGAAGAGCACGAGGAGCGCGTCAAGGAAATCGTTGATCGCCTGGAATGGACCGGTCCGGTCTACGTGATCTCGGCCATCGCCAAAGAAGGCACCGAGCGCCTGACCCGCGACATCATGCGTTACTTGGAAGACCGCGCCGATCGCCTGGCGGCCGACCCGGTTTTCAAGGCCGAACTCGCCGAGCTCGACCAGCAGATCGAAGACGAAGCCCGCGCCCAGCTGCAGGCCCTGGACGATCAACGTGCCCTGCGCCGCAGCGGCGTGAAGTCGGTCCACGACATCGGTGACGATGATTGGGACGAAGAAGACGTGGATGATGAAGACGGTCCGGAAATCATTTACGTGCGTGACTGATCCGTTGCGATAAACTTGAACGCCGCTCCTTATAGAGCGGCGTTTTAGTATCCGGGTTTAACGTTATGGGCCGCGCTGGGTCGCGCAGCCCTCAATCTAAGGTTGAAGATGATGCGGAGCAAAGTGACAGGTGCGCAGCGCTGGGTCGTAAAGATCGGCAGTGCGTTGCTGACGGCGGATGGCAAGGGGCTGGATCGCGCAGCCATGAGCGTCTGGGTCGAGCAGATGGTGGCCTTGCATGAGGCCGGTGTGGAGTTGGTGCTGGTGTCGTCCGGGGCCGTTGCCGCCGGGATGAGCCGCCTCGGCTGGACCGCGCGACCCAGCGCGATGCACGAACTGCAAGCCGCCGCCGCCATCGGGCAGATGGGCCTGGTGCAAGCCTGGGAATCCAGCTTCGCCGAGCACGGCCGCCACACGGCGCAGATCCTGCTGACCCACGACGACCTGTCCGACCGCAAGCGCTACCTCAATGCCCGCAGCACCTTGCGCGCCCTGGTCGAGCTCAAGGTCATTCCGGTGATCAACGAGAACGACACCGTGGTCACCGACGAAATCCGCTTCGGCGACAACGATACCCTGGCCGCCCTGGTTGCCAACCTGGTGGAAGCCGACCTGTTGGTGATCCTCACCGACCGCGACGGCATGTTCGACGCCGACCCGCGCAACAACCCCGATGCCCAGCTTATTTACGAGGCTCGCGCCGATGACCCGGCGCTGGACGCCGTGGCCGGCAGCGTCGGCGGTGCCCTGGGCCGTGGCGGGATGCAGACCAAACTGCGTGCAGCGCGCCTGGCCGCACGTTCCGGCGCGCATACCATCATCGTCGGCGGGCGCCTGGAGCGCGTGCTGGATCGCCTCAAGGCCGGTGAACGCATCGGCACGCTGCTGTCGCCGGAACGCGGCATGCTCGCGGCGCGCAAACAGTGGCTGGCCGGTCATCTGCAGACCCGTGGCACGCTGGTGCTGGACGAGGGTGCGGTGTCGGCGTTGTCCCAAGGCAACAAGAGCCTGCTGCCGGTGGGCGTCAAGCTGGTGCAGGGCAGTTTCCGCCGTGGCGAGATGGTGGTGTGCGTGGCGCCGGACGGTCGTGAGATCGCCCGTGGCCTGGCTAACTATAGCGCCCTCGAAGCACAGAAAATCATTGGACAATCGTCCGATGCGATTGTCGGACTCTTGGGTTACATGGCCGAACCGGAACTGGTTCACCGCGATAACCTGATCCTGGTCTAACCAAAGGAATACACAATGCGTGTCATGAAGGGATTGCTCGGCCTGCTGCTGGCCATGCCGTTGCTGGCCTCGGCCGAGGAAATTGGTCAGGTCTCGACTGTGTTCAAGTTTGTCGGCCCCAACGACCGGATCGTTGTTGAAGCTTTTGACGACCCCAAGGTCGACGGCGTGACCTGCTACCTGTCGCGCGCCAAGACTGGCGGCGTGAAAGGTGGCCTCGGCCTGGCCGAAGACCGCGCCGAAGCCTCGATTGCCTGCCGTCAGGTGGGCCCGATCCGCTTCAAGGGTGAGCTCAAGGACGGCGACGAAGTGTTCAAGGAGCGCACCTCGCTGGTGTTCAAGACCATGCAGGTGGTGCGCTTCCTCGACAAGAAGCGCAATACCCTGGTGTACCTGGTCTACAGCGACCGCCTGATCGAAGGCAGCCCGCAGAATGCCGTCACGGCCATTCCGATTTTGCCCTGGCCGACCGCTCAGTAACTCGCAGGCGAGTTTTGCAATCGGCGTCTATGATTGCAGGCTTGCGGGTTGTAATCTCGAAGCACCGCAATGCGAAGAACATGGGATATCTGGAGTTCGTCATGAGTGCTTTCCACGACCTGAAACTCAAAGCTTTGGACGGACAAGAGCTACCGCTGGCGCCCTTCAAGGGGCAAGTGGTGCTGGTGGTCAACGTGGCCTCCAAATGTGGCTTGACCCCGCAATACGCCGCGCTCGAAAACCTCTACCAGCAGTACAAGGATCAGGGCTTTACCGTGCTCGGCCTGCCGTGCAACCAGTTTGCAGGCCAGGAGCCGGGGACCGAGGAGGATATCCAGGCGTTCTGCAGCCTGAACTACGGGGTGACCTTCCCGTTGGGCAGCAAGCTTGAGGTCAACGGGCCTGATCGTCATCAGCTGTACCGCCTGCTGGCGGGCGAGGGTGCCGAGTTTCCTGGGGATATCACCTGGAATTTCGAGAAGTTCCTGCTGGGCAAGGATGGGCGGGTGCTCGCACGCTTCTCCCCGCGCACCGCGCCAGATGACCCGACGATCGTCCAGGCCATCGAAAAAGCCCTGGCCTGAAGACGTCCAGGAGGCTTTCGTGGTGAGCGGGCTTGTCCCGCGCTGGGTGGCGAAGCCGCCCTAAAATCAGACGCCGCATTTCTAGACAGAACGCGGCGTTTTTTACTGGGGCGGCTTCGCCACCCAGCGCGGGGCAAGCCCGCTCACTACAGGTTAGCGGCAACAGGTTGTGCCACTTTTACCCCTTAATCACCCCGATCAATAGTGCTACCCAGCGCTTTGTGCTCCCCATATTATCCACGTCATAAACCCCGTCTTCCGTGGAGTGCTCCCATGCCCGTCCAAGCTTTGTTCAAACCCTTTCAGCTCGGTGCATTGCAACTGTCGACCCGCGTCGTCATGGCGCCTATGACCCGCTCGTTCTCCCCTGGCGGCGTGCCCAATTCCAAAGTGATCGAGTACTACCGCCGCCGCGCCGCCGCAGGCGTGGGCCTGATCATCACTGAAGGCACGGTGGTCGGCCACCAGGCCTCCAATGGCTACCCCAATGTCCCGCACTTTTACGGTGAGGCCGCACTGGCCGGCTGGAAAAAGGTGGTCGACGCCGTGCATGCCGAAGGCGGCAAGATCGTCCCGCAGTTGTGGCACGTGGGCAGCGTGCGCCGCATCGGCACCGAGCCTGACGCCAGCGTGCCGGCCTACGGTCCGATGGAGAAGCTCAAGGACGGTAATGTGGTCGTGCATGGCATGACGCAGCAAGACATCAAGGAGGTGATCAACGCCTTCGCCCAAGCCGCCAAGGATGCACAGAGCATCGGCATGGACGGCGTTGAGATCCACGGCGCCCATGGCTATCTGGTCGACCAGTTCTTCTGGGAAGGCAGCAACCAGCGTACCGACGAATACGGAGGCAGCCTGGCCAACCGCTCGCGCTTCGCCATTGAGCTGATCCAGGCCACGCGTGCTGCGGTGGGTCCGGACTTTCCGATCATCTTCCGCTTCTCCCAGTGGAAACAGCAGGATTACACCGCACGTCTGGTGAACACCCCCGAGGCCCTGGGCGAGTTCCTCAAGCCGTTGTCCGATGCCGGTGTGGATATTTTCCACTGCTCCACGCGTCGTTTCTGGGAGCCAGAGTTCGAAGGTTCCGACCTCAACCTGGCCGGCTGGACCCGTCAGCTCACTGGCAAGCCGACCATTACCGTGGGCAGCGTCGGCCTGGATGGCGAGTTCCTGCAGTTCATGGTCAACACCGACAAGGTCGCGCAACCGGCGAGCCTGGAGAAGTTGCTGGAGCGCCTGAACAACGACGAGTTCGACCTGGTAGCCGTGGGCCGTGCCCTGCTGGTGGACCCGGACTGGGCCGTGAAGGTGCGCGAAGGCCGCGAGAGCGACATCCTGCCGTTCAGTCGTGAGGCGTTGACGACCCTGGTGTAAGCGGCGATAGGGCGGGCACCGGGTGCCCGTCCTTGCATACCCCGCGCAGCTGGCGCTCGAACTGCTCGATAATCGCCGGCCAACCCTGGCGGCTCGCGTGTTGCCGCGCATTCAAGCGCATGCGGCGCAGGCTTTCGGCGTCTTCCAGCAACCAGTTGGCGGCCTCGCAAAACGCGTTCTCATCCCCCGGCATTGCCAGCACGCCGTTGTAGCCGTGGCGAATATGCTGGGTCGCCGCCGCTTGGTCATAGGCCACCACGCCCAATCCGGATGCCATCGCTTCCAGCACCACGTTGCCGAACGTTTCGGTCAGGCTTGGGAATAGGAATACATCGCCCGAAGCGTAATGCCGCGCCAGTTCTTCGCCACGCAAGGTGCCGCAGAAGATCGCCTCTGGCAGTTCTTTTTCCATCGTTGCGCGTTGCGGGCCATCACCGACGATGATTAATTTCATCTGGCGCAGTGGATACGCGTCCTGCAAGGTCTCGAAGCAGCGCTTGAGCAGGCCCAGGTTTTTCTCCTGTGCCAACCTGCCGACATACAGCACGGCGGTCTGCTCGCTGTTCAATGCCCAGCTTTCCCGCAGCGCGTTGTCGCGTTTGGCCGGATGGAACAACTGGCTGTCCACGCCGCGCGCCAACATCCCCAGGCGCTCGAAGTGCCGGCGTTCCAATTCCAGGCGCTGGCTGGCACTGGGCACCAGGGTCAGGGTCGAGCGGTTATGAAACCAGCGCAGGTAATGAGTGACCATCCGGCTCAGCAGGCTCAAGCCGTACTGGTTCGAGTACTGCTGGAAGTTGGTGTGAAAGCCGCTGACTACACTGATGCCCAGGCGACGTGCGGCGCGCAGGGCCGACAATCCCAGCGGCCCTTCCGTGGCGATGTACAGTACGTCCGGACGCTGGCGCGTCCAGCGCCGCAGCAATTTATGCATCGACGACTGCCCCCATTGCAGGCCCGGATAACCCGGCAACGGCCAACCGCGACACAGGAGCAGTGCATCGTCACTGGGCCGGCTCTGGTCAACGCCCTGGCGCGGGCGCACCAACTCGACTTGATGGCCGCGAGCGCGCAAACCCTCGCACAGGCGACCAAGGGTATTGGCCACCCCGTTGATCTCTGGCGGGAAGGTTTCGGTAATGAGGGTGATGTGAAGCGAAGCTGTCGTCATGACCCACAGTGTCACCGTAGGCCATGTCGTCATTGTGTCATCGAGATGATGGATTTATGACTGGGTTATCTTTTGCTGCTGTGCCATCGCCTCGGCACCTTGCTCGCGCACCCAGAACAACGTGGCCCCGGCCACCGCCGCTGGCATCATCAGCAGGTTGACCACGGGTACCAGCAACACCAGGTAAACGATCCCGCCAAAACTCATGCTCTGCCAGCGCTTCTGCCGGAGCCAGGCGAGCATCTCGTTCCAGCCAAGCTTGTGGTTGTCCGCCGGGTAGTCGATGTACTGGATCGCCATCATCCACACGCCAAACAACAGCCACAGCGGCGCAGCGATCAGGTTGACCACCGGAATGAACGACAGGATAAACAGGCCGATGGCCCGGGGCAGGAAGTAGCCGAGCTTGCGCATTTCTCGCGCCAGGGTGCGGGGGACCATGGCGATCAACTCGCCCCAACTGAAGGCCGGGAAGTCATCGGTGCCTCGCACCACCACCTCGACTTTCTCTGAAAGAAAACCGTTGAAGGGCGCCGCGATAATATTGGCTAGCATGGTGAAGGTGAAAAACACCATCAGCACCACCAGCACCACAAACAGTGGCCACAGCAGGTAATTCAGAAAGCTCAGCCAGCTCGGCAGCGTCGGCATCAAATGATCGACCCACAGGCTGAACTGATGGCCGGCGAAATAGATCAAGCCGACGAACAGCACCAGGTTGATCGCCAGCGGCAGCAGCACGAACAGGCGCAGGCCGGGGCTCAGCACCAGTTTGAGGCCTTCACGCAGGTATTGCGGGCCAGAAAGAGCGGGGGCGGGCATGGAGAACTCCGAGCAGAGGGGCGAACGCGCCGACCTTACCGACTTTGTATCGGAGACGAAAGCGGCGACATCAACGGTAACAAACGCGTCGATCAACTGGACCGACTGCATAGAGACCACCTATGAGCTGGATTGTTATTCCGTATTTCCTTAATCTTGCCCCCCTCGATACGCTGCACCCATTATTTTTCAGGGCCTGCGAGTTCAAGCCTTCCCCAAGTGCTTCGTAGTCCCTTTTTTATTCCAGCCGCCTTGTAGTCCGGGCGGTCGATAGGAGTGAGTCATGTCTGATACCCGTCATTCGCGAGTGATTATTCTCGGTTCCGGCCCTGCCGGTTACAGCGCTGCCGTCTACGCTGCCCGGGCCAACCTCAAGCCGCTGCTGATCACCGGCATGCAGGCGGGCGGTCAGTTGACTACCACCACGGAAGTCGACAACTGGCCGGGCGACGTCCACGGCCTGACCGGCCCGGTGTTGATGGAACGCATGAAAGAACACGCCGAACGTTTCGAAACCGAAATCGTGTTTGACCACATCAACCAGGTTGACTTCTCCAAGAAGCCTTACAGCCTGACCGGCGACAGCGGCGTGTACACCTGTGACGCGCTGATCATCGCCACCGGCGCCAGCGCCCGCTACCTCGGCCTGCCATCGGAAGAGGCGTTCATGGGCAAAGGCGTTTCGGCCTGCGCGACCTGCGACGGTTTCTTCTACCGCAACAAGCCGGTTGCCGTGGTCGGTGGTGGCAACACTGCCGTGGAAGAGGCCCTGTACCTGGCCAACATCGCCAGCACCGTGACCCTGGTCCACCGTCGCGAGACCTTCCGCGCCGAGAAGATCCTGATCGACAAGCTGCACGCCCGTGTCGCTGAGGGCAAGATCATCCTCAAGCTCAACGCCACCCTGGACGAGGTCCTGGGCGACAACATGGGCGTGACCGGTGCGCGCCTGAAAAACAACGACGGCAGCTTCGACGAGCTGAAAGTCGATGGCGTGTTCATCGCCATCGGCCACACGCCGAACACTTCGCTGTTCGAAGGCGTGCTGGAAGCCAAAGATGGTTACCTGGTGGTGCAGGGCGGCCGTGAAGGCAACGCCACTGCCACCAACATCGAAGGTATCTTCGCTGCCGGTGACGTGGCTGACCACGTCTACCGCCAGGCCATCACTTCGGCCGGCGCCGGTTGCATGGCGGCACTGGATGCCGAGCGTTACCTCGACGGCCTGCAGAACGCTTCGTTCTGAACCCGTTGAAATAAAAAAACCGGCTGCGAGGCCGGTTTTTTTATGTCCGCAATTTAACTAACACCCAGGTCATGAAGTGTTAACCCAACCCCTGTGGGAGCTGGCTTGCCTGCGATAGCGGTGTGTCAGTTACCACCGCTATCGCGGGCAAGCCCGGCTCCCACAGTGACCGGGTTTACAAGTTAAATCAGCGGCGGGTCAGGGGCTGTGCGGTGAATTTCACACCGGCCAACCCATGGGCAATCAACGCACGGATGTTGCCATGGTCACTGCCCTCAGGCGTCGCCACCACCGAACGGTAATGCTCACCAAACGCCAGCAGTGCTTCCTGGTCGCTCAGGCCTTCCAACAGCGCCAGGCCCAGGGTCTTGCACGAACCCTCGTTCTGCCCGGCCGCGTTTTCCACGTCGCCATTGGTGAAGGCTTGGGGCTGGTACTCATAACCTGCAGCCACAAACGCCAGCGTATCGGCAAAAACATGTTCGCCGCTGTTGAGGCTGGCGCGCAGGGTGTTCAAATCAGTCATGGGTTTTTCCTTTGGCGAACGCGGCCTGTTGGTCGGCGCTGGCTTCTTTCTGGTATTGGGCTTTCCACTCGGCGTACGGCATGCCGTACACCACTTCACGGGCGTCATCGAGGCTCAGCTCGATCTGGCGCTCGTCGGCCTCGGCCTTGTACCACTTGGACAAGCAGTTGCGGCAGAAACCCGAGAGGTTCATCAGGTCGATGTTCTGCACATCCTTGCGGCTGTCCAGGTGGGCCACCAGCCGGCGAAAGGCGGCGGCTTCAAGTTCGAGGCGTTGTTGGTCGTTCATAGGGCTCACTGACAATTCAGGGGTTAGCGGCTGGCCGCCAGGGTAATCGAAACCGATTCGGCAAAGCGCAGCGCATGGGGCTTGTCCACTTCGACCTCGGCGTACAGCACCGACTCATTGCTCATTACCAGGTCCAGCAGTTCCTGGGTCAGGCGCTCCAGCAGGGCAAAGCGGTTGCCCTCGACGTGGGCGATGATCGCCTTGGTGATGGTGCGGTAGTTCAGCGCATGGTCAATGTCATTGTCGCGCACGGCGTCCTGGGCGGCATACAGGATGGTCAGGTTGATCAGCACATCCTGCTTGTTGAGGATCTCGTCCTCGTTGATGCCGATGTAGGTGCGCAGGCACAGGTCCTTGACCCGGATACGCGCCATGCCTGGTTGAAGTTGTGGCATTGCTACTTGCTCCGTCCGATCAGTTGCAGGAACTCCATGCGCGTGGTGTTCGACTCGCGGAACGCGCCGAGCATCACCGAGGTGTTCATGGTTGAATTCTGTTTTTCCACGCCGCGCATCATCATGCACATGTGCTTGGCTTCGATGACGACTGCCACGCCAGCCGCCTGGGTCACGTCCTGGATGGCGTCGGCGATCTGCCGCGTGAGGTTTTCCTGGATCTGCAGGCGGCGGGCGAACATGTCGACAATGCGCGCCAGCTTCGACAGGCCCAGTACCTTGCCGGTCGGAATATAGGCCACGTGGGCCTTGCCGATAAAGGGCAGCAAGTGGTGTTCGCACAGCGAGTACAACTCGATGTCCTTGAGGATCACCATCTCGTCGTTGTCAGAGGCAAACAATGCGCCGTTGACGATCTCTTCCAGGTTCTGCTCGTAGCCATGACACAGGTATTGCATGGCCTTGGCGGCGCGCTTGGGCGTATCGAGCAAGCCTTCGCGCTCGGGGTCTTCGCCCAAGCCCTTGAGGATCTCGCGGTAGTGGTGGGGCAGGGATAAGGTCATACAACATCCTCACAAACGGCTTACTTGATATGCCGCCCGCCGTTGACGGTCAGGGTGGTACCGGTGACATAAGGGTTATCCAGCAGGTAACGCACACTCTGGTAGATCACCTCGGGCCCGGGCTCGATGCCCAGTGCCGACTTGGCCAGCACCTTGGCGCGGTAGGCTGCGTCGTCAGCGTCGTTGAACATCACCATCGCCGGGGCGATGCCGTTGACCTTGATCAGCGGCGCGAACTGCGCGGCAAACGACAACGTGAGGCTGTCGAGCCCGGCTTTGGTGGCGCAATAGGCGATGTGCTGGCGGCTGCCCTTGCGCACCACGTCATCGCTGATGTGCACGATGTCGGCGGGTGAAGAGCGTTGCAGCAAAGGTGAACAATGCAGGTTGATCAAGTACGGCGCAAGCATGTGCACGCTGAACATGTCGGTAAAAGCGTGGCTGTGCTCGTCGGACGTTTCCGCAATCCAGGCGGAGGCATTGTGGATGATCGCGCGCAGGCTTTGCGCATGGGTGTTCAGCTCGGCAATAAACGCGAGAATCCCGGCCTCGCTGGAGAAGTCGGCAAACACACCGATCGCACCGCGCTCGCGCAGGGCCTGCACGCCGGGGCGTTCGCTGCGGTAGCTGAAGATCACCGGGTGACCGTCGTCCAGCAGGCGCATGGCGCAATGCAGGCCGACACGCTGGCCGGCGCCGGTGATCAGGATCGGGGCGTTTGTTGCAGTCATGGGAGGCTCGCGTCGCTGGCAGATTGAAACTATACCAGCGAGCGGCCGCCCCTGTATTCACGCTGCGGCTTCGGTGGCCTTGCGTGGTGCCGGAGCTGGATGCAGCCAGTTTGCCAACAGGTGGGTCGACAGTGGGATGAACCAGTAAACCATCAAAGGCGTGAGCGCCAGGGTGCTGACCAGCACGCGCGGCGCCAGCTCCAGTTCGCTGAGCAGTGGGTTCAGGACAAAGTTGAACAGCAGCGACACTGGGAAAAACGCCAACCAGATCGCCACCGCCTGTTTCCAGCGTGGCGGACGTGCGCCCACCGCGCCGAACCAGCCATCGATGCCACGTACGCGGTGCTCCGACGGGTCGGCAAACAGATCGCTGCCACGACTCAGCCACGCGCTGCGGGAGGCGGAAAACTCCCAGGCATGCAGGGTCTTCTCATCGGCGAAGCGGAAAATGATCTGGAATTCATCATCATTGGGCGGCGGTGCCAGGACGCCTGAACCCAGGTAGCCGGGAAAGTCCGTGGCCAATTGCTCGCCTTCGCGCAGCCAGGCCATCAGTTCTTCGTAGCGCCCTTTGGCCACGCGGCGCGCAACCATCAAGGTGACGGGAGAGGTAGACATTGTGTATCTCCAAATAAAGGGGGCACGTGACCGGGTAGGTACGGCACCAGGTGCAGCCGCGGGGTGATGCGGCTGCGCCTTGAAAAAGCAGGCAAGGATTATTCCTGTTTTATTGAAATACGCCAGACACTTCTGTCGGTTCGCCACGCGGCTTGAATCGTTCGACCGAATAAGCGTTAAATAGGATCCAAATCGACACGGATGTTCTTGACCTCTGATGCCCGAAACTATTGCTCTGCAGCGCGAAACGACCCCTGACCGCGTTGCTGTTTCCGATGACCTTTTGCCGATTCGCGAAGTCGCTCGGCTGACGGGCGTCAACCCGGTCACCTTGCGTGCCTGGGAGCGGCGCTACGGTCTCATCCAGCCTATCCGCACCGAAAGCGGGCACCGGTTGTATTCGCGCACCGATATCGACACGGTGCACCGTATTCTCGACTGGATCGAACGCGGCGTTGCAGTGAGCAAAGTCGGCAAGATCCTCGCGCGCGGCGAGCCGCTCGGCGAAACCGGCGCGGCTCCTGGAGACGGCCTGGAGTGGGCTCAGTGGCACGGGCAATTGCGCAGTGCAATCAGCGCCTTCGATGACCGCCAACTGGACCGGCTGTACGGCCAGATTTTTTCTGCCTATCCGCTTGCCGTGGTCTTTCAAGACATTCTCATGCCGCTCTGGCAAGCGTTGTTGCGTCATCAAGGGCGCTTCGGCCAGGCCAGCGAGTGGTTGTTTTTCGATAACTTCCTGCGCTCGCGCACCGCGCAACGGCTGCAGGTGATCGCCGCCACGCCGCTGCCACGGGTTCTGTTGGCAGCCATTGCCGGAGAATGTCGCGAGCTGGAGCTGTTGGTCGCGGGCCTGCTGCTGACGGGTGAAAAACTCGCCGTCAAGCTCCTGGGTGTGGGCCAGCCCTTTGATGAACTGACACTGGTCTGCGAGAAGACCCAACCGCAAGCCTTGGTGCTGTTTTCCAATCGTGCCCCCGGCAGTGAGCTGCCGTTGCGGCTCAAGCGGCTGGCGCTGACCCTCGATTGCCCCTTGCTGCTGGCGGGTGATGCTGCGGATTTGGCGCAGGACAGCCTCGCCGGTTCGTCAGTCGGTTGCCTGGGCAATGAGGGGCGGCTGATGCAGCGCCGCTTGCACCAATTCTTGAGCGGCGGCCTGGACACCTGATTTCAGGCGTGCACTTCAGGGTGGGCCAGGCGGTGTTGGTGCAGGATAAACTGGCGCAGGCGCTCGGTTTCATCCGCATCGCCCTGGCTGAGCCGATAAGCGAACAGGCCGCGTGCGGTTTCCCGTTCGAAGGTTCCGCGCACCGCGATGCGTTCGTAACCCGAAGGGCTGAACCATAGGGAAAAGGTTTTCGGCGGCTTGATCCGGCCGCGAATCTCGACCAGCACACCCTTGAACGACACCTCATGTACCCACAGTGCGCCCGGGTTGCCCTTGATATTTTCGAGGGCCACCGGCGTTTCGAGCGCCAGTCGCCACGGGCGGATCATCGGCCCGTCTTCGAAAATGCTCGGCACGCCCAGGCGCAGGTGAACGGCATGAAACTCATCTTCCACCAGGTGCAGCGGGAAGGTGAGTTGCTGGTTGTCGAACTGTGCCTGGATGGTGACGTGGTCGTGGGCAGCCAGGCGAGTCAGGAGGTCACGAATCTGCGCACCGCCGTTGACCGTCAAGCTCGACGACGCATCACGCAGGTTCAATTGCGGGTTGTGCTGCATGGTCTGGATGAAATCCAGCTCGT
Source organism: Pseudomonas sp. AC112 (assembly GCF_979253545.1). NCBI lineage: Bacteria > Pseudomonadati > Pseudomonadota > Gammaproteobacteria > Pseudomonadales > Pseudomonadaceae > Pseudomonas > Pseudomonas sp. AC112. Next base: position 3,390,877 of record NZ_CEEDCM010000001.1, read on the forward strand.
CTTGCGTCAGGAGTGCATCGCGTTGCATGGGCTTGCTCAACGGGGCGGGTAGGTATTAAAACGCCATTATCCTCTTAATGACTATTTTTTCTAATTTTTGTTAGATCCACTCGTCGCTTTGAGCGACGCCAGTTCGGCCTTGAGCTCCGCGACTTGCGCCTCCAGTTGCATCACACGCTGCTGGGCTTTGACTTGAGCCGTCACATCTTTTTGCACGCCAACGAAGTACGTCTGTTTGTCCGCCGGGTTGTAAGTGGTGGACAGCGACAGCTCATTCCAGAAATGCGTGCCGTCCTTGCGGTAGTTGCGCAAGGTTTCGCGGCAGCTGGCGCCGGCGCTGAGGGCTTCGCGAATGGCGATCAGGGCGGGTTGGTCGCGGTCACCGGCCTGCAGGAAACGGCAATCCTGGTAGAGAATTTCGTCGCGGGTGTAGCCGGTGAGGCGCTCGAAGGCCGGATTGACGTAGATCAGTGGCAGGTCCTTGCCTTCCCGTTCAGCGATAACGATGCCGTCATTCGAGGCGTCGATGACCATTTGCATCAATTGGGCGTTAATCATGCAGGGGGATCCATCCATTTGAGGTGCCGCAAGTCTAAGTCACCGTGGCAATGTTTCCATCGGGCGTGACGTTTTTTTGTAGGGGACGGTCGAGCTGCTAATATCCCACGCTTTCGCTCAACTACAGGATCAGATTGATGAAAGTCGCCATCCTTTCCGGCTCGGTCTACGGCACTGCTGAAGAAGTCGCTCGCCACGCTGCCGAGATTCTCAATGCCGCCGGTTTCGAGGCCTGGCACAACGCTCGCGCCAGCCTGGCGGATGTACAGGCGTTTGCGCCGGATGCATTTCTGGCAGTGACCTCCACCACCGGCATGGGCGAACTCCCCGACAACCTGCAACCGCTGTACTCCAGCATTCGCGACCAACTGCCCGCCGCCTGGCGTGGCCTGCCGGGTGCGGTGATTGGCCTGGGCGACGCCAGCTATGGCGACACCTTCTGCGGCGGTGGCGAGCAAATGCGCGAGCTGTTTGCCGAGCTGGGCGTGCGCGAAGTGCTGCCGATGCTGCGCCTGGACGCCAGCGAAAGCGTCACCCCTGAAGCCGACGCCGAACCGTGGTTGGCCGAGCTGGTCACTGCACTGCGCGGCTGACCGGAAACTCGCGCAATAACGCCAGCCAGGCCTGGGCGGCTTTCGACAGATAGGCGCCCTCACGCCAGGTAAATGCAATGTCCCAGCGCAGGTAATCGGGCGCCTTCAAAGTGAGGCGCACCACACCCGGTCGCACCAGCCCACGGGCGACCACGCTGGGCAGCAACACTACGCCCTGGCCGGCCGCAACCAGCGCGGCGAGAAAGTCAGCCTGGCCACTGCGGCCGATCTCCCTCGGGGTAAAGCCCACCTGCTGGCAGGCCTGGATCAACCGGTCATTGAGCACAAAGCTGCGTTGGTACATCAGGAACGGCGTGTCCGCCAGTTCTTCCAGGCGCACCTGTGCGTTGTGCGCCAGGGGGTGATCCATCGGCAGCAGGGCGTCGAGTGGTTCATCGCAGAAGGCCTGCCGGGCGAATGCCGGGTCACTGGACATCAGGCAGCCGCCCACATCCAGCTCCCCATTGAGAATCGCGTGTTCAATGGTGCGGCTGCCGCCTTCCAGCAACTGGATAGTGACCTTCGGGTAGCGCCTGCGGTATTCGGCAAACAGCCCGGCGAACAATGTATCGCCCGCCAACAGCGGCAAGCCCAGGCGCAACTCGCCACGGGTCAGTTGCTGCATATCATCCAGCTCACTGAGCAACTCGCTTTGCAGGCGCAGCATGGCTTCGGCTCGCTGCAGCACCACCTCGCCAGTGGCGGTCAGGCGTATTTGCGATCCCGTACGCTCCAGCAGTGGCGTGCCGAGGCTTTGTTCCAGCTGGGCCACTTGCTTGCTGACGGCGGACTGGCTGATATGCAGGGTTTTCCCGGCTTGGGTGAAGCCGCCCCGGTGGATGACTTCGACAAAACTGCGCAGTTGCTTGAATTCCATGGCTTGAATTCCAGTTTGGAATAGCTGGCAGTCTAACAATTCGCTGTGGGGATAGGGCAGGCCTCATTAAAATGAAGGCCTGCGAGGACCCAAAGCCCATGAAACGTTTCACCCGTCTGATGATTGAACTGGTCGTGCTGTTGGCCATTTACCTGCTCGGCTGCCAACTGGCGACATGGCTGGCATGGCCGGTGCCGGGCGGAGTAGTGGGCTTGGGCTTGCTGCTGGCAACCTTCGCCAGTGGCCTGGTCAAACCGGCAGCCCTGCAATTGGGAGCCGGTGTGTTGATGGCCGAGATGCTGCTGTTTTTTATCCCTGCGCTGATGAGCCTGCTGGACTATGGCGGCCTGCTACGCAACGACGGCTGGCGGATCCTGCTGGTCATTGGCCTGAGCACCCTGGCGGTGATGCTGGTCACGGCGTTCACCGTGGAACTGGTGTGCCGCTGGAGGTTGCGCCATGAAGCTTGAGCTGATGCCGGTGTTCTGGCTCGCTCTCACTCTGGGCGCCTACATCTTTAGCCGCTGGATCTATCGCCGCACCGGGCGTTACCTGTTGTCGCCGTTGATCCTCGTGCCGATGCTGTTGCTGGCGGTGGCTGTGCCGATGAACACCGCTTACGCCGAGTATTCCGCCGACACCCACTGGCTGATGCTGGTGCTGGGCCCGGTGACCGTGGCGTTTGCCGTGCCGATCTGGCAGCAGCGCCGCTTGCTGGCGCGGCACTGGTCGGCGTTGTTGCTGGGGATGGTCGCGGGCAGTGCGGCGTCCATCGCCACCTCGTTCGGCTTGGCCAGGGCGCTGGCCCTGGACAGCTCTGTGACCATGTCCCTGGTGCCGCGCTCCATCACCACACCGTTCGCCATGCCGGTGTCTTCCGACCTTGGCGGCGTGCCCGAATTGACCGCCGTGTTCGTGATGTTCACCGGTGTGTTCGGCGCCATGCTCGGCGGAGTGCTGCTCAAGTGGCTGCCACTGCGCACCCCCCTTGCACGCGGCGCGCTGTTCGGCGTGGGTGCCCACGGTGCAGGCGTGAGTCGCGCCCATGAGGTGGGTGGCGAAGAAGGCTCGGTCGCCGGTTTGGTGATGGTCCTGACCGGCTTGCTCAACCTGTTCGCAGCGCCTTTATTGGCGGCACTTCTCTGACGCCGATTGTGTGGATTTCAACTATTCTCAACGCTGACTCGTACGGTCATCAAGCTGGCTGCCAAGGCAACTCCGGCGGCCTCGCGGTCTGACTAGACTGGCCCTTCACTCAAAAAAACAATAACAAAGTGCGCCAAGGAGGTCATTGCCGTGAGCCTAGCTACCGTTCTATCGCCACAGAATGTCAAAGATCAGGTCAGCGCCGCCGAATGGCAAACCCGCGTCGACCTGGCAGCCTGCTATCGCCTGGTGGCGATGCACGGTTGGGATGACCTGATCTTCACCCATATCTCGGCCAAGGTGCCGGGCACTGATGACTTCCTGATCAACCCGTATGGGCTGATGTTCCATGAGATCACTGCGTCGAGCCTGGTCAAGGTCGACCAGGCCGGCAACAAACTGATGGACAGCCCCTACGAGATCAACCCTGCGGGCTACACCATCCACAGCGCCATCCACGAAGTGCGTCACGACGTGACCTGCGTGCTGCATACCCACACCGCCGCCGGTGTTGCGGTGGCGGCGCAGAAGCAAGGCGTGTTGCCGATCAGCCAGCAATCGATATTCGTACTGTCGAGCCTGGCCTATCACGCCTACGAAGGCGTGGCGCTGAACCACGAAGAGAAGGCCCGCCTGCAGGCCGACCTGGGTGAAAACAACTTCCTGATGCTGCACAACCACGGGCTGCTGACCTGTGGCAGCACCATCGCCGACACCTTCTTGATGATGTTTACCTTCCAGCGTGCCTGCGATATCCAGGTGCTGGCGCAAAACGGCGGTGCCGAATTGATCGCCATCGGGCCGCAGATTCTCGCCGGTGCCAAGGCGATGGTGGCGGCTGTCACAAAGAGCGCACAAGGTATGGGGGGCGCGCTGGCCTGGCCGGCGTTGCTGCGCACATTGGACACTCAAGACCCTGGGTATAGAAGCTGATGCCACTCGCCGAGATCCCGCTGAGTGTCTGGCGCAAACGCAGCCAGACGTTCGACGTCAACGGCCGCACCATCTGCTACTGGGTGGCGGGGCAGGGTGAACCGTTGCTGTTGATCCATGGCTTCCCCACGGCCAGCTGGGACTGGCATTACCTGTGGCAGCCCCTGGCCCAGCGCAACCTGGTGATCGCCTGCGACATGCTCGGCTTTGGCGATTCGGCCAAACCCCTGGACCATGGTTACTGCCTGCTGGAACAGGCGGATCTGCAACAGGCGCTGCTGGAGCACCTGCGCGTGGAGCAGCCGGTGCATGTGCTGGCTCATGACTACGGCGACAGCGTCGCCCAGGAACTGCTGGCCCGGCACTATGAAGGTCGCTTCAACATGGCCAGCTGTGTGTTTCTCAACGGTGGGCTGTTCCCCGAAACCCATCGCCCGGCCCTGGTGCAAAAACTCTTGCTCAGCCCACTGGGCTGGATGATCGGCCGCGCATTCGGGCGCAACGCCCTGGCGAACAGCTTCAATCAGATTTTCGGCCCCACGACTCGCCCCAGCGAAAGCGCCCTGGATGATTTCTGGAGCTTGATCGACTGCCACGAAGGCACGCGCATCCTGCACAAGCTCATCGCCTATATCCCCCAGCGTCGGGGCCTGCGTGAGCGATGGGTGTACGCGATGCAGCAGGGTGAGGTGCCGCTGCGGGTGATCGATGGCGAGCTCGACCCGATTTCCGGCGCCCACATGGTCGAGCGTTATCACGAGTTGGTGCCCCACGCCGACACGGTGTTGCTGGCCAATATCGGCCACTACCCGCAGATCGAGGCGCCGGTGCAGGTGCTCAAGCACTACCTGGCGTTTCGCGAGCGTCTTGCTGGCCCGGTCTTGGAGCTGGCTTGCCTGCGATAGCATCGCTGCGCCTCAACGCAAAGACCGAGGCGCTGCATCGCCGGCAAGGCAGCTCCCCCATGATCATCCCTCTGCCTTATCGAGCACTATTCAGGCTCAATCGTGGTTATTGTGACCCTGGCCCCCGTGCCTGACACTCGACCTATTCCCATTGTCGCCATTGGAGTTCGGTATGAGTGAGTCAGTGCAGTTCCAGGATAAGGTCGTGATCGTCACCGGTGCCGGCGGCGGATTGGGCCGGGCCCATGCGCTGTTGTTCGCTAAGCATGGCGCCAAAGTACTGGTCAACGATCTGGGGGGCTCCACCCAGGGCGAAGGCGCCAACGCCTCGGCCGCCGACCGGGTGGTAGCCGAGATCCGTGAAGCGGGCGGTATCGCCGAGGCCAACCATGACTCTGTCACCGACGGTGACAAGATCGTGCAGAACGCCCTCGATGCCTTCGGCCGAATCGATGTGGTGGTCAATAACGCCGGCATCCTGCGCGACAAGACCTTCCACAAAATGGAAGACAGCGACTGGGACCTGGTTTACCGGGTGCATGTTGAAGGCGCCTACAAAGTCACCCGCGCCGCCTGGCCCCATCTGCGCGAGCAAGGCTACGGCCGGGTGATCTTTACCGCGTCGACCTCGGGCATCTACGGCAACTTCGGCCAGTCCAACTACGGCATGGCCAAGCTTGGCCTGTACGGCCTCACCCGCACCCTCGCGCTGGAAGGGCGCAAGAACAACATCCTGGTCAACGCCATCGCGCCAACAGGCGGCACGCGCATGACCGAAGGCCTGATCCCGCCGCAAGTGTTCGAGCGCCTCAAGCCAGAGCTGGTCAGCCCATTGGTGGTGTACCTGGGCAGCGACGCCTGCCAGGAAACCTCGGGGCTGTTTGAAGTGGGCGGCGGCTGGATCGGCAAGACCCGCTGGGAGCGCAGCCTGGGCGTGGGCTTTGACCCGGAGGCCGGCTTCTCGCCAGAAGATGTGGCGGCACACTGGCAGCAGATTTGCGATTTCGACGGTGCGGCTCACCCCAAGGACAACATCGAGGCGTTGAAGGAGATGATGGCCAATTTGCAGAAGTACAGCCTGTGATCGTTGCCTGAAAAAGCTTGAATCCTACGGGGCGCTGATGGCGCCCCGTTTTATTCTGGGCAAAAAAAAGCCGCTGCAAACGCAGCGGCTGAAGTCAGACGTTGGATCAAGGAGCGATAAATCAACGTCAGTGAACACCGGTAACAGATTGAAAACAGGCATCAATCCATCTAAAAAAGGCTTTCCTTCCGGTTGGGGAAGCGGGCCGTTTGCCCTGAAAGCCCGGTAAGAATAGCTGCTTGTAACAAGATGAGTAATGCCGATTCATGACAAGGACTGTTGCCGAATCAGCAACAGTGGCCTGGCCCGCTATCCATTCTCCTGATAACCCACCATCCACCCGATGCATGCCTGCGTCCAGACCCCGGCCAGAGCGGCTTGTCATCCTTTCGAGCGACAACACGAATCCCTCCTTGGTGCGCTTATCGCTCCTGATGGGCGGCAGTAGGGTGGGGCCTTCTGTCACTCACCGGGGAAGACGCATGACAAGAACAACAATGCGCGCCATCTTCAGGCCACAGGCGCTGGCCGCTGCAGTTGCGTTGGGATGCTGTGCCCAGGCACAGGCTGTTTCATTCAACATTGGTGAGATCGAAGGGCAATTCGATTCCTCGCTGTCGGTGGGCGCGAGCTGGGGCATGCGCGATGCCGACAAGAAGCTGGTGGGCACCGTCAACGGCGGTACCGGCCAGGCGTCTACTGGTGATGACGGGCGCTTGAACTTCAAAAAGGGCGAGACCTTCTCCAAGATCTTCAAGGGGCTGCACGACCTTGAGCTGAAGTACGGCGACACGGGCGTGTTCGTGCGGGGCAAGTACTGGTACGACTTCGAACTGAAGGACGAAGACCGCGAGTTCAAACCGATCAGCGACCACAACCGCAAGGAAGGCGCCAAATCCAGCGGTGCGCAGATCCTCGATGCATTCGTGTACCACAACTACTCGCTGGGGGATCTGCCGGGCACTGTGCGTGCGGGCAAGCAGGTCGTGAGCTGGGGCGAAAGTACCTTCATTGGTAACTCCATCAACAGCATCAACCCGATCGACGTGTCTGCGTTCCGCCGTCCGGGTGCCGAGATCAAGGAAGGGCTGATCCCGGTCAACATGCTGTTCGCGTCCCAGAGCCTCACCAACCAACTGACCGTAGAAGGTTTCTACCAGTTGGAATGGGACCAGACGGTGCTGGATAACTGCGGCACCTTCTTCGGCGGCGATGTGGCGGCGGACGGGTGCACCAATAACTACACCGTGGGCAACCCGGCGATTGCCCCCTTGCAACCGGTGGCGGCGGCATTCGGCCAAGGGTTTGGCGTGACCAATGAAGGGGTGATCGTACGCCGCGCCGGCGACCGCGACGCGCGTGATTCCGGTCAGTTCGGCGCCGCGTTGCGCTGGTTGGGGGACGACACCGAGTACGGCCTGTACTTCATGAACTACCACAGCCGCACGCCGACGGTGGGCACCATCACCAACAACACCAGCCTGGCCACGCTCGGCGCGATCGCCGGTACCGCCAACGGCCTGGCGCCGGGCTCCGGCGCGGGCCTGGTGCAAAGCCTGATGCTCGGTCGCGGCCAGTATTACCTCGACTACCCGGAAGATATCCGCCTGTTCGGTGCCAGCTTCTCCACCACCTTGCCCACCGGCACCGCGTGGACCGGTGAGATCAGCTACCGGCCCAATGCCCCGGTGCAACTCAATACCACCGATTTGACCCTGGCCCTGATCAACCCCGTCGCCGGCCAACTGGCCTCACCCATCCGCAGCAACTTCGGCGACGACAACAAAGGCTATCGCCGTAAAGAAATCACCCAGATCCAAAGCTCCATGACCCAGTTCTTCGACCAGGTCCTGGGCGCCGAGCGCCTGACACTGGTGGGTGAAGCGGCGATCGTGCACGTCGCCGGCCTGGAGGATAAATCCAAACTGCGCTACGGCCGCGACTCGGTGTATGGCGCCTATGGTTTCCAGGGTGACACCGACGGTTTCGTCACCTCCACCTCCTGGGGCTACCGCGCGCGCGCGATCCTCGACTACAACAACGTGATTGCCGGGATCAACCTCAAGCCCAACCTGTCCTGGTCCCATGACGTCGCCGGCTACGGCCCCAACGGCCTGTTCAACAAGGGCGCCAAGGCCATCAGCGCGGGTGTCGATGCGGACTACCGCAACACCTACACCGCCAGTCTCAGCTACACCGATTTTTTTGGCGGCGACTACAACACCCTGACCGACCGCGACTTCCTCGCCCTCAGCTTCGGCGTGAACTTCTGATCTGGCTTAAAGAAGGACAAGACTCTATGCGTAAGATATTTGCGGTAATGGCCCTCAGCCTGTTGGCGGTCAACGTAATGGCTGCCGTGTCACCGGACGAGGCTGCCAAGCTCGGCACCACGCTGACCCCGGTAGGCGCCGAAAAAGCCGGCAACGCCGACGGTTCGATTCCGGCCTGGACCGGCGGCATCCCGAAGAACGCCGGCGCGGTGGACAGCAAGGGCTTCCTGGCTGACCCGTTCGCCAGTGAAAAACCGCTGTTCGTGATCACCGCCGCCACCGTCGACAAGTACAAGGACAAACTCTCCGATGGCCAGGTGGCGATGTTCAAGCGTTACCCCGAGACCTACAAGATCCCGGTGTACCCGACCCACCGTACGGTCAACCTGCCGCCGGAGATCTACGAATCGATCAAGCGCAGTGCACTGAACGTCAAGCCGATCAACGACGGCAACGGCCTGGAAAACTTCACCGGCAACCGCTACTACGCGTTCCCGATTCCGAAAAATGGCGTGGAGGTGCTGTGGAACCACATCACCCGTTATCACGGCGGCAACCTGCGCCGCATCATCACCCAGGCCACTCCGCAGACCAACGGCAGCTACACGCCGATCCGCTTCGAGGAGGAAGTGGCCGTGCCGCAACTGATCCCCGACATGGACCCGGCCAAGGCGGCCAACGTGCTGACCTTCTTCAAGCAGTCGGTGACCGCACCGGCGCGTTTGGCCGGCAACGTGCTGCTGGTGCATGAAACCCTCGACCAGGTAAAGGAGCCGCGCCTGGCGTGGATCTACAACGCCGGGCAGCGCCGTGTACGCCGGGCGCCGCAGGTGGCGTATGACGGGCCGGGTACCGCGTCCGATGGCTTGCGCACGTCCGACAACTTCGACATGTTCTCCGGCGCTCCGGACCGTTACGACTGGAAGCTGGTGGGCAAGAAGGAAATGTACATTCCCTACAACAGCTACAAGCTCGACCAGCCGACGCTCAAGTACGACGACATCATCAAGGCCGGCCACATCAACCAGGACCTGACCCGCTATGAGCTGCACCGCGTGTGGGAAGTGGTGGGCACGGTCAAACCGAGCGAGCGGCATATCTACGCCAAGCGCCACATGTACATCGACGAAGACAGCTGGCAGGTGGCGCTGGTGGACCACTACGATGGCCGTGGCCAACTGTGGCGGGTGGCGGAGGGGCATGCGCAGTTCTACTACAACCACCAGACCCCGGCTTATACCGTGGAAACCCTGTACGACATCATCGCCGGGCGCTACATCGCGCTGGGCATGAAGAACGAGGAGAAGAGCAGTTTTGTGTTCGGTTTCAATGCCAAGGCGGCGGACTACACGCCGGCTGCGTTGAGGGCAGAAGGCGTGCGCTGACCCCGATGTGAAATGCAATCCCGATATGAAATGCAACTCCACTGTGGGAGCGGGCTTGCTCGCGAATGCGGCGTATCAGTCACGGAATGCCTAGACTGATCCACCGCTTTCGCGGGCAAGCCCGCTCCCACATTGGGGTGTGAATGCCTTGAATTTTATGCCCATCAATCACCCCGCTGAATACTTCTTCAACAACCGCCGACCACAGGACTAGGGTAGGCGTCAGGTTGCATAACAATAAGAACGCAGGATGCAGCAATGACCGCCATGACACGCTGCCTGGACCGTCCTGGATTCATGCCTCGGCTGTCCGCCCACCATCTGCTGCGCCCACGCCTGGCCGAGCCTTTGCTGGCGGCGCCGGCCAGGGTCAAGTTGCTCTGCGCGCCGGGTGGCAGCGGCAAGAGTGCGTTGCTGGCCGAATGCGCGTTGCAGGCGCCAGCGGGGTGCCAGGTGTACTGGTTGCCGCTCAATGGTGCGGCCCTGAGCCCGAGCGATTTCTGCCAGCGTCTGGCGCAGAGCCTTGGCCTGGCGTTCACCGACGAAGCAACACTGCTGGCGGACCTTGCGCGCTGGCAGGCCCCGGCGTGGTTGTTTATCGATGACTTCTGCCGCTTGCCCACGCCCGACACCGATGCCTTGCTTGACCGCCTGCTCACCCTTGGCAGCCCGGCATTGACCTGGTGGCTCGGCGCGCGGCGGCGCCCCTTGTGCAATTGGCCTCGGTTGCTGCTGGACGATGAACTGCTGGAGTGCGGCGCCGACCTGGCGTTCACCCCGGCCGAGATCCAGCAACTGCTCATCCACGCGCCGGGGCAAACCGTCGACAGCGTGTTGCAGTTCAGTGCCGGCTGGTGCGCGGGTGTGCGCATTGCCTTGCTCGGCGATGCCCACCCGGAAAAGACCTTGCTCGATTACTTGCAGCACGAGCTGTTCAGCACCTTGCCCCCCGAATTGGCCGAAGCCTGGCGCGTGCTGGCCCACCTGCCGCGCTTCAACCCAGGGCTGTGCGAGCACCTGTTCGGTTTTGGCGACGGTGACCAGTACCTGCGCGATCTGCAGGCCCTTGGCGCGTTCATCCAGCCCTGGGAGGACACCGACTGGCTGCAGGTCTTTGCGCCACTGGGCCGATTGCTGCGGGATGAACCCTGGCCGGCCAGGCGCTCGTGGCACCGACGGGCCTGCCAATGGTTCACCACCGAACAGGACTGGCAGGCCGCGTTTGAGCACGCGTTGCTGGCCGAAGAATATGAAGTGGCCGTGAGCCTGTTGCAGCATTTCAGTTTCGAGGACCTGTTCCGCCAGCAGAATGCGGTGCTGCTGTTGCGCCTGCATGATCAGCATGGCGATGAATTGATGCTCGGTTCGGCGCAACTGGTGGGGCTGGTGACGGCGGCGTTGCTGTTCGCCGGGCGCTTCGACCAGGCCGCGCAATGCATCGACCAACTGGCGCGGTTTGCCCCGCAACCGACGGCGGCGCAGCAGCGCTACCTGCTGGCGCGCTGGCAGGCACAGTGGGGCTGGCTGCTGCACCTGGGCGGCGATGCCGAGCGTTCTCGCGAACATTTCCTTGAAGCACTGCACGCCTTGCCCGACAGCGCCTGGACCTCGCGGCTGATGTGCCTGTCCGGCCTGACTCAGCAAGCCTTGCTGCGCGGCGAGCTGGATGTTGCCCAGGCCCTGAGCCGTGAAGCGTTGTGCCTGGCGCGGGCCCATGGCTCGCTGCTGCTGGAGGCGTTGCTTGAACTGGACCATGCGCAATTGCTGGAACAGCGCGGCGCCCCTTATCGGGCGCAAAGCCTGCTGGAAAACGTGCAGGCGATGCTGCTCAAGCAGCGGCTCACGGCTGGGCCGTTGGTCGGGCGCATTGCCTTGCGGCGCGGGCATCTGGCGTTGCGCCAGGGGCAAGACAACCTGGCCGCCGACTGCTTCGAGACCGGCTTGACCCTGTGCCTGCACAGCCAGGACAAACGCGTGCTCTACGGGTTTCTCGGCCTGGCGCTACTGGCCGCCAACCGGGGTGATTACGCCCAGGCCTTTGTGCAATTGCGCGAGGCCGAACGCTTGATGCAGCAACGCCAAGTGCCCGACACCGTGTACCGCGCGGTGTTGCTGCTGGTCAGCGGGCACTTCTGGCTGCAGCAGGGCCGCGCCGAACTGACGGTAGAAGCAGTGCGGCGTGTGCTTCGCCACTTCCGCGGGCCCCAGGCCAAGCAGGCGCCACCGGCCACCCTGGAGCTGATCCCACGCCTGGAATACCTGCTGGTGCTGGCGGAGGTGAAACTGGGCTGCGCCGATCAACCCGTGGCCCGGCTCACGGCCTTGCTGGAAACCACCCACCAGCGCGGCATGCTCTGCCTGGAAACCGAGCTGCACTTGGTCCTCGGTGAGGTCGCCTGGCAAGTCGGCGACCCTGTTCTGGCGCGTCGTTCGTTGCAAACGGGGCTGGAGCTGGCAGCGCGCTGCCAGGTGCAACAGGCGATCCGCGAGTTGCGGTTGCGCTCGCCGGGGTTGCTGAGTGAACTGGGCATGGAGCCCCAGGCGTCCACGCCAGGCACCGTGGAGAACCCCCTGAGCCAGCGCGAGCTGGAAGTGCTGCAGTTGATCGCCCTCGGCAACTCCAACCTGGAAATTGCCGACCGCCTGTTTATCTCCCTGCACACGGTCAAGACCCACGCGCGGCGCATCCACAGCAAGCTGGGCGTGGAGCGACGCACGCAAGCGGTGGCCAAGGCCAAGACCCTGGGGCTGATGACTTAAGCGCAGAACGCCTGGCGATACTCGCCGGGTGTCGCGCCCGTGGCTTGGCGGAAGCGATGGGTGAAGTGGCTGGCGCTGGAGAAACCGCACATCAGGGCGATCTCATTCAAGGGCAGGGCACCCCTGCGCAACAGGGCTTGGGCGCGGGTAAGGCGGCGTGCCAGCAAGTACTGATGGGGCGGCAGGCCGAAGCTTTGGCGGAACATCCGCGCGAAATGGTATTCCGACAGCGCACACATCCCGGCCAGTTGACCCAGGCTGATCGGGTCTTCCAGGTGCTGGTCGATGTACTCCACCAACAGCCGCCGCTGGTGCGCCGCCAGCCCGCCTTTGAGGCGCAGTCCTTCGCGGGCACCGACTTGGCTGAGCAAGGTATGGCTGAGCATTTCATGGGCCAGGCTGCTGGTCAGCAGGCGCTCGGCGGGTTCGTGCCAGTTCAGCGCGATCAACTGGTGAAAGCGCCGGGCCTGGCGGGCGTCTTCCAGGAAGGTGCTTTCGCGCAATTGCAGAGTGCGCGGTTCGCGGTCGAGCAGGGTGACGCAACCCAGGGCAAATTGCTCCGGGCTGAAATACACGTGGGCCAGGCGGATCTCGCCGTTGATCACCCACGCCGACTGATGCTCGGCTGGCAGGATGCACAGCTTGTCGGGTCCGCCCTTAGTGCCGGGCTGGTCGCGCCGAAACGTGCCGGTGCCGCCGCCGATGTAGCACGACAAAGTGTGGTGTGTCGGCGCCTGGTAGTCCTGCGAGTCGTGGTGGTTGCTCCACAAGGCCGCAGACAAGCCGTCACCGAGCTCGGCACAGGCTTCAAGGCGTGCGTTGGGCGAGCGGTTAAGGGCTTGGAAGACTTGCAGGGATTCCAGATCAGGCATGGTTCGTACTCTCCGACGCTTGCATCCTACTCCCCGCGGCTGGCGCTGTGAGCCCACCACCCGACAAAAGCGCAAGATTGTGCAAGAGCGCGCCCTGGGTTGGGAGGCACACTGTGGCTCAATCGATGGAGCCCGCTATGAACCTTTCCTTGTATTTACTCACTGTGCTGATCTGGGGCACCACCTGGATTGCCCTCAAGTGGCAATTGGGCGTGGTGGCGATTCCTGTGTCCATCGTCTATCGCTTCGGCCTGGCGGCGCTGGTGCTGTTTGTGCTGTTGCTGCTCAGCCGCAAGTTGCAGGTGATGAACCGACGCGGGCACCTGATCTGCCTGGCCCAGGGCGTGTGCCTGTTCTGCGTCAACTTCATGTGCTTTCTTACGGCGAGCCAGTGGATCCCCAGCGGCCTTGTGGCAGTGGTGTTTTCCACGGCGACTTTGTGGAACGCGCTGAACGCCCGGGTGTTTTTCGGCCAGCGCGTGGCACGCAATGTGTTGATGGGCGGCGGCCTGGGCTTGGCGGGCTTGGGCCTACTGTTCTGGCCGGAGCTGGCCGGGCACACCGCCAGTCCGCAGACCCTGCTCGGCTTGGGTTTGGCATTGCTGGGGACTATGTGTTTCTCGGCCGGCAATATGCTCTCGAGCCTGCAGCAGAAGGCCGGGCTCAAGCCGCTCACCACCAATGCCTGGGGCATGTTGTATGGGGCGTTGATGCTGGCGACTTACTGCCTGGTGCGCGGTATTCCGTTTGAGATGGACTGGAGCGCGCGCTACCTCGGCGCGCTGTGGTACCTGGTGATTCCGGGGTCGGTGATTGGCTTTACCGCGTACCTGACGCTCGTCGGGCGCATGGGGCCGGAGCGGGCGGCGTATTGCACGGTGCTGTTCCCGGTTGTAGCGCTGAACGTCTCGGCGTTTGCCGAAGGGTACCAGTGGACTGCACCGGCGCTGGCGGGGTTGGTGTTGGTGATGTTAGGGAATGTGTTGGTGTTTCGTAAGCCTAAGGTTACGAGCCCGGTTTTCAACGCGAAGGCTGTCTAGTGTGGGAGCCAGCTCCCACATTTCGATTGGGCTGATCTTACTACTTCAGTCCGAGGCGCTTGGCCATGCGGCCTAGGTTGGCGCGGTCCAGCCCGAGTTCGCGGGCGGCGCTGGCCCAGTTGTGCTGGTGGCGTTCCAGGCAGGCGCTGATGATCTGGCGTTGATAGTGTTCGGTGGCCTGGCGCAGGTCGCCGGTCACGCTGGGCACCGCATCGACCGGTTCGTCAATCACCGGCGCGCTGACATCGGGCAGGTCCAGGTCCTGGGCGTTCAGGCTCAGAATCTTCGGACGTTCGCGACAGTTTCCCAGGGCTTTGAGTGCGCTGCGTCCGATCAAATGTTCCAGCTCCCGCACATTGCCCGGCCAGTTATAGGCCAGCAGCGCTGCCTGGGCTTCGCTGGTCAGGCGCAGGCTGCCCAGGCCCATGCGTGAGCGGTTCTGTTCGAGAAAGAAGCCGGCCAGCAGCAACACATCGCGCCCGCGCTCACGCAGCGCCGGCACTTGCAGCGGGTACACGCTGAGGCGGTGGTAGAAGTCGGCGCGGTAGCGACCATTGCGCACTTCGTCGGCGAGGTCGCGGTTGGTGGCGGCGATCAGACGCACGTCCACCTGGTGTTCCTTGTCCGAGCCCAGGCGTTGCAATTGACCGCTTTGCAGTACTCGCAGCAGCTTGGCCTGCACGGTCAGCGACAGTTCGCCCACTTCATCGAGAAACAGCGTGCCGCCATTGGCCAGTTCGAACTTGCCGCGACGTTCGTTCAACGCGCCGGTAAAGGCCCCGCGCACGTGGCCGAACAGCTCGCTTTCCACCAGGGTTTCCGGCAGGGCGGCGCAGTTGAGGCTGATCAATGGTTTATCCGCACGGGCCGAAGCGGCATGAATGGCCTGTGCGACCAGCTCTTTGCCCACTCCGGTTTCGCCGGTGATCAGTACGGTGAGGTCGCTGCCGCCTACCAGTTTGATCTCTTCCACCAGGCGCTTGTGGGGTTTGCTCTGGCCGATCATCTCCTTGTGCTGCTGGCCGCTGGCCTCGCGATAGATTTCGGCGCGCAGGGTCAGGCGTTCGATACGTTCGGCGACGTTGACGGTGGCGGCGGCGAGGCTGGCGAAGGCTTGCAGGGCGTCCAGTTCCACGCGTTCGAAGCGCTCGGTGTCGAGGGCGTCAAGGGTCAGCAGGCCCCAGGGCTGATCGTCGACGAACAACGGGCAACCCATGCAATCGTGGACTTCCAGGTGCCCGTGCAGGCCATCGACCAGGCCGTCGTAGGGGTCGGGCAATTCGCTGTCACTGTCAAAGCGTGTGGGGCCGGGGCTGCTCAGCAACACGGCAAAGCGCGGATGTTCGCTGACCTTGAAGCGCCGGCCCAAGGTGTCTGCGCTCAAACCGTCCACGGCGAGCGGCACCAGCCACTCACCGTCCAGGCGCAGCAGCGCGGCGGCATCGCAGGGCAGCAGGGCGCGCATGGCTTGCAGCAGGCGGCGGTACCGCTCGCCTTCAGGCAGCTCGCGGGACAGGTCGGCGACCAGGGGCAGCAGGGTGGTGAGCAGTGATTGTGCAGTCATAATGACTCCTTGTAGTCTTTGTGACTATAAGGTGCAGGAAGTCATACTGACTACATTTAATTTAACTCATTGAAAATAAACGATTTATTAGTTGGCACGAATACTGAGTATTCAAGGGTAATCAGTGAAGAAGCCCAGGAGGCTCCCCATGCTTAGTGCCCAAGACCGTGCCATCGTCAAATCCACCGTGCCCCTGCTGGAAAGCGGCGGTGAAGCGCTGATCACCCACTTCTATCGCATGATGCTCTCGGAATACCCAGAGGTTCGCCCGCTGTTCAACCAGGCCCACCAGGCCAGCGGCGACCAGCCCCGTGCGCTGGCCAATGGTGTGCTGATGTACGCGCGGCATATCGACCAGTTGGACCAGCTGGGCGACCTGGTGGCCAAGATCATCAACAAGCACGTGGCCCTGCAGATCCTGCCGGAGCATTACCCGATCGTGGGTGCTTGCCTGCTGCGGGCGATTTCCGAAGTGCTGGGCAGCGAAATCGCCACCCCAGAAGTGATGAGCGCCTGGGGCGCGGCGTACGGCCAGCTGGCAGACATCCTGATCGGCGCCGAGGCGGCGATCTATGAAGAGAAAGCCCAGGCGCCCGGTGGCTGGCGCGGTGCGCGGCCGTTCCTGCTGGTCAAGCGTGTGGAGGAGAGCGACGAGATCATCTCGTTCTACTTCGCCCCGGTGGACAATGGCCCGATCCTCAACGCCGCGCCAGGCCAATACATCGGCATGAAACTGGTGCTGGAGGGCGAGGAAGTGCGCCGCAACTATTCCCTGTCGGCGCTTACCGATTCGGGCCTGTACCGCATCAGCGTCAAGCGCGAGGCCGGTGGGCGAGTGTCCAACTATTTGCACGACCAGATGCATGTCGGCGCGACCATCGACCTGTTCCCACCGTCGGGCGAATTCACCCTGGCGGCCAGCGATAAACCGTTGGTGCTGATCAGTGGCGGCGTAGGCATCACGCCGACTTTGCCAATGCTCGAAGCCGCGCTGGCTACCCAGCGCCCCGTGCACTTCATCCATTGCGCACGCAACGGCGGGGTACATGCGTTCCGCGACTGGGTAGACACCCTGGCGGCCAAGCATCCGCAGCTCAAGCGCTACTACTGCTACGCCGAAGACGACGGCGTAAGCCCGGCAGCGGACAAGGTCGGCCTGCTGAGCCAGGACCAACTGGCCGCCTGGTTGCCTGAGCAGCGCGACATCGATGCCTACTTCCTCGGCCCTAAAAGCTTCATGGCTGCGATCAAACGCCACCTCAAGGCCCTGGGCGTACCCGAGGAACAAAGCCGCTACGAGTTCTTTGGCCCGGCTGCTGCCTTGGAATAACACCCTCAAGTAGGTAGGAGCTGGCTTGCCAGCGATGGCATCCGCTGGGTACACCTGATGTGCCGAGTCGCCTGCATCGCCGGCAAGCCGGCTCCTACAGGGATGGCGTCCATACAGTCACAACATTTCCCACGATTAATCCCCCGTTAACCCCCCTCTGTTTAAACCATCCCCTGTGTGTAAACTTGCGGCCATTGGCACAACCAAACAAAGGGAAACGGAGATGAGTGACGAATTGCGTTTAGGCAGGGAGCGGCGCTTTCTGGTGTTGCTGGGCATCATCTGCCTGGCGCTGATTGGCGGTGCGCTGTACATGCAGGTGGTGCTGGGCGAGGCGCCATGCCCGCTGTGCATCCTGCAACGCTACGCTTTGTTGCTGATCGCGATCTTCGCGTTCATCGGCGCGGCCATGCGCACCAAGGGCGCGCTCACGCTGTTTGAAGGCCTGGTGATCCTCAGCGCCCTCGGCGGGGTGGCTGCTGCCGGCCATCATGTTTACACCCAGTTCTTCCCCCAAGTCAGCTGCGGCATCGATGTGCTGCAACCGATCGTCGATGACCTGCCGCTGGCCAAGGTGTTTCCCCTGGGCTTCCAGGTCGATGGCTTCTGCAGCACCCCGTACCCGCCCGTACTCGGCCTGTCCCTGGCACAGTGGGCGCTGGTTGCCTTCGTGCTGACGGTGATCCTGGTGCCGCTGGGCATTTACCGCAATCGCCAGCGCCAAGGCTGAGCCGATCGCGCAAACGCCCCGGTCCTTCCTGAATGAAGGCCGGGGCGTTTTTGCTTGTAGGGATTTGTGAACGGAACGTGACGCGGGGCAATTTTGGGTGCGCGCAGCGTGCGACATGTTGTCACACGGAAGCCGGCGCAGGACGTTTCCGACCCGCCTAACGGCCGCTTAAATTTGCATCGGATGACCAAGATGTGCTGTCAGTTCGTGGTTCTGGCGAGTCTGTGAACCTCGCGCCGCGCCAGCGATTCTGTGATGTCCGAATGCCTTGTTTTATGGGGGGTTGCATCGGTTTGGCATGCCCTTACAGGCTGTAAGGACTGCGGTGGATTGCCCTATAACACGGCAATTTTTGTGGTTTTTGTTGAGAATCGAACGCGATAAGATCGCGAACCGTTGCAATAATGGTGAAGGATTATTGCTGTAATCGATAAAAATTATTTCTTTATAAGACATGGTTTATACATCGCTAGCTAACTACAATCGCCCGCACTGAATGTCCGGTGCTGTTCAATATTTGAGCACTGGAGCGGTCGAGGGGCAGATGGATGGCTCTGTGCGACCCCAAGGTTCCGGCAGCCTTTCAACTATCCGCACCAAATGGAATTGGTCTGTAACAAGGCCTTTAACCACGAAATCGAATAAGAACTCACCGCAGGTCCGTGAAACGCCACCTTATGGCGTGATGGGCAGGCTCTTATTCAATCGAAGAGAAATGCCAACCCTTGGCAGGGTGAAGTGTTGGCGATCAAAACCCAACTGCATTGCGCAAGCTGCTTTAGAGGTCGTGAGATGAGTAAAAACAGGTACCCCCGATTACTAGGCTTTTTGCCGCTGCTTGGCATGATGTTAATGCTGGGAGGCTGCAAGTGGACCTTGATGGACCCGAAAGGACAGATCGGTCTGGATCAACGAAACCTGATCATCACCGCCACCCTGCTGATGCTGCTGGTCGTGGTCCCTGTGATCATCATGACCTTCGCCTTCGCCTGGAAATACCGCGCGTCGAACACCAGCGCGACCTACGCGCCGAAGTGGTCGCACTCCACCAAGATCGAAATCGCGGTGTGGCTGGTCCCGATCCTCATCATCATCGCCCTGGGTTACATCACCTATAAGTCGACCCACGAGCTGGACCCGTACCGTCCGCTGGAATCCGACGTCAAGCCGATCAACATCGAAGTGGTCGCGCTGGACTGGAAGTGGCTGTTCATCTACCCGGACCTGGGTATCGCCACCGTCAACGAAATCCAGTTCCCAGAGAACACTCCGCTTAACTTCCGGATCACCTCCGACGCCGTGATGAACTCGTTCTTCATCCCAGCCCTGGGCGGCCAGATCTACGCGATGGCAGGCATGCAGACCCGCCTGCACCTGATCGCCAACGAAAAAGCTGAAATGGAAGGCATCTCCGCGAACTACAGCGGCGCTGGCTTCACCGGCATGAAATTCAAAGCGATCTCGACGAGCCAGGAAGATTTCAACGCCTGGGTAGCCGAAGTCAAGGCCGCACCTAAACAGCTTGATCAAGCTGAATACGACGCCCTGACCAAACCAAGCCAAAACAACCCAGTCGCCCTGTACTCCACGTATGAGCCGAACCTGTTTCAGAAAATCGTCGACAAGTACGAAGGTATGAAGCCAGGCAAGCCGGTCAAGCACGAGAAGAAAGAAGTGGCCGCGGTTGAAGGTTCTGACACGGGCTCGCATTCAACTGCTGGGGCAGAGGAGTAAACGATGTTTGGTAAATTAAGTTGGGATGCGGTCCCGTTCCACGAGCCGATCGTAATGGTGACCATCGCCATGATCGCGCTGGGTGGTCTGGCACTGTTTGCAGGTATCACTTACTTCAAGAAGTGGACCTACCTGTGGACCGAGTGGCTGACGTCGGTCGACCACAAGAAAATCGGCGTCATGTACGTCATCGTTGCCATGGTCATGCTGCTGCGTGGTTTTGCCGACGCCATCATGATGCGTACCCAGTTGGCCATGGCCACCGAGGGTTCGCCTGGCTACCTGCCACCTGAACACTATGACCAGATCTTCACCGCTCACGGTGTGATCATGATCATCTTCATGGCGATGCCATTCTTCACCGGCCTGATGAACCTTGCCTTGCCGCTGCAGATTGGCGCGCGTGACGTTGCCTACCCGTTCCTGAACTCCCTGAGCTTCTGGCTGCTGGTTTCCGGCGTGGTGCTGATCAACGTGTCCCTGGGCGTCGGCGAATTCGCCAAGACCGGTTGGGTTGCGTATCCGCCATTGTCGGGCCTGCAATACAGCCCTGGCGTGGGTGTGGACTACTACATCTGGGCGCTACAGTTATCAGGACTCGGGACGACATTGACGGGGGTCAACTTCCTGGCCACCGTCCTGAAAATGCGCGCCCCTGGCATGAAACTGATGGACATGCCGATCTTCACCTGGACCTGCACCTGGGCCAACGTCCTGATCGTGGCTTCGTTCCCGATCCTGGCCGCTACCATGGCGCTGCTGTCGCTTGACCGTTACCTGGATTTCCACATTTTCACCAACGAGCTTGGTGGCAATCCAATGATGTACGTGAACCTGTTCTGGGCATGGGGTCACCCTGAGGTGTACATCCTGATCCTGCCAGCGTTCGGTATCTTCTCCGAAGTGATCTCGACCTTTACCGGCAAGCGCCTGTTCGGTCACCACTCGATGGTTTACGCATCGGGCGCAATCTCGGTACTGGGCTTCATGGTGTGGCTGCACCACTTCTTCACCATGGGTTCGGGGGCCAGCGTCAACGCCTTCTTCGGCCTGGCGACGATGCTGATTTCCATCCCGACGGGGGTGAAGCTATTCAACTGGCTGTTCACCATCTACCACGGTCGTCTGCGCATGACCAGCCAGGTCCTGTGGACCCTGGGCTTCATGGTGACCTTCGCCATCGGCGGCATGACTGGCGTACTGCTGGCCATCCCGGGTGCTGACTTCGTACTGCACAACAGCCTGTTCGTGATCGCTCACTTCCACAACGTGATCATCGGTGGTGCTGTATTCGGTTACATCGCTGGTTTCAGCTTCTACTTCCCGAAAGCGTTCGGCTTCAAGCTGCACGAAGGTTGGGGCAAGGCTGCATTCTGGTTCTGGATCTCGGGCTTCTTCGTCGCGTTCATGCCGCTCTACGCTCTGGGCTTCATGGGCATGACCCGTCGTCTGAACGCTACTACCAACCCTGAGTGGGTGCCGTACCTGTACGTCGCCATGTTCGGTGCGGTGATGATCGCTGTGGGTATTGCCTGCCAGCTGATCCAGCTGTACGTGAGTGTCCGTGACCGTAAGCAGAACGCTTGCGACTCCGGTGACCCATGGAATGGCCACACCCTGGAATGGTCGACTTCGTCGCCACCACCGTTCTACAACTTCGCCGTGATCCCTACTGCGAACACCATTGATGCGTTCACCGAAGCCAAGGAAGACGGTACTGCGTACCAGCGTCCTAAGCACTACGAGCCGATCCACATGCCGAACAACACCGCCACTGGCGTGGTGATGGGCGCGCTGTTGACCGTGTTCGGTTTCGCGATGATCTGGCACATCTGGTGGCTGGCAATCGCGAGCCTGGTGGGCACCATCGGCTACTTCATTGTCCACGCTGCACGTGATGATCAAGGCTACATGGTGCCGGTCGAGACGATCGAACGCATCGAAGCCGAGCAACACGCTCGCCTGGTCGCCGAGAAGAAAATCCCGGCCAACCGTGTAGAAACCTCGTTGGAACAGGCTTAAACCATGTCGAACTTAGTGACCAATGCTGGACACGCCCATGTCGATGACCATGGGCACGATGACCATCACCACGACTCGGGGCCGATGACCGTTTTCGGTTTCTGGCTCTACCTGATGACCGACTGCATCTTGTTTGCGTCGATCTTCGCGGTGTACGCGGTACTGGTAAACAACGTAGCGGGTGGCCCGTCGGGCCACGACATCTTCGAACTGCCTTACGTGCTCGGCGAAACCGCCTTGCTGTTGTTCAGTTCGATCACCTACGGCTTCGCCATGTTGGCCTTCTACAAGGGCAACAAGAAAGGCGTACTGAGCTGGTTGGCACTGACCTTCCTGTTCGGCCTGGGCTTCATCGGCATGGAGATCAACGAGTTCCACCTGCTGATCTCCGAAGGCTACGGCCCGCACCGTTCCGGCTTCCTGTCCGCGTTCTTCACGCTGGTAGGCACCCACGGTCTGCACGTAACGGCTGGCCTGCTGTGGATGGCGGTGATGATGTATCAGGTCAATAAACACGGCCTGACCAACACCAACAAGACTCGCCTGAGCTGCCTGAGCCTGTTCTGGCACTTCCTGGACGTGGTCTGGATCTGCGTCTTCACCGTTGTTTACCTGATGGGGACTCTGTAATGGCTAATGCACACTCCCATGACCATGACAGCCATGATGCAAGCCACGGCAGCGTTAAGTCGTACGCCATCGGCTTCATCCTGTCGGTAATCCTGACGCTCATCCCGTTCGGTCTGGTGATGTACCCGACCCTGCCTAAGTCGATCACCTTGATGATCGTGCTGGCATTCGCGGTGATTCAGGTTCTGGTTCACCTGGTGTACTTCCTGCACCTGGATCGCTCCAAAGAGCAGCGCGATAACGTGATTGCGTTCGTGTTCGCGGGCTTGGTGATCCTGCTGCTGGTTGGTCTGTCGATATGGATCATGTTCAGCATCCATACGTTCATGATGGCGAAGTGAGGTAAGACCCGATGTCGCTTAAGCACTTTATCCAAATCACCAAACCGGGGATCATTTTCGGTAACGTGCTTTCTGTGGCGGGCGGTTTCTTCCTGGCCTCCAAGGGACATGTCGATCTGGCCATCTTCCTGGCTGCAATGATCGGCACTTCCCTGGTGGTAGCTTCCGGATGTGTGTTCAACAACTGCATCGACCGTGACATCGATATCAAGATGGAGCGCACCAAGAATCGCGTGCTGGTCCAGGGCCTCATTTCCCTGAAACTGGCACTGATCTATGCGACCGTCCTCGGTGTTGCCGGTGTGGCGTTGTTGTACAAGGTGGCCAACCCGCTGGCGGCGCTGTTTGCCGTGATCGGCTTTGTCATCTACGTCGGCCTCTATAGCCTGTACCTCAAGCGCAAGTCGGTTCACGGCACGCTGGTCGGCAGTCTGTCGGGGGCGATGCCGCCGGTGATTGGTTATGTGGCTGTGACCAATAGCTTCGACATGGCCGCGCTGACGCTACTGGTGATGTTCAGCCTGTGGCAGATGCCGCACTCGTACGCCATCGCGATTTTCCGCTTCAATGACTACCTGGCTGCTTCGATTCCGGTTCTGCCGGTCAAGCGTGGCATCCAGGTCGCCAAGAAACACATCCTG
The DNA here is from genome assembly GCF_979253545.1 of Pseudomonas sp. AC112. Classification (NCBI taxonomy): domain Bacteria; kingdom Pseudomonadati; phylum Pseudomonadota; class Gammaproteobacteria; order Pseudomonadales; family Pseudomonadaceae; genus Pseudomonas; species Pseudomonas sp. AC112. The sequence continues at coordinate 3,414,295 of NZ_CEEDCM010000001.1, forward strand.
CTGTACATCCTGGCCTTCCTCGTGGCGACCTTGATGTTGACCTTCAGTGGCTACGCCGGCATGAGCTACCTCGCCGTCGCAGCCGCCATGGGCATGTACTGGTTGTACATGGCCTGGACCGGCTACAAGGCGGTGGACGACACCGTTTGGGCGCGCAAGCTGTTCGTGTTCTCGATCTTCACCATCACCGCGCTCAGCGTGATGATGTCCCTGGATTTCCAAGTGCCGAAAGAGCTGTTGCTGACCTACGCTCACTGAGTGGTCCTGCAGTGAAAAGCCCCGCCTTCGAGAGAAGCGCGGGGCTTTTTCTTGGGCGCGGTTTTAAATCTGCGGCTGTTTTTCTCGTCATACCCCTCTGTACGCGTTGTGCGAATCCATTACCCGTCTACAAGGAGTAGCTCTATGGTCAGCGTCAGTCGCCGGTCCCTTCTCGCCCTGGGCGCAGCCCTGCCATTGCTGGGGCGCCTCGATTGGGCCGTTGCCAGCCCGCCGCCGACCCAACCTGACAAGGTGCTGCTCAACTACAACGAAAGCCCCTACGGGCCCTCACGGGCCGCCCGTGAGGCAATGCAGCAGGGAATCGCCACGTCCGGGCGTTACCCTTACAAACACATGTACGCGCTGGCCGGGTTATTTGCCCAGCAGCAAGGCATTGCCGAGGAACAGGTGGCCGTGTTTGCAGGCTCCATGGCCGCCCTGCGTTACGCAGTACTGGCGTTTACCAGCGAGACCCGTGGCCTGGTAATGCCCACGCCGTCCTACGAAGTGCCGCGCCAGGCCGCCGAATCGAACAAGGCGCCGGTAAAGGAAGTCAGCCTCGACGCCGACCACGCCCACGACATCCCTGCCATGCTCGCCGCCGATCCCCAGGCCGGCATGTTCTACCTGTGCAACCCCAACAATCCCACTGGCACCGTCACCCCGATTGATGCGATCCGCCATGCCCTGGCGAACAAACCCCAAGGCAGTGTGCTGGTGGTGGACGAGGCCTACATCGACTTCGCCGACGTGCCCAGCGTCGTCAGCTGGGTCAAGGATCACGACGACCTGCTGGTGTTGCGCACCTTCTCGAAAATCTACGGCCTGGCCGGCGCCCGCCTGGGCCTGGCGATCGGCCACCCGGCGTTGCTGGAACGCCTCGCCGTATTTGGCGGCGACAACGTGCCGGCCGGCACCACCTTGCTCGGCGGCCTGGCCAGCTTGGAGGACGTGAAGCTGTTGCCACAACGCAAGGCGCTCAATAAACAGCTGCGCGATGAGACCGTGGCCTGGCTGCAGGGGCGTGGCTTCACCTGCACGGCGTCACAGGCCAACTGTTTCATGATCGACGTGAAGCAACCGGCCGAGCAGGTGATCGAGAAACTGGCAGCCCAAGGCGTGCTGATCGGCCGTGTGTTTAAAAACTGGCCGCAGTGGGTTCGGGTGACGGTGGGTAACAAGCAGGAAATGCAGCGTTTTCGCGAGGTGTTCGCGCAGCAGGTCGTGAACATTTAAGCCCCTGAGGCCTGTTTCATTCTCGTCCTTTACAGCGTATTTTTTACGCGATGAGTCGACGTTGTCTCAAGCGCTTCGGGATAGAAGCCTTCAGCTCACGTCGCCGGCCTCATTCCGTAGTCAACGATCAAGGACGATACCTATGCGACGCGATCCCCTACCCAACGATGCGCCCGACTCCGTGCGGCAATTACTCGACGTCGAGCTGAGCCGGCGCGGGCTGGGACATTTCGAGGTCTACCAGTGCGGGCCGACGCTGGATGAAGCAGAGATCATTTCCAACTACCCCGAAGCCTTGGAGCAGTCCGACACGGCTGATGATTTTTATCGGCGCGACCGGCTGGTATCTCTCACTCGCAAACGCATCAAGCCGTTTTTCTGGAGTGACGAAAACCTGCTCAAACCTGCCGCCGATGCGGTGCCTGTGCCGGGCCCGTGCAAGCCGGTGGGCGAAGGCGCCAGTTTTATCGTGCATGGCAATCAGGGGTTTTATTCGGTGCTTAATCTTTGCAGCTTCGGGGAAGGCCAGCAGTTTCGCGAGACAGTGCTGGCGAACCAGAGTGAGCTGCAAATGTTGTTGGTTTCGGTCTATGACGAGGCACTGGAAAACCGCCCGCCCGTCGAGCCGCCTAACGTGCTGACTCCCCGGGAGACTGAAGTCTTGTCCTGGTCGAGCCTGGGCAAGACCTACAACGAAGTGGCGCTCCTGACCAGCATGACGTCCCACACGGTCAAGTTTCACATGACGAACATTTTCGCCAAGCTGGACGTCACCAACGGCAAGTCAGCGGTTCGCAAGGCCTTGGAACTGGGCTACATACGTTCCCCGTCATAAGCCCAGAGTGGGTCTGGGGCGGCTGTCTACCTGTCCATATGGGCAGCTTGTTGGCCGGCCAGAGGTGCATTACGTTTCCCGCTATTGAGTTTGGTGCCGGATGAGCCGGCATCGTCATGGCGAGGGAGCGGTTCCATGAAACGTTGCGAAACCGGTTGCAAGGTGTCCCGATGATGGGCACTTACCGAGCCTTGCGCAGCCTGAACACTCGGCTGCAGTCACTGTTCATGATCACCTTGGTGTTCCGTATGGGGACCCTTGCGTTTCCCTTCTACGCGGCGTACCTGATCCAGCAACACGCCGTATCGTCGAGCACTGCCGGGCTGCTGGTGGGGCTGTACGGTGCTGGAGCGTTGTGCACCGACCTGGTCATTGGTGCGGTCATCAAGCGTTTCTCGGCGCATCGGGTGATCCTGGCTTCACTGCTGTTCAATGCGTTACTGCTGCTGATCATCCCTTCGGTGGGCAACACACTTGCACTCTTGCTGCTGTCTTTTCTTTGGGGCGCCTGTTACGAAGCGTTTACGCCCGCGACCTACTCCGAAACAGTGGCTCACAGTTCGCTGGATGCTCGCAAAGTAGCGTTTTCCTGTAACCGCCTGGCGATCAATATCGGTATGGCCATCGGGCCCTTGCTGGGAAGCCTGGTGTTCCTGCGCAATGCCGATGCGGTGTTCTACATCAACGCGGCCTTGTCGCTCTTGGCCCTCGGTGCGTGCCTGGTGTTCGGGCGAGCAACACCCACGACGTCGGGTTTGCCTGTCGCCGGCAAAGGTGAGGGGTTGCCCGAGGTGGCGCCCCATGAACGCTCACGCCTGCTGGTGATATTGCTGGCGGCACTGCCGGTGCATGTGGCTTACGCGTTGCCTCCTACGTTTCTGTCGGCATTCATCATCCATTACACCTCGCTGCCTACGTACTACGTGGGCGTCATTTTCTTTATCAATGCGCTGTTAGTGATTGTGTTCGAAGTGCCGATCAACCTGCGTATGGCGCAGGTGTCCAGTAGCCGCTCGCTGGTCGCAGGGTTCTTGCTGGCGGGCGTCGGCTTCTTCCTGATGGGATTCGGGCAGGTGGGGGCATTGTTGATGGTGGCCACGGTGTTGTGGAGCCTTGGCGAGATGATCGTGTTCCCCGGCATTACTCATTACATCAGTAGTATTTCCAGCCGTGGCACGGTAGACCGCAATCTTGGCTACTACTCGGCAGGGGTCAATATCGGCGTCATGATCGCGCCGGCGCTGGCGTTCATGCTGGTGTCCCGGCCGTCCTTGCCGTCGCCATGGTTGTTGGCAGGGTTTATCTTGCTGCTGTTTGCCGTCGCCGTCGGTGTGATGAAAACGTCGACGGTCCTATGGAACAAGCAAGCCTGAGGGGGAACGAGGCGCACCGCAGTGTGCGGGCGCCTTGTTGCATTACGTCATGACTGGGCGCTGATGGCATAGCCGTCGAAGGCGCTTTGTTGCTGCAGCGCGGTCACGATGCTCTTGCGGGTGACCGGTTGCTCCGTGCCACTGTTGTCGACGAAGGTTTCATTTTCCAGCTCTGCTTCACTGCCTTCACCCACGAATGCAAAGCCCAGGAACTCGAACGCTTCACGGTCGACGTTCAGCTTGGAGCGCGGCGTGCGCAGCGGCAAGGTGACGCTGATGCCATCCTTGCTGATCACAAACACTTCGGCCTCTTTCTTGGGCCGCGAGGCCTTGCTCTTGCCGGCGCTCGGGTTGCTGATGGCCTGGTGGCTCTGGTTCAGCACTTTCAACGCCAGGCCGTAGACCAACTCCTGGAATTCAGGGTCGTCCTTGAAGCTGGAGAGGATGCGGCTGATGGAAAACTGACTGCTCAGGTTCTCCAAAGCGGCGTTATCGGCGGCTTCGGCGTCCTTGAGTTGCTTGAGCTGGCCCATCAGGTCGTAGGCCTTGTCGTCGTCGAAGGCGTCATGGGCCTGGCGGATGGCCACGCGCAGCTCGCGGATCTGGTCGCTTTCCTTGGACGTGTGGAACGCGTCCAGCACCATCTCGCTGATGATCTTGGCCGCTGGCAGATGCTGTGAAAGATTGATGGCGTTTTCGTATTCGGCTTTGGATTGCAACGCGGCTACGGATTCTTCGGGGGCGGATATTTCGGTGTAAGAATCGGACATTGAAATTTCACTACTTCAGTAAACGAGGACAAAAAAGCGTCGGGCATTTTCAGGGGGGAGGGAGGTCAGGTCAAGGCAGCACAATGCCCTTATCCCGACGCAACGCCGCCAGCGCCCGCTGCAGCCTTACGGCTCGTCCGCAAAACAGACCTACGGTAAACCCCGATACGCCGCCAACTGCCATCAACATCGACGGCGTGCTCAGCAGCAGCGGATGCACGGCTTGCTGGTAACCGAAGTAGTACTTCACCGCAAAGAACAGTTGCGAGATCAGCAGGGTTTTCCAGGTGCCCGGCAATACCAGGGTGTCGCCATTGGCGTCCAGCCGCGCCCCTTCAACGTTGAACAGCACCATCCCCACCAGGCTGCCCAGCACCGCGCCGGCAACCCAGGCGCCGCTCGACAAGATTGAAGGCGCCAACGACATCAACGACCACACCACCAACACCACCGGCAGGATCACCAGCGAGCGGCGATTTTCGCGTCCGCCCAGGCAGGCCTTGATGCCGTAGTAGCAAATCCACAGGTAAATGGCGTAGACCCAAATGGGCGTGCCTTGGAGGATGTCGAGCATGGTGTGCGTCCGTGCAGAGATGCGTTGGCTAGATTTCGGAATGTATCAGGTTACTGCTGGCAAATGCTGTCAGTAGTGATAACGGCACATCAGTATCTGTACTTCGTCGTCTTCAATGCCATAGACCAGACGATGCTCTGCCGTGATCCGTCGAGACCAGAAACCACTCAGGTTGTGTTTGAGCGGCTCAGGCTTGCCAACGCCGTCGAATGGATCCCGCTGGATGGCTTTGATCAGCAGGTTTATACGCTTGAGCCCTGCCTTGTCGTTCTGTTGAAACCACAGATAGTCGTCCCAGCCCTCAGGGGTAAAGAGTATTTTCATTCTTCAATTAACCGCCTTGGCTTCGCTTTACCGGCTTTCAGGCTATTGACTGAGTTGATGAGGCGTTCGGCATTTTTGGGCGAGCGCAGCAGATAGGCAGTCTCTTCAAGGGCATTGAATTCTGACAGCGAAATCATCACCACGGGCTCACCTTTTTGCCGGGTCAGCAATAATGGAATGTGATCTTCGTTAACCCGGTCCATTGTTTCGGCCAGATGAGCGCGGGCATTGGTGTAGTTGATGGTTTCCATGATGGTGTCCTCGTTTGATGGCTTAAACGTACAGAAATACGTACATGCCTTCAAGGGGCATCTTATCAACGGTCGAGCGAGTTACGTGTCGGCGATCTGCCCCTGACCCACATCAACACTCCCCGCCCACAAAACCGTTACAACACAGAGGCCTGATGAACCCATAAAAACGACCACTGACCTGCGCCGAGGGGACCGCCCCATGCCAGGTTATTAAAGGACTAATGCGATGGCGCTTTCCCTTTCCCGCCTGGCCTTGCTGGGGGCGACGCTTTGCCTGTCTCTTCCCCTGCACGCCAACGTTCCCGACGCTTCGCTGATCGAGCAAGGCAAATACGTCGCGCAACTGGGCGACTGCATCGCCTGCCACACCGCCAAGCAAGGCAAGGTGATGGCCGGCGGCCTGGAGCTGAGCACGCCGATGGGCACGATCTATTCGAGCAACATTACGCCGGACCGAGAGACAGGGATTGGCGCCTACACCTTCGAAGCGTTCGACCGCGTCATGCGCGAAGGCGTGACGCCGACGGGCATGAACCTGTACCCGGCGATGCCGTACCCGTCCTACGCCAAGATGAGCGAAACCGACATGCGTGCCCTGTTCGCTTATTTGATGCAAGGCGTCGAGCCGGTGCAGCAGGCCAATCTTGAGGCGGACATGGGCTTCCCGTTCAACCAGCGCTGGGGGCTGGCGTTGTGGAATTTTGTCTTCCTCGACAAACAACCCTTCAAGCCGGATCCTGCACGCGATGAACAACTCAACCGTGGCGCCTACCTGGTCCAGGGCCTGGGCCACTGCGGCTCCTGTCACACGCCACGGGGCATTGCGTTCCAGGAAAAAGCCATGAGCGACGAGGGTTCCAGCGGCCAGCACTACCTGGCCGGCGAAACCGTCGAGCATTGGCGGGCTTTGAGCCTGCGCAACCTGTGGACGGTGGAAGACACCGTGCAACTGCTCAAGACCGGGCAAAACCGCTTTGCCACGGTCGCCGGCAACATGGCCGATGTGATTCACCACAGTACCCAGCACTTCAGCGACTACGACCTGACCGCCATTGCCAGTTACCTGAAGTCACTGCCGCCCGGTAAGGACGACCTGCCCATGCCGGCTGTGCCCAGGCCCGCCGCCGCGCCGCCCGCCGACCTGTTCACCAGCCGTGGCGGCCTGGGTTACATGCAGTTCTGCAGCGACTGCCATCGCAGTGACGGCGCGGGCGTAAAAGGCCTGTTTCCATCCCTGGCGGGCAACCCGAGTATTGCATCCAACAACCCAACCTCATTGCTGCACATCACCCTCACGGGCTGGGAAACTGCACAAACAGCGACCCACCCACGGGTCTACACCATGCCGGGTTTCGCCCGTTTGAACGATCAGGAAATCGCTGAAATCCTCAGTTTCGTACGTACCCGTTGGGGTAACGAAGGCACACCGATCAGCGCCGGCCAGGTGAAGAAACTGCGTGACCAACTCAACCCGGTCACGACCGATTCGTCCACCTTCGAAACCCCGCGCCTGGCCGATCTGCTCGCGGCTCCCAACGCCGACCAGGTCATTCGCGGCATGCGCCTGCACCTGCAAACCAAGGCGCTGCTGCCCAATAACGTGGGCAATTCGCTCAATTGCACCAGTTGCCATCTCAACGCGGGTACCGTGGCGGACGGCTCGCCGTTTGTGGGCGTCTCCGCCTTTTTCCCCGGCTATGCGCCGCGTGCTGGCAAGGTGGTGACACTGGAAGAGCGGATCAACGGCTGCTTCCGTCGCTCGATGAATGGCAAGCCGCTGCCGCCGCAATCGGCGGACATGCAGGCGATGGTCGCGTATTTCGACTGGATGAAAAACAACACCCGCCCCGAAGACAAAGTCGCCGGGCGCGGCGTAGGCAAGGTCGACCCGGCGATCAAGCCGGACCTGGCCAATGGCAAGCAGGTCTACGCCAAGCAATGCGCGGTGTGCCATGGCGACAACGGCCAGGGCTTGGCGCGGGCGGATGGCGAGCTGATCTACCCACCGTTGTGGGGTGAGCAATCCTTCAATATCGGCGCCGGCATGGCCCGCACCTACACGGCAGCGGCGTTCGTCAAACGCAACATGCCGATCGGCTTCCACGAGAAATTCCCGCTGGGGCAGGGCGGTCTGTCGGACCAGGAAGCCGTGGACGTGGCTGCGTATTTCTCGGGGCAACCGCGCCCGGACTTCCCGGACAAGGTCAAGGACTGGCCGAACGGCGGTAAACCTGTCGATGCGCGTTACTAGTCCAGCTGTTTGAGGCAGGCCTCGAGAATATCCAGGCCTTCCTCCAGCACTGCGGGCTCGATGGTCAGCGGCGCCAGCAAACGGATGATGTGCCGCGCCTTGCCGCTGGGCATCAGCAACACACCGGCGTCCCGCGCCAGGCTTAATAGTTGGGCAAGTTGTTTCGGCGCGGGTGTGCCGTCGGCGTTGGCCAACTCGATACCGCGCATGGCGCCGACGCCGGTCAGGCGGCCGAGGTAAGGTGTGAGGCCTTGTGCGCGCCAGGTGTCATAACGGCGAACGATGGCTTCTTCCTGGTATGAGCCCCAGGCTTCCAGGTGTTCATCGGTCATTGCATCCAGCGTGGCCAATGCCGCCGCACAGGCGATGGGGTTACCGGAATAGGTACCGCCAAGCCCGCCCTTGGGCAGGTTGTCCATCAGTGCCTTGCGCCCGACAACTGCGCCCAACGGTACGCCGCCCGCGATGCTCTTGCCCAAGAGGATCAAGTCCGGTTCGATACCCAGGCGCGAGAAGGCAAAACGCTGGCCGGTACGGCCAAAGCCCGATTGGATTTCATCGGCAATCAGCAGGATCTTGTTCTCATCGCAAAAGCGCCGCAGGGCTTGGGCAAACTCGATATCCAGGGCAAGAAACCCCCCTTCGCCCTGTACCGGCTCGATGATGAAGCAGGCCACATCGTTGACGTCGATTTCGACGCTGAACAGACGGTCCATGGCCTTCAGTGCTTCGGCGCAGGTCACGCCGTTATCGGCGCTGGGGTAGGGCAGGTGATACACAGGGCCCGGCAGTACCCCGACCTTTTGTTTGTAGGGCGCCACCTTGCCATTGAGATTGAGCGTGGCCAAGGTGCGGCCGTGGAAGGCGCCGTCAAAGGCGATCACTGCCGTACGGCCGGTGGCACCACGCACAATCTTCAGCGCGTTTTCCGCCGCTTCCGCGCCGCTGTTGGTGAGCATGCCGCTGACGGGGTAGTCCACCGGGATGAACGCGGTCAGGCGGTCCATCAGCTCGATGTAGGGCGCATGCGGGGCGGCATTGAACGCATAGTGGGTCAGCTGGGTGGCCTGCTCTCGAATCGCCTCGACCACGCCGGGGTGGCAGTGGCCAAGGTTGAGCACGCCAATACCGCCGACAAAATCGATATAGCGTTTGCCCGAGGTGTCCCACACCTCGGCGTTTTTACCGTGGCTGAGGCTGATAGGGTGAACGATGGAAATCGACTGGCTGATGGTTTCGCGGCTCATGAATCGGGGACTCGGCAGTGACGGGCTTGTTTTTATCTAAGCCGGGCGCCCGCCCTTGCCGCAAACGAAATAAAGTCGCCGGGTCATTATTAAAAGTCGGGATGTGCGCGGATGTACTCCACCATCCAGTTCAGGAACGCCTTCACCTTGGGAATCTCGCCGGCATGTTCGGCGTGAGCGATAAAGTGCGCGCCGCTGCTCGGCATTGCGTAGTCCCACGGAATCATCAGGCTGCCCTGTGCCAGTTCTTCGGCCACCAGATACTGCGGCACCAACGCCACGCCATAGCCCGATTGCGCCGCGCGAATGCACATGTAGAACGTGTCGAAGCGCGGTCCGTGGTAGCTGTTCTGCGAGTGCAGCCCCTGTTCCAGGAACCATTCGTGCCAGGCTTCCGGGCGCGAGGTGCATTGCAGCAAGGTGTGGCGTGAGGAAGCATCGCTGCCCTCGGCCACAAACCCCGGTGCACACACCGGCACCACCGCCTCACGGAACAACTCGATGCACGTCGCGCCCGGCCATGAGCCCTGGCCGAAGAAAAACGCGATATCGGCCTTGGCCTGCAGCACATCGAAGGGCTCCAGTTCGTTGCGCACATCCAAGTGGATGTTCGGGTGTTTCGCCGCAAAATCCTTGAGCTTGGGCACCAGCCAACGGTCGCCGAAGGTCGGTTGGGTGGCGATGCGCAGCACTTCGGTTTCGCCGCCGTAGGTGAGGATGTAGCGGCTGGAGATGTCCACCTGAGTGAGGATCTTGTGCACTTCGGCCAGGTACAACGACCCCGCTGGCGACAGGTACAGGCGCTGACGCACCCGTTCGAACAGGTTGTGGCAGAGCATCTCTTCCAACTGCGCCACCTGCTTGCTGACTGCACTCTGGGTCAGGTGCAGCTCTTCGGCGGCGCGAGTGAAGCTCAAATGTCGGGCGGCGGCTTCGAAGCACTGCAAGGCCGTCATCGAAGGGGTCAAGCGTTTTGAAATCATGCAGTTCATTCCAAATCGGAAGGAGCCTTTGCCTAAAGGTCGTTTGTGGCAGGTGTGTAAAGCCGTTGATACTGCCCGGCAGCACTATAAACCGGCGCGGGCTATGCGGCGCCGAATAATAAGGAATGACAGGGAGAGCCTTGCATGAACCGATTCAAAATGACGTTGGCCGCGATGGGCGCCACCGCCGCGCTTGGCCTGGCGAGCTCCGCCTATGCGGGCGTGACCCTGGACGCGATCCAGAAAAAAGGCTTTATCCAATGCGGCGTCAGCGATGGCCTGCCGGGCTTTGGCGTGCCGGACAGTAAAGGGAAGATGACCGGCATCGATGTGGACGTGTGCCACGCGGTGGCGGCGGCGGTGTTTGGTGATGCGTCGAAAGTGAAGTTCACCCAATTGACCGCCAAGGAACGCTTCACCGCGCTGCAGTCCGGCGAGATCGACGTGATCTCTCGCAACACCACGTGGACCAGTTCCCGTGATTCGGGCATGGGCCTGGTGTTCACCGGTGTGACCTACTACGACGGCATCGGCTTTCTGGTGAATAACAAGTTGGGCGTCACCGGTGCCAAGCAACTGGACGGCGCCACGGTGTGCATTCAGGCCGGTACTACGACTGAGCTGAACGTCTCCGATTACTTTCGCACCAACGGCATGAAGTACACGCCGATTACCTTCGACACCGCCGACGAAAGCGCCAAGGGCCTGGAGGCCGGGCGTTGCGACGTGCTGACTACCGACCAGTCGGGCCTGTATGCCCAGCGCATCAAGATGGCCCACCCGGACGAGTTCGTGGTGCTGCCGGAAGTGATCTCCAAGGAGCCGCTGGGGCCGTTGGTGCGCAAGGGCGATGACGAGTGGTTCAGCATCGTCAAGTGGACCCTGTTCGCCATGCTCAATGCCGAGGAAATGGGCATCACCTCGCAGAACGTCGAAGAGCAGGCCAAGACCACCAAGAACCCGGACGTTGCACGGTTGCTGGGGGCTGATGGCGAATACGGCAAGGACCTCAAACTGCGCAAGGATTGGGTGGTGCAGATCGTCAAGCAGGTGGGCAACTACGGCGAAGTGTTCGAGCGCAACATTGGCCAGGGCAGCGTGCTGAAGATCAAGCGCGGGCTCAATGCACTGTGGAACAACGGCGGCATCCAGTACGCGCCGCCGGTTCGATAACCCGCAGGGGTGTTATTGCGACACCCCATCCTTACCCGCAGCCTTGGCGCGATACAACGCCTGGTCGGCACGCGCCATCAGGGCTGTGGGGGTTTCATCCCTTTGACGCTCGGCCACGCCGAGGCTGAGGGTGATCTTGAAGTTGCCGCTGTGCGGATGCTTCCTGAGCGCCTGGCAAATGCGTTCTGCCAGCGCCGTGGCCATCTCCAGCGACGTCTTGGGCAGCACCAGTACAAACTCGTCGCCACCCCACCGGGCCAGCACGTCATGGGGGCGAATACAGCTTTCCAGGCATTCCACCACCTGCACCAATGTGCGGTCGCCCACGCCATGACCGTAGCGGTCATTGATCGGCTTGAAGTCATCGATATCCATCGCAATCAGCGCCAGCGGCAGGCGAAAGCGTTGGGCACGCTCGCACTCTTCCAGCAGCACTTTCTCCAGGCGATAACGGTTGGCGACCAGGGTCAGGGCATCCCTCTCGGCCAAGGAGCGGTTTTCATCCAATTGAAGTTGTAACTGTTGATTGACCCGCGACAGCTCGCGTGTGCGTTCAGCCACCAGGGCCTCAAGGGATTGATTACGTCGTTCCAATTGTTCGACGGAGCATTTTCTGAGGTGAATATCACGGTGCGCGCCGACCATGCGCGCCACTGAACCGTCGGCATTACGCGCAATCACGTAGCCCCGGTCTTCGATCCACAGGTAGCTGCCGTCTTTCTTGCGGCAACGGTACTCGGCCTGATAGTGAGGGGCGCGGCGGTGGATGTAGTCGTCAAACAGCTTCATCACCTGTTGGTAGTCATCCGGGTGGATCACGTTTTCCCAGGTGAACACGCTGTTCTCCAGCGCATGGCGGTGATAGCCGAGCATTTCGTACCACCCCGGGTTGCGGTAGACGAACCCGGTATTGGCGTTCCAGTCCCAAATTCCGTCGCTGACCAACTCCAGAACGGTGTGCAGCATGTCGGCGTTGAAGTGGGAGAAGTCTTGCTTCAACGGATTGTTGTCGGAGGTATCGTTCATCTTCGCGTTCCTTGCGTGAACAGGCGCTCAATGCCTGTCGTTGTTGACGCCGATACTCCGTGGCTGGCGCTACTGTACAACGGGGCTTGGTGGCGTTGAATAGGGCAGATGTACGGCTAGAGGTGGATGGCGATTGGCTATTATTGCGGCGCCACCATCCTCGTCCGCGCCTTACCATCCGCGTTGTGCTGGTAAATCGCTTCAGGCTGGCCCTGTTCGTTGAAGAACACCTGGCCAATCCCCGCCGAATTCCATAGCCGTTCGCCCGCTTCTGCATGCTCGGGAATATGCGGCACCACCTGCATGGTGCGCCGGCGGGTGAACCAGTTGAGGGGCGAGCGCGGCGAGTAGAGCCAGCGGTTGAGGCGGTCGAACCATTCCAGCAGCCTCGGGGGGAATTCGTTCTTGATACCGCTGCTGGTGATCTGCCAGATCCTGGGGCCGGCGTTGCGATGGCGGATCAGCACTTCGTAGACGAATGAGTAGTGCACGTCACCTGAGAGGATCACGTAGTTTCCCGGCGTGCGCGAGTGGCGGAAGATGTTGAGGATCACCTGGGCCGCGCCGCGATGGGCCATCCAGTTTTCCGCATCCACCAGCAAGGGGTGGCCGCACCAGCTGAAGACCTTCTGCACCGTCTCGATCAGCTTCACGCCGAAGATCGGCGCGGGCGAGACGATGATGGCCGAGGGGTGGTCGAGCAGTTCCTGTTGCAGTTCGCTCAAGGCCTCCCAGTCGAGCAGGCCGGAAGGCTGCTTGAGGGTGAACTCGCTGCGCCAGCGCCGGGTACGGGTGTCGAGCACCACCAGGGCAGGGGTGGTGGGCAGTACGTAATGCCATTGCTGGAACTTGAGCAGCGTTTCGATCAATTCATCCAGCGCGGCGGCATCCAGATGGTTGGCCTGGGGCTTGCGGGTAAGCGCCTGGCTTTGGCTGATCAATTCGCCAAATGCATCCGGCTGGTTGCCCCAGCCCTGGCACAGCAGGTAGGCCAGCAGGGCATTGCCGATGATGCGCTTGGAGAACGGGTGACCGTAGGCGGTTTCCTCCCACTGGGCGCTGAGGTTCCAGTCGTCGGTGATGTCGTGATCATCAAAGATCATCAAGGTGGACAGGTGGGCGAACACCCGCGCAACGCCAGGCAAACCGTCGCGGAATATATCGATCTGTACCTGTTCGCGGGCATAACGTTGCTGTTCTTCAGGACTCAGCTGCGGCGCTTTAGGCGTGATCAGCGTCCAGGGCGTGGGTGACCACACCAGCAGATACATCGCAATGACTTCGGCGAAGGTCACCAGGTGATTGTCGGCAGTACTGCTGGTGAAAATGGGTTTTTTCACTCCGCCAAAGAAGCGTTCGCGCAGGGTCTCGTTACTGTCCAGTGCCGGCAGCAAGTCGGCGCGGTGGTAGTAGCTGGCGCGATGTCCATAGAGGCTGGCGCTGTCGTCCACCACGGCGCCTTCCAGGTATTCATCGAACAAGCCCAGGCGTGCGATCAACGCATGGATCGCCCGCAGCATTGGCCCAGCGACATCGTCGGCGTACACCTGGTCGCCGCTCATCATCAGCAGGGCCGGGCGGTCAGCCGGGGGGTGGGCTTCAGCCAGCAGGCGGTCGACGCACAGCAGGCCTTCGCCAGCGCTGTGATGGGGTTTGCGGCAGGAGCCGTGTACCAACTGATGGATACGGCTGTGCAAAACAAAACTTGGAAGTTGCGCGTTGGCATACAGCAAGTGCGGTGCCCAGTCGGCAATGCCGATGTCGTCGAACACCAGGTCGTAGCGGATCTCCACGTCCAGGGGCAGCGCATCATCCAGCGGGACGTCGATCAGGTGGATAAAGGCATGGCGCCCCACCGGCACGACCTGGCATTGGTCGAGGGTGATCTCCAGCGTTTCGGCTGGCAGGTGCAACCTCAGGGTCAACTCCAGGGCTCGACTGCCTACCAGCCACAACACCAGGCGCCGAGGTTCGAGGCGTCGCAGCAGTGGGCCGGCCAGTACGGCGGGCAGTGTGTCGAGGTGCGGCATGCAGGCAAGGTCCAGGCGGAATGAACCGGCAAGATTAACGCAGTGAATGTCAGTGTTTTGTTAAGGGGGGAATACGAAGAACCGTGCACAGCCCTTCGTATGATTCGGGTTAAAGCAAGTGGCCCCCGCCCAGGCTGTCTGTGTTGCCGAGGCCCTTCCTGCGCCTGTCACTGGCTGCTGCACCGCCGTTGTCCCCGGTATTCCGTTGCGAATGTTTGTCCTCAATACTGCGCTCCTTGCGCTGTGACTCTCCGGCATCCTGCGGCAGTATGGAGTGGTAAAAGATGCCCAACATTTGGAGGTTTGAGATAAACATTGGAGTTTCCTTCTAGTAAGTAAAGGATGCTTCGCACTGTTGGGCGAAGCAAAATCAACGTTATAGAAGGCAAAAAGGCCGCGCTATAAGCTGCCTGCTGCAAGATATGACAGCCGCTTGCGGCGGACTTCAGAAGTCGTCGTTCGCGCCTTTTGCACATTCGCTGTCTTCGGGTGAAGCCGCCCCGTCCCTGCCTTCCAGCACAAACGCCGCACGATTGTGTGCCACCACGTTGCGTAATGCGCTGTAGTAATCCGGCAGTTTTTGCAGGCTGTCGGTCAGCGGCAACAGTGATGCCCGTGTATCGACAGTGCCACCAACCAGGCTGACAGTGCCCAACGTCTGCACCGTATCGCTGTCCCCCAGCGGCGAAATCAGGAAGCTCAACACTTTGCCTGCCGCATCCCGGCTGTTGCTGGTGCCTAGCAATGGCAACTCCACGATCGGCCCGTTACCCACGCCCCACACGCCGAATGTCTGACCGAAGTCAGCGTTGTGCCGTGGGATTCCCAGGCGGTCCGACACGTCGAACAGCCCCACCACGCCCACGGTGGTATTCACGGCAAAACGCCCCAGGGTATTGACCGAGCGCCGCGGGTTGCCTTGCAGCAGATCGTTGATAAACACCTTCGGCTCGCTGAAGTTACTGGCAAAGTTATGCACACCCTGTTGCAAAAAGTCTGGCAGGTAACGGTAACCCCGCGCCACCGGTGCCAAAGCGTAGTCATCCACCGCCCGGTTAAACGCAAACACGCTGCGGTTGACCGGTTCGGCGGGGTCGTACACCGAGTCGTTCACAGGCGCGCAGCGAGTGATGGGCGTTACAGGGGCCGGGCTGGCACAGCCCGTCAGGTAGGACACAGTCAGCAACAGCACGGCCTGGCGGGCCAGATGCTGGGGATACGTCAGCGAGCGCATGGGCACAGTCTCCGCAAAAAGGAGGCCGATCCTGGCATTGCCGTCTTGCGCAAAGATGTCTGGTTTATTGCGTGATTGACGCTTTATTGCACGATTGAAATATATGACGGGCCGCGCCGAATGGTTTTAGATGGCACCTCGACCCAACCCAGTGAAGACCGCCGGTGAGCAACCTGTTGATCGTGGACGATGACCTTGAGGTCCTCGCGCTGCTGAAGAAATTTTTCCTGCAACACGGCTATGGGGTCGAGACGGCTGCCAGTGGCGCCGACCTGTGGGCGGCAATGGAGCGCCAGCCGGCCGACCTGATCATCCTCGACCTGATGTTGCCGGGCGATAACGGCCTGCTGCTGTGCCAGCGCCTGCGCCAGCAATACGCCACGCCGGTGATCATGCTCACGGCTATGGGCGAACTCAGCGATCGCGTCGTTGGCCTGGAAATGGGCGCCGATGACTACCTGAGCAAACCCTTCGACGCACGCGAATTGCTGGCCCGGGTGCGTGCCGTACTGCGCCGCGCGGGCGAAAGCCGACCGCCGATGGGCGAGGTCGCGCGCCCGTTGATCCGGTTCGCGGGCTGGCAGCTGGACCTCACGCGCCGCGAGTTGCGCTCGCCCGACCAGGTGATGATCCCGCTGTCGTCCGGCGAGTTCGACCTGCTGCTGGTGTTCGCCGAGCACCCCCAACGCGTATTGACCCGCGAGCAACTGTTGAACCTGGCGCGAGGCCACAGCCATGACGCATTCGACCGCAGCATCGACGTGCAAGTCAGCCGCCTGCGCCGCAAGCTGGAGTTCGATACCAAGCGCCCGGCGATGATCCGCACGGTGCGCAATGGCGGTTATCAGTTCACCGCCAGCGTGACCCGTTCATGAGCCTGCGCCCCCGTGACACCGTGGCCCGCTGGATCGCCCTGACCATCCTGATCGCCATGATCACCGCGCTGGCCTTCAACGCGTTGTTCGTGCAGTTGGCAGGTGTGTGGGCACGGCCGCCGCTGACGGAAACCGGCTTACTGGAAAAAATCGCCGTGGTGGTACGCGTGGTCGAGGCCTCGGAGCCCTCGCAGCGGTCGCGCCTGGCCCAGGCGGTGGGTGATGACGGGTTCAACGTGACGTGGGCGGCCCAGCGGCAGGCATTGGGCCTACCGGTTCTGGACGACCCGGACTTCCACTCGGGCGAGCAGGTCTTCAAGCATTTGCTACAGGGGCCGCCGCGTTCGATGGAGGCCTATGAACCGTCAGACTGGCCAGACGGTAACGGCCACTACGCGCTGCTGGTGCAATTGGCTGACCGATCCTGGCTGATGTTCAGCGCGTCGTCGCGCAGTTGGGGGCTGGATGATGGCGCGCGCAGCCTGATCGTGGTGCTGTTGGTGCTGATCTCCACCGCGCTGGTCACCCTGATCGCGACCCGCCGCCTGGCTCGGCCCCTGCAGCACTTCGCCCTGGGCGCGCGACGCTTCGGTGCCGACTTTCGCGCGCCGCCCATCGAACCGATGGGCCCTCACGAACTGCGCCAGGCGATCCTTGCTTTCAACAGCATGCAGGCGCAGTTGCGGCACTTCATCCAGGACCGCACCCAAATGCTGGCGGCCATCTCCCACGACCTGCGAGCACCATTAACCCGCCTGCGCCTGCGCGGTGAGTTCATCGAAGATGCCGACCAGCAACAACGACTCTTCCGCGACGTCGACGAAATGCAGGCCATGATCAACACCGCCCTGGAATTCTTCCGCGACGACGCCCGGCTGGAGCAAGCCACCCAACTGGACCTGGCGGAATTGCTGCAAACCCTGATCGACGACTACCGCGACCAGTCCATCGACCTCACCTTTCACGGCCCACCGCGCCTGGTGTACTTCGGTCGACCACTGGGCCTCAAGCGGGTGATGACCAACCTGATGGACAACGCCATCCACTACGGCGTGGCGCCGGAGGTCGAGTTACAGCAACAGTCGGGAGAGGTGGTCATTCGGGTGCTGGATAGAGGCCCAGGTATCGCGGCTGAATATCGGGAACAGGTATTCCTGCCGTTTTATCGCCTCGAAGGTTCACGCAATAAAAGCACCGGCGGTGTTGGGCTGGGGTTATCGACCGCGCGGGCGATTGTGCTGGAGCACGGCGGAACACTAACCCTGACAGAACGCCAGGGCGGAGGGTTGGAGGCGGTGGTGGTGCTGCCGGTGTGACGGGCAATACAACCACCACTAACCACGATGCGAAGCGAGTCGCCGTTGACCTTGACCTTGATCCTGCTTTTGATCTCAGGCGCCCCGTCAAACACGCTGGCCGGAATTCGGCAGGGATTTGGGGGGTAAACCGGCAGGGATGCCGGTTTAGCCGCCCCGCGCCATGGATGGCGCGTGGCGGCGGCCCCCCAAATCACTGTCGGATTACGGGCACACCGAGCGTGAGCGAGGTGCCGAGTGTTGGGGCAAGAGCCTTTTGCTTACTTTTGGGCCTTTCAAAAGTGAGCCGCCGTAAGGGCGGAACCATGAGCGGCCGTTACCTAAATAACGGATATGTACCTGGTCTGATCCAACATTCTGGTCGGCTGTCAGGCCGCCTTCGCGAGCAAGCCCGCTCCCACATTTGGATCGCGGGGCAACAGTCAGAGCGCGGTCGGCTGTTAGGCTGTCTTCGCAGGCAAGCCAGCTCCCACATTTTTGAATCGCGGGGTGACAGTTAGAGTGTGGCCGGCTGTCAGGCCGCCACTACCGCCTCAGGTATGCGAGTCTTCAACCACCTTCGGCACTGTAAAGCGAAACTCACTACCCCGGCCCACCTCACTCTCGGCAACAATCTTGCCGCCATGGGCCTGGACAATACCTTGCGTGATATACAACCCCAGCCCACTGCCGGTCGGGTTGTTTTCCGCCTGGGTCCAATACCGATCAAACACGTGGGGCAGTTGTTCCGGCGCAATACCCTCACCGGAGTCACGCACCGAGAAGACAATCTCTTCGCCGTTGCTCATCGCACTGATGCCAATATTGCCCTGGCGCGGTGTGAATTTGATGGCGTTGCCGATCAGATTCGACAGCACCTGGAACAGACGCTCGGGGTCGCCATTGATCTGCAGGCCAGGCTCGGCGTTGAACGACAGGTCGATGCCTTTCTCCATCGCCAGCGGTGCGAGCAGTGAGTACGCCTCTTCGAACATCTGGCTCACGTCGAGCGCCACGGGCTTGACCACATAGCGTCCGGCCTCGATTTTCGAGGTGTCGAGCAAGTCTTCCAGCAGCACGTTCATGCGTCCGGCAGCCTGTTGCATGGTGTCGATAGCCGAGGAAATCCGCCGCGAAGTGTGTGGGCCATCGGAACTGAAGGCCTTTTGCATCATGCCGCAGAGCATGGAGATCACGGTCATCGGGTTACGCAGGTCGTGGGACACCACCGCCACCAGTTCATCGCGGGCGCGCACGGCCTGTTGCTCGCGCAACACTTGGCGCGCCAGGTCGTTTTCCAGCGCGGAGCGGCGCAGGTCATTGGCGGCGAAGCGGTCGCCGTGGCTCCACTTGGTGGAGATGCCGGCCATTTCCACCTTCCAGATTTCAAAAGAGGTGCGTGGGCGAAGGCGTAGGCCGGCGTCGGAGTTTTCCAGATCCAGTGGCTTTTTCGGGTCGCCGCTCCAGTTGATGTTCTCTTTGACTTCCGGACGGAACCACAGCACGCCGTTATCCACAGGCTTGGGCAAGCTCATGGCCAACACGCCGCTGGCGACCTGCTGGAACTCGGCGGCCGGCGGGTAGACCGAGGCCAGGTTGTGGCTGGAAAAAACCGGCTCGCCGCCTTCCTGCAGCCACTTGTGCAGCGCACGGATCTGCGCCGGTTCCGGGCAGTTGCCGTAGCGGTGCAATTGCTTGTCTTCGATGATCGCCACGCCGCCTGACAGGGTCAGGTCCATCAGCAATTGCGGTTGCTGGGCCAAGCCGTCGAACACGTTTTCTTCCGACGCTTTCATGGCCTTATCCAGGCGGGCCAGGGCCTCGACTTTCTCCTCGCGTTGACGGCTCAGGTCCAGTGCTTCCATGGCGCTGATCTGCAACGACAGCACCTGGCCGATGGTCTGGCAGGCCGTGCGCAGGTCATTCGGTACCAGCAGCGGTTCGCGGTTGCCGCAGCTGATCAGGCCCCAGAGTTTGTCGCCCTTCATCAGCGAGATGCTCATGGACGACAGCACGCCCATGTTCTGCATGTACTGGCAGTGAATCGGCGACACGCTGCGCAGCGTGGCGAAGCTCAAGTCCAACGGTTGACCGGTGTCCGGGCGCAGTTTGGGCAACAGGGGCACCGGCTCATAGGCTGCATTCGGGATGATGCGCAGCCAGTTGGTGCGATACAGCTCACGGGCCTGCTCGGGGATGTCGGACGCAGGGAAGAACAGCCCGTTGAACAGTTCCATGGACGGCGCCGACGCTTCGGCGATCACCTGGCCATGGCCTTCGTCTTCGAAACGGTAAATGAGCACGCGGTCGTAGCCGGTCATGGCCTGGATTTCAGTCACGCTGATTTCGTACAGCGCTTGCAGGGTTTTCGCCGACTGCAAACGTTGCAGCATCTTGCCCAGGTCACTGGTGCGGCCGTTCAGTGCCCGTGGACGGAAGTCTTTGAGTCGCGGCTCGAATTCCAGCACCAGCACACCTTGATGGCGGTGCAGCAGGCCTTCGAACTCCGCGCCGTTAAATGTGACGTGCAACGGTGGGGCATCGAAAAACGTGTTGTGCTCGGCCATGGCGGCAACAGCCTTGGCGTGTTCGGCGCCTACCAGTGCGTGCAGCGGCTGGCCCAGCAACGCCTCGGGCGCATGGCCGAACAGCGTGTCGACGTTGGCGCTGACCTGGATGATCTTCAGGTCTGGCTCCGATAACGTCAGCAGTACACCGTGGGGTTGGATCGCCCCCGGAAAGCGGATTGGCTCGTCGGCGCAGTTGGCAAGCAGCTCTTCAAAATCTTCGGGTTTCATAGCAGTACCTCCTGGCCGTCGAGCCATTGCTCAAAGCAGCTGAATGTCGAACAGGCTGCAGTCACCGCGCGCTGTTTGTCGTCAGCGTCGAGCGGTTGGCGGCCCAGATAGTCGAGAAAATCTTTCCAGCGCCGCCCGGTCTCGGCGCCATACACGTCAAGAAACGCACCGCCGTTGTCGGCGTTCACACCAAGGCGCTGGGCCATTTCTCGGCGTAGCACCTGGCCACCCAAGGTCGCGCCTTCGAGCACATAGAGCGCTCCGAGGCAGGCAGCGGGTGTATCCAGGACGGGCAGGTTGGCGCAGCGGGGCAGGGCGTTGATGGCGTGGTCATTCAGGCTGAGGGCGCGAAGGTCGTTCACCAAGGTGGGCGTTTTCACACGAAGCACCCGGTCGAAGCCTTCGGGAATCAAATCACAGTCGTACAGGGCTGCTTCCATCGGCGCGTAAAAGCCGTAATACGTCTGAAGCAAGCGTTGGTACCAGTCGGCATCCAGGCGCTCGGAAAAAAACGGCAAGCGCTTTTCCAACGCCACGTGCAGCAGGGCCGTGCCGGTGCGCAACGCTTCCAGCAATGAGGGCGCACCAACGTCATGGGCCTGTGAATGCATTCAATAAGCTCGAACTGTGGGCCTCTCGGCCATGAATGACGCGTGGAAATGGGCGACGATTCTACACAACTCATGGCCATCATCTGAACGCACAGAGCGAAAAGGCTGACCAGCGGATCAGAAAAGTCGCTCCTTGCTCCCATAATGACCCTAAACGGCACCACGAAGTTCGGTTTAAGTGATATCGCGACGCTATCAGTGCATGGACAAGCCTTGTTGGGTCAATGCCGTTTGTACGCACTCAATCAGATGCTCGGTGCTCCACGGCTTGGGCAAAAACCGCACCGAGCCGCCCAGTTGCGCCGCCAGCTTGGTATTGCCCGAGGTCAGCACCACCGGCACCGTCGGCCAACGATGGGCCACCACTTTGCTCAGGTCATAGCCATTGAGCAGGCCCGGCATCTGGATATCGCTGACAATCAGGTCGACTGGATCGTCGGCCCGCTCCAAGTAAATCATCCCCTCATCCGCCGAAGGAAAAGACGTAACGACTGCACCGAAATCTTCCAGTACGTCCACCATTAACGCGCGAATGATTTCGTCGTCTTCCAGTACCAAAATCGATGGCTGAGCCATGATCCTTACTCCTCCATCAGGGATTCAGTAAGGTGGAGTGGGATGGGCTGGAATAGGTTCGATTAGATGTTTATGGGGGCGATGGATGGTCGTCCTGGAGCGCTTTCCAGAGCGTTTCCTTGGGCGACGCGGTGCAGCGGATCCAGGCATAATTGGCCCCTCCTTGCCCGATGCGGAGCCATCATGAAGTACGCATTACTCGCCCTCGTCCTGTCACTCAACACCCACTCGGCCATTGCCGCAGGCGATGCTGAGGCGGGCGGCAAGCTCTTCGCCAAGACCTGCGGCGGCTGCCACAGCATCGGTGAAGGCGCACGCGGTGGCTTCGGCCCGGAACTTAACGGCATCATCGGCCGGCCCGCCGGCACTACCACCGACTACCAGTATTCCGACGCAATGAAAAACTCCGGTGTGGTCTGGACCCGCGACAAACTCGCCGCCTATATCGAGGCACCAAAAAAAGTGGTGAGCGGCACGCGCATGATCTTCTGGGGCATCAGTGACCAGGAAAAAATTGAAAACATCCTGGCGTACCTCGAAACGTTCCAGCCCAAATAATCATTCGCGCACATTCCTGAACAGCATCAACCGTGCAGTCTCATGCAGCCCTCGCGTCAGGCCCTGCAGGCGCTGAAACTCCTCGGGGTGCTGCGCGGCGACGTCTTCCCGCGGGGTTTGCGAGGCCAGGTCATGCAAGGTCGGTGAGCTGCCGTCATGCTGCATCTGCAACAGGAAGTCCTGGGTCACACCGCCGATGATCGGGAAGGTGCCTTCCTGCAGTACCAGCGGCACCATGCGTTCGCCTTCCGGTGCCGGTTGCTGGATATCCCGGCCCATTGCGCCATTGCGAAACGGTACGCCCGCCATCCCGGCGACGGTGGGCAACAGGTCCGCCAGGCCGACGGCTTCCTCGATCACGCGGGGTTGCAGGCCAGGCGCATGGATCAGCAGCGGCACATTGTTGCTTTCCAGCCCGAGTTGCTCGAAGGCCGGGGCCATGTGTGGGATCTGGCTGATGCGCGTGTTGTGGTCGCCGAAGAACACAAAGATGCTGTTGTCGTAGTAACCGCCCGCCTTGGCGATTTCCATCAGCCGACCGATGTTGTAGTCCAGCAGGCGCACGGCATTGTATTGCTCGACGCTGCGCGAGCCGGCGGCCTGGGCCTGCGCCAGCGTCACGTTGCTGACCTTGAAGCCATCGTTGTGCTTGGGAATAGTGAACGGGCGATGATTGCCGGAGGTTTGCAGGTAGGCAAAGAAAGGTTGCGCCTTAGGGACCGCGCGCAGCAATGCGTCACCTTCCTTGAACAGGTCGAGGTCGGAAATACCCCACACGTCTACCCGAGGAGAGCGCCAATCGCTTTCTTCAAACAGTTGCACGCCGTCGATGCTCTGGCGGATCAGGGCATTGATATTCGCCCAGCCGGCGTTGCCACCGATCATGTAGAACTTCTGGTAACCCTCGAACGCGTTGATCAGTGTGTGTTGCCGGGTAATCAGCGGGTTGCGTGTGGCGGTCTCCTGGCGGGTGACATCCGGCACCCCGGTGATGCTCGCCCACACGGTCTTGGCGGTGCCGGTGACAGGCACATAGAAGTGTTTGAAGAACCAGCTTTGCGTCGCCAGTTTGTCCAGGTTCGGCGTGGGGTTGAGTGGGTTGCCGTAGGCGCCGACGGCGCTGGTGCCGAGGGATTCGAGCATCACGAAAATCACATTTGGCGGGCGCTCGCCGGTCAGTCGATAAGGCTGCACGCCTTGCGCGCGGGTGAAGTTCAGTTGCTGGGCATCGGGCTGCTCGATGCTCAAGTACTGGGCGATTTGCGGGTAATGCTTGCGCACCTGGGCCTCATCGAATTGCGATTGGCCGACCTTGAGTGTGTCGTACAAAAACAGCACCGGGTTCAGGCCGACAGCGGCCACCTGCGGGTTGCCGGAGAAAAACGCATCGCTCCAGCGCAATGGCACCGGGTTCTCCAGGTTGAGGTTGGCGACGCGGCCAAGCAGGGCCAGCAGCACGCCAACCATGCCGATCACCGCAACAGCCGCCAATGACAGAGTGCCGCTGGCGGTGCGTGGGCGGTCCAGGGTCAAGCGCTCAAGGCACGCCAACGCCCATACCCACAAGGCCACCGCCGCCAGCCAGCATGCAGTTATCCACAGCACCGGGTAGGTTTCCCACACCATCTGTTGGGAAATCTGCGCGTCTTGAAGGTAACGCAGCACGGTCGCATTGATGCGCACACCGAGGTAGGCGTAGTGGCCGAAGTCGATGATGTACACCAGGCCAACCACGGCCAGGGCCACCCCCAGATAGGCGCGGGCCAGCCAGCGCAGGGCGGGGCGGGTGGTCAGGTTCCAGCGTGGAATCCAGGCGAGCAGTGCCAGCGGCAGCAGGAGCAACACGGCCAGGCGCAGGTCAAAACGCAGGCCGATGCCGAGGGTTTCCAGGAGTGCCGGAGTACTCAAATCAAGGCCGGAAAAAGCCAGCACAAACACCAGCCGCAGCGCCGCCAGCAAGGCAAACACCAACCCGATCGCGCCCACGCCGTAGCGCAGGCGGCGTGATTGCAACGCACCCATTGTTTTCCCCATTCTCAAAAACACCACACATCAAATGTGAGAGCGGGCTTGCTCGCGAAAGCGGTGGTTCAGTGCCAGGTATGCCGCCTGACACTCCGCATTCGCGAGCAAGCCCGCTCCCACAGTTTGAATTGCATTAATCCAGCGACCACGCAGTAACCCGCCAAGAGCGGATCAACCAGGTAATCCCAGTAGTTTTCCGACGCCTTGAGCCGCAGCGCGAAGGCCAGGGTGCCGACCGCGAGCATCCACACCGCCAACCCATTGCGCAGCCACACCATCAGTAGCGCCAAGGCACCTACCAGCACAATCATCGGTCGCGGGTTGAAGCCCCAGCGATAGGGGTCGAAATAAGTCAGCCCCAGCGTCGCCGGGTACAACACCAGGCTTAACACCCCAAACATCAGCAACATCTGCACCTGATGTTGGCGGCTGATCGGCTGCACCGCGCCCAACCGACCGAGTGCGACCCACGCCAGCAACACCAACATGCTGATCGCCAAATCATCGGTAAAACTGCGCACATAGGCCGCTAGCGGCAGCTCATTGACCGGGAAAAAACTTAGCGCCGCCAATAGCGGCAACAGCCACGGGCGCCACGGCGCGCTGAATCGAAACGCACTCAGCAGCACAAACCCCAGCAGCACAAAGCTCAAATGGGCCTGCCATAAAGGAACCATCACAGCCGCTCCGCCAGCCAGGCTTCGTTGAAGCTGACATGTTTGATGAAGGTGTTATTCCATGAGTACACCACGTGGTACATGCCGTCCGGGCTGCGGCTGAAGTACGGGTACTCGTATTCGAAATCGCAGCCTTGGGGTTTGCACACGCGGTAGTCGAGGTTGCTGAGAAAACGCTGCTCCAGCGGCAGACGCCTGGCGCCGCTGGAAGCGCGGAAACCTTCGCCGATGATTTCCTTATAGGCCTCGGGCGAGAACGGTTGGCCGAGGGGGTCGGGTGACTCGTCCAACTGCACCACCGTGCGCCATTGGCTGAGCTGGGCGTCGGTACCGTATAGGCTGAGTTTGAAGCGGCCGTCCTGCAGGTCATTGAGGGCCACGAGTAAGCCATCGTCCTGCGTGCCCACCGCCGCGAGCGAGGAATTGGGGTTGGCCGGCTCCAGCGGGTAAGGCTCGCTCCAGGTTTGCCCGGCGTCTTCGGTGCGGCTGGCGAGCACGCGGTGATGGGTGTCGCCGGCATAGCGCAACATCGCCACGGCGCGCTGGCCATCCAGTGGCACGATGGTCGGCTGCAGTGAGTTTTTGCCGCGGCTGATGCGGAATTTATCGATCACCACTCCATCGGCGCTCAGGTACAGGTATTCGGCAAACTTGCCCATGAACTCGTGGTACACCGGCAGGCCGATGGAACCGTCGGCATGGAACACCGGTGCGGCGCGCACCAGGGTGCTGATATTGAAGAACGGCGAGGTCACCAGTTGCCTTGGTGACGACCAACTGGCGCCCATGTCGTCCGATACCATCAGATTGATCGCACTGGTGGCCCAACCGCCGACCGACACTGACACGTAAAACATCCACAGGCGTTTATCCGGGCCCAGGGCGATCACCGGGTTGCCCAGCTTGCGGATATAGCGCTGGGTGCCGTCGCGTGTGCTTTCCCGCGTGGCCAGCACCTGCTCGGCGCCCCATTCGCCGCTGCGTGCATCAAAGCGCGCAGTGCGCACCTGCACATCGGCCGCGCCTTCGCGGGAGCCGGCGAACCACACCGCCATCAAGCCGCCGCCAGGCAGGGCGGTGACGGACGAGGAGTGCACGAAGTCGGTGAGCTGGGTAGACACGAACCGGCTGCTGTACTGCGCAGGCGTTGCCATGTTTGCGGTGTTCGGGCTGGCCTGGGCAAACGGCGCCAATACATGGGGCGGATGGCTCTGCCAGGCGGCAAAAAACACGGCCAGCAGGCTGCAAATCAATAAGGCGGAGCGCATAGGGGACCTGTGGATAAAGGATTACTGCGCATGCTCATCCGGCAGGCGCTTCCTGCGACCGGTGAGCATGGATAACGGCAGGTTGTCCCGCACCTGGATACTTTCGAACACCGCCGCCAGCACATGCACGCAGACCAGGCCGAGCAGCACGTTGGCGGCGGTTTCGTGGATTTGCAGCGGCCAATCGGCGCCCCATAAAGCGTCGACTTCCTCCATCAGGAAGCCGCTGGTGCCGATGGTCAGCAGTGCCAGTAACATGAACAGCATCACCAGCGCGCCAATCGGCGAATGGCCCAGGCGGTGCAGCGGCCGACCGTTGAACAGCGAGCGCAAGTGGGCCGTCAGGCGCTTCGGCGTCGGCCAGAAGTCCACCCAGCGCGCACTGCGTGGTCCGACAAATCCCCACACTCCACGTACCAGCACCCAGGCCATGGCGTAGTAGCCCAGCCAGACATGCCAGTCATCGCCCGCTTCGTTAAAGAAGTAATTGGCAACAAAGACCCCGGCGATTGACAGATGAAACAGCCTCACCAACGGGTCCCACAGGCGCAGGGATTCGCCTGGCATCAGCCCTTGATCTCAGTCTTCACAGCTTTGCCGGTGACCGGGTCGTGATAGATCTCGACCTTGCGCTTGTCCTTGTCGAAGCCATAGATCTCGTAGCAGTTGCCGTCGGTGACCTTGAACTTGCTGATTGTGTAGCCTTCAGCCTTGAGCTTGTCCTGGAAGGCTTTTTCGTCTTGCCATTGCGAGCGCTCGGCGGTGGTGCACTGCGGGCCGGCGATGGCCAGGGGGCTGGCGAGAATCAGGGACAGCAGGAGAATTTTGCGCATGGAAAAGCTCTCAGCAGATGTGGGAGGTTTCACAGTGCAAAACCAACCTTAGCGCAACCTTAGTTGGCAACGCGCCGTAACATCTTTGCCGAAATGGCCGGAGTCAGAACCCGGCATGATGCCGCCGTTTCCTACAGAGATTCTGCTATGCGCCTACTCCTTGTCGAAGATGACCGAGCCCTCGGCCAGGGCATACGCGTGGCGTTGGGCGCCGAAGGCTACACCCTCGATTGGTTGCAGGACGGCCTCGCGGCCCTGCATGCCCTGCGCACGGAAAGCTTCGACCTGTTGCTGCTCGACCTCGGCCTGCCGCGCCTCGATGGCCTCGACGTATTGCAGCAACTGCGCGCCGAGCAACATGACGTGCCGGTGCTGATCCTCACCGCCCGCGACGGCACCGCCGAGCGCATCGCCGGCCTGGACGCCGGTGCCGACGACTACCTGGTCAAACCCTTCGACGTTGAAGAACTCAAGGCCCGTGTGCGCGCCCTATTGCGCCGCAGCCAAGGCCGCGCGCAACCGATGTTGGAACACGCCGGCATCAGCCTCGACCCTGCCACCCAGCAAGTGCGCTACCAGGACGCCGACATCATCGTCACCCCGATGGAGTACCAACTGTTGCACCAACTGATGGTGCGCCCCGGCAAAGTCGTGACCCGCGAGCGATTGTCGCGCGCGCTGTATGGCTGGCAGGATCGGGTCGAAAGCAATACCCTGGAAGTGTTGATCCACAACCTGCGCAAAAAGTTATCCACCGAGCTGATCCGCACCGTGCGCGGTGTGGGCTATGTACTGGCGCTCAAACCATGACCTCGGTTCGCGCGCGCATCCTCATCCCCGTCTTGCTGCTGATATTGGCGGGTGACGCCCTGATCAGCTGGCTGGTGCTGCGCGACAGCCACCATGAAATCGAAGAAGTCTACGACGCCCAGCTCGCCCAGAGTGCGCGCTTGCTGCAAGGCGTGCTGCGCCAACGTGATCCTGGGGAGGCGGATTGGGAGCGTTTGTACCAGGCATTCGACCAGGCCATGAGTCGCGTCGGCGAGGACGGCGTGGCCCACCCCTATGAAACCCGCCTGACCTTCCAGGTATGGAACAGCGCGGGTGAATTGCTCGTGCGCTCCGCCGAAGCGCCGGTGCTGGCGGCACCGCCGACGACTCTCGGTTCCCACGACCTGATGGACAACGGCAATGACTGGTGCGCCTTCCTTCTCGCCGACCCGCAACAGGGCGTGCTGATTTGGGTGGGCGAGCGTGACGACATTCGCCAGGATCTGATCCAGCGCATCGTGCGCCACACCCTTTGGCCGACGTTGATCGGCGTGCCGCTGCTGGCGCTGTTGATCTGGCTGACCATCGGCTGGGGCCTCAAGCCCTTGCGCGCCATGGTACTGTCCATTCGTGGGCGCAACACCGACACGTTGCAGCCGCTGCACCTCAAGCCTCTGCCCACCGACCTGGAACCCATGCAAACCGCGCTTAACCGGCTGCTGGTTCAAGTCGATGAACTGCTTGCACGCGAACGCCGTTTCATCGCCGACGCCGCCCATGAACTGCGCACACCCTTGGCAATCCTGCGCATCCATGCCCAGAACGCGCAGACGGCCGTCACCGAGGAGCAGCGTCGCGAGGCATTGGATTTTTTGGTCAACGGCGTCGACCGCGCCACCCGCATCGGCAGCCAACTGCTGACCATGGCGCGCATCGAGCCGCAACTGAACAACCCCGTGTGTGAGCGTGTGCAACTGACCGAGCTGGTGCGCGAAGAGCTCGCCGAGTTGACCCCCTTGGCCATGGAAAAAGGTGTGGAGCTGGTGCTCGAAGGCAATGAAGATTGCTGGGTCGAAACCGAGCCGGTGGCGCTGGCCATTGCGTTCCAGAACCTGGTGACCAACGCCCTCAACTTTTCCCCAGTGGGCAGCGAAGTAAAAGTGGTGATTGGCGCTCATTGTCTGAGCGTGAAAGACCAAGGCCCGGGGATTGATGAGATGCATATGGAGCGCCTGTTCGAGCGGTTTTACAGCAGGGGCAACGCCAATGGCGCGGGCTTGGGGTTGGCGATCGTGCAGATGATCGTCGGCAAGATCGGCTGTCGGTTGGCGCTGCATAATCGGGAGAAGGGCGGGTTGTGTGCGCGGTTGGTGTTTAACGCGCCCTAAGGGGAGCGCAGAGCGACGCCGATCAAATGTGGGAGCTGTCGAGCCCCAGCGAGGCTGCGATGGGATTACCTCGGTATACCTACCTGCCGAAGCATCGGCATCGCAGCCCTCCGAATGCCCGACAGCGGCGTTTAAACTGCGGAACATTCCGTTCAAACTCGGGTCCAGTCATCACTCACTTTCACCTTGATAAGGACATCCTCCCGTGAAGCGAATCGCGCTGCTCTCCCTCGTCACTCTTGCCCTGTGCGCCTGCCAATCCAACCAACGCGATTCATCGCCCAGCCTGCTCAAGGATGGCGTCCAACTTCGCCAGAAAACCGTGGCGGTTGATGCAGAGCACGCCAAAGTCATCATGAAAGCCTACGGCGGCACCGCCCCCGTGGAATTCTCGATCCGCCGCGAAGGCGACCCTGACCAGCGCATGGAAACCCTCGGCACCGTGATGGACACGGGCGAAGGCCGCGTCTTCAACTGGATCGCCAAGCTCAACCAGACCGTTGCCAGTGCAGGGTTCAAGCGTTTTCCACAGCTGGAAATCCAAGCCGATCCTGGTAAGCAACTCACCGTCGCCAGCACGGCGAACAACCGGGGCAACGGGGTTTACTACAGCTGTGGGCCGGTGATGAGCACCTTCAGCCCGGAGAAGGCCAAGGTGTACCTGGTGGAGTTTCAGTTCAAGCTGGAGCCTTCGGCGTGTGCGCTGCAGGTGTTTGATATTACGGATCCGGGGAATCGTGTGTTGATTGGTGGGGCGGGGAGTGAAGCGAAGGCGGGATGAGTAGGGTGGATTAAGCGGTGGGTGTTGCCCGGCGTTTTGGTGGTAAAGGGTGGGCGAGTACCACCCCGTTGAAAGTGTGGGTGCAGCAATCGCAATAGGGTTTCATCTGCTCGGGCGTCAGCTGTGGGTTGACCTTTTGTAGCAGGCCCGTTTCGTCGACATACAAGCCGCTGTAGTAGCTGTTCTCATCCGTTCTCACCGACTCCTCCTTGTCACTTTCATGCATCGCAACGATCCAGAAGAGGGGCTCTGGGCGATCCAGGCGGGCTTTGGCTTCGCTGAAAACCTGATCCCACGGGTGGCCGACTTTGGATAGGAGAAATCGGAATAGCGGAGTGTAATCAAACCCGTGTCGTTGATGGCTGTGCATCGAGCCGCGGTTTGATAATTTGTCTTTTTCGCTATTGGTGTGCCGCTCGTACCGGTAGGCGCGACAACTGCCGTGGCGCACGCCGTGGGTTCGGGTGTTGACTGAGCGGTAGAGGACGGGCTTTTGCAGTGTGGGTTTCATCGCATTAGGACGCCTTTTGGGGTTGCTTTGGGGGCGGTGGCCAGGCGCCTTGGTAGCGGAAGGACATTTGGTAGTCGTGATGGTCGGGTTCGATCATGTGCTGGAAGTACGGCTGAATAATCGTAATCCAGTTAGGCTGAACGTTGAATACGTCGGCGTATATCGCGGTTTCTTCGCCTAAACCCAATGCTTCAAAAACATTGTCTGGATCTGCGATATCCGCTGAGTACTCATCCGCCTTCAAGTCATTGCTGTGTTTTTCGTACCACCGCAGTCTGATTTTCATCAGCATTTTCCGAGTTCCTTTTTATCTGTAAATACGACGTTTCGGGTCCGCCGGCCCTCGACGCTCGGCGGTATAAGGATCAAATGCGCCGAGGTGTGCCAAATCGCTGTTTCGATAGACTTCCAGCTCGCCTTTTTTGGAGTCCCATTCAAATATTTTTCTTCCTTTTGCGTCTATCCAACGTTCACGTAAGCCGGCTCCGCCTTTTCTTGGTGTCACAGGCTTTTGGGGAATCAGACCGGGGAAGCCTGTTATGTCTTCGGTTTCGGGTGGAGAAAAGTAATCATGGTCTGGGTTTCTAAGCCCTTTCCTTGGCTGGTTTACCACCACATACAGCGGCCGAACCCCCGACTCCACCGGGAACACCAGGATAAAATCCCGATACTCCGGCGGATAAATCGGGTTCACCAGAATCTGCGCAGCCTTCTCCGTCGGCGGATAAATCCAGATCACCGGAGCCTGCGGCGCAGCCTCCAAGGCCGGAATACCCAGCGTGTCACTTGGATCAACGGCGGGCGTCCAGATCAGCTCCACGCCCTCGTCCAAGTCCGCCACAAACTGATCGCCACGGCTTTGAAACTGCACCACATCAATCATCTGCCAATCGGCATGGTTACCCGTGTAAAACCCATACCCCTTGAGCGTTCCGTCCCCGCGTTGCTCAATATGCAGCCGCATCTGCGACCGCGCCCGTTGCATCGAACGCAATTGCTCTTCGCTGTAGAGCGCGCTGTCACCCAGTTCCGACGGCCAGGCCAGCGCCACCAACCCCGTCAACAGGCCACCGGCGACGGACCCGACGGCAGTGGCCGCCGACTCCCAAACCGCCGAGCGTAATGCCAACTGCCCCAAACCTGCGGGCAATGCGCTGCCGCCGATCTTGCGCAGGGCAACCGCGCCCCGCCCGTCCACCTCACGCCCACCCAGCAGGCTTAAGTGGGCGTACTCCTTGATGAGTTCCAACGGGATATACCCGGCTGGCTTGAAGTAATGGGTGATGCCGTCAGGCAGTTGGCAGGGCTTGATGAAAACGCAGCCGCAAGGTTTGGCTAGCGTGGGTGTCGGGGCAGGGGGTGGCTCGAAATAATCAACAAACGGCGAATACGGCACACGCGACGGCTGCGGGGTCAGGATCCGTCGTTTGCGTAAGTCTTCTTCGGTGGGTGGGTAAAAGCGCTCTGACATGACGGGCTCACTTCCTTGTGTGAGGAGTGAGCCTACGAGAGGGGTGTCGGAACCTGATATCGGCTTTATTCGATGGTGATTGTGGGAAAAATCAGCAGGTTATTGCCGAACAGATTGAAGGCGCTGGGACTGGCGTCATCGCTGGCAAGCCAGCGCCTACAAGGGCAGGTGTACATCCGTTGAATCAGCATTGCATGCACCAAGAAAGACCTCGGGACGCCAAGGTCTTTTTTGGCCCGCCGATCAGCCCAGCAGATGCTTGGAAATCAACCGTGAGATTTCCACAATCGACGTCTTCCCCGTGAACTCAAACCTCACCTTGCCCAACGACGAAAAGTAAATCTCCAACTCCGAGTCCAGATCAAACGTCCCGGACGTCTCCACCGAATACGCCACGATGTTTTTATACGGCAGCGACGTGAAGTCCTTCTTGCTGCCGGTAATGCCCTGAACGTTCACCGCAATAATCCGCTTGGTGGTAAACACCACGCCGTCACGCATGGCCTTGTAGGCGTCGACCACTTCCTCACCGTCGAGCAGCAGGGCCGAGACGCGTTCGGCGTATTCGTTGTTTTGCTTGAGCTTGAAGAAGCCTTTGTTATTGAAGTCGATCATGGGCCTGCCCTTGGGTGGGTGGTGCGGTGGGTGTATGACGTTTTGCTCGCGGATCTGTATCTAACGCGCGCATTTTGAACGCCCTACCATGGCATCCAAGCCTACAACGTTGGCCAAATGTTTCACGTCGACAGAAAAACGACCAAGGAGCCGAACAATGCCTGAAGTGTCCAGCTGGCTGGCCTATGCGCTGATCTCACTCGGCATGGTGCTCACGCCCGGGCCGAACATGATTTACCTCATCTCGCGGTCGATTTGCCAGGGGCGCACGGCTGGGCTGATTTCCCTGGGCGGCGTGGCGTTGGGTTTTTTGGTTTACATGGTGTGCGCGGCCTTGGGGATCACGGCCTTGGTCATGGCGGTGCCGTTTGCCTATGACGCGCTGCGCTTCGGCGGTGCGTTGTACCTGGCCTACATGGCTTGGCAGGCCATTCGGCCGGGCGGGCGCTCGCCGTTCCAGGTGCGGGACTTGCCCAAGGACAGCCCGCGCAAGCTATTCACCATGGGCCTGGTGACCAACCTGCTCAACCCCAAGGTGGCGGTGATGTATTTGTCGCTGCTGCCGCAGTTCATCGATCCGAACGGCCATGGCAGTGTGCTGGCGCAATCCCTGGTGCTGGGCTTTACGCAGATTTTTATCAGTGTGAGTGTAAACGCGGTGATTGCCACGATGGCGGGGTCGATCGCGGTGTTTTTCGTCACCCGGCCGGGTTGGCAGGTGGTGCAGCGCTGGCTGATGGGGTCGGTGCTGATGGGGCTGGCGGTGCGGATGGCGGTGGAAGGGCGGCGGTAGGGCGCTTTACAGGATGGCTTTTAGGTAGTCCTTGAGTGCGTTGAGCGGGGCATCGAGTGCTTCAAGTGTCGAGGCTTGGCGCACGTCCACCGCGAGCCGCTGTAACTCGCGACCCAGTACGGTATCGGCGCCGCCCAAGGATTCGAGTGCAAGCATCACACACTCGTCAAGCTTCTGCTGAATCCCGGCCAGATCGCCTTTGCGTATCAGCAGCCCAAACACTTCACGGTCATACCCCTCCATCAGCGGGTCATCGCGCAGAATCGGGCTCACGCCTTCGGTTTCATGCACCAGCTTGAGAGCAAAAAGCGCAACAGCTTCCAGCGTCAACTCCATGGTCCCGGCTCCTCAATTTCTGCGTTCGCCTGTGCCTACTCACTTTTTGACAGGCGAAAAAAAAGACCTTGAATTTCAAGGTCTTTTTTTAAGATGGTGCCCCGAGGGAGACTCGAACTCCCACTCCTTTCGAAAACGGATTTTGAATCCGCCGCGTCTACCAATTCCGCCATCAGGGCTCAATGGCGGCGAAGTATAGAGATGAGATTACCGTTGGTCAATCACGTTTCATGGTCAATTTTGACTATTTCCGCTAGACTTCCCGGCCCTGCTAGACGAACCCCATCATGCGCGTTGCTGACTTTACTTTTGAGCTCCCTGATTCGCTGATCGCTCGCCACCCTTTGGCCGAGCGTCGCGCCAGTCGACTGCTGACCCTGGACGGGGTGAGCGGTGCCCTCGCACACCGTCAATTCACTGATTTGCTTGAGCATTTGCGCCCAGGCGATCTGATGGTGTTCAACAATACCCGGGTGATTCCGGCGCGGCTGTTTGGCCAGAAAGCGTCCGGCGGCAAGCTGGAAATCCTGGTAGAGCGGGTGCTGGACAGCCATCGCGTGCTGGCCCATGTACGCTCAAGCAAGTCGCCGAAACCGGGGGCGAGCATCTTGATCGATGGCGGTGGCGAAGCCGAGATGGTGGCGCGTCATGATGCGCTGTTCGAGCTCAAGTTCGCCGAAGAGGTGTTGCCGTTGCTGGAGCGTGTCGGCCATATGCCGTTGCCTCCTTATATAGACCGCCCCGACGAAGACTCGGACCGCGAGCGCTATCAGACGGTGTACTCCCAGCGCTTGGGCGCCGTCGCTGCACCGACTGCCGGGCTGCATTTCGACCAGCCGCTGCTGGACGCGATTGCCGCCAAGGGCGTCGAGACCGCCTATGTGACGCTGCACGTGGGGGCCGGTACGTTTCAGCCGGTGCGTGTGGATAAGATCGAAGACCACCATATGCACAGCGAGTGGCTGGAAGTCAGCCAGGACGTCGTGGACGCGGTTCAAGCGTGCAAGGCACGCGGCGGGCGGGTGATCGCGGTGGGCACCACCAGCGTACGCTCGCTGGAGAGTGCGGCGCGTGATGGCGTGCTCAAGCCGTTCAGTGGCGACACCGATATCTTTATTTACCCAGGCCGGCCGTTCCATGTGGTCGATTGCCTGGTCACCAACTTCCATTTGCCGGAATCCACGCTGTTGATGCTGGTGTCGGCATTTGCCGGTTATCCCGAGACCATGGCCGCTTATCAAGCCGCCA
The DNA here is from genome assembly GCF_979253545.1 of Pseudomonas sp. AC112. Lineage (NCBI taxonomy): Bacteria > Pseudomonadati > Pseudomonadota > Gammaproteobacteria > Pseudomonadales > Pseudomonadaceae > Pseudomonas > Pseudomonas sp. AC112. The sequence continues at coordinate 3,449,293 of NZ_CEEDCM010000001.1, forward strand.
TCGACAATGGGTACCGTTTTTTCAGCTACGGTGATGCGATGTTTATCACCCGTAACCCGGCGCCACGCGGCCCAGAGGAACAACTATGAGTCGTATGTCGTTTGAATTGCTCGCCACCGACGGCAAAGCCCGTCGTGGTCGCCTGACCTTCCCGCGCGGCACCGTCGAGACCCCGGCGTTCATGCCCGTGGGCACCTACGGCACCGTCAAGGGCATGCTGCCGCGTGACATCGTCGCCACCGGCGCCGAGATCATCCTCGGCAACACCTTCCACCTGTGGCTGCGCCCAGGCACGGAAGTGATCAAGAAGCATGGCGACCTGCATGACTTCATGAAGTGGCAAGGCCCGATCCTGACCGACTCGGGTGGTTTCCAGGTGTTCAGCCTGGGCGCCATGCGCAAGATCAAGGAGGAGGGCGTGACCTTCGCCTCGCCGGTGGACGGTTCCAAAGTGTTCATGGGCCCGGAAGAGTCGATGCAGGTGCAGCGCGACCTGGGCTCCGACATCGTGATGATTTTCGACGAGTGCACGCCGTACCCGGCTGACGAAGACGTCGCGCGCATCTCCATGGAGCTGTCCCTGCGTTGGGCCCAGCGTTCAAAGAACGCCCATGGCGACAACACCGCGGCGCTGTTCGGTATCGTCCAGGGCGGCATGCACGAAAGCCTGCGCAAACGCTCGCTGGAAGGCCTCGACAAGATCGGTTTTGACGGCCTGGCCATCGGCGGTTTGTCGGTGGGCGAGCCCAAGCACGAGATGATCAAGGTGCTGGATTACCTGCCAGGCCTGATGCCGGCTGACAAACCTCGTTACCTTATGGGCGTTGGCAAACCGGAAGATCTCGTAGAGGGTGTGCGCCGCGGTGTGGACATGTTCGATTGCGTGATGCCAACCCGTAATGCCCGCAATGGGCATCTGTTCATTGATACAGGCGTGCTGAAGATCCGTAACGCGTTCCATCGCCATGATGATTCGCCGCTGGATCCCACCTGTGATTGCTACACCTGCCAGAACTTCTCCCGTGCTTATCTGCACCATCTGGACAAGTGTGGGGAAATGCTGGGTAGCATGTTGAATACCATCCACAATTTGCGTCACTACCAAGTCCTGATGGCTGGTTTGCGCGAGGCTATTCAACAGGGTACATTGGCCGCCTTCGTCGATGCCTTCTATGCCAAGCGCGGGCTCCCTGTGCCGCCCTTGGACTGAGTTTTCCGACCCTAAGATTCACTATTTGCAACTGGAGTGCTAAATGAGCTTTTTTATCTCTAACGCCATGGCTGACGCCGCTGCGCCTGCCGCTGCCGGTCCTATGGGCGGTGGTTTCGAGTGGATTTTCCTGGTCGGCTTCCTGGTTATCTTCTACCTGATGATCTGGCGTCCACAGGCCAAGCGCGCCAAAGAGCAGAAGAACCTGCTCGGCAGCCTGCAAAAAGGTGACGAAGTTGTGACCACCGGCGGCATCGCTGGCAAGATCACCAAGGTTTCCGACGCTTTCGTGGTACTGGAAGTCTCCGACACCGTAGAAATGAAGTTCCAGAAGGGCGCCATCGCCGCCACGCTGCCAAAAGGCACGCTCAAAGCGATCTGAGTAACAACCTTTACCAATCGACGGGGCGCGCAAGGCGCCCCGCGTTATAAGCGGGCGGCGTGATGCTGAACAAATACCCTCTGTGGAAATACGTACTGATCCTGGCGGTGCTGGCGATCGGTTTTATTTATTCCGCTCCCAATCTCTATCCTGATGACCCGGCGATCCAGATCACGGGCGCCAGCACTTCGCTGCAGGTCAATCAGGCTGATCTGGAACGCGCGAGCAAAGCGCTCAATGACGCGGGTATCCAGGTCAAGGCGGCAACGTTGGCGGCTGATGCGAAAGGCGGCTTGCTGCGCCTGACCAAGGCAGAAGACCAATTGCCGGCCAAAGATGTCGTGCGCAAGGCCATGGGTGACGACTATGTGGTCGCACTCAACCTGGCACAGACCACGCCAGCCTGGCTGCGCAAGATCGGCGCGCACCCGATGAAGCTGGGCCTGGACTTGTCCGGTGGTGTGCACTTCCTGCTGGAAGTCGACATGGACAAAGCCCTCGACGCCCGCCTGAAGGTCTACGAAGGCGACGTGAAGAGCCTGCTGCGTAAAGAGCGCCTGCGTTATCGCAGCCTGCCGCAGCTCAACGGTGCCATCCAGCTGGGCTTCTCTGACGAAGCGTCCCGCGAACAGGCTCGTGCACTGATCCGCAAGAACTTCAACGACTTCGACATCGTACCGGCTGACCTCAATGGCCAGGCTGTACTGCGTCTGGCGATGACCCCGGCCAAGCTGGCGGAAATCCGCGAATACTCCATCAAGCAGAACTTGACCACGGTACGTAACCGCGTCAACGAGCTGGGTGTGGCCGAGCCGATCGTTCAGCGCCAGGGCGCCAACCGCATCGTGGTTGAGCTGCCGGGCGTGCAGGACACTGCTGAAGCCAAGCGTATCCTGGGCAAGACCGCTAACCTGGAATTCCGCCTGGCGGCTGAGCCGGGTGCTACCCGTGCCACTGCCGAAGAGTTCGAGTTCCGCGAAGGCAATCGTCCTCCAGCGCTGATCGAGCGTGGCTTGATTATCACCGGTGACCAGGTGACTGACGCCAAGGCCGGTTTCGGCGAGCACGGTACCCCTGAAGTGAACATCCGTCTGGATGGCCATGGCGGCGAACTGATGAGCCGCGCCACGCGCAGCAACGTCGGTCGCAGCATGGCGGTGATCTTCATCGAGCAACGCCCGATCACCACCTACACCAAGCAGATGGTCAACGGCGTCGAAAAAGACGTACCGGTCCAGACCTTCAAGGAAGAGAAGAAGATCATCAGCCTGGCGACCATCCAGTCGCCGCTGGGTGCCCAGTTCCGTATCACTGGCCTGAACGGCCAGGGCGAGTCCTCGGAACTGGCCCTGCTGCTGCGTGCCGGTGGCCTGGCTGCACCGATGTACTTCGCTGAAGAACGTACCATCGGCCCGAGCCTGGGTGCCGACAACATCACCAAGGGTATCGACGCGGCCTTGTGGGGCATGCTGTTCGTGTCGCTGTTCATCATCGCCATCTACCGCTTCTTCGGCATCATCGCCACCGTGGCCCTGGCGGGCAACATGGTGATGCTGCTGGCCTTGATGTCGCTGCTGGGCGCTACACTGACCCTGCCAGGTATCGCCGGTATCGTACTCACCATGGGTATGGCGGTAGACGCCAACGTTCTGATCTTCTCGCGGATCCGTGAAGAGATCGCAGCGGGCATGACCGTACAGCGTGCAATCAATGAAGGCTTCGGCCGGGCATTTACCGCGATTCTCGACTCCAACCTGACCACCTTGCTGGTCGGCGGGATTCTCTTTGCCATGGGCACAGGCCCAGTCAAAGGTTTTGCGGTGACCATGTCCCTCGGTATCTTTACCTCGATGTTCACGGCCATCATGGTGACCCGCGCAATGGTCAACCTGATCTTTGGCGGGCGTGACTTCAAGAAGTTGTGGATTTAAGGGGCTGCCATGTTACGTACAATCAACTTCATGGGCGTTCGCAACGTTGCGTTCGGCGTCACCGTGCTCCTTACCGTTCTGGCGTTGTTCAGCTGGTTCCATAAGGGCCTGAACTACGGTCTGGACTTCACCGGCGGTACGCTCATCGAGCTGACCTACGAGAAGCCCGCCGACGTTACCCTGGTGCGCAACGAGCTGGTCAAGGCCGGCTATCACGAAGCCATCGTGCAAAGCTTCGGTGCAACGACCGACCTGCTGGTGCGTATGCCGGGCGAAGACCCGCAACTGGGTCACCAGGTGGCCGAGGCCTTGCAGAAGGTCGGCGGCGACAACCCGGCGTCGGTCAAGCGCGTCGAGTTCGTGGGCCCGCAGGTCGGTGAAGAACTGCGCGACCAGGGCGGCCTCGGCATGCTGATGGCGCTGGTCGGTATCATGATCTACCTGGCCTTCCGCTTTCAGTGGAAGTTCGGTGTCGGCGCCATTGTGTCGCTGATCCACGACGTGATCGTGACCGTGGGCATCCTGGCGTACTTCCAGATCACCTTCGACCTGACGGTGTTGGCAGCGGTGCTGGCGATCATCGGTTACTCGCTCAACGACACCATCGTGGTATTCGACCGGGTTCGCGAGAACTTCCGTGTACTGCGCAAGGCGTCGCTGATCGAGAACATCAACGTCTCGACCACCCAGACCCTGCTGCGGACCATGGCGACGTCGATCTCCACCTTGCTGGCGATTGCGGCACTGATGATCTTCGGTGGCGACAACCTGTGGGGCTTCTCCCTGGCACTGTTCATCGGCGTACTGGCGGGTACCTACTCGTCGATCTACATCGCCAACGTGGTGCTGATCTGGCTGAACCTCAACAGCGAAGACCTGATTCCTCCGGCCGCTACTGGCAAGGAGGTCGACGACCGCCCTTGAGGGGTGTTTGTCGGTCCGCTGTTACAAGAAAGGCGCGAGTATTGAACTCGCGCCTTTTTTTTTGCTCCAAGGCTGGGTATAGCGCGGACGTTTCAGTCCGCTTGTGATGGTCAGGAGGTTCAACGTGAACAAGTCGTTACTGGTTGGTGCGGTATTGGGTGCTGTCGGTGTTACTGCCGGGGGTGCTGTTGCCACCTACAGCCTGGTAAAAAGCGGCCCTGAGTATGCGCAAGTGCTGGCGGTGCAGCCGGTGAAAACCCAGATTAAAACGCCTCGCGAGGTCTGCAAGGACGTCGCCGTGACCCGGCAGAAGCCGGTTCAGGATCAACATCAGATCGTCGGTACCGTCGTGGGTGCCCTGGCCGGTGGCCTGCTGGGCAACCAGGTTGGTGGCGGTAATGGCAAGAAGCTGGCTACCGTAGCCGGCGCGGTGGGTGGCGGTTACGCCGGGAACAAGGTTCAGGAAGGCATGCAGAACCGCGATACCTACACCACGACGCAAACCCGTTGTAACACCGTCAACGACATCAGCGACAAGGTGGTTGGGTATGACGTGCGTTACAACCTGGATGGCAAGGAAGGTACCGTGCGTATGGAGCGTGACCCGGGTGGCCAGATTCCGGTCGACAAAGAAGGTCGCCTGATCCTGGGCCAGAACCAGCAGTAACTCACGCCGCAAAACCCGTAGGAGCCGGCTTGCCGGCGGTAGCGCTGGATCAGCTGGATCAGCTGGCTCAGTCGGCGCCTGGCGCGACGCCATCGCCGGCAAGCCGGCTCCTACAGTTGATTGTGTTTGCGTCAGTGGTATGGGTTCTTTCCCAAATTCCAGGCATAAAAAAGCACCCCTCGGGATGCTTTTTTTGTGCTCGCTCGCTTAGCGCTTCAGCGAGGCCGGCAGGTGCGGTTGGATCGCCGTCAGTACTGCCTTGAAGCATTTGGTGTTGCCGGCAACCACGTGGCCCTTCTCAAGGAAGTCGTGACCGCCCGTGAAGTCGCTCACCAGGCCGCCCGCTTCCTGGATCAGCAGCGCGCCTGCAGCCATGTCCCACTCGGACAGGCCCGACTCCCAGAACGCATCGAAACGACCGGCAGCCACGTAAGCCAGATCCAGGCTCGCTGCGCCGGCGCGACGGATGCCAGCGGTCTGGCCAACCAGGGCGCGGAACATGCCCAGGTAGTTTTCCAGGTTGTCCATCTGGTCGTCACGGAACGGGAAGCCGGTACCCAGCAGGGCGCCGTCCAGGCTGGTGCGACCGCTGACACGCAGGCGGCGACCGTTCAGCTGGGCGCCACGGCCACGGCTGGCGGTGAATTCTTCCTGGCGCACTGGGTCCAGGACAACGGCGTGTTCCAGGCGACCACGGTATTTGCACGCGATGCTCACGGCAAAGTGCGGGATGCCGCGCAGGAAGTTGGTGGTGCCATCCAGTGGGTCGATGATCCACAAGTAGTCTTCGCCTTCACCGCTACCTTTGTGCAGGCCGGTTTCTTCACCGAGGATGCCGTGGGTAGGGTAGGCCTTGCGCAGAGCGTCGATGATTTTCTGTTCGGCGGCGCGATCCACCTCGGATACGTAATCCTTGGCGTCTTTTTCGTCGACCTTGATGGTATCCAGGCGCTCGATGGAGCGGAAGATCAATTCACTGGCGCTGCGGGCGGCGCGCAGCGCGATATTCAGCATGGGCTGCATGGATGTGTCACCTAAGGTTGTTAAAGAAAGCCGAGCATTCTAGCAGAAACTTTCTTCAGGTGAAGGACGACGTTAGCTTTCATGGCATAACCTTAGGCTGTTCTGTAAGATTTGCTCCCCTTTCCCGTGTCCGAGAGCGCCTCCCTTGCTGCAAAACATTCGTGTCGTCTTGGTCAATACCAGTCATCCCGGCAACATCGGCGGGGTGGCGCGAGCCATGAAAAACATGGGGCTGACGCGCCTGGTGCTGGTCGAACCGCGTGTGTTCCCGCACCACGAGGCTGATGCCCGTGCGTCCGGCGCCAATGACATCCTGGAAAAAGCCCAGGTTGTCGCCACCCTGGAAGACGCCTTGGTCGGCTGCAACCTGGTGCTCGGCACCAGCGCCCGCGACCGCCGTATCCCCTGGCCACTGCTGGACCCGCGTGAGTGCGGCACCAAAGTGGTGGAGGAGACCGCCGGTGGCGCTGAAATCGCCTTGGTCTTTGGCCGTGAAGACTCCGGCCTCACCAATGAAGAGCTGCAGCGATGTCATTACCACGTGCACATCCCATCAGACCCTGAGTTCAGCTCACTGAACCTCGGGGCAGCGGTGCAGGTGTTGAGTTATGAGGTGCGCATGGCCTGGCTGGCCGCTGAGGGTCAGCCGAGCAAGGTAGAAAAGGATGAAGTGGCGTCGACCAAAAGTGGCGAGTTGGCCACCATGGACGAGCTGGAGCGGTTCTATGAGCACCTGGAGCAAACCCTGGTGGCCATCGAATTCCTCGATCCGGAAAAACCGCGGCACTTGATGGCGCGCCTGCGTCGCCTTTACGGACGCAGCTCGGTCAGCCGGGCAGAAATGAATATATTGCGTGGCATCCTCACGGAAACCCAGAAAGCGGCCCGTGGCGAGCTTCTTAAGCGGAAGGATTAAAAATGTTCGAGCGTTTGCGAGAAGATATCCAGAGTGTTTTCCACCGTGATCCGGCGGCGCGCAATGCCTTTGAAGTGCTGACCTGCTACCCGGGCATGCACGCCATCTGGATCCACCGCCTGTCCGGCGCCTTGTGGGGCATGGGCTGGAAATGGCTGGCGCGGTTGGTGTCGAACTTTGGGCGCTGGTTGACCGGGATCGAGATTCATCCGGGGGCCAAGGTCGGTCGTCGCTTCTTTATCGACCATGGCATGGGCATCGTGATTGGCGAGACCGCCGAGATCGGCGATGACGTGACGCTCTATCAGGGCGTGACCTTGGGTGGCACCAGCTGGAACAAAGGCAAGCGCCACCCGACACTGGAAAATGGCGTGGTGGTAGGGGCGGGCGCCAAGGTGCTCGGCCCATTCACCGTCGGCGCAGGTGCCAAGGTGGGCTCCAATGCCGTGGTGACCAAGGCTGTGCCGCCTGGCGCAACGGTGGTCGGTATTCCTGGCCGAATCATCGTCAAGCCGGAAGTCGGCGACGAGCAGGAGGCCAAGCGCAAGGCCATGGCCGAGAAGATCGGCTTTGATGCCTACGGTGTCAGCGAAGACATGCCTGACCCTGTAGCGCGCGCCATTGGCCAGTTGCTTGACCACCTGCAAGCGGTGGACGGCAAGCTGGATGGCATGTGCGGTGCGCTGAAGGATCTGGGTAGCCCTTACTGCGCCAAAGATCTGCCCGAATTGCGCGAAGAGGATTTTGCCGAGATCAAAGACGAAACCGCCACCACCAAGGCGGGCTGAACGCGGTCCCCTGTGGGAGCTGGCTTGCCTGCGATAGCGGTATGCCAGCCACCCCATGTAGTGCTGATCCACCGCTATCGCAGGCAAGCCAGCTCCCACAATTAATCTCCATTGGTCTCACCATCTCCGCCCCTGCCTGATGCCGCTGTTCGTCCCCACCCCATCCTGCTATGATTCGCGCGCCCTTTTTACGGGTAATCCTGACTAAAGTACTAGGTCTTATAGTTGACTTAAATACTCGGGAATCGCATACTTGCCCACATTCTGAAACACCTTGGTAATTGTCCATGAGACTGACTACAAAAGGCCGATACGCGGTGACCGCCATGCTTGACCTGGCTTTGCACGCGCAAACTGGGCCGGTGTCCCTGGCCGATATCTCCGAGCGCCAAGGCATTTCCCTGTCCTACCTCGAGCAGTTGTTCGCCAAATTGCGCCGCAGCAATCTGGTTTCCAGCGTTCGCGGTCCAGGCGGCGGCTATCAATTGTCCCGCGACATGCAGGGCATCCAGGTAGCCCAGGTGATCGATGCGGTCAACGAATCCGTCGACGCTACAAAATGCCAGGGCCTGGGTGATTGCCACGCCGGCGACACCTGCCTGACGCACCATTTGTGGTGCGATCTGAGCCTGCAGATCCATGAGTTTTTGAGTGGTATCAGCCTGGCTGATCTTGTGACTCGCCGTGAGGTGCAAGAAGTAGCCCAGCGTCAGGACCAGCGCCGTTGCAACACCAAGGCGCCGCGTCTGGACAAGATCGAAGCGTCCGCCGTCGAGTGACAGCCGAAGAGCTAACGGCACGCCAGCCCGCCTGATTTAGGAGAAAGTCCATGAAATTGCCGATTTACCTTGATTACTCAGCGACTACCCCGGTTGATCCGCGTGTCGCGCAAAAAATGAGCGAATGCCTGCTGGTTGACGGAAACTTCGGCAACCCGGCCTCCCGTTCCCACGTATTCGGCTGGAAAGCCGAGGAAGCGGTCGAGAACGCTCGTCGCCAGGTTGCTGACCTGGTTGGCGCAGACCCGCGTGAAATCGTCTGGACCTCCGGTGCCACCGAGTCCGACAACCTGGCAATCAAGGGTGCGGCGCATTTCTATGCGACCAAGGGCAAACACCTGATCACCACAAAAATTGAGCACAAGGCTGTCCTCGACACCATGCGCCAACTGGAGCGTGAAGGTTTCGAGGTCACCTACCTCGAGCCAACCACCGACGGTATCGTCACCCCGGCGATGATCGAAGCCGCGCTGCGTGAAGACACCATCCTGGTTTCCGTGATCCACGTGAACAACGAAATCGGCACCATCAACGACATCGCGGCCATCGGCGAGCTGACCCGCTCGAAGGGCATCCTGCTGCACGTCGACGCTGCTCAGTCTACCGGCAAGGTCGATATCGACCTGTCGAAACTGAAAGTCGACCTGATGTCGTTCTCTGCCCACAAGACCTACGGCCCTAAAGGCATCGGCGCGCTATATGTGAGCCGCAAGCCACGTGTGCGCATCGAAGCCACCATGCACGGCGGCGGTCACGAGCGTGGCATGCGTTCCGGCACCCTGGCGACCCACCAGATCGTTGGCATGGGCGAAGCCTTCCGTGTAGCCAAGGAAGACATGGCTGCCGAAAACGTGCGCATCAAGGCCCTGAGCGATCGCTTCTACAAGCAGGTCGAGAACCTTGAAGAGCTGTACATCAACGGCAGCATGACCGCCCGTGTACCGCACAACCTGAATTTGAGCTTCAACTACGTCGAAGGCGAGTCGCTGATCATGGCACTCAAGGACCTGGCGGTTTCGTCCGGTTCGGCCTGCACCTCGGCGTCCCTTGAGCCTTCGTACGTACTGCGCGCCCTGGGCCGCAACGACGAACTGGCACACAGCTCGATCCGCTTTACGTTCGGCCGTTTCACCACCGAAGAGCAAGTCGACTACGCCGCGCAGAAAGTCTGCGAAGCCGTCAACAAGCTGCGCGTTCTGTCGCCGCTGTGGGACATGTACAAAGACGGTGTCGATATTTCCAAGATCGAGTGGGCGGCACACTAAATATAGAAGCCGCCACCCAAGCTCTGTAGGAACGTGGCGGAAAACGCAGGCGTTTCTACAGGGTTCCAGAGCGGCCCTGATGAGTGAGGATTCAGTACCATGGCTTACAGCGAAAAGGTCATCGACCACTACGAAAACCCGCGCAACGTCGGCAAGATGAACGCGGAAGACCCTGATGTCGGCACCGGCATGGTCGGCGCTCCGGCGTGCGGCGATGTGATGCGCCTGCAGATCAAGGTCAACGACGCTGGCGTTATCGAAGACGCCAAGTTCAAGACCTACGGCTGCGGTTCGGCCATCGCCTCCAGCTCCCTGGCGACCGAATGGATGAAAGGCAAGACCCTGGATGAGGCTGTGACTATCAGCAACACCCAGCTGGCCGAAGAACTGGCCTTGCCGCCCGTGAAAATCCACTGCTCGGTACTCGCAGAAGACGCCATCAAGGCGGCCGTTCGCGACTACAAGCAGAAGAAAGGCTTGATCTAAGCATTTGGCGACGAGTAAGGAGTCAACGATGGCTATCAGCATGACAGAAGCGGCTGCGCAGCACATTCGCCGCTCCCTGAATGGGCGCGGTAAAGGTGAGGGGATTCGTCTGGGTGTTCGCACCACGGGCTGTTCCGGCCTTGCCTACGTGCTGGAGTTTGTCGACGAGGTGGTTGAAGAGGACCAGGTGTTCGAAAGTCACGGCGAGAAAGTGATCATCGACCCCAAGAGCCTGACCTACCTGGACGGCACCGAACTCGATTTCGTCAAGGAAGGGTTGAACGAAGGCTTCAAGTTCAACAACCCCAACGTACGCGGTGAGTGTGGCTGCGGCGAAAGCTTCAACATCTGAGGCTATTCGTGGGTACTCCTTGTCATTTCGCTTTATTCGAGCTGCAGCCGAGCTTTCGGCTGGACCTTGAGCAGCTTGCCACGCGCTACCGAGAACTGGCGCGTGGCGTGCATCCGGACCGCTTCGCTGACGCCTCCGAGCGTGAGCAACGCTTGGCGCTGGAGCAATCGGCCAGCCTCAACGAAGCCTATCAGACGCTCAAAAGCCCCCCCAAGCGCGCGCGTTACCTGCTCGCGATGAATGGTGGCGAGTTGCCGCTTGAAGTCACGGTTCATGACCCCGACTTCCTGATGCAGCAGATGCAGTGGCGCGAAGAACTCGAAGACTTGCAGGACGAGGCCGATCTGGCCGGCGTCGCAGTCTTCAAGCGTCGTCTGAAAACCGCCCAGGATGAGCTCAACGAAAGCTTCGCAGCCTGTTGGAACGATGCAGCGCAACGCGAACAGGCCGAACGCCTGATGCGGCGCATGCAGTTCCTCGACAAGCTCACCTACGAAGTGCGCCAGCTAGAAGAGCGCCTCGACGATTAACCCAGTGTGCTGCCCGTGATGCACGCCTGATAGACAGATAAGACCTGATTACCATGGCCCTACTGCAAATCGCCGAACCCGGCCAAAGCCCTCAACCTCACCAGCGTCGCCTGGCGGTCGGGATTGACCTGGGCACCACCAATTCCTTGGTTGCTGCCTTGCGCAGCGGCCTGTCCGAGCCGTTGCCCGACGCTGATGGCCAGGTGATCCTGCCGTCCGCCGTGCGCTATCACGCTGATCGCACCGAAGTCGGTGAGTCAGCCAAGCTGGCAGCCTCTAGCGATCCTCTGAACACCGTGCTGTCGGTCAAGCGCTTGATGGGTCGTGGTCTGTCCGACGTCAAGCAATTGGGCGACCAACTGCCCTACCGCTTTGTTGGCGGCGAATCCCATATGCCGTTCATCGACACTGTCCAAGGCCCGAAAAGCCCGGTGGAAGTGTCGGCCGATATCCTCAAGGTGCTGCGCCAACGCGCGGAGAAAACCCTGGGCGGTGAACTGGTCGGTGCCGTAATCACCGTTCCGGCTTATTTCGATGACGCTCAGCGCCAGGCCACCAAGGACGCAGCGAAACTCGCCGGCCTGAACGTACTGCGCCTGCTCAACGAGCCGACTGCGGCGGCCGTGGCCTATGGCCTGGACCAGCATGCAGAAGGCCTGGTCGCTATTTACGACCTGGGCGGTGGTACCTTTGATATTTCGATCCTGCGCCTGACCGGCGGTGTCTTCGAAGTGCTCGCCACCGGCGGCGACAGCGCCCTGGGCGGCGATGACTTCGACCACGCCATTGCGGGTTGGATCATCACCAGCGCCGGCTTGTCTGCCGACCTGGACCCAGGCGCGCAGCGCAACCTGCTGCAAACCGCCTGCGCGGCCAAGGAAGCGCTGACCGATGCTGCAAGTGTTGAAGTTTCCTACGGCACCTGGTCGGCCCAACTGACTCGCGAAGCCTTCGATGCGTTGATCGAGCCAATGGTTGCCCGCAGCCTGAAAGCCTGTCGCCGCGCGGTGCGCGATTCCGGTATTGAGCTGGAAGAGGTCGGTGCCGTCGTCATGGTCGGTGGTTCCACCCGCGTGCCACGCGTGCGTGAAGCTGTCGCCGAAGCCTTTGGTCGTCAGCCGCTGACTGAAATCGACCCGGATCAAGTGGTCGCCATCGGCGCTGCGATCCAGGCCGATACCCTGGCCGGTAACAAGCGCGATGGTGGCGAACTGCTTCTGCTCGACGTGATCCCGCTGTCCCTGGGGCTGGAAACCATGGGTGGCTTGATGGAGAAGGTGATTCCCCGCAACACCACCATCCCCGTCGCCCGCGCCCAGGACTTCACCACGTATAAAGATGGCCAGACGGCCATGATGATTCACGTGTTGCAAGGTGAGCGCGAGCTGATCAGCGACTGCCGCTCCCTGGCGCGCTTTGAATTGCGCGGCATTCCGGCGATGGTGGCGGGTGCGGCGAAGATTCGCGTGACCTTCCAGGTCGACGCCGACGGCTTGCTCAGCGTCGCCGCGCGTGAATTGGCCTCCGGTGTTGAAGCCAGCATCCAGGTCAAGCCGTCCTACGGCCTCACCGACGGCGAAATCGCCAAGATGCTCAAGGACTCGTTCCAATATGCCGGTGACGACAAGGTCGCCCGTGTATTGCGTGAGCAGCAAGTAGACGCCCAGCGCTTGCTCGAAGCGGTGCAGGGCGCCCTTGAGGCCGACGGCGAGCGCCTGCTGGATGACGAGGAGCGCATGGTCATCGACCTGCAGATGCAGGAATTGGCTGAACTGATGAAAGGCAACGATGGCTATGCCATCGAGCAACAGACCAAGCGCTTGTCGCAGGTGACTGATGCCTTTGCCGCCCGCCGCATGGATCAGACGGTGAAAGCCGCACTGGCCGGGCGCAACCTGAATGAAATCGAGGAATAATCAATGCCGCAGGTCATTTTTCTGCCACACGCCGAGCACTGCCCGGACGGTATGGTCGTGGAGGCTGAGACCGGCAAGTCCATCCTCGAAGTTGCCCATGACAACCACATCGAGATCGAAAGCGCCTGCGGCGGTGTGTGCGCTTGCACCACGTGCCATTGCGTGATCCGCGAGGGTTTCAACTCCCTGGAAGAAGCGGATGAGCTCGAAGAGGACTTTCTGGACCGCGCCTGGGGCCTGGAGGCGACTTCTCGCCTAAGTTGTCAGGCAAAGGTCGGAACTGAAGACATCACCGTCGAAATCCCGAAATATTCCCTCAACCATGCAGCCGAAGCGCCGCATTGATTCAAGGAAATGTCATGAGCCTGAAATGGGTTGATGTACAAGAAATCGCTATACAACTTGCTGAAGCTCATCCGGAGGTCAATCCTCTTACGGTCAACTTCGTCAAGCTGCGCAATCTGGTGATGGAGCTGCCGGACTTCGATGACATCCCTGATCGGGGTGGCGAGAAGGTCCTGGAGGCGATTCAAGGCCTGTGGATCGAAGAAGCAGACTGAGCCGCCTTTTTACGCAGTTAGGCAATACCCAATAACCCGCGTATAATTCGCGGGTTTAATTTTTCGTAAATTACCGTTTCTGGAGTTACACCATGGCTGTTCAACGTACTTTCTCCATCATCAAGCCTGACGCTGTTGCAAAAAACGTCATCGGCGAGATCACCACTCGTTTCGAAAAAGCCGGCCTGAAGGTTGTAGCTTCGAAACTCAAGCAACTGTCCAAGGCTGAAGCTGAAGGCTTCTACGCTGAGCACAGCGCTCGTGGCTTCTTCGGCGACCTGGTTGCCTTCATGATCTCCGGTCCTGTTGTTGTCCAGGTTCTGGAAGGCGAAAACGCTATCGCTCTGAACCGTGAGCTGATGGGCGCTACCAACCCTAAAGAAGCCGCTGCCGGCACCATCCGTGCTGACTTCGCTGAGTCCATCGACGCCAACGCTGTACACGGTTCGGACTCCGAAGCCGCTGCTGCTCGCGAAATCTCGTACTTCTTCGCAGCTACTGAAGTAACCGCTCGCTAAGCATCGGCTTAAAGAGTGAGGGTGAATCCATGACGACATCGACTGTAAAAACCAACCTGCTGGGGCTGACCCAGCCGGAAATGGAGAAATTCTTCGACTCAATCGGGGAGAAGCGTTTCCGTGCCGGTCAGGTAATGAAATGGATTCACCACTTTGGCGTCGACGATTTCGACGCCATGACGAACGTCAGCAAGGCCCTGCGCGACAAGCTCAAGGCCATTGCTGAGGTCCGTGGTCCCGAAGTGGTCAGCGAGGACATCTCCAGCGACGGCACCCGTAAGTGGGTGGTGCGCGTGGCGTCTGGCAGCTGCGTCGAGACTGTTTACATTCCCCAGGGCAAGCGCGGCACTTTGTGCGTTTCGTCCCAGGCAGGCTGTGCCCTGGACTGCAGTTTCTGCTCCACCGGCAAGCAAGGCTTCAACAGCAACCTCACCGCCGCCGAAGTGATCGGCCAGGTGTGGATTGCCAACAAATCCTTTGGCAGCGTCCCGGCAACCGTCGACCGTGCCATCACCAACGTGGTGATGATGGGCATGGGTGAGCCGCTGCTGAACTTCGACAACGTCGTTTCGGCCATGCATCTGATGATGGACGACCTTGGCTATGGCATCTCCAAGCGCCGTGTGACCCTGTCGACCTCCGGCGTGGTGCCGATGATCGATGAGCTGTCCAAACACATCGACGTCTCCCTGGCGTTGTCGCTGCACGCACCCAATGACGCATTGCGTAACCAATTGGTGCCGATCAACAAGAAGTATCCGCTTAAGATGCTGCTCGAATCTTGCCAGCGCTACATGTCGTCCCTGGGCGAAAAGCGCGTGCTGACCATCGAGTACACCTTGCTCAAAGACATCAACGACAAGGTTGAACACGCGGTCGAGATGATCGAGCTGCTCAAGAACATCCCGTGCAAGATCAACCTGATTCCGTTTAACCCGTTTCCACATTCTGGCTACGAGCGGCCGAGCAACAACGCCATCCGCCGTTTCCAGGATCAACTGCACCAGGCCGGCTACAACGTCACCGTACGCACCACCCGTGGTGAAGACATCGACGCCGCCTGTGGCCAATTGGTAGGGCAGGTGATGGACCGCACCCGCCGCAGCGAGCGCTATATCGCCGTGCGTGAACTGAACGCCGCCGACGATCTGCCGCAAATTGCTGTGAATCGAATCTGAGAGAGGATCTCTATGCCCTTGCGCCTTGCGCTGCTTTTGCTTGTTACCGGTCTAGTGGCCGGTTGTGTTTCATCGGGCCATGACAGCCCTTTGCAAACCGGTAAAGGCCGTGATGAGGCGCGAGTTGCCTATGTGCAATTGGGCTTGGGCTACCTTCGACAAGGCATGAGTGAACAGGCCAAGGTGCCGCTGAAGAAGGCCCTGGTGCTGGACAGCGACGATGCCGACGCCAATGCTGCACTGGCCCTGGTGTTCCAGGCCCAGGCCGAGCCGGAGCTGGCCGAACAGTATTTTCACAAGGCCCTGGCCTCCCGTCCTGCCGACCCTCGGCTGCTGAACAACTACGGCAGCTTCCTGTTCGAGCAGAAACGTTATGACCAGGCCGCCCTTTATTTCCAGCAAGCCGGCGCCGATACCCTCTATCCTGAGCGTTCGCGGGTGTTCGAGAACCTCGGGGTCACCTCGATGCGTCTTGGCCAGCGTGATAGCGCTCGCCAGCAGCTGGAAAAAGCCCTGCATTTGAACGGTCACCAGCCTCGGGCATTGCTCGAAATGGCTGAGTTGTCCTACGAAGACAGGCATTATGTGCCGGCACGTGACTATTACGAGCGTTTTAGCCTGCTCAGCGGGCAAAATGCACGTAGTCTATTGCTCGGTGTGCGCCTGGCGACGGTTCATGAAGAACGCGACACGGCTGCACTTTTTGGCCAGCAACTCGAACGACTCTATCCCGGTACGCCGGAATATCAGCAATACCTGTCGGAGCAATGATGAAAGCGGCGCACCCGGAAGTTGTAGCAGCTAATCGCGTAAACCCAGGCGACACCTTGCGTCAGGCCCGCGAAAGCAATGGTTGGTCGCTGGCAGAAGTGGCCCTCAAGCTCAATTTGACCACCACGTCCCTGGGCAACCTGGAAGCCGGCGCGTTCGATAAGCTGCCGGGGCACACCTTCGCCCGTGGCTATATCCGTGCCTACGCCAAGTTGCTGGGTATCGACCAGGCCGTACTGGTCCAGGAGTTCGACCAGTTCACCGGTACCGACTCCCAGGGCAGCAATGTGCATGGCCTGGGTCGCATCGAAGAGCCGGTGCGGGTTTCCCACACGATTTTGCGAATTGTCAGCCTGTTGCTGCTGATCGCGGTCATTGGTGGCGGTTTCGTCTGGTGGCAAGACCAGGCCTCCCAGCGCTCCAAGGACCTCACCAGCAACGCCATGGAGCACGTCGAAGTCGAAAGCGCCGATGGCACCACCCAGATTCATCCACTGGATGAGCCGGAAGACCAGGCTGTGGCTGAAGGCCAGGCCGCGCCTGAAGCGCCGCTTGCCACAGAGCAGCCAGCAACGGAAACCGCACCTGCCGCCACCGCTGCCGCACCGGCCCCCGCGACGCCGGCTGCGCCGGCTCACACCCCGGCAGCCCCGGTCGCCCAGGCCCATACGCCGGCCGCTCCTGCGCAGGTGCCTGCTACCACCGCTCCAGCCGCGCCGGCAGCCCCTGCGATTTCACCGCCCACCACCCCAGCCCTGATCGCTGGTGATGGCCGCGTACAGATTACCTTCATCGCTGACTGCTGGACGCAAGTCACCGATGGCAATGGCAAAGTGCTGTTTAGCGGTCTGAAGCGTAAGGGAGATACGCTCGACCAAGGCGGCAAGCCTCCTTTGACGCTGCGTCTGGGCTTTGCCCGTGGCGCGCAAGTGGCCTACAACGGCCAGCCTGTGGACGTAGCGCCGTTCACCAGTGGCGAGACCGCTCGCCTGAAGTTGGGACAATAGTCATGCACGGCGAATCTCCAATCAAACGTCGCGTATCGCGCAAGATCTGGGTCGGCTCCGTGCCGGTGGGTGGCGACGCCCCCATCGCGGTACAGAGCATGACCAACAGCGACACCAATGATGTGGCCGCCACCGTTGCCCAGATCAACCGCCTGGAAGCTGCTGGCGTGGACATCGTGCGCGTCTCCGTGCCGGACATGGACGCTGCCGAAGCGTTCGGCCGCATCAAGCAACTGGTCAAAGTGCCGTTGGTGGCCGACATTCACTTCGACTACAAGATCGCATTGCGCGTAGCCGAACTGGGCGTGGACTGCCTGCGTATCAACCCGGGCAACATCGGTCGCGAAGACCGTGTGCGCGCAGTGGTTGACGCTGCGCGCGACCGTGGCATTCCAATCCGTATCGGCGTCAACGCCGGTTCCCTGGAAAAAGACCTGCAAAAGAAATACGGCGAGCCTACCCCGGCGGCGCTGGTTGAATCGGCGCTGCGCCACGTTGAACACCTGGAGCGCCTGAATTTCCAGGACTTCAAGGTCAGCGTAAAGGCCTCCGACGTGTTCATGGCGGTAGAAGCCTATCGGCTGCTGGCCAAGGAAATCGTGCAGCCATTGCACCTGGGTATCACCGAAGCTGGCGGTTTACGCTCAGGCACAGTGAAATCTGCGGTGGGTCTCGGTATGCTGCTCGCCGAAGGGATTGGCGATACTATCCGCATCTCCCTCGCGGCAGACCCGGTAGAGGAAGTGAAGGTCGGTTACGACATTCTCAAATCCCTGCATTTGCGTTCCCGTGGCATCAACTTCATTGCCTGCCCGAGCTGCTCGCGGCAGAACTTCGACGTGGTGAAAACCATGAACGAACTGGAAGGGCGCCTCGAGGACCTGCTGGTTCCGTTGGATGTGGCGGTGATCGGTTGCGTGGTCAACGGCCCGGGTGAAGCCAAAGAGGCGCATATCGGCCTGACTGGCGGTACACCGAACCTGATCTACATCGACGGCAAGCCGTCGCAGAAGTTGACGAATGACAATCTGGTGGATGAGCTCGAAAGACTGATCCGCGAGAAAGCGGCCGAGAAGGTCGCGGCTGACGCAGCGCTGATCGCGCGCGGCTAAGAACGAATTTAAGGATTTGATGTGAGCAAGACTCTGCAAGCCATTCGTGGCATGAACGACATCCTGCCGGAGCAGACGCCGCTGTGGCGCTATTTCGAGGGCACTGTCGCGCGCCTGCTGGATAACTACGGTTACAAGCAGATCCGCATGCCGATTGTCGAATTCACCGAGCTGTTCAAGCGCTCTATTGGTGAAGTGACCGACATCGTCGAAAAAGAGATGTACACCTTTGAAGACCGCAACGGCGACTCCCTGACCCTGCGTCCGGAAGGCACTGCCGCGTGCGTTCGCGCTGTGCTTGAGCATGGCCTCACCGGTGCTGGCCAGCCGCAGAAGTTGTGGTACATCGGCCCGATGTTCCGCCACGAGCGTCCACAGAAAGGCCGCTATCGCCAGTTTCACCAGATCGGCCTGGAAGTGTTCAACATTGACGGCCCGGACATCGACGCCGAGCTGATCGTGCTGACCTGGCGCCTGTGGGGCCTGCTGGGCATCCGCGATGCGGTCAAGCTTGAACTCAACAGCCTGGGCACCAGTGAATCCCGCGGCCGCTACAAAGTGGCCCTGGTCGAGTACCTGTCCGCCCACTTGGACAAGTTGGACGAAGACAGCCAGCGCCGTCTGAAGACCAACCCATTGCGCGTCCTCGATACCAAGAACGCCGATACCCAGGCCGTGCTGGTCAATGCGCCGAAAATGGCCGACTACCTGGACGACGAGTCCCGTATCCACTTCGAGGGCCTCAAGGCTCGCCTGGATGCGGCCGGTATTCCGTTCGTGATCAACACCAAGCTGGTGCGCGGCCTCGATTACTACAGCAAGACCGTGTTCGAGTGGGTCACCGACAAACTCGGCGCCCAGGGCACCGTGTGTGCTGGTGGTCGTTACGACGGCCTCGTCGAGCAGATGGGCGGCAAGCCGACCACCGGCGTGGGCTTCGCCATGGGCATCGAGCGGCTGATCCTGCTGCTGGAAACCCTGGAGCAGGTCCCGGAAGAGATCTCCCGTCAGGTGGACGTGTACCTGTGCGCCTTTGGCGAGGCGGCCGAACTGGCGGCCCTGGCCCTGAGCGAAAAAGTCCGCGACCAACTGCCGAACCTGCGCCTGCAGATCAATGCCGGCGCCGGCAGCTTCAAGAGCCAGTTCAAGAAGGCCGACAAGAGCGGTGCGCTGTATGCACTGATCCTCGGCGAAGACGAGCTGGCCCAGCAAGTAATAGGTTTCAAACCCCTGCGTGGCCAGGGTGAGCAACAGAACATTGCCTTTGATGCGCTCGCTGCGCACTTGGCCACCTGCGTCGTGCAGGGTTGAAGCTGTCGAACAGCCGAATTTAGCGATTAAGGAGTATTGGGGTGTCGAGTACTGATGATGAGCAACTGGCCGAGTTCAAGGACTGGTGGCAGCGCAACGGCAAGCCCCTGGTTACTGGCGGCCTGCTGGCTTTAGTGGTGGTGTTCGGCTGGCAAGCCTGGACCAAGTATCAGGCCAACCAGTCCCAAGGCGCCTCGATCCTCTATCAGCAATTGCTGGAAACCACCCTGACGCCGGACGGCAAGCCTGATCCTGCGCAGGTTGCAGACCTGGCCGGCAAGCTGAAGAACGAATTCGGCGGTACCACCTACGCCCAATACGGCAGCCTGTTTGTCGCGAAAGTCGCGGTCGACACCGGCAAGCTGGATGACGCAGCCGCTGAGCTGAAGGCCATCGCCGACAAGCCGACCAACCCGACCCTGGGTGAAATCGCACGTCAGCGCCTGGCTCAGGTACTGGCGGCACAGAACAAGGCTGACGAAGCACTCAAACTGCTCGACGGCGATGCTGACAAGGCATTTGTAGCCACTCGCGAAGAGCTCAAGGGCGACCTGTTGGTCCAATTGGGTCGTACCGACGAAGCCAATGCTGCGTACCAAAAAGCCAAGGCGGCGCTGTCTGATGAAGCGGCGGTCGGTGGCTTACAAATCAAGCTGGACGACTTGGCCAAAGGGGATGCGTGACGTGATCCGTTGGAAACATGCAGCATTGCTGGCTCTGGCCGTTCTGGCCGCGGGTTGCAGCAGCAACAGTAAGAAAGAACTGCCGCCTGCGGAGCTGACCAGCTTCAAGGAAGAAGTGGTCCTGCAAAAGCAGTGGAGCCGCTCCATCGGTGACGGCCAGGGTGAAACCTACAACATGCTGGTACCGGCAATCGACGGTGACAGCATTGTGGCCGCTGACGTGACCGGCGTGGTGATCTCCATGGATCGCATGAACGGCGACGTGAAGTGGAAGAAAGACCTGGAATTGCCTGTCTCCGGCGCCGTCGGCGTGGGTTACGGCATGGTCCTGCTCGGCACGCTGAAAGGCGAAGTCGTGGCGCTGGATTCCAGCACCGGTGAAGAGAAATGGCGCGCTCGCGTGACCAGTGAAGTCCTCGCACCGCCTGCCACCAACGGCGATATCGTCGTGGTGCAGACCCAGGACGACCGCGTGATCGGCCTCGACGCCAGCACTGGCGAACAGCGCTGGTTGTACGACAGCACCCCGGCGGTGCTGACGCTGCGCGGTACCAGTGGTCCGATTGTGACCAACAATCTGGCCGTTGCAGGCCTGTCGACCGGTAAAGTGGTCGCCCTGGATACCCAGAACGGCGTGCCGGCCTGGGAAACCCGTGTGGCCATCCCTCAAGGTCGTTCCGAACTGGACCGCGTAGTGGACATCGATGGCGGCTTGCTGCTGTCCGGTGAAACCCTCTACGTTGCCACTTACCAGGGCCGTGTTGCGGCACTGGACCTGCAGAGCGGCCGCGTTAACTGGCAGCGTGATGCTTCCAGCTACGCCGGTGTCGCCCAAGGGTTTGGCAGCGTCTACGTAAGCCTCTCGTCCGGCACCGTTGAAAGTGTCGACGAGCGTTCCACCACTGCACTGTGGAGCAACGACTCCCTGGCTCGCCGCCAACTGTCGGCGCCGGAAGTATTCTCCAGCTACGTGGCGGTCGGTGACTTCGAAGGCTACCTGCATCTGCTGAGCCAGGTGGATGGTCGCTTCGTGGGTCGCGAGCGTATCGACAGCGACGGCCTGCGTGCGCGTCCGCTGGTGGTGGGTAACATGCTTTATGTGTATGGCAACAGCGGCAAGCTGGAAGCCCTGACCATCAAGTAAGAACTATGCTTGGGGTAACACCCAGGCGGCCCCGCTTCGGCGGGGCATGCGGCATTTGATTATGCTGCCCCGAGCACCAGCCGCTGCCTTGCAGCGGCTTTTGTATTTTCTGAAATAACGAAGTGGAGAGCCGCATGGTTCCCGTAATCGCCCTGGTGGGCCGACCTAACGTCGGCAAGTCCACCTTGTTCAACCGCCTGACCAGGACTCGCGACGCCATTGTCGGCGACTTGTCCGGTCTGACCCGTGATCGCCAATACGGTGAGGCAAAGTGGCAAGGGCGCTCCTACATTATTGTCGACACCGGTGGTATCTCCGGTGACGAGCATGGCATGGACGAAAAGATGGCCGAGCAGTCGCTGCTGGCCATTGAAGAAGCCGATGTCGTGTTGTTCCTGGTGGACGCCCGTGCGGGCTACACCGCTGCCGACCAGATGATTGGCGAGCACCTGCGCAAGCGCAACAAGCGTTCTTATCTGGTCGCCAACAAGATCGACAACATCGATCCTGAGCAGGCCCGTGCCGAGTTCAGCCCGATGGGCCTGGGCGACGCGATTCCAATCGCCGGTGCCCACGGTCGCGGCATCACCCAGATGCTGGAAGTCGCCTTGCGCGACTTCCCCAAGGATGACGTCGAGGAAGAAGAGGGTGAGGAAGAGATCGTCGCCGAAGGTGAGGAAGCCAAGCGCATTCCTGGCCCGAGCGAAAAAGACGGTATCAAGATCGCCATCATCGGCCGCCCTAACGTCGGCAAGTCGACCCTGGTCAACCGCATGCTTGGTGAAGACCGGGTCATCGTCTATGACCAACCCGGCACCACCCGTGACAGCATCTACATCCCGTTCGAACGTAACGACGAGAAGTACACGCTGATCGACACCGCCGGTGTGCGCAAGCGCGGCAAGATCCACGAGGAAGTTGAAAAGTTTTCGGTGGTCAAGACGCTGCAGGCGATCAAAGACGCCAACGTGGTGATCTTCGTGATGGACGCCCGCGAAGGCGTGGTGGACCACGACCTCAACCTGCTGGGCTTTGCCCTCGAGGCCGGTCGTGCCCTGGTGATCGCGATCAACAAGTGGGATGGCATGACGCCGAGCGAGCGCGATTTCGTCAAGATCGAGCTGCAACGTCGGCTGTTCTTCGTCGAGTTCGCGGACATCCACTTCATCTCGGCACTGCACGGCACCGGCGTGGGCAACCTCTACGCCTCCGTGCAGAACTCGTTCAAGTCTGCGGTGACCCGCTGGCCGACCAACCGCCTCACCCAGATCCTGGAAGATGCCGTTGGCGAGCACGCGCCGCCGATGGTCAACAACCGCCGGATCAAACTGCGTTACGCCCACTTGGGTGGTGCCAACCCGCCGATTATCGTGATCCACGGTAACCAGATCGAGAAGGTGCCGAAGTCCTACGTGCGTTACCTGGAGAACACCTACCGCCGTGTCTTGAAACTGGTCGGTACGCCGATCCGTATCGAGTTCAAGGGTGGCGAGAACCCATACGAAGGCAACAAGAACACCTTGACTGACCGTCAGGTGAACAAGAAGCGTCGTTTGATGACTCACCACAAGAAGGCCGATAAGAAGCGCCGCGACAAGCGCTGATTTCGACCTCGCGAAAAGGGCTCTTGAAGAGCCCTTTTTTGTGCGCGACCGTTTGTGCCTTGACCCGGTGCGGCCGGCAGCTTAAAACTTGGGGCTCACCTGCAGGGGCCTCCGATGATCACCAGCAAGCTGCCGAATGTCGGCACGACCATTTTCACCACCATGTCGCAACTCGCTGCCGAAACCGGCGCACTCAACCTGTCCCAGGGCTTCCCGGACTTCAATGGCCCCCAGGGTTTGCTCGATGCGGTGGGCAAACATATCGCCCTCGGTCACAACCAATATGCACCCATGACCGGCCTGCCGGTGCTGCGTCAGCAGGTGGCGGCCAAGATCGCCCGCAGTTATGGCGCCACGGTGAATGCCGACAGTGAGGTGACCATCACCCCTGGCGCCACCGAGGCGATCTTCTGTGCGATCCAGGCGGTGATTCGCAACGGCGATGAAGTGATCGTGTTCGACCCCAGCTACGACAGCTACGAGCCCTCAGTGGAGCTGGCCGGCGGTCGTTGCGTGCATGTGCAACTGAGCCTGGACGGCTTTGCCCTCGACTTCGAGAAGATCAAGGCCGCGCTGTCACCGCGCACGCGCATGATCATCCTCAACTCCCCCCACAACCCGACGGGTGCGCTGATCAGCCGCGCCGAACTGGACCAATTGGCCGAACTGATCCGCGACCGTGATATCTACCTGGTCAGCGATGAAGTCTACGAGCACCTGGTCTTCGACGGCGTGCCCCACGTCAGCGTGCTGGCCCATGAAGAGTTGTACCAGCGCGCCTTCGTGGTCAGCTCGTTCGGCAAGACCTACCACGTCACCGGCTGGAAAACCGGCTACGTCGTCGCGCCGCCGGCCCTCAGCGCCGAACTGCGCAAGGTGCATCAATACGTCAACTTCTGCGGCGTAACCCCCCTGCAGTATGCGTTGGCCGACTTCATGGCCGAACACCCGGAACACGTCGAGGAACTGCCGGCGTTCTATCAGGCCAAGCGCGACCTGTTCTGCGATTTGCTCGCTCCCTCCCGTTTCAGCTTTACCCGTGTGACTGGCACCTACTTCCAGTTGGTGGATTACTCACAGATCCGCCCAGACCTGGATGACGTCGCCATGTCTCTCTGGATGACCCGCGAACACGGCGTGGCCACCATCCCGGTCTCGGTGTTCTACCAAACCCCACCCCAAGGCCAGCGCCTGGTGCGCCTGTGCTTTGCCAAACGCGAGGAAACGCTGCAACAAGCGGCGGAGAAACTATGCGTGATCTGAGTGCACTGCCGAACCTGACTCTCGCCCTGGTCCAGACCAGCCTGGCCTGGCATGACCGCCAAGCCAACCTCGAACATTTCGAGCTGCTGTTGGAGCAGGCCAAAGGTGCCGACCTGATCGTGCTGCCGGAGATGTTCACCACCGGTTTCTCGATGGCGTCGCAAACCCTCGCAGAGCCAGAGAACGGCCCGACCCATCGCTGGCTCCAGGCCCAGGCGGCGAAGTACAACGCGGTGATCACTGGCAGTGTGATCATCCAGGCCGCCGACGGCAGCCACCGCAATCGCCTGCTATGGGCACGGCCGGATGGCGAGGTGCTGCATTACGACAAGCGCCATTTGTTCCGTATGGCCGGCGAGCACGACCACTACACCCCCGGCGAACGCCAGGTGCAGTTCGAGTTGAAGGGCTGGCGTATACGCCCATTGATTTGCTACGACCTGCGCTTTCCGGTGTGGAGTCGCGATGCTCAGGACACCGACCTGCTGCTGTACACCGCCAACTGGCCGGGTGCGCGGCGCCTGCATTGGAACCGACTGCTGCCGGCACGGGCCATCGAGAACCTGTGCTACGTGGCGGCGGTGAACCGCGTGGGCACGGATGGTAAGGGGTTTGCCTACACCGGGGACAGCCAGGTGCTGGACTTCCAGGGTGAGACGCTGCTGAGTGCGGGGGAGGCGGATGGGGTATTCCAGGTGAACCTGGATGCGGCGGAATTGGCGGCATATCGCACTAAGTTCCCGGCCAACCTGGATGCCGATAGCTTTCAGTTTGTCTGACCCACCGCCATCGCGAGCAAGCCCGGCTCCCACACTTGGAGCGCGATTACCTGTGGCAGCCGGGCTGCCCGCGATGAGGCCCTCACAGGCTACACAAATCTGATAGCCAACAAAAAGGCCCCTGAGTTCTCACCCAGGGGCCTTTTGCATTCCTACGAACTGGCTTACGCGGCTTTCGCTTCCTGCTGGCTCAACGAGCGGTTCAGCGCGCTGAACAGCGCCTTGAAGCTGGCGGTGGTGATGTTTTCATCAATACCCACGCCATGCACCGGGCGCTCACCGTTCACGCGCAACTCGATGTAGGCGGCGGCCTTGGCGTTGGTGCCCGCACCGATTGCATGTTCGTTGTAGTCCATGATCTCCACGCCAATCGGCAGGCCCGCTACCAGCGCTTCCAGCGCGCCGTTGCCTTTGCCTTTCCAGTGCAGGTTGGTTTCGCCCTGGCCCTTGCCCGAGACTTCCACCTCGACAAAGCTGTTGCCGTTTTCTTCCTGCAGGCGATGGCTGACCAACGCATACGGGGTGTTGGCTTGCAGGTATTCACGCTGCAGCAAAGCGTAGATCTGCGGTGCGGTCATCTCCAGGCCGACGCGGTCGGTTTCGGCCTGTACCACCTGGCTGAACTCGATCTGCATGCGACGCGGCAAGCTGATGTCGTATTCCTGTTCCAGCAGGTAGGCGATGCCGCCCTTGCCCGACTGGCTGTTCACGCGAATCACCGCTTCGTAGCTGCGGCCAATATCGGCCGGGTCGATCGGCAAGTACGGCACTTCCCACAGCGCATCGTCTTTCTGCTGGGAGAAGCCCTTGCGGATCGCATCTTGGTGCGAACCGGAGAAGGCGGTGTGCACCAGGTCACCGACGTACGGGTGACGTGGGTGAACCTGGATCTGGTTGCACTCTTCGACGACTTTGCGCACGCCGTCGATGTCGGAGAAGTCCAGCTGTGGGTCGAGGCCCTGGGTGTACATGTTCAGCGCGACGGTCACGAGGTCGACGTTACCGGTACGCTCGCCGTTGCCGAACAGGCAGCCTTCGACACGGTCGGCGCCGGCCATCAGGCCCAGCTCGGTGGCGGCCACGCCGGTGCCACGGTCGTTGTGGGTGTGCAGGCTGATGATCACGCTGTCACGGCGGTTGATGTGGCGACCGAACCACTCGATCTGGTCGGCATAGATGTTCGGCGTGGCGCACTCCACGGTGGCCGGCAGGTTGAGGATCATCTTGTGCTCAGGCGTCGGGTTCCACACCTCGATCACCGCGTCACACACTTCCTTGGCGAACTCCAGCTCGGTGGCGCTGAAGGTCTCCGGGGAGTATTCGAAGGTCCACTGGGTTTCCGGCTGCTGGGCGGCGTATTTGACGAACAGCTTGGCCGCGTTGACCGCGATGGCCTTGATGCCTTCCTTGTCCTGGTTGAACACGATACGGCGGAAGGACGGCGACGTGGCGTTGTACAAGTGCACGATGGCCTTCTTGGCCCCGCGCAGGGATTCAAAGGTGCGGGCGATCAAGTCTTCACGGCCCTGGGTCAGCACCTGGATGGTGGTGTCCTCGGGGATGTGGCCATCTTCGATCAGGGTGCGCACGAAGTCGAAGTCGGTTTGCGACGCCGCCGGGAACGAGGCCTCGATTTCCTTCACGCCAACGGCGACCAGGGTCTTCCAGAAGCGCAGCTTTTTCACAGCGTCCATCGGCTCGATCAGCGACTGGTTGCCATCACGCAGGTCGGAACTGCACCAGATCGGCGCTTCGGTGATGGTCTTCGATGGCCAGGTGCGGTCCGGGATATCGATGGTCGGGAACGCGCGGTACTTCGAAGACGGGTCTTTGAGCATGCTCATCGGGAAATCCTTGTTGTAGGGGCCGAGAAAAGGCGGCCTGCCGTATAACTGTTTTTAGGGATAAAACGTAAAGACGAGGCAGATCGATTCAGCCTGGCAGTCGTGCGCTGACAAGGCACAGGCTGCGGTGCTGGCGGAGCTGAATGAGGGTGTGAGAGGTTTTCATAGGCCCAACCCTAACCGCGTGGCGGAAAGATGGCAAGTTACGAAAAAAAATTGAGATAATTTCCTGTTTTTACTTTTTTATTGATTTTTGTTGTTGTTTGTTTTTGTTTTGTGGGGATTTGTTGCGCTATTGGTCTGGCGGTGCGCAATCGGTTGGCCCGCAGCGTATGCGCTTGCGGGCTCTGGATATCGCGTCCGCGTCAATCGGTCAGTGCGTCAATATTGTAATTCACATGAATATCACCGTAAGGCTCAGGGATACTGGTGCCACGCAGGAGTTTCAGCGTCGGTGCAGGTGTATGAGGGGGCTGGCTCACGATGCTGGAGCTGCCTTTGAGAGAGGGCGTCACGGACATTCCTACCCCGTCGGTCAGCTCTGCGATTCCGGGGACCCCGTAATCAGTATTCATATGGGATTTCCCGACAATGGCCACGAACTTTTCGCCGGGTGGTGTTTGGTCGATGATCTTTGCCGCGAAGTAATTGAACTCCTTCAGTCGGAACTCTGCTCCCCGAGGGTGTGTGAGCAAACTCATTTTCATCGGATTGTCGGTGCGCCACGTCAATTGCAGGTGTTCAAGCCCAATGACCTTTATCCCATGCTTTTTTGCTTCGTTGATGATGTCTACCAGCGTAGGGCCACCCGTGTAGGCCGGGTCGTAGGGGTGTTGACCAAAATAGGGCGCATCTGAAGGGAGCAGCGCCGCGTCGGCGATGTTCGACGAACCCTGGATAAAGGGCGCACCTTCAACGTAAATGGTGGTGACGCCGCTGTCCTGGAACTCCTGCATCTGATCGATGACCAGTTGATACGCCGCAGGTTCGTCATGTATTTCTCCCAGTACCAGCCCACGCACGCCGGGTTGCGATAACGTGCTTTGAATGGCCGACTCCGGTGTACTGTTGATGGTCATTACGGGAGGCGAAGGACGCGCCGGCATCCCATTTGTTTCCAGATTGTTGTAAAAAATGTCCATGTCGCGCCTGAACCAGCGTCGGATCTGCCCGGTTACCGCCGGATCACCGTTGACGTCATTGGCCGCATTGCCCGAAAGAATCCGATCCATGTAAGTGTCGCACTCGGCGGGTAAGGCCCTGCCCCGATGTCGCTTACCTCCAAGTATCTCATATACTCGCCACTCCCCATCGGCAGTGGGGTACACGGTTAACACGGGCTTGCCAGTTTCTCTTTGAATGATCTGCACATACTCATTGCTGAGTTTGAAATTGCCCTTGATCTCATTCACCTGCCGAACGCCGGTCGTGTCGGTAAAACGGATGAACCAGTGATCTTCCCCAGTTGTTGCATCCTTGACCTGATAGATGCCTTTCGCGTTACACGTAGCGTTTTCAATCAACTGCTCACCGTCGGCTACTGCATGCTGGCTGATATTGCCTGCTTGGCTGGGTCGTAGCCGGTTTGCTTCCGGCTCGACGATCCGAGGGCTTTTGCCTGGTATCGAGGCAAGTGGTTCTTCTTCAGGAGGAATGAGCGGATCTTTCAGGGGCGCCTCTGCGCCTACAGAGAATAGCGTATTGAGCAAACCATCGAACGCCTTGGATGCTCCGTCTTTGCGTTCCGCTTCGGTGTCCCCGGAATATTCTTTTTCCGCGCCCAGTGCGAATTCCGTCAAGCCTGTCACTACCGCCGCGGCAGCAACCGGGGCGGCGATGGGGGCAAGCTTGGCCAGTAAGCCCGCCGCTACGGTCACGTCGTTGAGCCAGGTGTCGCGTGTGACTTCACTGTTGGACTTAATGACGCTATCGGCGTCACTGGCCATGCGGACTTTGCTTGCGTGCGCGATGCTGGCAAAAGCATCTCCCTTGATTGTGTGCAGCGAGCTGTGCTCGGCTGCGCCGGGTTCCAGTTTGCCCGTGGACAGTTTTTGGAAGATGGAGTCGAGCCCCGCCACTTTGCTGGGCGAGCCAATGAATAACTTCAGGAACAATGAGAGTTGTGGCGCGAGCGCCGTCCCGATGTATTCCAGAGTGCCGGGTTCGTGGTTCTGCCGGGTGAGCAGCGGGAAGTGGGCAAGCAGCGCCTGGCTTATTTTTACGTTCTTGGTCTGCTCTGCGATCCACTGGTCCAGTGCTTCGACAGAGGCAAACTTGAGAAAAGCCGGTTCAGCACCTGGTATGTAGAGAATTTGCTGGTGGTTGCCAAGATCGGTAAATCGCAGAATATCGCTCGACGGGAAACCACCGATATCCAGCGCATGGACCTGAACGTTGCCTTTTACGGGGGCCTTGGCCTTCAGTTGTTCGACGGTCAGTGGTGCATTTTCATCCAGTGGCAAGTGGGGCGCCGCTGCCATCACCATTCGATAATCGTCGCGGGTGAAACCATGCTCAGGCGCTTGAAGGGCTTGCTCTGCGGGTGATTTGCGCTCAAACGCTTTCAGTTGCTTGCGGGCCTGAAAAACGAACTCTCCTTTGAGCGCTACCTCATAGTCATTCAGCTGGTCTTTCCAAAATGTATCTATTTTTTTGCTCATCTGAGCCTGAAAGTCGGTTTTCCAACTCGCGTGCATCACAGTGGAAGGTGCCAGAGGGAATTGGTTGTGGGAACCGTATCCACCCTTTTGACTTTTGCCGGGGCCGTCCATGTATAGACCGGCTTCCAAGTCCAGGCTGCCGGGATCCCAGTCGTGCTCGGAGAAGTTCTTCAACAGGGCGTCCGGTAGGCGCAATGACGAATAGGGTTCCTCATTGGGATGCTCCCAACCGGTCACCGTGGCGGTTTCTCGGCTGAGCGGCGTGCTTGAACTCTTGAACCGATTTAAGTAAATCGTGTCGGCATCCACATACTTGCCGGTCAGCTGGAAGATAAGGCTTTCTGCCCATTTCTTGGCTTCTGCCCGCACATCAGGCAGCGTGTTGGCCACATCGACTGCCAGGCGTGTGTAAGCCAGTGCTTGAGGTGCGCCGATGTAGAACTTGGCGGCATCTTGTTTATGCTGTTCCAGGGCTTGTGCTGAGCGGCTACTGGCCGGGCGCAGGCGGTCGTCGTTGGGAATGGGGTCAAACGCTTGGTTGTGGTACAGGCGCCTGATCAACGTCCGGGTTTGGGCCAGCGTCTTTGGGGGTGTTTCACCCTGGAAATGTGAGACTACCGTTGCGTTGACGTGTATTGAGCCAGTCCCGAATTGCACCTGGAGCTCATCAACGTTGCCAGGTGCAATGACCCTGGCGGCTGCCAGGAGCGGAGCCGAGACCTGTCCCCATCCGGACGTGTCCGTGAGAGTGAAATGTTTCTTTTCTGCGCCCACCTGGGCTATTAACGTGCCAGACGTTGGGTTGATGGTAAGCAGGGCGGACTGATCGATGTTTTGTGCGTTTAGCCAGCGTTGAACGACAGGGTGTTCTATTTGTGCACGATAAAGCGCTAGCCATTGGCCCAGTGTGCTCTGCAGGGGCACATTTACAATGACGGACGAGGCGTCCGACGCGGGGCTCTGTATGGCCGAAAGGTAGGCCTTGAGTAGTTCTGTTTCATGGGGGTTCGTTGCTGCGCTGGACTCGGGCGGTGAGGCAGGTAATGTGCGTGATTCGCTATCGGGTTCAGCGGGGGACTGACTTCCCTGTTGAAAGTGCGGCGAGCGTCGTTGAGTGCTAGATAGCTGCATGCTGTCGGTTCTCATAACGTGAATGATGGCTGCACGGCACTCCGTATGAGCCGTGTCGCCATTTATGTATTGAGAACCGAGCATTTGATTCCAGTGAGTGTGTCACTGGGTGTTATCTGGCCCTGCGTGCGCGCCTTTGAAGACGCCACTGTGGGTTGTTTGTGGGAGTGCTGCCTCAGGGCTGAAATGCACCGATAAAGATCGCCGGGTCGACCCGTGCGTCGTTCAGGCTGACGTTCCAGTGCATGTGCGGCCCGGTCGCACGGCCTGTCGAACCGACCTTGCCCACCACCGCTCCGCGCGCCAGCTGCTGGCCGACTTTCACGTCGATCTTCGACATGTGGCAGAACATGCTGATGAAGCCCTGGCCATGGTCGACGAACACCGTGTTGCCGTTGAAGAAGTAGTTACCGACCAGAATCACCTTGCCGTTCGCCGGGGTCTTGATAGGGGTGCCGGCCGGCACGGCGAAGTCCAGGCCCGAATGGGGGTTGCGCTCTTCACCGTTGAAGAAACGCCGCACGCCGAACTTGCTCGACAGCGGCCCGTTAACCGGCTTGTCCAGCACCAGGTTGCTCGGCAGGTTCGGGCTGAAACTGCGGTAGGCCTTGATCTGCACCGCCAGCTCCGCTTCGATGCGTTTGAGCTGCGCCGGGTCGGGGTTTACCTGGCTTTTGTTTTTCAGGGTGATGCGTTGTTCCGGGTACTTCTTGTAGCCAACGATAAACGGCAGGTTGCGCCCGCCGCTGCTGATGCGTTCGTTGCCTGGCTTGACCGTCAATGGAATACCGACAATCGCCAGCCAGTTGTCCGCCTCTTTCACCACCAGTACCGGCTTGCCCTGATAGGTGGCTTTCGGCGCCGCTGCTGCGGGGCCCAGTTCAACCACGGCAACACCACCCGGCACCGGTTTGTTCAAGGTGCGGGAAATGTAGCTGTCGGCGTTGGCGTTGAAGGCGAGGCAAAACAACATCAGCAGGCTAAAGAGACGTGGCATCAATCAATCCAATAACGAAAGGGTGACGGGTGTCAGGTGGTTGTCTTCCACCCGCACTTGCAATTGGCCTTCACCGAGGCGCGCGGTCAGGCGCTGGCCGGTGTGGGTTTGCGCGGCATTGCGAATGGCCTGGCCGCGCTCGTCCAGCAGGATGCTGTAGCCACGGCCCAGGGTCGCCAGCGGGCTGACCACCTGCAGCGTCTGCACCTGGCTCTGCAGTTGCAGGCGCCGGGCCTTGAGGCCTTCACGCATGGCGCGGGGTAGGCGTTCGGCGAGGCTCTCCAGGCGCTGGCGCAGCAGCGCCAGTTGGCGGCCGGGGTGTTGGCCGGCGAGGCGGGTTTCCAAGCGGATCAGGCGTTCGCGCCGGGTATTGAGGCTGCGTTCGAACGCGCGACGCATGCGCATGTCCAGGTCATCCAGGCGCTGGGCTTGTTGGCGCAGGCGTTCGCCGGGGTGACGCAGGCGCCGGGCCATGCCTTCCAGGCGCAGGCGGTCGTGGCTCAGGCGGTTGCGCATCAGCATCACCAGGCGGCGGTGCAGGTTTTCGACCTGGCGCACCAGGTGGCTGGCGTCTGGCGCAAGCAATTCAGCCGCGGCGGAGGGGGTAGGGGCACGCACGTCCGCCACGAAGTCGCTGATCGATACATCAGTTTCATGACCGACGGCACTGACGATCGGCGTGATGCACGCATCCACCGCACGGGCCACGGCTTCTTCGTTGAAGCACCAGAGGTCTTCCAGTGAACCGCCGCCACGGGCCAGGATCAGTGCATCGAAGCCGCGCGCATCCGCCAGTTTCAACGCGCGAACAATCTGGGGAATCGCTTCGCGACCCTGCACGGCCGTGGGGATCAGTGTCAGTTCAATGTTCGGCGCTCGACGGCGGAACACGCTGATGATGTCGCGGATCACTGCACCGGTCGGTGAGCTGATAATGCCAATGCGCCGAGGGTGTGCGGGCAGTGGCACTTTGCGTTCGGCGCTGAACAGGCCTTCGGCGCTGAGCTTTTCCTTCAGTGCATCGAACGCGAGACGCAACGCCCCATCACCGGCGGGCTCCACGGTATCGAGGATCAACTGGTAGTCGCCACGGCCCTCGAACAACGAGACCTTGCCACGCACTTTCACGGCCAGCCCATCTTTGAGTGCCTGGCGCACGCGCGCAGCATTGTTGCGAAACAGTGCGCAACGCACCTGTGCGCCGCTGTCCTTGAGGGTGAAGTACACATGGCCAGAGGCCGGACGGGCGAGGTTGGAGATCTCGCCTTCGACCCAGATATTGGTGAACACGTCTTCCAGCAACACCCGCGCGCGGCCGTTGAGCTGGCTGACAGTCAGGACTTCGCGGTCCAGGCCCAGGCGGGCAAACGGGTCTTTAATCATGAGAGGCGATCTTTAATCATGGTCGGCAGTTTATAGGCATTCGCGCAAGGTTTGGCAGAATTGCTCCACCAGCGCGCTCGGCGCCTGTGCGCAGGCCAGGGCCACGGTGCTGAGGCAGTCCGGGTCGGCCAGGGGTAAAAAGTGCACGTTGGCTGGCGCAATGTCCTGCATGGATTTTGGTAACAAGGCAATACCGAAGCCGGCCTGGATCAACTGCAACTGGGTGGTCTTGCGTGACATCACTCGTGCAGCCTTGGGGAAAAATCCCGCACGCATGCACAACTCGGCTGACAGATAACTGAGGCCGCCACGCTGGGGGTGAGGGATCGAGATAAACGCTTCGTCTCTAAGTTGCTCCAGCTCGATAGGCACCTGACTGCGCGCCAGTGCATGATTCGGCGGCACGGCCAGCAGCAGTTGCTCGCTGTACAGAGGCAAGACCCGCACGCCCTCGCGCTGGCGCAGCACGGGCAAGCGCAACACCCCGACTTCCAGGCGACCGTCGGCGATTTCGTCCAGTTGTGCTTCGGAAGATAGTTTGGCGATATCCATCGACACCCCAGGGCAACGCTCCAGCCAGGTGCTGATGCCTTGCAGCAGCGAGCCGCTCATGGGCACGGTGCTCGAATGGCTCAAGCGCAGCGTGCCGAGCTTGCCATTGCCCACTTGAGTCGCCATCTCGCTGGCCTTGAGTAGTTCGCTCAGCAGGTTGCGGGCTCGCGGATAAAAGGCTTCGCCGGCAGCGGTGAGGCGTGGTTGACGTGCGGTGCGTTCGAACAACGGGGTGTGCAGTTGGGTTTCCAGCTCCTTGATCTGCCGGCTCAGGGCCGATTGCGCCACAAACAGGCGTTCGGCAGCGGCACTGAAACTGCCGCTGTCGGCGATTTCGACGAAGTAGCGCAGTTGGCGGGTAGAGATCACGCGTCATGCCTTTTCGAGATGGGTGGAGGGCTTTGAAGATATTAGTCGCATCCCTCGCCGATGGCTAAAGTGATGGCCATCTCTAACAAGGAATTCCCGATGAGCCCGGTTGAGCTGATGAGTCAGTGGTCGTTTGGTGGTGTGGATTGGCTGGTGATCGGCCTGGGTATTGTCGTGGCCTATATCGTGTTCGGTATCGCGGGATTTGGCACCGCATTGGTGGCGGGGCCGCTGCTGATCCTGTTCATGCCGCTGTCGAAGATCATCCCACTGCTGGTGCTGCTGGATTTTGTCGCAGCGTTTGGCAACCTGCTGCAATCGCGGCGGGACGTGAACAAGCCGGAGCTGCTGCGCTTGCTGCCGTGCATGGCGATCGGTTGCACACTGGGCGTGGTGTTTTTGCTCAATCTGCATTCGGACCTGTTACTGCTGCTGATGGGCTTGTTTATCAGCGTCTATGCGGTCTACAGCTTGGCAGTGAAGGCACGGCCAGCCCAACTGGCGGCGGGTTGGTCGGTTCCCATGGGCACCGTCGGTGGTTTGTTCGGCGCATTGTTTGGCAGTGGCGGCTTTCTCTATGCGATCTATCTCAATAGCCGCCTGCCCAAGGACGCCGCGCGCGCCACCCAGAGTGCGTTGATCAGTTGCAGCACGGTGGTGCGGCTGAGCCTGTTCCTGGTGGCCGGGGTGTATGCTGATTTGCCGCTGTTGATGTTGGCGGTGTGCCTGCTGCCGGCGATGGCCCTCGGGCTGTGGTGTGGGCGCAGGCTAACGATGCGCATGTCCCGTGAGGCATTTGTAAGATTGGTGACCTGGCTGGTGCTGGCGAGCGGTATTGCACTGATCGGGCGCTACCTGAGCACTTGACCTGTGTGGGGCAGGGATTAAGCTGCCAGCCTTCAGGGCCTCATCGCCGGCAAGCCGGCTCCTACA
Source organism: Pseudomonas sp. AC112 (assembly GCF_979253545.1). Lineage (NCBI taxonomy): Bacteria > Pseudomonadati > Pseudomonadota > Gammaproteobacteria > Pseudomonadales > Pseudomonadaceae > Pseudomonas > Pseudomonas sp. AC112. Next base: position 3,484,261 of record NZ_CEEDCM010000001.1, read on the forward strand.
TTGGAATGCGATCAACTGTAGGAGCCGGCTTGCCGGCGATGGCGCCAGTGGCCACACCGCAGGACTCTCATGAACTCCCAAAGCATCCTTGTCCCGAAAATCTCCACTTTGCCCGTCCACGAACCCCGCGCCCGGGCAATCGTGCGTTGGCTGGTGCGCAAGAACATCATCAAGGAAGAGCTGACCACCTGTGGCCGCACCGGCAATCGCATGGGCTATGCCCTGGCCGACGGTGCCCGCGCGGTGGTGCTGCACCCCGAGGCGTTGCCGTTCAACGAGCCGATCAACGGCCTGGAGATCATCTACAAGCGCTGCATCTACACCCCCGCCAAGGGCTTTCTCGAAGAAGCCGGCTGCCCGGAGTGCCTCAAGGAAGTCGGCGAAGCCCTGTTCGAAAGCCTGGAAGACTGGATGCCCGGCCACACCGACAACTTCACCTGCCCGCTGTGTGGGCATGAAGACGACATCAACGGCTTCCTGTTCCTGCAGGAATGCGGGTTTTCCAACCTGGGCTTCATCTTCAACAACTGGGCGGAGGCGGGCTTCAAACAGAGCTTTATCGATGAATTTGCCGACTGGCTGGACCAGAAGATGAGCTGGGTCAAAGTCGAGTTGTAACTCACTGCGGCGCCCCCCTGTAGGAGCCCGGCTTGCCGGTGATGGCGCCCAATGGTCGAGCGCCAGGCTCAAGGGCCTCATCGCCGGCAAGCCGGCTCCTACAGTGGCTGTTTTTCTCCATCTATCAGTATTACCAAGTTTGTCAGAGTTTTACATTGAGCCCGACAGGGTGCATGTATATAATGGCGCGCTTCCATTTTCCCGCTCGGGAGCCCCCGCGATGCTGCGTATCAGCCAAGAAGCTCTGACATTCGACGACATTCTCCTAGTGCCCGGTTATTCCGAGGTGCTTCCTAACGAAGTCAGTCTCAAGACCCGCCTAACCCGTGGCATCGAGCTGAATATTCCCCTGGTTTCCGCTGCCATGGACACCGTCACCGAAGCCCGTCTGGCCATCGCCATGGCTCAGGAAGGCGGCATCGGCATCATCCACAAGAACATGACCATCGAGCAGCAAGCTGCCGAAGTGCGCAAGGTCAAGCGTTACGAAGCCGGTGTGGTGAAAGATCCAATCACCATCGAAGCCGACGCCACCGTGCGCGACCTGTTCGACCTGACCCGCCTGCACAACATCTCCGGCGTTCCGGTACTGCACGATGGCGACCTGGTCGGCATCGTCACTTCCCGTGACGTGCGTTTCGAGAACCGTCTTGAAGTCACCGTCCGTGAAGTGATGACGCCTAAAGAGCGTCTGGTCACGGTCAAGGAAGGCGCCGACAAGAACGATGTGCGCGAACTGCTGCACAAGCACCGCATCGAGCGCGTGCTGATCGTCGACGAGAAATTCGCCCTCAAAGGCATGATGACCGTCAACGACATCGAAAAAGCCAAGGCTTACCCGCTGGCCAGCAAGGATGACCAAGGTCGTCTGCGCGTGGGCGCTGCGGTCGGCACCGGTAAAGACACCGGCGACCGCGTTTCGGCCCTGGTCGCTGCCGGTGTTGACGTGGTAGTGGTCGACACTGCCCACGGTCACTCCAAAGGCGTGATCGACCGCGTGCGTTGGGTCAAGCAGAACTTCCCTGAAGTACAGGTGATCGGCGGCAACATCGCCACCGGAGCTGCCGCCAAGGCCCTGGCCGAAGCGGGCGCGGATGCGGTCAAGGTCGGTATCGGCCCGGGCTCGATCTGCACCACCCGTATCGTAGCGGGTGTGGGCGTGCCGCAAATCAGCGCCATCGCCAACGTCGCCGCAGCCCTTGAAGGCACCGGCGTACCGTTGATCGCCGACGGCGGCATCCGTTTCTCCGGTGACCTGTCCAAGGCCATCGTAGCCGGTGCTTCCTGCGTGATGATGGGCTCGATGTTCGCCGGTACTGAAGAAGCGCCAGGCGAGATCGAACTGTTCCAGGGCCGTTCCTACAAGGCTTACCGTGGCATGGGTTCGCTGGGCGCCATGTCCCAGGCGCAAGGCTCTTCCGACCGCTATTTCCAGGACTCCTCGGCAGGCGCCGAGAAGCTCGTTCCGGAAGGCATCGAAGGCCGCGTGCCGTACAAAGGCACCCTGAGCGCGATCATCCATCAACTGATGGGCGGCCTGCGTTCCTCGATGGGCTACACCGGCAGCGCCGACATCGAAGAAATGCGCACCAAGCCAGAGTTCGTACGGATCACCGGCGCCGGCATGGCTGAATCCCATGTCCACGACGTGCAGATCACCAAGGAAGCGCCAAACTACCGCGTAGGTTGAGGCTTCCAGCAAAATGTTAAGTAACCGGGGCTGTTCTTCAGCCCCGAGTTGTTTCTGATTCATTAGACGAGACTGACTTCATGGCCCTCGACATTCACGCCCACCGCATCCTGATCCTCGATTTCGGTTCCCAGTACACCCAATTGATCGCCCGCCGCGTGCGTGAAATCGGCGTGTACTGCGAACTGCATCCGTTCGACATGGACGACGAAGCGATCCGCGAATTCGCACCGAAAGGCGTCATCCTCGCCGGTGGCCCCGAGTCCGTGCACGAAGCCAACAGCCCGCGTTGCCCGCAAGCCGTATTCGACCTGGGCGTACCGGTCTTCGGCATCTGCTACGGCATGCAAACCATGGCCGAGCAACTGGGCGGCAAGGTTGAAGGTTCCGAGCTGCGTGAATTCGGTTATGCCCGTGTCGATGTGGTCGGCAAGAGCCGCCTGCTGGACGGCATCGAAGACCACGTCGACGCCGACGGCCTGTTCGGCCTCGATGTGTGGATGAGCCACGGTGACAAGGTCACCAAAATGCCGGAAGACTTCCACATCCTGGCCAGCACCCCGAGCTGCCCAATCGCCGGCATGTTCAGCGACGAGCGCCGCTACTACGGCGTGCAGTTCCACCCGGAAGTGACCCACACCAAGCAAGGCGGCCGCATCCTGTCGCGCTTCATCCTCGACATCTGCGAGTGTGAGGCCCTGTGGACCCCGTCGAAGATCGCTGAAGACGCCATCGCCCAGGTGCGCGCCCAAGTCGGCACCGACAACGTATTGCTCGGCCTGTCCGGCGGCGTTGACTCCTCCGTGGTAGCAGCCTTGCTGCACAAAGCCATTGGCGACCAACTGACCTGCGTGTTCGTCGACAACGGCCTGCTGCGCCTGCACGAAGGCGAGCAAGTGATGGCCATGTTCGCCGAGAACATGGGCGTCAAGGTAATCCGCGCCAACGCCGAGGACCAGTTCCTCAACAACCTGGCCGGCGAGTCCGACCCAGAGAAGAAGCGCAAGATCATCGGTCGCACCTTCATCGACGTGTTCGATGCCCAGTCCAACAAACTGGACAACATCAAGTTCCTCGCCCAGGGCACCATCTACCCTGACGTGATCGAGTCGGCCGGCGCCAAGAGCGGCAAGGCCCACGTGATCAAGTCCCACCACAACGTGGGTGGCCTGCCTGAGGAAATGAACCTCAAGCTGGTAGAGCCGCTGCGCGAACTGTTCAAGGACGAAGTCCGCCGTCTGGGCCTGGAACTCGGCCTGCCGTACGACATGGTCTACCGCCACCCATTCCCGGGCCCGGGCCTGGGCGTGCGTATCCTCGGTGAAGTGAAAAAGGAATACGCCGACCTGCTGCGTCGCGCCGACCACATCTTCATCGAAGAACTGCGCAAGGCCGACTGGTACCACAAAGTCAGCCAGGCATTCGTGGTCTTCCAGCCGGTGAAATCGGTTGGCGTGGTCGGTGACGGTCGTCGTTACGCCTGGGTCGTGGCCCTGCGTGCGGTGGAAACCATCGACTTCATGACCGCCCGCTGGGCACACCTGCCGTACGAACTGCTGGAAACTGTCAGCGGCCGTATCATCAATGAGATCGAAGGTATTTCGCGCGTGACGTATGACGTGTCGAGCAAGCCGCCGGCGACGATTGAGTGGGAGTGATCCTGCGTTAGCAGGTGAGCGTTGAATAACAAAACCCCGGCCATGTGCCGGGGTTTTGTGTTTTAGGCTGCAGGCCAGGTCAGAAAAACTCATCCAACAAACAATAGAACTTCATCCGCTGCTCATCGGGCTCCACACCATAAACCTCAAAAAAGGGTTTAACCCATGCCTGCCCCAGGTTGCGTTCAATACTTCGCGCTGCCAGGGCAAGGTCTTGATAACGGTCACTGATCCCCAGGCGACCACAGTCGATGAAGCCACTGAAGCGACCCTCTGCCGTCATGAAGTTCGGCAGGCAGGCGTCGCCGTGGGTGACGACCCGATCATGGGTCTTTGGCTGAATCGACAACAGTTCGGCAAACACGTCCTCAGCACTTCGCCCCAGTCGCTCGTTGTCGAAGTCCGACTCGTCCACCCGACCCGCGCTGACATGTGCCTGGGCGCGTGCGATGCGTTGCTCAAGTGAATGGTCGAAGGGGCAGCGTACGACAGGAATTTGATGCAACGTACGCAGCGCCGTCGCTAGTAGGTTGATGACCTGCGCGGCAGAAAGCTCGCTGGCGCTGGCCAGGTCCTGTCCCGGTACGGTGGTCATCAGCAGCCAATGGCGATGGTCTTCTTGCACTTCATCCAGGACCACAGGCGCAGGCAGATCAATCTGCCGCAGCCACTGCAGCCGCTCGATTTCATCCGCCAACTCACCGTGTTCCTCAAGGGGCTCGGACTTCAGGAACAGATCCGTGCCGTCGTCCTGGCGCAGGCGAAAGACATCTGCGCGCGACTCGCCGATGGCTTGCTGCTCGATGAGTGCATGGGGGTATTGTCCACGCCATTTGTTTGGAATATTCACGGTGCTTTCTTTCCAGTTGAGACCCGTACAAACTCTACTTCAAGCCGGGAAGGGTTGGAGGATTTCCTAGGCTTGCCCATAATCGAAATGAAGCAACGCTACCTTATTGCTTCTGATCGAATTAACACGCTGATGCCATTGCTCACTGTGAGCGGTCGCAATCTTGGAGGCCTGTACATGAAGCTGGAAGAGCGTATGCAGAGTGCCATTGATGGCATGCTGGAGAACGTGATCCTGCGCATGGATGTTGCTGCGCTTGGCGGGCATTCGCAGGTTTCTGTTGCGTTGGATGAGCTAATGCGCAAAGGCGTGATCGTCCGCATGGGCATTGGCATCTATGCGAAAGCTTCGCGTCACCCTGATACAGGCGTTGTCACTCCTGTAGCTGACCTTGAAACACTCGCTGTTGAGGTGTTTCAGCGGCTGGGCGTTAGTGCGTCTGCGCAAGTCGCCAAATCCGGATCGGGGCGTTCAGCCGTGTCAAAAAACGCAAAAATCTGCGTGAAAGGTAGCCGCCGAATTCGACGCAAGTTATCGCTCGGGGGACGGTCAGTGGTTTATGTCAATGAACCCGCCTCTCCCCGGAAACCAAAGAGCTCGGTACGGCGTCATCCGACAACGGGTGCGTTGATCATTCCTAAGTCTGGACTAAGACGTTATGTGATGGATCTGGCGGACTCGTGCCAGGTCGCTTATATCAGGACTTACGCAGATGAGTGGGCAGAAAATGTTTCCCGTCTGGCGGGAGATGATGTTCGCACTGACGTCATAGAGAACTTGGTCATTGCGCTGAAGAAAGAGAAAAAAGTCACCGGTCTGGAAGCGGTTCACCTGCTCACCAACTACTTGAGGGAAAAGCAGCGTGTTTGACCCATTCAAGGACTTTTACGCGAAGGGCTATCTCAGAAACGTTGTGGGTGAAAAAGACCTCAGCATCGTCAAGCAGCTTGAACATGACCTGTTTACGGCGAACCTTGCTGACGCGATGGCCTATTTGGCCAAGAAACGCACGATCACGTACCGCGATTTTCTACACGTCCACGCGCTTCTATTTGGCGATCTTTATCCGTGGGCAGGCAGGGACAGGATGACGACATCTCCTGATTTGGCGATCTCTAAAGCAGGCACCTGTTTTTGCCTTCCGTACGAAGCCAAAAGAGCCGTTGAAGAAGGGCTTCGCTTGGGGCAGGACAAGGCCGTTCTTAAAAAGTCACCGGGGCTGGTGATGGGCTTTTTCGCTTACGGGCATCCATTCCTTGATGGCAATGGAAGAACGATGCTGGTGGTTCATTCAGTCCTCTGTCATCGCGCGGGGTTCTCGATCAATTGGAGCCTGACGGATAAGTCGGCCTACCTATCTGCCTTGAGTCAAGAGATCGAGGCGCCTGGTAAGGGCATTCTGGATACGTACTTAAAGAAATTTATCGAGCCACCGGTTGAGCCGGGCGCATGGGAAGCCGCTATTCATTCCGTCCGCGGCCTGAATGGCTTAGTGACGACGGACACTGTCGAGGGGCTTTCAGACGATCCTGCGATCTCCCGAAAATATCAGGCATTTGATCAGCGTCGGGGCTACACCATCGATTAAGGGGCGCGGCTCTCAAGCCTCTAGCCCCCAACCCTGCGCGTACCTTTCACCGCCGCGCAATATCCGAAAAATAAAACTTATCCAACGTATGCCGCGACTCGGTGTACTCGAACTGCCGCCCGTCCTGCAAAAACGTCTGGTTACTCACCACGATCACATGGCTCTGGCCTTCGAGGTCGAGGTGGGTCTGGTCGTCTTTGCCGCGCGGCAGGGCTTCGATGGTGCGTTGCGCGTAGGCAATTTGCAGTTGCAACGTCTGTTCGATAAACGCGTAGATCGACTGCTCTGCAATCGCGCGGTCCAGGCCGGGGATTACATCGGCCACGAAGTGGTTGATGTCGAGGATCACCCTTTTGCCGCCAATACGCCGTACCCGTTTGATGCGGGTGATCAGGGTGCCGGGTTCGGCTTCGATGTGTTGCAGCAGTGAGCCTTCCAGCGGGAACTGGGTGAATTCGACCACTTCGGTGCGTACGTCATCGCCCAGGTCGGCGTGGGTTTCGTGGAAGCTGACGATGCCGCCCAGTTGGAACTCGATCGGGTTGGGCGACAACACGAAGGTGCCTTTGCCGTGGATCTTTTGTGCAAACCCGCGCTCCTGCAACTGCTCGATGGCCCGACGTACGGTGCCTCGGCTGGCCTGGTAGCTGTCCATCAATTCGGTTTCGGAGGGAAGGCGTGTGCCGCGCTGCAGGCGTTCAGTCGTGATGCTGGCAAGCAGATCCGTATAGATCTGGTTGTATTTGCTCATGGGGATGGCTCTGTGCCTTTGCGTTCAGGCAGGAACCTTAGTGGCACAGGTGGGGTTTGTCCATTGGGCTTGCGGAGAACGATCCTTCTGTAGGTGCCGGCATGCCGACACCTACAGAAAATAAACAAATTGTAACTCGTACAGACGAGTTGTTGCTTTAACTCGTACAGACGAGTACTTTTGCCTTCGGCGTGCTGCCAATGACTGCCCCCAAATAAAAAAATCAAAGTGGAAACCAAGCATGAGCCACGACTATTCGACGATTGCCCGCGAGATTCTCGAGAACCTCGGGGGCAGCGACAACCTTGAGCAAGCTGCCCACTGCGTGACCCGCCTGCGCCTGGCGCTCAAGGACCCGAGCCGGGTCAACGGCAGCGCGCTGAACCAGGTCGATCTGGTCAAGGGTTCGTTCTTCACCGGTGGCCTGTTCCAGGTGGTGATCGGCCCCGGCGAAGTGGAAAAGGTCTATGCCGCCCTGCGCGAACAGACCGGCCTCGCCGCCGCCACCATCGCTGACGTGAAGAAGAAGGGCGCCGACAAGACCAACGCCATGCAGCGCCTGGTGCGGGTGTTCTCCGATGTGTTCATGCCGATCCTGCCCGCGTTGATCATCGCCGGCCTGTTGATGGGCGTGAACAACCTGATGGGCGCCAAGGGCATGTTCATCGAGGGCAAGACGCTGCTGGAGGCCTACCCGAACCTGGATGGCCTTTGGAGCCTGATCAACCTGATGGCTAACACCTCGTTTGTGTTCCTGCCGGCATTGGTGGGCTGGTCGGCAGCCAGGCGCTTTGGCGGCAGCGAAATCCTCGGCATCGTACTTGGCCTGATGCTGGTGCATCCGGACTTGCTCAACGCCTGGAACTACGGCAAGGCGGTCGCCGGTCTCGACGGCCAGAGCCTGCCGTACTTCGATATTTTCGGCTGGTTCCAGATTGAAAAAGTCGGCTACCAGGGGCAGATCCTACCGATCCTGATGGCCGCCTATGTGATGAGCGTGATCGAGAAATGGTTGCGGGCGCGAGTGCCCAACGCGATTCAACTGCTCGTCGTACCCATCACCACCATCGTCGTCACGGGTGTGTTGGCCCTGGCGATCATTGGCCCGGTGACCCGTCATCTCGGCATCCTGATCACAGAAGGCGTGGTCACGCTGTTTGACCTGGCTCCCATGGTCGGCGGGGCGATTTTCGGCCTGCTGTATGCACCGCTGGTGATCACCGGAATGCACCACATGTTCCTCGCCGTGGACCTGCAGCTTATTTCTACTCAGGGCGGCACCTTTATCTGGCCAATGATCGTCATGTCCAACCTGGCCCAGGGCAGCGCTGCGCTCGCGGTGTTCTACATGACCCGCAATGCGCGGGATAAGAGCATGGCGTCGACCTCGGCGATTTCGGCTTACTTCGGCATTACTGAGCCGGCGATGTTCGGGGTGAATTTGCGTTTCAAGTTTCCGTTCTATGCGGCCTTGGTGGGCTCGGGATTGGGCAGCATTTTCCTCGCGCTGAACAAGGTGCAGGCCTCGGCCATCGGGGTGGGAGGCTTGCCTGGGTTTATCTCGATCGTGCCGCAATCCATCGCGGTGTTTGTGATTGGCATGGTCATCGCGATGGTGGTGCCGTTTGTTTTGACCTGTGCGTTGAGCATGAAGATTGTTCGGCCTGGGTACAGGGTCGCCTGACCCGACGCCATCGCAGGCAAGCCAGCTTCCACATTTGAAACGCGTCCCGGGCTTGCCGGCGATGAGGCCCGAGAGGCCTGTACAAAAATCAACTGAAGGAACCCACCATGCAAGACTGGCAACACTCGGTGATCTACCAGATCTACCCCAAAAGCTTCCACAGCCACGCGGGTAACGCCACCGGTGACCTGCTGGGCATCGTGGACAAACTTGACTACCTCAAATGGCTGGGCGTCGACTGCCTGTGGATCACCCCGTTCCTGCGCTCGCCGCAACGGGACAACGGCTACGACATCAGCGACTACTACGCCATCGACCCCAGCTACGGGACCATGGCCGATTGCGACCTGCTGATCAGTGAAGCGGCCAAGCGCGGCATCAAGTTGATGCTGGATATCGTGGTCAACCACACCTCGATCGAACACGAATGGTTCCAGCAGGCGCGCAGCAGCCTCGATAACCCTTACCGCGACTTCTACATCTGGCGCGACCAGCCGAACAACTGGGAATCCAAGTTCGGCGGCTCGGCCTGGGAATACGAGGCGCAAACCGGACAGTACTTCCTGCACCTGTTCGACCACACCCAGGCCGACCTGAATTGGGACAACCCCAAGGTGCGCGCCGAAGTGTTCAAGCTGATGCGCTTCTGGCGCGACAAGGGCGTGGGCGGTTTCCGCCTGGACGTGATCAACCTGATCTCCAAGCCTGCCGATTTCCCCGAGGACACCAGCGACGGTCGGCGCTTCTACACCGATGGCCCGAACGTGCACGACTACCTGCAGGAAATGCACCGCGAAGTGTTCGAAGGGCATGACCTGATCAACGTCGGCGAGATGTCGTCCACCAGCCTCGAACACTGCATCCGCTACTCACGGCCTGAGTCGAAAGAGCTGTCGATGACCTTCAACTTTCATCACCTGAAGGTCGATTACCCGAACCTGCAGAAGTGGGTGAAGGCTGACTTCGACTTCTTGCAGCTCAAGCAGATTTTCTCCGACTGGCAACTGGGCATGCAGGCCGGTGGCGGCTGGAACGCGCTGTTCTGGTGTAACCACGACCAGCCACGGGTGGTCTCGCGCTTCGGCAATGACGGTGAGCATCGGGGGATCTCGGCCAAGATGCTGGCGACCGCGCTGCACTTCCTCCAGGGCACGCCGTTTGTGTACCAGGGCGAAGAGCTGGGCATGACCAATCCGGGCTTCGACAGGATCGAGCAGTACCGCGATGTAGAGACCCTGAACATCTTCCGGCTCAAGCGCGATGCGGGTGAGTCCGAGGCGTCGAGCATGGCCGCGATCATGCAGAAGTCCCGCGACAACGGCCGCACGCCGATGCAGTGGAATGCCGGGGCGAACGCGGGTTTCAGCAGGGGGGAGCCGTGGATAGGGATCCCGGCCAATGCGGCGCAGATCAATGTCGAGAGCCAGTTGGACGACCCGGATTCGGTGCTGCATCACTACCGTGCGCTGATCGCGTTGCGCCGCCATGAGCCGCTGATCCAGGAAGGCGTTTATCGCCAACTGTTGCAAGAGCATTTGCAGGTCTGGGCGTACCTGCGTGAGGGCCATGGCGAACGCCTGCTGGTGTTGAACAACTTCTACGGCACGCCCTGCGAAATCCAACTGCCGGATGGCGTCATCAACTCGGCCAGCGAGCAGCGCCTGCTGATCAGCAACTACCCCGACTGCCAGCACCGCAACGCCACCGTCGCACTGCGCCCCTATGAATCCTTCGTCCTGCACCTGAAAGACTGAAACAACGCGCCCCTGTAGGAGCCGGCTTGCCGGCGATAGCGCCCTCAAGACCGCTATCGCCCTGCGGACTGCTATCGCCGGCAAACCGGCGCCTACAAGGGATCGTGTCGAGCAAAAAAGTAAGAAAACAATAAAAATAAAAGGAGCGTTTCATGAGAACAACAATAAAGCTGGGCCTCGTTGCGTCTTGCCTGGGCTTGCCCTTTGGCGCTCAAGCACTGGAATTTGCCGGTTACTTGCGCAGCGGCGCAGGCACTTCAACCGGTAGCGGCCCACAGCAGTGTTTCCAACTGCCGGGGGCGCAAACCAAATACCGCCTGGGTAACGAATGCGAACAATACGCCGAACTGGAGCTGCGCCAAGACCTGCTCACCCTGGACGACGGCTCGGTGCTCAGCGTCGATGCAATGGCGTCGCTCTATAACAAATACGACCGCGAGCTGAAGTTCCAAGGCGAGAACAACGGCACCGCGCGCATGCCGCAGATGTATGCGCAGTGGTCCAACCTGCCAGCGCTCAATGGCGGTTCGGTATGGGCCGGTCGGCGTTACTACAAACGTAACGACATCCATATCTCCGACTTCTACTACTGGAACCAGAGCGCCACGGGCGGTGGTATCGAGGACGTGCTGATCGGCGACCTCAAATACAGCTACGCGATTTCGCGCAAGGACAACCTGTACCAGAAGGAATACGCCACCCGTCACGACTTCAACGTCGCGGGCTTCAAGACCAACCCTGGCGGCGAGCTGGAACTGGGCCTGAGCCACATCGAAAAAGCCGGCGGGCGTGACACCCACAGCGGCTGGGCGATCACTGCGCAGCACGTGCAAAAACCTTTCCTCGGCGGCAAGAACAAGTTCGCCTTGCAGTACGGCGAAGGCCCCGGCACCGGCCTGGGCTACACCGGCAATACCTTCCTGGACAACAGCAGCAAAAGTTACCGCGCCGTGGAGTTTTTCGACTGGCAGGTGACGCCGCGTTTTGGTGGGCAGGTCGAGGCGGTGTACCAGAAAGACATTCGCCCAGGCTCAAGCGACCAGACCTGGATGTCCATCGGTGTGCGCCCGGCGTATGCCATCAGCGAGCAGTTCAAACTGGTCACCGAACTTGGGCATGATCAGGTCGACGCCACCGGCGGTACACGCAAACTGAGCAAATTTACCTTCGCCCCGACCTGGTCACCCAAAGGCCCGGAATTCTGGGCGCGGCCGGAGGTGCGCTTGTACTACACCTATGCAACCTGGAACGAAGCGGCCAAGCGTGCGGCGAATGAATTGGCGGCGGGGTCGGCGTTGTCTGATACCGGCTCCTATGGCACGGCGCGGCATGGGTCGAACTTTGGCGTGCAGGTTGAGTACTGGTGGAAGTAATCCTTCCTCCACTCAATGATATCTACAGAACAAAACAACAGGTGAAGTCATGACCACAACTCAACCCCTGGAATTGCTGGCGCCCTTGTCGGGTGTGCTGCTGGCGCTGGACAAGGTGCCGGACCCGGTTTTCTCCAGCCGCCTGATCGGCGATGGCCTGTGCATCGACCCCACGTCGCAGGCGCTCTGCGCGCCGCTGGCCGGGGTGATCAGCAATATCCAGGACAGTGGGCATGCGGTCAGTGTCACCGACGACAACGGCGTCCAGGTGCTGATGCATATCGGCCTGGACACCGTGAACCTGGCGGGCCAGGGTTTCACCCGATTGGTGCAGGAAGGCCAGCGGGTGGAGGCCGGGCAGCCGTTGATCGAATTCGATGCCGACTACGTGGCACTCAACGCACGCAGTTTGCTGACCTTGATGCTGGTGGTCAGCGGCGAGCCCTTCAGCCTGTTGGCGGACGGCCTGGTGGAAATGGGCCAGCCGCTGTTGCAGTTATCCCCACGTGCGGTCGTGGAAGCAGCGGACGACGAGGAGGGCGATGCATTGTTCTCCAAGCCGCTGACCTTGCCCAACGCCAACGGCCTGCATGCCCGCCCGGCAGCGGTATTTGCCCAGGCGGCGAAAGGTTTCAACGCCAGCATTTACCTGCACAAGCAAACCCAGAGCGCCAACGCCAAATCGCTGGTGGCGATCATGGCGTTGCAAACCGTGCAGGGCGATACCTTGCAAGTGAGCGCGGCGGGCGAGGACGCCGAGGCGGCGATCAAGGCGCTGGTGGTCTTGTTGGCCGAAGGCTGTGGCGAGGTAGTGGCAAGCATTGCCGAGCCGGTCGCAACGCAGTCGCCGGCAACCTTGCTGCGGGGCGTGTGTGCGTCACCGGGCTCGGCGTTTGGTCAGGTCGTTCAAGTGACCGAACCGGAGCTGATCATCACGGCGCAAGGCATGGATGAAGCAACAGAACGCGCTGCTTTGACGCGCGGCTTGCTCGCCGCCACTGAAGCATTGCAGGTGTTGCAGGACAAGGCGGCTGGCAGCGCTCAGGCCGAGATTTTTCGCGCGCATCAGGAGTTGCTCGAAGACCCGACCTTGCTGGAACATGCCCACCGCCTACTGGCTGAAGGCAAGAGTGCCGCGTTTGCCTGGAACAGCGCGACGCTCGCGACCATCAAGCTATTCCAGGGGTTGGGCAACGCGCTGATCGCTGAGCGTGCGGCAGACTTGGCGGACGTCGGCCAGCGCGTGCTGAAACTGATCCTGGGCATCCAAGACAGCGCCTGGGAGTTGCCGGAGCGCGCGATCCTGATCGCCGAACAACTGACGCCTTCACAGACCGCCAGCCTGGACACACGCAAGGTGCTGGGGTTTGTCACTGTTGGTGGTGGTGCGACCAGCCACGTCGCAATCCTCGCTCGTGCCCTGGGCCTGCCGGCTATCTGCGGTGTTTCGGCTCAGGTGTTGGCGGTGGCCAATGGCAAGCAGGTGCTGCTCGACGCCGACAAAGGCGAGCTGCACCTCGACCCGAACCTGGCCGAAATCGAGCAGCTGGACGTTGCGCGTAAGCAACAGGTGCTCCGCCATCAGCGCGATGTGGCGCAGGCGTCGTTACCCGCCACTACCCGCGATGGTCATCATGTTGAAGTCACTGCCAACGTGGCTTCGTTGCAGGAAGTCGAGCAATCCTTGGCCCTCGGCGGCGAAGGCGTCGGCCTGCTGAGATCGGAGTTCCTGTATCTGGATCGCAACCGTGCCCCAAGTCCCGACGAACAGGCAGCGACCTACACCGCGATCGCCCGTGCCCTGGGCACCGAGCGCAACCTGGTGGTGCGCACCCTCGACGTGGGTGGCGACAAACCCTTGGCCTATGTGCCGATGGACGCCGAGACCAACCCCTTCCTCGGTCTGCGCGGCATCCGTTTGTGCCTGGAACGCCCGGAACTGCTGCGCGAACAATTCCGCGCGATCCTCGCCAGCGCCGGCTTTGCACGGCTGCACATCATGTTGCCGATGATCAGCCTGCTGTCGGAACTGCACCTGGCGCGCAGGATCCTTGAAGAGGAAGCGTTGGCGCTGGGGCTCATTGAGTTGCCAAAGCTGGGCATCATGATTGAAGTGCCGTCCGCCGCGCTGATGGCGGATGTGTTCGCGCCCCATGTGGATTTCTTCTCTATCGGCACCAACGACCTGACCCAATACACGCTCGCCATGGACCGCGACCACCCGCGCCTGGCCAGTCAGGCCGATAGCTTCCATCCGGCGGTATTGCGCCTGATTGCCGCCACGGTCAAGGCCGCCCACGCCCATGGCAAGTGGGTGGGTGTGTGCGGCGCGTTGGCGTCCGAGGCGCTGGCGGTACCCGTATTGATCGGGCTGGGCGTGGACGAGTTGTCGGTCAGCGTGCCGTTGATCCCCACCATCAAAGCCACCGTGCGCGAGCTGGACCTGGCTGACTGCCAGATCATCGCCCGCCAGGTCCTGGGCCTGGAAGAAGCCGCCCAGGTGCGTGAGGCCTTGCGCCAATATCACGCGGCCACCGTAGAAACCTCACCTGTCGTGGAGCACTGAGTATGTTCGAGAAATTGCAGCGGGCGTTCTGGAAGGCCCTGACGCCGGATTTGATTGCCGAGACGGTCACTGCGCCGACGCAGAGCCTGCTGTCGGCCGAGGTGCTGAACGCGTTGGGAGGGGCGGATAACCTCAAGTCGCAGCAGCGTGTGGCGCTGACGCGGGTGCGGGTGCAGTTGCAGGATGTGGCGAAGGTGGATGCTACGGCGTTGAAAGTAGCGGGTGTTCCGGCAGTGATGGTACTCGCCGGCGGCGTTGTACACCTGATCACTGGCCTGTCCCCACACCTGTAGGAGCCCGGCTTGCCGGCGATGGGGCCCTTGAAATCGCATCGCCGGCAAGCCGGGCTCCTACAAGAGCGGGATAGGGGGTCAGAGCTGCGGGTTATCTTCTGGCGGCTTGGTCTTGTCCACACCCGGCACATGCAAGTTGCCTTCGACCACCTGGTTGCCCTCCAGCTGCGGCTGGGTCACCCAGGTGAGGATGTCGTAGTAGCGGCGGATGTTCGCTACGAAGTGCACCGGCTCCCCACCACGGGCATAGCCATAGCGGGTCTTGCTGTACCACTGCTTCTGCGACAGGCGCGGCAGCATCTTCTTTACGTCCAGCCACTTGTTCGGGTTCAGGCCTTCACGTTTGGCCAAAGTGCGGGCGTCTTCCAGGTGACCGGTGCCGACGTTGTAGGCGGCGAGGGCAAACCAGGTGCGATCCGGCTCGGCAATGCTGTCGTCCAATTCATCCTTGATCTTGGCCAGGTACTTGGCGCCACCCATGATGCTTTGCTTGGGGTCCAGGCGGTTGGACACGCCCATCGCCTGGGCGGTGTTCTGGGTCAGCATCATCAGGCCGCGCACGCCGGTCTTGGAGGTGACGGCGGGTTGCCACAGTGACTCCTGATAGCCGATGGCTGCCAGCAGGCGCCAATCGACCTTTTCTTCCTTGGCGTAGGCGCGGAAGTGCTTCTCGTACTTGGGCAAACGCTGCTGCAGATGCTGGGCGAAGGTGTAGGCGCCTACATAACCCAGAACATCGACATGCCCGTAGTAGCGGTCTTTCAGACGCTGCAACGTGCCGTTCTTCTCGACTTTATCCAGGTAACTGTTGATCTCGTTAAGCAGGCTGTTGTCTTCACCGGCAGCCACGGCCCAGCTCTGGTTGCTGGCATTGCCCAGGTCGAACGCCACGCGCACGTTGGGGAAGTACACCTGGTTCATCGCCACTTCGTTGGAGTCCACCAGGGTCAGGTCGATTTGCCCCTCGTCCACCATGCGCAGCAGGTCGACGACCTCAACGGCGTCGGATTCTTCGTATTCAATTGCAGGATTCTGCTTTTTAAGCGCTGCCAGCTGCTCGGCGTGGGTGCTGCCCTTGAGTACCATGATCTTCTTGCCCACCAGGTCCGCCGCATTGGTGGGGCGCGACTGGCCGTTGCGGTAGATGATCTGCGGGGTGACTTCTAGATAAGGGTGGGAGAAACGCACCTGTTGCTGGCGCTGTTCGCTGCTGACCAGGCCGGCCGCCGCGAGGACCGGGCCGTTGGGTTTGCCCAGCTGGCCGAACAGGTCGTCGAGGTTGTCGGCAGTCTCGATCTCCAGCTTCACGCCCAGGTCGTCGGCGAAGCGCTTGACCAGTTCGTATTCGAAACCGGTTTCACCGTTGCGGTCCTGGAAATAAGTCGCCGGGCTGTTCCGGGTGACCACCCGCAATACGCCATCCTCCTTGATTCGCTCGAGCGTGCTGGGTTTATCAACACAGGCGCTGAGCATCAGGAAGAGTCCGGTGGCGATGAGCCATTTGGCGCATCGCGGGCGCAAAGCAGTTGGGGAGAACATCTGCGCAGTATACGCAAACGGCCCACGGCGCCATATCTCGACAGCGCGGGTCTTGTCTGCTAGCGCCGGTAAAACTGTGCTGCAGCCCGCAGAAACGCGGCTTGGCGAGGGATTGTGACGGTTAAAATAACTGCGCCGAATACCCTGCTCACCCTCACGAAAGGGGCGTAATCCAGCCAACTGACGTCCGGCAGCAGCCACCGGTAGCGTTTCGGGTGCCGTTGGCGGCGGTTTACGCTAGAATGCACGGCCTCAAAGCACACCCCCTTCCCGAGGCTGTCCCGAAGATGTTGATCCTGCGCGGCGCTCCTGCCCTTTCTGCCTTTCGCCACAGCAAACTCCTTGAGCAACTGAGCCAAAAGGTTCCAGCTGTTACAGGCCTGTACGCTGAATTTGCTCACTTCGCCGACGTTACCGGCGTGTTGACCGCCGACGAACAGCAAGTGCTGGCACGCCTTCTGAAGTACGGCCCAAGCGTTCCGGTTCAAGAGCCTAACGGCCGCTTGTTCCTGGTTCTGCCGCGGTTCGGCACCATCTCGCCCTGGTCGAGCAAGGCCAGCGATATCGCCCGCAACTGTGGCCTGGACAAAATCCAGCGCCTGGAGCGTGGTATCGCTTTCTACGTCGCCGGCCAGTTCAGCGATGCCGAAGCCGAGCTGATCGCCAGCAGCCTGCATGACCGCATGACCCAGATCATCGTCAGCCAGCTGGAACAGGCTGCTGGCCTGTTCAGCCACGCCGAGCCCAAGCCGCTGACCGCGATTGACGTGCTCGGCGGTGGCCGCGCCGCCCTCGAGAAGGCCAACACCGAACTGGGCCTGGCCCTGGCCGAAGACGAGATCGACTACCTGGTCAACGCCTTCAACGGCTTGAAGCGCAATCCGCACGACATCGAACTGATGATGTTTGCCCAGGCCAACTCCGAGCACTGCCGTCACAAGATCTTCAACGCCAGTTGGGACATCGACGGCGAAAGCCAGGAAAAAAGCCTGTTCGGCATGATCAAGAACACCTACGTGATGCACAGCGAAGGCGTTCTTTCTGCTTATAAGGACAACGCCTCGGTCATCGTCGGCTCCGTCGCCGGCCGTTTCTTCCCGGACCCTGAGACCCGCCAGTACGGCGCGGTGCAGGAGCCGGTGCACATCCTGATGAAGGTTGAAACCCACAACCACCCGACTGCGATTGCCCCGTTCCCGGGTGCAGCCACCGGTTCCGGCGGCGAAATCCGTGACGAAGGTGCTACCGGCCGAGGCGCCAAGCCAAAGGCGGGCCTCACCGGTTTCACCGTGTCCAACCTGCAGATCCCAGGCTTTGAACAGCCATGGGAAGTGCCATACGGCAAGCCTGAGCGCATCGTCACCGCGCTGGACATCATGATCGAAGGCCCGCTGGGCGGCGCCGCGTTCAACAACGAATTCGGGCGTCCGGCGCTGACCGGTTACTTCCGTACCTTCGAACAATCCATCACCACCCCGCGTGGCGATGAAGTGCGCGGCTACCACAAGCCAATCATGTTGGCCGGCGGCATGGGTAACATCCGTGAAGAACACGTCAAGAAAGGCGAGATCCTGGTCGGCTCCAAGCTGATCGTGCTCGGCGGCCCGGCGATGTTGATCGGCCTGGGCGGCGGCGCGGCTTCCTCCATGGCCACCGGCACCAGCTCGGCAGACCTGGACTTCGCTTCCGTACAGCGCGAAAACCCAGAGATGGAGCGTCGCTGCCAGGAAGTCATCGACCGTTGCTGGCAGTTGGGTGACAAGAACCCGATCAGCTTCATCCACGACGTCGGCGCCGGTGGTCTGTCCAACGCCTTCCCGGAACTGGTCAACGATGGCGACCGTGGTGGCCGTTTCGAACTGCGCAACATTCCTAACGACGAGCCGGGCATGGCCCCGCACGAAATCTGGAGCAACGAATCCCAGGAGCGCTACGTTCTGGCAGTCGGCGCTGAAGACTTCGCACGCTTCCAGGCCATCTGCGAACGCGAGCGTTGCCCGTTTGCGGTAGTCGGCGAAGCCACTGCCGAGCCACAGCTGACGGTTACCGACAGCCACTTCGGCAACAGCCCGGTGGACATGCCGCTGGAAGTGCTGCTGGGCAAAGCCCCGCGCATGCACCGTTCGGCGGTCCGTGAAGCCGAGCTGGGCGATGACTTCGACCCAAGCACACTGGAACTGGCCGACAGCATCGAACGCGTACTGCACCACCCGGCCGTGGCGAGCAAAAGCTTCCTGATCACCATCGGCGACCGCACCATCACTGGCCTGGTGGCCCGTGACCAAATGGTCGGCCCGTGGCAGGTTCCGGTGGCTGACGTTGCCGTCACCGCCACCAGCTTCGACGTCTACACCGGTGAAGCCATGGCCATGGGCGAGCGTACACCGCTGGCCCTGCTGGACGCTCCGGCGTCGGGCCGCATGGCCATTGGTGAAACCCTTACCAACATCGCCGCTTCGCGCATTGGCAAGCTGTCCGACATCAAGTTGTCGGCCAACTGGATGTCGGCAGCGGGTCACCCAGGCGAAGATGCACGCTTGTACGACACCGTCAAAGCGGTCGGCATGGAGCTGTGTCCGGAACTGGGTATCACCATTCCGGTGGGCAAGGACTCCATGTCCATGGCCACCCGCTGGAACGAAGACGGCACCGACAAGAGCGTCACCTCGCCGCTGTCGCTGATCGTCACCGGTTTCGCACCGGTCACCGACATCCGCCAGACCCTGACCCCGCAACTGCGCATGGACAAGGGCACCACCGACCTGATCCTGATCGACCTGGGCCGTGGCCAGAACCGCATGGGCGCCTCGATCCTGGCGCAGACCCATGGCAAGCTCGGCAAGCAGGCACCGGACGTCGATGACGCCGAAGACCTCAAAGCCTTCTTCGCCGTGATCCAGGGCTTGAACGCCGACGGCCACCTGCTGGCTTACCACGACCGTTCCGACGGTGGTTTGCTGACCAGCGTTGTCGAGATGGCCTTCGCCGGTCACTGCGGCCTGAACATCGTGCTCGACAGCGTTGCCGAGGATGCTGCCGAAATCAACGGCATCTTGTTCAACGAAGAGTTGGGCGCGGTGATCCAGGTTCGCCAGGACGCTACCCCGGATGTACTCGCCCAATTCAGCGCCGCTGGCCTGGACGACTGCGTGGCGGTGATCGGCCAGCCGATCAACAATGGCGAGATCAACATCTCGTTCAACGGCGACACGGTATTTGCTGGCCAGCGTCGTCTGCTGCAACGCCAGTGGGCCGAGACCAGCTACCAGATCCAACGCCTGCGTGACAACGCCGACTGCGCCGAGCAGGAATTCGACGTGATCCTGGAAGAAGACAACCCGGGCCTGAGCACCAAGCTCAGCTTCGACGTCAACCAGGACATCGCCGCGCCTTACATCAAGAAAGGCATTCGCCCACAGGTTGCCGTACTGCGTGAGCAGGGCGTTAACGGCCAGGTGGAAATGGCAGCCGCGTTCGACCGCGCCGGCTTCAATGCGATCGACGTGCACATGAGCGACATCCTCGCCGGTCGCGTTGACCTCAATGAGTTCAAAGGCCTGGTGGCCTGCGGTGGTTTCTCTTACGGCGACGTGCTGGGTGCCGGTGAAGGCTGGGCCAAGTCGGCCCTGTTCAACAGCCGTGCCCGCGATGCGTTCCAAGGCTTCTTCGAGCGCAACGACAGCTTCACCCTGGGTGTGTGCAACGGTTGCCAGATGATGTCCAACCTCAGCGAACTGATCCCGGGCAGCGAGTTCTGGCCGCACTTCGTGCGTAACCGTTCCGAGCAGTTCGAAGCCCGTGTCGCCATGGTGCAGGTGCAGGAATCCAACTCGATCTTCCTGCAAGGCATGGCCGGTTCGCGCATGCCAATTGCCATCGCCCACGGTGAAGGCCATGCCGAGTTCGAAAGCGAAGAAGCCTTGCTCGAAGCCGACCTGTCCGGTTGCGTGGCCATGCGTTTCGTCGACAACCACGGCAAGGTCACCGAGACCTACCCGGCCAACCCGAACGGCTCGCCGCGTGGGATCACCGGCCTCACCAGCCGCGACGGTCGCGTGACCATTATGATGCCGCACCCGGAGCGTGTATTCCGCGCCGTGCAGAACTCGTGGCGTCCGGAAGAGTGGAACGAAGACGGCGCCTGGATGCGCATGTTCCGCAACGCCCGCGTTTGGGTGAACTAAGGCAATGTACAAGCTCAGCTTCTTTGTGCCCGACAGCCATGTGGAGACGGTGAAAACCGCCGTCTTTGCCGCTGGCGGCGGGCGCATCGGCAACTACGACAGCTGCGCCTGGCAAGTGCTGGGCCAGGGCCAATTCCGCGCGTTGGACGGCAGCCAGCCGTTTATCGGGCAGGTGGGCCAGGTTGAAGTGGTTGAAGAATGGAAGGTTGAGCTGGTGGTGGCGGACGAGTTGATCGTGGCTGTAGTGGCTGCTTTGAAACTGAGTCACCCATATGAGACGCCGGCGTATGAGGTGTGGCAGTTGGCGGATTTTTGATTCGTCGGCTGTGAAAACAAGAAACCCGCTGGGCCAGTTTGGCCAGCGGGTTTTTTGTTGGCTGTGAAGGCCCATGGGCTAAAACAGTCACTACATTTCTAAACGCTGGCGCCGACCTCACGGCCACTGACCAGTCGCTCCAGCGCCTCACCCAACCCCGATGCCTTGTCACCAATCAACAGGTGCCAAACACCATTGTCGAGTTGGCTCACACCCTGGCAGCCCAACGCAGTCAGGTCCGCTTCAGACAACACCGAATCATCCCCCAATTCCACCCGCAGCCGGGTCATTGCCACGGCGTCCAGTTGGCGAACATTGCCTCGGCCACCCAAGGCATTCAGCCATTTCTCGGCCTCTTGCACATTCACTGCTACGGGCTTATCCACAGGCGCCAGCTGCACGGGTGCACTGGCAACAAACGAAGGCATGGCCAAGCGAATCTCATCGGCAATGCTGTCTGCCATCGGCCCGACCACCACCTGCAAACTGCCGCCGTTACCTGGCCGGACGACCGCCATGGCACCCAGGGCTTTCAGCTCCGCGTCCACTGCTTTGTTGCGATCCACCATGTCCAACCGCAGGCGCGTGGTGCAGGCGCCGACGCTCAGCAGATTCTCCGCGCCGCCCAGCGCCTGGATGTAAGCCGTGGCCCGCTGGTTATCACTCATCACTTCGGCCTGGACCACCTGGATATCTTCACGCCCCGGCGTTTTGAGGTTGAAGCGACGAATGCAGTAGTTGAACACGCTGTAGTAGATCAGCGCATAGGCCAGGCCGACCGGGAATACCAGCCAGCCGTTGGTGGACTTGCCCCAACCCAGCACCATGTCGATAAACCCACCGGAGAAGGTAAAGCCCAGGTGGATATTCAGCATATTGGTGACCGCCATCGACAGGCCGGTCAGCACCGCGTGGATCAGGTACAGGAACGGCGCGAGGAACATGAACGCGAACTCAATCGGCTCGGTCACTCCGGTCAGGAACGAGGTCAGCGCCATCGACAGGAAAATCCCGCCCATCACTTTGCGGCGCTCGGGCAAGGCGTTGCGGTACATCGCCAGGCACGCGGCAGGCAGGCCGAACAGCATCACCGGGAACATGCCGGTCATGAACTGGCCGCCTTTGGGGTCGCCAGCGAAGTAGCGGGTCAGGTCGCCCGTCACCACTGCGCCGGTGGCCGGATCGGTAAAGGTGCCGAACACAAACCACGCCATGTTGTTGAGGATGTGGTGCAGGCCGGTGACGATCAGCAGGCGGTTGAACACGCCGAACACAAAGGCGCCCAGGCTGCCGCTTTCCATCAGCAGCACGCCAAAGCTGTTGATGCCGTGCTGGATCGGCGGCCAGATCAGCCCGAAGATCACGCCCAAGGCGACTGCCGAGAAACCCGTGACAATCGGCACAAACCGCCGGCCACCAAAGAACGCCAGGTACTCCGGTAGCTTGATGTCCTTGAAGCGGTTGTACAGCCCGCCCGCCATCAGGCCGCTGGCGATACCGGCAAGCATGCCCATGTTGATGGACGTGTCCATCACCTTGAGCGTGGAGACCATCACCAGGTAACCAATCGCCCCGGCCAGGCCCGCCGTGCCGTTGTTGTCGCGGGCGAAACCCACGGCAATGCCGATGGCGAAGATCAGCGCCAGGTTGGCGAAGATCGCCTGCCCGGCGTCGTGCATCACCGCGATGTTCAAAAGATCGGTGTCGCCCAGGCGCAGCAACAGGCCGGCGATCGGCAGGATTGCGATCGGCAGCATCAGTGCGCGGCCCAGGCGTTGCAGGCCCTCGATGAAATGTTGGTACATGGCGTGTCTCCTTTTGTTGTTGTTATCAGCTCAGCGGCCAGTGGTGTTGACAGGCTTGGCGAACGGCCTTGGCGCTGCTCAGGTCGAGCAGCCCGAGGCTCAGTTGCCGGCAGTGCGCCGCGTCCAAATGGCGGACGCGGTCCTTGATTTCTCCGATCTGCAGCGGGCTCACCGACAGCTCGCCGACCCCCAGGCCGACCAGCACTGGCGTGGCCAGCGGGTCGGAGGCGAGGGCGCCACACACGCCGACCCAGCGCCCTTGTTTTGCAGCGCCCGCGCAGGTCTGGGCGATCAGCCGCAGCAGCGCCGGGTGCAAGGCATCGACCCGTGCGGCAAGGCCGGCGTGGTCGCGGTCCATGGCCAGGGTGTACTGGGACAGGTCATTGGTGCCGATGGACAGGAAGTCCGCGTGCTTGGCCAACTGCTCGGCCATCAGCGCGGCGGCGGGCACTTCGATCATCACGCCCAGTTCGGGGCGCTGGGTCAGTTCCAGCTCCACGCACAACTCATCCAAACGCTGGCGGATCTGCAGCAGCTCATCCACTTCACTGACCATCGGCAGCAGGATGCGGCAGCGCTCCAGTGGGGAGACCTGCAGTAGCGCGCGCAGTTGCTGGTCGAGCAGTTCCGGGCGCACCTGGGCCATGCGGATACCGCGCAGGCCCAGCACCGGGTTGGCTTCGACGGACAGTGGCAGGTAGTCGAGTTGCT
Source organism: Pseudomonas sp. AC112 (assembly GCF_979253545.1). Lineage (NCBI taxonomy): Bacteria > Pseudomonadati > Pseudomonadota > Gammaproteobacteria > Pseudomonadales > Pseudomonadaceae > Pseudomonas > Pseudomonas sp. AC112. Next base: position 3,507,641 of record NZ_CEEDCM010000001.1, read on the forward strand.
TGTCGCCGCCCACGTCGATGGTGCGGATGATCACTGACTTGTCGCCCATGGCATCCAGCACGGCTTGGTAGGCGTGGCGTTGTTCCTGCTCGTCCGGTGCGGTACGGCGGTCGACGAAGAGGAATTCGGTGCGCAGCAGGCCGACGCCATCGGCACCGTTTTCAAACGCCACCTGGGCTTCGGCACTGGACGCGACATTGGCGGCCACTTCGATGGTCACGCCATCGCTGGTGCGCGCCGGCTGTTGAGCCTGGGCCTGTTGCTGCTGGCGACGCAGTTTCTGCGCGTCACGAATCTGGTGCACTTCGGCGTGGCGCGCGTCGCTGGGTGCCAGTTCCAGGCGGCCGTTGGCGGCGTCCAGGACCACACGTTGGCCTTGGGGCACATCGAGGACTTCGGCACCCAACGCCACCACGCAGGGCAAGCCCTTGCCGCGAGCCAGGATCGCCACGTGAGAGGTGGCACCGCCTTCGGCCATGCAAATGCCCACGGCCTGTTGCGCGCTGAGTTGCAGCAGGTCTGAGGGGGTCAGTTCATGGGCGCTTACAATCGACCCTGCGGGCAATTCGAAATGCCAGGCTTCACCCAGCAACGCACGCAGTACCCGTTGTTGCAAATCACGCAGATCGTTGGCGCGTTCGGCAAACAGTGGTTTACCCAGGGCCAGTAACACCGCGCATTGCGCCTGGATTGCATCGCGCCAAGCGTGAGTCGCTGCGCTGCCTTTTTCGATGGAGCCGGTCGCGGCTTCCAGCAGGTTAGGATCTTCCATCAGCGCGAGGTGGGCGGCGAAGATGTCTTCTTCCTCGACGTTCTTGCGTTGGCGCGCTTGCTCCAGAGTCATGCGAATTTCGCTGCGCACTTGCTCCAGGGCGGTGTCCAGGCGTTGCAGTTGTTCGTCGGCAGCATGGTGGCCGGCGTCTGCCGGCAATTCGATACCCGTCAGGCGGAACAGCGGCCCGCATACGAGACCCGGAGCAGCACACACACCTTGCAACACGCCGGCTTCGGTGTTGGCTCGGCGTGGGGTGGCAACGACGGGGGGGTAGTGTTCTTCCTTGATGGCGGCGGACAAGGCCGCGACCAGTGCCTGCAACGCCGCCTCCGCATCCTTGCCGCGACAGCTCACATGCACTTCATCCCCTTCGCCAATACCCAGTCCCATCAAGCCAATCAAGCTGTCACACGAAGCTGATTTATCACCGAAATGCAGCTGTGCCTGGCTGCTGAAACCCTGGGCCGTCTTGCGGATCAACGCCGCCGGACGCGCATGCAAACCACCGCGATGCGTGATGCGCACGCTGGCGCTGACTTCAGCGTCCGAGTTATCCACAGCGGTTTGAACCGCTGCCGCCGAACGCGCCACGACCTGCAACAACGGCTCGCCGACCTTGATCGATTGCCCGGCTACCGAACGCAATTCGAAACGATCGCCATTGGTCAGGATGATCAGGCTGATCAAGCTCTTGCACTGACGCGCAATGCGGTCCAGGTCAAACTGAACCAATGCTTGCCCCTTGCTCACCTTCGCGCCTTCCTTCACCAGCAAGGCAAAGCCTTCGCCGTTCAGTTCCACCGTATCGATGCCCACATGCATCAACACCTCGGCACCGTTCTCGGCGCGAATTGTCAGGGCGTGCCCGGTGCGTGCGACATGGATGATCACGCCGTCACAGGGTGCATGCAGGCAATCGTTCAGGGGGTCGATGGCAATACCATCGCCCATGGCGTGGCTTGCGAACACTTCATCAGGAACGTCGCCCAGGGTCAGCACGGGCCCGCTTAACGGGGCGCTGAGGGTCAATTCATTATTGTTGTAGGACATGGGCACGGTACTCATCAGGAAAACGCCACTCAGTGAGTGCGGGTAACTTTGCTCAGGTGACGCGGCTGGTCCGGGTCCATGCCCCGGGCTTGCGCCAATCCTGCCGCCATCACGTAGAAACTCTGGATCGCCAGGATCGGGTCCAGGGTCGGGTGTTCGGCGCGGCTCAGGGTCAGGTCGCGCTCGGCGATGTCGTCCGGCGCAGCCAGCAATACACGGGCGCCGCGCTGGCGCATGTCGGCGGCCAGGCTCAGCAGGCCGGCTTGCTCGGCGCCGCGCGGGGCGAAGACCAGCAGGGGATAGTTGTCGCCAATCAGGGCCATCGGTCCGTGACGCACTTCAGCGCTGCTGAAGGCTTCGGCCTGGATCGCCGAGGTTTCCTTGAGCTTGAGTGCCGCTTCCTGGGCGATGGCGAAACCGGCGCCGCGACCGATGACCATTAATTGCTGGCAGTCGCGCAGGGCGTCGATGGCAACCGTCCAATCTTGCTGGGCGGCGGCACGCAGGTCATCGGGCAGGGCGCGGCAGGCTTGCAGCAACTCGGTTTCCTGGTTCCAGTGGCCAATCAGCTGCGCGCTGGCGCTGAGGGTGGCGATGAAGCTTTTGGTCGCGGCCACACTGTGTTCCGGCCCGGCGCACAGCGGCACATGGAATTCGCAGGCGGCTTCCAGCGGCGAGTCTTCGGCGTTGACCAGCGAAATGCTCAGGGCTCCGCGTTTGCGAAGCAGACGCAGGCTGTTCACCAAGTCCGGACTTTGCCCCGACTGGGAGAAACCAAATACGACCTGGCCGCTGACTTTCATCGGCGCTTGCAGCAGGGTCACTACCGACATCGGCAACGACGCCACCGGAATGCCGACGTGCTGCATGGTCAGGTAGGCGAAATAGCTGGCGGCATGGTCCGAGCTGCCCCGGGCGATGGTCATCGCCACCTGCGGCGGCTGACGGCGCAGGCGGCCGGCGATTTCTTCCAGCGCCGGGTCCAGGCGTTGCAGTTGGGCGGCCACGGCGTCGCAGGAGGCCAGGGCCTCTTCAAGCATTTTTGAAGTCAATGGTGTCTCCTTCGACCATTACGTCGGTGAGTGTCAGGGAGCGGTCCAGGCGCACGCAGTCGGCAAAGCTGCCGGGTTGCAGGCGGCCGCGTTCTTCCAGGCCCAGGTAGTCCGCAGGAAATTGCGACAGGCGTTGTGAGGCTTCGCTGATGGGCAGGCCGATCTTCACCAGGTTGCGCAGCGCCTGGTCCATGGTCAGCGTGCTGCCGGCCAGGGTGCCGTCGGCCAGGCGCACGCCGCCCAGGCATTTGGTCACGGTGTGGCTGCCCAGCTTGTATTCACCGTCGGGCATGCCGGCGGCGGCGGTGGAGTCGGTGACGCAATACAGGCATGGGATCGAGCGCAACGCCACGCGCATGGCACCGGGGTGAACGTGGAGCAGATCCGGGATCAGTTCGGCGTATTTGGCGTGGGCCAACGCGGCACCGACGATGCCCGGCTCGCGGTGATGCAACGGGCTCATCGCGTTGTACAAATGGGTAAAGCTGGTGGCGCCGGCGGCGAGGGCGGCGACGCCTTCTTCGTAGCTGCCCAGGGTGTGGCCGATCTGCATGCGCACGCCGCGTTCGCTGAGGGCGCGGATGAGGGCGTCGTGGCCGGCGATTTCCGGCGCGATGGTGATCACGCGGATTGGCGCCAGGCGCAGGTAGGCTTCCACTTCGGCCATCAACGCGGTGTGGGCGAAGTTGGGTTGGGCGCCGAGTTTTCCGGGATTGATGTAGGGCCCTTCCAGGTGCACGCCGAGCACACGGGCGCTGCCGGTAGGACGTTGCTCGCAGAACGTGCCGAGCTGGCCGAGCACGCTGGAGATTTCCTCCACCGGAGCCGTCATGGTGGTGGCCAGCAACGAGGTGGTACCAAAGCGCACATGGGTGCGAGTGATCGTCTCGAAGGCATCGCGGCCTTCCATGATGTCCGCGCCGCCACCGCCGTGCACATGCAGGTCGATAAAGCCCGGCAGCAGGTAGGGCAACTCGTTTTCAGCCGGGTCGCAGGGCGTGCCTTCGATGGCGACCACCTTGCCGTGCGCGTGCACCAGGCGGCCGCGAATCCAGCCGTTGGGCGTGAGGATGTTGTCTTCGGACATGGGCAGTTCTCTAAATTCGCAGTTCAGCGGAATAGTCGTGGCGACGCAGTTCTGCGACGAAGTCGTAGTAGTCGTTGCGGCAGTAGGTGTCGGTGATTTCGATGGGGGTGTTGTCGGCGGTGTAGCCGACCCGGGTCATCAGCAGCATGGCGGTGCCGGGGGCGATGCCCACCAGCTTGGCGAACTCATCCGAGGCATTGATCGCCTGGATATGCTGCAGGGCGCGTACCACCGGTTTGCCGATGCCTTCCAGGTATTCGTACAGCGAGTGGCCGATGGCTTGTGGCTGTGGCAGCACCGAGGCGGGCATGGTGGTCATTTCAATTGCCATCACCGTGTCATCCGCCTTACGCAAGCGCTTGAGGCGAGCCACTTTGTCGGCGGGCGACAGGCCCAGGCGGATCATCTCTTCGTGGGTCGGCTGGGTCAGTTCACGCTCCAGCCATTGGGAGCTGGGCACAAAACCCTTGAGCCGCAGCATTTCGCTGAACCCCGACAGGCGCGACAGCGGCTGTTCCAAGCGTGGCGAAATGTAGGTGCCGGAACCTTGGTTGCGGCGGATCAGCCCTTGGGCAAACAACACTTCCAACGCCTTGCGTGCGGTGACGCGCGAAATGCTCAATTGCTCGCTGAGTACGCGTTCTGACGGCAGTGCCTGCTCGGACGTCCACTGGCCGGCATGGATCGCCGCTTCCAGTTTGCGCGCCAATTGCAGGTACAGCGGCGTGGATTGTTTGTCGTCGGGGCGCAAGGCCAGGATGGGATTCATCGTTAAGGTTTCCGATGCGGTTATTGGAGTGTTGTCGCCCGGTATGGGCCGGAAATTAATACCACTTAAATACCATGTCAATGCAGTCAAAATGGTGCAGGCATTGGTTTTAGGGCCCTGTAATGGGGCTTGGTATCAAGTGGTATTAGAGAGGTCTTTATCGCGCGCAGAACTGCGCAGCCCGCGGGGGTGAACTGGTATTCACCGGCGGGCGCGGGGCAGGGCAGGAATTTTCTTCGAATTATTTTACGAACGGTACGAGATTACGGACGAATCTCGATGAGGGTGCCGTCCTTGACCAGGTTCCACACTTCGCGCATGTCCACGTTGCGCATGCCGATACAGCCGTCGGTCCAGTCCAGGGTGTGGAACCACTGTTCCGGGTAGTCCTCGGTGTCGGGCGTGCCGTGGATCATGATCATGCTGCCGGGCTTCACGCCTTCGCGGCGGGCGCGGGCGGCGTCGCTGATGTTTGGGTAGGAGATGTGCATGGCCAGGTTGAAGCGGTCGCTGGTCTTGCGCCAGTCGATCCAGTACAGGCCCTCTGGCGTGCGGCGGTCGCCTTCGATCAGCTTGTGGCCCTTGGGGTTCTTGCCCAGGGAAATGCGGTAGGTCTTGAACGGCTTGCCGTCGTTGATCAACTGCAACTGGTGGGCGGACTTGAGCACCAGCACTTTCTCGACCGTTTTACCGCCCAGGGTCTGCACCGTGGCGGCTGGCGCCAGTGTGGCGAACGACAGGCAGAGCAGTGCAAGCCACCAACGCATCAAGACAGGTATCCCTTGGGTCATGGCGCGGGCTTGCCCATGGGTGGCACGGCCTCGCTGCGCACCGGGAACGACTGTTGCCTGCGGTCGGCGAAAAAGTATTCCAGGGTACGTCCGACCGTGCGGAAAGCCAGTTCGGACCACGGGATGTCGGCTTCGTCGAACAGCTGGACTTCCAGGCTTTCGGGGCCGGCGGCGAAGTCGAGGTCGAGCAGGTCGGCGCGGTAGAAAATATGTACCTGGTTGATATGCGGTACGTCGATCAGCGTGTAGATGCTCAGGTTGTGCACGCGGGCGCAGGCTTCTTCCAGGGTTTCGCGCATGGCGGCCTGCTCCACGGTCTCACCGTTTTCCATGAAGCCCGCGGGCAGGGTCCAGTAACCCAGGCGTGGCTCGATGGCGCGACGGCACAGCAGCACTTTATCGCCCCACACCGGTACGGTGCCGGCGACGATGTTGGGGTTCTGGTAGTGGATGGTCGAGCAGTGATCACACACAAAGCGTAGGCGGCCGTCGCCTTCGGGGATGCGCTGGGTAACCGGTTTACCGCACTGGCTGCAGAAATTCATGCTGGGGTTCCTGGAAAGTGCGCCTATCTTGGCGTGACGGGCAGGGCGCTGCAAGTTGTCGTTTAGCGACACGGCGCGGGTTTTGGGGTTGGGCACCCGCACGCTTTGGTGCATGATGCAAGGTAGCCAACAGACCGAGATGACTCATGCTGGACGAGCTACTTCGCCGGGTAAGCAATCACACCCCCCACACGCTGGAAACCGACGGGCGTTTCCCCGAGGCCGCGGTGCTGGTGCCGATTACCCGCAGTGACGAACCTGAGTTGATCCTGACCCTGCGCGCGAGCGGCCTCTCGACCCATGGTGGCGAAGTGGCCTTCCCTGGCGGGCGCCGCGACCCCGAAGACCCGGACCTGATCTTTACCGCGCTGCGCGAAGCCGAAGAAGAAATCGGCCTGCCGCCCGGACTGGTCGAAGTGATCGGCCCGCTGAGCCCGTTGATCTCCCTGCATGGCATTCGGGTTACGCCGTATGTCGGCGTCATCCCCGATTACGTCGAATACCTGGCCAACGATGCCGAAATCGCCGCTGTTTTCAGCGTGCCCTTGGACTTCTTCCGACAGGACCCACGGGAACATACCCACCGGATCGATTACCAGGGCCGCAGTTGGTATGTGCCCAGCTATCGGTTCGGCGAATACAAGATCTGGGGGCTTACGGCAATCATGATCGTCGAGTTGATCAATCTGCTCTATGACGACGCCAAGATCAGCCTGCACCAGCCACCCAAGAGCTTCATCAATACCTAAGCCATCACTTGAATGGCAACGCCGTGAGGAAAAACCATGAAATACCGCCTGGGCGACGCGCGCGTCGAGACTCATCCGCAGAGCTGGGTGGCACCGAATGCCACGCTGGTGGGCAAGGTCAAGCTGGAGGAGGGCGCCAACGTCTGGTTCAACGCGGTGTTGCGCGGCGACAATGAACTGATCTTGATCGGCAAGAACAGCAACGTGCAAGACGGCAGCGTGATGCACACCGACATGGGTTACCCGCTGACCCTGGGCACCGGCGTGACCATTGGCCACAACGCCATGCTGCATGGCTGCACGGTGGATGATTACAGCCTGATCGGTATCAACGCGGTGATCCTCAACGGCGCCAAGATCGGCAAGCACTGCATCATTGGCGCCAACTCGCTGATTGGCGAAGGCAAGGAAATTCCGGATGGTTCGCTGGTGATGGGCTCGCCGGGCAAGGTGGTGCGCGAGTTGACCGACGCACAGAAACGCATGCTTGAAGCCAGCGCCGCGCACTATGTGCATAACTCGCAGCGTTATGCGCGTGACTTGGTTGAGCAGGAAGAATGAACCCGACTGAGCGCCCCGTCGCCTCGCCGTGCGTGAGCATTTGCGCATTGGATGACGATGATATTTGTACGGGCTGCCAGCGCACGGTGGATGAGATCACGCGTTGGAGCCGCATGGATAACGCCGAGCGCCGGGTGGTGTTGGGGTTGTGTCATGAGCGGGCGGTGGCGAGTGGGATGGTGTTTATGGTTTCCGGAAAATCTGGCGGCTGAACCACCGCTATCGCAGGCAAGCCAGCTCCCACATTGTTCGACGCCAGCCAAGACAATTCGGACAATTGTGGGAGCCGGGCTTGCCCGCGATAGGGCCCTCCCAGACGACATATTTCCAAATGTGAAGTACCCTGTGCCCCTTGTTCACAGGTCCATCCCCCATGCTCTTCCTGATCGCCTACATCAGCAGCGTCGTGCTGATCAATTTCGCCTTCTCCACTGCCCCGCACCTGGACGTTATCTGGTCCGCCTGGGGTGGCCTGGTATTCATCCTGCGCGACATGGTGCAAACCCGCTTCGGCCACGGTGCAATCATCGCCATGCTGGCTGCACTGGTGTTGTCGTATGTCACGTCCGACCCAGCCATCGCCCTGGCCAGCGCCACGGCGTTTGCGGTGTCCGAGTGCATTGACTGGCTGGTGTTCAGCATCACTAAACGCCCGCTGCATGACCGCCTGTGGATAAGTTCGGCCCTGAGCATTCCCCTCGACACCTTTATCTTCTTCGGCCTGATCGGCGCGCTCACCCCGGCTGTGGCGGGCACTGCGTTGGTGTCTAAGTTCGCCGGGGTCACGGTGGTGTGGTTGATCATGGCGTGGCGCATCCGCAAGCGCGCCGTCGTCAACTGAGGCCAATTGCTGCAGTTCATGTAAAATGCCGGCCTTTCTCCCAATGATCCGCTCCCCTGAGGACCTGAGATGACCCGAATCGGAACTCCATTGTCGCCAACCGCGACCCGCGTTTTGCTGTGTGGCTGCGGTGAACTGGGCAAGGAAGTGGTAATCGAACTGCAACGCCTGGGCGTCGAAGTGATTGCCGTGGATCGTTACGCCAACGCGCCAGCCATGCAGGTGGCGCACCGTAGCCACGTGATCAACATGCTCGACGGCGCTGCGTTGCGTGCGGTGATCGAGGCCGAGAAGCCGCACTTCATCGTGCCGGAAATCGAAGCCATCGCCACCGCGACCCTGGTAGAACTGGAAGCCGAAGGCTTCACCGTGATCCCGACCGCGCGCGCCACCTCGTTGACCATGAACCGTGAAGGCATCCGTCGCCTGGCCGCCGAAGAGCTGGACCTGCCGACCTCGCCGTACCACTTTGCCGATACCTTCGAAGACTACAGCAAGGCCGTGCAGGACCTGGGCTTCCCCTGCGTGGTCAAGCCGGTGATGAGTTCGTCGGGCAAGGGCCAGAGCCTGCTGCGCAGCGCTGATGACGTGCAGAAAGCCTGGGACTACGCCCAGGAAGGTGGTCGTGCCGGTAAAGGCCGCGTGATCATCGAAGGCTTTATCGACTTCGACTACGAAATCACTCTGCTGACCGTGCGTCACGTCGGCGGTACCACCTTCTGCGCGCCAGTCGGTCACCGTCAGGAGAAGGGCGACTACCAGGAATCCTGGCAGCCGCAGGCCATGAGCCCGATTGCCCTGGCCGAGTCCGAGCGCGTTGCCAAAGCGGTGACCGAGGCCTTGGGGGGCCGTGGCCTGTTTGGCGTAGAGCTGTTCATCAAGGGTGATCAGGTGTGGTTCAGCGAAGTGTCGCCGCGCCCGCATGACACTGGCCTGGTGACCTTGATTTCCCAGGACCTGTCGCAGTTCGCCTTGCACGCTCGCGCCATCCTGGGCCTGCCGATCCCGTTGATCCGTCAGTTCGGGCCTTCGGCCTCGGCGGTGATCCTGGTAGAAGGCCAGTCGACCCAGACTGCGTTCGCCAACCTCGGTGCTGCGCTGAGCGAGCCGGACACGGCGTTGCGTCTGTTTGGCAAGCCAGAGGTGAACGGTCAGCGTCGGATGGGTGTGGCGTTGGCGCGGGATGAGTCGATTGAAGCGGCTCGGGCGAAGGCTACCCGTGCTTCGAAGGCTGTTGTTGTAGAGCTGTAATCGCGTCGCGTCTATCGCCGGCAAGCCAGCTCCTACAATTTGAATGGTGAATACCCTCAAATGTAGGAGCCGGCTTGCCGGCGATAGCGGTCTATCAGGCGACCTTGTTCAAATCATTATCCCGCGTCTCTTTCAGGCACAGCACAGCAATCAAGCTGAGCAATGCTGCCGCCGACACATACCCGCCGACATAACTCAGGCCGCCCATCGCCACCAGCTTGGTCGCGAAGAACGGTGCGGCCGATGCGCCGACAATCCCGCCCAGGTTATACGCTGCCGAAGCACCGGTATAACGCACGCGGGTCGGGAACAGTTCCGGCAGCATGGCGCCCATCGGCGCGAAGGTCACGCCCATCAGGAACAGCTCCAAGGCCAGGAACAGCGCTACGGCCCAAGTCGAACCGTGAGTCAACAGCGGCTCCATGGTGAAGCCCGACAGGATCGCCAGGATCGCGCCGACGATCAGCACCGGCTTGCGCCCGTAGCGATCACTGGCCAGCGCCGCCAATGGCGTCGCCAGCCCCATGAACAGTACTGCAAAGCACAGCAGGCCGAGGAAGGTCTCGCGGCTGTAGCCCAGGGTTGAAACGCCATAACTCAGGGAAAACGCGGTGGTGATATAAAACAGCGCGTAACACACCACCATCGACGCAGCGCCGAGCAGTACCGGCAGCCAATGCTGGCTGAACAATTCCACCAGTGGCACCTTGACCGGCGCTTCTTTGGCGACGGCGTTGGCGAACACTGGCGTTTCGTGCAGCTTCAGTCGCGCGTACAGGCCAACCATCACCAGCGCAGCGCTGAGGATGAACGGGATGCGCCAGCCCCAACTGCGGAACTGCTCGTCGTTCAGGCTCATGGCCAGGATCAGGAACAAGCCGTTGGCGGCCAGGAAGCCGATCGACGGGCCGAGTTGCGGGAACATGCCGAACCAGGCGCGTTTGCCCTTGGGCGCATTCTCGGTCGCCAGCAGTGCCGCGCCGCCCCATTCGCCGCCAAGGCCCAGGCCCTGGCCGAAACGCAGCACACACAACAGGATCGGTGCCCAGGCCCCGATGCTGTCATAGCCGGGCAGCAAGCCAATCAGCGTGGTGCACACGCCCATCAGCAACAGCGAGGCCACCAGCGTCGATTTGCGCCCGATGCGATCACCGAAGTGGCCGAACAGCGCCGAGCCCATTGGGCGGGCGATGAACGCGATACCGAAGGTCAGGAACGACGCCAGCATCTGCGCGGTGCCGGAGGTCTGCGGGAAGAACACCGGGCCGATCACCAGCGCAGCGGCCGTGGCGTAGATATAGAAGTCGTAGAACTCGATGGCGGTGCCGACAATGCTCGCCGTGGCGACGCGTGCAGTCGAGTTGGTCGGGGCGGCGGTCGCGGCCTCGTTGTAGGTGGTGCTCATGGCGGTATCCCTGACGGTCATTGCGCGTTTGGACGCGGATTATTATTGGTCGAGCACCCATGGATCAGGGGTGTGCGCGGGGCGGCTCGGGATGGGAGCGAACACCGGTCAGACACGGTAAAGCGGTGCCTGGACGCGCTGAGTGCGGGTAGCACGCGGTCGGGCGGGGCTTTGGTAAGCCGCTGGGATTATAGGAAGGGGTTTGAACATACAACAAGGGGGCTGGTGAGGATCTAAGGTTTGGAACTGGGTCTGTGTGGGAGCTGGCTTGTCGAGTCGTCGCACCGCTGCGATGCAGGCACCTCGGTCATTCAGTGAAACCGAGGCGATTTTATCGCAGGCAAGCCAGCTCCCACATGAACCGAGTTGATTCAGGCGGCGACGGGCATTCGGCTGGTGTGCCAGATCAGTACCTTGCTCACCCGGTTGTCCTCGGTCTCAAGGATTTCCAGGCGGTAGCGGCCGATTTTCAGGCACACCGCGCAGTCCGGGATGGTCTCCAGGGCTTCGGTGACCAGGCCGTTGAGGGTCTTGGGGCCATCGCTGGGCAAGTGCCAGCTCAAGCTCTTGTTCAGTTCGCGGATCGAGGCGGCGCCATCAATGATGTAGCGGCCATCGGGCTGGGCCTCGATATGCGGGTTGTCGGCACTCTGTTCGCTTTCGAACTCACCGACGATTTCTTCGAGAATATCTTCCAGCGTCACAATGCCGAGCACTTCGCCATACTCGTCCACCACCATGCCCAGGCGCCGCTGTTGCTTGTGGAAGTTCAGCAGTTGCAGTTGCAGGGGCGTGCTTTCCGGGACGAAGTAAGGTTCGTGGCAGGCGGCGAGCAACGCTTCCTTGGTCAGGCTGGCGTCGGGCAGCAGGTGCTGGATCTGCCGGGTGTTGAGCACGGCCTGCACTTGGTTGATATCACTGTGGAACACCGGCAGGCGCGTACGCTGGGAGGTGCGCAGTTGCTCGATGATGTCCTCGACCGAGTCATCCAGGTTGATGCCGTCCACTTCGCTGCGTGGCACCAGGATGTCATTGACGGTGATGTTGTCCAGCGCGTGGATGCCAGGCATGCCTGGGGTGCGGCCTTCGTCTGTCTCGGGTTCCGGCTCGTCGTCGTGGCCGGGCAGCGGCTCGTCGCTCTTTTTCACTGCGCCGGCCTTGCGCACAAAGGGGCGCAACAGCAACAGGCTGATGCCATTGAGCAGCCAGGCCAGCGGGTAGAGGATTTTCAGCGGCACGCCCAACAGCGTATTGCCAAAGCCCAGCACGGCCTGCGGATGGCGGACGGCGAGGGCGCGGGGCAGGTAATCGGCCAGAACCAACAGGATCGCGCAGGAGATCATCCAACCCAGCCAGGGCCCGTTCTGCGCCCAGGCATAGATGGCCAGCAGCGTGCAGAGGATCACCACGGCGGCGCGACACAGGCTGTTGCACAGGATCAGGCTGTTACGCGGGAAGCTCAGGCGGGCGGCCGCCTTGTCGCCCTGGCGTGTGCCGGGGCGCAGGGCCAGCAGGTGTTGTTGCGCGGCTTCGATGGCGGTGAACAGTGCGGCCCATAGGACCAGCAGGGCGATTACCGCGAGCATCGGCTCCAGTGGCAGGTTGTCCATGATCGCTGCCCGTCAGATATGCAGGATGTATTCGCGGACCAGCTTGCTGCCGAAATAGGCCAGCATCAGCAGGCAGAAACCGGCCAGGGTCCAGCGGATCGCCTTGTGCCCGCGCCAGCCGAGGCGGTTGCGGCCCCACAACAAGACGCTGAACACCACCCAGGCCAGGCACGCCAGCAGGGTCTTGTGCACCAGGTGCTGGGCGAACAGGTTTTCGACGAACAGCCAGCCGGAGATCAGCGACAGCGAGAGCAGCGTCCAGCCGGCCCACAGGAAGCCGAACAGCAGGCTCTCCATGGTTTGCAGCGGCGGGAAGTTCTTGATCAGCCCGGACGGATGCTTGTGCTTTAGCTGGTGGTCCTGCAGCAGCAGGAGCAGGGCCTGGAACACCGCGATGGTGAACATGCCGTAGGCCAGGATCGACAGCAGGATGTGCGCGAGGATGCCGGGCTCTTCATCAATCACCTGCACCGTGCCGGTGGGGGCGAATTGCGCCAGTAGCACCGTCAGCACGCCCAGCGGGAACAACAGTACCAGCAGGTTCTCGACGGGAATCCGGTAGCAGGCCATCAGGGTCAGTGCGATAACGGCGGCAGCAATCAGGCTGGCGGCGCTGAAAAAATCCAGGCCCAGGCCGACGGGCGTCATCAAATGGGTAAACAGGCTGGCAGCATGGGCCAGCAGGGCGAGGACGCCAAGGCCTACCAGCAGGCGTTTGTCCGCCTTGGCGCCTTGGGCCAGACGAGTGCCCTGGTAGAGAGTCGCAGCGGCATACAAGATGGCGGCGGCGAGGCTGGGTAGCAAACTGGGTGACAAAGGGAGCATAAATCCTGTTAAGCAGGCCCGAAAGGCGCTGAGTTTGGCATACCCCCGCGTAACACGAAAGACTCTCAAGCCAGACAGCGGGTGTGCATGGCGGCAGTCTTCGCTATAATCCGCGACCTGCCCACGCCGCAGGCTCGCCGAGCGCTGTTTTTAATAGCGATTTACCACAGCCTGGGCCGCCATTACCTCGGTCTATGAATAGGGCCTGAAAGGATCGCGCATGTTTGAAAATCTGACTGACCGTCTCTCGCAGACGCTGCGCCACGTAACCGGCAAGGCCAAGCTGACCGAGGACAATATTAAAGACACCTTGCGTGAAGTGCGCATGGCGTTGCTGGAAGCCGACGTGGCCTTGCCGGTGGTGAAGGACTTCGTCAACTCGGTCAAAGAGCGCGCGGTAGGCACCGAAGTGTCTCGCAGCCTCACGCCGGGCCAGGCCTTTGTGAAGATCGTCCAGGCCGAGCTCGAAAGCCTGATGGGCGCGGCCAACGAAGACCTGAACCTCAGCGCCGTGCCACCGGCCGTCGTGCTGATGGCCGGTCTGCAGGGTGCGGGTAAGACCACCACTGCCGGCAAGCTGGCGCGCTTCCTTAAAGAGCGCAAGAAGAAGTCGGTGATGGTGGTGTCGGCCGACGTGTACCGTCCGGCGGCCATCAAGCAGCTGGAAATGCTCGCGGGCGAAGTGGGCGTGACCTTCTTCCCGTCCGACCTGAGCCAGAAGCCGGTCGACATCGCCAACGCCGCTATTAAAGAAGCCAAGCTAAAGTTCATCGACGTGGTCATCGTCGATACCGCCGGTCGCCTGCACATCGACGAAGAGATGATGGGCGAGATCAAGGCGCTGCATGCCGCGATCAACCCGGTCGAGACGCTGTTCGTGGTCGACGCCATGACCGGCCAGGATGCGGCCAATACTGCCAAGGCCTTTGGTGACGCACTGCCGCTGACCGGCGTGATCCTGACCAAGGTCGACGGTGACGCCCGTGGCGGTGCCGCGCTGTCGGTGCGTGCCATCACCGGCAAGCCGATCAAGTTCATCGGTATGGGCGAGAAGAGCGAAGCGCTCGAGCCGTTCCACCCTGAGCGTATCGCCTCGCGCATCCTCGGCATGGGTGACGTGCTCAGCCTGATCGAACAGGCCGAAGCCACGCTCGACAAGGACAAGGCCGACAAGCTGGCCAAGAAGCTGAAGAAGGGCAAGGGCTTCGATCTCGAAGACTTCCGCGACCAGCTGCAACAAATGAAGAACATGGGCGGCCTCGGCGGCCTGATGGACAAGCTGCCGAACATCGGCGGTGTGAACCTGGCGCAAATGGGCAATGCCCAGGGCGCGGCAGAGAAGCAGTTCAAGCAGATGGAAGCCATCATCAACTCCATGACCCCGGCCGAGCGCCGCGACCCTGAGCTGATCAGCGGTTCGCGCAAGCGTCGGATCGCCATGGGTTCCGGCACCCAGGTGCAGGACATCGGTCGCTTGATCAAGCAGCACAAGCAGATGCAGAAGATGATGAAGAAATTCTCCGCCAAGGGCGGAATGGCCAAGATGATGCGCGGCATGGGCGGCATGTTGCCCGGCGGCGGCATGCCGAAAATGTAAAGTATTCGAGCGGGAGCCCAGCTCCTGCTCCGACCCACAGGGATGTGGGATCTCCAGCAAACCCGCCATTGGCGGGCGCTGACTCGCCGTTTTAACCGACGGCTCTATAGCAGATCTGAATGGCACGCTGATAGGCGCCAGAAAAAGACATTTGCAAAAGTCCGGATATTCCTTAGAATATGCGGCCTTTCGGGCACCTATGCCCGCTGTGCATTTAGATTTGCAGCACCGACTACAGGAACGATGTTCACATGCTAACAATCCGTCTTGCCCTTGGCGGCTCCAAAAAGCGCCCGTTTTACCACTTGACCGTAACCGACAGCCGCAACCCGCGCGACGGTTCGCACAAGGAACAGGTTGGTTTCTTCAACCCTGTTGCTCGTGGTCAAGAAGTTCGTCTGTCCGTGAACCAAGAGCGCGTAGCCTACTGGCTGAGCGTGGGTGCACAGCCATCCGAGCGCGTAGCAAAACTGTTGAAGGACTCGGCTAAGGCCGCAGCCTGAGCAATATGAACGCGACGCCAGCTGTTGCTGATGATTTGATCGTTATCGGCAAGATTTACTCTGTTCATGGCGTTCGCGGCGAAGTGAAGGTGTATTCCTTTACTGATCCGACTGAAAACCTGTTGCAGTACAAGACCTGGACGCTCAAGCGCGAAGGTAGTGTTAAACAGGTCGAGCTGGTCAGTGGACGCGGGAGCGATAAGTTCCTGGTCGCAAAGCTCAAGGGTCTTGATGACCGTGAAGAAGCTCGTCTTCTGGCCGGTTATGAGATCTGCGTGCCGCGCAACCTGTTCCCTGAATTGACCGACGGCGAGTACTACTGGTACCAGCTGGAAGGTCTGAAGGTTATTGATCAACTCGGGCAACTGTTCGGGAAAATCGATCATCTTCTGGAAACCGGCGCCAATGATGTAATGGTGGTCAAGCCTTGCGCTGGCAGCCTGGATGATCGCGAACGCCTGTTGCCCTATACCGAGCAATGCGTGTTGGCCGTCGACCTGGCAGCGGGCGAGATGAAGGTGGAATGGGACGCGGACTTCTAAGCGTGGCTAATTTGCGCATTGAAGTGATCAGTTTGTTTCCCGAGATGTTTTCCGCCATCAGCGAGTACGGCATCACCAGTCGGGCGGTGAAACAGGGGCTGTTGCAGCTCACCTGTTGGAACCCGCGAGACTACACGACGGATCGACATCACACTGTAGACGATCGCCCATTTGGCGGTGGTCCGGGCATGGTGATGAAGATCAAGCCCCTGGAAGACGCGTTGGTTCAGGCCAAGGCCGCCGCCGGGGAGAAGGCGAAGGTAATTTACCTGTCCCCTCAAGGCCGTCAGCTGAAACAGGCTGGGGTCCGCGAACTGGCGAATGAGGAAGCACTGATCCTGATTGCCGGTCGCTATGAAGGCATTGACGAGCGTTTTATTGAAGCTCATGTCGATGAAGAGTGGTCGATTGGGGACTATGTCCTGTCTGGCGGCGAGCTGCCGGCGATGGTCCTGATAGATGCGGTTACACGACTGCTGCCTGGAGCTTTAGGGCATGCGGACTCCGCGGAGGAAGATTCCTTCACGGATGGTTTGCTGGATTGCCCGCACTACACCCGACCGGAGGTGTATGCGGATCAGCGTGTTCCCGACGTATTGCTAAGTGGCAATCACGCACACATCCGGCGTTGGCGTTTACAGCAGTCCCTTGGTCGGACCTATGAACGACGCGCCGATCTTCTGGAAAGCCGCTCGCTTTCTGGAGAAGAGAAGAAGCTGCTCGAGGAATACATCCTCGCGCGGGACGATAGTTAACAACGTATCGATGGTAGGTCCATTGACTTACCTTAGGAGCACAGCATGACTAACAAAATCATCCTTGCACTCGAAGCAGAGCAGATGACCAAAGAGATCCCTACCTTTGCCCCGGGCGACACCATTGTCGTTCAGGTGAAAGTGAAGGAAGGCGACCGTTCGCGTCTGCAAGCGTTCGAAGGCGTGGTAATCGCCAAGCGTAACCGTGGTGTGAACAGTGCTTTCACTGTTCGTAAAATCTCCAACGGTGTTGGCGTAGAGCGTACTTTCCAGACCTACAGCCCGCAAATCGACAGCATGGCCGTCAAGCGTCGCGGTGACGTACGTAAAGCCAAGCTGTACTACCTGCGTGACCTGTCCGGTAAAGCAGCTCGCATCAAGGAAAAACTGGCTTAAGTCCAGCTTCCCGATGCAGAAAAAAGCAGCCTACGGGCTGCTTTTTTGTGCCTGAAATTTGTCCATTTGCCGGTATTTGTCCATTACCACCCGCCTTGAAGAAATCCAGCGCCGCACTGACCTGTCCGTGACCCACGTGACCAAGGCCGTGTTCCCGCCGACTACCAACCACCACAACACCCTGTTCGGTGGCACCGCCTTGGCGTGGATGGATGAAGTGTCGTTCATTACCGCCACGCGCTTTTGCCGCTTGCCGCTGGTGACGGTGTCTACCGACCGTATCGACTTCAACCACGCGATCCCGGCGGGCTCCATCGTCGAGTTGATCGGCCGTGTGATCAAGGTTGGTAACACCAGTCTCAAGGTCGAGGTGGAAGTGTTCGTCGAGAGCATGAGCGCCGATGGCCGCGAAAAAGCAATCCAGGGCGTGTTCAGCTTTGTGGCCATTGATGCGGACAAACGCCCAGTGCCGGTGTTACCTGGCTTTGCCGACTGAGCTGGGACCGAGTTGCGGCCTTCGCAGGCAAGCCAGCTCCCACATTTGATCGGTGTCGGGCACATCTCAGCGCCCGACACAAAACCCCTGTGGGAGCTGGCTTGAACTGCGATAGGATCTAACAGACATTACAGAAATCCGCCTGAGCCTCCATGCCTGCCATTGACCACCCCTTGATTGACCGCTTCCTCGACGCACTGTGGCTGGAAAAAGGCCTGTCAGACAACACGCGCCAGGCCTACCGCAGCGACCTGGCGCTGTTCAACGGCTGGCTGCAGGAAAAAAACCTCGAATTGATCAACGCCGGCCGCGAGCTGATCCTCGATCACCTGGCCTGGCGCCTGGAACAGAACTACAAGCCACGCTCCACCGCGCGATTCCTCTCCGGTGTGCGTGGGTTTTATCGCTATCTGCTGCGGGAAAAGCTGATCGCCCTCGATCCCACCCTGCAAGTCGACATGCCACAACTCGGCAGGCCATTGCCCAAATCCCTGTCGGAAGCCGATGTGGAGGCCTTGCTCGCCGCGCCGGATTTAAGTGAGGCCATCGGCCAGCGCGACCGTGCCATGCTGGAGGTGTTGTATGCCTGCGGCCTGCGGGTGACCGAATTGATTAGCCTCACCCTGGAGCAAGTCAACCTGCGTCAGGGCGTGCTGCGGGTGATGGGCAAGGGCAGCAAGGAGCGGCTGGTACCGATGGGCGAGGAGGCGATTGTGTGGGTCGAGCGCTATATGCGAGACGCCCGCAGCGAGCTGCTCGGCGGGCGCCCCAGCGATGTGCTGTTCCCGAGCCTGCGTGGCGAGCAGATGACCCGGCAGACCTTCTGGCACCGCATCAAGCATCAGGCCAAGGTCGCTGGAATCGGCAAGGCCTTGTCGCCCCACACGTTGCGCCATGCGTTCGCCACGCATTTGCTCAACCACGGGGCGGATTTGCGTGTGGTGCAAATGCTGCTTGGGCACAGCGACTTATCCACTACCCAGATCTACACCCACGTGGCGCGTGCACGCTTGCAGGATATGCACGCCAAGCATCACCCGCGAGGCTGAAAAACATCCTGTAAAAGGCCAATTTATCCCGTCACGGGCTGCCCTGCGGCCCAACTGTGGTAGGCTTTGCCGGTTAGCAAAGGGGACGGCCCATGCCCGAGTTTCCACATCGGTGCTACTGCTCCCGTCCCTGCATCTGCCTTCAGGAGTTCCCATGCGCTTGACCCAGATTATTGCCGCCGCAGCCATTGCGTTGGTTTCCACCTTTGCGTTTGCCGATGACGCTGCCGAGCAGACCATCCGCAAGAGCCTGGCCAACCTGCAACTCGATACCCCGATCGAAAGCATCAGCGCCAGCCCGATGGCCGGCCTGTATGAAGTCAAGCTCAAGGGCAGCCGCGTGCTGTACGCCAGTGCCGACGGCCAGTACATCGTCCAGGGTTACCTGTTCCAGTTGAAGGACGGCAAGCCGGTCAACCTCACCGAGAAAGCCGAGCGCCTGGGCGTGTCCAAGCTGATCAATGGCATTCCGGTAGCAGAAACCGTGGTTTACCCGGCCATCGGCGAGACCAAGACCCACATCACCGTGTTCACCGACACCACCTGCCCGTATTGCCACAAGCTGCACGCCGAAGTGCCGGCGCTGAACAAGCTGGGTGTGGAAGTGCGCTACGTTGCGTTCCCGCGCCAGGGCCTGGGTTCGCCGGGTGACGAGCAGCTGCAAGCGGTGTGGTGCTCGGCCGACAAGAAGGCAGCCATGGACAAGATGGTCGACGGCAAGGAAATCAAGGCGGCCAAATGCGCCAACCCGGTTTCCAAGCAGTTCGCCCTGGGCCAGTCCATCGGCGTGAACGGTACACCGGCCATCGTTTTGGCTGACGGCCAAGTGATTCCGGGCTACCAGCCGGCACCACAAGTTGCCAAACTGGCGCTCAGTGCCAAATAAATCAGTATCGTCGAAACGTCGACGATCAAGGCTCGCTGACACGTCGGCGGGTCGTTAATTGCAAGCCGCAGTCGTGCGGCTGTTTTCCACGGCCGACCTAGCGTCGGCCGTTTCATGGGGAGTTCTTCAGTGAAACCGGTCAAAGTAGGCATCTGTGGGTTAGGGACCGTCGGTGGCGGCACCTTTAACGTACTTCAGCGTAACGCTGAGGAAATTTCCCGCCGTGCAGGTCGCGGGATTGAAGTGGCGCAAATTGCCACGCGTTCGCCAAAGCCTCAGTTCGAAACGACCGGTATTGCGATTACCAACGATGTCTTCGCCGTTGCCACCAACCCTGAAATCGATATCGTCATCGAGCTGGTCGGCGGCTACACCGTGGCCCGTGAGCTGGTGCTCAAGGCCATCGAGAACGGCAAGCACGTGGTGACCGCCAACAAGGCGCTGATCGCCGTGCACGGCAACGAGATCTTCGCCAAGGCGCGTGAGAAGGGCGTGATCGTCGCGTTCGAAGCCGCCGTGGCCGGTGGCATCCCGGTGATCAAGGCGATCCGTGAAGGCCTGTCCGCCAACCGCATCAACTGGGTGGCCGGCATCATCAACGGCACCGGTAACTTCATCCTTACCGAAATGCGCGAAAAGGGCCGCACCTTCGAAGACGTGCTGGCCGAAGCCCAGGCCCTGGGTTACGCCGAAGCCGACCCGACTTTCGACGTGGAAGGTATCGACGCCGCTCACAAGCTGACCATCCTGGCGTCCATCGCCTTTGGTATCCCGCTGCAGTTCGACAAGGCCTACACCGAAGGCATCACCAAGCTGACCACCGCCGACGTGAACTACGCCGAAGCCCTGGGCTACCGCATCAAGCACCTGGGCGTGGCGCGTAGCACACCTGCGGGCATCGAGCTGCGTGTGCACCCGACGCTGATCCCGGCCGACCGCCTGATCGCCAACGTCAATGGCGTGATGAACGCCGTGATGGTCAACGGTGATGCGGCGGGTTCGACCCTGTTCTACGGCGCCGGCGCCGGCATGGAACCGACCGCTTCGTCGGTGATCGCCGACCTGGTGGACGTGGTCCGCGCCATGACCAGCGACCCGGAAAACCGTGTGCCGCACCTGGCCTTCCAGCCGGATTCGTTGTCGGCCCATCCGATCCTGCCGATTGAAGCCTGCGAAAGCGCCTACTACCTGCGCATCCAGGCCCAGGATCATCCCGGCGTATTGGCCCAGGTCGCCAGCATCCTGTCGGAGCGCGGCATCAATATCGAGTCGATCATGCAGAAGGAAGTCGAGGAGCAAAACGGCCAGGTGCCGATGATCCTGCTGACTCATCGCGTGCTCGAACAGCACATCAACGATGCCATCGCCGCCCTGGAAGCCCTGCAAGGCGTGGTCGGCCCGGTGGTGCGGATTCGCGTCGAACACCTGAACTAATGGTTTTGCGGCAAGGGCCCCGCAGGTTCGGCGGCCCTTGTCCAAGAATGCTCTAGAGGAGCCAGTCATGCGTTATATCAGCACCCGCGGCCAGGCACCGGCCCTGAATTTCGAAGACGTCCTGCTGGCAGGCCTTGCCACCGACGGCGGCCTGTACGTGCCGGAAAACCTGCCACGGTTCACCCAGGAAGAAATCGCTTCGTGGGCCGGCCTGCCGTACCACGAGCTGGCGTTCCGGGTGATGCGCCCGTTCGTCACCGGCAGCATTCCGGATGCGGACTTCAAAAAGATCCTGGAAGAGACCTACGGCGTATTTTCCCACAACGCCATTGCACCTCTGCGCCAGTTGAACGGCAACGAATGGGTCCTGGAGCTGTTCCACGGCCCGACCCTGGCGTTCAAGGATTTCGCCCTGCAACTGCTGGGTCGCCTGCTGGATTATGTGCTGGAGAAACGCGGAGAGCGCGTGGTGATCATCGGCGCCACCTCCGGTGATACCGGTTCGGCCGCCATCGAAGGCTGCAAGCACTGCGAAAATGTCGACATCTTCATCCTGCACCCGCACAAGCGCGTGTCGGAAGTGCAACGCCGGCAGATGACCACCATTTTCGGCGAGAACATCCACAACATTGCCATCGAGGGCAACTTCGATGACTGCCAGGAAATGGTCAAGAACAGCTTCGCCGACCAGAGCTTCCTGAAGGGTACACGCCTGGTGGCAGTGAACTCGATCAACTGGGCGCGGATCATGGCCCAGATCGTCTACTACTTCCATGCCTCGCTGCAGCTGGGCGGCCCGGCGCGCTCGGTGTCGTTCTCGGTGCCGACCGGCAACTTCGGCGACATTTTCGCCGGTTACCTGGCGCGCAACATGGGCCTGCCGATCAACCAGTTGATCGTCGCCACCAACCGCAACGACATCCTGCACCGCTTCATGAGCGGCAACCAGTACGTCAAGGAAACCCTGCACGCGACCCTGTCGCCGTCAATGGACATCATGGTCTCGTCGAACTTCGAACGCCTGCTGTTCGACATGCACGGTCGCAACGGCGCGGCCATTGCCGGCTTGATGGATACCTTCAAGAGCGGTGGCGGTTTCAGCGTTGATGAAGAGCGCTGGACCGAAACCCGCAAGCTGTTCGACTCCCTGGCCGTGGACGATGCACAGACCTGCGAAACCATTGCTGAAGTCTATGCCCAGACCGGCGAGCTGCTCGACCCGCACACCGCTATCGGTGTGAAGGCCGCCCGCGAATGCCGCCGCAGCCTGGACATTCCGATGGTGATCCTCGGCACCGCCCACCCGGTTAAATTCCCGGAAGCGGTAGAGAAGGCTGGTGTTGGCAAGGCGCTGGAGCTGCCGGTGCACTTGGCAGACCTGTTCGAGCGTGAAGAGCGTTGCACCGTGTTGGCCAATGACCTGAAGGCTGTGCAGGCGTTTGTGAGCCAGCATGGCAACCGGGGTAAGCCGCTGTAAGGCACACCGCGTAGACAAAAACGCCGCTTTCCCTTCCTTGGGTCAGCGGCGTTTTTTGTTCTGGCAGGCCCGCTTGGTGTAAGCGGCTACGCGAGTAGTTTCTGCGCGATGGCTAGCACGGTGCTGAACGCCGTAAACATGGCCATGACGACCCCCAAGGGATACCAGAAATTCTCACGAGTTATCTTGTGTGTCTCGGCAGTGAGTTTGCGTTGCTCCGCGTAGATGCGAGATATGTCGGCGTGAATCTTCTCTAACGCAGCTCGCTCTTTATCGTGTTCCAGCATCGTTTTTTTCCTTCGCAATAAGGGCCTTTTGACTTGCGCTCCTGCCTGCAAGGCGAAGTGATCAGCGCCCACCGAGTATAGGATTCACCCTGGGCCTCAGCGCCCGGAAACCCTGAAAACAGCGACCCATTGCGTAAGCACTTATGTGCGGCCGTTTTTTCGTTGTCATGTTGCAAGCGCATGCTGGTCCACGTCACTCCCTGACGGCCCCATAAAGACGAAAAAGCGAACTTTCCTACGTAACAACCAGTCACTTAGGATAGATGCAGCTCCCGTTGAAACGATTGTTCCCGAACTATTGAGTGGTGATCGAGATGGAAAGTATCAGCCTATTGCTCGAAGAAGCACTGAGCCCTTATCAGGTTACGCTGACCACCTCCGGTGTGCAGGACGAGTGCCTGGTGACGGTGAAGAATCCTGCCGGTGCTATCGTGGTCGAACGTGAAGTCGATCGCGCGCAATTGATGGACAAGCGCGTACTGGTAGATGTGGTGGATTGCCTGCTGCGCGATATCAAGATTGCCGAAGGGCGCTTGGAACCCTCGGTCATTGCGGCCTTGCGTAACGCGGCCCAGACGCGCAGCCCCGCTGCCGCATGAAGAATTGTTTAAGTGTGGAAACTTCCTACAGCGTGGCCGGTCAGATTTCGTAACAGCAAGAGCAAACATTGTGCTCCGGTGTTTGTGGCTTGCTGTACTGGTCTTTGTTGGCCACGTTTAACCCCGAAGTGTCTCCCCACGCCTCGGGGTTTCTTTTTGCCTGCAATTTGTCACGGCGCTGGTGAGTCCTGGAAAAACTGCGGGTTGTCGCGCAGGTACTGTTCGCGCATGACCGGGTCCAGCCACTTGGCATAGGACTGCTGCACGTCTTCCAGAGGGATGTCACGCAGCACTTGGTCGATTCGTTCGATGGCACGGCGCCCCTGGGGCGTATCCGAGCAGGCGATATGCGTACGTTGGTAGGACGCTGTGCCTTTGATCGGGTAAAAATGCAGGTCGTCGGCAGCGATTCCTTGTTGCAGCGAGTGGTAGCGAATTTCCGGCGAGTAACCCAGCACCGCTTCCAGCCGTCCCAGGCGCTGCATTTGTAACAAGCTGCCCAGCGCATCATTGCCGTAATGGAGCGCCAGCTTGTGCGCGTCGGCGTGTTTAAGTTGCTCATCGATAACCGGGCCGTAGCTGCGTTCTGCGGTGGCGCCTACGCGTGCTCCAGGGGTGTCGAGAAACGCCTGCAGGTCGAATTGGCTATCCACGATAAAGGGCGCCATGGCTTCCTGCTGGCTGCGCCGGATCGTGACGCCATTACTGGGAACGGCAAACGCCTGGCGAGAAAACACTACGTACGTGGCCCGTTCCGGCGTCCACAGCAGCGAGGGGTCGCAAGTGAACGAGGATTCACGCAGCATTTGTGTGCCCCGTGCGCGATTGACGTGAAGCACCTGGTGCCGATATTCCGGCAGGCGTTCGATCAGCCTCGGCAATAATTCGTCCAACGCCCCCTGGCCTTTGCGTGGGCCTTCGAAAATAGTCAGGGGCGGCAGGTCACGCAACAGCCAGATCAGCGTGTCTGCGGCGCTGGCGGCCAGGGGCCAGCCGCAGGCGAGCAGGGCGCCGAGGCCTAGCTGAACGAGCCGACGCGCCATCAGATCGCGCCTTCCTCGCGCAAACGCACAATGGCGGCCGCGTCGTAGCCCAGCCCGCCGAGCACCACGCTGTTATGTTCGCCCAACTGCGGCCCCACCCATTCGCAGCTGCCCGGCGTGTCCGACAGCTTGGGCACGATGCCGGGCATCTTGAAGTCCTTGCCACCGGGCAGCTTGGCCTCGAGGAACATTTCCCTGGCGAGGAATTGCGGGTCGCCGAGCATGTCCTCGGCACTGTAGATCCGGCTGGCAGGCACCTCGGCCTTATTCAGCAGGTCGACCACCTGGTCCAGCGGCAGCGAGTTCACCCAGCGATCAATCACCCCATACAGCTCATCACGGCGGCTATCGCGGCCGTCATTGCTGGCAAGTACAGGGTCATTGGCCAGGTCTTCACGGCCAATGGCGCACATGAAGCGCTTGAAGATCGCATCGCCGTTGGCGCCAATCTGTACATGCTTGCCGTCGGCGCTGGTGTGGATCGAGGACGGCGTAATACCGGGCATGATGTTGCCGGTGCGTTCGCGAATGAAGCCAAACACATCGAACTCCGGAATCATGCTTTCCATCATGGCGAAGATGGCTTCGTACAGCGCCACATCCACCACCTGGCCCAGGCCGCCGTTAACCTCTCGATGACGCAGCGCCATCAGCGCGCCGATCACCGCCCACAACGCGGCAATTGAATCGCCGATGGAAATGCCGGTACGCACCGGCGGGCGGTCTTCGAAACCGGTGATGTAGCGCAGGCCGCCCATGGACTCACCCACCGCACCGAACCCTGGCTGGTCTTTCATTGGCCCGGTCTGGCCAAAGCCGGAGAGGCGCACCATCACCAGCTTGGGGTTGAGGGCGTGCAGGGTTTCCCAGCTCAGGCCGAGCTTTTCCAGCACGCCAGGGCGGAAGTTCTCAATCAGGATGTCGGCGTCCGCCAGCAGTTGTTTGAGGATGGCCAGGCCGTCCGGGTGCTTGAGGTTCAATGTCAGCGACTGCTTGTTGCGCGCCTGCACAAACCACCACAGCGACGTGCCCTCGTACAGCTTGCGCCATTTGCGCAGCGGGTCGCCGCCGTCGGGTGATTCGACCTTGATCACCTCGGCGCCGAATTCCGCGCAGATGCGGGAGGCGAATGGGCCGGCGATCAGGGTGCCGAGTTCGATGACTTTCAGGCCGGCAAGCGGTTTGGCATTAAACGACATGGGGATCCTTGTCTGCGCGCAGCGGTAGTGTGATGCCTTTTAACATAGGCGAGCGGCCCAGGGATAAGGATGATGCAGCGCAGGATTCGTTGAATGACCTCGCCATCGGTTAGACTGGCCGCCTTTCCCTGTCTCTAGAAGTCCGTTCATGGCCCAGCCGTCCACGACCTACAAATTCGAACTCAACCTCACCGACCTCGATCGCTCGGTGTACGAGAGCGTCAAACAGACCATCGCCCGCCACCCTTCGGAAACCGAAGAGCGCATGACCGTGCGTCTGTTGGCGTACGCCCTCTGGTACAACGAGCAGTTGGCGTTCGGCCGTGGCCTGTCAGATGTAGACGAGCCAGCCCTGTGGGAAAAAAGCCTGGATGATCGGGTTTTGCACTGGATCGAAGTCGGCCAGCCCGACGCCGACCGCCTCACCTGGTGCTCGCGCCGCACCGAACGCACCAGCCTGCTGGCCTATGGCAGCCTGCGCGTGTGGGAAGGCAAGGTAGTGCCGGTGGCGAATAACCTGAAAAACGTGCACATCGCCGCCGTGCCCCAGGAAGTCCTCGAGACCCTGGCCAAGGACATGCCTCGTGTTATCAAGTGGGACGTGATGATCAGCGAAGGCACGATCTTCGTCACCGATGATCGCGGCCAGCATGAAGTCCAACTGCAATGGCTGGTCGGCGAACGCGGCTAAACCTGTAGGGGCCGGCTTGTTGTGGTGAGCAAGCTTGCTTGCGCTGGGGTGCGAAGCGCCCCCCAAAAAGCGAGAGGCTGCTACGCAGCCCACGGGAGCAAGCTCCCTCGCCACAACAAGCCAGCTCCCACATTTGATCTGCGTTGCCCTTAGCATTGCTAACTAACTGTCGAATAGAAGAGAAGCTCCCGTCACCCCATGCGTATCGATCCTCGCCCGTTGCCCGCTGTCCTGCCGTTTCTCGGTGAATTGCCACCGCTGTTGACCCGTCTCTACGCCGCGCGCGGGGTGCAGTCCGAGGCCGAGCTGGATAAAAGCCTGGCGCGGTTGATTCCCTATCAGCAGCTCAAGGGCATCGACGCGGCGGTGGACTTGCTGGTGACCGCGTTGGAGCAGCGCCAGCGCATCCTCATCGTCGGCGACTTCGACGCCGACGGCGCCACTGCCAGCACCGTGGGCACCTTGGGCTTGCGCCTGCTCGGTGCGGCGCATGTCGACTACCTGGTGCCCAACCGCTTCGAATACGGCTATGGCCTGACTCCGGAGATCGTCGCCGTTGCGCTGCAGCGCGAGCCTCAACTGCTGATTACCGTGGACAACGGCATCTCCAGCGTCGAAGGCGTGGCGGCGGCGAAAGCGGCGGGGCTGCAAGTGCTGGTGACCGACCACCACTTGCCCGGCGATGAGTTGCCGGCAGCGGACGCCATCGTCAACCCGAACCAGCCCGGCTGTGAGTTCCCGAGCAAGGCCCTGGCGGGTGTCGGCGTGATCTTCTACGTGCTGATGGCCCTGCGCGCGCGCCTGCGCAGCTTGGGCTGGTACGAAAGCAAGCCACAACCCAACATCGGCGAGTTGCTCGACCTGGTTGCCCTGGGCAGCGTCGCCGACGTGGTGCCCCTGGACGCCAACAATCGCATCCTCGTGCACCAGGGCTTGGAGCGTATCCGCGCCGGTCGTGCGCGGCCAGGGATCAAGGCGATCCTGGAAGTGGCCAAGCGCGACGCGGCACGCATCACTTCCACTGACCTGGGCTTTATCCTCGGCCCGCGCCTGAATGCCGCCGGGCGCCTGGATGACATGAGCCTGGGGATCGAATGCCTGCTGACCACCGACGTTGCCGCTGCCCGTGAAATGGCTGCGCAACTGGATGGCATGAACCAGGACCGTAAATCCATCGAGCAAGGCATGCAGCGCGAGGCCCTGGCCCAGCTCAAGGACCTGCCGGTGGAGTCGATGCCCTATGGCTTGTGCCTGTTCGACCCGGAATGGCACCAAGGTGTGATCGGCATTCTGGCGTCGCGCATGAAGGAGCGGTATTTCCGACCGACCATCGCCTTTGCCGATGCCGGTGATGGCCTGTTGAAGGGCTCAGGGCGCTCTGTGCAGGGTTTTCATATCCGTGACGCCCTGGCGGTGGTCGCGAGCCAGCATCCCAACCTGATCGCCAAATACGGCGGCCACGCCATGGCGGCTGGCCTGACACTGCGCGAGGAAAACTTCCCACTGTTTGCCGAAGCGTTTGACGCTGAAGTGCGCCGGCAACTGCGCGAAGAAGACCTCACCGGGCGCCTGCTGTCCGACGGCACCCTGGCGGTGGAAGAGTTTCATCTGGAGCTGGCCCGCGCATTGCGGCACGCCGGGCCGTGGGGTCAGCACTTTCCCGAGCCGGTCTTTCACGGTGTATTCCAGTTAGTAGAGCAGCGCGTGGTGGGTGAGCGGCACCTGAAGGTGGTGCTCAAGACTGAATGCGGGTCAGTGAAACTCGATGGCATTGCCTTTGGAGTGGACCGTGAGGTCTGGCCGAACCCAACCGTGCGTTGGGTGGAGTTGGCGTACAAGCTGGATGTGAACGAGTTTCGTGGGAATGAGACTGTGCAGTTGATGATTGCGCATATCGAACCGCGCTGAATCTAAACAACACTGCACATATAAATGTGGGAGGGGGTAAGCCCCCTCCCACATTCTAAGCCATGTAATAGCTGGAGTTACTCGGCTTTATCCCTGGCCTGGTGCTTCACGATGATATCCACCAACCGTTTGGCCAGCGCCGGGTAGTTCTCGTCGAAGTGATGCCCGCCTGGTAGCTTCAACGCCTCACCCACGGCTGTCTTGTCGGTGCAGCCGCTCTCGTCGACTTCTTCCGCGCCGTAGATGCACACCACTTTCTCAGGGGGCAGCTTGGCCATTTCCGGGCCGGTGGCGGCTTCTTTGCCGGCGTTGCCCAGCCAACCTTCCACTTCAATCTCGAAGCTGCCCGTACGGGCGAAGGCCAGCAGGATGATTGCATCCACACGCTGCTGCTCGTTTTCCGGCAGGCGGTTGTAAATGGCCGGCAATACATCGGCGCCGAACGAGTAACCGGTCAGCACGAAGCGCTTGGTGCCCCACTTCTGACGGTAGTGCTGCATCAGTTCGGTGAGGTCCTTGGCGCTTTGTTCCGGGGTCTTGTGCTGCCAGTAGTAGCGCAGGGTGTCGATACCGACCACCGGGTAGCCGATCTTGGCCATTTCACCCGCCACGTCGCGGTCCAGGTCACGCCAACCGCCGTCACCGGAGAGGAACAGGGTGACGGTGTCCTTGGCTTGGCCCGCCGGTACTTCAACCACCGGAATCGCCAGGCCGCCATTGTCCGAACCCACCAGTTGCTTGCGCAACTCGTTGTTCAGCACTTGCGGGTAGTGAATGTCGTAGTCGCTGATGCTGGTGGTGGCACGCGGTGTGTCGCGTACGAAACTGGCGGCATCGTCGTCAGGGTTGTCGTTCCAGGCCACCAGCCAGTTGCCGTGGGCGGCCGTTTTCGGCAGCGGGTCCTTGCAACCTTCCTGGGTCATGGCGAAACCGACGGAGATGGCGTTGGCCTTGTCGTCGGTCTGTGCCGCCAGCCAGCGCCAGGCCAGGCTTGCGCCAGGGCCGATGCCGCTGACCAGGGTGGCCGGGCCCTTGAGCTGGCCCAGGGCGCTTTGCAGCGCCTGTTCCTGCAGCTGGCAGTCGTCCTTGGGCAGGATCACTTGGACAAGCTGCGCCTTGCCGCCCTGGCTCAAGGCAATCAGTTGGCTGTCGGTCAGGGTTGCATCGGCCAGCACGGCCACGGCGACACGGGCTTTAGGCGTGCCGTAGGGCGTTACACGGGTCATGACCGAGCCGTCGGCCTGGGGCAGTTGCTCCAGGGTCGGCTGCGGGGCAGGGCGGTTCCAGTACCAATAGCCGCCACCCAGGATCAGGGCGAGCAGCACTACAAAGGCCAACACATACCGCCAGGAGCGTCGAATCATCAGCGTTTCACCAATCCAGTCAAGCCGCCCGCGATCAGGGCGGCGGTATCGGCCAGTGCCACCAGCGGATCAAGTCCTGCGGGCACGGCCATGTAACGGGGTTCCCAGTCAGGCTGGAACTTGTCTTTGAAGCGGCGCAAACCTTGGAAGTTATACAGTTGCTCTCCACGCCGGAACACCATCGAGCCCAGGCGTTGGGTCAGCGGGGCGCCGCGTCGTGGTTGCAGGCCCGACAACGGCACCATGCCGAGGCTGAAGCGGGCGTAGCCGTGACTCTTATAGTGTTGAATCAGGCCGACCATCATGAATTCCATGGTCAGCTTGGGCGCGTCCGGGTGGGCGCGCATCAGGTCGAGACTGGCCAGGTCGTGGTTGTAGGTCTCGAGCAGGTTGGCGAAGGCCACCGGGCGCCCTTCGAAGCGAATGATCGCAATACGAAAGTGCTTGAGGTAGTCGTCGCTGAAACGTCCCAGGGAAAAGCCTTTTTCCCGTACGTTTTTGCCGGTCAGCCAGGCATCGGAGATCACCTTGAGTTCGTCCATCGGCGCCGTGCCCGGTTCAAAGATCTCCAGGGACAGGCCGTCCCGCGAGCCGCGGTTCCAGGTGTAGCGCAGGTCCTTCATCTCTTTGCCCTTGGCTTCCAGGTCAAAGCGTTTGAGGTCGACGCGGGCTTCTTCGCCCAGCTTGATCGCGGTGAGGCCGATGTCCATGTAATACGGCAGGTTCTCCGCGCGGACCTGGTAGAACACCGGGCGCGCATGGTGGATGTCGCACAGGTCGCGGAACTGCCAGATCATCTCCGCCCGTGGTTGGGTCGGGCCAATCGGGTCATACAAGGCCACCAGGCTACGCCCGCGACGGGCGTACATCAGGAAGGCTTCATCGTTGGGGTGGAACAGCAGCGCTTTATCGCCGGTGAGCGCCAGGCCACCGTCGGGCTGGGACGAGGCCATCAGGATCTTGCTGGCGCGCTCCAGTTCGTCCGGGGTCGGCAGGTGGATCACCGGGCGCGCGGTGCGCAGCAGCCAGGTCAGGGACACGATCACCAGCAGCACGGCGGCGCCCAGCAGCGAGCGCAGGCCGCGCGGAGCGTTGGCATCCAAGGTGAACTGCCACCACAGTTGGTGGCTGTAGGGCACGTCTTGATAAGCGAACAGCAGCAGCCAGATCGAAGCCCCGAGCACGCAGACACTGGCCACCAGGTACAGCGGCGAGAAGGGCAGTTCGGTGAGGCGGCTGGCGCGGTAGAACGAGCGTCGGAAGATCGCCAGCAGGATGGCGGTCATGGTCATCAGGCTGGCTTCTTCCCAGTCGAAGCCTTTGAGCAGCGAGAGCAGGGCGCCCACCAGCAGCAGCACCATGGTCAGCATCCAGGCGGCCGACAGGCGTCGGCGCAGGCCCTGGGCCAGCAACAGGCAAAGCACGCCGATCAGGCTCGCGCCAAAGTGCGAGGCGTCAATCAGGCGGTGGGGAATCAGGAAGCCGATGTTTTCCAGGCGTGAGTCGATTTCGGGCGTGGCGCCAGAAAACAGCAGGACCACGCCAGACAAAAAAACCAGGACGGCCAGTACTGGCGCTGCCAGCCCCGAGGCGACCCGCAGGCTTTGCTGGGTCTGGAACAGGCGCTGGGCCTCGTTGACCAGCAGGAACACACAGGCGATCAGCAGCGGCAGTACCACATAGATCATGCGGTACAGCAACAGGGCAGCGGCCAACGGCGCGGCACCGAGTTTATCGGCGAAGGCCGCCAGCAGAATCGCTTCGAACACGCCGACGCCACCGGGTACGTGGCTGAGCACGCCGGCAGCCAAGGCCAGCAGGTACACGAGCAGGAAGGGGCCGAACGGCGGCGCTTCCGGCAGCAGCATATAGAGGACAGTGGCGGCAGCGGCCACGTCCAGCGCGGTAATGATCAGTTGCAGGAAGGTCAGACGGCGACCCGGCAGGCGCAGAGTGCGACGACCGGCTTTTACCAGCAGGTTATCCGGGTAGGGTTGTTCCGGCAGGCGTCGGCGATAAATGCCGATGCACAGCACCGCCGACAACAGCAGCACGGCGCCGGCAATGCCGCCCAGCAGGCCTTGCGACAGATGCAGGTAGGTGGACGCCGCCGGCAAGTTACTCAATGTGGCCAGTGCCGCCAGTGGTGGCAGGGCAGTGCCGAGGGCCAGGCTGGCAAACACGGTCATGTGGGCGACTTCCGAAGCCCCGATGCCATGGCGTGCGTATAGACGGTAGCGAACCGAACCGCCCGAGAGCATCGACAAGCCAATCGCATTGCCGATGGCGAACGCCGTAAAGCCACCGAGGGCCAGGGTCTTGGCGGGCAGATTGACCCCCGCGTAGCGTGCGCCGGAAAATTCATAGCCCAATAGAATGACAAAACCGGCGACGGCGGCGGCAAAGGCGCCGAGCAGCGCGGGCTTGGGCACTTCCAGGATCGAATCGTGGAGGGCGTAGAGGTCCAGTTCCAGCAGCAAGTGGCGGCAGGCGATCAGAGCGATGGCAAACAGCAGCAACGTGACGGCCAGCCCGATGGGTTGCCGATACTTGCTCACCAGATCCAGCCAACGTAAACGAGTGGGTGTGATCGGTTGTTCTGCTGTGACAGTGTCTTGTGGTTCAGACGAGTTGGCGCGCATCAATCACCTCGTGGATTGTGCGCGACAGGATGGAGGTATCCAGCCAAGTTACCAATCCCTATGGACAAAATAATTACAAATATTAACGCGTATCACCGGGTGCGGCGACAGCGGCCATTGGTCGTAGAGGGTAGCGATTGAGCATTGAGCATAGCTTGCAAAGAGATGGACTCAACAAACCGTGTAGGGTTTCATGAAAGATGCCATGCCATTGTTTCAGAAGAACTTTTTCACCGGATACAAAAAAGGCCACTCTTTCGAGTAGCCTTTTTTGATGTTTGGTTGCGGGAGCCGGATTTGAACCGACGACCTTCGGGTTATGAGCCCGACGAGCTACCAGACTGCTCCATCCCGCGTCTGTGGGCGGCATTCTACAGCCCAACGGCGGGGTGTCAACCGTTAATAGATGTATCGGTCAAATAAGTGTGAATTAACTGCTGGGCGACGGCTGAGTACGCTAAGTGCGCGGTGGGCTTGGATTTTTGTCCGACAATAAAAAACAGACAGGCACAAAAAAGGCCACTCTTTCGAGTAGCCTTTCTTGATGTTTGGTTGCGGGAGCCGGATTTGAACCGACGACCTTCGGGTTATGAGCCCGACGAGCTACCAGACTGCTCCATCCCGCGTCTGTGTGTCGGCATTCTACAGAGGAACGCCAGTGTGTCAACCTGTGAATTGAAGAAAAGCGCTTGTGCTTCAATCGCTTAGCTCTCCATAAGGTCCCTTGATAGGGCTCGGGCCCAGTCTGGCTAGGGCTTTCAGCTCTATCGGAAGGTCAAATTCGATTGAGAAAATAAATTCATCATGGAATTTTCCTACCGCTCAAGCGGAAGAATCAAACTACTGGTGCTATATACAGGTGTGAATGCGATACTGGCCACCCGTAGGTACACACCCCCGTTTATATGACGCAGCGCAAAATCATCCACGTCGACTGTGATTGCTTCTACGCCGCCATCGAGATGCGCGATGACCCGAGCCTGGCGCAAAAACCACTGGCGGTGGGTGGCTCGGCCGACCGGCGCGGGGTGATCGCCACCTGCAATTACGAGGCGCGGGCCTATGGCGTGCGCTCGGCCATGTCGTCACGCCATGCCTTGAAGCTGTGCCCGGACCTGACCATCGTCAAGCCGCGCATGGATGCTTATAAAGAAGCGTCGAAGGAAATCCAGACGATCTTTCGCGACTACACCGACCTGATCGAACCCCTGTCGCTGGATGAAGCCTATCTGGACGTGTCTGACAGCCCGCATTTTGGCGGCAGCGCTACGCGCATCGCCCAGGACATACGCCGCCGCGTCTCCAACCAATTGCACATCACCGTGTCCGCCGGTGTGGCGCCGAACAAGTTCCTGGCCAAGATCGCCAGCGACTGGAAGAAACCCAACGGTTTGTTCGTGATTACCCCGGACCAGGTCGAAGACTTTGTCTCGCAGCTGCGGGTAAGCAAGTTGCACGGCGTGGGCAAGGTCACGGCGGACAAGCTCGCGCGTCTGGGGATCGAGGACTGCCTGCAACTGCGCGAATGGAACAAGCTGGCGTTGGTGCGCGAATTCGGCAGTTTTGGCGAGCGACTGTGGAGCCTGGCGCGTGGGATCGATGATCGCGTGGTACAGAACGACAGTCGCCGGCAATCGATCAGTGTGGAAAACACCTACGACGTGGACCTGCCGGATCTCTCAAGCTGCCTGGCCAAACTCCCTGAGCTGATGGACACCCTGGCCGGGCGCATGGCGCGCATCGACAGCAGTTACCGGGCGGGCAAGCCGTTCGTTAAAGTGAAGTTTCACGATTTTACCCAGACCACACTGGAGCAGGCGGGGGCAGGGCGGGACCTGGAGAGTTATCAACAGCTGCTGACGCAGGCGTTCAATCGCGGCGGGAAACCGGTGCGGTTGCTGGGGATTGGTGTGCGGTTGCTGGATTTAAGCAATGGCAACGAGCAGCTCGAGTTCTGCTGGTAGAAACCGAGAACCACATGTGGGAGCGGGCTTGCTCGCGAATACGGAGTGTCAGTCACCAGATGCATTGACTGATCTACCGCATTCGCGAGCAAGCCCGCTTCCATATTAGATCTACAACATTTTTGAAGTCTTAGCGAGCGCCAGGGTCCGCCACCAACCGCCCTGCATCCTTGGTCAACGCCTGCAGGAATTCCTGCTGCAACTCGGGATCATTGCGGGTCAGTTCGATCAGGCTTTGTTCCAGTTCACTGGCTTCTTCTTCCAGGCCCAGCTCCGACAGGCGTTTGACCCGGTGCACCCACTGGCTGACTTCGTCGTCTTCCAGGTCGTCGTAGATCAGGCCGTGGGCTTCCAGCAACTTGCCGCGCAGGGTGTTGCTGATCGCCAGGGTCGAGTCCGAATGCACGTCGTCCTGGCCATCTTCCACGCTGATCTTCAGGGTCGTGACGCGGTTCAGGTCTTGCTCGGCAAATGGGCTGTCCAACAGGTTCAGGCGCAGGACGCCGTTACGGTCGGTGGTCAGCTCATGCACTTGCTTGCCGGCGGTAACCTGCACCGGGCGTTCGCTCCAGGGCAGGCTCGAATACTCCACACGCTTGTCGTGCTGGACTTCATCGATACCCGCCAGGTTTTGTTGCGCACGGCCATGGGATTGCACGTTCATGAACGGGTTGAGGCCGTCCACGCCGTAGGTCAGCCAGTCGTGGGTCATGCTGGTGGGCAGGTTGCCGAGGGCAAAGATGTTCGCCACGTTGGCGCCCGCGCCCGCCACCAAGGCGACCGCCCCCAATGGCATCTCATAGAGTTTGCGCCAGGGTTGGTAGGGGGTGTAGCGATCGTAACGGCGGGTGACTTCGAACTCGGTGACCTCGAAGGTCTTCTGCTCGTGAATGCGAACCCGGCGTTGCGGCAGCTCCAGCACTTTGGGGTCGCCTACATCGATCTGCAGGCTGTGGTCGAGCAACTTACGCTCGACCCGCTCCTCGTGCTCACTGCGTTGCGACATCTGGTTGGCGCAGCCGCTGACCAGCAGGGCGCCGCACAAGGCGGCGCCCCCCAGGGCTCTGGTGTTTCGCTTGAACATGACTTCTCTTGATCTGGTTTTCAGCGACGAATACGCGCCTGAAGGAAAGACAGCACGTCAGCCACCGGCAACGGTTGGGCTTCGGCTTCGGTCCGGCTCTTGTATTCCAGATTGCCATCGGCCAGGCCGCGGTCACTGACCACGATCCGGTGCGGGATGCCAATCAATTCCATGTCGGCGAACTTGATGCCCGGGCTGGTTTTCTTGTCCCGGTCATCCAGCAGCACTTCAAAACCAGCAGCCGTGAGTTCGGCATACAGCTTGTCGGTGGCTTCGCGTACTTGCTCGGTTTCATAACGCAGCGGTACCAGGGCGACCTGGAACGGCGCGAGGGCGTCACTCCAGATGATGCCTTTCTCGTCGTTGTTCTGCTCGATGGCAGCGGCCACCACGCGGGATACGCCAATGCCGTAGCAGCCCATGTCCAGGGTGATCGGCTTGCCGTTCTCGCCCAGCACTTCGCACTTCATCGCTTTGCTGTACTTGTTGCCCAGCTGGAAGATGTGCCCAACTTCGATACCGCGCTTGATTTCCAGGGTGCCCTTGCCATCCGGGCTTGGGTCACCGGCGACCACGTTACGCAGGTCGGCCACGGTCGGAACCGGCAGGTCACGCTCCCAGTTCACGCCGAAGTAGTGCTTGTCGTCGATGTTGGCGCCGATACCGAAGTCGCTCATCAGCTCGACCGAACGGTCGATGATGATCGGCAACGGCAGGTTCAGCGGGCCCAGCGAGCCGGCGCCGGCGCCAATGGCGTCACGCAGTTCGGCGTCGGTGGCCATGACCAGCGGGCTGGCCACGCCAGGTTGCTGGGCTGCCTTGATTTCGTTGAGTTCGTGGTCGCCACGGATCACCAGGGCGATCAGCTTGCCTTCTTCTTCGGCGCGCACGATCAGGGTCTTGATGGTCTTTTCAATCGGCAGATTGAATTTTTCCACCAGGGCCGCGATGGTCTTGGTCTCTGGCGTGTCCACCAGGCGCAGCTCTTGCGTCGGTGCTGGACGGGAGGTTTCCCGCGGCACGGCTTCGGCTTTCTCGATGTTCGCCGCGTAGTCGGAACCGTTGCTGAACACGATATCGTCTTCGCCGGACTCGGCCAGCACGTGGAATTCGTGGGAGCCGGCGCCGCCGATGGAGCCGTTGTCCGCTTCAACCGGGCGGAATTTCAGGCCCAGGCGCGTGAACACGTTGCAGTAGGCCTGGTGCATGCGGTCGTAGGTGACCTGCAGCGACGCCTGGTCGGCGTGGAACGAGTAGGCGTCCTTCATGATGAATTCACGGCCGCGCATCAAACCGAAGCGTGGGCGGATTTCGTCACGGAATTTGGTCTGGATCTGATACAGGTTCAACGGCAGCTGCTTGTAGCTGCTCAGCTCGTTGCGCATCAGGTCGGTGATCACTTCTTCGTGGGTCGGGCCGGCGCAGAAGTCGCGGCCATGACGATCCTTGAAGCGCAGCAACTCAGGGCCGTACTCTTCCCAGCGCCCGGATTCCTGCCACAGTTCAGCCGGTTGGGTACTCGGCATCAACACTTCCAGAGAGCCGGCGGCGTTCATTTCTTCACGAACGATGGCTTCGACCTTGCGCATCACCTTCAAGCCCATGGGCAGCCAGGTGTACAGGCCGGAGGCCAGTTTGCGGATCATGCCGGCACGCAGCATCAGCTGGTGGCTGATCACGACCGCGTCGGAAGGCGTTTCTTTCTGTGTGGCGAGCAAATATTGACTGGTACGCATGGTAGGCCGTTGTCGGTTGCTTGGACTTGAAATGACTTGGGATTGTACGGGCGGTTGTCGCTGGAGTACAGGCGCGAGGTAGACATGTACCTGTAGGAGCCGGCTTGCCGGCGATGGGGCCCTGAAGCCTTGCATAGAATTCTATGACGCCATCGCCGGCAAGCCGGCTCCTACAGGGGGATCAGTCTTCAGCGGGTGGATTCAACCGAATTCGCCGATTTTCCTGATACCAATGCAAGGCAATCAGCAGCAAGGTCGGCACACCCAGCATGCAGGTGATCAGGAAGAAATTGTGGTACCCGAACTTCTCGACCATGACACCCGAGTACCCGCCGATCAAGCGCGGCAGCAACAGCATGATCGAGCTGAGCAAGGCGTATTGAGTGGCGGAGAACTTCAGGTTGGTCAGGCTCGACAGGTAGGCGACAAACGCCGAGGTCGCCAGCCCGGAGCTGAAGTTATCCAGGGAGATGGTGAAGATCAGCATCTGCAGGTCGGGGCCCATGTCGGCGAGCATCACGAACAGCAAGTTGGTGCCGGCCGAGGCCACACCGCCGATGAACAGGATCGGCAGGATCCCGAAGCGCACGATCAGCAGGCCACCCATGCCGGCGCCCAGCAGGGTCATGATCAGGCCGAAGATCTTGCTGACCCCGGCGATCTGGTCCTTGGTAAAACCCTGGTCGATGTAGAACACGTTGGCCATCACGCCCA
Source organism: Pseudomonas sp. AC112 (assembly GCF_979253545.1). Taxonomy (NCBI): domain Bacteria; kingdom Pseudomonadati; phylum Pseudomonadota; class Gammaproteobacteria; order Pseudomonadales; family Pseudomonadaceae; genus Pseudomonas; species Pseudomonas sp. AC112. The sequence continues at coordinate 3,545,318 of NZ_CEEDCM010000001.1, forward strand.
TCACGGTGTCCGACATGCGGTAGGTGGCGATCAGCCCCAACAGCAGCAACGCCTGCCAGCGGTAGCGCAGGATGAAGTCGTTGACCGGCGTCAGCACGGGCGCCAGGCCACGGCGACCCATGGCAGACAGGCACAGGGCGGTGAGGGTGATATAGAGGATGGCCCGCAGGAAGGCGCGGTCCTCCATCAGCAACTCCCACAGGCTCACGCCGTGGAACAGCACACTGGCGAAATCGGTGTTGTACAGTTGGGTGAACATCGCTGGCACCGACACCAGCAGCACGATCAGTACAAACACCGAGACCAGTTGATGCACAAAGCTGTAGCGCCCGGCCTGCAGTTGGGTGCGCAGTGGCACATTCGGCTCGCGCATAAAGAAGGTGGTCAGCAGCGCCGGGATCATCAGCACGCCAAACAACACATAGGTGCCGGTCCAGGCCGAGTGTTTATAGTTGAAGCCGGTGGAACCAAACCCTTCGGCAAAAAACAGGGCGCCCGCCGTGGCCAGCAGGGCGGCGATGCGATAACCGGACATGTAGCTGGCGGCCAGTGCGGCCTGGCGGCTGTCGTCGGCGATTTCCAGGCGATAGGCGTCGACGGCGATGTCTTGGGTAGCGGAGGCAAAGGCGACGATGACGGCGATAGCAATCAGCCAGGACAGGTGTTTCTGCGGGTCGCAAAAGCCCATGCCGATCAATCCGAGGATCACCAACGATTGGGCCAGTACCAGCCAGGAGCGACGACGTCCGAGTTTACCGAGCAGCGGCAGGCGCCATTGGTCGAGCAGCGGCGACCACACCCATTTAAAGGCATACGCCAGGCCGATCAGGCTCGCATAGCCGATGGTCTCGCGGGCCACACCGGCCTCACGCAACCACACTGAAAGCGTCGAGAACACCAACATGTAAGGCAAGCCGGCGGCAAAGCCGAGCAACAAGAGCACTAACGTCGAGGGGCTGGCATAGGCGGCGAGCGCGGCGCGCCAGGTTTTACGGGGCATGGGCTGGAGTCTGCCTCAGATTCACGGAAACAAAGCGCGCACTCTAACCGCTGTGCTCTACCGGGCGCCAGCCATGGCGCTGAATATCCACGCGATTGTTGCGGACAGTGACGCCTTCATCGCGCAAACGCGCGCGTTGCTCGTCACCCGAGGCACTGCCCACCGGCAGACTTATCCGACCACCGGCACCCAACACACGGTGCCAGGGCAACCGGGTGTCCTCGGGAAGCTGGCTCAACGTGCGTCCCACCCAGCGCGCGGCGCGCCCGAGGCCTGCCAGTTGGGCCAGCTCGCCGTAGCTCACCACGCAGCCTTCGGGCACTTGCGCCAAGGTCAGGTACAGCGCAGTACGGCGCATTTCGGCAGGGGTTTGCGGGGTTTCGGCGGGTGGGTTCACGGTGGGTCGATCCGTTTGAAATGTCGGTCTAACTGTAAGAAACGTCTGTAAACATGCCAGTGAGAATTGAACTCAACATTAATCCTTGAGTCAGTCCTAGCTATCTAACACGATATTCGCCCCTTTTCGCCAACCTTGAGCTCCTAATCCGCTTATGTTGTCCAGAACCCTGCTGTGCCTCGCTGTTTTCAGCGCCTCCACGCCCTTGCTGGCCGATACCGTCTGGTTGAAGAACGGTGACCGCCTGACCGGCAAGATCAAGGTCTTCGACGGTGGCAAGCTGCTGATCCAGACCGATTATGCCGGCGCCATCCCTGTGGACTGGAAACAGGTGAAAACCCTGGAAAGCGACCAGGAACTGCTGGTCAAGCAGGACGCCTACATCGGCGAGAAGGCCAAGTCCCTCAAGGCGGCAGATGACGGCAAGGTGGTGCTGGCCAATGGCGAAGCACCCAAGACCGTCGACCTGGCCAGCATCCAGCAGATCATCAAGCCCAAGCCTGTGATCGAAGACCTGGTGTGGAAAGGTAATGTGGACATGGCGCTGGACTATAAACGCGCCGACAAGGACACCAACGACTACGACATCGACTTCAAGACCACGGCCCGTCATGGCCAATGGCGCCATACCGGCCAGGGCGAATACAACCGCGAGTTCCAGGACGATGTCACCACCACCGACAACTGGGCGTTGGAATATGACCTCGACCGCTTCCTGACCGAGCATTGGTTCTGGCAAGGGCGCTTGACCTACAAGCGCGACAAGGTTGAAGACCTCTCCCGGCAGCGCACCGTCGGTACCGGCCCGGGCTATCAGTTCTGGGACGATGAGCTGGGCGCGTTCTCCCTGGGCTCGCTGGTCAACCGCACCGACTACGAATACGCCGATGGCGGCAAGGACAACTTCTATTCCCTGGCCATGAAGTGGAACTACAACCGCTACCTGGTGGGCAAGACCGTCGAATTCTTCACCAACGGCGAAGTGGGCAAGCCCATCGACGGTCCGGCGGAGTATTCCCTGGATGCCGAAATGGGCCTGCGCTACAAAGTCACCGAGTGGGCGTCCCTCAACCTCAAGGCCGAGCGCGACATTATCAGCGGCGACTCCGACAGCAGCCTGAGCAAGACCCGCTATACCGCAGGCTTCGGCGTGGCCTGGTAACACGGGCGTACAAAACCTGCTTGGCAACCTTTGCGGATATGATTACCTTGCGTTGAGATCCATTCCCATATGCCATGGGCGGCTGATTATCCGAGGAGTCATACGTTGAGCGCACAGGTTGCCAAGAACGCCCGAGAGCTGTTGCTCAAGGAATACCGTGGGGCTCTCTCCACATTGTCCAAGGCCATGCCCGGCTTTCCGTTCGGGTCGGTCGTGCCGTATTGCCTCGACGAGCAGGGTCGCCCGTTGATCCTGATCAGCCGTATCGCCCAGCACACCCATAACCTGCAGAAAGACCCAAAGTGCTCGCTGCTGGTGGGTGAGCGCGAGGCCGACGACGTGCAGGCCGTCGGGCGCCTGACCTACCTGGCCGAAGCCGAAAAACTGGAGGAGGGCGCTGCCATCGAGGCGGCGGCCGAGCGTTATTACCGCTACTTCCCCGATTCTGCCAACTACCACAAGGCGCACGACTTCGACTTCTGGGTGCTCAAGCCCGTACGTCACCGTTACATCGGCGGCTTTGGCGCGATCCACTGGGTCGACCAATTGACCCTGGCCAACCCGTTCGCCGGCAAGGCGGAACGCAGCATGATCGAACACATGAACAGTGATCACACCAAGGCCATTGCCCACTACGTTAAGCTGACCGGCTTGCCAACCTCCGAGCCTGCACAATTGACGGGTATCGACAGTGAAGGCATGCACCTGCGCATTGGCCAGTCGCTGTACTGGTTGCCATTTGCAGCGTCTTGCAACACGCCGACACAAGTGCGCGAAGCCCTGGTTTCATTGGCCCACGCCGAGGTCTGGCCGAAAAAAGAGGCCGCCGACGCTTGAATTCACGAAATGGCGACGTCATCTAAGGTGGACTGGCAAGGCATTCTTGCGTTGAGGAACCATTTGATGCGCCCTTTTTTGTTGCTCTTTCTGCTATTCCCGGTGTTGGAGCTGTTCGTATTCGTTCAAGTCAGCGGTGCGATCGGGTTTTTCCCGGCCCTCTTGCTGATCATTCTCGGCTCGATGCTCGGCGTCCTGGTGCTGCGCGTCGCCGGCCTGGCCACGGCGCTGCGTGCCCGTGAAAGCCTGAACCGCGGCGAACTGCCTGCCCAGACCATGCTTGAAGGCCTGATGATGGCCCTGGCCGGTGGCTTATTGATCCTGCCTGGCTTCATCAGCGACGTGGTCGGCCTGGTCATGTTGCTGCCCGTCACCCGCAAGCTGCTGGCGGGCAAGATGCGCCAGCGTGCCGAAGAGGCTGCCATCCGTCAGCGTGCGTTCGCCGACGACCTGCAACCCCGTGGCGGCCCGGCCCCGCGCCAGCCGCTGGGGCGTGAAGGTGATGTGATCGAAGGCGAGTTCGAACACCGCGACAGCAAGTAACGCTTCACTGGCACGGCACCTTCCGGTGCCGTGTTGCATTTACGGGGCGGCAGACGCAAAAAATTTCATCCCCGGCCCCTTGTAATAAGCTTATGCGCCCTTATGTAACGGTCACCGCAAGGTTTCTGGTGGCGACACCAGACAGACTTCCGCGTCTTGCTTGGCGAGACGCGACCGGCACAGCCGGACTACAACCCGCCGGTACAGACACCGGCCGATGAAAAACACAATTAGGAGAGATCGACAATGAGCAAGCTTCGTCCTCTGCACGACCGCGTCGTAATCCGTCGCAGCGAAGAAGAAAAGAAAACCGCCGGCGGGATCGTTCTGCCAGGTTCGGCTGCCGAGAAAGCCAACCACGGTGTGATCGTCGCTGCTGGCCCAGGCAAAACCCTGGAAAACGGTGAAGTGCGTGCTCTGGCCGTTAAAGTCGGTGACAAGGTTGTATTCGGCCCTTACTCCGGCAGCAACACTGTGAAAATCGACGGCGAAGACCTGCTGGTCATGGCTGAGAACGAGATTCTCGCCGTACTGGAAGCGTAATTTCCCCGCTCATTTTCCCGTTACTCCAAAGTATTTAAGGATTATCGATCATGGCTGCTAAAGAAGTTAAATTCGGCGATTCCGCCCGCAAGAAAATGCTCACCGGTGTCAACATCCTGGCTGACGCAGTAAAAGCGACCCTGGGCCCGAAAGGCCGTAACGTGATCATCGAGAAGAGCTTCGGCGCTCCGACCATCACCAAGGACGGCGTTTCCGTCGCCAAAGAAATCGAACTGGAAGACCGTTTCGAGAACATGGGCGCGCAGCTGGTCAAAGACGTTGCCTCCCGTGCCAACGATGACGCAGGCGACGGCACCACCACCGCTACCGTTCTGGCTCAGGCCATCGTCAACGAAGGCTACAAAGCCGTCGCTGCCGGCATGAACCCAATGGACCTCAAGCGCGGCATCGACAAGGCAACCATCGCCATCGTCGCCGAGCTGAAAAACCTGTCCAAGCCATGCGCTGACACCAAGGCTATCGCCCAGGTAGGTACCATCTCTGCCAACTCCGACAGCTCCATCGGCGACATCATTGCCGAAGCCATGGAAAAAGTCGGTAAAGAAGGCGTGATCACCGTTGAAGAAGGCACTGGCCTGGAAAACGAACTGTCGGTTGTAGAAGGCATGCAGTTCGACCGTGGCTACCTGTCCCCGTACTTCGTCAACAAGCCAGAAACCATGGTTGCCGAGCTGGACAGCCCGCTGATCCTGCTGGTCGACAAAAAGATCTCCAACATCCGCGAAATGCTGCCAGTGCTGGAAGCCGTTGCCAAAGCCGGCCGCCCACTGCTGATCGTTTCCGAAGACGTTGAAGGCGAAGCCCTGGCGACTCTGGTTGTGAACAACATGCGCGGCATCGTCAAAGTTGCAGCCGTCAAGGCGCCAGGCTTCGGCGACCGTCGCAAGGCCATGCTGCAGGACATCGCCGTTCTGACCGGCGGTACCGTTATCTCCGAAGAGATCGGCCTGAGCCTGGAAAGCGCTACCCTGGAAAACCTGGGCAGTGCCAAGCGCGTGACCATCTCCAAAGAAAACACCATCATCGTTGACGGTGCTGGCGTAGAGCAGGACATCCAGGCTCGTATCACCCAGATCCGTGCCCAGGTTGCCGAAACTTCGTCCGACTACGACCGTGAAAAACTGCAAGAGCGCCTGGCCAAGCTGTCCGGCGGCGTTGCAGTGATCAAGGTTGGCGCCGGTTCCGAAGTTGAAATGAAAGAGAAGAAAGCCCGCGTTGAAGACGCCCTGCACGCAACCCGCGCAGCCGTCGAAGAAGGCGTGGTACCTGGCGGTGGCGTTGCGCTGATCCGTGCTCTGGAAGCCCTGGCCAACCTGACCGGCGACAACGCTGACCAGAACGTCGGTATTGCCGTACTGCGTCGCGCTGTTGAAGCACCACTGCGCCAGATCGCTGCCAACTCCGGCGACGAGCCAAGCGTTGTGGTCAACGAAGTCAAGAACGGCAAAGGTAACTACGGTTACAACGCTGCGACTGGCGTCTACGGCGACATGATCGAAATGGGCATCCTGGACCCTACCAAGGTGACTCGTTCCGCGCTGCAAGCTGCAGCCTCCATCGGTGGCCTGATCCTGACCACCGAAGCTGCTATCGCTGACAAGCCTAAGCCTGAAGGCTCGGCTGGCGGCGGTATGCCAGACATGGGCGGCATGGGTGGCATGGGCGGCATGATGTAAGCCAGCCTTACCCGGCGACTAAAAAGCCCCGCCTGCAGTGATGCAGGCGGGGCTTTTTCATGCCTCGGGTTTAACGCGTGCTCAACTGTGGAGCGGCTTGCTGGCCGGGCCTCCAGCTCAGTAGTTGCTGCTTGAACCCATAACTGGCGGCCTGGTAGTAGGTGATCGCCCGTTGGATCAAGGGATCGTCGCTGCCCACCCGCGACTCCTGGCTCTCACCCAAGGCCTGATCGTGGCGACGCAGACCCTGGCGCGGGCTGAGAATCGCCAGGTTAGTGCCATCGAACAAACCCAGGTGTTGATAGTTACCGACCACCACGCGCGGCGGCAACGGGTTGTCCTGCAACAGGTTGCGGCCGAAGAAGGTTGATTCGTAGCTCAGGTTAAGCAACCCCAGCAGCGTAGGGGCCAGGTCGATCTGGCTGGCGAGTTGCGCCGTTTCCCGGGCCTCGATCAGCTTGGGTGCATAGATGAACAGTGGAATCTGGTAGTTGGTGATGGGCAAGTCTTCCTTACCCGCGCTGCCGGCCGTGTGGTCGGCGACGAACACAAAGATCGTGTTATCGAACCAGGGCTTCTGGCGCGCGGCGTCGAGGAATTCGCCGATGGCGTGGTCGGTGTACTTCACTGCGCCATCACGGCCATTGCCGGATTTGATATCGATGCGCCCGTCCGGGTAGGTATAGGGACGGTGGTTGGACGTGGTCATCAGTTGCAGCAAGAACGGTTGCTGTTTGGCGTAGTCGGCATCGGCCAGTTCAAGGGTCTGTTTATACAGATCCTCATCGGCCATGCCCCAGGCGTTTTTAAACGAGATCTGCGCTTCGGGCACGCTGCTCTGGTCGACGACCCGATAACCGTTGCCGCTGAAGAACGCGTTCATATTGTCAAAATAACCACGTCCGCCGTAGACGAACACACTGTCGTAGCCGATGGCGGTGAGCTGTTGGCCGAGGCTAGCGAAACCGCTTTCGCGACCGATGCGTTTGACGATCGAGCGGCCGGGGGTAGGCGGAATCGCCAGGGTGATTGCCTCCAGGCCGCGATCGGTGCGGGTACCCGTGGCATAGAAGTTGTTGAAATACAGGCTCTGCTTGCGCAACGCATCCAGGTTGGGTGTGAGGTTGCGGCCATCGCCATTGCTGCCCATGTATTTGGCGCTGAAGCTTTCGATGGTTACCAGCACGATATTGGGTTTACGCAACGTGCCTGGGTTGCTGATAGTGCGGCGGATATCCAGCGGGTCCTGGTCGACAAATCGCGCGTTGGGTTCGCTGAGTTCAGCACGCAACAGCTTGGCAACCACTTCCGCCGGCAAGCTTTTATAGAACTGGGTGTAATCCAGTTCGTTGTTACGAAACGCGGCGAAAAACTGGTACGGGCCATTGCTGGCCAGTTCGTTCTTGTAGGCGTTGCCGCCTTGGGTGCGCGGGCTGTCCTGGCTGATCAGTTGCAAGCTGAGGCCCGCAACGATCAAGAGGCCCAAGGCGTTGACCAGGCGACCCCGTATCGGTGGCAGCGGCGCATCCATCGCGGCCTTGAATGGTTTGCGCAAGGCCAGGCTCAACACAATCGCGAGCATAGCCAGCAAGCTGAGTAGCTTGCCGATCGGATAGGACTCCAGCAGGTTGTTCAACACCTCATCGGAATACACCAGGTAATCGACGGCGATAAAGTTGAAACGCACACCGAATTCATCCCAGAACAGCCATTCGGCGACTGAGGTGAACAGCATGGCGAACAGGCTGACGGTGAGCACGGCTTGCAGGAACCAGCGGTGACCACGGCGGCGCCACAGCGCTGGCGGGCACAGCAGTAAATACAGCCCCAACGGCAGTGCTGCATAGGCCAGGAACCCCAGATCGTAGAGCAGGCCCACGCCAAACACCGGCAGCAGGTTGCCGCCGACTTCGTCCAGGTGAGTAATGAGTAGCACACTGCGGGTGAGCAGGAAAACCAATAACCAGGCACCGGTTATCAACAGCAAATAGCGCATTGGCGCCGTTTTGATAAAGCCCATGTCAACGTTCCTTATATCAATGGGGGGCGATCTTCGCCCTGACACTGTAGTCAGCTTGTGAAGCTATAGTGAAAATCCCGTTCGACAATACAATCAGTTGAAAACCTGTATCTGCGGGGCTTTCAGCTCTATCCCTGAGCCACACTTCGCCTTAAGCTGCGCGAGCCAACACGGCCGTTACCGCGTACGGAGACACTGCCCATGCGAATTCTATTGGTTGAAGACAACCGCGATATTCTGGCCAACCTGGCCGATTACCTGGGGCTAAAGGGCTATACCGTCGACTGTGCGCAGGACGGTTTATCAGGCCTGCACCTGGCCGCCACCGAGCATTACGACTTGATCGTGCTCGACATCATGCTGCCCGGCATCGACGGCTACACCCTGTGCAAGCGCCTGCGCGAAGACGCACGCCGCGACACGCCGGTGATCATGCTCACCGCCCGCGATCAACTGGATGACCGGCTGCAGGGCTTCAAGTCCGGCGCCGATGATTACCTGCTCAAACCGTTTGCCCTGTCGGAACTGGCCGCGCGCATCGAAGCCGTGCTGCGCCGAGCCCAGGGTGGCGGACGCCGCACCCTGCAGGTGGGTGACCTGAGCTACGACCTCGACACCCTGGAAGTGACCCGCGAGGGGCGCCTGCTCAAGCTCAACCCGGTTGGCCTGAAGCTGCTGGCGGTGCTGATGCAGAAGAGCCCGCACGTGCTGCGCCGCGAAATTCTCGAAGAAGCCTTGTGGGGTGATGACTGCCCGGACAGCGACAGCCTGCGCAGCCACGTTCACCAATTGCGCCAAGTGATCGATAAGCCGTTCGCCAAGCCGTTGCTGCAAACGGTGCACGGCGTTGGTTATCGCTTGGCCGAGGGTCGAGATGGAGTTTAAGCAAAGCCTTGCCCAACGGATCATCATCGCCTTTGCCTTGATGAGTGCGTTGGTGGCGGGCGCCTTTGCCATGGGCATCGTCGCGACCGTGCACCTGGTGGAAGAGAAGTTGATCTCGGCGGGCCTGGGCGGCGACTTGCAACGCCTGCTGCTGATGGACACCGTCGAGGACTGGCGGCACCGGCCTGAGCCGGACCAACTGTTTTACTTCAGCGGTGGGCCCGGCGACTTCGAGTTGCCCAAGGATCTGCGACACCTGGAACCTGGCTTCCATGAGGTATTCCGCGAGTCGCTGTCGTACCACGCCATGGTCGAAGTGGTCGACGGTCGGCGCTATGTGCTGCTGCAGGATCAAAGCGATTTCGAAGAGCGCGAGCGCGTGCTGTTTGCCGTGGTGCTGGTGGGCTTCGTACTGAGCCTGGCGCTGGCGGTGTTCCTCGGTTGGGTGCTGGCGCGCAAAGTGATGGCGCCGGTTGTACGCCTGGCGCGCCAGGTCCGTCATCGTGACCAACTGCTGGGCCTGGCACCGCCGCTGGCGCCGGACTACGCGGCCGACGAAGTGGGTGAGCTGGCAGTGGCCTTCGATGCCACGCTGGGGCGCTTGCGCCAGGCGCTGTCTCGCGAGCAGTTGTTTACCAGTGATGTAAGCCACGAATTGCGCACGCCGTTGATGGTGCTGGCCAGCTCCTGCGAATTGCTGCTGGAAAACCCGGCCATCGATCAGCGTGGGCGTAACCAGGTCGAGCGCATTGCCCGTGCCTGTGAAGAAATGCGCGAGCTGGTGCAGACCTTCCTGATGCTGGCCCGTGCCGAACATGACGAAAGCACCATGTCGCCCCAGGTCAGCCTGGAGCAGGTGGCTGACGACCTGCTCGGTATCTGGCGCGACCCTATCGAGCGCAAGGGCCTGGAGCTGATCTACCAGCCGGGCAGCCCGCTGGATACCCGCTACAACGCCACGTTCCTTCATGCGGTGATGGGCAACCTGTTGCGCAATGCGCTGCATTACACCGAGCAGGGCTTTATTCGGCTGACGCTGGAGCCGAGCGGTTTTGTGGTGGAAGACACCGGTGTGGGCATCCCCGAGGACAAACGCGAAGCGATGTTCGAGCCGTTTGTGCGCGGCAACGAGAAGCGGGGCGAGGGCCTGGGCCTGGGGTTGTCGCTGGTCCAGCGCATCTGCGAAAACCAGGGCTGGAGCGTGAGCCTCAGCACCATGGAACCCAATGGCTGCCGGTTTCATGTGCAATTGAGTCAGGTCAACGCCTGACTCCACCCCCTGCCGCTATCCTGCCAGAGATCACCGCTATTCGGCGAAGATGGCCCCATGCCATTGCTTGTCTCTGTAAAGTCTTGAAATGTATGGGATTGGACAGGACAAGTTTTTCACAACGGGTTGACCAGTTGATCACAGCGCGATGCCTAAGGTTGTAGGCATCAGCTACTGGAGATCCGTTGATGTCTACCCCGATCAAACTCGAATTTTCCGAAAAGTACGACGACGAACACGCCCACGAATATTTGCTCAAGCATCAGGACAATCTCGCTCGCCGGCTGTCCCACAAACGCGACGAGCAATTAGCCCGTGGCGCGTTGGCGATGGCCGGTGAGCCTGGCCTGGTGCTGGACTTGCCGTGCGGCGCCGGGCGTTTCTGGCCGTTGCTGGCCGAAAAGCCCAACCGCGTGATCATCGGTGCCGATAATTCGGCGTCGATGTTAAAGGTGGCAACCGTCGCCCAGCCCGCCGATGTGGTGAAACGGGTACGGCCCTTGCAGACATCTGCCTTTGATATCGATTTGCCAGATAACGCGGTCGACAGCATTTTCTGCATGCGCTTGTTGCACCACATTGGTGATCCGGCGCACCGGCTGGCGATATTGCGGGAGTTTCAGCGTGTTACTCGAGACAGCGTGATCGTTTCATTGTGGGTCGATGGCAACTTCAAAGCCTGGAAACGCAAGCGTCTCGAAGGTCAGCGTCGCAAGAAGGGTGAGCAGGAAGGTTACCAAAATAGATTTGTGTTACCGGCTGCTACTGTTGAAGCCGAGTTCGAGGAAGCCGGTTTTCGAGTCCAGGAGTCCCTGGACTTCATTCCGCTCTATGCCATGTGGCGAGTGTACGTATTACGCAAGAGGTAACAGGATGGCAGTTGAGTGCGTAGCAGGCAGTCATGTAGCGCCCGAAGAACGTTTTGATTATTTCTGGCGCCAGCAGGGCGAGTGGGTCGAAGAGCCTAATCGCCGGCGTGGTGGTGAAAGCGGCGTGCAGCGCGTGATGGGCACCAATGGACGCTTGCTCTACGCCAAGCGCCAGACCGGGCATATCTACCGCAGCTGGCTGCATCCGTTTGGCCGCCCCACTGTGTTGCGCGAGCGGGACGCGATCAAGGGCCTGCGCCTGTTGGATGTCCGCGTGCCGGAGATGGTCTTCTGCGAGGCGCGCCGCGACTCCGAGCAGCGCTGGCAGGCACTGTTGGTGACCGCCGCCCTGGATGGCTTTGATGAAATTGAAAACTGGTACGCCGCCGGTGGCCGTGAGCAGTACGGTGAGCGGGTGCACGAGCGCGTGCTCAAGGAACTGGCCGGCACCCTGGCGCGCATGCACCGCGGGCGCTGGCAGCACGGTTGCCTGTATATCAAGCATATTTTCGTGCGGGTGACGGGCGAAGGTGACGCCGCTAACGTTGAAGTGGCACTGCTGGATTTCGAGAAATGCCGCCAGCGCTTGACCGCTTATCGGGCCGCCTCCCATGACATGCTGCAACTGCGTCGCCATTCGTCGTGGAATGCTACCGACTGGGCGAAACTCAGCTACTTTTACGAGACGGCGTTTGGCAGCGCTATCAAGGGTTTAACCAGATGAAGCTAGAAATAGCACGAGGTCTGTTCTTGGTCGGGGCGTTGGGCGTTGCAGCCCTGGCGCTGGCGGCGTGGGAACAGCCTCGCACACAGGTGCTCAGCGCAACGCAGGGTGGCGGGCAATGCCTGTTGCCGCGCGTTGCCAAGGCGAGCACTGCGGTCAAGCCTGATCATGAGCTGTTGCTGTTCATGTTTGGCATGTCTCAAGGCATGAGGCCGCAGAGTTGAAACGATTCAAACCCCCGGAAAAGGGCCTTGCGATGCGAGGCCCTTTTTTTTGCCTGCGTGTCAGGCCTTGTCCGGCTTGGCCAGCAAGGTGTAGACGCACGGCAACACAAACAACGTGAACAGCGTGCCGATCGACATCCCCGTCGCAATCACCATACCGATATCAAACCGACTGACCGCGCCAGCGCCCGTGGCGAAAATCAGCGGCACCATGCCGAACACCATCGCCGCAGTGGTCATCAGCACCGGCCTTAGGCGAATTGCGGCGGCTTCTTCGACTGCCTGGCGGGGCGTCAGGCCCTTGTCCTTGCGCAGTTGGTTGGCGAACTCCACGATCAGGATCCCGTGCTTGCTGATCAAGCCGATCAGCGTGACCAAACCGACCTGGGTGTAGATGTTCATGCTCGACCACCCCAGGAACAGCGGAATCAGCGCCCCACAAATCGACAATGGCACCGTCACCAGGATCACCAGCGGGTCACGGAAGCTTTCGAACTGCGCCGCCAGCACCAAAAAGATGATCGCCAGGGCCAGGCCAAAGGTGACCCATAGCGCCGTGCCTTCCTGGATAAATTGCCGGGATGCGCCGCTGTAGTCGAACGCATAGCCGGGCGGGGTTTCTTCAACGGCAATCTGGCGCACCGTGTCGATGGCTTCGCCCATGCTGACAATAGGGAAGCCCGAGATCAGCGCCGAGTTGAGTTGCTGGAACTGGTTCAACTGCCGAGGGCGGGCGCGGTCCGTGACGGTGATCAGCGTGGAGAGTGGCAACAGCTCAGCCCTGGCGTTTTTTACGTAGTAGTTGTTCAGCCATTCGGGGTTGTCGCGGTAAGCACGTTCGACCTGGGCGATCACCTTGTAACTGCGCCCGTCCAGGGTGAACCGGTTGATTTCCGCCTCCGCCAGCAAGGTTGCCAGGGTGCCGCCGAGGTCCTGCATCGACACACCCATCTGCGCCGCCTTGGCGCGGTCGATATCCACCACCACTTCAGGTTTGTCGAACGCCAGGTCGATGTCCACAAAGGCAAACTTGCCCGACTCCATCGCGCGCTTTTTCACGCGGTTGGCCACCTCGAGCAACGACTCATAATCGTTGGCCGTGTTGATGACGAATCCGAACGGCAAGCCTTCACCCGTACCGGGCAAGGAGGGCAGGTTGAAGCCGAACACTTGCAGGCCGGGTATCTGCTCCAGGCGCTTTTGCACCTCGGGCAGGATTTGCATCTGCGTGCGGTCGCGCTCGTTCCACGGCTTGAGCAGGAACCCGCCGATGCCCGACTGCACCCCGTTGAAGCCATTGATCTGGAACGACGAGTAATACTCCGGAAACTCTTTGAAGATCTGGATGAATTCGTCGGTGTAGGTGTTGAGGTAGTCGAGGTTGGTCGGCTGCGGCGCGCTGGCCATCATGAAAATGATGCCCTGGTCTTCGTCCGGTGCCAGCTGCGACTGGGTGAACTTGAGGAACAGCGGGATCAGGCACAGCACAATCAACGCAAACACGATCACCACCGGCCGCGTGTTCAGGGTGCCGTGCAGCATGCGTTGGTAGCGGCGCTTGAGGCCGTCGAAAATCCGGTCGAGACGGTGAGACAGGCCCGAAGGGTTTTCATCGTGACGCAACAACAGCGCGCACATCATCGGCGACAGCGTCAGGGCGACGATGCCGGAGATGATCACCGCCCCGGCCAGTGTCAGCGCGAACTCCTTGAACAAGGCGCCGGTAAGCCCTTCGAGAAAACCAATCGGCGCATACACCGCCGCCAGGGTGATGGTCATCGACACCACCGGCAAGGCGATTTCCCGCGCACCTTCCAGCGCCGCGTCCAGGGGCGTCTTGCCTTCCTCGATATGCCGGTGGATGTTTTCCACCACCACGATGGCGTCGTCCACCACCAGGCCAATGGCCAGGACCATCGCCAGCAGGGTCAGCAGGTTGATCGAGTAGCCCATCAACTGCATGAAGAACAGCACGCCGATCATCGACAGCGGGATAGTGATCACCGGGATCACCACCGAACGCAGGGCGCCGAGGAACAGGAACACCACCACGATCACGATCAGCACCGCTTCAAACAGGGTCTTGACCACCTCGTTGATGGAGGCCTGGATAAACAGCGTGGCGTCGTAGGCGATTTCTGCCTTGAGGTTGGGCGGCAGCTGGGATTCCAGCTCCGGCATGATCTTGCGCACTTCCTTGATCACATCCAGCGGGTTGGCGCTGGGCGTGGCCTTGATGCCGATGTACACCGACGGCGTGCCGCCAAACGAGCTGATCGCGTTGTAGTTTTCTGCGCCCATTTCCACCCGTGCCACGTCCCGCAGCAGCACACGGCTGTCGCCGTCGGTTTTCACGGTGATCGCGCCAAAGGCCTCGGCGGACTTGAGGTCGGTGTTGGCGTTGATGCTGGTGACCACCAACTCGCCCTTCACCTCGCCGGCGGCGGACAGGAAGTTGTAGCGGCGCACGGCGTCGGTGATGTCGCTGGCACTGAGGCCGAAGCCCGCGAGCTTGACCGGGTCTAGCCAGATACGCATGGCAAACACCTGGTTGCCGAGGATCTCCGCTTCGGCCATGCCGGGCAGGGTGGCGAGCTTGGGCTGGATCACGCGCGATAAATAGTCGGTGATCTGCGGGTTGCTCAGTTCCCCGCTGGAGAAGCTGATGTACATCAGTGCCGAGGCGTCGGCGGCCTCTTTGCTCAGCACTGGGTCTTCGGCGTCCTGCGGCAGTTTGTTCTTCACCTCGTTGGCCTTGGCCAGCAACTCGGTAAACAGCCGGTCACTGTTGGCGCCGATGCGCGCGTAGATCGAGATCACCGAGAAGTTCTGGCGGCTCACCGAGGTCATGTAGTCAATGCCTTCGGCACTGGCCAGGCTTTGCTGCAGGGGCTGGGTGATATAGCCCTGGATGGTCTCCGCGTTGGCACCAGGGTAGGCGGTGGTCACGGTGATCAGGGCGTTTTCCATACTCGGGTACTGGCGCAACGGCAGCTTGCTGTAGGCCTGGAAGCCCAGCAACACGATCAGCAGGCTGACCACCATGGCCAGCACGGGTCGGCGGATAAAGACGTCGGTGAACTTCATGGCTCAGTGCCCTGCCGGCAGGTTTTTGTCCGGGCTGATGGCAATGGGCGTGCCGTTGTCCAGCTTTAGCTGGCCGGCGCTGACCACCTGCTCGCCGGCTTTCAAGCCTTTGTTCACCCGTACCACGCCGCCGCGCCGTTCACCGGTTTCGACAAAGCGTCGTTCGGCGATCAGCAGGGGCTTGCCATCGGCATCCTTTTCCACCTCGCCGCTCTCGGCTTTTTTCTCGGCCACGGCGTACACCGAGTTGCCGTAGAGGGTGTAGGTAATCGCGCCTTCAGGCACCACGATCTGCGGGGCGGGGTTGGGCAGTAGCACGTCCAGGCTGGTGAACATGCCGGGCAGCAGCTTGCCCTCCGGGTTGGCCAGGGTAGCGCGCACCAGCACATTGCGCGTGCTGTTCTCCACCTTGGGGTTGATCGCACTGACGTTGCCGGGAAATTGCTCGCCAGGGTAAGCCGAGACTTCCACCTGCACCGCCTGCCCGAGGGCGACCTTGGGCACGGAGTGTTCGGGGATATAGAAATCAACGTAGAGGCTGCTGATGTCCTGCAGGGTGGCGATCACTGTGCCGCTGGCCAGGTAGTCACCCACGTCCACCTGGCGAATGCCGATGGTGCCGCTGAACGGCGCGACGATGTGCTTTTTCGCCAGCGACGCCTTGAGCTGGTTGACCGTGGCCTTGTTCTTTTGCAGCTGCGCGGAAAGGCGATCGAACTCGCCTTTGGAGATGGCCTGGCTGCCCACCAGTTGGCTGCCGCGACCGTAATCCAGCTGGGCCAGGCCCAGATCCGCCTGGGCGGTTTCCAGCAGGGCGCTTTCCACTGCGCTGTCGAGTTGCACCAGCGGTTGCCCGGCCTTGACCTTCTGCCCGGACTCGAACTGCACGTCCTTGACCGTGCCGGCCACCTCCAGGCTCAGGTTCACCCCTTGCAACGCCTTGAGCGTACCCACCGAAGGCAAGCGCAGTTGCCAGGGCTGCTCAGCCGCCGTCGCGACGGCCACACTGACCGGCGGCTTGGGTTTGGAAAAGACCTGAATCTGCTGATAGATGGAAAAGGCTTTATAGCCCGCCAACAGCAGGACGATTAACAGGACGACACCCAACATGATCAGCATGCGACGGCGCAGCATATTCCGATTCCTTGGAAAAACTGGGACAGACGAAGACAGACGATTGTCGGAACATTACTCCGAGTATTGGGGGTATTCCACTCGGTATTTCTGACAGGTAAACGGACCTGTAGGCGCCCGGCTTGCCGGCGATGAGGGCCTCAAGCCTTGCGGCGATGTGAAGTACGCTATCGCCGGCAAGCCGGGCTCCTACAGGGAATTGCGTCAGATCAGGTGGAGATGGTTGTCCCAGAGCCCTGCGGGCAACTCCAACGGTTTTGCTACCAGTTGTTTCTGGCGGCAATCGTAGAAGCGGCAACGACCCTGGCCGGACGTGACGACAAAGCCGTCCTCGACGGCACCCACACCAGCACAGTCAGGCAGCGGCCCATCCAGGCGCAGCGCGCCGCTGTCCATGTCCCAGATAAAGAAGCGATTGCCCCGCGGCGCGGTCAACGCCACCAGGCGCAGTTCGCTGTGCACCGCCACGCTGGCGGTGTAGTGCCCCATGGCCTGCAACTGCTCATCGGCCACCGGGAAGGCCACGAACGGCTGCCCTGGGCGCTTGATCGCCAACAACTCGGAGCGCTCCTGGGACGGCCCCATGAACTGCTGCCCGGTGAGGATGGTGCCATCGCTGGCGATCCCCATGTGGCGGACGCTGTTCATCTGCTGGCCGAGGGTTTCCTTGCTGATCAAGGTGCCGTCGCGGTGCATCAGCACCAAGCTCGGTTCCATGGCGTTGAGGTTCATCTCCACGCGACTTTCGGCTTCGGTGCGAATGCCGCCGTTGGCCACCACCAGGGTTTCGCCATCGGGCATCCACGACACCTGGTGCGGGCCGATACCGTGGGTGGAGAGCTCACCGCTGTGTACCAGCCGCTCGCCTTCGAACCTGTACACGCCGAGCAGGCCACGGCCGGGGTCGGAGGTGTCGTTTTCGGTGGCGTACAGCCAATCGCCGCTCTTGTGGATGACCGCGTGGCCATAGAAGTGGCGATTGGCGTGGGAGGTGATGGTTTGCAGCAGCGCGCCATCACGCAGGTCGATCAGGTAACTCTCGGTGCCCGGGCGACGGGCGACAAACAGCGCGATTGGCAGCGTCGGGTGGTTGATGATGTCGTGGCAGCGCTGGCCGACCTGGGTGGCAAACACCGGCTTGCCGTCCAGGCGGTAGCCGACGGCGTAGTGCTTGCCGTCCGCATCATCGCGCGCCGACAGCAGCAGCGGACCCTTGTCCTTGCTTTTGAACAGCGTCCAGCCACCCAGAGTGAGTGCACTGAGCAGCACGCTGCCAACCGCCAAAGCCTGTCGCCTGAGCATCATCAGTCACCGTCGTTGGCATTGAAGCCCAGTTGGATGCCCAGCGCCTTGGCCAGTTCGCCTTCGTGCAGGCGGTGGACGACGTTGAGGCTGTCGTAGATATCGTTGAGCTGCTGGCGCCCGGCGTCATCGTTCAACAGTTCGTTGAGGGTGCGCTGGTTGCTGGCGAACAGTTTCAGGGACGCGGCATAGGCAGCGTCGATCTTGTCGGCCAATGGCTTCTGCTCGGACGGCAGCAGGCCACGCAGGCCTTTGTTGTCGACGCCGACCCATACGGTCTGGGCGGCGGCGAGGCTGGCTTCGAGGCTTTGCAGGGACGACTGGCTGCGCCATGCATCGGCTTGGAATGGCTGCGGGATGCCCTTGGTCTGGCGGCCCATCGGCGTGCCGAGTTTTTTCTTCAGGGTGTCCAGTGCGGTCACTTGGACGCGCAGCAGGTCGGCGATGGCTTCGTGGGAATCGGCATAGCGCTGGTTAGGAAACTTGGTCATCTGCGCGAGCATGCCGTCGGTGCTGTTCCAGCTGGCCAGGATCTCTTCGGCCAGGGCCTTCTGACGGTCGCCGATGGCGACCAGCAGCGGGCAATAACGGGCTTTTTGGGCGTCGTCGGCAATGTCGGTCTTGGCGTCATAGAGGATGTATTCGTAGGCCGACAGGCCTTGTACCACCACGCTGGACTTGGCCAGGGCGGCACCGTCGATCTGCGGCTGGCTGGCGACCAACTGCTCGACCTGGCGGCCGACCAGGTTCTTCTTGTCTGGCCAGAACTGCACCTGCCACGAACGGTTGCCTTCGGCCAACGGGCCGATCAGCAGAGGTTGCAGCTCGGCCCAGGCTTTTTGGGCGTGGAGGAAGTCTGCACGGGCGGTGTCCAGGCTCTCTTTGCCCTGGCAGTAGGCAAGGGCGCTGACGGCCAGTTGACGGTCGGCTTCAACCCAACGGCTGTAGGTCGGCAGGATCACTTGCTTGGCGATGGCCGCCGAGGTCACCGCTTGCGGGTCCTGGGGCGAGCAGGCGCCAAGGGCGAGGGCGGCCAGGCTGGTGAACAACAACTTGGGACGGAACATGTCGAGCTCCCTTCTGTAATTGGGGCGAAGCTTATAAAGAATTCAGGAACGCCAGCAACGCTGCGCGCTGCTCGGCATTAAAGGACAACACATGCTGCTGCGCCGCTTGTGCTTCGCCGCCGTGCCACAGCACGGCTTCGAGCAGGTTGCGGGCGCGGCCGTCATGCAGAAACTGGGTGTGGCCACTCACGGTTTGCGTCAAGCCAATGCCCCACAACGGCGGGGTGCGCCAGTCGCGGCCACCGGCCTTGAATTCGCTGCGGTTGTCGGCCAGGCCCGGCCCCATGTCGTGCAACAGCAGGTCGCTGTAGGGGCGGATCATTTGGTTGGCCAGCTCAGGTTCAGCGGCATTCGCGGCCGTGGTGAACGCGGGCGTGTGGCAACCCTGGCAGCCGGCTTGATAGAACAGGTTTTTGCCGGCCAGCACCTGCGGCGTGTTGACGCCCCGGCGCGCCGGCACGGCGAGGTTACGGGTATAGAACAGCACCAGGCGCAGGATGTTGTCGCTGACTTCCGGCTCGCCATCGGCGCCATTGCCGTTGGGGGCCTGTTTGCAGGCGACTTGGGCATCGGTGCAGTCATCGAAGGGTCTCAACGAGGTGGTGAGGCCCATATCACCAGAAAACGCGTGAACATTTTGTTGATTGAGGTTGGGTTGCCCGGCTTTCCAGCCAAAACGCCCGAGCACGGTTTTTTGCTGGGCATCGTCCCAGACCCAATTGGCGCGGCCAACGATGGCTTCCTTGTCGGCAGTCTTCGGGTCGGTGTTGCGCAGGATATCGGCGTCGCTGATGGCTTCGAGCAGGCCCAGGCCGATCATCGGCGGGGCGATGCGTGCGGAGAAGCGTGTCTCTGGATGCATGGGGCCATAACCGAGCTGGGTGATCTGCAGGTCTGGCTTGCGCAACTCGACTACGGTGCCGTCCTTGAACGTCACGTTGACCGGTGTGTAATCCATGCGCACCTTGCCTTCAGGTGCGACGCCCGGCACGGCCATGTCTTGCAGTTGCCCGCCGTAGACGGGCTCGGGCACTACGCCGACCTGTTCGATAAGCTTGGCGTAGGCCGGGGTATCCGGAATGGACAGGCGCACCAGCATTGACACCGCATTGGGGGCGTCGGGCAGCGGCGGATGGCCGCGACCGTCCTTTATATGGCAGTTCTGGCAGGCATTGGTGTTGAACAACGGGCCCAGGCCATCACGCGCCGTGGTGGTGGACGGCGCGATCACCCAGGGGCTGCGGAAGAAGCTGTTGCCGACGCTGAAATCCAGGCGCCGGGTGGGCGACAGGTTGGCCGAAGGCAGGGAAAACGCGTTCTGGTCACGCTTGTTCACCGTCGCAGCGCCGCCCGCCCGTGATTCACCCGGCTCGGCCTTGGTAAACCTGGGCGCGTCATCGCAGGCGCTCAGGCTCAAGGCCAGCACGGCTGCGGACAGGCGAAAAAGCGAACGGAACATCGAGTTTCCCGGACGAAGACGAAAAATAAGGTCGCAAAGTCTAACAGGGCGGGGCGCAATGAATAAGAGCAATTATCGTTTGGTCGAATCCGATTCATTCCCGCTAGAATGACCGCACATTTTTTTCTGGAGGTGGCCAATGCAGGCTCTCGACGCTTTGCTCAACCGTGTTTCCGTGCCACGCCTGCTGGAACCGGCACCGACCCAGGAGCAGCGCGACGTGCTGTTCGCCGCCGCCATGCGCGCGCCCGACCACGGCCAACTGCGCCCTTGGCGTTTCCTCACGGTTGAAGGGGCTGCCCGTGAGCAGATGGGCACGCTGCTGGCCGAAGCCGCACGCCTGCAGGACGCCGATGCGCCGCAAGCCGCCATCGACAAGGCCCAGAACGGCCCGTTGCGCGCGCCGCTGGTGGTGGTGGTGATTGCCCGCCTGCAAGAACATTTCAAGGTGCCGAAATCCGAGCAACTGCTGGCCGCCGCCTGCGCCGCCCACGGCATCCTGTTGGCCGCGTATGCCCAGGGGATCGGCGCGGTGTGGCGCACGGGCGAATTGTCCTACTCGGCCCATGTCGCCAAAGGCCTGGGGCTGACGGCGGATGAGGAAGTGATTGGCTTCCTTTACCTGGGCACGCCGCAGAACCCGCCGCGTACCGCGGCTAAAGAGGATGTGGCGGCGTTTGTCCAGGCTTGGACTGGTCTCT
Source organism: Pseudomonas sp. AC112 (assembly GCF_979253545.1). Lineage (NCBI taxonomy): Bacteria > Pseudomonadati > Pseudomonadota > Gammaproteobacteria > Pseudomonadales > Pseudomonadaceae > Pseudomonas > Pseudomonas sp. AC112. The sequence continues at coordinate 3,566,239 of NZ_CEEDCM010000001.1, forward strand.
AATGGTAGGAGCCGGCTTGCCGGCGATGAGGCCCTTGAGAGTGGCATCAATTTCAAGGCTGCCATCGCCGGCAAGCCGGCTCCTACAGGGTTTTGTGCAAGCTGTCAGACCCTGAACTGATCCATCAACTTCATTTGCTGGCTGGCCAATGCATTCAGTTGGCTGCTGATGGCCGCCGACTCGGTGGCCTGGCCGGTGAGGGTCTCGGTTACGGTGCGGATCGCCGAGACGTTGCGGTTGACCTCTTCGGCCACGGCGCTTTGTTGTTCGGCGGCGCTGGCGATCTGCAGGTTCATGTCGCTGATCACGGTGACCGCGTCACTGATCTTGCCCAAGGCCTGCACCGCCTGATGAATCTGCCCGGCATTGCTCTGGGCTTGGCTCTGGCTTGAATGCATAGTGGCCACCACGCCACGGGTGCCGCTCTGGATGCGTTCGATCACCAGGCGGATTTCCTCTACCGAATCCTGGGTGCGCTTGGCTAGGTTGCGCACTTCGTCGGCCACCACCGCAAAGCCACGGCCGCTTTCCCCGGCGCGTGCGGCTTCGATGGCGGCGTTCAGCGCCAGCAGGTTGGTCTGCTCTGCGATGCTGCGGATCACTTCCAGCACTGAACCGATTTGTTCGCTGTTGACCGCCAAGGCTTCGACTTCGCCCACGGCCTTGCTGACTTCTTCGGCCAGGGTGGTGATGTCGCGAGTGCTCTGCTCGATGATCGACATGCCTTCGCGCGCCGACTGATCAGCCCCGCGTGCCGCGCTGGCGGCATTCGAGGCACTGTTGGCGACGTCGTGGGCAGTGGCACTCATCTCGTTGGACGCGGTGGCCACCTGGTCGATTTCGCGGAACTGTACCTGCATGCCTTCGCTGGTCTGGCGGGCGATGGCGGAGGACTGGTCAGCGGTGCCACGGGCTTCAGTGATACTTTGCTTGATCTGCGCGATGGTCGGTTGCAGCTTGTCGAGGAAGCGGTTGAACCAGTTCACCAACTCGCCCAGTTCATCCTTCTTGGCATAGGCCAGGCGTTGGGTGAGGTCGCCGTCACCGCTGGCGATGTCCTTGAGCATGGCTGCCACGCTGTTGATTGGGCGGGTGACGCCGGTGGCGGTCAGCCAGATCAGCAACAAGCCCAGCAGGCCGGCGGCGGCAGCCACCAGCAGCGCCTTGAGGGTGCCGGCTTCCTGAGCGTCATCGAGTACCGCTTGCAGTTTGACGTTGTCGGCGAGCATCACCGCTTTTGGTAGCTTGATCACCACGCCCCAGGATTTGGCATCGGCAATCGGCTTCACCGGGTACACCGCGCGAATGGTGCCGTCCTGTTCGCGAATCATGCGGTTGTCGCTCGCCAGCAGTTGCACGATTTCCTTGCCTTCGGCACCGAGGGTGTCGATCAGGTTCTTGCCGACCTTGGCCGGCTCGCCACTGTAGGCGGCAATCAGACCGGTGCTGGAAAGTATTTCCAGGTGCGCAGCGCCATTGAACACGTCTTTCTGTGCCGCGTCGGTGCTGGCCTGCAAGGCGTTGAGGGCGATGTCGACGCCCACCACGCCAATGACTTTCGCGTCCACGATCAGCGGCAGGGAGATGGTGGTCATCAACACGGGTTTGCCGGCCACGGTGTCTTCGTACGGGTCCAGCAGGCAAGTGCTACGGGTGTCGCGTGGGCAGGTGTACCAGATGTTGTAGGGCGTACCGCTGAGGTTGAGGGTGGTCTTGGTCAGGTCGTCCTCGACCATGATGGTGTTCAAGCCTTCGCCGCCTGCACGGCTCCAGTAGCTGGAGAACCGCCCCTTTTCGTTGGAGACGCGAGCCTTGTCGTCGATGAATTCGCTGTCCTTGCCGTCCAGGCCATTGGGTTCGAATGAAAGCCAGATGCCCAACACTTTGCTATTGCGTTCGAAGGCGGTTTTCAGGCTCTGGTTAAGTGCTTCGCGCAGTGCGCCAGGCTCCAGTCCGCGCTGGGCGGCCAGGTTGCGCAGGTCCTTGATCTGATCGGCCAGGGCGGTCACGGCCACCAGGCTGTCACCAAAGGTTTTCTGCAACTGCACCGCTTGCTCGGCGGCCTTGGCCTGCAGCAGTTGTTCCACGCTGGCGGTGAGCATGCGCGAGCTGGAGTCGCTGACCAGTTGATCGTTCTGGTTGGTGTTGTAGAGGTTGATGCCGACGACCAGCGCGATCACCCCCAACAGGCAAAGGCCCGACAGCAACACGATTTTCAAGCGAATGGAGAGGGTGTCGAACATAGGTTCACTCACGAATGGACTTGTTTGAAGGCACGCAGTGCAGGCCAAGTCCATTCAGCGCTATGTCTGAAACATCGGCGTCATGATTCAATTCATGAGAGAGAGGCGATGAGCGGTAGGAAAAACCCTACAAGCAGCATTATACGGGCGCTGCAAGCCGTTCCGGGCGTGACCAGATCCACAGATTGCCCAGGCTCATCCCAGCAATGGCCAGGTAGATCGGCCAGCCATGATCGAGCATCACCAGCATCAACAGGGCGCACAGCAGCATGCTCACGGTGGCGCTGACTTTGGCACGACGGGCGATGATCTTGCCGTTGCGCCAATTGAACAGGATCGGCCCAAACAGCCGGTGGTTTTCCAGCCAGGCACTGAGGCGCGGAGAGCTTTTGGTGGCGGCCCACGCGGCGAGCAGGATGAATTCGGTGGTGGGCAAACCCGGGATGACAATCGCCACCAGCCCGATGCCCAGGCTGACGTAGGCCAGCAGGCCGAAGAGGATCCGGGCGATTTTCGAGGTGGATTGGGTTTTGCCGGTCATGGGAGCGATTTGCACGAGAAGGGGTTTCACCCCCTGTAGGAGCCCGGCTTGCCGGCGATGGCGCTTTCACGAACGCCATCGCCGGCAAGCCGGGCTCCTACAGGGGGAGGTGAGGGTCAGGCCAGTTCAGGGGCGCTAGCGTACGCCTGTTCCAGCAGCACGGTGAAGCGCACAAACGCGTCGATCGCGCCTTTTTCCACCGCGGCTTCTTCTTCGGCGCTGAATTCCAGGGCGTCGAGGGTACGGGTGAAGCTTTTCCAGCCTTCGGCACGACCACCGGCCGGCTCACCCAGGTGACGGGCACCGAAGGTTTCGCTCAGGCCCAGGCCGACGGCGCGCTTGATCAGGAACGCGGCGCCCAGCTTGGAGCCTTCGGAGACAAACAACCAGCCCAGGGCTTCGGCCTTGCTCGGGTTCTTCACGGCGCCGGCGACCGGTGCCGGTACGTCTGTGTCCAGGTCGCCCAGGTCCAGCTTGGCGGCTTCGGCGCGGCAGCGCTCGGCCAGGTCCGGCACGATCTTGATCAGCTCGGGGTCGTTGTACAGGGCTACCAGTTCCGACTGGAACAGATACTGCGCCACCACGAAGCGGGCGAAGTTGGCCTGGGTTTCAAACGGGGCGTGGGCCTTGACCAGCGCGTCGAGCTTGGTATGTGGCTCGTTGGTGATCTGGTTCAGGCGCTGGGAGCGCAGGCTTGCACGTTCTGCGGTTGGGGAAGCGGTCATGAAAAAAGTCCTTGAGAAGGGAAGCGCCTTGGTGCCCGAAAGAGAGCTGTTATCAACTAGACGAACAAGAAGACGCGGCACAGTAAAAAATCCTCACCCCCGACGTTGAATAAAGGCGCCGGGGTGAGGCGGGTTTCATCAGATGTCCCAGATTACGTTGATCGCGAAGTTGCGACCCGGCTGGGTCAGGCGGTCGAGGTTGGCCGGGGAGGTCACACCGGCTTCGCCGACGCCGTCGTAGCTGCGCACGTCATCCCAGTTCCAGTACTTCTTGTCGGTGAGGTTGTAGAGGCCGCCGTTGACGGTCACGTCGTTGGTGACCTTGTAGAAGGCGGTCAGGTCAAGCACGCCGAAGCCTGGGGTCTTGAACGGGCCAGTGGTGCTGCCGTCAGGCGCGTGGAAGGTGGTGCTGTCGACGCGGTTCTGCTTTTTCACCAGGGTCCAGCTCAGCAGGCCACCGTAGGTGTCCTGGTCGTAGCCCAGGCCGAATACGCCCTTGAGCGGGTTGACGCTGTTGAGCGCTTCGCCATTGTCGTCGTTGCGGCCATAGGTGTAGCCAACCGAACCCTGGGTGTACAGGCCTTGCGGTGCGCCGAAGGCATCGAGGTTCAGGCGCCCTTTGGCTTCTATCCCCTTGATGGTGGCGTGCTTGATGTTGTTGGCTTCGAATTGCTGTGAGGTGCCGCCGGCGACGGAGGCGTCCTCGTCGATGAAGTCGCGGTATTTGTTGTAGAACACAGCGATATCAAACGAACCGGAATCGAAGTTGCCGCGAATCCCGGTTTCCACGCCCTTGCTGCTTTCCGGCTTGAGGTCTGGGTTGGGCTCGACGGTGTAGCCCTGCTGCAGGTTTTCAAAGCGGCCATACAAGGCTTTGGCCGACGGTGTGCGGAAGCCTTCAGCGTATTGGCCGAACCAGGTGTAGTGATCGGTCAGTGCGTAGGTCAGGCCGAATTTGGGCGTCACGCGGTGCCAGGTTTTTTCCTTGTCGCTGTGGGCGTAGATCCGCGTCGGGTCGACAGTGTTGAGGAACTCTTCAGTCAACTTGGGCTTGAGCTGGGTGTAGTCGTAGCGCACAGCGGGCAGGAAAGTCCACTTGTCCCAGGTGATCTGGTCTTGTGCGAACAGCGAGTAGGTGTTGATGGTCGGGTCCGGGAAGTCACTGGCCTTTTTCACGCTGTCGCTGGCAATCGGGCTGGGCGCGCCGATGGCCGTGCAACCGCTGCCGACCGCCAGGCAGGTGGCGCCGCCTTCGCGGGAGCCGGTGACTTTCTGCTGTTTGAGGGTGGTGCCGTAGGTGACTTGGTGATCGGTGTCGCCCACGCTGAACGCCTTGTCCAGCTGTGCGTCGAATACCCACTGTTTTTCCTCGTAGAGGGTTTCGCGGGTACGCAGGACGCGGCGGGACGGCTGGTAGATTTCGGCAGTGGACTGGTCGGTCTTGGCGATCTGGTAGTTGAGGCTGGTCTTGATCTGGTCGGCAATCGGCGAGTCAAGGGCGAAGCGGTTTTCGATGCCGAAACGCTCGCGGGTGATGGTGTCGTTGCCCGACCGCGCACGGTAGAAGTTGAAGCCGCGCCCACCGGTGAACGGGCCACCCACGGCATTCTTGAGATTGACGTCGCGATCATCCTTGAACTTCTCGTACGTCAGGCCCAGTCGATTGTCGTCACCGTAGTTCCAGCCCAGCTTGGCCAGCACGTTGGTGGTGCGCGCGTCCTCGGGGTTGGCGCCGGTGCGCGCCAGGCCCGTGGCGTTGTTGCCATCGTAGGATTCCATCTCATGGCCATTGCGCTGGCTCAAGTGCAGCAAACCGTCGAAGTCCTGCACGCGGCCGGCGACGGTGCCGGAGGTCAGCCAGCTTTCGTCGGCGGAGCTGTAGCCGGTCTTGAGGCGGGCGCCGAAGTCCTGGCCGGGCTTGATGATGTCATCCGGGTCGAGGGTGAAATAACTGACGGCGCCGCCGATCGCGCTGCTGCCGTACAGGGCCGAGGCCGGGCCGCGCAGGATTTCCACGCGCTTGACGATTTCCGGGTCGACGTAGTTGCGGCGGGTCTTGGCGTAGGGGCCGTTGAAGAAGTTGTCCGGCACTTCCACACCATCCACCTGGGTGAGGATGCGGTCGCCGTCGATGCCGCGAATGTTGTAGCCCGAATTGCTTGAGCGGCCACCCGCACCGCCGACCGAGACGTTAGGTTCATAACGCACCAGTTCACGAATGGTATTCACGTTCTGGCGGTCCAGCTCCTCGCGTTCCTGCACGGTCACGGTGCTGGGCACGCTGCCGATGTTTTGCTCGTTACGGGTAGCGCTGATGGTCACCTGCTGCAGGTTGAGGGTGCCGCCCGTTGCGCGTTTCTCCAGCACGATGTTGTTGCTGCCCAGTTTGCGGTAGCTCAGGTTGGTCCCCACCAACAGCCGGTCCAGGGCTTTTTCCGGCGACAACGGCCCGCGTACGCCAGGGGACGACACACCCTGGCCCAGCTCGGCCGGCAAGCCGACCTGCCAGCCGGTCACGGCGGTAAAAGCGTTGAGTGCCGAGACCAGCGGCTGCTGCTCGATACTGAAATTGTAGTTGCCGTGGCTGCGCGGGGCGGGTTCTGCGGCGGTGGCCGTCATCACTGGCGCACCGGCCAGCAGGATGGCTGCAGTCAGCAAGGACAGGACGGGCGAAGAGGACCGGCGGTTGAAACAAGAGGACATCGAGAGCGCTCCGGGGTACGAATCTTATAGTTGCGAACTGAAACAAATAGGAATCAGTTGCATTGGCTAAGACGAGACGTACCATCGTTGGCTATCGAGTAAAAATAATTCTCATTTAGTTCAGGATCACCAGCGCCGGGTATTCCGACAGCTTGGCCGAGGTGATGTGCGCCAGTGAACGCACCACGTCCAGGGGCTGGTCGAGGCGGTAATTGCCCGTGACGGCGACGCTGGCGAGTTGATCGTTGGTGTTGACGATCCAGCCAGGGTAATAGCGGCGCAGTTCGGCAAGCACTTCGCTCATGGGGCAGTTTTCGAAGATCAGCCGGCCTTCCACCCAGGCCAGGTCCTTGTTGGCGTCCAGCTTGGCGGGTTGGCCGAAGCCCTTGGGCCCGATGCGGATGCTTTCACCGGCGCGCAGGCGCACGCGGGCATCATCGAAGGTGTTGCTCAGGTCGACATCGCCGCGCTGCACTTGCACCTGCGCTTCGCCATTGAGGTAGCGCACGGCGAACGCGGTATCACGCACGCTGGCGCGCACGGGGCCGGCGTCGATTTCCAGGGGCAGGCCATGGTTGGGCACGATTTCAAAAAACGCCTCGCCCTGGTACAGGCGGGCGATGCGCTGGTGGTCCTTGATGCTGCTGGAAAACGCCGAGTTGGTGTTGAGCAACACTTTGGAGCCGTCGTCCAATTGCAGGCGCTGGCGTTCGCCCACCACGGTGAGGTGGTCGGCTTGCAGGCGTACCGGCAAATTGCTGAAGCTGAACAGGCCGATCAACAACACGGCGGCGGTGGCCAGTGGCTTCCAGTGCGGCTTGATCCGGCGCCAGGCGCTGGGTTTGCGTGGCACCGCCAGTGCGACGGCGGCGCTGTGCACCGGCGCGCCACCCCAGGCAGCCTGGGCCTTGCCGAAGGCGTGGACGTGGGCGGGGTCGCTGGCCAGCCAGGCTTCGAATTCGGCCTGTTGCCCGGGCTGCGGGCACTGCAGGGCGATCAGCCAGTCGAGGGCTTGGTCCATAGCCGTGTCTTGCAACACCTCATGAGCCAGCTCATGGGGGCGCAGTTTATTCGGGTCCGTCACGGTGTTCCTCGGGTCTTCGCCACGTTCTATTCAACATTCCTACAGCTTGGGTCGACGATTCTGTCGAGTGAAGCTTAAGGCCGATCCAGCCGTTCGGCCACACCTACACAGATGGCCATGATCAATTTCAGTTCCTTTTGCACCGTGCTCAAGGACACTTGGAGCTGATCGGCAATTTCCTGGTAACTGCAACCATGCAGGCGGCTGAGGATGAAAATCTGCTGTTGGCGGGCGCTCAACTGGCCGAGGCTGACGCTGAGGGCTTCAAGCATCTGCTCGGCCTGGGTGGCATCTTCGGGCGTGCTGATCGGGGCGGCGACGCTTTGCAGGACGTCCAGCGGGACATCTTCCTGCAGCGTACGAGCCTGGATCCGACGCGCACGCAGATGATCCAGCGCGAGGTTGCGCGCGGTTTGATAGACGAAGGGTTCAAGGTGATCGATCGGTCGCTCACTGAGGGCCCGGGTGACGCGCAGGTAGGTTTCCTGCAACAGGTCCTCGGCGGTGCTGTGGTTATTCACCATCCGCTGCAAGGTGCGAAGCAGAATCACCCGTTGGGTGAGAAAGACGTGGTTGAAGCGAGATTGGCTCACAGTGATACCAGACCGGTTTGCAGTTAATGATAATGCTTATCATCAACTCAAATGGCAAGTGACACGTTGCCCGGTGTCGCGAAACCTTGTAGGAGCCGGCTTGCCGGCGATAGCGCCGTGAGATCGCTATCGCTGGCAAGCCAGCTCCTACTTGGGCGAGGATTACTCGGCGTTGCACAGCGCCAGGCAGTTATCCAGCATGCGGTTGGAGAAGCCCCACTCGTTGTCGTACCAGGCCAGCACTTTGAGCAACTTGCCACTGACCTTGGTGTGATTGGCGTCGAAGATCGACGACAGCGGGTTGTGGTTGAAGTCACTGGAAACCAGCGGCAGGGTGTTGTAGCCGAGGATCTTCGAGTGCTGGCTGGCTTCTTTGAGCAGCGCGTTGACTTCTTCGGCAGTGGCTTCTTTCTTCAGTTGTACGGTGAGGTCAACCAGCGACACGTTGATCACCGGCACACGCACGGCCATGCCGGTCAGCTTGCCCGCCAATTCCGGCAGCACCAGGCCTACCGCTTCGGCGGCGCCGGTCTTGCTCGGGATCATGTTCTGGGTGGCCGAACGCGCGCGGTACGGGTCGGTGTGGTAGACGTCGGTCAGGTTCTGGTCGTTGGTGTAGGCGTGAATCGTGGTCATCAGGCCGCTTTCGATACCCAGCTCACGGTGCAGCACCTGGGCGACTGGCGCCAGGCAGTTGGTGGTGCACGAGGCGTTGGAGATGATCTGGTGGGACTGACGCAAAATGTCATGGTTTACGCCATAAACCACAGTGGCGTCCGCGCCCTTGGCCGGGGCCGAGATGATCACCTTGCGCGCGCCAGCGGTAATATGGGCGGCAGCCTTGTCACGGTCGGTGAACAGGCCGGTGCATTCGAACACCACGTCGATCTTGTGCGCGGCCCAAGGCAGGTCGGCGGGGTTGCGAATGGCACTGACGGCAATCCGGTCGCCATTGACGGTCAGGCTTTCCTGATCGTGAGCGACCTCTGCTTCGAAAGTGCCATGTACGGTGTCGTATTTGAGCAGGTGGGCATTGATCGAGCTGTCGCCCAGATCATTGATGGCGACGATCTGCAAATCCTGGCGGTAGCCTTGGGTATACAGTGCGCGCAGGACATTACGGCCGATACGGCCAAAACCATTGATTGCGATACGAAGAGTCATTGGAAAGTGCCTGTCGTCGATTTGTTGTAAGAATTACAAGATTATTCGCATAAAAATAGAAAACAAGCCTTTTTAGTGGCAATATTTTGTTCAATCTACAACGAGTGACCTGAATCAACTGGTCCGATGATCCAAACGACTCCCTGCCATCCCATGCGCTGCGGGCGTTTGATCAGCATAGACACTCAGGTCGCCACATCCGTTAGCCTGGAGTTCTACACATGCATCCCCGCGTCCTTGAGGTCACCGAACGGCTTATCGCCCGCAGCCGCGCCACCCGCGAGGCTTACCTTGCGCTCATTCGCGGCGCAGCCAGCGACGGTCCGATGCGCGGCAAGCTGCAATGCGCCAACTTCGCCCATGGCGTGGCCGGTTGCGGCACCGAAGACAAAAACAGCCTGCGCATGATGAATGCCGCCAACGTGGCAATTGTTTCTTCATATAACGACATGCTCTCGGCGCACCAGCCGTACGAACATTTCCCTGAACAGATCAAGAAAGCCCTGCGCGAAGTCGGCTCGGTCGGCCAGTTCGCCGGCGGCACCCCCGCCATGTGTGACGGCGTGACCCAGGGCGAACCTGGCATGGAGCTGAGCCTGCTCAGCCGTGAAGTGATTGCCATGTCCACAGCGGTAGCGCTGTCCCACAACATGTTCGACGCCGCGCTGATGCTAGGCATCTGCGACAAGATCGTCCCCGGCCTGATGATGGGCGCGCTGCGCTACGGCCACCTGCCGATGATCTTCGTACCGGGCGGCCCAATGCCGTCGGGTATCTCCAACAAACAGAAAGCCGACGTGCGCCAGCGCTACGCAGAAGGCAAGGCCACCCGCGAAGAGCTGCTGGAATCGGAGATGAAGTCCTACCACAGCCCTGGCACCTGCACCTTCTACGGCACCGCCAACACCAACCAATTGCTGATGGAAGTCATGGGCCTGCACTTGCCGGGCGCTTCGTTCGTCAACCCCTACACACCGCTGCGTGATGCCCTGACCCGCGAAGCCGCGCACCAGGTCACGCGCCTGACCAAGGCCAACGGCAACTTCACGCCGATCGGCGAGATCGTCGATGAGAAATCCATCGTCAACTCGATCATTGCCCTCAACGCCACGGGCGGGTCCACCAACCACACCCTGCACATGCCGGCCATCGCCATGTCGGCGGGCATTATCCTCACCTGGGACGACATGGCCGACCTTTCCGAGGTGGTGCCGACCCTGTCCCACGTGTATCCAAACGGCAAGGCCGACATCAACCACTTCCAGGCGGCGGGCGGCATGTCGTTCCTGATCCGCGAGCTGCTCGAAGCCGGCCTGCTCCACGAAGACGTCAACACGGTGGCCGGCAAGGGCCTGAGCCGTTACACCCAGGAACCCTTCCTGGTCGACGGCGAGCTGATCTGGCGCGACGGTCCCATCGAAAGCCTCGATGAAACCATCCTGCGGCCAGTGGCCCGTGCGTTCTCGCCGGAAGGTGGCTTGCGTGTGATGGAAGGCAACCTCGGTCGCGGCGTGATGAAAGTGTCTGCCGTAGCGCCGGAGCATCAAATTGTTGAAGCGCCGGCGGTGGTGTTCCAGGACCAGCAAGATCTGGCCGACGCGTTCAAGGCCGGTCAGTTGGAAAAAGACTTTGTTGCAGTGATGCGCTTCCAGGGGCCGCGCTCCAATGGCATGCCCGAATTGCACAAGATGACGCCGTTCCTCGGCGTGTTGCAGGACCGTGGCTTCAAAGTCGCACTGGTAACAGACGGGCGTATGTCCGGCGCGTCGGGTAAGATCCCCGCCGCGATCCACGTCAACCCCGAAGCCCAGAGCGGCGGGCCACTGGCGCGGGTGCGCGATGGCGATATCATTCGCGTGGATGGCGTGAAGGGCACCTTGGAGCTTAAGGTGGACGCCGACGAATTTGCGGCGCGCGCGCCTGCCACGGGCCTGTTGGGCAATAACGTGGGGGCCGGTCGCGAGCTGTTTGCATTTATGCGCTTGGCCGCAAGCTCTGCAGAGCAAGGCGCCAGCGCCTTTACCTCTGCCTTGGAGACGCTTAAGTGAAGCTTGCGCTGGTCGGTGATATCGGGGGTACCAACGCCCGTTTTGCGTTGTGGCGCGATCAGGAGCTGCATTCGATCCGTGTGCATGCCACGGTGGATCACACGAGTCCTGAAGAGGCGATCAAGGTCTACCTCAAAGAGGAAGGCCTGGAAATCGGCGACATCGGTGCGGTGTGCCTGTCGGTGGCCGGGCCGGTAAGCGGCGATGAATTTAAATTCACCAACAATCACTGGCGCCTGAGCAAGACTGCGTTTTGCAAGACGTTGCAGGTCGATGAACTGCTGCTGGTCAATGACTTCTCGGCCATGGCCTTGGGCATGACCCGCCTCAAGCCCGATGAATTCCGCGTGGTCTGCGCGGGCACGCCGGAGCCGTTGCGTCCGGCGGTGGTGATCGGCCCAGGCACTGGCCTGGGTGTCGGGACGCTGCTGGACCTCGGTGCTGGCCGCTTTGCGGCGCTACCGGGGGAGGGCGGGCATGTCGACCTGCCCCTGAGCAGCCCGCGGGAAACCCAGCTGTGGCAGCACATTTACACTGAGATCGGCCATGTCAGCGCCGAGACCGCGCTGAGCGGTGGTGGGCTGCCCCGTTTGTACCGCGCCATTTGTGCGGTCGACGGGCACACCCCGGTACTGGACACGCCCGAAGCCATTACGGCTGCCGGACTGGCCGGCGACCCGATCGCGATGGAAGTCCTGGACCAGTTCAGCATCTGGCTGGGCCGCGTTGCCGGCAACAATGTACTGACCACTGGTGGACGCGGTGGCGTGTACATCGTGGGCGGGGTGATACCGAGGTTTGCCGACTTCTTTATCAACAGCGGCTTTGCCAAGAGCTTCAGCGACAAAGGCTGCATGAGCGACTACTTCAAAGGTATTCCGGTGTGGTTGGTGACCGCGCCGTATTCCGGGTTGACCGGGGCTGGGGTGGCGCTCGAACAGGCCTTTGCGTAGTGAGTTATGGCCCCTTCGCGAGCAAGCCCGCTCCCACATTCGATCGCATTCCAATGTTGGAATGCAGGCAAATGTGGGAGCGGGCTTGCTCGCGAAGGGGGCCTCAAGGGCAACAAATGACTTAAGCTTGGCCATAACAACAAGGAGGACCCCGTGAGCGTAATCAGTAAATCGATTCTCCTCGTCGACGACGACCAGGAAATCCGCGAATTGCTGCAGACCTACCTCAGTCGCGCCGGTTTCCAGGTACGTGGCGTGCCGGATGGCGCGGGGTTCCGCCAGGCGATGAACGAGGCGCCGTGCGACCTTGTCATCCTCGATGTGATGTTGCCGGACGAAGACGGTTTCAGCCTTTGCCGCTGGATCCGCCAACACCCGCGCCAGGCGCAGGTGCCGATCATCATGCTCACTGCCAGTTCCGACGAGGCCGACCGCGTGATTGGCTTGGAACTGGGCGCCGACGACTACATCGGCAAGCCGTTCAGCCCCCGCGAGTTGCAGGCGCGGATCAAGGCCCTGTTGCGTCGCTGCCAGTTTGGCCAGGAACGCAGCAGTGGGGGCGACGTGTTGGTGTTCGATGAATGGCGCCTGGATATGATCAGCCACCGGCTGTTCCATGTAGACGGCGAAGAAGTGATCCTCTCCGGCGCCGATTTTGCCCTGCTCAAATTATTTCTCGACCACCCGCAACAGATCCTCGACCGCGACACTATCGGCAATGCTACCCGTGGTCGCGACCTGATGCCGCTGGACCGTATCGTCGACATGGCCGTCAGCCGCCTGCGCCAACGCCTGCGCGATACCGAAAAGCCCCCTCGGCTGATCCGCACGGTGCGCGGCAGTGGTTATCAACTGGCAGCCAGCGTGGTTGCCGGCAATGCCCACTGAACACCTGACCGAGCACCGCCGTCGCTTTCCGGTGCCGCGCTCGTTGCTGGGACGCATGCTGATGCTGACGCTGCTGGCCGTGTTGTTTGCCCAGGCGCTGTCCAGCGTGATCTGGGTGTCGCAGTTGCGCGCCACCCAGCTCGAAGGCCTGGTCACCAGCGCCCGTAGCCTGGCGCATTCGATGACGGCCAGCGTGAGTTATTTCCGTTCATTGCCGGTGGCCTATCGGCCGTTGGTGCTGGACCAATTGCGCAGCATGGGCGGCACCCGGTTTGTCGTGACCCTCAATGATCGCCCGCTGGACATGCAGGTATTACCTGAAACGCCACGCAAACAGGCGGTACTGGTCGCGGTGGACGAAGTGCTGCGCCAGACCCTGGGTGCCGACGTGCACATCTCGGTGGAGTTCGTCAGCGCCGAAGACCTGCGGATCTTCAATGCCGGGCTCAAACTCGATGAGCTGCCACGCTCTTGGGCCCATTATGCGTTGACCCTGGAACCGGTGAACCCACCGGTATTGGTCACCCAGATCCAGCTTGCCCCCGGCGAATGGCTGTACATCGCCTCGCTGTTGCCCGAGCCCTATACCAGTCTTGAAGAGCAGGGCCTGCCATCCCAGCAAGTGTGGTTCATCGTGCTCACCAGCGGTTTCCTGCTGCTGTTCATCGGTTTGCTGGTGCACTGGCAGAGCCGGCCGCTCAAGCGCCTGGCGCGGGCGGCGCGGGATATGTCCCTGGGCGCCGATGTAGAACCGGTGGCCGAAGGCGGTGGCAGTGAAGTGGTGGAAGTGGGCCGCGCCTTTAATGCGATGCGCGAACGCATCAGCCGTTACCTGACCGAACGCAGCCAGTTGTTCAGCGCGATTTCCCACGACTTGCGCACGCCCATCACCCGTCTGCGCCTGCGTGTGGAATTGCTGGAAGACGAGAACCTGCAAGCCAAATTCGGCCGTGACCTGGATGAGTTGGAGTTGCTGGTCAAAGGTGCGCTGCAATGCGTGAAAGACACCGACATCCACGAGAACATCCAGCCTGTGGATCTCAACCACGTACTCGAATGCCTGGTGGAACCTTACCTGGCGCCCAACGGCAATGGCCGCGTGACCCTCGATGGCGCGGCGCTGGCGGCTTACCCGGGCAAACCGCTGGCGCTCAAGCGTTGCATCGGCAACCTGATCGACAACGCCTTGAAGTATGGGCAGAACGCGCATTTACATATCGAAGATGATGGCGCGCAGTTCATCCTGCATGTGGATGACGAAGGCCCCGGTGTGCCGGAGCAGCGTCTTGAGCAGGTGTTCGAACCGCACTTCCGCCTGGCCGGGCAGCAACAGGGCTACGGCCTGGGATTGGGGATTGCGCGCAACATTGCCCATAGCCATGGCGGTGAAGTGAGTTTGCAGAATTTGCGCGAGGGTGGTTTGCGAGTCACCTTGCAACTACCTCGAACCCTGGATTAATCACGACTCCCTTGTAGGAGCCCGGCTTGCCGGCGATGGCGATCTCAAGGGCGCCATCGCCGGCAAGCCGGGCTCCTACAAGTTAGGCGGTGGTCAGATGCTTTGGCGCAATCGGGCCAGGTCTCTCAGCGGCGGCGCGCCGAACAACCGGCTGTATTCCCGACTGAACTGCGACGGGCTTTCATACCCCACCCGATACCCGGCCGCCGACGCTTCCAGCCCTTCGGCAATCATCAATCGCCGCGCTTCCTGCAGGCGCAGTTGCTTCTGGTATTGCAGCGGGCTCATGGCGGTGATCGCCTTGAAACGGTGGTGCAGGGTCGAGACGCTGAGGTTGACTTCCTTGGCCAGGTCATCGATGCGCAGCGGTTGTTCGTAGTTGCCATTGAGCCACTTGATCGCCTGGCTGACGCGGTGGCTCTGACTGTTGGCCACGGCAATTTCGTATAGCCGATAACCCTGCGGGCCGCGCAACAGGCGATAAAGAATTTCGCGGTTGATCAGGGGCGCGAGCATGGCGATGTCTTTGGGCGTATCGAGCAGGCGCGCCAGGCGCAGCACCGCGTCGAGCAATTGGTTGTCGATGCGGTCGACGTACATGCCACGTGACGTCGGTCGTGACGGCACGCCCATTGGGCCTGCCTCGGCGATCAAGGCCGTCAGTTGCGCCGGGTCGATATTGATGCGCACCGACAGGTTCGGGTCCTCCGGCGTGGCCTCGATGATCCGGCCGGCCACCGGCATGGCGACCGAGAACACCAAGTAGTTGAGTGGGTCGTAGGCGAAGATTTCATCCGCCAGGCGCACTTCCTTGCTGCCGCTGGCAAGAATGCACAGGGCTGGCTCGACCAGTACCGGCATGAAATCGCGCGGTGTGTTGTGGCGGTTCAGGTACAAGGTCGTGATCGCCGTGCCATAGGAACCGTCTTCCCAGGTATGGCGATGCACGATGCCGGCAAGCTCCGCGCGTTGCTTTTCCATTTCGGCATCGAGGGGAATGGACTTGGTTTCGGGCGACGGCATGGGGCGTCCTCTACACACTTTTTTGATGGGCTCAGCTTAGCGGTGGCGGTTAGAGAGTGTTATGTCGATTCTGCACAATCCTTGCCTGATCCTGCGACACATCGTGAATCAGGCAAGCACCGGGCCTGTCATCTCCGTGAAACAAGGCGTTTGCCGGTGGAATAAAACCGGTGGCCGAACGTCCTGTCTACGCTATTCGCAGGATTGTGCAATAAGCCGGCAGGAATCGACTAACCGCGTCCATACCCGCGCCGTTATCTTTGATCCTGTGGCAACACGCCCTCACAGTGCTTGCCGAGCATCACTTCTCAACGGGAGAGTCGAACATGTCCACCCCCATTCCCGCGAGCCATATGGCCTTTATCCGCGCCCGCACCGGGTGCAGCACCGAACTCGGTGCACGCTTGAGCAGTTTGATCGAACCGGGCCGTCAGGCTCAGGGTTGCCTGCAATTCTCGTTGCAGCATTCCCAGGTCGATCCCGATGTCTGGTTGATCTCCGGCTTCTGGAGCAGCGAGCAGGCGATGAGCGCCTACTTCAACTCTCCAGCGCTGATGATCTTCACCGAGTTGTTGAACGACATGGTCGTGCGCAGCATGGACTTCCAGACCTTCACCGACGCATCCGCCGCCAATGCCTACGGCGAGTACCTGCAACTCGCCGGCTGATCAGGTTTAGAATGGCCGACTTTCCATTGGCCAGGACCTGCAACATGGCACGTAAACAATTTGCCCACCACGAAGCCGTTTCCGCGGTAGTGCCGGGGGAGGGTGGCTACAGCGCCGCCGTCGCCGTCAAGGCACTGGATGGCATGGGCGCACCGCAGTTTCACAAGATCCTTGATGGACAAAAGTTCAAGACCGCCTCCGATGCCGACGATGCGGCGACCCTGCAGCTTGATTGCTTGGTCGATGTGGATGAAGACGGTCAACTTTCTTGGGCCACTGCTGCCAACTAAAGAACGCTGCTGATTCAAATGTGGGAGCGGGCTTGCTCGCGAATGCGGCGTGTCA
The DNA here is from genome assembly GCF_979253545.1 of Pseudomonas sp. AC112. Classification (NCBI taxonomy): domain Bacteria; kingdom Pseudomonadati; phylum Pseudomonadota; class Gammaproteobacteria; order Pseudomonadales; family Pseudomonadaceae; genus Pseudomonas; species Pseudomonas sp. AC112. The sequence continues at coordinate 3,582,676 of NZ_CEEDCM010000001.1, forward strand.
GTCGATACGGCTGTGACTGATCCACCGCTTTCGCGAGCAAGCCCGCTCCCACAGGTTTATTGCCTTTCAGTTAGCGTGGTGTTGCACCTGGGCGATACATCTTGAACAGGGCTTCGGGGCCCAGTTGGAAGTAATCCGCCGGGCCGCCACCGCGCAGGATCGGCTCGGCGGCGGCAGTGTCGTAGACCCCATCCTTGAGCAGCCACTTGGCAATGTGCACCGCGACCACCTCGCCCAACACCAGCCAGCTAGGCACCAATGCCGTGTCGGCGCGCTGAAGCTGGATGATCTGCGTGACCTTGCACTCGAACGACACCGGGCTCTCGCCCACCCGTGGTACGCCAACGATCTTCGACGCCACCGGCGTCAGGCCGGACAGCTCGAACTCGTTGACCTCGGGGGAAACGGCGGCGCAACTCTGGTTCATCTGCTCGGCCAGCGGGCGGGTGGCCAGGTTCCAGACAAACTCGCCGGTCTGTTCGATGTTGTTCAGGCTGTCTTTGCGCCCGACACTGGAAAACCCAATGATCGGCGGAATGTAGTTGAACGCATTAAAGAAACTGTAGGGCGCCAGGTTCAGGCGGCCTTCGCTGTCGTGGGACGAAATCCAGCCGATCGGACGCGGCCCGACAATGGCATTGAACGGGTCATGCGGCAGGCCGTGGCCGTTGGCGGGTTCGTAGAAATGGATATCGTCGGACATGGCCTTTGCTCTCGGTTTCGGGACCAGCATCATACCCAATGTGGGAGCGGGCTTGCCCGCGAATACGGTGGTTCAGTCTCTACAATCGTTGACTGACACACCGCTTTCGCGGGCAAGCCCGCTCCCACATTTTGAACTGCGTTCAACGGTTAGTCGGTGGTGATCCGCGAGTGCTTGCGCGTGTCCTTCATGGTCACGTAGACCACCAGCGACACCGCAATACACGCCGTCACATACCAGTAGTAGCCGGTTTCCATGCCGATGCTCTTGAACCATAGCGCGATGTATTCAGCAGTACCGCCAAAGATCGAGACGGTCAGGGCATACGGCAGGCCCACGCCCAGGGCGCGGATTTCGGTCGGGAACAGTTCGGCTTTCACCACGGCGTTGATCGAGGTGTAGCCGCTGACGATGATCAGCGCCGCCATGATCAGGAAGAACGCGCCCCACCAGCTCTGGATGGTGTGCAGGGTGGTGAGGATCGGCACGGTGAACAGGGTGCCGAGGATGCCGAAGGCGATCAGGATCGGCCGACGACCGACTTTATCCGACAGCCCACCGATGATCGGTTGCAGGCACATGAACAGGAACAGCGTCGCCGCCGAGATGGTGGTGGAGTCGGAAATGCTCATGCCGACGGTGTTCACCAGGTATTTCTGCATGTAGGTGGTGTAGGTGTAGAACGCCAGCGTACCGCCCATGGTCAGGCCGACCACGGTCAGCAGTTCCTTGGGATGGCGCATCAAGGTGCGCATCGCGCTTTCCTTGGCTTTTTCCTTCTTGGTGAACGACTCGGTTTCTTCCATGCCGCGACGCAGGTACAGCGCAACCACTGCGCACAGGGCACCGATGGCAAACGGGATACGCCAGCCCCAGGCATACAGCTGCTCGGTGGTGAGCAATTGTTGCAGCACGATCAATACGCCCAGGGCGATGAGCTGGCCAGAGATCAGGGTTACGTATTGGAAGCTGGAATAGAAACCACGGCGTTCCTTGGTTGCCATCTCACTGAGGTAGGTGGCGGAGGTGCCATATTCACCGCCGACCGACAGGCCCTGCAGCAAACGGGCAAATACCAGCAAGACCGGTGCGCCGATACCAATGGCTTCATAGCCAGGGCTCAGGGCGATCAGCAACGAGCCGAAGCACATCAGGTAGACGGAGGCCATCAAGGCCTTTTTACGCCCGACTTTGTCAGCGTACAGGCCCATCAGCCAGCCACCGATCGGGCGCATCAGGAAGCCGACGGCAAAGATCGCGGCGGTGTTGAGCAGTTGGGCGGTGGTGTCGCCTTTCGGGAAGAAGGTTTTTGCGAAGTACAACGAGAAGGCGGCGTAGACGTACCAGTCGTACCACTCGACCATGTTGCCGACGGAACCACTGAAAATCGATTTGATACGGCTGGAGGTGGTGCGTTCTTTCGCCGGCGCGGCCGCCGACCCCAGAGGCAAGGTGTTGGAGTTATCCATTGAAGGATCCTTCATCTAGTTGTTTTTATGGAGCGTGCTTGAGCACTGCCTGGCTGGGGCTATAGCAGGAGCTGTGCCAGGTGGATGAAGGCCCGGTCTAGAGGGGTTAGAGGATTTTTTTGAGCGGAAAGCCGCTGATGATTTTCGATGGGTGAGCGGAAATCCGCTTATTGGCGCGGGCGCGCACTGCCCATTGTAGGAGCTGGCTTGCCAGCGATGGCGTCCTCAAGTACGCCATCGCTGGCAAGCCGGGTCCTACAGGAAGGTCTCCCGCACGAGCCCATGGCGCTGCATCTTTTCATTGAAGGTACGGCGTGGCAGTTGCAGCTCGGCCAATACGGCCTTGATATCGCCCTTGTGCCGGGTCAACGCCGCTTTCAGGCAGTGAGCCTCGAAGGCCTCCTGCTGCGCCGCCAGGGACTGCCCGGCCTCGATGCCTTCCGGTTCCGGTTCGCCAAGTCCCAGCACCTGGCGTTCGGCGACGTTGGCCAGTTCACGCACGTTGCCTGGCCAGTCATGGCTGAGCAGGCGCCCCAGTTGCGCGCCGCTCAGGGGCTCAACGCTGCGGCCCAGGCGTTCGGCAGCACTCTGAGCAAAATGGTCGAACAGCAGGGGGATATCTTCGCGACGGTCACGCAAGGGCGGCAGGCGCAGTTGCGCGACGTTCAAGCGATAGGCCAGGTCTTCGCGAAAACGCCCGGCGCGGGCCTCTTCCAGCAGGTCCGGCTTGGTGGCGGCGATGATGCGCAGGTCCACGTGGATACTTTGGTTGGAGCCCAGCCGCTCCAGTTTCTGTTCCTGCAGCACGCGCAGCAATTTCACTTGCTGGGCCAGGGGCATGCTTTCGATTTCGTCCAGGAACAGCGTGCCACCGTGGGCGTATTCCAGTTTACCGATGCGCTTGCCCTGGGCGCCGGTGAACGCGCCGCTTTCATGGCCGAACAGCTCGGCCTCAAACAGTTGCTCGGGGATCGCAGCACAGTTGAGCGCCACAAAAGGCTTCTTCGCCCGCGGGCCGAAATCATGCAGGCAGCGGGCGACGAGCTCCTTGCCGCTGCCGGTCTCTCCACGGATCAGCACGTTGACCGGCAGGCTCGCCAGGTCCAGCACCTGGCGGCGCAAGGTGTGCAAACCCCGGGACACGCCCAACAGCGTCGATTCCAGCTGTGCCCGATGGTCGGCCTGCTGATGCAGGCGGCGGTTTTCGAGGATCAAGCCACGCTTGTCCAGGGCACGGCGCAAGCTGTTGAGCAGGGCGTCGGGGCTGAAGGGTTTTTCCAGGAAATCATAGGCACCGTCGCGCATGGCTTCGACGGCCATCGGCACATCGCCATGGCCGGTGAGCAGGATCACCGGCAAATCAGCATCGCGGCGCTGCACTTCGGCCAACAGCTCCAGGCCGCTGAGACCGGGCATGCGCACATCGCTCAAGATGACCCCGGGAAAATCCTTGGGCAGTTGCGCCAGGCACGCCTCGGCGCGGCTGAACAACTGCACCTCAAACCCGGACAAGCTCAACCATTGTTCGACAGCCGTACGAATGCTGGCTTCGTCATCGACCACAATCACCGCGTTCAACATAGGTCGGGCGTCTCCAGCGCGATAGGCAGGGTCAGGCTAAACACCGCGCCGTCGCCACGGTTGCCGGCGATCAGGCGTCCGCCCAATTCGTGCACGATAGCGTACGACACCGCCAGCCCCAAGCCGAGCCCGTCGCCCACGGGCTTGGTGGTGAAGAACGGGTCGAACACGCTATTCAAATGCTCCTCGGCAATCCCGCCGCCGCTGTCGCTGACGGTGAGTTGCCACAGCTGTTGATCGGCATGCAGGCGGATTTCCAGGCGTTTGCGCGGCTTGTCGGCCATGGCGTCCAGCGCATTGCGCAGCAGGTTGATCAACACCTGCTCCAGGCGGATTGCATCACCGCGCACCCAGGCAGGGCGGGTCAGGTCGAGCACCACGCCGATGGCTTCATCACGCAAGCGCGCGTCGAGCAGGTGCAAGGATTGATCGACCACCGTGGCCAGGTCCAGGCGTTCACGCAGGCCACTCGGGCTCTTGCGCGCGAAGGTCTTGAGGTGGCCGGTGAGTGCGGCCATGCGCGTGAGCATGTCGTCCAGTGGCGTGAGCGCCTGGTAAGCGTCGTCGACGCGACCGTGATCCAGCAGCAGGCGCAGCGTGGCCAGCTGCATGCGCTGGGCAGTGAGTGGCTGATTGATTTCGTGGGCGAGGGCCGCAGACATCTGCCCCAGCGCTGCCAGCTTGGCCGATTGCACCAGGCCATCCTGGGCGGTGCGCAGCGCCTGGGTGCGTTCTTCCACCAGTTGTTCGAGTTCTTCGCGACTGCGCTGGCGCAAGCGGGCCAGGCGCCAGCGTTGGGTCAGGAACAGCACCAGGAACACCAGCGCCAGCCAGGATCCGGCGGCGGCCAGGCCAGCGTTGCGCTGATCCTCAAAGGCGAATTGCGGCTTGCGCAGCAGGTGCAGGGTCCAGCCTTCGGCTTTGAGTGGCAGGGATTCCCAGATGTAGTTGGCGCTGCCATCGGGGCCGTTGACGCGCATCAGGTGACTGTTTTCGTCAAAACGCCGTAGGACCTTAGTCTCCAGCGGTTGCAGTTGTTTTTTGTCGTATTGGCGCGTGGCCTTCAATTCGGCGAGGTCGCTGGCCGACAACGGCCGCAGGTTGCGATAACGCCAACCCGGTTGATTGGCGATAAACACGATGCCACGTGCATCGCTGACCAGCAGCAGGTCATTGCCCTGGGCCCACTCGCGCTCAAGCTCGGGGAACTCCAGCTTGACGACCATGGCGCCGAGGAACTGTTCGCGTTCATCCAGCACTGCGCTCGAAAGGAAGTAACCGGGGATGCCGGTGGTCACACCCACTGCATAAAACCGCCCGGTGCCCTGGCTCAAGGTCTGGCTGAAGTAGGGCCGGAACGCGTAGTTATGTCCCACATAACTGCTCGGCAGGTTCCAATTGCTGGCGGCCACGGCCAGGCCGGTGCGGTCCATCAGTTCCAGGGTGGAGGATTGCGCGGCGCCGTTGATGCGTTCCAGCTTGCGGTTGAGCAGGTCCTGGGTGGTTGCGTCCAGCGGGCCCTTCAAGGCATTGATCATTTCCGAGTCCAAGGCCAGCACGGCGGGCAGGGCGCGGTAACGTTCGATCAGGGTGTGCAGGGAGTTGCCATACAGCGTGAGCTGCTGATTGGCGCGGGCAGCATCGTCTACCAGGGCCTGGCGTTCGGCATGGCGCGTGGCCAAGGCCGCGGCCAGTAGCGCGCCAGCGATGATCAGCAGGGAATAGAAGGTCAGGCGCAGTGGGCGAGGGATGACGATCATACGGTGATGGGCAGGCACGGTAAGGGAGTGCACCATACCATGTGCCATAAAAAAGGCGACTGGGCCATGGCCACAGTCGCCTTTATGTTTGCAGGGGAAGCGCTTACTGCACTTCTACCGCCAGGCTTTCACTGATCTTTTTCTGCCAGATGGCAGGACCGGTGATGTGCACGGATTCGCCCTTGCTATCGACTGCAACGGTCACCGGCATGTCTTTCACGTCGAACTCGTAGATCGCTTCCATGCCCAGTTCGGCGAAGGCAACAACCCGCGATTTCTTGATGGCTTGCGCCACCAGGTAAGCGGCGCCGCCCACGGCCATCAGGTACACGGCTTTGTGGTCCTTGATCGCTTCGATAGCGGTTGGGCCGCGCTCGGATTTGCCGATCATGCCCAGCAGGCCGGTTTGCTCGAGGATCTGACGGGTAAATTTGTCCATCCGCGTCGCGGTGGTCGGACCGGCTGGGCCAACCACTTCTTCGCGCACCGGATCAACCGGGCCGACGTAGTAGATGAAGCGGCCCTTGAGGTCCACTGGCAGGCTTTCGCCCTTGTTCAGCATCTCGACCATGCGCTTGTGCGCAGCGTCGCGGCCGGTGAGCATCTTGCCATTGAGCAGCACGGTTTCGCCCGGCTTCCAGCTCTGCACTTCTTCCGGGGTGAGGGTGTCGAGGTTGACACGGCGGGCCGATGGGCCGGCTTCCCAGACGATTTCCGGGTAGGCGTCCAGCGGTGGCGCTTCCAGCGACGCCGGGCCCGAGCCGTCGAGCACAAAGTGCGCGTGACGGGTGGCGGCGCAGTTGGGGATCATGCACACCGGCAGGGAGGCGGCGTGGGTCGGGTAGTCCATGATCTTCACGTCGAGCACGGTAGTCAGGCCACCCAGGCCCTGGGCGCCGATGCCCAGTTGGTTGACCTTCTCGAACAGCTCCAGGCGCATCTCTTCGATACGGTTCTGCGGGCCGCGCTTCTTCAGCTCGTGGATGTCGATGGACTCCATCAACACTTCCTTGGCCATCACCGCGGCTTTCTCGGCGGTGCCGCCGATGCCGATGCCGAGCATGCCCGGTGGGCACCAGCCGGCGCCCATGGTCGGAACGGTCTTGAGCACCCAGTCGACGATCGAGTCGGACGGGTTGAGCATGGCCATTTTCGACTTGTTCTCGGAGCCGCCGCCCTTGGCTGCCACGTCCACTTCCACGGTGTTACCCGGGACGATGGAGTAGTGGATCACCGCTGGGGTGTTGTCCTTGGTGTTCTTGCGCGCGCCTGCCGGGTCGGCCAGGATTGAGGCACGCAGGACGTTTTCTGGCAGGTTGTAGGCGCGACGCACGCCTTCGTTGATCATGTCGTCCAGGCCCATGGTGGCGCCATCCCAACGTACGTCCATGCCCACGCGCACGAACACGGTGACGATACCGGTGTCCTGGCAGATCGGGCGATGGCCGGTGGCGCACATGCGCGAGTTGATCAGGATCTGGGCGATGGAGTCACGGGCCGCTGGCGATTCTTCGCGCAGGTAGGCTTCGTGCATAGCCTGGATGAAATCAACGGGGTGGTAATAGGAAATGAATTGCAGGGCGTCGGCAACGCTCTGAATCAGGTCGTCTTGCTTGATCACGGTCATGAGTCGCGCTCCTCTACAAGGGAACATTCAATAAAGGTGGGCTCAGTGAAGTGCATCGGTCGGCTGAGCCCACCTTTCCAAGGCGCGTCGCCAAGAAGAGCAAGTATTGTTGGCGCGACGCTAAAAAGGCGCGGCAGTATAACCCGGCGCGGTGGCCGATACACCCGACTATGGTCAAACTGTCGCAGGCATGATTCCCTGTGCACGCCCCTTGTGATGAGTCCTTATATGCCTGAACTGTACGTCGGCGAACGCCATTGGTCGGTACCGGCCGGCAGCAACCTGCTGGATGCCTTGAACCAGGCGGGTGTGGCCGTGCCCTACAGTTGCCGCGCCGGCAGTTGCCATGCGTGCCTGGTGCGATGCCAGGGGGAGGTCGAGGACAAGCAGCCCGAGGCCTTGAGCCCGGCGCAACGTCAGGACGGCTGGCGCTTGGCGTGCCAGTGCCAGGTGAGCGGGGACCTGCGCGTCGAAACCTTTGATCCTACGCGTGATGGGTTGCCGGCCCAGGTGGTGGGTATCGATTGGTTGAGCCCGAGCGTGTTGCGCCTGCGCCTGCAACCCGAGCAAGGCCTACGCTACCGGGCTGGGCAGCATCTGGTGTTGTGGGCGGGACAAGTGGCGCGGCCCTATTCCATGGCGAGCTTGCCCCAGGATGACCCATTCCTGGAGTTTCACCTCGATTGCCGACTGCCTGGCGAATTCAGTGATCTTGCCCGCCAGTTGCAGCTGGGCGACCGTTTGCGGCTGGGCGAACTGCGCGGCGGCGCGCTGCAATACGATCCTGACTGGCAAAGCCGATCGCTGTGGCTGCTGGCGTCCGGCACCGGCCTTGGCCCTCTTTGGGGCGTGTTGCGTGAGGCCTTGCGCCAGGATCATCAGGGCGACATCCGCGTGATTCACCTGGCTCATGATGCTGAGGGGCATTACCTGGCCGAACCCCTGGCGCAGCTGGCTGCACAGCATCCCAACGTGACGGTGGAGCTGTGGACGGCGGCGCAGGCGGCCCAGGCATTGGCGCAACTGCGGCTTGTTTCGCGGCAAACTCTGGCTTTACTCTGCGGGCACCCTGTCAGTGTCGAGGCGTTTTCCAAGCGTCTGTTCCTGGCGGGACTGCCGCGTAATCAACTGCTGGCCGATGTGTTCCTGCCCCGTGGTTGAGCGCTGAACTCTACAGCCGCGAGATTCGCCATGACCGATGCCATCCTGCAACACCGCGAACGCGGGTTGCTGACCTTGCAGCTCAATCGCCCCGACAAGAAAAACGCCCTGACCCGCGCCATGTACACGCAACTGGCCGAGGCACTGGAGCAGGCGGACGCGGACACAGACCTGCGCTGCGTGCTGATCCAGGGCAGCAGTGACTGTTTCACCGCCGGCAACGACATTGGCGACTTTCTCGAACAGCCGCCCAGCGATCTCGACAGCCCCCCGTTTTACTTCATGAAAAGCCTGCTCAACTGCCGCAAGCCGGTGATTGCTGCGGTGGCGGGCGCAGCGGTGGGCATTGGTACGACCCTGTTGCTGCATTGCGACCTGGTGTACATCAGCCGCGATGCGCGGTTGCGCATGCCGTTCGTCAACCTGGGGCTGTGCCCGGAGTTTGGGTCGAGCCTGATCCTGCCGAGATTGCTGGGGCATGCGAAAGCGGCTGAATTGTTGCTGTTGGGTGAAGGGTTTACGGGTGAGCAGGCGGCGGCGTGGGGCATTGCCACCGAGGCGTTGGGCAGCGGCGAGGCGGCCTTGGCCAAGGCACGGGAAGTGGCCGAGCGTTTCGAAACCCTGGCGCCGGGGGCAGTGCAGGTGACCAAGCAATTGATGAAAAGTGTTGATCGTGAGCAGTTGCGGCAGGTGATCGAGGAGGAGGGGGCGCTGTTTACCCAGCGCTTGAGATCGCCTGAGGCGATTGCGGCGTTGTCGGAGTTTATCGCTCGGCGCTGATCAACCTGTGGGAGCGGGCTTGATCGAGTTCGGCACGAATGCTTGAAATGCAAAAAGCCCCGCCATTCACAGGGCGGGGCTTTTGTTTTTCAACGTGTTACTCAGTACTGCGGGTCGCCCACGTGCAGGATCTTCATGCCATTGGTGCCACCGGTGGTGTGGTAGCTGTCGCCCTTGGTGAGGATGACCCAGTCGCCTTGCTCTACGACGCCGCGTTTGACCAGCTCGTCGATAGCCTTCTGGCTGACTTCGTTCGGTGCCAGCGAAGCCGGGTCGAACGGAATGGTGTACACGCCACGGAACAGCGCCGCGCGAGCCTGGGCTTCGCGGTGCGGGGTGAACGCGTAGATCGGCACCGACGAACGGATGCGCGACATGATCAACGGCGTGTAGCCACTTTCGGTCAAGGCGATGATCGCTTTAACGCCCGGGAAGTGGTTCGCGGTGTACATGGCGGCCAGCGCGATGCTCTGGTCGCAGCTTTCGAACTCTTTGCCGATGCGGTGGCTGGAGGTCTTGCTGGTCGGGTGCTTTTCAGCGCCGAGGCAGATACGCGCCATGGCTTGCACGGCTTCCAACGGGTACGGGCCGGCGGCGCTTTCGGCCGAGAGCATCACGGCGTCGGTGTAGTCGAGCACGGCGTTGGCCACGTCGGACACTTCGGCACGGGTCGGCATAGGGTTCTGGATCATCGACTCCATCATCTGGGTCGCCACGATCACCGCTTTGTTGTGGCGGCGTGCGTGCAGGATGATCTTCTTCTGGATACCGATCAGCTCGGCGTCACCGATTTCCACGCCGAGGTCGCCACGGGCAACCATGACCGCATCGGAAGCCTTGATCAGGCCGTCGAGGGTTTCGTCGTCGGCCACGGCTTCGGCACGTTCGATCTTCGCCACCAGCCAGGCGGTACCGCCAGCCTCGTCGCGCAGCTTACGGGCGTATTCCATGTCGGCGGCATCACGTGGGAAGGACACGGCGAGGTAGTCCACTTCCATTTCGGCGGCGAGCTTGATGTCGGCCTTGTCTTTTTCTGTCAGGGCTGGAGCCGTCAGGCCACCACCACGGCGGTTGATGCCTTTGTGGTCGGACAGCGGGCCGCCGATGGTCACGGTGCAGATCAGCTCGGTGCCGGTGGCGGTGTCGACGCGCATGACCACGCGGCCATCGTCCAGCAGCAGCTCGTCACCGACGCCGCAGTCCTTGACCAGGTCCGGGTAGTCGATACCCACGACTTGCTGGTTGCCTTCGGTCAGCGGGTGGCTGGTGGAGAAGGTGAAGGTGTCACCGATCTTCAGCTCGATCCGTTTGTTGGTGAATTTGGCGATACGGATTTTCGGGCCTTGCAGGTCACCCAGCAGTGCCACGAAGCGGCCGTGCTTGGCGGCCAGGTCACGCACCAACTTGGCGCGAGCCTTGTGCTCGTCCGGGGTGCCGTGGGAGAAGTTCAGACGGGCAACGTCCAAACCAGCCAGAATCAGCTGTTCGAGGACTTCCGGCGAGTTGCTGGCCGGGCCAAGGGTGGCGACGATTTTGGTACGACGGACGGACATGCACAGACTCCTGAGTTCAAGCGCTGAGGAAGGCTACTATGCTCTTTCGTTGTAGTCATTGTTCGTTTGCACTACTTATCGATGATTGACTTGTTTTCGCTGCGGCTGAATATGAACATCCTTGAAGATTTTGGGCGAGGGGTCGATACACTGCACAAGACAGGAGAACCCTCATGCGAATTTTGCTCATTGCTGCCCTGGCCGTCAGTGTTGTCGGCTGCACCCGTTGGTCGATGGACCATCATTTGAACAATGCCTACCGCGCCTACAAGGTCGGTGACTGTGAGCGTGTCACGCTGGAGTTATCCCAGGTCGACCGTGAAAGCCGCACCCGACGGTATGTGCAACCAGAGGTGTCGATGTTGCGCGGGCAATGCCTGGAGCGGCAAAAGCTGTTCGTCGACGCCGTGCAGACCTATCAATTCATCATCAATCAATACCCGTCGAGCGAGTACGCCTACCGTGCTCGCGCAAGGCTCGACACCCTGCAACAACTGGGGCATTACCCCGGTGCAAGTATCGCTCAGCCGCGTCCAGCGTCTTTGTGATGATATTCGTCATCTCATAACTGGCCCGTTGCCAGTCTTGGGCTATCCTTTGAATGTCCGTTTGTACAAGTTTCAATGCAAACGGATGTGGGGCCCGGGCTCGGCGGCTGTCTGGCGGCAAACTGTTGCCTGATGTCGCACCGAGATCCAGGGGGAACGGGCGTTTTTTGCTTGTTCCGCATCACTGGCACGGCCTTAGTCATGGCCACTGGATGGCGATCACACCATGTTTACCGACCGACGGATCGAGCGGCATCAGCTACCTTGTTTTCTGCAAGTATTTAACCGGCTCACCGATAGACCCATCGGCTATTTGGGCAATGTCTCGAGAGATGGGCTGATGTTGATCAGCCAATTGCCCATGATGGTCGGTGTGGACTTCGAGCTGCGTTTGAAAATCCCCGCCGCTGACGGCACCTTCCATCCCATTGATCTTACGGCGAGCTGCCTGTGGAGTCATGAGGATGTCAACCCGCAGCACTACGACTCCGGGTTCAGTGTGCTCCAGGCGCCTGAGGCCTATGGGCAACTCATCGACGTACTGTTGCATTACTTCAGTTTTGATCCATTGCAGGCTTCGGCCTAGGCACGGCGCGCTGTCGACCCGACCGAGGGAGTTACTGCCCAGGCCATGGTCGTGCGCCGTTTTTCAAAGCATGCCGGCTTTCTTCCAGCCCAGGTAGCGTGTCACCAGGGCTGGTCCCAGTTCAGATGGCAAGGTGTCCACGACCGACAGGCCTTGGGCGCTGAGGCGCTCGTGCAGTTCGTCACGGGTATTCAAGTAGTCGATAGTGCCACTGTAGGCGAGGGCTTCGGGCAGGGTTTGCACAGGGGCCTGGCGCAATTGATCGAGTACTTCTTCGCGCAAGCTGGCCACCAGCACCCTATGCTGGCGGCTGATACGCTTGACGGCGGTCAGCAGTTCTTCGTCGTCCTCGTCCCGAAGGTTGCTGACCACGATCACCAATGCGCGGCGCTTTTGCCGAGCCAGCAACTGGCTGGCCGCCGCCTGGTAATCAGCAGCCTTTCGGGTGGTATCCAGGTCGTACACCGCGTTGAGCAGCAGATTCAACTGGCTACTGCCTTTGACCGGCGCCAGGTAGCGCGGTTGGTCGTTGGCAAAGGTGCACAGCCCCACTGCATCTCCCTGGCGCAAGGCAACGTAGCTGAGCAACAGGCACGCATTGAGGGCGTGGTCGAAGTGGGACAGTTCGTCATCCTGGCTGCGCATACGCCAGCCGCAATCAAGCATGAATACGATCTGTTGGTCGCGCTCATCCTGGTATTCACGGGCGATGGGCGTGCGTTGTCGGGCGGTGGCTTTCCAGTCGATCTGGCGCAGGCTGTCGCCGTCGCGAAATTCGCGTAGCTGATGGAACTCCAGCCCCAACCCACGCCGTTGACGTTGACGTACACCCAGTTGGCTCAGCCAGTTGTCCACGCCCAATAGTTGTGCACCGTACAGTCGGGCGAAATCCGGGTAGACGCGGGTGGTGTCGCTCACCTCGATAGAGCGGCGTGCTGACCACAGCCCCATTGGGCTGGGCAAGTGGATTTCGCAGCGGCTGAAGCTGAAGTGCCCGCGCCGCAGGGGACGCAGGCGATAACCCAGGTCACTGCGCCCACCGGGGCGCAGCTCGATGGCTTGGGGCATGTCTTCTACGTTCAATCCGTCGGGGACATGATCGAATACCCGCACTGTCAGTGGCTGCAGGAAGTCATGCTCCAAGGCCAGGCGTACCTCGCCCCAGCGGCCCAGCGCCAGGCTCCCGGGCATTTGCCGCTGCACACGGGGGGATGGGCGGCGTCGCAGGCGCATCGCATCCAGCATCGCCAACAACAACAGCGCCAGCAGCAAGCCCCACGCCACCGAGTGCAAGGTGTCGGGCACTTTGAACTGCAGCGCGGATGCCGCGCCCAGTAGGATGCCCAGGCCCAGCAATACGCCAAGCCAGTTCAACAGCAGCCGGGTCGGTTTCATGGGCGAGTCATTGCCGGGGTGCCGGAATCTGATCAAGCAGTTGCTGGAGCACCTGGTCAACCTCCAGCCCGTCTATATCCAACTCTGGCGCGATACGCACCCGATGGCGCAATACGGCCAAGGCGCACCCCTTGATATCGTCCGGAGTGACGAATTCACCACCGCGCAACAAGGCGCGGGCGCGGGCGCCACGTACCAGGTCAATCGAGGCGCGCGGCCCGGCGCCGATGGCCAGCCCTGGCCAGCTACGGGTGGCGCGTGCCAGGCGCACGGCATAGTCGAGTACTTGTTCGTCCAGGGCCAGATCACTGGCAACCTGCTGCAGTTGCAGCACATCCCCGGCCTGCAACACCGTACGCAATGGGTGTACATCCAGCATGTCGGCCCGCGACGAGCGCGTGACTTCGCGCACCATGTCCAGTTCCTGCTGCGCGTCGGGGTAATCCATGCGCACTTTGAGCATGAAGCGATCCAGTTCCGCCTCCGGCAGGGGGTAGGTGCCTTCCTGTTCGATGGGGTTCTGGGTCGCCAGCACCATGAACGGCTGGCCGATGGGCAGCGCCTCGCCTTCGAGGGTCACCTGCCGTTCCTGCATGGCCTCAAGCAAGGCTGCCTGGGTCTTGGCTGGAGCGCGGTTGATTTCGTCGGCCAACAACAAGTGGGTGAACACCGGCCCCTTGCGCAGCTTGAACTGTTCGGTATGCAGGTCATACACGGCGTGGCCGGTGACATCGCTGGGCATCAGGTCCGGAGTGAACTGGATCCGTGCGAAGTCACCCTCGAAGCAGCGCGCCAAGGCACGTACCAACAGGGTTTTGCCCAGCCCCGGCACACCTTCGAGCAGCACATGGCCACCGGCGATTAATGCGGTCAGGACGTCGTCGATCACGGCGTCCTGGCCAATCACCGCTTTGCGCAGTTCAGTGCGCAGGGCCTGGGCTTGCCCACTGGCGTGTTGTAGGGATTCGCTGGTCAAGGCAGTGGCGCTTGGGAAATCACTCATAAGGCATTCCTGAGGGTTTGCAGGCACGCCACCTGACGGCTGAAATCGGCGCTGGAAAGCCGTTTCGCCGGGAGTGGGCCAAGGGCCTGGTTAATGATGTGAGGGGGCTGGCGCGTCAGGCGTTCAAGCACCCGCCGTTGTTCTGCGCTATCGAGGTGTTCGAAGCCAGTGTGACGCCGCCGGGCCGCACGCAAGATATCGCGCTGCAGGGCTTGCAGCAGCGTGCCCTGGCCGCTACGGCGCAGCAGGAAGTCGGCACTGGCTTTCAGGTGTTCCTGCAATTGGCGGCGGGCGTTGGGTGCGGGCGGTTGGATTGGGCCTTGACGCATACCTGCCCGCCAGAATGCCAGGGCGACAAGGGCAATGAGTGCCACCAAGGCCTGGGGGAAGTAGCGCAGCAGCAAGGTAAACAGGTCGTCGAAATCGCTGTTGAACAGCATCGTCACGGCGGTGCCCTGGTTCAGGTACCACAGCAGCCAGGCATTATCGTGCTGGCCTATGTTGGGGGTTTTCCACAGGTCACTGTCTGTGATCACCGTGACGCTACCTTCCCCGAGGTCGAGTTGCATCAGGTGGCTCGACCGTGCGCTATTGGCCGAAAACTGTGCCAGGTGCCTGGGGTCGGTAAGGTTGAAGTCTGTGTCGAAACTGAAATACGCCGATGGGGTTTCATTGTCGACGTAGAGTTTGGTCAAGTCCGGCGCTGTCTTTTTGCGCGGCGGTTTAGCGGAAGCGGCAGGCTCCTCAGGTTCGTCACTCAAGGTTTGATGGATATACAGGCGGTCGAGCAACAGGTCACCGCTTTTGCCAGTCTCCTCATCCCAAAGCGCCTCGGCCACCAGCAACAGATGGCCACCGGACTTGGCCCAGGCCAGCAGTTGCTCGACTTGGCGTGGCGTCATATTACTGCGCTCACCGAGCAGCAACAGGCTGTTGCCCTTGGACGGCAAGGTGGTCAGCCGCTCCAGGCTATTGGCGTGTTCAACTGTCAGGCCTTGTTCGCGCAGGAAGTGTTCGGCCGCCAGGTAGGGGTTGGCCAAGGCTTCTGGTGAGGGGCCGCGATCCACCACTTCATCGTAGGGAATCGCCTTGCTCCACGCGTAGTAACCGCCCGCTCCAAGCAAGCACGCCAGTAGAAGCCCCACCCACAGCAATAGCCGGTTCATTGATTGCTCCCCGAGCGGAACAGGGTGCGCCAATCACTGCACAGTTTTTGCTGAGCAGAGAGGGGAGGAAAGCGGTGACCGTAGGCGAGGTTTTGCCAGTGCCGGGTCAATTCATCACTGAAAGCCAGCAGTTGTGGTTGCTGCAACTGGTGAACCCGTTCCAGGACCTGGCCTTCAGTGTCAGCATTTTTCAGCGGTAGGTTGAAGTCATGCAGCAGTCGGCTGAGCAGACCTCGATACAACAGTCCGAGTGCTTCCCTTGGCTGCGTTGCCCACAGGCGCTCGGCGGCGCTGGCAACATCGTCGGGCAGGGTATCGGTACCCAGTTCAAGGCCGAATAGTTGCGTGGGCACGGGTTTGATGGTTTGGGTTTTGCGAGGCCCGCGCCGACTGACGAAGGTGCGCAGCCATTCGCGATATCGCCACGCAAGCATGATCAGGCCACCGATCAGAAGGCCCCACAACAGCACCTCAACGCCTTGTGCGATGTGCTTGAAGGTGTTGCTGTTGAGGTTGTCCAGCAGCGCTTTCAGCCAGGCGGGAAGCTGGACGTCGCCGTGGGCCTTGGCTTTAACGGCAGGCTTTTCTTCGCCGAAGCGATAGCGGGTAACGGTCTCCGGGTTTTTGAAAGGCGGTTTTTCCAGCAGTGATTTGATCGACTGACTCGCGCCTTGGGTGCTCAGGGGTCTTGGGGGCGGGGACGTATCAGCCATGACGGGTGGGCTGAGCGGCAGCAATGTCAGTCCGATCACCAGCAATAACATCGGCGCCACACCGCTCAGGCGCTCACGAAGGCGGCGAAAGACCAATTCCAGGTCCCAGGCCTCCAGCACGGTTCGGCGATTAAGGTAGAGGCTGAATCCGCAGGCGACATAGATAGGCTCCCAGAACACCAGGATCAAGGCGTAGAACGCGTTGCCCAGGTGTTCCAGCCACAAGCCTTCCGAGCTGGTTGCCAGTACCAGGCGTTGCCAGTCCCAATCCATCTCGACGTTCTGCGGAATAAATAGATAGAACAGCGCCATGCAACCGAACCACAGCCCGATCTCCAGGTGCACACCGACGGTAGTCAACCAACGCGCGGCGCCGGCATTGCGTTGCTGCAACACGCCCAGGCGTTTCTGGCGTGCCGGGCCATCCAGGCCTTCGAGCTGGCTCACCGGCATCACAAAGCTACGGCTCAGGCTGAGCCGCCGCCACGTCAGGCTGGCCAACAGCTGGCCCTTGAGCAGGCGCGGCCATTGGCGCACGGCCTGTTTGATGCTGGGTGTTTCGCCAAACAAGGCTTTGGACAGGATGTACAGCGGCAAGCGGTCAAACGCGGGCTTGAGCCACCAGAACAGAAACATCGCCGTGGACGGAGACTTCCACAGCAGTGCAGTGAGCAACGCGAACACTGGCAGGGTCACCAGCGCCCAACTGCTCATCAACAGCACGCGGTTTTGCCGGGCCATCAATACGCCAAGATCCATGGCTTCCCAGGCAGTACGTGGGCGTATGACCACGCTGGCATCACTGAGGCGCATGGTAAGCCCTTCCTGCAAGGCTCAGGTAAGCAGCCACTAGGATCCATAAGATTGCGCCGACCAGGTATTTGACCCAGGGCGCGATCAGGGTGGTCGAGGACCAGTAGGCTTCGATAAAGGCTGCGATCAGCAAGAAGATCATTACACCGCACAACATCTGCACGCTCTTGCGGGCTGCCCGCCGCAATGATTCTCCACGGGTCAACTGACCGGGAGCGATCAGTGCCCAGCCCAGCTGCAAGCCAGCGGCACCGGCGAGGGCGATCGCCGTCAGTTCGAATGCACCGTGGCCGATGACGAATGACCAGAAGGTTTGCCCATAGCCGATTTCGGTCAGGTGCCCTGAAACGGCCCCGATGACCAGGCCATTGAAAATCAGGAAGAACACACTGCCCAGCCCGAACAACAGCCCGGCGGCAAATGTCTGGAACGCGATACCGATGTTATGCATGACGTAGTAGCCGAACATCATCCAGTCTTCGCTCGAGGCGCGCTCGGCGGCGCGACCCAGGCGGCTTGCATCGGGGTCATACATGCCCTGCATCTCGGCCACTTGTTGCGGGCTGACGATGCTGTAGATAAGGTCGGGAAACAGGTACACCAGCAGTGCGATACCTACCAGGCTGCCAAAGAACAGCAGGCTGGCTATCAGTACGAAACGCCACTGTTCCCGCACCAGGCGAGGAAAATCGGCGAGTACGAAACCCAGCACATTTGCCGCCAATTGGCTGCGATGACGGTAAAGCTGTTGATGGCCGCGCAGGGCCAGTTGTTGCAAGGGGTCTACCAGGTAGCTGCTATAGCCGCGCTCCTGTGCCAAGGCCAGGTGCTGGCACAGGCGCCGGTACTGATGGGGAAAGTCAGACACGTCACTGGCCTTGACCTTGCCCTGTTCCAACTGTTGCAGGCGCTCGGCAAAGGCGTGCCATTGGGGCTGGTGACGGGCTTCGAAGAGGCTCTGTTTCATGTCGGCCCCAACAGGCCACGGGCCACGCCATTGAGTTGTTCCGCGGCTCGGGCTGGGGATACCTGCAACGGAGTGGCGAGAATCGAGGCCAACTCGTGAACGCGCTCCGTGGACAGTTCACCCTGGCGCTCCGCGAAGCCAAGGATGGCCCGTTGCTCGCTCAGGTCCAGGGCAAAGGGCAGGCGCAAGGCCGCAGCCTGAGGAATCTGGGGACGCACCAGTGGCTGTTCCCGATAGATCACCAATGTACCGGCGGCCAGGTCGCCGAGGCGCTTGAAATGAGGATGCTGCAGGCAACTGATAGCGCCGAGAAAATAGCCGAACGGCAACATGTCGACAAACCGCAGCAGGTTGCGGATCAGTGACGCGGACCAGCCAATCGGGGTGCCGTCATCTTGTACGACACGCAACCCCATGACCTGTTTACCTGGCGAGCAACCCTGGTTGAGCACCTCGAACAGCACCATGTACCACCAACTGATCAGGAACAGCAGCAGCGAGCCCAGGCCGATCCCGACGTTGCCCAGCAAGGCCAATGGCACCAGCAGAACACCCATGACCACCCCACGCAGGCACAGGTCAAAGGTAAAGGCCAACACGCGTGGCACCAGGCCGGCAGGGCGCAGGGGCAGGTCGATGCCCTCCGGGGTCTCGATCTGGTAGCGGGTGTCCAATGGGGTTGACGGCATCGCGATCCTTGGCAGTGCTGAATGGCTGGAGACACGGATGCTAGCAGTGTCGGTGATGGAAGCAACCATTCAAGACTTTACTGGATGTTTGTACAGTGTATTTGCTGCTGGTCGCGGATACCGTTCAGCGCCTAGACTTTGTCGATCTTCAGTACAGGATCAGCCCGTGACCTCGATTTTCTGGTACGACTATGAAACCACCGGCATCAACCCGCGCAGCGATCGGCCCCTCCAGGTAGCCGGCATTCGCACGGACCTCGACCTCAATGAGATCGGCGCGCCGGTCAATCTTTATTGTCTGCCCAGCGACGATATCCTGCCTCACCCGGTGGCCTGCGCGATTACCGGTATCACCCCCGCGACACTCGCGGAAAAAGGCTTGGCCGAGGCCGATTTCATGACCCGTGTGCACGCTGAACTCGCCGCACCGGGGACTTGTGGCGCCGGTTACAACACTTTGCGTTTCGATGATGAGATGACACGCTACAGCCTGTATCGCAATTTTTTCGACCCTTATGCGCGTGAGTGGCAGGGCGGTAACAGTCGCTGGGATTTGATCGATGTGGTTCGCACCGCCTATGCGCTGCGCCCGGAAGGCATTGAATGGCCGCAGCAGGATGGACGCGTCACGCTCAAGTTGGAGCGCCTGACCGAAGCCAATGGTATCGACCATGGGCAGGCACACGACGCACTGTCCGACGTGCGCGCCACCATTGCCCTGGCGCGACTGGTGCGTGAGAAACAACCCAAGCTGTATGACTGGCTGTTTCAGTTGCGCAGTAAACAGCGGGTGATGGACCAGGTGCGCTTGCTGCAACCGATGGTGCATATCTCCGGGCGGTTTTCCGCCGAGCGTCATTACTTGGGGGTTGTGTTGCCGCTGGCGTGGCACCCGCGCAATCGCAACGCCTTGATCGTCTGCGACCTGGGGCTCGATCCGCAAGGGCTGCTGGACCTTGACGCGGATGCCTTGCGCCAGCGTCTTTACACACGTCGTGACGAATTGGTCGAGGGCGAACTGCCGGTACCGCTCAAATTGGTGCATATCAATCGCTGTCCCGTGGTTGCTCCCTTGAATGTGCTGCGGGCAGAAGACCGTGAACGTCTGCACTTGGACATGAACGTTTATCAGGAACGGGCGCTGCGACTAACTGACGCACAGGAACTTTGGCGCGATAAGTTAGCGGCCATTTACGCCGAAGAAGATTTCGCGGCGATTGCCGACCCGGAACAACAGCTGTACGACGGTTTTATCGGAGACCGTGATCGGCGTTTATGCGAACAGGTCCGGGCGGCTGAGCCCGCGCAATTAGCACGCCAGCAGTGGCCATTTGATGACCATCGTTTGCCCGAATTATTGTTTCGCTACCGTGCGCGTAACTTCCCCGATACGTTGAACGAAGAGGAGCAACAACGCTGGAAACTTTTCTGTCAGCAGCGTTTGTCGAACCCGGAGTGGGGGGCGCCGAATACCCTTGAGGCATTTAAGCAAGCCCGGCAGGAGTTTATTCTTAGTGCAACGCCGTTTCAGCAAGGGGTGCTCGAGCAGTGGCAGGAATATGCGGACTCTCTGGCCGTGCGGATGAATCTGTAGTCGTTTTTCGCAGAATAGGCAGGCAATAAAAAACGCCAGCAAGCTGGCGTTTTTTAATGTGTCGCTTATCAGGCGAGAGCCTGGCGAGGCTTAGCCCAGCAGGGTAGCCCAGCCTTCAACCACGTCACCGCCCCACTTGGCCTTCCACTCTTTCAGCGTTTTGTGGTTGCCGCCTTTGGTTTCAATCACTTCGCCGTTGTGCGGGTTTTTGTATTGTTTAACCTTGCGAGCACGCTTGGTGCCGGTAGTTTTCACAGCGCCGCGTGGTGCTTTAACTTTCGACTCTGGATCCAGCAGCGCAATGATGTCACGCAGGGATTTGGAGTATTCACCCATCAGGGTGCGCAATTTGCCTTCGAATTCCAGCTCGGTTTGCAGTTTGTCGTCTTGGGACAGGTTCTTCAAACGGGCTTGCAGCTCTTTGATAGCTTCTTCGGTGGCACGGTATTCGTTGATCAGAGACATGTGGACTACCTTATGTAGAGCGCTGATTGACAGGGATAGTGGCCCAATAATAGTCAGGCGGTTTCCCCAAGTAAACATTTAAGGTTGAATTTATGTGAATTACTTTGAATGTTTGTAGCCTGGCTATGCATTCGAGTTAATTACTAGGGCGTAGACCTAAAGATAATCTCCTTGAAATGCATGAAACAGCTTTAGGGTAACGTGATGGATTCATATAAAGGGGGTAAAACCATAGGCTATTAAGGGGCAAGGCTGCGGCCGGTGATCAGAATAAGCGTCAAGGAATACTGCAGTTTTGCTGCGCAATCGCTAGAATGGCGGCCTTTGCGAAGTTCTGGAGTTTCCCCCTAATGCGCACTTTTCGGCTGGTGATTGCTTGCCCGGACCGGGTTGGTATCGTTGCCAAAGTCAGTAACTTTCTGGCGTCCCACAACGGTTGGATCACCGAGGCGAGTCATCACTCGGACAATCTGAGCGGTTGGTTCTTCATGCGTCATGAGATCCGTGCCGATACGCTGCCCTTTGGCCTCGAAGCCTTCCGCGAGGCCTTTGCGCCGATCGCCGAAGAGTTTTCGATGAGCTGGCACATCACCGACACCGAGCAGAAAAAACGCGTGGTGTTGATGGCCAGCCGCGAATCCCACTGCCTGGCGGATTTGCTGCACCGCTGGCACAGCGACGAACTGGACTGTGAGATCGCTTGCGTGATCTCCAACCACGATGACCTGCGAAGCATGGTCGAGTGGCATGGCATCCCGTATTACCACGTGCCGGTCAACCCGCAGGACAAAGAGCCGGCGTTCGCCGAGGTCTCCCGCCTGGTCAAGCAGCATGAAGCCGACGTTGTAGTGCTCGCACGCTACATGCAAATCCTGCCGCCGGAGTTGTGCCGTGAATACGCTGGCAAAGTGATCAATATTCACCACAGCTTCTTGCCTTCATTCGTAGGTGCCAAGCCGTACCACCAGGCTTCCCTGCGTGGTGTGAAGTTGATCGGCGCAACTTGCCACTACGTCACTGAAGAGCTGGACGCCGGCCCGATCATCGAGCAGGACGTGGTGCGTGTCAGTCACAGCGACAGCATCGAAGACATGGTGCGTTTCGGTCGCGACGTCGAGAAGATGGTGCTGGCCCGTGGCCTGCGTTACCACCTGGAAGACCGCGTGCTGGTGCACGGCAACAAGACGGTGGTGTTCTAACCGACGCGTTGTGATTGAACAAAGAAGGGCCTGGGCGTTAAATCGTTCCAGGCCCTTTTTTTTGTGCGCCGTTGAGGATTGAGCTATGAGTGATCCGCTGGACAAAGCCACGTCAAAAGCCCCGGCAACATTGGGGGAAGGCTGCTTGAGTCGATTTGACCCGGATGACCTGGACAGTGAAGACGGCACCGATTTCCCCGGTGCCGCCCAATTGTGGGAGCGCGAGCAGGGCCGATCCAAGCCCGAGAGCGAGTGATTGCCCGCCAGGATCAGATCCGGAAACTGCCCACCAGTTGCTTCAGTCGCGCGGCTTGCTGCTCCAGGTCGGCACAGGCGCGTAGCGTGGAGTGCAGGTTTTCCACGCCTTCCTGGTTGAGGGTGTTGATCTCGGTGATGTCCATGTTGATCGACTCCACCACCGAGGTTTGTTCCTCCGTAGCGGTGGCGACGGACTGGTTCATACCATCGATCTCGCCGATGCGTTGGGTCACGCTGTTCAGGCGTTCGCCGGCCAGGTTGGCGATTTCCACGCTGTCGAGGCTGTGGCGCTGGCTTTCACTCATGGTGCTGACCGAATCCCGGGCGCCGACTTGCAGCTCCTCGATCATCTTTTGCACTTGTTGCGCCGACTCCTGAGTGCGATGCGCCAAGTTGCGCACTTCATCCGCGACCACTGCAAACCCGCGTCCGGCCTCACCCGCACGGGCCGCTTCAATTGCGGCGTTCAGTGCAAGCAGGTTGGTTTGCTGGGAAATACTGGTGATCACCTCGAGAATCTGCCCGATGTTCACCGTCTTGCTGTTGAGCGCTTCGATATTGCTGCTGGAAGCACTGATCATCGCTGACAGCTGGTTCATCGCCTTGATGTTGCGCTCCACTACGTGCTGGCCGTCTTCGGCCAGGTGGCGTGCGTCGCTGGCCTGATGGGAGGCTTGCGCGGCATTGCGCGCGATTTCCTGTGCGGCGGCGCCCAGCTCATTGATGGCGGCGGCAACGCTGTTGGTACGGTTGGCCTGCTCGTCGGAGTTGACCATCGACGAGTTGGACGCACTGACCACACGCAGTGCCACTTCGTTGACCTGTTCGGTGGCCGAGGACACTTCGCGGATCGACGTATGAATCCGCTCCACGAAGCGGTTGAAGGCGTTACCCAGCGTGCCGAATTCATCATGATTCTGGATTGTAAGGCGGCGCGTCAGGTCGCCCTCGCCGTCGGCGATGTCCTGCATGGCGCGGGTCATCACATGCAGCGGTTGCAGCAGGATGCGGATAAGCATGCCGAGCAGGGCGATGATGATGACCACGGCAATGATCGTGGCGATGACCGCTGAGGTGCGGAATTCGCTGAGCATGGCGAAGGACTTGTCTTTGTCTACTGCAATACCGAGGTACCAATTCACCGAGGGCAGGCCCTTGATCGGTGTGAAGGTCACGATGTTGTCCTTGCCGTTAGCCTCGACTTCGCTGAAATCGGCGCTGATCTTTGGGGTGTTTTTCGGGTACACGTCGGCCAGGGTCTTCATCACCAGGTTTTTGTCCGGGTGTACCAACACTTTGCCGTCAGCGCTGACCAGGAACGCGTAGCCCATGCCGCCGAAGTTCAGCGCGCCGATGTTATCCACCAGGGTTTGCAGGCTCAGGTCGCCGCCGACCACGCCGATGCTCTGGGTGCCCTGCGTGCTCGGAGTGGCAACGGAAATAATCAGCTTGCCGGTGGCGGCATCGATATAGGGTTCGGTCAGGGTTGAGCCGTTGCTGCTCTGGGCGCCGGTGTACCAAGGCCGTACACGCGGGTCGAAGCCGTCCGGCATCTTGGTATCAGGGCGGATGGTGAAGGCGCCCTTGCTGTCGCCGACGTAAGTTGCCATGAATGCAGACGTCAGGGATTTCTGTTCCAGCAGGCGGGCAACCGCGGAAGGCTCGGGGTTGATGGCAATGTTTTGCGCGGCGTTTTCCACCAGGGCAATGCGCCCGGTGAGCCAGGTTTGTATGTTGCTGGCGGTGACATCACCCATTTCATGCAAGTAGTTGTTGAGATCGTCGCGAATGGCGTTGCGTTGCAGGTAGTCGTTATAGAGGGTAAACAGCGCGAAAGCGGCGATGACGATAAGGGAGGCTGCAAGCAGGATTTTGTGGCTGAAGCGCAGATTTTTATTCATGGCTTGTAGGGTCCGCTAAGGTCTTAATATCCGAAGCGCGTCCTTATGGGAGGCGCAAAATGGCAGTGTCAAAAAAGGTGTGATACTTCTTGTGATAGCTCTGGGGGTCCCTGTAGGAACTATCTGACCTATTTTTAGACTTTGTGGGTCTCACATAAGCCTGTATCGACCTGGCGACATTAAAGATTAACCATGGGTGACGAAATGCCTGACTCCTCGCAACTGCTTATCGGGGCCGACCTCTCCGGCCAGCCTATTGCCCAGGCCATGCGCCTGGCCAACCGTCACGGGTTGATCGCCGGCGCGACCGGCACGGGCAAGACCGTCACGTTGCAGCGCCTGGCCGAAGCGTTCAGTGATGCTGGCGTTGCGGTGTTTGCTGCCGACATCAAGGGTGACTTGTGCGGGCTGGGAGCGGCTGCCAACCCACAGGGCAAGGTCGCCGAGCGTATCGCTGGCATGCCTTTCCTCAATTACACGGCCAAGGCTTATCCGGTCACGCTGTGGGATATCCACGGGCAGTCCGGTCATCCATTGCGCACCACCATCAGCGAAATGGGCCCACTGTTACTTGGCAGTTTGCTGGAACTCACCGACAGCCAGCAGTCAGCGCTTTACGCCGCCTTCAAGGTGGCGGATCGCGAAGGCTTGTTGCTGCTGGACCTCAAGGACCTCAAGGCGCTTCTCAACCACCTGCGCTACCACCCTGAGTTGCTGGGAGAAGACGCGGCGCTGATGACCACCGGCTCCAGCCAGGCGCTGTTGCGACGCCTGGCGGTGCTGGAGCAGCAGGGCGCCGAAGCCTTGTTTGGCGAGCCGGCCCTGCAGTTGGAAGACATCCTGCAGCCCACCCCCGATGGGCGCGGGCGCATCCACCTGCTGGACGCCAGCCGCCTGGTTCACGAGGCACCGAAGGTGTACGCGACCTTCCTGCTGTGGTTGTTGGCAGAGCTGTTCGAGCAACTGCCCGAACGCGGTGATGCCGACAAACCGCTGCTGGCACTGTTTTTTGACGAGGCGCATTTGCTGTTTGCCGACACGCCCAAAGCGTTGCAGGAGCGTCTGGAACAGGTGGTGCGGCTGATCCGTTCTAAAGGCGTTGGCGTTTATTTTGTAACCCAATCTCCCGGCGACCTGCCGGACAGCGTGCTGGCCCAGCTCGGCCTGCGCATCCAGCATGGCCTGCGGGCGTTCACCACCAAGGAACAGAAATCCCTGCGCGCCGTCGCGGACGGTTTCCGGCCAAACCCGGCGTTTGATGCCTTGTCGATCTTGACCGAACTGGGCACGGGTGAGGCTTTGGTGGGCACCTTGCAGGAAAAGGGCACGCCGGAAGTGGTCCAGCGCGTGCTGGTTGCACCGCCGCAATCGCGGATCGGGCCACTCAGCGACGCCGAGCGCGCGACATTGGTGGCCAGTTCACCGCTGCAGGGGCGTTATGACAAGCCGATTGACCGTGAATCCGCTTATGAAGTGCTGATGTCTCGCAAGGAGCTGGGGCCGACCGAGGAAACCAAGCCAGCCAGTGAAGAGCCGAGTTTCACCGACAAGGCCGGGGCTTTCCTGGGCACCACGGCGGGCAAGGCGCTGAAATCTGCGATGCAGCAGGCTGCCAATCAGATGGGGCGGCAATTGGTGCGCGGCTTGTTGGGGTCGCTGTTGGGCGGCAGCAAGCGCAAATAGCGAGTCAGGGCTTGGGCCTGGCGTGGGCGGCCAGCCTTTCAAGCGCCGCGCGCAAGCCTGGGTTGCTGATCCCGTCGGCCGTTGCCTGGATGGTTTCGGCCGCATTCGCCGAGAGGTCGTGGGTATGCTCCGCCACGCCAGGCAGGGTGGTGGGCGGTTGCACTTTGAACTGGATACGCGTCAAGCCGGCGAATTCATCGAAGACCATCAATTGACGCTGCAGGCGTTTTTGCTGGTAGCGCAAACGCGTGGCCCAATGGCCATCCGTGACAATCAGTAGCAGGTTGCCTTCACGCCAGGATGCCACGCGACAGTGTTCGCGTGCGGCCGGTTGCAACTGACTTTCGAGCAGGCGTTGCAGGAGGCCAATGCGTTGCGCATGACCAAAGATGGCTTTCAGCGGCTTGGCATCGCGAAGCAACACGCCGGGTGCGCGGGCTGTCAGGGGGCGAAATGCCATTATTGAGACACCTTAAGTAACAGAGCCGCCATCTTAGCAGAAAGCACCTGTACGCCCCCAGGTCGTGCCTCCACCGGGCTTCGTAGGTGAAATCAATAGGTAACTTCTGCGTTCCATGGGTTGAAGTTCCGGCAAAAGCCCTTATTTTAAACAAGCCCTCTCACAGCCCCATGCCAGCATCGGGGAACAACGCCACTTTCCTCACCCACGAATCCGGGTAGAATGCGCGTTCGCATGCGGCCGTGAGGGCTGCTCGGGCCACTGACGGTGCGCCCTCCATCCCTATGTGTGGAAGAACCTGCCGATATGTTTGCGCCTTTGTTAAAGAAACTTTTTGGAAGCAAGAATGAGCGCGAAGTCAAACGCATGCTCAAGACGGTGCAGCTGGTCAATGCCTTCGAAGAGCAGATGGTTGCCCTTTCGGACGAGCAATTGCGCGCCAAGACCCAAGAGTTCAAGGCCCGCATAGCCAAAGGTGAAACCCTCGACAAGCTGCTTCCCGAAGCCTTCGCGGTCGCCCGTGAAGCCGGTAAGCGTGTCATGGGCATGCGCCACTTCGACGTCCAGTTGATTGGCGGCATGACCTTGCACGAAGGCATGATTGCCGAAATGCGCACCGGTGAAGGCAAGACCCTGGTGGCAACCCTCGGTGTTTACCTCAACGCACTGTCCGGCAAGGGCGTGCACGTTGTGACGGTGAACGACTACCTGGCTCGCCGGGACGCCAACTGGATGCGCCCGCTGTATGAATTCCTCGGCCTGACCGTCGGCGTGGTAACGCCGTTCCAGCCGCCGGAAGAGAAGCGCGCCGCCTACGCTGCCGACATCACCTACGGCACCAACAACGAATTCGGTTTCGACTACCTGCGCGACAACATGGCGTTCAGCATGGAAGAAAAATTCCAGCGCGAACTCAACTTTGCCGTGATCGACGAAGTCGACTCCATCCTCATCGACGAAGCCCGTACCCCGCTGATCATCTCCGGCCAGGCCGAAGACAGCTCGCGCCTGTACACCGAGATCAACAAGTTGATCCCGCGCCTGGAGCAGCATATCGAGGAAGTGGAAGGCGTGGTGACCAAAGAAGGTCACTTCACCATCGACGAGAAGACCCGCCAGGTCGAGTTCAACGAAGCCGGTCACCAGTTCGTCGAAGAAATGCTGACCCAGATCGGGGAACTGGCCGAGGGTGAAAGCCTGTACTCGGCACACAACCTGGGCCTGTTGACCCACGTATATGCCGGCCTGCGCGCCCACAAGCTGTTCCACCGCAACGTCGAATACATCGTGCAGGACGGCCAGGTCGTGCTGGTCGACGAGCACACCGGCCGTACCATGCCGGGTCGCCGCCTGTCCGAAGGCCTGCATCAGGCCATCGAAGCCAAGGAGCACCTCAACATCCAGGCTGAAAGCCAGACGTTGGCGTCCACTACCTTCCAGAACTACTTCCGTCTGTACAACAAACTGTCCGGCATGACCGGTACGGCCGACACTGAAGCGTTCGAGTTCCACCAGATCTACAACCTGGCCGTGATGGTCATTCCGCCGAACAAGCCGTTGGCGCGTAAAGACTTCAACGACCTGGTGTTCCTGACGGCCGAAGAGAAATACGCGGCCATCATCAACGACATCAAGGACGGTATGGCCCAGGGTCGTCCGATCCTGGTGGGTACCGCCACCATCGAGACTTCCGAGCACGTGTCCAACCTGCTCAACAAGGAAGGCATCGAGCACAAGGTCCTCAACGCCAAGTTCCACGAAAAAGAAGCCGAGATCATCGCCCAGGCCGGTCGCCCAGGCGCACTGACCATCGCCACCAACATGGCCGGTCGTGGTACCGACATCCTGTTGGGCGGTAACTGGGAAGTGGAAGTGGCTTCCCTGGACAACCCGACACCCGAGCAGATCGCCCAGATCAAGGCCGATTGGCAGAAGCGTCACCAGGCCGTGCTGGAATCCGGTGGCCTGCAGGTGATCGCTTCCGAGCGTCATGAATCGCGCCGTATCGACAACCAGCTGCGTGGTCGTGCCGGCCGTCAGGGTGACGCCGGTTCCAGCCGCTTCTACCTGTCCCTGGAAGACAGCCTGATGCGCATCTTTGCCTCGGACCGCGTGAAGAACTTCATGAAGGCCCTGGGCATGCAGTCCGGTGAAGCGATCGAGCACCGCATGGTGACCAACGCCATCGAGAAAGCCCAGCGCAAGGTGGAAGGCCGCAACTTCGATATTCGTAAGCAACTGCTCGAGTTCGATGACGTCAACAACGAACAGCGTAAAGTGATCTATCACATGCGTAACACGTTGCTGGCCGCCGACAACATTGGCGAGACCATCGCTGACTTCCGTCAGGACGTACTCAACGCCACCGTCAGCGCACATATCCCGCCACAGTCCCTGCCAGAGCAGTGGGATGTTGCCGGCCTGGAAGCCGCGTTGAAGAGCGACTTCGGTGTCGACTTGCCGGTTCAGCAATGGCTCGACGAAGACGATCACCTGTACGAAGAAACCCTGCGTGAAAAACTGATGGCCGAATTGCTGGCCGCGTACAACGAGAAAGAAGAGCAGGCGAGTGCCGAGGCGCTGCGCACGTTCGAGAAGCAGATCGTTCTGCGCGTGCTGGACGACCTGTGGAAAGATCACCTGTCGACCATGGATCACCTGCGTCATGGTATCCACCTGCGTGGCTACGCCCAGAAGAACCCGAAGCAGGAGTACAAGCGCGAGTCGTTCACGCTGTTCTCCGAGCTGCTAGATTCGATCAAGCGCGACTCTATCCGCGTGCTGTCCCACGTTCAGGTGCGTCGCGAAGACCCGATCGAGGAAGAAGCTCGCCTGCGCCAGGAAGCCGAGGCACTGGCAGCGCGCATGCAGTTCCAGCACGACGAAGCGCCGGGCCTGGAAGCCCCTGAGGTATTGGGCGAAGAGGTCGATGTGGCCCTGGCTCAAACCCCGGTACGCAATGATCAGAAGCTGGGCCGTAACGAGCTGTGCTGGTGCGGTTCGGGCAAGAAGTTCAAACACTGCCACGGCGAAATCAACTAAGATTTTTGCCTGACGCTGCAACACCCTGCGCCGCGACCGGCCTCTGCCGTCGCGGCGTTTTGCCATTAATTTCACCGTCGATCACGACGGCACAGACATCACCTATTTTTAAGGAGCGCATTCATGGCTGTTGGTCTTGGTCCTTTGCCCACATTGCACCCGGTTGCCGGTTTTGAACTCGGTATCGCTTCGGCCGGCATCAAGCGCCCGGGGCGCAAGGATGTGGTGGTAATGCGCTGTGCCGAAGGCTCGACCGTCGCCGGTGTGTTCACCCTCAACGCGTTCTGCGCTGCGCCGGTGATCCTGGCCAAGCAACGCGTGGCCGGCACGATCCGCTACCTGCTGACCAACACCGGCAATGCCAACGCCGGCACTGGCGAGCCCGGCCTGGTGGCGGCCGCGCGCACCTGCGCCAAGCTGGCCCAGTTGACAGGCGTGGATGCCAGCCAAGTGCTGCCATACTCCACCGGCGTGATCGGTGAGCCGCTGCCTGTGGAAAAAATCGAAGGCGCCCTGCAAGCCGCGCTCGACGACCTGTCTGTGGATAACTGGGCGGCTGCGGCCACCGGCATCATGACCACTGACACCCTGCCAAAAGGCGCGAGCCGTCAGTTCGTACACGACGGCGTGACCGTCACCGTGACCGGTATCAGCAAGGGTGCGGGCATGATTCGCCCGAATATGGCGACCATGCTCGGTTACATTGCCACCGACGCCAAAGTCTCCCGCGACGTGCTGCACAGCCTGATCCTCGACGGCGCCAACAAGTCGTTCAACCGCATCACCATCGATGGCGACACCTCGACCAACGACTGCTGCATGCTGATCGCCACCGGCCAGGCCAACCTGCCGGAGATCACCGAGGCCAGCGGCCCGTTGTTCGCGGCGTTGAAGCAGGCGGTGTTCGAAGTGTGCATGGAAGTCGCCCAGGCCATCGTGCGTGACGGCGAGGGCGCCACCAAGTTTGTTACCGTTGAAGTGAATGGCGGCGGCAATCACCAGGAATGCCTGGACGTTGGCTACACCGTAGCGCATTCGCCGCTGATCAAGACGGCGCTGTTTGCGTCTGACCCGAACTGGGGCCGTATCCTGGCCGCTGTGGGCCGTGCCGGCGTGCCTGACCTCGACGTGAGCAAGATTGACGTGTTCCTCGGCGACGTGTGCATCGCCAGCCGTGGCGCCCGTGCCGAGACCTACACCGAAGCCCAAGGCTCGGCGGTGATGCAGCAGGAAGAAATCACCATTCGCATCGAGCTGGGTCGCGGCGCGTGCAGCGAAACCATCTGGACCACCGACCTGTCCCACGAATACGTGAAGATCAACGCGGAATACCGTACCTGATCGCCAAGAGGAAAAGCGCGGTGAAACGAGTTCATGTAGCAGCCGCGGTGATCCGCGGTGTCGACGGCAGGATCCTGTTGGCGCGCCGCGCCGATACCCAGCACCAGGGCGGCCTCTGGGAGTTTCCCGGTGGCAAGGTGGAGGCCGAGGAGTCGGTCGCTGGCGCGCTGTCTCGCGAATTGCAGGAAGAGCTGGGCATCCAGGTCACTGCCGCGCGACCGCTGATCAAGGTGCAGCATGATTACCCGGACAAACAGGTGTTGCTGGATGTCTGGGAAGTGTCGGCGTTTACCGGCGAGCCTCATGGTGCCGAGGGGCAGCCATTGGAATGGGTTGCCCCGCGGGATTTGCTCAACTATGAATTCCCGGCGGCCAACGCGCCGATTGTTGCCGCTGCGCGCTTGCCTGCTGAGTACCTGATCACCCCTGGCGAGCTGGAAACCCCGGTGTTACTGCGCGGTATCCAGAAAGCCATCGCTGGCGGCATCAAGCTGGTGCAACTGCGCGCGCCCAACGGCTACGACCCCAAATACCGAGACCTCGCGGTGGATGCGGTGGGCCTGTGCGCGGGCAAGGCGCAGTTGATGCTCAAGGGGCCGTTTGAATGGTTGGGGGATTTTCCTGCAGCCGGCTGGCACATGACGGCGGCGCAATTGCGTAAATACGCCAGCAAGGGCCGACCACTGCCAAAGGGCCGCTGGCTGGCGGCGTCGTGTCACAACGCAGAAGAGCTGGCCTTGGCGGAAATGATGGACGTGGATTTTGTCACGCTGTCGCCGGTGCAGCCGACCCAGACTCACCCCGATGCCCAGCCGTTGGGTTGGGAGCAGGCGGCGGAGTTGATCCGAGGGTTCAGCAAGCCGGTGTTTCTGTTGGGCGGGGTAGGGCCTGCCGAGAGGGAGCAGGCTTGGGAAGCCGGGGCTCAAGGTGTGGCGGGCATTCGCGCGTTCTGGCCGCAGGTTTGATGTTTCTGACGGGCCTCTTCGCGAGCAAGCCCGCTCCCACATTTGAATGCATTCCAGCGTTGGAATGCGGTCGAATGTGGGAGCGGGCTTGCTCGCGAAGGGGCCAGATCAATCACCCAAAAAACATCAGTGTGGCTTAGCGGCCGCCTGCCACAAAATCTCCGCAACCCCCTGGCGCTTGGCGATTATCCTGGCCGCCACAAACAGCAAATCCGACAGCCGATTGATATACGCCAAACCAACACCCTCCAGCGGCTCAATCGCATTCAACTGCTGACACCGCCGCTCCGCGCCGCGCGCCACGCTGCGGCACACGTGGGCCTGGGCGATCAATGCTGAACCACCGGGCAGGATGAAGTTCTCCAGCGGCCCGACCTCTTCATTCCAGCGATCAATCGCCGCTTCCAGACGATCCACCTCGGCCGCATTCAACGCCTTGTACTCCGGCATTGCCAACTCGCCGCCCAGATCGAACAACCGATGCTGGCAAGGCGTCAGCACCTCAATCACGTCCTGCAAGCCGGGATGCTGTCCGCCGAGTGCTTCGAGATAGGCCAATAGCAAGCCGAGCTGACTGTTCAGCGTATCGACTTCGCCAATCGCCTCCACCCGTGGATGATCCTTGGGCACACGACGGCCGTCACCGAGGCCGGTTTCGCCCTTGTCTCCGGTGCGGGTGTAGATCTTCGATAGGCGAAAGCCCATGGTCATTGCTCCAGTTGGGTGAGGTCGTAAGGCGGCAGTTGGCTGCCGGCCAGTGGCAGGCGCAAGGTGAAACACGTGCCTTGGCCCAGGGTGGAGTGCACTTCCATCTGGCCCTTGTGGTTGTTGGTGATGATGAAATACGAC
The DNA here is from genome assembly GCF_979253545.1 of Pseudomonas sp. AC112. NCBI lineage: Bacteria > Pseudomonadati > Pseudomonadota > Gammaproteobacteria > Pseudomonadales > Pseudomonadaceae > Pseudomonas > Pseudomonas sp. AC112. The sequence goes on from NZ_CEEDCM010000001.1 coordinate 3,614,947, forward strand.
ACGGACAGCCCGAGCCCGGTGCCCTGGCCGATTTCCTTGGTGGTGAAGAATGGCTCGAAGGTGCGTTTGCGCACGTTCTCGCTCATGCCGATGCCATTGTCCTCCACCTGTATTTCTGCCCACGGCGGGTTGAGGCGGGTGCGCAGGATGATGCGCCCAGGTTCGCTGTCATCTTCACGCAGGTGAATGGCCTGGGCGGCGTTTTTCAGTAGGTTGAGCAGGACCTGTTCCAGTTCGTTGGCGGTGCCGGGTACCGGGCCTAACTGTGGGTCGAACTGGCGGATGATCGCTTGGCCCTTGAAGTCAAAGCCGATGGTGAGGTCGAAGTCGTTACCGGCGATTTCCACCGCTTGGTCGATCAGCGCCGGTAAGTCACACGGTGCCATCTGCCGGTTGCTGCGACGACTGAAGCTGAGCATATGGGTGACGATCTTCGCCGCCCGCGCCCCGGCTTGCTGGATGCCATCGAGCAGTTGCGGCACTTCGCGGCTTTGCAGGTAGTGGTTGACCGTTTCCAACTCGATGCCGGCCTGCTCAGCGTGCTCCAGGTTCTTGGGCAGGTCGGGAGACAGGCGGCGGCGGATGTTCTGCACGTTATGCAGGATCGCCCCCAGCGGGTTGTTGATCTCGTGTGCCATGCCGGCGGCCAGGCCGCCCACCGACAGCATTTTCTCGGACTGCACCATCATCTCTTCCAGGGACAGTCGCTGGGTGATGTCATCGATACGGATCACAACGCCACGCCCGGCGCCACCCATCAATGGGTAGAAGGTCAGGGCGTAATGCTTGGGTTCTTCGTCCTTGAACCAGGTGACCCGCTCGATGCGCTCCACGGTGTGTTGCTCGACCGCTGCCCTGATCTGCGGCAAGTAGGGTTTGAGCGGCTGGAAGGCCAGGTAGATCGGCTGGTTCAGCGCTTCATCCAGGCGGGTACCGGAAAGCGCGCTGGCCTCCTGGTTCCACTGCGTCACGTAGAGCTGTTCATCCAGGGCGATCAGTGCCGAGGGCATCGAGTCGATGATGCTGTTCAGGTAATTCTGGAAGCCGGTGAGTTTTTTCTCGATCTTGCTGCGAACCTGGACTTCAAGTTCCAGCTTGCGGTTGGTGTGGCGCGTCTCTTCGGCCAGGCCTTGGGCTTGGTCGTAGGCCGCCTGGGAGTCGTCCCGTGCGCGCTTGAGTTGCTGCTCGCGGGCTTCGATGCGCGACAGCATGGTGTTGAAGGCTTCGGCCAGGCTGCCGATTTCATCGTGGTTGCCACGGCCGGCGCGCAGGGCGTAGTTCTCTTCGCGGGTGACCTGGCGCGACAACTCTTCGAGTTCGTGGATCGGCCGGGTGATCAGGCGTTTGATCTGGCGGGCGATGATCAACCACAGCAGCACGCTGAAAATCAGGATGCCCAGGCTGGCCGTCAGCGTGCCCGTGTAGAACGCCACCGGTAGCTCACTGCTGGCCACCAGCAGCAGGTGCCCGGACGCTTGGCCAGCACGGGGCAGGGTGATGATCTGGTTGCTGCGAAACTCGGTAACGCGCCACGCTTCGATATGCCGGTAGTTGTCGGGCAGGTGCAGGCGGTCGCCGTGTTGCATCTGCGCCAGGCGGTTGCCTTCACCGTCGTACAGGGCGGCGGCGCGCAAGGGGGAATAGCTGGTCAGCTCATTGAGCAGGGCGTCCGCCTTGGCGGGTGATTCGAGGGCTTCGGCGGCGAGCGCGGGGTTGGACACCAGGCGACCAATTGCCTGCAAGGCTTGGGGGGCCATGCTTTCCTGGGAGATCCAGTAGGCGGCGCTGATAAAGGTCAGGTTGGCCACCAACAATACGGTGGTCAACAGCACCAGCAGGGCGGCCAGCAGTTTCTGCCCGACCGGTAGGTTTTCAAGACGCTGGCGCAGCGGCATCAGGGTTTTCCCAGGTGATAGACAGGCGGGCAGGGTAGCGCGTGGCTCAGTCGCGGGGCAATCCGCGTGCAAGTAACTGCTCGACCAGGCGCACCTGCAACTGCTGCAAATGCGGCAGGTTCAGTTGGTGACGGGCGGCCGCCTGGCAAGCATAGCCCAATAGATAGCTGATTTCGGTGCGACGGCCGGCGGTCACGTCCTGGTACATGGAAGAGTAATTGGCGGCGGTGGCCTGGATCACCCGTTCTACTTCGTGTTGCAGGTCCAGCGCGGCAGCAGGCTGGCCGCAGCATTCCAGCAGTTCAGCCAGCTCTGCGCACAGGGTGGCGACTTCGCAGTGATGGGCCTGCAATTCGCCGTTACGACATTGATACAGCACGGTCAGCGGGTTGATGGCGCAATTGAGGGCCAGCTTGCGCCATAGCCGCGTAAGGATATCGGTACTCCAATCGTGGGGGATGCCAGCGGCGTGCAGGTCATCCAGCCACAGCGGCGGGGTAGGGTGGCTCGCGTCGCCCAGCCAGGTGTAGCCATGGCCGGCAAACACGACACGCCAGTCGCCATCGCGAAAGGCGCCTTCCGTGCTGGAGGCAAAGATGCAGCGAGCCTGGGGCAATTGCGCGGCGACCGCATCCTGGCTGCCAAGGCCGTTCTGCAGCAGGATCAGCTCGGCATCTGGAGCTAGCCGGTGTTGCAACTGTGCGACGGCGCCTTGAGCGTCGTAGGCTTTGCACGCCACCAACAGGCGATGAATCGGCCCAGGGCTGTCAGGTGTTTCGCCTGCCACGGGGTAAGTCTGCTCAATGCCTTGTTCCACCAGGGTCAGTCCCTTGCTCGCCTGATAACTGGCCAGGCGCGCCTTATCACGCAGGATCAACCTGACGGGCCTGCCCGCGCGCGCCAGGCGGGTGGCCCAGAGTGTGCCCAGGCTGCCGGCGCCGAGAATATGCCAGGTGGTCGACATCAGTTTGTGCTCCTTGGGGTCGCTCACAGTGAATGCGGCGAAAGAACCGCTATAATGCCTCGGCATTTTAGCTTGGGCGCGCTCCATCTCTACTGAGCCCGCCCCTTATATTGGAGAAATGACATGCCTTCGTTCGACGTGGTATCCGAACTGGACAAACACGAAGTCACCAACGCCGTCGAGAACGCCGTCAAGGAACTGGACCGTCGCTATGACTTGAAAGGCAAGGGCAGCTTCGAATTCAAGGAAAAAGAGCTGACCGTCAACCTGACCGCTGAAGCCGATTTCCAGCTGGAAGCGATGATCGAGATCCTCAAGCTGTCGCTGGTCAAGCGCAAGATCGACGCGCAGTGCCTTGAAATCAAGGACGCCTACGCTTCCGGCAAGCTGATGAAGCAAGAAGCCATCCTCAAGGAAGGCATCGATAAGGAGTTGGCGAAGAAAATCGTCGCCCACATCAAGGACGCCAAGCTGAAAGTCCAGGCCGCGATCCAGGGTGAGCAGGTTCGCGTCACTGGCAAGAAACGTGACGACCTGCAAGAGGCCATTGCGGCCCTGCGCGCCAAGACCTTCGATATGCCGCTGCAGTTCAACAACTTCCGCGACTGATGGCACATTGGGGAACCTGTCGGCGTTTTTGACGTCCCACGCCCCAGAACCTGCGCCGACTATTGAGCCCTACGGGGCTCAATTGCATTTATGGCCGCTCATTACGCCGAACATCCGGTTAACAGGAGAATGTAGATGGATTTGAACGCTGAAATGGATCACCTGATCAAGACCTCGGAATCGTGGTTGCCGATGATCATGGAATACGGGAGCCGGTTCTTGCTGGCTTTGGTCACCTTGGTCATCGGTTGGTGGCTGATTAACGTGTTGACCCACCGCGTGGGGCGCTTGCTGGCACTGCGCAATGCCGACATGGCGCTGCAACATTTCATCACCAGGCTGGCGAACGTCGCGCTCAAAATCATGCTGGTGGTCAACGTGGCCTCGATGATCGGCGTGGCAACCACCTCGTTCATTGCGGCGATCGGTGCCGCCACCCTGGCCATTGGCATGGCATTGCAAGGTAGCCTGGCGAACTTCGCCGGTGGCGTGCTGATTCTGTTGTTCCGCCCGTTCCGTATTGGTGACTGGATCGAAGCCCAAGGCACTTCGGGTACCGTCGATAGCATCCAGATCTTCCACACCGTGCTGCGTACCGGCGACAACAAGACTGTGATCGTGCCGAACGGCATCCTGTCCAACGGCCTTATCACCAACACCAACCGTCAGCCGACCCGCAAGGTGGTGTTTGATGTGGGTGTGGACTATGAGGCCGACCTGCAAAAAGCCCGTGACGTGTTGCTGGAACTGGCGAAAGACCCACGTGTATTGGCAGACCCTGCTGCTGTCGCGGTGGTTTCGACCTTGGGTGACAGTTCGATCACCGTGTCCCTGCGTTGCTGGACCAAGACGGCGGATTATTGGGACGTGGTGTTCATGTTGAACGAACTTGCACGTGACCGCTTGAAGGCGGCGGGGATTGATATTCCATTTCCGCAGCGGGTCATTCGCGTAATGCAAGAAACTGCTGCCAAGTAATGTGGGGTCGTACTCTTGAACTTGGCCGTTAGGTCAGGTTCAAGCTGCAAGCGCTAATCTCGTTAGTTAGCTTGCTAGTTATTCCGATGCTGAAACATTACAGCCATAAAAAAGCCGCTCCCTTGCTAAGCAAGGGAGCGGCTTTTTGTTTAAGGCCGAAGCCTTAAGTCATCGTTGTAATTAAAGCGTCAATTACAAGATGTTCAGCGGGTAGTTCGCGATCAGACGCAGTTCGTCGATCGAAGGCGAACCGTAGTACACACCATCGCCGGAGCGATAAGTGGCTTGACGCAGACGCAAGCTCAGGTTTTTCGCTGGGCCGCTCTGTACAACGTATTTGGCTTCGATGTCGCGTTCCCACTCTTTGCCGTTCGAGGTGGTGGCGGTGTTGGCGCCGCTACCGGTCACGTAACGAGTCATGAAGCTCAGGCCAGGAATGCCGAAGGTTGCCATGTTGATGTCGTAACGCGCCTGGTAGGACTTCTCGCCTTCGGCGTTGAAGTCGGAACGAGCGATGGAGTTGGCCAGGAACACAGTGCCGCCACCATCTACGCCGTAGCCGTAGTCGCCGTCACCGGTGACTTTCTGGGCTGCCAGGGTGAAGGTGTGTGCACCGATGGTGTACGCACCCTGCAAGCTGAACGCGCGGTTGTCGAGCTTGGTGCGTTCTGCGAACGGCAGGGCGCTGTCCTTGGAAGCGCGCTGCAGGCCTTCGCCCTCGCTTTTGGTGTCGTAGATGTTGAAGTCCAAGGCGAACGACTGGTCGTCGCTCAGCGCGTGCGTCCAGTTCAGGTTGCTGTAGTACTTACGGAAGTAATCTTCGGTTTTCGCGTAGTACAGGCTACCGGTGAACTCAGGAGTGAAAGAGTACACGCCGCCGACAAAGTCGGTTTTGGTCAGGCCCAGGCTGTCATGGTAGGTCTGGTTCTGCGCGATGCTGGAAGTGAAGTGACCGCCTTCCAGCTTCAGGCCCTTGATTTCGTTGCTGGTGATCGAGATACCTTGTGGCAGCTCTGGCAGCAAGCGGCTGTCGTCAGACGCGAATACAGGGGCTGTGGTGTACTGGTCACCGATTTTCAGGACAGTATCGGAGATACGGAATTTAACCGCGCCGCCGCCTTTGGAGTAGTCGTCTTGCGAGCGACCGTCGGAACCGGTTGGGAACAGACCCGTGCCAGCACGGCCCTTGCCGCTGTCGAGCTTGACGCCCAGCAGGCCGATCACGTCGACGCCGACGCCGATGGTGCCCTGGGTGAAGCCCGATTCGTACAGGGCGTTGAAGCCCAGGCCGGTCTCTTCTGCACGGCTCTGGGAGTCTGGGCCCGACGGGTTGTTGCGGAAGTCGCGGCTGAAGTACAGAGCGCGAGTGTTGATGCTGAAAGTGCTGCCTTCAACAAAGCCCTTGGAATCGTCCTGAGAGGACGCCATTGCGAACTGCGTAGTGCCTGCTGAAACAGCCAGGGCGATCATGCTCCACTTCATCACGCGCATCGTGATTTGCTCCTTTGGTTTTAGGAAGAGTACTGCCGTCCCACCTGTATTTTTGTCTGGGCGGCTCTTTCTTTTTTGTGTCGGCGCAAAGTTATATCACGCTGACAATATTGGCGATACTTGCCCAACTTTCCTTTCAGCTTCTTTACGAGCTTGTCGTAGATTGCTATATCCATGTCGCAAATTCACAGCCCCACTGTAACGAGGCTGACAACTTCAATACTGTTTCTAAACCGTTAAAAGAACGCAAAAAACGTTACTTTCGAAGTTTGAAATCATCCTTGGCGCGCATTGAACCGCTGCTGTTTTTCATCGCGAAACACCCGCGTCCCTACCGGTGCCGTTGCCGACGATAAAGGGATGAATGCAGCAAGCGTGCCCAAACTGGAATTCGAATGTCATTTTTTCGTGAAAAACGTCGTGGCTTCGTGAAAACCGCATAAGCACGGGGTTTTTACGCCGATTGGTTTGGCCTTGACGCACGCTTCCTTTCCTTGGTGTGGGGTGCATAAATCCCGAACCTGGGTAAAACGTTACCGGTTCACCCCGCCCAGTGGGTAATCGGCGGATCTCTTTGAGGCATAAATGGGTCATTTTGGTGCAGGCCCCCGATGACGCTCGACTGCAGTGATGGCTCAATGCCTTGGCTCGTGAAGCCTCTGTGTCGCGGGTCTCGTCGTAATCGTTTGCTCAGTGTTCATTTATTCACGGCTGGATTGGTCATTGAGCGAAGTCGAATTATTCGTTTGTCTCTAAATGGTGCGCTTTTTTTCATCGCACTTTGAGCGGGCGCGCAGGGGCTGGCGTGAAGCGTGCGCGATTCGCAGGTATGCTGGTGGCCTTGAACCTGACCTGCCGAACGGAGTGCCTGCGGTGTTCGCTTTAGATCAACGCCTTCAACAAGATACGCTGACCCTGGGGGACTTCCCCCTGTGCCGACTTCTGCTGTCCAATGACTCGAACTACCCCTGGTTCGTCCTGGTGCCGCGTATCAACGGTATCAGCGAAGTGTTTCAACTGGATGTCGCCGATCAGCAACAGTTGTGGCAAGAGACAACGGCCCTGGCGCAGGTGCTGAATGAGGGCCTGGCGGCGGACAAGATGAACATCGGCGCGCTGGGCAATGTGGTCAGCCAGTTGCACGTGCATGTGATCGTGCGCAAGCGCGACGATGCCGCCTGGCCGGCGCCGGTATGGGGCAAGCATCCGGCGCAGCCTTACACCGATGCGCAAGTGGCAGCCATCCGCGCCCGTCTGCGCGAGCTGTTGCCTGCTGACTTTGTCTTTACCCAGGGTTGAATCATGGATCTGCAAGACCGCGTCACTGACCTGGAGAGCCGCCTGGCCTTCCAGGACGACACCATCGAAACCCTCAACGATATCCTCGTCACCCAGCAACGGGCCGTCGAGCGCCTGCAATTGCAGATGACCGCACTGCTAAAGCGCCAGGAAGAAATGGGCGGCCAATTTGAAACGTCCGAAGAAGAAGCGCCGCCGCCTCACTATTGAGAGCGGCTAATGGCTGCGCATAAAAAAACCGCGAACCAGCCAGGCTGGTTCGCGGTTTTTTTTGCTGCGAGCGCGGGTATCAGCGACGCGGCAGTGCAGCAATCACGTCTTCGGCCTGCAGGCCTTTGTCGCGATTCATGACGGAGAACTCCACGCGCTGGCCTTCCACCAGTACGCGATGGCCTTCGCCGCGGATGGCCCGGAAATGGACGAAGATATCGTCGCCCGAATCACGGGAAATAAAGCCGAAGCCTTTGGACGTGTTGAACCACTTGACGGTTCCGGTATCCCGATTGGTCATGTCGTAGGTTTGCGACGAGGCCGCAGGGGACGAACGGTAGAAGCTGATGGCCAGGTGAAGAACGATGGCGACCACAGCAATCACCAGGCTGAGCAGGATGGCCGGGTGGCCGCCGACTTCAGGCATGGGTGCCAGGAGGGTGAGGGTTTGTACGACAACGGTCAGTACCAACAGCGCGCTGACCAGGTTTTGCAGTTGATGACGTGTGCCTTTGTTCCAGTAAGGGATCACCGGTGCCAGCGTCAGGTTAAGAAGGCCGAACAAGGCCAGGTACAGAGCGTCGTGTTGTTCCAGGTAGGGAGGACTTCCCTGTTGCAAGCTCGGTATAAAGGACAGCAGCAAAGCTGCAACGCCCGTTAGCAGGTGGACGATTTTCAACATTTTGATTAACTCACGTTAAGACGGATCACAAGGAAGAGCTGACTGGCACGGTTCGCTTCTGAACAATGGGAGGCGTTGGGCACGTGCGCGAGGTATCAGCCTATGCCGCTGCCGCAGAAAGTAACGGCGACGACACGCCGCCTATTTAACAGCAAAGGCTGTGCCTACTCAAATCAAGCATTTCGGGGTGTTGCAAGGGGCATGGCATTTCTGCGTCAAACGCTTGTCCTAGACACGTGCAGGTGATTCAGGCGGGGTTGCAAGGATATTTCCTACTCGGGCCAAAGGCTTCGGCCACACCGTTTGACCGGCCACGCCGGGGCGAATTGCCGCGCCGGGCTGCGCATCGCTGGCACTCTTGCTAGAGTGGTCCTGCACCTGATCAATGAATGCTTGTCAATTGAAGGGGATAAACATGGCAATCGATATCGGTATCAGTGAAGAAGATCGTAAATCCATCGTCGACGGGCTTTCACGGCTGCTTTCCGATACCTATGTTCTGTATCTGAAGACCCACAATTTCCATTGGAACGTCACGGGCCCCATGTTCCGCACGCTGCACTTGATGTTTGAGGAGCAGTACAACGAGCTGGCGCTGGCCGTCGACTCCATTGCCGAGCGTATCCGTGCCCTGGGCTTCCCCGCGCCGGGTGCCTACTCCATCTACGCCCGACTTTCGTCCATCAAGGAAGAGGAAGGCGTACCCAGCGCAGAAGAGATGATCAAGCAGTTGGTCGCCGGCCAGGAGGCGGTCACTCGCACTGCGCGCGGCATCTTCCCGCTGCTCGACAAGGTCAGCGATGAGCCGACCGCCGACCTGCTGACCCAGCGCATGCAGGTTCACGAGAAAACCGCGTGGATGCTGCGCTCGCTGCTCGAAAATCAGTAAACGCCGACCCTGAGTGGCGCCGTCCTGGCGCCGCTCGCTTGTTTCCGCGCATTTCCTGGCGTTGTCCTACGTTTATCAACGCCGCGTCTTCTGGTTGCCTGCCTCTGCTTGCTGTTTTATAGGGCGACTGCCCAATGGAACAACCCATGGGCTGCTGTTTGGCAATGGAGTGTCAGGTATATGTCACGCGGAAAGGGTAAAGGAGTGATGGAAACCCGTGGTTTCCATAAGAAAAAGATCGACCCCTTTGAAAAAGAGTTCGATATGGGATTGTCCAAGCCATTGTCCCGGTCAGTGAGGCTCAACGGGTTTTCCACTTGCCTGCGGCTGGAGCAGATCTATTGGAATATCCTCACGGATATAGCCAGGATCAATGCCTGTTCAGTCAGTGCGTTGCTGTCTGACGTCGATCGGGAAGTGCACCTGCGTCATGGCGGTGTGACGAACTTCAGTGGGTTGGTCAGGGTGGTGTGTGTGGCTCATGCCTTGAAAGGGTGAGTTGAACCTACCTGTTTACCGGTGTAGTCCCTGGTGGTCTAGCCACCGGGCTTCGGGGCCGGCCCTCCTTCATGGAGGGCAAGGCTCCGGGGCGAAAGCCGGCTGCGCTGCCTCGATTTACCAGATATAATCCCGCGCTTTGCTGCGCATGCCACCCACCCGTAGGCCAGGCGTGGCGCAGTAACGATCTGATTGCCGAGACATCTCCATGCCCATGTACGACTATCAATGTGCTTCCTGTGGTCATCAGTTGGAAGCCATTCAGAAGATCAGCGCCGCGCCGCTGGTCGATTGCCCAGCCTGCCAGGCGCCGGAGCTCAAGAAGATGTTGTCCATGCCAGGCTTCCGCCTGAGCGGCAGCGGCTGGTACGAGACCGACTTCAAGACCGGCTCGAAGAAGAACCTGGCGGGCGGCGACAAAGCAGACTGAGTTGAACTCTACGCGCAGGCTCCTGCATTATCCGTCCCCTGCTTTAATGTACGGTGACGAGGCAGGCCTCCACCGAATTTCGAATTACGAGAAGTGAAACCACTACCATGATGCGCAGCCACTATTGCGGCCAACTGAACGAGACCCTGGAAGGTCAGGAAATCACCCTTTGCGGATGGGTTCACCGTCGCCGCGACCACGGCGGGGTGATCTTCCTCGATATCCGTGATCGTGATGGTCTGGCCCAGGTGGTGTTCGACCCGGATCGCGCCGAGAGCTTCGCCGCCGCCGACCGCGTGCGCAGCGAATACGTCGTGAAGATCACCGGCAAGGTGCGCCTGCGTCCGGCCGGTGCCGTGAACAAGAACATGGCGTCCGGCGGCATTGAAGTGCTGGGCTATGAACTGGAAGTGCTGAACGAATCGGAAACCCCGCCGTTCCCGCTCAACGAATACTCCGACGTCGGCGAAGAAACCCGCCTGCGTTATCGCTTCCTGGACCTGCGTCGTCCGGAGATGGCCGAGAAGCTGCGCCTGCGCTCGCGCATGACCACCAGTATCCGCCGCTTCCTCGACGAAAACGGCTTCCTGGACGTCGAGACCCCGATCCTGACCCGGGCCACCCCGGAAGGCGCGCGTGACTACCTGGTGCCGAGCCGTACCCACGCCGGTTCGTTCTTCGCCCTGCCGCAATCGCCACAACTGTTCAAGCAGTTGCTGATGGTGGCTGGCTTCGACCGCTACTACCAGATCGCCAAGTGCTTCCGTGACGAAGACCTGCGCGCCGACCGCCAGCCGGAATTCACCCAGATCGACATCGAGACCAGCTTCCTCGATGAAAAAGAGATCATGGGCCTGACCGAGCAGATGATCCGCAACCTGTTCAAGGAAGTGCTGGACCTGGAATTCGGCGATTTCCCGCACATGACCTTCGAAGAAGCCATGCGCCGCTACGGTTCCGACAAGCCAGACCTGCGTAACCCGCTGGAACTGGTGGACGTGGCCGACCAGCTCAAGGAAGTCGACTTCAAGGTGTTCAGCGGCCCAGCCAACGACCCGAAATGCCGCATTGCCGCCCTGCGCGTGCCTGGCGGCGCGAGCATGCCGCGCAAGCAGATCGACGACTACACCAAGTTCGTCGGCATCTACGGTGCCAAGGGCCTGGCGTACATCAAGGTCAACGAGCGCGCCAACGGTGTTGACGGCCTGCAATCGCCGATCGTGAAGAACATTCCGCTGGACAACCTGAACGCGATCCTCGACCGCGTCGGTGCAGTCGACGGCGATATCGTGTTCTTCGGCGCCGACAAGGCCAAGATCGTCAGCGAAGCCTTGGGCGCGCTGCGGATCAAGCTGGGTCACGACCTGAACCTGCTGACCTGCGAATGGGCCCCGATGTGGGTCGTTGACTTCCCGATGTTCGAAGAGAACGACGACGGCAGCTTCAGCGCCTTGCATCACCCGTTCACCGCGCCGAAGTGCTCGCCGGCCGAGCTGGAAGCCAACCCTGCAGGCGCCCTGTCCCGCGCCTACGACATGGTGCTCAACGGCACCGAGCTGGGTGGCGGTTCGATCCGTATCCATCGCAAAGAGATGCAGCAAGCGGTCTTCCGCCTGTTGGGCATCAACGAAGCGGAACAGGAAGAGAAATTCGGCTTCCTGCTCGATGCCCTGAAATACGGTGCGCCGCCGCACGGTGGCCTGGCATTCGGCCTGGACCGCCTGGTAATGCTGATGACCGGCGCCCAGTCGATCCGTGAAGTGATCGCCTTCCCGAAAACCCAGAGTGCTGCGGACGTCATGACCCAGGCTCCAGGTGTAGTGGATGCCAAGGCATTGCGCGAGTTGCACATCCGCCTGCGCGAGACGCCGAAGGCTGAGTAAGGCTGCTGCGTGAAATTGCACTGAGGTTTACGCAGTCTAAAAAGGCGCATCTTCGGATGCGCCTTTGCGTTACAAGGGCTGTGATTTAAAGAGAGAAGTCCTGCCCAGCGGGATTGACAAGGTTTCTACAGAATTTCGGAGTTGTGTTATGGCTGGCCATTCCAAGTGGGCGAACATCAAGCACCGCAAAGAGCGTCAGGATGCCAAGAAAGGCAAGATTTTCACCAAGTGGATCCGCGAGTTGACCGTCGCTGCCCGCCAGGGCGGTGGCGACCCGGGCTCTAACCCGCGCCTGCGCCTGGCGCTGGACAAGGCGCTTGGCGCCAACATGAGCCGCGACATCATCGACCGTGCCGTGGCCCGTGGCGCCGGTGCTGCCGATACCGACGATATGGTCGAGCTGAGCTATGAAGGCTACGGCCCGGGCGGCGTGGCAGTGATGGTCGAGTGCATGACCGACAACCGCAATCGCACCGCGGCGGCTGTGCGCCATGCGTTCAGCAAGTGCGGCGGCAACCTGGGTACCGATGGTTCGGTGGCCTACCTGTTCGAGCGCAAGGGACAGATCTCCTTCGCGCCGGGCACCGATGAAGACGCGCTGATGGAAGCGGCGATGGAGGCGGATGCCGACGACGTGGTGACCAACGAAGATGGCTCCATCGATGTGTTCACTTCGTTTGCCAGTTTCTACGCCGTGCGCAACGCGCTGGAAGCCGCTGGCTTCAAGGGCACCGATGCAGAAATCGTGATGCTGCCGACCACCAGTGCCGAGCTGGACCTGGACGGAGCGCAGAAAGTGTTGAAGATGCTGGACATGCTCGAAGACCTGGATGATGTGCAGAACGTGTATTCCAACGCCGACATCCCGGAATCTGTAGCCGAACAACTGACTTAAGTACGACAGAGATCCAATGTGGGAGCTGGCTTGCCTGCGAAGGCATCACCGCGGTGCAACTAACACACCGAGGTGCCTGCGTCGCAGGCAAGCCAGCTCCCACAGGGTTCTAAGCTGTTACACAAATGTGTGCCTGGCACGCACCGCTGTAAACCCAACCCGCAGGCGTTATGACTTTAATCCTAGGTATCGACCCCGGTTCGCGCATCACCGGTTTTGGCGTGGTGCAACAGACCCCGCGCGGCTGTGTCTATGTCGCGTCGGGCTGCATCCGCACCGGTGCGGGCGAGTTGGCCGAGCGCCTGCAGATCGTCTATCGCGGCGTGCGTGAAGTGATCCAGACCTACGGGCCGGTCACCATGGGCATCGAAAAAGTGTTCATGGCCAAGAACGCCGACTCAGCCCTCAAGCTCGGCCAGGCCCGTGGCGCCGCCATCGTTGCGGGCGCCGAGGAGGGCATGGAGATCGCCGAATACACCGCCACCCAGGTCAAACAGGCCGTGGTCGGTACCGGCGCGGCGAACAAAGAGCAGGTGCAGATGATGGTCATGCACATGCTCAAGCTCACGTCAAAACCGCAGATCGACGCCTCTGACGCCCTGGCTATCGCCATTTGCCATGCGCACACTCGCTCAAGCTTGCTGCCTCATGGCCTGGGCACGGCACGCAGTCGTGGCGGGCGCCTGCGTCTCTGATAGCATCAGCGCAATCGTTTTCCGGTCGGGCCGTGCTCTGACCCCAAGCTTTAAGGATCTGAACCGTGATTGGACGCTTGCGCGGCACCCTGGCTGAGAAACAGCCGCCGCACCTGATTCTGGATGTAAATGGGTTGGGGTATGAGCTGGAAGTGCCCATGACCACCCTGTATCGCTTGCCGTCGGTCGGTGAGCCGATAACGCTGCACACACATTTGGTGGTGCGCGAAGACGCGCAACTACTCTATGGTTTCATTGGCAAGCGCGACCGCGACTTCTTCCGCGAGCTGATCCGCCTCAATGGGGTCGGCCCGAAACTGGCCCTGGCCCTGATGTCGAGCCTGGAAGTGGATGAGCTGGTGCGTGCCGTCTCGGCCCAGGACACCTCGGCGCTGACCAAGGTGCCGGGCGTCGGCAAGAAGACCGCCGAGCGCCTGTTGGTGGAGCTCAAGGACCGCTTCAAGGCCTGGGAAGTCGTGCCGAGCATGTTTGCCCTGGTGCCGAACCAGCCGGACATGCCGGCTGGCCAGGTCGCCAGTGCCGAAAGCGATGCGGTCAGCGCGCTGATTTCCCTGGGCTACAAGCCGCAGGAAGCCAGCAAGGCCGTATCGGCCATCAAGGACAAGAACCTGAGCAGTGAAGACATGATCCGCCGCGCCCTGAAGGGAATGATTTAAGTGATTGAAGCTGATCGTCTGATTGCAGCCACCGGTCCGCGCGACCGTGAAGAGGTCCAGGACCGCGCCATCCGCCCCCTGAGCCTGGCCGAATACATCGGCCAGCCCACCGTGCGCGAGCAGATGGAGTTGTTCATCCAGGCTGCGCGCGGGCGCAGTGAGTCCCTGGACCACACGCTGATCTTCGGGCCGCCTGGGTTGGGCAAGACCACCCTGGCCAACATCATCGCCCAGGAAATGGGCGTATCGATCAAGTCCACCTCCGGCCCGGTGCTGGAGCGTCCGGGGGATCTGGCGGCGTTGCTGACCAACCTCGAGCCCCATGACGTGCTGTTTATCGACGAGATCCACCGGCTCTCGCCGATCGTCGAGGAAGTGTTGTACCCGGCAATGGAGGACTTCCAGCTCGACATCATGATCGGCGAAGGCCCGGCGGCCCGCTCGATCAAGCTCGATCTTCCGCCTTTCACCCTGGTGGGGGCCACCACCCGCGCCGGTATGTTGACCAACCCGTTGCGAGACCGTTTCGGCATTGTTCAACGTCTAGAGTTCTATAGCACGGCGGACCTGGCGACCATCGTCAGTCGTTCGGCGAGCATTCTCGGTTTGCCGCTGGACCCGGAAGGCGCGTTTGAAATCGCCCGCCGGGCCCGTGGTACGCCTCGGATCGCCAACCGTCTGCTGCGCCGCGTGCGCGATTTTGCCGAAGTTCGGGCCAAAGGGCATATCACCAAGGCCGTGGCCGACCTGGCGTTGAACCTGCTGGATGTGGACGAGCACGGCTTCGATCACCAGGATCGACGTCTACTCTTGACCATGATCGAGAAGTTCGACGGTGGCCCGGTGGGTGTCGATAGCCTGGCGGCGGCCATCAGTGAGGAGCGCCACACCATTGAGGATGTGCTGGAGCCGTACCTGATCCAGCAGGGCTACATCATGCGCACGCCACGGGGGCGGGTGGTGACGCGCCACGCCTATCTGCACTTCGGGTTAAACATTCCGTCACGATTGGGCGAGATGCCTGTAGTAGACGAATTCCTCGATGCAGTGGACGATTAAAAGCTTCACGCCAGACGATTTATCCGAGGTTTGTGCTGTCCTAGTGGCTGGTGTCGTCATTCAGTCACTCGAAATGTTTCGATGGATTAAAAAACAGTTGCCCAGCCGGATTGGCAACCTGAGGAGTAAGCACTAGAGTATGCGCGCGCAAAACGGGGATCAGTCGTTCGCACATCGCTGTCGCGTTTATTACGAGGACACCGATGCGGGCGGCATCGTGTATTACGTCAACTACCTCAAGTTCATGGAGCGGGCTCGAACCGAGCGGCTACGGGAGCTGGGCTTTGCCCAATCCCAGCTGGCAGGGGAGGACCTGTTATTCGTCGTGCATTCCAGCGAGGCGCGCTATCACGCGCCGGCGCGGCTGGACGACGAACTGTTGGTCAGCGCTGAAGTAATCGAATTGAACCGTGTCAGCCTGCGTTTCAAGCAGCAGGTCAGGCGGGCAACGGATGCAACGCTGCTCTGTGAGGGGCAGTTTCTGGTGGCCTGTGTGCGCACCAATAGTTTGAAACCCCGGGCCATTCCCGAAGCTCTACGTGCGGCCTTTGCCGACGTAAGCGGCGCGGGTAAACAATCAAAGCAGGAGATTTAGCGTGGAACCTACCGTCGTCGACCATTCCTCCATGTGGAGCCTGGTCAGCAATGCCAGTGTTGTGGTTCAACTGGTCATGCTGACCCTGGTAGCCGCATCGGTTACCTCTTGGGTCATGATTTTTCAGCGCAGCAACCTGCTGCGCGCCGGTCGACGTGCCCTGGAGAGCTTTGAAGAGCGCTTCTGGTCGGGTATCGACCTGTCCAAGCTGTACCGCCAGGCCGGCAGCAACCCGGACCCGGATTCGGGCGTCGAGCAGATCTTCCGCGCCGGCTTCAAGGAATTCTCCCGTCTGCGCCAGCAGCCAGGCGTTGACCCGGAAGCGGTCATGGAAGGCGTGGCCCGTGCCATGCGCGTGGCCATTTCCCGCGAAGAAGAGAAGCTTGAGCAAAGCTTGCCGTTCCTCGCCACCGTTGGTTCCGTGAGCCCGTACATCGGTCTGTTCGGTACTGTGTGGGGGATCATGAACTCCTTCCGTGGCCTGGCCCAGGCGCAGCAAGCGACCCTGGCCACCGTAGCCCCGGGTATCGCCGAAGCCCTGATCGCCACCGCGATTGGCCTGTTCGCTGCTATCCCCGCAGTAATTGCCTACAACCGTTTTGCCGCCCGCGGCGAAAACCTGATTGGCCGTTACTACACCTTCGCCGATGAATTCCAGGCGATCCTGCACCGTAAAGTGCACACCAGCGAAGAATAAGCAGGTACCTCCCGATGGCTTTAATCACTCGAGCTCGAACCAAGCGCAAGCCGGTCGCCGAGATGAACGTAGTGCCTTACATCGACGTGATGCTGGTGCTGCTGGTTATCTTCATGGTGACCGCGCCGATGCTCAACCAGGGTGTGAAGGTTGACCTGCCCAAGGTTTCCAGCGAAGCCTTGCCCCAGGACAACAACACCCAGGTGCTGACCATTTCGATCAAGTCCGACAAGACCTATTACTGGAACCTTGGCAGCGAAGTCGACACTCAGAAGCAGCAGGACAAGGCCCTGACCTTGCCGGCGATGACCGACGCGGTGACCAAGATCATTCGCTCTGGCAACGAAGGCGGCAAGCACACCCAGGTCTTCATCCGCGGTGACAAGGCGGTCGACTACGGCTCCGTCATGGGCGCCATGGGCGGGCTGCAGAAGGCCGGCGTGGGTAACGTTGGCTTGATTACCGAGGCGCCCTGATGCAGCAACAGCGAGAGCCGTCCGCCTCGGAAAGCTACTTCTGGCCTAGCGTCTGGGCAATTGCCCTGCACGTCCTGGTGTTTGGCATGCTGTTCGTCAGCTTTGCCATGACCCCGGACCTGCCGCCAGCCAAGCCGATCGTGCAGGCGACCCTGTATCAGCTGAAATCGAAAAGTCAGGCCACCACCCAGACCAATCAGAAGATTGCGGGTGAGGCCCAGAAGTCGGCTGCGCGCCAGACTGAAGTCGAGCAGATGGAACAGAAGAAGGTCGAGCAGGAAGCGGTGAAGGCTGCTGCGGAACAAAAGAAAGAAGAGGCGGCTCAAAAGGCCGAGGAATCGAAAAAGGCTGACGAAGCCAAGAAGGCTGACGAGGCGAAAAAGGCTGATGAAGCCAAGAAAGCCGAGAAAGCTGCCGAAGCGAAAAAGGCCGAAGAGAAACAATTGGCTGATATAGCCAAGAAGAAGTCTGAAGAAGAAGCCAAAAAAGCGGCTGAAGAAGAGGCCAAGAAAAAGGCCGCTGAAGACGCCAAGAAGAAAATAGTCGAAGACGCGAAGAAAAAAGCCGCCGAAGACGCCAAGAAAAAAGCTGAAGCAGACGAGGCGAAGAAAAAAGTCGCCGACGACGCGAAGAAGAAAGCTGCCGCCGACGCCCAGAAGAAAAAGGCCCAGGAAGCAGCGCGTAAATCCGCCGAAGAGAAAAAGGCCCAGGCCTTGGCAGATTTGCTCTCCGACACGCCGCAGCGTCAGCAAGCCTTGGCCGATGAGCGTGGTGATGAAGTCGCGGGCAGTTTCGATGACCTGATTCGAGCGCGGGCAGCAGAAGGCTGGACACGTCCACCTTCGGCGCGCAAAGGCATGACAGTAGTGCTGCAGATCGGCATGTTGCCGGACGGTACGGTGACTTCGGTCAGCGTGTCCAAGTCCAGTGGTGACGGTTCGTTCGACAGTTCGGCGGTTGCCGCGGTCAAGAACATTGGCCGGTTGACCGAGATGCAGGGAATGAAACCAAGCGACTTCGCTCCCTATCGTTCATTCAAGATGACATTCACACCTGAGGATCTAGCCTTGTGAGAAACCTTCTTCGAGGAATGCTTGTCGTTATTTGCTGTATGGCAGGGATAGCGGCGGCGGATGAAAAGAACATCCTGGTTACCAGCGGTAGCGATCGGGCCACCCCGATCGCCGTAGTACCGTTCGGCTGGCAGGGCGGCAGCGTGCTGCCGGACGACATGGCCCAGATCGTCAGCGACGACCTGCGCAACTCCGGTTACTACGCACCGATTCCGAAAGGCAACATGATCAGCCAGCCAAACCAGGCCAGCGAAGTCGTGTTCCGTGACTGGAAGGCGGTGGGCGCGCAGTACCTGATGGTCGGCAATATCACGCCGGCCGGCGGTCGTCTGCAAATCACCTACACCTTGTTCAACGTGGCGACTGAGCAGCAGGTCTTGACCGGCAGCGTCTCGGGCACTGCCGAGCAGATTCGCGACATGGCCCACTACATCTCGGACCAGTCGTTTGAAAAACTCACCGGTATCAAGGGTGCTTTCTCGACGCGTCTGCTGTACGTAACGGCTGAACGCTTCTCCGTAGACAACACTCGTTACACTTTGCAGCGCTCGGACTACGACGGTGCACGGGCTGTGACTTTGCTGCAATCCCGTGAGCCAATCCTGTCTCCGCGTTTTGCGCCGGATGGCAAGCGTATTGCCTACGTGTCTTTCGAACAGAAGCGTCCGCGTATCTTCGTCCAGCACATCGATACTGGCCGTCGTGAGCAGATCACCAACTTCGAAGGCCTCAATGGCGCACCGGCCTGGTCGCCGGACGGTTCGCGCCTGGCGTTCGTGCTCTCGAAGGATGGCAACCCGGACATCTACGTGATGAACATGGCTTCGCGCCAGATCACTCGCGCAACCAGCGGCCCGGGCATCAACACCGAACCGTTCTGGGGCAAGGATGGTTCGACCATCTACTTCACCTCTGACCGAGGCGGCAAGCCACAGGTCTACAAGGCGAACGTGAATGGTGGTGGGGCAGAGCGTGTTACTTTTATCGGTAACTACAACGCCAACCCTAAGCTTTCGGCCGATGAAAAGACGTTGGTGATGATTCACCGTCAGGATGGTTTCACTAATTTCCGGGTTGCGGCCCAGGATTTGCAGCGCGGAACCGTAAAAATCCTCACAGATACCAACCTTGATGAGTCAGCCACTGTTGCGCCCAACGGCACCATGGTAATCTACGCCACCCGCCAGCAGGGCCGGGGAGTCTTGATGCTCGTGTCCATAAATGGACGCGTAAGGCTCCCACTTCCTACCGCACAAGGCGAAGTCAGAGAACCATCCTGGTCCCCTTACCTGAACTGACGCGGCGCTACAAAAAGAAGTACTTAACACACTGGGGTTCATTAGGAGTTTCACGATGGAAATGCTGAAGTTTGGTAAGTTTGCTGCTCTGGCTCTGGCTCTGTCCGTAGCCGTTGGTTGCTCGTCTAAAGGCGGCGACAATGCCGGTGAAGGCGCAGCTGTTGATCCAAACGCTGGTTACGGCGCTAACACTGGTGCGGTTGACGGCTCCCTGAGCGAAGAAGCTGCTCTGCGCGCTATCACCACTTTCTACTTCGAATACGACAGTTCGGACCTGAAACCAGAAGCCATGCGCGCTCTGGACGTTCACGCGAAGGACCTGAAAGCTAACGGCGCTCGCGTTGTTCTGGAAGGTAACACCGACGAACGTGGTACTCGTGAGTACAACATGGCACTGGGCGAGCGTCGTGCGAAAGCCGTTCAGCGCTACCTGGTACTGCAAGGTGTTGCTCCAGGCCAACTGGAACTGGTTTCCTACGGTAAAGAGCGTCCAGTTGCTACTGGCCACGACGAGCAGTCCTGGGCTCAAAACCGTCGCGTCGAACTGCGTAAGTAATTCGTCATGCGAACGTGCCGTCGTGCTCTAACTGTATTGGCTCTCAGCCTCGCACCGCTTGCGGTGTGGGCTGCGGTTCCTGTGGAAGATAGCAACTCTGGCTATAACAATAGCGGGAGCAGTTATCCGCCAGCGGGTTATGGCACGAACGGCGCCTATGCGGGGGGAGCGGCTACGTCCGCTCCCTCGGCACAGGGCGAACTGTTCAACCAGCTGCAACGCATGCAGGATCAATTGGCGCAGCAACAAGGCACCATTGAAGTACTGCAGAATCAAGTGAACCAGCTGAAGCAAGAAGGCCTGGAGCGTTACCAGGATCTTGATCGACGCATTGGAGCCGGCGTTCAACCTGCCGCAACTCCTGATAATTCTTCTGCCGGTGGCGCGCCAAGCGCTGCTGCCGGTGGTGCAGCAGCAGGGGCCGCTGCCAGCCAAGCCCCTGCCGCGAGCAGCGAACCGGGTGATCCGGCGAAGGAGAAGCTGTATTACGATGCAGCCTTCGACCTGATCAAAGCCAAGGATTTCGATAAGGCCAGCCAGGCATTTACCGCATTCCTGCGCAAATACCCGAACAGCCAGTATGCGGGCAACGCCCAATACTGGTTGGGTGAAGTCAACCTGGCGAAGGGTGATCTACAGGGCGCGGGCCAGGCATTTGCCAAGGTCAGCCAGCTGTACCCCAAGCACGCCAAGGTGCCGGATTCGCTGTATAAACTCGCTGACGTAGAACGCCGCCTGGGTCATACCGACAAGGTCAAAGGCATTCTGCAGCAGGTGGTGGCCCAGTATCCTGGGACTTCCGCTGCCCAGTTGGCCCAGCGGGACCTGCAACGCTTGTAAGCAATGCCGCCCGTTTAGAAGAAACCCGCGCCTGGCGCGGGTTTTTTCGTTAGAATCCACGCCCTTTTATGAAACACGCTTTTTGGGGTCTACGCGTTGGCGGGGTCCCTCGAAGTGCCTGACGGAGGCGGACAGCCTGTTTAGCTGTTACGCCCGTGGCGACTATGCAAGACACATTACGTATTACCGAAGTTTTTTACTCGTTGCAGGGTGAAACGCGGACGGCTGGCCTGCCCACAGTATTTGTGCGCCTGACCGGTTGCCCTTTGCGTTGCCAATACTGTGACAGCGCCTACGCCTTCAGTGGCGGCACGGTGCGCACCCTCGATGACATTCTGGAGCAGGTCGCCGGCTATAAGCCGCGCTACGTCTGTGTGACCGGCGGCGAGCCGTTGGCCCAGCCCAATGCCATCCCGTTGCTCAAGCAGCTGTGTGATGCCGGCTACGAGGTTTCCCTGGAGACCAGTGGCGCCCTGGACATCTCAGCGGTCGATCCCCGTGTCAGCCGCGTGGTCGACCTCAAGACCCCCGACTCCAAGGAAGCGCACCGCAATCGCTACGAGAACATCGAGCTGCTGACGGCCAATGACCAGGTCAAGTTTGTTATCTGTTCGCGCGATGACTACGACTGGGCGAATTCCAAGCTGATTCAATACGGGTTGGACCGTCGCGCGGGTGAAGTGCTGTTTTCACCCAGCCACCATGACTTGAATGCCCGTGACCTCGCCGATTGGGTGGTCGCGGACAACCTACCGGTGCGCCTGCAACTGCAGCTGCATAAATACCTTTGGAACGACGAGCCAGGACGCTGATATGACTGAACACACCACGGATCAAAAACGCGCGGTAATCCTGCTGTCTGGCGGTCTCGACTCCGCCACGGTGGTTGCCATGGCGCAAGCGCAAGGCTATAGCTGCTACACCATGAGCTTCGACTACGGCCAGCGTCACCGCGCCGAACTGAACGCGGCTGCCCGTGTCGCCCGTGACATGGGGGTGGTCGAACACAAGGTGATCGGCCTGAACCTCAACGGTATTGGCGGCTCCGCCCTGACCGACAGCAGCATCGATGTGCCGGAAACCCCCGGCGAAGGCATCCCGGTGACTTACGTGCCTGCGCGTAACACCGTGTTCCTGTCCCTCGCCCTTGGCTGGGCAGAAGTGCTCAACGCCCGCGATATCTTTATCGGCGTCAACGCGGTGGATTATTCCGGCTACCCGGACTGCCGCCCGGAGTTTGTCGAGTCGTTCGAGCGCATGGCCAACCTGGCGACAAAGGCCGGTGTAGAAGGGCAGGGCTTCCGTATCCTGGCGCCGCTGCAAAACCTCAGCAAGGCCGATATCGTGAAGGCGGGCATAGGACTTGGCGTCGATTATTCGCTGACTGTTTCCTGCTATCAGGCAGACGATGACGGCCGTGCTTGTGGGAAATGCGACAGCTGCCGACTGCGTGCAGAAGGCTTCCAAGCCGCCGGAATTACTGACCCAACGCGTTATTTCTGATTTATTTCAAATAAGGTGTTGAATAATCCTTAGAAATCAGTATTATACGCGCCACCACACAGCGGGTCGTTAGCTCAGTTGGTAGAGCAGTTGGCTTTTAACCAATTGGTCGTAGGTTCGAATCCCACACGACCCACCATTTTTGGCGGTTTAGAAAATCCGGAAGGCCCACGCAAGTGAGGATTTCCGGGTTTTTTTTTGCCTGTTGGAATACAGAGAAAGCCCCAGGCATACGAAGTGCCTGGGGTTTTTTGTATCCGAGCCATTGTCAGGCTCTGTTCAAAACCAATGGGTCATGATCAGGCTTCAAGGTCATTATTGGGGATGAAAAACAGCTAAAGTCTTTGAATTTCCTAGGATTGTCCGACAATCACCCGCATGAAAAACTCTTCATAAACCACTCGCTCGAACGTTGGTAGCTTCCTCGTCGCTGCCCCACAATTCGAGTCCTAATAATGAATAACAAAACTCTTAAAGGCGCCTTGGCGCTCGCCGTTTCCCTTGCCTCAACCCAACTGCTTGCCGGTGGTTTCGCGCTCAATGAACAAAGCATCAGTTCAATGGGCACGGGCTACGCGGGTCGCTCCTCCTCGGCCGAAGACGCCAGTACAGTGTTCGGCAACCCCGCCGGCATGTCGCGCCTGAAGCAGAATGAAGTCAGCCTCGGCGCGACTTACCTCGATGCCAAAACCAACATCAAGGACGCCAGCTCCTCGCAGTTCGGTGCCAACAACCCAGGCACCAACAAGGGCGACATGGTGCCCGGCATTGCCGTGCCAATGGGCTACCTGGTCACGCCCATCGATGAACACTGGGCGTTCGGCCTGGGCATCTACGCGCCGTTCGGCTTGGTGACCGACTATGAGCACAGCTTCCAGGGCAATGGCTTTGGCAACAAGAGCAAGGTGTCGGTCATTACCGTGCAGCCCACCGTCAGCTACGCGTTCAACGACAAGATTTCGGTAGGCTTTGGCCCGACCTTCAACCGCATCAGCGGCGAGCTGGATTCCAATGTGCCACTGGGTGGCGGCGCTGGCGAAAGCGTGAAAGTCAAAGGTGATGACAACGCCACCGGGTTCAACGCCGGTATCCTCGTGCAACCCCTCGACAGCACGCGCATTGGCGTGACCTACCACTCGCAGGTGGTGTATCACCTCAGCGGCAAGACCCATGCGTCCGGCTTGATTTCCGATGCATTCGACGGCGGGCCGCAGAAGTATGACGCCAGCCTGGACGTGACCACGCCTTCGTCCGTGGATTTCTCGGTCACCCATCAATTGAATGACGATTGGACCCTTTACCTCGGCAGCACCTACACGCGTTGGAGCCAGTTGAAGAAGATCACCATCAACAACGACGGTGTCTCCGACCTCACCGCTCAATTCGGCGGCCTGGGCTCGATCACCGAGCAACAGCACTGGCATGACACCTGGTCCCACGCCATCGGCGCGGCGTACCGGGTCAACAAAGAGCTGGTGCTGCGCACCGGTTTCTCGGTGGATCAGACGCCGACCAACAACACCGACCGCTCCGTGCGGATTCCTACGGGTGACCGCACGGTGTTCAGCCTGGGCGCGGGCTGGACGCCCGTCGACAACCTGACCTTCGACGTGGCGTATTCCTACCTCAAGGAAGAACCGATCAAGGTGCGACAGAACCTGTCCCAGGTTGGCCTGACCTACGATGCCAAATATGAAAACAGCGCCAATGGCTTTGGTGGGTCGGTGACTTACCGCTTCTGATCTCTGCGAAACAGCAAAGAGCCTGTTGTAAAAAAGGGAAACGCTAGCCCTGGCGTTTCCCTTTTTTTTGCCCGACAGATACGCCGGTGAATTCCAGATTTGGCTTTTGAAACCCTTGGATATTCTGTAGCCTTGCGCAGCTTCACTTTAACCCGTGCTTGATGAACACAATCACTTCGTCCGGCGGCGCCCGAAGGGCTCCAGAGCCGGTGGTACACTCGACTTTCGCGCAACTGCGCCTGCAGGTCTTGCGAACATGACGCAAATTTCCGAACGCCTTCTGGTTCAAGCCCATCTCGACGCCAAGCAGCCCAAGGCTCTCAGCGCTGACGAAGAGGCGAGCTTGCGTACCGCCATCGCCGCCGAGCTCAAGGCTCAGGACGCGGTGCTGGTTGCCCACTTTTATTGTGACCCGGTAATCCAGGCCCTGGCCGAAGAAACCGGTGGCTGTGTCTCCGATTCCCTGGAAATGGCGCGCTTCGGCGCCGCCCACCCGGCCAAGACCGTGCTGGTCGCTGGCGTGCGTTTCATGGGCGAGACCGCCAAGATCCTCACCCCCGAAAAACGCATCCTCATGCCGACCCTGGAAGCCACGTGCTCCCTGGACCTGGGTTGCCCGGTCGATGAGTTTTCGGCGTTCTGCGACCAGCATCCCGAGCGCACCGTGGTGGTCTACGCCAACACGTCCGCGGCGGTCAAAGCCCGGGCGGATTGGGTGGTGACTTCCAGTTGTGCATTGGAAATCGTCGAAAGCCTGATGGACAACGGCGAGACGATCATCTGGGGGCCGGACAAGCACCTGGGCACCTACATCCAGCGCCAGACCGGTGCCGATATGCTGCTGTGGGACGGTGCCTGCATCGTCCACGAAGAGTTCAAGTCCAAGCAGTTGGAGGACATGAAGGCGCTGTACCCGGATGCCGCCATCCTGGTGCACCCTGAGTCGCCGACGGCAGTGATCGAACTGGCGGACGCCGTGGGTTCGACCAGCCAGCTGATTGCCGCTGCCCAGCGCCTGCCGAACAAGACCTTCATCGTCGCCACCGACCGTGGCATCTTCTACAAGATGCAGCAGCTGTGCCCGGACAAGGTCTTCGTCGAGGCGCCTACTGCCGGCAACGGCGCCGCGTGCCGCAGTTGTGCACATTGCCCGTGGATGGCGATGAACACCCTGGAGCGCACGCTGCAGTGCCTGCGTGAGGGCAGCAACGAGATCTTCGTCGAGCCGTCCGTGATCCCCCACGCGGTGCGCCCGCTCAAGCGCATGCTGGATTTCACCCAGGCTGCCCGCCTCAAGCTCGCCGGCAACGCCTAACCTTGTAGGAGCCGGCTTGCCGGCAATGGCGTCCTTAAGATCGCCATCGCCGGCAAGCCGGCTCCTACAAAGCGGTTACTTTTTCTGTTTGGGGATACGAACCAGCTGGCTGTCGGAATAGATGTCATGCCAGCTGCGTTTGCGCTTATCAAACAGCGACCAGATAAACCCCAGCCCCACGCACAACCACGACGCAATCGACACCACAAAGCGCAACAGCGCCTGCCACAGGCTGATGCGCGTGCCGTCAGCGTTCTGTACGCGCACGCCCCACACCTGCATGCCCAGGGTCTGCCCGGAATGGGTCCAGAACTTGGCGAAGAAACCAAACAGTACAAACAATAGGATCGTCGACAGCAACGGATCGCCGTCCAGCGCGCCGGATTCGGTGAGGGTGCGCATCTTCGCCTCGCCGACAAACGCGATCCAGATCAGCTTGTAGATAAACGCCGTGACGATCAGCAGGGCAGTGCACAACAGGAAGTCATAGAACATCGCTGCCAGGCGACGGCCCAGGCCAACGGCGGGGAACTCGCCTTGGGGGCTCAGCAGGGGTTTTGACATGGCAGGGCTCTCTTGTTAAAAAGCCATTTTACGAGCAAACGCACATAAAAAAGCCCCTGATGTCACCATCAGGGGCTTTTTGTCGCAGGAGGGATCAGCCTTCTGCTTGTACTTCGTCAGCCTGCATGCCTTTTTGGCCTTGCACAGCAACGAACGTCACTTTCTGGCCTTCTTTCAGGCTCTTGAAGCCGTTGCCCTGAATAGCGCGGAAATGCACGAACAGATCCGGACCGCTTTCTGGAGTGATAAAACCAAACCCTTTCTCGTCGTTAAACCACTTGACGGTACCGCTCTGACGTTCAGCCATTTTCTTATTTCCTTGACGCTAAAAATTAATGACAGCCCCTTTCGCATGAAAGAGTACTGGGCTGGGTTGCAGGAAAGTAAGAGACGTCGAACGGGTTGTAGCGCAACTACTTCAGCTACTGCCCAGGTCCAGGTTCCAAGCGACCCATGCAAACACAGTGGGCAAACTCTACGCCAACTAATAGAGAAAAAACAAGCCCTGCCAAAAGCCCAGCGTTTGCTGGGGCTTATGACACTTGGGTGACTGTTGTGGATCCCCACTTATTCGATAGAGTTGATCACTTGTTATAGGTTGGCCCTTATAAGGAAGACTATCGGCAGTGCACTGTTTTATGGCGGTTGCGTTACAGATTAGTGCACGTTAACGCAACCGCGTTACTTATAGAAACATCCACTCAGCCGCGGAAGTAACGTTGCGGTACAAATGGCATTTTACTTACACGAAGTGGCACCTTTTTCCCACGCACCAGCGCAGAGACTTCGGTGTCCAGTGCGATAAATGCACTGTCCAGGTAACCCATTGCCAGCGGGCCGCCCAATGTCGGGCCGAAACCACCGCTGCACACACTGCCGATCACGGTGCCGTCTGCGTCGACGATCTCCGCGCCTTCACGCACCGGCGTGCGCTCCTGTGGCAACAGGCCTACGCGTTTGCGGCTCACACCGGCTTGCTGCTGGGTGAAGATCTTGTCTGCACCTGGGAAGCCGCCAGCGCGCGCGCCGTCGGCGCGGCGGGCCTTGGAGATTGCCCACAGCAGGCTGGCTTCGATCGGTGTGGTGTCGGTGTTCATGTCGTGGCCGTACAGGCACAGGCCGGCTTCCAGGCGCAGCGAATCGCGGGCGCCCAGGCCGATGGCCTGCACTTCGGTCTCGGCCAGCAGGCTGCGGGCCAGGCTTTCGGCGTTGGCGGCGGGCACGGAGATTTCAAAGCCGTCCTCACCGGTGTAGCCCGAACGGCTGACGTAGCAGTCCACGCCCAGCAAGCGCAGGGAAGCGAACTGCATAAAGGTCATCTTGGTGACTTCCGGCGCCAGTCGCGCCAGCACCTTGACCGCCGCCGGACCCTGCAGGGCCAGCAGGGCGCGCTCTTCGAACAACGGCTCGATGGTGCACTGGTCGCCGATATGCTGACGCAGGTGCGCGAGGTCCTGGTCCTTGCAAGCGGCGTTGACCACCAGGAACAGCTCGTCGTTGCCCAGGTTCGCCACCATCAGGTCGTCGAGAATGCCA
Source organism: Pseudomonas sp. AC112 (assembly GCF_979253545.1). Taxonomy (NCBI): domain Bacteria; kingdom Pseudomonadati; phylum Pseudomonadota; class Gammaproteobacteria; order Pseudomonadales; family Pseudomonadaceae; genus Pseudomonas; species Pseudomonas sp. AC112. The sequence goes on from NZ_CEEDCM010000001.1 coordinate 3,642,296, forward strand.
CCCTGGTCATTGGTGAACATCGCATAGCGCTGCATGCCGACCGGCAGGTCGATGATGTCGACCGGCACCAAGGTCTCCAGGGCCTTGGCGGCGTTTGCGCCCGTCAGGCGGATCTGGCCCATGTGGGACACGTCGAACAGCCCGGCCTGATCACGGGTGTGCAGGTGTTCTTTCATCACGCCCAGTGGGTATTGCACCGGCATGTCGTAGCCGGCGAAGGGCACCATGCGTGCGCCCAGTTCGATGTGCAGGGCGTGCAATGGAGTTTTCAACAGGGTTTCGGTGGACATATTCAGCTCCTGAAAAACGTGCTGGCGCGCCGTTGGGCGTCAGCACTCGATAATGTTGACCGCCAAACCGCCACGGGCGGTTTCCTTGTATTTGCTTTTCATGTCGGCGCCGGTCTGGCGCATGGTGCGGATGACCTTGTCCAGCGAGACGAAGTGCTGCCCGTCACCACGCAACGCCATGCGCACCGCATTGATAGCCTTGACCGAGCCCATGGCGTTGCGCTCGATACAGGGCACCTGCACCAGCCCGCCAATCGGGTCGCAGGTCAGGCCGAGGTTGTGTTCCATGCCGATTTCGGCGGCGTTTTCCACTTGGGAAACACTGCCGCCCAACACTTCGCACAGCGCGCCGGCGGCCATGGAGCAGGCCACGCCGACTTCACCCTGGCAGCCGACTTCGGCACCGGAGATCGACGCGTTTTCCTTGTACAAAATGCCGATGGCGGCGGCGGTGAGCAGGAAGCGCACCACGCCGTCTTCATTCGCACCCGGGATAAAGCGCATGTAGTAATGCAGCACCGCCGGCACGATCCCGGCGGCCCCGTTGGTCGGCGCCGTGACCACGCGCCCGCCGTTGGCGTTTTCCTCGTTGACCGCCAGGGCGTAGAGGTTGACCCAATCCAGCACCGACAGAGGATCGCGCAGCGCCGACTCCGGGTGTTTGCACAACTGGCGATGCAGGGCCGCGGCGCGACGCTTGACCTTCAAGCCGCCGGGCAGAATCCCTTCGTTGCGACAGCCGGCGTCCACACAGTCCTGCATCACTTGCCAGATTTTCAGCAGCCCGGCGCGGGTTTCCGCCTCCGGGCGCCAGGCGCTCTCGTTGGTCAGCATCACCTGGCTGATGGACAGCCCGTAGGTGGTGCAGTGGCCGAGGAGGTCTTTGGCATGCTTGAAGGGGAAGGTCAGCGGTGTGGCGTCCTCGACAATCCTGTCGGCGCCGGCGGCGTCTTCATCCACCACAAATCCACCACCGACCGAGTAGTACTCGCGGCTGCGGATCTGGATATTGGCGGCGTCGAAGGCACGGAAAATCATGCCATTGGGATGGTAGGCGAGGGGTTTGCGAATCATCGCCAGGTGTTCTTTCTCGTTGAACGCAATGCTGTGTTCACCGAGCAGATTCAGGCGGCCGTCCTTGCGCATCTGCGCCAGGCGGGTGGCCACGGTTTCGGTATTCACGGTGTCCGGGTGTTCGCCTTCCAGCCCAAGCAGCACGGCCTTGTCACTGCCGTGGCCTTTGCCGGTGGCGCCGAGCGAGCCATAGAGTTCCACCTTGATGCTGGTGGTGGTGCCCAGCAGGTTGTCGCGCTTGAGGCCCTCGACGAATCGGGCGGCGGCGCGCATCGGGCCGACGGTGTGGGAACTGGAGGGGCCGATGCCAATCTTGAACAGGTCGAACACGCTTAAAGACATGGTTGTTCTCCGGTTTCTTATTATTGGGCACGCATTCACGGGTGCACCCGATCTTGTAGGAGCCGGCTTGCCGGCGATGAGGGCCTCAAGGCCGCCATCGCCGGCAAGCCGGCTCCTACAGGGAAGGTTGCATTACGCTTCCTGGTAGTTCTCGATCGACGGGCAGGCGCACACCAGGTTGCGATCGCCAAACACGTTGTCGACACGACCCACCGGAGGCCAGTACTTGCTTTCGATCAGCGACGCTACCGGGTACACAGCCTGTTCGCGGCTGTAAGGGTGCGACCACTCGCCAACCAATTCAGCAGCGGTGTGCGGCGCGTTCTTCAGCGGGTTGTCGTCCTTGTCCAAGGTGCCGTTTTCCACCGCGCGGATTTCTTCGCGGATGGCAATCATCGCGTTGCAGAAGCGGTCCAGTTCTTCCTTGGATTCGCTTTCGGTCGGCTCGATCATCAAGGTGCCGGCCACCGGGAACGACATGGTCGGCGCGTGGAAGCCGAAGTCGATCAGGCGCTTGGCCACGTCGTCCACGCTGATGCCGCTGCTGTCCTTCAGTGGGCGCAGGTCGAGGATGCATTCGTGCGCCACCAGGCCGTTGCTGCCGGTGTAGAGCACTGGGTAGTGTTCTTCCAGGCGACGGGAAATGTAGTTGGCATTCAGGATCGCCAGCTGCGAAGCGCGCTTGAGGCCTGCGCCGCCCATCATGCTGATGTACATCCAGGTGATCGGCAAAATACTCGCGCTGCCGAACGGCGCTGCACACACCGCGCCTTCCTTGCGCGCCATGGCCGCGTGGCCAGGCAAGAACGGCGTGAGGTGCGACTTGACGCCAATCGGGCCAACGCCCGGGCCGCCACCGCCGTGAGGGATGCAGAAGGTCTTGTGCAGGTTCAGGTGGGACACGTCGCCGCCGAACTTGCCCGGTGCGCACAGGCCGACCATCGCGTTCATGTTGGCGCCGTCGATGTACACCTGGCCGCCGTTGTCGTGGATGATGCCGCAGATTTCGCGGATGCCTTCCTCGAACACACCGTGGGTGGACGGGTAGGTGATCATCAATGCCGCGAGGTGGTCGCGGTGCTCGATGGCCTTGGCGCGCAGGTCTTCAATGTCCACGTTGCCACGGGCGTCACAGGCCGTCACGACGACGCGCATGCCCGCCATGTTGGCGGTGGCCGGGTTGGTGCCGTGGGCCGACGAGGGGATCAGGCAGATGTCGCGGCGCTCATCGCCACGGCTCTGGTGATAGGCACGAATGGCCAGCAAGCCGGCGTATTCACCTTGGGAACCGGCGTTCGGTTGCAGCGAGATCGCGTCATAACCGGTGGCGGCGCAGAGCATGGCTTCCAGGTCGGAGGTCAGCTCTAGGTAGCCGGCGCTTTGTTCGGCCGGGGCGAAGGGGTGCAGGGCACCGAACTCGGCCCAGGTTACCGGGATCATTTCGCTGGCAGCGTTGAGCTTCATGGTGCACGAGCCCAGCGGGATCATGGTGCGGTCCAGTGCCAGGTCCTTGTCGGCCAGCTTGCGCAGGTAGCGCATCAGCTCGGTTTCGGAGTGATAGCGGTTGAACACCGGGTGGCTGAGGACTGGCGACTGGCGCAGCAGCGCGGCCGGCAGGGTGCTGTCCACGCTGGCGGCGAAGTCCGGAAGGGCCTTGCCGTCGGCGAAGATCGCCCACAGGGTTTCAATGTCGGCCTGGGTGGTGGTTTCGTCCACCGACACACCCAGACGCTCGGCGTCTACCACACGCAGGTTGATGCGCTGGGCGCGGGCCTTGTCGTGCAGCGCGGCAGTGTTGGCGCCGGTGTTGAGGGTGATGGTGTCGAAGAAGTTTTCCTGCTCGACCTTCAAGCCCAGGGCGGTCAGGCCCTTGGCCAGGATCGCGGTCAGCTGGTGCACACGCTGGGCAATCTGGGTCAGGCCTTTGGGACCGTGGTACACGGCGTACATGCTGGCGATGTTCGCCAGCAGCACCTGGGCGGTGCAGATATTCGACGTGGCTTTCTCGCGGCGGATATGTTGCTCGCGGGTCTGCATGGCCAGGCGCAAGGCCGGCTTGCCGAAACGGTCCACGGACACACCGACCAGACGGCCCGGCATGTCACGCTTGAACGCATCCTTGGTGGAGAAATACGCCGCGTGCGGGCCACCAAAGCCCAGCGGTACGCCAAAGCGTTGCGCGCTGCCGATGGCCACGTCGGCGCCGAACTCACCCGGTGGGGTCAGCAGGGTCAGGGCGAGCAGGTCGGCGGCCACGGCCACCAAGGCATTGGCGGCGTGGAAGCGCTCGGTCAGTGCGCGGTAGTCGAACACGTCACCGTTGCTGGCCGGGTACTGCAGCAGAGCGCCGAAGAACGGGCTGACGTCGGTCAGTTCACGTTCATCGCCCACCACCACGTCGATGCCCAAGGGCTCGGCACGGGTACGCAGCACGTCGAGGGTCTGCGGGTGGCTGTGGACCGAAGCGAAGAAGGCATTGCTGCCCTTGTTCTTGCTCAGGCGCTTGCAGAAGGTCATGGCTTCGGCGGCGGCGGTGGCTTCGTCGAGCAAGGAGGCGTTGGCGATCGGCAGGCCGGTGAGGTCGCTGATCAGGGTCTGGAAGTTCAGCAGCGCTTCCAGGCGGCCTTGGGAGATTTCTGGCTGGTACGGGGTGTAGGCGGTGTACCAGGCCGGGTTTTCCAGCAGGTTGCGCAGGATCGGCGACGGCGTGTGGCAGTTGTAGTAGCCCTGGCCGATGTAGGTCTTGAACAGTTGGTTCTTGCCGGCGATGGCCTTGATCTTGGCCAGGGCCTCGGCCTCGCTCAGGCCGTCTTCCAGGCCGAGCACGCTGGTGCCCTTGATGCTTTCCGGGATCACGCTGGCGCTCAGGGCTTCCAGGGAGTCGAAGCCCAGGCTGGCGAGCATGTGCTGCTCGTCTTCCTGGCGCGGGCCGATGTGGCGGGCGATGAATTCGTTGGCGGTGCTGATGTTGATAGACATGGCGCGCTCCTCAGGCTTCAGCGTTGGCTTTGATCAGGCGGTCATACGCGTCCTGATCCAACAGTTTAGCGACCGCACCAGCATCGGCCGGTTTAAAGCGGAAGAACCAACCTTCGCCCATCGGGTCTTCGTTGACCAGCTCCGGGCTGGCATCCAACTTGTCGTTCACTTCAAGGACTTCACCGTCCAAAGGCATGTAGACGCCGCTGGCCGCTTTGACCGACTCAACGGTGGACGCCTCGGCACCCTTGTCATAGGCCTGCAACTCCGGCAGTTGCACGAAAACCACATCACCCAGCGCGTTCTGCGCGAAAGCGGTGATACCCACGGTGACGCTGCCGTCAGCTTCGGCGCGCAGCCATTCGTGATCTTCAGTGAAACGCAACTCGCTCATGGAAACTCCTCGGGACCAGATTCGTCTGGTGGACGGGATTGGAATAATGGGGAGTTGCTTAGCAATATCGCGGCCAAGGTTGTTAAGTCGTTATAAATCAACGAGTTAAATAAAATGGTTATGACGATATACCGATGGGCTGTAGCGATTTCGCTACAATCGAGCACCTGAAAAAAAGCCTATGTGGATCAAAGCCTTGCATGGCGCGCAAAAAACAAGGCTGTAGCGATATCGTTCCACTGTAGCGCTTTCAGTACGGCCGATGTCGTTCTCAGACCAAAATTCACAATGCACGCCTGAAATCTGCAACGCATTCCTCGTAGGAGTCCGGCTTGCCGGCGATGGCGATCTCACAGGCGTCATCACCGGCAAGCCGGGCTCCAGTCAGGGTTTATTGGTAGGGATGCCGTACTTGCGCAGACGGTGGGCAATCGCCGTGTGGGAGGTCTGCAAGCGGCTGGCCAGTTGGCGGGTCGAGGGGTAGCTGGTGTAAAGCGTTTCCAGCAGGTTGCGCTCGAAGTCTTCCACCGCCTGCTCCAGGCTGTCGATTTCACCGTCGCTCTGGCGCGCCACTGACGTGCCGGCGATGTCCAGGTCGCCAATGTCCACCAGGCTGCTTTCGCAAATGGCAGCGGCACGGAAGATCACGTTCTGCAGTTGACGCACGTTACCTGGCCAGCGATTGCCCAGCAGCGCCGGGTAAGTACCGGGCGCCAGGCGGCAGACCGGGCGCTGGATCTGCGCGCAGGCCTGCTGCATGAAGTAGCGGGCCAGCAACAGGATGTCCTGGCCGCGTGCGCGCAACGGCGGTACTTCGACGTTGAGCACGTTGAGGCGATAGAACAGGTCTTCGCGAAAGGTGCCTTCGCTGACCATTTTTTCCAGGTCGCGGTGGGTGGCGCTGAGGATGCGCACATTGACCTTCACTTCACGGTCCCCGCCCACGCGCCGGAAGCTACCGTCGTTGAGAAACCGCAGCAGCTTGGCCTGCAAGTACGGCGACATCTCACCGATCTCATCCAGAAACACCGTGCCCTGGTTGGCCAGCTCCATCAGCCCCGGCTTGCCACCGCGTTGTGCGCCGGTAAAGGCGCCCGGTGCATAACCGAACAACTCGCTTTCCGCGAGGTTTTCCGGCAGCGCCGCGCAGTTCAACGCCAGGAAGGGTGCACTGTGGCGCGCGCTGATCGCATGGCAGGCACGCGCCACCAGCTCTTTGCCGGTGCCGGTTTCGCCCTGGATCAACAACGGTGCATCCAACGCCGCCACCCGCTGCGCGCGAGCCTTTAGCGTGCGGATGACCGGGGATTCACCGAGCAGCGCGTCAAAGCCTTCGGCATGGTCATGGTGCAGCGCCGACAGTTGTTCGCCGATGCGATTGGGCTGATAGAGGGTGAGCAGGGCGCCGGCGTCGGTGATCGGCGTGGCGTCCAAGAGCAGGGTCTGACCGTTGACGCTGATCTCGCGCAGCGGCAAGCGGAAGCCTTGCTCCAGCAGGGTGTCGAGTAGCTTCGGGTCATTGAACAGCTCGCTGATGCTTTCGCCGGCTGGCTCACGCCCATACAGGGCGATGAGCGCCGGGTTGGCCAGCAGGATCTTGCCCGCACTGTCCAGCGCCAGCACCGGGTCGGTCATGGCGGCCAACAGGGCGTCGAGTTGCAGGTGACGGCGTTGGCCGGGGAGGATGTCCACCACGGTGACGGCCTGTACGCCGTGCACGCTGAAAAGGGCATCGCGCAGTTCTTCAAGCACCTCGGCGCTGAGGGTCGGTGCGTCGATGTAGACGTTGGGCGGCACCATCTCCACCGCATCCAGGTTGAGATTGCGCCCACCGAGCAGGGCCAGGACTTCCTGGGTAATGCCGACGCGGTCGATGAAGCTGACGTGGATACGCATGGTGCGGTTGTTGGTTCTGGCGTACTGAGGGTGGCCAGTATGCCTGACAGGTGATGGAGATCAAAAATGTGGGAGCGGGCTTGCTCGCGAATACGGTGGGTCAGTGAAAAAATTGCTGACTGACACACTGCATTCGCGAGCAAGCCCGCTCCCACATTTGATTGTTGGTGCCTGGGAAATCGGGTTATTCGAGGTGTTCGGGCTTGACCGGATCGCCTGCCTTCACATCCAGTTGATGCCGCACATCCTCGAACATCAGGTCGTACTGCTTGTGCATCGAGCCGTTCAACACGGCAATCTTCGGCATGCCGTATTTCTGCGCGATGTTCATCGCATGCCGGGCAAAGTCGAACGCCTGGTCCTTGGGCAGGAAAAACTCCTCCTTCAGCTCCTTGCCCTGCACCGAGCCATGCAGCTTGAACAGCATCCCCTTGCCTTCCTTGGGATCCTGGCTGACTTCGTAGTCGATGCACAGGTTGTAGCTGTAGTCATCCTTGTTCAGCGCGTGACGTTCAACGTGCAGGTGACCCGGTTCAAAGGTGGCCATAGGCGTATCTCCTCTACTTCACAGATAGGTGATGCCAGGTGTTGCCGTGCTGATGCGCGTACCGGCGCTGCCCTGGACGATGGCTTCGATGTCCGAGAGTGAACCGATGACGGCGGTTTTGCCAGTCTGGCGGGCGAACTCGCAGGCGGCCTGGACCTTGGGACCCATGGAACCGGCGGCGAAGCCGAGTTTTTCCATGTCGTCGGGGTGGGCCTGGCCAATGGCCTTCTGGGTGGGTTTGCCGAAATCGATAAAAGCGGCGTTGACGTCAGTGGCGATCACCAGCAAATCGGCTTCCAGTTGGCTGGCCAGCAGCGACGAACACAGGTCTTTGTCGATCACGGCTTCAATGCCGCGCAGCTTGCCGTCCTCGCCGTACATCGTCGGAATGCCGCCGCCGCCGGCACAAATCACGATACTGCCTTTGTCCAGCAGCCACGTGATCGGGCGGATTTCAAAGATGCGTTTGGGCCGTGGGCTGGCGACCACGCGGCGGTACTTGTCGCCATCCGGGGCAATGGCCCAGCCTTTTTCGGCGGCGAGTTTTTCAGCTTCGGCTTTGGAGTACACCGGGCCGATGGGCTTGGTCGGGTTCTGGAAGGCCGGGTCCTTGGCGTCCACTTCGACTTGGGTGAGCAGGGTGGCGAACGGCACTTCGAAGTCCAGCAGGTTGCCCAGTTCCTGTTCGATGATGTAGCCGATCATGCCTTCGGTCTCGGCGCCGAGCACATCCAGCGGGTACGGCGAGACCTGAGTGTAGGCCGCCGCCTGCAACGACAGCAGGCCGACTTGCGGACCATTACCGTGAGCGATCACCAGCTCGTTGCCGGCATGGATCTTGGCGATCTGTTCGGTGGCGATGCGGATATTGGCGCGTTGGTTGTCCGCCGTCATGGGTTCACCACGGCGGAGCAGGGCGTTGCCGCCCAGGGCTACGACGATGCGCATACAGAATGTCCTTCTAGAAAGCTCATGAACAACACGGTCCATGTAGGAGCCGGCTTGCCGGCGATAGGGCCTGTACCTCCAACAGGGATGTCGGCAGGTACATGGCTATCGCTGGCAAGCCAGCTCCTACAGAAGATCCGTCAGATATCTGCGAGAGCCGACACCAGAATCGCCTTGATGGTATGCATGCGGTTCTCCGCCTGCTCAAAGGCGATGTTGGCCGGCGACTCGAACACCTCCTCGGTCACTTCCACGCCATTGGCCAGGTTTGGATAACGCGCGGCGATGTCCTTGCCCACCTTGGTTTCGCTGTTGTGGAACGCCGGCAGGCAGTGCATGAACTTCACGCGCGGGTTGCCCGAGGCTTTCATCATCTTGGCGTTGACCTGGTACGGCAGCAGTTGCTCGATGCGCTCGTCCCACGCTTCCACCGGCTCGCCCATGGACACCCAGATATCGGTGTGGATGAAGTCCACGCCTTTCACCGCTTCCTTCGGGTCTTCGGTGATGGTGATACGCGCGCCGCTTTCTTCGGCAAACGCCTGGCATTGCTTGATGAAATCTTCGTGCGGCCACAGGGCTTTCGGCGCACCGATGCGCACGTCCATGCCCAGCTTGGCGCCGATCATCAGCAGCGAGTTGCCCATGTTGTAGCGTGCATCACCCAGGTAGGCGTAGCTGATGTCATGCAGCGGTTTGTCGCTGTGCTCGCGCATGGTCAGGGTGTCGGCGATCATTTGGGTCGGGTGGAATTCAGCAGTGAGGCCGTTGAACACCGGCACGCCGGCGAACTTGGCCAGCTCCTCGACGATTTCCTGTTCGAAGCCACGGTACTCGATGGCGTCGAACATCCGGCCCAATACGCGGGCGGTGTCTTTCATGCTTTCCTTGTGGCCGATCTGCGACGACACCGGGTCGATGTAGGTGACGTGGGCACCCTGGTCATGGGCCGCGACTTCGAAGGCGCAGCGGGTGCGGGTCGAGGTTTTTTCGAAGATCAGCGCGATGTTCTTGCCCTTCAGGTGCGGACGCTCGGTGCCGGTGTATTTGGCGCGCTTGAGGTCGCGGGACAGGTCCAGCAGGTAGTGCAGCTCGCGGGTGGTGTGGTGCATCAGCGACAGCAGGCTGCGGTTGCGCATGTTGAAAGCCATGATGGATCTCCTTCTGTTTAGGTTATCCCCTTGGCCGGCGCCTTATGGGCGACGGCCAAGGCCTGGAAATTAATAGTCGATAGGGTCGCGGATGATCGGGCAGGTCATGCAGTGGCCGCCGCCACGGCCCCGGCCGAGTTCGCCGGCGCTGATGGTGATGACTTCCACACCAGCCTTGCGCAGCAGGGTGTTGGTGTAGGTGTTGCGGTCGTAACCGATCACCACACCCGGCTCCACGGCGACCACGTTGTTGCCGTCGTCCCACTGCTCGCGTTCGGCGGCGAAGCTGTTGCCGCCGGTTTCGACGACGCGCAGCGCCTTGAGGTTGAGGGCTGCGGCGACGGTTTCGAGGAAGTTGGTTTTCTCGCGCTGGATGTCGATGCCGTGTGGCTTGCTTTCATCCGGGCGCAGGGTGAACGGCACGATCTGGTTGACCACTTCGGGGAAGATGGTGACCAGGTCGCGGTCGCAGAAGCTGAACACGGTGTCCAGGTGCATCGCCGCGCGGGACTTAGGCAGGCCGGCAACAATCACGCGTTCCACGGCTTTGTTCTTGAACAGGTTGCGCGCCAGTTGGCCGATGGCCTGGTGCGACGAGCGCTCACCCATGCCGATCAACACCACACCGTTACCGATTGGCATGACGTCGCCGCCTTCCAGGGTGGCGGCGCCGTGCTCCTGGTCGGGGTCGCCGTACCAGATCTGGAAGTCGGCGTTGGTGAACTCCGGGTGGAACTTGTAGATGGCCGAGGCCAGCAGGGTTTCCTGGCGTCGCGCCGGCCAGTACATCGGGTTGAGCGTCACGCCGCCGTAGATCCAGCAGGTGGTGTCGCGGGTGAACTGGGTGTTGGGCAGCGGCGGCAGGATGAAACTGGCGTGGCCGAGGAAGTCGCGGAACATCTCGATGGTCTTGCCACCGAAGCTGCTCGGCAGGTCATCGGCCGACACGCCACCAATCAGGAACTCGCTGATTTTGCGCGGCTCCAGGCTGCGCAACCACGAGCTGACTTCATCGACCAGGCCCAGGCCCACGGTGTTGGAGGTGATCTTGCGCTCCAGGATCCAGCCCAGCGCTTCGGGGATGGCAACGATGTCGGTCAGCAGGTTGTGCATTTCCAGCACATCAATATCCCGCTCACGCATCTTGGTCACAAAGTCGAAGTGGTCGCGCTTGGCCTGGGCCACCCACAGCACGTCATCGAACAGCAGTTCATCGCAGTTGTTGGGGGTCAGCCGCTGGTGGGCCAAGCCTGGGGAGCACACCATGACTTTGCGCAGTTTGCCGGCTTCGGAATGTACGCCGTACTTCACTTTTTCCGTGGTCATTACAGATCCTCCAGTGAACAAAAGATTCAGGTGTTACAGGGTCAGGAAGCCGTCGTAGAGCCCATAGGCCGCCACCAGGGCGCCAATGACCACTGCGGCGAAAATCAGCTTCTCGACGTGGGTGAAAATCGGTTTGCCCAACTCATGCTTGGCCTTGGCGAACAGAATCACGCCGGGGGCATACAGCAGGGCGGACAACAGCAGGTATTTGACGCCGCCGGCGTAGAGCAGCCAGACCGCGTAGATCAGCGCGATGGCGCCGATGAACAGGTCTTTCTTGCGCTCGCGCAGGGCGTTTTCGTAGGTCTCGCCGCGCACGGCCAGCAGTAATGCGTAAGCCGCCGACCACAGGTAAGGCACCAGGATCATCGAGGTGGCGAGGTAGATCAGCGACAGGTAGGTGCTGGCGGAAAACAGCGTGATCACCAGGAATATCTGCACCATCGCGTTGGTCAACCACAGGGCGTTGGCCGGCACATGGTTGGCGTTCTCCTTGCGCAGGAACTCCGGCATGGTGTGGTCCTTGGCGGCGGCGAACATGATCTCCGCACACAGCAGCACCCACGACAGCAGCGCTCCCAACAGCGAGATGATCAGGCCGACGCTGATCAGCACCGCGCCCCAGTGGCCCACCACGTGTTCCAACACGGCGGCCATCGATGGGTTTTGCAGCTTGGCCAGTTCCGGTTGGGTCATGATGCCCAGGGACAGCACGTTCACCAGCATCAGGAACAACAGCACGGTGATAAAACCGATCACCGTGGCCTTGCCCACGTCGGAGCGTTTTTCTGCGCGGGAGGAGAAGATGCTCGCGCCTTCGATGCCGATGAACACCCACACGGTGACCAGCATCATGTTGCGCACCTGGTTCATCACGCTGCCCAGGTCGGGGTTTTTCACGCCCCAGATGTCAGCGGTGAAGATCTCCAGCTTGAACGCAAACAGCGCGATCAACACGAACAGCACCAGTGGCACGACCTTGGCGACGGTGGTCACCAGGTTGATGAATGCGGCTTCCTTGATGCCGCGCAGCACCAGGAAATGCACGGCCCACAGCAGCACCGACGCGCCGATCACCGCTGCCGGGGTATTGCCTTCGCCAAAGATCGGGAAAAAGTAACCGAGGGTGCTGAACAGCAACACGAAATAACCGACGTTGCCCAGCCAGGCGCTGATCCAGTAGCCCCAGGCTGAAGAGAAGCCCATGTAGTCGCCGAAGCCGGCCTTGGCGTAGGCATACACGCCGCCGTCGAGGTCGGGCTTGCGGTTGGCGAGGGTCTGGAACACAAACGCGAGGGTCAGCATGCCGATGGCGGTAATCACCCAACCAATCAACACGGCGCCGACATCGGCACTGGCGGCCATATTTTGCGGCAGTGAGAAGATCCCGCCGCCAATCATTGAGCCGACGACAAGTGCAACCAGTGCGCCCAATCGAAGTTTTCCGGGAGATTCAGACATCGCATAACTCCAATGCAGGAGAAGAGAGACCACAGAATAAATCCGTGCGCTAATCAAACAGCTGACTCAGATCACTTCATTGGCACATTCCATTGTGAATTAATGACTTAGGGTGCAAAGCCGTGGGCAATGGTTTTCCGCGCAAAGGGGCTTTCCAGAGCGATCCCTGCGGTATTGGTTAATCATTTAGTGCTACGTGTGGACGTTTTAAGCTAGTCCGTTTTCCCGCATGTGCAAACTTTTCATACAGGCGACAATAAGTGGCCAATACACGACAAAGTAGTTGCCGTATTTAAATTCTAAATAAGCCTAAACCCTATAAACTGTCATGCCCTTGGGTTATTAGCGCCGTGTTTATCGCGGTCTCTAATAAACGCTACACTCGCTGGGTTAATTAGTTGAGTGCACAGTTGTCAGCTAAAAGCGTTTTATTCATTCAGGAGTGTTCATGTCCCAACCCGCCCAGAAACTTCGGCTCAGTGCCCTGATCGCCCTGGTAGTGGGGTCGATGATCGGCGGGGGGATTTTCTCGTTGCCGCAGAACATGGCCGCACGCGCCGAGGTGGGCGCCGTGCTGATCGGTTGGGCGATCACCGCCGTGGGTATGTTGACCCTGGCCTTCGTGTTCCAGACCCTGGCCAACCGCAAACCCGAATTGGACTCGGGCGTGTACGCCTATGCCAAGGCAGGCTTCGGCGACTACATGGGCTTTTCGTCAGCCTGGGGTTACTGGATCAGCGCCTGGATGGGCAACGTGGGTTACTTCGTGTTGCTGTTCAGCACCCTTGGTTATTTTTTTCCGATATTCGGTCAGGGCAACACGCCGGTGGCCATCGGCTGCGCGTCCTTGCTGCTGTGGGCCGTGCATTTTCTGGTGTTGCGTGGGATCAAGGAGGCCGCGTTTATCAATCAGATCACCACCGTGGCCAAGATCGTGCCGCTGCTGATGTTTATCGTGATTGCCGGCGTGGCATTCAAGGCCGAAATCTTCACCCGTGATATCTGGGGCGCGGGCAACCCGACTATCGGCAGCGTGGTGGACCAGGTGCGCAACATGATGCTCGTCACCGTATTTGTGTTTATCGGCATCGAGGGCGCCAGCGTGTACTCGGCGCGCGCAGAGAAACGCTCGGACGTGGGCCGCGCCACGGTCATCGGTTTTCTGGGCGTGCTGGCACTGCTGGTGCTGGTGAATGTGTTGTCCCTGGGGATCATGAGCCAGCCGGAACTCGCGCACTTGCAGAACCCGTCCCTGGCAGGTGTGCTCGAACACATCGTCGGCCCCTGGGGCGCGATGGCGATCAGCATCGGCCTGGCGGTTTCGCTGCTCGGCGCCTTGCTGTCCTGGGCGTTGCTCTGCGCGGAAATCCTCTACGCCACGGCCCAGGACAAGACCATGCCGGCCTTTTTGAAAAAGGAAAACGCCAACCAGGTGCCGGTCAATGCGCTGTGGCTGACCAACGTGATGATCCAGGTCTTCCTGGTGATCACGCTGTTTTCCCACAGCACCTACACCACCCTGATCTACCTCGCCTCGTCGATGATCCTGGTACCGTACCTGTGGTCGGCGGCCTATGCGGTGCTGTTGAGCGGGCGCGGCGAAACCTATGACGGCGCCCACGGCCAGCGCATGAAGGATCTGCTGGTGGGTCTGATTGCCCTCGGCTACGCCGTATGGCTGCTCTACGCCGGGGGCTTGAAATACCTGCTGCTGTCGGCGCTGTTGTATGCGCCGGGTGTGATCCTGTTTGCCCTCGCCAAGCGTGAGCAGGACCAACCCTTGTTTACCCACATGGAAAAAGGCATTTTCAGCTGCGTGATCGCCGGCGCGGGGCTGGCGGCGTATGGGTTGTACAGCGGGGTGTTGTCGTTGTGAGACTGGCGTATCAGCCACCCTACGACTGGGCGGCGATGGTGGGGTTTCTGTCGGCGCGGGCGATCGGCGGGATGGAGACGGTCGAGGCGGGGGCGTACCGGCGCAGTATCAGCCTCGGCGGGCAGTACGGCTGGATCAGCGTGGCAATGGGGGATGGCGATTGGCTAGACGTGGAGGTGGATTTTCCAGACCCGGCGGCGTTGCCTGAGATCGAACGGCGCCTGCGCACGATGTTCGATCTGGATGCCCAGCCCCAGTTGATCAACCCGCAACTGGCGACGGACCCATTGATGGCGCAACTGGTCGCAGCGCGTCCGGGCTTGCGTGTGCCGGGCACCTGGGATGGTCTGGAGCTGGCGATTCGCGCGGTGCTGGGCCAGCAAATCACCGTGGTGGCCGCGATTCGTCTGGCGGGTAAGTTGGTGGCGCAATACGGTCAGCCGTTGGCAACGCCGCACGTTGGTATCACCCATGTGTTCCCCGCCGCCGAGGTGTTGGCGGCGGCGGACCTGGCGACGCTGGGCATGCCCAAGGCGCGTGGGCGGACCTTGTCGGGTGTGGCCCAGGCGTTGCTGGATGATCCCCGATTGTTCGAACCCCAGGCCAGCCTCCAGGCCGGTGTGGCGCGCTTGGTGGCGTTGCCGGGCATTGGAGACTGGACCGCGCAGTACATCGCCATGCGCCAGATGCGCGAGGTGGATGCATTTGCGTCGGGGGATATCGGGTTGATCAATGCCCTGGCGGCGTTGGAAGGTGGGCCGGTTTCAGCGCGCCAGTTGTTGGCGCGGGCTGAGGCTTGGCGACCGCTCCGGGCGTATGCGGCGCAGCATTTGTGGACGTCGTTGCAGCGGGCGGATTGAGAGTGCCTGTAACGGCCTCATCGCCGGCAAGCCGGCTCCTACAGTTGGAATGTGAATTCCTGTAGGAGCCGGCTTGCCGGCGATGGCGGCCTACAGGTCACCACTGAGGCCGGTGTGAACCCAATTCCCCAGCTGGTAAGTCCCACTGCAACGGCGTGCCGCTGATAGCGACCGGTGGCAACAATCGATGTGCCTGGCCCCAGGCTGTCTGCTCCGCCAACAGGCCTTGATCTGTCGGCTCTTCGGCGCGCAACGCTGGCTGCTCCGGCACCTGTCCCGCCTCTACCAGCAACTTCGCCGTACGCGCCAATGACAACCGCGCCGAACCACCCCGCCCGGTTTTCACCCGCTCACTGAATGCCTGGATCGCACTCGCTGCCATCAAATACCCGGTCGCGTGATCCAGCGCCTGCAACGGCAGGGGCACCGGTTTATCTGCCTGTTTCCAGGCCATGCCGGCGGCGGCGATTCCGCTGCTCATCTGCACCAAGCTGTCGAAACCACGACGGTTGCGCCACGGGCCGCTCCAACCGTAGGCGTTGAGGCTCACGTCGATCAGGCCGGGGGCGAGGGTTTGCAGGGCGCTAGTGGTGTAGCCCAATTGCTCCAGGGCGTCGGCGCGGTAGCCGTGGAACAGGATGTCGGCGTCCTTGAGTAGGTTTTCGAAAACCTGCCGACCTTCGGGGCTTTTCAAATCCAGGCGGGCGCAGCGTTTGCCCAGGGTCATTTCCGGTACTACGCCGGGCTCATTCCAGGTGGGCGAATCGATGCGCAGCACGTCAGCGCCCAGGCCTGCGAGAAAGCGGCTGGCTACCGGGCCGGCCAACACGCGGGTCAGGTCCAATACCTTGAGGCCCGCCAGTGGCCGCGCAACCGAGCCGAGCCAGGGCTTGTGGGTGGTGGTTGCAAAGGTCTGGCGCTGCACCAGCTCCTCAGCATTCACTGCCAGCCCTTGGGGATGTGCCTGCCAGGCTTGCCAGTCACGCATCTGCGCGGCGCAACCCCCTTCATCGACAAGCGCCTGCTCCAGTTCGGCGGCGTTCCATTTGGCGACCTTGACGGCCATTTCGGCCCGGTCGGTCACCTTGCCCAGCACACGCTCAGCCGCCGCGCGGTGATGGGGCGCATTGGTGTGCAGTCGAATCCAGCCATCGGCGCTGGCATAGTCGCCGGCCACCGGGTCCCACAGCGGCGGTGTTTCCCAGCCTACCGGGCGGATCGAAGAAGAAAACCAGAAGGAGGCGAGGCGCCGGTCCACGCTGACGCTGGGCAGGCGCCCGGTCTGTTGCTGGATCAGTTGCGCCACCGCCTGGCCGGCAGCGCCGATGCTGGCGCTGGCCAGCTCAGTCACGGCGAAGGTCGAGGGCAGGGCGCCGGCTTCGGTATAGGTCAGTGGCGTGTGCGGTAGATCGAGTGCGGCTTGGATGGGGGTCAGCAGGTCAGTCATCAAAAGCCCTCCGTAAGAGAAGGGCCACTATAGAAGATCCTCAGGCCGGTGTGGCAACCCCAGGTTCCAACGGCAGGTCGATACTGGCAACAAAACCGCCGTCGGAATGGTTGGCGAGGATCAGGCTGCCGCCATGGCGTTCGGCGGCGCGACGCGCAATCGCCAGGCCCAGGCCATGGCCTTGTGCGGTCTGGCCGGGGGCGCGGTAGAAGGGTTCGCCCAGCTGGCTCAAGTGTTCGTCCTCAACGCCGGGGCCGTGGTCGCGCACGCTGATCAGGATCCGATCACCCTGGCGCTGGGCGTGCAGTTCAATCGGCTGGCCCTGTGGATTGAAGCGCTGGGCATTGCGCAGCAGGTTATCCACCGCGCGTTCGATCATGGTCGGCCAGCCCTTGAGGTGCAGGTCGGTGTCGGCGTTCAGTTGCACTAGCTGGTCCGGCGCGCCGAGTTGGGCGTCCTTTTGCAGGGTCTTGAGCAGGGAAGTGAGGTCGACCTCTTCGGCACTGGCGTTGTCGGCATCGACACGGGCCAGTACCAGGATTTCGCTGATCAAGGCTTCCAGTCGGTCGCATTCACGGGTCAGGCGCGGCCAGAGCTTTTCCCGCTCTTCGGGGCTGGCGCGTTCGGCCAATGCCAGGGCGATCCGCAGACGCGCCAGGGGCGAGCGCAGTTCGTGGGAGACATCGCGCAGCAACTGGCGCTGGCTGCCGATCAGGCTTTGCAGGCGGGCGCCCATGCGGTTGAAGTCGGTAGCCAGCACGCCGAATTCATCGCGGCGGTTGGCCAGGCGCGCCAAGCTGTTTTGCTGATAGGTGGCCTGGCCAAGGTCATGCACCGCGCCACGCAAACGGCTGAGGGGCCGGGTGATGGACAGTGTCACCAACAGGCTGAACAGGGTCAGCACCACCAGCGCAATCGCCAACGCGCTCAACGGCCACAAAAGGCTGCTGCGGTGCCAGGCGTCGAGTTCCGGGTGGGGGATGCGGTAGATCAGCAGGTAGGTGTCGCCGGTCTTTTCGCTGGTGTACTCGGCGGTCAGGCGACGCCAGGGCAGATGGCCGTCCTGGCTGTCATTCTGGCGCGCCTCGAAGGCGGCGGCGCGGCGCGGAAAGGTGCCGCGCACCACCGGCTCGCCGCTTTCATTCAGCACTTGCACGTCGATGTGGTACTGGCGTTTGCGCTGTTGCAGCAAGTCCTGGGCAGCATCCTCACCCTGGGCTTCGTAGAGTTGAGTCCACTCTTCGGCCAGGTTATTGAGGCCGGGGTGGCGGCTGAGAATCCAGGCATCTTGATTGAGCATGTGCCCCAGCAGGATCGACAACCCGGCAACCAAGGCGATGGCCAGCCAGAAGCTGGCCAGGATGCGCCAGAACAATGAACGCACAGGAAACCCTCAAACAGGAAAAGCCCAGCGGCGCGAGCCACTGGGCTGGGAGTGTTAACGCGTGGGCATTATTGCGCTTTTTGCGGCTGTTGCGCTTTCCAGGCCTGGAATTCCTTCCATTCGGCGCGGCGCTGTTCTTGCTTCTTGACGATCTCGTCGAATTTCTTCTGTTGATCGGGTTTCAGCACGGCGCGGATGTCAGCCTGGGTTTTCTGCTTGCCAGCGGCGATTTCGTCCTGCATGGCTTTCTGGTCAGCGGCTGGCAGTTTGTCCAGGTACTTCTTGGTCA
The DNA here is from genome assembly GCF_979253545.1 of Pseudomonas sp. AC112. Classification (NCBI taxonomy): domain Bacteria; kingdom Pseudomonadati; phylum Pseudomonadota; class Gammaproteobacteria; order Pseudomonadales; family Pseudomonadaceae; genus Pseudomonas; species Pseudomonas sp. AC112. The sequence goes on from NZ_CEEDCM010000001.1 coordinate 3,660,560, forward strand.
GGTCTTTGCGAGCGTGCCATTGGTCGCCCATCAGTTTGCCGATCTGCTGGCGCTGTTCCTTGCTCAGGTCCAGTTGGCTGAAAGGGCCGCCTTTGCCACGCGGACCGTGTTCACCGCCGTGGCCCGGGCCACCCATCATGTGGCCTTCCGGGCCGCCCATCGGGCCTGGGCCTTCAGGCATTGCCGCCATGGCAACGGTGGGCAGGGCAGCGGCGAACATCAAAGCGATAAGGGTCTTGCGCATGGTGATTCTCCTGTCTCTATTCCGGTGAGTCCGGATGTGAGTAGATTACGGAGATCAAGGTCAGCGGCGGTCAGGTGTGGGTAAAGCTTGGGTAAAGACGATTGGGCGGGCGCTGACAAAACCAGGAGCCCCGGGGCTCCCGATTTCAGAGGCTGTAATAGTAGCCCCGGCTACGCAACGCCACGATTCGTGGCCGGCCATCCGGGTGTGGGCCGATCTTTTTGCGTAGGTTGCTGACGTGCATATCCAGGCTGCGATCGTAGAGGGTCAGCTTGCGACCCAGGGCGATCTGCGCCAGTTCCTGCTTGTCCAGCGGTTCGCCGGGCTGGCGCAGCAGGGCTTCCAGCAGGCGGCTTTCGGAAACAGTCAGGGCAAACTCCTGCTCGTCGATGCTGACCACGCCGCGCACCGGGCTGAAGCACAGGTCGCCCAATTCCAGCTGGGTCGACACGGCAGCCGGATGGCTGCGGCGCAATACGGCACGCAGGCGGGCGGTCAGCTCGCGTGGGTCGCAGGGCTTGGCCAGGTAATCGTCGGCGCCCAGTTCGAGGCCGAGGATGCGGTCCAGCGGTTCGCCACGGGCCGAGAGCATCAGCACCGGCAGCTCCGGGTGGTCGTTGCGCAATTGCTTGAGCAACTCCAGGCCACTGCCGTCGGGCAGCATCACGTCGAGCACCACCGCGGCCGGGGCGCTGTCGGCCAAGGCTTTGCGGGCGCTCAAGCCGTCATGGCAGGCACGCACCTGGAAGCCTTCCTGGCTCAACCAACTGGTCAGCAGCTCGCAGAGCTCCTGGTCATCATCTATCAGTAACAGCTCGCTCATGACTCACTCAATTTAGCCATTGTCGACGGCGACGGTGCCCACCGCTGGCGAAGATCCCGCACAGCAGGGCGATCAGTGCGACGGCCCCGCCGGTGACGAACCACTGTTGTTGCTCGGTCAGCCATCGGGTCAAGGCACCGCCCTGTGTCTCTTTGAGTTGCTGGGCCAGGCGTTGGTTCTCTTGGCGAAGGCGACTCAATTGGGCGCTTTCGCGGGCAGCATCCGCACTTTGCAGTTGCTTGCTCAATTCTTCACGCTGGCGTTCGCTTTCTTTCAAACGTTGCTGCAACTCGGTGATTTGGGCGCCGGCACTCAAGGACAGGGGCGTGGAACTGCCGGTGTTCGAGGTTTCTTCAGCGTGGGCCGTAGCCCCGATCATTACCACTGCCAACAGACACAACTGACGTAAGCGCATCGGAACTCCTGATTCCACACGAATATTCAGAACGTTGTCGGCAGGTTACCGAGAATAATGAGCAATTAGCAGTACGCCGAACCGATTAGGTTCGGCGCGGCCGGAATCAAGGCAGGACTTGCTTGAACGGCTTGATCACGACATCGGCGTAAACGCCCGCCGCAACATAAGGATCAGCCTTGGCCCAGGCCTGGGCGTCGGCCAGGGAGGCGAACTCGGCGACGATCAGGCTACCGGTGAAACCGGCATCGCCCGGATCATTGCTGTCCACGGCCGGGTGCGGGCCGGCCAGCACGATGCGGCCTTCGGCTTGCAACTGCTTGAGGCGTTCGACATGGGCCGGGCGCACGCTCAGGCGTTTTTCCAGCGAGTTGGCAACGTCGGTGGCAATGATGGCGTAGAGCATGTCAGTCCTCGGTCTTAGGCGTGGTAGGGGCGGCGTCATGCAGGTGGCGTGACAGGTAGATACCTTGGCCGACCAGGAATAACACGGTCATGGCCAGGCTGCCGAACACTTTGAAGTCGACCCAGTAGTCCTGGAAGGTAAAGGCCACGAACAGGTTGGCCGCGCCGCAGAACAGGAAGAACACGATCCAGGCTACGTTCAAGCGTGTCCACACCGGGTCCGGCAGGGTCAGCGCATGGCCCATGATCCGCTTGATCAATAGGCGGTCACCGATGAAGTGGCTGCCGATAAAGACCAGGGCGAACAGCCAGTTCACCACCGGTGCTTTCCATTTGAGGAAGGTTTCGCTGTGGAAGGCCAGGGTCAGGCCGCCGAATACCAGGCACGCGACCAGGGTCAGCCATTGGCTTTTTTCCAGCTTGCGCTGGGAGATGAAGATGGCGCCGTAGACGACAATGGAGCTGATGATCAGTACGGCGGTGGCGCTGTAGATGCCTCCGAACGACAGCTCGTGACCGGCAATTTCGATGACCCTGGGGTCGAGTTTGGTGACGATGAAAAACAGCAACAGCGGGATGAAGTCGATGAATTGTTTCACAGTAAGAGCCAGAAGCTGGATGTGGCGGCATAATAACAAACATCCTTGGTAGCGAAAGCGCCAGCTGACTTGAGGTTACACATCCCCGTGAATGTTGATTTGCACTGCCACAGCACGGCCTCCGACGGCGCCCTGGCGCCCGCGGTACTGGTTGCGCGTGCGTTTGAAAAAGGCGTGCGAGTCTTGTCGTTGACCGACCACGACACCCTCGAAGGCCTCGACGAGGCCCGGGGCGCGGCCCACAGTCTAGGCATGCAGCTGGTCAACGGCGTGGAATTGTCCTGCACCTGGGGCGGCGCCACCATTCATGTGCTCGGCTATGGTTTCGATCAGCAAGCCGCGCCTTTGGTCGCGGCCATTGCCCAATTGCACGATGGCCGCTGGCTGCGGTCCGAAGAAATAAGCCGCAAGCTCAGCCTTAAAGGCATGCCCGGCGCCCTCGAAGGCGCCCGCGCCATCCAGCAGGAGCTGGGCGACAGCGGCAATGCGCCGGCCCGGCCGCACTTTGCCGACTGGATGGTGCGCGAAGGGTTTGTCAAAGATCGCGCCGAAGCCTTTCGCAAATGGCTGGGCGCCGGCAAGTTGGGCGATGTGAAGCAACATTGGCCGACCCTGGAAGACACCGTCGGGACCCTGCGGTCTTCCGGTGCCTGGGTGAGCCTGGCCCACCCCTGGCATTACGATTTCACCCGCAGCAAGCGCCGCAAGCTGATTGCCGACTATATTGGAGCGGGTGGCCACGCAATCGAAGTGGTCAACGGGCATCAACCCGCCGAACAGGTCGGCAGCCTGGCGATTCTTGCTCGCGAATTTGGTCTGCTGGTCAGCGCCGGCAGTGATTTTCATGGCCCAGGCGGCTGGTCCGAGATCGGCGAGTACCGCGCGGTCCCGGAAGACTTGCCGCTCTTGTGGGGGCGATTCAAGCATGACCCCATTATTGCCACCGTCTGAACAGGTAGAACACGTGAGTCAATTCTTCCAGATTCATCCGGAAAACCCCCAGGCGCGCCTGATCAAACAGGCCGTCGAGATCATTCGCGCCGGCGGCGTGGTGATCTACCCAACTGATTCGTCCTACGCCATCGGTTGCCAGATCGGCGACAAGGGCGCGGTCGAGCGTGTACGACGCCTGCGCCAGTTGGACGACAAGCACAACTTCGCGCTGATCTGCAGCGACCTGTCCCAACTCGGGCTGTTCGCCAAGGTCGATACCGGCACCTTCCGCCTGCTCAAGGCCCACACGCCGGGCCCCTACACCTTTATTCTCAACGCCACCCGGGAAGTGCCGCGCCTGCTGTTGCACCCCAAGAAGCGCACCATTGGCCTGCGGGTACCGGAACATCCCATCGCCCTGGCGCTGCTCGAAGAGCTGGGTGAGCCTTTGATGAGCGTGTCGCTGATCATGCCGGGCGAAGATGAGCCGTTGTACGACCCTTACGAAATGCGCCGCCTGCTGGAAAAGCATGTCGACCTGATCATCGACGGTGGCTACGGCGGCAACAAAGCCTCCACCGTGATCAACCTGGCCGACGGTGAACCCGAAGTGATCCGCGTGGGTTGCGGCGACCCGGCCCCGTTCATGGTCGAGGCCTGAATGTCGGCCGTGGAAACCGTCGACAGCCAGGCGGGCGCCCAGCAGGAACTGCCGTTTGCCATGGTGTATGGCCAGGCGGTCATGGAAATGCCCCTGGACCTTTACATTCCGCCGGACGCGCTGGAAGTCTTCCTTGAAGCCTTCGAAGGCCCGCTGGACTTGCTGCTGTACCTGATTCGTAAACAGAACATCAACATCCTCGACATTCCGGTGGCGGAAATAACCCGTCAGTACATGGGCTATGTCGAGTTGATGCAGTCGGTGCGCCTGGAGTTGGCCGCCGAGTACCTGGTGATGGCCGCCATGCTCGCCGAGATCAAGTCGCGCATGTTGCTGCCGCGCTCGGAGACAGTGGAAGCCGAAGAAGACGACCCGCGCGCGGAACTGATCCGTCGCCTGCAGGAATACGAGCGCTTCAAGGCCGCCGCCGAAGGCATCGACGGCTTGAGCCGTGTGGGCCGCGATGTCGTAGTGCCGAAACTCGACGCGCCTGAAGCCCGCGCGCGCAAGTTGCTGCCGGACGTGAGCCTGGAAGAATTGCTGATGTCCATGGCCGAGGTGCTGCGCCGGGGCGATATGTTTGAAAGCCACCAGGTCAGCCGTGAAGCACTGTCCACCCGCGAGCGCATGAGCGACGTGCTGGAACGCCTCAAGGGCGGTGGGTTCGTGCCGTTCGTCGAGCTGTTCACCGCCGAAGAGGGGCGCCTGGGGGTGGTGGTGACCTTTATGGCGATCCTTGAATTGGTCAAGGAGTCCTTGGTCGAGCTGGTCCAGAATGAGCCTTTTGCGGCTATCCACGTGCGGGCGCGAGCCGAATAAAGAGCTGAATCGATGAATCTGACTGAACCCCGCGAACTGGCGCCGCTGCTGGAAGCCTTCCTACTGGCCTCGGGTAAACCGCAGTCGCTGGAGCGCCTGTTCGAACTCTTTGAAGAGGCCGAGCGGCCCGAGCCGCCGGTGTTCAAGAAGGCGCTGGAGATCCTGCGCAAATCCTGCGAGGGCCGCGCCTTTGAACTGCGCGAAGTGGCGTCGGGTTATCGCCTGCAGATCCGTGAGAAATTTTCCCCGTGGGTTGGCCGCTTGTGGGAAGAGCGCCCGCAGCGTTATTCGCGGGCGATGCTGGAGACCATGGCGCTGATCGCCTATCGGCAGCCGATCACCCGGGGCGAGATCGAGGACGTACGGGGCGTGGCGGTCAACAGCCATATCGTCAAGACCCTGCTGGAGCGCGAGTGGATCCGCATCGTCGGCTACCGCGACGTGCCCGGCAAACCGGCGATGTTTGCCACCACCAAGGTGTTTCTCGACCATTTCAACCTGAAAAACCTCGACGACCTGCCGCCGCTGGCCGAACTGCGCGAGATGGAGGCCGAGCCGGTGCTGGACTTCGACGACGCCCCGGTGCCCGCGAGCCTGCAGGAATTGGCCGACGCCACCGCCGAGCCGGAAGAACCGAAGGACGAGACCAGTTTCCATACGCTGTTGCTGGAACTGGACGACATGGAACAGGGCATCAAGACTGACTTCGATGACCTGCTGCGTGACGGCGTCGCCGAACCTGAAACTCAACCGAACGTTGAGGCTGAGCCTGAAGTCGAAGCAGAAGCTAAGCCAGAGGAAGACATCCTTGGCGTTGCTGAGGCCCGCGAAAAACTCCTCGCCGCCGTTGCCGCTCTTGAACAACCGCCTTTGAGCGACGAAGAAGACGAAGCCCGGGCCCTGGCCGAAGCCATCGAGGCCGAGCGCCGCCAGTTCGAAGACTGACGCGATATTTCCAAACACTGCTAAACCCCCTGTAGGAGCGGGCTTGCTCGCGAATGCGGTGGCTCAGTCAATGCATCTGCAAGCTGATACACCGCATTTGCGAGCAAGCCTGCTCCCACATTTTGATCTCCAGTGTCAGGGACAAAACATGAGTTCCACCAAAGACCCCTGCATCAGCCTCTGCAAATTCAGCGATGACATCTGCGTCGGCTGCGGCCGCAGCAAGCGCGAGATCCGCGCCTGGAAGAAACTCGACAAAGCCGACAAGCGCAGCGTCCTGGCCGAAGCCGAGCTGCGATTGCTGGCCCTGGGCGCCACCGGTCGGCGGAAAAGCAAATGACTTGGCGCTTATCGACTAGTCTGTGATGCGCAACGCGCGTCATGCGCGTATGATTCGCGACCCTTTGCCGAGCTATTCGGCCAAAGCCCCGCTTTCAATATTCTTCAGGCCACGCCTGAATCGACCCACCGGGAGGTGCTTAAGATGAATGACAAAGACCAGAACGACAGCCAGGAAATCGGCCCAGCAGGCGAAAAACTGCAGAAGGTGCTGGCGCGTATCGGCGTGGGCTCGCGCCGCGACGTCGAAGCCTGGATCACCCAGAAGCGCATCAAGGTCAACGGCGTCGAGGCCACCCTCGGCCAGCGCGTCGACCTGCACGATGCAATCACCATCGATGGCAAGGTCATCAAGCGTGAAGAGGCCGCCGAATCGGTGCGCCGCGTAATCATGTACAACAAGCCCGATGGCGAGATCTGCACCCGTGACGACCCGGAAGGCCGTCCGACCGTGTTCGACAAGATGCCTAAGCCGAAGGAAGGCCGCTGGATCAACATCGGTCGGCTCGACATCAACACCACCGGTCTGCTGATGTTCACCACCGACGGTGAGCTGGCCAACCGCCTGATGCACCCGTCCTACGAGATGGACCGCGAGTACGCCGTGCGTGTACGTGGTGAAGTCGATGATGAGATGATCGAGCGCCTGAAGGCTGGCGTGGTGCTGGAAGACGGCCCGGCCAAGTTCACCGACATCAAGCAAGCGCCCGGTGGTGAAGGTTTCAACCACTGGTACCACTGCGTGGTAATGGAAGGCCGTAACCGTGAAGTACGTCGCCTGTGGGAATCCCAGGGCCTGGTGGTCAGCCGCCTGAAGCGCGTGCGTTTCGGTCCGGTGTTCCTCAACTCCGACCTGCCGATGGGCCGCTGGCGCGAAATGAGCCAGTACGAAGTCGACATTCTCAGCGCCGAAGTCGGCCTGACGCCCGTCGCTATGCCGCAGATGAACGCCAAGAGCAAAGACAAGCTTGAGCGTATGCAGCGTAAATCGTCGCGCCCTGTGGCGCGCACCGAACGGGTTGCCCGCACCCTGCGCCCGGCGCTGAATGCACCGGCGACCGGCGGTCGTATTTCCCGTGAACCGCAGATTGAAGGTGAGCGTCGCCCAACCGCGCCGTCGCGCCAGGAAGGCGAGCGTGCGCCACGTGCGCCGCGTCCTGCGCCGTCGGGTGGTCGCAGCAACCGCGGTGAAGCCGATCGCCCAGCGGATAACGCCAGTACCAAGCGTCCAGCCAAGCCAGCAGCGAACAAACGCCCTGGCCCGAAACTGGTCGCGGACGAGCCATCGGGCAAGCGCCGTGGCGCCCCGGCCGGTTCGGGTCAGCGCCCAGGTTTTGGTCGCAAAAAGCCGCAGTGATACGCTAAGCGCTGCACAAAAACGCCAACCCTCGGGTTGGCGTTTTTTTTTTGCCTGGGCACACGTGTCGGGATCTCGTTTGCTTGGTGATCAGTGCCCTGTATTGGGTAACCCGCTACCACCGGCTTTCAAGAAGGGCGCACTAGATTGTGGGCTCCTTTCACGTGTTGCCCGAGGTTACAGACATGGACATCCGCATCAATCACCGCTTTATGACCCGCGAACAGAAAGATACGTTGGTCGAGGCCATCCTGGTGTTGAAAAACGACGTCAACAGCGTACTGCGTCCTGGACGTCAAAACCGCTATGACGATTATGTGCAAGTGCACCGCAGCGCTATGGGCGGTCCCGGGGCTTTCATGCCAATGCCGCATCGCTCTCCACTATTTTTCCCTTGGCACCGCGTATTTTTGCGCCAATTTGAGCAGGACTTGCAACGCGCCGTTGGCGACATGACGCTTACCCTACCGTTTTGGGACTGGTCGATGGATGGCCCAAGCAATCCGTTCACGTCTAGCTTTTTGGGCGGTAATGGTGACAGCGCTCAAGATCAGCGCGTGACTTCAGGTCCATTCGCCTTTAAGGGCGAGCGGTTTGAGATTCGCCTGTGGGATATGGAATTGGGCAATGCGGGGCTGCGCCGCGAGTTGGGCACTGAACCTGGCGCGCACTTGCCAGACTCCGAACAGGTGCTGATGGCCTTGTCCAAGACCCCCTATGGACCAGGTCCGGACACTTGGGTCAATTTTTGCGAAGGCGTGCTGCATGATCCCGTGCACCGGTGGGTGGGCGGGAACATGTCCCTGCCTACTTCGCCCAACGATCCGGTATTTTTCCTGCACCATTGTTATCTTGATCTGCTGTGGGAGCGCTGGAAACGCCAGCACCCTACGTCTATACCGTATCTACCGGTATCGGATGTGCCCGGGTTCGACCTGCGGTCCACGCTGGTTTTCCACGCGCAGTCCGATATTGCGCCTTGGCCAGGTGAATGGACTGTTGAACAGGTGGTCAACTCTGAAGACCTGGACTACACCTATGGTCTATTTACCTCGAAAACCATACCTCCCTGTGCGCCAGTACCGGTCTGCCAGGCACCCCAGCCAGATGCCTGATCCTATTTGAGATCAGCCTGCGCCTGCAAACGCGCGGGCCAGCGATAGCGGTGCCTTAGCCGGCTGGGGCATCGCTATCTGCAACAGCCCAAGCGTTGGACCTGCATCATTTTCACTCCACTGATCAGAACGCAAAAGTCCCATCAAACACCGGCCTGTCGTCGAGCGCCAACACCCCGCTGGCAAAGATCAAATCCAGGTGATGGCTGCCTTTCTGCCCGCCCCCCAGGCCCAGGTGCAATCCACAATGGCGCTCCTCAAACCCGGCATTGCGCGCATACAGGTCCTTCACGCCTTCATTGGTGCCAATCCCCAGTTCTTCCACACGCCGGTTCGACGGGTTGGCGTTCAGGTACTTATTGAAATCATCCGCCAGCCCCGGTACGTCACTGGCTACGCTGCAGATGGTCGAGTTCTCGATCCACAGCTCCAGCGGTGACGCCAGCACGCCATATTTGCGCGCAAACGGGATGGTGCTGAGAAAGGTACCGACAAACCTCACCTGGCCATTGATGGCTTCGCTGTGAGTGGCGATCTCGCCAGGGGCCAGGTCGTGGTTGCCGACGCCGTTGATGTTTGTCCACTTCTTGATGCTGCTCATTGGCGCTTCCAGGCGTGAGCCATGCTTGTCGGTAAAGCTCAACACCTGGGCCTGGGACATGCGCCGGATCAGCGTGGCATTGAGGTCGGCAATGCGCTGGGGTTCGACGCTGAAGGTGTCGTAGAAGTAGTCACCGTAATCCTTGAACAGCAGCGACTTTTTCCAGTGCTCGGCCATCACGCCTTGCAGGGCGCGGATAAAGTCCGGGCCTTCGGCGCGTGGGTTGGGCAAGGTCGAGGAATCGTAGAGAAACAGGTACAGGTCGCAGGCCTCGATGGCCTCGGCCAGGGTGGCGCTGGCAGCCAGGTCCAGGCGCTGCAGCTGGAAGTTGAAACGGGCGGCGCTGCTGTGGGTGATCGCCTGCGCGATGGCGTCGTAGCGCTCGGTATGGCCCAGCAGCACGGTGGGGCGGCTCAAGCCGTTGAGGGCCGGGTGGTGTGCGAGGTAGTAGAGAAAGTGTTCGACGGCGCGGGCCTTGTCCATGACGTACTTCCTTCTGTGCCTTGGGTAAGGGGGCAGGTGCCGTGCACGGCACCTGCCGAATGCCTGCCGGTTATTAGAATGGCCACATCGCAGTGCCGAAAGGCACAACGGCATCGGCTTGCATCATTTCAACGGCGGCCTCATGGGTCGGCGCTTCAAACCAATCGTCGAGTTGCAGTTCGGTTTCCAGGTCGTTTTCCAGTGCTTGCATGGTGTATCTCCTAGAGGACGTTGTTTGAGAACGGCTTACCAACGGGCTTCGCTGGCAAGTGGGAAGAACCTAGGAGAGAGTGTTTCAAAATGCAAAATTTTTATTGACACGGTTTCATTTGGATTTTTTGTTCTGTTTTTTTGGGCGGGCTATTTCTTGAATAAATACAGGGAACTGGCGCGACTAATCTTTCGGAAATTTCCTACCGCCAATTTTTATCGAGATCATGGCTGTAACGTTAATTTTCCGTGCTGTAACGATTAATTTACGAGTAAATGGCGACATTATTGGTCGATCCAGCTCTGTAAGGATTACCTGACAGATCGTCGCACGCTTCTTTCGAGGGCGCCCTCAAGCTGTCGAGCGGTGTACAATCCGCCGCGTTTTACTGTGACCCCCTTGCGTAACCACGCAAAAGGCCAAGACCTCGGGGTTTATCCACCCTGATCACTCCGCCTGGCCACGAGCCGGACGGGTTCGATTTCGTCACAGATAAAAACAAACAGGTGACGCATGACCGTTAGAAAGACGCTGTACTCCTGGTGCCTGCGCTGGGGTTTGAGCGGCGCTGCTTGAGTCGGTAATTCAAGGCAGCAACCTGCAGTCAACATCCTCAAACCTTGCGTGAGACCCTTTTCATGAGTGGACCCCATTCCTCTTCAGGCGAGCTGAAACGCGGCCTGAAAAATCGGCATATCCAGTTGATCGCCCTCGGTGGCGCCATCGGCACCGGCCTGTTCCTCGGCTCGGCCGGGGTGCTCAAGTCCGCCGGTCCGTCAATGATCCTGGGCTATGCGATCTGCGGCTTCATTGCCTTCATGATCATGCGCCAGCTCGGCGAAATGATCGTCGAAGAGCCGGTCGCCGGTTCCTTCAGCCACTTTGCCCACAAGTACTGGGGCGGTTTCGCTGGCTTCCTGTCGGGCTGGAACTGCTGGATCCTGTACATCCTGGTGGGCATGTCGGAGCTGACCGCTGTCGGCAAATACGTGCACTACTGGTGGCCGGAGATCCCGACCTGGGTCTCGGCCGCGGCGTTCTTCGTGCTGATCAACCTGATCAACCTGGCCAACGTCAAAGTCTTCGGTGAGGCAGAGTTCTGGTTCGCCATCATCAAGGTGGTGGCCATCGTCGGCATGATTGCCCTGGGCAGCTACCTGCTGGTCAGCGGCAGCGGCGGGCCGCAGGCGTCGGTGAGCAACCTGTGGGACCACGGTGGTTTCTTCCCCCATGGCGTCGGCGGATTGGTGATGGCCATGGCGATCATCATGTTCTCCTTCGGCGGCCTGGAGATGCTTGGTTTCACCGCAGCCGAAGCCGACCAGCCACGCACCGTGATCCCGAAAGCGATCAACCAGGTGATCTACCGCATCCTGATCTTCTACATCGGCGCGCTCGTCGTGCTGCTGTCGTTGACGCCGTGGGACAGCCTGCTGGCGACCCTCAACGCTTCCGGCGACGCCTACAGCGGCAGCCCGTTTGTGCAGGTATTCTCGATGCTCGGCAGCAACACCGCCGCGCACATCCTCAACTTTGTGGTGCTGACGGCGGCGCTGTCGGTGTACAACAGCGGCACCTATTGCAACAGCCGCATGCTGCTAGGCATGGCCGAGCAGGGCGATGCGCCCAAGGCCCTGGCGAAGATCGACAAGCGCGGCGTGCCCGTGCGTTCCATCCTCGCCTCGGCGGCCATCACCCTGGTTGCCGTGCTGATGAACTACCTGATCCCGCAACACGCGCTGGAACTGCTGATGTCCCTGGTGGTGGCCACATTGGTGATCAACTGGGCAATGATCAGCTTCTCGCACTTCAAGTTCCGCCAGCACATGAACCGCACCGGCCAGGTGCCGTTGTTCAAGGCGCTCTGGTACCCGTACGGCAACTATGTGTGCCTGGCGTTCGTGGTGTTTATCCTGGTGATCATGCTGATGATTCCGGGCATCCAGGTGTCGGTGTACGCGATCCCGGTGTGGGTGGCGTTCATGTGGGTGTGTTACGGCATCAAGAACAAGCGCGGTGCGCAGCGAGCCTTCGAGGTGGCTGCTCCAACAGTGAAGTGAGGTGTGCGTGAGATAAACCAAACCCGGCCTTGCGCCGGGTTTGTTGTTTCAGGAATGGGCGCGCGCATTCGCGTATCCTTGGTTGCCCCCACAGAGGATCCCGCTGCCCATGCTGGTGATTTCCAACAACGTCCACCTGCCCGATGCCGAGATCGAGCTGACCGCCATTCGCGCCCAGGGTGCGGGTGGGCAGAACGTCAACAAGGTGTCGAGTGCGGTGCACCTGCGCTTTGATATCCCGGCGTCGTCGCTGCCCGAGTTCTATAAGGAGCGCTTGCTGGCGCTGCGCGACAGTCGTATCACCAGCGAGGGCGTGCTGGTGCTCAAGGCCCAGCAATATCGGACCCAGGAGCAGAACCGCGCGGATGCGCTGGAGCGACTGGTGGAGTTGATCCTCAGTGCCACCAAGGTGGAGAAGAAGCGCCGCCCGACCAAGCCGACCCTGGGCTCGAAAAAGCGTCGCCTCGAATCCAAGACCAAACGCGGCAGTATCAAGGCCGGGCGCGGCAAGGTCGACTTCTAGTCGCCGCGTGCTTCGCGGGCCTTGGGGGCCTGGCGGTACAGGTACAGGCTCAGCAGCAACCCACCGAAGGCGGCGAGGGCGGCGAACAGGAAGATCGAGGCAAAGCCGAAGCCTGCCGCCACGGCCCCGGCGAGTGGGCCGGTGATGCCCAGCGACAGGTCGATGAACAGCGAGTAGGCGCCCACCGCCGAGCCGCGGCTGGAGGCTGGTACCAGGTTGACGGCTTCGACGCCCAGGGCCGGAAACACCAGGGAAAAGCCGAACCCGCTCAGCGCCGCACCGGCCAGGGCCAGGTTTGCGTCCGGTGCCAGCCACAGCAACAGCAGGCCGAGGATCTCCACCGACAGGCAGGCAATCGCCACGCGAAACCCGCCGATACGGTTGATCAAATTACCGAACAGCAGCCGCGCACCGATAAAACTGGCGCCGAACAGGCTCAGGGCCCACACCGCGTTGTCCCAATGCTGGGTGGTGTAATACAGGGTAATGAACGTGGCGATGGTGCCGAAGCCAATGGACCCCAGCGCCAGTGCGCAACCGTGGGGCAGTACCCGGCCCAGCACATTCATGAAGGGCAGGCGCACACCGGCAACAATCGGCGCGGCGACTTTGTTCCACGCCAGCAACAGGCCGACGACCGCCAGCAGGATGATGCTGACGCCCATGCTCCACAGCCCGAAATTTCTCACCAGCAATACGCCCAACGGCGCGCCGACGGCCAGCGCGCCATAGCTGGCGATGCCGTTCCAGGAGATGACCTTGGCGGTATTCGCCGCACCGACCCGGCCGATGCCCCAGCCGATGGCGCCCGAGCCCACCAGGCTTTCAGCGCTGCCCAGCACCAGGCGGCCGATCAGCAGGCTGCCCAAGCTCAACGCGGGCAGGCTCGAGAACCACGCCGCGAGCAGCATGAACACACCGCTAAGGCCACACCCGACCAAGCCGATCAGCACAGCGCGCTTGCTGCCCAGGTTATCGATGATTTTGCCCGCATAGGGGCGGCTCAGCAGGGTGGCCAGGTATTGCACGCTGATCACCAGGCCGGCAATGACCGCACCGTAGCCCAGCTCACTGTGGACATAGCCCGGCAACACGGCCAGGGGAATGCCGATATTCAGGTAGCCGATGAAGGTGAACAACACGATGGAAACAACTTGCAGCGTGACCGCCATGGGGCGCTGGGTATCTGGCATGGGGAGAGGTCCACTGTCGCAGCAGGTAAAGATAGGCTGCTAATGATACCGGCGCTTTGGCCGGGCCGTGCGGCTAAAACTAAAAAAAACGGTCGATCAACAGCGCATCAGGGCTGTGTGGGGGTGATCAATCGGGTGGTCACCAGGGCGGCCAAGGCGTTTTCCTGGGTGCCGAAGCGCTTGAGCAGTGCGGCTTGTTTGTCTGGGCTGAGGCGGTTCCACACGTCGACCATCTGCAGGGCAGCGTCGAGTACGGCAGTGTCCGGATTGTCGGGGAGGGTATCGGTCATGGTGGGCGTCTCGATGAATTCAGGCAGTGTGGAAAGCGCTCAACGTTGCGCTTTCCACACGGTCTGGTACGGCGTCAGTCCTGGCTTTCGCTGTCGACTGGTTTGGCTTCTTTGGCCTCAGGCTGTTTGTCGCTGGCCTGCTGCGGTGTTGGCTGCTCTGTAGGGTGCAGGCTTGGGAAGGGGAGATTAGGTATTTCGTGCATCGTCGTCGCTCCTCGCAAGGTCTGTTTTTTCAATCGCAGGTGATTCCGCGCTCTCAAAAAGCCTTGGCAGGATACAGCACTGCAAATGACAAAAAGATTTTTATGTCGACGGATGTATGAACTTTCATCCTTAAAACGGCCGCCGGTCTAAAACGGTACCTTGCCCAGAATCATGTCGCGGTACATCACAAAATCCCCCAGCAGGCTGTAGAACGGGTGCTGAAAGGTCGCTGGGCGGTTCTTTTCGAAGAAAAAGTGCCCGATCCAGGCAAAGCTGTAGCCGGCAATCGGCAAGGCAATCAGTAAGCCCAACGAACCTCTGCCGATGGCATAGGCCAAAATGCCGATCACCAGCGTGGTGCCGATAAAATGCAGGCGCCGGCAGGTGCTGTTGGCGTGCTCGGCCAGGTAATAGGGGTAGAACTCAGCAAAGCTATTGAATCGCCTGACGTTTTCCACGGTGAACGGCCCTTTGATTGTTATGCCGCCCAACAGATGTTCGGCGGGGAGCTTATTTAAGTCTAGAGTGATCAGTGGTAACAGCCAGTGACAATAGATGCCACTTTAGTATCCTTGGCCTCCTGGCTGCCGTTTGAGCCTGCTTTTTTAAGAAGACGCCATGAGCGAACGAACAACTTCTGCAAGCTGGGCGATGGGGATAGTCAAGGCATTGGAAATGGACGGCTTGGATTGCCGCGTCTTGTTCAAGCAACTCGGCCTCGACTACGCCGCCCTCAATGACCCGGATGCGCGGTTCCCGCAAGACTCCATGACCCGGCTATGGCAACGGGCGGTGGAGGTGTCGGGCAACCCGGCGATCGGCCTGAACATGGGCAAAGTGGTGCGCCCGGCGTCGTTTCATGTGGCCGGCTACGCGCTGATGTCCAGCAATACCCTCGCCGAGGGCTTTATGCGCCTGGTGCGCTACCAGCGGATCATCGCCGAAAGTGCCGACCTGAGTTTCCGATTGGTCCCCGAAGGTTATGCGCTGATTCTGACGGTGCACGGTGATCATCTGCCCCCCACCCGCCAAAGTGCCGAAGCCTCGCTGGCCAGCGCCCTGGCCCTGTGTGGCTGGCTGACCGGCCGTACCCTGCAGCCGCGCAAGGTGGTGTTGCAAGGTGAGCAACCGGCAGACCTGGCGCCCTATAAACAAGCCTTCCATGCGCCGCTGGAATTCAATGCGCCCTATGACGCGCTGATTTTCGAACAGGCGGACATGGACGCGCCATTGCCCACGGCCAATGAAGCCATGGCCCTGCTGCATGATCGATTTGCCGGTGAATACCTGGCGCGTTTCTCGGAAAGCCGCGTGACCCACAAGGCGCGCCAAGTGTTGTGTCGCCTGTTGCCCCAGGGCGAGCCCAAGCGTGAGGTGGTGGCCCAGACGTTGCACCTGTCCCAGCGCACCTTGCAACGGCGCCTGCAGGAAGAGGGCACCAGCTTCCAGACCCTGCTCGACGACACCCGCCGTGAACTGGCCGAGCAGTACCTGGCGCAGCCGAGCATGACGCTGCTGGAGATCGCCTACCTGCTGGGCTTTGCCGACCCGAGCAACTTCTTTCGCGCGTTTCGTCGTTGGTTCGATGCCACGCCCGGCGAATACCGGGCGCGGTTGCTGGAAGCGCCGGCTGTCAGTGACGCCAAAACGCCGGAATGCACAGCACAAAGACTGTGATGATCTCCAGTCGGCCCAGCAGCATACCGAGCGACAGAATCCATTTAGCCGCATCCGGCAGGCTGGCGAAGTTGCCCGCCGGGCCGATGGTTTCCCCTAGCCCCGGGCCGACACCGGACACGGTACTGGCGGCGCCGGTCAAGGCGGTCATCCAGTCCAGGCCCAGCAGCGACAGGGCCAGGGCGATGGCGCAAATGGTGATGGCGAAGAAAAACGAAAACGTCAGGATCGAACGCACGATTTCTTCATCGAGGCGGTGACCGTTGTACTTCTGCTTGATCACCGCGCGCGGGTGAATCAGTTGGTTCAAGTTGGCCTTGAGCAGGATATAGGCAACCTGG
The DNA here is from genome assembly GCF_979253545.1 of Pseudomonas sp. AC112. Classification (NCBI taxonomy): domain Bacteria; kingdom Pseudomonadati; phylum Pseudomonadota; class Gammaproteobacteria; order Pseudomonadales; family Pseudomonadaceae; genus Pseudomonas; species Pseudomonas sp. AC112. Next base: position 3,676,798 of record NZ_CEEDCM010000001.1, read on the forward strand.
AAACGGAAGATCTTGATGCCGCCCGCGGTAGAACCCGAACATCCACCGATAAAACCCAGGTAGAAGAACAGCATCAGTGAGAAGTTGCCCCACAGGCTGTAGTCGCCCAGCGCAAAACCTGTGGTGGTCACCACCGATGTGACGTTCAGCGCCACATGGCGCAGGGCGTCCAGCCAGTGCAGATTGGTGGTCCACCAGTACCAGGTGCCGAGTACCAGCCAGGTCACCAGCAACAAGCCGAGCAAGCCTTGCACCTGCTGATCCTTGATCAGCGCCCGACGATTGCCGCGCAACGTGGCCACATACAGGGTGAACGGCAGGCTGCCGAGGATCATCACCACCACCGCCACCCAGTGCACCGCGGGCTGTTTCCAGTGCGCCAGGGATTCATCCGAAGTGGAGAACCCGCCGGTCGAGATCGCCGACATCGCGTGGTTGATCGCATCGAACAAGCCCATGCCGGCCCACCAGAACGCCAGGCTGCCGAGGATGGTAATACCCACGTAGGCCGCCACGATCAGCCGCGCCACCATGTGGGAGCGGGGCATGACCTTTTCCGAGCGGTCGGAGGATTCGGTCTGGAACAGGCGCATGCCACCGATACGCAGCAGTGGCAGGATCGCCACCGCCATGCCGATAAAGCCAATGCCCCCCAGCCAGTGCAGCAGCGAACGCCACATCAGGATGCCCGGTGACATGGTGTCCAGGCCACTCAACACCGTGGAGCCGGTGGCGGTGATGCCGGACATGCTTTCGAAGAACGAGTCGGTGTAGCTGATGTGCTGGGTCAGCAGGAACGGCAGCGCGGCGAAGATGCACACCACCACCCAGCTTGTCACGGTCAGCAGGTACATGTCCCGCGGGCGCAGGTGCACATGCTCGGGACGGCCGGGAATCACCAGGGCCAGGCCCGCGAGGAAGGTAATCATGCTGGCCCACAGGAACGAGGGCAGGTCGCTGGTGCGTTCGAAGATCACCAGGGTGGCCATAGGCACGACCATGGCGATCGCTAGGGTGATCAGGAAGATGCCGATGATGAAACCGATGATACGTAGGGTCGGCAACGCCATGAAGTGAGCTCGGGTGTTGAGGGTGGCGCCATTCTACCTGCGGTGCAGGTCTTGTAAACCGGGGTGTCCGAGGTGACACGGTTCAAATGTGGGAGCTGGCTTGCCTGCGAAGGCGGCCTGACAGGCAACCAGGGGGGGGGCAGACCGGGTACATATCCGTTATGTGGGTAACGGCTACTATGGGTTCCGCCCTTACGGCGGCTCACTTTTGAAAAGCGCAAAAGTAAGCAAAACGCTCTTGCCCCAACACTCGGCACCTCGCCTAGGCTCTGTGTGCCCGTAATCCGACAGGGATTTGGGGGGCCGCCGCCACGCGCCATCCATGGCGCGGGGCGGCTAAACCGGCATCCCTGCCGGTTTACCCCCCAAATCCCTGTCGAATTCCGGCCAGCGTGTTTGACGGGGCGCCTAAGATCAAAAGCAAGAGCACGGCGGCCTGGCAGCCGGCCGGAGTGGTTGGATCAAAAGCAGGTAGGTGTAGGAGCTGGCTTGCCGGCGATGCAGGCGGTTCGGTACATCAGGCACACCCAGGTGATGCCATCGCCGGTAAGCCAGCTACAGGGAAGCGGATGGCAGACATAAAAAAGGCGACCCGAAGGCCGCCTTTTTCATCACCGTACTGATCAGAACTCGTGATCAGCGTTATCCGGGTTCAGGTCGCTGATGCCCAGCTTGCCTGCGGCCGCTTCGATCGAACCGGTCTGCTTGACCAGTGCGGCAATGGCGTCGCGTACGATCTGGTTGCCCGCATCGTTACCGGCAGCGATCAGTTGGTCGTAGTGCTCACCCTTGTTGGCGTGGTCAACCATGACCTGGATCTTCGCTTCGGTGGCTGCCAGGTCCGCTTTGAGCGCGGTGTCGGCTGCCGGGTCGGCCTTGGCCACCAGGGATGACAGGCTGGCGCCGGTCATTTTGGTGCCGTCGACGCGGGTGTACTCGCCCAGGTAGACGTTGCGGATGCCCTTGGCGTCGTAGAAGTGCGAGTAGTGGGTGTTGTCGCTGAAGCAGTCTTGTTCGTCTTCCGGCGAGTTGGCTTCCAGGGAAACCTTCATGCGTTCACCGGCCAGCTCGCCCAGGGACAGGCTGCCCATGCCGAACAGCATTTTGCGCAGGCCGTCGGTGGCAGGTTCTGCCTCCAGGGTGGCGCGGTAGTTGTCTTCGACGTTGGGTTTCCAGTTGCCGACCATTTCTTCCAAGTCGCTGACCAACAGTTGGGTCACGGCGCTCAGGTACGCACGGCGACGCTCATTGTGGCCGCCGGTGGCGCCGTCGCCGGTCAGGTAGTCCGACGCAGGACGGTTGCCGGCGCCTGGGCCGGTGCCGTTCAGGTCCTGGCCCCAGAGCAGGAATTCGATAGCGTGGTAGCCGGTGGCGACGTTGGCCTCGGAACCGCCCAGCTCGTTGAGGCTGGCGAGTTTTTCCGGGGTGATGTCTTTCACGTCGACCTTGTCTTCGCCGACCTGGATTTCGGTGTTGGCGATGATGTTGGCGGTGGCGCCTGGGTTACCCAGGGCGTGTTCGTAGGACTTGTCGACATAGTCGATCAGGCCTTCGTCCAACGGCCATGCGTTCACCTGGCCTTCCCAGTCGTCAATGATGGTGTTGCCGAAGCGGAACACTTCGCTCTGCAGGTACGGGACGCGGGCGGCGATCCAGGCAGTGCGCGCGGCTTTCAGGGTTTCGTCGTTCGGTTTGGCGAGGAACGCGTCGATCGCGGTTTGCAGGGTTTTCGCGGTGGACTCGGCATCGCTGTAGACCGCAAACACCATGTCCGCATAATGCGCGACCACGGCCTTGGCGGCCGCTTCGTCGACCTGGCCGGCAGGGGTGGCAGCCGCTGGAGCGGTAGTGCTGGCGGCCGGGGTCGGCGCCTGGGGCGCTGCGGCCTTGTCTTTACCTTCGCCGCAACCGGCGAGAGAAATGGCAATGGCCAGCAGACTGGCGGTGGCCAGGGGCATACGAATCATGGCGAACATCCTGCTTCGGTTGTTGATAGGGCGCGCGGGGGAGCGCAAAAACTGCGACATAATGCGAAAGATTTGCATTTTGTGTAAAGGGTTATACGCGGGAAATATTCAGTATCGTTTTGCGGTGTCAGAGAATCGCTGCGTTATTGCGCTCTGACTGCTTCAAAAACGCCGCCAGCTCCCGGGCCTGCAAGGGTTTGCTGTAGTGATAGCCCTGACCCTCATGGCAGCCTTCGGAGATGATGTAGGCCTCCTGTTCAGCGGTTTCCACGCCTTCGGCGATCACCTGCATGCCCAGGCTTTTGCCCAGTTGGATGATCGCCCGCACGATGGTGGCGTCGTCGTCATCGTCCAGCAGGTCCTGCACGAAGCTCTTGTCGATCTTGATCTTGTCCAGTGGCAGGCTTTTTAGATAGCTGAGGGATGAGTAGCCGGTGCCGAAGTCATCAATGGCAATCAACGCACCGGAACGGCGCAGGCTCAGCAGGTGCTGGGCGGCGGTGCTGATGTCTTCCATCAGGCCGGTCTCGGTGACTTCCAGTTCCAGGCTGCGTGGCGGCAGGCGGTAGATCTGCATCAGGTTGTTGACGACCCGTGGCAACTCGGCGTGATGCAACTGCACGGTGGACAGGTTGACGGCCATGCGCAGGTCGGTGAAGCCCAAGTCGTGCCATTCGCGCAGTTGCCGGCAAGCCTGGTCCAGCACCCATTCGCCAATCGCAATGATGGTGCCGTTTTGCTCGGCCAGCGGGATAAACAGGTCTGGCGGCACCAAGCCATGTTCCGGGTGCTGCCAACGGATGAGCGCTTCCACGCCGACCACGTGGTGGTCGCGGTAGCTGATCTGCGGTTGGTAAACCAGGTGGAACTGATCGCGGGCGAGGGCGTCGCGCAGGTCTTTTTCCAGCTCGCGGCGACGGCGCATTTCGCTGTCGACGCTGGCGATATAGAACTGATAGCGGTTGCGCGACCGGGTCTTGGCCAGCGTCATGGTCTGTTCGGCTTTTTGCAGCAGCTTTTCGGTGCTGTCGCCGTCTTCCGGGAACAGGGTGATGCCGATGGTGGCGCGCAGGCGGATGCCTTCATGGTCGAGGGGGAACTCCGCCTCCAGGTCATCGAGGATACTTTGCGCCAGCTCGGCGGCCTCGTAGGGCTGCTCGATATCGGCCTGCACCAGGGCGAACTGGTCGCCGCCCAGCCGGGCCAGTGCGCCGAGGCGGCCGCTGTGGGCGCGCAAACGGTCGGCCAGGGCCAGCAGCAGTTTGTCGCCAGCCTGGTAGGTGAACTGCTCGTTGACGCTTTTGAAGTCATCCAGCCCTACGCACAGCACGGCCACGCGTCGTTGCCGACGGCCGGCGTCGATGAGGATCTTGTCCAGTTGCTCCTGCAGTTTCTGGCGGTTTGGCAGGCCGGTCAGGAAGTCATACTGGGCCATGCGCAGCAGGCTGCTTTCGGCTTCGTGGCGCAGATGGGTATTGCGTTCGATGGATTCGAGTAATTGGTTGGCGGTATTGATCCACAGCCCCAACTCGTTGCGTTCGTGGCCCTTGAGCTGGGGGATCTTGTGTTCACTGGGCCTGTCGGGGTTGATCGAGGTGAGGTGCTCGATAATCCGTGACAGCGGCTTGGTCAACAGCCAGTGATAGACCAGGTACAGCACCAGGCCCATGGCCAGGGCGCGCAGCACCCCGGAAATAAAGATGATCACTGAATTGACGATAAAACCCTGGCCGTACGTGGCGGTGTCGAGGGTGATGCTCAGGTCGCCGTAGTATTCGCTGTAGGGGCCTTTACCCACCAGGGCGGTAGTGAAGGTACGTTCCTGGCCAAGAATCAGGTCGGTCAACCAGCGGCTGGGGGCCTTCTGCAAGGCGCGGCTTTTCTCCGCCAGCATGGTTTCGTTGGGGTGGCCGATGGACGCCATGCGCACGGCGTCGTCCTGGAACAGGCCCTCAATGACTTGCATGCCCATCTCGCGGTCCAGGCTGTAGACGGCCTGGGTCGAGGGGTCACGAAACATGTCGAGGATGCGCTGGGCATCGCCGGCCACAGCCTGTCGCGTCTTATAGGCATCGAAAACGATCTGCGCCACGCTCAGCGCCACGCCCACGATCAATGCCGACAGCAACACAACCCGTAGCAACTTCACCGACAAGCTGTTCTTGAGTTCCAGCTTCAAAGGGGCATTCCTTGTCTCATGCGGGTGGCCTTCAATATGCCATGAGTATTGGCAATCTGGGCATGGCAGTCAAAGGAACATTGGGGCAAGGGCAGGCTTGATGCGCAAAGGGGCGGCTCAAGAGGAGCAAGGTCTACGATAGGCGAGGCGGATTTACGTCCGCCTGCCCAGAAACAACAGGCGCTCAGGTCCTATCAGGGGGCAGGCGGTTACGCCCACTTAGAAGTCTAAAAGGAAATCTTTGTCTCAACGGTCTTTGCGAACTCAATTTTTTTCTGCTCGCTCTGATCGGTGGTGTCTTCGGCAAATAGCTTCTTCGCGGCGGCATCCGCGAAGGGTTGGATGAGTGGGGTGATCGTTTTGGTTATCTCTCCAGCGGCCTTGGCGAGGTCGCCAATGATGGGCAGTGCTGCGAGTGCGCCAATAGTCATGGTTATTTCTCCGACAGGGGTGAGTGGCGAATTCCTCTCCCTATCTGGGTGGCAACGTCACGCGGCTCGGTTCCATCACCCACAAAAAAGCCCGGCGAATGCCGGGCTCTTTTTACTGCAAGCAGTGCTTAGGCAGTGAAGGTCTTGCCTTCGAACTGCTCAGCCACGAACTTCCAGTTGACCAGGTTCCAGAACGCTTCCACATACTTTGGACGCACGTTGCGGTAGTCGATGTAGTAGGCGTGTTCCCACACGTCGCAGGTCAGCAGCGGGGTGTCGCCGCTGGTCAGCGGGTTGCCGGCGCCGATGGTGCTGGCCAGGGCCAGGGAACCGTCAGCCTTTTTCACCAGCCAGCCCCAACCGGAACCGAAGGTGCCGACGGACGTCTTGGTGAACTCTTCCTTGAACTTGTCGAACGAACCGAACGAAGCGTTGATGGCTTCAGCCAGTGCGCCGGTCGGTTGGCCGCCGGCGTTTGGCGCCAGGCAGTTCCAGTAGAAGGTGTGGTTCCAGACCTGAGCGGCGTTGTTGAAGATACCGCCCGAAGAGGATTTGACGATCTCTTCCAGGGTCTTGCCTTCGAACTCGGTGCCTGGCACCAGGTTGTTCAGGTTCACGACATAGGTGTTGTGGTGCTTGTCGTGGTGGTATTCCAAGGTTTCCTTGGAAATGTGCGGCTGCAGGGCATCGTGTGCGTAGGGCAGCGGCGGCAATTCGAAAGCCATGATGATTCTCCTAATCAGGTCAGTTGCGGTGAGCGCAAGGCCGATCACGGGCGGCCAAACAAGCGCCGGGGAGTTTGTACTCTTTGCGGCGCAGGGTCCGGATCATAGCACCGGGGGTGCGGCAAAACCACGCAACAACTGTGTGGGATAGAGGTTCCAGAGCGTTTTGGAATATTCCTCAGGCACTGATCAATTGATAGGCCACGCTGAACATCATCACGGCCACCAATAGGTCCAGCAGGCGCCACGTGGCGGGGCGTGCCAGCCAGGGTGCCAGCCACGCCGCACCGAGTGCCAGGGTGGAGAACCACAGCAGCGAAGCGCTGGCCGCGCCGGCCACATAGGCGCCGGGCTCGGTCTGCTGGGCACCGAGGGAGCCAATCAGCAGCACGGTGTCCAGATAAACGTGGGGGTTGAGCAATGTGACGGCCAACGCGCTCAGCATGACCGCGCGCAGCGAGCGCACCTTGAGATGGTCTGCCTGGTCCAGGCTCTGTTTCGAACAGGCCCGGCGCAGCGCACAGGTGCCGTACCAGATCAGGAACGCCGCACCGCCCCAGCGCGCAACCGCCAGCAGTATCGGGCTTTGCGCCAGCACCGTCGCCAGGCCGAACACCCCGGCGGCCACCAGCAGGGCATCACACACCACGCACAGCGCCGCCACGGGTAAATGATGTTCACGGCGCAGGCTTTGCGCGAGGACAAAGGCATTCTGGGTGCCGATGGCCATGATCAAGCCCAGGGCGACCAGCAGCCCGTTCACATAACTCTGCCACATAGGGGTTACTCCGCGTTTGCTGCCAGTTGTTGCAACACCTGCATGGCCCGCTCGGCATCGGCACGGCCGACGAACAGGTGATCGTGGTAGTAGCCGGCAATCACGTTGCAACTGATGCCGGCCTTGCCCAGCGCGCTGGCGAAGGCGGCGGTCAGGCCCACGGCTTCCAGGGCCGAGTGCACATTCAAGGTGATCCACGCGGCGACATAATCAAAGGCCAGCCCGGCCTGTTGCGCCTGCTTGCGTTCGACGATCAAGGTCAGGCCTTCCTGCTCGCGGAAGCTGCCGATCACCTCGGACCCGGCCGGGATCTGGTGATCGGGCAGGGTGCAGAACACGTAGTCACCTTCATTAAGGTGGGGGCTCATGCTGCGCAGCAGGGTTGCCAGGGCGGTTTCGCCAGCCATGGGGAGGTTCCTTTAATAAAGAAAGAAGCGTTGCTGGCTATTCTCAGGGTGCAGGCTGTATAAGAAAAACCAATATTGCTGATCGCTCATTAGAGAAACTGATGTTCGACTATAAATTGCTCTCGGCCCTGGCGGCGGTGGTGGAACAGGCGGGCTTCGAGCGCGCCGCTCAAGTGCTGGGGTTGTCGCAGTCAGCGATCTCCCAGCGCATCAAGCTGTTGGAAGCGCGCATCGGCCAACCGGTATTGGTGCGGGCCACGCCGCCGACGCCCACCGATATTGGCCGGCGCCTGCTCAACCATGTGCAACAGGTGCGCTTGCTGGAACGTGACCTGCAAAGCCAGGTGCCCGCGCTGGACGAGGAGGGCATGCCCGAACGCCTGCGCATCGCGTTGAACGCCGACAGCCTCGCCACCTGGTGGGCCGAGGCCGTCAGCGACTTTTGCGCCGAGCAGCATCTGCTGCTGGACCTGGTCGTCGAGGACCAGACTGTAGGCCTCAAACGCATGCGTGCCGGCGAGGTAGCAGCCTGTATCTGCGCCAGCGAGCGCCCGGTGGCGGGCGCGCGCAGCCTGTTGCTGGGTGCCATGCGTTATCGCGCGCTGGCCAGCCCGGCCTTTATCGCCCGGCACTTTCCGGATGGTGTGCGCGCCGATCAACTGGCGCGCACGCCGGCCTTGGTGTTCGGCCCGGACGATTTCCTGCAACACCGCTACCTGGCTTCACTCGGGGTGGACGGCGGTTTCGAGCACCATTTATGCCCATCGTCCGAAGGCTTTATCCGCCTGACCGAAGCCGGCCTTGGCTGGGGGCTGGTACCGGAATTGCAGGTACGCGACCAACTGGAAAAGGGCATTCTGGTCGAGTTATTGCCAGATAAGCCCATCGATGTACCGTTGTACTGGCATCATTGGCGCAGTGGCGGGCAACTGCTGGGCTTGTTGACCGACCACCTGGCCCAGGCGTGTGGCCAATGGTTGGTGCCGTTGGAGTGATGGCGTGCGTCAAGGCAACAGCGATGAAAAACGAAAGAACACGGGGTAATACATGAAGATTCTGGTCACCGGCGCAAGCGGCTTCATTGGTGGACGCTTTGCGCGTTTCGCCTTGGAGCAGGGCCTGGACGTGCGGGTCAACGGGCGACGCGCTGAAGGTGTGGAGCATCTGGTCAGGCGCGGCGCCGAGTTTATCCAGGGTGATTTGAATGACGCTGACCTGGTGCGCGACCTGTGCCGCGATGTCGAGGCGGTGGTGCATTGCGCCGGCGCCGTCGGGCTGTGGGGCAAGTACCAGGACTTTCATCAAGGCAACGTGCTAGTGACCGAGAACGTCGTGGAAGCCTGCCTCAAGGAGCGTGTCGGCCGGTTGGTGCACCTGTCGTCGCCGTCGATCTATTTTGACGGCCGCGACCACCTGGGCTTGACCGAAGAACAAGTACCCAAGCGTTTCAAGCACCCCTATGCCGCCACCAAGTACCTGGCCGAGCAGAAGGTGTTTGGTGCCCAGGAGTTCGGCCTCGAAGTGCTAGCCCTGCGCCCGCGCTTCGTGACTGGCGCCGGCGACATGAGCATCTTCCCGCGCCTGCTGAAAATGCAACGCAAGAACCGCCTGGCCATTGTCGGCGACGGCCTGAACAAAGTCGATTTCACCAGTGTGCACAACCTCAACGAAGCGCTGCTCAGCAGCCTGCTCGCCACGGGCTCGGCGCTGGGCAAGGCCTACAACATCAGCAACGGTACGCCTGTGCCGGTGTGGGATGTGGTCAACTACGTGATGCGCCAAATGGAGCTGCCGCAGGTGACGCGGTATCGGTCCTACGGTTTGTCCTACAGCGTGGCGGCGGTCAACGAAGCCTTTTGCGCGATGTGGCCCGGCCGCCCGGAACCGGCGTTGTCGCGCCTGGGCATGCAGGTGATGAACAAAGATTTCACCCTCGACATCAGCCGTGCCAGGCATTATCTGGACTACGAGCCCAAAGTCAGCCTGTGGACCGCCCTCGACGAGTTCTGCAGTTGGTGGAAAGCCCAGGATCCGGGGTTCAAGTAAGCACACAAGAGGCAACACTTCGGGAACCGAATTTGGCATTCCAGGTCGATCAGTGCGCCGGGAAGGCGGTTTATACTCCCGTCGCTCGCCCCTTCACCGATTCAGGGTTGATTCATGCGTAATGATGCTAAAGACGACTTCGACAACGTTCCCAGCCTGCGGGCGGATGTCGGGGATGACGATGATTTCGAACCTTCTCCCGCCACCTCGGTGCGTTCGCGCACAACCAAGGTGGTCAAGGTCAAGAGCGCCAGCACCGGCCCATTGTGGGCCTTGATCGGCGCGCTGCTCATCGCCTTTGCGGGCCTGGCCTGGTGGAGCTTCCAGCAGATTTCCCTGATGGGCCAGCAGTTGGTTGCCACCCAGGAAAGCTTTGCGCGCATCAGCGAAGAAGCGGCGGGGCGCCTGCAGGATATTTCCGGCAAGGTGGTGGCCAGTGAAGCCAGCGTCAACAATGGCAGCGAAGCGCTGAAACTGCAGATCAAGCAACTCGAAAGCCAGTTGCTGGAGCAGGGCAAGCAGCAAATCGGCGTGGCCGGCCAGGCCACCGAGTTGGACAAGCGCCTGGCCCAGATGACCGCCAGTACCACTGAGCTGGCCAACGCCAACAGCAAATTGCAAGGCCAGGTCCAGGCGTTGACCGATGCCGTGGCGACCCTCAAGGCGGCGCAAGGTGATGCAGGCAAGCGCGATACCGAGATCAAGGAACTGACCGCTGACGTGGCCGCCTTGAAGAAACAGGGCAACCCGAGCGCGGCCATTGCCCGTATCGAGCAGGACCTTGTGGTACTCAAGAGCGCCCAGGACAACCAGCCGGCCAACAGTGATGCGCCTACCAACAAAGAGTTCGACGTATTCCGCATCCAGACCACGCGCAACATCACCACGTTGCAGAGCCAGGTGCAGACCCTCAACCAACAGCTCAACGCGCCGGCGAAGATCACCCCCCTCGGACAATAAGGGCGCTGACGGAAATGTCACCATCTGGTGACATTTCCCATCCCCTTCGTTACTTGCCCACACCTCGCCCTTGTTTAGACTCCGGTCATCCCACAAAAAATAATAAGGGCCACCCATGACCACGCAACCACTGCCTGCCAGCAGTTGGCTGAACGCGCCTGCCCATCACGCCTGGCTCGCCGCCGAAGGCCAGCGTCTGCTGGCATTTGCCAAGGCCTCTCGACTGCCCGATGGCTTTGGCAACCTGGACGATAAAGGCCAGTTGCCCGCCGACGCCCGCGCCGAAACCATGAACACCGCCCGCATGACCCACAGCTTCGCCATGGCGCACGCCTTGGGCTTGCCGGGGTATGCCGACCTGGTGGCGCACGGTGTGGCCGCCCTGAGTGGCCCATTGCGCGACAGTGAGCACGGTGGCTGGTTCGCCGCGCCCCACGCCCTCGATGGCAACCGTGGCAAAGCTGCCTACCTGCACGCCTTCGTTGCCTTGGCCGCCAGCTCTGCGGTGGTGGCCGGCGCTCCCGGTGCGCAAAACCTGCTCAATGACGCCATCCATATCATCGACCAGTTTTTCTGGAGCGAGGAGGAGGGCGTGATGCTCGAGTCCTTCGCCCAGGACTGGAGCGGCGTCGAGGCTTATCGCGGCGCCAACAGCAACATGCACGCCACCGAAGCCTTTCTTGCCCTGGCCGATATAACGGGTGACACCCGCTGGCTGGACCGCGCGCTGCGTATCGTCGAGCGCGTGATCCACTCCCACGCCGCCGGCAACCAGTTCATGGTGATCGAGCATTTCAATGTTCATTGGCAACCCTTGCTCGGCTACAACGAAGACAACCCCGCCGACGGCTTTCGCCCGTACGGCATCACCCCCGGCCACGGCTTCGAATGGGCGCGACTGGTGCTGCACCTGGAAGCTGCGCGCCTGCAAGCGGTGCTGGCGACGCCCGAGTGGCTGGTGACGGACGCCAAGGGCTTGTTCGCCAGCGCCTGTGAATACGCCTGGTCCGTGGATGGTGCCCCCGGCATCGTCTACACCCTGGACTGGAACCACTGCCCGGTCGTGCGCGAGCGCCTGCACTGGACCCATGCCGAAGCCAGCGCCGCTGCCCAGGCCTTGCTCAAGCGTACGGGCGAGTTGCACTACGAGACTTGGTACCGACGGTTCTGGGAGTTTTGCGAAACCCACTTTATCGACCGCACCCACGGCAGTTGGCACCACGAACTCAGCCCGCACAATCAACCGAGCAGCAATATCTGGGGCGGCAAGCCGGACCTGTACCATGCCTGGCAAGCGGTAGTGCTGCCTGCACTGCCCTTGGCACCCAGCATGTGCAGTGCCATCGGGGTTGGGCGTTATGTCACCAGCTGGTGACATTTGTGCATCCCTTTGTTACCTGCGCCTGAAAAATCCATGTTTAAACTCCGTGCAGCGCAAGCCTTAGACTTGCATGCATAACAACAAGAAAAGGTACTCAGATGAACGCGATTAATCGCCTCGCCGTTGCTATTTCCATTGCCTCGTTGTTTCCCCTCAGTGCATTTGCCGCCGACTCGAAAGGGACGGTTGAAGTTGTGCATTGGTGGACCTCGGGCGGTGAGAAAGCGGCTGTAGATGTCCTGAAGGCCCAAGTTGAGAAAGATGGCTTCGTCTGGAAAGACGGCGCCGTCGCAGGTGGCGGTGGCGCCACGGCCATGACCGTGCTGAAAAGCCGCGCGGTTGCCGGCAACCCGCCAGGCGTTGCCCAGATCAAAGGCCCCGACATCCAGGAATGGGCGTCCACTGGCCTGCTCGACACCGACGTGCTCAAAGACGTCGCCAAAGAAGAGAAGTGGGACTCCCTGCTCGACAAGAAAGTCTCCGACACCGTGAAGTACGAAGGTGACTACGTCGCCGTACCGGTCAACATCCACCGTGTGAACTGGCTGTGGATCAACCCGGAAGTCTTCAAGAAAGCCGGCATCACCAAGAACCCGACCACCCTCGAAGAATTCTACGCAGCCGGCGACAAGCTGAAAGCCGCAGGCTTCATTCCGCTCGCCCACGGTGGCCAGCCTTGGCAGGACAGCACTGTGTTTGAAGCGGTGGTGTTGTCGGTGATGGGTGCCGACGGCTACAAGAAAGCCCTGGTGGACCTGGATAACGGCGCACTGACTGGTCCGGAAATGGTCAAGGCCCTGACCGAGCTGAAGAAAGTCGCGACCTACATGGACGTCGACGGCAAAGGCCAGGACTGGAACCTCGAAGCAGGCAAGGTCATCAATGGCAAGGCCGGCATGCAGATCATGGGTGACTGGGCCAAGTCCGAATGGACCGCTGCCAAGAAAGTCGCCGGCAAAGACTACGAGTGTGTAGCCTTCCCGGGCACCGACAAAGCCTTCACCTACAACATCGACTCCCTGGCGGTGTTCAAGCAGAAAGACAAAGGCACTGCTGCGGGTCAGCAGGACATCGCCAAAGTCGTGCTGGGTGAAAACTTCCAGAAAGTGTTCAGCATCAACAAGGGTTCGATCCCTGTTCGCAACGACATGCTGAACAAAATGGACTCCTACGGCTTCGACTCCTGCGCCCAGACCGCTGCCAAGGACTTCCTGGCAGACGCCAAGACCGGCGGCCTGCAGCCAAGCATGGCGCACAACATGGCCACTACGCTGGCAGTGCAAGGTGCGTTCTTTGATGTCGTGACCAACTACATCAACGACCCGAAAGCCGACCCGGCCGACACCGCCAAGAAACTTGGCGCTGCGATCAAATCGGCCAAGTAAGGCTGGTAGCGCTTTTGTAGGAGCCGGGCTTGCCCGCGATGCAGGCACCTCGGTGTATCGGTTAGACCGAGGTGATGCCTTCGCAGCGGTGCGACGATTCGACAAGGCAGCTCCTACATAAAGCGCGCTCCACATGAGACTCACCCTGTAGTCCTTTTTCCCTGTATTGGATTTCCCCATGAGTTCTGTTGCTGTGTTCAGCAAAGCCTCGCCGTTCGATGCACTGCAGCGCTGGCTCCCCAAACTGGTGCTGGCGCCCAGCATGTTCATCGTGTTGGTGGGCTTCTACGGCTACATCCTGTGGACGTTTGTACTCTCGTTCACCAATTCCACGTTCCTGCCAAGCTACAAGTGGGCGGGCCTTGCGCAATACGCGCGGTTGTTCGACAACGACCGCTGGTGGGTAGCGAGCAAGAACCTGGCCGTGTTTGGCGGGATGTTCATCGGCATCACGCTAGTGATTGGCGTGACCCTGGCGATCTTCCTCGACCAGAAGATCCGCCGCGAAGGCTTTATCCGCACCATTTACCTGTACCCGATGGCGCTCTCAATGATCGTCACCGGTACCGCCTGGAAATGGCTGCTCAACCCGGGCATGGGCCTGGACAAACTCCTGCGTGACTGGGGCTGGGAAGGCTTCCGTCTCGACTGGCTGATCGACCCGGACCGCGTGGTCTACTGCCTGGTGATCGCCGCTGTCTGGCAAGCCTCCGGCTTCATCATGGCGATGTTCCTCGCTGGCCTGCGCGGTGTCGATCAATCGATCGTGCGTGCCGCGCAGATCGACGGTGCGAGCCTGCCGCGCATTTACTGGAGCGTGGTGCTGCCAAGCCTGCGTCCGGTGTTCTTCAGTGCGGTGATGATCCTGGCGCACATTGCGATCAAGAGCTTCGACCTGGTGGCGGCGATGACCGCTGGCGGCCCCGGCTACTCGTCCGACCTGCCGGCGATGTTCATGTACTCGTTCACCTTCAGCCGTGGCCAGATGGGCATGGGTTCGGCCAGTGCAATCCTGATGCTCGGTGCGATCCTCGCGATCATCGTGCCTTACCTCTACTCCGAGCTGAGGACCAAACGTAATGACTAGTCTCGCCTCCAAACCTGCCATCAGCCTGAGTCGCATCGCGATCTACGCGGTGCTGATCCTCGCCGTGCTGCTGTACCTGGTGCCGCTGGTGGTGATGCTGCTGACCAGCTTCAAGACCCCGGAAGACATCAGCACCGGCAACCTGCTGAGCTGGCCGACCGTGGTCTCCGGCATCGGCTGGGTCAAGGCCTGGGCCACCGTGGATGGCTACTTCTGGAACTCGATCAAGATCACCGTTCCCGCTGTACTGATCTCCACCGCTATCGGTGCGTTGAACGGCTATGTGCTGTCGTTCTGGCGCTTCAAAGGCTCGCAGCTGTTCTTCGGCCTGCTGCTGTTCGGCTGCTTCCTGCCGTTCCAGACCGTGCTGCTGCCGGCGTCGTTCACCCTCGGCAAAATGGGCCTGGCCAGCACCACCACCGGCCTGGTGTTTGTGCACGTGGTCTACGGCCTGGCGTTCACTACGCTGTTCTTCCGTAACTACTACGTGAGCATTCCGGACGCGCTGATCAAGGCGGCACGCCTGGACGGCGCCGGTTTCTTCACCATCTTCCGCCAGATCATTCTGCCGATGTCGACGCCGATCATCATGGTCTGCCTGATTTGGCAGTTCACCCAGATCTGGAACGACTTCCTGTTCGGTGTGGTGTTCTCCAGTGGCGACTCCCAGCCCATCACGGTGGCGCTGAACAACCTGGTCAACACCAGCACCGGGGCCAAGGAATATAACGTGGATATGGCGGCGGCGATGATCGCCGGGCTGCCGACCCTGCTGGTCTATGTGATCGCAGGCAAGTATTTCGTGCGCGGCCTCACGGCCGGCGCGGTCAAGGGGTAATCATGGCTACGCTTGAACTTCGCAATGTAAACAAGACCTATGGCGCCGGCCTGCCCGACACCTTGAAGAACATCGAACTGTCGATCAAGGAAGGCGAATTCCTGATCCTGGTCGGCCCTTCGGGGTGCGGTAAATCCACGCTGATGAACTGCATCGCCGGCCTTGAGACCATCACCGGCGGCGCGATCATGATCGGCGACCAGGACGTGAGCGGCATGAGCCCCAAGGACCGTGACATCGCCATGGTGTTCCAGTCCTACGCGCTGTACCCGACCATGAGCGTGCGCGAGAACATCGAGTTTGGCCTCAAGATCCGCAAGATGCCCCAGGCGGATATCGACGCTGAAGTGGCACGCGTGGCCAAGCTGCTGCAGATCGAACACCTGCTCAACCGCAAGCCGGGCCAGCTCTCCGGCGGCCAGCAACAGCGCGTGGCCATGGGCCGTGCCCTGGCGCGTCGGCCGAAGATCTACCTGTTCGACGAACCGCTGTCCAACCTCGACGCCAAGCTGCGTGTCGAAATGCGTACTGAAATGAAGCTGATGCACCAGCGTCTCAAGACCACCACGGTCTACGTGACCCACGACCAGATCGAAGCGATGACCCTGGGTGACAAGGTGGCGGTGATGAAGGACGGCATCATCCAGCAGTTCGGCACCCCGAAAGAGATCTACAACAACCCGGCCAACCAGTTCGTGGCGAGCTTCATTGGTTCGCCGCCGATGAACTTCGTGCCCCTGCGCCTGCAACGCAAGGACGGTCGCCTGGTGGCCCTGCTCGACAGCGGCCAGGCCCGTTGCGAGCTGGCGCTGAACACCACAGACGCCGGCCTGGAAGATCGCGACGTGATCCTGGGCTTGCGTCCGGAGCAAATCATGCTGGCGGCGGGCGAGGCCAACAGTGCCTCAAGCATTCGTGCCGAAGTCCAGGTGACCGAGCCGACTGGCCCGGACACCCTGGTGTTCGTGCAGCTCAATGACACCAAGGTCTGCTGCCGCCTGGCACCCGACGTGGCTCCGCAGGTGGGCGAGACCCTGACCCTGCAATTCGATCCTTCCAAGGTACTGCTGTTCGACGCCAACACCGGCGAGCGACTGGGCACTGTGCAGTCACAGCCTGTCCCTGTGGGAGCCGGGCTTGCCCGCGATGGCATCACTGCGTTGTAACTGAAGGACCGAGTTGCCTGCATCGCGGGCAAGCCCGGCTCCCACAGAAGCAGATAAGTTGTTGTTTTAGATAAAAAAAGTAAACCGCGTTAGATAAAAACAGTTTAATAACAATAAAGACGAGGATGTAGGGATGAAAAAGCAACACAACAACACTCGGCTGATCTGCCAACTGTCAGCTGCAGCAGCCCTGGTATTGTCCGCCAATGCGATGGCAGACGATGCATTCAGCTCCAGTTCCAAGTGGATGACGGGCGATTGGGGTGGCGAGCGTACCAAGCTGATCGAGCAAGGTATCGACATCAAGGCCGACTACGTTGGGGAGATGGGCTACAACGCCAAAGGTGGTTACAACGACGACAAGACCGGTCGCTACTCTGACCAGTTCGGTCTCGGTGTGGCACTGGACCTGCAGAAGCTGTGGGGCTGGGATAACACCCAGGCCAAGATCCAGTTGACCAACCGTAATGGCCAAAACATCTCCAACGACCGTATTGGCGACCCGCGTGCCGGCACGCTGAGTTCGTCCATGGAAGTCTACGGCCGTGGCCACATGGTGCGTCTGACCCAGTTCTGGATCCAGCACCAGATGTTCGACAACAAGTTGGACGTCAAGCTCGGTTACTTCGGCGAAGGCGAAGACTTCAACACCTTCCCGTGCGACTTCCAGAACCTGTCGTTCTGCGGCTCGCAAGTGGGTAACTACGTCAACACTTGGTACAACTGGCCCGTCAGCCAGGCTGCGATCCGCGTGAAGTACAACATCACGCCTGAGCTGTATGCGCAGATCGGTGCGTACAACCAGAACCCTTCGCAGCTGGAGCACGGCAACGGCTTCAAACTCAGCGGCAGCGGTACCAAGGGCACTGTGATCCCGGTGGAATTGGTCTGGTCGCCGAAGGTCAACAGCCTGCCGGGCGAATACCGTGTGGGTTACTACAAGAGCGCGGCTGATGCCTCTGACGTCCGTGAAGACATCAACGGCAACGATGCGGCTACCACTGGCGCGGCTTACCGTACCCGCAGCAGCAAGAAAGGCTACTGGTTCGTTGCCCAACAGCAACTCACCACGCATAACGGCGACGCTTCCCGCGGCCTGAACATCGCGGCCAACGCCACCTTCCACGACAAGGAAACCAACCTGGTCGACAACTACCAGTCGATCATGCTGGTGTACAAGGGCCCATTCGACGCGCGTCCAAAAGACGACATCGGTATTGGTGTGGCTCGCCTGCACGTGAATGATGACGTGAAGAAAAACTCTGAACTGCTCAACGCCGCCAATGGCGTGAGCGACTATGACAACCCGCTGTACACGCCGATTCGCGAGACCGAGTACAACGTCGAACTCAACTACGGCATCAAGGTGACCAACTGGCTGACCGTGCGTCCTAACCTGCAGTACGTCGTCCAGCCTGGCGGTGTGGACAAAGTCGACAACGCGTTGGTGGCCGGCCTGAAAATCCAGTCTACGTTCTAACGCTGTTGCGATAAGCTCCTTCTCTCTGTGCGCATTTTGCGGGTAGCCATGGCTACCCGCTTTTTTGTGTGGGAGCTGGCTCGCCTGCGATGGCATCACCTTGGTTTATCTGAAGCACCGAGTTGCCTGCATCGCAGGCAAGCCAGCGCCTACAAAGAATTTCAGGACCGTGGCACATGCATGAGCATCCGCTGCAACGCTTTTTCAAATCCCTGCGCGAGCGACCGGTGTTCGCCTGGGAGCGCTTTCAGATGCGCGATGTGTTGGTCATCGACCATCCGCTGTGCCAGGCGGTGTTCAGTCGCCAGGGCGCGCAACTGTTGCACTTCCAGCCCCGTGGCCAGAAACCCTGGCTGTGGTGTGCAGCCAAGTGGCCGCAAGTCGGCGCCATCCGAGGTGGCGTGCCGGTGTGCTGGCCGTGGTATGGCCGTCACCCGAGCGAAAACGCTTGGCCGTCCCATGGCTGGGCGCGGCTGATTGACTGGAAACTGCTCGACAGCAGCACCGACGACGACGGCGTCCGCCTGCACTGGCAATTGCAACTGTGCGACTGGCAGGTCGACCTGCACGCGCACTTGGGCGAAACCCTGGAACTGCGCCTGAGCACCGAGCATCAGGACGAGCTGCCGTGCCAGTTGAGCCACGCTTTGCATGCTTACTGGCGTATTGGTCACGTTGATGAGATAGCGCTGTCTGGGCTCGACGGTGCCCAGGGTTACGACCAGCTCAATCGCCAGGTTTGCCAGCAGGAAGGCGAGCTTAGGGTGGAGGGCGGATGCCAGCGGGTGTTCCAGCACGAGGGCGAATTGCAGCTCAAGGACCACGCCTGGCAGCGCGAACTGTGCATCGACACCGGCGACAGCGCCGACACGGTGGTGTGGCACCCAGGCAGCCGGCCACTGCTGGGCGTGAGCTTCAACGAGGCATCGGGGTTTGTGTGTGTGGAGTCGGCGATGGCGGGGGCCTGCCTGGCGCCGGGGGAGAGGGCGCATCTCAGTCTGCAGGCAAGAGCGGGGGTTTAGCGTGGCATTGCGGTTGTTGTGGGCGGGCTTGTTGTGGTGAGCGGGCTTGCCCCGCGCTGGGCTGCGAAGCAGCCCCATTACAGGCGCTGTGTATGTACCTGATGTACCGAGGTGCCCGTTTTTCAGGGCGGCTTCGCCACCCAGCGCGGGGCAAGCCCGCTCACCACATACAAACTCCCTCTCACCGGCAGCGGTGTTGCAGGCTTAGTTGAACTCATCCCCCACCGGATACCGGCTGTCATTCAAGCTCTCTTTGATCTTGCGCAGATGCGGCTGGAAATCCACCCCGCGACGCAGGGTCATGCCGGTTGCCAGCACATCCAGCACCGTCAGTTGGATGATCCGCGAGGTCATCGGCATGTAGATATCGGTGTCTTCCGGCAGCGGAATATTCAGGCTCACGGTACTGGCCTTGGCCAGCGGCGAGTTCTCGGCAGTCACGCCCAGCACTGAAGCGCCGTTTTCCCGCGCGATACGCGCCACTTCCACCAACTCACGGGTACGCCCGGTGTAGGAAATGATCACGAACAGTTCACCGGTGTGCGCCACCGAGGCGATCATGCGTTGCATCAGCACGTCCGCGTGCGCGGTCACCGCCAGGTTGAAGCGGAAGAATTTGTGCAGCGCATCCATGGCCACCGGGGCCGAAGCACCGAGGCCGAAGAAGTGGATCTGCCGCGCCTGGATCAACAGGTCCACGGCTTTGCTGATCAAGTTCGGGTCCAGGGCCTGGCAGGCGCTGTCGAGGGACGCGATGGCACTGCCAAAGATCTTCTGGGTGTAGGCCTCAGGGTTATCATCGGCCTCCACGGCACGGCTGACATACGCCGCGCCACTGGCCAGGCTTTGCGCCAGCTGTAATTTCAGTTCAGGGTAACCGCTGACACCGAACGAACGGCAGAAACGGTTGACCGTCGGTTCACTGACCGAGGCGGCCTGGGCCAGGGCGGCGATAGAGAAGCGGGTCGCCTGCTGCGGGTTGAGCAGGATGACCTCGGCGACTTTTTTCTCGGCCTTGTTCAATTCTTCGAGGCGGTTCCGGATCTGTTCCAGAAGATTTCGCACGCGGTCCATTCAGTCTTTCCTTCGGGCGACGATGCAAATAAAAGGTGGCAACCAATCGATGAGTGGTCTTTTGCGGTGGCCTATCCTACTGAGGGTAGCTGAACACCACCACTCGGAATGCGTATTTCGGGAAAATGTTGTGGTTATTACTACATTTTTCCTTGAGTGATGCCTTGAAAAAAGGTATTTGTAGCTTAACTTGATAAAAGAACAAACATCATGCCTTCGATAACCGTAGAACCCTGCACCTTTGCCCTGTTTGGCGCCTTGGGTGATCTGGCGCTGCGCAAGTTATTTCCTGCCCTCTATCAACTCGATGGCGCCGCGCTCCTGCACGACGACACGCGCATCCTGGCCCTGGCCCGTGAAGCCGGTTCCGAGCAACAGCACCTGGCGCACATTGAAAAAGAACTGCGTAAATACGTCGGCAAGGAACTGGACGAAACCATCGCCCAGCGTTTCCTGGCGCGGCTGACCTATGTTCACGTCGACTTCATGAAAGCCGATGATTACGTGGCCCTGGCGGAAATCGCCGGCACCGAACAACGTTTGATCGCCTACTTCGCCACCCCGGCGGCGGTGTACGGCGCGATTTGCGAGAACCTGTCCAAGGTCGGCCTGGCGGAAAACACCCGCGTGGTGCTGGAAAAGCCCATCGGTTCGGACCTGGAGTCCTCGCGCAAGGTCAACGACGCCGTGGCGCAGTTCTTTCCGGAGAACCGCACCTACCGCATCGACCACTACCTGGGCAAAGAGACCGTCCAGAACCTGATCGCCCTGCGTTTCGCCAACAGCCTGTTCGAAACCCAGTGGAACCAGAATTACATCTCCCATGTGGAGATCACCGTGGCCGAGCAGGTCGGTATCGAAGGCCGTTGGGGCTATTTCGACAAGGCCGGCCAACTGCGCGACATGATCCAGAACCACTTGCTGCAGCTGCTGTGCCTGATCGCCATGGACCCGCCGGCCGACCTGTCCGCCGACAGCATCCGCGACGAGAAGGTCAAGGTGCTCAAGGCCCTGGCGCCGATCAGCCCGGACGGCCTGACCACCCAAGTGGTGCGCGGCCAGTACATCGCTGGCTACAGCGCCGGCAAGCCGGTGCCGGGGTACCTGGAGGAAGAGAATTCCAACACCCAGAGCGACACCGAGACCTTCGTCGCCCTGCGTGCCGATATCCGCAACTGGCGTTGGGCCGGAGTGCCGTTCTATCTGCGCACCGGCAAGCGCATGCCGCAGAAGCTGTCGCAGATTGTCATTCACTTCAAGGAACCGTCCCACTACATCTTCGCTCCCGAGCAGCGCCTGCAGATCAGCAACAAACTGATCATCCGCCTGCAGCCGGACGAAGGTATTTCCTTGCGCGTGATGACCAAGGAGCAGGGCCTGGACAAGGGCATGCAACTGCGCAGCGGTCCGCTGCAACTGAATTTTTCCGACACCTATCGCAGCGCCCGGATCCCGGATGCCTACGAGCGGTTGTTGTTGGAAGTGATGCGCGGCAATCAGAACCTGTTTGTTCGCAAAGATGAAATCGAAGCCGCGTGGAAGTGGTGTGACCAGTTGATCGCCGGGTGGAAAAAATCCGGTGATGCGCCCAAGCCGTACGCGGCGGGTTCCTGGGGGCCGATGAGCTCGATTGCACTGATCACGCGGGATGGGAGGTCGTGGTATGGCGATATCTGAATTGAAACTGCCCCAGGGCGTCACTCCCCATGAGTACCGCACCCCGGTGCTGTTGGCGGAAGGGCTGGCCAATGACGTGGCCGAGCAGTTGCGCACGGCCATCAGTGCCCGTGGCGAAGCGACCCTGGTGGTGTCCGGTGGCCGTAGCCCCGTGGCGTTTTTCCAGCAGCTGGCCAAGCAGGGCCTGGATTGGTCCAAGGTCACCATCACCCTGGCCGACGAGCGTTGGGTGCCGGTGGAACACGCCGACAGCAATGCTGGCCTGTTGAAGCAGCACCTGCTGCAAGGCCCGGCGGCCAAGGCCAAGTTCCTGAGCCTGTACAGCGCTGCCGCCAACCTCGAAGATGCTGCCGAGCAGGCCGATCGCCTGCTGGCCGAATTGCCAGCCATTGATGTGCTGGTCCTGGGCATGGGCGATGACGGTCATACCGCGTCGTTGTTCCCCAATAGCCCGAACCTGAGCGAAGCACTCAAGGCCGACGGCACCCGCCGTTGCTGGCCGATGCTGGCGCCAACCGTGCCGCACCAGCGCCTGACCATGAGTCGCGCGTTGTTGGCCACGGCGAACTACACCGTGCTGTCGATTTCCGGCAGTTCGAAATTGACTACCTTGAGCGCCGCGCTGGCCAGTGACGATGTTGCTGCCATGCCGATCCGCGCGTTTTTGCAACCTACATTAGAGATTTACTGGTGCCCATGAGCCAAGGATCAGCCGCTATGAAAAGCCCTCAACCGACCGTGTCCATGGCGGATAAAGTTGCCTTGATCGACAGCCTCTGCGCCAAGGCGCGGATCCTGCCGGTGATCACCATCGCCCGCGAACAGGACATCCTGCCGCTGGCCGATGCCCTGGCAGCCGGTGGTTTGACCGCATTGGAAGTGACCCTGCGTTCCGAGTTCGGCCTCAAGGCCATTCAGGTCCTGCGCGAGCAACGCCCTGAATTGTGCACCGGTGCCGGCACCGTGCTCGACCGCCACATGCTTGAAGCCGCCGAAGTGGCCGGTTCGCAGTTCATCGTCACCCCTGGCATTACCCGCGACCTGCTGGAAGCCTCGGTGCACAGCCCGATCCCGCTGCTGCCAGGCATCAGCAATGCCTCGGGCATCATGGAAGGCTATGGCCTGGGCTATCGCCGCTTCAAGCTGTTCCCGGCCGAAGTCAGCGGTGGCGTGGCTGCAATCAAGGCCCTGGGCGGCCCGTTCGGCGAAGTGAAATTCTGCCCGACCGGCGGCGTCGGCCCGGCCAACATCAAAAACTACATGGCGTTGAAAAACGTGATGTGCGTGGGCGGTAGCTGGATGCTCGACCCTGAGTGGGTCAAGAACGGCGACTGGGCCCGCATCCAGGAAGTCACTGCGCAGGCGCTGGCACTGCTGGATTGATCTGCTTTTACTGAATCGTTGTTGCTGTGCTTAACGGCATTTTTGCGGTGCACTTGGTCGGTGTACCGCTTTTTTTTGCCTGCAGAAAAGTGCAACACAACCTGTAGGAGCCCGGCTTGCCGGCGATGGCGCCATCGAGGTAGGTGCAAGTCTTGCGGTCCTCATCGCCGGCAAGCCGGGCTCCTACAAGGTATGGGTGTTCAGTTCGGTAATGGCTTTAACCAAGACATTGATGTCCGCTGCCGACGTCAGCAGCCCCGGCGTTACACGGATACAGGTTCCAAACGCCGCGCCGGTGCGCGTGGTGGTGAACAGGTTGTAGTCCCGGAGCAGCCTGTCCACCATCACCTGCTGGTCGCGCCCGCTGAACTTGAACGCGGTGATCCCGCAATACAGCCGCGGATCGTCTGGCGTCAGCACCTCGATACCCGGCAATGTCCGCACCTGGCTCACCCACAGGTCGCGCAGGTAGTTCACCCGCGCACCCTTGGCCGCCGCGCCGCCCAGTTGCCGATGCTCTTGTAAGACCAATGGCAAGGTCATCAGCGCCGGGAAATTCGGCGTGCTGTAGGGTGTACGGGCACGGACATCGGTGGTGGGGTAGTGGAACTCGCCCATGTCCGGGTCGATATCGGCCAGGCGCTCCGGGGCGATGTACAGGAAGCCCAGGGTCAGCGGCGCGCCGATCCACTTGTGCAGGTTGAAACCGGCGAACTGGATACCCAGCGCGGCCAGGTTGAATTCCATCTGGCCCAAGGCGTGGGCACCGTCGAGAATTACGTCCACGCCATGTTCACGCGCCGCCTGGGCGATGGCTTCCACGGGCATCACCAGGCCGGTGCGGTGGGTGACATGGGTCAGCGCCATCAGCTTGAGGCGCGGGTACTGGACGAACGCGTCGCGATATGTCTGCACCAGGCTGTCGAAACTGGCCGGGTGACTATGGGACAGTTCGATCACCTCCACGCCACGGTAGCCCGCCAGCCAACGCATGGCGCCCTTCACCGTGTCGTATTCCAGGTCGCTGATCAACACTTGGTCGCCCGGTTGCAGGCGGTTGTAGTTGCGGATCAGTGACTGCAAGGCTTCGGTGGCGTTTCGGGTAAAGGCCACCGATTCGGGGTCGACATCCATCAGTTCGGCCAGTTGCCGGCGAATCTCGATATTCTCGCCTTGCTCGAACGTCTGGCGCACATACAGTGAGTTACTGCGGTTGATAAACGCGACCTGCTCCAAGTAGTGCGTTTGCACCGCCCGGCTCATGCGGCCGAAGTAGCCGTTTTCCAGATTGATCGGGCCGGGTTCCAGGGCATAGCGCTCAGCGATGGCCTGCCAGTGAAGTTCGTTGTCTGCATTCCGTGGCATAGAGGGCTCTTAATGGCGAGGGGCGGGTTTGCCATGTTTGGCGCGCAGCGGTTCCAGCAGTTCGGATAAACCGTTGTGGTCGATTTCCTGCATCAAGGCCAGCAAACCGCCCAGTTCGCCGTGGGGGAAACCTTCACGGGCGAACCAATTGAGGTAGGGGCCGGGCAGGTCGGCGATGATCCGACCCTTGTATTTGCCGAAGGGCATTTCGCGGGTGATCAGCAATTCGAGTTTTTCCGGGTTCATGAGCTTCTAGCGGTAGAGGCGAGGTCTTCGAAAATACAGGCATTCTGCATGAAGGCCAAATGACAGATCATGCAAATAACGTACATACAGATGGTTCAATAATTCGTAACTAGTTGAAATACAAAGAAAAAAAGTTTATCAAAACCTGGCACGGGCGCTGCAATCATTAATACACGTTTCTTAACCCGCACAAGGAATTGAAAAATGACTGACATCAATAAAGAATCGATCTCCGTACTCAACGACCTGATCGAGACCAGCAAAGACGGCCAGAAAGGCTTCGCGACTTGTGCTGAAGACATCAAGCATCCAGAGCTCAAAGCCCTGTTCGTAAAACGCTCCGCCGATTGCGCCACCGCAGCCGCCGAGCTGCAAACTGCTGTTCGCGCCCTGGGTGGCGATCCGGAAGAGTCCGGCAGCGTTGCCGGTGCCCTGCACCGTGGCTGGGTCGACGTGAAGTCGCTGGTGACCGGTAAAGATGAAGAGGCTGTGCTGAACGAAGCCGAGCGCGGTGAAGACCATGCCCTGAAGGCTTACAAGGAAGCGATCGAGAAGATCAACAAGCACAACCTGCAGGGTATCCGTGACTTGGTTGAACGTCAGTACGGCGGCGCTCAACGCAACCATGACCAGGTGAAAGCCCTGCGTAACCAGGCTCGCGCTCAGTCTTGAGCCGTAGCTGAATGGAAAAAGCCCCGCAGATGCGGGGCTTTTTTTATGCGCGATGATCAACCAATGCTGATCGGTGGCAGCTCGGTCAAGGTCACGACCTGCTGCTTACGTGGCGCGAGGATCTCTGCTTCGCCGTCCACGACCAGCTCATCGCGCTGGTTGAACACACGGGTGGCGATGCGCACGCGGAACTTCGGCAGCTTTTCGAGGATTTCCAGGCGCACGGTCAGGGTGTCTCCGATCTTGACCGGCTTCTGGAAGCTCATCTGCTGGCCGATATAGATCGTGCCCGGCCCAGGAAGCTCGCAGGCCACTGCCGCGCTGATCAGGGCGCCGCTGAACATACCGTGGGCGATACGCTCCTTGAACATGGTCGCCTTGGCGTACTCGGCATCCAGGTGCACCGGGTTGTGGTCACCGGACATCGCGGCGAACAGCTGGATATCGCGCTCTTCCACCAACTTGCTGTAGCTGGCGGTCTGGCCGACTTCGAGGGCTTCGTACGGGGTGTTGGTTACCTGGGTCATCTAAAGGTGCATCCTGTGGCTAAACGGTCATTATCAGCCGATTTTAACCGGCTGATTTTAAAAGAAAAGTTATTCGCAGCGGGCCGGCCTGCGCAAAGTCAGGGCCTGATCCAGCCACGCCAGCACATCCCCTGTGACCTCGTCACGGTTGGCTTCGTTGAACACTTCGTGGCGCGCCTGCGGGTAAATCGTCAATTGCACGTGCTGGCAGCCGGCTTCACGCAGGGCGTGGGCCAGGCTTTTGAGACGCTTGCCCTCACTGACCGGATCACATTCACCGCCCATTACCAGGATCGGCAGGCCTGGGTCGATCTGGGCGAGATTGGACGCTTTGCTGATTTGCTGCAAGCCGCCGAGCATGTCGATCCACAATTGATTGGTGCAACGGAACCCGCACAGCGGGTCGTTGATGTACTTGTCGACTTCCACTGGATCGCGGCTGAGCCAGTCAAAAGCAGTGCGATTGGGTTTAAACGCTTTGTTGAACGATCCAAACGACAAGAAGTCGATCAGCGCACTGCGGCCACGCAAACCTTGGCGCAGGCGCTCGGCCCGGGCGATCACCCGTGCGGCGCGGTAAAGGGCCACCGGCTGGAAATTCGAACCGCTGAGAATCGCGCCATTGAGGCTGGCGCTGTGGTGCAGCAAGTACGCCTGGGCGATATAGCTGCCCATGCTGTGGCCCAGCAGAATGATCGGCAGCCCCGGCTGTTGCTGGCCGATATGCTGATTGAGGCTCGCCAGGTCGCCCACCACCTTGTTCCAACCGTCCTTCTCGGCGTACAGGCCCAGGGTGCCTTCGTCGGCGGTACGGCCGTGGCCACGCTGGTCCGGAGCGTACAGGCCGTAGCCGGCGGCGCACAAGGCGTCGGCCAGGCGTGCATAACGCCCGCTGTGCTCGGCCATGCCATGGGACAGCATCACCAGGGCCTTGGGCGGGCCGTCGGGCATCCATTGATTGACGTACAGGCGGCTGCGGTCATTCGCGGTCAGCCAGAAGGTGCTGTGGTTCATGGCGCTTCCTTTGCTCAGGGTCGTTGCAGTGTATAGCTCATCCCACGGGAAGCGTCTGATCAGCGCAAGGCCTTGTAGGAAGATTCACGCAATTAATGACGCTCTTTCCCGTATTTGCCTGTTTGGCCATAGCTGCTAACGTCCCCAAAGCTCCGCTTTTTATCGGTGTAGAGGTTCTACACCTGCAGCGGCCGGACACACTCAGGTAAGAGGACAAGAATAATGCAACCTGATTTCTGGAATGACAAACGCGCGGCGGGCGTTCCCAATGACATCGACCTCTCTGCCTACAAGTCGGTGATCGAAGTCTTCGAACGTTCCTGCAAGGCCTTTGCCGACCGTCCGGCATTCAGCAACATGGGCATCACCCTCACCTACGCCGAGCTGGAACGCCACAGCGCGGCCTTCGCCGGCTACCTGCAGCAGCACACCGACCTCAAGCCCGGCGACCGCATCGCCGTGCAGATGCCCAATGTGCTGCATTACCCGATTGCCGTGTTCGGTGCCTTGCGCGCCGGGCTGATCGTGGTCAATACCAACCCGCTGTACACCCCGCGCGAAATGCGCCACCAGTTCAAGGACGCCGGCGTGCGTGCGCTGGTCTACCTCAACCTGTTCGGGTCGCGGGTGCAGGAGGTGTGCAGCGACACCGAGATCGACTACCTGATCGAAGCCAAGATGGGCGACTTCATGCCTGCCGCCAAAGGCTGGCTGGTCAACACCCTGGTCGACAAAGTCAAAAAGATGGTCCCGGCCTACAGCCTTCCGCGCGCTGTGTCGTTCAAGCGTGCCTTGCACATGGGCGCGGGCCTGGGCGTCACGCGTCACCCGGTGACCCTGGACGATATCGCGGTGCTGCAATACACCGGCGGCACCACCGGCTTGGCCAAGGGCGCGATGCTCACCCACGGCAACCTGGTGGCGAACATGCAGCAGGTGCGTGCATGCATGTCCCAGACCGGCGATGACGGCCACCCGCTGATCAAGGAAGGGCAGGAGGTGATGATTGCGCCACTGCCGCTGTATCACATCTATGCCTTCACGGCGAACTGCATGTGCATGATGGTCTCTGGCAACCACAACGTGCTGATCACCAACCCACGGGACATCGGCGGCTTTATCAAGGAGCTGAAAAAGTGGCGCTTCACCGGGCTGCTGGGGCTCAACACGCTGTTCGTGGCGTTGATGGACCATCCTGACTTCAAGTCCCTCGACTTCTCCCACCTCAAGCTCACCAACTCCGGCGGCACTGCACTGATCAAGGCCACTGCCGAGCGCTGGCAGCAGATCACCGGTTGCGCCATCGGCGAAGGCTACGGCCTCACGGAAACCTCTCCGGTGGCCAGCACCAACCCCTACGGCAATAAATCCCGCCTGGGCACCGTGGGCATTCCCGTACCGGCGACGGCGATGAAGGTGATTGATGACCATGGCGCCGAGCTGCCGTTGGGCGAGCGCGGCGAGCTGTGTATCAAGGGCCCGCAGGTGATGAAGGGCTACTGGCAGCAACCGGCCGCCACGGCCGAAGCGCTGGACGCCGAGGGCTGGCTCAAGACAGGCGACATCGCCGTGATCGATGACGATGGTTTTGTGCGCATTGTCGACCGTAAGAAAGACCTGATCATTGTTTCGGGCTTCAACGTGTACCCCAACGAGATCGAAGACGTGGTGATGGCGCACCCGGCCGTGGCCAATTGCGCGGTGATCGGCGTGCCGGATGATCGCACCGGGGAGGCGGTGAAGCTGTTCGTGGTGGCGCGTGCGCAAGGGGTGAGCCTTGAGGAGTTGAAGGCGTACTGCAAGACCAACTTCACCGGGTACAAGGTGCCCAAACATATCGTGTTGCGCGAGTCGTTGCCGATGACGCCCGTGGGCAAGATCTTGCGCCGGGAGCTGCGGGACATCGCCTGACCTCGAATTGAAATGCTACACACTGTAGGA
Organism: Pseudomonas sp. AC112; assembly: GCF_979253545.1. NCBI lineage: Bacteria > Pseudomonadati > Pseudomonadota > Gammaproteobacteria > Pseudomonadales > Pseudomonadaceae > Pseudomonas > Pseudomonas sp. AC112. The sequence continues at coordinate 3,705,619 of NZ_CEEDCM010000001.1, forward strand.
GCCGGCTTGCCGGCGATGGCGTCCCTGAGATCGCCATCGCCGGCAAGCCGGCTCCTACATTTGTATCGGTGTAAAGCCCGCTCCAGAGCCTTTTGCAGGGTTATTTCGGCTTCGTCTAAACCGTGACCGAATATTGTAGGACAGTCGCGTTTATGACCGCAGGGCCCTCCTTTGGCTCTAGGCGACCTTTGGCAAAGCTGCTACTCTCGGCGCGCTTTGTGACGTCTCGGCCTGCTTGAAAGCGCCAGATTCACCTAAAAAAACATACACCAATAATAATCGCATCAAATGCGATGATGAATTCGCGTCGCTGACGTCGCTGAGGAGTGGGCTTCCATGAACGAAGACTTTTGGAAGGATAAGTACCCCGCCGGGATTGCTGCAGAAATCAATCCAGACGAGTATCCAAATATTCAGGCGGTACTGAAGCAGTCCTGCCAGCGCTTCGCCAACAAACCGGCTTTCAGCAACCTGGGCAAGACCATCACCTACGGTGAGCTGTACGAATTGTCCGGCGCCTTCGCCGCGTACCTGCAACAGCATACCGACCTGCAGCCTGGCGATCGCATCGCCGTGCAACTGCCCAACGTCCTCCAGTACCCGGTCGCTGTGTTCGGTGCCATCCGTGCCGGCCTGATCGTGGTCAATACCAACCCGCTGTACACCGCGCGGGAAATGGAACACCAATTCAACGACTCCGGCGCCAAGGCGCTGGTGTGCCTGGCCAACATGGCGCACCTGGCGGAAAAGGTCGTGCCCAAGACCGCCGTCAAGCACGTGATCGTCACCGAAGTCGCCGACCTGTTGCCGCCGCTCAAGCGTCTGCTGATCAACAGCGTCATCAAGTACGTGAAGAAAATGGTCCCGGCGTATCACTTGCCCAAGGCGATCAAGTTCAACGACGTGCTGGCCAAGGGGCATGGCCAACCGGTCAGCGACGCGAGCCCGGCCAGCAGTGATGTGGCAGTGCTGCAATACACCGGCGGCACCACTGGCGTGGCGAAGGGCGCAATGCTCACCCACCGCAACCTGGTCGCCAACATGTTGCAGTGCAAGGCGCTGATGGGCTCCAACCTCAATGAAGGTTGCGAGATCCTGATCACCCCGCTGCCGCTGTACCACATCTATGCGTTCACCTTTCATTGCATGGCGATGATGCTGATCGGCAATCACAACATCCTGATCAGCAACCCGCGCGACCTGCCGGCGATGGTCAAGGAACTGTCGAAGTGGAAGTTCAGCGGCTTTGTCGGCCTGAACACCCTGTTCGTGGCGCTGTGCAACAACGAGGCGTTCCGCAAGCTGGACTTCTCCGCGCTGAAAGTCACCCTGTCCGGCGGCATGGCCCTGCAATTGGCCGCCGCTGAGCGCTGGAAGGCCGTGACCGGGTGTGGCATCTGCGAAGGCTACGGCATGACCGAAACCAGCCCGGTGGCCACTGTGAACCCGATCCAGCACATCCAGATCGGTACCATCGGCATCCCGGTACCGTCCACGGTGTGCAAAGTCATTGCCGACGACGGCACCGAACTGGCGCTGGGCGAAACCGGCGAACTCTGCGTCAAGGGCCCGCAGGTGATGAAAGGCTATTGGCAGCGCCAGGACGCCACCGACGAAATGCTCGACAGCGAAGGCTGGCTGAAGACCGGTGACATCGCGATCATCCAGCCCGACGGCTATATGCGCATTGTCGATCGCAAGAAAGACATGATCCTAGTCTCGGGCTTCAACGTGTACCCGAACGAGCTGGAAGACGTGCTGGCAGGCCTGCCAGGCGTGCTGCAGTGCGCGGCCATCGGTGTGCCGGATGAGAAGTCCGGTGAGCACATCAAGTTGTTTATCGTGGTCAAGCCGGGTGCCACTCTGACCAAGGACCAGGTGATGGAGCACATGCGCGCCAACGTCACCGCCTACAAGGTGCCCAAGGCCGTAGAATTCCGCGATGCGTTGCCGACTACCAACGTGGGCAAGATCCTGCGACGTGAATTGCGCGATGAAGAGTTGAAGAAGCTCGGTCTTAAAAAGTAACCCCATAAAAAACCCCGCCGATGCGGGGTTTTTTATTGCCTGTATTGGAGTGCATCCCCTTGTAGGAGCCGGCTTGCCGGCGATGGCGTCCTTGAGATCGCATCGCCGGCAAACCGGGCTTCTGCAAAAGGGGAGATCCTACAGGGCGAACTGCGCGAAGCTGACGCCGGTGCCGGCAGGGCGGACGTCCTTGAGGAACGAGTCCTTGTCCGCGCTCAGCTCCAGGGTGATCTCCGGCTTGCGCTTGCCCGCATTGCGCACCACCAGGCCTTCGAGCTTCTCGCGCAGGAACACGGTTGGCACCTTCAGGTGCAGCAACTGGTCGGTCTCGGCGTTGTGCATCAACAGGTGGATCCACTCGTACTGGCCCACGGCAATACGGCCCACCCGCAGGTCAAACCACCAGATGTTGCGCTTGCGGTCCAGGTCGGTGAAATGGCAGTTGTTGACGCCGAGTACGGCACCGCCCAGTTCGGTGTTTCGGCGGGCGATGGCCTGTGCTTTATTGAGTTTCATAACCTTCCTACGGGATCTGTTATTCAGCGTTATAGCCTGAATGTGCCGGGCATTCTCAGGGGTTGGCGGCAAAACATAAAGCCAAACCTGCGGCCGGCGATGAAATGCGTGGGCAAAATAATTGAAACTCTGCTGAACGGCCTCGGGTCAATCTTTACGTAATGACCCAAAACCCTTGATTGTTCTTTCGGAGAAATACCATGAGCAGCACATCTGACAAGGCTAAAGGCGTGGCAAACGAGGCGGTCGGTAATATCAAGCAAGGTGTCGGTAAAGTCACCGGCAACGACAAACTGCGCGCTGAAGGTGTGGTCCAGGAAAAGAAAGGCGAAGTTCAGAAAGCGGTAGGCGACACCAAGGACGCGGTAAAAAAAGCGACCAAGTAAGGCTGCCAGTGCGCAACCAAGCGGCCATCCACGGATGGCCGTTTTTGTGTCACAGACGCTGAATAAAAGTTTCGAAATTGTTTCGAGGTCGCCAAATAGGCTACCTTGATGTAGAAAACGGCCCCTGAGTCGCCCACGAACTCAACCTTTTTGCGGCGAAAGGAGACGCTATGATTTTTCCGGTTCTCGATGGTCTCAAGCTGCACAAAGTGCTGGTGCGCACCGTCAAGGAATTCGTCGATGACGAAATGCCCACCTATGCTTCGGCACTGGCCTACCAGATGCTGTTCTCGCTGTTCCCCTTCCTGCTGTTCTTGATTGCCCTGATCGGGTTCCTGCATCTGCCGGACTTCTTCACCTGGCTGCGCATGCAATCGGAACTGGTGTTGCCGCCCCAGGCCCTGGAGCAGGTCAACCCGGTGATCGACCAGTTGCAGCAATCCAAGGGTGGCCTGCTGTCGGTGGGTATCGTGATCGCACTGTGGACGGCCTCTGCCGGCGTGCGCTTGATGATGAGCGCGATGAACGCGGCCTACGACGTGGTTGAAGGCCGTCCTATCTGGAAGCGCTTCCCACTGTCGATTTTCTACACCGTCGGCATCGCCGGCATGCTGCTGGCCGCTGCCGCGCTGATGGTGCTCGGGCCGCAGGTGATGGAATGGCTGGCCGGGCAGATCGGCATGCAGGAATTCGTGGTCACCTTGTGGACCATCTTGCGTTGGCCTTTGATCGTGATTTTGCTGATGTTCGCCGTGGCCCTCATGTACTACGTGATGCCGGACGTCGAGCAGAAATTCCGCTTTATCACCCCAGGCTCGGTGCTGGCGGTGGTGGTGTGGATCGTTGCCTCCCTGGGCTTTGGCTACTACGTCAAAACCTTTGCCGACTACAACGCCATGTATGGCAGTATCGGCGCGATCATCGTGTTGCTCTTGTATTTCTATATTTCCGCTGCCGTGCTGTTGCTTGGGGCGGAGATGAACGCGGTGATCGAACACATGTCCGCCGAGGGCAAGGACCCGGGCGAAAAAGAGTTCGAAGAGCCGGGCCATACCGATGAAAAACAGCATGTCTCAGGCCTTGGCCGGGACCACTCCAAGCCCACTACCGATGAAGTCTGATCGATGATCCGTGAAATCCTGAAAATGGGCGACGAGCGCCTGCTGCGTATCGCGCCTCCGGTTCCGCCGGAAATGTTCGACAGCCCCGAACTGTGGCAATTGATCGATGACATGTTCCAGACCATGGAACATGTGGGTGGGGTCGGCTTGGCTGCGCCGCAGATCGGTGTCGACCTGCAATTGGTGATCTTCGGTTTCGAAGCCAGCGAACGCTACCCGGACGCGCCGCCCGTGCCGCAGACGATCCTGATCAACCCGCTGATCACGCCGTTGAGTCCGGTGCTGGAGGAAGGCTATGAAGGTTGCCTGTCCGTGCCGGGTTTGCGGGGTGCGGTGGATCGCTATCAGCAGATTCGCTACGAAGGCTTTGATCCCAAGGGTGAGCCCATCGTGCGCTTTGCCGATGGTTTCCATGCGCGGGTGGTGCAGCATGAATGCGATCACCTGATCGGCCGGTTGTACCCGTCGCGGATCACCGACTTCAGCAAGTTCGGCTTTATCGAAGTCATGTTCCCGGACTTGGACCCCACGGCCGACGATTGATCCTGCATCTGAATGTGAGGCTGCTCGTTGTGGTGAGCGGGCTTGTCCCGCGCTGGGCTGCGAAGCAGACCCAAACCTGTCACCGCAGTGTGCCTGACGCACCGCGGTGGCTTGGATAGGGGCCGCTTCGCAGCCCAGCGCGGGACAAGCCCGCTCACCACAGAAAAGCGATACTTCAATAATTGTTATCGGGTCGGTTTAATGAACCGCAACGTCATCCGGTCCGACTCCCCGATCGCCACATACTTCGCCTTATCCTGCTCGCCCAATCTCAGCGTCGGCGGCAACGTCCACACGCCAGCCGGGTAGTCCTTGGTGTCCTTCGGATTAGCATTCACCTCGCTCTGTCCCGCCAGCTTGAACCCGGCATCGGACGCCAGCTTCACCACCTGCGCGGTGGTCAGGTAACCGCTGTCCTTGATCGCCTGCAGATCCGCCCCATCCTTGGCCCGGTGATCTTCCACGCCCAGCACGCCGCCGGGCTTGAGCACGGCGTAAAAGGCGCTGAAGGTGGCCGGCGCAGTGCCTGCCTCCACCCAGTTATGCACGTTGCGGAAGGTCAGTACGGCATCCGCCGACGCGGGTTTGCCGAACACCGGGGCCTTGGGGTCGAACTCGACCACCGAGGCCTTGCCGTAGCGCGCGGGGTCGGCGGCGAATTTCTTCTTCAGATTTGCTTCGGACGCTCGCGCGTACTCACTGCTGCTCGCCGCTTGCACGGCCGCAACGTACTGCCCGTGATCCTTGAGCAGCGGCGCCAGCACCTCGCTGTACCAGCCGCCACCGGGGGTGATTTCAATCACCGTCTGCCTGGCGCCCAAGCCAAAAAACGCCAAGGTCTGTTGCGGATGGCGATAGCCGTCGCGGGCGCTGTTGGCGGGGTCGCGCCAGTTGCCGGCAAGCACGCTCTGATACTGCTGGGCGGTGATGGGGGTGTCGGCTGCCTGGCCCAAGACCGGGGTGAGCAGGGCGGTGAGGGAGAGAACTGCAAGCGTCGTTTTCATGATCATCCTGTGAAGGGCCACTGTACCGCCGAGGCTAGCATGGGCCCTGCACGTGCTGATCACACATTATCCGAGGTCGACCTCACCAAACGATCTAAGCCCATCGCGATCATCGGTTTGTTGCGCCTGTAGCGCACCAGCCGTTCGCTGAGGGACTGCGGCAGCGGTGTGTCCTGGGTGAAGCCCATGGGTTGATACAGCCGTTCCAGGTCCGGGTGACACAGCAACCACACCGTTCCTTCCACCTCGGCCACCGCCGCCTCGATCACCCGCGCCGCCAACCCCTGGCCGCGATAGGCGGGGTCAACGAACATCCCGGTCAGGAACTGCCCGCCAACCACCGGCGTCAGGCACAACCCGGCGACAATCTCACCGTCCCGCGCCACCCACAAACGCCCGCCCTTGAGCGCCTTCATCGGGGAATTGTGGCTGCGGTAAAACTTGTTCAGCAGCGGCCACAGCGGCTCTGCCAAGGGTTCGATGTGCAATTCGGGCATGGTGTTCAGGCAGGCGTTATCAAGGGCCGGAGATTATAAGCGCCTTCTGCCGGGCAATAGGTGGTATACCCAGTGCTACATCCCCTGTCAGTGGAGCATGCATCATGGCCAAAGGTATGGATTCAAAGAAAGCCGCGAAGAAAAAACCGGCAAAGACCGCCGATGAAAAACGCGCAGACAAAAAGGCCAAGAAGTCGGAAACAGGCCTGTTCGGTCACTGAGTTACAAGCTTAGAACCAAACGATCTGCAAGATTTTCGCGCCTCATTGCACAGAGCAGGAAACACCTGCTCTGAGCTGCCGATGGCCAACTACCTTGATCCGACCCAACGCCGGGAAATCGAAGCCCTGGCCACCACCTTCACCGCCAGAACCGAATGGCCGACCTGGCTGTTGTTGATCGGCGTGTACACCGGCTGGTTCGCCGTGATCCTCGCCAGCCACTGGCTGGGCCCGTGGTTGAGCACCCTGTTGCTGATCCCGCTGGTGACGCTGTGGCTGTCGGTGCAACATGAACTGCTGCATGGCCATCCCACCCGTTCGCCGCTGCTGAATAAAATCCTCGGCTACGCCCCCTTCGCCGTGTGGTACCCCTACACGCTGTACCGCGACAGCCACCTGCTGCACCACAACGACAAAGACTTGACCCTGCCGGGCATCGACCCGGAAAGCCGCTACCTCAACCAGCAGCAATGGGACACCAGCTCGCTGTTCGAGCGTGGCGTGCATTGGCTGACCAAGACCGTGCTCGGCCGCTTCCTGCTGGCGGCGCCCTTGGCGATTGGCCGTTTGGCCCGCCATGAGTTGCAACGCCTGCCCCAGGTGTGGCCGATGTGGCTGGTCCACAGCGCCGTCACTGTGCTGATGCTGGGTTTCATCGCCCACTACAGTGCGCTGTCGGTGTGGCATTACCTGCTGCTGGTCAGCGTGCCGGCCTTGTCCCTGGCCTCGATCCGTTCCTACTATGAACACCGCCCGCACCCGCAGCCGGAGCAACGCACCGTGCTCAACGAAGCGTCCTGGCCGTGGACCTGGCTGTTCCTCAACAACAACCTGCACCTGGTGCACCACGACTTGCCGAAACTGCCCTGGTACTTGCTGCCGACGGTCTACCGCGCCCGACGTGAGCAATGGGTGGCGCGCAGCGGTGGCTTCCTGGTGCAAGGCTACGGCCAGTTGATCAGCCGCCACGGCCTCAAGGCCATCGACAGCCCCCGGCACCCTTTTGCGTGAGAGATGACCATGAGTGACCACTACGCCGAGCTGCTGATGTATGTCGCGCCCGAGCCGATCCAGCACGCCAACCAGCAATGGCTGACGCGCATCCTGGAACACCTTGGGCTGCGCCGCCTCAACGCCGATCACCTCGACCTGCACGCCCTGTGGCGCGCACCTGAGTTACTGCTGACTCAAACCTGCGGCTATCCGCTGATAACCCAATTGCGCGGACAGGTCCGCGTGATCGGTCGCCCGCGTTATGAGCTGCCCCACAGCAGCGATGGAGAACATTGCAGCTTGCTGCTGACCCGCGACGACAACCCGCATCAAACCCTGGCGGACTTCTACAACAGCCGCGGCGTTATCAACGGTCACGACTCCAACAGCGGCATGAACCTGCTGCGCGAGCGCCTGGCCCCTTTGCAGCGCGACGGGCGTTTCTTCGCCAGCGTCGGCATCAGCGGCGCCCACCGCGAGAGCCTGCGGTGGCTGCGTGAAAACCGCGCCGACCTTGCCGCCATCGACAGCGTCACCTACGACTACCTGGCCCGTTTCGCGCCGCTGGAAGTGGCGGGGCTGCGCATTGTTACCCGCAGCGCGCCAAGCCCGACCTTGCCCTACATCGGCCCATTGGGCTTGAGCGATGAACAGGTCATTCAACTCCGCCAGGCCATGAATCAGGCGTTGCAGGACTTGCCGCACGTCGCCGAGACGCTGGGCCTGCAGGCCGTGCTACCCGCCGGCGAAGCCGACTACGAAGTGCTCCTGGACTACCAACGACAGGCCATAAACGCCGGTTTCCCGAAACTTCAATAAGGTTATATAAAAATACCTTTTAAATATTATTAAAGAATAAGCGGCCTTGCTAGGATCGCTCCACCGGAACACCGGACATAACGCGCAACCTACTCAGATGGAGCCACTATGTCCGGCGCCGACACTTCTCACAGCGATTACGTGGGCGGATTGTTCCGCAGTCATTACGACTGGCTGTGCAGCCGTTTGCACCGCCATCTCGATTCCCGCGCGCACGCCGAAGACATCGCCGCCGACACCTTCGTCCAGTTGCTGAGTGCGCCGGGTGTCGTGCCCATTCGCCAGCCGCGTGCGCTGCTCACCACCATCGCCCAACGCCTGATGTATCAATTGTGGCGCCGCCGTGATCTGGAGCGCGCCTACCTCGACGCGCTCGACAACGACGAGACGAGCAGCGCACCGTCGCCGGAAGAACTGGCGCAAATGCTCGAAGCCCTGCAAGCCATCGACCAGCTGCTCGACGGCTTGCCGGCCAAGGTCAAGGCGACCTTTCTGCTGTCCCAGCTCAATGGCCTGACCTACCCGGAAATCGCTGCCGAGCTGGGGATTTCCCAGCGTTCAGTCAGCGACTACATGACCCGCGCCTTCAACCGTTGCCTGCGGCTGTGCCTGGAATGAACGACGAGTTGATCGACAGCGCCACGCGCTGGTACGTGCTGTTGCGTTCCGGCCAGGCCACGGCGGGCGACTGGCAGCAGTATGAACAATGGCGCGCCGCCGACCCACGGCATGACGCCCTGTGCCGACAGTTGGAAACCCGCCTGGGTGTGTTCCAGGTACCCCAGGCGCAAGGCGTGAGTGGCCAGGTGTTGCAGCAGGCGCTGGAGGCGCCATCCAGTCGACGCCAGGTTTTGCAAGTCGCGTTGGCCGGTGCCGGTGTGGCCGTCGGCGCAGCCTTGCTGGCCAAACCGCTCGGCGTGCCATTGACGGAACTCACGGCGGATATCCGCACCGGCACCGGCGAGCGCCGTACCGTCACGTTGGACGATGGCAGCGAATTGCTGCTCAACGCACAAAGCGCGGCCGACATCCAGTTTGATCCGCAACGCCGCCTTATACGTCTTCGCGAAGGCGAGTTGTTGGCCAAGGTCGCCAGCGACCGCGTCCGGCCATTCCTGATCCAGACCGAGCAGGCCCGCCTGCGCGCCTATGGCACCCGTTTCCTGGTGCGCGAGCGGGAAGGGCAGGGCCAGGTGGTCGCCCTTAACGGCGCGGTGGAAATCGACGGCCAGAACGGCGAACGCCTGCAACTCGCCGTCGGCCATGAGGTGCATTACGACCGTGCCGGGTTCGGCCCGGTACAGGCCAGTTCCTCCGGTGCCACGGCCTGGGTCGATGGCTTCCTGCAAGTGCGCGACCGGCCGCTGGCCGAAGTCATCGACGCGCTGCGGCCCTACCACAACGGCGTGCTGCGCCTGGACCCGTCCGTGGCCGGCCTGCGCGTCAGCGGCCTCTACCGCCTGGACAACCCCCAGCAAATCCTCGACACCCTGGCGCGCACCTTGCCGATCCACATCACCCGCCGCACCGATTTGTGGGTGACTGTCAGTGCGGTATAGCCGATTCACTCGGTCCCTGTGGGAGCTGGCTTGCCTGCGATGCGGGCGGCTCGGTCTGTCAGTCCAACCGAGTCGACTTCATCGCAGGCAAGCCAGCTCCCACAGAGAGCGAGGGGGCTATGCCTGTGTGGGTTCTAAGGACATAACCAAACGATCTGCAAGTTTTCCCCCCGCTGGCCCACATCACTCCCGTAAGCGCTGCGGGGAGCAGCGTTCTTGTGTTTCCTTGGGGGGAGCCAAAGTGAATCAGTTCAACCGTGTGCCGCGTCGAACCTTTGCACTGGTGCCGTTGGCCAGTCTGTTTTTCTCGTTTGCCGCCGGTGCAGAAGAGGTGCGCCAGGTCTACCACATCGCGCCTGGCCCGCTGGATGAGGTGCTGCTGAACATCAGTCGCCAAAGCGGCCAGGTGATCTCGTTTACGCCGCAATTGGGTAACTATTCCTCGGCCAGCGTGGACGGTTCGCTGTCGGCGCAACAGGCAGTGGACGCCGCGCTCAAAGGCACCGGCCTGCAGGTCCAGGTCAGTCCGGACGGTGCGTTCATCATCAAGGAAGGCGCGAGCAAAAACGCGACCAGCAACGTCAAGGCACAAACCAGTGCAGCGCAAGCGCCGACCCTGGACCGCGTAGTCGCCATCGGCACCCGGCGCAGTGATGCCACGGCCCTTACCAGCGCCGCCCCGGTAGACGTAATCAACGCTGAAGAACTCAAGCAGACCGGTGCCACCAGCCTCAACCAGGCGCTGTTCCAACTGCTGCCGTCGTTCAACTTTCCGCAGAACCAGAGCGCCACCCGTGGCCAGAACCCCAAGGGCGCGTCCTTGCGCGGCCTGGCGCCGGACCAGACGCTGGTGCTCATCAACGGCAAACGCCGCCATGCCTCGGCGGTGGTGAACATCTCCGGTGGCGTGCCGTTCATTGGCGCGCAGCCGGTGGACCTGGACATGATCCCCATCAGCAGCATCGACCACGTCGAAGTGCTGCGCGATGGCGCGTCGGCACAATACGGCTCGGATGCGGTGGCAGGCGTGGTCAACATCGTGCTCAAGGAGCGTGACAGCGGCGGCCAGGTCAACACCCAACTGGGCAAATACGCCCAGGGCGACGGCTTCAGCAAAACCACCGACGGCTGGTACGGCCTGGGGTTGCCGGGGGATGGCTTCCTTACCCTGAGCTTCAACACCCTCAACAACAAACCCACCGACATTGGCGACAAATACGTCGCCGACGGCCAACTGCAAGACCCACGGTGGGGCGGTGCAGGGCGCGATAAATTCAACCTGGCGGCGAATGCCGAAGTCGGCCTGAGTGACCAATGGCGCCTCTACAGTTTCGCCACTTTCGGCCAGGACAAGTCGGTGAACAACACGCCACCGCTGCTGGCGAATAACCCGAACAACGTGCAGGGCATCTACCCCAACGGCACCATTCCCAAATACCGCTACCGCTATGAAGACGGTGCGCTCACCGTCGGCACCCGCTACGAAGACGACACCCTCGGGCGCTTCGACCTCAGTGCCACCTACGGTCGCGACAAGCACGATGAGCTGGCCTTCAACACGGTCAACCCGAGCTATGGCCTGAACAGTCCGACCAAATTCGACGTGGCCACCCTGGTCAACGACCAGACCAACATCGGCCTGGATTACGCCAAGGATCTGGACGTCAACTGGTCAAGCCATCCGCTGACTGTCTCTGCGGGCATTGCCTACCGGCATGAGCAGTATCGGCTGGAGGAGGGCGACTATGAGTCCTACTCCTTTGGTGGCATCAACGGTGTGCAGGTTGGCGCGGTGCAAGCCTCCGGTCTCACGCCAGACGACGCCGGCACCTACAAGCGTGATGTCGGCGGCGTTTACGTCGGTCTTGAGCACCAGCTCACCGACAAATTCCAGGTCGGCCTGGCCGGGCGTACCGAGCACTATTCGGACTTTGGTTCGGCCACCACCGGCAAGCTCTCGGCGCGGTATGACTTCACGCCGCAGGTGGGCTTGCGCGCCACGGTGAACAACTCCTTCCGTGCGCCGACCCTGGGCCAGATCGGCACGTCGTGGACCACCACCACCAACGTCGACATCAACGGCAACCCGGTGTTGACGCGCATGCTGCCCGCCGACAACCCGGCCGCCCGTGCGCTGGGTGCCGAGCCGCTCAAACCGGAAAAATCCACCAACTACTCCCTGGGCCTGGTGCTGCGCCCAATCGAAAACGCCTCGCTGACCATCGATGCCTACCAGATCTCGATCCGTGATCGCCTGCTCTACAGCGGCGGCATTTCCGGGCCGCGCGCCGAGCAGATCCTGCAGCAAGCCGGGTTTGGCCAGTACACCTGGGCGCAGTTCATGACCAACGCCGCCAACACGCGTACGCGCGGTGTGGACATCGTCGGCAAATACAACCTGGACCTGGCCCAGTACGGCGCGTTGAGCCTGTCGGCCGGCTACACCAAGGCTCGCACCACCATCGAGAAGGTCCACGAGAACCCCAACGGCTTCGACATTCTCACCCGCGAAGCCCGTGGTTTCCTTGAGCACGGCTACCCCGAAGACAAGCTGGTACTCGGCGCCACCCACCGCATCGGTGCCTGGACCATTGCCCTCAGCGAAACCCGCTACGGCGAGTACCGCAAATACGCCGCCAGCGAAGCCAACGCCCAGTACGACCAGACCTTCGCGGCGCAATGGAACACCGACCTGGACGTGAACTACGCCTTCACTAAACAACTGCGTTTGTCAGTCGGCGCCAACAACCTGTTCGACAGCAAGCCCGACGACTTCAACACCCGCCTGCGCCAGACGCCGGGCCAGCAGTACAGCTACCTGTCGCCGTCGGCGCCGGAAGGGGCGTTTTACTACACACGGCTCAGTTATGACTTTTAACCGATCTTGAATCCGCAGAGATCGAATGTGGGAGCGGGCTTGCTCCCACACTGGATCTTCCGTGTTCTAGAAAATGATTCACCACGAGGTTCTGCATGAAAACACTTAAACACCTGCTCGGTGGCTCGCTGCTGGCACTGGCCGCTTTGGCGCAGCCATCAACGGCCGCCGAAACCGTCAAACCCATCCACTTCGGTGACATCACCTGGGAAAGCGGCAGCCTGATCACCGAGGTACTGCGCCTGATTGTCGAGAAAGGCTACGGCCTGCCGACTGACACTTTGCCCGGCAGCACCGTGAGCCTGGAAGCGGCCCTGGCCAAGGACGATATCCAGGTGATCGGCGAAGAGTGGGCCGGGCGCAGTCCGGCGTGGGTCAAGGCCGAGAGCGAAGGCAAGGTCTTCGGCCTGGGCGACACGGTCAAAGGCGCCACCGAAGGCTGGTGGGTGCCGGAGTTCGTGATCAAGGGCGATGCCGAGCGCGGTATCAAGCCCCTGGCGCCGGACCTGAAGTCGGTGGCCGACCTGCCGCGCTACAAGGACGTGTTCCGCGACCCCGAAGACCCGAGCCGTGGACGCTTCCTCAACAGCCCAACGGGCTGGACGTCGGAGATCGTCAACAGCCAGAAGCTAAAGGCGTACAAACTCACCGACAGCTTCGTCAACTTCCGCACCGGCTCCGGCGCGGCGTTGGATGCCGAAGTGGCGTCGTCGATCCGTCGTGGCAAGCCGGTGCTGTTCTACTATTGGTCGCCGACGCCGCTGCTGGGCCGGTTCAAGCTGGTCAAGCTGGAAGAACCGCCCTTCAACGCCGAAGCCTGGAAGACCCTGTCGGACGCGAAAAACCCCAACCCCATCGGCACCCGTTCGATGCCGGCGCGGCTGGCGATTGGTGTGTCGGCACCGTTCAAGGCGCAGTACCCGCAACTGGTCAGCGTGTTTGAAAAGGTCGACCTGCCGATTGATCTGCTCAATGGCATCCTCGGCGAAATGAGCGAGAAACGTACACCGCCGCGCCAGGTCGCTGAAGCGTTCCTCAAGGACCACCCAGACGTCTGGCAGCAATGGGTGCCGATCGATGTGGCGACCAAGGTCAAGGGAGCGCTCTGATGCTTAAAATCTTCGCTGCTGCGGTACTTTCGCTGGTCGCCGGTCAGGTGCTGGCGGCCGAACCTGCCACGTTACGCATCGGTTACCAGAAAAGCTCGGTGAGCATGGTATTGGCCCGTGAGCACAAACTCTTCGAGGAAGCGTTGCCCGGCACCCAGGTGCAGTGGATCGAATTCCTCGGCGGCCCGCCGCTGATCGAAGCGCTGAACGGCGGCAGCCTGGACATCGGCAATATCGGTGACATCCCGCCGATCTTCGCCCAGGCCGCGGGCATCGAGTTGCAGTACTTTGCCGTCGAGCCCAATGAGGGCAAGACCGAAGCGGTACTGGTGCCCAAGAACAGCAGCGTGCACAACGTGGCCGAGCTCAAGGGCAAGCGCGTGGCGCTGCTCAAGGGCTCCAGCGCCCACAACCTGTTCCTTAAAAGCCTGCTGCGCGCCGGTTTGCAATGGAAAGACGTGAATGTGGTGTACCTGTCGCCATCTGACGGGCGTGCCGCTTTTGAGCAAGGCAAAGTCGACGCGTGGGTGGTGTGGGACCCGTACTACTCCGCGGCCGTGGTAGACGGTTCCGCCCGCGTGCTGGGCGATGGCCAGGGCCTCAACCCGGCGGGCAGTTTCTTCGTGGTCAGCAGCCCGTTTGCCAAGCAGTATCCGCAGTCCATTGGCGCGATCATCCAGACATTGGCCAAGGCGCAGCGTCTGTCCCTGGACCAGCCTGACGAGAGCATCGCGCTGATGGCCAAGACCCTGGGCCTGCCTCCAGCGGTGGTCAAAAGCTACTTCTCGCACCGGTCCTCCACGCCGATTCGTCCGCTGCAAGCCGCCGACATCGCCACCCAGCAACACACCGCCGACCTGTTCTTTGCCAACGGCCTGATCCCAAAAAAGGCCGATGTACAGCAAGCTGTCTTCCAGGCGCCATGACCATGCAACCGATCTACATCGATTTTCTCAACGGCCTCGACATTGACGAACTGGGGCTTACCAATGACGAAATCCTCAGCGCCATCGAAGCGAGCCTGGCGATCCAGGGGCGTGGCGAGGCGGTGATCGAGCCGCGTACCCACCTGATTCCCGGCGGCGGGATCAACGGTCACTTCAACGTATTGCGCGGCGTGTTGGGTGGCGATATCGGTTACGCCGGGGTCAAGGTGGTGGGGGATTTTGTCGACAACTACCGCAAGGGTTTGCCCTCGGAACTGGCGATCCTCAACCTGCTGGACCCGGCGACCGGCATTCCCAAGGCCATCCTCGACGCCTCGGCGATCACCGATATGCGCACCGGCGCCATCACTGCCATCGGCGCCAAATACCTGGCCCGGCCCGACAGCAAAGTGCTGGCGCACATTGGCGCGCGTGGCACGGCGTACTGGAACGTGCGCCTGCTCGACCACCTGTTCGACTTCGACGAAATCCGCGTGCACTCACGCCGCAGTGAAAGCCGCGAAGCCTTCGCCGAGCGCTTGCGCCAGGACCTGGGCAAACCGGTGATCGTCACCGAGGATTGGGAGTCCGCCGTGCGTGGCGCCGACATCGTGGTCGAAGCCTCGCGCCTGGATCAGCCCGAGCCCTTGCTGCGCACCGAGTGGATCAAGCCCGGTGCTTTTGTGGTGCCATACGGCACCATGAGCGCGGTGGAACTGTCGCTCACCGACATCATGAGCAAGCGGGTGGTGGACGATTGGGGCCAGTGCAAGGGCGGCCTGTTCGGTTCGCTGCGCGCGCATGTCGACGCCGGCAAACTCAGCGCCGAGACGCTGCACGCCGAGTTGGGCCAGATCGTTGCCGGCTTGAAAAGCGGCCGTGAAACCCCCGAGGAAACCATCCTGTTCTGGCACCGTGGCCTGAGCCTCAGTGATATCGCCTTGGGCCATGCCCTGCTGGAAAAAGCCAAGCGCCTGGGGATTGGCCAGCGGTTGCGCTGGGCATGATTGACTTCGATCCCGAAGGCTTGGCGCTTGCCGATTTGCTGGCGATTGCCCGGCAGGATGCACCGGCGGACTTCACCGCGCAGGCACGCCAACGCATCGACGAAGGCCATCGGCTGCTGCTGACACTGGCGGCGCAAGGCACGCCGATCTATGGCGTGAACACCGGCCTCGGCGCAGCGGTGGATACGCCGGTGGCGCCGGTGCAGGCGAGCATCCCGCTGGGGCGTGCGGTGGGGGTCGGGCGCTTGGCCAATCGCCAGGAATTGCGCGCAATCACGGCGGCGCGTTTGGCCGGGTTGGTGCAGGGGCGTTCGGGTATTTCACCGGGTGCGGCGGATGTCTTGTTGGCGTTGCTCAATTCGGGCGCTGAGCCCGAGGTGCCATTGCTCGGCTCGCTGGGCGAGAGCGACCTGGCGCCCCTGGCGCACCTGAGCCTGGCGCTGTCAGTGCCGCTGACCGGTAAAGACGGCCTGGCGCTGGTCTCTGCGAATGCCGCCAGTGTCGGGCTGGGCGCATTGCTGGTCGCTGAGGCGCAGCGGGCCTTGGAGGCTTTGCTGGCGGCGTTGGCGTTGTCGTGCGAAGGCTACCGGGCCAACCTCAGTCCGTTCCAGCCATGGGCTTCACGCCTGCGGCCGGCACCTGGGCAAACCGAACAGTCGGCGGCGTTGTTGCAGTTGCTGTCGGGCGGCGAACTGGCCGACAGCCCGCGTCGCCTGCAAGACCCCTTGAGCTTTCGCTGTGCCACGGTGGTGCAGGCGGCGGCGCAGCAGGCGCTGCACGCCCTGCATGAATTGGTCGAATTGGAACTGCGCAGCGGTGCAGACAACCCGGCATTGATCAGCGAAGCGGCGATGGTACTGGCCACGGCGAATTTCGACAGCACGCACCTGGCGCTGGCCGCTGAAGGCCTGGGCCTGGCGTTGAACCGGGTGGCCGCGTGCAGCGCCGAGCGTATTGCCAAATTGCTGTCGCCGGCCTCCAGCGATCTGCCGCGCTTCCTGATCACCCAGCCTGGTCATGTCGGCATGGCGGCGTTGCAGCGCACCAGTTCGGCATTGGTGGCAGAAATCGGCCATCTGGCCAACCCGCTACCGGCGGTGAGCGTGCCAGTGGCGGACCGGGTTGAAGACTACGCGGGCCAGGCCCTGGCCGTGATCGACAAGACACGGCGCTTGACCGAGCGGGTGCTGTGGCTGGCCAGTATTGAACTGATCGTCGCCGCGCAGGCGGTGGATTTAAGGGGGGCGCTGCGGCTGGGGCAAGGTGTGCGGCGGGTCCATCAAGCCGTGCGCAGCCAGGTGGCTCATCTTGATGAAGACCGCTCAGGCTCAGTGGATGTACTGGCACTGGGCACCTTCCTACAATCCACCCCATTCCCTCTGTAGGAGCCGGCTTGCCCGCGATAGGGCCCGTGAGGACGCCATCGCCGGCAAGCCGGCTCCTACAGGGGCTGCGTTTGCCTTATGGATTCTCGGCGGCCAACGCCGCAATCACCGCCGGCCGCTCACCCACCCGCTGCTGAAACGCCGCCAGCGCCGGCCACTTATCCAAATCAATCGCGTGAAACGCCGCCCAGCGCAGCACCACAAACAGGTAGGCATCTGCCACTGAGTACTGCGCACCCAACAGGTAATCCTGGCGCTCCAGCGTCTGCACCAGCACCGTGAAACGCTTGAACAGCGTGGCCTGGAATGCAGCTTTCACCTCGCCCTGGATCGCATCGTTGAAGAACACCGCCAAGCCGCCATGAATCTCGGTGGCAATGAAGTTCAGCCATTCCTGCAGGCGCACGCGTTCCCAGCTGCCATTAGCCGGCGCCAGGCCTGCGGCGGGTTTCAGGTCGGCCAGGTATTGCAGGATCGCGCTGGCTTCGGTCAGCACCTGGCCGTTGTCCAGTTTCAGCGCGGCGACGTAGCCCTTGGGGTTGATCTGCAGGAAGTCCTCACCCTCGGCGGTGGTCTTGGCCTGGTTGTCCACCCGTACCAGATCGAACGGCAAGGCCAATTCCCGCAGCACGATATGCGGGGCGAGGGAACAGGCGTGGGGGAAGTAATACAGTTTCATCTGCGGCAGCTCCGTTGAATTTGCGCCAGTCTCGCGGGCATGGCACCTTGCGTAAAATTAAACGTTCAGACCCCTGCCATAAGGACAGCTACTGCCATGATGAACCTGATGCACTGGCGCTTGCTGGTGGCCGTGGCCGATCACGGCAGTATCACCGCCGCCGCCGAGCGCGTGGGCATGACCCAATCCGCCGCCAGCCAGGCCATGGCCGGCATGGAGGCGACCCTGGGGGCGCAGCTGTTTACCCGTGAACCGCGCAAGACCTTGCCCACCGCCCTGGGCTTGAGTGTGATCGAGCAGGCGCGGGTTATGCTCGGGGCCTTGCAGGCAATTCGCAGCACCGTGGATGAAGCCAGGCCCATGTTGCGTGGGACGATTCGCATCGCCAGTTTCCCCATGGTGTTGGCGACATTTCTGACACCCGCATTGCAGCGTTTTGCGCAGCTCTATCCCGGTATCGACGTCACCACCTTGGATGTCACTGACAACGAAGTGCTCACCCTGCTCGACACCGGCCTTATCGACTTGGGCGTGGTCCTCAACCCCACGCCCGAGCGCAATGCGACGGTGTTGGGCCGTGACTTGTGGATGGCAGTGCTGCCAATAGAGCATGCGCTGGCGCAACGCCCGGCCGATGCCACGGTGTCGCTTGAGGAGTTGCTTGAGCAGCCTTTCGTGCTGGCTACCGGTGGCTGCACCGCCAATGCCCGCAGCCTGGGCGCCGCCGCCGGGCTGACCTTGCGCGATGTCCGCGTTGAGGTGCGTGAATGGAACAGTGCCTTCAGCCTGGTGCGTGAGGGCGTCGGCGTCACACTGGTGCCGGAAATGGCCTTGCCGTCCCAGCGCAAGGGCCTGCGCGTGATGGCGTTGGATGTGCCGCTGCACCGCGAATTTGCCTTGGTCGGCTCGCCGGATCGCCCACTGTCAGCCGCCGCCCTCGCATTGTTAAAAATGCTGGCTGACTAGTGGCCTTGCATAGCGCCAAGCCGTGTCTATGCTCACCCGGAACCGTTGATGACGCTTGGCATATAAAGCGATTCGGATGGTTATTTCCCCATGAAGGTGTGCCAGCAATAGCCAACAAATGAATGGAATGCGCCTTCCAGGCGCCGGGAATCTAGGGTGATCTGACCATGTTCAACCGCCATCACAAATCCGACCTGCAACAAATCGAACGTTTTTCCTGCGCACTCACCGAATCCAACGCCAAACTCGCCGCCATCAGCCGCTCCATGGCCATGATCGAGTTCGACCCTAGTGGCGTGATCCTCGACGCCAACGACAACTTCTGCAAAACCATGGGCTACAGCGCCGAGGAGATTCGCGGCAAGCACCACCGGCTGTTTTGCGAAGAGGCCTACACCCATACCGACGCCTACGCCAAGCTGTGGCGTGACTTGGCGCGGGGCGAGGCGCTCAGTGGCACCTTCATGCGCCTGAACAAGCACGGCCAGGAAGTCTGGCTCGAAGCCAGCTACATGCCGGTGCTGGACAAAGACAATCACGTGCAGAGCGTGATCAAAGTTGCGTCGGACATCACGGCGCGGGTCCACCACGAACATGAAAACCAGAGCCTGATCGATGCCATTGGCCGCTCCATGGCAGTGATCGAGTTCACGCCCCAAGGCCAGATCCTCAACGCCAACGACAACTTTCTAAAAACCGTGCAGTACTCCTTGGACGAGATTGTCGGCCAGCACCACAGTATGTTTTGCCACCGCAATGAAGTTGAGTCGCCGGCCTACAAGGCCTTTTGGGCGTCCCTCAACCGCGGCGAATACCACTCGCACCGCTTCGAGCGCAAAAACAAATACGGCAAGACCCTGTTCCTGGAAGCGTCCTACAACCCGATCTTCGACACCAATGGCCGCCTGTACAAAGTGGTGAAGTTCGCCAGCGACATCACCGACCAGGTCACCACCCTGCGTAACGCCGCCGACTCGGCCCATGCCACCTCGGTGCAAAACGACGCCTGCGCCCGCAAGGGGTCGGAGGTAGTGCAGCAAACCGTGCAGATCATCGAAGAAATTTCCCACGACCTGAACCAGGCCGCCGTGAGTATCGACGCGGTCAGCAAGCAATCGGACATCATCGGCGCCATCGTGCAGACCATCCGCAGCATCGCCGAGCAGACCAATATGCTGGCGCTCAACGCGGCCATCGAAGCGGCGCGGGCGGGTGAGCACGGCCGCGGATTTGCGGTGGTGGCCGATGAAGTGCGCAGCCTGGCGGCACGCACCAGTCAGGCGACGGTGGAAATCGTCGATGTGGTGCGCAAGAACCACGACCTGTCGCTGAGCGCGGTGTCGAGCATGCAGTCGAGCCTAAGCCGCACGGGGCTGGGGGTGGAATTGGCGAATGAAGCGGGGCAGGTGATCCTGGAAATTCAGGAGGGGTCACGGCATGTGGTGGATGCGATCGGTCAGTTCAATTCGACGTTACAGCTGCAATAAACCCATTGTCGGCTTGATACCCGATCACTGTGGGCTGGCTTGCCTGCCATGCAGGAAACTCAGTGTTTCTGATGTACCGAGGTGATTAAAGGTAGGGAGAGTCCATGAGGCAGTACATGTCTTTCTGGCGATAATTTTTACCGTCATAGGGCAAGGGGGGCATGTAGGCTGAATCGTTTCTCTGTGAGTTCTCCCAGTATCTTAGTAGCTGACTTCGCAGTTGTATGGCAAAGCACGCTAGGTACTTTCAAGGGAGAATGAGCATGAGCAAAAACACTGATCCAATTGTCGAAGCGTTCGTAAAGGCTGAGATTTCGTATGAGGACGACCCCTTCACCACCAGCAACGTAAGATACGGTTACCATGAAAGCGACCATCAATTTCGATTAGAGGGGAGGATCAACTCAGAGAGAAAGATTCTGCAAATATTCTGCGCCACTCAATTTGATATAACAAAAACCTATCGCTTGGTCCCTCATTCCCCAAAAGACGGTGAGGCGCAGTTGGTTTATATCCGTCCTTCCCCATTCGGGGGGAGATACAACTTTCGCTCCGATAGCGGGGAGCTGCAATTCGTCGCGGAAGCAAGCGGTCTGCATGGCTTCTTCAAGTCCTTTTCCGCCGCCGTCCCTGACGAGTTTCCTGATACAGATATTAACGGATCCTTTAGGGTGTACCCAGGCTAGAAGGGCTGACGTTCACCTTGGCGGCAGATGATTGTGGACTCCCACAACACGCCGTGGTCATCGATCAGCACCGGCAGATGGGCGTCAGGGTTCAGGACGAGGAAGTCGGCGGACTGGGTAGGCTTAAAGCCGCTACCCCAGTCTTCCGGTAGGTAGTCGATGACCAGTTCCTGGCGGGTCCAGGGCACTTTGCGCACGTTGATGGAGGACGTGCGGGCCAAGATTTTCAGTGAGTGCCCTAGGATGCTTTCCTTGCGGTGCAGAGCAGCCAATCTAGCAGGGGCAGAAGGCTACGCCGATACTTCCAAGTGGGCACAGTAAAAAACACTGTTTTCACCGTTGATCTGCGGTGTAGCTTAGATCGCAGCCAGGGTTTCTTTCACTGCCTGCGCCTGCGGGTCAACGGTCTTGGCCGCTACCTGCTGCTCTTGTTGTTGCTTCAGGCGTTCAGCCACTTGCTTGGAAATCGCGTCCTGCTTTTCCTGGGACATGTTCTGTACGTCCGCCTCGGTCAAACCCTGCTCCTTGAGCAACTGCTCACGGATACGCTCGGCCGGGGATTTATTCATGTAGTCAGTGAACTCGGAGCGCGCGGTGCTGGCGGTCGAGCCGGTTTTTGGGACATCTGGCGTCGCGGTAGAGGCAGTAACGGCTTCTGTGGTGGTCTGCAATTGCACGCGGGTCTTGGCAAAGGCTTCGTCGATGCGGTCGGCGGCCTTGTCCAGTTCCTTCTGCGCGGCGGGCACGGTCACGCTTTGCTGCGCGGCTTGCAGGGCACCGCTGTACAGCGCGCTGGCGGCGGCGTTGGCGGGGTCCATGTCGGGCCGCTTAATCTGTTGAACAGTCGAAACGGCTTGGGTGTTGTTGTTAACCAGCATGATCGGTCACCTGGGGAAATGTTCGGTGCCACAGGTGGAGCAAATAGTGTGCCGGCCAGTTGATCCAGCATTTACGTGGGCGCGCGCGGTTAAAGCGGCAAAAACTGACCTCACTAAGGCCAACTCTTGCCGCTGGTGTTATCAGGTTTTTCCTGCCTCATCCCAACGAATGGAAAATGATCCATCGAATAAGTGGTCTGTGCCATCAACAGCGGCCTTGAAACGGAATTTTCCCTCCGCATGCGCATTAGGATCATCCCATTTAGTCAGGAAGAGCTCGCCGCTTTTCGCAATGAACCGTGTTCGGTGGCCACCGCTTGTTTGGCGAAAATACGCGACTTCTATCGATCTGGTAGGTAGCTCATGTAGGCCAGTTCCTATGCTGACGGGGAAATTGATATGGACACCTATAAAGCTGCCGCTTTCTGTCTGCTGTAGACCATACAACGTCAAATCATCAGATGATTGGCTATAGCTGACATTGTTGGTGTTGATATCACCTTCGAAACTTGAAGATACCAACCACCCCGCTGACGCCCGTTCCTGGCGGTGGCCCGCCTTTCTCTCTTGCATGTCTAGCTCCTTGCTATTCACAAAATGGCGGCCCTGGGTGGACGCGCCTACACCTTAGTAGAGCGAGACCAGTAGGGGATGTCTACTGTCAGAAATAACAGGTAAGCGCCTGAGTGAAGGGGCAAGGCACAGGAGATGACACGCTATCCGCCTGTTGGTCAGCCATCTCTTGCGGCTAGAAGGTCAGGTCAGGATGAAGCCGTTCTCTGTGAATTATCACAGTATCTCTGTAGGTGGATTGTGCCAGCTTAGAGATGGCCAACGTTCACCGTCAGTGAGCGATATTCTCCAACGCCAGGTTACGCGTACGCGGCCCGAACCAACTGATGGTGATCATCACGATCAGCATGCTGCTGGCAATGAACGCCAATACGCCCGGCGTGCCCAGGTGTTCGAGGATAAAGCCGATCAGCAGGCTGCTGAACACCGTCGACAAGCGGCTGAACGAGTAGCAGAAGCCCACCGCCCGCGCCCGGATGTTGGTGGGGAACAGTTCGCTCTGGTACGAGTGATAGCTGAAGCTCAGCCAGGCATTGCAGAAGGTGATCATCACGCCGCAGATCACCAGCCCCACCGCCGTGGTTTGCAGGGCGAACAGGCTGCCGAAGATCATCGCGCCCAGGGCCGAGCCGACGATCTGCCATTTGTTTTCAAAGCGGTTGGCCACCTTCACGAACAGCAGCGGCCCCAGCGGATAGGCGAGGGTGATGATGAAGGCGTAGAGCAAGCTGTGGGTCACGCTTACACCCTGGCCGGACAGCAACGCCGGCAGCCAGTTGCCGAAGCCGAAGAAGCCGATGGCCTGGAACACATGGAACACGATCAGCATCAACGCGCGGCGGCGGTACGGCGGTTGCCAGATATCGGCAAAGCGGCCGCTGCCCTGCACGCTGACGGCTTCGGGCTCGGGCTCATCCAGCGGTTTGCCGTGATCTTTCTGGCAGCGCGCCTCCAGGTTGTCCATGATCGTGCCGGCTTCCTCAAAGCGGCCTTTCTGCGCCAGCCAGCGCGGGGATTCCGGCAGGCGCTTGCGCAGTTGCCAGATAAACAGCGCAAACACCGCACTGCTCAGCACCACCCAGCGCCAGCCCGATACGCCGAACGGCGCCTGGGGCACCAGCCACCACGACATCAATGCCACCGCCGGCACCGACAAAAACTGGATGAAAAACGCAAAGGCAAACGCCGAACTGCGCATGCGCTTGGGCACCAGTTCCGAGAGGTAGGCGTCGATGGTTACCAGTTCGATACCCAGCCCGATGCCCACCAAAAAGCGCATGCCGATGACGCCCAGCGCAGAGGTCTGGATGCCCATCAACACGGTGGCAACGGTGTACCAGATCAACGCTAAGGTGAAGATCGCCCGGCGCCCGAAGCGGTCGGCGATAGGGCTGAGCAGGCTGGCGCCGAGGAACAGCCCCAGGAAGGTCGCCGAGGCAAAGGCGGCCTGGTCCGAGAAGCCAAACACGCCCTGGCTGCCGGTGTGGAAAATCCCGTCGCTGATCAGGCCGGGGCTGATGTAGGCGGTCTGGAACAGGTCATACAGCTCGAAAAAACCGCCGATCGACAGCAGCGCCACCAGGCGCCACACAGTGGCGACGGCTGGCAGGCGGTCGATGCGCGCGCTGATGTGGGCGGCGCGGAGGGGGTCGATGCCGTCGGTGGCGCAGGCGGTGAGTGTGGACATGAGGCCGATTCCAGGGGTAGTGATTGGAAATCTTAGCTGGCTAACGGAAGTCAGCACTTGTGACGTTATGTCGGGTTGGGCATTTATATGCTGGTTTATTGCGCGTAATCGGACATATTCACGAATTGTTGGCGCGGCCGCTCAGTGATTGCTGAAACGATTAACTGTCAGTTTTTACAGTATCTATTGTTCGCCCTCGTCTTATGATGGAGACGCACATGGGGATTGCCACGCATTCGCTCATGGACTCTTAACATTTTGATCATTCAGTGGAGAGTTATTATGTCTACCAATCAGTCAGCAATGCTTGAGAGGTCATTGAGCGCGGACACTACTTATGACGGTTTAAAGTTCAAGGCTGACAGAATAACGTTACAACAGTCCCCTAATTATTTCTCTATCGACGCGCGTCAGGGAATAGGTCAGAAAACAAAATCTATTAATTTTGTAGTAAATAGTGATCTTGTGAGCGGGCGCTATCGGTTAGGAGTAGGTCCAAAAATCGAACATGGTAGCGGCACCGCCTACTTTTTCTCGCCAATATTAGGAGGAGAAGGGGGGCAACTGACTTTTTATGCATTCGTTGGCTTTTTGACGATCACTGTGGATGAGCAGAGCAACTCCTTGCATGGACATTTCGAATGGGAGAGCGCTGCCATCCCTGAGCATGGCGTTCCTGAAAAAACATATGTTAAGGATGGCGAGCTATTTATTCCGGATCTTCGTTAGTCTGCAGGTTCTTGGCACAGTATGGGTACATTCAGCCTCGCGCTTGGTTCATCCTGTAACTGCGCTGCACGTTATGACACTCAAACGATATGCCAAGGTTGCCGAGATTGCTTTGGCGAGCGAAATGCTGACAGAGCAATATCATTGATTGCCTGTTCGGCCGGCTGAAGTAATGTTTTACACACAGGACTTAGTAACGGATCGCAATATCAAATGCCTGAAACGCGTCATCCACCGGTTGGTAGCCCAGCACCCGCGTGGTTTCGCTGAGGTCCAGGCGTTTGAAGCGGTTGTTGGAAATGCCATGGGCGATCAGGTGCTTGACGCCCTCGGCTTCTACCGAGCGTTGCAGCAACTGCACCGCATCACGCGGGCTGAGCCAGGCGCTGAGGTCGCGGGCGTTGTTCAGGTCGTGAGTTTCGGGGAATTCGAAGGCGCCGATTCGCAGGGCAATGGTCGACAACGGCGTTTTTGCCGCGTAGTAGCCACACAGCGCCTCGCCGTAGCATTTGCTCACGCCATACAGGTTGGCGGGCATCACCGGCATGCCGGGCGTGATCTGGCGGTCCACCGGGTAGCCTTCGATGGTTTGCGCGCTGCTGGCGAACACCAGGCGTTTCACGCCAGCGGCCACGGCGGCTTCGAACAGGTAGGTGGTGGCGAGGATGTTGTTGGGTAGCAGTTCGTCGAATGACGCGCTGGCATGGGGGATGCCCGACAGGTGCACGATCACGTCGATGCCTTCGAGCAATGCCGCCAGGCTGGATTGATCGCTGAGGTCGGCGTGGACGAAGCGGTGCTCGCCCAGGTCGAAGTCCGGCATGACGCGGTCGGTGAGGGTGAAGCGGTAGCGGTCTTTCGACGCTTCGAAAAACGTCTTGCCGATTCTGCCGCAGGCGCCGGTGAGCAGTACGTTGAGTCCTTTCACGTGTAGTCCTTGTTGTCAGTTGTGCCCGTCGAGGGCGAAGGTCTTGAAGCCAGCGTGCTGACCGAGGCGTTGATAGTACGCCGCAATGGCGGGGTAGGGCGGGCGCTCCATGGGCGTCACCTGCCAGCGGTGCACCGAGAGGCCGATAAGGATATCGGCGAGGGAGAATTCGTCGCCGGCCACGTAGGCACCTGTCTTTGTCAGCTGTTGTTCGAGAATGCCCATGCTGTCATTCCAGCGCCGCACGGCGGCGGCAATCTGCGTTGCGTCCAGGCCGTCCGGGTTGTTGCGCACCAAGGCAGTGAAGGCGTCGCCCCAGGCGCGGTTGAGTTCGATGGCTTGCCAGTCAATCCATTGCTCGACCCGGGCACGCGGTGCCGGCTCGGCGGGCAGCAGGTCATGACGCTGATAGAGGTTCACGAGGTAGCGACAGATGGTGTTGGATTCCCACAGCACGCCATGGTCATCGATCAATACGGGGACCTGGGCGTTGGGGTTCAGGGCCAGGAATTCGGCGGACTGGGTGGGCTTGAAGCCGATGCCCCAGTCTTCGCGCTGGTAGTCGATGCCGAGTTCCTGGCAGGTCCAGAGGACTTTGCGCACGTTGATGGAGGACGTGCGACCCAAGATTTTCAGTGAGTGTCCCATGGTGCTTTCCTAGCCTTGGAGAAGCACCAATCTAGCAGGTGCCAGCAACACGATGAAACCAATCGTGAACGTTGCCACCTGTAGGAGCCGGCTTGAAGGTCAGGTACTCTCCCGCACCTGCAACTCAAACCCCATATCCACCACCGGCTTGGCGATCTTGTTGCCGGCCATGATCGTCAACAAATGCTCCGCCGCACGCCGGCCAATCGCTTCACGCGGGGTGCTGATGCTGCTCAGGCGCGGCACCATGAACGACGACGCCGGCAAGTCGTTGAAGCCCAGCACCGCCACACGCTCCGGCACTTTGATGCCATGGCGCAGGGCTTCCAGCAGCGCGCCCTGGGCCAGGTCGTCGTTGCCGAAGAAGATCGCGTCCACGTCCGGATGCGCCGCCAGCAACTGCAAGAACAACTCGCCACCCAGGCCCACGGAGGAGGGGCGCGGTGTCAGCAGTTCCAGCGCCGGGTCATACAGACCGGCCTGTTGCAGTGCGCAGCGGAAACCTTCACCCCGCAGCAGCGTGCGTTGGTCCAACTGCGCGCCGATGTACGCCAGGCGCTTGCGCCCACGGGACAGCAGGTGCGCCGCCGCCGTCTCGCCTGCCGCCAATTGCGAGAACCCTACGCAGTTCACGCCGGCGTTCGGGTCCAAATCCATCATGTACACGCAAGGCACATGGCTGGCCTCGACCATCCGTCGGGCGCTTTCGGTGCGATCAAACCCGGTCAGCAACAACCCCCGTGGCTGGTAGGCCATGTAGTTGCGCAACAGGTTTTCTTCTTCGTCACGGGAATAGTGGGAGTTGCCGATCAGCACTTCAAAGCCCTTGGGCCGCAGCACCTGGTGGATGGCTTCGAGGGTTTCGATAAACAGCAGGTTGGACAGCGACGGTACCAACACCACGACCGAATGGCTCTGGGCAGAGGCCAGGGCGCGGGCGGCAGGATTGACTACATAGTTGAGTTCAGCGGCGGCCTGTTGCACTTTTTCCACCAGTTCGGTGGCGACGGTGCTGATACCGCGCAGGGCCCGGGAGGCGGTAATCGGGCTGACACCCGCCAGGCGCGCGACTTCGTTGAGGGTCGGGCGACCCGTGGTGCGCAATTTTTTATCGTTCTTGGAGGTCATCAGGCGGCTTGCCAAACAAAAATCGAGGCACTAAGGTAGCGCTGTCTCCAGAGGGCTGCAAATTCTTGAATAACGGGTTGCCTGATCCGGTCTGAATTTGAGTAAGCCGTTTGGAGAGGATGCACGCGTCACTCCCAAAAAAAGACAAGACGGCGCGGGAAAAGCCTGTTTTTGCACTAGCCTTACAGCGTGCAAAGGTAGCGCTATCTGCGTCCTGAGGTGTTTCATGAGTCAACCTGTTACCGCCCTGGTCATCATGGGTGTTTCCGGCTGTGGCAAGTCCAGCGTCAGCGAGGCCCTGTGCCGCCTGAACGGTGCTACTGCCATCGAAGGCGACAGCTTTCACCCCGCCGCCAACATCGAAAAGATGAGCGCTGGACACCCCCTCAACGACGAAGACCGCGCCGGCTGGCTCGACATCCTGTGCGATGAACTGCGCCGTTCGCTCAAAGCGGGCGAGCACCCCGTACTCACCTGTTCAGCCCTCAAGAAGAAATACCGCGACCACCTGCGCGAAGCTGCGCCGGGCCTGGGTTTCGTGTTTCTGGAGCTGACCCGCGCCGTGGCCGCCGACCGTGTGTCCCACCGCCCCGGCCATTTCATGCCGGCAAGTCTCATAGACAGCCAGTTCGCCACCCTTGAATCGCCCAAGGGCGAGCCGCTGACCCTGGCCCTCAACGCCAGTGAAGACAGCGTCGAGGAACTGGCCGAGCAGACCAACGCCTGGTGGCTGCAACACGGTTTTGAACCATCCAAATAATTTTTTGCCGGAAAAGATAGCGCTATCCCCGGCAGGAAATTCAACACCCGCTTTAATAACAACAACAAACAGGAGAGACCCCCCATGTTTGGCATGTCCCACGAGTCCTACCTACTGCTTGACGCAGTCGTTACCATCATCGGGTTGATCGTTCTGATCACCAAGTTCAAGGTGCACCCGTTCATTGCGCTGATCATCGCGGCCGGCTTCCTCGGCCTGACTTCGGGCATGCCCGTGGACAAGATCATCAAGGCGTTCCAGGACGGTTTCGGCGGGGTGCTCGGCTTTGTCGGCATCATCCTCGCGCTGGGCACGATGCTCGGCAAGATGATGGCCGAATCCGGCGGTGCCGACCAGATCGCCCAGACCCTGATCCGCGCCTTCGGCAAAGAGAAGGTCCAGTGGGCCATGATGTTTGCCGCGTTCCTGGTGGGCATCCCGCTGTTCTTCGAGATCGGCTTTGTGCTACTGATCCCGCTGGTGTTCATCGTCGCGCGCCGTACGGGCGTGTCGCTGATCAAGATCGGTATCCCGCTGCTGGCCGGCCTCTCGGCGGTACATGGCCTGGTGCCACCGCACCCCGGCCCGTTGCTGGCCATCGGCGTGTTTGGCGCCGACATCGGCAAGACCATCCTCTACGGCCTGATCGTCGCTCTGCCGACCGCCATCATCGCCGGCCCGATCTTCGGTACGTTTATCGCCAAGTACATCCCGGGCAACCCGTCCCAGGAACTGGTCGATCAACTGGCCCGCGAGCCTGAGAACAAAGACCTGCCGAGCTTCGGCATCACCCTGGTCACCGTGCTGCTGCCGGTGTTCCTGATGCTGCTGAAAACCTTCGCCGACATCGCGTTTGCCGAAGGCAATGTGGTACGCAACTGGATGGACATGATCGGTCACCCGATCACCGCGCTGTTGCTGGCGTTGCTGCTGTCGCTGTACACCTTTGGCCATCGCCAGGGCATCCATTCCAAGCAGATCCTCAAGCTGCTCGACGCCAGCCTGGCGCCGACCGCTGCGATCATCCTGATCATCGGTGCCGGTGGTGGCTTCAAGCAGATGCTGGTGACCAGCGGCGTGGGTGATGTGATCGGCCACATGGCGGTGAATGCACAGATCAATCCGATCCTGCTGGCGTGGCTGGTGGCGGCGGTGATCCGTGTGGCAACCGGTTCGGCCACGGTGGCGACCATTACTGGCGCGGGCATCGTGGTGCCGGTGGTGGGGATGATTCCGGGGGTTAACCGTGAGCTGTTGGTGTTGGCGACGGGGGCGGGTTCGTTGATCCTGTCTCACGTCAACGATGCGGGCTTCTGGCTGGTGAAGCAGTACTTCAACATGACCGTGGCCGAGACGTTCAAGACCTGGACGGCGATGGAAACCATCCTGTCTATCGTGGCCCTGATCTTCATCATGTTGTTGTCGTTGGTGGTCTAACAGGCACACCATCAAACTGGGGTGAAAACCCACTTCAAATGTGGGAGCTGGCTTGCCTGCGATGCAGACACCTCGGTGTAGCAGATACACCGAGGTGATGCTATCGCAGGCAAGCCAGCTCCCACATTTTTGATCACCTTTCTACAGGTGGATGGCGTCAGGCTTTGGTGACCAGCCCATCCGCCCGGAACATCCCGCGAATCCCGCGCACCGCCTGGCGAATCCGGTCCTGGTTCTCGATCAGCGCAAAGCGCACGTGATCATCGCCATACTCGCCAAAGCCGATGCCCGGCGACACACACACCTTCGCCTCCAGCAGCAACTTCTTGGCAAATTCCAGCGAACCCAGGGTGGCATACTGCTCGGGAATCTTCGCCCAGACGTACATCGACGCCTTCGGATTTTCCACCATCCAGCCCAGTTCATGCAGGCCCTTGACCAGCACATTGCGGCGTTGGCGGTACTGCTCGGCGATGTCTTTCACGCATTGCTGGTCGCCTTCGAGCGCCGCAATGGCTGCCACCTGCAGCGGGGTGAAGGTGCCGTAGTCGTGGTAGCTCTTGATCCGCGCCAGGGCGTTGACCAGTTCCGGGTTGCCGACCATGAAGCCGATGCGCCAGCCGGCCATGTTGTAGCTCTTGGACAGGGTGAAAAACTCCACCGCGATGTCCTTGGCACCGGGCACCTGCATGATCGACGGGGCTTTCCAGCCGTCGTAGACGATGTCGGCGTAGGCCAGGTCATGCACCACCAGCACGTCGTACTGCTTGGCCAGCGCGATCACGCGCTCGAAGAAGTCCAGTTCCACGCACTGCGCGGTTGGGTTGGACGGGAAACCGAGGATCATCATCTTCGGTTTGGGGATCGAGCCGCGAATCGCGCGTTCCAGTTCGGCGAAGAAATCCACGCCCGGAATCAGCGGCACTGAGCGCACCTGGGCGCCGGCAATCACGGCACCGTAGATGTGAATCGGATAGCTGGGGTTGGGCACCAGTACGGTGTCGCCCTGGTCCAGGGTGGCCAGCATCAAGTGCGCCAGGCCTTCCTTGGAACCGATGGTGACGATGGCTTCCGACTCGGGGTCGATGTCCACTTCATAGCGGTCCTTGTACCAGCGCGAAATAGCCCGGCGCAGACGCGGAATGCCTTTGGAGGTGGAGTAGCCGTGGGTGTCTTCGCGTTGGGCGACGGTGACCATTTTCTCCACGATGTGGGGAGGTGTGGCGCCGTCTGGGTTACCCATGCTCAAGTCGATGATGTCTTCGCCGCGCCGACGCGCAGCCATCTTCAGCTCGGCAGTGATATTGAAAACATACGGGGGGAGTCGATCTATGCGCGCAAAGCGGCGCGGCGAACCTTGGTCGGCCATTGTTGCCTCGAGAGTACGTAAGCGCCCGGAACCGTCCGAGCGACGTCGGCCACTGCGGTGGCCTGCGGGGCAGACAATACGGTCGATGATGGCCAGTTGTCCAGATGCGCAGGAAAATTTTCTGCATGGAGTACAGCGTGGATATGCCCCTATACTCGATGCGGGTTTGTTCCCTCATAAGAAGGAGACTGTTCGTATGGATCAGCAGATAAAACAACCGTTAGAGCCACGCATGGAAGCCGGTAAAGCCCTGGTGATCGCCGGGGTGCAAGGGCGTTATTCGAAGGCCACGGTGGGGGATATCCCCAAACTGTGGGAGTTGTTCGACACCTGCATCAAGGACATCAAGAAGCGCGTAGGCGGTGTGACCTATGGCGTTTGCCATAACCCCAAGCATGGCGAATTCGACTACATGGCCGGGGTCGAAGTCCCCACCAAAGGCGACGTACCAAGCAACTTCGAGTCCATCGAGATTCCGCCGCTCAACTATGCCGTGTTCCCGCACTACGGGCCGGTGCAGGCACTGGAGCAAACGTACGAGCGCATCATGTTCGAATGGCTGCCGCATTCAGGCTACAAGGTGATGGGCGCGGATTTCGAGCGCTACAGCGCCGACTTTGACGCGCGCAAAGGCACCGGTACGGTAGAGATCTGGCTGCCCGTGGGCGAACGAGGCTGACCACGACCGCGTAGGAGCCGGCAGGCCGGCTCCTGCAGTGGTATCAATACAGCGTGCTTCTGACTCGCTCGGGCATCTCCCGGTCATAGGCTTCGGCGTCAAACTGCCCATCATTGAGACGCTTGTGAAACGCCCCCGCCGACGGCAATGCCGAGCGGTCCAGATGTTTTTCGGGGTTCCAGCAGTCCGAGCGCACAAACGCCTTGGAGCAGTGGAAATACGCGGCCTCCACCTGCACCAGAATCACCGAGCGCGCTGGCTTGCCGTTCACTGCAAAACTCTCCAGCAGCTGTGGCTCGATGGAAATCTGCGCCCGGCCGTTCACACGCAAGGTCTCGCCGACCCCCGGGATGATGAACAGCAACGCAATGCGCGGGTCCTGCACCAGGTTGCGCAAGGTATCCAGGCGATTGTTCCCCGGCCGATCCGGGATCGCCAAGGTGCGCTCATCCACAATCCGCACAAACCCCGGCACATCACCGCGCGGCGAACCGTCGATACCGTCCGGCCCGGACGAACTCACCACCACCAACGGCGAGGCCCGCACCATGGCCTGGTAGTCCTCGTTGAGAAACGGGATTTCCTTGCGCACGGCACGCTCGTGGGGGAGGCCGTAGAGGGTTTCGAGTTGTTCGAGGGTTGTCAGCATGCTTACCACCTCCTTATCGTTCAAAATACTAACGCCAGCCGGCGTTCATACCCTATACGCCCCTTATACGCCTCCCCACTGTCCACCCACCCAGTTCTCAGATACAACCCCATCGCCGCCACATTGTCCGCGTCCACCGACAATTCCAGGCCCTTGATTTGCGGCCACGCTTCCAGTGCCGCCGCGGGTAGGGCTTGCAAGCAGGCCTTGCCGAATCCGCGCCCTTGTTGATGCCGGTCCACCTGCAACGCGTGCAAGGTCGCGCTGTGTTCATCGGCCCAATGGGGCAGGCAGGGTGGGCGTTTGAGCAGCAGGAAGGCCACGGGCAGGTCGTCGGCGAGCAGGGCGAAGCCTTTGATGGCGCCGGGGTTGGGGTTGACCAGCAGGCTGTTCAGCGCACAGTAGATATCACCGGAGTACGCCAGTTGCTCGGGATGCACTTGCAGGGTGTCGAGTTGCTGTTTCTGCACAAGGCTCAGCGTCTCATAGGGGACGAGGCGGGTTTCCATCGGTGGCGCATCCGAAATCCTACAAAGAGGCCTGGATTCTAGCGGGTTTGCCGGGGGCGAAATTATTTTTCAGTGGCTTGTCGATTTGCCGCTGGCTTGTTCGATTAAGGGTGTATTTCGCGCTTTTCCACCCGAAGGAGTCTCACCATGAGCACCGCCATCAACACCCTGATCGAGCAATGGAAACACGCCGTCACCGCCAAGGATGTCGACAAAATTGTCAGCTTCTACGCCGACGATATCGTCGCGTTCGACGCCGTTAGCGCCTTGCAATTCAAGGGCAAGGCCGCCTACCAGGCGCATTGGAAGGCCTGCATGGAGTTCTGCCCTGGCCCCGGCGTGTTTGACTTTCATGAGCTGCAAATCGTCGCCGCAGACGACAGTGCCTTTGCCCACTGGCTCGCCCACTGCGGTGGCACCGGGCCGGATGGCGTGCTCAAGACCTGCTGGATGCGCGTGACGGCTGGTTACCAGCGCATCAATGGCCAGTGGAAGGTGGTGCATGAGCACTGGTCTGCACCGTTCGACATGGAAACCGGCGCCGGTCTGTTTGACCTGAAACCTTGACCACCGCGATCTATAGTCAGTAGTCCGAAAACGGAGAACGCCATGAAATACCTGTGCCTGGTCTACAGCGACGAAACGTTGCTGCACAGCCTGCCCGACAGCCCCAAGGACCCGGAATGCCACGCTTACGCCGAAGCCGTTCACGGCAGTGGGCGCATGCTGGCCGCCGAAGCGCTGGAGTCGGTCGCCACCGCCACCACCGTGCGCATGCGCAATGGCAAGCTGTCGATCACCGACGGGCCGTTTGCCGAAACCAAGGAGCAGCTCGCCGGCTTCTACCTGATCGAGGCGCGGGATTTGAACGAAGCGATCCAGGTGGCCGGCGGTATTCCGGCTGCCCGGGTTGGCAGTGTGGAAGTGCGCCCCGTGCGCGAATTGAATCTCTGAACAACAACCATAAGACTCAAGAGGTTTACCCCATGTCTACGCAACCTGCCGAGTTTGAACTGTCCATCAGCCGCGTCATCGATGCACCGCGCAGCCGCGTGTTCCGTGCCTGGACCGAGCCTAGCTTGCTCCAGCAATGGTGGGGCCCCCACGGCATGACCACCCCCGAGTGCGAAATGAACCTGTGGGTCGGTGGCCTGTTCCGCACCCTGATGCGCGCGCCCGACGGCGCCGAATACCCGACCCAGGGCGTGTTCCTGGAAATCGTCGCGCCACGGCGGCTGGTGTTCACAGACGCCTTCGCGCCGGGCTGGATTCCGTCGGGCAAGCCGTTCATGACCGCCGAAGTGACCCTGCAGGAAGTCGAGGGCAACAAGACTCTCTACACCGCCCGCGCCATGCACTGGAGCGCCGAAGACAAACAGGCGCACGAAGCCATGGGCTTTCACGATGGCTGGGGCCAGAGCCTGGACCGCCTGGTGACGCTGGTGACGCAGGGCATGGGCGATTGACCCTCGCGATCGATGCTCTCTACCGCAGCGAATCGCGCCGGGTACTGGCGACGCTGATTCGCTTGCTGGGCGACTTCGATTTGGCCGAGGAGGCCCTGCACGAGGCCTTTCTGGTCGCGGTGCAACGGTGGCCGCTGGACGGTGTGCCGGACAATCCACGGGCGTGGCTGGTGTCCACCGGGCGCTTCAAGGCCATCGACCGACTGCGCCGCCAGTCCCGTTTTACCCCGCTGTTGCAGGAGCAGGCCGACGCACTGGAGGCGGCTGACTGGAGTGACGAAGACGTGGAAGACGACCGCCTGCGCCTGATCTTCACCTGCTGCCACCCGGCGCTGGCGGCGGATGCCCAGGCCGCGCTGACCTTGCGTGAAATCTGCGACCTCACCACCGAGGAAATCGCCCGGGCATTCCTGGCCACGCCCACCACCATTGCCCAGCGCATCGTGCGAGCCAAGGGGAAGATCCGCGAGGCGAAAATCCCTTATCAGGTGCCATCCCGTGATGAATTGCCCGAGCGACTGGACAGCGTGTTACGGGTGATTTACCTGGTGTTCAACGAAGGGTATTCGGCGTCCATGGGCGCTGACCTGACCCGTGAAGAGTTGACGCGCGAAGCCATTCGACTGGGGCGTTTGCTCATGGAGTTGCTGCCCGAGCCGGAAGTGATGGGGCTGCTGGCGCTGATGCTGCTGCATGAATCCCGACGCTCGGCGCGCACCTCGGCCAACGGCGAGTTAGTGCTGCTGAATGAGCAGGACCGCTCGCTGTGGGACGCCGCCCTGATTGCCGAAGGCTGCGCGTTGGCAGAGCAGGCGCTGGGCACTCGGCGCTTTGGCCCGTATGGCTTGCAGGCGGCCATCGCGGCAGTGCATGCCGAAGCCACGCGTGCAGATGAGACGGACTGGCCGCAGATCGTCGGGCTCTACGATGTGTTGCTCAGGGCAGTGCCCTCACCGGTGATCGAACTGAACCGCACCGTGGCGCTGGCCATGCGGGATGGGCCGTTGGCAGGGTTGCAGCAGGTGGAGAGGATTTTGGCGCGGGGCGAGTTGCTGGAGTACCACTTGGCACATTCGGCGCGGGGGGAGTTTTGTCGGCAATTGGGGCGCGTCGAGGAGGCGCGTGCAGCCTATGAAAAAGCCCTGTCACTGACCCGGCAAGCCCCGGAAAAACGCTTTCTCGAAAAGCGCCTGGCCGAGCTGCAATCCCGCCAACACTGATGGTCCGCATGTAGGCGCTGGCAAGCCAGCTCCCACATCGAACCGCGTTGTTTGCAATATCCGGGTTACGGCTGCTGACGCGTCGCCGCCAACACGATCTCGCGAATGCACACATGCTGCGGTTGCTGGTAGGCATAGGCAATCGCCGAGGCCACGTCATCGGCGCTGAGCACGGTGCCGCCCATGTCCTGTTTCCAGGCTTGGTAGCCGCTCTTGATCGCCTCGTCGGTGGTGTGGCTGAGCAGTTCGGTTTCCACTGCACCCGGGGCGATGGTGATCACGCGTACGTTGCTTGGCGACAATTCTTCGCGCAGGTTTTCCGAAATCCCATGCACGGCGAACTTGGTGCCTACATACGCCACGTGATTCGGGAAGGTCTTGCGCCCGGCCACCGAGCTGACGTTGATGATCGTGCCGCCCTTGCGCGCAACCATGCTGCCCGCCACTGCGTGAATGCCGTTGAGCAGGCCCTTCACGTTGACGTCGAGCATCTGCTCCCATTGCGCCGGGTCTTGCTCGCTGACCGCGCCCAACAGCATCACGCCGGCATTGTTGATGAGTGCGTCGGCGGGGCCGAACTGGGCTTCGGCTTCCTGCACCGCGGCGACAAGGGCGGCGCGGTCGGTGATGTCGACGCCACGGTTCAAGGTGTTTGGCAGGCCCAGATCGTTGAGGCGATCAATGCGACGCGCCAGCAACAACAGCGGGTGGCCGGCGGCTGACAACAGGCGGGCGGTGGCTTCGCCAATGCCGGAACTGGCGCCGGTAATGATGACCAATGGCTTGCTCATGGGTGGACTCCTGCAATAAGAAAAATCGATAACTGGATCGTGGGCGCAGTATATTTACCGCCGCCAGGGCTGAAAAATGCCTTATTCCTCTGTCAGCCATCGGATTCAGCTATGGATGTTCGTCACCTCAAGGCATTTCTCGCGGTCTTTGAAGAACGCAATATCACCGCCGCAGCCCAGCGTTTGTTTATCAGCCAGCCGACCCTGTCGGTGACCATCAAGCAACTGGAAGAGGAGTTGGGCGTGGCGCTGTTCCTGCGCCAGCCGCGTGGTGTGGAGGTCAGCGCCGAAGCGCGGGTGTTGTACCCCCAGGCGCGGCGCATGGTGGCGGAAGCCGAGGGGTTGAGCCGGCTGTTTCGCGGGGGCGAAAATCGCATCGCCCTGGAGCTGGGGGTGGAGGGCGATATTGCCGACAGCCAGATCGAAACCTTCCTGCGCATGGCGCACCAAGGCCTGCCCGGACTACTGCTGACCTTGCAGGAAGGCTGCCAAGGCGAAGGGCGCCTGGCCGTGGAGGAAATGTGCTGCGAGGACGAATTGTTCCTGCCGCTATGGGACGAGTCCTACGTGATGGCCTTGCCTGCCGCGCACCCGATGGCGCAGGCGGGAGCGGAACAGGCGTGGGCGCCGATTGAAGACTGGATCACCTGCCCGCAACACGATTCCCATCAACGCTTGATGGCCCTGTACGGTCGCTCGCCGCAATCAGTGGCCGGGCATGCTGGCTCGCTGACCCAGGCCTTGCACATGGTGGCAGCCGGTGTGGGCGTGGCAATGTTGCCGCAGTCATTGGCGGCAGAGCGCGCAGGCGTGGTGATTCGCGAATGGCACCTGCCGGCCCCCACGCGCCGAGTCGGATTGTGCTTCGCCGCGCAAGCCTTGGAGTCGCCCGCATTACGTGCGCTGCACGAGTATTTCCAGACTAATCGCCCGCCGCAACTCGTAGCCGCTTGACTCATATCGAACGTTCAACGTTTGCCAATGTAGGCGCTGGCTTGCCAGCGATAGCGGCGTAACAGTCGATACCGCTATCGCCGGCAAGCCGGCTCCTACACGGGTGGCGAACTATTCGAGCATCTGGTTCAACATCCAACTCCCGGCTGGCCCCGGTGGATATTGCCGCGACCACAGTGCATCCACCGCCACCGAGCGTGGCCAACCCCGGACGTTGAGTTCAACCAGCCCGGCATTACCAAAACGCTCCACCAACCAGCGTGGCAATTCCGCCCAGCCGAAGCCGAGTTGAGCCATCTCCATCAGCATCAGAAAACTCGGCGCCGACCATACACGGCCCGATGGGCGCGTTTCGTTGGGGCTGATGATGCTCCCCAGGCGCAGTTCACGGTGTTGCTGCAAGGCTTGCGGGTCGATGTTTTGGACGCGGGTCAAAGCGTGAGTGGGGGCGACGAACAGCGCGATTTCCGTGCGTTCGGCCACAGGCGAGCGCGTCAGGTCGGGCGGGTAAACCTCCTGGGCTTCGATCAAGGCAATCTGTGCGCGGCCGCTTTGCACCAGGGCGATCAAGTCTTCGCATTCGGCGATCAGCCATTCCAACTCAAGGTCTGGGTAGCGCTGTTCGAAGGCCTTGAGGGCGAGCTCAAAGCGTTCCGACTGGTACGTATCCGACATGGCGATCGTGACCTTCGGCTCCAACCCCTGGGCCAACTGGCTCGCCGCCAACTCAAGGCGACTGCTGGCCTCCAGCACCTGCTCGGCGCGCTGCAGCAACACATGGCCGGCGGGTGTCAGGGTCGGCTTGCGGCTGCTGCGATCGAACAGCACCACATCCAGGTCAATCTCCAGGCTTGCCACCGCCGCGCTGACGGTCGACTGGCTCTTGCCCAGCTTGCGCGCCGCCGCAGAAAACGAACCCTGGGTGGCCGCCTGGACAAACGCTTGCAACACTTCGTGGGAGGCCATGACTATCGCCTTGATCGATGGTTATTAGTTATGAAGTATCGAGTCAAAGGGTAATCATGGCAACCATCACCACTCACGGAGACGGGTTATGCACCCCACCAAGTCGATGACTGAACGTGTTTGCCAAGCCTTGGGTTTCGAAGGCCTGGCCTTGTTGATCTGCACACCGCTGCTGGTCTGGATCACCGGCCGGCCGGCCCTGGAAATGGGCGCGGTGACCTTGGGCTTGAGCCTGCTGGCGCTGACCTGGAACATCATTTTCAACAGCCTGTTCGACCGCCTCAAGGTGCGCCTGCAACTCTCCGGCGGGGGCTGGACGCGGGTGCTGCACGCGCTGATGTTCGAAGGCGGGCTGATCATTGTCGCCGTGCCGTTGATCGCCGCGTGGCTGAACATCAGCTTGATGCAGGCGTTCATGCTGGATATCGGTGTGCTGCTGTTCTTCCTGCCGTACACCTATGTGTATCACTGGGGGTATGACGTACTGCGGGAAAAATTCATGCAGCGCCGCGCACTGGCCCTGTAGGCGCCGGCAAGGGCGTGAGCGAGGCTACGAAGTCGAGGAACGCCCGCACTTTGGCGGCGGGCAAATGCCGCGACGGGTAGTAGGCGTACAACGGAAAGCGCTCGTCCGGCCAGTCGGGGAACAACTCCACCAGGGCGCCGCTGTTCAGCGCCGGCGCCAGGCCGAGGTCGAGCATCTGCGCCACCGCATGCCCGTGCTCGCACACGCTGTACAGGGTGCTGGCGTCGTTGACCACCAGGCGGCCATCGGTGCGCACGATCACCTGTTCGCCGGGCCGGTGGAATTCCCAGGCAAACGGGCGACCGGTCTGCGAGTCGCGAAAGTCCAGGCACATGTGCCCGGTTTCCAGGTCTTGCGGCGTATTCGGCCGGCCGTAGTGCGCAAGGTAAGCGGGGGAGGCCAGGGTGAGCACGCGCACTTCCATCAGCTTGCGTGCGATCAACGAAGACGATTGCGGGATGCCAAAGCGGATTGCCAGGTCGAAGCCGTCGGCCACCAGGTCGCCGAGTTGGTCGCGGGTGTGCAGGTCCAGTTGCAGGTGCGGGTACTGGCGCATGAAGTCGCCCAGCACCGGGCCCAAGACCAGTCGCGAAAAATAGGGGTCGATATTCACCCGCAGGCGCCCGCGCACGGTCAATGCACTGTCGGCGGCGGCGTTGGCGGCCTCTTCAAGGCCGGCCAGCAGCGGGGCGATTTCCTGATAGAAACGTCGCCCCTCATCGGTCAATTGCACCGAGCGGGTGGTGCGGTCGAACAGGCGGATGCCCAGGCGTTTTTCCAGGCGTGAAATCGCGCGGCTGACCCCCGAGGGGGTCATGTCCAGG
This sequence comes from Pseudomonas sp. AC112, assembly GCF_979253545.1. Classification (NCBI taxonomy): domain Bacteria; kingdom Pseudomonadati; phylum Pseudomonadota; class Gammaproteobacteria; order Pseudomonadales; family Pseudomonadaceae; genus Pseudomonas; species Pseudomonas sp. AC112. The sequence continues at coordinate 3,745,150 of NZ_CEEDCM010000001.1, forward strand.
CTGTCGGCGGCGCGGGCGAAACTGCCGCTGTCGACCACCGCTGCCAACACGCCCATGCCACCGGCCAAGCCTGGATCAAAACTCATCGATGATTGCCCGTCAGTGATCTGAAGGCATTGATGCTAGCGCAGAATGTTTAAAGAAACATGCCGCCCGAGGCCTCGATGCGCTGCCCGGTGATCCAGTTGCTGCCATCGGCCAGCAAGGTGGAAATCGCGCCGCCAATGTCGTCTGGTAAACCGGCGCGACCCAGGGCGGTGTTGTTGGCTACCATCGCATTCAGATCCGGGTTATCGCGCACCGCGCCGCCGCTGAAGTCAGTGGCAATCGCACCGGGGGCCAGGGTGTTCACGCTGATCCCGCGCGGGCCGAGTTCCTTGGCCTGGTAGCGCGACAGCACTTCTATCGCACCCTTCATCGATGCATAGGCCGAATACCCCGGTAGGCTGAACCGCGCCAGGCCGCTGGAAATATTGATGATGCGCCCGCCATCGCTGATCAGTGGCAGCAGTTTCTGCGTGAGAAAGAACGGTGCCTTGAAGTGGATGGCGACCAATTGGTCGAACTGCGCTTCGGTGGTCTCGGCAAAACTGGCATGGGCGCCGATGCCGGCGTTGTTGATCAGAAAGTTGAAGTGATCCTGTGCGAAAACATCCTTGAGCAGCGTGCTGACTTCGCTGACAAAGGCATCGAAACGGCTGCTCTGGCTCACATCCAGTTGCAACATGGCGGCGCGGCCTCCCAGGGCCTGAACCTGTTCGACCACCGCTTGGGCTTCAGCCGCCGCGCTGTGGTAAGTGCCGATGATGTCAACGCCCTGCGCCGCCAGGTGCAACGCGGCGCTTTTGCCCAGGCCACGGCTGGCGCCGGTGATGAGTGCGATTTTACGGGTCATGGTGCGGTCCTCTCAGGTGATCAGTGGGGCCCAGTGTATTTATTCGCCCATAACGTGATAAACAGCGCTATACCGGAATCACTGGCCGGATAAGGCGAACAATCCCATGAACAAACTTGAGCTGCTGCGCACCTTCGTGCGCGTCACCGAACTGTCGAGTTTTACCCAGGCCGGCGAGAGCCTGGGCCTGCCGCGCTCTACCGTGTCGGAACATGTGCAAGCGCTGGAAGAGTTGCTCGGCGCGCGTTTGCTGCAACGCACCACGCGCAAGGTGCAGGCGACCCAGGATGGGCGTGTGCTGTATGAGCGCAGCAAAGACTTGCTGGCGCACATGGAAGAGTTGGAAGGGTTGTTTCGCCAGGATGAGGCGCAACTGACCGGGCGGATTCGCGTGGACATGCCCAACGTGATGGCGCGCGGCATGATTCTGCCGCACCTGCCGCTGTTCATGAACAGCCACCCGCTGATCCAGATGGAAATCAGCAGCTCGGACCGCCAGGTCGACCTGATCGCCGAGGGCTTCGACTGCGTCTTGCGGGTGGGCGCCCAGCCCGATCAAAGCGTGGTGGCGCGCCGGGTGTGCAGCATGCCGATGGTCAACTGCGCAAGCCCGGCCTACCTGCAGCGCCAGGGTGTGCCGCACTCCCTGGCTGACTTGGCGAACCACCAACTGGTGCATTACGTAAGGCCGCTGGGTGCGCGTTCACCGGGCTTCGAATATCAGGCGGGCGGCAAGGTGCTGCGGGTGCCGATGGATGGGCGTGTCACCGTCAACAGCACCGATGCCTATCAGGCGGCGTGCCTGGGCGGCTTTGGTATCACCCAAGTGCCGCTGCTGGGTGTGCGCGATTTACTGGCCCGGGGCGAATTGGTCAGCGTCTTGCCGGACTACTTGGCGCCACCGCTGGAGGTCTCCCTGCTCTATGCCGGCCAACGCCATTTGCCGCAACGGGTGCGGGTGTTCATGGATTGGCTCGCCGCCACCTTGCAAGCCCAGCTCTAACGCCGCGCCGACAGTTGCTGCGGTGCCAGGAAGGCGTCGTGGAAGTAATCCCGCACCGCCTGCATCGCCGGGGTGAACGCGCGTTCGCGGTGCCAGGCCAGGCCGACGCTCATCGGTGTGACGGGGTCGGTGACGGTCAGGGTTTCGATGCGCTTGCCTTCCAGCGACCAGGGCCGATGCACCAGGTCTGACAGGATCGCCACACCGCTGCCATTGGCGACCATGCTGCGCACCGCTTCCACCGAGCTGGTGCGCAGCCGCACCTTGGGCGTTTGCCCCGCCTGCTCCCAATAGCGCATGGCGCTGTGTTCGGCCTCATCGACGGTGAGCAGGATGTAGGGCTCCCGGGCCACGTCGGCCAGGCTCACGGCGCCGCGTTCGCACAGGGGGTGATGGCTGGGCAGCCACAGGCGGCGTTCCGAATTGAACAGGATTTCCGAGACAATATCCGGGTGGGTGAGGTTGGCGGTGAGCACCACCGCCATGTCGAATTGACCGTCGAGCAAGCCCTGTTCGATGGCCTGGCGTTCCTGCTCGAAAACCTCGATGGTCACGTCCGGGTGCCAGTGTTCCATGCGCTGCAAGTGGTGCGGCAGGAAGTAGCCGAGCACCGTGTAGCTGGCGGCCAGGCGCAGCACGCCGCTGGCGCGGTAGTCGGGCAGCGGGCTGTTCAGGGCATCGTCGACACTGCGCAGGATCACGTAGGCACGGTTGAGAAAGTGCCGGCCCGCGTCGGTCAGGTTCATGCCTTGGGCCGATCGCACGAACAGCTGTACGCCGAGCATCGCCTCCAGCTCCTTGATCGCCGTGGTCACCGCCGACTGAGAGATGTTCAGGTGGATGGCCGCCTGGGAAATCTGGCCGATTTCGGCGGTGGCGACGAAGTAGCGCACTTGGCGCAGGGTCAGGGACATGCCGCGTTCCTCGTAGGAGCCCGGCTTGCCGGCGATGGCGGTCTCAAGCCTTGTGATAGGTCAGATGACGCCATCGCCGGCAAGCCGGGCTCCTACAGTGGGTGGTGGTTTGGGGTATCTGATTTTCAGAAGATGGGCCATCTGATAATAGATCTTCCCAAGGGGTCAAGCCGCAGCCTACTTTTCCAGCATCACTTAGGCGGAGCGACTCTGATGCAGGCAGTGGATTTCAACTCGGACATGGGCGAAGGCTTCGGCCCCTGGACCATCGGCGACGGCGTCGACGCGGAGCTGATGGCCTATATCAGCTCGGCCAACATTGCCACCGGCTTTCACGCGGGCGACCCCGGCACCATGCGCCGTACTGTCGAACGCGCCAAGCAACTGGGCGTGGCCATTGGCGCGCATCCGGGCTTTCGGGACCTGGTCGGCTTCGGACGTCGTCACATCAACGCCCCGGCCCAGGAGTTGGTCGACGACATGCTCTACCAACTCGGCGCCCTGCGCGAAATCGCCCGCGCCCAAGGCCTGACCCTGCAACACATCAAGCCCCACGGTGCGCTGTACATGCACCTGGCCCGTGATGAAGAAGCGGCGCGGCTGCTGGTGCAGAACCTGCAAATCATCGAACCGACGCTGTTGTTGTACTGCATGCCCAACTCGGTGATCTGGCGCGTGGCCAAGGAGCTGGGGCAGCCGGTGGTGCGGGAGTTTTATGCCGACCGTGAGTACGATCTGACCGGCTCCATCGTGTTTACCCGCAATGTGCGAGCGTTGGATCCTGCAACGGTGGCGGCGCGCGTCCTGCGCGCCTGTCAGACCGGGCTGGTGCGAACCGTGGAAGGCGAAGACCTGTTTATTGAATTCGATTCCATCTGCCTGCACAGCGACACGCCGGGTGCCCTTGAGTTGGTAGAGGCGACCCGCGACGCGTTGGACCGAGCGGGCATCACCGTCAAAACACCACAATAAAAACGATTCCTCAATTTTTTCGCCTGCCTTTCTACAATGATTCCAAGAGGAACAGACATGGCTGAAACGTCCCCCATCCGCTACAGCTTCGGCGGTGATGAACACCTGTTTGCCGAGGTCAGCGACAGCATGTCCCTGGAGGCCTTTTTCAAAGGCATGGCCGTGACCCGTGCAGTCGAGCGCCTGGCGCTGGAAGGCGTGCTGGATGTGTGCCTGGCCAATGCGTCGTTCCAGATTCGCTTCGACCCCGACCGCATCGCGCCCCACGCATTGCTCGATGCGGTGCAGACCGCCGAGGCCCAGGCCGTGGCCGAACGCACCCTGAGCACGCGCATCATCGAAATCCCGGTGCTGTACAACGACCCCTGGACCCATGAAACCCTCATGCGTTTTCGCGATCGCCATCAAGACCCCAGCGGCACCGACCTGGAGTACGCCGCACGTATCAACGGCCTGGCCGATGTCGACGCGTTCATTGCCGCCCACAGCGGTGCGCCGTGGTTTGTGTCGATGGTCGGCTTTGTCGCGGGCTTGCCGTTCATGTTCCAGATGGTCGAGCGCGAGCGCCAATTGCAGGTGCCCAAGTACCTGCGCCCGCGCACCGACACGCCAAAGCTCACCCTCGGCCATGGCGGCTGTTTTGGCTGCATCTACTCGGTACGCGGTGCCGGCGGTTACCAGATGTTCGGCGTGACCCCAGCACCGATCTACGACCCGGCGCAGCAGTTGGCGTACCTCAAGGAACACATGGTGTTCTTCCGTCCTGGCGATATCGTGCAGTTCAAACCCATGGACCGTGACGCGTATGACCAGGCAGTGGCCGAAGTGGACGCAGGACGTTTCGACCTACGCATCCGTCCCGTGGAATTTTCCCTCGACGCCTTTCTCGCCGACCCCATCGGTTATCCGAAATCCCTGCAGGAGGCACTGGCATGATCAAGGTCCTTAAACCCGGCCTCGCCACCTCCGTGCAGGACCTTGGCCGCGAAGGTTACTACCACTTGGGCATCCCGCCGTCAGGTGCGCTGGACCAGTACGCGCTGAGTGCGGCCAACCACCTGGTGGGCAATCCGGCCGGTGCGGCGGGCCTGGAATGCACACTGATCGGCCCCGAACTGGAGTTTCAGCAGGACGCGCTGGTGGCCCTCAGCGGTGCCTTGATGTCGCCGCGCCTGGACGGTGAAGTGGTGCACCAGGACACCGCGTTCCAGGTGCGCGCCGGGCAGGTCTTGCGCTTTGAGTTTCCCAAGGCCGGCGCCCGCACCTACCTTGCAGTGGCCGGTGGTATCGACGTGCCATTGGTGCTTGGCAGCCGCTCCACCTACACCCTCGGCGCACTCGGCGGGTTTCACGGTCGACGCTTGCAGGAGGGCGATGAATTGCCCATCGGTGAAGCCAGCGGCACGGGCCGGGCGGGCAACAGCCTGCCGATGGCGTTGCGCCGGTCAGTGGGTGGTGACGTGACCCTGCGCGTGGTGCCGGGGCTGTATTACGAGCGCCTCACTGATGCGGCCAAGAGCAGCTTCTTTTCCGAGCCGTGGACCGTGGGTTCCGAAGCTGACCGTATCGGCTATCGCTTCAAAGGTGGCAGTGCCTTGAGTTTCCAGCCACGTGAGCAGCCGTTTGGCGCGGGGTCGGATCCGTCGAACATCGTCGACAGTTGCTACCCGATTGGCTCGATCCAGGTGCCGGCGGGCCTGGAGCCGATCGTGTTGCACCGGGATGCGGTGTCGGGCGGTGGCTACGCGATGATCGGCACGGTGATCAGCGCCGACCTGGACCTGATCGGGCAAATGCAGCCGAACCAGCGCGCGGGGTTTGTAGCGGTGACGCTGGAGGAAGCGTTGGAGGCGCGGCGGGTGTACAAAAAACGGCTGAAGGCTATGACTGGGCTCTTCAATCACTGAAGAAATACAACTTCAAATGTGGGAGCGGGCTTGCTCGCGAATGCGGTGGATCAGTCAATTAATAGGCTGACTGACACTGCGCATTCGCGAGCAAGCCCGCTCGCACATTGTTGCCCTGTGTGGTGTCAGAAGAGTTGGGTGAACAGCCAGTAGAGGCTACCTGACAGCAGGATGGCCGCCGGCAACGTCAGCACCCACGCCATCGCCAGGTTGCGGATCGTGCGCATCTGCAACCCGCCCCCGTTCGCGACCATGGTCCCCGCCACACCCGACGACAACACGTGGGTGGTCGACACCGGCAACCCATACATGTCCGCCGCGCCGATGGTCAGCATTGCCACCATTTCTGCCGAGGCGCCCTGGGCGTAGGTCAGGTGTGTCTTGCCGATCTTCTCGCCGACGGTCACCACGATGCGCTTCCAGCCGACCATGGTGCCCAGGCCCAACGCGATGGCCACGGCGATCTTCACCCACAGCGGAATGAAGCGTGTGGAACTGTCGATCTGCTGCTTGAACAGTTGCAGCTTGCCCTGGGTGTCGGCATCGAAGTTGCCGACCTTGCCCTTGTCCATCAGGCGAATGGTTTCGCTGGTCAGGTACATGTCGTTACGCACGTTGCCGACGGCCTCGGCGGGCACTTTGGCCAAGGAACCGTAGCCTTTGACTTCATCACCGATCTGCCCGGCCAGGGCGGCGAGGGCGGGGACCAGTTCCGGAGTGGCTTCCTTGGTACGCACGTAGGTCGAGAGGATCGGGCGCGGATCGCCGGTCAGCGCTTGTGGTGCGCTTTTCACCAGGGCGACCTGGGTGACTTCGGCGACGGCCGCGAACTGCAACGACTGCTCGGCCGGCATGGTGCGGTTCAGCGCGTAGGCCATCGGCAGGGTGCCTACCAGGATCAGCATGATCAGGCCCATGCCTTTCTGCCCGTCGTTGGAACCGTGGGCAAAAGACACGCCGGTGCAGGTGGCAATCAGCATGCCGCGGATCCACCACGGCGGCGGGGTGTCGCCTTTTGGCGCCTTGTACAGCGCGCGGTTCTTGACGAAGGCACGCAGGGCCAGCAACAGCATCGCCGCAAAGGCAAAGCCGATCAGCGGCGACAGCAGCAAGGCGTAACCGATCTTGATCGCCTGGCTCCAGTCCACCCCGCTGGTGCCGTCACGCCCGTGCATCAAGGCATTTGCCACGCCCACGCCGATGATCGAGCCGATCAGGGTATGGGACGAGGACGCCGGCAAACCCAGCCACCAGGTGCCGAGGTTCCACAGGATTGCAGCGATCAACAGGGCGAAGATCATCGCGAAACCGGCCGACGAGCCCACCTGCAGAATCAACTCGACCGGCAGCAACGCAATGATGCCGAACGCTACCGCGCCGCTGGAAAGCAGTACGCCAAGGAAGTTGAAAAAGCCTGACCACACCACCGCAAAGTGCGGCGGCAAGGAGTTGGTGTAGATCACCGTCGCCACGGCATTGGCGGTGTCGTGGAAACCGTTGACGAACTCAAACCCCAGGGCGATCAACAGTGCCACACCCAGCAGCAAGAACGGCGTCCAAGTGGTGAGTTGGGCGCCCATTTCGTGCATGTCATGCATCAGGCTGTAGGCGGTGAACAACAAGCCCATGGCGAGCACGGCGAAGAAGATGATCACTGTCACCAGGCTGGGCTTCTTGTCCAGCCTGGGTTTGGGGGCAGCAGGTGAGGAGTGGGGGGAGGCAGTCAGGGAAGGGGTGGCCATGCCGGAGCATCCAGTGTGATGAGGATGTCGTTCATATTCATTGCAGAATGTTACAGAGATGCTGCCACAGGTCAGTGTTTCATCGATCCGCCATGCCGCCGGTCCATAAACACCACGCCCTGTAGGAGCCGGCTTGCCGGCGATTGCGGTGCATCAGGCAATGAAGGGTTACCGGCAGAACGCCATCGCCGGCAAGCCGGCTCCTACAATTGATAGCCCTTCAATTCAGTAGTCTTTGCGCTTTCTGAAGGCCCAGCGCCCGGCAATCAACGTGAAGGTCGCGACGAGCGCCACCAGAATCCAGAAGCCTTCCGGGTCTTGGGAAAGCGGCACTCCGCCTACGTTCATGCCGAAAAAACCGGCGATGATGTTGATGGGCAACGCCAGCACCGTCACCACCGTGAGGGTGAACAGCGTGCGGTTGCTTTGCTCGTTGAGGTTGGCGGCGATTTCTTCCTGCAACAGCTTGATGCGTTCACCCAGGGCCATCAGGTCGTTGATGATCAGCGCAAACTCCTCGGTGGATTTTCGCAGCTCCTTCACGTCTTCCTTCTGCAGCCACTGTGGCGGCCGGTTGAGCAGGCGCAGCAGCGAGCCCGGTTCCAGCGCCAGCAGGCGTTGCAGGCGCACCAGCACCCGGCGCGCCGCACCGAGTTCGGCGCGGTTGGTAGACAGGCGCGAAGACAGCAACTGGTCTTCGATATGGTCGACGCTGATGCTGGTCTTGCGCACGATCTGGGTCAGCACCTCACCCTGGTCGCGCAGCAGGTGCACCAGCAGGGCCAGCGGCGAGCGAAAGCTTTCACCGGCTTTCACCGACGAGCGCAGCTTGTCCACCGAGTGCAGCGGTTGCAGGCGCGCGCTGATGAGCAAGCGACTGCGGGCGCAGACCCATAGCGTGGAAATATCCGACGAGACCATGCTGCTGAAGTTGAACACCACGTCGTTGACCACCGCCAGCAAGGCCGAGTCGACGTGCTCGATGCGCGTGGAACGCGAGCCTTCATGCAGGGCTTCGAAGAATTCTTCCGGCAGGTCCAGGTTTGCCTGCATCCAGCGCTCGCACGCCGCGTGGGCGAGGTTCAGGTGCAGCCACAAAAACTCTTCCGGGTCGTCTGGTTGCCGCAGTGCCTGGAGCGCCGTGGCCGAATCGATCTGCTCGCCCTTTTCACCGGGGCGAAAACGGAAACCGTAAAGCAAGCCAAACAGGTCGGAGTCCTGGTGGCTGTGGTCAATGCTGTGGTTCATGAGGGCTCGCAGAGAAAAGGCCTGTAGGACGTTTCACAGGTCGCGTAGCGAATCATTGCAAGGGGATTTGACAGTTTTGTGACGGTTTGCGAAATATTTCTCTGAGGTGACATTTATTTGACCGTCTGTCAGGAACCGTTCAAGAAGCCTCTAGCACGGCCGATCCAAGGCATTAAGCACCGCTGTGGATGGGCGTTGCTTTTGATGACAAGGAAGTTACGGCGTGCATGCACCCCTTCCTTGTATCGAGGCTTTTCCCCGATGAATGTTTTGCGAACCTCCTTGAGAGCACAAATCCTCTCGCTGCTCGGCGGCAGTCTGTTGGCGATGCTGTTGATCGCGCTGGCCTGTTTCAATTTCCTGTCCAACGGGGTTCAGAGTTATCGCAGTTTGATCGAGGGGCCACTGCTGACCTCACAGTTGATCGACGAGGCCAACCTGCAATTCAAGGTTCAGGTGCAGGAATGGAAAAACGTCTTGCTGCGCGGCAAACAACCCCAGGACATGGAGAAATACTGGGGCCAGTTCCAGGACCGTCAGCGCGATGTGCAAAGCATCCTCACGCGACTGGTCACCCAGACCCACAGTGACCCGGCCCTGAGCCGACGCATCGAAACCCTGCGCCAGGAACACCAACAACTGGGCGCGGCCTACCAGAAGGGCCGCGATGCCTATGTGGCAGCGGGTGGCGACGCAACCGCCGGCGACGCGGCGGTCAAGGGCGTGGACCGCGCCGCCAGTGAGCAGATGAGTGCGCTGGTCAGTGACTTGCGCGAACAAGGCAGCCAGCAATCCAAGGCCATCAGTGCCTACGCCGAGCGCACTGTGCTGGTGGGCCTGGCGATTATGTTGCTGTCCGGTGTGTTGATCGGCTTGTTCAGCTTGTGGCTGATCAACCGCAACCTGATCCTGCCGATTCGCAGCCTGATCGACTACGTGACGCAACTGAGCCACGGCCGCTTCGCCGAGCGCGTGGCCAGCCGGCGCCAGGATGAACTCGGTCATCTGGCCGCTGCTGCGAATACCTTGCGCGACTTCCTCGCCGAAACCTTCAGCCGCTTGCAGCGCAGCGCCACCGACCTGGTCGGCGCCAGCGGCGAGTTGAATGCCATCGCCGGGCAGATGGCGACGGGGACCAACGATCAGTTCAACCGCACCGACCAAGTGGCTACGGCCATGACCGAAATGTCGGCCACCGCCCAGGAGGTCGCGCGCCACGCCGCCAGTGCTTCGCGTGCGGCCGATGAGGCGGACCACTCGGCCCGTGAAGGCGGCGAAGTGATGAAAGTCACTATCGCGACCATCGGCCAGATGCGCAACGAGATCCTCAACACCGGCACCATCATTCGTCGTTTGGAAACCGACAGCGTGCGCATCGGCAAGGTGCTGGAAGTCATTCGCGGCATCGCCGAGCAGACCAATCTGCTGGCGCTGAACGCCGCCATCGAGGCCGCGCGCGCAGGCGAAGCCGGCCGTGGTTTTGCCGTCGTGGCCGATGAAGTGCGCAGCCTGGCACAACGCACGGCGGCGTCGATCATCGAGATCAACGGGATTATCGAGGCGGTGCAAACCGGCGCGGTGGATGCAGCCGAAGCGATTGTGAGCGGTCAGTCGTGCAGCGATGACAGTGTGGAGAAGGTCACCCAGGCCGGCGCCATGCTGGCTCACATCACTCAGGCGGTCGAGGCGATCCGTGACATGAACCGCCAGATTGCCACGGCGGCGGAGGAGCAGACCTCGGTGGCCGAAGACATCTCGCGCAACATCACGCAGATCACCACGGTGGCGACGACCAACCTCGACAACGTCAAGCGCACCGAAGCGGCAAGCCACAACTTGCGTGGATTATCGACCGAGTTGAATGAAGTGACGGCCCGCCTGGGCGCTTGATCAGGCCGTTGGCAGGCGGAAGGTAAATACAGTGCCGTGCTCGGCGTTGGTGGAGACGCTCAACTCACCGCCATGGGCGTCGGCGATCTGCTTGACGATATACAACCCCAGTCCCAGGCCGGCCTGGGGTGTGTCCTTGGCGGGGCGTGAGTAGGGCTCGAACAGGCGGGGCAAGGCCAATGCGTCGATTTGCCCGGGGTTCTTGACCGTCAGGTTGAACTGGCCTTGCTCGATCTTTGCCGTGACTTCCACCGGCCCATCGTGACGGCCATGGTGGATAGCATTCGCGACCAGGTTGGAGAGCAACTGCGCCAGGCGGTCGCGGTCGCCACTTACGCCCTGCAGGTTGCCGATGTCCGCGTGGATCAGCCGTTGCGGGTGCACGCTTTGCACTTCCGAGACCACATGCAGCAAGGCCTCTTGCAAACCCAGGCAATCGCTGATGTTCAGCGGGATGCCGCTGCCCAGGCGGCCACGGGCAAAGTCCAGCAAGTCTTCGACCAACTGCGCGGCGCGGCGACCGCTGGCGAGGATATGGCGTACGAGGGTGTCGGTGGCCGGGTCGGGGAATTTGCGCAGCAGCCGCTCGGCACCGAAGTTGATCGCGAACAGCGGGTTGCGCAGGTCGTGGCCGAGCACGGCAATGAATTGCTCGCGCAGTTCGGCGGTGCCCCGCTCTTCCTGCAATTGCGCTTGGGTGTGAAGCGCGGCTTCCTCGGCTTCGATCTGCAGGGACAGCACCCGGGCGAATGACTCCATGGTCGACTGGATGCTGCTGCTGCGCAGGTCGGCCGGGTTGGGGTCGAGGGCGCAGATAGTGCCGAAGAACCTGCCGTCGGTGCGGAACACGGGAACCGAAATGTAGCTTTCGAATTGGTAGAGGCGCGGGGTGTGGTGGTCGTGGTAGAGCGGGTCTTCACTGGCCTTGTCGATTACCACGGACACATGGGAGCCGCGAATTTCGTGGCAGATCGTGGTGGTGAGGTCCAGTTCACCGCCCACACCGAGGCCGAAGTCCAGTTGGTCGAGCACGGCGCAGGCGGTCCAGGTGTCGTCGGTCACCCGCGCTACGGCGGCAAAGCGCAGGCCGGTCATGTCGCTGATGACCTTGAGCATCGCGGGGACGGCACTGATGCGGCCAATGGTGGCGATGTCGGCGGCTTTTTGCCCCATGCAGCACTCTCGATCCAGAAGGTGGTGAGCGTTATGCCCCGGCCAATGAGTGGGATTTTAGCGACCTTGTGGGTTGTAGGTGTAATTTCATTCGTTAAGTAGGGATTTTTCCTATGCGCGGGCACAAAAAAGCCGCGCTACCCGAAGGCGCGCGGCGTTGAATGAAGCGGTGACTCAGCTGTCGATCTTGTCTTCCAGCACGGCGCCGGTCTTGGCGTCGAGCTTCACTTCAAACTTCTTGCCGGCGGTGTCGGTCAGGTCAACTTCGTAGACCAGTACGCCGCTGTTGTTATGGTCCAACTCGGTGTCAGTGATGGTGGCACCCGCGTGTTTGGCCACGGCGGCAGCATTGAGTTTGTCGAAAGGCATCACTGCGCCAGACTTGAGCAGGCCTTCAATATGGTCTGGGCGAACATCGGCCTGGGCCAGGCCAGCGGTCAGGGTCAGGGCGGTAGCGGCGAACAAAGCGGTCAAGGTTTTCATGGTGTGTCCTTCTCTGGTGAGCTGTTTAAGTGGGGCCAGATTAACCAGCGCAACTTAATTCACCCTTAATTAATTCAAACAGTTGCGCAGTTTGTTCAATCCGCCAAGCGCGGGGGATTTCATGCTGGAGGCTCACTTGAAGGGAGACTCGGCATGAAACGGTTAGTGAGTTGGATCTATGCGCCGGCATTTCTGTTCGGCTTTATCGGCTGCGGACTGTGGCAGCCACACGCGCTGATTTTGCTGTTCATTGCAGCGGTTGGGGTGTCGTTCCTGGTGGAGCAGTGGTTGCCTTATGAACCGCAGTGGAATCGCAGCCTGGGCGATCGTCGGCGCGACACCTTGCACGCCCTGATCAATGAAAGCCTGAATGCCGTGGGCTTGTTGATCTTGCCGGGGCTCACCGCGCTGTTGGCGATTGAAGGCCTATGGCCGCGCGGTTGGCCGCTGTGGGAGCAACTGCTGATGGCGATTGTGCTCGCCGATGCCGGTATCACCTTGATGCATTACGCCAGCCACCGCATTGCCGCACTGTGGCGCCTGCATGCGGTGCATCACAGCGTGCAGCGGCTCTACGGCTTCAACGGCTTGATGAAGCACCCGTTGCACCAGATGCTCGAGGCCACGGCAGGCCTGTTGCCGTTGATCCTGCTGGGTATTCCCTTGGACGTTGCGCAACTGCTGGCGCTGGCCATTGCCCTGCAATTGCTGTTGCAGCATTCCAACGTGGACATGCGCCTGGGGCCATTGCGCTGGGTGTTCGCCTGGGCGCCGGTGCACCGGTTTCACCACATGAAGTACGGTCGCGCCGGGGACGTGAATTTCGGGCTGTTCTTCAACCTGTGGGACTGGCTGTTGGGCACGGCGTTTTATCGCGAGGGCTATCGGATGGGGCCGGGGGACTTGGGGATTGGCAGCCGGCCGGATTTCCCGCGGGCGTATGGGGCGCAGCTGTGTGATCCGTTCAGGCCGGTTGGCCTGAGCAAGGAACCACCACTGCCGGACGATTTACGTTAACAGCTGAACATCCAACTGGCGCAATGAGGCGGCTGCTGTCACACCAAACAACTGCTTCATGGTCCGCGAGAAATGCGCTGAATCAGCAAAGCCCGCGCCGTGGGCGGCCTCGGTCAATGTGCCGCCGGCCAGCGCCAGTTGCAGGGCGATGCGCAACCGTCGCCACAGCACCAGCCGGCGCACGGGCAAGCCGAGTTGATCGGAGAACAGCCGCTCCAGTTGGCTTAATGACAGGTGCGCGGCCTGGGCCACGGCCTGGGCTGACACTTTACCGGTGAGTTGTTGATCCAGTGCGGCGAGCGCACGCTCCAGGCGCGGATCATCCAGGCTGCGCCGGGGGAGTTGGCGCAAGGCCTCAAGCGACAGGTCCTGGTGCAGCAGAGGGGCGATATCAAACACGGCAGGTTCGGCATATAGCACCGTGACCTCACCTTGAGTCTCAAGAATGGCGTGAGCCTGTCGCGAAGGGATAAACAGGCGATGGGCCGAAGTGACCTGCCCCTGCAGGCTGACCGTGATCGGCGCGCCGGGGCAGACCATCAACTGGTGGGCGTAGTGCGCATGGGGCGCGGTGCGCCCCAGCTCGCCGACGATCAGGCCGTAGTCACGCCCCAACCACAGGCGGCCTGACCATTCGGCCTTCACTCAGTACTTATAGTCGTTCAGCAGGTCCTGCACGCTGGACGACGGCCAGCGTTTGTAGAACTTCAGCAGTTCGGCGGCACGGTTGGTGAAGATGCCATCGACGCCGACCTTCATCACTTTCTCGAAGTCCACCGGCTCATCGACGGTGTAGACGTGCACCAGCAGGCCTTTGTCGTGGGTCAGCTTGTTCATTTCTGGCTTGACCAGGTCCGAGTAGCTCTGGTCGCCGTGGTGGGTCAGCTCAGCCGATGGACCGGTGCCGATGGCGCCGAGGCTCTTGGCTTCGTCGACCCATTTTTCGAACTCGGCGGCGTCTTTCGGCTCTTGCTTGGCATAGTAGGCGGCCTTGGTGGTTTCGCCGGACTCGGCAAACGTCTGCTTGTTTTTCGGCTCGATGCTGCCTTCGCCTACCCACAGCAGCAGGATTTTCGGGGTGTTGGGCATTTCGTTCTGCAGCTCTTTGAGGCTGGCAACCTCGAAGGTTTGCAGGACCACGCGGCCCTTGCCCTGGCCAACGCCGGTGTTGCTCTTGCCCAGCTTGGAGCCGGCGGAGCTCAGCCAGCCTTTGTCCAGGAGCTTGTTCTTGAGGTCGGCTTCGATGCCCGGGAATTGCTTGGGCTCCTTGGTTTCGATGTACAGGCCGGGTTTGTGCTGCGGGTTGCCTTCGGCGATCTTGATGATGTCGTCCAGGCTCTGGATCTTCAGGCCGACGAAACCTGGGCGCGCGCGGTCCGGGTAGGCGGCGTTGAACCAGCTGCCGGCGTCGAGGGTTTGCAGTTCTTTCCAGGTGAACTCGTTGGCCGGGGCGTCCTTGCGGTCGGGGAACTTGGTGGCCACGTCGGTGGTGCGCTGCAGGTTGTTGTCATGCAGGGCGAACAGCACGCCGTCCTTGCTGCGCTGCAGGTCCATTTCCAGGTAGTCGGCACCCAGGTCGCGAGCGACCTTGTAGGCGGCGGCGGTAGACTCGGGGGCATCAAAGGACGCGCCACGGTGGGCGATCACAGCCGGGTACGGAATGCCTTCGTTTGTCGCCAATTCAGCCGGGCTGATCGGGTCTTGCGCATGTGCCTGGCCAAGGCCGAGCATCAGGGCGAGCAGCAGGGCGCTCTTGGTAAACGTGACAGGCATATGCGAAGTCCTTTCGTGGAGGTAGCTTTGAGAAGGCCTCCTTTTTAACAATTGATTGCGAAAGGCGCTATCACCAAACCGACATTAACGTGCGCACGAGCAAAATTTTCGGGTTTTTAAAGGAAGCATTGCAGTATTCTTGGCCGCAGCTGCCCCGTCAGAGGGCGGTACCTCCCGCCACGCGTGTAAACCATCTATCCAGTCCCCGTGGGACTTTTCAGTGAGGTTTACCATGCGCATCACTTCCGAGCTTATCTGCCAGGCCGCCGACCAACTCCACGGTTTTGTTGGCCTGAACCGCAAGACGGGCCAGTACATCGTGCGATTCAGCGAAGATTCCTTCGGCATGGACGTGGCCGATGACGGCATCATCCCCACCGCCGAATTCGTCTGGCTACCGGCCCCGGAGCAGACCATGACGCTGTCCCGCGAACGCATCCAGTTGCTGCTGGACCAGAACATCGACGACCGCATCAATATCACCGAGCCGCTGCGGGTGTATATGCGGCGCGTGGAGATCCCGCAGATCAGTGCGTTGCGCAGTCTGGTGAGCTAGCTCGCTTCAAAACTGTAGGCCCGTTCGACTTTGCATACCCGGGTCTGGAAGGCCGAGTACCAAGTGGCGCGCCCCTGTTCGCGCACCGCCTGGTGCTCGGCCTGCTGCTTCCAGGCCAGGATGGCCGCTTCACTCTCCCAGTACGACACGGTGATGCCCAGTCCGTCTTCCCGTGCGGACTCCACGCCGATGAACCCCGGTTGTTCACGCGCCAGTTCCAGCATGCGGCTGGCCGCCTGGCCGTAGCCTTGATCGCCTTCGGTGCGCAGTGAGCTGAAGATCACCGCGTAATAGGGCGGCGAAGGTGTGCGGGCGATCATTCGGACGTCGCCTGACAAGCTTTGAGCAGGGCCATCGCCAAGGGCGGGGTAATACCTTGCAGCGCGGCGCGTTCGGGTTGGAAGAGGGTGGCGACGAAGAACGGGTGGTCGAGCAGTTCCACCGCGCGCAGGTCGCCGGCCGAATCATGGCCGCTGGGAATCAGGTCGCCTTCGAGCAAGGCATCGAGGAACTCGGGGTTCACGCCGTAACGGCAGCGATAACCTTCCTGCACATCCAGGGTGCCATAGGCCTCGGCGATCCGGGTGTAGGGCGCCAGGCGCACGGTGTCGGTGGCCTCCACCAGGGCACAGCTCAGTGGCGCGATCACGGCGCGCTTGGCCTGCGGAGCGAGTTCGCCATGCTCGGCATCCTTCCAGCCCAGGACATTGCGCGCATATTCCAGCACGGCATGCTGAAAACCGCCGCACGTGCCGAGGAACGGTCGGCGCTGCTCGCGGGCAAACCGGATCGCCCGCATTGCGCCGTCAGTGTCGCGGTAAGGGCTGGCGGGGACGCACCAGAAACCGTCGAAGTCATGCAGTGATTGGGGCAGGTTATCGGTGTCGAGCCACCGCACGTGAACCCCCAGGCCGAGGCTCTCGGCCGCCTGTTGCAGCGCCACGGGGATGGCCTGGTGGGCGATGACATCGGGGTTGTAATCGCCGATCAGGGCGAGGTGCAAAGGCGTGGTTTTCATCGTGTACATCCCATGGCTTGTGGTGTCCTGAGGCGCACTATAGATTGGCGTTCACGCAATCAATATTGGCGTTTGCCCACATGCTCAATGCAGCCGCGCACTATTCAATTGACTACCCCGACCTGTCGCTGATCCTCGCCCTGGTGCGCGGCGGCACCCTCGCACGGGCGGCCGCGTTGTTGCGGGTGGACGTGTCCACGGTGTTCCGCGCCGTGCGGCGCCTGGAGGCGGCACTGGGCCAGACGCTGTTTGAAAAAAGCCGCGCCGGTTACTTGCCCACCAGCCTGGCGAGCAATTTGGCGCAGCAGGCGGAACGCGCCGAACAGGCGTTGGAAGCGGCGCGCATCGGCGTGGAGCAGGGCGGTGAAGTGATCAGCGGCACGGTGCGCCTGACCTGTACCGATTCTGTGCTGCAAGGCTTGCTGTTGCCGGCTCTGGCGCAATTCATGCCGCAGTACCCGGCGTTGATCCTGGAACTGAGTACGTCGAATGACTTCGCCAACCTCAGCCGCCGCGACGCGGATATCGCGCTGCGCCTGACTCGCACGCCGCCGGAGCATCTGGTGGGCCGGCGCCTGGCCAATGTGGCGTATCGGGTGTGCGCCAGTCCGGGTTTCGCCCAACAACACGAAGGCCGCGAGCTGGCAGACCTGCCATGGATCGCCCCGGATGACTTCCTGCCCGACCACCCCACGGTAGCCTGGCGCCGCGAGCACCTGCCCGGCGTGCGTCCCAGCTATCGCTGCAACAGCATGTTGTCGGTGACCGAACTGGTGCGTGCAGGGTTGGGGGTGGCGGCGTTGCCAGACTTTCTAGTCGGGGATCGCCTGCAACCACTGGGCCCCGCGTTGGCGGGGCACGACACGGCGTTATGGTTGCTCACGCGCCCCGATTGTCGGGCGCTGCGCTCGGTGGTGACACTGTTTGACGAGCTGGGGCGACACCTGCGGTTGCCTTAGGTTTTTCGCACAAAGTGCTCATGCATTTCGCACGTCAGGCTTTCGATATGCTCGGTCAGTTTCTTAGTCATTTCCGTGAGCCGAGTGTTCTGCTCCAGCAGCTCCAGCAGCTGTTTGGTGGTCTGCGCGGCCTGGGCCTGGCGTTCGGTATTGGCAATTGCCAGGGCTTCACGGTGCTGGGCGTCGGCATCGGACTGGGCTTTGTCGCGGGCCGCCTGGCGCGTCTGGGCCAGCAGGATCAGCGGCGCGGCGTACGCCGATTGCAGGCTGAACGCCAGGTTGAGCAGGATGAACGGGTACACGTCGAAGTGCGTGACCCCGGTCATGTTCAACACCACCCACAGCACCACGATTGCGGTTTGCGCGCCCAGGAAGGTCGGTGTGCCGAAGAAGCGCGCGAAGGCTTCGGCCTTGAGGGCAAAGGTGTCATTGCCGAAGGTCGGTGCCAGGTGGGCGTGGGGACGATGGAAGCGCAGGTGGTCGACGGGGGCGGCTGCAGGCTTTTCTGGGGTCATGGCGGGCTCGGGTCATCAACAAATAGTCAGTAAAGCACTATAGACCGAGCCCCCGGCCGCCCGCATGAAGATCGGGTCAGTTGGCCCCACGCTCATTGGCAAACGCACTCACCGCTTGCACGGCCTCGCTGGTGCCTTCGCGAATCTGCAGGATCACCGTGCCGGCGCGGTTGGCCAGGTCGACGCCTTGCGCGGCACGGTCGCGGGTGCCGTCCATGCTGTGGATGGCCTGACGGGTTTCATCCTGGATCATCGCGATCATGCTGGAGATTTCCGCCGTGGAACCACTGGTGCGCGCCGCCAGTTGCCGTACCTCGTCGGCCACCACGGCAAAGCCGCGACCTTGTTCGCCTGCCCGCGCGGCCTCGATGGCGGCATTGAGGGCCAGCAGGTTGGTCTGGTCGGCGATGCCGCGAATGGTGTTGACGATGGTGGTGATCTGCTGCGAACGCTCGCCCAGCTTGGCGATCTTCTGCGAAGAGCCATCGATGTCGGCAGCGATTTCGCGCATGCCGCTGGCCGTCTGCTGGATAACCTCGGCGCCTTTCTCGGCGATGTCCCGGGTGTTCAGTGAGATGTGGTACGCCTGGGCGGCACTGGCGGCATCGGCGGCATGTTGCTGCACCCTGGCAGTGACGTCCGAGGCGAACTTGACCACTTTGCACAGGCGCCCACTGGCGTCGTACACCGGGTTGTAATTGGCTTCGAGCCACACCGTCTGGCCTTTTTTATCCACCCGCTCGAACTGGCCGCTGAACAATTCGCCCTGGTTCAAACGTCGCCAGAAATCGCTGTAGGCCGAACTGTTGGCCAACTCGGTGGTGCAGAACAGGCGGTGATGCTGGCCCTGGACCTGTGCCAGGGTGTAACCCATGCGCTGCAGGAAGTTCGCGTTGGCGGTGATGATAGTACCGTCGAGGTTGAACTCGATCACCGCCATGGCCCGGCCGATGGCTTCGAGCTTGGCGTTGGCTTCGCTCTCGGCCTGCAGGCGCGGGGTGACGTCCATGGCGTATTTCACCACTTTGACCACCTGGCCCGTGCTGTCTTGCACCGGGTTGTAGCTGGCTTCGAGCCACACTGACTGGCCATCGCCGGCCACCCGTTCAAAGGTGCCGGATTGGAACAGGCCGTTGCGCAGGTTCGACCACAGCTGGCTGTACTCGGCACTGCGGGCAAACGCCGGGGTACAGAACATGCGATGGGACTGGCCTTCGATCTGATCGGCGCGGTAGCCCATGGTCTGGAGGAAGTTGGCATTGGCCCGCAGCACGTTGCCGTGCAGGTCGAATTCGATCACCGCCATGGAGCGCTCGATGGCGTCCAGCAGGCTGGTGTGTTGGGCAAGGGTGTGTTGCAGGGACTCTATGGTTTTCTTGTGCGCGTTGAATAGCATGTTCGGGTGCTCGGGCAAGCAGACTGCTGGAGTTTCCTTGGGTATGCGCCTGCCCCCGTAAGGCGTGCGCTATACGGTTGACTTGCTCATTGTCAGCTTCCTTGTGCTGACAGAGGGGGTGGAACAACGGGTTAAGAGTGATCAGCCTGACAAGAAGTTCGCCCCAAGGGCAGGACCTTTTTTGGGTAGGCGACCAATGGTGGCATTATGCTTTCTTGCGGGGTGTAGGCAGGAAGATTCAGACGAGCTGTCGTGCCACCGTTTCAGGCGGAGTGGGCGACCTTCTCGTCGCTCACGTTGACCCGGTTACGCCCGGTGTCCTTCGCCGCATACAGCGCGCGGTCCGCTGCATCGAGCCACATGGCGGCATTGGTAAACGACGGCTGGAACCCCGCCAGGCCGATGCTCAGGCTTACGCGCAATTCAGGGATCTGCGGGTTGCGGTAATTGCTGAAGGTTTCGCGCATGCGTTCCATCACTTGGGCCGCTTGTTCCAGGGGCATTCGCGGAAGAATCACACAGAACTCATCGCCGCCGTATCGCCCGGCCAAGTCGTTTTCCCGCAGGTTGCGCCGCAGCTCCAGGCTCAATTGCCGCAGTACCGCGTCGCCGACGATATGGCCGTGGGTGTCATTGATTTGCTTGAAGTGATCGATATCGATCAAGGCGATGGTGGCGTGGCTTTGCTGTTGCTGGCACTTGTGAAACTTGAGGTGCAGCAGGTCCTTCCAGGAACCATGATTAAGCAGGCCCGTGAGGCTGTCGATGCGGCTCAATGCGCTGAGGGCGCGTTTGTGTTCCGACAGTTTGATCGCCAGTTGATAGCAGACCATGCCGATCGCCATGGGGTAGAGCGTGAGCATGGGCAGGCAGGCGTAGACCTGAACCAGGCTGACCGAAGGGTTGAACTGCAGGCCGAACAGCAGGGCGCCGATACCCGCGCCGAGCACCTGAGCGCAGGCACCGCGTATCAACAGGCGCTTGCCTCCGGCGGCCACGTTGTTCATGGCAACCATCGACAGCAGGGTCACGGTGGTCAGCGGGGTGAATTGCAGGGTGGCGGCCCAGAAACCGCTAAACAGCGCGTCATACACCAGGTTGCGTTGCTCGGCGTCGTAGGGAAATTTAGAGCGGGTTGCCCATTGATACGCCAGGTGCGGCCAAACGAAGCCATTGACCAGCAACAATGCCCAGATCCAGCCCGGCTTGGCCAATGGATACAGCGCCGCTATCACGCTGATGCAGCACATGGCTGTGCCGATGATCCTTGGCTTGTAGATGCGCCGGGCAAAGGAAAGCCCTTTGCCTTGTCTGTTTTCCATAAATTCCAGGGTCAGCTCTTTTGTGCAGATACGACGACACGCGTTCGCAGGCTTAACCGTTGATCGGATAACACCCATGAATATTGTCAGTTATTCGCGTGGGAATAATCAGTGTCCTTCCAGGCCATTTGCGCAAAACAGAAGGCGAAAGCGTCAAAAACGACCTGGGATGTCGTTTGCACAACAGCTTTACAGCGGGTGGGGCGGGGTGACTTCGTAGCCAGCCAGGAACAGGTCGATGGCAGACTCGATGACACTGGCCTGGCAGGCGGCATCGAGGGTGGGCTGGCCGAGGGTGATCTGTGGCCAGAAGGCGAAGGCCTTGAGCAGGCTTTGGATCTGGTGCGCGGCAAACGCGGGGTCGCTGCAATTGAGCCGGCCGTCTTCCTGGGCGGCGCGCACCCACTGGGTAAAGCCTTCTTCACGCTTGCTCAGGCGCGTCACCATGTCTTGCGCACGCTCCGGCGAATGGATGGTGGCAGCGATGGCAACCCGGGCCAGGTCAAGGAAGTTGGCGTCCGACATCATCTTCATCTTCGCCTCCAGCAGCCCGCGCAATTGGTCACGCAGCGGGCGGTCGCTGGCGTAGCTGACGTCGAGTTGGGCGACGCTGCTGGCCCAGAGTTGATGGAGAATTTCAGCGAACAATTCTTCCTTGCTGGGGAAGTGGTTGTACACCGTGCGCTTGGATACGCCGGCGGTGGCGGCGATCTTGTCCATGCTGGTCACCTCGAAACCGTTCGCGCGAAACTCGGCGATGGCCGCGGCCACGATGGCTTCGCGTTTGCGGTCGGTGAGGCGTTGAGGGGCAGTCATGGGTGGCGCTCGGCTCTTCAGGTCAGGGAAACTTACACTCGGTAGTTTACTTGCTCCGGATTTTGTTGCAATCTTGAAACTACACTGTGCAGTGTAATTTATGAGCGAGCCGTAGGAGTCACCCGGTCATGGCCACCCTCTCATCCCGTGTCGATTCATCGCCAGCCACGCGCAAGCCTGCCGAGCAGGACCAGAAGCACTTCAGCAATGAGGCGCCTGTGCAGCACGGGGGCTTCGGCAAGACCTTGCGTATTTTCTGGAACATGCTGTTCAACAAACCGCGCACCACGCGGCCGGTAGGGCAGATCCCGGTGCAACCACTGACCCGCGAACAGCTGCTGGCAGCCCCGGATCACAGCGTGTTCCGCCTCGGGCATTCCACCGTATTGCTTAAGATGCGCGGCAAATTCTGGATCACCGACCCGGTATTCGCCGAGCGAGCCTCGCCGTTCAGCTGGGCCGGCCCCAAGCGTTTCCACCAGCCGCCCATCAGTCTTGAAGAGTTGCCGCCGCTGGAAGCGGTGATTCTTTCCCACAACCACTACGACCATCTCGACCGCAAGGCTGTCGTGCAACTGGCCGACAAGGCCCGCTATTTTCTGGCGCCGCTGGGCGTGGGTGACCTTTTGGTCAAGTGGGGTGTAGACGCCAGCAAAGTGCGCCAGTTGGATTGGTGGCAGGGTACCGAAGTGGAGGGCATTCGATTTGTCGCCACGCCTGCACAACATTTTTCCGGACGCGGTCTGTTTGATGCCAACCAGACCCTGTGGTGTTCCTGGGTGATGATCGATGGCGCGCGACGGATCTTCTTCAGTGGCGACACCGGCTATTTCGACGGCTTTAAACGCATCGGCGAACAGTACGGCCCGTTCGACCTGACGCTGATGGAAACGGGTGCTTATAACGTTGATTGGCCCCATGTGCACATGCAGCCGGAGCAAACCCTGCAAGCACATATCGATCTCAAGGGGCGCTGGCTGCTGCCGATTCACAACGGCACCTTCGACTTGGCCTTCCATGCCTGGCACGAACCGTTCGACCGCATCATGGCCCTGGCTTGGGAGCGCAATGTGTCGATCACCACGCCGCAGATGGGGCAGGTGTTCAGCTTGAATCAACCTGAGCGCGGGGTGGCCTGGTGGCTGGAAGTGGAAACCCAATGCGCGCAGGAGCACCTCGCCGGCTGAAGGCAGGCGCGTGGGAAAAAAGGAGTTTTCAAACTGTTTCAGTGCTGCGACAGGCGCCAGGCAACGGTGCGATGATCCCCGGCAAGTCATTTGTCGGGTGCGGGTTTCATGGAGCGCAAGTGTAAGAAATATTGGCAGCCGGGTTTGCCCTGCTCAACGGGGCAACCGGTGCCTGGGCCTGCCGAATCGTCAGGTCTGGCAACGACGACCCATGAGCCTGCGAGCCCGGGTGGCATCGCTTTCGGCGTCGATCCCCAGGCGCCTGTCAGCTTGAGAGGCGGCGTCCCGATCCCGGGGTATGACGTCCCCGGATTACCCCTCAAACTCCAGCGCGACCCGTCGCTGTCATTGATTGCGCTGAGTGGCATTGACCCCTCGGGGCCGGTAATGGTGGAAGTGCCCCTGGTACAGAACAACACCACGTTTACGGCTGACAGTGCGTTGGAGGGCAGGCGCCTGGGGTTCGCCGAGCGATGGGTGGACGGTCAGGAACATCAGTTGATTGAGCACACCCCGTCCTTCCTGAGAGCGCTGGACATCCTGCGCCGCTCCGGAGCCGTACTGGTTCCGGTGCATGCACACCGGACCAAGAGCCTGCATGCCCACAATGAAATCGATGAGCGTGTGCATGAGTACCGACTGGATGCCTTGATATCCGACAGTCGCAGCACTGCATTCCATGGGGCTTGCTGGAGTGGGTACCCGGGGGTTGGCGAGCCGCTCGATGATGGCGCGACGCTGTGGTTCTACGGTGCGCGATGGGCAAAAGAAAGGTTGGCGGCCCTGGTACGGGAATATCGAAACATCTTTCGCCGGATGGCCCCATAGGAAAGGCTACCCGCTGCGTTGAACTGTCCCACACAGTAAATGACCCACATCCCGCTGCCGGGCAGGAGAAGAGTTTTTAGACTGGCCCACGGATCAGCGTTGATCCTTCGTCATGTCTTACTCTTCGAGAGGTCTTATGTTCGGTATTGCATATGGTATGGGCTCCGTCGTCCGGCAAGTTGTACAGTCGTTCGCAGGAGAATACTCAGCGGTTGCTTCAAAGCCCGTGCCCCTAGGGACCGAGTACTTCAATGTCAAAGAACTTGGCGAGCACATGGCCCGGCCAGGCGGGCTCAGCTCGGCCGACCTGGTCGCGTACCTGCAGGCGCGGATTCGCAGGGTCGACCCGCAACTGAACGCCGTCATCGAACTCAACCCCAAGGCACTCGAGGCCGCGCGCGAGCTGGATCGCGAGCGCGCCAGCGGCAAGGTCCGCGGGGCGCTGCATGGCATTCCCATTTTGCTCAAGGACACCATCGAAACAGAAGGCATGCAAACCAGTGCAGGTGCTTTCGGGCTCGTGGGTGAAGCGGCCGGCAAGAACGCCCCATTGGTCGACTACCTGATCAAGCAGGGCGCGGTGATCCTCGGTAAAACCAATATGACCGAACTGGCAGGGTTTCGTGGGGGGGCCGATGGCTGGAGCAGCCGGGGCGGACAAACCCGTAACCCGCACCATGCGGATGCCGACGTCGGAGGTTCCAGCTCAGGGTCTGCCGCCGCAGTCGCGGCAGGGTTGGCACCCTTGGCGGTGGGAGCTGAAACCAATGGTTCGATCATTGTGCCGGCAGCGCTAAACGGGGTTGTCGGACTCAAGCCCAGCGTTGGCCTGCTGGACCGCAACGGGATTATTCCCGCGAGCCAGCACCAGGACACACCGGGCCCGATGGCGCGCTCGGTGTTTGATGCTGCGTTGATGCTCAACGCCATGTCGGGCAGCGATCCACAGGATCCGGCGAGCGTGGGAGCACCCCAAGGAATTGATTACACGCAGTTATTGGTTCCAGGTGCGTTGAAAGACAAACGTATCGGTTATCCCGTGACGTTTTCCAACGATGGCGAAACCCTGCCAGTGGAAAACAGCGCGCAATTCAATCGGGCGTTGGATGTGCTACGCGAGCAGGGCGCGGTTTTGGTACCGGTCAACCTGGCGCTGGCCGATGCATCACGCTACGACGAGTTGCTGCTCTCTGATGTGAAGGATGAGCTGAACAGTTACCTCGGCAAGCGTCCGGGCCTACCGGTCAAGTCAGTGGCCGAACTGATCAAGTTCAACAACGAGCGTGATGGTACTGAGGTGGATCATCAACCAATTCTCAAGAACGTAGATGCCTCTACCTTGACGTTGGAACAGCGCAAAGGACTGTGGGACGAGTGCATCCGGAACTTTCGCAGCACCATAGATGACCCGATCAATGCGCAGAATCTGGACGCCATAGTGTCGGATTTCGAAACCAACAGTTATTTCGGTGTGGCAGCGGCCGGTTATCCGGGGATTACAGTCCCTTCCGGGAGGGATGAAGATGGGTTGCCGACCAGTGCCTATTTTTTTGGAACCCGTTGGGCTGAAGCGACCTTGCTCGCAGTGGCCTACGGGTATGAGCAGGCAGCACAGGCTGCTATCAAACCGAGGCTTTGACGCCGTAACGTGGGGCGGGGGCGCGGTGTGAAAGGTTCGGCCCGAGCGCCAGGCGCGCATGTTCGTAGGCGTCCCAGTCAAGGCGGTCGGGCAGTGACGGAATCGTCACTTTTTCACCCTGGGCAAGCCCTGCCAGTGCAGCATCCACCAGGTTTTCCGTGGTCATCACCATGGAGTCCGGCAAGTTGCTCACCGGCAGGCCCGCGACATCCCAGAACTCGGTGGCAGTCGCCCCCGGTAGCACCACTTGTACACTCACCCCCTTGTCGCTCAATTCATGGTCGAGCGATTCACTGAATGCCTGCACAAAAGCCTTGGTGCCGGCGTACACACCATTCAACAACTTTGGTGCGACCGCTACGATCGACCCGATGTTGATCAGGGTGCCACGGCCCTGGGCGGCAAAATTGGTCGCGGCGGCTTTCGCCAGGCGGGTCAGGGCGAGGACGTTGAGCAGGATCATCGCGTCCATCTTGTCTGAGTCCGAGGCCAGTAATGAAGCCGTCGCGCCGACGCCGGCGTTGTTCACCAGCAGGCTGATGCGGCTGTCGTCATGCAGCATCTGTTCGATGCGAGCCAGGTCGGCAGGCAAGTTCAGATCGGCGGCCACCACTTGGATATCCCGGTGGGTATCGGCTTTGAGGCGTGTCGCCAGTAGATCCAGGCGCTGTTGATTACGCGCCACCAGAATCAGGTCGTAGCCCTGGCGGGCCAGACGGTCGGCATACACGGCACCAATCCCGGACGAAGCGCCAGTAATCAGGGCATAACCGTTTGCTTGAGTCATTGCAGTTGCTCCAGAAGGGCCGTGGAAGGGCGGCCTTGTTGGAGCCCAGATTATGGGTGTAATGTATTGGCTGCAATGTCGTATATCCCTCCTTTTGGGACATGAGGTTTCGCCATGGTGTCTATCGGTATTCTGCTGTTCCCCGGGTTCCAGATGCTTAGCCTGGGCACCAGTACCGTGTTCGAATTCGCTAACTTCGAGTTGGAGCAACCCTTCTATCGTGTGGATTTACTGTCGGAGCAAGGCGGGCCAATCCGTAGCTCCATGGGCTTTGCCATCGATACGGTGCCTTTTGGTCAACACCACTACGACACCTTGCTGGTGGTGGGTGACAACGAATTGCTGCAAGCCACGTCCGGCATGCTCACCTACCTGCAGCAGGCCATGCTGACTTCGCGCCGCGTGACATCGGCCTGCACGGGCTCTTTCCACCTGGCCGCCGCCGGATTGCTGGAGGGCCGCAAGGCAACCACCCATTGGTACCACGCCCACACCTTTCGCCAGGCTTATCCCAATGTACGGCTGGAGGAAGATCGGATCTTCACGGTCGACGGTCCACTCTGGACCTCAGCCGGTTTGACCGCCGCCCTCGACCTGGCGCTGGCCTTGGTCGAACACGACCTGGGTGTCGAGGTTGCACGTGCGGTGGCGCGCAAATTGGTGGTTTACCACCGCCGCGCGGGTGGGCAGTCGCAATTTTCAGCCCTGCTGGAGATCGACCCCAAGTCTGATCGCGTGCAAACCGCCCTGGCTTACGCCCGGCAGCACTTGCAGGAGGATCTCTCGGTGGAGCAACTGGCTGAGGTCGCCCACCTGAGCCCACGCCAATTCAGCCGACTGTTTCGCGCCGAAACTGGCCAGTCCCCCGCCAAGGCTATCGAGCGCCTGCGCATTGAAGCGGCGCGCCTGCTGCTTGAGTCCGGCGACCACTCCATCGACATCATCGCCCGTGAAACCGGCTTCGGCGACCCGGAACGCATGCGTCGCGCCTTCCTGCGCGCCTTCGGCCAACCGCCGCAAATGATGCGTCGGGCATTGCAATTGCAGGCCTGACGTTTCACGGTTGGTAGGTGCGTGCAGTGAGGGCAGTGCAGACGCTGGCCAGCAAGATGTTAGGGCCGGGCGCTACGCACCATTCGGTTGAGGGGTGGGTGAATCAAGTGATGCGGACGTTGTGCCGATTAAACGAGAGATGATCCCTGGCGCTACGGGTTCGGCTGCGGCGGTGTCGAAGCGGCGCACACTCATGCCCCATCCCGGCGCAAACCCTGGGAAAAACACCAGCCCTTCAGCCTCCAACCGAAATGCCAGGGCCAGGCGGGTTTCGTCACCCACGTCGCATTGGCTTTCAAACTGTTGAACCGCTTCGACCGTCACGCCAGCCTGAAGCGCCAGGTGTTCCCGGCTCCAGCCCAGCATCGCACGGGCCTGTGCGCTGTGCTTGGCGGTGAATTGATGCAGGACGATCTGCTGTTCTACAAAAGAGCTCATTGCCAGGGAGGACATGGGGTTTCTCCAGGGTTCGACGGGGGAGGACAAACTATACTGTGTTTTTGTACAGTTGTTTTGACCGCTCATCAACTGGATTCTCAACGACCCACTATTCCAGCCCTGGAGCCTCGCGAATGATCAGGTGATCCAGGTTCTCGATATTCGCGCTGAACACCCCAAACGTCTGCTCGGGGTTCTTCTTGCTGGACACCTGCTGGAGTTCCGGCGTTACACCATAGAAGAAGCAATACAACGCCCGCTCGCTGTCTACCGCTGCCTTGATCTGCTCCAGGAATGCCTTGCGCTTGCGGTAGTTGTCGATGAGTTTTTTGCTCAGGTAGACATTCACCGAGTAAGGCTTTTTGTCGAGCCACACTTTCTTTTCGAAGTCGATGCGAAAGCTGCTGGTGTAGTCCTTGATCGCCTTGATCTTGCCCCAGTAGATCAAGCCCTTGTTGTCCTGCAGGTATTCGATCTTTTTGAAGTACGTCCAGTAGGTCGCGGTGTGCTCGCCGATCTTCAACGGCATGGACTTGAGTTTGTCCTTGTCATCAATGTTGGACACAAAGCATTCCACTGGGTGGGCGAATACGCTGGTTTTGTCCGGGGTGCTGTCGGGGTTGCCGGGGGATGCAGTGACACGCAAAGAAGATGCTTTTGCGGGGGCTTTAGGGATATCTCCCTCGGTGCCAGCCAAGGGCGGCTTGCGTACGTACTGTCTACGAGCCAGTACCCATTCCGAGGGGAAATTGTCCTCACGCTCGTCGTCACTTTCCCCGCTCGCGGTCTTGTGGGTGCTGGCATAACGACAACCGTCAATGTGTCGGGTACTGGTTTTGTTCTTGAAGTGCGGCGTGCGCAGGTAGTTGACGTTCTTGGCGTTGAACGTGCTCAGCGCGTTGCTCGCATCAAACGCTGCACGGCACTGATCGTTGGGGCAGAGGAAGCTGTCTTGGTCGGAATCGAAATCAGCGGTTTCGTCGAAATTCAGGTCTCGTACGTCGTAGATCGACAGCTTGTCGTCGAGACTCAGGCTGTAGGCCGTGTCGAATTTCATGGGGCTCGGGTCCGTGAGAAGTTTCGCTATTAATAGCGGGATCCAGCGCAAATATCAGCAAGAACCTGCAACCCTTCGCCCGCTCAAGAAGCACAGCGTTCCACCGACCGCAGTCAGCGCCCCCAGTGCATAAAACATGCTGGCCGGCGCCGCATTGATCAGCAGATAGCCGCAAATCACCGGGCTCATCGCCCCTCCAAATGCGGCCAGGTTCTGCGCGCCGTAGTAACTGCCGCGCAGTGCATCCGGCGCGATGGTGTCGATAAACAGGAACTCGGAGGGGTAGATGATCATCTCGCCGAGGGTGAATACGAACATCGCCAGGCACCAGGTAAGCAGGCTGTCCGCGAGGCTGAAACCGATCAGCCCGGCAATGAACAGCAGCGTGCCGAGCACGATCCAGTAGCGCAGTTGTTCACGCTTGAGAAAGCGGCCGATCTGGTACTGCATCAGAATTACGGTGATGGCATTGCACGCCAGCACCGCAGACAGAATCCTCAGCGCCTCGGCGGGCTTGTAGGCCACCAGCAAGAACTGCGACAGATACAGGGTGTAGCGCCCATGGACAATGGTGCTCAGCAAGCTGCCGCTGGTGAACAGGATGAGTGTGCGGTCGCTGCGCAACGTGCGCAGGGTGGTGAGAAAACTCAAGGGCTTGTTGCTGTCATCCCGTTGGGTGGGCGGGATGCCGATCATCAGGAACAGGCTGCCAAAGGCGATCGCACTGGCAATCAGGAACGGCGCCAGTTGCATGTGGCCGGCGATCACCACGCCGACCATCGGGCCTGTGGCGTAGCCGACGTTGGTCAGGGTGTAGCGCAGGGAAAACACCTTGGCACGGTCACCCACCGGCAGGTTCTCGCTGATGATGGCTTTTGAGCCAATCAGGAACAGCGCCGACGCCGCTTCGGTGATGACCAGGGTCAGGGTGGTGAGGTAGAGGTTGCTGGCAAAAGTCAGCAACAGAAAACCGATGGAGCTGGAGAGCATGGCCAGGATCAGCAGCTTGCGCTTTTCCAGGCGGTCGATGATGTAGCCGCCGTACAGGCCCAGCAAGGTCGCGATAAAGACGGCAATGCCCATCAGCAGGCCGATGTCCTGCTGGTTCAGGCCCAGGCGAGTACTCAGCAACAGGGCCAGCAACGGGCTGGTCATGGCGCGGCTGACCACGATGGTCACCGAGCAGATCATCAGGCGGCGGATTACCAGGGAGTAGGTGGCCACGGTGGGGCAGATGTCCTTATTCGATCAAGTGCACACATTCCGTGTAGGAGCCGGCTTGCCGGCGATGGCGTCCGTAAGCTCGCTATCGCCGGCAAGCCGGCTCCTACACGTTTGTGGGTTACTGGCCGGCGTTGATGGAAATTTTTTCTACGGCGCCTTGCTCCAGGTCCCACTTTTTCAGGATCTTGCCGTAGGTGCCGTCATCAATCATGCCCTGCAACGCCTCACTGATCGCCGTGACCAGTTCCGTGTTGCTCTTCTCAATCCCAAGCCCCGTGAATTGCTTGGAAATCGCCAAGCCCACCGGCTTGTACTTACCCTTATCCAGCGACATCAGATAAGGAATGGTCTCACTGCCCTGCATCGCCGCATCCAGGCGATTCTGCTGCAACTGCGCCCGCGCATCCGCCGAGCCCTCAGTCCCGATCACCACGATCGCCGGCTTACCCGCCGCCTCGCAGTTTTCCTTGCTCCATGCGGCAATTTCCGACGGCCAGGTGGTACGGCGGCTGGTGCCGACTTTTTTACCGCACAGGTCAGTCAATTCCTTGAGGTCTTCACGTTTGGCCAGGGCGTAGAACTGCGGGCCGCTGGTGAAGTAGTCGATGAAGGTCACGGCCTTCTGGCGTTCGGCGGTGTCGCTCATGCCCGACAACACGATGTCCACGCGCTTGGTGGTCAAGCCGCTGAGCATCTGCTCGAAGCCGGTCTCCTGCCATTTGATCTTCACGCCCAGGCGCTCGGCCAGGGCGTTGCCCAGGTCAAAGTCCAAGCCGGTGATCTTGTTGGTGGCCGGGTCCTTGAAATCCATCGGCGGATAGTTCGGCACGATGGCCGCGCTGATCTCGCCCTTGTCCTTGATTGCCGCCGGCAAGGCCGCGAATACAGCGGAGGAGGCCATCAGGCCTGCGAGCAACGTTGGGATAAACAATTTTTTCATGGGGGCGTTCTCGTTTGTTTTTTAGTTAAGTGCGAACGGCAGAAATAAAGCTTTGGGTACGCGGGTTTTGTGGGCTTATTAGAATTTCTTCGGGGCTGCCGGCTTCCACAATCTGGCCGGCATCCATAAACACCATGCGGTTTGAGACTTCGCGGGCAAAGCCCAATTCATGGGTGACCACGATCATGGTCATGCCGCTGGTGGCCAGGTCGCGCATCACCGACAGCACTTCGCCTACCAACTCCGGGTCGAGGGCTGACGTGGGTTCGTCAAACAGCATCAGCTTGGGGCGCATCGCCAGCGCGCGAGCAATGGCCACGCGCTGTTGTTGCCCACCGGACAATTCCACCGGGTAGGCATTGCGCTTGTCCGCCAGGCCGACGCGGGCCAGCAGTTCCAACGCATCTTCGATAGCTTCCTTGGGCGAGCGCTTGAGCACCTGGCAGGGGCCTTCGATGATGTTCTGCAACACGGTCATGTGCGGGAACAAATTGAAGCGCTGGAACACCATGCCGGTGGCCAGGCGCTGGCGGGCGATCTGCGATTCATTCATCTCATGCAGCTTGTTGCCGACGACGCGGTAACCCACCAGTTCGCCGTCGACCCACAGGCCGCCCTTGTCGATTTTTTCCAACTGGTTGACGCAGCGCAGCAGCGTGCTTTTACCGGACCCCGACGGGCCGATGATGCACATCACTTCGCCTTGCTCGACCTCGATATTGATGTCGCGCAGCGCGTGATACTGGTCGTAATACTTGTTCAGGTTGACGGCCTTGACGATGCTTCTCATGGGGCAAATCTCCTCAACCCAGGCTTACGAACGCTTGCCAGCGCCGCGGGCAAAACGACGCTCGAGGCGGCTTTGACCAAATGAAAGAACAGTCACCACCGCCAGGTACCAGATGCCGGCCACGATCAGCAGCTCCATGACCCGCGCGTTGGCGTAGTAGATGTTTTGCGCGTTGTGCAGCAGCTCCGAGTACTGGATTACGCTGGCCAGGCTGGTCATTTTCACCATGCTGATGAACTCGTTGCCTACAGGCGGAATAATTACTCGCATCGCCTGCGGAAGAATGATCCTACGCAGCGCCTGAAGGCTCGGCATGCCGATGGACTTGGCGGCTTCGTACTGGCCGGTGTCCACCGACAGTAAACCGGCGCGCACCACCTCGGCCGTGTAGGCGCCCTGGTTGATGCTCAGGCCGAGCAGGGCGGCCACGAACGGCGTCATCAGGTCGACGGTGTCGATACTGAACAGGCCGGGAATCGCGATCACCGGGAAAATCAACGCCAGGTTGAACCACAGCAGCAGCTGCAGGATCAACGGTGTACCGCGAAACAGCCAGGTGTAGGTGATGGCCACATACCGCAGGATCGGGTTGGCCGACATGCGCATGATGGCTGTGATCACCCCGATGACCACACCCAGCGCCATCGCCAAAATCGACATGACAATGGTGTTCACCAGACCCCAGAGGATGGCCTCAGACGTGAGAAACTGACCGATGTAGGACCATTCGATCTGGCCATTGGCAAATGCGCGCAACAGCGCGGCCAGCACGATCACGATCAAAGTGGCAAAAAACATCCGCCCGTAATAGCGACGCGGCACGTGTTCGTACTGCGTGATATCGAACTGGTTCTCGGACAACTTGCGCTCGGCTTCCAAGCGCTCTGCCGGGGTTTGGTTCATGTTTCTACTCCAAAACACATCTAACTGAATAACCACCTTGTAGGAGCCCGGCTTGCCGGCGATGTCGATCTCACGGACGCCATCGCCGGCAAGCCGGGCTCCTACGGGGACGGGTTAAATTCGAAAACCGGTGTAACTGTCTGCCCATTGCCGTTGCGCGGCCAATGCGCTTTTCAACCGCCCGATCTGCTCTCTCACACGCTCCGGCGCCGTCCCACCCCACCCACTGCGCGCCGCAATCGCCGCTTCCAGTGTCAAGCAGTCGCGCACTTCGGGTGTGAGCCGCGCATCCACCTCCGCCAACATCGCCGGCGAGGCTTCCCACAACTCAATCTCATGCTTCTCACAGGCCTGTACCAGCGCGCCGGTGATCTCATGGGCTTCTTTGAACGGCACGCCGCGAGTGGCCAACCAATCCGCCACCTCAGTCGCCAAGGTAAAGCCCATCGGCGCCTGACGCCGCAGCTCTTGCACCTGCACCTTCATGGTCGCAACCATTCCTGCCATCGCCGGCAACACCAGCAACAAGGTATCCACACTGTCCAACACACTGTGCTTGTCTTCACTCAAATCGCGGTTGTACGACAGCGGCAATGACTTGAGCGTCGACATCAACCCGGTCAGGTTGCCGATCAAGCGCCCAGCCTTACCCCGTGTCAGTTCGGCAATGTCCGGGTTCTTTTTCTGCGGCATGATCGAGCTACCCGTGGCGTAGGCATCATCCAGCACCACCCAGCGAAATTGCCGCGACGACCACAGGCAAAACTCCTCGGACAAGCGCGAAATATTCACCCCGAGCATGCCCGCCACAAACAGGAACTCCGCCACATGGTCACGGCTGGCGACGGCATCGATGGAGTTTTCGCACGGCCCGGTGTAGCCCATTTCCTTGGCCGAATGCTCAGGCTGGCGCGCAATCGCAGAACCCGCCATCGCGGCAGCGCCCAAAGGCGACAAGGCCGTGCGCGCATCCCAATCCACCAGACGTTGCACATCCCTCAACATGGACTGCGCGTGAGCCAGCAGGTGATGGGCAAACACAATCGGTTGCGCCTGCTGCAAATGGGTAAAGCCGGGGCAGATACTCTCGATATGCTGCTCGGCCTGCTCCACCAACGCCTGCTGCAAACCCAGCACCTCGGCGGTGATGGTGCGCGCGTGGTCCCGTAGGAAAAGGCGCAGGTCATTGGCTGTCTGATCGTTGCGTGAACGCCCGGCGCGCAACTTACCGCCCAAGGCGCCAAGGCGCTCGGTCAATACGCGCTCGATGAAGGTGTGTACGTCCTCATCATCCAGGGTCGGATGCAAGCGGCCGGCGGCGAAGTCATGGCCGATCTGGTCCAGGGCTTCGAGGGTGCGCAGGGTTTCCGACTCATCGAGCAACCCGGCGCGCTGCAACTCACGGGCATGGGCACGGGAGCCGGCCAGGTCGTAGGGCGTCAGGCGGAAATAGCGCTCGGGGCAACGCGACAACGCGGCCAATGCAGCAGACGGGCCGGTCTTGAAACGAGCGCCCCAAAGGCGGTCGGTGGGCTGGGACATGGTTGTTCCTCACGCTTGTTTTTAGAAGAGTCGGAGGCAGTAAAAATAAGTTTTCAACTAGACTGAACCAGCGTCTGACGCGCCGTATTCAAGGTTGCCAAGGGCGGATGTTTATGTTCATTATCGCCGCCTGGCTATGTTCAAGGACTGGGTTGAAGCCTGTTGAATATGGCACTTGAGGTCAACGCGTATTATGGAAACTCCACTTTCCACTTCTGGAAACCTGCCGCCAAAACCCGGCACAAGACTGCCCCTGCAGTTGAGCGGGCTGGACTTCAAATTGCTGCGCGTGTTCATGGCCGTGGTCGAAGCGGGCGGCTTTAGTGCCGCGCAAAACGAGCTGAACGTGGGGCTCGCGGCCATCAGCAAACAAATCTCCGACCTCGAGATTCGCATCGGCATGCGCCTATGCACACGGGGCAGGGAAGGGTTCGGGCTGACCGAAGAAGGCAAGTTGGTGTATCAGGCATCCATCGAATTATTTACGTCGGTGGACAGTTTTCGCGACAAGCTTAGTTCGGCGCAAAACGAGCTTATTGGCGACCTTAGTGTGGGCGTTATTGATAACACCGTCTCCGATGTTAATTCCCCGCTAATTGCCGCGTTGGGGAAGTTACATAGCGAGTCGCCGAAAATCAGATTACGGCTACACGCCTCACAATTGGACGAAGTTGAGCGTGGCGTGGTCGAAGGGCGGCTGATCGTCGGCATCGTGCCGGTGTACCAGCGCCGCGAAGAATTCGATTATTTCCCGCTGTACGAAGAAAAGGCCCACGCCTACTGCGCCGTAGGACACCCGCTCTTCACCGCGAACGACATTACGCCCGAGGTGCTGCGTCAATATGAAGTGGTGAACCACCGGTATGCGATCCATCGCGACAAGGCCACCTTCGTCAATTACGACAGCCAGTCCGCCTCGGCCTCGCAAGTCGAAGCCGTCGCGATCCTGATTCTCACCGGCCGCTTCCTCGGCTTCCTGCCCGAACACTACGCCGCGCCATTGGTAAGGGTAGGGCGCCTGCGCGCACTGTGCCCGGAGCACGTTCACCTGAGCACCGCCTTCAACCTCATCCTGCGCCACAACGCCCCGCGCAGCCCGATGGTAAAAGCCTTCGCCACTGCCCTGGGCGTAGACCTCAAAGTCACAGCATAACACCCCAGCCGAACACCGTCCCTCCGAGCGACAGAGATTAACTGTGGGAGCTGTCGAGCCCCAGCGAGGCTGCGAAGGAGTTATCCGCTAACCCCACCCACCCGCATCACCGCTGCAACCGAGCCCGCTTCTTCTTCGCATGAAAATGCCGAAAATGCGCATCCTGCGCCGCCGCCAACAACTCCCGGTCCCCACGCGTATCGCCCCACGCCCGCAGCCGATACTCGCCCAAATCCCCATACACCGCTTCAAGTCGCAGCACCTTGTTCTCACAACGGCAGTTGTTCCCAGTGAGCTTACCGGTCAACACCCCGTCGACCACCTCAAGCTCAGTCCCGATCAACTTGATCCCGAGCCGATTCGCAAACGGCTGCAACACCAACGCCGGCGACGCCGAACACAGCGTGACCTCCGCACCGGAGCCCAACTCCTGCTCCACCGAAAGCACCCCCGCCGGCCGCATCAACCGCGCCCAATTGCGCTGGCAATACTCCTCGGCCTTCTGCTGCACCCACGTCTTCTGCACTCCTGTCATAAAGGTGCGGATCAACTGCGCCTTCAACTCATCCCGGCTGATCTGCCGCACCAAAAAGCGAAGCCCCGGCACCGCCAGCTTGACCATCCGGCCATAAAACTCACCGGGGCCAAAGGCAAACTTGAGGAAGGGCACGAAACTGTCGTGGTGGGTCAGGGTGCCGTCGAAGTCAAAGACGGAAAGTACTTTGGCGTCAGCGGGGCCGGCTTCGAGCATGTCTGGGTTCACGGGTGGTCCTTGATCGTTTGGAGCGGGTTCTCATAACTGTGTGACTGGCGCCCACTTCATGGGTTCAGGCTGATAACGGTTATGCAATTCAGATCAGCCAGAGGTACTGATGTTGTGCTTTTACTGGCAATGATCAAGGGAGTTTACCCGGTCGGGCATAGGAATGAACGTCGGAGGTATCCGGCATTGTTACAGCGAGGATTGGGATGCACGTATTTGCGGCCCGCCCAAGCGCCAGCCCGGACGGACTATTGTTGAGTTTCAGCGTGTTGAATGGTTTGACGGCTGGAAAAGCTCCGCCATCTTTTGAAACCATGTCTTGTTCGGTGGCGCCCGTCGGCGGGTCCTGTTGAGCAACAGATACGGCATGTCGCGTAACCGAATCCAGCCTTCATCCTGCCAATGCAAAAGGCTCAACGACATCTCCGGCCAATCCAGCAAGCTCAGCATCGGGCGGTCTTTAGAGCGTGGTTGATGCTTGTCACGCAAGGTTGGCACGACTTGATGGGTCAACCATTCGCGCAACAGGCGATGCCCTGGTGAGTAGTGATACACCAACAATGCATAAACGCCGGATTCGCTGAGCATCAGCATGTTTTCAGGCTGACCGTGATAACAGATTTCCAGCGTTTGCCGCTGATCCTCATCGAGCTTGCTGACCATTCGTTCATCCAGATACAGTCCTGTCAGACGACCTAGGTCGCGAGCACAGAACCATGGCTGATTCTCCAGCAGCAGAGCGTGCAGATGCAGGTTTTGGCGGGTAAAGACAGCAGGTTCATGCATGACACACCTCCGAGCTGGAGCGTGTTTGAGAAATGGTGCGGGTACTGCGAATAACCTTCGCAGGGGATGCAGAGTATCCAGGCATTTCCGTTACCTCTGGTTGCTTTCTTAGGGCATGCGTTATGGGTGTCGGGAGCTAAGAAACCCACCAGAGACGGGCCGGACATATTCCCCTTTCGGGTCTTGTATTCGCCCACTCCCGACATAACGGGGATTTTTCCACAGGCGTAGAGAAACCGCTGGCGAAAAAAAGCCGCATGGCTGTCGGGTGCGGAGGACCGCTCTGGTTGAGGCGTTTCTTAGGCGCCGAGTGGTGAGGGTAGGTGGGCGATTGGAGGTCGTCAAGCTCTCAGAATTATCATTCCATTTCAGTTGAGATGTTCTGACTATCGATTTTGGGGTTGATCAATTTTTGGATTTCAGCCCGCAATGTGTCTCTATTTTTCGTCCGGCATTCCCAGATAATTGATACACGCCAACCTGATACTTCAAGCGCTCGTTTGGTCTTCATGTCTCGCTCAACGTTTTTTGCAAGCTTAGGTAGCCAAAAATCCAGTCTGCTTTTAGGTGTGTACGCGTATTTGCAGCCAGGGTGGCTATGCCAGAAACACCCGTGAACGAACAAACATAATCGGTGCTTGGGGAATACTAGGTCTGGTGTACCGGGTAGATCCTTTCGGTGTAGACGATAGCGAAACCCCAGATCATGGCATGCCGATCTAACAATCATTTCGGGCTTTGTATTTTTTCCTTTAATTCTGGACATGTTTTGAGAGCGTTGTTCGTGTGTGACGATGTCTGCACTCATTCAGGGCTTGCCCAATGAAGAAATGTTTTTAGACGAGGCAGATCCTCGCCCTTGGTTTTTGTAGATCTATTCCCCTCAGAGAATCTAGCAGGGTTTTCCGGCTGGAGTCATTGCTACGTGATTGTTATCCACGTTTTAGGTGTGATCAATGGAGCATTGATATCATGACGACATCCCAAGTTGACGACGGTATGAGTGGATCGGACTTGATACCTCTGTACCGTCGACGAGAGGCTGAGATACCACGTTCTCGATTTGGCATGTACCGTTACCATCGGGCGCACCTCAGCAAATGAAGCGCCAACTGTCCAAGGCTCGCACGGTGGCACTGCTGTTCCTTTACGTGCTGGTGACAAGTGGATATTGTGAATGGCATTGCGCCACTGCCAGACGGTTGATGATATTCCAACATGAGTGGTTTTCTGATCATTTCACATCAAATCCAATCAGTTTTCGTGAATATTTTTTAATGTCACGTCGAGTTAGCAAGTTTTAGAGAGCAGGATATGGACAAGGAGTCGACCCTGAAATCAGGTATATGCAACCAGCTCATTTTTCGAGTCATCGTTGCGAGAGCGACTTTTGAGGCCAAGAAATGGGCATGCGGGCCGATCGGTGGCTAAGATGAATCCACTGCTCCGCATGGCGATTATTGCTGGTGTTGAGGTCGCAGTTAAGCTCCACATCGCACGTGGCGATGATCTTGACGCTCGCGACAGAGGGGGAGCCACTCCCTTGATGTTGGCCTCTGCTCGAAGGAAAAAGGGTGTTGTGCAGCTACTTTTGGCTGCTGGCGCAAAGCCTGAGCTGCTCGATCCTGAAGGCAAGGATGCGCTCGCATATGCAGAGAAGGCTGAGTGCGCTCATTGTATCGATCTGTTGAAAGAGGCCCTTGGCTCTAACGGGCAAGCGAATGAAGCCTACGCATCCGACAAAGGTTTGTCTCTGGCGAGTACGGAGATGGTCGCTCCTTTTCGCCCCGAGCTCTTGAGTGAATCGACGTATCACGAAGCGAAAGGTGACGCGACTGAAGTAGCGACTCACGGCGATGACTTAGTCAGATCTGAGCATCACCCAGTTCTTGAATCCGCTATCCATGATGAGGTTTCTCTTAATTCGTATGATCATATAGCTGTGACCATCGAGTTGGATGCACGAGCAAATCACATCGACCTTGACGACGAGCCTCTCGATTTTGGGTTTGAGGGCGAATGGGTGGCGGAGGCCGAGACGACTGCTCCGAAGGGGGACGTAAATGTTGCTAAAGCAACTAGCGTGCTTCAACGAACTATTGGTCGGCATACGGCGATTGACACCGATATTGAGTGGGACGATATCGAGCTGTTTCTTCCAGAAAGGGCGCGTCCTCTAACGAGTGATGATAGTGAGGGCGTCCGTGGTTTGCTTTTTCGGGGGCTGCGCGAGGGCACTGTATCGGAGACGTCTCTTATCGATGTATGTCGAGAGGCCGACATCTCCCGAAATCGCAATGAAGAAGCTGAACATCTGCTGACTTTTGTTTTGGGCGATCTCGGCATAGTGATCGATGAGTGGACTGGGTTGGCGGAGCAGTCGGATCTTCTTGAGCCAACAACTGATGAAGAGCAAAGGCTATCAGAGGCCTTGGAGTTTGTGGAGGACTTGGCATCAGGTCGGAACGAGCCGCTTAGATTCTATGTAAAGGGATTGAAAAAAGACCTGCTCCAAGCAGCAGAGGAAATCGCTTTGGGGCGGGAGATGGAGGATGCAAGAAACCAAGCATTAAATGCCCTATCTTGTTGGCCGCTAGGCCTTAGTATCATTTTTGACGCAGCCGAGAAGGTAAGCCGCGGAGAAGTAGATCATGAAGCTTTTACCTCTCGATCTGATGCTGTCGGCGAGAGTATCGACGAGAGCTTCACTGAGGTGTCGTCCGTTGATAAGGCCGAATTCGATGAAGACAAATTCGGACTTGATCCAGACGCAGCGGCATTTGTATCGGCTGTTTCTGCGGCGCGCTCCGCCGGAAATGATTCGATTAAGGTTCGTGATGCACTTGTGGCGGCCAGTCTTTGCCGATGTTTCCTGCTCGAACTATCGAGGAAGGCTGACCGTGATTCGGCAGGTAGAGACTTCTTGTCTGCACTTCGGCGCGAAGAAGTTGCACGGGAAAGGATGACTCTCTCCAATCTTCGCCTGGTGCTTTCCATAGCCAAAAAATATTTATGGTCTGAACTTCCTTTTGACGATCTTGTGCAGGAAGGCAACATAGGCCTTATGAAAGCTGTCGAGCGCTTTGACTGGCGCAAGGGATTTAGATTCTCCACCTATGCCACATGGTGGATTCGCCAGCAGATTTCGCGCGCAATCGCTAATACGGAACGAGCGGTTCGGGTCCCCGTCCATATGCAAAGCTTGGCAAGAAGTACATTGCATGAGCGGGATGAGTTCGAGGCTAAGATCGGGCGTTCTGAAACCGAGCGTGAAACATCAGATCGAACGGGAATTGCACTCGATAAGCTCAAGCTTCTTTTGACTGTTTCCGAGAAAGTCACCAGCTTGGATGTGCACCTTGAAGGCACCTCTGCACCCTTGCTCGATTTCCTGTTGGAGGAGGAGTCATCAGACCCAGCGATGATTGCAGAATCGGCTTCTCTTCGAGCCATTTTGCTCTACATGATTGGGGAGCTGGACGAGCGCGCGGCCGAGGTGATTACCCTTCGGTTTGGTTTTGGTCAGGGCTTAGACGAAGCCATGACCTTGGAAGAGATTGGGCTCCGATTCGACGTTACACGTGAACGGATCCGGCAAATAGAGTCGAAAGCACTTCAAAAGCTACGTCAACCGATGAGAATGGAAAAGTTAGCTTCGTACTTGGGCGAGCACTTCGAGGTAAAGGAAATCCTCTATCCTGAAGCCACGTCAAGGAGGGCGATGGTTCAAACTACTGAAAATATCAGTCAAGTCGAGCCTCATCGATCGGGCCCCGAGGATTTGGCATCTGCGTACCAAGTTTTTAGTAAAGATGCGGCTTCCATGTCTCCTGTAGCGGCGAGTGCCACTCCTCTCAAGGCCCAGCTTTCCGATCGTGTTAATGAGGCCAGGGCTCTTGGCATTACCGTCGAGGATTAAGGTTCGGATGATTGCCGGATTCGCTTACTACTGCCAGCAAAGCCAGATGCGCCGGTTCGTAAATTTGCTCGCAGAATGGTTGATATCGGTTTCACACTTCTTTCTGGAACTACTTACGCCAAATGAACGAACGCACTAGGTATGCCCCGCCGCGAGCCGGCGCGATGTTGGAAGCCCTACGAGGTCTCGGATACTCGACTGCTGCAGCTTTGGCTGATGTGATTGATAACGGTGTCTCTGCCGGTGCGTCAGAAGTGCATGTGACGTTCGACTGGGATGGTGAGAGAAGTCGAATTTCCATATTGGACAACGGACGAGGCATGGACGATGCGGAGTTAGAGGAGGCAATGACGCTTGGCGTCAAGAATCCTCTCGATGACCGCGCGCCTAATGATCTCGGCCGTTTTGGGATGGGCTTAAAGACCGCATCCTTTTCGCAGTGCCGCTGTCTCACTGTTGCGTCTAAACAGATAGGTGGCCCAGTTTCTTGCTTGCGTTGGGATCTAGATGCTATTGCCGCATCTACGGATGTTGGATGGAGGATGTTTGAAGGGGCCGCCCGCGGCTCTGAAACATTCATCAACCCGGTCAATGCGGTCCACTCCGGGACAATAGTCCTCTGGGAGCAGTTGGATCGAGTCGTCACGCCTGGCTATACCCTCGATCACTTCGCTGACTTGGTAGACGATATTGAACTACGTGTGGCCATGGTTTTTCATCGTCTCTTAGAAGGGCCAAGCCCTGTTATTCGGCTGTTCCTTAACGGAAAGTTAGTTAGTCCGTGGGATCCCTTTATGACAGGGCATCCTGCGAAACCGTGGCATTCACCAGTCGCCCGAATTCTCACTCCATCAGGTCTCGTGGAGGCTCAATGCCACGTTTTACCACACAAAGATCGACTCTCCGAAGATGAGTTCCGTAAGGCCGGGGGGGCAGAAGGATGGACCTCTCAACAAGGTTTTTACATATATCGGAACCATCGCTTGCTTCTGGCTGGCGGATGGCTTGGACTTGGACAGGGACGCGCATGGAACCGAGAGGAGCCTCACCGGCTAGCGAGGATCAGATTAGATATTCCCAATACTGCCGATTCGGCTTGGAAGATCGACGTCAAGAAGTCAACAGCCCGGCCTCCTGTAACAGTGCGTCCGTGGCTTACGAAGTTGGCTGAGGATACTAGAGAAAGAGCTAGGAGAGTCTTTGCTTTTCGGGGGGCGCCAATGCCTGGTCCTGGAGGTCTCAAGATTGAACAACAAGCATGGCGGGTCGAGCGACTCAAGGAGGGTGTCCGATATCGTATTGAAGAGAGGCACCCTGCAGTTGCTGCGGT
Source organism: Pseudomonas sp. AC112 (assembly GCF_979253545.1). Lineage (NCBI taxonomy): Bacteria > Pseudomonadati > Pseudomonadota > Gammaproteobacteria > Pseudomonadales > Pseudomonadaceae > Pseudomonas > Pseudomonas sp. AC112. The sequence continues at coordinate 3,787,088 of NZ_CEEDCM010000001.1, forward strand.
AATTGAGGCTGCTGGCGGTAGTTCAGATCTTGTTCGCGCCATGCTGCGCGTTGTTGAGGAAACTGTACCTGTCCAGCGAATATGGCTCGATACAGCCGAGAACAAAGACACCCCAATAACCGGCTTCTCAGGAGAGTCTGAGACGGCTCCTGACGGCGTCCGAACTGTCCTCCTTACGCTTTTTAGGGACATGTTGGGGCGACGAGGGATGAGTCCTGAAGTAGCGGTCACGATCTTGTCCTTGACTGATCCTTTTCATAATTACCCTAATCTTGTCGCGTCCCTTCCGAGTCTCGCGGCTACACTCTTGGAAGGGAATGAATAATGACGGAAGCGCAGAACAAGGTATTTCAGCGAGTCGTCAGTGTCGCTCAGACATTCTTGGTTGAGGCAATGGAGAACGGCTCAATTACGCCGACTCTCATCGCCGAAAAAGTCGAATTTGTAGCGACGCATATGGCCCCAGGTGAAAGTGTCGACCGGAAAGAGGCTGTTGCAGAGCTTATTCGTCGATTCAGCCTATGGATCGGTGGGGCATCCACATTATCGGATAGAACTGGCCATAAGGATTGGCTTAACACCGCCCGTAAAAGGGACTGGCGTTACTGGCAGCGCTACCGTGATTTCCTAGAAAACAAAATGTCCATTAAGGCCGTGGATGCCCTAGATGATGCGACCAATAAAATTCTCGAACTGCTTGAGGATCCACTTCGTGAGGGGGGCTGGGATAGGCGCGGGCTGGTGGTTGGACATGTCCAGTCCGGCAAAACAGGTAACTACACTGGGCTTATATGCAAAGCAGCCGACGCTGGATACAAGATCATTATTGTGCTTGCTGGCCTGCACAACAATCTGCGCTCCCAGACCCAAATTCGCTTAGAGGAGGGCTTCCTTGGCTATGAGACCTCGGCGAAGAACGATTTGGTCCGCTACATTGGAGTGGGCGAGAACGGGCGCGACGCAGAGATCCGCCCCAACTGTGCTACTAACCGCTCGGATAACGGCGACTTCAATACCAAGGTCGCGAAACATCTAGCTATCTCTCCAGAGCAGAGGCCTTGGCTATTTGTCGTCAAAAAGAACAAGACGGTGCTAGATCGCCTCCTCAAATGGATTCGTAACCATGTCGCGGATTCCAAGGACTCTGATGGCCGTCCCCTAGTATCAGGCTTTCCTCTGCTTCTAATTGACGACGAAGCCGATCACGCCTCTGTCGATACAGGGGACCAAGTGGTGGGCAAGGATGGCTCTGTGGATGACGAGTACCAGCCTAAGGCCATCAATAGTCGCATCCGGAAAATTCTCCATTCTTTCTCCCGAAAAGCCTACGTGGGATACACCGCTACACCGTTCGCGAACATCTTCATTGATCGGCGCAAGGCGACGAAGGAGGAAGGGCCTGACGTGTTCCCGCAGTCATTCATCATCAACATCTCTGCGCCGTCAAATTACATCGGTCCTGCCCGTGTCTTCGGACTACGCGCGCCAGAAGGGCGGGCTGGCGGTTTGCCTTTGACTCGTGAAGTTGAGGATCAGGCGGCCGGGACAGAAGAAGCTGGCTGGATGCCTCCCAAGCACGGCAAGAACCACGTACCCCTGTTCAACGGGCGTGACGAGGTGCCCCCTTCCCTCAGGGAGGCGGTTTCGGTCTTCGTTCTAGCCTGCGCCGTCCGTGTACTACGCGGACAGGGACGCAGGCACTGCTCGATGTTGATTCACGTCACTCGCTACACCGCCGTTCAGGAGGAGGTTCGTCGTCAGGTTGAGGAACTGGTGAGGGGCTATCGCCAACGGGTGGAGCGCGGCTTTGATAGAGACAAATTGATGGCGGAGTGGCGTGAGCTCTGGGAGTCTGACTTCGTCCCGACGTCGGCAACCGTGGCGAAGGCCATGGATGAGACTGACGGTGAATTCCACCTTCCGGAATGGGAGGAAGTGGAGGATGTTCTGGCGGATGTACTGGGCGATTTGGCCAATAGCGTCAGGGCAATCAACGGGTCCGCCGGGGACGTCCTCGATTATGCGGAGCGCGAAGAGACCGGCTTGAAGGTCATTGCCGTAGGTGGAGACAAACTCGCCCGAGGCTTGACTCTCGAGGGTCTATGCGTCAGCTATTTCGTTAGAACCACGAAGATGTACGACACGTTGATGCAGATGGGCCGCTGGTTCGGATACCGGCCAGGATACCTTGACCTCTGCCGCCTCTATACGACGTCTGATCTCATCGAATGGTTCGGGCACATTGCCGACGCTGCGGAGGAGCTTCGCCAAGAGTTCGACACGATGGCCAAAGTACATGCTACGCCAGAGAACTACGGCATGAAGGTTCAATCGCACCCCATCCTTATGGTTACCTCGCCTATCAAGATGCGTAGTGCTAAAAGTCTGCAGGTATCGTTCTGTGGCTCGGTTCTTGAGACCGTCGCGTTCCATCGTGATTTATCTGTCATTGAGCGAAATCTAGTAGTCATGGAGAGGCTCCTTGACGCTGCCGGAACACCTGCGGAGAGAGATGCAATCGTCCGAAGACGAGGCGAAAGCGATCAGGAGTGGAAAGGGTTCCTCTGGAATAACGTCCCCGCAGAACACGTCATCGAGTTCTTTTCCGGATATCTGACTCACCCCGCCGCGCGGAAGGTCAACAGTGCAGTTCTGGCTGACTTCGTTAAGGTGATGGCAGCCAAGGGGGAACTCACGTCTTGGACTGTCGCACTCGTAGGCGGTAGCGACGGAAAGGACTGCATGATCTGCGAAAAATATGCTCTGGAAAACATGATTAAACGAAGCCAAAACCCAAGTTCGAAAGGGGAGCATTACTCCATCGGGCGTCTTCTTTCGCCTAGAGATGAATCGATTGATCTCGACGAGGATGCCTGGATGGCAGCTCTAGATCTCACCATCGACGATAGGATGATGGATCCAGCGCGAAGAACCGAAGAAACAGGTAAAGATCAGCCTAGAGCACCGAGTGGGGTCTTTGTGCGACAGGTTCGCGGATTGGGTGCAAAAGGCGTCGTCGGCCATCCCGAGCGAGGTCTTCTACTTATATATCCTATTGACCCAAGAGATGCAGGATTCCCTGAAGACTCTGCACCCATCATAGGCTTCGGAGTGAGTTTCCCTGCGAGCCGCTCGACGACGACGGTCAAGTACGAAGTGGACCATCTGCTTTGGGAGACTGAGTATGCGCCGGCCTATTGATGAGTTTGTCGCAGCTTGGGGTGCGCTTTCTGGGAGCCAAGGTGAGGTAGGAGGCTGGCTTGGCATCGCGGTGACTCCCGCCGGGAAGTGCGAGCTCATGGCTGCCAGGCGTTGCCCGGGTAATGAAGAGTCTCTTCTTGCTCGCTTCCCGACGGCCCGTCTCGGATCGTCCGAGCGCCTTCCTGAGGGTAGGGGCTTCGAAGTAGTCCGAGCGGATCCTCGTGGCGACGGGAAGACTTGGATAGCGTTATCACGAAAGGAATCTGGCAGCTCCGAGCTGTTCTCAGAAATGGTCAGTGACGTCGCTGGAGCCATGGATGTTTCCGCAGTAGAAGGCGAGGATGCTGTTTTACGGACAATGTTGCGTAGGGTTCGTATGTGGCAGCAATTCATGTCCCGCGGGCCTGCTCCTCTCAGTCCCGAGGCTGAGCTTGGCCTGATGGGTGAGCTCACCTTTATGGTCGCTCTGATGGACTCTGGAGTTGCTACTGAGGAAGTGCTCAGAGGCTGGGTTGGGCCCGACGATGCTCTGCAGGATTACCTGTTGGGTGACGGAGCGATTGAGGTGAAAGCAACGATGTCCTCGTCTGGTTTTCCAGTGAAAATAGCCTCCCTTGAGCAGTTGGACGACTCGATTGCGTCGCCACTTTTTCTTGCTGCGATACGGTTCAGTTCTGACGACGGACTCACCCTTCCAGAAATGGTCGCGGACACTACGCAACGCCTTGATGGAGAGCCAGGGGCGATTAATCTTCTCAAAGATAGGCTTATGGTCGCCGGATATTCCGAGATCCACTCTACCCATTACACCCGCAGGTTTGAGCTGAAGGAGACGCGAATTTTCGTTGTGTCCGAGGGCTTTCCTCGGCTTACTACGGGCAACACTCCTGTAGGCGTTACGAGAGCTTTATACGAAATTAATCTGGACCACGCTGGTGAATTCCTTTCGGATCTCGACGCGGCGCTAAAACTACTAGGAGTAACTGGATGACGCTTGATGAGTTTTTCGCGGAGACCAAGGTTGAGATAGCGACTCAGATGTCTGATGGCGCCCCCTTTGGCGAACTCGTTTTTTCCGAAGTGGTTATGCAGCACCTTGTTGATGCTGGAATGACTTTTGATCCTGTGGTTTGCCACTTTCAGGGGAAGGTAGGCAATGCGAATTTGCGTTTAAGTGGCTACGCCATGTCTGAGGACGCTGACCAGCTTGACCTGTTCGTAAGTTTGTACGAAGGCTTCGAAAGCCTCTGTCCTATTCCTGACCAAGACATCAAGACCGCAGCGGCCCAATGTGTTCGTTTCTTAGAGCTCTGTGCAGCCGGGCGTATTGCTGAAAAACTCGATCCTTCAAGCGACGTACATTCGCTCGCGCTGACAATTCGAGAGATTTATGACGGACTTGAACAGGTTCGTGTTTACGTACTCACAGACGGTATAGCCAAGTCGAAGAGCTTTAAAGCACGTGACGTTGGCGGAAAGTATGTGAAGCTTGAAGTTATGGATATTGAACGCTTATTTCGCCATCGTTCTGAAGGTAAGCCTCGTGATGAGCTTGTCATTGACTTCAACGAGGTATCTGGTTCCCCATTACCATGCGTTTTCGTACCAGGTGAAACAGGAGACTATGACTACGCGCTTACCGCAATCCCAGGGGAGGCGCTTCGTTTTGTTTATGAGAAATTCGGTCCTCGCTTACTTGAGGCCAATGTGCGCTCATTTTTAAGTGTGAAGTCCAAGGGGGTGAATGCTGGACTGCAAAATACTTTGCGGAATTCTCCAGAAAGGTTTATGGCTTACAATAATGGAATTGTATTAGTCGCTGACGAGATGCGGTTGGATCGTACCGTAGACGGATCTCCGGGCATCGCTTGGTTGCGTGGTATGCAAATTGTTAATGGCGGTCAAACTACGGCATCAATTTTCTTCGCTAAGAAGAAATATGCCGACACGGATTTGAGAAAAGTCCGCGTTCCAGCCAAAATTATCGTTATGAAAGAGCAAGATCCTGCAAAGGAGGAAGCGCTTGTTTCTGATATCTCGCGATATGCCAATAGTCAAAATGCTGTGAGGCAATCAGATCTATCGGCCAATAAGCCGTTTCATGTCGATATTGAGCGGTTGTCGCTCTCTGTATATTGCCCTGATGGTATGGGTCGATGGTTCTATGAGAGAGCCGCGGGAAGTTATAATACTCTTCTTGCCCGTGATGGTGTAACACCAGCCAAGCTCCGTGCCCTGAGGGAGTCTGTGCCCACTTCAAGGAAGATCACAAAGACTGAGTTGGCGAAGTATTACACCGCTTGGGAAGGGCATGCTGATGTTGTTAGCCTTGGCGCGCAGAAGTGTTTTGATCGCTTTATGTCTGATATGGCTGAGGTGGACTCTAAAGAAACGATTTTTACTCCAGATGTTGCTTATTTTAAGGCTGTTGTTTCTAAAGCCCTGCTGTTTAAAGCAGTACACAAGGTTGCCAGGCCATTGGTTCCAGCCTTCCTCGCGAACGTTGCCGCTTACACGGTTGCAGTAATTTCTCATGCTTACGGCGATTCATTTAATCATGAGCGTATCTGGAATAGACAAGGTGTGTCTCCCCAACTTGTTAAGCAGATCGAAATCTGGGCTAGGGAGGTCAATGATCGCCTTCATGACACCGCAAATGGCAAGATGATCTCGGAATGGGCAAAGCGTCCAGAATGTCGAGAGGCTATGTTCTCCCGGCCGTTCTCCCCACCTTTGTTAGATGTGCCTGAAGCGCTTTAGCACTAGGCGTTAGATGCAATTTAAGATTTTAATCGAGATTTGCTAAAGCACGAATTTTAGTTGGTGAGGGCAGGCAGGGAATTTGCCATTTTTCTTTGGGCCTGCCCCGATACTACCTGTTGGATGTTTTGCTCGAAAGATTACTTGGTTTGATCAGGGGGCGGCGATGTTCGGCGATTTTTTCCTGATCTATAGGAGTCTATTATCGTTGCAACTACTGCTGCGATTTTCCTAGCAAGAAGTGGTGGTACCGCGTTCCCTATCTGTGTGTACTGTTGCGTTCTATTTCCCTCGAAAAAGTAATTGTCAGGGAAAGTCTGCAATCGGGCCGCTTCGCGGACAGTCAAGCTGCGGCACTGACTTGGATCAGGGTGTATGTAGTAATGGCCATCTTTAGCTATGTGGGCGACAACCGTCGTAGATGGGCCATTTTCCATTTGAACTCTAAAGCGGTCACTAAAGGGGACCGAGTCAGAGGACACATTCTCATGAGCTGGCAGGAGCTGTACTGGGAATTGGTGTATTTTTGGAGAGACATCGTTCAGCTTCGCGTAGCTAGCTGCAAAGATGTACCTATGCAGATCAGAGCGCATATGACTTCTTGCCTCATGCTGGAGCACCCCTTTCAGTTTGGTATCGAGGAACCAGTCACGCTGCTTGGCGTTCATTTCTGGAACTACCGTCCACGGTATAAATGCTCCGCCGTTAGAAATAAGCCTTTGTGCTTTAATCGCCGCATCTTTCATGGCATCGATTAACTCACTGCGGCCGGCTACATAGGGTCGTAAAAGCAAGGAACTGGCTTCATCCAGCGCTGATAACCAGGCTTCGAGCGAGTCTCCACCTCTTGAAATCTTGCTCCTGATTGGAGGGAGCCCTGATAAAGCCTGCCCAACTGTAAACACAGTTTTGCTGCGCTCCATTACTAGCTTGTGAGGACTTTCCAACAAAGCGGGACAGTTCGAGGCGACGTCAGAGCGAATTCCAAGCAGAATAACGCGATGTCTAGCCTGCGGAAGGCCGTGACGTTCTGCTTGAATGACAAAGTCGTGTGGATCTGGTTTTTCCACGTCTTTAGGGACGACTAAAGAGCGAATGTTGTACGAGAGATCTCCGGCAGGAGCTGAGAGGTCTTCTAAAATTTGCTGAAATATGTGCGAGCCACTGTGTTTTGAGGACAGTATGCCTTTAACGTTCTCCATTACGAAGATCGTTGGTTTGAACTTGCGAATAATCCGCAAATACTCTTTATAGAGAAAGTGCTTTTCGTCGCTCTCAAACTCCTCTTGGCTCTCGCGCGTACGACGGGCCCGTCCCGCGACAGAGTATGCTTGGCAAGGCGGTCCGCCAATGAGCACCCAATCTTCAGCGCCGACCAAGGCTTCCTTGATCCAATTATCGACTTCGTCCGGCGAAATTTTACCAAGCTCTGCGAGCTTAGCCTCTTGCGCGGCCGCTACGGCTTCTGCCGGGACGTCTGGGTGATTGAAAAGCGCTTCACGAGTAATTTCGCCCCGGATGTATTGGTAATAAGCTTCTGGCGCTTCACCTTTTGGGAATGCGCGAAACAATGCGCGGAGGGATAGTGTGGCGTGAGCCACAGGATCTTTCTCGATCGAGACTCGAAGCTGGAACTTACGCACTCCCTTCTCATGGCCGCCAATTGAAGAGAATCCCTCCCCTAGTCCGCCCGGGCCCGCAAAGAGGTCGATGACCGGGATAGATTCCTTATATTTCATTGATTTAGTCGATGCGCCTGAGACAAAAATAAAAAAAGCGCATTGCAGCGCTCGGGAGAATTGCGGCACCTGAGAGGCACGCATTTATAGGCGATAAATGGTAACGGTTCACTAGGTACTCGGCAAGAAATGAACCTCGGAAAGAGGGACCGAGGTTCACCGTGTACAGATGCACGGCGGGGCGTGGAGTTCGCCCCAGTATCCAAGCGACCAATAAGGGACTGAAACCTTGCTTTTACCGACCCGCCTGCGAATATTCGCCGGTCTACAGTCGTGAGACGAAGCCCGGTAAAGCTATAGCTTTGTGATTGTGGTTAGCTCGCGCGTAAGGTGTAGGTCTTTGCGGGCGCGACCTTCCAGTAGGAAGTCTGCATCAGTCACTCTGTGGGTGACGTTCGCGTGAAGTTTCAGTTTATTCGTTGAATACAAAAAAGCCCTGAACAGATCAGGGCTTTCTCGCAGGTCTTAGCTATTCGCTCAAGCCTGACAAATTCGCTGGCTCGGAAATTAATCCCAGCTCAGCGCGCCGCCAGTCTGGTACTCGATTACACGGGTTTCGAAGAAGTTTTTCTCTTTCTTCAAGTCCATGATCTCGCTCATCCACGGGAACGGATTCGTCGTCCCTGGGTACTCTTCTTTCAGACCAATCTGCGACAGACGACGGTTGGCGATGAACTTGAGGTAATCCTCCATCATCGCCGCGTTCATGCCCAGCACGCCGCGCGGCATGGTGTCGCGCGCGTATTCGATCTCCAGCTGAGTCCCTTGCAGGATCATCTGGGTCGCTTCTTCCTTCATCTCGGCATCCCACAGGTGTGGGTTTTCGATTTTGATCTGGTTGATCACATCGATACCGAAGTTCAGGTGCATCGACTCGTCACGCAGGATGTACTGGAACTGCTCGGCGACGCCGGTCATTTTGTTGCGACGGCCCATGGACAGGATCTGGGTGAAGCCGCAGTAGAAGAAGATGCCTTCCAGGACGCAGTAGTAGGCGACCAGGTTGCGCAGCAGCTCTTTGTCGGTTTCGACGGTGCCGGTTTCGAACTTCGGATCGGAGATCGAACGGGTGTATTTCAGGCCCCAGGCGGCCTTTTTGGCGACCGATGGGATCTCGTGGTACATGTTGAAGATCTCGCCTTCATCCATGGCCAACGATTCGATGCAGTACTGGTAGGCGTGGGTGTGGATCGCTTCCTCGAAGGCCTGGCGCAGGATGTACTGGCGGCACTCCGGGTTGGTGATCAGGCGGTACACGGCCAGCACCAGGTTATTGGCGACCAGGGAGTCGGCGGTGGAGAAGAAGCCGAGGTTGCGCATGACGATGCGACGTTCGTCGTCGGTCAGGCCTTCGGGGTTTTTCCACAGGGCGATGTCGGCGGTCATGTTGACCTCTTGCGGCATCCAGTGGTTGGCGCAGCCGTCGAGGTACTTCTGCCAGGCCCAGTCGTACTTGAACGGCACGAGTTGGTTGAGGTCGGCGCGGCAGTTGATCATGCGCTTTTCGTCAACGGCGACACGGGCGGCGGAGCCTTCCAGCTCGGCGAGGCCTTCGGCGACGTCGAGTTTGTCGAGGGCGGCCTTGGCGCGGACGATGGCGGCGGAGTCACTGGCGGTGACGGCGCGGGCTTCGATGGCGGCGGCAGCGCCGGCGCCGTCGAGGCGGTCCATGTTGGCTTCGGTGGCGTGGCCGGCGTTGGCGCCTTTAGCGGCAACTTCGCCTTCTTCTTCTTTGTCGAATTCGTCCCAGCTCAGCATGACGTGTCGTCTCCTGCGTGAGGGCTCAAAGGTGCCCGTGTGAAACCGGATGGTTGGGTGTTCACACGGCCCTAGGGCCGCGGTGGATCTTAAGGAATCGTTTGTTGCAACAGCTAGCGCAGGCATTAAACGGAATTGGGTAACGGGTGCTCTGCGTGAGGCTTGAGGGGCGGAGCGGTAGGTGCTTGCTCCAGCGGAGGCCTCAGGTCTGGCTCTTCATCCCGGTGTAAAGGGATATTGCAGGCCCGATTTACCCGCGCATTGTAGGGGAAAAAAACGGCTTTGTGTTGGGGCGGATGGTCACGGCGACCGGCCAGAATGGCGTGTTTTTCGGCCAGAGTGCGGATTTATAAGGCTTTGCTGGGGTTGGATTTTTTTGACGGGCGGTGGGATGTTTTTTGTAGGGCTCGGGGGAGGGGCGCGTGGGACGCTTTATGGGGGGGGTGTGGCTGAAATCGCCATCGCTGGCAAGCCAGCTCCTACAGTGGGTTCGTGGTGTCCTAGGGCCGGTTCTTTGCCGCAAGAACGATTTCTTGCGGCGAACAAGATCACACTAATGAAGTTATTACCCGTTAGAGCAACCGTTGCCCATCACATGGTAATTAAGAATATGGCGCTGACCTTGTGAGTCTTCATATTCCATCTTCACCGGTACAACTTCGCACACTTCCGGAATACTGCTCATGGACAGTACTTTGGCAACATCCAAGTGGGTGTTGTATGTGTAGTCTTCAACAATCGGGGTGTTGCGGCCAGCTACGTCAGTCGGGGCTTCGTCGGCCAGGGCGGCGGTTGCGCAAAAGCTGCTGAGGGCCATAACTACTAAAGCTTTCATTTCTCTATTTACCTTATTTAGGTCGAATGGGGTCACGGGGCCCTTATGAGGCCGCGTGTGTAACTTGAAGGTTTTGAAGTTCGGATTAACGTTGCCTTCGTGGGGGCTGTTGCGTTGTTAATCACTGCGGTATGTAACCAAAGTGCCTTGTTGGCGGAGTTGATTTTAGGCCCTCAGGTTATATTCATATACCCGTACTTTTGATAAACACTATTGGCGGTTTTTGTAACAATCCTGTGGTAAAGCTTTTTTCACAAAGGCGCAAAGCGCCACGGTCCGCGGGCTAGAGCCGTGCAGGGGCATATCAGGGCAATTTGTAGGGGCTTGTTACTACCATCGTCGAATGGTTCTATAGACCCGCCCCGGCTACAACAGGGCCATACAACAACAACTATGTCACCGAGGTAAGAAAGATGAGTGCGGCTTCCCTGTACCCCGTTCGCCCCGAAGTAGCAGCCAACACGCTGACCGACGAGGCGACCTACAAGGCCATGTACCAGCAGTCGGTGGTCAACCCCGATGGCTTCTGGCGCGAGCAAGCCAAGCGCCTCGACTGGATCAAGCCTTTCACCACGGTGAAGCAGACCTCGTTCGACGATCACCATGTCGACATCAAGTGGTTCGCCGATGGCACCCTGAACGTTTCCTACAACTGCCTGGACCGTCACCTCGCCGAGCGCGGCGACCAGATCGCGATCATCTGGGAGGGCGATGACCCTGCCGAGAGCCGCAACATCACCTACCGCGAGCTGCATGAAGAAGTCTGCAAGTTCGCCAACGCCCTGCGCGGCCAGGATGTGCACCGCGGCGACGTGGTGACCATCTATATGCCGATGATCCCCGAAGCCGTGGTCGCCATGCTGGCCTGTACCCGCATTGGTGCGATTCACTCCGTGGTGTTTGGCGGTTTCTCGCCGGAAGCCCTGGCCGGTCGCATCATCGACTGTAAGTCGAAGGTGGTGATCACCGCCGACGAAGGCATCCGCGCCGGTAAGAAGATTCCGCTGAAGGCCAACGTCGACGACGCCCTGACCAACCCGGAAACCAGCAGCATCCAGAAGGTCATCGTGTGCAAGCGCACTAATGGCCAGATCAAGTGGAACCAGCATCGCGACATCTGGTACGAAGACCTGATGAAAGTGGCGGGCACCGTGTGTGCGCCCAAAGAGATGGGCGCCGAAGAAGCGCTGTTCATCCTCTACACCTCCGGTTCCACCGGCAAGCCCAAGGGCGTGCAGCACACCACTGGCGGCTATCTGCTGTACGCCGGCCTGACCCACGAGCGCGTGTTCGACTACCGCCCGGGCGAAATCTACTGGTGCACCGCCGACGTCGGCTGGGTCACTGGGCATACCTATATTGTCTACGGCCCGCTGTCCAATGGCGCGACCACGCTGCTGTTCGAAGGCGTGCCGAACTACCCGGATATCACGCGGGTGGCGAAGATCGTCGACAAGCACAAGGTCAATATCCTCTACACCGCACCGACCGCGATCCGCGCAATGATGGCTTCCGGCACCGCTGCCTGTGAAGGCGCCGATGGCAGTAGCTTGCGCCTGCTTGGCTCGGTGGGTGAGCCGATTAACCCAGAGGCGTGGGACTGGTACTACAAGAACGTCGGCCAATCCCGTTGCCCGATTGTAGACACCTGGTGGCAGACCGAAACCGGCGGCAACATGATGAGCCCGCTGCCGGGCGCCCATGCGCTCAAGCCGGGTTCGGCGGCACGTCCGTTCTTCGGTGTGGTGCCGGCACTGGTGGACAACCTCGGCAACCTGATCGAAGGCGCGGCCGAAGGCAACCTGGTGATCCTCGATTCGTGGCCGGGCCAGGCACGTACGCTGTTTGGCGACCATGACCGTTTCGTCGATACCTACTTCAAGACCTTCCGTGGCATGTACTTCACCGGTGACGGTGCGCGCCGTGACGAGGACGGCTACTACTGGATCACTGGCCGTGTGGACGATGTATTGAACGTGTCCGGCCACCGCATGGGCACTGCCGAGATCGAAAGTGCCATGGTCGCCCACCCTAAAGTCGCTGAAGCGGCGGTGGTGGGTGTGCCGCACGACATCAAGGGGCAGGGCATCTATGTGTATGTCACGCTCAAAAATGGCGAAGAGCCGAACGAAGCGCTGCGCCTGGAGTTGAAAAACTGGGTGCGCAAGGAAATCGGGCCGATTGCTTCGCCAGATGTGATCCAGTGGGCACCGGGCTTGCCGAAAACGCGCTCGGGGAAAATCATGCGGCGGATTCTGCGCAAGATCGCCACGGCTGAATACGATGGGCTGGGGGATATCTCCACCCTGGCTGACCCGGGCGTGGTGGCGCATTTGATTGAGACGCACAAGACCATGAACGTCGCGTAAGGCGGGATAGTCGGATAAAGCCCCACTTGGCGTAGGCCGAGTGGGGCTTTTTCATGCCCGCCACATCCCCTGTAGGAGCCCGGCTTGCCGGCGATGAGGCCCGCGAGACAGTCGCAGAATTCAAAGGCCCCATCGCCGGCAAGCCGGGCTCCTACAGTTAACCGTGTTCCTGAGTGAGGTGAGAGGCCAATAAATATCGGTTTCTCTCGCAGGAAGTTTCTGAATGTTACCGTCGAGCGCAAATGTGTAACCCGCCGCCCAAACATGAGGCAAAGCGCTACGCCTATGCCCCGAAAAACCGCGTTTTAGACACCCCAGGAAATAAGATTAAACGCCAGACTTGCCGTGCTAGAAGGGTTTGCGAATAATAGGCCCGCAATTTGCAGCGTCTACAGGTTTAATGTCTTTTGTCTCTGCATAAAATTCAGAGGCTGTCAATGAGCTGGAACCGCTTTCTCGGTGCTTCTGTAAATTGTTGTCGCATTGAGGAAATATCGGCTTCCGGCCTGTCGTTAGAATGCCGATCACTCGCTCGTCGTCTCCAGTGTGTAACTGGTGTGGGACGCAGCACCGCAATTCGGTTTCCCTTAAGTCGCATCGTGGGCCATGGCTCATACTGCTGTTTTGCCCTATACCGATGGAGTCCCAAGATGAAGAAACTCGTGCTGTTGGGCGCCCTGGCGCTGTCCGTGCTGTCCATGCAGGCTTTCGCTGAAGGCAAGCCCCTGAAAATTGGTATCGAAGCGGCTTACCCTCCGTTTGCCTCCAAAGCGCCCGATGGCAGCATCGTCGGTTTTGACTACGACATCGGCAACGCCCTGTGCAAGCAGATGGACGTGAAGTGCACCTGGGTCGAGCAAGAGTTCGACGGCCTGATCCCCGCACTGAAAGTGCGCAAGATCGACGCGATCCTGTCGTCCATGTCCATCACGGAAGACCGCAAGAAGTCTGTGGACTTCACCACCCGCTATTACCTGAGCCCAGCGCAACTGGTGATGAAGGAAGGCACCACCGTCAGCGACAGCCTGGATGAATTGAAGGGTAAGAAAATCGGCGTACAACGCGGTTCGATCCACGATCGTTTCGCCAAGGAAGTCCTGGCTCCTAAAGGCGCCACGGTTGTGCCTTACAGCTCGCAGAACGAAATCTACCTGGACGTGGAAGCCGGTCGCCTCGACGGCACCGTGGCCGACGCCACCCTGCTGCAAGACGGCTTCCTGAAGACGCCGGCCGGTAAAGGCTACGCGTTTGTGGGCCCACAGTTCACCGACGCCAAGTACTTCGGTGACGGCATCGGCATCGCCGTACGCAAAGGCGACAAGGAAAACCTGGACCGCATCAACGCAGCCATTGCCGCGATCCGTGCCAACGGTGAGTACAAGAAAATCCAGGACAAGTACTTCGACTTCGATATTTACGGCGCTGACCCTAAGTAAATCGTCGTAGCTGTCTGTCCCCAATGGCGCAAGCAACAGAATTCCTGAGGTTTGCGCCATTTTTTCATCCCCTTTTTCGAGGACCTGAATCATGTTGAAAGGCTACGGGGCCGTCATCCTCGATGGCGCATGGTTGACGCTTCAGCTCGCCTTGTCGTCCATGGCCTTGGCCATTGTTCTGGGTCTGATCGGGGTCGCGTTACGCCTGTCGCCGGTGCGCTGGTTGGCTTGGCTGGGTGATTTGTACTCCACGGTGATCCGCGGGATCCCCGACCTGGTGCTGATCCTGCTGATTTTCTACGGCGGTCAGGACCTGCTCAACCGCGTCGCGCCGATGCTGGGCTACGACGACTATATCGACTTGAACCCCTTGGCCGCCGGTATCGGCACCCTGGGTTTCATCTTTGGCGCCTACCTGTCGGAAACCTTCCGCGGCGCCTTCATGGCCATTCCCAAGGGCCAGGCCGAAGCCGGCCTTGCGTATGGCATGAGCAGTTTCCAGGTGTTTTTCCGGGTGATGGTGCCGCAGATGATCCGGCTGGCGATCCCCGGTTTCACCAACAACTGGCTGGTCCTCACCAAGGCCACTGCGCTGATTTCGGTGGTGGGCCTGCAAGACATGATGTTCAAGGCCAAGCAGGCGGCAGACGCCACCCGCGAGCCTTTTACCTTCTTCCTCGCAGTGGCGGCGATGTACCTGGTGATCACCAGTGTGTCGTTGCTGGCCTTGCGTCATCTTGAGAAGCGCTACTCGGTAGGCGTAAGGGCGGCTGATCTATGATCTTCGACTACAACGTCATCTGGGAGGCCATGCCGCTGTACCTTGGCGGCCTGCTGACCACCCTGAAACTGCTCGCCATCTCGCTGTTCTTCGGCCTGCTCGCAGCCTTGCCTTTGGGCTTGATGCGCGTGTCCAAGCAGCCGATCGTCAACGGCGCGGCCTGGCTCTACACCTACGTGATCCGTGGCACACCGATGCTGGTGCAGCTGTTCCTGATCTACTACGGCCTGGCCCAGTTCGAGGTGGTGCGCGAGAGTTTCCTGTGGCCGCTGCTGTCCAGCGCCACCTTCTGCGCGTGCCTGGCCTTTGCGATCAACACCAGCGCCTACACCGCCGAGATCATCGCCGGTAGCCTCAGGGCCACCCCCAATGGCGAGATCGAAGCCGCCAAGGCCATGGGCATGTCACGCTACAAGCTGTACCGCCGCATCCTGCTGCCGTCGGCCCTGCGCCGCGCGCTGCCGCAGTACAGCAACGAAGTGATCATGATGCTGCAGACCACCAGCCTGGCGTCCATCGTCACACTGATCGACATCACCGGTGCTGCACGTACGGTGAACGCGCAGTTCTACCTGCCGTTCGAAGCGTATATCACCGCCGGTGTGTTCTACCTGTGCCTGACCTTCATCCTGGTGCGCCTGTTCAAGTTGGCCGAGCGCCGCTGGCTGAGCTACCTGGCGCCGAGGAAGCACTGATATGGAACGTATCGATCACCTGTTGCCCTGGGGCCACCTGGGCTGCGAGCGCCAGCTGAGCGTGTTCCGTTTCGGCAAGGGCGATCGCAAGGCCTATATCCAGGCCAGCCTGCACGCCGACGAATTGCCCGGCATGCGCGCCGCGTGGGAGCTGAAAAAGCGCCTCGCCGAACTGGAACAGCAAGGCGCCCTCAACGGCGTGATCGAGTTGGTGCCGGTCGCCAACCCGATGGGCCTGGGCCAGCTGCTGCAAGGCAGCCACCAGGGCCGTTTCGAGGTGGGCAGCGGCAAGAACTTCAACCGTGATTTCGTCGAGCTGAGCGAGCCGGTGGCCGAGCTGCTCGAAGGCAAGCTGGGCGATGATCCCCACGCGAACGTGCGCATGATCCGCCAGGCCATGAGTGATGCACTCGCTGCATTGCCTGGGCCAAGCAGCCAGTTGCAAGGCATGCAGCGCATCTTGCTGAGCCACGCCTGCACCGCCGATGTGGTGCTTGACCTGCATTGCGACGCCGAAGCTGCGCTGCACATGTACGCACTGCCGCAGCACTGGCCGCAGTGGCGTTCGTTGTCGGCGCACTTGAATGTGAAAGTCGGCCTGCTGGCGGAAGACTCCGGCGGCAGTTCGTTCGATGAGGCCTGTTCGCTGCCGTGGTTGCGTTTGTCCCAGGCATTCCCTGAGGCGCAGATCCCGCTGGCCTGCCTGGCGACTACGCTGGAGTTGGGTGGTCAAGCCGATACGGGCCGCGACGAGGCGATCTTTCACGCCGAAGGCATCCTCGCGTTCCTCGCCGAGCAGGGCTTGATCAAGGGGGAGTGGCCAGCGCCACAGTTCGAGCCCTGTGAAGGCCTGCCGTTTGAAGGCACCGAATTGTTGTTCGCACCCCACGCCGGGGTGATCAGTTACCTGCGTAAAGCCGGTGATGTGGTCGAAAAAGGCGAGCCGATTTTTGAAGTGATTGATCCCTTGGAAGACCGCGTCAGCACCATCTGCGCAGGTACTTCGGGGGTGTTGTTTGCCGTTGAACGGCTACGTTATGCCCAAGCGGGTTTCTGGCTGGCCAAGGTGGCGGGGCGCGAAGCGCTGCGTCACGGGCGCTTGCTCAACGACTGACCACCTGTTTTTGTGAGAACCGACCGCATGTACAAACTTGAAGTCCAAGACCTGCATAAACGCTATGGCAGTCATGAAGTGCTCAAAGGCGTGTCCCTGGCCGCCGCAGCCGGTGATGTGATCAGCATCATCGGTTCCAGTGGTTCGGGCAAAAGTACCTTTTTGCGCTGCATCAACCTGCTGGAGCAGCCCCACGCCGGCAAGATCCTGCTCAACAATGAAGAGCTGAAGCTGGTGGCCAACAAGGACGGCGCCATGAAGGCCGCCGATCCTAAACAACTGCAGCGCATGCGTTCGCGCCTGTCCATGGTGTTCCAGCATTTCAACCTGTGGTCGCACATGACCGCGCTTGAAAACGTGATGGAAGCGCCGGTGCACGTGCTGGGCATGTCGAAGAAAGACGCCCGTGAAAAGGCCGAGCACTACCTGGCTAAGGTCGGCGTGGGTCATCGTAAAGATGCGTTCCCCGGTCACATGTCCGGCGGCGAGCAGCAGCGCGTGGCAATCGCCCGTGCCCTGGCGATGGAGCCGGAGGTGATGCTGTTCGACGAACCCACCTCGGCCCTCGACCCGGAACTGGTTGGCGAAGTGCTCAAGGTGATGCAGGACCTGGCCCAGGAAGGCCGCACCATGGTGGTGGTGACCCACGAAATGGGCTTTGCCCGTGAAGTGTCGAACCAGCTTGTGTTTTTGCACAAAGGCATCGTCGAAGAGCGCGGCAACCCGCGTGAAGTGCTGGTGAGCCCGCAGTCCGAGCGTTTGCAGCAGTTCCTCTCAGGCAGCCTGAAATAATCAAGGCTGCATTTGTGCGCTGAAATGGTGCATGCTTCGCGGTCTGGAATCTTGCCCTAATCCCTGTAGGAGCTGGCTTGCCAGCGATAGCGATCTACCTGGCCCACCGCGATCGCCGGCAAGCCGGCTCCTACAGTTGATCGTCGTTTGTGTTGAGATTTGTGTTGGTTTACGGGCTAGCATTAGCCCTTGTCTTCATTACTGTTACTGGCTTCGGATAGCACTCCATGACCGCCCACAAAATTGGTTTCCTGATTTGGCCCAGCACAAAAGCCCTGACGCTTGCGCTGGCTGAGGAGGCCTTGCGCGTTGCCCAGCGGGTGCATCCGGATGTGGTCTACGAGCTGTCGTTCCTGCAAGCCGAGCCGGCGACCGAAGGCGCCTGGCAACTGCCGGGCGAGCCATGGGCGGGCAAACTGGAAGGCTTTCAGAAACTGTTCCTGCTGGCGGATGAACCGCCGACGGTCATCGCTTCCCAACTGAGCACCGCGCTCAAGCAACTGGTCCGCGCCGGCTGTGTGATCGGCGGCTTGTCGGCCGGTGTGTACCCGCTGGCCCAACTCGGCCTGCTCGACGGCTACCGCGCCGCCGTGCACTGGCGCTGGCAGGACGATTTCGCCGAGCGTTTCCCCAAGGTCATCGCCACCAGCCATCTGTTCGACTGGGACCGCGACCGTCTCACTGCCTGCGGTGGGATGTCGGTACTCGACCTGCTCTTGGCAGTGTTGGCCCGTGATCATGGCGCCGAACTGGCTGGTGCGGTGTCCGAAGAACTGGTGGTGGAGCGCATCCGCGAGGGTGGCGAGCGCCAGCGCATTCCGCTGCAAAACCGCCTGGGTTCCAGCCATCCCAAGTTGACCCAGGCCGTGTTGCTGATGGAAGCGAACATCGAAGAGCCGCTGACCACCGACGAAATCGCCCAGCACGTCTGCGTATCGCGACGACAACTCGAACGCATCTTCAAGCAGTACCTCAACCGCGTCCCCAGCCAGTACTACCTGGAACTGCGCCTGAACAAGGCGCGCCAGATGCTCATGCAAACCAGCAAGTCGATCATCCAGATCGGTCTGTCGTGCGGCTTCTCCTCGGGGCCACACTTCTCCAGCGCCTACCGCAACTTCTTCGGCGCCACCCCGCGTGAAGACCGCAACCAGCGGCGCAGCAGCAGCCCGTTCGAACTCTCTTCGGTGCCGTCAGAGCGGGGCTAGGCGTTATTCTTCTATGGGCTCCTCGGCCCTCGGCTCCAGTGGGTTGCCGTGGTCGTCGAGAGTGACTTCCAGAATCTGGAAATCATTTCCGGTTCGCAGGTAGTACTCCCTTAGAAGCCTGATGCTTTCCGGTGTCCAGGGGTTGTTTTGCAAATCGCTGTCGAGGTCGAACACTTGCTGTATTTCCATTATGTCCGCAGGAATATCGCGTAGCGCGTTATTGCTCAGGTCCAAGGTTTGCAGCCCGTGCAGTTGAAACAATCCGTCGGGCACCTGACTGATCTGCGTGTTGGACAGCTTCAGCGTGTTCAACAGGTGCAGGGCGCTGACATCCGGCGCATTGCCCAGTGGGTTGTTGTCCAAATGCAAGAACTCAAGGTTGTCCAGGTCGCTGATAGAGCGTGCTTCGGCTGGGGTGAGGGCTATTTCGCAGTCGGAAAGGTCAAGGGCGCTCAGCTTGGGCATTGCGAAAATCGCAGGGGGTAACTTCCCGAGCGTGCAATTCGTCACGATCAGGGTTTGCAGGCTGGGAAAGGCTTCGAGAGTGCCGTTTATCTCGGTGATGGTGAACGCTCCCCTGAGATCAAAGCACGTCACATGGTCCAGGCGTACGCTCAGTTGCGGCAATGTGCCGATGATGGGTTGGTTGAACGCAAACTCATAGGTGGTGCGGTCATCCAGGCTATCTTCATCTATCGGACTTTCGCGTCGCCAGGCTTCTTGGAGCAGGCGCTTGAACCGCCGACGATTGACCTCATCGGCACTGCGCAGGTCGTCCGATAAGACGCCACCGGTCAGCGGGTGCTGCTCGGGCGTATCGTTCGCCCAGTGCTGCAGTTCGGCGACCAATCGCGTGTAATCACCCTCCAGTTCAGTCAGTTCGGCATCAATGTCCTCCATGCTTCCAGGCAGCCCGAAAATCAGCCGGTCCATGTGTTCTTCGCTCATTCTTGGATAGAGCTGCCGGGTCCTGTTGCGGTGCACGGCGGATGTCTGGACGTGGAAGCAGTCATCGGTGCGCTGGCAGTAGCTTTTGATCAGATCAAGGCTCCGGGGTGTCAGGGGGTTGGCGGAAAGGTCGAACACTCGGCCCGGATGCTCTGGCAGGGCGAACAGTTCGGGAGGGAGTTGTGTAATAGCGTTGCCGCTGAGGTCTACGGTATAGCGCTGGACGTCTGTCAGCAGGGTGGGAGGCACCGTGTCGAGCCCGGTTTCGCGTAGGTGCACGGTGGTCAGTTGAGTCAGACGGCTGAAATCAATGGGCGCGCCCAACGGGTTGCTGTTCAGGTTCAGGTGACTGAGATTTGACAGGCGTTCCAGGCGTGCGCGGCTGTTGGCTGAAAGGCGGATTGCGCAGGCTTCCAGGCGCAGGAGCACCAGCTTGGCCCGCGAGAAAACCTCGAGCGGGATGTCGCCAAGTACCGTCTGACTGAGGCTGAGGGATAGCAATTCGGGGAAGCGGGTGAGGAAGCTGTCGACATCCATTGGGGCGTTATTGCCCTCCATGATCAGCACGCTGATGTGGTCGAACGAGGCGTCAATAGCGGGCAGCGCGCCCGTCAGTTCGCGTGGGATGAGCAGCGCATGGCGTTCCACTCCCGTTTCGGTCAATTGGTGGCGCCAGCATCTTTCCAGGCGCATGCACAGACTGATTCGCCTGGCGAACTCTTGACCACTAATGCCAGTCGCGTCCTGCCATTGTTGGAGTTGCGCTTGCAGTGTTTCCAGCTCGGCGGCCCTGCGTTGCAATTCCACCTGGCCAGCTTCGACCGTGCCGGGGAGGTCGTAGATCAATTGATTGAGCTCTGACTCGTGCAAGCTTGGATAGAGTTGTTGTGCCTTGCGCAAATCACTGTGGAGTGCGTTGGCTCCAAACCTGACGCGGTGGGCTTGATAGTAGGATTTAATCTGCTGCACTGCCGTCCGCGACAGCGGGTTACCGCTCAGGTCGAAGGCGCTGCCCTTGTGCGGCGGCAATGAAAAAAGGGCTGGCGGTAGCTCGCGGATTCGCGCGTTGCTGAGCAATGCAACTATAAGGTGGGGGCGGTCGACTAGACCGTCCGGTAGCTGTTCGATCTGGGTGTGGGATAAGTCAAGGTGAGTCAGGTTCGTCATGGCTTCGACGCTGGGCGCCAAGTCCAGAGGGTTTTCATGCAAAACCAGGGATTGTAAACCTCGCAGCGAGGCGATACGTGCCTGGTCTGCGGGCGTCAGCCGGAGATTGCATCTGCCCAGGCTAAGGGAGTTCAAGTGTGGCAGGTTGAAAATGAGATCCGGCACGCTGCCGAGGTTCAAACCCCTGATTATCAGGTGGCGCAGGCTCTGGAAACGCCCCAGGAACGCAAGGGCGCTAGCGGTTTGCGGGCGCCCGCTAAGGGTCAGCAGCGACACGTGATCGAAATTTGCCGTCAGTTCCGGCAACGCGCCGAGAATCGGGTACTCCAGGCGCAGGCTGTAGCCGTCTACGCTTGGGTCCAGGAAGAGGTCGGCGGCTTCTTCACGGCGCCAGCATCGGCGCAATTGGTTAGAGATCATGCGACGATTCCGGCGTTCATTGCGCCATTCGGCCTCGGATAGCTGTACGCCGGTTTCGGGGTGGAGGGCGGGGATTTGGCGCCGCCACCTTGTCAGGTCGTTGCACAGTTGTAGGTATTCCTCGGCCAGTGCCGCAAGGCCATTGGCTGCGCCACCTGGTTGGGTGTGCAAGTGGGTGAGCAAGTCTTGGATTTGCTGCTGATCGAGCGCGGGGTACATCGCGCGTGCACGTTCCTCCAAGGTCGCGACTGGCGCAGGCGGTGCGTCCTGGATCGGGTAACCGGCATCCATTCCTAGCAGGCGCAGCGTTTCCAGGGTGGGCGGTTTGATGACGTAGGTGTCCAGTACCTGGCGCAGCTCTTCACGTGGCAGCGGTCGTTGTCGCAGTTGTTCTCGCAACGCAGGCCCCTGATTGACGCCGAGCCCCAGGGCGTCGCGTTGTGCGTCAGGCAGGGCATTGAGTATGGCGGTGTACAGGTCGGTCTCACCTGACAGCGGGCCTTTTTCATCGTGGGGCACGTAACGGCCGTCGGCGGTAAGCACCAGCGTGCGCACAATCGTGGCGTCCTCGACGCCAACGTGCAGCCACATTTCCCCCTGGGCAGTGAGGTGCCTGGCCTCAATGCGCAGGTTGCCCGGCCAGCCGGGCTGAATTCTCAGGGTGTTCAGTGCCAGGCGTTCGCTGTCGACAGTGGGCATTGTCTCAAGATGCAGACTTTCGTAGGCACGGTTGATCCGCAGTTCATCCAGCGTGCTGCGGGCAAGGTCGGCCAGGCGCGGCGGGGTGTTTTGGTTGTCCAGCTCTGTGAGTTCCTCGGCGCTGGCGTGGTCGAGCACGTGATTGATGACCTGGGTCGGCAGGCCGGGGGCGCTCTGTATCAATTGTTGCGCAGGCGCGTCCGCTGTCGGTTGCAGCTGGGCGTAACGTGAATCGAACAGCATGGCGCGACGCCTCTCGGCCACTCGCGCGAGTTTCTTGCGCCACTGATTGGCACGGTTGTCCAGGCTCAGCTCAGGGTCGGCCGCGCGTTCGCCGAACAGGCTGCGGATCTCTTCCGGTGCCAGCCTTTTCAGCAGTTCCTTGAGCAATTGGTCCTTGGTCAATTGCGCCTCCTGGATCTGCACCGCCGGTTTGTCGGTGTCTCCAAACTCCCAGACTGTATTGCCTTGGGCATCGAGTATCCGCAGGCAGCGGGTCTCGGGCCATTCGCCGTGGGTTATAAGCAGGTGCAACAGGTCTTGTGGATCGACGAGCTGATACGTGGCCGGATCGTCGCTGTTAAGCCGGTCGATAAGGGTGTGCAAGCTGCGGTCGATACGCACACGTTCAAGGGTGTCGGCCAGCAAGGGGGGGACGGGGTCGCCCAACACATGCATTTTGCGCAGCGCGTCGTCATCGACGCCACTGAGCGTCAATGCCAACTCCCGGTCGGCCTCACTCAATTCACTGACGTCATGGCCGAGACGGCGTAACAGGGTTGTACGGTCCCAGCGCAAGGGGTCTTCCAGCTCGCTGTGCCAGGCTCCCGAGCCGTTGTGCTGTAGCCGCGGGGTGTAGGCGTCTGGGCGCGTTGGGTGGGTGATTACATACTGTTCGCTGTCGGCCAGCGGTTGCACGGCGTACAGATCACCCTCAAGAGGCAAAACTGACGCACCGGGTAGGGTGTGCAGGCCCTGTTCATTGATCCCCAGGCGCGGCGGCAGGGCCTTTTTCTGCTGGTAGGCCTTAAGGTCCTTTTTCCAGTAGCGTTCGCCGCCATTGGCGAGGGTGACTGGCTTGAAACCGTCGATAAACGCCAGCACATCAGGCGGCGCGACCTGGCGCAACAGCTTCACCCCAATCGTGCTCCCGGCCGCAAAGGCGCCGACTTGCACCAGCGACTCCAGCACGCTCATCAAGTGACCGAAGGCTTCACTGGACTCACCCATTGCCCAGTCGATGATGCCTTCAAACACCTCATCCAGCAGTTGGTAGGCCATGTAGCCCAGCATCAACTCGCCCAACCCGGGAATGAACGGCGCCACCACCATCACCACCGCATTAACGATCGAAGACGCCTCGTTGACGAAGGCATCCCAGGCCGCCCAGCGCGCCTTGCGGTCAGCCTCGGCAGTGGAGATGGCCCGTGTGCGCGCATCATTGATGATCTGGTTGAGTCGTTGCTCATAGACGTGCTCCCAGAGATCGCCGGCAATGGCGTGCGCAGAGAAGTTCAGACGAGGATCCGTGGTGGGCTCCTTGCGCCATGGCGCCAGGTTGCTTCCCGATTGCGGTGGGTGCCAGGTAATGCGCGCCAGGCGTTGGCTGAGCCCGGAAAAAAATGGCCCGTGATGTTCATGGTTTACAAAGCGGCTGAAAAAACCCTGATATTGCTCATCGCGCAGCTTTTCGGTCAGGGCTTGCTTGAAGGCCAGTGATGAGGCGTATTCCTTGATCGGGTGTCGAGGATCATCAGGCACATAGGCGACGACGCTCTGCACGGAACGGGGGTGTTCGAGCTCAACGGCAAACAGCAGGACGCCGTTCAACGGGGCCTCCATCATGTGCAAATCATAGGCGCGCAGGGGCTGGCCGTCCTGGAGCCGCGCAGGCTTGCCCTCGATCAGCTCGCCAATGGCACGCCACATGTCTTCGGCAATGTCCCCGTTGATGCGAGCCAGGTGCAAGGCATTGCGCAAGGCGGCAGTGTGGCTGGCTATGACTTTGTGTTGCAGTACGCTGGCGGCCACGGGCTCGTCCAGTCCTAATGCCTCGCGCACATGACGGGCGTATTGGGCGCCGATGTCCAACTCGCGGCACAGCTGAGTGAACGCCGTAATCGACAACACCTTCTTGACCGCCGGCAATGTATCGAATTGGCCGCTGGCGGACGGGCGGGTGATGAACGTTGAATCCGCCTCGTAGGCGTCGGCCTTGGTCTCCGCGCTCTCGAAGTTGTGCAGGGCCGCATCGAGCAACGACACCGTCCACGTGCGCGCAGCCCCTGTGCGCACGGTAAACCAGGGGGTGGTCAGTGGGATGTACAGGCGTAGATAAGTCGTTTCGCAATCCAGCTCCAGGTTGAAGCGCTTGAGCAGGGCTTCTTCAAGAATGGGCTTGGCGAATGCCTTGGCATCTTCAAGCTGCTTGAGCGTTTGCTCGACCTTGTTGCGTGCTGTCCAATGCTCAGCCGTTGCCTTTGTGAACGCCGATTTCAAGGGGCTGGGGGCTGTGCCAAGTGCCTGACCCAGTGAGAGTTTGGCTGTTTTTAGGGCATTGCGTGCCTGCTGTGAGGACTGGCCCAGCCATGAGGGAATTGCGCTATTGAGCACCTCATAGTGGCTGTCGGGTTGGGGGTTGCCGAAGGCTGCTGGCAATAACGAAGACGGGGTGGTCATGCGCGCTGATCTCCAATGGACGTGAAAACGCCAGTAGATCAGCCGCCTGGCGACGGATGAGCTTAGATAGATATGCGTGTACGCCTGGTTTTGGTCCTGCCGCAAAACCGCTGGGCAGTTTAAACTGCGCCTTTGCGACGGTAATTGTCGCATTGGCGTAAACCCGCCAAAAACGCGGGTTGGCGCTATAAGAAGTTGTCGCTTGGCGGCAAGGCCGCACTGAAAACTGTCCTTACAATCCCTGCATCGCCCGCCAGTTCCAGGCAGGCGTTCCTCTTCAGGAGACTCCGATGTCCGTTGAGCAAGCCCCGGTGCAACGTGCCGATTTCGACCAGGTGATGGTTCCCAACTATGCACCTGCCGCGTTCATTCCCGTGCGTGGCGCAGGTTCGCGCGTATGGGACCAGGCCGGTCGCGAGCTGATCGACTTTGCCGGCGGCATCGCGGTCAACGTACTGGGCCACGCCCATCCGGCGCTGGTCGGTGCACTGACCGAACAGGCCAACAAGCTGTGGCACGTCTCCAACGTCTTCACCAATGAGCCGGCCCTGCGCCTGGCCCACAAACTCATCGACGCCACCTTTGCCGAGCGCGTGTTCTTCTGCAACTCCGGCGCCGAAGCCAACGAGGCCGCGTTCAAGCTGGCCCGTCGCGTGGCATTCGACCGATTCGGCAGCGAGAAATACGAGATCATCGCCGCGCTGAACAGCTTCCACGGCCGTACCCTGTTCACCGTCAACGTCGGTGGCCAGTCGAAGTACTCCGATGGCTTCGGTCCTAAAATCACCGGCATCACGCACGTGCCTTATAACGACCTGGCTGCGCTGAAAGCCGCCGTGTCGGACAAGACTTGCGCCGTGGTGCTGGAGCCGATCCAGGGCGAAGGCGGCGTACTACCGGCCGAGCTGGCCTACTTGCAAGGCGCCCGCGAGCTGTGCGACGCGAACAACGCGCTGCTGGTGTTCGACGAAGTGCAGACCGGCATGGGCCGCAGCGGCCATCTGTTCGCTTACCAGCATTACGGCGTGACCCCGGACATCCTTACCAGCGCCAAGAGCCTGGGCGGCGGTTTCCCGATCGCGGCGATGCTCACCACTGAAGCGCTGGCCAAGCACCTGGTGGTCGGCACCCACGGCACCACCTACGGCGGCAACCCGCTGGCGTGCGCGGTGGCCGAGGCGGTGATCGACGTGATCAACACCCCAGAGGTGCTGGCCGGCGTCAACGCCAAGCACGACCTGTTCAAGGCGCGCCTGGAGCAGATCGGCAAGCAATACGGCATCTTCACCGAGGTGCGTGGCATGGGCCTGCTGCTCGGTTGCGTGTTGAGCGATGCGTTCAAAGGCAAGGCCAAGGACGTGTTCAACGCGGCCGAGAAAGAAAACCTGATGATCCTGCAAGCCGGTCCGGACGTGGTGCGTTTTGCCCCAAGCCTGGTAGTGGAAGAGGCGGACATCCAGGAAGGCCTGGACCGTTTTGAACGTGCTGTGAAGACGTTGACGCAAGCCTGATGGGCCGTTCGGTGCCCGGCGATTCGGGTACCGAACACAAATTTTACATGCCGGACTCGGTCCTTGTAGGAGCCGGCTTGCCGGCGATCCAGGCACCACGGTGTAACAACCACACCGAGGTGATGCGATCGCCGGCAAGCCGGCTCCTACAAAGGAAAATCCGGCATTTTTCCCTCTGTGAGTTTTTCGAGTTAAGGAGTGACACCATGCTGGTGATGCGCCCCGCGCAAATGGCTGATCTGGGCGAGGTACAGCGTCTGGCTGCGGACAGCCCGATTGGTGTCACCTCCTTGCCGGATGATGTGGAACGCCTGAGCGACAAGATCGCCGCCAGCGAAGCGTCCTTCGCGGCAGAGGTGAGCTTCAACGGTGAAGAGAGCTATTTCTTCGTGCTCGAAGACACCGACACCGGCAAGCTCGCCGGCTGCTCGGCCATCGTCGCCTCGGCCGGTTACTCGGAGCCGTTCTACAGCTTTCGTAACGAGACCTTCGTGCACGCGTCTCGCGAGCTGAAGATCCACAACAAGATCCACGTGCTTTCCCAGTGCCACGACCTCACCGGCAACAGCCTGCTCACCAGTTTCTATGTGGTGCCCGAGCTGGTCGGTTCGCCGTGGTCGGAACTCAATTCCCGTGGCCGCCTGCTGTTTGTCGCCAGCCACCCCGAGCGCTTTGCCGACTCGGTGGTGACCGAGATCGTCGGCTACAGTGACGAGAACGGTGACTCGCCGTTTTGGGACGCCATCGGCCGCAACTTCTTCGACCTCAACTACGCCGCCGCCGAGCGCTTGTGCGGGCTGAAAAGCCGTACCTTCCTCGCCGAGCTGATGCCGCACTACCCGATCTACGTGCCGCTGCTGCCGGACGAAGCCCAGGAAGCCATGGGCCAGGTGCACCCGCGTGCACAGATCACCTTCGACATCCTGATGCGTGAAGGCTTCGAGACCGACCATTACATCGACATCTTTGACGGCGGCCCGACGCTGCACGCACGGGTATCGGGCATTCGCTCGATCGCCCAGAGCCGTGTGGTGCCGGTGAAGATCGGTGAGATGGTCAAGGGTGTCGGTCGCCAGTACCTGGTGAGCAACGCGCAGTTGCAGGATTACCGCGCGGTAATGCTGGAGCTGGACTACGCGCCGGGTAAACCGGTGACGTTGGACCTGGCAGCGGCCGAAGCACTGGGTGTTGGCGAAGGCGCGAGCGTGCGCCTGGTAGCGGTTTAAAAAGAGAGTTTCGCGGGTGGCTGACAACAGCGGCCCGTTCGAGGAGATAGCATGATCGTTCGTCCCGTACGCAGCAGCGATTTACCGGCCCTGATTGATCTGGCGCGCAGCACCGGCACCGGCCTCACCACCTTGCCGGCCAACGAAGAGCGCCTGACCCACCGCGTGGGCTGGGCCGAGAAAACCTTTCGCGGCGACGCCGGGCGCGGCGATGCCGACTACCTGTTCGTGCTGGAAAACGACGAAGGCCGCGTGGTAGGCATTTCTGCCATCGCCGGTGCCGTCGGCCTGCGTGAGCCCTGGTACAACTTCCGGGTCGGCCTGACGGTCAGCGCCTCCCAAGAGTTGAACATCTACCGCGAGATTCCGACGCTGTTCCTGGCCAACGACCTCACCGGCAATTCCGAGCTGTGCTCGCTGTTCCTGCACGCCGATTACCGCACCGGCCTTAACGGTCGCATGCTGGCCAAGGCGCGGCTGCTGTTTATCGCCGAGTTCCCGCAGTTGTTCGGCAATAAGATCATCGCCGAGATGCGCGGCGTGTCCAACGACGCCGGGCGCTCGCCGTTCTGGGAAAGCCTGGGCCGCCACTTCTTCAAGATGGAATTCAGCCAGGCCGACTACCTCACCGGCGTGGGCAACAAGGCGTTTATCGCCGAGCTGATGCCGAAGTTTCCGCTGTACAGCTGCTTCCTGTCCGAGGATGCGCGCAACGTGATCGGCAAGGTCCACCCGGACACCGAGCCGGCGCTGAGCATGCTCAAGAGCGAAGGGTTCAGCTACCAGGGCTATGTCGACATCTTCGACGCCGGCCCGGCGGTGGAGTGTGAAACCACCAAGATCCGCGCGGTGCGCGACAGCCAGTCATTGGTACTGGCCATCGGCACACCCGGGGACGACGCCACGCCGTTCCTGATCCATAACCGCAAGCGCGAGGATTGCCGCATTACCGCCGCACCGGCCCGCCTGGCCGCAGGCACGCTGGTGGTCGATCAACAGACCGCCAAGCGCCTGCAACTGGTGGTGGGTGATCAAGTGCGTGCCGTACCGTTGTCCGCTGCTCGGGAGTCGAAATAATGAATTCGCTGTATATCGCAGGTAGCTGGCTGGCTGGCCAGGGTGAACGGTTTGAGTCGCGCAACCCCGTGACCCAGCAGGTACTGTGGGCCGGCAATGGCGCCACTGTCGAGCAGGTCGAATCCGCCGTGCAGGCCGCGCGCCAGGCGTTCCCGACCTGGGCTCGGCGCCCGCTGGAAGAGCGCATCAGTGTGCTGGAGACCTTCGCCGCCACGCTGAAAAGCCGTGCGGATGAAATCGCCCGCTGCATCGGCGAGGAAACCGGCAAGCCACTGTGGGAGTCGGCCACCGAAGTCACCAGCATGGCCAACAAGATCGCGATCTCGGTGCAGAGCTACCGCGAGCGTACCGGCGAGAAGAGCGGCCCCCTGGGCGACGCCACCGCCGTGTTGCGCCACAAGCCCCACGGTGTGGTGGCGGTATTTGGCCCGTACAACTTCCCCGGCCACTTGCCGAACGGGCATATCGTGCCGGCGTTGCTGGCGGGTAACACCGTGCTATTCAAACCGAGCGAACTGACCCCTAAGGTTGCCGAGCTGACCGTGCAATGCTGGATCGAAGCCGGGTTGCCGGCGGGTGTGTTGAACCTGCTGCAAGGCGCGCGGGAAACCGGCATCGCGTTGGCGGCCAACCCAGGTATCGATGGGTTGTTCTTCACCGGCTCCAGCCGCACCGGCAATCATCTGCACCAGCAATTCTCCGGGCGCCCGGACAAGATCCTCGCCCTGGAAATGGGTGGCAACAACCCGCTGGTGGTCGATGAAGTGGCCGATGTGGATGCGGCGGTCTACACCATTATCCAGTCGGCGTTTATCTCGGCTGGCCAGCGTTGCACCTGTGCCCGCCGCCTGCTGGTGCCGCAAGGCGCCTGGGGCGATGCGTTGCTGGCCCGCCTGGTGGCGGTCAGCTCGACCATCGAGGTGGGCGCGTTTGATCAGCAGCCGGCGCCGTTCATGGGCTCGGTTATCTCCCTCGCCGCCGCCAAAGCGTTGATGGACGCCCAGGAGCTGATGCTCGCCAATGGCGCTGTGGCGCTGCTGGAAATGACTCAGCCTCAGGACCAGGCCGCCTTGCTGACCCCCGGCATCATCGACGTGACCGGCGTGACCGAGCGTGAAGACGAGGAACTGTTCGGCCCACTGTTGCAGGTGATCCGCTACGCTGATTTTGAAGCGGCGATTGCCGAGGCCAACAACACCCAATACGGTTTGGCCGCTGGTCTGTTGTCGGACTCCGAAGCGCGCTACCAGCAGTTCTGGCTGGAAAGCCGCGCCGGCATCGTCAACTGGAACAAACAACTGACCGGTGCCGCCAGTACCGCGCCGTTCGGTGGGGTAGGTGCGTCGGGCAACCATCGCGCCAGTGCCTATTACGCGGCGGATTATTGCGCGTACCCGGTGGCCTCGTTGGAAACCCCGACCTTGGTGGTGCCAGCAACCCTGACCCCCGGCATTACGCTGATCTAATGTAGGAGCCGGTTTTGTGGTGAGCGGGCTTGCCCCGCGCTGGGCTGCGAAGCAGCCCCAGAATTCGGCGGTGTACCCGTCGGGGGGCAAGCCCCCTCACCACAGCAAGCCCGCTCCCACATTAGGTCGGTGGTGTGTTCAAGTAATTTGATGCCTATAAAAATACAGATGTTCGTGGAGCCTCGCCGATGAAATCCTATGAAGTCAATTTTGACGGTCTAGTGGGGCCGACCCATAACTACGGCGGTTTGTCCTACGGCAATGTCGCGTCCCAAAGCAACAGCCAGCAGTCTTCCAACCCGAAGGAAGCGGCGTTGCAGGGCCTGCAGAAAATGAAAGCCCTGATGGACATGGGCTTTGTGCAGGGTGTGCTGGCGCCCCAGGAACGTCCTGATGTGGCGGCCTTGCGCAACCTCGGTTTCAGCGGCACCGACGCCAAGGTCATCCAGCAGGCCGCCAAGCACGCCATGCCGCTGCTGGTCGCGAGCTG
This sequence comes from Pseudomonas sp. AC112, assembly GCF_979253545.1. Lineage (NCBI taxonomy): Bacteria > Pseudomonadati > Pseudomonadota > Gammaproteobacteria > Pseudomonadales > Pseudomonadaceae > Pseudomonas > Pseudomonas sp. AC112. The sequence goes on from NZ_CEEDCM010000001.1 coordinate 3,817,459, forward strand.
CTCGGCGTCGAGCATGTGGGTGGCCAACGCCGCCACCGTCAGCCCGAGTGCCGACACCTTCGACGGTCGCGTGCATTTCACCGCCGCCAACCTCAACTGCAAGTACCACCGCAGCATCGAACACCCAACCACCAGCCGCGTGCTGGGGGCGATGTTTGCCGACCAGAAGCACTTCGCCCATCACGCTGCATTGCCGGCGGTGGCGCAGTTCGGTGACGAGGGCGCGGCCAACCACACACGCTTCTGCCGCGACTATGGCGAGGCGGGCGTGGAGTTTTTCGTGTACGGGCGCAGCGCCTTCGACACCCGTTACCCGGCGCCACAAAAGTACCCGGCGCGCCAGACGCTCGAAGCGTCCCAGGCCGTCGCACGCCTGCACGGCTTGAAGGATGACGGCGTGGTCTATGCCCAGCAGAACCCGGCGGTGATCGATGCCGGCGTGTTCCACAACGATGTGATCGCGGTGGGTAACGGCGAAGTGCTGTTCTATCACGAGGATGCGTTCCTCAATACCGAGCAGATGCTGGGCGAGCTGCATGGCAAGTTGGCCAAGCTGGGCGGCAACTTCCAGTCCGTCTGCGTACCGCGGGCCCAGGTCAGCGTCGAGGACGCGGTGCGTTCCTACCTGTTCAACAGCCAGTTGCTGAGCCGCCCTGATGGTTCGATGCTGCTGATCGTGCCGGAAGAGTGCCGCGCCAACGAACGTGTCTGGCAGTACCTGCAAAACCTCACGGCCTCTGGCGGGCTGATCCGCGAAGTCAACGTCTTTGACCTCAAGCAAAGCATGCAGAATGGCGGCGGCCCGGCATGCCTGCGTTTGCGTGTGGCGTTGAACGAAACGGAACTGGCGGCGGTGAATCCAGGCGTTATCATGACCGCGCCGTTGTACGACACGCTGACCCAGTGGGTCGACAAGCACTACCGCGACAGCCTGCGCGAAACCGACCTGGCGGACCCGCAATTGCTGCTTGAGTGCCGGACGGCACTGGATGAACTGACGCAAATCCTTAAACTGGGCTCGGTTTATCCTTTCCAGATCAATTAACGCCACCTTCTTTTACGCCCAATGCCGAGAGCTACTTTATGACCACCGACACCCTGAAACTGATTCTTGAAGACACCGACGGCACCCAGCTGGAAACTTCCTGCACCCGCGTCGCCGTGGTCTGGCAGGGCAAGGAAATCTGGATCCAGCACGACGGCCGTGGCCAACTGCTGATCGGCGTGGACGTGGAAGAAGGCGACGCCGAGTACGCCAACCTGCTGATGCGCCCGCTGGCCACCAACCTGATGAGCCTGCAACTGGAGATGGAGCCGGCCGACGTCGAAGGTGATGACGACGACCACGTCCACGGTCCTGGCTGCAACCACTAAGGAAGCTGCTTATGCTCGCCCTCGGCAAACTGCTTGAACTGACCCTCGCCGGTCGCGAACCGGCGCAAAAAATTCAACTGACTGTCGACGGCGTGCAGATGCGCTGGCTCAGCGAGGGCGCACTCGAAGTGCGCCCCCCTGAGGCGAAAGACAACGGCAGCGACCTGCTGCTGTCGTCCGGCATCCATGGCAACGAAACCGCGCCGATCGAACTGCTCGACCGCCTGTTGCATGGCATTGCCCGTGGGGAGATCAAGCCCCGCTCCCGTATTCTGTTCCTGTTCGGCAACCCCGAGGCCATGCGCCGCGGCGAGCGTTACCTCGAACTGGACGTCAACCGGTTGTTCAACGGTCGGCATGAAAAAAACATTGGCCCCGAAGCCATGCGCGCCGCTGAGCTGGAGCAATTGGCTCGCAGTTTCTTCAGCCTGCCGGGCCGTTCGCGCCTGCATTACGACCTGCACACGGCCATTCGCGGCTCGAAGATCGAGCAGTTTGCCCTGTACCCGTGGAAGGAAGGTCGCCAGCATTCACGTCACCAACTGGCGCGCTTGAACGCGGCCGGCATGCAAGCGGTGCTGCTGCAGAACAAGACCTCGATCACCTTCACGGCCTTTACCTACGAGCAACTCGACGCCGAGGCCTTCACCCTCGAACTGGGCAAGGCCCGGCCTTTCGGGCAGAACCAGGGCGTGGATGTGTCGCGCCTGGAAACACGCCTCAAGCAGATCATCGAAGGCACAGAGCCTGAGACTGACAGCCTCGATGGCTTGCAACTGTTCGCCGTGTCGCGCGAAGTCATCAAGCACAGCGATGCCTTCTTGCTGCACCTGCCGGCAGACGTGGAAAACTTTTCGCCGCTGGCCAAGGGTTATCTGCTGGCCGAAGACGTGGCCAAGACCCGCTGGGTGATCGAGGAAGAGGGCGCGCGCATCATCTTCCCCAACCCGAAGGTAAAGAATGGCCTTCGGGCGGGGATTTTGATCGTGCCCTGCGGCGATGGTGCGTTGGCGTGATCAATCAATGGCGTATTGCGTACGTAGCGGCCAGCCCAGCTCCTTGCGCAGACCGTTTTCACTGAACGTTTCCGGGTTGGTGTTGGTCGGTGGCGTGCTCGGATCGTTGTCAAAATCGAAGGCTTGCTCGCTTGTCGGCAGCCCTACGGCTTGCAGTTCGGTGTTATCGATCTGGTTTCTCGGGTAATGCTGGTCCACCCCGTCCAGACTGGTGCCGCGCAGTTTTGTGCCGGTGACATGGTTGTAGGCGTGGCACAGCTCGTGAAACAGCGTGATGACGCTCGGGGCCCCGAGTCTCCCGTTGCGGGCGCTGTACCAGATATGGCCGCCGTAGGCTGGTTTGCCGGCCTTTTGGTGGTCGATGTAAGCCAGCTCAGCCGCTGACGAGTCATCCGGAATAAATTCACCATTCACGCGTGGTACGAGCTCCGTAATGGTGATCGGTTTGCCGCTGGTTCTGAAGGCTTGTTCCAGCACTGAAAGCAATCTTTGTCCGGTGGGCGAAGCATTCAGCAGGTACAGGTCATCTTTGGCCCGACCAACGAACCACGGACTGCCGCTGATGACGAAAGCCGATAGATCAAGCGGTTTGGGTTCAAGCTGAATAGCGTGGGACGCGATTTGCCCCGGCGGGAAGGCATCCATTTGCTCGGGCGTGATGTTCGTACAGTCTACGATCAGCTCGCTCTTCACGTTGTGGTAGGTGATGTCAGTGGGTTTGAGCTTCTCTACCTCGTTGGAGCCTTCACCGGTGTAGATCACGTTGTGGCCGGTGCCCGCCTCAATGAAGTCATCCCCTGGCCCTGCGCAAATAATGCTGTGTCCGCCGCCGCCAGTCAGGGTGTCATTACCCTCGCCCCCCAGGATCACCGCAGTGTTGTCGCTGCCCTTGAGTGTGTCGTCGCCCGGTCCTCCATATAAGGTGCAGTGGCCCTGACCCGCCGCGTTGATTTCATCGTTGCCTTCTCCACCCTCGACATGGCTGTAGCCTGCCACTGTAATGTCGTCGTCTCCCGCGCCTGCATAGATATCGCTGAATCCGTCTTCAGTAATGATGCGGTCGTTGCCGTCTTTGGTATGGATCTCAACGGGATTGAGTAAGTGTCGATGAATATGAATGTGGTCGTCGTCATCGCTGGTCGTGAACCGTATCACTTGGCTGTCATGGGACGGGACGACCAGCAGCAACTCGCCGTCGAAGTCGACGATCAAGGGCTTTTTCGCAAAAGGGCCGTTAGAAAATTGATTGGGGTAAACGTTAATGTGGTTGACAGGCGTTTTGGCGACGAAATCCAATATATCCCGCAATCCATCTTTGCATCGCGAAACCTCCAGCCGTTCACCCTGGTAAATCAGGTGGGTGGTGCGTGTGATGGATCCTGTGGCGCCATTGGGTTCGGTCATTACCGTAGGGGTTGAGGAGGTTGTGTCCCCGTTGATACGTATGGCACGGGCGAAGTCTTGTTCGGAGAGGCGGTGAAATTGATGCGTGTGATTCATAGACGTTACGCTCCAGTGAAAAATGATGTGGCCGTTATTCGGCACAGCACTCACTAGACCGCAGGTAGCGGAGGGCGGGGCGGTAGTTAATTGAAGCAAAACGCCCCGCTCATGGGAGCGGGGCGCTTGGGTCGGCGGGGACGAGCGTTGAATCAAACCGCCAGTTTTTGCGGCTCTTCGCTGCGACGGATCGCGCGGACTTTCTTCAGCGTATCGGCGCAGGTCCGCGCAGCTTCCTGGCCCTTGTGCACGAAGTGCTCGTAGAAGAAGGTGTGGTGCTCGCTACCGGCGTGGAAGTGATGCGGGGTCAGGGACACCGAGAACACCGGTACTTCGGTTTCCAATTGCACCTGCATCAGGCCGCTGACCACCGATTGGGCGACGAATTCGTGACGGTAAATGCCACCGTCCACCACCAGCGCGGCGGCGACAATGCCGGCATAACGACCGGTCTTTGCCAGCAGCTTGGCGTGCAGGGGCATTTCAAAGGCGCCGCCGACTTCGAAGAAGTCGATGTCCGATTCCTGGTAGCCCTGGGCGATGATTTCGGCGAGGAAGCCCTTACGGCTCTGGTCGACAATATCCTTGTGCCAGCAGGCCTGGATAAACGCGATACGTTCGCCGTGATGGTGTTTGCTTTTGCTGTCGATTGCGGTGGGTTGCATGTTCTGACTCCTGTTTAAGAAAAAAACAGGGCGTTATGAATCGAATGGGATTTAAGGGTACGCAAACACACGTCGTGCGCGGCCCTTAGGTGCCAATCCCGTTCTCTCTTCATCCGGACTATGACCGTCGGCCCCGGGATCACACCGGGTCTGCTGACCTTGTCGCCGTCCTGCGTGAGCAGTTCGAGGCGCCAAGCGCTCGCGGGCTATGCACATTGCGTGCAATTACCGCCGGTGGGGAATTGCACCCCGCCCTGAGAACGTTGCCGCCAGAACCCTGACGGCGGAGAGTTTTTAACACGGTTTTTCGAAAACTGCACGACCGCTGTATCGATAAGCTATATCGGTTTGTTTGGTTGGTATTCGATTGAATGCAGTTGGGGCTTGATATTGCGCGGCTTTGCCCGCAGTAATCACTCACAAAAGGAACTTACTCAACCCTTGAGAGGCGTGCTTCATGTCTGTGATCGACCTGCGCAGCGACACCGTGACCCAACCCACCCCCGGCATGCGGGACGCGATGGCCAACGCCCTCAGCGGCGATGATGTGTATGGCGAAGACCCCAGCGTCAACCTTCTGGAGGCCGAACTCGCCAAGCGCCTGGGCTTTGCCGCTGCGCTGTTCGTGCCCACCGGCACCATGAGTAACCTGCTGGCGTTGATGGCCCACTGTGAACGCGGCGAGGAATACATCGTCGGCCAACAGGCCCACACCTACAAATACGAAGGTGGCGGGGCGGCCGTGCTCGGTTCGATCCAGCCCCAGCCATTGGAAGTGCAGGCGGACGGCTCACTGGACCTGAACCACGTGCTCGAAGCCATCAAACCCGATGATTTCCACTTCGCCCGCACCCGCCTGCTGGCGCTGGAAAACACCATGCAGGGCAAGGTGCTGCCGCTGGAGTACCTGGCAAACGCGCGCGCGTTCACCCGCGAACACGGCCTGGCCCTGCACCTGGACGGCGCGCGGCTCTACAACGCGGCGGTCAAGCTGGGGGTGGATGCGCGCGAGATTGCCCAGCACTTCGATTCGGTGTCGGTGTGCCTGTCCAAGGGCCTCGGCGCGCCGATCGGCTCGGTGCTGTCTGGCTCCACGGCGCTGATTGCCAAGGCACGGCGCCTGCGCAAGATGGTCGGCGGTGGCATGCGCCAGGCCGGCTCGCTTGCGGCGGCGGGGCTGTACGCGCTGGATCACCAAGTGCAGCGCCTGGCAGACGACCATGCCAACGCGCAGTGGCTGGGGGATGAGCTGCGCAAGGCCGGCTATACCGTGGAGCCGGTGCAGACCAACATGGTCTACGTACACATCGGTGACCAGGCCCAGGCCTTGAAAGCCTTTGCCGCCGAGCGCGGGATCAAGTTGAGCGCCGCATCGCGCTTGCGCATGGTCACGCACCTGGACGTCAGCCGGGCGCAGATCGAGCAAGTCGTGCAGACATTCGTCGACTTTTCCCGAAAATGACAGTGCAGACCGTCTAATTGACTGTTTCTATCGCATAAACACGCTGTACCACCGGCAAAGGGCCGATATAATGCGGCCCTTTGCCGTCGCTTCGTCTGATGATGTTGCGCACTGGCCTTTGGCCGCAGCCTCCGTGGAAGAACCTAATGAAAAGCGCAGAAATCCGTGAAGCCTTCCTTCGCTTCTTCGAAGAGCAAGGTCACACCCGTGTCGCCTCCAGCTCCTTGATCCCAGGCAATGACCCAACCCTGCTGTTCACTAACGCGGGGATGAACCAGTTCAAGGACTGCTTCCTGGGCCAGGAAAAACGCGCCTACACCCGTGCTGTCAGCAGCCAGAAGTGCGTGCGCGCCGGTGGTAAGCACAACGACCTGGAAAACGTCGGCTACACCGCCCGTCACCACACCTTTTTCGAAATGCTCGGCAACTTCAGCTTTGGCGATTATTTCAAGCAAGACGCGATCAACTTCGCCTGGACCTTCCTCACCGGCGTACTGAAACTGCCGAAGGAAAAACTCTGGGTCACCGTCTACGCCAGCGATGACGAAGCCTACGACATCTGGACCAAGCAGGTCGGCGTACCGGCCGAGCGCATGGTGCGCATCGGCGACAACAAAGGCGCGCCGTACGCCTCCGACAACTTCTGGACCATGGGCGATACCGGCCCGTGCGGCCCTTGCACCGAGATCTTTTACGACCACGGCGCCGATATCTGGGGTGGCCCACCGGGCTCGCCAGAGGAAGACGGCGACCGTTACATCGAGATCTGGAACAACGTGTTCATGCAGTTCAACCGCACCGCCGATGGCGTGTTGCATCCGCTGCCAGCGCCGTCGGTCGACACCGGCATGGGCCTGGAGCGGATCAGTGCGGTGATGCAGCATGTGCACTCCAACTACGAAATCGACCTGTTCCAGAGCCTGCTGGCCGCGGCCGCCAAGGCTATCGGTTGCGCCAATGAAGACCAGGCGTCGCTCAAAGTGGTGGCTGACCACATCCGTTCCTGCGGCTTCCTGATTGCCGACGGCGTGCTGCCGTCCAACGAAGGCCGTGGCTACGTGCTGCGTCGCATCATCCGTCGCGCTTGCCGCCACGGTAACAAGCTGGGCGCCAACGGCAGCTTCTTCTACCAGATCGTCGCGGCACTGGTGGCCGAGATGGGCGAAGCCTTCCCGGAACTCAAGCAGAACCAGGCGCACATCGAGCGCGTGCTCAAGGCAGAAGAAGAGCAGTTCGCCAAGACCCTGGAGCAGGGCCTGAAGATCCTCGAGCAAGACCTTGCCAACCTGCAAGGCAGCGTGGTGCCAGGCGACGTGGTGTTCAAGCTCTATGACACCTACGGTTTCCCGATGGACCTGACCGGCGACATCGCCCGTGAGCGCAACCTGACCCTCGATGAGGCCGGTTTCGAGCGCGAGATGGAAGCCCAGCGCGTGCGTGCACGTTCGGCAAGCTCCTTCGGCATGGACTACAACAGCCTGGTCAAGGTTGACGTGGCCACCGAGTTCACCGGCTACAAGGCCACCCAGGGTGCAGCCAAAGTGGTTGCCCTCTATAAAGACGGCCAGTCGGTTGACGTATTGAATGAAGGCGATGAAGGCGTGGTGGTCCTGGACCAGACCCCGTTCTACGCGGAATCCGGTGGCCAGATTGGCGACTGCGGTTTCCTCAAGGCGGCGTCCGGGCGTTTTGACGTGCGTGACACCACCAAGACCGGCGGTGCGTTCCTGCACCACGGTGTGTTGGCTTCGGGCAACCTGACCGTCGGTTCGCCGGTGGACACCCAGGTAGACGCCGACGTGCGCCACGCCACCGCGCTGAACCACTCGGCTACGCACTTGCTGCACGCCGCGCTGCGTCAGGTACTGGGTGAGCACGTGCAGCAGAAGGGTTCGTTGGTCGACAGCCAGCGCCTGCGTTTCGACTTCAGCCACTTTGAAGCGATCAAGCCTGAGCAGATCAAGGCCCTGGAAGAAATCGTCAACGCCGAGATTCGCAAGAACACCCCGGTAGAGACCGAAGAGACCGATATCGAGACCGCCAAGGCCAAGGGCGCCATGGCGCTGTTCGGCGAGAAGTACGGCGACAGCGTGCGTGTACTGAGCATGGGCGGCGACTTCTCGGTGGAGCTGTGTGGTGGTATCCACGCCAACCGTACCGGCGACATCGCCCTGCTGAAAATCGTCAGCGAAGGCGGCGTGGCCTCCGGTGTGCGCCGTATCGAAGCGGTGACTGGCGCAGCAGCCCTGGCCTACCTGAATGCGGCTGAAGAACAACTCAAGGAAGCGGCCACCCTGGTCAAGGGCAGTCGCGACAACCTGATCGACAAGCTGTCCGCTGTGCTGGAGCGCAACCGCGCCCTGGAGAAACAGCTGGAGCAGTTGCAGGCCAAGGCGGCCAGCGCTGCAGGCGACGATCTGTCGGCTTCGGCCGTGGACGTCAAGGACGTGAAAGTCCTGGCTGCACGCCTGGATGGCCAGGACGGCAAGGCGCTGTTGGCCCTGGTCGATCAGTTGAAGAACAAGCTCGGCCGCGCAGTGATCCTGCTCGGCGGTGTCCATGAGGATAAGGTCGTTCTGGTTGCTGGTGTAACCAAGGACCTGACTGGCCAACTCAAAGCCGGTGATTTGATGAAGCAAGCCGCCGCGGCAGTGGGCGGGAAGGGCGGTGGTCGTCCGGACATGGCGCAAGGCGGTGGTGTAGACGCTGGCGCCCTGGACGCGGCCCTGGCCCTGACTGTGCCGTTTGTCGAGGCAGGTATTTAAGGCACCGTTAACCGGCCCGTGGTCTAGTCACGGGCTGCTCGGTGCTGGTTGATTGGATATTAGGCGCCCCTTTACGGGCTGAGGCGGCTTAGAAATGGCTTTGATCGTACAGAAATTTGGAGGCACCTCGGTCGGCTCTGTCGAAAGAATCGAGCAGGTGGCCGACAAGGTTAAGAAGTTCCGCGATGCCGGCGATGACCTGGTGGTGGTGCTGTCGGCCATGAGCGGCGAGACCAATCGCCTGATCGATCTGGCCAAGGCAATCAGTGGTGATCAACAGCCGCTGCCGCGTGAGCTGGATGTGATCGTGTCCACCGGCGAGCAGGTGACCATCGCCTTGCTGGCCATGGCGCTGAACAAGCGCGGTGTGCCGGCGGTGTCCTACACTGGCAGCCAGGTGCGCATCCTCACCGACAGCGCGCATACCAAGGCGCGGATCCTGCAGATTGACGATCAGAAAATCCGTACGGATCTGAAGGCCGGGCGCGTGGTAGTTGTAGCAGGCTTCCAGGGTGTGGACGAGCAGGGCAACATCACCACCCTCGGACGTGGCGGTTCGGACACCACCGGCGTTGCGCTGGCCGCGGCCCTCAAGGCCGATGAATGCCAGATCTACACCGATGTGGATGGCGTCTACACCACTGACCCGCGTGTGGTGTCCGTGGCCCAGCGCCTGGACAAGATCACCTTTGAAGAGATGCTGGAAATGGCCAGCCTCGGTTCCAAGGTGTTGCAGATCCGTGCGGTGGAGTTCGCCGGCAAGTACAACGTTCCGCTGCGCGTATTGCACAGCTTCAAAGAGGGTCCGGGCACCCTCATTACTATTGATGAAGAGGAATCCATGGAACAGCCGATCATTTCCGGTATCGCATTCAACCGTGATGAAGCCAAGCTGACTATCCGTGGCGTGCCAGACACCCCGGGCGTGGCCTTCAAGATCCTGGGCCCTATCAGCGGCGCGAACATCGAAGTCGACATGATCGTGCAGAACGTTTCGCACGATAACACCACCGATTTCACCTTTACTGTGCACCGTAACGAGTACGATGCGGCGGAGCGGATCCTGCAGAACACCGCGAAGGAAATCGGCGCCCGTGAAGTGGTCGGCGATACCAAGATTGCCAAGGTGTCGATCGTGGGTGTGGGCATGCGTTCCCATGCCGGCGTTGCCAGCCGCATGTTCGAAGCCCTGGCCAAGGAAAGCATCAACATCCAGATGATCTCCACGTCGGAAATCAAAGTCTCGGTGGTGATCGAAGAGAAGTACCTGGAACTGGCCGTGCGCGCGCTGCACACCGCTTTTGAGTTGGACGCTCCGGCCCGACAGGGCGAGTGATGCAGTGCCAGGAAGGCGCGGTTTACCGCGCCTTTCCTTTTTTTGTAGGGCGTATGTTCTTTTGCGTGCGCTCGACAATACTTAGGCGGTAGGGCTATGGCCTTTTGGTTGTAGGTCGAAGGCCTTTTTTTTGCAGACTGTTGTTCCTGAACTGAAATGCGTGAGGAGAAAGGTATGCTGATTCTGACTCGTCGTTGCGCAGAAAGCCTGATTATCGGTGATGGCGAAATCACCGTGACCGTGCTCGGCGTCAAAGGCAATCAAGTGCGTATCGGGGTTAACGCTCCGAAAGAGGTAGCGGTGCACCGCGAGGAAATCTACCTGCGGATCAAGAAAGAGAAGGACGAAGAACCAAGCCTTTAATTTTTATCGTTTTTTATGTTTGCAAACGGGGATGAACGTGGTTAATATACGCCCCGTGTTGCGGAGAGCTGGCCGAGTGGCCGAAGGCGCTCCCCTGCTAAGGGAGTACACCTCAAAAGGGTGTCGGGGGTTCGAATCCCCCGTTCTCCGCCATTATTTGCTTAGTACGTTGCAATCTGGTTTTTTCGCTAAGTTGTTGAAAATTAACGAAAAAATAGCTTTACATAGAGATTGAACGGCCTATAATGCGCGGCAACAAATGCACTCGTAGCTCAGCTGGATAGAGTACTCGGCTACGAACCGAGCGGTCACAGGTTCGAATCCTGTCGAGTGCACCATTTAAGAGTCAGTTGCAGCAATGCAAGTGATTCGGTTACAACCAGTTGTGATCTGGTCTAAAAACACAATATGCACTCGTAGCTCAGCTGGATAGAGTACTCGGCTACGAACCGAGCGGTCACAGGTTCGAATCCTGTCGAGTGCACCATACAAACAAAAAGCCCGCCTAGTGCGGGCTTTTTGCCGTCTGGGGTTTGTGTAGGATTTCATCTTTTTCTCCTGTCTCCATGTGTTTTCCTTTCCTGCTGCGTCGTCGCAGTTCTTAGATGCAGCCAGTGCTTAGCTTTGGCTCGCAAGCGCTTGTTCTTTCCAGTTTTTTAACGTTTAAAGTGGCCGGGCGGTGTATCATTGCGCCCGTCAGCCCCGCCGGGGCTTGTGGAATACCTCCATGGACTTACCCAGTAGTTACTCAGTACCCCGTTTTACCAATCATGAATTGACTGATTGATCCTTCCGGCGTGCCCCGCTGCTGGGAGTGGAGTTCGCCTATGACCGAAGTAGAAGTAAAGAAAACACAAGAAAGCCTGCAGGATCGCCTCGCTCAAGTCATCGAGCTGCTGCAGCGCCAGCGCGTGGTCGAAGACCTGACGCATCGCCAGGACGGCCCGAATAACAACCTGGTCGAAAACCTGGTTCACCGGCAAAACCTCGTCGAGCTGCAACGCAAGCTTGACGACCTGCACTCCGCCGACGTCGCCTACATTCTCGAAGCCTTGCCGCTGGATGATCGACTGACCCTCTGGCAGTTGGTCAAGGCCGACCGCGACGGCGACATCCTCCTCGAAGTCTCTGACTCGGTTCGTGAAACCCTGATCGCCGACATGGACGATCACGAGCTCCTGGCGGCGGCCAAGGAGATGGACGCCGACGAGCTGGCTGACCTGGCTCCCGAGCTGCCCCGTGATGTTGTCCATGAGCTCATGGAAGCACTGGATACTCAGCAGCGTGAGCGCGTGCGCTCCGCGCTGTCCTACGATGAGGATCAGGTCGGCGCGCTGATGGACTTCGAGATGGTCACCATCCGCGAAGACGTCAGCCTGGAAGTGGTCCTGCGCTATCTGCGCCGACTCAAAGAGTTGCCAGGCCACACCGACAAATTGTTCGTGGTTGATTACGAAGGCATTCTCAAGGGCGTGCTGCCGATCAAACGCCTGCTGGTGAATGATCCGGAAAAGAAAGTTGCGGACCTGATGGCCAGCGACACCGTGAGCTTTCACCCTGATGAGGATGCTTATGACGCGGCCCAGGCGTTCGAGCGTTATGACCTTATCTCGGCGCCGGTAGTCGACAAGAACGGCAAGCTGATCGGGCGTCTGACCATCGATGAAATCGTCGACCTGATTCGTGAAGAGAGCGAAACCGAAGTCCTCAACATGGCGGGTCTGCGTGAAGAGGAAGATATTTTTGCCTCGGTCTGGCGTTCGTTGCATAACCGCTGGGCCTGGCTGGCCGTTAACTTGATCACCGCCTTTATTGCCTCGCGTGTGATCGGGCTGTTCGAGGGCTCCATCGAGAAGCTGGTGGCGCTGGCGGCGCTGATGCCGATCGTGGCTGGGATCGGTGGTAACTCGGGTAACCAGACCATTACGATGATCGTACGGGCGATGGCGCTGGATCAGGTCAGTACGGCCAACTCATCGCGTCTGTTGCGCAAGGAGCTTGCCGTAGGCCTGATAAACGGTCTGGTGTGGGGTGGGGTTATCGGTGTGGTGGCCTATCTGCTGTATGGCAGTTGGTCGCTGGGTGTGGTGATGACTGCCGCCATGACGCTCAACCTGCTCCTCGCTGCGCTGATGGGGGTGTTGATTCCCATGACCTTGGCCCGCCTTGGCCGTGACCCTGCCATGGGTGCCAGCGTGATGATCACGGCCATGACCGACAGTGGTGGCTTCTTCATCTTCCTGGGCCTGGCAACCATCTTCCTGCTCTGATCTTGCATGGCGCGCCGGCTTCCTCTGTAGGAGCTGGCTTGCCAGCGATCGCATCCCCTCGGTTTAACTCATAGACCGCATCGCTCGGATCGCCGGCAAGCCGGCTCCTACAAAAAATCCCAGGCAAAAAAAAGCCAGCACATGGCTGGCTTCGGCTTTCAGCTGCAAATCAATTGGCTTCTGCGGCCGCCTCAACGTCATGCGCGATAAGCGAGACGAGAGCATTTTGCTGGCGGTGGGAGAGCTGACGAAAACGCTGCAGCAGTTCGCGTTCGTGCAGCGACAGCTCTGGGCTGTCCAGGCGCATGCTCAACTCGTCGCCCAGCGCACCTTCCTGAATGAGGCTTTGTTCCAGGCGAGCGATGATTTCGGAGTTCATGCTGCGGTGATGATTGCGAGCCACCTCGGCAATGCGTTCCCGCATTCCGTCTGGCAGACGTACGACGAACTTGTCAGCCGTACGGCTGGAATAAATTGCCTGTTTCAATGGGCGCATATATTTAACCGGTTAGTTCAGGGGAGCGGTTTTTGGAATTGGCCGCAAGATGAGTGTTAAGACAAGGCTCACGACCAAAGTTCAACCTGAATTGCAAAGAGGCCGCATCATGCCTCAGATTTGACATTTCCTTGGCGTCAATTCTGTGACAAATATTGAACTGCCTAAAGGCTTTATGCCAGCACTCATTTGCATTTTTGCGGACTGGTTGGAAAACTTTTCAACGCGTAAATCCGCGAGGGAACTTCCCGTCAGTCCAGGCCACCACAGGGTTTGAGGCCGCACATCCTATCGCAAAGTGGCCTTTTGCCCTTAGTTTTAAGACTAGTGGCAATTTGCCGATTAGCGAGGGTCAGGCGACATAAGGTAGGCGAGAGGCAGGTGATGGGGGGTTAGCGCAGGACGGGATCGAATTTGATGCGACGACCTAGAATCAGGGTCAGCACCAGAAGGCTGGCAAATACGCCGCTGGCGATGAATGCGGTGGTTTGGCTGTCTGTGGACTCGGTGCCCATGCCCAGAACGACGGCCAACGCAGTCAGGCAGAGAAACAGCCAGGCGAATTTGTTCATCAACGACTTCCTCAGAAAACCCAGTGTTCAGACGCAGGTGCCGATTGGGTGCCCTGGGCCAGGCGGATTGGCGACTGCGCGTTCGGCGTCATGACCGCCAGTTGCGGACGTTGCTGCAGGTGGTGCGGCACGGCCTGGCTGATCTGCGCCGGGTCGTTGGCGCCTGTAGACTGGAAGTGAAACGTGACCAATGCAGCCAAGGCTACGGTGTTAAGGGCTAACAGAAGGGCACTGTTCATGATTATGTTCTCCGCTCAACGCCGTGGCTTGTTGGGTTTGTAGGAGAGGTATTGCAGGTGTCGTGCCAATCCAATAACTCAATAAAATCAACAGGTTGAGTCTACTTCATAGGGTGGAAAGGTTGCAATTTGCAATGATGGCGTTTTGGGGGAGTGCAATTTGCACGACGGCCATGGGCGCCCGTGTTTGCAGGGCCAAACCAGGATCATTCACAGAGGTATAGGCCTACACTCAAAAAGCCCACGGACGACATGACAAAACCTACCCTGACCGTTAACATGCACGCCGTCCGTCGCCATGCCCATGGTTCGACGGCTGTCATTTGTCCCAGTAGCTCAATTGGATAGAGCATCCCCCTCCTAAGGGGAAGGTTGGCCGTTCGAACCGGCCCTGGGACACCAGATTCAAAGCCCTGCACAGAACAGTCTGGCAGGGCTTTTTTGTGGGCGTTTTCCGAACCTGAGTCGAACCTTGAGGGTGTACAGGGTTCACAGCACGTACGCGGTGTATTTATCGCAATTCGTGTATCCAGCAAGCCACCGGACAGCGTCTGAGTCCGTAAGCAAAATAATCCCCGGAAACAGCCCCTACCGGCTGTCCGGACTCGGTCACCCCGGACTATCATGCCGATAGGCCTGTCTCTCACTGCAAGGAGCCGCTCGGAACGCCGATGCGCCAGATCTGGAAATCTTTTCGAGCCCTTTATTTCGCCTCCTTGATGATGCTGATCGGCTCCGGCCTGCTCAGTACTTACCTGGCTTTGCGCCTGGCGGCTGACCATGTCGACAGCCTGTGGGTGGGTGCGCTGATGGCGGCCAACTATTTTGGCCTGGTGCTGGGTGGCAAGATCGGGCACCGCCTGATCGCACGGGTCGGGCATATTCGGGCCTATGCAACCTGTGCCGGTATTGTCGGTGCAGCCGTGTTGGGCCATGGCCTGATCGACTGGCTGCCGGCCTGGATCGTGCTGCGGATGATCGTGGGCTTGGGGATGATGTGCCAGTACATGGTCATCGAAAGTTGGCTCAATGAGCAGGCGGACGCCAAGCAGCGCGGCGTGGTATTCAGCGGCTATATGATCGCGTCTTACCTGGGCCTGGTCCTCGGCCAATTGATTCTGGTCATGCACCCTCAGCTCGGTCTCGAATTGCTGATGCTGGTCGCGCTGTGCTTTGCGCTGTGCCTGGTGCCGGTGGCCATGACTCGTCGTATTCACCCGGCTCCCCTGCACCCTGCGCCGATGGAACCACGCTTTTTTATCAAGCGCGTACCGCAGTCGTTGAGTACGGTACTTGGGGCGGGTGTGATCGTGGGCTCGTTCTACGGCCTGGCGCCGCTCTATGCCTCCCAGCAAGGCCTGACCACCGAGCAGGTGGGTCTGTTCATGGGTAGCTGCATTTTTGCCGGCCTGTTGGTGCAGTGGCCGTTGGGCTGGTTGTCGGACCGTTATGACCGTGCGCTGCTGATCCGTTGTTTTGCCCTGTGCCTGGCGGTGGCTGCATTACCGCTGGCGATAATGACCCAGGTGCCGCTCGAAGTGCTGTTCGTGGCGGGCTTCCTGTGTTCGCTGGTGCAGTTCTGCCTGTATCCACTGGCGGTGGCGTTCTCCAACGACCATGTGGAAGGTGATCGCCGCGTGTCGCTAACGGCGATGCTGCTGGTGACCTACGGCGTCGGCGCGAGTGTCGGGCCGTTGCTGGCAGGTGTGGTGATGAAGATGTTCGGTAGCCACATGCTGTATGCGTTTTTCAGCCTGTGCGCGTTGATCCTGGTGTGGCGTATCCGGCCAAAAGCCGTGACCAACCTGCATCAGGTGGACGATGCACCGCTGCATCACGTCGCGATGCCCGACAGCATGTCCAGCTCGCCGCTGGTGGCCGCATTGGACCCGCGTGTGGATGAGCAGGTGGTGCAGGACCAGATGCAAACCGCCGCCCCGGAGCCGGAAGCGGATCCGACCCCGCCCTCGGATGAGCCGCCCTTTGAGGGGCCGCCTGAACCCCTGGGGCCGGACGACCACCCTCACGACCTGAGCAGGGCGCGCCCCTGACAGAAAAAACGGGCAGATCCCTTTAGGGGCTGCCCGTTTTTTTGCCGCGATCTTAAGGTTTAAAAATCGTCGTCTTTGTCGAAGCGCCGCGCTTCGCGTTGCAGTTGGTACACAAAGCGTTCGACCTGGCGCTGCACCAAGCCACTCATATTGTGGAAGCGCACGCCGGCAAACGTGGTGTTGATCTTCTCTTCGAAGTGCAGGTAACGCAACTCGACCGAGGTGGTCATGCTGCCAAAGGGCAGGGCGGCGATGAAGCGGTCATACACCTGGCCCAGTTGCAGGCGCTCGGAGATGTCCCCTTCAAAGCGCAATTTGCAGCCGGTAGCAGAAATATCCAGCAGCTTGCCGCTGATAGGCGCCTTGAGCTTCTCGCCACCCAGCTCGATATTGACCAATTGGGCCAGCTTCAAGGCGGCGCGAAAGGCGTTGCGGCGCTGATGGTAGACCACTTCGTCGGGCAGGCTGCCGGTGTAGATACGGTGGCCGTCCTTTTCGCTGATGCTCATGCCGCCGTTGCTTTCCCAGGCAACGCGCACGCCGTCATGGAAGCCTTCGATGCGGAAGGGTTCGCCATTTTCGAGGTGGCGTTCGCCGTCGCGGGGGATCATTTCGTCCAGGGCCAGGGTGCCGCTGTCCCGGTTGACGTCCACCAGGTAGCTCTGGAAGCGCTGGCTGCGTTCGTGGAAGGTAATGATCAGCGGGTCATGGCTGTCTTGCAGCATCCGCAAGGTGCTGGCGATTTCCAGAGGGGTGGTGAGGACCTTGGGTGGCTGCGGGGCATCTTCCGCATTAAGGGCGTTGAACACGGTTCTTCCATCTCCAGACAAAATACGACTACACGCAAGAGCAGGCATTCTGCCAGTATGTGACGCGCCTTGGATAGGCCGCGCCGTGATCCGGCGTCAGGCTTGGCTGCGGGTGCTTGGCTTGGCCAGGCGTGAGGTGGAGCCCTGAGCGTTGTAAAGCGCTGGAGGCTCTCCGCCGTGAAGTATACGCAACTGGTTGGCGGTCGTAGCTTGCTGAAGCTGGATCGACTGACCGTTGAGCAGGTTGGCTTCCTGGCACTGGGCGAGCAATTGATTGAGTTCTTTGCTCTGGGCCAGTAATTGATCGCCGACCGAGGAATGGCTGGCCAGCTGTGCCAATCCGTCATGGTCGGCGGGCAGGCCCAGGCTGACGAGGATCTGGCTGCGTTTCTTGCCGTGTTGTTCCAGTAGGACAATCAACGACTGCTTGCGCGCCAGGATCTCTTCCAGCAGGGGCATGTCCCGGCCGTAGAGGGCCAGGGATTCTTCCCTGAGCAGCTCGAGCAGCTGTTGGGTCGGGGCGAGATCATCAATGATCAGTTGAAGCAGGGTTTCGTCGTGATGCATGGCTGGCCTTGGGGTTTAAGCGTCCAAAAGCCCGGCGCAGGCCTTAGCCTAGCGCTCGGCTTCGAAATTAAGCAGCTTGCTGGCTACACGGTTGCTGTCGACTTTATAGCTGCCATCGGCGATTGCCTGTTTCAATTCGGCCACACGGGCTTTATTGACCACCGGTTGATCGCGCAGCGAGTCAGTGACCTTCTGCAACTGTTGAGCCTCATTGCTCAGGTGTACGGATTCCCCACTCTGGCTGGCGCTGGCCTGTTCTGCCTTGGCGGGCAGTGGCTGGGCCTTGGCTTCTACGCTGTCCTTGGTGCCGGTGGCGCGCGTAGGGGCCGACGTGGTCGGGGTGTTATTCAAACGACTGAAATCAATGACCATGATTAAAAAAACCTCTGGGTATTTGGACGCTTGCCATGTTTTCGGCCATACCCGGACAAACTTTAGGCTCGATTGACAATAAACTGCACAGGCCGACATCCAGTCGACAGTGTAGGAAAAGCGGGCGCCCGATACCAGTGTTCTATAAAGCCACCTCCACCTGGCCAGGTGCAGTGACCCGTGCCTTGATGACACGGTTGGAGTTGAGGTTCTTCACCCTTATCTGCTCACTCATGCCGCCGTTGGACAGCGCTTCACCCGGCATTTTGACCTGCAGCGCACCGCTGCTGGCGGAAATCACCACCTGATCACCTTTGCGGATCACCTCCGCCTGTTCCAAATGCACCAGGGTGATGACCTGATCGGTGACCACTGGTCGGGTCAGTTTCTGCCCGACGGCCTGATCGAGGGATGTCAGGTAACCCTGGCTGATCATGCTGATGTCGCGTTCGCGCAACACCACGTCCTCAAAACCGATGATTCCAGTGCGCTTGAGCGGGCGGGCAACGACCACCACATCGCGGAACAATTTGACTTGGGCGGGCACGAACACCGTCCAGGGCGAGGCGCCGTCGCAGCGGACCTTGACCGTCACGCGGCCGATCGGTTGAGCGGGGCTTTCCAAGGTGGCTGTCAATTCCTTGTCGCACATGGGCATGCGCAGGCGCGGGTCCAGCTGGTTGACCTGGATTTCGTAACGCCCCGGCGTCTGGGTGGTCGCCAGATAATCTTCTACAGTGAACTCAAGAAAGCCCTGGGTGACGCCGATAAGTAGATCAGGCAAGGTGACGTTGTCTGCGCGGGCCGTGGCGCCCAGGCCCAAGGCAAGCAACGCCAACGCTGCGCAGAGCGATCTGCGGTACCGTGTCAGGATGGGGCGTCGGGAAACTGTCGTTTTAATATCCATGACCAATAAATAGCAAAGGCCGTGCCGTTTAGCGTTGGGTGCGCGTCGCACCCTTTAAGGTTTTAGCGTAGGAGTCTGGGCATGGCAGGAGTAATGGATTCAGTAAACCAGCGCACACAGCTGGTAGGGCAGAATCGCCTGGAGTTGTTGCTTTTTCGCCTGGATGGCAAGCAGCTGTATGGCATCAACGTGTTCAAGGTGCGGGAAGTGTTGCAATGCCCCAAGCTGACGATCATGCCCAAGTCCAGCCCGGTGGTGTGTGGCGTTGCCAACATCCGTGGCGCGACGATCCCGATTCTTGACTTGGCCCTGGCCACCGGTTCGGCAGGTTTGCAGGACCGCGAGAACCCGTTCGTGATCATTACCGAATACAACACCAAGACCCAGGGTTTCCTGGTGCGCTCGGTGGAGCGCATCGTCAACATGAACTGGGAAGAGATCCATCCGCCGCCCAAGGGCACCGGTCGCGATCACTACCTCACGGCGGTGACGCGGGTCGACAACCAGTTGGTGGAAATCATCGACGTGGAGAAGATCCTTGCCGAAGTGGCGCCGACCTCGGAATCGATTTCCGTGGGTGTGGTGGACGCCGAAACCGCGCATAAGGCGATCTCCCTGCGTGTATTGACGGTGGACGACTCCTCGGTGGCGCGTAAACAGGTGACCCGTTGCCTGCAAACCGTCGGCGTGGAAGTGGTGGCCCTCAATGATGGTCGCCAAGCGTTGGATTACCTGCGCAAGCTGGTGGATGACGGCAAGAAACCGGAAGAAGAATTCTTGATGATGATCTCCGACATCGAGATGCCGGAAATGGACGGCTACACCCTCACGGCCGAGATACGTAACGATCCACGCATGCAAAAATTGCATATCATCCTGCATACTTCGTTGTCGGGTGTATTCAACCAGGCGATGGTCAAGAAGGTCGGTGCCGATGACTTCCTGGCCAAATTCCGTCCTGATGACCTGGCATCCCGGGTTGTCGACCGGATCAAGGCAGCAGATCACGGCTAGGGGGATTTCCCCCTGGCGGTCACACGATTTAAGAGGCGGTATCATTGTCTACGGGTAATTTGGATTTCGAACAGTTCCGGGTCTTCCTGGAAAAAGCCTGTGGCATATTGCTCGGTGAAAACAAGCAGTACCTGGTATCCAGCCGTCTCAACAAACTGATGGAGCAGCAGGGCATCAAGTCGTTGGGTGAGCTGGTCCAGCGCATCCAGGGGCAGCCGCGCAGCGGGCTCAAGGAAATGGTGGTCGATGCCATGACGACCAACGAAACCTTGTGGTTTCGCGACACCTATCCGTTTGAAGTGCTCAAGAGCAAAGTGCTCCCGGAAGCCATCAAGGCCAGCCCGGGCCAGCGCCTGCGCATCTGGTCGGCCGCCTGTTCCTCGGGGCAGGAACCGTACTCGATTTCGATGTCGATCGATGAGTTCGAGCGGACCAACATGGGCCAGTTGAAGGCTGGGGCGCAAATCGTGGCCACCGACCTGTCCGGCACCATGCTCACCAACTGCAAGACCGGCGAGTACGACAGCCTGGCACTGGGCCGTGGTTTGTCCCAGGAACGCCTGCAACGCTATTTCGACCCGAAAGGGGCGGGGCGTTGGGCGGTCAAGGCGCCGATCAAGAGCCGTGTGGAGTTCCGCTCGTTCAACCTGCTCGACAGCTACGCCAGCCTGGGCAAGTTTGACATGGTGTTCTGCCGCAACGTGCTGATCTATTTCTCGGCCGAGGTGAAGAAAGACATCCTGTTGCGCATCCACGGCACGCTCAAGCGCGGTGGCTACCTGTTCCTCGGTGCTTCCGAGGCGCTGAACGGTTTGCCGGACCATTACCAGATGGTGCAGTGCAGCCCTGGGATCATTTACCAGGCCAAGTAAACCGTACGCGGTAAACAATGTGGGAGCGAGCTTGCTCGCGAAAGCGCAGTGTCAGTTGATGCATGTATCAACTGACAGAATGCATTCGCGAGCAAGCCCGCTCCCACATTTGTTTTTGCGGCAAACCGTTCAATAGCGGCAACCCGGATTGCCGCTTTACTGGCACCACGCGGAAACCCGTTGCCGCTTTTCTGGCATTGCCGCCCGGCAATCCGCCCACAAGCCCTTTAAATACGGGCTTCCCACAAACTGGCACACACCTTGCTATAACCCTGTTAACGAACAGCAGGTCAGCCCTTAAAGGTTTCCGCCATGAGCATCAGCTTCGATAAAGCGCTCGGTATCCACGAACAAGCCCTGGGCTTCCGCGCCCAGCGTGCTGAAGTCCTGGCCAACAACATTGCCAACGCCGACACCCCGAACTACAAGGCTCGGGACCTGGACTTCTCCGCCGTGCTCGCTGCACAGCAGGACAAGACCAAGAACGGCACCTTCGCCTTGAACATGACCAACAGCCGTCATATTGAAGCGCAAGGCCTGAGCAATGGTGACGAGTCGTTGCTGTATCGCACACCGATGCAGCCGTCGATCGACCAGAACACCGTCGACGCCCAGCTGGAGCAATCGGCCTACGCCGAGAACTCGGTGAACTTTCAAGCCAGCTTCACCCTGCTCAACAGCAAATTCAAAGGGCTGATGTCAGCCCTGCGTGGAGAGTAAGCCATGTCCCTGTCCAGTGTTTTCAATATTGCCGGCAGTGGCATGAGCGCGCAGACCACGCGTTTGAACACCGTCGCCAGTAACATCGCCAACGCCGAGACCGTGTCTTCGAGCATTGACCAGACCTACCGCGCCCGTCATCCGGTATTCGCCACCATGTTCCAGGGTGGCCAGAACGGCGGCAGCGATTCGCTGTTCCAGGACCAAGGCGCCGCAGGCTCCGGCGTGCAGGTACTCGGTGTGGTTGAAGACCAGAGCAATCTGGAGGCCCGCTACGAGCCTAACCACCCGGCGGCGAACGAAAAAGGTTACGTGTACTACCCGAACGTCAACGTGGTCGAGGAAATGGCTGACATGATTTCTGCCAGCCGCTCGTTCCAGACCAACGCGGAAATGATGAACACCGCCAAAACCATGATGCAGAAGGTCCTGACCCTGGGTCAGTGATAAGGGGCGCCAAATAATGGCCATCGTTGATACGTCAAACAACACGGCAGTCCAGGACCTTTTCAATTCGAAGGTCAAGACTGCCCAGGACAACAGCAGCGTCAGTGACGCCGCCAACAAGGCGACGGGCAAGCAGTCGCTGGGCAAAGATGCGTTCCTGCAACTGCTGGTCACCCAGTTGAAAAACCAGAACCCGCTGTCGCCACAAGACAACGGCGCGTTCGTGGCCCAGTTGGCGCAGTTCAGCAGCCTGGAAGGCATCAACACCCTGAACGACTCGGTGAATGCGATCTCCAGCAACTTCAGCTCGTCGCAGGCACTGCAGGCGTCGTCGTTGGTAGGGCGCTCGATCATCATCCAGACCGACAAGGCCATGGTTGATACCAGCAAGAGCATGACCGGTTCGGTAGCGGTGACCTCGGCGGTGGGCAACGTCTCCGTCAAGATCACCGATAAAGACGGCAACGTGGTGCGCACCATCGACATGGGCGCCCAGAGCGCCGGCACCCAGAGCTTTATATGGGATGGCAAGAATGACAAGGGTGAGGTCGCTCCTGCGGGCACCTACACCTTCAATGCCACCACCAAGAATGACAAGGGCGACTCCGTTGCCCTGGCCACTTCGCTGCCCGCGACGGTAACGAGCGTGACCTTGAGCAAGACCGGCGGCGAAATGCTGCTGAACCTGGCTGGCGGCATGGGCAGCGTCAAGCTGTCGCAAATTCAGACTATCGGTACATAGAGCCGGCTAAATACGGCAGAGGGAGAGAAACATGTCTTTTAACATCGGCCTTAGCGGCCTCTATGCGGCCAACAAACAACTGGACGTGACCGGCAACAACATCGCCAACGTCGCGACCACTGGCTTCAAGTCGTCCCGTGCGGAATTCGCGGACATCTACGCCGCTTCCAAACTGGGCACTGGCCAGAACAGCATCGGCAACGGCGTGAACCTGGCGGCTGTGTCCCAGCAGTTCACCCAGGGTGACGTCAACAACAGCGGCGGCGTGCTGGACATGGCGATCCAGGGCGGTGGCTTCTTCGTGCAGAAGGGCAGCGACGGCTCGCTGGAATACACCCGCAGCGGTGCCTTCCGTGCCGACAAAGATGGCTACATCACCAACAACACCGGTACCTCGCGCCTGCAGGGCTACGCGGCGGATGAAAACGGCAAGATCATCAAGGGCGGCTTGACCGACCTGCAACTGAACCTGTCGTACCTGGCACCCAAGGCGTCCACCAAAGTCGACTCGACCAGTAACCTGAACTCGTCGTCGCCGGTTATCGACCAGACCGCCAAACCATTCGACCCTAGCGAATCCAGCACTTTCACTACCCAGAATGCCACCACGTTATACGACTCTCAGGGCAACGCCCATGAGATGGTGCAGTACATGGTGAAAACCGACGCCAACGTCTGGAAGTCCTACACGTTGATCGACGGCCGTAACCTGGATGGCTCCAAGCCTACAACCACCGGTGCTACCGCGCCCGTGCCAGCGACCTTTACCTTTGACGGCGCTGGTAAGCTCCTGAGCATGGCCGGTACGGGTGTGACCGGCACGACCCTGACGCTGACCGGCTGGATACCGGGCTCCGTGACCAATGGGACGTGGACGCCAAACAAAGCGACAGCGCCAAATATTGCGGTCAACATGGGCGACGTTACTCAGTACAACTCGGCCAGCTACCGCAACCCGCCGACCACTGACGGTTACGCCACTGGCCAGATCACCGGCCTGAAAATCGATGGCAGCGGTGTCATGTTCGCGACCTTCAGCAACCAGCAGAGCAAGGCCATCGGCCAGATCTCCCTGGCCAGCTTTAACAACGAACAAGGTCTGCAGCCGTCGGGCGGCACCACCTGGAGAGAGACCTTCGCTTCGGGCCAGCCGGGTTATGACGCGCCGCAATCCGGCACCCTGGGTTCGATCGTGGCCAACTCCCTGGAGAACTCCAACGTCAACCTGACCAACGAGTTGGTGGACTTGATCAAGGCCCAGAGCAACTATCAGGCGAACGCCAAGACCATCTCCACCCAGAGCACCATCATGCAGACCATCATTCAGATGACCTGATGCGGTAGCGCTGCACAAGAAGCCCCTCGTAAGAGGGGCTTTTTTGTGGGCGTAGGAAAAGTGCCTGCGACATATCGGGTTACGCGCTTTCAATCCTGGGAAGGAACGTGCCTTAGCCATTTTGCCACTGATTGGACCGGAGCCTGGGTGGCTCACCAAGCAAGGGGGCAGGGGTATGTGGCATTCAGGAGTGTCCTGGCCAGGGGCTGGACGTGTGGGGTATAGGCCTGGCCTGGCCGGTGGAGATACACCTGCGGTTGCGCCGGTGACTGAAGTGTCTGCGGCAAGGCAGTTGCTTGGCGAGCTGTTCGATGCGCAGCAGAGCGGCAAGCGCCAAACCGTGCAGGATACGCGCGACAAGTTGAACGCGCTGCGCGAGAAAATGGGGGACGAGGCGTTCAAAGACGTCCTCAAAAAGATGATTGAGGAGGCTGATGAGAAACTTCGCGCGTTTCTCAGGCAGCTGTTGATGCAGTGGTTTCCCGATGACGGCGATGCACCGTCACCTGCTCCACCAGTGCAGCCTGGTGGTGGCGGCGGTGGTCGCGGCCCTAGCGTTCCTCGAAGTGGTTTCGGGCCCTCTGAGTCCATGAGCAACAAGCCGATTACTGAGGGTGCAAAACACTTCAACTACATGCCCGATAACAGCAACCCCGGCAAAAAGCCTGACAATATCTGGAGTGGCTTCAGCCAGGGGCCGGATGGTAATTGCATCACGGTTTCCGCCATAAAAGCCGCAATGATGCAATTTGGCCAGAAGCCCACCGATGTCTTCAAAGACGTGAAGGCGACAGCGAACGGCTATGACGTGACGATGCGCGATGGCTTCAAGCTTTCATTGACCAACGAGGAAGTGAAGCAGGCGGCCCGGCATGCACAATTCAAAGGGGATGACCCGGCGATGATGACGGATGCCAACTTCATGTATGCCGCGAGCGCCAAGCGGGCGCAGATGCAGAACAACGATGGCACGGCGGGGCGCAGTTTCATGGACGCGATGAACAGCCTCAATGATGGAGAACACTCCCGTGAAGGTCTGGATCGCCTTGGGTTGAGCGGCCGCTACAGGTCTGCTACGGATTCCGAGTTGAGAAGCGGCAAGGTGGGAACTGTGGAATACGGCGGCCATTCGATGGCCGTGATCGATGGTCGCGTTGAATTGTGGGGGCGGCGAGGCGGAGTGCCGCAGTCGGGTACCGCAACCGTGCTGTTCTAGGCAGATCCCGTGCATTTTCCAGGCAAAAGAAAACCCCCGATACACCGCAGGCATATCGGAGGTTTTGCAGCCTTGGGTGATTAAACCCAAGGCGGGCTCAGCTTATTGGCAAGCTTCGCAATCCGGCTCGTCGATCGCGCAGGCTTTTGGCACTGGGGCTGGGCCGGCTGGAGCGGCGAGGACCGAGTCATCACCGTGGTTGCCGCTGGAAACAGCGTTCAGCTTACCGGTGTTGATGGTCGACTTCTCGGTGCTGGTCGCGGCCAGGGCACGGAGGTAGTAAGTGGTTTTCAGGCCACGGTACCAAGCCATGCGGTAGGTCACGTCGAGCTTCTTGCCCGAAGCACCGGCGATGTACAGGTTCAGCGACTGAGCCTGGTCGATCCATTTCTGACGACGGCTGGCGGCGTCAACGATCCACTTGGTGTCCACTTCGAAGGCCGTCGCGTAGAGCTCTTTGAGTTCTTGCGGGATGCGCTCGATCTGCTGCACGGAACCGTCGTAGTACTTCAGGTCGTTGATCATGACCGAGTCCCACAGGCCGCGAGCCTTGAGGTCGCGAACCAGGTACGGGTTGATCACGGTGAATTCGCCCGACAGGTTCGATTTCACATACAGGTTCTGGTAAGTCGGTTCGATCGACTGCGACACGCCAGTGATGTTGGCGATGGTCGCGGTCGGTGCGATGGCCATGATGTTGGAGTTACGAATGCCTTTCTGCACACGGGCACGTACCGGCGCCCAGTCCAGGGATTCGTTCAGGTCGACATCGATGTACTTCTGGCCACGGGCTTCGATCAGGATCTGTTGCGAGTCCAGCGGCAGGATGCCTTTGGACCACAGCGAACCCTGGAACGTCTCGTAGGCACCGCGCTCGTCGGCCAGGTCGCAGGAAGCCTGGATCGCGTAGTAGCTGACCGCTTCCATGGACTTGTCGGCGAACTCGACCGCAGCATCCGAACCGTAAGGAATGTGCTGCAGGTACAGCGCGTCCTGGAAGCCCATGATGCCCAGGCCGACCGGACGGTGCTTGAAGTTGGAGTTCTGCGCCTGTGGCACCGAGTAGTAGTTGATGTCGATCACGTTGTCGAGCATGCGTACGGCGGTGTTGACGGTGCGCTCCAGCTTGGCGGTGTCCAGCTTGCCGTTGACGATGTGGTTCGGCAGGTTGATCGAGCCCAGGTTGCAAACGGCGATCTCGTCCTTGTTGGTGTTCAAGGTGATCTCGGTGCACAGGTTCGAGCTGTGGACCACGCCCACGTGCTGCTGCGGGCTGCGCAGGTTGCACGGGTCCTTGAAGGTCAGCCATGGGTGGCCGGTTTCAAACAGCATGGACAGCATTTTGCGCCACAGGTCTTTGGCCTGGATGGTCTTGAACAGCTTGACCTTGCCTGGGTACTCGGTGAGGGCTTCGTAGTACTCGTAGCGCTCTTCGAAGGCTTTACCGGTCAGGTCGTGCAGGTCTGGCACTTCGGATGGCGAGAACAGAGTCCACTTGCCGTCATCGAAGACGCGCTTCATGAACAGGTCAGGGATCCAGTTGGCGGTGTTCATGTCGTGGGTACGACGACGGTCATCACCGGTGTTCTTGCGCAGCTCGATGAACTCTTCAATGTCCATGTGCCAGGTTTCCAGGTAGGCACAGACAGCGCCTTTGCGCTTGCCACCCTGGTTCACGGCGACGGCGGTGTCGTTCACGACTTTCAGGAACGGTACAACGCCCTGGGACTTGCCGTTGGTGCCCTTGATGTACGAACCCAGTGCACGCACCGGGGTCCAGTCGTTGCCCAGGCCGCCGGCGAATTTGGACAACATGGCGTTGTCGTGGATCGCGTGGTAGATGCCCGACAGGTCATCCGGCACGGTGGTCAGGTAGCAGCTGGACAGCTGTGGACGCAGGGTGCCGGCGTTGAACAGGGTCGGGGTCGACGACATGTAGTCGAAGGACGACAGCAGGTTGTAGAACTCGATGGCACGGTCTTCTTTCTGCTTCTCTTCGATCGCCAGGCCCATGGCCACGCGCATGAAGAACACTTGCGGCAGTTCGAAGCGGATACCGTCCTTGTGGATGAAGTAACGGTCGTACAGGGTTTGCAGGCCCAGGTAAGTGAACTGCTGGTCGCGCTCGTGGTTGATCGCCTTGCCGAGTTTTTCCAGGTCGAAGGTGGCCAGGACCGGGTTCAGCAATTCGAATTCGATACCCTTGGCGATGTAGGCCGGCAGAGCCTTGGCGTACAGGTCGGCCATCTCGTGGTGGGTGGCGCTGTCGGCGACTTTCAGGAAGCCCAGGCCTTCGGCACGCAGGGTGTCCATCAGCAGGCGTGCGGTCACGAACGAGTAGTTCGGCTCACGCTCAACCAGGGTACGGGCGGTCATCACCAGGGCGGTGTTGACGTCGGTCAGGGCCACGCCGTCGTACAGGTTCTTCAGGGTTTCGCGCTGGATCAGGTCACCATCGACTTCTTCCAGGCCTTCGCAGGCCTCGGTGATGATGGTGTTCAGGCGGCCCAGGTCCAGCGGTGCAAAGCTACCGTCGGCCAGGGTGATGCGGATCGACGGGTGAGCCTGTACGGCGGCTTCTTCGGCCGGGGAACGTACGGCACGTTCCTTGGCGCGCGAGTCGCGGTAGATCACGTAGTCGCGGGCCACTTTCTGCTCGCCGGCACGCATCAGGGCCAGTTCGACCTGGTCCTGGATTTCTTCGATGTGGATGGTGCCGCCCGAAGGCATGCGACGCTTGAAGGTCGCAGTGACTTGTTCGGTCAGGCGGGCAACGGTGTCGTGGATGCGCGACGAAGCGGCAGCGGTGCCGCCTTCAACTGCAAGAAACGCTTTGGTGATGGCGACGGTGATTTTGTCATCGGTGTAAGGAACGACAGTGCCGTTACGCTTGATCACGCGCAATTGGCCGGGTGCAGTGGCGGACAGATCCAGGTTCGAATCAGCGGCCTGCGGCACGGAGCCTTGCGGGTTCTCGCGAGTTGTGTCGGTTTGCATGGGGGGTTGTCTCCACATTCTATATTTATTTGGGCACCATCAAGGTGCCCACCGTTCCGTCCTGAAGCACTTACAGCAGGCCTGGGCCTGGCATAACAACTTCGGGACAGGAGGAAGGGAGCTGTTCGCGCCGCTTCCATGCCGAAGTCTTCGGTTAGGGGCTGTAAAGCCCTTGGCCGTATTCCTGGTGGGTAACAGTTGCCAGGTTCAAGCACTGCAACACCCGTACCGTTTTGCGCTGTTGGAGCGTGAAAACGGCTGCCATCCGCGTGCGCGGTTTGGTCTTTCAAAAAATGCGTTGGTTCAACCAAACGAGAGCAAGAAAGGGCTTGAGTTTCTTGTCTGATCTGTGTTTGGTCTTTTCGCTCAAAACCCTACATGTAGGGTTTTTTTAGCGCCGACCTACAAGATAATGCGTTTTGGGGGGCTTAGCAACGCACTACCTGTGGATAACGCTGTGGGTAAAATGTGTATGAAACGTGGAACTCCCGTGTAGGCCGCATTACTGCTGGAGTCGGCCGTTTGTCACCGAATATTCCAAGGCAAAAACAGCCGGTTGGATTTTTGAGGGCGCGAACCCTATCACAAAAAATCGCGATCACCGAATGGATTTCCCGGCTTGTGTTTGGGGACTGGCCCATGGCTACAATCGGCCGCAATGGGCGGTGATGTGGTTCAGATCATGCCCTCCTTTTATGACAGACATTGAGGTCGCCCGTGGAGCAAGAAGCCTGGCAGGTATTGATAGTCGAGGACGACCAGCGGTTGGCCGAATTGACCCGTGATTACCTCGAGAGCAACGGCCTGCGGGTATCGGTGGAAGGCGATGGCGCCTTGGCGGCGGCGCGCATCATCGCCGAGCAGCCGGACCTGGTGATCCTCGACCTGATGCTGCCCGGCGAAGACGGCTTGAGCATCTGCCGCAAGGTACGCGAGCGCTATGACGGCGTGATCCTGATGCTCACCGCGCGCACCGACGACATGGACCAGGTGCTGGGCCTGGACATGGGCGCCGACGACTACGTGTGTAAGCCGGTGCGCCCGCGCTTGTTGCTGGCACGCATCCAGGCCCTGTTGCGACGCAGCGAGCCTGCGGAGCCGGCAACAACAGAGAGCCCGCGCCGCCTGCAGTTCGGCCCCCTGGTGGTGGACAGCGCATTGCGCGAGGCCTGGCTGAATAATGAAAGTATCGAACTGACCAGCGCCGAATTCGACCTGCTGTGGCTGTTGGTGGCGAACGCCGGGCGCATTTTGTCCCGCGAAGAAATCTTCATCGCCCTGCGCGGCATTGGCTATGACGGCCAGGATCGCTCCATCGACGTACGCATTTCACGCATTCGCCCGAAAATCGGCGATGACCCGATCCACCCGCGCCTGATCAAGACGATCCGCAGCAAAGGCTACCTGTTCGTCCCCGAAGCCGCCGCCGACATGTCGCTGTGAACTCGATCTTCCTGCGCATCTATGGCGGCATGTGCGCGGCGCTGATCTTGGTGGCGCTGCTCGGGGTGCTGGCCCTGCACCTGCTCAACGAGGTGCGCAGCGGCCAGTACCGCGAGCGCCTGGCCCACGGCACCTTCGCGTTGATGGGCGATAACCTGCAACCCATGAGCGCCATTGAGCGCCAGCGCGCCCTGGCGGTGTGGGAACGCCTGTTGGGCATTCCGCTGGAGTTGCGCCCGCTGGCCGAGGCGCAACTGGACCTGAGCCAGCGCACTCGCCTGCAACGCGGCCAGGTGCTGGTCGAGCAGACCGGGCCGCACGCCGCGCGGGTACTGCGCTTGGTCAGTGATCGGGAGCAGCTTGTTCTTACCGGTGAAGTGCAGCAAATCAGCGAACAGCTGGCGCGCGCTACCATTTACCTGCTGGCCGACGAGCTGGTGCGCTTCCCCGTTGCCGAACAGCCGCAACGCCTGGCGGATATCAAAGAAGCCAAGGGCTTTGGCTTCGATATGCATTTGATGACCCTCGACCAGGCCGACATGGACGAAGATCAGCGCCGCCGCGTCTCGGAGGGCGATACGGTGATGGCCCTGGGCAAGGGCGGCGATTCGATCCGCGTGTTTGCCGGCATGGTCGGTACGCCGTGGGTGCTGGAACTCGGGCCGCTGTATCAGATGAACCCTTACCCGCCGCAATGGTTGATCCTGATCGCCTTGATCGGCCTGACCCTGATCGGTTTGATCGTGTATCTGCTGGTGCGCCAGCTTGAGCGTCGACTGCGCGGCCTGGAAGCCGCCGCCACCCGCATCGCCAAGGGCAATCTGGAAGTGCGCGTGCCCGCCCGTGGTGCTGACTCGGTGGGGCGCCTGGCTGCGGCGTTCAATGGCATGGCCGAGCATTTGCAGCAGTTGCTGGCGATCCAGCGCGAACTGGTGCGCGCGGTGTCCCATGAATTGCGCACGCCCGTGGCGCGCCTGCGTTTCGGCCTGGAGATGGTCGGCGATGCCACCACTGCCGAGGCGCGGCGCAAATACCTGGAAGGCATGGACAGTGATATCCAGGACCTCGACGGCCTGGTGGACGAAATGCTCACCTATGCGCGCCTGGAGCAGGGCTCGCCGGAGCTGAATTTCCAGCGGGTCGACCTCAATGCGCTGCTTGATCAGGTGATCGGCGAATTATCGCCACTGCGTCCACAGGTCAACGTGGCACGGGGGATTTGCCTGTCTTCGGCGCACTGGGATGATGCCTGGGTGGATGCCGAGCCGCGTTACCTGCACCGTGCGCTGCAGAATCTGGTGAGCAATGCCATGCGCCACGCACAGGGCCAGGTGCTCATCAGCTATCAAGTGGGGCAGGTGCGCTGCCGCATCGATGTCGAAGACGACGGCCCCGGCGTGCCGGAGAGTGCCTGGGAGCGCATCTTCACGCCGTTCCTGCGCCTGGACGACAGCCGCACCCGCGCCTCCGGTGGGCATGGCCTGGGGTTGTCGATTGTGCGACGGATTATCTACTGGCACGGCGGGCGGGCGTTGATCAGCAAGAGCAATAACTTGGGTGGGGCGTGCTTTAGCCTGAGTTGGCCGAGGGATCAGGAGAAACCCTGATACTGCTATCGCCGGCCGGCTCCTACAGGAAAATGCATTCCAAATGTAGGAGCCGGCTTGCCGGCGATAGCGGCCTATCAGGCGCCGACAGCCACCAGGCTCAATAGCTGCCCATCATCCACCGCAAACTGCCCTGCCAATTCCTTGCCATGGCACCACTCCTCGGACAAGTCCGTCAGCAACCGCAGCCTTATATAGCCGGCCTCAGTCCACTCCATCACCTCGGCATGCTCAAAATAGAAGCGCTTCTGCACAATCGGGTAGAGCGCCTTGAACAAACTCTCCTTGGCCGAAAACGTCAGCGTCACCAACAGGGCGTGCTGCTCGCGCGGGAGGGCGCCCATGCGCTGCAGTTCATCGGCGGTGAGGATTTCCCCCGCCAACCGTTCCGCCCGCTCCAGGTCCAGCACGTTCTCCAGGTCCATCCCCAGGCCGCGCCATTGCGCCTTGTGCGCGACAATCGCGGCGGCATGCCCGGTACTGTGGGTGATGGAGCCGCTGATGTGCGCCGGCCACACCGGAGCGCGGTCTTCACCGATCGCGGGGATGCAGTTGAGGTGATCCAGTTGTTGCAGCGCTGCACGGGCACACAGCCGGCCGGCGAGGAACTCGGCTTGGCGCTTGGCCACCGAGCGCTGGATGCTGGCCGGTGGCGGTACGGCACTGCGCAGGAAGTCGTCTGCCGTTATTAAGGCAGGGTCAAAGCGGGTGCTGAGAAACACCGCGCCCGGCAAGGGTTCAGGCAGGGGCCAGTGGGCGTCGAGTGGGGTGCAGCAAGCGGGTAGGGGATTCATGGGCGGTATTTTGCCGAGTTGATGGGCGTGAGGATAGCCCGCAGCGGTTCAGGTGCGGTTCAGAGCCTGTTCAGGAGGAGTTCAGGGGCGCCTGCGTAGCCTTGGGCATACACAGCCAAACGCGTAGAGGTAACACCATGACTGCGATCAAACAGCTGATGTTGGCGTTAAGCATGCTCAGTGCCACTGCCGGGGTGCAGGCCGCCGACGGTGCCTTTGCTGGATTCGGTGGTGAGAAGACCAAGAAATCCAGCACCTTGATCCAGCGTGTCAGTTTCGAAGAGTCTGGCAGCCAACCCGCGCCCTGGGGACAGTCCCTGGGCCTTGTAACCCCGCAGCCGGCCTACCGCGCCGGCTATGAACACCTGACCGCACAGTACAATGGCATTAAACTGCGCCCGCAAGACCTGCAGGGCCGCTATGATATCCCTCTGTCGGACAGTTGATTTGCCTTGGAGAGCCTTATGAAATTGCTGGTGGTGGAAGATGAGGCGCTGCTGCGTCATCACCTGTTGACCCGCCTGACCGACAGCGGGCATGTGGTCGAAGCCGTGGCCAATGCCGAAGAGGCCCTGTACCAGACCGGCCAGTTCAATCACGACCTGGCGATCATCGACCTGGGCCTGCCCGGCATGGGCGGCCTGGACCTGATCCGCCAATTGCGTACCCAGGCCAAGACCTTCCCGATCCTGATCCTCACCGCCCGCGGCAACTGGCAGGACAAGGTCGAAGGCCTGGCGGCCGGTGCCGACGACTATGTGGTCAAGCCGTTCCAGTTCGAAGAGCTGGAGGCACGGATGAACGCCTTGCTGCGCCGCTCCAGCGGGTTTACCCAGTCGACTATCGTGGCCGGCCCCTTGCTGCTGGACCTCAATCGCAAGCAGGCATCCCTCGATGAGCAACCGCTGGCGCTGACGGCTTATGAATACCGCATCCTCGAGTACCTGATGCGTCATCACCAGCAAGTGGTCGCCAAGGACCGCTTGATGGAGCAGCTCTACCCCGATGACGACGAGCGCGATCCGAATGTCATCGAAGTGCTCGTCGGCCGCCTGCGCCGCAAGCTGGAAGGCCCGGGAGGGTTCAAGCCGATCGACACCGTGCGTGGCCTGGGCTACCTGTTCAATGAGCGCTGCCGTTGATTCGCTCGCTACGCGTGCGCCTGATGCTGGCGGCCGCCACCCTGGCCGTGCTGTTCATGCTGGGCTTGTTACCGGCCATGCAGGGCGCGTTCAGCCTGGCGTTGCAGGACTCCATCGAGCAACGCCTGGCGTCGGATGTCACCACCCTGATCTCTGCCGCGCGCGTGGAGAACAACCGCCTGCTGATGCCGGCGCAGTTGCCCGACGAACGCTTCAACCTCACCGATAGCCGCCTGCTCGGCTATATCTACGACCGTGAAGGCCACTTGGTGTGGCGTTCGCGGGCGACCAAGGAAGAAAACATCAACTACAAACCGCGCTACGACGGGCGCGGTAATGAATTTGCACGGATTCGCGAGGCCAACGGCCAGGAATTCTTCGTGTATGACGTCGAGGTCAAGCTGCTGGGCGGCAAGAGCGCGGCGTTCAGTATCGTCGCGCTGCAACCGGTGCGCGAATACCTGCTGACCCTCGAAGGCCTGCGCGAAAACCTCTACCTGGGCTTCGGCGCGGCCTTGCTGGTGCTGCTGACCCTGTTGTGGCTGGGCCTGACCTGGGGCCTGCAAGCGCTGCGGCGGCTGAGCCAGGAACTTGACCAGATTGAAGGCGGTACCCGCGAAAGCCTCTCCGAACAACACCCCCGCGAGTTGTTGCGCCTCACGGGCTCTCTCAACCGCTTGCTGCACAGTGAGCGTGAGCAACGCGCGCGCTACCGCGACTCCCTCGACGACCTGGCCCACAGCCTGAAAACCCCGCTGGCGGTGTTGCAAGGCGTGAGCGAAGACATGGCCCAGCGCCCTGAAGACCGTGACCAGGCCTGGGTGCTGCAATCGCAGATCGAACGCATGAGCCAGCAGATCAGCTACCAGTTGCAACGGGCCAGCCTGCGCAAAAGCGGGCTGGTGCGCCATCAGGTGCGGCTGGAGCCCGTGCTGCAAAGCCTGTGCGACACGCTGGACAAGGTCTACCGCGACAAACGCGTCACGGTGTCTTTTGAGTTGCCGCAAGACTGCGACGTGCCGATCGAGAAGGGTGCTCTGCTGGAGTTGCTCGGTAACCTGCTGGAGAACGCCTACCGCCTGTGCCTGAGCGAGGTGCGCATCAGCCTGGTGGAAAGCCTCGAAGGCACCGAGTTGTGCATTGAGGATGATGGCCCTGGCGTGCCGCCGGATCAGCGTGCGCGGATCCTGCAAAGGGGTGAGCGGCTGGACCGTCAGCATCCAGGGCAGGGGATCGGCTTGGCGGTGGTCAAGGACATCATTGAAAGTTACGGCGCGCGGCTGACCCTGGGGGATTCGCCGTTGGGCGGCGCTGCGTTCAAGATTCACTTTCCTGCCTTGTGATCTTTGTTGGCTCCACTGGCCTCTTCGCGAAAGGGCCGACAAAGGCAATATAGCTCTAACTTTCCTGCGCGCGATACGCCCCCGGCGTCAACCCCGTCCACTTCTTGAACGCCCGATGAAACGCCGACGGTTCCGAAAAACCGAGCTGCTCGGCAATCTCCTGCAACGACAAATCCGCCCGGCCCAAATGATAGATGGCGATGTCCCGCCGCAGCTCATCCTTGAGCGCCTGAAAGCTGGTGCCTTCTTCGCGCAAGTGCCGGCGCAGGGTCTGTGGGCTGATATGCAGGTGCTGGGCGACGGCTTCCAGGTCCGGCCAGGGACTGCGGTCGCGGCTGAGCAAGCGGCGTAGCTGGCTGCTCAAACTGTCGCCTTCGTCCGGCCGCGACAGCAAGTCGGCGGGGGAGCGCTCCAGGAAGTGCTTGAGCGTGCGCTCATCCTGCAACAGCGGCAGGCTCAGGTAGCGGGCGGGAAATACCAGGCTGCTGTTCGGTGCACCGAATACCTGGGCACAGGGAAACAGCAGGTCATATTCGCTGGCGTGAGCCGGCTGCGGGTAGCTGAAAGTGGCCTGGTGCAGCCGGATACGCTGGCCGATCAGCCAACTGCCCAGGCGATGCCAGATCACCAGCAGGCATTCACTCAGGAAGTGATCCGGGTCCCATAGCTGTGAGTCGTCCAGGCTCAAGCGGGCCATTTCGCCTTCGCGTGTCAGCTGCCAGCGCGGGCCTTGCGGGAATAGGCTATAAAATAATAAGCCGCGTTCCAGAGCCTTCTCCAGGGTGCGGCAGTGGATCAGCGCATGACACATCATGGCGAAGGTCCCGCGTTTACTCGGGCCGTCGGCGAAGCCCAGGTATTCGTCGTCCAGCGCCAGCCAGAGCATTTGCAGCAACCGGGTAAATTGCTCCGGCGCGATGCGCGCGCGGGGTTCGGTCAACAGCTCCGGGGTAATACCCACCTGTTGTAACAGGCCCGAATAGTCGTAACCGGCCCGACGCGCCCCGCCGAGTGCGGCCCGGGCGTAATGACTGGCGATGGTACGTTCACGCATGCGAAGGCCTCGTCCATGAAAGGGCGGATCGTAGCATCCCCGGACAGGGTCACAAGGCGGATATCCGCCAAATTGTAGGACGGGATTGGGTCGCTGGGCGGAAATCCGCCACTCGATCGGGGGCTTGGAAGAAGGGCTGTAAAGCCCCAGGCCTGATGTCTAAAGGCCTTCAAGGATTTTGAGAGAAGTGGCACGGCGTTTGCGATAAGGACTACAGCGCAGGCCTGAACCTATAGGCCTCGCAAACAACAAATCCCTCCAGTGCAGGAGGGTTCGCAATTCAAGTGTCGTGGGCAATGGCGGATATTTGCCACACGGGACGATTGAGGAACTTTGCAATGACGACTCGTCAGCCAATCTACAAATCCCTGTACTTCCAGGTGATCGTTGCAATCGTTATCGGTATTTTGCTCGGTCACTTCTACCCGCAGACCGGTGTGGCCCTCAAGCCACTGGGTGACGGGTTTATCAAACTGATCAAAATGGTCATCGCCCCGATCATCTTCTGCACCGTTGTCAGCGGCATCGCTGGCATGCAAAGCATGAAATCGGTCGGCAAGACCGGCGGCTACGCGCTGCTGTACTTCGAAATCGTTTCGACCATCGCGCTGCTGATCGGCCTGATCGTGGTGAACGTCGTGCAACCGGGCGCCGGCATGCACATCGACGTAGCGACCCTGGACGCCTCCAAAGTGGCGGCCTACGTCACTGCCGGTAAAGACCAGAGCATCGTCGGCTTTATCCTCAATGTGATCCCTAACACCATCGTCGGCGCCTTTGCCAACGGCGACATCCTGCAAGTGCTGATGTTCTCGGTGATCTTCGGTTTCGCCCTGCACCGCCTGGGTGCCTACGGCAAGCCGGTGCTGGACTTCATCGATCGCTTCGCCCACGTGATGTTCAACATCATCAACATGATCATGAAGCTCGCGCCAATCGGTGCCCTGGGTGCCATGGCGTTCACCATCGGCGCCTACGGTGTGGGTTCCCTGGTGCAGTTGGGCCAACTGATGATCTGCTTCTACATCACCTGCATCCTGTTCGTGCTGGTGGTGCTGGGTGGTATCTGCCGCGCCCACGGTTTCAGCGTGATCAAATTGATCCGCTACATCCGTGAAGAGCTGCTGATCGTTCTGGGTACTTCGTCTTCCGAATCCGCACTGCCACGCATGCTGATCAAAATGGAGCGCCTGGGTGCCAAGAAGTCCGTAGTAGGCCTGGTGATCCCGACTGGCTACTCGTTCAACCTTGACGGTACCTCGATCTACCTGACCATGGCTGCCGTGTTCATCGCCCAGGCGACTGACACCCACATGGACATCACCCACCAGATCACCCTGCTGCTGGTGCTGCTGCTGTCCTCCAAAGGCGCTGCTGGCGTGACCGGTTCGGGCTTCATCGTGCTGGCGGCCACCCTGTCGGCCGTGGGCCACCTGCCGGTTGCCGGCCTGGCGCTGATCCTGGGTATCGACCGCTTCATGTCCGAAGCCCGTGCACTGACCAACCTTGTGGGCAACGCCGTTGCCACCATCGTTGTGGCTAAGTGGGTCAAGGAACTGGACACCGACAAGCTGCAAAGCGAGCTGGCGTCCGGCGGTACCGGTATCTCGGAAACCCGCGAGCTGGATGACCTGGGCGTAGCCGAAGGCCCTGCACCTGTCGTCAAGTAAACAGCTGATGGCGTGACCTGACGCCAACTGCTGCCCACAAACGCCCCGACTGGTTCGGGGCGTTTGCGTTTCCGGCCGGTCACTTTTGCCGTGTTTTGATTTAAATTAAGTGAGTACTTCATCAACAGCCGATGAGGCCTTTTTTTACTTCAACGCCTATTTAGTCGCACCGGGTCTTCGCAGATGAAATTTGCGCCGCGCGGCACGCTCTACATGCGATCATCAAATGAGCATTTGCGCTGGGGCGCGTGCGGGAGGTTATGTGGACAGTGTTGATTTGAATGTCCTGCGCAGCGTGCTCGAATGGTGTCGCGCCGGCCAGCAAGTGGTGTTGTACAGCGTTGTTCAGACGTGGGGCAGTGCCCCGCGTCCACCGGGCGCCATGCTGGCGCTGAGAGGTGATGGGGTGGTGATCGGCTCGGTGTCGGGCGGTTGCATCGAGGATGACTTGATTGCACGCCTGCAGGATGGTCGGTTGCCTGCAGACGGGCCGCCGGTCCAGTTGGTGACCTACGGCGTGACCCGCGATGAAGCCGCACGTTTTGGCCTGCCCTGTGGCGGCACCTTGCGCCTGACCGAAGAGCGTGTGCGCGATTGGGCGTGGGTGTCGGAGTTGCTGGCGCGGTGCGAAGACCATCAGATCGTCGCGCGTGAACTGGACCTGGCCAGTGGTGACGTCACCTTGACCAGCGCAAGCAAGACCGATGTGGTCACCTTCGACGGCGAACGCCTGCGCGCCATCTACGGCCCGCGCTGGCGCTTGCTGCTGATCGGCGCCGGGCAACTGTCACGCTATGTGGCAGAGATGGCGCGTTTGCTGGATTTCGAAGTATTGATCTGCGACCCGCGTGATGAGTTCGTCTACGGCTGGGAAGAGCAGCATGGCCGCTTTGTACCGGGCATGCCCGATGAAGCCGTGCTCAACATCCAGACCGATGAGCGCACGGCCATTGTGTGCCTCACCCATGACCCGCGCCTGGATGATATGGCGTTGCTGACAGCGCTGAATTCATCGGCGTTCTATATCGGCGCACTGGGTTCGCAGGTCAATAGCCAGAAGCGTCGGGAAAACCTCGCCGCGCTGGGGCTGTCCGCCGAGGCGATCGCACGCCTGCATGGGCCGATTGGCTTGCATATTGGCAGCCACACTCCGTCGGAGATCGCGTTGTCGCTGATGGCGGAAATTGTCGCGATCAAGAACGGCGTGGCGCCGATGCAGAAGAAACCATTGCCGGTGGTGGCTGAGTGACTGTCACTGCAATTGTGCTCGCGGCGGGGCAGGGCAGTCGCTTCCGCGCCGAAGCCGGGGCGGACCAGGACAAGTTGTTGGCTGATTGCGTTGGTCTGGACGGCGTAACACGGCCGGTGATCGAGCAGGTGCTGATGAATCTGCCGGCTGCTGTGGTTGAGCGCTGGGTGGTGACGTCGCCGGACAGCCTCGACGTCATTCGTTTGGCTGAGGTCTACGGTTGCAAGGTCTTGCTGCTGCGCTCAGCAGGCATGGGCGACAGTATTGCGGCGGCGGTTGCAGCCAGTGCGGCGGCGGAAGGCTGGCTGGTGGTGCTGGGAGATATGCCGTTTATCTGGTCGTCCAGCGTTGAGCAGGTGATCGATGGGCTGGAGGCGGGTGACATCAGTGTGCCGGTGCAGGATGGGCAGTATGGGCACCCTGTGGCGTTTAGCCGGGCATCTGGGCCAGGGCTGATGGCGTTGAAAGGTGATCGTGGTGCCAGGCCGTTGTTTGCGCAGGCGAAGGTATGTGAAGTGTCTGTTGATGATCCGGGCGTGCTCTGGGATGTCGACCTGCCACAGTCTTTACATTACTCCCCGCCCTAACTGTAGGAGCTGGCTTGCCGGCGATAGCGGTAGGCCAGCCAACACACCTGTGGCGGATAGACCGCAATCGCCGGCAAGCCGGCTCCTACAGTTGAATGTGTACCAGTAATCAATAAAAAGCCCCGCCTGATCACTCAGGCGGGGCTTTTTAATCGCTGCGCGAATCAGGCGAGAGGTTTGCTCTCGTGCTCTGCTTCCTGTGCTGCGGCAGCAGCGGCGGCGGCTTCGGCTTCCTTGCGACGACGACGCACTTCACGTGGGTCGTTCGGGGCACGGCCGTTTTCGGTCAGGGCGCTGGCCGGTGCTGCTTCAACCACGGGGGCGGCAACTTCGGCAACCACCGGCGCTTCAACCACTGGCGCAGGTTCAACGACCGGAGCAGGCTCAACCACTGGGGCTGGCTCGGCAACCACGACTTCGGCAACCGGTGCTGGCGCTTCTTCTACCGCTGGGGCAGGTTCTGGCGCTTCAACCGGAGCGGCTGGTTCTGCAGTCCATTGGAAGGCGGTCTGTTCTTCACGAACTTCGCGGACTTCACGTACTTCTGGCGCTGCTTCGACAACCGGTGCTTCAACCACCGCTTCAACCACTGGCTGAGGCTCAACCACTGGGGCGGGTTCAACCGCTGCCACTTCAACTTCTGGCTGGGCTTCTTGAACCGGGGCAACTTCCACTTCCGGAACAACCGGCGCTTCGATTGGGGTGGTGGCTTCGACAACAGGCGCTTCAACAACCGGCGATTCTACGACTGCAGTTTCAGCACCCGGCGCTTCAACAGCAGGTGCTTCAACGACTGGCGTCTCGGCGGCAGGTGTTTCCACGGTGACGGTTTCTTCAACAGCAGCGGTAGCGCGTTCAGCCTGCTCGTGTGCCTGGGCTTCAGCAGGTGCGCTGATGACCGAGCTGGCAACGGCAGCGGTAACAGCCAGGCCGGCAGCCAGTTCGGCGCCAGTCGGTTCGCCGGTAGCGGCTTCTGCGTTTTCGCCGGTCTCTTCCGAGCCTTCGATCACGTTGCCGTTGGCATCACGCTGACGCTCACGACGGTTGCTGCGACGACGCTGGCCACGGGAACGGCGGCGTGGACGATCGCCTTCGGCGCCTTCCTGACCGTCTTCCTGCAGTTGCTCTTCGCCGGTCAGCACTTCTTCTTCGCTGGCAGCAGCGTTCTCGGCACGCGGTTGACGCTCTTCACGCGGGGCGCGAGGTTGGCGTTCTTCACGTGGCGCACGCTCTTCACGCGGCTGGCGGGCCGGGCGTTCTTCAGCAACAACGGCAGCGCCGGCAACGGCGGGTGCAGCGTCCAGCGGCTCGCGCAGTTCACGTACACGCTCTTCGCGCTCGCCACGTGGCTTGCGGTCTTCACGTGGAGCGCGCGGCGTACGTGGGGCGCGCTCTTCACGCGGTGCACGTTCTACGGTCGGGGTTTCTTCACGGGCTTCGCGGGGCGCACGCTCTTCACGTGGGGCGCGTTCTTCACGCGGCGCACGTTCTTCGCGCGGCTTGCGCTCTTCGTCACGACGGCCATTGCGGTTACGGCTCTGCTGGCGACCGTTACGGCGCTCTTCGTTGCGCGCTGGGCGCTCTGAAGCTGGTTTTTCAACCACAACCGGTGCGGCAGGCTCTTCCTTGGTGGCGAACAGGCTCACCAACGACTTCACCAGGCCTTTGAACAGGCTTGGCTCAGGCAGGGCAGCCGGCGCGGCAACAGGGGCTGCAGCTTCGGTTGGAACCGGTGCGTTGGCGCGGGCCGGCGCAGTCTTCACGGCTGCTTCCTGGCGAACCAGGGTGCGGGTCGCGGCGGCTGGCTGGACTTCTTCCACTTCGGCGGCGGCAGCGGCGATTTCGTAGCTGGACTGGCCGCTGTGGGCTTCCGGGCTGTCATCACGCAGGCGCTGCACTTCGAAGTGCGGGGTTTCGAGGTGATCGTTCGGCAGGATGACGATACGGGCACGG
This sequence comes from Pseudomonas sp. AC112, assembly GCF_979253545.1. Taxonomy (NCBI): domain Bacteria; kingdom Pseudomonadati; phylum Pseudomonadota; class Gammaproteobacteria; order Pseudomonadales; family Pseudomonadaceae; genus Pseudomonas; species Pseudomonas sp. AC112. Next base: position 3,858,409 of record NZ_CEEDCM010000001.1, read on the forward strand.
GTGCGCAGTTCGATCTTGGTGATCGAGTTGCGTTTTTCGTTGAGCAGGAAAGCGGCAACCGGAATCGGCACTTGCGCGCGGACTTCGGCGGTGCGGTCTTTCAGGGCTTCTTCTTCGATCAGGCGCAGGATCGCCAGGGACAGCGATTCAACGTCACGGATGATGCCGGTGCCGTTGCAACGTGGGCAAACGATGCCGCTGCTCTCGCCCAGGGATGGACGCAGGCGCTGACGGGACATTTCCAGCAAGCCGAAGCGCGAGATACGGCCAACCTGCACGCGGGCACGGTCAGCTTCCAGGCATTCGCGGACTTTCTCTTCCACGGCGCGCTGGTTCTTGGCTGGGGTCATGTCGATGAAGTCGATCACGATCAGGCCGCCGATGTCACGCAGGCGCAACTGGCGGGCGATTTCTTCAGCCGCTTCCAGGTTGGTCTGCAGGGCGGTTTCTTCGATGTCGCTGCCTTTGGTCGCACGCGCCGAGTTGATGTCGATGGACACCAGGGCTTCGGTCGGGTCGATCACAATGGAGCCGCCGGAAGGCAGTTCGACCACGCGCTGGAAGGCGGTCTCGATCTGGCTTTCGATCTGGAAACGGTTGAACAGCGGAACGCTGTCTTCATACAGCTTGATCTTGCTGGCGTACTGCGGCATCACCTGGCGGATGAAGGTCAGGGCTTCGTCCTGGGCTTCAACGCTGTCGATCAGCACTTCGCCGATGTCCTGGCGCAGGTAATCGCGGATGGCGCGGATGATCACGTTGCTTTCCTGGTAGATCAGGAACGGCGCGGAACGATCCAGGGAGGCTTCTTTGATGGCGGTCCACAGTTGCAGCAGGTAGTCGAGGTCCCACTGCATTTCTTCGCTGCTGCGGCCCAGGCCGGCAGTGCGAACGATCAGGCCCATGTCGGCCGGTGCGATCAGGCCGTTCAGCGCTTCACGCAGTTCGTTGCGCTCTTCGCCTTCGATGCGACGGGAAATACCGCCGGCACGTGGGTTGTTTGGCATCAGGACCAGGTAACGGCCAGCCAGGCTGATGAAAGTGGTCAGGGCGGCGCCCTTGTTGCCACGTTCTTCTTTTTCGACCTGGACGATGACTTCCTGGCCTTCGCTCAGGACGTCCTTGATGTTCACGCGGCCTTCGGGGGCTTTCTTGAAGTATTCGCGGGAGATTTCTTTGAGGGGCAGGAAGCCGTGGCGCTCGGAGCCGAAATCGACAAAGGCAGCCTCAAGGCTTGGTTCGATGCGAGTAATACGGCCTTTATAGATGTTGGCCTTCTTTTGCTCGCGTGCACCGGATTCGATGTCCAGGTCGTAGAGGCGTTGGCCATCTACCAGTGCAACACGCAACTCTTCGGGTTGAGTTGCGTTAATCAGCATTCTTTTCATGTTGTACCGTCGGTTTCCGGGCTGCCGGAAACGGCGTTCGGCACACACGACTTCTCACGGTCGGTGTCAGGTGCGTCAAGAGTGGTTGGCCACTCCAGTGTCCAGCAATAACGAGCCAATTGGGCCGGTATCGCGACGGACGCGTCCTGCTTGTTAGCGGTGGTGACAAAGGCACCACTTCAACAAAAGCTAAGGTCAGGAGGAGGAATCAACCGGCGACTGTGGACGAGATGAAGCGTCTAAATATAAGCCTAGTGCTACACGGTCCGACGGTTGTGCATCTCCACCCTACACGTATCCCTGATAATTCGGGTGCTGCCGCGCGCAGAATCCGCAGCGGGTTGGCATTTACCGTGTTCTCCAATGGGGAGTCCACGCTCATGGCTAAACAAGACTAGGTGTGGGCGATTGCGCTCTCACTCAGCTCTTAACAGGCGTTGTTTCCGAAGCATTCGCCATGGTCTGGCTCAAGACTGACTGCACTTTGTGAACTGGCCGTAAATATCGGCGCAAAACGCGAGTATTCACTCTGCTTTCTGCACTCGCTTCAGGCCTCATGTCACCTGCGCTTGTTACAATCTCGAGCCTTCCAGGGTGGCGAAAGCCCCGTAGGACGGCCTCGCGTCCTGATGAATTGCGATGGTCAGGGCCGGCAGTTTGCCGCATGTCCTCTGTCCAGGCCGCTTTTGGCGGCGTTCGCGACTATAGCAGCAATGATTAAGTGCTTCAATTCCATAAAAAATTGTTATCATCGCCGCCATGACGACTACCGCCCCCCAGACCCCCAGCGTCCAGCTGCTCGAGGTCTCGCCGGAATATGCCGGCCAACGCATCGACAATTTTCTCCTGGCCAGGCTCAAAGGCGTGCCCAAGACCTTGATTTACCGCATCTTGCGTAAAGGTGAAGTGCGGGTGAACAAGGGTCGGATCAAGCCTGAGTACAAGTTGCAGGCGGGCGATATCGTTCGCGTGCCGCCGGTTCGCGTGCCGGAACGTGATGAGCCCGTGCCATTGGCCCAAGGCTTGTTGCAGCGCCTGGAAGCCTCGATTGTCTTCGAAGACAACAAGCTGATCGTGATCAACAAGCCTTGTGGCATTGCGGTCCACGGTGGCAGCGGCTTGAATTTTGGCGTGATCGAAGCCTTTCGTCAGTTGCGTCCGGATGCCAAGGAGCTGGAACTGGTCCATCGCCTGGACCGTGACACGTCTGGCCTGCTGATGATCGCCAAGAAGCGCAGCATGTTGCGCCACTTGCACACCGCCCTGCGTGGCGATGGCGTGGACAAGCGCTACATGGCGCTGGTGCGCGGCAACTGGGCCAGCTCGATCAAGAGCGTCCGTGCGCCGTTGCAGAAGAGCAACCTGCGTTCCGGCGAGCGCATGGTGGAAGTGGACGAGGAGGGCAAAGAGGCCCTGACCCTGTTCAAGGTGCTGCGCCGTTTCGGTGACTTCGCCACCCTGGTCGAGGCCAAGCCGGTGACCGGGCGTACCCACCAGATCCGCGTGCACACCTTGCACGCTGGTCATTGCATCGCTGGCGATACCAAATACGGTGACGAGGATTTCTCCAAGGAGATCCGCGACCTGGGCGGCAAGCGTCTGTTCCTGCACGCTTACATGCTCACCGTGCCGCTGCCCGATGGTGGCGAGTTGAAGCTGCAGGCGCCGGTCGATGAAATGTGGGCCAAGACCGTGGAGCGCTTGAGTGTCGCACCTTGATTACAAACTGCTGATTTTCGATTGGGACGGCACCCTGGCCAACTCCATTGGCCGCATTGTCGAATCGATGCACGCAGCGTCGACCCGCTCGGGGTTTGCGCTGTGCACGGATCATGCGGTCAAGGGCATCATCGGCCTGGGCCTGCCTGAGGCGATTCGTACCTTGTACCCCGAGATCAGTGACGCCGAGCTGGTCACCTTCCGTGATCACTATGCGGATCACTACATCGCCCTGGAGGCCACGCCTTCGCCGTTGTTCGACGGTGTGGTGCAGTCTCTGGAGGTGTTCCGCGCCGAGGGTTATCACCTGGCGGTCGCCACCGGCAAGGCGCGTCGCGGGCTGGACCGTGTGCTCAAGGCTCACGGTTGGGAAGATTATTTCGATATCACCCGTGCCGCCGATGAAACTGCCAGCAAGCCTCACCCTCTGATGCTGGAGCAGATCCTGGCCCATTGCGGTGTGTCGCCACGCCAGGCCTTGATGGTGGGCGATGCCTCCTTCGACCTGATGATGGCGCGCAATGCGGGCATGGACAGCGTGGCGGTCAGCTATGGCGCCCAGGCGGCCGAAGCCTTGCAGCAATATGAGCCCAGGCTGACGATTGATCATTTTTCCGAATTGCAGGCCTGGCTCAGCCGGGCTCAATAAGTCTTTGCTGGGGTTGATGGCATGAGTGACGAGTGGAAAGCGCCCGAAAAGGCTGAAAGCAGTGATGACAAGAGCTGGAAGCTGCTGGAGAAAACCCTCCTGGCCAGTGTCCAGGAGCAGCGTCGTGCGCGGCGCTGGGGGATTTTCTTCAAGCTGCTGACCTTTACCTGGCTTATCGCCATGCTGGCACTGTTCAGCCCGTTGATGGACATGGAAAAAAGCGCGACCCGTGGCGCCAACTACACTGCGCTGATCGAAGTGCGCGGGGTAATTGCCGACAAGGAATCCGCCAGTGCCGACAATATCGTCAGCAGCCTGCGTGCCGCGTTCGAGGACCCCAAGGTCAAGGGCGTGATCCTGCGCATCAACAGTCCGGGCGGCAGCCCTGTGCAGTCGGGTTATGTGTATGACGAGATTCGCCGTCTGCGTGGCCTGCACCCGGAGATCAAGTTGTACGCCGTCATCTCCGACTTGGGGGCTTCCGGCGCCTATTACATCGCCAGTGCCGCTGACCAGATCTACGCCGACAAGGCCAGCCTGGTGGGCTCCATTGGTGTGACGGCGGCCGGTTATGGGTTTGTCGGCACCATGGAGAAGCTGGGGGTGGAGCGTCGTACCTACACCTCGGGTGAGCACAAGGCTTTTCTCGACCCGTTCCAGCCGCAAAAGGCGGATGAAACCCAGTTCTGGCAGGGCGTGCTCGACACCACCCATCGCCAGTTCATTGCCAGCGTGAAACAAGGGCGTGGCGATCGCTTGAAGGATAAAGACCACCCGGAGCTGTTCTCCGGGCTGGTGTGGTCGGGCGAGCAGGCGTTGCCGCTGGGCTTGATCGACGGCCTGGGCAGTGCCAGTTCGGTCGCACGGGATGTGATTGGCGAGAAGGAGCTGGTGGATTTCACGGTGGAAGAATCGCCGTTTGATCGTTTCTCCAAGCGGCTCGGTGCCAGCGTGGCCGAGAAGCTGGCCTTCTATATGGGCTTCCAAGGCCCGTCCCTGCGCTGACATCCTGAAGCTGACATAGCTCAAAATGTGGGAGCGGGCTTGCTCGCGAAGACGGTGGGTCAGGCACAGATGTACTGACTGATGCGCCGCCTTCGCGAGCAAGCCCGCTCCCACATTTGGTTATGCGGTGTTCTTAGGGGATTTGCACGCCTTCAGCCAGCAGCATGTCCACCAGTCGTATCAGCGGCAAGCCAACCAAGCTGGTCGCGTCCGGCCCTTCGGTGCTCTGGAACAGGCTCACACCCAATCCTTCTGCCTTGAAGCTACCCGCGCAGTCATACGGCTGCTCAATCCGCAGATAGCGCTCGATGCGTTCAGCGTCCAGTTCGCGCATGTGCACGGTAAAGGGTACGCAGTCGACCTGGCAGTGCCCCGTCTCGCTGTTCAGCAGTGCCAGCCCGGTGAGGAAGCTGACGCGCTTGCCACTGGCGGCCAACAGTTGTTCGCGAGCGTTTTCGAAGGTGTGCGGTTTGCCGATGATCCGGCCGTCGAGCGCCGCGACCTGGTCGGAGCCTATAATCAAATGCCCTGGATGGCTGGCGGCAAGGGCGCGGGCTTTCTGCTCGGCCAGGCGCTTGACCAGTTCAATGGCGGATTCATTTTCGCGGTGGCTCTCGTCGATATCCGGCGAGCTGCAGATGAACGGCAGGTGCAGGCGGCTCAGCAATTCCCGGCGATAAACCGAGCTGGATGCAAGTAATAAAGGCAGCATGGTCGTCTCCTCAGGGCCGCGGGGGATTCTAGCGGGGCGACCGGCTGACGCACAGGGCTGAATTTCCTTTGACATGGCTGGGTGCATCCCTATAATGCTGCGCCTATGTTGAATGACCCGATTCCACCTCACGTTGACCCGCGCAAATTGGCTGATCGTGGCACCTCCCTTCAAGGTGAGTTGCTGCTGGCCGATTTGGAGAGACTCTGCGACCCGCTTTCCGACACTGTCGGTACGGTGCAGGCCAAATTCGTTTTTGAACGAGATGAACGTAAATCTGTGGTAATCCACAGCTTTATCGACACCGAAGTCAAAATGGTTTGCCAGCGTTGTCTTGAGCTGGTCACCCTGCCGATCCACAGCGAGTGCAGTTATGCTGTGGTGAAGGAGGGTGCGAATACCCAGTCGTTGCCGAAAGGTTATGACGTGCTGGAACTGGGCGAAGATCCTTTGGATCTGCATGCACTGATCGAGGAGGAGCTTTTGCTCGCCTTGCCCATTGTGCCTGCTCATCATCCGGAAGAATGCCAGCAGCCGGCGGGCCTCGATGACGAGCCCGAACCGAGCGAGGACGAGGTAACGCGGTCCAACCCGTTCAGTGTATTGGCGCAGTTAAAGCGTGACCCAAACGTTTAGGAGTTAATCAATTATGGCTGTTCAGCAGAACAAAAAATCCCGCTCCGCCCGTGACATGCGCCGTTCGCACGACGCTCTCGAGGCTAGCACCCTGTCCGTAGAAAAGACCACCGGTGAAGTTCACCTGCGTCACCACGTATCGCCAGAAGGCGTATACCGTGGCCGTAAAGTGATCGACAAGGGCGCTGACGAGTAATCACTTGTCTGCTCTAGTCATCGCGATAGACGCAATGGGCGGGGACTTCGGTCCCCGCAGCATTGTTCAGGCCTGCATTGCCAGCCTGTCTGCAACACCCTCGCTGCACCTGACCCTCGTCGGTCAACCCTCCTTACTTGAAGAACTGATTGCCAGCCACCCGGCGGTGGATCGCGCGCGCCTGACGATTACGCCAGCCAGCGAAACCATCACCATGGATGAAAAGCCAGCGGCAGCCCTGCGTGGCAAGCCTGATTCTTCGATGCGGGTGGCCCTGGAGTTGCTGCGTGATGGCAAGGTGCAAGCCTGTGTCAGTGCCGGCAATACCGGGGCCCTGATGGCGTTGTCGCGGTTTGTGCTCAAGACGCTGCCGGGCATTGACCGGCCCGCGATGGTAGCAGCGATTCCGACGCAGAAAGGCTATTGCCAGTTGCTGGACCTGGGCGCAAACGTCGATTGCAGCGCCGAGCATCTGCTCCAGTTCGCCGTGATGGGCTCGGTGGCTGCCGAGGCGCTTGGCGTGGCTCGCCCGCGCGTTGCCTTGCTGAATATCGGCACCGAAGACATCAAGGGGAATCAGCAGGTCAAGCTCGCCGCCACGTTGCTGCAAGGTGCGCGCGGACTGAACTACGTCGGCTTTGTCGAGGGTGACGGGTTGTATCGCGGTGAGGCAGACGTGGTGGTGTGCGACGGGTTTGTCGGCAATATCCTGCTCAAATCCAGCGAAGGCCTGGCGACCATGATCGCCACGCGTATCGAAGCACTGTTCAAGCAGAGCCTGGCCTCGCGCTTGGTTGGCGCCCTGGCGCTGCCGTTGATGCGCCGCCTGCAGGCTGACCTGGCCCCGGCGCGGCATAATGGCGCGAGTTTCCTGGGGTTGCAGGGCATTGTGGTGAAAAGCCATGGCTCGGCTGGCGTGGAAGGCTTTCAAAGCGCGATTGCGCGGGCCCTGATCGAGATCCAGGAAAACCTGCCGCAACGCTTGCATGGCCGTCTAGAGGACCTGTTGCCTTAGGCGAATCGGCCCGGGAGTGCTTAAATGTGACCGGCCAGTTCAATTGACCATCCAATCTGTCAGTTTCGTGCGCTCCCACCGTAGGAGTGCGCATTTTTGACGACCAGATCATTAGGGGCTTGTTACATGTCTACATCCCTCGCATTCGTCTTTCCAGGGCAGGGTTCGCAGTCCCTCGGCATGTTGGCCGAGCTGGGCGCGCACTATCCGTTGATCCTGGACACCTTCAAGGAAGCTTCCGACGCCCTGGGTTACGACCTGTGGGCACTGACCCAGCAGGGGCCGGAAGAGCAACTCAATCAAACCGATAAAACCCAGCCGGCCATCCTGACCGCTTCGATCGCCTTGTGGCGCTTGTGGCTGGCGGAAGGCGGCGCGCGCCCGGCATTCGTGGCCGGTCACAGCCTGGGCGAATACAGCGCCCTGGTGGCGGCGGGCAGCCTGACCCTCGGTGAAGCGGTCAAGCTGGTCGAGCGTCGTGGCCAACTGATGCAAGAAGCCGTTCCGGCCGGGCAGGGCGGCATGGCCGCGATCCTGGGCCTGGACGATGCCGTCGTGATCGAAGCCTGCGCCGAAGCGGCCCAGGGCGAAGTGGTCAGCGCGGTAAACTTCAACTCCCCTGGCCAGGTGGTGATTGCGGGTGCCAAGGCTGCCGTTGAGCGCGCCATCGAAGGCTGCAAGGCCCGTGGCGCCAAGCGCGCCTTGCCGTTGCCGGTGAGCGTGCCATCGCACTGCGAGCTGATGCGTCCGGCTGCCGAGCGTTTTGCCGAGTCCATCGCCGCCATCAACTGGCAGGCGCCGCAGATCCCGCTGGTGCAGAACGTCAGCGCAGCCGTGGCCGCCGACCTCGACACCCTCAAGCGCGACCTGCTGGAGCAGCTCTACAAGCCCGTACGCTGGGTTGAGTCGGTCCAGACCCTGGCGGCCAATGGCGCCACCGAGCTGGTCGAGTGCGGCCCGGGCAAAGTACTGGCCGGCCTCAACAAACGTTGCGCCGACGGTGTGTCGACCGCCAACCTCAATACCCCGGATGCCTTCGCTGCCGCGCGCGCGGCACTGGCCTGATTTCCGCACTTAGGAGAAGCCTGCATGAGTCTGCAAGGTAAAGTTGCACTGGTTACTGGCGCTAGCCGTGGCATTGGCCAGGCGATCGCCCTGGAACTGGGCCGTCAGGGCGCTGTTGTGATCGGCACTGCCACTTCCGCTTCGGGCGCTGAGCGTATCGCCGCGACCCTGAAGGAAAACGGCGTGCAAGGCACCGGCCTTGAGCTGAACGTGACCAGCGATGAGTCCGTGGCTGCCGTACTGGCTGAGATCACCGCGCAGTTCGGCGCGCCGGCGATTCTGGTGAATAACGCCGGTATCACCCGCGATAACCTGATGATGCGCATGAAAGACGACGAGTGGTACGACGTGGTCGACACCAACTTGAACAGTCTGTTTCGCCTGTCCAAGGGCGTTTTGCGTGGCATGACCAAGGCGCGTTGGGGCCGAATTATCAATATTGGCTCCGTAGTGGGTGCCATGGGCAACGCAGGCCAAGTAAACTACGCCTCCGCCAAGGCCGGTCTGGAAGGTTTCAGCCGTGCATTGGCACGTGAAGTCGGCTCGCGGTCGATTACGGTCAACTCGGTGGCCCCAGGGTTCATCGACACCGATATGACCCGCGAACTGCCGGAAGCACAGCGTGAAGCGTTGCTGACGCAGATTCCGCTGGGCCGTCTGGGCCAGGCTCAAGAGATCGCGAATGTGGTCACTTTCCTGGCATCCGACGGTGCGGCATACGTGACTGGGGCTACAATCCCGGTGAACGGCGGGATGTACATGAGTTAAATTGTGACGGATCGCTTCAAAAAAATGTCATACGAGCTGTCTAAAATCCGTTATAAAGCTGCAACTTAATTTATAGGCAGGTGGCCGACCGGGTACAGGGTGAAGCTTTCAGTTGAAAAGCTGAAAAGGCTTTCTATACACTTACCCACTGGCCAGCTGCCTGAATTTGTCCATTAGGAGTTAAACAAGGTATGAGCACCATCGAAGAGCGCGTCAAGAAAATCGTCGCCGAGCAACTGGGCGTTAAAGAAGAAGAAGTGGTCAACACTGCTTCCTTCGTAGAAGACCTGGGTGCCGATTCCCTTGACACCGTTGAGCTGGTGATGGCTCTGGAAGAGGAATTCGAGACCGAAATCCCGGACGAAGAAGCTGAAAAAATCACTACTGTTCAAGCTGCTATCGACTACGTTACTAGCCACCAGGCGTAATAGTTTGTAGTCGTCGCTTGCTGTCAGGGAAAAACCGCACTGCTGTAACGGCGTGCGGTTTTTTCTTTAGCCCTGATGAAAAGTACGCGCTGAAGCAAAAGTGTCGTCATTAGAAAAAGGAGAGTGCTGTGTCGCGTAGACGCGTCGTAGTCACCGGTATGGGTATGTTGTCGCCACTGGGCACGGATGTGCCAAGCAGTTGGCAGGGCATTCTGGCTGGCCACAGTGGTATTGGTCTGATTGAACACACGGACCTTTCTGCCTATTCCACCCGTTTTGGCGGCTCGGTAAAGGGTTTCAATGTCGAGGAATATCTCTCGGTAAAAGAATCCCGCAAACTCGACCTGTTCATTCAATACGGCCTGGCAGCCGGTTTTCAGGCAGTGCGTAACGCCGGCCTGGAAGTCACCGACGCCAACCGTGATCGCATCGGCGTGGCCATGGGTTCGGGTATTGGCGGTTTGACCAATATTGAAGAAACCAGCCGCACCTTGCACGATTCCGGCCCTCGTCGAATTTCACCGTTCTTCGTACCGGGCTCGATCATCAATATGATTTCCGGTTTCCTGTCCATCCACTTGGGCGCACAGGGGCCTAACTACGCCATCGCCACGGCGTGCACCACCGGCACGCACTGCATCGGCATGGCCGCGCGTAACATTGCCTATGACGAAGCCGACGTGATGATCGCGGGCGGCGCCGAAATGGCCGCCTGTGGCCTGGGCATGGGCGGCTTCGGCGCGTCCCGTGCGCTGTCGACGCGCAATGACGAACCCACCCGTGCCAGCCGTCCGTGGGACAAGGGCCGTGACGGCTTCGTGCTGTCCGACGGTGCCGGTGCCCTGGTGCTGGAAGAGTTGGAGCACGCCAAGGCGCGCGGCGCCACCATCTACGCCGAGCTGATCGGCTTTGGCATGAGTGGCGACGCCTACCACATGACCTCGCCACCGTCCGACGGTGCCGGCGCTGCGCGTTGCATTACCAACGCCCTGCGCGATGCCAAGGTCAATGCGGACCAGGTGCAGTACATCAACGCCCATGGCACGTCGACCCCGACAGGCGACTTGGCGGAAGCCGAAGCCATCAAGTCGGTGTTCGGCGAGCATGCCTACAAGCTGGCGGTCAGCTCTACCAAGTCCATGACCGGCCACTTGTTGGGTGCGGCGGGCGCGGTCGAAGCGATCTTCAGCGTCATGGCCATCAAGGACCAGGTCGCTCCGCCGACCATCAACCTGGATGAGCCGGACGAAGGCTGCGACCTGAACTTCGTGCCTCACGAAGCGCAACCCATGCCGATCGACGTGGTGATCTCCAACTCGTTCGGTTTTGGCGGCACCAACGGTTCCCTGGTGTTCCGCCGGTTCGCCGAGTGATGCACAGCTGGGTCAACGGTCAGCCAGCGGACAGCGTGCCCCTGAAAGATCGCGGCCTGGCGTATGGCGATGGGCTGTTCGAGACCATCGCGGTCAAGGCCGGGCAGCCCTTGCTGCTCGACCGTCACCTGCACCGGCTCGATGAGGGGTGCAGGCGCCTCGCCTTGGTTGCGGATCATGCATTGATCCGCAGCGAAGTGCTGGCCTATGCCGCCGCCCTGGGTGACGGTGTTCTCAAATTGATCCTGACCCGTGGCGACAGCCTGCGCGGTTACGGCATCAACCCTGGCGCACCCGTGCGCCGCATCTTGCAGGGCAATCCGCCCGCGACCTATCCCCACGCCCATGGAATTGACGGCATCCGCCTGTTTCCATGTGTCACGCGCTTGGCCGAGCAGCCATTGCTGGCCGGTCTCAAGCACCTCAATCGCCTGGAGCAGGTGATCGCCCGCGCCGAATGGCAGGATACCGAGCATGCCGAAGGCTTGATGCTGGACATGTCCGGTCGTGTCATCGAAGGGGTATTCAGCAATGTTTTCCTGGTGCGCAACGGCTTGTTACTAACCGCTGATCTGACCCGTTGTGGGGTTGCCGGGGTCATGCGCGCCGAGATTCTGGCCCAGGCACAGACCCTGGGCATCCCGGTGGCCGTGGCCGACATCGATCTTGAGCAACTGCAGCAAGCCGATGAAGTCTTTGTGTGCAACAGCGTTTATGGCATTTGGCCGGTGCGCGGGTACGCTGCGATGAGCTGGTCGGTTGGGCCGCTCACCCGTAAACTGCAGGGCATTGTTCGCGCGCTATTGGAAATTTGAGTTGATACGAAAACTGGTTGTACTGCTGCTGATTGGTCTGTTCTCGGCGGCTTTGCTGTTGGGCTATTCGGCCTGGAAGTTCGACGCTGCCTTGACGCAGCCCTTGAACTTGACCCAGGAGCAATTGCTCGACGTACCGGCCGGGGCGACCCCCACCGGTACCTTCAATCGCCTGGAAGCCGACGGTGTGCTGGAAGGCGCCTTCTGGTTGCGCCTGTACTGGCGCTTCAACCTCGACGGCCAGCCACTGCACAGCGGCGAGTACCGCATGACGCCCGGCATGACGGCGCAGGGTTTGATCGGCCTGTGGCAGCGTGGCGAAGTGGTGCAGTACAGCCTGACCCTGGTCGAAGGCTGGAACTTCCGCCAGGTGCGCTCGGCCCTGGCCAAGCATGAAAAGATCGTGCAGACCCTCTCGGGGCTCAGTGACAGCGAAGTCATGGACAAGCTCGGCCACCCCGGCGTGTTTCCCGAAGGACGGTTCTTCCCGGATACCTACCGCTTCGTGCGTGGCATGACCGACGTCGAATTCCTGAAAAAAGCCTACAACCGCCTGGATGATGTACTCGCCCAGGAGTGGAGCAAGCGCGCTGCCGATGCGCCGTACACCGACCCTTATCAAGCGTTGATCATGGCCTCCCTGGTGGAGAAAGAGACCGGCGTACCCGAAGAACGTGGGCAGATCGCCGGGGTATTCGTGCGGCGCCTTAAGGTCGGCATGCTATTGCAGACTGACCCGACGGTGATCTACGGCCTGGGTGAGCGCTACAACGGCAAGTTGACCCGCGCCCACCTCAAGGAAGCCAACCCCTACAATACCTACATGGTCGCCGGCCTGCCGCCGACGCCGATCGCCATGGTCGGTCGCGAGGCGATCCACGCCGCGCTGAACCCGGTGCCGGGCAGCAGCCTGTATTTTGTCGCACGAGGCGACGGCAGCCATATTTTCTCTGATGACCTGGATGCGCATAATGCCGCCGTGCGTGAGTTCCAGCTCAAGCGCCGTGCCGATTACCGGTCCAGCCCGGCACCGGTGGTGAAGCCTGCGCAAGACGCGGCGCCTTCGTCGGACGCGACCGAGCAGGCGCCGGTGGAAAAACCGGCCGAACCGACGCCGGGCACTGCCGCGCCGCAAAGCCCGCAATAATTCTGACTAAGGACTGCCTGTGACTGGCTTGTTTATTACCCTGGAAGGCCCCGAAGGCGCCGGCAAAAGTACCAACCGCGATTACCTGGCCGAGCGTTTGCGCAGCGAAGGCATCGAGGTGGTGCTGACCCGCGAGCCCGGCGGCACGCCGCTGGCCGAGCGTATCCGCGAGGTGCTGCTGGCCCCAGGTGAAGAGCAGATGAACCCGGATACCGAGCTGCTGCTGGTGTTCGCCGCGCGTGCCCAGCACCTGGCCGAAGTGATTCGCCCAGCCCTGGCACGCGGTGCGGTGGTGATCTGCGACCGGTTCACCGACTCTACCTATGCCTACCAGGGCGGCGGCCGGGGGCTGTCCCTGGAGCGCATCGCCACCCTGGAAACCTTCGTCCAGGGCGACCTGCGCCCCGACCTGACCCTGGTGTTCGACCTGCCGGTGGAAGTGGGCCTGGCACGCGCCAGTGCCCGTGGTCGCCTGGACCGTTTCGAGCTGGAGGGCCAGGCCTTCTTTGACGCCGTACGTACTGCGTTCCTCACGCGCGCCGCCGCCGAGCCTGCGCGTTATCACCTGCTGGATGCCGCCCAGCCGTTGGTCAAGGTGCAGCAAGCCATCGATGCCCTGCTGCCAACATTGCTGGAGCGCGCCCGTGGCTGAAGCCTACCCGTGGCAGGACAACCTGTGGCAGCAACTGGCCGGCCGTGCCCAGCACGCTCATGCCTACCTGTTGCATGGGCCGGTGGGTATCGGCAAGCGTGACTTGGCCGAGCGACTCATGGCCAGCCTGCTGTGCCAGCGCCCGGTCAACCTGGAAGCCTGCGGCGAGTGCAAGTCGTGCCTGTTGCTCAAGGCCGGCAGTCACCCGGACAACTACCTGCTGGAGCCCGAGGAAGCCGACAAGGCGATCAAGGTCGACCAGGTGCGTGACCTCGTCAGCTTCGTGGTGCAGACCGCGCAGATGGGCGGGCGCAAGGTGGTGCTGATCGAGCCGGTGGAGGCGATGAACATCAACGCCGCCAACGCCTTGCTCAAGAGCCTGGAGGAGCCGTCCGGCGATACCGTGTTGTTGCTGGTGAGCCACCAATCCAGCCGTCTGTTGCCGACCATCCGCAGCCGCTGTGTGCAGCAGGCATGCCCGCTGCCGAGCGAGGCCATGAGCCTTGAGTGGCTGGCGCAGGCATTGCCGGCATGCACCGAGGACGAGCGCGTCGAGCTGCTGACCCTGGCGGCTGGCTCGCCGTTGGCGGCGGTGAAGCTGCAGGCCCAGGGCGTGCGTGAGCAACGCGCGCTGGTGGTGGATGGCGTAAAGAAACTGATCAAGCAGGAAGTGTCCGCCACTCAGCTGGCGGAAAGCGCCTGGAAAGATATTCCCCTGCTGTTGCTGTTCGACTGGTTCTGCGACTGGTCGAGCTTGATCCTGCGCTACCAGCTGACCCAGGACGAAAACGGCCTGGGCCTGCCGGACATGCGCAAGGTGGTGCAATACCTGGCGCAGAAAAGCGCTCAGGACAAGGTGCTGACGATCCAGGACTGGATCCTCGCCCAGCGCCAGAAGGTACTCGGCAAAGCCAACCTCAACCGCGTGCTGCTGCTTGAAGCGCTGCTGGTGCAGTGGGTCGGGTTGCTCGGCCGCCGTTAATTCCCGTGGCCGGCGGGTGTATCGTCGGCCAGACACTTTTCGTGACTGAAGTTGTAGATACCTATGCTCGTAGACTCCCATTGCCACCTTGATCGCCTCGACCTGGCCCAGCACGGCGGTTCCCTGGACGCCGCGCTGGAAGCCGCACGCCAGCGCGGGGTAGGGCACTTCCTGTGCATTGGCGTCAGCGCCGAAAACGCCGCCGACGTCAAAGCCCTGGCCGAGCGCTATGCCGATGTGGATTGTTCGGTGGGTATCCACCCGCTGGACCTCAAGCCCGGAGAAGCCCCGGCCCTTGACTGGTTGCTGGGTGAACTCAATCACCCACGCGTGGTGGCCATCGGCGAAACCGGCTTGGATTACCACTACGAGCCTGAAGCCGCCGAGTTGCAGCAGGCCTCGTTCCGCCTGCACCTGCAAGCCGCCCGGCAGACCGGCAAACCGGTGATCGTCCACACCCGTGGCGCCCGCGCTGACACCCTGGCCCTGCTGCGCGAAGCCGCGCTGCCGCAGGCCGGTGTGTTGCACTGCTTTACCGAGGACTGGGACATGGCCAAGGCCGCCCTCGACCTTGGGTTCTACATTTCCCTGTCGGGTATCGTCACCTTCCGCAACGCTGATGCCCTGCGTGATGTCGCTCGCCAAGTGCCGGCCGACCGCCTGCTGGTGGAAACAGACTCGCCGTACCTGGCGCCGATTCCTCATCGCGGCAAGCCCAACCTGCCCGAGTACGTGCGTGATGTGGCGGATTACCTGGCGATGCTGCGGGGTGAGTCCTATGAGCGCTTTGCCGAGCAGACCACCGCGAACTTCAAGCGCCTGTTCCCGCTGGCTCACGTCGCTGGCTGACGCGGCCAAATCGCAGGCAAAAAAAACCCGGGTTCTGGGGGGTGAATCCGGGCTAAGACCATTAGGAGTAAAACAAGGGCACACGGTCCGTTGGTACCCAGGTCGGCGCTTCACTTGGGGGAGATGTCACGCCGACAGTTCAAGTATTGATCAGTATCTGATTCAGTCCAGTCGCGACTGGTCGTTTTTTAAACAGATTTGGAATACGCGCGCTTCGCTTGAGTTCTCATCAGCCAGGTGCACGGGTGCAGTTGTTGCGTATTATTTCTGACTGATATCCATGAAAACGTTGGCGTGTTGAAAGTAAAGTGCGTTGCGGGTTCACATAGACATTGCCCAACGACCGTTCAGTCGGGATAATCCCTCGCATCGGGTAAATCGTATCGCCACGTATCCGTGGCACTGCGCAACCCTCCCTATTCCGACCTTTGCAGACCTCTTCCTCATGCACAAAGAACCCCGTAAGGTCCGTGAGTTTCGCCGCCGTGAGCAGGAAATTCTCGACACCGCACTCAAGCTGTTCCTCGAACAGGGTGAAGACAGCGTCACCGTCGAGATGATCGCGGATGCCGTGGGTATCGGCAAAGGCACGATCTACAAGCACTTCAAGTCCAAGGCGGAGATCTACCTGCGCCTGATGCTCGACTACGAGCGCGACTTGAACGAGTTGCTGCATTCGGCCGACGTCGACAAGGACAAGGAAGCCCTGTCCCGCGCCTACTTCGAGTTCCGTATGCGCGACCCGCAGCGCTACCGCCTGTTCGACCGCCTGGAAGAGAAGGTGGTCAAGGGCCATCAGGTGCCGGAGATGGTCGAGGAACTGCACAAGATCCGTGCTTCCAACTTCGAACGCCTGACCCTGCTGATCAAGGGCCGCATCAGTGAAGGCAAGCTGGAAGACGTGCCGCCGTATTTCCACTACTGCGCCGCCTGGGCCTTGGTGCACGGCGCCGTGGCGCTCTATCACTCGCCGTTCTGGAGCAATGTGCTGGAAGACCAGGAAGGTTTCTTCCAGTTCCTGATGGACATCGGCGTGCGCATGGGCAACAAACGCAAGCACAGTACCGAGCATCCACCGCTGGAATCGCCTTCCACGTAATGATTTGCTGCCGCGCGCAGTACCCCAGGAATATACTCAGGCATGGACCCTTGCTAAAAGCTGATTTTTCAGTCAGCTTTTAGCGCGCCCGAACCATCCTCTGCCGGAGTGATCCATGATCGTTGATCGTCAAGGTAGGCGTTTTCGCAATTTGCGGATCAGCCTGACCTCAGCCTGCAATTATGCGTGTACCTACTGCGTGCCCAACGGCAAGCGGCTGGTGGCTGCCCAGGACGAACTCTCGGCCGAGGCCATGGCCCGTGGCGTGGCGTACCTGATTGAGGCCGCGGGCATCGACCGCCTGCGTATCACTGGCGGTGAGCCGCTGGTCAGCCCCAAGTTGGAAGCGTTCATGGGCGCCGTGGGTGGCATGGGCCTCACTGATATCAGCCTGACTACCAACGGCCAGTTACTGGCGCGCAAGCTGCCATTGCTGGTGGAAGCCGGGATAAAGCGCATCAACGTCTCCCTCGACACCCTGGATGCGGACGCTTTTCGCAGCATCGCCCGTGGTGGCGACCTGGCCACCGTGCTCGATGGCATGGACCAGGCCCGCGCTGCCGGAATCAAGATCAAGGTCAATATGGTGCCGTTGCGCGGCCAGAACCTTGACCAGGTCATGCCACTGCTCGACTACTGCCTGGAGCGTGGCTACGAGTTGCGCTTCATCGAGTTGATGCGCATGGGGCACCTGGCCAAGGATTCCAACGCGTTCCTGCAGCAATTTGTCAGCCTGCAACAACTGCTGGGCCTGATCGGCGAGCAGTATGAATACCTGCAAGCCAATGCCCCCGTGGACGCCACGGCCGTGCGCTACGAAGTGCCGGGCAAGGGTTACTTTGGGGTGATCGCCAACGAAAGCGTGCCGTTCTGCCGTACCTGTTCGCGGTTGCGGTTGTCGTCCACGGGCTGGCTGCATGGCTGCCTGTCGTCGAGTAACCGTCACTACATCGGCGACTTGCTCGACAAGCCGCGCCATCAAGCGTTGCCCGCGCTGCAAGGCCTGTTGATGAAGGCCTTGGGCGATAAGCAGGAAGTGGCCTTCTCTGGCGGCGCCACCATCATGAAGATCATCGGCGGCTGACCACACCCCTTGTGGATGTTGGCCTTGTAGGTGCTGACTCGCCAGCGATAGCGCCCTGTCAGTCACGTATGCGATGGCTGATGCGCCGCGATCGCCGGCAAGCCGGCTCCCACAGTTGTTCAGCATTCCAGATGAATGGCCTGGATTCTGCATCTCACGCCCATTCGCCGGTTTTCCGTCACCGGCTTCTGGAGGATTAGGATGCGTAGTCTGGTTTTGTTGCTGGCGTCGTTGACGCTGAGTGGTTGCATGACCGTCAGCGATATGGCCGAAGGCACCCGTTATCAGATGAGTGATGCCGGCTTGCTGGACCACAGCGATACTCGCCGTACCGCCTCGATTCGCGTGCAGCCGGACTCCTTTATCTTTATTGCCCAGGGCGCCTTCGTGCCACCGGGTAGCGCGTATCCGCGACCAAACGTGGTGGCCGAAGAAGCGTTCAACGGCTTTGTCGAATATTTCCCCATGGTGCGCCGTGCCCGTCAGCCAGAAGGCCTGGAACAGGCGATGGCCGAAGCCCGTGCGGCGGGCGCTCACTACTTGCTGTACTGCCGTTTTGCCAAGGCGGATGACCGCATTGGCAACGCCGATGAATGGGCCGATCAGGAAGCCCTCGACCGCGTCGGTCTGGACAGCGGCGTCATCCAGATCATGTTGATCGAGACCAGCACCCAGTATTTGATTGATACTGCACGTATTCGCAGTCGTGGCGGTTTACTGACGTTCCACGACAACAAGCCAGAAGATTTGATTGCCCGCCCGCTGGCACAGTACGCCCGTGGCCTGTTAGGGATGAGTAATCAATAAGAACCAGGAGAGCACCATGACCGATTCTGCCAAGGCCAACGACCTGTTGGCCCAACTGCCCAAAGGCAAGGGACCGGCACCGGTGCACCTGTGGAACCCGGACTTCTGCGGCCACATCGACATGCGCATCGCCCGCGACGGCACCTGGTTTTACCAGGGCACGCCGATCGGGCGTAAGCCGATGGTGAAGCTGTTCTCCAACATCATCCGCCGCGACGGCGATGATTATTTTTTGGTCACCCCCGTGGAAAAGGTCGGTATCACCGTCGATGATGCGCCGTTTGTCGCGGTAACCCTCGAAGTCGAAGGGCAGGGTGAAGACCAAGTGCTGCGTTTTACCACCAATGTTGACGACCAGATCGAAGCCGGCCTGGAACACCCGTTGCGGGTGGTGATCGACCCCGTCACACAGGAACCTGCGCCGTATCTGCGGGTTCGCACCAACCTCGAAGCCCTGGTGCATCGCAACGCGTTCTACCAATTGGTGGAGCTGGCGGTAAGCCGTCCGATCAACGGTCAGAACTGGCTCGGCGTCTGGAGCGGTGGGGAGTTTTTCCGCATTGGCCTGGAGCCCTGAGGCCGGTTTTTTCAATTCGCTGAAATAATTCGCTTGCTGCAAATGGGCGCTTTCGGTTATCAATTTGTACATGATTAGACATGTTCGATTTGATAAGAAAAAACGCGTCGTCGACGAGCTCATCCGCCGTATCGAGGGTGGGGTGATGGCTGACGGTTTCCTGCTGCCGGGCGAGCACCAATTGGCCGAAGAGTTCGCGGTCAGCCGCGGCACCCTGCGCGAAGCCCTCGCCGAACTCAAGCGACGCAACTACATCGCGACCCAGAGCGGCGTCGGCTCCATCGTCACCTTTGACGGCATGGTACTCGACCAGCGCAGTGGTTGGGCCCAGGCCCTGGCCGACACAGGCGCGCGGGTGAATACCGACATCCTGCGTCTGGAAGCCGTTACCCGCCCGGACCTGTTCAGCCGATTCGGCAGTGACCAATTCATCGCCCTCGACCGTCGCCGTCGCACCACCGATGGCACCGCCGTGTCGTTGGAGCGTTCGCTTATGCCAGCCTCCGGAGGCCTGGAGAGCCTGCCAGACGTGGGCCTGATCGATAACTCCCTGACCATCACCCTGGCCGCCTACGGTTATGTCGGCGCCGAAGGGGACCAATGGATCGGCGCCGAACCCCTCAGCGATGAAGATGCCGAATTGCTCGGTCGCCCCGCAGGCACGGTGTTCCTCAAGGCGTCGCGTACCACCTATGACCGTCGCGAGCGATTCATGGAGTACGTCGAAAGCTTGCTCGACCCACTGCACTTTCGCCTGCACCTCCAGTTTGGAAACTCGAAATGACCCCGCACAACCGCGCCCTCGGCGCCTTCTACGGCCTGGCCTTGGGCGATGCCCTGGGCATGCCGACCCAATCCCTGAGTCGCGAACAAGTCCGCGCGCGTTTCGGTGCCATCATCGGCCTGGAAGATGCCGACGCCCACCAGCCCATCGCGCCGAACATGCCCGCCGGCTCCATCACCGATGACACCGAGCAGGCCATCCTGGTCGGCGAATTGCTGGTGGAAGGCCAAGGCAAAATCGAGCCTACCGTGCTGGCCCAGCGCCTGATCGATTGGGAGGCAGTGATGCGCGCCAAGGGCTCGCAGGATCTGCTGGGGCCGTCTACCAAGCGTGCGATCGACATGATCCTTGCCGGTCACACGCCGGAAGAGTCCGGCCGCTACGGCACCACCAATGGCGCAGCAATGCGCATCACCCCGGTGGGGATTGCCGCCGATGTCAGCGACCCGGCGCAGTTTATCCAGGCGGTGATCCAGGCATGCCAGGTCACCCATAACACCTCCCTGGGTATTTCCAGTGCGGCGGCGGTGGCAGCGGTGGTATCGGCTGGCATCAACGGCGTGGACCTGGGCGAAGCGCTGAATATCGGCACCCAGGTTGCTCAGCAGGCCGAAGGCCATGGTCACTGGATTGCCGGCGGGCGCATTTCCACGCGCATCAGCTGGGCGCGGACCTTGAGTGTCGGCAGTGGCGACAAGGCTCTGTTCGCCGACCTGCTGTACGAATTGATCGGCACCTCCGTCGCTTCCCAGGAATCGGTGGTGGTGTCGTTTGCCCTGGCCCAGCAAGTGGCGGTGGGCGAGATGAACGCCTTCGAAGCGCTATGCCTGGCAGCCAGCCTTGGCGGTGACACAGACACGATTGCCGCCATTCTCGGCGCCATGCTCGGTGCGTGCCTGGGCCTGCAGTGCTGGCCTGACGCGATGATCGAACAGGTCAAAGCGGTCAATGGCCTGGAGTTGCAGCCGCTGGTTCAAGGGTTGCTCAAATTGCGCTGAACCTTGTAGGAGTCGGCTTGCCGGCGATGGCGATTGGTCAGTTGGCGATGCAATGGCTGGAGCACCGCAATCGCCGGCAAGCCAGCTCCTACAGAGTTCGCGTCGAGTCAGGATGACCGGTTGACGCTTTGATTCTCTGCCACAACCACAACAATACAGGCACTTGGAGCACCCCCCTCATGAGCACGACTTCTTCCGGCCAAAGTGCCGGGCAATTGGAAACACGCGGCATCGAACCGGTTCCGGAAGGCGAGTGCAACGGTCACCCGCTGCAACTGTTCTGGGTGTGGTTCGCGGCGAATATCAGCATTCTTGGCTTGCCGCTGGGTGCGACCCTGGTCGCGTTCCGAGGCCTGGCAATCTGGCAGGCGATCATCGTCGCCATTCTCGGCGCTGCGGGCTCTTTTGCGGTGGTGGGCATCATCTCCATCGCCGGCCGTCGTGGCCGTGCGCCGAGCCTGACGCTGTCCCGCGCCATCTTCGGTGTGCGCGGCAATATCGGGCCGACGCTGGTGTCATTGATGTCACGCCTGGGTTGGGAGACCGTCAACACCACCACTGCGGCCTTTGTGCTGCTGTCGCTGTGTTCGATTTTGTTCGGGTCGCCGGTCGAAGCGAAAAGCGCGCCGGTACTCACCCTGATCTTCATCGCCATCTTTGTGTTGCTGACCTTGTCGGTGTCAGGCCTGGGCCACGCCACCTTGCTGGTGATCCAGAAGTGGGCCACTTACGTGTTCGGCGCCTTGAACATCCTGGTCGGCGGTTTCCTCTGCGCCACCATCGATTGGAGCGCCGTGTTCAACGCCACGCCGGCACCGCTCAGTGCAATGATCATCGGCATCGGCACCATGGCTGCCGGTACCGGTATCGGTTGGGCCAACGCCGGCGCCGACATGTCGCGCTACCAGCACCGCAGCGTCAAGGCCGTGCGCCTGGTGGCCTCCGCCGCGTTTGGTGCAGGCATTCCGCTGGTGTTGTTGATTACCCTCGGCGGCTTGCTGTCGGTGGGCAACAACGACCTGGCCTCGGCCACTGACCCAATCGTCGCGATCCGCGACATGTTGCCCACCTGGATGGCGGTGCCGTACCTGATCACCGCGTTCGGCGGGCTGCTGCTGTCCAACAACCTGTCGGTGTATTCGGCGGGCCTCACCACCCTGACGCTCGGCTTGAAGGTCAAGCGCGTGCATGCGGTGATCGTCGACATCGTGGCGATCTTCGCCGGCTCGATCTACTTCATGTTGATCGCCGACAGCTTCTATGGCCCGTTCATCACCTTCATTTCGCTGCTGGCGGTGCCGATTACTGCGTGGGTCGGCATCTTTGTGGTCGATTTGATCCACCGTCACTACTACAGTCCCAAGGACCTGCTGGACGTGAGCCCAAGCAGCGCCTACTGGTATCGCGGCGGCGTGGAGTGGCGTGCGTTCGGCGCCTGGGCCGTGGCGATCGTGCTGGGTTTCAGCTTCACCACCATCGGCACCACTGCCGAAAACATCTGGTTCGCCGGGCCTTTGTCCGACTCCTGGCTGGGCCACAACGGCCTGGGCTGGATCGTCACCTTCCTGGTGGCCGGCGGGATTTACGCGGTACTGGGCGGCGCAGCTGATCGTCGTCCGGCTTTAGTCGAGAGCCCTAATGTCTAGATTGCTGCACACCGGCCAGGTCATCGTCGACCTGGTCATGGCCCTCGATACCTTGCCCGCCACCGGCGGCGACGTACTGGCGCAATCGGCCAGCTTTGAAGCTGGCGGCGGCTTCAACGTGATGGCCGCCGCTCGGCGCAACGGGCTGCCAGTGGTCTACCTGGGGCGTCACGGTAACGGGCGTTTTGGCGACCTGGCGCGCGCAGCGATGCAGGCCGAAGGGGTGGAAATGGCCCAGACGGCCAGCACCGAAAAAGACACCGGTTTGTGTGTATCGCTGACCGAGGCTACCACTGAGCGCACCTTCATTTCCCATATCGGCGCTGAAGGTGACTTGAGTGCCGATGACTTGGCGCGAATGGTTCCGCAAGCGGACGATTACGTGTATGTCAGCGGCTACAGCCTTTTATTGGAAGGCAAGGCGCAGGCATTGCTCGATTGGCTACTGGCGCTGCCGCGAGCGATCACCGTGGTGTTCGACCCAGGCCCGCTGGTCAAGGCGCCGGATTCGGCGCTGATGATGGCGTTGTTGCCGCGCATCGATATCTGGACCAGTAACGGCCCGGAAGCCCTGGCATTTACCGGAGCGGGTACGTTGGCGGATGCGCTGATCGATCTCAATCGTCACCTGCCCGTTGATGCCTTGCTAGTGGTGCGGGATGGACCGAATGGTTGCTGGGTGAGCCGCAATGGCCAGGCGGAGCATGTGCCGGGTTTCAAGGTAAAAGCGGTGGACAGCAATGGGGCGGGGGATGCGCATGCAGGGGTGTTTATTGCTGGCCTTGCTAAAGGTTTGAAACCTGCTGAAGCGGCACGCCGTGCGAATGCGGCAGCGGCGTTGGCGGTGACACGCTGGGGACCTGCAACTTCCCCGGGCACTGCCGAAGTCGACACACTCCTCACAGAGTAAACGCAGCAAAACATGTAGGAGCTGGCTTGTCAGCGATGGCGGTTTATCTGCAACCGTTACGGTGACTGATGCGCCGCCATCGCCGGCAAGCCGGCTCCTTCAGTGGGTTTGTGTTCAGCCGGTTTTTTTTGCTTCGATCAGACCAGCCAACAACGTATTACTGGGAGCCGGCACTGTCCAACTTACGCGCCTCATCCACACCGGATGCGGTCAGCTTGATCGGCAGGTTCAACGAATACTCACCGGCGTCGTCGGTGGTCACATGCCCATCCTTGATCAGCCCACGGTCCTGCAGGAACGCCAAGACACTGGCGACCTCTTTTTCGCCGCGGTAGTTATCCAGCACCTCTTTGCCCAAGCCTTGCGGATGAGCGTGCAGCAGGCGGGTGAGGACTTCTTTTTCAAGGTTTCTATCGACGTTCATGCATACCTCTTCACTGGGAAATGATCGGGTGTTCGTGCTGCGCGCGATGAATCAAGGTGCAGGTTGTTTTGGTGCACCTGGGACGTTGGAATCATCGCCCTTGTTGATGTTCGGCTGATTGATCGCCGGGCCCATTTTGCCGTTACCGACGGCAGCAGGCGCTTGACGCTGGGTATCGTTGCCTTGGGTGCGCGGGTCAGCGCCGGGCTCAATGACCGCGCCACCATTGGTATCCATGCCAGTACCCATGGATTTCTGCGACTCGGTGGTGGCGTTAGGCGTTGGATCGGTAGGCCCGGTGGTCGAGCTGGCGGCAAAGGCGCTCAGCGACGCAGCAGACAACAGGCCGGTGAGGGCGAGGGCGGCAAACTTGGAATTTTTCATGAGGGTGTCTCCATATGATTAATGTCCTTACCCTCTATTGGTCCGCCTGGGTTTGTCGTTCGTGCCTTGATGGCGACGAACGGTCTTGGTCGACCTGTAAGATTTTGTGTGTGGACGCGCGTCGCGCGATCAGCCTCGCGACGGTTATCAGCCAGTTGAACAGCGCCACCGCCACCAGGCTCAACAGCAGCGCCGGCAGGCCATAAGCGACGATGATCTGCCCCGCGAGCAGCGGAAAACCGAATACCCCGACGAAGTACGCCAGGCTGAATAACAGCAGCGCCTGGGAGGTCGTGCCGCCGGGTGCTTCATTGGCGACCAGCCCGTTGATCACCGAATAGGTCAGTCCATACCCCACGCCCAGCGTAATGGCGGCCAGCAGATAGCTGAGGGTTCCGGACACCGTAAAACTGAACATCAACACCGACAGCAGCATCAGCCCCGACAGCACACACGCCGCGCGGTACGCATCGCGCTTGACGACAAATCCTGCGATCAGCAAACGGCTGGTGATCGCCGCGCTCAGGAAGCCCGCAAAGAACAGCGAATAGTCCAGCGCGTGCGCCGCCGCATAGCTGGTCTGGAACGAGGACAGCCCGCCAAAAACGCAACCGCCCAGGCCAACCATCAGGATTGCGAACGCCGCTTTGGAGGACAGCACCTGGCGGGTGGCGACCCAGGAGATTTTCGCCACGGGCGCGGTGTCCTGTTGCTTGAGTTGTGCACCAAGGCGCCAAAACAGCAGCACGCCGACCAGGCTGGCAATAGCGGCAATGTAGAAGGCGGTGGTCAACGGCAATCCCAGCGCGCTTGCCGCCCGCCCCAGCAGAGGCCCGGAACCGATCCCGCTCATCATGCTGCCCGACAGCAGCGCGAAATATTTGGCGCGATGCTGCGGCTCCACCAGCAGGGCCACGATGATCGGTCCCAACGTGTAGAACACACCCCACCCAAGCCCAAGGGCCAGGCCAAACAGCATCAGGCCTTCGCCGAAGCCGGGCATCAGTGCAAAGCCCAGGCACGCCACCACCAGCAGCAGGCCCATGCCTGCAATCGCCCGTGCCGCGCCCAATGCATCGGACAAATGCCCGGAGACCAGCACGGCCACAAAGGTGCTCAGCATCGCCGTGGAAATCACACTGCCCGCATCCTGTTCATTGCCGCCGCGTGTGTGAATCAGCAACGACAGCAGGAAGGTCGAGCCGTAAGACAGCGACAGCAGAAAACTGGCAAGACAGAACAGGGCGAACAGCGAGGTGCTCACCGGGGGCTTGGGATGCATGGGGCGGCCTTCAGGTCGTTGGCGTTATGCCGGGCTTTTTACCATGCAGGCCCTGGCTGATTGTTACGTGGTTGCTGGCGCCAGCGTTACCCGTGGACGGAGTAAGGGCCCCCGACGCAGGTGCAGTGAAAATGCACTGCAATCAGTCATCAAAGCGCCTTAGTATGTGAACTTTGAAATTGCCAAGGCTCGCCCATGACCATCGAGATTCGCCCCGCCGTGCCCAGCGATGCTGCGCAGATCCTGACTTTCATCACTGAGCTTGCCGAGTACGAGAAGGCCCGGCATGAAGTGATCGCCAGTGTGGTGGACATCGAGCGCAGCCTGTTCAGCGAGGGCGCCACCGCTCACGGCCTGATCTGCTCGCGCGATGGTGTGCCGATTGGTTTTGCGGTGTTCTTTTTCAGTTATTCCACCTGGCTGGGCAGCAACTGCCTGTACCTCGAAGACCTCTATATCAACCCGGAACAACGCGGTGGCGGGGCGGGCAAGAAACTGTTGCGCCACCTGGCGAAGATCGCCTTCGATAACGGCTGCGGGCGTTTCGAGTGGAGCGTGCTGGACTGGAATGAACCGGCGATTGCGTTCTACAAATCCATCGGCGCCCAGCCGCAGGAAGAGTGGGTGCGCTATCGCATGGAAGGCGATGCACTGCGCGATTTTGCCCTTGGCTAGCCCGCCATTCTGTAAACACTGAAGCTCAAATGTGGCAGGGGAAAAACCCCTGCCATTTTTTTGATTTATGCTCAATATATGGGATGTAAATTTATATATTGAGATATTTCAAATGATGGGTTTATAGTCATCCGCATCAGCACTCACTATCAAAAATAAAACAGGTGAAGCGATGCAGGCACAACCGTTGTCACTCCCCGCCGTGCCCGAGCCAACCTATGGCGAGCGGCTCAGAGGCAAAGTGGTGATCATCACCGGCGCCGCCCAAGGCATCGGCGAGGCGATCGTCGCGTGCTTCCAGGCCCAGCAGGCGCGGCTGGTCATTGCCGATATCCAGGGCGAAAAAGTCGAGCAAGTCGCCGCCCATTGGCGCGAACGCGGCGCCGACATCTACGCGCAACCCATCGACATCACCTCCAAGGCGCAATGGCAGGCGCTGGTAAATGTGGCCATCGAGCGCTTCGGCCGTGTGGACGTGCTGGTCAATTGCGCCGGTGTCAACGTGTTCCGCGACCCGCTGGAGATGACCGACGAAGACTGGCGCCGCTGCTTCGCCATCGACCTCGACGGCGCCTGGTTCGGTTGCCGCACGGTGTTGCCGCACATGATCGAGCAGGGCATTGGCAACATCATCAATATTGCCTCCACCCATTCCAGCCACATCATTCCCGGCTGCTTTCCGTATCCCGTGGCCAAGCACGGCCTGCTCGGCCTTACCCGCGCCCTTGGTATCGAATACGCGCCCAAGGGCATCCGCGTGAATGCCATCGCGCCGGGCTATATCGAAACCCAGCTCAACGTCGACTACTGGAACGGTTTCCCCGACCCCCACGCCGAGCGCCAACGCGCGTTTGACCTGCACCCGCCCAAACGCATCGGCCAGCCGATTGAAGTGGCGATGACGGCACTGTTCCTGGCGACCGACGAGGCGCCCTTTATCAATGCCACCTGCCTGATGATCGATGGCGGGCGGTCTGTGATGTACCACGACTAAGACGTTTTCCAATAACAAGAACGAGGTGGTTCATGCTCAAGAAGACACTCGGCACCCTGGCCCTCGCGGTCGCGTTCAGCGGCGTTGTATCCGCCGAAGAAGTGAAAATCGGCTTCCTGGTCAAGCAGGCCGAAGAACCCTGGTTCCAGACCGAATGGGCCTTCGCCGAAAAAGCCGGCAAGGACCAGGGCTTCACCGTGATCAAGATCGCTGTGCCCGATGGTGAGAAAACCTTGTCGGCCATCGACACACTGGCCGCCAACGGCGCCAAGGGCTTTGTCATCTGCCCGCCGGACGTGTCCCTCGGCCCGGCAATCATGGCCAAGGCCAAGCTCAATAACCTCAAGGTGCTGGCGGTGGACGACCGTTTTGTCGACGCCAAGGGCAAGCCCATGGAAGACGTGCCTTACGTCGGCCTCGACGCCTACAAGATCGGCCAGAAACAAGGCGAAGCCATGGCTGCTGAAGCCAAGCATCGCAACTGGGACTGGAAAGAAACCTACGCCGTCATCAACACCTTCGACGAGCTGGAAACCGGCAAGAAACGCACCGACGGTTCGGTAGAAGGCCTCAAGGCCGCCGGCCTGCCTGCTGACCACATCCTGTTCAGCGCGCAGAAAACCCTCGACGTGCCAGGCAGTATGGACGCCACCAACTCGGCCCTGGTGAAGCTGCCCAGCGGCGCGAAAAACCTGATCATCGGCGGCATGAACGACAGCACCGTACTGGGCGGCGTGCGCGCCACCGAGAGCGCCGGCTTCAAGGCGGCCAATGTGATTGGCGTCGGCATCAATGGCACTGACGCCATCGAAGAACTGAAAAAATCCGACACCGGTTTCTACGGCTCCATGCTGTTGAGCCCTGACGCATCGGGCTACAAAACCGCCAGCGCAATGTTCGAGTGGGTCACCAAAGGCACCGAGCCGGCCAAGTTCACCGCCCTGGACAACGTGACCCTGATCACCCGCGCCAACTTCAAGGAAGAGTTGAGCAAAATCGGGCTGTGGAAATGACCGGCGCGGCCTTGCGCTTCAACGGCATCGGCAAGGAATTTCCCGGTGTGAAAGCCCTGGCGCAGATCAGTTTTGAAGCGCGGCCGCGCGAGGTGCACGCGTTGATGGGCGAGAACGGCGCGGGCAAGTCGACGCTGCTGAAAATCCTTGGCGGCGCCTACCTGCCCAGCAGCGGCTCACTGCAGATCGGCGAGCAGACCATGGACTTCAAATCTGCCGCCGACAGCATCGCCAGTGGCGTCGCGGTGATCCACCAGGAGCTGCACCTGGTGCCGGAAATGACCGTGGCCGAAAACCTGTTCCTTGGGCATTTGCCGACGCGCTTCGGGGTGGTCAACCGCCGCCAGTTGCGCCAGCAGGCACTGGCCTGCCTCAAGGGCCTGGCGGATGAAATCGACCCCGATGAAAAGCTCGGCCGCCTGTCCCTGGGCCAGCGCCAACTGGTGGAAATCGCTAAGGCGCTGTCCCGCGGTGCCCACGTGATTGCGTTCGACGAGCCCACTAGCAGCCTCTCGGCGCGGGAGATTGACCGCTTGATGGCGATCATCACGCGGCTGCGCGATGAGGGCAAAGTGGTGCTCTATGTGTCGCACCGTATGGAGGAGGTGTTCCGCATCTGCAACGCGGTGACGGTGTTCAAGGACGGCCGCTACGTACGCACCTTCGACGACATGAGCGCGCTGACTCACGACCAGTTGGTCACCTG
The DNA here is from genome assembly GCF_979253545.1 of Pseudomonas sp. AC112. Lineage (NCBI taxonomy): Bacteria > Pseudomonadati > Pseudomonadota > Gammaproteobacteria > Pseudomonadales > Pseudomonadaceae > Pseudomonas > Pseudomonas sp. AC112. The sequence continues at coordinate 3,887,191 of NZ_CEEDCM010000001.1, forward strand.
CATGGTCGGTCGCGATATCCAGGACATCTATGACTACCGGCCACGTGAACAGGGCGAGGTCGCGCTCAAGGTCGAGGGTTTGCTCGGTCCAGGGTTGCGTGAACCGGTCAGCCTGAGCGTCCACAAGGGCGAGATTCTTGGCCTGTTCGGGTTGGTTGGGGCAGGGCGCACGGAGCTGTTCCGGCTGCTCAGTGGTTTGACCCGTAGCACCGCAGGTAGCCTTCAGCTCTGCGGCCAGACACTGCAGCTGCAGTCACCCCGCGACGCCATCGCCGCCGGTGTGCTGCTGTGCCCGGAAGACCGCAAGAAGGAAGGCATCATCCCGCTGTCCAGCGTGGCGGAGAACATCAATATCAGTGCCCGTGGTGCCCATTCCACGTTTGGCTGGCTGCTGCGAGACGGTTGGGAAAAGCACAACGCCGACCACCAAATCAAAGCCATGAAGGTCAAGACGCCGAACGCCGAACAGAAAATCATGTACCTGTCGGGCGGCAACCAGCAGAAGGCCATTCTCGGTCGTTGGCTGTCGATGCCGATGAAAGTGCTGCTGTTGGACGAGCCGACCCGTGGCATCGATATCGGCGCCAAGTCGGAGATCTACCAGATCATCCATAACCTGGCGGCCAGTGGCATTGCGGTGATCGTGGTGTCCAGCGACCTGATGGAAGTGATGGGCATCTCCGACCGCATCCTGGTGATGAGCGAAGGCGCCCTGACCGGCGAACTCACCCGCGATCAAGCGGACGAAGCACGGCTGTTGCAACTGGCTCTCCCGCGTTCGCGGGCTTGAAGAATTCGAGGTGAATGATGTCTGAGGTAAAAACTGCAAAGGGCTTCTGGCCGGGTTTCAACCAGCGCAAGTTCCTTGACGATTGGGTGATGCTGCTCGCCGCGTTGAGCATCTTTGTGCTCAGCGCGTTGTTTATCGACAACTTCCTGTCGCCGCTGAACATGCGTGGTCTGGGCCTGGCGATTTCCACCGTGGGCATCGCCGCGTGCACCATGTTGTTCTGCCTGGCGTCGGGGCACTTCGACTTGTCGGTGGGCTCGGTGATTGCCTGTGCCGGTGTGGTCGCGGGCATTGTGATCCGCGACACCGACAGCGTGGTGCTCGGCGTTTCCGCTGCGTTGGCCATGGGCCTGGTGGTGGGGCTGATCAATGGCATTGTCATCGCCAAGCTGCGCATCAACGCCTTGATCGCAACGTTGGCGACCATGCAGATCGTGCGCGGGCTGGCGTACATTTTCTCCAACGGCAAGGCTGTCGGGGTGATGGACGAAGGATTCTTCGTGTTCGGCAACGGCCAACTGATGGGCGTGCCGGTGCCGATCATCATCACTGTGCTGTGCTTTGTGTTCTTCGGCTGGCTGCTCAACTACACCACCTACGGGCGCAACACCATGGCCATCGGTGGTAACCAGGAAGCGGCGTTGCTGGCGGGGGTGAATGTTGATCGCACCAAGATCATCATCTTTGCCGTGCACGGCCTGATCGGCGCCCTGGCCGGGGTGATCCTCGCGTCGCGCATGACCTCGGGCCAGCCGATGATTGGGCAAGGTTTTGAGCTGACGGTGATCTCGGCGTGCGTGCTGGGCGGTGTGTCGTTGAGCGGCGGCATCGGCATGATCCGCCATGTGATTGCCGGGGTGTTGATCCTGGCGATCATCGAGAATGCGATGAACCTGAAGAACATCGACACCTTCTACCAGTATGTGATCCGGGGTTCGATCCTGCTCCTTGCGGTCATCATCGACCGCATGAAGCAACGCTAGGAAGAACATCGCCTAACCCCTGTGGGAGCGGGCTTGCTCGCGAAGGCGGTGGTTCAGTAGGAACATCTTTGACTGACACACCGCCTTCGCGAGCAAGCCCGCTCCCACATTTGGATCTCCACTGTATTGAGGTCCGTGATTTGCCATAATGGCGCCGTTTTCGTACTTCCCAATAGGCCCGATATGCAGGAAAACGCCCACACCCCCGTCAAAGACGCCGCGCCCACCGGCACCCAGACCCTGCTGCGTGGCCTGGGCGTGGTGCAAGCGGTGGCGGCCGGTGCGCGGGATCTGAAAGAGATCGCCAAGCGCATCGGCACCACCCGCAGCACCACTCACCGCCTGGCCAGTTGCCTGGTGGAAGAGCGTTACCTGCGTGTGGTGCCGCAGGTGGGTTACCTGCTGGGGCCGAAGTTGATCGAGCTGGGTTTCCAGGCGCGCGAAGAACTGCCGCTGGTGACCTTGGCCATCCCGTACCTGGATGAGCTGTCGGCGTTGACCGGCGACACCATCCACTTGGCCATCCGCGAATACGACGACGTGCTTTACCTGCACAAGAACCCTGGCCGCAATGGCCCCGAAATGCGCTCGCGGGTCGGCCATCGCATGCCGCTGGCGCGTACGGGTATCGGCAAGGCGTTGCTGTTGGATGACTCGGCAGAAGAGTGGCAGCGCCTGTACGAAGTCAGCCTGCCGGCGGGTGGGAAAAACCTGCAATGGCCGCAGCACCCGGAGCAGTCCTGGGCACAGTTCGAGCAGCGCATGCGTGAATACGTGGTGGGCGGTTATGCGTTCGACCTGGAAGACAACGAACCGTCGATCCGTTGTGTGGCGGCACCGGTGCGCGATGCCAGCCGGCGAATCGTCGCCGGCATCAGCATCGCCAGTACCGTGCCCTATATGCCGCTGGAGAAAATGGCCGAGCTGATCCCTGTGGTCAAACAGGTCGCAGCACGGCTGTCAGCGGAGTTGGGCGCGAAGACCTGATCAGGCCTTCAAGGTTGCCATGTCGATGACAAAGCGGTACTTCACATCGCCGGCGATCATGCGGCTGTAGGCCGCGTTGATGTTACGGATGTCGAGCATTTCGATGTCGCAGCTGATGCCGTGCTCGGCGCAGAAATCCAGGACTTCCTGGGTTTCGGCAATGCCACCGATCAAGGAGCCGGCCAGGACTTTGCGGCCCATGATCAGCTTGGCGGCGTTGACCGGTGGGTCGACCGGCTCGATCAGGCCGACCAGGATGTGCACGCCGTCAAAGCGCAGTACGTCGAGGTAGGGGTTCAGGTCGTGCTGCACCGGGATGGTGTCCAGCAGGAAGTCGAAGTGCCCGGCGGCGGCTTTCATCTGCTCGGCGTCGGTGGATACGATCACGTGATCGGCACCCTGGCGACGGCCTTCTTCGGCCTTGCTCGCGGAGCGGGTGAACAAGGTCACTTCAGCGCCAATCGCCTTGGCCAGCTTGATGCCCATATGGCCCAGGCCGCCCATGCCCAATACACCCACCTTGTCGCCGGCCTTGATGCCGTAATGCTTGATCGGCGAGTACATGGTGACGCCTGCGCAGAGGATCGGCGCGGCGCTGGCCAGGTCGAGCTTGGCTGGGATCTTGACCACAAAGTGCTCGCTGACCACGATGCTGTCGGAGTAGCCGCCCATGGTGTTGCTGCCGTCGACGCGGTCCGGGGTGGCGTAGGTCATGGTCGGGCCTTCGAGGCAGTATTGCTCCAGGTCTGCCTTGCACGCGTCGCAGTGACGGCATGAATCGACCATGCAGCCCACGCCGACCAGGTCGCCGACCTTGTGCGCGGTGACGTTGGCGCCGACGGCGGTGACCTTGCCGACGATCTCGTGGCCCGGCATCAGCGGGTACACGGCGATACCCCATTCGTTGCGGGCCTGGTGGATGTCGGAGTGGCACACGCCGCAGTAAAGGATCTCGATGGCCACGTCATCCACACGCGGGCTGCGGCGCTGGAAGGACATGGGGGCGAGGGGAGTGGTGGCCGACTGGGCCGCATAACCGATGGCGGTGTACATGGGGAACCTCGCAAAAGCTTGGACAGGAGAGGTGGCGCATTCTGCGCGCCGACCCTGGGAGCGAACATGGCAAATGCTCCGAGTCTCATGCCTATTCGTCCGGGAGTGCCCCGGGTTTGGATCCATCGACCGCCAGACCTGCGATGATGGTCTCATCCCTTATTCGCGAAGTTTTTTGCCATGTTGTTGACCCGCCATCTCGATGCCAACGCCACGCTGGTCTCCTTGATCGAAGGGCTTACGCCTTGCGACGGTTTCTCACCGACGAACCTGCCCGGCGTGCAGGTGCTGCGCGCCAGTTGCGACGTGGCGCGCGGGCCGCAGATCTACGAGCCGAGCCTGATGTTCGTCGCCCAGGGCAGCAAGGTCGCCTACCTGGGCCCGCGCACGCTGGAGTATGGCGCCGGGCATTACCTGATCCAGGCAATGCCGGTGCCGTTCGAGTGCGAGACGTTTGCCATGGGCGCCGATGCGCCGCTGTACGGGGTGACGGTGGGCATTGATCGGGTGGTGTTGGGTGAATTGGTGATGGCGATGGGGATGCAGGCCGGGCCACCGCCGACAGCGCAGACGCTGGAGTCAATGAGCTCGGTGGTGCTCGACGATGCGATGCGCGGTTGCGTCGAGCGGCTGTTGCAGTGCCTGCACGATCCGCTGGAAAGCCGGATCATGGGCCCGGCGCGGGTGCGGGAATTGCTCTTCACCGCCTTGCGTGGGCCACAGGCCGATGTGTTGCGCGCGTTGGTGGAACAGCAGGGGCAGTTTTCGCGAATCGCCACGTCGCTGAATCACCTGCATGCCCATTACGCCGAGCCGCTGAATATCGAGACGCTGGCGGGGTATGCGCACATGAGTGCGTCGACGTTTCATGAGCATTTCAAGCGTTGCACGCTGTTGTCGCCGGTGCAGTACCTCAAGCGTTTGCGGCTGCTCAAGGCCCAGCAATTGCTGCTGGTGGAAGGCATGGGCGTGGCGCAGGCGGCGCATAACGTGGGGTATCAGAGTACGTCGCAGTTCAGTCGGGAATATAAGCGCTATTTCCTGCGCAATCCCGGTGAAGAACGCGCAGCCTGATCAACCGCCAACCCTGTAGGAGCCGGCTTGCCGGCGATGGCGCCCGCAAGATCATTGCAGGACTTGAAGGCCTCATCGCCGGCAAGCCGGCTCCTACAGGGTTGGTTGTGTTGGCTATAAAAAAGGCCCCCATTTGGGTAATGCCGATCAGTTAAGCCATCTCGCTTGACCTTTGGCCGCAAGAAATCAAAATCCGATGCCTGTACTGGCATCGGATTTTTTTATGCGTCTCGCTCGGGCACTGGAACTGACCCACAACTTCGCTTCCACTCCAAACTCAATCGAGGGATTGGATTCCTTGCTCGATCCTTCTTTGGTCGAGCAGGCGCTTGAACAGGCCGGTGTGGCGACGCTGCGCAAGCGACGCTTGCCGCTGGAAATGATGCTCTGGTGCGTGATTTCCATGGCGTTCTTCCGGCGCATGTCAGCGTGGGATGTGGTCAGTCGCATGAACATCATGCTGCCGGGTCAACGCCCGTTAGTGGCCCCCAGCGCTGTAGTCCAGGCACGTCAGAGACTCGGTAGCGAAGCCGTACGACAGGTCTTCGACCTGACTCAGAAAAGTTGGCATGAAGCAGCTAACCATCCGACTTGGGCCGGTTTGCGCTTGTTGGGCGTCGACGGTGTCGTCTGGCGAACGCCTGACACCCCCGAAAATCGAGCGCGCTACGATTCGGCCAGCAACCAGCACGGCGACACCGGTTTCCCCCAGGTACGCATGGTCTGTCAGATGGAATTGACGAGTCACATGTTGATCGGCAGTGCATTTGATGGCTATCGCAGCAACGAAATGAAACTGGCCGAACAACTGATCGAGACCACGCCCGATCACTCGTTGACCCTCTTCGATCGCGGCTTCTACGCCTTGGGATTGCTGCACCAATGGCAGCAAGCAGGCACCGAGCGCCATTGGCTGATGCCACTGCGCAAAGGTGCGCAGTACGAAGTTGTTCAGCGTTTGGGCCGTCAGGATGCAGTGGTCTCGTTAAGCACTTCGCCGCAGGCCCGCAAGCAATGGCCGGGACTGCCCGAGCGCCTGATTGCGCGACTGCTGAGCAAAACCGTCAAGGGCAAGGTGTGTCAGATCCTGACGTCAATGATCGACCCGCTGCGCTTCCCGTCTGATGAAATCGTCGACCTGTACAGCCAGCGATGGGAGATCGAATTGGGCTTTCGGGAGATGAAACAGACGCTGCTCAACAGCAGCTATACCTTGCGTAGCAGGACGCCCGAGATGATCGAGCAGGAACTATGGGGCGTGTTGCTGGGCTACAACCTGTTGCGCTATCAGATGGTAGAAATGAGCCGTCACTGCCCGGGTATTTACCCATGTGAAATGAGCTTTACCGCCTGTACCTGGGCAATTTTAGGGTTTATCAACAGCGTCTCGGCCGACCGCTCCGGGAACATCCCCAAATACCTGGCCGAGCTTCATGCTTCAGCGCCGCACTATGTCCTGCCTCATCGGCGAGAGGAGCGTATTTATCCCCGAGCCATCCGGCTCAAATCACCGAAGTATCCAATCAGAAATAAAAATGCCAGTCAGCTTAACTGACTGGCATTACCCCATTTGGGAGCCTTTTTTTACTCAAGCAGCCGGCTTACATGTTCGGGTAAGTCGGCCCACCCGCGCCTTCCGGCGTGACCCACGTGATGTTCTGCGAAGGGTCCTTGATGTCGCAGGTCTTGCAGTGCACGCAGTTCTGGGCATTGATCTGGAAGCGCTTCTCGCCGTCTTCCTGGGTGATCACTTCATACACGCCGGCCGGGCAGTAGCGCTGCGCCGGTTCATCGTAGAGCGGAAGGTTGGTGCCGATCGGGATGCTCGGGTCCTTGAGCTTCAGGTGGCACGGTTGCTCTTCTTCGTGGTTGGTACCGGAGATGAACACCGAGCTCAGCTTGTCGAAGCTCAGCTTGCCGTCGGGTTTCGGGTAGTTGATCTTCTTGCTGTCTTTCGCCAGCTTGAGGCAGGCGTAGTCCGGCTTGGTGTCGTGCAGGGTGAACGGCATCTTGCCGCCCAGGATGTTCTGGTCGAACCAGTTGAAGCCCGCGCCAAGGATCGGACCGAACTTGTGCATCGCCGGGCCGAAGTTGCGGCTGGCGAACAGTTCTTCGTACAGCCAGCTGGACTTGAAGCTGTCGACGTAAGCGGTCAGTTCATCACCGCCTTCGGATTCGGCGAACAGGCGGTCGGCCACGGCGTCGGCGGCGAGCATGCCGGACTTCATCGCGGTGTGGCTGCCCTTGATCTTGGCAAAGTTCAAAGTGCCGAGGTCGCAACCGATCAGCGCGCCGCCCTTGAAGACCATCTTCGGCAGCGAGTTCAGGCCACCTTTGCAGATGGCACGGGCACCGTAACTGATGCGCTTGCCGCCTTCCAGGTATTGGGCCAGCACCGGATGGTGCTTGAGGCGCTGGAACTCATCGAACGGCGACAGGAAGGTGTTGCTGTAGGACAGGTCGACGATCAAGCCGACCACCACCTGGTTGTTTTCCAGGTGATAGAGGAACGAGCCGCCGGTGTTTTCGGCGCTCATGATGTCCAGCGGCCAACCGGCAGTGTGCACCACCAGGCCTGGCTGGTGTTTGGCCGGGTCGATTTCCCAGATTTCCTTCAGGCCGATGCCGTAGTGCTGGGCGTCGGCGTCGCTGTCCAGGTTGAAACGCTGGATCAGCTGCTTGCCGATGTGGCCACGGCAACCTTCGGCGAACAGCGTGTACTTGCCACGCAGTTCCATGCCCGGGGTGTAGACGCCTTCTTTTGGATGGCCTTCGCGATCGACGCCGAGGTCACCGGTGATGATCCCGCGCACCACGCCGTTTTCGTCGAACAACGCTTCCTGGGCGGCAAAGCCTGGGTAGACTTCCACGCCCAGGTTCTCGGCCTGCTGGGCCAGCCAGCGGCACAGGTTGCCCAGGGAGATGATGTAGTTGCCTTCGTTGTGCATGGTCTTGGGCACAAAGAAATCAGGCACCTTGGTGGAGGCGTCGGGGCTGCGCAGTACATAGATGTCATCGCGCACCACGGGGGTGTTGAGCGGGGCGCCGAGTTCTTTCCAGTCCGGGAACAGTTCGTTCAGGGCGCGTGGTTCGAACACGGCACCGGACAGGATATGCGCGCCGACTTCGGAGCCTTTCTCGACCACGCAGACGCTGATTTCCTTACCGGCTTCGGCGGCCTTCTGCTTCAGTCGGCAGGCGGCAGACAGTCCCGCCGGGCCAGCGCCGACGATGACCACGTCGAATTCCATGTATTCGCGTTCCACAGGCTATCTCCTACTCAAGGCTCAACAGGCTTTTTTTTCTAATGGGTGGAGGTTCGGTGTCGTATCCATCATCACTGTGCCAAATGGCAGGGATGACCCACCTTTCTCTCTAGGTGGCGCATTATATCTACACCACTGTCAGCGTCCAATACAAACGTTTGTTTGAATTGCCCGCAGGCTAGGTAAATCAAAGAGGCGCGGCTTATGACTGGCTATTTTGCCGTATTGACCAGAATAGGTGTTCCGGTCAATATACGGTCGGTTTTGCGCTTACCGTAGGCAGACAGCAGGTTTCAAGAGCACGTCCAAAAGCAAGACAGGTGACGCGTGCCCAGACGTTGGCGCGCAGTTTACACGCTGCGATAAAGAATGACCTCTCAGTCACCACTGACGAACGGTCATCATTTCCCGTGAGCAAGGTCATCCGCCGACGTTTTTGGAGGTGCCCTTGTGTGCCGATGAGCATCAACCGCCAGGTTCGCCTAGGCGACTTTCTTTTCACCGGAGAGTAACGAGGAATCCATGAAGGTTCTTGTAGCTGTCAAACGCGTTGTCGATTACAACGTGAAAGTTCGCGTCAAGGCGGACAATTCCGGCGTCGACCTCGCTAACGTCAAGATGTCGATGAACCCTTTCTGCGAAATCGCCGTGGAAGAAGCCGTACGCCTGAAAGAGAAAGGCGTGGCGACTGAAATCGTCGTGGTTTCCATCGGCCCTACCACTGCTCAAGAGCAGCTGCGTACCGCCCTGGCACTGGGCGCCGACCGCGCTATCCTGGTCGAGTCCGCTGAAGAGCTGACCTCCCTGGCCGTTGCCAAGCTGCTCAAAGCCGTTGTCGACAAGGAACAGCCTCAGCTGGTGATCCTTGGCAAACAGGCGATCGACAGCGACAACAACCAGACTGGCCAGATGCTGGCTGCACTGACCGGTTACGGCCAGGGCACCTTCGCTTCCAAAGTCGAAGTCAGCGGCGACAGCGTAGCGGTGACCCGTGAAATCGACGGCGGCGCGCAGACCGTTTCCCTGAAGCTGCCGGCCATCGTCACCACCGACCTGCGTTTGAACGAGCCGCGCTATGCGTCCCTGCCAAACATCATGAAAGCCAAGAAGAAGCCGCTTGAGTCGGTCACTCCTGAAGCTTTGGGCGTTTCCACCGCCTCTACCAACAAGACCGTAAAAGTTGAAGCGCCGGCTGCTCGCAGCGCAGGCATCAAGGTCAAGTCGGTGGCTGAACTGGTCGAGAAACTGAAAAACGAAGCGAAGGTGATCTGATCATGACTATCCTCGTAATCGCCGAACACGATAACAAGGTGCTGGCCCCGGCCACCCTGAACACCGTGGCTGCCGCTGCTAAAATCGGTGGCGACATTCACGTACTGGTTGCCGGCCAGGGCGCTGGCGCCGTGGCTGAAGCCGCTGCGAAAATCGCGGGCGTGAGCAAAGTCCTGAACGCTGACAATGCCGCCTACGCGCATCAGTTGCCAGAAAACGTTGCTCCGCTGGTAGCTGAGCTGGGCGCTGGCTACAGCCACATCCTGGCTGCCGCCACCTCCAACGGCAAAAACATCCTGCCACGCGTTGCCGCGCAGCTGGACGTTGACCAGATCTCCGAGATCATTTCGGTAGAAAGCGCCGACACCTTCAAGCGCCCGATCTACGCCGGTAACGCCATCGCGACCGTACAGTCCAACGCTTCGATCAAAGTCATCACCGTACGTGCCACCGGTTTCGACCCGGTTGCCGCCGAAGGTGGTTCGGCTGCCGTTGAAGCCGTTGCGGCTGCCCACGACGCTGGCACCTCCAGCTTCGTTGGCGAAGAGCTGGCCAAGTCGGATCGTCCTGAGCTGACCGCTGCCAAGATCGTCGTTTCCGGCGGCCGTGGCATGCAGAACGGTGACAACTTCAAGCACCTGTACGCCCTGGCCGACAAGCTGGGCGCTGCGGTCGGCGCTTCCCGCGCGGCCGTCGACGCAGGTTTCGTACCCAACGACATGCAGGTCGGCCAGACCGGCAAAATCGTTGCGCCACAGCTGTACATCGCCGTCGGTATCTCCGGCGCGATCCAGCACTTGGCCGGTATGAAAGACTCCAAAGTGATCGTTGCGATCAACAAGGACGAAGAAGCCCCGATCTTCCAGGTGGCTGATTACGGCCTGGTGGCGGACTTGTTCGAAGCCGTACCTGAGTTGGAGAAGCTGGTCTAATCCAGTCGCTTCACTTATAAAGAGCCCGGTCCTTGTGACCGGGTTTTTTTTTGCCCCTGTAGGCGCTGGCTTGCCGGCGATGCGGCCCTGAGACGGGTGTTGATCGTGCGGACGCCATCGCCGGCAAGCCGGCTCCTACAAGGGATGCGTTTGTTATTGGGAGAATCTGTCATGCAATTGTATCGTTGGAGCGTACTGCTGGGCCTTACGTTGTTGCCAGGCCTGACGCTGGCCGCCGGCAAATGCGATCGGCTGGTGATCACCGGCAGCCCGGACACGCCGCCCCTGCTTTGGCGAGACCCCCAAGACCCCACGCGCCTGATCGGCGCCACCGCCGATGTGTTGCAGCAAGTGGCCAAGGACCTCGGGTTGAAAATCGACCTGCTCTACGGTGGAAAACGCTCCCTGGCCCTGGAAGAAGTGCGCAGCGGGCGCATGGATATCCTGGCCGATGCACCGCTGAACCTGGGTGAGCTGGAAACCCTCGACTACATTCACCCAGCCTTGGTGCAGCTCGACTACCTGGTGTGGACGCGCAAGGATTCGGCGCTGGCCTACACCACGGCTGCCGACCTGCATGGGCACAAGGGTGCTGTGTCGGAGCGTGCACGCTTGAGCGCCGCCTTTGAAACCTTCGCCGGCGAGCAACTGAGCCTGCAACGCCTGCCGTCCCTGACGCCAGCGTTCCAGAAGCTGCTGCTGGGGGAGGTGGACTACGTGCTCGCCGGGCGTTATTCCGGCATGGCCATGGCGCAGACCTTGGGCATGAGCAATGACCTGGTGGCCCGCGATGTGCCTATCGATCAGCCGGGCTTGTACCTGGCGATTTCCCATAACTCGGCCTGCAATGATCCGTGGTTGCGCGGACAGCTCGCCAAAAAGATGACAGAATTGCCCGCGTCCGGTGTGGCGCAAGCTGCGTTGCAGAGCAATCTGGAGCGCTGGAAGGCGCAATTGCAGCAACCCGTCGGCACCCCAACAAAGTAGGGATTTTCAGTGACTCTTCGACCTCTTTTCGCGGCCCTCGCCGTTGTCGCTCTGGCGGGATGTGCAGCCGATCCTGCGCCGAATGAACAAATACGCCTCACCCAGCAAGCCTTGGAACAAGCCAGCGCCGTGGGTGCCAGTGCCGATGAATCACCCGAACTGAAACTGGCCGAAGACAAATTCGCCCAGGCCAAGGCCGACATGGCCGACCAGTCCTACAAGGACGCGCGCATGCAGGCCGAACAGGCCGAGCTGGACGCACGCCTGGCCGAAGCCCACGTGCTGACCCGCAAGAGCCAGGAACAACTGAACGTGCTTAACACCCGCATCACCCGTTTGCGCAAGCAGTTGCAGTTGGGAGAAGCCCAATGAGCCCGATGATCCGTGGTCTGAGCTGCGTGTTGCTGCTGGGCAGCGCTGCGCTGGGCGGCTGCGCCAGCCACCCCAATGGCGAGCAAGCCTTGCAGCAGGCGGGCAGTGATTTCCAGAAGGTCAAGGAAGACGCCAACGTGTTGCGCATCGCGCCCAAGGACGTGATTCGCGCCGGGGAATCCCTGGCCCGCGCCGACCGTTTGTCCAGCTATTGGGGCAGCGGCGCCGACGTGGTGCATTACGCCTACCTGAGCCAGCGCTACAGTGCCATTGCCCGCGAACACACCGAGCAGGCGCTCAACCAGGAACGTGGTGCCAAGCTCGAACTGGAACGCCAGCGCCTGCAACTGGCCCTGCGCGAAAGCAAGCTGATCAGCGTGCAGCAGCAGGGCAAATGGCTCGAAGAACAGATCGCCAGCCTGGCCACCACCCAGACTGATCGCGGCTTGGTGATGACCTTGGGTGACGTGCTGTTCGACACCGGTGATGCCGAGCTGAAGAACTCCGCCAACCGCACCGTGCTGAAAATCGTGCAGTTCCTGCAGCTGAACCCCAAGCGCGTCGTGCGTATCGAGGGCTATGCCGACAACACTGGCGGCGAGCAGGAAAACCTCAAACTGTCCCGCGACCGCGCGCAGTCGGTGGCCGATGTGCTGGTGGACTTGGGGATCGATGAAAAACGCATCCAGGTTGAAGGCTACGGCGATCAATACCCGGTCGAAGCCAACGCCTCCGAGCGGGGCAGGGCGCAGAACCGTCGCGTCGAAATCGTGTTCTCGGACGAGAAAGGCCAACTCGGCGCCGCGCGCTAGTCGCCTGACACAGATCAACCTGTAGGCGCCGGCTTGCCAGCGATAGCATCGCCTCGGTTTACCTGATAGACCGAGTTGCCTGCATCGCTGGCAAGCCAGCTCCTACAGGTTGCGTAAGCCGGTCAATGATCGGTTTTTTTATGCGCCTTAGCATTACAGTTTTTACTGTCACTCCCGCCCGCGCTCGACTATTGTGGCAACTGTCCCCGTACACTTCTAAACTGTGCCGGTATGTTTCACACAAAAATAAAATACCCGTGAAATCGAGTGCTGCGTCATGACCAATCTGTTGCTTTACCAACGTATCGCCCAGCAACTGGCTGAGGATATCCGGCGCGGTGTCTATCAACCGGGCGAGCGCGTGCCTTCGGTGCGCAAGATGAGCTCGCAGTTGAACGTGAGCCACGCCACGGTGTTGCAGGCCTACGCCAACCTGGAAGACCAGGGGCTGATCCGGGCGCGGCCGCAGTCCGGCTATTACGTACACCAGACACCCGCGCTCACCGCGCCAACGCCGGACATCGCCCGGGTAGAGCGCCCGGGGTTGGTCACCCGCAGCAGTATCATCCAGCAAGTGTTGGGCGAGTCGCGCCGCGAAGGCGTATTCCCGTTGGGCGCCGCTGTGCCTAGCGTGGATTACTTGCCGGTGCGCGCGTTGCACCAGCAGTTGGCCAAGGTCACGCGCTTCCAGAGCCCACGGGCCTTCAGCTACATGTTCAGCCCCGGATTCGAACCGCTGCGCCGCCAGGTGGCGATCCGTATGCGCGATGCGGGCGTGGTGGTGGACCCTTCCGAAGTGGTCATCACCCACGGTTGCGTCGATGCCTTGCAGATGTCGCTGCGCGTGCTGACGCGGCCCGGCGACCTGATCGCTGCAGAGTCACCGACCTATTACGGTTTGCTGCAATTGGCAGATCTGCTCGGCCTCAAAGTCATCGAGATCCCTAGCGACCCCTCCACCGGCATGAGCCTGGAAGCCCTGCAACTGGCGGCCAACCAATGGTCGATCAAGGCGCTGGTACTGACCACGCGCCTGAGCAATCCCCTGGGCGGCACCATGCCCGAGGAACGGCAGAAACACTTGCTGCGCCTGGCCTCGGATTTCGATATCCAGATTGTCGAGGACGATATCTACGGCGAGCTGATGTTCGAACTGGGCCGCACCAAAGCCCTGAAAGCCTACGACCGCCTTGACCGAGTGATCTACTGCTCAAGCTTTTCCAAGACGCTGTCCCCGGGGGTGCGCATCGGCTGGATGATCGCCGGCAAGTACCAGCAGGAAATCCAGCGCCTGCAGATGTTCAGCACCCACTCCGCGTGCAGCGTCACACAGATGGGCGTCGCCGCGTACCTGGAAAATGGGGGCTACGATCGGCATTTGCGCTATATCCGCCAGGAGTACCGCAAGAACCTCAGCGCCTTTCAGCTGGCGGTGCAGCAGTATTTCCCGGAAGGCACGCAAATGACCCGCCCGACCGGCGGCTTTATCCTGTGGGTCAGTTTGCCGGGACGGGTCAATACCCAGGAACTGCACGTGCGTGCCCTGCAACAGGGCATCAGCATTGCGCCAGGGTTGATCTTCAGTAATACCGAGCAGTTCAACCACTGCATCCGCCTCAACTGCGGTACCCCGTGGAACCGCGAGGCAGAGCGGGCGCTGATGACCCTGGGGATGCTGGCCAGCCAGTTATGCCAGGAGACGGCGGCTGGACTCTGAGGCGCAAAAAAGGGACAACTCCGATAGCTGGCTAATCACCGCGCTTGTCATGCCGTGCACAACAAGCGAGCATATGGCCCTCTGCCGTTAACGCTGTAGGCAATATGACTCGGATTTTTCGCGCTGTTTTGGTGATTGGCCTGTTAGGCCTGTGCAACGTCGGCACGGCGCTGGCGGCGGCCCCTGTGAGCGAAACCAAGCCTGCTATTGACTCCGAACAGAAGACTCCCGCGAGAAAACCGGCACCCGTCAAAAAAGCGCCCGCGGTGAAGAAGCCAGCCGCCGCAGCCAAAAAACGTGCGGCCAGTAAGTCAAAATCGTCCCGAGAAGTGGCACAGACCCAACTGCCGCCGGCACAGTTGGACTTGTCACTGCCGTCGGACATGGTCAGGCACTTGCAGCCCATTGGCACTATGCCCAAGCCCAAGAGCGTGCCCCTGCTGCCGCCGATGTTCGGCGAGAAGCCCACCGATAACAGTGCTTTCCAGATCAACGGCCGCCTGCTCAGCAATGAGATGAGGCTGCAATTGCGCAACGAAGAGCGGCGCGATGTGGAAGGTGCAGCGCTGGATTTCGAATTCAAGCAGTAAACTTTTCCCACAAACGTGACGTGTCCCTTCGACCATCTGTCGCAGACTGGTCAGTCACTTTTGTTTTCTGCGAAAAACCCCTGTTAGACCATTTTAAAACGGCTGTTTTAGGGCGTACTCTAGCCCGGCCATCCACATTGAGTCGTCGAGGACCTGCTGGTCATGAATTGCCGTGAAGGCTGTGGCGCTTGCTGCATCGCCCCCTCCATCAGTTCGCCGTTACCGGGTATGCCACAAGGCAAACCTGCGGGCGAACGCTGCCTGCACCTGTCGGTCGAACAGCTATGCCTGCTGTTCGGGCAACCGGAACGACCGGCGGTGTGCAGTGACTTCAAGGCGGACATCGAGGTGTGCGGCTCCGACCAGGCCGATGCGATCCGTTTGATCGGCTGGTGGGAGCACATGACGGCGGCTTGATGGGCTTTACTATCGGAACTTCAACAATAAGGAATACAACAATGGGTTCGCTGAAACGAATGGCTGTGTTGTGCGGTTTTACGATGTTGTTTGCTGCCACTGCCCAGGCTGAGGATTGGCAAGTCGCCAAGGACGAAGACGGTATCAAGGTGTCCCTGAGCGAAATTGCCGGCTCCAAGTACAAGGCCTATCGCGGTGTGACCGTGATCAAGGCGCCTGTGGCCAAAATCGTCGCCCTGCAGGAAGACGTGGCCGGTGCCTGTGCCTGGATCCACGAGTGCAAGTCCCAGAAGCTGGTCGACAAGAAAGGTGACGAGAGCTGGACCTACACCCAATTCAAGGCCCCGTTCCCCGTGACGGACCGTGATTCCTACCTGCATATCACCACCACCAAGGCGGCCGACGGCACGCTGACCCGTAAGCTCGAAGGCGTCCCGACCTACAAGCCTGAAGAAAAAGGCTACGTACGGGTTGCCCAGGTGGATGGCTTCTGGAAACTCGTGCCAAAAGGCGACAACCAGACCGAAGTCACTTACCAGGTGCACACCGAGCCAGGTGGCAGCGTGCCTTCGTGGTTGGCCAACAAGTTTGTGGTGGACGCGCCGTTCAACACCTTGAAAGCCTTGAAAGAACACGCTGAAAAATAAGCGCAGTTGATCCGGTGCCTCCTGACTTGAGTGGAACGTTTGGCGAACCCTCAAGGTCCAGATAGTGGTAAGCCCACACACGGGTTTTATCGAGGAGGCACCGATGCAAAAGTGGCAGATTACCTTCGTTGATGATCACGGCGTTCAGACCGTAGAGCAGTTCACCTGCGATCAGAAGCCCAGCCTCGAAGATGCGGCACACATGATTCGCAACAAACTGGTGCCCATCGCCGCTGAACTGGACCTCAATGACCTGGAGGGCCGCAAGCCCGAGCCTACGGTCAAGATCCTCAAAGACCAGAACAGTATCCAGATCCTCGACATCTCTCCCGCCGCCTGAACATTCCCTGTACACACTTAAAGCGCCTCTGGTGGAGGTGATAGCTTCGCGCTACTCTGCAAGTGAGATCAGCGAATGAATCGCTAAGGTCTGGTCTTGTCAGCTACATGCTTGTTTTCCAGCGGTGATGTTGTTGCCGTAGCCCCCACGCCAGTACGGCGTGGGCTTCGGGAAGCACGGAAAGTCTATCCATCAATTCGAGGAGCACTTTTCATGAGCACAGCCTATCAAGAAGACATCAGCACCAACGTTCTGCGCCGCATGAAAGAGGGCGGCTTCGACTTCTCGCGTTTTCACCCCATCGAGTTCTACGCCATTTTCCCGGATGAGGAACGGGCGCGCAGGGCTGCGGGTGAGTTTCGTGGGGAATCCCTGAATGCCCAGGTCAGTGCGCGCGACGATGGCGCCTGGTACTTGGAGCTGAGCAAAATCATGTCTGCCACCTACGACGGCATAGGAGACTTCGAGCAGGACTTTGGGGCGGTGGTCGAGCCGCTGGGCGGGATCATCGAGGGATGGGGCGTCAAGCAGGAGGTGCGTGGGTTACCCATGTAGCGGCAATGTATGAGCAACACAGCGTATCGGCTGACCTTTTGGGTCGGCCGATTTTGTTTGTGCTGCACTGACAATTTCACCCACGCATTCAGCGCGCAAAAAAAAACCACCCAAGAGGGTGGCTTAAAGGGAAGAGCGGTTCGCTGAAACTGTAGGACGCATCCTGTTCAGCAGATGGGGCCGATTATCCGCAGACTTCGGCGGGCAGTGAAATCAACTCTGACTATGCTGTTGATAGGCAAAGCCCGCATTACGATGAAGCGTGCCGCCATGCACCGGGCATTCTGCGCACCAGGACGGTGCGAGAGGATTCTCGTTGTAATTCAACTCACTGATTTTTAAGTGTTTATGCCGCTGGCACGGGCCTTGCGATGGTTCTTGCGCCCGGGTGACAAGGAGTTCGGCATGATCCGCACTTATTACGATGAAATGTACGATGGGGCAGGGCAGGTCCGGCCTCATTACCGCGAGTTCGCCCGTTGGTTGGCCGAAACACCGCCTGAATTGCTGGCTCAACGCCGGCGCGAAGCCGATTTGCTGTTTCACCGCGCCGGGATCACGTTCACCCTGTACGGGGACGAGCAGGGCACCGAGCGCCTGATTCCCTTCGACACCATCCCCCGCAGCATTCCCGCCAGCGAATGGCGGATTGTCGAGCGCGGCTGTATCCAGCGGGTCAAGGCGCTGAATATGTTTCTCGCCGACCTGTATCACGAACAGCGCATCATCAAGGCCGGGATCATTCCCGCCGAACAGGTGCTGGCCAACGAGCAATACCAATTGGCGATGCAGGGCCTGGACCTGCACCGCGACCTGTATTCCCACATTTCTGGGATCGACCTCGTACGCGATGGCGACGGCACGTACTACGTGCTGGAAGACAACCTGCGTACCCCCAGCGGCGTGAGCTACATGCTTGAAGACCGCAAGATGATGATGCGCCTGTTCCCCGAGCTGTTCGCCGCCCAACGCATCGCGCCCATCGACCACTACCCCAATCTGTTGCTGGACACCCTGAAAAGCTCCAGCCCCCTGGACAACCCCAGTGTGGTGGTATTGACCCCGGGCCGCTTCAACAGCGCGTTCTTTGAGCACGCCTTTCTTGCCCGTGAAATGGGCGTGGAACTGGTGGAAGGCGCCGACCTGTTCGTGCGCGATGACCGCGTCTTCATGCGCACCACCGATGGCCCCAAGGCCGTGGACGTGATTTACCGTCGCCTGGATGACGCCTTCCTCGATCCCTTGGCCTTCAACCCGGATTCCATGCTTGGCGTGCCCGGCCTGCTCGCGGCCTATCGCTCCGGCAATGTGGTGCTGGCCAATGCCATCGGCACTGGGGTGGCGGATGACAAGTCGGTGTACCCCTTTGTCACCGAGATGATCCGTTTTTACCTGGACGAAGAACCCATCCTGAAGAACGTTCCTACATTCCAGTGCCGTAGGCCCGACGAACTGTCCCACGTATTGGCCAACTTGCCAGACCTGGTCGTCAAGGAAACCCAGGGCTCCGGCGGCTACGGCATGCTGGTCGGCCCCGCGTCCACAGCGGCGGAAATCGAAGCCTTCCGTGCGCGTATCAAGGCCAAGCCCCACGCCTATATTGCCCAGCCAACCCTGTGTTTATCCACCTGCCCGACCTTTGTCGAAAACGGCATTGCGCCACGTCATATCGACCTGCGCCCGTTCGTGTTGTCCGGCAAGGAAACCCGTGTGGTCCCCGGTGGCCTGACCCGCGTGGCATTGCGCGAAGGCTCGCTGGTGGTCAACTCGTCCCAGGGTGGCGGCACCAAAGACACCTGGGTGGTCGAGGACTGATGCCATGTTGAGTAGAACTGCCTCGGATTTGTACTGGATGTCGCGCTACCTGGAACGTGCGGAAAACCTCGCGCGCATGCTCGATGTCAGCTATTCGCTGTCGCTGATGCCCCAGGACGGGCGCGGTGATGGCCTGCATGAACTGGCCATGCCGCTGTTGATCACCGGCACCTTGGAGGATTACCACGAACGCCACGGCGAACTGCACGCCGAGCGCCTGTTGCACTTTTTTGCCCTGGATGCGGCCAACCCGGCCAGCATCTACAGCTGCCTCGGCGCGGCGCGGGCCAGCGCCCATGCGGTGCGTGGGCGGATTACCGCTGACATGTGGGAAAACATCAACGCGACCTGGCTGGATATCCGCGACATCGCCCAGCAAGGCCTGAGCCGCTATGGCATGAGCCGGTTCTGTGAGTGGGTCAAGGAGCGGTCCCATCTGTTCCGCGGTGCCACCTACGGCACCATCATGCGCAACGATGCCTTCCGCTTCATTCGCCTGGGCACCTTTATCGAACGTGCCGACAACACCCTGCGCCTGCTGGACGCCCGCTACGAAATGGCCGGTGACCGTGCCGAAGCAGTCACCGATGGCACGGCCCACGCCTACTATCAATGGAGCGCCTTGCTGCGTGCGTTGTCGTCGTTCGAGGCCTACACCGAGATTTATCGCGACGCCCCCGGCGCGCGGCAAGTCGCCGAGTTGTTGCTGCTGCGCGCCGATGTGCCGCGCTCACTGCGGGCCTGCAGTGAGGAGATCGACCAGATCCTCGCCAGCCTGCCTGGCATCAATGGCCGCCCAGCACAGCGCCTGGCGGCCGAGATGGATGCGCGCCTGCGCTTTACCGCCATCGATGAAATCCTTGAGGAAGGCCTGCACGCCTGGCTGACCGACTTTATTCCCTTGGTCCGCCAGTTGGGCGACGCCATCTACAGTTCCTACCTGGAGGCGGCATGAGACTCTCCATCAGCCACGAAACCACCTACCACTACGAAGACCAAGTGCGCGCCAGCATCCAATACCTGCGCCTCACGCCCCACGACAGCGAGCGCCAGCACGTACTGAGTTGGCAGCTTGACCTGCCGCGTCCGGTGCGCGCCCAAGTGGACCCGTTCGGCAACATCCTGCATGTGTTGACCCTGGATGAACCCCATGACGCCATAATCATCGGCGCCCGTGGCCAGGTGGACATCGACGAATTGCACGAGGCCGAGCATGAGAGCCAATCGGCGTTCCCATTCCTGCGCTGTACCCGCCTCACCGAGCCCGATGAAGCCCTGCGCGGGTTTGCCGACCAGCATTGCCATCAGCGTCGCGACCGTACGGCGCTGATCGACCTGATGCATGCGCTCAGCCAGACGATGGTCTACATGCCTGGCGCGACCGAGGTCGACACCTGCGCCGCGCAAGCCTTCGCTGGTCGTGCAGGCGTGTGCCAGGACCATACCCATGCGTTTCTGGCCTGCGCACGCAGCCTGGGGATTCCGGCGCGGTATGTGTCGGGGTATTTGTACTCGGAGGACAGCACGCACCTGGCCAGCCACGCCTGGGCCGAAGCCTGGCTGGATGACGCCTGGTACAGCTTTGACGTGACCAACCAACTGGCCCGCCCGGAGCGGCATTTGAAGCTGGCGGTGGGGCTGGATTACCTCGACGCCTGCCCGGTACGCGGCATGCGCCGTGGCGGCGGGCATGAGCAGATGCATGCCAAGGTGTTCGTGGCGCCGACGCCGGTGATTTCTGTCCAGCAGCAATAACCCAGAACACCGCAGATCAACTGTAGGCGCCGGCTTGCCGGCTCCTACAGGGGCAACGTCAAGATCAGGGTTGTTGCTTGCGCCCGGCCATATGCTTCAAATACCCCACCAATAAATCCAGCTCATTGTCGGGCAACACACTGGCGGCAAACGCCGGCATCTTCGCCTGTGGCCAATGCCGCAGGCTCTGCGGGTCACGGATATAGCGCTTGAGGAAATCCCCACCGAAATACTCGGTGGGGTTGTAGGGGATATTCAGGTCCGGCCCCACCTGAGCATCACCGGCGCCATTGAGACGATGACAGGCCAGGCAATTCTTCTGGAACAGCGCAAAGCCTTGGTTGATCGGGTCATTGGCCGCCAGTTTCGGGTCGGGCAGCAGCGCCGGAAAGCGTTCCGCGACGGTCTTCAATTGCTTGATCGCCGAAATCTGGAACGGCCACTGCTCCGGGCTGATGTGCCCGGCTTGCGGGTCGGTCCACACCAGGTAGAACGGCCCGGCACTCGGTTTACCGTCGGCCAGCGCAGGCCATGGCTGGGCGGGATCTTCCACCGCCAGCCAGGCGCGTGCACCGTGGGTCTCCAGCAGCGGCGCAGCCGTGAGTTCGGCGGCGAATCCATCAAGGGCAACGGCTTGCAGGTGACTCTCAGGTTTCAACCCCGGTAGGAGCACTGCCAGCGGCACGGCGCGATAGGTCAGGGTGCGCTTGTAAGACACGTCATCAACGATCTGTACCGACTGCGCTTGTGGGTGCTTGAGCAAGTCGGCGGTCTGCCAGGTCTTGCGGGTGTGGTCGAGTTCGATGGTCAATTGCGCGGCCGCAGCGGGCAGCGTGATCAGCACAGCGACGAGGGCGAGGATGGATTTCAAGACGCAGGCTCGAATCAAAGGTGTATTTAGGCTAACGATACCGGAATTCGACACGCAAAAAGGCAGCCCCTGCAGGACCGCTATGCACAATGTCCCGGCAGGTGCTGCCAAAAGCTGCAAACCCTGTGCTGTGATGGCACGGAATGTGGGCGTGGAGGGGTCACCCAATAACCTTGGTTAAGTTGGGCAAGATCAGAATCAGTGTGGTGGCGAACAGAATGAGTCCCGCCTGACGTACTTTCGAATGTTTGAACATGGCTGACTGCCTTTTGTTGTTATTCCTGAGCGTCAAATGCGTGCCGGTTTTTATTTCAGTTTGGCGAGATGACGTGTCGCTTTTCTTACAGCTGCTCCAGCAAAACCCGGCAGCAACTTCTTACTGATTGAACCTTAGAGCCCTCGTTCTTCGTGGCTTAGACCCATTTCATATCAGCTAATCAACTTTTGAGCTTAAAAAGGCATGAGGCATATCGCCATCTTGGCGCCAATGCCTTGGCTAGACAGCTAAAACGATTAATCAGGTAATCGCCCACGTTGGCTACCGTTCGTCCGAGCGAGGGGGTCAAAAGCAATGAGCGCATTCGTCATTGAAACCGTGTCAATCGGGCCTAAGGTAGAGGCACACATGCACAGCGGTTCGAGGACGTCATGACCCAAGCTTTGATCTTTGATGCGATACGCACGCCCCGTGGCAAAGGCAAGCCCGACGGCGCCTTGCACAGCGTCAAGCCAGTGAACCTGGTGGCCGGCTTGCTCACCGCCCTGGCCCGACGCAGCGACCTCGACACCCATCAGGTCGACGACATCGTGCTCGGCTGCGTGACCCCCGTGGGCGACCAAGGCGCCGACATCGCCAAGACCGCCGCGCTGGTGGCGGACTGGGACATCAGCGTCGCCGGCGTGCAGATCAACCGCTTCTGCGCCTCAGGCCTGGAAGCGGTCAACCTGGGCGCGATGAAGGTGCGCTCCGGCTTCGAAGACCTGGTGGTGGTCGGTGGCGTCGAGTCCATGTCCCGCGTGCCCATGGGCAGCGACGGTGGCGCCTGGGTGCTCGACCCCCAGACCAATATGCACAGCCATTTCACCCCCCAGGGTATCGGTGCAGACCTGATCGCTACCCTGGAAGGTTTCACCCGCGAGGACGTCGACACCTTTGCCCTGCATTCGCAGCAGAAAGCGGCCAGGGCCCGCGCGGCCGGTGCCTTCAATAAGTCGCTGATTGCGGTGCAGGACCAGAACGGCATTGTGCTGCTCGACCACGACGAATTCATTCGCGGCGACTCCACCCTCGAAGGCCTTGGCAAGCTCAAGCCCAGTTTTGAAATGATGGGGCAGATGGGCTTCGACGCCACCGCACTACGGGTCTACAGCCATGTGGAGCGCATCCACCATGTGCACACACCGGGCAACAGCTCCGGCATCGTCGATGGCGCCGCGTTGATGTTGATCGGCTCCGAGGCCAAGGGCCGCGAACTGGGCCTGCAACCCCGCGCGCGTATCGTCGCCACGGCGGTCACCAGTACCGACCCGACCATCATGCTCACCGGCCCCGCGCCTGCCACACGCAAGGCCCTGGCCAAGGCTGGGCTGCGTGTTGAAGACATTGACCTGTTCGAGGTCAACGAAGCGTTTGCCTCGGTGGTGCTCAAGTTCATCAAGGACATGGGCATCGACGCGGCGCGGGTCAACGTGAACGGCGGCTCCATCGCCATGGGCCACCCGCTGGGCGCCACCGGCTGCGCGATCCTTGGCACCCTGCTCGACGAGCTGGAAGTGCGCCAGCAGCGCTATGGCCTGGCCACTTTGTGTGTCGGCGGTGGCATGGGCATCGCCACCATTATCGAACGCCTCTGAGCCCAAGGAATCTGTCATGACCCAAGCCATTCGTTACGAAAAAGGCCAGGACGGCATCGTCGTGCTGACCCTCGATATGCCCGGCCAGAGCGCCAACACCATGAACAGCGTGTACCGCGAGGCCATGGCGGCCACGGTGGAGCGCCTGGAGGCGGAAAAAGACAGCCTTGCCGGGGTAGTGATTACCTCGGCCAAGAAGACATTTTTTGCCGGTGGCGACTTGAATGAACTGATCAAGGTCGACAAGGCTCACGCCAAGGAATTCTACGACAGCGTGCTGGTGTTGAAAGCACAGCTGCGGCGCCTGGAAACCCTCGGCAAACCGGTGGTGGCCGCCATCAATGGCGCGGCGCTGGGGGGCGGCTGGGAGATTTGCCTGGCGTGTCATTACCGTGTCGCGCTGGACGACAAGTCGGTGCAGCTTGGCTTGCCGGAAGTCACCCTGGGCCTGCTGCCGGGCGGCGGTGGCGTGGTGCGCATGGTGCGCATGCTGGGGCTGGAAAAGGCCCTGCCGTATTTGCTGGAAGGCAAGAAAGTGCGGCCGCAACAAGCGCTGCAAGCCGGGCTGGTGAATGAGCTGGCGGCGGATCGCGATGAACTGCTGGCCAAGTCCCGCGCCTGGATCCTGGCCAATCCGGACGCCAAGCAACCGTGGGACAACAAGGCCTACCAGATTCCCGGTGGTACACCATCGAGCCCGAAAGTTGCGCAGATGCTGGCGATTGCGCCTTCGATTTTGCGCAGTAAAACCCAGGGCTGTTTCCCCGCTCCGGAGAAAATCCTTTGCGCCGCCGTCGAAGGCGCCCAAGTGGATTTCGACACCGCACACCTGATCGAAACGCGCTATTTCACCGAGCTGGTGACGGGGCAAGTGGCGAAGAACATGATCAGCACGTTCTGGTTTCAGCTCAATGAGATCAACGCAGGCAGTTCTCGGCCGCAAGGTTTTGCGCCCAACGTTACACGCAAAGTCGGCGTGCTCGGTGCCGGGATGATGGGCGCAGGCATCGCTTACGTCAGCGCTAGCGCGGGAATTGAGGTGGTGCTCAAGGACATCAATCTTGCGGCCGCCGAGAAGGGCAAGGCGCATTCGGCGGCGTTGCTGGACAAGAAAGTCAGCCGTGGGCAACTGACCGCCGAACAGCGGGAAATCACCTTGGCGCGGATTCTTCCTACGGCCAGCGATGACGACCTGGCCGGTTGCGACCTGATCATCGAAGCGGTGTTCGAAGATCGCGAACTCAAGGCCAAGGTCTCAGCCGCCGCGCAAAACGTAGTCGGCGCCGACGCCGTGATCGCCTCCAACACCTCCACCTTACCCATCAGCGGCCTGGCCACGGCAGTGCCGGATCAAGCCAAGTTCATCGGCCTGCATTTTTTCAGCCCGGTGGACAAGATGCCCCTAGTGGAAATCATCAAGGGTTCCCACACCAGCGACGAAACCCTGGCCCGTGGTTTCGATTTCGTACTGCAAATCAAGAAAACCCCGATCGTGGTCAACGACAGCCGTGGCTTCTTCACTTCGCGGGTGTTTGGCACTTTCACCAACGAAGGCATCGCCATGCTTGGCGAAGGCGTTGCCGCGCCGATGATCGAGACCGAAGCGCGCAAGGCCGGTATGCCGGTGGGGCCGTTGGCGGTGTCGGATGAAGTTTCGCTCAGCCTGATGAGCCATATAAGGCAGCAGACGGCCAAGGATCTGCAGGCCGAAGGCAAGGCCGTGCCGATACACCCGGCAACGGCGGTGATCGATCTGTTGGTCAACGAATACAAACGCGTGGGCAAGGCGGCGGGGGGCGGTTTCTATGAATACCCCAGCGGCGGGCAGAAGTACTTGTGGCCAGAGCTGAAAAGCCGCTTTGAACGGCCCGACCAACGCATCTCGCCACAGGATGTGCGCGACCGCTTGCTGTTTATCCAGGCCATCGAGACCGTGCGCTGTGTGGAGGAGGGGGTGTTGATGTCCACGGCGGACGCCAACGTGGGCTCGATCTTTGGCATTGGTTTCGCGGCCTGGAGCGGCGGTGCGTTGCAGTTCATCAACCAGTACGGTTTGAACGACTTCATCGCCCGCGCTCGTTACCTGGCCGAGCAATATGGCGAACGTTTCACGCCACCGGCGTTGTTGCTGGAGAAAGCGGCGCAAGGTGACGTGTTCCGGTGACGCAGGAG
This sequence comes from Pseudomonas sp. AC112, assembly GCF_979253545.1. Taxonomy (NCBI): domain Bacteria; kingdom Pseudomonadati; phylum Pseudomonadota; class Gammaproteobacteria; order Pseudomonadales; family Pseudomonadaceae; genus Pseudomonas; species Pseudomonas sp. AC112. The sequence continues at coordinate 3,912,452 of NZ_CEEDCM010000001.1, forward strand.
GGGCTTGCCTTGAAGGGGCATTTCAAGGCAGGCTCTGGGGTGTGCATTATTCCCATCACCGTGTCAGGTATTTTTTATGTCGCTACGCGTCTGTATCCTGGAAACCGATATCCTGCGTCCAGGCTTGATCGATCAATACCAAGGGTACGGGCAGATGTTCAAGCGCCTGTTCTCCAAGCAACCGATTCCCGCCGAGTTTGTTGTCTATAACGTGGTGAACGGTGAATACCCGTCCGACGACGAAGTGTTCGACGCTTACTTGGTGACCGGCAGCAAGGCCGATTCCTTCGGCACTGACCCATGGATCCAGACCCTCAAGACCTACCTGCTCGAACGTTACGAGCGCGGCGACAAGCTGCTCGGCATTTGCTTCGGCCACCAGTTGCTGGCACTGCTGCTGGGTGGCAAGACCGAACGCGCCGGCCAGGGCTGGGGCATGGGCATTCACGACTACAAGCTCGATGCCAAGGCGCCGTGGATGAGCCCGGAAGTGGAAGAGCTGACGCTGTTGATCAGCCACCAGGACCAGGTGACCACGCTGCCGGAGAACGCCACGGTGATTGCATCCAGCGCGTTCTGCCCGTTTGCGGCGTACCACATCGGCGACCAGGTGCTGTGCTTCCAGGGGCATCCGGAATTTATCCACGACTATTCTCGCGAGTTGCTGGAGATCCTTCAGACAACCTTGGGCGAAAAGGTCTACACCAACGGCGTCGCCAGCCTGGAGCGTGACCACCACGGTGCAACCGTGGCGGAATGGATGATGCGTTTTGTGGCACACAAGCCCGAGGCCCGGGTTTAAAGCCAACCCGAACGCTTGAAACTCGCCCACAAACCCGTGCAGCCCGCCGCAATAAACCCGAGCACCGCAAAATAGCCGTAGTGCCATTGCAGCTCGGGCATGTTCTGGAAGTTCATCCCGTAGATCCCCGCCACCGCGGTGGGGAACGCGAGGATAGCTGCCCACGCGGCGAACTTGCGCTGGACTACGCTCTGGCGCGAAGCCTCCAGTAGCACACCGATCTCGATGGTCTGGCTGGCGATATCGCGCAGGGTAGTGAGGTCTTCCATCTGGCGCGTCACGTGAATCTGCACGTCGCGGAAATACGGGCGCATGTTCTTGTCGATAAACGGAAAGCTGAGCTTTTGCAGCTCCTGGCTGATCTCCACCATCGGCGCCACGTAGCGCTTGAGCCGCAGCACGTCGCGGCGCAGGCCGTGGATCTTCTGGATATCGCGCTCGCTCAACGAACTGCACAGCACATTGCGCTCCAGCTCATCGATTTCGGCATGGATCGCTTCGCTCACCGGCTGGTAGTTCTCGGTGACGAAATCCAGCAGCGCATAGAGTACGAAATCTTCCCCATGCTCCAGCAACAGCGGCCGCGCCTCACAACGCTGGCGCACAAAACCGTAGGACGCCGAGTGACCGTTACGTGCGGTGATGATGTAGCCGTTGCCGGCAAAGATATGGGTTTCGATGAACTCCAGCTTGCCGTTCTCGCGCACCGGTGAGTAGGTGACGATAAATAGCGCATCGCCGAAGGTTTCCAGCTTGGGGCGGCTGTGTTTTTCCAGGGCGTCTTCGATGGCCAATTCGTGCAGGTTGAACTGGCGTTGCAGGTTGGCCAGCTCCTGGGCATCGGGTTCTTCCAGGCCGATCCACACAAAGTGGTCGGGTTTGGCGGCCCAGGCCGCGCCTTCATCAAGGGTGATATCAGTGACTTTCTTACCGGCGCTGTAGACGGCGGCTGCAACAACTCTACCCATGGTGCTGATCGCTTCTTATTGGGAGGACAGGTGTTGGGCAGCTTAGCCTGAATGGCGTTCCGTCGTAGCGCCAAGCTTTTTTGTGGTGAGCGAGCTTGCTCGCGCCGGGGGGCGAAGCGCCCCTAGAATGTTCAGACAGCTCGCAACTCGCGGTCCATCTGAGCGATGCATTCATCCATCTGCACATGACACGCCTGCATCAACGCCGGGATGTCATCCGAAGTCAGGCCAGTCGTAGGAATCGGCGGCAACGACCGTATGAGCACATCCCCACTGTTCCAGCGATTGAGCTGCATGTGTGTCACGTAGTTACTGACACACACCTGCACAATCGGCACACCGGCCGCAATCGCCATATGGAACGCGCCTTTCTTGAACGGCAGCAACCCTTTACCCAGGTTGCGCGTGCCCTCCGGGAACACCCAGATCGACGTGTCCTCATGCTGCAATGTGTGGGTGGTGGTGAGCATCGCGCGGCGTGCCTTGTGCGCATTGCCCCGGTCGATCAGCACATTGCCCGCCAGCCAGAACAACTGGCCGAACAGCGGCACCCATTTCAGGCTTTTCTTGGCGATGCACACCGTGCGATGCGGCACCACGTTACCGAACACAAACAGGTCATAGTTGGACTGGTGGTTGGCGATGATCACGCAGGTGCCAGGCTTGTTGCGCAGCGAGTCCACATCGGCCTTTACGTTCAGCCGCAGGATCCACATGGCCGGCAACGCGTAGAGGCGTGCGCACAGACGGCTGTTGTCCGGATTGAACGGCCGGCACAGACCGACCAGCACGCCCAGCACACCGGCGAGCATAAAGTGCAGGCCCATCAACAACATACGTAACAGAAAAAGCATCGACACGGCCCATCGGGACAAAAGGTGGCGCAGTGTACGGTTGTGCACTGTATTCGGCAATTACCCCGGTACAGCTCGGAGATAGGCGATGTTTAAGAGCATGTTTCAACATCTACCGACATGGGCACGCTAGAGCGGCTGTAGAAGAATCGGAATTCTTTGTAAGAAAAAGCCCGACTCAAGATCGGGCTCTGGCGTAACAGGTGTAGGGCTTAACTCAGGATATGCCCTTGGTCTTGGATGATGGCGTCGTCCAAGGCTTCCAGCAACGCCTTACGCACCTTCAATTTAGTGTGCTTGTGAGCGTTCATATTGAGCTTCTTCAACTGACGCGCGGCTTCCAGCGCTGCGGCGTGCAACTCGTCCGGTGCCACCACCTTGTCGAGGAAACCGGCTTGCAACGCGCCCTGTGGGTCGAACATCTCGGCATTGATCACAGAGCGATGGAACGCCGACTTGCGCAGACGATCCCGCGCCAACTCGATACCGGCGTGGTGCATGGTCATGCCAATCGCCACCTCGTTCAGGCCAATGCTGAACGGACCTTCCACGCCAATCCGGTAATCCGCCGACAACAGCAGGAACGCGCCCTTGGCCACTGCATGCCCAGGGCACGCCACAATCACCGGGAACGGGTGCGACAACAGGCGACGCGCCAACGTCGAGCCGGAAGTCACCAGACCGATCGCCTCTTTAGGGCCGGCGGTCATCACCTTCAAATCATAACCACCCGACAGAATCCCCGGCGTACCGGTGATCACCACCACCGCCCGGTCCTTCTCCGCCTGGTCCAGCGCTTCATTAAACGCACTGACCACCGCCGGAGAAATGGCATTGACCTTGCCGTTGCTCAAGGTCAGGGTCGCGATACCGTCTTCGAGGTGGTAGGCAATCAGGTCACTCATGACGCGGTTCCTTGTAGGACTTGTTATAGAAGTATGCAGCAGACGTTACCCACCACGCCCGCCCCGGTAAAGCGCTGTGACTGACTGACCAGTCAGGGATTTCCCCCGCACCGGGCGTGGGAGTGCCAGACACAGGGCGCAATCACCGTCCCAGACGCACACCGCCGATGCCTGAGAATGGCACAATCACCACCCCTTGCCGGGCGTTGAACGGCATAACGGGCTAACCGCATGAATATTCTGAAAAAAACCTTTGCCATCAGAAAGGCTTTCGACTACATTAGCGCGCCTCGACAGACTGAACTGGTTTGACGAGATACGGTGAAGTGTCCGAGTGGCTTAAGGAGCACGCCTGGAAAGTGTGTATACAAGAAATTGTATCGAGAGTTCGAATCTCTCCTTCACCGCCACATTCGATGTAAACAAGACCCCTGGTTTCGAGAGAAACCAGGGGTTTTGTGATTTCTGGGGTTCGAAAATCTTACCTTTATCAAATCATGGGCTCGGCACATCCGTGTGTCGCTCTATGACCTTCAGCAAGTCGCCCTTACGCCGCAATGGGATTTAAGCGCCTCAAGCCCTCACATACACCCAAGCCCTCAACCCCGAAGCCAACCCCACCTCAACCCTGGCGCCATGCTCGGCACTGGGCGCCACGATCGGGTGATGCGTCTTGCCACTGCTCGCCAGTACTTGCGGGTCAGTGATCTCCACCCAGCTTTGCGAGTAACCCAGCATCGCATCCTGTTGGCCTGTGAGCTCGCGGCCGAAGTTGGCCAGTTGTACGGATTGGTCTTGCAGCGTGCCGTAGGAAAACAACAGCACGGGGTGTTCGGTGGAGCGGTTCATTTCAGTTCCTTAAGCGAGAAGGTCTTCGTAGAAAGCACCGTAGGGTTTGCTCGGGTGGGCGATCTGGATTTCCAGGATCCACAGCGCGGCATTCGGGTAGTGTTCGAAATCACCCAGGTCGCCACCGCGATGGATGGCGTGGGGGAAGTCGCTGACGCGGTGGCCCTTGATGTCGAGGTTGAGTCGCCAGCCCATGGCCTGGGCTTGTTCTTCGGCGTAGCGATAAAGCTCCAGCCCGACGACGTGGTCGTTTTTCCAACGGGCCTGTACGCGGTCGAACAGTTCCTTGGCGGCGCTGGCACAGGCGTGCAGTTACGGGTCGTTACCGGTGGCGAAGGTGGCGCCGGCGTCACCTTCGTGGCCTTGCCAGACCGCGCCCATGTCGATGAAGAAGATGTCGTTTTCGCCCAGCACCGGGTCGCCGTTGAGAGAGTTGCTCGATGGCTTGCCAAGTCATGGCTTGGGCGTAGCGCATGGATTCGATGCTGTAGTCGGCGCCCACGGCTTCTTTGGGTTGTGCAGTCACCGGCTTTTCCTCGGATTGGGCAGTCTCGTTCGTTATGCGTTTTACTATATAGCGCGGCGCTGGCCCAGCCAAAGCGTAAAGCGACTGAGCGACGACTTTTTCCGCTGAAAACAACTGTAGGAGCCGGCTCGCCGGCGATCGCGGTGGATCAGATAACACTAATGTCTGCTGCACCACCGCCATCGCCGGCAAGCCGGCTCCTACGTTCGGTGGGTTTTTAGATATGCAGCCACGCCAGGCTGCCCAGCACTACAGCGGCGCCGCCGGCGGTGTACGACAGGCGTTTGAGCCGTTCCTTGCGCGTCAGCAGCGTGATCGCCGCCAACGAAATCGCGATCTGAATCGCAGTCATAGCCTGGGCCCAGCGATGATGCTGGTGCAGCGCCTGCTCCGATTTTTCATCCCATTCCTTCGACGTGGCTTCAAGCTTCTCGGCCTGTTTGCGCACGTCTTCCTTCTGGTTCTTGTAGCGCTCGATTTCTTCCTTGTAATGCACCGCGTCCACACCGGGAATGTGAGTGGCCAGTTCCGCAAGGTTTTGCCGGCTGGACTTGGCCTGGTAGTAGTTCCACTGGTTGGCGGCTTCGGTCTTGAAGATGGCGGCGTTGTTCTTGTCCATCGCCGCTTCGCTTTCGGTCGAGCCGGCCTGGTAGCTGAGCATGGCGCCAAGGGTCGCCATGAGGGCGGTCATCACGGCGATGCGACTGGCGAAATTGTCGCCGCGGCCGTGGGCATGTTCGGTGGTGTGTTCGAGGTGTTTTTCGTGGGGGCTGGGGACTTCGAATGCTTCGGACATGGGGGCGTCTGTGAAGGGACTGAGGGACTCTGATTCTTCACCAGCGAAGCTGTCTCAATCCTGTACATAACGCCGGATCAACCATCCGTATACTGCGATGTTGATCACCAGCACCAACGCGCCCAGGCCCAACTGGATCTGCGGAGTCAGGCCGGCGGGGTAGATCAGCGTGAGAATGTAATGCTCGATAAATCCACCGCCATAGCCGTCCTGCCCGGCGAGGTGACGAAACAGGTTCTCCCAGCGAGTCAGTGGACAGGGCAGGTGGAACACTTCGACCGCCACGCCCCATGCCGCGGCGGGCAGGTGCAGCCAGATCGCCGGGCGCCATTTCAGCGCAAGCAACCCGCCGAACAGGACAAAGAGGATGAAGCTCAAGTGAAATAGCACGAGGCTGTCGGCAGCTAGACGATAAAGCATTGCGGGTACTTTGAAAGGTGAGGTTCACAGTCTAAAGGGTTGCTTGCTGACAAGTGTGGCCGTTATTGTGCTGAATCCTTTTAGTCCTTCCTCCCAAGGATCTGTTTTGATGAACGCACCGCGTAGAGTCGGCCCAATCAAGGCTGTGATTTTCGATATGGACGGGTTGTTGCTGGATACTGAAGGCATCTACACCGAAGTCACGCAGATCATCGCCGAACGCTACGGCCGGACCTACGATTGGAGCATCAAGCAGCACATCATCGGGCGCGGCGCCCAGGACTTGGCTGACTACGTGGTGAAGGCGCTGGATCTTCCAATCACGCCCGCCGAATTCCTGACGATCCGTGAACCGCTGATGAGCGAGCGCTTCCCAAAAGCCTTGGGCATGCCCGGCGCTGAAGCCTTGGTGCGGCACTTGAAGGCACATAACATCCCGATTGCCGTGGGCACCAGTTCGTCGCGCAATTCGTTTGGCCACAAGACCACCTTGCACCGCGAATGGTTTGGCCTGTTCGACACCATCGTCACCGCTGACGACCCGGAAGTCGGCGCCGCCAAGCCCGCGCCGGACATCTTCCTCACCGCCGCCCGCCGCCTCGGCGTTGCGCCCGAGGATTGCCTGGTGTTCGAAGACTCGCCGTTTGGCGTCACCGCCGCAAAAGCCGCGCACATGACTGCCATCGCCGTGCCGGATGAAGCCATGGCCGACAGCAAATACCACCATGCCGACCAGATCATCCGCAAGCTTGCGGACTTCGACCTGGCAGCCTACGGCCTGCCACCTCTTCGCTGAATCAAACGCGGTAAAAAACTGTAGGAGCCCGGCTTGCCGGCGATGGCGGTCTTGAAGACGCCATCGCCGGCAAGCCGGGCTCCTACAGTTCCGTCAGGCGCTGAAGCCACCATCGATGGTCAGGCTTGCGCCGGTGATGTAACCGGCTTCTGGCCCAGCCAGGTAGGCTACGAAGCTGGCAATCTCTTCCACATGCCCATACCGACCCACCGCCATCAACCCGATCAGGCTTTCGGCAAAATCGCTGTTGGCCGGGTTCATGTCGGTATCCACCGGCCCAGGCTGTACGTTGTTGATGGTGATACCACGCGGCCCCAGGTCACGCGCCAAGCCTTTGGTCAATCCCACCAGCGCCGCCTTGCTCATTGCATACGGGCCACCGCCACCAAACGGCATGCGCTCGGCATTGGTGCTGCCGATATTGATCACACGACCGCCGTCACCCATGTGCTTGGCCGCTTCCTGGGTCGCGATAAACACGCTGCGTACGTTGATCGCCAGAGTCTGGTCAAAATCTTCCAGCTTGAAATCTTCCAGCGGCGCGATGGCCAGCACGCCCGCGTTGTTCACCAGGATGTCCAGGCGCCCAAACGCTTCGACGGTGGCGTTGACCGCATTGCGGATTGCCGCTGCGTCGGCGCTGTCGGCGTGAATCGCCAGGGCTTTACCGCCTTCGCTGATCACGTTGTTCTGCAGTGCTTCGGCCTTGGCAGCGGAGCTGACGTAGGTAAAGGCGACGGCGGCGCCCTGTGCTGCGAGGCGTTTGACGATGGCGGCGCCGATGCCGCGAGAACCGCCTTGAATCAAGGCGACTTTGCCGCTGAGGTTCTGTGTGGTCATGTCGATCTCCTAGCTGTTCAAGGCGGGATGCCTTGTTGTTGGAACCGAGTATCGACCTCGCCAGCCCCTCCCGGTAGACCGTGATTGCTATAGTCTGTGTAAACCAAAAGTTTAGAGTGGGTGGGTATGGAAAGCTTTGGCAGTATCGAATGCTTCGTGCGCAGCGCCGAGGGTGGCAGCTTTGCCGAGGCGGCCCGGCACCTGAGCCTGACCCCGGCAGCCGTCGGCAAAAGTGTCGCCAAGCTGGAGGCGCGCCTGGGTGTGCGCTTGTTCCAGCGCAGCACTCGGCGCCTGACGCTGACCGAGGCTGGCAAACTGTTTCTCGACGAAGTCAGTGGCAGCCTCACCACCATCCAGAACGCCGTGGCCAACCTGGCCAGTGCCGAAGGACGGCCCGTGGGCACGCTCAAGGTCAGCATGGGGACGGTGTTTGGTAATCGCTATGTGGTGCCGCTGCTGGGGACGTTTATGCAGCGGTTTCCGGATATCAGCCCGGACTGGCATTTCGATAACCGCCAGGTCGACCTGATCGGGCAGGGCTTCGATGCCGCCATTGGTGGTGGTTTCGAGCTGCCCCAGGGCGTGGTGGCGCGCAAGTTGACGCCGGCTCATCGCGTGCTGGTGGCGTCACCGGACTACCTGGCGCAACGCGCGCCGGTGTTAACCCCAGAAGACTTGGCGCACTGCACAGGCATTCTCATCCGTTCACCGCAGACCGGTCGCATCCGTTCCTGGCAATTGACCAGTATCGAGCGTGAACACAGCCCGCTGGTACTCAAGCCGAGCATGACCATGAGCGACTCCGAAGCCGCCTGCTGCGCCAGTGCCCAAGGCTTGGGCATTGCGCTGGTGAGCATGCCGATGGCCGTGCCATTTCTGGACAGTGGTGCAGTCGTGCGTGTGCTGCCCGACTGGTATGTCGACGACGGCAACATCTCCATCTATTACGCCGAGCACAAACTGCTGCCCGGCAAGACCCGGGCGTTTGTGGATTTCATCATCGAGCAGTTTGCCGAGCAGCGGTTGGGGCAGCGAGTCAGTGCCATTTGATTGCACGCTCACACCGCATCGCGGCCATCGCAGGCAAGCCAGCTCCCACCTTGGAATGCATTCCCCTGTGGGAGCCGGGCTTGCCCGCGATGGCCACACCTCGGTCTACCGTCCGAACTGGCCCGGCCAACCGATGACTTTTTTCGGCCTCGGCGTTGCATAGGTCCTGATCTTCGACGTCGACAGCCCCAACCGCACCAGCGACTCGGCAATGGTCACCGCTGCGGTCACGCCATCCACCACCGGCACGCCGGTACGGTAGCGGATCTGTTCATCCAGCCCAGCCATGCCACCACAGCCCAGGCAGATTACCTCGGCCTTGTCTTCGCTGATGGCCAGTTCTGCCTGGCGCACGATCGCTTCCATGGCCGCCAGCGGGTCTTCTTCCAGCTCCAGCACCGCCATCCCGCTGGCGCGCACCGAGGCGCAGCGCTGGTAGAGGCCGGCCAGTTTCAGGCGGTCTTCAATCAGCGGCACGGTGCGGTCCAGGGTGGTCACCACCGAATAGGCGTGGCCCAGGAACATGGCCGTGCTGGCAGCGGCTTCGGTGATGTCCACCACCGGCACGTTGAGCAGTTCCTGCAAGCCTTCGCGGCCATGCTCGCCGTAGCCGGCCTGGATCACCGCGTCGAATGGCTGGTCGTAGGCCATCACCCGGTCCATCACCGCGATGGCCGCCAGGTAGCTTTCAAAGTTGCCTTCCACCGACTCCGCGCCGAAGTAGGGCGTGAGCCCGACAATTTCGGTGCCGGGCGCAGCCACCGCCCGTGCCTGCTGGGCGATGGTTTCAGTGATGGATTCGGTGGTGTTGACGTTGACCACGAGGATACGCATGGAATGTCCTTGATTAATGACTGACGTTATCGACTGCAATGCTTTCGCCGCTGACATCGGCGTAGAACGGCTGACGCTTGGCGATCAGCCCGTACAGCAACCCTGCAATACCGGCGCCAAACATCCAGGAAAACGGTGAAACGCTGGCGAAGCCGGGTAGCAGGGCCAGGAGAATGGCGATCACGGCCGCCGGAATGAACGCCGCCACCGCCCGCAGATTGACGCCACGGCTGTAGTAATAAACGCCATTCGGGTCTTCGCTATACAGCTGCAATACGTCCACCCGGCTTTTACGAATCAGCCAGTAATCGACCATGATCACCCCGTACAACGGCCCCAGCAGCGCGCCCAGGCCAGAAAGGAAATACACGATCACCAGCGGGCTGTTGTAGAGATTCCACGGCAGGATCAACACCGCCACGGTGGCGCTGATCAACCCGGCGCGACGGAAGTTCAGGTACTTGGGCGCCAGGTTGCTCAGCACAAAGGCCGGCGCAACGAAGTTGGCCATGATGTTCACCGCCACGGTGACGATCAGGAAGGCCAGGCAGCCCAGCACCAGGAAGAAGGTATTCGGGATCGCGGCGATGATCTCGGTAGGGCTTTCGATCACCCGGCCATTGAGCTGGAACTGCCCGCCGCACAGCAACACGGTGATCGCGGCAAACACCAGGATATTCACCGGCAGGCCCCAGAAGTTGCCGACCTGGATGGTCTTGCGGCAGGGCGAGGAGCGAGCGAAGTCGCAGAAATTGAGGATCAGCGTGCCGTAGATCGCCAGCCACAGCGCGCCACCGGCAAAGATATTGCGCCACATCTCGCCGCCGCTCAGGGGTTCGCGGATCGACCAGGCGATGTTCCCAGCGGTTTGGAAATACATCCAACCAGCCAACGACGCCACCGTCAGCAGAATCACCGGCCCGGCGAAGCCCTCGTAGCGGCGCACCATCTCCATGCCGTAGGCCAGGATCACCAATTGCACCAACCAGATCGCCACGAAACAGGCCCAGCCGAGCGACGACAGGCCCAGGATCGAGTTGTGGTCGTAGTCGGCAAAACCCGGATGAATTGCCGTTAAAAGCACTCGGAAAACTACCGAAGCCAGGTAGGTCTGGATACCGAACCACGCAATCGCAATCACTGCGCGGATCAACGCCGGAATCTGCGCGCCATGAATGCCGAAGCTGATACGGCTGATCACTGGAAAGGGCACGCCGGTCTTCTGCCCCATGTATCCCGAAAGGTTCATGAAGAAGTACACCAGCGCCGCGCCGATACCGAGTGACAACAGAATCTGCCAGCCGCCCAGGCCCAGGGCATACAGGCCAATGGCGAAGGAATAGTTGGCGATGTTGTGCACGTCATTGGTCCACAGCGCAAAGATGCTGTAGCGCCCCCAGCGCCGGCCTTCGACTTTGGTGGGCGCCAAGTCCTTGTTGTGCAGGCGTGGGCTGAGCACCAGCGGGCCTGGCTCGATGGCTTCGGGCTTCAGGGAGGAGGGCAGATCCAGTGCGATGTTATTCGAGAGGCTTGTACGCATTCCGGCAGGCTCCAGCACATCGGCAGCCAAGCCGCAGATGGCAAAGTGTATGTAGGTTTTGTATTTATTGTATACAAAGCGCATTTCACCTTAAGCCACTTGCGTGCCAGTTTTAGATCTATGAAAACTGTGGGTAATTTCGTTTTTATAGGCACAGGAAATAACTAGCTGAATTCAAAGCGATATAAATTGACCGTTTGAACAGCTATTTATTTTGTTGGGTGAAGTGTGTGCAAAATCGCTAGGGTGTTGATGCGGGGAAGAATGTAACTTTTCGGTGCGTAATTTTATAAGTGCACACAAGAATGGCACTAATGGTGACATTCCTGTGTACAGATTGAGGATCATGCCTTGCTGATGATATTCCCCGCATGTAGCCCGCATTCCTTCTGCGTGGCTTCCTCCCACCACCAGCGGCCTTCGCGCTCGTGCTGGTTCGGCAGCACCGGGCGGGTGCAGGGCTCGCAGCCGATGCTGATGAAGCCGCGCTCATGCAGGCTGTTGTACGGCAGCTCCAACATGCGGATGTAACCCCAGACTTCCTCACTGGTCATCTGCGCCAGGGGGTTGAATTTGTACAGGGTGCGTTCCGGTGTGGAGAAGGCTGTGTCGATTTCCAGCGCCGCCACTTGGCTGCGGGTGCCGGGGCTCTGGTCGCGGCGCTGGCCGGTGGCCCAGGCATTCACGCCTGCAAGTTTACGGCGCAACGGCTCGATCTTGCGCACACCGCAGCATTCGCCGTGGCCGTCCTTATAGAAGCTGAACAGCCCCTTCTCTTTGACGAAGGGTTCCAGCTTGCTCTGGTCCGGCGAGATCAGCTCGATGTCGATCTTGTAGAAGTCACGCACCTGCTCGATAAACCGGTAGGTCTCCGGGTGCAGGCGGCCGGTGTCGAGGCTGAACACCTTGACGTTCTTGTTCAGCTTCCAGGCCATGTCCACCAGCACCACGTCCTCGGCGCCGCTGAAGGAAATCCACAGGTCATCACCGAACTGGCTGAACGCCAGCTTGAGAATATCCTGGGCGGATTTGTTGGCATAAGTCGCGGCGAGTTCAGCGACGTCGAAGGCTTGGTTCATCAGGACGGTTCCTACAGGTCAGTGGCGCTGAGCGCTCTATAGGGAAGCGATGGTATCAAAATCCGCTCTGCGTTGCGGCGGCGAGCTTGAATCGCTAGAGTTCGGCAGTCCTTTTGCTCGCTCAACCAACAACATACAAATGGGAGTGTCTTGTGGAAATTGCCTGTCTCGACCTGGAAGGGGTGCTGGTTCCGGAAATCTGGATCGCCTTCGCCGAAAAAACCGGTATTGAATCCCTGCGGGCCACCACTCGGGACATTCCCGACTACGACGTGCTGATGAAGCAGCGCCTGCGCATCCTCGATGAGCACGGGCTCAAGCTGGCCGACATCCAGGAAGTGATCGCCACCCTCAAGCCCCTGGACGGCGCGATCGAGTTCGTCAACTGGCTGCGCGAGCGCTTCCAGGTGGTGATCCTGTCGGACACCTTCTACGAGTTCTCCCAGCCGCTGATGCGCCAACTGGGTTTCCCGACCCTGCTGTGCCATCGCCTCATCACCGACGAAACCGACCGCGTGGTGAGTTACCAACTGCGCCAGAAAGACCCCAAGCGCCAATCGGTATTGGCCTTCAAGAGCCTGTACTACCGCGTGATTGCCGCGGGTGATTCCTACAATGACACCACCATGCTGGGCGAAGCCGACCGTGGGATTCTGTTCCATGCGCCGGAGAATGTGATTCGCGAGTTCCCGCAGTTCCCTGCGGTGCACACCTTTGAGGACTTGAAGAAAGAGTTCATCAAGGCGTCGAATCGGGCGTTGAGCCTGTAAGTTTTTCAGTGCGGCGGATGGCCTCTTCGCAGGCAAGCCAGCTCCCACCTTTGGGTGGTGTGAACCCGATCAATTGTGGGAGCCGGGCTTGCCCGCGATGGGGCCTTCACAGACGCCGCAAATCTCAGATGCCAGCCAGTAAGCGCTCATAAGGAATACGCAAGCCTTCATGCAAGCGCTTGATCATCGACAAGCTCAACTTACGCTTGTGGTTGAGCACTTCGGACACCCGCCCGCTGGTGCCGATAAATGGCTCAAGATCCCGGGCGGTCATGCCCAGTTGCTCCATGCGAAATTTGATCGCTTCCACAGGATCCGAGGGCGGCATCGGAAAATGCTCTGCCTCGTACTTCTCAATGAGGACAGCAAGAATTTCCAGCTCATCACCCTCAGGTGAGCCGATTTCCGCTCCCCATAGCTGCTCCACGCGCGCAAGTGCCGCGGTAAGGTCTTCCTGGGAATGTATAGGTTTGATGTTCATCACACGGTCTCCGCGTTGATCTGGTCGTACTGCGCGTGAGTTCCTACGAAACGTATGAACCCAAGCTGGCGCTGATAATCGATGGCCATGATGACCCGGTACTTGTTACCGCCCACGTTGAAGGCAACCCTGCCACTTTTAAGGATGCTTGCCGTTCTTAGCTCTGCTTTGAGCGCTTGTGGCGTTGGGTAAGTCGCTCTTTCCATATTGACGGTACAGCTCGACCAGGGGTGTCTTGGCGTCGGAATAGGCTGGATGGCTTTCCCAGAATATTCGTAGGGTTGAGAGAGCGATTATGCGCATCGCGCTGACCTCCCAATTTGGGAGAATATAGGCGCGGTTGGATGGAGATGCAATCCCGGAAACAATTTCTGACGAGTAAGCAGTCGGTCCATGTGATCCCTCACAGACGGCTAATGGACGGTCCGAGCCGGACGCTATCGTCCGGCCCGAATACAGTCCATAAACGTTCTGATTCAGGTTTTTTCCTGTCGGCCGGCGCTGTCGACGAGAGCCAGGAGAGGCTTGGCTGCTACAGGTTTTCCAGCGTGTGTAACAACACGCGCACCTTGGTCAGCGACTCCTGATACTCCGCTTCCCACTGCGAATCCGCCACGATCCCACCGCCGCCCCAGCAGCATATTTGGCCATCCTTCACCAGCAGGCTGCGGATGGCGATCGAGCTGTCCATCTCGCCGCGCACGTCCAGGTACACCAGCGAGCCGCAGTACAGCCCGCGTCGGGTCGGTTCCAGTTCGTCGATGATCTGCATGGCGCGGATCTTCGGCGCGCCAGTGATGGAGCCACCGGGGAAGCTGCCGGCGATCAAGTCGAGGGCGTCTTTGTCGTCGGCCAACTCACCCGTCACGCTGCTCACCAGGTGATGCACGTTGGGGTAGCTTTCCAGGCTGAACAGCTCCGGCACGCTGACCGAGCCGATGCGACAGGTGCGGCCAAGGTCGTTGCGCAGCAGGTCGACGATCATCAGGTTTTCGGCGCGATCCTTGGGGCTGGCCAGCAGTTCGGCGGCGTTGGCAGCGTCTTCTTCGGGGGTCAGCCCACGTGGGCGCGTGCCTTTGATGGGGCGGGTTTCGACGCGACCCTCGCTGATATGCACGAAACGCTCAGGCGACAGGCTCAGCACCGCACCGTCGTCCGGCAGGCTCTGGAACCCGGAGAAGGGCGTGGGGCAGGCTTCGCGCAGGGCGCAATAAGCCACCCAAGGATCGCCGCTGCACGGCGCTCGAAAACGCTGGGCGAAGTTGACTTGGTAGCAATCGCCGGCCTGGATGTAGTCCTGGATACGCACGATGGCCTGGCGGTAAGCCTCGGCGGTGAGGTCAGGCGCCATCGGGCCCCGAAGTGTGAAGGTGGCCAAGGTGTCGACACGTACCTGGCTGAACAAGGCGATCAGCCGTTGCCGCTCGCTATCGGCCAATGTCGGGTGAAACACCAATTGACTGGTTCGCGCCTGGTGATCACTGATCAATGCCCAGGCATACAACCCGAAGCGCGCATCCGGCAGGTGCAGGTCGTCTGCGGCCACGTGCGGCATGTGCTCCAGGTGCCGGCCGAAGTCATAGCTCAGGTAGCCGATCAGGCCGCCGGCAAACGGCAACTCATAGCCGGCGGGTAGATCCGCTTTACCCAACTGGGTCAGATTTTCGCGCAAGCGCTGCAGGAAATCACTACCGCTCTCGTCCGGTGAAACCGTCAGGGTTGCGTGCGGCCAGGCGCTCAGCAGGTCATAACGCCCGCGCTCGGCTGCCGGTCGGCCACTGTCCAGCAGCACGGCACCAGGCGCATGGCGAATCGCCGCAAAATACGCAGCGGGGTTGGCCTGGTAAGGCAGTGGGTATACAGAGCAGGTCGACATGCGAGGCGAATCAGCTATGGGCATGGAAGGGGCGGCAATTGTACCGCATTCCACTGTAGGAGCCGGCTTGCCGGCGATGCGATCTTCAGCCTTCCACAGGTGGAATATGCCCAAACATTTCCTGCACGAACCTCACCCGCTCCTCCGGCGTTTCCGTTACGCCAGCGGCTTTCAGTTCTTCCAGCCGCGCTTCCACCGCATGAGTGCGCAGGGTCAGGCCACAGTCGTTGGCGATCTGGATATTCAGCCCAGGCCGCGCATTCAGCTCCAGGATCAGCGGGCCTTTTTCCTGGTCGAGCACCATGTCCACGCCGATATAGCCCAAGCCGCACAGCTCATAGCAGCCGGCCGCAAGCTTCATGAAACCGTCCCAGTTGGGCAGTTGCACGCCATCCACCGCGTTGGTGGTGTCGGGGTGTTTGGTGATGATGTTGTTCAGCCAGGTGCCCCGCAGGGTCAGGCCGGTCGCGAGGTCGACACCCACGCCAATCGCCCCTTGGTGCAGGTTGGCCTTGCCGCCCGACTGGCGTGTCGGCAAACGCAGCATGGCCATCACCGGGTAGCCCATCAGCACGATGATACGGATGTCCGGCACGCCTTCATAACTGATGCTCTTGAAGATCTGGTCGGGCACCACGCGATACTCGATCAGCGCGCGATCACGGTGGCCGCCCAGCGAGTACAGGCCGGTGAGGATGCTGGAGATCTGGTGCTCGATCTCTTCATGGCTGATGATCTTGCCGGACACCGTGCGATAGCGCCCTTCAAAACGGTCTGCCACCACCAGGATGCCGTCACCGCCGGCGCCCTGGGCCGGCTTAATCACGAAGTCGCTGCGCCCGCCGATGATGTCGTCGAGCTTGTCGATTTCCTTCTCGGTGGAGATCACCCCGTACATTTCCGGCACGTGGATGCCGGCGGCCAGCGCACGTTCCTTGGTGATGATCTTGTCATCCACAATCGGGTACAGGCTGCGCTTGTTGTACTTGAGCACGTAGTCGGCGTTACGCCGGTTGATGCCCATGATCCCCCGCGCTTCCAGGGCCTTCCAGGTCTTCCAGAAGCCGAACATTACGAATCAGCCTTGAGGAAGGCCTTGAAACGCACCAGCTCGGTCAGGCGGTAGCCGCGATAACGACCCATGGCCAGCATGAAGCCCACCAGGATCAGCAGGACCGCCGGGAAGGTAAACACGAAGTAGACCAGCTCCGGCACGCTCATGATCAGGTGCGCCAGGGATGCAGCGAACAGCGTACCAATCGCCACTTTCAGCGCATGGTTGGCGCCGCGTTCTTCCCAGGTGATCGACAGGCGTTCGATGGTCATGGTCAGGATCACCATCGGGAACAATGCCACCGACAAGCCACGCTCCAGGCCCAATTTATGGCTGAACAGGCTGATGGCCGCGATCAGCACCACCACAAAGGTGAGCACCACCGACAGCCTCGGCAGCATCTGCAGCTTCAAGTGCTCCAGGTACGACCTGAGGGACAGCCCCAGCGCCGTGATAATCGTAAACAGCACAATCCCGAAGCCCAGCTGCGTCTCGCGGAATGCCAGGGCGATCAACACCGGGGTGAACGTGCCCAGGGTCTGCAGGCCGATCAGGTTGCGCAGGATCAGGATCACCAGCACGCCAATCGGGATCATCACCATGATCATGAAGGTCTGCTGGGTCTGCAGCGGCAGGCCGTACAGCGAGTATTCGAGGAAGTTGGCGTCGGTGTTCTCGTCAGTCAGCTTGGCTAGGCGAATCGCGTTCATCTCGCTGTTGTTCAGGCTGAAGGTGACCACGGCTTTCTTACCGCCATCGACGGTGATCAGGTTCTCATCACCGGTCCACCACAGCAGGCGGTCGGCCGGCAGGCCCTGTTCGCCGGTTTCCGGGTTGAAGTACAACCAGTCGCTGCCATTAAAGCTGCGCAGCCACAATTCCGGGGCTTGCGGTTGGTCGGCTACCAGGCGGATGGTGTGGACCTTTTCGACCGGCACGTGGGCGATAGACAGCACCAACTCGACGATCTTGGCGCGCTTGGCAACCGAGGTGTCGGCGCCCAGCAGCAGTTTGACGCTGTCGTCATTGAGGTTGTTGGTGCGCTTGATGGCTTCGCTGACGAAGGTTTCGACGTCGGCCGAGTGCTGGCGAATCGGTGCCAGCAGAGCCTCGGCGGCGATTTTCTCCGGGCCTTCTACCGCAATGCTGTCGCGAAAGGTCGGCCCCTTCAGCTTGACCTTGTCGGCTCGGTCTCGCTTGATCAACACCACGCGGTAATACAGCGTCTGGTTGCCCTTGGCCCGGCGTGCAGACCAGGTGACTTTGCGGTTGCCGTCGGTCCGGTTGACGCTGACCCCGTAGTTATTGGAGATAAAACTTTCGTTCAGGCTCACGTAGTCGCGGTTCAGGGGCGGCACGAACATCTGGATCTTCACCGGATCCTTGGCGCTGGCAACGAACTCGACCTTGGCGTCGACGTTCCACAAGTCATCGGTGGCATTCTCGGTCACGGGGATCCCCTGCACGAAAATCTGGTAGGCGGTGACCGAAATACCCAGGACCACCAGGATGGTGATCAGGATTCTCAGGTGCAGGGTCAGAGAGCGCATTCGGTTTACTCGGCGGTATGAGCGTCGGCGGCGCAGGCAGGTTTGCCTGCTGCGTATTTAAGACTGGGGTCGACCAGCGCATCAAAGCGCTTCAGCGCTTCGGAGCCAATCAGCAGCGGATATTGGAATGCGCTGCGGTCAGTCAAGTTCACTTCGATGCTGCGTAAAGCGGTGCCCATGCAGATATCCAGGGCAATCACAGGACGGGCGGTGTAGTTCTTGTCCTCATCGGGGTCGTAGTCACCGGCGCGGCGCTTGATCTTGCTCACGCGGGCCAGGGGGCGTTCGATGGGGTGGGAATGGGCGGTGTCGATGGCCAGGTAGAAGCGCACCCAGGATTCGCCGTTGCGCTTGAAGCGCTTGATATCACGGGCACTGAGGGACGCGGTCTTGGCACCGGTGTCCAGTTTGGCGGCGACTTCCAGGTCGATTCCGGCCAGTTGGGCGTATTCGTTGAGGCCATACACGGTCTTCTCGGCGGCAGCGCCGAGGCTGGGTGCGGTCAACAGGCACATCAATAGAAGGAAGGGTTTGAGTCTCATAGATCCCGAGGCGGCAGTGCGATGTTCAATTCAAGGCGACTGGCATTGCTGCGCAAACTCCCTCGTACGCCGTTTCATCCAATGATGTCAGGCAAAAGTGGCGGGCATTCTAACATGATGCTTTTTTGGCGCCAGCGCTGGCAGCCGGCCATGCCCCGATAGGGTGCAACAGCGGTTATTAGACGATTGTCGACAATGTGGATTTATTCTTTGACTATCCGGGGCTGATTGGCTAGTTTTTGCGGCATTGCTTTTAAAGGTGTCGACAATATGCTGGATCAGCTGGAATCCCCAGTGGTGGCGCAAGACGATTCGCAGACCATGTCCGAGAACGTCTTCCGGCGTATCCAGGCCGCCATCGTCAAGGGTGAGATCGCCCCCGGCAGCAAGATATCCGAGCCGGAACTGGCGCGCACCTACGGCATCAGCCGCGGCCCGCTGCGCGAGGCGATCCACCGCCTGGAAGGCCAGCGCCTGCTGGTGCGCGTGCCGCATGTCGGCGCGCGCGTGGTGTCCTTGACCCACGCCGAGCTGATCGAACTCTATGAAATCCGCGAATCCCTCGAAGGCATGGCGTGCCGCCTGGCAGCCGAGCGCATGACGGACGCGGAAATCGAAGAGCTGCGCCAGGTGCTGCACACCCACGAACGCGACGAAGCCTTCCAGGCCGGCGTCGGCTATTACCAGCAGGAAGGCGACTTCGATTTTCATTACCGGATAATTCAAGGCGCCGGTAATCGCACCCTCACTCAAATGCTCTGCGGCGAGCTGTACCAATTGGTGCGCATGTACCGCATCCAGTTTTCCGCCACCCCCAATCGTCCACGCCAGGCCTTCGCCGAGCACCACCGCATTCTTGACGCGATTGCCGATCGCGACGGTGAACTGGCCGAACTGTTGATGCGCCGGCATATCGGCGCGTCCAAACGCAACATTGCCCGTCACTTCCCGGACGGTGCTGCCCAATCACGAGGTGAATGATGACTTCCAATAACAAGAGCACCCCAGGCCAGCGTTTCCGTGACGCCGTCGCCAATGAACACCCCTTGCAGGTGGTGGGCGCCATCAACGCCAACCATGCGCTGCTGGCCAAGCGCGCTGGGTTCAAGGCGATCTACCTGTCGGGCGGCGGTGTAGCGGCCGGCTCCCTCGGCGTGCCGGACCTGGGCATCACCGGCCTGGATGACGTGCTGACCGACGTGCGCCGCATCACCGACGTCTGCGACCTGCCGCTGCTGGTGGACGTCGACACCGGTTTTGGTTCCTCGGCGTTCAACGTGGCGCGCACCGTCAAGTCGATGATCAAGTTCGGCGCGGCCGCAATCCATATCGAAGACCAGGTCGGCGCCAAGCGCTGCGGTCACCGCCCGAACAAGGAAATCGTGTCCCAACAGGAAATGGTCGACCGCATCAAGGCCGCCGTGGACGCGCGCACCGATGACAGCTTCGTGATCATGGCCCGTACCGATGCCCTGGCCGTCGAAGGCCTGGAATCTGCCCTTGAACGTGCAGCCGCCTGCATCGAGGCCGGCGCCGACATGGTATTCCCGGAAGCCATCACCGAGTTGGACATGTACAAGCTGTTCGCCTCTCGTGTGAAAGCGCCGATCCTGGCCAACATCACCGAGTTCGGCGCCACGCCGCTGTACACCACCGAACAGTTGAAATCTGCCGATGTTTCCATCGTGCTGTACCCGCTCTCGGCTTTCCGCGCCATGAACAAGGCGGCCGAAAACGTCTACACCGCGATCCGTCGCGACGGTACCCAACAGAACGTGATCGACACCATGCAGACCCGCATGGAGCTTTACGATCGCATCGACTACCACACCTTCGAGCAGAAGCTCGACGCGCTGTTTGCCGCCAAGAAATAAATGCCTGACGAACAACTGTAGGAGTCGGCTTGCCGGCGATTGCGCCTTCGAACCTGGCGCAAGCCTCAAGGGCCTATCGCCGGAAAGCCGGCTCCTACAGGGCCGCGATTAACCAAGGCCTCCTTATAAATACAAGATTGGAGAAGAGAAATGGCTGAAGCAAAAGTATTGAGTGGCGCCGGCCTGCGTGGCCAGGTGGCCGGGCAGACCGCACTGTCCACCGTGGGCCAGGCCGGTGCTGGCCTGACCTATCGCGGCTACGACGTACGCGACCTCGCCGCCGATGCGCAATTTGAAGAAGTCGCGTACTTGCTGCTGTACGGCGAACTGCCGACCAAAGCCGAGCTGGCGGCCTACAGCGCCAAGCTGAGCAAGCTGCGCGACCTGCCGCAAGCGCTGAAAGAAGTGCTGGAACGCATTCCCGCCGACGCCCACCCGATGGACGTGATGCGCACCGGTTGCTCGTTCCTAGGCAATATCGAGCCAGAAAAAGACTTCAGCGTGCAGCGCGATGTCACCGACCGCCTGCTCGCCGCCTTCCCGGCGATCATGTGCTACTGGTACCGCTTCAGCCACGACGGCAAACGCATCGACTGCGTGACCGATGAGCCCTCCATTGGCGGCCACTTCCTGCACCTGCTGCACGGCAAGCAGCCGAGCGAGTTGCACGTCAAGGTGATGAACGTTTCGTTGATCCTCTACGCGGAACACGAATTCAACGCCTCGACCTTCACTGCACGGGTGTGTGCCTCGACCCTGTCCGACCTGTATTCCTGCGTCACCGCCGCCATCGGCTCGCTGCGTGGCCCGCTGCACGGTGGTGCCAACGAAGCGGCGATGGAGATGATCGAGCGCTTCTCGTCCGCTGAAGAAGCGGTCGAAGGCACCCTCGGTATGCTGGCGCGCAAGGACAAGATCATGGGCTTCGGCCACGCGATCTACAAAGACAACGACCCGCGTAATGAAGTGATCAAGGGCTGGTCGAAAAAACTCGCTGACGAAGTAGGCGACACGGTGCTGTTCCCGGTCTCCGAAGCCATCGACAAGACCATGTGGGAGCAGAAGAAACTGTTCCCCAACGCCGACTTCTACCATGCCTCGGCGTACCACTTCATGGGCATCCCGACCAAGCTGTTCACGCCGATTTTCGTGTGCTCGCGCCTGACTGGCTGGGCTGCCCACGTGTTCGAGCAGCGCGCCAACAACCGCATCATCCGTCCAAGCGCCGAATACACCGGCGTTGAGCAGCGCAAGTTCGTGCCAATCGAACGTCGCTGAATGGAGAAACCGCTGAACCCGGGGTGAAACCGGATCAAAAATGTGGGAGCGGGCTTGCTCGCGAAAGCGGTGTGTCTTTCAACACACATGGCGATTGTTAAACCGCCTTCGCGAGCAAGCCCGCTCCCACCTTTTGATCGCATTCTATCCCAGGATCCGTGGGCTCCTTTTGCAACCACCGTGACCGAGTCCTGACCGATGAACACTGAATTCCGCAAACCGCTCCCCGGCAGCCGCCTGGATTATTTCGACGCCCGTGCGGCCGTTGAAGCAATCACCCCCGGCGCCTACGCCACCTTGCCCTACACCTCCCGCGTGCTCGCGGAAAACCTGGTGCGTCGCTGTGACCCGGCCACCCTCAATGCGTCCCTGAGCCAGTTGATCGAGCGCAAGCGCGACCTCGACTTCCCGTGGTTCCCGGCGCGCGTGGTGTGCCATGACATTCTCGGCCAGACCGCGCTGGTCGACCTCGCCGGCCTGCGCGATGCCATCGCCCTGCAAGGCGGTGACCCGGCGCAGGTCAACCCGGTGGTGCCGACCCAACTGATCGTCGACCACTCCCTGGCCGTCGAAGCCGGTGGTTTTGACCCGGACGCGTTCGAGAAAAACCGTGCCATCGAAGACCGTCGCAATGAAGACCGTTTCCACTTTATCGAGTGGACCAAAAAAGCTTTCAAGAACGTCGATGTGATCCCGCCTGGCAACGGCATCATGCACCAGATCAACCTGGAGAAAATGTCCCCGGTGATCCAGGTGCGCGACGGCGTGGCCTTCCCGGACACCTGCGTCGGCACCGACAGTCACACCCCCCATGTAGATGCCTTGGGCGTGATCGCCATCGGCGTCGGCGGCCTGGAAGCCGAGAGCGTGATGCTCGGGCGCGCGTCGTGGATGCGCCTGCCGGAAAGCGTCGGCGTGGAACTCACCGGCAAGCTGCTGCCGGGTATCACCGCCACCGACATGGTACTGGCGCTGACCGAGTTCCTGCGTAAACAGAAAGTGGTGGGCGCCTGGCTGGAATTCTTCGGCGAAGGCGCTTCGGCACTGACCCTGGGCGACCGTGCGACCATCTCCAACATGGCCCCGGAATACGGCGCCACCGCGGCGATGTTCTACATCGACCAGCAGACCATCGCCTACCTGAAACTCACTGGCCGTGAAGACGAACAGGTCACCCTGGTGGAGCAATACGCTCGCCACACCGGCTTGTGGGCCGATGACCTCAAGGGCGCGCAATACGAGCGTGGTCTCACCTTCGACCTGTCCAGCGTCGTGCGCAACATGGCCGGCCCGAGCAACCCGCACGCCCGCGTGGCCACCAGCGACCTGGCCTCCAAAGGCATCTCCGGCCAGTGGGATGACGTGCCGGGGCAAATGCCCGACGGCGCGGTGATCATCGCGGCCATCACCAGCTGCACCAACACCAGCAACCCGCGCAACGTGATTGCTGCAGGCCTGCTGGCGCGCAATGCCAACAAGCTGGGGCTGACCCGCAAGCCATGGGTCAAATCGTCCCTCGCCCCCGGTTCGAAAACCGTGGCCATGTACCTCGAAGACGCGGGCCTGGACCACGAGTTGGAGAAGCTCGGTTTTGGCGTGGTGGCCTTCGCCTGCACCACCTGCAACGGTATGTCCGGTGCGCTGGACCCGGTGATCCAGCAGGAAATCATCGACCGCGACCTGTACGCCACCGCCGTGCTTTCGGGCAACCGCAACTTCGACGGGCGCATTCACCCGTACGCCAAGCAAGCCTTCCTCGCCTCGCCGCCGCTGGTGGTGGCGTATGCGATTGCCGGCACCATCCGTTTCGACATCGAGAAAGACGTGCTCGGCCTCGATGCCAACGGCAAGGAAATCCGCCTGCAGGACATCTGGCCGAGCGACGAAGAGATCGACGCAGTGGTCAAGGCTTCGGTGAAACCTGAGCAGTTCCGCGCGGTGTATATCCCGATGTTCGCCATCCACGAAGACACCGGCCCGAAAGTCGCGCCGCTGTACGACTGGCGCCCGCAAAGTACCTATATCCGCCGTCCACCCTACTGGGAAGGCGCGCTGGCCGGCGCACGTCCGCTCAAGGGCATGCGCCCGCTGGCGGTGCTGCCGGACAACATCACCACCGATCACCTGTCGCCGTCCAACGCGATCATGCTCGACAGCGCCGCCGGCGAATACCTGGCGAAAATGGGCCTGCCGGAAGTGGACTTCAACTCGTACGCAACGCATCGCGGCGACCATCTGACTGCGCAGCGCGCGACCTTCGCCAACCCGAAACTGTTCAACGAAATGGTGGTTGAAAACGGCAAGGTCAAGCAGGGCTCCCTGGCGCGTATCGAGCCCGAAGGCCAGGTCACGCGGATGTGGGAAGCCATCGAGACCTACATGGAACGCAAGCAGCCGCTGATCATCATCGCCGGCGCCGACTACGGCCAGGGTTCGTCCCGCGACTGGGCCGCCAAGGGCGTGCGTCTGGCGGGTGTGGAAGCGATTGCCGCAGAAGGTTTCGAGCGCATCCACCGCACCAACCTGGTGGGCATGGGCGTGTTGCCGCTGGAGTTCCTGCCGGGCACCGACCGCAACACCCTGAAGATCGATGGCAGCGAGACTTACGACGTGGTCGGTGCGCGCACCCCGCGTGCGCAGTTGACCCTGGTGATCAACCGCAAGAATGGCGAACGTGTCGAAGTGCCGGTGACCTGCCGCCTGGACACCGCCGAAGAAGTGTCGATCTACGAGGCGGGCGGCGTGTTGCAACGTTTTGCCCAGGACTTCCTGGAATCGGCGGCGACGGCCTGAGAGGTAACCATGGCACACGCAGCGCAAATCAAGATCCCCGCCACCTACATGCGTGGCGGCACCAGCAAGGGCGTATTTTTCAGCCTCAAGGACCTGCCCGCATCGGCGCAGGTGCCGGGTGCCGCGCGCGACGCGTTGCTGTTGCGGGTGATCGGCAGTCCCGATCCCTACGACAAGCAAATCGACGGCATGGGTGGCGCTACATCGAGCACCAGCAAAACCGTGATCCTGGCTAAAAGTACCCGCGCCGATCACGACGTGGACTACCTGTTTGGCCAGGTCTCCATCGACAAACCGTTTGTGGACTGGAGCGGCAATTGCGGCAACCTGTCGGCCGCGGTTGGCTCTTTCGCCATCAGCGCAGGCCTGGTCGACCCGGCCCGTGTGCCCCACAACGGCGTGGCCGTGGTGCGGGTGTGGCAGGCCAATATCGGCAAGACCATCATCGCCCACGTGCCAATCACTGATGGGGCGGTGCAGGAAACCGGCGACTTCGAACTCGACGGCGTGACCTTCCCGGCCGCCGAAGTGCAGTTGGAATTCATGGACCCGGCGGCAGAAGAAGAGGGCGGTGGCGGCTCGATGTTCCCCACCGGCAACCTGGTCGACGACCTGGAAGTGCCCGGCGTCGGCACCTTCAAGGCCACGCTGATCAACGCCGGCATTCCGACGATTTTCATTAACGCCGAAGACCTCGGCTACACCGGCACCGAGCTGCAAGGCGCGATCAACAGCGACTCCAAGGCCCTCGCGATGTTCGAAACCGTGCGGGCCCACGGCGCCTTGCGCATGGGGCTGATCAAGCACCTGGACGAAGCCGCCCAGCGCCAGCACACGCCGAAAGTGGCATTCGTGGCCAAGCCGGCGGATTACGTGGCGTCCAGTGGCAAAGCGATCAAGGCCGGTGATGTGGACCTGCTGGTACGCGCGCTGTCCATGGGCAAGCTGCACCACGCGATGATGGGCACGGCGGCGGTGGCGATTGGCACGGCGGCGGCGATTTCCGGGACGTTGGTCAACCTGGCAGCGGGTGGTATTGAACGCAATG
Organism: Pseudomonas sp. AC112; assembly: GCF_979253545.1. Classification (NCBI taxonomy): domain Bacteria; kingdom Pseudomonadati; phylum Pseudomonadota; class Gammaproteobacteria; order Pseudomonadales; family Pseudomonadaceae; genus Pseudomonas; species Pseudomonas sp. AC112. The sequence continues at coordinate 3,937,977 of NZ_CEEDCM010000001.1, forward strand.
CGGTGCGCTTCGGGCACCCGTCCGGCACCTTGCGCGTGGGCGCTGAAGCCACTCAGGTGAACGGCGAATGGGTGGTGAAGAAAGCCATCATGAGCCGCAGCGCGCGCGTGCTGATGGAAGGTTTCGTCCGCGTCCCTGGCGACGCGTTTTAACCCTGTAGGAGCCGGCTTGTCGACGATGGCGGCTTTGAATGGGGCGCAAGCCTCAAGGGCCCCATCGCCGGCAAGCCGGCTCCTACACAAAAGGTGGGCAATCAGACCCTCCGCAACACATCAACCCTGACCCTGAGGATGAAACAACCTAACCCACTTTGGAGTACTGTCATGAGCGCCAACGTTGACCAGAACAACCGTCCCGACTATGACCAGGTCCTGCAGGACATCGCCGACTATGTCCTCACATACCGGATCGATTCCCAGGACGCACTGGACACTGCCCGCAACTGCCTGATGGACACCTTGGGCTGTGGCCTGCTGGCCCTGCGTTTCCCCGAATGCACCAAGCACCTGGGACCGATCGTCGAGGGCACGGTGGTGCCGTTTGGCGCGCGGGTGCCGGGCACGTCGTTCCGGTTGGATCCGGTCAAGGCCGCGTGGGACATCGGCTGTATCGTGCGGTGGCTCGACTACAACGACACCTGGCTTGCCGCCGAATGGGGTCACCCCTCGGACAACCTCGGCGGCATCCTCGCCGTGGCCGATCACCTGTCGCAAAAACGCGTGGCCAATGGCGACGCACCGTTGACCATGCGCGCAGTGCTGGAAGCGATGATCATGGCCCACGAAATCCAAGGCGTGATTGCCCTGGAAAACTCCTTCAACCGCGTCGGCCTTGACCATGTGCTGTTGGTGAAAGTCGCTTCTACGGCTGTTACCGCCAAGCTGATGGGTGCCAACCGTGAGCAGTTGTTGGCGGCGCTGTCCCATGCGTTTGTCGATGGGCAGGCATTGCGTACTTACCGGCATGCACCGAATGCCGGCTCGCGCAAATCCTGGGCAGCGGGGGATGCGTCGAGCCGGGGCGTACGCCTGGCGGATATCGCCATGCGTGGCGAGATGGGTATTCCGGGTGTCTTGAGCGCGCCGCAGTGGGGTTTCTACGACGTGCTGTTCAGCCACACCAACAAGGACCTGGCGCTCAAGCCGCAGGACAAACGCACGTTCAGCCTGGCCCAATCCTACGGCACCTATGTGATGGAAAACGTGCTGTTCAAGATCAGCTTCCCCGCCGAGTTTCACGCACAAACTGCCTGCGAAGCGGCGGTGACGTTGCACCCGTTGGTGAAAGATCGCCTGCATGCAATTGAGCGCATCGTGATCACCACCCATGAATCGGCGATTCGTATCATTTCCAAAGTCGGCCAACTGGCCAATGCCGCCGACCGCGACCATTGCCTGCAATACATGACCGCCGTGCCGTTGGCATTCGGCAACCTGGTGGCCGAGCAGTACGAGGATGAATTCCACGCCGCGCATCCGATCATCGATGAACTGCGGGACAAGATGGTCATCGTCGAAGACCCACGCTACAGCCGTGAATACCTGGAGGCCGACAAGCGCTCCATTGCCAACGCGGTTCAGGTGTTCTTCAAGGATGGCACGCATACCGAACAGGTGGCGGTGGAATACCCGATCGGCCATCGCCGCCGCCGGGTGGACGGCATTCCATTGCTCGAAGACAAGTTCAAGGCCAACCTGGCGACGCGGTTTACCGGGCAGCGCAGTGCCGAGATTTTTGCGCTGTGCAAGGACCAGGCACGGCTTGAGGCCACCCCAGTCAATCGGTTTGTGGACCTGTTCGTGATCTAAGCCGTTACAGGGTCAATGTGGGAGCTGGCTTGCCTGCATCGCAGGCAAGCCAGCTCCCACATTGAATCGTGTTCACTCAAACCGCAGGATCACCCGGCGGTTGTGCTTGCTCTTCTTCTCGATCTTCTCGCAGAACACCCGTCCGATTTCTTCGGTGTTGATCACATGGGTGCCCCCGCATGGCTGGATATCAATGCCGGCAATTTCAATCACCCGTACCGAGCCCTGGATCACCGGCGGCGCCACCGCCTGGGTGCGCGTTATCTGCAGCAGGGTGGAATACTCGGTGGCCGGCATCGACAGGGTTTTCACCGGGTGGGCCTGCTCGATCAACGCGTTGAGGTCGCGAGTGATGCTGTCTTTGTCGAGGGTCATTTCCGGCAAGTCGAAATCCAGGCGGCCCTTGTCTGCACTGATGCTGCATCCCGTCACCGGTGCGTCGATGATCGAGCACAGCAAATGCAGGCAGGTGTGCATCTTCATGTGCTGGTAGCGCCGGTCCCAATCGAGACCGGCGTCCACCTGCACGCCGGCAGTCAACTGCGGTGGGCAGTGGTCCACCTGGTGCCAGATGATGGAACGTAACACCGGGTCGCGCACCGTACCCGTCACTTCGATGCGCGTACCGTCGGCCAGGGTGAGGTGACCGGTATCTCCCGGCTGTCCTCCGCCAGTGGGGTAGAACAGCGTGTGTTCCAGGGCAACACCCTGTTCGCTGACTGCAATCACCCGGGCGCTGAAGGCGTTCTGGTAGGGCGCGCTGTCGAACAGCGCCAGGGTTTCCATGGTATGCACGGACATGTTCAACCTCCGACAATCAGTGGGCTGGCTTGCAACAGGGAACGCACCATCGCACTCAAGCCAGGGGGGGAAAGCAATGTGATTTCAAACTCCGGGCCGCACACCTTCAGGTTCAGTGGCAGGCGCGGCAGGTGGTCGCCCGACTCGACACGGTGCAGGCGAAATTGCAGGTGGTGACGTTCCTTCACCGTGGGCTCCAGCATCAGCCCGGGCAGGGGGTGGAAGTCGGCATCCAGTACCGTGACCTTGTGGCTGGTATTGACCTCGCCGACCACGTGCAGACGCTCATCCAATGCGAAGGCGCCGAGGTAGTTACTGTGGTCCGACTCGTCATTTTTTTGCAGCTGGATCTGGTTCACCACCTTCACTTTGGTGCCGGCGGGTACATCCTGGGTGATCACGCAGGATGGGCTGATGAACACGTTGTCGCCGATCAACACATAGCCAAGCACGCGGGCACCGGAACCGACCTCGACGTTATTGCCCAGGCGCGGGTGACGCTTGCCGTCAGGGTTGTTGGCGATGCCGCGGGCCCCCAGGGTGACGCCGCAGAGGATGTAGCAGTCGTTGCCGATCTCGCAGGTTTCGCCGATCACCGTGCCGTAGCCGTGGTCCAGCACGAAACGGCGACCGATACGCGCCGCCGGGTGGATCTCGGCCCCTGAAAGCACCTTGCCCTGGTTGCTCAGCTTGAGGGCGATGCGCGAGAACGTCCCGTTGGTCTGGTCGGGGAAGTTCCACACCAGATGCGCCAGCCGGTAATACAGCACCGCCTTGAATGAGGCGTAGGAGTCCAGGATCAGCTCGCCGCGCCCGCGCGATGCCGGGTCGCGATAGGCGTAGGCGATCAGGTCCTCGGCCACCGCTTGTGCGGCATTCTGGATCAGCGGCGCCAGGTGCGGCTCCAACTGCTTCATCTGCACGGGTGTGAGGGTCTTGATGAGGTGAGTGAGCAACTCATCGTGCAATTGTTGCATGTCGATAAAGCCACCCATGAAGGCACCCCCGTAATGTGGTTGGTTGGAAAACCGCTTATTCGAAACTGGGCAGGTAGCTGTCGGCATTGTCGTAGACCATGGTCAACACCACCGTTTCGGGCGGTAGTTCCGGGGCGAGCTGGGCGATGGCCACCATGTTGGCGGCGGACGACAAGCCCAGGCTGATGGCGTCAGTGCGCATGATGCGTTTCATCATGTCGATGCAGTCCTGGCGCGAGACCTTGAGCATGCCGTCGATCACATCCAGGTTGAGGATGCTCGGGATCAAACCGATCGACAGGCCCTGGATATGATGGGGCGCGTGCTGGTCTTTCAGCAGGTCGCATTCTTCCGGTTCCACGCCCATGACGCGCAGGCCAGGCCAGGCCGCTTTCAGGGTTTCGCCGATGCCGGTGATATGCCCGCCGGTGCCGATGCCGCTGACGAAGTAATCCGCCCGGCGATCACCGAAGGCACGCAGGATTTCCGGGGCGGTGGTATCGCGGTGGGTCTGCGGATTGGCGCCATTGCGCTGCTGGTTGAGCATCACGTAGCTGGGGTTTTCCAGCTGCAGCTCCATGCACTTTTCACCGTGGGAGTTGTTGCCCAGTCGGCTGTCCGACAGCACCACCCTGGCACCGTACAGACGCAGCAGTTTCTGTTTTTCGGGGCTGTAGTTGTCGGGGATCACCAGCACCACCTTGTAGCCCAACACATTGCCCGCCATCACCAGGCCGATGCCGGTGTTGCCGCCGCTGGGCTCGATGATGGTTTGCCCGGAATCACGGATCAGCACGCCCCGGCGCTCGGCGTCGAGGATCATGCCCAAGGCGATGCGCGCCTTGTGGCTGCCGCCCGGGTTGAGGGATTCGAGCTTGGCGTAGACCTCGATGCCGAGGTCTTCGGAGAACTGCGCCAGGCGCACGATCGGCGTTTGGCCGATCACCTCGAGAATGGAGTTATGCAACATCATTCAGTCCTCGGCTCAATACAAAGGCATGTCGGGTTCAACGTCGCGTACCCAATGCTTCATGCCGCCTTGCAGGACTTTGGTGTTGGCGAACCCGGCCGCCAGCAAGGTACTGGCGGCTTGCTCGGCGCGGGTGCCGGCGTAGCAGATCAGGTAGTGGGTGTTGTCCCGGCTGAGGCTGTCGAGGTGGCCGTCCAGTTCGGCGAGGGGGATATGCACGACGCCCGGTAATTTGCACACTTCCAGTTCGCTGGCGTCGCGCACATCCAGCAGCACATCGGCGCTGCTGTGGTGTTCCAGAACCTGCTTGAGCACCCGGGGCTTGATGTAGCGCTCTTCGGCCAGGGACGGTTGGGTCGGCACGGCATCTGCGCACACGGCGGGCGCCAGGGTCTCGTCGTGGCGCGCTTCAGAACAGCAGGGGCAATCGGCGCGGCGCTTGAAGCGGATCTCGCTGAACTTCATCGCCAGTGCATCGAAGCGCATCAAGCGGCCTGACAGCGGTTCGCCGATGCCAATCAGCAACTTGATCGCCTCGGTGGCCTGGATCATCCCGACCACACCGGGCAGCACGCCGATCACGCCACCGGCGCTGCAATTGGGCGCCAGCTCGGCGGGCGGCGCGCTCGGAAACAGGCAGCGGTAGCACGGCCCACCTTGATAGTTGAGCACGCTGATCTGCCCGTCGAAGCGGTAGATGGCGCCGTACACCAAGGGCTTGCCGAGTTGCACGCAAGCATCGTTGACCAGGTAGCGAGTATCGAAATTGTCGGTGCCGTCGATCACCAGGTCGTAGGCGCCTACCAGTTCCAAGGCGTTGTCGGCATTCAGCGCGGTGTCGTGGGCGTTGATCTGGATATGTCGGTTGAGGTCTTGCAGGCGCTGCTTGGCGGACTCTACCTTGGGCATGCCGAGGGTGCTGTTGCCGTGGACGATCTGGCGTTGCAGGTTGCTGCTTTCCACCACGTCAAAGTCCACCAGCCCCAGGGTGCCCACCCCGGCAGCCGCCAGATACAGGCTGATCGGCGAGCCCAGACCGCCAGTGCCGATGATCAGCACCTTGGCTTTCTTGAGGTTCAGCTGACCTTCGCGACCCACCCCGGGGAGGGTGATGTGGCGCACGTAGCGTTGTACTTCTTCATTGCTCAATGTGTCGACATCCATGCCGCCGGAGGTAGCGAGCAAAACTTCGATTCTGGCTTTTTGCGGCAAGGGTTCGTCGGCGTCGATCAGCGCTTCCTCGGCGGTAAACAGGAAGTGTTCCTTGAGCTGGTTGTTCTTCTCGTGGAACAGGTGCGGGCGCAATTGCGGGTGGCTGCTGCAGAGGTTTTCAATGACTTCGCGCAATGTCGATCCGGTGCCCTCGAGGGTCGATTCCGGCAGCTTGGCCACGCGAACCAGAATGTCGGGGAAAGAGACAGCGTTCATGGACAACTCCGTGTGCAGGTCGTTGAAAGGGTTAAGGGCGAAATGCTTGCCATCCCAGGCAAACAGCTTGGAGCCCAGGGCCTGGCCCTGGCGAACGTCTACCACCAGGTAGCTGACGGGGTAGATCGGCTCGCCCATGAACAGCGCCTTGTCCTGGTCTTCGTCGCTGAAATAGGCACCGACATCCGGGTGGGAGTGGTAGATCACCACCACCGGGTTGTCGCTGCGAAACGCCTTGTTCATCAGCAGGGTGTCGGCCACCGAGAACGTGTAGCCGTTGGCCGCGCTGCGCGGGTACATCTCGGGGTTCTTGCGGTGCAGTTCATTCTGGATATTGCTGCCCAGGTACACGCTGCCGTCGGCGAAGATAAAACCGCAGCATTCCTCGGGGTAGCTGCGGCTGGCGTGGGCGTAGATCTGTTCTAGGGCGGAGGGGCGGAGGACGTCCATGTGGCTCTCGCGTTGTTGTAAAGAGGTCAATTTTTCTTCGCCAGGAGTTTTTCAACCGGCAACTTGGTGATCGCAAAGCCGGCCAGCAGGATGGCCGAGTACAGCATCAGGTCGCGGGAAATCGATACGCCTTCGTACCAGGCGCCAATGATCACCGCGAACACCGGGAAGATGATGAACACGAATGACAGGATGATCGGGCTCAAGCGCTTGAGCAGCATGAAGTACACGATGAACCCGCCCACAGAGGCCACCAGCCCCAGGTAGAACAGTGCGCCCCAGGAGCGCAGGGTGATGGCGTCGAAGGTTGGCGCTTCAAACCACAGCCCGGCGACGAACAGCATCAGCCCGGCAATGCCGATGGGCAGGGTGTTGTAGGTGATCACACTGATGGCGCTGCCTTTCTGCTTGGTAATGACATAGCACAAGGCATGCATGATCGCGGCGGTCAGAATCGCCAGCACCCCGAAGAACTCGGCGTGGTCCAGGTGCAGGCCCTGGCTCCTGATGATCATGTAGAGGCTGCCGAAGCCGATACCGATGCCAACCACTTGGGAAAAGTAGATGCGTTCGCGCAGGAACAGCGCGGAGAAAATCAGGATGAATACCGGCATACAGCTGAACAGCAGTGCGGTCAGGCCGGACGAGACATGCATCTCGCCATAGTTGAGCAGGTAGTAGGGCACGCTGAAGTAGGACAGGGTCACGAACACGAAGAACCAGCGGCTCTCGCGGGGAAACAGGATCGGCTCGCGGCGCACCATGGCAAAACACAGGAACAGCGGGAAGGCGATGAGGAAGCGCAGGCCAGCGGACGTCAAGGGCGGCACGCTTTCCACGGCAATCTTGATCCCCAGCCACGTGGTGCCCCAACTCAGGCACACGATCAGGAACATCACACTGGTGATCAGCCCGGCCAGCCACTGTTTTTGGGTTTTTGTCTTGGCGGTATTTTCGAGAACGGCGGACATTGGCATCGTTTATTGCTTCCCTGAGCCGGAATTGAACTCTATATTGAGCTTGTAATGAGTTGTAAAATTCGGCGATTGAACCCGTAAAAGCACACTATTAGGGCGAAAGATGGCTGTCAAAACAAATATTGACATGGTGTCAATTATGCGTGAGGGGTTGTCCAACGGGCAGGGCGTGAAGTACAAGCGCCTGTCCGATGTCATGGAACGGGGCATCCTCGAAGGCTTGATTGAACCGGGAAGAAAACTGCCGCCTCATCGGGTGCTTTCCGACAACCTGGGTGTGACGATTGGCACCATCAGCCGGGCCTACGGCGAACTGGAACGCCTGGGGTTGGTTGTGGCGCGGGTCGGTGACGGCACTTTCGTGCGCAAGCGTGGGATGGAGCGCCAGCGCGATGAAGGTTTTCGCAACTTCAGCGAAGAGCCGCGCCAGTACTTCGACATGAGCCGAAACATGCACATCCCGGGGCAGGAGACGGTATTCCTGGCCCAGAGCTTCCAAACCCTGTCGACCAACGCCAAGTTCCTCCAGGACATCAGTGCCTACACCCCGGACGCTGGTTTGCCGCGCTACCGTGAAGCGGGCGCGCAATGGCTGGTGCAGCGCGATTTTCATCCGATTCCCGAGCAGGTCATCTGCGTCAATGGCGGCCAGCATGGCTTGCTGTGCGCGATGATGGCGCTGTTGCGGGCGGGCGATACGGTGGTCACCGAGCAACTGACTTACCCTGGCCTGATAACGGCCGCGCGCATGTTGGGCATCCGCCTGATCGGCCTGGAGATGGACGAGGAGGGCGTGCTGCCGAGCGCGCTGGACGAAGTCTGTCGTAATCACCGAATTTCAGCGCTGTACTGCACGCCGACCATCCAGAACCCCACTACCGCCGTGCTCTCGGTGGCGCGTCGCGAAGCGCTGGTCAAAGTGTGTCGCGAACACAACCTGCTGATTCTTGAGGATGAAGCCCACGGTGTATTGGTGGAAGACCGGCCGCCGCCCCTCAGCCATTTCGCCCCTGAGCGTACGATTCTGATCAGCAGCCTGAGCAAGGCGGTGTCCGCCGGGCTGCGCGTGGGTTATGTACATGCGCCGCCGGCGTTAGTCAGCCGTATTTCGGCGGCCCTGCGTTCGACCTGCTGGATGGCCACGCCCGTCACCCTTGAGTTGGCCACCCAGTGGATCGAAAACGGCACGGCGGAATACCTGCTGCGCCAGCAGATCAATGAGATCAGTCGACGCAAGGCCCTGGTGCGCGACCTGCTGACAGGGCTGGAGTACCGCACCCATCTCAACAGCCCGCATTTCTGGATTGAAGTGCCGGAGCCGTGGCGTGCGTCGGAAATCGAGGCGGAGCTCAAGCAGAATAATTACCTGATCGCCACTGCTGAAGCCTTTGCCGTGGGGCAGACGGCGGTGCCGCAGTTTATTCGGGCGAGTATCTGCAACACCTCGGGGGATGATCAGTTGTTGCGGGCGGGGTTTGATGCGTTGGCGACGGCGTTGGGGCAGGGGGGAGGGAGGTTTCAGTTGTAGGCCTTGATCCTTGTGGTGAGCGGGCTTGCCCCGCGCGAGGCAAGCTCGCTCACCACAAAGTAATAGGCGACAACATTATTTGAAGCGCCGCTCCACGCCCTTCTCCACCAGAATCTTCGCCGAAATCTCCTCCACCGAAAAATGCGTGGAATTGATGTGCGCAATATTCTCGCGACGGAACAGATTTTCTACCTCACGCACTTCGAACTCGCACTGCGCATAGCTGGAATAGCGGCTGTTGGGCTTGCGTTCATTGCGGATCGCCGTCAGCCGATCCGGATCAATGGTCAGCCCGAACAGCTTGTGCGAATGCGCCCGCAGGGCGGCCGGCAGCGTCAAATGCTCCATGTCGTCCTCGGTCAGCGGATAGTTGGCCGCGCGGATACCGAATTGCATGGCCATGTACAGGCAGGTGGGCGTTTTGCCGCAGCGCGACACGCCGACCAGGATCAAGTCGGCCTTGTCGTAGTAGTGGGTGCGGGCGCCGTCGTCGTTGTCGAGGGCGAAGTTCACCGCCTCGATACGCTCCATATAATTGGAGTTATGGCCAATGGAATGGGACTTTCCGACCGAATAGGACGAGTGTTCACTCAACTCCTGCTCCAGCGGTGCCAGGAAGGTCGAGAAAATGTCGATCATGAAACCATTCGACGTTGCGAGAATCTCACGGATGTCTTGATTGACGATGGTGTCGAAAATGATCGGTCGAAAACCGTCTTTTTCAGCCGCCAGATTGATTTGTTGTACCATGGCCCGCGCTTTATCCACGCTGTCGATATAGGGCCGCGTGAATTTGGCGAAGGTAATGTTTTCGAACTGCGCGAGCAGGCTTTGACCCAGTGTTTCGGCTGTGATGCCGGTGCCGTCGGAGATAAAGAAAGCAGATCGTTTCATTTGAGCCCTGGGCCTTAAGCTGATGGCGAATCTTGGATATGATAGGCGCGATTTTGCCGTCCCGCAGTGGGCCGCATTCTCACTTATTTTCCAGGTCCAGGCCACAAGCGCTGGCGAACGCTCCTACTGAGCAGCCGGCGTCCTGAGCTTTTCCAACACAGAAAGTGGAGAGATCACCTTGGTAGAGTACGTAGTTTCCCTCGATAAGCTCGGCGTCCATGATGTAGAGCACGTGGGGGGCAAGAACGCATCCCTCGGCGAGATGATCAGTAATCTTGCAGGCGCTGGTGTGTCGGTGCCCGGTGGTTTCGCCACCACTGCCCAGGCTTACCGCGATTTCCTCGAACTGAGCGGCCTCAACGCTCAGATCCACGCCGCGCTGGACGCCCTGGACGTCGATGACGTCAATGCCCTGGCCAAGACCGGTGCCCAGATCCGCCAATGGATCATGGAAGCCGAGTTCCCCGAGAAGCTCAACGAAGAAATTCGTACCGCCTTCGCCACCCTGTCGGCCGGCAACCCGGACATGGCCGTTGCCGTGCGCTCTTCGGCCACTGCCGAAGACTTGCCGGATGCCTCCTTCGCCGGCCAGCAAGAAACCTTCCTGAACATCCGCGGCGTGGAAAACGTGATCCGCGCGGCCAAGGAAGTGTTTGCCTCGCTGTTTAACGACCGTGCAATTTCCTACCGTGTGCACCAGGGTTTCGACCACAAGCTGGTGGCCCTGTCTGCCGGCGTGCAGCGCATGGTGCGTTCGGAAACCGGCACCGCCGGCGTAATGTTCACCCTCGATACCGAATCGGGCTTCCGTGACGTGGTGTTTATCACCGGCGCCTACGGCCTGGGTGAAACCGTCGTACAAGGTGCGGTCAACCCCGACGAATTCTACGTGCACAAACACACCCTTGAAGCCGGTCGCCCGGCCATTTTGCGCCGCAACCTGGGCAGCAAGGCTATCAAGATGATCTACGGCGACGAGGCCAAGGCCGGTCGTTCGGTTAAAACCGTCGAAGTCGACAAGGCCGAGCGCGCGCGTTTCTGCCTGACCGACGCCGAGGTCAGCGAGTTGGCCAAGCAAGCGATGATCATCGAAAAGCACTACAAGTGCCCGATGGACATCGAATGGGCCAAGGACGGTGACGACGGCAAGCTCTACATCGTGCAGGCCCGTCCGGAAACCGTGAAAAGCCGCACGTCGGCCAATGTCATGGAACGCTACCTGCTGAAAGAAACCGGCACCGTGCTGGTGGAAGGCCGTGCCATTGGCCAGCGCATCGGCGCAGGCAAGGTGCGGATCATCAAGGACGTGTCCGAAATGGACAAAGTCCAGCCAGGCGACGTGCTGGTCTCCGACATGACCGACCCGGACTGGGAACCGGTGATGAAACGCGCCAGCGCCATCGTCACCAACCGTGGCGGGCGTACCTGCCACGCGGCGATCATCGCCCGTGAACTGGGGATCCCTGCGGTAGTGGGCTGCGGCAACGCCACCCAACTGCTCAAGGACGGCCAGGGCGTGACCGTGTCCTGTGCCGAAGGCGACACCGGCTTCATCTTTGAAGGCGAGCTGGGCTTCGACATCAAGCAGAACTCCATCGATGCCATGCCGGACCTGCCGTTCAAGATCATGATGAACGTCGGCAACCCGGACCGTGCCTTCGACTTCGCGCAGTTGCCGAACGCCGGCGTGGGCCTGGCCCGCCTGGAGTTCATCATCAACCGCATGATCGGCGTGCACCCCAAGGCCCTGTTGAACTACGACGGCCTGCCGCTGGACATCAAGGAAAGCGTCGACAAGCGCATCGCCGGCTACAACGACCCAGTGGGCTTCTACGTCGAGAAGCTGGTGGAAGGCATCAGCACCCTGGCGGCGGCGTTCTACCCGAAAAAGGTCATCGTGCGCCTGTCGGACTTCAAGTCCAACGAATACGCCAACCTGATCGGCGGCAAGCTCTACGAGCCGGAAGAAGAAAACCCGATGCTGGGCTTCCGTGGCGCCTCGCGCTACATCAGCGAAGCGTTCCGCGACTGCTTTGAGCTTGAATGCCGCGCCCTCAAGCGCGTGCGCAACGAGATGGGCCTGACCAACGTCGAGATCATGGTGCCGTTCGTGCGCACCCTGGGCGAGGCGAGCCAAGTGGTCGACCTGCTGGCTGAAAACGGCCTGTCCCGTGGCGACAACGGCCTGCGCGTCATCATGATGTGCGAACTGCCGTCCAACGCCATCCTGGCGGAAGAATTCCTGGAGTTCTTCGACGGTTTCTCCATCGGCTCCAACGACCTGACCCAGCTCACCCTGGGCCTGGACCGTGACTCCGGGATCATTGCGCACCTGTTCGACGAGCGTAACCCAGCGGTCAAGAAGCTGCTGGCCAACGCCATCCAGGCCTGTAACAAGGCCGGCAAGTACATCGGTATCTGCGGCCAAGGCCCTTCCGACCACCCTGACCTGGCCAAATGGCTGATGGAACAGGGCATCGAAAGCGTCTCGCTGAACCCCGATTCCGTGCTGGAAACCTGGTTCTTCCTGGCGGAAGGCCAAGCGTCCGCCTAAGATCGTGACGTCAAAAGTGCCGGTCACCTGTCGAGGGTGACCGGCATTCTTATCTGTGCAGGGCGGAACTCCTTCCGGACGCCGCCCTTTTTTGTGCAAGAGCATTATGCAAAGCAGCAGCAACCTGTTTCCCGTCGCCCTGATCAGCGCTGAACGTCGTGGCGACCTGAGTGAAGATGTGTACCGCCTCAAGCCCGGTAACAGCCCCGACGGCACCGTCGAACTGGCCGTTACCCGCTTGGGCCTGGCCGATGTCCCGGAAAACCGGGGCATACCGGTTATTTTGTTGCACGGCAGTTTTTCCAATCGGCGCTTCTGGTATTCGCCCAAAGGGATCGGCCTGGGTGCCTACCTGACGCGCCAGGGGTTTGATGTGTGGATCCCGGAAATGCGTGGCCATGGGTTGTCCAAGCGCAATCACGACTACGCCCGCAATCGCGTCGCCGACTATGCGCGCTATGACTTGCCGGCCATCGGCGCATTTGTGCGTGAACAAAGCGCGCAGATCCCCCACTGGATCGGCCATTCCCTGGGCGGCACGAGCCTGGCTGCGGCACTGGGCGGGCAGCACCTTGGCGCGCCTGCCGTGGCGTCGGTGGCCCTGTTTGGCTGCCAGGTCAGTCGCACCCACTGGCCGTTGAAAGTACCGCCAGTGGAATGGACGGGCCGCTTGCTCCTGAAGCGCTTCGGCGAATTATCCGGCTCGCGGTTCAAGCGTGGCCCGGAAGACGAGCCTGCAGGCGTGCTGATCGAAGCCATGCGCTGGAATGGCCTGTTTGGCCGTTTTGGCGAAGGGAAAAACGACTGGTGGAAAGGCCTGGCAAGCGTTGATGTGCCGTTGTTGGCGGTCAGTGCTGCCGGCGACCATCAGGACCCCGATTGGGCGTGTCGCAAGCTGTTCGAGCAGGTCGGCTCCGAGCACCGTCAATACTTGTGCCTCGGCCGCCAGCAGGGTTTTACCGAGGATTTCGGGCACGTTGAAATGCTCGTCAGCAAAGCTGCCCAGGCCGAAGTGTGGCCGCTGGTGGCGCAATGGCTGAAAGACCCGCTCACACCGCTGTTCGGCGCACAGGCCGAGGTGTTGGCCACGGTTTGAGGCAGTGCTCTGCCAAGGGCGTTTCACTCGTGTGTGGTTGCGGCTAAGATATGACGCGTTAAACGCTTCTGGTCATATTCAGTCGCGCAATGGCTGTTGCGTTGCGACGAGGCGGATGGGATGTTTCGCACCTGCCTGAGCTGGCGCTTCTTTCGAAAGACACTTCTTTGACAGAAAGGAATTTTTCAATGAACCATTACGTGACCCCCGACCTGTGCGACGCCTACCCGGACCTGGTGCAGGTGCTCGAACCGATGTTCAGCAACTTCGGCGGCCGAGACTCCTTCGGCGGTGAGATTGTCACCGTCAAATGCTTCGAAGATAACTCGCTGGTCAAGGAACAAGCCGACCAGCCTGGCGCTGGCAAGGTGCTGGTGGTCGACGGTGGGGGTTCCCTGCGCCGCGCGTTGCTGGGCGACATGATCGCCGAGAAAGCCGCGAAAAACGGCTGGGAAGGGCTGGTGATCTACGGCTGCATTCGTGATGTGGACGTCATCGCCCAGACCGACCTTGGCGTGCAGGCCCTGGCCAGTCACCCGATGAAGACCGACAAGCGTGGTATCGGCGACCTGAACGTGGTGGTCACCTTTGCAGGCGTGACGTTCCGCCCGGGTGAGTACATTTACGCCGACAATAACGGCGTTATTGTGTCGCCCAGCCCGCTGAAAATGCCTGAATAAACTGCTGTAACCGACGGGGTGAGGATGTTCGAGGAAGAAAACGCGCAATGGGGGCTGGTGCATGCCCTGGTGCTGGACGGTAAAGGCGGTGCGCGTTCGATTGCCCGGACAGAGTTCGACGACTTGCAACTGCAGCCCCAGGAAAGCCTGTGGCTGCACTGGGATCGCAGCCACCCGCAGACCCAGACCTGGCTGCGCAAATCCAGCGGCTTGAGCGAATTCGCCTGTGACCTGCTGCTGGAGGAAAACACCCGCCCGCGCCTGTTGCCACTGCCGGACGCGGAATTGCTGTTGTTCCTGCGCGGGGTCAACCTCAACCCGGGGGCTGAGCCGGAAGACATGGTGTCCGTGCGCATCTTCGCCGCCGCCAGCCGGGTGATATCCCTGCGCCTGCGCCCGTTGCGCGCCACCGATGAATTGCTGGTACAGCTGGCGGACGGCAAGGGGCCGAAGACCGCCTCCGAACTCATCCTTTATATGGCTCAGTACCTGACCAATAAAGTGCAGGATCTGGTCAGTGACCTGTCTGAAATCGTCGATACAGAGGAAGAAAAACTCGATACCGACGAACGGTATACTCCGGAACATGGCAGCGTCTTGCAGATCCGTCGGCGAGCGGCCGGGCTGAAGCGTTTCCTCGCCCCGCAGCGGGATATTTTTGCCCAGCTTACGCGGATCAAACTGCCGTGGTTCTGTGATGACGATGCCGACTATTGGAACGAATTGAACAACAGCCTGACGCGCTATCTGGAAGAACTCGAATTGACTCGAGAGCGCGTGGGGCTTGTGCTTGAGGCCGAAGACCGGCGCTTGAGCGTGCGCATGAACCGCACCATGTACCGCTTCGGGATCATCACCGGGATCTTCCTGCCGATGAGTTTTCTCACCGGCCTGCTGGGTATAAATGTGGGCGGTATTCCGTTCTCAGCCAGCCCCTATGGATTCCTCGTGGCGTGCCTGCTGATGGTCTCGGTCGCGCTGGGACAATGGTGGCTTTTTCGACGATTGCGCTGGGTTTGAGCTGAATATGACCTGAACGTAGGAAAGGTCCTATGTGACCCCAAGAATTTTACCCTCGTCTTTTAAATCACTTGCGAGAGGTCTTTATGCACGATCCGTTCGAACAGTCTTTGCGTGACATGCTCAATGCTTCGCCGTCCAACCGCGACGACGATGCCTGCCTGGGCCGCGTGTTGAAAACCGCCAACCGCCAGGTCGGTGCGGGAGACCTGTTCGGTCTGCTCGGCCGCTGGGTACCGGCGCTGATGATGGCCCTGAACAACGGTTCGGCCCATGTATCGCCGGTTTCCCGTCGTAAACCTCTTGCTCGCACTGCTGATAAGGCTGATTGAATATGGAACTTGATCTCTGGACCCAGAGCCTGGTCACCGCGATGACCGCATTGTGGACCAAGGTGGCGAATTTCATTCCTAACCTGTTTGGTGCCCTGGTATTGGTGTTGCTGGGCTTTGTCGTGGCCAAGCTGCTCGACACCCTGCTGTCCAAACTGCTCGCAAAACTGGGCCTTGATCGCCTGATGGCAGGCACCGGCCTGACCAAGCTGCTGGGGCGTGCGGGCCTGCAAGTACCGATCTCGACATTGATCGGCAAGATCGTTTATTGGTTTGTTTTGCTGATTTTTCTGGTTTCTGCGGCTCAATCCCTTGGACTTGAGCGAGTTTCAGCTACGCTCGACATGCTGGCGCTGTATTTGCCGAAGGTTTTCGGCGGCGCGCTGGTACTGCTGGTAGGCGTTTTGCTGGCGCAACTGGCCAATGGGCTGGTGCGCGGCGCCGCCGAAGGCGTGGGGCTGGACTATGCTGCCGGCCTGGGACGAATTGCCCAGGGCCTGGTGATCATCATCAGTATTTCGGTCGCGATCAGCCAGTTGGAGGTCAAGACTGACCTGCTCAACCATGTGATTGTGATCGTTTTGATTACCGTTGGTCTGGCCGTTGCGCTGGCCATGGGCTTGGGAAGCCGGGAAATTGCCGGTCAGATTCTTGCGGGAATCTACGTGCGTGAGTTGTATCAGGTTGGGCAACAGGTGCGTGTGGGCGAGGTCGAAGGGCAAATCGAGGAGATCGGTACCGTCAAGACGACGGTGCTGACCGATGACGGCGACCTGGTGTCGCTGTCTAATCGGATTCTCCTGGAGCAGCAGGTCAGTAGCCGCTAATCCGGCAAACCCTGCTAATGTACGCCGCCGCTGGCCCGGGTGACCGGGTTGTGGCGGACATTGACCTGACTGTCGGCACGACTTGTTTTGAATAAAGCCCAAACGCTGTCCACGCGCTATGACCCCCGTGAGCTCTCTGATGAGGAGTTGGTCGCGCGCGCACACACGGAGCTGTTTCACGTAACTCGCGCGTACGAAGAATTGATGCGCAGATATCAACGCACTTTGTTCAACGTTTGTTCAAGGTATTTAGGGAACGATAGAGATGCGGATGATGTCTGTCAGGAAGTGATGCTCAAGGTGCTGTACGGCCTGAAGAACTTCGAGGGCAAATCGAAGTTCAAGACGTGGCTGTACAGCATCACGTACAACGAGTGCATCACGCAGTATCGGAAGGAACGGCGAAAGCGTCGCTTGATGGACGCATTGAGTCTTGACCCCCTTGAGGAGGCGTCTGAAGAAAAGGCGCCGGCACCCGAGGAGAAGGGCGGACTTGATCGCTGGTTGGTGTATGTGAACCCGATTGACCGGGAAATTCTGGTGCTACGATTTGTCGCAGAGCTGGAATTCCAGGAAATCGCTGACATCATGCACATGGGTTTGAGTGCTACAAAAATGCGTTACAAACGTGCTCTTGATAAATTACGTGAGAAATTTGCGGGCGAGACTGAAACTTAGTGCGTGGCAAATATCTCTTACGTGTAGGCAAGTTCTGTTAGACTTGTCGCCGAGTTGTCCCCCGGTTTGTGGGACTGCTTTACAATCACCAGATGGGGATTTAACGGATGAAACTGAAAAACACCTTGGGCTTGGCCATTGGTTCTCTTATTGCCGCTACTTCTTTCGGCGTTCTGGCACAAGGCCAAGGCGCAGTTGAAGGCGAGCTGTTCTACAAGAAGCAGTACAACGATAGCGTCAAGCACATCGAAGACGGCTTCAATCCTGGCGCTCGCATCGGTTACTTCCTGACCGACGACCTGTCCTTGAACCTGTCCTACGACAAGACCAACCACACCCGTTCGAACGACGGTACTGGTAACCAGAAGATCAAAGGCGATACCGGCAGCCTGGTTGCCCAGTATCACTTCGGTCAAGCTGGCGTAGACAGCCTGCGTCCATACGTAGAAGGCGGTTTCGGTCACCAGAGCCGTACCAACGTTCAGGCTGACGGCCACAGCGGTCGCGACCAGACTACCTTCGCTACCGTTGGTACTGGCGTGAAGTACTACTTCACCAACAACCTGTACGCTCGTGCCGGTGTTGAAGCTGACTACGGTCTGGACAACGGCAAGTGGGACTACTCCGCACTGGTCGGCCTGGGCGTGAACTTCGGCGGTAACGCTGGCGCAGCTGCTCCAGCTCCTACCCCAGCACCAGCTCCAGAGCCAACTCCAGAGCCAGAAGCTCCAGTTGCTCAGGTTGTTCGTGTTGAGCTGGACGTTAAGTTCGACTTCGACAAGTCGGTTGTTAAGCCTAACAGCTACGGCGACGTGAAAAACCTGGCCGACTTCATGGCTCAGTACCCAGCTACCAACGTAGAAGTTGCTGGTCACACTGACTCCGTAGGTCCAGACGCTTACAACCAGAAGCTGTCCCAGCGTCGTGCTGACGCTGTTAAGCAAGTCCTGGTTAAAGACGGCGTTGCTCCTAGCCGCATCACCGCAGTAGGTTACGGCGAATCCCGCCCAGTTGCTGACAACGCAACTGAAGCTGGTCGTGCTGTTAACCGTCGCGTAGAAGCGTCGGTAGAAGCTCAAGCTCAGTAATTACTGAGTGGTAGAAAAAAGCCCGGCTCAGGCCGGGCTTTTTTTCGCCTGGAATTTGCCTCAGGCGCTGGCCGCTGCAAGGTATGCGGCCTGTTCGCTGCCGGCGACACGGCCGATCACCAGGATTGCCGGGCTCTTCAAGGCAAATGCCTGTGCATCCTCATGCATACGTGCCAGCTCGCTGCGACATTCGCGTTGCTGGGGCAGCGATGCGTTTTCGATCATCGCCACTGGCATATCCGCCGCCATCCCGCCGTCCAGCAATTGCTGGCGGATCTCCTCCAGCTTCGCCACGCCCATGTACACCACCAACGTAGTCCCGCCCTCGGCCAGGGCCCGCCAATTCAGGCGGCTGTCGTCCTGGGTATGCGCCGTGACCAAGGTCACGCCACGACTCACCCCACGCAACGTCAGCGGCACCGCGCAATTCGTCGCGCCTGCCAGCCCCGCCGTGATTCCGTTGACCAGTTCCACCTCGACGCCCCGATCACGCAGCCACAGGGCTTCTTCACCGCCGCGCCCGAAAATGCACGGGTCACCGCCTTTGAGCCGCACCACGCATTTGCCCTGGCGTACATAGCGCCACATCAGGCGATGGATAAATGCCTGCGGGGTCGATCGGCAGCCACCGCGTTTGCCCACGGTGATCACTCGCGCTCCGTCGCAGTGCCCCAGCACCGCCGGGTTGACCAGGTCATCGATCAGTACCACATCGGCTTCGCGCAGGGCCCGCACGGCCTTGAGGGTCAACAGTTCCGGGTCGCCGGGGCCTGCGCCTACCAGCCAGACTTTTGCATTCATAAGGTGTTCCTCGTCCAGGGATGACGTCAGCGGTGAAAGAGTGAGTACAACAGCACCAGGTTGATCAGCATCGACAGCAGTGCCAGGGTGCGCCAGACCTTCAGGGGTTCCCGCTCCAGCAAAGGCCTGGGGCGTATGCTCAGTTCCTGGCGATCCGCTTGCTCGAGCACGCGCAGCCACTCTTCGGCGGTTTCATAGCGGTGGGCTGGCTGAGCAGCCACGGCCCGTTCCAGGCTCAGGGGCAGCCAATCCGGCAGGTCGGGGCGGTAGCGACTGGCGCTTACAGGGTGGGTAAACCGCGGCCGTTGGAAGGCTTCGATTTCGCCGTAGGGGTAGTGTCCGGTCAGCAGGTAATACAGGCAGACGCCAACACTGTATAAATCCTGCTGGGCCGTAGGGCGGTCGCCACTGAACGCCTCGGGTGCAATGAAGCTTGGCGTGCCCGGCAGCGCATGGGCGCGATCTTCCGACAGGCCAGGACAGTACGCCAGGCCGAAGTCCAACACGCGCAGTTCGCCGTCGTCCGCCAACAGCAGGTTTTCCGGCTTGATATCGCGGTGCAGGATCTGCCGCCGATGCAGCATGCCCACCGCTCGCAGCAAACGTTCGGCTATCGATTGCCATTGTGCCAGGGGCAGGGGGCCTTGATGCTGGAACAGTTCGGCCAGGGTCTGGCCGGTATATTCCCGCATCACATAGTACAAATGTTGGCGCCCGCTGCCGGAGTGGACTTCAGGAAATGCCCGCCCGGCAACCCGGCGCAGAAACCATTCCTCCGACAGCAAGGCCTGGCCGGCGTCGCTGTCATCGTCGCGGCTCAGCGGCAGGGTTTTCAGCAGCCAGGGCTGCTGCTGGGCATCCCGCACCCGGTACAGCAATGACTGCCGGCTTTGCGCCAAGACGCTTTCCACCTGCCAGCCTTCAAAAGGTTGCCCGGCTTTCAAGGGCGGTGGCAGTGGCCATTGCTGCAACTGCACCAGGGCATCGCCGAGAGTCGCCGCGCCGAGGGTGTCGACGCGTACCAACAGGGCGCTGGCATTGTCCTGGCTGCCGGCCAGGTGTGCGGCGCTCACCAAGGTGTTTACCGCCCGCTCCAAGTCCGCTTGTTCGCGCAGAATCGCCCGGATGCTGTGATCACCCAACGTTGCCCACACGCCATCACTGAGCAGCAGGAAACATTCGCCTTCGCGCAGCTGGCCGTCGAGAAAATCCAGCACCAGGTGCTGATCCAGGCCAAGGGCGCGCTTGAGCACATGCTGCATGCCCGGCTGTTCCCATACGTGATCTTCGGTGAGGCACTGCAATTCGCCATCCAGCCAGCGATAGGCCCGGCAATCGCCGACATGCGCCAGGGTAAAGCGCTGGCCGCGAAACACTAGGGCGCTCAGGGTGGTCAGCAAGGGCTGGCCGCCGCCGTTGGCTTGCAACCAGCGATTCTGGGCCAGCAGCAAACGTTCCAGCGCCTGGGCCACGCCCCATGTCTGCGGCGTGGCGTAGTAATCCATGGCCAGCGCCTGCAAGGTCGAGCGCGCCGCCAGGCCACCGTCGGCGCACTGGCTCACGCCGTCGGCGATGGCGCACAGGTAGCCTTTGCTCGCTGCCAGTTCGGGCACGGGCGTCACCACCCGCAGCGCGTCCTGGTTTTCCGCGCGTGGGCCGATGGCACTGGCATGGGCGACGCTCAGTTGCAGGCTCATCAGACCCGTGCAGCCGTCACGGCGGCCGAGCCCCAGGTGGTCCTCCAACGGCGCTTCACGCCATGCAGGCCGAACCAGGCCAACACGCCCAGGCTGGCAAACAGCCAAAGCGCCATCTGATAACTGCCGGTGCTTTGTTTGATCGCCCCCATGCCGGCCGCCAGGGCGAAGCCGCCGATGCCACCGGCCATGCCGATCAGGCCGGTCATCACGCCGATCTCGCGGCGGAAACGCTGTGGCACCAATTGGAACACCGCGCCATTGCCGGCACCCAGGCCGAGCATGGTGCAGACGAACAGGGCCAGCGCCGCGTAGGAACTCGGCAAGTTGAAACCCACCGCCGCGATGCAGATCGCCGCCACGCTGTACATGCCCAACAGGGTACGAATCCCGCCGAAGCGGTCTGCCAGGGCGCCGCCCAACGGGCGCATCAGGCTGCCGCCGAACACACAGGCGGCGGTGTAGTAGCCGGCAGTCACCGGGCTGAGGCCGTACTGGTCGTTGAAGTAACCGGGCAGGGCACTTGCCAGGCCGATAAAGCCGCCGAACGTCACACTGTAGAAAAACATGAACCACCAGCTGTCACGGTCGCCCAGGGCTTTGAAGTAGTCGGCCATGGACTTGGCTTTGGGCCGTTCAGGCGCATTGCGCGCTAACCAGGCAAACACGATCAGGGTCAGCACCAGCGGGATCAAGGCGAAGCCGAAGACGTTGCTCCAACCGAATGCCGCAGCCAGTACCGGCGCCAGCAACGCAGCGAACACCGTACCGGAATTGCCCGCGCCGGCGATGCCCATGGCTTTGCCCTGGTGTTCGGCCGGGTACCATTGGGACGCCAGTGGCAGTGCAACCGCAAACGATGCGCCGGCCATGCCGAGGAACATGCCCAGCAGCAAGGCTTGCTCATAACTGTGGATGCCCAGTTTCCAGGCGCCGAACAGGGCGCAGATCACTATCACCTGGCCAATCAGGCCGGCGGTCTTGGGCGACAGCTTGTCCGCCAGCATGCCCATCAGGAAACGCAGCACGGCACCCGCGAGGATCGGCGTCGCCACCACCAGGCCGCGCTGTTGGGTGGTCAGGTGCAGGTCGGCAGCAATTTGCACCGCCAACGGGCCCAACAGGTACCAGACCATGAAGCTCAGGTCGAAATACAGGAACGCGGCAAACAGGGTCGGGGTGTGCCCGGATTTCCAGAAGCTTGATTTCATCACGCACCTCAACGGTTGGGAGTCTTGTAAGAAGGCCTGGTGATGGAACAGCCGGCTAAGGCCGCCCCACCGGCCCCGTCTCCGGGGCCAAAACGAAAAAACGCCGCCACCGGGTTCGCGAGGGCAAACCGGGTGTGCGACGTCTTTGTCGTGGAGGGGCAACCGCCGTTGGCTACCTGTGATGAATCCTTAGCAAGAGCTGCGCCAAATCAGCCCAGCAACTCACTCATGGCGATGATCTGCTCCGCCACTTGGATCAGCTTCTGCTGGCGGCTCATGGCCTGGCGGCGCATTAGGGTGTAGGCCTCTTCCTCGTTGCAGTCCTTCATTTTCATCAACATGCCCTTGGCCAGCTCGATACGCTTGCGCTCGGCCAGTTGCTGGTCCCGCGCCTGGAGCTGGGCACGCAAGGCCTGGTCGCTTTCGAAGCGGGCCATGGCCACGTCCAGAATCGGCTGCAGGCGCTGGGCCTGGATGCCTTCGACAATGTAGGCGCTGACGCCAGACTTGATCGCCTGGCGCATCACGTTCGGGTCATGTTCGTCGGTAAACATCACGATGGGGCGGGGTTGGTCGCGGCTGACCAAGACCACTTGCTCCATCACGTCGCGGCCCGGTGACTCGGTATCGATCAGGATGACGTCCGGGCGCACCGTTTCGACGCGCGCGGGCAGGTCGATGGTCAGGCCGGACTCATCGATCACTTCAAAACCGGCCTCGATCAGCGCCGCCCTGAGGCGGCCGACCTTGCGCGGGGTGTCGTTGATCAACAGGATTCGCAGCATCGGGAGCCTCCTGTCAGCGCAAGGCATGGCGGTTGGACGTGGCAGCCAGGGCATGCAGGCGGAAGCTACGCGCGTAGGTGTCGGGGTCGGAGCCGTCCCAGACCTTGCCGTCGATCAGCTGACTGCTGCGCATGTCTTGGCCGTTGTCGCTCATACCCAGGGCGTCGGCTGCTTGGCGGTAAAGCGCCAGTTGCTGCACCTGGCGGGCAACGCCCAGGTAGTCGGGGTCCTCGCGCAGCAGGCCCCAGCGCCGGAACTGGGTCATGAACCACATGCCGTCGGAAAGGTACGGCAGGTTCACCTCTCCACCGGCAAAAAAGCGCAGGGCGTGGGGATCCTGCCACTGGTTACCCAGGCCATCGTCATAGACCCCCAGCAGGCGCGGCTCGATGCAGTCGAGTGGGGCGTCGAGGTACTCGCGGCCACTGAGCAATTGCGCGGTGGAGCGGCGGTTTTCGCTGCTTTCTTCGATAAACCGGCTGGCTTCCAGAATCGCCATCACCAGCACGCGCGCCGTGTTGGGGTACTGGTCGACAAATGCCTGGGTGCAGCCGAGCACCTTTTCCGGATGGTCGGGCCAGATCGCTTGGGTTGTTGCCAGGGTGAAGCCCTGGTTTTGCTTCACCGCGCTGGCGCACCAGGGTTCGCCGACACAGAAGCCATCGATACGCCCGGCTTGCAGGTGCGCAACCATTTGCGGCGGCGGGACCACCACGCTGTCCACATCCTGCAACGGGTGGATACCTTGGCTCGCCAGCCAGTAATACAGCCACATCGCATGGGTACCGGTGGGAAAGGTCTGGGCGAAGGTCAGTTTTGTTCGGCTTTGGTGCACGTGGCGGTCGAGCGCCTCAGGAGTGATCACGCCTTGTTGCTGCAAGCCGTGGGACAGGTTGATGCTCTGGCCGTTCTGGTTGAGCCCCATCAGCACCGCCATGTCGGTGGGCGCGACGCCGCCGATGCCCAGGTGCACCGCATAAATCAGCCCGTACAGGCTGTGGGCAGCGTCCAGTTCGCCGCTGACCAGTTTGTCGCGCAGGTTGGCCCAGGACGATTGGCGCTTGAGGTTCAGGGTCAGTCCGTAGGGTTGGGCGAAGCCCTGGGTGGCTGCCACCACCATCGAGGCGCAGTCGCTCAATGCCATGAAACCCAGGTCGAGGCTGCTCTTTTCCGGCGCATCGCTGCCGTTGACCCAGGCCAGCGGGTCGCTCATTGGGCTGTTGCCTGCCGAATCGTTCATCAACACCTACCTTTTCACTCAAAAAAAAGCGTCGTTCCCTCAGATGGCGATGCAAGCCAGTGCGGGTAACGACGCCTTTGTCCGTAAGCACGCTCCGCCGTTGGCGCGGGCTCTGATACCGAGTTCATAGCAAGGCACATGCCACGGGCGACGCGGCCGGGCAGCCGTCAACTTTCCATCAAGATTGAAACCGGGCGGCCTTTCAGTATGGCGACACTTTCACTGCCAGACCGCCCAGGAAACCCCACGGTGTATGCCGACGTCCCTGCAACGATGCCCCGCCTACGGTTTTGCCGGTGGTTATGGTTCGCCGCGCTATTTGCCGCGCTGGTGTCGGCAGGTGCGCTTGCCTCGGGCAAGCCCTATCCCGCACAGGACGAAAGCCTGCATACCGTATTTACCGCGCTCTCGGAGCCACTGGGCTTGCCCATCGTTGTCAGCCAGGCAGTGGCCCGTAAACGCCTCAGCGCCACGCTGGATTTCGCAGCACCGCAACAGGCCCTGGAGCATCTTGCGCGGCAACAGGGGCTGATCTGGTACGGCGACGGGCAAGCGCTCTATGTCTATGACGCTGACGAGGCAAAGAGCTCGGCGGTGACCTTGCGGCATATATCCGTCGACCGATTGCGCAGCCTCATGCGCCGCGCGGGCATCGATGAGTCTCGCCATCCCTTGCGCGAAAGTGGAGGGCGAACATTTTATGTGTCGGGGCCTCCGAATTATGTCGACCAGGTACTGCGCCTGGCCCAATTGATGGACCGGCAAAGAGCCGACCTGCGGGTGGGCAAGCAGGCCTTTGCCGTCATGCAAGTGTTCAACACCGATGTAGCTGACCGCCAGTACGGCACGCGCGACAAACCGGTCACCGTACCGGGTATGGCGTCGATGGTTGAGACCCTGCTGGCCAGCGAGCACAAGGGCATGTTGGCCGACAAGCGTGTGGGCGTGATCGCCTACGCGGACAGCAACAGCCTGCTGATCAAGGGCACGCCGGCGCAGGTGAGTTTCATCCAGAAACTGGTAGCGGAACTCGACATACCCAAGCGGCCCATCGAAGTCTCGTTGTGGCTGGTGGATGTGGAGCGCGCTGAACTGAAGAGGCTGGGCCTGGAAGGGGATGGGGAAACCAACGCGTCGTCCACGCGAGTCCTGACCCCACTGGAGGATAGCCAACTGATGGCCAAGATCGGCGCATTGGAGCGTCGACGGCGAGCGAAGGTGGCGACGTTGCCGGTCATTCTTACCCAGGAGAATGTGCCTGCGGTGTTTCAGGACAACCACACGTTCTATCTGCCCACTCCTGGCAGTGACCGGACTGATTGGAAACCTGTGCGCTATGGCACCGAGGTCAGCGTATTACCGCGATTTGTCGAGGCTAACCAGATCGAGATGCGCCTTGAGGTTGAAGAGGGGCGCCAAGTGAGTGAGGCGGGGCGGCGGGAAAAAAACACGGCGGTGGGACAGGTGAACGTCAACAGTGTAGTGCGTGTACCCCAAGGCAGACGGCTATGGCTGGGCGCCTTTCATCGAGAGCGGACGGGGGGCTCGACGCAGGTGCGGCTGTTTGTGATCCAGGCAAAGGCGGTGGGCGGTGAGTTGAATCACGCGTTCGGGGGCTTAGGGCCACCGCCGTTGACGGCTACGCAATACGAGCGTGTCCAGCGTGCATTTGTTCGGCAGGAGCGCGATGTCTCACAGTGAACAAGGTTTTAACCCATGCATCTGGAAATACTTCTACAGGAACAACTGATCAGCCGCAGGCGCCTGGCAGCCTTTGCCCCAGGGAAGGTCTTACCGTTGGCGCCGCAGGTCATCCACTGCGTGGAGGTTCGGGTTAATGGGCACTTGATGGCCTTGGGCGAGTTGGTGCAATTGGAGGACCGGCTAGGGGTTGAGTTGCATGAGGTGTATGAGGCCTGGCTGCCAGGCGAGGGTGGGTAGTGAAGCGTCCTACATCTGCGTGTCCAAAGCCGGTGGAGGTATGGGCTTTTTCCTAGGGTGAGTCGTGAAGCGGGTTCTTATAGTCGTGGCATGGATACCTGAGCCAAGTAATGAAAATGAGGACTTTAATGTCAGTAGTCGGATGCCGAGGTACTAATGGCTGTGGTGAGTGACGGAGGGACGACGACTCCCCTGTTTTTCGCGTGCTGGGCCCTGCATGGCGATGGTCGGCTGACGGGGGCGGGGGCGGACGTTCAGCTACCGCCCAAGGAGTGGCAGGTGTTGCGGCTGCTGTTGGTGTCTGGCGGCGTGTTGATGACCAAGGATCGGCTGCTGGAGCAGGCCTGGCCCCAGGGCGAGGTTGCCGAGGAGTCGCTGACTCGCTGTATCTACTCGCTGCGCAAGTACCTGGGAGCCGACAAGGGGTTTATCAAGACGATCTACGGTCGGGGCTACCGCTTTACCTGCCCGGTGCGAGGCGCGGGCCAGGCGCTGGATCGTATGGAACATGTGTGCTCGTCCTGCGGCCAGGTCAGCCACGGCTCGGTGATGCATGGCTTGGTAAAACATGGCTAGGTTCTGGAACAAGGCCCTGGTGTTGAGCGTGGCGATGGCCAGCAATCACGCCATGGCATTTTGCTGGGAGCAGGCTGCCAGCCAACACAATATCGAGCCAGAACTGCTGCAAGCGATCGCCGCCGTGGAGTCGGGCTTCCGTGCGCAGGCGATGAATCACACCAACCGCAATGGCACCCGAGACATCGGCCTGATGCAGATCAACAGCATCCACTTGCCGCGCTTGCTCAAGCAAGGCATAACCGAGGATCGGTTGCTCAATGAGCCCTGCCTGTCGGTTGAGGTGGGCGCTTCGATTCTCGCCGAGTTCATACAGCGCTTTGGCTACAACTGGACGGCGGTAGGGGCCTACAACGTGGGCCCGGGTTCCGGGCCAGAGCGTGAGGCGTTGCGCAGGCAATATGCCGAGAAAATCTGGGCGTACTACGAGCAATTGGTGGCGCATCGCAACTGACGATTGAGGTTCACGCCTCGCGCGCTACCCGTGACCCCGGCTATAATCGCCGCCACCTTTCGCCGCCATCCGAGTCTAGCCCGCCCATGTATACCCTGGCCCGCCAGTTGTTGTTCAAACTCTCCCCGGAAACTTCCCACGATCTGTCCCTGGACCTGATCGGTGCCGGTGGCCGCCTGGGGCTCAATGGCCTGGTATGCAAGGCACCGGCAAAAATGCCGGTCTCGGTGATGGGGCTCGATTTCCCCAACCCGGTCGGGCTGGCGGCGGGCCTCGATAAGAACGGCGCGGCCATCGATGGTTTCGCACAGTTGGGTTTCGGCTTTGTCGAAATCGGAACCGTGACCCCGCGCCCACAGCCAGGCAACCCCAAGCCGCGTATTTTTCGCCTGCCGGAAGCCGAGGCGATCATCAACCGCATGGGCTTCAACAACCTGGGCGTCGATCACTTGCTGTCGCGGGTTCAAGCCGCGAAGTACAAGGGCATCCTGGGTATCAATATCGGCAAGAACTTCGACACACCGGTTGAGCGTGCGGTGGATGACTACCTGATCTGCCTGGACAAGGTCTACGCCCACGCCAGCTATGTCACGGTCAACGTCAGCTCGCCGAACACCCCGGGCCTGCGCAGCCTGCAGTTTGGCGACTCCCTCAAGCAACTGCTCGAAGCCTTGCGCCAGCGCCAGGAAGACCTGGCCGTGCGTTATGGCAAGCGCGTGCCGTTGGCGATCAAGATTGCCCCGGACATGAGCGACGAAGAAACCGTGCTGGTGGCCCAGGCCCTGGTGGATTCGGGTATGGACGCGGTGATCGCAACCAACACCACCCTCAGCCGTGCAGGCGTCGAAGGCTTGTCCCATGGCGACGAAGCGGGCGGCCTGTCGGGTGCGCCGGTGCGCGATAAGAGCACCCACATCGTCAAGGTGCTGGCTGCTGAGCTGGCTGGGCGTTTGCCGATCATCGCGGTGGGTGGTATCACCGAAGGCAAGCATGCCGCCGAGAAGATTGCCGCGGGTGCCAGCCTGGTGCAGTTGTACTCCGGCTTCATCTACAAGGGACCGGCGCTGATCCGCCAGTCGGTGGATGCAATCGCTGCACTGCCGAAACGGTAGGCGCTGGCTTGCCGGCGATGGGGTAAGAAAGATCAATCGCCATTGCGAAAGCGCCATCGCCCAGGCAATAAAAAGGGCTCCTCAAAAGGAGCCCCCTGGGCCGAAGCCCGCCGCCCGGATGGGGCGTGCATGGTAAGTCGTTACAAATTCAAAGGTGGTGTCGGAATTAAAAGCCCTTGATTAGCCGACGGCGTGAAGTTCGTTGAGTCTGTGGATGCCCGCAGTGCCAGTCATACCGTCCCAGTTGTCGCCGCGTCCTTCTCGCCAGCCGTTGATCCAGGCTTGGCGTACCGACGGTAGAGTAAATGGGCAAAGCTCACGGGATTTGCCATGAACGCCATATTGATATCCGCGTAAAAATGCTCTTTCCAACGGATCACGCTTAAGTCTTCTCATAGGGTGTTTCCCTCACTTGTTGACTGTCTTGATATCCTTCGGCCTCGTCCGAGGCCGGGCAGAGTTTTTCTGCCGTTGGTGGGCTCGCTGCCGGCGTGGCGAGCCAATGTGTCGGCGTCGTTACGGCGCCAACCTGTGTTGAGTTCTAACCAATAGGTCACATGGATTCAATGATCGTTTTGTCATAAGCACGTAACGATAACGATGCTATAGCCATAAGCTGGGATGGCTTTTAGCCCCATTTATCTGGCAAAGCCAGCTATGATGCACCCTGCAAAGAGGATGGGTTTAATCCTTTAGTGAGAATGTCCGCCCGTTGCAGTCGGTTATTATTCGACGAAGGGTCGAGATATTTCTTTTTGTTGCTGCAAATTCTTTATCTGCCCCGTCAATCAAGGCCCACGGGCTCATTAGACGGGGTGGGACGGCACATTCGTGCCACGCGAGCACTCTTCAAGAAAAGTGCTTGATTGAAAACCGAACCGGCGATGCGTCGCTCGTTCATTTATTGCTGAAAAGCCTGGAATGCCCCATGTCGGACCGTTTTGAACTCTTCCTCACCTGCCCCAAGGGCCTCGAAGGCCTGCTGATCGAGGAAGCCGTCGGGCTTGGCCTTGAGGAAGCCCGCGAGCACACCTCGGCCGTGCGCGGCATGGCCGACATGGAAACCGCCTACCGCCTGTGCCTCTGGTCGCGACTGGCCAACCGCGTGCTGTTGGTACTCAAGCGTTTCCCGATGAAGGACGCCGAAGACCTCTACCACGGCGTATTGGATATCGAGTGGGCAGACCACATGGTGCCCGACGGCAGCCTGGCCGTTGAGTTCAGCGGCCACGGCTCGGGTATCGACAACACCCACTTCGGCGCGCTGAAGGTCAAGGACGCAATCGTCGACAAATTGCGCACCCCGACCGGTGAACGGCCGTCCATCGACAAGATCAACCCGGACCTGCGCATTCACCTGCGCCTGGACCGTGGCGAAGCCATCCTGTCCCTCGATCTGTCCGGCCACAGCCTGCACCAGCGCGGTTATCGCCTGCAGCAGGGCGCGGCACCGTTGAAGGAAAACCTGGCGGCCGCGATCTTGATCCGTTCCGGTTGGCCACGTATCGCCGCTGAAGGCGGTGCGCTGAGCGACCCGATGTGCGGTGTGGGCACCTTCCTGGTAGAAGGCGCGATGATCGCCGCCGACATGGCGCCGAACCTGAATCGTGAACTGTGGGGCTTCACCACCTGGCTGGGTCACGTCCCGGCGCTGTGGAAGAAGCTGCACACAGAAGCTGCTGAACGTGCCGCCATCGGCATGAACAAGCCGCCACTGTGGATCCGAGGCTACGAAGCTGACCCACGCCTGATCCAACCCGCGCGCAACAACATCGAACGTGCCGGCCTGAGCCACTGGATCAAGGTGTACCAGGGCGAAGTCGGCACCTTCGAGCCGCGTCCGGACCAGAACCAGAAAGGCCTGGTCATCTGCAACCCGCCGTACGGCGAGCGCCTGGGTGACGAAGCCAGCCTGTTGTACCTCTACCAAAACCTCGGCGAGCGTCTGCGCCAGGCCTGCATGGGTTGGGAGGCGGCGGTGTTTACCGGCGCGCCGGACCTGGGCAAGCGCATGGGCATTCGCAGCCACAAGCAGTATTCGTTCTGGAACGGCGCGTTGCCGTGCAAGTTGCTGCTGATCAAGGTCAACCCGGATCAGTTCGTCACCGGCGAGCGTCGTACCCCCGAACAGCGCCAGGCCGAGCGTGAGCAAGCCGCTTACGATCAAGCCCCGGCCGAGCCGCAAGAGCGCCAGTACAACAAGAACGGCAACCCGATCAAACCCGCCCCGGCCCCTGTGGTCGAGCAGGCGCGCTTGAGCGAAGGCGGGCAGATGTTTGCCAACCGCCTGCAGAAGAACCTCAAGCTGCTGGGCAAGTGGGCCAAGCGCGAAGGCGTGGATTGCTACCGCGTGTACGATGCCGACATGCCGGAATACTCCATGGCCATCGACCTGTACCACGACTGGGTCCACGTGCAGGAGTACGCTGCGCCGAAGTCCATCGACCCTGAAAAAGCCTCCGCGCGCATGTTCGATGCCCTGGCAGCCATTCCACAGGCGCTGAACATCGACAAGAGCCGCGTGGTGGTCAAGCGCCGCGAGCGTCAGAGCGGCACCAAGCAGTACGAGCGCCAGAGCGCCCAGGGCAAGTTCACCGAAGTCAGCGAAGGCGGCGTGAAGCTGCTGGTCAACCTTACCGACTACCTGGACACCGGCCTGTTCCTCGACCACCGTCCGATGCGCCTGCGTATCCAGAAAGAGGCCGCCGGCAAGCGCTTCCTCAACTTGTATTGCTACACCGCCACCGCCAGTGTGCACGCCGCCAAGGGCGGTGCGCGCAGCACCACCAGTGTCGACCTGTCCAAGACTTACCTGGACTGGGCGCGTCGCAACTTCTCCCTCAACGGTTTCTCTGACAAGAACCGCCTGGAGCAGGGTGATGTGATGGCGTGGCTGGAGGCCAGCCGCGATGAGTTCGACCTGATCTTCATCGACCCGCCGACCTTTTCCAACTCCAAGCGCATGGAAGGCATCTTCGACGTGCAGCGCGACCACGTGCAATTGCTCGACCTGGCCATGGCGCGCCTGGCGCCGGGCGGCGTGTTGTACTTCTCGAACAACTTCCGCAAGTTCGCGCTGGAGGACAACCTCAGCGAGCGCTATGTGGTCGAGGAAATCAGCGACAAGACCATCGACCCGGATTTCGCGCGTAATGCGAAGATCCACCGGGCGTGGAAAATCACCGCGCGCTGATCGCTGCCACTAAAAGAGCCGCAAGCCTGGAATATTCCGGGCTTGCGGCTTTTTTGCGCTGGTCAAATTCAAGGCCGGTGGCTATAACTTAAGGCCTAGCCAAAGTGACACCCCCCGCACGCTGGCGTTGTGAGTGTTGCCTATGCCGTTACAAGCCGTTCGCCCGAAAATCCTAGGCTTTATCAGTGAGCAGGCGTCGGCTTGGCTGGTGGCATTGGTGGTGTTACTGGCAGGTTTAGCCTTGACGGCGATCGTTGCCTGGGCAGCCTCCGACCTCTATCAGCAACAGGTGCGCCAACGCTTCCAGTTGTTGGTCAACGAGCGCTATACGCGCCTGCAGGAACGCTTCGAAGACCAGGAGCAGCGCCTGAACAGCTTGCGGCGTTTCTTCGTCAATTCCGATGATGTGTCCCGCGAGGAGTTCGACGGCTTTGCCCAGCCCCTGTTGTTGCGCGCTCGCGCCTATTCTTGGGCGCCACGGGTGTACCGCGAGCAGCGCAGTCAATTTGAACAGACTGTGTCCGAACAGCGCGGCACACCCTTTGTTATCCGTGAACTGAATTCAGCCGGCGAGCTGGCCCCAGCGCCCGAGCGCGATGAGTACGTGCCGGTGCTGTACAGCCAGACCCAGAGCCTGCTTGGCGCACCACTGGGCTTCGATTTGTTGGCCCAGCCGCTGCGGCGTTCAGCGCTTGAGCGCGCGCAGAAGACCGGTAAGCTCGCGGTCTCCCAGCCGATGCAATTGGTCGGGGTAGAGCCGGCCTATGCCACCGGGGTGCTATTGGTCGCGCCGGTGAGCCATCTGCCCACTTCCGAGCAATCCCAGAATGAGCCCTATGGTTATGTGATGGCGGTGATCAGCATGCGCCAGTTGGTGGCCGATGGTTTGCCCAAGCCGGACCGGGACAACCTGGTGATGCAGATTGTCGACACCTCTGACCTGCAGAAACGCGTGCTTTTCGAGTCCAGCAATGAGGTGGGCAGCAGCGACCTCGTCGGCGCGCGCCGCCTCACGTTAGGCGACCATGGGTATGCGCTGAAACTGCGCCCAAGCCAGGTGTTCGACCAGGCCAACCACTCTTCGCTGTCTACGGTCCTGACCATGGGTGGCCTGCTCAGCCTGTTGCTCAGCGCCTTGCTCTATGTGCTGGTGAGCCAGCGCCAACGTGCGTTGAAACTGGTCGAGCAGCGCACGGCGCAGTTACGTCTGCGCGAGCAGGAGTTGCGCGGTGCTCATGGCCAATTGCGCAGCGTGCTGAATGCCGCGACCCAGGTCGCGATCATCGCCACCGACCTGCGCGGTGTCATCAACACCTTCAACGCCGGTGCCGAGCAGATGCTGGGTTTCAGGGCCGAGCAGGTGGTGGGCACCCACACCCTGGAAAGCCTGCACCTGGCGCCGGAACTGGAAGCGCGCTCCGCCAGCCTGAGCGTGGCCTTGGGCAAGCGCATCCCGGCGAGCCAGGCCATGCTGGTGGAAAGTCCTGACACACTGCACGAAGCCCGTGAGTGGACCCTGGTTCGCGAAGACGCCAGCCAACTGACCGTGAACATGCTGGCCACGGTGTTGCTGGACGACCACGGACTGTGGATCGGCCACCTGGCGATCTACCTGGACGTCACCGAACAAAAGCGTGCCTACGAGGCCCTGGCAGCCCGGGACCGCCTGCTCAAGAAACTCAGCGCCCATGTGCCCGGGGGGATCTTCCAGTTCACCCTGGAGCCCCAGGACAACTGGAAATTCATCTACGCCAGCGACGGCATGCGCGATATCTATGAAATCGAGCCCGGCGTGCTGCAGCAGGATGCAAAGAAGGTCTTCGAGCGTATCCACCCGCTGGACGCGGAGCGGGTGCGCGCCTCGATTCGCTTGTCGGCGTTGCAGTTGAGCCATTGGCGCGAGGAGTACCGCGTGCTGTTGCCACAACGGGGCCTGCGCTGGATTCGTGGCGAGGCGACGCCTGAAGAATTACCCGCGGGCGGCACGTTGTGGCATGGCTACGTGTCGGACATTTCCGACCTCAAGCGGGTGGAAGAGGAGCTGCGTGCACTCTCGATCACCGATTCCCTGACCGGGATCCACAACCGCCGCTACTTCCAGGATCGTCTCAAGGCCGAGATGGTGCGGCTCAACCGCACCTCGGGGGCTTTGTCGGTGATCATGCTTGATATCGATCACTTCAAGCGCATCAACGACCAACATGGGCATGCGGTGGGCGATGGGGTCTTGCAGGAACTGTGCAAACGCATCAGCCAGCGCCTGCGCCGTACCGATGTGTTCTGCCGTCTGGGCGGTGAAGAATTCATGGTGCTGTGTCCCCACACCGATGGTGATCAGGCCTACCGCCTGGCGATGGACTTGTGGGAGTCGCTGCGCAGTGCGCCGATGGAGCCGGTCGGCGTAGTCACCGCCAGCTTTGGCGTGGCCAGTTGGCGCGTGGATGAAGGCATCGACGGGCTGTTGCTGCGCGCAGACTCGGCGGTGTACGTCGCCAAGCAGGCGGGCAGGGACCGGGTGGAGGCCGAAAGGCTGCGTGCCTGATCAACCCCGTAGGAGCTGGCTTGCCGGCGATGTGGACCGAATGTTCAGTGGTGCTCCTTCGGATGTCATCGCCGGCAAGCCGGCTCCTACAGGGTACAGATTCAAAGGACGGGAGCGGCCGCCACTGCCTTAGGCTGGCGATACAGATCCAGCAGCACCTGATCCAGCACCGACGAAGCGCCCCAGGGTTTTGGATCGTTGAGGATCGCCACCACGGCCCAGGTGTTGCCATTGTTGTCGCGGCTGAACCCAGCGATGGCGCGCACGGTGTTCAAGGTGCCGGTCTTGACGTGGGCTTCGCCGCGCATGGCGGTGGTCTTCAGGCGTTTGCGCATGGTGCCGTCAGTGCCGGCAATCGGCATCGAGCTGATGTACTCGGCAGCGTAAGGGCTTTTCCAAGCCGCTTGCAGCATGGCCGCCATCTCGCGGGCGCTGACCCGTTCGGCACGCGACAGGCCGGAGCCGTTTTCCATCACCAGGTGCGGCGCGGTAATGCCTTTTTTCGCCAGCCACTGGCGTACCACACGTTGCGCCGCCTTGGCATCATCGCCGTCGGCATCGTTGCGGAACTGCGCGCCCAGGCTCAGGAACAGTTGCTGGGCCATGGTGTTGTTACTGTATTTGTTGATGTCGCGGATGATTTCCGCCAGGTCCGGTGAGAACGCCCGGGCCAGCACCTTGGCATCCTTGGGCACGGGTGCCTGGATGTCACGGCCCTGGATGGTACCGCCCAACTCCTGCCAGATCGCCCGCACGGCGCCGGCGGTGTAGGTGGCGTGATCAAGCAAGGACAGATAAGTCTGCGAGCTGCAGCCATCGGCCAACTGGCCGCTGACCGTCACTGTCACGCTGCCATCGGCGGCGGTCACCGGGTTGTAGCGCACATCGCCAGTGCACTGCTTGGCGTTGGACACCTTGACCTGATTGTCGATGCGGATGCTCGCAATTGGCGGCTCGACCGACACCAGCACCCGGCCGGAGTCATTGCGGGTGACGAAACGCAGCGCCTTGAGGTTGACCAGCAGCGCGTCCGGCTTGACCAGGAAGGGCTTGTTCTCGTCGTTGCCATCGTCGTTGAATTCCGGCAACAGCGGCTGGTTGAAGA
The DNA here is from genome assembly GCF_979253545.1 of Pseudomonas sp. AC112. Taxonomy (NCBI): domain Bacteria; kingdom Pseudomonadati; phylum Pseudomonadota; class Gammaproteobacteria; order Pseudomonadales; family Pseudomonadaceae; genus Pseudomonas; species Pseudomonas sp. AC112. Next base: position 3,972,742 of record NZ_CEEDCM010000001.1, read on the forward strand.
AACTGCGGTCCAGCACCAGGTCGCCGGTGACTTGCTGCACACCGTTGGCGCGCAGGTCGCGCATCAGCAGCCAGAGTTTTTCCATGTTCAGCTTGGGGTCGCCGCCACCCTTGAGGTACAGGTTGCCGTGCAACACGCCACCGCTGAGGGTACCGTCGGTGTAGAACTCGGTTTTCCACTGGTGGTTGGGGCCGAGCATTTCCAGGGCCGCATAGGTGGTGACCAACTTCATGGTCGAGGCCGGGTTCACTGAGACATCGGCGTTGAAAACGGTCGGTGTACCGGGGCCGTTCAGGGGGATCATCACCAGGGACAGCGCGGTGTTTTGCAGCTTGGCTTTGGCGAGTGCCTGCTGAACATTCGGTGGCAGGGTATTGTTGACGGGAGCAGCGGAGGTGGAAAAGGCCAGCGGAAGGAGAAGACCGGCGAGCAAGACGGAACGCAAAGATTTGATCATAAGAAGTAAAACCCTACTGCTGAGGAGGGTGAAAAAGGCGAGGGGTAAATAAGAAAAATCCCTCAATGGTCATGAAAGTGTCGGCATTATGCCCCAAGGTGGATCCACTTGTAGCTGAACGATAGCTGGTATTGCGCGTTTTTTTTAGCGCCATTGTGCCGCCTGTCCCAGAGAGTCGGGCAATCGCCGCCTTAAACTGCTAAAGTGCCGCCCGTTATTACTTATGAGGATTGTTCCAATGGCGACTAACCGTTCCCAGCGTCTGCGCAAAAAACTGTGCGTTGATGAATTTCAAGAGCTGGGTTTCGAACTGAACCTGGACTTCAACGAAGGCCTGAGTGAAGAAGCTATCGACGCTTTCCTCGAAGCATTCATCAAAGAAGCCATGGAAGCCAACGGTCTGGGCTATGTCGGCGGCGATGACTACGGTCTGGTTTGCCTGCAGAAGCGCGGCTCGGTCTCCGAAGAGCAGCGTGCTGCTGTTGAAGCCTGGCTGAAAACCCGTTCCGAGCTGACCAAGGCTGAAGTCAGCCCGCTGCTGGACGTGTGGTATCCGGAAAAGCCGATCAACGCGGCTAAGTGATACTGAAAAAACGGCGACCTGAAGGTCGCCGTTTTTTTATGCCTTGCGCCCGTTCAGAATCAGCAGCGTCAACACCCCCGCCACAATTCCCCAGAACGCCGAGCCGATGGAAAATAGCGTCAAGCCAGACGCCGTGACCATAAAGGTGATCAGCGCCGCTTCACGTTCCTTCGGCTCATTCATGGCGATGCTCAGGCCATTGATGATCGAGCCAAACAGTGCCAATGCCGCAATCGACAGCACCAGTTCCTTGGGCAAGGCTGCGAACAACGCCGCCAAGGTCGCGCCGAACACCCCGGCGATCCCGTAGAACACCCCGCACCACACCGCTGCGGTATAGCGCTTGTTACGGTCTTCATGGGCATGAGGCCCGGTGCAGATCGCCGCGCTGATCGCTGCCAGGTTGATGCCGTGGGAGCCGAAGGGCGACAGCACCAATGAGGCCAGGCCGGTGGCGGTGATCAGCGGCGAAGCGGGTACGTTGTAACCGTCGGCCCTGAGCACGGCGACGCCGGGCATGTTCTGGGATGTCATCGCCACGACGAACAGCGGGATGCCGATGCTGATGGTGGCGGCCAGCGAGAAGTGCGGCGTGGTCCACACCGGCGTCGCCACTTCCAGGTGAAAACCACTGAAGTCCAGCAACCCCATCAAACCGGACAATACGGTGCCGATCACCAATGCCGCCAGCACCGCATAACGCGGCGACAGGCGCTTGATCACCAGGTACGTGAAGAACATCCCCAGCACCAGCCCGGTGCGATGCTGCGCGGCGACGAAGATCTCGCTGCCGATCTTGAACAGAATCCCTGCCAGCAAAGCGGCGGCCAGCGACGCCGGGATGCGCTTGACCAGTTTTTCAAAGCTGCCGGTCAACCCGCAAATCGTCACCAGCACCGCGCAGGTGATGTAGGCACCGATGGCCTCGCCATAACTCACACCGCCCAGGCTGGTGATCAGCAGCGCGGCGCCTGGCGTCGACCAGGCAATGGTGATGGGGGTGCGATAGCGCAACGACAGGCCGATACTGCACACCGCCATGCCGATGGAAATCGCCCAGATCCATGAAGAAATCTGCGCCGTGGTCAAACCGGCGGCTTGCCCGGCCTGAAACATCAGGACCAGGGAGCTGGTATAGCCGGTCATCATGGCGATGAAGCCGGCGACTACGGCCGACGCAGACGTGTCGGCCAGCGGGCGCAAAGGCGCTTGGGTGGCGTCGTTCATGGAAGGTGTTCCTTTTACCTGGATTTTTGCCGTTGTCGGCACGGATTCAAGCCTAAACTTAAACGTAACGACTCATTGCAATACAGCCGACGGCGCAAACAGCCGTACAGTGTGTTGGCGCATCCGGTTGTGTACAATGTGCCCTGATTTTAGGTGATACTTGCCAGCGACACGTTGTTGCCGTATTACCGTTAATTCGCCGCCGTTCTCCAAACCCGAGTGCCCATGAACGAACAGTTGCAACCTCTCAAGAAACAACCGCGTGCCGGCAAGGCTGGTCGCAGCGGAACCCAGGACGATATCGTCTACGCGCATATCTTCGAGGCGATCCTCGAACAACGCCTGGCACCCGGTACCAAGTTGAGTGAAGAGGCACTGGGCGAAATCTTTGGCGTGAGCCGCACCATCATTCGCCGTGCCCTGTCGCGGCTGGCCCATGAAGGCGTGGTGCTGCTGCGCCCCAATCGCGGTGCGGTGGTGGCCAGCCCCAGCGTCGAGGAAGCACGCCAGGTCTTCCTTGCGCGGCGTCTGGTGGAGCGGGCGATCACTGAATTGGCGGTGCAGCACGCCACGGCTGAACAGTTGGCCGAGCTGCGCCAGATGGTCAACGACGAGCGCGACAGCTTCTCCCGTGGCGATCGCGGTGCGGGCATCCGCCTCTCTGGCGAGTTCCACCTCAAGCTGGCCGAAGCGGCGAAGAACGCCCCGCTGATCAGCTTCCAGCGCAGCCTGGTGTCCCAGACCTCATTGATCATCGCCCAGTACGAAAGCGGCAACCGCTCGCACTGTTCCTACGATGAGCACACCCAGTTGATCGACGCGATCGAAGCACGGGACGCGGCGCTGGCGGTGAACCTGATGATGCATCACATGGACCATATCGACAGCAAGCTCAACCTCGATGAAGAGAGCGCGTCGGATGATTTGCATGCGGTGTTCTCGCATTTGTTGCAGACCAAGAAGCCGGGTCGCTCCTCGATCAAACTCTGACCCTCTTCCTTGTAGGAGCTGGCTTGCCGGCGATGAGGCGCTCAAGTCCTGCGCCGAAGCTGATAACGCCATCGCCGGCAAGCCGGGCTCCTACAGAGAGGGTGCATATAAAAATCCCCGGTTGATAGCCGGGGATTTTTTGGGGTTAGCGCTGGTGCACCAACTGCCCGGCTGCATAGGTCTGCAACACCGTTCGATCATCCCCCAGCGTCATCAATACAAACAACGTCTCGGCAATGTTCTTCGCCTGCTTCAAGCGATAGCTCAGCAGCGGCGTGGCGTTGTAGTCCAATACCAGGAAGTCCGCATCGGTGCCCGGTTGCAACGTGCCGATCTTGTCTTCCAAGCGCAATGCACGCGCACCACCCAACGTCGCCAGGTACAGCGACTTGAACGGGCTCAACCGCGCACCCTGCAACTGCATGACCTTGTAGGCTTCGTTCAGGGTTTGCAGCAGTGAGAAACTGGTGCCGCCGCCCACGTCGGTGCCCAGGCCGACGTTCAGCTTGTGCTTCTCGGCCATCGGCAGGTTGAACAAGCCGCTGCCGAGGAAGAAGTTCGAAGTCGGGCAGAACGCGACCGCCGAACCCGTCTCTGCCAACCGTGCGCACTCGTCATCACACAAATGCACGCCATGGGCAAACACCGAGCGCTCGCCCAGCAGTTTGTAGTGGTCGTACACATCCAGGTAGCCCTTGCGCTCCGCAAACAGCTCCTTCACCCACTCGACTTCCTGCTTGTTCTCGCTGATGTGCGTCTGCATGTACAGGTCCGGGTATTCGCCCAGCAGTTGCCCGGCCAGCGCCAGTTGCTCCGGCGTGCTGGTGGGCGCAAAGCGTGGCGTCACCGCGTAGTGCAGGCGGCCCTTGCCGTGCCAGCGCTCGATCAGCGCCTTGCTTTCCTGGTAGCCGGATTCGGCGGTGTCGGTCAGGTAGTCCGGCGCGTTGCGGTCCATCATCACCTTGCCGGCGATCATGCGCAGGTCGAGTTTCTCGGCGGCTTCAAAGAACGAATTCACCGACTGCGGGTGCACGCTGCCAAACACCAGCGCGGTGGTGGTGCCGTTGCGCAGCAGTTCCTTGATGAAAATGTCCGCGACTTCTTCGGCGTGGGCCTTGTCGGCGAACTGGCTTTCGCACGGGAAGGTGTAGGTGTTGAGCCAGTCCAGCAACTGCTCGCCATACGCGCCGACCATGCCGGTTTGCGGCAGGTGGATGTGGGTGTCGATCAGGCCGGGTGTGATCAGCGCGTCTTGGTAGTGGGTGATTTCGATGTCGGCAGGCAGGGTTGGCAGCAAATCGCTGGCATGGCCAAGGGCACTGATCTGACCGTTTTCGATCACCAGCAGGCCGTCTTCGAAATATTCGTAGGAGGCTTCTATCCCCACTTCAGCAGGGTCGGCGATGCTGTGCAGGATGGCGGCACGGTAGGCTTTGCGAGTCAAAGGCATGGTGATCTCAATTCAAAGGGCTTGGCTGCGACGTGAAGCCGGCAGCAGTTTGGCAATAGGTTCGGCGCTCGCAGTGTGCTGGCCGAAATTGGCGTTATAGGTGGCGATGATTTCCCCGGCGATGGAGATGGCGATCTCCACGGGCAACTTGCCCTTCACCTCGGTGAGGCCCATGGGGCAGCGCATGCGTTGCAACTGCGCGGCATCGAAACCGCGATCACGCAGGCGGTGTTCGAACTTGACCCGTTTGGTCTTCGAACCGATCAGGCCGAAGTAGGCAAAGTCATTGCGTTTGAGCAGGGCGGCAGTCAGTTCCAGGTCCAGCGCGTGATTGTGGGTCATGACGATGCAGTAACTGCCCACCGGCAGGTCGGCAATTTCGTCGACTGGCTCTTCGCTGACGATTTTACGCACGCCCTGGGGGATATGTTCCGGAAACTCCTGGTCGCGGGAATCGATCCAGCGCACCCGGCACGGCAGGCTCGCCAGCAACGGCACCAGCGCACGGCCGACATGGCCGGCGCCAAACACCGCGATCTGTGCCTGCACCTGGCCCATGGGCTCGAACAGCAGCACCGTCACGCCGCCGCAGCACTGGCCCAGGCTCGCGCCGAGGCTGAAGCGCTCCAGGTGGGTGTTCTGCTGGCCACGCACAAGCATGTCGCGGGCGATCTGCATCGCCTTGTATTCCAGGTGCCCGCCGCCGATGGTGTCGAAGGCCTGGGCGGCGCTGATCACCATCTTCGAACCGGCATTGCGCGGCGTGGAGCCGAGCTCTTCGATGATGGTCACCAGCACGCAGGGTTCACCCCGGTTTTGCAGGTCGGCGAGGGCGCTGATCCAATTGTTCATAGTCACCTCTTGTGGTGTCTGTCAGGCCGTCATCGCTGGCAAGCCAGCGCCTACAGGGGGTGGAGTTGTTTGCAACTGCCGCATCTGCTCACAGCCCCACAACACCCGTTCCGGCGTCGCTGGCGCATCGATCTTGGGTTGATGGCGATAGTCACCCAGGCTCGCTACCGCGTCCTTGATCGCGCACCACGAAGCGATTCCGAGCATGAACGGCGGCTCGCCCACGGCTTTGGAATGGAACACCGTGTCTTCGGGGTTCTTGCGGTTTTCCACCAGCTTCACCCGCAAGTCCAGCGGCATGTCGGCCACCGCCGGGATCTTGTAGCTGGCCGGGCCGTTGGTCATCAGCTTGCCCTTGTTGTTCCACACCAGCTCCTCCATGGTCAGCCAGCCCATGCCCTGGATAAAGCCGCCTTCTACCTGGCCAATGTCGATGGCCGGGTTCAGCGAGGCGCCGACGTCGTGGAGGATGTCGGTGCGCAGCATCTTGTATTCGCCGGTCAGGGTGTCGACGATCACTTCGCAGCAGGCCGCACCGAACGCGAAGTAGTAGAACGGCCGACCGCGCGACTGGCTGCGGTCATAGAAGATTTTCGGGGTCTTGTAGAAGCCGGTGCTGGAGAGCGAAACCTGGGCAAAATACGCCTGCTGGATCAGCGCCTCGAAGGTAAGGATCTGGTCACGCACGCGTACATGGCCGTTGTGGAATTCCACATCCGCTTCGCTCACGTCGTATTTGCGCGCGGCGAACTCCACCAGGCGTTGCTTGATGGTTTCGGCGGCGTTTTGCGCAGCCTTGCCGTTCAGGTCGGCACCGCTGGAGGCTGCTGTTGGCGAGGTGTTGGGCACCTTGTCAGTGTTGGTGGCGGTGATCTGTACGCGGTCGATGTCCACCTGGAACACCTCGGCCACCACTTGCGCGACCTTAGTGTTCAGGCCCTGGCCCATTTCGGTGCCGCCGTGGTTCAAGTGGATGCTGCCGTCGGTGTAGATATGGATCAACGCACCGGCCTGGTTGAGGAAGCTGGCGGTAAACGAAATACCGAACTTGACCGGCGTCAGCGCCAGGCCTTTTTTCAGGATCGGGCTGTGGGCGTTGTACAAGCGGATCGCTTCGCGGCGCTCGGCGTATTGGCTGCTGGCTTCAAGTTCGGCGGTCATCTCTTCGAGCATGTTGTGCTCGACGGTCTGGTAGTAGTGGGTGACGTTGCGCTCGGTCTTGCCGTAGTAGTTGGCCTTGCGCACCGCCAGTGGGTCCAGCGCCAGATGGCGGGCGATGGCGTCCATCACTTCCTCGATGGCGACCATGCCTTGCGGGCCGCCGAAACCGCGGTAGGCGGTGTTGGACGCGGTGTTGGTCTTGCAGCGGTGGCCGTTGACCGTGGCGTCGCCCAGGTAATACGAGTTGTCCGAGTGGAACATCGCACGGTCGACAATCGAGTTGGACAAGTCCGGCGAACAGCCGCAGTTACCCGCCAGTTCCAGGTTGATCCCGTGCAGTCGGCCGCTGTCGTCGAAGCCCACGTCGTATTCGATATAGAAGGGGTGGCGCTTGCCGGTCATCAACATGTCTTCGACGCGCGGCAGGCGCATCTTGGTCGGCTGGCCAGTCAGGCGCGCCACTACCGCACACAGGCACGCCGGGCTGGCCGCTTGGGTTTCCTTGCCGCCGAAACCACCGCCCATGCGGCGCATGTCGACCACGATCTTGTTCATCGATACATCCAGCACTTCGGCCACCAGCTTCTGCACTTCGGTGGGGTTTTGCGTGGAGCAGTAGACGATCATGCCGCCGTCTTCGGTGGGCATTACCGAGGAAATCTGGGTTTCCAGGTAGAAGTGTTCCTGGCCGCCGATGTGCAGGGTGCCCTGGATGCGGTTTTTTGCGGTTGCCAGGGCACCGGCCGAATCGCCGCGCTGGTGGGTGTGGCTGTCGAGTACGAAATGTTTTTTACGGAAGGCCTCGACCACGTCCAGCACCGGTTCCAGGTCTTCGTATTCGATCACGGCCGCCATGGCGGCCTTGCGTGCGGTTTCCAGGTCGCGGGCCGCGACGGCCAGCACGACCTGACCGACAAACTGCACGGTGTCGATGGCCAGCAATGGGTCGCCAGGCATCAACGGGCCGATGTCTTTCAGGCCCGGCACATCCTCATGGGTGATGACGATGCGCACGCCGTCGAAGGCGTAGCAAGGCGCGGTGTCGATGCTGATGATTTTCGCGTGGGCGCGGTCGGACATGCGCGCGTACAGGTGCAACTGGTTGGGGAATTCCAGGCGGTCATCGATGTACTGCGCCTCGCCGGATACGTGCTTGGCGGCGCTGTCATGCTTGACGCTGCGACCGACCCCGGAGGTGAGGTCCTGGGCGAACAGCTCGGCGAGTTCGGCCTGGGTTTTAACGACGGCGTGATGGTTAGACATAAGCGGTCACCCGAGTCTCGATGTGCGGCGTTTGCAGTTCGATGAAGTATTTGCGCAGCAGGTTCTGCGCGCTGAGCAGGCGGTATTCCTTGCTGGCGCGGAAGTCCGACAGCGGAGTGAAATCCTCGGCCAGGGCGGCGCAGGCTTTCTCCACCGTGGCGCTGTTCCAGGTGGCGCCGACCAACGCGGCTTCGCAGCTTTTGGCGCGCTTGGGGATGGCAGCCATGCCGCCGAACGCCACGCGGGCCTCGCTGATCACACCATTGTCGATCTTCAGATTGAACGCCGCGCAGACGGCGGAAATATCATCGTCCAAGCGCTTGGAGACTTTGTAGGCACGGAACAACGCGTGGCCTTTCGGCACGATGATCTTCTCGATGAACTCGCTGTCCTGGCGGGCAGTGACGCGGTAATCGATGAAATAGTCTTCGAGCGCCAAGGTGCGGCGTGTCTCGCCCTTGCACAGCACAATCTGCGCGCCGAGGGCGATCAGCAGCGGCGGCGAATCACCGATCGGCGAGGCGTTGCCGATGTTGCCGCCCAGGGTGCCCTGGTTGCGGATCTGCAGGGAGGCGAAGCGGTGCAGCAGCTCGCCGAAATCCGGGTAGGCCTGATGCAGCGCGGTGTAGCAGTCGGAGAGGGCGGCGGCGGCGCCGATTTCCAGGCGATCGTCGAAGTCTTCGATGCGCTTCATTTCTTCGATGTTGCCGACGTAGATCATCACCGGCAGCGTACGGTGGAACTGGGTGACTTCCAGCGCCAGGTCGGTGCCGCCCGCCAGCAGGCGGGCTTGCGGGTAGGCGTCATAGAGGTCGGCCAGGTCGGCGACGGTCAGCGGCACCAGGCAGCGTTTGTCGCCACTGTTGAGTTCACCGGTTTGGGTCGGCGCGATGGCTTTGAGACGGGCGATGGTCTCGGCCTGGCGGCTGTCGAACTGATCCTGGGGTTTGTTGCAGCAGGCCTGTTCGGCGGCCGCAAGAATCGGGCGATAACCGGTGCAGCGGCACAGGTTGCCGGCCAGGGCTTCATGGGCTTTCTGGCTGTCGGGCGCGTCGCTGTTCTTTTGCAGGGCGAACAGCGACATCACGAAGCCAGGGGTGCAAAAACCGCATTGCGACCCGTGGCACTCCACCATGGCCTGTTGCACGCTGTGCAGTTGGCCCTGGTGCTTGAGGTCTTCGACGCTGATCAGTTGTTTGCCGTGCAGCGACGACACGAAGGTCAGGCACGAGTTGAGGCTGCGATAACGGATCTGCTCTGCACCTTGAGCATCGGTATGCAGCTCGCCGACCACCACCGTGCAGGCTCCGCAGTCGCCGCTGGCGCAGCCTTCCTTGGTGCCGGATTTGCCCAGGTGCTCGCGCAAATAGTTGAGCACGGTCAGGTTGGGGTCCAGGGCGTGCTCGCTACGGAGTTCCTGGTTAAGTAAAAACTGGATCACGGAAGGCCTCGCAGACTCATTATTGTTGTTAACCGCTTTGCGCCGAATCTAGTCATGTCTGACTTTTCGGTCAACGATTTTCTGACCAGAAGGTCAAGAAATTGCGATCGCAACACATTCAATTATGGTCCAGTCTTCTGGAACCGTTGTTTTTGGGGGCTTATGGGCTTTGCGTGTTGCTTATTTCATGCCAAATTCGCCACGGTGGGCGTAGCGCCATCAGCGGGCCAATGCGCTACACTGCCGCGCTTGTACCGATAGAAGATTTTGAAGGGAAAACATGACGTTCAAGGCGCCGGACAGTCTCGCCGAGCAAATTGCTCACCACCTCGCCGAACGCATCATTCGCGGCGATCTCAAGCCTGGGGAGCGGATCCAGGAGCAAAAGGTCACGCTGGCACTCAATGTCAGCCGTGGTTCCGTGCGCGAAGCCTTGCTGATCCTCGAACGCCGCCACCTGATCGCGATCCTGCCGCGCCGGGGCGCCCACGTCACCGAACTCACCGCGCACAAGGTGCAGAGCCTGTGCACCTTGATGGGCGAGCTGTACATCCTGCTCGGCAATGCGGTCGCCCAGGGGTGGCAGGTGCAGGCTGACATGGCGCCGTTCCTGCAGATCCAGCAGCGCCTGGTGAGCAGCTTCGAGCGCCAGGACATCCGTGCTTTCGTCGAAGAAAGCTTCAACGTGATGCGCGCCGCGTACCCCTTCGCCAATAACCCTTATTTGCAGGAAACCGTCGAGAACCTGCAGCCGGCGATGAACCGCGCCTATTACCTGGCGCTGGATCAACGCAAGGCCTCCATGAGCGAGTACCTGGCATTCTTCGAACAGCTGCTCGCCGCCGTGCTCGCGCGTGACTTGGTGCAGATTCGCCAAGTGCTGTCGGCTTACGGCCAGCGCAGTTGCTCTCTGGTCATCGCAGCGTTGGCGGACGCCTAAGCGTGCGGCTCAAGTGCATCAAACTGGCGGGGTTCAAATCCTTCGTCGACCCGACCACGGTGAACTTCCCCAGTAACATGGCGGCGGTGGTCGGGCCCAATGGTTGCGGCAAGTCGAACATTATCGACGCCGTCCGCTGGGTGATGGGCGAGAGCTCGGCCAAAAACCTGCGTGGTGAGTCGATGACCGACGTCATCTTCAACGGCTCCACCAGCCGCAAGCCGGTGAGCCAGGCCAGCATCGAACTGGTGTTCGATAACTCCGACGGCACCTTGATCGGCGAGTACGCGGCCTACGCGGAAATCTCCATTCGCCGTAAAGTGACCCGCGACAGCCAGAACAGTTACTTCCTCAACGGCACCAAGTGTCGCCGTCGGGATATCACCGATATCTTCCTCGGCACCGGCCTGGGCCCGCGCAGCTACTCGATCATCGAGCAGGGCATGATCTCCAAGCTGATCGAAGCCAAGCCCGAAGACCTGCGTAACTTCATCGAGGAAGCGGCCGGCATCTCCAAGTACAAGGAGCGCCGCCGCGAGACCGAAAACCGTATCCGCCGCACCCACGAGAACCTCGCCCGCCTGACCGACCTGCGCGAAGAGCTGGAGCGCCAACTTGAACGCCTGCACCGCCAGGCCCAGGCCGCCGAGAAGTATCAGGAATACAAGGGCGAGGAGCGCCAGCTCAAGGCGCAACTCTCGGCCCTGCGCTGGCAGGCGCTGAATGATCAGGTCGGCCAGCGCGAAGCAATCATCGGCACCCAGGAAATCAGCTTCGAAGCCCTGGTGGCCGAGCAGCGCAACGCCGACGCCAGCATCGAACGCCTGCGTGACGGTCACCATGACCTGTCCGAGCGCTTCAATCTGGTGCAGGGCCGCTTCTACTCGGTGGGAGGCGACATTGCCCGCGTGGAGCAGAGCATCCAGCACGGCCAGCAGCGCCTGCGCCAGTTGCAGGATGATTTGAAGGAAGCCGAGCGCGCACGTCTGGAAACTGAATCGCACCTGGGCCACGACCGCACCTTGCTGCTGACCCTCGGCGAAGAGCTCGACATGCTAACGCCCGAGCAGGAAATCACCAGTGCCGCCGCCGAAGAAGCCGCCGCCGCGCTGGAAGAATCCGAAACCACCATGCACGGCTGGCAGGAGCAGTGGGACACCTTCAACCTGAAGTCCGCCGAGCCACGCCGCCAGGCCGAAGTGCAGCAGTCGCGCATCCAGCAGCTGGAAACCAGCATGGAGCGCCTGGCCGAGCGCCAGCGTCGTCTGCAGGAAGAGCGCGTGTTGCTCGCCGCCGACCCGGAAGACGCGGCGATCATGGAACTGAGCGAGCAACTGGCCGAAAGCGAAATGACGCTGGAAGAGTTGGAAGCCAGCGAAGAACAACAAGTGGAGCGCCTGGAGCAATTGCGTCAGCAACTGCAACAGGCGACCCAGGCGCAGCAGCAGGCCCAGGGCGATTTGCAGCGGCTCAATGGTCGGCTTGCTTCCCTCGAAGCCTTGCAGCAAGCCGCCTTGGACCCCGGTACCGGCACCGCCGAGTGGCTGCGTGACCAGCATCTGGCCGAGCGCCCGCGCTTGGCGGAAGGCTTGAAGGTAGAGGCGGGTTGGGAGTTGGCGGTTGAAACGGTCCTCGGTGCCGACCTTCAAGCCGTGCTGGTGGATGATTTTGGCGGCTTCGACCTGGCCGGTTTCGCCCAGGGCGATTTGCGTCTGCTCAGCCCGGCCGCCGATGGCACGCGGGTGCCGGGCAGTTTGCTGGATAAGGTTGAGGCGGCGATTGATCTGTCGCCATGGCTGGGCCAGGTCAAGCCGGTCGAATCCCTGGAGCAGGCCCTGGCCCAACGCGGCCAACTGGCGGCCGGCGAAAGCCTGATCAGCCGCGACGGCTACTGGGTCGGCCGCCACTTCCTGCGCGTACGCCGCGCCAGTGAAGCGCAAAGCGGTGTGTTGGCCCGTGGCCAGGAAATCGTCAACCTGATCGCCGAGCGTGAAGAGCGCGAAGCGACCCTGGAAAGCCTGGAAACCGAACTGCAAACCCTGCGCGCCACCCAGCGCCAGCAAGAGACTGGCCGCGAACACCTGCGCCGCCTGTTGCAGGACGAAGCGCGCCAGCAAGGTGAATTGAAAGCCCAGCTCTCCGCGAGCAAAGCCAAGGTCGAGCAACTGACCCTGCGCCGCACCCGCCTCGACGAAGAAGTCGCCGAGATGGGTGAGCAACGCGCCCTCGAACACGAACAGATCGGTGAAGCACGCCTGCACCTGCAGGAAGCCCTCGACAGCATGGCGCTGGACACCGAGCAGCGTGAACTGCTGCTGGCCCAGCGCGACAGCCTGCGCGAGCGCCTCGACCGTGTGCGCCAGGAAGCCCGTCAGCACAAAGACCATGCCCACCAATTGGCGGTGCGCCTGGGTTCGCTCAAGGCCCAGCACGCGTCCACGGCCCAGGCCCTTGAACGCCTGGAGATGCAGTCCGAGCGCCTCACCGAAAAGCGCGAACAACTGAGCCTCAACCTGGAGGAGGGCGAAGCGCCGCTGGAAGAGCTGCGCCTCAAGCTCGAAGAGTTGCTCGACAAGCGCATGACCGTCGACGAAGAACTCAAGACCGCGCAGATCGCCCTGGAAGACGCTGACCGCGAACTGCGTGACGCCGAAAAGCGCCGGACCCAGGCCGAGCAGCAATCCCAGCTGATCCGCGGCCAGCTCGAACAACAACGCATGGAATGGCAAGCCCTGACCGTGCGCCGCAAGACCCTGCAAGACCAATTGCTGGAAGACGGCTACGACCTGCACGGCGTGCTCAATACCCTCACCGCCCAGGCCAACGAGAAAGAAGCCGAAGAAGAACTTGAGCGCATTGCCGCGCGTATCCAGCGCCTGGGTGCGATCAACCTCGCGGCCATCGACGAATACCAGCAGCAATCCGAACGCAAACGTTATCTGGACGCCCAGGACGCCGATCTGGTGGAAGCCCTGGACACCCTGGAAAACGTGATCCGCAAGATCGACAAGGAAACCCGAAACCGCTTCAAAGATACCTTTGATCAGATTAATGGCGGTTTACAGGCCTTATTCCCAAAAGTTTTCGGCGGTGGCAGCGCTTACTTGGAACTGACGGGCGAAGATCTACTCGATACAGGGGTGACGATCATGGCGCGGCCTCCGGGCAAGAAGAACAGCACCATCCATTTGTTGTCCGGCGGCGAGAAAGCCCTGACCGCATTGGCCCTGGTATTTGCCATCTTCAAGTTGAACCCGGCGCCGTTCTGCATGCTCGACGAAGTTGACGCCCCGCTGGATGACGCTAACGTTGGACGGTACGCGCGGTTGGTGAAGGAGATGTCCCAGACCGTGCAGTTCATCTATATCACCCACAATAAGATCGCCATGGAAATGGCGGATCAGCTGATGGGGGTCACGATGCATGAACCAGGTTGTTCGCGTCTGGTGGCGGTGGATGTAGAAGAAGCGATGGCGATGGTGGAGTCTTGATCCATGCCAGCAAAGAATTTTGATAGCGCGCGGTAAGACGCTTTACCGGTCTGGCGAAAGTGGCAAATGGACATATTTGTTCAAGGCATTTTGACAGACGGTGTAAAGTTATCTTTGGTCGTGCTAGTTTAATGTCAAATTTTCGTATGCGTGGGCAAAACGTCAGTCAGAACATAGAGTTGGCGCCACGTTTTAAAGCGGTTTGCACGTTGCTAAACCCCTTATTTTTCAGCATTTTTTATTAGAGGCACGGGATTACATGGAAATCGGTCTGCGCGAGTGGCTGATCGTCATCGGCATTATTGTCATTGCCGGTATTCTTTTTGATGGCTGGCGCCGGATGCGCGGTGGCAAGGGCAAGCTCAAATTCCGTCTGGACCGCAACCTGTCCAACTTGCCTGACGACGACGGCAGCGCCGAGCTGCTGGGGCCGCCCCGCGTGCTGGATACCCATAAAGAACCGCAACTGGACGAGCACGACTTGCCGTCGATGAGCGCCCCCGTGCGTGAAGCCCGCGAACCGTCCTCAAAACGTGGCAAGCGCGCCGCGCCTGTGGTGGCAGAGCCGCGCCAGGCTGACCTGGACCTGGACGTCGATGACGGCCCTGGCTTCAGCAGCCGCGACGATGATTTCCCAGACGAAAACGCTGGCAAGAATGCCCCGCGCCAGTCCGTGAACGACCAGCCGGCCGCCGAAGAAGTGCTGGTGATCAGCGTGATCTGCCGCGACGCCGCTGGTTTCAAGGGCCCGGCGCTGCTGCAAAACATCCTCGAAAGCGGCCTGCGGTTTGGCGAGATGGATATTTTCCACCGTCACGAAAGCATGGCCGGCAACGGTGAAGTGCTGTTCTCCATGGCTAACGCGGTCAAGCCGGGCACCTTCGACCTGGACGATATCGACCTGTTCAGCACCCCGGCGGTGAGCTTCTTCCTCGGCCTGCCAGGCCCGCGTCACCCGAAACAAGCGTTCGACGTGATGGTGGCCGCAGCCCGCAAGCTGTCCCAAGAACTGAACGGCGAGCTCAAGGACGACCAACGCAGCGTCCTCACCGCGCAAACCATCGAGCATTACCGTCAGCGCATCGTCGAGTTCGAGCGTCGCGCCCTGACACAGAAACGCTGAGGATTGGTCTTCAGCGTTGTCAGTAGAATAAGCGCACTAACATATTGAGCAGCTTCGGCTGCTCTTTTGCTTTCTGAGAGAACACCCATGACCGCCGCCCACACCCGCATCCTCGAACTGCGCGCTGAACTGGATCAGCACAACTACCGTTACCACGTCCTCGACGAGCCGAGCATCCCGGACGCCGAGTACGACCGGCTGTTCCACGAGCTCAAGGCCCTGGAAGCCGAGCACCCGGACCTGGTCACGCGCGATTCGCCGACGCAGCGGGTCGGCAGTGCGGCGTTGTCGGCGTTCACCCAGGTGAAGCACGAGATTCCGATGCTCAGCCTCGGTAACGCCTTTGATGAAACCACCATGCTTGAGTTTGATCGCCGGGTCACCGAAGGCCTCGACCTGCCGGTGGGCGATCTGTTCGGGGGCGGCGCGGCTGTTGAGTACAGCTGCGAACCGAAGCTGGACGGCCTGGCGGTCAGCTTGTTGTATCAGGACGGCGAACTGGTACGCGGCGCCACCCGAGGCGACGGCACCACCGGCGAAGACATCAGCGTCAACGTGCGCACCGTGCGCAATATTCCGTTGAAACTGCACGGCAGCGGTTGGCCAGCGACCCTGGAAGTGCGTGGCGAAGTGTTCATGTCCAAGGCCGGTTTCGAACGGCTCAACGCCTCGCAACTGGAGGTCGGCGGCAAGACTTTCGCCAACCCGCGCAACGCGGCGGCGGGCAGCTTGCGCCAACTGGACTCGAAGATCACCGCCAGCCGCCCGTTGGAATTCTGCTGCTACGGTGTCACCACCGACATCAGCGACACCCATATCGGCAACCTGCAACAACTGAAGAAATGGGGCATGCCGATCAGCCATGAGCTGAAGCTCGCCAAGGGGATCCAGGATTGTCTGGACTACTACCGCGACATCGGCGAGCGGCGTAACAGCCTGCCGTATGAAATCGACGGCGTGGTGTTCAAGGTCAACAGCATTGCCTCGCAGCGCGAACTGGGCTTCCGCGCCCGTGAACCGCGCTGGGCCATCGCGCATAAATTCCCGGCCATGGAAGAGCTGACCGAACTGCTCGACGTGGAATTCCAGGTCGGCCGCACCGGTGCTGTCACGCCGGTGGCGCGGCTCAAGCCGGTCAAGGTCGCGGGTGTGACCGTGTCCAACGCCACCCTGCATAACATGGATGAGGTTGCGCGGCTGGGCCTGATGATCGGCGACACCGTGATCATCCGCCGCGCCGGTGATGTGATCCCGCAGGTGGTCTCCGTTGTCCCCGAGCGCCGCCCGGAAAATGCCCGTGCGGTGCAGATTCCCGAGAGCTGCCCGGTGTGCGGCTCTCATGTGGAGCGCACGCAACTGGTCAAGCGCAGCAAGGGCAAGGAAACCGTCACCGAAGGCGCGGTGTACCGCTGCGTCGGCCGCCTGGCCTGTGGGGCACAGCTCAAGCAGGCGATCATCCATTTCGTCTCGCGTCGGGCCATGGACATCGACGGCCTGGGCGACAAGACCATCGAACAGTTGGTGGATGAAAAACTCATCGGCTCGCCCGCAGACCTCTACAAGCTCAAGTACGAGCAGATCATCGATCTGGAAGGCTTTGCCGATATCTCCAGCAAGAAGCTGATCACCGCCATCGAAAACAGCAAGACCCCGACCCTGGCACGGTTTATCTACGCCCTGGGCATTCCCGACGTGGGCGAGGAGACGGCCAAGGTGCTGGCGCGCTCGCTGGCCTCCCTGGAGCGTGTGCAGAAGGCCTTGCCGGAAGTGCTGACGTACTTGCCGGACGTGGGCTTGGAAGTTGCGCACGAGATCCACAGCTTCTTCGAGGACAGCCACAACCAGGACGTGATCGGCGCGCTGCTGTCGCCGCAGGAATGCGCCCTGCAGTTGCAGGATCAGGGCGAGCTGAGCGCCGAGTTCGCCGCCAGCACCACCCTGGGTGGTTTGCTGGACAAGCTGCACGTGCCGAGCGTGGGCCCCGGCGCTGCGCAGAAACTTGCGGACAAGTTCGTCACTCTGGAAGGCGTGATCAAGGCCGACTGGCTGGATATGCGCCAGGCCCTGCCCGAGAAGCAGGCCAAGGCCGTGCGCGAGTTCTTCGATAATGCAGACAACGCCAACCACGCCCTGGCCATCGAGCAGCAGCTCAAGGACTTCGGCATGCACTGGCTGAGCGAGAAGAAAGTGGTGGAAGGTTTGCCTGAAGCAGGGCACACCTGGGTGCTCACCGGTTCGCTGGAGATGATGAGCCGTGACGTGGCCAAGGACAAGCTTGAAAGCCTTGGTGCCAAGGTAGCGGGTTCCGTCTCGGCGAAGACCCACTGCGTAGTGGCGGGGCCGGGCGCCGGTTCGAAACTGGCCAAGGCCAACGAGTTGGGCCTGAAGGTATTGGACGAAGAGGCTTTCGTCGCCTTCCTCGCCAAGCACAACATCACTGTCTGATGTGGACTGTGGGGTAAACAAGCGTGTTGTGGTGAGCGGGCTTGCCCCGCGCTGGGCTGCGAAGCAGCCCTAAATCCAGGCACCTCGATCTATCTGAACCACCTCGACGCCCTTATTGGGGCCGCTACGCAGCCCAGCGCGGGGCAAGCCCGCTCACTACAACAATGTGGAACGATTCTGAAGCGAAAGTGATCTAGTCTCAGTCACCCAGGGAGAGATCGCCATGTTTCGCTACTTCGAGCAACTCAGTTCGCGCATTGCCGCACCGTTCGTGGCCGGCTCGTCTCGTGACAGCAAGGTCTGGCAGTGCCGTTGCGGCCAATCCCTGTTCTTTCGCAACAGCCAGTGCCTGGCCTGCCAGGCGGTGCTGGGCTACCAACCCCAACAAGCCCGGTTGGACTCCCTGCGGCCCGGCCCGGTGGAAGGCACCTGGCTGCAAGACGGCAACCTCGACGCCGGCGCTTTCCGTCGCTGCGCCAACCTCGACACGCCGGCCGCCTGCAATTGGCTGATCCCGGCTCACAGCACCGCGCCGCTGTGCGTGGCCTGCAGCCTCAATCGCACCATTCCGGACCTGTCGATCGTAGAAAACCATGAGCGCTGGCGCAAAGTCGAAACCGCCAAGCGCCGCTTGGTCGCGCAATTGATCAGCCTTGGCCTGCAAGTGGTGCCCAAGAGTGTCGACGAAGACAACGGCCTGGCCTTCGACTTCGTCGGTATCGACCTGGAGGGCAACGCACCGATGACGGGCCACGCGAACGGCTTGATCACCCTCGACATCAAGGAAGCCGACGACGCCCACCGTGAAAAGGTACGCGTGCAAATGCGCGAACCCTACCGCACGCTGCTCGGCCACTTTCGCCATGAGGTTGGCCACTATTACTGGGATCGCCTGATCGCGAATACTCACTGGCTCGAACCGTTTCGCGCCCTATTCGGCGACGAACGCGCCAGTTACGCCGATGCCCTCGATCAACATTATCAAAACGGTCCGCGCCCTGACTGGCAGCAAACCTGCGTCAGCGCCTACGCCACCATGCACCCCTGGGAGGACTGGGCCGAAACCTGGGCCCATTACCTGCACATGATGGACGCCGTCGACACCGCCCTCGGCTTTGGCATGAGCGCCCGCGAGATGGACCTGGATTACCAGCCATTCCCGCTCACCACCCTCTACGACCCCGAACACCCCGGCGCCGTGGCGTTCCTGTCGTTCGTCAACGCCTGGATCGAGCTGGCCGGCATGCTCAATGAACTGTCGCGTAGCATGGGCCAGCCGGATTTCTATCCCTTCGTGCTGCCACCGGCGGTGATTGCCAAGCTGCACTTTATCCACCTGGTGATTCAGGAAGAAGGTGGCCGAGCAGACGAAGCCGTCACCCTGTAGGAGCCTGCTTGCCGGCGATGGCGGCCCCGCGATAGACACAAGTGCTTGAACCATCGAATATTTTTAATCCGCCCCCAACGGTTGTAACTTCCGATGAGATCGGTACAATGGCCCCGCTTGCCGAGAGGCAGGCGTCGTTATGGTGACCCCATCGGTCCCCCCGCAACGATTACCCGTGAACCTGGTCAGAGCCGGAAGGCAGCAGCCACAGCGGGAACATTGTGTGCCGGGGTGTGGCTGGTGGGGTTGCCTCCATAACGCTCTTCCTTGCAACACCTCCTCAAACTCAATTCAAAAAATGCTTTCACGCCATCTGCCATCGGGCAGTCCATGGCGGCATACTCCAGTGCCTGGCATCCGGAGACAGTACACGTGGAAAAAGTCGACGACCTCACTCGCGAAAAACTGCGGGAATGGCAGATGCGGCGCCTGGAGATCAAGGACCGTATTCAATCGCACCCTGAACAGACCCTGGAGTTATCGAAGGTGCTGGACCTGATGGATGACGAGCACGCGGACATCCTCAGCCAGGCGGAAATGATCCGCGCGACCGATGCGGCCGATGAGCCCGCGGCGCCCGCCGCGCCGACGCCGCCGCCACTCACAGGGGCCTTCACGCTGCAATTGAATGTGGCCGCACAGAGTGCCGAAGACTTGCGCAGGCTGCTGGACATGGCGATGTTCGAACTTCAGCAGCAGATCAGCGCGATGGCTTCAACGCCTGACGCGCGTCCCCAGGGCGGCGGTATGTCAGGCTCCCTTGGAGAATATCGGTTTGAGCTGGGCAGTCAGGGCAATGCCTGATTGCCTGGCTGCGAGGAACTATGCAACCGGAACACTTTGATTTATCCAGCCCCGTCTTCCTGCCCGTCACGCAGGAAACTTGCACGGCGCTGCTTGGCGCGGACGGTGCCAAGGCCCTTACCGGCCTGTCGGACCCGGAGCTGGCCGCCGTGCTGGTCATCCAGAACCTGGCCCAGGCTGCGGAAAAGGACCTGACCTGTGCCGGCGCCGAGCGCATCCTGACCAAGCTGATCGATTGGGCGGTCGACGCGCCGGCAGGGGGCGCCGCGACCTTGCTGTCCGAAGCCCAGCGGCTGTTCGACCCGCGCAAACTGTACTTCGGCTTCAACGCGCTCAAAACCGTCAACCTGCGGCTGCTGTCGGCTGAAGAAGTCGCGGCGCGCGATTACCTGCTGCCGTCGGGTAAATGGGATATCGGCTACAAGGTCCGCCACCTGCGCAGCAATGACCCGTTCAGCCAGCAGATGATCACGCCCCGGCAGCGCGAGCGCTGGCTCAGCCCGGCCCAGGACAAACTGGTGCGCACCTTCCGCGCCAACCTGAACGAAGACCTGCATGTGCAGGGCTACGCGGGCATCGGCAAGAGCCACCTGCTCGGCGCCTTGATGGAGTGCCTGCGGCCGGCCCAAACCTTGATACTGGCGCGTACTGGAGCAAAACTCGCGACCCTGCGTGAACGCATGGGACTGGCCAAGGACAGCAAGACCGGTTCGACCTTTGCTGCCTTCGCCAAGGCGCTGTTGCAGGGGCAACGACCCGCCGCGCAGGCCACACCCACTCGGTTGCCCGGCAAACACGAACTGTCGCAGACCCTGAATATCCACGGCTGGCGTGGTCACGATGGCGCGGCAACGCTTGATATCTGCCTGAAAGTGCTCGACAGCTACTGCCACTCCAACCATCACAGCCTGTCGGCCAGGCATTTGCCGCATTTCAAGCAAGCCTTATCCAGCGTGGACGCCCAGGCGTTGCTGGAGTATTCCAGCCGGTTGTGGACGTATCTGGACGCCAACCCGCAGTGGGCCGGTCAGACGGCCTTCGCAGCCCTGTTGCTGATCAAGCGCGCAAGCCTCGATGGATGCGTGGTGCCGCCCCGATACACCCATGTGTTGATCGATGAAAGCCAGGACATTCCACCCTCGTTGTTGCAGATCATCGAACGCGGCCGTCAGGTATTGATTACGCTTGGCGATGAGTACCAATTGGCCAGCGGTGAGGTGGTCCGGCGCAAGCGCGAAGTCCGGCACACCGACATCAGTTACTCGGTGCGTTCGGGCCGCAATGTCGAGCGCCTGGTCAACCCGCTGATCAGCGTGCACTCGCAGAAGGGCAAGACGCCCTTCGAAGGCGCGCGGGATGCCGACGTCGGTATCGAGCATTACCCCCAGGGTTTCGTGCCGCCTGAAGGCTGCGTGGTGTTGACTGCGTCCCCTTGGGACACCATGAAATGGGCCATCCAGTTGCAACAGGCTAACTGCCCGTTTGGCTTCTTCGACAGTGGCGCGCAACAGGATTTGCAGCGCTTCATGATCAGCGTCATCGCGCTATTCAAGCCAGAGTTCTACAGCAACGAGCACAACGACAATGGCCCCCATGCTTACTTCAGCGACATGGACGACTGGCAACAGGTGCGCGATGCCAGCCAGTACGATGAGTCGTTCCTGTGGGTCGAGAGCGAGCTGGAAAAAGGCTTCAACGTTGCCGATATCACGCGCTTGAACCGGCTGGGCGGCGTGCCCGGCAAGCGATGCCTGCTGATGCTGGCGGAGGAGGCGGGCGGCATGGAGTTCGATCGCGTATTGCTGACGCCCGAGTTACTCACCAACGTGAAGTTCAAGGATGCCTACGCGTTCGATCAGCGGCTGTGCGCGGTGTACATCGCGATTTCCCGGGCGCGGGTGCAGCTCTACCTGCCTTACGATGTGGTCGAGTGGATTGATTTCCACAAGTATCAGAAGACCCGTGAGTTTCACGGTTACTGATTAAATTAATCCGGCTGTTTCACAACTTTTACCGGTCGCTCTGGACAACCCAAAACGGCCTTGTTAGTTTCCGCCAGCCACTTGTTTCAGAGTATGACAAGGGGGTGGATTTGATATTGAAGTGCCATCACTTCTTTAACTAACAAGGATGTCTGTGATGAAAAGCCTGCAAGGGTTGCCCCGTCTTATCAGTGCTTCGGTAGGCGCGCCCGGTAAAGCCCGTAACTTGCCTTCCGATGTGCAGTGCATCCAGTATCTATTCAATCTGATCATTCCCAAACTGGGCTTCCCGTTGGCCGAAAACGGCAAGTGCGATGGCCAGTTGGTGCAGTGCATCAGCCAATACCAGTTTCGTCATCTGAAATACGCGCACCCCGATGGTGTGATCGACCCGACCGGTAAAACCTTCAACAGCCTGATCGAAGAGGCGGTGAAGGTACCGGTGAAGGCCTTTCCGAGCATGCGTATTCCAAGCTTTCTGAATGCATTCGGTAACAATCAGGGTGACGCGGTGCAAGCCACCGTCAACGTGTACCTGGACCGTATGCGGGCAATGATCGAGGCTGAGCGGCGCAATCGCCAATTGATGCTCCAGGCCACGTGCGATGGCGGCATGACGCTCACTGATACGGATTTTCAGAATGCCGCCAAGCAGTTGGGCAACGGCATTTCGGTGAATGTCATCAGGGCCTTCGCCACGGTGGAGTCCGGTGGTCGCTCGGGTTTCGGGCCGGCCAAGTTACCGATCATTGCGTTTGAAGGGCACCAATTTCGCAAGTACACCAAGCATATCTACGACCAGGCGCATCCGCTGCTTTCGTACATCTATGTGAGAAAGGCCGGGCCGCAGTGGCAGGTCAATAACAAGGATCAGGTCAAGGCCTGGGAAACCATGGCCACTGCATTCGCCCTGGACCAGGAAGCGGCGTTGATGTCGGCGTCGTGGGGCATGTTTCAGACTATGGGGTTCAACTACGCCTCATGCGGTTACAAAACGGTGTTTGAGTTTGCCGCGGCATTAAAAGTGAATGTCGGTAACCAACTGAAGGCGTTTCTCGCGTTTTGCGCTAACAGCCCGGCATTGATGACGGCCATGAAAGCCAAGGATTTCACTTCGATGGCCCGTAAATATAACGGCGAGGACTACGGCAACTATGACGTCCTGATGAAAGAAGCCTACGAGAAACTTGAAGGAAAAAAATAAGATGATCCGTTTTCTAGCAGTGGGCGTGTTGTCGTTGTGCGCCGCAGCGCCTGTCTTGGCCGGTTCACCGGCGTTGCACTCAGGCAAATACGAAGGGCTGATGCTGGCCGTGACGCCTGAGCATCAGGTGGAAGGCTATTACGCGGAAGAGATGGGCGAGGGCGTTACTCGCAGCTGCACGTTCTACCTGCAAGGCAAGCCCTCAGCGCTGACCACCTGGAACGACACTGCCTACCCCGGCAGCGTGGCACCCTCGTCCGATGGCGTGACCCTCACCGTGGCAGAAGGCCGTCAGCATCCGGGTTGCCTCAACGTGCTGATGCCGGAAATCGCCACCGGCCTGGACCTGACCCAGACCGCCAGCAAAAAATGGATCGGCCTGGTCAAGGTCTCAGCCGACAAGGCTTACCTGCTGAAAAATCCAAGTGCCAAGGCGGCTAAACGTCCCTACATCGTCAAGAACGACGTGGTCGGTGTGCTGGCATTCAAGGATGGCTGGGCCCAGGTCGAGTTCATCAACGCGGATGATCGCTCGTTTACGGGGTGGATCAGCCAGGATCAATACGCGCGGTTGGCGGCCCCCAAGAGCTGATCTCGAAAACGGCAAAAATCTAAATGTGGGAGCGGGCTTGCTCGCGAATACGGAGTGTCAGTCGCTGGATGCAGTGACTGAGCCACCG
This sequence comes from Pseudomonas sp. AC112, assembly GCF_979253545.1. Classification (NCBI taxonomy): domain Bacteria; kingdom Pseudomonadati; phylum Pseudomonadota; class Gammaproteobacteria; order Pseudomonadales; family Pseudomonadaceae; genus Pseudomonas; species Pseudomonas sp. AC112. The sequence continues at coordinate 3,996,222 of NZ_CEEDCM010000001.1, forward strand.
CTTTCGCGAGCAAGCCCGCTCCCACATTTTGGATCTGCATCAACCGAATATTTCGCGCAATAACCCGGCAAACGCATCCCGTGCCAGGTGCCGCTGGGTGTCCTTGTGCCAGAACAGCAGGTTGTCCACTGCCTGCAATTCCTCAAAGCGATACGATGCCAACTGATTGGCCTGCTCATAGCGGGCCAGGATGCCTTCCGGCGCAAGCGCCACGCCAATCCCGGCACTGACGCAGCCAATGATCGTACCCCAACTGGCATAGCTGGCAATCGCCGGCTTGAAGGCGTGCGGCTTGACCCAGTTTTCCAGCGCCGCCCGGTAGGGGCAGCCGGGAGGCCACACCAGCAAGGTGCGGCCGGCCAGGTCTTCGGCGCCGTGTATCGGGTCGCTGGTGGCGCTGGCGATCAGCACCAGGCGTTCGCTGTAGACCACGCTGTGTTCGAGCTTCGCGCGTTTGTTGCCGGCAGCCACCAGTGCCACGTCCAGGCGGTGGTGTTGGAGGTCGTCGAGCAGTTCGCCCCAGGCGCCGGTGACCAGTTCCAGGCTGACGTCCGGGTAGCGCCGGTGATATTCCGCCAACAGTGGCGGCAAGCGCCCGCTGGCGCTGGACTCCACCGCGCCGATACGCAGGGTGCCACGGGGAATGGCGTTGGCGTCCACGGCGCGTTTGGATTCGTCCACCAGCGCCAGGATGCGTTCGCAGTACTCCAGGAAGATCTCACCGGCAGCGCTGATCGCCAGCCCACGCCCGGCGCGGATAAACAGCGGTGTGCCCAACTCGCTTTCCAGCTGCTTGATACGCGTGGTGATGTTGGACGGCACGCAATGCAATTGCACGGCGGCCTGGGCCACGCTGCCGGTTTGTGCCACCGCTCGCACCATTTTCAGTTGGGCCAGTTCCATCGCTCAGTTCCAGTGATTTCAGAAGTCAGAAACGGTTAATTGTCCTGCGCCTTGCCCCGGCCAAGACTGACGGCATTCCTTCTCAGTGTTTGGATGCCGTCGATGAATACCCCGTCACCCCTGAAGCTTACGCTAGTCATCGCCAGCGTCATCCTCTGTTGGGCCTATTCGCCGATTGGGGTGCACATGGGCCTGCACAGCTACAGCCCCGGCCAGCTCGCGTTGTTGCGGTTTCTGATCGCCTCGGTGTTCATGGCGGGTGTGGCGCTGGTGCTGGGCATCGGCCGGCCACGCCTGCGGGATATGCCGTGGCTGCTGGTGCTGAGTTTTTTTGGCGTGTTCCTGCACCACACCAGCCTTAATTACGGCCAGCAATTCGTGACTGCGGCGGCGTCCAGCGTGCTCGCGCAGTCGGCGCCACTGTTCAGCGTGTTGATCGCGTTTTTCTGTTTGAAGGAGCGGGTCAGCCTGTGGCGCTGGAGCTGCGTGTTGCTGGGTTTGCTCGGGGTGCTGGTGGTGATCTGGGGCGATCACGGCGTGGGCGATATCGACCCGCGCGGCTTGCTGATCCTGGTGGCGGCTGTGTCGTGGAGCCTGTACTTCGCCATCCAGAAACACTACGCCCATCGCTACAGCCCGCTGACGATGGCGTGCTACATGGTGTGGGCGGGCACCTTGATGCTCTGTGTGAACCTGCCGGGGCTGCCCGCTGCCGTGATGCAGGCGCCGGTGCCGGAGAACCTCGCGGTGCTGGTGCTCGGGGTTTTCCCCAGCGCCCTGGCATACCTGGCCTGGGGGTATGTGCTGAAACATGTCGAGGTCAGCCGCGCGTCGGTGGCCATGTACCTGATCCCACCAGTGGCGATGACGATGGCGGCGACGCTGCTGGGTGAGCACATCGCCCTGCAAGTGGTGCTGGGCGGTGTGATCGTGTTGACCAGCGTGGCCGCCATCAGCCTGGAAGGGCGCTGGCGGTCAGTCGCTCAGGCAAAACGCACGCAGCCGGTGGCCATCGAGGTCCTGGGCGACGAAGGTGTAGCCGAAGTCCAGGGTGGTCGGTGACTGGATGATCGTCGCACCGCGCGCTACCCACTGGTCGTGCAACGCATCCACGGCGGCTTTGTCGGCCAGCGACAGGCCCACTTCACCGCCACCGCCTGTGAGCTGGGCCGCCGGCTCCACGGTATGGCGCGACCACAAACCCAGCTTTACCCCGTTGTCGAGAATAAACAGGGCAAAGGTGGGGTTGAGCTCCACCGGCGGCTTGCCCAGCAGGCGGCTATAGAAGTTGGCGCTGGTGGCCGGGCTGTCGACGTAAAGCAAAAAGTAATGGGCGACGGTGTTCATGCTGGCTCCTGGGGGCTGCGTGTGTGAGGAGCCGAGTCTATAAGACGGTCCTGTCAGTTCCTGTCAGGAGTCTCACCGGTGTAGAGCTGGATGATCTGGTCGATCTCCCCCGACATTTTCATCCGCAGCAAGGTGCGCAGGATGAGCTGAACCGGCACGTTTGGGTCATTACGCACGGTGCAGCCAAGGTTCTGCTCATCAATCACCGCGACCTTGTGCAGCCGCTTGCCCACCGGCATCCGCTGGTTGAAGCGGTCGAGGATCCATTCATTGGTAACGGCAAACTTGAAGCGCCCGGCCACCAGTTTGTGCAGCACCTGTTCTTCGCTGCGGGCGTCATCGCGGCTGAGCTGGCCGTTGGCGAACAGCGGGTCGAGGCTGGCATAGCGGTAGTTGAGCACGGTGCCAATGGCCTGTGGCGCGAGTTTGTCGACCTGCACCGGCTGAGGCGGAATGTGGGTGCTCACCAAGAGGTTACGCTGCACCATCAAGGGGATGCTCCAGGTGTAGTCCCCGGACAGGTCGTCGACCCAGGCCTGGGTGACATAACAGCGCACATCGATGTCGCCATGTTGCATGGCACTTGAGATGCGCGCCCGCGCCAGTACATGGAACTCAGCCGGTCGGCCCACCTGGGTGGCCAGGCTCAACATCAGGTCATACAAAATGCCCTGGGTGGGCTGGCCGTCCTCCAGTTGCACCATGGGCATCGCCCAGCTGTCGGAAACCGAGAAGCGCAACGGTGCAGGCGCAGCAATGCTAGCCGTGGTGATCATCCATAAAGCGCCCAGGACTACGCGCATATACTCTCCGGGTTCAGGCCTTTTCGGGGCCAACCAGGAGAGCTTAGTCAGATTAGGCGAGCGTGCCGGATGCAATTTCCCCCTTGCTCCGCTAGCATTACCGGCTTCCGCTTCCCAGTTGCGACGGTTTTCGATGAGTTATCAGGTTCTTGCACGTAAATGGCGTCCGCGCTCGTTCCGCGAAATGGTCGGCCAGACCCATGTGCTCAAGGCTCTGATCAATGCCTTGGACAGCCAACGGCTGCACCACGCCTACCTGTTCACCGGTACCCGGGGGGTGGGCAAGACCACCATTGCGCGCATCATCGCCAAATGCCTGAACTGTGAAACCGGTATCACTTCGACGCCGTGCGGCACCTGCTCGGTGTGCAAGGAAATCGACGAAGGGCGCTTTGTCGACCTGATCGAGATCGACGCCGCGAGCCGCACTAAGGTCGAAGACACCCGCGAGCTGCTCGACAACGTGCAGTACGCGCCCAGCCGTGGCCGCTTCAAGGTCTACCTGATCGACGAAGTGCACATGCTCTCCAGCCATTCCTTCAACGCCTTGTTGAAAACCCTGGAAGAGCCGCCGCCCTACGTCAAATTCATCCTGGCCACCACCGACCCGCAGAAACTTCCTGCAACGATTCTGTCGAGGTGCCTGCAGTTCTCCCTGAAAAACATGACCCCCGAGCGCGTGGTCGAGCATTTGACCCACGTGCTGGGCGTCGAGAACGTCCCGTTCGAAGACGATGCACTCTGGCTGCTCGGCCGCGCCGCAGACGGTTCGATGCGCGACGCCATGAGCCTCACCGACCAGGCCATCGCCTTTGGTGAAGGCAAGGTCATGGCCGCCGACGTGCGCGCCATGCTCGGTACCCTGGACCACGGCCAGGTGTTCGACGTGCTGCATGCGCTGATCGAAGGCGACGCCAAGGCGTTGCTCGAGGCCGTGCGCCACCTGTCGGAGCAAGGCCCGGATTGGAATGGCGTGCTCTCGGAAATCCTCAATGTGCTGCACCGCGTCGCCATCGCCCAGGCCCTGCCCGAAGGGGTCGACAATGGCCACGGCGACCGCGATCGCGTGCTGGCCTTGGCTCAGGCGTTGCCGGCCGAAGACGTGCAGTTCTACTACCAGATGGGCCTGATTGGTCGCCGCGATCTGCCCCTGGCGCCCGACCCGAGGGGCGGCTTCGAAATGGTACTGCTGCGGATGCTGGCCTTCCGGCCTGCCGATTCGGCCGATGCGCCGAGACAGCCGCTAAAGCCAGTGGGGATCAGCCAGGCCACAGTTGATTCCGCCAAACCAGTGGCTGGCGCAGCAATGGTTGCGCCAGTGGTTGCTGCGCCTGCGCCAGTCGCGCCGACGCCTGAGCCAGAACCTGAACCTGAATCTGAAACTGTGTCGGCTGCGCCGGTGGTCGCGCCGGAACCGGTCAACGAGCTTGAACCGGTCGTCGACCTGCCCTGGAATGATCCGGTGGAGACTGAAGTCGAGGTTGAGCTGGCGCCCGCCGTGGAGCCCGTGCTGGAAACCAGCAGCGAGCAGCCCGAGCTGACGCCGATGCCTACGCCGACCCCGGACAGCGTAGTGCTGGATGCACCGGAGTGGGTGTCTGCGCCGGTCCCCGAGCCCACCGTGGCTCAGGTGGAAGCCGCTACGCCGGGCATCGACCTCGACGACGAACCGCCGCTGGATGAAGACTACATCGAGCCGGACATGGATTCGGCCTACAGCTACCTGGACGACCTGGCCAGCGAACACACCGCCGAGCCAGCCCCCGAGCCCGAGGCTGAGCCTGCCGCGGCCCCGGCCACCGGCCTGGCCCTGCAATGGCTGGAGTTGTTCCCGAAACTGCCGATTTCCGGCATGACCGGCAGCATCGCCGCCAACTGCACACTGATCTCCATCGAAGGCGACCACTGGCTGTTGCACCTGGACCCGGCCCACAGCGCCCTGTTCAACGCCACCCAGCAGCGCCGCCTGAACGATGCACTTAACCAGTACCATGAGCGCCCGCTGACCATCGCCATCGAGCTGATCAAGCCCGAGCAGGAAACCCCGGCCCAGGCCGCGACCCGCCGGCGTATCAACCGTCAGCGCGAGGCCGAGGATTCGATCCACGGTGATCCGCTCATCCAGCAAATGATGCAACAGTTCGGTGCGGTCGTCCGTCACGATACTATTGAACCTGTCGAAGCCCCGGTGCCCCAAGCGTCATGAAACCGGGCTATTAATTGATCCACGTACTTTTGAGGTGATTCCCATGATGAAAGGTGGCATGGCCGGCCTGATGAAGCAGGCGCAGCAGATGCAGGAAAAGATGGCCAAGATGCAGGAAGAACTGGCCAACGCCGAAGTCACCGGTAAAGCCGGTGGCGATATGGTCAGCGTGGTGATGACCGGTCGTCACGACATCAAGCGTGTGAGCATCGACCCAAGCGTCCTGCCGGGCGTTGGCGAAGATGACCTGGAAATGCTCGAGGCGCTGTTCGCCGCGGCCGTCAACGACGCCGTGCGCAAGATCGAAGCCAGCAGCCAGGAAAAAATGGGCGGTGTCACCGCTGGCATGCAACTGCCACCGGGCATGAAGCTGCCGTTCTGATCGACGAGCGTTAGCTAGACTCCAATGCCAGGCCCCGTGCCTGGCATTTTAGTTTGTGCCAATCGGATCGAACCCTGGCACCGCACGCATGGTCTGCACCCTATACCGATGGATTTGGATAAAGGAGCCCCTTCATGCCTCAAGAACCGACCCTCAACCAGCGCATCGTCCTGGTCTCACGCCCGCAGGGCGCACCCACCCCGGAAAATTTCCGCCTGGAGCGTGTGAATCTGCCGGAGTTGGCAGACGGCCAGGTCCTGCTGAAAACCCTGTACCTGTCCCTCGACCCCTACATGCGCGGACGTATGAGCGACGCACCGTCCTACGCGGCGCCAGTGGAAATCGATGAGGTGATGACCGGTGGCGCTGTCAGCCGCATCGAACAGTCGCGCAATCCGAAATTCGAAGTGGGCGACCTGGTGGTCGGCTCCACCGGCTGGCAAAGCCACAGCATCTCCGACGGTCGTAACCTGATGCCGGTGCCCAATGGCCTGGCCAGCCCGTCCATGGCCTTGGGTGTGCTGGGCATGCCGGGCATGACCGCCTACATGGGCCTGATGGACATTGGCCAGCCCAAGGCCGGGGAAACCCTGGTGGTGGCCGCGGCGTCCGGCGCAGTGGGCTCGGTGGTGGGGCAGGTGGCCAAGCTCAAGGGCTTGCGCGTGGTCGGGATAGCAGGGGGCGCAGACAAGTGCCGTTATGTGGTGGACGAATTGGGCTTCGATGCCTGCGTCGACCACAAAAGCGCGACCTTTGCCAATGATCTGGCGCTGGCGTGCTTCAAGGGCGTCGATATCTATTTTGAAAACGTCGGCGGCAAGGTGTTCGACGCCGTGGTGCCGCTGCTCAATCCCAAGGCGCGCATTCCACTGTGCGGGCTGATCGCCGGCTACAACGCCCATGAAGCGCCCAGCGGTCCCGACCGGTTGCCGGCGCTGCAACGAACGCTGCTGACCAAGCGCGTGCGCATCCAGGGCTTTATTGTGTTTGACGACTACGGTGACCGCCAGCCCGAGTTCCTCAGCGCCATGGCGCCATGGGTGCGCGACGGCAAGATCAAGTTCCGCGAAGACGTGGTCGACGGTCTGGAGCAGGCACCCGAGGCCTTTATCGGTTTGCTGGAAGGGCGCAACTTCGGCAAGTTGGTGGTGCGCGTCGCGCAGGATTGAGGATTTGACGCTAATCCGGGGCGCGGGTATAAACCGCGTCTCGTTGTTTTGTCGGACCATTGCCCATGAGCTTCAGCCCCCTGATTCGCCAACTGATCGACGCCCTGCGCACATTGCCGGGCGTGGGCCAGAAAACCGCCCAGCGCATGGCGCTGCAACTGCTTGAACGTGATCGTAGCGGTGGCACCCGGTTGGCCCAGGCCTTGAGCCAGGCCATGACCGGGGTAGGCCACTGCCGCCAGTGCCGCACGCTGACCGAAGAAGAACTCTGCCCGCAATGCGTCGACCCGCGCCGTGACGACACGCTGCTGTGCGTGGTGGAAGGACCGATGGATGTGTATGCGGTGGAGCAGACTGGCTATCGCGGGCGCTACTTTGTGCTCAAGGGCCACCTGTCGCCGCTGGACGGCCTGGGCCCGGAGGCCATCGGCATTCCACAACTGGTGGCGCGCATTGAAGAGCAGGGCACTTTCACTGAAGTGATCCTGGCCACCAACCCGACAGTGGAAGGTGAGGCGACCGCGCATTACATCGCTCAATTGCTGACCAACAAAGGCTTGATCACTTCGCGTATTGCCCACGGTGTGCCGCTGGGCGGTGAGTTGGAATTGGTCGATGGCGGCACTCTGGCGCATTCCTTCGCCGGCCGCAAACCGATCGCCCTTTAAGGTTCACCTCCGGACAAAATGTGGGAGCGGGCTTGCTCGCGAAAGCGGTCTTTCAGTACCCGATGTATTGACTGTTCCAGCGCTTTCGCGAGCAAGCCCGCTCCCACATTAGCGTTGTGTTGTTGGCAAAAGATGTACACGTCTTGATAACCAAGCAAGCGCTTGGTAAGTTCGCACCACCTCACCGTGGAGCTTGCCGATGTCTGCCTACCTGGAATACTTCGACCCCAGCCACCAATTGGTCCGCGACAGCGTGCGTCGCTTTGTCGAGCGCGAGCTGCTGCCAGGCATCGAGCAGTGGGAGGAGGCGCAGAGCTTTCCGCGCGAGTTGTACCTCAAGGCCGGCGCGGCGGGGATCCTCGGCATCGGTTATCCCGAAGCCTTGGGCGGTAGCCATGAAGGTGACCTGTTCGCAAAGGTCGCGGCCAGTGAAGAGCTGATGCGTTGCGGCTCCGGTGGTGTGGTCGCCGGGCTTGGTTCGCTGGATATCGGCCTGCCACCGGTCGTCAAATGGGCCCGGCCCGAGGTGCGCGAGCGCGTGGCGTCGCAGGTCCTGGCCGGTGAAAAGATCATCGCCCTGGCGGTCACCGAGCCGGGTGGCGGTTCTGATGTCGCCAGCCTGCAAACCCGCGCCATCCGCGACGGCGACCATTACCGCGTCAGCGGCAGCAAGACCTTCATCACCAGCGGCATCCGCGCCGACTTCTACACTGTCGCCGTGCGCACCGGCGGGCCGGGCTTTGCCGGCATCAGCCTGCTGCTGATCGAAAAAGACACGCCGGGTTTCACTGTCGGCCAGCCCCTGAAGAAAATGGGCTGGTGGGCGTCGGACACGGCTGAATTGTTCTTCGACGATTGCCGCGTGCCCGTCGGCAACCTGATCGGCGCCGAGAACATGGGGTTTGCCTGCATCATGGGCAACTTCCAGAGCGAACGCCTGGCGCTGGCCCTGATGGCCAACATGACTGCGCAGTTGGCCCTGGAGGAAAGCCTTGCATGGGCCGCCCAGCGCGAAGCCTTCGGTAAGCCCATCGGCAAGTTCCAGGTGATCAAGCATCGACTGGCAGAGATGGCCACCGCCGTGGAAGTCTCCCGCGAATTCACCTACCGCCAGGCGGCGAAAATGGCGGCCGGTATCAGCGTGATCAAGGAGATTTCCATGGCCAAGAACCTCGCCACCGACACCGCCGACCGCGTCACCTACGACGCGGTGCAGATTCTCGGTGGGCAGGGCTATATGCGCGGCAACCTGGTGGAGCGGCTGTATCGGGATAACCGCATCCTGTCGATTGGCGGGGGGACGCGTGAAGTGATGAACGAGATCATCAGTAAGCAGATGGGGTTGTGATTTGCGCTGTTCTTGCGGGCCTCACCGCGGGCAAGCCCGGCTCCCACATTTGATTGGGCTCACACAGTCATATCGGTGAAGGCGATCACCTGTGGGAGCCGGGCTTGCCCGCGATGAGGCCGGCCCAGGCAACTGTTACTGTTCAGTCAACGCAAACTGCGTCAAACAAAACGTCGGAATCCCCATGTCCTCCAGACGTTGCGACCCACCCAGCTCCGGCAGATCAATAATCGCCGCCGCTTCGAAGATCTTCGCCCCCATGCGCCGCACCAGGTTCGCCGCCGCGATCAGGGTACCGCCGGTGGCGATCAGGTCATCGAACATCAACACCGAATCGCCCTCGCACAGGCTGTCGGCGTGCACTTCCAGGAAGGCCTCGCCGTACTCGGTCTGGTAACCCTCGGCCAGCACGTCCGCGGGCAGTTTGCCCTGCTTGCGGAACAGGATCAGCGGCTTGTTCAGTTGGTAGGCGATGATCGAACCGATCAGGAAGCCCCGCGCATCCATTGCGCCGATATGGGTGAAATCGGCTTCGACATAACGCTGGGCAAAGCTGTCCGCCACCAGGCGCAGGGCGCGGGGCGATTGGAACAAGGGCGTGATGTCACGAAAGATCACCCCAGGCTTGGGGAAGTCGATGACGGGGCGGATCAGGGATTTGATGTCGAACGAATCGAAGGTCATCGTCGAAGAGTCCTGGGGCTGTAAACGGACTCGAAGTATACCTGCGGCCTCGGCGATTGGCGCGGCCGCAGGTGTCTGGATCAACCCTTCTCTTAACCTTCGAGCGAACCACCCGCCAGCGCGCACAGCTGGATCGGGTCGAGGATATGCACTTCCTTGCCTTCAGCGGCCAGCAGTGCGTTCTGCTGGAAGCGCGTAAACACGCGGGACACGGTTTCCACTGCCAGGCCCAGGTAGTTGCCGATTTCGTTGCGCGACATGCTCAGGCGGAACTGGTTGGCGGAGAAACCACGGGCACGGAACCGTGCCGACAGGTTGACCAGGAACGTAGCGATGCGCTCGTCGGCGGTTTTCTTCGACAGCAGCAGCATCATTTGCTGGTCGTCACGAATCTCGCGGCTCATGACACGCATCAGTTGGCGACGCAGTTGCGGCAATTGCAGGGCCAGTTCGTCCAGGCGTTCGAAGGGGATTTCGCAAACGGATGTAGTCTCCAGCGCCTGGGCCGACACCGGATGAATCTCGGTGTCCATGCCCGACAAGCCGACCAGTTCGCTGGGCAGGTGGAAACCAGTGATCTGCTCCTCGCCGCCGTCGCTGAGGCTGAACGTTTTCAATGCACCCGAACGTACTGCATAAACGGAATCGAACTTGTCGCCCTGGCGAAACAGAAACTCGCCTTTTTTCAGCGGGCGACCGCGTTTAACGATCTCGTCCAGCGCATCCATGTCTTCCAAATTCAACGAAAGTGGCAAGCACAGGGGGGCCAGGCTGCAATCCTTGCAATGAGCCTGGCTGTGAGCGCGCAGTTTAACTGGCTCGGACATTTCTTAAATCCTTGTGGGAAAACACACATAAGACGTAAGGGTAACGCACTGAGGGGCGGTGAGGCCAGCCTGTACAAAAAACCGGCAGGGGTATAAAGGTTTTTGTATCAGGGCCGATACAGGCGTATATCTCAATAATCCAGGGTTTGGATCATGGCTTCCATTGGCGGTATTAACCCCTCAAGTATTCGCATACCCACAATGCCGGACCTCAAAAAGGACGCAGGGGTTGACGATGCCAGCAACCCATCGGCACCGCAGGCGGATGCCAAGCCGGTCGAAGGCGTGGCAGTGACAATTTCCGGTGCGGGTCTGCAGGCTGCCCGTAACGACGCGAATAAAGACATCGACGACAGCAACCTGAGCGACAGCGTCAAGCAGTTGTTGAAAATGATCCGTGAGCTCAAGAAACAACTCGAGGACAAGATGGCCGAACTCGCTGCGGCCATGGCTGATACTTCGATGACGCCGGAGGCGCGCCAGGCCAGAGTCGCGGGCTTGCAGAGTGATGTGACGTCATTGCAGGCCGCGCTGGCAACCACCCAGGCCCAACTGGCCAAAGCCATGAAGGACGAACCGCCGGAGGCTCAGATGGAAGCCATGAGCCTGATGGCCAAGTAAGGCGCGTCGACTAGATAACCCTCGAGAAACGCTGCCTGTTCTGGTGCTCCAGATAGGCATCGAACACCATGCAAACCGACCTCACCAGCAGGCGCCCGGCCGGCAACACACGAATGCCCCGGGCGTCGAGTTCAATCAGGCCATCCTCGGCCATGGTCTCCAGTTGTGGCCAGATGTCAGCGAAATACCCGCGAAAATCCACATTGAAGGCCTGCTCGATCGCCTCGAATGCCAGGCTGAAATTGCAGATCAACTGCTGGATGACTTCCCGCCGCAACCGATCGTCCGTGGTGCAGACCAGGCCGCGACTGGTAGCCAGTTGCGCGCCGGCCAGGGTGTTCTGGTAGCCGTTGAGGTCGCTGCTGTTCTGGCAGTACAGGTCACCGATCTGGCTAATCGCCGACACTCCGAGCCCGATCAAGTCGCAATGGCCGTGGGTGGTGTAGCCCTGAAAGTTGCGCTGCAGCGTGCCTTCTTCCTGGGCAATGGCCAACTCGTCGTCGGGCAGGGCGAAATGGTCCATGCCGATGTAGCGGTAGCCGGCCTGGGTCAGTTGCTCGATGGTGGTTTGCAGCATCAAGAGCTTTGACGCAGGGGAGGGCAGTTCGTCGGTGCTGATACGCCGCTGGGGCATGAAACGCTCCGGCAGATGCGCGTAATTGAACACCGACAGACGGTCGGGTTGCAGGCTGATGACTTCTTCCACGGTGCGCGCAAAATTGATCGGTGTTTGCTTGGGCAAACCGTAGATCAGGTCGATATTGATCGAGCGAAATTGCAGGGTGCGCGCCGCATCGATGACCGCACGGGTTTCCTCCAGGCTCTGCAGGCGATTCACTGCCCGTTGCACCTCGGGGTCAAGGTCTTGCAGGCCGATGCTCACGCGGTTGAAGCCAAGTTCACGCAGCAGGCCCATGGTCGCCCAGTCCGCTTCACGGGGGTCGATCTCGATGCCGTAGTCGCCGGAATCGTCATCCAGCAAATTGAAGTGCTGGCGCAGGCAGCCCATGACCTGGCGCAGTTCATCGTGGCTGAGAAAGGTCGGGGTGCCGCCGCCGAAATGCAGTTGCTCAACCCGCTGTTTCGGATCGAGGTGGCAGGCCACCAGTTGGATCTCCTGCTCCAGGCGTTGCAGGTAGGCCTGGGCGCGGCCACGGTCCTTGGTGATGACCTTGTTGCAAGCGCAGTAGTAGCAGATGTTCGCGCAGAACGGCACATGCACATACAGCGACAAGGGTCGCACGGCTTTGCGGCTGTCGCGCAGGGCGTGGAGCAGGTCGAAAGTGCCGACCTGGCTGTCGAATTGCACGGCAGTGGGGTAGGACGTGTAGCGCGGTCCCGCCATGTCGTAGCGGTGAATCAGATTGGCGTCCCAACGAATGGCGTCGAGCATGCGGGCGTTCCCCCGGATAGGCTAGTGGGCCGAGTCTAGGGGCGTGGCCGAAATGGCATGTTGATTTGCATCAACGGGGAGCGGCGCTATGCCACATGGCGCCGAGCGCCCTGCCTCGCAAGTACTGATCGTTTTTGACGGCGTCTGTTGCCGTCATGCTGCGTTGCCGCTCCTCCCCATAGCCAGCTATGAGTCGTCGCGGCGCCTTGCCTGACGACAACAGCCACTCGTCAAAAACGATCGTACTTACGAGGCAGGGCGCTAGTGGCCCATTAGCCAGTGCTGGTGCGGGCCGGGCAATGTCCAGATACCGAACAGAATCACCAGCAAGCCGCCGGCCATCCGCACACTGCGTTTGAGCAACAGCGCCGTCACCCGCTCAGCCGCCAGGCCGGTAGCCAACAGCACCGGCCAGGTGCCCAGCCCGAACGCCAGCATCAGCAACCCGCTGTCCAGCGCATTGCCCTGGCTGGCCGCCCACAGCAACGTGCTGTAGACCAACCCGCACGGCAACCAACCCCACAGCGCACCCAGCAGCAAGGCGCGCGGCAGGCTGGACACCGGCAGCAAACGGGTGGCGACAGGCTGTATGTAGCGCCACAGGCCGCGCCCAAGGCTTTCGATGCGGGTGAGGCCGCTCCACCAGCCGGCCAGGTACAGACCCATGCTGATCAATAACAGCCCGGCCAGCACGCGCATGAACATCGCCGCCGGGCTGTTCGCCACCGCCCAGCCGGCCAGGCCAATCAATACGCCGGCAGCGGCATAACTGAGAATTCTGCCCAGGTTGTAGGCCAGCAGCAGCTGAAACCGGCGGCCGCGCTGCTCCTTGGGGATCGCCAGGGTCAGCGCGCCCATCAGCCCGCCGCACATGCCCAGGCAATGGCCACCCCCCAGCAGGCCGAGGATCAGCGCGGAGACCAGCAGTGGCGCCAGTTCAAGCATGGGGCGGGTCTTTCGGCGGTTGTTCGGGGTGGTTGGCCTCTTCGATGCCGGCCAGGTGGTTCGGGTCCTGGTCGTCGAACAGCACGCTATGGGCCGGGCCGTCGAGGTCGTCGTACTGGCCACTGTCCACGGCCCAGAAGAAGATGTAGATGGCCACGCCCACTAACAGCAGCGCCGCCGGAATCATCACGTATAAAGCTGGCATCTGCACTCCATGTCCGCGCGTCTCACACCGGCAGCGGGCGGGTTACTGAGGGGGCTCGGGCCGCAGGCGCACTCGGCAGGCGAGTCAGGCGCAGGGCATTGAGCACCACGGTCAACGAACTGAGGGACATGCCCACTGCGGCCCAGATCGGGGTGATCCAACCCAGGGCGGCGAACGGCAGCATAAGGCCATTGTACAGCCCGGCCCACAGCAGGTTTTCAATGATCACTCGGCGGGTGCGCCGCGCCAGGGTAAAGGCTTGCACCAGGGCGTCCAGGCGGTTGGACAGCAGCACGGCATCGGCGCTGGTCTTGGCCAGGTCGGTGGCCGTGCCCATGGCCACGCTGATATCGGCGGCGGCGAGGACGGGCACATCGTTGACCCCGTCGCCGAGCATCAGCACCTTGCGGCCTTCCTTGTGCAGTTGTTGCAGTACGTGCAGCTTGTCATCGGGGCGCAAGCCGCCGTGGGCTTCGTCGATCCCCAGTTCGGCGGCGACGCTGGCGACCATCGGCGAACTGTCGCCGGACAGCAACAGCGTGCGCCAGCCACGCGCCTTGCACGCGGCGAGCAAGGCCGGCGCGTCACTGCGCAGACGGTCATCGAGGACGAACCAGGCCAGGGCGCCTTCACGGTCGCCGAGCAGCAGCCATTGGCCAGAAACCTCAGGCGCGGCTGGGATCGGGCAACCACTGAGTTCACAGACGAAACCCGGTTGGCCAATGCGCAATACGCGCTCGCCGACACGCCCTTCAAGGCCCAGCCCTGGCGAACTGATGACTTCATCGGCGGCCAGTGGCGCACGGCCAAAGGCGCGCGCAATCGGGTGTTCGGAGCGGTTTTCCAGGGCAGCGGCGAGGCTCAGGCACAGGTCGGTGCTCAAGCTGCCCAGGGGGCGGATAGCCCTCAGCGCCAGGCGCCCTTCGGTCAGGGTGCCGGTCTTGTCGAAAATCACCGTGTCGATCTGATTCAAGCCTTCCAGCACATGCCCGCGGGTCAACAGCAGGCCGAGTTTGTGCAAGGTGCCGGTGGCGGCGGTGAGGGCGGTGGGGGTGGCGAGGGACAGCGCGCAGGGGCAGGTCGCCACCAGCATCGCCAGCACAATCCAGAACGCCCGCGACGAATCCAGCTCCCACCACAGCAGGCCGATCAGGGCGGCGGCGATCAGCGAGCACAACAGGAACCACTGCGCGGCGCGGTCGGCGATCTGCGCCAGGCGCGGTTTCTCGGCCTGGGCCCGCTCCAGCAGGCGCACGATGGCGGACAAGCGCGTGTCATGGCCCAAGGCACGCACTTCGACGGTCAAGGCACCCTCGACATTCAGCGTGCCCGCTGTGACGGCGTCGCCGGTCTGGCGCGGTTGCGGCAAGTATTCACCAGTGAGCAACGATTCATCAATGCTCGAATGGCCATCGAGGATCACGCCATCCGCCGGCAGCACAGCGCCTGGATGCACCAGGACGCGATCGCCCAGTGCCAGTTCCGGGAGCAGGATGCGTTCACTCTGGCCATCGGCCTTGAGCCGCAGGCACGAGGCGGGCAACAGGTTCACCAACTGTGCGGTGGCGGCGGCCGTGCGCTCGCGGGCGCGGCGCTCAAGGTAGCGACCGGCCAACAGGAACAGCGCAAACATGCCCACCGCATCGAAATACAGCTCGCCCACGCCAGTGATCGCGGTCCAGATCCCCGCCAGATAGGCGCCACCAATGGCCAATGACACCGAAACGTCCATGGTCAGGTGACGCGTGCGTACGTCGCGCATAGCGCCCTTGAAAAACGGTGCGCAGCTGTAGAACACGATGGGCGTTGTCAGAAACATCGCCACCCAGCGCAGGATCACGTGCAGCTCCGGGCTCAGGTCGATATTGAATTCCGGCCAGGTGGCCATGGTTGCCATCATGGCCTGGAACCACAGCAGCCCGGCCACGCCCAGTTGGCGCAGGGCCAGACGGTTTTCGCTGGCCAGTTGCTCGGCGGCGCGGTCCGGCTGATAGGGGTGGGCGGCGTAGCCGATGTGGCGCAACTCGCTGAGCAGTTGGCTCAGCGGCAGTTGGCCGTCTGCCCAAAGCACCTGCAGTCGATGGTTGGACAGGTTCAACCGCGCCTCGGCCACGGCGGGCAGGCTGCGCAGGTGTTTTTCGATCAACCAGCCACAGGCCGCGCAACTGATGCCTTCCATCAACAGGGTGGTTTCGGCGAGTTCGCCTTCGTGGCGCACAAAGGGTTTTTGCACGTCGGCGCGGTCGTACAGTGCCAACTCGTCGACCAGTTGCACCGGCAGCGTCTCGGGGTTGGCCGAGGCTTCGCTGCGGTGCTGGTAATAGCTTTCCAGGCCACCGGCCACAATGGCTTCGGCCACCGCCTGGCAGCCTGGGCAACAGAGCTCGCGGCGTTCGCCGAGGATCACTGCGGTGAAGCGGCTGCCCGGCGGAACGGGCAGGGCGCAGTGGTAGCAGGGGATTGGGCTGGTCATGGGTATGAATCTTAGTCGGCTGGGAAGGCCTCATCGCCGGCAAGCCGGCTCCTACAGGTCTAACGCGGTCCCTTGTAGGAGCTGGCTTGCCGGCGATGCGCGAAGCGCAGGTGTTTATTTTTTCAGGTCTTCGGCACCCTGCAACGGTTCATCACCCAGCAGCAAGTCCTTGTCGTGGCTGACCAGTTCTTCTTCGAACATGCGCCAGGTGCGATCGCCTTCCACGCCGAGCAATTCGACAAAGCGCCGGCCCTCGACCTTGTCGGTGACCTGGCCGATGTAGCGGCCAGTTTCGCTGTCACTGCGGGCCAGGTTGATCTTGCGATCCTTCTCTGGCTGGGTCGGGGAGATCAGGTTCAATTCCAGGGTGGCCGGGTTGCTGTTGCCGGTGAGGTTCACTTCGACTTCACCGGTCAGCTCATCCAGGTGCACCTTGGCGCGCAATTGCAGGGTCTGGGCCAGCAACTCGCGGTCCAGGGAGCGGTTGATGCCCTTGCCGGCCTCGTAGTAGTTGTCGTTGACCAGGTTGTCGGGGTTGTTCACCGCGATAGTCACCATGGACAGGGTCAAGGTCACCGAGCAGGCCAGGATCCCGATGATGATCCAGGGCCAGAGGTGCTTGTACCAAGGGCTTGCGGCAGTGGCTACGGACATTGTTCGGTTCTCTTGATTAACGAACTTGCGGGCCGATGAATCGGCTCTTGGCTTCAATGTGGACGCTGGCGTCATCGGCGTCGGTGAGGATGAATTTCACCTCGTTGGTGCTCGACGGCAGTTGTTCCGGCGCGCTCGACAACTCCACCGGCATGCTGACGATATCACCGGCAGCCACTTTGATTTCGCGGCGGCCTTGCAGCTTGAGGTCGGGCAGGCCGGCAGCGTCGAGCACATAGGTGTGGTCGCGCTGATCCTTGTTCATGATCTTCAGGCTGTAGACGTTTTCGATCCGGCCTTCGGCGTTCTCGCGGTACAGCACACGGTCCTTGCTCACGTCGAAACCCACCAGCGAGCGCATGAAGAAGGCCGCCACCAGCAGGCCGATCATCGCCAGCAGCACCAAGGCGTAGCCGATCAGGCGCGGGCGCAGCTTGTGGGTTTTCTGCCCCGACAGGTTGTGCTCGGTGGTGTAGCTGATCAGGCCGCGTGGGTACTCCATTTTGTCCATGATGTTGTCGCAGGCGTCGATACAGGCGGCGCAGCCGATGCACTCGATCTGCAGGCCGTCGCGGATGTCGATACCGGTGGGGCACACCTGCACGCACATCGTGCAATCGATGCAATCGCCGAGGCCCTGGGCCTTGTAGTCGATGCCTTTTTTGCGCGGGCCACGCACCTCGCCACGGCGGGGGTCGTAGGAGACGATCAGGGTGTCCTTGTCGAACATCACGCTCTGGAAGCGCGCGTACGGGCACATGTAGATGCACACCTGTTCACGCAGCCAGCCCGCATTGCCATAGGTGGCGAGGGTGAAGAAACCCACCCAGAAGTACGACCAGCCATCGGCCTGGCCGGTGAAAAACTCGAACACCAGTTCGCGGATCGGCGAGAAATAGCCGACAAAGGTCATGCCGGTGACAAAACCGATCAGCAGCCACAGGGTGTGCTTGCTGAATTTGCGCAGGAACTTGTTGGCGCCCATGGGCGCTTTATCGAGCTTGATGCGTTGGTTGCGGTCGCCTTCGGTGACCTTTTCGCACCACATGAAGATCCACGTCCACACACTTTGCGGGCAGGTGTACCCGCACCACACGCGACCGGCGTACACGGTGATAAAGAACAGGCCAAACGCGGCAACAATCAGAATGCCCGAGAGCAGGATGAAATCCTGGGGCCAGAAGGTCGCGCCAAAAATAAAGAACTTACGCTCCGGCAGGTTCCACCACACGGCCTGGTGGCCACCCCAGTTCAGCCATACCGTGCCGAAGTAGAGCAGGAACAGTCCGGCACCGCCGAGCATGCGCAAATTGCGGAACAGGCCGGTGAAGGCGCGGGTGTAGATCTTCTCTCGCGAGGCGTAGAGGTCGACAGTGCTGCTGGCGTTTTTGGCAGGCGGGGTAACGTCATGTACCGGTATTTGGTTGCTCATCATTGCATCCCACGGCGGTGGAGATTTGCCTCGGCCAGTACGTGCCAACCGGGGTCAAATTAAGGGTGTTGCAGTGGCCTAATGATACGCCCCCGATGCGGTGCAAGGGGTGCGACCTTTGGTCGCGTTGGGGAAAATCAATTGATGGTGTACGTGATCTGGATCAATTGACTTGGGAAGTATGGACGGTTTTTGCGCGGTGGGCGGTCATTCGTCCAACGGAATCCTCGCTTGGGCGCAAGGTCAGGTCGTCGCACAAAAAAACGCCGATGGTTCACTCCTCCGGCGTTGTACCGATAAATGCGTACAGGTGGGTACGGATACCTTAATGGTTCATTTGTGTGTCAGGTGGTGGGGCAACCTGATGATCAAGTGGGAGTGCTGGCTGTTCCACCCTGGGAACCCCGGTCAGATGAGTACATGAACCTAACGATGTCCTGTCGGTTGAATTTCCCGTCTCGTGCACCATTGCTATCCAGATCGATAGCGGAGGTAAAGCCATCACGCTTGAGGATTTCAAGCGCGAGTATTTGATCGGCCTCGTTGAATTGACTCCCGCCTTTGCCCATGGTGATCGATCCCAGAAAATCGACCGTTATAAACCCTCTGTTTGCGGGGTCCTCAAATCTTTGAAAGTTGTTATCCAGCATCTGCGCCAGGTCGAAGTCGCTCATGCCGACGTACAGATTGGATATTAAATCATGGGTTAAAGCGGCGTAGTTATCAGTAGGTGCGGACGCCGAAGCGCTGGATGTTGGCTGGATCGAGAAAATAGTCACGTTGTCATCTCACTGGTTAAAAATCCAACTCCCGATACGGGCATTGGGTGACGAGTGAGTGTTCGTTTCATCGCCTCGGTTCCTCGTGAACATATGGGCTTAAAGATTAAATCAAACGTCCCATGGTGTTATCAATGTAACGCCACTGGAGCTGAAGTCACTGACGTTGCGCGTCACAACGGTGAGGCCATGAACCAGAGCAGTAGCGGCGATCAGAGCATCACTTTCATTGGTCTTTGGTTGAATTCGCGGCTGGAGAGCGGGGTGATGGTCATGGGCGCCTCCCGCTTATTGGAGTGAATGTCGTTACGTTGCTACGTCGTAGTTGCAAGCTTCAAGCGGCACGCTACAAGTGGTAGAGCGTCGCCTCGCTTTGCGCTGCAAACTGAACGAAAAAAGCCCCGTCAGCGTTTGGCTGCACGGGGCTTTTGTCTTGTCGCTTGCAGCTTGAGGCTTAATCCTGCTTCTGGGACAAGCTGTAAACATACGCTGCCAGCAAGTGCACCTTGTCATTCCCCTGCAGCTGCTCCTGCGCAGGCATCTGGCCCTGGCGGCCCCAACGGATGGTTTGTTGCAGTTGGGCGAAGCTGGAGCCGTAGATGAATGCACCCGGGTGAGTCAGGTCGGGCGCGCCCATGGCGGGGGTGCCTTTGCCGGCCGGGCCGTGGCAGGCGACGCAGTTGGCGGCGAAGAGTTTCTCGCCGTTGGCCACATCGGCTTTCACGCCTTCGGGCAACTTGCGGCCGTCGAGGTTGGTGACCACGAACGCGGCCACATCGCTGACGCCTTGTTCCTTGAGGATATCCAACCAGGCCGGCATCACCGCATGGCGGCCCTTCATGATGGTTTCCTTGATGGTGGCCGGCTCGCCACCCCAACGCCAGTCGGCGTCGGTCAAGTTAGGGAAGCCATACGCGCCCTTGGCGTCGGAACCGTGGCACACCGAGCAGTTGGAGGCGAACAGGCGGCCCCCCATCTTCAGGGCTTGCGGGTCCTTGGCCACTTCTTCAATCGGCATCGACGCGAATTTGGCGAAGATCGGACCGAACTTGGCGTCCGACTTGGCCATTTCCTTTTCCCATTCGTGCACGCCGGTCCAGCCGGTCTGGCCGTTGGCGAAGGGGGTTTGCTTGTCGTTGTCGAGGTAGGCGTAGCCCGGTAACAGGCCCTTCCAGTTGCCCAGGCCGGGGTACAGCGCCAGGTAGCCGAGGGCGAAGATGATGGTGCCGACGAACAGCATGAACCACCACTTGGGCAGCGGGTTGTCGTACTCCTCGATGCCGTCGAATGAGTGGCCGACGGTCTCGTCGGTTTGCTCGGTGCGCTGGCCCTTGCGGGTCGACAGCAGCAGCCAGGTCAGGGCGAAGATGGTACCCAGACTGAGGACTGTGACGTACAGACTCCAGAACGTAGTCATTCTTTGTTACTCCTAGAAGCTTGCTCGACGTGCTTGATGGCTTCGGGATCATCCGCGAAGGGCAGCATGGTTGCGTCGTCAAACTCCGACTTGCGCTTGGGGCTGAACACCCACAACGCCAGGCCGATAAAGGCCACCATCACCACAACGGTGCCCAGGCCTCGAATCATCCCGATATCCATGAAGGTCACCGTTTGCTTTTGATGAGGGTGCCCAGGCCTTGCAGGTAGGCCACCAGTGCGTCCATTTCGGTCTTGCCCTTCACGGCTGCGGCTGCACCGGCGATGTCTTCGTCGGTGTAGGGCACGCCCAGGGTGCGCAAGACTTCCATTTTCTTCGCGGTGTCCTTGCCGTCGAGCTTGTTTTCCACGAGGAACGGGTACGCCGGCATTTTCGATTCAGGCACGACGTTGCGCGGGTTGTACAAGTGCGCACGCTGCCAGTCATCGGAGTAACGTCCGCCGACACGGGCCAGGTCTGGGCCGGTACGCTTGGAGCCCCACAGGAACGGGTGGTCCCACACGCTTTCACCGGCGACGGAGTAGTGGCCGTAGCGTTCGGTTTCGGCACGGAACGGGCGGATCATCTGCGAGTGGCAGCCGACACAACCGTTGGCGATGTAGACATCGCGGCCTTCCAGTTCAAGCGCGGTGCGCGGCTTCATGCCTTCGACCGGCTTGTTGGTGACGTCCTGGAAAAACAGCGGAACGATCTGGGTCAGGCCGCCGATACTCACGGCGATGACCATGAAGAAGGCCAGCAGGCCGATATTCTTCTCGACTACTTCATGCTTCATCAGTGGGCTCCCACAACGGCGATCTTGGCGGCGGCTTCGGCTTCTGCAGGGTCGGAGGCACGTACGGTGCGCCAGACGTTGTAGGCCATGAACAGCATGCCGGCGGCAAAGAACGCACCGCCCAGTGCGCGGACGATGTAGCCCGGGTGGCTGGCTTGCAGCGCTTCGACGAAGGAGTAGGTGAGGGTGCCGTCATCGTTGATCGCACGCCACATCAGGCCCTGGGTGATGCCGTTGACCCACATCGAGGCGATGTAGAGCACGGTACCGATAGTGGCCAACCAGAAGTGCGTGTTGATCAGCGCGACACTGTGCATCTGCACGCGGCCAAACAGTCGGGGGATCATGTGGTAGATCGCGCCGATGGAGATCATCGCTACCCAGCCGAGGGCGCCAGCGTGTACGTGGCCGATGGTCCAGTCGGTGTAGTGGGACAGCGAGTTGACGGTCTTGATCGCCATCATGGGCCCTTCGAAGGTCGACATGCCGTAGAACGCCAGGGAGACGACCAGGAAGCGCAGGATCGGGTCGGTGCGCAATTTATGCCAGGCGCCAGACAGGGTCATCATGCCGTTGATCATGCCGCCCCAGCTCGGGGCCAGCAGGATGATCGACATCGCCATGCCCAGGGACTGTGCCCAGTCCGGCAATGCGGTGTAGTGCAAGTGGTGCGGGCCGGCCCAGATGTACAGGGTGATCAGCGCCCAGAAGTGCACGATGGACAGGCGATACGAGTAAATAGGACGTTCGGCCTGTTTCGGCACGAAGTAGTACATCATCCCCAGGAAACCGGTGGTCAGGAAGAAACCCACCGCGTTGTGGCCGTACCACCACTGGATCATCGCGTCCGTTGCCCCGGCGTAGGCCGAGTAGGACTTGAACAGGTTCACCGGCAGCGAGGCATGGTTGACGATGTGCAGCATCGCCGTCACCAGGATGAACGCGCCGTAGAACCAGTTGCCCACGTAGATGTGCTTGGTCTTGCGCTTGACGATGGTGCCGAAGAACACCACGGCATAGGTCACCCACACGATGGCGAGCAAAATGGCGATCGGCCATTCCAGCTCGGCGTATTCCTTGGTGGTGGTGTACCCCAGCGGCAAGGTGACAATGGCGCTCACGATGACCGCTTGCCAACCCCAGAAGGTGAAGGCCGCGAGGCTGTCGGAGATCAGTCGCGTCTGGCAGGTTCGCTGCACGACATAGTAGGAGGTGGCAAACAATGCACATCCACCGAAGGCGAAGATCACCAGGTTGGTGTGCAGCGGGCGCAGGCGGCCAAAGGTCGTCCATGGCAAACCGAAATTCAACTCCGGCCAAACCAGTTGCGAGGCGATGAACACCCCGAGCCCCATGCCAAGGATCCCCCAGACCACCGTCATGATGGCGAACTGGCGGACTACCTTATAGTTATAAGCAGTCGGACTGATTGCTGTGCTCATTCTAAGGTTCCACGGTTTAGGTTTTTTTATAGGTAAAATCGGCCGCAAGTATGTAGAAAGCGAGGGGCCATTGCAACGCAATGGCTGACCTGTATCAATGCGTTCCACGCCAGATTCTGCGCCCTTTCCATGTTTTGCGTAGGGACAAAATCAGAAATCGAAAGCTGATCGAGTGGACAGGAAAATTTTGGGGTCGCAACGAATGTCGTTGCGTACGCCAGGATTGGTCCGCTGTGGGAACAAGCGTAGACCCGAAAGTGAGGGGGGGAAAGGTGTGCTTTGGAAGGGTGCGACACTTGGTCGCGCAGCTAGGTTGAGCTGCCGCCCCAGAGTGGGGCAGCAGCTCAGAGGTTACTCAGGCTGGCTTTCTGGCGTTGCACCATCAGCGGTGTGGGACAAGCTGTAAACATAGGCTGCCAACAAGTGCACCTTGTCATTGCCCTGCAGCACTTCCTGCGCGGGCATCTGGCCCTGGCGGCCATGGCGGATAGTCTGCTGCAACTGCGCAAGGCTGGTGCCGTAGATATAGCCGGCCGGTTTGGTCAGGTCGGGCGCGCCCATGGCTTCCATGCCGTGGCCTTCCGGCCCGTGGCAGGCGACACAGGTCGTGCTGAACGCCGCCTGACCTGCTGCCAGGTCTGCGCTGCTGTTGGCCGGCAAGGGCAGCTTGGCCACGTCGTGACGCACATAGGCCGCGACGTTTTTCACCCCTTCATCGCCGAGCATGTCACCCCAGGCCGGCATTGCCGCGTGGCGGCCGTTGAGGATGGTGGTCTTGATCGCTTCGGCCGAACCGCCCCAGCGCCAGATGTTGTCCGCCAGGTTGGGGAAGCCAAACGCGCCCTTGGCATCCGAGCCGTGGCACACCGCGCAGTTGGAGGCAAACAGGCGACCGCCCATTTTCAGCGCTTGCGGATCTTTGGCCACTTCTTCCACGGGCATGGCCGAGAATTTGGCGAAGATCGGCCCGAACTTGGCGTCGGCCTTGGCCATTTCCTTGTCCCATTCCTTGGTCTGGGTCCAGCCGTCTTCATAGCCCGGCAACACGCCTTTCCAGTTGCCCAGGCCCGGGTAGAGGATCAAATAGCCGACCGCAAACACCAGGGTGCCGGCGAACAGCATGAACCACCACTGGGGCAGCGGGTTGTCATATTCCTCGATACCGTCAAAGGCGTGGCCCATGGTCTGGTCGACACTGCCCTTGGTCTCGCCCTTGCGGGTGCCGATCAACAGCCAGGTCAGGCCGATCAGGCTGCCGAGGGTCAGTACGCAGATCCATGTACTCCAGAATAGGGTCATGGCCGAGTGCTCCTTATTGCAGGCTCTTCTTGAGCGTCGGATGGAGAAGGTTCATCGGCGAAGGGCAGCAGGCGGGCCTGCTCGAATTCCGCATTGCGCCGGTTGTTGAACACCCACAGCGACAGGCCGATAAAGGCGATGGCGACCACCAGCGTGCCGAGGCCGCGGATGGTGCCCGCATCGAATTCAAATCCCATGGCTCACCTCTTGCTCTTGATGGCAGTGCCGAGCACTTGCAGGTACGACACCAGGGCGTCCATCTCGGTCTTGCCCTTGAGGCTGGCCACAGCGCCACTGATATCGTCGTCGGTGTACGGCACGCCGAGGGTGCGCATCACTTTCAACTTGGTCTCGGTGTGGCTGCTGTCGACCGCGGCGGTGACCAGCCATGGGTAGGCCGGCATTTTCGACTCGGGCACCACATTGCGCGGGTTGTACAAGTGCGCGCGGTGCCAGTCGTCCGAGTAGCGCGCGCCAACGCGCGCCAGGTCCGGGCCGGTACGCTTGGAGCCCCACAGGAACGGGTGGTCCCACACGCTCTCGCCGGCGACCGAGTAGTGGCCGTAGCGCTCGGTTTCGGCGCGGAACGGGCGGATCATCTGCGAGTGGCACTGTACGCAGCCTTCGCGGATGTAGATGTCACGGCCTTCCAGTTGCAGCGCGGTGTAGGGCTTCATGCCTTCCACCGGCTTGTTGGTCACGTCCTGGAAGAACAGCGGGACGATCTGGGTCAGGCCGCCGATGCTCACGGCGAGCACCATGAGCAGCATCAGCAGGCCGACGTTCTTTTCAATCGTTTCGTGTTTCATCATCGACTCCTCAGGCCATCTGCGCGGCAGCGGTGACTTCGGCAGGTTGCGCCGAACGCACGGTGCGCCAAGTGTTGTAAGCCATCAGGAACATGCCGCTGAGGAAGATGGCGCCGCCCACCAGCCGCACGATGAAGCCTGGGTGGCTGGCCACCAGGGTTTCGACGAAGGAGTAGGTCAAGGTGCCGTCTTCGTTGACCGCACGCCACATCAGGCCTTGGGCGATGCCGTTGACCCACATCGAGGCGATGTAGAGCACGGTGCCGATGGTGGCCAGCCAGAAATGCGCGTTGATCAGGCCGAGGCTGTACATCTGCTCGCGACCAAAGATTTTCGGGATCATGTGGTACAGCGCGCCGATGGAGATCATCGCTACCCAACCGAGGGCGCCGGCATGTACGTGGCCGATGGTCCAGTCGGTGTAGTGGGAGAGGGCGTTGACGGTCTTGATCGCCATCATCGGGCCTTCGAACGTCGACATGCCGTAGAACGCCAGCGACACCACCAGGAAGCGCAGGATCGGGTCGCTGCGTAACTTATGCCAGGCGCCCGACAGGGTCATCATGCCGTTGATCATGCCGCCCCAGCTCGGTGCCAGCAGCACCAGCGACATCACCATGCCCAGCGATTGTGCCCAGTCCGGCAGCGCGGTGTAGTGCAGGTGGTGCGGGCCGGCCCAGATGTACAGGGTGATCAGCGCCCAGAAGTGCACGATGGACAAGCGATACGAATACACCGGACGTTCGGCCTGCTTGGGCACGAAGTAGTACATCATCCCCAGGAAGCCGGCGGTGAGGAAAAAGCCTACCGCGTTGTGGCCATACCACCACTGCACCATGGCATCCGTCGCACCGCCGTAGAGGGAGTAGGACTTGGTCAGGCTGACCGGGATTTCCAGGTTGTTGACAATATGCAGGATGGCCACGGTGATGATGAACGCACCGAAGAACCAGTTGCCGACGTAGATGTGCTTGGTGTTGCGCTTCATCACCGTGCCGAAGAACACGATGGCATAGGCCACCCAGACGATGGTGATCAGGATGTCGATCGGCCATTCCAGCTCGGCGTATTCCTTGGAGCTGGTGTAGCCCAGCGGCAAGGAGATGGCGGCCAAGAGAATGACCAACTGCCAGCCCCAGAAGCAGAACGCGGCGATCTTCGGCGCGAACAGCTGGGTTTGGCAGGTGCGTTGTACCGAGTAGAAGGAGCTGGCGAACAAGGCGCAGCCACCGAAGGCGAAGATCACCGCGTTGGTGTGCAACGGGCGCAGGCGACCGAAGCTGGTCCACGGCAAATCGAAGTTGAGTGCAGGCCAGACCAATTGGGCCGCGAGAAAAACCCCGAGCCCCATGCCGACGATGCCCCACACCACCGTCATAATGGCGAATTGGCGGACCACCTTGTAGTTATAGGCGGTACTTAAAGTAGTGTTCATGGTTCCCCATCCACGGTTCAACCCAAGCAGATGCGGCACTTGGGCTGGAGTTATAGGCAGACTAAAAAGCGAGGCAAGCATGGGCAAAGAGCACAAGGCCAGTATTGACGGGGATCAATGGGCGCAGTGTGTGCGGGAGCGGGGCTGGTTGTGGGATGTCGCGTCGACGGCTGCGAAGGGCGCGCCGGCGACGCTGATCCTGGCCCACGGCGCCGGCGCACCGATGGACTCATCCTTTATGAACGACATGGCTGCACGCCTTGCCGGGCACGGCGTGAACGTGTTGCGCTTCGAGTTTCCGTACATGGCCCAGCGCCGGCTGGACGGCGGTAAACGCCCGCCGAACCCGGCGCCCAAACTGCTGGAAGCCTGGCGCGAGGTGTACGCCGAGGTGCGACGTCATGTCGCTGGGAAACTGGCGATTGGCGGCAAGTCCATGGGCGGGCGCATGGCCAGTTTGCTGGCGGATGAGTTGGGTGCCGGTGGGCTGGTGTGCCTGGGGTATCCGTTCTATGCGGTGGGCAAACCGGAAAAGCCACGGGTCGAGCACCTGGCTGGGTTGAAGACGCCGACGTTGATTGTGCAGGGCGAGCGGGATGCCTTGGGCAATCGGGCGGCGGTGGAGGGGTATGACTTGTCGCCGAGCATCGAGGTGATGTGGCTAGTGGCGGGGGATCATGACTTGAAGCCGTTGAAGGCGTCGGGGTTCAGCCATGAGCAGCATTTGGAGGCTGCGGCGGTGAACGTCGCCAGGTTTATTGGCGCCTGTTAGGGCTCTATCGCCGGCAAGCCGGCTCCTACAGGGGATTGCTTAACCTGTAGGAGCCGGCTTGCCGGCG
Organism: Pseudomonas sp. AC112; assembly: GCF_979253545.1. Taxonomy (NCBI): domain Bacteria; kingdom Pseudomonadati; phylum Pseudomonadota; class Gammaproteobacteria; order Pseudomonadales; family Pseudomonadaceae; genus Pseudomonas; species Pseudomonas sp. AC112. Next base: position 4,023,098 of record NZ_CEEDCM010000001.1, read on the forward strand.
ATAGCGGTTTACCGGTTAAAGCGTTCAACCAGCGAGTACTGGGTATTCGCCGTATGCGTCAGCTCTTCACTCAGTTGCGCCGAATTCAACGCCTGCTCTGACGTCTGGTCCGCCAACAGCGCAATGGTGCTGATGTTGCGGCTGATCTCTTCGGCCACCGAGCTTTGCTCTTCAGTGGCAGCGGCGATCTGCGTGGTCATGTCGGTGATATGTGCCACCGCCTCACTGATGCCCACCAACGCCTGGTCCGCCTCCATCACCCGCGCCACGCCTTCTTCGGCCTGGCGGTGCCCGGCGTCCATGGTTTGCACGGCGGCGGCGGCAGTCTGTTGCAGCTTGGCGATCAGGGCATGGATCTGCCCGGTCGATTCGGCAGTGCGCTGCGCCAGTTGACGGACTTCGTCAGCGACGACCGCAAAACCACGGCCCATCTCACCGGCACGCGCCGCTTCGATGGCGGCGTTGAGCGCCAACAGGTTCGTCTGGTCGGCAATGCCTTTGATCACATCGACCACACCGCCGATTTCATCGCTGTCCTTGGCCAGTTGGGTGACGGTCACGCCGGTCTCGCCGACGGCCACCGACAGGCGCTGGATCGCCTCGCGGGTTTCCCCGGCGATATCGCGGCCGCGACCGGTCAGGCGGTTGGCTTCCTGGGTGGCATCGGCGGTGCGTTGCACGTGGCTGGCGACTTCCTGGGTAGTGGCCGCCATCTGGTTAACCGCCGTGGCCACCTGTTCGGTTTCCACGCGCTGGCGTTCCAGGCCACTGGAGCTGTTATGCGCCAGGGTGTTGGACTGCGCCGCCTGGTCGTTGAGGTGTTCGGCAGTGTCCTGCAAGCGCGTTAGGCACGTCTTCAGGCGTGCTTCCTGGCTGAGGATCGACATCTCCAAACGCGCCTGGGCGCCACGGCTGTCGGTGTACATCTGTGCGATCAGCGGGTCGGACGTGGTCTGCTCCGCCAGGCGCAGCAGGCGCTTGAGGCCGCGCTGCTGCCAGCTCAGGCCCAGCAGGCCCAATGGCACCGACAGCCCCGCCGCCAGGGCAAAGCCCCAGTGGGAATTGAGCGATGCGCCGATCATGAAGCTCAGCTGGCTCACCAGGATAAATGGCAGCCAGTCCTGCAACACCGGCAGCCACTTGTCCCGCTGCGGGATCGCCGACTTGCCCTGGTTGATGCGCTGATAGAGTGCTTCGGCCCGGCGAATCTGCTCGGCGGTGGGCTTGATGCGCACCGATTCGTAGCCGACCACCTGGTTGCCTTCGAAGACCGGCGTCACGTAGGCGTTAACCCAGTAGTGGTCGCCGGTCTTGCAGCGGTTCTTGACAATGCCCATCCATGGCAAGCCTTGTTTGAGCGTTGACCACATGTGCGCGAACACCGCCGCCGGAACATCCGGGTGACGCACCAGGTTGTGCGGCGCACGCACCAGTTCGTCACGGGAGAACCCACTGATCTCGACGAAGGCGTCGTTGCAGTAGGTGATCACGCCTTTGGCATCTGTGGTGGAGATCAACCGTTGCTGAGCGGGGAAGGTACGTTCGCGCTGGGTAACGGGTTGGTTATTACGCATGATTGTTCAATCCGCAAGGCTTTCAAGGGGTATCGGCACGAACGGCCGTTTATTTAACTTATTTTTGCAACAATCAACCGGCGAGCATCGGGTAGGTAAACAACCCGAAGTGAAGCAGATTCAAACCAAAGTGCGTGGCCACTGCCGCACCCAAGCCACCAAAGCGATACGCCAAGCCATACCCCACCCCGGCGATGCTCGCCAGCAGCACCCAGTGCCAGCCCGCGCTGATATGCACCAGGCCGAACAGCAGCGAGGCCAGCAGCAACGCAAGGTTGTCGCCGTAAGGCAGGTGTTTGAAGCGCTGGCTCAAGCCGCCCTGGACATAACCACGGAACAGGGCTTCTTCGACCAGCGTCACCAGCAACAGGTTATTGAGCACCCACAGCCAGGCCTGTTCTGGCCATTTCGGCGCCCAGGTGATCATGCCCAGCAAGGCTGCACCGCCCAGGGCGGCGATGGCGGTGAGGGTCAGGGCCAGGGCGGCCACGCAGATCGCCAGGCGCAGGCTGCGCCGCGCCACGATCCACGGGCAGGCCAGCAACAACCAGAAGCCAATCAGCGGCTTGTCCTGGTTCAGGTACATCGAGAAAGGCACGGCATCTTCGGTGAAACGCTGCGGGGCAATGCCGCGCCCATTGTAGAAACCCGGCAGCCAATGCATCGCCAGGCCCAGGGCCAGCACCATGAACAAACCGTGCCCGACGTAACGCGCCCAGGGCGTGCGTTGCTGGCGTACGGCGTACCCGGCGAGCAACAGCAGGGCGACGGACACCACCGCCAGCGCTCCCAGTTGCCCGTAGATCAGGGCCAGCAGGTAGCCAATGGAGAGAAGCACCAGGTACAGCCAGGGCAATGCGATCATTGGAAATCCTTGGAAAAAACTCGGCGGCATTATAGCGACCCGTCCTGCAGGGCCTGCATGAAAACTCCTCCATCCAGGGTGATTGCAAAACGTGTCAGCGGATGGTTATAGTCCGAGCCTCTTCATCCCTTCACACAAGATCAGCCCATGCCAGCTCTCCAGCGCATAGCGGTAGTCGATTCAGCGGTCAACGCTGTGGTCGTGCCGTGCGCGGACAAGCAGCCTGCGCAGATCAGTCACTACCCCCCACCTGTCAGTAGCACGCCGGTGCATGCAGTCGCATCACCGCCGGGTGTTGGCGTTTCGGGCTGATCAGCGAATCGCTGTTCCCGTCTGCCCGCCTGAAAAAGACCTACTGAGTTTCAGCGTCAGCTGAATTGGCTTTTTGCCTGATAACAGGTGGTAACCATGTCTGTTCTTTCGAAACAATCCGTGGCCGCGGCGGCCTCGACGAGCCTGTTTGTCCTGCTGTGGAGCAGCGGGGCGATCTTCTCCAAATGGGGCCTGGCCCACGCGTCACCCTTCGCCTTTCTGTTGTTGCGCTTTGCCATCGCGCTGGTGGGCCTGGTGGTGCTGGTACCGATCCTCAAGCTGAAACTGCCGCGTCCCGGCAAGCCGATGCTGTACGCAGCCGCCACGGGTTTGGTGTTGTTGGGGGCCTATCAGATTTTTTACTTGCTGGCCCTGGACCTCAAAGTCACCCCTGGCGTAATGGCAACCATCATGGGCGTACAGCCGATCCTCACCGTGGTGCTGATGGAACGCCAGCGCTCGTTCAGTCGCCTGTTCGGCCTGGGCCTTGGGTTGGCGGGGCTGATCATGGTGGTCTACCAGGGTATCGGTATGTCCGGAATGTCCCTGGCGGGCATGCTGTTCGGCCTGCTGGCCCTGGCGAGCATGACCTTTGGCTCGATCATGCAGAAGCGCATCACCGACAATCCTTTGGGCACGCTGCCGTTGCAGTACCTCGCGGGCCTGCTGCTGTGTGCGGTCTTTGTGCCCTTCCAGCCGTTCCACTTTGAACACAGCAGCAGCTTTTACCTGCCGGTGCTGTGGATGGGGCTGGTGGTGTCGTTGCTGGCCACGCTGTTGCTGTACCGCCTGATCGCCCGGGGCAACCTGGTGAATGTCACCAGTCTGTTTTACCTGGTGCCGGCGGTGACGGCGGTAATGGACTACCTGATCTTTGGCAATAAGCTCGCGATGCTGAGCCTGCTGGGGATGGGGTTGATCATCATCGGCTTGGTGTTCGTCTTCCGCAAAATCTAATACCACCACCCCCCTGTAGGAGCCCGGCTTGCCGGCGATAGCGCCCATAAGAACGCCACCGCCGGCAAGTCGATCTCCTACAGGATTTTTTTCGGTCGCAACACCAACCACAACGCCCCTGCGATCAACACCCCGCCATACACATGCGCCATCGACAACGGCTCATCCAGCAGCAAAGCGCCCCACAGCACGCCAAACGGCGGAATCATGAAGGTCACGGTCATCGACTTCACCGGCCCAATGGACGTCAGCAACCGGAAGTACAGGATGTAGGCAAACGCCGTGCACACCAGCCCCAACCCCAGCAGCGACAACCACACCTGCCACCCACCCCAACTAGCGGGCGGCTGGCTGATCGCGCTGTAGGCGAAGAACGGCAACAGGAACAACGTCGCGCCGAGCATGCTGCCCAGCGCCGATAGGCGACTGTCCAAGCCTCCACGCTGATCCAACCAGCGCCGCGCCAGGAACCCGGCAAAGCCATAACAGGTGGTCGCCAGCAAACAGGCCAGCGCGCCCATCAGCAATTCCAGGTCAAACGCCACCGGCCCCGCGCGGGTGAGCACGCCCACCCCCAGCAGGCCCAGGCATACCCCGGCGACTTTCGACGGCGTCAGGCGCTCACTGAAAAACAGACCGCCAATCAGCACGCCCATCAACGGCGTGGTGGCGTTGAAGATCGCCGAGTAACCCGCCGGCAGCACTTGGGCGGCCACCGAATACATGGTCGCCGGGATTCCGGAGTTGATCACCCCCAGCAGCAACACCGTCTTGAACTTGCCCTGGAAATCCCAGCTCACCCGCATCATCGCCAAAATCACCAGCAACCCGGCGGCGGCAATCGACACGCGGAAAAACGCCGTCGGGACCGTGCCGATCTCCGGCGCGATGATGCGCATGAACAGGAAACTCGCGCCCCAAATGGCGGCGAGCCCCAATAAGTACAAGGTGTCGACAGGTCTCACGGAACACTCCCATAGCAATCAGGCGGCGAGTGTTGCACGCCGCTTTCACTGATTACAGGACAAACCGCGTCACCAGCCCATTCAGGTCCACCGCCAGGCGTGACAGTTCCTGGCTGGCGGCCGAGGTCTGGGTAGCGCCAGCGGCGGTCTGGGTGGACAGGTCGCGGATGTTCACCAGGCTGCGGTCCACATCCCGTGCCACCAGCGCCTGTTGCTCGGCGGCGCTGGCGATCACCAGGTTGCGCTGACTGATCTGCGAGATCGCGGCGGTGATTTTCTCCAGCGCGCTGCCGGCGCTGTTGGCCCGTTGCAAGGTCTGGCCGGCGTGCTCGGCGCTGCTGTTCAGGGCTTCGACGGTGTCTTGGGTACCGCGCTGGATACCGGTGATCATCTGCTCGATTTCTTCAGTGGAGTCCTGGGTGCGTTGCGCCAGGGAGCGCACTTCATCGGCCACCACCGCGAAACCACGCCCGGCCTCACCCGCGCGCGCTGCTTCGATGGCGGCGTTGAGCGCCAGCAGGTTGGTCTGCCCAGCGATGCCACGGATCACTTCCAGCACCTTGCTGATGTCCTGGGCCTGCACCGCCAGGCCTTCAGCCTTGTTGGAGGCGCCGAGCACTTCGTCCACCAGGTTCTGGATCGAGCTGATGGTTTCGCTGATCTGGTAGTGGCCGTGCTTGCTGTCCTCGTCCGAAGCCTGGGACGCCTCGGCGCTGGACACCGCATTGCCTGCCACTTCGTCCACGGCCGCGCTCATTTCGGTCACGGCAGTGGCGGCCTGTTCGATCTCATCGTTTTGCGCCTGCAAGCCGCGGGTGCTTTGTTCCATGACCGAGCTCATCTCTTCGGCGGCCGACGCCAGCTGTTGCGCTGATTCGCTGATGCCACGGATGGTGCCCTGCAACTGCGTCTGCATAGCGGCCAGGGCGGTGAGCAATTGCGCCGGTTCGTCCTTGCCGCCGACGGCGATCGGCTGGCTCAAGTCGCCGCCGGCAATGGTGCGCGCCACCGTCAGCGCCTGGCCGAGCGGGGCGGTGATGCTGCGGGTCAGCAGCCAGGCCAGCAGCAAGGTGGCGATCAGTGCAAACACGATAATCAGGCCGACGATCCACTGGGCACTGGCGTAAGTCTGCGCGGCGGAGTCCACGGCGGTTTCCACGCCGTTCTGGTTAAAGACAATCATGTCCTCCAGGCTCTTATTGAGGATTACACCCTGCGGTGCGACGCGACTGTTGAGCAGGTCGATGGCGTCTTGTTGTTGATCCTTGTCCACCAAGGCCACGATCTGCCCGACGAGGGTCAGGTAAGTGTTCACATTACCTTCGAGCTGCTTGAGCAGATCGCCCTCCGCATCGCTGCTGAGCAGGGTTTTGTGATGGTCCAGCAGGGTTTGCAGCTCGGCGCGCTGGCGGGTGATCAGGGCTTTGCTGTTGTCGCGAATCCGCGATTCGTCCGTGGTGGCCAGGCGCAACGCTTCCAGGCGGATACTGGCCACGTAGGCGGCGCTGTCGTGGATGTTCTCGATGCTCGGCATCCACGATTCTTCGATGACCAGCGCGCTTTGTCGCAGCTTGGCCATCTGGCCCAGGCCAAACAGTCCGACAATCACCAGCAAGCTGGCCAAAACCCCAAAACTCAGACTGGCACGCAGACCGATCCTCATATTCCTCAATGACATCTCAATGCTCCTTGGGCGATTAGAACCTGTTCCCGGATCGGTCTTTTGACCTTGTTAGGCTGGGAGAGGGCGCGCTATATATCAAAGTGCCATCAAGGTGGTAATCAGGGTTTCCCTTAGTTGGATCCAAAGCCCGGCGTATGTCGTCAGCACCAGCGTGATGCCCGGATTCGTTTGTTAATGCGGCCAGGCCCCGCCCTTACAGGGGTGCAGATAAAACAGCGTAGGACTTCACGGTGCTTTTATTGACCGTATGGTCGAATTAAATAAATTGAAAACAAATGTACGAAATGAACGAAGTTGTATAAGGCGGCGCAAAAAATGAGCCTTCTCCTGCCTGCGTACACTGGCTAAGCTCAGGGCTTCCAGATACCCGTAGAGGTTTCCCGCATGTCGCAGTCCGCCCTCGCTATCGCCCAGATGATCCTCGATGGCTTCGACGATTACCGTGAGCATTTTCGCCAGATCACCGATGGCGCCCGCGAGCGTTTCGAAAAGGCCCAGTGGCAGCAGGGGCAGGGGGCGTCGGCGGCACGCATCAACCTCTACGAAGAAAAGGTCAGTGAGGTGACCGCGCGCCTGCGTGAGCATTTCGAAGGCGCCACACTGCTTGATATCGACCTGTGGCCCGTGGTGAAAAGCGCCTACATCGGCCTGATCGACCTGCGCTTCGACGATGAACTCTCCGAGACCTGGTACAACTCGATCTTCTGCGGGCTGTTCAGCCACGACCTGATCAGCGACGGCTGCATGTTTATCCACACCACCCGGCCCAGCCTGCGCCGCGCACGGGCCGCGCAGACGCGCACCTACACACCCGCCGGGAAAATCCCGGACATGCTCGTGCAGGTCTTTGCCGACTACCGTTTCAGCGAACCCTACGCCGACTTGGCTGCCGACCTACGCCGTCTCGAAACCCAACTGCGCGAAAACCTGCCGGACTGGGTGTGCAAGGACCCGGACCTCAAGGTCGAGCTGTTTTCTTCGGTGCTCTACCGTAATAAAGGCGCGTACCTCGTAGGACGCATCTACACCCGCGACGAACAATGGCCGCTGGTCATCCCGCTGCTGCACCGCGAAGGGCAGGGCATCCAGATCGATGCGCTGATCACCGACGAAGCCGACGTGTCGATCATCTTCTCGTTCACCCGTTCCTACTTCATGGTCGATGTACCGGTGCCGGCGGAATTCATCGGCTTTCTGAAGCGTATCCTGCCGGGCAAGCACATCGCCGAGTTGTACACCTCCATCGGTTTCTACAAGCACGGCAAGTCAGAGTTCTACCGTGCCCTGATCAACCACCTGGCGACCACCGACGATCAGTTCATCATGGCCCCTGGCGTGCGCGGCATGGTGATGAGTGTGTTCACCCTGCCGGGCTTCAACACGGTGTTCAAGATCATCAAGGACCGGTTTTCACCGTCGAAAAACGTCAACCGCGCCACGGTGATCGAGAAGTACCGCCTGGTCAAAAGCGTCGACCGGGTCGGGCGCATGGCCGACACCCAGGAGTTCGCCGACTTCCGTTTCCCCCTGAGCAAGTTTGAACCGGAGTGCCTGGCTGAACTGCTGGAAGTGGCCGCCGGCACCGTCGAGGTAGAAGGCGACACAGTGCTGATCCGCCACTGCTGGACCGAACGGCGCATGACCCCGCTCAACCTCTACCTCGACAACGCGAACCCCGCCCAGGTCCGCGAAGCCCTGGAAGACTACGGCCTGGCAATCAAGCAACTGGCGGCGGCCAATATCTTCCCCGGCGACATGTTGCTGAAGAACTTCGGCGTCACCCGCCATGGCCGCGTGGTGTTCTACGACTATGACGAAATCTGCTTTCTCACCGAGGCCAACTTCCGCCATATCCCGGCACCGCGTACCCCGGAGGACGAAATGGCCTCCGAGCCCTGGTACTCCATCGGCCCGCTGGATGTTTTCCCCGAGGAATTCCCGCCGTTCCTGTTCGCCGACGCCGGCCAGCGCAAGCTGTTCGATGAACTGCATGGCGAGTTGTACAACGCCGACTACTGGAAGGGGCTGCAAGACGCGATTCGCGCCGGCAAGGTCATTGATGTGTTCCCGTACCGGCGCAAGGACCGCGATAACGAATGAGGGGGCACGCTTATGGGCGGTTTTCTGCGACAATCCGCCCCCTGCATATATAGACGACCCTTGCGTACCTGATGACTGACCAAGCGCCCACTATCGACCAACTGCTCAAAACCCTCGATCACGCCATGCTCGCCGACCGCCACCGCTTGCGGCGACAGCTGCTTGAGTTGCGCAAGAAGCCCGACGAGGAAAAGCTGGCGCAGTGGGTGGCGCGCATGCAGGCATCCTGTGCCCAGGTCACGGCGCGGCGTGCCAGCCTGCCGTTGATCCGCTACGACGACAGCCTGCCGATTGCGGCCAAGCGCGATGAAATCAAAGCCGCGCTGAACAAGCACCAGGTGCTGATCATCGCCGGTGAGACGGGTTCGGGTAAAACCACCCAGTTGCCGAAGATCTGCCTGGAAATCGGTCGTGGCCAGTTCGGTCTGATCGGCCACACTCAGCCGCGTCGGATTGCCGCGCGCAGCGTGGCCAGCCGGGTTGCCGAAGAGCTGGCGACGCCGTTGGGCGCGCTGGTCGGCTATCAGGTGCGGTTCGAAGACCAAAGCGATTCCAATACGCTGATCAAACTGATGACCGACGGCATCCTGCTGGCGGAAACCCAGAACGATCGCTACTTGGAACGCTACGACACGATCATCGTCGACGAAGCCCACGAACGCAGCCTGAACATCGACTTCCTGCTGGGCTACCTGAAAACCCTGCTGCCGCGTCGCCCGGACCTGAAAGTCATCATCACGTCGGCGACCATCGACCTGGAGCGCTTCTCCAAGCACTTCGACGATGCGCCGATTGTCGAGGTCTCGGGCCGCACCTTCCCGGTGGACACCTGGTACCGCCCGCTGACCCTGGAGCAGGACGAAGAGGGCAACCGCGTCGAGGACGACTTGACGGTCGACCAGGCGATCCTTGCCGCTCTCGACGAAATCGGCGCCTACGAGCGCAGCGAGCGCCGCAGCCCTGGCGATGTACTGGTGTTCTTGCCGGGCGAGCGCGAGATTCGCGATGCCGCCGACATGCTGCGCAAGGCCCAGCTCAAGCACACCGAAATCCTGCCGCTGTACGCGCGCCTGTCGCCGGCCGAACAGCAGCGCATTTTCCAGTCCCACCCGGGCCGGCGCGTGGTGCTGGCGACCAACGTCGCGGAAACCTCGCTGACCGTGCCGGGCATTCGTTATGTGATCGACAGCGGCACCGCGCGCATCAGCCGCTACAGCTACCGCGCCAAGGTGCAGCGCCTGCCGATCGAGGCGATCTCCCAGGCCAGCGCCAACCAGCGTAAGGGCCGCTGTGGCCGGGTTGAGCCGGGCATCTGCATTCGCTTGTACAGCGAAGAGGATTTTATTGGCCGTCCGGAATTTACCGACCCCGAGATCCTGCGCACCAACCTTGCGGCCGTGATCCTGCAGATGCTGCACCTGCGCCTTGGCGAGATCACCGATTTCCCGTTTATCGAGCCGCCGGATGGCAAGGCCATCAGCGACGGTTTCAACCTGCTGCAAGAGCTTTCGGCGGTGGACCGCAACAGCCAGCTCACGCCGTTGGGCCGCCAGCTGGCGCGCCTGCCGGTGGACCCGCGCATGGGTCGCATGTTGCTCGAAGCCGCCAAGCTCGGCAGCCTGCAGGAAGTGCTGATCGTTGCCAGCGCTATGTCGATCCAGGACCCGCGCGAGCGTCCGCCGGAACGTCAGCAGGCTGCTGACCAAGCCCACGCGCAGTGGAAAGACCCGGATTCGGATTTCGCCGGCCTGGTCAATCTGTGGCGCGGTTTCGAAGAGCAGCGCCAGGAACTGACCGCCAGCCCATTGCGCAACTGGTGCCGCAAGAACTTCCTCAACTACCTGCGCCTGCGCGAGTGGCGTGATTCCCATCGCCAGTTGAGCCTGATCTGCCGCGACATGCAGTTGACGGTCAACAAAGAGCCGGCGGACTTCCCAAAACTGCACAAGGCGGTGTTGTCCGGCCTGCTCAGCCAGATCGGCCAGAAGACCGAAGACGGCGATTACCTCGGTGCACGCCAGCGGCGGTTCTGGATCCACCCGTCCTCGGGCATCGGCAAGAAGCGCCCGCAATGGTTGATGACCGCCGAACTGGTGGAAACCACCAAGCTCTACGCGCGCATGGTCGCCAAGATCGACGCCGATTGGATCGAACCGCTGGCCGGGCACCTGATCAAGAAAAACCACTTCGAGCCCCACTGGGAGAAGAAGCGCGGCCAGGTCGTGGCCTTTGAACAGATCACCCTGTTCGGGCTGATTGTGGTCGGACGCCGGCCGGTGCATTACGGGCCGATCGACCCGGTGGTGTCGCGCGAGCTGTTTATCCGCGAAGGCCTGGTGCGTGGCGAGATCCAGTCGCGGGCCAAGTGCCTCACGGCCAACCAGCAGTTGCTGGAGCAGCTCGACGAACTGGAAGCCAAGGCGCGCCGTCGCGACATCCTGGCCGATGAGGAAACCCTGTTCGCCTTCTACGATGCGCGCTTGCCGGCGGAGATCCACCAGACTGCGACCTTCGACAGCTGGTACAAGGTCAACAGCCAGAAAGACCCGCAACTGCTGATCATGCGCGAGGAAGACGTGCTGGCCCGCGAAGCCAGTGAAGTCACCGCCGCGCATTACCCGGACACCCTGCACCTGGGCGACCTGGAACTGGCCTTGAGTTATCACTTTGAACCCAACCACCCACGTGACGGCGTGACACTGCGCGTGCCGGCTCCCTTGCTGCCGGCCTTGCCGCCGGAGCGCCTGGAGTGGCTGGTGCCGGGGGTGATCGAAGCCAAGTGCATCGCCCTGGTGCGCAACCTGCCCAAGGCGCTGCGCAAGAATTTTGTGCCGGTGCCGGACTTCGTCAAAGCCGCGCTGCAACGTATCGAATTCGGCCAGGGCTCGTTGCCCCAGGCGCTGGGCCGCGAATTGCTGCGCATGACCGGGGCACGGGTCAGCGATGAAGCCTGGGCCGAAGCCGCACAGCAGGTCGAAAGCCACCTGAAGATGAACCTGGAAGTCGTCGACGGCCAGGGCAAGTTCCTCGGCGAAGGCCGCGACCTGGCCGAACTGACGGCGCGGTTTGCCGAGGCCAGCCAGGCCGCGTTGGCGGTGCCGCAGACGGCGAAAAGCCAGCAGCCGGTGGAAGCCAAGGTGTTTGCGGCGGTAGCGGAGAAGACCCAGCAGAAGATCGCCGGGCTGTCGATGACGGTGTATCCAGCGCTGGTGGAAGACAACGGCACGGTCAAGGAAGGGCGCTTCTCCACCGCCGCCGAGGCGGAATTCCAGCATCGCCGCGCGCTGCAGCGCCTGTTGATGCAGCAATTGGCAGAACCGGCGAAATTCCTGCGCGGCAAGTTGCCGGGCCTGACCGAATTGGGCCTGATGTACCGCGAACTGGGGCGCATCGATGCGCTGGTGGAAGACATCCTGCTGGCCAGCCTCGACACCTGCGTGCTCGAAGGTGAAGCCAACCTGCCGCGTGATGGCGCGGGTTTGGCCGCCTTGGCCGAGCGCAAGCGCGGCAGTTGGACCGAGCACGCCGAGCGCCTGGCGCGCTTGACCCTGGAGGTGCTGAAACTCTGGCACGGTCTGCAAAAACGCTTCAAAGGCAAGATCGACCTGGCCCAGGCCGTGGCCTTGAACGACATCAAGCAGCAGTTGAGCAACCTGGTGTACCCAGGGTTTGTGCGCGAAACTCCGTCGCAGTGGTTCAAGGAGTTGCCGCGTTACCTCAAGGCCATCGAGTTGCGCCTGGAGAAACTGCCTAGCCAGGTGCAAAAAGATCGGGTGTGGAGCGGCGAGATGGCAGGCTTGTGGACGCAGTACGAGAATCGCCTGAAAAAACATGCCCAGGAAGGCAAGCGCGACCCCCAGTTGGAACTTTACCGCTGGTGGTTGGAGGAATACCGGGTGTCGTTGTTTGCCCAGCAACTGGGCACTAAAGTGCCGATTTCCGACAAGCGCTTGAGCAAGCAATGGACCCTGGTCGAAGCCTGACCCATTCCCCTGTAGGAGCCGGCTTGCCGGCGATAGCGGAGTCATGGCGGAGCCCGGCATTGCTTGAGAAATAGCCATCGCCGGCAAGCCGGCTCCTACAGGTGGGCCGTGTTTGTTGAGCAGATAGCGCCAAATATCGGGGTTTGTGGCAAACTTCGCGGTTATAAATGCCGGGATCGTCGTGAAGGGCTGCGACGCGATGGAATAAAGCGATGCCAGTTTGGTGTCCGCGGTGCGGAATCGGACTACTTATAGTTTGGTACGACGGTACCAATATCTTCTGCCTGACAGATTTAGAGGAACGACCGTGCATAACGTCGTCATCAGCGGCACTGGCCTGTACACCCCGGCCAACAGCATCTCCAACGAAGAGCTGGTGCAGTCTTTCAATGCTTACGTGCAACAGTTCAACACCGATAACGCCGCCGCCATCGAGCGCGGTGACGTGCAGGCGCTGACCGAATCCAGCGCAGCCTTCATCGAAAAAGCCTCGGGCATCAAGAGCCGCTTCGTGATGGACAAAGACGGCATTCTCGACCCGCAGCGCATGGCCCCGCGCCTGCCCGAGCGCAGCAACGACGAGTGGTCGGTGCTCTGCCAGATGGCCGTCGGCGCCGCCGAACAAGCCTTGCAACGCGCTGGCAAGACCGCCGCCGACATTGACGGTGTGATCGTCGCCTGCTCCAACTTGCAGCGCGCCTACCCGGCCATCGCCATTGAGGTCCAGGAAGCCCTGGGCATCGAAGGGTTCGGTTTTGACATGAACGTGGCGTGCTCGTCGGCCACCTTCGGCATCCAGAACGCCGCCAACAGCATCCAGCTGGGCCAGGCGCGTGCGATTTTGATGGTCAACCCGGAAGTCTGCACCGGTCACCTGAACTTCCGCGACCGCGACAGCCACTTCATCTTTGGTGATGCGGCCACCGCTGTGGTCCTCGAGCGCGCCGACCTGGCGACCTCCGAGCACCAATTCGACGTGGTGAGCACCAAGTTGCTGACCAAGTTCTCCAATAACATCCGCAACAACTTTGGCTTTCTCAACCGCACTGCGGAAGAGGGCATCGGCGCGCCGGACAAACTGTTCGTACAGGAAGGCCGCAAAGTGTTCCGCGACGTATGCCCGATGGTGGCCGAGCTGATCGGCGTGCACCTGGAAGAGAACCAGTTGAACGTGGCCGATGTGAAGCGCTTCTGGCTGCACCAGGCCAACCTGAGCATGAACCACCTGATCGTGAAGAAACTGCTGGGCCGCGAAGCGTCGGTGGAAGAAGCGCCGGTGATCCTCGACACCTACGCCAATACCAGCTCGGCGGGTTCGGTGATTGCGTTCCACACCTACCAGGACGACTTGCCCAAAGGCTCCGTGGCGGTACTGAGTTCGTTTGGCGCGGGCTACTCGATCGGCAGCGTGATCCTGCGCAAACGCTGATCTACCTCGTTCCTTGTAGGAGCCGGCTTGCCGGCGATGATATCCCTGCGGTGTAAATGACGCACCGTGGCGCCTGCATCGCAGGCAAGCCAGCTCCCACAGGGATTGGGTTTCCAGAGTGAAATCGAGGTAAACGATGGCAGCAGCGGACGACGCGCACCTGCTAGAACGCTTGCTCAAGGGTGAGCAGCGGGCCTACAAGGAATTGGTCACCACCTACCAAAGCGCCATGCGGGCGGTGGCCTATGCCATTGTCGGCCAGCGCCATGCCGACGAAGTCGTGCAGGACGCCTGGCTGTCGGTGGTGCGCAACCTCGCCAGGTTCGAAGGACGTTCCAGCCTCAAGACCTGGCTGCTGACCATTACCGCCAACGCCGCCAAGGTGCGCTACAAGCAGAATCGTCGCGAAGTATTGCTTGATGATTTGCCTTCGCCCCACGGCACGATTGGCGATGACCGTTTCAGCCCTGACGATGGCCACTGGGCCGTTGCCCCTTATGCCTGGCACCAGGACACCCCGGAAGCCCTGTTGACCGAGGATGAACTGCGCAAATGCCTGGAGCACACGTTGCTGAGTCTGTCGGAGTTGCAAAGCAGTGTGCTGGTGCTGCGTGAACGCCAGGGCTTGGAGTTGGAGGAGATCTGTAATCTTCTGACGCTGTCGCTCTCCAATGTCCGTGTGCTGTTGCATCGGGCACGGCTTAAAGTCTTCGCCACGGTGGAGCATTTTGAGGAAACGGGCGAATGTTGACCTGTAAAGAACAAGTGGCACGTTCCAGTGACTATCTCGATGGGCAATTGACCTTTCGCGAGCGTCTGCTGGTGCGTCATCACTTGATGTTCTGCCCGAACTGTCGCCGGTTTATCCGCCAGATGCGCCTGATGCAGGCGACCCTGAAGATCATGCCGGAGGAGCCGGTTGAGGGCGTGGATGCCTTGGCACAGCGGCTGGCTGCCGAGCGGCTCAAGGATCAGAAAGGCGGGGACTAAGCAGGCTCGCGTGAGTGGACCGGACGGATGATGGGGACCGCTCCACCCACGCAAGACTGTTACAGCCACCCCGGGCCGTCCTGTCCCGAGGCTTCCAACACTGACTATTAGAACTTGGCTTCTGCGTCCAGCTGCAGGGTATTGGCGTTGGCATCGCGATAGCCGGTGGCGCTGGCGTAGTCGGCTTTGGTCAGGAAGTACGTGGCGCCAATGGCAAAGTTCTTGTCGATGTCGTAACCGACTTTGAACTTGTGACCCCGAGCGCCGGTAAAGCCGCCGGCGAAGTCCGAGTCGGTGAAGGCACCCACCACCGCGTAACGTTGTACGTCGCGGTAGTTGTAGTCCAGGTTCAGGCCGAAGACCTTGGACTTGGCACCGAGCAGCCAGGCAGTGTCCTTGTCTTTATCGGTGGCTTTGGTGTTTTGCACGTACTGGCCGTAGAACGACAACGGTACTGCCAGGCCGCCGATATCAACTTGGCTGAAGCCTTCATACAGGCGGTACTCGCTGGCGTTGCCGGCCGTGGTATTGGCCACGGTTTCGCCTGGGGTCAGGCAGCCTGGGGTGGTGCCGGTTGCTGTCGGGCAACGGCTGTCTTCATCGTTCTGGAACGCGTAGACGCTGCCGCCCAGGGTCAGTTTCAGATTGTCGGTCAGCGAGAAACGAGACCCCAACTGGCCGGCGGTCATGCGCAGGTCGTTGCGAAATTGCACGCCGTCGCCGTTGACGTTGTCCTTGAGGTTGTAGTTACCCAAGCTACCGAACAGCTCGGCGCTGCTGCCCAGTGGGTACTTGTAGGTCAGTGCCAGGCCTTCCGGGTTGATATCGCTGTCCCAGATCACGTCGCCCATGCTGACCCACGGTTGCAGCATCTTGCCGCCGATCACGTGCAGGTTCTTGATTTGGGTCGGGTGGTAGTCGATATAGCCCAGGTCCAGCCAGATCGACTTCTTGTTGAAGTAGCCATCCAGGTCCTGGTTGGTGGAGCGCGCGTCGTCGCTGCTGCCGGTGGCGACACGAATGCCGGTGTCGACTTGCGAGTTGATTTCGGTGTAGGCGCCCAGGCGAGCACGGATACGCTCACGGTCCTTGTCCTTGCCGCCGTTGTTCGGGGTGCCGTCGATCTTGATGGTTTCGTGACGGAAGCGCACATCGCCCTTGAGTTGAGTCTTGGCGGCCCAGGCCAGCTTCTGGTCGAAGCTGCTCAGCTCATTGGTTTTCTTCGCGGTGGCCGCGATCTGTTCGTTGGTCTCTTGTTGAGCTTGCCGTGCGATCTGCTGTTCTTTCTGGTCCTTGGCCAATTCGCTTTGCAGTTCGGTGTACTGCGCAGCGGTGATCTGGCCGTTGGCCTTGAGCATGTCGAGCAATTTAGCGTCGACTGCAGCGCTGGCCGGAACGCTCAGGGCCAGTAACAGGCCGCCGCACAGGACCGCCGCAGTTTTAGTGGAAGCAAGACGCATATCAATCTCCGAAAGTGAGGAGGGATGGCAAACCATCCAGGACACAACCGACCGATGACGGACGGAAAAATAACCACCTGCTAGAACCAGGCGCTCTAAAAACAGGCGTCAGTATCACGATCGTTTATGACGGCGCAGTGGCTAAGTGATGTCATCTAGATGACAAATTATTTATGTTCGGAACTATTGATTTAGAGCCTTGTCGCGCGATTCGGGGGTGTGCGAAGCCCGGCGATCAGCGATACTCGCCAGGCTTTCACGCCCTGAAGTAGTGAGGATGCCGATGCCGCTGCAACGCCTGGACAGCCTGTCCGAGATCGCCCCGCAAGCCTGGGATTCACTGGTGCCACAGGCCCAGCCGTTTGTGCGCCATGCGTTCCTGAGCGCGTTGGAAGACAGCGCCAGCCTGGGCCCGCACTCGGGCTGGCAGCCGGAGCATTTGTTGCACTGGGAGGGTGACCGGCTGGTGGCGGCCTTGCCCAGTTATCGCAAGTGGCATTCCTACGGTGAGTACGTGTTCGATCACGGCTGGGCCGATGCCTGTGAGCGGGCCGGTATCGACTATTACCCCAAGCTGCTGACGGCGGTGCCCTTCAGCCCTGTCAGTGGGCCGCGCCTGTTGGCCGCCAGTGCCGATGAGGGCTTGGAACTGCTCAAGAGCCTGCCGGGCTACCTGGAAATCGAAGGGCTTTCCAGCGCCCATATCAACTTCACCGATGACCTGGCCGATGCTGCACTGGCCCAGCAACCGGGCTGGTTGCAGCGCCTGGGCTGTCAGTTTCATTGGCAGAACCGTGGCTACCGCGACTTCCAGGATTTTCTCGATGCATTGAGTTCACGCAAGCGCAAGCAGATGCGCAAAGAGCGTGAGCAAGTGGCGGGGCAGGGCATCGATTTCGAGTGGCTGCAAGGCCATGAATTGAGCGAAACCCAGTGGGATTTCGTCTACGCCTGCTACGCCAACACCTACGCCGTGCGCCGCCAATCGCCCTACCTGACCCGCGCGTTTTTCAGCCTGCTGGCCGAGCGCATGCCCGAAGCGATCCGCGTGGTGCTGGCCAAGCAAGGCCCACGCCCGGTGGCCATGGCCTTCAGCCTGATCGGCGGCGACAGCTTCTACGGCCGCTACTGGGGCTGCCTGGCAGAGTTCGATCGCCTGCACTTCGAAACCTGCTTCTACCAGGGCATGGACTACGCCATCGCCCACGGCCTGCAACGCTTCGACGCGGGGGCACAGGGCGAGCACAAATTGATTCGCGGGTTTGAACCGGTGATCACGCGGTCCTGGCACTACTTGCGCCATCCGGGGTTGAAGAACGCCGTGGAGGATTTCCTCGAGCGCGAGCGGGTGGGGATCGTGGCGTATGCCGAGGAGGCGAGGGCAGCCCTGCCTTATCGGCAGGGCTGAACCCCTGTTGCGTCAGCCCGGCTCCTCCTTGCCCAGCCAGCGGTAGGTCACACCGCCGATTACCGCGCCGAGGATTGGTGCGAGCCAGAACATCCACAATTGCTGGATCGCCCACCCACCGACGATCAAGGCCGGGCCCGTACTGCGGGCAGGGTTGACCGACGTGTTGGTGACGGGGATGGAGATCAGGTGGATGAGTGTCAGCGCCAGGCCGATGGCGATGGGCGCAAGGCCTGCTGGAGCGCGGCGGTCGGTGGCGCCGAGGATGATCACCACGAACATGGCGGTCATTACCAACTCACTCACAAACCCCGCCGCCATTGAATAACCGCCGGGGGAATGCTCGCCATAGCCGTTGGACGCAAGGCCCGACGCCAGTTCGAACCCCGGTTTGCCGCTGGCAATGAAATACAACAGCGCAGCGGCCACGGTGCCACCGATCACCTGCGCCACGATGTACGCCGGTAACTCCCGGGCCGGAAACCTTCCGCCCACCACCAGCCCCACCGATACCGCCGGGTTGAGGTGACATCCGCTGATATGCCCGATGGCGAACGCCATGGTCAGCACCGTGAGCCCGAACGCCAGGGCCACGCCCAACAACCCGATCCCGACTGCGGGAAACGCTGCGGCCAACACCGCACTCCCGCACCCGCCCAACACCAGCCAAAACGTACCTAAACCCTCTGTGATTGAACGCTTGAACAAAGACATGCAACCCGTCCTTGATAGATCGCTCTACCCAATCAGTAAATCAGTGATGCTCCCTGCAGATTTACTTCAGCGCCCGTCTGGGCACTGCATTGATTACAGCAGGGTTGTGGCACAAATCCAGGCACAAAAAAAGCGCCAGCCCTTTGAAATAGAGGGTTGGCGCCGTTTTAACCTTTAGGAGCCGGCTTGCCGGCGATGAGGCCAGAAAGATCACCGGCGTGCTTGAGGCCGCAATCGCCGGCAAGCCGGCTCCTACAGAGGTGGGTTAGTCGATACCGACAAAGCCTCCGGTCTGATGCTGCCACAACCGCGCGTACAGCCCGCCATGGGCCAGCAACTCGGCGTGGCTGCCGCTCTCGGCAATCTGACCTTTCTCCAGCACCACCAAACGGTCCATCCGCGCGATGGTCGACAACCGGTGCGCAATCGCGATCACCGTCTTGCCCTGCATCAGGGTTTCCAGGCTTTCCTGGATCGCCGCTTCTACCTCCGAGTCCAGCGCGGAGGTGGCTTCGTCCATGATCAGGATCGGCGCGTCCTTGAGCAGCACGCGGGCGATGGCGATACGTTGACGCTGCCCGCCTGAGAGTTTCACCCCGCGCTCACCCACGTGTGCGTCCAGCCCGGTGCGGCCTTCAGCGTCCGACAGCAATGGGATGAACTCATCGGCACGCGCCTTGTGCACCGCGGCCCAAAGCTCTGCGTCGGTGGCGTCGGGCTTGCCGTACAGCAGGTTGTCGCGGATCGAGCGGTGCAGCAGGGACGTGTCCTGGGTGATCATGCCGATCTGTTCGCGCAGGGTTTCCTGGGCGACCTCGGCGATGTTCTGGCCGTCGATCAGGATGCGCCCGCCTTGCAGGTCGTAGAGCCGCAGCAGCAGGTTGACCAGGGTCGACTTGCCCGCGCCGGACGGGCCGATCAGGCCGATCTTCTCACCGGCCCTGATCTCAAGGTTCAGGCCGCCAATGATCCCGCTCTTCTTGCCGTAGTGGAAATCCACCTGCTCGAAGCGCACTTCGCCCTGGGGCACGCTCAGGCGCGGGGCATTGTCGCGGTCGATCACCGCCAGCGGCTGGGCGATGGTTTTCAAGCCGTCCTGCACCTGGCCGATGTTTTCGAAAATACCGTTGACTACCCACATGATCCAGCCGGACATGTTGACGATGCGGATCACCAGGCCGGTGGCCAGGGCAATCGCACCCACTGAGATCAGCGACTGCGTCCACAGCCACAGGGCCAGGCCGGTGGTGGTGACGATCAGCAGGCCGTTCATGGTGGTAATCACGATGTCCATGCTGGTGACCACCCGGCTGGCCAGCTGGGTTTTTTCGGTCTGCTCGATAATCGCTTCCTTGGCGTATTCCTGCTCGTACTGGGTATGGGCGAACAGCTTCAAGGTGGTGATGTTGGTATAGCCGTCGACGATACGGCCCATCAGCTTGGAGCGTGCCTCGGAAGAGATCACCGAGCGCTCCTTCACCCGTGGCACGAAATAGCGCAGCGCCAGGCTGTAGCTGATGATCCAGGTCACCAGCGGGATCATCAGGCGCCAGTCGGCCTCGGCAAACAGCACCAGGGAACTGATGGCGTAGATCGCCACGTGCCAGATTGCATCCACTGCCGCCACCGCCGAGTCGCGCAGGGAATTGCCGGTTTGCATGATGCGCTGGGCGATACGCCCGGCGAAGTCATTCTGGAAGAAATTCAGGCTCTGCTTGAGCACGTAGCTGTGGTTCTGCCAGCGGATCAGGCTGGTCATGCCGGGGCTGATGGTCTGATGCACCAGCAGGTCATGCAGGGCGCCGAAGATCGGGCGCAACAGCAGGGCGACCACGGCCATCCAGATCAGCTCGGTGCTGTGCAACTGGAAGAAATTCGCGGGCGGCGTGCCCTGGGCCAAGTCAATGATGCGGCTCAGGTAGCTGAACAGCGCCACTTCAATGAGTGCACCGATCAGGCCCACCACCAACAAGGCAGCAAAATGCGGCCACACCTGGCGCAGGTAGTAGAGGTAGAAGGGCAGGACTTTATCGGGCGGGGCGGCGCTGGGGGCGTCGCGGAAAATATCGATCAGTTGTTCAAAACGACGATAGAGCATTAGGTATGACACCCGCAGGGCGGGCTCTCCTTTCAAATGCGCGCGCGGCCTTGTGGGCTGCGCGCGGAACTACCTGCTACCTCAATCGATGCGCTTGGCCGACTTGATGTACACAGGATCGATTGGCACGTTCTGCATGCCCTGCTTGGTAGTGGTCTGCGAATTGACGATCACATCCACCACGTCCATGCCCTTGACCACCTTGGCGAACACGGCGTAACCGGCATCGCGGCCCGGGTCGAGGAAGGCATTGTCGGCGACGTTGATGAAGAATTGGCTGGTGGCCGAATTCGGGTCGTTGGTACGCGCCATGGACAAGGTGCCACGTACGTTATGCAGACCGTTGCTGGCTTCGTTCTTGATCGGGTCCTTGGTCGGCTTTTGGGTCATCGCCTGGGTGAAGCCGCCGCCCTGGACCATGAAGCCTGGGATGACGCGGTGGAAAATCGTATTGGTGTAGAAGCCGCTGTCGACATAGGCCAGGAAGTTCTTGGTGCTGATCGGCGCCTTGACCGGGTCCAGTTCGATCTCGATGTCGCCGTTGGTAGTCGTGATCAGGACGTGAGGCGCCTTGGCGGGTTCAGCCGCCATCAGGTTGGCAGCGAACAAAACAGAACCGGCAAAGAAGGCGATTTTTTTCAGCATGGGTCAGTGATCCTGGGTAGTGGTTTCGACTGTCTTTAGAAATTCGAGCAGGGTTGCGTTAAAGACTTCGGGTTGGTCCAAGGGCGTGGCATGGCGGGAATCTTCGATCACCACCAGTCGCGCATCGGGGAGCAGTTTTACATAGTTTTCTTTTTGCGCCACGGGGGTGTAGTCGTGGTCGGCGCTGATGACCAGGGTTGGACAGGTGATCCTCGAAAGTCGTTCCTGCACGCCCCAGCCCACAATCGCATCGAAGCTGGCGAGATAAGCACGTTTGTCGTTCTTTGCCCAGCGTTCGGCCATCTTGCGGCGCAGGTCGGCCTGGTGTGGCTTGGGGAACAAGCGGTCGCCCAAGGCCTTACCGATGGTGTTCAGGCTGAGCACGCGTGCCAGGCTCCAGCGTTTGGCCCATTGCCAGTAATCATCGGCACTGCGCACCTTCACCTGCGGGGCGCTGTTGACGATACACATGCTCTTGACGAGCGCGGGTTCATCCACTGCCAGCTGGAAGGCGATCATGCCGCCCATGGACAGACCCACCACATGGGCGGGTGGCAGGGCCAGGTGTTCGATCAGCGCGAGCAGATCAAAGGTGAAGCCCTGGATGCTGTAGCGCTCGCGCGGTTTGTCCGAGCGGCCATGGCCACGCACGTCCACTACGATCAGGCGGTAATGCCTTGCCAGCACGGGCACCTGCAGCTCCCAGTCCTGGCAACTGGAGCCCAGGCCGTGGATCAGGATCAGCGGCGTGCCGTGGCCGTATTCCTCGTAGTGCAGGCTGCATCCTTCATGGTCGAACCAGGCCATGCATGAACTCCGTTTCAGGCTTGCTGGGGGGCGGCGAAAGGCGCGTCCAGTGGGGCAGTATCAAAGGTGCGCAGCAGTTCCACGAGAATCTGCGTCGCCGGGCCCAGTGGCTTGTCTTTGTTCGAATACAGGTAAAACGTCGGGTTGCGGCTTCCGCCTTTTTCCAGCGGGAGCTGTTTGAGCAGGCCCTCCCTGAGTTCGCGTTCGATCAGGTGGCGGGGTAACCAGGCGAAACCCAGGCCACTGCTGACAAACGTGGCGGCGGTGGCGAGACTGCCGACCGTCCAGCGCTGCTCGGCGCCGAGCCAGCCCACATCCCGCGGTTGCTGGCGGCCGGAATCGCGAATCACCACCTGCATCTGGCTTTCCAGGTCCTGGAAACTCAGTTCGCGGTTAAGGCGATGCAGCGCGTGGTCGGGATGGGCCACCGCGACGAATTCCACGTCGCTCATTTCCGTGCCCAGGTAACCGGGGATGATGAACCCGCTGATGGCCAGGTCGGCCATGCCATCGAGTAACAGTTCCTCGACGCCGGACAACACCTCTTCACGCAGGCGCACGCGGCAACCGCGACTTTGCGGCATGAATGCAGTAAGCGCCCGCACCAGGCGCGCATTCGGGTAGGCCGCGTCCACCACCAGGCGCACCTCGGCTTCCCAGCCCTGTTCCATATGGTGGGCGAGGTCTTCCAACTGGCTGGCGTTTTTCACCAACTGCCGGGAGCGGCGCAACAGCACTTCACCGGCGTCGGTGAGCACCGCCTTGCGCCCATCGATGCGTAACAATGGCACGCCGAGCTGGTCTTGCATGCGGGCCACGGTGTAGCTCACCGAGGACTGCGAACGGTGCAGCGCTTCAGCCGCCTGGGCGAAGCCTCCATGGTCGACCACGGCTTGCAGCGTGCGCCATTGATCGAGGGTAACGCGGGGCGCTTTCAAGATGGGTTCCTCTTGTCCTAAGCTGACAGTCCTTATTGGAGACTGCCGAATGAGAAAATTCTGTTGTGTGTTGCTGGCGCTGCTGCCGATGAGCGCGTTTGCCTACCCCATCGACGTGACCAAAAAGATCGACGGTGTCAGCATCGACTACACCGCCTCCGACGTGGACGGCGATATCAGTTCGATCCAACTGAATAACTACGGCACCCAGGATGCCGTTTGCTCGGTAACCTTCACCAACGGTCCGGAATCGCCGCGTCGCAGAACGGTCACGGTGCCGGCAGGCAAAAGCACTAACACCACGGTCAAGTTCAACCGCGCGATTATCAAGATGCGGATCGCACTGGCCTGCACGCCGAAGTAAGCGACAGCGGAGCATGCTCCGCTTATAAACAAATTTATAGATTGGTTATAGCAGTTTTTTGCGCTTTTTTATCGAATCCGCTCTGTCTACTCTTCACTCCATCGACTTACAGCAATTACAGATGGAGCCTACATAGCCATGTCCAATGTTCTGATCATCGAAAGCAGTGCCCGCCAGCAGGATTCGATTTCCCGCGAATTGACCCAGCAGTTCATCAGCCAATGGCAGGCCACCCATCCCGCCGATCAGATCACCGTGCGTGACGTCGCCCTCAACCCGGTCCCGCACCTGGACGCCAACTTGCTGGGCGGTTGGATGAAGCCTGCGGATCAGCGCAATGAACAGGAGCAAGTCTCCCTGGATCGCTCCGACGAATTGACCCACGAACTGCTGGCCGCCGACGTACTGGTAATGGCCGCGCCGATGTACAACTTCGCCATCCCCAGCACCCTCAAAGCCTGGCTGGACCACGTGTTGCGGGCCGGTGTGACGTTCAAGTACACCGCCACCGGGCCACAAGGTTTGCTCACCGGTAAGCGCGCCATCGTGCTCACTGCGCGCGGCGGTATCCATACCGGCGCGAGCTCCGATCACCAGGAACCGTACCTGCGTCAGGTCATGGCCTTTATCGGCATTCATGACGTCACTTTCATTCACGCCGAAGGGGTGAACCTGAGCGCAGACTTCCAGGAAAAGGGCATCAACCACGCCAAGGCGTTGCTGGCCCAGGTTGCCTGATCCTTTAATCGCCAGATAATCCCGCGATGTTTATCTAGCCCCACGCAAACCCTTCAAGTACGCGTAACGAACCTCCCTTTGCACTTTTGCTCCTGAGTGCTCCTGCCCGACTGACGCTTTAGCGAGGTCGGGTTTTTTTTGCCCCGAGTTTCTTCAACCGCCGAAAACCTTTAATGTCCCGCCCATTCGAAACGAGGCGCGCATGGGCTACTTACTGGTTGTCACCCTGATTCAGGCATTTTCCTTCAGCTTGATCGGCGAATACCTCGCCGGTCACGTCGACAGCTACTTCGCCGTGCTGGTGCGCGTGTTGCTCGCCGGGCTGGTCTTCATTCCGTTGACCCGCTGGCGCTCGGTGGAGCCGGCCTTCATGCGCGGCATGCTGGTGATCGGCGCGTTGCAGTTTGGCGTGACCTACGTGTGCCTGTACCTGAGCTTTCGTGTGCTCACGGTGCCGGAGGTGCTGCTGTTCACCATCCTCACGCCACTGCACGTGACCCTGATCGAAGATGCCCTCAACCGTCGCTTCAACCCCTGGGCGCTGATCGCCGCGCTGGTGGCGGTGGCGGGCGCGGCGGTGATCCGCTTTGACCAGATCACCCCGCACTTCCTTGGGGGCTTCCTGCTGCTGCAACTGGCCAACTTCACCTATGCCGCCGGGCAGGTGATGTACAAGCACCTGGTGGCGCGTTACCCCAGTGACCTGCCGCACTACCGGCGCTTTGGTTACTTCTATGTGGGCGCGTTGTTGGTGGTGTTGCCGGCGTTCCTGCTGTTCGGCAAAGCCAACTACTTGCCCGACGCGCCGCTGCAATGGGGCGTGCTGGTGTTCCTCGGGCTGGTCAGTACGGCGCTGGGCATGTACTGGTGGAACAAGGGCGCCTGCCTGGTCCAGGGCGGCACCCTGGCGGTGATGAACAACCTGCATGTGCCGGTGGGCTTGCTGCTCAACTTGCTGATCTGGAACCAGCATGAACCGCTGGGTCGCTTGGCCTTGGGTGGGTTGGTGATTGTGGGGGCGGTGTGGATCAGTCGATTGGGGGTGCGCAAACAGCCGGTACTGCGCTGACCCCCCTTGTGGGAGCGGGCTTGCTCGCGAATGCGGTGTATCAGTACCAGATTGACTAGCTGAAACACCGCTTTCGCGAGCAAGCCCGCTCCCACACAAGCCCACTCCCACAGGGGGACTGGTGTCAGGCAGATTTGTTTTCCTGCGTCGGCAAATGACTGGCGCCGAGCAAGGCCGGTAGCATCCCAGCCCTTAAATCATTACCACTTGGCTGCTGATACAAGCTCAAGCCAAACTCCGGCAATACCGCCAGCAGATAATCAAAAATATCCCCCTGGATCCGCTCGTAATCCGCCCACGCCGTGGTGCGGGTAAAGCAGTAGATCTCCAGCGGCACGCCCTGGGCGGTGGTCTGCATCTGGCGCACCATGCAGGTCATGTTTGGCTGGATATCCGGGTGGCTTTTCAGATAAGCCAGGGCATAGGCGCGGAAGGTGCCGAGGTTGGTCATGCGGCGGCGGTTGGCCGACAGCTGTGCGCTGTGACCCTGGGCTTCGTTCCAGGCTTTCAGCTCGGCCTGCTTGCGACCGATGTAGTCGGTGAGCAGGTGCACTTGGGTCATGCGCAGTTCTTCGTCGTCGCGCAGGAAGCGCACACCGCTGGCGTCGATGTAGAGGCTGCGCTTGATGCGGCGCCCGCCGGAGGCCTGCATGCCGCGCCAGTTCTTGAACGACTCGGACATCAGCCGCCAGGTGGGGATGGAGACAATGGTCTTGTCGAAGTTCTGTACCTTGACCGTGTGCAGGGTGATATCTACCACGTCACCGTCGGCGCCGACCTGGGGCATTTCGATCCAGTCGCCGACCCGCAACATGTCGTTGCTGGTCAACTGCACGCTGGCGACGAACGACAGCAGGGTGTCCTTGTACACCAACAGGATCACCGCCGACATCGCACCCAGGCCTGACAGCAGCAACAGGGGCGAGCGATCGATCAGGGTGGCGACGATGATGATCGCGCCAAACACGAACAGCACCATCTTCGCCAACTGCACGTAGCCCTTGATCGAGCGGGTGCGGGCATGTTCGGTGCGGGCGTAGATGTCCAGCAGGGCGCTGAGCAGGGCGCTCATGGCCAGCACCAGGAACAGGATGGTCAGCGCCAGGGCCACGTTGCCGATGAACAGGATGGCGGTCTTGCTCAGGTCCGGCACCAGGTACAGGCCGAACTGGATCACCAGGGACGGCGTCATCTGCGCCAGGCGATGGAAGACTTTGTTGTGCCGCAGGTCATTGAGCCAGTGCAGCGCAGGTTGCCGGCCGAGCAGCTTGACGGCGTGGAGGATGAGGTAGCGCGCCACGCGCCCGAGCAACAGGGCCACCACGAGCAACACCAGCAAGCCGAGGCTGGCATGCAGCAGCGGGTGTTCATCGAGGGCGCCCCAGAGGTCCTGGGCGTTGAGCCAGAGCTGTTTGATATCCATGGGTGAAACCGATTCTTCTGTGGGACAAGACGGGGCGATTAGAGCATTTAAGTGCATCAAAGTTGACGTCATGGACAAATGTCCTGACAAAAAAGCGGTTCAATAGCACCGTTCGCGTAAAGAAACTCGGTTTGGACGCCCGAAACCGGTACCCTATGCAGCTGATTTTTTGTATTTCTTCGAGGTAGCACCCGTGTTTTCCCAATTCGCCCTGCACGAACGCCTGCTCAAAGCCGTGGCCGAGCTTAAATTTGTCGAGCCTACGCCTGTGCAAGCAGCGGCCATCCCGCTCGCGCTCGAAGGGCGTGACCTGCGGGTGACGGCTCAAACCGGTAGCGGCAAGACCGCTGCTTTTGTCCTGCCTGTGCTGAACCGCCTGATCGGCCCGGCCAAGGTTCGCGTCAGCATCAAGACCCTGATCCTGCTGCCGACCCGCGAGCTGGCCCAGCAGACCCTGAAGGAAGTCGAGCGCTTCTCGCAGTTCACCTTCATCAAGTCCGGCATCATCACCGGCGGTGAAGACTTCAAGGTCCAGGCCGCCATGCTGCGCAAGGTGCCGGACATCCTGATCGGCACGCCGGGTCGCATGATCGAGCAACTCAATGCTGGCAACCTCGACCTCAAGGAAGTCGAAGTGCTGGTGCTCGACGAAGCTGACCGCATGCTCGACATGGGCTTTGCCGACGACGTGCAGCGCCTGGTCGGCGAGTGCGTCAACCGCCAGCAGACCATGCTGTTCTCCGCCACCACCGGCGGCTCCACCTTGCGCGAGATGGTCGGCAAGGTGCTGAACAACCCTGAGCACCTGCAGGTCAACAACGTCAGTGACCTGAACGCGACCACGCGCCAGCAGATCGTCACCGCTGACCACAATGTGCACAAAGAGCAGATCCTCAACTGGCTGCTGGCCAACGAGACCTATCAGAAAGCCATCGTGTTCACCAACACCCGCGCCGCCGCTGATCGCATCTACGGCCGCCTGGTGGCCCAGGAATACAAGGCGTTCGTGCTGCACGGCGAGAAAGACCAGAAGGACCGCAAGCTGGCCATCGACCGCCTCAAGGCGGGCGGTGTGAAGATCCTCGTTGCCACCGACGTCGCCGCGCGCGGCTTGGACGTGGACGGCCTGGACCTGGTGATCAACTTCGACATGCCCCGCAGCGGTGACGAATACGTGCACCGTATCGGGCGTACCGGGCGCGCCGGCAACGATGGCCTGGCCATCTCGCTGATCTGCCACGGTGACTGGAACCTGATGTCGAGCATCGAGCGCTACCTCAAGCAGTCGTTCGAGCGTCGCACCATCAAGGAAGTCAAAGGCACCTACACCGGGCCGAAGAAGGTCAAGGCATCGGGCAAGGCCGTTGGCGTGAAGAAGAAAAAGACTGACGCCAAGGGCGACAAGAAGAAGACCGGTGCCAAGTCGCCGACCAAGCGCAAGATCGCCAACCGCCCGAAGACTGACAACCTGTCGCTCGTCAGCAAGGACGGCATGGCACCGCTCAAGCGCCGCAAGCCAGAAGCACCGGCTGCCGAATAAGGCTCGGGTGATGTAAAAAAACCGGACGATTGTCCGGTTTTTTATGCCATCAGTTTTGAGTTTTGGCCGCGGCTTCCTTGAGTTCCTTGAGGCGGGCGTCGATGAGCTGACATTTGTCGGGGAACTCAGCGCTTTCCGTATCCAGGTCCATCTTCTGCAGCTCGTCGTTCATCTCCTTGGCCTTGGTCGGGTTCTGTTCAGTCAGCTTGGCCACTTCCTGGGCCAGTTGTTCGCGCTTGGTTGTGGCCTCGTCGGGCGTGCAGGCCCAGGCGGGCAGCGCGCTCAACAACGCAGCGGCGATGGCCAGGTTCATCAGGGTTTTCATGGTAGACCTCCTTGGCGGTTATGTGCTGTTGAGGCTGCGAACGTCTGGAAAGTTCAGAGAAATGACGTCTGTCTATTAGGCTGAACGGCTACTGACGCGGCCTGTCACAACCTTGACGGGCTACTTTCCACCAGCCTGCAGGAGGAATCAGGATGACGACTTACAACTGGGATTTGATCGAACGTCTGCTGCATGAAGTGCAGAACGGCGAGGGCAGCTTCGCCCCGCGCAAATACGCCGAGCAGGAAGCGGCCGAGAAGGCCACGGCGGGCGAGTCCACCGGCAACCTGGACGCACTCAAGAAGACTGCGGCAGATTATGAAGCGCTGCTGTTCAAGCGTGGTTTTATTGAATCGCGCCCCGAGGAAGAGGGCGGTAATGGCGAAAATTTCATCCTGACGGCGCTGGGTGCGCAGTTGCTGGCGCTGATCGACAGCTCGATTCCGGGCAATGATCACCCGCGCCAGGTGCTCGATGAGCAGGCGGATGCGCTGGATCCGGCGACCTTTGCCGAGGTGGCTTCCAAGGCTCAGATTGCCTGATCCATTGCCTTAGAGTGCGGCGGCCTTGAGGCATTTAAGTGCCTTGAAGTCGCTGCGTACACCGTCGATTTTCTGCGTCAGTTTCAGGCGCTGTTGCACGGTACTTTCCGCCATAAGGTCCACGATCAGGCTGCGCGCCGCGGCTTCGGTCTGTGCATAGGCGACGCGGTACTCAGGCGTCCATAGGCTTTCCCGGTCTACCAGTAATTGCTGCATTTTCTGCGGGAAGTCGGTGCTCTTGCGTTGTTTCACGGCGTCGATAAATTGCGCCTGCCAATGGGCGCGGTTGCCGATCCATTGCTGGTTTTGCTCACCTAGGCTGATGGACCAGGCCGTGACGCGGTTTTTCTGGCTGTCGCTCAGCGGACCCATCCATGCATCCAGGCGCTTATTCATGCGCTCGGCGCGTTCCTGGATCTGCTTGGCAAGTGATGGCTTGAGGTAGTCGTCCTGGCGTTTGCGCAGGTCCTTGGCCAGGGCGTCATTCATTTCCTTGACCTGCTGATCGTCCAGCCCCTGCAACAATTCGATGGCCGACGGCGTAATTTCGCGGGCGACTTCGGCGATGGCCGTTTTGGCTTCGGCGGTGCGGGCCTGCAAGGCGGCGTCGGTGACCTGGTTGTCGTCGACCATCTGTTGCAGTCGGTCCAGCCAATCCAGGTAGCCCGGCAATTGCGTGGTGCAGTGCCAGGCCAGGTGCTCCTTGAGTTTGTCGTTGAACCAGCTCTTCTGCCCGGCGTTCATGTCCAGGTAGTCATTGAGGGTCCAGGGGATGATCACGTCCAGGTTGCGATAGGCCAGGCCTACGCGATTACAGCCAGCGAGCACCAGGCTCAGGGTCAGTAATACCACCAGTAGTTTGAGCCGACGCAGCATGGGCGGGTCCTTCGCAATGTGGGTTATTGCATGTGAACCTGCGCCGGGTGCGACAGTTCAGCCCATTAATAAAACGACCGCACCGCCTTCAGCGTCAACAGGCCATCGCATTGCGAATTGTGTCCGGAATACGCCGAGCAATCCCCGCCGCTGAGGCTCGAGTCGCTGTAGATAAGATCCAGGTCAACGCCCATCCACTCTCTGGAGAATTGCACCGACCAATCGCTGAAGGTGCGAATGGAGCCGCCTTCCACCGAGACCGGGGTGCCCAGCTGATGAGTGGTGTATTTCATGCTGACCCCGATGCCAAAAGGCTGAGTGCCGCCCAGGTCGGCAAACAGGGTGCTGTCCTGGCGGTCCGGGTCATTGCTGAAGGACGCGCCGAAGCGATTGCCCAACAGGTTCAGGCCGCCGTAGAACTCCTGGCTGTCGAGGGGGCTGAGCTTGGGGTAGCTGTAGTGGATCAGGCCGACTTCGTAGCCCAGGGTCTGGTCGAAGGGATGTTTGAAGCCCATGTAAGAGTCGACTTCGAGATTGCTGGACGAGGACAAGCCCATGTTCGGTGAGAACTGGCCGAAGTACAGGCCGCTGTCGTGGCTCAAGTCGAGACCGCCGTGGAACGAGTCACTGCCGGGAGAGGTTGGCTTGACCAGACCCTGGGCCATGCTGCGACTGGGAGTCGTGCCCAATTTCAGGTCGAAGTCGCCCAATTCGCGCTGGAAAATCTGCGCTTCGGCGAGTGGGCTGGCCACCAGGGCTCCGATCAGGAACATGCAGGATTTGAACATGCTTCACTCCATGAAAAGCGAGGAGCAGTGACGGGGAAAATCGGGCAGATGCCCGTGCTAGACGTGTGCAAGCATACCGGCGAATGCCAGGAGATGAGGCCCGTTCGTCGATTAGCGTGGTTGTGGGATGGCTGGCGAGGGTGTTTCGGGCTCTAGTCCTAGCGCCTTGAAGGCAAGACGCTTAGGGACCAGGGGTATTGCGCAGTATTACTTTTTACCCAGGCTGATCTGCTTGGACGGGCCGAATGTCTGGCCACTGACGCCCTTGGCAATTTGCTGGATTTCGCCGCCGGACTTGAGGAATGCCGCAATCTGGCTGTTGATCGACTCGCTGGTTTCAACGGCGGGAGCTGGCTTTGCTTTGCTGTTGGATGCTTTTACGCGCATGGCGGCCACTAACCTGTAGAAAATTAACTTGGCCAGGCATCGTACAGGAAATACTTGACAATTGCTTGGTAAATATCCCCCGGGAATAAGTGTTGGGGTCGAAAATAGCCAAAGTTTATTTTTGAAATAAGCCTCTAACTTGCTGTTTTAATTCGAAACGACGGGGGTGGAGGGCGGTTGGCAGCGCCGGAAAATTCAGTCCAGTGATCGGACGAGCGGGGCAGTGCCATCGGAAAGCCACGCCAGGCCGCGATTTTTCAGGCGCGCGCGCGTGGCAGGCGCAACTCGGGTAGAATGCCGCCCACGTAATGAGGGTATTGAACATGGCTTTAGTCGGGCGCTACAACAGCTTGCAAGTGGTTAAACACACTAACTTTGGTTTGTACCTGGACGGTGCGCAAGACGGGGAAATCCTCTTGCCTAATCGGTATATTCCCAAAGATATTCCCAGTGAAGATGAAGACTGGCTTAACGTTTTCATTTATCTGGACAGCGATGACAAACTTATCGCCACTACTGAAAAGCCTAAAGTTCAAGTGGGTGAGTTCGCCAGTTTGAAAGTGGTGGAAGTCAACAGTATTGGCGTGTTCCTCGACTGGGGTTTGCCCAAGGACTTGCTGTTGCCGTATTCGGAAGAAAAACGCCAGTTGAGCGCCGGTGAATACTGTGTGGTGCACGTGTACCTCGACAAGCACACCAAGCGCATCACCGCCACCGCACGACTGGATCGCTACCTGGACAAGACCCCCGCCAACTACCAGGTGGGCCAGGAAGTCGACCTGTTGGTGGCCGAAGCCACTGACATGGGCTTCAAGGCGATCATCAATAACAAGCACTGGGGCCTGATCCACAAGAACGAAGTGTTCAAGTTTCTGCGCCCGGGCAAGGAAGAAAAAGGCTTTATCAAAGAGATCCGTGCCGACGGCAACATCAGCCTGAGCCTGCAACCGGTTGGGCAGGAAGCGGCGTCCAGCCTGAACTCGAAGATCCTCACCAAGTTGCGCGAAAACAACGGCACCTTGCCGGTCAGTGATAAAAGCGATCCGGCGGTGATCAGTAACTTGTTCGGCGTGAGCAAGGGCAACTTCAAGAAAGCCATTGGTGCGCTGTATAAGCAAGGCCAGATCGTGATTCATGCGGACCGCATTGAACTAAGCTGAGTGCGGTTTGCTCTTCTGTAGGCGCTAGGCTTCCACCTCGCTCCTACAAAGGGCTGCACCCATGTCGAAAAAATCGTTGTTCGCCTTCCTCGGTACCCTGCTCGCGTTTCTGCTCCTCGACGGCCTCTGGCTCGGCATCTTGATGGGCTCCACCTATAAATCGCTGCTCGGCCCATTGATGCTCGACCAACCACGGCTGTTGCCGGCGGTGTTGTTCTATCTCCTCTATGTCATCGGTTGTGTGGTGTTCGTCGTATTGCCCAGCGCCAGCTGGCAACGTGCGGCCCGAATGGGCGCGTTGCTCGGCCTGGTCGCCTACGGCACGTACGACCTGAGCAATTGGGCCACGCTGCAAGGCTGGTCGGCCCAGCTGGCGGTCATGGACATGGCCTGGGGCACGTTCCTGACCGCCGCGTGCTGCACGGTGGGTTACCTGTGTGCACAACGAGTGCACCGCTGATTGTGTACAGGATGTACATGCACCGTTGCTGAGCGTAGCCCCACCTTTTAACCCTGTATCCAACCTTTTGGAGCAGCGTGCCAGAGGGATTGCGCTCAATTGGCACGCATTCTGCTGACTATCTCGTATACAAACCATGCCGCCTCCCGTATGCACCCTGCGACGGTAGCGCAGGCCGGTATTTCGAGGAGCCCAGCGATGTCAGAACAATTGCCCAAAGGCTACAGCCCGCGCCTGTATAACCAGGACTTGGGCCCACTGCCGCAAAAGTGGAACTGGTACAACATCTTTGCATTCTGGATGAGTGATGTTCACAGCGTTGGTGGCTATGTGTTTGCCGCCAGCCTGTTTGCCCTCGGTCTGGCCAGCTGGCAGGTGTTGATCGCCTTGCTCGTGGGTATCTGCATCGTGCAGTTGATCGCCAACCTGGTGGCCA
This sequence comes from Pseudomonas sp. AC112, assembly GCF_979253545.1. Classification (NCBI taxonomy): domain Bacteria; kingdom Pseudomonadati; phylum Pseudomonadota; class Gammaproteobacteria; order Pseudomonadales; family Pseudomonadaceae; genus Pseudomonas; species Pseudomonas sp. AC112. The sequence goes on from NZ_CEEDCM010000001.1 coordinate 4,056,135, forward strand.
AGCCCAGCCAGCAGGCAGCGGTGCCTTATCCTGTGATTTGCCGGCTGGCGTTTGGGGTGTTCGGTGCGAATATTCCGGCGGTGATTCGCGGTTTGATCGCTGTGGCCTGGTATGGGATTCAAACGTACTTGGCCTCGAGTGCGTTGATCATCGTGGTGCTGCGTTTCTTCCCACAGATGGCGGTGTATGCAGAGCCACATTTTGCAGGCCTGTCCTACCTTGGCTGGTTTGGTTTCCTCAGCCTGTGGGTGCTGCAAGCGGCGGTGTTCTGGGCGGGCATGGAGTCCATCCGCCGTTTTATCGATTGGGCGGGACCGGTGGTGTATGCGGTGATGTTTGCCCTGGCGGGCTGGATCGTGTGGAAGGCCGGTTGGTCAAACATCAGCTTCACCCTGGCGGAGAAGTCGCTGTCGGGCTGGCAAGCATTTGGCCAGGTGATTGTGGCCACGGCGCTGGTGGTGTCGTATTTCTCCGGGCCGACCCTGAATTTCGGCGACTTCAGCCGCTACTGCCGCAGCATGCAGGATGTGCGACGCGGCAATTTCTGGGGGCTGCCGGTGAATTTCCTGGCGTTTTCCCTGGTGACGGTGGTGATCGTCTCGGGCACCTTGCCGGTGTTCGGTGAAATGCTGCATGACCCGATCGCGACGGTTTCGCGCATCGATAACAGCATGGCCGTATTGCTGGGCGCGTTTGCCTTTGTCACGGCAACCATCGGCATCAATATTGTCGCCAACTTCGTTTCGCCGGCGTTTGACTTCGCCAACGTTGCCCCGAGCAAAATCAGCTGGCGCGCGGGCGGGATGATCGCTGCCGTGGCGTCGGTCTTCATCACCCCGTGGAACCTGTTCAACAACCCGCTGATGATCCACTACACCCTGGATATCCTTGCAGCTTTCATCGGGCCGCTGTTCGGGATCCTACTGGTGGATTTCTACTTGATCAAAAAACAGAAGATCGACGTGGATGCACTGTTTGACGACAGCCCCAGCGGGCGTTACTACTTCGACGGCGGCGTGAACTGGACGGCGGTCAAGGCCCTGGTGCCCGCGACGCTGGTTGGCGTCGCGATCACCTTCACCCCGGCGCTGCAGGGCATGGCCAACTTCGCCTGGTTTACCGGGTGCTTCCTGGGTGGGCTGTTTTTCCTGGTGCTGGCACGGCGTGAACAGGTGCGTGTGCCTGCGCCGATGGTTGCCGGCTGACCAACACCGAGCCTGCCACCAACAAGCCGGCGCCGGCGGCGACCAGCGCCGGTTGCAGGCCGCCGCTCAGGTGGCTGCTGACCGACGCCAGCAACGGGCCACTTAACTGGCCGATGGCGAAGCTGGCGGTCAGTAGACCGGTGCTGCGTTGGTAGCCATGGGGGGCGACGTCCCGCAGGCGTGCCATCACCAACTGCATGCACGCCAGGAACGGGCCGCCACACAGCAATACCCCGAGTGCCAGGCCCCAACCATTGCCCAGCAGGCAGGCAAACACCCCGGCTGCTTGCAGCCACAGGGTGGTCATCAGCCACCGGCGAGTGGTGTCTGGATCCTTGCGGCGCAGGGTTGCCACCCCCACACCTATCGCCGCTGCCAGGCCAAAACACGGCCAGAACAGGTCGGCCTGCCAGGCGCCCTTGAATTGCGCGCTGGCCATCTGCGACAGGAACGTTGCCGGGATGATATAGCCAAGGCCGTACAACACGTAGATCCAGCACAAATGCGCAATGCTGCCATTGCTGCGCGCGTCGGAGTGGCCGGCTACGGGGCTTGCGGCGGCAGACGGCTTGGGCAGGAACGGCAGAATCGCCAGCAACATCACCAGCGCCACCACGCCGTACACCAACCACAGGGTGGCCGAGTTTTGCCCCAGCAGGTTGGCGCCGAGCGCCAATAACCCGGTCAGCAGAATCCCCAATCCGGGCCCGGCGAATACCAGTGCGCCCAGGCGCGGACGCCCGGCGGCAATCGCCAATGGTTGGCTCAGGCTGGTAATCATCACCAGGGCCCAGGCACTCGCGACCCCGGTGCCGAAGCGTAACAACAGATGCGGCCAGAACCCATGGGCCCAGTACGACGCCAGGGTCAACAGCACACACAGCCACAACCCGCCATACAAGCGTCCACGCACGTGGTGATGACTGCGCGCAAAGATCGAATCCACCGCCCCGACGAAGTAACCCAGGTAATTGGCGGCGGCAATCAGGCCGGCGCCGGTCAGGTCGATCTGCCCTTCACTGAGCAGATGGGGCATTTGTGGGGTAAGGGCGAAGCGGCCAATGCCCATCGCCATCATCAAGGCGACAAAGCTGGCAAGTAAGCGAATCAACGGGGACATGGTCTGGCTTCCTGCGGATAAACGAATACCTTCAGGCTAAAGCCGATTGACTTTCTGTAAAATTGAATAATAGTGAGTAACTTGTTCTGTTTTGGAGAAAGGTATGGAGTTCAGTCAATTGCGCATCTTCCAAGCCGTGGCGGAAGAGGGCTCCATCACGCGCGCGGCTGACCGTTTGCACCGGGTGCCGTCCAACCTGTCAACGCGCCTCAAGCAAATGGAGGAACAACTCGGCGTCGAGTTGTTCGTGCGCGAGCGCCAGCGTTTGCAGCTTTCTCCTGCGGGCAAGGTGTTGTTGGACTACAGCACCCGTCTGCTGGCGCTACACGACGAAGCCCACGGTGCCGTGCAAGGCGGGCAGCCGGCGGGTGATTTTGTCCTGGGCAGCATGTACAGCACGGCAGCGGTGCATTTGCCGAAGCTGCTGGCGCGTTATCACAAGGCTTACCCGATGGTGAACCTTCAGGTGCAATCGGCGCCCAGCGGCGAGTTGCTCGAAGGTTTGATTACCGGTCGCCTGGATGCTGCCTTTGTGGACGGCCCCATCACCATCGCCTCCCTGGACGGGGTGGCCCTGTGCGAGGAACGCCTGGTGCTGATCTGTGAAGCCGATCACCCGCCGGTGCGCGGGCCGCAGGATGTGGCGGGCCGCTCAGTGTTCACCTTTCGCCGCAGTTGCGCCTACCGCACGCGCCTGGAAACCTGGTTTTCCCACGAGCGGGTGGCCATGGGGCGCGCAATTGAGATCGAATCCTACCAAGGCATGCTCGCGTGTGTGATCGCCGGATCCGGGGTGGCGTTGATGTCCGAATCCATGCTCGCCAGCCTGCCAGGCAAGGACAGCGTGTCCGTTCATCCGCTGACAGGGCCTTTTGCCACTGCTACGACCTGGCTGATGTGGCGAAAGGGTATGCTCGGCGCTAACCTCAACGCATGGATCGACCTGCAGCAAGAGGGCAAGGCCGAGGTCCTGCAAGACACACGTGCGATTGCTTGAACGATCCGTCAGGATTTGGATCAATTCAGTAATAGTTCGTTGTGGTTTCGTTCAAGCAATGCGTAGGACTTAGGGCTACTATCAGTGTAGGAAAGGGCGACAGAACTTGCGCCTACCAGCATTACCCTCAAAGGGGGCAACCATGAAAGAGAAAATTCAAAACTGGCTCCATGATCTGGGTGTTGCACTGGGCTTGATCGAGCCTCCACTGCAGCCTGTGCCGATTCGCACGGATGACGAGCAACGTCGTCCACGTCGGCGATAAACTGCAGTCTTTATAACGCCTCAGAATCCATGTGGGAGCGGGCTTGCTCGCGAAAACGGTGTGTCAGCCGATGAAAAGTTGACTGATACGCCGCGTTCGCTGGCAGGCCCGCTCCCACAGCTCTTTTGCATCAGGCAAAAGAAATGTGCGACAGCTGTCGCCGCTCCCTGCTTCCGCACAGGGCTGTATTTCCGTCTAACTCATCCTTGACCCTGAACATCGTCGGAAAGGGACTGCCTGTCAGTCGGAATCGGCTGACTTATCTAATTCTGGAAATACGCATAGCTTGAAACTCAAGCGCCTCTTCGTAGCGCCCCAACTTTATTGAGTTCCTCTTTTCGAGGGGTCACTCATTCAGAAATGTTGGAGACACAGCTATGTCACTCTCTTCAGTTCCGCCTGTTGCCGTGTCACTCATCGCCACCACCGAAAGCATTTTACATATCGCACCTGCATCAAGAGGCTGGAAGGCTGACGCACCCAGCAACGTAGTGTTTCTTCCTCAAACATTGACCAAGCAAACTCTGCTCATGCAGATCGGACTACTGCGTCCATCAACGCTCATTGTGGGGGACCAAGTCATTGATGCAGACGTCATTGAGCAGTGGCGTACCTCCCATCCCTTTGGAGACCTCTCTTTGGTTCGCAGGGGCACGAGTCTGGATAAGGTGCGGCTGGACTTGTGTGAGTCCAACGATATTCGAGTGTTCAATACACCGGGGGTCAACGCACCGCATGTTGCTGCCTATATCGCGCATTGGTTGAAACAGGCCGATGGCTCCTTACCGCTTGATATCTGTGTACTGGGATACGGCAATGTGGGTAAAGAGCTTGTCAAATTGTTGCTGGATCGAGATCCGGATGTTCGGGTCAAGGTGTTGGGTCGACAAGGCCGCTCACCGGCCAATATCGACAGTCGCGTGTCATTTGTGACGGACTGGTTCGAGGCGTTGGAGGGTGCTTATGCTGTTGCCCTATGTGTATCCATGAATGATGAAACCGCCCATCGCATTGATCAAGCCCTGATTCAAAGCCTGCACCCACACGCTCGCTTGGTGTGTGTCGCCAAACCGGATGTCTTCACTGATGGTGCTGTGCGGGCGCTGGCAACGTCTGAAAATATCCAGTTGGTATTGGACTATGGGCCTGGGACACTGGATGCGTTTCGAATGCGCGCACAAGCGCTCGGATGCGGTGTCGCCACATGGCGTAAACCCGCGACGCTGACTACGCAGGCGGCAACCACCGAAGCCTGTCATTGCGACCTTGACTATGCGGTCTCGGTTCAGCTCAGCTTGACTGCCTTGCGCGGCATTGTCAGGCGCAAACTTGCCCAGTCATTGATTATCCCCTCTCAACAGGCTTATGCCGATGCACCGCGTGTGTCTATCATCGGCAGAGGTATCAACGGCCTGCTGCAAGCCTTGATGTTCCGCCTGGCAAATTATCGGGTCACCGTATACGGAGGAAATCAGGCGAGCGATGGAGCTAGTCATAAGCCTGTAAATATGCGGCATCTGTCAGCAACGGAGACGACTGCAAAGCCGCTGCAAAACGACCACCTGACTCCTGGTAATCAGTATTTGGCCGTTGAATGCAATCGTGCGGGCATTGAACTGTTTGAAAAGCTTCTGGCCGACAACCCATCGCTGGGCCGATTTGTGCAGTCGCGGATCGTACGAGCCTATAGGAATGATGCCAGTGGTGTGGAGGTCGCGATCCAAGAGCAACGCGATATCGAAAACAGGCAATGGCCCAGTGGCAAACAGGGAGGTGGACTTGCTGAGATCAGTCCACTGCAATTCCAAGAGCGTTATGGGGTCCCTGGGATTGGGCGGGCTATTGAGGTGTCGGGCTACGATCTGGAATTCAGCCATCTTATGGAGGAGGTCGGGGCGCTTTTGCTGCGTTCCGGGGTTCAGTTCCTCCCCGGCCACCTGAGTGCGGTTCAAATTGCCGAGTTGAGCAGAGAGCACTTCGTCGTCACTGCCATGGGCGTAGAGGGGCCAGAGGCAATCGCGATCATCGGCTGGTTTTTCAAGTTACGTGCTATCGGTAATGAGGGTGCCGAAATGCGTGGGCTCAAGCTTCAGTACGACTTACCAATCGGCGTCATGAATTGCCGCTTGGATGGGGATTACATCCTTGTCTCCGGTGGGCAGGTTCCACCTGATTCGACGTTGGAGTATAAGGAGCAGATATTGGCGGCGTGTCGGGCCGCTGTTTCCCGGCACTTTCCAAAGTCCTATCGCGGGGCGGTCGAGAGTGGTGACTTGCATATTATCGAATGTGCCCGGCCCGGCACCTCAGATGGACTTTCAATAGTTTGTTGGTCTGCCTACAACCAAATTGTGGCCGGGGCAACCTATGCCGGGGGCACTACGCAAGGGTTGTTATGGGCCTGCCTAGTCCAGGAAATCATCCAGGCAAAAGCTTCTGCAAGTTCGGCAATGTACTGATAAAAAAAACGGGCACGACATCCGACGTCGCGCCCGCTGAAGAAACCGCTCTAAAACCCGTTGTATCTCAAACCGCGCTGGCCGCCACACCCGCTGGCCGGCGCGACAACAAACTCACCACCACAAAACTCACCAGCCCTACCGCCAGGCTGTAGTAGATCGGTGTGTTCGCGTCCAAGCCATCCTTGATCATGAACACCAGTGCCGTCACAAAGCCCAGGGTCATGGACGTGATCGCACCCGAGGTGGTCGCGCGTTTCCAGAAGATCGCGCCGATCAACGGGATCAGCATGCCGCCCACCAACAAGTTGTAGGCCAAGGTCAGGGCGCTGATCACATCGCTCACTACCAGTGCGATCCCCAGCACGGCAATGCCGGTCAGCATCGTGAACAGGCGGTTGATGGCCAGGCTCGACTGTTTGCCGCCACGCAGGCGCGGCAGCAGGTCTTCGGTCAGTACGGTGGAGGCGGCGAGCAGGCCGGCGCTGGCGGTGGACATCATTGCTGCGAGGGCGGCGGCAATCACCAGGCCACGAATGCCGTCCGGCAGCGAGGCTTTCACGATAGCGGCAAACGCGTTGTTGACGTTATCCAGGTCCGGGATAAGGACATGCGCCGCCATGCCGATCAGTGCACAGGCCAGGCCGTAGAGGATGCAGTAGAAACCGGCGAACGTGCCTGCGTACTTGGCGACTTTTTCGTCACGGGCGGTGAACACGCGCTGCCAGATGTCCTGGCCGATCAGAATGCCGAAGAAGTAGATCATGAAGTAGGTGATGATCGTGTCCCAGCCGATCGCGGTGAAGCTGAAGCTCGACGCCGGCAGCTTGGCCACCAGTTCGTCCCAGCCGCCGACGCGGTACAGGCAGATCGGCAGCAGGATGAACATCAGGCCAACGGTCTTGATCACGAATTGCACGATGTCGGTGAGGGTCAGCGACCACATGCCGCCGATGGTCGAGTACACCACCACCACGCCACCGCCCAGCAACACCGAGATCCAGAACGGCAGGCCGAACAGCACTTGCAGCACGGTGCCGATGGCCAGGATCGAGGTCACGCCGATCATCAGTGCGTAGGCCAGCATGATCACGGCGCTGGCCTGGCGGGCCATGGGGTTGTAGCGTTTTTCCAGTACCTGGGTCACGGTGAAGATCTTCAGCTTCAGCAGCGGCTTGGCCAGGAACAGGTTGAGCGCAATGATGCCCATGCCCAGCGCGGCACACAGCCAGAAGCCGGAGATACCGTGCACATACCCCAGTCGCACGGTGCCGACGGTGGACGCACCGCCCAACACCGTGGCGGCCATGGTGCCCATGTACAGTGACGGGCCGAGGTTGCGCCCGGCTACCAGGTAGTCTTCGTGGGTCTTGGCGCGGCGCATGCCGTAATAGCCGAGCACGAGCATGCCGGCGGCGTAGATGAGTACGACGAATAAATCCAAAGCCATGACGGCGAGTCTCCGATTATCGTTTTTATGGGGATCAGGCGGCTTGTTGCAACGCCGGTTTAACGCGCGCATCCGTGCGTTTGCTGCGGGGATCAGTCGGCCCGTACACGGCCGCCGGTTCCGGGAATACGCGAAGCAACGTCAGGTACACCACCGACGCCAGCCCCAGCGTCACTGGCAGGCTGATATCAATCCCATCGGCCAGGTTGCCCAGCGGCCCGACAAACTGCCCCGGCAGGTTGACGAAGCACAGGCCCACCAGCGCACTCGGGATCCAGGCCCCCAGCCCGCGCCAGTTCCAGCCATGGCTGAACCAGTAGCGCCCGCCGGTTTCACCCCGGGTGAATACTTGCAGGTCATCCGGGCAATAGAAGCCGCGACGCACGATCAGGCCGATGATCATCATCACCATCCACGGCGTGGTGCAGGTGATGATCAGCACGGCGAACGTCGACACGCTCTGCACCAGGTTGGCGGCGAAACGTCCGATAAAGATGAAGGCAATCGACATCACCCCGATCAGCAGCGTGGCCTTGACCCGCGACAACAGGCGCGGGAACACGCTGGACATGTCCAGCCCGGTGCCATACAGCGAGGTGGTGCCGGTGGACATGCCGCCGATCACCGCGATCAGGCACACCGGCAGGAAGAACCAAGTCGGCGCCACCGCCAGCAAACCGCCCACATAGTTGTTGGCAGCGATGTAGTCCGGTGCCTTGATCGCCACGATGGTTGCGGTGGCCAGGCCGAAAAGAAACGGGATCAACGTCGCGATTTGCGCCAGCACCACCGCCAGCATGATGCGCATTTTTGGCGTCTCACGCGGGATGTAGCGCGACCAGTCACCCAGGAACGCACCGAAGGAAATCGGGTTGCTCATGGCCACCAACGCGGCGCCGATGAAGGCCGCCCAAAAGCCGGCCTGGCCCATGGCTACAGTGCCCGCGAAGTGGCTGTCGAACGCCGGCGCGAAGGCGAAGATGCCCAGCAGAAACAGCAGGCTCGCGGCCCATACCGCAATGCGGTTGACCCACAGCATGAAACGAAAGCCATAAATGCATACGGTGAGGACGAGCAGGGCGAACAGGCCATAGGCCAGGCCCAGGGTCAGGTCAGTTTCTGGCAGGCCAACCAGACGTTTCGCACCGCCCACCAGCGCATCACCCGAACTCCACACCGAGAGTGAGAAGAAGGCAATGGCGGTCAGCAGTGAGAGAAACGAGCCGACAATCCGCCCGTGCACACCGAAGTGCGCGCCGGATGACACCGCGTTGTTGGTGCCATTGATCGGCCCGAACAGGCCCATGGGTGCCAGGATCAGCGCGCCCACCAGCACACCCAGCACAATCGCCCAGACGCCGGCCTGGAACGACAAGCCGAACAACACCGGAAAGGAGCCCAGCACGGCGGTGGCAAAGGTATTGGCGCCGCCGAAGATCAGTCGGAACAGATCCTTGGGGCCGGCGGTACGTTCGTGGTCCGGGATCTGTTCGACCCCGTTGGTTTCTATCTTTCGAATACTTTTATCGTTGTTTTTATTATTCATGATCAGCTCCGATCACATTGGCTAAGGGGGCGGCAGCCCTTCCGGCATAGCGGACAAATGTTCGTGACAGGCCAGCCACAGGCCTTCTTGTTGTTCTGCGCCAAGCCCTTGCCGTTTGAAGACAATGGTCTCGCGTTCCTGGCTATTGAATTGCTCCCCGTTCATGCGCAGCTCGGTGGCCACGTCATGAATAAAAATCGCCACGTCACCCTGCAGGCTGACAAAGGCGTTGCTCGAGGTGCACGAGAGCACCTCGAACCCCTCGTCCCGGCGCCAGCTGTCCCACAACGCCTGGTAGGCATCGCGACTCAGCAGCGGCTGGGGGAGGGTGTAGAACACAAAGCTGGCGTCGGCCGTGAACGCGCCGAAGTAGGCGGCGCGGTCATTGCGGGCGAAGGCCGCCACCAGGTCGGCAGCGGCTTGCAGCACTTCGCGGGTGCTCATCAGCGATGCGCCACGCCAGGCAGTACGCAGAGCATTTCGTACAGCAGGTTGGCGCCCAGCAGCGAGGTGTTGCCGGTGGTGTCGTAGGGCGGCGAAACTTCTACCAGATCGCAACCAATCAGGTCGAGGCCCTGGCAACCGCGGATAATCTCGATCGCCTGGATGGTGGTCAGCCCGCCGATTTCCGGAGTGCCGGTGCCCGGCGCCCAGGCGGGGTCGATGCCGTCGATGTCAAAGCTCAGGTACACCGGGCCGCCGCCGACTTTTTCACGCACCTCGGCCATCAGCGGCGCGAGGGAGTGGTGCCAGCATTCTTCGGCCTGGACCACACGGAAGCCCTGTTTGCGGCTCCAGTTGAAGTCTTCGGCGGTGTAGCCCTGGGCGCGCAGGCCGATCTGCACTACCCGGTCGCAGTCCAGCAAGCCTTCTTCCACGGCGCGGCGGAAGGTGGTGCCGTGGGCGATTTTCTCGCCGAACATGTGGTCGTTCACATCGGCGTGGGCATCGATGTGCACCAGCCCGACCTTGCCGTGTTTCTTGTGGATCGCCCGCAGGATCGGCAGGGTGATGGTGTGGTCGCCGCCCAGTGTCAGGGGGATCACGTCGTGCTCGAGAATCTCGTCGTAGGCTTCTTCGATGATGCGCACGGCGTCGAGCAGGTTGAAGGTGTTGATCGCCACGTCGCCAATGTCCGCGACCGACAGCGAGTCGAACGGTGCGGCACCGGTGGCCATGTTGTAGGGGCGGATCATCACGGATTCGGCGCGAATTTCACGCGGCCCGAAACGGGTGCCGGCGCGCAGCGAGGTGCCGATGTCCAGAGGCACGCCGATAAAGGCAGCATCCAGGCCCTTGGCCGTTTGCAGGTGGGGAAGACGCATCATGGTGGCGATGCCGGCGAAGCGCGGCATTTCGTTGCCGCCCAGTGGTTGGTGGAAAATCTTGTCCACGGGATTGCCTCATCGTTGTTTTGTTTATTAGGGGCCGATTCTGCGAAATACGTGGAAACGAAAGAATCGGCAGGGGCAAATACTTAGTTCAGATTTTTCTAAACTATTGCCTGAGGTAAACTCCTTTACCTTGAACCTGGTTCATCTGTAGGCGCTGGCTTGCCTGCGATGGCCTCAACTCGGTGTGCCTGCTGCTCCGAGATGTCCGCATCGCAGGCAAGCCAGCTCCCACAGGTTTTGTATGTGCCTCTGGAGAACCCATGGCCAACGCCTTGCCCGACCTGAAACTCCTGCGCATCTTCGTCAGCGTTGTGCGGCACCAGGGGTTTGCCAATGCCCAGCACGAACTCAACCTGTCCACGTCGGCCATCAGCACGTATATGAGCCAACTGGAATCAGCCTTGGGCCTGGTGCTGTGCCATCGCGGCCGGGGCGGTTTCAGCCTGACCAGCAAGGGCGAGCTGTTCCATCATGAAACCTTGCGGCTATTGGGTGAGCTGGAAGGCTTCGAGCAATACGCTGCCGCCTTGAAAGGCGAGTTGCGCGGCACCCTCAAGCTCGGCGTGCTCGATTCCACCGTCAGCGACAAGGCCTTGCCGTTCGCCGAAGTCATCGGCGCCTACAGCCTGGAGCACCCGGCGGTGCACCTGCATTTGTCGGTGATGAGCCCTTATGAGTTGCAACTGGGTGTGCAGGACAACCGCCTCGACCTGGCCATCGGCGCCTTCTCCAACCGCATGAGCGGGCTGATCTACATGCCGCTGTACCGCGAACAGCACTGGCTGTATTGCAGCACCCGGCACCCGCTGTTCAACGAGCGGCGTATCCCCGAACAAGTCATCACCCAGCAACGCATGGTCGGTCGCGGCTACTGGAGCCAGGCCGAACTGGCGCGCCACGGTTTCAAACACAGCGCGGCGACGGTGGAAAGTATGGAAGCGCAGCTGATCCTGGTGCTGTCTGGCGCCTATATCGGCTACCTGCCCGAACACTACGCCCAGGCCTGGGCTGACAAAGGAGATTTGCGCGTATTGCTGCCGGCCACCTTCGGCTACCAGGCGCCATTCTCGATGATCATGCGCCGTGGTCGCAGCCGTGAACCACTGATCCAGACTTTCCGCGACCTACTCAAAGCCCAGCTCAACCAGGCCTGAAATCACCATGTCCAGACCCCAATGCCCCCGCTGCCTGCGGCCTGCCACCCACTGCCTGTGCGCGCTGATCCCCAGCCTCGACAGCCGCACCCGCGTGTTGCTGTTGCAGCACCCGAGCGAGGTCAACCACGCGCTTAATACCGCAAGGCTGGCGGCGTTGGGTTTGAATAACGCGCAGCTGGTGGTGGGGGAAGTGTTCGAGGATCTGCCGACGCTGCTGAACCTGCCCGGCTATCAGGCGCGGCTGTTGTTTCCGGCGGACGATGCGCAACCGTTACAGGCCTACGCGCCTTCCGACCAACCGTTGCTGCTGGTGGTGCCGGACGGCACTTGGCGCAAGGCGCGCAAGTTGCTGCACCTCAATCCGTTGCTGGCAGCGTTGCCACGGGTAGCGCTGGCGGAGGGCGCCGTCTCCCGCTACCGACTGCGCAAGGCGCCAGGGCCGGGGGCGTTGTCGACAGTTGAAGCCATCGTGCAGGCATTGCACGTGCTGGAAGCACCCAGCTCATTCGAGCCGTTGCTCAAGCCCTTTGAAGCATTGATCGAAGGGCAGATTGCGGCGATGGGGGCAGAGGTTTTCCTGAAAAATCATGGCGACGGGCGGCTTGGCTAGTAGGTTGACCGAGGCGCGGCCATCGCCGGCAAGCCAGCTCCTACACGCATTTCTAGGGTGGGAGCGGGCTTGCCCGCGATAGCGTCCTTCCAGGCAACAGATTTGCTGCTTATTCCTATAAGCCATAAGCACCGTACTTTGCGTGATATGGCCCGCCAGGCTTTCCCGGTATGATGTTCGCCCCCGCAGTCTGGATTGCGAATACGCCATGACCTTGCAGTACCCTACAATCGCCGATTGCGTCGGCAATACACCCCTGGTCCGCTTGCAACGCATGGCGGGTGAAACCAGCAATACCCTGCTGCTCAAGCTTGAAGGGAACAACCCGGCCGGCTCCGTCAAGGACCGCCCGGCGCTGTCGATGATCACCCGCGCCGAGTTGCGCGGGCAGATCAAGCCCGGCGACACCCTGATCGAAGCCACATCCGGTAACACCGGGATCGCGCTGGCCATGGCCGCGGCGATCAAGGGCTACAAGATGGTGCTGATCATGCCCGACAACGGCAGCGCCGAGCGCAAGGCGGCGATGACCGCCTACGGCGCGGAGCTGGTGTTGGTGACCCAGGAAGAAGGCATGGAAGGTGCCCGCGACCTCGCCGAGCGCATGGCCGCCGAAGGCCGTGGCCAGGTGCTGGACCAGTTCGCCAATGGTGACAACCCCGAGGCGCACTACACCACCACCGGTCCGGAAATCTGGCGCCAGACCCAGGGCACCATCACCCATTTCGTCAGCTCCATGGGCACCACCGGTACCATCATGGGCAACTCGCGCTACCTCAAGGAGCAGAACCCGGCGATCCAGATTGTCGGCCTGCAACCAATGGAAGGCGCGGCCATCCCCGGCATCCGTCGCTGGCCCGAAGAGTATCTGCCGAAGATCTACAACGCCACGCGCGTGGACCGCATCATCGACATGGCCCAGCGTGAAGCCGAAGACACCACCCGCCGCCTGGCCCGTGAAGAGGGCATCTTCTGCGGCGTGTCTTCCGGTGGCGCCGTGGCGGGCATGTTGCGCCTGTCCAAGGAAGTGGAAAACGCGGTGATCGTCGCGATCATCTGTGACCGAGGCGACCGTTACTTGTCGACCGGCATCTTCGACGCGCCCAACTGATGGCCAAGCACGAGAGAGGCCTGCGCTTCCAGCCGACGGGCGGCAGCCGGGCCCCGCAGATACCTGTAGGCAAGAAGCAACGCTTGACCATCGAGCGCCTGGCCAATGATGGCCGTGGCATTGTGTTCTTTGAAGGCCGTACCTGGTTTGTGAATGGCGCGCTGGCCGGCGAAGAAGTCGAAGCGCGGGTGTTGGGCACCCACGGCAAGATTGTCGAGGCGCGCACCGAGCGCGTGTTCAAGGCCAGCGGACTGCGTCGCCCGGCGCCGTGCGCGCACTTTGGTCGCTGCGGCGGCTGCAGCGTGCAGCACTTGCCCCACGCCGAACAACTTGCCCTGAAACAGCGCATGCTCGCCGAGCAACTGTCCCGTGTGGCCGGTGTCGAACCGCAAGAGTGGGCCGCACCGTTGAGTGGTCCAGAGTTCGGCTACCGTCGCCGCGCCCGCGTGGCCGTGCGCTGGGATGCCAAGGCGAAACATCTGGAAGTCGGTTTCCGCGCCGTGGCCAGCCAGGACATCATCGCCATCGACGATTGCCCGGTGCTGGTACAGGCCTTGCAACCGATCATGCAGCGCCTGCCGAACATGCTGCGGCGCTTGAGCAAACCTCAGGCCCTGGGGCACGTGGAGTTGTTCAGTGGGACGTCCATCGCCGTGTTGCTGCGCCATATGGCGCAGCTGTCGGAGGCGGACCTGCACGTGTTGAAAGAATTCTGCGCTTTCCATGACGCCCAATTGTGGCTGCATGGCGAAGGCCAGCCGGAACCGGCCGAGGCTGGTTCGGTCCTGGGTTTTCGATTGGAACAGTGGGGTCTGGAGCTGGCTTACCGGCCTGGGGACTTCGTGCAAGTCAACGCCGGGGTCAATGCGGCGATGGTTGCCCAGGCCCTGGAATGGCTGGCGCCACAACCCGATGAGCGGGTGTTGGACCTGTTTTGCGGTCTGGGCAATTTCGCCCTGCCATTAGCTCGCCAAGTGCGCGAAGTAGTGGCGGTGGAAGGCGTGCAGACCATGGTGGACCGGGCGGCCGTGAATGCCGTCAGCAACAATTTGCATAATGCGCAGTTTTTTCAGGCCGATTTGTCCCAGCCTTTGACCGACGCGGAATGGGCCAAACAGGGCTTTTCTGCGGTACTCTTGGACCCACCCCGTGACGGTGCCCAGGAGGTTGTGCGCAAGCTCGCGACCCTCAAGGCCAAGCGTCTGGTGTATGTGTCCTGCAACCCGGCCACGCTGGCGCGGGACACTGTTGAGTTGGTCAAGCAAGGCTACCGGCTAAAACGTGCCGGGATCCTCGACATGTTTCCGCAAACTGCGCATGTCGAGGCCATGGCGTTATTTGAAGCGGGCTAGGATGCCCGTTTAATCCGACTGGCCTGCATTCTCCAAGGCCGTGACCTGCCAGGGAGCGTGTGTAAGCTTTATTAAGGTAAAGCAGGTCAGCGATGATTTTTGACGCATCCAAGGTGCGTCGTAGGGAAGGTAAGCAAGATGGTACAGGTGAGAGCACACCAGCCGATCAACACCGACGGCAGTATCAATCTCGAGGCATGGCTGGATCATGCCATCAGTGTCGACCCGGCACTGGACCGTGAAGCCTTGAAAGCAGCCTGCGAGTTCGCTCGTGAGTCTGAACAGCAAGACAATGCGGCCAAGAACCTGTGGGCCGAAGGCACTTCAAGCTTTCGTACCGGGTTGGAAATCGCCGAGATCCTCGCCGATCTCAAGCTGGACCAGGATTCGCTGATCGCCGCCGTGCTCTATCGCGGCGTGCGTGAAGGGCATATTCCGTTGGCCACCGTTGGCCAGCGTTTTGGCTCGGTGGTGGCCAAGCTGATCGATGGCGTGCTGCGCATGGCTGCGATCAGCGCCAGCCTCAGCCCGCGCCAGTCCATGGTGCTGGGCACCCAGGGCCAGGTCGAGAACCTGCGCAAGATGCTGGTGGCGATGGTCGACGACGTACGCGTCGCCCTGATCAAGCTGGCTGAGCGTACCTGCGCGATCCGTGCGGTAAAAACCGCCGACGACGAGAAGCGCAACCGCGTCGCCCGCGAAGTCTTCGACATCTACGCGCCGCTGGCGCACCGCCTGGGCATCGGCCATATCAAGTGGGAGCTGGAGGACCTGTCCTTCCGCTACCTCGAACCCGATCAATACAAACAGATTGCCACGCTGCTGCACGAGCGCCGGCTCGACCGTGAGCGCTTCATCGCCGACGTGATGAACCAGTTGCGCTCCGAGTTGCAGGCCACCGGTGTCGAAGCCGACATCAGCGGCCGTGCCAAACACATCTATTCCATCTGGCGCAAAATGCAGCGCAAGGGCCTGGCCTTCAGCCAGATCTACGACGTGCGTGCCGTGCGCGTGCTGGTGCCGGAAATGCGCGACTGCTATACCGCGCTCGGCATCGTCCACACCCTGTGGCGGCACATTCCCAAGGAGTTTGACGACTACATCGCCAACCCCAAGGAAAACGGCTATCGCTCGCTGCACACGGCGGTGATCGGCCCCGAGGGCAAGGTACTGGAAGTGCAGATCCGCACCCACGCCATGCACGAAGAGGCCGAGCTGGGCGTCTGCGCGCACTGGCGCTACAAGGGCACTGATGTCAAGGCAGGGTCCAACCAGTACGAAGAGAAAATCTCCTGGCTGCGCCAAGTGCTGGAATGGCACGAAGAACTCGGCGACATCGGCGGCCTGGCCGAACAGTTGCGCGTGGATATCGAGCCGGACCGGGTCTATATCTTCACCCCTGACGGTCACGCCATCGACTTGCCCAAGGGCGCTACGCCGCTGGACTTTGCCTACCGCGTGCACACCGAGATCGGGCATAACTGCCGGGGCGCCAAGATCAACGGGCGCATCGTGCCGCTCAACTACAGCCTGCAGACCGGTGAACAGGTCGAGATCATCACCAGCAAGCACGGTACGCCGAGCCGCGACTGGCTGAACCCGAACCTGGGCTACATCACCACCTCGCGGGCGCGGGCGAAGATCGTCCACTGGTTCAAATTGCAGGCACGCGACCAGAACGTCGCCGCCGGCAAAACCTTGCTCGAACGCGAACTGGCACGCCTGGGCCTGCCCCAGGTGGACTTCGACAAGCTGGCCGAAAAGGCCAACATGAAGATCGCCGAGGACATGTTCGCCGCCCTGGGTGCCGGCGATTTGCGCCTGGCGCAACTGGTCAACCTGGCCCAACAGCTGGTGGAGCCAGAGCGCGGCAACGAACAGCTGGAGCTGATCCCACGCAAGGCCACGGGCTACAAGCCGGGCAAGCGCGGCGATATCCAGATCCAGGGCGTGGGCAACCTGCTCACGCAAATCGCCGGCTGCTGCCAGCCACTGCCGGGGGATGCGATTGTCGGCTACATCACCCAGGGCCGTGGCGTGAGCATTCACCGCCAGGACTGCGCCTCGGTGCTGCAACTGGGCGGGCGCGAGCCGGAGCGCATCATCCAGGTCAGCTGGGGCCCGGTGCCGGTGCTCACCTACCCGGTGGACATCATCATCCGCGCGTACGATCGATCCGGTTTGCTGCGTGACGTGTCGCAAGTGCTGCTCAATGAGCGGATCAACGTGCTGGCGGTCAACACCCGCTCGAATAAAGAGGACAACACCGCGCTGATGTCCCTGACCATCGAGATTCCGGGGTTGGACGCATTGGGACGGTTGCTGGGGCGGATTTCCCAGTTGCCGAATATCATCGAGACACGCCGTAACCGCACCCCATGAATAGCTGGATAAACGCGGAATAAAATGTGGGAGCGGGCTTGCTCGCGAATGCGGTTTGTCAGTGCCGGATGCAGTGGCTGACCTACCGCTTTCGCGAGCAAGCCCGCTCCCACATTTGATCTCTAGCGTTCCCACTTCAGCGGAAAGAGACCGATGTATTCACTAGAAGACCTGCTGCACCTGATGAATCGCCTGCGGGACCCGCAATACGGGTGTCCGTGGGACATCAAGCAAACCTACGCGACCATCGTCCCGCACACCCTTGAAGAAGCCTATGAAGTCGCCGACGCCATCGAGCGCGGCGATTTCGATCACCTGCAAGGTGAGTTGGGCGACCTGCTGTTCCAGGTGGTGTATTACAGCCAGATGGCGCGGGAAGAAGGGCGCTTCGAATTCGCCGGGGTGGTCGACAGCATCACGCGCAAGCTGATCCGCCGCCATCCCCATGTGTTCCCCACTGGCGAGCTGTACGCACCGCTGGATGTCCCGCAGTTGAGCGAAGAGCAGGTCAAGGAACGTTGGGAGCAGATCAAGGCCGAGGAGCGCGCGGAACAGTCCGACGCACCCGAGCAGCTCTCCCTGCTGGACGATGTGCCCACGGCGCTGCCGTCCTTGTCCCGAGCCGCCAAATTGCAAAAGCGCGCCAGCCAGGTCGGTTTCGACTGGCCTTCTGCCTTGCCGGTGGTGGACAACGTGCGCGAAGAACTGGATGAAGTGCTCGAAGCCATGGCGGACAACGACTCGGCGGCCATCGCAGACGAGGTCGGCGACCTGTTGTTCGCAGCGGTCAACCTGGCCCGCCACCTCAAGGTCGACCCGGAAACCGCGCTGCGTGGCGCCAATGCCAAGTTCGAACGACGTTTCCGATTTATCGAACAGGCATTGCGCGATACGCACCAATCCATAGAAGATTGCACCCTCGAAACGATGGACGCCCTGTGGGGCGAAGCCAAACGTCAGGAAAAGAATGTGTCCAGCTGCGGTTGAGCAGTTGCCTAAGTGAGTAAGCACCATGAGCCTTTCCCTTCGCGACCAGTTGCTCAAAGCAGGTCTGGTCAACCAAAAGCAGGCCAAGCAGGTCGGCAAAGAGAAACAGAAGCAGCAGCGCCTGGTCCACAAAGGCCAAATCGAGGCGGATGACACCCAGGCTCGCCTGGCGGCCGAGGCGCACGCCGAGAAGGTCAAGCGCGACCAGGAACTGAACCGTCAGCAGCAGGAAAAAGCCGAGGCCAAGGCCCGCACGGCTCAGGTCAAGCAATTGATCGAGACCTCGCGCCTGCCCAAGCTGACCACCGAGGACTACTACAACTTCGTGGATGACAAGAAGGTCAAGCGCCTGTCGGTCAACACGTTGATGCGCAACAAGCTGAGCAACGGCTCCCTGGCGATCGTGCACCACGGTGGCGGCTACGAGGTGATCCCACGCGAAGCGGCGCTGAAGATCCAGGAGCGTGCACCGGAGCGTATCGTGCAGCTCAATATCCTCACCGAGAGCCAGGTGTTGGACGAGGATGATCCATACGCGGCCTACCAGATCCCGGATGATCTGATGTGGTAAGGCTGTAGAAACAACAAACCCCGCTCAAAAGGCGGGGTTTTTGTGTGCAGGCAATCCAACTGCTGTGTGGGGCTGGATGCCTGCCGAATTTCAGAGTCTCAGGAGCCTTGCGCCTGGCGTCTCATCTCAAGGGCTTCGAGCTCGTTTTTATAATTATGAGCGTCGCTCTCGTTGTGAAACATGCCGACCAACAGGTCTTGTTGGTGTACATCCCAGATGTGAATCCCATGGCCCAGCGCTTCGTGGGACATATGTTCGTCGTCGCGTTCAGTTACTTTTACAGTCATCTGCTTGCTCCAATCTCTGGTGGATCTGCGGCAAGTCGTCGCAGGCCTTTGTTATATGTTTTGTTAGCTTGCTAAGTAAACTGACTTTTTGCACAACAATTCATTGCAGTAAATGCAACAGTGCTACAGGCCGCGTAAACCGTGATATTGCGGCAAAGGGGGTTGAGTTTTATGACAAAAGTTTCATGTTGGCGTAAGGCTTCAGCCTCGTATTGACGCGTCAACACAAAACCTCCAGACGAAAAAAAGCCCCGCATCTGCGAGGCTCTTTATTCCATCTACCGATCAGCTACCTTTGACAGCCTTACCGTCAACCGTACCGTCCTGCAGCATGATGTTGTATTCCTTGCCATCGGTTTCCACCTGGCGCAGGGCAACCAGGATGCCGCCCTGATCCTTGGCAAACCACATCTGGGTAATGCGCTTGCTTTGTGTCGGATCACGCACGCGCTCGACCTTGATCGCATCGATGGAACCGACCTTGGTCTGGACCTTTTCCGGGCCGATCACGCGGAAGTCGTAGGTGTCGACGTCGGTGCCTTCGACCACGTTGTAGCTCATGCTCTTTTTGCCGGCAGCTACGTCGCGCTGCAGGGCCAACTGGTAGGTCGACTTGTCGAGCATGCCGCTTTGCAGGGCCACGTTGACGGCGTCTTTGTTTTCAAAGCCGGTGACTTTCTTCGCGGTCTGGTCGAAGTCCAGGTTGATCTTCTTCGCCTTGCCCAGGCCACCGCGTTCGAAGGTGTAGCTCTTCGGTTGCAGGGTGTCCTTGTCAAACTGGATCACGCTGGTTTCGGTCAGGCTGGCGATCATCATGGAAGCCTTGAAGTTCAAGGTCCAGGAGCCATCGCCATTCTTGGCCAGGCTGCGTTCAGCCGAGCCACTCATGGGCAACTGTTTCCAGTCGGCGGTGTAGCTTACGGAGAAAGGGTGAAGGTCTGCTGCTTGCACGGCAGGCAAGGCGAACAGCGCAAAAGCGAAGAGCAGGGCGCGACGCATAAAATCTCCTAGGTTCGAATCAAGTGGCCGCTGGCCGCAAGTAACTGACCGTCCAATAATGCACGCTGGTCACCAAGAATCAACCGCCCCTCGGCAAACCAGCGAACCGCCAGCGGGTAAATCCTGTGTTCCTGGGTGTGAACCCGTTGCGCAAGGCTCTGCGCCGAGTCGTCAGACTCTACCGGAACCACTGCCTGTACGACCAGAGGCCCGCCATCGAGTTCCTCGGTGACAAAGTGCACGCTGCAGCCATGCTCGCGGTCGCCGGCGTCGAGCGCACGCTGGTGCGTGTGCATGCCTTTGTACTTGGGCAGCAGGGAAGGGTGGATATTGAGCAGGCGCCCTTCGTAATGCCGCACGAAATCAGCGCTGAGGATGCGCATGAAGCCGGCGAGTACCACGAGTTTGGGGTTGAAGGCGTCGATCAGTTCGATCAGGGCGCTGTCGAAGGCTTCTCGGCCGTCGAATGCCTTGTGGTCCAGGGAGCGGGTGTCGATACCTGCGTCCCTGGCGCGTTGCAGGCCGTAGGCGTCGCTGCGGTTGGAGATCACCGCAGCGATGCGCACCGGGCTGTCGCCGGTGCGCGTGCTGTCGATCAAGGCCTGCAAGTTGCTGCCGGTGCCGGAAAGCAGCACCACGACATCACAGGTCTGAGACATCAATGAGCCTTGAGGTTCTTCAGTTCAACCTGGGCCGCGCCTTCCGGAGCGGTTGCTATCTGGCCAATGACCCAAGGCTGCTCGCCGGCTTCACGCAGGACGTTCAGCGCGGTTTCAACATGCTCCTGAGCCACGCAGATGACCATGCCGACGCCGCAGTTCAGCACGCGGTGCATTTCGGTTTCGTCGACGTTGCCTTTCTCTTGCAGCCAGTCGAATACCGCCGGACGCTGCCAGCTGGCCACGTCAACGATGGCCTGGGCGCCTTTTGGCAGCACGCGCGGGATGTTGTCCAGCAGGCCGCCACCGGTGATGTGGGCCATGGCCTTGACGGCGCCAGTGTCCTTGATCAGCTTGAGCAGTGGCTTGACGTAGATGCGGGTCGGGGCCATCAGCAGGTCGGTCAGCGGCTTGCCGTCGAGCTGGGTGTTCTCGATCTCGGCGCCGGATACTTCGATGATCTTGCGGATCAGCGAGTAACCGTTGGAGTGCGGGCCGGAAGAAGGCAGGGCCAGCAGGGCGTCACCGGCAGCGACTTTGGAGCCGTCGATGATCTCGGCTTTTTCCACCACACCCACGCAGAAGCCGGCCAGGTCGTAGTCTTCGCCTTCGTACATGCCTGGCATTTCAGCGGTTTCGCCGCCGACCAGGGAGCAACCCGACAGTTCGCAGCCAGCGCCGATGCCGGTCACCACTTGTGCAGCGGTGTCCACGTTCAGCTTGCCGGTGGCGTAGTAGTCGAGGAAGAACAGCGGCTCGGCGCCGCATACCACCAGGTCGTTGACGCACATGGCGACCAGGTCGATGCCGATGGTGTCGTGCTTGTTCAGGTTCAGTGCCAGGCGCAGCTTGGTGCCTACACCGTCGGTGCCGGACACCAGGACAGGCTGCTTGTAGCCGGCCGGGATTTCGCAGAGGGCGCCAAAACCGCCCAGGCCGCCCATGACTTCGGGGCGCGCAGTGCGCTTGGCGACGCTCTTGATGCGTTCGACCAATGCTTCACCGGCGTCGATGTCTACACCGGCGTCCTTGTAGCTCAGGGAGGGTTGCTTGCTCATGATCCAGGCCTTTAGGGGGGATTCAGGGGTAACGACCGAGCGGGCAGGCGCTTTTGGTAAAAGCCCCAGCCGTTGACGGTCTGCGAAGGCGCGCGATTTTATCAGGCTTGAGGGGCAGCGGCCATCCTCGGGCCGACGGGCAGGGCCATATAGGCAAAAAAAGCCGGTTAAAAAAATGCTAATCGGCTCTGCTTTGGCGCGTATTAAGGTATAGCCTTTAACCCGCTATCGTTATGACAGTACAAAAACTGCCAAGACCCTGTGAATGTTTTGCCGGTGCCTGTGGTCACAGCCTTGCCAAACCGAGTTCACGCGGTCTGTTCCAGCCGCTAAATTTGTCGTTCGGGAATCTTCCATGCGTCTGTGTAAATTCTTCTTTGTAGGCTGCTTGTCGTTGGTCAGCCTGGCGAGTCATGCCGAAACCCTCAATGGCCTTTATCAAGTACTTGAACCTGTCAGCAGCCAATCGCCGCAAGAGCGCGACCAGGCCACCCAGCGAGCCGTGCAGACCCTGGTGATCCGCCTGACCGGTGACGCCAAGGCCGCCGACGGCCCGGGGCTGGCAGCAGTGCGTAAAGACCCGCAACAGATCATCAGCCAGTACGGCTACGACGCCGGCCCGCCGGAAAGCCTGCAGGTGGATTTCGACCCGGTGAGCACTGACCGCGCGCTGCGTGAAGCGGGCCTGTCGATCTGGGGCAGCAACCGGCCATCGATCCTCGGTTGGTGGCTGAACGACTCCACGGAAGGCAGCAGCCTGGTGGGGGATGGCCAAACCGTCGCCCAGGCACTGCGTCGAGCGGCGCAACACCGTGGCTTGCCGTTGCGTCTGCCGCTGGGGGACCTGGATGAGCAGGTGGTGGCCACCGCGCCGAACCTGGAAAGCGCCGACGCCACGCCACTGCGCGCCGCCTCCGAGCGCTACGGCGCCGATGCCTTGCTGACCGTGCATGCGCGCCAGGAAGGCAGCCAATGGCAAGCCAAATGGCGCCTGTGGCTGGGTGACAAGAGCGAGCAGGGCACCGCCCAAGGGGCTGACACCGGCGCCGTGGCCGATGCGGTGATGCTGGCGGTCAGCCAGAAATTGGCTCCGCGTTTTGCCGTCAAGCCTGGCGTGAGCACTGAGCAACTGCTCGAAGTGCAAGGCATGACTCTGGAGCGCTATGCCGCGTTGGGTCATCTGCTGGAGCCTTTTGGTGGTCAGCCTCAATTAGTGGATGGCAACCGGATTGTGTATCGCGTCAACGGCAGTGCCGATCAATTGCGCACCCAGTTGAGCCTGGCCAAGCTGCAGGAAATTCCTGCGGGCGAGGCGCCAGTCCAGCAACCGGTAGCAGAGGGTGCCCAGCCGGCTGCGGCACCCGAGCCTCAGGCGCAGCTGCGTTTTCGTTGGTAAACAGTTTCTTTCTATATAGAAGCACATGACAGATGGAGTGGTTTATGGCGGATACGCGTCGTTGGGTGTGGCTTGGCGGGATTGCCCTGCTGTGCGTTTTTGTGTTCTTGCTGCATTCGATCCTGACGCCGTTCCTGGTCGCATTGCTGCTGGCCTACCTGTTCGATCCCGTGGTGGATCGCCTGGAGAAAGCCGGGCTCTCGCGAACCTGGGGCGTGGTGGCGGTCTTCGCGCTGTTTACCCTGATCATCACGGCCTTGGTGTTGGTGCTGGTGCCGATGCTGGCCAAGCAGCTGTTCCGCCTTTATGAACTGGCGCCGCAGATGCTCGACTGGTTGCAGCACACGGCGATGCCATGGGCCCAGGCCAAACTGGGTCTGGCGGATGGGTTCTGGAAGTTCGATAAGGTCAAGGCTGCCATCAGCGAACACATGGGCCAGACCACCGATATCGTCGGGGTGATCCTCAGCCAGGCAACAGCGTCGAGCCTGGCGCTGATCGGCTGGTTGACCAACCTGGTGCTGATTCCGGTAGTGGCGTTCTACCTGTTGCGCGACTGGGACATCATGATGGCCAAGATCCGCAGCCTGCTGCCGCGCAACCGTGAGGAGCGCATCGTCTCGCTGGCTGAAGAATGCCATGAGGTGCTCGGGGCATTCGTGCGCGGGCAGTTGCTGGTGATGCTGGCCCTGGGGATCATCTACGCTGCTGGCCTGATGGCTATCGGCCTGGAGTTGGGCCTGTTGATCGGCCTGATCGCCGGTCTCGCAGCGATCGTGCCGTACATGGGGTTTGTGATTGGTATCGGCGCGGCGCTGGTGGCGGGGCTGTTCCAGTTTGGCGGCGACCTGTACCCGATGCTGGGGATTGTGGCGGTGTTCATGGTCGGCCAGGCCCTGGAAGGCATGGTGCTGACGCCGTTGCTGGTAGGCGATCGGATCGGCCTGCACCCGGTGGCGGTGATCTTTGCGATCCTGGCAGGCGGCGAGCTGTTTGGCTTCACCGGTATCCTGCTGGCGCTGCCGGTAGCGGCGGTGATCATGGTGCTGGTGCGCCACGTGCATGATCTGTACAAGGATTCGGATGCGTATACGGGGGTTGAAGACCCCGACCTGTAACCGTTTCTTCACAAACCCGGCCCAGGCCGGGTTTGTCATTTGTGCAGGCGGGCCGTCAAACAATCTGCACAAATCCAACAAGTTAACGCAAACCTTTGATTTTGCTTGGGGTCTGTTGCATTGTGCGCCCGGCGTCACGGGTATAAACTTTGCAAACTTTACACAGAGGCCACTAACGGTTCGTTTGGAGCCGTTCAGTCAGCATGAAACCGATTCAGCTGCCCTTGGGTGTGCGTCTGCGTGATGACGCCACCTTTATCAACTACTACCCAGGCGCCAATGCCGCTGCACTCGGCTATGTCGAGCGGCTTTGCGAAGCCGACGCCGGGTGGACCGAAAGCCTGATCTATCTATGGGGCAAGCACGGCGTAGGGCGTACCCACCTGTTGCAGGCCGCGTGCCTGCGTTTCGAGCAGATGGGCGAACCGGCGGTTTACCTGCCGTTGGCGGAATTGATGGATCGCGGTATCGGCATCTTTGACCACCTCGAGCAATACGAGTTGGTGTGCCTTGACGACCTGCAGGCCATTGCCGGCAAGGCGGACTGGGAAGAAGCATTGTTTCACCTGTTCAACCGCTTGCGTGACAGCGGCCGGCGCCTGTTGATTGCCGCGTCGACTTCGCCACGTGAGCTGCCGATCAAGCTGGCCGACCTCAAGTCGCGGCTGACCCTGGCGCTGATCTTCCAGATGCGCCCACTCTCCGACGAAGACAAATTGCGAGCCTTGCAACTGCGCGCCTCACGCCGCGGCCTGCACCTCACCGACGAAGTCGGGCATTTTATTCTCACCCGTGGCACGCGCAGCATGAGCGCGTTGTTCGATTTGCTCGAACAACTCGACCAGGCGTCTTTGCAGGCTCAGCGCAAGCTGACCATCCCCTTCCTGAAAGAAACCCTCGGCTGGTAGCCAGCCCACTGTTTTCGCGGCTTTCGGCAAATTCCAGGCGCCAGAAAACCTGCGTTTTAGCCGGTTTGGCCACGCAAAAGGCAGGTACAGGGTGTTAAGGGCTTAGATGTCATAGTCCAAACAAGAAGTCACATAGATCACGATTGAATTTGCAAATCGATGTGATAGTGGGCATAGTCTCGACTTCTTTACATATCAGCCACGGTCGTGCCCATGCTAAATCGCTTCGCACCCCTCGTGCCTCTCGCACTCGTTACCCTGTTGTTTGGTTGCGCCTCCCACCCTCAGCAGGTGGCAGAACAGCAAAAAACACAGGTTCAAAATCAGGCAAAATTCGTTGCTGCACAGTCTGCTTCTGTTTACGAAGAAGAAGTGGCAACTGAAAAAGAGCTGGCCAACTTCTCTGGCAGCAAGCCTTACCAGCTTCCAGTTCTGGCCGACAGCATCCTCGAACGCGGCATGTCCCTGATCGGTACCCGTTACCGTTTCGGCGGTACCTCTGAAGCCGGTTTCGACTGCAGCGGCTTCATCGGCTATCTGTTTCGTGAAGAAGCTGGCATGAACCTGCCACGCTCCACTCGCGAAATGATCAACGTGAATGCACCGTTGGTCGCGCGCAACAACCTCAAGCCGGGTGATCTGCTTTTCTTCAGTACTGCAGGCCGTGGTCGCGTCAGCCATGCCGGTATCTACCTGGGCGATAACCAGTTTATTCACTCCAGCAGCCGTCGCAGTGGCGGTGTTCGAGTCGACAACCTGGGCGACAGCTACTGGAGCAAAACCTTCATCGAAGCCAAGCGCGCACTCGCCATGGCCCCGACTACGGTTACCGCTAGCAAGTAAACTTAAAGTGATACTTGAAGTTTGACGTGTAAGCGCTAGAATCCCTGGATATTGTTGTAATCCGTTCGCGCGAGCTTTGCTTGCGCGTTCTGGTTTTCAGCGTTCGGCAGCGAAAGCCGCATCCAGACCAGGATTGTTCTGCACATGTCGACCTCGGCCCGCCTTATTCTCATTGTTTGCGCCGCGCTGCTCAGCGCCTGCGCAAGTCGTCCACCGCCTCCCGCTCCTGTAGCGGTGAAACCCAAGCCGGTGTTCAATTATTCCACCCAGAATTTTTCGCCTGCGGCCGAAGATGTGCTCTTCCGCGCGCTGGGCCTGGTCGGCACGCCTTACCGTTGGGGCGGCAACACGCCGGACTCCGGCTTTGATTGCAGCGGCCTGATCGGTTTTGTCTTCCGCGATGCGGCGGGGATCTCCCTGCCGCGCACCACCCGCGAACTGATCGTGATGCGCGCGCAGGATGTCAGCGAGCAAAACCTGCAGACCGGCGACCTGCTGTTCTTCGCCACCGGTGGTGGTTCCCAGGTCAGCCACGCCGGGATCTACGTGGGCGAGGGCCGCTTCGTGCACGCACCGCAAACCGGCGGTACGGTCAAGTTGGATACCTTGTCCAAGGCGTATTGGCAGAATGCCTACCTGAGCGCCAAGCGCGTGCTGCCAGGAAACCTGGCGCGCAACCCCTGACACGCCGCCGTGTAGTAGCCGGCATGCCGGCGATGAGGCCCTTGAAGCCGCCATCGCCGGCAGGCCGGCTCCTACCGTTTATTTAGCGGCCGACACGCGCCACACCTTGTTCCCCACATCATCGGCCACCAGCAAATCCCCCTGCTGATCAATTACCACGCCCACCGGCCGGCCCATAGCTTTCTCATCCTTGTCGAGGAACCCCGTCAGCACGTCCACCGGCTGTCCTTTGGGTTGCCCGCCCTCGAACGGCACAAAGATCACCTTGTAGCCACTGTGCGGCTTGCGATTCCACGAACCATGCTGGCCGATAAATGCGCCGTTGCTGAACTGCGCCGGGAGTTTGCTGCCCTCGGCAAACGTCAGCCCCAAGGACGCCGTGTGCGGGCCTACTGCGTAGTCGGGTGCAATTGCCTTGGCCACCAGATCCGGATTCTGCGGTGATACGCGCACATCGACATGCTGGCCGTAGTAGCTGAATGGCCAGCCATAGAAGGCGCCATCCTTGACCGAGGTAATGTAGTCCGGCACCAGGTCGCTGCCGATCTCGTCGCGCTCATTCACCGCCGTCCACAGCTTGCCGCTCTGGGGTTCCCAGGCCATGCCGTTGGGGTTGCGCAGGCCGGAGGCGAAGAGGCGGTGCTCGCCGCTGGCGCGGTCCACTTCCCAGATCGCAGCCCGACCCTGTTCCGCTTCAAGGCCGTTTTCCCCCACATTGCTGTTGGAGCCGACGCTCACGTACAGCTTGCTGCCGTCCTTACTGGCCACCACGTTCTTGGTCCAGTGGTGGTTGATGCTGCCGCCCGGCAGGTCGACGACCTTGGTGCCGGCTTGCTTGATCGCGGTTTCACCCGGTTGATAGGGAAAGCGCAGCAACTTGTCCGAGTCGGCCACGTACAGGTCGTTGCCGACCAGTGCCATGCCAAACGGCGAATTGAGATTTTCGAGGAACACCGTGCGGGTTTCCGCGACGCCATCGTGGTCGGCGTCACGCAGCAGCGTGATGCGATTCGGGCTTGGCACGCCGGCACCGGCGCGGCCCATGACTTTTTCCATCACCCAGCCACGAATGCCTTTGGCGTCATCCGGCTTGGGTGGCGCGTTGGTTTCCGCCACCAGCACGTCACCGTTGGGCAGCACATACAGCCAGCGCGGGTGGTCCAGGCCGTCGGCAAAGGCCGCCACCTGGGTGCCAGCGGCGGCGGTGGGCTTCGCGCCTTTGGGCCAGCCGATGGCCGGCGCGATATTCACGGTGGGGATCAGCGTCTTGTTCGGTTCCGGCAGCTTGGGCGAGGGGCCGGTGCCGTCGGAGACCTGGAGGGTGGAGCTTTCACCACAGGCGGCGAGGGTGCCGGCGACCATGATGAGTAGGGCGAGTCTGGTTTTGTGCATGGTGTTCTCCTTGATACCTGTAAGGGTAGAGGAGGGCAGCAGTGCGATGGTTCAAGTGCAAGGCCAGCTTTAATTGACGCTCCACCCCCAACCCACTAACCTTCGCCGCTTGTTCCAGGTGCTCTGTGACCCATGGGTCGATGGAGTGAAACAGGGAAGCCGGTGAGTGAGCGCGCTTGTACACAGTGCTGCCGCGATTCCGGCGCTGCCCCCGCAACGGTAAATGAGTCAAGACGGCGCCTTTTGCCACTGTATCGCGAGCGATATGGGAAGGCGCGCCGTCGGCCTGCCTGCTCGACAAGAGCAAGCGTCACTCATGAGCCCGGAGACCGGCCTGAAACATCCAACAGCATCACGGTGGGCGATGCTTGGCTGTCTTTTTTCTTTTTTCCTGCCCGCCGTTTTTGTCCAGCCCCAACGGAGAGCTGCCATGACCGATTCCCCCGACCGCGACGAACGCCACCTGGCGCGCATGCTGCGCAAAAAAGCCGTGATCGACGAGCGCATCGCCAACTCCCCCAACGAATGTGGCTTGCTGCTGGTATTGACCGGCAACGGCAAAGGCAAGAGCAGCTCCGCGTTCGGCATGCTGGCCCGGGCCATGGGCCACGGCATGCAGTGCGGCGTGGTGCAGTTCATCAAGGGGCGCAACAGCACTGGCGAAGAGTTGTTCTTCCGCCGCTTCCCCGAGCAAGTGCGCTTCCATGTGATGGGCGAAGGTTTCACTTGGGAGACCCAGGACCGCCAGCGCGATATCGCCGCTGCCGAAGCCGCCTGGGCGGTTTCCCGTGAATTGCTGCAAGACCCGGCCATCGGCCTGGTGGTGCTCGACGAGCTGAACATCGCCCTCAAGCACGGCTACCTCGATTTGGACCAGGTTCTCAGCGACCTGCAAGCCCGCCCGCCGATGCAACATGTGGTGGTCACCGGTCGGGGTGCCAAGCCTGAATTGATCGAACTGGGCGACACCGTCACCGAAATGGGCATGCTCAAGCACGCCTTCCAGGCTGGCATCAAGGCACAGAAGGGCGTCGAACTTTGAATCAGCCCCGTCATTGCCCGGCTGTCCTGATTGCCGCACCGGCATCCGGCCAGGGCAAAACCACCGTCACCGCCGCACTGGCGCGGCTGCACCGCAACCTGGGGCGCAAGGTGCGCGTGTTCAAATGCGGCCCGGACTTCCTCGACCCGATGATCCACGAGCGTGCCAGCGGTGCGCCGGTTTACCAATTGGACATGTGGATGGTCGGCGAACAGGAAAGTCGCCGCCTGCTGTGGGAAGCGGCGGGGGAGGCGGACCTGATCCTGATCGAAGGCGTGATGGGCCTGTTCGACGGTACACCGTCCAGCGCCGACCTGGCCCGACACTTCGGCGTGCCGGTGCTGGGCGTGATCGACGGCACGGCCATGGCGCAGACGTTCGGCGCCTTGGCGTTGGGCTTGGCGCGTTATCAGCCGGATTTGCCATTCGCTGGCGTACTGGCTAATCGCGTCGGCACCCTGCGCCATGCGCAATTGCTGGAAGGCAGCCTCACCGAAGGCCTGCGCTGGTACGGCGCCTTGTCCCGCGAGACCGGTATCGAATTACCCAGCCGCCACCTCGGCCTGGTGCAGGCCAGTGAACTGAATGACCTCGATGCGCGCCTGGACGCGGCTGCCCAAGCGTTGGGCAGCAGTTGCGAAGTAGCGTTGCCGCCACCGGTGACCTTTGCCGCGCCGCAAGTGATCGACGCCGAGCCATTGCTCAAGGGCGTGCGCATCGCCGTGGCGCGTGACGAAGCCTTCGCCTTTACCTACGGCGCCAGCCTCGACCTGCTGCGGGCAATGGGCGCCGAATTGAGCTTCTTCTCGCCGATCCATGACCGCGAATTGCCTGACGCCGACAGTCTTTATCTGCCTGGTGGCTACCCGGAATTGCACCACCAGGCGCTGTCGGAAAACACCCCGATGCTCGACGCTATCCGTGCCCACCACGCGGCCGGCAAACCCTTGCTCGCCGAGTGCGGTGGCATGCTCTACCTGCTCGACTCGCTGACCGATGTCGACGGCACCCGCGCCGAACTGGTTGGCTTGTTGCAGGGCGATGCCGTGATGCAAAAGAAACTCGCGGCCCTCGCCCTGCAAAGCGTCGAATTGCCGGAAGGTACGCTGCGCGGCCACACCTATCATCACTCCCTGACCACCACCGAGTGGCAACCGATTGCGCGTGGCCTTAGCCCCAATGGCGGGCGCGGTGCCGAGGCGGTTTATCGCCAGGGTCGGATGACGGCATCCTACGTACATTTCTATTTCCCATCGAATCCCCAGGCGGTGGCCGCATTGTTCGCGCCCGATCTTGTAGGAGCCGGCTTGCCGGCGATGAGGCCATGACCGACAACGCCTTCCCCGAGGCCGACCGCCAAGCTGTCTACCGCGCCATCGCCGAACGCCGCGACATGCGCCACTTCAGCGGCGGCACTGTCGCCCCCGAACTGCTGCACCGTCTGCTCCAGGCCGCGCACCAGGCGCCGAGTGTTGGCTTGATGCAACCGTGGCGTTTTATCCGTATCAGCGACCGTGCCTTGCGCGGCCAGATTCAACAACTGGTGGAAGTCGAGCGCGTACGCACTGCCGAAGCCCTGGGCG
Source organism: Pseudomonas sp. AC112 (assembly GCF_979253545.1). NCBI lineage: Bacteria > Pseudomonadati > Pseudomonadota > Gammaproteobacteria > Pseudomonadales > Pseudomonadaceae > Pseudomonas > Pseudomonas sp. AC112. Next base: position 4,086,710 of record NZ_CEEDCM010000001.1, read on the forward strand.
AGCGCTCCGATGAGTTCATGAAGCTCAAGGTTGAAGGCATCCACGACTGCGCCGAAGTGCTGGTGGCGGCGTTGATGGATGACCGCGAGCGGCACATTTTCGGCCGGCGCACGTTGCCGGAAATGGACATGGCATCGCTGTCCTGCGCGATCCAGAATCTGTGGCTGGCAGCCCGCGTTGAAGGCCTGGGCATGGGTTGGGTCTCGCTGTTCGAGCCGCAGGCGCTGGCCGACCTGCTGGGTTTGCCGCCGGGTGCCAAACCCCTGGCCGTACTGTGCCTGGGGCCGGTGGACGAGTTCTATCCGGCACCGATGTTGCAGCTCGAAGGCTGGACCGAGCCTCGGCCATTAAGTGACATGTTGTATGAGAATGTGTGGGGAGTGAGTCAATGAGTGTGGCCTTGCTGTGTGTCGCTGCCGTGGCGCTGGATGCGCTGCTGGGCGAGCCCAGGCGCTGGCATCCGCTGGTGGCGTTCGGCAATTTTGCCGGGCGCATCGAGCAACGTTTCAACAGCGGTGGTCGCGGCTGGCGCAGCCATGGTGTGACCGCGTGGGTTATCGCCGTGGTGCCGCTGACCCTGGCGGCGACGGCCTTGTCGTGGGCGCCGTATATCGGCTGGGTCCTGGAGATCCTGGCGTTGTACTGCGCCCTCGGCATGCGCAGCCTCGGCGAGCATGTGATGCCGGTGGCCCAGGCCCTGCGCAGCGATGACCTGGAGGAAGCGCGCACGCGCGTGAGCTACCTGGTCAGCCGCCAGACCAGCGAGCTGGACCGCACCGAAGTCGCCCGCGCCGCCACCGAATCGGTGCTGGAAAACGGCAGCGATGCGGTATTCGCCGCGATTTTCTGGTTTGTGGTCGCCGGTGTGCCGGGCGTGGTGCTTTACCGCCTGAGCAACACCCTTGACGCCATGTGGGGGTATCGCAACGAACGCTTCGAGCGTTTCGGCTGGGCTGCGGCAAAAATCGACGATGTGCTGAACTACATTCCTGCTCGTCTTGTGGCATTGACCTACGCGCTGCTGGGCAAGACGCGGCTGGCGCTGAAATGCTGGCGCACCCAGGGCCCGACCTGGGACAGCCCCAACGCCGGCCCCGTGATGGCTGCGGGTGCAGGTGCCCTGGGCGTGGAACTGGGTGGTGCGGCGATCTATCACGGTAAAGTGCACCAGCGTCCGCCATTGGGCGAAGGCCCGGCGGCGGATGCCGATTCCATCGAGCGGGGCTGGCAACTGGTGCAGCGCGGCGTATGGTTGTGGCTGCTGATCCTATGTGCGGGGGCGCAATTCTATGCTTGAACACGGTGGCCGGCTGCGCAAGGCAGCGATTCAGTACGGGATAGCCGAGGCTGACTGGCTCGACCTGTCCAGCGGACTCGCGCCTTGGCCCTGGCCGATCCCCGAGATTCCCCTGCGCGCCTGGGCACGCCTGCCGGAAACCGACGACGGCCTGGAGCAGGCCGCCAGCGAGTATTACGGCGCAGCACACCTGTTGCCGGTGCCCGGCTCCCAGGCGGCCATCCAGTTGCTGCCGCGCCTGCGCCGTGCCGGCAAGGTCGGCGTGCTGTCGCCGTGTTATGCCGAACACGCCGAAGCCTGGCGCCGTGCCGGTTACGTGGTGCGCGAAGTGCAGGAGCAGGAAGTCGACTTCTTCCTTGATGGCCTCGATGTGCTGGTGGTGGTCAACCCCAACAACCCCACCGGCTTGAGCTTGACTCCGCAACGCCTGCTTGACTGGCACTCGCGGCTGGCCCAGCGCGGCGGCTGGCTGGTGGTGGACGAAGCGTTCATGGACGTAACGCCCCAACTGAGCCTGGCGGGCCAGGCGCATCAGGTTGGCCTGATTGTGTTGCGCTCGTTTGGCAAGTTTTTTGGCCTCGCCGGCGTGCGACTGGGCTTCGTGTTGGCCGAACGCAAGTTGCTCAAGTTGCTCGCCGAACAGGTCGGGCCGTGGGCGGTCAGCGGGCCGACGCGGGTGTTGGGCCAAGTGTGCCTGCGCGACACCGCCGGGCAAGCGCGGCAACGCGCACGATGCATCGAGGCGGGCCAGCGTCTGTTCGCTTCGCTTGAGCGCCACGGCTTTCAACCCCAGGGCGGCTGTGCCCTGTTCCAATGGCTGATCACGCCCCACGCCGAACGCATGCACGAATTCATGGCCCAGCGCGGCATCCTGCTGCGCCTGTTTGTCCACGACAGCAGCCTGCGCTTTGGCCTGCCCGATACCGAGGCCGACTGGCAGCGTCTCGACGCAGCGCTGGTCGCCTATAAGGAAGCGACATGAGTACGCTGATGGTGCAAGGCACCACCTCCGACGCCGGCAAGAGCACGTTGGTGACGGCACTGTGCCGCTGGCTGGTACGCCAGGGCGTGGCGGTGGCGCCCTTCAAGCCACAGAACATGGCGCTCAACAGCGCGGTGACCGCCGAAGGCGGCGAGATCGGCCGCGCCCAGGCGGTGCAGGCCCAGGCCGCCAACCTGGCGCCACACACCGATATGAACCCGGTGCTACTCAAACCCAACAGCGATACCGGCTCTCAAGTGATCATCCATGGCCGCGCCGTGACCAGCATGAACGCGGTGGCCTATCACGACTACAAAGCCATCGCGATGCAGGCGGTGCTGGCTTCCCATGCACGCCTGAGCCAGGCCTACCCGGTAGTGATGGTCGAAGGCGCGGGGTCCCCGGCGGAGATCAACCTGCGCGCCAACGACATCGCCAACATGGGCTTCGCCGAGGCGGTGGACTGCCCGGTGCTGTTGATCGCCGACATCAATCGTGGCGGCGTTTTTGCCCACTTGGTCGGCACCCTGGAATTGCTCTCGCCCACGGAACAGGCGCGGGTCAAAGGCTTCATCATCAACCGTTTTCGCGGTGACATCGCCTTATTGCAGCCGGGCCTGGACTGGCTGGAAGCGCGCACCGGCAAACCGGTGGTGGGCGTTCTGCCCTACGTGATGGACCTGCACCTGGAAGCCGAGGACGGCATCGACCAGCGCCAGATCGACAAGGCGGCGCAGGTGCTCAAGGTGGTGGTGCCGGTGTTGCCGCGCATCAGCAACCACACGGACTTCGACCCACTGCGCCTGCATCCCCAGGTGGATTTGCAGTTCGTTGGCCCTGGCCAGCCGATCCCGGCTGCCGACCTGATCATCCTCCCAGGCTCGAAAAGCGTACGCAGCGACTTGGCCTATCTGCGCGCCAACGGTTGGGAAAACGCCGTGGCGCGGCACTTGCGCTATGGCGGTAAGGTGCTCGGTATCTGTGGCGGCTTGCAGATGCTTGGCGAGCAGGTGCATGACCCGTTGGGCCTGGAAGGGCCTGCCGGCTCCAGTGATGGGCTGGGCTTGCTGGCGTTCAGCACCAGGCTGGAGGAAGAGAAGCAACTGCGCAATGTGCGCGGGCGGTTGTTGCTGGAGGATGTGCACGTCAGCGGTTATGAAATTCATGCGGGCGTGACGACCGGTGCTGCCTTGGCGAACGCCGCTGTTTTGCTGGACGACGGTCGCAGCGATGGCGCCCAGAGTGCTGATGGACAGATTCTCGGCACCTACCTTCACGGCGTGTTCGAAACGCCAGCGGCGTGCAGTGCCTTATTACGCTGGGCTGGGTTGCAGGATGTGCAGGAGGTTGACTACCACGCCTTGCGCGAGCGCGATATCGAGCGCCTGGCGGACCTGGTGGAGAATCATTTGGATACTGAGTTGTTGCGCAATCTATGTGGGATTTGAGCAGGGGTACGCGGTCCTCGTGTGGGAGCGGGCTTGCTCGCGAAGGCGGCCTAACGGTCAACCCATTTCAGCCAATCCAAGGTGCCATCCCATGCTTCAACTGATCCTCGGCGGCGCGCGCTCCGGTAAAAGTCGTCTGGCGGAGAAGCTCGCCAGCGACAGCGCCTTGCCAGTCACTTACATCGCCACCAGCCAACCGCTGGATGGCGAAATGAACGAGCGTGTCGCGTTGCATCGCCAGCGTCGCCCGGACCATTGGGGCCTGATCGAAGAGCCGATTGAACTGGCTCGCGTGCTGCGGGACCACGCGGCCACCGGGCAGTGTCTGCTGGTGGACTGCCTGACCCTGTGGCTGACCAATCTGCTGATGCTCGAAGACGCCGGGCGCTTGGCGTCCGAGCGCGATCAACTGCTGGACACCCTGGCGTCGTTGCCGGGTGAAATCATTTTTGTCAGCAACGAGACCGGTCTGGGTGTCGTGCCGCTGGGCGAATTGACTCGCCGCTATGTGGATGAAGCCGGTTGGCTCCATCAAGCCTTGGCCGAGCGTTGTCAGCGTGTTGTCCTGACCGTTGCCGGCCTGCCCCTGACTCTGAAAGGTACTGCGTTATGACTGACACCTGGTGGCTCAACCCTTGTAAGGCGATCGACGCTCAAGCGTACGAACAAGCCCTGGCGCGCCAGCAGCAATTGACCAAGCCGGCCGGCTCGCTCGGTCAGTTGGAGGCGCTGGCGGTGCAATTGGCTGGCTTGCAGGGCCAGGTCAAACCGTCGGTGGATTCACTGTGGATCGCCATCTTCGCCGGTGACCATGGCGTGGTCGCCGAAGGCGTGTCGGCGTTTCCCCAGGAAGTCACCGGGCAGATGCTGCAAAACTTTGTCTCCGGCGGTGCGGCCATCAGCGTATTGGCGCGGCAACTGGACGCGCAGCTGGAAGTGGTCGACCTGGGGACCGTAACGCCGTCCTTGAACCTGCCGGGCGTGCGTCACCTGAATATCGGCGCCGGCACCGCCAACTTCGTCAACGCTCCAGCGATGACCGAGGCCCAGGGGCAACTCGCCTTGCAGGCCGGTCGCGACAGTGCGCGACGTGCGTTGGCGAACGGTGCGCAACTGTTCATCGGCGGTGAGATGGGTATCGGCAACACTACCGCCGCCAGCGCGCTGGCGTGTGCCTTGCTCGATTGCCAGGTCAGCGACCTCACGGGGCCGGGCACTGGGTTGAATGCCCAGGGTGTCAGCCACAAGGTGGCCGTGATCGAGCGTGCACTGGCGTTGCATGCCGGTCAGCGTGGGGATGCGTTGCAGACCCTGTTCAATCTGGGCGGCTTTGAGATTGCCGCCCTGGTGGGCGCGTATCTGGCGTGCGCCCAGGAAGGCATCGTGGTGCTGGTGGATGGGTTCATCTGCACGGTCGCGGCGCTGGTTGCCACACGTTTGAACCCGGCGTGCCGTGAGTGGCTGGTGTTCGGCCATCGCGGCGCCGAGCCTGGTCATCGCCATGTGTTGCAGCGCCTCGACGCGCAGCCGTTGTTGGAACTGGGCCTGCGCCTGGGTGAAGGCAGCGGTGCCGCGCTGGCGGTGCCGTTGTTGCGCCTGGCCTGCGCGCTGCACGGGCAGATGGCGACCTTCGCCGAAGCCGCCGTGGCAGACCGCCCGGCATGACCTTGCGCCTTGACCTGCTGCGCCACGGCGAAACCGAATTGGGTGGTGGCTTGCGTGGCAGCCTGGACGACGCACTCACCGCCAAGGGCTGGGCGCAGATGCGCGCGGCGGTGATGGAGCAGGGACCGTGGGACCGTTTAGTCAGTTCGCCACTGCAGCGTTGTGCGCGGTTTGCCGAGGAATTGGGCGCTCAGCTCAATCTGCCGGTGACGCTGGAGAAGGACCTGCAAGAGCTGCACTTCGGCGCTTGGGAGGGCCAGAGTGCGGCAGCCTTGATGAAGACTGACGCTGAGGGCCTGGGGTTGTTCTGGACCGATCCCTACAGCTTTACACCACCCGACGGCGAGCCTGTCAGCGCTTTTTCCGACCGCGTGCTGGGCGCAATCGCACGCTTGCACCAGGCCTACGCCGGTGAGCGTGTGTTGCTGATCAGTCACGGTGGCGTGATGCGTCTTCTGCTGGCACAAGCGCGTGGCTTGCCCCGGGAGCAACTGTTGAATGTCGAAGTGGGCCACGGCGGACTATTCAGTGTGCAGGTCGCGGCGGACGGTGTCCTGAAGGAAAGGGTGTAGACATGCTGCCATTCTGGATTGCCCTGCAGTTTCTCAGCAGCCTGCCGATTCGCTTGCCGGGCATGCCGCAGCCTCACGAATTGGGGCGCTCGTTGCTGTTCTATCCCGTCGTCGGGCTGTTGTTCGGTGTGCTGTTGTGGGCCCTGAACAGCGTCTTGATGGGGGCACCGTTGTTGCTGCACGCCGCACTGTTGCTGACGGCCTGGGTGTTGCTCAGTGGCGGTCTGCACCTGGACGGCCTGGCGGACAGCGCCGATGCCTGGCTGGGTGGCTTCGGCGACCGCGAGCGTACGCTCACGATCATGAAAGACCCGCGCAGCGGGCCGATTGCCGTGGTTACGCTGGGGTTGGTGCTGTTGCTCAAATTCACCGCGCTGGTGGCCTTGATCGAGCAACATAACGGCGCAGCGCTGATCCTGGCACCGCTGATTGGCCGCGCGTCGATGCTGGCGTTGTTTCTCTGCACACGCTATGTGCGTGCCGGAGGATTGGGCCAGGCATTGTCGGACCATTTACCGAGGATTGTCGGCCAACAGGTACTGATCCTCAGTGGCCTGGCCTGCGTGCTGATCGGCGGTGTCAGCGGCGGGATGGCCGTATTGCTCGCGGCGATCTGCTTCATGGGCCTGCGCCAATTGATGGTCAATCGCCTGCGCGGCACCACGGGGGATACCGCAGGCGCCATGCTTGAACTGTTGGAAGTCGCGGTCGTGGTCGGTCTGGCGCTGTAACACTTTCTTGCATTTCCTTAATCGCGGGTATATACACGTTCCATGCTTGCCTCCCAATGTTTGTGTACCAATCTGCGACGTGCCGCCCGTGGCGTCAGCAGGCATTACGACGGCGCCCTTGATGGCTTCGGGATCAACGTCGCCCAGTATTCTCTGCTGTGCAACCTGCAGCGCCTCGACCAGCCAAGCATTTCCAGCCTGGCGGAAGCCATGGGCCTGGATCGCAGCACCTTGGGACGCAACCTGCGGGTGCTGGAAGGCGAGGGCCTGGTGCAGTTGGTTGAGGGTGACGATCTGCGTAACCGCCTGGTGACGTTGACCGAGGACGGTGAAGCGCGACTCGCCGCCGCATTACCCGCCTGGGAGGCGGCACAGCAGAAATTGATCGATCAACTCGGCGCGGAAAAACGCGAAACCTTGTTGGCCTTGCTGGACGAACTCGCCTGAGCGCGGGTTTGTCCGACTATAAGCGGGTATATACCCGCGAGCGGAGAATAAGAAATGAACTCGATGTGGCGCACCAGTGGCTGGATTCTTGTGGGGAGTGCGCTGATCCTGGCGCTGTCGTTGGGCGTGCGGCACGGCTTCGGCTTGTTTCTCGCACCGATGAGCAGCGAGTTCGGCTGGGGCCGTGAGACCTTCGCCTTTGCCATCGCTTTGCAAAACCTGATCTGGGGCCTAGCGCAGCCGTTTACCGGTGCGCTGGCCGACCGGTTTGGCGCCACCAAAGCGGTCTTCGTTGGTGGCGTCCTGTACGCCGCAGGCCTGGTGTTGATGGGCATGTCCGATTCGGCATGGTCGCTGTCCCTCAGTGCGGGCCTGCTGATCGGTATCGGCCTGTCAGGCACCTCGTTCTCGGTGATCCTCGGCGTGGTCGGCCGTGCGGTGGCCCCGGAAAAACGCAGCATGGCGATGGGGATTGCCAGTGCCGCAGGTTCATTTGGACAGTTTGCGATGGTGCCGGGCACCCTGGGCCTGATCAGTTGGCTCGGCTGGTCTGCCGCACTGCTGGCGTTGGGCTTGATGGTGGCGCTGATTTTGCCGCTGGTCGCGATGCTCAAGGATAAGCCACTGCCGGTAATGGCCGGTCAGCAGACCCTGCGTGAAGCCTTGAAGGAAGCTTGCTCTCATTCCGGCTTCTTGCTGTTGGCCTTTGGCTTTTTTGTCTGCGGTTTCCAGGTGGTGTTCATCGGTGTGCATTTGCCAGCCTACCTGGTGGACCAGCACCTGCCGGCCACCGTCGGCACCACGGTGTTGGCGCTGATTGGCTTGTTCAATATCTTCGGGACCTATACTGCCGGGTGGCTCGGCGGGCGTATGTCCAAGCCACGTTTGCTGACTGGCTTGTACCTGCTGCGCGCTGTGGTGATCGTGCTGTTTCTGTGGGCGCCCGTCACCGAAGTCACGGCCTATCTGTTTGGCATGGCCATGGGCTTTTTGTGGCTGTCCACCGTGCCGCTGACCAACGGCACCGTCGCGACACTGTTTGGTGTGCGAAACCTCTCCATGCTCGGTGGGATCGTGTTCCTGTTCCACCAACTCGGTTCGTTCCTGGGCGGCTGGTTGGGTGGGGTGGTCTATGATCGAACGGGTAACTACGATTTGATCTGGCAGGTGGCAATTCTGTTGAGCCTGCTCGCCGCGGCCCTGAACTGGCCGGTGCGTGAACGGCCAGTGGCGCGATTGCAGGCGCAGATGGAGGCAGCATGAGTCTGGCGGTACGCGGTGTGATACTCGCGGCAGGGTTAGTCCTGGTGCTGCTGGCCTGGTGGGGCTGGCAACACGGTGGGCTGGCGTTGATGCAACTGGGTATGTCGATCTGTTAAGTTCGTAGCCTGAATATTTTCAAGGACACACGACATGCAGATGCGCTGGCTCGCTGTACCCGTCCTGATGGCCATTGGCAGCGCCGCCCTGGCCGCCAGTTGCCCGCCGTTGCTGGAGGGCCAATTGCCCAAGCTGCGCGCCAAGGAATCCATCGACCTGTGCCAGCGCTTTGCTGGCAAGCCCTTGGTGATCGTCAATACCGCGAGCTTCTGCGGGTTTGCTCCACAGTTCAAAGGCCTCGAAGCCTTGTATCAGCGCTACAAGGGCGAAGGGTTGGAAGTGATCGGTGTGCCGTCCGATGACTTCAAGCAAGAAGCCAAGACTGGCGAAGAGACCGCCAAGGTCTGCTACGTGAATTACGGCGTGACGTTCACCATGACCGAGCCGCAGAAGGTCAAGGGACCGGATGCGGTGCACTTGTTCAAGGTGTTGGCGCAGCAGACTGACGCGCCGCCGAAGTGGAATTTCTACAAGTACGTGGTGGATCGGCAGGGTAAGGTGATTGCCAATTTCTCCAGCCTGACCAAGCCGGACAGTCCGGAGTTGATCAAGGCGGTGGAGGCGGCGATAGCGTCCAAGCCTTGATCGCCAGCCATTAAAAAGCCCCGCCTCCTTTGCAGGAGAGCGGGGCTTTTTTACACCCGTCTGAATCAGAAGGTGTAGGTCATGCCCAGGCCGAAACCGTTGGCACTGTTTTCGTATTTGGCGCGGTAGCTGGCGGTAGAAGGTGGGTTGGCCGTGTTGTTGACCTTCACATCTTCTTCTTTCAGGTACGAGTAGGCCAGATCGATGGTCATGTTATCCATGACTTTGTAGCCCAGGCCCACGCTGAAGATCGTGCGATCGCCAGTAGGAATACGCGGCGAACGATCAGTGTTGTTGGTAGGCGACTGGTCGAAGGTCAGGCCGGTACGCAGTACCACTTGTTTGGTCAACTGATACGAGGTACCCACGGCGTAAGCCCAGGTGTCGTGCCAGTCTTGCTTCTCGGTAATCGCGCTGAGTTGGCTAGGTGCCAAAATGCCGCCCGCTGCGGTTACGCCGTCGTTGTTGACGGTGATTTCCTTCAGGCGGCTCCAGCGTGTCCAGGTTGCACCGCCATACAGTTTCCATGCGTCAGTCAGATCTTGTGTCACGGACAGGTCATAGGATTCTGGGGTGTCGATTTTCAGGGAGGCATCGTAACGATTATTACGCAGGACTCCTTGAGTTTGTGCCGGGCCGCTGACGGTCGTGTGACCTTCCAGCTTGTACTTGACCTTCGAGTGGTAGGTCAGACCGACGCGGGTGGTGTCGGTCGCCTGGACCAACACGCCAACGTTGAAGCCAAGCGCGGTATCGTCACCCTTGATCTTGACATTGGTGTCACCGAATGGGGCGCCAGCAACCAGTGTCTTATCCGACTCCAGCACACCGGAAATCCGATTAATGGTCGGACCAAAGCCGATGGACACGCGGTCGTTGAACGCATAGCTGACAGTTGGCTGGAAGGTCATGACCTTCACTTCGCTCTTGCTGCCGAAACCACGGCCTTGGAAGCCGCTTTCATAGTCGGTCACCAAGCCGAACGGTGCGTAGACACCGAAGCCGATAGCCCACTGGTCATTGAGTTTGTTGGTATAGAAACCAAATGGCACCGCGGTGAACGGAACCATGTCACCTTTGTTGGAGCCGCGAGAGTTGCCGCCTGTGCTGCTGATGTCAGTCGAGGCGTCAATTGCTGCAACACCACCGGTGATCTGCTGGCCATTCAGGCGAGCCATACCGGCAGGGTTACCATAAACAGTGCTTGCATCATCGGCAGAAGAAGAGCGACCTGCGAAACCCGTACCCATCCCGCTGACGCTCTGTTCGTTCAGTGCGAAACCGCTTGCAAACAGGTGGGAGGATGCCATGGCAACGGCGAGGCTAAGTGTGGTCTTGAGCATTACTTTTTTCATTATTAGAACTCCGTGGTGATCACCGCTGCGGAAAGTAACAATAAATTTAAGATCGCGCTATAGGCTGTAATGCAGGAGATAGAGCGATTTTGTAGGACAATCCGACCAAAATTCAGGGTTTTTGACGAATCTTGCAAAATGCCCGGTCAGCAAACCGCGTGATTCATGGGTGAAACACAGGTTTGCCAGGCTTGAGTGAAATCGCGCAGTCGTCCCTGTGGGTGAAAAATTTCTTTCCAGATACGCGCCATGGCCAGTACATCTCCAGGCGGTGGCAGTGCGGGGGTGTGTTGTTCGACCAAAAGCCAGGCGATTGCCGTGGCGTAACGCAGGTTCACCGTCAGCTCCAGTTGTGGCGCGCTGAGGAAGGCGTGCTGGCTGGCCAACCCGCGTACCAGGCTGGCACGTTCGGGGTCGAGCGCCAGGTAGTCATCCCACAAGGCGCGGTGGCGCGGTTCGGTGATGCTGTACAAGCCATGCCCACGGCGATCGTGCAACGCGGAGCCGAGTTCCGACTGGCTGGCGGCAATGCCCAGCAGTAGGGACTCGGCCGTCGGGTTATGGCGGCCGAGATACATCAAGGTCGGCCGGATCACATAACGACACAATTCACTGGCGGCGATACCCATACAAGCCTCAATCCGTGAAAGTGGTCGACGAGGCCTGAGAAGGTGGGGGCTTGGCAGCAGTGAATCGGATCTCAGGCTCGCCGGAAGCGGATCATGCCGCTTGAGTTGAAGTGTAGTGTCATATTTGTGATGTAAAGGACTGTTTTTAAAACATCTTCTTCATTTAGTTATAACGTTTATATCTATTCGAACTTAGAGCCCCCGCCTGTGCATAAAAGCCAGGCAATAAAAAACCCTGCTTTTTAAACAGGGTTTTTGTGTTTCAGCGACTCGGGTCGATCAGGCAGTCAGCGCCTGACGGGTACGCTCGATCACGGCCTGCAGCGGTTCTGCGCTGGAGTATTGATCGGGGTACAGGCGTTCGCTATGACGAGCGATGCCGTGTTCGTTGACCAGGGTGAAGCTGAAGCAGCCTTTGCGAGCGGCCATGATCAGGCAGTTCATTGGGGCAAAAGCGTTAGTGAGGGTGCGAATGGCATCCTGAGTGTGGATTTGAGCGTTCATATTATTGGTGTTCCTACAAATGACACGGATTAAGAACCGTGCAACGTTAAAACGTTCCAGTAACGTTGATCACCATTGATCAAACGAAGAACCCGACTGGAACAAAGCAGCCAGTTTGAAGCGCTAATAAGTTAGGCGCGCTTGGGCTGGCAGGTAGGTACTTAGGAGGGCAGGCAACACAACAGGGGCAAAGGTTCTGGGCCCGGGGTGAAGATCCTGATCAATTTGCAGGCTGGTTCGGTCAGAGTATTGAAACTTCGCGACACCCTTTGCTTGTTCAAAGGCAGTGTCGTCGCAAGCGATACCTGGAAACCATCGAGGTGGTCGATCCCGTGTTGGACAGGGGAGTTGTTCGACCAGAATTGACTTTCAGCTTGGTACTAACGCCGCGGATAGTAACGGATTGAATCCGGTAAGGGAAGTGTGATAGCAAAAAAACTTCAATCAGCCACCCAGCAGGCCGCGATAGACCAGCACTGTCATTGCGGCTGCCAGCGAGCAGCCCAGGCCGTAGGCGGCGAGCGTCAGTCGCAGGGACTGGCCAGCCTCCACCACCTTCATCACATCGCCCATGTCATTGATTCGACCTTCACCCAGCTCGATGCATAGGCTGACCGCCGTGAACGCCGCCGACAGCAAGATAGCGATGGCAAACAACGCCCCGTCCGGGGACGGCAATGCGGCATTGATTCCCAGTGAAATGGCGCAGATGGCCAGTAGCAACACGGCGAACAACAGAATTCCTTTCATCGACCCTACTACCATTGCGCTGTAGGTCCGGGAGTGTGGCGAGCCAGGAAAGGTTTGAAAAGTGCCAGGTTTGCGCCGGCGGTAACATTTATGACGCGTGTCGCTTCAAAAAAAGCCGCTGATATAACCATCAGATGGGTACTTGTGCACATTAGTTGCGGGGCGTGTAACCGCGCTGTCATTTGCCGTGCAGGGGCGCCATTTGCCTGCAATGGAAATTTAAGTCAATGAAAAATCTGGCTTTTTTTTATTGGTGAAAAAATCGTCAGTTTGACTGCGGCCCCCATTCCATGCGGCTTTGCGCGAGTTAAAGGGGGGTTGTCCACTGAGTTATCCACAGCTTCTGTGGATTGTCCCGAGCGCTTGCTCTAGAACGGGCGTGCAGAGTTTTTTCAGCTTTACCTGTACGAAAAAAAGAGTAGAGTGGCGCGCCTTCCGATCTGTCCCACAGTGCTTTATGAAGTTTCGCTCAGTATCACCTTCTGTTACCGACGCCCCTCAAACTGTTACCGCCCCCAAGCGCTTCTCCTTGAAAGTTGCCTTGTGGTTGCTCGACAGTCCGCGCCTGGGTCACAACACCAACGTCAAACATTTCGCTGGGCGTCTGCTCAAGCAGCCGGCCCGTGAAGGCGTGGTCGCTGCCCAAAGCCGCCTGGGCCAACTGATGTGCCGTGAATGCGGGAATGCCCGCGACCGCCGCATCGGCCACGACCTGCTGCGCCTCGCGGCCCGCGCCGGTGACCGCCGCGCCCAACGTGAACTGGGCCAGGTCGAAGACTGAGCTGTCCTCAGGCCCTGCGCTCCGCTAACCTTGTTTTTTTTCGGTGATGGCAGACATTTCTATGGCTTTTGACTGGACCAGCATTGCCCTGGGCCTCGCTGGCGCTGCCGTGCCTTTATTGGCGGTGTGCTGGCAGCTTCAGCGCCGCTTGACCGCGCGCATGACCGGCTGGGAGCTGCTCGAAGAGCGCCTGGCCACCGCGCAACTGGCCCAGGAAGGCCTCGCCGCCCAGTTGGATGCCAGTCGTGATGAAATCAGCGACCTGAGCCAAGCCAACGCCGCTAAGCAGGCCGACCTGGCTGCCGTGCGCCGTGAGGTCGAATTGCTGCAGATCGACCGCGACAATGCCCGCGACGCGGCTCACGCCTGGAACCTCGACCGCAGCGCCAAGGAGACCGAACTGCGCCGCCTTGATGCGTTGGCGGCGGCCTTGCGTGCTGAACTGCGCGAGCAACAGGACAGCCATCAACAGCGCCTCACCGACCTGCAAGGCTCGCGCGATGAGCTGCGCGCGCAATTTGCCGAGCTGGCCGGCAAGATTTTCGATGAGCGTGAACAGCGTTTCGCCGAGACCAGCCAGGAACGCCTGGGCCAGTTGCTCGATCCGTTGAAGGAACGCATTCAATCGTTCGAAAAACGCGTGGAAGAAAGCTACCAGAACGAGGCGCGTGAGCGGTTTTCCCTGGCCAAGGAGCTTGAACGCCTGCAGCAACTGAACCTGCGTCTGTCAGACGAGGCCACCAACCTCACCCGTGCGCTCAAGGGCCAGAAAACCCAAGGCAACTGGGGTGAACTGATCCTCGAGCGGGTACTTGAGCATGCGGGCCTGGAGAAGGGGCGCGAGTACCAGACCCAAGTCAGCCTCAAGGGCCCGGACGGCGAGCGGTTCCAGCCGGACGTGCTGATCATGCTGCCCGGCGACAAGCAGGTGGTGGTGGACTCCAAGGTCAGCCTCACCGCTTATCAACAATACGTGGCCGCAGAGGACGACGTGATCGGCCAGGCGGCGTTGAAGCAACACGTGCTGTCGCTGCGCAATCACGTCAAAGGCTTGGCCGGCAAGGATTACAAGCGCCTGGAGGGCCTGCACAGCCTGGATTTCGTGTTGCTGTTCGTGCCTATCGAGGCGGCGTTTTCCGCCGCGCTGCAAGCCGAACCCAACCTGTTCCAGGAAGCGTTCGACCGCCATATCGTTATTGTCAGCCCGACCACCTTGCTCGCCACCCTGCGGGTGATCGACAGCCTGTGGAAGCAGGAGCGCCAGAGCCAGAACGCCCGTGAAATCGCCGAGCGTGCGGGCTGGCTGTACGACAAGTTCGTGCTATTTATCCAGGACCTGGATGAAGTGGGCAACCGTTTGCAGCAGTTGGATAAGGCTTACAGCGCAGCGCGGAACAAGCTGACAGATGGACGCGGAAATCTGGTCAGCCGCACCGAGCAATTGAAGTTGCTGGGGGCGCGTGCCAGTAAAAGCTTGCCGGCGGATTTGCTGGAGCGGGCGATGACCGACGCCGATGGTGTAGCGCACCTGCCCGAATAAACGCGGTCATTGCAGGAGCCGGCTTGCCGGCGATGGCGTCCGTACAATCGGCGCCATTCCCAAGGCCCTCATCGCCGGCAATCCGGTTCCTACAGAGGACCTACAGCGGTAGGTGCCGGCTCAGCAACGCCCGCAACGCCGCCGGCTTCACCGGCTTGGCCAAGTAATCCAACCCGGCCGCATGCACCTCGGCCACCATCTCCGGGCGGCCGTCGGCGCTGATCACCACGCCGGGAATCGGCTCGGCCAATTGCGCGCGCAGCCACCTCATCAATTCAGTACCGGTTTCACCGTGGTCCAGGTGGTAGTCCACCAGGGCAAGCTGCGGGCGCACGCCCTCGGCCAGCAACGCCGCGCACTGCGCCTGGTCGGTGGCGGTCCACACTTCGCAGCCCCAGCGCGTCAACAGGCTGCGCATGCCGATCAGGATGCTTTCTTCGTTATCCACGCACAGCACCTGCGCGCCGCTCAACGGCAGGCCGGTTTCCTGGGGTGTCTTGACCTGCGGGCTGGCCTGGTTGCGTGCCAGCGGCACGCGCACGCTGAATACGCTGCCCTTGCCCGGCCACGAGCGCACGCTCAGGCGGTGGCCCAGCACGCGGCACAGGCCGTCGGCGATCGCCAGGCCTAGCCCCAGGCCTTTCTCCGCGCGGGTCTGGTGGCTGTCCAGGCGCTTGAATTCTTCAAAGATCACCTTCTGTTTATCCTGCGGTATCCCCGGGCCACGGTCCCACACTTCCAGGCACAACTCGCCTTTGCGGCGACGTACGCCGAGCAGCACCGGGCCGTCGGCATAACGGAAGGCGTTGGTGAGAAAGTTCTGCAGAATCCGGCGGAGCAACTTGATGTCACTGTCCACGCGTAAACGGCTGCCGCGCAGGCGAAAGCGCAGGCCTTGCTCCTGGGCCAGCGCCTTGAACTCCGCGCCCAAGGTGTCGAACAACTCATTGAGTACAAAGGGTTGGCGCTGTGGAGTGATCTTGCCGTTTTCCAGGCGCGAGATGTCCAGCAAATCGCTGATCAGGTCTTCGGCAGAACGCAGCGAGCTGTCCAGGTGCTGCACCAATTGCCGGGCTTCGCTGGACAGGCCGTCGTTCTGGTGGGAGAGGGCGGCCGAGAACAGGCGTGCGGCGTTCAGCGGTTGCATCAGGTCATGGCTGACGGCTGCCAGGAAGCGTGTCTTCGATTGGCTGGCGGACTCGGCCACACCCTTGGCGTCGGTGAGCGCCACGTTAAGCTGGGACAGCTCGTGTGTGCGCTCGGTGACCCGCTGCTCCAGGCCTTCGTTGGCCTCGGTGAGTGCCTGCTCGGCTTCGCGGAACGCGGTAATGTCGGTGAAGCTCATGACGAAACCGCCACCGGGCATCGGGTTGCCGATCAGTTCGATCACGCGGCCATTGGGGAATAAACGTTCAGAGGTGTGCGCACGACCCTGGCGCATCCAGTGCAGGCGGCGCGCCACATGCACTTCGGCCTCGCCCGGCCCGCACAGCCCGCGCTCGGCGTTGTAGCGGATGATGTCGGCAATCGGCCGGCCCACGCTGATAAGCCCGTCCGGGTAGTTGAACAATTCCAGGTAGCGCCGGTTCCAGGCCACCAGCTTGAGCGACTGGTCGACCACGCTGATGCCCTGGGTAATGTTCTCGATCGCGCCTTGCAACAGTGCGCGGTTGAACTGCAGCACTTCCGACGCTTCGTCGGCAATGCGTACTACATCCTCCAGCTGCATTTCCCGCCCTTCGATGGCGGCTTTCACCACCGCACGGGTCGATGAAGCGCCGAGTACACCCGCCAGCAAGCGCTCCGTGTGAGCGATCCAGTCGTTGTCGGCATTCTGGTTGGGGTTGAAGCCTTTGCCTTGGCGATAGGCAAAGCGGATAAAGCTTTGCTGGGCCCGTTCCTCGCCCACAAAGCGCGCAGCCAGGCTGAGCAAGTCGCTGATCTGCACCGACAACATCGAGCGGGCACTGGCGCGCTGGCTGATTTCCTGGCCGATAAAGCGCCCGGCTTGCCAGTGCTCGGACACCCGCGTGCGCGAGAGCATCGACACCCACACAAACAGTGTGAAGTTACCCGCCAGTGAGAACACGGTGCCCAAGGTCAACGAGGTGACGGACAGCCCCAGTGGGTGGGAATGCATCCACGTCAGCCCTGGGAAAAGGCTGAGCGACCAACCCAGGCTTTTCGCCGTCACCGGTAGGACCAAGGTGTAGAACCACAGGAAGGTACCCGCCGCCAGCCCGGCAAATACGCCGCGTCGGTTTGCCTGTTTCCAATACAGCGCACCCAGCATCGCCGGTGCCAATTGGGTCACGGCGGCAAAGGCGATCTGGCCAATGGTCGCCAGGCTCGCAGACGAGCCCAGCAGGCGGTAACTGACGTAGGCCAGCAGCAGGATAATCACGATGCTGACCCGGCGTACCGACAGCATCCAGTGGCGGAACACTTCGAACGGCCGCTCGGCACTGGAGCGACGCAACAACCACGGCAGCAGCATGTCGTTGGAGACCATAGTCGACAGCGCAATGCTTGCCACGATCACCATGCCGGTGGCCGCTGAAGCGCCGCCGATAAACGCCAGTACGGCCAGCGCCGGGTGGGCTTCAGCCATGGGCAGGCTGATCACGTAGGAATCCGGCAGTACCGAGCCAGGCAGCATCATCTTGCCGCCCAGGGCGATCGGGACTACAAACAGTGCGGCAAGAATCAGGTAAGCGGGAAACACCCATTTGGCCAGGCGCAGGTCCTGCGGGTCGATGTTCTCGACCACCGTGACATGGAACTGCCGAGGCAGGCAGATAATCGCCATCATGGCCACGCCGGTCTGCACCACCATCGACGGCCAGTTGACGGTCTCCTTCCAGTATTCCTCCAACCTTGGCGCCAGCATGGCCTGGCTGAATAGGTCGCCGAAACCGTCGTACAGGCCGAAGGTCACGAATGCGCCAACGGCCAGAAACGCGAACAGCTTGACCAGGGATTCGAACGCAATCGCCAGCACCATGCCGCGGTGGTGTTCCGTGGCGTCGAGGTTGCGCGTACCGAACACAATGGTGAACAGCGCCAGCACCAGCGACACGATCAGTGCGGTGTCCTGGGCGCGGGTACCGGTGGTGTCGGCGCCCGCGCCGATCAGCAGGTTGACCCCCAGCACGATGCCTTTGAGTTGCAGGGCGATATAGGGCAGCACGCCGACCAGGCAGATCAGCGCGACCACCACGGCCAGGGACTGGGATTTACCATAGCGCGCCGCGATAAAGTCGGCGATGGAGGTGATGTTTTCCTGCTTGCTGATCAGAATCATCTTCTGCAGCACCCAGGGTGCCAGCACCAGCAGCAGCACGGGGCCTAGGTAGATCGGTAAAAATGCCCACAGCTGTTCGGCGGCTTGGCCTACGGCGCCGAAGAAGGTCCAGCTGGTGCAATAAACCGCCAGCGACAGGCTATACACCCAGGCACGCACGCGCGGCGGCAACGGCGCTCGGCGGCGGTCACCGTAGAAGGCGATGGCAAACATAATGGCCATATAGGCCAGGGCAACGGCGGCGATCAGCCCGCTGGACAGCGTCATGGTAACTCCGAGCATGGGAACACCCGGGCATTCCAGGCCCGGTTGGACAGTCTCGCATGATGCCTGGGGTTAGTCAGTGTCGACCAAGGTCGTGTGGGATCGAATGTCGCAGGGACGTTCAGCGCGGTGGCAGGGTTTTCTGGCGCAGGATGTAGATCGTCACCAGCACGGCACTGGTCAGCATGAAGCCTCGCGCCCAGGGCAGTGGCACTAGATAGCAGGACACGCTGATGCTCAGCCACATTAAACCGATGGCGTAGACCTTGCCTTTGAGGGGGATACCGTTGCCGTCCAGGTAATCGCGGATCCACGGGCCCAGGCGCGGGTGTTGCACCAGCCACTGGTAGAAGCGCGGGGAGCTTCGAGCGAAGCAGGCGGCGGCGAGCAGCAGGAAGGGCGTGGTCGGCAATACCGGTAGGAAAATGCCGATCACCCCCAGCGCTACGCTCAACCAGCCGATGGCCAGCAGCACGTAGCGCAGGAGCAGCGAACGATTGCCCATGGGTGTCACGGGCAAGCGACTCAGTGGTGACGTGGCTTGAGGATCGCCGGTTTTTCGTCAGGGGCGTTGCACAGCAGGTACAGGGCGGTGAGGGCTTCCGGGATCTGTACGATCATGTCGTCCATCAGGTTGGCGTCGGCGGCGATGTCGGAGAACTCCGGCTGGTCGTCGAACAGGCCCGAACCGACCATGATCGGCAGCAGCATTTCGCTGACTTCTTCCTCGGCGGTTTCGAACCAGGCGGCTTCGCGCAGGAACACGCCTTCCATGAAGCCAATGCACCAGCCGCGCAGGTCAGAGTCATCCGGCTCTTCACCCAGGTCCAGCTCGCATGGCAGCTCGAATTCCTCGTCGGAGGCCAGTTGGCGACCGATGTGGGCCTTGAGGGCCAGCAGGGTGGATTCGATTTCTTCGCGTTGGGCGGCGTCGGTGTAGTGCGGCTCCTCGGCGAACAGTGCGTCGATCCATTCACGGTCGGGCACGACCTCGGAGCAGATCGACAGGGCGGTCAGGTAGCCGTGGGCGGCCACGTAGTCCAGCGCCTCGTCATGCAGCTCATCGGCGTCGAGGAAGGCTTGCAGGCGGGTTAGTTGCTCAGCGAAGGACATTGAAGGACTACCTTGGGAATAAACGATGCTGAATTCTAGGCCTTCTTGAGCGCCCAGGCCAGCCACACTGCATATTTGCCAGGTTTTAGATAGCGTTCGCTGTTCGTCAGTGGCGCCCTTTGCCGCGTATCGCTCGGGTATACTGCCGCGTTTTGTGATGCCCTTGCAGGCCAAGCGCCAGTCCGAGAAAACTTCGCTTACGGATTATTTCCCGTGAACGCGCATTTTTTCGGCCAGCCTGTACAGAGGGATTTCGGCACTATTTTGGAGTTTTACATGCTCGAGCAGGCACAACGCGTCCTCAAGGACATCTTCGGCTACGACAGTTTTCGTGGCCGCCAGGGTGCGATCATTGAGCGCGTGGCCAGTGGCGGTGACGCACTGGTACTGATGCCTACCGGTGGCGGCAAGTCGTTGTGCTTCCAGGTGCCGGCGCTGTTGCGCAATGGCTTGGCGGTGGTGGTGTCGCCGCTGATCGCGCTGATGGACGACCAGGTCGCCACCCTCGAAGAGCTGGGCGTTGCCGCGGCGTCGTTGAACTCCACCCTCAGCGCCGAGCAGCAACGCGACCTGGCCGCGCGGATCAAGCGCGGTGAAGTGAAGATGCTCTACCTGGCCCCCGAGCGCTTGGTGCAGCCGCGCATGCTGGCCTTTTTGCAGAGCCTGGAAATTGCCCTGTTCGCCATCGACGAAGCCCACTGCGTGTCGCAATGGGGACACGATTTTCGCCGCGAATACCTGCAGCTCGGCCAACTGGCGGAGCTGTTTCCCGATGTGCCGCGCATTGCCCTGACCGCCACCGCCGACAAGCGCACCCGCGAAGAAATCGTCGAGCGCCTGCATCTGCAGAATGCCGAGCGCTTCCTGTCGAGTTTTGACCGGCCGAATATCTTCTACCGCATCGTGCCCAAGGAGCAGCCGCGCAAGCAATTGCTGGCGTTCCTCTCCGAGCGGCGCAGCGATGCGGGCATTGTCTATTGCCTGTCGCGCAAGAAGGTCGATGAAGTGGCCGCGTTCCTCTGCGAGCAGGGCTACCCGGCGCTGCCGTACCATGCCGGCCTGCCCAACGAAACGCGTTCGGCCCACCAGAAGCGCTTCCTCAACGAGGAAGGCCTGATCATGGTGGCCACCATCGCGTTCGGCATGGGCATCGACAAATCCAACGTGCGTTTCGTGGCGCACATGGATTTGCCCAAATCCCTGGAGGCGTACTACCAGGAAACCGGGCGCGCCGGCCGGGATGGCCTGCCGGCGGATGCCTGGATGGTCTACGGCCTGCAGGATGTGGTGATGCTCAAGCAGATGTTGCAGAACTCCGAAGGCGACGAGCGTCACAAGCGCCTGGAGCAGCACAAGCTCGACGCGATGCTCTCGCTGTGCGAGGAGACCCGTTGCCGCCGCCAGACCTTGCTGGCCTACTTCGACGAAGACATGCCTGAACCTTGTGGTCATTGCGATAACTGCGTCGACGGCGTGCAGACCTGGGATGCCACCGAGCCGGCGCGTCAGGGCTTGTCCGCCATCTACCGCACCGGCCAGCGTTATGGTGTCGGTCACCTGGTGGATGTACTGCTGGGCAAGGACAACGAGAAAGTCCGCAGCTTCGGCCACGAGAAACTCTCGGTCTACGGCGTCGGCAAGGCCCGCGCAGAAGGCGAGTGGCGCTCGCTGTTCCGGCAGATGGTCGCGCGCGGCCTGGTGGACATCGACATCGAGGGCTACGGTGGGTTGCGCTTGAATGACAGTTGCCGGCCGTTGCTCAAGGGCGAAGTCAGCCTGGAACTGCGCCGCGACCTCAAGCCGCAGACCACCGCCAAGAGCAGCACCAGCCAAGCCAGCCAACTGGTGCGTGGCGAAGAGCGCGAGCAGTGGGAAGCCTTGCGCACCCTGCGGCGCAAACTGGCGCAGGAACACAGCGTGCCGCCGTACGTTATTTTCCCCGACTCCACCCTGCTGGAAATGCTGCGCGAGCAACCCACCACCATGGCCGAGATGGCGCGCGTCAGCGGCGTGGGTGCGCGTAAGCTGGAGCGTTACGGCCAGGCCTTCCTCGAAGTGCTCGGCGGCCAGGCCGAAGCGCCGAAGGAAGTCGCCGATATCCGCCACGAACTGATCAGCCTGGCACGTGCCGGCATGACCCCGATCCAGATCGCGGGTCAACTGCAATGCTCGGAGAAAAACGTCTACACCTTGCTCGCCGAATCCATCGGCAAGCAGCAACTCTCGTTGGAGCAGGCGCTTGATTTGCCGGAGGATTTGCTCGGCGAAATCCAGGACGCTTTCCTCGACGGAGAAGGCGAATTGCCACCGGTGGCGGAGATCGCGCCGCTGTTTACCGGTCGCGTTCCAGAGGGTGTTTTGTACTGCGTAAGGGCGGCTTTGCAGTCCGAATTCGAAATTTAGTGCGCCAATTATGACAATGTAACGAATCAGTACATAGCAACTCTTGCCTATGGGCAAAGCTCATGCTTAGCTGACTAATAATTAGCCACACTTTATTTTCAGTCTAAAACATGAGTTTTTTATGCCGTTAACCGATCAACACCGATTTGGCATGCAACTGGCGCAAATGTCCCGAGGTTGGCGTGCTGAACTGGACCGTCGCCTGGCCGGGCTAGGCCTGTCCCAAGCGCGCTGGCTGGTGCTGCTGCACCTCGCTCGTTTTGAAGAAGCACCCACCCAGCGTGAGCTGGCCCAAAGCGTCGGCGTCGAAGGGCCAACCCTGGCCCGCCTGCTGGACAGCCTTGAAGGCCAGGGCCTGGTGCAACGCCAAGCTGTGGTGGAAGACCGCCGTGCCAAGCGCATCCTGCTGTGCGATACCGCCCGGCCGCTGATCGAACAAATCGAAACCATCGCCACCGCCCTGCGCCATGAGCTGTTTGTAGGCGTGGACGAAGCCGACTTGAGCGTGTGCATGCGCGTGCATGGGCACATCCTGGCGAACTTGGAAAAATCCTGACCTCGCATACGCGGCAGGTCAAAAATGTGGGAGCTGGCTTGCCTGCGATAGCACCACCTCGGAGCAACTGAAAAATCGAGGTGCCTGCATCGCAGGCAAGCCAGCGCCCACATTAGTTTTGCGAACGACCTTTTTAGAACGTCTGCCCCAGGTTCAGGTACACCGCCTTCTGGTTGTCATCGTTGAACCCGTAGCTGAAATTCAGCGGCCCCAACGGTGTATCAAAGCCCAGGAAAATACTCGCCGCGTTGATGTAGCCGCTGTCGAATTCATTGTCGTTGTTCCAGGCCCGGCCGCGTTCCAGTGACGCACCCAGGTACAGCGGGAAGTCCAGCGGCAGGTACGAACGTGGTGTGAGCCGGCGGTAGTACACGGCCCGCATCAGGCTGATGTTCTGGCCCGAGATTGCATCCTGGCGAAAGCCCGACAGCTGCCGCGCACCGCCCAGCAGGAAGCTGGAAATCACCACGTCCGAATCATCCAGGGTGCGCCCGTAGCGGCCACCCAGCACCAGGGTGTCCGGGCCGTGGCTCATGGCCTTGTCCAGCTTGAATTCCCACTGGCGGTAGCGTTGGTCCGAGCCCAGCCCTGGTTCGAATTCGCGGTAGGC
This sequence comes from Pseudomonas sp. AC112, assembly GCF_979253545.1. Taxonomy (NCBI): domain Bacteria; kingdom Pseudomonadati; phylum Pseudomonadota; class Gammaproteobacteria; order Pseudomonadales; family Pseudomonadaceae; genus Pseudomonas; species Pseudomonas sp. AC112. The sequence continues at coordinate 4,109,626 of NZ_CEEDCM010000001.1, forward strand.
CAGGCCGATGTCTTCGCCGGTGTGGGGGAAGTACACGTTGTCCAGGGAGTCGAAGGAGTACTTCAGTTCGTAGAAGCCTTCGCTGAAACTCACGCTGGGCAGGTCGCGGTCGCCGATGCGCACGTCCGCCTTGCCCCAGGCTTCACCGACGCCAAAGCGGATCTCGCCGCTGTTGCCAATCTGGCGGCCGACGTTCAAGCCGAAACCGTAGCGTTCCAGGCGGTATTCGGAGATGGGGTCGTTGTCCAGGATCAGCTCGACGTTCTGTGCCTGGGCACTGATGTAGGGGGCGACAAAGTAACGCGAACCGGTGTCCATCGGCTGGTAGAACTCGCTGTACAGTTCTTGCCGATCACCGATCTGCACCCGCGTCAGCCATTCGGCGCCCAGGCGGTTGATCCCGTTCATGCGGTAGCTGGCACCGAGGTTGAAGGCGCTGTCGCCGCGCATGTCATCCGACAGGTTCAGGCCCAGGCGCAGGTAATCGGTGCCGCTGCGTTTGCCGCGCGCGCTGATCACCAGGGTGTTGTCCTGGCCTTTCTTGACTACGCGGTACTGCACCTGCTCGAAGTAATCCAGGCCGTACAGGGTGCCCATGTCTGACTGCAGGCGGCCCAGGTTCAACGGCTCGCCCAGGGGCTGGCGGATGTAGTAGCGGATCACGTCGTCGCTGACTTTCGAATCGTTTTCCACATTGATGGCGGTGATCACCGGCGTGCGCTCGCCCGGCGTGCGGGCCGCCACCAGTTGCGGGTCGATCGGTTCGGCGGGGCGCAGGTGGGCCAGGCGCGCGTCAAGGGCGCGGGTGGCGCGGTAGCCGGCGTCGATCATGTCCTTGGCGCGGCCGAAGTCGGTCACGCCATAGGCGGCGAGGGGCGGCTGGATCAGCACGTCCTTGGGGTGCAGGTCCTTGAGCTGTTCCTCGGAGTTGCGCCGGGTCATCAAGGTGATGGACTGGTTGAGCACGTCCACCACCGTCGCCAGTTGCTTGCGCGAGCGCAGTGGGGTGCCGATGTCGACGACGATGGCGATATCCACGCCCATTTCCCGCGCCACATCCAGCGGGATGTTGTCGGTCATGCCGCCGTCCACCAGCAGCCGGCCGTCCAGTTCTACCGGGGCGAATACCGCCGGGATCGACATGCTGGCGCGGATCACCTGAGGCAGGTGGCCCTTGCGGAACACCACCTTCTCGCCGGTGGTGATGTCGGTTGCCACCGCGCGGAAGGGGATGGGCAGCTTGTCGAAGTTACGCGTGTCGCTGCTGTGGGCGAACATGCTTTCGAGCAGCAGTGCCAGGTTCTGACCCTGGATCACCCCCAGGGGCAGGCCCAGGCTGCCGTCGTCGCGGAAGCTGAGTTTCTGTTTGACCAGGAAATCCCGGTCATCCTGCTTGCGCCGGAACGGCACATCTTCCCGAGGCGGCGCGTCGGACAGGGCCTGTTGCCAATCGATATTGAGCGCCAGTTTTTCCAGCTCGTCGATCTTGTACCCCGACGCGTACAGCCCACCAATCACCGCGCCCATGCTGGTGCCGGCAATCGCATCGATCTGGATGCCTTGCTCTTCCAGCGCCTTGAGCACGCCGATATGCGCCAGTCCACGGGCGGCGCCACCGGACAGCACCAGGCCGATTTTCGGGCGTGGCGGTTCGACGGCGTCGGCAACAAGAGGCAGTAGGCACAGAAACAGGCAGGACAGCAGGCGGCGCATCATGAATCTCGAGGCTGGGCGATAAAGGCCGGTATTATAGCCACTCGATCCACCGAGCCCGTTATGCCTGGAGCCTCTCAAATTATGTCGTCGATTAAACCCGAGATCGTCATCACCTATTGCACCCAGTGCCAGTGGCTGCTGCGCGCGGCGTGGCTGGCGCAGGAACTGCTGAGTACGTTTGCCGATGACCTGGGCAAGGTGTCGCTGGCGCCGGCCACCGGTGGCGCGTTTCGTATCACTTGTGATGGCGTGCAGATTTGGGAGCGCAAGGCCGACGGTGGCTTCCCGGAAGCCAAGGTGCTCAAGCAGCGCGTACGTGACCAGATCGACCCGCAGCGTGACCTGGGGCACAACGACCGTACGCAGTAAACGTCACCGCCGTGTGAGGGCGGTGACCCTGCAGGGTGGAATTATTTGGCGGCCATCTTTTGCTTGATGAAGCCAACCAGCCAAGTCAGTACCAGCCCGCCGACACCACCGCCGACAATGTTGCTGCCGACCGCCGCCACATCCAGCGCTTCGCCACCGGAGGTGCCAGTGAATAGCGCCAGGATTTGCCCCAGGATCAGCCCGCCAACACCACCGATAAACGTGTTGAGACCCGTCCCCAGGCTTTGTTTGGTCATGCCGGCCAAATTGCCGCCGACGGCACCGCTGATGATCTGCACCAACAAGCTTATGAGCATTTCCATAGTGAAACCCCTGCATGCGTTAATGGAGTGACCACTCGCTTGCAGCAACTTCAACTGGCATGGCTGTCGTCGAGGAGTCTGTATCCGTTGAACGACGACAAACTGTTGCGGATGTTCAAAGTGTAGATCAAGCCGTCGCAACGGGCTGTTTGGCCTGGCTGGCACCGCCCATCAACCCGGAAAGCACGATTGCGACGATGATCAGCACGCCGCCCAACAGCATGCGCAGTGTCGGGGTTTCGGCAAACAGCAGCCAGGCCGCGGTGATGCCGTAGACCGGCTCCATGGCAAACACCACCGAGGCGGTGCGCGCCTTGATCACTGCGAGGCTGGCGACAAACAGGCTGTGGGCCAAGCCGGTGCAGAACACCCCGAGCAGGCCTATCCATAACCAGTCAATCGCGCGCACCTCTGTCAGACCGGGCGCCGCCACGGGCAGCAGGCACAAGGCGACCACCACGTTCTGGCACAACGCCGCTTGCACCGCCGGGATACGTCCGGAGCTGGCACGGTTGTTCAGCGACAACAGCGAAAACAGCAGCCCCGAGGCGATCCCCCAGAGCAACCCACCGGTGGCTTCGCTGGCGAGGTTGAAGTCCGGGGTCACCAACACCAGGCCGACGCTGACCAGCACCACCAGCAGTACTTCGTTGGCGCGGATGCGCTCGCGGAATATCAGCCCTTCGAGGATCACGGTAAAGGCCGGGAACGCGGTGAAACCCAAGGTCGCGACGGCCACGCCGGCAACTTTTACCGCAATAAAGAAGGTGACCCAGTGCGCCGCCAGCAAGACACCGCTGAGCAGCAGCCGGCGCCAGTCGCGCAGTTCCAGTGTTCTCCACGCCGTGTTGCTGGCAAACCGTGCAAAGACCGCCAGGGCCACCACGGCAAACACCGCGCGACCAAACACGATGATGGCCGGCGAGGCGGCCGCCAGTTTGCCGAATACGCCGGTGAGGCCAAACATCAATGCGCCGATATGCAGGGCGCCGAGGGCTGAGCGGGGAGTCATTGCGGTCCTTGAATCAAGCGGGTGACAGGAACGCAGTCTAGTGGGTCAACCGTGCAGGCGTCTGTCGTCCGGCTCGCGTTTTTTATCGCAGGACTCTTCCTACACGTTGCGTCGCAATGCGCCCGGCGAGGCGCCAAACTCACGCAGCATCGCGGCTGCAAAGGCACTTTGCGAGGTGTAACCAACGCGGTCCGCGATTTCACCGATGGGCAACGGCGTTTTGCGCAGCAGGTCCAGGGCCATTTGCAGGCGGCGACTGCGGATATAGTCCATGGGCGTTTGCCCGCATTCGGCCACGAAGCGTGCATGTAAACGCGCCACCGACAGGTCGGCGATACGCGCCAGGTCTGCCACCTGCAACGGGTACGCAACATGGCGCTTGATATGCGCATTGAATGCCGCATACGGCAGGCGCCGTCCCGGCAGCGGTTGAGCCAGCGGATGATTGAGGCTGGCCAGTAACAGCACCGCGCCCTGCTGGACGATCAGCGGGTCATCTACCGGGCTCTGCGCCAACCATTGCACCAACTGGCTTTGCCGCGTGTCCAGGGCCAACCGCGTGGGTCGGTCGAGCAGGCGTCGACTGGCATCGGCGTGCTCGCCCAAGGATTGCAGCACCCAGTGCTCGGTGGGCACATCCAGCACCAGGCAGCGGCTGCCGTCGCGACTGCCGCACGCGTGGTGGGCGGAGAAGGGCAGCACCATCACGCTGCTCTCGCGCACTTGGCTGCCACGCCCATCGACTTCCAGGTCCAAATGCCCGGACAGGCCGAACACCAACTGCGCATGGTCATGGCTGTGGGCAAGCGGCGCTTCGACGTAGTGGCGTAGCGTGAGAGTGGGGCTCATCGCGGTCTCCTGGGTTGCTGGCGCCAGTCTACAACGCTTCGCGGCCTGCGGGCGCTGTCATCAGACTGACGCACTTTTGTCATGGGCTATTAATCGCCAGGGCGCAAGCTCGCGAAAACACCGTCGAGGGACGCCCATGACCAGTGCCGAATTCACCAAGCCCAGCCGCAAGCAACGGGTTCGTACCCTGTGGATTTCCGATGTGCACCTGGGCACCCGGGATTGCCAGGCCGAACATTTGTCCCAGTTCCTCAAGGGCTACCACGCGGACAAGGTCTACCTGGTCGGCGACATCATCGACGGCTGGAAACTGCGCGGCGGCATGTATTGGCCCCAGGCCCATACCAACGTGATCCGTCGCCTGCTGACCATGGCCAAGCGCGGCACCGAGGTGATCTACGTCACCGGCAACCACGACGAGTTCCTGCGCCGCTATTCCAAGCTGATCCTGGGCAATATCCAGTTGGTGGACGAGGCCGTGCACGTGACTGCCGATGGCCGCCATTTGTTGGTGATCCACGGCGATCAATTTGATGTGATCACCCGCTACCACCGCTGGCTGGCGTTCCTTGGCGACTCGGCCTACGAATTCACCCTCACGCTGAACCGCTGGCTGAACCATTGGCGTGCGCGTTATGGCTATGGCTATTGGTCGCTGTCGGCGTACCTCAAGCACAAGGTCAAGACGGCGGTGAACTTCATCAGTGATTTCGAAGAAGCCATCGCCCACGAAGTGACCAAGCGCGAGTTGCACGGCGTGGTGTGCGGGCATATCCACCATGCGGAGATTCGCAAGGTGGGCGAGGTGGATTACCTCAACTGCGGGGATTGGGTGGAGTCGTGCACGGCATTGATCGAGCACTGGGATGGGAGTATCGAGTTGTATCGGTTGGCGGATGCGCAGGCCAAGGAGGCGCAGCTCAAAGCCGAAATGGTTGCTGGCTGAAACACAACCTCCCTCGTAGGGGCCGGCTTGCCGGCGATGGCAACTTTGAGGGCGCCATCGCCGGCAAGCCGGCTCCTACAGGGTGAGGTGTCAGTCGCGGCAAACGTCGGCGATGGCTTCGGCCAGTAGCGTCAACCGCGTGGCATCAGCCCCCGCCACGTTAGCCCGCCCCGAACTCACCATGTACACGCTGTGTTTCTCGCGCAGTTGCTTCACCTGTTCGGCACTCAGGCCGGTGTAGGAGAACATCCCACGCTGCGCCCCGATGTGCGCAAACCGTTCCGACAGACCGTGTGGCGCCAACGCCTCAACCAAGCCCGAACGCAGGTGTGCGATCCGCGAGCGCATGGCTTCGACCTCATCGCTCCATAGCGTTTTCAGCTCGGCATCGCCCAGGATGGTCGCCACTACCGCAGCGCCATGGTCCGGGGGCGTCGACCACAGATTGCGCGCCGTGTTGGCCAGTTGGCTGCGCACATCCGTCAGTTTCTCGGCATCGGCCGCGCACACGATCAATGCGCCGACACGGTCGCTGTACAGGCCGAAGTTCTTCGAACAGGAGCTGGTGACCAGCACTTCCGGCAACTCGGCCGCAAACAGCCGCACCGCCCAGGCGTCCTGCTCCAGGCCGTCGCCAAAACCCTGGTAGGCAAAGTCGATCAGCGGCAGCAACTGGCGTTCGCGCACGATCTGCAGCACTTGGCGCCAGTCATCCTGTGACAGGTCGAAACCGGTCGGGTTGTGGCAGCAGGCGTGCAATAGCACGACGTCGCCCTTGGGCACTGTGGACAGGGTGGCGAGCATCGCCGCCACGTCCAGGCGATTGTCAGCGCCCACGTACGGATAATGGCTGACCGCAATGCCGGCCTTGGCGAAGATGGTTTCGTGGATCGGCCAGGTCGGGTTGCTCAGCCATACGCCGCGACCCGGCAGGTTTTGCGCGATGAAGTCGGCGCTCAGGCGCAGGGCGCCGGTGCCGCCTGGGGTCTGGGTGGCGCCGGCACGGCGTTCGCGGATCAGTGCGGAGTCCGCGCCGAGTACCAGTTCGCTGATCAGCTTGCCGAACGCGGCGTTGCCGTGGCCGCCGATGTAGGTCTTGGTGGCCTGGGTGTCCACCAGGCGCTGCTCGGCCAGCTTGACCGAGTGCGGAATGGGCGTCAGGCCTTGGTCATCCTTGTAGACGCCAACGCCCAGGTCGAACTTGTTCGGGTTGGTGTCCTGGGCATACAGGTCCATCAGCCCGAGGATCGGGTCGCCGGGCACACGGCCAATGGCATCGAAGTGCATTACTTGCGGCCCTCGGCGTCCTTGGCCACTTCGTCGGTGCGCGCGGCCATGATGAAGTCGTTGCGGTGCAGGCCCTTGATGGAGTGGCTCCACCAGGTCACGGTGACCTTGCCCCACTCGGTGAGCAGGCCTGGGTGATGGCCTTCGGCCTCGGAGATCTCGCCCATGGCGTTGGTGAAGGCCAGGGCAAATTTGAAGTTCTTGAACAGGAAAACCTTTTCCAGTTGCATCACGCCGTCGCGGACTTCGATGTTCCAGTCAGGGATCTGCTTGAGCAGCACCGGCAGTTCTTCGTCGCTGACTTGGGGGGCATCGGCGCGGCAGGCTTCGCAGTGGGCTTGGTTCAAGGTGGTCATGGGGGTGTCCTGAATTCGAGTGTTTGAAGGTCAGTAGCGTCACCCTAAAGCAACGCCGGGCCAGGGAACAGACTCACCTGGCCTCAAGATGTAAGGTTCAAGCCGCTTTGGGTTTGGGAGGAAACTTTGGGGCGTGAAGACCCAGCTGCATGCCGCGCTCGACCATGCCCATGATGTCTTCCTGGGCCACTTCGAACAGCCGCTTGAGGTTGGGCAGCACGAAGTACAAAGGTTGCAGAATGTCGATGCGATAGGGTGTGCGCATCGCCTCCAGTGGGTCGAACAGCTGATGCTCAGGCTCGGACGACAGGCTGTACACCGTCTCCTTGGGCGACGACAGAATGCCGCCACCGTAGATACGCCGACCTTCGGGGGTGTCCACCAGGCCGAACTCGATGGTCATCCAGTACAGGCGCGCCAGGTACACGCGTTGCTCCTTGCTGGCCGCCAGGCCGAGCTTGCCATAGGTGTGGGTGAATTCGGCGAACCACGGGTTGGTGAGCAGCGGGCAGTGGCCGAAGATCTCGTGGAAAATGTCCGGCTCTTGCAGGTAGTCCAGTTCTTCGCGGGTACGGATAAACGTCGCCACCGGAAACTGCTTGTTGGCGAGCAATTCGAAGAACGTCTGGAAGGGGATCAGTGCTGGCACGCGGGCGACTTGCCATCCCGTGGTCTCGGCCAGCACTTTGTTGATTTCACCCAGTTGCGGAATACGGTCCATGGGCAGGCCGAGCTTATCGATGCCGTCCAGGTATTCCTGGCAGGCGCGACCCTCGATCACTTTCAACTGGCGAGTGATCAGGGTATTCCACACCGCGTGTTCTTCCGGCGGGTAGTGGATAAAACCTTGCGCGTCGGGCTCGCGGGCCACGTACTGCGTCTGCTTCATACGGCTCTCCTGCTAGGCATTCTTTCTTGTTATGTCCTGCGATGAGCCTATTGATAACCCGAGCGCGGCGAGATTCCGTCAGTTTAAAACGCTGCCGAGTAGGAAAAGTTACCGGTTTTTGTAAAGTATTCGTTACGGCTGTAGGGCTGGCCGTTGTGTTGGGCTGGGAAAATACCCTGGGCTGTCACATAATCTTGACGACTATCTGCGCCCAGTGACAAAAAGACGCGGCGCCTACCCACTTTTCGGGCCTCTTCATGCGTATCAAAGTGCACTGCCAGAACCGCATCGGCATCCTGCGGGACATTCTCAACCTGTTGGTGGAGTACGGCGTCAACGTCGCGAAGGGCGAGGTCGGCGGTGAGCATGGCAATGCCATTTACCTGTACTGCCCGAACCTGGTGAACATGCAGTTCCAAGCGTTGCGCCCGCAATTCGAGGCGATTGCCGGGGTGTTCGGGGTCAAAAGGGTCGGGCTGATGCCCAGCGAGCGGCGGCACATGGAACTCAACGCGCTGCTCGGCGCCCTGGAATTTCCGGTGCTGTCGATCGACATGGGTGGTTCTATCGTCGCTGCCAACCGTGCAGCGGCGCAGTTGCTCGGGGTGCGGGTGGACGAGGTGCCGGGGATTCCGTTGTCGCGGTATGCCGAGGACTTCGACTTGCCGGAGCTGGTGCGCGCCAGTAAATCGCGAATCAACGGCCTTCGGGTCAAGGTCAAGGGTGACGTGTTCCTGGCGGACATCGCGCCGCTGCAATCCTCCGAGCATGATGACAGCGAGGCCATGGCCGGTGCCGTGCTGACCCTGCACCGCGCCGACCGCGTGGGCGAGCGCATCTACAACGTGCGCAAGCAGGAGCTGCGTGGCTTCGACAGCATCTTCCAAAGCTCCAAAGTCATGGCCGCCGTGGTGCGCGAAGCCCGGCGCATGGCGCCGCTCGATGCGCCTCTATTAATAGAAGGCGAAACCGGCACCGGCAAGGAACTGCTGGCCCGCGCCTGTCACTTGGCCAGCCCGCGTGGGCAGTCGCCGTTGATGGCGCTTAATTGCGCGGGCTTGCCAGAGTCGATGGCAGAGACTGAGTTGTTCGGCTACGGCCCCGGTGCGTTTGAAGGTGCACGTGCCGAAGGCAAGTTGGGGCTGTTGGAACTGACCGCGGGCGGTACGTTGTTTCTCGACGGTGTCGGGGAGATGAGCGCGCGGCTACAGGTGAAATTGCTGCGTTTTTTGCAGGATGGATGCTTCCGACGTGTAGGCAGCGATGAAGAGGTGTACCTGGACGTGCGCGTGATCTGCGCCACTCAGGTGGACTTGTCTGAGCTGTGTGCCCGTGGTGAGTTCCGCCAAGACCTTTATCACCGTCTCAATGTGCTGTCGCTGCATATTCCACCGCTGCGCGAATGCCTCGATGGGTTGGCGCCGCTGGTTGATCACTTTCTCGACCAGGCCAGTCGCCAGATCGGCTGCCCGTTGCCCAAGCTGGCGCCAGCAGCCATGGATCGCCTGAGCCACTACCATTGGCCAGGCAACGTACGGCAGTTGGAAAACGTGTTGTTCCAGGCGGTGTCGCTGTGTGACGGCGGGACGGTCAAGGCCGAACATATCCGACTGCCGGATTATGGCGTGCGTCAGCCGCTTGGCGATTTCTCATTGGAGGGTGGCCTGGAAGACATCGTCGGGCGGTTTGAGAAGGCGGTGTTGGAGGCCTTGTACGCCGAGCACCCTAGCAGCCGACAGTTGGGTAAGCGCTTGGGGGTGTCTCACACCACCATCGCCAATAAGTTGCGCGATTACGAAGTGATCAAGGCCGACAAGTAACCTGCGCTTGCCGCAGGCGGCAGTAGTCCGCCGTTTTTTCGACTCTCGAAGGGGCGTCATTTCTTGACACCCGCCCGCAAACCCCCGCCCCGCCTGTACTTCACCCTCTTTTCAAAAGTTGGTTCGCAAATTGCTTAAGCCTCATCAGTACAGCGGTGGGCGGCAAGCGTCCGTCAGAAAGAGGAAAGAGCGTGGACAAGTACCTTTATGTGGCAATGACCGGCGCCAGCCAGAATGCTCTGGCGCAGAAGGCCCATGCCAACAACCTGGCGAACATTTCCACCAATGGTTTCCAACGTGACCTGGAGCAGGCGCGTTCGATGCCGGTGTTCGGCGACAGCTTTCCGGCGCGGGCGTTTGCCATGACCGAGCGCCCAGCCACCGACTTCACCCCTGGTGCCATGATCGAGACCGGTCGGGACCTGGACGTGGCCATCAACGGCAATGGCTGGATGGCCGTGCAGACCCCGGACGGCAGCGAAGCCTACGTGCGCAGCGCGAGCATGAACGTCGACGCATTGGGTGTGCTGCGCGCCGGCAACGGCATGCCGATCATGGGCAACGGTGGTCCGATTGCCGTGCCGCCACAGCAGAAAATCGAAGTGGGTGCCGACGGCACCATCAGCATCCGCGCCATGGGCGAAGGCCCGCGCGTGATGGCTGAAGTGGACCGCATCAAGCTGGTCCAGCCGGACCTGAAGAACATGAACAAAGGCTTGGACGGCACCATCCACACCAAGGATGGCCAGCCAGCCCAGGCTGACGCAAACGTCACGCTGACCTCGGGTTTCCTGCAGGCGAGCAACGTCAATGCCGTGGAAGAAATGACCGCGGTGCTGGCGCTTTCCAAGCAGTTCGAGCTGCACATCAAGATGATGAACAGCGCCAAGGAAGACGACCAGGCCATGACGCGCGTCATGCAGATGAGCTGATCGCCGCGTCACTGACCCACCACTAATTTTGCAGCGCAGCGCCAACAAACAGGCGCACGAAGGAGAACAGCATGCTTCCGGCTCTATGGGTTGCCAAAACAGGTTTGTCCGCCCAGGACACCAACCTGACCACCATTTCCAACAACTTGGCCAACGTGTCGACCACGGGTTTCAAACGTGATCGTGCCGAGTTCCAGGACTTGCTCTATCAGATCAAGAAGCAACCCGGCGCCCAGTCGACCCAGGACAGCGAACTGCCGTCGGGCCTGCAACTGGGTACCGGTGTGCAGATCGTCGGCACCCAGAAGAACTTCAGCGCCGGTAACCTGCAGCAGACCGGCCAGCCGCTGGACATGGCCATCAACGGCCGTGGCTTCTTCCAGATCCTGCAACCGGACGGCACCACTTCCTACACGCGTGACGGTACGTTCCACCTGGACTCCAATGGCCAGATCGTCACCGCCAACGGGTTTGCCCTGGAACCGGCCGTGGTCGTTCCAGCCGACGCCAAGACCTTCACCGTCGGCAACGACGGCACCGTGTCCATCACCGTTGCCGGCAACCCGGCGTCGCAAGTGATCGGCAACCTGCAAACCGCCGACTTCATCAACCCGGCCGGCCTGCAGGCGATGGGCAACAACCTGTTCCTGGAAACCGCCTCCAGCGGCGCGCCGCAGATCGGCACGCCTGGCCTGAACGGTTTCGGCACCACGCTGCAAAGCACCCTGGAAACCTCCAACGTGAGCACCGTTGAGGAGATGGTCAACATGATCACCACCCAGCGCGCGTACGAGATGAACTCCAAGGTGATTTCCACCGCCGACCAGATGCTTTCGTTCGTAACGCAGAATCTGTAATCAAGTCTATGGGGCGCTCCTGAGGGCGCCTGCAACACCGTGAGGTAAGGGTCATGAATCGCTATGTTTCTGTTCTGGCATTGAGTGGGATTGCCGTGCTCGCGGGCTGTGTCGCCCCGACGCCAAAACCCAATGACCCGTACTACGCGCCGGTGTTGCCACGCACGCCGTTGCCGGCGGCTGCCAATAATGGCTCGATCTACCAGGCTGGTTTCGAACAGAACCTGTACAGCGACCGCAAGGCGTTCCGGGTCGGTGACATCATCACCATTACCCTGAACGAGAAGACCCAGGCCAGCAAGAATGCCAACTCGCAGATCGGCAAGACCAGCAAGGCCAGCATCGGCCTGACGTCTTTGTTTGGCGGCGTACCGAACACCAATAACCCGCTGGGCAGCGGTGACTTGAGCCTGGACGCCGGCTACAGCGGCGACCGTGCCACCAACGGCAAGAGCGCGGCAGGGCAGGGCAACAGCCTGACCGGTTCGATCACTGTGACCGTGGCCGACGTATTGCCCAACGGCATCATCGCCGTGCGCGGTGAAAAGTGGATGACCCTCAACACCGGCGATGAGCTGGTGCGCATTGCCGGCATGGTCCGCGCCGATGACATCTCCACTGACAACACCGTGCCGTCGACGCGGATTGCCGATGCGCGCATTACCTACTCGGGTACGGGTTCGTTTGCTGATGCGAGTCAGCCGGGCTGGTTCGACCGTTTCTTCCTCAGCCCGCTGTTCCCTTTCTAGGTGGCCACTTTGAACTTCAAACAGCTGTTGGCGGCCGCACTCCTGCTTTCCTTGAGCGCTGTCGCCCAGGCCGAACGCCTGAAGGACATCGCCAGCATCTCCGGCGTGCGTTCCAACCAGTTGATCGGCTATGGCCTGGTAGTGGGGCTCAACGGTACGGGTGACCAGACCACCCAGACTCCGTTCACCCTGCAGACCTTCAACAACATGCTCTCGCAGTTCGGCATCAAGGTGCCGGCGGGTTCGGGCAACGTGCAGCTCAAAAACGTCGCGGCCGTGTCCATCAGTGCCGACTTGCCGGCATTCTCCAAGCCGGGGCAGGTGGTGGATATCACCGTGTCGTCCATCGGTAACTCGAAGAGCCTGCGCGGCGGCACCTTGCTGATGACGCCCCTCAAGGGTATCGACGGCAACGTCTACGCCATTGCCCAGGGCAACCTGGTGGTCGGCGGGTTCGACGCCGAAGGTCGCGACGGTTCGAAGATCACCGTCAACGTGCCATCGGCCGGTCGTATCCCGGGCGGCGCCACGGTTGAACGCACCGTGCCGAGCGGCTTCAACCAGGGCAACAGCCTGACCCTGAACCTCAACCGCTCCGACTTCACCACCGCCAAGCGCGTGGTCGACAAGATCAACGACATGCTCGGCCCTGGCGTGGCCCAGGCCATCGATGGCGGCTCGATCCGCGTGACGGCGCCGCTGGACCCAAGCCAGCGCGTGGATTACCTGTCGATCCTGGAAAACCTCGAAGTTGACCCAGGCCAGGCCGTCGCCAAAGTCATCATCAACTCGCGTACCGGCACCATTGTGATCGGCCAGAACGTCAAGGTTTCGCCAGCGGCCGTGACCCACGGCAGCCTGACCGTGACCATCACCGAAGACCCGATCGTCAGCCAGCCTGGGCCATTGTCCAATGGCCAGACGGCGGTGGTGCCGCGTTCACGCGTGAATGCCCAGCAAGAAGCCAAGCCGATGTTCAAGTTCGGCCCCGGTACCACCCTGGATGAAATTGTCCGCGCGGTGAACCAAGTGGGCGCAGCGCCCGGCGACTTGATGGCGATCCTTGAAGCTTTGAAACAGGCCGGCGCCTTGCAAGCCGACCTGATCGTGATCTGAGGCCATGGCCATGGATATGCGCAAGAGCGGTATAAGCAGCACGGCGGACTCGGGGTCCTACTCCGACCTGAACCGTCTTAACCAGCTCAAGGTCGGCGACGACAAGAACAGCGAAGGCAACATGCGCAAGGTCGCGCAGGAGTTCGAGTCGCTGTTTTTGAGCGAGATGCTCAAGTCCATGCGCTCGGCCACCGAGGCGTTGGGCAAGGACAACCCGCTGAACACGCCGGCAGCCAAGCAGTACCAGGAAATGTACGACCAGCAGTTGGCGGTCTCGATGTCCCGTGAAGGCGGCGGTATCGGCCTGGCCGATGTGTTGATGCGCCAGATGCAGAAGAACAAACCGGTGGAGGCCCAGGCCGCCACCCTGCAAGGCCCGGCAGCAGCCGAGCCGGCAAAGAAGGTCGATGTGCCGACGGAAATTGCCGCAGGCACCCAGGCTGATGGTCCCTTGGGCCGCTCCAATGGCCAGCGCCCGCTGTGGGCTTACCGTGTGGCTGAGCCACAGGCTGGCGCTGCGGCGTCCCACAGCAATGACATGGAGCTGATGAACCAGCGCCGTATTGCCTTGCCAAGCAAACTGACGGATCGCCTGCTCGCCGGCATTGTGCCGAACGCGCCGGTCGCGATCGATGCCAAGAGCGCGCCGTTGCGTAACAGCGTGGCCGACGACAACGTGATCAACAGCACCGCACGCACCTTCGCCGTGCCGAGCGGGCGCATGCAGGTCTATGGCCGCGCCGTGGCCCAGCCACCGTTGGCGCCGGCGAAGAAGGCCTTCAGTTCGCAGGATGAATTTGTCGCCACCATGTTGCCGATGGCCAAGGCGGCCGCTGCGCGCATTGGTGTCGATCCGAAGTACCTGGTGGCCCAGGCCGCGCTGGAAACCGGTTGGGGTAAGTCGGTGATGCGCGCCGAAGACGGCAGCAGCAGCCACAACCTGTTCGGCATCAAGGCCGGCCAGAGTTGGCAGGGCGGTCAGGCACGCGCCGTTACCAGCGAGTTCCGTGATGGGGCGATGGTCAAGGAAACGGCGCAGTTCCGTTCCTACAACTCGTACCAGGACAGCTTCCACGACCTGGTGACATTGCTGCAAAGCAATGATCGCTATAAAGAAGTTGTGAAGTCGGCCGACAACCCGGAACAGTTTGTACGCGAGTTGCAGAAAGCCGGTTACGCCACCGACCCGGACTATGCCAGCAAGATTTCGCAGATTGCCAAAACGATGAACAGTTACCAGAACTACGCTGCCGCTGGCGCAACCACTCATTTATAAGGTCTGAACCATGAGTTTGCTCAATATCGGGATGTCGGGGCTCAACGCCTCTCAAGGATCGTTGTCGGTCTTGAGTAACAACATCGCCAACGCCAACACGGCGGGCTATTCGCGCCAGCAGACCACCCAGACCGCGAATGCGTCGAACCAGTACGGCGGCGTGTTCATCGGCAGCGGCACCACCCTGGCCGATGTGCGCCGGGTGTATAACCAGTTCCTGGACACGGCCTATCAGAACAGCACCGCGCTCAACAGCGATGCCAAGGCCTACCTGGACCAGGTCAGCGCCGTCGACAAGACCCTGTCGGACAAGACCACTGGCATGTCAGCCGTGCTCAGTTCGTTCTTCGCTGCGGTGCAGACGGCCTCGGCCAACCCGAGCGACGTGTCGGCTCGCCAGGTACTGATCACCAATGCGCAGACGTTGACCAACCGGTTCAACTCGATTGCTAGCCAATTGGGCCAACAGAAAGAAACCATCAACAGCCAGTTGACCTCCATGACCGATCAGGTCAACCAGCTGACCTCGTCGATTGCGTCCTACAACAAGCAGATCGCCCAGGTACAGGGGTCGTCGAACACGACGCCGGCCAACTTGCTGGACGCTCGCGCCGAAGCCGTGCGGTCGCTCAATGAGTTGATCGGCGTGACCGCCAGTGAGAAGGACGGCATCTTCAGTGTCAGCACCGGTACCGGCCAATCCCTGGTGCTGGGCGACCGCTCCAACACCCTGTCCGCCGTGCCGAGCAAGAACGACACCAGTCAGTTCACGATCCAGCTCAATGCGTCCGGCGGTACGACGATGGACCTGGGCAATGTGATCAGTGGCGGCAGCATCGGTGGCTTGTTGCGCTATCGCAGTGATGCGTTGATGCCGGCGATCAACGACCTGGGGCGCATCGCGATCGTCGCCGCCGATACCATCAACACTCAACTGGGCCAGGGCCTGGACCTCAACGGCGAGTTCGGTAGCTCGATGTTCAAGGACATCAACAGTGCCGCGTCCATCGCCCAGCGCAGCGTCTCCGCGCAAGGTAACCAGGGCGCCGGCAACTTGGGCGTGACGATCAAAGACACCAGCAAACTGACCAATTACGATTACAAGGTCAGTTTCAACGATCCTGCCGACCTCAATAAAGTTACCGTGCTGCGGTCGGACGGCCAGGCCATGGGCACCTTTGATATTACGGCCACGCCGCCAGCGGTGATCGACGGCTTTACCCTGGCACTCAATAACGGCCCCATGCAGGCGGGTGACAGCTTCAAGGTCAGCCCGACCGCCAATGGCGCCAAGGAAATCGGCACCGTCCTCACCGACCCGACCAAGATTGCCTTTGCCGCGCCGTTGTCGGGCGAGGCCAGTAAGACCAACCAGGGCACGGGCTCGTTTACACCGCCAACGCTGACGGTGCCACTGGATATCCAGGGCGGTGCTGCCACCGCGCAACTGCGTGTCGGGATTGAACATTCGATGCCGGTGAAGATGGTGTTCGGCAAGCCGGCAGCTGATGGCACCCAGCCGTACACGCTCAATGATTCCCAAGGCAACCCGATTGGCTCTGGCAGTATTGTCCCGGGGCAGGGTAACAAGGTCACGATCAACGTGCCGATGCGTGATGCCAACGGTGCCTTGGTGGTACCGGCCAAGAGCTTCAGTTTCGACACCACGGTTGGCGGCTCGCCAACCAATGGCGACAGCACGACCTTTTCGTTCAACGCCTCCGGCAAGTCCGACAATCGCAACGCCCAGCAACTGATCAACCTGCAGACCAAGGCGACTGTAGGCACGGCGGCCGATGGCAGCGGCGGCACCAGCCTGGTGGGGGCCAACAGCAAGTTGGTGTCGACGGTCGGCGCCAAGGCCGCTTCGGCAGGTACCGACAGCACGGCCACCGGGGCGCTGCTGACCGCCAACAAAAACGCGCGCAACTCGGTGTCCCAGGTCAACCTGGATGAGGAGGCGGGCGACATGATCAAGTTCCAGCAGTACTACACGGCATCGTCGCAGATCATCAAGGCTGCGCAAGAAACCTTCAGTACGCTGATCAATAGTCTTTAAGGGAGTCTGGGACGATGCGCATTTCTACACAGCAGTATTTCGAAACCAGCTCGGCCAAGTATTCGGACAATTACTCGGGCGTGGTGAAGGCTCAGGAGCAGGCCAGTTCTGGTGTGCGCGTACAAACCGCCGCGGATGATCCGGTGGCGGCCGCGCGGTTGCTGATGCTGCAACAGCAGAAAGACATGGTGGCGCAATCCACGACCAACATCACCAGCCTGAAAAACTCTCTGACCAACGAAGAAAGTGTGCTGGGCGCCATTAGCGACGCCATGCAGCGCGCCACTCAGTTGGCCCTGCGTGCCGGTGGTGCCATCGGTGACGCTGATCGTCGTTCGATCGCCAGTGAGGTCGGTGCGATTGAAGACCAGGTCCTGGGCCTGCTCAACAGCAAGGACTCTTCAGGCAATTACCTGTTCTCCGGCTCCAAGACCCAGACCCCGCCGTATGCTCGCAACAACGATGGCACCTACAGCTATCAGGGTGATGAAACCCCGTTGAGCCTGCGGATTTCCAATACATTGAGCGTCAGCGCCGGTGATACGGGCAAGACTATCCTGGAAGGTGCGGCCAATGCTGGGCGCACCCAGGCCACCTGGCTGGCGCCGAACCCTCAGACCGTGCCGCCTACGGTCAATGACAACAAGGTTGCCCTGTCGGCTGGCCTGGTGACTTCCAGCAGCGACTACTCAAACAAGTTCGCCGACGGCGAACCCTACAAGCTGACGTTCACCAGCAGCACCCAGTACAAAGTCTCCGACAAGAATGGCAACGATGTCACTTCGGAGATTCCCGGCAACGGCACGTTTGACGCCACCAAGGAAGGCAGCACCAGCGTTGCACTGCGGGGCGTGAAGTTCGATATCACCATGAACCTTGGGGATGTGGCGCCGGGCGCCAACTCCGATGCGCTGGTCAAGGACCGTTCGTTCAGCCTGGCAGCCAAGCCGGATACGTTCAGTGTCTCGCGCACACCGAGCAATCCATCGAGTGTGCAACTGACGGGCGCCCGAGTGTCCAACCAGGCGGACTATGCCAGCACCTTCCCAAGCAACAATGGCGCAATCATCAAGTTCACCAGCGCGACTGCCTATGAGGTGTACGCGCAGCCTTATTCGAGCGCCAGCAAGGCGATCGCCACGGGTGATACCGGCGGCGGGACCACTGTAACAGCGGCTGGGGTGACGTTCGACATCAGTGGTGGGCTGCCGCAAGCGGGGGACCAATTTTCTGTCGGTGCCAACACCCAGAAAACCCAGAATGCACTGGATACCCTCGGCCAGTTGCGTAAGGCCTTGGAATTGCCGGCCGACGGCAATCCGGCGGCGACGGTCAAGCTCAAGGATGCCCTGGATAGCTCGATCGCCAATTTGGCCAACTCAATGTCGCAGATCGTCAACGTGCGGGGCTCCATCGGGGCACGGCAGAACGCGATGGATATCCAGGCCGATGAAAACTCGAGTATCACCATCGCTACTACCAGCACCATGAGCGACCTGGCCAACATCGATATGGGCGAGGCGGCGATTAACCTGACGCTGCAGCAGACCATGCTCCAGGCTTCGCAACTGGCCTTCGTGAAAATCTCGCAGTTGAGCCTGTTCAACAAGATGTAAATGGCGTGACGTCATGCGGCCCGCCCTGGAAACAGGGCGGGCCGTTGTCGTTTCTGGGATTTAATTGTTTGAAGGTTTTGCATAAAGCACACAAAATTGAGTGACCTGTGAGTCATAAAGCGCATCTTCACTGTATCGTGTGAAAAGGATAAGTCGTCACAGGGTCCTTGCGAGGCGGCTTTCAGCGAGATTTTTATGGGGTTATCCCCTTTATTGTCAGCACTCCGGGCGTGGCCCAGGGGTGTTCTCCAGCTATTTAGTATTGGGAAGCCACAATGATTGGCATAAAAAGCATCGCCAGTTACGTGCCGGCAGACGGGATCGATAACTACGCCCAGGGTGCCAAATTCGCCAAGGATGAAGAATTCATCATTGGCAAGATCGGTTCGGCGTTCCTGCCGCGCAAGGATGCCGCGCAGGAAACCTCCGATCTGTGTGTCGAGGCGGTCAACGCTTTGTTTGCCAATAACCCGGATTTGAAGCGCGAGTCCATCGATGCGCTGATCGTCGTCACCCAGAACGGTGATGAAGAAGGCCTGCCGCACACGGCCGCCATCGTCCAGGACAAGCTCGGCCTGCCGACCCACGTCGCGGCCTTTGATATTTCCCTGGGTTGTTCCGGTTACGTCTACGGTATCTACGCGATGAAAGGCTTCATGGAAGCCGCGGGCCTGAAAAACGGCCTGCTGATCACCGCTGACCCGTACTCCAAGATCGTCGACCCGGAAGACCGCAACACCACCATGCTGTTCGGCGATGCTGCTACTGCCACCTGGATGGGTGAGGATGCGCCGTGGTTGCTGGGCAAGTCGAAGTTCGGCACCGACGGTTCCGGTGCGCCGCACCTGAAGGTCAGTGATGGCGTGTTCTTCATGAACGGCCGCCAGGTCTTCAACTTCGCTCTGCTCAAGGTGCCGGCGCATTTGCATGAGCTGCTCAAGGAGTCGGATCTCAAGGCGGATGAGATCGATGCGTTCTGCATCCACCAGGGCAGTGCGGCGATTGTCGACGCCGTGGCGCGTCGTTTTGAAGATGCACCGGTGGACAAGTTCATCAAGGACATGGTCGAGACCGGCAACACCGTGTCATCGAGCATTCCCTTGCTGTTGGAAAAGCACGTGATGGACGCCACTTGGAAGCGCGTGGCTATCAGCGGTTTTGGTGTGGGCCTGTCGTGGGGCTCGGCAATTCTCTATCGCCCTTGATGCCTTGATAGCGTCCACAAAAAAACGCCGATGATCGAAAGATCATCGGCGTTTTTTATTTGGCGCCAAAAAACCCAATGAAATCGGGCTTTGGAGCTCGCGTAAACCCTTGAATTGCAAGGGGTGGCACGACGCCAGCAAAAAAATCAAAAAAAATCCTCAAGCAACCGGCTACCACGACGATAACTATTACGTAGGTTCTCAGGCCACACCCGGCGGTTGCCAGGGCCGGAAGCCGCAGTATCCATCCAACGAGGATTTCGTCATGGCTTTAACAGTAAACACCAACATTGCTTCGATCACTACTCAGGGCAACCTGAACAAAGCTGGCGGCGCCCTGGCCCAATCGATGCAGCGCCTGTCTTCCGGCCTGCGTATCAACAGCGCTAAAGACGACGCCGCCGGCCTGGGTATCGCCAACCGTATGACCAGCCAGATCAACGGCCTGGGTCAAGCTGTAAAGAACGCCAACGATGGTATCTCCATCGCGCAGACCGCTGAAGGCGCAATGCAGGCTTCGACCGACATTCTGCAAAAAATGCGTACCCTGGCTCTGTCCTCGGCAACCGGCTCCCTGAGCCCTGACGACCGTAAGTCGAACAACGACGAATACCAGGCCCTGACTTCGGAACTGACCCGTATCGCCCAGACCACTACTTTCGGTGGCCAGAAGCTGCTGGACGGTTCGTACGGTACCAAGTCGATCCAGGTTGGCGCCAACGCTAACGAAACCATCAACCTGTCCCTGGACAACGTTGCTGCCAACAACATCGGTTCGCAGCAAATCAAGAGCATCGGCATCACTCCAGGCGCTGGTGTTGTAGGCGGCGCAATCGCAGTGACCGGTAACGGCCAGACTGCCAGCGTTACCGTAGCCGGTGCAGCTTCTGCCAAAACCATCGCCGCCCAGCTGAACGGCGCCATCGGTGGCCTGAGCGCTACCGCCAGCACTGAAGCTCAGTTCGTAGTCGGCGCCGGTGCTGCTACCGCTCCAGCTTCGTTCACCATGACCGTTGGCGGCCAAGCCACCACATTCGTTGGCGTAAAAGACACTGCCAGCCTGGCTGACCAGCTGAAGTCGAACTCCGCCAAACTGGGTATCAGCGTTAACTACGACGAGGCCAAAGGCACTCTGTCGGTTAAATCCGACACCGGTGAAAACCTGTCCTTCAGTGCTTCGACCGCTGCCGGCACCATCACTGTTGCCACCAAAGACGGTTCGGGCGCTTACGGTACCGCTACTGCCCTGGCTGACGGCATCATCGCTACCGGTGCTGTGAACATGGACTCCGCCAAGGGTTACTCCCTGGAAGGCGCTGGTGTGACCGGTGTCTTCGGTGCCGCTACTTCGGCTGCTTCGGCCAAGACCTCCGTATCGCAAACTGACGTGACTGACGCCACCAAGGCCCAGAACGCTGTTTCCGTGATCGACCAGGCTATCGCAACCATCTCCAGCTCCCGTTCGGGCCTGGGTGCGGTACAGAACCGTCTGACCAGCACTGTGGACAACCTGTCCAACATCCAGAAAAACAGCACCGCTGCTCGCTCCACCATCCAGGACGTCGACTTCGCTTCCGAAGCCGCTGAACTGACCAAGCAGCAAACCCTGCAGTCGGCTTCCACTGCGATCCTGTCGCAGGCTAACCAGCTGCCATCCGCTGTACTGAAGCTGCTTCAGTAATAACGGCACGTGGTGATTGACGGAAGGGCGCGTTTACGTGCCCTTTCGTCTTTTCCAATCAGAGGAGATTGGGCATGGACATGAATGTAAAACTGAACTTGTCTTATCCGCCGCTGGCCCCCCAAGGCACCGTGGCACCTGTGGTTGCAGACAAGGACAAAAGCAAGGTTGAAGCGGCCGCGCCAACCGTGGGCACGTCCCAAAAGGACAGCCTGGAAAAAGCGGTCACCGATATTAAAGAATTCGTACAAGCGGCCCAGCGTAATCTGGACTTTTCCATTGATGATTCCACCCACAGGGTCGTGGTCAAGGTCATTGCCACCGACACGGGTGAAGTGATCCGGCAGATTCCTTCGGAAACAGCCCTGAAGCTGGCGCAAAACCTGGCCAGCGCCAGTCATGTGTTGTTTGATGACAAGGCTTGAACTGGCATGAAATTTGTTGCTGTCACCGCTTGAAGCGACGTTCGTCAAGATAACGGCAGCCACCGGAATAGGAGAAAGATGATGGCGGGTACAACGATTACCGGCGTGGGGTCGGGTTTCGACACTCAGGCAATTGTGAAATCCCTGGTGGATGCCGAGCGAGCGCCGAAACAGGCTCAGATCAATCTGCAGTCGCAAAAGGCGACCACCCAGCTGTCGTCGATCGGCAAGATCCAGGCCGCCCTGGACGCCTTCCGTGGTGCGCTGGCCAATATGGGCACCGACAACAGCTTCAGTGGCTTGACCGGTACGTCTTCGGACGAGAAGGTTGCCACCATGACGGCCAACCAGGGTGCGGCGAGCGGTAGCTTCGCGCTGATCGTCAACCAGTTGGCGACGCCTTCGAAGTTGTCGACCAAGAGTTTCACGGGTGGCCAGTCGACCGTTGTGAACAGCGGCACCACCCCAACGACGCTGACGATCAGCCAGTCGGGCAAGAACTTCGACCTGAGTGTGCCGGCCGGCGCGACCTTGCAACAGGTGCGTGACTCGATCAACTCTCAATTTGGTACTGCTGGCTTGAGTGCCAACATTCTTACCGACTCCAACGGTTCGCGTCTTATTCTGACCTCCACCAATGGCGGGGTCGGTTCGGACCTGACAATGTCGGGCAACTCCGGGATCGATACGGGGTACACGGTGGTCAACCCACCTCAGAACGCCAAGTACACCATCGATGGCATTGCCGCGGAATCCAAGACCAACAGCATCACGGATGCGGTGAGTGGCGTGAGCATTAAATTGCTGGCGTTGTCGCCGACGGTCACTGCGAATGATCAGAGCCCGAACCCGCTTCGTACAGCGCTGACCATTTCGGTCACTACAAGCACCACCGCCCTCAAATCCGGGGTCAAGGGTTTCGTCGACACCTACAACGCCCTGCTCAAGGCGATGAACGCCGAGACCAAGGTGACCAAGGATGCTGCCGGCAACTCGGTGGCGGCCACCCTGACCGGCGACTCGACCATGCGCACCTTGCAGGCTGCGATTCGCAACGAGTTCAACGCACTGTCCGGCAACGGTAGCCTGAAGTCCCTGGCCCAGTTCGGTGTCACTACCGACCAGGACACTGGCGCGCTGAGCATTGATGCCAAACAGTGGGACAAGGCCGTACTGACAAACGCCGCCGACATCAACAGTATCTTCAGCGGCAAGAACGGTTTGCTTGCACGGCTGACCACCGCCACCGATGGCTATGCCAAGGCCACCACGGGAATTCTGGCGACGCGTTCCACATCCTTGTCGGACAGCCTCAAAGACCTGAACAAGCAGCAGACCGCCCTGGATGAGCGTCTCACCACCATGCAAGACGCCTTGACCCGCAAGTACACGGCCATGGATACGCTAGTGGCGCAGTTGCGCCAGCAGAGCAACAGTATCCTCGGCACGCTCAATGCGCTCAGTAAATCGCAAAGCAGTGATAGCTGATTGAATGCGGATAAAAAAGCCCGGGTCCGTTGACCTGGGCTTTGTTCTTTGTAGGACCATCGGCTTAAAGTTTTTTGCGAACGGGTCGACATAATGGTTACTGCAACCCTTCTCGCTGTTGCCTGTCACGAGGTAGAAACATGAATCCCATGAGAGCCCTTCGCCAATACCAGAAGGTCAATTCCCATGCCCAGATCTCCGAAGCCAGCCCGCACCGCCTGGTGCAGATGTTGATGGAGGGCGGGCTTGACCGCATGGCGCAAGCCAAAGGCGCGCTGGCGCGTGGCGACATCGCAGCGAAGGGCCTGATGCTGGGCAAGGCCGCCGATATCCTCATCGGCCTGCGTGACGGCCTGAGTGCGGAAAAGAGCGACAACAAGGAATACGTTCAGCAACTGGAAGGCCTGTACGTGTACATGACCAACCGTTTGATGGAAGCCAATTTGCACAACGACGCCGACATGATCGACGAAGTTGCGCGTTTGCTGATCACCGTGAAAGAAGGCTGGGATGCCATCGGCGCGCCACAGACCGCCGCACAATAAGGCCACCGGCCTTGAGGAGCACGTCATGAGCCAAGCACTGCAACGCATTGATGAAACCCGTGAGGCGCTGATCGGCGCGCTGGCGGACCGCAACTGGGACGCCATCGGCGAACTGGACCTGGGCTGTCGTCACGTCATCGACGAGGTGCTCAGCGAAGCGCCGGTGGACGAAGGTGCGTTGCGTGAAAAGCTTGAGAGCCTGCTAGCGGTTTACCAGCAATTGCTTGAGGTGACGACGGGCGAGCGCCAGGCGATTTTCGAAGAGATGTCGCAGATCAACCAAGCTAAAAACGCGTCAAAGGTTTACCATCTGTTCGGCTGAATGGGCTCAGTTAGTCCGAACGGCGCGTCATATATTTGACTGTGCCAGCATTTTTGACTTAACTAGTGCTGTTTTCAGATTTCAGACGTCTAGTAAGGTACAAAGTCTTACAGGCGTCTCGATTGCCCTCACTTCGGGGCAGGAAGTTTTACTAGGGAAGTTGCTATTGCATGTGGCGTGAAACCAAAATTCTGCTGATTGATGACGATAGCGTCCGCCGCCGCGATTTAGCGGTGATTTTGAATTTTCTTGGCGAAGAAAATTTGCCCTGCGGCAGCCATGACTGGCAGCAGGCGGTCAGCTCATTGTCATCGAGCCGTGAAGTCATTTGTGTGCTGATCGGGACGGTGAACGCTCCTGGCGCTGTTTTGGGCTTGTTAAAGACACTGTCTACCTGGGATGAGTTCCTTCCAGTGTTGCTAATGGGTGATATTTCTTCTGTCGACCTGCCGGAAGACCAACGCCGCCGAGTGCTTTCCACCCTGGAAATGCCCCCCAGCTACAGCAAATTGCTTGATTCCCTGCACCGTGCCCAGGTCTATCGCGAGATGTATGACCAGGCCCGCGAGCGCGGTCGTCACCGCGAGCCCAACCTGTTCCGCAGCCTTGTCGGTACCAGTCGTGCCATCCAGCACGTGCGCCAGATGATGCAGCAAGTGGCCGATACCGACGCCAGTGTGCTGATCCTCGGTGAGTCCGGCACTGGCAAGGAAGTGGTCGCGCGCAACCTGCACTATCACTCCAAGCGCCGCGACGGGCCTTTCGTGCCGGTCAACTGCGGGGCGATCCCTGCAGAGCTGCTCGAAAGCGAGTTGTTCGGCCACGAAAAGGGCGCCTTTACCGGGGCGATCACCAGCCGTGCCGGGCGTTTCGAGCTGGCCAACGGCGGTACGTTGTTCCTCGACGAAATCGGCGACATGCCGCTGCCGATGCAGGTCAAGCTGCTGCGCGTATTGCAGGAGCGTACGTTCGAGCGCGTGGGCAGCAACAAGACCCAGAGCGTCGACGTGCGCATCATCGCGGCGACCCACAAGAACCTCGAGAGCATGATCGAGGTCGGCAGCTTCCGCGAAGACCTGTACTACCGCCTCAACGTATTCCCGATCGAGATGGCCCCGCTGCGTGAGCGCGTGGAAGACATCCCGTTGCTGATGAACGAGTTGATCTCGCGCATGGAGCACGAAAAGCGCGGTTCGATCCGCTTCAACTCCGCCGCGATCATGTCCCTGTGCCGCCACGGCTGGCCGGGCAACGTGCGCGAGCTGGCCAACCTGGTGGAGCGCATGGCGATCATGCACCCCTACGGTGTGATCGGCGTGGTCGAGCTGCCGAAGAAATTCCGCTACGTCGACGACGAAGACGAGCAACTGGTCGACAGCCTGCGCAGCGACATGGAAGAGCGGGTGGCCATCAACGGCCATACCCCGGACTTCGGTTCGACCGCCATGCTGCCGCCCGAAGGCCTGGACCTGAAGGACTACCTCGGTAATCTCGAGCAGGGCCTGATCCAACAAGCCCTGGACGACGCCAACGGCATCGTCGCCCGTGCCGCCGAGCGCCTGCGCATCCGTCGTACCACCCTGGTGGAGAAGATGCGCAAGTACGGTATGAGCCGCAAAGAAGGTGATGAACAGGCAGATGATTGACGCCTGTTTTTCAAGCCGCTGATTTATCAGCGGTTTTTTTTCGGCACAAGTATTGCTACAGCCCTCGCAACGTTCCGTTTAACTGACGGTCAGCCAAGCGAGAGAGCATGATGCCCCACGCCGCCCAACATTCTTCCAGTCCTGCCATTGCAGGGCTGGTTCCCTCTGTAGAACAGCAAAGCCGCCAAGGCCTGGAACAGGCCTTTTCGCTGTTCAACCAGATGTCCAGCCAATTGACCGACTCCTACAGCCTGCTCGAAGCCCGTGTGTCCGAGCTTAAAGGCGAGTTGGCCGTGGTCAGTGCCCAGCGCATGGAAGAGTTGGCCGAGAAAGAGCGCCTGGCCAACCGCCTGCAAAACCTACTGTCGCTACTGCCCGGTGGCGTGATCGTCATCGACGAAGAAGGCCGCGTGCGCGAAGCCAACCCGGCGGCCTGCGACATGCTCGGCCTGCCGTTGGAAGGTGAGCTTTGGCGCCATGTCATCACCCGCTGCTTTGCGCCGCGTGAAGACGACGGCCATGAAATCTCCCTCAAGGACGGCCGCCGCTTGTCCATCGCCACCCGTTCCCTGGACGCGGAGCCGGGCCAGTTGGTGCTGCTTAATGACCTGACTGAAACCCGTCACTTGCAAGACCAGTTGGCGCGTCACGAGCGTCTGTCGTCGCTGGGGCGCATGGTCGCTTCTCTGGCGCATCAGATCCGTACACCGCTGTCGGCGGCGCTGATCTACGCCAGTCATTTGACTGACGAACAGTTGCCTGCCGCCACCCACCAACGGTTTGCCGGGCGGCTCAAGGAACGTCTGCACGAGTTGGAGCATCAGGTGCGCGACATGCTGGTGTTTGCCCGTGGCGAATTGCCGCTGACCGACCGCATCACGCCGGCCGAGTTGATGCAGGCCCTGCAAGCGGCGGCCGCCACCCATATTCAAGACGTGCACGTGCGTTGGCAGTGCGACAGCCACCTTGGTGAACTGCTGTGCAACCGTGACACCCTCGTCGGCTCGCTGCTCAACCTGATCGAGAACGCCACTCAAGCCAGCGGCCCCGGTGCGCGGCTCAAGGTGCACCTGTACAACCGCGAGCAAAACCTGCGCCTGTGCATCAGTGACAGCGGCAGCGGTATCGAGCCCGCCGTGTTGCAGCGTCTGGGCGAACCTTTTTTCACCACCAAGACCAACGGCACCGGCCTGGGCCTGACCGTGGTCAAGGCAGTGGCGCGTGCTCATCAGGGAGAATTGCAATTGCACTCCCGGGTTGGGCGGGGCACCTGTGCATTGATGACCTTGCCGCTGTTTTCATGCGCGGCAAGCGCGGAGTAGGAAGGCTATGGCAATCAAGGTTCTGTTGGTGGAAGACGATCGCGCCCTGCGTGAAGCATTGGCTGACACGCTGCTGTTGGCGGGCCATGACTACCGGGCGGTCGGTTCTGCCGAAGACGCCTTGGAGGCGGTGGAGCAGGAGTCCTTCAGCCTGGTGGTCAGCGATGTAAACATGCCCGGCATGGACGGGCACCAGTTGCTCGGCCTGCTGCGTGCGCGTCAGCCGCAGTTGCCGGTATTGCTGATGACTGCCCATGGCGCCGTCGAGCGTGCGGTCGATGCCATGCGCCAGGGTGCGGCGGATTACCTGGTAAAACCCTTCGAACCCAAAGCCTTGATCGAGCTGGTTGCTCGGCACGCCCTGGGTGTAATCCCGGCCACTGACGGCGAGGGTCCGATTGCCTTCGAACCGGCCAGCGCGCAATTGCTGGAGCTGGCGGCCCGCGTGGCGCGCAGCGATTCCACGGTGTTGATTTCCGGCGAGTCCGGCACCGGTAAGGAAGTGCTGGCGCGTTACATCCATCAGCAATCGACCCGCGCCAAGCAGCCGTTTATCGCCATCAATTGCGCGGCGATCCCCGACAACATGCTCGAAGCCACGCTGTTCGGCCACGAAAAAGGCTCCTTTACCGGCGCCATCGCGGCCCAGGCGGGCAAGTTCGAGCAGGCTGACGGCGGCACCATTCTGCTCGATGAGATTTCGGAAATGCCCCTGGGCCTGCAAGCCAAGTTGCTGCGGGTGCTGCAGGAGCGTGAAGTGGAGCGCGTCGGCGCACGGAAGCCGATCCAGTTGGATATCCGCGTAGTCGCCACCACCAACCGCGACCTGGCGGGCGAAGTAGCGGCCGGGCGCTTTCGCGAAGACCTGTTCTACCGTCTGTCGGTATTCCCCCTGGCCTGGCGCCCGTTGCGCGAGCGCCCGGCGGACATCATTCCGTTGGCCGAGCGTCTGCTGAATAACCACGTCAAAAAAATGAAGCACGCCCAGGCGCGGCTGTCGGCTGAGGCCCAGGCCTGCCTGATCGCCTACCCGTGGCCGGGTAATGTGCGGGAGCTCGACAACGCCATCCAGCGTGCGCTGATCCTGCAACAGGGCGGCCTGATCCAGCCCCAGGATTTCTGCCTGGCCCTGGGCAGCGGTGCCGCGCCGCTGCCAACCTTGGCGCCTGCGCCCGTGGTGGCCGAAACCGAAACCGCCGGTGCGCTGGGCGACGACCTGCGTCGCCGCGAATTCCAGATGATCATCGACACCCTGCGCGCCGAGCGTGGCCGTCGCAAAGAGGCCGCCGAGCGCCTGGGCATCAGCCCGCGCACCTTGCGCTACAAGCTGGCGCAGATGCGTGACGCGGGGATGGATGTCGAGGCGTATCTGTTCGCCACCTGATTAGTATCGAGGCCGACAAGGTTTGTCGCCTTTTCTTACGAGTTAAACCAGAGCTGGCACCCTTGTTGCTACCTCCCCTAGTAAGTGCGGCGTAGCGTCAAAAAAAATGCGGGTTGTCGGAGAGAGAAGTTCATGAGCCAGGGTATTGAGTTCAATCGGTTGATGTTGGATATGCGCTCCATGCAAATGGATGCCATGGCTCAACCGAAATCCGTCGCGCCAGCGCCGGAATTGGGCCAAAGCAGCTTCGCCGACATGCTCGGCCAGGCCATCAACAAAGTCAGTGACACCCAGCAAGCTTCCAGCCAGTTGGCCAACGCGTTCGAGATCGGCAAAAGCGGCGTGGACCTCACCGACGTGATGGTCGCCTCGCAAAAGGCCAGCGTTTCGTTCCAGGCGTTGACCCAGGTGCGTAACAAGCTGGTTCAGGCTTACCAAGACATCATGCAGATGCCGGTTTAAGGACGAGATTTAAGTCATGGCAGAAGCAGTCGTGGACAACGTACCCGCCAAGGCAGACGGCAAGCCGCCGCTGTTTGGCCTGTCGTTCCTGGAAAACCTCTCCGAAATGACCATGTTGCGTCAGGTGGGCCTGATGGTCGGCCTGGCTGCCAGCGTGGCGATTGGTTTTGCCGTGGTGCTGTGGTCGCAGCAACCCGATTACCGGCCGCTGTATGGCAGCCTGGCGGGCATGGATTCCAAGCAGATCATGGAAACCCTCGCCGCCGCCGACATCGCCTACACCGTGGAGCCCAACTCCGGGGCGCTGCTGGTCAAGGCCGACGATGTGGCCCGTGCGCGCATGAAGCTCGCCGCCGCCGGCGTGACCCCGTCCGACAGCAACATCGGTTTTGAGATCCTCGACAAGGACCAGGGCCTGGGCACTAGCCAGTTCATGGAAGCCACCCGCTATCGTCGTGGCCTGGAAGGCGAACTGGCGCGCACCATCTCCAGCCTCAACAACGTCAAGGGTGCCCGTGTGCACCTGGCCATTCCGAAAAGCTCGGTGTTTGTGCGCGACGAGCGCAAGCCAAGTGCCTCGGTATTGGTCGAACTGTTCTCCGGCCGCTCCCTGGAGCCTGGCCAGGTGCTGGCGATCGTCAACCTGGTCGCCACCAGCGTGCCTGAACTGAGCAAATCGCAGATCACCGTGGTGGACCAGAAGGGCAACCTGCTGTCCGACCAGGCGGAAAACTCTGCGTTGACCCAGGCCGGCAAGCAGTTCGACTACAGCCGCCGCGTCGAAAGCATGCTTACCCAGCGTGTGCACAACATTCTGCAACCGGTGCTCGGCAACGACCGCTACAAGGCGGAAGTGTCCGCCGACGTTGACTTCAGCGCCGTCGAGTCGACCTCCGAGCAGTTCAACCCGGACCAACCGGCGCTGCGCAGCGAGCAGTCCACCAGTGAACAACGCACCGCCGCCAATGGCCCGCCGCAAGGTGTGCCCGGCGCCCTGAGCAACCAGCCGCCGGCCCCGGCCTCGGCACCGCAAACCACCGGTGGCGCAGCTGCCAGCGCTGGCGCGGTGCAACCTGGCCAGCCGCTGCTGGACGCCAATGGTCAGCAGATCATGGACCCGGCCACCGGCCAGCCGATGCTCGCGCCGTACCCGGCGGACAAGCGTAACCAGTCCACCAAGAACTTCGAGCTTGACCGTTCCATCAGCCACACCAAACAGCAACAAGGCCGCGTCAATCGCCTGTCGGTGTCGGTGGTGGTGGATGACCAGGTCAAGGTCAATGCCGCGGATGGCGCCGTCACCCGTGCTCCTTGGAGCGCCGACGAATTGGCGCGCTTCACGCGCCTGGTGCAGGATGCCGTCGGTTTCGACGCGAGCCGTGGTGACAGTGTCAGCGTGATCAATATGCCGTTCTCCGCCGAGCGTGGCGAAGTGATCGCCGAGCCGGCGTTCTACTCGCAGCCGTGGTTCTGGGACATCGTCAAGCAAGTACTGGGTGTGTTGTTTATCCTGGTACTGGTGTTCGGCGTGCTGCGCCCGGTGCTCAACAACATCACCGGCAACGGCAAGAAACAGCTTGCCCTGGCAGGCGGCGACGTCGAGTTGGGTGGCATGGGCGGCCTGGACGGCGAACTGGCCAACGACCGCGTCAGCCTCGGTGGCCCGCAAAGTATCCTGTTGCCAAGCCCGAGCGAAGGCTATGACGCTCAGCTGAATGCAATCAAGAGTCTGGTGGCAGAAGACCCGGGCCGTGTGGCCCAGGTCGTGAAAGAGTGGATCAACGCAGATGAGTGATAATCGAGCCGCTGTTGCCAAGCTCACCAAGGTCGACAAAGCCGCAGTCCTGCTGCTGTCCCTGGGTGAAACCGACGCCGCCCAAGTGCTGCGCCACATGGGCCCCAAAGAGGTTCAGCGTGTCGGCGTGGCCATGGCGCAGATGCGCAATGTGCACCGCGAGCAAGTCGAGCAGGTGATGAGCGAGTTCGTCGAGATCGTCGGCGACCAGACCAGCCTGGGTGTCGGCTCCGACAGCTACATCCGCAAGATGCTCACCTCGGCCCTGGGCGAAGACAAGGCCAACGGCCTGATCGACCGCATCCTGCTTGGTGGCAACACCAGCGGCCTCGACAGCCTCAAATGGATGGAGCCGCGCGCCGTTGCCGACGTGATCCGCTACGAACACCCGCAAATCCAGGCGATCGTAGTGGCCTACCTCGACCCGGACCAGGCCGGTGAAGTGCTCGGCCACTTCGACCATAAAGTGCGCCTGGACATCATCCTGCGCGTGTCGTCGCTGAACACCGTGCAACCGGCGGCGCTTAAAGAACTCAACACGATCCTGGAGAAGCAGTTCTCCGGCAACTCGAACGCCTCGCGCACCACCCTGGGTGGTATCAAGCGCGCGGCCGACATCATGAACTTCCTCGACAGCTCGGTCGAAGGCCAGTTGATGGACTCGATCCGCGAGATCGACGACACCCTGTCCGGCCAGATCGAAGACCTCATGTTCGTGTTCAACAACCTTTCCGATGTCGACGATCGTGGCATCCAGGCATTGCTGCGCGAAGTGTCCTCGGACGTGCTGGTGCTGGCCCTCAAGGGCTCGGACGAAAACGTCAAAGAGAAGATCTTCAAGAACATGTCCAAGCGTGCCTCGGAACTGTTGCGCGACGACCTGGAAGCCAAAGGCCCGGTGCGCGTCAGCGACGTGGAAACCGCGCAGAAAGAAATCCTCACCATTGCCCGCCGTATGGCCGAAGCCGGAGAAATCGTTCTCGGCGGGAAGGGCGGCGAAGAAATGATCTAAGGCGCCTTTCATGTCGAACAAAGATGAGGCGCCCAGCGATCTGATTCGCGCGCGGGACGTCGGTGGGTTCGACATCTGGTCGTTGCCCAGCTTCGATCCGCATTTGCCCGAGCCTGAGCCGGAACCGGTTGAAGAGCCTCCGGCGGAAATGGAAGAAGTGCCGCTGGATGAAGTCCAGCCCCTGACCCTGGAAGAGTTGGAAGCCATCCGCCAGGAGGCCTACAACGAGGGCTTCGCGGCGGGTGAAAAAGACGGTTTTCGCAGCACCACCCTCAAGGTGCGCCAGGAAGCGGAGGAGGCGCTGAGCGTCAAGCTCGCCAGCCTGGAACGCTTGATGGGGGTGTTGTTCGACCCGATCGCCGAACAGGATTCACAGATCGAAAAAGCCATGGTCGACCTGGTGCAGCACATCGCCCGGCAGGTGATCCAGCGCGAGCTGGTGCTGGACTCCAGCCATATCGAAAGCGTCATGCGCGAAGCCCTCAAACTGCTGCCACTGGGTGTCGGCAATGTGCGGCTGTACATCAACCCGCAGGATTTCGAGCAGGTCAAAGCCCTGCGCGAGCGCCACGAAGAGACCTGGCGCATCGTCGAGGACGCCGCGTTGCAGCCCGGTGGTTGCCGCGTCGAAACCGAACACAGCCGCATCGATGCCACGGTCGAAACCCGCATCAGCCAGATCATGGCCAAGTTGCTGGATCAAGCCCATGAGCAGGTGTTGAACCCGGCCGAGCCCGACCTTAGCGTGGACCTGGACGCCCCTGATGCGCCTTGATCGCACCAGCTTCGCCAAGCGCTTGAGCGGTTATGCCGAGGCCGCCGAGTTGCCTGGCCAGCCGATCCTCGAAGGGCGCTTGCTGCGCATGGTTGGCCTGACCCTCGAAGCCGAAGGCCTGCGTGCCGCCATGGGCAGCCGCTGCATGGTGATCAACGACGACAGCTACCACCCGGTGCAGGTCGAAGCCGAAGTGATGGGCTTCTCCGGCAGCAAGATCTTCCTGATGCCCGTGGGCAGCCTGGCGGGCATTGCCCCCGGCGCCCGTGTGGTGCCCTTGGCTGACACCGGTCGCCTGCCAATGGGCATGAGCATGCTTGGCCGCGTGCTCGACGGCGCCGGTCGCGCGCTGGATGGCAAGGGCGGCATGAAGGCCGAGGACTGGGTGCCGATGGATGGCCCTACCATCAACCCGCTCAACCGTAACCCGATCAGCGTGCCGCTGGACGTGGGCATTCGCAGTATCAACGGATTATTGACGGTCGGCCGCGGCCAGCGTCTGGGCCTGTTCGCCGGTACTGGCGTGGGTAAGTCGGTGTTGCTGGGCATGATGACCCGCTTTACCGAGGCCGACATCATCGTGGTGGGGCTGATCGGCGAGCGGGGTCGCGAGGTGAAGGAATTCATCGAGCACAGCCTCGGCGAAGAGGGCCTCAAGCGCTCGGTGGTGGTTGCATCCCCGGCGGACGATGCACCGCTGATGCGTTTGCGTGCGGCGATGTACTGCACGCGCATCGCCGAATATTTCCGCGACAAAGGCAAGAACGTGCTGTTGCTGATGGACTCGCTCACGCGTTTCGCCCAGGCCCAGCGGGAAATCGCCCTGGCCATCGGTGAACCGCCGGCCACCAAGGGGTATCCGCCGTCGGTGTTCGCCAAGCTGCCCAAACTGGTGGAGCGCGCCGGTAACGCCGAAGCCGGTGGTGGCTCGATTACCGCGTTCTACACCGTATTGTCCGAAGGCGATGACCAGCAGGACCCGATTGCCGACTCGGCGCGGGGCGTGCTCGACGGCCACATCGTACTGTCGCGGCGCCTGGCTGAAGAAGGGCACTACCCGGCCATCGACATCGAAGCGTCCATCAGCCGGGTGATGCCGGCGGTGGTTACGCCGGAACACATGGCCCGCGCCCAGCATTTCAAACAACTGTGGTCACGCTACCAACAGAGCCGCGACTTGATCAGCGTTGGCGCCTACGTGGCCGGCGGTGATCGCGACACCGACCTGGCCATCGCCCTGCAACCGCAGTTGGTGACCTACCTGCGCCAGGGCCTCAACGACAAGATCAGCATGGGCGAGAGCGAAGCGCACCTGCAGACGATCTTCGCCCCCGCGCCGGGCGGCTAAGCCATGGCCAACAGCCGCGCCGCACGCCTGGCTCCGGTGGTGGACATGGCCGAAAAGGCCGAGAAAACCGCCGTGCAGCGCCTGGGTTATTTCCAGGGGCAGGTGCGCTTGGCCGAAAGCAAACTGGGCGACCTGGAGCGTTTCCGGGGCGAGTACCAGCAGCAGTGGATCGAGCGCGGCAGCAAAGGCGTATCGGGCCAGTGGCTGATGGGCTACCAGGGCTTTCTCAATCAGTTGGAAACCGCCGTCGGCCAGCAGCGCCAGAGCCTGGCGTGGCACCAGAACAACCTCGATAAAGCCCGCGAGAGCTGGCAAGCGGCGTTTGCCCGGGTCGAAGGTTTGCGCAAATTGGTGCAGCGTTATATCGACGAAGCACGCGCGCTTGAAGACAAGCGCGAGCAAAAGCTGCTCGACGAACTGTCCCAGCGCCTCCCACGCCAGTCCCAGTTCTAACCACCACCGCCGTGTATTGTAGGAGCCGGCTTGCCGGCGATAGCGGCCTATCAATGGGCTCAATTGTGCCTGATACACCGCCATCGCCGGCAAGCCGGCTCCTACAGTTGATGTGTGGTGTTGCTCAGATCGGGTTCGCCTGCTAAACCTTGTGTCATTGCCAATGACAAGGAAGCAGTCGCATGTCAGTCGAGTCAGAAGTATCCCTGGATGGGAAGAAGTTGATGATCGCGGTCAAGGGCCGGTTTGATTTCGGCAGCCATCAAGCGTTTCGTGATGCTTACGAGCGTTTCTATAAAGTGCCTGAGTTGTACGTCGTCGACTTGAAGGAAGCCACCTACATGGACAGCTCCGCCCTGGGTATGCTCCTGCTGTTGCGTGACCATGCCGGTGGCGATAATGCCGAAGTGCAGGTGATCAACAGCAACTCCGATGTGCGCAAGATCCTCGCCATCTCCAACTTCGACAAACTGTTCGACATCAGTTGAGCGCCCTGGCCCCGGTCCTTGAGCCGCTGACGATCCTGATCGCCGAAGACAGCGCCGCCGACCTGCTGTTGCTGTCGACCATCGTACGGCGCCAAGGGCACCAAGTGCTCACGGCCACCAATGGTGCCGAAGCGGTCGAGGTGTTTACCCGCGAGCGCCCGCAACTGGTGTTGATGGACGCACTGATGCCGGTGATGGACGGCTTCGAGGCGGCGCGCCGGATCAAGCAACTGGCAGGTGAAGAGCTGGTGCCGCTGATCTTCCTCACCTCCCTGCGCGAGAGCGAAGCGCTGGCGCGGTGCCTGGATGCTGGCGGCGATGACTTTTTACCCAAGCCCTACAACCAGCTTATTCTCGCCGCTAAGATCAACGCCATGGACCGCCTGCGGCGGTTGCAGGCTACGGTCTTGCAGCAGCGCGACCTGATCGCCAAGCATCATGACTACCTTCTGCATGAACAGCGGGTGGCCAAGGCGGTATTCGATAAGGTCGCGCATTCCGGTTGCATCAATGCCGCACCGAACATTCGTTACCTGCAATCGCCCTATGCGTTGTTCAACGGCGACCTGCTGCTGGCCGCCTACACGCCGTCCGGCGATATGCACGTGCTGCTCGGTGACTTCACCGGCCATGGCTTGCCGGCGGCGGTGGGCGCCATGCCCCTGGCGGAAGTGTTCTACGGCATGACCGCCAAGGGCTACGGACTGGCACAAACCCTGCGCGAGATGAACGCCAAGCTCAAGCGCATCCTGCCGGTGGACATGTTCTGCTGCGCCACCCTGTTGTGCCTGAGCACGCAGCGGCGCGTGGTGGAAGTGTGGAACGGCGGCATGCCCGAAGGCTATGTGCATGAAGTCGCCAGCGGCAAGCGTACACCGCTGGCGTCGCGGCATTTGCCGTTGGGGGTGTTGTCGGCCGAAGCATTTGATGATCGCACCGAAGTCTGGCCGATGGCGTTGGGTGACCGGGTGTTCCTGCTGTCCGATGGTGTGTTGGATACCGCCGATGCCAATGATCAGCTGTTCGGCGCCGAACGCTTGCAGCAGGTATTCGCTGCCAACCGTGAGCCTGATCGTCTGTTTGAAGACATTGAACAGGCCTTGGCGGCGTTTCGGGGTGAGGCGCGAGATGACGTGAGCATGGTGGAGATCACCCTGCAAGCCGGCCAGCAACTGCGTGCCAGCGGGCCGTTGTATGCTGACAGCGGCCAGTCGTGCCCGCTGGACTGGTCGGTGAGTTTCGAGTTCCGCGCAGAGACCTTGAAGCGTTACAACCCATTGCCGTACCTGCTGCAATTGTTGCTGGAGATCCATGGCCTGCGGGAGCAAAGCGGGGCGCTCTACAGCGTGATGGCCGAGTTGTATTCCAATGCCCTGGAGCACGGGGTGTTGGGCCTGGATTCGCGGCTCAAGCGCGATGCCCAGGGGTTTGCCGAGTATTACCGCCAGCGCAATGACCGCCTGGCGCAGCTCAACAGCGGCTATATACGCGTGCATGTGCAAGTGGTGCCGACCGCGGCGGGCGGCCGCATGACCCTGCGCGTCGAGGACAGCGGGCCTGGTTTTGACGTGGAACAGGTGCTGGCGCGGCCGCTGGACATTGACCGTCTGTCTGGCCGGGGTTTGAGCCTGGTGCGTCAGTTGAGCAGCGATGTAGGCTGGTCGGATGGCGGGCGTAGTGTCTGCGTGGAGTTTTGCTGGGAGGCTCTGGCATAATCCGCCGATTCTTGATCAAGGAGCGAGCAAGTGGTTGATCTACATCTGGACCCGGAGGTGCTGTCGGGTCTGCAGGAAGTCATGGAAGGCGAGTATCCCAAGTTGCTTGATACCTTTCTCGATGATTCCCAGAAGCGCGTCGAAGCGTTGCGCAAGGCCAGGGATGATGCGAAGGCGTTGGGGCGCATTGCGCATAGCTTCAAGGGGAGCAGTGGGAACCTCGGGGCGGTACGGTTGGCGCAGTTGTGTCAGCGGCTGGAGGTTGAGTCCGTTGGGCCTGTGGTTGGGGATCTGGGGGAGTTGGTGGATCAGATTGATCGGGAGTTTGCGTTGGTGAAGCCGTTGTATGAGACGGAGCGGCAGCGGTTTCAGATTTGACTGAGTACATATCCGTTATTTAGGTAACGGCGGCTTATGGTTCCGCTCTTACAGCGGGTCACTTTTGGAAGGACCCAAAAGTAACCAAAAGGTCCTCGCCCCAACACTCGGTGCCTCGCCTAGGCTCGGCATGCCCTCACTCCGGTTTGAATCCGTGGGCCGCCGCGATGGGCCATCCTTGGCCCAGCGCGGCTAACCCGGCGTCCTGCCGGGTTACCCACGGATTCAAGCCTGCGTTCGGCCAGCGTGTTTGACGGGGCGCCTGAGATCAAGATCAAGATCAAGAGCGACTCGCTCCGCATCGTGGATACGCGGTCCCTGTAGGAGCCGGCTTGCCGGCGAAAAACGTGAGATCGCCGCGTTTATCCAGATGTCCCCCATGATCGTTAAAGACTATCGCCGGCAAGCCGGCTCCTACACGACCGCGTTTGCTTCTGCCTTTGCTCTACACCACTCAAGCCGGCTGTCAGGCCGCTGTGCTTTTGCTTTTGATTTTGATCTTAGGCGCCCCGTTAAACACGCTGGCCGGAATTCGACAGGGATTTGGGGGGTAAACCGGCAGGGATGCCGGTTTAGCCGCCCCGCGCCATGGATGGCGCGTGGCGGCGGCCCCCCAAATACCTGGCGGATTACGGGCACACCGAGCCTAGGCGAGGTGCCGAGTGTTGGGGCAAGAGCCCTTTGGTTACTTTGGGGCTCTTTTCCAAAGTGACCCGCCGTAAGGGCGGAACCAATACCCGCCGTTACCCAAATAACGGATATACACACCACAACCCGAAACCTGGCCCGACTCTTGCTCTACCTCCCTGTACTGCATCCCCGATCCCCATGCAGTGGAGACCTTTACCTATGCCAGTCGCCCCTAATTCGCTCCTTCAGGCTGCCCCCGCGGCCAAGCCTCAAGCGCCCGCCGCCAACCCACCGGCAGTGGCTGCGGACCCACGGGACAAGGGCCCTGGCTTCGCTCAAGTGTTCGCCAACCAGGCTTCCAAACCCACGGCCAAGGCCGACGACAATTCGCCCAAGCCCACCGCCGGCAAGTCTTCCGACGCCAGTGCCAAGCCAGCGGCAAGCAGCGACAAACCTGCCGCCAGCACGCCAGCCGTTGCCGATAGCGGCAAACCCTTGCCTGCCACCCCACCGGACAAGACCGACGACAGCGCCAGCAAGGATGACGAAGCGTCAACCGACCCGACCTTGGTACAGCAGCCTCCAGCTGACCCGGTGGTCGATCCGGCCCTGATTGCCACCGTTACTCCAGTCGCCGTGCCAGTACCGGTGGAAACCCCGGCGCCTGTCACCACAGCCAAGGATGACAAGACCCAGCCGGTAGTCGCGGCACCCGTCGCGGCCACCGAGGAAGCCAAGCCTGTCTTTGATCCGGAAGCCGACCCGTTGGACGCCATGCCAGCCGTGCGCCTGGCGATGGAGCAGGGCGGTCACGTCTCGGCCAGTAGTCAGGCCCAGGCCAAAACCGCCCCGGCGCCAACTCAGGATCAACCCACCGCCGCACAGAACTTTACCGCCGGCCTGGCCAATATGGTCGACCAGCAAGCCACCAAGGACAGCACCGACACGGGCGGTGACAAGGCCTTCGGCGGGTTGATCGAGGACGGCCTCAAGGACCTGAAGAACGCCAGCAGCGACACCCGTGTCGACGACTTCGCCAACCGCCTGGCTGCATTGACCCAGGCCGCCACGCCGAAAACCGCCAACGCCTTGCCGCCGGTAACCAATGCGCCGTTGGCCATGCACCAGAGCGGCTGGACCGACGAAATCGTCAACCGTGTGATGTACCTGTCCAGCGCCAACCTCAAGTCGGCGGAGATCCAGTTGCAGCCGGCTGAACTCGGTCGCCTGGATATCAAGGTCAACATGACCGCCGACCAGCAGGCCCAGGTCAATTTCATGAGCGCCCACCCGGTGGTGCGTGAAGCGTTGGAAAGTCAGTCCGGCCGCCTGCGGGAGATGTTCGCCCAGCAAGGCATGGGCCAGGTGGACGTCAACGTCTCTGACCAGTCCCGTGGCCAGGAACAGCAGCAACAACAGGCCCAGACCCGTGGCGTGAGCGGCAGCGGCGGGCGCGGCGGTGATAACGGCGACAGTGGCAATCATATTGATGTGGCTGAAGCCGTGGCGCCCGTAACCTCAACCGTGATCGGCTCCAGCGCCGTCGACTACTACGCCTGATTCAAGCCTTGCACAGGCCCGGATGTGGGAGGGGGCTTGCTCGCGAA
Source organism: Pseudomonas sp. AC112 (assembly GCF_979253545.1). Lineage (NCBI taxonomy): Bacteria > Pseudomonadati > Pseudomonadota > Gammaproteobacteria > Pseudomonadales > Pseudomonadaceae > Pseudomonas > Pseudomonas sp. AC112. The sequence goes on from NZ_CEEDCM010000001.1 coordinate 4,148,479, forward strand.
TGCGGTGGATCAGTCAGCACTTCTATCGCTGACCTAGCGCTTTCGCGAGCAAGCCCGCTCCCACAGGGATCAGTTGCAAGGCAGATTACAGGGTGTTCTTCCCAATCTGCCAGACAACTCTGGCATAACACTTGCTCTTGCCTTTCCGTAGATCTATGAATCCCCGAATAGTGACGGATTATTGGCATGGCGAAGAGCGACGACGCAGCAAAAGCACCCGCAGGCAAAGGTAAGCTCAAGCTTATCCTGCTGATAGTCCTGGGCCTGCTCCTGGCCATTGGCGCTTCGGTGGGTGGCACCTGGTACATCATGCACAGCAGTGCAAGCAAACCAGCACCCGCCGCCGAAACCGCCACTAACGTCAAGCAACCGGCAATCTTCGAGCCGATGCTCCCGGCCTTTGTCGCCAACTTCAATCAGAACGGTCGTCAGCGCTACCTGCAAGTGAGCATCACCTTGCTGGCCCGCAACGCGTCGGACCTGGACGCCCTCAAGGTGCATATGCCAGTGATCCGCAACAACCTGGTGATGCTGTTCTCCAGCCAGAGCTTCGACACACTCGCCACCCCGGTGGGCCAGGAAATGCTGCGCCAGAAGGTCACGGCCAGCGTGCAGGAAGTGGCCCAGAAGGAACTCGGCAAAGTCGTGGTCGAGCAGGCGCTCTTCACTAACTTCGTATTGCAGTAGGATCACGACATGGCCGTGCAAGACCTGCTGTCCCAGGATGAAATCGACGCGCTGCTGCATGGCGTCGACGATGGTCTGGTACAGACCGAAATGGCTGCCGAGCCCGGCAGCGTCAAAAGTTATGACCTCACCAGCCAGGATCGTATCGTCCGTGGACGCATGCCGACCCTGGAGATGATCAATGAGCGTTTTGCCCGCTACACCCGGATCAGCATGTTCAACATGCTGCGCCGCTCGGCGGACGTGGCGGTAGGCGGCGTGCAGGTGATGAAGTTCGGCGAGTACGTGCACTCGCTGTACGTGCCCACCAGCCTCAACCTGGTCAAGATCAAGCCGCTGCGCGGCACCGCGCTGTTCATCCTCGACGCCAAGCTGGTGTTCAAGTTGGTGGACAACTTCTTTGGTGGCGACGGCCGCCACGCCAAGATCGAAGGGCGTGAATTCACCCCTACCGAATTGCGGGTAGTGCGCATGGTGCTGGAGCAGGCCTTCATCGACTTGAAGGAAGCCTGGCAGGCGATCATGGAAGTCAATTTCGAGTACATCAACTCGGAAGTGAACCCGGCCATGGCCAACATCGTCGGCCCCAGCGAAGCCATTGTGGTGTCGACCTTCCACATCGAACTCGATGGCGGTGGCGGCGACCTGCACGTGACCATGCCGTACTCGATGATCGAACCGGTGCGCGAAATGCTCGACGCCGGCTTCCAGTCCGACCTGGACGACCAGGACGAACGCTGGGTCAAGGCCCTGCGCGAAGACCTGCTGGACGTCGACGTGCCCCTGAGCGCCACGGTGGCCCGTCGCCAGTTGCGTTTGCGCGATATTTTGCACATGCAGCCAGGGGATGTGATTCCCGTCGAACTGCCGGAAGAAATGATCATGCGCGCCAACGGCGTGCCGTCGTTCAAGGTCAAGCTCGGCTCTCACAAAGGCAACCTGGCGTTGCAAGTGATTGAACCGATCAACCGTCGCTGATCCACATTAATTTCTGCTCCGCCGAGGACATGTAATGGCTACCGAACACGAAAACACTTCCGCCGAAGACCAGGCACTGGCTGACGAATGGGCGGCAGCCCTGGAAGAAACCGGCGATGTTGGCCAGGACGATATCGATGCGCTGCTGGCCGCTGACGCCGCCACCGCGCCGGCCGGCAACCGCCTGCCGATGGAGGAATTCGGCAGCGTGCCGAAGAACAACGATCCGGTGACCCTCGACGGCCCGAACCTGGATGTGATCCTCGACATCCCGGTGTCGATTTCCATGGAAGTGGGCAGCACCGAAATCAACATCCGCAACCTGCTGCAACTCAACCAGGGTTCGGTGATCGAGTTGGATCGCCTGGCCGGTGAACCGCTGGACGTGCTGGTCAACGGCACGCTGATCGCCCACGGCGAAGTGGTGGTGGTCAACGAGAAGTTCGGCATCCGCCTGACGGACGTGATCAGCCCAAGCGAACGCATCAAGAAGTTGCGCTGATATGAAGTATTCGATGGCGGGACTGTTTCTGGCGCTGCCATTGAGCGCCCTCGCGGCTGAGCCGGTCGCGCAAGCGGCTGCGACGGCAGCGCCGGTGGTGAGCAGCGGCATCGGCGGGCAACTGACTCAGTTGGTGCTGGGCCTGTTGCTGGTGGTGGGTTTGATCTTTGTGCTGGCCTGGCTGATGCGCCGCGTGCAGCGCGTGGGCCCGGGCAACGGCCAGGTGATCGAGATGATCGGCGCCCGCGCGCTCGGTCCGCGTGATCGGCTGGTGCTGGTGCAAGTGGGCGAGGAGCAGATCCTGCTCGGCATCACCCCTGGCCGCATCACGCCGCTGCATGTGCTCAAGACCCCGGTGAGCGTGGATCAGAGCCAGTCCGCCACGCCAGAATTCGCCCAGCGCCTGATGGAGTTGCTGGGCAAGGATCAGAAGGATAAGAAGTAATGCGCGTTTTATTGACGCTCATGCTGCTGCTGGCGGCGCCATTGGCGTTCGGCGCCGACCCGTTGTCGATCCCGGCGATTACGCTGGGGACCAACGCTGCGGGTGCGCAGGAGTATTCGGTCAGCCTGCAGATCCTGCTGATCATGACCGCGCTGAGTTTTATCCCGGCGTTCGTCATGCTGATGACCAGCTTCACGCGGATCATCATCGTGTTCTCGATCCTGCGCCAGGCCCTGGGCCTGCAGCAGACACCGTCGAACCAGATCCTCACCGGCATGGCCTTGTTCTTGACGCTGTTCATCATGGCGCCGGTGTTCGACAAGGTGAACCAGCAAGCGCTGCAACCCTACCTGGCGGAGAAAATGACCGCCCAGGATGCGATCGACAAGGCCCAGGGTCCGATCAAGGATTTCATGCTGTCGCAGACCCGTTCCAGCGACCTTGAGCTGTTCATGCGCCTGTCCAAGCGCACCGACATCGCCACCCCGGACCAGGCGCCACTGACTATCCTGGTGCCGGCGTTCGTTACATCGGAGTTGAAGACCGCATTCCAGATCGGCTTCATGATCTTTATCCCGTTCCTGATCATCGACCTGGTGGTGGCGAGCGTGCTGATGGCCATGGGTATGATGATGCTTTCGCCGCTGATCATCTCGTTGCCGTTCAAGATCATGCTGTTTGTGCTGGTGGACGGCTGGGCGCTGATTATCGGCACGTTGGCCGGCAGTTTCGGCGGGGTATAGCGCAATGACGCCAGAAGTCGCTGTCGACCTGTTCCGTGAAGCATTGTGGCTGACCACCGTGATGGTCGCCGTGCTGGTGGTGCCAAGCCTGTTGGTGGGCCTGCTGGTGGCGATGTTCCAGGCCGCGACCCAGATCAACGAACAGACCTTGAGCTTCCTGCCGCGCCTGCTGGTGATGCTGGTCACCCTGATCGTGGCTGGCCCGTGGCTGGTGCAGACCTTCATGGAATACATCCTGCAGTTGTACGGCAGTATTCCGCAGTTGATCGGCTGACCCGATGCAGTCCTTGCTGGCATTGACCGACACCCAGATCAGCACCTGGGTGGCGTCCTTCATCCTGCCGTTGTTCCGGGTGACGGCAATGTTGATGGCCATGCCGGTGTTCGGCACGACCCTGGTGCCACGCCGGATACGCCTGTACTTTGCGGTGGCGATCACCGTGGTGATCGTGCCCGGGTTGCCGCCGATGCCGGCGGTGAACGCGATCGATCTGAGTGCATTGCTGCTGATTGCCGAGCAGGTCCTGATCGGCGCGCTGATGGGGTTTTCCCTCTCACTGTTTTTCCAGGCGTTTGTGATTGCCGGGCAAATCATCTCGATCCAGATGGGCATGGGCTTCGCGTCCATGGTCGACCCTACCAACGGTGTATCGGCGGCGGTGATCGGGCAATTCCTGACGATGTTGGTGACCTTGCTGTTCCTGGCCATGAACGGCCATCTGGTGGCCTTCGAGGTGATGACCGAAAGCTTCACCACCTTGCCGGTGGGCTCGGGGCTGGTGGTCAATCACTTCTGGGAAGTGGTGGGGCGCCTCGGCTGGGTGCTGGGTGCTTCGCTGTTGCTGGTGCTGCCGGCGATCACCGCGTTGCTGGTGGTCAACATCGCCTTTGGCGTCATGACCCGTGCAGCGCCGCAACTGAACATTTTCTCGATTGGTTTCCCATTGACCCTGGTGTTGGGCATGGGGATTTTCTGGGTCGGCCTGGCCGACATTCTCAATCAGTATCAACCGCTGGCGACCGACGCCTTGCAGTTCTTACGTGATCTGGCACGGGCGCGCTGAGTCATGGCCGAGAGCGAGAGTGGTCAGGACAAGACAGAAGACCCCACGGAGAAACGTAAAAAGGACTCCAGGGAAAAGGGCGAGATTGCGCGCTCCAAAGAGCTCAATACCGTCGCCACCATGATGGCCGGTGCCGGCGCCTTGCTGATCTATGGCGGCGGGCTGGCGCTGGACTTGATGGAGTTGATGAAGCACAACTTCGCCTTGCCCCGCGAAGTGCTGCTCAACCCTGATGCCATGGGCCAGTACCTGCTGCACTCGGGTAAGATCGCGATCCTGGCGGTGCAACCGATCCTCATCACCTTGCTGCTGGCCGCGCTGATCGGCCCGGTCGCCCTGGGTGGCTGGCTGTTCGCTGCCAGCAGCATGGCGCCCAAGTTCAGCCGCATGAACCCGGCTGCCGGGCTCAAGCGCATGTTTTCCACCAAGGCCCTGGTGGAGTTGCTCAAGGCATTGGCCAAATTCATCCTGATTCTGTTTGTGGCGCTGATGGTGTTGTCGTCCGACATCGACGACCTGCTGCGCATTGCCCATGAACCGCTGGAATCGGCGATCATCCACAGCGTGCAGGTGGTGGGCTGGAGTGCGCTGTGGATGGCGGCCGGGCTGATCATCATCGCTGCCGTGGATGCCCCGATCCAGCTGTGGGAAAGCCACAAGAAGCTGCTGATGACCAAGCAGGAAGTGCGCGACGAGCACAAGGACCAAGAGGGCCGCCCCGAGGTCAAGCAGCGCATTCGCCAACTGCAGCGGGAAATGTCCCAGCGCAAGATGATGGCCTCGGTGCCCGACGCCGACGTGGTTATCACCAACCCGACGCACTACGCCGTGGCGCTCAAGTACGACCCAGAGAAGGGCGGCGCGCCGATGCTGCTGGCCAAGGGCAGTGATTTTACTGCGCTGAAGATCCGCGAAATTGCGGTGGCCAATGACATCCTGCTGCTGGAGTCGCCGGCGCTGGCGCGGTCGATCTTCTATTCCACCGACCTGGACCAGGAAATCCCGGCGGGGCTGTACCTGGCTGTGGCCCAGGTGCTGGCGTACGTCTATCAGATTCGCCAGTACCGCGCGGGCAAGGGCAAGCGGCCGGATCCGTTGAAAGACTTGCCGATTCCTCCGGATTTGCGGCGCGATTCTTGAAGTGTATTGGCCTTGGGATGTTAACAGAATGTCAAACAGCACTTTTTTGGGGGCAAGATTATTTAAGCGTTGCTGGGGGGGGGTAAACTTAAGTTTTAAAAAGCCCCGCCTCAGATGAGGCAGGGCTTTTTGTGGGCTCCATTTTAAAGTCAATAAATGGCGTATAAGGTCGTTGTGGAAGTTATTAAAGTCTTATCACCACCAGGGACTCGTCGGACGACGCACCGACGTAGAGGTATTTGCTGTCGGGTGAAAGAGCGAGCGCAAAGGGCTGTATAATTGACGTAATTGTATCAATTATTCTGGGGGTGTCGGCGCTGATGTCAAGTGTGATGACAGAGTTAGCTATTTGATCTACCACGTAGGCCCGTGGTTGGTGAGGGTCGCATACAATATTTCGCAGGCCGTGAAATCCATGAAGGGCGGCCACAGTTGAGTTGAGGTTTGAATCAACTACTGTAATGCTGCTGTTTTGTACTATGTAAAGCCTTGGGCGTTGATAGCTAAAAGCGGCATAATCCCCTGTGACGGGTGTAGTTGTTTTTACAGTTTCAGTTACCAGATCAAATAGATAACCACTGCTGTAACCCAGTGTTCCTTCTGGATTGGTGTACTGGGAAGTGAAAATAGTGCTTGTGGGGGAGGGGATGCTTTTATAGCCAAATGTTGTTGTGTTCACAAAGCGTATGAAGTTTCCCCCGGTGCTCCAATGGGCCATGACTAATTGACGACCGTTTGGATTCACGCCTATGCGATAGGTATGGTATCCGGTTTGCAGTATTAGCCTTGTGAAGTTTGTGGTTTCATAAGCCATAAAACCGTTTGGATAGGCGCCGTTTGCGCCGCCTGCTATATACAGTCTCGTACTGTCTGGACTTGTTGCTACGTCGCGTATATCCATGCCCTCAGTGGTGATGATTCTTATACCAGTAAAGTCTTCTGTATCAATAACTGATACCCTTCCGGTGCTGGGGTGGGTGCTACTGGCAACGTAGACTCGCTTGCCATCTGCGCTGGCGGCGATTGAATAGGGATAGCCTCCAATAGGAATGATTTTAATTATTTCAGCTTTCTTTTTAATACGATAGCTAACAGATTTGAAAGGTATTGCCGTAATGAGACTGCCACTCCCATCCAACGAGACCCGCGCCTCAATAGTTATTTCATCATCACTCGATAACCCTTGCAGGTAGTTCGCCGGTATCAAGTCTTGGGTTTTTCCGGCCCCCAGTTCAGCCGACGACACTTTCCTGCCCGCGCGTAGTGGGTGATTGGTGGTGCTTTCCAGTTCGATAAAAACGGCTTGGGCGGTCGAGATGAAAGGCCATTTATTTATTTCAACGTCATTGCCCTCGTTTGCAATAATCACATTGTCTGGCGCCTGAGGAATACTCACCAAGTCCAACTCATCTTGAGTAAACGCCCCAACACTCAACTCAAGATCATCTGACTTGGTGCTTTTCCCCACTTCGATCACGTTGTAATACACCGTGCACCGTTCGCCAAGGTAAGCCGGGACAAACGTGTTCGGTACCGTAAAATTGACATAGTTGGTCCCGGGTTCGGGACGTGCGGGTTTTGCCGGTATGTCGGGCATGCCGATGCCAGGCTTGCCCGTAATGAACACCTTGATGTCGGCAGACGGTGGGAACTTGTCAGAAATCACCCGGATGGTCACAACCGGGGGGGTCAATACATGACGAGGATTGAGCAGGGCCGTGTTGTGGCCCGTCCCTGTGGCTTCAAGTACCTGTGGCGCCGGATAATCCAGTTTGGCGCCGACCCCCATACGCACCTCATGGGAAAAGCGCGTTGGCGCATTTTGCCGCTCCCGTGCGTAATAAATACGCATCACGGTATTGGCGATCACGTTGGCGCGCGGCAACGGAAACGGCAGCGTACGCCCCTCCCAAAAGGCCGTTACCGGAAACGGGGGTATTGAGGGAGTGCCGCCTGCTGCGTTGCCCAAGGCATACACCCTTACGGTATCGCCATCCTTGATATCCGCATCGGGCAACACGCGCACATTGGCATCGCCCGGCGAAACCGAAGGATCGAATTGATAGAGCGGCCCAGGGGCCTCCAATATGCGCGGTTCTGCCAAGGATGCCGCTGGTTGTCCGACGTTATAAAGCCGGTCCTGAGAGGGGGGGCGCAGGCCATTTTCGTTCTCGACCAGGTAATAGATGCGCAGGGTGCCCCCCTCCAACTTGGCGATATCGCCGTTCGGGCCATTGGGAATCAGGCGCAACCCGTCGCCGTCCCCGGCAATATCTTCGTACTCGTCGTAGTAGGGGTTTCCGTTGACGTAAGTGCCAATGAGGATCAGGGTCACCAGATCGTAGTACTTCTGGCCGACGTATTCAGGGATGACTGCGGTGAAGAACAGCTCCTGGGGTTCGAGAATATCGCCGTGTTGTGCTTCGATAAAATAAGGTGGCGCCAGCCCGACCGGCAGTTCTGTGCCGATCACGCCGACAATATTGCTGCGTGAGAGTCTATCCGGTACACCACTGCGGATTCGCTTGTATCTCAGCTGAAAGCGTCCACCGACCAGGGCTTTGACATCTTCGTTGGGCAGGGGGAGCGTGAGGTAGAACGCGGTGGTAGAGGTCAGGGGGGGCGAGTCATAATTGGTGATAAGGGGCTCGCCGCCTGCGGTGCGCCCATTGATCGTAACCCGGATGATATCGCCCATGGCATAGCCATTACCGCTGATGAAAATGAAGATATGGGCATCGCCCACCAACGTGTCATGGTCCAGGATGTTATCCGGCGCTTCCTGGACAAAGGCAATTGGCAGCAACGGTTCAGCACCATCCTCCAACATTACGTCAAGGACCTGCGCGGGCGACCAGCCGTCGGAGTGGTTGCCCGCTTCATCGACCACTTCATACTCGCAGACATGGGAGCCGGTGCCGATGGCTATCCAATCCGACGTATTGACCCGGATGAAGATGTCATCCGTCCCGCCAGCTTCACCCTCTGTCACGCTATGCGGGATGATCCTGCCGCCGATACTCAGGCGAATACGGTCGCGTACTTTGCGGAATGTGTTGGCAGGTCGCGAGGTATCGACGGGGTAGTGTTTGATTCGCACAGCAATGGGCACGCCGATGTCATCCGGACCCACGCCAAAGTCAATAAGGTCTTGAGGAAATATGGGCAAGTGCAGGTTTTCGTTTTGCACTGTGCTGGCTATCGGATTATCGTCTGCTGGACGTGCCTTATCAACGAACAGGTTCAGATGCAGGGTTTCCGCCGTACCACCTCCGAAGATGCTCACTCTGATGAACACGGGGCTGACAGGCCCATGGATGATGCGATTTGGGGGGACATACATCGGAATGGGCCGATTAGTTTCGATATCGTCTTTGGTGATGGTGTAGGCAGCGACGTAATCTAATTCATCCCCGTAAAACAAGTGCAGCACGTCGAACTCAGCTCTATCCAGATAAGGTAGTAAAACGAACAGTACGCCGAGTTCCTTGTGAACTTCTGTCGCTGCAATGTTGAGTGCGCCGTGATAACCGACATAGGGGGTGGTGACATTGGGGATGTAGAGCGGTAAATCGGCGAAGGCGACCGAGTTGAACGAATCGGGAGTTCTGGGTCTGTTCCCTGGTTGGGGGGGGACCAGAAACTTGGGATTCAGTGGCGACGGTTCGACCGAAGCGTCGCTGGGATCAGGGGGTACCGTCGGGTAGTTTGCTGCAGGCGGAGGCGCAGCGTCTGACGATTCAGGGACGGGGGGCTGGGAATGTTTTGTCATGATCCTAAACCTTTGCAGACGATTAAGGGGAGGGTCTCTACGCCCTGTGCACGACGTAGGCTGTAGCTGCAAACAGGTGTAACGCCGGATGAGACTTTGGGCTAGCTGTGAGAAATGACAGTGTCGACGAACGGCTTTGGGGGCTAGGCACGTTAGACCGTCGGATATCGAAAATCCCTCTCTACCTGTCAACTTTGACAGTAGTCATACGAGCGTTCTCGCGGTTCCATTGCCTTAAGTACTGTGAACAGGTTGTGGACGAGATGCAGAGAGAATGGTTGAAAGCGGTCAGAGGCATCGTCAAATCTTACGATCAAGCATCCGGGAAGGGCTTGATTGCCCTGGAAGGCGGCGAAGGCGATGTGCGAGTGGATTTCGTTGATTCACGACGCATTCGGCTTGCCGTAGGCCTGCGAGTGGAAGTTCTGAGAGTCCATGGGCCTGATGCAGTCTATGCGTCTGAGGTTCGTGTTATCCCGTAAGTCAGGAGAACGGCAATGGCAACAGGTACGGTGAAATGGTTTAACGCGGAGAAGGGGTTTGGGTTCATCACTCAAGACGATGGGGGCGATATATTTGTCCACTTCTCGGTCATCACGGCCGACGGTTTCAGGACGCTTGAAGAGAACCAAAAAGTGGAGTTCGAGGTTACGCAAGGGCCCAAAGGCGCTCAGGCCGAGAACGTCCGCGTCCTATGAGCTTGATGATCGTTCCCAATTCAAACGCAAAATCACTCATCAGCGCGTCGGCCGAGGCGAGGGTTTCGGTGAGGTTGACCAGCAGGTCTTCGGTTTTGAGAGTGTCTACGACGGTAAACAGACTGATGGAGGGATTTGGGGTGGGTTTGATCATTGTGAGGTTCCTAAAAAGTGGAGCCGCCACTGATCGCCGCGACGCGATGGAGGGTGGCAGCTGTACGCAGGTTCGCGGACCGGTCTAGGAACAACCCGGCATACCCGAAGGTATCCCGCGCACAGCCGCCATAGCGCCGCACAGTAGACGATAGAAAACCGCTTACTGAAAGGGAGATGGTGCTTTTGTTCCGTAGTAAACCGGGCCGCGACGCCCGACCACTGCGTTTGCAGCGGTGTACGGAGACTAGAGAGCGGCTTTCCTAGAGGCAACCCCAAAACCTTGTCGGAAATTTCCTCGGTAGCGGCCGGTGAACACAAATCCAAAATGTGGGAGCGGGCTTGCTCGCGAAAGCGGACTATCAGTCGCCGAATGTGCTATCTGACCCACGGCTTTCGCGAGCAAGCCCGCTCCCACAGTTGAATTGATTTACAACCGGCTTGCTTGGTCGCTTGGGAGGTCATCGAAGGGCCAAAGCAAAAGTTGGAAGGCTTCTTGCAATACCGCCTGCAAGACGCCCAATTGCGTCAAAACTTTGCTTCAAAGGACACGAGGAATACCGGTGGTGGATCGCTCTCAAATGCTCGGCAACGCCCGCAGCACCCTGACTGACCTCTCGCGAGGCAATCTGGGTGTGCCGTTGTTGTTGCTGGTGATGCTGGCAATGATGATGTTGCCGATGCCGCCGTTCCTGCTCGACGTGTTCTTTACCTTCAACATTGCCCTGTCTGTGGTGGTATTGCTGGTCTGTGTGTATGCCCTGCGGCCCTTGGATTTCGCGGTATTCCCGACCATTCTGCTGGTGGCGACCCTTCTGCGCCTGGCGCTGAACGTGGCGTCGACCCGTGTGGTCATGCTGCACGGCCAGGACGGCCACGCCGCCGCCGGTAAGGTGATCCAGGCCTTCGGTGAGGTGGTGATCGGCGGTAACTACGTGGTCGGTATCGTGGTGTTCGCGATCCTGATGATCATCAACTTCGTCGTTGTCACCAAGGGCGCGGGGCGGATCTCCGAGGTGAGCGCACGTTTTACCCTTGACGCCATGCCCGGCAAGCAAATGGCGATTGACGCCGACCTAAACGCCGGCCTGATCGACCAGAACCAAGCCAAATCCCGTCGCCTGGAAGTCGCCCAGGAGGCTGAGTTCTACGGTTCCATGGACGGTGCCAGCAAATTTGTGCGCGGTGACGCCATCGCCGGCCTGCTCATTCTGTTCATCAACCTTATCGGCGGCATGGCCGTGGGGATCTTCCAGCACGGCATGACCTTCGGCGATGCGGGCAAGGTTTACGCGCTGCTGACCATCGGTGACGGTTTAGTGGCGCAATTGCCATCACTGTTGTTATCCACAGCTGCGGCGATCATGGTAACCCGTGCGTCGGGCTCCGAAGACATGGGCAAGCAGATCAGCCGGCAGATGTTTGCCTCGCCCAAGGCCCTGGCCGTGGCGGCGGGCATCATGGCGATCATGGGGATCGTGCCGGGCATGCCTCATGTGTCGTTCCTGAGCATGGCGGCCATGGCGGCTGGCGGTGCCTACCTGTTCTGGAAAAAGCAGAATGCGGTCAAGGTCCAGGCCCAGCAAGAGATCGCGCGCCAGCAGGAGCTGCTGCCATCCCCGGCCCGCGCCCAGGAAACCAAGGAGCTGGGCTGGGACGATGTGACCCCGATCGACATGATCGGCCTGGAAGTCGGCTACCGCCTTATCCCGCTGGTGGACCGCAACCAGGGCGGCCAATTGCTCGCGCGGATCAAGGGCGTGCGCAAAAAACTGTCGCAGGACCTGGGCTTTTTGATGCCCACCGTGCACATCCGCGACAACCTCGACCTGGCCCCGAGTGCCTATCGCCTGACCCTGATGGGCGTGATCCTGGCCGAAGCCGAGATCTACCCGGACCGCGAACTGGCGATCAACCCGGGGCAGGTGTTCGGCAGCCTCAACGGCATCACCGCCAAAGATCCGGCTTTTGGCCTGGACGCGGTATGGATCGAAATCAGCCAGCGCAGCCAGGCACAGTCCCTGGGTTACACCGTGGTGGACGCCAGCACGGTGGTCGCTACCCATCTCAACCAGATCCTGTACAAACACTCCCACGAGCTGATCGGCCACGAGGAAGTCCAGCAATTGATGGGTTTGCTCGGCAAAGCTTCGCCAAAACTCGCCGAAGAACTGGTACCGGGCATCCTGTCGCTGTCGCAGTTGCTCAAGGTGTTGCAGGCGCTGCTGGCCGAACAGGTGCCGGTACGCGACATTCGCAGCATTGCCGAGGCCATCGCCAACAATGCCGCCAAGAGTCAAGATACTGCCGCCCTGGTGGCTGCGGTGCGCGTCGGATTGTCGCGCGCAATCGTCCAAAGCATTGTAGGGCTTGACTCCGAGCTGCCTGTGATCACCTTGGAACCAAGGTTGGAACAAATATTGCTCAATAGTATTCAGAAGGCAGGACAAGGCCAGGAAGAGGGCGTTCTGCTGGAGCCAAGCATGGCTGAGAAACTGCAGCGTTCGTTGATCGACGCCGCACAGCGCCAGGAAATGCAGGGCCAACCGGTGATTCTGCTGGTGGCGGGCCCGGTCCGAGCGATGTTGTCGCGATTTGGACGCCTGGCAGTACCGAATTTGCACGTTTTGGCTTATCAGGAAATTCCTGACAACAAGCAAGTGACTATCGTCGCGACAGTAGGGCCCAACGGCTGAGGGTAGTGGGTTATGCAAGTTAAGCGTTTTTTCGCCGCCGATATGCGTCAGGCCATGAAACTGGTGCGTGATGAGCTGGGCGCCGACGCCGCGATTATCGGAAACCGTCGTATTGCCGGCGGTGTCGAGCTGACGGCTGCCCTGGACTACACACCCCAGGCCCTGGCGCCGCGCGTGCCGAACATGGAGCTCGAAGACGAGCTGCGCAAGACCGCTTCGCGGATTGTCTCGGCCCAGGCTGAACTGAGCATGCGCGGCGACAGCGATGCCACCACCAACCGCCAATTGTTCGCCGGCTTGCCGCTGACTGCTGCCGAGCCGCTGGTCGAGCCCACCTTCAAAGAACCGCCGCGTCCTGCTGCGCCTGCTCCGGCGCCTGCGGTTGACCAGCGCGTGTTCGATTCGATGCGCTTTGAACTCAACGGCCTGCGCGAACTGCTTGAAGTGCAGCTTGGCTCGCTGGCCTGGACCCAACTGCAAGGCAGCAAGCCGCAACAGGCCAACCTGTGGCGTCGCTTGCAACGTATCGGCCTGTCTGGCCCGTTGTCCCGCGACCTGCTGGCCCTGACCACCGAAATCGAAGAGCCTCGCCAGGCCTGGCGCATGTTGCTGGCCCACCTAGCGCGGATGATCGTCACCCCGGAAATCGAACCCTTGGAAGAGGGCGGTGTGATCGCCATGGTCGGCCCTGCCGGCATGGGCAAGACCACCACCCTGGCCAAGTTGGCGGCCCGTTACGTGCTCAAGTACGGCGCGCAGAATATCGCGCTGGTGAGCATGGACAGCTACCGTATTGGTGCCCAGGAGCAGCTCAAGACCCTGGGCCGGATCCTCAATGTGTCGGTGACCCATGTCGACCCGGGCCAGTCCCTGGCCAACGCCCTGGACCCCTTGCTGCGCAAGCGCGTGGTGCTGATCGACACTGCCGGCCTGCAAGCCAGCGACCCGGCATTGCGCATGCAGTTGGAAAGCCTGGCGGGGCGTGGCATCAAGTCGAAAAATTACTTGGTGCTTGCAACCACCAGCCAGAAACAGGTTCTTACCGCTGCGTATCATAGTTACAAGCGTTGTGGCCTGGCCGGTTGCATCCTCACCAAGCTCGATGAGACCGCGAGCCTGGGCGAGGTGCTGAGCCTGGCCATCAGTCATGAATTGCCGGTCGCCTACCTGACCGACGGGCCGCGGATCCCGGATGATCTGCATCTGCCGCGCCGTCATCAGTTGGTCAGCCGTGCAGTCAGCGTGCAAATGCAAGAAGAGCCTAGCGAGGAAGCGATGGCCGATATGTTCGCCGACCTTTACCACAACCCGGCAAAGCGGGTGGGTTGAGTCAGGATGAACACCGTGAAATGTATCTACATCGATGGTCTGCAAGCGATTCACGCGGCCAAGCCATGTAGCCTGCGTCTAAGCAAGACAAGGTAAAGAAATAAAATGGGCAGCATGCATCCCGTACAGGTGATCGCGGTGACCGGCGGCAAAGGTGGCGTCGGGAAAACTAACGTGTCAGTGAATTTGTCCCTGGCCCTGGCAGAGCTTGGCCGTCGCGTCATGCTGCTGGATGCTGACCTGGGCTTGGCGAACGTGGACGTTCTGCTGGGGCTGACACCCAAACACACCCTTGCCGATGTGATCGAGGGCCGCTGCGAGCTGCGCGATGTGCTGCTGCAGGGCCCCGGTGGCATCCGCATCGTGCCGGCTGCCTCGGGCACCCAGAGCATGGTGCACCTGAGCCCGGCGCAGCATGCCGGCCTCATCCAGGCTTTCAGTGATATTGGCGACAACCTCGACGTGCTGGTGATCGACACCGCCGCCGGGATCGGCGAGTCCGTGGTCAGCTTCGTGCGCGCTGCGCAGGAAGTGTTGCTGGTGGTCTGCGATGAACCCACCTCGATCACCGACGCCTACGCCCTGATCAAACTGCTTAACCGTGACTACGGCATGAACCGCTTCCGCGTCCTGGCCAACATGGCCCAGAGCCCGCAGGAAGGGCGCAATCTGTTCGCCAAGTTGACCAAGGTCACGGACCGCTTCCTCGATGTCGCCTTACAATACGTCGGCGCAGTTCCCTACGACGAGTGTGTGCGCAAGGCTGTGCAAAAGCAGCGTGCAGTCTACGAAGCGTTCCCTCGTTCCAAATGCGCATTGGCGTTCAAGGCTATTGCCCAGAAGGTCGATACCTGGCCGTTGCCCGCCAACCCTCGGGGGCATCTGGAGTTTTTCGTCGAGCGATTGGTGCATCAGACGAGCGCAGGACCCGTGCTATGACAGCGACCGGCTACAACGCGTACAAGAAGTCTGCCCGTGACAGCCAGGGCGAATTGATCGAGCGCTACGCGCCCCTGGTCAAGCGTATCGCCTATCACTTGCTGGCACGCCTGCCCGCCAGCGTCCAGGTCGAAGACCTGATCCAGGCGGGCATGATCGGCTTGCTCGAAGTGTCGACCAAATACGACGCGAGCAAGGGGGCGAGTTTCGAGACGTACGCGGGTATCCGCATACGTGGCGCGATGCTCGATGAAGTGCGCAAAGGTGACTGGGCGCCGCGTTCGGTGCATCGCAATACGCGCATGGTCAGTGACGCAATTCGCGCAATTGAAGCAAAAACCGGTCGCGACGCTAAAGATCACGAAGTTGCGGCCGAACTCCAATTGAGTCTCGACGATTACTACGGGATTTTGAACGATACCTTGGGCAGCCGCCTGTTCAGTTTCGACGACCTCTTGCAGGACGGCGAACACGAAGGGCTGCACGAGGACGGCGCGAGCGCTCATATGGAGCCATCGCGTGACCTGGAAGATGAGCGTTTCCAGGGGGCGTTGGCGGACGCGATTGCCAATTTGCCGGAGCGTGAGCGACTGGTGTTGGCGCTGTACTACGACGAAGAGCTGAACCTCAAGGAAATCGGTGAGGTCCTGGGGGTCAGCGAATCGCGGGTCAGCCAGTTGCACAGCCAGTGCGCAGCCCGCTTGCGGGGGCGTTTGGGAGAGTGGCGAGCGCGCTGACAGGCAGTGTGGGGACACTGCAGACGATACCGCGAGGGCAAGCAGCCTTCGCGGGTTCGACCCGTGGTGCCCTCGGCAGTCCTTTTTGTGTAATGCCTGTTGATTGAAATGGCGCGTCCAGGTGCTGGGCGCGTTTAAGACTGCTTGGAGGTCGAATTGGACAAGAACATGAAAATCCTCATCGTTGATGACTTCTCAACGATGCGGCGGATCATAAAAAACCTGTTGCGTGACCTTGGGTTCACTAACACGGTCGAGGCGGATGACGGCATTACGGCGATTCCGATCCTCAACAGCGGGAGCATCGACTTTTTGGTAACGGACTGGAACATGCCGGGCATGACCGGCATCGACTTGCTGCGCCACGTGCGCGCTGACGAAAAGCTGCGCAGCCTGCCTGTGCTGATGGTGACCGCCGAAGCCAAGCGTGAGCAGATCATCGAAGCCGCCCAAGCCGGGGTTAACGGTTACGTGGTCAAGCCATTCACTGCATTGGCCTTGAAAGAGAAGATCGAAAAAATCTTCGAACGCATCCACGGCTAATGCCATCGCGGGGGAGCTATGGAGCATAAAGAAACGTCACAGGGAGACTTCGAGTCGACCCTGAAAAAGCATGCTCACCAGTTGGTCGACAGCCTTGAAAAAGGCCAGTTTGGCGACGCGGTGCAGTTAATCCATGAGCTCAACCAGACCCGTGACCGCGGCCTGTACCAGGAAGTGGGCAAGCTCACACGCGAGCTGCACAGTGCGATCGTCAATTTCCAGATTGACCCGCATATGCCCCAGGCCGAAGAAATTTCGCAAATCACTGATGCCACCGAACGCCTGTCCTACGTGGTCAGGCTGACTGAGGCGGCGGCCAACCGCACCATGGACTTGGTGGAAAACGCCACGCCCCTGGTCAACGGCATGGCCAACGAAGCCCAGGCCCTCAGCGTTGACTGGGGCCGCTTCATGCGCCGGGAAGTGGGGGCTGAAGAGTTTCGTGAATTGGCGCGTCGGGTCGACGGGTTCTTGTCACGCAGCGAGCAGGAAAACCGCACGGTTTCCAGCAACCTCAACGACATTCTGCTCGCCCAGGATTACCAGGACCTCACCGGCCAGGTGATCAAGCGTGTGACCCAGTTGGTCACCGAAGTGGAAAGCAACTTGCTCAAATTGGTGCTTATGGCAGGCCAGGTTGACCGCTTTGCCGGCATTGAACATGACCGCGAAGCGATCCTCTCGGAAAAAGATCCACAAAAACATCTCGCCAAGGGTGAAGGTCCGCAGATTCATGCCGATAAACGTGAAGACGTTGTGTCAGGTCAGGATGACGTAGATGACCTGTTATCCAGTTTAGGCTTCTAAGGAGCACCCACATGAGCTTCGGCGCCGATGAAGAAATCCTTCAGGATTTCCTTGTAGAGGCCGGCGAAATTTTAGAGCAACTGTCCGAACAACTGGTCGAGCTGGAAAGCCGCCCGGATGATGCGAACCTGCTCAATGCAATTTTTCGCGGTTTTCACACTGTAAAAGGGGGCGCCGGCTTCCTCCAGCTCCATGAGCTGGTGGAGTGCTGTCACATCGCCGAGAACGTGTTCGACATCCTGCGCAAGGGTGAGCGGCACGTCGACTCGGAACTGATGGACGTGATTCTCGAAGCGCTGGATGCGGTCAACGGCATGTTCAGCGAAGTGCGCGAACGTGCCCCGATCACCGCGGCCACCCCGGAACTGCTGGCCGCCCTGGCGCGCCTGGCGGAACCGGCCGACACCTCGGCTGCGCCTGTGGTTGAGGCGGCTCCCGAGCCTGTGGCCGAAGCCGAGCCGGATGTGACCGACAGCGAGTTCGAACAGCTGCTCAACTCCCTCAGTGCCGTGAAGGCCGAGGCAGAGGCGCCGGCGGCTGCCGTCGCGGCACCGACCAGCGAAGACATTACCGACGCTGAGTTCGAGTCCCTGCTCGACCAGTTGCATGGCAAAGGCCAGTTTGCGGCCGATGCTGTCGCACCGGTTGCTGCTGCGCAGGCGCCTGCCGCCAGTGCCAGCACCGACATTACCGACGACGAATTCGAAGCGTTGCTCGACCAACTGCATGGCAAGGGCACCTTCGTGGCCGACGCCTTGCCGGAAGTCGCCGCCACGGCTGCGGCGCCTGCCGCTGCCAGTGCAGCACCGGCGGGTGATGGCCTGATCTCCGATCACGAGTTCGAGTCCCTGCTGGACGAATTGCACGGCAAGGGCAAGTTCAGCGAAGTGGCCCCGGCCGCAGCGGTTGCGACCGCAGCACCGGTGGCTGCCAAAGCCGCAACGCCGGCCCCGGCTACCAAGCCGGCTGCCGCGCCAGCCGCAGCGCCAGCACCGGCTCCGGCGCGTGCCGCTGCAGCACCGGTGGCCGAGAAGCCTGCCAGTGAAGCCGAAACCACCGTGCGGGTTGATACTGCGCGCCTGGACGACATCATGAACATGGTCGGCGAACTGGTATTGGTACGTAACCGCCTGGTGCGCCTGGGCCTGAGCAGCGGCGATGAAGCCATGCAAAAGGCCGTGTCGAACCTCGACGTGGTGACCGCCGACCTGCAGACCGCCGTGATGAAAACGCGGATGCAGCCGATCAAGAAAGTCTTCGGCCGCTTCCCGCGCCTGGTTCGTGACCTGGCGCGTCAGCTGAAGAAAGAGATCAACCTGGAACTGGTGGGTGAAGAGACCGACCTCGACAAAAACCTTGTCGAGGCCCTGGCCGACCCGCTGGTCCACTTGGTGCGCAACGCCGTCGACCACGGCGTGGAAACCCCGGAAGAACGCGAAGCCTCGGGCAAGTCGCGCAACGGCAAGGTGATCCTGGCCGCCGAGCAAGAAGGCGACCACATCCTGCTGTCGATCACCGACGACGGCAAGGGCATGGACCCGGCCGTGTTGCGCAATATCGCGGTCAAGCGTGGCGTGATGGACAAGGACGCCGCCGATCGCCTGACCGACACCGAGTGCTACAACCTGATCTTCGCCCCGGGGTTCTCGACCAAGACCGAGATTTCCGACGTGTCGGGCCGCGGCGTCGGCATGGACGTGGTGAAGACCAAGATCAGCCAGCTCAATGGCTCGATCAACATTTACTCGACCAAGGGCCAGGGCTCGAAGATCGTTATCAAGGTGCCGTTGACCTTGGCGATCATGCCGACCCTGATGGTGATGCTGGGCAACCAGGCTTTCGCCTTCCCGCTGGTCAACGTCAACGAGATCTTCCACCTCGACCTGTCGCGCACCAACGTGGTGGACGGCCAGGAAGTGGTGATCGTGCGCGACAAGGCGTTGCCACTGTTCTACCTCAAGCGCTGGCTGGTGGCATCGGCCAAGCATGAAGAGCAGCGCGAAGGCCATGTGGTGATTCTCTCCGTGGGCACCCAGCGGATCGGCTTTGTCGTCGATCAACTGGTTGGCCAGGAAGAAGTGGTCATCAAGCCTTTGGGCAAAATGCTGCAGGGAACCCCGGGCATGTCGGGTGCGACCATCACCGGTGACGGTCGGATCGCGCTGATTCTCGATGTTCCGAGCATGCTCAAGCGTTACGCCGCTCGGCGTATTTGATTCTGGTGGGGCAGGGCGGTATTGCCCGCCCCGCCTAACGGAGTGTTTATGGCAGTCAAGGTCCTGGTGGTGGACGATTCGGGTTTCTTCCGCCGCCGCGTCTCGGAAATTCTTTCCGCCGATCCAACGATCCAGGTGGTCGGCACGGCCACCAACGGCAAAGAGGCGATTGATCAAGCCATTGCGTTGAAACCGGACGTGATCACCATGGACTACGAGATGCCGATGATGGATGGCATCACGGCAGTTCGGCACATCATGCAACGCTGCCCGACCCCGGTGTTGATGTTCTCCTCGCTGACGCACGAAGGCGCCCGGGTCACCCTGGATGCGCTGGACGCTGGCGCGGTGGATTTCCTGCCGAAGAATTTCGAAGACATCTCGCGCAACCCCGAGAAGGTCAAGCAGATGCTGTGCGAGAAAGTGCACAGCATTTCGCGCAGTAACCGTCGCAGCCTGTTCAGCACGCCAGCGCCGACGCCAGCTCCCGCTGTGGCGCCGGCGACCTCGTTCGGGCGTCCTGCGCCCGCACCGGTGACGCGTCCGGTTGCACCTGCGCCTGTGCGGACCGCTGCGCCTGCTGCCGCTCATTCGCCCGCGCCCAAGCGCAAGGCCTATAAGCTGGTCGCCATCGGTACGTCCACCGGCGGCCCGGTCGCACTGCAACGCGTATTGACCCAACTGCCTGCCAACTTCCCGGCGCCGATCGTGCTGATCCAGCACATGCCCGCGGCGTTCACCAAGGCATTCGCCGAGCGCCTGGACAAGTTGTGCCGCATCAGCGTCAAGGAAGCCGAGGATGGTGACATCCTGCGTCCTGGCCTGGCGTTGCTGGCGCCGGGTGGCAAACAAATGATGGTGGACGGCCGTGGCGCGATCAAAATCCTGCCGGGTGATGAGCGCCTGAATTACAAACCCTGCGTGGACATCACCTTTGGTTCGGCAGCCAAGTCTTACGGCGACAAAGTTCTGGCGGTGGTCCTCACCGGCATGGGCGCCGATGGCCGTGAAGGCGCGCGCCTGCTCAAGCAGGGCGGCAGCGCAATCTGGGCCCAGGACGAAGCCAGCTGCGTGATCTATGGCATGCCCATGGCCATCGTCAAGGCGGACCTGGCCGACGCTGTCTATAGCCTGGACGACATCGGCAAGCACCTGGTGGAGGCCTGCCTCTGATGGATGTATTGAGCCTGATCGGCATCATCATGGCGTTTGTCGCGATCATCGGCGGCAACTACCTCGAAGGCGGTCACCTCGGCGCCCTGGCCAACGGCCCGGCCGCCCTGATCGTGATCGGCGGCACCGTGGGCGCGGCGTTGCTGCAGTCGCCCATGAGCTCCTTCAAGCGCGCCATGCAGATCCTTATCTGGATCATTTTTCCGCCACGTGTCGACTTGCCTGGCGGCATCGACCGCGTGGTCAACTGGAGCCTCACCGCGCGCAAGGAAGGGCTGCTGGGCCTGGAAGGCGTGGCTGACGCCGAGCCGGACAGCTACGCACGCAAAGGCCTGCAATTGCTGGTGGACGGTGCCGAGCCGGAAGCGATCCGCAGCATCCTGGAGGTGGATTTCTACACCCAGGAAAGTCGCGACATCAACGCCGCCAAAGTCTACGAAAGCATGGGCGGCTACGCGCCGACCATCGGCATCATCGGTGCGGTGATGGGCCTGATCCACGTGATGGGCAACCTCGCCGATCCGTCGCAACTGGGCAGCGGCATTGCCGTGGCATTTGTCGCCACCATCTACGGCGTGGCGAGTGCCAACCTGGTGCTGTTGCCGGTGGCCAGCAAGCTCAAGTCAATTGCCATGCGCCAGTCGCGTTATCGCGAGATGTTGCTGGAAGGCATCCTGTCGATCGCCGAGGGTGAGAACCCACGCTCCATCGAATTGAAGCTCCAGGGCTTCATGGATTGATGGGGGATATCGATTATGAGCCGTCGCCGTCGCGAGCCTGAAGAACACGTCAACCACGAGCGGTGGCTGGTGTCCTACGCGGACTTCATCACCTTGCTGTTCGCGTTTTTCGTGGTGATGTACTCCATCTCGTCGATCAACGAAGGCAAGTACAAAGTTATTTCCCAGGCGCTGATTGGCGTGTTCAACGACGCCGACCGCGCCCTCAAGCCGATCCCCATCGGCGAAGAACGGCCCAAGACCGTGACGCCGGCCAAGCCGTTGGTCAACGACAGCGATGAAACCGCCGCTGGCGTGGGCGGCACCAGCGACCCGCTGAAAAGCATCGCCGATGACATCAGCGCTGCGTTCGGCGATTTGATCAGTTCCAACCAGATGACCGTGCGTGGCAATGAGCTGTGGGTGGAGATCGAGCTGAACTCCAGCCTGCTGTTTGCCAGTGCCGATGCGATGCCCAGTGACCAGGCATTCACCATCATCGACAAGGTGGCGGCGATCTTGCGGCCGTTTGAGAACCCGATCCACGTGGAAGGCTTTACCGACAATTTTCCGATCAGCACCGCGCAGTACCCGACCAACTGGGAGCTGTCTTCGGCGCGTGCCGCGAGCATCGTGCGCATGCTTGCGATGCAGGGCGTGAACCCCGGACGCCTGGCGTCGGTGGGGTATGGCGAGTTCCAGCCGGTGGCCAATAACGCCACGGTGGAGGGGCGCGCGCGTAACCGTCGGGTGGTGTTGGTGGTCTCGCGCAATCTGGATGTGCGCCGCAGCCTGACCGGTACCGGTACCGCCAATGCAACGCCGGATGCAGCCTTGAAGCGGGCTGGCACACAAACTGCACCGCCCCCTGTAAAACCGCCGGTTCGTCAGAGCGCCGTCAATTCTCCGTCGCCGGCTCAATAACCTTATGCAATGTCTCGGTCGCGCCTGTGCCTGCCGGGAGGAACCAACCGAATGAGAGTCTGGGCAGTTGCCAATCAAAAGGGTGGAGTCGGCAAGACCACCACCTCCATCGCCTTAGCCGGCTTGCTGGCCGAGGCGGGCAAGCGTGTGGTCGTGGTGGACCTGGACCCTCACGGCTCCATGACCAGCTATTTCGGCTACGACCCCGATGCACTGGAACACAGTAACTACGACCTGTTCCTGCACAAGGGTAGCGTGCCGGCCGATCTGCCGGGGCAACTGCTGCTGCCCACCAGCAACGAAAGCATTTCCCTGTTGCCCTCCAGCACCGCCCTGGCCACCCTTGAGCGCCAGTCGCCGGGGCAGAGCGGCCTGGGCCTAGTGATCGCAAAGACCCTGGCGCAACTGTGGCAGGACTTCGACTACGCCATCATCGACAGCCCGCCGTTGCTGGGCGTGTTGATGGTCAACGCGTTGGCGGCCAGCCAGCAGTTGGTGATCCCGGTGCAGACCGAGCACCTGGCCGTCAAAGGCCTGGAGCGCATGGTCAGCACCCTGGCGATGATCAACCGTTCGCGCAAACAGGCGCTGCCGTTCAGCATCGTGCCGACGTTGTTCGACCGCCGCACCCAGGCGTCCCTCGGTACCCTGCGTGTGTTGCGCGATGCCTATCCGGACACCATTTGGAATGGCTACATCCCGGTGGACACGCGCCTGCGTGACGCCAGCCGCGCCGGCCTGGCGCCGTCGCAGTTCGACCCGAAAAGCCGAGGCGTACTGGCCTACCGCGCGTTGCTCAAGCACCTGCTGTCCCAGCAACTTGTGGCGCAGGTGGCGTGATGAACCGTCCCGTAGAACTCAAGACCCGGCCGCAACTGGCACTGGAATCCTACCTGGATGCCTTGCTGCAGGATGCGACCGCGGAAGCATTGCCGGAACCGATCCTGGTGCTGGAGCCCGCTGTAGAACTGGACAGCACGCTGGATGAATTCCAGTTGGCCGTTCTGGAAGAGCAGGCCCGCGACGCGCAGGTTGTGCCGGTTGCCCCGGTCATCGTGCCGATCGCGCCGGCAGTGGTTGCGCCCGTGGTGGTCGAGCCGGTGGTGGAAGTGCACCTGCCACCGAGCATCACCCCGCCGCCGGTGACTGGCGATGGCCGCCCGAGCTGGGCTGCCGAGCCGTTCGAATGCCTGCTGTTCGACGTCGCCGGGTTGACCCTGGCGGTACCGCTGGTGTGCCTCGGCTCGATCTACTCCCTGGAAGGCCAGGAGCTGACGCCGCTGTTCGGACAGCCGGAGTGGTTCCTCGGCATCCTGCCCAGCCAGGCGGGCAACCTCAAAGTGTTGGATACCGCGCGTTGGGTCATGCCCGACCGCTATCGCGACGACTTCCGCCAGGGCTTGCAGTACGTGATCTCGGTGCAGGGTTATGAGTGGGGGCTGGCGGTGCATCAGGTCAGTCGCTCGTTGCGCTTGGACCCGAACGAAATCAAATGGCGCAGCCACCGGGGCCAACGGCCTTGGCTGGCGGGCACCGTGATCGAACACATGTGCGCGTTGCTCGACGTCGCCGAACTGGCCGAGTTGATTGCCAGTGGCGCGGTCAAGGCGATGCCACAGAACAAACGCAGTTGATTGAACAATAAGGGCCGCATGCGAATGCGGTCAGCGAAGCACACACGCCGTGTCATGCGGCATTTGAAGGGGTCAGGGGTATGAATAAGTCAGCGTCCGCACAAGGTTTGGATGATCCGATCCTGCAATGGGTTACCTTCAAACTGGACAACGAGTCCTATGGCATTAACGTGATGCGCGTGCAGGAAGTGCTGCGCTACACCGAAATCGCCCCGGTACCGGGTGCGCCGAGCTATGTGCTGGGCATCATCAACCTGCGCGGCAACGTGGTGACGGTGATCGACACCCGCCAGCGTTTTGGCCTGGTACCGACTGAGGTCAACGACAACACGCGTATCGTGATCATCGAAGCCGACAAGCAAGTGGTCGGGATCATGGTCGATAGCGTGGCGGAAGTGGTGTACCTGCGCCAATCGGAAGTGGAAACCGCACCGAATGTGGGTAACGAAGAGTCCGCCAAGTTCATCCAGGGCGTATGCAACAAGAACGGCGAACTGCTGATTCTGGTTGAGCTGGACAAGATGATGAGCGAAGAAGAATGGTCGGAACTGGAGAGCATCTGATTGTTCCTTGAGGCCGCGGTGATTGTCCTGGCCCTGTTGTGGGCCGGGACCCTGGCATTCCTGCTGCGCTATGTGCGCCAGCAGCGCGAATTGTTCCTGCAGCAGGCCGAGCGTGATGCGGTGCGTGACCGGCGCATTCTGGAGTTGGTCAAGCGGGTTGATCATTACCAGCAGAGTGCAGTGAAGGTCGGGGATGAGGTGCATGAACTGCGCGCCATTCTTGCGCCGTTGCCCGACAAGCTGGCGCAGATTGAGCAGCGGGATCCGTCGAGCCTTTCGTTTGCGCAGGCGGCGAAGTTGGTGGGGATGGGGGCTACGGTGGATGAGCTTACTCAGTCGTGTGGGTTGACTCAGGCTGAGGCGCAGTTGATGAGTAAGTTGCATAAGAGTTGATTGGGTTTTGAGTGCATATCCGTTGCTGCGGTGACGGCTGGTATTGGTTCCGCCCTTACGGCGGCTCACTTTTGAAAAGCGCAAAAGTAAGCAAAACGCTCTTGCCCCAACACTCGGCACCTCGCTTAGGCTCGGTGTGCCCTCACTCCGGCTTTGGAGCGTGGGCCGCCGCGATGGGCCATCCTTGGCCCAGCGCGGCTAACCCGGCGTCCTGCCGGGTTACCCACGCTCCAAAGCCTGCGTTCGGCCAGCGTGTTTAACGGGGCGCCTAAGATCAAAATCAAGATCAAGAGCGACTCGCTTCGCATCGTGGATACGCGGTCCATTGTAGGAGCCGGCTTGCCGGCGAAAAACGTGAGACCGCCGCGTTTTGCCTGGTTCCCCCGCGTCATCGTTGAAGACCATCGCCGGCAAGCCGGCTCCTACGGGACCGCGTTTGCCTTTGCCTTTACTCTACACCACTCAAGCCGGCTGTCAGGCCGCTGTGCTCTTGCTTTTGATCTTGATCTTAGGCGCCCCGTCAAACACGCTGGCCGGAATTCGACAGGGATTTGGGGGGTAAACCGGCAGGGATGCCGGTTTAGCTGCCCCGCGCCATGGATGGCGCGTGGCGGCGGCCCCCCAAATACCTGTCGGATTACGGGCACACCGAGCGTGAGCGAGGTGCCGAGTGTTGGGGCAAGAGCCCTTTGGTTACTTTGGGCTGGGCCGGCATTCCGGCTCTTTTCCAAAGTGACCCGCCGTAAGGGCGGAACCAATACCCGCCGTTACCCAAAAAACGGATATGCACTCAATCATCCAATTTTTTTCCCATCCAATGGCTTTTCTCTCCCCGCCCAAGGTCCACATCCTCCAAGCACCCTTGAATCAGGAGATTCCCGCAATGATCACCCCCAAAGCCCTGTTGATCCTCCACGGCAAGCAAGCCCTCAACGAGGACGTGCGCGCTGCCGTGAAGGCCCGGCGCGAGCTGGGTGGAGAGTTGGCAGTGCGGGTCACCTGGGAAGGCGGCGACGCCCAGCGCCTGGTCAACGAAGCCCTCACTGACGGCTACACCCACATCATCGCCGGTGGCGGCGACGGCACCCTGCGCGATGTGGCCGAAGCCATGGCCCAGGCCAAGACCGACGCCAGCCTGGTGCTGATGCCCCTGGGCACCGCGAACGATTTCGCCAAGGCCGCTGGCGTGCCACTGGAGCCCGCCCAGGCCCTGGCGCTGCTGGACGTGCCGCCAAGGGCGATCGACCTCGGCCAAGTCGGCGGGCAGATCTTCCTCAACATGGCCACCGGCGGCTTCGGCAGTCAAGTCACCGCCAACACTTCAGAAGACTTGAAGAAAGTCCTGGGTGGCGCCGCCTACCTGTTCACGGGGTTGACGCGGTTCAGCGAGTTAAAGGCCGCCTACGCCGAGCTGGATGGCCCGGATTTCCATTGGAAAGGCGAGCTGCTCGCCCTGGGGATCGGCAACGGTCGCCAGGCAGGCGGTGGGCATGAGCTCTGTCCAGGCGCCATGGCCGATGATGGTTTGCTGGATATCAGCATCCTGCCCGCGCCCCAGGAAGTGGTCGGTACATTGCGCGAGTTGATGAACAACGGCTGGGGCCTGGACACCATGTTTGTCCGCGCGCGCCTGCCGTGGGTGAATATCAAGGTCGCGCAAGGCCTGTATATCAACCTCGATGGCGAGCCGCTGGAGGGCGATGACCTGCACTTCGAAGCCTTGCCCCAGGCCTTGCGCGTGCACCTGCCGGTGGATTCGCCGTTAGTCGTCCAGGCTGATGATCTGCTCGCGCACCGCGAATAGCACCAGGCCCGCCACGTCGAAAATCTGCAGGCGCTTCATGATCTGCGAGCGGTGGGCTTCCACGGTCTTGATGCTCAGGCCCAGGCCATGGGCGATTTCCCGCGTGGACTTGCCGCGCACGATCAGGCGCAGTATCTCCAACTGCCGCGCCGTGAGGTTGTGGCTGTGGCCGGCGGGGGTGGTGGGGCCCTGGCTGCGCACCAGCGCCTGGTTGATCACGGTGTGGGCAATTGCCGGGCTCAGGTAGCGTTCGTTGTTGCGCAAGGCCAGCAGTGCGTGTTCCAGCTCGTTGGCGGTGGTGTCCTTGAGCAGGTAGCCATGGGCGCCGGACTCCAGCGCGCACATGATCAGCTCCGGGTCGGTGTGCATCGACAGGATCAGCACTTTGCTCTTGGGGTAGGCGCGCTTGAGTTGCTGCAAGGCATCCAGGCCGCCGGTGTGTTTCATCGACAAGTCCAACAACACGATATCCGGCAGCAGGGTGCTGAACTGCTCCAGCAACTGCGCGCCATCGCTGGCTTCGCCGACCACCGTGTAGCCGGGAATGTCCTGGACCAGCGCGCGAACGCCGGCCCGGATCAGTGCATGGTCATCCACTAGGAGTAATTTGCAGGTCACTCGAGAACCTTAGGGGAACTGGCCCGTTCGAGGGCGCGCGGCGCCCAGGGGAAAAGCGCTTCGATCCGTGTCCCTTTGCCTGGCTGGCTGCTGACGGATAATGAACCGCCAAGCTGATCAATCCGCTCGGACATGCCGGCCATGCCCCGTTGGCCTTCCAGGCCTGGGTTGATGGCTGGCGAAAAACCCTGGCCGTCATCGCAGATAATCAGCGACAGGCCCTCGGGCAGGCGTTGCAGGCGTACCAGCAGGTTGCGCGCCTGGGCGTGGCGCAGCATGTTGGTCACGGCTTCCTGAGTGATGCGAAAGGCCGCCACGGCCATTTCTTCCGGGATGCCGGTCAGCCGTTGCTGGCATTCCAGGCTCCAGTGAATCGGGGTGTTTTCCAGGGTCTTGAGCAGGTGCGCGCGCAGGCTGGCTTCCAGGCCCAAGCTGGCCAACTGGCGAGGGTTGAGGATGGCGGAAACGTCGCGCACCTTGGCCAGGGTTTCATTCAGGGTATTGCACAGCACTGTGCATTGGCTTTGCAGGTCTTCGGGCAGGCGGCGCTTGAGCCATTCGCTTTGCAGCTTGGCGGCGGTGAGCAGTTGGCCGATATCGTCATGCAGTTCGCGGCTGAGGCGGTGGCGTTCGTTTTCCTGCACTTGCAGCAGGCGGTCGGCCAGCTCCTGGGGTTGGAACTTGATGGACTTGCGCGAACGCCATTGTTGCAGGCCGACCACCACCAGGGTGGCCAGGTTGAGCACGATCACCAGCAGTGGCAGCGGCTCGGAACGGGTGTAGGCCCACAGGCCGAGCAGCAGCGAAGCAAGGCACAGGGCAAGGATCAGACGGCGTGCATTGCTGCGGGACGCGAACCTGGCGATGAGGGGCTTGAGACTGGCGTACATAGCGGATGGAGCCAATGAAGGTTCGCTGCGGGAAGTCCGGTCACGGCGGCTGACTGGGCTCTGTGTGGAATGCGTTATCGAATCGTTTTTATGCATGATGAAGTTGAGTCACTTCGAGCGGGGCATAGTACCACCACTGTTACCGTTGGTCGCCTGGTGCCGTGCCTGGCGGGATTATTAACCGCGCAAATGCTCCGGGCGGTATTCCCAGAGTTTATGAAGTGGGGGAAGTTATATTATTTCTGTAAGGTTGTATCGTTATTACCGTTAATGGCTAATTGATATCTTTGCCCGCGCGATTCAATTCAACTCGATTAATCGGGTGAGTCGTTTTCAGGCAACTTCAGCTTAAACACGACATGGACATTCACTCAAGACGTGTGATGCAGGCGCTGCTGGGGTTTATAACTGAAGTCTTTCTGTGGAATCTGCAGCGTAACCGTTGCAATCAATGTCGCCTGCTCACTCTCATCCATACTCAGTTCGCCGGTACGGGTATCGATCAGTTCCAGTTGCCATGCCAGCAGAGTCAGGCACGCATGCAACGCATCCAGCGCCTGGTCATGCAGTTGCATGGGGTTGGCGGCGTTGGCGATCAGGTACTGGATATGCCGGGAAAACTCGCTGATCGCCTGCAGGGCCAGGCTGTCGGCCTTCTCAGCCAGTTTGGCCAGGCTGGACTTCATGCAGTCGATGGCATCGTTGTCGTCGCGAATCAGCTGCAGATGGCTCAAGCACTCTTCCGACTTGACCAGTAGCTTTTCTGCTTCCAACAAAAACTCGGGAAGTGTGGTCTGCCATTCATTTGCGCTGTTCATCATGCAAGTCTCCACAACATAAGGTCGGGTGATGAGATGTCGCACCGGGTGAATGGCTTAAAAGTAACGCTGAAATATGACTGTGATCTGTAGGTCGCTTCTGAGTTTTCAGTAGGACGTCTATTAGTGTGACGGCAACGGCGGTGCGCTGCCCTCATGAGCGGGGTCAGTTGCACACCTTCAATGGCAGACACTTGTATGTCTGGAAGGCCCGTGGGCCGAGGGCTTGGGATGGCAAACAAAAGCCTGACTCCATTCATGCATTGAGAATGGCGTCACATTAATGGCTATTAGATATTGCGAATATCAGGTTGGGCCTGATTGTGCCTAGGGGAATCCCTTACATAGCGGAACCTCGCGTCGAATTGGATGTCGCGCAACGTCGCTGTACCGCCATCTGGAGAGGCCTGCGCAGTAAACCATGATGTCAGTGTGACATCAATGAATTTACGTGGCATTTTACCAGGGTCAAGGTCTGGCGTTCGCCGCCGATAACCAGGCTTATGTGAACCGCACAATTCCTCAGCGCAACAGGAGCTTTTAATGGCCGGCATTCTCGACACGGTAGATCAACGCACACAGCTGGTGGGTGAGAATCGCCTGGAGATCCTCATGTTCCGCCTGTTTGGGCGCCAGCTGTTCGCGATCAACGTGTTCAAGGTGCAGGAAGTCCTGCAACTGCCCAAGCTGACCTTGATGCCGCAGCGCCATCCTTTCGTCTGCGGCGTGGTCAACCTGCGGGGCCAGACCCTGCCGGTGATCGACCTGTCCCAGGCCATCGGCATGCGCCCGCTGGTGCCGGGCCCTAACAGCACCATTATCGTCACCGAGTACAACCGCTCGGTGCAGGCGTTCCTGGTGGGCGGTGTGGACCGCATCGTCAACATGAACTGGGAAGCTATCCTGCCGCCGCCGACCAGCGCCGGTCGCCAGCATTACCTCACGGCCATCAGCAAGGTCGACGACCAGTTGGTGGAAATCATCGACGTGGAAAAAGTCTTGGCCGAAATTGTGCCGTACAACGCCAAGGTTTCCCGCGAGAAACTCGAAGACCCGGTGCTGGAGCGCGCCCGTGACCGTGAAGTGCTGCTGGTGGATGACTCCAACGTGGCGCTCTCGCAACTGCGCGACACCCTCGGCCAACTGGGCGTGAAGATGCACATTGCCAGCGACGGCCTCAAGGCACTGAACATGCTCAAGGCCTGGGCCGACAGTGGCCAGGTGATGACCGACAAGCTGCTGATGATCTTCACCGATGCCGAAATGCCTGAAATGGACGGCTACCGCCTCACCACCGAGATCCGCAACGACCCGCGCCTGCGCAAACTGTATGTGGTACTGCACACCTCGCTGTCGGGCAGTTTCAACGATTCGATGGTGAAGAAGGTCGGCTGCGACAACTTCCTGTCCAAATTCCAGCCCGACAAGCTGGTGGATGTGGTGCGTCAGCGTCTGATGCTGGACGAAGTGCCCTCTTGACCTTAGGGTGACGGCTTTGCCCCTCAGGAATGCAGGCCCATGCTTCGTCTCAGCGCGTTGTACCGTTACCCCTTGAAGTCCGGCAAGGCCGAAATCCTGCAGCAGGTCGGCCTGGACAAGCTTGGGGTGGACGGCGATCGACGCTGGATGCTGGTGGATGAGGCCAGCGGGCGTTTCCTCACGCAGCGTGCAGTGGCCAAGATGAGCCAACTCTCGGCCCTGTGGAACAGCCATGGCGGGCTCACCCTGAGTTCGCCAGGCTACACGCCGTTGGACGTGGCGTTGCCTGGTAGCGACGCCCAATTGCGCGGTGTGACCATCTGGCGCGACACCTTGCGTGTGCCCGACGCCGGCGACGAGGCCGCGGCCTGGGTCAGTGCCTTTATCGGCAAACCAACGCGCCTGGTGCAGATCCCTCTCGAACGTGCCCGCACCACCGAAGCCGGTTATGGCAACGATGACGATCAAGTTGGGTTCGCCGACGGCTACCCGCTGCTGGTGATCGGCCAGGCCTCACTGGATGACCTGTCGAAACGCATTGGCCGGCCCATGGAAATGCTGCGTTTTCGTCCCAACCTGGTGATCGAAGGCGGCGAAGCTTTTGCCGAGGACGGCTGGAAACGCCTGCGCATCGGTGATGTGGAGTTTCGAGCGGTCAAGCAGTGCTCGCGCTGCATCCTCACCACCATCGACCCGCAGACCGGCGAACGCAGCGCCGACCGCGAACCCTTCGCGACGCTGGAGGCCTACCGCAAGACTGACAATGGCGCGATGTTCGGCCAAAACCTGGTCAACGATGGCGTGGGTCGCCTGGAAGTCGGGATGCCGGTGACGATTCTTGAGTAATTTCCCGCGCCCATAAAAAAGCCCGTCTCCTGCGAGACGGGCTTTTTTTTGCCTGTGGCTGACCCTTAGCCGCGGTATTCGCACAGGTAAGCGGTGTCCACGGCGACCTTCAGCTCGAACTTGCTGTTGGCCGGGACGTTGAACTGGCTGCCGGCGGCGAAGGTTTCCCACTCGCTGGCGTCAGGCAGCTTGACGGTCAGGGCGCCGGACACCACGTGCATGATTTCACGCTGGGCGGTGCCGAACTCGTATTCGCCGGGGGCCATGACGCCGATGGTCGCAGGACCTTCTGCGGTGCCGAAAGCGATCGACTTGACGGTGCCGTCGAAGTACTCGTTGACTTTGAACATGGGCGAATCCTCGAAAAGTGAGTAAAGGCTTCACGCACTCTGCAGGCGCCGGCTTGCCGGCGATGGCATTCGCTTGTGCGATGCACGGCATGCGGGCCTCATCGCCGGCAAGCCGGTTCCTACAGGGAATGCAGATTACGGAAAAAGGTCGGCCAGTATGCCCAAGCCTTGGGGAGCTGCCTAGACCGGCAGAA
The DNA here is from genome assembly GCF_979253545.1 of Pseudomonas sp. AC112. Classification (NCBI taxonomy): domain Bacteria; kingdom Pseudomonadati; phylum Pseudomonadota; class Gammaproteobacteria; order Pseudomonadales; family Pseudomonadaceae; genus Pseudomonas; species Pseudomonas sp. AC112. The sequence goes on from NZ_CEEDCM010000001.1 coordinate 4,180,333, forward strand.
TCAGCGGCAGCAAGCGCGCGGTGTTGCGTGCATCCTCCAGCGCCCGATGCTGCTGGCCATGGAACTGCATCCCCGCCAATTGTAGGGCGCCGTTGAGCCCCAGGGGCTTGTCCAGGCGCCGGGCCTTGGCGAAGCGCTGCTTGAGGTTCACATGGGGTGTCTGGGCGAGTGCGCTGGCCAGGCCATGACGCTGCCACTCCAACTCCAGCTGCTTGCGATCGTAATCGCCCCAACTCGCCCAACCTTCCAGGCGCGCCTGATGCTGGCCCAGCCAGCGTTCGAACAACGGCCACACCTCGGTGATCGGCGCGGCGGTATCGATGTTTGCTTGGGTAATGTGGGTCAGTTGGCGACAAAAGGGCGTCAGCAATGGCCGGCGCAGCGGTCGCACAAAGCGTTGGAAGTGATCCAGCTCGCGGCCTTGGCGGTTCACCAGGCTCGCGCCGATCTCGATGACTTCCATCTCCGTCACGGGCCAGCCGCCTTCATCCGTTGTGGCTTCAAGGTCAATAATCAGCCAATGAGGCATCGCGCAGGTTCCCGTTCTCTTCCCTTTCTGTTGGGGATAGAGCGTAGCCCGGCCCTGTAGTTCCGCCTAGGGGCTAGACGATCTCCAGTAAAACCTGACGATTGCGCACCTGATCACCGGCAATCACTTGCACGCCTTTGATCACGCCGTCGATACCGGCCGTCAGCGGATGCTCCATTTTCATGGCTTCGAGCACCAGCAGCAGTTGGCCTTTGGTGACGCTGTCGCCGGCGCTGACCCGCACATCGACGATTGCACCGTCCATCGGCGCCTTGACCGTGCCGCTGCTGGCATTGGCCTGGCGGCTGGCGACTTGCTGGGTGCGGTTGATCACCTTGAGGCCGGGCAGCCACAACTGATGGGCGTCGAGGTGATAGGCGGTGCGGCGCCGGATGCCATTGAACACCAGAGTGACGTGGCGACCGTCGATGGTGAGTTGCAGTGGCTCAGCACTGACGGTATGGATGTTCCCGTTGACCTCCAGGCGATAGGTGCAAGGCGCGCTGGCGTTGTTGCGCCATCCCGCCAAACCTTGGGGGTGCTGGTTGGCACTGTGCTGGTAAAACAGCGCGGCGGCCAGGGCCAGCTGTTCTGTTGATGGCGTCAGGGGCGGGATTTCGCGGAAGCGCTCAGCGATAAACCCGGTACTGAAATCGCCGCCGACAAAGTCCGGATGCTTGAGCAAATCCACCAGCAGCGGCTGGTTGGTCGCGACCCCCAGCAGTACCGTGTCTTCCACAGCCCGGAGCAATTTGCGTCGCGCCTCTTCGCGAGTGGCGCCATGGGCGATGATCTTGCCCAGCATCGGGTCGTAGAACGGGCTGATGCGTTGGCCTTCCATTACGCCATGGTCGATACGCACGCCAGTGGCTGGGTCCCAGCGCAACACATCGCCGGTTTGCGGCAGGAAGCCTTGGCTCGGGTCTTCCGCGTACAAGCGCACTTCCATGGCGTGGCCGCTGAGGGTGACGTCGGCCTGCGTCAACGGCAGCGGTTGGCCGGCGGCGATCTGCAGTTGCCAGTCCACCAGGTCGAGGCCGGTGATCAGTTCGGTCACTGGGTGTTCCACTTGCAGGCGCGTGTTCATTTCCAGGAAGTAGAACCGACCGTGGCGGTCGAGCAGGAATTCCACGGTGCCGGCGCCGACGTAGTTCACCGCACGTCCGGCCTTCAAAGCAGCTTCGCCCATGGCTTGGCGCAGCTCGGGCGTCATGACAGGGCAGGGGGCTTCTTCGATGACTTTCTGGTGGCGGCGCTGGATCGAGCAGTCGCGCTCACCGAGGTAAATGAGGTGGCCGTGGCTGTCGCCGAACAGCTGTATTTCGACGTGGCGCGGGTCGATCAGGGCGTGTTCGAGGATCAGTTCGTCGCTGCCGAAGGCGTTTTTGGCTTCCGAGCGGGCGGTGTGCAGGTTGTCCAGCAGGTCTTTCGATTGGTGTACGAGGCGCATGCCGCGACCGCCGCCGCCGGCGCTGGCCTTGATCATCAGGGGGTAGCCGATGCGGTCGGCCTCCTGTTGCAGGGTGGTGTCGTCCTGGGCGCTGCCTTGGTAGCCGGCGATGCAGGGGACGCCGGCTTCGAGCATGGCGAGTTTGGACAGGCGTTTGCTGCCCATCAGTTCGATGGCCTCGACGCTGGGGCCGATGAAGGTGAGGCCGGCGTGTTGGCAGGCGCGGGCGAAGTCGGGGTTTTCGGAGAGGAAGCCGTAGCCGGGGTGGATGGCGTCGGCGCTTGTTTTGCGCGCTGCCTCCAGAATTGCTGCGATATTGAGATAGGACTGTTGGACAGGGGCCGGACCGATGTGCACGGCTTCGTCAGCCATTTGAACATGCAGGGCCTGGGCGTCGGCGTCGCTGTAGATGGCCACGGTGCGATAGCCCAAGGCCTGGGCAGTGCGCTGAATGCGGCAGGCGATTTCGCCGCGGTTGGCGATCAGGATTTTTGTTAGCTGCGGCATTGCTGCGGTCCTCGGGTACATATCCATTTCTGCGGTAACGGCTGCTGGCGGTTCCGCTCTTACAGCGGGTCACTTTTGGAAAGGCCCAAAAGTAACCAAAAGGCCTTCGCCCCAACACTCGGCACCTCGCCTAGGCTCGGTGTGCCCTCACTCCGGCTTGAATCCGTGGGCCGCCGCGATGGGCCATCCTTGGCCCAGCGCGGCTAACCCGGCGTCCTGCCGGGTTACCCACGGATTCAAGCCTGCGTTCGGCCAGCGTGTTTGACGGGGCGCTCCAGATCAAAAGCCAGATCAAAAGCGAGGCGGCCTGAAAGCCGACCTTTTTTGTGCGTCGTACGAGGTCAAAAATGTGGGAGCGGGCTTGCCCGCGAAGGCGTCATCTGCACCACTTCGGTTTCCGCTTCTGCACAAACGCCTGCGTCCCCTCAATCCCTTCCTCACTCCTCACGGCCTCGGCAAACCACTGCGCTCCTCGATCCAGTACTGCCTCAAGCGGTTCATCCACACTCGCAAGCAGCAGCGCTTTGGTCCGAGCATTGGCGCCTGGCGCACACTTCAGTACCTGGCCCAATACTTCATCCAATCGTTCTGCCAGCGCCTGCGGATCGCGCTCGGTAAAGTGCACGACCCCCAGTCGCTCGGCCTCTACGCCATCAAAGCGCGCGGCGGTCAGTGCCAAGCGGCGTGCCTGGGTCAGCCCGATGCGCTTGACCACAAACGGTGCTATCTGCGCCGGCAACAAGCCCAGGCTGGTTTCCGGCAGGCCGAATTGCGCCTGGTGATCGGCGATGGCGATATCGCTCACGCACGCCAGGCCAAAACCGCCGCCCAGCACCGCGCCTTGCAGCACCACGATCACCACTTGCGGCACGGCTTCCACTGCCTGCAGCAAAGTGCCAAACGCCCGGTTCAGCGCCTGGAGTTGATCGCCCGCGGTGACCAGGTCTTTCACGTCCGCCCCGGCGCAAAAGTGCCCGCCCGCGCCGCTGATCACCACGGCCCGCGTCTGGCTGTCCAGCTGCGCCAGCACGCTGCGCAGTTCATTGACCATTGCCAGGCTCATCGCATTGCGGCATTCCGGGCGGTTCAGGGTGATGTGCAGCACGCCGTTATGGGGTTCGAGCAGCAGGGTGTTCATGGCTTTTTCCCCGGCAAGGTGCCCATCAGTTTGCAGATGATGCCCAGCATGATTTCGTCGGCGCCGCCGCCGATCGAGACCAGGCGCACGTCGCGATAGGCGCGTGCTACCGGGTTGTCCCACATGAAGCCCATGCCGCCCCAGTATTGCAGGCAACTGTCGCTGACTTCGCGGCCCAGGCGGCCGGCCTTGAGCTTGGCCATGGAGGCCAGGCGGGTCACGTCCTGGCCTTTGATGTATTGCTCGGTGGCCTGGTAGACCAGCGCGCGCAGGCATTCGATTTCGGTGGACAGTTCGGCCAGGCGGAAGTGAATCACCTGGTTGTCGATCAGCGCCTTGCCGAAGGTATGGCGTTCCTTGCAGTACTCGATGGTGCTGTCGATGCAATGCTCCAAGCCCTTGATCATGTTGGCCGCGCCAAACAGGCGTTCTTCCTGGAACTGCAGCATCTGCATCATGAACCCCGCGCCTTCGTGGCCAATGCGGTTGCGCTGCGGCACGCGCACGCCGTCGAAGAACACCTGGGCGGTCTCGGAACTGTGCATGCCGAGCTTTTCCAGAGGTGGGCTGACACTGATGCCGGGGGTGTTCATCGGCACCATGATCAGCGACTTGTTGATGTGCGGCTTGTCGTCGGAGGTGTTGGCCAGCAGGCAGATGAAGTCGGCGCTGGGCGAGTTGGTGATCCACATTTTGCTGCCGTTGATCACGTAGTCGTCACCGTCCTTGCGCGCGTGGGTTTTCAGCCCGGCCACGTCGGAGCCGGCGCCGGTTTCCGAAACACCGATGCAGCCGACCTGCTCGCCGCTGATGGCCGGGCGCAGGAATTCATCGCGCAGTTCATCGGAGCCGAAGCGGGCGAGGGCGGGGGTGCACATGTCGGTCTGCACGCCGATCGACATGGGAATGCCGCCGCAGCGGATGCTGCCGAACTCTTCGGCGGCGACGATGGAATAGCTGTAGTCCAGGCCCATTCCACCGAATTGCTCCGGCTTGGAAATGCCCAGCAGGCCGAGGTCGCCGGCCTTGCGGAAGATCTCGTGGATGGGGAAGCGCCCGGCCTTTTCCCACTCGTCGACATGGGGGTTGATCTCGCGGTCGACGAAGGCGCGGACGGTGCGGCGCAGTTCCTGGTGTTCCTGGGTAAAGATCATTTTTACTGTGCTCCTTATCGCGACGCGGAGCGTCTCGGGCGAAATTTAGAGGCGTGCTACACCGAAGGTATTGGCTTGCAACTCACGCACCTCGGCCTCATGGCAGATATCCAGCAGAAAGCCCAGCAAGGTTCGCGTATCCCGTGGATCAATCAGTCCGTCATCCCATAGGTTCGCGCTGCCGTAGAGCGCAGTGGACTGGCTGTCGAGCTTCTGCGCGGTGACCTGCTCCAGCATGTCCAGCACTTTGGGGTCCGGCACCAGGCCGTCCTTCAATTGTTTGGCCTCGGTGACAATGCGCAGCACCTTGCCCGCCTGCGCACCGCCCATCACCGCCGTGCGGCTGTTGGGCCAGGCGAAGATAAAGCGTGGGTCCAGGCCGCGCCCGCACATTGCATAGTTGCCGGCGCCGTAGGAGCCGCCCACCACCACCGTGAGTTTAGGCACCCGCGCATTGGCCACCGCCTGGATCATCTTCGCGCCGTGCTTGATCACCCCTTGCTGCTCAGATTCGGTGCCCACCATGAAACCGGTGGTGTTGTGCAGGAACAGCAGCGGCGTGCGGCTCTGGTCGCACAGCTGGATAAATTGCGCGGCCTTGCTCGCACCCTTGGGCGTGATGGGGCCGTTGTTGCCGATCACGCCGACGGCGCGCCCCTGGATGTGCAGGTGGCCGCAGACGGTGTGGGCGTCGAACTCGCCCTTGAATTCAAGAAAGTGCGAGCCGTCGGCCAGGCGCGCGAGGATCTCGCGGACGTCGTAGGGTTTTTTCGGGTCGTCCGGGATCAGGCCCAGCAGGTCTTCGACGGGGTACAGCGGCTCTGCATAAGCCCGCTTGGTCGCAGGCGGCAGGTGATCATTCCAGGGCAGCAGGCTGACAATCTCGCGGGCGATGCGCACGCCGTCGGCGTCATTTTCCGCCAGGTACTCGGCGGTGCCGGCGGTTTGTGCGTGCATCTCGGCACCGCCCAGTTCTTCATCGGTCGCCACTTCGCCGGTCGCGGCTTTAAGCAGCGGCGGGCCGGCGAGAAACAGCTTGGCCCGGCCGCGCACCACCACCACGTAATCCGACAACCCTGGCTGATAGGCACCGCCCGCCGTGGCCGAGCCATGCACCACGGTGATCTGCGGCAACCCCATGGCTGACAGGCGCGCCTGGTTGGCGAAGCTGCGCGCGCCTTCGACGAAAATCTCGGCGGCATAGTTGAGGTTGGCGCCGCCGCTTTCGGCGAGGGTCACCACCGGCAGTTTGTTCTCCATGGCGATCTGTTGCAGGCGCAGGGATTTCTTCAGGCCGGAGGGGGAAATAGTGCCGCCCTTGATCGCACTGTTATTGGCCACCACCAGCATGCGCACGCCGCTGACGTAGCCGATGCCGGCAATCAACCCACCACCGGCAGCGCTGCCGTCCTTGTCGTCGTGCAACTTGTAGCCGGCCAGGCTGGCCAGTTCCAGGAACGGCGCGCCGGGGTCCAGCAGCAGGTTGAGGCGCTCGCGGGGCAGCAGTTGGCCGCGCTTGTCGAACTTGGGCTTGGCTTCCTGCGCCTTGGCGAGCAGGGTGTGTTCCAACTGCTGAAGCTGGGCGATGGCCGCCAGCATGGCCTCGCGGTTTTGCGCGAACTGGGCGCTGCGGGTGTCGATCAAGGACTCAATCACCGGCATGGTCTATTGCTCCGCCTTGAGCACATCGGGCAAGTAAGCGCGGTGGAAGCCATTGAAGGGTTCGCTTGGCGACTGCGCCTTGTGCAATGGCCAGGCGCGGCTGCCCAGGCTGGCGGCACCGTCGATGCGCAAGGTGCTGCCGCTGATAAAGGCGGCGGCGGGGCTGAGCAGGAACACGATCGCCGCGCTGACTTCCGACTCTGTGCCAATGCGCTTGAGCGGCACGTGTTCGCGCAAGGTCGGGATCACCGACTTGAAGGCGCCTTCGTAGGTGTCCATGCCGCTGGAGGCGATCCATCCCGGCGCCACCGCATTCACGCGGACGCCGGCATAACCCCATTCAAAGGCGGCGGTCTTGGTGAAGTTGTCCATGCCGGCACGCGCCGCGCCCGAGTGGCCCATGCCGGGCATGCCGCCCCACATGTCGGCGAGCATGTTGACGATGGCGCCGCCGTGCTTGCTCATGGATTGGTTGAACACTTCCCGGGCCATCAGGAAGCCGCCGACCAGGTTAGTGCGCAGCACCGTTTCGAAGCCTTTTTGATTGATCGCGGCCAGCGGCGACGGATATTGGCCACCCGCATTGTTGACCAGGCCGTGGATCGGGCCGTGCGCCTGAATGATGTGTTTGACCAGCGCCTTGACCGCCTCTTCATCGCGAATGTCGCACACCTGCCAATCGGCGGTGCCGCCGTCTTCGGCGATCTCAATCGCGACGTTCTGCAGTTTCTCTGCCTTGCGCCCCACCAGGATCACGTGAGCGCCGAGGGCCGCCAGTTCATGGGCGGTGCAACGGCCAATGCCGCTGCCGCCACCGGTGACTATCACGGTGTGCCCCTGGAACAGATCGGCTTTGAAGATTGAGTCGAAGGCCACGGCAAGGCTCCTGTCAGGTGAGAGAATCTGCGATGTGTTGCGGCACGGCGATGGGGATTTCCAGCAGTTGCTGGGCGAAGGCCTTGCCCTGAGGGTCGATGCGCAGGCTGGCGATGCCGCCGCCGCCCAGGGCGTTTTCCAGCAGGAAATTGAGGCTGTGGCTGCCGGGCAGGTACCAGCGCTCGACGCGACCCTGCACGGGGTCGAGCACATGGCCCATCCAGTCGACGATCACTGCCGGGGTGAGTGCTTCGGCGATCCACGGCAGGTAGTCGGGGTCGCGGGCGATCACACCGATGTTGCTGTGGTTGCCCTTGTCGCCGGAACGCGCCACAGCCAGTTTTACCAACGGTACGCTGGCGTCGGCGCGGCCTTGTGGTGTGGGTGGGTCAATCGGTGCATCCGGCAGGGTGGGCATGTCGGCCCTCGGCAGTGCGCAGGCGTGGCGTTCGCCCTGGAAGTCGATCCCGATGTCGCAGGAGGCCTTGTCGATCAGGAACGAAAAAAGCCGGATCAACGGGTACACGGTGGGCCGTCCGCCGACGATGCCGGTGAGGCCGGGCGCCATGCCGGTAGCGGCCTGGGCGATTTCGCGGGCGAACAGCACCAATGCTTGTTTGCTGGGATGACGCACCGCCAGTTTCACCACCACTTCGCGGCAGTCCTGGCGCAGCGCGTGGGCGCCGTAGGTGGTTTCGCTGCCGAGCAATTCGATGTTCACTTCGGTGAAAGGCGCCCAGCCGCGTTGGCTGAACAGTTCCGAGGTCTTGTTGATGATCGCCTGGCTGACCCGCTCGGCCTTGGCTACCGCATCGATCCCGGCGATCAGACAACTGGCGGTGCAGCGGAAACCGTCCGGGTAAGTGGCGCTGACTTTGTACTGGCCGGTCGGCGGCAAACCCTTGGCGCCGTGCAGGCGTACGCAGTGTTTGCCTTGTTGCTGCAGCTTGACCTGGCTGAAGTCGCAGATCACATCCGGCAGCAGGTACGCGTGTGGGTCGCCAATTTCATACAGCAGCTGTTCGGCCACGCTGAGTTCGCTGATCAGTCCGCCCGTGCCGTCGACTTTGTTCACGGTGAACTGGCCGTCGGCGCTGACTTCGACGATGGGAAAACCGATGTGCTCGTAGTCCGGCACGTCGCGCCAATCGGTGAAGTTGCCGCCGGTGCACTGCGCGCCACACTCGATGATATGCCCGGCCAGTGCGGCCTGGGCGAGGCGGTCGTAGTCCTGCCATGACCAGTCGAATTCATGCACCAGCGCCGCGCTGACCACTGCGCTGTCGACCACCCGGCCGGTGATGACGATATCCGCACCCAGCTGCAGCGCCTGGGTGATGCCCGGTGCCCCCAGGTAGGCATTGGCGGACACGCACATCGGCGGCAGTGGCGTGCCGTTGAACATGTCGGTGATGGTGTGAAGATGCTTGAGCTGGGGTTGCAGGTCATCGCCCAGGAGCACGGCGATTTTCAGCGCGACGCCTGCCTTGTCGCAGGCCGCTTGCAGGGCGGCGGCGCAGGCCTGGGGGTTGATACCGCCGGCGTTGCTGATCACCCGCACGCCCTGGCGCTGGATATCGGCGAGCAGCGGGGTGAGCACCTCGACAAAATCAGTGGCATAACCGGCCTGGGGATCTTTCATGCGCGCGCCGGCGAGGATCGACATCGTGATTTCGGCCAGGTAGTCGAACACCAGGTAATCCAGTTTGCCGCCGTGCACCAATTGGGCGGCGGCGGTGCAGGTGTCGCCCCAGAAGGCGCTGGCGCAGCCGATACGAACCGTCTTGCTCATGAGAAATCCTTCCTCGAATGGCTGGCAACGAGACTACCAAGCAAGCGCTTGGTTTGTAAACTCCGAACAGAAGTTTTAGCCAAGCGCTTGCTTGGGTGGCCGGCACGGCCTAAATTGCCGGCCAAGACGTCCGTGGAAGTAGAGGAGAGAGGCATGGATGAGCACAAAGCCCTGCGGGTGATGCGCACCATGGTCGATGACGGCCAATTGACCGACCCCGACAGTGCCCGTGGCAAGCTGCTGCAAACCGCGGCCCACCTGTTTCGCAACAAGGGCTTTGAGCGCACTACCGTGCGCGACCTGGCCAGCGCCGTGGGCATCCAGTCCGGCAGCATCTTTCATCACTTCAAGAGCAAGGACGAGATCCTGCGCGCGGTGATGGAAGAAACCATCCACTACAACACCGCGATGATGCGCGCTTCGCTTGAAGAAGCGAGCAACGTGCGCGAACGCGTGCTGGCGCTGATCCGCTGCGAATTGCAGTCGATCATGGGCGGCAGCGGCGAGGCCATGGCGGTGCTGGTGTACGAGTGGCGTTCGCTGTCGGCCGAAGGCCAGGCCCAGGTGCTGGCCCTGCGCGACGTGTATGAGGCGATCTGGCTGCAGGTACTGGGCGAGGCCAAGGACGCCGGTTATATCCGTGGCGATGTATTTATTACCCGGCGTTTCCTCACCGGCGCCTTGTCCTGGACCACCACCTGGTTTCGCGCCGAGGGCAGCCTGACGCTTGAGCAGTTGGCCGAAGAAGCCCTGCTGATGGTTCTGAAAGCGGATTGAGGCGCAAGCTATTAATTTGCCGGTGGAAAGTTGTCTCGCCAGACAAAAACGCCTAGCTTATCGCCATGAGTGTTTTTGAACGGTGTGTGCCTTGATGTTTTCGCCATGGCGGCTGGCTGCAGGACTGACCTTTTGGGCACTGGGCACCGCGTGGTGGGTGCCGGCTTCGGCTGCGCAATTGGTCCGCATCGGTGCGGCACATTTCCCGCCCTACACCGTGCGCCCCGAGCAGGGCGCCGACACCGGTTTGCTGCCGCAACTGGTCGAGGCTCTCAACGCCTCGCAAACCGACTACCAATTTGTACTGGTGCCCACCTCTATCCCGCGACGCTTTCGTGATTTCGAGCAGGGCCGGGTAGACATGGCCATCTTCGAAAACCCCGACTGGGGCTGGCAGAAGATTCCCCACACTACCGTCGACATGGGCTTGGAAGATGCAGAAATCTTCGTCGCCCAGCGTGAGACCGGTCGCGACCAAAGCTATTTCGCCGACCTCAAGGGCAAGCGCCTGGCGGTATTCAGCGGATATCACTACGCCTTCGCCAACTTCAACCCCGACCCCAAGTACATGGCCGAGCACTTCAACGCCACGTTGACTTACTCCCATGACAGCAACCTGCTGATGGTTGCGCGCGGTCGTGCCGACATCGCCTTGGTGACCCGTTCGTACTTGAGTGACTTTATGGTGCGCAACGCGGAGATGGCGGGGCAGTTCCTGGTGTCGGAGCGCATCGACCAGGTGTATCACCACTATGCGCTGCTGCGGCCGAAGGCGCCGATCACGGGGGAAGCCTTTTCCGCGTTGCTCAAGCGCTTGCGTGACGATGGCGAGATGCTGAAGATTTTCGAGCCGTATCGTATTGATGTGATGCCGGTGCCCTGACAGGCACGCTACAGATCGTCTTGGTGGACATAGGCTCATGTGGGAGCCGACTCGGTGCCTCTGTCAAACCGGGTCGCCCGCATCGCAGGCAAGCCAGCTCCCACACAAGCCAGCTGCCACATTTGATTTGCTGAGTGTCAGATCACTCTGCTGAGCGTCAAACCCTGCGCGCAAACGTATCGCTATGGCTGCCCGACACCTTGCGACAGTGCACCAGCGCATCACGGATCATGAAGTTCACCAGGGTCGGCGAAACCCCCAGTTCCTTGGCGATGTCCTTTTGCGGCACGCCGTGCAGACGGTACATCTCGAACGCGTAGCGGGTGCGTTGGGGCAGCTCCGTCAGGGCGTCGGCGATGTTTTCCAGGGTGTTGAAATTGATGTGCGAGGTTTCCGGTGAAGCGCCGTGAATAACCACATTCAAGCCTTCCTCTTCCGTCCCGGAGTATTTGAGCTCCAGGGCCTGCTTGCGGTAGTGATCGATCGCCAGGTTGCGCACGATCTGGAACAGATAACTCAGCTGGGCCTTGAACGATGAGGTGATCGTCGGTGCCGATTGCAGCCGGAAGTAGGCGTCCTGCACTACGTCTTCGGCTCGGGAGCGGCACCCTGTAATGCGTGCCGCGATCTTCACCAGAATCAGCCGGTTATCGACGAATGCCTGGAGAAGCGGTGAGTCGCACCTGCCTGTGGATACTTGTTCCGTCATGGAAATCACCTTGTCGCAAAAGAGGTTAGGGGAGGGCGTCCTTGCTGAGGCCTCCTACACATCGGGCAACAAATTATGCTTAATGATAATGATTGTCAAATGAGAAGGCGAACTAATCTTATGCTTTCTTGTTTGGTGTGAACCACGTCTCGCTCGTACCCGGCGACTAATTATTTGCCGGTGCCGTCCGTTCTTCTGGGTGACAGGTCCGTTAGTAAAACGGCCAAGGATCAGCACCCGCAGGAGGACGAAATGGGTTTCTATCGTGCATACAGCGTGTTTCAGTTTGGAGTCGTTGCTCGATGAGTACGCCGACTCGACTGCGCCTGTTCTGCCTGCCCTATTCGGGCGCCAGCGCCATGGTGTATGCGCGTTGGCGCCGAGTCCTGCCTGAGTGGTTGCAGGTGTGTCCGCTGGAATTGCCCGGCCGTGGCATGCGCATGGACGAGCCGCTGCAGCGCGATATCAAGGCCCTGGCCGCGCAGCTCGCGGAGGAAATCAGCCGCGACTTGAGCGGGCCCTATGCGCTGTTCGGCCACAGCCTCGGCGGCCTGCTCGCCTTCGAACTGGCGCACGCCTTGAGCGCTCGCGGCGTCCCCGCGCCGCTGGCGTTGTTCGCCTCCGGCACAGCCGGGCCGGCGCGTCGTGACGTCAGCGAGTACGCCATCGAAAAGACCGACGAACAACTCATCACCCGTCTGCGCGAACTGCAAGGGACTGCTGAAGAAGCGCTGGCCAACCCCGAGTTGATGCAGTTGATGCTGCCGATCCTGCGCGCCGATTTCCTGCTGTGCGGCAGCTTCACCTACGGCGAGCGCACGCCGCTGGACATGCCGATCCACGTGTTCGGCGGCAAACAGGACAGCGTGCGCGCCGACCAGTTGCTCGACTGGCAACTCGACGCCGCCAGTGGCTTTTCCCTGGACATGTTCGACGGTCACCACTTCTTCCTCATCCAGCACGAAAGCGCCGTGCTGCGTTGCGTGCGGCGCTATGCCGACGAACACCTGGCCCGCTGGCGCAATGGCGCGGCGCGGCAACTGGCCGCTGGCTAAAAGCTCCCCAATTCCCGAATTTCCCGTAAGCCGATTTCAGGCAGGAACCCCATGATGGACGCCTTCGAACTTCCCCGCACCCTGGTCCAGTCCCTTCAGCGTCGTGCCGCGCAAACCCCGGATCAGGTCGCCCTGCGCTTCCTCGCCGAGTCTGCCGAGCACAGCGTGGTACTCAGCTACCGCGACCTAGACCAGCGCGCCCGCACCATCGCCGCTGCGCTGCAAGCCAATGCCGAGCAGGGTGACCGTGCGGTGCTGTTGTTCCCCAGTGGCCCGGATTACGTCACGGCGTTCTTTGGTTGCCTGTACGCCGGGGTTATTGCGGTGCCGGCCTACCCGCCGGAGTCCACGCGGCGTCACCATCAGGAGCGCCTGCTATCGATCATCAGCGACGCCGAGCCGCGCCTGCTGTTGACCATCGCCAGCCTCGCCGACGGCTTGTCGCAGATCGACAACGCGCCGCCGATATTAAGCGTCGATAGCCTGGAGAGCGGTGGCAACTGGATCGCCCCCGACCTGCACCCCGACGACATCGCTTTCCTGCAATACACCTCCGGCTCCACCGCGCTGCCCAAGGGCGTGCAGGTCAGCCACGGCAACCTGGTGGCCAACGAAGTGCTGATCCGCCGTGGTTTCGGCATCGACCTGAACCCGGATGACGTGATCGTCAGCTGGCTGCCGCTGTACCACGACATGGGCCTGATCGGCGGCCTGCTGCAACCGATCTTCAGTGGTGTGCCGTGCGTGTTGATGTCGCCAGCCTACTTCCTCGGCCGGCCGTTGCGCTGGCTTGAAGCGATCAGCGAGTACGGCGGCACCATCAGCGGTGGTCCGGATTTCGCCTATCGCCTGTGCAGTGAACGGGTCAGCGACTCGGCCCTGGAGCGCCTGGACCTGAGCCAATGGCGCGTGGCCTATTCCGGGTCCGAACCGATCCGCCTCGACACCCTGGAACGCTTTGCCGAGAAGTTCGCCACCTGTGGTTTTACCCCGAACAATTTCTTCGCCTCCTACGGCCTGGCCGAGGCGACCCTTTTTGTCGCCGGCGGCACCCGGGGCCAGGGTATTGCCGCGTTGCGCGTCGACGAGCAGGCCTTGGCCGCCAACCGCGCTGAGCCGGGGCAGGGCAGTGCGGTCATGAGCTGCGGCACCCGCCAGCCCGAGCATGCGGTACTGATTGCCGATCCACAGACCCTCACCGAACTGCCCGACAGCAGCGTCGGCGAACTCTGGGCCAGCGGCCCGAGCATCGCCCATGGCTACTGGCGCAACCCCGAAGCCACCGCCAAGACCTTCGTGCAACATGCTGGCCGTACCTGGCTGCGCACCGGCGACCTGGGTTTTATCCGTGATGGTGAGGTGTACATCACCGGCCGCCTCAAAGACCTGCTGATCGTGCGCGGCCACAACCTGTACCCCCAGGACATCGAGCAGACCATCGAACGCGAAGTCGAAGTGGTGCGTAAAGGCCGGGTCGCCGCATTTGCGGTGAGCGACAAGGGGCTGGAAGGCATTGGTATTGCCGCCGAAATCAGCCGCAGCGTGCAGAAAATCCTGCCGCCCGAAGCGCTGATCAAGGCGATCCGCCAAGCCGTGGCCGAGGCTTACCAAGAGGCGCCCAGCGTGGTGGTGCTGCTCAACCCCGGTGCCTTGCCGAAGACCTCCAGCGGCAAGGTGCAACGTGCGGCGTGCGCACTTCGCCATGCGGATGGCAGCCTCGACCGCTATGCACAGTTCCCCGATCTGCAGGCGCCCGCGAGCGATGGCGCGCTGCAATCTGAGCTACAACAGCAGATCGCCGCAATCTGGTGCGAGCAACTGCAGGTGGCAACAGTGGCCGCCGACGACCACTTCTTCCTGCTCGGCGGCAACTCCATCACCGCCACCCAAGTGGTCGCACGCCTGCGCGAAACCCTCGGCCTGGAGCTGAACCTGCGCCTGCTGTTCGAGGCGCCGACCCTGCAGGGTTTTGCCGCGAATGTCGCGCACCTGCAACAGGACGGTGGCGTGGCCCAGGGCGTAATCCACAGCCTGTCACGCCAGGATGAATTGCCCCAATCCCTGGCGCAGAACCGCCTGTGGATCACCTGGCAACTGGACCCGCACAGCAGCGCCTACACCATCCCCGGTGCCCTGCGCCTGCGCGGCGAGCTGGATGAAGACGCCGTGCGCGCCAGCTTCCAGCAACTGATCCAGCGCCACGAAGCGCTGCGTACGCGCTTCTACGAAAGAGACGGCCAGGCTGTCCAGCGCATCGATACCAAGGTGGAGTTCGAGCTGCAAGTCATCGACCTCAGTGACCTGCCAGCGGCCGAACGCGAAGCCCGTGCGCAACAGATCCGCGAGGACGAAGCGCGCACCCAGTTCGACCTGGAAAAAGGCCCGCTGCTGTGGGTGACGCTGGTGCGCCTGGACGATGAGGATCACCAACTGCTGGTGACGCTGCACCACATCATCGCCGACGGCTGGTCGCTCAACGTTCTCATCGACGAGTTCTCGCGCCTCTACGCCGCCGCTGTCCAGGGCCAACCCCTGGAATTACCACCCCTGGCCCTGCAATACGCCGACTACGGCAGTTGGCAGCGCCAATGGCTGGCCGAGGGCGAAGGCCAGCGCCAACTGACGTACTGGAAAGCGCAGCTGGGTGAAGAGCATCCAAGCCTGAGCCTCGCCACCGACCACCCGCGTTCGGCGCACCACCGTCATACCGCCTCACGCCACACCGTGCGCCTTGGCGTGAGCCTCAGCCAAGCGATTCGCCAGACCGCCCAAGCCCACGAATCCACGCCCTTCATGCTGTTGCTGGCGGCCTTCCAAAGCCTGCTCTACCGCTACAGCGGCCAGCGTGATATCCGCATTGGCGTGCCCAACGCCAACCGTCCGCGCCAGGAAACCCAAGGCCTGGTCGGCTTCTTCATCAACACGCAGGTCATGCGTGCCGAGCTGGACGGGCGTTTGCCGTTCAGCGAACTGTTGGCCGCGACGCGCCAGACGGCACTGGGCGCCCAGGCCCATCAGGACCTGCCCTTCGAGCAACTGCTGGAAGCCTTCCCACAAGCCCGCGAACAGGGCCTGTTCCAGGTCATGTTCAACCACCAGCAGCGCGATTTGAGTGCGTTGCGGCGCCTGCCGGGCATGCTTGCGGATGAACTGCCATGGCACAGCCGTGAAGCCAAGTTCGACTTGCAGCTGCACACCGAAGAAGACCGCAACGGGCGCTTGAGCCTGTCGTTCGACTACGCCGATGAGCTGTTCGAAACTGCGACCATCCAGCGCCTGGCCGAGCACTACATCAACCTGTTGCACGCCGTCTGCGAGCAGCCCCAGCAAGCCATCGGCGACCTTGCGCTGATGCAGCACGACGAACAGGCGCTTTACAGCGAAGCACCCTGCGCGCCAGCCCAGCAGTGGCTGCCGGAGCTGCTCAACCAGCAGACCTCGGACGCCACTGCGCTGGTCTGGGACGGTGGTAGCCTGACCTTTGCCCAACTGCACACCCAGGCCAACCGCCTGGCCCACTACCTGCGCGATAAAGGCGTCGGCCCGGACGTGTGCGTGGCCATCGCCGCCGAGCGTTCGCCGCAACTGCTGATCGGCCTGCTGGCGATCATCAAGGCCGGTGGCGCCTATGTGCCGCTGGACCCGGATTACCCCGCCGAGCGCCTGGCCTACATGCTCAAGGACAGTGGCGTCCACCTGCTGCTGACCCAGACCGCATTGCTGGAACAGGTACCGAGCGCCGAAGGCGTGTGCGTGATTGCGATGGACAGCCTGCACCTCGACAGCTGGCCCACCCAACCGCCCGGCCTGCACCTGCACGGCGATAACCTGGCCTACGTGATCTACACCTCCGGCTCCACCGGCCAACCCAAAGGCGTGGGCAACACCCATGCGGCCCTGGCCGAGCGCTTGCAGTGGATGCAGGCCACTTATCAACTCAATGAAACCGACGTGTTGATGCAAAAGGCGCCGATCAGTTTTGACGTGTCGGTGTGGGAATGCTTCTGGCCACTGATTACCGGATGCCGCCTGGTGCTGGCTGGCCCTGGTGAGCATCGCGACCCACATCGCATCGCGCAGTTGGTGCAGGAGCACGGCGTGACCACGCTGCACTTTGTGCCGCCGCTGTTGCAGTTGTTTATCGACGAACCGTTGGTAGCCGAATGCACCAGCCTGCGTCGCCTGTTCTCCGGCGGTGAAGCCTTGCCCGCCGAACTGCGCAACCGCGTGCTGACGCAGTTGCCTGCGGTGCAACTGCACAACCGTTATGGCCCGACCGAAACCGCGATCAACGTGACCCACTGGCACTGCCGTGTCGAAGACGGCGAGCGCTCGCCGATTGGCCGCCCCCTGGGCAATGTGATCTGCCGCGTGCTGGATGAACAGCTCAACCCGCTGCCACTGGGTGTGCCGGGTGAACTGTGCATCGGCGGCATTGGCCTGGCCCGGGGTTACCTGGGCCGCGCCGGGTTGACGGCTGAGCGTTTTGTCGCTGACCCCTATGGTGAAGCAGGCGCACGCTTGTACCGCACCGGTGACCGCGCGCGTTGGAATGCCAGCGGTGTGATCGAGTACCTCGGGCGTCTCGACCAGCAGGTCAAGCTGCGTGGCTTTCGCGTGGAGCCGGAAGAAATTGAAGCGCGCATGCTCGCCCTGGAAGGCATCGCCCACGCCGTGGTGCTGGTGCGTGATGCACAGCTGATTGGCTACTACACCGCCCTTGCCGAGCTGGACGAACAACAGGTCAAGACCGCCCTGGCGGCCGAACTGCCGGAGTACATGGTGCCCGCGCTGCTGATGCGCCTGGACAGCATGCCCCTGAGCCCCAGCGGCAAGCTGGACCGTCGCGCGTTGCCGGAACCGGTGTGGCACGTGCGCGAACATGTCGAGCCCGAAACCCCGCTGCAACAGCAGATCGCTGCGATCTGGCGCGAAGTGCTGGGCCTGCCAGGCATCGGCCTGCGCGATGACTTCTTCGCCCTCGGTGGCCATTCGTTGCTGGCCACGCAAATCATCTCCCGCACCCGCCAGGCGTGTGACGTCGAGCTGCCATTGCGCACTTTGTTCGAAGCCAGTGAGTTGGGGGCATTTGCCGAACAGGTCGCACTGATCCAGGCGTCGGGCCAACGCAACCAGCAGACCGCGATCGCCAAGGTCGACCGCAGCCAGCCGGTGCCGCTGTCCTATTCCCAGCAGCGCATGTGGTTCCTGTGGCAGATGGAACCGGACAGCCCAGCCTACAACGTCGGCGGCATGGCGCGCTTGCGCGGTGTTCTGGATGTGGGACGTTTCGAGGCGGCGTTGCAAGCGCTGATCATGCGCCACGAAACGCTGCGCACGACGTTCCCGAGCGTCGACGGTGTGGCCTATCAGAAGGTTTCGCCGCAAACAGGACTGCGCATGGACTGGCAGGATTTTTCCGCGCTGAGCGAAACCGAACGCCAACCGCGCCTGCAACAACTGGCCGATCACGAGGCGCACACGCCATTCAATCTGGAAACCGGGCCGTTGCTGCGTGCGTGCCTGGTCAAGGCCGGCGAGCAGGAACACTACCTGGTCCTGACCCTGCACCATATCGTCACCGAAGGCTGGGCCATGGACATATTTGCCCGTGAACTCAGCGCGTTGTACGAAGCCTTTATCGACGAGCGCGACTCGCCGCTGGCGCCGCTGCCCGTGCAATACCTCGACTACAGCGTGTGGCAGCGCCAGTGGCTGGAATCCGGCGAGCGTCAGCGCCAATTGGATTACTGGACTGCGCAACTGGGCAATGAACACCCGCTGCTGGAACTGCCCGGCGACCGTCCACGGCCACCGGTGCAAAGCCACCAGGGCGAATTGTATCGCTTCGACCTCAGCGACGACCTTGCGGCCCGCGTACGTGCCTTCAATGCCGAACGCGGCCTGACCCTGTTCATGACCATGACCGCCACCCTGGCTGTGTTGCTCTACCGCTACAGCGGCCAGACCGACCTGCGCATCGGTGCGCCCGTGGCCAACCGTATTCGCCCGGAAAGCGAAGGGCTGATCGGCGCCTTCCTCAACACCCAGGTGCTGCGTTGCCAGCTCACTGGGCAGATGAACGTCGCTGAATTGTTCGAGCAGGTGCGCCACACCGTGATCGAAGGCCAGTCCCATCAGGACCTGCCGTTCGATCACCTGGTGGAAGCCCTGCAGCCACCGCGCAGTGCGGCGTACAACCCGCTGTTCCAGGTGATGTGCAATGTGCAGCGCTGGGAATTCCAGCAGAGCCGCCAACTGGCCGGCATGACCGTCGAGTACCTGGCCAACGATGCGCGTGCGACCAAGTTCGACCTCAACCTGGAAGTCACCGACCTCGACCATCGGCTGGGTTGCTGCCTGACCTACAGCACCGACCTGTTCGACGAGCCGCGCATTGCGCGCATGGCCGAACATTGGCGCAACCTGCTCGAAGCCTTGATCGCCAACCCGCACCAGCGCCTCAGCGAACTGCCTTTGCTGAGCGCCGCCGAGCAGCGGGCTGTGCAGGACAGCCTGGGCATCGAGGCGGGCGAACACCGCCTTGACCAATGCATCCATCCCCTGTTCAGCCAGCAAGCGGCAGCCCGTGGCGATGCGCCGGCGCTGACCTTCGCCGGTGAAACGCTGAGCTACCGCGAGCTGGACGCCCGCGCCAACCGCCTGGCCTGGATGCTGCGTGAACGCGGCGTCGGCCCGCAGGTGCGGGTGGGCCTCGCACTGCCGCGCTCGCTGGAAATGGTCATCGGCCTGCTGGCGATCCTCAAGGCGGGCGGCGCCTACGTGCCGCTGGACCCTGAATATCCGCTGGACCGCTTGCACTACATGATCGAAGACAGCGGCATCGGCCTGTTGCTCAGCGATGCGGCGATGTTCGCAGCGCTCGGTGAATTGCCGGCGAGCGTGGCCTGCTGGTGCCTGGAAGATGACTTGCCGGTGCTCGCCAACTACCCGGCTGATGCGCTGCCGTTTATCAGCCTGGCGCAACACCAGGCGTACTTGATCTACACCTCCGGCTCCACCGGCAAGCCGAAAGGCGTGGTGGTGTCCCACGGGGAAATCGCCATGCATTGCACAGCGGTGATCGAGCGGTTTGGCATGCGCCCGGATGACTGCGAATTGCACTTCTATTCGATCAACTTCGACGCCGCCACCGAGCGTTTGCTGGTGCCGCTGCTCAGTGGCGCGCAGGTGGTGTTGCGCGCCCAGGGCCAGTGGGATGCCGAAGAAATCTGCGCGCTGATCCGTACCCATCACATCAACATCCTGGGCTTTACGCCGAGCTACGGCAGCCAGTTGGCGCAGTGGTTGGCTACTCAGCAGCAGACCTTGCCGGTGCGTATGTGCATCACCGGCGGCGAAGCGCTCACCGGCGAACACTTGCAGCGCATCCGTGCCGCGTTCCAGCCGCAGGTGTTTTTCAATGCCTATGGCCCGACTGAAACGGTGGTGATGCCGCTGGCCAGCCTTGCACCGGAGCAGTTGGAGGAGGGCGCCGCCAGCGTGCCGATCGGCAGCATCATCGGTCAGCGCGTGGCTTACATTCTCGACGCCGACCTGGCCCTGGTGCCGCAAGGCGCGACCGGCGAGTTGTACGTCGGCGGCGCCGGCCTGGCCCAGGGGTATCACCAGCGTCCGGGCATGACCGCCGAGCGTTTTGTCGCGGACCCGTTTGCGCGCAAGGGTGGGCGTCTGTACCGCACCGGCGACCTGGTGCGCCAGCGCGCCGATGGCCTGGTGGAGTACTTGGGGCGTATCGACCATCAAGTGAAGATTCGCGGTTTCCGCATCGAACTGGGCGAGATCGAAACCCGCCTGCTGGAGCACGACGCCGTGCGCGAAGCGGTGGTGCTGGCGCTGGATTCGCCGAGTGGCAAACAGCTGGTAGCGTACCTGGTCAGCGATGCCGAGCACGGCGCGCTGCGTGACGCGCTGAAGGCCCATCTCAAGGCGCAACTGCCGGACTACATGGTGCCCGCGCACTTGATCGTTCTGGACAGCATGCCGCTGACAGCCAACGGCAAGCTTGATCGCCGTGCCCTGCCGCAACCAGATCCTGAGGCAAACCGCCAAACATATGTGGCGCCACGCAATGAACTTGAAAGCACCCTGGCTGCGATCTGGTGCGCCGTGTTGAACGTGCAGCAGGTGGGCCTGGACGATAACTTCTTCGAGCTGGGCGGCGACTCGATCCTGTCGATCCAGGTGGTCAGCCGTGCGCGGCAGGCCGGGATTCATTTCAGCCCTCGCGACCTGTTCCAGCACCAGACCGTGCAAACCCTGGCTGCCGTCGCCACCCGCTCCGAGCAGGTCACGGCCGAGCAGGGCGTACTGGCCGGGCCTTCGGGCCTCACGCCGATCCAGCACTGGTTCTTCGACACCGAGATTCCACAGCGTCAGCACTGGAACCAGGCGCTGGTCCTCAAACCGTTGCAACTGCTGGAGCCTCATCGCCTGGAGCAAGCGCTGCTGGCCGTGCTGGAGCACCACGACGCCCTGCGCCTGAGCTTCTCCCGGCGTGACGCGCACTGGCATGCCGAGCACCTGGCCGTGCCGCAAGGCGGCGTGCTGATGCAGGCGCAAGTGCGTGATATGGCGCACTGCACCGCGCTGTTCACCGACACCCAACGCAGCCTCGACCTGGAGCATGGCCCGCTGCTGCGCGCTTTGCTGGTGGACGGGCCGGAGGGGCAGCAACGCCTGCTGATCGCGATCCATCACCTGGTGGTGGACGGCGTGTCCTGGCGCGTGTTGCTGGAAGATTTGCAAACGGTCTACCGCCAGCTGAGCGACGGCCAGTCCGTCAGCCTGCCGGCCAAGACCAGCGCCCTGCGCGATTGGGCTGCGCGTTTGCAGGCCTACGCCGGCAGCGAATCCCTGCGTGAAGAATTGAGCGTGTGGCAGGCGCAGTTGGCAGGCCCTGACGTGACCTTGCCAGTGCCCCGTGCGCAAGGTTCGCTGCGTAACTGCGACGCCGACACCGTCAGCTTGCGCCTGGATGCCGAGCACACCCGCCAGTTGTTGCAACAGGCCCCGAGCGCCTACCGCACCCAGGTCAACGACCTGCTGCTGACCGCCTTGGCTCGTGTGCTGTGCCGCTGGAGCGGCCACGCGTCGGCGCTGATCCAACTGGAAGGCCACGGCCGCGAAACCCTGTTCGATGACATCGACCTGACCCGCAGTGTCGGCTGGTTCACCAGTGCCTATCCGCTGCGCCTGACCCCGCAAGCGTCCCAGGGCGACTCGATCAAGGCGATCAAGGAGCAACTGCGCGGCGTGCCGCATAAAGGCCTGGGCTATGGCGTACTGCGCTACCTGGCCGACGACCTGTGTAAACAGCGCATGGCTGCACTGCCGAGCGCGCAGATCACCTTCAACTACCTGGGCCAGTTCGACCAGAGCTTTGGCGCCGATGCGCTGTTCCACCCGCTGGACGAGTCCGCAGGCCTGGCCCATGACCCGGACGCGCCGCTGCCCAACGAGTTGAGCGTCGACAGCCAGGTGTACGGCGGTGAACTGGTGCTGCGCTGGACCTTCAGCCGTGAGCGCTTCGATCAGCACAGCGTGCGCGAATTGGCCGAGGCGTACCTGGCCGAACTGAAAAGCCTGACCCAGCACTGCCTGCAGGACGATGCCGGTGGCCTTACACCGTCCGACTTCCCGCTGGCCCACCTGAGCCAGTCGCAACTCGACAGCCTGCCGGTACCGGCCAACGTCATTGAAGACGTCTACCCGCTGACACCGATGCAGGAAGGCCTGTTGCTGCATACCCTGCTGGAACCGGGCACCGGCCTCTATTACATGCAGGACCGCTACCGTATCAACAGCGCTCTGGACCCCGAGCGCTTCGCCCAGGCCTGGCAGGCGGTGATCGCCCGTCACGAAGCCTTGCGCGCCTCGTTCTGCTGGAACGTCGGCGAAGACATGCTGCAAGTGATCCACACACCGGGCAGCACGCCGATTGAATACCTGGACTGGAGCGAGGACCCGGAAAGCGAACAGGAACCGCGTCTGCAAGCGCTGCTCAAGCAAGAGCGCGAAGCCGGTTTCGACCTGCTCAACCAGGCGCCGTTCCACCTGCGCCTGATCCGCGTCGGCGCTGAACGCTACTGGTTCATGATGAGCAACCACCACATTCTTATCGATGCCTGGTGCCGGTCGTTGCTGATGAATGATTTCTTTGAGATCTACATGGCCCTGGGTGAAGGCCGCGAGGCGCAGTTGGCCACGCCGCCGCGTTATCGCGACTACATTGCCTGGCTGCAACGCCAGAACCTCAACGAGGCACGCCAATGGTGGCAGCAGAGCCTGCAAGGGTTCGAACGCACCACGCCGATCCCGAGTGACCGGCCGTTCCTGCGTGAACACGCGGGCCACAGCGGCGGCATGGTGGTGGGCGATTGCTACACCCGCCTCGATACCCGCGACGGTGCGCAATTGCGTGAGTTGGCCCAGGCTCATCAACTGACCGTCAACACCTTCGCCCAGGCGGCGTGGGCCTTGGTGCTGCGGCGCTTGAGCGGCGACCGTGACGTGTTGTTCGGTGTCACCGTGGCCGGGCGCCCGGTGGACATGCCGGAGATGCAACGCACCGTCGGCCTGTTCATCAACAGCATCGCGCTGCGGGTAAAACTGCCCGAGGACGATCAGCGTTGCAGCGTGCGCCAGTGGTTGAGCGGCTTGCTCGACAGCAATATGCAACTGCGCGAGTACGAATACCTGCCGCTGGTGACGATCCAGGAGCACAGCGAATTGCCCAAGGGCCAGCCACTGTTCGACAGCCTGTTCGTGTTCGAAAATGCCCCGGTGGAAGTCTCGGTGCTGGACCGTGCGCAAAGCCTGAATGCCACCTCGGACTCCGGCCGCACCCACACCAACTTCCCGCTGACCGCCGTGTGTTACCCGGGTGATGACCTTGGTTTGCACCTGTCCTACGACCAGCGCTACTTCGACGAGACCACAGTGCAAGGCATGCTCGGCGAGTTCAAGCGCCTGCTGCTGGCGCTGGTGCAGGGCTTCCATGGCGACATGGCCGACCTGCCGCTGATCGGTGAGCAAGAGCGCGGGTTCCTGGTGGAAGGCTGTAACCAGAGCGAGCACGACTACCCGCTGGAGCGTAGCTATGTCGAACTGTTCGAGGCCCAGGTATCCGCACATCCTCAGCGGGTTGCCGCCAGTTGCCTTGATCAGCAATGGACGTATGACGAACTTAACCGCCGCAGTAACGGCCTGGGCCACGCGCTGATCAGCGCAGGCGTCGGCCTGGATCAACCCGTGGCGTTGCTGGCCGAACGCAACCTCGACCTGCTGGGCATGATCATCGGCAGCTTCAAGGCCGGTGCCGGCTACCTGCCGCTCGACCCAGGCCTGCCGAGCCAGCGCCTGCGCAGCATCATCGACCTGAGCCGCACACCGTTGCTGGTGTGCACCGAGGCCTGTCGCGAGCAGGCCATCGGGTTGCTGGAAGGCTTCGACTGCCAGTTGCTGGTGTGGGAAGAAGTGCCTGCACGCGGCGAAAATCCTGGCATCTACAGCGGCCCGGACAACCTCGCCTATGTGATCTATACCTCGGGTTCCACTGGCCTGCCCAAGGGCGTGATGGTGGAGCAGCGCGGCATGCTCAATAACCAGTTGAGCAAGGTGCCGTACCTGGGCTTGAGCGACGCGGATGTGATTGCACAAACCGCCTCGCAGAGCTTCGATATTTCCGTATGGCAATTCCTCGCCGCGCCGCTGTTCGGTGCGCGGGTAGATATCGTGCCGAACACCCTCGCCCATGATCCCCAAGGCCTGCTGGAACATGTCCAGGCCCAGGGCATCACCGTGCTGGAGAGCGTGCCGTCATTGATCCAGGGTATGTTGGCCCAGGAGCGTATTGGCCTGGACGGCCTGCGCTGGATGTTGCCGACCGGTGAAGCCATGCCGCCGGAGCTGGCGCACCAATGGCTGTTGCGCTACCCCCAGATTGGCCTGGTGAACGCGTATGGCCCGGCGGAATGCTCGGACGATGTGGCGTTCTACCGCGTCGACCTGGCGTCGACCCGTGGCACTTACTTGCCGATTGGCACACCGACCGACAACAACCGTTTGTACCTGCTCGATGGGGCGCTGGAGCTGGTGCCTCAAGGCGCAGTCGGCGAGTTGTGTGTCGCCGGTACCGGCGTCGGTCGCGGTTACGTCAGCGATCCGCTGCGCACCGCCCCGGTGTTTGTGCCGAATCCGTTCGGCGCACCGGGCGAACGTCTCTATCGCACCGGCGACCTGGCGCGGCGACGCAGTGACGGCGTGCTGGAGTACGTCGGGCGCATCGACCATCAAGTGAAGATTCGCGGCTACCGCATCGAACTGGGTGAAATCGAAGCGCGCCTGCACGAACAACCGGAAGTACGCGATGCGGCGGTGGGCGTGCAGGAAGGCGTCAATGGCAAGCACCTGGTCGGCTACCTGGTGGCGGCTGATGCAGCGCTGAACCCCGGCGAGCGCCTGGACCGCATCAAGCAGCGCCTGCGGGCCGAACTACCGGAATACATGGTGCCGCTGCACTGGCTATGGCTTGACCGCCTGCCACTGAACGCCAACGGCAAACTCGACCGCAAGGCCTTGCCGACCCTGGAGATCGGCCAGTTGCACAGCCAGGACTACCTGGCGCCGCGCAACGAACTGGAAACCACCCTGGCCGCCATTTGGGCCGAGGTGCTGAAAGTCGACAGGGTGGGGGTGCAGGACAACTTCTTCGAGCTGGGTGGGCACTCGTTGCTCGCCACGCAGATTGCCTCGCGGGTGCAGAAAACCCTGCAACGTGACGTACCGCTGCGGGCGATGTTCGAGTGCAGCACGGTGGCGGAGTTGGCCGAGTACATCGATGGGTTGGCGGCGAATGAGATCAGCGCCGAGAAGGTGGACCGGTTGAGTGATTTGATGGCGGAGTTGGAGGGGCTTTAAGCTTCGTTGTCTGTCAGGGCCTCATCGCCGGCAAGCCGGCTCCTACAGGTGAAACGCACTCCAACTGTAGGAGCCGGCCTGCCGGCGATGGTGTCAGACCGGGCGCCGCTTACTTCGGCCCAAGAATCTTCACCAGCTTTTCCGGCGACGGCGCCCCTTGCTGTTGCTGCAAGCCACCCTTGTCATCCAGATAGAAAATCGCCGGCGTCGCTGACAATTCCAGCTCGTCCATCAACTTCATGTTGTTATCAAGCTTGGCCTCGATATCGGCCGGGATCTTGGCCAGGGCCTGCAGCTTGCTGCCCTTGCCGGCGGCTTCGTGTTCTTCCAGGGCCTTTTGCGGGTCTTTGGCGGCAAACAGCGCGGCGGATTTGCCTGGGCTGTCTTCGCGGATAATGCCCACCATGATGTGGCGCAGTTGCACCTTGCCGGCCTTCACCCAGGGGCGGGCCTGTTCCCAGAACATGTTGCAGTACGGGCAGTTGGGGTCGCTGAACAGGTAGACGATACGCGGCGCGTTTTTGTCGCCGTCCTGGATCCAGCTGCTTTTTTCCATCTTGGCCCAGACTTCCTTGGCCATCGGCGCGTACACCAGTTTTTCCAGGGGCGCGCTGCTCAGGTCGTTGCCATGGGCGTCGTACAGATTGCCGGCGATCACGTTCTTGCCGTCGGCGGTCAAGTACAGCGCCATGCCACGGTTCTGGTACTGGGCGGCGTAGCCGGTGAGGCCGCTGGGAGCGTCGAATTTGCCGAGGATCTTGGCACCCTTGGCTTCGATCTGTTTGATCGGCGCCGGCCAGTCTTCGGCCTGGGCCAGGGTGGCGGCAAGCGTCAGCGGCAGCAGGGTCAGCAGGTGGCGGAGGCGGGGCATGTCGGTTTCCTTGTGGCAGCAGGAGCGGAGTCGAAGGGTTCCATGGCACGGGCCAGGCTGGCCTGGGACAACTCGCCCAGGTGGCTGTTGATCAGGCGCCCGTCGGCGCGATAGAACAGGGTGGTAGGCAAGGCCATCGAGCCCACGGCCTGGCCGAGGCGGCCGCTGGCGTCGAACAGCACGTTGTCGAGGGTCAGGCCCTGGGTGGCGAGAAAGGTGCTGACGCTTTGCATGCTTTCGGCCTGGTTGACGAACAGGAAGGTCACGTCCGGGCGTTGATGTTGGGCGCGTTCCAGCACTGGCATTTCACGCCGGCAGGGCGGGCACCAGGTGGCCCACAGGTTGATCACCAGCGGGCCGCCCTTGTAGTCGGCCAGTTGCACCACGTCGCCATTGGCATTGCGCAGGGTGATGTCCGGCAGTTGCGAGCCTTTGTCATACAGGCTCAGGGACAGGCTGGCCATGCCCCAGAACACCAGGCCGGTGATGACCCCGGCACTCAGCGGCTTGCGAAGGGCCGGGCGACGCCAGCCGTAGGCGAGTGCGCCGAGCACCAGTGCGATCACGCCGGGCCAGGCGAGGAAGCCGCCGTCACGCAGGTCGACCATTTGCAGCCAGTCGTTGCGGTAGTCACTCCAGTACATCAGCACAAAGCTGACGCGGGCCACCAGCATACCCAGCAGGAACAGGCTGAACAGCACCGACTCCGGGTTTTCACCGCCACGCTTGGCCACGCGCCAGCCCACCAGGGTGGCGAGGATCAGCGCGCTGATCAGCAGGATGTGATTCAGGGCGATGGCGAAGGTGCCAATGGTCAGGGTCAGCATCAGAGGGCGTCCCGGGCTTGCGTCCAGCGTTGCAGGAAGGCGGCAGCATCGACTTCGCCGGTGATGCGTTGGGCACGGCGTTCTTCACCGTCCGGGCCGATCCACACGAAGCTGGGTGGGCCGGGGACTTTATAGCGGCCGAGCAGCTCGCGGCTGGCGGCATTGTCGGCGGTAACGTCCAGGCGCAGCAGGCGTACGTCTTTCAAGGCGTCGAGTACTTCAGGTTTGCCGAACACCTGTTTTTCCATGATCTTGCACGACACGCACCAGTCGGCGTAATAGTCCACCAGCACCCATTGGCCCTGGGCCTTGGCACTGTCGAGTTGGCTTTGCAGCACGGCAGGGTCGCTGATGGTCATGAAGGCGTCGTGAGCGGTGGGGGCGGCGGCGGCCCGTGAGCCACTGTAGACCTTCAGCGGTTGCCACAGGTCATCACTGCCACCCGCTGCGCCCACCACCAGCACGGCGCCCCACAGGCCCAACACCAGGGACCCGGCGCCGAACACTTTGGCGGCCAGGCCGTATTCGCGGGCCAGGGTCCAGCCGCAGTAGGCCATCACCAGCGCGAGTGCGCCCCACAGGCCGACCCACAGGTTTTCGCCGACCACCGGGCGAATCATCCACACGGCGGTGCCGAGGAACAGGAAGCCGAAGATGCCCTTGAGCACGTTCATCCAGGTGCCCGGCTTGGGCAGGAAGCGGTTGCCCACGGTCACCAGCAGCAGCAGTGGAATACCCATGCCGATGCCCATGTAGAACAGGATCAAGCCACCGTGCAGCGCATTGCCGCTTTGCGCGATATACAGCAGCACGCCCGCCAGTGGCGCGGTCATGCAGGGGCCCACGAGCAGGCCGGACAGTGCACCGAGCACCCCGGCGCCTACCAGGCTGCCGCCGCTTTGCTGACGGCTGACGTTGTCCAGGCGGTCGCGCAGGAAGGCCGGCAGTTGCAGCTCAAAGAAGCCGAACATCGGCAGGGCGAGGATCACGAACAACGCGGCGAAACTGCCGAGGATCCAGGGCGTTTGCAGCAGCGCGGCGAGGTTGCTGCCGAGCAGGGCAGCCAATACACCCAGCGCGGCATACACCAGCGCCATGCACACCACGTAGCTGCTGGCCAGGGCAAAGCCGCGACGCGGGCTGGCGCCACTGCCCACCACCAGGCCGGCGAGAATCGGCAGCATCGGCAACGAGCACGGCGCAAACGCCAGCAACAGGCCCAGGCCGAAGAACAGCAACAGGCTCCAGCCCAGGCTGCGCTGCTGCAAACCACTGGCCAGGCTCTGGTCCTGGGCTTCGGCGGTGGCGGCCACGGCCGGGTTGCCACCCAGGTCCACGGTGATCGATTGCGGCGGGTAGCACAGGCCCGCGTCGGCGCAGCCCTGCCAGCCCAGCTTGATTTGGCCGGTGGCGCCGGCCGGAATCTTCACTTCCAGGCCCTGGCGATACACCTCCTGGTCGCCGAAGAACTCATCGCTGTGGGCCTCGCCTTGCGGCAGCACGGGCTTTTCGGCCAGGCCATCGAATTTCATGCGCTGCTTGTACAGGTAATAACCGTCGGCAATCTGCCAATACAGCTGCGTCTCGCCACTTTCAAGACGTTCGGAGGTAAAGGTGAAGGCTTTGCCCACCGGAAGGAAATCAGGTTTGGTCTCAAACGGGTTGCCCGGCGCGGCCTGGGCCAATCCCGCGAACAACACCAGCAGTAAGGTAAACAGATGCCGCATGGTCAAGCCTTAGTTCGATGCAAGTGAGGCACACAATGTGTGGCGTTGATTAACCGATGATTAACCGAAGCTATTCTAGAGTCTTAGTGGGCGTCTTTTCACGGCATAATCGGCGCTTAATCCACGGCACTTTTAATCTCCCCATCTTTTATGAAGGGTTCAGCATGCACGTATTGGTCTGCGAAGACGACGAACTCATCGCCAGCGGCATCGTGGCCGGCCTCACCGCCCAGGGTTTTACCGTCGAGCGCGTGGCCACGGCGGGCGCCGCACGCGCGATGCTCAAGGCGGCGACCTTCGACATCATGGTGCTCGACCTCGGCCTGCCGGATGAAGACGGCCTCAAGCTGTTACAGCAACAGCGCAGCCAGGGCCTGGAAATCCCGGTGCTGATCCTCACCGCGCGAGACTCGGTTACCAACCGCGTCGACGGCCTGCAAGCCGGCGCCGACGACTACCTGCTCAAACCCTTCGACCTGCGCGAACTCGCCGCGCGCCTGCAAACCCTGTTGCGACGGGTGGCGGGGCGCAGCGTCAACCTGATCGAGCATGGTCGCCTGGCCTACGACCCCAGCAGCCGCGAAACCTTCCTGGGCGGCCAGCCGGTGGACCTCTCGCGCCGCGAGCAGGCGCTGCTGCAAGCCTTGCTGCACAACAAGGGGCGTGTGTTGTCCAGCGAGCAGCTCAAGGACAGCGTCTACGGCTTCAACGACGAGTTGGAGAGCAACGCCCTCAACGTGCATATCCACCACCTGCGGCGCAAATTGGGTAACGGCATCGTCGAGACCGTGCGCGGCCTCGGCTACCGCCTGGGCCCGGCTGACGGGGGCGAGGACGCATCGTGAAAAGCCTGCGCCTGCGCCTGACGTTCAAGCTGGGCGCCGCTTTTGTGTTGATCTGGGCCCTGGCGGCCGCCTGGATGCTCAACGACCTGCGCAACCAGATGATGTTCTCCCTCGACCAGCGCCTGGTGGCGTCGGCGCGCATGGTGGCAGGGCTGACCGAGCAGATGCCGGGCCTGGCCAGCGTGAGTGGCGGCGCGCATTTCAGCGCCGAACAGTTGCATGTGCCGGGTGGCATGGCCTGCCAGGTCAGCTCCCTGCGCGGGGAAATCCTGGCGCGCAGCCACACCACGCCGGACGAGGGGCTGGAATCGCGCAAGAGCGGGTTTCGTGACCAGGTCATCGATGGCGTGGGCTGGCGCAGTTTCACCCTGTCCCGTGGCGATCTTTTAATCACCACCGCCGACCGCCAGGTGGAGCGTGAAGCGCTGAACCTGTCGATCCTGCTGGCGGCGTCGGTGCCGGTGGGCGTGGCGATGCTCGGCTGCCTGTGCCTGTTGTGGTTGGGCATCGGCCAGAGCCTGCTGCCGCTCAATCGCATGCGCGACGCCTTGATGCGCCGCAGTGCCGACTCCCTCGAACCGTTGCAGATCCATCCGTTGCCCAGCGAACTCAAGCCGTTGCTCGACACCCAGAACCAACTGTTGCAACGCATTGCCAAGACCATCGAACGCGAACGCCGCCTCACCGGTGACGCCGCCCATGAACTGCGCAGCCCGCTGACAGCCATCAAGACCCACCTGCAAGTAGCCCGCATGACCGAAGGCGCGGCCCGCGACCAGTCCCTGGCCCATGCCGAGGAGGGCGCCGACCGCCTGCACCGGACCCTGGAACAGTTGCTGTTGCTGGCGCGAGTGGAGGGCAACCTGTCGTTTGACGATGGCATGCACTCCAGTGCCGAAGATGTGGCACGGCTGGCGATCCAGGATGCCAATGCCGGTGACAACGCGCGCATCGACCTGATCCTGCCGGCCAACCTCTCGGCCACCCCAGTGGAAATGCCGGTGGGCCTGGCGGTTGCGGCCTTGCGCAACCTGCTGGACAACGCCTTGCGCCACACGCCGGCGGACACTCGGGTGGAACTCAGCGTATTCACCGACGCCGACACGGTGGTGTTTCGCGTGCGCGACCACGGCAAGCAGATCTCCGCCGAGGACCTGCAGTACCTGACCCAACGCTTCTGGCGCAATGGCAACAGCGAAGGCTGCGGCTTGGGCCTGGCGATCGTGCAAGCGATCGTGCAGCGTTGCGCCTGCTCGTTGAAGTTCGACAGCCAACCGGACGGCCTGCGCGTCGACCTGGGCATGCCGCTGCGGCGCTGATCCCTTTTCTCTCACGTGCCAAATAGTTACCGCCCTCCTGAGGATCAAGTCTTCAGGATGGCGGTAATTTTTTTGCGCTTGAACGGGCTGAACGACTCGGCCTGTATTGAAAAGGACGGTTCTTATGTTGGTCATTGATACAAGTTTCCCTGCCAAAGGCTTCAACGAACGCAACGGCGAGCCGGTGCGGCAGTTGATCCTGCATTACACCGCGGCGCCTTTTGGCTCTTCCCTGCGCACCCTGACCAAGGACGGGGTCAGCGCCCATTATTTGCTGCCCGATCCCCAGGATCCCAGCTACCGCGCTGCGGGCTATGAAGAACTGCGGGTCTTCCGGTTGGTGGAGGAGGACAAACGCGCCTGGCATGCCGGGGTGAGCCATTGGGCGGGGCGTGACAACCTTAATAGCCGCTCGATTGGCATCGAGATCGTCAACCTGGCGCGGGATGACGGCGGCGTGTTCACGTTTCCTGCCTACGGGGAGGAACAAATCGAGGTATTGATTGCGCTGGTCCGCGACGTTCTGGGGCGTTATCCGCAGATCGGGTCGACCGACATCTTCGGGCACTCGGACGTGGCGTACGGGCGCAAGAGTGATCCGGGGCCTCGGCTGCCGTGGCAACGTTTGCATGAGGCGGGGGCAGGGGCCTGGTTTGATGAGGCGACGCGGGCGATGTATCAGCGACGCTTTTGTCTCGGGTTGCCACCAGAGGTCGAGGTGGAGCGGGCGTTTCAGCGTTACGGGTATGCGCCAGCTAAAAATCGGCAAGGGTTTCAGCAGAGAACGAGGGCGTTCCAGATGCACTTTCGGCCTCGGGATTACTGCGGGTTTCTGGATGGGGAGACCTGCGCGATTTTGTATGCGCTGAACGAAAAATACCTGGGGCTCTGATGCCGAACGCTCCCACATTTGGATCTTCATCCATCAGTTAACGATCACAGTCACTAAATCCCTCTCATGCTGGTGCGTTTCCAGAACAGGAAATCCGTGCGCATGCCCCTTGGGCCAGACGCCAGCGGATCGGCAGTTTGGTCACCACATCAGCGTATTGAGGGATCGAGAAATGTCAGTCGCTACCAGCCGTATCGAAGACGCCCAGGTGCATGAAACGCTCTACCAGTTCGACGAAACACCCTTGCTCGCCCGCCAGCGCCAGCAGGAGTCCAACGCCCGCAGCTACCCTCGGCGCATTCCCCTGGCGCTCAAGCGCGCCAAGGGTATTTACGTGGAAGACGTAGAAGGCCGCAGCTTCATCGACTGCCTGGCCGGCGCCGGCACCCTGGCCTTGGGGCATAACCACCCGGTGGTGATCGAGGCCATCCAGCAAGTGCTGGCCGATGAACTGCCACTGCACACGCTGGACCTGACCACGCCGGTCAAGGACCAGTTCGTGCAGGACCTGTTCGGCCTGTTGCCGCCAGCATTGGCGCGGGAAGCGAAGATCCAATTTTGCGGGCCCACCGGCACCGATGCGGTGGAAGCCGCGTTGAAGCTGGTGCGCACCGCCACCGGGCGCAGCACGGTGTTGTCGTTCCAGGGCGGTTACCACGGCATGAGCCAGGGTGCCTTGAGCCTGATGGGCAGCCTGGGGCCGAAGAAACCCTTGGGCGCCTTGCTCAGCAATGGTGTGCAATTCTTGCCGTACCCCTACGACTACCGTTGCCCGTTCGGTTTGGGCGGGGCGCAAGGGGTGCGGGTCAACCTGCATTACCTGGAAAACCTGCTGAATGACCCTGAGGCGGGGGTATTGCTGCCGGCGGCGGTGATTGTCGAAGTGGTGCAGGGCGAGGGCGGTGTGATTCCGGCTGACCTCGACTGGCTGCGTGGCCTGCGACGCATCACCGAGCAGGCTGGCGTGGCGTTGATCGTCGATGAGATCCAGAGTGGTTTCGGTCGCACCGGCAAGATGTTCGCTTTCGAACACGCCGGCATCATTCCGGATGTGGTGGTGATGTCCAAGGCCATCGGCGGCAGCCTGCCGCTGGCGGTGGTGGTGTACCGCGACTGGCTCGACACCTGGCTGCCAGGCGCACACGCCGGGACCTTCCGTGGCAACCAGATGGCGATGGCGGCGGGCTCGGCGGTGATGCGCTACCTCAAGGACCACGACCTGGCCGGTCACGCCGCAGCCATGGGCGAGCGCCTGGGTGAACACCTGCGCATCTTGCAGCGCGACTTCCCGCACCTGGGGGATATTCGCGGCCGTGGGCTGATGCTCGGCGTGGAGCTGGTAGACCCGACTGGCACGCCAGACATCCAGGGCCACCCGCCGGTGCATCGCCAGTTGGCGCCGCTGGTGCAGCGTGAATGCCTCAAGCGTGGGCTGATCCTCGAACTCGGTGGCCGGCATGGCAGCGTGGTGCGGTTCCTGCCGCCCCTGGTGATCACCGCTGCTGAAATCGACCGGGTGGCGGATATCTTCGGGCGCGCTTTGGCGGCAGCGGTCGCCAGCCTCTAATTTTTTTCCGGTTCGGTACGTTTCTACAGATATCAGTGCTGCGCGCGGTGCGCAGCCAGCCTTTTAGCGATGGAGAACAGCAATGACCTCAGTATTTGACCGCGACGACATCCTGTTTCAGGTAGTGGTCAACCATGAAGAACAGTATTCCATCTGGCCCGATTACAAGGCTGTGCCGGAAGGCTGGCGCACCGTGGGCAAGAGCGGCATGAAGAAAGAGTGCCTGGCCTACATCGAAGAAGTCTGGACCGATATGCGTCCACTGAGCCTGCGCCAGAAGATGGATGGCGCTGCGCTGGGCTGAAGAGGGTGGGCTTACTGTGGTGAGCGGGCTTCTGTGGTGAGCGAGCTTGCTCGCGCCGGAGTGCGAAGCGCTCCCGGCTTTTTAGGGGCTGCTGCGCAGCCCCGCGCGGGACAAGCCCGCTCACCACAGGACAAGCCCACTCATCACACCAACCCTGCCCACCACAGAAAACCATCTCGGCGGTTAGTTTGTATAGAGATAATCCGTCGCCAACGACGCCAACGTCCTCACCCCCACCACCAACGCTGACTCATCCACAAAGAACCCCGGGTTGTGGTTCGGCGCCGCCTTGCTCATGTCCTGATCCCTCGGCGTCACCCCCAGGAACACAAACAGCCCCGGTGTCTCCTTGGCATAAAACGAGAAATCTTCGGCGCCGCCCACCAGCGGGCCCTGCACCACGTCATCCTTGGCCGCCCAGCGCAGGCTCGGCAGCATCTTCTCGGTCAACGCCGGGTTGTTGATGGTGGGGTCGTACTTCTCGATGATGGTGACTTCGGCCTTGGCGCCACCGCTTTCGGCGATTTTTTCCACGGTCTGCCGCACATCCGCGTGCAGTTTCTGGCGGATACCGTAGTCGTAGGAGCGAATGGTGCCGGTCATGTCCACCGACTCAGGGATAATGTTGTAGCGCGTGCCACCGTTGATGGTGCCAATGCTCACCACTGAGGGGAACGAGGAAATGTCAGTGCGGCGGCTGACCACGGTTTGCAGGCCGACGATGGTCTCGGCGCCCACGGTGATCGGGTCGATGCCGTCCCAGGGGCGACCGGCGTGGGTCTGTTTGCCGAGGATCTTGATGCGCAAGTCATCCGAGCTGGCCAGGGTCGGTCCCGGGCGGTAGGCAATCTGGCCGGCGGGTACACCCGCCCACACATGCAGGCCAAACACTGCGTCCGGCTTGGGCGCCTTCATCACGCCTTCTTGCACCATCATTTTGGCCCCCCAGGTATTTTTACCGTCGGGGATGAAATCACTCGGGCCTTCTTCGGCCGGTTGGAAGTAGAACACCACGGTGCCGGGCAGGCGTTCGCGCATGCCGGTCAGGATCTTCGCAGTGCTCAGCAGGATGGCGACATGGGCGTCGTGGCCGCAGGCGTGCATCACGTCGACGTCCTTGCCCAAGTAGGTGCCTTTGGCTTTGGAGGCGAAAGGCAAGTCGGCGACTTCCTTCACCGGTAGTGCATCCATGTCGGCACGCAAGGCGACGGTCGGGCCGGGCAGGGCGCCTTTGAGTACGGCGACCACGCCGGTGCGGGCGACACCGGTCTTGACCTCAAGGCCCAGGTCACGCAGTTGTTTGGCGACCAGCTCGGCCGTGCGGGTTTCGGTGTTGCCCAGTTCAGGGTGGGCGTGAATGTCGCGTCGGGTTTCCAGCAGCGCCGGCTCAAGCGCTGTTGCCTGGGTGGCGATCGCCTCCCGGGCACTGTCTTGGTCGCTGCTGGCGGCAATCACGACACTGCTGGCTACAGCGCACAGCATGCCGAACGCCCATTGGTGTGTCAGACCGGTTAAACGCATAAGGACCTCTCCTGAGTTTATTGTTGTTGATCTTTCTCCTGCACCGTGCCGGCGGTCACCACCTGCACACTCAAGCGCGGCGTGGCCAGGTCCAGCCCGGCTTCATCCAGATGACGCTTGAGCGACAGGTTGAACGCCCGCGACACTTCCCACTGCTTGATCGGCGCCGTCTTGAAGCGTGCCCGCAGAATGGCGCTGCCCGATTCGAAACTCTCTACGCCCTGGATCTCCAGCGGCGACCAGATATTGCGACGTTGCAGAGGGTCGTTGCGCATTTTCTGGCCGACATCGCGCATCAGCTTGATGGCGTCGTCGATTTCCATGTTGTAGGGAATCGCCACCCGGAAGATCGCGTAGCCGAACTCCCGTGAGTAGTTCTTGATGCTCTTGATCTCGCTGAACGGAATGGTGTGCACGATGCCGTCGATGTCGCGCAGGCGCACGGTGCGGATGGTCAGGCCTTCCACCGTCCCGAGGTGGCCGCCGACATCCACGTAGTCATCGATGGCCAGGGAGTCTTCGATGATGATGAACAGGCCGGTGATCAAGTCTGCCACCAGCGATTGCGCACCAAAGCCGATGGCCAGGCCGATCACACCGGCACCCGCCAACAGCGGCGTGACGTTCATGCCCATGTTCGCCAGGGCGACAATCGCGGCGATGATAAAGATGGTCACGAACAACACGTTGCGGATCAACGGCATCATGGTCTGCGCCCGCGCATTGGCCAGGCCTTTGCGCGAACGGGTGAGGGCGTGATGGATCGCGGTGTCACTGAGGATCCAGATCAGCCAGGCGAACAGCAGCGTGCCGCCGAGGCCGAACAGCTTGACGCTGATTTCATGGCCGTCGCCTTCGGTAAAGCGGATCAGCGACAGGCCCCACACGCGCAGGCCCAATTCGATAAACACCAGCCATACCACCAGGTGGGCCAGGGTGTAGACGAAGCTTTTCAGGCGCTCGGAGTACAGCGCATGGCGTTTGTGCCCGCGTTGCGGCTTGAGGGCGTGGCGGCGCACCAACCCGTTGATCACCATGCACAGCACCAGCAACACAGTGCACAGCAGGGACTGGCGCAAGGCCGTGCTGGTATCGCCGGCAGAGACAAAGGTGGCGAACAGCGAGATGCCCACCAGCAACAACGCCGGGATGTACCAGAAGGAGCCGATGATTTCGATGGTGTCACTGAGGGCGCGGCGCGTCAGGCGGCGCGACAGTGGCTGGTTGCGGATCAGGTGGGCGATGGGCCGGCGGAAACGCAGGATGAATACGCCGGTGGACAGCGCCGCCATCACATTGGCGACCGTTGCAGCCGTATGGGACAAGTGCTGGCCCAGGGCCTGAACCAAGCGCGGGTCGCTCAAGGCTTCACCGAAGGCGGCAAAGCTGCCGATCCACCAGAGTGGGCGGAAGGCCTGGTGGCGCAGGATATACAACGCGCGATGACGATGGGGACCGTCGAGCACGGAGAAGGCAATCACGCAGATCGCCGAAAAGCAGGTGCCCACCACCAGCGCGTAGGCCAGGACCATCGCCAGGGATTTGCCCAGGGACGAGGGCAGCGCATAGCTCAGGTAGACCGTGATCACCAGGGCGATCAGCCACGGGCCGAGTTTGCGCAGGGCAAAGCGCACCATGTCCCAGGTGCGCGGGTGTTGCGGCAGTTCTTCGGGCAGGCCGAAGCGTTCGCGAACGCGGTGGCTGAGCCAGATCAGCGCGGCGGCGAGCAGGCTCCAGACCGCCAGGATCAGGGCAAACCCGAAAATGATCGGCAGCCATTCGTTGGCCGGCAGCATCAGCGCGCTGAGTTCTTCCTTGGCCAGGTCGACCTCGTTGGACCAGCGCCCCAACGGGCTGTCGGCGCCGGAGAACTGCTGCTCAAAACCGGACAGCGTACTGCCGATCAGCCCCAGTACCCCCTGCTCGGCGGCAGGCTGGGCTTTTTGTGTGGCTGCACGCAGTTTTTTCAGGTCAGTGAGCAACTGGGTACGCTGCTGGTCGTTCTCCAGGGTTTTGATCACCTCATCCAACGACTGCCCCAGCGGCACGTCGGCCTGGGGTTGGGGCTTGTTGGTACTGCCCAGCAAGCCAGGCAAGCTCACGGCTTGGGCAGGCGCGAGCGGCAGCAGGGTGAGCAGGGCAATCAGGCAATAGCGGGGCAGGGCAAACAGACGGGAAAGCACGAGGCGGTCAACCTTGGAAACGACGAATTGACCGAGTGTACGAGTGCAATCGTCATTCGGCCAGTTTGGCGAGGATCTTGTACACCACGGTGCCCAGGATCAGCAGCATGCCGATCCACATGCCGAATACGCCGAGGGGCTTGTCACGGAAGTTGAAGCCTACAGCCAACAGGATCATGCCGATCAGAATCGGGATAAGCATGGCGTGGAAGGAGGACATGGAGATCATGGTGCGACGGCCTTGTCGGAGTGGGAATACTGACAAGTCTAGGTCGGATTGCGGAAAATGCAGGTGATGCAGATCAGGTGTACGCAGAACTAATGTGGGAGCGGGCTTGCTCGCGAATGCAGAGTGTCAGTCAAAGATGTTGTGACTGATCCACCGCATTCGCGAGCAAGCCCGCTCCCACATTTTTGACCGAGTCAGCCCTCATTATCAGGGCAGGTCGTGACTTGCGTAAAACGCACCCAACACTTTGACCAGATGCGCCAGGTCATCGCTGCCGCACAGTTCGCGAATGGAGTGCATGGCAAACGTTGGCAGGCCGATGTCCACGGTGCGCACGCCCAGGTGGCTGGCGGTGATCGGGCCGATGGTGGAGCCGCAACCCATGTCGCTGCGCACCACGAAGCTTTGCACCGGCACTTCCTGGGCCATGCACAGGTGGCGGAAGAACCCGGCGGTTTCGCTGTTGGTGGCGTAGCGCTGGTTGCTGTTGACCTTGATCACCGGGCCGGCATTGAGCTTGGGACCGTGGTTGGCGTCGTGCTTCTCGGCGTAGTTCGGGTGCACGCCGTGGGCGTTGTCGGCCGATACCAACAGGGATTTCTGAATGGTGCGTACGAATTCATCACCTTCCGGCAGCAGGCGGCGCAAGGTCTGCTCGAGCATCGGGCCATCGGCGCCGCACGCCGAGCAGGAGCCGACCTCTTCGTGGTCGTTGCACACCAGCACGCAGGTTTCCTCACTGTCGCTGGTGAGCAGGGCTTGCAGGCCGGCGTAGCACGACAGCAAATTGTCCAGGCGCGCGCCGGCGATAAAGTCGCGGTTCAGGCCAATCACTGCAGCGCTTTGCGTGTCGTAGAAGCTCAGCTCGTAGTCGAGCACCACGTCGGCGTTCAGCCCATGCTCGCGCGCCAGTTGCTCGGTGAGCACGGCGCGGAAGTCCACGCGCTCGTCACCGGCAAATTGCGCGAGGATCGGCGGTAGCTCGGTCTGGGCGTTGATCGCCCAACCCTGGTTGGCTTCACGGTTCAGGTGAATGGCCAGGTTGGGGATGATGGCAATCGGCAGCTTGAAATCGATCAGTTGGCTTTCGACCTTGCCATCGCGGCGAAAAGTGACGCGGCCGGCCAGGGACAGGTCGCGGTCGAACCACGGCGCCAGCAGCGCACCGCCGTAGACTTCCACGCCCAACTGCCAGAAGCCCTGGCGTTGCAGCTCAGGCTGGGGCTTGACCCGCAGGCACGGGCTGTCGGTGTGGGCGCCGACCAGGCGGATACCGCCTTGCAGCGGCGAATGACGGCCGAGCTTGAAGGCGATGATCGAGGAATCGTTACGGGTGACGTAATAGCGCCCGTTGGCCTCGGTGGTCCAGGTTTCGCGCTCGTCGAGACGCTGGTAGCCGGCCGCTTCCAGGCGCTGGGCCAGGGCAGCAGTGGCATGAAAAGGAGTAGGGGAGGCCTTGAGGAAGTCGATCAGGCCTTGATTCAACGCTTCGCGCATAAATAGCTCCAGACAGCAATGCGCGGAGTTTACCGTATTGGCCACAGGATTTGCGTGAAGCTGCCTCTTTGAACGCAACACATACCCTGTAGGAGCCGGCTTGCCGGCGATCGAGGTGTATCAGGCAGGCCGCCATCGCCGGCAAGCCGGCTCCTACAGGGTGTGGTGTGGTTTAGAAGGGTGCCGGGCACTCGAAGCGCAAACGCTCGCCACTCTGCGGGTGAGTGAAGCTCAGCATGCTGGCGTGCAGGCACAGGCGCGGCCAGGCGGCCAGGGCCTGCTCATGGGCATACAGGCCATCACCTAACAGCGGGTGGCCGATGGAGAGCATGTGCACGCGCAACTGATGCGAGCGCCCGGTGATCGGCGTCAGCTCGACGCGGCACCAGTCGCCACACCGTTCCAACACCTTCCAGAAGGTCAGCGCATGCTTGCCGAATTCGTGGTCGACCACATGGCGCGGCTTGGTCGGCGGGTCGTAGCGCAGGGGCAGGTCAATGCTGCCACTGTCCAGTTCCGGTTGGCCCCAGGCCAGGGCGGTGTAGGCTTTTTCGGTTTCACGGTCGTGAAACTGGCGGGACAGCTCGCGGTGAGTGTCGGCGTCCCGGGCCAGCAGGATGATCCCCGAGGTCTCCCAGTCCAGGCGATGGACGATGCGGGCTTCGGGGTAGCCGTTTTCCTGCAGGCGGGTGATCAGGCAATCCTTGTTGTCATCGGCGCGGCCAGGCACCGAGAGCAGCAGGGTGGGCTTGTTCACCACCAGGACAGCGTCGTCCTGATAGAGGATATGGATAGTGGACAACGGCATTAAACAGCCTCGTAACAAACGCCAACGGCGGCTCGCCCACCCAGCCCGTAAAACAGGTCAGGGTGAACGAGCCGCCGTGGCAGCCGCCTTTTCGATCAACGATCAGGCAGGGTGATATTGAGTTCCAGAATCGAGCAGCTGCCGTCATTTTCCAGGGCGACATGCACGTCATCGTTGCCGATATTGACGTACTTGCGGATCACCTCGACCAGTTCCTTCTGCAAGGCTGGCAGGTAGTCCGGCGTGCTGCGTTGGCCGCGTTCGTGCGCCACGATGATCTGTAGACGCTCTTTCGCTACCGACGCGGTACTTGGCTTTTTGTTGGCGCGAAAGAAGTCGAGAAATTTCATTGTTTAGTTGCCTCCAAAGATACGCTCGAAGAATCCCTTCTTCTTAACATCGAGGAAGCGATGTTCCACGGTCTTGCCCAGCAAGCGATCAACGGCATCGCTGTACGCCTGGCCGGCGTCGCTCTGGTCGTCAAGAATCACTGGAACACCCTGGTTGGAAGCCTTCAGGACGGCCTGGGATTCCGGGATCACACCCAGCAGGGTCACGGCGAGGATTTCCTTCACGTCTTCAACACCGAGCATTTCGCCGTTGCTGACGCGCTCAGGGTTGTAGCGGGTGAGCAGCAGGTGCTCCTTGATCGGGTCCTGGCCTTCCTCGGCGCGCTTGGACTTGCTGGCCAGCAGGCCCAGCATGCGGTCCGAGTCACGTACGGAGGACACTTCCGGGTTGGTGACCACGATGGCTTCATCGGCGAAGTACATCGCCAGGTGAGCACCGGTCTCGATACCGGCCGGCGAGTCGCAGACCACGTATTCGAAGGTTTCCTTCAGCTCGGCGAGGACTTTGCCTACGCCTTCTTTGGTCAGCGCGTCTTTGTCACGGGTCTGGCTGGCGGCCAGCACGTACAGGTTCTCAAGGCGCTTGTCCTTGATCAGGGCCTGTTGCAGGTTGGCTTCACCGTTGACCACGTTGACGAAGTCATACACCACGCGGCGTTCGCAGCCCATGATCAGGTCGAGGTTACGCAAGCCGACGTCGAAGTCGACGATAACTGTCTTGTGGCCGCGCAGAGCGAGACCGGTACCGATAGCGGCGCTGGTGGTGGTCTTACCCACACCACCCTTGCCGGATGTAACCACGAGAATCTTGGCCAAGGTGTTTCACCCCTAAGGAAAAAGGACATTTCGGTCCCTGAAAAACATCTCTTGGAACTCGCTGCAGGCGGACAGCCTTTGTAGGAAAAAGATGGGGTTTCCCTAGGGGAAACGCCACTTCCAATTATTCCTACGCAAGTCTTGCCGGTTTCGCTGTGCTATCAGAGTCTAGAGATGCTTGGAAAATGCGGCAGTATCCGTTAAAGACGGATGATGTTCAACACATCGCCCGACAGGTTGACCTGCACCGAAGCCCCCCACAGTGGATCACGGCGCAAATCTTCTGAAACCTTGTACTGACCTGCGATGGACACTAGCTCAGCGGTCAACTGCTGGCAAAAAATACGGGCCTTGGTATCACCCTTGATGCCGGCGAGGGCACGTCCGCGCATCGGGCCGTATACATGGATGTTGCCATCGGCCAGAAGTTCCGCCCCCGGACTGACCGAGGAGATCACTACAAGGTCGCCGCCCTGGGCGTAAATTTGCTGCCCGCCGCGCACGGGCGAGGTGATGATCTTTGTAGGCTTGATCGCAGGCTCGGGTGGTTTTTCCGGTTTTTTCTTCTCTTCACCGACCAATGGTTCAAGCGGACGCTCGCGCGCGCCGGACGGTGGCAGTACTGGCAGTTCAATGGCGATGGCAGCGGCAATGTCCTCGATACGGCTGGCGCGAATCGCCAGGGTGCGCAGCCCATGGGAGCGACACACACGCATCAGGCCAGGCAGATCGATGCTGCCCTGGCCGGCGGGCAGTTTGTCCAGGGCCAGCACCAGCGGGGCGTTGTTGAAGAAATTCGGCGCCAGGGCGACCTTGGCGGCCAGCTGGCGGTCCAGGGCCTCGAGGTCATTACGGGCGAGTTCCAGCACGGTGATGGCGAGCATGCTGCCTTTCAGCTGGAACACGGGATCTTGGTCTAGCGGTTCGGTTTGGCTCATGGTCGGCAAAAGCGGCTTGTCACGAAAAGTGTCGAGACTTATAACGAGAACACTCACGGGCCGCAAGCCGAGTCGAACCGTTGTAGAATGCGCGGCCCTTGTCTTTACCGGAATCTGTAATGGATCGCCCGCGTTTTCGAGCTGTATTTTTTCACCCGCGTTTTTGGCTGTTATGGCTGGGACTCGGCCTGCTGTGGCTGGTCACCCAACTGCCATACCGTGCGCTGCTGGCGATTGGTCGCCTGCTGGGTGCGGGTATGTACCGCGTGGCCGGCGAACGTCGCCGCATCGCTGCGCGAAACCTGGAACTGTGCTTCCCGGAAAAATCCGCCAAAGAGCGTAAACATTTGCTCAAGGAAAACTTTGCCTCCACCGGCATCGCGTTCTTTGAAATGGCCATGAGCTGGTGGTGGTCGCGCCAGCGCCTGGCGCGCCTGGCCCACGTCGAAGGCCTGGAACACCTCAAGCAGGCCCAGCTGGATGGCAAGGGCGTGATCCTCATGGCCCTGCACTTCACCACCCTTGAAATCGGCGCAGCGCTGCTGGGGCAGAAGCACACCATCGATGGCATGTACCGCGAGCACGGCAACCCGTTGTTCGACTATATCCAGCGCCGTGGCCGCGAGCGCCATAACCTCGATTCCCTGGCCGTGGAGCGCGAAGACGTGCGTGGCATGCTCAAGCTGCTGCGCGCCGGCCGCGCCATCTGGTACGCACCGGACCAGGACTACGGCGCCAAGCAAAGCATCTTCGTGCCGCTGTTCGGCATCCAGGCCGCCACCGTGCCTGCCACCAGCAAGTTTGCCAAGCTGGGCAAGGCGCTGGTGGTGCCGTTTACTCAACAGCGCCTGGCCGATGGCAGCGGTTACCGCCTGGTGATCCACCCGCCGTTGACTGACTTCCCTGGCGAAAGCGATGAAGTCGACTGCCTGCGCATCAACCAGTGGGTCGAAGCCTCGGTGCGTGAATGCCCTGAGCAATACCTATGGACCCATCGCCGCTTCAAGAGCCGGCCGCCGGGTGAGCCTAAGCTGTACGAAAAACGCCGCTGATAAGACCGAACTTTCCCTTAATGGCCCACATGGAGTGACGCAATGCGCCCAGCTGAACCGGTTACAGGCTTGATTCTTTCCGGCGGCGGGGCGCGAGCGGCGTATCAGGTAGGGGTATTAGCGGCCATTGCCGAGTTGTTGCCGCCAGGGTCGCCGAACCCGTTCCCGGTGATCGTCGGCACCTCGGCCGGCGCGATCAACGCAGTGACCCTGGCCAGTGGTGCCATGGACTTCACCGCCGCCATCCAACGCCTGACTGCGTTCTGGCAGGGCTTTCGCAGCCATCTGGTGCTGCGCAGCGATTGGCCGGGGGTGATTCGTCAAGCGGGCCGCTTTTTCATCCACAGCCTGCTGGGCATTGGTGCCCAAGTGCCGGTGGCACTGCTGAACAGCTCGCCGCTGCGCGATTTGTTGCAAGAGCGCTTGAACCTTGAGGGTATCGACGAGGCTATCCGCCACAAGCACCTGCACGCCGTTGCGGTGACGGCCTTTGGTTACGAGTCCGGGCAAGCGGTGACCTTCTACCAGGGCGGTGGCACCATTGACGCCTGGTTACGCCACCGCCGCATCGGCGTGCCGACCCAACTGACGGTTGAGCACCTGCTGGCCAGTTCGGCAATCCCCTTGCTGTTCGCCCCGGTGAAGCTTGACCAGGAATATTTCGGCGATGGCGCCGTGCGGCAATCCGCGCCGATCAGCCCGGCTTTGCACCTGGGCGCCAGCCGCGTGCTGGTGGTCGGCGTCAGTGGCAACCCGCGCGGCAATGAACCGGCGACGCAACGCACCTACACCGGCCAGGAGCCGACCCTGGCGCAGATCGGCGGGCACATGCTCAACAGCACGTTCATTGACAGCCTGGAAAGCGACATCGAATTGCTGGAACGCTTGAATCAGTACAGCCATGCCGCGCCTGGCGTGGCGGCGGTGGAGGTGCTGGTGATTGCACCGAGCCAGCCCATCGATGAAATCGCGGCGCGGCATCGGCAGGAATTGCCGGCGGCATTACGTATGTTCTTGAGGGGGCCTGGGGCGACCAAGACGAGCGGGGCGGGGGTGTTGAGTTACTTGCTGTTCGAGGCGGGGTATTGCAGCGAGTTGATCGAGCTGGGGCGGCGCGATGCGTTGGCCAAGCGTGAGGAATTGTCGCGGTTCCTAGGCCTCACGCCGAACCTGTAGGAGCCCGGCTTGCCGGCGATGGCGTCCTCAGCAACGCTATCGCCGGCAAGCCGGGTTCCTACAGGGGGAGGGGCATGGAAATCAGCCAGGGTCAGAAGTGGTACTTGACCAGGAAGCTCGCCGTGTCCTGGTTGGTCTTGAACGCGCCGGAATCTTCGATGCCGTACTTGTTCTTCCAGTAGTCGTATTCGAAACCCACGTACAACTGCTTGTCGCCCCAATGCAGCGCTTTGCCCAGGTCGTATTTGACTTGTGGGTTGAAGTGCAGGTTGGCGTGGTAAGTACCACGGGCGTTCTTGTCGTTGTCGACTACCCAGTCCATAAAACCGTCGATCAGGATATTCGAGTTGCCCACCGGGATCGTGTACGACCACACCGGGGTGATCTGCCAAACACCGTCACCCGGGCGATTGCCTTCGGTCTGGCGCTGGTAGAAGTTCAACTGGAAGTAATCGAAGCCGGGGATGTTCAAGTCAAAACCAGGGCCCACCAGGTACGACTCGTTATCGCCTTCGCCGAACTCGTAGGTGAGTGCCAG
This sequence comes from Pseudomonas sp. AC112, assembly GCF_979253545.1. Classification (NCBI taxonomy): domain Bacteria; kingdom Pseudomonadati; phylum Pseudomonadota; class Gammaproteobacteria; order Pseudomonadales; family Pseudomonadaceae; genus Pseudomonas; species Pseudomonas sp. AC112. The sequence continues at coordinate 4,225,267 of NZ_CEEDCM010000001.1, forward strand.
CAATACATCCTTGATCGGGCCGAATGACAGGTCCTTGTCCAGAATCTTGCCGAACGACAAACGTGGGCTGAACTCTCCGTAGTAAGTATTCGGGCCCACATTGCCGTCTTCCTTGCCGTTATAAAAGATGCGGTCGAGGAAGAAGAAGTTGTCGCCGTACTTCCAGGCATCGGCATGTTCGAAGGTGACGGTTTGCTGGATCTGTGGGTTGACGGTGAAGCTCTTGCCCCACAAGTAAGTCAGGCTGTTGTTCTGCCACTGCAACAGGTCACCGGCCACGGCTTGGCCACCGGCCAGCAGGGATCCCGCCAGCATCAGGCCTTTGAACATAGGTTTCATTCGGTTGCTCCCGAGTTAAAGTTTTATGGTTTTTCTTCTACGCAGGCGCTCTGGTGTGGCGCCTTTTGGTTCGCTGCAAAAATCGTCTGTTCGGTCAGCTTTAGTGCTTTTAGCAAGAGCTGCGCCAAGGTGTTTAAAAAGCCAAAAAATCCCCGTCGGCTGCATGGAATGCAGTCGAATTCAGAGGACTTTTGCGCACTTTGGCCGCAGACATAAGGCCGGGATAAGTTGGCCTTGCAGTCAGCTTTTACATTTGCTGTTTTTTTTTGAGTCGATTCGAGCGGGCGCGGAGAATACTGGCTCCAAAGCCTGGGCTCAAGTGCGCTGTAACAGAGCGCGTGGGGCGAGAATGGGGCACGGCTCGTGGCCGGCCCCAGGTGAAGGGTGTGCATGTGGGTGTTCCCTGTTTGTTGTTATTGTTTTACTAACAAAGGAATCAATGCGTGTGAGCCACGGCAGGTCGTTCAGCGCCGCCGAGAATGTTGAACAGGATATTCAGCGACAACGCGCTGAGGGTGGCCATGGCGATGCCACTGTGGGTAATCGGGCTCATCCACAGCGGTAGCTGCGCGAAGAACTCCGGGCGCACCACGGGGATCAGGCCCATCCCGATACTCACCGCCACCAGCAATTGGTTGCGCCGGTCGGCGATGTCGGCTTCCTGCAGGATCTTGATCCCGGTCGCCGCCACCATCCCGAACATCGCAATCGCCGCGCCACCGAGTACCGCCGGTGGAATCGACGCCACCAGGTAGGCGGCCTTGGGCAGCAGGCTGAGCACAATCAGGAAGGCCCCGGCCATGATCGTCACCGAGCGGCAACGCACGCCGGTCATCTGCACCAGGCCGATGTTCTGGGCAAACGAAGAGTGGGTAAAGGTGTTGAAGAAGCCGGCCACGAACGACGCGCCCGCATCACATAGCAAGCCACGGCGCAGCATCTTCGGGGTGACGTCCTGGCCGGTGATTTTGCCCAGCGCGAGGAACATCCCGGTGGACTCGACAAAGATGATCACCACCACCAGGCACATCGACAGGATTGGCGCCAACTCGAACTTGGGCATGCCGAAGTGCAGCGGTGTCACCACTTGCACCCACGGCGCCTGGGCCAGGCCACTGAGATCGACCATGCCCATGGCCCCGCACAAGGCGTAACCCAGGCCCATGCCGATCAGCACCGAGATGTTCACCCAAAAGCCGCGCATGAAGCGGTTGATCAGCAGGATGGTGGCCAATACCAGTGCGGCAATCGCCAGGTAGATCGGTGAACCGAAGGTCGCGGCGGCGCTGCCACCCCCGGCCCAGTTCACGGCCACCGGAAACAACGACAGGCCAATCGCGGTGATCACCGTGCCGGTCACCAGTGGCGGGAAAAAGCGCACGACCTTGGACATGAACGGCGCGATCAGCATGCCGAAGAACCCGGCGGCGATGGTTGCGCCGAAGATCCCCTGCAAGCCGATGCCCGGCATGCCGGCCATGGCGACCATGCTGCCGACGGCGGCAAAACTGGCGCCCATCATCACCGGCATACGGATGCCCACCGGGCCGATGCCGAACGACTGCACCATGGTGGCGATGCCGGCCACCAGCAGGTCGGCGTTGATCAGAAAGGCGATTTCTTCACGGCTCAGGCCGGCGGCCTGGCCAATAATCAGGGGCACGGCGACGGCGCCGCCGTACATCAGCAAGACGTGTTGCAGGCCTACCAGAATCAGTTGCAAGAGGGGCAGCCGCACCATGGCGGGCGCGGCAGGAATCTGCGGTTCGGCTAACTCGGTCATGCAACACCTCGGATCTTTTTTATTTTTGTGTTGTTTGGCAACCGCTGCGCGGTTGATCGCCGGCAAGCCGGCGCCTACAGGTGAGCGCACACCCTGCAGGAGCCGGCTTGCCGGCGAAGGCGGCCGTCAAGCCACCGAGTACTTAATTGGTACGCGCCCCCTGATTGATCCAGGTGCCAATCAAGTCCCGTTCCTGCTGGGTCATCTGGGTGATGTTGCCCAGCGGCATGATCTGGCTCGCCACGGCCTGCGCCTGAATACGCGCGGCCTGCTGCTGGATCTGTGCCGGGGTGTCAAACATCACCCCAGCCGGCGCGGTGCTGAACAGTGGGCTGGTGGGCTTGGCTGAATGGCACACGGCGCAGCGCTCCTGGATCACCCCATGCACCTTGTCGAAATCAATCGTCGCCTGGGCGGGCGCAGCGGGCGCTGCAGCCGGTTCGGCAGGTGCGGCAGGCGCGGCAGGTTTCAGACCACCACCCACTGCGGTTTCCGGCAATGGCTGATACTCGATTACCGCGGGGGCCTTGGCCACTTCTGGCGAAGTCGATACCGGTTTTGGTCCGGTCACATACGCCAGGCAAATCATCGCCAGTGCGCCTACCGGCAACGTCCACGCATACTTCTGGCTGTTATGCCGGGTGTTGAAGTAGTGCCGCACCAACACCGCCGCCACCGCGATGCCGGCCAGGATCAGCCAGTTGTATTGGCTGCCGTAGGTGCTCGGGAAGTGGTTGCTGATCATGATGAACAGCACTGGCAAGGTGAAGTAGTTGTTGTGTCGTGAACGCAGCAGGCCTTTGGCCGGCAGCGCCGGGTCAGGCGTGCGGTTCTCGGCGATCGCTGCGACCAGTGCACGTTGCGCCGGCATGATGATGCGGAACACGTTACCGACCATGATGGTGCCGATCACCGCACCCACGTGCAGGTAGGCGCCACGGCCACTGAACACTTTGCTGAAGCCGTACGCGGCGGCAATCAACAGCACGAACAGGATGAAGCCGAGCAGGGCAGGGCGCTTGCCCAGGGCCGAGTCGCAGAGGAAGGAGTAGATGAACCAGCCGGCGAACAATGAGCCAATGCCCAGCAATACGCCTTCCGGACCGCTGAGGCTGCTGCCGGGGGCCAGCAGGTACAACGTGGGGTTCCAGTAAAACACCACGCACAGCAGCGCGATGCCGGACATCCAGGTGAAATAGGCTTCCCATTTGAACCAGTGCAGGTTATCCGGCATGGTCGGTGGGGCCAGTTTGTATTTTTCCAGGTGGTAGATACCGCCACCGTGGATCGCCCACAAGTCACCGGCCAGGCCGCTCTTGGGGTTGACGCGATTGAGGTTGTTTTCCAGCCAGACGAAGTAGAAAGAAGCGCCGATCCACGCGACGCCCGTGATCATGTGAACCCAGCGCACGCTCAGGTTCAGCCATTCCATCAAATGTGCTTCCACAGTCTTTACCTCTCGCCTGTCACCCTTGTTGTCGGGTGATCAGACCTTCTCTTATTGGTGGGGGGCGAGGATCAACCGCTCATCCTCTTTGAAAAAATGCTCATCGCAGTTATTGCCTGTGCCACTGCGATCAACCACCAGGAAGTCATCCCGCTTTTCGATCGTCAGCACCGGGTGGTGCCAGACGCCGCGATGGTAATTAATGCCCTGCCTGCCGTTGGTGACGAAGGCGCGGACCAAGCCCGATACAGGTGCATCGCCAAGTGGCGCGACCACGATCAGAAAGGGGTTGCCGAGCAGCGGAATGAAAGCCTGGCTGCCCAGCGGGTGTCGTTCCAGCATGCACACGGTCAGCGGCATGTCCTGCGCGTCGGCGCGGAAGATGCTGATGATGGCGTTGTCCTCTGGCTTGGCGGTTTCCACCGTTGCCAGTTTGTGGAAGCGCATGGTCGACCCGTTGTTGATCATGAAGTGATCGCTGCCATCGGTTTCGATAACGTCTCCGAAAGGGGCGAAGGCTTCTTTGGTCAGGGGTTCGATCATCAGTGTGCGCATGGCTGTCTCTTATCCGAGTTCTGTGTTGTTTGTTCTATTGCTATCGCGGGCAAGCCCGGCTCTCACATTTTGATCTGCGAATACAGTCAAATGTGGGAGCTGGCTTGCCTGCGATGGGCTCACCGCTTATTTAGCTACTTTGCCCAAGACCCGCAGGCGGCTCACGCCACCATCCGGGAACACATTCAGGCGGATGTGAGTAATCGGGCCCAGTGCCTTGATCTGCTCGGCAAACGTGTGTTCAGCGTGCATTTCCAGCTTCTGCGCCGGCAGCAGTTCGCGCCAGAACAGCGATTGGGTTTCGATCTGGCTGTCGGTGCCGCCCTTCACGAACGCGCCCTGGATCGAGCAGGTGTCCGGGTAGTTGCCCTTGAAGTGCAGGGTGTCGACGATGATTTTCTCGATCTCGCCCGGGTGGCCCAGGGCGACAATCACCCAGTCATTGCCTGGCGTGCGACGACGTGCGGTTTCCCAGCCGTCGCCCATGTTGATGCCACGGCCCGGGTTGAGGATGTTGCTCATGCGGCCGAAGTGCTCGTCGGAGCACGCCAGGGCACGCCCGCCATTCAGTGCGGCAGCCAGGTCGACCTGTTCGTTGTCGCCCACCGAAGACCAGTCGCGGAACGGCACGCCGTACACACGCAGACGCGCCACGCCGCCATCCGGGTAGATGTTGAAGCGCAGGTGGCTGAACGCCTGGTCGTTGTTGATCTCGTGGTAATGGTGGCTGTTACCTTGCAGCTCGACAGCCGACAGCACTTCCACCCACTGGGTGTTTTCGTCAGGCTCGCCCGAGGCCAGGAAGCAGGCTTCCAGGGACGCCGACGGCGGGTAGTTGCCGGTGAAGAATGAAGTGTCGATGTCCACGCCCTTGATCGAACCCGGCACGCCCAGGCGGATCACCGCGCTGTCGTAGCCTTCGAAGCGCTTGCGGCGCGACTCCCAGCCGTCCATCCACTTGCCGTTGTCATCGAAAACGCCCTCCTTCCACACGGCCGGGGTCGGCTGGAACAGGCGGTTGGCGTCGGCGAACCAGTCATCGGTGACGGAGATGATCTTGGTGCCCAGGCGGGCGTCGGCCAGGTTGACGAACTTTTCGAAAGGTACGGCGTAAGCTTTCATTCTTCTTGTCTGCCTTAGATAAAGTGGCTGGGGATGGTCGTTTAGAGGGTCAGTAAGCGGAACAACGCGATCTTGTTGATCTCGTCCAGCGCGCACTTGAACTCAGTGTCCACCGAGTTGTGGATGCGCGTTTCGAACGCGGCGAGGATCTGGTGCCGGTTGCTGCCTTTTACCGCCATGATGAAGGGAAACTTGAACTTGGCCTTGTAGGCATCGTTCAGCTCGGTGAAGCGCGAGAACTCTTCGGCCGTGCATTGGTGTATACCGGCGCCAGCCTGTTCATTGGTGCTGGCTTCGGTGAGTTGCCCCTGGACGGCGGCTTTGCCGGCCAGGTCCGGGTGAGCGACTACCAGCATAAGCTGGCTGGCATGATCGGCGCTCAACAGGATGTCGCTCATGCGCTGGTGCAGGGTTTCGATCTGGTCGATCGACGCGTCCTGGCCCAGGTCGAAGGCCTTTTCGGCCACCCATGGCGAATGTTCGTAGATGTCGGCGAAGGCTGCGACGAATGCATCGCGGCTCAGGGTCGACGGTTTCAAGGTGTGGAACGCAGTCATTTCGCGGCTCCCGTGTACGGGTGGGTTTCGTGCCAGTGACGGGCGATGTCGACGCGGCGGGTGAACCACACCTGTTCATGACCTTTTGCGTATTCGATAAAACGCTTCAACGACGCCAGGCGCGCCGGGCGACCGATCAGGCGGCAATGCAGGCCGATGGAAAGCATTTTCGGTGCCTCGGCGCCTTCGGCGTAGAGCACGTCGAACGCGTCCTTGAGGTACTCGAAGAAGTCATCGCCCTTATTGAAACCCTGCACCTGGGTAAAGCGCATGTCGTTGGTGTCCAGGGTGTAGGGGATCACCAGGTGCGGCTTGCCGGTAGGGTTGTTGGGTTCCCAATAGGGCAGGTCATCGTCGTAGGTGTCGCAGTCGTAGAGGAAGCCACCTTCCTCCATCACCAGCCGCCGCGTATTGGGGCCGGTGCGCCCGGTGTACCAGCCCAGCGGGCGTTCGCCGGTCAGTTCGGTGAGGATGCGGATGGCTTCGAGCATGTGCTCGCGCTCCTGGGCCTCGTCCATGTATTGGTAGTCGATCCAGCGGTAGCCGTGGCTGCAGATCTCGTGGCCGGCGGCGACCATCGCGCGGATCACATCCGGGTGGCGCTGGGCGGCAATGGCCACGGCGAAGATGGTCAGCGGGATATCGAATTCCTTGAACAGCTTGAGGATACGCCACACGCCGGCACGGCTGCCGTATTCGTACAGCGACTCCATGCTCATGTTGCGCTCGCCCTGCAGCGGCTGGGCCGAGACCATCTCCGACAGGAAGGCTTCGGACTCTTTGTCGCCGTGCAGGATATTGCGCTCGCCGCCTTCTTCGTAGTTGAGTACGAAAGACAGCGCAATGCGCGCCTTGCACGGCCAGTGGGGGTGAGGAGGGTTACTGCCGTAACCGATCAGGTCGCGTGGGTAGTCAGCGCTCACTGCAGTCTTCCTTCTTGTTCGTCGTAGTAGCGATGAGTGATTGTATACAACTTATCGCCGACTTTGTAAGCCCGCATTTCCGCATTTTTTCTAAACGGCATATGAATAAGCCATTGCAAGAAACCTGCCTGACTGGTCAGCTAAACCGCAAAAACTTTTTGCCAGATACCCACCTGTAGTAGCTGGCTTGCCAGCGATAGGTTCCCATCGGCGTATCAGGCCAGACACTGTCGGCGGCAACCCGGCTCCTACAGGGGTTGGGATATTTGTTGAATTTATTGTGTACAATTTTTTTAGAAAGTGTCTTAATCAGCCATCGCCGACTTTTTCGCTGCCCCGAAAAAGTGCGGATTACTCTTCCACTGTCTACGGGAGGCGCAAAGACGCCATGGGACGCTTGACCACACACGTATTGGACGCCGCGCACGGCTGCCCCGGCAGCGCGATCAAGGTTGAACTGTACCGCGTCGAAGGGGCGCAACTGGAACTGGTTGCCACCGCCCTGACCAACAGCGACGGCCGTTGCGACACGCCGTTGCTGCAAGGTGATGACTACCGCAGCGGCGTATACCAACTGCAATTTTGCGCCGGCGACTATTACCGCGCCCGTGGTGTGCAATTGCCAGAGCCGGCCTTCCTGGATGTAGTGGTGCTGCGCTTCGGCATCAGCGCCGAGCAGGATCATTACCATGTTCCCCTCCTGATTTCGCCTTACAGCTACTCCACCTATCGCGGTAGCTGAGCGTCACCTCGCTTCACACCCCCAAAGCTCTTCGTTGGTTTTTCGCCCGCCCACACTGCGGGCTTTTTTTCGATTTTTGGATGGGCTTAACTATCTAGCTCATTTTGAATATGCGCCCTATTTAGGCTGGTTTTTTCTCATTGATAGAAAACACCATGAGCCCGTCCCTCGATACCCATGATGCAGACATAGCCGCCCAAACGGCATCGCAGGAAATGCGCAACACCCTGCGGTGGCGAATCAACGCCAGTACGCATCCCAGCCGCTTGATCAATAAGATTGCGCTTGCCGACCTTCGGTGCGTCGAGTCGACTCGGGCACTTGCCCACCTGATAGGACGTGCCCCCACAGTATTGAAGGTCATTCGCGCCGAGCTGCACAAGGCGTTTGAGGTTGACCCGGACACGCTGTTGTTTACCGAGCCCAAGCCGCCGCTGGTGCCCGAGAAGATCCAGACGCTGACCGAGCGGGCATTGTTGTTGCTGGTGAAGCCGGCGGTGGATTTCAATGTCAACACCTTCACCGCACTGAGCGTCAAGGGCGAGCCAAATCGTCGATTGCTCTACACGCCGCTGGAGGTATTGCAACGGGTTATCGAGATGCGGCTGACTGACCGGCTGGCCCACGCGCATGAAACCTATTGGAATACCCTGACTGAGGGTTCCTGGCTGACGCGGCGTGAGCGCTGGATCGAGCTGCACGTGGGACTGTTCGCTGACCGGGCCTTTATCACCCGACAACTGGACGAACTATCGAGTGCGGCAATGCTGATGGTCCAGGCCGTGATCGATGCCCCGACGGCTGACGCACGCCAGCGGGCGGGTGGACCTTGGGCCAACGTGCACGTGAGCCAATTGATGTGGCCGGGGTCGCCCGCTGAAGCGATCCCTGGGGCATTGCATATTTATCGTGAGGGCGAGTCTGCTGAAGCTCCCCACGTGATTTACCTTCCAGGTGTGGTACGCAATTTTTACGAGTACCCGAGCTTCGCCGACCTTCAATGCGGCCTGCTGGAGCTGGACAGAGAGCGTTTTCACCAGCTGTGGCAGTGCATGCCGTTGAAACGGCGCAATGGATTGTGCCCACCGGCTGCACTGTCGCCGGCAACTGGATTCCTGTGTGGTCCGAAGATTGTGGGGGATGCACTGACGCAAGGCGCTCAGAGGTTGCTGGAGGGGCAATGGGCCAATGAAGTCGCGTGTGCCTTTACGATTAACCTGGCGCAGGTTTACTCCGCAGAGCCCTCCCGGTCTCAACCGCTGGAGACAGTGCCCTTTCTCAGGTTCATGGAGCGCACCAGAAAGCAGTTGATCGGCGGCGTTCGCCTGGGGCCTATCCGCGACTCATTACTTGAATGGGATCATCAGCGACGACACGCAGAAATAGTGTTTGCCAGCATGGCACCGGGCCTCGCGTTACTCACCGAAAAGCATCAGTTCAAACGCTATGAAAAAGGTCTGGTCGCGCTGTTGGCCCCGGATGATCCCGCCGCAGAGACACCCGCGTACCAAGAGCTCCGGTCGCTGATGAATCAATTGGAGGCTCATGCACAGGCGTTGAAGGCGTTGATGAAGGAGGCGCTGCAACGGTCGCTTGATCTGGTTTTTTGGGCTGAGCGACCCGGGGGGGCGGGGACTCCCAGGCGTGTTTCTCTGTTTATGAACGCCCAGGCCGAGGCTCTGCGTTGTGAGGTTCAATTGCAACACCGGCTCGCACTCCTCAGCACGGCCCATCGGGACTTGATGATTGAAGTGATAGAGCAGCCTTTGGCAAGCAAGCGACCCGGCAGTCAAACAAGGGTGATGTCAGTCGCAATCGGCAATGACCTAGACGGCTTCTTTTCGCTCCATAACGTGTGGGTGGTCACCACGGCAGCGGCGCTGAGGAGGCCGACGCGCCAGCTTCCCGTGGTTCTGTACGCTTTCGGGGTGGAGGGTGGGGTGTTGGCTTTTTCCGGGGTGGACCGGTTAACCCGCAGTCTCAAGGCGAGCCTGAGCAGTCGGGACGACTCTGTGCTGTGGGGCTGTGTGGAGCGCGATAAGCGTCGCGACTTACGTGCACACGCTGCTCGTGAAGCCCTGAGCGTGCGCTATGTAGAGATCCCAGGTAAACCCGCGCTGGCCACTCTCAAGAAATTGCTGGGGGCCTACGACCGTTTGCACAAAAGCAGCGAGGCTATCACCCGTGTTTTCAGTGAGGTCAAGGATGCGCAGTTGAGCCGTGAGCTGCTGCTGATTGAGCTGAAGCAACAACTGCAGGTTCCTGTCAACAGCACTCTGAGCCGCGCGCAGACGAATATTGAACTGCTGCGCAAGGTTGCGCTTGAAGCGAAAAAACTGCCGGCATGGTTAACACGGGCAACGCGTGCGCAGCGTAGGACCTTCAGGCGCTTGCAGTCGTTGTACATGAGCAGCGTCTGGGCATTTTTAGCGCGGCAAGAACAACGTCTGCCGGACTTGCACACGTATGCCCGCCAGTCGTTGACCGACCGCTTGCATCGCGAGGGGATCGTCTTGGGGGTCGGCATAGATGAGCCCTTTATCGCGATGTCTGGCGATATTCACGGCACCTATTGTGGTTATGAAGAGGCCTGCCTCCTGAGGGGCCCGCACACCCTATTGCCTCGGTCTTCTGCATGCAGGGCCTTCAGTCTGTTGGAGGTTGCGCTGCAAAACCTGGACCCGCTGGCTTCCTGGACGCAGTACAAATTAAACCGTGCCTGTGTTCTGCGAGGGCCGTGGCCAGGCTTTCATGTTAACCATCTGAGGCAAATAATCTCTTCGCTGGATATCGGCGGTCACTACGACGCGTTGATAAACAACACCTTTTACCCACCGGCCAGCCCCGAACACTCGCCCAGCGAAGCACGTATTCCCGAGTTATTGAATCGCGTGTTGCACACGGGCGCTGAGTATCATCTGTTTTGCGCGGTTCAACAGGGGTTGTCCACCACAGCACAAGGCGTGTTCAGCACGGCAATGGCTGCACGAGCGCCGCAGGATCTGTTGAAAAACCAGCATGAATTACAACTGCATGGGGTTCATGTGGTGGGACATACCATGCAACATGATCGCTATGTCGCCGGGATAGTGGTGGTAGAAGACAAGCGCTCCGGACTTTGCGTGGTCTATTGGCCCCAGGCCCCGCACGCCTTGGTGCTCACTGAGTACAGCGGTCTTGAAAAGGCCCGAGCTGAGTTGAACCGTCTGGGCGCATTACCCGATAACGCCAAGGCGCTGGCGCGGCAGGTCGCGCCTGGCTGGGCCTTTCAGGCAACGCTTGACCCAAAGGCCATCAGCATTCTCGATGTGGCCACCGGTGCCGCCTTTGTGAAAGGGATATGGCAATTGTCTCGCGCGCTTCGCGTGAAGCATCGGGAGCCATCGCTGTCGCTTGACGAGATAGAGGAGCAGGTGTTCGAACAGATTGCCAGTGATCCGCAGGATTGGCTGGCGATTGTCGCCAATCCGGGCTGCGATGCCCAAGCGTTGCTGTACCGCGGCTACGTGCATGAGCTGCAGCGCCAGACACAGGCGGCCAGCTACTCCAACAAGGCGCTGGAAGAATATCGAGTCCGTCGTCTTCGTGACGACAGCGTCGCCAAAATACGCATGGTATTGAGTGTCTTCGTTCCGATTGTCGGGCTGTTCAGTGACCTCTATGAGTTGTACGTCGTGGCGAAACGTTATCAACGCTCTGGCGATCCCCGTGATAAACGCGTGCTGGCCGATACGATAAAGTTCTTCCTGGTGGACCTGGTCATGACCTTCATACCTGGCCCCGGTAAAGCGGGGGCTGGTGCTGCACGGTCTGCTCTGCCGCCAGCGTTGCGGCGGATGCATCGCTGGCGTGGGGAGCCTGGCCCTGCCTTCCCCTCGACCCCCTCGGTGAGGCAGCTTCCGGCACTGGAGCGTTTTAGTGTCAAATCGGTGCCCGAAGGCGCGGTGGCGTTGAAAGGGCCTGGGCGGGAAGGTGTCTATGTCAAAAATGGCGAGCTGTTTGTAGCGGATGGCACACACCATTATCCGGTTTACCGGCGCGCGAACGAGCCGTCGTTGCGCTTGAAAAACAAGCAGCTGCCGGAGCAGGACGAACTGATCATCAACATCCATGAGTCCCGGGAGTGGTTACTGGGCGCGGACGCGCCTCTGCCGGCAGCCGGAACGAGTTCGGGCGTGCTTGATCCATGGGTCGCCCGGGCATCGCCGGCGCCGGACTGGTGGCCACCCGTCGTGCGCACCGCTACCGAAAACAGGATCCTCCAGTCCTCCACACCCGCCCTCCATTGGCTCGATTGGCGTATGCAAATCCAGATCAGTCCGCAAATGAGCTCCCCCGCACCGGGCATTTTTTTGGTGCCATTGGATGCTCACGGGTTTTCCTACCATGCCCTCCGGGTCGCCCCCGACTATACGATCTTCACAGACCCCTCAAGCGGTTTTTACAGGTTGCTGCCGCAGGGTACGCAAGCACCTTTGAACCGTATCGTGTTTATTACGAAGAATGAGCCCCCGGTCTCGTTGGCTCGCGCCGATATCGAGCGTTGGACAAGCACGCATCTGGCTGAACAACCCCTTGCAGCGTCTCGCACGCCAACGGGCGGGTGGCAGCTGCATGCGCCCTTGTTCGATAAGCCGCTCACGGAGTATGTGGCAGACGCCTTTCCTTCCTTGACGCGTGAAAGTCGCGATTTGACCGTGGCGAGGATGATTGAGCTGTCAGATCCGACCAGGGCGGCGACGGCGACTCATATGCTCAATGTGCGCGCAACGCTGGACAGCTGGTTGCCGCCAGCACCTGCAAAACCAGGGCAGACGGACGATTTACTGAGGATGTTGCGGCCAATTGAAAGAGGACGAAGCAGTACATTCATCAGCTACCAAGGCGCAGCCCCAGGCTTCACGCGTGTTGATTTCACGCCGCCGCGCCCCTTGGCAAAACCGCTGCAGCGCGAAGGCAAAGGGCGGGCGGCTCAACGCGGTATCGCGCAGCGCGATGCCGTCAAGAGCGTGCTGCAGGAGCAAGGGTTCAGTGTTCGGGAGCTCGACGTCAAACGCGGCGCTAAAGCCGTACGGGAAGCCGTCGCCACACACCCCCATTCACCCGGCACGCTCTACTACCTGTCTTTTCACTGGATTGAACAGGCCAACCTCCCCTTGGGCAACAGGTTGTCAGATAATTGGTTCATGGGGCGATCCGCCGTCTATATGAACACGGCGTTATCGGCCGAGGTTAAGCTCGCACTGAGTGAGCAACGGTTGGTGCGTATTTTGGCCGGCATCCAGTGGCCCGTTAATGGGCGGGTATCTGCCACCGTTTACTTCGTCAAACTGGCAGCCTGACCTTGATCAGCGAAACAATGCCCGCCCCACTGAACAGGGCGGCACTGATGCGGTTGAACCAACTCTGGCCCTTGCCGCTGCGCAAGTAGCGGGCGGCGCCGTGCGCGCCCAGGCCGTAGGCCAGCTTGCAGAGCAAATCGAGTAGCGTCCACGTCGCAATCATTATCAGCAACTGCGGCAGGAACGCTTGCTGGCTGCTGAGAAATTGCGGCAGGAACGCGGCGAAAAACAGAATGTCCTTGGGGTTGCTGGCGCCCAGTACAAACGCACGGCCAAACAGGGCGCGAAAGCGCGGCGTGCTCGCTACCGGTGGGACTTCGGCAGCGTGGGCCGGCTGCCGCGATTGCTGCCAGCTTTGCCAGGCCAGATAAAACAGGTACGCCGCGCCAAGCACTTTCAAGGCGCTGAACAGTTGTTCCGACGCCAGCAGCAGCGCGCCCAAACCGAGGGCCGAGGCGCTAAGCAAACAGATAGAGGCAAACACCCCACCCAGAAACGCTGGATATGACCGACGCAAGCCATAATTGAGGCTGTTGCTGATCATCAACAGTGACAACGGCCCGGGGATCAGAATCACCACCAATGCCGCGCCGCTGAACAGTAGCCAGGTTTCCAGGTTCATCCGTTACTCCTTATAGAAATATGAATTTGGCAATAAAGATCGCGCACAGCACCCACAGGCTCACAGAAATCTCGCGGTACTTGCCAGTGCCGGCCTTGAGCGCCACGTAGGTGATAAACCCCAGGGCGATCCCGTCGGCGACCGAAAACGTCAGCGGCATCATGATCGCGGTGACAATTGCCGGAATGCTGTCGGTGGCTTCATCCCAATTGATATGGGCCATGCTTGCCATCATCAGCATTGCCACATAAATCAGCGCACCTGCCGTGGCGTACGCCGGAATCATGCCGGCCAAGGGCGCGAAAAACATCGCCGCCACAAACAGGATGCCTACCGTTACCGCTGTCAGCCCGGTGCGACCCCCAGCGGCCACGCCTGCGGCACTTTCCACGTAGCTGGTAACCGGTGGAACGCCGACCATGGCGCCGAATACGCTGGAAGCACTGTCGGCCTTCAAGGCGCGGGACAGGTTGTCGATCTTGCCATCGGCATTCACCAGGCCTGCCCGTTGCGCGACGCCCATCAGTGTACCTGCGGTGTCGAACATGTGTACAAAAAGAAATGCAAATACAACGCTAATCATGCTGACATTGAATACACCCTTAACGTCCATGGCCATCCAGGTCGGTGCCAGGCTGGGTGGGGTGGAGAGAATGCCGTTGTAGTGCACCAGGCCCAGGCCCCAGCCGGCAAGGGTCACGGCGATGATGCTGATCAGGATCGCGCCGAACACACGGTGATAGCTCAGAATGGCGATCAGCAGGAAGCACACGGCCGCCAGCAGCGGCGCCGGCTCGTGCAAGGAGCCGAGCTTGATCAAGGTAGCCGGGCTGTCAACGATGATGCCGGCGGTCTTCAGGCCAATCACCCCGAGGAACAGACCCACCCCAGCGCCCATGGCATGCCGCAGGCTCACGGGGATGCTGTTGAGCAACCATTCACGCACGCGGGACAGGGTGAGGCCCATGAACAGCACGCCGGAAATAAACACCGCACCCAGCGCGGTTTCCCAGGTGTAGCCCATGGTGCCGACCACGGTGTAGGTGAAAAACGCATTCAGGCCCATGCCCGGTGCCAGGCCCACGGGCCAGTTGGCGTACAGGCCCATCAACAGGCAGCCCAGGGCGGCGGCGATGCAGGTGGCGACGAACGCCGCGCCGTGATCGATGCCGGCGTCGGCCATGATGTTGGGGTTGACGAAGATGATGTAGGCCATGGTGATGAAGGTAGTGAGGCCTGCGATCAGCTCGGTCTTCACTGTGGTGCCATGCAAGCGCAGTTTGAACAGGCGTTCCAGCCAACTGTTCTGTGAGGGGGCAAGGTCCAGCGTCGGGGCTTCGGATTTGCGGCTATCCACAGCGAGTACTCCTCAAGAGTTTTATTGTTATTTCCAGCGCCGGTCACAGATGTGGGCAACAGCGCTTTGAGGTACTGGCGGGTTTTGTTGACCAATAGGTCAGGAACTCGCACGAGGCGAATTATGCTTTTGTATACAAATAAAGCAAATAATGTTTTCGAATAGCAGTGTGGGAAGCTAGTTCAGCCGCTCAATGCTTGATTGACGGCCAGCCATCCGGCTACCGCTTCTTCCCCGGCCTCGCCGAACGCGCGCTGCAACAACTTCACCTGTTCACGGCGCAGGGATTGCTCGAAACGCAGGCCTTCTTCCGTGAGTTCAAGCAGGCGTTTGCGCTTGTCGGTCTCGGACGCGACGCTGTTCACCAAGTGCATTTCCTGCAGTTGGCGCAGCGGTATGTTCAGCGCCTGCTTGCTCACGCCCAGCAGTTCCAGCAGTTCTTTCACGCTCAAGGCAGGGTAGCGCGCGATAAAAAACACGATGCGCTGGTGCACCCGGCTCAGGCCACGGCGCTCGAGCATTTCGTCGGCCTTGGCGGTGAACGCCTGGTAGCCAAAGAAGAACGCTTCCATGGCCTCCTGCTGGGCGGTTGGGTTTTTAAGGTCAAGCATATTGACGTATCCGTGCAAGTCATCGTAATTTCGGTCAACCAGTTTGACGTATTTCCCACAGGCTTCGCTACCGGTGACCTTATGGCCTTCTCTGAACGTGTTACGCGCCTTAAAAGCTCCTTGATCCGTGAAATCCTCGCGGCCGCCCAGCGTCCGGAAGTGATGTCGTTCGCCGGTGGCCTGCCCGCAGAAGCCATGCTGCCCGCACTGAACTGGGACGACATGCCGCTGAACATCGGCCAGTACGGCATGAGCGAAGGCGAACCACAGCTGCGCGAACTGCTCGCCGCAGAAGCACGCGCTTTGGGTGTGCCGTGCCAGGCCAGCCAGGTGCTGGTGGTCAGCGGTTCCCAGCAAACCCTCGACCTGGCGGCCAAGCTCTATATCGATAAAGGCACGCAAATCCTGTTGGAAGGCCCGACCTACCTGGCCGCCTTGCAGATCTTCCAATTGTTCGGCGCGCACTGCCTGACGGTGCAACTGGAAGCCGACGGTCCCGACCTGGCCGCGTTGCGCACAAACCTCGAACGTCATCGCCCGGCGTTCATCTACCTGATCCCGACCTTCCAGAACCCCTCGGCCGTGCGTTACAGCGAAGCCAAGCGCGAGGCCGTCGCGGCGTTGCTCGATGAGTACGGCGTGACCCTGATCGAAGACGAACCCTACCGCGAATTGACCTTCGACGGCGGCAGCGCCAAACCCATCGTCGGGCGCCTGCAAAAGGCCAGTTGGATTTACACCGGCACCGTGTCCAAGACCTTGTTGCCAGGGTTGCGCGTCGGCTACCTGATCGCCAGCCCGGACCTGTTCCCACACCTGCTCAAGCTCAAGCAGTCGGCGGACCTGCACACCAACCGCGTCGGCCAATGGCAGGCGATGCAGTGGATCGGCACGCAAAAATACCAGCACCACCTGGTGCAACTGCGCAGCTTTTACCGCGAACGCCGCGATGCTTTCCAGGCCGCACTGGAACGGCATTTCAGCGACCTGGCCGACTGGCAAGTGCCCCAGGGTGGATTATTCTTCTGGCTGACCTTGAAACAGCCGCTCGACACCCGCACCTTGTTGGCTCAAGCGCTCGACCAGAACGTCGCGTTCATGCCCGGTGAACCGTTCTTTTCCGAGCCAGACCAACACCTTGGCTCGTTGCGGCTCAATTTCAGCCATATCGACCCGGCCCGCCTGGACGAAGGTCTCAAGCGCCTGGCCGCGGTGGTCCGTCAAGCACAGCACGCGCAAGCGGCATAAGGGGAGCCCCATGTACAAGGTTTATGGCGATTACAAGTCGGGCAACTGCTACAAGGTCAAATTGATGCTCAGCCTGCTGGGCATTCCGTACGAATGGATCGATGTGGACATCCTCAAGGGTGACACCCAGACCGCCGAGTTCCTGGCGAAGAACCCCAATGGCAAGATCCCCGTGCTGGAGCTGGAAGACGGCACCTGCCTGTGGGAGTCCAACGCGATCCTCAACTTCCTCGCCGATGGCAGTGAGTTCCTGCCGACCGAGCCGCGCCTGCGCACGCAAGTGCTGCAATGGCAGTTCTTCGAGCAATACAGCCATGAGCCGTACATTGCGGTGGCGCGGTTTATCCAGTTTTACCTGGGCCTGCCCGAAGACCGCCTGGAGGAATACAAGAAACTGCACAAGGGCGGTTACAAGGCCCTCAAGGTCATGGAGCGCCAACTGCAACTGACGCCGTACCTGGTCGGCGAGCAGTTCTCCATCGCGGACGTGGCTTTGTATGCCTACACCCATGTGGCGAATGAGGGTGGTTTTGAGTTGGATGCTTATCCGGGTGTGCAGGCGTGGTTGAAGCGTGTTGCCAGCCATCCCAAACACGTGCCAATGCTCGACTGAACCCCCCCTGATCTGTAGGAGCCCGGCTTGCCGGCGATGCGTTTTCAATCGCGCCATCGCCAGCAAGCCAGGCGCCTACACAGGTCGCATTTCAGTGTTCAAGAGCTCGAAGCAGCGTTGCGCCGCCGGACTCAACCCCATCCCGCTGCGACTGATCAGCCCGATCTCCCGGTTCACGCCGGGGTGATCGATGTCGATGCGCTTCAACCCCTCCAGGCTGTCCGCCGCCGACTCCGGCAGCACACTGATCCCCAACCCCTGGCGCACCAATGCCAGCACGGTCGACATGTAGTTGGCCTCCATCCCCGCATTCATCGTCAGGCGCGTCTCATCGAACAGCGCGTCCACTTGTTCACGCACGCTGCTGTCACGCCCTGTGAGGATGATCGGTTGGTCCGCCAGTTGTTCCAGGGCCAGTGTGCGATGGCGGGCCAGCGGATGATCCACCGGCACAAATGCACACAAGCGATCATTCAGCACCGGCACGAAGTCCAGGCCATGGCTGAGCCGTGCGCGCACGCCGATGCCGAAATCCACTTCGCCGGAACGCACCTGGGCATGAATGCGATGGGCCACCAGGTCATGCAGGCGTACTTCAATCCCGGCAAAACGTTCGCGGAACAGGCGTAGAACCGGCGGCAGAGTGCCGGCACACACCGAGGGCAGGGCGGCGATGGTGACCACGCCACGGCGCAAGGCGGCGAGGTCGCGGGAGCCGGTGACAATGTTGTCCAGGTCGAGCAGCAGTTTTTCCATCGGCCCGCGGGCGTCCTGGCCGGCGGCGGTGATGCTGACATGGCGCGGGCTGCGATCGAGCAGGGTGACGCCTAGCCAGTCTTCCAACTGTTGGACTTGCACCGTCAGCGCCGACGGCGACAGATGCAGCTCATTGGCCGCCTTGGTGAAACTGCCGGTGCGGGCGACCGCAAGGAACGCCTGAATGTGCTGGATGCTGTTCTTCATTTTGTTTTTCCGAACACTGGCTGGTGAATATTCCAATTTACAAAGACTAACCCGCTTCCAATACTCCAGGGAAAACAATAACCGGCCATCAAGGCCGCTCTGGAGTAACCCATGCTCGCTACCCTGGGTGTCATTACCATCCTGTGCCTGCTCGCTGCCGTCATGAGCAAACGCCTTTCGCCGCTAGTGGCCCTGATCGCCTTGCCGATCATCGCTGCACTGCTCGGCGGATTCGGCCTGCAAACCAGCGCTTTCATCATCACCGGTATCAAGAACGTCGCCCCCGTGGTGGGTATGTTTGTGTTCGCGATCCTGTTTTTCGGGATCATGACCGATGCTGGCATGCTCGACCCCATCATTGACCGCATCTTGCGCACGGTAGGGACGCGTCCTACACGAATTGTCGTAGGCACCGCGACCCTGGCGCTCCTTGTGCACCTGGACGGTTCCGGCGCGGTGACCTTCCTGGTGACGGTGCCGGCGATGCTGCCGCTGTATACGCGGCTGGGCATCGATAAACGCATCCTGGCGTGCGTGTGCGCGATGGCGGCCGGGGTCAATTTCCTGCCCTGGACCGGGCCGGTGTTGCGCTCGTCTGCGGCACTGCATGTGCCGGTGGCAGACTTGTTCCAGCCACTGATCCCGGTGCAGATCGTCGGCCTGATCTTTGTGTTTGCCTGTGCCTGGTGGCTCGGCCGTCGAGAAGAAAAACGCCTGGGCCTCGGCGCCGGCTCCAGTGTGGATGCCGTGCCGCAGCGGGTGCTCAGTGACGATGACATCAAGCTGCGTCGCCCGCGCCTGTTCTGGGTCAACCTGATCCTCACCGTGCTGGTGATGGTGGTGATGATTGCCGGTTGGGTCGACCCGGTGGTGATGTTCATGCTCGGTACCGTCGTGGCGCTGTGCATCAACTACCCGAACGTCGACGCCCAGCGTGCCCGCATTGATGCCCATGCGAAGACCGCCCTGACCATGGCCAGTATCCTTCTGGCCGCCGGGGTGTTCACCGGGATCATGCAGGGTACCGGCATGCTCAAGGCCATTGCCGAGGTGGCGGTGGCGCAGATTCCGGCGGGTCATGGCAAGTTGATCCCGGCGGTGGTGGGCTTCATTTCCATGCCGCTGAGCATGCTGTTCGACCCTGATTCCTACTATTTCGGCGTGATGCCTGTGATCGCCGAAGTCGGCAAGGCCCTGGGCGTCGACCCGCTGCAAGTGGCCCAGGCCTCGTTGCTGGGCGTGCACACCACCGGTTTCCCAGTCAGCCCGCTGACCCCCGCAACCTTCCTGCTGGTGGGCCTGTGCAAGGTCGAATTGGCCGACCACCAACGCTTCACCATTCCGTTTCTGTTTGCCGCGTCGGTGTTGATGACCCTGACGGCGTTGCTCCTGGGAGTTATTTGAAATGAAAACCTTGCGCATCGGCTCCGGCGCCGGCTATTCCGGTGACCGTATCGAACCTGCAGTCGAGTTGGCCGAATACGGCGACTTGGATTACCTGGTGTTCGAATGCCTGGCCGAACGTACGATTGCCCTGGCGCAGCAGGCGCGCATCAGTGACCCGCAGGGTGGCTACGACCCGCTCCTGAGTGAGCGCATGCGCCGGGTGTTGCCGTTTGTTGGTGTGAAGGCCGATCGCCGGCGTTTGCGGGTGATCACCAATATGGGCGCGGCCAATCCGGTGGCAGCGGCAATCGAAGTGCGGCGAATTGCCAGCGAGTTGGGCCTTGGTCTCAAGGTGGTTGCCGTGGTCGGCGACGATGTGTTGACGGTGTTGCAGCCAGAGTGGTTGCTGGACAACGGCCAGACCGTCGGCTCCCTGGGTGAGCGGCTGATCTCTGCGAATGCCTACCTGGGTGTCGACGGCATTCTGGAGGCATTGCGCGCTGATGCCGATGTGGTGATCACCGGGCGCGTGGCCGACCCTTCGTTGTTCCTGGCGCCGCAGATGTTCGAATTCGGCTGGGCGGCGGACGACTGGCAACGCCTGGGCCGAGGCACCCTGGTCGGGCATTTGCTCGAATGCGCCGGGCAAGTCAGTGGCGGCTATTTTGCCGACCCCGGTTTCAAGGATGTGGACGACCTGGCGCGCCTGGGTTTTCCGTTGGCCGAGATCGATGCCGATGGCGAAGCGCTGATCACCAAGGTCAGCGGCTCCGGTGGGCGGGTCAGCCGCGCCACCTGTACCGAGCAACTGATCTACGAAGTGCACGACCCGGCGGCGTATCTAACGCCGGATGTGACCGCGGACTTTTCCCACGTGGGCTTTGTGGAGGAGGGCGTTGATCGCATTCGCGCCGTGGGGGCGGATGGCCGTGCACGACCCGAGCAGTTGAAAGTCAGCGTGGGTTACCTGGACGGTTGGATCGGTGAAGGGCAGATGTCCTACGGCGGCCCCGGTGCTGTCGCGCGGGCGCAGTTGGCGCGGGATGTCGTCCTCAAGCGGCTTGAGTTGACGGGCGTGAACATGCAGGACGTACGCGCCGAACTGATCGGCATCGATTCGCTGCACGGCCCGCGCAGCGCGGTCGAGCCCTGGGAAGTGCGCCTGCGCGTGGCGGCTCGCTCTGAAGAGCGCGGTGAAGCGGTGCGCGTGGGCAATGAAGTGGAAACCCTCTACACCAATGGCCCGTCCGGTGGCGGCGGTGCCAGTAAAAGCCTGCGGCAGGTGGTGGCGGTGGCGTCTTTGCTGCTGCCGCGTGGTGCGGTCAAACCGAGGATCGAAGCATGAAGCTGCACACACTGGCCCATTCCCGCACCGGGGATAAGGGCGACACGTCGAACATTTCGATCATTGCTTATCGTGTCGAGGACTACCCACTGCTCTGCGAACAATTGACGGCCGAGCGCGTGGCCGAGTTTTTCGCGGGGTTGCGTGAGCCGGGCGCGGCGCCTGTACGGCGCTATGAATTGCCGAATGTGCAGGCGCTGAACTTCGTGTTGCCGGGCATCCTGCGCGGCGGCGTCACCCGCTCGCTGGCGCTGGATGCCCATGGCAAATGCCTAGGGTCCGCGCTGCTGGATCTGGATATCAACGACCTGTAGGAGCCCGGCTTGCCGGCGATGAGGCCCCAACGCCAGGCGGCGATTTTTCGGACGCCATCGCCGGCAAGCCGCTCTCCTACAGGAGGGCGGTGTCTGTCAGATTGCGGCGAAGCGCTTGTCGAGGTAATCGATGATCACCTTGGAGTCGTACATCCAGGTGGTCTGGCCATTCTCTTCGATACGCAGGCACGGCACCTTGATCTTGCCGCCTTGTTCCAGCAGGGTCTGGCGGTCCTGCTCGTTGTTTTTCGCGTCCTTCAGGGCCACCGGTACATTCAGGCGATGCAGGGTACGGCGAGTCTTCACGCAGAATGGGCAGGCGTGGAATTGATAGAGGGTCAGTTCCTTGGCGGCGGCATTCACCTGCGCCTGCTGCTCGGCGGGACGCTGCTTTTTGCGGGGGCGGGTCAGGAAGTCGCCCGCGATGATGATGTGGCCGAGGCCGACTCGAAGTGCTTTGACGAACATGGCTGAAACCTCTTGCCCATGACAGAAGGGGCCGCAGCTTACCTTAATTCTGCAGGCGAAAAAAAACCGGCGATGAACGCCGGTTTTTTCTTACGCAGCCCGTTACTTGATCAGGCTGAGGAATTCGCTGCGGGTGGCCGCGTTTTCGCGGAACTCACCCAGCATCACCGAGGTGATCATCGACGAATTCTGTTTTTCCACACCGCGCATCATCATGCACATGTGCTTGGCTTCGATCACCACGGCCACGCCCAGGGCGCCGGTCACTTGCATCACCGCGTCGGCGATCTGGCGGCTGAGGTTTTCCTGGATCTGCAGGCGGCGGGCATACATGTCGACAATCCGCGCAACCTTGGACAGGCCCAGCACTTTGCCGCTCGGGATATAGGCGACGTGAGCCTTGCCGATAAACGGCAGCAGGTGGTGTTCGCACAGCGAGTACAACTCGATGTCCTTGACCAGCACCATTTCGCTGTTGTCGGAGCTGAACAAGGCACCGTTGGTGACCTCTTCCAGAGTCTGCTCGTAGCCGCGGCAAAGGTACTGCATCGCCTTGGCGGCACGCTTTGGCGTGTCGAGCAGGCCCTCGCGGGAAACGTCCTCGCCGAGTTGGCCGAGGATCGCGGTGTAATTCTGTTCCAATGTCACAGAGCGTTATTCCGTATGGGTTCTAGAGGGGTACGGGTTCTGTCTGTACCAATTTTGTACCAATCAGGCTTTGCTCAAGCTTCCCGACTTCGCTCCAGTCTTCACTGGAATTGATCCACCGGGCGTAAGTCGTCAGCAGCATTTGCACGCTGTGACCGAGCTGATTAGCGATGAACCCAAGGTTCATGCCTGCCATTAAGCACATGGTAGCGTAAGTGTGGCGGCAGTTGTATTGCCGTCTGGCCCTGATCTTCAACGCGACCAGCGCCGCCTTGAAGTGCTTGTCGGTCACGCTGGCCTGCTGAATGAACTCAAAGTTCTTGGTCGGCGGGAAAACGTACGGCGATTGTTTATGCTGGCGCCGGCTCTGTTTTGCCCTCAAATCGGCCACACCCTTGGCCACCTCAATGGCATTTAATGCCCTGCTGTTCAGCATGACTCGCCGCGTTTCGCGGGTTTTCGTGCGCTCCTCGATCTTGTAGTCAGCCACGATTCTGCACACGTTGGCGACACGCCCCTCTGTATCCACCTCATCCCAGCGCAACGCCGCTATCTCCCCAGGCCGCATGCCTGTGTAAAACGCGAACTCAAAGTAGGCCGCGTATACCCGCATTGAACCGGTCAGCACCTCGTACAGGTGCCCGATGATCAAATCCGCCTCCGCTACTGTGAAAGGGTCCACCGGTTTCTTTGCCTTCACCGGAAGCTCAATTGAGCCGACCGGGTTCCTGGTGATCAGCTCATCGTTCACGGCGCACTCGAACATCGTGTGCAGGCGCTGGATTGCCGAGCGCTTTACCGTCGACGACTTCCACGGCGTCTCTCCGGCGATTTTCCGGAGCATTGCCGACGTGATCTGGTCGATCGGAAGCAGCGCAAGGTGCGGCATCCAGTAAAGGTTGAGGGATATCCGGTAGTTTTTGCGGGTGCCCCCGACCACTTCGCGACTGTCCAGCCAGGTCTGGGCGTACTCCCCAAATAGTGGAGTTGCGGAGTAGGTGGAGTATGTCGAGTTCGGGAAAAGCTCGGCGTAACGCTTGTCGTCCATCACGCCGTGCTTGATCAGGCTTATTACTGTAGCGCGTAGATCTGCGGCCGCTTTAATGCCTTTTGGCGTTTGGGAATAGGCGAGGGTCTCGCAGCGCCGGAACTTCCAGGTGAAGCGAATGCGGACTGATTGACCTGCGAATTCAACTCCGGCGGGCAATCCCATAGGCTTTCTAGCCATGCCTCATATCTCCTGATGCTGTAGTAAATCTGACCATCGATTTCATTCCACACCCCTTTGGGGATGATGTTGCGCTGGCGCTTGCCCTGAAGCGCGCGGCGCGTTGTGCCGACCATCTCCGCGAAGTTCTTCTCCGCGACCTTGTCGGACAGGTACTCAACAGGTAGTTGCTCTGCTGCTGCCATGATGATGCTCCGCGCCGCGCTGGACGGCAGAAGGTGGGGATGGGTTAAACCGTTTGCTTGGCGAGCAGCTCGGCTGATGTCGCGATGGCGCGGCCGACCTTGGATGGCGGCAAATCCCGCCCGGCCAGTGCGTCCATCAGGCAGCCAGATGCGAGGTCCAGCGCTGAGACAAGCTCTGCTGTGTTGGCTGAAGACTCCCGGCCCATGTCCCAGAACCGCTGCGCCCAATGACCTTCGGGCGGTGGGCATCTGTCCTGGGCGCCGAATGCCAGGGTCCCGACAATCGCATCGCAGAGGTCGCGCTTGTAGGCGTTTTCGCCGTCGATGCTGGCGCCCATGCGGCGGAGATTGTTGATCGTGGCGTCGAAGTCCTCGCGGGTGAACTCGATGACGTTCTTGCTGAGCGCGGTGACCTCGGCCTTCAACCTGGCATTTTCTTCGCGCAAGACGTTCACTTCGGTCTGGGCATCATCGACGACCACCTGTGCAGGGTGCCGCTCGATCCAGTCGCCTATGCCTTCCGCCCGGATCACGCCGTTACCTTGCTGGTTCAGCAGAAAACCGTAGTGCGGGATGGCGTTGAGGCGATCCCAGAATTCATAGCCTTCACGGGTTTTGATATTTCGAGACATAGCGAATCCTCGCCCGCCGCTCACCGGCAGGCATGTAGGGGGATTGGGGTTAGGCTGTTGCGAACAGATCGAGCTGATCGGTTTCGATCTTCTGCTCTTGCTGGCGGAGTACTTCGTATTCGATGCGCGCCCGAGCGATCGCAGCGTACTGTTCGTCAATCTCGCAGCCGATGAACTCGAAGCCCTCGCGCATTGCTGCTTTGCCGGTGCTACCGCTGCCCATGAACGGATCCAGCACTACACCACCGACCGGGGTCACCAGGCGGCATAGGTACGCCATCAGGTCCGTTGGCTTGACGGTTGGGTGGTTGTTGCCTTTCGTGTCCGTGGTCTGGACTTTGCGTAGGGTTGTACCCATTTTGAACTGGGGGCCCGGATTGTTCAGTCCTTCGTGCCTATCGGCGCGGCTAGTCTTGGCGCAGTAGAAGAACCTGGCTGCGCTGCCGCTGTCGCCGTGAAAGGCGCCGACCACGCGATCGCGCTGCCCCATGATCTTGCCCACGCTTGCCGCGCTTTCCTCGGTACCCATGACCGGCGCACATGCGCCTGCCTGGGCGGGGAACATGGCCACCACCTCCGGGCTGCCATCGTGAACCAGGTTTGCTGGCCATCGGCCTGCCTTCATGATTCCCACGAATCGGACATCCTGTTTGTATACACCAGTGGCATTCACGACATGCCCGGGAGCCATGCGTTTCTGGGAGTACTCGCCGCCCTTGGCGTCATGCCCATGAATCCGACATGCATCTATGTTGATTGCGCCCGTGCCGTGCGCAGCTACATTCGCAGCAACTGTTCCAGGGAACGGCTTGCGGGCCATGCAAATTGGTTCGTGCGCAGGCTTCAGCGCGGTACCCCAGCCGGCGCGATCACCCTTTAGGTTGTGCGACTTCGGGAAGCCTGAGCCAAACACCCACATGATCTGGTCGCGGATCTCGAACCCTGCCATTTCAATGCCAACCGCCATGTGGTGATAAGTGCGTGCAGCTGCGAACGAGAGCAGGTGACCACCGGGCTTGAGTACTCGCAGGCATTCGGTGGCCCACTCCAGCGTGAACGACTGAAACGCCTTCATGCCACCAGGTGTTAAGTCGTACTTTCCGGCCTCGGCCGCCATCGATCGATGCCCGCCAGTGGCACCGCAGGCGAGATCAGCCGAAGGCATGCTATCGCGGTAGGCTGCGCGCGATTCGATGTCCTGGCCATCCCAGCTCTTGCCCATAAAGCGAATACCGTAGGGCGGATCGGTGACAACGCTGTCGATACTGTTGTCTGGCAGCGTCCGCATCGACTCAATGCAGTCGCCGATCAAAACGCGATGCTGTTTCATGGCCTTGGCCCCTTGTAGATGAAGACGTAGGCGAACCAGAGGGTGGCGATCATGGCGTCACCTGCTGACGCAGCGCTTTGATTTCAGCTATCAGCGCCAAGATTGCGGCAGGCCTCACCGCTGCGTGATATCGAGCCATATTTTCCGTGTCATAGGCCGCACCGTAGTCAGCCGTTGAGATCGTCAAAACTGGGTAGGTGTCACCCGACTCGGAGCGGTGGCCCACCTCCCAGTCCCAATTGTTTTCGGCCGGCCAGCACTCAGTGAGGTTGTCCCAACCGATAAGGCTTGAGGCTTGCTGTTCAAGCGCGTCGATGTCCAAATGCAATGTTTTAGGCATGACTTCGTCCTTGCCGCTATAGCGGCTGACTTTGAAGGGGGAGGGGTTACAGGTTTTGAGGGTGGAGTACGGATGTACTCCTATGCGGGTGGCGCTGACGCTTTCAACTCGGCAGACGCGTTATGGCGCCAGTTGGCCGGGTCCTTCAGGTAGTGGCCGAGCATCCAGTAAATCGTTACGGCCTGTTCGTCCTCGGCCTTCTTGGCGATTTGGTGCCCCATCAAGCGAAGTGCCTGAGCGGTATGGATATGCTGGAAGCACATCTGGCCCAGAATCCAACGAAGTTCCGAGGTAAGTTCAGGCACCACCGCTAACGGATTCTCCTGGTGCTGGACCGCCGAACTCTCGGCATTTACGCGCTCGATATAGGCCGGCAGCAGTGTTGGTGGGAATGTGTCTTCCCAAGGCTTGACGTTGCGCTTTGCCGAATCCTGGAGCTGTGCCACGTGGCCTACCAGTTCATGCACAAGGCCGGGCCAGTCCGCCACGTCGTAAAACTTGCAGAGCACTGGGTCGGGCTTTGGGTTGGCGGCAAGCTCAGCACGCAAATCATCTATTTGCTGATCCGCCACGGTCAGGCTCTGTTGCAGGCCCGCGATCTTTTCTCGTCCAGCCTCTTCACGCGCCAGGAAGATCGAGTAAGCCTCATGCGATACGCGCACCGATCGCCCGTCGATTCCGAAGTCCACGCCGGCGGACTCTTCCGGCACGGCAATATGTGTGTCTGGAGCAGGCGCGGCGGCGATCATGGCGGCCCAGCACAGTTTCGCGCGGAACGCCGCTTGCTGGCAGCCGCTCATGCCTTGGTATTGCTCCCAGACTTCCTCATCGGAGAAGCACTCGTCCGGCGCCGACTCAAAGCCGTTAATGACCATGGATTCGGTCGGTTCAACCGGCACCAGCTTCCATTGATTGCTCATATAGCCTCCCTCGTTACCAGATCATGGGCATTCACAACCGTCATGCCGAGGCGTTCGGCGATCAGCACTTCCAGGCGGGCACCCTTCGAGTTTTCCCAGCCGGGAAGGGTGGCCACGGTGTCGCACTCCATCAGGGCGACAATGTCGCGGCGCATGCAGTCGTTCCAGCTTCCGCCCTCAGGGTTGAGTTCGGCGGGGTTGGTGACGGTGTGGCCGCCATCGCGCAGTCTGTCTGTCATTGCGGCGAAGGCCTGGAAGTTGAGGTCTGGCAGTCCGGTCATAGGGCCGCTGAGGTAAATTCGTTTCACGGGGAGTCCTTGCCGGGCCATGCCCGGGGTGTGGTGCTACGATGGCCCCTTCCTCTAAATGGGCTGGACCATGACAAAGCACGATATTTACGATGACATCGAAGGCTTTCAGGTTTGGAACTACATGGAGTGCGACAAGGACGAGGAAGGCCGGGAGACCTGGCGTATCAACGTCGAGGTGAAGCGCGGTGGTGAGGTGGTGGTGCCGGTTGTTGCTGGTGACCGAACCTATGTTGACCGTGGCCTGGCGCAGGTTGCCGGGCGTGAGGTCGGGGCCCGCTTGATTGCCGAGGGCGTTTAAGCCGCAACAGCCTGACGCTCAGCCACTCGCCATGGGTCGTTGGCCCTGGCCAGTGCTGCCATCGGCGGTGGGCTGACGCTGTTGCCGCACATGTGCACCTGCTGGGTCTTGGTGAATGGCTTGCCGTCGGCACCGTGACTGATGATGTAGTCGGCCGGGAACCCCTGGGCCTTGTACAGCTCGGCCGGTTTCAGCATCCGCAGGCAGATGTCGACGATCACGTAGGGCGTGCCTTTCACCATCACGGTGACCATCGCCAAGCGGTCTTTGGTAGTGATCGTTGGCGCCGGCGAGTCGCAAGCGCTGATGTTCTCGGTGCCGTAGTAGCTGATCAGGAAAGCTGCAACGCGCAGGGCGCCCGCTTCATGCTCTGGCGAGAGGGTGAGCGACACCAGCGAACTCTTGCCCCCACCACCGGCAGTAATGGTTGGTGCTGGATCGTCCAAGCCCTGGCCCACGCTGCCGCCGAATGCACGTTCCATGAAAGCGCTGACCAACCCGTGGTGCTGGCCGCCGGCGCTGATGGTGTGCAGCGGGTCGTTCGCGTCCCGTGCATCACAGTTGCCGCGCATGTGCACCAGGTGTGCCGTCGTGAGTGCGTGATGCTGCCCGGTCGTTACCGTCGGCACGGGGCAGTCAAGGGCAGTCGGCGCGTGGCCGGTGGTGTTCGTCACCAGGGTGGCCGTCACCAACTGCTGCTGGCTGCCGGTGTTGGTCACCGTGGTCATCGGGTCTTCGATGCTCTTGGCGTCGGTGGTGTTGAAGCCGCCATTCATCTGGGCCATGAACACCGTGGAAATGCCCATGGCGTGAGCGGCGCCGGCCGGGCGCTGATAGTTGCCGCCGCTGGTGATGGTCGGCAGTGGCTCGTCCAGCGCCTTGCCCGCGTCATCGAAGCGGAACTTCACCAGGTGTGCCGCTGCGATCGAGCGGTGGTTCTGGGTCATCAGCGTGCCAACCGGCTGGTCCATGCCCACCGGCTTGCCCGAATACTCGGGGCCACCGGCCCCAACCATCAACGGGCTGATCAGTGTCAGCTCACCGCGGTTCGCGCACGTCACCGTGGGTAGCGGGTCGAGCGGGTCGTTGATGCGGTCGCTACCCTGGTGCGTTGCCGGGGCAATCACAGGGCTGACCACCGAGAAGGCTCCCCCCTTCGGGTAGGAGGTGATCGTGCGCAGCGGCTCGGCGGCCGACTGCACCGCCTCCCCTGACCAGTTGGCGATCGGGACAATGAATGGCGCCGCGCTGTCGATAACGAATTTCTTCATGCCCTTGGCAACTCGACGCAGGGTGGCCGGAGCCAGGTCCTTCTTGCGGCCAAAAATACTTTTGCCCAGGTCAGTGAAGTCGATGCAGTCAGCGGCTGTTTTCCACTTCTGCTGGCCCTTGGCCGGGTTCTTGGCGTGGGTTGGCTCAGGCCACACAATCGGCTGGCCGTCGCACCGGGCGATCATGAACAGGCGTTCCCGAGTGGTCGACGCGCCGAAGTCGCAGGCCTTGATCACCTTCCACTCAACGACATAGCCCATGCATTCCAACAAGGCTACGAAGCGGCGCCAGGTGCGGCCGCGCTGCTTCGGGTCGGGTATCAGGAACTGCTGGCCCACGGGTACGACTTCGCCAGGTGCAGCAATAGTTCCGTCCAGCTTGACCACGCGGCCCGTGGTTTTGTCGCGCTTGGCGATCAATCGGCCCCACTGCAGGATCTGCTTCACGTTTTCCAGGCTGATCACCCGTGGGCGCTTCTTTCCTCCCCACTTGAGGCCGATCCACGAAAGGTTGCGGATCTCGCGCTTGCGCGGTTGGCCGCCGGCTGCCTGGCTATGGTGCGTGCAGTCCGGCGACATGTGGAACCAACCCACGGCCATGCCGCCGCATTCGGTGTCCGGGTCACCATCGAACACGTCGGTGGTGAAGTGCTTGGCGCCTGGGTGATTCACGGTGTGCATGCTGATGGCTTGAGGGCTGTGGTTCTTCGCCACGTTCACCGCGCGGCCCAGGCCCATTTCCAGGCCGGTGCCGGCGCCGCCGCCACCACAGAAGAAGTCGACAACGATCTCATCGTCCTGAGGGTTGAAGCCGAGTCCGTATTGGGTTTTGAAATCGAATGGGTGTCTCTTCGGTGCGGCCATGGGCACTTTCCTCTGGACAAGAGAAAGGCGCCCTTGGGCGCCTGGGGGTTATAGCGGGGATGTTTGCTTTACTTCGGGTCGAACGCGCCGAGAGACAACGTCGCTGCCTCACCGATCTTGTCCTGCAGTACTGATTTGAATTCCTGGGCGATGTCTTCGCGCTGGACCTCTTCGCCGACCCAGCGCAGTTTCAGGACCGGCACCGCACCGCTGGTGATGACCGACAGGCGCAGAGTGATGACTTGCTCGGTCAAGCCTTCGAACGGGACGGTGCTGAACTGCAGGGACACCGGCAGAGTTTCTTTGCTGCGGGCCTCGATTTGATCCATAGCACTGCGGCTGGCGCTAGTCTCGCCTACCGTGGTTTCGGATTCGCTGGAAGCCTTGATGGTGATAGTGCGCACGGCGGCAATGGCCTTGGCCACCGGTATGGCGTTGCCGGACTCATCAACCGGCGTGAGGTACTGGTGCCAGTCTTCGATCCAGTCGCTCAGGTCTTTCTGGCTGATGCCGCGTCCGCCGATTTGCTGGGCGGCGGTATAGCCTGCAGTTGGCTTCAGCTTGAGGACGGCGCGGTCATCGGCGTGGCCGGGTTCGCCGGTTGTGCCCAGGTTGAACAGCAGGACACAGCTCATTGCGTCTTGGTCAATGAAGCCGCGCGCGCCTGGTTCCGCGCGCTCAACAACATAGGCACCAAAGTCTGCGAGCGAGTGAGTGCTGTAGGTGCCACGAAAGCGGCTGCGCCCGGCCTGGAAGCGTTCCAGATCGACTACTTTCGCATCTTCCGACAGCACCACAGTCGGGATCAGCGTCGCCAGAGTCTTGCCGGCGGCGTCCAGGGCATTCGCGTTAATCAGCTGGAGTGCATCTTTGGTAAGTGACATCGGTTATTTCCTTGATTGCGGAGGGAGGGTTAGCGGGGATCGATCAGGTACGCTTAGGAATCGGCGCGTCGTCGCGGCTGAACAATTGGTCGTGCTTTTCCGCGAAGAGGGTCACGCGGCCGCCGGTACCCACGTGCATGGGCGTGTCGAGGCTGGTGTTTTCACTACGAGTGCCACGCTTGGTCGGCACCTTGTAATCGAGCTTGTGCTTGATCTTCACCTGGTGCGATTCACCGATCTGGCTGAAGTCCAAGGTGATCACCAGCTTGCCGGCCTTGCCGTGGTCAACCACACCAGCAGCTACTTCGGAAATGGCGTGACCGATCTGGCTGGCGAAGGCGCCGCCGTTGAGCTCTTCAAGAAACTCGGCTGTATCTGTTGCGGTTGACATGGCTGTTTCTCCGGGATGGCCTGCAGGCCGCTGGGTGGGAGTTTGAATTGAGATTGGCGAAGGCGCTGTCGCACCTGGTTGTTGATTCGCTTCATGGATTGCGGGGGAGCTTGAAGTCGTTCTCGCGAGCAATGAGGCGGGCCCGCTTGTAGTCGACGCCTGCAGCAAGACATGCCTGGTGCAGGGATGCGCCAGAGTCGACTGCCTGCTTCAGCTTGGGGGCGATCTTGTCGCGCTCGACGCGGAGCTTGTCGCTGCGCGTACTTTTGATGGGGCCGCCTTCCTCGCCGCTGACGCCCGGCGCTATCTCCTGGGCCTTGTTGCCGGCGCCGAAGAACGCGTCCAACTGCTGGTTCAAGTTGTCGATGATCGAGTCCCGCGGGTTGGGCATTGGCACGCCGATCATGGCTGCGCACCGTAGTAGGCGAACAGAACCATCATCCCGGCAAAGCCAAGCGTCCATCGCAGCATGCGGAGACCGAATCGCCGCGAAGTCGCTTTGGCAGCACTGAAGAAGTCGGCGTTGCGCTCGAGCTGCTCGGCGTACTGGCAGGCTCCATCGTGGCCGGTGCGTGCGCCACGGGAAGCGCCGGTGGAGCGCTCCACCACATCGAACAGATTCTTGCCGAGTGGCACCACGTTAAAGCGGGGTACCTTGACTGGCTCTTCGCGACCGATCATCACGTACATCTCCGAGGCGGACATTTCGAATCGAGCCTGCAACGCCTGCAGGACCGCTAGTTTTTGGCGAATGGTTTGGTTCATCACGATTCCTTATGGTTGGTTGCGTTTATTCGTCAGCAGCCTGACCGCCTGGTGGTTGCCGGTGGGCCTATGGGAGGGTGCTGACGAATAAAGGCGAGCAAAAAGAAAGGCCCGTTGGACGTTCGGGCCTTTCACCGATGCAGTGGTTTGAGTTTTTGGCGGGACCGTCAGCTCCAGAACGCCACGACCCCGGAAGTACATCGCCAAGCCTCGCGATGGAAGCGCACGCGATCGCCTGGCACGCTTGCAAGTACTTGAGGTTCTGGCCTCTCGAAACTCAGCGTGGCACCGATCAGGATCAGTTGGAGCATGTGATTCTCCGATTTGGTTTGGATGCAGGTGGCCGCATAGCGGTATTGGTCTTCCGCATCGGGGTGTGATCTGTCGTCCGGTCTGGGCTGCCCGGCTTACTGGCTTGCGCCTCCCATATTCCTCCGCTCCGGCTTCCCATTGCTGGGCCCACCCATTGCGGGGCAAACAGATCACATTCCGATGCGGCCTGGTGCTGGGGAGTACCAGGGCCTCGGGCAGTTAACGACAGGCTGTCGTGGCGCTGGTTGTTCAGGGTTTGGCTTTTTCAGCAGCTTCAAACTCACTGCCGAGGATTTCTGTCATCACATTATTCGGCTTGGCCGATGTGCTGACGTAGATGCAGTCGTCTCTTACGATGTGCTTGTAGCTGGCGAAGAACAGCGCGCCACCACCAAGCCCCATGGCCTCAAGGAATGGCTGCATATCAGCTTTGTCCTTGGGCTTACGCGCTTTGAAGTCGTCGCGAAGCTTTGTCAGCTCTTCCTTGAGAGCCTTTCGCTCATCGCCTTTGGTTCCCGGCGGCAAGCTCTGACGTGGAAACTGAGACTGCCCTGCTTTCGGATCGGGTTTTGTCCACAGCGGCTGAGGCATTGGCGGTTTGAACTTGAGCCCGTAGAAGCTCTTTCCGCTATGCCAATCTGTCTGCATTAAGGCTTCTGCACCCGGATAGGTGGCTGCAAACTCATCAGCCAACGCCTTAAGGCGATCGCATCCCTCAACATAAGTTTTCCAAGCAGCCAGAACACCGGCGTCGCTTGTCTTGTAGTAGGCCATCTCGCTTCCTCCGGTTGTCATCCCAGAGCGCCCTGTTGCCAAGGCGCTCCAGTGATGCCTTCCGTCCTATTGCCGCCGGAAGGGGCGGAGCGCATTGCATGCCGGGTCATTCACTCGGTTCTGGCGTTTCACCATCGAGCAGCCGTCCAGGTTGTTCCTGTCGTTGGCAGGCTTTCGGGCCTGTCTGCTCGCCGGTCGCCGGTAGAGGCAATGCGGTCTGTTGTTTGTTGCGCTGGCTGTTAAAGAGCGGTGGGGCGCCGCCCCTTCGCCGTGTTGTCGCTGGCGATGGATTTAATTTAGAAAACTTAACGAAGTGCGTCAACAACTATTTTAGATATCTTAACTTTCTAGGCGTTCGGCTACGCCTGAAACCGTTTAGCGTCAAGTCTTACGAAAGTGGAAATGTTCAGATAATCTAGATGCGAACCTGTATGGATATACAGCAATCAAGGAGCACCCGATGGCGAGCCCGCAGAAGAAACCTCAAGAACAAAAGCCAATGTCCGGAGTAGAGCGCCTGACGCTCAGGGTTTCCAATATGATCAACCACCCCATCGCCCAGGATCGAAAGTGGGCAACCATCCACCGGCTTGATAGCGATGGTGATCGTGAGTGGGATGAAGTGATGACCGTGCTTGCGGACGTTGATGGAATCGATATGACGTTCAACGACGAGGATGATTCGGTGACATTGAGTTGGGAATCTGCGGCCGAAGAAGATCCTCGAGCACAGGGTCACGAGGAATTCGAAGCAGTAGAAGAGGCAGCGCCTTTCTAATAGGACAAAAAAGCCCGCCGGGGGGGGGCGGGCTTTTGCTTATGCTTTTCGCGCGTTCCAGATCAGCAGCACCTTCGCGTGAATCGTCACATCGTCGATCCTGGCCGTCTGGCTCTCGTA
Source organism: Pseudomonas sp. AC112 (assembly GCF_979253545.1). Classification (NCBI taxonomy): domain Bacteria; kingdom Pseudomonadati; phylum Pseudomonadota; class Gammaproteobacteria; order Pseudomonadales; family Pseudomonadaceae; genus Pseudomonas; species Pseudomonas sp. AC112. The sequence goes on from NZ_CEEDCM010000001.1 coordinate 4,259,055, forward strand.
GTGCTTGTTGTCTGAAATCAGCCTGTAGTTCTCTTCGTCCATCCGCATTACGCGCTTGATGTAAAGCTCGCCATGCCAGGTCAGGACGTATATCCCTTCGCCGATGAAATCCCGCACACCTTTATCGACGATAACCAGGTCTTTATCGTTGATGGTGCCTTCCATACTTTGGCCCCACCCATTGATCATGCCAAGCGAGGTGGCGGATGTGTAGGTGATGCCTTTTTCTCGAAGGATTTCCTCGCGCACAACTAGGTTTCGAACTACTTCGGTGTAGTCCGGTGGGACCTGGCCATGGCCCATGGCTGCCCGAATATCGTATTGAGGAATGACGATTTCGTCGTTGGTCGGGCGCAAGCTCGCGAGGTGGCCATGAACATAACCTCCGCCTTGCTCGATCGGGTTGTCAGCCACCGCTGCAGCTGCAAGCATCGTTTCCCGAGCCTTTTCCGAAAGGTTCTTTCCGGCCTTGGACTCAAGCATCTTGGCCATCATCTCCACCGTGGACATGCCAGCCGTGGTGTCGTCATGGCTTACAAGACCTGCCGTTCCGACACCATCGGAGAGCCAGTCCGGTGAGCACTCAAGTGCCTTCGCCAGCGCCAGTAGGTTTTTGCCCTTTGCCCCATTCGTCCCGCTCACCCAAAAACTAACCGTCGCCTTCGATACGCCAGTCAATTTGCTGATGTCGGTGGCGCTGAGGTTGAGCGCCTTCATGCGTGAGGTAACGCGGTCTTTAAATTCCATATTTAGGATTCTAAACATTTCATTGTTTAGATAACTTGCCTTGTATTGTTAAGAACTCTAAACTCGTCAGAGACAATGGAGACATACCCCATGACCTACGACGAAGCCCTGAAACATTTCCGCACTGGCCGCGCCATCGGTGACGCACTCCGTGTCAGCGGTAGCCGCGTTTCCCAATGCCGTGCGGCGGGCGGTTTTTCGTACCCAATGCAGTGCGTTCTCGAAAAAGAGTCCGGCGGTGCACTGGTCGCCAAGCGAGGCGATGACCCAGCTCAGGCGATGAAGCAATCCGCCTAGGTCTTGGGAAACATTTTGCAATGCGTGATGGCACGCAGCCACATAAACAAGATTGAGGTTTTACGGATGCACGAATTTCTGAAGGCCTGCGACACCGTGGTTGACGAAGCCAACACAAAGGAACTCGCCACGCTGATGAACATGCCGCCCGTGAGCCTGCTCCAGCGTGCCAACTCGAACTACGACGGCGCCTGGTTCAACGTGAAGCACCTGTACGCGCTGCTCTTGCACACCAAGGACATGCGTCCGCTGGCCGCACTGGCGGGCGAGTTCGGGTACTCGATCGTGCAAAAGGATCAGCCGGCACCGCTTGCCATTCATGACGCGCTCGGGCGCGCCACCCTGGAATTCGCAGAGGTGACTGTCGAGACGCACACCGCCATGGCCGACGGCCGTGTCGACCAGGTGGAGCGCGCCCGGATCCTAAAAGAGATCGCCCATGCTGAAGAAGCGCTGGCGCAGCTCAAGGCATCGATAAAAGTCGCCTGAATCGCAGGCATAAAAAAACCGCCTGGCAGGGCGGTCCTTTCAACAGCAATAAAACTTGTGGGGCCATTATGAACACACTCGTTGCTCCAAGCAATACCGTCACGATGTCAAGCCGGGAAGTCGCTGATCTAACCGGGAAGCAGCATCACCATGTCGTGCGCGACATCAAGCACAACCTGGCAGAGCTGAACATAGATGCATCCAAATTTGGATGCATCTATCTCGACTCTTCCAACCGCAAGCAAACCGAATACCTGCTGCCGCCCGACCTCGTGATGACGTTACTGACCGGCTACAGCGTACCGCTTCGCCATCGTGTCGTGACACGCTTGCAGGAACTTGAAAATGTGTCGCGACACGTAGCCATCCCTCAATCACTTCCAGAAGCACTGCGCCTAGCCGCCGATCTCGCCGACAAGAATGGCGAACTGCAGCGACTGATTTCAGATCAGGCCCCCAAGGTCGCTGCCATTAAACGGCTTGCCGCCGCCGGCGGGGCAATCTGCATCACGGACGCCGCCAAGCAGCTTGGCTTGGCACCGTCTCGACTCTTCGCATGGCTAGAACAGCATCGCTGGATATTCCGCAGGCACGGCTGCAAGCGCTGGGTTGCATACCAGCCCCGCATAACCTCCGGACACATGACCCACAAGGTCACTGCGTTGAAGCCTGATCCGGAGACCGGCATCGACCGTGCGGCGTTCGACCCAATGATCACCCCAAAGGGGCTGACACGCCTCGCTGAATTACTGCAGGAGGCCGCGTAATGGCCGGTGACTGGATCAAATTCGAACTCACTACCCTGGACAAGCCAGAGGTTTGCCAGATCGCTGACTTTGCGGACATCGACCCAGACGCTGTCGTCGGCAAGTTGATGCGCGTATGGGGCTGGTTCGACCAACAAACCGAAAACGGTAACGCCCCGAGCGTTAGCAAAAAGTTACTTGATCGCATGGTTGGCGTTATCGGTTTCTGCGAACACATGAAATCGGTTGCCTGGATGATCGAGATCGACGGCGTTATTAGCCTTCCACATTTCGACCGGCACAATGGGAAGACCGCTAAGAATCGGCTTCTCACGGCAAAGCGGGTTGCGAATCACAAAGCAAATAACGGTAAAGGTAACGCTGCCACCGTTAGCGGTGCGTTACCTAAAGAAGATGTAGAGAAGAATAAAGAACCTCTCTCTGCGCGTATGCCGATTGATCCTCGCATGCCCAGCGAAATGACGCTCGACTGGAAGCCAGACTCGAAAATCCTGAAGACCTATGCGCTGCACCAGGGCGTAGCGTTGGATCTGTTCACCGATGATGCCTTGAAAGCGTTCACCGGTTACTACGAGCCGAAGGGGCAGATCAATACCGAGGCCGAGTGGGTCAGCATGTTGGTCAAGTGGGTGCGCAACGACCTCAACAGAAACTCCAACGTCAAGCCGTTCGCACCGCGCCAAGCGTCTCAAGACTTTGATGATGACGACACTGGCTGGAATGAGCAGGGGGTCTCCCAATGAAAAGCGTCGCGGTCGTAACGACTGGGCTCTGGGCGAAGGTGCAGTCGGGCCAGTACATCGAAAAGGAACAAACTCTGCCACAGGAGGTTCAGGCAGAACTTAACCGCGAAACTGCCGCCGTGATCAACGGCCTGTTCCGCCAGTTGCGCGCGATTTTTCCTGCCTGGAAGCAGGCTTGGCCGGATGTGGCGGCCTACAAGGCTGCCAAAAAAGAATGGCTTCAAGCGTTTCTTGAGGCCGGACTGCGCAGCCTGGATCAGCTGCAGTTCGGTCTGATGGGCGCTCGGCAGTCAGGTAGGGACTTCGTGCCTGCACCTGGTGTGTTTATCGCTTGGTGCACGCCGACTGCCGAGATGCTTGGCCTGCCAACGCTTTCTGCTGCGCATCGCGAAGCGTGCCGCAATGCCCATCCCTGCATGGCCGGCCGTGCGCGATGGAGCCACGACGCGGTTTGGCACACCGCGAAAGAGTGTGGTTTTGAAAGCCTGAACAAGCTTGAGGAATCGCTCAGCCTCAAACTGTTCGAGCGCAATTACACCATCACAGTTCGGCGCCTGATCGAGGGCCTGCCATTGCAGAAGATGCCTTTGGCGCTGCCTGAGAGAGCTGAAGGGCGCCGCACGCCGGAGATCGGCAACAGAGCGCTTGCCGAGATGCGTGCCATGCGATCAGGAGCAGCCCGTCATGCCTGATCGCCGCCTGGCTCTTCCTGAGATCGATACCTACCGTTGGGCAGTGTTCTGCTGCTCGTTCAAGGTCGATTTGAGCTCCCCGCCTGATCACGCGTTGGCTTTATTCGCCGACCAGGCCATGGCCAAGCGTTATGGCTCGTGGATGTGGCCTGGGACTTACGAAGTCGTCGACGTCGTCACGGGGAAACCGGCATGCGAGTGAGTTCGAAGAAACTCCGCGCCTCGGCCAACGGCCAAGAATGCACCGTCCGGATGCCAGGAATCTGCAATCACAATCCAGAAACAACCGTTCTCGCGCATCTGCCGTGCGGGCAGAAAGGCATGGGCATGAAGGGCTTCGACACCGTTGCCGTTTACGCCTGCAGTTCCTGCCACGACGTTATCGACGGCCGCGCCGCTGGTGAAATCGACTGGCAGGACATGCCGCGTGCAATTGCCGAAACCCACGAAGGCCTGATCCGGGCCGGAATCCTCACCGTAAAGGGGTCTGCATGATCGACATGACGCTACCGTGGCCGCCGAAAGAGCTCAGCCCTAACGCGCGCGTGCACTGGCGGCAAAAACACAAGCACGCGAAAGCCTACCGCCGCACTTGTGGCCTGATCGCGCTGGCGCTCGTTGCACCGCGCCTCACTGGAAAGAAATACTTCTGGGTGACCTTCTGCCCGCCGAATCGCCGCTCTTACGACGATGACAACCTGCTGGCCCGCTTCAAGGCTGGCCGGGATGGCATCGCCGACGGCCTGGGCATCGACGACAAGAACTTCGTAACCACGATCAACGTCGGCGAACCGGTACCGGGTGGCGCTGTGCGCGTGCACATCCGGGATTATCCAATCGAGCCGGAGCCGAATACGCCATGACCCAGACAGTGACCACTTCATTCACCGATGCGGAGATCCGTCGCCAGGCCGGCAATACCGGCGTGCGCGACCTGCGCGATGCTCGATACCCGGGAGTGTACTTCCGCTTCCATCGAAACCGCGATCGCGGCACTTGGTACCTGGTTTCGGGCGGCAAGTGGGACAAGATCGCCGCGTTTCCTCAGCTGCCGGCGAAGGGTTTGATCGTCGCATTGCCGAAGATCCGCGAGCGCTTGGCCGCCGACCCCAAAGCATCAGCCGCCGCCGGCACGTTGCAGACTGTGGGCGAACTGCTGGATTGGTTCACCGCCCGCCAGGCCGTTGACCGAAGCCTGTCGGCCAAGCGCCGCTCCACCAACACTTCGATCATCTCGTGCCATCTGAGGCCACGGCTTGCCGATATCGCCGTGGAGGACGTCGACCGTTCCACCCTCGACAAGCTGGTGATGTGGCCGATGCAGGCTGAAATGTCCCTGTCCTACGTCCGTCTGATGTGGGGAGTGCTGGTGGTCGCGTTCCGCCAGGCCGAGAAGCTGCGCCTGATCACCACCAACCCCATAGCCGGGTTCAAGTTCACTGACTTCACCAAGGCCCGAATCCAGCCCAAGCCGTCACGGTTGCGTGCCGTGCAGCTCGAGGACGTGATTGGCGAACTAGCCGCCGGCTTCGACCAGCACCCACAGGACTGCATGCTGGCCCTGATGATGCTGTGCCACGGCACTCGCGCCGGCGAGACCAGACAAGCGCAGTGGTCCCACTTCACCCTTGGTGAGCAGGGCGAGTGGTTCATTCCCACCGAGAACACCAAGACCCGCTGCGAGCATCACTTGCCGCTGACCCACCAGGTGTGCGCGCTGCTGGAGCGGTACCGGAACTCGCAGTCAGACAAAGGCTACAAGGGCACCTACGTGTTCCCTGCGCGGAGCCGTGGGCCGATCAGTGACAGCCAGGCGTGCGCAGTGTTCACCAGGTTGGGCAAGGGTGAGTGGACGAGCCACGACCTGCGCAAGGTGGCCCGAACCGGGTGGACAGACCTGGGCGTCGACTTCCTCATTGGCGAGATGCTGGTGAACCACACGCTGACCCGCAACGTGCAGACCTACATCCACACCTCGGCCGAACTGCTCAAACGCGAGGCATTGGTGAAGTGGCACGGCTGGTTAGACGGGAAGGGTTTCAACCTCATTCACCGCTCGACCATGACTAGAAACGGAAATTCGCACAATGACGCCGAGGCCTTGACTGGCGCGGCCTCTAGCCAAATCCAGAAACCATAAAAGGCGAGGTTTAAAAATGCATATTTCAGAGCATGGCGCCTTCGCCCTATCCATGGCCAACGCCTTAAGCAGTGTCGAGAAACCAGCTTTTGATCGGTCCAAAGTGTTCATGGTCTGCATGCTTAATTTCGATGAATTCCGCCGCCTGCACGTCGTCATGCAGGGCGGACATAGCTTCGATATCGATAGCCATCAGGTGCCGTTCAACCTCGATATCGCCGCCGATTGGCTTGTGGGTGACATATGAAGAAGATCCATGGCCCAGCATTCCGCGCCGCCCAACTTGACCTGGCCAAGTGCCCGGCATGCCGTGGTCGAGCGGTGATCAAGGGCGTCTTCCATGAACTGGCCTGCGTGCAGTGCAACGCCTCGGGCTGGGTCACGGCCGAAACGGGCGAAGCGCTGCCGCTGGAGGTGCTGGTGACGCAGCTGAGCATCCGGCTCCAGGCGGCCGAGCAGCAGATCGCGCAATTCAACTGCTTCAAGCCTGCCGGTGCTGAGGCGCAGTACAACGAGAACAACCGCCGTGGCCCAGGTGCCACCAACTTCACAGGGGATTGAGCCATGGCTATGTACAGAGACGTGATGGGCACCCTGGTGCGCGTGCTGGCAGCGGACAACATCGACAACAGCACCAAGCAGTCCTGGCAGAAGCTGATCGACGCCGACCTTCGTCAGGGCGGCACCGGCAGCACGTTGTCAGTGCGTGACAAGTTCGATTACGACTGCTGCCTCTATGCGCTGCTGCACCGGCAGCTTGAGCCGGCTCAGTGGGATGTGCTGGTGGCCAAGTACTCGACGCACAAGGCCAATAAGGTCGCTGCCATCGGTAGGCTGGTTGCCCGCATGGTTTCTCCGGCGCCGCAGCTGTTCATCTATAAGGCACTGACGGCCTGGGCCATACCGAAGCTGAAAGGCGTTCAGGTCGGTAAGCGCTCCACCGACATGATCGTGCTTCCTGCTGAGTTCTACGACATGAACACATGGGACTTGGAGGGATCCCCGGAGCGCACGCGCCGTAACTGGAGAGGCGGAATCCACAAGCGTTTGGAGAAACTCGAAGAGCAGGCCGTGATCCACGCGACCGAGATATTCGACAGCGAGAAAATCTTTGTAGATGCCGCTTGACCAGTTGGCCGACTGGCCGTAAATTAGCCCCATCATGTCGATCTTGCGCGTTATGAGAGACGACGAATAAAGCCCAGCCACTCGCTGGGCTTTTTGCTTCCTGAGCTTCATTGAGCCTCGGCATTCGCCGGGGCTTTTTCGTTTTCGGCTCCACCACACCCGTTGCTATGGCCGGGAGTGCTGATGGGGCTGATTCAAATCCGCAGGCGAAAGACTGATAGGCCCTCCTGCTCACAACCCGAGGAAACCTCATGTCTCCAGTAATGCGCTGCAAAATGGTATGCCACGAAGTCACCCATGTTCGTCACGCCAACCAAGACCGAGACGATCCACTGTGTGACGTCCGGTTTGGCGCGGTATGCGCTCTTCCTAAAGACCCGCCTGGTGAAAACGCTGTGTTCGGCAAGTTCACTCCTGTCGCCGAGTACAAGGCCAAGATCGTGAAGTCCGTCGCCGACAAGCTTGAGCCGGGAAAGGCTTACTACGTTGATTTCACGCTGGCTGAGTAGGTACTCCGCCACAGACCAAAATCGCCCCGGTTAATGCCGGGGTTTTTCTTTAACACTCCCCGAGAGGGAGGAAATCCGGATGCCACCCATGCCAGACAAGCCAGACACGTGGGCCCAGATCTGGCTGGCCCTCTCGAACCCGCTATGGCAGGGCGCAATCATGGCCGTCACGATTACTCTTCTTCGGGTGTTGTACGAAGCGAAAGAGCCAAACAAGTGGCGGATCATCTTGGAGGCGCTCATTTGTGGCGCGCTCAGCCTGTCGGCCAGCAGCATTATTGAATGGATGACCTGGCCCCCAAGTTTGTCCGTTGCTGCTGGTGGTGCCATTGGCTTCATTGGCGTAACGGCGATCAGGGACATGATCATCCGATTCCTGGGCAAGAAGGTGGACTCGGCATGAAGGCGATCGCTGCGGCAATCATCATCGCGCTGGTGGGCCTTCTGTTGGTTGGCATTCAACAGCTGCGGGTCGAGGATCTTCGCGAAGAGAAGCTCGTCGAGACCCAGGCAAAGGACGAGGCCATCAAGGCCAACACCGAGAGCCAAGCCACCATCACCACCCTGCGCGCTGAAGCAAAGCGCAATGCCGAATACCAGGCCGACCTGGCAAAGCGCCTAAAGGCCAGCCAGGACAAGGCGAAAAAGGCGGAGAAGAACTTTGAAGACCTCAAGCGCAACAGCAAGCCTGTTCGTGATTGGGCTGCTCAGCCTTTGCCTGACGGCCTGCGCGGCAAAGCCGGTGGTAGTGACAAAGACCCAGGCCGTAAGGCTGGAAGCCCCTGAACTGATCCCGTGCGAACGCGTTGATGAGGATACCGCCGACCTTCGCCTGAATGGCGATGTGTGGGAGCTGAAGGACAGGGCAATCAACCTGCTCGACACGTGCGCCGACCAGGTAGACGCCCAGATCAAGCGCAGCCAGAGCAAGTAGTCAGCCACGGTGACATCAGATGCTTCAGATTGACGCTCGAACCAACATCGAAGAGCTTTCGAAGGCGCTGCGCACGGTTGGTGAAAAGCAGTTGCCCTTCGCCTTTGCTCTGATGGCTACCCGCTTGGCCGTACTGGTGAAGAAGGGCGAGTTGTCGGTTCTGAAGGCCCGCATTGATAGGCCTACGACAACGACCCTGAATAGTCTTTACGTGAAGCCTGCCAAGCCGGGTAAGCCAGAAGCCCGCACGTTCTTCAAGGACGCGTGGACATCAGGCGTTCCGGCTGACACCTACCTGCAACAGGCAGTGAAGGGTGGTCGCCGACCTCATAAGCGGTTCGAGAAAGCACTGATAGCCAAAGGGATCATGAAGCCCGGGCAGTACGCCTTGCCGGCAGCATCAGCGCTCAATCAGTTCGGTAACGTACCGCGCGGCACGATCATGAAGATCCTGTCGGGCCTTGGTGCGGCCGAGACAGTCAGTGGTGTGCAGGCCAACGCCACAGGCAGCAAACGCAGTAAGCGTAAGGGCAATGCCCAGAAGTATTTCGCCGGCGAAGTCGACGGAACCCAGGGTGTTTGGGAGCGGAAGAAGACGGCGTGGGGTGATGCGGTTCGGCCGGTGTTCATCTTCAGTGATGGCGAGCCTGGTTACCGAGTCATCCTCCCGTTCTACAAGATCGCCGACAACATCGTGAAAGCGAACAGGGTTCGTGAGTTCCAAAGCGCAATGGACACGGCACTGGCGACGAAACGATAGGGGGTCTCGAATGTCGGGCGGTGGGCGCCCCTGGATGGTGCACCCACCCCCCCCCTTTGGGTCCTTCCCCGGCCCCCAGCCACATGCGGGTAATTCGGGCCCCGCGCGCCAAATATGTATGACCTTTTTCCCACGGTTGGTTGTTGTTTAATCATGGCCAAAAACGAAACAACCAAACAGCGCGGGTGGTTGAACAAATCCGAGATGGCTTCGAGCCTCGGGATTTCCCCGCAAGCCTTTGACAAATGGGGAGTTGCGCCCGTCGCACGCATCGGTCGAGAGGCGTTCTATACCGTGCAGAACGTGGTGGAAAACCGCGTTGAACACGCGCAGCGGAAACAACAACCGACGGGGGATGGAACCGAAGGTCTCGATCCGCTGATCGAGTACAAGCTGCTCGAAGAGCGCCGCGGCCTCACCGCCGCTCAGCGCATTGCTCAGGAGAAGAAGAACCTGGTGCTGGACAAGCAGCTCGTGCCCGTTCCATTCGCCACATTTGCCCTGGCAAAAATCGCCGCTCAAATCGGCTCGAAACTGGACACCGTCGGCAAGACCGTCACTCGACGCCACCCGGAGGTTGACCCTCGCATCATCGAGTCGGTCGAGCGGGAGATTGCGCTTGCTCGAAATATTGCCGCCAGCTTTGGCGAGCAACTTCCGGAATTATTAGATGAGTACGCTGAGTCCGTGGCTGAATGATCTGCGCAAGTCGGTCAAGCTAGGACTCCAGGCGCTCTACAAAGAACCACCGCAAACCGCCGTAGAGTGGGCGGACAAGAATTTCTACATGTCGGCTGAGTCCTCCTATAACGAGGGCAAGTGGACGACCGAGCCGTTCCAGGTCGCAATCCTGAACAGTATGGGTAACGACCTGATCAACGTCGTCAACTTCATCAAGTCGGCGCGAATCGGCTACACCAAGCTGCTGATGGCGAACATCGGTTACAAGATTCAGCACAAGCGCCGCAACGTGATGATGTGGAGTCCGACTGACCCGGACGCTGAGGACATCAGCAAGAGCCACGTCAACGGCATGATCCGCGACGTACCGGCAGTGGGCGACCTGGCCCCGTGGTTCGGCCGCAAGCACAGCGACAACACACTCGACCAAAAGATATTCGCCAACCGCCGCACGCTCTGGATCCGCGGAGGCAAGGCTTCGCGCAACTACCGCGAGAAGTCAGCCGACGAGGTGATCTACGACGAGTTGTCCAACTTCGACGAGAGCGTCGAAGGTGAGGGCTCGCCGATCACCCTGGGTGACAAGCGCCTCAATGGTGCGATCTACCCTAAGTCGATTCGTGGCTCAACGCCAAAGCGTGTCGGCTCCTGCCAGATCACCAAGGCGGTCGAGGAGTCGCCCTACCTGCTGAAGTTTCACATCGACTGCCCGCACTGCCACCAAGAGCAGACGCTCAAGTGGGGCGGCAAGGATTGCGAATTCGGCCTGAAGTGGGAAAAGAACGCACTCGGTGAGGCGGAAAAAGCTTGGTACTTGTGCGAGCACGCAGCCTGCGTGATCTGGCACAACGAGATGGTCGAGGCGTCGAAGACCGGTCGCTGGATCTGCGAGCACACCGGCATCTGGACCCGTGACGGGATGGACTGGTTTGGGGTTGACGGCGAAATTATGCGCACCCCGCGTTCTGTCAGCTTCAGCATCTGGGCGATTTACAGCACCTGGAGTACCTGGCTCAGCCTGGCGGAAGAGTGGCTGAAGGTGAAAGGCGATGTCTCAAAGCTGATCACCTTCATGAACACCACGCGCGGCGAAACGTGGGACGACGACCAGGGCGAGAAGCTCGACTCCGAAGTTCTTTACGGCCGCCGCGAAGTCTATCCGCAGGTCCCGGCCCTTGGCCTTGTTCTTGTGGGTGGCATCGATACCCAGGACGACCGTTTCGAGGGGCGTGTCTGGGCGTTCGGCCCAGGCGAGGAGGCATGGCTGGTCCATCGTTTTATTCTGATGGGCGACCCGGCCAGCGAAGAGCTTCGCCGCAAGGTGGGGCTCGAACTGCACCGGCAATTCACCCGGGTTGACGGCACCGTCATGAAGGTTGAGCGCTGGACGTGGGACGCCGGCGGTCACTATGCCGACGAGGTTTACGCCGAAAGTCGCAAGCATGGCGTGCACTGGGTCGTGCCAATCCGTGGTGCGACCATCTACGGCAAGCCGATCGCTAACTTCCCGCGCACGAAGAACAAGGTGCACAAGGTCTTCCTCACCGAGGTGGGTACCGACAACGCCAAAGAGTTGCTGTACAGCCGAATGGTGCTTCCTGTCGATACGGCTGCCTCACAGGCAGGCGTGTCTCAGCCAGGCGTTGTTCACCTTCCGGCAAATGACACGATCTGCGATGAGTCGGAGGTCAAGCAACTCACTTCAGAAAAGAAAAGGGCAGCCATATCCAAAGGCAAGCGCGTGATGCGCTGGGACAGCGGTGGCCGACGAAACGAAGCCCTCGACTGCTTCGTGTACGCGCTCGCCGCATTGCGCATCTGCCAGCAGCGGTTCGGGCTCGACCTCGATCTGTTGGTTGCTGCTGTCACTGGGGGCAACGAACCGGATGCCGAAGAACGGCCGCGCAAGAAATCCTCTCACTGGAATAAAAACTGATGGCCTACACGATCGAGCAATACAACGCCCTGCAGGCGGCAATCGCTGAAGGGGCGTTGTCGGTCAGGTACGCCGACAAGAGCGTCACCTATCGGTCACTCGACGAGATGATGCGGATCCTCAAGCACATGGCCACTGATCTGGGCCTGAATGCCTGCAACGACGGCGGTCGCCGCTACACCTCATTCTCCAAAGGATATTGCCCATGAGCATGCTCGACAGCTTGTTCCCTGGGTACGCGGCGAAACGCTCCGAGATGCGCCTGAAAAAGGCACGCACGGACATGGCGCTCAAGATGATCGAGCGGCGGTTTGAGGGTGCAGCAGGCGGCCGGCGAAATGATGGGTGGCGGGCCACCGGTGCCGATGCGAACGTTGAGAACGCTCCGGCGCTGGCAAAGCTACGCAACCGCGCTCGGGACCAACGGCGCAACAATCCCTTCGGCGAGCGCGGCATTACCGGGATTGCTGACAACGCCGTGGGCGCAGGTATCGTGCCACTACCGTTGGCGAGGCGTGACCGCGACGGCCTGCGCCTGATGGATCTTTGGAAGGCCTGGGCCGAAACGACTGAATGCGATGCCGACGGCTTAGACAACTTCTACGGCCTGCAGCACATGATCATGGAGGCTGTCGCCGAAAGCGGCGAGTGCTTGATTCGTCGCCGGCGGCGCTTCAGCTCTGACGGCTTGCCGGTTCCCGTTCAACTGCAGGTGCTTGAGGCTGACTTCCTCGACGAGTCTAAGGCGGACATCGTCGGGCTGAACCGGATTATCCAGGGCGTCGAGTTCGACGCGCTCGGCCGCCGGGTTGCGTATTGGTTGTTCGATGAGCACCCGGGTGCCAACGCAGTTTGGGGATCCCTTCAATCGCGCCGGGTGCCCGCCGAGGATGTGATTCACGTCTTTCTGCGCAAGCGGCCCGGCCAAGCACGCGGCTATAGCTGGCTGGCACCTGTAATCCAGCGCATGCGCAACTTCGACGAGATGGAAGACGCGGTGATGGAGCAGGCGAAGATCGCCTCCTGTTTCGCTGCTTTTATCACCAAGGACGAAAATAACGCGGCGCCTGGCGGCAAGACGCCACCTCTTATTGATCGAGTAGAGCCCGGAATTATTCAGGAACTGGGATTCGGGGAAAGCGTGAGCTTCGGCACACCGCCGACATTCAACGGCTACACGACCTACTCCTGGCAGCAGTTGCACGCCATGGCGGTTGGGCTGGGCGTTCCCTACGAACTGCTCACTGGCGACCTCAAGGGCGTCAACTTCTCCAGCGGTCGAATGGGGTGGTTGAACTTCGCGCGGCGGGTCGACGTTTGGCAGTGGCGCATGTTGATCCCTCAGCTGTGCGATCAGGTTTGGCGCTGGTTTATGGAAGCGCAGGTGCTTCTCCCTGGTGGAGTCACCGACGACGTGAAGGCCTATTGGGTTCCGCCTCGCCGCGACATGGTCGACCCGAAGGCGGAAACAGAGAACGTCATCACTCGCGTGCGCAACGGTCTCACTACCTGGCCAGACGCGCTGCGCGAACTTGGCATCACCGACCCCAAGCGGCACGCCGAACAAATCAAGAAAGCAAACGACATGATCGACGAGTACGGGTTGGTGCTGGACTGCGACCCGCGCCGAGTAGCGGCCGCAGGTTCGCCGAGTCAGCCACCATCAAACGAAGAGAAACCAGACGATGCCAACTCCGAACCAGGCGACGACGAACAAGACCCATGAAACCCCGGTGCTGAGTCTTCGGGCCGCTGTGCGCGAAGGCTCGGTTGATGTTGAGGCCCGTACTGTCGAACTGATTTGGACTACTGGCGCCAAAGGGCCTCGATGGAACTGGGATGTCGGCAGCTATATGGAGGAGCTTGAGGTTAGTCCAGAGGCTGTTCGAATGGACAGGCTGAACAATGGCGCTCCTCTTCTTAACAGCCACAAGTGTGATGACCTGGGCGACGTTATTGGTGTTGTTGAGCGCGCCTGGCTCGATGGCGAGCAAGGCCACGCGCTAGTCCGATTCAGCAAGCGCGATGACGCGGAAAAAATCTTTCAAGACGTCCAAGACACAATTCTTCGAAAGATCAGCGTCAAGTACATCGTGCACCGCTACCAGATCACGGAAGACAGCGAAGAAAAGCTTCCAACTTACCGGGCAGTGGATTGGGAGCCATTGGAGCTGTCGGTGGTGCCGATTGCCTTCGACGACGGCGCCAATATCCGCAGTGCTGCGACCCCGGCCGACTACACCGGCCGTCGATTCCCCACAGTTTTTGAAGTTCGGTCGGCAGTTGAGCCGATCGTAGAACCGGCCGCCGTGCCTATTATCCAAGAGGAAGTTGCAATGACCGAAGAAGAGAAGCGCGCGGCCGACGAGAAGCTTCGCCGTGAATCGGCTGAAGAAGAGCGTAAGCGCAGCCTGACGATTCGCACCATGGCCCGCAAGGTTGGTCTCGATGACGAAGCCGTCGTCGAAGACTTGATTGCCCGCGGGGTTTCCGTGAGCGATGCGAGCGCCGCGCTGATCGATGCCGTGGCCGAGCGCCAGAATAAAGATCAGCCGAACACCCGCAACAGTCAGCCTACGAACGTGAATGGTGGCCAAGATGTCACCATCCTGAACGCTAAACGCTCTGCCATGCAGAACGCGTTGCTGCACCGCTGCGACGCCACCGTCAAGCTGGAAGACGCTGGCCGTGAGTTCCGTGGCATGCGCCTGGTGGACATGGCTCGTGAGTTCGTCGAGATGGCTGGTGGTAACGCTCGGGGCATGACGCCGCAGGAGCTGGCCCGCGCAGCATTGGGCTGTGATCGCCAAGCAGTGCGCGCCGCAGGCATGCACAGCACCAGCGACTTCCCGCTGCTGCTCGGCAGCACTGTGAACCGCACCCTGCGTGATGCTTACGCCAACGCCCCTCAAACCTGGCGCCCGCTGGGCCGTCCGACCACTGTGCCAGACTTCCGCGCTGTAACTCGCGCAGCCCTGGGCGACATTGCGGCGCTCGAGCAGGTTAAGGAACACGGCGAATATAAGTACGGCACGCTGTCCGAAGACGGTGCACCGATCAAAGTCGCCAAGTTCGGCAAGATCATCGCCATCACCTGGGAAACCATCGTGAACGATGACCTGGGTGCGTTGACCCGTATCCCGGCAGCGCTCGGTAATGCTGCTGCGGCGACCGAGTCCAACGTGGTCTGGGCCCTCCTGCTGGGCAACCCGACCTTCACCGACGGTGTTCCGTTCTACGACGCGGGCCACGCTAACCTCGCGGCCAGCGGCGGGGCAATCAACACCACAACCTTGGCGGCTGCTCGCGCATCGATGCGTAAGCAGAAGAGCAAGGCTGGCGAGTTCCTCAACCTGGCTCCCGAGTACCTGGTGGTCGGCCCGGACAAAGAACTGGAGGCTTACCAGTTCACCAGCTCCAACTACGTGCCAGCGAAGAACGCCGACATCAACGATGTGCGCAACGCCTCGCTGACTGTAATCGTCGATGCCCGCATCACGGGCAACCAGTGGTACCTGTTCGCTGCACCTGGGTCCATCGACACCTTTGAATACGCCTACCTCGAAGGTGAGCAGGGTGTGTTCACCGAAACCCGCGAGGGCTTCGAAGTCGACGGCATGGAAATCAAAGCCCGCCTGGTGTTCGGCGCAGCCTGGATCGACTACCGCGGCGCTTACAAAAACCCGGGCGCGTAAGCGAGGCGTTCGATCCAAACCCAAAAGGGCGCCGTGTGGCGCCCTTTTTGTTTTTCAGTTCTTGTCTCTAAAGGGGACCTTGCATGAAGACTTTCATCCAGCACGGCGACTGCCTGACTGTTCCAGCACCAGCCGGCGGCACTGTTTCGGGCGAGCTCTACAAAGTCGGTTCTATTGTCGGCGTGGCTGCTACTACCGAAGCAGCCGCTGCACCGGTGGTGCTCAAACTCAACGGCGTGTTCGGCCTGAACAAAATCAGCGCCCAGGCCTGGGCAATCGGTGACCCGATCTACATGAACACCACCAGCCGTGCCCTGACGAACGTGTCGGCCACCGGCCTGGTGTTGGTGGGTATGGCGACTGAAGTTGCCGCTAACCCATCTGCCACCGGCGCCTGCCGTTTGAACGGCGTATCCGCGCCGGCGGCGGTGGCGTAAATGGGCTGGGCCTCAATGGCCCAGCGCATGCTCGGCGTTTCGATCCGCGCCTTCAGTGAGCCGACAGCAGCGCTTGATCCATTGGGCGCCGTGTACTGGCTTACAGACGGTGTTGCGCCTGGTGTGCCGCTGGCCCAGGCGGTGTTCGATAGTGCCCACGTTACCGTCGATCCTGAGACTGGCGCGCCGGTGTCCTCTAACAACCCCGTCCTCGGAGTTCGGGTCATTGACTTGCCGAACGAACCCACGAACCGGGATCGCGTCCAGGCGCGGGGTGTTTTATACAAAATCCATGACGTGCAGGCCGACGGCGTGGCGGGTGTGACGCTTTTCCTTCGCAAGGTTTGAATATGGCTCACCCACGAGAACTGATCCGCAAGCAGGCCGTCGCGGTGCTGCTGGGTGCCACCAATGCGGGGGCAAGCGTTTATGCCAGCCGGGTGGCGCCGCTCATTTCCAACGGTTGGCAGAGCGAGTTGCCGGCGATCATCGTTTTCACGATGGACGAATCGGCAGAGATCTTTAACCAGGCCCCCAGGGAGTACAGGCGCCGCGTCGAGCTGGTGGTGGAAATACACGCCGAAGGCAACGATGCGCTGGATGACACCCTCGACACGCTGGCTCGCCAGGTAGAGCGCCTCTTGCTCATGGACGACACTCTCGGCGATACGGTGAATGACCTGCAGTACGTGCGCTCGCGCATGGTTCTGCTGGACCAGTCGGAGCACCTGACGGGCGCGTGCCGCCTCATCTTCGACGCTGAATATTTTGATCGTCACCCTGACGACCTGTTCAACCAAAGCCTGCCAGACCTGAAGTCGGTTAAGACCGAATACAGCCTGGGCAACGCGCAGTCGAATCCGGCTGATCGCGCAAAAACCATCATCGAGGACCTGAATCCATGACCACGCGCGTGCTCGTGAAACCGGCCGAGGGCCGCCTGGTGCGTCACCCCGACACCTATGAGCAGATCAAGCCAGAAGGCTTGCCTGTGGAACTTAACAGTTACTGGATCCGCAAGGAAAAGGCCGGTGACGTCGTCATCAAAGAGGCTGTAGTACCGGCCGAAACCAAGGGTGAAAAACAATGACCATCGGAATGGATACGATTCCTGGTGCCGGCGCGCTTCGCAAGCCTGGTGTCTACAGTGAAATCGACAACAGCAAGGCGGTGCGCGGCCCTCAGCCGGTCAGCTACCGTCGCCTGCTGATTGGTCAGAAGCTGGCCGCCGGCGCTGCCGCTGCCAACACCCTGATCCGCATCACCAGCCCGGCCCAGGCAGACGTTCAGTTCGGGAAGGGCTCGATGCTGGCTGGCATGGTTCGCGCGGCGATGGCGATCGATACCTACACCGAGCTACAAGTGATGCCGGTGGTTGATAATCCAGCAGGCGTAGCGGCAGCCGCCACGCTGGCGTTCACCGGCCCCGCCACAGCATCCGGCACCATTGAGCTGATGATCGCCGGGCGCCGCGTTTCTGTCGGCGTGATCAGTGCTGACACCGCAACCGTCATCGCGGCATCTGTGGTGGCGGCAATCACGGCCGCGGATGACATGCCAGTAACGGCCACCGCCGCGACAGGCACCGTTACGCTGACCAGCCGCCACAAAGGCGAGGCCGGCAACAGCTTGAACGCCCGTGTTAATTACTACACCGGCCAGGTACTGCCTTCCGGTGTCGCGGTCACCATCAGCGCTTTCACCGGCGGCTCTGGAAACCCAGAGCTGGGTTCGGCGCTGGCGGCTCTGGGTGATGAGTGGTTCCAGGTATGGGGGCTGGCATATACCGACGCAGCCACCCTGGCGACGGTGAAGACAGAACTGAACAGCCGCTTTGCCTGGGATCGTGAAATCGAGGCCCACGCCTTCACAGCGGCGCGCGGCACTCAAGGCTCCCTTGGAACCCTTGGCGACAGCCACAACAGTCAGCACCTGGTCATCATGATGGCCAACGACGAGCCGATGCCGACGTACGAGAAGGCCGCGGAGACTATGGCCATTGCGGCCCTGTACGCCGCCATCGATCCGGCCCGGCCAATCCAGAATCTTCAGTACGCCTGGTGCCTGGCGCCTGCCACGGCGGACAAGTTCACCAACCAGGAACGGAACCTATTGTTGTTCGACGGTATCGCGACCAGCAAGGTCAACAACGACGGCACCATGGTTGTTGAGCGCCTGATCACCACCTACAAAACCAACACCGCCGGCGGCACTGACATCAGCTACCTGGACAGCGAAACGCTGTTCACCCTGATGTACATCCGCCACGACTGGCGCGACTACATCCTGCGCAAGTACCCGCGGCACAAGCTTGCCAACGATGGCACGCGCTACGGCGTCGGGCAGCCAGTGGTAACACCGGTGGTGATGAAGGCCGAGGCGGTCTCGAAGTTCCGTGAGTGGGAGCGTCTGGGGCTGGTGGAGAACATGGAAGACTTCAAGGCCAACCTGATCGGCGAGCGTAACGAGAGCGACCCAAATCGCCTGGATATGCTGATCCCGCCTGACCTGGTCAACCAGCTGCGAATCGTCGCCAATAAAATTCAGTTCCGCCTGTAACGGCGATTGCCAGGAGAAAGAACATGGCAGCAAAAAACCGTATTGGCGGACTCATCGCCTTGAAGGTCAACGGCGACATCTACTTCGCCAAGGGTGCTTTCACTTACAACCTCGGCAAGCCCAAGCGCGAAGGCGTGGTGGGCTCCGACGTTGTCCACGGCTACAAGGAAACCCCTCAGATTCCATTCATTGAGGGTGAGATCACCGATCGCAACGAGCTGAGTCTTGAAGACCTGGTCACGCTCGATGACGCAACCATCACGCTGGAGCTTGCCAACGGCAAGGTCATCACCCTGAGTGAGGCCTGGTACGCGGGTGAGGGCACCGGCAACACCGAAGAAGGCAACATCGCTTGCCGCTTTGAAGGCATCTCTGCCGAGGAAATCTCGTAATGGCAAAGGAAAAAACGATTCAACTCGCCGAGCAGATCACGTTCGGCAAGGACACCTTCACCGAGCTGACCGTGACCCGCAAGCTGAAATACC
The DNA here is from genome assembly GCF_979253545.1 of Pseudomonas sp. AC112. Lineage (NCBI taxonomy): Bacteria > Pseudomonadati > Pseudomonadota > Gammaproteobacteria > Pseudomonadales > Pseudomonadaceae > Pseudomonas > Pseudomonas sp. AC112. The sequence continues at coordinate 4,278,054 of NZ_CEEDCM010000001.1, forward strand.
TGCGTGGCCATGCTTTGCGTATCACTTCGGATGGCAAGGGCAACGGCGGCGCGGACATGGATTTCGCCACGCTGATTGACCTCGGGGCCAAGATGGTTGGCCATCCTCCTGCGTTGCTCGACGAGCTGAGCGAGGACGATCAAGCCGCCGTCATCGGCGAGGCCCGGGATTTTTTGCTGAAGCACCTCGGGGGTGGGAAGGAGGCGTAACCGTCGTCGTCAAAGTTATGAGCGTTCAGCCGTCGGAAGTCATGGAAATGGATTTCGACGAGCTGAACTGGTGGCTTGAGCGCACCGAGGAGTGGGTTGGATGGCAGACAAAGGATACTCCCTAAACGTCATCATCGCGGCCGTGGACAAGATCACGGCACCGCTGCGTGGGATTTTCGGTAAGGTCAAAGCGGCGAGTGCCGGCATTGCTGGTGCGCTTGACCGAACAGGATTGCCGATTTTCGCGAATAGCCTGAAGAACGTTGGTGGCGCGATTGGGGGTGTGGGTAACGCGGTCGCTTCGAGCACCAGAAAGTTGCTTGGGCTTGGGGCCACGCTTGGCATTACCGGCGCGGCGCTGAATATGTTTTTCCAGGGTTTCGCTGATGCAACCGGCGCTATTGGTGACACTGCCGAGCGCACTGGCATCAGCCGTGAGCGATTCCAGGAGCTGAGCTTTGCAGCGAAGCTCACAGGTTCGTCCGCCGAGACCCTGGGCGGCGCCTTGCAGAAGATGCAAATCAACATCGGTGCCGCGACGGCGGGCTCGAAAGAGCTTTCGCAAATGTTCAAAGGCCTGGGCATCAACATCAAGGATTCGTCCGGCAAGCTGAAAAGCTCCGATGCTTTATTCGACACTTTCGTTGATCGAATCTCGAAGATCAAAGACCCGTCCCTGCAGGCTCAGGCGGCCGTGAAGATATTCGGCAAGAGCGCTACAGAGCTTCTTCCGTTGATTCGCGGTGGTAGTGCGGGCCTGAAGGAAATGTCAGACGAGGCGCGCCGCCTCGGCGTCGTCATTTCTGACAGCGCGGTTCGTGAAGGCGAGGATTTCGGAGATACGCTTGACACGATCCATGCGGCACTCGGCGGTGTCAGCAATAGCATCGGAAGCTCCCTGGTACCGCAGTTGAATATGCTGGGCAAGCGGTTGATTGAGACGATCGTCAAGTACCGCCCCCAGATTGAAGCATTCGCCACGGCTTTCGCCGAAAACCTGCCAGGCAACATCGAACGAGTCACCGGCTTTCTTGGTGACCTGTACGACGGTGTCCAGCCGGTGATCGAGATATTCAGCTCACTTTCCGACACCTTCGGCACGGCCAACCTGATATTTACGGCGCTGGGCTTGTACATCGGCGGAGGCTTCCTGATGGCGGTGCTGAACCTGGCGCTGGCTCTGAAGGGGCTCGGGTTGGCTATCACTCTAACGCCGGTCGGCTGGTTCCTGGCGGCCATCGTGGCCATCGGCGCCGCGGCCTATGTCATCTACAAGAACTGGGACAACATCGTCGGGTTCTTCGAGGACAAATGGGCGGGCGTCAAAGCGGCCTTCAGTGACGGAATAATCAACGGTATCTGGAAGCTGTGGAAGGAATACAACCCCATCACTTTGATGATGGAAGGCTTCAACGGTCTGATTAAGTACCTGACAGGCTGGGACCTGGGCGCAATCCTCGGCAGCAAGATCACCGAGGCTGTTGCCGCCATCAAGAACGGATTGCCCGACTGGGCTAAGAAGTTACTTGGCATTGATGGTGCCGGGGTCAGCGGCGGCGCTGAGGGTGGATCGCCGTCGGCTGCCACCGGTGGTGCCGATACTGATTTGGGCCGGCGCGCAGCGCAGATCGGGCGGGATGCTGTTCAGCAGTTGGCCCCGCCGGAGCAAGCAGTAAGGGTGCAGGTCGACCTGAACAACGTTCCAGCAGGGTCCAAGGTGAAAACCGAGGGCAGCCAGGGAGCGACATTCGATACCGACATCGGTTACTCGATGATGGCCCCGTAACCGGAGTTCCCTATGGCTTGGCGAGACAACTACCGCGCCGCGACCTTTCGCGGCGTGGGCTTTTTTGTGGCTACGGCAGACAGCAATCACGGCCGTCGCCAGGCAGTACACCAAGCAGCTCAGCGTGACATCCCTCAGACCGAAGATATGGGCCGCAAGGCCAGGGACTTCAGTATTACCGGATACCTGCTGGGCAAGGAATATGACGTCGACCGTGAGGAGTTGATAAAGGCCTGCGAGCAAGCAGGTCCCGGTGTTTTGGTTCACCCGTATCGTGGCGAAATGACAGTGGTCTGCCGTGGGCTCAATGTCAGCGAGACCGCGGACGAGGGTGGAAAATGCACTCTGACCATGACCTTCCTTGAAGCGGGCGAGGCGTCTTACCCATCTGCCAAGGTGGATAGCGTCAATGCGATCAGCGCGAAGGCGGGCGAGGTCACCGAGGCCAGCAAGGAAAATTTCGTTGCCGACTTCCTCACCAAGGGTTACCCGTCGTTCGTAGCCGAGGCCGCTACCACGCAGATAAAGGGGTTGAGCGATTTTTTGAGTTCGCCTGAGTTCATCGTTTCAAGCGACATACAGGCAGTATCCGATTACTACGACAAGGTCAAAGGCATCGGCACTGATGCTTTCAATCTGATCCAGGCACCGTTCGAGTTCGCTGGCCAGGTCGTTGACGCTATCAGCAGCATCCGGTCAGCCTTCGGCGGTAGCGCCTTCGGAATGCTGATGAGTCTTTACAGCCAGTATTTCCCAAGCTCCGACGATACATCCTATTCTGGTACGCCGAGCCGTCAGCAGGTCGTGAGGAATACGAGCGCCGTTTCCGCGCTGGTTCGTCAGGCCGCCATTTCTGAGGCAGCTGTCGCCGCAGTGGTCACGCAGGCAACTGAGGACGTTTCCAACGGCGGTACGAAAACAACCTCCGAACCTACTAAATACGATAGCTACGAGGCGGCCATTGCGGTGCGCGCTGAGCTTTCCGACAGGTTGGATGAAGAGAGCGAGTTGACCAGTAACGACCTGGTGTATGTCGCGGTTACCGATTTAAGGACCGCCGTGGTTCAGGCCGTTCCTGACCCTGAACAGGACTTGCCCAGGCTTGCGACATTCTCGCCCAGGCAGACGCTGCCGTCTCTTGTTGTTGCATACCAACTCTACGGTGACGCCAGCAGGGCCGAAGATATCGTGTTGCGCAACGACCCGCGCCGCCCAGGCTTCCTGATCGGCGGCCAACAGCTTGAGGTTCTTGCAAATGGATGACCTTGAACTGCTGGTCAACGGCATGAATTACGCGGGATGGACCCAGATTGGAGTAACGCGCGCGGTTGATGCTTCCTCTGGCGCGTTCACTGTGACCCTTACGGAGCGCTGGGAAGGGCAGGAGGGCAGAGGTGCTCAAGTTGAGCCCTGGCCCATCCTCCCTGGCGATAAGTGCGAGGTCCGTCTCGGCGGAATAACGATGGTGGTTGGCTATGTCGACATCTTCAAGCCTTCGTTCAGTGCGGATGACCACACCATCAATATCCAAGGGCGCGACCGGACATCGGACCTGATCGACTGTAGTGCCGTGCACACGCCGGACGAGTGGAAGAACATTGATCTGCTGCGCTTTGCCCAGGTCTTGGCCCAGCCATTCGGCGTCGGCGTTTCGGCTGATGTCCCGGTGGGCACTCCATTCACGGTCTGCAAGCTGCAGCAGGGCGAAACAGCGTTCGAAGCAATTGAGCGTTACGCCAAGCAGAGACGCCTATTGCTGACGACGGATGGTGCCGGCGGCCTACTGATCACCCGGGCGGGTAACAAGCGGGCCAACGTGGGACTGGTTCAGGGTGAAAACATCCTCAGTGCCACCGGCAGCATTGATCACAGCCAGCGTTTCCGCAATTACCTGGTTAAAGGGCAGGCTGGATACAACCCAAACAGTGATGGAAGCACTGAGGCGCATGTCGAGGGCGGGGCAAGCGACAGCGGAGTCAGGCGTTATCGACCGATGCTGATCGTCGCTGAGTCCGGTGGATCGAACGGCAGCGCCCAAGAGCGAGCTACCTGGGAGGCCAACAGCCGGCTGGGAAAATCAGCTTCCGCTTCCATAACCGTCCAGGGCTGGCGGCAAAGCCCTGGCGGGCCAATTTGGGAGCCAGGAATGCTGGTGCAGGTCAGGTCGCCATGGTTGCGCATGGATGGGCAAATGATTATTCGGCAGGCCACCTACGAGCGTGGGGAGGGCGGTACCACTACCAAGCTCGACATCGTCAGCCCGCAAGCCTTTTCGCCGGAGCCTCCTGATTCGAAGAAAGGCAAGGCAGGGAAAAAGGGCGGTCGGAATATTTGGGCGGAAGCCATCGGGGAAGAGGACAAAAAAGATGGGTAACCCAATTCGCGATCTAAGCAACCGCGTGATGATGATGTTTGCCCGTGGTGTTGTTCGCAGGGTCACGGATACCAACGGCCGGCAGCAGTTGCAGGTCGAGTTGCTCAAGGACGAGTTGCGAGATGATATAGAACACATGCAGAACTACGGCTTCACCAGCCACGCAACAGGTGGAGACGTAGCGGTGGCCTTCATTGGCGGCAACCGCGAGCAGGGAATAGTCCTCGCTGTCGACGACCGCCGTTACCGTCTCGTCCTACAGGCAGGAGAAGTCGCGATGTACGACGACCTTGGCAACAAGGTCGAGTTGCTGCGTGACATGGTCAAGGTCACGGCTGTTCAGCATGCAGAGGTGGAGGCCCCGACCATCAAGATGATCGGAGAGATTGAGATGGTCGGTAACGTAAAAATCCAGGGGAATATTGATTCCACCGGCACCGTCACAAACAACGGCAAGAACATCGGCAGCACCCACCAACATGACGGGGTGTTGGTCGGATCCGCAAACACGGGAGTGCCCATTTAATGGCTGACGCCGCAATGGTAATGACTGAGTTTGGTGGAGACCTGGTGCTGTTTGGTTTCGACCTCGAGCGCGATGACGGTCTTGAAACTGCCGTGATCATCAGCCTATTCACCGATCGTCGCGCCAGTGCTGAGCAGATCCCGCCCGAATATGAGCAGGACGATTTGCGCGGTTACTGGGGTGATCTCACAAATGTCTCGGCGACTGATCAGACGGGCTCGCTGCTCTGGCTACTGGCCAGGGAGAAAGAACTGCCCCAAACGCTGAGCCGAGCTGAGCAGTATTGCCGTGACGCCTTGGCCTGGATGATTGATGACGTAGTGGCCACGACGATCGAGGTTGCTGCTTCATATCACTCGCGCGGCGTGATGCTGCTCGTTATCGACATTTATCGCCCGACCGGCCCGGCCGTTCGCTACCGATACAACTATGAATGGTCGGCCCAGGCCGGCAAGAGGGCTGCCTGATGCCATTTGCTAGACCAACCTTGCCTGAGCTCATTGACCGGGTTACCACCGACATCAGCGGGCGCGTGACCGGCGTCCAAAGCGCAGTGCTGCGCCGCTCGTTGCTGGGGATCCTCGCCCGGTCTGAGGCTGGCGCAGTGCACATGCTCTACGGCTTCCTTGAGTGGGCGGCCAAGCAGGCGATTATCGACACTGCCGAAAAGGAATACCTCGAGCGCTGGGCAGCAATCTGGAAAGTCTTTCGCAAGGCCGCTGATTATTCGACCGGTGCCGCGCTGCTTGCCGGCGCAATCGGCTCAACACTCCCGGTCGGAACGATCCTTCAGCGGCAAGATGGCGTGCAGTACCGCGTCCTGGCTGATGCGGTCTTCACTGATATCACGCTCCAGCCTACTGTTGTCGCCGTAGAGGCTGGTGCCGCTGGCGATGCGCCGGCCGGAACACCGTTATTTCTGTTGTCACCCGTGGCCGGTGTTCAATCGACCGGCTCCGCGTCTACGGACATTGATGGCGGTCTTGATGTTGAGACGGACGAACAGTTGCTCAGTCGGCTACTGAAGCGTATCAGGCAGCCGCCACACGGAGGTGCAGCCTCAGACTATGAGCTTTGGGCTCTTGAGGTTCCTGGCGTTACCCGGGTATGGGTGTATCCGCTTCAGATGGGCGCCGGGACTGTAACGGTCTTGTTCGTCTGTGATGGTGAGGCCGATATCATCCCGGACGCGGCGAAGGTCGCAGAGGTTCAGGCCTACATTGATGCGCGGGCACCGGTGACCGCCGAGGTGTTCGTCGCGGCTCCTGTGGCGGATCCGCTCAATATGGCGGTGAAGCTGTTGCCGAACACGGCGGCTGTCCAGGCTGCAGTCCGAGCAGAAGTTGCCGACCTGATTGTGCGCGACTCGAAACCGGGCAGCCCGACATTAATCAGCCGACTGCGCGAGGCCGTTTCTATCGCGGCCGGCGAAGCGGACAACCAGATTACGGCACCGACCGCGGACGTTGCGCACGCCACCGGACACATGGCAGTGCCCGGCACCATAACCTTCTCCAGCTTTTAAGGAGGCGTAATGCCGACAGCTGTCGACTACCTGGAGCAGCTGAAAACGCTGCTGCCTCCTGGACAAGCATTCCCGCGGGAATCTGGTACCACGCTTCACAGCCTGCTTGACGGCATGTCAATTGAACTGGCTCGAGTAGATGGCCGGGGCGAAGCTCTTCCGTTGGAGGCCAACCCATCCACCACCAGCGAGATGCTGAGCGACTGGGAGAGGGTCGCAGGCCTCCCCGACAAATGCTCAGGCGTTCTGGAAGAAACGTTGCAAGGCCGGAAGAACGCCTTGCTGGCGAAGCTATCCAGCACTGGCGGGCAGTCGGCGGCTTACTTCATCGAGCTGGCGGGTGTGCTCGGATACACGGTAACCATCGAAGAGTACCGGCCGTTTCGGGCAGGCTTCTCTCGCGCAGGCGATGCGCTTACTAACGGCGACTGGATTTTCACCTGGTTGATCCGTGCTCCTGAAACATCGGTCATTTCGTTCCGCGCAGGGGTTTCTGCTGCGGGCGAGAGGCTACGCACCTGGGGAAACGACACCCTCGAATGCAAAATAAATCAATTGAAGCCAGCGCACACCATCGCGCTCTTCGCCTACGGAGATTGACGCATGCACAGAATTGATGGGCCGGGCGCCACGGTCGACAACAAGTTCACTGAAGGTGATCCGGTAGGCGGTATTCAAGCCACGGTTGTGACCGATGATTTTCTGAACGACGTTCAAGAAGAACTGATCAGTGTTCTGACTGCCGGCGGAGTAGCGCCAGTAAAAGGTACTCAGGACCAGGTGGTTCAGGCAATTTACAAGCTCGCTCAGTCGCAGAAGGCTACAGCGTTTGTGGCTGGCGGTACTTCCACGGCGCTTACCTTAACGCCGAGCCCGGCGATCTCTGCATACGCGCTGAACCAGCGGTTCACAGTGAAGTTCCCCGTTAGTTCGGGCTTAAACCCTACGATTAACGTTTCCGCTAAAGGGGCCAAGAATCTAAAACAATACGATGCTGGCGGAGCGAAGATTTCTGCAGCGTTTGCGGCTGATCAGATATCTGACGTGATTTACGACGGTGTCGATTGGGTTTTGATGGATCAGCTACCATCGTTAAGTCTGGTAGGAGTTCAAGGGGCTTCCACTAACCTAAGAGGAGGTGCTACTGGTCTCAGTGCCGCATCCACTATTACAGCAGACGAGATTGTGCTTGAGTCGTCGACCGGTAGCTACATGACGGTGCGGAACATCAATCTTTCTCCGTCTTTTGCAAATGCCAACGGACTAAATGGTCTTGATACTGGCACCGTGCAGGCGAGCAGTTTCTACGATCGATGGGTTATTTCAAACGGAACCACCGTGGGGGCATTGTTTTGCGCCTATGGGAATTCTCCAGTAATGCCGGCTGGCTATACATTCAAAGCCCGAGTGGGCCCTGTTCGAACGGATGCTACAGCTAACAAGTTCCCACTACCGTTTATTCAGTTTGGTCGCCGTTTTAATTACGTTCCCAAGCCAGCGACAAACTTGACGGCGCCACCTCAGATTGCTAGCGGCGTAGTAAGTTTCCCAACCGCCGTGGGGTGGGGCGGTTATGCGCCCCCTGGGGCTGGATCACTTTATCTAAAAATAACACATGCTCAAGCAGGTGCTGGCTGGCTTTCAAACTCGCCTGATTATCAATATCAGTACACGCAATCAGTGAGCGGAAACAGTTCTGATTTTACAGTCCAATTACCACCAGTTTCGGCCTCTGTATATTGGGGGGCGAGTAGTGGCACTGCTGGTACGCCTGCGTTGTTCTTGATGGGGTGGGAGGAAAATCTATGAGCGGTTATGCCGTAAGTATCGATTTGTCATATAGCAGGTTGGTTCAGGGGCCAAGGCCGGAAGAGGGTGATCCAGAGGGTTCAACATACCCGGACTATGCGGTGGAAACCTACCTCCCGTTTGACCAGGGCCCACCACCTGACCCTGTTCGACGGGCCCTGAATGATGAAGAGGCTATCGAAGCCGCCGCCGTTGAAATCAATAGCCTTTTGACGGTGGCCGCACTTCGTATTGCGCCATTGCAGGATTCGGTTGATGTAGGGAAATCGACACCGGAAAAGGCTGCCCTGCTCAAAAAATGGAAGGAGTACCGAATTGATGTAGACGACGTCAAGACTCAATCCGGGTATCCGCACGCCATCAAGTGGCCTGAGCAGCCCGCTTAATCGTCCTGAGCGAACGTGCCGGCAGTTATGTTGCCGGCATGACATCAACATATTTCTATAAGGCGGCGTCCATGGCAAAAATAGCATTCCTTGGTGACAGCATCACCAAGGGGACTGATTACGGCGGTGTGACTCAGGCCGACACGTTTGCAACCCTTGTTGGGGTTGGGCTTGGTTATGATCCGGCGAACATAATCAATGCTGGGATCTCTGGGAATACAACGGTTTCGATGGCTTCACGGTTCCAGACAGATGTTGTTGCACGCGGCGCAACAGTTTGCGCCGTAATGGGTATGTTTAACGATATCGCTCAGCTGATATCCGTCACTGACTACTCCAATGCTCTTCGCTCAATAGCAATTCAGGCGTCTGCCGCGCATACCAAATGCGTGTTTGTGTCCCCGCCGATCTGGCGGGCAGATGAGGCTGGTCACGCGCGCAACCGCGAGTACGTGTATGCAATGGAACGAGTGGCGGCAGAGGAGGGCTGCCTATTTATTGACTGCTACAGAAACTATGCGTTTGACTATTTGTGCTCGACGGCGATATTCCTCACATGGTACGCCCCGAACGATGCGTTGCATCAGTCAAAAGCTGGGCATGTGCAGTTGTCGAAAATAATGCTGCGCAGTTGTTTTGCCAAATGCTGGGAGCCTTTGCCGGCAGTTAGTGCTCCGGCTGCCAGCGCGTCGGTGAGCAATATGGCATTGGCGATCGCCCGATACTTGGTAAATGGACAGAACCCAGCAGATTTGCTGCCTGTATCAGAGGAGCTGAACAAATTTTCATGATTGTTGGCTGTTTACCAAATCGCCATTATCTCATCGTGCTTTGTCTTTAAGAACTTATGCCAGGCCGCCTCTACTTCTTGGTCGATATAGGAATTGTCTTCGTCCCTTAAGAGAGATTTCCATTGTCCGCTATGTTCGAATTCATCTCTGAATAGTTCGTGATCAAAATCTAAGCGCGGGGAAGATAGTTCCCGCGTTACTTTTTTAAATAGCGCGGTCAGTACTTTAAATTTCACTTCTAACTCCCTGTAAAGTCAGTCCGTTCATTTTTGGAGCGCGCCTCTATGCGCGCCCAAATATGGACATCATATAACAAAACGTTCGTTTGGTGGCTGATTTCAACATGCCGATACTAACGGGTACTATTTCTGGAGACCGCTATGCCCGTCAACGAGCAGCAGTTGCTGCAAATCCTACCGAGCGCCGGCCGCAATGCCGGCGTTTTTGTTCCTGCTCTAAATACCGCCATGAATCGCTACGGCATCGTGGGTACCGCGCGTGCCGCTGCATTCATTGCCCAAATCGGCCATGAGTCCGGGCAACTGCGCTACATGCGCGAGATCTGGGGCCCCACGGCGCAGCAGGCCGGATACGAAGGCCGCGCCGATCTGGGCAACACAGTAAAGGGTGACGGCTCCAAGTACCGGGGGCGCGGCCTGATTCAGATCACCGGCCGGGCAAATTATGCGGATTGCGGTGAAGCGCTGGGCCTGGACCTGATCAACAAGCCCGAACTTCTGGAGCTACCGCAGCACGCCGCGATGTCGGCGGCTTGGTTCTGGTCTACCCGCGGCTTGAACACACTGGCAGATCAAGGATATTTCGCGAAGATCACCCGCCGCATAAATGGCGGGATCAACGGCTTAGAAGATCGGCAATCGTTGTATGAAAAGGCATTGAAGGTCCTGGGTTGAACAAGGGGCAGCCAGAGTTCTTCGTTACCGTTGTTCAGAAGAGCTGAGAATTACCAAGCGGTGTCGCTCAGGTATTCGAAGTCGGAGTAGGCAATCCACTCCTGCTGAACAATAGGGTCTTTGTAGGAGATGCCATCGCGTGTAAGGTCGGCCATAGGGTCCCTCTTACGGGTGATCTCCTCAAACCTGGGACGGTAATTTTCGATTTCTTTTGCTAGCGGGGAGCTTACGATAGAGTTGCGCATGGTCATCATTCCTTGAATGTTTGGATATCGGCAGGCGTTAGCGAGTTTATTACCAATTGACCTCTAATGCATGGCGAGGATCATATTTCATGAGGCGCCCCTGAGACATTCAAATGGATCGGCGTAACCCGCCAGATCGGATGGGCTATCCTTGACCCTTTTAGAAAAGGGGAACCAGCATGGAAGGCATGACGCTCAGCCCAAAGATCGAGCGCGAGGCTGACAAGCTGCTGGCGCAGATCGCCCGGGCGGACTCTATGATTGTTGCGGCGAAGGCTGGCGCTCGGGCCGAGGGCTTCGTGCTGGGCCTGGAGTCGGCCCGCGCGCTGACAGAGGCGACAATAGACCGGCTCTACGTGATATTTGACTCGGCTACCGAGCAACGTCTCAAAGAGCTTGCCGAGTAGGCGCTGCTGCTGAAGCCTCCTTGAGGTAGCGAAGCTCGCCCAGCAACCGCTGGTTCTCCCTGAGCAGGTGGTCGCGTTGGCCGGTAACCAGGTCGATCGGTCGAAAGCTCACGTTGTCAGGGGCCTGGCCGCTCAATTCCGATATGCGTTCAAGGGCATCCCTCAACCGGGTCTCTGCCGCGGCTTTGCCCGTGGCGAGCAGGTCATTCATCTGCACCAGGCCGGCCACATTGGCCCGGGCCTTTCGCAGCATCGCCTCGGTCTGGATGAGCTCGTCCTCGAGCAGGGCGCACTGGTGTTGGTACATTTCCAGGGGCGTGGGGCAGCCAAGCCAGTCATCGGTATCCATGTCAACGTTCATATTTCGAAACTCAAATACTGTATGTGCGTACAGTAATCGAGGTGTTAATTATTTGGGAGTGGTGTTCGTCGGCAGGACGCCGGGGAGGGATGCAGCTCGTACCAATTTTTGTACCACTGACCGTGTAAAGCAGGTCAAAACCGGGTAATGCTGAGTAAGCAAGTACCCGATTTCATTGGCTATTGTTACCTTGCCTTACCCCTTTAGAATCGCGGTGTAATTCTGTTCCAGGGACATGAAACTACCTGTGGGATTTTCGCAAAGCGCAAGGTTACGGTGGCGGGCACATCGCTGCAAGCCTGACGATGGCACTTGTTACTCGTCGCGCCCTTCCATCATGGTGCGCTTGAGCATCACATACACCGCACCGGCGCCGCCGTGGCGGGCCTGGCATGAGGTAAAGCCGAGCACTTGGGCATGCTGGCGCAGCCAGGTGTTGACGTGGCTCTTGATCATCGGGCGCTTGCCGTCCAGCCGCACGGCCTTGCCGTGGGTGACGCGTACGCAGCGGATTTCGAACTTGGTCGCTTCGGCCAGGAAGGCCCACAGGGTTTCCCGGGCTTTTTCCACGGTCATGCCATGCAGGTCGAGGCTGCCTTCGAACGGGATCTGGCCGACCTTGAGCTTGCGCATCTGGCTTTCCTGCACGCCGTCGCGGGCCCACATCAGCTCGTCTTCGGGGCCGACGTCGATCACGAACTGGTCCGAGAGGCCGTCCACGGTGGTGGCATCGGTGCGCACGGTCGCGGCCTGGCGCAGTTTGGCGATTTGCGCCCGGTCAGCCTTGGGTTTGCCGGTGTCGGCGCGGTCGTGCTTGATCGGCTTGACGCCGCGCAGCTCGTTTTTGAACAGGGAAAAATCGTCGTCTTGCATGTCAGCCTCCGCGAAGGGCGGGCAGTTTACCTAAATCGCGGCGGCCAGGGCGCAGGAAACGCTATCCAAGCGCCATCAGTCGTGCTTTTTCATCAGGTGCGATGCGATATTCAGCGACAATGGTTGGCGCATTTTCCGACGGCTGCGCCGCCATAACCATACGCCCAACCACAGCACCAGCAGCCCGATCACCAACAGAATCGCCGAGCCGCCGGGGCTGGCATTCAATTCACCAAGGGCCGGCGAGTGACCAAACAAACCGGCGCCACCAGCGCCGGCCAACAGCAAACCAACTATCGCCAGCAGCGCGGCAATGCCGGCCACCAGGCGCAGACGCCAGTTGCTCGGGCCCTTGGGGCGCAAGCGACGAGCATCAAAACCATCGGATATCTTCATTCCGACCTTTCCTCCAGGGTATCGGCCCTTCGACCGGACAATACACAGGTTGTTCCGGGACGAGGGGTAAATGCGCCAAATGAAAAGGCATTGCGGATGAGCGGGGCAATAAACACTGCCGCACCGCTCATCAGAAGGTCGATCAGATCAGATCTTTGGTCAACGCCAAGGTGGCGAAGTTGTCGGCCATGATGGCCATTTCGGTCTGCTGCACGTGTTCGGCGCTCAGGATGCCGCCTTTGTACGGCAGGTCACGGGTGGCGCAGGCGTCTTCCACCAGGGTGCAGCGAAAGCCCAGGTTCTTGGCGGCACGCACGGTGGTGCTGACACTGGAATGGCTCATGAAACCGCAGACGATCAAGTCCAGGGAGCCGAGGTCCTGCAAGTGTTTTTCCAGGCCGGTGCCGTGGAACGCGCTGGGCAGCAGCTTGCCGATGATGGTTTCGTCACCTTCAGGCTCAAGGCCCGGGATGAATTCGCCGCGCTCGCCCTGGGGGTCGAACAGGCCGCCCACGGTGCCCAGGTGGCGCACGTGCACGATCGGGCGCCCGGCATTGCGCGCTGCGGCAACCAGTTGCTTGATGTTGCCAACGGCAGCATCCATGCCCGAGAGGGCGAGCGGACCGCTGAGGTATTCCTTCTGGGCGTCGATGATCACGAGGGTCGCATGGCTGAGGTTCGCTGCTGCGTAACCACGACCGCTGAGTTGAAACATCGTCTTTGGAACGGACATTCTGGGGCTCCTGTGAGGGGGGCTTTTGCGACATTGTCCACTGGCTGAGCGGTTCTGTGAATCGCTACCATCGTAAGGTACGCCGTTGTTGACGTGCAGCCATGTCAAGAGGTGGGCCTGTTTAACACAATGATGGCAATTTGTATGAAATCCGACGGATGGCGATGGGCTTTCGTACATCGTCGGTACAGGTGAAGGCTGTTAGAATCGCCAGTCGTTTTTTCCAGGAGCTTGCCCCCGTGATCACATCCCGCCTGCGCACCGTGCGCGACCACATCCGTTGGGCTGTCAGCCGTTTCCATGGGGAAGAGCTGTTTTTTGGGCATGGCACCGACAATGCCTGGGACGAAGCCCGGCAATTGGTACTCGGCGCCTTGCACCTGCCGTGGGAAATTGCCGATAGCTATCTGGATTGCAACCTGGAAGAAGAGGAAATTTCCCACGTGCAGCGTCTGCTGCATCGCCGTATCCATGAGCGTGTACCCACCGCTTACCTGCTGAAAGAGGCCTGGTTCTGCAGCCTGTCGTTTATCGTCGACGAGCGTGTGTTGATCCCGCGCTCACCGATTGGCGAGCTGATCGAAAACCGCTTCGAACCCTGGCTGGCCCAGCCACCGGCGCGCATCCTCGACCTGTGCACCGGCTCCGGCTGCATCGGCATCGCCTGCGCCTACGAGTTCCAGGACGCTGAAGTGGTACTGGGGGACTTGTCCTTCGAAGCCCTGGAAGTCGCCAACCAGAACATCGAGCGCCACGGCGTCGACGAGCGCGTGTACACCGTGCAGGGCGACGGCTTCGACGGCCTGCCGGGCCAGCGCTTTGACCTGATCGTGTCGAACCCGCCGTACGTGGATGCCGAAGACTTCGCCGACATGCCGGATGAATACCAGCACGAACCGGAACTGGGCCTGGCCTGCGGCGGCGATGGCTTGAACCTGGTGAGGCGCATGCTGGCCGAAGCAGCAGACCACCTGACCGAGAAGGGCTTGCTGATTGTTGAAGTAGGCAATAGCCAAGTGCACGTTCAAGCGCTGTACCCGGAAGTGGACTTCGCCTGGCTGGACTTCCAGCGCGGTGGCCACGGCGTGTTCATGCTCACCGCGGAGCAGTGCCGCCAGCATCAGGCCATCTTCGCCGCCCGAGTGTGAGGCAAAATCTGTAGGAGCCCGGCTTGCCGGCGATCACGCCGTGTCAGACACCGCAATCGTCACCGACACACCGCAATCGCCGGCAAGCCGGCTCCTACAGGTGCGTTTACCACAGGTACCTTCGTAGCAACCAACCCTAACCACGATGCGAAGCGAGCCGCTCTTGATCGCGATTTTGATCTAGCTTTTGACCTTAGGCGCCCCGTCAAACACGCTGGCCGGAATTCGACAGGGATTTGGGGGGTAAACCGGCAGGGATGCCGGTTTAGCCGCCCCGCGCCATGGATGGCGCGTGGCGGCGGCCCCCCAAATACCTGTCGGATTACGGGCACACCGAGCCTAGGCGAGGTGCCGAGTGTTGGGGCAAGAGCCCTTTGGTTACTTTGGGGCTCTTTTCCAAAGTGACCCGCCGTAAGGGCGGAACCCATACCAGCCGTTACCCAAATAACGGATATGTACCCGGTCAGATCCAACATCAAGGTCGGCTGTCAGGCCGCCCTCGCAGGCAACCCAGCTCCCATCTTTGACTGCGTTCCAGCCCACTAGCGGTGGGTGGCAATCCAGATCAGCAACCCCGCCTGAAACACCGTAAACGCCACCAGGCACGTGATGGTAAAGCGCAACCCGCTGTCCTCACGCTTGAACTTGGTAACCTTTTCCTCTTCCTTGCGCAGCTTCACTTCCTGCTCCGCCAGGTTCTGCTCGGCCTGTTGCAGCATCTGCGCGGCTTCGAGAATCTCCACAAACTGCACCTTCTCGGTGTTCCAGCTGTCCAGCACATCGCCGACCTTGCCCGGCTGCACGTTGCCTTTCAGGTGCTGCACATCGGCGTAGGCCACATCAAACCCCTGGATGCGCAAGAAGTGATCGCGGCGCAGGCGGGTGGCCTCGTTCAATGCATCTTTGTTGGCCAGGTCAACGCCGTCGACGCGGTAATGTGACCATTTCTTCTTCGCCCACGCAGCGCCTTGGGCCACCAGGAAGCGACCGATGCCGCGGTTGGCCGGTTCGATTTCCAGGCTGTTGCCGGGGCCGAAGTGCACACGGTGCTTGTCGTGGTCGACCCAGATATCCAGATGGTTCTGTTCACGGCGCACCCGCTGGCCTGGCAGCTGGATGACCATGCGCAGCAAGCTATGGTGTTTGTCATTGCGTTCGGCATAACCGAACTGCACGAAGCGCAGCGGTCGTACACCGGTGGCACGGTCAGTGGCCAGGGGCGCGAGGCGCAGCATCTTGAAATGCTCGGCCTGTACATCCGCCCACGGCAGGGGTGCCGTGTCGACGGCCTCGGTTTTTTCAGCCGGGGTGTCGGCGGTGGATTCCGGTGTTGCTTCAGTGGTTGTCATGCGGCGCGATCCTGTCCAAACCCAGCAAGTCGACAGTCTTTTTACTGTCGACTCTGGGCTTATCGGCCGTTTCTCTCAGGACTGGAGGCAAATTGTCGCTTAACGGGGTTGAAGTCCGTCGATAAAGCGCACAAGGCGGCTGCCCAGCTCGGCAGCGAGCGGCAGTTGCGGGTCATTGTAGGAGGCCAATTGCTGCTTCACGTCGTTGGGCACGATCCGCATCACGTGGTTCATGCCCTCGATCAGCACAAGTTGCGCATCGGGCTTGGCCTTCTTCAGTTGCTGCGCGTCGCCCACACCCACCTGAATATCGTTGCTGCCCTGGATGATCAGCGCGGGCATGCGCAATTTGGCAAACGCGGCCGACGGGTCGGCACGGAACAGGCTGATCAGGTAAGGCTGCACGCTGGGTCGGAAAATGCCTTCCAGCGGGCCAGGCACATCGGCATCCACCTGGCCGGCCTTGAGGTGATCGAGGATCTCGTTGCTGCGCAGCAACAGGGCAGGGGGCAGGTGATCGGCCAATTGCTGGCGAATGACTTGATCGACCGGGCGCGCGCTGCCGGACAGGGAGATCACGCCCGCCGGGTCCAGTTGGGGGGCGGCGAGGGCTGCGACCAGGGCGCCTTCGCTATGGCCCAGCACAATCAGCGGGCCCATGCGCTTGTCGGCCTTGAGCAGTTTGCCCCAGGCCACCGCATCAGCCACGTAGGCGTCCAGGGTCAGGTTGCGCTCATCCGGCGTGGCGGCCAGGCTGGCGGCCACGCCGCGCTTGTCGTAGCGCACGCTGGCGATGTTATGCCGCGCCAGCACCCAGGCCAGGCGCTTGAGGCTGTCGTTGCGGGCGCCGTCGGCACTGTTGCCATTGCGGTCGGTGGGACCGGAACCAGCGATGATCAGCACCACCGGCACGGGTTTGTCAGATTGAGGCAGCAACAACGAGCCAAACAGCTCGCCGCTGCCGGTGTCCAGGCTGATGGGGCGTTGCAGCACAACAGGGGAGGTGGCCTGGGCCACGGCGGTAAACAACGTCAGGGTGAACAGAAGAACTCGCAGCATCATCGCGCCATCATGAGGAAGGTGCCGGTTGGACCAAGGTCTACCGGTAAGGTTTCGAGGATGAACTACTCGGTTAGCCTGCGTATACTGGCCGCCTTAAGTTATTACGGTTGACTTGATTCAACTGATTTCACGGAGCGCCCTGCATGTCCGGCAATACCTTCGGCAAGCTGTTCACTGTCACCACCGCGGGCGAAAGCCATGGCCCGGCGTTGGTCGCCATTGTCGACGGCTGCCCGCCCGGCCTCGAGCTGTCCCTGGAAGACCTGCAGCGTGACCTCGACCGTCGCAAGCCCGGCACCAGCCGCCACACCACCCAGCGCCAGGAGCCTGACGAAGTCGAGATCCTCTCCGGCGTGTTCGAAGGCCGCACCACCGGTTGCGCCATCGGCCTGCTGATCCGCAACACTGACCAGAAGTCCAAGGACTACTCGGCGATCAAGGACCTGTTCCGCCCGGCCCACGCCGACTACACCTACCACCACAAATATGGCGAGCGCGACTACCGCGGCGGTGGCCGCAGCTCGGCCCGCGAAACGGCCATGCGCGTAGCTGCCGGTGCCATCGCCAAGAAATACCTGGCCACCCAGGGCATCACTGTTCGCGGCTACATGAGCCAGTTGGGTCCGATCGAAATCCCGTTCAAGACCTGGGACAGCGTTGAAGACAACGCCTTCTTCAGCCCCGACCCGGATAAAGTGCCGGAGCTGGAGGCCTACATGGACCAGCTGCGCCGCGACCAGGACTCCGTCGGCGCCAAGATCACCGTGGTGGCCGAAGGCGTCAAGCCGGGCCTGGGCGAGCCGATCTTCGACCGCCTCGACGCCGAACTGGCCCACGCGCTGATGAGCATCAACGCCGTGAAGGGGGTTGAAATCGGTGCCGGCTTCGCGTGCGTGTCCCAGCGCGGCACCGAACATCGCGACGAGCTGACCCCGGAAGGTTTCCTCAGCAACAACGCCGGCGGCATCCTCGGCGGCATTTCCTCCGGCCAGCCGATTGTTGCGCACCTGGCGCTCAAGGCCACCTCAAGCATTACCACCCCGGGCCGTTCGATCGATGTGCAGGGCAACCCGGTGGACGTGATCACCAAGGGCCGCCATGACCCGTGCGTCGGCATCCGTGCCACGCCGATCGCCGAAGCAATGATGGCCATCGTGTTGATGGACCACCTGCTGCGCAACCGTGGGCAAAACGCTGATGTGCGCGTGAACACACCGGTGCTGGGCCAGCTGTGACAGCCTGCGGTGGTGAGCGAGCTTGCTGTGCTCGGCAAGCTTTTTGTGGTGAGCGAGCTTGCTCGCGCTGGGCTGCGAAGCAGCCCCAAAAATCGACATGACGCTGCCACTTCCTTACTGGCGCCTCTCCAGCTTCTACCTCTCCTACTTCGCCCTGCTCGGGGCGACAGCGCCATTCCTGGCGCTGTACTTCGACCACCTGGGATTCTCCAGCGCGCGCATCGGCGAGCTGGTAGCCATTCCTATGCTGATGCGTTGCGTGGCCCCCAACCTGTGGGGCTGGCTGGGCGACTACACCGGCCGACGCCTGGCCATCGTGCGATTTGGCGCGGTGTGCACGCTGGTGAGTTTTTCGCTGATCTTCGTCAGCCACACCTACGCCTGGCTGGCCCTGGTGATGGCCCTGCATGCCTTCTTCTGGCACGCGGTGTTGCCACAGTTCGAAGTGATTACCCTCGCACACCTGCAAAAACAGACCGCGCGCTACAGCCAGATCCGCCTGTGGGGTTCCATCGGGTTCATCCTTACCGTGGTGATCATGGGCCGCCTGTTCGATTGGCTGAGCCTGGACATCTACCCGGTGGTGGTCGTGGTGATTATGGCCGGCATCATTGGCGCCAGCCTGTGGGTGCCGAATGCGCAGCCCGCCACCCAGGGTAATCGCCTGGCGGGCGACGGCTTTCTCAGGCAACTGCGCAGCCCCGGAGTCTTGGCGTTTTACGTCTGCGTGGCCTTGATGCAGATGAGTCACGGCCCGTACTACACCTTTCTGACCCTGCACCTCGAACACCTGGGCTACAGCCGTGGCGTGATCGGCCTGCTGTGGGCATTGGGGGTGGTGGCGGAAGTGTTGATGTTCCTGGCCATGAGCCGCATCCTCGCGCGCTTCTCAGTACGCCGGGTGCTGCTGGCCAGCTTCCTGTTGGCGGCGCTGCGCTGGTTGCTGTTAGGGTCGTTTGCCGAGTTTTTCTGGGTGCTGCTGCTGGCGCAAGTGATGCACGCCGCCACCTTCGGCAGTTTTCATGCGGCGGCGATTGCCTTTGTGCAGCGCAGTTTCGGCGACAGGCAACAAGGCCAGGGCCAGGCGCTGTACGCCGCCCTGGCCGGTACCGGCGGCGCATTGGGCGCGTTGTATTCGGGTTACAGTTGGAACCTGTTGGGGCCGACCCTGACCTTCAGTATCGCCAGTGTCGCGGCCCTGGCCGCCGCCATTATCATCGGTTTTCGATTGCACGAGCAGAACCAAGGAACCCTTCAATGAGTTATGTCGCTGTCTACTCCGTCGCTACACCGGACACTCCGAACAAGGTCCTGACCCATTTCGATGACATCGCCGCGACCCTCGCCGAGCAGGGTGTGCGCTTTGAGCGTTGGCAACCCGCCGCGACCGACAAGGGCGCCAGCGATGCTGAACTGGTTGCGGCCTACCAGGCGCAGATCGAGGCCCTTGGCTACGCCCGCGTGGAAGTGCTCAGGGTTACCGGCGACCACGCGCAAAAGGACGAACTACGTGCGCAGTTTCTGGATGAGCGCCGCGACAGCGAAGACGACGTATGGGTGTTCTTGGCGGGGCAGGGCCTGTTTGCCCTGCACATAGGCGACTCTGTCTACGCCGTGCGTTGTGAGAAAAACGACCTGCTGGTGATCCCGGCCGGTATGGCGCACTGGTTTGATATGGGGGAGAACCCGCACGTTGTGGCATTGCGGTTATTCAACACCGCAACAGGGTCGGTGCCGGAATTCACCGATGACGAGATTGCCCGTCGCTTCCCCGGTTTGGACGATTAATCGCGGGCTATCAGAAACTTCAACCCTTGAAGGGTGGAAGTTCTTGTAGGAAGAAACTTAAAACTTTGTGAGGCCTTGCTGTTTATTTCAAGGCCTACGCCTGAGTCTCTCTCATTGTGTAACTCTCCTCGGTATTAACGTTTATATCACCTGTCAATAGGAGGAATCCGAAGGGTGATGAGGCTTAGCCAATAATTAGGAGAGAAACCAATGAGAGGTTCAACGGAATCGTTCCAGACGCCGTATTCGGTGCCCAATGCGGTCAGGCGCCGGGCCAATCTGGCCGGAAAATCGCTGACGCCTGCGGAGCTGGAAATACTGCACTGGGCGTCGGAAGGCAAGACTGTCTGGGAGATCAGCCAGATACGCGCCACGTCCGAAGCCACGGTGAAATTCCACCTGCGCAATATCTACGGCAAGTTGCAAGTCTGTAATCGTGTGCAGGCGTTGAACGAAGCGGCGCGCATGGGACTATTCTGAATACATGAAAAAGGGCCGCGACACCCAATGGTGTCGCGGCCCTTTTCTATGTCCGCTACTTTGGCTACTTAAGCCGAATGGTAGGTCGGCAGGGCAAAGCGGTTTTGGCTTTGCAGCATCGAAATTTGCGGCAGATCGCTGGCTTGTTCTGCCAGGTCGCGGCGAATGGCGCTGATGACCCAGGTCAGTTGGTCGGCAGTGTGCAGCTGCTGGTAAGAGATCGAGCGCTTGACCTGTTTGCCTTCGCTGTTACGCAGGGTCAACAGGATGCCACCGTCAGGACGTGGCTGGGTGGTGACGTCGTAGTTGGAGAATACTGAAGCGAATTTATCTTGGATCAGGCTCATGTCTATCAGCTCCGTTGGCTCAATTGGGCAAGCATGGAGAGATAAGTGCAGTGATTGTGCCAGCTACCGGAATTATAAAATATCGTTTTAAATCAGCATCTTATAAAAAATGTAATTTTTCAGATTCGTGCAATTTGCATGAATGGCCATCATGCATCCTGCATTTTGCGTTGCTCGACACGGACGAACGGGCGCGTCCTTACTTTTAAAGACTGCTGCCGCCTGGCTAAATTCCTTTTTTCAATGCTCGCCCATCGGGATACAAAACTTTTCAAATCCCGCGTGTACAGCCGAAGAGGGGCTGGCGTACTTTCCTTCGAGGTTTAAGAAGAATAAGAAAAAGGACGTTCCCATGAGCTACCCGCAAAACGACATGATCACCTGGGGCATGATGTTGCGTAAGGTGCCTGCCATTGTTCGCGCACTGCCTCGCGTGGTCCGCGGCATGCGCGCTGCCAATGTCACGGACCCCGCGCAACCGTGTGGCCTTGGCTGGCATTTTGAACAAGCGACCCTGCGCAACCCGCAGGGTACGGCGTTGTTGTACGCCGATCGCGTGCTCAGTTACACCGAGGCCAATCAGCAGGCCAACCGCATTGCCCACCATCTGCATGCCCAAGGCATCGGCAAGGGCGACGTGGTTGCAATGTTTATCGAAAACCGCCCGGAGTTGCTCCTCAGCGTGCTGGCCGTGGCCAAGCTGGGCGGCATATGCGCCATGCTCAATACCGCGCAGACCCAGGCGGCGCTGGTGCACAGCCTGAACCTGGTGAGCCCGGTGGCGATTGTGGTCGGTGCAGAATTGGTGGCTGCTTATGAAACGGTGCGTGAGCAGGTGGAAATTCCCGCCGAGCGGACCTGGTTTGTTGCAGACCAGCAGGCCAGTGCAGCGCCCGACGGTTATTGCGACTTGCTGGCCGCCAGCGCCGAGTGCCCGGTGGACAACCCGCCAAGCACCGCGCAGATCTTCTTCAACGACCCCTGCTTCTATATCTACACCTCCGGTACAACCGGATTGCCCAAGGCCGGCATCATGAAGCATGGCCGCTGGACCAAGACTGCCGTCAGCTTCGGCAGCATTGCCCTGGACATGGGGCCGGACGATGTCCTTTATTGCACCTTGCCGCTGTACCACGCCACGGGTCTGTGCGTGTGCTGGGGTTCGGCGATTGTAGGGGCGTCGGGGTTTGCCATCCGGCGCAAGTTCAGTGCCAGCCAATTCTGGGATGACGCCCGCAGATTCAACGCGACCACCCTCGGGTATGTCGGCGAATTGTGCCGTTATTTGCTCGACCAGCCAGCCAGCACAAACGACCGTGGGCACCGCGTGACCAAGATGGTCGGCAATGGCCTGCGCCCAGGCGTGTGGGCGCAGTTCAAGGCGCGTTATGGCGTAGAGCATGTGTGCGAGTTGTATGCCGCCAGCGACGGCAATATCGGTTTCACCAACGTCTTGAACTTCGATAACACGGTCGGCTTTTGCCTGCAGCATTGGGCGTTGGTGGATTACGCCCATGACACCGGTGAGCCGATCCGTGGCAGCGATGGCTTCATGCACAAAGTGAAGACAGGCGGTCAGGGGTTGTTGCTCGCCAGGATCGATGAAAAATCGCCCTATGACGGCTACACCGACCCTGAAAAAAACCGCAAGGTGATCCTCACCGATGTGTTCGAGAAGGGTGACCGCTACTTCAACACCGGCGACCTCGTGCGCAGCATCGGTTTTGGCCATGCGCAATTTGTCGACCGCCTGGGGGACACCTATCGCTGGAAAGGCGAAAACGTCTCCACCACGGAAGTGGAAAATATCCTGTTGCAACACCCGCAGATCGCCGAGGTTGTGGCCTATGGGGTGGAAATCGAAAACACCAACGGCCGCGCGGGCATGGTCGCCATTACCCCGAGCGAGTCCTTGGCCGCCCTGGATATGCGTGAGTTGCTGCAGTTTGCCCATGGTCAGTTGCCGCACTACGCAGTGCCGCTGTTCCTGCGGATCAAAGTGAAGATGGAAACCACTGGCACCTTCAAGTACCAGAAGGTCCGGCTCAAGGAGGAAGCATTCGACCCGGACAAGGCGGGCAATGACCCGGTCTACGCCTGGCTGCCGGGGTCGGACAGCTATGTGCCCGTCACCGGGCAGTTGCTGGCGCAGATCCAGGGGGGACACTTTCGTTACTAAAAGCAGCGCTATTGAAGGTGCCTATCGGGGCTTTTGACAAAAAAGCCATGACATGTGGGAACTCCATCGCGACACTGGGCGCCATATAAAGCACTACCTATGGAGCCGTCCCACATGTCAGACCAAGCCAAACAAATGACCGATGACGAAGCCGCCGAATTTGCCGAGCAGGTCTTCGACGTGGCGCGCCGTGGCGACGCGGCCATGCTTGCCGCGCTGTTGGCCAAAGGTTTGCCGGCCAACTTCCGCAACCACAATGGCGACACCCTGCTGATGCTGTCGGCCTACCACGGCCATGCCGACGCGGTAAAAGTGTTGCTGGAGTTCAAGGCCGACCCCCTGATCGCCAACGACAAGAACCAACTGCCGATTGCCGGTGCTGCGTTCAAAGGCAACTTGCCTGTGGTGCAGGCGCTGATCGAAGGCGGGGCACCGGTCGATGCTTGCTCCTCGGACGGGCGTACCGCATTGATGATGGCGGCGATGTTCAACCGCGTCGAAATGCTCGACTACCTGCTCGGCCAGGGCGCCAACCCCAAGGCTACCGATGCCCAGGGCGCAACGGCATTGGCAGCAGCATTGACCATGGGCGCGGTGGATACGGCGGCGAAACTGCAGAAACTGGTGTAGGCTTTGCGCCCTCGAAAACCAGCACGCCACAGGATTGCCCCATGAAAACCGCCCTCGTCGAACTTATCAGCAAAATCAGCGCCGGGGTCATGGGCGAAGACGAGGTGGCGCGTATTGCCGATGAAGCGGCTCAGGCCTACGCGGATCCTGAGGCGTTTCTGGCAGCCAACCCGGACATCAACTACGACGACACCTTCCCCATTCCGTTGGGTGAGTGGGTGGTGGTCGGCAGCCTGCCGGACACCGTGCTGTTCCAGGCCGACACCTACGCTGACCTGTTCGCGCAGATCGTCGCGTCGTTCGGCCCCGGCGTGGCGTTCAACCTCAAGCCCAAGCAACTGGCCAAGACCGAAGACCTGACGGCGCTGAACCGTATCCAGATTCAGATGAGCGCCCTCAGCCCGGAAGACGGCGGCTACGTGCTGCTTAACTTCAGCCAATTGCTGGATGATGAAATCCAGGCGGTGCTGGTGTACGGCAACGACCTGCCGCGCGTGCTGGAGTTGTGCACCGAAGTGGGCATCAAGGGCGAGCCGTCCCTGGAAGCGCTGAAGATCGCCGTCCACGTCTGAAATAAAACGGAACCCCGGCCAGGGCTGACTATCCTAAACGTGCATGCCCTCACTTTAGGAGCGACACCATGGGTTCCACTTTTAATGGCTTGATCGGCCTGATCATCCTGGCGCTGGATATCTGGGCGATCATCAACGTATTCAAAAGCGGCGCGAGCACGGGCGCCAAGGTGCTGTGGATCCTGTTGATCCTGCTGCTGCCAGTGCTGGGCCTGATCATCTGGGCGATTGCCGGGCCGCGGGGCAATGTGCGTATTTGATGACGTAGCACGCTAAATGTGGGAGCGGGCTTGCCCGCGAATGCGGCAGGTCAGTCACAGCTATTTCGACTGACCCACTGCATTCGCGGTCAAGCCCGCTCCCACATTGGTTTCAGCACAACCCTTAGATTTGTGTATCGAAATATTCGCTGCACAGAATTTTCACATCCCATCCAAGACAATTCGCCGGCTTTATTTCCCTGCCAAGGCTCTATCGCACGTGCCACTAAAGGCGGGGCAGCGGTGCACGTTCAGTAATTAATAGCCTTGCTGCCGTTGATCGGGCACCATTCGCGCCACTGCACTACTTCGTCACTTAAACTTCCAATGGGTCCTGAAACGACATGGCAAACCCGGACGCCCTGAGTCAGCAGCGAGCTTCTAATCGCCTGCTGCAACCGACCGTCAAATCCCATCTGGCGTACACGCTGCTCTGCGCACTGGTCATGATGGTGATGTTCTCCCTGCTGCGCCTGGCGCTGCTGGTCTACAACCGCGAGATGATCCTCGACACGCCGGCCTCGACCTTCCTTGAAGCGTTCGCCAACGGCCTGCGCCTGGATATCCGCCTGGTGGTGTACCTGCTGATCCCGTTGCTGCTGGCATTGTTCAGCGTACGGGCCATGGCCGCGCGCGGGTTCTTCCGTTTCTGGCTCACCGTTGCGTCCAGCATCGCGCTGTTCCTGGGCCTGATGGAGATGGACTTCTACCGCGAGTTCCACCAGCGCCTCAACGGCCTGGTCTTCCAGTACGTGAAGGAAGACCCGAAAACCGTGATGAGCATGCTCTGGTACGGTTTCCCGGTGGTGCGCTACCTGCTGGCCTGGGCCGTGGGTACGCTGATCCTGAGCATCGCGTTCAAAGGTGCCGACCGTGCGACACGCCCGCGTGGCCCGTTCAGTGGCGGCACCATTGGCACCCGCCAGGTTGCCCCGTGGTACACACGCATCGCGGTATTCGTGGTCTGCCTGCTGATCGCCGTGGTCGCCGCCCGTGGCACCCTGCGCCAGGGCCCGCCGCTGCGTTGGGGTGACGTCTACACCACCGAATCCAACTTCGCCAACCAGTTGGGCCTCAATGGCACCCTGTCGCTGATCGGCGCGGCCAAGGCACGTTTCTCCGAGCATCGTGATAACACCTGGAAAGCCACGCTGGAACAGCCGCTGGCCACCCAGACCGTGCGCGATATGCTGGTGCTGCCGACAGAAAAACTGGTCGACACCGACACCGCCGCCGTGCGCCGCGAGTTCACGCCGCCGGCAGAGAAAACCCTGCCGATCAAGAACGTTGTAGTGATCCTGATGGAAAGCTTTGCCGGCCACTCGGTGGGCGCCCTGGGTCGTCCGGGCAACATCACGCCGTACTTCGACAAACTGTCCAAGGAAGGCCTGTTGTTCGACCGCTTCTTCTCCAACGGCACTCACACTCACCAGGGGATGTTCGCCACCATGGCGTGCTTCCCGAACCTGCCGGCATTCGAATACCTGATGCAGACTCCGGAAGGCAGCCACAAGCTGTCGGGCCTGCCGCAGCTGCTGAGCGCGCGCAAGTTTGACGACGTGTACGTCTATAACGGCGACTTCGCCTGGGACAACCAATCGGGCTTCTTCAGCAACCAGGGCATGACCAACTTCATTGGTCGCAACGACTTCGTCGACCCAGTGTTCTCCGACCCGACATGGGGCGTGTCCGACCAGGATATGTTCAACCGTGGCCTGGAAGAATTGAAAGCCCGCGAAGGCGGCAAGCCGTTCTATGCCTTGCTGCAAACCCTGTCCAACCACACGCCGTATGCCTTGCCGACGCCATTGCCGGTGGAGCGGGTTACAGGCCGTGGCAGCCTCGACGAGCATTTGACGGCGATGCGCTACTCCGACTGGGCCTTGGGCCAGTTCTTTGAAAAAGCCCGCAAGGAGCCGTACTTCAAGGAAACCCTGTTTGTCATCGTGGGCGACCACGGCTTCGGCAACGAACAGCAGATCACCGAAATGGACCTGGGCCGCTTCAACGTGCCGATGCTGATGATTGCACCGGGCATGCAGGAGAAGTTCGGCGAGCGTGACCACACGGTGGGTACGCAGATCGACATCGTGCCGACCATCATGGGCCGTCTGGGCGGCGAAACCCTGCACCAGTGCTGGGGTCGCGATCTGTTGAACCTGCCGGAAGGCGATAAAGGCTTTGGTGTCATCAAACCGTCCGGCAGCGACCAGACTGTTGCGTTGGTCACCGGCGACCGAATTCTGGTACTGCCGAAGGAAATGCCACCCAAGCTGTGGGAATACAAATTGGGCGCTAACCCGACGGGTAAAGTGATTCCTGAATCACCGGATGAAGGTGCATTGAGGCAGAAACTCGAGTCCTTCCTGCAGACGGCCACCAAGAGTCTGTTGGATAACACTGCCGGCGTGGTTGACGGCAAGCCGGACTAATTAACCGGCCATAAAAAAAGAGGCCTTTTAAAGGCCTCTTTTTTTTGCGCGTGTTTTACAGCGGCGCTGATTTATATCCGGCCGAGCAACAACAGGACCAGCAGGACCACCAGTACGACGCCCAGGATACCCGACGGGCCGTAACCCCAGTTACGCGAGTGAGGGAACACTGGCAGACCACCGACCAGCAGGAGGATCAAGATAATGATCAGAATGAGGCTCATGGTTTTTTTCCTTATTGGCCTTCTGCAAAGACCGGTTATTAACGATAGGCCCGCTAGTTAATTCACGAACGCCTTAACAACTCCGACTGCCGTCTATCGCGAAAAATTCACTATTTTTTTAAAGCATTTTGCGAACTTGCTTATTTCTTTTAATGCGTTCGCAACTTCACCTTATACGTTGAAAAATATTGAACTTAGGCTACAGGCGAACATCCGACCCGCCCGCTGGTTTGCCGGGGGCATTCATCACCCTGATGGTGGATGGGTGCAGGAAAATCCTTCGCTACACTGCCGATCACTTCTTCCGTGAACCACAAGGCTACTTCCTATGCAAAACCGCATGATGATCACTGGCGCCGGGTCCGGCCTGGGTCGCGAAATCGCTTTGCGCTGGGCGCGCGAAGGTTGGCAGTTGGCCTTGTCGGATGTCAGCGAGCCGGGCCTGCAGGAAACCCTCAAGCGCGTCCGCGAGGCCGGTGGCGATGGGTTTACCCAGCGCTGCGACGTGCGCGACTACAGCCAGCTCACCGCCTTTGCCCAGGCCTGCGAGGTGAAACTCGGCGGGGTCGATGTGATCGTCAACAACGCCGGCGTGGCCTCGGGAGGCTTCTTCGCCGAATTGTCCCTGGAGGATTGGGACTGGCAGATTGCAATCAACTTGATGGGCGTGGTCAAGGGCTGCAAGGCGTTCCTGCCGCTGCTGGAAAAGAGCAAGGGCCGCATCATCAACATCGCGTCCATGGCCGCGCTGATGCAGGGGCCGGCCATGAGCAACTACAACGTGGCCAAGGCCGGCGTGGTGGCGCTGTCGGAAAGTTTGCTGGTGGAACTCAAGCAACAGGAAGTCGGGGTGCATGTGGTATGCCCGTCGTTCTTCCAGACCAACTTGCTGGACTCGTTCCGTGGGCCGACCCCGGCAATGAAAGCCCAGGTGGGCAAGTTGCTGGAGAGTTCTCCGATCTCGGCGGCGGACATCGCGGATTACATCTATCAGCGGGTCGCAGAGGGTGAATTCATGATCCTGCCCCACGAACAGGGGCGGATGGCGTGGGCATTGAAGCAGAAGAACCCGCAGTTGCTGTACGACGAAATGACTAGCATGGCCGATAAGATGCGTGCCAAGGCGCAGGCAGCCAAGGGCTAATCCGGCAGCAGTCTGTCAGGCAATTTACCTGCGTTTGTAGGGCTTGCCTGAATTCACCGCAAGCCATTGATGCCCCTACACCGAGCGCGCATGGTCAAGGTCCTTTCATTGCTAAAAGGATAACCGCCATGCTGGTTTTAAGCCGCGCCGTGGGCGAAGTCATCTCCATCGGCGATGACATCTCCGTGCACATTCTTGAACTGAACGGTACCCAGGTGAAATTCGGTGTGGAGGCACCGAGTGGGGTGCATGTACACCGGGCCGAGGTCTACCAGAAGATCCGTGACCGCCAGGGCGCCGCCACCCATCCGGTACCGGTGCCCAATCTCTGAGGTCAGTCGAACAGATGCTTGGGCACATCGTGCTTGAGCATCAACTGGCACTGCTCGCTTTCCGGGTCGAACACGATCAGCGCCTGGCCCTTGGTCAGCGCCTGGCGCACGCGCAGCACGCGGGTTTCCAGGGGCGTGTCGTCGCCATTGTCGGTGCCGTCACGGGTGACGAAGTCTTCGATCAGGCGCGTCAGGGTGTCGACTTCAAGTGCGTCGTAGGGAATCAGCATACAAGCCTCGGGTGATGGATCCCGGCGATCCTACTGCGCCGGGATCAGAGTTGCCAGTCTCAGGACTTGTTGCCCACCAGACTGTCCACCGACGGCACCCGCGTGTCGCTCTCCATCTGCGTCTCGTGTTCGATCTGATGGCTGAACCGATCCAGGGAGCCCTGGGCCGGCTGCGCATCGCTGGCGAACACGGGCGGGCTGAGGATGTAGGCGCCCAATAGACGACTCAACGCCGCCAGGCTGTCGATATGCGTTCGCTCGTAGCCATGGGTCGCATCGCAACCGAAGGCCAGTAAGGCGGTGCGGATATCGTGGCCGGCCGTCACGGCCGAGTGGGCGTCACTGAAGTAGTAGCGGAACAGGTCGCGGCGCACGGGTAATTCGTGGTCAGACGCCAGGCGCAGCAAATGCCGCGACAGGTGATAGTCATACGGCCCGCCGGAATCCTGCATCGCCACGCTCACTGCATGCTCGCTGGAGTGCTGGCCGGGTGCGACCGGGGCAATGTCGATACCGACAAATTCACTGACGTCCCAGGGCAGGGCAGCCGCTGCACCACTGCCGGTTTCCTCGGTGATGGTGAACAGCGGGTGGCAGTCGATCAGCAAGGGCTCGCCGCTGTCGACAATTGCCTTGAGTGCGGCAAGCAGGGCGGCGACACCTGCCTTATCGTCCAGATGGCGGGCGCTGATATGCCCGCTCTCGGTGAACTCCGGCAGCGGGTCGAAGGCCACGTAGTCGCCGATGCCGATCCCCAGGGAATCACAATCGGCGCGGGTGGCACAGTAGGCGTCCAGGCGCAGTTCCACATGGTCCCAGCTCACCGGCATTTCATCCACGGCGGTGTTGAACGCATGCCCGGAGGCCATTAGCGGCAGCACGCTGCCGCGGATCACGCCGTTATCGGTGAACAGGCTGACGCGGCTGCCCTCGGCGAAGCGGCTCGACCAGCAGCCCACGGGCGCCAGGCTCAGGCGGCCGTTGTCCTTGATCGCGCGCACGGCTGCGCCGATGGTGTCCAAGTGCGCGGACACCGCGCGGTCGGGGCTGTTTTTCTGACCCTTGAGGGTGGCGCGGATGGTGCCGCGCCGGGTCATTTCAAAGGGAATGCCCAGTTCTTCCAGGCGCTCGGCGACATACCGCACGATGGTGTCGGTAAAGCCGGTGGGGCTGGGAATGGCGAGCATTTCCAGCAGGACTTTTTGCAGGTAGTTCAGATCGGGTTCTGGAATGGTTCGGCTCATAAAGACTCCTGATGACTCGCGAAGATGGGGGGCCATTGACGGCCTCATCGCCGGCAAGCCAGCTCTCACATTGGAAGGCGTTCAACCTGTGGGAGCGGGCTTGCCCGCGATGCGGCCGGAACAGGCCACCCATCGCTCAAGCCATCGGTTAACTGTGAGGAAACAACAAATCCACAAACCGCTCGGCCGTAGGCTGCGGTTCATGATTGGCCAGGCCGGCCCGTTCGTTGGCTTCGATAAACACATACTCGGGTTGGTCGGCGGCGGGCACCATCAGGTCCAGGCCCACCATGGGGATGTCCAGGGCGCGGGCGGCGCGCACGGCGGCGTCCACCAGCGTGGGGTGCAGGATGGCGGTGACGTCTTCCAGGCAACCGCCAGTGTGCAGGTTGGCGGTACGGCGCACGGCCAGGGTCTGGCCACGGGGCAGGATGCTGCTGTAGTCGTAGCCGGCCGCTTTCAGCGTGCGTTCGGTCTCGCCATCAAGGGGGATTTTGCTTTCGCCGTCGGTAGCGGCCTGGCGCCGACGGCTTTGCGCCTCGATCAACGCGCCGATGGAATGCTGGCCGTCACCGGTCACCTCTGCAGGTCGACGGATCGCGGCAGCCACCACCTCAAAACCAATCACCAGGATGCGCAGGTCCAGGCCTTCGTGAAAGCTCTCCAGCAACACACGGCTGTCGAACTGGCGCGCCGCTTCAATCGCCTGCTGCACCTCTTCGATGCTCTGCAAATCCACCGCCACGCCTTGGCCTTGCTCACCGTCCAGCGGCTTGACCACGATGCGCTGGTGCTCGTCGAGAAACTCCAGGTTGTCATCGGCACTGCCCGCCAGCTGCTGCGACGGCAGCCGCAGCCCGGCCGCTTTCAACGTTTTATGGGTCAGGCTTTTGTCCTGGCACAGCGTCATGCTGATCGCGCTGGTCAGGTCACTCAACGACTCTCTGCACCGCACACGGCGCCCGCCATGGCTGAGGGTGAACAAGCCCGAATCGGCGTCATCCACTTGCACATCGATGCCGCGCCGGTGGGCTTCTTCGACGATGATCCGCGCATACGGATTGAATCCCGCCTGCGGACCAGGACCGAGGAACAGCGGCTGGTTGATACCGTTCTTGCGCTTGATCGCAAAGGTGGTCAACGCGCGGAAACCGAGCTTGGCGTAGAGGTTCTTGGCCTGGCGGTTATCGTGCAGCACCGACAGGTCCAGGTAGCTCAGGCCACGGCTCATGAAGTGCTCCACCAGATGGCGCACCAGCACTTCACCCACGCCTGGGCGCGTGCATTGCGGGTCTACCGCCAGGCACCACAGGCTGCAACCGTTTTCCGGGTCGTGAAACGCCTTCTGGTGGTTGAGGCCCATCACGCTGCCGATTACCGCGCCGCTGTCTTCGTCTTCCGCCAGCCAATACACCGGGCCACCTTGATGACGCGGGGTCAGGCGTCCGGCGTCGACCGGCAGCATGCCGCGCCCTTGATACAGCTGATTGACGGCCTGCCAATCGGCGTCGGTCTGCACCCGGCGAATGCGAAAGCCGCGAAACACACGGGTGGCAGGGCGATAGTCACTGAACCACAGGCGCAAGGTGTCGGACGGGTCGAGGAACAATTGCTGCGGGTCGATCCCCAGGATCTGCTGCGGTGCCGCCACGTAGAGCGCGATGTCACGCTCGCCAGGCTGTTCGTTCAGCAGTTCCTGGGCCAGGCTCGCCGGGTCGGGGAAGGTATGCCCGATCAGCAACCGGCCCCAACCGCAATGCACGGCAATCGGCTCGGCGGCCAGTGGGCTGCCGTCTTCTGCCAGGCGGGCTTGCAGGCGCTCATAGGTGGGCGCCTGGCCCTTGAGCAAGCGTTGGCTGTAAGCCGCTGCATGGGGTTTCATCAATCAGATTCCTTGTTCGCTGAGCCACAGGTTCAGCGCTGCCAGTTGCCACAGCTTGGAGCCGCGCAGCGGGGTCAATTGGCCTTGCGGGTCGGTGAGCAGGCGGTCAAGCATGGCCGGGTTGAACAGGCCGCGATCCTGGCTCGGGTCGAGCAGCAATTCGCGCACCCAGTTAAGGGTGTCGCCCTGCAGATGCTTGAGGCCGGGCACGGGGAAGTAGCCTTTCTTGCGGTCGATGACTTCGCTTGGGATCACGCGGCGCGCGGCTTCTTTCAACACCTGCTTGCCGCCGTCGGGCAGCTTGAACTTGCCAGGCACACGGGCCGAGAGTTCTACCAGGCGGTAATCCAAGAACGGCGTACGCGCTTCCAGGCCCCAGGCCATGGTCATGTTGTCGACGCGTTTGACCGGGTCGTCCACCAGCATCACGGTGCTGTCCAGGCGCAAGGCCTTGTCCACCGCGGCGTCGGCGCCGGGCATGGCGAAGTGTTCGCGCACAAAGTCGCCGGCGGCATCGTTGGCGGTCAGCCATTTGGGCGCGACCGTGGCGGCATAGTCGTCGTAGCTGCGGTCGAAAAATGCCTCGCGGTAGGCGGCATACGGGTCGCTGGCCCCCTCGACTTGTGGGTACCAGTGGTAGCCGGCGAACAGTTCATCGGCGCCCTGGCCGCTTTGCACCACCTTGCAGTGCTTGGCCACTTCCCGCGACAACAGGTAGAACGCGATGCAGTCATGGCTGACCATCGGCTCGCTCATGGCGCGGAAGGCGGCCGGCAGTTGCTCGATGATCTCGCTTTCGGCAATGCGCAGTTGATGGTGACGGGTGCCGTAGTGCTTGGCGATCAGGTCCGAGTAATGGAACTCGTTGCCGGCCTCGCCGCCAGCGTCTTCGAAGCCAATGGAGAAGGTCGACAAATCCTGCACGCCAACCTCGCGCAACAGGCCGACGAGCATGCTCGAATCGACACCGCCCGAGAGCAGCACACCGACATCCACGGCTGCACGTTGGCGGATCGCCACGGCTTCGCGGGTGCTGTCGAGCACGCGGTCGGTCCAGTCCTCGAGGGTCAGGTGTTTTTCATCGTCATGGGGACCGTAGGGCAGGGTCCACCAGGTTTTCTGCTCGGTCTTGCCACTGGCATCGATGCGCATCCAGCTCGCCGGCGGGAGTTTTTCGATACCGGCCAGCAAGGTACGCGGCGCAGGCACCACGGCGTGAAAGTTCAGGTAATGATTGAGGGCGACCGGATCGAGGATCGGGTTGATATCGCCGCCCTTGAGCAGCGCGGGCAATGCCGAAGCAAAGCGCAAGCGCTGGCCGGTACGTGACAGGTACAACGGCTTCACGCCCAGGCGGTCACGGGCAATAAACAGGCGCTGCGCATCACGCTCCCAGATGGCAAAGGCGAACATGCCGTTGAGCTTGGGCAGCAGCGCTTCGCCCCAGGCGTGGTAGCCCTTGAGCAGCACTTCGGTGTCGCCGCCGGAATAGAAGGCGTAGCCCAGGGCTTCCAGCTCTTCTCGCAGTTCCGGGAAATTGTAGATCGCGCCGTTGAACGCCAGGGATAGCCCCAAGTGGGCGTCAACCATCGGTTGGGCGGAGCCGTCCGACAGGTCCATGATTTTCAGGCGTCGATGGCCCAGCGCGATCGGCCCTTGGGCATGGAAGCCCCAGGCGTCGGGACCACGGGGGGCCAAGTGATGGGTGATGCGCTCAATCGCAGCCAGGTCGGCAGGTTGGGCATCGAAACGTAATTCTCCAGCTAATCCGCACATAAATTCCTTACCGGTTTTTCCGTTGGGGAGGGGAAACACTCAATACGCCCTGAGGGCGCGTACCCAGAAACTGACACGGGGCTACAGTGGGAGTTTTAGAACAATACGTTATAAGGCACATGGCCTTAGCGTCTCATATGAGCCCTTAGACGCCGCGCGGGCTGGGCGCAAAGGGCGTTACATAACGCCAGGTTGCATCCAAAAAAACGGCCGATCCGACGGCTGACCGTCTCGTTATTCGAATGCGTTTTTAACCGGCACGCCTTTAGGGTGAGTGATTCTTTTGCAGCGTGACAGGGATGCTCATCCATGACGGATAAACGCGATTTGAGTGCAGTCACTGAATCAGTGACTGAAGATGAACGGCTGGCGCTCCTGCTGGACATGACCGGTGACCTGGACAAAGCCAAGGTGCTGCGCCAGACCCTGCCTTCCTGGCTGGTTGAAGCCGAACCTGCAACCCTGGCGGCCCTGGAAAAAGCCCATGGCGACAGTGAAAAGCCCCGCCGCCAACTCGAACAGCTGTTGGAACAGGTGCAGCCGTTGTACCTGTTCTGCGCGGAGCGCTTGCATACGTTTCTGCTGAGCAAGGGTGTGGAAACGATTGATGTCGAACATGACCAACTGGAGCTACCCAAGCGCACGATTTCAGCCCCCACGCCGCCGCTGAACGGTCCTTTGATTGAAACGATTCGATGGGAAAAGCACAGCCTGATCAAGGCAGCCATGCAGAATTTCGATGCGGCCCAGGCGCGCGATGATAAAAGGCCGCCGTTGGCACGGGTACGCTCCGGCGAGACGCAGCAGGTGCTCGTGGGTATCACCGGGCAGCAATTCATGAGCCATTGTCGGGAGTTGGACCTGGGTGAAGCCTACCAGCGCCACCTGCGTGAAGTGTTCAGCCTGCCCCATCCGTCTGAGGCAGCGCAGACGATGGGCTTGGGTTACAACCCGGCTGCCGTGACGATTGGCAAGTCCAAGTGCCTGGACATGCAGATCGACCTGCACATCGCCTGCGCCAAGGAGCACGTCAGCGCCGCCACGGCTGAGCGACTGCTGAAGTTGATCAAGGCTGACCGCCCGGCCAATGAGCTGGCTTACCTGGCGCCGCAGGATAAACCACTGCGTTGGCAAGGCCTCAACCTGCATGACGCCTGCCTGTGGAGCGTCTTGGTGGTGTCCGATGATTCCCCCGGCAAACTGGGGGGCGGGTCGTTCCTGGTGTACATGCCCAACGAACCGGTCAGGCCCTGGTACGAATACGAGCGGCTGGAGGACTTCAAGTTGTACCTGCGCTTGAAGTTGCAGGTGGCGTCCTACCGCAGCTTTTTCGCGGGCTACCTGGATGAGTTCGTACGCCTGGATTTTTTCCAGCGTTTCGATCAGGACAAAAGCTTGGGCTCGATGGAGCCCGTGCCGGTCAACAGCAATTTCTCAGGGTTTTATTTCAATGCCTATGTGGGCAAGGTCCAGCGCGATGCCCTGGCATTGGCGCCGCCGACTGTGCTGGTGGATAAGGACGCCGACGAGGCGCGCTGGCTGGGCTATCTGGAAGCAGGGCTGGATGTGCTGAATGTGGCCGCCTTTGTAGTGCCGGTACTGGGCCAACTGATGATGGGCGTAGCGGTCGGACAACTGCTGGGAGAGGTGTTTGATGGCATTGAGGACTGGACTCACGATGACAAGGCCGAGGCGCTGCATCACTTGGCGAATATCGGCGAGAGCCTGGCCGCCATGGCTGCGTTTGCAGTGGGCGGGCGGGTGGTGGGTACGTTGAAGGCCCGGATGTCGTCGGCTGGGTTTTTCAGTAAAGTCGAGGCCGTCACGCGCACCGATCACCGTCCAGGCCTGTGGCGACCGCGCCTGGCGCCCTACAGCCAGACGCTTCCCGAGCCGCTGCCGTGGGTCGCCGATAGCAAGGGCGTGGTCCAGTCGAAAGGGCAGTCCTGGGTCAAGTTCGATGGTGCAACCTACGCGATCACCTTCGACCCGGGCATTGGCAAATGGCGGATCAACCATCCACTGCGCCCCTCTGCGTACCGCCCCCCGCTGAACCATAATTATCGCGGCGGCTGGCAGCATATCTACGAGCAACCTGAGCAATGGAATGACCTGCGTTACAACTTGACCCGCCTCGATCCCAGCCTTGACGAGTGGAGCCCGGAAGACACTGAGGCGATGGCCCAAATCACCGACCTGAACATCCCTCGGGTGCGTCGCCTGGCCCTCGAGCACGAACCTTTGCCACAGCGCTTCCAGGACTGCGTGATGCGCTTCAAACAGCACCAAAGGGTGGCTGACCTGATGGGCCAGTTGGAGCGCGGGGAGGTGCCATCTGCCGATACGGCGCGCATACAAATGCTGGCGATCCCGTTGATGCCCGGTTGGCCCAGGGGGCGTTTTATCGAGCTGCTGGATGAGCATGAGCATCTGTTGGAAAGCTACCCGGACGTCAGTCCCTTCGATTATGAAGATCTAAGTGTTCACCTCACTCAAAGCCAGCTCAAGGGGGGCCAAGTGATGCCGACGGTGCTGCAGGCGCTCACCGACGAAGAACGCAGCACTCTGCTGGGTGAAGCCGTTACGCTGGACGAGGCGCCGGCGCTGCTGGGCCGACGGTTGCTGCCAACACTCAAGTCTCAGCAGTCAGTGCTGACGCAGCGGCTATTCCTGGATCTTGAGGGAGACCCCCAGGGCGAACTGGTTCCGCTCAAAAAAGCGTTTCCACCGCTCTCCAACCGCCTGGCCTGGGAGTTACTGACCGACGCACCCTATGCCCAGCGCAGGCACTTGCGCACGCTGGGTCGCGTTCCGTTGGCACTTGCCGAACGTGCGCGCGAGGCGGTGACCCTGATGCAGGAGGATCACGCGTTGACCGGGCTGTATCTGCCCGGGCAAGCGCAGGCTTCGACCCGACGCCTCGCCCTTGGGCTAATGCAAGATTTGCCTGGCTGGCCCCGCGATCTGTGCCTGCAACTTCGCCAACAGCGTGTGGATGGAGAACTCGTGGCACAGGTCGGCGAACCGACGGCGAGTGTCCGGCACACGTTGGTACAGACTGGCGAGGGTTTCCAGGCGTTTGACCCAGCGCACCAGCCCTTGGCCGAACGTGTGGAGGGGCCGTACGGGTTTTATCAGGCGCTGGTGGATTCGGTGCCGAACCGCCACCGCGCAGCGATGAATCTGCAAGGCAATGCCGCGCCCCAGCGGCTGCTCACGCGTTTGCGCTTGCGAACCCAGGATCAACGCGCACGTGTGGCGGCTTACCTGCAACCCGAGTGGGTACCTGCCGAGCCCGAGCCTGTCCCTTGTATACAGGGTGCGCCTGCGGCATTGCCGTCCCTGGTGCCCGCGTTGATGCGCAAAATGAGAAAGCTCTACCCGTTGACGGAAGATGCGCAATTGGCGGGCATCGTCCAGTCTGCGGGTGCTGATCACCTGAGCCGGGCCAAGGCGGTGGAGGCCCTCGAACAGCAATTTGCAGCGCTGCACAGGGGTTTGAAAATCTGGCGCAGCGACCGCTCCGCATATGACCCTAAGGTCATGCCGCGCTGGGATTACCGATTCAGTCGCTATCAGGTCGCCCAGGCCATAGAGCAGGGCTGGAAAGGCATGACGCGGCTGTTCGACCACCAGCGCCGGAGCGTACCCGCACTGTCACTGGACGGCATGCTGCATGATCCCTTGCCAACGCTGCCGACGCAGGTCAACTTCGAGCATGTGCGGTTGCTGTCCCTGGGCAAGATGGCGCTGGCCGATACGGCTGCCTATTTTCTCAAACACTTCAAAAACCTGATGTCCCTGAACATGGCGCATAACCGTGTCAGTCGCATCCCTCAGGTGCTGTCGCTGATGCCGCAGCTGGAATACCTGTGCTTGGCCAATAACGCTCTGTTGCTCGATGAGTACTCGCGCAACACCCTGGCCGGATTGCGCAGCCTGCAGGTGTTGAACCTGAGCAACAACCCATTGATGGACCCACCGGATGTCAGCGGGATGTTTGTGCTGCGCGAGTTGATGTTGCGCAATTGCAGGCTCACGGAGTTCCCTAAGGGCGTTTCGCGCCTGCCATACCTGGAAAACCTCGACCTGCGCGAGAATGACATCAGCGTGTTGCCCGAGTGGCTGTTCCAGGCCCCGCGTAGCTATACCCAGGTCGTCAATCTGCGGCATAACCCGCTGGATGTACGCAGCCAGCAATTACTGAAGGACTACCGCACCACCCATGGCGTGGGCATGGGTTACCTGGAAGATGATATTGCCCGCATGACTGAGCAGAAAGCACGGGATCTTTGGCTGGCCGATGAACGTGTGGCGGGGTTCAGCGAGAAAGACCACACGTGGACCGGGCTCAGGGATGAATTGGGCTGCGACGGGCTGTTCAATCTGTTGGCCCAGTTGGGCGGCACGGCCGACGCCACTCAGGTGCGCGAGGACATGGACCGGCGGGTCTGGCGAGTACTCGAAGCCGCCAGCCGGGATACCGAACTGCGCGAAGAAATCTTCGAGCGCGCCGCCACGCCACTCAATTGCGACGACGCCGCCGCAGTCAGTTTCAGCAATCTGGAAGTACTGGTTGAAATACGCGAGGCATCCCGCCTGGTCGCCAGTGGGCAACTGACCGCGGGTCCTTTGCTGAAGTTGGCCAAAGGGTTGTTTCGTCTCGATCAGTTGGAACGCCTGGCTTATGCCCACAGCCTGGAACATCCTGACGCCGACCCGTTGGAGGTCAGCCTGGCGTATCGAACCGGTCTGGTGAACCGGTTCCATCTGCCCGGACAGCCCACCCATATGCGCTTTTCAAGCTTGGGCGGGGTGACGATGAAGCACCTGGACGAGGCAGAGAATCTGGTCAAGTCCGCTGAACTGTCATCGCGTTTGTTGAATTACCTGGTGCAATTGCCGTTCTGGACAGAGTACCTCAAGCGCACCCACGCGGCGCGGTTCGAGGTGTTGAACGAGCCCTTGGAGGCGCGAGCGCAAGCGGTGTTCGAACAACGATTGACGCTGGACGACGCCAGCTACCGCGAGCAGATGGACACGATTCTCCAGGAGCGGGTGAGCGCCGAACGTACCGAGTTCGAGCATTTGACCCAGCAAGCCCTGAAAGACGGCGACCTGGGCGGGTGTGTCATGCCCTAGGCCTTCGCGGTGTTGCTGCGGACCAGGCCGCGCACGGCAAACCGGTTGGGGTGGCAAGCCTCGGCCACGCTGCGCGATACCGGCAAGGGTTCATTGTCCAGCCACGCGGCCAGCAGTTCGCCGCACAGCGGTGCGGTGATCAGCCCCCGTGAACCGTGGCCGCTGTTGATATACAGGCCATCGAGCCAGGGGCAGTTGATGTTTGGCACGCTGCGGGCATCCTTGCGCAGCGACGCGTAGGCCTCGGTGAACGCCGGGCTGTCAGCCAGTGGCCCGACAATCGGCAGGTAGTCCGGGCTGGTGCAGCGGAACGCCGCGCGGCCTTGCAGGGTGGCTGGGTCCAGGGTGTCGGCGTGCAGGCGTCGAGCCAGGTCCGTGGAGATTTCGTTGAGCAGGCCCAGGTTGTCGGCGTGTTCGGCGGCCGTGGGGGTAAGGTCTTCGTTGGTGAAGTCAAAGCTGGCGCCCAAGGTGTGCTCGCCCAGACGCGGCGGGGCCACATAACCTTCGGCGCACACCACGGTGGCGAGGGCTTGGCTCTCGGTCGTGTGTGGCAAACGGGTGATCTGCCCGCGAATGCGCTTGAGGGGCAACTCGGCACTGGCGGCGAAGCGCTTGACCTCGGCCGCGCCGGCCAGCACCACCACGGCGGCGCTGGCCAGCAGTTGCTCGCCATCCCAGGCCTGCCACTGGCCGTCGACTCGACGCAGGTCGAGTACCTCATGGTGGGGCAGTACGCGGACGCCAGGCCGGTGCGCCTGCCATTCGCACAGGGCCGGCGGATGTACCCAGCCGCCTTCCGGGAAAAACAGCCCGCCGTGCTCCAGCGCAATGCCGGCGCGGGCCTGGGCCTGTTCGCGGTCGAGCAGGTGCAGCAAGTCCGGGGCGAAGGCGTCGGCCAGTTGTGCCTGGCGTTGCGCTTCCTTGGCGTCGAAGGCCAGTTGCAGCACGCCGCAACCGTCCCAGTCCACGCCGCGATGCAGGTGTTCGAGCACGCGGCGGGTGTAGCCGAACCCGGCGACGATCAGTTGCGACAACGCCGTGCCATGGGCCGATAGCTTGAGGTACAGCACGCCCTGCGGGTTACCGGAAGCCTCTTGGGCGAGGGCCGCATGGCGTTCCAGCAGGCTCACCTGCCAACCTCGCGCCGCCAGGCTCGCCGCCGTGGCGCAACCGGCCAGGCCGCCGCCGATCACCAATGCCTGGCGCTCACCCTGAGGGGCAGGGGGCCGGGCGAACCACGGCTTGGGGTGTGCAGGCGTTGGTGTATCGGAGGGCCAACCGAGAAACTCACCGCGCAGGATCTCCCACTTATGGCCGATCCCCGGCGTGCGCTTCATCTTGAACCCGGCGGCATTGATCAGCCGACGCACCCAGCCGGTGCTGGTGAAGGTGCTGATGGTGCAACCCGGTGCTGACAGCCTGGCCAACTCGGCGAACAGTTCAGCGGTCCACATCTCGGGGTTTTTCGCCGGCGCGAAGCCGTCCAGGAACCAGGCGTCGATCTGCGCATCCAGTTGCGGCAATTGCTCCAGGACGTCACCGATCAGCAGGGTCAACGTCACGCGGCCGTTATCCAGCACTAGGCGCTGGAAGCCTTGATGAATGGCGACGTACTGGGCCAGCAGAGGCGCGGCGAAGGGCGCAAGCTCGGGCCAGAGGCTGAGGGCGCGTTGCAGGTCGGCGTGGCTCAGTGGGTACTTTTCCACGCTGACAAAATGCAGGCGCGCGCCTGCCACGGCGTGTTGCTCGAACAGTTGCCAGGCACACAGAAAGTTCAAGCCGGTGCCGAACCCGGTCTCGCCGATCACCAACCGCCCGCCCACCGGCAGCGCAGCAAAACGCGCTTGCAGACGGTTCTGTTCAAGGAACACATAACGGGTTTCTTCAAGGCCCGACTGGTCGGAGAAGTACACGTCGTCGAACACCCGCGAGTGCGGGCGACCTTGGTCATCCCAGTCGAGTTGGGCGTGGGTGATGGGGTTCATGGGCGGCTCGGCTAATACAAGGCCGCCATTCTAGCCGATCAACAGGCTTTGAATTGACCCATGGCAAGCGCGGGTGGAATTTCCTCCCGCATGGCGTTGCCCAATCCGCTAGTCTTGATCCATCTTGAAACGGAGCTGCCCATGTTCGAATCCGCCGAAATCGGTCACGCCATCGACAAAGACACCTTTGAGGCCGAAGTGCCCGCCCTGCGCGAAGCCTTGCTGGAAGTGCAATACGAACTGCAGCAGCAAAAGCGCTTCCCGGTGATCATCCTGATCAACGGCATTGAGGGCGCCGGCAAGGGCGAGACCGTCAAGCTGTTGAATGAATGGATGGACCCGCGCCTGATTGAAGTGCGCACCTTCGACCAGCAGACCGACGAAGAGCTGGCACGGCCACCGGCCTGGCGCTACTGGCGGCAACTGCCGGCCAAAGGGCGCATGGGCATCTTTTTCGGCAACTGGTACAGCCAGATGCTGCAAGGCCGCGTGCATGGGCAGATCAAGGACGCGCGGCTCGACCAGGCCATCGCCGGCGCCGAACGCCTGGAAAAAATGCTCTGCGACGAAGGTGCGCTGATCTTCAAATTCTGGTTCCACCTGTCCAAGAAGCAGATGAAGGCCCGGCTCAAGGCCCTGGCCGATGACCCGCTGCACAGCTGGCGTATCAGCCCGCTGGACTGGCAGCAGTCCGAGACCTACGACAAGTTCGTGCATTTCGGCGAGCGCGTACTGCGCCGTACCAGCCGCGACTATGCGCCGTGGCATGTGATCGAAGGCGTCGACAGCAATTACCGCAGCCTGACCGTGGGCAAGATCCTGCTCGAAGGCTTGCAGAACGCCTTGAAGCTGCCCAAAGGCAAGGCCAGTGGCATGAACCCGGCGCCGCTGCCCACTGCCGTCGACCAGATGAGCCTGCTTAACAGCCTCGACATGACGCTGCGCCTGGACAAGGACGATTACGAGGAGCAACTGATCACCGAACAGGCGCGGTTCTCCGGCCTGATGCGTGACAAACGCATGCGCAAGCATGCACTGGTTACCGTGTTTGAAGGTAACGATGCGGCAGGCAAGGGCGGGGCTATCCGGCGCGTGGCGGCGGCGCTTGACCCGCGTCAGTACCATATCGTGCCGATTGCTGCGCCCACTGAGGACGAACGCGCCCAGCCGTACTTGTGGCGGTTCTGGCAGAAAATCCCGGCGCGGGGCAAGTTCACCGTGTTTGATCGTTCCTGGTATGGCCGCGTGCTGGTGGAGCGTATCGAGGGTTTCTGCACCACGGCGGACTGGATGCGCGCCTATGGCGAGATCAATGACTTTGAAGAGCAACTGCGCGACGCCGGGGTGATTGTGGTCAAGTTCTGGCTGGCCATCGACAAGCAGACGCAGTTGGAGCGCTTCCAGGCGCGCGAAGAGATCCCGTTCAAGCGCTTCAAGATCACCGAAGACGACTGGCGCAACCGCGACAAATGGGACGACTACCGTGCGGCCGTGGGCGACATGGTCGACCGCACCAGCACCGAAGTCGCGCCCTGGACCCTGGTAGAAGCCAATGACAAGCGCTGGGCACGGGTGAAGGTGTTGCGCACCATCAACCTGGCGCTGGAAGAGGCGTTCGCCAAGACCGACAAGCACGATAAGAAACGCAAGAAGTAGGTTCGACGCCATGCTTTTGCATAGGCGGGGTGAATGATCGTCGCGGTTGCGCTGAGCTGGATCTATCCTCGATCCATCTCTCCAACAATGACAAGATCGAGGTAGCCCATGCGTGAAGTAGTGATCGTCGACAGCGTGCGAACCGGCCTGGCCAAATCCTTTCGCGGCAAGTTCAACCAGACCCGTCCGGATGACATGGCCGCCCATTGCGTCAATGCGCTGCTCGCGCGCAATTGCATCGACCCGGCCACGGTGGAAGATTGCATCGTCGGCGCCGGCTCCAACGAAGGCGCCCAGGGCTACAACATTGGGCGCAACGTGGCGGTACTCTCGCAATTGGGCACGGGGACCGCGGGCATGACCCTCAACCGATTCTGCTCCTCGGGCTTGCAGGCGATTGCCATTGCGGCCAACCAGATTGCCTCGGGCTGCAGCGACATCATCGTCGCCGGCGGCGTCGAGTCCATCAGCCTGACCATGAAAAGCGTGAACACCGACAACCTGATCAACCCGTTGCTCAAAGAACAGGTGCCCGGCATCTACTTCCCCATGGGCCAGACCGCCGAGATCGTCGCGCGTCGCTACAACGTCAGCCGCGAAGACCAGGACCTGTACGCCCTGCAAAGCCAGCAGCGCACCGCCCAGGCCCAGGCCGACGGCCTGTTCAACGATGAAATCGTGCCGATGACGGTCAAGTACAAGGTCGAGGACAAGAACACCGGTGAGGTGCAGGTGCTCGATGGCGT
This sequence comes from Pseudomonas sp. AC112, assembly GCF_979253545.1. Lineage (NCBI taxonomy): Bacteria > Pseudomonadati > Pseudomonadota > Gammaproteobacteria > Pseudomonadales > Pseudomonadaceae > Pseudomonas > Pseudomonas sp. AC112. The sequence goes on from NZ_CEEDCM010000001.1 coordinate 4,321,232, forward strand.
GGTCGACCGTGATGACTGCAATCGCCCGGACACCAGCTTGGCCAGCCTGCAAGGCTTGAAGCCCGTGTTTGCCGAAGACGGCTCGGTGACGGCGGGCAACTCGTCGCAGCTTTCCGATGGCGCCTCAATGACCCTGGTGATGAGCCTGGAAAAAGCCCTGGCGCTGGGGCTCAAGCCCAAGGCGTTTTTCCGCGGCTTCACCGTAGCCGGCTGCGAACCGGACGAGATGGGCATCGGCCCGGTGTTCTCGGTGCCCAAGCTACTCAAGGCCAAGGGCTTGCAGGTGGCGGATATCGACCTGTGGGAACTCAACGAAGCATTTGCGTCCCAGTGCCTGTATGCGCGTAACCGCCTGGAAATCGACAGTGCCAAGTACAACGTCAATGGGGGCTCGATTTCTATCGGCCACCCTTTCGGCATGACCGGTTCGCGGCAGGTGGGGCACCTGGTGCGTGAGTTGCAGCGGCGTAACCTGCGCTATGGCATCGTCACCATGTGCGTGGGCGGGGGCATGGGCGCCAGCGGGCTTTTCGAAACGGTGCGCTGAATCTTGAAGCGACCGTTGTAGGCGCTGGTCCGGTGTACATATCCGTTATTTAGGTAGCGGCTGCTATGGGTTCCGCCCTTACGGCGGCTCACTTTTGAACAGCGCAAAAGTAAGCAAAACGCTCTTGCCCCAACACTCGGCACCTCGCTCACGCTCGGTGTGCCCGTAATCCGCCAGGTATTTGGGGGGCCGCCGCCACGCGCCATCCATGGCGCGGGGCGGCTAAACCGGCATCCCTGCCGGTTTACCCCCCAAATCCCTGTCGAATTCCGGCCAGCGTGTTTGACGGGGCGCCTAGGATCAAAAGCGAGATCAAGATCAAGAGCGACTCGCTTCGCATCGTGGATACGCTATTTTCGCACTCTGGAGTTTGCTTGCCAGCGCCTACATTTTGAACGGCGGCGTATCCCGGATCGTTCGCTTGCCCCTAGAATGCGGCTTCCACTTCCTCAGGCATTCGGGGCACTCATGCACATCTCTTCCGGCCGCTGGGTCTACGGTTTTCTCCTGACCCTGCTGACCGCGTTTCTGTGGGGCATTCTGCCGATCAAACTCAAGCAGGTGTTGCAGGTGATGGACCCGATCACCGTCACCTGGTTTCGACTGACCGTGGCCGGCGGTTGCCTGTTCGTCTACCTGGCGCTTACCAGGCGCTTGCCCAGCCGCAAGGTACTCGGCCCCAAGGGTGGCTGGCTGGTGGGGATGGCGGTGTGTGGCCTGGTGGGCAACTATGTGTTGTACCTGGTGGGCCTGAAAATGCTCAGCCCCGGCACCGCGCAGTTGGTGGTGCAGATGGGGCCGATCTTCTTGATGATCGCCAGTGTGTTTGTGTTCAAGGAGCGCTTCAGCCTGGGGCAGGGCGTGGGCCTGGTGGTATTGATCATCGGGTTTGGCCTGTTCTTCAACCAGCGCCTGGAAGAAATGCTCACCTCGCTCGGCGCCTACACCGCCGGAGTGCTGACCATCCTGCTCGCCACCACCATCTGGGTGTTCTACGCCCTGGGCCAGAAGCAATTGCTGACGGTGTGGAATTCGCTGCAAGTGATGATGGTGATCTACCTATGCTGCGCCGCGCTGCTGACACCCTGGGCGCATCCCTTGGAGGCATTGGACCTGAGCCCGCTGCAAGGCTGGCTGTTGCTGGCGTGCTGCATGAATACGCTGGTGGCCTACGGCGCCTTTGCCGAAGCGCTCGCCCACTGGGAAGCCTCGCGGGTCAGTGCGACTTTGGCGCTGACGCCTCTGGTGACGTTCGTGGCGGTGGCCTTGGCGGCGTGGCTGTGGCCGGAATACGTGCAGGCCGAAGAGATCAACCCCCTGGGGTATACCGGGGCGTTGGTGGTGGTGCTGGGCTCGGCGACCGTGGCGCTGGCGCCATCATTGCTCGCCGGGCTCAAGGCCCGGCGGTTGCGCATGGCGTCCTAGGCACCGAGCATGTCTTCGGGGCGCACCCACTGGTCGAATTCCGCATCGGTGAGGTAGCCCAGGTCCAGCGCGGCCTCCCGTAGCGTCAGCCCTTCGGCATACGCCTTCTTGGCGATCTCGGCGGACTTGTCGTAGCCGATGTGCGGGTTGAGCGCTGTGACCAGCATCAGCCCACGCTCAAGGTGTTCGGCCATCTGCACGGCATCCGGTTCGAGACCGGCCACGCAGTGCTCCTGGAAGTTGTTGCAGCCGTCGGCCAGCAGGCGGATGGACTCCAGCAGGTTATGGATGATCACCGGCTTGTACACGTTCAACTGCAAGTGCCCCTGGCTGGCGGCAATGCCGATGGTCACGTCATTGCCCAAGACTTGGCAGGCCAGCATCGACAACGCTTCACATTGGGTAGGGTTGACCTTGCCCGGCATGATCGAGCTGCCCGGTTCGTTGGCCGGCAACTTCACCTCTGCCAGGCCGGTGCGCGGGCCCGAGCCCAACAGGCGCAAGTCGTTGGCAATTTTCATCAAGGCCACGGCCAGGGTCTTCAGTGCGCCGTGCAGGGTCACCAGCGGCTCGTGGCCGGAGAGCGCGGCGAATTTGTTCGCCGCAGTGACGAACGGCAAGCCCGACAGTGCGGCCAGCTCGGAGGCAATCGCCTCGCCAAACCCGTGGGGCGCATTGAGCCCGGTGCCGACGGCGGTGCCGCCCTGGGCCAGTTCGCACACGGCGGGAAGGGCCGCGCGAACGGCGCGTTCAGCGTAATCAAGTTGGGCGATAAAGGCCGAGAGTTCCTGGCCGAAGGTGATCGGCGTGGCGTCCATCATGTGGGTGCGCCCGGTTTTCACCAGCTTCATATGCTTGGCAGCCTGCTCGGCGAGCCCGCCGGACAGGGTCGCGATCGCAGGGAGCAGTTGTTGATGCACCGCCTGCACGGCGGCGATGCTCATGGCCGTAGGGAAGCAGTCGTTGGAGCTCTGGGAACGGTTGACGTGATCGTTGGGGTGCACCGGGCTCTTGCCGCCGCGCTTGTTGCCCGCCAGTTCATTGGCGCGCCCGGCGATCACCTCGTTGGCGTTCATGTTGCTCTGGGTGCCGCTGCCGGTCTGCCAGACCACCAGGGGGAACTGGTCGTCGTGCTGGCCCGCCAGTACTTCGTCGGCAGCCTGTTCGATCAGGCGGGCGATATCGGCGGGCAGGTCGCCATTACGGTCGTTGACCCGTGCCGCCGCCTTCTTGACCAAGGCCAGGGCGTGCAATACCGCCAGGGGCATGCGCTGTTCGCCAATGGCGAAGTTCACCAGCGAACGTTGGGTCTGGGCGCCCCAGTAAGCGTCATCCGGGACGTGGACTTCTCCCAGGCTGTCGGTTTCGATACGGCTCATCGGGCACACTCCTTCAGGTTCGTTTGCGCAGTTTAGGCTGTGATGGGCCCTGGGGGTTCCCCTAAAAGACTTTTCATCGGATTGAGCGCCGCAAATCCAGGCGCGACAAGGGGTGGGGTTGAGCCATGGCGTTTTTTAGGCGCAGAATGGGCGCCCTTGGGGTATTACCTCGCCTGCTAGAAAAGGAAACTCGATGACTCGTCTTCGTGCCATCTGTACCGCGGTTGCTCTGGTTTGCGCCAGCGGCCAAGTCTTTGCCGATACCGCCAGCCACAACGCCAGTGCCGAAGCCTTCCTTACCCTGGCCCACGCCGATAAGCTGGGTACCCCGGTGTACATGCAAGTGCAGCAAATGTTCGCCCAGCGTTTCGAACAGACCAAGGCGCCTGCCGCCAAGCAATCCGTGCTGGACAGCTACCAGGCCAAGGCCAACGCCGCCCTGGACCAGGCCATTGGCTGGCCAAAGCTGAAGCCTGACATGGTCAAGCTCTACACCACCAACTTCAGCGAATCCGAGCTCAAGGACCTGGTTGCCTTCTACCAGTCGCCACTGGGCAAGAAAGTCCTGGAAAAAATGCCGCAGCTGACCCAGCAATCGGCCCAGATGACCCAGGCCAAGCTGGAAAGCGCCGTGCCGGTAGTGAACAAGCTGTTGGAAGACATGACCAACGAGCTGACGCCAAAAGCCGCCGCACCGGCCAAGAAGAAGTAATCAGGAATGACCATGCAACAGCGTATCGAAACGGCGCTTGCCGCCTTGGGCACCGACCACTTGAGCGTGCTGGATGAAAGCCATATGCACAGCCGTGGGTTGCAGACCCACTTCAAGGCCGTGCTGGTCAGCCCGCAGTTCGAGGGGCTCAACCGCGTCAAGCGCCATCAGAAGGTCTACGCCACCCTGGGTGACCTGATGAGCGAGTTTCATGCGCTGGCGCTGCATACCTACACGCCTGAGGAATGGGCGAAAATCGACGCAGCCCCGGCTTCGCCGACCTGCGCCGGCGGGCATAGCTGATACGCGGGTGTTGCTGAAACCCTGCATTTGCTAGAATCCGCAACGCGCCGCTTAGTCGGCGCGTTTTTTTTGCATCCGGTTCACCCCTTACGAGGGTAGCCACCTGGAGAGAACACCCATGACTCAACCGATTGTCGTGGCGGCACTGTATAAGTTCGTCACCCTCGAAGATTACGTCGCCCTGCGCGAGCCACTGCTGCAGGCGATGGTCGACAACGGCATCAAAGGCACCTTGCTGATCGCCGAAGAAGGCATCAACGGCACCGTTTCCGGCAGCCGCGAAGGCATTGATGGCCTGATGGCCTGGCTGAAGAACGACCCACGCATGGTCGACATCGACCACAAAGAATCCTATTGCGACGACCAGCCGTTCTACCGCACCAAGGTCAAGCTCAAGAAAGAGATCGTGACCCTGGGTGTCGAAGGCGTCGACCCGAACAAAAAGGTTGGCACCTATGTCGACCCGCAGGACTGGAACGCGCTGATCAGCGACCCGGAAGTGCTGTTGATCGACACCCGTAACGACTACGAAGTGTCCATCGGCACCTTTGAAGGCGCGATCGACCCGAAAACCACCAGTTTTCGCGAATTTCCCGACTACATCAAAGCCAACTTCGACCCGGCCAAGCACAAGAAAGTCGCCATGTTCTGCACCGGCGGCATTCGTTGCGAGAAAGCCTCGAGCTACATGCTCAGCGAAGGTTTCGATGAGGTGTACCACCTCAAGGGCGGCATCCTGAAGTACCTCGAAGAGGTGCCCCAGGAAGACACCAAGTGGCAGGGCGACTGCTTTGTTTTCGATAATCGCGTGACCGTGCGCCACGACCTGAGCGAAGGCGACTACGATCAATGTCATGCCTGCCGCACACCGGTGAGCGTCGAAGACCGCGCCTCCGAGCACTACGTGGCTGGCATCAGTTGCCCGCATTGCTGGGATAAGCTGCCGGAGAAGACCCGTCGCAGCGCGATTGACCGCCAGAAGCAGATCGAGCTGGCCAAGGCCCGCAACATGCCGCACCCGATTGGCTTCAACTATAAGCAAACTCCTTCCGAGGCCTGAGCCATGTCCGCGCGCCTGCTCTATGTAATGGACCCGATGTGTTCCTGGTGCTGGGGCTTTGCCCCGGTGGCCGAGGCGTTGGTGGAGCAGGCCCAGGCGGCCGGCGTGGAGTTGCACCTGGTGGTGGGCGGCTTGCGCACCGGCAGCGGCGCGGCGCTGGAGCCGACGACCCGGCGCTATATCCTGGAGCACTGGCAGGCGGTCACCGACGCCACCGGCCAGCCGTTCAAGCGTGAAGGTGCGTTGCCCGAGGGGTTTGTCTACGACACTGAGCCTGCGTGCCGTGCCATCGTCACTGCCCGCAGCCTGGCGCCGGATTGTGCCTGGAAGCTGGTGGGGCTGATCCAGCGCGCGTTTTATGTCGAGGGCCGCGACGTGACCCTCGCCAGCGTGCTGGTGGAGCTGGCCGAGCAGGCGGGCATCCCGCGTATCGAGTTTGCCGGCGCCTTCGACCGTGCCGAGCAACATGCGGCTACCGCGGCCGATTTCACCTGGGTACAAGACCTGGGCATTGCCGGCTTCCCGACATTGCTGGCCGAGCGTAATGGCCAATTGGCCTTGTTGACCAACGGGTATCAGCCGCTGTCCGAGCTGTCGCCGTTGTTGGGTCGATGGCTGGAGCGAGCAACCTGTGCATGATCAGCCTGACAAAGAACCCGGTAAACGCATCGACCGCCTGACCTGGGCGGAAATTCGTCGCCTGGCCCTGCGCCACAAAAAATCCCTGTGGATCGCCAATGGCGTTGCCGTACTGGCAACCCTGTGCAGCGTGCCGATCCCTCTGCTTTTGCCGTTGCTGGTGGACGAAGTGCTGCTGGGCCATGGCGATGCCGCCCTCAAGGTGATGAACCACGCGCTGCCCCTGGGCTGGCAGAAGGCAGCCGGCTATATCGGCCTGATGCTGCTGGTGACCCTGTGCCTGCGCTGCGGCGCCCTGGTGTTCAACGTGGTGCAGGCGCGGCTGTTTGCGCGGCTGGCCAAGGACATCGTGTACCGCATCCGCGTGCGGCTGATCGAACGGCTCAAGCGTATATCCCTGGGCGAATATGAAAGCCTGGGCAGTGGCACTGTCACCACGCACCTGGTCACCGACCTGGATACCCTGGATAAATTCGTCGGCGAAACCCTCAGCCGTTTCCTGGTGGCCATGCTTACCCTGGTGGGCACCTCAGCGATTCTGGTGTGGATGCATTGGCAACTGGCGTTGCTGATCCTGTTGTTCAACCCGCTGGTGATCTACGCCACGGTGCAGTTGGGCAAGCGCGTCAAACACTTGAAAAAGCTGGAAAACGACAGCACCTCGCGTTTCACCCAGGCGTTGACCGAAACCCTGGACGCGATCCAGGAAGTACGCGCCGGCAACCGCCAGGGCTTTTTCCTTGGGCGCCTGGGCCAGCGTGCCCAGGAGGTGCGCGACTACGCGATCCACTCGCAGTGGAAAACCGACGCCTCCAGCCGTGCCAGCGGGTTGCTGTTCCAGTTCGGTATCGACATCTTCCGCGCGGCGGCGATGCTGACGGTGTTGTTTTCCGACCTGTCCATCGGCCAGATGCTCGCCGTGTTCAGCTACCTGTGGTTCATGATTGGTCCGGTGGAGCAATTGCTCAACCTGCAATATGCCTACTACGCAGCGGGCGGGGCGCTGACGCGGATTAACGAGCTGCTGGCGCGCGCCGATGAGCCGCAATACGCCGGTGGCCAAGACCCCTTCACCGGGCGTGAGACCGTCGGCATCGAAGTGCGCGGCCTTAATTTCGGCTATGGCGAAGAGCTGGTGCTCGACCAGTTGAACCTGGCCATTGCGCCCGGTGAAAAGGTGGCGATTGTCGGCGCCAGCGGCGGGGGTAAAAGCACCCTGGTGCAACTGTTGCTCGGGCTCTACACGCCCCAGGCCGGCACGATCCGTTTTGGCGGTGCAACCCAGCAGGAAATCGGCCTGGAGACTATTCGCGAGCACGTCGCCGTGGTGCTGCAGCACCCGGCGCTGTTCAACGACACCGTGCGTGCCAACCTGACCATGGGCCGTGAGCGCAGTGACCAGGCCTGCTGGCAGGCACTGGAAATCGCGCAGCTGGATGCTACCGTCAGGGCATTGCCCATGGGCCTGGACAGTGTGGTCGGGCGTTCGGGCGTGCGGTTTTCCGGCGGGCAGCGTCAGCGCTTGGCGATTGCGCGCATGGTGTTGGCCGAACCGAAGGTGGTGATACTCGACGAAGCCACCTCCGCCCTGGACGCCGCCACCGAGTACAACCTGCACCAGGCGCTGGCGCGGTTCCTCAGTGGGCGTACTACACTGATTATTGCCCACCGCCTGTCGGCGGTTAAGCAGGCCGATCGAGTATTAGTGTTCGACGGCGGTCACATTGCAGAGGACGGTGACCATCAGCAACTGATTGCTGACGGTGGGCTGTACGCCAAACTCTACGGACACTTACAACAAGTGCGTTGATTTAGCCTAGGCTGAGCTATCGGAAGCGGATTTTTGCGTGCGTATCCAGCAGTGCATGTGCAAGGGACTTCATGAAGCAAAAGCGGACTCTCGGAACGCCAAGGCTGTTGGGCATTGTCTGGCCCTTTATCGCCGTCGTACTGTTCCAGGCATTGTTAGGCTGCGTCAGTCTTTATGTGCTCTCGGCGGTGCGTGGCTACGTGGCTGGCGAAAGCCTGTGGTCCAAGGGCCAGAAGGACGCCATCTACTACCTGACCCTCTACGCCGACAACCGCGACGAAGCCACGTACCTCAAATACCAGCAAGCCATCGCCGTGCCCCAGGGCGGGCATGAGCTGCGCATCGCCCTGGACCGCTCGACCCCCGACCTGAGCGCTGCACGCCTGGGCATTCTCAAGGGCGGCAACCACCCGGATGACGTCTCCAGCCTGATCTGGTTGTACCTCAACTTTCGCCATTTCAGCTATTTGGAAAAAGCCATCGAGCTATGGACCGTGGGTGATGGCTACCTGGTGCAACTCGATGACCTGGCGCGGGAGATGCACGGTGCAATCACCCGTGACCAGGTCAGTGCCAACGATGTGCGGCAGTGGAAGGCGCACATCATCGCCATCAACGAAGGTGTGACGCCAGCGGCCAAGGCCTTCAGCGATGCCTTGGGCGAAGGCTCGCGGATGATCCTGCGGCTGCTGTTGATCACTAACCTGGCGACGGCCATGGGCCTGATCGTGCTGGCGTTGTTGCGTACCCATAAGCTGCTGACCCAGCGCCACGCGTTTGCCGACGCACTGCAGGAAGAGAAGGAGCGGGCGCAAATCACCCTGGAGTCAATTGGCGACGGGGTGATCACCACCGACGTCGAAGGCGCCATCACCTATATGAACCCGGCAGCCGAGGCGCTGACCCACTGGAATTCGGCCCAGGCCCAGGGGCTGCCGCTGGCGGCGCTGTTCAAGTTGCTGGACGACAATGCCCAGCCTGACGGCTTTACCTTGATCGAGCATATCGTCAAGGGCCAGCTCAGCGGGGGCAGCGAGCACTCCAAAACCATCCAGCGCCTGGATGGCAGCACGGTGTCGGTGACCCTGGTGGGCGCGCCGATCCGCAGTGCCGGCAAAATCACGGGGGCGGTGCTGGTGTTGCATGACATGACCCAGGAGCGTCAATACATCGCCAACCTGTCCTGGCAGGCGACCCACGACGCCCTGACCGGCCTGGCCAACCGCCGCGAGTTCGAGTTCCGCCTGGAGCAGGTGCTGCATCCTTCCACTCAGCAAAACGGCGGGCGCCATGCCTTGATGTTCCTCGACCTGGACCAGTTCAAGCTGGTCAACGACACCTGTGGCCATGCGGCGGGTGACGAGTTGCTGCGGCATATCTGCGCGCTGCTGCAGTCGGACCTGCGCGAGGGCGACACCCTGGCGCGCCTGGGCGGTGATGAGTTCGGCATCCTGCTGGAGAACTGCCCGCCGGCGGTGGCGGAAAAAATTGCCGAGAGCCTGCGCCATACTGTGCAAAGCCTGCACTTCGTCTGGAAGGGCCGGCCATTCATGACCACCGTCAGCATCGGCCTGGTACACCTGGGGAACACCCCGACCACCCTGGAAACCTCACTGCGCGCCGCCGACATGGCGTGCTACATGGCCAAGGAAAAAGGCCGCAACCGTGTGCAGGTGTACCACGCCGACGATTCTGAACTGTCGCTGCGCTTTGGCGAAATGGCCTGGGTGCAGCGCCTGCACATGGCGCTGGAAGAGAACCGGTTCTGCCTGTACGCCCAGGAAATCTCACCCCTGGGCCACACCGACGGCGGCGATGGGCATATCGAGATTCTGCTGCGCCTGCATGACGAGGCCGGGCGGATCATCCTGCCCGACAGCTTCATTCCGGCCGCCGAGCGTTACGGTTTGATGACATCCCTGGACCGTTGGGTGGTGGAAAACGTGTTCAGGATCATCGCCCGTTGCCTGCTGGAGCGTCCGGGGCGCCCCATGGCCATGTGTGCGATCAATCTGTCAGGCATCACCATTGGCGATGATGACTTCCTCGGGTTTTTGCGTGAGAAGTTTCATACATACAATATTCCGCCGGGAATGATCTGTTTTGAAATTACCGAAACCAGTGCGATTGCAAACTTGGGCAGTGCGATCCGCTTTATTAATGAACTCAAAGCCTTAGGGTGTCATTTCTCCCTGGATGACTTTTGTGCCGGAATGTCCTCATTCGCCTATCTCAAACATTTACCTGTAGACTTCCTGAAGATCGATGGAAGTTTCGTAAAGGATATGCTGGACGACCCGATTAACCGCGCGATGGTCGAAGTGATCAATCACATCGGCCATGTCATGGGTAAGCGCACAATTGCAGAGTTTGTCGAGACACCGCAAATCGAACAGGCGTTACTCGAGATTGGTGTGGATTACGCTCAGGGCTACCTGATTGAACGACCGCAATTGTTTACCTTTGATAGCTTGCAGTGTCGACCTGTGCGGCCGCAGCCTCTGTTATTCAAGGCGCCCGGCACATTCCGCTGAAACATTTGCTGGTCTGTACAATCACACTTAAAAAGGAGCCTTAACAGTGATCGACACATTCATCAGAACCGGCCCGCTTATGGAAGCCTCGAGTTACCCCGCCTGGGCTCAGAAACTGATCCTGGACTGTAGCGAGAGCAAGCGTCGCGTTGTCGAACACGAACTGTACCAGCGCATGCGCGATAACGCGCTCAGCGCCAAGACCATGCGTCACTACCTGATCGGTGGCTGGCCCGTGGTGGAACAGTTTGCCTTGTACATGGCACAGAACCTCACGAAGACCAAATTCGCCCGCCATCCTGGGGAAGACATGGCGCGCCGCTGGCTGATGCGCAATATTCGCGTGGAACTCAACCACGCCGACTATTGGGTGCATTGGGCCCGTGCCCACGGTGTGAGCCTGGAGGAGTTGCAGGCCCAGAACGTGCCGCCGGAGTTGCATGCGCTGAGCCACTGGTGCTGGCACACCAGCTCCGCCGATTCGCTGATCGTGGCCATTGCCGCGACCAACTACGCGATCGAAGGGGCAACGGGGGAGTGGTCTGCTGTGGTTTGCTCCACCGGTGTCTACGCGGCGGCCTTCCCCGAGGAAGAGCGCAAGCGTGCAATGAAGTGGCTGAAGATGCACGCCCAGTACGACGATGCTCATCCGTGGGAGGCACTGGAGATCATCTGCACCCTGGCCGGGATGAACCCAAGCAAGGAATTGCAGGTCGAGCTGCGCCAGGCCGTGTGCAAGAGCTACGACTACATGTACCTGTTCCTGGAAAGCTGCATGCGCCTGGAGAAAGAGAAAGCCCCAGCCGTACTGCGTGAACGCCCGGCGCGGGTCGCCAGCGAAGCCTGATGTCATTCAATGGCGGGGGCTACCCCGCCATTGCCAGGCGGTTGCGGCCTTCGCGCTTGGCCACGTACAACGCGCTGTCGGCCCGGCGCAGCAGGCTTTCGCCAGACTCGGCGGCCAGCAGGGTCGAGCAACCCAGGCTGACCGTCAATTCGATCCGTGTTCCATCCGCCCAGTATTCCTGGTTCTGTGCTGCCTGGCGCAGGCGTTCACCGACCATCGCCGCCGCCTCACGGCCGGTGTTGGACAGCAGGATCAGAAACTCTTCCCCGCCAAACCGAAACACCATGTCCACGTTACGTAACTGGCTCTTGATCGCCCCGGCGACGGCGCGCAGTACGTTATCGCCAGCGGCATGGCCGTGGGTGTCGTTGATGGTCTTGAAGTGGTCGATGTCCAGCATCAACAACGACAGCGGGTTCAGGTGCCGGCGCGCCATGTCGATTTCCCGTTGCAGAGTCTGGTCCATGGCGATGCGGTTGCCGGTCTCGGTCAGCGGGTCGCGCAGGGCGCTGCGGGTGGCGGCGCGGTAAAGCAAGGCGTTGCGCATCGGGTAGAGCAGGGTGGACAGCAGGGATTCGAGCTGGCCGAGTTCTTCTTCCACCAGGCGCTGGTTGCGCCGAAAGATCAGCTCGCCGAGGTGCTCGCCTTCATGGCTCAGGCTGTAGCTCACCGAATGGTGGCCACGATGGCCGAACTCCAGGCGCAGGTCGCTGGCTTGATGGCGGTACTGCAGGGCGTCCAGGGGCACCAGGCGTTGGATCTCGCGGAAGAACACGCCGAGGATGCGCTCCGGTTCCAGGCTGGTTTGCAATTGCTGGCCCAGCTGCTGGCGAAGTTGCGCAAGGGTCGTGGGGCGGCGTGGAAGGAGGGATGGTTGACCAAATCCCAGGCGTTGCAATTTGGCGGTGTCAAAGTCAATTGCGTTGGTCTGGGTAGGTGTTTTCATAAGCGATCGGCCTCTAAGCACATAGCTGTCTTACAGGCTCGATGAGAGTGGCGAGTGCCAAGCGTCTTACTGTTCCGTCAGTTCCGTAAAACATAGGTAACAGTTTAGACCGCTTTGCCAAGGGTTATAACCCCTGGGTACTGCCGCACGTCTTGTCATCGCTTAACCTGCTTGGGTGAGGTTAGAGCGAGATTCATGCCAAATAGGTTCAATCTAATTAAATGGCTTATAAATCAAGCGACTGTTTTTATCGCTAAAAACAGTCGCCGAATGATGACGCCAGTTATTTGGCAACTGAAGGCGGGGCTTACTGTTTTTGCGGATCGAACTGTTTATCGCGAATAAACAACGCAGGGATCACACCGCAGATAAAATACGCGCCGCCCATCACCAAAAAGCCCATGCCGATCGAGCCATGGGACGCCAGGAAACCGATGGCCGCCGGTGCCACTGCCGCACCAATGCGCCCGATGTTATAGGCGCCACCCACTGCCGAGCCGCGAAACTTCGCTTCGAAGCTTTCGGTCATGTAGGTGGCATTGACGCCATAGGGAATCCCGTACAGGAAGCCGAACACCACCAGCATCCACAAGATGTTCTCGGGGCTCTGGAACAACACGATTACCGGTAGGAAGACCGCCGTGCCCAGGGCGCCAAATGCAAACACGGCGCGACGTCCCAGGCGATCCGCCGCCAGCCCTGCGAGGATCTTGCCAAAGATCATCGCCGCATAGGTGCCGACCATGTAGCTGGTCATCGACTTGAAGTTCATCCCCAGCTCGCCTTCCAAGTAGGACGGCATCCAATTGTTCACGCCGTAGTAGCCGAACTGCAGGAAGCCTGCGGTGAGGGCCCAGAGCAGGAACATGCGGCTGGCCTTCGGGTCGCTGAAGATCAATTTGAACATGCCGTCGGGCTTTTTCTTCAGCGCCTGCTGGCTACCAGTGGCTTTCTCCCGGGCTCGCTCGGCCCGTGCGGTCAGCCAGGCCTGGGGCTCGGGGACCAGGCGTTGCATCAGCACGGCGAGGATCACCGGGATGATTGCCACGTAGAACAGCCAGCGCCAACCGTGCTCGGGAAGGATCCAGCCGGCCAGCAGGGTGGCGACGATGTAACCCACCGACCAACCCGCCTGCAGGGTGCCGAGCACGGTGGTGCGGTAGCGGGTCGGCACGTATTCCGCCATCAGCGTATTGCACGCCACATACAGCGCGCCCAGGCCGAGGGAGGCGAAAAACCGCGTGCTCGCGAACTGCCAATAGCTGTGGGTCATGCCCAGGATCGCCGTGCCCACGGAGAACAGCACGATGCTCCACACCACGGTCTTCACCCGGCCGAAGCGATCGCAGGCCCAGCCACCGTAAATGCCGCCAATGGCCATGCCGGCCAGGGTGAAGCTGCCGAGGCTGCCGGCCTCGACGCTGGTCAGGCCGAACTCGGCCTTGAGGCTGCTGAGGCTGTAGGACAGCAGCATCAGGTCTGCGCCATCGATCAACAGGCCAAGGAAGCAGAAGATAAAAACGATGATCCACAGTTTGCTTTTTGCAGGCGACAACGCGCCCGCCGATGCGGCGACTTCCATAACGATACCTTGCTTGTAGTTGTTAGGGCATTGGGTATGGTGGTGCGGTGAGGCTTAGCGTTGCGCCGCGCGAATCATGTTGCGGGCAATCACCAGTTGCTGGATCTGCGTCGTGCCTTCGTACAGTCGGAACAGGCGCACATCCCGGTAGAAACGTTCGATGGCGTACTCGCTGATATAGCCGGCACCGCCATGGATCTGCACGCAACGGTCAGCGACGCGGCCGCACATCTCGGTGGCGAACATCTTCGAGCACGAGGCTTCGGTGCCGATGTCCCGGCCTTCGTCGCGCTGGCGGGCGGCGTCGAGCACCATGCAGCGCGCGGCGTAGATTTCAGCCTTGCTGTCGGCGAGCATGGCCTGGATCAGTTGGAACTCGGCAATCGGTTGGCCGAACTGCTTGCGTTCGATCGCATAATTCAGCGCGTCGCTCAACATGCGCTCGGCTGCGCCCACGCTGACGGCGGCGATGTGCAGGCGGCCTTTGTCGAGGACCTTCATGGCGGTCTTGAAACCCACGCCTTCCACGCCACCGATCAACTGGCTGGCGGGTACGCGCACGTTGTCGAAAATCACGTCACTGGTGTGCGCGCCTTGCTGGCCCATCTTGTGGTCGCGCTTGCCCAGCGACAGGCCTGGCGTCTCACGTTCGATGATAAAAGCGCTGATCCCACCCGAACCCTTGATGCCAGGATTGGTGCGCGCCATTACCGTAAAGATCCCGGCGTGTGGGGCATTGGTGATGAAGCGCTTGGTGCCGTTGATGATGTAGTCATCACCATCGCGCACCGCCGTGGTTTTCAGCGAGGCGGCGTCGGAGCCCGAGTCCGGTTCGGTGAGGCAGAACGAGCTGAGCAGCTCGCCGCTGGCCAGCAACGGCAAGTAGTGTTCTTTCTGCGCATCGGTGCCGTCGAGCAGGATGCCGATGGAGCCGATGCCATTGTTGGTGCCGAAGTAGGAGCGGAAGGCCGGGGAGGTGCGCCCCAGTTCAAAGGCAATAGTCACCTCTTCTTCCATGGTCAGGCCCAGGCCGCCGTAGGCTTCGGGAATGGTCAGGCCGAACAGGCCCATGTCCTGGAACTGGCTGACGATATCCGCCGGGATTTCATCGGTCTCGGCGACTTCGTTTTCCCGTGGGATCAGCGCTTCGTCGACGAACTGCGCAATGGCGTCCACCAGGATATGAAGCGTTTGTGCGTCTCGGATCATGTGCATTCCTCAGCGGCCCGTTCGGCGGGCCTGTTATCGTCGATCTGCCGAGGCCATGCACCGGTCCAGCTAGCGGGTGGCGGCCTCGATATTGTTCACCATGTGCTTGAGGCGTGGGCCGATGTCGTCTTCGAGTTTCTCCCGGGAGAGGTGGAAACTCGGTCCGCCACAGTTGAACGCCAGCAAGCCGTGTTGTGCGTGTCGCAGCGGTACGGCGATGGCGTTGACATCGCGGTGCCACTCACCGATCGACATGCAGTAGCCGAAATCGGTGTAGTCCCGGAAGGCGCGTTCCAGCCCCTTGCGGATCGTCGGCCAGTCCTCCAGATGGCGCTGGCGGATGTGGTCGAGAATGAAATCCCGCTCGTTTTCCGGCATCGCTGCCAGGCAGGCGCGGCCTGCTGAACTCAAGTGCAACGGCAACCGCGTACCCACCTGGCGGCGCATGGTCATATTCGCTTCGCCCTGGACCACATCCAGGTACACCGCGTCGAGGCGGTCCCGGGTGGCCATCGCGACGGCAGCCTGGGCGTACTTGGCCATGGTCTCCATCAACGGGTGCGCCACGGCCCGGATCGACAGGTTCGACAGCATCGCGTAACCGAACGCCATCACGCCCACGTCCAACTGGTACCGGCCCGACTGCGGCAGGTGCTTGAGGTAACCCAAGCGCGTCAAAGTGTGGGTCATGCGGGTGATCGTCGGCTTTGGCAGCCCGGTTTTGCGCGCCAGTTCCTGGTTGCCCAGCACGCTCTCGCTCGGCGTGAAACAGCGCAGCAGTTCCAGGCCACGGGCCAGGGCGGTGACGAACTGGCGGTCCTTGTCTTCCTCCTCATCGTTGTTCATCGGGTCAATCAACAAATGCTCGAAGGCGTTGGTGCCTGTAGGGACGTTTCCTGCAGGAGCTCCGGGGGTGTCCGAGTCCGCGTTTCGACGGCGCATGTTAATCCTCATTTTTTTATAAAATCAACAAAACAAAATAGTATTCCGCACAGCGAAACTAAGCAAATTTTTTATCTGTGATAGTTAACGTCGATAAAACCCTTTAAAACAGCAAGTTATCGATTGTTTTAGTAAGGGTTAGGGTTTTTACGTTTACACGTGCGGGGTCGATACTTATGATTATCGACAAATACGGAATGTTATTTCGCACAGCGAAACTGTAGCAATTCCACTAACAAGAACGTTGTAGCAGGAGTGAATGTGACCAGCGCTAACCCACCCGTAGTGACCCTCGACGTCCAGGACAACGGCGTGGCCGTAGTCCGTATCCATCGGCCCGAGGTCAAGAACGCCCTCAATGCCCAGGTGCGTGAAGCCCTTGCCGAGCATTTCCGCGCGCTGTCCCGGCGCCAGGATGTGCGCGCCATTGTGCTGACCGGTGGCGAACAGTTTTTCGTCGCTGGGGCGGATATCAAGGAGTTCGCCGCGGCGGGGGCGATTGATATGTACCGTCGCCATACCGAATACCTGTGGGAAGCCATCAGCCGTTGCCCCAAGCCGGTGATCGCTGCCGTCAACGGTTTTGCCCTGGGCGGCGGCTGCGAGCTGGCGATGCATTGTGACCTGATCGTGGCCGGCGAATCGGCGCGCTTCGCCCAGCCCGAGGTCAAGCTGGGCTTGATGCCGGGCGCGGGCGGCACCCAGCGCCTGGTGCGTGCGGTGGGTAAGTTCCAGGCGATGCGCATTGCGCTCACCGGCTGCATGGTCAGTGCGAAGGAAGCCCTGGCGATGGGCATGCTCAGCGAAATGGTCAGCGACGACCAGACACTGCCGCGCGCACTGGAACTGGCCGCGCAGATCGCCGCACTGCCGCCACTGGCGGTGCAGCAGATCAAGGAAGTGATGCTGGCCGGTGCCGACCTGCCGTTGGAAAGCGCCTTGGTGCTGGAACGCAAGGCGTTCCAATTGCTGTTCGATTCCAAGGACCAGAAGGAGGGCGCCGCGGCGTTCTTCGAGAAACGCACGCCGCAATACCGAGGGGAATAAGCATGACCGACACCCTGAATACGATGGGGCTGGTGGGCACCGGTGTCATGGGCGCAGGCATTGCGCAAATCGCCGCTCAAGCCGGTGTGGCGGTGCGCCTGTTCGATGCCCGTGACGGCGCTGCGCAAGCGGCGCGGGACCACCTCGACAGCACGTTTGCGACGTTGGTAAGCAAGGGCAAGATCAGCCAGGCGGCGATGGACGCGGCGTTGGCCAACTTGCAGGTGGTCGGCCTCATCGACGAGCTGAAGGGCTGCGACCTGGTGGTGGAAGCCATCGTCGAAAACCTCGACGCCAAGCGCGGGCTGCTGCAACAGCTTGAAAGTATCGTGAGCCCGAACTGCATCCTGGCGACCAACACCTCGTCACTCTCGGTCACGGCCATCGCCACCGGTTGCCAGCGCCCTGAGCGCGTGGCCGGGCTGCATTTCTTCAACCCGGTGCCGTTGATGCGTGTGGTGGAGGTGATCGACGGCCTGGCCACCGCGCCGGCGGTCGGTGACGCGCTGCTGGCGCTGGTGGCGCGGATCGGCCATCGCGGTGTGCGCGCCAAGGACACCCCGGGTTTCATCGTCAACCACGCCGGCCGTGCCTATGGCACCGAAGCCCTGAAGATGTTGGATGAAGGCATCGCCGAGCGCGGCGATATCGACCGCATCCTGCGCGACGGCGCCGGGTTCCGCATGGGGCCGCTGCAGCTTCTGGATCTCACCGGGCTGGACGTGTCGCACCCGGTGATGGAGTCGATCTACAACCAGTTTTATCAGGAGCCACGCTACAGACCGTCGCCCCTGACCCGGCAAATGCTGGTGGGCGGCCGCCTCGGGCGCAAGACCGGCCATGGCTTCTATCACTATGAGAACGGCCAGCTCATCAACGGCCCGCAACCCCAGCCGGTGCCCCGTGTGCAACAGCAGCCACCGGTATGGATCGCCACCGAGAACAGCGAAGACTACGAGCGCTTGAGTGCCCTGGTGATCAACCTGGGCGCCCACTTGGAGCACGCCGCGCAACCCTCGCCCGACGCGTTATGCCTGCTGGCCCCGTATGGCCTCGATGCCACCAGCGCCTGCGTGCGTTTCGATACCGACCCTGCACGGACCCTGTGCGTCGACCTGCTGACGGACCTGTCACGCCATCGCACACTGATGCAAAACCCGCTGACATCCACGGCCATGCGCGACGCGGCACACGCCTTGCTGGCGGCGGATGGCGTGGGCGTCACGGTGATTGGTGACAGCGTTGGCTTCGTGGCGCAGCGCACCTTGGCGATGGTGGTCAACCTGGCGTGTGACATCGCCCAGCAACGCATCGCCAGCGTCGAGGATATCGACCAGGCGGTGCAGCTCGGCCTGGGCTACCCCAACGGTCCGCTGGCGTGGGGCGATGCCCTTGGGCCACGGCGGTTGCTGACGATTTTGCAGCGCATGAGCGAACTCACCCACGACCCGCGTTACCGCCCCAGCCCCTGGCTGCGGCGGCGGGCGATGCTGGGGATTTCCCTGCGCCATGAAGAGCCGACATTCGGCTGATTTCCCAACCTCACAGGATAAGAACAATGGGTGCATTGACAGGTTTGCGGGTGCTGGATTTAAGCCGTGTGTTGGCCGGCCCCTGGTGCGGGCAAGTGTTGGCCGACCTCGGTGCGGAAGTGATCAAGATCGAACGCCCCCAAAGCGGCGACGACACGCGTGGCTGGGGCCCGCCCTGGATGAAGACTGACAACGGCGAGTCGTCCGGCGAGGCTTCGTATTACCAGTCGACCAACCGTGGCAAGTTATCCGTGGCCATCGACATGGCCAGCCCCGAAGGCCAGGAGCTGGTGCGCGCACTGGCGGCCAGCTCGGATGTACTGATCGAAAACTACAAAGCGGGCTCCCTGGCCCGCTACGGTCTGGACTACGCGACCCTGGCAGAGATCAACCCGCGCCTGGTGTATTGCTCCATCACCGGCTTCGGCCAGACCGGCCCGCGTGCCGAAGAGCCCGGCTACGACTTCATCATCCAGGGCATCGGCGGCCTGATGAGCATCACCGGTGAGCGTGATGACCTGCCGGGCGGCGGCCCGCAAA
Organism: Pseudomonas sp. AC112; assembly: GCF_979253545.1. Taxonomy (NCBI): domain Bacteria; kingdom Pseudomonadati; phylum Pseudomonadota; class Gammaproteobacteria; order Pseudomonadales; family Pseudomonadaceae; genus Pseudomonas; species Pseudomonas sp. AC112. The sequence goes on from NZ_CEEDCM010000001.1 coordinate 4,340,286, forward strand.
AAGTCGGCGTGGCGTTTTCCGACCTGATGACCGGCCTGTATTCCACCGTGGCAATCCAGGCCGCGCTGCTCAGCCGGGAACGTACCGGTGTGGGTCAATACATTGATATGGCGCTGCTGGATGTGCAGGTCGCAACCTTGGCCAACCAGAGCATGAATTACCTGGCCTCGGGCAAGGTGCCGCAGCGCTATGGCAATGCCCACGCCAATATCGTGCCTTACCAAGTGTTCCGCGCCGCCGACCGCGACTTCATTATCGCCTGCGGCAACGACAGCCAGTTCATTGCCTTGTGCCAGAGCATTGGCCTGCCACACTTGCCGGACGACCCGCGCTTTCGCCGCAATGCCGACCGCGTGGCGCATCGTGAAGCAATCGTCGCGCTGCTTTCGGCGCACTTCCTGGGGCGCAGCGCTGATGAGTGGGTGGCGTGCATCCATGCGTCGAAAGTGCCGGTGGGGGCGATCAATTCCATCGCCCAATCCCTGGAAGAACCCCAGGTGATTGCACGCAACCTGATGGTGAAAATCCCCCACCCCCGCAACCCGGACTTTGCCATGGTCGGCAGCCCGATCAAGCTGTCTGGTACGCCCGTGGAGTATGTGCGGCCGGCGCCGATGCTGGGGCAACACACCGACGATATCCTCAGCGGGCGGTTGGGCCTGACGCCGGAGCAACTGGCCCAACTCAAGGCACGCGGGATCGTCGAGCAGCAGGGTTAGACCAGGGTGGTGCGGTCGATCTGCTCGATGGAGGTGACGCCGGTCAGGGTCATGGCCACGCGCATTTCCTTGGCGAAGATGTCCAGCAGGTTTTCCACGCCGTGCTGGCCATCGGCAGCCAGTGCATAGGCGGTGGCGCGTCCCAGCAGGCACGCCTTGGCACCCAGGGCGAGCATGCGCACTACGTCCAGCCCGGAGCGGATGCCCGAGTCCACCAGCACCGTGAGGTCATCGCCCACTGCATCGGCAATCGGCGGCAAGGCCTTGGCGGTGGACAGTACGCCGTCCAGCTGGCGGCCGCCGTGGTTGGACACGACGATGCCGTCGGCGCCGAAGCTCACCGCGTCCTTGGCGTCCTGGGGGTCGAGGATGCCTTTGATGATCATCGGGCCTTTCCAGAACTCACGGATCCACTCCAGGTCTTTCCAGCTGATCGACGGGTCGAAATTGTTCGCCAGCCAGCCGATGTAGTCTTCCAGATGGGTCGGTTTGCCCAGGTACTTGGAGATATTGCCCAAGTCGTGGGGGCGGCCCATCAACCCGACGTCGAACGCCCACTGCGGCTTGGTCACGGCTTGCAGCATGCGCCGCTGTGCCGCGAACGGCCCCGACATACCCGAATGAGCATCGCGATAGCGCGCGCCGGGCGTGGGCATGTCCACGGTAAACACCAAGGTGGTGACCCCGGCAGCTTGCGCGCGCTCCAGCGCGTTGCGCATGAAGCCACGGTCCTTGAGCACATACAGCTGGAACCAGATCGCTCGCGCGCTTTGCGACGCCACTTCTTCAATCGGGCAGACCGACACCGTCGACAGGCAGAACGGAATGCCCTTGTTCGCCGCCGCCTTGGCCGCCTGCACTTCGCCGCGCCGCGCGTACATCCCGGTGAGGCCGACCGGGCTGAGGATCACTGGCATGTCCAGTGCCTGGCCGAACAGGGTGGTTTTCAGGCTCAGGTTGTCCACGTTACGCAGGATGCGCTGGCGCAGGCTGATCTCGGCCAGGTCCGAACTGTTCGCACGCATCGTGTGTTCGGCGTAGGCGCCGCCGTCGATGTAGTCGAACAGGAAGCGCGGCAGCTTGCGCTTGGCGGCTGCGCGGTAGTCGGAGGCGGACGAGATGATCATTATTTGGGGCTCCACAAGGCAAAGTGGGTTCAGGATAGGCAACTCTCTGGCATGATAAAAACAACTTTTATCGCTGGTAGCCAGTCGCCAAAGGAATACTGATGAACCTCAGAACATTGCGGGCCTTTGTCGAAGTGGTGCGCCAGGGCGGTTTCTCCCAGGCTGCCGAGGTGGTGGCCCTGACTCAATCCACCGTGAGCAAGGCGGTCAAGACCCTGGAAGAGGAGCTGGGCACGCCGCTGCTCAATCGCCTGGGCCACCGCAACGAACTCACCGCTGCCGGCGAGATTGCCTACCGCCGTGCCTTGGTACTGCTCGCCGAGCGCAATGACCTGGTGGCCGAAATCAACGACCTGCGCGGCCTCAAGCGTGGCGTGCTGCGCATTGGCCTGCCCCCCGTGGGCTGCGGCGTGCTCTTCGCGACAATGTTCGCCACCTACCGCAGCCGCTACCCGGACATCGACATCGAACTCACCGAATACGGCAGCAAACGCCTGCGCGAGTGCCTGGAAGCCGGGGAGGTCGACCTGGCGGCGCTGTTGCTGCCGGTCGACGAAGACTTCGATTACCAGCCCGTGCGCAATGAGCCGTTGATGGCCGTACTGCCCATCAGCCACCCGCTGGCTCACCTCGGGCGTATCGACTTCACCCACCTGGCCGATTCGCCGTTCATCCTGTTCGAAGCCGGCTTCGCCCTGAATGCCAAGATCCTCGCCGCCTGTGAGCGCAAAGGCGTCACCCCCAAAGTGACAGCCCGCAGCGGGCAGATCGACTTTATTGTCGACCTGGTCGCGGCCGGCCTGGGCGTGGCCTTCCTGCCACGCATGCTGGCGCACAAGCATCAACACGCCGGTATCGCCCTGATCCCTCTGGACGAACCCCATACCGACTGGCATATCGCCCTGGCCTGGCGCACCAGCGCCCACCTGCCACCCGCCGCCTTGGCATGGCTGGAACTGGCCAGGGAACACGCCGTTTCAACCGGCCATCCGGTTTAATCGCGCCGAATGCCATAGAAAGCTTGACTTCTCCTTTTCAATCAGTAACATACGGCGCATTCCGCGATAGCTCAGTTGGTAGAGCAAATGACTGTTAATCATTGGGTCCCTGGTTCGAGTCCAGGTCGTGGAGCCAGATAGCGACATCAAGAAAAGCCTGCAGAGATGCAGGCTTTTTTTTGCCTTGGATTTTCTAGTCGATAAACCCCGCCCCCTCAATGTGATAAACCTGCGGTTCCTCCGAAAAAAACGCCTCCAACCCCAGCATGAACAGCCGATGGTCCTCACTCGCTTCAAACCCCGGCGTGTGGTGCTCCAGCGATTCCCAGCGCACGATCAGGTTGAAGCGCTCCGGTGTTTCAACGCCCTGGGCAAGCATATGGCCCAGGTAGCCTTGCGCACGGCTGAGCAGTGGCGCCACCTCGGCAAAGGCAAGCCTGAAGGCGTCGATGTGTTCCTTGTGAACAGGCAGCACGGCGATCTCGTAGATCATGACGTTGCTCCTTGAGTAGGCTCGACAGCAATTGCGATCTTCCCTTGGATGCCGTTGTTGGGGCTCTCCAGGCGGGCATGGGCGCGTCCAATGTCGGCCAGCGAGTAGACGGCGCCCACATGGGGGCGTAGTTGGCCCTGCGCAACCAACGTGCTCAGCTCATCCAGCTTGCCGCGATTTTGCCGCGTGAACACGAAGTGGTAACTCGCATTCTTGCCCCAGGCCTGGACCAGGTTCTGTGGCTGGGCGATGTCGACGATCGAGACCACGCGGCCCAGTTGCGCGAGTGCGTCGGGGCTGCGCGACAGCGTGTTGCCGCCGATGGTGTCGAACACCACATCGACGCCGCGCCCACCGGTTTCCCGCAAGATGGCGTCAACGTAGTCCTCCTTTTCGTAGTCGATGATCACGTCGGCGCCCATGCTTTCAACGAACTCAATGTTGGCTTCGCGCACGGTGGTGAACACCCTGGCGCCGATGGCTTTTGCCAGTTGGATCGCCACGTGGCCGACGCCGCCGGCGCCGCCATGTATCAGGATACTTTCCCCGACCCGAAGCGCTGCGCGCACGGTCAGCGCTTCCCATGCCGTGCCGCCGACCAGGCTCAGGCTGGCCGCTTCAAGGTGGCTCAGGGTGGGCGGTTTCTTGCCGATGATGCTTTCGGCTGCGACGTGGTATTCGGCGTAACTGCCGGGGCCGTCGAAGATCTGCGGGGTGTACCAGACTTCGTCGCCTGGCGCGAAATTCGTCACGCCGGGGCCGATGGCTTCGACAACGCCGGAGACGTCGTGGCCGGTGATGGCGGGGAGGGGCACCAGGTCGGCATAGTCACCGCGCCGCACCTGATAATCCAGCGGGTTGATAGACGTTGCGTGGACCCGCACCAGTACCTGTCCTGTCTGCGGAACCGGCGTGGGCACCTCGCAGCGTTTGAACGAATCCGGGCCGCCAAATGAGTCGAGCATCATCGCTTTCATTGCATTACCTCGTTTCAGTAACAGTGGGTTCAATAGCAGTGGGTTTCGGTAAAAAGGGATATCGGGAATTCTCGATATCCTAGGGTAAAAAATTACAGCTCCTTGCCGATGATTTCGGCCAGGGCGCTGATGGTTGCTTCGTTGCGCTTGTAGTAGGTCCACTGGCCGATACGCCGGGTTTCGATCAAGCCCGCGCGGTGTAGCGTGGCCAGGTAATCGGACACAGTTGACTGCGACAGCCCGACGCCTTCCTGGATGCTGCTGACGCAAACGCCCACGGTATGAACGTCCCCTTCATCCTGCGGGGGGAAGTTCTTTTCGGGATCCTTCAAACCTTTCAGGATTTCAAGTCGAGTTCGGTTTGAGAGGGCTTTGAATATGTCGAGTAGGTCCATGTCGCGAGGATATCGAGATTTACCGATATGTCAATGTGCAAAGTGAAGCCATGATGTTGCCGGTGCCCAGGCCGTCGCCATCCCGTGCAACACGCTCAGCGAAACGGTGGAGTGGATCGTGCACACCTACGGCAGCGGCGCGGGGGCTTATCGCCTCGGGTAAAAATTTTTTGTGGGCGCCGCTTGAAAATTTTAAGCCTGAACCTACATAGGTTTTACGCGATGCCGAATACGGGTCGCGTACCAAATCACTTGGAGAAACCTCAGGAGATTTTGCAATGGCTACTACTCTTTCGTTGGCCCCACTGTTCCGCCATTCCGTCGGCTTTGACCGTTTCAACGACCTTTTCGAATCGGCGCTTCGCAGCGAGGCCGGTACCACCTACCCACCGCACAACGTCGAAAAGCACGGAGATGACCATTACCGAATCGTCATCGCGGCGGCAGGCCTGGTGGAAGATGACTTGGAAATCCAGGTGGAAAAGGGCGTGTTGACCGTCGCCGGCGGCAAACGCGAGCACAATGAAGGCATCACCTACCTGCACCAAGGCATTGCCCAGCGCGCGTTCCGCCTGTCGTTCCGCCTGGTCGACCACATCGAAGTGCAAGGCGCACAGCTTTCCAATGGCTTACTGAGCATCGACCTGCTCAGGGTCGTGCCGGAGGAAGCCAAGCCTAAACGCATTGCCATCGGTGGCGCTGCCAAGGCTGAGGTGAAATCCATCGGCGAGCAGTGAGTTGAAATGAATAAAGGCGCTCTTTGGAGCGCCTTTATTCGTAACGCCCTCGCTAACGTGAAGGCACATTCTTGGCGCTCGGTTCGTGCGTCGCCTTAGCGTCACGGCCTTCCCACTTGGCAATCACCAACGGCGCCAGCGCATTGCCCAGCACGTTCAGTGCGGTCGTCGGCATTTCCATCAAGCGATACACCCCGGCAATAAACGCGATCCCCTCCAGTGGCAACCCGGCACTGGCGAGTGTTGCCGAGAGAATCACGAACATGAACCCCGGCACACCCGCAGCCCCCTTGGAGGTGAGCACCATGGTCACCACCAGCAGCGCCTGATCCCCAAGGCTCAGGTCGATTCCGTATAGCTGCGCCACGAACAGCGTGCCGATGCCAAGGAACAGCGAGGCGCCGTCGAGGTTGAACGAGTAACCCACCGGCACCACAAAGCTCACCAGCGAAGGCGGTACGCCGTAGGTCTCCAGCTTCTTCATCAGTTGCGGCATGACCGACGCCGAACTCGCGGTGGAGAAAGCCAGGATCAGCTCATCCTTGATATGGCGCATCAAGGCAAACAGGTTGATCCCGCACAGGCGCGCCACCAGGTTGAGCACCACCAGCACAAAGAACGCGATGGACACGTAACTGACCATGATCAGCTTGGCCAACGGCAGCAACGAGCCAAAGCCAAAGTTGGCCACGGTCACGGCAATCATGCCGAACACGCCAATGGGCGAGTAGGCCATGATCATCGACGTGACCTTGAACATGGCATCCGACACGCCACGCAGCAGCGCAATCACCGGGTCTTTGCGCTCGGCGGGCAACCGCGCCACACCAAGGCCGAACATCACCGCAAAAAACAGCACCGACAACAGACTGCCCTGGGCCATGGCGCTGACCACGTTGTCGGGGATGATCCCGACGATAATCTGCCCCAGGCTGTGACCCGCGCCACTGCTGGTGGGCAGGGTGATAGACGCCGCATGCAGGCTCGACAGTTCAGTGCCGGCCCCCGGCTTGAGCAGGTTGCCCAGCACCAGCCCGACAATGATCGCCAAGGTGGTGATGCAGAAAAAATACCCCAGGGAGCGCACGCCGATACGGCCCAGGGATTTACCATCGCCGTGCCCGGCAATGCCCACCACCATGCAGGCAAAAACGATGGGCACCACGATCATCTTCATCAGCTTGATAAAAATATCGCCCGCCGGTTGCAGGAGATTGTCCACCAGCCACGGCCGGGATTCGGGGAACTGGTGCAACAGGGCACCAATGGCGATGCCGGCGAGCAAGCCGATCATGATTTGCCAGACCAGCGCGATACGGGGCGTGTGCATGGGAATGCCTCATTTGAGATCAATGATTTTTAAGTTGTTGTTCTAGGCAGTCAAACAGCGGCCGTCCGGTGGCCGCCGGGTGCAGCAAAAGGCTTCAGCGCAGGTCGTGGCACGCGTCCTTGAGACGACGGCAACCTTCTTCGATCACTTCTAGCGAGCTTGCGAAGGACAGGCGCACATAGGGCGACATGCCATACGCCGCGCCGCTCACCGTGGCCAGGCCGTAGTCACGCAACAGGTAGTCCACCAGCTGGATGTCGCTGTCGAGGCGATCGCCTTGCGGGGTGAGCTTGCCTATCAGTGCGCTGACATTGGCGAACACGTAGAACGCACCGTCTGGTGGGGTACAGCTCAAGCCGGGGATACCCGCCAGCAGGGCCAGCATGTGCGCGCGGCGTTGCTGGTATTCCTCGCGCATGGCGGCGATGGGAGCCTGGTCTGCGGCAAACGCGGCGACGGCAGCCGCCTGGCTCAATGAGCTGGGGCAGGTGGTGGTCTGCGACAGCAATGTAGCGATGGCCGTGATCAGCCAGGCGGGGCCTGCGCCAAAACCCAAGCGCCAGCCGGTCATGGCATAGCCTTTGGAAGCACCGTTGACGATCAGCGTGCGCGGTTTGAGGTCGGGCGCCAGGCGCGTCAACGGCACGTGGCGGGCGTCGCCGTAGACGAAGTGCTCGTAGATTTCATCGGCCATGATCAGCACATGGGGATGACGGCGCAGCACCTGTGCCAGCGCCAGCAGTTCGGCTTCACCGTAGACCGCGCCGCTGGGGTTGTTCGGGCTGTTGAGAATCACCCATTTGGTCTGTGGGGTGATCGCCTGTTCCAAGGCTTCGGGCGACAGCTTGAACCCCAGGCTTTCGTCGCCGGGAATAATCACCGGTGTTGCATCGTTGAGCCGTGCGATGTCCGGGTACGACACCCAATACGGCGTGTGCACGATGACTTCATCACCGCGATTCAGCGTGGCCGCCAGCGCGTGGTAGATGATGTGCTTGCCGCCGCAACCGGCCACCACTTCATCCAGGCCGTAGGCCAGGTCGTTGTCCCGTTGCAGCTTGAGACAGATGGCCTGGCGCAGGGCGAGGGTGCCGGTGGTGGGCGTGTAGTGGGTGTCGCCGCTGTGCATCGCCTGGCTGGCCGCGGCAAGGATATGCGCCGGCGTGTCGAAGTCCGGCTCGCCCACGGTGAAGTTGACGATATCGCGGCCCTGGGCACGCAATTGGGTCACCAACGCATTGGCGGCGATGCTGGGGGAGGGCGCGATGCCCAGGACGCGATCAGACAACAAGTGCTTCATGATGCGAGCCCTGCGTTGTCCAGGACCTTGTCGATCCAGCTCTGGCGCACGGCACCGCTGGCGATCTCGGCTTTGACGGCCTCTTCATGGTCGGCATGTTGCGCAGCGCGGCGCAGCACTTCGGCGGCGTCGGCTTGGGAGAACGCAACCAGGCCGTCTTCATCACCCACCACCAGGTCACCGGGGTTGACCAGCATGCCGCCGATGGACACCGGCACGTTCACTTCACCGGGGCCGGTCTTGTAGGGGCCGGTGTGCACCACGGCGCGGGCGTAGCAGGGCGTGTCGTCAAAGCTGGCGACATCGCGGATCGCGCCGTCGATCACAAACCCCACGCAACCGCGTTGCTGGGCGTAAAGCTTGACCAACTCGCCGATCACCGCGTTGTTGGTATCGCCCTGGCCGTCCACCACCAGCACATGGCCGGGTTGTAGCAGGCTCAGGGCTTTGTAGATCAGCAGGTTATCGCCGGGGCGGGTCTTCACCGTGATCGCCGTGCCCACCAGTTTGCCGCTGCGGTTGTAGCGTGTCAGGCCGCGCACGCCGATGTGCCGGCCGAGGTTGTCGCTGATGTGCGGAGTGACCACCTGGGCGAAGGCCTCGACCAGTTCGGCCGAGGCCATGGGGGCGTTGGGAAGGATGCGTGAACCGGGCAAGGACATGGCAAATCTCCAGAATCGTTGAATAGCGACGGGCTATGGCCGGATCTTAGGAGTGATGATCGGAGAGTTTTAGCGATATTTTATGATGTGTTAGCATCGCTTTTTTTCATGACTGGCCCGCATGATTACCTTCAAGCAAATCGACGCGCTGTACTGGATCGCTGAACTGGGCAGCTTCGAAGCCGCCGCCAACAAGCTGAATATGTCGCAGTCGGCCATTTCCAAGCGCATCCAGGAGCTGGAGGACACCTTTGATGTCGAGATTTTCGACCGCAGCAAGCGCAACGCCCGGTTGACGGAAAAGGGCGGCGAGCTGCTGGACTATGCGCGTGACCTGCTCAACAGCCGCGACCAGTTGCTGGAGCGTGTCAGCGCGCGTGAAGTGCTGGTGCGCAGGTTTCGCCTGGGCGTCACTGAACTCACCGCACTGACCTGGCTACCGGCGTTGGTGGAAGCGCTGCGCCAGGCCTACCCCAAGGTGCAGATCGAGCCGTCGGTGGAGCTCAGCAGCGAGCTGTTTCGCAAACTGGAAAGCGACCAACTGGACCTGGTGATCGTGCCCGACGTCTACAGCGATCCGCGCTTCCACAGCACCCCCCTGCAATGCGTGGAAAACGCCTGGATGTGCTCCCCCGGCCTGATCCCGGACGCCGACCCCATCAGCCTCGAAACACTGGCCAGCTACACCGTGCTCACCCAAGGCTCACAGTCGGGGACCGGGATGATCTACGAGCGCTGGCTGGCGGCAAACAACGTGCAGATGCCGCGCACCCTCACCAGCCACAACCTGCTGGTGCAGGCCGGGTTGGCGCTGTCGGGGATCGGCGTGAGCTACCTGCCGGTGGCGTGTCTGTCCCATCTGATCGAGCAAGGCACGTTGCGCGCGCTGATCACACAGCCGGCGTTGCCGGATATCCAATATGTGGCGCTGCACAGGGTGGACCGCCAGTTCGGCCTGAACCAGGACGTGGCGAAGCTGGCCCAGGCCTGCTGCGACTTTTCGCGGCTGTTGTTTTAGCGCCTATCTTTGGACATTGGACCGTCCGAATCCTACGAGCTCAAATATGTGGTCAAGTTGGATGAGCCAGGCTTGTACCTGGTTCGCTTTCTTTCGCGGATGAAAAGCGACCATATCGAACGCCACAAACTCAGAATGAACACACCGTCGATTATTGAGTATTCAGCCGGCGCCGATGCGTATGTCACTGTGCCGAAGGCGGTTGAATAGCGCGGGAATTGTTGTATTTACCTGCGGTGGGCTGGTAAGTATGGCGACATCTATTTACCCGGTGTAATGCGTCATGAAGCGCCATTTCGAAGATTTGCAGCTGGGCAGTATCGAACTGTTCTGCCTTGCCGCCGAAGCCAACAGCTTCACCGCCGCCGCGCAGGTTGCCGGTGTCACACCGGCCGCCGTGAGCCGCAGCATTTCGCGCCTGGAAGAACGCCTTGGCTCGCGCCTGTTTGTGCGCACCACTCGCAGCATTCGCTTGACTGACAATGGCCGGACGTTCTTCGAACAATGCCGCCAGGCCCTGACCCAACTGGTGGAAGCCCAACAGGAAGTGATGGGCGCCCAGGCCGTGCCGTCTGGGCTGCTGCGTATCAGCATTCCCACCACCTATGCCCATCACCGCTTGCTGCCGTTGCTGCCGAAGTTCCGCGCCTTATACCCGCAGGTCAGGGTGGATATCCACATCAGCAACCGCAATATCGACTTTGTCGCCGAAGGTTATGACCTGGCGATCCGCGTACGTGCCCAGCCAGACTCGTCACTGATCGCGCGCCTGCTGGAAGACGCTGAACTGGTGGTGGTCGCGGCACCGTCCTACCTGAAACGCGCCGGCGTGCCACAGACGCTGGCGGATTTGCCCAACCATGAATGCATCCAGTATGAACTGCCGAGCAACGGTCGGCGCATTGCCTGGCTGTTCCAAGTCGACGGCAAGGCGCAGGAGTATGCAGGGGAGGCGGGGTACAGCTGCTCCGATGATGTGCTGGGCGGCGTGACCCTGGCCAAGCACGGCGCGGGGTTGTTCCAGACCTACAAGTTTATCGTCGAGCAAGAATTGGCCGATGGCAGCCTGGTGGAGGTTTTGCAGCCTTACGGCGGACGCTCTCGACCGTTTACCTTGCTGTATCCCCATGGTCGGTATGTGCCGCACCGGGTGCGGGCTTTTGTGGATTTTCTGATGCAATGTCGAGAGGCCTAGCCTCCGGTATGCAGGCGCCCCTGTGGTGAGGGAGACGCGATGGATGCAGCAATATCCCAGGTCAGCAGCAGTTGGCTGATTGCCGCGTCGATGGCTGCATGGGGCACGCCGTCGCGCGCCAGTATCGAAACGCCTTGCAAGAAACTGTCAAACACCGCCGCCATGGCCGGGGCGTTGATCGTCTCCGGCAACTGCCCTGCGCTGATGGCGCGCTCCACGCAGGCCACGATCCCCGCCCGCGTGCGCAGCCGCGATTGCGTCAAGCCATCCGCCACCCGCGTATTCTCCGGGCTTGGTGCACTCATCACGCCCAAGGCCACCATGCAGCCCTTGGGGTGCCCGTCTTCACACTGCATGCGTGCGGATTGGCGCAGCGCGGTTTCAACGGCCTTGCGCGGGAGCAGGTTTTCATCCCATAGGCATTCCGTGACCCGGGCGTAGGTGGCGAGGTAGCGCTGCACGCATTCGTCGAACAGCGCCTCCTTGGAGCCGAACGCTGCATAAAAACTCGGCGCGGAGATCCCGCCCCCCAGGCCGGCCTTGAGCTGGGCGAGGGAGGTGGCGTCGTAGCCGTGCTGCCAGAACAGGTGCAGGGCCTGGTCCACGGCGAGTTCGCGGTCGAAGGTGCGGGGGCGGCCCATCTGTGCCATGTCTGATCTCCGGTGGGGAAGCGAGATAAATACTAGTCGATACATAAGTCGTTGACAACGTGGCGTGCTCGCCTGCAACATTTGTATCGATCAGTATTTAAGTCCCGCTCAAGGAGTTTCCCGTGACACCCTCACTGACTTTATCGGCGTCATCCGACCGCCTGCCCATCGGTGCCTTGCTCGCCCTGGCCATGACCGGCTTTATCTGCATCGTCACCGAAACCCTGCCCGCTGGCCTGTTGCCGTTGATCAGTGACGGCCTGGCGATTTCCCCGTCCATGGCCGGGCAGATGGTCACCGCCTATGCCCTGGGCTCGGTGCTGGCGGTGATCCCGATGACCATCGCCACCCGTGGCTGGCGCCGGCGCAATGTGCTGCTGCTGACCATCGTCGGTTTCCTGCTGTTCAACTCCATCACGGCACTGTCGTCCCACTATGGCGTGACCCTGGTAGCGCGTTTCTTTGCGGGTGTCGCGGCCGGGTTGGCCTGGAGCCTGCTGGCCGGTTACGCCCGGCGCATGGTTGCGCCGCATCAACAGGGCAAGGCGCTGGCGTTGGCGATGGTCGGCACGCCGATTGCGCTGTCGTTAGGTGTGCCGCTGGGCACCTGGCTGGGCGGGCTCGTGGGGTGGCGCACTACCTTTGGCTTGATGTCGGCCGTGAGCCTGGTGCTGATTGCCTGGGTGTTGGTGAAGGTCCCGGACTACGCGCCCCAGCCTGCGCACCAACGCGTGTCGTTGGGCAAGGTGTTGACCACGCCAGGTGTACGGCCGGTGCTCGCGGTAGTGATCAGTTGGATGCTGGCACACAACATTCTCTACACCTACATCGCACCCTTCGTGGTGCCTGCCGGCTTGGCAGAACGGGTCGACCTGGTGCTGTTGGTCTTCGGGATCGCTGCGTTGGCGGGGATCTGGATCACCGCCAGGTTGGTGGAGCCACTGTTGCGCCTCACGGTCCTCACCAGCCTGGCAGTGTTCGGGGCCGTCTCGTTGGTATTGGGCTTGTTCGGCAGCGTGGCGCAGGTGATCTACCTCGGCGTGGCGGTATGGGGCCTGAGCTTCGGCGGTGCCGCAACCTTGCTGCAAACGGCCTTGGCCGATGCGGCGGGAGATGGCGCGGATGTGGCGCTGTCGCTGAATGTGGTGGCCTGGAACAGCGCGATTGCCGGCAGTGGCGTGGTCGGCGGGGTGTTGCTGGACACTTGGGGCGTGGCGTCGTTTCCCTGGGCCATGCTGGTGCTGGTCGGCGTGTCCCTGGCGATTGCCTGGGGCGCCCGTGCCCATGGTTTCAAGCCCGGACGGCGGGCGGGTGCGGCAGTGGTGGCGCATTAAACCTTCGGACGAACGCCACAGGGTGTACGCTGGGCCTCAATTCATCGGATATTAGCCCTTCATGTCCACGCAAAGCGAAGAGAGCCGCCAGATCGTAGCGTCTCTGGCGCACCGTGCTGGTCCCACCGCTGATATTGCAGGCATCGCCGAGGCGATCATGTCGATATTGCAGGACATGGACGCAGCACTCACCCCCATCATCGGGCAGCAAGGCTGTGTCGCGCTGTTGCGCCGCAGCCTGCACCTCAGTGCGTCGACCCAGGCGCGCCTGGCCAGTGTGCACGACCGCGTGCAGGCCGCACCGGATCGGGCCGGGCTCAAGGCCGCACTGCTTGAGCTGAGTGAAGCCGATGCACTGTTTTTCGGTGAGGTGCTGCTCACCACCTTTTATACCTTGCTCACCACGCTGATCGGGCCCTCGCTGACTGCCCGCTTACTGCGTGACGTGTGGGAACCTTCTTTGAGCGACACCCCTTCGCAGGAAAATTCGCCATGAGCACCAAAGTAACTATCAACCGCCTGGCTACCGGTGTGCCAGGGCTGGACGAGGTGCTGGGCGGAGGTTTGCCGGAGTTTTCGTTCAACCTGATCGCCGGCCCGCCTGGCTGTGGCAAAACCACCCTGGCGCACCAGATGATGTTCGCCCTGGCGACACCCGAACGCCCAGCGCTGTTTTTCACCGTTCTGGGCGAGCCACCGCTGAAGATGCTGCGGTATCAGCAGCAGTTCGACTTCTTCGACAACGACGCCATCAACCAGTCGATCCGCTATATCAACCTGGCCGACGACACCCTGGCCGGGAACCTGGACGAAGTGCTGCGCCGCATTGTCAGCGAAGTGGAGGCACACTCGCCGTCGCTGGTGTTTGTCGACTCCTTCCGTTCGGTGGTGCTCGCCAGCCAGACCCAGCACAACCCGAATAACAACCTGCCGCAGTTCGTGCAACAACTGGGCATGTTGATGACCACCTGGCAGGCGACCACCTTCCTGATCGGCGAGTACTTCACCGAGACCGACACCAACCCGATCTTCACCGTGGCCGATGGGCTGATCTGGTTGCGCCAGAGCGTCGAGCGCAATTCGATGGTGCGCAAGATGGAAATCATGAAGATGCGCGGCCAACCGACCTTGCCGGGGCTGCACACCTTCCGTATCGCCAGTTCCGGCATCAAGGTGTTCGCACCGGCTGCGATCAACCCGGTCGAAGCGCCAATGACGCTGCCTGTGCAACGCCTGAAAATGGGCGTTCCACGCCTTGACGATATGCTTGGCGGCGGCCTGCCTCGCGGCTATTCGCTGCTGGTGGCGGGGCCGTCGGGGTCGGGCAAAAGCATCCTCGCGGCGACCTTCCTGGCCGAGGGCGCGCGCAATGGCGAAACCGGCGTTATCGCGGTGTTCGAGCAGCGGCCCAACCGTTCGCAAAATGCCGTATTGGCCGACTTGATCCATAGCGGCAAGGTCGGCCTGGTGGACAGCCGCGCACCGGACCTGTCGATCGATGAAATCGTCCAACTGCTGCTCAGTGAAATCAGCCGCTTGAACGCCACACGGGTGGTCATCGATTCGCTGTCGGGCTTTGAGTTGGCCCTGGCGCCGACCTTCCGCGCGGACTTCCGTGAGTCGTTGTCACGCATGGTCACCGCGCTGACCCGCGCCGGGGTCAGTGTGTTGATGACCTCGGAACTCGAAGACCGCTACACCGACCTGCGCTTCAGCCCCTACGGCACGGCGTTCCTGACGGATGCGATCATCGTGCAGCGCTACATCGAAGTGCGCAGCCGACTGCTGCGCATCATGGCCGTGGTGAAGGTACGCGCCAGCGCCCACTGCGATGAGCTGCGCCAATACCATATCAATGACGATGGCCTGCAGATCGGCGAGATGCTCGCCGACCAGGAGGGGCTGCTGGGTGGTCGCCCGACCACCTTGCGCACAGGCGCTGAAAATGTGTGAGTTGACTCATGAGTAAAGGCACAGGCGGGGACGCGCGTGAGGTGGCCAATGCCGCCCATGAACTGTTCCTGCTCGGCCAGAAAACGGTTGAAGCGCGCGCGGTGTTGGCTGCACTGCAGCAGCAACTGAGCGACGCCAACAGCCGCCTGGTGGATTCCCAGCACGTCGAGCAACTGATCGAGGCCAACCAGCAGTTGGTGCTGGCGATCCTGCTGGCGCAATCCGACGCGGTCGCGGCGCCTCAGGTCGAGGAGCAGCAGCTGTTCCAGGAACTGCGCGAAGCCAATGCACAACTGGTGATCGCCGCACTCAGCGCCCAGGACCTGCAGGCCACCGCCGAACGTGCGTTGGGCCAGCAGAAAAGCATCCTGGCGATGGTCGCCCATGAACTGCGCAACCCACTGACGCCCATCAGCCTGATTGCCGAGCGCATGGTCCGGCTGCCCAGCGACCAGCTGCCGCGTATGCGCGAGTTGATCGAAGGCCAGGTCCAGCATATTTCCCAACTGGTCGACGACTTGTTGGATGTGTCACGCGCCAGCACCGGCAAACTGCGCATCAACCGCCGCGAGGTGGACATGCTGCGCATCCTCAATGCCGCTGTCGACGCTTGTAGCCCGGTGATGATCACCCGCAAGCAGCAATTCGATGTGGCGCTGCCCGACGCCGTCCTCAGCCTGAACGGCGACCCCGTGCGGCTCGCGCAGATCCTGCACAACCTGCTGGGCAACGCGGCCAAGTACACCCAGGCGGGTGGCACCATTGCGATGAAGGTGACCGTAGAGGCCGGGCAATTGAGGATCAGCATTGCCGACAACGGCATCGGCGTGACCGCCAAGGCCTTGCCGTTCATTTTTGACCCTTATGTGCAGGACGCCCACGCCATCGGCTTCAACAGCGCCGGCCTGGGCATTGGCTTGACCGTGGTGCGCGAACTGGTCGAAGCCCACGGCGGAACGGTCACGGGCAAGAGTGAAGGGCACGGCAAGGGCAGCGAATTTGTGGTGACGCTGCCGCTGTCGGTCTAGCAGGCTGAACCTGCGGCACCAAATTGACTTATGAGGGTCCATAAGCCCCGCGCGGCCGACTGTGGTCGTGCGTCTGTCGGCTCCGTGCCTCGGAGCCTGTCGTCCGTTTTACCCTCACCATAAGATCTAACGCATGTACCTACGCAACATTGCAGTCGGGCTGTCGGCCCTTGTTTTGCTTTCCACCGCTGTAGACGCACGCAGCCTGGCCAATCCCTATACCCCCGCGCAGCAACGCAGCTCGTTTGACGGATGCGCCCAACTCTTTCCCGCCACCAACCCGATCAAGACGGCCACCGTTCCGGCGTCGATGAAGCCCCTGGCCCTGTGTTCCGACACCTTTGCGGTGCTGTATTCGCAAACCAGCAAGACGCCGCTGGTGGTGGTCGAGCGCCTGAATGCCGCGCAATTGAAAGACGCCAAGGGCGAGGAGCGCACCAACCAGTTCTATGCGGACCCGCGCATTCCCAAAGGCGGTCGCGCAGAGCTGAGTGACTACCGCAGCCAGCACCCTGCCGTGGACCGTGGCCACCAGGCTCCGGCCGCCGACGCGCCGAACGCCCACGCCATGGCCCAATCCTTCGCGCTGTCGAACATGGTGCCGCAAGACCCCACCAACAACCGCAAGATCTGGAGTAAGGTCGAGGCCGACGTGCGCAAGTTTGCCAAGCGGGCCGGTGGCGATGTGTATGTGTTCACCGGCCCATTGTTCGACGCGGGCTACGGCACCATCGGTGACAACAAAGTCTGGGTGCCGACGCGCCTGTTCAAACTGGTGTACGACGCCTCGAGCCAGCGCGCCTGGGCCTACGTGTTACCCAACGCCGAGACGCGGGTCCAGAAGCCGATGGACTACGCCACCTTTGTAAAAAGCACCGGGCTCAAGTTACTGGGGGATCTCCCGGTTTCGGGGTCGGTGGGGCGGACATGATCGACGCGGGCCGATCCAGCTGGCGCTTGAGGGTGTAGAGCGCCACCCCCACGGCAAGGATGCCCGACACTGCGCCGACCACCAGCGCCCAACGCGGGCCCAGGTGGTCGGCCACCCCACCGACAATGGGCGCACCGATCGGTGTACCGCCCAGGGCTACGCCGACACGCAGGGCAATCACCCGGCCGCGCATGGCCGGCTCGGTGGTGAGCTGCATCAGGCTGTTGGTGGTGTTGCTGAAGGTCATGGCGCCCACGCCGATTATCACCAGCGCCACCGCGAACAACCCGTAGTTCGGCGCCAAGGCCGCCAACGTACAGCCAATCCCGAAGATCGCCGCACCGTTGAGCAGCGACTTGAACTGTGGCCGTTCACGGCCCGCCGCGATCAATGCGCCGGCGATAGTGCCGATGGCCAGTGTCGAGGACAGCAGGCCATACCCGCGTGCATCGGTCTCGAACACGCGCACCGCCATGGTCGAGATGAAAATCGGGAAGTTCATGCCGAAGGTGCCGATCAGAAACAGCATCAGCAGGATCGCTTTCAAGTCCGGTCGCGCCCACACATAACGCAAGCCCTCGGTGAGGCTGCCCTTGGTGCGCAAGGCACGGACCTTGGCGTGCTGCCCTGACACCCGTAAGAAAAACAGCGAGGCCAGCACCGCAAAGAAGCTGCTGCCATTGAGCAGGAACGCCCAGCCGGTGCCCACCGACGCGATGGTGAGCCCGGCCACCGCCGGACCGATCATTCGCGCCATATTGAACGAGGTGGAATTGAGCGCGATGGCGTTCGACAGGTCCTTCTCGCCTACCAATTCGGCGACGAAAATCTGCCGCACCGGCGCATCGAACGCCGAGGCACAGCCGGACAGGAATGCGAACACATACACATGCCACAGCTCGACAAACCCGGTGATGGTCAACACCCCCAGCGTCAGCGCCAGCAGACCCATGACAGCCTGGGTCACGATCAGCAATTTGCGCTGGTCGTAGTGGTCGGCAGCGAAACCGGTCCACGGCAGCAACAGCAATTGCGGCCCGAACTGCAGCGACATAACGATACCGACAGCGGCGGCGTTGTGCGGGGTGAGTTGAGTGAGTACCAGCCAGTCCTGGGCGGTGCGTTGCATCCAGGTGCCGATATTGGAAACCAGCGCGCCGGCGGCCCAGATGCGGTAATTGGGGCTGCGCAGGGAACGGAAGGTACCGAGGAAACTCATGGCGGTGTTCGTGACTCCTCAAACAGGCCAGGACGATTGGAAGATGACCTGGCAACAGTGTGCGGCGAGTGCCGTCCACAACCACAGTGAACATCAATGGGGGAGTTGTCGAGCCCCAGCGAGGCTACGAAGGCGGCATTGCTGACATATCCTTGGCTTGTCACACCGCCTTCGCAGCCTCGCTAAAGCTCGACAGCTCCCACGGGGTTATACTCGCCCCCTCGCAATCAACCCATTCAAACCCGAGATACCCCATGAGCACCTCTCTTCCTCTCACCCCCGCGCGCAAGCCTGTCGCGCCGCTGGTGGCCTTTATCATCCTGGTGCTTGGCGCCCTGTTCCTGCAAAACAGTGTCGGCGCGCGCCAGGTGCTGTTACTGGTGGTCGGCGCGGCACTGGGCTTGACCCTTTATCACGCCGCCTTCGGGTTCACGTCAGCCTGGCGGGTGTTCATCAATGATCGCCGTGGCGCTGGCCTGCGCGCGCAGATGGTGATGCTGGCGGTGGCGGTGTTGCTGTTTTTCCCGGCCTTGGGGGCGGGCACATTGTTCGGGCAGCCGGTGGTCGGGCTGGTGGCGCCGGCCGGGGTGTCGGTGGTGTTCGGGGCATTTATCTTCGGGATCGGCATGCAGTTGGGCGGCGGTTGTGCGTCGGGCACGCTGTTCACCGTGGGCGGCGGTAATGCGCGCATGCTGGTGACGCTGTTCTTCTTTATCTGCGGTTCGCTGATCGCCACGCACCACGTGGACTGGTGGTTTGCGCTGCCGGCCTTCCCGGCAGTGTCCATCGTCAAGAGCTTCGGCGTGGTGCCGGCGATGGGCCTGAGCCTGGCGGTGTTCGCGATCATTGCGCTGGTGACCGTGCGCCTGGAGAAGCGCCGTCATGGTCAGCTGGAGGAGGGCGTGAAAAGCGAGCACCAAGGCGTGCGTCGCTTCCTGCGGGGGCCGTGGCCCTTGGTGTGGGGCGCCATCGGCCTGGCCTTGCTCAACTACGCCACGCTGGCATTGGCGGGGCGGCCATGGGGCATTACTTCGGCATTCGCGCTGTGGGGTGCCAAAGTCGCGAGCGGCCTGGGTGTGGATGTGGCCAGCTGGGCGTTCTGGCAGATGCCGGGCAATGCCAAGGCCCTGGCCGCGCCGGTGTGGGAAGACATCACCAGCGTGATGGACATCGGCATCGTCCTCGGTGCACTGCTGGCCGCAGGCCTGGCCGGGCGCTTTGCCCCGAGCCTGAAAATCCCGGCGCGCTCGCTGGTGGCTGCGGTGATCGGCGGCCTGCTGCTCGGCTACGGTTCGCGCTTGGCGTACGGCTGCAACATCGGCGCGTACTTCAGCGGCATCGCCTCGGGCAGCCTGCATGGCTGGGTATGGCTGGTGGCGGCGTTCATTGGCAACAGCCTGGGTGTGCGTCTGCGACCGTTTTTCTTTGCGGGCGAGCGGCCGCAGGTGGCATTGAGCGGTTGCTGAATCAGCTTTCCGGGGAATTGTCTGGCGCCTGAGCCGCTTCAGCCGCCAGCTTTTCGCGGTCCGCCTTGCTGATGTATTTATCCTTTTTCTTCGGCGCCAATTTGGCGTTGGCCTTCCTGGCTTTTTCCTTGAAGAGCTGCTGGAGCTTTTTCTGGCGGTTCATGTCGTTCTACCCGGGTTGTTCAGGCTCGGGATGATACCAGCTTCGCTCACTGGGTCGCTTTTTAGCGCCGATCTGTGCATTGAATCGCCTGTCCTTTCGCCAATAATCGGGTGCTCCATCGCACAACGGAAGACACCAGATGAGCCTCCACACCCGCACTAAACGCCTGACCGTCCCACAATTGGTTGCCATGAAAGGGCAGCAGAAAATCGTCTCTCTGACGGCTTACTCCAGTGCCATCGCCAAGCTGATCGATCCGTTGGTCGATTTCATCCTGATCGGTGATTCCACGGCCATGGTCGGTTATGGTCGGCCTTCGACCTTGAGCATGCAGCTTGAAGAAATCATCGGCCACACCCGCGCCGTGGTCGACAGTACGCGCCTGGCGTGTGTCATTGCCGACATGCCGTTTGGCAGTTATCAGGAATCCAACGAGCAGGCCTTTCGCAATTGCGCCCAGGTGCTGGCGCGCACGGGCTGCGATGCCGTGAAGCTGGAGGCCAACCAGGCCTTGGCCGGCACTGTCGAATTCCTGGTGGCGCGGGGTATTCCGGTGATGGCTCACATAGGACTGATGCCGCAATTCGTCAACGTGATGGGCGGCTTCAAGGCCCAGGGCCTTACCGCTGAAGCGGGCGCGCGGATTGCCGAGGACGCGCGGGCCAATCTGCAGGCGGGGGCGTTCAGCCTGGTGCTCGAAGGCGTGGCTGAAGGCGTGGCCCGTCAGATCACCCTCGACTCGAAAATGCCGACCATCGGCATCGGCGCATCACCGGCCTGCGACGGCCAAGTGCTGGTCACTGAAGATGTGCTGGGCCTGGGCGGTGAACACCTGCCGCGCTTCGTCAAACAGTACGCGGATGTGGGGGCAGTGATTCGCGACGCCTGCGAGCGGTTTGCCGAAGACGTTCGCCACGGCCGCTTCCCAGAGGCGCGGCACTGCTACGGGCTCTGATGAACCGCGTGCGACAACTGCTCCACGGCCTGGGCGATATCCTTGCTCCAATCGAGGGTGAAGCTCAGGCGCAGGTGCTGTTTCCAGCTGCCTTGCTGGCTGAACAGTTCACCGGGGGCGATGACGATGCGCTCGCCCAGCAAGCGTTCGAGCACCTGGCGCATGTCGACCGGGTGCGTCGCCGCAAGCCAGAAGCACGCACCGCCTTGCGGAGTCATGACCTCAAAGGCGCCCTGGGCGTATTCGTCCAGCAGGTTTTTCATGCGGATCATGCACTCGTGCAACAAGGCCCGCAGCTTGTGCAGGTGCGCGTCGATGCGCTTGGAGGTGAACAGCTTGGCGATCGCTTTCTGACGGATCGGTGAGAGGCGAAACGCCCGTTCCAGGAACAAACGCTGCAACTGCGGCCCACACCCACGGCACAGCACATAACCATAGGGGGCTTCCGAGCCGATCACCTTGTCGAAGGTCGAGAAAACCAGCAGCTTCTGTGGGTCGGCAAAGTCGCGATAGCGCGCTGGTTGGGGCGCGAAATACAAGTCGCCGTACGTGTCGTTTTCGAACAACCAGATAGCCCGCTCCGCCAGCCACCGGCAGACCTGCTGCTTATCCTCGGGGGGCATGCGGCTGCCGTGGGGAATGTTCACGGTGGATGACAGCACTGCCAGGCGGACGGGTGTATGTTCGAGCAGTTCATTCAGGGCGAGCAGGTCGAAACGACCGTCGTCGTCCAGGTGCAGTTCGATCACACGGATATTCGCCGCCTGCAACTGGCGCAGGATCGCCCACGAACACGGCGACTCTACGAGCGCCACGCTGCCTGCCAGGTCCAGGGCGTTGAGCGCCAGCTCCAACACACTGTGCAGGTCCGCACCGATATACACCTGATCGGCCTGCCAGTAGTTGCCCGTGGAACAGGTGTAGCGTTCAGCCAATGCCGCGCGCAACTCGGGCTCGCCGAAGGGCAGGTACTGCGGTGTCAGGGCACGCGGGTAGTGGCGGGCCAGTTCGCGCTCGATCATCAGCAGTGGGTTTTCCAGCGACAGCAAGATGGCCGGGACGTCGGCGCTCAGGGCCAGCATGCCCGGTTGGCGGGAGTTGGCGAAGACCTGGTCGAGCAGGTTGGATGAGCGTTCAGTCGATAAAGGCGCGGGTATCAACCGCGTGAAATAACCGAGCTTGGGCCGTGCGTAGATCCGTCCCTCATCCTCCAGCAACGAATAGGCGTATTTGGTGGTCGACACCGACACGCCGAGGCGCTGCGCCAATTGGCGCAGGGACGGCAGTTTTTGCTCGCTTTGCACAGGGCCGACCTCGATCAGCTCGACGAGGTAGCGATACACCGCTTGATAGGCGAAGGCGGTGTCCTTGGGGTTAGCCATGCGTACTCAAGAGCCGACGGCCGTGTGCGCGTCAGCGCTCTGCGGCTTATGCATGACAAACGTTGCCTTTACCCGTCTGGAGACCAGCATGTAAGGCACCCATATGAACAAGGCGATCAATGTCCGTGCCAGCTCTTTTGTCGTGTTGGCGTCGAAGATGGGTTCATCTACGAACACTAATGAGCACACCCAGGCATCGAGCGGAATGAACACCGCCGACGCAATCACCGTCGCGATATAAACCTTGGGAAATAGATAGTGCTCGGTGATGAAGAGGTAAATGAGGTACGCGTAGGTGGCGACAAACAACACATTCATCAGCGCTTCCGACACCAGAATCGGCGCCCACAACGGGTTGTACAGCGTCGTCCCGGGCGTCGACAGCAGGGTAAAAGTGCCATCTGCAAACAGAGGGTATTGCACCGCAAGCAGGCTATAGGCCGTGCGGGAAATCGTGATGACCAGGCCTATTACAATGAGCACGAGCCAGCCCCGTAACCCTCTCAACTCTTCGCTTTCTTGCATGTTGCGCTCCATGGGGACTCAGTTGATCAATGGCTGAACGATTGCTGCAAAAACGCAGTCATCAGTCCTACCACCTGTTGTTGGATCTCTGCCCTTGGCCGAGCCCCTTCTCCATCCCGGCAAATCATGCCATCGCCCGGCGAACTTTCTTCAATCAGCTCCATGCCGCCCGGCTTGCAGATCGACATGAACGTGAAGTGAGTGGCGTCGCCGATCTCCACGTACTGAGTCGAGGCTTTGGGCAGGCGCTTGACCAACGCGGCGGACTCCAGGTTAGGGTCCATATCTTCTGTGGGCACGCCACCCGCGATCACCAGCGCCGGTACGGAAAGTGTGGCCAGACTGGCGTCGGTGAAGCCGGGTGCGAGGCCCAGGTCCAGGGACACAATGGCGGTGACGCGTTTGTCGCTCAAGTCCGCGGCCAACTGGGCTTTGCCTTCGGGTGTGCCGGCGGGGTTCATCTCGTGGTAACCCATGCAGCCGCCGAGCTTCGGGTGTGCGTTGCAGGCTTGAGTGAACAGGTCGGGATCGAAACGCGCGCCAGCAATCTCAAGCACAGTCCAACCGCCGAGGGAGTGGCCGACGGCGGCAATCCGGGTTTTCGCCACCGCGCCAAATTGCTTGGGCTGGGCCAGGACTGCGTCGATAGCGCGACTCAGGTCGGCCGGGCGTTTCCATAACTGAGCGGCGGCCTGCGGGCTGCGATCTTTGGTGGTGGTGCCAGGGTGGTTGACTGCCGCCACGATGTAACCTTTGTGCGCCAAGGCACTGGCCAACCACACCTGTTTGCCCCAATTACCGCCGTAGCCGTGGGAGAGCACGACCAAAGGATGCTCACCGGCAGCCGGTGGTGCATCTGTCACAGCGAGGGCGCCGATGAACACCCCGTTGTCGGCGATCAGCTGGGGTTTTGCGGTGGTTGCAGCAGCGGGATACCACACCACCATTTCCAGCGGGCGGCTGGTCTGCGCGTCGGGCAGGGTGGTGGTCTTGAAGCCGACAGGGCTTTCGGCCGCGAGGGCGGGCGTGGTCAGGCAAAACACCAGCAGGGCGCGCAAGGCGGTTTTCATTGTTGTTATCTTCCTTGATTTTGGTCGCGCATCATTACCTGAAACCGATCGTCTGGGTACCCCTCTTTA
This sequence comes from Pseudomonas sp. AC112, assembly GCF_979253545.1. Classification (NCBI taxonomy): domain Bacteria; kingdom Pseudomonadati; phylum Pseudomonadota; class Gammaproteobacteria; order Pseudomonadales; family Pseudomonadaceae; genus Pseudomonas; species Pseudomonas sp. AC112. The sequence goes on from NZ_CEEDCM010000001.1 coordinate 4,363,982, forward strand.
CCCTTGGTATTTGCCAACCCAACCCCATAACTTGCCTGTATCCATTGCGCGGAAGAACCGACCATGACCAACCCAACCGAAACCGCCATCCTCGCCGGCGGCTGCTTCTGGGGCATGCAAGACCTGTTGCGTCGCTACCCCGGCGTGCTGCACACCCGTGTCGGCTACACCGGCGGCGATGTGGCGAATGCCACTTATCGCAACCATGGCAACCATGCCGAGGCGATTGAAATCGTGTTTGACCCGGCGGTAATCAGTTATCGGCAGATTCTGGAGTTCTTTTTCCAGATCCATGACCCGAGCACGCCTAACCGGCAGGGGAATGATTTGGGGCCGAGCTATCGCTCGGCGATTTACTACCTGAGTGAGCAGCAGCGTGACATTGCCGAAGACACGGCTGCGGATGTGGATGCATCGAAGTTATGGCCAGGGCGGGTGGTGACGGAGATTGAGCCGGCGGGGCCGTTTTGGGAGGCGGAGCCGGAGCATCAGGATTACCTGGAGCGGATTCCCAATGGGTATACCTGCCACTTTATTCGGCCGAATTGGAAGTTGCCAAAGCGCGCCTGATGCAAAGGTGCAGCTGATTCGGGGTCAGCCCCTCCAAGGTCTGACCCCTGACCCCCTAGGTCAAGGCCACTTGGGCGCTGAGCGGGTTAACGAGTCTTCTTCCAGTGCCGCGATCTGTTCAGCGGTGGAAGGCGCTTGGGCCCAACCCAGCACAAAGATGCTGAGCGCTAACAGCAGCGGGCTGCCGTAGACCTTGTAGTACACCCACACTTCAAACGGCGCAAAAAAGGCAAGCAGGGCATTCAAGATGGCCAGGGCGGTCATTAGCAGTGACAGCTGAAGCACGTAGGTGCGCCATTGCGCCGGCGAGCGCTTTAACCTGGCGCCGAATACGGCCTGCAGCACGTTCACGCGACACCCGACCTCCAGGGCCGTGATCAACAGTGCGAACAAAGCGAGTGTGATGGGTGGCCCTAATCGCAAAAAATCCGCGTTGACGAGCAACGCACCGCCGATCGTGAAACCCAACACCAGGCTGAAAAGTCCGGAGTAGATGAAAAATGCCAGGTACGTACGCCACAGGAGGCTGAGGGCCAGGGAAAATCGCTGTTTTATCATCACTACCTACGTCCTTGTCAGAAAAGTCGCCAATGTTATGGGGTGGTCATTCAACTTATCGCCTTTATCGTCTCCCTGACCCTTCACTGACTTCCCCAAAAACTCGCGTTCCTGCTGCATCACCGAGTGGCAGGGCCGACAGTGCTTTCAGCTTGTTATGAGGGCCTGTCAAGCGTGTTTCTCCGTCACGTGTTGTCACGGTGATCCTCTCTGAATCACAGCGATACAAGGGGGTGAACATCGGTCTTTTTGGGTAATACACGCCTTCCTCTCGTTCGGAATATTTCAAGGTGAGCAAGGCGTTTTGCAGGGCGTCGGGGTTGATGGCGCCTGCAATATGCCATTCGGAAAGCGCGGCCAAACGGTACAGGCTGTAGGCAGTGGCTACCGACATACCAAAGGTCCAATTGAAGAGAAAGTCGTTCTTGAATGTGTCGGTTATACCAAGGCCATGGGCAGCCCATAGCAGGCCCGCCATCAGTGTGTGATAGATAACGATGGCTTGGGGGAGGGCCAGGGCCTTGTAGGGGTCGACCGTAAATTGGTCTTTGAGCGTCAGCCGGGTGATGGCTGTGTGGTTGTCGGATTGCTTCAAGCGATACCCCTCCTGGGTGGTGTTTTCCTGAGTGAGAGCGGGTCGCATTCTACGCAAAATGTGGAGGCTGCGCAGGGGGGGGCTTGAGGGGGCATGCTTATTGTTAGGGCGGCCGTCATCGTAGCCTCGCCAGGGCTCGACAACTCCCACTGGGGAGCGGCGTTATAGGTGGGAGTTGTGGCCGCGAAAAGAAATGTCCCCTCACTCAGTCGGTTTTGTAGGCCTTGTACTCGTTCTGCAACACGATATGGTCCGCCACGTACTTCGCATCGTGCCACACCCCGTAGATAAATGAGGACGCGCGGTTGACCAGGTTCGGCAGCCCCAAAAAGTAGATGCCGCTTTCCGCCGAGATCCCGCGCTTGTGGAACGGCTCGCCTTTCTCGTCGAACGCATTCACCTTCAACCAGCTGAAATCGAAGGTGAAGCCGGTCGCCCACAGGAGGGTGGTCACGCCGGCCTCAGCCAAATCCAGGTTGAGGATCGGATTCACCAGGCACTCCGGGTCAGGCAACAGTTCCCAGGCTTGCGGCTCCGGCGGAAACGGCAACCCGTTCGCTTCGATATAGGCATCCGCATCGCGCAGTACATCGAAGTAGGCCCGATCGCCTTCGGCCAAGTTCTGGGCCAGGCCCGGTTGGAAGGTCATGACACCGTCCGCCCACGCCTGGGTGACGCCCACCAGGCGAATCCCCTGGTGCGCCAGGCGGCGGAAGTCCACGGTCTTGCCGCCCTCATAACCACTCACCGCGAACGCCACGTGTTTTTTCTTCGGCTGGATTTTGACTTCATCCCACAGGCCCAATGCACCCAGCCACCAGCAGTAGTCGCGGCTGCGGTAGGCGCGGGGCGGGCGGTAGTGTTCGCCCACCGAGAGGTACACGGTCTTGCCGGCTTTTTGCAGTTCTTCGGCGATTTGCGAGCCGGAGGCGCCAGCGCCAACCACCAACACGGCGCCTTCGGGCAGTTGGCCGGGGTTCTTGTAGGTGGAGGAGTGCAACTGATGAATCGGCGCGCTGGCGGGGACGATGTTCGGGATGGACGGGCGCTGGAACGGGCCGGTGGCGGCGACCACGTTGGCGGCTTCGATCACGCCCGCCGAGGTGGTGACCTTGAAGCCGGGGCGGCCGACATGGCGCTCCACCGCCTGTACTTCCACGCCCGTGCGTACCGGCGCCTGCAACTGCTGCACATAGGCTTCAAAGTAATCGGCCATGCGCTCTTTCGGTGGAAAGGCCTCGGGTGAAATGCCTTCGAATTTGAGGCCGGGGAAGCGGTCATGCCACGCGGGGCCGTTGGCGACGAGGGAGTCCCAACGTTCGGAACGCCAGCGTTCGGCGATGCGGTGGCGCTCCAGTACGATATGGGGCACGCCCATCAGGGACAGGTGTTCGCTCATGGCGACACCGGCCTGGCCTGCGCCGACTACCAGGGTGTTGATGGTTTCTACTGACATGGGCGGTTCCCGAGGGTAGGTTGAACATTTGTGGTGAGCGGGCTTGTCCCGCGCTGGGCTGCATAGCGGCCCTAATCAAGTCATCGCGTTCTTTCAGGTAAACCCCGCTGTGAGGTTTGGGGCCGCTTCGCGCCCCAGCGCGGGACAAGCCCGCTCACCACAGCAGTTCGTCTGTCTGAGGCTTATGTCGCTAAAAGCTCGGCCACGGCCGTGAGTGCCAGTTCATAGCCCAGCGCGCCTAGCCCGGCGATCACGCCAGTGGCGGCCTTGGACACGTAGGAGTGGTGCCGGAAGCTTTCGCGCTTCCAGATATTGCTCATGTGCGCTTCGATGATCGGGCCGTCGAACGCCAGCAGCGCATCGAGGATCGGCACCGAGCTGTAGCTGAGCCCGGCGGCGTTGATCACGATGGCATCGGCGCTCAGGCGTGCGTCCTGGATCCAGTCCACCAGCACGCCTTCGTGGTTGCTCTGGCGAAAGTCCAGGGCCAGGCCCAGCGCAGCGGCGTGGCGCTGGCAGCGGGCTTCGATGCTGGCGAAGCTTTCGCTGCCATAGGCGCCGTTTTTATCCAGTCCGTAGAGGTTGGCGTTGGGCCCGTTGAGGAAAAACACGCGGTGGGTCATGAAGGGCTCCAGGTTATTCGGCGACGGTCAGCACGACGTTGCCGACGTTGGCATTGGCTTCCAGCAGGCGATGCGCATCAGCGGCTTGAGCCAGCGGCAACTGCGCATGGATCTGCGGGCGCACCAGGCCGGAGGCCAGCCAGGGCAGGAAACGCGAGCGGATGCACACCGCCAGGCGGGCTTTTTCGGCGTGGCTTTTGGGGCGCAGGGTGGAGGCGGTGAGGCTGAGGTTCTTGCGCATCAGCACCTGCAAGTCCAACTCGATGTGAGCGCCTTGCAGGAACGACAGGCTCACATGCCGCCCGCCCATGGCCATGGCAGCGAGGTTGCGCGCCACGTAAGGGCCGCCGACGTTGTCCAGCACCACGTCGACACCGCGCCCTTCGGTGCAGTCGTTCACCCCCTCGACGAAGTCTTCAAGGTGCCGGTCAATCGCGCGCCACACGCCCAATGCTTGCAGCATCGCGACTTTCTGCGGGCCGCCGGCGGTGGCAATCACCCGCGCCCCGGCGGCCTGCGCACACTGCACGGCAAAACTGCCGACGCCACTGGCCGCGCCGTGGATCAATACCGAGTCGCCACTGCGCAGGCGCCCCAGTTCAAACAGGTTGTGCCACACGGTAAACGCCGCTTCCGGCACCCCGGCAGCGTCGAGCAGCGACAACCCCACAGGCACTGGCAAGCAGTGCGCCGCGTGGGCGACAGCGTACTCGGCATAGCCACCCCCATTGAGCAAAGCCATGACGCGATCGCCGAGGGCAAACTCATCCACACCCTTGCCCAGCGCAACAACAATGCCCGCAGCCTCCAGCCCCAGTACATCGGTGACGCCAGCCGGAATCGGCGAGCCGCTGCGTTGCATCACGTCCGGGCGATTCACCCCAGCCGCCGCGACGCGAATCAGCACCTCACCGGCTTGCAACGCCGGTACAGGGCGCTCCACCAGCTGCAGTACTTCAGGCCCGCCAGGCTCGCGGGCGATCACCGCTTTCATACGGTCCAGTCGTCCGGCACGACGGCGATCACATCGATCTCCATCAACCATTCCGGCTGGCCGAGGCCCGAGATCACCAGCCCGGTGGAAATCGGGAACACACCTTTGAGCCATTTACCCACTTCCTGGTAGACCGGCTCGCGGTAGCGTGGGTCGATCAAATAGGTGGTGGTCTTGACGATATGCGACAGGTCCGAGCCGGCCTCTTCAAGCAGTTGCTTGACGTTCTTCATCGCTTGCTCAGCCTGGGCGCGCGGGTCGCCGAGGCCTACCAGGTTGCCGTCGAAATCGGTGCCAATCTGGCCGCGCACGTAAATGGTGTTGCCGGCGCGCACGGCCTGGCACAGGTCGTTGTCCAGTGCCTGGTTGGGGTAGGTCTGTTTGGTGTTGAACATACGGATTCGGGTGTGGGTAGGCATAACGGCAACTCGTGGGAAGCGGGATGAATCCAGCTTCACACCGGTCCGTTTCCAGCGAAACCAGCATTTGCGCGGGGTAGTGCTTAGGAAAAACCGAAGCCCGTGCAGGTCATCGCTTTGCGCCTGACCCGGCACGAACCCTGCAACGCTACCCGCACAGTCATTGTTGAGGGGCAGGCGTGATGCTCAGTCGTATTACTCAGCGTCAACTGGAGTACTTCGTTGCGTCGGGAGAGGCGGGCAGCATCAGTGCTGCCGCTGAACGCATCCACGTGTCGTCGCCGTCGATCTCGGCGGCGATCACCCATATGGAGGCCGAGCTGGGCATCCAGCTGTTTATCCGCCACCACGCCCAGGGCATTTCCCTCACGGCGGTGGGGCGCCTGGTGATGCAGGAAGCCAAGCTGATCCTGGAGCAGATGACCAACCTCTACACCATCGCTTCGGAGTCATTGAACACCGTGCGCGGGCCGTTGCGGGTGGGCTGCCTGGAGTCGCTGGCGCCGATGATCACGCCTGAATTGGTGTTCGGTTTCGGCCGCGCGTTCCCCGGCGTGCGCCTGACGCAAGCCGAGGGCAACCACGAGGAACTGCTGGAAAAACTGCGCAGCGGCGAGCTGGATATCGCCCTGACCTACGACCTGGTGACCAGCCCGGACATCGACTTCCAACCCCTGGCGCAGTTGCCGCCTTATGTGATGGTGGGCGAATACCACCCGCTGGCGAGCTTGCCGGCAGTGAGCATGCAAGACCTTGAGGCTTACCCGGTGGTGCTGCTCGACACGCCCTGGAGCCGCGACTATTTCCTCAGCCTGTTCATCCAGGCTGGCACCACGCCGAACATCATCATGCGTTCCACCAACCTCGAAACGGTGCGCGCCATGGTCGGCAATGGGATCGGCTATTCCTTCGCGAATGCGCGCCCAAAATCGAACATGTCCCAGGACGGCAAACGCGTGATTCGCCTGCGCCTGGCCGGCGCTCACCGGCCGATGCGCCTGGGCTACGCCACCGCCAGCAATACCCAGTTGTCGCGGGTGGTGTCGGCGTTTGCCGAACGGTGCCGCATGTTTGTGTCCGACCAGTACATCCCCGGCATGGCGCCGCCGAGCTTTTTTGACCCGCATGCGGTGCGGGCGATGGCGGTGTGAATTGAGGGTGCTCCACAACGGGGCGCCTATCTCGTTGTGGTGAGCGGGCTTGCCCCGCGCTGGGGCGCGAAGCGGCCCTTGACCTGGCTGCGGGGGGAACTGGGAAGTGCGGTATCTGGACTAGGGGGGAGCGCTTCGCGCCCCAGCGCGGGGCAAGCCCGCTCACCACAGCATGCCGGCTGATTACAGCAGGCCGGGTCACCCCAGTACGGCTGTTCAGGACTGCATAGGTTCTGCCTACCCAGTGCCCCGGCTTTTACGAATTGACCCAAGTGCCTCCCCCCCACGACTCTGAACCCATCGATGTAGATCAACTTCTCAGGGCACAGCGACGATGACATTCGACTGGAATTACATGTTTGGTTTGCTGGGCGATGCCGAGTTCTGGCGCGCGACGTGGACGGTGATCAAGCTCAGTACCCTGACCTGGGTCTTGAGCATCGGCCTGGGTTTTCTGCTGGCGCTGGCCAAGCAATCCAGGCACGGCCTGCTCAGCGTGCCGGCGCGTGGGTATATCTGGCTGTTCCGCAGCCTGCCGTTGCTGGTGCTGCTGATCTTTATCTACAACCTGCCGCAAGCGTTGCCCGGCACCTCGGCGATCCTGGCCGACCCGTTCTGGTCTGGCTTGCTGGCGCTGGTGATCTGCGAAACCGCCTATGTGGCCGAGATCCATCGCGGTGGCCTGCTCTCGATTCCCAAAGGCCAGGGCGAGGCGGCGCGGGCGCTGGGCCTGAAGTTTTTCGGCACGCAATGGCGCGTGGTGATTCCCCAGGCGCTACGAGTGGCCTTGCCGTCGCTGGCCAACGAATACATCTCCATCGTCAAGCTCACCTCGCTGGTGTCGGTGATCTCGCTGACCGAGATCCTGATGGTCGGCCAGCGCCTGTATTCACAGAACTTCCTGGTGATCGAGACCATGGCGGCGGTGGCGTTCTTCTACGTATTTATCGTCACGGTGTTCGACTTCCTGCTCAAGCGCCTGGAGCGCTTCCTCGACGTCAACCAGCGCAACGTTTCCCGCGTTCCCGATGCAGCAGTGCTGGCCTTGGCAACCCAACAGCGCACCGCCTTGGCGCGCCCGGCCAGCAACGGCGAACCCGCGTTGCAAGCCGCACGGCTGCACAAGGCTTACAACGACATCGAGGTGCTCGGCTCGGTCAACCTGCAGATCCAGCCCGGCGAAGTGGTGTCGGTGATCGGCCCGTCCGGCTCTGGCAAAACCACGCTGATCCGCCTGCTCAATGGCCTGGAGCAACTGGACAACGGCGAGATCAGGATCAACGGCCAGCCGTTCATTCACCTGAACAAGGTCGGCGCGCAAAAGCCCCAGTACATCGAACACGCCGAGCATCGGCTGAACATCGGCATGGTGTTCCAGAGCTTCAACCTGTTCCCGCATTTGAGCGTGCTCGACAACCTGCTGATGGCGCCCAAATACCATCGCCTGGGCGCGACGTCCGAGCTCAAGCAACAGGCCTACGCACTGCTGCATAAGGTCGGCATGCTCGACCACGCCTGGAAGTACCCGCACCAGCTGTCCGGCGGCCAACAGCAACGCGTGGCCATTGCCCGCGCGCTGATGATGCGCCCGCAGATCATGCTGTTCGACGAACCCACCTCGGCCCTCGACCCGGAGAAAGTCAACGAAGTGCTGCAGGTGATCGAAGCCCTGGCGGAGGAGGGCATCACCATGGTGATCGTCACCCACGAGATGAACTTCGCCTTCAAGGTGTCCGACCGCATCGTGTTCATGGAGAAGGGCCGCGTGGTCTGCGACGACACGCCGGGCGCCCTGCGCAGCGGCCACAACCCACGCGTGGAGGCGTTCCTCAAGGACGTCTCGCTGGCGTGATCTCTTTAACGTTCAGGAAACACTAAAATGATCGAGCAATCGCAAATCGAACAATTCCAGCGCGACGGATTCCTGGTGGTAGAAGGCGTGTTGTCGGTGGAGGAAGTGGCCGCGCTGCAGCATGATTTCGACCAGTGGGTTGAAGAAAGCCGCCGTCATGACCGGGGTTGGGGCGCCACCGTCGATGGCCGTGAGCGCTTTGACCTGGAGGGCGACCACCGCGCCGATCACCCGTCGCTGCGCCGGGTCAGCTCGCCCACGGAGATTTCCCCGGCGTATGAGCGCGTGGCGTTGCACTCGCGGATGGCGGCGATTTCCGCGCAGCTGATCGGCGCCCAGGGCACGCGTTTTCACCACAGCAAGATCAACTCCAAACTGCCCCACACCGCCACCCAGGTGAAGTGGCACCAGGACTTCCTGTTCACGCCCCATAGCAACGACGACATCGTCACCGCCTTGTTGATGGTCAGTGAGGTGACGCCGGAAAACGGCCCGTTGAACGTGATTCCCGGCAGCCACAAAGGCCCGCTGTGGTCGCACTGGCAACACCAGCGCTTCACCGGCTCGGTGGACGATGCGGTCGTCGAGGAGCACTGCCAGCAGCCGGTGGCCTGCTATGGCCCGGCCGGCTCGGTGTGCTTCATGCACACCCGCCTTTTGCATGCTTCCAGCCCTAACGAGACTGAACTGCCGCGCACCCTTTTCATCAGCGTATACGCCGCTGAAGACGCGCTGCCATTCGGCGAAAACCCGTTGCCCAGCACACATGCCGGCCTGCTGGTGGCCGGTGAAGAAAGCGGCTTGGTGCGCTCCACCGACAACCACATGCGCTTGCCGCAGAAGCCCCGTGGCGCCTCATTCTTCGTGCAACAGGCGGGACAAGACTCAGCCACTGCCTAGCCACATTCCTTGCTACTTACTAAAACCTTGCAGGTAATCACCATGACAGCGTTTCGTAAAAGTGTTCGTCCCCTTGCCGTGTGCCTGCTGGGCGCAGCGGTTGCGATGACTTCGTTGGCGGCTTCGGCGTTCCAGCAGGAAGGCAAGATCATCGCCGGTTCCGATGTGACGTTCTTCCCCTACGAGTACATGGATAACAACAAGCCGGCAGGCTTTGACATCGAGTTCATGGACGGCCTAGGCAAGGTCATGGGCCGCAAGGTCGAGACCCTCGACACACGCTTCCCCAACCTGATCACCGGCTTGCAGGCCGGGCGTTTCGATGTGACCAACTCGTCGATGTACATCACCGCCGAGCGGGTCAAGGTCATCGACATGATCCCTTACCTCAAGAGCGGCGAGTCGATCCTCACCCTCAAGGACAGCAGCTTCCAGCCCAAGACCCCGGAAGAGTTCTGCGGCCACAAGATCGGCTCCATGGGCGCCACCTCGTGGCTGGCACAGATGAACAAGCTGTCGGCGGAGTACTGTGTGGCCAAGGGCTTGAAGCCGATCCAGATCAGCGAATACAGCACCGACCCGCAAACCACCCAGGCCCTGCTGGCCCACGCTGTTGAAGCGCAGATCACCGACGCCGCCGTCGCCCGTGGCGTGATCGACAAGCTCGGCAACCGCGTGGTGATCTCGTCCGACACCCTGATCTACCCGGTGCTCAACGGCTTCGGCGTGAAGAAGGGCAATGACACGGTGAAGAAGGCCTTGCTCGACGGCCTGGAAAAATACCGCGCCACGCCTGAGTACGCCGCCTTGCTCAAGAAGTACAACTTCGAAGCGCCTACCGACGCGGACATCGCAGCACTGATGCCGAAGTAAACCTACAAGTGCGTGCCGCATTCGCGTGCGGCCGCGCCCTGCGGAGACCGATTCATGGCGTTATCCCACGAAGAACAGACGCGCATCGACCTGGCAGCGACCTTTCGCATCATCGCGCACCTGGGCATGCATGAAGCGGTGGCCAACCACTTCAGCGCCGCCGTATCGGCCGATGGCAAACAGTTTTTGCTCAACCCGAAGTGGAAGCACTTCTCCCGTATCCGCGCCAGTGACCTGTTGCTGCTGAACGCGGACGACACCTCCTGCGCCGAAAACCCCAATGTGGACGCCACCGCCTGGTCGATCCACGGGCAGATCCACCGGCTGCTGCCGCACACCCGTGCGGTGCTGCATTTGCACCCGGTCTACACCACGACAGTGGCGTGCCTGGCCGTGCCGCACATCCCGCCAATCGACCAGAACACCGCGCGCTATTTCAACCGCGTGGCCGTGGACGAACTGTACGGTGGCATGGCCGACACCGAAGCCGAAGGCGCGCGCCTGGCCGGGCTGCTGGATGGCAAGAGCCGCCTGCTGATGGGCAACCACGGCGTGATGGTCACGGCGGGTTCCATCGGTGAGGCGTTTGACGACATCTGGACCCTGGAGCGCGCCTGCCAGATCCTCGTGACCGCCTGGACCACCGGGCAGCCGTTGCGGGTGTTGTCCGATGAAGTGGCGGAAAAAACCGCGCGCGGCTGGGAAGGTATTGCCGATTTCTCGCGCCAGCACTTTGAAGAAATGAAGCAGTTGATGATCGACGCAGACCCTTCCGTGCTCGACTGAGGAAACCCCATGACTTTTTCCGTTGTCGCCCGCTGCGCCGAGACGGGCCAGTTGGGTATCGCCATCAGCTCATCAAGTATTGCGGTGGGGGCGCGTTGCCCGTGGCTACGGCCCGGCGTGGGCGCGGTGGCGTCGCAGAACATCACCTTGCCCAGCCTGGGGCCGCAGGTGCTCGACTTGCTGGAGCAAGGGATGGCGCCGAGTGAGGCGCTTGCCGCGTTGGCCGGGCAGGATCACAGTGAATATCGCCAAGTGACGGTGATTGACAACGCAGGCCGCACGGCGCATTTCAGCGGCGCGCAGACCCTGGGTATTCACAACGCGGTGAGTGGCGAGCAATGCGTGGCGGCGGGGAACATGTTGGCCAATCCCGGCGTGATCGAGGCCATGGTGACGGCGTTCGAAACGACCTCGGGGCACCTTGCCGATCGCTTGCTGGCCGCGATGCACGCCGGCGTGGCAGGCGGTGGTGAAGCCGGGCCGGTGCATTCGGCGGCGCTGGTTATTGTCGATGACCTGTTGTGGCCCATCGTCAACCTGCGCGTGGACTGGGCGGATGAAGACCCCATCGGCGTCCTCGACCACCTTTGGCAGGCCTATCGCGGGCAATTGCAGGCCTACATCGACCGCGCCATCAACCCACAGGTCGCACCCGGCTACGCCGTACCGGGAGACGACCGATGAACAGCCGCGACCTGCTGGCGCAACTGGTGCGTTTTGACACCACCAGCCGCGAATCCAACCTGGCCTTGATCGACTTTGTGCGCACGTATTTGCAGGACCACGGCGTGGCCTGCGAGCTGGTGTACAACGAACACAAGAGCAAGGCCAATCTGCTCGCGACTATCGGCCCGGCAGAAGTGCCCGGCATCGTGTTATCCGGGCATACCGACGTGGTGCCCGTGGACGGCCAACGCTGGAGCGTGGCGCCGTTTGACCTCACCGAGAAAGACGGCAAGTTGTACGGCCGTGGCACGGCAGACATGAAGGGTTATATCGCCTGTGTACTGGCGTGTGTGCCGGCCCTGGTGAAGGTTTCGCTGCGTATGCCGGTGCACATTGCGCTGTCGTACGACGAAGAAGTCGGTTGCCTGGGTGTGCGTTCGCTGATCGAGCGATTCCATGGGCAACCGGTCAAACCGCTGCTGTGCGTGATCGGCGAACCCACCGAACTCAAGCCGGTACTCGGCCACAAGGGCAAACTGGCGATGCGTTGCCACGTGCACGGTGCGGCGTGCCATTCGGCCTACGCGCCGACGGGCGTGAATGCCATTGAATACGCCGCGCGCTTGATCAGCGAACTGGTGCGGCTCGGCGAAACGCTCAAGGCGCCGCAGAATCTGGATCAGCGTTTCGATCCGGCATTTTCCACGGTGCAGACCGGCCTGATCAACGGCGGCAAGGCCCTGAATATCGTCCCGCAGGACTGCAGTTTCGACTTCGAAGTGCGCTCCTTGCCGACTCAGGATCCCTGGCAGGTTGCCCGGCAATTACAGGTATACGCCGAGCAAACCCTGCTGCCGGCGATGCGGGCGGTGAGTGGGCAATCGGCGATCAGTCTCAGCGAGTTGTCCAGCTATCCGGGGTTGGCCACGTCGTTGGAAAGTCAGGCCGCCGAGTGGGTGGCGCAGTTCTGCGGCTCGCGGGAATTCGGCACCGTGGCTTTTGGCACTGAAGGTGGGCTGTTCGACCAAGCCGGCATTCCCACGGTGGTCTGCGGGCCGGGCAGCATGGAACAGGGGCACAAGCCGGACGAGTTCATCAGTGTGGCGCAGTTGCAGGCCTGTGATCGGATGCTGGCGCGGGTGCTGGGGTTTGCGAGCCAGCCTGCAAACTAAGGTATACACGGCCCATACCCAGGTAGGATTCCGAGCGTTGTAGCCCCGTCGCACACTGTTTTGCAGGCGAGACATTCGCCTTCAAACAACAGGAGAGCGACCATGACAACCCTACTGAAAGCCCCGACCGAAGAACTGGTGCCGTCGCGCTACGCAGTGCGCGTCGGAGACATTGATGTGCTGGTGATCAGTGACGGCGAGCGGAGAGTTGTTCGTGGCTACCCACCTGCCGTTTCCGTCCGTGGGGCGGGTGGTGGATGGGGATGCGTTTCGCTGGGTGGCGGCGTTTTGGGACTTTTGATGGTTGGTCGAGTTTTTTGGGGGGAGCAGGCTTTGGTGGTGAGCGGGCTTGCCCCGCGCTGGGCTGCGCAGCGGCCCCCCCTAAAGCCAGCGCATTTTTCCTGCAAAAACGCGTTAGCCGTTTTGGGGCTGCTTCGCAGCCCAGCGCGGGGCAAGCCCGCTCACCACAGCAAGCCCGCTCAACATACAGAGGCCCGCTCAGAATAGGGCCAAGTTATGGCCGTTATACCTTCGCCACGCCTACTCGCCACTGCGCAGGCGGCAGGATTCCATTCACCAGGTAATTCCCCACAATCCGCGATTTGTACACGCGCGGGTTGTGGTTCGCCAGGGTTCGCGCGTTTCGCCACAGCCGGTCCAGCGCCTTGTTGCTGGCGGTGGCACTGGCGCCCAGTGCATCGAACAGCGCCGTGGTGGCTGCCAGGGTTGCATCCACCACGGGGTTCACCGCCAGGCACACTTCCAGTTCGGCCAGCGCGACCTGCGGGTCGTCATCGTGCAACGGCTGGTCATGGGCGATCACATACCGCGCGGTGTGCTCCAGCCGTTGCGCCGCTTGCTGGGCGATGGCTTGCGCGGCGTAGGCCTGGCTGGCGACTTCACCGATCACTTGCAGCAGTTGTACGTCCTGGCCAGCGGTGTCGGCATTGCCGGTGGTGAAGGTGCGCGCGCGTTGGCTGAGTTCCTCGGCACCACTGAGGGCGGCGCGGCGGGCGATGCCGGCGAGGGTGCTGAGGTGGTAGAGCTGGAAGAACGACTGGCCGTGGCCGAAGCGCTGCTGGGTGGGGCGTACATCGTCATCCACCACGGGCGCGTTATCGAAGAGGCAGGTGCCGCTGGCGGTGAGGCGTTGGCCGAAGCCATTCCAGTCATCGACGATCTGCACGCCGGGGGCCTTGAGGTCGACGACTACGCTGTAGATCGTGCCGTCTTCGCCCGTCGCGATGGTGTTGATCAAGTCGCTGTAGAGCGCGCCGGTGGTGTAGAACTTTCTGCCGCTGATGCGCAAGGCGCCGGCTTCGTCACGGTGCAGGCGGGTTTCGAAATCGCCACGGGCCTGGTTGCCGACTTCAGTGCTGCCGGGAGAGAGCAGGGCACCCTGGCCGAGCCGGTCCAGCCACTTGGCGCGCCAATCCAAGTCCTTGGCGCTGAGCACGTCTTCGCAAAAACCGAAGTGCCCGCGCAGGGCCTGGGTGATGTTGGAGTCGGCGGCGGACAGTTCTGTGAGCAGCGCCAGCAACTCGACCAATGTTGCATCCTGGCCGCCATAACTGGCTGGCAGGCGCCAGCGCGGCAGGCCCAAGGCGTTCAGTTGCTGGATCACGGTGGCGAGGCTGCCACGTGTCTGATCCGCCACCGCCGCCTGCGCGAGAATCTGCGCAAAGAGCGGGCGAAACGGTGCGGCCAGTTGTTCGTAACGGGCAGTGGGCGGTGCGCCCCAGATGTTCAAAGCGGGAATCGACATGCAATGGACCTTGCAGAAAATGGTTCAGGTGCTGGGGTCCAGTGGTCTGGTGAGCTCACCCTAACTCAGGCGTGGCGAAGTTTTTAATACGAAAAGCAGCTAGCGACCTGTACGACGGTTCTATCGATAGTGCCCAACAGTATTAAACCCCGCGCTTTTATTGCGTTAGCTTCTACGACAAACGACCAGACTGCACGCCCACGGATGGTTGAACCGACCCTCCAACCCTGTGGGATTTTCCATGATCAATCGTCGAACACTGCTGTCTTTGCTGGGCCTGGCCTCTCTTGCTCTGTATGGCCCATCGGCCGGCGCCGCCGAACCCCTGACCCTTACCGTGGGTGACCAGTTCTTCTCCAACCGCATCGTGCTGGAGCTGTCGGGCGAGCTGAAAGACTTGCCCTATAAAATCGACTTCAAGCGCTTCAACACCGGCTCGCCGGTGGCCTCGGCCGTGGCCAGCGGAGCGCTGGACGTAGGCATCGTCGGCGACACCCCGGTGATCAGCCTGGCCGCCAATGGCGCGCCGGTCAAAGTCGTCGCCAGCACCCAGACCAGCCTCGACGGCGTGGGCATCGTGGCGCGCAAGGGCATTCAGTCGGTGGCCGACCTCAAGGGCAAGACCGTCGCCATCTGGAACGGCTCATGGAGCCAGCAACTGGCCTATAAAGCGCTGGATGAAGCCGGGGTGCCGCGCAGCAGCGTTCACTTCAAATACCTGCTGCCGGCCGAGGCCAGCCTGGCGCTGACCCAAGGCGACATCGACGCCTTCGGGACCTGGGAACCCTACGTGTCGCTGCAGGAAAAAGAAGGCAGCACCTTGATCCGCAACGCCAAGGGCCTGATGAGCGCACCGACCTACATCGTCGCCTACGAGCCGGCCCTTGCGCAGAAAAGCGCGATCATCAAGGACTTCATCGCCCGACTTACGCGCGCCCGGGTGTGGAGCAACACGCACGTGGATGAGTACGCCGAAGCCTGGTCGAAGGCCAACCAGTCGGCGCCGGAAATCGCCAAAGTATGGTTCAAGCGCGACGCGATCAAGGTGCTGCCGATCTCGCCGACGATTGTCAGCGAAGCCCAGGCCACGGCGGATTTTTTGGTGGATGCGCAGATGTTGAAGCAGCGGTATGACGTGGCGCCGTTGTTTGATCGGGTGCTTTAAACGCGGGGGAAATAAGCGCTCACAGTATCCACCGGCTGTTTGTACAGGTGCTGAACTAGGATTTTTTACTCCGGCGCTCACCGGAAACAAAATTCCACTGGCATCGACAAGGAGTAGCCAGTAGGCTACAAGTGATACTGTGACTAATTCAATCGGCAGGACGCCGGAGTTTGATACATGGCTCGACGGTATGCGGGATATTTGGGGAAAAACGGCGATTCTTACTCGCTTGGACCGGGCGGAGGAAAACAATTTTGGGGATTGTGAATCCGTAGGTGACGGCCTGAGTGAGATGCGTGTGTTTGTCGGGCCCGGCTACAGGATGTATTTCGTGCGTACGGGAATCACTGCTTACCTGATGCTGTGGGGGAGCGATAAAACCGACCAGAAAAGAGGAATCAAGCGGGCAAAAGAGATTCTTGATGCCCTGAGAGGTAGATGAAATGAGCGAATCGAAATTCAAACCCGAGGATATGCCGATCCTCGATCTGGATACGTCCGGCACCCGCGTCTATGAAGCGTCGCGCTTCCTCGACACCCCGGAAACCATCAGTGCGTATCTGGCGCAGAGCATGACGTCTCAAGACCCGCAGGTACTGATGAAGGCGCTTGCCGAGGTTGCCAAGGCCCAAGGCGTGAACAAAGTGGCGGAAGCGGCTGGGGTGAATCGGGAGAGTCTTTACAAAACCCTGAAGGGTGGCTCGAAGACGCGCTATGAAACGATCCAGAAGCTGATGCTGGCGCTAGGGGTTGAGCTGACTGTGCGGCCGATTGCAGGAGCGAGCAAGCCCGCCCCTACAAAAATCTAAATCAGCGCACCAGGCACGGCTGCTTGTTGTTGAAGCGCCACCCCGGAATCAAAAACTGCATCGCCACGCTGTCATCCCGCGCGCCGAGGCCCATGCCTTTGTAAACCTCATGGGCCTTGGCGACTGCGTCCATGTCGATCTCCACCCCCAGGCCAGGCTTGCTCGGCACTTTTACATAACCCCCTTCGATTTTCAGCGGCGCCTTGGTCAGGTGTTGGCCGTCCTGCCAGATCCAGTGGGTGTCGATGGCGGTGATGTCGCCGGGGGCCGCGGCGGCGACCTGGGTGAACATCGCCAGGGAAATGTCGAAGTGGTTGTTGGAGTGCGAGCCCCAGGTCAGGCCCCATTCATGGCACATCTGCGCCACGCGTACCGAGCCCTGCATCGTCCAGAAGTGTGGGTCGGCGAGGGGGATGTCCACCGATTGCAACTGGATCGCGTGACCCATTTCGCGCCAGTCGGTGGCGATCATGTTGGTGGCGGTTTTCAGGCCGGTGGCACGGCGGAATTCAGCCATGACTTCGCGGCCCGAGTAGCCATTTTCGGCACCGCAGGGGTCTTCGGCGTAGGCCAGTACGTGGTGCTGGTCGCGGCACAGGCGGATGGCTTCTTTCAATGACCAGGCGCCGTTCGGGTCGAGGGTGATACGCGCATCCGGGAAGCGTTCGGCCAGGGCGGTGACGGCTTCGATTTCTTCGTCGCCGCTCAGCACGCCGCCTTTGAGCTTGAAGTCATTGAAACCATATTTGGCTTTGGCGGCTTCGGCCAGGCGCACCACGGCGTCGGCCGTCAGCGTGGTTTCGTGGCGCAGGCGGAACCACTCATCGTCGCTGTCGGCTTCGTTGCGGTAGGCCAGGTCGGTGGCACTGCGGTCGCCGACATAAAACAGATAGCCGAGCATTTTTACCGCGTCGCGTTGCTGGCCTTCACCGAGCAAGGCGGCCACCGGGACTTCGAGAAATTGACCCAGCAGGTCGAGCAGCGCGGCTTCCATGGCGGTGACGGCATGGATGGTGATGCGCAGGTCAAAGGTCTGCAAACCACGACCCGCCGCGTCGCGCGAAGCAAAAGTGCTGCGCATCTGGTTGAGGATGCGCTGGTACTGGCCGATGGGTTGGCCGATCACCAGGCTGCGGGCGTCTTCCAGGGTTTCGCGGATACGCTCGCCGCCGGGCACTTCACCCACGCCGGTGTTTCCGGAGCTGTCCTTGAGGATGACGATATTGCGTGTGAAGTACGGGCCGTGGGCGCCACTGAGGTTGAGCAACATGCTGTCGTGGCCGGCGACGGGGATGACCTGGAAGTGAGTAACGACGGGCGTAGTCATGGCAAGTTCCTGAATAGTCTTAAAGAGGTTTGCTGAGGGCGGCGCGGGTGGGCACGGCGCTCGGTGAAGCCAGCGCGGCAGAGGGCGCGGTCTTGGCGAAAAACACCAGGATCGCGGCGAGCACCGACGTACCGGCCAGGCCATAGAGCCCGCCCTGGATCGAGCCGGTGGTCTGTTCCAGGAAGCCGAAAGTGGTGGGCGCAACGAAGCCGCCCAGGTTGCCGATAGAGTTGATCAACGCGATCACGGCGGCGGCGATACGCACATCCAGGTAGCCCTGGGGAATCGGCCAGAACAGCGACGACGCCGACTTGAAACCGATGGCCGCGAAGCAGATCGCCACAAAGGCGAAGATCGGTCCGCCGGTGGTGGACATGAACATGCCCGCTGCCGCAATCAACAGCGCCGCTGCGACCCAGGCCTGCTGGAACTTGAACTTGCCCGACAGCGAGGCGAAGGCGTACATGGCGATGATCGAGATCAACCAGGGGATGGAGTTGAAGAAACCCACCTGCACATCACTCAGGTCGCCCATCTTCTTGATGATGCTCGGCAGCCAGAACGTCGCCGCGTAGATCGTCAGCTGGATGCAGAAATACAACGCGCAGAACAGCAGGATCTGGCGGTCCTTGAGCAGTTTGCCCAGGGTCGGCTTGACGCTGGTGAGGGCTTCACGATCGCGCTGTTCCTGGTCGATGGCATTGACCAGCGCATCCTGTTCTTCGCGGGTCATCCATTTGGCGTCGTGGGGTTTGGAGTCCAGCCAGAACCACACAAAGAACCCCAGCGCCACCGACGCCAGGCCTTCAATGGCGAACATCCATTGCCAGCCGTGGAAGCCAAACCCTTCGATCTGCAACAGCGCGCCCGAGAGCGGGCCGGAAATCAGCGAGGCAACTGCCGAGCCACTGAGGAAAATCGCAATGGCCTTACCGCGTTCCACACCCGGCAGCCAACGCGTGAAGTAGTAGATCACCCCAGGAAAGAAGCCGGCTTCGGCCACGCCCAGCAGAAACCGCAGGATGTAGAAGTGGGTTTCGTTTTGGATGAACGCCATCAGCGTGGCGACGATGCCCCAGGTGAACATGATGCGAGTCAGCCAGATACGCGCGCCGACCTTTTGCAGCAGCATGTTGGAGGGCACCTCGAAGAGGGCGTAGCCGATGAAGAACAACCCGGCACCGAAGCCATAGGCGGCGGCGCCAATGCCGAGGTCGTGCTCCATGTGCGTGCGCACGAAGCCGATATTGACCCGGTCGATGTAGTTGAGGATGAACATGATCACGAACAGTGGGAGCACATGGCGCTTCACTTTACTCACGGCGCGCGTGAGGACCGGAACACTTTCGGGTACGGCAGATACATGGATTGAATTGGTCACAATTCAAAACTCCCCCTGATTATTTTTATGCGGGTTTGCGTGTCTTGTTGATAGACATCATACAAGTGCTTTTCTCTTGACCGCAATGCAGGGGCAAGTGTTTTTGTTTTCATAACGACAGTGCTGGGTGCGTGTATTTGGTTATTTGCCCGTTTTAATTGGCCGTAGTGTCGTTTTTTGTGTGGCTGGCGTGCGAATTGAGTGCTTGGCGGGCGGTTAGAAGCTATCGAGGGTTAAGTTTGGTTGTCATACAAGTTGGGCGTGTTTTCAATCAACTCAGACCCACCCACGGACTGGGTGTTAAGCTCCCACCAGCTCAACCCCGTGGACCTGTAGCAATGCCCATTGAAAGTGGACCCCCCATCCGTAGACGCTCCACCAACCTGGCCCAAGGCGTGGTCGATGCGCTGACCCAGCGCATCCTGCTCGGCCACCTGAAGCCCGGCGAAAAACTCCCGTCGGAATCCACCATCGTGCTGGAGCACGGCGTGAGCCGGACCGTCGTCCGCGAGGCGATCTCCAAGTTGCAGGCGTCGGGGTTGGTCGAGACCCGCCACGGCATCGGCACGTTTGTGCTGGAGCAGCAGGCCCAACAAGGTTTGCGCCTGCATGTGGATACGGTAGCCAGCGTGCGCAATATGCTTGAGCTGCGCCTGGGCCTGGAGGTGCAGGCCGTGGCGCTGGCGGCCCTGCGCAGAACCAACGAACAGCTGGCCCACATGCGCCAGGCACTCGACGACTATCAGGCCTCCCTGGCCAACAACGACAGCTGCGTGGAGGAAGACAAACGCTTCCACCAATTGATCGCGGAGGCCACCGGCAATACCTTCTTCACCGAAATCATGCTGCACCTGGGCAATGCAATGATCCCGCGCACCCAGGTAAAGGGCGCTGAACGTGGCGGCGCGGATTTCACCCAGTTGGGCCAGTTGGCCAACCTGGAGCATGAAGCGATCTTCAACGCGATCAAACGCCAGGACCCGGACGCCGCCCGCGCCGCCATGGTGCTGCACTTGACCAACAGCCGGGACCGCTTTTCCGGGGAGCAGGGCCGTTGAACGAACACACCTTATCCATGCGCCTGGAGCGCGTCGCCGCCAACATACCGTTGGGGGCACGCTTGGCCGATATCGGCTCCGACCACGGTTACCTGCCGGTGGCGTTGATGCGCCGGGGCGTGATCGCCGCAGCGGTGGCGGGGGAGGTGGCGACCACGCCCTTTCACGCAGCGCAACGCACCGTGCGCGACAACGGCCTGGAGCGGCAGATCAGCGTACGCCTGGCCGATGGTTTGGCGGCCATGAAGCCCGATGACGGCATCACCGCGGTCAGTGTGTGCGGTATGGGCGGCGAGACGATTCGCGACATCCTTGAAAACGGCAAGGCCAACCTGACCGGTCAGGAACGGCTGATCCTGCAACCCAACGGCGGCGAGCAACCGCTGCGCCAATGGCTGATGGACAACGGGTATTCGATCCTCAGTGAAGAGCTGTTGCGAGAGAACCGTTTCTACTACGAAATCATCGTCGCCGAGCGCGCCGGGCCGGTGGCTTATACCCCTGAACAGCTGTACTTCGGCCCACTGCAAATGCAAGCTCGCAGCCCGGCGTTCATCGCCAAGTGGCAGCGTATGTTGCGCCAAAAACACAAGACCCTGGCCAGCTTCGAGCACGCTCGGCAAGCGGTGCCGGAAGAGAAGCGAAAAGAGATCGCGCAGCAGGCCAGATGGATTACCGCGCTACTGGCCTGATACCCCTTCATTCAAACCTGATGACCTAGGATACCCACCATGGCCGACGCCACCGACCCCACCTTCTACGACCGTGCCGACGCGCACATCGAACTGTCGAACGAGCAGCTACAGGCTCACGAAAACCTCGGCCAGGTCAGCGCCTCAATGATGTTCGGCACTACGCGCTTCAACGCCTGGGCCAGCGCGCGCAACTTCAAGTCCGGCGCGGAAATGGCCGAGGCGCGGGAGGCGATGTTGAAGTACTTCTGCGACCAGTACCGGATGATGCTTGAGGATAATCTGGACGATCACATCAATAATTTTGACCGGTACATGTTGACCCGATAGGCCACTGTTACAGGTCTGCACAGGCCTTGAGTGCTTTTGCCCCATTTTCGCGCACGCTACGTTCTCGATTGCTCCCCGCGCCGCCTATCTCGGGCACGCTGACAGCGGCCCGTATCTTGCTAGTGCCAAGCTAATCAATGACATGGCATTTTGCCGTTAGTCATTTCAAGGCTTCACCCCGCGGTGCACCGCGTGGGTCGTTTTTGGGGAGTGGTCGTACATGCACAGCCTTTTATCACCGGGTATCCGCCTGCTTGGGCGTTTCGGCTTTGCGCGTAAATTCCAGATTCTGTTTTTCCTGTTCATGCTGCCCCTGGCGGGTAGCCTGTGGATGATCGGCTCGGACTATCGCGACAAATTAACCGTGATTTCCAGCGAGCAGTCCGGCGTTCGGCAATTGTTGGCCCTGGATGCGTTGGATGGCCAGTTGACGGCCCAGCGCAACCTGGCCGCACGCTGGAAGGCGGCGGACATACTGCACGCGCCCACCCCGGCGGCGAAGGCGGCGATGGACAAAGTCGACGCCAATTTCCCGGTGATCCTGCAAAGCCTGCAAACCCTGGGCGATTCACTCAAAGCCCAGAACGCCAGCGCTGATATCCTCGCGCGCTTCGACGCCTTGCAGGCGACAGTCAAGGGCATGGACTCCCAATCCCTGCGCACGGTGGGCTGGTGGCCGGACGGTTATGACCGTTTCACCTCGGCGCTCACCGCCATGCAAACCCTGCGCGAGCAGATCACCCTGGATGCTGGCCTGATCCTCGACCCGTGGCTGGAAACCTACCTGCTGATGCAGATTTCCACCCAGCACACCCCCGACCTGATCGAGCGTATCGGGCGCATGGCCAGTGTCGGCCAGTCGTCTATCGCGTCGGGGCAGTTCACGTTGCAAAGCCGCTTGCAGATGCGTGACCTGCGCGGTCGGATCGGCGACGCGCGGGACCAGTTGGTCAAGGCGGCAGCCTCGCTCAAGGCCAAGCAATACGCCGGTCTCGAACCTTGGACCGCGCAGTATGACGACAGCCTGCAACGGCTGGACAACGAACTCAAGGTGCTCGACGACGGCGTCTTCGGCGGCACCATCAAGCTCGACACTGCAGGCTTCGAACGCAGTGTCGACGCGATGCTCGACAGCCTCGGCGCGCTGCGTAACCAGTCGCTCCATTCGCTGGACGCGCGCTTGGGTTACTACCGTGATCGTTCGCTGCAGAAATTCATTCCCGTCGCGGCGACATTCAGCCTGCTGGCCTTGGCCGCGCTTTACCTGTTCATATGCCTGCAAGCCTCGATTCGCCGCAGTGCCAGTGGCATCACCACCCTGGCCGAGTCCCTGCGCGACGGCAACCTGTGCGTCGAGGTGGCGGTGGAAGGGCGCGACGAACTCGCGGCCATCAGCACCGCGCTCAACGTTGCGGTGGTGCAACTGCGCACCAGCCTGCTGGGGGTCAACCACGAGACGCAGCAACTCGGCTCGGCGGTGCTCACCCTCAATTCGCAATCGGGCAGCACCCTGACCGAAGTCGAAGACCAGCAACTGCAAATCAGCCAGATCGCCGCCGCCGCGACCCAGTTGGCCGCGACCTCCCTGGGCGTCGCCAAAAGCTGCGAACAGGCCTCGGGCAGTGCCCAGCAAACCCGGCGTATTGCCGAAGACAGCAGCCGTGACAGCCAGCGCACCACGGCCAGCATCCAGCAACTCAACCAGCGCCTGACGGATACCGCCGATGCGCTGGAGCAGGTCAGCCAGCAGGGCCAGCAGATTCAATCGGTGGTCGACACCATCCGTGGCATTGCCGAGCAGACCAACTTGCTGGCGCTCAACGCCGCCATCGAAGCCGCCCGTGCCGGGGAGCAGGGCCGCGGGTTTGCCGTGGTGGCTGATGAAGTGCGCAGCTTGTCGCAGCGCACCCAGGCCTCCACCGCACAGATCGCTGGCACCGTCGACAGCCTGCGCGCCACCGTCAGCCAGGCGGTCACCCTGATGGGCGCCGCGTGCGAGCAAGCGCTCACCGACGCAGAGTCCGTCACCGGCTTGGGCACCCGCCTGGGCGAGATCGCCGGCGCGGTGCAGCACGTCACCGACACCCTGGCGCAAATCGCCACCGCCGTAGAGGAACAAGCGGCGACGGCGGATGAAGTGAGCGGCAATATCCAGCAAGTGGACCAGGCGGCCGGGCGTTTGCTCGACGGCGCGCGGGCAGTGAACCGAGCGGCCGACACCTTGAGCAAAGGCAGCCAGGCATTGAGCGACAACACCGCGCGGTTTCGCCTGGGCTGAACAGGTTTTTGTGGTGACCAGGCTTCCAGTGGTGAGCAGGCTTGATGTGGTGAGCGGGCTTGCCCCGCGCTGGGCTGCGCAGCAGCCCTAAATTCTGGCGACTCGGTTCAACTGACGATGCGCGGTGTTATTAATGGGGCCGCTTCGCAGCCCAGCGCGGGGCAAGCCCGCTCACCACAGGAACCTTCGGCTTCTACAGGGCTCACTTACTAGGTCGCCCTGTTTCGTCGCCGAAAGGACTCCGCATGACTTCAGCCCCGCCAACGACCCTCCCGCACGGCCCCGTCACCCGCGAACTCAGCCTGCGCGCCGTCATCACCGGCAGTGTCCTCGGCATCCTGCTCACGCCGTCCAATGTCTACGCCGGGTTGAAAATCGGTTGGTCGTTCAACATGTCGATCATCGCGCTGTTGATCGGCTATGCCATCTTTCAAGGAGTGGCCAAGCGTTCCACCGACCACCTGCCGTGGACCTTGCATGAAAGCAACATCAACCAGACCGTCGCCTCGGCCGCCGCTTCAATCATTTCCGGCGGACTGGTAGCGCCGATCCCGGCCTACACCTTGCTGACGGGCAACCAGTTAGACGCTATCCCCATGATTGCCTGGGTGTTCTCGGTGAGTTTCCTGGGCATCTGGATCGCCTGGTATCTACGGCCCTCGTTGCTGAATGACAAGGCGCTGAAATTCCCCGAGGGCATGGCCACCCTGGAAACCTTGCTGCACATCTACAACCATGGGCGCGAAGCCGCGACGCGCTTGAAGGTGCTGCTCAGCGCCGCGTTGCTCTCCGGGCTGGTCAAGGGGGTCGATACTTTTATGTGGGCCTTCCCGCGCTGGTCGCCCAGCGCTCAGTTGGAGCGCCTGACCTTCACCGCCGACCCTTCGCTGTTGCTGGTGGGCTTCGGCGGTATTATCGGCATTCGCGTGGGCCTGACCCTGCTGCTCGGCGCCTTGCTCGCCTGGGGCGGCCTGGGCCCCTGGTTGTTGGCGCAACACCTGATGACCTTGCCTGCGGGCAGCAGCGGCCCGCAGTTCGCCGCGCTGGTGGAGTGGTTGCTGTGGCCGGGTGTGAGCCTGATGGTGTGTTCCACCTTGGCCTCGCTGGCGATTCGTTTGTGGGCGTTATACCGGTCAACGCACTCTGGCGGCGAATCGACATGGACGGTGCCCAAGCCGGGGCCGGCCGCCGGTTTTGTGCTGGCGATTGCGTTGGTGGTGAGCCTGCAGGCGCTGCTGTTCGGCATCAATCTGGGCATGGCGTTGCTCACGATCCCATTGGCGATCTGCCTGGCCGCCGTCGCCGCGCGCGTGGTGGGGGCCACCGGCATTCCGCCCATCGGCGCCATCGGGCAGCTGTCCCAATTGAGCTTTGGCATCGTCGCGCCGGGGCAGGTGCCGATCAACCTGATGAGCGCCAACACTGCCGGCGGCTCGGCTGGGCAATGCACGGACCTGATGAATGACTTCAAAGTGGGCAAGGCCATTGGCGCCACGCCCCACAAGCAAGTGATCGCGCAGATCCTGGGGATTTTCATCGGCAGCATCGTTGGCGTATTTGCCTACCTGGCACTGATCCCCGACCCGCAATCCATGCTGCTCACCGAAGAGTGGCCGGCACCGGCAGTCGCCACCTGGAAAGCCGTGGCGCAAACCCTGACCCATGGGCTCGATTCGCTGTCGACCAGCATTCGCTGGGCAATCGCCATTGGCGGCCTGGTCGGCGTGCTGCTGGGCATCCTCGACAGCACCTTGCCCGCCCATCGCGCTCGTTACTTGCCGAGTGCCGCGGCCTTGGGCCTGGCCTTTGTACTGCCGGCCTCGGTGTCGCTGATGATGGCTCTGGGCGCGATCCTCACCTGGCTGGTGAGCTGCCGCTGGCCGAGCCTGACCGAACGCTTCGCGATTACTGCCGCCGCCGGGTTGATCGCAGGAGAAAGCATCACGGGCGTGGGGGCGTCGCTGTGGTCGATGGTGGGGAGTGGGTGAAGCGTGGCTCGGCAGTGGCCGAGCCTGTCGATGACCGCTAGGCGATTTTCACGTTCATGATGATTTTCGCCGTGAACACCTTCACTTCGCCTTCATCGAAGATATCCACCGGCACGATCTTGTCCCCCGCGGTTGACCAATCAATGCCACTGCCGTCCGCCACCGCGCGGATATTCGACTTGGCCTTCGCCAGGTACTCCACGGTCATGCCCTTCGGAATCCATCTGGCACCGGCCGGGATCGACACGTCGGTCATCGTCCCACCTGCCAACTCGGCCGCGTTGCACAAGGCGATGGCGTGCACGGAGGCGAGGTGGTTGGTGATTTCCTTGCGAAACGGCACATTGACCACCGCATGCCCTGGGCGCAGTTCGGCGATTTCCGGGTTGATGGTGCTGAAGTAGGGCGCCACTTGGCAGGCCATTTGGCTGAACGCTGCTGGGCCTACGCTGTTGAACATGCTGAGAAACTGACTCATGGATTATCCTCCTGATGGGTTTACAGAATAAAATTCTGTAACGGAACAATATTCTGTAAATTCCAAGGGTGTCAAGCCATGCCTTCTCTAGCGACTGCTGTACCTTTAAACTCCGCACATTTGGCGAGCCACTCCATGCACGCACCTGATCTGATCGAGCGCACCTTTGCGGGCAAGCGCAGCGACCTCAAACGCAGCATCCTGCGCGAGGCCCTGGCCAGCTTTAACGAGGTCGGTATCGAAGCCACCAATATCGAAACCATCCGCGCGCGGTGCGAGACCAGCGTGGGCGCCATCTACCATCATTTCGGCAACAAGGAAGGCATTGTCGCCGCGCTGTTTTTTGCCGCGCTGGAGGACCAGGCGGCCTTGCGAGATCGCTACTTGCAGCAGGCGCAAACGGCGCAGGCAGGCGTGGAGGCGCTGGTGCGCAGTTACGTGGAATGGGTTGACGCGCAACCTGAATGGGCGCGCTTCATGTTCCAAAGCCGCTTCGCCGTGGCCAACGGCCCGCACAAGGACGAACTGCTCACCCGCAACAAGCAGCGCAATGCGCAATTGACCGAGTGGATGAGCGACGAAGGCCGTCGCGAGGCGTTCAGTCATATCCCTGCCGAGCTTTTACTGTCGCTCATCATCGGTTCGGCCGAAAGCTACGCCCGGGCGTGGTTGTCCGGGCGGGTCAAGAAAAGCCCGAAGGACTATGCGCAGTTGCTGGCACAGGCGGCGTGGGCGTCGATCAACGCGCCAGACATTTAATTGTTGGCACTCCCCGGCACTGGCGTAGTCTCTTTCCAAGACATCCCCCAGGCCCCTCGGAGTACAGCATGATCATCGTCCACCACCTCAACAACTCACGCTCGCAACGCATCCTGTGGCTGCTCGAAGAACTCGGCCTGCCCTACGAAATCAAGCGCTACCAGCGCGACCCCAAGACCAATCTCGCACCGCCCGAGCTCAAGGCCATTCACCCACTGGGCAAATCCCCGGTAATCGAAGACGACGGCCAAGTGCTGATCGAATCCGCCGCCATCATCGACTACCTGATCCGCCGCCACGGCCAGGGCCGCCTGCAACCGGACCCTGCCAGCGCCAGCTACGACAAGTACGTGCAATGGCTGCACTTCGCCGAAGGCTCGGCCATGTTGCCGTTGATGCTCAACCTCTACGTCGGCCGCCTCGGTGATGCCGGTGCGCCGTTGCACCCGCGCATCGAATCGGAAGTGGCCAACTACCTCGGTTACCTGAACGACGTGCTGGGGCAGGCGCCGTACCTGGTGGGTGATGAGCTGAGTGGCGCGGATATCCAGATGAGCTTTATCGGCGAAATCGCCAGGGCCCAGGGCAAGCTGCAGGCCTACCCGAACCTGGCGGCCTGGGTGGCAAAATTCCAGGCGCGGCCTGCGTATTGCAAGGCGGTGGAGCAGGGTGGGGAGTATGCGTTTGCCAAGTGAAGGCTTGGCAACGTCATGCTTTAGCGTTGTTGCAGGGCTACTTTCAGGCCCAGGCCCATAAACAGCGTGCCGATGATTTTGCCTTCCCAGCGCCGCAGCTTGGAGAGCCCCTTGATCCCACGACTCAAGGGGCGGATCGCGAGCGCCAGCAAGCTGGTGTACACCGCACTGAGCCCGGAAAAGATCAGGCCCAGCACCGCGAATTGCACCAGCGATGATCCGGATTCCGGGTGCACGAATTGCGGCAGGAAGGCCAGGAAGAAAATCGCGGTTTTCGGGTTGAGCACCTCGGCACCCACCGCCTGGAAAAACGCCTGGCGTGGGGTGACGGTAGGTAGCGTCAGCCCCGCCTGTGTGCCGGTCTTGGCCATGAATGCACGCGCGCCCAAATAGATGAGGTAGGCCGCGCCGGCCCACTTCACGGCGTTGAACGCGCTGGCCGAGGTCATCAAGATCGCCGACAGTCCCAGCGCTGCGCCGAGGGTATGCAGCAGGTCGCCACACGCCACACCCAGGCCGGTGGCGACCCCGACTCTACGGCCGCCCTGCACGGTGCGGGTGATCACCAGTAACACGGACGGGCCGGGGATCAGGAACAAACCGATCACCACGGCGACATAGGTGAGGAGGGAGGCGAGTTCAAACATGGCGGACGCTCTCAAAATAGGGCTCGACCGCCAGTTATCCTGATGTGAACGGTGTTTACAACTGTTAACGGATTGATTGGCGCAATCGCTATAGGCTGTGCGTTGTCCGTACAGGAGCCCCCGGCCATGAACCTACGCGCTGTCGCCGCCACGTTGTTTGCATTCGCGCTGTTGCTGCCCTCGCAGTCCGAAGCCGCGACGCCCATTACCCACGTCGCCATCTACCGGGGCCCGGCAGGCTGCGATGACTGTTCCGAGAACGTGGCGAAGGCTTTGCACCGTCTCAACCCCAGCTATCAGATCGATTACGTGGGCGCGGATGAGGCCATCGACATCACGCCAAAAACCCTGGCGCGCTATGACCTCTACGTGCAACCCGGCGGCGGCCAGGACATTCCCGGCGCCCTCGATAGCCTGGGGGATGCGCGTATCGAGGCCATCCGTGGTTACGTCGCCAACGGCGGGCGCTACCTGGGCCTGTGCATGGGCGCCTACCTGGCGGATGACAGCAACCTCGGCCTGATCCCCCAGGACCTCGACGCCGAAGCCGGCCGACCCGGTTTTGAAGTGCCCGGTATCGCCGACGCGGCCGTGCAGGTCACGTGGGAGGGCAAGCCTGACCACGTCTTCTTCCAGGACGGCCCGTACTTCCCCAAAGCCGAGCCGGCCGCGCCCTACAAGACCATCGCGACCTACCGCAACGGCGACGTCGCGGCGGCGCGGTATACCTATCAGAAGGGCGTGGTGGTACTGAGCGGCCCACACCCAGAGGCCGGGCGCGAGTGGTTCGAGAACGCTGACATCCCGTTGAGCAAAATGCCGCAGGGTGATCTGTTCGGAGCGTTAATCCGCAACTTCTAAAGGCTCGCTCACCACAAAAAATGCGCTTTCAACCGCTAATCCCGTCGAAACGCTGCAACGAAAACGACGACAGATCCAACTCACTCGTGCCCCGTATGCACCACTGCGCAAACGCCTCACCCAGCGCCGCCGAATGCTTGAAGCCATGCCCCGAACACGGCGACACCACCAGCGTGTGCTGCAACCTGGGGTGTTTATCGATGATGAAGTGGTGGTCCGGCGTCACGGTATAGGCACACACCGCCGACTTGGCCACCTTGGCCGTCAGCCCCGCAATGCGGCCCTGCACCTGTTGCGTGTACATCTCCCGCTCCTGCGCCGGCGAGACCGTGCGGTCCAGCGTCTCGGGCGTGGAGGTGGTGTGATACTGCGCCGTGGCGATCTTCAGACTGCCCTCGCCAGGCAACGCCGGGAAGCCATAGCTGGTATGACCTTCGCCTGGCCCATGAGTGAAGATGAACGTGGGCGACGCCCCCACCAGTTGTGCATCCGGCTCCAACTCGAACCAGAACAGCTGCTGCCGATACACCTTGAGCAACTGGTCAAACGGCGCCCCCAACAGATCACCCGCCCAATTGCCGGCACTCACCACCAGCTTGTCCGCCTGCAAGGTGCGCTGGTCGGTGGTCACCGTCACACCGTGCTCATCCGAGTGGATGTGCGTCACCGTCTCGCCCGTGTACAGCGTGGCGCCCTGTTGCTCGGCCAGGCGCAGTTGCACCTCGATGCAGCGCTCGGGCCGCACAAACCCGCCGCCCGGTTCGTAATAGCCGATGGCGCTGTCGGCGACCTGGGCAAATTGAGGAAAGCGCTGGCGAATCTGCGTGGCGCCCAACACCTCATGTTCGATGCCATAGGTTTGCGCCAGGCCAATGGTGCGCAAGGTGAAGTCGGTTGCATCGCTGGGGTCGAAGTCCTCGCGGGAGGTGAGTACCAGCAACCCCGACTGCTCGAACAACGCCTCCCCCGACAGTGCCTCCAGCTCTCGCCAGATCCGGTGCGAATTGCGCACGATGGGCACGTACTGCGCGCCTTCACCCACCGACAGCCGCGTGATCCGTGTGTCGCCATGGCTGGAGCCAAACGTGTGGGGCGGGTGATGACGGTCGACACCGGCGACCTTTACACCGGCTTTCGCCAGTTGGTACACCGTGGCGGCGCCCATGGCACCCAGGCCGATGACCAGCGATTCATATCGTTCCAAGGTTGATACTCGCGTGAGAGGCTGAGTTGGGAAACCACACGTTAGCGCACCACATCCAGGGCCGTGAACTCATTCACGTAGTGCGTCTGGCTCGATGTCGACTCCAGCGTCAACGCGACGCCCAGGTCCTCGATAAAGGCGCGATTGGACTTATAGTCGTCCTGTTCGCAAGCCAGCCGAATGGCATCCCCCGTCAACGAAGCAAACACCTGGCGTGCCGGGAAGCGCTCGCCCACTGTGCAGGTGAGCGTCGTTTCGGTGGGTAGGTCAGTGGGCTTGGTGGGCACATAGGCCATTTGCAGGTGAGCACTCAGGGTCTGGCCGGGCGTCCAGTGGGTGGGGACCTTCAAGTCGGCGTCGCGGGTCTGCAGGACCTGGCCTGCGCCCACACCGTTCATTTTTGATTTCAACTGAATCAGGTCCGCCAACATCAGGCGGTCCACATTGAAGGCGCGGCCATAGGCTTCGTTCTTCACCAGCAAACCGCCCTCGGCCTTCAACGTGACCGTTACCGGCGCGTCCTTGCCATCGCCATTCCTGGACAGGTACGTGTAGGTCAATGTCTTGAACCTGGGCTGCAACAGCGGCGCATCAAGGCGCTGGAGCACGTTGGGTGGTACGGCGACGTCACCGAGTGTGGTTTCGACCACCGTGCGCGGGTAGTCAACCGGCGCAATGTCGGGCCGCAACAGCGCCAGCAGCCCGGCGTTGACGCCACCCTGCACCGAGCAACTCACGCGCGATTGCGTGCCGAGCTTGCCTTCCGGCTCCACGATCAGCACCCGCTCCACGTTGCGCAGGCCCGGCGCCTTGCCCGGCATGGGCTTGATCCCCTGCCAAGTGTTGCCAACCTTGAGTTCGCTGCGCGTGTATTCGCCATCGCCTTTTTGCAGTGCCCCAGGCTGGTCGAGCAGTGCTGCTAAGTGCTTGGCCACCTCATCGACACCGCCATCGACAATAAAGCCCCAGTAATAGTAAAGGCCCAGCGGGCCGAGGTCGGCGACCTCATCGTTGTAAGACAGCAGCTTCAACCCCGCGATGGCCGGCGCGCTCACCGGCACTGCGTTGGCCTTGCGGTCGGTGCGATCCCTCACCGCGATCCAGGTGAAGTCCTTTTCCTGCTTGAGCGGCGCATAGGCCTGCCAGGCGTCGCGGTGGGTGTTCAGGCGGCTGAAGAAACTGGCGTCGCAGCGGGTGAAAGCCTTGAGCGTGTCGACCAATGCGGCGTCGTCGGCGTGGGCGAGGGAAGGCAACAGCAAGGCTGAGGCGAGGACGACGGCGGACGCGGGCAACTTCATTGAGCGGGATTTCCGTATCGAGGCGGGAGGGGGGCATTATCCAGGGATTGGCGCGTAGGCTCTAGCGCTTATCTGGACCACTGACTTAAAGCCTGATCCATCACCGCCGATAACCCGGATGAACCCGCCAATCATGGACCGATTAAATGGCACTCACCGTCAGCTCAGCCTACGTCCCACCGGCCAACACCCTCCTTACGCCTTCCGGCCAGGCAATCGCACCCGCGCCGCTAACGGATACCGCCGAGGCAGCCTTGGCAAACGCCGCCCCAGCGGCTGTCTATCACCCAAGTGAAGCGGCCCAGACCCTGGCGCAACCCCTGGAGGCTATCGACACCTGGGTCGGCCGGTCGGCATCGCCGGAACTGCCTCGATTCGAAAAACTGTTTGAGGGGGCACAAAGCGTGCTGAAGGCCGCAGTCGAGCGCTTCAAGGCAGCACTGCCAGCGGACTTGGCCGGCAAAAAGTTTGGCTTCACCGTCGAGGCCGATGACCGCTGGAAGGTCCTCGACACGGCAGGCCAGCTCAGCCGTGCGGATATTCAGCGCCTGACCGACCTGCTCAACCAGGCCTCTGACCTGAAGCCTGCCGCGATCAAATTCCGCGACGCCACCATCGACCTGCTGGACGCCGACTCACCTTGGTCGGGAAACTTGATGGGCTACTACAGCCTGACCCAGGAGAACTTTGCCGCTACCTTTGATTTGGCAGCCCTGTTCAACCGCCCCGGCTCCTTGCCGCCCAAAGAGTATTCCGCAGGGTTATTCATCAACCAGTTGGCCTACAAAGGACAAGTGGCCACGCGCGAAACCGAAGAGGCGATGTTCGCGCGGCGTGCTGCGCAGCGGTTTAGCGCACAGGCCTGACAGCACTTGTCGCGCGAGCCAGGCGCGCACGCCAGTCGCCGCCGTGCTGCGAGTGGCAGGCCTCTTCAGAATCAAAGTGCACGCAACGGCCCAACGGCATGGCGGGGACGCCTGCCGCTAGCAACGCGGCGCCGGTCAACTCGCGCATGCGCTGGTCGACGCTGCTGGCCAGGGCGTGGTCCTTGCTGGCGCGCGTGTCGAATACCCAGGTGACACGCAGGCTGGGGGGAACGCGGCGTAATCGACGGTATGCGTCAGCCATTCAAACCCCGGTATTTCAGCCTTGGCCGTTTCGCATGCCTGCGTCAGTGTGGCGACCAGTCGGCGTTCAATACCGGCGGTTTCGCGTTTGGATAGGGCCATGCTAACGCTCCGAATGCAGACAAGCGCCGCAGATTAACAGGGTGCTGGCACCTGTGGGAGGGGTGATGAAAATGCTGGATTCTCAGGGTGGGAATTGTTTTGCTTGGTGGATTGCGGTCGTGCCTGCACATGCAATTTAAGCAACGACAACGATCAAGTGTGGGAGCTGTCGAGCCCCAGCGAGGCTGCGAAGGGATCACCTCGGTGTCCGTGTAAACACGCAACGCCTGTATCGCCTCCAGCCTGACGCCTCAGTAAAAATCATAGTAAAGCGCCCACTCCCCCGTGACGCTGTGCTTCCAGAACATCAGGCTTCCGTTATCCACCACATTCAGCTGGATTTTCGCGTCCGACGAAATCTGGAACACAAACTCAAAGCCTTCGCCCGGATCGACGCCCGACTGGCAGAACGACGGGTAACCGCCGATCTTGTGCTCATAGGTGTGGGTCACCAGGTCATAGTAACTCTGTATCTCGCCCGCGCGTTCCAGCTTGAGAATTTCGTCCTCGAGCTCGGAAGGAACGCCACCGCCATCCCACAACGGGTAATCCTCCGGCACGTTTTCCGTCTTCAAGGGGTATGGCTTGAGAAAGGCGCCTGCCACTGGCAGTGTTTTACGCACCAGCACATCGTCCGGCCCGTATTCGCGTATCAGCCAGTTATCCCCCATAGGTTCAAAATGCTCGGGAAACGGGTTCGACACAAACAACGTCAATACCCGAACCCCCTCCAGCGCCGGGCTGTTGAAGGGCAGGGCGGGCAAGTAGAACTGCGCGTAGGGCAGCAACTGTTCACCGGCCTTGTTGGTGGGGATGCCTCCATCGGCGCGGAACAGAAAGACGTGACCCAGCCAGCTTTCGTCATCGGTGCCCGCAGGGCGAAAGCCGCCAGCGATGAGTTTGAGCGCCGGGCGGGCCAGGCGTTGTTTGATGTCCTGAATATCCATGGGTGTGTCAACCTTCCTTTTGATAGCGGTGCGCAAGAGAGCTATGCCTGAACCCGCAGCGCACTGATGATAAACCCGTGCAGGCTATTGACCGCCTTGGACCCGCGAGAGGCCCGGCTACGTAGAATCGACACCTCCATAGGTTCGATAATCCCCAAACCCTGTTCGCCGCTCAAGACCTGCAGTGAGGGCTGCACGGTACATTGGGTGATCGCAGCAATCGCGAGCCCACCCTCCACGGCGGCGACCTGGCCGGCCAGGCTGGAACTGTTGTACACCACCTTGAACTGACGCCCCTGCTGGGCCAGTGAATTCACCGCATACCGGCGCGCCAGGCTTTCGCTTTCGTAGACGGCGATGGGCACCGGGTCTCGGCGCCACAGTTCGAACTGCGGGGAGCCTACCCAGACCATCGGCTCCTTGAATAAAAAAGTCCCCGTGTGCGGCGAGTCCCTGGACACCAGTGCAAGATCAAGGTCGCCACTGCGCACACGCGGGATCAGGGCGGTCGACTGTTCACAGGTCAGCTCGATGTCCACACCCGCATATCGCGGCGCAAACCGTTTCAGCACTGGCGTGAGGTACTTTGCCGCATAGTCTTCCGCGACCCCAAGGCGGATACGCCCAGTCAAGGTTTCGCCATGAAACGCCGCCTGGGTCTCGGCGTGCAGCGCCAGCATGCGACGGGCGTAGCCCAGCAACGTCTGCCCGTCATCGGTCAGTTGCAGGTGCCTCGGGCCACGGTTCAACAAAGGCCGCCCCAACGCCGCCTCCAGTTTTTTCATCTGCATGCTGACGGCAGACTGCGAGCGGTTCACCTCATGGGCCGCGCCCGACAGCGAACCGGCGTCCACCACTGCCACAAAGCACTTGAGCCAATCGATCTGCAAATCGCTGGAGGACATGGCGTTTACCTTTATTCGTTAATCGAATGTCTATGACGTGAATTATGCGCTTTTCACGGCGCTTGTTCATTCGCAAGATAGTGGCCTGGACCCAACCCTGGCGGAACTGAACATGCCTTTCGAAACCTGGTTGCTCTACCTGCTCACCTGCTGCGGTATCGCCGTAGTGCCAGGCCCGAATGCATTACTGGTGCTGACCCATGGCGCCCTCCACGGCAGCCGCAAAACGCTGTTCACCATCAGCGGCGGCGTGCTCGGTTTCGCCCTGGTGCTAACGCTGTGCGCGTTGGGCCTGGGTGCACTGATCCAAGCCTCGGCCACCGGGTTCACGGCGTTGAAAATTGCCGGCGGGCTCTACCTGATCTGGCTGGGGTTCGGCCTGTGGCGCTCGGCGCCCGTTACCCTTGAAGCCCCCGCTACGACAAGCCTGCGACACTGGTCGCTGTTCCGCCAGGGGCTGGTCTCGGCCATCTCAAACCCCAAGGCGTTGCTGCTGTTCACCGCGTTTATTCCACCGTTCCTGGACCCGCACGGAAACCTCATCGCGCAGACGGCCGCCATCGCGCTGACCTATGCAGTTGTGGAATTTGTCGTTGAATACCTGGTCGCAAGTGCTGCCAACCGGGTCAGGCCTTGGCTGGCGCGAACCGGGCGGCGGTTCAACAAAGTCTGCGGCGGGTTCTTTGTGCTGTTTGGGTTGGCGTTACCCATTCACAGCTGACGGCCAGACCTTCCCCCCACAGCACAACGGTTCGGGGGCCGGCCTTTCGCGGCTGTCTGATGGATGATGTCCAGCAACTGTCAACGCACCCGCGTCCTGCTCTGCACCGCCAGGTCCAACGCCTTCTGCATATCCAGCCGCGCCGAGCGCCCTACGTCTTTATCATTGAGTTGATAATTACGCTCCGACGGCAGAATCGGCGCGGTGAGGTCCTGGGCATCGCTGCGTTCAAAGTCATGATTGTCGCCAATCGCCATGGCGCTGCGGCGCAACAGCATGCGCAACTGCTCGGGTTGCAACTGCGGGTTGATCGACAGCATCGCCGCCACCAGCCCCGCGACCATCGGCGTGGCGTACGACGTACCACAATGCACCGCGCCTTCCTCACCGGCCTTTACCGTAGACGCATGGGCGCAGGCCGCCGCAGTGATATCCACACGCATGTCCACATTCGACGAACTGCGCGTCACCGCGTAGGCCGGGTCATCCACGGCGACACCGCCGCGCTCACCGCGCTGATGGCCGCCAACCACCAGCAACTGCTCGGTGATAAACGAGGAGGGCAAGCGGTAGTCATCCGTGCCCGAAAACGCCGACCCATTGCCCGCCGAATTCAGCACGATCACCTCCGGATGCGCCTTGCGCAGCCACAGGAAAAACTCTTCCAGCATTTCCTCATAGCCACTCATGGCGATACCCGAGCGCAGCAGTGAATCCACCTCATCACCGTTGACGTCCTTGGCGCCGACACGGTGAATGCCCCAACTCCAATTGAGCACCCGCACACCGTCCTCCACCAGGTTGACCGACGCGGCGATATTGGCGGTGATGCCCGCATCGGAATTGCGGTCGACGATTACATCAAACCCGCCGCTCGCCTTGTCCAGCCCGCGCAGGAAACCACTGTTGCCGCCATCGTCCCACTTCGCCGCAAGGATCCCGGCGACGGTTGTGCCATGCCCGTCCGCAGCGCCCGTGTCCCGCGCGTAAACACAGGTGCGCTTGGGCGAACAGCCGCCCCGGTAATCGGCAAAATCCGCGGTGTCAAAATCCACGCCCCGCTCGATCACCCCAACACGCACCGGCTGCGGCACAATCGGCGTGTAACGCCCCGGAATCCGGCGCTGATAGTAGG
Source organism: Pseudomonas sp. AC112 (assembly GCF_979253545.1). Taxonomy (NCBI): domain Bacteria; kingdom Pseudomonadati; phylum Pseudomonadota; class Gammaproteobacteria; order Pseudomonadales; family Pseudomonadaceae; genus Pseudomonas; species Pseudomonas sp. AC112. Next base: position 4,400,269 of record NZ_CEEDCM010000001.1, read on the forward strand.
TGACTGCATCCAGAAAGCGGTTTGCCGCCCATTCATCAGAGTCCGGTGCAGGTTTGCTCGGCTCCTTGGGACGAGCGGCGGCCTGCTCGGATTCTTCCGCGGCGGACTCTTCAATCACCACCGCATCCACACTGGTTTCACTGCCCAAGCGCAGCACCAAGGCATCGCGCTGAATCAGGTCCTTGGCCGGCAGGCGCAGTTGGAACAGGTTCAGCGGCGCGATGCTGCCGACCACCGTCGCCCCATATTTGTGGGCCAGCCGCTCGGCCTCCTGGCGACCGTCGTGGTCCTCTTCGATCAGTACGCTGACCAGGTCGACGTAGGTGGTCAGGCCGTCCATGTTCTTCGTCACCTCGCCCGGCGTGGCGGCGACCACATGGCTGTTGCGCACCGTCAGCCACGCGGCGTTGCTGACGCGGGAACCGTCTTCAAGCCAGAGCGGGCCGCTTTGGTAATGGCTGGCGTCCAGGCGCAGACGCAGGGTTTGGCCGTCGCGTTGCAACGCACTCGATGGCAGCGCTTTGCCCGCTAGTTTCAATTGCGGCGCTGCATCACCCAGCCCGCGCACGGTCAGGCACCAGTCCTGTTGGCGACTTTCCAGCAGGTCACCGCAGCGTTTCAGGTTTTCCAGACGCAGCGGCTCCTGCGCCGCGACGCTGGCGCTGGCGACCAAGGTGAACAGGGTAGCGAGAGCAGCGGGGCGTAGGGGCATGGGTTCAGGTCTTTGCCGGAGTGATGGTGTTCGGACTGCGGCAAAGGGCGCTTCGTTCAGAGGCAGGGGGCATCACAGGTGGAAAGGTGCCTAAAACCAGTGGTGAGCCACGAGATCCTTCGAAATGGCCATGACTTGCGCAGAAATATGCAGTAGCACCGGCACCAACAGGCCCGCACTTCGTACCCGCGCATAGGCCAGGATAACGGCGAGCGTGCCGATGAGCAGGAACGAGGTCCAGTGAGTGAATGGCATGTGAATGAACATGTACAAGGCGCTGGTGGACAGAATCGCAACCCACTGCCAAACGCGGCTCTCAAGAGGGAACAGGCGAATCAGGAAATGCCGGTACAGCAGTTCCTCGAAAATAGGCAAAAAGGTCAGCGCCATCACCCAGAAAAGCACTTTTTGAGACACTGACGCACCGCCAGTATCGAACATCGATTCCGTGCGCCCGTACCCCAGCCAGATATCGAGCCCGCTGCAGACCAAGTAAGCGCCCGCTGTCCATGCAACGCATAACTTGAATGTCCTGCCCACGTCATGACCGATAAGGGCACGCGCGCCCCCCGAGTGTCTACGCTCGAACACCGCAAACAAAAACAGCACCGCCGCAGAAAAACCACTGTCAGCCAGCAGCCGCATTGCGTTCAGGTTACCGGCGCCCAGCACTGACACCAGCGCCAGTTGAGTCACGATAAATAACCCCATCGCGAGGCAGGCTGTTAAGAGACGCCGTCGCCAGGAATAGGTGTCCATGTGAGTTTCAGAGGGGCCTGAGAGAGGTTCGTACTTCATTCGATATTTCCTTTACCGGTAGGCATGCTGTAGGCATCTTAAAACTGTTTCCGACCCAGACTCTGTGAACGACTCGGCGACATAAAAAATGCCGTCCTGTACGTTCACCCCACCCACTAATGGCATGCCTTCGCGGTGTGACTGCTGACAGGTTCGCGGCTGACCGCTCCCGTTGTGCTGTTCTTGACGATTTTACTGATCCAGATCCCGCACGGCTCTGATTTGGCTTCATAGTCTGCGCCGGCCTCGGGCACAAAATGGACACCGGTGACACATTGATATTTTCGTGTGGCACCTGCATACACCAGCGTGATCGGTGTGTCCGGACGGATATAAATTTCTGAGCTGTTTTGAACACCGTCTCCTCCTGGAATCCCAAGGCTCCTGTCGTTGAACGTGTGATCATTCAACGGTGCCAAAGACCTTGAATTGACAATCCCTGCGCCGGGTAAGTGCCAGTCTATGCACTGGCTGTCGGGAACCAGCCGAACCGTTTGATCAGTGATAACCCTAAGCCTGCTGGAGGTGGCGGGCTGTGGTTCGTTATACGCCGTGGTATAGGATTTGAGGCCCGTGACCGTAGAGCATCCCGAAAAGAGTGGGATTGATAGCAGCATCAATAAGCTGGCTTTTTTCATGGTGTCGATTCCATTCATAGGGCACGCGAACCGCCCCCGTGTCGCTCGCGGCGACGCGTTAAAGGGCGCGGGTTGAATCTAGAGGAGCACACGGTGCCATTCGTTCCAGCAGTGTTCGGCAACGATGTCCGGATAACCACATTCTGTTTCCATCGCCAGCGCGGTGCTGAAAGGGCGCGCGATGCAGGTGGCTGGGCCTGGGCTTCACCCTACTGAGCTGTGCCCTCATTATCTCGTCCACCCTGCCGATAACCTGCGCTGCGGTAATCAATAGGGATGCCTCGCGCAGGAAGCCGGATGATGATGTTTGACGTTAACCATTATGCTCGAATGTATTACCAGAATATCCAGCCATCACCGGGTAACGACTACCCGCGACTCAAAGCGTGGGAGTTCCTCTACGAGTACATCTGGGACGAATGCCGGCCTCATTGGGCGGATCTCATCAGTGATGATCAGATCGACACGACAGCGCTGCACATCGGGTTCTACCTGGCGAACTGGGGGATGTTTCGCGGCTCCTCGGGGTTGTTGCAAAACAGCAACCTTGATCTGATGAAAGCGCTGGCCAAGTCTCTCTTTACCGGCAAAGGTCCGGAATTGCTTGAGCTCTCTTTGGATGATTTTGCAGCGGGCTCGCCAAACCTGGTCTACAACCAGAAGCTCTTGGACGATGTATTGGGGGCGATGGAGAAGCTGGCCAGTAACGTCTCTTGGACGGATACGCTCAAGACCAAAATCCTGATGGGCGTCTGGGGGGAGTGCCCGGCGCTGGACCGTTTTTATATTGCGGCTTGCCGAGATCTATTTCCGCGTCTTCCACACATCACTGCGGCCAGCGGAAAGGGCCTCACTGCGCTTGCAGGTGTGGTCCGAGCATTGAAGGTTCGCCCGTTGGTGTTGAAAACGGGGCGGTTGAAACTGCCATATTCCACTGCTCGGGTTATGGATATGGCGTTGTTTGAGTACGGGCGTGGGTTGTAAGAAACAGCAGGGGCGTCACTTGCAAAAAATCGGTAGGTTTGTTGGGACTGTTCATCGAAAAAAAGCCCTTGTTGTGTGTTCAAAATTATAGAGCGAAGAAGATGGAAGAATTAGACCAGGGGTTTAAAGGGTTTGACTTTAAGGCCGCGATCGAGGACTTGAAAGCACGGGCTTTGCTCGCGCGGCAAACGAGGCGGATTATTGCGATCAGTATGTTTGTCTCGATCTTTACCGCCGTAACGGGTGTGTATGTTTTTAATGTGGGTGGCATCACGTCCTACCGAAGTTTTGCAGAAATAATTTCGAATAGCGCGCCGCGTGATCCCAGTATTTTTCTGCGGACCTCCCGAGATTTATTGAATAAGGCCTACCCTGATGAATTGGTCGCCATGGGCAAAGCAATGGATGGCGAGGAGGTCAAGAAAGTAGAGCTTATGTCAGAGGAACGCCTGGCCTACCTGCATGAAGTTGATCGATTGGTTGGGCTGTATGAGCGCGCCGAAAAAGCGTTCAAAGCAAAGGAGCCAGAGTCAGAAATGAGAGGTTCTGATTGGGTTTCTTCACTTTCTTCCATTGCATTTTCTATCGGCGCGATTGCGTTAGCCATCCTCATGCTCCAAGTCGCAATTTCTTTTTTACGGTACTACTCTCAGTTGGCAGAGTTATACGATGCCCAGGCAGGCGCACTCATCGCCTCAAATGGTAATGCCGACAGGGCGGTGAAGTTTTTTGAGGCGTTTTCACCCACGCTGGTGACCTTCGGCAAGACGCCTCTAACGCTCTATGAACGAGCGTTTGATGCGCTAACATCGATTAAAGGTAGGGAGAAGTAGTCCCGGTCATAAGCGTGTCGCCTATCTTGAAGAATAACGATTGAGCGACTCGGAATCCGCCCTCTCGGACATCGAATTCCTACACCGCATTAGCCTTGACCTAATCGGCGAGCAACACCTCAAAGCCCTCTCCGGCAAGATTGTCGACGCCGCCGTGTCCATCACCGGCTCGCCGTACTGCACCCTGCAGTTGCTGTGCCCCGAAGGGCGCGCGTCCGGTCGTCTGAGCGCGTGATATCTTCGACTATCCAAAGCTGGCTTTTCCAGTTTGACCGCTACCTCACTCACCTCACCAAAGGCAACATATGCCTGCAATTATCCGCCTTGCTGTACCGGAAGATGCACAACTCCTGCCTGCCATTGAAACCTCCGCTGCTCAAGCATTTCGCTTGATTGATGAGTTGAGTTGGCTGGCTGAATCGCCTCCGATGTCCATCGAACGTCATAGCCAACTCATTGCGCTATCGACATGTTGGGTTGCACTTGATGCCGAGAATCGGCCACAAGGATTTCTCAGTGCCGAGCGCCATGGCAATGATCTTCACATCTATGAATTATCAGTGATGCAATCGATGCAAGGACAAGGTACAGGGCGGCGACTGGTTGAGGCCGCGAAGGATTATGCGCGCTCAAGCAGACTTGGTTTCGTAACGCTTACGACATTCAAAAACGTGCCATGGAATGCACCCTTTTACTCCCGCATAGGCTTCCTGACTAAAGCCACCGCAGACCTGGATGAGAGGCTGGCGGGGATATTGAGCGAGGAGTACAAGCATGGATTCGCTCCGGACAGTCGGTGTGCCATGGCATGGCCAGTGGCGTAATTACAAAACTGTCAGGCCTCCAAGCCTCTAGGAAAGGAAGGTGAGTCTGCCGGACGCTTGTTTAGGGCGGATGTGCACATTGATCTGCTGTTGATGGATGTGGGGTTGCTGATTGGGATGAATGGGTGGCAGATGGCCGAGGCGGGGATGGAGCTAAGGCTGGGGTTGGAGACGTTGTTTATTACCGTGTACGCGGAGAATGCGGTAATGCGGTAATGGGGTCTGGGCGGTTGGGGCGGGATAGGTGCGTTGAAGCCGTTTGCGGTGGACGTGGTGGGGGGAGGGTTCGGGAGTTGTTGGGGAGGTAGGGGGATAGTTATGTACTCCGGAGGAGGGGGAGAATGACTGTCTGCTATCGGCCAAAAGCGGACGCTTAAGAGCGGCAGCTTCCAGCCAGAAGCGGACCTTCATTTTAGACGCATGCATTCGCCTATATCAGCCTGTAGTAGGATGCGGATTTGAACAAAAGAAGCTTCATCATGGATGTTCACGCACTTGAAGAAAGCATTGTCCTATCGATCACCCTGGATCAAGCCCATCGCTATTTCGAGATGGTTGTCAGGCTGGATGACGGGTCCAGAAATAAGCTGATGGCATGGAACGCGGACGGCACTGAGCTAACTATCAGACTTGGCGCTCTTAACGTTCAAAACACCAGTGAACTCGGAGAGCTTGAAGGAATAAACGTCGTTGATAATGTCCTATCCCTTGAAGGTGATTTTGGAGATATAACGATCACGGCTACCTCGATTTTGATTGAAAAGCTGACGTAACTACCGTGCGGGGGGGGGCTATTTCGAGCTGAATGCTAACCGTCACGGATGTCTGATTGTGGCCGATCTCTGCCTGTCGCGAGGGCCGTAATCGACCCAAAGCGGACATTGCCTGTAGCTGAAGTTGACCGACCATGAATCCGTATTGCAGCATGGAATTGAAGTGTGGCACCGCTGTGCGACCACTCTGTAAGCGCGACCTTCGCACCTAACCGGAAGAAGCTCATGATCATGGTGTTATCGAAGGTCGAACTCAAGGAACTGTCGGTGAAAGCGGAAGCAGAGGGTTTAACGCTGAGTGATCTAGCCCCCATTTGCGAAAGGTTCGGCGTTGCACCGCATGATGTGCTGAACGGACTGTCCGTCGCGGTTGCGGAAGGCTTTCTCCAAGGATCTCTACCCTATGATTTTTGCGACGGCGTTATGAACGGGATCATAAATGCTGTGGTTGAAGTAGGCATGACTAACGATATGCCTCAGCCCGCTTTCTCGCTTTACCAGGCATTCGATCAAGGTGAATGGTTCCGCAGTAACGACCCACCGGAAACTGACCCCAATGAGAAATACACGAAGTATGTGGTCGAGGAAATAATGCGTACCCTTAGAGACTAGCTTTCACAGATCGGGAAGTTTCCGCTTTTCGGCTGGAAGGTAGTGGATCGAAGGCCGCTTTTGGCCGATCTCTGCCTGTAGCGAGGACCGTAATCGACCCAGAGCGGGTGCCCAGACATTCAAACCAAATGAGTAGATAATCGACTGCTATACCAGCCATTTCGAGTGCGTATGAGCAACGAATCTTCCCAACGCGAATCTACCGACAGTGCAGCATATAACCTTGCGCAGACCCACGGTGCCCGTCCCCTGTCCGTTGATGGCTATCATCAAACGGTAGAACTGTGCGGTCGGGTCGCCTGCGGCTGGCTGTTCCGTTATAGGATCATTTGCAGCTTGGACATCCCAGCGTATGACCAAGAGTCATTCGCTGGCGCTGTAGGTTGCTTGGTTGCTGACGACGGAGAGATACGTGATCTCTCAGGTCCGATGTTCATAGACATGCTTCATATGCTGGCATAGCTCGCGGGTCCACCTTGACCGAACTCTGCCGTTCACTATGGGCGGGAGTCGACCCATAGCTGTCATTAAATTGAGGTAACGAAGCGGGTTTCGAGACCTACACTTACTGGCGGTAGCGCATTAATCAATACGACGGCGTCGTCGCCCTGGTTAAGGTAGATCAATGAGTCACCGGTCTCGAACGTAACTCTGAATCCGGCCAGCCAAGGCTCTTGCCCGTTGAAAGAGTCAAGAATCCCCTCAACTGCGCAAATTTTTGTGTTCTCGAGGTGGGTTGCTGATAGACCTGCAAGTAGGTTTTCCCTCTTCCAGGAGCAGGTCACGTTCGGCTCTATCTCGAAGGCAGCCGGCGTATAAGAAGGCAACAAGTCCGCGCCTACTCTCTCGCCATCACTCAAGAGATACATGGATACAACTTCTCGCTCGCCAAAACGCCACTCTAGAGAACCTATGTCTCCCAGATCTTTCTCGTCGTTGAAATAGTACTGATCGTGCAGCAGCACACTCAGCCGCTTTCCCAAAAGCGAACGTGCGTTTTGCAGGTCTAGGGCAGCTCTTGTAGGGGATGGGGAGTGTCGGCTAGACATCGGGCACCTCATACAGGTGGGAAGAGAGGCAGATACTACACAAACGCCAATACGTCCGCTTCTGGCCGTTCTCTGCCGGTCGCGAGAGGCAGAAAACGACCCGTAGCGGACGTGAGTCGCTCGATGGATAATCCGACGAGCTACTTATGACATTGAGCGGAGGAACCCATGGAGCTTCATGAGCAATTGGATCAGGTCAAGGACGCCAATTCCTTTCTGGCTTTTGCCCACGCCCTGGCGGAAGACAAATCGAATGGTGACTGGGAAAACGGGACGATAGAAGCATTCCTGGACGGAGCTATTGCATGGGCCGAGGCCAGTAATTTTGGCGTCGATCAAGGGCTTCAAGCCTCCAATCCTTGGGGGCAATTCGCTAATTTTTTGTACTGCGGAAAAATCTACGAGTAAACACGTGAAGTGTTTATTCGCTTTAAGCGTTGCGTCTACCGGGTAGCGGAACGGGCTCGGCTCCACCTCACGATCGACCGATTCTGGTCGGTCACTGCCAATTGTCACTGGCTGCGTTGGGTCGTTTTCAGCCGGTCGCGACAGGCAGTAATCTGCCAATTGCAGACCTTGGATGTGTCTGGAAAACTGAGGGCGATTCACACTGCCGTTTTCCAGATATCTGTTTATAGCCAGGAGCAAAGTTCCCATGAGCGGGCTGTATGAGAAAACTGAGTCCGCTTTGCGGGCCAAAGACGGTGCGGCCTTCTGGGCTGCACTCGTCGGCGTCGACGCACAAATTACCGCGCCACTTTTGGCGAAGCTCCTGCTGGAAGACTGGCATGAAGAGCATGAAGACATCGTTTTCGAGTTGGGGTTAATCGGGGAAAACTGCGCGACGTACGCGATTACGGAAGCCGCGCAGAAAAATTTCGAGCACCTGATCAGGTGGGGCAACCTGGAAGAGTTCCAGCGCAAGTGCGCTTATGCATTAGCGCGTATTGGCTCTAGCGATTCAAAGGTAGCTTTGGAACTCATGACACAACAGCTCGACCCTGGCCTAAGCAAGTACGCTGAGGAAGGTCTAAAGCATTGGCCGATGCCGGTCAAAAAGCGGGGTTAGCGAGCCGGTTTGTTTTTTCCTGTCTAAATGACCGCTTCTGGCCGAAAGCAGGCCCTGAACTACATAGGTAAAGCCGGGAGTTTAGACCTGCTCCGGAGTTCATCGATTTCATGGGAAGCAAAGTCGCCTAATCGTAACTCCCGCATACGACGATTCGGCGAGCAGTCCGCTAGTGACTGGAATTTCTGTTATTCAAGGAGGGCACGGTGCTTCGCGGTCGAGGAGTCTTGCCGTCATCAGCATGCCCAATTCGCTCAGTTGGTGAATCGCCAGTGCAATGTCACGGTGCTTACCGCTGAGGTCTTCCGAGAGGTCGAGTAGAAGAGTGCTAACCGAGCTAAAGGTCTCGTAGCTATTGGTAATGAGGCTTTCAGTACTCGCGTCGAAACTGACGGTAAATAGGACGGTTGGGTCAGATGAGGCTTTGCACATATTCGTAATTCCCAAGTCGGGCCGTCACCCCATCACTACTAAACGAAAGGGTGGCAGCTGTACGCAGGTTAGTAGACCGGGGAATTACGCAAAGCCGGCGCGCCCGAAGGCGCCCTACGCACAGCCACCATCAAGCACCGACAGGAATGTCAGATTGATGAAGCTTGTGCACTCAACGTAATTGAACCATCAGGCTACTAAACCCGATCACCAAAAAATTCAGCGACTGCGCAACCATAGATTCCACCACCCCAGCACACAAGCCGGCGGATTCTGACGCACGCGTAGGCAATCGAGCAACCCACTACCTAGCTTTGGGAAATGTCCTAGGACATCGCCCTCACACCGTCACCACCACCTTCCCCACTTGCTGGTTCGCCTCCAAATACCTGTGCGCGTCCTGCACCTCATCCAACCCAAACGTCTTCGCAATCACAGGCGCCAATGCGCCCGACGCAAGCCCATCCAAGATGAACGCCTTAGCCCGTTCCAACGCAGCCGGGTCACCGACGATCTCGGCATACAAATACCCCTTGAGCGTCAAACATTTCCCCAACACGGTAAACAACGGAAACGGCGTCGGCTCGGAGCTCAACGCGCCGTACTCCAACAAGATCCCGCCCTGGGCCATGCTTTGGGTGAGTGCTTCAAAACCCGGCCCGCCGATGGGGTCGAACACGACGCGGGCGCCTTTGCCGTCGGTCAGTTGCATCACGCGTTGCACCAGGTCTTCTTCGTCGCTGACGATGACGTGGTGGGCGCCGGCGTCGAGCAGGGCTTGTTGTTTGGCGCGGGTGCGGGTGACGGCGATGGCGGTGGCGCCGACGCTGCGGGCGATCTGGAAGGCGGCGAGGCCGACGCTGCTGGAGGCGGCGGTGACCAGTACGAAGTCGCCTGTGGTGAGTTTGGCTTGTTCGACCAGGGCGCCCCAGGCGGTGACGTATTGCATCCACGAGGCAGCGGCTTGGACGAAGCTGAGGTTTTGTGGGTGTTTGACGGTGAGGTGGGCGGGCACGTTGGCGACTTCGCCGTAGGTGCCCCAGCGGGCGATGTCCAGCGGTGGGATGACGCTGACGGCGTCGCCCACTTGGAGGCTGCTGACGTTGGCGCCGATGGCGGTGACTATGCCGGCCGCTTCGTAGCCCAGGCGGCTGGGGAATTCGGCTTCTTGCAGGTAGGCGTGGTTGCGGAACATCACTTCGGCGCGGTTGAGGCCGAAGGCTTTGACGTCGATTTGCACTTCATCGGCGGCGGGGGCGGGGACGTCGATGTCTTCGAGTTTCAAGACGCTGGCGTCGCCGTAGGCGTGGATTCGGACAATGCGTGGCATGGGGGTAGACCTCGGTGTTGATCGATAAGGCGTTCAATTTAGGCTTGGGAAGACGTGAGATAAAGGCCTAGGATGGCGCAACACTAGAAACAATGGGTTTCCAATGGACCGCCTTACCTTGATGGCCACTTTCGTCAAAGCTGTGGAGCTGGGCTCGTTCAGTGCGGTGGCGGATGAGTTGAACCTGTCGCCGCAATTGATCGGCAAGCAGGTGAAGATGCTGGAGCAGCACCTCGGTGTGTCACTGCTCAACCGCACCACGCGCAAGCAGAGCCTGACCGACTTTGGGCGCACGTTTTACCAGCGCGCCAAGCTGATTTTGGCGGACATGGACGCCGCCGAAGAAATGGCCGCCGTCACCCGTGGCGTGCCCAGCGGGCGCCTGCGCATCAACGCGCCGGTCACGTTTGGCGTAAGCACCCTGGCGCCGCGTTTGCTGGAATATATGGTCAAGTACCCGCAGGTGTCGGTGGACTTGACCTTGTCCAACGAGCTGATCGACCTGGTGGAAGACGGCTACGACGTGGTGTTTCGCATCGGTGAGCTGAGCGACAGCGGCCTGACCGCTTTGCCCCTCAAGCCGTACCAGATGCTGTTGTGCGCGGCGCCGGCTTATCTGGCGCGGCGGCCCGCCATCACCACACCTTGGGATTTGCAGGAGCATGAGTGCCTGGCGTTTGCCTATTCGGACGGGCGCTCGCATTTGCAGTTCGACGGGCCAGAGGGGCGGGTGGAGGTGCCGATTACAAGCCGTTTGACGATTAATCAGGGTGACCCGCTGTTGTCGGCGGCGGTGGCGGGGTTGGGCGTGGTGTTGTTGCCCCAGGAGTTGGTGAACGACGCGCTGCGCAAGGGTACGTTGGTGGCGTTGTTGCCGGACTACAGTGTGCCGGTGTTGCCGATGAACTTACTGTACACGGCGGGTCGGCAGGTGACGCCGAAGGTGCGCAGTTTTGTGGAGTTTGTGAAAGGGGTGTTGGGGCGGTGATTGAGGGGGCGGGCCAGCGTCAGCATGGCTCGCGCCCTTTTTACGTTACGGCAGCACCTTGGCGATGGCGTCAAACGCGACCATGTCGTCGATCACCTCGCCGCCAGTCGGCTGGGTCTGCGCCTGCCACACCACGATCACCACGTTTTTGGTCGGGTTGATGTAGAGGTACTGGCCAAAGGTGCCGGCGGCGGTGAAGGCTTTGTCGGCCTTGGACGCGTCGGTCCAGCCCGGCCACCACATGGAGGCGAACTCGCCGTAGGCGCCATCTGAACCGGTGACGGCGCTGGCGAAGCTCAACCAGCCTTCCGGCAACACTTGCTTGCCACCGGCCTTGCCGCCGCTGAGTACGAATTGGCCGAAGCGGCCGTAATCCTCAAGCGTCGCGCTGATGCCGCTGCCGCCCACTTCGTTGCCATTGGCGCCGTCGAGCCACCATTTGGCGTCGGTCTGCATGCCGTAGGGCGCCCAGATTTTTTCGCTCAGGTATTGGGTGAGGGGTTTGCCCACGGCGGCGCTGACCAGTTGGCCCAGCACTTGGGTTTCGCCGGTGCTGTAGTTGGTGCGCGTGCCGGGTGGCGCTGCGGTGGAGAGGGTGGCCATGAACTTGAGCAGGGAGCCGGTGACTTGTTCGCTGCGCAGTTGGATCAGGTGGCGTTCGTCGGAGGTGGGGTCGGTGTATTTCTCGTTCCATTTGACCCCGGAACGCATGGCCAGGATTTGCCGCACGGTGACCTGGTCGTAGGCGCTGCCGGCCAGTGCCGGCAGGTAGCGGGTGACTTTGTCATCCAGGCTTTTGATGGCGCCGTCCTGCAGGGCTGCGCCGACCAGGGTGGAGGTGACGGATTTGGCCACCGACATCGACATCCAGCGGGTCTCGGCGGTGTTGCCGTGTGCGTAGCGCTCATCGACGATCTTGCCGTCCTTGAGCACCAGCAGGCCCGCTACGCGGTTGGTCACCACGTAGTCATCGAGGCTGTAGTGCTTGCCTTTGAAGTCGAATGCCACGGGGGCCAGCGGCTGGCTGCTGCGCGGTAGGGGGAACGGATGGCCTCCCGCCTTGATGGTGCGCACCGGGAACAAGCGGTCGGTATTGCGGAAGGTGGTCACTGCCAGTTCGGGGCTGAGTTTGCCGTCGTAGATGGCCTGCACGTCTCCAATCGGTTCCTGGGCATGCGGGTAGGGTGGGGTGGCGCAGGCGGACAGCGACAGTGCGAGTGTTGAAGCACACATCATGGCCCGAAAAGGGTGGCGCGCCAGGCGCGACGACGGGCGAGGGAGCACGGGCATAAGAACCTCTTTGATTGTTTTTGATCGGTCTTAAAGGACTGCTGCACGCCAGCGCGGCTGACGTGTCGAAAGCCAGCATGCGTCGGGGGATTTTTTTTGGCGCGCGGGATCGGGCCGCTTTATGCGTGGGATTGGGACAGCGGCCGCCCTTTGCGAGGGCGGCGCGGGTAAAGGCTCAAACCGCGTCAGGCGCGGCGATGTTGCAATATTGCCCTTTGAAATACAGCAACGGCTGCGTCGCCGCTACCTCTTGCAGGTTCAGTGCTTTCACCTCGCCAATCACGATCAGATGATCACCGGCGACGTGTTCGGCGTGAATGTCGCAATCCAGCCAATGCAGGCTGCCGGCGATGATCGGGTTGCCCAGCGGCGATGCCTGCCAGTCGACGTCGTGCCACTTGTCGGTGCCACGCCGCGCGAACTGGTTGGAGATCCTGACCTGCTCACCCGAGAGGATATTGACGGCGAATCGACCGGCCTGGCGGATTTTGGGATAGCTGGCGGAATTGGACATGACGCTGAAGGACACCAGCGGTGGGTTCATCGACACGCTGTAGAACGACTGGCAAGTGAAACCAATCGGTTCGTCATCGATGTGCGACGTAATCACGGTGATGCCGGAGGCGTAGTGCCCGAGCGCTTCGCGAAAGCTCAATGGCTCGATGGCCTGGCTGGAACGTGACATGGTGGGCACTAGTTCGACAGTTCTCGGCGGATGATTTCTGCGCCGGCACTCAACGCCTTCAGCTTGCCTCTCGCAACCTGACGGGGCAGGGGCGCCATGCCGCAGTTGGTGCACGGGTATAGCTTGTCGGCGTCCACGAACTGCAGGGCTTTGCGCAGGGTATTGGCGACTTCCTCGGGCGTCTCGATGGCATGGTTGGCCACGTCGATGGCACCGACCATCACTTTTTTACCGCGAATGAGTTCGATGAGCTCCATGGGCACATGGGAGTTGTGGCACTCGAGCGAGACGATATCGATGCTGGATTTTTGCAGCTTGGGGAAGGCCTCTTCGTATTGGCGCCACTCTGATCCGAGTGTCTTTTTCCAATCGGTGTTGGCCTTGATGCCATAGCCGTAGCAGATATGCACCGCGGTTTCACATTTAAGGCCTTCGATTGCGCGTTCCAGGGTGGCAACGCCCCAGTCATTCACCTCATCAAAGAACACGTTAAAGGCCGGCTCGTCGAACTGGATGATATCGACGCCCGCCGCTTCCAGTTCCCTGGCCTCTTCGTTGAGGATCTTGGCGAATTCCCAGGCCAGTTTTTCGCGACTTTTATAGTGGTTGTCGTACAGCGTATCGATCATGGTCATGGGGCCTGGCAGCGCCCATTTGATGGGTTGCGTGGTTTGCTGGCGCAGGAACTTGGCGTCTTCGACAAACACGGGCTTTTGACGCGTGACAGCACCCACCACCGTTGGCACGCTCGCGTCATAACGATCACGGATTCTGACGGTTTCGCGCTTCTCGAAATCAACGCCGCCGAGGTGCTCGATAAAGGTGGTGACGAAGTGTTGGCGCGTTTGTTCACCATCACTGACGATATCAATGCCGGCGTTTTGCTGTTCTTGCAGTGACAAACGCAGGGCGTCTTGTTTGCCCTCGATCAGCTCGTTTTCTTGCAGTTTCCAGGGCGACCAGAGCGTCTCGGGTTGTGCCAGCCAGGACGGTTTAGGCAAGCTGCCGGCGGTTGAAGTAGGCAATAACTTTTTCATTACGGGTGACCTTGTCTTTTAAATGAATCAACGCGCGTGGTTGGCAGACCATTGCTCCAGCACCGACTGGTAGGGTTTGATGAAGTTTTCTTCAACAAACTTGCCCTGTTCAATGGCCAGTCGGCTGCGCTCTTCGCGGTCGTAAACAATCCGCGTCAGTGAATAGTCCTGGTGTTGCAGGCTGGGTTGATAGGATTTGCCGGCTGCAGAGTTGGCGTTGTAGATCTCCGGGCGGTAAATCTTCTGGAAGGTGTCCATGGTGCTGATGGTGCTGATCAGCTCAAGCGTGGTGTAGTCGCTGAGCAGATCGCCGGAAAAATAAAAAGCCAGGGGCGCAACGCTATTGGCAGGCATGAAATAGCGGACCTTCAGCCCCATCTTGTTGAAGTATTCATCCGTCAGGGAATATTCATCTTGCTGGTATTCAACGCCCAGTACAGGGTGCAGGTTTTCGGTGCGATGGTAGGTCTTGGCACTCGACACACTCAGGCAGATGACAGGCGGCTTGGTGAAGTGCTCTTTGTAAGTGCTTGAATTGACGAAGCTCTTGAACAACTTTCCGTGCAACTCGCCAAAGTCTGCGGGCGTGCTGAAGTGGGGTTGGTCCTTGTTGTGCTCCAGCAAGCGCACGCTGAAGTCGTAGTCGCGTACGTAAGAGGAAAAGTTATTGCCGACAATGCCTGCCACGCGTTCGTTGGTTTTTCGATCGACAATGTTGGTTTTCAATATTTCAATCAAAGGAATGGCGTGGCCACTGCGTTGAACAGAAATATCCATTTCGACCGAAATGATTTCAAGCTCCACCGTATAACGATCGCCCTTGGGGTTGTCCCAATGGGCCAAGGCGTTGAAGCGGTTGTCAATCATCCTTAACGTGTTACGCAGGTTTTCTTGACGGCTTGCTCCCCTTGCCAAGTTAGCAAAGTTGGTCGTGATGCGCGTATTTTCGGCGGGGTGGTAGTGCTCGTCGAAACGAATGCTCTTGACCGTAAATGCAAACTCTTTGTTCATTGTGACCCCACACCCTGATTGCCGCGATAGAGCCTGAACGTATTGAGTGTTCAGGTGCTTGTTCAGCGGTCTATAACCTGTCTTTAAGTGGGGTGCATTTTAGGCAGGGCTACAACATGAGCGGAACTGAATTGAATTCACTGAAACTTTAGCCCTCCTCATGATGGGGCGTGCGCCCGTTGCAGGTGTCGTTGCCGGCGCCACCGCCGAAACCAGCCCGTTTCGTTGCAAACCGGTCTACCATGCCTGCCCGGCAGTGGTTTCACGCGCTACCGATTTCTCTCTTGCAAGGTATCGCCCATGTCCATTGACCAGATCAGCCTTCCTAAAGGCGTAGGCCCCCACGCCACCAAGCTCCTCGACGCCATCACCGGCGCGTCCACTCACGAAGAACTCAACCGCGCTGGCGGCAAGGCCGAAGGCTTTGTGCTGGGCCTTGAGGCGGCCAAGGCGATCAAAAGCCAGATCGCCGAGTCGTTGTATGTGGCCTACGACGACGCGGCGAGTCATCGGGCGAGTGAGTTGAAAGGTTAGGCTTCAACGTTTGCCAATGGGTGCTGGCGTGTTGCTGCGGCAGGCGCACGCACGCTCGGGCGTCGGATTGAGCCGAGTGCCCCAGCCACAGGCAGCGCCCCTTCACAGGTGGGGCGCGTGACTGTCAGAACGTCCGGGCCGGTTTGAATATTCCAATCGTCACCGAAAATAACGAAGATGCAGGGGTTACCTGACGCAGCACCGATAGTAAGGAATGCACATGACATTGACCGTCAACACCCTGCTTGACCTGGCCATGGCCAACCCCATCAACGCTGAAATTACCGCGCGCCTGCCCGATCTTGGGGTGGACCAGTGCTTTCTGACGGCGGGCTGTCTGTTCCAGGCGGTGTGGAATCATCAGTCGAATTTGCCTGCTGAACAGGGCGTGAAGGACTACGACGTTTTCTACTTCGACACGGACCTGTCTTACGAGGCGGAGGATGCGGTGATCCGCGCGGCCGAGGCGCTGTTCCAGGACCTGGGCGTAAACGTCGAGGTGAAGAACCAGGCACGGGTTCACCTTTGGTACGGCCAGCGGTTCGGCCGGCCTTATCCGCAGTTGCACACCGCCAAGCAGGGGATTGACCGTTACCTGGTGGCGGGTACGTGCATCGGCCTGGAGATTGCGACGGGCGAGGTGTACGCGCCCTATGGCCTGGAGGATGTGGAGCAGGGGGTGCTGCGCATCAACCCACTGCATCCGGAGCGGGAGTTGTTTGCGCGCAAGGCCAGCAGTTATCAGGCGCGGTGGCCTTGGTTGAGGATTGTGGCGCCTGACTAGCGTTAGCAAGGCTGCGAAAGCGGTAGGTCAGGCGATAAAGATACCCCGCACTGCCAGTGCCCACCGGAAGATCGGCAGTGAACTTTTACCCGTGTGCGACACGTCCAAGCTTGAAATGCTCAGCCAAGGACCGACCATGACTTTCTTCATCTTCCTGCTCGCCTGTGTCGCCGCCGCCAGTACCGGCATGCTCTTCAAGCCCGGTGCCTGGTACGAATCCCTCGTCAAGCCCAGCTTCACCCCGCCCAATTGGCTGTTCCCGGTGGCCTGGACGATCATCTACCTGTTGCTGGCCTGGGCCGGTTATCGCCTCAGCCTTATCCCCGGCAGCCAAATGGTGCTGGCGCTGTGGGCGGCGCAGATTGCGTTGAACACGCTGTGGACACCGGTGTTTTTTGGCGCCCATCGCATCCTCGCCGGGATGGTGATCATTGCGGCGCTGTGGGTGACCGTGGCGGCGATGGTGGTGTTGGCAGTGCGCCTGGACCTGATCACCGGCCTGATCCTGTTCCCGTACCTGGCGTGGCTGTGTGTGGCGGCGGCGCTGAACTTCTCGATCCTGCGGAATAACCGTTGATGGCTTATAAACCCTGGCCCGCCAGTGAGCCTGAACGGGCCGAGATGCGTGGTTTCAACCAGAAACTCGCGTGGATGCCGCGCTTTAAAATCCGCAATCGCATTACGCCGCGTTTGATCCAGGCGCTGTTGCGCGCCAGTCAAAAGATCAAAAAAGCGCCACGGGCGGAATGCAAAACAGTCGACTCCGTCCCGGTGCGTATCTTGCGGCCGAGCGGCAAACCCAAGGGCGTGGTGCTGGATATCCACGGCGGCGGCTGGGTGATCGGCAATGCACAGATGGATGACGACCTCAACCTGGGCATGGTCAACGCCTGCGACGTGGCGGTGGTGTCGGTGGACTATCGGCTGGCGGTCGACACGCCCGTCGAGGGCCTGATGGTCGACTGCCTGGCGGCCGCGCGTTGGCTGCTCACCACCGATGAGTTTGCCGGCCTGCCGGTGATCGTCGTCGGCGAATCGGCCGGCGGGCACTTGGCTGCGGCGACATTGCTGGCGTTGAAACAATGGCCGGAACTGCTCAAGCGGGTGAGCGGCGCGGTGTTGTATTACGGCGTCTACGACCTGACCGGCACTCCGAGCGTACGCGCGGCAGGGCCGGACACCTTGCTGCTAGACGGCCCGGGCATGGTCGAGGCGCTGCGCATGCTCACGCCAGGGCTGAGCGATGACGAGCGCCGGCGACCGCCGCTGTCACCGTTGTATGGCGACTTCGAGGGCCTGCCACCGGCGTTGATGTTTGTGGGGGAACTGGACCCTTTGAAGGATGACACTCTGTTGATTGCTGAACGGTGGCCAGGGGCTGAAGCGTACCTGTTGCCGGAGGCGGCGCATGGGTTTATTCATTTTCCGGTGGTGATGGCAGGTAGCGTGCTTGCTAACAGCCGCCAGTGGATCGATGCCCGACTGGGGATGACGGCGGGATGAACACTCAAGCGCATTCCTGAGGTGCTGACCTTTGTGGTCAACGCCTGTGCAGTTGTAGAGGTGGCGCGAAGGTATAACACGCCGCCTCTACAGCTGGAACGGCCCGGCTAAATCGATCCACTTTTTCCTACAAGCCGGGTAACCTCTCGCCTCTTACTATCAAGCCAAGGAAAGCACGTGAAGTTTCTTCAAGGATTCATCGGTTTGTCGGCGCTGTACCTGCTGGCAGGTTGCGAGCAAGTCACTGAGAAAACATTGCGCTTCGATGTGCCCTACGGCTACTACGAGACCGCCTGGCGCCAGGACGTTACCGGTAAGGGCCAGTTGACCTGCAAGGTGACTACCGACACCCAGGACCGTGGCGAGAAGTGGGTGCCGTCGGTGATCCTCGCGGCCGCTGAGGATGCTGCTGAAGACGATACGTTGTTTCTGTCCAGCTACACGCCCGCCGACACTGACCTGCGCTTGTTCCAGGTGCGCACCTTCAACAAGGCGGAGCCGGTGATCGACATGTTTTTCCATCGGGCTCCCGATCAAAACGGTGTGTATACGCTACGCCTGACGTGGCAAGCCGATGGCGCAATCGGCTACCAAGTCGAAAACGGCGGCACCTGGGAAGAGAAAAAGCTCGTCCAAAAACCGGGCTTCGGCGTGCGCCATGTGAGCGTGCATGCGTCGGGGATGAAGGGCAATGCAGTGTGTGAGTTGCGTCAGTAAATGCGGTCGGGGAGGTTGCCAAAGCTGGTCCATGGAACTTAAAACCTGATCACCTAGTCAGGTTGTTCAGTTGCTCTTCTTCTATAAAAGGACTCCCCCATGCGCGAATTCACCCTCGACTACTTGTTCAACAACGAGCCCCGCACCCATGTGTTCGAACTCAAGCAACCCCAATTGCCGGTGCATGAAGCGGCGTTGCACCTGCTGCAGTTGCATTTTGGCGATGCGGAGAATGGCTTGATCCTGCCGCCTGCGGATGCGACGCCGGAGGAAATTCTGGAGCAGGCACACGTGGTAGGGATTACGCAGATCGAGGTTGCATGAGCCCAGGGCCCATCATTCAGGCGGTCACGGCGGCGGATATCCCTGAGGTCGTGAGGTTTGTGCTGCAAGCCCGTGCCGAGCTGTTTCCCACGCTCTGTGCGACAGGCATGCCGGCGGACTTGGCGGATTTCGAGGCGATTTATCTGCACGGCGATGGGCGATTTCTGATCGCGCGTGATGAGGGCCAGATCGTCGCTGCCATCGGCTACCTGCCCTATGACGGGCGTTTCCCGCAGTTGAATTACCACGGCCGCAAGGCCGTGGAGGTGGTGCGCCTGTTTGTGCTGCCGGCGTTTCGCCGCTTTGGTCTGGCGGGCGAGTTGTACCGTGCGCTGGAGACGCAGGCCAAGGCACAACGGGTCGCAGTGATGTACCTGCACACCCATCCGTTTCTGCCGGGGGCGATTGATTTTTGGCTTCGGCAGGGGTTCGAGGTGGTGGATGTGGACGCTGACCCGGTGTGGCGCACGACGCATATGCAGCGCACTCTCTAACACCACCGCCCACTGTAGGAGCCGGCTTGCCGGCGATGGCGGTGTGGCAGTAAACAGAGATGCAAGCAGGTCTGGCCGTATCGCCGGCAAGCCGGCTCCTACAATGGGATGCGTTGATCAGTTTGGGCGTAGCCGCAGTATCTGCGCCCCATCGAACGGGTCTGTCAGGTAATGCGCCTGCACCCCGAACGTCTCCTGCAACCGCTGCGGCGTCAGCACTTCCAGCGGTTTGCCCAGGGCGACCAACCGCCCGTGATCCAGCACCGCCAAGCGGTCGCAGGTGAGCGCCTGGTTGAGGTCATGCAGGGCAATCAGGGTGGTGACGGGCAAGCCTTGCACACCCTTCAAGATCCCCAATTGATGCTGGATATCCAGGTGATTGGTCGGCTCATCCAACAACAGGATCTGCGGCCGTTGCGCCAACGCACGGGCGATGTGCACCCGTTGGCGTTCACCGCCCGAGAGACTGCGCCAGGCGCGTTGGCTCAGGTGGGTGGCGTCGACGTCATGCAAGGCCTGGTTCACGATGGCGTCGTCGTCGCTGGACCACGGGCTCAGCGCCGACAGCCACGGCGTACGGCCCAGCGCCACGGCGTCGAACACGCGGATGGCGTCGTCGGTGTCGGCCTGTTGTTCCACCACCGCCAGTTGCTGGGCGATGGCGCGGCGGGACAGCGTGCCCAGGCCCTGGCCGCCCAGCAACACGTCGCCAGACGCCGGCGTGCGCAGACCGGCGAGCAGCTTGAGCAAAGTGGACTTGCCGGAGCCATTCGGCCCGACAATCCCCAAGGTTTCACCCAGCTGAACGTCCAAGTGGATATCGCGCAGCAGCTCGACCTCACGCACCTTGAAGCCCAGTCCGGTGCAGCTCAGTACGCTCATCGCGCATTCCTCCGTCCGATCAGGATCAGCGCAAATACCGGCGCGCCGACCAGCGCAGTGACCACGCCGACGGGAATCACCTGGCCCTTGATCAAGGTGCGTGAAAGCACGTCCGCCGCAATCAAAAACAGCGCACCGCCCAACGCACTCGCCGGCAGCAGGCGTGAATGCCCGGTGCCGAGCAGCAAGCGCACGGCGTGGGGAATCACCAGCCCGACAAAGCCGATGGAGCCGACAATCGACACCATCACCGCCGTCACCAGGGCCGCGCAGCCCACCAGCACAAATTGCACGCGGCGCACCGGGATACCAAGTGACGCCGCCGAGTCGCTGCCGAAGGTAAACGCATCCAGCGCCCGTCGGTGCCACAGGCACACGGCCAACCCAGCGACCGCTACCGGCACCGCCAGCCACACCGAGGGCCAGCGCACGCCGCTGAGGTTGCCCAGCAGCCAGAACATGATGCCGCGCGCCTGTTCGGAACTGGCCGACTTGGTGATCAGAAACGCGGTGAGTGCATTGAACAGCTGCGAGCCGGCAATGCCGGCGAGGATGATCTGGCCGGTGCCGCTGGCCGAACCACTGGCACGCGCCAATAGGATCACCAGCGCAAATGCCGCCATCGCGCCGACGAATGCGCCGGCCGACAACGAAATCAAGCCACCGCCCACGCCCATCAACGCCACCAACACCGCGCCAGTCGAAGCGCCAGCGCTGATGCCCAGCAGGTACGGATCGGCCAGCGGGTTGCGCAACAGCGATTGCAGGATCACCCCGCAGGTGGCCAGCCCCGCACCGCACGCGGCAGCGACCAGGGCGCGGGTGAGGCGGTAGTTCCACACCACGCCTTCGTCGATGGGGTCGAGCACGTAGCCGGCCGCCCACAGTTTGTTGGCGAGTACCTGGAGCACCACGTGCGGCGAGATGGCGGTTTCACCGATGGCCACGCCGGCAAGTACGGCGGCCAGGAGCAGGGCCAGGGCGAGCAGGGTGCGCATCATTTAGGCAGGTCGTAGCCGTCGATGGCCGTGGCCAGTTGTTCAAGACCGTCGAACATGCGGATACTGGCCTGCAACGCCAGGGCGTCGAGGATGATGATACGGTTGTTTTTCACCGCGTCCATGTTGCGGGTCACCGGGTCGCTGCGCAAAAACGCCAGTTTCTTTTCATGGTCGTCGGCGGGGTAGCGGCGGCGGTCCATGCGCGCGATCACCAGGAAGGTCGGGTTAGCCTTGGCAATGGTTTCCCAGCCGACGGCGGGCCACTCTTCATCGGACTGCACCACGTTGGACAGGCCGAGGGTTTGCAGCATGAATTCGGGAATGCCTTTATGGCCGGCCACGTACGGGTCGCTGGCCATCTCCGAACTGGAGAACCATACCAGCGCGCTGGCCTGCTTGAGGCCTTTGCCTTGCACCGTGGCGACGGACTTGGCCAGGCGTGCCTTGAGCTCATCGTTCAACTGCTGGCCGCGATCCTGAACGTCGAAAATCTGCGCCAGTTGGCTGATGCTCTTATAGATAGTTTCGATACGGAACGGCTCCAGCCGTGTGCCGTCGGCGCCCACCAGGTTGTCCTTGCCTTCACAGTCGGAGGGCAGCAAGTAGGTGGGGATCTTCAGTTCATGGAATTGCTCGCGGGTGCCGACCACGCCTTGCGGCCCGACCACCCATTCCAGCTCGGCGGCCACCAGTTGCGGGCGCTTGGCGATCACGGCTTCGAAGCTCGGCTCGTTGTTGGCCAGGCGCTCGATGCGGTCATTCTGCGTTTTGTATTGCGGCAACACACTGTTGAACCACAGCGAGGTGCCGACCACTTTGTCGCCCACGCCCAAGGCATACAGCATCTCGGTGGCGGCCTGGCCGATGGTCACGCTACGGGCGGGGGCTTGCTGGAAGGTGAGGCTGCTGCCGCAGTTTTCCACGATCAATGGGTAGTGGGTGGGCGCGGCGTGGGCCAGGGCACAGTAGCCAATGCCGGTGAGCAGGGCGGTAACGCGTGGCAGCATGAGGCGATCTCCGAGTGAACCGTACGTGGAACTGGGGAGGTACGGTTCGGAAACACACCCTCGAGCGCTGTGGTAGAGACAGGCAAGAATGTCCTTCCCGGACACCCCGCCGGTTAGTGATTGAGCTTGAGCCGGCAGGTCTCCTGACTGATGCGTCGTCGCCACGCTCCGGCCTTCCCGGACAAGGTCCAGTGGCATCGAGGAGCAGGCTCAGCACCTACAGTTGCGGGGGCAGTTCCGATTGGCGCGCAGGTACCGCGCTTCGGATTCCCTATTAGTCCCGTTTGGGAACCGGCGCGGTATGGTAGTCGATCGCGAGGTTGAACGGGAGGCCGTGAACTCAACGGTAGCTCTGGGCTGGCACGCCGGTCGACGTTGCGGTGATCGGCAAAGCCGTCGAAGGGCAGGATTTGAAGGGTCTGCAGATTTACTACTCGGGCACCGATGCGCAGAAGGACAAAGTGCGTGCGGCGGTTGAGAAGTCGCAGGCGCAGTTTCATTACATCAATGCGCAATGAGGGGCGGCCAACGGGCGCAGGTATCTACACCTCGCTGGGTACGGCGCTGGCGACTTGACGGCCGGGCGCAATCTTACTGTTAACCTCCGCGATCCAGAATGTGGGAGCTGACTTGCCTGCGAAGGCGGCCTCACAGACGACCGCTATCTGACTGTAACCCCCCCCGGCGATCCAAATGTAGGAGCTGGCTTGCCAGCGGTGGCGGCCTGACAGCCGACCACAATCTAACTGTCGCCCCGCGATCCAAATGTAGGAGCTGGCTTGCCAGCGATGGTGGCCTGACAGCCGACCTAGATGTTGGATCTTACCGGGTACATATCCGTTATTTAGGTAAGGGCTGCTATGGGTTCCGCCCTTACGGCGGGTCACTTTGGAAAAGAGCCCCAAAGTAACCAAAGGGCTCTTGCCCCAACACTCGGCACCTCGCTCACGCTCGGTGTGCCCGTAATCCGCCAGGTATTTGGGGGGCCGCCGCCACGCGCCATCCATGGCGCGGGGCGGCTAAACCGGCATCCCTGCCGGTTTACCCCCCAAATCCCTGTCGAATTCCGGCCAGCGTGTTTGACGGGGCGCCTGAGATCAAAAGCAGGATCAAGATCAAGATCAAGATCAAGATCAAGATCAAGATCACGAGCGGCTCGCTTCGCATCGTGGTTGGTTTGGGTGTGACGCCGTTCAACAGGTGAAGCCTCGGTCAGAGACGAATGTCCTCTGGACCTTGTATCAGCGCTTCAATGCGCGTGCCGGTGGCGCGTTCTTCGTTGCTGAAACCGTCGTAGTCGGCCAGGTTGGCGAAGCGGATGCCGGTCAGGCGTTCTATCTGGATCACGCTGCGCTGGTAGGTCCTGAGTTGGCCGAACACCAGGTCGAGTTGGCCCAGTTCGCGGCTCTGGTCGATCATGTAGGCACTGGCCGAAGGCTTGCCGTCATCGCTGAGGTAGGCGACGACTTTCCAGAATGCCTTGGGGATCTGCACGCCGCGGTACACACGGTCGTCGTCGGCGAATACCGGGCCGCTGAACACGGTGGCCCGGGCTTTCCAGCGTTGGGTGTTGTCGAGGATGTAGTCTTCAAGCTCCAGCCAGGTCTTCTGGTTGAACCCGCTCATCTGCGGTGAACAGTTGGTGAAATGAAAGGTGTCGAGGTTGGCGGTTTGCGCCGTGTCGCCCCAGTTGGGGTCTTGGCGGCGGACCAGGTGGCCGCGGTCCAGGCCATTGCTGGCATAGAGCGCTTCGCCCACCTGTGCGTCCGTGGGCAGGCGGCCGTCGTAGGCCCAGGTGTCGTTGCTGCGGACGATGTCTACGTGCTGGCCGCCGTCGATGTTGACGCCCACGTACAGTGCGAGGCGCTTCGCGCGTGACATCGTGATTGAGAAGTGCGTGTAGTCCAGGCGCTTCTGTGTATCACCCGCCAAGGCCTCCTCGACCGTGGGCCAGGACACCGCGAAGCTGCCGAGAAAGTCGTCAGCGTAACCGCGCCGGTCCTTCAAGTCTTTGGCCGGTGTGACGCGGGGTGTCGCCGCTCGCGCCGCCAGCAAGGTGGGGCTCGGTGCGATCAATGGGCGCAGGTCGGCGAGCCGGGGGCGGTACGAAAGGTCGATTTTGGTTTTACGTGCGGGCATCGGTAAGTCCTCCTTGGATAAACACGACTGCAACATACGTTAATGACAATTGATGATGCGCGTTAGCCCCCTGGGTCTATCCTGAATCGACTACTCGGACGTTGTCACATGCCAAATGGAGCCAGCCAATGTGTGTTCGTCAGCAGCATCGCAATCCGATTTTTTGCCTCATCCCGCCCTATATGCTCGACCAGATCGCACGCAACGGCGACAAGGCGCAACGGGAGGTCGCGCTGCGCACCCGCGCCAAGGACAGCACGTTCCGCTCGTTGCGCATGGTCGCCGTACCGGCCCAAGGCCCGGCGCGCATGGCCCTGGCCATGGGCGCCGGCAAGCGTCGCTCGATCTACAGCGCCGCAGGCACCGATAGCCTGCCCGGCACGCTGATACGTGGCGAAGGGCAGCCTGCCAGCGGTGATGCGGCGGTGGACGAGGCCTATGATGGCTTGGGCGCCACCTTCGATTTTTTCGACGAGGTCTTCGACCGCAACTCCATCGACGATGCCGGCATGGCATTGGACGCCACCGTGCATTTTGGCCAGAACTACAACAACGCGTTCTGGAACTCGACCCAGATGGTATTCGGGGATGGAGACGCGCAGTTGTTCAACCGCTTCACGGTGGCCCTCGACGTGATTGGCCATGAGTTGGCCCATGGCGTCACCGAAGACGAGGCCAAGCTGATGTATTTCAACCAGTCCGGGGCGTTGAACGAGTCGCTGTCGGACGTGTTCGGTTCACTGATCAAGCAATACGCGTTGAAGCAAAGCGCGGAAGACGCCGATTGGCTAATCGGCAAAGGGCTGTTCACCAAGAAGATCAAAGGCACCGCCCTGCGTTCGATGAAGGCCCCCGGCACCGCGTTTGACGACAAACTGCTGGGCAAGGACCCACAGCCCGGGCACATGGATGATTTTGTGCAAACCTACGAGGACAATGGCGGGGTGCACATCAATTCCGGGATTCCCAACCATGCGTTCTACCAGGTGGCAACAGCGCTGGGCGGGTTTGCCTGGGAGCGCGCCGGGCGCATCTGGTATGACGCGCTGCGCGATGCGCGGCTGCGGCCCAACTCCGGGTTCCTGCGCTTTGCGCGTATCACTTACGATGTTGCGGGCCGACTCTACGGCGCGAACAAGGATGAACAGAAGGCGGTCAAGGACGGTTGGAAGGCGGTCGGCATTGCTGTCTGACGCGAGGAACAACCATGCAAATTTCAATCAAGGAAAATGGCGGGCCTGGGTTCTTTCCGGGCCTGGCCAAGCCACAGACGGTGGAACTGGACGCGCTGCCGGAGCAGGACCAGCAGGAGTTGCGGCGGCTTGTCGAGGCATGCGACTTCTTTCAATTGCCGCAAAGCAATGCACCTGCCCCCGGTAATCCGGGCCAGGTGCATTACACCCTGACGGTGAAGGAGGCTCAGCGCGAGCACACGGTCTGCGTGCTCGCACCGGTGAAGTCACAGGCGCTGGACGGGCTGGTGCAGTGTGTGCGTCGGCATGTGCGCTGCTGATGTTCAGGTGGCAGCGTTAACCCTGCCTGCCAGGCACGCGCCCAGGCTGTAGAGCAACCCGCCCGCGACCACAAACAGCGCCAGCATGTAGAACATGGCGTGGGCGGGCTGTGTCGCCAGCACCATCCCGCACAGCACCGGCCCCAGGGCTGCGCCGACGTTGCCGAGGTTTTGCGCGCCGTAGTACATGCCCCGCAGAGGCTCGGGCGCGATGATGTCGATGAACATGTACTCGGCAGGGAACACGATGATCTCTCCCAAGGTGAAGATCGCCATGGACAGCACCCAGCACATCAGTGAGGTGGACAAGCCGAACCCCGCCAGCCCGGCGATAAACATGCCCAGCCCACCTGCAAGCCACAGGTGCAGGTGCTGATGGGTGATGCGCTTGCCGATCATGTATTGCAGGCTGATCACCATCAGCGCGTTGGTGGCCACCACGCTGCTGATAATCCGGTACGCGGCCTCGGGCGTGGTGGTGACGACCAGGTATTGCGAGAGGTAAGCGGTGAACTGGCCAAACACCACTGCGCTGAGCATCCCGCCCAAGGTAAAGCACACCAAGCGGTAGTCCCGCAGCAGTCGTTTGCCGAGCGCCAGGAACGGCGCGCCATGCTGGTTGGCAGGGGGCGGCACCCAGTGCCTGTCGCCCCACACGCAATACACCGTGAAGAACCCGGCCCCAAGCACCGCCGACGCCAGGAAGGGCAGGCTGATAGCGAGCGTGGCCAGCCCTGCACCGAGAAAGGGGCCGACGGCATAGCCGATATTGGTCAGGGTGTATTTGATCGAAAACGCTTCGCTACGCGCATCAACGGGCAGTAGCCGGCCAAATCCGGATTTGACCGCAATGTCGATCACGGCATACGCCAGGTTGATCGCGACCAGGCAGGTGAAGAACACCCACAGCTCCCGCGCGATAAACGCCCCCAGAAAGCCCAGGGTGAAAACTGCGCAACAGCCCAGGAGCAAACGATAATTGGGCAGGCTGTCCACCAGGTAACCGCCATACAGGCTCATCACGGAGCCGATGATCAGCGAGCTACCGATGATCAGGCCGATGTCGGCGACGCCCAAGCCGAACTCGCCCGACAGGTAGATCACCAGGTAGGGCAGGGTGATCGCCCTGGCGAGCGTCAACACCAGTGACGCACCCAGCAGCAGGTTGACGGTCAGGGGGTAGTTTTTCAGCGTGGTCAGCATCCGGGCCTCAGTGTCAGCGTTTATCGGGCATAGCTTACTGTTGAGTTAAATTCTGATTTAGGATGCTTTTTACCGAGTTGCCTGAACTGAATTCACGAATACAGGACGTCCATGTTTTCTTCCGAACGCTTGAAAGGTATCGATGTGTTTGTGTGCGTTGCGGACTACGGCAGCTTTACCGCCGCTGCCGAGAAGATGAACCTGACGGCGTCGGCCATCAGTAAAAGCATCGCGCGGCTGGAAAAACGCCTGGGCGCTCGACTGTTCCTGCGCACGACACGGCGCTTGTCCCTCACCGAGGCCGGCGTGGCGTTTTACCGTACCTGCACGGGCGTGCTGGCTGACCTGGAGGACGCCGAGCTGTCGCTGCGCGCCGAGCAAAGTGAACCGCGCGGACGTGTGCGCATTGACCTGCCCAGTGTGTTCGGGCGCGTCCGCGTGTTGCCGATGCTGCTGCCTTTGCTGCAGGCATTTCCGTCCTTGGTGCCGCACATTTCCTTCAGTGACGGGTTAGTGGACCCATTTAAAGAGGGCGTGGATGTGGTGGTGCGCATCGGTGGTGCGGATGTCTGGCCGGAAACGGTAGAGCAGCGTGTGCTTGCGCGTGAATGGCACACCCTGTGCGCCTCGCCGGCCTATTTGGCGAACCATGGCGTGCCGACATCCGAACAGGCACTTGAGCAGCATCAGTGCATCGCCTACGGCTGGGTGGACGGACGCATCAGCCCCTGGAACTTCGCCTGTGACCCGGGCAGTCCGCGGCGTTGGCAGATGGCGCCGCACTTGGTGATCGGCAATGGCGATGGCTTGATGCAGGCCGCATTGGCCGGTTGTGGGATCGTGCAACTGCCGTCGTGGATGGTCCGGCCGTCGCTGGAGGAGGGCAAGCTGGTTGAGGTGTTGCCGCAGTTGGCCACCGAAGGGGCTGCGATCAGGCTGGCCTGGGTCAAGAATCGCCAGGCGTTGCCCAAGGTCAATGTGGTTCTGGAAGCCTTGGCGGCGGGGCTGAGTGGTTGATAGCCACGACCCGTGCCCGCGCCACCGAAGCGTCTTACTTGCGATCCAGCCACACAGTCTGTGCGTTGCAGAACTCCCGCACGCCGAAGTGCGACAACTCACGCCCGAAACCGCTCTTCTTGATCCCACCAAACGCCACCCGAGGGTCGGAGACGCTGAAGGCATTGACGAAGATGCCTCCGGTTTCCAGCTGGTTGGCGATATCGCGCGCCTTTGCCGGGTCGGTGGTGAAAATGCTGGCGGTGAGGCCGAACTCGCTGTCATTCGCCAGCGCCACGGCGTGCTCGGCGTCGCGGGCGGTGATGATCGAGGCGACGGGGCCGAACAGTTCCTGTTTGAACGAGGTCATCTGGTCGGTGACGTTGGCCAGCACGGTCGGCGCGTAGTAGTTGCCTGCGCCGGGTACTTTGTTGCCGCCGAGCAGCAGGGTGGCACCTTCTTCCAGGGTGGCCTGGACCTGGCCGTGCAGCTCGTCGCGCAGGTCGAAGCGGGCCATCGGGCCGATGTAGGTGGCGGCTGACGTGGGGTCGCCCATCACCATCGCACGGCTGGCCTCCAGGAATTTGGCGGTGAAGGCTTCGACCACACCCGCTTCGATGATCAGGCGTTTGGCGGCGGCGCAGACTTGGCCGCTGTTCTGGAAGCGGCCGATCAGCGCGGCTTGCACGGCGGCGTCGAGGTCGGCGTCGTTGAGCACGATGAATGGGTCGGAGCCGCCCAGTTCCAGTACGCATTTTTTCAACGCGGCACCGGCCTGGGAGCCGATGGCGATACCGGCACGTACGCTGCCGGTGAGGGTGACGGCGGCGATCCGTGGGTCGGCGATGGCTTTGGATACGCCGTCGTTGGTGACGTTGACCACTTCAAACAGGCCTTCGGCGAACCCGGCTTTGTGGAAGGCCTGCTGGATCAGGTACGCGCTGCCCATGACGTTCGGTGCGTGTTTGAGCACATAGGTGTTGCCGGCCAGCATGGTCGGCACGGCGCCGCGCAGTACTTGCCACACCGGGAAGTTCCACGGCATCACGGCGAAGACCGGGCCCAGCGGGCGGTACTCGATCTGGGCGCTGCCGTTGTCCACAAGCGTCGGTTCCGGGGCGAGCATGGCCGGGCCGTGGGCGGCGTACCATTCGCTGAGCTGCGCGCATTTTTCGATTTCGGCACGGGCTTGGGCGATGGGTTTGCCCATTTCCAGGGTGATCATCTGCGCCATGTCTTCGGCTTGCTCGCGCAGGGCACTGGCCAGGCTCAGCAGCAACTCGGCGCGCTGGCTCACCGGCTGGCGACGCCAGGTGCGGAAGGCGCGAGTGGCACGGTCGAGGGCGGCGTCCAGTTGCTGCTCGGTGTCGTAGGGATAGCTGCCGACCGTTTCGCCGTTGGCGGGGTTGATCGAGAGAGCGTGGGTGGTCGCGTTCATGGCACTGTCCTGCTGAATGATTAAGTTGGATTCAGCGTACGGGGCTGGCTCTTTTCTGGAAACTGAATAATATTAAGCAGTACATTCACGATCGGAGAATGACTTGGACCTGGTGCAGCTGGAAATCTTCAAGGCCGTTGCCGAGCAAGGCAGCATCAGCGCCGCCGCGCAGTTGATTCATCGCGTGCCGTCGAACCTGACCACGCGCATCAAGCAGCTGGAGCAGGACCTGGGTGTGGAATTGTTCATCCGCGAGAAAAGCCGCTTGCGCCTGTCACCGGCGGGGTGGAATTTCCTCGGCTATGCGCGGCGCATCCTCGACCTGGTGCAGGAAGCCCGCGCGACCGTGGCGGGGGAGGAGCCCCAGGGTGCGTTTGCCCTTGGCTCGCTGGAAAGTACCGCAGCGGTGCGCATCCCGGCGCTGCTGGCGGCGTACAACCAGAAGCACACCAAGGTTGAGCTGGACCTGAGCACCGGTCCCTCGGGCACCATGATCGAAGGTGTGCTGTCGGGGCGGCTGACGGCGGCGTTTGTCGACGGACCGGTGCTGCATTCCACCCTGGAAGGCGTGGCGGTGTTTGAAGAGGAGATGGTGGTGATTGCGCCGCTGCACCACGCGCCGATCAAACGCGGCCAGGACGTGAATGGCGAAAATATCTACACCTTTCGCTCCAACTGTTCGTACCGGCATCACTTTGAGCGCTGGTTCTCACAGGACGGCGCGGTACCGGGCAAGATCTTCGAGATCGAGTCCTACCACGGCATGCTCGCCTGTGTCAGCGCCGGGGCGGGGCTGGCGCTTATGCCGCGCAGCATGCTGGAGAACATGCCTGGGTTCGCGGCGGTGAGTGTGTGGCCGCTGGCGGACAACTTCCGGATATTGAACACCTGGCTGATCTGGCGGCGGGGGACGGTGTCGCAGAGCTTGAACAGCTTTGTGACATTGCTGGAGGAGCGCGTACCCCCACTGTAGGGGGGGGCAGCCAGTAAGCGGGGGCGTCAGCCGCCGAATTGCAGGGTACCCATGGCCAGTTTTGCCATGATTGCCGTCGCGCCCAGTTGCACCAGCCACAAGGCCAGGCCGCCCAGAAACACGCCCAGGGCGACTTGCAGCACCAGGCTCTTCTGGCGCTTGGCTTGCGGTGCGCGTGGGGTGAAGTGGTCCAGCTCGTCGCGGTCGGCACGCAGGTCCAGGTCGTCGTTTCTCATAGGGCTCTCACAGCAAAGGGGCAGTCAGGGTTCAGTCTAGGGGCTGCGCGTTACGCCCAGTGAATTTTTTGCAAGCGGTGCGATTGTTGTACGTCTACCTGGCTTCGGCCGAGCTGGCGGCAGTGGCTTCTACCCTGGGTCGCCTGCCGACTGTCGAGGAGTACATGGGCTACGCGGCGAAACTGGACACCATGGCCAGTGACGTTTATCGCTACCTGAACTTCGACCAAATTGCTGACCGGTGATTCAAGCCTAAAGTGTTGATGTGAAGAGGCGCCGCGTATCGTGAGGTACGCGGCGTTTTTTTATGCCTGGGATATGGGTGAGACCGGGTACATATCCGTTATTTGGGTAACGGCTGGTATGGGTTCCGCCCTTACGGCGGGTCACTTTGGAAAAGAGCCCCAAAGTAACCAAAGGGCTCTTGCCCCAACACTCGGCACCTCGCTCACGCTCGGTGTGCCCGTAATCCGCCAGGTATTTGGGGGGCCGCCGCCACGCGCCATCCATGGCGCGGGGCGGCTAAACCGGCATCCCTGCCGGTTTACCCCCCAAATCCCTGTCGAATTCCGGCCAGCGTGTTTGACGGGGCGCCTGAGATCAAAATCAAGATCAAAAGCAAGAGCACAGCGGCCTGACAGCCGGCTTGAGTGGTGTAGAGCAAAGGCAGAAGCAAACGCGGCCCACTGTAGGAGCCGGCTTGCCGGCGATGGTCGTTAACGGTGATGGGGGTACATCTGGATAAACGCGGCGATCTCACGTTTTTCGCCGGCAAGCCGGCTCCTACAGGGACCGCGTATCCACGATGCGAAGCGAGTCGCTCTTGATCTTGATCTGAGGCGCCCCGTCAAACACGCTGGCCGAACGCAGGCTTTGGAGCGTGGGTAACCCGGCAGGACGCCGGGTTAGCCGCGCTGGGCCAAGGATGGCCCATCGCGGCGGCCCACGCTCCAAAGCCGGAGTGAGGGCACACCGAGCCTAAGCGAGGTGCCGAGTGTTGGGGCGAAGCGTTTTTGGTTACTTTTGGCGCTCTTCCAAAAGTGACCCGCTGTAAGAGCGGAACCATAAGCCGCCGTTACCGCAGCAACGGATATACACACCGGAACACAGCTATCGCAGTCAAGCCAGCTCCCAAACAGCCTCAAGCAAAAAACGAATAAACCACCGCACTGATCGCCACCAACCCCACCGCCGTGACAAACACATTGGACGCCTGCCCACGGTACTTGGCCATAGCCGGCACCTTACGGATGGCATACATCGGCATCAGAAACAGGATCGAAGCAATGATCGGACCACCCAGCGCCTCAATCATGCCGAGAATGCTTGGGTTCAACGTCGCCACGATCCAGCACACCACCAGCATGAACGCGGCCGTCATGCGGTCCAGACGCTTGGTGAGCGGGCTTGCTCGCGCTGGGGCGCGCAGCGGCCCCTGTTCAGGCACCGCGTTTCGTCAGGAAGTTCAAGGTGTCAGGGTTGGGGCTGCTGCGCAGCCCAGCGCGAGCAAGGTCGCTCACCACAGGTTCAGTGCTCACTAACAAAAAAGGGGAAGCCCATGAATGGCTTCCCCCCTCGTCACCTGCTCAAGGCTTACAGCACCTGAACAATCGCCTTGGTCACCGCACCAATGTTCGACTGGTTCAACGCCGCCACACAAATACGCCCGGTATCCAGCGCGTAGATGCCAAACTCGCTGCGCAAGCGGGTGACTTGCTCAACGGTCAGGCCGGAGTAGGAGAACATCCCGCGCTGGCGACCGACGAAGCTGAAGTCGTGGCCCGGAGCAGCCTTGGCCAGTTCGGCCACCATCTGCTCGCGCATGCCACGGATGCGCAGGCGCATTTCAGCCAGTTCGGCTTCCCACTGGGCACGCAGCTCAGGGTTGTTCAGCACGGCAGCAACGATGGCCGCGCCGTGGGTCGGCGGGTTGGAGTAGTTGGTGCGGATCACGCGCTTGACCTGGGACAGGATGCGCGCGCTTTCTTCCTTGGACTCGCCGACGATGGACAGTGCGCCCACACGCTCGCCGTACAGGGAGAACGACTTGGAGAACGAGCTGGACACAAAGAAGGTCAGGCCCGACTCAGCGAACAGGCGCACGGCGGCGGCGTCTTCGTGGATGCCGTCGCCAAAGCCCTGGTAGGCCATGTCGAGGAACGGCACCAGGTTCTTGGCCTTGACCACGTCCAGCACGTTCTGCCAGTCGGCCGGGCTCAGGTCGACACCGGTCGGGTTGTGGCAGCAGGCGTGCAGCACCACGATGGACTGTGGCGGCAGGGCGTTGAGGTCTTCGAGCAGGCCGGCACGGTTCACGTCGTGGGTGGCGGCGTCGTAGTAGCGGTAGTTCTGCACCGGGAAGCCGGCGGTTTCGAACAGGGCGCGGTGGTTTTCCCAGCTTGGGTCGCTGATGGCGACGACGGCGTTTGGCAGCAGTTGCTTGAGGAAGTCTGCGCCCAGCTTCAGGGCGCCGGTACCGCCCACCGCTTGCACGGTGACGACACGGCCGGCAGCCAGCAGGGGCGAGGTCTCACCGAACAGCAGGGTCTGCACTGCCTTGTCGTAGGCCGCGATGCCGTCGATCGGCAAGTAGCCACGGGCGGCGTGTTGCGCCACGCGAATGGCTTCCGCTTCGGCAACGGCACGCAAGAGTGGAATCTTCCCCTCCTCGTTGCAGTAAACGCCCACGCCAAGGTTGACCTTGGTGGTTCGTGTGTCGGCGTTGAATGCTTCGTTGAGGCCCAGGATAGGATCGCGTGGTGCCATTTCGACAGCGGAGAACAGGCTCATTTTTGCGGCAGCTCTATGGGGGAATGGAGGGACGTGTCGCGCTCCAGCCGAATGCACTAGAGCGGTGCACAAACGGGGAGCTAGTATAGAGGCCATCACCGTCAAGGGCGACAGCCGAAATGGCTTTTCGGCCAAGTTTTTCGGTTTATTTGCCGACCGTTAGTCTTATTGCAACATTGGTCGGCGACGGCAGGTAGGACGATTGCCTTGAAACCCGTCACATTCGCCACCACTTCTATGGCTATCATGGTTTTTTCCTACGGCCCGCTTTGAATCTTCGCGGGTGGTGGTCTATTTCGTCCTCGACGGGTCTACAGTCTGGGGGTGACTACACGAGGTACGTTATGTCGGATTTCCAACTCGTCACCCGCTTTGAACCCGCTGGCGATCAGCCGGAAGCGATTCGCCAGATGGTCGAGGGCATCGAAGCCGGCCTGGCCCACCAGACGCTGCTTGGGGTGACCGGTTCAGGCAAGACTTTCAGCATCGCCAACGTGATCGCGCAGATCAATCGTCCTACCCTGGTGCTGGCGCCGAATAAGACCCTGGCCGCGCAGCTGTATGGCGAGTTCAAGGCGTTCTTCCCGAACAATGCGGTGGAGTACTTCGTTTCCTACTACGACTACTACCAGCCCGAAGCCTACGTGCCGTCCTCCGATACCTTTATCGAGAAGGATGCGTCGATCAACGACCATATCGAGCAGATGCGGCTGTCGGCGACCAAGGCCTTGCTGGAGCGCAAGGACGCGATCATCGTCACCACGGTGTCGTGCATCTACGGCCTGGGCAGCCCGGAAACCTATTTGAAGATGGTGCTGCACGTCGACCGCGGCGACAAACTCGACCAGCGCGAGCTGCTGCGCCGGCTGACAAGCCTGCAATACACCCGCAACGACATGGACTTTGCCCGCGCCACCTTCCGCGTGCGCGGCGATGTCATCGACATTTACCCGGCGGAATCGGATCTGGAGGCGATTCGCATCGAGCTGTTCGATGATGAAGTCGAGAGCCTGTCGGCCTTTGACCCGCTGACCGGCGAGGTGATCCGCAAACTGCCGCGCTTCACCTTCTATCCGAAAAGCCACTACGTGACCCCGCGTGAAACCCTGATGGGCGCCATCGAGGGCATCAAGACCGAGTTGGCCGAGCGCCTGGAGTACCTGCGTTCCAATAACAAGCTGGTGGAAGCCCAGCGTCTGGAGCAGCGCACCCGTTTTGACTTGGAGATGATCCTGGAGCTGGGGTACTGCAACGGTATCGAAAACTACTCGCGCTACCTGTCGGGCCGTGAGTCCGGCGCGCCGCCGCCGACCCTCTACGATTACCTGCCGCCCGACGCGTTGCTGGTGATCGACGAATCCCACGTCAGCGTGCCGCAAGTGGGCGCGATGTATAAGGGCGACCGTTCGCGTAAGGAAACCTTGGTGGAATACGGCTTCCGCCTGCCGTCGGCGCTGGATAACCGGCCTATGCGCTTTGATGAGTGGGAAGCCATCAGCCCGCAGACCATTTTTGTCTCTGCCACGCCGGGCAACTACGAGGCCGAGCATGCCGGTCGCGTGATCGAGCAACTGGTGCGCCCGACTGGCCTGGTCGACCCGGAAATCGAAATCCGCCCGGCGCTGACCCAGGTCGACGACCTGCTTTCGGAGATCACCAAGCGCGTGGCCCTGGAAGAGCGTGTGCTGGTGACCACGCTGACCAAGCGCATGTCCGAAGACTTGACCGACTACCTGGCCGACCACGGCGTGCGCGTGCGCTACCTGCACTCGGACATCGACACTGTGGAGCGTGTGGAGATCATCCGCGACCTGCGCCTGGGCACCTTTGATGTGCTGGTGGGGATCAACCTGCTGCGCGAAGGCCTGGACATGCCGGAAGTGTCGCTGGTGGCGATCCTCGATGCGGACAAGGAGGGCTTCCTGCGCTCCGAGCGTTCGCTGATCCAGACCATTGGCCGTGCTGCGCGTAACCTCAATGGCCGGGCGATTCTTTACGCCGACCGCATCACCGGCTCCATGGAGCGTGCGATTGGCGAGACCCAGCGCCGTCGCGACAAGCAGATCGCGTTCAACCTGGAAAATGGCATCACCCCGAAAGGCGTGTTCAAGGATGTCGCCGACATCATGGAAGGCGCCACCGTGCCGGGCTCGCGCAGCAAGAAGCGCAAGGGCATGGCCAAGGCCGCCGAGGAAAGCGCCAAGTACGAAAACGAACTGCGCTCGCCGAGCGAGATCACCAAGCGTATCCGCCAGCTGGAAGAGAAGATGTATCAGTTGGCGCGAGACCTGGAGTTTGAGGCAGCGGCGCAGACGCGGGATGAGATTGGCAAGTTGCGTGAGCGGTTGCTGGCCGTTTGATCTTGCAGGGGCGGTGATGGCCTCTTCGCGAGCAAGCCCGCTCCCACTGTTGACCGCATTCTCATGTCGGAAATCGGTCAAGGGTGGGAGCGGGCTTGCTCGCGAATGCAGGCACCTCGGTCTGCCAGAATCACCCAAGCTGGTGTTACCATTCGCCCCTTGTTTCAATTTTCAGTTATATCGCCCATTCGAGACCTGCCATGACCACCGTCCGCACGCGCATCGCGCCATCGCCTACTGGGGATCCCCACGTCGGCACTGCTTACATCGCCTTGTTCAACTACTGCTTTGCCAAGCAGCACGGCGGTGAATTCATCCTGCGGATCGAAGACACCGACCAACTGCGCTCCACCCGTGAGTCGGAACAGCAGATTTTCGATGCCCTGCGCTGGCTGGGCATTACCTGGGCGGAAGGCCCGGACGTCGGCGGCCCGCACGGCCCGTATCGCCAGAGCGAGCGCAGCGACATCTACAAGCAGTACACCCAGCAACTGGTCGACATGGGCCACGCGTTCCCTTGTTTCTGCACCGCAGAAGAGCTGGACCAGATGCGCGCCGAGCAACAGGCCCGTGGCGAAACCCCGCGCTACGATGGCCGTGCGTTGCTGCTGTCGAAAGAAGAAGTCGCCCGTCGCCTGGCCGCTGGTGAGCCGCATGTGATCCGCATGAAAGTGCCAAGCGAAGGCGTGTGCGTGGTACCGGACATGCTGCGCGGTGATGTCGAGATCCCGTGGGACCGCATGGACATGCAGGTGCTGATGAAGACCGACGGCCTGCCGACGTACTTCCTGGCCAACGTGGTCGACGACCACCTGATGGGCATCACCCATGTGCTGCGCGGCGAAGAATGGCTGCCGTCGGCGCCGAAGCTGATCCTGCTCTACGAGTACTTCGGCTGGGAACAACCGCAGCTGTGCTACATGCCGCTGCTGCGTAACCCGGACAAGAGCAAGCTGTCCAAGCGTAAGAACCCTACTTCGGTGACGTTCTACGAGCGCATGGGCTTCATGCCTGAGGCGATGCTCAATTACCTGGGCCGCATGGGCTGGTCGATGCCGGACGAGCGCGAGAAGTTCTCGCTGCAGGAAATGGTCGACAACTTCGACCTGTCGCGCGTGTCCCTGGGCGGGCCGATCTTCGACATCGAGAAGCTGTCGTGGCTCAACGGCCAGTGGCTGCGTGACCTGCCGGTGGAAGAGTTCGCCAGCCGCGTGCAGCAGTGGGCGCTGAATCCTGAGTACATGATGAAGATCGCGCCGCTGGTACAGGGCAGGGTGGAGACGTTCAGCCAGGTCGCGCCGCTGGCCAGTTTCTTCTTTGCCGGGGGCGTTAACCCGGATCCCAAGCTGTTCGAATCCAAGAAGCTCTCGGGCGACCAGGTTCGCCAGCTGATGCAGTTGATCCTGTGGAAGCTGGAAAGCCTGCGCCAGTGGGAGAAGGAGGCGATCACCGCGACGATCCAGGCGGTGGTGGAGTCCCTGGAATTGAAACTGCGCGATGCCATGCCACTGATGTTTGCCGCGATCACCGGGCAGGCCAGTTCGGTGTCGGTGCTCGATGCGATGGAAATTCTCGGCCCGGACCTGACGCGTTTCCGTCTGCGCCAAGCCCTTGATTTGCTTGGTGGTGTGTCGAAGAAAGAAAACAAAGAGTGGGAAAAGCTGCTGGGCGCCATCGCCTAAGCACGCGGTTGAATCGACGAAACCCCGGTTTTCCGGGGTTTCGCCGGTAAGTGATTGTTATCCCGGCAAAAAATTTTGGAAATTGTTGAAAATAAATTTGACACACTTCCAAACCGCCATTAAGATTCGCCCCGTCCTCACCGATGAGGGGCTATAGCTCAGCTGGGAGAGCGCTTGCATGGCATGCAAGAGGTCAACGGTTCGATCCCGTTTAGCTCCACCAATTTGCAGGTTCAAGGTCTGGCCACACCGTCCTTGAATCGATCAGGTCTCAGCCCTGATCAGTTGTACAGAAGGTTTTGTCCCCTTCGTCTAGTGGCCTAGGACACCGCCCTTTCACGGCGGTAACAGGGGTTCGAGTCCCCTAGGGGACGCCAGTTTCAACAAGCAGCTCGAAAGGTCTGCTGCGTCGCGAGACGAAAAATCCGGGGCTATAGCTCAGCTGGGAGAGCGCTTGCATGGCATGCAAGAGGTCAACGGTTCGATCCCGTTTAGCTCCACCAATTTACAGGTTCAAGGTCTGGCCACACCGTCCTTGAATCGATCAGTCCTCAGCGCTGATCAGTGTATAGAAGGTTTGTGTCCCCTTCGTCTAGTGGCCTAGGACACCGCCCTTTCACGGCGGTAACAGGGGTTCGAGTCCCCTAGGGGACGCCACGATTACCCGCTCTGCGGGATTTTTAAGGGTCATTCAATTATTGAATGGCCCTTTTGTTTGTCTGGCGTTTGGCCAATTCTTTTTCCCTCCCTCGTTTTCTTCTGACCAGCGGTCATGCCTGTCGCTTGCCAAATATTATTATGGTAATAATATTCAACCCATGAACATCGGAGGCAAAGATGAGCGATAAAAAAGCGCAAACCCGCGAACGCATTTTGCAGGCTGCCAGCGCCGCGTTGATCCAGCGAGGCCCGGCCGAACCGAGTGTGGGTGAAGTCATGGGCGCGGCGGGGCTGACCGTCGGTGGTTTTTACGCGCACTTCGAAAGCAAGGACGCGCTGATGCTGGAGGCCTTCACCCAGCTGCTGGCCAAGCGTCGTGCGTCGATTGATGACATGGACTCAACCTTGACCGGAGAAGAGCGCAGGGCCCTGGTGGCGGCGTTCTACTTGTCGCGCAAGCACCGTGACTCCACCGCCCAGGCCTGCCCGATCCCGGCGACCGTAGGCGAAATGAGCCGCCTGCCAGATGAGTTCCGCCAGGCGTTGAACGAGCACTGTGAGCTGATGGCCGCGCAACTCGCCGCCAGTCCTGAAGACACCGATAAAGCCCTGGCTGACATGGCGCTGATGATCGGTGGCCTGGCCCTGGCCCGCGCCTTGGGGCCAGGTGAGTTGTCTGACCGTGTGCTGCGCGCCGCCAAGTCGGCCGTGCGCTAGAAGAGGGCTGCATGATGGGCACGCTAACCTGGATTCGTCGCTTCAATGGCACGCTGGGGCACCTGGCACCGCAAACGGTTGCCAACCGCATGCGTCGCGCCTTCATGACGCCCCGCGACCTGCCGCCACGTGACTGGGAACTGCCGCTGCTGGCGCAATCGGAGCGCATCACCTTGCGCTTCGGTTTGTCTGCACTGCGTTGGGGCCAGGGGCCGGCGGTGTTGTTGATGCACGGTTGGGAAGGCCGGCCCACACAGTTTGCCAGCCTGATCACGGCGTTGGTCGACAACGGTTACTCGGTGGTTGCCCTGGACGGTCCTGCCCACGGCCGCTCGCCTGGGCGTGAGGCTCACGTGCTGCTGTTTGCCCGCGCCATGCTTGAAGCCGCCGCCGAGTTGCCGCCGCTGCACGCCGTAATCGGTCACTCCATGGGCGGCGCCAGTGCGATGCTGGCGGTGCAGTTGGGGCTGCGTACCGAGGCGTTGGTGAGTATCGCCGCTCCGTCGCGATTCCTTGATGTACTGCGCGGCTTCACCCGGATGGTGGGTTTGCCAGCGCGGGCGCGTTCGGCGTTTATCCAGGAGGTCGAACTGACCTTCGGTATGCCGCTCAAGCACTTGGACGTGGCCCACTACCAGATGAATATCCCTGGCCTGATCGTGCACGCCGAAGACGACACGTTCGTCCCGGTCAAAGCCTCTCAGGCTATTCACGAAGCCTGGTTCGACAGCCGCCTATTGCGCCTGGAGCAGGGTGGGCACCAGAAAGTGCTGGCCGATCCGCGCGTGATCGACGGTGTGCTGGCGTTGCTGGCTGGCGCTCGTTTACAGGCGCGGCAAACCGCCTGATACACTGCCCCGGTTAAGTCAATCGACCGGGAGCAAGGCATGGGCTGGGATTTGGCAACGCCGTTTATCATCGATCTGCAGGTCGCCCCTGAAGACATCGACGGCCTGGGGCACGCCAACAACGCGGTATACGTGTCCTGGCTGGAGCGCTGCGCCTGGCGCCACTCCCAGCGCCTCGGGCTGGACCTCACCGAATATCGCCGCCTGGACCGCGCCATGGCCGTGGTGCGCCATGAGATCGACTACCTGGCCGCAGGCTATGAGGGCGACGAGCTGCAACTGGCCACCTGGATCGTCGACTGGGACCAACGCCTGAAGATGACCCGGCGCTTTCAACTGGTCCGGCCCCGCGACGGTGTCACTTTACTGCGAGCCCAAACCACGTTTGTCTGCATCGAACTGTCCACCGGCAAGCCCAAGCGCATGCCTGCCGAATTCCTCGACGGTTATGGCCCTGCCCTGACAGGGGGTTAACGGTTGCTGTGGGAAACCCAGTAAACTGCGCCACGATTTTTGTTGAGTGTTTTCCATGCAAATTGCTTTGGCGCCCATGGAGGGGTTGGTCGACAACATCCTGCGGGACGTGCTGACCCGTGTCGGCGGTATTGACTGGTGCGTGACCGAGTTCATCCGCGTCAACGACCGCCTGCTCACCCCGGCGTATTTCCACAAGCTCGCCCCTGAACTGCTGCACGGTGCCCACACTGCTGCCGGCGTACCGTTGCGCGTGCAATTGCTCGGCTCCGACCCAGTGTGCCTGGCGGAAAACGCTGCCCTGGCGTGTGAACTGGGTTCGCAAGTCATCGACCTCAACTTCGGCTGTCCGGCCAAGACCGTCAACAAGTCCCGTGGCGGCGCGGTGCTGCTCAAGGAGCCGGAGCTGCTCAACCAGATCGTCGAACATGTACGCCGCGCCGTACCGGCTCACATCCCGGTCACTGCCAAGATGCGCCTGGGTTTCGACAGCCCGGACGGCGCACTGGTTTGCGCCACGGCGCTGGCTGAAGGCGGCGCAGCCCATATCGTGGTGCATGCGCGTACCAAAACCGATGGTTACAAGCCGCCAGCCCATTGGGAATGGATCCCGCGGGTACAAGACGTGGTCAAGGTGCCGGTGTTCGCCAACGGTGATATCTGGAGTGTCGAAGACTGGAAGCGTTGCCGCGAAGTCAGCGGTGCCGAAGACATCATGCTCGGCCGTGGCCTGGTTGCGCGTCCGGATTTGGCGCGGCAGATCGCAGCGGCACGGGCCGGTGAAGAAGTGGTCGAGATGACCTGGGCACAGATGCAGCCCATGCTCCAGGAGTTCTGGACCCAGTCGGTGGCGCAGTTGACAGAGCGTCAAGCGCCGGGGCGTTTGAAGCAATGGCTGGCGATGTTGACGCGTAACTACCCGGAGGCGGTGGAGTTGTTCAATGCGATGCGCCGCGAGACCGAATTGGGCAAGGTGGCGTTGCTGCTCGGGATGGCGCCTGTTCTGAAAGATTAAGTCTGCATTTATAAACGTTGCAAGCAGCTTGAAAGGGGCGCCATTGGCGCTCTTTTTTTTGGCGCGCGTTTAAGCATGATCCCCTTGTATGGGGGTGTTAGTGGATAGATGTTTATTGTTGTTTTCAGGGGGGTAACAGTGTGAGGTGTATGTTTTTATTTTGTTGCTACATGGGGTTTGTTTGTTTTGCAGGTTGTTTTGTTATTGGTGTGTGCGTGGGGGCGGACTAACATGGATTGACGTCACTGGTTTGGTTTAATAATTTCATTGTTTATGTGATTGGTCGCCTTATTACTTTATGTCTCTGGGGTGCGGTGGGTTAATGGGCGCGGGCTATTGAGTTTCGTAAGTGTCCATGGGGTAAAATCTGATTTTTTGTTTTGGTTTCCTTATATGAATAAGGATTTTTGGAACTCGATAGCGCCGCGCCCCACCAATCAGGGGACTGCGAAGTGATGATGGTTATTTCCAGTTCTAATCTATCGCTGCCAGGGTTAATGAGTTGTTGACGGGTGGCACCACACAAAGAGTGAGAAAGTACATGTCCAATATAGCGGCGAATAATTTCCATGGTTTTAAGCCAGAGCTTCACGCGGCAGGCCAATCCGCGACTGAAACGTTGAAGGATATAGAAAAAACCAGTACCTCTCGTGAAGAGTTGGGTTCGAAAAACAGCACGTTACCTCGCAATGACAGCGCCCAAGTGATAGGGAAGGAAGTGACGGTTAATTCCGATGCCTTGGAAAAGTTGTTTGAGATGTTTGAACTCGTCTTCAAAGCAATGCGCAGCTTGTTGTCGGGTAGAGGGTTTAACGCTAAGTTGCCAGTCGACACTGCCTCGGTGCTCCCAACTGGCGATGCGCAGGTGAGGGCCAGCACTGGCGGTAGCGTGCAGATAGTCGCGAAAGGCAAAAGCACTGAGGCGACGCCGACTGCTGATAAAGAGGCGCAGGTGAAACTTGGCACCGACGGCAGCATCGAGGTCAGTATGAATGGCAAACGCACTGAGGCGACGCCACCGAAGGCAGGCAAAGGTACGCAGGCTGACCTCGGCGCAGGCCTAAGAGTGAAGGCTGGCGGGAAAGACAAAGTCATTGATTCGCCGCAGCCAAGCGCTGGCAAAGATACACAAGTTAACCTCGGCGGCAGCGGCAGCGTCAGCGTGGAGGCTGGCGGTAAAGACAAAGTCACTGTTTCGCCGCAGCCAAGCGCTGGCAAAGATACACAAGCTAACCTCGGCGGCAGCGTCAGCGTGGAGGCTGGCGGAAAAGACAAAGTCACTGTTTCGCCGCAGCCAAGCGCTGGCAAAGATACACAAGCTAACCTCGGCGGCAGCGTCAGCGTGGAGGCTGGCGGTACAGACAAAGTCACTGTTTCGCCGCAGCCAAGCGCTGGCAAAGCTACACAAGCTAACCTCGGCGGCAGCGTCAGCGTGG
The DNA here is from genome assembly GCF_979253545.1 of Pseudomonas sp. AC112. Classification (NCBI taxonomy): domain Bacteria; kingdom Pseudomonadati; phylum Pseudomonadota; class Gammaproteobacteria; order Pseudomonadales; family Pseudomonadaceae; genus Pseudomonas; species Pseudomonas sp. AC112. The sequence goes on from NZ_CEEDCM010000001.1 coordinate 4,443,060, forward strand.
AGGCTGGCGGTACAGACAAAGTCACTGTTTCGCCGCAGCCAAGCGCTGGCAAAGATACACAAGCTAACCTCGGCGGCAGCGGCAGCGTGGAGGCTGGCGGTACAGACAAAGTCACTGTTTCGCCGCAGCCAAGCGCTGGCAAAGATACACAAGCTAACCTCGGCGGCAGCGTCAGCGTGGAGGCTGGCGGTACAGACAAAGTCACTGTTTCGCCGCAGCCAAGCGCTGGCAAAGATACACAAGCTAACCTCGGCGGCAGCGTCAGCGTGGAGGCTGGCGGTACAGACAAAGTCACTGTTTCGCCGCAGCCAAGCGCTGGCAAAGATACACAAGCTAACCTCGGCGGCAGCGGCAGCGTCAGCGTGGAGGCTGGCGGTACAGACAAAGTCACTGTTTCGCCGCAGCCAAGCGCTGGCAAAGATACACAAGCTAACCTCGGCGGCAGCGTCAGCGTGGAGGCTGGCGGTACAGACAAAGTCACTGTTTCGCCGCAGCCAAGCGCTGGCAAAGATACACAAGCTAACCTCGGCGGCAGCGTCAGCGTGGAGGCTGGCGGTACAGACAAAGTCACTGTTTCGCCGCAGCCAAGCGCTGGCAAAGATACACAAGCTAACCTCGGCGGCAGCGTCAGCGTGGAGGCTGGCGGTAAAGACAAAGTCACTGATTCGCCGCAGCCGGGAGCCGGAACCGCTTCGCAAGTGAGCATCGGGTCCGAGGGTGATGCCAAGGTCACGGTCCTGTCAGATGGCAGCACGCAGGTGAGCCTGGCGCCTGATAACGGCAGGCGGTTCAATATCAATTTGGCTGCCGGTGTCCAAGTCCGGGTGAGTTCGGAGGACGTGTCTGGCCCTCGTCCGTTGCGCAATCCGCAGTTGAATACTGATGCAGTAAAAGTGGGTAGTGCGGCCAATACAGCGACAACTATCCCAAGCAAACTCGAGACCCAGCCAAGCGCTGACGCGACACCCAGTGTTCAGGCAAGTGCACAAGTGACGGCTGCTGCTGCACCACTTGTTGAGGTGAAGGCGGGTGGCAAGACCGATGAAAGCGTTAAGGCTGTTATTGAGCCGAAGGTTGAGATCCAGACCGCTGACACGTCCAAGCTTGCCTCCGGTATGACATCCCAGGCGTCAGGTGCTGGACGGCCCATTCATCATCGTCCCGATGCTTTCCGGCGCGCGCTATAACGGCTGTCGCACCGTTGTCTTTAACCGCTGAATGCTAAATAAGGCTCTCTGATTGCTAGCGCAGTTGGGGAGCCTGTTGCTATGTAAAGTCCACTGTTGGCACGGGTTTAGTGTGTCCTATCAGCGGCTCGCCAGACTATTTCTTTTTTAGGCGTGATGGCTATGAATACGTTTGCGATTGGCTCTTCTGCGCGCTCGATTACCATGGCGTGGCAGCTTTCCAAAACGTCGGAAACAGAGACTTCTCTCTCTACCGCATTTGAGTCGCCTGAACGCGCTTTCGGCGAGCATTACAATGCCAGCTCGCACAGCGCAGTCATCAAACTGATGATGCACACCTTTGGCACGCAGCCTGAGGCTATGTTCAGCAGTGTGCGCAGCAATCGCGGGGGGTATGACGTCACGATGAAAGATGGCTACAGGTTGCATCTTTCCCAGCAGGAGCTGCAGCAGGCAGGGGCGGCATCACGTTTTACCGGCAGCGACAACGAAATACTGGGCAGCGCCCATTTCGCACTGGCGGTGTTCATCAAGCGCAAACAGCTGGGAAGTGGCAATGCCGCTGATTTGACAAGTTTTACGTCAGCCCTGACCGCGTCTTTGCAGGGTGAGACAACCTTCAACATGCTCAAAGGCATGGGCTTATCCGGCCATCTCAAGTACGAGCCTACTGCCACGGTTGTCGGCGAAGGGCGGTGGGGGGTGGCAGACAGTTATGACCTGGGTTCATCACTGATATACGCCGGCAAGGCGCACCGCGCTGGCAGGGAGCGTTCACCCGATCGAAGCTCCATGTATACGCTGCAGAGCCATAGCGCGCCGAAGCCTCCTACCGCCCCTGTCCCTGTCGTACCAATGCCTGTGGTGAGGATCACGCCCCAGGTTGACCAGGCCAAGGGTAACCGTCCCCAGGTCGCCGAGGTGTTGCAAGGGTTCATTGCCCCCTCGCGTCATTTCGGTGAGGTGTTCGACCTCGGCAGCCACGCAGCCGTCATCAAGATGATGATGCTCAGATTTGGCCGATCGCCGTCCGATGTGTTTGAAAAAGTCGACACCACGGGCAATGGGTACAGCATCACCATGAAAGACGGTTTTGAGCTGACGTTGTCGACGCAGGAGCTGCAGCGCACCGCCGAGGCGACGCGGTTTACAGGCCCAGACGCGCAAATGCGCAACGACGCCAGCCTGATCCTGGCTGCCTACGCAAAGCGCAAGCAGCTTGTCAGCAATGTCCGGTTCGATGCGGCGCTGTCTGGCACGCTGCGGGGTGAGAGCATTTACAGGGTCTTGACTGGGATGGGCTTGATTGGCTTTTTGCGGATTGTGCCTCCCGCCAAGCTTCAAGAACCCCACAGTATTGGCGTCACCGAGACCTCCAGTTTTTCGGGGGCATTGGTGGTGGAGGGTGTTAAACATAGCCACGGCAAGCAAGAGGCGGTCGGTAGAGACTACGGTTACCAGCTTGCCGCAGACCTACCCCACGAGCACGACGGTCAACCTGCGCGATTCCCGGCTGCGCCCGCTGGCGTCAAGCCCGCCGATATCTGGAGTGGTTTCTATCAGGGCATGGAGGGCAACTGTGTCACGGTGTCCGCCATCAAAGCGGCGATGATGAAGTACGGGCAAAACCCTTTGGGTATTTTCAAGCGTGTCACCGAAACGCCGGAAGGCTACACCATCACCATGCGCGATAACTGCACGGTGCGGCTCACCTTCGCCGAGCTGGAAAGGGCCCGGGCAGCGGCCCACTTTCGTGGTCCGAATGCTGGTCTTATTGACAATGCCTTGTTCCTTTATGCAGCGAGCGCCAAGCGGGCACAGTTGGAGAATCACGAGTTTCGCGCCGGTGCCGGTTTTGACACCGCCCTGCAAACGCTGAACGACGGTGAAGTTCCGGGTGAGGCATTACGGCGTCTTGGCCTATACGCTTTTACGCGTCCCAGTAGCGTGGAGGAGCTGGCATCAGGTGCACTCGGCACTCTGGCAAACTTCGGGCATTCGGTCGTCGTGGTAGAGGGTGCTATTGATTCGTATGGCGCCCGGCGCGACTTGAAAAGCTCGCACTGGAGGCAACCGGGCGGCGTCGCACTGAAATTGGTTTAACCCCGGCCATCCCCCGCGATCAAGCGCGCCCTGAAACCGATCATGGGCAGTGGCCGGCTGTGCAGATACCCTTGGTACAGATGGCAACCCAGGCCCTGCAGGAAGGCCAGTTGCTCCTGGGTTTCCACGCCTTCGGCAATCACTTCCAGGTTCAAGCTGCGGGCCATGGCCACGATGGCGCGGATGATTTCGGCGTCGTTGGGGTCATGGGTGGCGTCACGCACGAAGGACTGGTCGATCTTCAGCGCGTCCACGGGCAAGCGCTTGAGGTAGGTGAGTGACGAGTAACCGGTGCCGAAGTCATCCATCGCAAAGCTCACGCCGAGCTTTTTCAGGCGGCGCATTTTGCTGATGGTGTCGTCCAGGTTCTGGATCACGATGCCTTCGGTGATTTCCAGTTTCAGCAGGCTGAACGGCAGTTGGTGCTGCTTGAGGCTGCGTTCCACCCGCTCAACGAAGTCGTTCTGGCGAAACTGCCGGGGGCTGATGTTCACGCACAGACTGAAATTCAGCGGGTCCACCAAGCCTTCCGCGATCAACTGTTGAAAGGCCGCGCAGGCTTCGTCCAGGATCCAGGTGCCGACTTCCAGGATCAGGCCACTGTCTTCGAGCACCTTGATAAATTCAGACGGTGACTGCGCCCCTAGCTGTGGATGCTGCCAGCGCACCAGGGCCTCGGCACCGACGATCCGATTGCCACGCGCGTCGACCTGCGGCTGGTAATGCACGCTGAACTCGCCGCGCGACAGGGCCAGGCGCAGGTCGGTCTCCATGCGCAGGCGTTCGCTGGCGGTTTTCTGCATGCTGTTGTGGAACATCTGCGTGGTGTTGCGCCCCGAGTCCTTGGCGCGGTACAGAGCGATATCGGCCCGTTTGAGCAAGTCCGCAGGCGTTGAGCCGTGATCGGGAATCAGTGCCACGCCAATGCTCGGCGTGACCTGCAAGCGATGCCCGTCCAGGAACATCGGCTCCGAGAGCAATTCGCGCAGGGTATCGGCCAGCTCCTGTACCTGGCCGCTGACTTCCGTGCGCGTGCCGTCAAGGCCGCTGAGCAGCACCACGAACTCATCGCCACCCAGGCGCGCCACGGTGTCCTCCATGCGCACGCTGGCTTCCAGGCGTGCAGTGACGATCTTCAGCACCGTATCGCCCACCGGATGGCCGAGTGAATCGTTGATGTGCTTGAAGTGGTCAAGGTCGAGGAACAGCAATGCGCCGCGCAGGCTATGCCGCTTGAGCAAGGCGATCTGCTGGCTCAGGCGGTCCATCAGCAGGGCGCGGTTGGGCAGGTTGGTCAGCGGGTCGTGGTAGGCCAGGTGGCGGATCTGCGCCTGGGCGTTTTTTAGCAGGCTCACGTCCCGGGCGGTCAGCAGCAGGCAGGGCGTTTCATTCAGGGTGATGGGCTCCACCGAGACTTCCACTGCCAGCACTTCGCCGCGTTTGTTGTGCCAGAGCATTTCCAGATGGTGGATGCGGCCTTTGATCTGCAATTCCGCCAGCAGCGCCGCGCGCTGGTTTTCATCGGCCCAGATGCCGATCTGGTAGAGGGTCAGGCCAATGGCTTCATCGGCACGGTAGCCGGTCAGGCGGCAAAAGCCGTCGTTGACCTCCACGTAGCGGCCGGTATCGCGCTCGGTGATGGAAATCGCGTCGGGGCTGGAATGGAAGGCCTTGGCGAATTTCTCTTCGCTGGCCTTCAGTGCCGCCTCCGAACGTTGCTGCTGGGTGATATCGCGTAGCGTGGTGACGATACAGGGCTGGTCGCCGACCTTGATCAAGCGGCTGGAAATCACGCAGGTCAGGCTCTGGCCACCCTTGTGATGCACCACGATGGCCACATTGCTCAGCGCCTGCTCGCGGATCACCCGCTCGATACGCTGCAGGCGCTTGCTCGACTCGTCCCACAGCCCGATCTCTTCGGCGCTTTTGTCGATGACCTCGGCTGCCGTCCAGCCAAAGGTCTGGGTGAAGGCCGGGTTGATCTCGATAAACGCGCCGCTGTCCAGGCAAGTGACGCAGATCGGGTCCGGGCTGGCCTGGAACAGGCTGGCGAATTTTTCTTCGGAGGCCGTCAGGCGTTGTTCACGTTCCACCTGGTCGGTGATATCCAGCAACGTGCCGGCCATGCGCAGCGGCGCACCGTGTGCATCGCGGTACAGGCGCGCGCGGCTTTCGAGGTAGCGCGAGCTGCCGTCTTCCATCGGCACGCGGTAGGTCAGTTGATAGTTGCCGGCCGGGCCTTCGCGTAGGGTGCGGTAGGCGTTGCGCATGCTATCGCGCTCTTCATCGGGCATGCCCTCGAAGAAGGCGTCGAAGGACTCATGGAATGGCTCCGGCGGCAGGCCGTGCAGTTGGGCGGCGCGCGCCGAGCCGTAGAGCATGCCGGTGGGAATGTGCCAGTCCCAGGTGCCCAGTTGCGCCGAGTCCAAGGCCAGGTCGAGGCGCTCCTGGCTGTCCTTGAGGGCCTGCTCGGCGTTTTTGCGCTCAGTGGTGTCGAGAAACGTACTGATCAGGTAGGCCTCGCCCTCCAGTTCGACTTTTTGTGCGCTGAGCGTGCCATCGTGGATCTGCCCGTTACTGGCGCAAAATTGCACCTCCATGGTGATGGGCTCGCCCTTGCGCTGGGTGGCCTTGACCAGCTGCGCGCGTTGCTCGGGGTGGCGCCACAGGCCCAGGTCCAGGGTGGTGCGGCCGATGGCATCGGCCACCGGCCAGCCGAAGAGCATCTCGAAATACTGGTTGGCTTCACTGATCAGTCCATCGGACTGGCGCGTCAGCAAGACCATATTGGGGCACAGGTGAAACAGCGTGGCGAAGCGTTTTTCCGAGTGGCTGAGGGCGTGCTCCCGCTCGCGCTGGCGGGTGGTCTCGCGGATCACCCCGATCATGCGCCGCCGCCCGGCTTTGTCAGGTGCCAGGCTGCCATTGATTTCCAGCCAGTGGTGGGTGCCGTCCGGCCATTGGATATGGTGATGCATGGCCTGCTCGAACGGCTCGCCGGCCAGAACCGCGTGAAAGGCCCGCACCACGCGGGCGCGATCCTGCGGCGCGAGCAGGTCGAGGTAGTCCAGGTCCTTGGGCAGTGGCTGGCGCGGATCAAAGCCAAACAGCGCCTGGGTGCCGCGCGACCAACTGATTCTGCCGGTGTCGATTTCCCAGCACCATGCGCCCAGCCGGGCAGCATTGAGCGCTGCCAGCAATTGCGGGGCGCTGTCCCAGCTTTGTTCCGCCTCTTGAGGGTCAAGGGCGTAAATGCGGGGCAGGGGTGGCAAGGAGTCGACGGGGTTGCGCATTATCAAAGGGCCTTGGCTCGATGGGCGTAAGGCGCGGTTCGGTTCAGACCTTGAGGCCGCACAGGTTCATGCCGGAATCCCTGGCAGATCGACTTGTGCATCCAATAGGCTCATGAAAGCCCGCGCAGCATTCGACAGCGTCCTTTCGGTGTGCACGATATAGCCTAGCTGGCGACTGAGCTGTATGCCCGGCAAAGCGATACTTGCCACCTGATCATCCAGCATGGTGCGCGGCAACACGCTCCAGGCCAGGCCGATAGACACCATCATCTTGATAGTTTCCAAATAGTTAGTGCTCATCGCGATGTTCGGCGTAAGGCCCTGGGCCTCGAACAGCCGGCTGACAATATGGTGGGTAAAGGTGTTGCCGCCGGGGAAAACCGCCGGGTGGCCGGCAATGTCCGCCAAGCTGACCTTGCCGTTGCTGGTCAGGCTGTGCTCCGGCGCCACCACGAAATCCAGCGGGTCGTCCCACACCGGGGTGGCGCGCACCAGGTGGTGGGGATCGGGCGCCAAGGTGATCACCGCCACTTCGGCGCGGCCATGGAGGATTTCTTCGTAGGCCACTTCTGAATCGAGGAACTGAATATCCAGCGCCACATTCGGGTATTCCCGGGTAAAGGTGCGCAGCACCGGCGGCAAGCGGTGCAGACCAATGTGGTGACTGGTGGCCAGCGTCAGTCGCCCGCTGACTTCGCCGGTCAGGTTGGTGAGGGCGCGGCGCGTATCGTCCAGCACGTTGAGGATCTGATAAGCGCGCGGCAGCAAGGCCCGGCCGGCTTCGGTCAAGCCGACTTCACGGCCCAGGCGGTCGAACAAACGCACCTTCAATTGTTGCTCCAGGCCGGCGATGCGTTTGCTGATGGCCGGTTGGGTCAGGTGCAGGCGCTCGCCGGCGCCGGAGAAGCTGCCGGTCTCGGCGATGGCGATAAAGGCATTGAGGTTGGCCAAGTCCATGGTAGTATTCCAGTTGGTAATCCAAAGCATAAAAAATATGAATTTGAGTTATTTAATGTAGCGCCATACCATCAGCCTCACAAGCCAAAGGGTTATTGAAAAGCCCGGCATAAAGAAACACCGCTGATGAGGACCGACTGATGGCCGGCAAAACGCTTTACGACAAGCTTTGGGATTCCCATGAAGTGAAACGGCGCGACGATGGCTCGTCGCTGATCTATATCGACCGTCACATCATCCATGAAGTGACCTCGCCCCAAGCGTTCGAAGGCCTGCGACTGGCCGGGCGCAAGCCTTGGCGCGTCGACTCCATCATCGCCACTCCAGACCACAACGTGCCCACTACTCCAGAGCGCAAGGGCGGCATCGAAGCCATTGCCGACCAGGTGTCGCGTTTGCAAGTGCAGACCCTCGACGACTACTGCGACGAATATGGCATTACTGAATTCAAGATGAATGACGTGCGTCAAGGCATCGTGCACGTGATCGGCCCGGAGCAGGGCGCCACCTTGCCTGGCATGACCGTGGTCTGCGGTGACTCCCACACGTCGACCCACGGTGCCTTTGGCGCCCTGGCCCACGGCATCGGCACCTCCGAGGTGGAACATGTGTTCGCCACCCAGTGCCTGGTCGCCAAGAAAATGAAGAATATGTTGGTGAAGGTCGAAGGCCAGTTGCCATTTGGCGTGACCGCCAAAGACATCGTGCTCGCTGTGATCGGCAAAATCGGCACTGCCGGCGGTAACGGCCATGCCATCGAGTTCGCCGGCAGCGCGATTCGCGACCTGTCCATCGAAGGCCGCATGACCATTTGCAACATGTCCATCGAAGCCGGTGCCCGCGTGGGCATGGTGGCGGCGGACGAAAAGACCGTCGAATACGTAAAAGGCCGTCCATTCGCCCCGCAAGGCGCGGATTGGGATGCCGCCGTCGAAGCCTGGAAAGACCTGGTCTCCGACGCCGACGCGGTGTTCGACACCGTGGTCGAACTCGACGCTGCCCAGATCAAGCCACAAGTCAGCTGGGGCACTTCGCCGGAAATGGTCTTGGCCGTCGACCAGAACGTGCCAGACCCGGCTAAGGAAACTGACTTGGTCAAGCGTGGCTCCATCGAGCGCGCCTTGAAGTACATGGGGTTGCAAGCCAACCAGGCGATCACCGATATCCAGTTGGATCGCGTGTTCATCGGTTCCTGCACCAACTCGCGGATCGAAGACCTGCGCGCCGCGGCGGTGATTGCCAAGGGCCGCAAAGTGGCGTCGACCATCAAGCAAGCCATTGTGGTGCCGGGTTCGGGCTTGGTTAAAGCCCAGGCCGAAGCCGAAGGCCTGGACAAGATCTTCCTCGAAGCCGGTTTTGAATGGCGTGAGCCGGGCTGCTCGATGTGCCTGGCGATGAACCCGGACCGCTTGGAGTCGGGCGAGCATTGCGCGTCCACCTCCAACCGTAACTTCGAAGGGCGTCAGGGCGCCGGCGGGCGTACCCACCTGGTCAGCCCGGCCATGGCCGCTGCCGCTGCCGTCAACGGTCGTTTCATCGACGTTCGCGAATTGATCTGAGGAATACCCGATGCGTGCTTTTACTCAACACACTGGCCTTGTCGCCCCTTTGGATCGCGCTAACGTCGACACCGACCAGATCATCCCTAAGCAGTTCTTGAAGTCGATCAAGCGCACCGGTTTTGGCCCGAACCTGTTCGACGAGTGGCGCTACCTGGACGTGGGCTACGCCTACCAGGACAACTCCAAGCGCCCGTTGAACAAGGACTTCGTGCTCAACGCCGAGCGTTACCAAGGTGCCAGCGTGCTGCTGGCCCGGGAAAACTTCGGTTGCGGTTCCAGCCGTGAACACGCGCCGTGGGCCCTGGAAGAATATGGCTTTCGCAGCATCATCGCGCCGAGCTACGCCGACATCTTCTTCAACAACAGTTTCAAGAATGGCCTGCTGCCGATCATCTTGACCGACGCAGAAGTCGACGAGCTGTTCAAGCAGGTGGAAGCTGAAGAAGGCTACCAACTGACCGTCGACCTGGCCGCGCAAACCGTGACCCGTCCGGATGGCAAGGTGTATCACTTTGAAGTGGATGCGTTCCGTAAGCACTGCCTGATCAACGGCCTGGACGATATCGGCCTGACCTTGCAGGACGGCGATGCGATTGCCGCGTTTGAAGCCAAGCACCGGGCGAGCCAGCCTTGGTTGTTTCGTGATGCCTGATTTGCGGTAACCGTGCGGGCCCCATCGCGGGCAAGCCCGCTCCCACATGTTGACCTGTGAACACGGTCAATTGTGGGAGCTGGCTTGCCTGCGATAGCGCCCGTACCAACACCACAAAACCCGAGGAAACCACCATGACCACCACCGCCCACACCCAAGTCGTGCAAAAACAATTCGGCGAGCAAGCCTCAGCCTACCTGAGCAGTGCCGTACACGCCCAAGGCACCGAATTCGCGCTGCTGCAGGCCGAACTGGCCGGGCAGGGCAGCGCGCGCTTGCTGGACCTGGGGTGCGGTGCCGGTCATGTCAGCTTCCACGTGGCGCCATTGGTTAAAGAAGTGGTGGCCTACGACCTGTCCCAGCAGATGCTTGACGTGGTCGCCGCTGCTGCGGCGGACCGTGGCCTGGGCAACATCCGCACGGTACACGGCGCCGCCGAGCGCCTGCCGTTCGCCGATGGCGAGTTCGACTTCGTGTTCAGCCGTTATTCGGCCCATCATTGGAGCGACCTCGGCCTGGCCCTGCGCGAAGTGCGCCGCGTGCTCAAACCGGGTGGTGTGGCCGCGTTCGTCGACGTCTTGTCACCGGGCAGCCCGCTGTTGGACACTTACCTGCAAACCGTCGAAGTGCTGCGCGACACCAGCCACGTGCGTGATTACGCCGCCGCCGAGTGGATGCAGCAGCTCAGCGAATCCGGCCTGCACGTGCGCAACAGCAGCCGCCAACGCTTGTGCCTGGAATACACCTCCTGGGTCGAGCGCATGCGCACGCCAGAAGTACTGCGCGCTGCCATCCTTGAGCTGCAACAGGCGATGGGCCAGGAAGTGCGCGATTATTACGAAATTCAGGCCGACGGCACCTTCAGCACCGACGTACTGGTGGTCTTTGCCGAACGCTGATTGATTTTTCCCGACCTGCCCACGGGCGGGTCGCTTGATGAAATGAGGAACGCATGAGCAAGCAGATTCTGATTCTCCCTGGCGACGGTATTGGTCCGGAAATCATGGCCGAAGCGGTCAAGGTCCTGGAACTCGCCAACAGCAAGTACAGCCTGGGCTTCGAACTGAGCCACGACGTGATCGGCGGCGCTGCCATCGATAAGCACGGCGTACCGCTGGCCGACGAGACCCTGGACCGTGCCCGCGCGGCCGACGCCGTGCTGCTCGGCGCCGTGGGTGGTCCGAAATGGGACAAGATCGAACGCGATATCCGCCCTGAGCGCGGCCTGCTGAAGATCCGCGCGCAACTGGGCCTGTTCGGCAACCTGCGCCCGGCGATCCTCTACCCACAACTGGCCGATGCGTCGAGCCTCAAGCCGGAAGTGGTCGCGGGCCTGGATATCCTGATCGTGCGCGAGCTGACCGGCGGTATCTACTTCGGCTCGCCACGCGGTGTGCGTCAGCTGGAAAATGGCGAGCGCCAGGCCTACGACACCCTGCCGTACAGCGAGAGCGAAATCCGCCGTATCGCCCGCGTGGGTTTCGACATGGCCCGTGTGCGTGGCAAGAAGGTCTGCTCGGTGGACAAGGCCAACGTCTTGGCTTCCAGCCAGCTGTGGCGTGAAATCGTCGAAGAAGTGGCCAAGGACTACCCGGACGTCGAACTGAGCCATATGTACGTCGACAACGCCGCCATGCAACTGGTGCGTGCACCGAAGCAGTTCGACGTGATCGTCACCGACAACCTGTTCGGCGACATCCTGTCCGACCAGGCGTCGATGCTCACCGGTTCCATCGGCATGCTGCCGTCGGCGTCCCTCGACACCCACAACAAGGGCATGTACGAGCCTTGCCACGGTTCGGCGCCGGACATCGCGGGCCAAGGCATTGCCAACCCGCTGGCGACCATTTTGTCGGTGTCGATGATGCTGCGTTACAGCTTCAACCTGAGCGAAGCGGCGGATGCCATCGAGAAGGCCGTGAGCCTGGTGTTGGACCAAGGCTTGCGCACCGGCGACATCTGGTCGCAGGGTTGCACCAAGGTCGGTACGCAAGAAATGGGCGACGCAGTAGTCGCCGCGCTGCGGAATCTGTAATCTCTCGGGCCCGCTTGCAGTTGTTGCTGCAAGGCGGCCCACTTTTTAACAAGGTGTAGTTGCGATGAAACGTGTAGGTCTGATCGGTTGGCGCGGTATGGTCGGTTCCGTGCTCATGCAGCGGATGCTGGAAGAGCAGGATTTCGATCTTATTGAGCCGGTGTTTTTCACCACTTCGAATGTGGGTGGCCAAGGGCCGTCTGTGGGCAAGGATATTGCTCCGCTCAAGGACGCCTACAGCATTGAAGAGCTGAAAACCCTCGACGTGATTCTGACCTGTCAGGGTGGCGACTACACCAGCGAAGTATTCCCCAAGCTGCGCGAAGCCGGCTGGCAGGGTTACTGGATCGACGCCGCGTCGAGCCTGCGCATGCAGGACGATGCCGTGATCATCCTTGACCCGGTGAACCGCAAGGTCATCGACCAGCAACTGGACGCCGGCACCAAGAACTACGTCGGTGGCAACTGCACCGTCAGCTTGATGCTGATGGGCCTGGGTGGCCTGTTCGAGGCTGGATTGGTCGAGTGGATGAGCGCCATGACCTATCAGGCGGCCTCCGGTGCCGGCGCGCAGAACATGCGTGAACTGATCAAGCAGATGGGCGCGACTCACGCAGCCGTTGCCGATCAACTGGCCGACCCGGCCAGCGCGATCCTCGACATCGACCGCCGTGTGGCCGAAGCCATGCGCAGTGATGCCTACCCGACCGAGAACTTCGGCGTGCCATTGGCTGGCAGCCTGATCCCGTGGATCGACAAAGAGCTGCCGAACGGCCAGAGCCGCGAAGAGTGGAAGGCCCAGGCCGAGACCAACAAGATCCTCGGCCGCTTCAAGAACCCGATCCCGGTGGACGGCATCTGCGTGCGCATCGGCGCCATGCGCTGCCACAGCCAGGCGCTGACCATCAAGTTGAACAAAGATGTGCCGATCGCCGATATCGAAGCGTTGATCAGCCAGCACAACCCATGGGTCAAGCTGGTGCCGAACAACCGCGACATCAGCATGCAGGAGCTGAGCCCGACCAAGGTCACCGGCACCCTGAATGTACCGGTGGGCCGTTTGCGCAAGCTGAACATGGGCAGCCAGTTCCTCGGCGCGTTCACCGTTGGCGACCAACTGCTGTGGGGCGCGGCCGAACCGCTGCGTCGCATGCTGCGGATCTTGCTGGAGCGTTGATCGCTTGAGGCAATGAGGAAAACCCGCGCTCTGGTGACAGGCGCGGGTTTTTTGTTGGCTGATGCCACCAGTTTTCCGGCATGGCCCCTTGTAGGAGCCCGGCTTGCCGGCGATGGCGGCCCTAAGGCTTGCGTTGTTCTTGCGGGTGCCATCGCCGGCAAGCCGGGCTCCTACAGGAGAATGTGCCAGCCTAGAAAGTGTGTGCAATTGCCTCACCCCCAGCCACCCGGTAAAGTGCCGCTCCCCCCGCAATGCCCGAGGCAGCCCCCATGACCCAGACCTTTGATATCGCCGTGATCGGCGCCACCGGCACCGTCGGCGAAACCCTGGTGCAGATCCTCGAAGAGCTGGACTTCCCGGTGGGCACCTTGCACCTGCTGGCCGGCAACAACTCTGCCGGTGCCTCGGTGCCGTTTCGCGGCAAGAACCTGCGGGTGAGGGAGGTCGATGAATTCGACTTCAGCAAAGTGCAGCTGGCGTTCTTTGCGGCGGGCCCGGCGGCCACCCTGAGTTTCGCGCCGCGTGCCACGGCAGCGGGTTGCTCGGTGATCGACTTGTCCGGCGCCTTGCCGGCCGAGCAGGCGCCTCAAGTCGTGCCGGAGGCCAATGCCCATGTGCTGGATCGCCTGGAAAAACCGTTCCAGCTCGGCAGCCCAAGCCCATCGGCGACCAACCTGGCGGTCGTCATTGCGCCCTTGCGTGGCCTGCTGGATATCCAGCGTGTGAGCGTCACCGCCAGCCTGGCGATGTCAGCCCAGGGGCGTGAGGCCGTCAGCGAGCTGGCCCGGCAAACCGCCGAGCTGTTGAACATGCGCCCACTTGAGCCGAAATTCTTCGATCGCCAGGTAGCCTTCAACCTGCTTGCACAAGTCGGCACGCCGGACGCCCAAGGTCATACCGCCCTGGAGAAGCGCCTCGTCCATGAGCTGCGTGCGGTGCTGGAATCACCTTTGCTGAAGATTTCCGCAACCTGCGTTCAAGCCCCGGTGTTTTTTGGCGATAGCCTGACTGTGTCCCTGCAACTGGGCACGGCGGTCGACCTCGCTGCGGTGAACCGCGCACTTGACGCTGCGCCGGGGATCGAGCTCGTGGATGAAGGGGATTTCCCTACAGCCGTTGGTGACGCAGTGGGCCAGGATGTGGTCTATGTCGGTCGTGTCAGGGCGGGCTTGGATGACCCGGCGGAACTAAATCTGTGGCTGACGTCAGATAACGTACGCAAAGGCGCCGCGTTGAATGCCGTGCAGCTGGCGCAGTTGTTGATAAAAGGCCTTGCGTAAAAGATACTTGGCGGCATTTTGTAGATTGATTCTAGCCAAGCGCTATGCTTGGCCCCAGGCAGGAAAAGTTGCGCGTCGGTGACCTATCGGCTCGCCATGCCTTATGGCAGCGGTTACCAACCTTCTCGCAGGCCGGGGAGTGTTCAAACAAAGGATGAGGCTATGGTTCAAGTTCGCAAACTGGTGTTAGCAATAGCGGCCGCCTCGGCGCTGTCCTCCGGTATGGCGCAGGCGCTGCAGCTGGGGGAGATGACCCTCAAGTCGAAGTTGAACCAGCCGTTGGCGGTGGAAATCGAATTGCTCGATGTCGGCGGCCTCACGGCGTCCGAAATCACGCCGAGCCTGGCTTCGTCCCAGGCGTTTGTGGACGCGGGCGTTGATCGCCAGGCATTTCTCGATGACCTGACGTTTACCCCGGTGGTCAATCCAAACGGCCGCAGTGTGGTGCGTGTCACCTCCAGCAAGCCGTTGCCTGATTCCTACGTCCGTTTCCTGTTGCAGGTGCAATGGCCTAATGGCCGTCTGATGCGTGACTACAGCGTATTGCTCGACCCGGCCAAGTTCGACCAGCCGGCACCGACGACCGCCGCGCCAGCACCGCGCTCGGCTGCACCGGCCAGCACCGCGCCGGCCGCGAGCAGAACGGCGCAGCACACCACCACCTCCCGTGACACCCTGTGGGAAATTGCCGCGAAGAACCGCAATGGCGGCTCGGTGCAGCAGACCATGCTGGCGATCCAGGCGCTGAACCCCGATGCCTTTGTGGACGGCAATATCAATCGCCTGAAAACCGGGCAGGTCCTGCGCCTGCCGGACACCGTACAAAGCACCGCATTGCCGCAACCCCAGGCGATTGCCGAGGTGAGCGCGCAGAACGCCGCCTGGCGTCAGGGTCGGCGTGTCGCGACCAATCCCGCAGCGGGCAAGCAGCAACTGGACGCCACCAAGCGCACCCAGGCCGGCAACGCCCCAGCCAGCACCAACGCTAAGGACAACTTGAGCCTGGTGTCGGCCGAGGCGGCCAAGAAGGGTGCCAAAGGTAAAGTCGGCGACAGCGCGGCACTCAGCGACAAGCTGGCGATGACCCAGGAGCAACTGGACACCACCCGCCGTGACAACGAAGAGCTGAAAAGCCGCGCGGCCGACTTGCAAAGCCAGTTGGACAAGCTGCAAAAGCTGATTCAACTGAAGAACGATCAACTGGCGCGTTTGCAGGCGGAAAAGGGTGTCCCGGCTACGGCGGCCACGGCGGCGATGCCCGCGCAGTTGGCAGGCGAACCGGCGGTTGCCCCGGTAGCGCCCGATACCGCTACGTCCACTGCTGCCCCAGCACCCGTCGCGCCAACGCCAGCACCTGAGCCGGTCAAGGCGGATGCAGCGCCGGCCACTACCGAGGGCAAATTCAACGACCTGCTGACCAATCCGGTCGTGCTCGGCGTACTTGGCGGCGCCGCTATCTTGCTGGTGCTGTTGCTCTTGCTGTTGTGGGCGCGCCATCGCAATGCGCGCCGCGAAGAAGAAAAGCACCTGCGCATGGCGCGGGCCCTGGCGGAAGAGCCAGAGTTCACCTCGAACATCGATCACGACCTGCCGCCGGACAGCTTCGAAGGACTGGAAGTGCCGCCGCCAAACGTCAAGCTGGCCGCTGCGCCAGCACCGGCCCCGGTGGCCGCGCCGGCCGTTGTGGTGCCGACCGTTGCGTCCGTGCTCGCGCCGCTGGCCGTTGCCGTGGCCCCGGTGAACTCAAGCGATGCGTTGGCCCAGGCCCAGTCCCATATCGACCGCGGCCACCTCAACCAGGCCGCCGACGTGCTGCAACAGGCGATCAAGCATGAGCCCAAGCGCAGCGACCTGCGTTTGAAGCTGATGGAAGTCTACGGCCTGCAAAACGACAAGGACGGCTTCGTGACCCAGGAGCGTCAACTGGTGGCCAATGGTGAAAACCATGCCCAGGTCGAGCAGCTCAAGAGTCGCTTCCCGGCCATGGCCGTGCTGGCGGCAGGCGTTAGTGCGGCGGTGGCCGCTGCTGCCCTGGACGCTCAATACGTCAAGGATTTGCTCGAAGACAAACCGGCGCCTGCGCAGCCGGAGGCCTTTGATACCGATTTTGACCTGAGCCTGGACGATCTCGAAGAAGCTTCCCCGGCCGAGGTCAAGGACGATCAACAGACCTTTGAGTCGCTACTAAAGCAGCAGACTGAAGCCAAGGCCAGCCCGGACGACCTGTCGGACTTCGATCTGGACCTGCAGTTGGACGCCCCGGCTTCGGCGCAATCGGATGACGACTTTCTCTCGGGCCTCGAAGACCAGATGAAGGACGTGCCGGCCGTCGAGCCACCGACCCTCACACCTGCGGCACCGGACGACTTCGACCTGCCGGAAGATTTCGACCTGTCCCTGGCCGATGAGCCGGAAGCGCCGGCCAAGCCTGATGCATTTGCGTCGGAGCTGGATGATGTCAACGCCGAGCTGGACCGCCTGTCCCAGAGCCTGGAGCATCCGTCCATCGAACCGTCCTTCACTGCGCAAGATGCGGCGTTAGGCGATGATGAGCCGGAATTCGACTTCCTCTCCGGCACCGACGAAGTTGCCACCAAGCTCGACCTGGCCCAGGCCTATATCGACATGGGTGACGCAGATGGCGCACGGGACATCCTCTCGGAAGTGCTGACCGAAGGTGACGAGACCCAGCGTGGCGAGGCCAAGGAAATGCTTGGCCGACTGGCGTAACCGCCAACTGTATGGCGCGACGGCGACCTTCGGGTCGCCGTTTGCTTTTGTAGGCACCGGCTATCCGGCGATGCCAGCGCCCCGGTCTTTCAGTAAAACCGAGTTGATGGTATCGCCGGCAAGCCAGCGCCTACACAATTGGGCATAATGGCCGCCTTTGCGCAACTCATCAGGCTCTCAGTTCTTGGCAAATATAGATAATCCGGCTGCCGAAATGGCGGCCGCAGGCTTTTACCGCATCGCCCTGGGCGTGGAATACAAAGGCTCGCGCTATCGCGGCTGGCAGCGTCAGGCGTCTGGCGTGCTGACGGTGCAGGAAACCCTGGAAAATGCCCTGTCCAAAGTTGCTGATTCGCCGGTGTCGCTGATGTGCGCCGGGCGCACCGATGCGGGCGTGCATGCTTGCGGCCAGGTGGTGCATTTCGACACCCAGGCAGAACGCTCCATGAAGGCCTGGGTGATGGGCGCTAATATCAATCTGCCCCATGACGTCAGTGTCAGCTGGGCCAAGATCATGCCCGCGCATTTCCACGCGCGCTTCAAGGCGATCGCCCGGCGTTATCGCTATGTGATCTACAACGACCAGATCCGCCCGGCGCACCTCAACGAAGAAATCACCTGGAACCATCGCCCGCTCGACGCCGAGCGCATGGCCGAAGCCGCGCAGTACCTGGTGGGCGTGCATGATTTCAGCGCCTTCCGTGCCGGCCAGTGCCAGGCCAAGTCGCCGATCAAGGAGGTCCATCACCTGCGCGTGACCCGCCACGGCAAGATGATCGTGCTGGATATCCGCGCCGGGGCCTTCCTGCATCACATGGTGCGCAATATCGCCGGGGTGCTGATGACCATCGGCACCGGCGAGCGCCCGGTGGAGTGGGCCAAGGAAGTACTGGAAAGCCGCGTTCGCCGTACCGGCGGGGTCACGGCGCATCCCTTCGGCTTGTACCTGGTGGATGTGGAGTACCGCGACGAGTTCGAACTGCCGGATCGTTTCATCGGGCCACACTTCCTCACAGGTTTCAGCGAACTTGGCGGCTGACGCCCGGAAAAGCTTTTGTTACCATCCGGGACTTTCTCGGTCCAACCCCTGAGGTTTCCACGACATGTCAGCCGTTCGCAGCAAGATTTGTGGGATTACCCGCATAGAAGACGCGCTGGCGGCAGTCGAGGCGGGGGCGGATGCCATTGGTTTCGTGTTTTACGCCAAGAGCCCACGGGCGGTGAATGTGTTGCAGGCGCGGGCGATCATCGCCGCATTGCCGCCGTTCGTGACCACCGTGGGGTTGTTCGTCAACGCCAGCCGTTGCGAACTCAACGAAACCCTGGATGCCGTACCGCTGGATATGCTGCAGTTTCACGGCGACGAGACGCCCGACGAATGTGAAAGCTACCAGCGCCCGTACATCAAGGCGTTGCGCGTCAAGGTCGGGGATGACATTGCGGCCGCCTGTGCCGCCTATGGTGGCGCTCGCGGGATCCTGCTCGACACCTACGTCGAAGGCGTGCCCGGTGGAACCGGTGAAGCGTTCGATTGGTCGCTGATTCCCGCAGGGCTGAGCAAGCCGATTATCCTGGCCGGCGGGCTCAACCCTGCGAATGTCGGGGCGGCGATCGAGCAGGTTCGCCCGTATGCCGTGGATGTCAGCGGTGGGGTAGAGCAGGGCAAGGGCATCAAGGATCACAGCAAGATTCGCGCATTCATGCAGGCCGTGCGCAACAGCAGCGGTGGGATGTGACGGCTGGCAGTCTGCCGCCGTCCATAACTACCACTGTGTAAAACAGCCCGGCGCCGCCTGTGGGTGGCCCGGAAATGAAGTGGCAACCCTGCGCTGGCAGGTTGTCTGGAAGGCTGAGGATACATGCGGGAAAAGGCCGGTCGAACGTCTGACCCCGTCCAGCATGTGTCATCGCCACATATGAATTTAGCTCAAGGGCATACGCGGGGCTGTGTTCAAGCCACCGGTACTGGAGAAAGAAAGCATGAGCAACTGGTTAGTAGACAA
This sequence comes from Pseudomonas sp. AC112, assembly GCF_979253545.1. Classification (NCBI taxonomy): domain Bacteria; kingdom Pseudomonadati; phylum Pseudomonadota; class Gammaproteobacteria; order Pseudomonadales; family Pseudomonadaceae; genus Pseudomonas; species Pseudomonas sp. AC112. The sequence goes on from NZ_CEEDCM010000001.1 coordinate 4,462,039, forward strand.
ACTGATCCCTTCGATCATGCGTTCCGAGGTGAAGAAAAGCTCGGTTCCTGAAGGTCTGTGGCACAAGTGCCCATCCTGCGACGCGGTGCTGTACCGCCCGGAGCTGGAAAAGACCCTGGACGTTTGCCCCAAGTGCAACCACCACATGCGTATCGGCGCCCGCGCCCGCATCGACATCTTCCTCGACGCCGAAGGCCGTAACGAACTGGGCGCCGACCTGGAGCCAGTGGACCGTCTCAAGTTCCGTGACGGCAAGAAGTACAAGGACCGCCTGACCGCTGCGCAAAAGCAGACCGGCGAGAAAGACGCGCTGATTTCCGTCAGCGGCAAACTGCTCGGCATGCCTGTCGTAGTGTCGGCGTTCGAGTTCTCCTTCATGGGCGGCTCCATGGGTGCCATCGTCGGCGAGCGCTTTGTCCGCGCGGCCAACTACGCCCTGGAAAACCGTTGCCCGATGATCTGCTTCGCCGCCTCCGGTGGTGCGCGTATGCAGGAAGCCCTGATTTCCCTGATGCAAATGGCCAAGACCTCCGCGGTACTGGCGCGTCTGCGCGAAGAAGGCATCCCGTTCATCTCCGTGCTGACCGACCCTGTCTACGGCGGCGTATCCGCCAGCCTGGCGATGCTGGGTGACGTGATCGTTGGCGAGCCAAAGGCCCTGATCGGCTTTGCCGGCCCGCGCGTGATCGAGCAGACCGTGCGAGAAAAACTGCCGGAAGGCTTCCAGCGCAGCGAGTTCCTGCTGGAGCACGGTGCGATCGACCTGATCATCCCGCGCGGCGAGCTGCGTCCACGCCTGGGCAACCTGCTGGCACAAATGATGGGCCTGCCGACACCTGTCTACATCGCGCCCAAGGTCGAGCCGATCGTTGTGCCGCCGGTGCCTGCAAACCTATGACCCAACGTACCCTGGGCGAATGGCTCGCCTACCTTGAGCAGTTGCATCCGTCCGCCATCGACATGGGCCTGGAGCGCTCGCAACAGGTAGCGGCCCGCCTTGGGTTGGGCCGGCCGGCACCGCGAGTGATCACGGTGACCGGCACCAACGGCAAAGGCTCTACCTGTGCCTTTGTCGCGGCGCTGCTGCAGGCCCAAGGGCTGAAAGTCGGCGTCTACAATTCCCCGCACCTGCTGCGTTACAACGAGCGGGTGCAGCTCAATGGCGTCGAAGCCACCGATGAGCAACTCTGCGAAGCCTTCGCCGCACTCGATGCCGGCCGGGGCGAGACTTCCCTGACTTACTTCGAGATGGGCACCCTGGCGGCGTTCTGGCTGTTCGAGCGTGCGCAACTGGATGTGGTGGTGCTGGAAGTCGGCCTGGGCGGACGCCTGGACACGGTCAATGTGGTGGATGCCGATCTGGCGCTGGTCACCAGTATTGGTGTGGACCACGCCGACTACCTGGGCAATACCCGCGAATCCGTGGCCTACGAAAAGGCCGGGATCTTCCGGCAGGGCAAGCCAGCGCTGTGTGGCGACCTGGATCCGCCACACACCTTGCTGGACAAGGTGCGTGAGTTGGATTGCCCGTTTTTCCTGCGCGGTCGCGAATTCAACCTTGAGATCGGTGAGCAGCACTGGCAATGGCGTGGGCGCGATGCACAAGGCCAGGCTGTGGCGCTGGGCGATCTGCCGCTGCTGAACCTGCCGATGGAAAACGCCGCGCTCGCGCTGCAGGCCTATCTGCTGTTGGATCTGCCGTGGAATGCCGAGCAGATCGCCGCCACCTTGTTGGCAACGCGCGTGGTCGGGCGTCTGGATCGACGTGAGTTCCAATGGCAGGGCAAGCGCCTGAACCTGCTGCTGGATGTGGGCCACAACCCCCATGCGGCCGAGTACCTGGCGCAGCGCCTGTCGCGCAGGCCACCCGTCGGCCGTCGCCTTGCAGTTTTCGGTTTACTCGCCGATAAGGACCTGGAGGGCGTGGTCGCGCCCTTGCTGGGCAATGTCCAGGCTTGGGCCGTGGCGCCGCTGGATACACCGCGCAGCCGTCCGGCGGCCGAACTGGAAGTGGCCTTGCAGAACCTTGGTGCGCCGGTGACGTCGTATGCAAGCGTGACCGATGCCCTTGAAGCACAGTGCGCCATTGCCACGCTCGACGATGAGATTCTGTTGTTCGGGTCATTTTATTGTGTTGCCGAGGCGCTTGAGTGGTTGGCCCGGCGCTCCACGGAGGAAGCTGCACATGGCATTACTGGATAGCGCATACAAGCAGCGAATGGTCGGAGCCTTGGTGCTGGTGGCATTGGCGGTGATTTTCCTGCCGATGCTGTTTTCCCGCCAGGACGAAGAGCGTCAGGTTGTCGTCGAAGCCCCGGCTGCGCCCCAGGCGCCCGCAGTGCCCCAGGTGCAGGTTGAACCGGTGGTGGTGCCTGAGCCCCAGGCACTGCCTGAAGAAGAACCTGTACCGACTGATGATGAAGTGGCTGCGCAGCAGGCACCGTCGATGCCGGTGCAACCCAGCGTGCCAGTGGTCAAGCCAGCACCCGCGGCGCCGGTTGTCGCCAGCAAGCCCGCTGCGCCCGCACCTGCACCCAAGCCGGTAGCGCCGCAACCTGCCGCCCCGGGCAAGCCGGATGTTGGGCAGAGCCGTATCGACCCGAATGGCTTGCCGATCAGTTGGTCGATCCAGGTCGCCAGCCTGGGCAATCGCGAAGGCGCCGACGCCTTGCAGAAGAAGCTGCGTAGCCAGGGCTACAACGCCTATATTCGAAGCGCCGATGGTAAGAATCGGGTGTTTATCGGCCCGCTGATCGAGCGTGCCGAGGCGGATCGCCTGCGGGACCTGCTGGATCGCCAGCAGAACCTTAAAGGATTCGTCACCCGTTTCCAGCCTGAGCGCGGCTGATTCGGTCCCTGCTTGAGAGGCGGCCGACCTGTAGGAGCCCGGCTTGCCGGCGATGGCGTCGATAAGATTGCTATCGCCGACAAGCCGGGCTCCTGCATCCAGGGGTACAACCCATTGATTTGCAAAGCTGCCGTAATCACAGCTTACCGATAGCCCGACGCTCTGCTAAAATGCGCCGCCTTATCTGTCCGTAGGCTCAAACGTGCCATTTACCTGGGTTGATTGGGCGATCGTTGCAATCGTCGCCATCTCCGCTTTGATCAGTCTAAGCCGCGGCTTCGTAAAAGAAGCACTGTCGTTGCTGACCTGGATCATCGCAGGAGTCGTAGCCTGGATGTTCGGCGGTTCATTGTCGGTCTACCTGGCCGGATACATCGAGACACCTTCGGCTCGCGTCATCGCGGGCTGCGCCATCATGTTCATCGCCACGCTGCTGGTGGGGGCAATGGTCAATTATCTTATTGGCGAGCTGATACGTGTCACCGGCCTCTCCGGGACCGATCGATTTCTCGGCATGGCCTTCGGCGCCGCGCGTGGCGCGTTGCTGGTGGTCGTGGCGGTCGGGCTGTTGAGCCTGGGGCCGGTACAGCAGGATTCGTGGTGGCAGGAGTCGGTACTCGTGCCAAAATTTCTATTGGTTGCAGATTGGTCCAAAAACCTCATTCTGGGGTGGAGCAGTCAGTGGCTGGCCAGCGGAATCAGCGTACCCGCTGATCTTCCGTTCAAGGAGCACCTCTTACCGGCCAAAACGCCTCAGTAAGCTGTGTTCAGTCAAGATTCATTAAGTAGGGGTTGCGTCGCATGTGTGGCATCGTCGGTATCGTCGGTAAGTCGAACGTCAATCAGGCGCTGTATGACGCGCTAACCGTCCTCCAGCACCGCGGCCAGGACGCTGCCGGTATTGTGACCAGCCACGACGGCCGGTTATTCCTGCGCAAGGACAATGGCCTGGTACGTGACGTGTTCCACCAGCGTCACATGCAGCGCCTGGTCGGGCACATGGGCATTGGCCATGTGCGTTACCCGACTGCCGGCAGTTCGACGTCGGCCGAAGCTCAGCCGTTTTACGTCAACTCGCCTTACGGCATCACCCTGGCGCACAACGGTAACCTGACCAACGTTGAACAGTTGGCCAAGGAGATTTACGAATCTGACCTGCGCCACGTCAACACCAGTTCCGACTCGGAAGTGCTGCTCAACGTGTTCGCCCACGAGCTGGCCCAGCGCGGCAAGCTGCAGCCGACCGAAGAAGACGTGTTCGCTGCCGTCACTGACGTGCACAACCGTTGCGTCGGCGGTTATGCCGTAGTGGCCATGGTCACCGGTTATGGCATCGTCGGTTTCCGTGACCCGCACGGCATTCGCCCGATCGTGTTCGGCCAGCGTCACACCGACGAAGGTGTCGAGTACATGATCGCCTCCGAAAGCGTGTCCCTGGACGTGCTGGGTTTCACCCTGATCCGCGACCTCGCGCCAGGCGAAGCGGTGTACATCACCGAAGACGGCAAGCTGCACACCCGCCAGTGCGCCGTGGCGCCGAAACTCACCCCGTGCATCTTCGAGCACGTCTACCTGGCGCGTCCGGATTCGATCATCGACGGCGTTTCGGTGTACAAGGCGCGTCTGCGCATGGGCGAGAAGCTGGCCGAGAAAATCCTGCGCGAGCGTCCTGAGCATGACATCGACGTGGTGATCCCGATCCCGGACACCAGCCGTACCGCTGCGCTGGAGCTGGCCAACCACCTGGGCGTAAAGTTCCGCGAAGGCTTCGTGAAGAACCGCTACATTGGCCGGACGTTCATCATGCCGGGCCAGGCAGCGCGCAAGAAGTCGGTACGCCAGAAGCTCAACGCCATCGAGCTGGAATTCCGCGGCAAGAACGTCATGCTGGTGGATGACTCCATCGTGCGTGGCACCACCTGCAAGCAGATCATCCAGATGGCCCGCGAAGCCGGTGCGAAGAACGTGTACTTCTGTTCCGCAGCACCTGCCGTGCGTTACCCGAACGTGTACGGTATCGACATGCCGAGCGCCCACGAACTGATCGCTCACAACCGTTCGACCCAGGACGTGGCCGACCTGATCGGTGCCGATTGGCTGATCTACCAGGACTTGCCGGACCTGATCGAAGCGGTCGGTGGTGGCAAAATCAAGATCGACCAGTTCGACTGCGCCGTGTTTGACGGCAAGTACGTGACCGGTGACGTCGACGAGGCCTACCTGAACAAGATCGAGCAGGCGCGTAACGACTCGTCGAAGATCAAGACCCAGGCGGTCAGCGCGATCATCGACCTGTACAACAACTGAGTGACAACCGGCCCTGAGGGGCCGGTTTTGTATCTTAAATAAAGAATTGAGTAAGGAGTCGCAGCATGAGTCAGGAATGGGATGCCGGTCGGTTGGACAGCGACCTCGATGGCGTAGCTTTCGATACCCTGGCTGTGCGCGCCGGCCAGCACCGCACCCCGGAAGGTGAGCACGGTGACCCGATGTTCTTCACTTCCAGCTATGTGTTCCGCACCGCCGCCGATGCCGCTGCGCGCTTTGCTGGCGAAGTGCCGGGCAACGTGTATTCGCGTTATACCAACCCGACCGTGCGCGCGTTCGAAGAGCGTATCGCGGCGCTGGAAGGCGCTGAGCAAGCTGTAGCCACGGCCACCGGCATGGCGGCGATCCTGGCGGTGGTCATGAGCCTGTGCAGTGCCGGCGACCATGTGCTGGTGTCGCGCAGTGTGTTCGGCTCGACCATCAGCCTGTTCGAAAAGTACTTCAAGCGTTTTGGCATCGAAGTGGACTACGTGCCCTTGGCGGACTTGTCTGGCTGGGAGGCAGCGATCAAGGCCAACACCAAGTTGCTGTTTGTCGAGTCGCCGTCCAACCCATTGGCCGAACTGGTGGATATCGCTGCATTGTCCGAAGTGGCGCATGCCAAGGGCACCCTGCTGGTGGTCGACAACTGCTTCTGCACCCCGGCGCTGCAGCAACCGTTGAAGCTGGGCGCGGACATCGTCGTGCACTCGGCGACCAAGTTCATCGACGGCCAGGGTCGTTGCATGGGCGGTGTGGTTGCAGGTCGCAGTGAGCAGATGAAAGAGGTCGTGGGCTTCCTGCGCACCGCTGGCCCAAGCTTGAGCCCATTCAACGCCTGGATCTTCCTCAAGGGCTTGGAGACCCTCAACCTGCGCATGAAGGCCCATTGCGCCAACGCCCAGGCGCTGGCCGAGTGGCTGGAGCAGCAGGACGGTATCGAGAAGGTGCATTACGCTGGCCTCAAGAGCCACCCGCAGCACGCGTTGGCCCAGCGCCAGCAGCGCGGTTTTGGTGCCGTGGTGAGCTTCGAAGTCAAGGGCGGCAAAGAGGGCGCGTGGCGCTTTATCGATGCGACGCGCCTGATCTCCATCACCGCCAACCTGGGTGACAGCAAGACCACCATTACCCACCCGAGCACCACGTCTCATGGTCGCCTGGCGCCGCAGGAGCGTGAGGCAGCAGGTATCCGTGACAGCCTGATCCGCATCGCGGTTGGCCTGGAAGACGTGGCTGACTTGCAGGCTGACCTGGCTCGCGGGCTGGCAGCCTTGTGATCGAGTGGTCCATGGAAGCCGCAGCCGCCAGTAACGGGCGTGTCGCACTGGTCACCGGTGCGGCACGGGGCATTGGTCTCGGGATTGCCGCGTGGCTGATCAGCGAAGGCTGGCAGGTGGTGTTGACCGACCTGGACCGCGAGCGCGGTTCCAAGGTGTCCAAGGTGCTGGGCGAGAACGCCTGGTTTATCAGCATGGACGTGGCCGACGAGAAGCAAGTGGCCCAGGGTGTCGCCGAGGTGCTGGGGCAGTTTGGGCGCCTGGACGCGTTGGTCTGCAACGCGGCAGTGGCCGATCCGCGCAACATCACCCTGGAAAGCCTGGACCTGGCTTACTGGAATCGGGTGCTGGCCGTGAACCTCGGGGGGCCGATGCTACTGGCCAAGCACTGTGCGCCGTACCTGCGCGCCCACGGTGGTGCCATCGTCAATCTGGCGTCGACACGGGCTCGTCAGTCGGAGCCGGACACCGAGGCTTATGCCGCAAGCAAAGGTGGCCTGCTGGCCCTCACGCATGCCCTGGCGATGAGCCTGGGCCCGGAAGTGCGGGTTAATGCGGTCAGTCCTGGCTGGATCGATGCCCGTGATCCTGCAGCACGTCGTGCCGAGCCGTTGAGCGACACCGACCATGCCCAGCATCCGGCGGGCAGGGTGGGCACTGTAGAAGATGTGGCGGCGATGGTGGCATGGCTGCTGTCGCGCCAGGCGGGGTTTGTCACCGGGCAAGAGTTTGTCGTGGACGGTGGCATGAGCAAGAAGATGATTTACAGCGAGTAGGGCGGGTTGTCGTCTTGAAGCCATTTTGTCTTTTTCAGAAAAACTTCAAGCGGGCTATTGACTTAGGTCCGCTACCTGCGTAAATTTCGCGGCCTCAACGAAGCAAAGGGTGATTAGCTCAGCTGGGAGAGCATCTGCCTTACAAGCAGAGGGTCGGCGGTTCGATCCCGTCATCACCCACCACTTCTTGAGAGTTTTGCCCTAGGGCGAGACGCAACGCTAAAGGTTGCACCGACGCGCAGCGGTAGTTCAGTCGGTTAGAATACCGGCCTGTCACGCCGGGGGTCGCGGGTTCGAGTCCCGTCCGCTGCGCCATATTTTCCAAGCCTGATTTTGTCGGGCTTGAGATTGAACAGCCAAGGCTGATCGATCAGATGTTCAAGGACGGTTGAGGCCTTACGCTCAGCCGGTCAAGCGATACGCAGCGGTAGTTCAGTCGGTTAGAATACCGGCCTGTCACGCCGGGGGTCGCGGGTTCGAGTCCCGTCCGCTGCGCCATATCTGCCTCAAGGCCCACTGAACGCCTTGAAGCACAAAGAAAGCCTCTGGCTACTTTGATCCGATAGCAAAGACCCTGGTCGAAAGACCGGGGTTTTTTGTGTCTGCGATTTGATACGCGCGACCTGTAGGAGCCCGCTTGCGGGCGATGGCAATTTCACGGACGCCATCGCCCGCAAGCGGGCTCCTACAGGTTTCGGGTCAGAACCCCAGTTTGTCGCGTAGGCCGTAGTACCAGGCGCCCATTGCCGCGAACGGCGTACGCAACAATTGCCCGCCCGGGAACGGGTAGTGCGGCAGGTCGGCAAACGCATCAAAGCGCTCTGCCTGGCCTCTGAGGGCTTCCGCCAGTACCTTGCCGGCCAAATGCGTGTACGTCACGCCGTGGCCGCTGCAGCCCTGCGAGTAATAGATGTTGTCGCCCAGGCGCCCCACCTGCGGCAAGCGCGATAGGGTGAGCAGGAAATTGCCGGTCCAGGCGTAGTCGATCTTCACATCCTTGAGCTGAGGGAACGCCTTGAGCATCTTCGGCCGAATGATCGCCTCGATATTCGCCGGGTCGCGCGCGCCGTACACCACGCCGCCGCCGAAGATCAGGCGCTTATCACTGGTGAGGCGGTAGTAGTCGAGCAGGTAATTGCAGTCTTCTACGCAGTAATCCTGCGGCAGTAGCGTCTTCGCCAGTGCGTCGCCCAGGGGGGCCGTGGTGATCACTTGTGTGCCGCACGGCATCGACTTGGCCGCCAGCTCTGGCACGAGGTTGCCCAGGTAGGCATTGCCCGCGACGATGATGAACTTGGCCCTGACCTTGCCCTCGGCGGTGTGCACCACCGGGTTGGCCCCGCGCTCGATACGCACCGCAGCCGATTGCTCGTAGATCGTACCGCCCAGGGATTCCACGGCAGCCGCTTCGCCGAGTGCGAGGTTAAGCGGGTGGATGTGACCGCCGCTCATGTCCAGCAGGCCGCCCACATAGTTGTCACAGGCCACCACGTCACGAATGCGGCGCTCGTCCAGCAGCTCCAGCTGAGTATGGCCGTAGCGCTCCCACAGGCGCTTCTGCGATTCCAGGTGGCCCATGTGCTTGCTGTTGAGCGCGGCGAACACACCGCCGTCCTTCAAGTCGCACTGGATCTGATACTTGGCTACCCGCTCGCGAATGATCCTGCCGCCCTCAAACGCCATCTCTCCCAGCAATTGCGCCTGCTTGGGCCCGACACTGCGCTCGATCACATCGATATCACGGCTGTAGCTGTTGACGATCTGCCCACCGTTGCGGCCCGAGGCGCCAAACCCCACCTTGGCGGCTTCCAGCACCGTCACGCGAAAACCGTTCTCCAGCAGGAACAGCGCGCTGGAGAGGCCGGTGTAGCCAGCGCCGATCACGCACACATCGGTTTCGACCTCGCCTTGCAGCACGGGACGGGGCGGAACGGCATTCGCGGAAGCGGCGTAATACGACTGGGGGTAGGGGGTGTTCGCCATCCTGGAACCTCTGTTTTATATTTTTTACGAGTGCGCCGATCCTACCTGAGTTGAAAATTGCCTGCCAGCCACCCGAAATCCACGGGTGTGCCCCACGCAAATAAAAAATTCGCATATTCATAGGGTTAGCTGCAAAAAAGATGTTGACACCCCTCCGGAATTCCGTAGAATGCCGCCTCACAGCAGGCACGTAGCTCAGTTGGTTAGAGCACCACCTTGACATGGTGGGGGTCGTTGGTTCGAGTCCAATCGCGCCTACCAAACAAAATCCGCTCTGCTGGGCGGTCTAGAAGGGCTCACCGAAAGGTGGGCCCTTTTTTGTTGCCTGCGATTTGGTAATTTAATGCAGCGCCTAATCAAAAAGGAAAGTGATCATGGCCAGTAAACAGCTTGAGTCGTTCCGAGAGTGGTTCACGCCAAGGCGCAGAAGATGGGCCGGCGGTGTTTTACTGATGACGTGGATTGTCGGGCTGGTTGCGTATCCAAGTAGTCACTGGCTCTATGTAATGATCCCCGGGGTGATTTTTTTCTTCAGCGCCTGGCCGCCAGAGGTTCACGATAAGCGTTGAAGCTTCCAGTGTGCTCTGTCTAGCCATCATCTTGGGCGGGCTCTCCGGCAGGGTGTTCGTCAATGTCGAGCACGATAAGTCATCGTCGAACGACGCTCACCAATCGGAATGGCTCACTCAGCTTCGCGTCAATACACTTTCCCCCGCCTGCGCCGGCAACCGATACACATCCACCAACGCCAACGCCCCCAGCAACGCCACCCCCACAAACGCCACCCGGAAATCTACAACCTGGGCCTGAACCTCATGCCCTTGCACCGTCATGGATGCGCGCAACAACAACGCGGCCACCGTCACACCCATGCCCATGGCCAGCTGGAACGACATGCTGAACAACGCCGACGCCTCGCTCATGCGTGCCTTGGGCACGTCGGCAAAGCCAATCGAGTTGTAGCAAGTGAACTGCATCGAGCGTGACAGCCCGCCCACGAACAACACCGCTGCAATCACTGCAAACGGTGTCTGCGCCGTAAACAAGGCGCAGGCCGCGATCGACGCCACGCCGATCACGCCATTCACCATCAACACCTTGCGAAACCCGAAGCGCTGCATGATTGCTGTGGTGAATGGCTTCATCGCCAGGTTGCCGGCGAAGACCGCCAGCACCAACAAGCCGGCATCCACCGGGGACAAGCCGAAGGCAACCTGGAACAGCAGCGGCAACAGGAAGGGTAGTGCGCTGATGGCCAGGCGGAACAGTGAGCCGCCATAGATGCTGACGCGGAAGGTGTTGATGGACAGCGTTTCCAGCGGCAGCAACGAGTCGGAGTAATGCCGGCAATGGTGCACGGCCCACACCGACAGCAGTAGGCCCGCCGCCACCAATCCGGCGCCGGGGATGAGCATTTCGCCGGACTGGCTACCCAGCCATTCCAGCCCACCCAGCAACGCCACACAGGCGCCCGCGAGCAACACAAAGCCCTTCGCATCGAACTTGCGCACGCTGGCCTCACGGCCTTCCGGCACCAGCCACAGCGCAGCGGCCAGTGCCAGGGCGCCCAGCGGCAGGTTCACGTAGAAGATCCATGGCCACGAAGCATGGGTCACGATCAAGCCACCGGCCAATGGCCCCAGGATCGGCGCCACTAACCCTGGCCAGGTGATGATCGCGATCATTTTCACCAAGTCTTTTTTATCGGTATTGCGCAGCACTGCCAAGCGCCCCACCGGCACCATCAGGGCGCCGCCGATGCCCTGCAGGACGCGGGCGAACACGAACATCTCAAGGCTGTGGCTCAGGCCACACAGCAATGAGGCGAGGGTAAAGACGATGATCGCGCCGGCAAATACCCGGCGCGCCCCAAATCGATCAGCGACCCAGCTGGACAGTGGGATGAAGATCGCCACGGCGAGAATGTAGGCGGTGATGCCGATGTTCATGTCGACCGGCGCCACCCCGAAGGCCGATGCCATGGTCGGCAGGGCGGTGGCGATCACCGTCGCATCGAGGTTTTCCATGAAGAAGGTCACGGCGACCACCAGGGCAATCAAGCGGGTTTTTACGCTGAGGTCGGTGTCGGGTATTGTGGAAGAAGTCACCGGTGCAGGCCCTTGTTCAATGAAGGTCGCTTGGGCCTGACGATACCCGGCGGCAGCCTTAGCCGCTACCGCCAAGAAAAAACTGCAGCAGCGCAGGAGAGGGCGACCAGGACCTTTTGGGTTTTCATTGAATTTCCATATCCGCAACAGTAATCGGGAGGGGTGCACTGATTTGAGGTAAACGCCTGATAAAACAGGCGGCGCTAAGATGCGCGAATCCCTGCCGGTCTGTCCACATCTCGTTACATGCGCGGTGTGGAATCACCCACAAAATTTATTGGTTCGCAGCAACAATTTTTCTTGTTGGACACCTCCCGCTCCCAGGCAGCAAAGTTGCCGCCACTGACGCTCGACCTTTCGGGTCAACAATAAAAAACCGAGCCGACTGCACGCCACTTCTTGCTGTGAACCCTTTGTTCACATCCTGCTGTAATGGCGCCGCAGCGCGCACTTAAGGACCTCACCGCCATGCAAACTGTTGTGAACTTATGGCCGTTGATCGGCGTACTTGTGATCGTGGTTGGCTTTGTCTTGCGCTTTAACCCTTTGCTGGTGGTGACCGCCGCCGCAATTGCCACCGGGTTTGCCGCTCATTTCCCGCTGGAAAAAATCCTCGCCACCATGGGCGATGGCTTCCTTCAGACCCGTGCCCTGCAATTGATTCTGTTATTGCCCCTGGCGGTCATCGGCCTGCTGGAGCGTCACGGGCTGCGCCTGCATGCACAGAACTGGATTGCGCGGTTCGAGCGCGCCACGGTGGGGCGTTTGTTGATCATCTATCTGTTTGTGCGCGAATCCACGGCCGCCATGGGCTTGACCAGCCTGGGTGGGCACCCGCAGATGGTGCGTCCACTGCTGGCACCGATGGCCGAAGGCGCGGCGGAGAAACGCTATGGCAAGCTGCCAGACAAGTTGCGTCACAAGGTGTTGGCCATGTGCGCCGCGACGGACAACGTCGGGCTGTTTTTTGGTGAAGACATTTTTGTCGCCTTTGGCGCGATCGCGCTGATGCACACCTTCCTGCTCGGTTCGGGCATTGATGTGGAGCCACTGCACATTGCGGTGTGGGGGATTCCGACAGCGATCTGCGCCTTCATCATCCACGCCATCCGCCTGCATCGGTTCGACCGAAGGCTCACCCGTGAGATGACGACGGCCGCCACCCCAGTGGAGGCCGTGCAATGATTATTTCCATTCAATACCTTTACTGGCTGGCCGGGGTTCTGCTGCTGATCACGGCAGGCATGATCGTGATGGACCGGACCCATCCCAAGCGCTGGTCCACGGCACTGTTTTGGCTGTTGTTCGCCATTCCATTCCTGATCGGTGAGCGTCTGCCATCGGTGGCCATCGGCGCTGGCGTCGTGGTGATGGCATTGATCGCCGGCATGGGCGGCGTTGGCCGTGGCAAACATGCCGAACTGCATGACAAGGCATCCCGTGCCAGTGCCGGTCGCCTGGGTCATAAGCTGTTTATCCCGGCGCTGGCCATTCCCCTGACCACCGTGATCGGCTCGGTATTGCTCAAGCACACCGAGATCGGCGGCGTCCCGCTGCTGGACCCGAAAAACACCACCTTTGTGTCCCTCGGCATCGGCTGCCTGATCGCTCTGGGCCTGGCTTGCTGGCTGACCCGTGATACGCCGGTACAGGCCTTGCGCGAGTCCCGTCGCCTGACTGAAGCGCTTGGCTGGGCCATGGTGCTTCCGCAGATGCTGGCAATGCTGGGTTTGCTGTTTAACGAAGCCGGGGTCGGCACGGCTGTCGCGCATGTCACCACCACTTATATCAACCTGGATTACAAGTTGGTGGCCGTGATGGTCTACGTGCTGGGCATGGCGCTGTTTACAGTGATCATGGGGAACGGTTTCGCGGCATTCCCGGTGATGACCGGCGGCGTCGGCGTGCCGGTGCTGGTCGGTATCTACGGCGGTAACCCGGCGGTGATGGCAGCCATCGGCATGTTCTCCGGCTACTGCGGTACCCTGATGACCCCGATGGCCGCCAACTTCAATATCGTGCCGGCGGCGTTGCTTGAGCTGCCGGACAAGAACGCAGTGATCAAGGCTCAACTGCCAACCGCGTTGATGATGCTGGTGGTCAATATTGTGCTGCTTTACCTGCTGATGTGAGGCCAGGATGCAAATCATACTCCTGACGGGTTTCGAACCCTTTGATCAAGACCCGGTGAATCCGTCCTGGGAAGCGGTGCGCCAACTGGACGGCGTGCGACTGGGCGTCGATGCGCAGATTGTTGCGCGCCGCCTGCCTTGTGCATTTGCCACCGCTGGCGAGTGCCTGAGTCAGTTGATCGACGAGCTGCGCCCGGCGATGGTGATCGCTACTGGCCTGGGGCCAGGGCGCAGCGATATCTCAGTCGAACGGGTGGCGATCAATATCAATGATGCACGTATCCCCGATAACCTCGGCGAGCAGCCCATCGATACGGCAGTGGTGGCTGACGGCCCGGCGGCGTATTTCACGACGCTGCCGATCAAGGCGATGGTCAAGGCCGTGCGCGAAGCGGGAGTTGCGGCCTCGGTATCGCAGACGGCAGGGACGTTCGTGTGTAATCAGATTTTTTATCTGTTGCAGCATGCGCTCGCAGGGTCTGGGATACGCAGTGGGTTTATCCACGTACCGTTTCTGCCGGAACAGGTGGCGGCGGCGCAGCGGCCCTCGATGGCGCTGGATACGATGATCGCGGGATTGCAGGCGGCTGTACTGACAGCGTGGCATACACCGGTGGACGCGAAAGAAGCGGGCGGGCAAGTCAGCTGACCGGCCCGACGCTTCTCAAATTGCAAACACTCGGGTGAGCCCGAAGGTGATGGCGCAGGCCAGGCCTGTCATTGCGAATGCAGTGGCCACGTACCATTTGATAAGGTTCAGTTCAGTGGTTGCCAGGTCAGCCTTGGACGCGAAGTGCTTATCCATGGCGTCTGCCTTGCTCGAAACGGTGATCAGCTTCTCATTCATTTCAGCGAGCCCCTTTTCCAGTAAACCTAAACGTATTTCCATTTCCGAATCTCCATTTTTCGACGGTTGCCGGCTCTGCCTTGAGCCCCTTGGAAAGGGAGAGTAGTGTGGCTTCAGTCCAACCGTAAGCGACAAACCTTTGCAAAATAACACTGGGCGTTCGCCGTTCAGTCTTCGCGTTTCGGAAAGTACAGCTCAAAACACGTCACCCCCGCCTCACTGCTCACGCTGTAATGGCCGTTATGCAGTTGCATGATGGTCGCCACGATCGACAAGCCCAACCCATTGGACTGCGCCGAACGTTCCCGTGACTCATCCACCCGATAAAACCGTTCGAACAGTCGCGGCAGGTGCTCGGCGGCGATGGTTTCGCCTCGATTGCTGACTCTCAGGTGAATGCCTTCGGCACTTGGAATCGCCTGGATCGCCAGTACTGTATTCGGCGCACCATATTTGATGGCGTTGGCGCACAGGTTCGCCAGGGCCCTGCGCAGCAGCATCGGTTCCGCCCAGATCACGCCGTCACCTTCGGCCTGAATGCTGATGTCCACATCACCCGCCAAGCCCTCGAAGTACTCGGCGATGCGTTCCACCTCGTCTGCCGCGCTGAGTTCCTGGCGCTGGCGCATCGCGCTGGCCGGGTCGGTTCGGGCCAGGAACAGCATGTTGTCGAGCATCCGCGCCAGGCGTTCTAGTTCTTCGACGTTGGATGCCAGCAGTTGCTGATAGCTCTCGATGCTGCGGTTCTGTTGCAGGGCGACCTGGGTTTCCCCCAGCAGGTTATTGATGGGCGTACGCAGCTCGTGGGCCATGTCGGTGGACACCTGGCCCAGTTGTACAAAGCCCTTGGCCAGCCGCTCAAGCATAGTGTTGAACGAATCAATCATCGGCAGCAGCTCTTTCGGCGCGCCGTGGCTGTCGAGGCGTTCGGCAAGGTTGCCGACACCGATGCCTCGGGCGTGCCGGGCCAGGCGGCGAAGCGGCAACAGCCCCCGGTGGACGAACAGGTAACCGACCACGGCCAGGGTGATGGCGGCAATGCTCGCCAGGATATAAACGCTCAAGCGATAGCTGGCGAGCACGGCGGTGCGCTCGGTCATCAGGCGCCCCGTAGTCACTTGCAGGCTGCCCAGGTCACCGGAGTCGATGGAGGCGGCCACGGTGGCGAAAGGTACGCCATTGATGCCGGGAAAATGGTGCACATCGGCGAACGTCAGTTCATGGTGCTTGGGGACCGGCGGCACGGCAGGCAGCTCGATATTGCCGGGGTTGACCATCAGCAATGGCTTCTGCCCTGGCGCGGCGATGCTCAGCACCGATTCGCGGTTGCCCAGCATGTTCTGGAACAGTTCCGGCTTGGTCTTGATCAGGTCCAGGGTATTGCTGTCGTTGAGCAGGTTGCGCAGTTGGTCGACGCGGGAAATCAATGCGGCATCGTCCCGCTTGATCAACTCTCGCTCCAGCTCGCGGTACAGCGCCACACCCAGGGTCGCCAGCAAGGCGAAGGCGAGCAGGGCGAAGATAAGTGCCAGACGCAGCGTCAAGGAGTAATGGCGACGTTTGTTCATGGCTGGGTATCGAAGCGGTAGCCGATGCCACGCACGCTGTGGATCAGTTTGAGCTGGAAAGGATCGTCGATTTTCAAGCGTAGGCGCCGCACGGCCACGTCTACCACGTTAGTGTCGCTGTCGAAGTTCATGTCCCACACACGCGACGCGATCAGCGAGCGGGAGAGCACCTGGTCCTGATGAGTCGCGAACAGATGTAACAGGGCGAACTCTTTGTTGGTCAGGGTAATGCGGGTGCCGGCGCGGGTGACGCGGCGCTTCAGTACATCGATTTGCAGGTCGGCGATTTGCAGTTGTTCCTCGTCACGGCTCGGGCCGCGACGGGTCAGGGTACGCAAGCGTGCCACCAGTTCTGCGAAGGAAAATGGCTTGATCAGGTAATCATCGGCACCCAGTTCCAGGCCCTTGATGCGGTCGGCAATGTCGTCGCGGGCCGTCAGAAAAAGCACCGGCGTATCGGCTTCCTTGCGCAGGCGGCGCAGCACTTCCCAGCCGTCCATTTTGGGCATCATCACGTCCAGTACGATCACGTCGAACGGCGTTTCCAAGGCTTGGTGCAAGCCGTCCACGCCATCGCGGGCGAGGCTGACGGAGTAGCCCAATTCCTGCAAGCCATTGAGCAGGTAATTGCCGGCCTTGGGTTCGTCTTCGACGACGAGAATGTTCATGGGAAGTGCCCTGTCTCAATGCGTGGCGCAAGTGTAGCCCGATCAGTTGTCACTGGCGCAACCGATGCCCTGGACCTGGTAGTCCAGCACGTGTTCGCGGCCCTGGCTGTCCAGGTAGTCGAGTCGTGCCGGGACGATGCCGCATTGACCGTAGGTGTCGGTGCTCGACAGCACTTTGGCCACGTCCAGGTGTACGAAAAAACCGGTCTTGTCGTGGATCACAGGTTCAGCAGCAAACACGGAACCGGTCGCGAGCAAAGCGGCAAAGCCGAGGATAAACAGTTTCATGGTGGTATCTCTCTTAAAGGGTTGGCTGCCAGGTCGTGGCAGTGAGTTCACAGTAACCAGGCCCCCCGAACAGCCAACCAACAGGATGATGACAAATGTGTAATGCAGGACTCAGGGCTGACGGCCAGAGGCTTCGAGGATCAGGTCGGTGATTTCCT
Source organism: Pseudomonas sp. AC112 (assembly GCF_979253545.1). NCBI lineage: Bacteria > Pseudomonadati > Pseudomonadota > Gammaproteobacteria > Pseudomonadales > Pseudomonadaceae > Pseudomonas > Pseudomonas sp. AC112. The sequence continues at coordinate 4,478,999 of NZ_CEEDCM010000001.1, forward strand.
TGGCGTGGGACACCAGCGACAAGTGGCTCGAAGGCAGCTCGACGGTGGTGGCGTTCATGCGCTTGGCGAGGAAGCGCTCCAGGTCCGGATTGATGGTCTGGTCATTTGCCGACACCGCGTACCAGGACGGCTTGGTGTGCCACGCGGCATTGACGGTGCGGCCGCTGAACAGGGTCTTGGTGATGGGTTGCTGCACGGCGTACAGCTCTAGGGCCTTGGCGCGTGGTACATCGGCGGCGAAGTACTTGAGGAAGGCGTCCTGGCTCAGGGTGAGGTAGCCGTCGTGGTCTTCAACACCGGCGCGCACCGGCATGGTCGGGTACTTGGCCGAGAGCGCGACGAAGTCTTCGTTGGCGTCCGGTGCACGCGCGGCGACGTACACCAAGGCGCTGACCTTGGGGTTGACCCCGGCGTCGCTGACCACGGTGCCGGCGTAGGAATGGCCGACCAGCACCGTGGGGCCATCTTGTTGGTCCAGCACACGGTTGGTGGCGGCAACATCGTCGGCCACCGAGGTCAGGGGGTTCTGCACGGCCGTGACGTGCAGGCCAGCGGCCTGGAGACGGCTGATCACCTCGGACCAGCTTGAGCCGTCAGCCCAGGAACCGTGCACCAGCACCACGTTGTTGGCTTTGACTGGCGCCACGGTGCCCGCCATGGCGGTGCCGGCACCCAGCATCAACAGGCTGGCGGCGATCAGGCAGAGTTTGCTTGCAGGTTTCATGGGTGGACCCTTTTCATCAGTAGGAAGTAGCGTCATCCGATGTGGGTGACTGACGACTCCACTGTATGAAGTGAGGGTGCCGGCAAGACTTACAGCTTGATTACAAACCTGTAATGCAATCGCTGTCGGTAGCGTTTACAAGCAGCGAGGTGATCCGTAGATTGCATCGGGCCAATTATTTGTTACAGCCCACGAGGAAGCCACGCAGTGTCCATCCGAGGTTCAGCCGTATTCAACCGCCATTACCGCGCCTTTCTGTTTGATATGGATGGGACGTTGCTCAACTCCATCGCCGCCGCTGAGCGGGTATGGAGCATTTGGGCCGAACGCCACGGCCTGGATGTGGCGGCGTTCTTGAAGACCATTCACGGTGCCCGCGCGATCGATACCATCACGCGCCAGGCATTGCCCGGCGTCGATCCCGAGGTGGAGGCGCAATGGATTACCGAGGCTGAGCTCAATGATGTCGAGGGGGTTGTCGCGATTCCCGGTGCCGTCGATTTCCTGAACAGCCTGCCGGGCGACCAATGGGCGCTGGTCACGTCGGCACCCAGGGAACTGGCGTTGCGGCGACTGCAAGCGGCGGGCATTACGCCGCCGGCGGTGCTGGTGACGGCTGAAGACGTTGCCATCGGCAAGCCGAACCCCGCGTGTTACGTGCTGGGCGCGCAACGCCTGGGCGTGCCGGTGCAGGAGTGCCTGGTGTTTGAAGATGCGACGGTGGGTATTCGTGCGGGGGAGGCCGCTGGGGCGGACGTTATGGTGGTGACGTCGACGCATCACACGCCGATGGAGACCGAGCATCCTACGATTGCCGGGTACGAACACCTTAACGTACAGCGCGACGCGAACGGCTTGTTGAGCGTGCAGAACCGAGCGGGCTGATCGCTGATACAAGAAGGCCGAGCCCCTTAGTGGTCTCGGCCTTGTTCTGCGCCGGCTGGCGCGGTTGGCTGCATTCGATCATTGCGCATGCCCTGGCGTGACATCACCATTTCCCTGAGGATCTCATTGGCCAGCCGAGCAATGGCTTCAGGCCCGCGATAATGCGCGCGCACGATTCCCGTAATTGCGAAGTGGTCGGTTTCCGGGCCGCTGAGCACGGCTGAAAGGGTCCCGTCGGCGTGCAGGGTGCAGGTCACTTTATAGCTTGGCAGGCGGGCTGCCAGAGCAGATTCGATTTGGGATTTACTCAGGGTATCCATCTGTATCGGCGCCTTTGACTGGTCATGCATGTCCAAGCATAGGTCCTGCTGTGGTGCTGTAAATACCGGTTATCTGATAACGAAACGCGCGGCATCAGCGTGTCGCTTGCCGGCTCAATCGACGCAGTACAGCTTTCTGGATGGGCTGGAGACAGAATAGAAACAGGTACCCGCAAAGCAGCAGGGCCAGGTCCAGCCAGGAGTGGTCGGTAGCGTCAGCGCCCTCTATTGCGTACCTCAAGCCATAAGCCGTCCCCATGAAGGCCAGGCCTATCAATAAGGCGATCATCCATGACCTGTAGGCAAGTGGCGGTTTGGTCGTAGGCCTCATCGACGTGCTCCTGAATGCACACGAATGGCTAAGTGTCAGTCAAGAGATTCGGCCGTGAATGAAACAACAAGTTCCAGGCGTGAAGACAGTTTCATCTTTCCATGAAGATGTACTGGGGGGAATGTCCGTCACGCAACAACGACAAGAACAGTCTGAAGGAGTTTTCGCCAGCCGTTACCGTGAACGAAAGGGCTGGCTACTGAGGGGGCTTCAAGGTGTCTGGTTTTTGTCCGGAGCAGTCAAGCCAGCCTGGATACGCTGGTAGATTTCCTCGCGATGCACGGCAACATCCTTGGGTGCGTTGATGCCGATTCGTACTTGCTGGCCGCTGACGCCCAGGATGGTGATCGTGATGTCATCACCGATGTTTATGCTTTCACCAACTTTGCGGGTGAGTATAAGCATGGACTTCTCCTTGATTACTTTTAAGGACACATGTTTCAGACAGGGCAGGTGTCGGATGTGTGTAGCTTACTGCTAAGCGCTTCCCTGTGACTGCCTCTTTTAGGACGCATAGAGGCGACATTAATTCCCATGGCGGCATCATACAGGTCTGCGATACATGATTCGCATTGTTTAAGCCAACGTTTATGACGGCCAGAATAGACAGTGAATGATAAAGTCGCCTCTTTATCTTTGAAGGAGCAGGGCAGTGCGTAAAGTAGCGATGGCAATTGCGGTGTTGGCATTGGCCGGTTGCGGTGAAGGCAAAAGCGTCGATGCGCCCAAGGCCAAGCCTGCCGTGACTGAAAGCCAGCCTCAAACCGGCGCAATTGCCGCCCAGGAATGGGATATCCGGGTAGGCCCGCCCGACCACAAGCTGCAGGCAATCACCGACCTCACGGCCTGGTTGCTGGAACATGGTTTCAATTTTTATATCGTGAAGGTGGACGGCAAGGATGAAGTCCTGCTGGGGCCGTTCGCATCCAAGGCGGAGGCTGAGGCCAAGCAGACGCTGCTTAACGAGAAGATGGCCCGGGCCAAGAAAACTGACACGGTGTCAGAGATCATTGAGCACAAGGCCGCCCAGTAATAGCCTGGCGGGGCGCAAGCCCCGCACACATTCAACCGCAGGCTTTAAGGTTCACCGGGCCGACAAACTCATTGCCGCGCCCCATCACACACGCCACGGTCTGGTTACGCTGGCGTTCCCAGGCCTGCACCGGGTAGGTCTTGTTCCAGGCTTCGTACAACTGGCGATCCTGTTTTGACAGGCGCAAGCCGTACTGCTTGCTCATGTAGAAATACGTGCGGGCGATCATTCCACGGATGGATGGGCGTGGCATCACCTTCTTGGCTTTGAAGTCCACCTGGGTCAGGCATGAGCCGTACTGCCCGCGTTGCACCGGCAGCCAGCCAAAACTGAAGTTGTTACGGTCCCCGTTGACCTCGCCGATGCTCGGCACCAGGTTATGCAGGTCGGCTTCGGCACGCTTGAACACATCATCGTGGCGCGTGCAGTTCTTGCGCCCGCCATCTTGCCAGCACTGGCGCTGATGCCCGATCTGCCAGGCTGGGACAATGTGCTCCCATTCAATGCGCGCAGCGCGGTTGGCGTTTTTGCGCGGTATGTAGCCGCAGGCTTTCAGGTCCACGCGGTTGCCGGTGTATTTGCAGCCGCAATAGAACTCGGTGGATTGTGGGGCGTAGAGCTTCCAGGCGACTTTCTTGGCTTCGCTGAACGTTCGGGGGGCCTGGGCGTGGGCGGTAACGGCAAAAAACACGCAGCATACGGCGATAAAACGGACACTCATTGAATCAATCTTCCTTCGGCACAACCCAGAAAATCTGCACACCGCCGTCGTCGCGATAAGCGAGGGTGACGTTGTCGTTTTCCGCGATTTCCTCCAGCAAACGCGCCCACTCATCTTCCGGTTCGTCAGGCAAACGGAAGATCAAGGCCGCCTTGGCTTTCTGGGCGTTGGTCGAATTGATGATCTTTTGCACACGAATGGCCAGGCGTTCGTAGGCACCAGGTGGGGTTGGCACTGCGGGAGAGGACTTTGCCACGGAGTATTCCTTAATAAGCTGTACGCACATACAGTATTTAACTGTAGGCGATTTCGCAACTGCTTAAGCTTCAGGAAGTTCGTCTGACAGCAATTCAGGCAATTTTGTATAGGGACGGGGAGGGGGGTTGTAGGAGCAAGCGTGCTCGCGAGAGGCTTGAGGGCGATGGGTTAAACCAGACAGACCGCGTCATCGTTAACGACCTTCGCGAGCAAGCTCGCACCTACGGGGAAAAACTAGGAATCAATATTCCCAGAAAATCCGTTGCAGCTCTTTGCTGTCCTGGGTCTTGGTCATGGCGACCATGGCCAGGATGCGGGCTTTCTGCGGGTTCAGGTCAAGTGCAGCGACCCAATCGTATTTGTCGTCAGGCTGTTCGGCGTTGCGCAGCACCATACCGCCGGCATTCACGTGGGAAGAGCGAATGATCTGTACGCCTTGCTTACGCAGTTCCACCAGGGCAGGTACGACTTTGGAGGACACGGAGCCGTTGCCGGTACCAGCGTGGATGATGGCTTTGGCGCCGGCTTGAGCCAGGGCCTTGTAGGCGGTGTCGCTTACGTTGCCGTAGCCATAGGCGATCTCGACATCGGGCAGGCTCTTGATGTTCTTGATATCGAATTCCGAATCCATGGTGTGACGCTTGGCGGGCAGGCGGAACCAGTAGGATTTGCCTTCAACCACCATGCCCAGTGGGCCCCATGGGCTCTTGAACGCTTCGGTCTTGATATTGATCATCTTGCTGACGTCGCGACCCGACTGGATCTCGTCGTTCATGGTCACCAGCACGCCCTTGCCGCGTGCATCCTTGCTGCCGGCCACTGCCACAGCGTTGTACAGGTTGAGCATGCCGTCAGCCGACATGGCGGTGCCTGGGCGCATGGAACCGACCACCACGATTGGCTTATCGGTCTTCTCCACCAGGTTCAGGAAGTAGGCAGTTTCTTCCAGGGTGTCGGTGCCGTGGGTGATCACGATGCCGTCCACGTCCTTGCTGTCGGCCAGTTCGGCGACGCGGCGACCCAGTTGCAGCAGGTTTTCATTGTTGATGCTTTCGGATGCAATTTGCATGACTTGCTCGCCACGCACATTGGCGATCTGGCTAAGCTCAGGCACACCGGCGATCAATTGCTCGATGCCGACTTTGGCGGCCTGGTAAGTGGCACTGTTGGCCGCGCTGGCGCCGGCGCCGGCAATGGTACCGCCCGTGGCAAGGATCACCACGTTGGAGAGTTTAGTCTTGGTTTCAGCTTCCTTTGCCTGGGCGGCAACGGGGAACAGCAGCAGGAGGGCTAACGCGCCCGGAACAAAAGTCTTCAGTGCAGATTTCATTATTTTTCTCTCTGGTTTTTGATGAGTGCTGTAGCAGGTTCATCTAGAACACCCGGGCGGTTCTGAATGCCACGAGGTGATGGAGTAGAGCAGGATCTATACCAGGCTGATCGTATTCGCGGTTATAAAATAAATTACTGATTTATAACAAGTTATCTTGATTTTTGTGGGTGGGCGGTCGTGTAGGTGTCCGGCTTTCCGAACATCTGGCTGTATTGTGTTCGGATGTCCGAAAAAAGCGGCGCCAGGGGCTTGGAGGTTGGCCGAGTGACGCGGCGTTGCCTGTCGTTTTAGAGAACGACCGGTAGGCGGAAATGTTTAATAGGCCACTTTGCCGGGCGAGGGGGAGGGTTGGATAGGGTGGATGAAAGGCTGTTTTCAACCGTTGACAAATCTCGACAAGGTTCTCATAGTTTGACTAACGCAAACGTTTGCGAGATGTTTCACGGAACACGCCTGGAGTATCGTGACAGCTCGTATCAGCCACCCGGGTGGGAAGGCTGCCGAAGCGCTCTTCGGTGCAAGCGTTGCTCACAATAATCATAAGATCGGAGTGAACCCATGAAGCTGCCATTTGCTGGACGTCTTCTTGCTGTCGCTGTGCTTGCCGCCGCATCCGCTGCCCTGCCTCTCTCCTCTGCATTTGCCGATGACGCCGCCAAACCCAAGGTCGGGCTGGTCATGAAATCCCTCGCCAACGAATTCTTTGTCACCATGCAAGACGGTGCCAAGAAGTACCAGAAAGAACACGCCGCCGATTTCGACATGATCACCAACGGGATCAAGAACGAAACCGATACCAGCGCGCAGATCGACATCGTCAACCAGATGATCCTCGCCAAGGTCAACGCCATCGTCATCGCGCCTGCCGACTCCAAGGCATTGGTCACCGTGCTGAAGAAAGCTTCGGACGCCGGCATCAAGGTCGTCAACATCGACAACCGCCTGGACCCGGACGTGCTCAAGAGCAAGAACCTCGATATTCCGTTCGTAGGCCCGGACAACCGCAAAGGCTCCAAGCTGGTGGGCGACTACCTGGCCAAGCAACTGGCCTCGGGTGACAAGGTCGGCATCATCGAAGGTGTGCCGACGACCACCAACGCCCAGCAACGTACCGCAGGCTACAAGGATGCGATGGAAGCTGCCGGCATGAAGATCGTTTCCACTCAGTCCGGCAACTGGGAAATCGACCAGGGCCAGAAAGTGGCATCCGCCATGCTGAGCGAGTACCCGGACCTCAAGGCGCTGCTGGCCGGTAACGACAACATGGCCCTGGGCGCGGTCTCCGCCGTGCGTGCGGCCGGCAAGGCTGGCAAGGTGCTGGTCGTAGGCTACGACAACATCGAAGCCATCAAGCCGATGCTACAGGACGGCCGTGTACTGGCGACCGCTGACCAGGCGGCTGCCCAGCAAGCCGTGTTCGGTATCCAGAATGCGCTCAAGCTGGTCAAGGGTGAGAAAGTCGAGGCCAAAGATGGCGTGATCGAAACCCCGGTCGAACTCGTCCTCAAGAAGTAATCCTGGCAGCACCCAACAGCGCCCGCTCGTCCTGAGCGGGCGCCTGGAGATTTTCCTATGTCATCTTCCGCCCCGAACGCTGTCCTCTCGGTCAGCGGTATCGGCAAGACCTATGCCCAGCCGGTTCTGTCCGACATCACCCTGACGCTCAATCGCGGGGAAGTGCTGGCGCTGACCGGTGAGAACGGTGCAGGCAAAAGTACCTTGTCGAAGATCATCGGCGGGCTGGTCACACCGACCACCGGGCACATGCAGTTCAATGGCCAGGATTTCCGCCCTGGCAGCCGCACCCAGGCCGAAGAGCTGGGGGTGCGCATGGTCATGCAGGAGCTCAACCTGCTGCCAACCCTGACCGTCGCCGAAAACCTGTTCCTGGACAACCTGCCCAGCCACTGTGGCTGGATCAGCCGCAAGCAACTGCGCAAGGCCGCGATCGAGGCCATGGCCCAGGTCGGCCTGGACGCCATCGACCCCGACACGCTGGTTGGCAGCCTGGGTATTGGCCATCAGCAGATGGTCGAAATCGCCCGCAACCTGATCGGCGATTGTCACGTACTGATCCTCGACGAACCCACGGCCATGCTCACTGCCCGTGAAGTCGAGATGCTGTTTGAACAAATCACCCGCCTGCAGGCCCGGGGCGTGGCGATCATTTATATTTCGCACCGGCTGGAAGAGCTGGCCCGTGTTGCCCAGCGCATTGCGGTATTGCGCGACGGCAAGCTGGTCTGTGTCGAGCCGATGGCCAACTACAACAGCGAGCAACTGGTCACCTTGATGGTTGGTCGCGAGCTGGGCGAACACATCGACCTGGGCCCGCGCGCCATTGGTGGCCCGGCCCTGACGGTGAAAGGCCTGACCCGCTCGGACAAAGTCCGCGATGTGTCCTTCGAAGTGCGCGCGGGCGAGATCTACGGAATCTCCGGCCTGATCGGTGCGGGGCGTACTGAATTGTTGCGGCTGATCTTTGGTGCCGACCTGGCCGACAGCGGCACTGTGGCGCTCGGTTCGCCAGCCCAGGTCGTGAGCATCCGCTCGCCTGTGGACGCGGTAGGCCATGGCATTGCCCTGATTACCGAAGACCGCAAGGGTGAAGGCCTGCTGCTGACCCAGTCCATCAGCGCCAACATTGCCTTGGGTAATATGCCGGAGATCTCCGGCGGTGGCGTGGTCAACAGCCGCGACGAAACCGCCTTGGCCAAGCGTCAGATCGACGCCATGCGCATCCGCAGTTCCAGTCCGGCGCAGTTGGTTTCCGAATTGTCCGGCGGCAACCAGCAGAAGGTGGTGATTGGCCGCTGGCTGGAGCGCGACTGCTCGGTGATGCTGTTCGATGAGCCAACCCGCGGCATCGACGTGGGTGCCAAGTTCGATATTTATGCCTTGCTGGGCGAGTTGACCCGCCAGGGCAAAGCGCTGGTGGTGGTGTCCAGTGATCTGCGTGAACTCATGCTGATCTGCGACCGCATCGGCGTGTTGTCCGCCGGGCGCTTGATCGAGACGTTCGAGCGCGACAGCTGGACCCAAGACGAATTGCTCGCCGCCGCCTTCGCCGGCTATCAGAAACGTGATGCGCTGCTCAACGACGCAGTGCTTAGGGATACCCCATGAAAACCACAACTTCCCCCGGCAAGACTGGCGGCAACTTCTACGGCCTGGGCACCTACCTGGGCTTGGCAGGCGCTTTGCTGGCGATGATTGCGCTGTTCTCGGTGCTCAGCGATCACTTCCTGTCCTATGACACCTTCAGCACGCTCGCCAACCAGATACCGGACTTGATGGTGCTGGCGGTGGGCATGACCTTCATCCTGATCATCGGCGGAATCGACCTGTCGGTGGGCTCGGTGCTGGCACTGGCGGCGTCGGCGGTCAGTGTAGCGATTCTCGGCTGGGGCTGGAGCGTATTGCCGGCGGCCGTGCTGGGCATGGGCTGCGCGGCATTGGCCGGCACCATCACCGGCTCGATCACCGTGGCCTGGCGCATTCCGTCGTTTATCGTGTCCCTGGGCGTGCTGGAAATGGCCCGTGGCGTGGCGTACCAAATGACCGGCTCGCGTACTGCTTACATCGGTGATTCGTTTGCCTGGCTGTCCAACCCGATTGCCTTTGGTATCTCGCCGTCATTCATCATCGCCTTGCTGGTGATCATTGCCGCGCAGCTGGTATTGACCCGCACTGTGTTTGGTCGTTACCTGATCGGTATCGGCACCAACGAAGAGGCCGTGCGCCTGGCGGGGATCAATCCCAAGCCCTACAAGATCCTGGTGTTCAGCCTCATGGGCCTGCTGGCCGGTGTGGCCGCGCTGTTCCAGATCTCGCGCCTGGAAGCGGCGGACCCGAACGCCGGTTCCGGCCTGGAACTGCAAGTGATTGCAGCCGTGGTGATCGGCGGCACCAGCCTGATGGGCGGGCGCGGCTCAGTGATCAGTACCTTCTTTGGTGTGTTGATTATTTCGGTATTGGCGGCTGGCCTGGCGCAGATCGGTGCCACGGAACCCACGAAACGCATCATCACGGGTGCCGTGATCGTGATTGCCGTGGTCCTCGATACCTACCGCAGCCAGCGCGCCAGTCGGCGAGGCTGAGCCATGGCAACGATCAAGGATGTGGCAGCGCTTGCAGGTATTTCCTACACGACGGTGTCCCATGTGGTGAACAAGACGCGCCCGGTCAGTGAGCCGGTGCGCATCAAGGTCGAAGCGGCGATCAAGCAACTCGACTACGTGCCCAGTGCCGTCGCGCGTTCGCTCAAGGCCAAGACCACGGCCACCATCGGTCTGCTGGTGCCCAACAGCCTCAACCCGTATTTTGCGGAGCTGGCCCGCGGCATCGAGGATTACTGCGAGCGTAACGGTTACTGCGTGATCCTCTGCAACTCCGACGACAACGCTGAAAAGCAGCGCAGCTATTTGCGCGTATTGCTGGAAAAGCGCATCGACGGCTTGATCGTGACCTCGGTCGGCGGCGACGACAGCGGCCTTGCCGCTGGCTTGAGCGCGGTACGCACGCCCATGGTGATCGTCGACCGGGCGCTGGATGGTATTGATGTGGACCTGGTACGTATCGATCACGAGGAGGGCGCCTACCTGGCGACCCGGCACTTGCTCGAACTCGGTCATCGCGACATTGCTTGCATCGGCGGCCCTGCCCATACCCGTGTCGCGCAAATGCGTCTGGCGGGGTATCACCGCGCGTTACGCGAGGCGGGCGTGGAAGTGGCGGCCAATCGCACCCAGGAAAGCGACTTCACCAGCACCGGCGGGTATGCCGCCGCCGTGCAGCTGCTGGCGCATAACCCGCCCAGTGCCATTTTTGCCAGCAACGACATGATTGGTTTCGGTGTGTTGCGCGCAGCAGCAGAGCGCAATATCCGTGTGCCGGGCGAACTCTCGGTGATCGGTTTCGATGACATTCAAATGGGCCGTTACGTCTACCCGGCGTTGACCACGGTCGGGCAGTCGATCGTGCAACTGGGCGAGACGGCGGCCGAACTTTTACTACGAAGAATTGCGACACCCCAATTGCCGATCGATCAACGCATCGTGACGCCGAGCATCGTATTGCGTGAGTCGACGGCGCCTGTCGCCGGTACGTTCGCCCAATACCGCTGAACCGAATTGATGAGTACTGATGTATGCCAGCAAAAGTAGTGGTAGTAGGCAGCTTGAACATGGACCTGGTGACTCGCGCGAGCCGGTTGCCGCGTGCCGGTGAAACCTTGATCGGGCAGACGTTCTCCACCGTGCCCGGCGGCAAGGGCGCGAACCAGGCGGTAGCCTCCGCACGCCTGGGTGCCGATGTGTCGATGATTGGCTGTGTCGGTACCGATGCCTACGGCACCCAATTGCGTGACGCGTTGACGGTGGAGGGCATCGATTGCCAGGCCGTCAGTACCGTGGACGGTTCCAGTGGCGTGGCCCTGATCGTGGTCGATGACAGCAGCCAGAACGCGATTGTGATTGTGGCAGGCAGTAACGGCGAACTGACACCGGCCTCGTTGCAGGCGTTTGACGCGGTGCTGCAAGCGGCTGACGTGATCGTCTGCCAGTTGGAAGTGCCGATGAATACGGTGGGCTACGCCCTCAAGCGCGGTCGTGAGCTGGGCAAGACGGTGATCCTCAACCCGGCACCGGCCAGCGCACCGTTGCCGGCTGAGTGGTACGCCTCGATCGACTACCTGATCCCCAATGAAAGCGAGGCCACCGCACTGAGTGGCGTGACGGTCGACTCCATTGACAGCGCCAAGGCGGCGGCGACCCAACTGATCCAGGCGGGCGCCGGCAAAGTCATCATCACCCTGGGGTCTCAAGGCGCGTTGTTCACTGACGGCCAGGCCTTTGAGCACCTGCTGGCGCCAAAGGTCAAGGCGGTCGACACCACGGCCGCGGGCGACACTTTCGTCGGCGGCTTTGCGGCGGCACTGGCCAATGGCAAAAGCGAGGCCGAGGCCATCCGTTTTGGCCAGGTCGCGGCGGCGCTGTCGGTCACCCGTGCCGGCGCGCAACCCTCTATTCCAACGCTGCACGACGTCCAAGGTTTTGTGCCCTCATGAAAAAGACACCTCTGCTCAATATCGCCCTGTCGCGTGTCATCGCCTCGCTTGGGCATGGTGACATCCTGGTGATCGGCGACGCTGGCCTGCCAGTCCCGCCGGGCGTCGAATTGATCGACCTGGCGTTGACCCAGGGTATTCCGGACTTCATCAGCACCTTGCGTATCGTGCTCAGCGAAATGCAAGTGGAGCGCCATGTGCTGGCAGAAGAGATCCTGCTCAAGCAACCACCGGCGCTGGCTGAGCTCAATACGCTCACAGAGCAGGCGGCCCTCGGTGAGCGGCGTCTGGTCAGCCATGAGGAGTTCAAGCAGCTCAGCCACAAGGCGCGCGCCGTGGTGCGCACCGGCGAATGCCAGCCTTACTGCAATATCGCGCTGGTGTCCGGCGTAACGTTCTAGCGTTCTCAACGACAAGGAGTGTTTTATGCAATATGGTCTTCCCACCCTGAAAAACCTGTTCCGGAGTGTTCTGCTTTTGTCCGCACTCACTGCTGCAAGCGCCCAGGCGGCGGAAAAAATCGACCTGATCATCGACACCGACCCAGGCGCCGATGATGTGGTGGCGCTGCTGTTTGCCATGGCCTCTCCGGAGGAACTGAACATTCGTGCGCTGACCACCGTCGCCGGCAATGTGCGCCTGGACAAGACTTCCCGCAATGCACGCCTGGCCCGCGAGTGGGCAGGGCGCGAGGACATCCCGGTGTACGCGGGTGCGCCGGCGCCTCTGCTGCGCACGCCGATCTATGCCGAGAATATCCATGGCAAGGAAGGTATTTCCGGCGTCACCGTGCATGAGCCGAAAAAGGGCCTGGCTGACGGTAATGCCGTTGATTACCTGGTCAAGACCCTCACCACCGCCAAGCCTCACAGCATCACCATCGCCATGCTCGGTCCGCAGACCAACCTGGCACTGGCGCTGACCCAGGCACCGGAAATCACCCAGGGCATCAAGGAAGTGGTGGTGATGGGCGGCGCGCACTTCAATGGCGGCAATATCACACCGGTAGCGGAGTTCAACCTGTTCGCCGACCCGGTTGCGGCTGAGATTGTGCTCAAGAGCGGTGTCAAGCTGACCTACCTGCCGCTGGACGTGACCCACAAGGTACTGACCAGCGAAGCCCGCCTGAAAAAGATCGCCGACCTCAAGAACAACGCAAGCAAGGTTGTTGGCGATATTCTCAATGAATACGTCAAGGGCGACATGGAACACTACGGTATTCCAGGCGGTCCTGTGCATGACGCTACCGTCGTTGCTTACCTGCTCAAGCCATCGCTGTTCAGCGGCCGTGATGTCAACGTGGTGGTGGATAGCCGTGAAGGCCCGACCTTCGGCCAGACCATCGTTGATTGGTACGATGGCCTGAAACAACCGAAGAACGCGTTCTGGGTGGAAAACGGCGATGCCCAGGGCTTCTTCGATCTGCTGACCGAGCGCCTGGCGCGCCTGAAGTAACGTGTTGACCGGTCGGCGTTCGCTGGCCGGTTCTTATTCGCGCTCGGGGTCGTGTGCTCCCATGTGATCGGCCGGATATTTCTCGAATATCTGGCCGATGAACGCTTGTGCCGCTTGTGTACCCAGTTCCTTGACCAGCAGGTCGATACCAATGATCGCCAATTCTTCTGGGCTTCCAGGGCTGTAGGAGCTCTGTCCTTGGGGCCACTTGGCTTTGATGTCGGCTTGGAGCGTTACGGTGGTCATGACTGTCTCGCGGGGCTGAAAGTGCTGGGCAATGCGCTGGAACGCGGTTCTTACCGGCCCAGTTAACCATTTTGTATCGGGTTTGGCACTGATACTTAGGCATGAGGCGATTCGGAATGACGGCGGCGCTGTGCGACACTGTCCGCCTGTTTAATTGCCGGGGAACACCACGTGCAGATCGACTTGAACAACCCCGAGAACCTGACGCTGGCGAATGTGCGCCAGCTTCTCGCCAGTGCCAGTGACGACGAACATGCCCAATTGCGGGTGACCAAGGCCGGGATAGCCTATATCTCCTCAGGGAGGGTCGTGGGTGGCGTGGACATCGACGGGCTGCTGTTTCGCCTGGAGACCTGGGCGAAGGGTTCCGGGTACGTAGGCAATGTGGCCGCCAGCGACGAAGTCTGGGTGACGCAGATTTTCAATGCGCTGAAGGAAAACTGGCCGAAGCCGGCGTTCGACTACATCGACATCTACTGAATACATTCATATCTGGTCACGATTGACCGGGCGAATGCCTGCCGAGAGTCAGGCAGACTTGCCCAGCGGCGGTTTACGTCTTGAAACCAATCCGCCCGACCGCTGTCGCACGATCTCTGTCCATTTTTTATCATAGGAGGCTTCATGCCTTGGAAGCTCGCATCATTCGGTACTTTGTTGGCAGCACTCGCGTTGGCGGGTTGCAGCACCCCGGGTGCCTCTGAGCCAGCCAAAGACGCCGCCGTGGCCGATGCCGGTCATAGCCGCTGTGAGTCGAAGGCCGCCGAATTCACGATCGGCCAGAAAGCTTCGCCCCAGTTGCTGGAGCAGGCACGTACCCGTGCCGGTGCGCAGAACGCACGCATCCTCAAACCGAACGACATGATCACCCTGGAGTATCGCTCCGATCGCCTGAACCTGAACACCGATGACAACCTGGTGATCACGCGGGTCAACTGCGGCTAAGTCGTTCAAGGCTTTTGCAGTGCCCATAAAAAACCCCGTCACATGGACGGGGTTTTTTTTAGCTCAGCGCAGAACTTACTCTGGGCGAACCTGTGCAGCTTGCATACCCTTTTGGCCTTTCTCAGCCACGAAGGAAACGGTTTGGCCTTCTTTCAGGCTTTTGAAACCGTCGCTTTCGATAGCTTTGAAGTGTACGAACAGGTCGTCACCGCCACCTTGAGGAGTGATGAAGCCGAAGCCTTTTTCATCGTTGAACCATTTAACGGTGCCGGTTTGGCGATTAGACATGGTGTATCTCCAAGAAACATATATTTTCAGTAGTGCTGTGCTGCTCAGGCCAACTGGGCACACCGGGCTATCATAGTCGAAATGTTCGGCTTGGGAGCCCCCCCAAGGCATTGTTTGCTAATCAATAGCGTTGCGTTTAGTACCTTTTTCGGCTGGAAGCCCCGATCTACGGGGCTTTGGCTCGAAATATCAACTGGTAAAAAAAGCCGTAAAAGCTGCGTAATTTGTGAGAAATGGCAGTTTTCGGGCCGTTTTACCCGTAAAAAAGCCGTGTGATCAGTGGCAGATCTTACTTTTTCTTCACGACTTTGCAGGACGAAATAGCCGCGACAGCTTTGTTTTTAAGCTCCGGGCTGGCGTTCTGGTTGGTCATGAGCTCTTTGATTTCGGCAGTGCTCAATTCAGCGTTGATCTTGTCGGCGCCACATTCGCAGTGGGCTTTGGCAGTTTTGACGTCTACGTTCTGGCTGGCAGCTGCGCTGCAATCGCTGACGAAGCTGTCGCGAGCACCGGCTGGCCAGTTCGACGGGGCTGCTGCCTGCGCGCCGAGGGAAAGGAGGGTCAGGGAAGCGGCGAGAGCGAGGGTAGAGGTAAAACGCATCATGAGGATGCTCCTTTGGGTCGAGGACGAACGGCGATTCTCAGTGGGTTTGAGGCATTGCGTACAGCTCAAGTTCACTTTTGCAGCTATAAAGGCCGGATTTTGTCGTTACGCAAGATAGCAGCGCCGCGATGACCGTTCATCTGTGCTAGCATCTTGCGCTTGGCTATTTCCAGGCGTGCCAATTGCCGCCTTGCCAGGTTCTTTTTAGCTCACTCCAGTCACTCTGGTTCGATTATCGGTTGGCCGAAAGGCTCCTGCCGCTGTAAGGCAGGCGTTCATCACTGAACGGCCTGGTGTTGGATCTTGTACTGGCTCATCCCAACCCACGTGACCTTTGGTAGGGGTCACCACTAGGAGAGGAGGCGCCATGCCAACTATTACTCTTCCCGACGGCAGTCAACGTTCATTCGATCATTCGGTTTCCGTAGCCGAGGTCGCCGCATCCATTGGTGCAGGCCTGGCCAAGGCCACCGTGGCCGGCAAGGTCGACGGCAAGCTCGTCGACGCCAGCGACCTGATCACCAGTGACGCCAGCCTGCAAATCATCACGCCCAAGGATCAAGAGGGGCTGGAGATCATTCGCCACTCTTGCGCGCACCTGATTGGCCATGCGGTCAAGCAGCTGTACCCCACCGCGAAGATGGTAATCGGCCCGGTCATTGAAGAAGGCTTCTATTACGACATCGCCTACGAGCGTCCTTTTACCCCGGACGACCTGGCTGCCATTGAGCAGCGCATGCACGCGCTGATCGAAAAAGATTACGACGTGATCAAGAAAGTCACGCCGCGCGCCGAAGTGATCGACGTGTTCACCGCCCGTGGCGAAGACTACAAGCTGCGCCTGGTGGAAGACATGCCGGACGAGCAGGCCATGGGCCTGTACTACCACGAAGAATACGTCGACATGTGCCGTGGCCCGCACGTGCCAAACACGCGCTTCCTCAAGTCGTTCAAGCTGACCAAGCTGTCCGGCGCCTACTGGCGTGGCGACGCGAAGAACGAGCAGTTGCAGCGGATCTACGGCACTGCGTGGGCTGACAAGAAGCAATTGGCCGCCTACATCCAGCGCATCGAAGAAGCCGAGAAACGCGACCACCGCAAGATCGGCAAGCGCCTGAACCTGTTCCACCTCCAGGAAGAAGCGCCGGGCATGGTGTTCTGGCACCCGAACGGCTGGACCCTGTACCAGGTGCTTGAGCAGTACATGCGCAAAGTACAGCGCGACAACGGCTACCTGGAGATCAAGACGCCCCAGGTTGTTGACCGTAGCCTCTGGGAAAAATCCGGGCACTGGGCCAACTACGCCGACAACATGTTCACCACCCAGTCGGAAAACCGCGACTACGCGATCAAGCCAATGAACTGCCCTTGCCACGTGCAGGTGTTCAACCAAGGCCTGAAGAGCTACCGCGAGTTGCCGATGCGCCTGGCAGAGTTCGGTGCCTGTCACCGTAACGAACCATCGGGTGCGCTGCACGGCATCATGCGCGTGCGTGGCTTCACCCAGGACGACGCCCACATCTTCTGCACCGAAGAGCAGATGCAGGCTGAATCCGCCGCGTTCATCAAGCTGACCATGGATGTTTATCGCGATTTCGGCTTTACCGAAGTCGAAATGAAACTGTCCACTCGTCCGGAAAAACGTGTCGGCTCTGACGAACTATGGGACCGCGCCGAAGCTGCACTGGCTGCAGCGCTGGACAGTGCGGGGCTTGCGTACGACCTGCAACCGGGTGAGGGCGCTTTCTACGGTCCGAAGATCGAGTTCTCGTTGAAAGATTGCCTTGGCCGCGTCTGGCAGTGTGGTACCCTGCAGCTCGATTTTAACCTGCCGATCCGTCTGGGAGCCGAATACGTCTCCGAAGACAACAGCCGTAAACACCCGGTTATGCTGCACCGGGCGATCCTTGGCTCGTTCGAACGGTTCGTCGGGATCCTGATCGAGCACTACGAGGGAGCATTCCCTGCGTGGCTGGCTCCGACCCAGGCAGTGATCATGAATATCACTGATAAACAGGCAGATTTTGCCGCTGAAGTTGAAAAAACACTCAACGAAGGCGGATTTCGTGCCAAGTCCGACTTGAGAAATGAAAAGATCGGCTTTAAAATCCGCGAGCATACTTTGCTCAAGGTTCCCTATCTTTTGGTTATCGGAGATCGGGAAGTCGAGATGCAGACTGTCGCTGTGCGTACTCGTGAAGGTGCTGACCTGGGCTCGATGCCCGTCGCCCAGTTCGCTGAGTTCCTCGCGCAAGCGGTTTCCCGGCGTGGTCGCCCAGATTCGGAGTAATTATTATTAAGCGTGAAATGAGACAAGATAAACGAGCTGCACCGAAAGCCCCGATCAACGAGAATATCTCGGCACGCGAGGTTCGGTTAATTGGCGCTGACGGCGAGCAGATTGGCATCGTCTCGATTGATGAAGCGCTTCGTATTGCAGAAGAGTCCAAATTGGACCTGGTGGAAATCTCCGCCGATGCAATCCCACCCGTATGCCGGGTGATGGACTACGGCAAGTCGATCTTCGAAAAGAAGAAGCAGGTTGCCGCGGCGAAGAAGAACCAGAAGCAGATTCAAGTAAAAGAAATCAAGTTTCGTCCAGGGACGGAGGAAGGGGATTACCAGGTAAAACTGCGCAACCTGGTACGTTTCCTGAGTGATGGGGACAGGGCCAAGGTATCCTTGCGATTCCGCGGCCGTGAGATGGCCCACCAGGAGCTGGGGATGGAACTCCTCAAGCGGGTTGAAGCTGACCTGCTCGAGTACGGTTCGGTCGAACAGCATCCTAAGATGGAAGGACGCCAGCTGATCATGGTCATCGCCCCGAAAAAGAAGAAGTAATCAACAGGGCACGGCAGGCCTTCTGATTATGTTTATCAACTGAATGCGGAGTATCCGAACATGCCAAAGATGAAGACTAAAAGTGGTGCTGCTAAGCGGTTTCTGAAAACTGCTAACGGTATCAAGCACAAGCACGCTTTCAAGAGCCACATCCTGACCAAAATGTCGACCAAGCGTAAGCGTCAACTGCGCGGTAGCAGCTTGCTGCATCCGTCTGACGTGGCAAAAGTCGAGCGCATGCTGCGCCTTCGTTAATTTTTGGATCAAGAATAGAGGAAGTAACTCATGGCTCGTGTAAAGCGTGGCGTCATTGCCCGTAAACGTCACAAAAAAATTCTGAAACTTGCTAAAGGCTACTACGGCGCGCGTTCACGCGTATTCCGTGTTGCCAAGCAAGCGGTAATCAAGGCAGGCCAATACGCCTACCGTGACCGTCGTCAGAAAAAACGTCAGTTCCGCGCTCTGTGGATCGCTCGTATCAACGCTGGTGCACGTGTTAACGGTCTGTCCTACAGCCGTTTCATCGCTGGCCTGAAAAAAGCGTCCATCGAGATCGACCGTAAGGTTCTGGCTGATCTGGCAGTGAACGAAAAAGCGGCGTTTGCTGCGATTGTCGAGAAAGCTAAAGCCACCTTGGCTTAAGTACCCCCGACAGTCACCCTGGGTTACGCTGTAGCCCAAGGTGTTAAACGTCATAAATAGGGGAAGAGCCTTCAAGCTCTTCCCCTATTTTGTATCTGGAGTCTGTACATGGAAAACCTGGACGCGCTCGTCGCTCAAGCCCTTGAGGCTGTGCAAAGCGCTGAAGATGTAAATGCCCTGGAGCAAATCCGGGTTCACTACCTTGGCAAGAAAGGTGAATTGACTCAGGTGATGAAGACCCTGGGGAATTTGCCGGCTGAAGAGCGTCCGCAAGTCGGTGCGCTGATCAACGTCGCCAAGGAGCGTGTTACAGAGGTGCTCAATGCGCGCAAGGCGTCGCTCGAGGAGGCCGATCTTGCGGCCAAACTCGCCGCCGAGTCCATTGACGTCACCTTGCCTGGCCGTGGCCAGGCCTCGGGCGGTCTGCATCCGATCACCCGGACTCTGGAACGTATCGAGCAGTTCTTCACCCACATCGGCTACGGCATCGCCGAAGGCCCTGAGGTCGAAGACGACTACCACAACTTCGAGGCGCTCAACATCCCAGGCCATCACCCGGCCCGGTCGATGCACGACACCTTCTATTTCAACGCGAACATGCTGCTGCGCACCCATACCTCGCCGGTACAGGTCCGCACCATGGAAGCGAACAAGCCGCCGATCCGCATCGTCTGCCCAGGCCGTGTGTACCGTAGCGACTCCGATATTACCCACTCGCCGATGTTCCACCAGGTCGAAGGCCTGCTGGTTGATCGCGACATCAACTTCGCCGACCTCAAGGGCACCATCGAAGAATTCCTGCGGGTGTTCTTCGAGAAGGAACTGGCGGTGCGTTTCCGTCCATCGTTCTTCCCGTTCACCGAGCCCTCCGCTGAAGTCGACATGGAATGCGTGATGTGCAGCGGCAAAGGCTGCCGCGTCTGCAAACAGACCGGCTGGCTTGAGGTGATGGGCTGCGGCATGGTTCACCCTAACGTGCTGCGCATGTCCGGCATCGATCCGGAAGAGTTCTCGGGCTTTGCCTTCGGCATGGGCGTTGAGCGTCTGGCCATGCTGCGTTACGGCGTGAACGACTTGCGTCTGTTCTTCGACAACGACTTGCGGTTCCTCGCGCAATTTCGCTAGTCGTAACGAATCTTTAGGAGAGCAGGATGAAATTCAGTGAACAATGGCTGCGTGGCTGGGTAAGCCCGCAGGTAGATCGCGACGCGCTGGTTGCGCGTCTGTCGATGGCCGGTCTTGAGGTCGATAGCGTTACGCCGGCCGCCGGTGTTTTCAGCGGTGTGGTCGTGGGCGAGGTGCTAAGCACCGAACAACACCCCGATGCCGACAAATTGCGTGTGTGCCAGGTCAGCAATGGCGCGGAAACCTTCCAGGTCGTGTGCGGAGCGCCAAACGTGCGTCCGGGCCTGAAGATTCCGTTCGCCATGATCGGTGCCGAGCTGCCGGGCGACTTCAAAATCAAGAAGGCCAAGCTGCGTGGCGTTGAGTCCAACGGCATGCTGTGCTCCCAGGCGGAGCTGCAGGTCGGCGAGGGCAACGATGGCCTGATGGAGCTGCCGGCCGATGCGCCAGTGGGCCAGGACATCCGCGTTTACCTTGACCTGGAAGACGCCAGCATCGAGGTCGACCTGACCCCGAACCGCGGCGACTGCCTGTCCCTGGCTGGCCTGGCGCGTGAAGTGGGCGCGCTGTACAACGCCCCGGTCACCCGTCCAGTGGTTGCCGCCGTGCCGGCTGTGCACGACGAAGTACGCCCGATTGACGTGCTGGCGCCAAACGCCTGCCCGCGTTACCTGGGCCGTGTGATCCGTAACGTCGACCTGTCCAAGCCAACCCCGCTGTGGATGGTTGAACGCCTGCGCCGTGCTGACGTACGCAGCATCGACGCTGCCGTCGACATCACCAACTACGTGATGCTGGAACTGGGTCAGCCGCTGCACGCGTTCGACCTTGCCGAAATCAACGGCGGCATCCGCGTACGCATGGCCGAAGAAGGCGAGAAACTGGTGTTGCTTGATGGTCAGGAAGTCAGCCTGCGTGCCGACACCCTGGTCATCGCCGACCACTCCCGTGCCCTGGCGATTGCCGGCGTAATGGGTGGCGAGCACAGCGGTGTGTCCGAGACCACCCGTGACCTGTTCCTTGAAAGTGCATTTTTCGACCAGATCGCCATCGCCGGCAAAGCCCGTTCCTACGGCCTGCACACCGATGCATCGCACCGCTATGAGCGCGGCGTGGACTGGAAGCTGGCGCGTGAAGCCATGGAGCGCGCCACTGGCCTGCTGCTGGAGATCACCGGTGGCGAAGCGGGTCCGATCACCGAAACCGTCAACGAGCAGTACCTGCCGTCTGTTGCGCCGATCACCCTGCGTGCCAAAAGTGTCGAGCAGATGCTCGGCCTGGTGATTGAGCCGGCTGAAATCGAACAACTATTGTCCGCCCTCGGCCTGGGTATTTCCGCTGGCGGGGAAGGGCAGTGGACCGTTGAAGTGCCAAGCCACCGCTTCGATATCAGCCTGGAAGTTGACCTGATCGAAGAACTCGCTCGTCTCTACGGTTACAACCGTCTGCCAGTTCGTTACCCGCAAGCGCGCCTGGCGCCGCAACCCAAGGCTGAGGCGCGTGCGCACTTGCCTGAACTGCGTCGCCTGCTGGTTGCCCGTGGCTACCAGGAAGCAGTGACCTACAGCTTCATCGATCCCAAGCAGTTCGAGCTGTTCAACCCAGGCGTCGAACCGCTGCTGTTGGCCAACCCGATCTCCAACGACATGGCGGCCATGCGTTCGTCACTGTGGCCAGGCCTGGTGAAAGCGCTTTCCCACAACCTGAACCGCCAACAAGACCGCGTGCGCATGTTCGAGAGCGGCCTGCGTTTCGTCGGCCAACTCGACGGCCTGAAGCAAGAGCCAATGCTGGCGGGTGTGGTGTGCGGTAGCCGCCTGCCGGAAGGCTGGGCGCAGGGCCGCGATGCCGTGGACTTCTTCGACGTCAAGGCTGACGTGGAAGCTGTGCTGGGCTTTGCCGGTGCGCTGGACGCGTTCACCTTCGTCGCTGGCAGCCACCCGGCGTTGCACCCGGGCCAGACGGCACGCATCGAGCGCGAAGGCCGTTTGGTGGGCTTCGTCGGTGCCATTCACCCTGAACTGTCGAAAACCCTCGGTCTCGACCGTGCGGTGTTCGTGTTCGAACTGGTCCTGGCTGAAGTCGCTTCGGGCAAAATGCCTAAATTCAGCGAGTTGTCGCGCTTCCCTGAAGTGCGTCGTGACCTGGCGTTGATTGCCGACCGCGAAGTGGCCGCCACTGCTGTTCTGGATGTAATCCGTGAAAATGCAGGGGAATGGCTGACAGACCTCAGGCTATTTGACGTCTATCAGGGTAAAGGTATTGATCCGCATAGAAAAAGCCTTGCAGTTGGCTTGACCTGGCAGCATCCATCGCGCACTCTTAATGACGATGAGGTGAATACCACGACACAAAATATCCTCACCTCGCTCGAACAAAGGTTGAACGCCACGTTAAGGAAGTGACGTATGGGGGCTTTGACGAAAGCTGAGATGGCGGAACGTCTGTACGAAGAGTTGGGTCTGAACAAGCGCGAGGCCAAGGAATTGGTCGAGCTGTTTTTTGAAGAGATCAGACACGCTCTGGAAGACAACGAACAGGTCAAGTTGTCCGGTTTCGGCAATTTTGACCTGCGGGACAAACGCCAGCGGCCTGGCCGCAATCCAAAAACGGGAGAAGAAATCCCGATCACGGCTCGCCGTGTGGTCACCTTTCGTCCAGGGCAGAAGTTGAAGGCCCGAGTTGAGGCTTATGCTGGAACCAAGTCATAACGACGAGCTACCCGTCATCCCAGGCAAACGCTACTTCACCATTGGTGAAGTCAGCGAGCTCTGTGCGGTAAAACCGCACGTGCTGCGCTATTGGGAGCAGGAGTTTCCTCAACTCAACCCCGTCAAACGCACTGGGAACCGTCGGTATTATCAGCGCCAGGATGTGCTGATGATCCGACAGATCCGCGCGTTGCTGTACGACCAGGGGTTCACCATCAGCGGCGCGCGCCAGCGCATGTCCGGTGATGAAGCCAAAGACGACACCACCCAATACAAGCAACTGATCCGCCAGATGATCTCCGAACTCGAAGATGTGCTGGTGGTGTTGAAAAAGTAATTCCGGCTTTTAAAATACTTCCACATTTCAAAAGCTTGCGGTATATTCCGGATCGCTTCGTCAAGAAGCGAACCCAGTAACACGCCTAGTCGGGGCGTAGCGCAGTCCGGTAGCGCACTAGCATGGGGTGCTAGGGGTCGAGTGTTCGAATCACTCCGTCCCGACCATTATTCCGAAAGGGGACCAATTACCTAGGTAGTTGGTCCCCTTTCTCGTTTCTGGCGTTCATCGCCCTAAGCGAGCATGGCCTCAACGTCCGCGAGGGTGACATGCGGGACGACACTGTCCGGGATTTTTGAGGTGTCAGACAGGTTGTAGACCATGAAGTCGTTGCCCATGACCTTTGCGGACATCAGCTCAAACGACGGCAATATGCGTGTGAAGTAGTGTTGATCAAGGCCGCAGGGAGAGTTTGTGGTGTCGCGATTCTCGTAGAACCTGCCGGCGTTCTGGTCCAGATCAACGCCCACCAGGAAGACCTGAGTGAATCCGACGTGAAACGCCAGCTGTATGGCCAGGTAGGCCACGGTTCGGGCGTCGAAGAAGCCCTCGCTCATGTCTTTGCTGAACCCAAGCGGTCTTTCACGACTCGGCAGCAGGGGGTGGTTGACGACCAAGGCGCTGTGCTTGCCCAGCACCGACTCCAGCCAGGAGGGTCTCTTGGCTTTGGTCAACGGGTATAGCCGCCCGGTCGGGCGAGCCTGTGAAGACCGTGCGTGATCCTCCCACAGCGCGACTCGTTGGCTGACAGCCATGGCGTGTTTGAATAACGCCGGTTGCTGCTCGGAAAAGCTTCTGTCCGTACAGGCGTAGAAATACGGCTTAACGTCAGTGTCCAGGAACATTGAGATAGCGCCGTTCATCGTGATCATCGGCACGTGCGCGAATTTCTCGACGGGGAACGACTGTGCGGACAAGCCTGAGGCGACGATAAACACGGCGCCGGATTCGGTGTTCCGGCAGGACTCAAAGGCGTGCAGGTCCAGTTCGCCATTGTTCGAAACCCGTGGTCCTGAACGGCGTGCCTGCGCAGCCGGCCGGGTATGACCAGCAGGCTCGGTACCCGCCAAAGATATCTGTTTCATCCGACCCTGCCGTGCAGTTAAAAGGAAAATGCGTACATCACCCGACCTTGTGGGACATCGCAGAGTTCCTTCTTAAAGCAATGTTCATGAACCTGCCGGCTGGCTGGGATCCTGTATCTGTGTACTGAAGCTGTTAAAAAAATGTCGGCGGCGGCTGTCCCCTTTTTTCACTTCGCCTGTCATTCCAGGTAAGTGAACATCATCGAGAGCTTCCTCCAATGCCCGCAGTCCGACCCTTGCGCTTGCGCCCGTTGCTGAAACTGAGCCTGATGCTGAGCCTCAGCGCCAGCCCGTTATTCGCCGCTGTCAGCTACGCCGAAGACACCGCCAGCCGCCGCAGCTACCAGGTACCGGCCGGCAGCCTGAGTGCGGCGTTGACGCGTTTTGCCGGGCTGTCGGGGGTCAACCTGTCGGTAGACCCGGCGCTGGTCAGTGGTCGAACCAGCAGCGGGTTGTCTGGCGAATATGCGGTAGAGGAGGGCTTTGCCCGCTTGCTGCAGGGCTCCGGCCTGCAATTGCAGCCAATGGGTGAGCAGGGCTACAGGCTGATACCGGCGCCGGAGGGCAGCAGCCTGGAATTAGCGCCCACCTCGATCCTCGGCACCACCGGCCTATATGACGGCGACACCTATGCCGGCGGCCAGGTTGCACGCCGCACGGCCCAGGGCATGCTGGGCACGCGGGACTTCATGGAGACCCCGTTCAGCATCACCACCTACACCGCCGATGCGGTGAAGAACCAACAGGCGCGCACCCTGGGCGACTTGATCGCCAGCGACCCTTCGGTGCGCGCCACCAACCCGGCCGGCGGGCGTTACGAGCAGTTCACCATTCGCGGGTTCAGCCTGTTCAACAGTGACGTGGCCTACAACGGCCTGTACGGCGTGCTGCCGACCTACACCATCGACATGGAAATGGCCGACCGCGTCGACATCCTCAAAGGCCCGAGCCAGTTGATCAACGGCATCTCTCCGCGCGGCAGCGTGGGCGGTGGGATCAACGTGGTGCCCAAGCGCGCCACCGACAAGGACATCAACTCGTTTACCGGCAACTGGGCCTCCGACAGCCAGGCGGGCGGCGCGGTCGACATCGGCCGACGTTTTGGCGAAGACAACCAGTTCGGCATTCGTTTCAACGGCGTGAAGCAGTCCGGCGATACCGAGTGGGACCACCAGAGCGTCGATCGCGAAATGGCCGTGCTGGGCCTGGATTTTCGCGGCGAGCGTCTGCGCCTTTCCACCGATATCGGCCACACCGAGCGCGACACCGATGCCCCGCAGGAGCGCGTGCAAGTCGCGGCGGCGGCCCCGGTGCCGAGTGCCAACGACGTGCGTCGCAATTACGCGCAGTCCTGGAGCAAGGCCAGCACCAATGACACGTTCGGGACGTTCAACGGTGAGTACGATCTCAGCGATAACGTGATGCTCTACGGCGGTGTGGGCGCGCGTAAAAGCAACCATGATTTCCTGCGTCACGCGGTGTCCGTGACCAACGCGGCGGGTGACTTCAGCGTGCAGCCACGGGACTTTACCCGTGATGAAAACGTGCGCACCTACACGGCCGGTGTGCGCAACTGGTTCCATACCGGGCCGGTGAGCCATGAGGTCAACCTCGCCGCCAGCTACTTCGATATGGACTTCACCAACGGTGGCGCACGCTATGGGGCGGCGCCGAGCAATCTCTACAACCCGGTGCAAACGCCGACGCCGTCCACCGCTACCCGCCAGGACGCCAAGGTCTACACCGAAAACAAGTTCAGCGGCGTGGCCTTGTCCGACACCCTGGGCTTTTTTGACGACCGCCTGCTGCTCACCCTCGGTGCGCGCTGGCAGCGCGTGAAGGTGGATGACTGGAGCGACGGTGTCAAAGGCCGCACCGCCTACGATGAAGAAAAGGTCTCGCCGTCGGGTGGCATTCTGTTCAAGGCCACCGACAAGCTGTCGCTGTACGCCAACTACATGGAAGGCCTGAGCCAGGGCAAGATCGCGCCCTCTACCTCAAGAAACGAAGACGAAATCTTCCCGCCGTTCATCAGCCGCCAGGTGGAAGTGGGCGCCAAGTACGACGCCGGCGCATTCGCCGTGACCGCCGCCGTGTTCCGCATCAAGCAGCCGGCCTATGAAACCAACGCCACCACGCGTGTATTCGGGCCTAACGGCAAGCGCGAGAACTCAGGCGTAGAACTGAGTGTGTTCGGCGAACCGCTCAAGGGCTTCCGCCTGCTGGGTGGGGTGATGTACATCGACAGTGAGCTGAAAGACACCATCAACGGCACCTGGGACGGCAACCGCGCCCCGGCCACGCCCAAGTACAACGTCAACCTGGGCGCTGAATGGGATGTGCCGGGCCTCGAAGGCCTGACCCTGACCAGCCGTGGGATCTATTCCAGCTCGCAGTACCTGGACCAGTCCAACGTCAAGGAAATCGACGCCTGGAACCGCCTCGACGTGGGGGCGCGCTACGGGTTCAAGGTGGACGATAAACACATCACCTTGCGAGCGAATGTGGAGAACGTCGCCGATAAGCGCTACTGGAGCTCGGCGGGTGCGTCGGACGATAGCGAGCCGGGGCTGACCTTGTCGACGCCGCGTACCTATCTGCTTTCCGCCACCGTCGACTTCTAAGCACCGATAAACTGTAGGAGCCGGCTTGCCGGCGATAGCACCACCTCGGTAGCCATGGCACACCGAGGTGTCTGAATCGCCGGCAAGCCGGCTCCTACACAGGACGGCGGGGTATAAATGAGAATGTTTTTTGATCACGCCGCCTCGATATGGAATAGTACCCGCCGTTTTCCCCGGCCTGTCTAGCTGGGGTGTTTTAACGCCGAGGTCCTTGTCATGCGAATGCTGCGCTCCATCCCCACCCTTGCCGCCTGCGTGTTGGCGTTGTCTTCAAGCCTGCTGAGCGCCGCCCCCATCGACCTCAACGACGGCCAGCACGCGGTGCATCTGCCCGATGCGCCCAAACGTGTGGTGGTGCTGGAGTTTTCCTTCCTCGACAGCCTGGCCGCCGTTGACGTAACGCCGGTTGGCGCTGCCGATGATGGCGATGCCAACCGTGTGTTGCCCCGTGTGCGCCAGGCCATCGGCCAGTGGACGTCCGTGGGCCTGCGCTCGCAGCCGAGCATCGAGGAAATCGCCCGGCTCAAGCCGGACCTGATCGTGGCCGACCTCAACCGCCACCAGGCCTTGTACAGCGACCTGGCGAGCATCGCGCCGACGCTGTTGCTGCCCTCGCGTGGCGAGGATTACCAGGGCAGCCTGAAATCCGCCGAGCTGATCGGTAAAGCCCTCGGCAAGAGCGCGCAGATGCAAGCACGCATCCAGCAGAACCGTGAAAACCTCAAGGTCATTGCGCAACAGATCCCCGCCGGCGCCAGCGTGTTGTTCGGGGTGGCGCGTGAGGACAGCTTCTCCGTGCACGGTCCGGACTCCTATGCCGGCAGCGTGCTCGAAGCCATCGGCCTGAAGGTTCCATCGGTGCGCGCCAACGCCGCGCCCACCGAGTTCGTCAGCCTGGAGCAACTGCTGGCCCTCGACCCTGGCTGGTTGCTGGTCGGGCACTACCGTCGCCCCAGCATTGTCGACAGCTGGAGCAAGCAGCCGCTGTGGCAAGTACTCGGTGCGGTGCGCAATAAGCACGTAGCCGAAGTGGACGGCGACAGCTGGGCGCGCAACCGTGGCGTGCTGGCGTCGGAGCAGATCGCCGAAGACGCGCTGGCGATTCTCAAGGGCGGCAAAGCCGTATTGAGCCAATAACCGTGCAACGCAGTTTCGCCGCCATTGGCATCCTGTTGTTAGGCGCTGGGTTGTTCTGGTGTTCGCTGTACAGCTGGTCGCCGTTCACGCTTACCGCGACGGACGCATGGAATGGCCTGGTGCATCAGGGCAGCGTGGGCGGCAACATGGCGTATATTGTCGCTCAGTTGCGGGTGCCGCGTGCGGTGTGCGCGGCGTTGGTCGGTGCGTGCCTGGGCCTGGCCGGCGCGTTGATGCAGGGCATTACCCGCAACCGGCTGGCTTCACCCTCCTTGTTTGGTGTGACGGCGGGGGCGGCGCTGGGGTTGGCGTTGTTTTCCACTGGGTTGGTCGCGCCACCCTTCGCGGGCGGTGCGTTGTTGATGACCTGCCTGGGTGGCGCGCTGGCCTGGGTCACAGTATTCAGCCTCGGCGGCGCGTGGTCGCCGACCACCGCCCAAGGCCGCCTGGTATTGGCCGGCGTGGCCGTGGCGGCATTGTGCGCGGCCTTGACCCGGCTCACGGTGATCCTGGTCGAGGCCCAGGCGCAAAGCGTGCTCAACTGGCTGGCCGGTTCCTTGGCGAATGTCGGCGCCGCGCAAGTGCAATTGCTGTGGCCATGCACCTTGATCGGCGGCCTGTGGGCCCTTTGGTGTGCACCGCGGCTGAACCTGATCAACCTCGGTGAAGACGCCGCCCGCTCGCTGGGCGTGGGCATCGCCAGCCTGCGCCTGCAGGTGTTTATCGCCAGTTTGCTGCTGGTGGGGGCGAGCGTGTGTGCGGTGGGGCCGATCGGGTTTGTCGGGCTGATCGCACCGAATATCCTTCGCCAGTTTCTCGGCAATGACTACCGCTGGCTGATCCCGCTGAGCGCGGCATTGGGCGCTGTGATCGTACTGGGCGCCGACCTGCTCAGCCGCGCCGTGGCGTTTCCGGTGGAGACCCCGGCCGGCGTGGTCACTGCCCTGATCGGCGCACCGTTCTTCCTCTTTCTTGCCAGGCGCGCCCTATGATCCGCCCACGACTGCGCCTCTGGCTGCTGCTCGGCCTGTTGCTGCTGGCCACCCTGGTCAGCCTCTGCGCCGGTACCTTGTGGCTCACGCCGCATACTGTTTTGGAGCGCCTGCTGGCCCACGACGCCCTCGATTTCGAAGTGTGGAACCACCGCCTGCCACGTAGCCTGATCGCGATCCTGGCCGGTTGCGCCTTCGGCCTTGCCGGCGCCATTGTGCAGGGCGTGATCCGCAACCCGTTGGCCTCGCCGGAGATACTCGGTGTGACCCAGGGCGCCGGGTTGGCACTGACCGTCGCGATCATCGGCTGGCCGCATTTGCCGATTGCCTGGCTGCCGCTGGTGGCCTGCCTGGGCGGTGCCGGTGGCGCGTTGCTGCTGGCGCTGTACAACACCGGGATGAGTTTTTCCGGGGTGCGCTTTGCGCTTTCCGGCGTGGCGATTGCGGTGACCCTGTCCAGTGTCACCGAATTCCTGATCCTGTCCCACCCGCTGGATATCAACACCGCCTTGCTCGCGCTGACTGGCAGCCTGTGGAGCCGCAACTGGCACCATGTGGCGTTGGTGCTGCCGTTCCTGGTGCTGATCCCCCTGGGCCTGTGCCTGGCCAAGCCGCTGAACCTGATCGCCCTCGGTGATGAAGCCGCCCACAGCCTCGGCACGGCCCTGGGCCGCACGCGCTGGCTGGCAATGGCGTGCGCGGTAGTGTTGACCAGCCTTGGCGTGGGTGTGATCGGGCCGATTGGTTTTATCGGCCTGGTGGCGCCGCACATGGCGCGCCGGTTGGTCGGTGGGCATCACCAATGGCTGCTGCCGGCCGCGATGCTGATTGGCGCGCTGTTGTTGGTGCTGGCCGATACGCTGGGGCGTACTTTGATCGCGCCCAGTGAAATCCCCGCCGGGGTGCTTACCGCAGTGATCGGTGCACCGTATTTTCTTTGGTTGCTGGCACGGTTCAAGGGCTGATGACATGAGTATTCTTCAAGCACGCGAGCTGGATATCGGCTACGGCACCACGCGTATCGTGCAGGGGTTGTCCTTTGCGCCGCCCGCCGGAAAGGTCACCGCCCTGATCGGTCCCAATGGCTGCGGCAAATCCACCTTGCTCAAGGCCTTCGCCCGCATTCTCAAGCCGACCCAGGGTGAATTGACCCTGGATGGCCAGGCCTACGCGAGCCTGTCCGCCCGCCAATTGGCGCGGCAGATCGCGTTCTTGCCCCAGGTGTTGCCGGTGCCGGAAGGCGTCAGCGTGCGCCAGTTGGTTGCCTATGGCCGCAGCCCGCACAATTCGCTATGGGGGCGCCTGAGCGGCAACGATCAATCCCATGTCACCCAGGCCATGCAACGCCTGGAACTGGACACCCTGGCCGACCGCGCCCTGGCGGACCTGTCCGGCGGCCAGCGTCAACGGGCCTGGCTGGCCATGGTGTTGGCGCAGAACGCGCCGGTGGTGCTGCTCGACGAACCTACCACTTATCTCGACATCAGCCATCAGGTCGAATTGCTCGACCTGATGGGCGAGCTGGCGGCTGAAGGCAAGACGGTGATCACCGTGCTCCACGATATCAACCAGGCCTGTCGCTACGCCGATCACTTGGCGGTGATGCATGGCGGCCAGTTGGTGGCCGATGGGGCGCCGGGGGAGGTGATCAGTGTCGGGTTGATGCGGCAGGTGTTTGAGGTGCAGGTGCGGGTGATGAGTGAGCCGGTGGCAGGTACGCCGATGTGTTTGATCGAAAAAAGCACACGGCTTTAAGCCTGGCTTGGTTGAAAGTGTGTGGCTTGTCTGCGGAGGCGGCCTAACTGCCGACCACAATCTAACTGTCACCCCGCGATCTAACTGTAGGAGCTGGCTTGCCAGCGATGGCGGCCCGACAGCCGACCACAATCTAACTGTCACCCCGCAATCCAAATGTGGGAGCTGGCTTGCCTGCGAAGGCGGCCTGACAGCCGACCTTGATGTTGGATCTGACCGGGTACATATCCGTTATTTAGGTAACGGCCGCCTAGGGTTCCGCTCTTACAGCGGCTCACTTTTGGAAAGGCCCAAAAGTAAGCAAAAGGCCTTCGCCCCAACACTCGGCACCTCGCTTAGGCTCGGTGTGCCCGTAATCCGACAGGTATTTGGGGGGCCGCCGCCACGCGCCCTCCATGGCGCGGGGCGGCTAAACCGGCATCCCTGCCGGTTTACCCCCCAAATCCCTGTCGAATTCCGGCCAGCGTGTTTGACGGGGCGTCTAGGATCAAAAGCGAGATCAAGATCAAGAGCGACTCGCTTCGCATCGTGGTTTGGGGGCGGGCTGCCATCGCCGGCTCTTACAGAGCAGCAGCTTGCTTCACGTCGATGGCCTTGGGAAGCAACCGGTTTTGGTAGAACAGGTCCGCCGTCGCCTGCTGTGCCTGGATGATTTTTTCATCAATCGGCAGGATCGGTGAAGGCGGGCGGTTGTCCATGTAGCGTGCAATTACTTCGGCGGGCAGGCCCATGAATTCGGTCAGCACCTTGAGGCTGTCTTCACGCTGGCTGCGGGTGAGGGCTTCGGCCGCGCTGAGTTCATCGAGCACGTGGTGCACAAATGCTCCGTTGGTCTTCGCGTACTCACGCCGGGCGGTATACACCGGTCCTGATAAACCGAGGCCTTCGCCATTGGCCAGTACATGGCTGGGACTCTGGCTCAGGGCCAGGGACGAATAAGGCTCCCAGATGGCCCAGGCGTCCACGCTGCCTTGTTCGAACGCCGCGCGTGCGTCGGCAGGTGGCAGGTACACCGGCTGGATATCTTTGTAGCTCAGCCCGGCTTTGTTCAGGGCGCGCAGGATCAGGTTATGGGAACTGGAGCCCTTCTGGAACGCAACTTTCTTGCCCTTCAAATCCGCCACTGAGTGCAGCGGGCTGTCGTTGCGCACCAGGATGGTTTCTGCGCTGGGCTTGGGCGGTTCGGCGCCGATGTAGAGCAGGTCGGCCCCGGCAGCTTGGGCGAACAGGGGCGGGATGTCGCCGGTGGAGCCCACATCCAGTGCGCCCACGTTGAGCGCTTCGAGCATCTGCGGGCCGGCGGGGAATTCGATCCACTTCACGGCGGTCTGTGGGAAGCGCTTTTCCAGCAGGCCGTGCTCCTTGGCAAGCACCAGGGCGATGGAGCCTTTCTGGTAGCCGATGCGCAGCGTGGCGGGGTCGGCCGCCAGAGCGGTGTGGGTGACGGCCAGCAGGGTCAGTAACAGTGCTGGAATCTTCATGCCTCCTCCTTTTTGAAGCGATTGTCGGGGCGCGCCAAACCGAGGTTCTCACGCAAGGTCGAGCCGGTGTATTCGGTTCGGAATAGGCCGCGCCGTTGCAGCTCGGGCACCACCCATTGGGCGAAATCCTCCAGCCCGCCCGGTAGGTGCGGCACCAGGATGTTGAAACCATCGGCGGCGCCACCTTCGAACCAGCGCTGCAGCTCATCGGCAATCTGTGCGGGCGTGCCGATCAGGCTGTAATGCCCGCGTCCACCGGCAATCCGCCGGCCCAATTGGGCGAGTGTCAGTTGCTCGCGGTGGGCCAGGTCACTGAGCAATTGCTGGCGGCTGCGTTGCCCGCTGTCAGTCAACGGCAACGCCGGCAACGGCCCGTCCAACGGGTAGCCAGACAAGTCGAAGTTGCCCAGCATGCGCCCCAGCAAGGCCACACCCACTTCCGGCTCGACCAGGTCTTGGAACGCCTCGAATTTCGCCTGGGCCTCGGCTTCGGTCTGGCCCACCACCACAAACACCCCCGGCATGATTTTCAGCGAATCCGGCTCACGTCCATGCCGGCCCAGGCGCGCCTTGAGATCGGCATAAAACGCCTGGGCATTTTCCAGCGATGTCTGCGCGGTAAACACCACCTCGGCGGTTTGCGCCGCCAGTTCACGCCCGGTTTCCGAGGAGCCGGCCTGCACGATTACCGGGTGGCCCTGGGGCGAGCGCGCCACGTTCAGCGGGCCTTTGACGCGAAAATGCTCGCCGACATGCTCCAGCACGTGCAGCTTTGCCGGGTCGTAGTAATTGCCGCTGGCCTTGTCACGCACGAAGGCATCGTCCTCCCAACTGTCCCACAACCCCGTCACCACCTGATGAAACTCCCTGGCTCGGCTGTAGCGCTCGGCGTGGCCGAGGTGTTCATCACGGCCAAAGTTCTGCGCTTCGGCAGCGGCATCCGAGGTCACCAGGTTCCAGCCCGCGCGGCCTCCAGACAGGTGATCCAGCGAGGCGAATTTGCGCGCCACGTGGTAGGGCTCGTTGTAGGTGGTGGTCGCCGTGGCGATCAGGCCAATGTGCTCGGTCACGGCGCTGAGCGCCGACAGCAGGGTCAGCGGTTCGAAATGATCCGAGCGCGCCATGTGACGGGCGATCTCACCCGTAGGCGCGGCAATGCTGTCGGCCACGAACAGCGCATCGAACTTCGCCGCTTCGGCCACGCGTGCCAGGTGTTTGTACTGGGCGAAGTCCAGCCCGGCATCCGCCGGCACGTCCGGGTGGCGCCAGGCGGCGACGTGGTGCCCGGTGGCCATGAGGAAGGCGCCGAGTTTCAATTGACGGCTCATGCTTAGAAATCCTTGCGCAGTTGCACGCCGAAGTAACGTTCATCGTCACGGGGCACGGCGCGGTAGATGTAGTTGCCGCCACTGGCCAGCAATGGCGAGTAAGACTTGTCGGCGAGGTTCTTGGCCAGCAACGCGACGCGCCAGCCATTGCTGTAGTCGGCCAGGGCCACACTGGCGTTCCAGATGCCATAGGCGCCTTGCTTAGTGTCGACGTTCTGGCTGATGTCGTACTGCACTTCGCTCTGCCAGCTGTAGTCGGTACCCAGTTCGATGTCCAGGCCGTTATCCAGCGGGATGCTGTAGTCGGCGCGCACGTAGCTTTTCCAGTCCGGGCTGAAGGGCAGCGGCTTGCCGTTTACGTTGCACGTGGCGGCCGCACCCGCCGGGCAGGCGAATTCGTCGATGCGCGCGCGGGTGTAGGCCAGGGCGCCGGAGAGCTTGAGTTGTTGGGTGGCCTGCAAGGCGTAATCCAGTTCGACGCCTTCGGTGCTGACGCTGCCGGCGTTGATCAGGCGCGTCACCACCTGGCCGGCGACGGTGTCGAAAAAGTTGGCCTGGTAGTTGTCGTAATCGCTGTGGAACACCGCCAGGTTGGTGGTCAGGCGGTGGTTCCACGCCGTGGCCTTGATCCCGGCTTCCCAGGTGTTGGAGGTTTCCGGCTTGAGCGCGTCGGTGTCGCGCGGCTGCATATTGAAGAACACGTTGTACGCCGGGCCTTTGTAGCCACGGGAGTAGGTGAGGTAACTGGTGATGCTGTCGGTCAGGTCGTATTGCACGCCCAGGCGACCGGACCAACCGTCTTCGTCCACCGAGCCCGAACTGGAGGTGGCCGGCTGGATCCCGCTGACCGTAGTGGCGGAGGTAGAGACGCGGCGGTGATCGTATTTCAGGTCATCGTGGGTGTAGCGCAGGCCGGCGATGCCACGAAAGCGTGAGGTGAAGTTCAGCGTGGTTTCGCCGAACACCGCGTAGCTGTCGTTAGTGGTGCTGTAGTCGGCGATGCCACGGTCGGTGCGTGCGGTGGTCGTGAGGGTGCGTTGATAGGTCTCTTCGTCCTTGCCATGCATGTAGAACAGGCCGCCAACGTATTCCACAAATTCACCCTTGGGCGAGGCCAGGCGCAGTTCCTGGGAGTACTGGTTGAAGTCCAGCTCGCCC
This sequence comes from Pseudomonas sp. AC112, assembly GCF_979253545.1. Taxonomy (NCBI): domain Bacteria; kingdom Pseudomonadati; phylum Pseudomonadota; class Gammaproteobacteria; order Pseudomonadales; family Pseudomonadaceae; genus Pseudomonas; species Pseudomonas sp. AC112. The sequence continues at coordinate 4,513,425 of NZ_CEEDCM010000001.1, forward strand.
TTGTCGGCGGTACCGGGGAAGGCCGCCGTAACGGTGCCGAGACGGTCGCCGTCCTGGTATTGGGTGTTGTCCCAGCCGCGCCAGGCGGTGATCGACGTCAGGGTGTAGTCGCCGAGGTTCCAGTCCAGTTGCGCCGACAAACCCTTGTTGGTGTCTTCCACATGGCTGCGGGTATCGGTGTTGATGTCGCGGTTGTCGCTGGACGCCCGCACCGGGCTCAGCGCGTTGGCGAACGCCGGGGTCAGGGACTTGCTGACCACGCCATTCGGCGCATCGTCGTGGGACTGCATGTAGTCGGCGATCAGGGTCAGCTTCACATCGTCATTGGGCGTGAATTCCAGTTTGCCGCGAATGCCTTTGTGGTTGTAGCCGTTGACCTCTTGGCCGTTGTGCTTGTTGTCCACGTTGCCGTCGTAGCTGCCAAACAGCGTACTGATCGACCCCTTGAGCACCTCCGGCACCAGGCTGCCGCCGATGCCGAAACGGGTGCGGCTTTCGTTGCCGCTGTAGTACGACTGGTCGATATAGCCGTGGGTCTCGGCGGTGGGCGCCTTGCTGGTGATATTCAGCACGCCGGCCGATGCGTTCTTGCCGAACAAAGTGCCTTGCGGGCCGCGCAGTACTTCGATGCGTTCCAGGTCCAGCAGGTCGAGGGTGGCCTGCCCGGGGCGGGCGTAGACCACGCCGTCGATCACCGTGGCAACCGTGGGCTCGACGCCGGGGGAGGTGGAAATGGTGCCCACGCCGCGCACGAACAACGAGGTGTCTTTGTTGGAGGCCCCGGTGCGGAAGTTCAGCGACGGCACTTGTTGAGCGATACTCGCCACGCCGTTGCGGTTGTCGCGTTCCAACTGTTCGCCATCGAGGACCGAGACGGCCACCGGCACTTTTTGCAGCGATTCTTCGCGGCGGGTGGCGGTAACGGTCACCGCTTTGAGGGTGGCTTGCGGCTCGTCGGCAGCAAAGGTCGTGGCCACGGGAAGGGCGGTCAAACCGGCAAGGAGTAATAAGTGCGCGTGTGTGTGCATGCTGTGTCCGCTCAAAAGAATGCCCTGAACCGCTGCGGTTCTTGCGACCGCCAGCGCCTGTGAAAATGTCTTGGGCATTCGCTCGAGCGAGTAGCAGACAGCGCGCTTTGTTAGCGCTAACATCGGCATTATTGGTAGGTCTGGTTTAGAACGTCAAATACTCAAAAATTAGTCCTATATTCTTTTTGGTTTTTAACAGGATCATCCCGTGAGTGAAGACAAACCGCGCAAGCGCCGTGGCGCCGGGCGCGTCACCCTGGACACCGTGGCCCGCCAGGCCGGGGTGTCGGCCATTACCGTGTCGCGCTACTTCAACCAGCCGGAGCAGGTATCGCCGGAGCGGCGTGAACGGATTGCCGAGGTGGTGGCCGAGCTGGGTTACGTGCCCAACCTGGTGGCTGGTGGGCTGGCCTCGGCGCGCGGGCGCATCGTGGCGATGGTGATCCCGAACATCTCGGGGCCGATCTTTGCCAACACCATCCAGGGCTTCAGCGACACCCTCAGTCGGCACGGGTACCAGCTGTTGTTGGCGTCGAGTTACTTCAGCGCCGAGCAGGAAGAAAGCGCAGTGCGCGCATTCCTCGGTTGGTCGCCGGCGGCGCTGGTGCTGACCAGTCGTTTCCACAGCTTCGGCACCGAGAAGATGATCGCCGACGCGGATATACCGGTGGTGGAAACCTGGGACTACGTGCCCGAGCGTGCGCCGTTGCAGATCGGTTTTTCCCACTACGACGTGGGCGTCACCGCCGCGCGTTACCTGCACGGCCAGGGCTATCGGCGTATCGCTTTCGTGCAGAACAGTGCGACAGGGGACTTCAGCGCGAGGGAGCGGGGCGAAGGGTTCGCCGCCACCCTGACCGAGTTGGGCGTGCAGCCCTGGGTCTTTGCCCCCGACGCCGACCGCGCGCCTTTCGAAGCGGGCAAACAGGCAATGCAAGTGCTGATGAGCCATGCCACGCCGCCGGATGCGATCTTCTTTGCCAACGACAACCTGGCGGCCGGTGGTTTGTTGGCGGGGCAACGTGCCGGGCTGAAGATCCCGCAGGACTGCGCGGTGCTTGGTTTTGGTGATTATCCGTTTGCCGAAATGCTGTTGCCGAGCCTCAGCACCATCAAACCGCCAGCGTTGGAAATTGGTGTATTGGCCGCGACGCGCGTACTTGAAAGTCTGGGGGTGCTACCCGTTGAACATGAAGTAAGCCGGTTGAATTTATTGGAATGCCGTTTAATTGCGCGTGAAAGCGCGTAAGTGGCTAATTGCAACTAGTGAAGTGATGGCTATTAGCTGCTAAGGCTCTGTCCCGGGCTTGTTGGTCATTGTGTTTATTTTATTCCCCTCTCTCAGGAACTAGCGCTATAACTTCCAGTCGATAACCCCGGCTTACTCTCGCTTGGGTTGTGGCTAACTAATGGCATCTTTCGGTAGTTCCAAATAGCCATACTTTCCCGCAACACTAGATACCTCAAAATTATGTCGTCAGCGCCTATCGATGCCTGCCAGATGCAGATCCCGCACACCGAACAGGTGTGCGCGTGGCTGATGCAGCATGCCGGGTTGAAAACCGTCGACCTGGAGCGCGCCCGACGCCTGTCCACGGACGACCTGCTGAGCCTGCTGACGCGCCTGGGCCTGGTCTCTGAAGTCGAACTGGCCCGCGCCTGGGCAGCGTTGCTCGGGGCGCCGCTGTTGCTGGCCGACGCTGCGCCGCCGTTGCTTGATCCCTTGCCCGTCTTGACCGAACGCTTCATGCGTCACTACCAGGTAGTGCCCATGGGCTGGACCCAGGGCGGCCTGCGGGTGCTCGCCGCCAACCCGGCGCAGCTCTATCCGTTCCAGGCCCTGGCCTATGCGTGCCAAGTGCCGGTGTGGCTGGCGATCGGCCCGCGCAATGAAGTCGATACGTTGATCGAGCGCTATTACGGCCAGGGCCGCTCGGCCATGGGCACGCTGATCGAAAACCTCGATGAGCAGGGCGGCGCCCAGGAAGATATCGAACACCTCAAGGACATGGCCTCCGAAGCGCCGGTGATCCGGTTGGTCAACCTGATCCTGCAGCGTGCGGTCGAACAGCGTGCCTCGGACATCCATATCGAACCCTTCGAAAACCAGCTCAAGGTGCGCTACCGCATCGACGGTGTGCTGCATGACGCCGAAGCACCGCCCGCCAGCTCATCGGCGGCGGTGATCTCGCGGGTGAAGATCATGGCGCGGCTGGACATCGCCGAGCGTCGGCTGCCCCAGGATGGGCGCATCATGCTGCGTATCCAGGGCAAGGAGCTGGACCTGCGGGTGTCCACGGTGCCGACCAGTTTCGGCGAGTCGGTGGTGATGCGCCTGCTCGACCGGCAAACCGTGCAGTTCGACTTTCCCAGCCTGGGCTTCGATGGCCAGCGCCTGGCCGCCTTTCTCGATTTGCTGGAGCGGCCCCACGGCATCCTGCTGGTCACCGGCCCCACCGGTTCCGGCAAGACCACCACGCTCTACACCGCGCTGTCGCGGCTCAACACTGCCGAGCGCAAGATCATCACCGTGGAAGACCCGGTGGAATACCAGCTCGAAGGCATCAACCAGATCCAGGTCAAGCCCGCCATCGGCCTGGACTTCGCCGGGGCGCTGCGCTCCATCGTGCGCCAGGACCCGGACGTGATCATGATCGGCGAGATCCGCGACCTGGAAACCTGCCGTATCGCCATCCAATCGTCCCTCACCGGCCACCTCGTGCTCTCCACCCTGCACACCAACAGCGCCGCTGCCAGTATCACGCGGCTGCTGGACATGGGCGTGGAAAGCTACCTGATCGCCTCGACCGTCAGCGGCATCCTCGCCCAGCGCCTGGTGCGGCGTCTGGACCCTGCCACCCGCGTGGCCTTTGAAGCACCGCCCGAACTGATCGCCGAACATGGCCTGGATCGCCTGACCGAACAGCGCCCGATCCTGCTCTACCGCGGGGGCTACCACGGCCGCAGCGCCATCACCGAACTGCTGGTAATGAACGACGAACTGCGCGGCCTGCTGATGCGCCACGCCGACGCCGCCACCCTTGAGCAGGCCGCCCGCCGTGCCGGTTTGCGCACCCTGCATGAAGAAGGGTTGCGCCAGGCGCTGGCGGGGGTCACTTCGCTGGAAGAAGTGCTGCGCGTGACCCGTGGAGAGGGCGCGTGAGTCTCTTCAAATTCCGCGCCCTGGACAGCCAGGGGGTGTCGCAGAACGGTACGCTGGAAGCGCCGGATCAAGCCGCTGCGGTGGCGATCCTGCACAAGCGCGGCCTGTTGCTGTTGCAGATTGAAGCGGCCGGCAGCCCGCTGCTGCGCACTGCACGTGGGCAAATGAAGGGCCAGGCGTTGGTGAGTTTTACCCAGCAATTGGCAACGTTGCTGGGGGCTGGCCAGCCTCTTGAACGCGCGTTGAACCTGTTGCTCAAGCAACCCGGCCCAGCCCCGGTGCGCGCGTTGATCGAACGCATCCGCGATCACGTCAAGGCGGGCAAGCCCTTATCGACAGCGCTGGAACAAGAGGGCGGCAGTTTCTCGCCGTTGTACCTGAGCATGGTGCGCGCCGGGGAGGCCGGTGGCGCGTTGGAAAACACCCTGCGCCAACTCAGCGACTACCTGGAACGCAGTCAGCGGCTGCGCGGCGAAGTGGTCAACGCCCTGATCTACCCGGCCTTCCTGGTGGTGGGCGTGCTCGGTTCCCTGGCGCTGTTGCTGGCCTATGTAGTGCCGCAGTTCGTGCCGATCTTCCAGGACCTGGGCGTGCCGATTCCATTGATCACCGAGGTGATCCTCGCCCTCGGAGAGTTCCTCGGCACCTATGGCTTGGCGCTGTTGGCCGGGTTGATCCTGACCGGTTGGCTATGGGCCGCCCGCCTGCGCGACCCAGCGTTTCGGGAGCAATACGACCGGCGCCTGCTGGGCATCCGGGTGATTGGCCCGTTGCTGCAACGCGTCGAAGCGGCGCGCCTGACCCGCACCCTTGGCACGCTGCTGAGCAATGGCGTGGCCTTGCTGCAGGCCTTGGTGATTGCGCGGCAAGTCTGCACCAACCGTGCGCTGCAGGCCCAGGTGGGGCATGCGGCGGAATCGGTAAAGGGCGGTGGCACCCTCGCCAGCGCATTTGGCAGCCAGCCGCTGCTGCCCGAACTGGCCCTGCAAATGATTGAAGTCGGCGAACAGGCCGGCGAACTCGACAGCATGCTGCTCAAGGTCGCCGACGTTTTCGACGTCGACGCCAAGCGCGGCATCGACCGCCTGCTCGCTGCACTGGTGCCGTCCCTGACCGTGGTCATGGCGGTGCTGGTGGCGGTGATCATGTTGGCGATCATGCTGCCGCTGATGAGCCTGACCAGCAATATATGAAGGAGCTGAACCTATGAGAACACCGCGCCGCCAAAGCGGTTTCACCCTGTTGGAAATGCTTGCGGTGATCGTGCTGCTGGGCATCGTTGCCACCATCGTCGTGCGCCAGGTCGGCGGCAATGTGGACAAGGGCAAGTACGGTGCGGGCAAGGCCCAACTGGCCAGCCTGAGCATGAAGATCGACAGCTACGCCCTCGACGTCGGCGCACCGCCCACCAGCCTGCAACAGCTGGTGGACAGGCCCGGCGGCTATGCCAAGCCTTCGGACCTCAAGGATCCGTTCGGGCATGCCTTTGGCTATCGCTTCCCTGGCGAACACGGTGCGTTCGACCTGATTTTCTACGGCCAGGATGGCCAGCCGGGCGGCGAAGGCTACAGCGCCGACCTGGGCAATTGGGAGTAACGCTGCCATGTTCCAGCGCGGCTTTACCCTGCTGGAAATGCTGGTGGTGATCCTGTTGATCAGCCTGGCTGCCAGCGTGCTGGGGCTGGGTGTGCGCCAGGGTCTGCAGGCGGCGAAAGAGCGGCGGGCGGTGGGGCAGATGGTGGAGGCGCTGCGCACCACGCGGGCGGGCGCGATTGTGAGCGGGCAGGCCGCGCGTACCACGTTTGATTTGCGCGAGCGCACCTTCCAGGCTCCGGGGAGGGCGCTGCAACGGTGGCCGGCGCAGCTGCGCGTCACGCTGCACACCGCCGAACAGGTCGGCCCTGCCGTCGAGTTTTACCCTGACGGCAGCTCCACCGGCGGCAATCTCCTCGTGGCCAACGGCACCCGGCGTTGGCGCATCGACATCGGCTGGCTCACCGGCAGCGTGCAGTCCAAGGCGCTGCCATGAAGCGCCAGGCCGGGTTCACGCTGCTGGAAATGCTCGCCGCCCTGACGCTGATGGCGGTGTGCAGCACGGTGCTGCTGGTTGCGTTTGGCCAGAGCGCGCGCTCGTTGTCCCAGGTTGCCCACAGTGACCGACTCACCCACGCGGCGCTGACGATTTTCGACCAGGAGGCCGCAGGGCGGTTGGGCATTGGCGTCAGCCAGGGCGAACTGGACGGCATCCACTGGCAGCTGACCACCACCCGGCCGCAACCGCGTCTTTTTCGTCTCGACCTGGTCCTCAGCGAGGGCCCGCACCAGGCCCGTTTCAGCACCTTGAAGGCGCGGCTGTGAAGCGCCGCGAGCAGGGCTTCACCTTGCTGGAAATCCTCGTGGTGCTCAGCTTGCTCGGCGTTTTGCTGGTGCTGGTGGGCGGGGCATTACTGGGGGCCAATCGGGCTGTGTCCAAGGCGCAGTCCTATACGGTGAGCCTGGACGAAGTGCGCGCCGCGCAACAGTTTTTGCGCACGGCAATCAGCGAGGCGTTGCCGTTGGCGGTGGGCGAGGGCGATGGTTTTTTTATCGGCACGGCGCAGCGTCTGGAGTTTGTCTCGACCTTGCCCGGTGTGCTCGGCGGGGGAATTCACCGGTTCAGCCTGCAACGGGTCGAGCAGGATCTGCAGGTCGGCTTTTCTCAGCGTGAACCCCAGGTCCTGCTGAACAACATCGAGGCTGTGCAGTTCAGTTATCGCGGCGTGTCACCGCTGGGTCAACCCACTGGGTGGGTCAGTGAATGGCCATGGCCCAGGCGCCTGCCTTCTGCGGTGCGCATCGCAGCCCGCGTCGAGGGGCCGGTGCCCTGGGTCACCCAGGTGATTGCGCTGCGCCTGAACCTGGCCGGTGGGAGTGTCGAAGAATGAAGCGCCAACGCGGTGCGGCCTTGCTGCTGGTGCTGTGGGTGCTGGCGTTGCTCAGCGTGTTGCTCGGCGGCCTGGCGGGGTGGGTGCAGCTTGAGAGTCGCCAAGCCCTGTGGCTGCGCCAGCATACCCAGACCGTCCTGGCTGCCCAAGCGGGTATCGCGCAGGTCATGGCCGATCGGCGCTGGGTTGCCGATGGTCGCGATATACCCCTGGCCTTTGACGATGCTCAACTGCACGTGAGCCTGCGCAGCGAGCGCGGCAAGCTCTACCTGATCAACGCCGACCTGCAGGACTTTACCCGCCTGGCCCTGGCCTGCGGCGCCACTGCAGCCCAGGCGACGCAACTGGCCAAGGCCCTCGAAGCCCGCCGTCACCAGGGCCTGGCACCGTTTCGGGTATTGGAAGAAGTGCGCCAACTGCCCGGCATGACCCAAACCCTCTACAGCCAATTGCTCCCCGAGATCACCCTGTGGAGCGACCTGGATCGCCCTGATCCCGCCTTTGCCAGCCCACTGATGCGTAAGGCGCTGAGCCTGCCGCGCCAGAACGCCGAAGGGGTCGACCCTGGCGAAGTGCTGGTGGTCGACAGCCGCGCCGAACGCCCCGGCGGTTATCAGGCGCGGCTGCAAGTCACCGTTTTATTGAGCCCATCGGAGGACAGCGCACAACCCTACCGGGTGTTGCGTTGGCAAGAATGAATCGACTGGAACCCATCGCCCGCTATTGGCGTGGCAGCCTGCTGCAGCAGGGCTGGCGTGTGTGGCTGAGCGAGTTGCGCGCCTGCGTGCCGAGTTGGCTGGCACGGCAAGAGCCGCCCGAGCAGGTCCACCACTGGCCATTGGCGGCGCCGGTCGCGGCGAGCAGCACGCGCCAGGTGCTGATGCTCGCCGCTGACGCTGTGCTGGTGCAACGCGTGCAACTGCCGCTGGCCGCCGGGCGCACTCTGAGTACCGTGGTTGGGTATGAACTGGACCGTTACACCCCGTACGAGGCCGACCAGCTTTACTTTGTCGCGCGTCAGGAACGCCGCACGCCCACCCATCTTGAGGTGACGCTGGTGGCGATCCTGCGCGAGCGCCTGGACCAGATCCTCGTCGATTGCGCCGCCCTTGGCCTGCATCCCCATCGCGTGGATGCGGCCCACCTGGGGATCGACCTATTGCCCGCTCCGTTGCGCCCACGCCAACGCCCGGCCGGCATGGGCCTGCAACGCAGCCTGCCGTGGCTGTGCGGTGCCTTGCTGATCGCGGCAATGCTGCTGTGGCTCAACGACCGCCAGCGTGTCATCGACGCCATGCACGCCAGTGTCCAGCAGCAAAAAGCCCAGGTCGCCGAGGTGCATGCCCTGCGCCAGCAACTGCTCAACACCCGGGGCGCGGCGCAATACCTCACCCGGCGCAAACTGGCGCAACCGCCATTGGCGGCGCTGCTCAACGACCTGACGACTTGCCTGCCCGCCGACACCTGGCTGGATCAATTGGACGTGAAGGACGGCGAGATTTCCCTCTCCGGCCAGAGTGCCAAGGCCAGTGCGTTGATCACCCGTATCAAAGGCTGCCGCAGCCTGGAAAACGCCCAGTTCGAAGGGGTGATCCAGCCCGATGCGCGCACCGGCAAGGACCAGTTTGCCTTGCGCGCCCACCTACGCCAGGAGGCCGCCGATGCGCCGACCCCTCACACCCCGTGAACGCCGCGGCGCCGCCTTGCTGGTGCTGGCCGTGGTGGTCGGCACGGCCTACTGGCTGCTGGTCGACAGCTGGTTCGCCGGCCCGTTGCGCGACATGGGCGAACAGGCCGAGCAACTGCGCGAGCAGCAGCAACGGTACGCCGGTGTACTGCGCCAACGCGAGGCGCTGCGCCAACAGCTTGAGCAGGCGCAGCAGGACCCGGCCAGCAGCACCAGCCTGCTGCCGGGGGATGACCCCGATGTGGTGGCCGCCGACCTGATGCAACGCCTCGCCGACCTGGTCAACAGCCACGCCAATCTGGGGGGCGGTTGCGGCCTGACCCAGCGCAAGCCCATCACCCCGGAGCAGGACGACGGTGAGCCCTATCGCCAGGTCAAGGTCAGCCTGACCCTCAACTGCGCCATCGAGCCCCTGGAAGCGCTGCTGCATGAGCTGGAGTACCAGCCGCCGTTCCTGTTTGTGGATGAACTGCGCATCCGCCGCAGCCAACAGGCGCCGGCCAGTGGCGGTGCGGGCAAGCTGGTGGTGCACCTGCTGGTGCGGGGTTACCTGCAACCGTCGCGGGTGACGCCATGATCGGTAGATTGCGCCCCGTGGAGTGGGGCCTGCTCGGCCTGGCCGGGCTGCTGGGCCTATTGATGGCGGTGATCCTCAGCAGCATCGGTGATGAGCCACAGTGGTTGCCCGAACCGCCTACTCGCGCCCACCCTTCGACCACGGTGCAAGTGGCGCCCACGGTCGCCCTCGAGAACCTTGCGGCCACTTGGCAAGCCCCCTTGTTCAGTCCGGATCGCAGCCCGGATCGCGTGGTGGGCAAGGCACCGGTCACCAGCCTGGCCAATCTCACCCTCAGCGGCATCATGATCACCGGCAACCTGCAGATGGCCATGCTCAAACAGGTCGATGGCCCACTGCTGACCGTTCGCCTGGGCCAGGCCCTGCCCAATGGCTGGCGCCTGGACCACCTCACCCCGCAATACGCCCGATTCAGCCTGGATGGCCGCACCCAGACCTTGAGCCTCTACGCCAAGCGCCTGCCGCCGCCGTCCAACCGGCCCCCCCTTACTTTGCCCCGCGAGCCCCTCCCTTGATCGACATGCGCACCTCAACGTTTTGCCTGGCCACTGCTCTCGCCTTGGGCGGCTGTGGCACCTTCCCCGACCGTCTCGAACCCGACGACGACCTGCTGCACGAAGCCATGCAGGGCACCGGCGCGCAACGCCCGCCGGCTGAGCAACCCGTGCCTGAAACAGCGGCGCAGCCCCCGGCGAAATCCCCGCCGCAGCGCCAGCTGATTCGCGGCAACCAGCAGTTCGTGCGTGCGCCCGCAACGCAGCCGGTGGCGAAGGAGGAGGGCGGCGATATCGTCTTCAACTTTGCCGACCAGCCCATCGAAGCCGTGATCAACAGCGTGATGGGCGACCTGCTGCACGAAAACTACAGCATCGCCCAAGGCGTTAAGGGCAACGTGAGCTTTTCCACCTCCAAACCGGTGGACAAGCAACAGGCGCTGTCGATCCTCGAAACCCTGCTGTCCTGGACCGACAACACGATGATCAAGCAGGGCAATCGCTACGTGATCCTGCCCGCCAACCAGGCGGTGGCGGGCAAACTGGTGCCGCAGATGAGCGTGGCCGCACCGTCCAGTGGCCTGTCGGCGCGGTTGTTCCCACTGCGCTATATCTCCGCCACCGAGATGCAGAAATTGCTCAAGCCGTTCGCCCGCGAGAATGCATTCTTGCTGGTCGACCCGGCGCGCAACGTGCTGAGCCTGGCCGGTACGCCCGATGAACTGGCCAACTACCAAGACACCATCGATACCTTCGACGTGGACTGGCTCAAGGGCATGTCGGTGGGCGTTTTCGGTCTGCAACGGGCTTCCGTGGCGGAGTTGATGCCCCAGTTGCAAAGCATGTTCGGCCCTGACAGCGGCATGCCCCTGGCCGGCATGCTGCGCTTTTTGCCGATCGAACGGACCAACTCGGTGGTGGCGATTTCTTCCCAGCCCCAGTACCTCAGTGAAGTGGGCGACTGGATCCGCACCATCGATGAGGGCGGCGGCAACGAGCCGCAGATGTACGTCTACGACGTGCGCAACATGAAGGCTGCCGACTTGGCCAAATACCTGCGTCAGATCTACGGCACCGGCGCGATCAAGGACGACACGCCGGCCAAGGTTGCGCCAGGGTTGCGCACCACCACCTTATCCTCACCCACCAACGGCGGCTTGCAGAACACCCCACCGGCGGCTGAAGAGCCGGAGCCGGACGAGAAAGAAGTCGCCCCTGCCAGCGGCCTCGAAGCCGGCACCCGCATCACCGCGCAAAAGAGCAGCAACCAACTGCTGGTGCGCACCCGGCCTGCGCAGTGGAAAGAGATCGAAGCGGCGATCAAGCGGCTCGATAACCCGCCGCTGCAAGTGCAGATCGAGACGCGCATCCTTGAAGTCAAACTGACTGGTGAACTGGACCTCGGGGTGCAGTGGTACCTGGGGCGGCTGGCGGGTAATTCCTCCAGCACCACCGTCGCCAACGCTTCCGGCAGCCAGGGCGCACTCGGCGGTGGTGGGGCGGGGTTGGGGGCGACGGATTCGTTGTTCTACTCGTTTGTCAGTTCGAATCTGCAGGTGGCGTTGCATGCGCTGGAAACCAATGGCCGCACCCAGGTGCTGTCGGCGCCGTCGCTGGTGGTGATGAACAACCAGCCGGCGCAGATTCAGGTGGGGGACAACATTCCCATCAGCCAGACCACCGTCAACACCGGGGATGCGGACACCACCTTGAGCAGCGTCGAGTATGTGCAGACCGGGGTGATCCTCGACGTGGTGCCGCGGATCAATCCGGGTGGGTTGGTGTACATGGATATTCAGCAGCAGGTCAGTGATGCCGAGAACCAGATTGGTAACAGCGACACGCCGGTGAACCCGCGTATCTCGACGCGTTCGGTGTCGACGCAGGTGGCGGTGCAGAGTGGGCAGACGGTGTTGCTGGGGGGGTTGATCAAGCAGGACAACGGGGAGAGTGTGAGTGCGGTGCCGTATCTTGGGAAGATTCCGGGGTTGCGGTGGTTGTTTGGGAGTACTAGCAAGTCGAAGGATCGGACGGAGTTGATTGTGTTGATTACGCCTAAGGTGATTACCAGCAGTGGGCAGGCGCGGCAGGTGACGGATGATTATCGGCAGCAGATGCAGTTGTTGCGGCCTGGGGGGAGGTAGGTCGTTTGGTGTACATATCCGTTGTTTAGGTAACGGCCGCCTAGGGTTCCGCCCTTACGGCGGCTCACTTTTGGAAAGACCCAAAAGTAAGCAAAAGGTCTTCGCCCCAACACTCGGCACCTCGCCTAGGCTCGGTGTGCCCTCACTCCGGCTTGAATCCGTGGGCCGCCGCGCTGGGCCATCCTTGGCCCAGCGCGGCTAACCCGGCGTCCTGCCGGGTTACCCACGGATTCAAGCCTTCGTTCGGCCAGCGTGTTTGACGGGGCGCCTCAGATCAAGATCAAGAGCGACTCGCTTCGCATCGTAGATACGCGGTCCCTGTAGGAGCCGGCTTGCCGGCGAAAAACGTGAGACCGCCGCGTTTTGTCTGATTCCCCGCGTCATCGTTGAAGACCATCGCCGGCAAGCCGGCTCCTACAGGACCGCGTTTGCTTCTGCCTTTGCTCTACACCACTCAAGCCGGCTGTCAGGCCGCTGTGCTCTTGCTTTTGATTTTGATCTTAGGCGCCCCGTCAAACACGCTGGCGGAATTCGACAGGGATTTGGGGGGTAAACCGGCAGGGATGCCGGTTTAGCCGCCCCGCGCCATGGATGGCGCGTGGCGGCGGCCCCCCAAATCACTGTCGGATTACGGGCATACCGAGCCTAGGCGAGGTACCGAGTGTTGGGGCGAAGGCCTTTTGCTTACTTTTGGGCCTTTCCAAAAGTGAGCCGCTGTAAGAGCGGAACCCTAAGCGGCCGTTACCGCAACAACGGATATGTACTCATGGCCGATGGCAAAAAAACATTACCAATACGAATAAAGCATCAAACAAATAATGAAATCCAAGAATATTAGCTTATACCCAAATAGCATTATATTTTTAAAATCCATTCCGTTATGTTTGAACTCAACAGCCTACCCCTGACCTCGGATGGTACCAATCTAGATTCGGATTCTGCGCTGCCACCCCGCAGCAGAATCGTTGGAAGGGAGTTCAACGTATGTTGCCAATTCAAACCTCGCCCCACACCTAGCCCCAAATCGCCTGACCCCCCAGAAAAAACCCGAGCACCGCGCCCACCCGCGTGACTGCCCGACTTCGCGATTTGGAAACGCAGGAATGCATATGAAGCGAGCCATACACCCAACCGCCACCCTGGCACTGGCCACCCTGGCACTGGCCATCCTGGCCAACACCGCCCAAGCCCAGGACGACAGCACCCTGTCCACCGTAGTGGTCACCGGCAACCGCGGCGCCGAGCAACGCACCGTCACCAGCAGCCCGGTACCGATCGACGTGGTCAGCGCCAAGCAATTACAGAACACCGGCAAGCCCGGCCTCATGGAAGCCCTGAGCGCCGTGATCCCGTCCCTGACCCTGCCGGAAAAAACCGGTTGGGACGCCAGCGGCATCGCCCGCGCCCCCAACCTGCGCGGCCTGAGCGCCGCCGAAGTGCTGGTGCTGGTCAACGGCAAGCGCCGTCATACCGCTGCCACCCTCAACATCAACGGCATCAACACCGGCGCAGCCCCGGCCGACCTTGACCTGATCCCCATCAGTGCCATCGACCACGTGGAAGTCCTGCGCGACGGCGCCGCTGCCCAATACGGTTCCGATGCCATCGCCGGGGTCATCAACGTGATCCTCAAGGCCGACACCAGCGGCACCTCAGTGACCAACGTCGGCCAGGGTTATGACGGCAAGAAACAGACCGTGCAGCAAAGCCTCAACAAGGGTTTCGAGATCGGCAACGGCGGCATTGTCCAACTGGCCCTGGACGCCCGCAGCCAGAATGACGACAACAAGGCCAGCGCCAACGGCTACACCTATGCGCAAGCCTATGAACAGGCTGGCCGCTCCACCTACGGTGGCTACGGAACGCCCAAGACCAACCTGCTGACCCTGGGCTACAACGCCGAGCTGCCGATTGATGACAGCTTCAGCCTGTACTCCTTCACCACCTATTCTCGCCGCAAGGCCGAGCAGGGCCAGAACTTTCGCCTGCCGACCATCACCAACACCATCACCACCGGGCCGAACGGTTACCCAGGCGGCTACACGCCCACGTGGTTTATCGACGAGGACGATTTCCAGGCCGCATTCGGTGGCAAGGGCACCGTTGGCGAGTGGGATTGGGACCTCTCCACCACCTACGGGCGCAACGACGCGGAACAGGGCACCACCCATAATCAGAACCCGTCCCTGGGCGAGGCCACGCCGAATCACTTTACTTCCGGTACGTGGATTTCCACCGAGCTGACCACCAACCTCGATTTCAAGCGCGGCTTCGATATCGGCCTGCAAAAACCCTTGGACCTGAGCTACGGCTTCGAGCATCGGCGCGACACCTATGAGGTGCAGGCCGGTGACTATGAGTCCTATGCCAACGGCGGCTACTGCGTGGCGCCGGGCAATTGCGCGTCTTCGGGCGCGCAGGTCACCAACGGCATTTCGCCGGACGAAGAAAGCAGCGCGTCGCGCAACAGCCTGGCCAGTTACGTCGATGTGGGCTTCAACCCGGTGCCGGATTGGTACGTTGGCACGGCGTTTCGCTACGAGCACTACAACCAGGGCGTCGGCGCCACCCGCAGCGGCAAGCTGACCACCCGCTATGACTTCACCCCGCAGTTCGCCGTGCGCGCCACTGTCAGCAACGGCTTCCGCGCGCCGTCCCTGGCCAACAGCCTGTTCAGTGCGCGCTCCACCACCTATGGCGTGGTGGACGGCGTGTACCAGTCGATCAACTACGGCGTGTTGCCTGTGGGGTCAGCTGCCGCCCAGGCCCTGGGAGCCCAGCAGTTGAAGCCGGAGCGCTCAACCAACTTCAGCCTCGGTTTCACCCTCACGCCCACTGATCGCCTGAGCTTCACCGCCGATGCCTATGTGATCAACCTGCGCGATCGCATCACGCTCACCGGCACCTTGCTCGGCCCCGAGATCACCCAGGTATTGCAGAACAACGGCATCAACTCCACCTCCGGCGGCCAGTACTTCATCAATGGCGCCGACACCCGCACCAAGGGCCTCGACCTGGTCAGCAACTACAGCCAGGACCTCGGCCAGTACGGCGCGCTGAAGTGGACCGCCGCGTTCAACTGGAACCAGACCAAAATCCTCAATTACAAGGAGTCGACCAACATCCTCGGCACCTCCTACGAGCTGATGAACCGGGAGGCGCGCAACCTGATCACCGGCGTGCAGCCCAACACCAAGCTAATCCTGGGCGGCGACTGGAGCATCGATCGTTTCAACCTCAACCTGGCCCTGACGCGCTACGGGTCCTACAAGGAAGTGAACTCATCGGCCAATCGCGACCTGGACCGCATCTACAGCGCCAAGTGGATCACCGATCTCGACCTTGGCTACAACCTCACCAAAGACCTGAACATCGCCGTCGGCGCCAAGAACCTGTTCGACATCTACCCCAAGAAACAAGGGGTGCCGAGCAGCACCATGGTCAGCAGCTACGGCGTCTATTCGCCCTACGGTTTTACCGGCGGGTACTACTACACCCGCTTGACCTATGCCTTCTGAGGCCGAGGAATACACCATGCCCATCGTCGCCAAATCCTATGACCTGATTGAACAGCCCACCCCGGTGCGCCAGGCCCGTGTCTCCACGCCGATCAAGGCCCTGCAGGTGGTGCCCGCGCGGCATCCCTGGCGCTGGGCCGGGTCGATTTTCGCGGCGCTGGTGCTGCTTGGCATCGTGCATTCCCTGGCCACCAACCCGCGCTGGGAGTGGGGTGTGTTCGGCCAGTGGTTCTTCTCGCCGTCGGTGCTGCGCGGGCTGGGGCAGACGCTGTTGCTGACGCTGTTGAGCACGGTGTTCAGCATCATCCTTGGCACCGCGCTGGCGTTGGCGCGGCTGTCAGGCTCGCCGCTGCTGGCGGCGTTGGCCTGGGGCTATATCTGGTTCTTCCGCTCGATGCCGGCGTTGCTGGTGCTGATCATCCTGTACAACTTTGCCTACCTGTATGACCACATCGTGCTGGGCGTGCCGTTCACCTCGGTGGTGTTCGCCGAGTGGTCCACCGTGGACGTGCTCAGCCAGTTCACCGTGGCCGTACTGGGCTTGAGCCTGATGCAGGCGGCGTACGCGGCGGAGATCATTCGCGGCGGCCTGATCGGTGTCGACGCCGGCCAGCATGAAGCGGCGGCGGCCCTCGGTCTGCCGGCCTCGCGACGCATCTTTCGGATCATCCTGCCGCAAGCGCTGCGTTCGATCCTGCCGTCGGGTTTCAATGAAATCATCGGCCTGGTCAAGGGCACCTCGATTGTCTACGTACTGGCCTTGCCCGAGCTGTTCTACACCGTACAGGTCATCTACAACCGCACCCAGGCGGTGATCCCGCTGCTGATCGTCGCCACGGTCTGGTACCTGATCATCACCACCGTGCTCACCAGCGCGCAGTACTACGTCGAACGCCACTTTGCGCGCGGCACCGCGCGGGTGCTGCCGCCCACGCCGTTGCAACGCCTACGCGGTTGGTTGAAGGAGAAGACCCATGGCTGAAGCACGCGCCGGGCGCATTCAGATCCAAGGCGTGGGCAAGCGCTTTGGCAACCAGCAGGTGCTCAAGGACATTGATCTGACGATCGATCCGGGCAAGGTCACGGTGATCCTCGGGCCGTCCGGCTCGGGCAAGTCCACCTTGCTGCGCACCATCAATCATCTGGAAAAGATCGACAGCGGGCATATCACTATCGACGGTGAATACGTCGGCTACCGCCGTAAGGGCGACCTGCTCTACGAACTGAAAGAGCGCGAGATTCTCAAGCGCCGTATCGACGTGGGCTTCGTGTTCCAGAACTTCAACCTGTTCCCGCACCTGACTGCCTGGGAAAACGTTGCCGAAGCACCCCTGGCCCATAAACGCTGGAGCAAGGCTGACGCCCAAGCCAAGGCGGCCGAGCTGCTGGCCAAGGTCGGCCTGGCGGACAAGGTCGATGCCTACCCGCGCCAGCTCTCCGGCGGCCAGCAACAGCGCGTCGCCATTGCCCGCGCCCTGGCGCTGGACCCCAAAGTGCTGCTGTTCGATGAACCCACCTCGGCCCTCGACCCGGAGCTGGTGGGCGAAGTGCTCGACGTGATCAAGGGCCTGACCCAACTGGGCGTGACCCTGGTGATCGTCACCCATGAGATCGGCTTTGCCCGTGAGGTGGCCGACCACGTGGTGTTCCTCTGCGACGGTCAGTTGATCGAAGAAGGCCCGCCCGAACAGATTTTCCGCCAACCCCGACATCCCCGCACCGTGGCCTTTCTCGGCAAGGTGCTTTAGTTCAAGGAGTGACTGCCCATGTTTATCGCGACTACCCGCGTGGCCTTGCTGGCGCTTGCCGTCAGCACCGCGCAAACCGCGTTTGCCGCGCAACAGGTCGACCTCAGCCCCGACCGCGTGCGCATCCATGTACCGCGCAACGAGGCGGCCATCGCGCAGATCCCGCCAGGCTTCAAGTTCGCCCAGCCGGGGAAATTCACCGTGGCCGTGTCCGGCGTGGCCGGGCCACCCCTGGCGCTGCTGGCCAGCGATGACAAAACCACCATCGGCAGCGAGGCCGACACGGCGCAGCTTGTTGCTGATAGTTTGGGCTTGCAACTCAACGTGGTGCAGACCAGTTGGGAGGACTGGCCCCTGGGCGTCAGTTCGGGCAAGTACGACGCGGTGATCAGTAACGTCACGGTGACCGAGGCGCGCAAGAAGCGTTTCGACTTCGCGACTTACCGCCAGGACGTGCTCGGGTTTTATGTGAAGAGCACCAGCAAGACCAGTGCGATCAAGCAGGCCGAAGATATTGCCGGGCTGAAGATCATCGTTGGTTCCGGCACCAACCAGGAAAAGGTCCTGCTGGCCTGGAACGACGCCAATGAAAAAGCCGGCCTCAAGCCGGCGCTGTTGCAGTACTTCGACGACCAGGCGGCCGCCCAGTTGGCCGTGCAGTCCGGGCGCAGCGACGCCCTGTTCGGGCCCAACTCGGTGTACGCCTATTCGGCGGCAATCACCGGCGGTATCAAGCTTGTCGGCACGGTCAATGGTGGCTGGCCTTTAAAAGCGGATATCGCGGTGACCACGCGCAAGGACAACGGCCTGGTCAAGCCGATCCACACCGCCCTGGAAGGCGCAATTGCCGGCGGCCAATACGAACAGGTGCTGCAACGCTGGGGCCTGGATATCGAGCGCGTCGACCAGTCGTTGATCAACCCACCGGGCCTGCCGGATTAAGGAGCATCGAGCATGGGACTGACACGACGTGAAGCGCTGTCGAGCATTGCTGCGGTAGGCGGCGAAAAGGCAGTCAAGGAGGCACTGGCGGCATTGGGCCTGGGGCCGTCGTCACACCGGCGCCCGCAACCGCTGAAACTCAAGGAAGGCCTGGGGCAGGGCACCCGCGTGCTGGTCCTGGGGGCTGGGATCGCGGGGCTGGTCACTGCGCTGGAGCTGACCCGCGCCGGGTTCGACGTGCAAGTACTGGAAGCCCGTGAACGGGCGGGCGGCCGTACCTGGACAATCCGCAACGGCGACCGCGTGGACTACAAGGATGGCCGCACGCAAACCGCCACGTTCGACACCGGGCATTACTTCAATGCCGGACCGGCGCGGATTCCCAGCCAGCATCGCACCATTCTCGACTATTGCAGCGAGTTGGGCGTGCCGCTGGAGGTGCTGGTCAACAGCAGCCATGGCGCCCAGTTGCGGCCGGATGTGAACAAGCCGGCGTTCACCGTCGGCCAGGCGATCAACGATGCGCGTGGGCACCTCTCCGGCTTGCTGGCCAAAGCCGTGCAGCGCGATGCCCTCGATGATGTGTTGAGCGCTGAAGAACGCACCCGGCTGCTGGCCTTCCTGCAGGTGTATGGCGATTTGTCCCAAGCATTGGCCTTCGAGGGCACGCTGCGTTCGGGGCACCTGGAGTCGCCTGCCCATCCCGGCGCATTGCCCGCCAGTCGTAGCCCGTTATCACTCGATCAACTGCTGCATCCGGAACTGTGGGGCGCGTTGCTGCACACGGAATTCCCGGAGTTCTCCGCCACCATGTTCCAGCCGGTGGGCGGTATGGACCGCATCACGGATGCCTTTTACCAGCGCGTCCGGGGCCAGGTGCAACTGGGTGCCCAGGTGCGGCAGATCCGCCAGTTGGAAGACGGCGTTGCGGTGACCTATCACGACGCACTCAGCGGCCGTGAACAGGTGGTACGCGCCGATTATCTGATCTCGACATTGCCGCTACCGCTGCTGGCCAAACTCGACACCGATTTCAGCGACCCGATCAAGGCTGCCTTGCTCAGCACCCGCAGCGACCAGGCCACCAAAGTCGCGTGGCAGTCGCCGCGGTTCTGGGAAACCGACTACCGCACCTACGGCGGCCTGTCGTGGATCGAGCACCCGGCGCGCCTGCTGTGGTACCCGAGCAACGACCTCAACACCCGCGAAGGCTTGCTGGTGGCGGGTTACGTGACGGGGGAGGGCGCTGACGTCTTTGGCGCGCAACCATTCGACAAGCAGTACGCCACCTCCAAGGAGGCGGTGGAGCTGTTGCATCCGGGCTATTCCAAGCACCTGCGCAACCCGCTGGCGGTGTCCTGGGAACAGATCCCCTACAGCGAAGGCCCGTGGCTGCAACGTGAACACTTCCCGGCCGACGCCAGCGCCTTGCTCGAAGCCGGGCATGGCCGGGTGTACTTCGCCGGCGACGGCCTGGTGCAAAGCGGCGTGGGCATCTGGCAGGAATCGGCGGCCAACTCGGCGCGCCATGTGGTCGGGCAACTGGCCGAACGGGTAACCCAACAACGGCACAGCGCGGCACTGGCCGCCTCCTAAGGAGCATCATCATGAGCGACAGCATTCAACGCACCAGCGTCGGCGATTTCCCGATTTCGCAGACCGTGACCGTGCCGGCATCCGCCAGCCTGATCTTCGTCAGCGGCACCTTGCCCGACCTGCACGATGCCAATGCCCCGGCGGGCACGCCGGCTGCCTATGGCAATACTGAAATCCAGACCGTGTCGGTGTTCAACAAGATCCGCAAGATCCTGCGCCAGCAGGACCTGGACCTTGGGGATATCGTGCAGTTGCGCGTATTCCTGGTGGGCGCGGAAGAGACCGGCGGCAAGCTGGATTTCACCGGCTTGCAGGCGGGCTACACGCAGTTTTTTGGCACGCCGGAGCAGCCGAACAAACCGGCACGCACTGCGTTGCAGGTGGTGGCGTTGCCATTGCCTGGCGCATTGATTGAAGTGGAGGCGATCGCTGCAAGAGCGGTGTGAGGCTCAGCGGCTCTTTGCAATCACACCGCTCATGTATTGGTTCAAATCGCGGAAGTCGTTAACCCTCCAAGCGAACGGTGCCAGCTTTACGCCGTTCTCTCGCAAGGTCCTCGGGATCAAGTCGCCATTGGGGCGAAGGATAATCGACGAAACAATAACGCCAGGATAATCACTCAGGCGTTTTTTGAACGCAGCGGTGGTCAGGTCGGGGGTGGGGGGATTGCTCTTGTTGGCCAAGGGGCCTGTGCCTTTGATATCGGCGCCGTGGCACATCGCACACCGTTGGGTAAAGAGGGTTTTCCCGTTGAGGTCATCCGCAAAGGACAGTGAGGGCTGGGCCAGCGATAACAGGCCGAGCCCAGCGATAAGTACCCGTTTCATATCCATATGACCTTGTGGCGTGAATCAGATTGGGATCGAGGGAAGAACCTGATGCCAGCGCGTTGAGTTTGAAAGGTCGCCATTCTCCTTGTTTTGCCGTGACCGTGTCCAAGGCCGCTTCGACGGCCCGCGTACGGTTATGTCGGTTTCGGATGTTTTACCTTTATTTAAATCAGTATTTTTAATAATTAGCATAGATCTACAAAGCCTTTCACAACCCTCGCTCGCGGGCATTAAGGTCGATCTCCACAGGCCAGCACCGCTGCCATCCACGGAGGAATACCTTGATGCCCACCTCATCCCGACAACTCAAGTTCGGCGCCATTCTTACCGGTGTCGGCACCGCACAAAACGAATGGCTGCACCCGCAGATCCCCGGCGATGCGAGTGTGGATATCGACTGGTACCGCGCCCAGGCCCGGCAGGCAGAGGCCGCCAAGTTCGACCTGGTGTTCATCGTCGACAGCCCCTACATCACCCCGGATTCCGCGCCGCATTTCCTCAACCGCCTGGAGCCCTTGACGCTGCTCTCGGCCATCGCCGGTGCCACCTCGAAGATCGGCCTGGTGGCGACCCTTACAACCTCCTATACCGAACCCTTCAACGTGGCGCGGCAGTTTGCGTCCCTGGACCACATCAGCGGCGGCCGCGCCGGGTGGAACGTGGTAACCACCGGCCTGGAAGGCGCTGCCGGCAACTTCGGCCGTGAACAGCACATCGACCACACCGAGCGCTATCGCCGGGCGGCCGAGCACCTGGAAGTGGTGCAGGGCTTGTGGGACTCCTATGAGGACGATGCCTTTGTGCGTGACAAGCAAACCAAGGTGTTCCTCGACCCACAGCGCCAACACCGCCTCGATCACCACGGCGAGTTTTTCTCGGTGACCGGGCCGCTGAATATAGCCCGTTCGGCCCAAGGCCAACCGGTGATTTTCCAGGCGGGGATTTCCGAATCCGGGCGCAGCCTGGCGGCGAACTATGCCGAGGGGATTTTTGCCGGAGTGGGTAATTTCGAAGACGCCCAGGCGTACTACCGCGACATCAAGCAACGCACGGCCGCCGCCGGGCGCAACCCCGATCACGTGACCATCCTGCCCGGCATCTCGCCGATCATTGCCGACACCGACGAGCAGGCCCAGGCGATCGACCGCGAGCGCAATGGCGAGCTGGACCTGGACAAGGCGCTGGTGCAATTGGGGCGGCCGTTCAACTACCACGACTTCAGCCAGTACGCGCTGGATGAGCCATTTCCTGAGTTGGGCGACCTGGGTAGCAATGGCTATCGCGGGCATGCGGAGAACATCAAGCACGTAGCCCGTGAGCAGGGGTTGACCCTGCGTCAGGCGGCGTTGCGCTTTGCCAAGCCGTTTTCCAGCTTTGTCGGCTCACCCAAGACCGTGGCGGATGAGATAGAGCGATGGTTTGTGGAGGGCGCGGTGGATGGGTTCAACATCCATGTGGGCGCGCCGGAGGATTTTGCGCGGTTTACCGATCAGGTGTTGCCGCTGTTGCGCGAGCGCGGTTTGTTTCGCAGTGAGTACAGCCACAGTACGTTGCGGGGGCACCTGGGGCTGCCGGTGCCGGTGAATCGGCATACGGCGGCATCCCAGGCCCGTTCAGCCGCGCGGGCTACTCCTGCAACTGCAACGCCTGTTGCTTGAGCTTGCGCTTTTGCTCAAACGGCAACTTCTCATCATCCCCATACGGTGCGCTGTACCAGTTGCCATACGTCGGGTTGGGCAACAGAAACCAGCGCTGCCCCAGCCAGTTCACATAAGGCGCCACGGCCTTGCGTTGATCCGCGACGGTGTTGTGCTCGGCCTGGACGAAATCTCCCAGGGAATCACCGGCCATCAACAACACGCGGGCATGGGCGGCGACCCATTGGCGGCGGCAGTTCTTGCCGTAGCCGGCGCTTTCGCAATGGCCGGTGGGCGTGCTGGCGGCGAGGACATGTACGTCGCTTTCCACCGGGAAACCGCGCAGGCGCAGGTTTTTCACGGTGGCGGCGACCTGGCTGTGTTCACGGTTGGTCAGGTAGTAGACCGCGATACCTTTCTGCTGGGCCGCTTGCACGAAGGCGACTGCGCCGGGCAATGCCTGGGCCTTGGCCTGGTCGACCCAGGTGTTCCAGCGGTCGTAGGAATAAACCTGGTTGTTGACCACATCGCGGGCGTTGAGCGGCACGTTGTCCAGCAGGGTTTCGTCGATATCGACCACGACCGCCGGCGGCAACCCTTTGAGGTCGCGCGGGGGGAAGGGCAGGGCGTCCCAGGTCGGATCAGCCAACGCCACGTCGAGTTGGCGGGTGGCATTGGCGAAGAGCTGACGGTAGATCAGCTCATGCTCAATGGAGGTCTGTGTCCAGAGCACGGCGTCGAGTTGGTCGTTGGCGGGTGGCGTTTGTTGGCAGCCCGCCAGCAGAAGCAGGCTGGCGACGATCAGGTTGCGCATTGAACAATGAGCCTCGAAAAGAAGACGTAGGTGGTGCGACGAGCGGTCAATAGGGCTCGCCGACATGAGTGCAAGCGATCAGCCTCGGTATCGCTCGTCGGAGAAGACTTTCGTAGAGCGTATTGAACCGTAGCCCCAGGGAGCCGTCCGGTTGCAGGATGATGACACCCGCCAGTTTGTCATGATAGTTGCGCTCTTCATGAAAACCACTGTTATCGGTAAACAGCATCAACAGGCCGCGCTCTGTTCGGGTGATGTCGTAGATTCCCTTGGTTCCGTTGACGGTTTTTTCGAACAGCGCCAGCATGGCATCGTGCGTAGGCTGGCCGGGGCTCACGGATGTGGGGTAGTGCTGGTTCAGTATCAACCCCATGCCTGAGTTCGCGATGTGCCCGGCAAGTATCGGCCAGTTGCCTTGCGCATTAGCATTCAACACATGCCCCATGGAGCTAGACATGTCGATAATCAGGCGGGGCAGTGGTAACGCGTATTCAGTGACTGCACGGCGAAAATGCAGGCGCAACTTATGTGTCGAGATGGCATTAGTGGGTGTGACGCCGGCGAATGCTTCGCAGCGCTCACTGACGTTTTTATCGCCGTAGCGTGTGCACAGTTCGGCGAGTTTCTTCGGCTGGCAGGCGGGCACCGGTCCGTAGTTGGCGAGGGCCACGAGTGCCTGGGTATTGACTCTGGCGTAATCGTACAGTGCTTCATTGAAGTTTCGGGTGTTGGCGCGGGCGTACTGCTTGGCTTCCAATACATACACAATCCGTTGGGTCCCATCGGCCAGGTGCTGAACGAGCGAATAGTCAGGTTGAATGTTCTGGCTGCGACCGTCGCCGGCCAGTTTGACACCGGGGTTGGCGACGCGAAGCTCCGCCATCAGGTCGAGCACATTGTTGCTCACATGCAGCTTGGCAATGAGCGTGGGCCTGAAGGCAAATGTGAGGCCGTTGTCCTGGGCCATCAGTTGAAAACGTTCGTCCGGTTGCTTGAGCTCACGTCGCAACAACGTGATGAGCCACACAGAGTAGAGCTGTGAGCGTTGTTTCCAGATGGGCAGGTCGAGCAGGTCTTCCAGTTCACGTGACACAGGTCGGGATGGGACGATCTGTGAGTGGGTGTTGATGATGGCCTCGATTCTTCTCGCCAGTCCGTCTCTCTGTGACAGAGGCACACGCTGTTGGCAATACCAGAGCAGCGGCAAGAGGTGAAACCGCGCAATGTGATCGTCCTGCGCGTGCGCTAGTCGGGATTCACTCCATTGATTGATCGGGGCTCTTTCTGGCCTGGAGGGGTCATCGTTGCGCCGAGCGCTGCGCAGATCATCCTGGCTGGTGTAGCGGCCGGTGCGTTGGCACAACTGTTCAATCAGGCGGGCCAGTGGTGCAAGTGCCTGGGTAAGTGAGTCGGATACCATAGGCTCGGGCAGCGGCACAGGTCTTGTATAGGGCCATTGCGGGTCATCCATCCAGCTTTTCGCGGGTGTATCTATCAGGGGCGCGAACCTCGTATTGTCCATTCCAGGCGTTTCCCTTAGCGCTTGGAACACACCATTGCTGATGAGCCTTAAGTCGTCAAAGTCATAGGCCCGTTGCGGGATCATGTTGTCGAGGTTCTTCAATATCTCCCGTGCCCGACGAAACGCATCGACGTTGAAGGGGACTTTGCCGGCCTGACCAAAATCGAACTCGATCAGCAGTCGCTCATTGCTGTGGGAGACGCCGCCTTCAGCGAACAGTTCATAGATGTCATTGAGCATCATGCCGAAAGGCTGTAAGGCGTTCAGAACTGCGACCAGGAAAGACGTGGTATCGACTGCGTGCTGTTTCAGATAGTCGCCAATGTCTTCGGACGGTGGAATATGCAACGCCGCGCGCAGGTCTGCGACGAATTGTTTGTCGTGGCTCTTGGGTGCCAGGCGTCCTGCTGAGTTCAGGCTGTCCCACAGGTCAGCAGCTGTTTTAATCGTCACGGATCTTCCTTGATTGGGGTTGCTGGCTATTGGCCATAATTCGCCAAATGTGGGATGGTACCCCACTCAAGGAAATCATGCGCCTGACAGGATCATCATGAACGCACAGCAAGGTCTTTACGAAAACATCACGCTTATTGACGTCCAGCTGGCGTCTGTCTATTACCCGATTCTGGTTGATCTGGCCCAACACAAGCATTGCTTGACGTATTCCGAACTGGTCGATCGCGCCAAGAGCGAGAACCCGGATCATCCGGTGGTTAAAAATGCTATTCCCGTCTCTACCGGACGGCGGCTGGATGTGGTCAGGCTGTTCACCAATGAGCGGGTACTGCCAGACCTGACATCGCTGGTAATCAGCAAAGGTTCGGGAGAGTGTGGCAGCTTTTTTACTCGACACTTCGATCCGGTGGCTGCGCGCAAGCAGGTCTTTGAATTTGACTGGAGCACCGCGACAGCCGATTTCGATGGTTTCGTCAGTGTGACCGAACAAACGGTGAAACCTCGCAAAAAGGTGAAGAAGCCCCAAGCCCTGCAACGGATGGCGGCTTATTATCAAGCGAATAAAGCCACCCTGCCGGTGAAGGTCAGTGAGTACAGAGAGGCCATTATCGACCTCATCATGGAGGGCTTCTCGGATGAAGAAGCCTACGCGATGGCTCTTCGCTGAAAAACAGGTTGGTTAGCCTCATCAATTGTCCAGTGAGGCCGGCCGGGTCGAATGCGTGTCCCTCCGACCCAGCGTTCATGTGTGCAGTGGTCGAGCCAATAGGCTTGGCCTTCAAGCACTTCAACCCCTAATGCCGTCAGCGTCAACACGCGTTGCGGCCACGAGTTTTGTGCTTCTGCCTCCATGAGCAAAGGGCTGTCACCGTCAATTAACGGCCGCAACAGCGCATGAAACATCATGTCCCCCAGGAACGGCAGCGGTTCGCGCTTGCCCGTTAACTCAGCAAACACCCGGCCAAACGGGACCGGTCCGGCTTCGGCGATGTAGCTCAGTGACAGGCGCTCGGTGAGCGACAAGCCATCGCGCACGCCCGGTAATTCCTGCAATTGGCGCAACAGCGCAGGTGCCAGCAAGGGCAATGCCGAATGGGTGCCGTGGGTCAGTTCCGCCAGGCGTTCGGGAGAGGGGGAGCAGTACGCCGCCCAGGCGCGTTTGGCCAAGTGCACCGCGTCGTCACCGAGCCGTCGTCGCTGCGGCCAGAGCCAGGCCAGTACATCGGGGGCCAATTGGCCGATCCCGATAAAACGCTCGACACCGGGCACGCGGTCCACCTCGATCAGCTCCAGTTTGCGCGGCGCCTGCTCAAGACTGGCGAGTGCACGAATCAGGAACAGTTGGTCGTAGGCATCCGCTTCGCACCACAGCACGCTGTGATCGGCGTTGGCCAAGGCGTCAAGCTGGTCATATTCATCAGCGACGCGGCGCGCTGCTTGGGTTTTGTCCAGGGCGAAAGCCTGGCTGATAAACGTACTGCGCATGGCGCGGAATGCTTCGCTGGGCACATCACGAACCGGCCCCATGCACAGCGGGTCGGTGAGCATTTTGAAGTCGCCCTTGAACCCGGCGATCTGCAGGCTGTGGGCAATGTCATTGCCGCAACGCCAATGGGTGGTGCGAGGTTCATCGCTGGCGGCGAAGTCGGGGTGGTGGGCGGCGAAGTCGATGGCATCGACATGGGCCTTGAGCCTCGGCCAACTGCTGAAACCCAACTGCTTGGCGATCGCCCATTGCGCCTGGGACAGGGTCGCATTCGGGTCTTGGGTTTTCAGGTGTGGCAGCAATTCCTTGGCGCGCTTGCGCTGCTGCTCAAGGTTGAGGCGGCCATCGGTGTTGAAGTGTCGGGACATACGATCTCCTTGTACAAACCTTTTCCGCTTTAAGGTTGGGAGTCGTAGAGAATGAGGGTGTTGCAGTGTCTTGGGCGCAGCCCTTTCCGCGGAAGGTGGCGTAGAGAGCGCCAGGCAAGGAATATAGGCAGTGAAGTTTTTGATTGCAAGCCGTTCAAACGAGTAATGAGTTCATGACCGACACCCCATTAATCGAAACCCGCGCCCTCACGCGCATGGACGAGCGCCGCCAGGTGCGCTTGCTCCAGCCCACTAATTTCACCTTGCTGGCCGGCGACCGTGTGTCGATCACCGGTGCATCCGGCTCCGGCAAAAGCGTGTTCCTGCGCGCGCTGGCGCTGCTGGATGCACCCACGTCCGGGCAGATCCTGTGGAACAACCAGCCGATCGGCAACGCACAGATACCTCACTACCGTTGCCACATCAGCTACCTGTCGCAACGCCCGGCGCTGCTCGAAGGCTCGGTGGAAGACAACCTGCGCTTTCCCTTCAGCCTCAAGACCTCACGCAAGCGCCGCTTCGACCTGGCGACCGTCACCACACTGCTGGGGCATGCCGGCAAGGCACCGGACTTTTTGGCCAAGCGCGCCGCCGACCTGTCGGGCGGCGAATCCCAGGTGGTTTCGTTGATCCGCACTCTGCAACTCAATCCCGAAGTGCTGTTGCTGGACGAGCCCACCGCCGCCCTCGACCCCACCTCATCCCGCGAGGTGGAAGCGCTGATCGATGCTTGGTTCGCCGGGGACCCGTCCCGCGCCTGTATCTGGGTCTCCCACGACCTGGAACAGGCGCGGCGCATGAGTGACATCCATTTGCAGATGAGTGCCGGTGTGTTGAGCGGAGTGCCCCAGCCATGAATTATCAGAACCTCACCGCGCTCGACATGGGCATCGCCGCGTCGCTGATCCTTATCAACGGTGCACTCTCGCTGCTGCTGCGCCTGGGGTTGGGCCGCCAGTTGCTGTGGGCGGCGGTGCGCACCGTGGTGCAACTGTTGGCCATCGGTTACCTGCTGGGCTGGGTGTTCGAGTTCGCCTACTGGTACGTGGTGCTGCCGTTGATGTGTGCGATGACCCTGATCGCCGGCCTTTCGGCAGCAGGGCGTGGGCGACGGACTTATCGCGGGCAGCGCGCTGACAGCATCCTGTCGGTGTGGGGCAGTTCGTGGCTGGTCACGGCCGTGGGTTTGTTTGCGGTGATTCGCATCCATCCGTGGTACGAGCCGCAGTATGCAATTCCGATCCTCGGCATGATCCTCGGCAACACCCTGACCGGCGTGTCCCTGGGGATCGAGCGCATGACCCAGGAACTGACCTCGGGCCGCAACACCATCGAAATGATCCTGGCCCTCGGTGGCTCGCGCTGGGAAGCGGCGCAGGAAGCCATCCGCCAGGCCGTGCGCGCCGGGATGATCCCGACGTTGAACCAGATGACCGTGGTGGGCATCGTCAGCCTGCCCGGCATGATGACCGGGCAGGTGCTGGCGGGGGAGAGCCCGGAGGATGCGGTGCGGTATCAGATCGTGATCATGTTTCTGATTGCCGCGTCGTCGGCGCTGGGCACGGTAGGGGCGGTGTTGCTGACCTACCGGCGGTTGTTTTCCAGTAGCCATCGATTCCTGCGGGATCGCCTCGTAGAGCGTTGACGCGCCACGACGAAGGTCAACTGTGGGAGCTGTCGAGCCCTGGCGAGGCTGCGAAGGCGGCGGGACTGCTGGCATTTTTTTTCGCCTGAGATACCGCTATCGCCGGCAAGCCAGCTCCTACAGGGAATAGATGGCGAGATTTTTGATTGTGTCGCAGTGAGTGATTGTTTCGCCGGATGAAATGCTGGATTGTAAATCCTGGTGATTCCAACGGTCGCGGCAGCGGTGGAACATGCGGGGGTCGATAACCCCTTTTTTGGAGCCTTTCATGATCAAACTCTATGGTTTCCCGTTGTCCGGCCACTCCCATCGGGTCGAGCTGATGCTGTCTCTGTTGGGCCTGCCCACGGACTATGTGTTGGTGGACCTCAAGCAAGCCGCCCACAAAGCGCCCGAGTTCATTGCTGCCATCAACCCGTTCGGCCAGGTGCCAGCCATCGATGACAACGGTGTGGTACTGGCGGACTCCAACGCGATCCTGGTCTACCTGGCGAACACCTACGGCAATGGCCAGTGGCTGCCGAGCGACCCGGTGGGCCAGGCCCGTGTGCAGCGTTGGCTCTCGGCGGCCGCCGGGCAACTCCACGCGGGACCCGCGACTGCACGCCTTGCCCTGGTGTTTGGTGCCCAGGTGGACACCGCCGCCGCCATCAGCCGGTCCCACGCGTTGCTGAAACTGATGGAAACGCAGCTGGGCCAAAGCCGCTTCCTGGCCAGTGAGCAGCCGACCATTGCCGATGTGGCCTTCTACACCTACATCGCCCATGCGCCAGAAGGCAATGTGTCGCTGGCCGACTACCCTCAGGTGCGCGCCTGGCTCGCCAGCATCGAGGCATTGCCGGGGTTCGTGGGCATGCCGCGCACGGCGGTGGGCTTGCAGTCGCAATAACTTTCTAGAGGCGTGCCGATGGACCGATTTCATGAAATGCAGGTGTTCCTGGCGGTGGCCGAGGAGGAGGGCTTCGCCGCCGCCGCGCGTCGCCTGAAAACCTCGCCACCCAGTGTGACGCGTGCCATCGCCGCCATGGAGGAACGCATCGGCACTCAGCTGCTGGCGCGCACCACCCGCAGCCTGCACTTGACCGAAGCCGGCCAGCGTTACCTGGAAGATTGTCGGCGCATCCTGGCCGAGCTCGATGAAGCCGAGGAGGCGGCGGCGGGCAGTTATTCCATCCCCTGCGGCCACTTGACGGTTACGGCACCGGTGCTGTTCGGCGAGTTGTATGTGGCGCCGGTGCTGGGGGAATACCTGGACCGCTTTCCGTTGGTGAACATCAACGCCTTGCTGGTCGACCGCGTGGTCAACATGACCGACGAGGGTGTGGATGTGGCGGTGCGAATCGGCCATCTGCACGAGCCGGGGCAGCAGGCGATCAAGGTCGGCGAAGTGCGCCGGGTGGTGTGTGCGTCGCCGGCCTATCTCGACCAACATGGCCGGCCTGGGCATCCGTCGCAATTGCGCGAGGCCAAGATAGCCACGTCGTCGTCCAGCCAGTTGGTGAGTGGCTGGGAATTCGTCGACGGCGGCCAAGCGTTGACTGTGCCCATCGAGCCGCGCCTGGTCGTCACGGCAAACAACGCCGCCATCAACCTGGCGCGCTTGGGCTGGGGCATGACGCGGGTGTTGTCCTATCAGGTCGCCACAGCGGTGG
This sequence comes from Pseudomonas sp. AC112, assembly GCF_979253545.1. Classification (NCBI taxonomy): domain Bacteria; kingdom Pseudomonadati; phylum Pseudomonadota; class Gammaproteobacteria; order Pseudomonadales; family Pseudomonadaceae; genus Pseudomonas; species Pseudomonas sp. AC112. The sequence continues at coordinate 4,543,656 of NZ_CEEDCM010000001.1, forward strand.
CGGCGGGGGAGCTGGAGATTGTCCTTGAAGACTATGAGGCGCCGCCGCTGCCGATCCAGGTGGTGTTTCAGAAAAGCGGCCGCGTGCCGGCCAAGGTCAACACCTTTGTCGACTTCCTCACCCATCGCCTGGGCCAGGACGCTGCCCTGAAACCGGCGATGAAACGGCGCAGCTGATGGAACGCTATCGCGACATGCAACTGTTCGCCGCGCTGGCCGGGCAATCGAGCCTGGCCAGCGCAGCGCGTGGCGCGCAGGTGTCGGGCCCGACTCTGGTTCGTGCGGTGGCCCGTCTGGAAGCGCGCCTGCGCGTGCGCTTGCTCGAACGCAGTACGCGCGGCGTCAACCTGACCGACGCCGGCAGCGCCTACCTGGCGGACTGCGTGCGCCTGCTCGCTGCGGTCGACACCGCCGAAGCCTCGGCCAAAGGGTTGCATGCCCAGGCCCAGGGCAACCTGCGGGTGTTCCTGCCCTTCTTATTCAGCCGCTATGTGATGGCGCCGGTATTGGCCGGCTACCTGGACCGCTATCCCGAGGTGCGCCTGGCCGCCCATTACCACGACTATTACCCGAACCTGCATGAAGAGGGACTGGACGTGGCGATCCTGGTCGGTGAGCTGCCCGACTCGTCGTTGATCGCCCGGCCTGTGGGGCAGGTGCGGTCTATCCTCTGCGCCAGCCCCGACTACCTCGCCGCCCATGGCGAACCCCGGCACCCCGCAGATCTCAAGCAACATCGGCTGATCGCCAGTGCCGACCGGGTGCAGTGGGATTTTAGCGGCTATCAGTTCAAGGCTCGCGCACGCCTGGGCTGCGCCACGGTGCAGGGCGCGATCAACGCGGCGGTGCATGGGGCCGGGCTGATTCGCTGCCTGAGTTACCCGGTGCACGAGCATCTGCAGAGCGGGCAATTGCGCCGTGTATTGCCGGACTTCGAGCCGCCGCCACTGCCCGTGCAGGTGGTGTATCGCCAGGGCCGCCATGCGCCGATGCGTGTGCGCAGTTTTGTCGACCACTGCGTGGCAGCGCTGCGCGACCACCCGGCATTTCAGCTGGCGTAATAGAGGATTGCCTGGCGTGGTTATTCCACCAATGCCAGGCAAGGCGCAGCATCAAGGCATCCAACCCTGAGGTGATTGCCATGAACCTGAACGAACAAACGCCCTGGCATGCCGGTGAACGGCAGCTGCAAGCAGCGGTCGGTGTGGCCGACCGCATGGCCGTGGTCGGGCCCAAGGTGATTCGTGATCACCTGCCGGAACAGCACCGGGATTTCTACCCCTTGTTGCCGTACCTGTTGCTGGGGGTGGTGGACGCGCAGGGCATTCCCTGGGCAACCCTGATTGAAGGCGCCCCGGGCTTCGCCCACTCGCCGGACCCACAGACCTTGCAGGTCGACAGCCTGCCCTCCGTGGGCGACCCTGCCCGCAACGCATTGCTCGACGGCGCCTCGGTGGGCCTGCTGGGCATCGACCTCAACACCCGTCGCCGCAACCGCATGAACGGGCGCATCGGCGCGCTCGATCACGACGGCTTTTCGGTCGACGTGGTGCACACCTTCGGCAACTGCCCCAAGTACATCCAGCTGCGGCCCGTCGATGCCATCGCGCGCAAGCCCGGCACGCTGGTCGAGCGTGCCAACAGCCTGGACGCCGCGGCCCACGCCATGATCCGCAACGCCGACACTTTCTTTGTCGCCAGCTACGTCGAAGTCGACGGCCAGCGTTCTGTGGACGTTTCTCATCGGGGTGGCAATACCGGTTTCGTGCGCGTGGAAGGCAACGTGCTGACCATCCCCGACTTCGCCGGCAACCTGTTCTTCAACACCCTGGGCAACCTGCAGTTGAACCCGGTGGCGGGGTTGTTGTTCATCGATTTCGACTCGGGGGATGTGCTGCAAGTGGCGGGGCGCACCTCACTGATTCTCGACGGCCCGCAAGTGGACCCATTCGAGGGCGCCCAGCGCTTGTGGACGGTGACCGTGGAACACATAGTCCGCCGCCCGGCGGCACTGGCGTTGCGTTGGCAATTTGCGGAGTTTTCGCCGTTCAGTCTGGCGATGGGGCAGTGGTAGGCCCAATGCAGCTCCCACAAGGTCGGCATGCGCCACGTTCGGTGTTGACCTGAACCCGATATGTTGCGGGATGTTGAACTGCCCGATTGAGCGACGCCTTTGGGTTAGCCTTGTTTTCCTACAGACAACAAGGAAGCGTCATGCAGCGAAAAGTCATCAATCCCGCAACGGTATTCAACTCCCTGCAATACGGCTTCAGCCAGGCCCTCGAAGTCCCGCAAGGCCGGCGCATCCTGCTCTCCGGCCAGGTGGGCGTGGATGCAGACGAGCGCACCGTCGGCCCTGGCATAGCCGAGCAAACCGCCACGGCGTTGGACAATATCGAAAAGGTCCTGGCCGAGGTCGAGGGCGATCTCTCCCATGTGATCATGCTGCGGCTGTATATCGTCGAGTCCGCCCGCGACCAGCAGGAGCCCATCGCGCAGGCGTTGCGCGAGCGCTTTCCGCACAACCCGCCGCCGTCTTCGTGGATTATCGTCAGCGGGTTGTCGATGCCGCAGTGGTTGATCGAGATCGAGGCGGAGGCAGTGGTTCCGTTCAGTACCGAATCATCACCGACTTGAGCTCGGTGTAATCCTCGATGAATGCACTGCCAAACTCCCGGCCCACCCCCGAAGAGCGATTCCCACCAAACGGCACCGCCGGGTCGAGCAGCGTGTGCATGTTCACCCACACGGTGCCGGCCTGGATCGCCGGCACCATGCGCAGGGCCTTGCCCAGATCGTTGGTCCACAGGCTGGCGCTGAGGCCGTAGGGGCCGTTGTTCATCAGCGCGAGCAGTTCGTCCTCGCTGTCGTAGGGCAGGAACGTGGCGATGGGGCCGAAGGTTTCTTCGTTGAGCAGGGTGTCGCTGATGCTGTTGGCAAGGATCACCGTGGGTTCGACGTAGCAGCCAGGGCGGTCGATGAGGGTACCGCCGTGGATGATCGTGTTGTTTTCAGCACGGGCCTGGGAAAAGTAGCCGAGCAGCTTGAGTTGATGCTGATGGTGGGTGACCGGGCCGAATTCGGTGCGCTCGTCCAACGGCGAGCCGATGGTGAGACGGCTGAGGCGCTGGCTCAGTTTTTCCAGCACCGCGTCTATCTGCGAGCGGTGCACGAAGAAGCGCTCGGCCGCCGCGCAGATTTGCCCGGAATGCAAAAAGCCTGCTTCGATGATGCCGTCCACCGCTTTGTCCACATCCACGTCGCGCAGGAACCCGGCGGCGTTCTTGCCGCCCAGCTCCAGAGTCGCGCGGGTCAGCCCGGCACCCATGGCGCTGCGGCCGACGGCGATACCGGTGGGCACGGAGCCGGTGAACGACACTTTGTGGGTGCCGGGGTGTTCCACCAGCCCTTTGCCGACATGACCACCGCCCGTCAACACGTTGAGCACACCCGCCGGCAGCCCGGCCTCGATGGCCAGTTCGGCGATGCGCAGCAGGGTCAACGGCGTGAACTCGCTGGGCTTGATGATGATGCTGCAGCCGGTCACCAGCGCCGAGCCGAGTTTCCAGATGGCGATCATGGTCGAGAAATTCCACGGCACGATACCCACCACCACACCCACCGGTTCACGCAAGGTGAACGCGGTATAGCGTTCGCCGTTGAACGAGGGCAGCGACGGGGTAAGGGTCTGGCCGCTGATCTTGGTCGCCCAGCCGGCGTAGTAGCGTAGGAAATGCGCAGCCTGGTCGACCTCGAACGCGCGGGAAATCTGGATGATCTTGCCGGACTGGCAGGTTTCGATTTGCGCCAGTTCTTCGCGGTTGCGCTCCAGCAGGTCGGCGAGCTTGAGCAGCACATTGCTGCGTGTCGCCGGCGCAGCCTGGGACCACCGTTGAAAACCCCGGTTGGCAGAGTCCACCGCTGCGTCAATATCCGCCAGGTCGGCATCAGCCACGTGGGCAATCACCTGTCCGTTGGCCGGGTTGGTCACGGCCAGGGTCTGGCTGGAATGGCTGCGCACGTTCACGCCGTCGATAAACAGCCCGTGGGGTCGACGCAGGAAGGCTTCGACGTGGGGCAGCAGCGGGATATCACTCATGGCAGGTTCCTGGCAGTTCACAAAGGAAAGCCCGAGAGTAACCAGGTGATCAGGACATGGCTTGACTCTGCCTGCCGCGCGCTATGTCTGTGGCTGCCACCGCTATGAAAAGTACAACCTTGCCTGTGGAACGTGCATTTTCCAGCGGCGTGACCCATTCGATACTGGCCCTGCATCCCGCGTCGTTCCTCTACCCGGAGCGCCTGCCGGACTTCCAATAATAAGCAGGGCCGTCCATGAAAAAGCCAAACCCGCTCCTTGAAGACCTCAAGCCCCTCCTGCCCCTGATTGCCGCGAATGCCACGTGGGCCGAACAGCAGCGTCAGGTGCCGGATGAAAACATCGCCTTGCTCAAAAGCATCGGCCTACACCGCGCCTTTCAACCCAAGGCCTTTGGTGGCCTGGAACTGTCACTGCCCGAATTCGCTGACTGCATCGCCTTGCTCGCCGGCAGTTGCGCCAGCACCGCCTGGGCCATGAGCTTGTTGTGCACCCACAGCCACCAACTGGCGCTGTTTTCGGCGCAGTTGCAGCAGGAGATCTGGGGCGAAAACCCGCACGCCACGGCCAGCAGCAGTATTGCGCCGTTTGGCCGGGTGGTGGAGGGCGAAGGCGGGGTGTACTTCAGTGGTGAAATGGGCTGGAGCAGCGGCTGTGATCATGGCGAGTGGGCGATTGTCGGCTGCCGCCGGCAGAACGCCGAAGGCGGCCAGGATTACTGCTTCGCCGTGCTGCCGCGCAGTGACTACCAGATCCGTGACGATTGGTTCGCTGCCGGCATGAAGGGCAGCGGCACCAAGACCCTGGTCATCGACAATGCCTGGGTGCCCGAGCATCGCATCCAGAAAGCCAAGGACATGATGGAAGGCAAGTCGGCGGGCTTTGGCCTCTATCCGGACAGCCAGATTTTCTACGCGCCGTACCGCCCGTATTTCGCCAGTGGATTTTCCACCGTCAGCCTCGGCGTGGCCGAGCGCATGCTGGAGGTGTTCCGCGAAAAAACCAAAAACCGCGTGCGTGCCTACACCGGTGCCGCCGTCGGTGCGGCCACGCCCGCCTTGATGCGCCTGGCCGAATCCACCCACCAAGTGGCTGCCGCCCGCGCATTCCTCGAAAAGACCTGGCAGGACCACGCCGAACATAGCGCCGCGCACCGCTACCCGAGCCGCGAAACCCTGGCGTTCTGGCGCACCAACCAGGCCTACGCAACGAAAATGTGCATCGAAGCCGTGGACCGGCTGTTCGCCGCCGCCGGCGGCAATGCCTGGTTCGAACACAACGAAATGCAGCGCCTGTTCCGCGATTCGCACATGACCGGCGCCCATGCCTACACCGACTACGACGTCTGCGCGCAGATCCTCGGCCGTGAGCTGATGGGCCTGGAGCCGGACCCGAGCATGGTGTAGCGCGTTCTTCCCCTCACAACAATCAGGGCGCCCATCCAATGGCGCCCGGGAGTCTTGCATGTCCGACAGCAGCCTTTTCGACCCACGCGCCTTTCGCCGTGCACTGGGCAACTTCGCCACCGGCGTGACCGTGGTCACCGCCGCCACCGCGTCCGGGCGCAAGGTGGGCGTGACCGCCAACAGTTTCAACTCGGTATCCCTCGACCCGCCGTTGGTGCTGTGGAGCATCGACAAGCGCTCCAACAGCCACGAAGTGTTCGAGGAGGCCAGCCACTTTGCGGTGAATGTGCTGGCCGCCGACCAGGTGCACCTGTCCAACAATTTTGCTCGCCCGCGTGAGGATCGCTTCGCCCTGATCGAGTACGAACCGGGGGAGGGTGGCTCGCCGGTATTCGCCGATTGCTCGGCGCGGTTCCACTGCGAGAAATACCAGCAGGTCGACGGCGGCGACCATTGGATCATGATCGGCAAGGTGGTTGCGTTTGATGACTTCGGGCGTGCGCCGCTGTTGTACCACCAGGGCGCTTATGCCGAGGTCCAGGCGCTGCGTCCCTGCGCGCCCCAAGCGGTTCAGAACGGCACGGCGACCACCAACTGACTGTACACGTTGGTGCCGTTGCCACCGACCTGATTGCCGCCGGTCTCGGCATCCTTGTTGGGCTTGTAGAGGCCCAGTAGTGGCGTGATGATCAGGTGCTCATTCACCGCCCACTCGGCGTACAGGTCCAGCTCGCGACCGTCCAGGTTGAGTTGGCCACGGGTGCTGACGGTGGTGTAGTCGAAGAACAGCGCGCTGAGGGTGAGGTTCTCCAGCGGCTTGACCTTGAGCGCCACGTGTTGCACTGACGTATTGGTGTTGTAGGGGCCCGAGTAGTTGCCCGCCACTTCACCCTGCACCCAGGTGCCGTAGCCCCGGTTGAAGCCTGCGAACATTGCGTCCCAGTTCTTTGAATAACGCGCGTAGCGGTAGGTCAGGTCCGGCGACCAGGGCAGGTCGGCGAAGGTGTAGCCGGCTTCGGCGTAACCGGCATTCTGCTGGCTGTCGCGGCGGTCCTGGCGGGCCAGTTCAAAGGCGAAGTGCGCGTTGTCGATGCCGACATTGCCCGCGCCGCGCAGGCTATAGAGGTTCATGCCCTTGCGTTGGCGCTGCACCTCGCTGGCGAAGCGTTCATCCACGTCGATCCCATGAATGTAGGTAAGGCCCAGGGTGCCCGGTGCGGCGCTGTATTCCAGGGTGCCAGCGGCCATTTCGGTCATGGCCTGGGCGGGGTTGTCGGACTTGATCCACATCAGGCTGCCATGCACACCATCCTTGCCGCCCAGGCGGACCACGGCGGTCTTGTCGAAGGCATGGCGTGCGGCGATGTAGTAGGCGCCGCCGCGGTTGAATTCACCGTCGCCCACGCCCTTGCCGAGGTTGGGGCCGTCATCGTTGATCAGGAAACCGTCGCCCAGCATGATGATTTGGCGGCCGAACGAAAGGTCCACGCCGTCCTTGCCCAACGCCGGGAACAGATCGCCGGAGCGCCAGCCGGCAAAGGCTTCGTCAAACTTGGTGGTGCGCTCCTTGCCCGTGGTCACCCCGGATGCATCGCCATCGCCCCAAGTGCCGGAACTCACCAGGTTGGCCGTGCCATACACGCCGCCAAAGGCGCCCAGGCTCTGGTCCACGCTCAGGCCGTACTTGATAAAGGCCTCGCGCCAGGTGGAGCCGCCGCTGCGCCCGTCGTAGTTCTTCGGGCTGTTGAACATCCCATATACGGCCAGGAAGTTACCGGTGACCCTGGTGTCGGCATCGGCATACAACTCGATGGCCTGGGCCTGGCCCATCAGCAGCGCAATACCCAGGCCGACCGCCTGGCGCAGGCGGCGATTTTTCAGTGTGTGCTCCATTGTTATTGTCCCCATCTTGGTTAAGAGTGAGGGCGCATTAGGGCGAGCGCGGGGGGCGAAGTCTTTTCTCTGCGTGCCAGGGAATTGACCCAGGCCGCCATGCCCTACGCTGTGGCAGGGAGCAACAAAACCGGCGGCAGACAGGGGCAAGACGATCAACTCGAGTGGGGCGCAGAGTGCTGACACATTAAAAAAAACCGCTTTCGAGGACCCCACCATGTCGATCAACGACCGACTCACCGCGCACCTCAACCGGGGCACGGTAGGTTTCCCCACCGCGTTGGCCAGCACCATCGGCCTGATCATGGCCAGCCCGGTGATTCTCACCGCCACCATGGGCTTTGGCATCGGCGGCAGTGCGTTCGCCCTGGCGATGCTGATCGCCGTGGTGATGATGCTGGCCCAGGCCACCACCTTTGCCGAAGCCGCCTCGATCCTGCCCACCACCGGTTCGGTGTACGACTACATCAACTGCGGCATGGGGCGGTTTTTCGCGATCACCGGCACCTTGTCGGCCTACCTGATCGTGCATGTGTTCGCCGGCACCGCCGAAACCATCCTGTCCGGGGTCATGGCCCTGGTGAACTTCGAGCACCTCAACACCTTGGCGGAATCGGCCGGTGGTTCGTGGTTGCTGGGCGTCGGCTTCGTGATCGTCTTTGGTGTGCTTAACGCGTTTGGTGTCAGCGCGTTTGGCCGTGCGGAAATCATCCTCACCTTCGGTATGTGGACCACCCTGATGGTGTTTGGCGTGCTGGGGCTGATCGCCGCGCCCGCCGTGCAGTTGGACGGCTGGTTCGGTGAGTCGCTGGTGGGCACCGACCTGATCACCGTGCTGTCGTTGGTGGGCATGGCGATGTTCATGTTTGTCGGCTGCGAATTCGTCACACCGCTGGCGCCGGACCTGCGCCAGTCGGCCAAGGTGATGCCGCGCGCCATGATGTTGGGGCTGATGGGTGTGGCCACGTGCATGTTCATCTACGGCGCGGCAATGAAACGCCAAGTAGAAAACGTGGTACTCGATGCCGCCTCCGGCGTGCACTTGCTGGACACACCCATGGCCATCCCCAAATTCGCCGAGCAGGTGATGGGCCAAATCGGCCCACTGTGGCTGGGCATCGGCTTCCTGTTTGCCGGCGCGGCCACCATCAACACCTTGATGGCCGGCGTGCCACGCATTCTCTACGGCATGGCGGTGGATGGGGCGTTGCCCAAAGTCTTCACCTACCTGCACCCACGCTTCAAGACGCCGCTGTTGTGCATCCTGGTGGCGATGCTGATTCCTTGCCTGCACGCGCTGTACCTGGGCGGCAACACCGACAACATCATGCACCTGGTGCTGGCGGCGGTGTGCGCGTGGAGCTTTGCCTACCTGCTGGTGACGATCTCGGTGGTGAGCCTGCGCATCCGTCGGCCGGACCTGCCACGGGCGTATCGCTCGCCGTGGTTCCCGCTGCCACAGATCGTGTCGAGCATCGGCATCCTGCTGGGCATGTGGTTCATCACGCCACCGGGCATGAACCCGGCGGACATCTACGTGCCGTTCGGTGTGATGTTGGGCGGCACAGCCGCGTACGCGCTGTTCTGGACCCTGGTGGTGCAGAAGGTCAACCCCTTCAAGCCAGCCTCCGTGGAGGAGGTGCTGGCAAAGGAATTCAGCCACCAACCGGAGCAGGCCGATGACGGTTATAGCGACTTTGCGGCAAAGACTGTTTGAACTGTTTCGCGCCGAGCGCGCGCCGGCAGGCTATCGACCGGGAGTGACCCTGGCGCACCTGCGGCGCAACCTCGGGTTGGCGACACTTGAAGTGGACGGCGTGGCGTTCGAGATTGTCGAACGCACCGAGTCGCAGTTGCTGATGCACCTGGTGTTGACTGAGTTTGTTCTGCGTGTGCCTGCTGCGACAGGAGGCACAGCGAGCTTCGAAGTGCACCACGGCGGCGCGATTCGACGCACTGGCATTCGTGTGCGGCGTCGTTCCGGTAACCAGGCCCTGTGCCGTGAAATACAGGCACGATTACTGGCTGACACCACATTGTTCCAAGCGCTGATGCCACTGGATTTCAAACGCCTGCGCATCGAGCTGCAAGGCCAGCAATGGTGCGTGCGCCTGGAGCATATGGGCGGCAGTGAGGTGGTCAATCGCCTACCGGCTTTTCGACGCTACATCGCCTTGAGCCGTGCGCAACGCAGTCACTTGCTAGCGGCGCTGGTCGGATTGAATCGCGTGTTGTCGAACCTCTGATTGGCATCATTAGTGCTTCTGCAAAGGGCAAACAGGTTGTTGTTGCATGCATATAGATAACATGTTAACTATTGCGCCAGAACAACAAAAAGAATCCTTTGTGGAGACACCCCATGAGCATCCCACAGCATGCACACGACGGGCTGGACACCTGGAACCGCGACCTACGTGCCGCGTGCGGTTACTTCGATACAGAACTGGCGTTCAACCGCTCGCTGTTTATCGGCGAGATCAGAGACTTGCCGCGCGGCGTCGCCATCCTGCGCACCAATGCCGGGCTGATCAAACGCCCGGCGCACCACGCCGACCACGACAACGACCAGGACTGTTTCCTGGTCAGCCAGCGCAGCGGCTACTCGCAGATCGCGCAGAACGGCCAGACCCTGCAACTGGCCCCCGGCGAGATGCTGCTGATGGACTCGGTGGGCTCCATCGAAATCACCCCCTTCGGCCTGATCGAACACGCCTCCCTGTCACTGTCACGCCCGCAGGTGTGCAAGCACCTGGGCGGCGACGCACGCGCCTTTGGCAAGATCTCCTCGACCAAAGCCTGCGGGCGCATGCTGCATGTGCTGATGGACCAACTCTGCAAGGACGACACCGAAGACGGCGCAGGTGAAGTGGAGGCGCTGCAAAGCGCTTTTGTGTCGCTGCTGGGCTCGGCCCTGGAGCAGGGCGACGAGTGTCGCGAGGGCCTGGCGCTGTTGCAGGGCAACAACCTGCGCAGCTACGTGCAGAAGGTCATCGATGAGTCCCTGAGCCAGCCTGGCCTCAGCCCGATCGGCCTGGCCAATCGGCTGAATATCTCGGTTCGCCACCTGTACCGCTTGTTCGAAGAGCAGGACGACAGCGTCTGCCGCTACATCCAGCGCGCGCGGCTCAAACGCAGCGCGGATGACTTGACCAACCCGTTCCTGCGCAGTGAGTCGATCACCTCGATCGCCTACAAATGGGGCTTTACCGACTCGGCGCATTTCAGCCGGTCGTTCAAGAAGCAATTCGAGGTGTCGCCCAAGGATTTCCGTTCCAGCCGGCTCCAGGCGGTCTAACCACCCAAAACGACATCCACCCCTGTATGAGCCGGCTTGCCGGCGATAAGGCCCGTGAGTTCAACGTAGTTCTCAGGGGCGCCATCGCCGGCAAGCCGGCTCCTACGGGGGGGGCAGCGGTCATAGAGCGGATAGCGTTTAGATTTCGGGGAGGGTCGAGCCACCGTCCACCACCAGGGTTTGCCCGGTGATGTAGCTGGCGAGATCGGAGGCGAGGAACAGCATGGCGCCGGCAATATCCGCCGCCGCGCCCAGACGCCCAAGCGGCACCCGGTTGGCGATGCTGTCATTCAGCGCGGCGTCACCCAGGTTGTCCATCGCCGGCGTAGCGATCATGCCCGGCTCCACGCCATTGACCCGCACGTTCAACGGCGCCAGTTCCAGCGCGGCATTGCGGATAAACCCGTTGACCCCGGCCTTGGACGCCGCGTAATGGCTGAGGCCCGGATAACCGACGCGGTTGCCGGTCACCGAGGAGGTCACCAGCACACAGCCCTGGCCCTGTTCGCGAAACGCCGGCAGTGCCGCCTGGGTCAGCCAGAACAGCGCCGACAGGTTGACCGCCAGGGTGCGCTGCAGGATGTCCGGAGTGATGTCTTCAAAGGCCGTCAGCGGAAAATACCCGGCGTTGTGTACCAGGATATCCAGTTGTGGCAACCCTTGAACGCACTTGAACACCGCCTGTGATTCGGCCAGGTCGACGCCTACTGCTTCAACCCGATAGCCCTGCGCGCATAACTCGGTCGCCACGGCCTGAGCCTGTTCCAACTGCCGATCAGCAATCACCACCTGCGCGCCACGCAGGGCAAACGCCTCGACGATGCCCCGGCCAATGCCCTGGGCGCCGCCCGTGACCAGCACCACGTGCCCGCTGAAATCCAGGTCAGTCATGGGCATTCTCCAAGTGCGCGAACGCCAGGGTGGGCACATCGACAATGCTGGAACCGCCATCGGCCACCAACGTCGCCCCGGTAATGATCGATGCCTCACTGGAGGCCAGGAAGCGACATACCGTGGCGATCTCTTCGGCACTGGCCGCACGGCGCAGCGGCACGTCGGCGCAGACCCGGTCGTATGCCTGCTGCAAGGTGTCGCCATAGGCGTCCATCAACGGCTGCATTTCCGCGTCGGCCATGGGCGTACGCACCCAGCCGGGACACACCGCGTTCACCCGCACACCGTGTGGTCCGTAGTCCCGCGCCAGCGAGCGATTAAGCCCGAGCAACGCATGCTTGGCCGTGGTGTAGCCGCACACCTCGGGCCCCGCTGCCAAGGAGGCGATGGAGCCGATCAACACGATAGTCCCCGCGTTTTCCTGCAACAGCGGCAAGCAGGCGCGGGCGCTATAGAACGCGCTGTCCAGGTTGCTGCGCAGGGCGCTTTCCCAGGTGGCGGGGCTGGTTTGGGTCGCGCTGCCCAGGCCATGCCCGCCGGCACAGGCCAGCAGCACATCGAGGCGCCCATAGTGCTCGCTGATCTGTTGGATAAACCCGTCCCAGGTCTGCGGGCAGGCGGCATCGCCCACCAGGATCAGGCCACCAGTGTCCTGCGCCACCTGTTCCAATGGCTCACGGCGCCGCCCGATCAGCACCAGGCGTGCACCTTCCTGGGCATACAACCGGGCACACGCGGCGCCGATCCCTGTGCCGGCGCCGGTGATCACCACCGTGCGCGGCTCAGTCATCGGGATACTCCGTGCGGTTGAGCACCTGGCAATACGAGCTGATGGGGAAGTTCGACAGCGCATCGAAGGACGCGCCCGCATAACCGAAGATCTTGCCGTCGCTGCGGTGCTGCTGCAGGTCGATCAGTACCAGGCCGAGAGTCGGCACGATCTTCTCCTGCCACACGAACAGGTACAGCTGCTCGGCGATCTTGTAGTAATGGCAGCGGTCGGTGTCGCACAGGCCTTGCTCTACGCCCTTCAAGCATTGCCAGGCGTAGAAGCGCTCGTTGAGGTAGATGTGTTCGTAGACTTCGCTGGGGCTGTAGCGGTACTGGTTACGCAGGCCGACCAGTTCGTCGGTCGGTGCATGCAGGCAGTGGCCGGCCTGCCATGGGCGGTCGAGGCTGCCGTGGAAGAAGTCGACTTCGACCGAGGTCAGCGGTTTACCGGCGAGGGCGCGGTGATAAAGGCCTTCGTGGGTCTCGGCTTGGTCCGGCAGGCGCCCGATCACCGCAGTGAATGAGGCGTTCGGCGTGTCCAGTACCAGGCTGATCGACCAGTTGTGTCCGGCCTCATGCTTGATGAAATCCACCAGGTACAGGCCTGGGCGGATCGACGTGGCGCGGTACGCCGCACTGCCGCTGGAGTGGCCGTCGGCAGCATGCCAGGCCAGGCGGTCCTGCTCGAAGCGGTGCTCGATCTGCCAGCCGTTGGCGAAGTGCAGGGTGAAGGTCTGGCCCGCCAGCTCGGCGAGGTTGGGCAGGATGAACGCGTCCGGGGCGAAACCGTCGGCCAGCGCGCCGACGGTGATCCAGTCAGAAGAACTCGTCATGGCAACGCCTCCCTTACACGACGGCAAAGTAGTGTTTGACGAAGCTTTCGCTGAGCACTTCCCACAGCACCGGCGTGCCCTTGGTCACGAACCAGCTATCACCGCTTTTGTAGCGCGTGGTTTGGCCAGTGGACTCGTCGGTGAGCAGCACTTCACCGGTGACCACCGTGGCCTGTTCGGCAAACGGGTAGACCATGCGGAACTTGCCCTGGGTGGTGCCGAAATAGGCGCTGCTGACCGGGTCGGTGGGTGCGCCGAAGGTCATCTTGCCGAAGGCACGCACTTCACCTTCAAGAATCTGCGAGCCGAGGTCGGCCACGGTGCCCCAGGGGTCGAGTTCCGACAGCTGGATGTTGTGTTTGAGGGTAGTGAGGGTCATGGCAGTTGCTCCTGATGAGGAAAAAAGGGGGTTAGCGGCGCCCGTTCCAATAACCGGACAGTTGGTGCCAGGATTTGCCCGCCGTCAGCAGCAACGGACGGATCGCGTCCTTGCCGATAATGGTCGGGCGATGAATCGAACTGACCAGGTCATAGCGCGCCGAGCCTTCGCTCATGCCTTCGGCCAGGACCTTGCAGATGATGTGGCTGGGGGTCACGCCGAAGCCGGAATAGCCCTGCACGAAAAACGCGTTGCTGCGCCCCGGCAAGGTGCCGATCTGCGGGAACAGGTTGGGGCTGCACGCCATCGGGCCACCCCAGGCCAGGTCGATCTTCACGTCCTTGAGGTAGGGGAAAATCTTCAGCATCAGGTTGCGGTTCCAGGCCTTGAGGTCGCCGGGAATGTGCTCCACCAGCGGCGTGGCGGCGCCGAACAGCAGGCGGTTTTCGTTGGTGACGCGGTAGTAGTCGATCACCGGGCGAATGTCGCTGTAGGCCCCGCGAATCGGGCTGATGCGCTGGATCAGCTCTTCGGACAACGGCTCGGTCATCATCTGGAACGCGTAGGTGTTGATGGTCGAGCGGTGCAGCTCCGGCTCCAGCTTGTTGAGAAAACTGTCACAGGCCCACAGCAACTTGCTGGCGCGCACCGAACCACGGCCGGTGCGCACGGTGATGCGCTCGCCGTAGCTGACCTCCAACGCCGGGCTGTTCTCGAAAATCCGCACGCCATGGCTGGCCAGCGCGGTGGCTTCGCCCAGCAACAGGTTCAGTGAATGCACGTGCCCGCCGCCCATGTGCAGCAGGGCGCTGCTGTAGGCCTTGGAGCCGATGATCTGCTGCACGTCAGAGCCGCCGAGAAAGCGGATCTCATGCTGGCTGTTGATCGACTTGAAGTCCTTCTCCCAGGCGCGCAGGGTTTTTTCCTGGCGGGCGTTGAAACCCATGTAGCCGTAGCCGTGGCAGAAGTCCGCATCGATGTTGTACTTGGCGATGCGGCTCTTGATGATGTCGGCGCCCAGGTCGCTGATCTCGAACACCTGGCGCAGGCCGTCTTCGCCCACGTCTTTCTTGATCTTCTCCAGGTCATGGCCGACGCCCGCCATGATCTGCCCGCCATTGCGACCGGTGCCGCCGAAGCCCAGGTAACGTGCCTCAAGCACGACGATATTGGTGATGCCTTTTTCCGCCAGTTCCAGGGCCGTGTTGATGCCGGAAAAACCGCCGCCGATCACCACCACATCGGCGTCGATGTCCTGTTCCAGGGTCGGGAAGCTGAGGTTGTATTTCTTGGTGGCGGTGTAATACGTGGGGGTTTCGATGTTGATCATGGCGCAGCCTGAAAAGGTGAAGGAAGGCTCTAAAGCGGATGCCTCCATTAGGGGCCCTGGCGGGGTGGAAGTCTTGATCCTGCGTGCCCAGGCTTTTGATTCTGCGCGCCATGGGCGGTGCGATAGACAAGTTATAGCGCGCTCCTGGACTGGGAATGCTAGAGTTTCGTTAAATTATTAACTAAATCCGTCGTGACCCTGATCCTATGCTCAAACCTCGCCAGTCCCTGACCTTGACCCTGCTGCAAGCCCGCGAAGCCGCGATGAGTTTTTTCCGCCCGTCCTTGAACGAACACGGCCTGACTGAACAGCAATGGCGGATCATCCGCATCCTTGAACAGTACGGTGAATTGGAGATCTACCAGCTGGCGGAACTCGCCTGCATCCTCAAGCCGAGCATGACCGGCGTGCTGGTGCGCATGGAAACCGCCGGCATGGTGCACCGGCGCAAAGCCGAGCAGGACCAGCGCCGGGTACTGGTGACATTGGCCGACAAGGGCAAGGCGAGTTTCGAGTCCATGAGCCAGTGCATGGAGGCCAACTACCAGCGTTTGCAAGATCAGCTGGGTGAAGAGAAGTTGCAGACCCTGCTGGGCCTGCTGGATGACTTGAAGAACATCAACCTCAAGCGTTGAGTCAGCACCGCACAACCCTGTGTAGGAGCCGGCTTGCCGGCGATAGCGTCTTCAAGATCGCCATCGCCGGCAAGCCGGGCTCCTACAGGGGGTTAATACACGCTGCCGGCGTGGGTTGGCGTGGGAACGCCTTTGAACTTGCCGGCCAGCGTCTGCAACCCGCGCATCAATACCGTGGTATCCACGCCCACCGCCACAAAGGTCGCGCCCAGCTCGATGTAGCGCCGCGCCAAGCCTTCATCCGCGCTGAGAATGCCTGCCGCCTTGCCCGACTGCACGATGCGCCCGATGGCGTCCTCAATTGCCGCTTGCACCTCGGGGTGCCCAGGATTGCCGCGATGCCCCATCGACGCACTCAAATCCGCCGGGCCGATAAATACACCGTCCACGCCCTCGACGGCGGCAATCTCATCAAGGTTCAGCAAGCCCTCACGGTTTTCGATCTGCACCAGCAGGCACATCTGTTCATCCGCACAATCGAGGTAGCCAGGGATGCTGTTCCAACGTGAAGCCCGCGCCAGTGCACTGCCCACACCCCGGATCCCTTGAGGCGGATAACGCATCGCGCGCACCAGTTCGCGGGCCTGGGCGGCACTTTCGACCATGGGCACCAGCAGGGTCTGGGCGCCGATATCCAGCAGTTGCTTGATCAATGCGCTGTCACCGATCACCGGGCGAATCAGCGCCTGGCTGGGGTAGGGCGCCACCGCCTGCAATTGACCCAGCATGCCTTGCAGGTGGTTGGGCGCGTGTTCGCCGTCGATCAACAGCCAGTCGAAACCGGCATTCGCGGCCAGTTCGGCGCAATAGGCGTCGGCCAGGCCGAGCCACAGGCCGATCTGTACGTCGCCGTTGCGCAGGCGTTGTTTGAAGCGGTTGACGGGCATGTCCATGACAATCCTCCAGGGTTCAGACGAAGCGGCAGGCGATCGAGCCGAGCAGGTCGTAGTCGACGTGGAAGGTGTCGCCAGGGCGAGCCGCGACCGGGCGCGTAAACGAGCCGCCGAGGATGATCTGCCCCGGCAGCAGGGTCACGTCATACGGTGCCAGTTTGTTCGCCAGCCAGGCCACGCCTTTGGCCGGGTGGTTGAGCACGGCGGCGGAAACGCCGGATTCCTCGATCACGCCATTGCGGTACAGCACGGCCGGCACTTTGCGCAGGTCGATCTCGGTCGGTCGCACCGCGCGGCCACCCATGACCACACCGGCATTCGCGGCGTTGTCGGAGATGGTGTCGAAGACCTTGCGGGTCGCGTTGGTCTGCGGGTCGACCTGCTGGATGCGTGCATCGATGATCTCCAGCGCCGGGATCACCCATTCGGTGGCGTCTAGCACATCGAACACCGTGCAGTTCGGGCCCCTGAGCGGTTTGCCGAGGATAAACGCCAGCTCCACTTCCACCCGCGGCACGATGAAGCGTTCGAAGGGAATGTCGCTGCCTTCGTCGAAGAACATGTCATCGAGCAGGGCGCCGTAGTCAGGCTCGGTGATATTCGACGAGACCTGCATGGCCCGCGAGGTGAGGCCGATCTTGTGGCCTTTCAGCGTGCGCCCGTTCTTGATCTTTTGTGCGACCCAGGCGCGCTGGATGGCGTAAGCGTCTTCAAGGGTGATGCCGGGATAGTCGAGGGAGAACTGGCGCACCTGTTCGCGGCTGCGTTCGGCGCGGTCCAGGTGTGCAGCGGCCTGGAGGATTTGCTGGGGGTCGAGCATGGCAATGGTCCTTAATGGGGGTTGACGATGGCGGCGTGGGTGCGCAGCACCAGCAGGCCGCCGAGGGCGATGAACAGGGCGAGTACGTACAGCGCCAGGCTGGCGCTCTGGGTGGCGTCGCGCATCCAGCCGATCAGGTATGGCGCAAGGAACGCGGCGACACTGCCGAACGAACTGATCATGGCGATGCCGGCGGCCTGGGTGGTGGTGGATAGATACGCCGGCGGCAGTTGCCAGAACATCGGCAGGGCGGCACTGGCGCCCATGCCGGCGACCACCAGGCCACCCATGACCAGCAGCGGATTGCCTGGCGCCAGGCCGGCCACGGCGATACCGACGGCGGCCATCAGCAGCGGTACGCACAGGTGCCAGCGGCGTTCGCGATGGCGGTCGGACGAACGCCCGCAGCCGATCATGAAGAAGCACCCGGCCAGGTACGGCACGGCGCTGAGCAGGCCCACTTGGCTGTCGCGGCCGATACCGGCGCCATGAATCAGCGTGGGCATCCAGAACGCCAGGGTATTGACCGCCAGCATCACCGCGAAATACACCGCCACCAGCAACCACACCTGTGGGTCGCGCAGGATGCCGCCGAACGAGGTGATGGTCTTGCGCTGTTCTTCGCTGCGCAGTTGGGCGTGCAGTTGAAGTTTCTGCTCGGCCGTCAGCCAGTGCACCGAGTCGAAACCGTCCGGCAACCACTTGAGCACCACCAGCCCCAGCAGCACCACCGGCAGGCCTTCGATCAGGAACATCCACTGCCAGCCGCGCAGGCCGCCCACATCATGGAAATGTTCAAGGATCGCCCCGGACAACGGCCCCCCCAGCACGCCGGCCATGGGCACGGCGATGGCAAACAACGCGGTGACCTGGGCGCGGCGGCGTGCCGGGTACCAGCGGTTGAGAAACACCAGGATGCCTGGGAAAAAGCCGGCCTCGGCTACCCCCAGCAGAAAGCGCAGCACGTAGAAGCCCTTGGCACTGTCTACCCACAGCATGCCGGTGGACAACAAGCCCCACACCACCATCAGGCTGGCGATCCAGCGCCGTGGGCCGACGCGGTCCAGCGCCATGTTGCTCGGCACGCCAAACAACGCGTAGGCGATAAAGAACAACCCGGCGCCGAAGCCGTACACCGTGTCGCTGAAGTGCAGGTCGCTGCTCATCTGCATCTTGGCGAAGCCGATGTTGATGCGGTCCAGGTGGGCGAACAGGTAACACACCAGCAACAGCGGCATCAGGCGCCAGGTCACTGAACGATGGGTGCGGTCATGCTCGGCCAGCACGCGGCTGGCAGTCGATTGGGCTGTGCTCATGATGTTGTACTTTTTGTCTGAGAGGCCGTGAGGGGAGCGACGGGATCTACCCCGTCGGGTTGTTCAGGAACGCATGCACATTGTTCTGCTTGAAATTCAGCTGCGGGTGCAGCTCCACCATCTCGAACGACAGCGCCAGCAAACGTTGCGCCTGCAGCTCGGCGAAGTGTGTGGTGATCACCGCAAACAACGCCTCGGCAACCGCTTCGCGCGTGGCCAGGTCGCGACCGTGGCCGACCTTGAGGGTCATGTGCACAAAGGCGTAGTCGTGCTTGCCATCGGCCATGCGCCAGGTGTCCAGGCGCACGCCACGGCTGCGGATACCGCCCAAGGGAAACACGCCGGTGTCCCCCAGCAGTTGATGGACTTTTTCAAACAGGCCGGGCAGGTCGGCCTGTTGTTCGATGTTGTCGGTGTACTCGGCGATAAAGTGCGGCATGGGTTTCTCCCAGGTTTACAGCGGGAAAATCGCGTTGATCTGGCCGGTGCCCGAGCTGCCGAACGGCGGCGTGATGATCTCCGCGCGCTGGTTATAATCCGGCCCACCGAGCAGCCCCAGGAGCATGGCGGTGTCGTGCATCTTGCCTTCGCCGAAGCAGTGTTCGGCGTAGTCCGGCAGCATCGCGCAAAACTCCTTGAAGCGGCCCTGCTTCCACATCTCCACCACATGCAGGTCCACCTGCTTGTCGAACTCGCGGGTCCAGTTGTGGATGTTTGCTTCGGCCTGGCGGTCATCCGAGAAGCGATGGGACAGCGAGCCGGAGGCCAACACCAGCACCTTGCGGTCGCTCTTTTCGATAGCGCGGCGCACGGCGGCGCCAAAGGCAAAGCTGTCTTCCAGGCGATGCCAGGCGCACCAGGCCGAAATGGAGATGACCTTGAATTTTTCATCCTCGGGCACACCCATGTGCATGTAGCGCATGGGCACCAACGTGCCGTATTCCAGCTCCAGGCTCGGGATGTTGTGGGCCATGCTGCGCACGCCGGCCGCGTTGGCCTCGGCGGCGATCAATTCGCCCAGCTCGGGGCAACCGGGGTAGGCGTAGTCCATGTTCTTGATGAAGTGCGGCAGCTCGTTGCTGGTGTAGGTACCCTGGAACTGCTCGCCGCAGTTGACGTGGTAACCGCTGTTGACCAGCCAGTGCACGTCGAACACTACCGCCGTGTCGGCGCCCAGTTCGCGGGCGCGACGGCCGATTTCCTTATGCCCGGCAATCGCCGCTTCGCGACAGCCGTGATGCTTGCCGGGCAGTTCCGACAGGTACATCGACGGTACGTGGCAGATCTTCGCCGCCAGGACCACTTCGCCCATGATGATTCTCCTGAATAGTTATTGTTGTAAGGCCAGCGAGATCCTTGTGGGAGCCGGGCTTGCCCGCGATGCAGGCGACGCGGTGTCTCAGGTGTACCGAGTCGATTGCATCGCGGGCAAGCCCGGCTCCCACAGGAAAGCAAACATGTGCGAACTACACACCCCAACGCGGGATGTGATGGCTGCCCATGGAAATGCACACGTTCTTGATCTCGGCAAACACTTCAAAGCTGTACTGGCCACCTTCTCGCCCGGTGCCGGAGCCCTTGACCCCGCCGAACGGCTGGCGCAGGTCGCGCACGTTCTGGCTGTTGATAAATACCATGCCGGCTTCAATCCCGCGCGCCAGGCGATGGGCCTTGCCGATGTCCTGGGTCCAGATGTACGAGGCCAGGCCGTACTCGGTGTCGTTGGCCAATTGCAGGGCCTCGGCTTCGTCCTTGAACGGGATCAGGCACACCACCGGGCCGAAGATTTCTTCCTGGGCGATGCGCATCTTGTTGTTCACATCGGCAAATACGGTCGGCTGGATGAACTGGCCTTTGCTTAAATGCGCCGGCAGGTTGGCCGGACGATCCAGGCCGCCGGCAAGCAGGGTGGCGCCTTCCTCGATACCGATCTTGATGTAGCCGGTGACCTTGTCGTAATGCGCCTGGGTGATCATCGAACCGACCTGGGTCTTCGGGTCTTGCGGGTCCCCCACGATCAATCGCTTGGCGCGGGCGGCGAACTCGGCGACAAATTGCGGGTAGACGCTTTCTTGAATAAAGATGCGGCTGCCGGCGGTGCAACGTTCGCCATTCAGGGAAAAAATGGTGAACAGCGCGGCGTCGAGGGCACGGTCCAGGTCGGCGTCCTCGAAGATCAGCACCGGCGACTTGCCGCCCAGCTCCATGGAGTACTTCTTCAGGCCGGCGGTCTGCATGATTTTCTTGCCGGTGGCGGTGCCGCCGGTAAAGGAAATCGCCCGCACGTCCGGGTGCCGCACCAGCGCGTCACCGGCCGTGGCGCCGTAGCCCTGGATCACGTTGAGCACGCCGTTGGGGATGCCGGCCTCCACCGCCAGGCGCCCCAGTTCATTGGCGGTCAGCGGCGACAGTTCCGACATCTTCAGCACCGCCGTGTTACCCAGTGCCAGGCACGGCGCGGTCTTCCAGGTGGCGGTCATGAACGGCACGTTCCACGGCGACACCAACCCGCACACGCCTACCGGTTGGTAGAGGGTGTAGTTGAGCATCTGGTCGTCCACCGGGTAGCTGTGGCCGTCCATGCGCGTGCAGACTTCGGCGAAGAAGTCGAAGTTGTGCGAAGCCCGTGGGATCAACACGTTCTTGGTCTGGTGGATCGGCAGGCCGGTGTCGAGGGTTTCCAGCTCGGCCAGGTGCGGCACGTTCTGTTCGATCAATTCACCGAGCTTGCGCATCAGGCGTGCGCGTTCCTTGGCCGGAGTATTAGCCCACTTGGGGAAGGCTTCCTTGGCTGCCGCCACGGCCAACGCGACTTCCTCGGCACCGCCGCTGGCAACCTCACCAATCGCCTCGCCGGTGGCCGGGTTGTAGTTGATAAAGGTGTCTTTGCTTTCGACCTCGCGGCCATTGATCCAGTGTTTGATCATGCTGCTTACGCCTCTTTCCGGGCAGAGAAGAACTCCGCCTCGCTGACAATTCGGTTAACCAGGCGGCCTACGCCTTCGACTTCCACCACCACTTCATCGCCAGGCACCACATCGGCCAGGCCCTCGGGCGTGCCGGTGGCGATCATGTCGCCGGGTTGCAGGGTCATGAAGCTGGACAGGTATTCGATGAGATAGGGGATGTCGAAAATCATGTCGCGCGTGCTGCCTTCCTGGCGCAATTCACCGTTGATCCAGGTACGCAGGGTCAGGTTGCCTGGCTCGGGCACATCGGCGACGTCGACGATCCACGGGCCGACCGGGGTGGTGGCGTCGCGGTTTTTCACGCGCAGGTTGGGGCGGTAGTAGTTTTCCAGGTAGTCGCGGATCGCGTAGTCGTTGCACACCGTGTAGCCGGCCAGGTAGTCCAGGGCGTCGGCACGTTTGACGTTGCGCGCGGCCTTGCCGATGACCGCCACCAGCTCGCACTCGTAGTGCATGTAGGCGACGTTGTCCGGGCGCCAGGTGACTTGGCGGTGGCCGGTGTAGGTGCCGACGGACTTGATGAAAGCCAGCGGTTCAGTCGGCGGCGTGAAGGCCAGTTCAGCGGCGTGGTCAGCGTAGTTCAAGCCGAGGGCGAACATGTTGCCGGTGGCTGGGGGCAGCCACTCGACCTGATCTTCCGCGAGCAGGCGACCATCGTTCAGGCGCACGGCATTGTCGGCTTCGACCGTTACGGCGTGGATTTTATCTTCATAGCGGATGCGGGCGCGTTTCATGCTGGGGTCTCCGCCTGGATATGGCTGGTCAGGCGGCCCACGCCACTGATCTCGACGTCAACGGTGTCGCCCGGCACCACATCCACACGGCCTTCGGGCGTGCCGGTGATCAGCACGTCGCCGGGGTACAGGGTCATGAACTCGCTGATCTCTGCGATCAATTGCGGGATGTCCCGCACCCAGTTCGCGGTGGAGTTTTCCTGGCGCAGTTCGCCGTTGACCCACAGCTTGAGGCTCAGTTGGTTGGGGTTGCCCACCTGGTCCCGTGGCACGAACGCCGGCCCCAGCGCGCAGAACCCGTCGCGACATTTGGCTTTGACGGCGGGGCGGTAGTAGCTGTCTTCCGGCAGGCTGAACTCGTTGACCACCGCATAACCGGCCACGTGGGCCATGGCATTGTCCAGGCTGACGCGGCTGGCGCGCTGGCCGATCACCACGCCCAGCGCCGGGCCGGGTTGCAGGCGTTCGCCCTGTGGGTGAAGCACCACCGCATCGTGCTGATTGCGCGTATTCGGGGTCTTGATAAACAGCACCGGCTTGGTCGGTGGCTTCTGGTAGGGCGCCTGCTGGAAGGCGGCGAGATGCTGGTCCAGCAGGCCCTGGTAGTTCAGCGCAACGCCGAACAGGGTGCCGCTGGCAACATCATGCAGGGTACGGCTCATGCGTTTCTCCTGGCGGTGGCGACTGCTGCATAGGCAGTTCGTTAATGTATTAACGTTATAATTAATATGTTAACTACCGTCAAGCGTGGCAAAATCCAGCGGCATTCAAATAACAACAAGGGGGCAGCGTGCAGCCGATTCCCAACATCAACATCGGGCAGGTCTACGACCAGCGTTACAGCGATGCCGAGGTGCATTACGACAAGCTCGGCAACCTGGCGGGTTTTTTCGGGCGCAACATGCCGGTGCATCGGCATGACCGGTTTTTTCAGGTGCATTACGTCAAGAGTGGCGCGGTGCGGGTCTATTTGGATGACCGCCAATACGTCGAATCGGGGCCGATGTTCTTCCTCACGCCGCCCACGGTGCCCCACGCCTTTGTCACCGAGGCGGATGCCGACGGCCATGTGCTGACCGTGCGCCAGCAGCTTGTTTGGGGATTGATCGACGCCGACCCCAGCCTGGCCTCTGGCGCTGCCTGTGTGGCGCTGACGGATGACCAGGGTCTGGACCGGCTGTTCGAAGAGTTGAACGAAGAGATCAACGCCGCACGGGCAGGGCGCGCCGCCGCGCTGGACAGCCTCACGCGGCTGATCATGATTCGATTGCTGCGCCTGTGCGCGCACTCACTCCCCGCACAGCCAACCCGCCACGAAGACCTGCGCATCTTCCATCGCTTCAACGAACTGATCGAGGCTCACTATCTGGAGCATTGGCCGCTGGCGCGCTATGCGCAGGGGATTGGTGTGACCGAGGCGCGCCTGAATGATGTCTGCCGGCGCCTGGCCGGTCTGCCATCCAAGCGCCTGATCCTGGAGCGCGTGATGCAGGAAGCCAAGCGGCTGCTGCTGTTCACCGGCAGCACCGCCAACGAAATCTGCTACCAGCTCGGCTTCAAGGACCCGGCCTATTTCAGCCGGTTTTTCCTTCGTTATGCGCAGGTGACGCCGGGGGAATATCGGCTGCGGCAGTCGGGCTTGCGCTGACCTGCCACGCGCCTCCCAGCGCCGTGTACAGATTCACCTCCGCCACCAACTGCGCCAGGCGGTCGACGATCAGCGCCTGCTGCGAGCTGAACAACGCACGCTGGGCATCCAGGAACGTGAGGTTGCTGTCGACGCCGCTGCGGTAGCGGTGTTCGGCCAAGTTGTAGTACTGCTGGTTGGCCGCGACAAAATCCCGTTGCGCTTGCAACTGGTCGACAAAGGTCTGCCGTGCCGCCAGGCCGTCGGCGACTTCCTGGAAGGCGGTCTGGATGGATTTTTCGTACTGCGCCACGCTGATATCTTTTTGCAGCTTGGCGTAGTCGAGGCTCGCGCGCAGGCTGCCGGCATTGAAGATCGGCAGGTTGATCTGCGGCTGGAAGGTCCAACTGCCCGAACCGCCCTTGAACAGCCCCGACAGTTCGGTGCTGGCGCTGCCGGCGTTGGCGGTGAGGCTCACGGACGGGAAAAACGCCGCACGCGCCGCGCCGATGTTGGCGTTGGCGGCGCGCAGTTGGTATTCGGCCTGGAGGATGTCCGGGCGCCGTTGCAGCAAGTCCGAGGGCAGGCCGGCGGGCACGCGTGCCACCAGGTCGTCAGCCAGTGGCCGCGACGGCAAGTGTTCATCCACCGGGCCGCCCACCAGCAGGGCGAGGTTGTTGAGGTCCTGGGCCACCTGGCGTTCATAACGGGCCACGCTGGCGCGGGTGCTTTCAACGCTCGTACGGGCTTGCACCACATCCAGCGCCGAGGCTTTGCCGGCGGTTTTGCTGCGACTGGTAAGGCGCAGGCTGCGTTCGTTGGCCACCAGGGTCTGGTGGGCCAGGGCCAACAGTTCCTGGTCGGCGCGCCAGGTCAGGTAAGCATTGGCGACGTTCGCAACCAGGCTCAGTTGTGCGCTGCGCCGCGCCTCTTCGGTGCCCAGGTAGGTGAGCATGGCCTGTTCGCTGAGGCTGCGGATGCGGCCGAACAAATCCAGTTCGTAGGCACTGATCCCCAGGGTCGCCGAATAGCTGGAGGTAATCGCCGGCTTGCCCGTGCCGGTCACATCCCCCGGCAAACGCCGACGTTGGCCGGCCCCGGTGGCGGACACCGCCGGGAACAGGTCCGCCCGCTGGATACGGTACTGCGCCTGGAACGCCTCGACGTTCAGCGCCGCCACCCGCAGGTCTCGGTTATTGACCAGGGCATCGCCAATCAAGCGTTGCAGCGCCGGGTCACGGAACAGGTGCTGCCAGTCCGACGTACCGGACTGCGCCAATGCGTACACACCTGCCTGGGGATACTGTGTCGGCACAGGGGCCGGGGGGCGTTGATAGTCCGGGATCAGCGAGCAACCGCCGAGCATCCATGCCATCGCGAACGTGCTCAATTTATGCATCAGGCGCCAATCATCCATTTGGCCAAGCCATGCCGACCACTGACGCCCAGCTTGGCGGCGGCGCGCTTGAGGTAGGTTTCGATGGAGCTGTTTTTCACGCTGAGCTTTTCGGCCATTTGCGGCACGGTGCCGCCGGTCAGCAGGCCAAGGCACACCTCTTGCTCGCGTGCCGACAGGGTGATGTCGCCCAGGGACAGGCGCTTGTAGAACTCACGCTGCAATTGGGATTGCTCCAGCAAGGTGTGGGCCGGTTCGACCTCGGTGTGGGGCGCCTGGCGCAGGCTCTGGGCGTGGCACTCGATCAGCGGCAGCAGGGTGTCCGACAGGCACTTGAGAAACGACAGCTCCGCCAGTGAAAACCCGCGATGGTTGGGCGGTCGATAAAACGAAATCACGCACCGCCGGTTGCCCTGGCGCGACACCAGGTTGCACTGGTGCGAGGTGCCGCGCGGGTACAGGCTCTTGGCCTTGGCCTTGAGCTGGATCAGCAGCGGGTCCTGCATGCCGAGCATGTCCCGCAGCAGCGGATGGTCTTCCATGGAGTTCAGGGACAGGGGCGGCGGCAGGTCCTGCTTCTCGCCGGCACTGCCCAACAGCTTGATATCGAGCACGCGGTTGCGCAGCTCGTCGAGGGTCCATTCGCTCAGGTCCACCAGGTGGATCGGCACCCACTTGTCCACCAGGTGCAGCATGTGGGCGGCGAAGTCCGATTGGCCACTGCTGGCAATCAACTCGCCCATTTCGGCATAGAAATTCGGGCTTTGCGGGTCGGCATTATTGCGGGTCAAACTCATAGCCATCTCATCCTTGATGTCGAACACCGTCAACAGACTCTCTGGGCTCTCTGCGGGGGCGATCCGTTGCTCACGCACCAGAGTCGGTAGTCGAGCGTGTATTTAGCCTGGGGATTCGTCCTACGTATGTAGCGGAAACGAGGGACACAACGTGCCATAAAAACCACGTCATTAATTCGACGTTTCTGAAAGGCGTTTCCGGCCAGTTAAATCCTATAAAACGTTCTATTTTTATTTAACTAGCTGATAAATAACGAAAAAATATTTTGATAAAATAAATCAATGCACCTTGGCATCGGCAAGATATAGCCAATGTCCTACATCGCTTTAATCGTTTCAGCAATGAACCCTCAGCCAAGCCTGATCCTACCCTTTGGATGTCCGGGTTTCGGGTGACAGACAGCCCCCCACCCCCATGCTCCAATCCGGCACATTCGTCGTAATGGGCGCCCCTGCGCGGCCAGTGCCTGACCTCCATGAGAAGGATCTTATGAAGCATTCCTCCAGCTTCCCCCTCACCGCCGCCCAACAGGACATCTGGCTCGACCAACTGCGTGTGGGCGACTCACCGCTGTACAACATCGGCGGCTATGTGGATTTCGCCGGCGCCATCGATCCCGAGCTGATGCAGCGCGCCCTTGAGCGACTGGTGGCCAAGCACGACGCCTTGCGCACGCAACTGCACAGCGACGCCGACGGCTTGCCCCGGCAGTCCTTTGCTACCACGTTGGCCGTGGACCTGGCGCTGCATGATGTGTCCGCAGCACGCGACCCTCAGGCCGCGAGCCAGGCCTTGATGCAAACGCAAATGGCCTTGCCCTTTGTGATGAGGGGCGCGCCGCTGTTCCGCTTCTTCCTGGTCAAGCTCAGTGCCCATCACTACCGCCTCGGCACCCAGGCCCACCACTTGATTCTCGATGGCTGGGGCTTCGGCCAGATGCTGCAGTCGCTGGCCCGGCTGTACACCGACCTGGGACACGGTCGCCAATCGGAGCCACTGGCGCCGTCCTATATCGACTTCATCGACGCGGATGCTCACTACCACGCCTCGGCCCGTTATGCCCGCGACCGCGCCTATTGGCTGGACAAATACCAGCAACTGCCGGAGCCACTGCTGACGCCACGGCACGCCGCCAAGGCCTCGAGCAATACCCTGCTGCAAGCGTTCCCGGTCGCGTTGCTCAACCGCATGGAACACGTGGCGAACCGTTACCAGGCGTCGGCGTTTCATGTGCTGCTGGCGGCGATGCATGTGTATTTCACCCGCACCGCCCAGCGCCAGGAATGGGTCGTGGGGCTGCCGATTCTCAACCGTTCCAATGCGCGCTTTCGTTCCACCGTCGGGCTGTTTACCCAGGTCAGCGCGGTGCGCCTGCAGTTCGATGAGCAGTTGCCGTTCAGCGCCTTGGTGCGCGGGGTGCGTGACCAGCTCAAGCAGGATTTCCGCCACCAGCGGTTCCCCCTGAGTGAGATGAACCGGGCGCTGGGCCTGCGCCGCAGCGATCGCGGCCAGTTGTTCGACGTGTCGTTGTCCTACGAGCAGGACGACCATGAACTGCGCTACGGCACGACCGAGGCCCGTGCGATCAAGGTGTCCAACCACCATGAGCCGTTGCCGCTGGCCATCCACCTGCGTAGCAACCGCTATCAGGACACCGCGTACCTGCATTGCGTCTACAACGAAGCCTACTTCCAGCACGACGAAGTGCTTGCGCTGACGCAACGCTTCACCTGGCTGCTGGAGCAGGGGCTGGAAGACACCACGCTGAAAATCCGCGACTTTTCGTTGGTAACGCCCGCCGAACAAGCCCAGTTGCACCAATGGAACGCCACTGCCCAACCCAACGCGCACCCGCAAACCCTGCACGCGCGCATCGAAGCCCAGGCCGAGCGCACGCCGGACACGGCGGCGGCGGTGTACCAGGGCCGGCAATTGACTTACGCGCAACTCAACCAGCAAGCCAACGCCCTGGCGCATCAACTGCTGGAGCGTGGCGTGCAGCCGGACGACCGCGTGGTGATCCTGGCGCGGCGCGGGTTGGACACGCTGGTGGGCTTGCTGGCGATTCTCAAGTCCGGCGCCTGCTATGTGCCCGTGGACCCGGCCCATCCCGCTGAACGCCTCAACTACTTACTGCAGGACAGCGAGCCGGTGGTGGTGCTGACCCAGCACGACCTGTTGCAGCGCCTGCCGCCGCTGAATGTGCCGGTGATCCAACTCGACCGTCCGACCTTCCACCTGGGCACCAACCCCCGTGTCGCAGTGAGCCCCTCCAACCTCGCCTACGTGATCTACACCTCCGGCTCCACTGGCTTGCCCAAGGGGGTGATGGTCGAGCATCACAGTGTGTCGAACCTGGTGGACTGGCATTGCCAGGCCTTCGACCTGCGCGCCGGCAACCACACCGCCAGTGTCGCCGGTTTTGGCTTTGACGCGATGGCCTGGGAAGTCTGGCCGGCGCTGTGCGTGGGCGCCACGCTGCACCTGCCGCCCGCCCATGACGGCGCTGAAGACATCGACGCGCTGCTCGGTTGGTGGCAGGCGCAGCCATTGGACCTGTGCTTCCTGCCCACGCCGGTGGCCGAATACGCGTTTAGCCAGGGCCTGCAACACCCGACCCTGCGCACCCTGCTGATCGGCGGCGACCGCCTGCGTTCGTTCCCCCAGGCGCAGTCCTTCGCGGTGATCAATAACTATGGCCCCACCGAAGCCACGGTGGTCGCCACCTCTGGCCGCATGCACGTGGGCGAGCCGCTGCATATCGGCGCGCCCATCGCCAATGCGTGTGTGCACGTGCTGGACGCGCAGCAGCGGCCGGTGCCCATCGGGGTGGCGGGGGAGTTGTATGTGGGTGGCCAGGGCGTGGCGCGCGGCTATCTGAATCGCCCCGACCTCAGCGCCGAGCGTTTTCTGGACGACCCCTTCAGCGATGGCCGTCTGTACCGCACCGGCGACCTGGTGCGCTGGCTGCCGCAAGGCCACCTTGAATACCTGGGCCGCAATGACGACCAGGTCAAAATCCGTGGCGTGCGCATCGAGCTCGGTGAAATCGAATCCGCCCTGGCCACCCACCCGCAGATCCAGGAAGCCGTGGTGCAGGCGCGCGAGGGGCAATTGCTGGCCTGGTTTGTCCCGCGCGAAGCCGTGCAGATCGAGGCCCTGCGCGCCCACCTGCAAGCCTCGTTGCCCGACTACATGCTGCCGGCCGCCTACATGCAACTCGACGGCTTGCCCCTGACCGCTAACGGCAAACTCGACCGCAGGGCCCTGCCGGCACCGACCCAGGACGCCTTCGTCACTCGCGTTTATGAAGCGCCGCACGCCGGGGTGGAAACCTTGGTGGCATCGATATGGACCGAGCTGTTGCACGTGCAGCAGGTGGGGCGACATGACCACTTCTTCGAACTCGGCGGGCATTCGCTGCTGGCGGTGCAACTGGTGCAGCGCATGCGCCAGGTCGGGCTGCGCGCCGATGTGCAGGTGCTGTTTGGCCAGCCGACCCTGGCGGCCTTGGCGGCGGCGAGTGAATACACTGAGGCCGACGAGACGGACCTGGCCGAACCGGACCCCGCCATCCGTGACCTCATCGCTGCCAGCATTCCGGGCGGCGCGGCCAATGTGCAGGACATCTACCCGCTGGCGCCGTTGCAGGAAGGTTTGCTCTACCACCACCTCACCGACGAGCACGATCCCTACCAGCAACAGGCGCAGTTCAGTTTTGCCCGGCGCGAGCAGTTGGACGCGTTTGCCCAGGCCCTGCAACAGGTGATCGATCGCCACGACATCCTGCGCACCAGCCTGGTGTGGGAGGGCTTGGAGCAACCGATGCAGGTGGTGTGGCGCCAGGCGCCGTTGCGCGTCGAACCGCTGCGCGAAGGCCCTGCACCGCTGGACTTGCGCCGGGCGCCGCTAATGGCCCTGGACTATGCCGAAGAGCCTTCACACCCGCGCTGGGTCGCCCGGTTGCGCTTTCATCATTTGGTCAACGACGCCACGTCGACCACGCTCCTGATGCAGGAAATCCGCGCCCACCTGCTCGGCCAACAGGCGCAACTGCCTACGCCGGTGCCGTATCGCAATGTGGTGGTGCAAGCCCGTTCGCCGGCGCGACAGGCCGGGCATGAGGCGTTTTTCCGCGAGCAATTGGGGGATGTGGATGAGCCGACCCTGGCGTTCGGCCTGCAGGAACGCCAGGCGGATCGCGCCCACACCGACGAAGCCGAACGTGTATTGAGCGACAGCCTCAACCAGCGTCTGCGTGCGCAGGCGCGTGGGGTCGGCGTGAGCGCCGCCAGCCTGTTCCACCTGGCCTGGGCCCATGTGCTTGGGCGTGTCGCGGGGCGCGATGATGTGGTGTTCGGCACCGTGCTGCTCGGCCGTTTGCAAGCGGGCGAGGGCGCCGACCGGGCCTTGGGTATGTTCATCAACACCCTGCCGCTGCGGGTGCGCCTGGCGGGGCGAACGGTGGCCGATGCCCTCGTTGACACCCACACCCGGCTCAGCGCCTTGCTCGCCCATGAACAAGCTTCCCTTGCGCTGGCCCAACGCTGCAGCAGCGCGTCGCCGCTGTTCAACAGCCTGCTCAACTACCGGCACACCGACGCCGAGCGCGATCTGACCCTGGTACCGGGCATTGCCTTGCTGAGCAGCGAAGACATCCTCAGCTACCCGCTGATGCTGACCGTGGACGACATCGCCAGCGGTTTTCGCCTCAAGGCCAAGGCCCCGCGCCAGGTCGGCGCCGAGCGTCTGCTGGACTACCTCGAAACCGCGTTGGTCAACTTGGCGGACGCGCTGGAACACATGCCGCAAAGCCCCTTGCGTGACGTGCAGGTACTGCCCGCCAGCGAACTGAACACCCTGCTGGTGGACTATAACGCCACGGCCACGGACTACCCCGAGCACCTCACCGTGCAGGCGCTGTTCGAAGCCCACGCGCGGCAAATCCCGCATGCCGTGGCCGTGCAGGCTGGCGAGCGGCAACTGACTTACCGCGAACTCAACGAACGCGCCAACCAACTGGCCTTCCACCTGCGTGAACGCGGCGTGCAACCGGACACCCGCGTCGCGCTGTGCGTCGAACGCGGGCTGGACCTGGTGGTGGGCCTGCTGGCCATCCTCAAGGCGGGCGGCGCCTATGTGCCGCTCGACCCTGGCTACCCGCGCGAGCGCCTGGCCTACATGCTTCAGGACAGCCAACCGGTCGCGTTGCTGGTGCACGCCGCTACCCGTGACGTGCCGGGCGAGGTGTCGATCCCGGTGATCGACTTCGACCACTGCGCCTGGAGCCAGGCACCCAGCGGCAACCCGCTTGTGCCCGGTTTGAGCGTCGCCAACCTGGCCTACGTCATGTACACCTCGGGCTCCACCGGTACGCCCAAAGGCGTGATGATCGAGCATCGCGGGCTCGGCAACCTGATGCACTGGGGTTCTAGGCTTTGCCCCAATGCCGAAGGCGGCGCGCTGTTGCAGCGGGCGCCGTTCAGCTTCGATGGGTCTGTGTGGGAGCTATTCTGGCCGCTCACCCATGGCATGCGTTTGGTCCTGGCGCGGCCCGATGGTCATCGCGAGCCTGCCTACCTGGCGCAGGTGATTCGCGAGCAGCAGATCACGGTGATCAAGTTTGTGCCGGCGATGTTGCAGCAATTCCTTGAGCTGGAGGCGTCGGCGCTGTGCACCAGCCTCACCGATGTGTTGTGCGGCGGCGGCGAACTCACCGAAGCCCTGGCCCGTGGCGTGCAGGCGCGCTTGCCCAAGGTGCGCTTGCATAATGTCTATGGCCCCACCGAAGCTACGGTGGACAGCAGCGCCTGGACCCTGGAGCCTGGCGCGCCGGTGCCGGCCCTGCAATTGCCGATTGGCCGGGCGATCAACAACACGCGCTTGTATGTGCTGGATGAACAGGATGCGCCGGTGCCGATGGGCGTCAGCGGGCAGTTGCATATCGGCGGTGTTGGGGTTGCCCGTGGTTATCTCGGGCTGGAGCAGATGACGGCCGAGCGTTTTATCGACAGCCCGTTTGTCGAGGGGGACCGGCTGTACCGCACCGGCGACCTGGTGCGTTATCTGCCGGATGGCAGCCTGGCGTTTCTTGGGCGCAACGACTTCCAGGTCAAGCTGCGTGGAGTGCGCCTGGAGTTGGGGGAGATCGAAGCACGCTTGGCGGCGCACCCGGCGTTGCGTGAGGTGGCGGTGTTGATTCGCGATGAGCGCTTGGTGGCGTATTTCACCTTGCGTGGGCCGGCGCCGAGCCTGGAGGCCTTGCGTGCTCACGTGTTGGAGCAATTGCCGGAATACATGGTGCCGGCGGCTTTTGTGCAACTGGAGGTTTTGCCGCTTAATCCGGCGGGCAAGCTGGATCGCAAGGCTTTGCCGGAGCCGGGCTTGGGGTCGGTGGTAAGTCGTGCTTATGAAGCGCCGGTTGGGGAGGTGGAAACGTTGATGGCTGGGGTGTGGGCGCAGGTGTTGAAGCTGGAGCGGGTGGGGCGGCATGACCATTTCTTTGAGTTGGGGGGGCATTCGTTGCTGGCGGTGAATCTGGTGGCGCGGATGCGCAAGGCAGGGTTGGAGGTGGATGCGCGGAGTGTGTTCAGTTATCCGACATTGGCGCAATTGGCTGCGCAGACGGCGACGCAGGTGCGGCGTGTGGAGGTGCCTCAGGTGGCTATCCCTCAGCTTGGTCGGCGGCGCAGGATTTGAAATGGGGTTCGCGAAGGCGGCCTGACAGCCGACCTGGATGTTGGATCTGACCGGGTACATATCCGTTATTTAGGTAACGGCTGCTATGGGTTCCGCCCTTACGGCGGCTCACTTTTGAAAAGCGCAAAAGTAAGCAAAACGCTCTTGCCCCAACACTCGGCACCTCGCCTAGGCTCGGTGTGCCCGTAATCCGACAGGTATTTGGGGGGCCGCCGCCACGCGCCATCCATGGCGCGGGGCGGCTAAACCGGCATCCCTGCCGGTTTACCCCCCAAATCCCTGTCGAATTCCGGCCAGCGTGTTTGACGGGGCGCCTAAGGTCAAAAGCTAGATCAAAAGCCAGATCAAGAGCAGGATCAACAGCGGCTCGCTTCGCATCGTGGTTAGCGATGGGGGGCAACGTTGTGTAGGCCCCATCGCCAGCAAGCCGGCTCCGACAGGTGTGCGTTTTACACGCGGAACTGGTCCATCAATCCCTGCTGCTGATTCGCCAGGCTATTCAACGCCTGGCTCACCCGTGCCGATTCATTCGCTTGCTCGGACAGCGACTCGGTCACGTCGCGAATGGTCGCCACGTTGCTGTTAATCTCCTCGGCCACTGCGCTTTGCTCTTCGGCGGCGCTGGCGATTTGCAGGTTCATGTCGCTGATGACTGTCACCGCATCGCCGATCTGGCGCAGGGCGGTCACGGCCTGGCCAACTTGTTCGACGCTGCCCTGGGCCTGGCGATAGCTGTTGCCCATGGAGCCGACCACTTCTTCGGTGCCGCTCTGCAATTGCTCGATCACCAGGCGGGTTTCTTCCACCGACTCCTGGGTGCGCCGCGCCAGGTTGCGCACTTCATCGGCGACCACCGCAAAGCCACGGCCCGCCTCACCGGCGCGGGCGGCTTCGATGGCGGCGTTGAGCGCCAACAGGTTGGTTTGCTCGGCGATGCCGCGAATCACTTCCAGCACCGAGCCGATCTTCTCGCTGTTGGCGGCCAACCCTTCCACCTGGGTCATGGCCGTGCTCATGTCCGCTGCCAACTCGCCGATGTTGCGGGTAGTGCGGTCGATCACTGTGAGGCCGTCGCGGGTGGCCTGGTCGGCATCCCGTGCGGCTTGCGCCGCCTGTGCGGCACTGCGGGCCACGTCTTGGGCGGTGGCGCTCATTTCATGGGAGGCGGTGGCCACCTGATCGACCTGGCGGTATTGCTGTTCCATGCCGGCGCTGGTTTCAGTCGCAATGGCGGCAGATTGGTCGGCAGTGCCACGGGCGTCCTGCACCGAGCGTTTCACCTCGGCGATGATCGGTTGCAGCTTGTCGAGGAAGCGGTTGAACCAGCCGGCCAACTGGCCCAGCTCGTCTTTTTTGTCGTAGGCCAGGCGGCGGGTCAGGTCGCCTTCGCCGCTGGCGATGTCTTCGAGCATGTGCGCCACGCCGAGGATCGGCCGCGTCACGCTACGCGCCATCAGCCACACCAGGATCAGTCCGACCACGGCGGCAATCAGGCCCAGGCTCAGTTCCAGCAGGGTGCCCTTGGCATTGTCGGCATCCAGTTGGGTTTTCAGTGCTTCGGCGGGGGCGACCAGGACGCTCTCTGGTACATCCAGCAACACGCCCCAGGGCTTGCCCTCCGGGATTGGCGCGAACGGCGCCAGTACCTTGAGCTGATGGTCGGTGCGCAGGCTACGGATCTGTGTACTGCCGGCCAGGGCGCTGATCAACTGCGCGCCGTTGGCGGTATCGACCCGGTCCAGGCGCTGGCTCAGCTTGCTGGCATCCGCGCTGTAGCCGGCCAGCAGGCCCGTGGGGCTGAGGATGCTGACCTGGGTCTGGCCGTCATACAGTTTGTGGCTGGCCTGTTGGCTCACCGCCTGCAGGCTGTTGAGGTTGATGTCCACCGACAGCGAGGCAATGACTTTGCCGTTGACCATCAGCGGGAAGACGATGCTGGTCATCAGCACGTTTTGCCCGTTGATGGTGTAAAAGTAGGGCTCGATCACACACGGCTTGAAGGTGCTGCGCGGGCAGGTGAACCAGGCGTTGGCTTTTTCGCCACTGGGGCTGATGCTGGTGTCGGACATGTCGCTTTCGGGCAGCGCCATCGAGGTCAGCGTGCCCGGCGTCGGTTGCGACCAGTACAGGGCGAAGCGACCTTTGTCGTTACTGCCCAGCTCTGCCTGGCCTGCGAACAGTTCGTCCTTGCCATCCAGGGCGTTGGCTTCGAACACCAGGGACAGGCCGAGCAGATCCGGGTTGGCCTGCAACGCGGCCTTGACCTGGCGGGTCAGGTCTTCGCGGGTGTCGAAGGCGTCGAGAAAGCGCTTCTCGGCCTGCTCGCGCAAGAACAGCACCTGGCGCGAAAAGCCATGGCCGTACTGATAGGCGTCCATGAACTGGCGGCGGATGCCCAGCGCCTGCACTTCACCCTGGGCCTCGATGCGCGCCTGGGCGGCTTCATCCAGCATCTGCATACTGGAGGCCTTGACCTGCTGTGAACTCTGCTCCATGCGATACAACGACAGACCCACCAGCAGGGTCACGATTCCCAGCAGGCACAGGCCGGCGAGCAGGGTGATTTTCCATTGAATGGAGAGCTGCCTAAGCGACATCGGTACATCCTTACCTGAAAACACATAGAAGCTGGTTATCGGCCGATGCCGAATTTTCTTTATTCAAACGATCAATTTAAACCTGCTTTTGTGGTGAGCGAGCTGGCTCGCGCTGGAGTGCGCAGCGCTCCCCTTGATTTTGGGGCCGCTGCGCAGCCCAGCGCGAGCAAGCTCGCTCACTACAAGGTTCGTTTTTTGACATGTGAACCTGCGTCCGGCAAAGTGCGCGCCCTCTAATAAGACCTCCTTCAAGCCTGCACGCTGGTTGCCACCCGATGGCCGCCTGGGCGCGGGCATGCCTGTTTTTTATGTTTCTGCTTGAGGTAACCATGATTAACGCAGTCATTGCTGCGGTCGGCACCATGCTGGTGCTGAGCCTGTCCCGCGTGCATGTGGTCATCGCCATCATCGTCGGCGCCCTGGTGGGCGGCCTTAGCGGTGGCCTGGGCATCGAGGCCACGCTCAAAGCCTTCAATGGCGGCTTGGGCGGGGGGGCGACGGTGGCGTTGTCCTACGCCTTGCTCGGCGCGTTCGCCGTGGCGATTGCCAAGTCCGGCCTGGCCCACGCGCTGGCCGACAAGGCCCTGCTGCTGGTGGACCGCCAGGAAGCCACCGGCGGCAGCCACGTCAAATGGCTGCTGATCGGCCTGCTGTGGGTGGTCGCGATTGCTTCGCAGAACATCCTGCCGATCCATATCGCGTTCATTCCGTTGCTGGTGCCGCCGCTGCTGTACGTGCTGACCAAGCTGCAACTGGACCGCCGCCTGATCGCCTGCGTGATGACCTTCGGCCTGATCACGCCGTACATGTTCCTGCCGGTGGGCTTCGGCAATATCTTCCTCAACCAGATCCTGTTGGCCAACGTGGCCAAGAGCGGCGTGGACATCAGCCAGGTCAACGTCACCCACGCCATGAGCCTGCCGGCGCTGGGCATGGTGGTCGGCCTGCTGGTGGCGGTCTTTATCAGCTACCGCAAGAAACGCGTGTACGACTTGGAGAAAATCGAGCGGGTCGAACAGGTGGCCGTGCAGTACAACCCGCTGACCCTGCTGGTGGCCGGCCTGGCGATTGCCTCCGCGTTCATCATTCAGTTGTGGTTGGACTCGATGATCATCGGCGCCCTGGCCGGGTTCCTGATCTTCTCGGTGTCGGGCATCGTGCGCTGGCGCGACACCGACGACCTGTTCACCGAAGGCATGAAGATGATGGCGATGATCGGCTTCATCATGATCGCCTCGTCAGGGTTTGCCGAAGTGCTCAAGGCCACCGGCGATGTGCGCTCGCTGGTGGAAACCTCGGCGGCCTTTATTGGCCATAGCCGTGGGGTAGGGGCGCTGCTGATGCTGTTGGTGGGGCTGCTGGTGACCATGGGCATCGGCTCGTCGTTTTCCACGGTGCCGATCCTGGCCGCGATCTTTGTGCCGCTGTGTGTACAACTGGGCTTCAGCCCGCTGGCCATCGTGTGCATCGTCGGCACGGCCGGTGCCTTGGGCGACGCCGGCTCGCCCGCCTCGGATTCGACCCTCGGCCCCACCTCCGGCCTGAATATCGACGGCCAGCACCACCATATCTGGGACACCGTGGTACCGACGTTCCTGCATTACAACCTCCCGCTGCTGGCATTCGGCTGGCTGGCCGCCATGACCCTCTGACACCCCGCGCGCTGTAGGAGTCGGCTTGCCGGCGATGGCGTCCATGAGACCGCAATCGCCGGCAAGCCGGCTCCTACAGGTATTTGGCAACTGGCCGATAAACTCTCAGGTCGCCACTAATAAGAGAGAGAAAAGCCATGCGTCTGAGCCTCAAGGCCAAAGTCCTGTCCCTCGCCGTAGTGCCGGTGCTGCTGTTTGCCGTGGTCATCAGCCTGACCACCGTGTGGATCCTGCAGGGCCAGGCCCGCAACGAAGTGGAAGAAACCCGCCAGCGCCTGCTCAATGACGCCAAGGCCACTTTGCAAAGCTACGTCGAAGTGGCCATGACCACCATCAAGCCGCTCTACGACGCGGCCGCTCCCGGTGACACCGCCGCGCGCGCCCAGGTGGTCAAGCTGCTGTCCAACACCAGCTACGGCAAGGACGGCTACTTCTTCGGCTACGACTCCGAGACCATCCGCCTGTTCAAGGGCAACAGCCCCGATGGCGTCGGCAAGAGCTTCAAGGACAACCGCGACCCCAACGGCGTGTACGTCAACCGTGACCTGGTCAAGGTCGGCAAGGACGGCACCCACTACCTGCAATACAGCTCGACCCAGCCGGGCCAGACCGAATTGGTGCCCAAGATGGGCTACACCGAATACCTGCCGAAGTGGGACATGGTCATCGGTACCTCGGTGAACCTGGATGGCATTGAAGCCCAGGTGGCGGTGGTCGAAGCCAAGGTGCAAAAACGCATGGAAGGCGTGCTGCTGAGCATCCTCGGGGTGGCCGTGGTGGTGCTGCTGGTGATTGCCGCCGTCGGCATGCTGCTGGCCAATACCATTTTGCGTCCGTTACACCTGATGAAAGCCAACCTCGACGACATCGCCGCCGGCGAAGGTGACTTGACCCGCCGCCTGGCCATCACCAGCCAGGACGAACTGGGCGACCTTGCCGGTGCGTTCAACCGTTTTGTCGACAAGATCCACGGCCTGGTGCGCCAGATCACCGAGATGACCACCCAACTCACCGGCCTGGTCAGCCAGGTCTCCGACCAGGCCCAGCGCTCCGAGCAGGCCATGGAGCGTCAGCGCCACGAAACCGACCAGGTCGCCACCGCGATCAACCAGATGTCTTCCGCCGCCCAGGAAGTGGCGCGCAGTGCCCAGGGCGCGTCGGTGGCGGCCCAGCAAACTGACGCCGAAGGCCAGGCCGCCAAGCGCGTGGTGGACGGCAGCATCGCGGAGATCCATGCGCTGGTGAACGACATCCGCAGCAGTGGCGTGTCCCTCGATAGCTTGCAGCAGGACGTGTCCTCCATCGTCAGTGTGCTCAGCGTGATCCGTTCCATTGCCGAACAGACCAACCTGCTGGCGCTCAACGCCGCCATCGAAGCCGCGCGGGCAGGGGAGGCCGGGCGTGGTTTCGCGGTAGTGGCGGATGAAGTGCGCGCCCTGGCCAGCCGCACGCAAACCAGCACCCAGGAAATCCAGGGCATGATCGACCGCCTGCAAAAAGGCACCGAAGCCGCCGTGGATGCCATGCGCCGCTCCAGCGACGCCGGTGACGGCACTTCGGCTCAAGCCAACGAAGCCGGAGCGTCCCTGGACACCATGGCGCAGCTGATTGGCACCATCAATTCGATGAACGCCCAAATCGCCAGCGCCGCCGAAGAGCAGACCGCCGTGGCCGAAGAGATCAACCGCAGCGTGCACCAGATTGCCGTGGCGGTGGACAGCGTCGCCGATGAGACCCAATTGGGTGCCCAGACCTCCCGCAGCCTGGCGGACCTGGGTCAGCGCCTGGGGCAATTGGTCGGCCAGTTCCGGATCTGATCAACCATAGCTTGGGCGTATGTTGGCCTAACGTTAATACGAATATACCGATCACAGCCCCTTTGTGAGACTTGAGCCCCAACCAAAACAGGGGCTAATCTCATGTCACTTGCCGACCTTGCCGACCCGCTTCAGCGCCTGGCTGCACTCGACACCAATACGGTTTCCGACGCACTGGACTTCCTGCAACTGCCAGGCGCGGTGGTGGGCATCCTGCCGTTGTGGGACTGCCCCAAAGTGGTGGGCCGGGCGAGTACCGTCAAGCTGGCGCCCAAGACTGACGCGACGCCGACCGCGCACCTGATTTCCCCAGTGATTGACGCAATCACCACCGATGACCGCGTGCTGGTGATCGCCGGCGGCCTGGAGGGGATCTCGTGCTGGGGCGACATCATCGCCAATGCCGCCGTGGCCAAGGGTATCCGAGGTTCGGTGATTGACGGTGCCAGCCGCGATATCGACGGCAGCGCGTCCATTGGCTACCTGGTGTATGGCCGTGGCGTGACCATGATCAGCGCGCGCAATCGCGTGGTGCAGGTCGATGCCGGTGTGACCCTTTGCGTGGGCGGGGTCGAGGTTGCGCAAGACGACTACGTGATCGCCGACCGCTGCGGCACGGTGTTCATTCCCGCTGCGCTGATCGAGCCAGTGCTCGACCTGGGCGAGCGCATCGCCGCGCGTGAAGCCGGCATGGTCGATGCCGTGCGCAGCGGCCGCTCGGTCGCCGATGTGATGCATGACAGCCAATTCGAAGCCATCCGCGTGGAGCCTGCCCGATGAACGATCAACAACTGGTTGCCCTGTTTGCAGGGCTGGACACCCCCGGCGTCTCGGACGCCATGGACAAGCTGGGCATTGCCGGCCAATGCCTGGGTATCGCCCCGCTGGATAATTATCGCGGCACCGTGGTGGGCCCGGCGTTTACCGTGCAATACGTACCGGCCAACAGCCCGCCGGGTTCGGTGGGCGACTTTATTGAAGACGTGCGGCCAGGCGACGTGGTGGTGATCGCCAACGGCGGGCGCACCGATTGCACTGTGTGGGGCGACATCATGACCCAGTACGCCGGCGCGCGCGGCATCGCCGCGACGGTGATCGACGGCGTGTGCCGCGACGTCAGCAAAGCCCTGGGCGATGGCTACCCGCTGTTCACCCGTGGCCGCTACATGCGCACCGGCAAGGATCGCGTCGAGGTGCTGTCGGTGAACCAGCCGGTGGCAATCAGCGGTGCTCGCGTGTGTTCGCGGGACATTGTGGTCGCCGACGCCAACGGCGTGCTGGTGGTGCCTCGCGCGCGTGCCGCCGAAGTGGCGCAGGCCGCGCGGCAGATCGAAGCAGTGGAGTCGCAGATCCGTGCGCAGATCGAGGCCGGCAAGACACTCAAGCAGGCCCGTGAAGCCCTGGGGTACCACACGCTGCAGAGGAAGGGCGCGTGAATACGTTGAACAAGCGCCTGGCCCAGGCGCAACCGTCTGCCACCTACCGCATCATCGACCGCGTCGCCGCCCGCCGGGCCGAGGGGGTAACGATCATTTCGTTGTGCGCGGGAGAGCCGGATTTCGACACCCCGGCACATATCCGCGAGGCCGGGATCGAGGCGATCCGCAACGGTCATACACGCTACACCCAGGTGGCGGGCGTACGCGCCTTGCGCGAGGCGGTGGCGCAGAAGTTCCGCCGCGAAAACGGCCTGGACGTGACCTGGCAGGACACCCTCGTCAGCAATGGCGGCAAGCATGTGATCTACAACGCACTGGCCGCCACCCTGAACGAAGGCGATGAAGTGATCGTGCCGGCGCCGTATTGGGTCAGCTACCCGGAAATGGTCGAACTGTGCGGCGGCACGTCGACGATCGTGGCGTGCGCGGCCGAAGACGGTTTCAAACTGACACCGGCTGCGCTGGACCAGGCAATCACTCCCAGTACCCGCTGGCTGATCCTCAACTCGCCGTCCAATCCCACCGGGGCGGTGTACAGCGAACCGCAGTTGCGGGCCCTGGCGCAGGTGCTGCTCAAGCATCCCCATGTGCTGGTGCTGGCCGACGATATCTACGAACACCTGGTGTTCGATGGGCAGGTTTTTCACACCTTGGCCCAGGTCGAACCGCGCCTGGCGCCTCGGGTACTGACGATGAACGGGGTGTCCAAGGCCTACGCCATGACCGGCTGGCGCATCGGCTTCGCCACCGGCCCGCGTTGGTTGCTGGAGGCGATGGAAAAACTCCAGGGCCAGCAGACCTCAGGCGCCAGCGCGATTTCCCAGCACGCGGCCATCGCCGCACTGATCGGCCCGCAGGACTTTATCCAGCAGTCGCGCGGGGTCTTCGAGCAGCGTCGCGACCTGGTCGTGTCGTTGCTGAACGCTGCGCCCGGTTTGGCCTGCATCAGACCGGACGGCGCGTTCTACGCCTTTGCGTCCTGCGCCGGCTTGCTGGGGCGCACCACGCCCGCCGGCAAGCGGCTGCACACCGACGAAGACGTGGCCCTCGCCCTGCTCGACGAGGCCAATGTGGCCGTGGTGCACGGCAGCGCGTTCGGGCTGGCGCCTTACCTGCGGATCGCCTACGCCCTGGATGAGGCGTCGTTGCGCCAGGCATGCGCGGCGATCCACAGGTTCTGCGCGGCGACCCGTTAGACGTCGCGCATCAGCAGGCCAAAGCGCAGGTCCAGCTCGGCCGGGAGCAGCACATACACGGTGTGCCCATCCCCCGGCGCCACGTCGATGGCCTCGCCGTTGGCGTTGTGCAAGGTGGCCAGGTCAAAGTGAAAGTTGCCGGCGGGCGTCATCAATTCCAGGTGATTGCCCACGGCGAAACGATTCTTTACCTTGACCTCGGCCAGTCCGGCCCGGCGCTCGCCGGTCAGCTCGCCGACGAATTGCTGGCGCTCCGATACCGAACTGCCGTTCTGGTAGTTCTGGTATTCATCGTGCACATGCCGACGCAGGAAGCCCTCGGTGTAGCCGCGCTGGGCCAGGGATTCGAGGTCGGTCATCAGGGTACGATCAAAGGCGCGGCCGGCCACCGCATCGTCGATGGCCTGGCGATACACCTGGGTGGTGCGCGCGCAATAGAAGTGCGATTTGGTGCGGCCTTCGATCTTCAGCGAATGCACGCCCATGTGGGTCAGGCGCTCCACGTGCTGCACCGCGCGCAGGTCCTTGGCGTTCATGATGTAGGTGCCGTGCTCGTCTTCGAAGGCGGGCATCTGTTCATCGGGGCGGTTGGCTTCTTGCAGCAGGAACACCTGGTCGGTGGGCGCACCGATGCCCAGGGTCGGTTCCGGCTGGAACGTTTGGACGATATCCCCCGTGGCGTTTTCCACCGCCGGCGTCGCCTGGTACTTCCAGCGGCAGGCGTTGGTGCAGGTGCCCTGGTTCGCATCGCGCTTGTTCATATAGCCCGAGAGCAGGCAGCGCCCGGAATAGGCCATGCACAAGGCGCCGTGTACAAATACTTCCAGTTCCATGGCGGGCACTTGCTGGCGGATCTCGTCGATTTCTTCCAGGGACAATTCCCGCGACAGGATCACCCGGCAGATCCCTTGCTGCTGCCAGAACTCCACGCTGGCCCAGTTCACCGTATTGGCCTGCACCGAGAGGTGGATAGGCATCTGCGGGAAGTGCCGGCGCACCAGCATGATCAGCCCCGGGTCGGACATGATCAGCGCATCCGGGCCCATGGCGATCACCGGGGCCAGGTCCTTGAGGAAGGTCTTCAACTTGGCGTTGTGCGGCGCGATGTTGACCACCACGTAGAAACGCTTGCCCAAGGCGTGGGCCTCCTGGATACCCAGGGCCAGGTTGGCATGGTCGAACGCGTTGTTGCGCACCCGCAGGCTGTAGCGCGGCTGGCCGGCGTACACCGCATCGGCACCATAGGCGAAGGCGTAGCGCATGTTTTTCAGGGTGCCGGCGGGGGCGAGCAGTTCGGGGGCGAGGATGGGTGGCATGGGCACAGGTCGCAAAAGGTCGCGAAGGTAGCCGAGCAGCGCTGGCGGTTTATTGATCCAGGTCGTCGTTTGGGCTTTTTGTATCGCTGTGTATCGGCAGGCAGGCTGGATACGTATGGATTTACCCGCGCGGGTTTTCGACACAGGCGCGATACCTCCGGAGCATCTAATTGGTTCCAACGAGTCCCATCGCCTCTCGTCATTGAAACCTGGAGCCTACCGCCATGAACACTAAAGCTATCTACGCCGCCTGCCTGTTTGCCGCCCTGAACATCTGCACCTTGTCGGCCCGCGCCGAAGCCACGGCCACTGCGCACACCTACACCTACGGCACTCACTTGGACATCAAGCGCGTTGTAGCCGTGAGCCAGGATCCCACGCCCGCCTGTGGCGTGGTGAACGCGCGCATGACCTACCTGGACTCCCACGACAAGACCCAGGTGCTGGATTACCTCAAGTTCGGCGACGGCTGCATTGGTGATAACTGAGTCCCTGCGGCCATAAGGTGAACATCATGCTACTGATCGCATTCCTGGGCGGCATCCTGACCGTCCTCAGCCCTTGTATCCTGCCGGTGGTGCCGTTTCTGTTCGCCGGCGTTGGCCGAACCCGTCGTGCGATCCTGCTGACACTCGGCGGCATGGTCCTGACCTTCGCGCTGGTGTCCAGCCTGGCAGTGGTCAGCAGTGAGTGGGTGGCGCAGGCCAGTCACACCGGCCGTCACGTGGCGCTGGTCGTGATGGTGCTGTTTGCGCTGTCGTTGATCTCGGCGCGGCTTGGCGCCTGGCTGGCGCGGCCGTTCGTGCTGCTGGGCAACCGCATCGACCCCGACCACCG
This sequence comes from Pseudomonas sp. AC112, assembly GCF_979253545.1. NCBI lineage: Bacteria > Pseudomonadati > Pseudomonadota > Gammaproteobacteria > Pseudomonadales > Pseudomonadaceae > Pseudomonas > Pseudomonas sp. AC112. The sequence goes on from NZ_CEEDCM010000001.1 coordinate 4,587,296, forward strand.
TAGGCAGCCAGGCCCGCTCACATCGCTGTTGATCGGTGTCGCCACCGGCCTGCTGTGGGCGCCGTGCGCAGGGCCGATCCTGGGGGTGATCCTCACCGGCGCGATGCTGCAAGGCGCCAATGCCCAGACCAGCCTGTTGCTGGTGGCCTATGGGCTGGGCAGTGCGTTGTCCCTGGGCACCTTGATGGTTGCCGGGCGCAGCCTGGTCAATCGGCTCAAGGCGTCGATCCCGGTCACCGGTTGGTTGCGCCGTGGGGCAGGGGTGGCGGTACTGGCGGCGGCGGTGGTGATTTCTACCGGTGCCGATAAAACCTTGCTTGCCGGCACATCGTCCGAAGGCCTCGGCAGCCTGGAACAAGGCCTGCTCGACAGCGTGCCCAAAGTCGTGGACTACGTGGTGAGCAAGGTCAAGGCCGATCCGGCACGCGCCAACGCACAGGGCGCCATGCCCGCGCTGGCCGGTGCAGTCGAGTGGCTCAACTCACCCGAACTCACCCGCGAATCCTTGAAAGGCAAGGTGGTCCTGGTGGATTTCTGGACCTACGACTGCATCAACTGCCAGCACACGCTGCCCTACGTGAAGCGCTGGGCGGAAAAGTACGCCCAGGACGGGCTGGTGGTGATCGGCGTGCACACCCCGGAATACGGTTATGAGCGCATCATCGGCAACGTCAAGGACCAGGTGCGCAAGCTGGGTATCACCTACCCGGTGGCTATCGACAACAACTATGCGATCTGGCGCAGCGTCGACAACCAGTACTGGCCCGCCCATTACTTGATCGACGCCAACGGGCAAGTGCGCTACACCCACTTTGGCGAAGGACGGTACGAGGCGCAGGAGCAGATGATCCAGACGCTGCTGAATGAGGCCAAGGCGCTCAAGTGAGGCGGTCTATGCTTGTTCGATAACCCAGGGGCACTCCCAGGTTTCGCTGCGGACTAAGCAACAGGGCCTACATGGGCCCTCTGCTTTTCTGACATGGACCGGACATGAATCAAACCAACCTGCAATTCAAAACCCTGCTGTTGCTGCTGGGCCTGGTGACCGTCGCCTTTATCTGGATACTGCTGCCGTTCTATGGCGCGGTGTTCTGGGCGGTGATCCTCGGCATCATCTTTGCCCCGATGCAGCGTCGCCTGCAGCTGCGCTTTGGCTGGAACCGCAACTTCACCTCCCTGGCCACCTTGAGCGCCTGCCTGATCATTGCGATCCTGCCGGTGATCATCACCAGCGCGTTGCTGGTGCAAGAGGGCGCTACGCTTTATAAGAACGTGGAAAGCGGCAAGCTGGACGTGGCGGGGTATATCGAGCAATTCAAGAATGTGTTGCCGCCGTACTTCCAGCACCTGCTGGACCGCTTTGGCATGGGCAACCTGGAAGGTTTGCGCGAGAAAATCGTCAAGAGCGCGATGCAGGGCAGCCAGTTCTTTGCGACCCAGGCGTTCAGCTTCGGCCAGGGCACGTTTGATTTCCTGGTGAGCTTTTTCATCATGCTGTATTTGCTGTTCTTCTTGCTGCGCGATGGCCCGGAACTGGTGCGCAAGGTGCGCACGGCGGTGCCGTTGGCCGAGCCGCAGAAGCGCCGGTTGCAGCTCAAGTTCAACCGGGTGGTGCGTGCCACGGTCAAGGGCAACGTGCTAGTGGCCGTGACCCAGGGCGCGCTGGGCGGGTTGATCTTCTGGTTCCTGGATATCCCCAGTGCGTTGCTCTGGGCGGTGCTGATGGCGTTTCTGTCATTGTTGCCGGCGGTGGGCGCGGGGATCGTGTGGGGGCCAGTGGCCGCCTACTTCCTGTTGAGCGGTTCGATCTGGCAGGGCGTGGTGCTGGCGCTGTTTGGCGTGTTTGTGATCGGCCTGGTGGACAACGTGTTGCGCCCGATTTTGGTGGGCAAGGACACCAAGATGCCCGACTACCTGATCCTGATCTCGACCCTGGGCGGCCTGTCGGTGTTTGGCTTGAACGGTTTCGTGATCGGGCCACTGGTGGCGGCGTTGTTCATGTCCAGCTGGGCGTTGTTCGTGGAGAGCAAGCCGCGAGTCAAGTTGCCATTACCCTGAACCTCAGGCATGCAGCCTGAAGTTCGAGGCCTGTTGCAGTTGTTTTTCAGCGGCCGACAAGGACGTAAGCGGGCCGCTGATGGCTTCGCCATCGCGCACCAGGTACCAGCAGGCGAGTAAACCCGACTCCCGAAGACGGGCGGGGACGGCGCTGCCGATGACGGACATGATCTGAACAGTGGGCATAAGGACCTCCAATTGCTATGGGGGTCACCTTACGGGTTGGGCCTGCGTAGGAAAAATCACCTGTCTTGATAGTCGACATCGACGCGAGGCGTCAGTCCACCACCTGATCGAGCATGTTCACCACTTCCTGCTCGCTGACCAAACCCTTGCGCACCAGGTTTTCCGCCAGCAGCGCGAGGAACTTGGCGCTGCGGTGGCCTTCCAGGTGCTTGAGCTCGGTCAGGGCGTTGTAGACCTTGCTGGATGTACAAAGGCCGGCGGTGCGGTGCGGGTTTTGCGTGGGCATGGTCAGTCGTCCTTGTTGTTATTGGGTGGACAGGATCGATAGTGGAAGTATGTCGTGACACAAACATGACAGCGCGAGGCCTGTTCGGGCAAGTAGACATTGGTGTTGATGATGTGCGATTTCGGCTCGATCAGTGTCCTCAAAGCGACCTTGGCGCTGTAAATCCGGACTTTTCAGGCAAAAAAAGGCCCCGCAACCTGCGGGGCCTGTTTCCAGAAGCGTTGTTACCAGCCGCGACCGTAGTAGCCGTGGGGAGGGCCGTAGTAGCCACGGGGTGGGCCGTAATAGACCGGCGCCGGGCGATAATAAACCTGCTGTTGCACATACACCGGTGGCGGCGGTGCGTAGTAGACCGGCGGCGGTGCGGCATACACCGGCTGCGGTTGCACATACACCGGCTGCTGCACATAGACCTCACGCGGCTGGCTGGCAACCACGGAGCCCACGACTGCGGCGCCGACTAAAGCACCCAATACGGCCGGGCCACCCCAACCACCACCGTGGGCGGAGGCTTGGCCTGCCATAGCGAGTGCGCCAACAAGCAAGGCGATCTTGGGGATTGTACGAATCATGGTCATTCCTCGGTTAGCCCCAGCGCTTGTGGTCTGTCATCAATAGACTCAAGTAATGTCGCGGGGATACTTTTAAGACAACGTATTTCTAAAAAACAGCACAGCCGCTAGGTAAAGGTTGTGTAAGGTCTGTACCGATTTGCTTACTCAAAGGAGCTACCCATGCAGATGCACCCCAACAAAGACACCCAACTGTGCATGTCTCTGTCGGCGCGCCCCGGGAATTTTGGCCTGCGTTTTCATAACCACCTGTACGAACAGCTGGGTCTGAACTTCTACTATAAAGCCTTCAGCAGCCAGGATTTGCCCGGCGCGATCGGTGGTATCCGCGCGCTGGGCGTACGCGGTTGCGGGGTTTCCATGCCGTTCAAGGAGGCTGCCATTGCCTTGGTGGACGAACTCGACGATTCGGTCCAGGCCATCGACTCCCTGAACACCATCGTCAACACCGATGGGCACCTCAAGGCCTACAACACCGACTACATCGCCATTGAACAACTGCTCAAAAAGCACGCGGTGCCGACAGACTCGACCTTCGCCCTGCGCGGCAGTGGCGGCATGGCCAAGGCCGTGGCCAGTGCCTTGCGTGATGGCGGCTACGCCAATGGCGTCATAGTGGCGCGCAACGAGGCGGCAGGCCGCGCACTGGCGCAAAACCTGGGCTATGAGTGGCAGGCCGAACTGGGCGACTTGCGCCCTCAATTGCTGATCAACGTCACACCCATTGGCATGACCGGTGGCGCCGAGGCGGATGCGCTCGCGTTTGATGCCGATGCGGTGGATTCTGCCGAGACTGTGTTCGATGTAGTAGCGATCCCCAGCGAAACACCGCTGATCGTGCGTGGCCGTGCCAAGGGCAAGCGGGTGATCACAGGCCTGGAGGTGATCGCCATCCAGGCCCTGGAACAGTTCGTGCTCTATACCGGCGTGCGTCCGACTCCCGAGCAGTTCGAGAAAGCCGTGGCCTTTGCCCGAGCCTGAGGAGTAGCGGCTTCATCCCAACGCATCCCCGACCCAGTACCCAAGTAGCATAGGTCTCCCTCCTGGCCCTTCGTACACTGGTGCCTCAGAGGGGGGAGCCAACGATGCACAACAGTGAAGGCGTAGTCAGTGCCATGTCCCAGGCCACGGATGCCGGGCAGGCCGCCGAAGAGCTGGCGCGGCAACTGCTGCACCCGTACTTGGGTTTTGTGCTGTTTTTCTGCTCGGCGTCCTATGACCTGCAGGCCCTGGGCCAGGCGCTGCAACAGTGCTTTGGCAGCGTACGCGTGGTCGGTTGCACCAGCGCCGGCGAAATCACCCCTCAAGGCTATGGCCGTAACTGCATCACGGCGGTGGGCTTCAACCATGCGCACTTTTCCATCGCCACCGAACTCATCGACCAGGTGGAGCATTTCAGCCTGATCAACGCCCAGGACATGGTCGAGCGGCTGGTCGGCGGCTGCCGCAGCAATACCCTGGCGCCGATCAAGGGCAACACCTTTGCGCTGACATTGCTCGATGGCCTGTCCAGCCGTGAGGAAATGGTGCTGGCGGCCCTCAGCGCGGCCCTGGGGGATATTCCCCACTTCGGCGGTTCGGCGGGTGATGACAACTTCCTCACCCACACCCACGTGTACTTCAATGGCGTGTTCCACAGTGGCGCAGCGGTGGTGGTGCTGGTCAATACCTGGCTGGATTTCGAGGTGTTCACCACCCACCACATCCTGCCGCGCTCGGAAAAACTGGTGGTCACCGGCGCTGACAGTCCCTCGCGCCGGGTCTTCGAACTCAACGCCGAGCCCGCCGCCGCAGAGTACGCACGACACATCGGCGTGGCCGTGGCCGATCTCGACCACCGCACCTTCGCCGCCCACCCACTGGCCGTGCGCATCCACGACCAGTACTACCTGCGCTCGATCCAGCAGGTGCACGACGACCTGAGCCTGAGTTTCTACTGCGCGGTGGAAAACGGCATCGTGCTGACGGTCATGAGACCCGGGCCGATCCTGCCCAACCTGCAAACCCTGTTCGGCGGCCTTCAAGCGCGCCTCGGCGACCTGTTGCTGACCATCGGCTGCGATTGCTTTTTGCGCCGCCTGGAACTGGAAGACGCCGGCGACCTGGAACAGATCGGCGGCTATTTGCGCGACCAGCGGGTGATGGGCTTCAACACCTACGGAGAACAGTTCAATGGCATGCACATCAACCAGACCTTCACTGGGGTCGCCATTGCCCGAGGCCGACGCTGAACTGCTCGCCCAACTGGCCCGGCTGCAACAGGACAACCACAAGCTGGCCCGGATCAACGCGGCGCTGATCGAGCGCATCGAGTCCGGCATGACCCAGGGCAACAACCCCTACACCACCTTCCAGCATTCGGTGGTGCTGGCCGAACAAGTGCGCGAACGCACCGACGCCTTGAACCAGGCGATGGCCGAGCTCAAGGCCAGCAACCACCTGCTGATCAACGCGCGGCTGCGGGCCGAAGCCTTGCGCGGCGAGCAGGTGGCGGCGCAGAAAGCCCAGGAGAGCGAACGCTGGATCCGCCTGATCACCGACAACGTGCCGGCGCTGATCGGCTACCTGAATGCCGACCTGGTCTACGAATTCACCAACAAAGTCTATGAAGAATGGTACTGCTGGCCGCGCGGCATGATGCTCGGCCAGAGCCTGCGCCAAGTGCACAGCGAGCAACATTGCCAGCGCCTGGACGCCTACGTCGCCCGCGCGCTGGCGGGCGAAAGCGTGACCTTCGAGTTTGCCGAAACCAACATCAACAACCAGGAGCGCTACATGCTGCGCTCCTACGTGCCGAATATGCTCGCCAGTGGCGAAGTGGTGGGGATCTTCGTGCTGATCCGCGACATCACTGAACGGCGCCGCACCGCCGAGGCCCTGCACCAGGCCTATCAGCACCTGGAGCAACGCGTGGCCCAGCGCACCTCGGAACTCACGTCGCTGAACGACCAGTTGCTCAAGGAAATCGACGAGCGCCGGCGCATGGAAACCCGTCTGCGCGAAGCCAAGCTGGAAGCGGAGCAGGCCAACCTGTCGAAGACCAAATTCCTTGCGGCGGTCAGCCACGACCTGTTGCAACCGCTGAATGCCGCGCGCCTGTTCACCAGCGCATTGCTGGAGCGCCCCAGCGAAACCCTGGTGCGCAACGTCAGCAACTCCCTGGAAGACGTGGAAAACTTGCTGGGCACGCTGGTGGATATTTCCAAGCTGGACGCCGGGGTGATCAAGGCTGATATCGCCCCGTTTGCCCTGAGCGAATTGCTCGACAACCTGGCTGCCGAATACACCGAACTGGCGCGCAGCGAAGGGCTTGAGCTGCACTTTGTCGGTTGTTCGGCATTGGTGCGCAGCGATACCCAGTTGCTCGCGCGGATCCTGCGCAACCTGTTGAGCAATGCCATTCGCTACACCTACTCAGGGCGCGTGGTACTGGGTTGCCGCCGCCAGCAGCAGCGCTTGCTGATCCAAGTGTGGGACAGCGGCATGGGCATTGCCGAGGACCGGCTTGAAGAGATTTTCCAGGAGTTCAAGCGCGGCGATATCCAGCGTCCGGACCAGGACCGTGGGCTCGGGTTGGGCCTGGCGATCGTGGAGAAAATCGCCGGCATACTGGGCCATCGCATCAGCGTCAGGTCCTGGCCGGGCAAGGGCTCGATGTTTTCGGTGGAAGTGCCGCTGAGTGCCACTGCGCCAAAGTCATTGCCGACGCTGTGCATGAGCGAGCCGATGCTGGAGCGCTTGCAAGGCGCGCGCGTGTGGGTGCTGGATAACGACGCCGCGATTTGCGCCGGTATGCGCACCTTGCTCGAAGGCTGGGGCTGCCAGGTGATCACCGCGCTGTCAGAGCAGGACCTGGCGCGGCAGGTAGACAACTACCATGCCGAGGCGGACTTGCTGATTGCCGACTACCACCTGGACGACGACCAGAACGGCGTGGACGCCGTGGCCCGCATCAACGCCCGGCGCGGCAGTGCGGTGCCGGCGCTGATGATCACCGCCAACTACAGCAATGAGTTGAAGCTGCAGATACGCGAGTTGGGGCACACGTTGATGCACAAGCCGGTGCGGCCGATGAAGCTCAAGACTGCCATGAGTCATCTGCTTGGAAAATAAACACTGAACCCTGCGCACGGAGATCAAATGTGGGAGCTGGCTTGCCTGCGAAAGCGGTGTATCAGTTACGGATGTGCAAACTGACCCAGCGCTTTCGCAGGCAAGCCAGCTCCCACCTCGACCTCGTCGTCCTGACGTTTCAGCGGCGCAGGTACGAGCCGAAATCGATATCCCCAGCGCTGAGAATCGCCTGCACCCGATTGTGTACATTCAGTTTGCGCAGAATCGCCGACACATGCGCCTTCACTGTGGTCTCGGCAATCTCCAGCGTGTAGGCGATCTGCTTGTTCGACTCGCCCTTGGTCATCCGTTCCAGTACCAGCAACTGCTTGCGCGTCAGTGCTTGCAGCAGTTCTGGCGCAAACCCGGGGCTGTCGTTCATGCGGCGCTGCCCGGTGTTCCGCTGGGTGCGGATGATGTCCGGCGGCAGGTACACGTTGCCGTTGAGAATCTGCTGGATCGCTTCGGTCATTTGTAGGCGGGGTGACGACTTGGTGATAAAACCCACGGCGCCGTAGGTGATGGCTTGCAGTACGATCTGCTTGTCTTGCTCGGCCGAGACGATCACCACCGGGATGGTCGGTGACTCGTTGCGCAGGTTGATCAAGCCGTTGAGGCCATGCATGCCGGGCATGTTCAAGTCCAGCAGGATCAGGTCGAGGTCGTCGTGTTCCTGGGTCAAGGCGAGGGCGCTGTCCAAGTCGGCGGTTTCCATCACGTCGCTGCCGGGGAAACCGTCGCTGATGACGTTATGGATCGCCTCGCGAAACAGCGGGTGATCGTCGGCAATCAGAATTTTGTACATGGCCGTTCACCTTCTTGTTGTGGTTTTTTATTCAAAGGGTTCGGGTGTCGCAGCCATCACTGGCAGGTTTGCCGCTTCCCATGCGTCCAAGCCATCGCGGTACCAATACACAGAGGTATAGCCCAGGTTGGCGGCTCGTTTTACCGCGTTCCAACTCAGCCAGCAATCGGCGCGGCAGTAGAACACCAGCGGGCGTGCGAGGTTGCCGCCAGTGAAGGTGTACAGGTGTCGCGCGAAATAGCCTTGCCACTCGGGCGTGAGGTCACCGTCGCCGGTATTGGCCAGCCAGTGGCTGCCGGGCAGGTTGGCATGGGGCTGGTCCTCGATGAAGCGGCCTTGCAGCCATTGGCGACGGTACACATCGACCAGCACGGGTGCGGGTGTCTGGGTCAGCAGGGCTTGCAGGGCAGGGGTGTCGACGATGGTCGCACCGGGCAGTTGAGCAGGCGTAGGGCTGCGGTACAGGCTGACGCGGTAGCCATCGGGGGAAAACAGTGGGGTGTCGGCCTGTACGGGCGTGAAGAACAGGCACAACAGTGCCGCAAGTGGCAGTCGAGCGGGCAGCATGGCGGGTCCGATCCTTATCGTTATGCACCCATTACACGCGAGTCCCGCTGCCTTGGGAATGCGACGATAGACAGGGAAACCAGTACCAAAGTAGTAGGTCGCGGTGGGCGCAGGGGCTCTAGCATGGCGTGAAGCGCAGCCATTGGAGGCACTATGAATATCCTGCTGGTCGATGATCACGCCGTGGTCCGCCTGGGTTATGCCGGGCTGTTGCGCGACGGACTGCCGGGCGTGGTGGTGCGCGAAGCGGCGAGTGGCGAGGAAGCCCTGGCGCGGGTGCACGAAGCGGTGCCCAACCTGGTGATCATCGGCTTCGGCTTGCCGGGCATCAGCGGCCTCGAAACCACACGACGCCTGCGCCAGCGCCTGCCACAACTGCGCGTGCTGTTTTTCAGCCAGCATGCCGAATTGCCGGTGGTGCGCCAGGCCCTGGAAGCGGGGGCCTCGGGTTACCTGACCAAAAGTGCATCGCCTGGGGTGATGCTGGAAGCGGTAGAGCGCATCCTCGACGGCCACACCTATATCGAACAGGACCTGGCCACGCAGCTGGCCTATCAACCCACGGATCGGCGCTTGCAGAGCATGACCCAGCGTGAGCTGGAGATTTTCCTGATGCTCGCCAAGGGCACCCCGGCCCGCGCCATCGCTGCCCAGCTGAGTATCAGCAGCAAGACCGTGTCCAACCACCTGACCCTGCTCAAGAGCAAATTGCAGGTGAGTTCCCATGCAGAGCTGGTGCACCTGGGTATCGACATGGGGGTGGTGCGCGTGGCGGGCTGAACCCACCCCCCATTACCTGTAGGAGCCGGCTTGCCGGCGATGGCGTCACCTGCGTCTGTCTGCTGTACCGAGTTGCCTGCATCGCCGGCAAGCCAGCTCCTACACGTCCTGCTTTTGCTTCGACCACTCAGGCGGGCTGCCAGGCCGCCTTCACCGGCAAGCCAGCTACAGAGTGAGGTGTGTCTAGCGATCCCAGGTGGTAGGGCAGTCCTTGCAGCCTTCCATGTTCGCATCCTGGAAATTCGCATAGTGCTGGCGACTGCCCGTGAGCGTGGCCTTTTCCAGGTTGCTTTCACCGAACTTGGCCTCTTGCAGGTTGGCCTCGCTGAGGTCCGCCCCCTGCAGGTCGGCCTTGCTCAGCCAGGTCATTTCCAGGTCGGCCGCCCGTAGGTTGACCTTGTGCATCTTCGCGCCCGACAGCCTTGCGAATTGCAGGTAAGCCGCGCTCAGGTTGGCATTTTCAAACTGCGCGCCCTGGGCAAACAGGCCCCAGCCTTGCACGGCCATCAGCGTGGCGCCGGTGAAATCCGCCAGGCGCAGGTTGGCCTGTTGCAGGCTGGCGCGGGTGAGGTTGGCGCCTTGCAGCTGGGCTTTCTCCAGGTTGGCCAGGTCGAGGTTGGCGTGGCGCAAATCCGCATCGCGCAGGTCGGCACCGGCCAGGTTCATTTTGCTCAGGTTCTGATTACTCAGGTTGGCGCCCTTGAGGTTGGCGCCGGGGCATTGGCTGTGTTCGGCGAGGGTGCAGCCGTTGATGACGAGGGGGGCGTCGTCGCCATCGTCGGCGTGGGCCAGGGGCAGGCTCAGCAGCAGCAGTAAGGGCAAGAGTTTCATGGCGGGGCCTCTAAAGAAGGAAGGCCGGGAGAGCCTATGGATTCCCCCGGCCGAAGGTTACTTCTGAGCGGTTTTCTGATCCCAGCTCGGGATCTTGAACACCCAGAACGACCCACCCTGTGCCACTGGCTTGGTCAGCTCAGCCATGTCGCCGCCCCACAGCGGCACTGCGCCGCCATAGCCGACAGTGACGCCGATGTACTGCTCGCCATCCTGCTCCCAGGTGATCGGCGGCGAGACGATGCCGCTGCCGGTCTGGAACTTCCACAGCTCCTTGCCGGTTTTTGCGTCGAAGGCCTTGAAGAAGCCATCGCCGGTGCCGGTGAACACCAGGTTGCCCTTGGTCGCTAGCACGCCGGCCCACAAGGGCAGGTGTTCCTTGTGTTCCCACACCACCTTGCCAGTGGTCGGGTTCATCGCCCGCAAGGTGCCGACGTGGTCGTCATACATGCGCTTGATGCGGAACCCCATGCCCAGGTACGCCGAGCCCTTCTTGTAGTTGACCTCTTCGGTCCAGTATTCCTCTTTCCACTGGTTGCCCGGGATGTAGAACAGCCCGGTGTCCTGGCTGTAGGCCATGGGGTTCCAATTCTTGCCACCCAGGAACGGCGGCGAGACTTCCACCGGCTTACCCTTGGTTTCACCCGGCAACGGCTTGGCCGGACGCTGGCCTTCGTTTTCCACGGGGCGGCCGGTCTTCAGGTCGATGTGGCTGGCCCAGGTGATGTTGTCGACAAACGGGAAGGCGTTCTGCAGCTTGCCGTTGTTGCGGTCGACCACATAGAAGAAGCCGTTGCGGTCCGCGTGGCCGGTGGCCTTGATGACCTTGCCATCCTTGTCCTTGTAGTCGAACAGCACCAGTTCGTTGTTGCCGGAGAAGTCCCAAGCGTCGTTCGGGGTGTGTTGGTAGAACCATTTCACTTCGCCAGTGCTGGGGTCGACGCCGACCTGGCCGGAGGTGTAGAGGCTGTCGAAATCGTGGGGGTTGCCGTCCTTCGATGTACGCGCCCAGGTGTTCCATGGGCCAGGGTTGCCGGCGCCAACGATGATGGTGTTGGTCTCGGCATCGAAGCTCGCACTTTGCCAAGGCGCGCCGCCGCCGTGGCTCCAGGCCTCGACCTTGCCGGTTTCGGTGGTCGGGTCATCCGGCCACGACGGCGCTTTGACATCGCCGGTCGGGGTGCTGTCCTTGCCATTCAGGCGGCCCATGTGGCCTTCCACGAACGGGCGCATCCAGACTTCTTCGCCGGTGTCCGGGTCGCGCGCATACAACTGGCCGACCACGCCGAATTCATCGCCGGAGCTGCCGTGGATCAGCAGCACCTTGCCGCTGACTTTGTCTTTGATCAGCACCGGGGCGCCGGTCATGGTGTAGCCGGCGGCGTGGTCACCGAATTTTTTGTTCCACACCACTTTGCCGGTGTTTTTGTCGAGGGCGATCAGGCGCGCGTCGAGGGTGCCGAAATAGATCTTGTCGCCAAAGATCGCCGCGCCACGGTTGACCACGTCGCAGCACGGGCGAATGTTGTCGGGCAGGCGGTGATTGTAGGTCCACAGGCGCTTGCCGGTCTTCGCATCAAGGGCGAACACGCGGGAATAGGAGCCGGTGACGTAGACCACGCCGTCGCTGACGATGGCCTGGGATTCCTGGCCGCGCTGCTTCTCGTCGCCGAACGAGTAGGACCAGGCCGGCGTGAGCTTGAACACGTTCTTGTCGTTGACCTGCGCCAGGGGACTCCAGCGCTGGGCGTTGGTGCCCATGCCGTATTGCAGCACGTCCTTGGTGGTCAGGTGGTCGTTGGCGATGTCTTCCCAGGTGACATTGCGCGTCTGCTTCGCTGCGGGTTCGGCAGCGGCATAGCTTGCAGCACTGAGGGACAGGCTGCCCACCAGCAGAAAGGCTTGCACGGCAAGGCTCAAAGGTGAGAGGGCGGGTAGCGATCTTATTGTCATGGTTGCAGTTCCCAGTGGAGGTTTTGGCCTGCACAGGTTGCTGCCTGGATGCGGCGGAGAATACGGAAAAAGTCCCGGTGTTGCCGGGACAATTTCCCGAACCGCCTCTGATTTAGCAGTGCCCCACAAGGCCTGCTACCAACGGATGAGAACCCGCCCACCAAAGCAGCATACGGGTGCCGCCGGGGGCTTCCTAAGATGGTTGCCATAGCCTCTGCGAAGAGGTTTTGCGTGCAATCCTGAGGGAAAAAATAATGACAACAAAACGCAACGCCTTGATCACCGCCTGCCTGTTTGCCGGCGCGCTCAGTGCCGGTTCCGTCTGGGCCCACGGCAACGTGACACCCACCGCCGTGGAAACCAAGGGCCTCACCCCGATCAAGGAGGCCGGCGTACCGCTGGACGCCGATGGCTGGGCTGCCACCAACCCCTATCGCACCACTCCGGAGCATGACAAGGCGGTGGAAGTCGGTGCCTCTGCCTATAACCAGAACTGCGCCGCCTGCCATGGCCTGGAAGCCAAGTCCGGTGGGATCGCCCCCGACCTGCGCATGCTCGACGCCGGTGACGCCGGCGATGAATGGTTCGTGGAACGGGTGCGCCACGGCGCCGTGCGCGATGGCCGGGTGTACATGCCGAAAATGGCCGACTACCTGAGCCAGGAAGCCCTGTGGGCGGTGCGCACCTACCTCGACAGCGTGCACGTCGAGGAGTAAGCCATGCGCCTGCGTGGGTGGTGGATCTGCTGCTGGCCGGTGCTGGCCTGGGGCGCGCCTGTGGACCCGGTGCCCTCGGTGATGTGGGCCTACTATCACCAGCGTTTTCTCGACAATGCAGCGTTCGTGTTCGACGAGCGGGTGAAGCTCTTGGCGCCACCGTTCGCCGAGGATGCACGACAGGTGCCGCTGGAGATCGACGCCCGCGCATTCAAGGGTGACGTGGTCAGGATCCTTGCCTGGGCCGAGCTGAACCCGCTGCCGCAGATCGTCGATTTCCAGCCGCTGGAGCGTGTACTGCCGTGGCTGTCGATCCGGATCCGCATCGAGCAGGCCACGCCGTTGCGTGCAGCGGTGTTGACCAGGGATGGCATGTGGCATGTCGGTTCGACGCTGATCGATGCCGCCGGCGGCGGTTGCACGGCGCCCAGCGTGGTACGCACCCAACCGGGTTGGGAAGAGCACCTGGGCGAAGTGCTGGGCGGCCGTTACCCGCGCGCCGAGTTCAGCCGCGTGAAGCTGCAAGTCGCCCACCCGATGGACAACGGCATGGTCAACGGCATTCCCGAATTCTTCCTCCACCAGGCCGAGCTGCGCGGTGACGACAACCGGCTATTGGCGCGCCTGGAACTGTTTCCTGCGGTCAGCGAAAACCCCAACCTGGCCTTTGATATCGAAGGTGCAGGCGCCACGCGCCTGACCCTGCGTGACACCAGCGGCAGCCAGTTCGAGGCGGCCATCCCATGAACCTGCGCTGGATTCTGCTGTGGCTGGTGCTCATCAGCCTGCCGGTGCTGGCGGAGCTGGATTACGCCCTCACACCCCGTTTGATCGCCGACAACACCTGGTTGCTGGAAGGCAGCACCGACAATTTCGCCAAGGCCAACGGCGGCAACGTCGTCAATGTCGGGTTCATCGTCACCGAAGCCGGCGTGGTGGTGATCGACACCGGGCCGTCCAGGCGCTACGGCGAAGCGCTGCGCCAGGCCATCGCCCGCGTCACCGACAAACCGGTGGTCCAGGTGTTGTTGACTCACCACCACCCCGACCATGCACTGGGCAACCAAGCCTTCAAGGACGTGCCCATCGGTGCCCTGGCCGGGACCACCGCGTTGCTGCATGAGCAGGGCGACAGCATGGCCGAGAACCTGTACCGCATGGTCGGCGATTGGATGCGCGGCACCGAAGTGGCGTTGCCCAACCAAGCACTGCAAGCGGGTGTAAAGACCTTCGGCAGCCACGACCTGCAACTGCTGCAGCTGCGCGGCCATACCGGTGCCGACCTGGCGATCTTCGACCAGAAGACCGGCGTGCTGTTTGCCGGTGACCTGGTGTTTTACCAACGTGCGCTCACTACGCCTCATTCACCGGGGCTGCTGATCTGGCTGGCGGATATCGCCACCCTGCAAGGTTTGCCCTGGATGCTGATCGTACCCGGCCATGGCCCTGTCGCGACGGATGCCAAACCCTTCGAGCAGATGCGCGACTACCTCACCTGGCTCGACCAATTGCTGCGTGACGCCGCCGCACAGGGCAGCGACATGCCGGAGCTGATCCGCAGCCCGATTCCCGAGCGTTTCGCCGCCATCAGTCTCAGCCGTTATGAGCTGATCCGCAGCGTCAGCCATTTGTATCCGCAGTACGAACGCACACAGATGCAGCCCCTCACGACCCAACAATAACCGAGGCCTCACCATGATCTATGCACAACCTGGCACCCCTGGCGCCGTCGTCAGCTTCAAGCCGCGCTACGGCAATTACATCGGCGGCGAGTTCGTCGCGCCGGTCAATGGCGAATACTTCACCAACACCTCGCCGGTGACCGGTGAGGTGATTGCTGAATTCCCGCGCTCCAGCGCCGCCGATATCGACAAGGCCCTCGACGCCGCGCACGCGGCTGCCGATGCCTGGGGCAAGACCTCGGCCCAGGACCGTTCCCTGGTGCTGCTGAAAATCGCCGACCGCATCGAACAGCACCTCGAAGTACTGGCCGTGGCCGAGACCTGGGACAACGGCAAGGCCGTGCGCGAAACCCTCAACGCCGACGTGCCCCTGGCCGCTGACCATTTCCGTTACTTCGCCGGCTGCATCCGCGCCCAGGAAGGCGGCGCTGCCGAGATCAACGAGCTGACCGCCGCCTACCACTTCCACGAGCCCTTGGGCGTGGTTGGGCAAATCATCCCGTGGAACTTCCCGCTGCTGATGGCCGCGTGGAAACTCGCACCGGCCTTGGCCGCCGGTAACTGCATCGTGCTCAAGCCCGCCGAGCAGACGCCGCTGTCGATCATGGTGTTTGCCGAGCTGATCGGCGACCTGCTGCCGCCTGGCGTGCTGAACATCGTGCACGGCTTCGGTCGCGAAGCGGGAGAGGCGCTGGCCACCAGCAAGCGCATCGCCAAGATCGCCTTTACCGGCTCCACCCCGGTGGGCGCGCACATCATGCATGCGGCGGCCGAGAACATCATTCCGTCCACCGTGGAGCTGGGCGGCAAGTCGCCGAACATCTTCTTTGAAGACATCATGCAGGCCGAGCCGCAATTCATCGAGAAAGCCGCCGAAGGCCTGGTACTGGCGTTCTTCAACCAGGGCGAAGTGTGCACCTGCCCGTCGCGGGCGCTGGTGCAGGAGTCAATCTACGAGCCGTTCATGGCTGAGGTGATGAAGAAGATCGTCAAGATCAAGCGCGGCAACCCGCTGGACACCGAGACCATGGTGGGCGCCCAGGCGTCCGAGCAGCAATACGACAAGATCCTCTCCTACCTGAAGATCGCCCAGGAGGAGGGCGCGGTGCTGCTCACCGGTGGCGCGGCCGAGCGTCTGGAAGGAGACCTGTCCAGCGGCTATTACATCCAGCCGACCCTGCTCAAGGGGCACAACAAGATGCGCGTGTTCCAGGAAGAAATCTTCGGGCCGGTGGTGGGCGTGACCACCTTCAAGGACGAAGCCGAAGCCCTGGCGATTGCCAACGACAGCGAGTTCGGCCTGGGTGCCGGCCTGTGGACCCGCGACATCAACCGCGCCTACCGCATGGGCCGGGCGATCAAGGCCGGACGGGTGTGGACCAATTGCTATCACCTGTACCCCGCGCATGCGGCCTTTGGCGGGTACAAGAAGTCGGGCGTCGGGCGTGAGAACCACAAGATGATGCTCGACCATTATCAGCAGACCAAAAACCTGCTGGTGAGCTACGACATCAACCCGCTGGGCTTCTTCTGATTCAACGCGGTCAAAACTGTGGGAGCGGGCTTGCTCGCGAAAGCGGTGTATCAGTCAAACTATATGTGGCTGACACACCCTATTCGCGAGCAAGCCCGCTCCCACAGTTTGACTTCTGTACATTCGCGACTAATGCAGTGTCTTCGCTACTTCGAAAGTAGCATTCGCGCGCTCAACCCCCCGTGCATTAATGACCCCACCGGAATCTTCCGGCCCAACAAGAGGACTGCCCCCATGTGGACCAAACCTGCGTTTACCGACCTGCGTATCGGCTTCGAAGTCACGATGTACTTCGCTAGCCGCTGACTGCGGGTGCTGTCGGAAGGATGCCTCTTTGGTCTGATTGCATTCGCAGCCGGATGGGTTAGTGTGGAGCGCATTCTTCCAAAATAATAAAAACAGGCTTTCCAATGAGCCCTAATCTGAGCCTTCTGCGTAAATTCGTCTCGCCTGAAATCATCTTTGGTGCCGGTTGCCGGCACAACGTTGGCAACTACGCCAAGACCTTCGGCGCGCGCAAGGTGCTGGTGGTCAGCGACCCCGGTGTGATCGCCGCCGGTTGGGTCGCCGATGTGGAAGCCAGCCTGCAAGCCATCGGCATCGACTACTGCCTGTACACCGCCGTGTCCCCCAACCCGCGTGTCGAAGAAGTGATGCTCGGTGCCGAGGTGTACCGCGAAAACCACTGCGACGTGATCGTCGCCATCGGCGGCGGCAGCCCCATGGATTGCGGCAAGGCCATCGGCATTGTGGTGGCCCACGGGCGCAGCATCCTCGAATTCGAAGGTGTCGACACCCTTCGCGTGCCCAGCCCGCCATTGATCCTGATTCCGACCACCGCCGGCACCTCGGCGGATGTCTCGCAGTTCGTGATCATCTCCAACCAGCAGGAGCGCATGAAGTTCTCCATCGTCAGCAAGGCGGTGGTGCCGGATGTGTCGCTGATCGACCCGGAAACCACCGCCAGCATGGACCCGTTCCTGTCCGCCTGCACCGGCATCGACGCGTTGGTGCATGCCATCGAAGCGTTCGTTTCCACCGGTCATGGCCCGCTGACGGACCCCCATGCGCTGGAGGCGATGCGGTTGATCAACGGCAACCTGGTGCAGATGATCGCCAACCCCAGCGACATCGCCCTGCGTGAGAAAATCATGCTGGGCAGCATGCAGGCCGGGCTGGCGTTTTCCAATGCGATCCTTGGCGCGGTGCATGCCATGTCCCACAGCCTGGGGGGCTTCCTCGACTTGCCCCACGGGCTGTGCAACGCGGTGCTGGTCGAGCATGTGGTGGCGTTCAACTACAGCTCGGCGCCGGAGCGTTTCAAGGTGATTGCCGAGACGTTCGGCATCGACTGCCGGGGCCTCAACCATCGACAAATCTGCGCGCGGCTGGTGGACCACCTGATCGCGCTCAAGCACGCGATCGGCTTCCACGAAACCCTCGGCCTGCACGGCGTGCGCGTGGCGGATATTCCGTTCCTGTCCCAGCATGCGATGCACGACCCGTGCATCCTCACCAACCCGCGTGAGTCGAGCCAGCGTGACGTCGAGGTCGTCTATGGCGAAGCTCTCTGACGACCAGCAACGTGCCCTTGCCGGGCTCTTGGGGCTGGGCAACCATTCGGCACGCAAGAGCCACTACCCGGAACTCACCGCCCGGCTGGATGAGCTGGAGGCCGAGCGCAAGCGTTATATCCGCCTCAACGACGAGCTGGAACAACGTGTCGCCGCGCGCACCGACGAGTTGCTGGAAGCCAACCACAACCTGCAACAGCAGATTGCCCAGCGCGAGCAGATCGAACAGGACCTGCGCGACGCCCGCGACGCCGCCCAGGCGGCCAACCGCAGCAAAGACAAATACCTGGCCGCCGCCAGCCATGACCTGTTGCAGCCGCTCAACGCCGCACGGCTGTTGATCGCCACCCTGCGTGAGCGCCAGTTGCC
The DNA here is from genome assembly GCF_979253545.1 of Pseudomonas sp. AC112. NCBI lineage: Bacteria > Pseudomonadati > Pseudomonadota > Gammaproteobacteria > Pseudomonadales > Pseudomonadaceae > Pseudomonas > Pseudomonas sp. AC112. The sequence goes on from NZ_CEEDCM010000001.1 coordinate 4,605,322, forward strand.
CAGCGTCGAGCAGGTGCTGGTGGAACGCACGCACCAGGCGCTGGAAGGCGCCGAGGATTTGCTCACCGACTTGCTGGACATCTCACGACTCGACCAGGCCGCAGTCAAGCCGGATGTGGCGCTGTATCGCCTCGACGAGCTGTTCGCACCGCTGGTCTCGGAGTTTCAATCAGTGGCCCAGGCGACGGGGTTGAACCTGCGGGTGCACACCGGGCCTTATGCGATCAGCACCGATTTGCGGTTGCTGACGCGGATCCTGCGTAATTTCCTCAGCAATGCCTGCCGCTATACCGACGAAGGTTGCATCCTGCTGGGCGCGCGCAAGCGGGGCGATAGCCTGCGCCTGGAAGTGTGGGACACCGGGCGCGGGATTGCGGCGGACCGGCTGCAGGCGATTTTCCTCGAGTTCAACCAGCTCGACGTTGGCCGCGCAGCGGACCGCAAGGGCGTAGGGTTGGGCTTGGCGATTGTGGAGCGTATCGCCGAGATTTTGCGCTACCCGATCGCCGTGCGCTCCTGGCCGGGGCGCGGTTCAATGTTCAGTATCGAGGTGCCGTTGAGTGCCGACATGCCCCTGCCGATCAGCCAGTTGCCGGTGCAGCCGACCACCGGCAACCCCCTGCCGGGCCGGCGTTTGCTGGTGATCGATAATGAGGTGAGTATCCTCGAAAGCATGCGCGCGCTGCTCGGGCAGTGGGGGTGTGACGTGGTCACCGCCACTGACCAGGCAGGTGCATTGTTGGCGCTGCAGGGCCGGGCGCCGGAGCTGATCCTGGCGGACTATCACCTGGACCACGGGGTGGTGGGCTGCGCGGTGATCAAGCACCTGCGCGAGCATTTCGAGCAGAAAATCCCCGCCGTGATCATCACTGCAGACCGTACCGACCAATGCCGACGCGCCCTTCGCCGGCTGGAAGCGCCCTTGTTGAACAAGCCGGTCAAGCCCGGCAAGTTGCGCGCGGTGCTCAGCCAGTTATTGGCCTAGGGCGTTGACACCTGTCAACACGCTGCGCGGCGCTTTGCCTCATGCTCAAGGCCTGATTTAGAGCCTTGGAGCACCCCATGAGCGCGGCATCTTTCAAACTCCCCCTGGGCCTGGTGATCGCCGTGCTGGTGATGGCCGGGGTGCTGTGGTTGCCGCTGCCCGCCGACTTGCCGGTGGCCGGGCACCGCATGCTGGCGATCCTCGCGTTTGCCGTGGTGGTGTGGATCACCGAGGCGGTGTCCTATGAGGCCAGCGCGATCATGATCACTTCACTGATCGCCTTTCTGCTTGGCACCGCGCCGTCGCTGCAAGACCCCACTCATTTGATTGGCACCAGCCCGGCGATCAGCATGGCGCTCACCGGGTTCTCCAACCCGGCGCTGGCGTTGGTGGCGGGGGCACTGTTTATCGCGGCGGCCATGACCCACACCGGCCTGGACCGGCGTATCGCCCTGGTCACCCTGAGCCGTGTCGGCACCAGCACCCGACGCATCCTGCTGGGGGCGATTGCGGTGACGATCCTGCTCAGCCTGGTGGTGCCCAGCGCCACCGCGCGCAGTGCCTGTGTGGTGCCGATCATGATGGGGGTGATTGCTGCATTCGGCGTGGACAAACGCTCGAACATCGCCGCCGGCATCATGATCGTGGTGGCCCAGGGCACCAGCATCTGGAACGTCGGTATCCAGACCGCCGCCGCGCAGAACCTGCTGACGGTCGGCTTCATGGACAAGATGCTCGGCCAGCGCGTGTCGTGGATCGACTGGCTGATCGCGGGCGCGCCGTGGGCGTTGATCATGTCGGCGGTGCTGCTGTTTCTGGTCCTCAAGTTGCTGCCGCCAGAGACCGACAGCATTCCCGGTGGCAAGGAAGCGGTGGCGCAGTCGCTGGTGGAAATCGGCCCGATGACCGGACCACAAAAACGCTTGCTGAGCGTTTCCGTGTTGTTGCTGCTGGCCTGGGCCACGGAAGGGCGTTTGCACAGTTTCGACACCACCTCGACCACTTACGCCGGCTTGGTGTTTTTGTTGTTGCCGGGGATCGGCGTGATGACCTGGAAGGATGTGCAGTCGCGTATTCCGTGGGGCACGGTGATTGTGTTCGGGGTGGGCATCAGCCTGGGTACGGCGCTGCTGACCACCCAGGCCGGGCAATGGCTGGGGGCTACCGTGGTGGCGCACACGGGGTTGGATCAGGTCGGGCCGTTGGGTGTGTTTGCGATTCTGGGTGCGTTCTTGATCCTGATCCACCTGGGCTTTGCCAGCGCCACGGCACTGACCTCGGCGTTGCTGCCGATCCTGATTGCGGTGTTGCAGACCTTGCCGGGTGAATTCAGCCGCCTGGGCATGACCATGCTCTTGGGGTTTGTGATGAGCTACGGGTTTATCCTGCCGATCAATGCGCCACAGAACATGGTGTGCCTGGGGACGGGCACGTTCACGGCGCGGCAGTTTGCCAAGGTGGGGATTCTGGTGACGCTGGTGGGGTATGCGTTGATGCTGGTGTTTGCGGCGACCTATTGGAGCTGGCTCGGTTGGGTGTGACCCCGCCAGGCGAAACCGGGCGCGCGCAGGCGCCCGGGTGCGCACATGCGTCAGGCCTGTTCCAACCGGGCCAGGCGCTCCTCCAGCGCAGCGATCCGCGCTTCCAGTTCTTCCAGCCGGTCGACGGACACCGCCGCCCCGCGCTCTACCGGACTGCCGCGCGCGGCCAGAATCGCCTCGATGTCCGCCGGATCACCCAGCGCGTGGGTATAACGGTCTTCCCGCTGGCCCGCCTGACGCGGCACCAGTAACGCCAGCCCCCGCGCAATCAGGCGCTCAAGCTGGTGCAAGACCTGCTCGGCGTCTTCGAAGTCGTGCATACGCCCGCTGCGGGTCAGCAGTTCATTGACGGTCTGCGGCCCCCGCAAGAACAGCAGCCCGGTCAGGATCACCTGGGCCGGCACCAATTCCAGTGCCTTGTCCACGCGATGCTCCCAGCGGTCGGCACGGCTGCCCATCACCAGGCGGGTAAAGCCTTGGCCTTCCAGCACGCGCAGGCTCTGACCGACTTGGCCCTGGCTGAGGTTCATCACTGGCTCGCGGCTGGTCTTCTGGTTGCAGGCCAGCACCAGGGCGTTGAGGGTCAGGGGGTAGGTTTCCGGGTTGGTCGCCTGCTTTTCGATCAGGCAGCCCAGGATGCGGATTTCCGTGCTGTTCAGGCGCGGCTCAGGGGTGTCGGTGTCGTGCTCGGCGGTCATCGCGCTTTCCCTATGCAGTGAAGTGCCTAGCGTAAGCCGGAAAAAATAAAAGACAAGCTGCGGGCATGCCTATAATCGTCGCTGGTTCAAACCGTGCCATAACCATGAGACTGCCATGACTATTTCCCTGTACGCCGCTTCCATCCCGGTCTTCAAGCAAATGCTCACCGCCCTGAGCGGCGTGTTGACCAAGGCCGAAGCCCACGCCACCGCCAAGAACATCGAGCCGAACGCCTTGCTGCAGGCACGCCTGTTTCCGGACATGTTCCAACTGGTGCGCCAGGTGCAGATCGCCGTCGACTTCGCCAAGGGTGTTTCCGCACGCCTGGCCGAGATCGAAGTCCCGAAATATGAAGACACCGAAGTCACCTTCGCCGACCTGCAGGCGCTGATCGCCAAGGTCCTGGCATTTATCGACACCCTCACGCCTGCGCAGATCGATGGCAAGGAAGGCATCGAGATCATCACCCGTCCTGGCACGCCGAAAGAAAAGCGCTTCAGCGGCCAGTCCTACCTGCTGACCTACGGCCTGCCGCAGTTCTTCTTCCACGTCACCACGGCTTACGCCTTGCTGCGCCATAACGGTGTGGAAGTGGGCAAGCGCGACTACATGGGCGCTTTCTAAGCACCCAGCCACAAAAAAGCCCGGGGGCGTTCTTCAGTGAACGACCCCGGGCTTTTTTTCGCCGGGCGGTTAAGCCGGCTGTTCTTCCTTGCCCAGGCAAGCGGCGGCGGTGAACAGCACATCGGTGGATGAATTCAACGCGGTTTCCGCCGAATCCTGCAGCACGCCGATGATGAAACCGACCGCCACCACCTGCATGGCAATCTCGCTGGGAATGCCAAACAGGCTGCACGCCAGCGGAATCAACAGCAACGAACCGCCCGCCACGCCAGAAGCACCGCAGGCGCAGATAGCCGCGACCACGCTGAGCAGCACCGCCGTGGGCAGGTCGACGGCGATGCCCACAGTGTGCACGGCGGCCAGGGTCAGCACGGTGATGGTGATCGCCGCGCCGGCCATATTGATGGTGGCACCGAGCGGGATCGACACAGAGTAGGTGTCTTCGTGCAGGCCCAGGCGTTTGCTCAGTGCCAGGTTGACCGGAATGTTCGCCGCCGAACTGCGGGTGAAGAAGGCCGTGATCCCGCTTTCGCGCAGGCACATCAGCACCAGTGGGTACGGGTTGCGGCGCAGTTTCCAGAACACGATGGCCGGGTTGATCACCAGCGCGACGAACAGCATGCAGCCGATCAGCACCAGCAGCAGGTGAGCGTAGCCGAGCAGGGCGCCGAAACCGGAGGTGGCCAGGGTGGAGGCCACCAGGCCGAAAATGCCCAACGGCGCAAAGCGGATTACCACGCGCACGATCAGCGTGACGCCGTTGGACAGGTCGTCGATCACGGTGCGGGTGGTTTCGCCGGCATGCCGGATGGCAACCCCCATGCCGATGGCCCAGGCCAGGATGCCAATGAAGTTGGCATTCATCAGTGCGCTGACCGGGTTGTCTACCACGCTCAGCAGCAGGCTTTGCAGCACTTCACCAATGCCGCCCGGGGCGCTCACCGTCGCATCGTGGGTCGCCAGCACCAGCGAAGAGGGAAACCACATGCTCGCAATCACCGCGACCACGGCAGCGGCAAAAGTGCCCAGCAAGTACAGGAACAGGATCGGTTTGATATGGGTTTCCTGGCCGTGTTTGTGGTTGGCGATCGACGCCATCACCAGCACGAACACCAGGATCGGCGCCACGGCCTTGAGCGCCGCGACGAATACCTTGCCGATAAACCCGGTGGCCCTGGCCGCCTCGGGCAACAGCAAGGCCAGTAGAATGCCAGCCGTCAGGCCGATGATGATTTGCGTGACCAGGCTGACACGCGCCAGTCGTTGCAGGAGGGAAGGGGCAGCAGTCATAAACATTGTCTCTAGTTTTTTGAAGGCACAGCAGCGCACGCAGAAACGGCTGTAGGACGCGGATCGCGAAGTCTAGCATGCTGTATGAACAGATCCTGACGGTGCGTCATTGCGTCATCCCGGCCCGCTGGCCTTGGCCAAATCCAGACATACTCTGTTAAGATTCCTTTCTCTCATCTTTCCTCTCTGTCAGCGGGCCCTTCGGGCTGTCGTTGATGTCGTCGTTTCTGGAGTTTTCATGTTGTTTCCCATCCTGCTGCTGTCGGCCGCCGGCTTTACCGTGCTGACCACAGAATTCGTGATTGTCGGCCTGCTGCCGTCCATCGCCCGCGACTTGAACGTGAGCGTGTCCCAGGCCGGGCTGCTGGTGACCTTGTTCGCATTTACCGTGGCGGCCTTTGGTCCGTTTCTCACGGCGTACTGCGCGCGTTTCCCACGCAAGCGGCTATTTATCAGCATCCTGATCATGTTTGGCGTGGCCAATACGGTGGCGGCGCTGGCACCGAATATATGGGTGATGGCGCTGGCGCGGTTGATCCCGGCCCTGGGCTTGCCAGTGTTCTGGGCCTTGGCCAGTGAGACCGCAGTGGACATCGTCGGCCCCGAATACGCCGGGCGCGCCATCGAAAAGATCGGCTTTGGGATCGTCTGCGCCACGGTGTTCGGCATTCCGGTGGGCACGCTGATTTCCGATATGTTCGGCTGGCGTACCGCGTTTGCGATCCTCGCGGTCGTGGCGGTGGCCAAGGCCTTGCTGCTGTTTATCTACCTGCCGGTGACAACGCCGAAGAACGATGAGGTGACGTTGCGCTCGCAGTTCAAGATCCTGCGCAACCCGCTGATGCAGGGCCATATCCTGCTGTCGATCCTGGTGTTCAGCGGCATGTTCACGGCCTACACCTACCTGGCGGACATCCTTGAACGCCTGGCCGGGTTCGACGGTACGCTGGTGGGCTGGTGCCTGATGGGCTTTGGTGCGGTCGGGCTCATCGGCAACTCGCTGGGCGGGCGTGCGGTGGATCGCCACCCGTTGATCGCTTCCATGGTGTTCTGCGGCTTCATGATCGCCGGCATGGTTGCGCTGGTACCGGCGATTCACTCCACCGTCGGCCTGGCGGCGGCGATGGCCGTGTGGGGCGTGACCCAGGCGGCCATGTTCCTGGTCAGCCATGTGCGCCTGATGAAGGCCGCGCCCCATGCGCCGGCGTTTGCCGCGTCGCTGAATATTGCCGGCGCCAACCTGGGGATCGGGCTGGGGGCGATGGTCGGCGGCCATGTGATCGACACCCTCGGCCTGGGCAGCCTGGGCTTTGCGGCATCCGGGTTTATCCTGGTGTCGATCCTGCTGGCGTTGTGGCTGATGACTGCCAAGCAACCGGTCGCCTCCCAGGCTTGAACCGTCAGGGCAGGGTGGTAAACAACTCCCGTCGCGCGCCTTCGGTAATCGCCACGATACCGGGGTGCTTGACCTTGCGCTCCACCGAGATCGCGTAGAACGACTCGGTCACGGCCACGGTCTGGCCAATCAGCGCCACGCCGTACTGGCGCACCACCTCATCGGCAATCACGCTGGGGGCGATGAAGATCCCGCTGCCGGATTGACCGAAAGCCTGCATCAAGGCGCTGTCATCGAACTCGCCGATGATCTTCGGTTGGATCTGCTGCTCGGCAAACCAGCGCTGCAAACGGCTGCGCACCACGGTTTCCGCGCCGGGAATCAACAACGGTGCGCCGTGCAGGCACTGTGGGAAGTCCCCCCCGTAGGCGTCAGCCAACGCCTGGGTGGCGAAAAAACTGATGCCACATTCGCCCAGTTTCTGGCTGTAGCCCTTGATGTCCAGGTGCGTGGGCATGGGGCTGTCGGAAATCACCAGGTCCAGGCGCTGGATCGCCAGGTCGGCCAGCAGGCGTTCGAGTTTGTCTTCGCGGCAGGTGATGCGGATCGGCTCGCTCAACTCCATGGTCGGCGCGATCAGCCGGTAGACGATGGACTTGGGCACCACATCCGCCACGCCGACGCGGAACAGGATCTGCTGTTCGTCGGGTTGCGCGCGCAGCATCGCCTCCAATTCATTACCCGTCTGGAACATCTGCTCGGCGTAGGGCAGGGCCTGGCGGCCGGCTTCGGTCAGTTCCAACTGGCGGCCGACGCGCTGGAATAGCGCCACGCCATAGGTCTCTTCCAGCAGGCTGATCTGCCCACTGATGGTCTGGGGCGTGAGGTTGAGTTGCTCACAGGCGCGCACGATGCTGCCGGTCTTGGCCACCACCCAGAAGTAGTGCAGTTGTCGGTAATTGAGCATCGCGGCCATCACTTCGTGAAAACCGAAGTATACGCGAGAAAAATACGAATTTTCCTGAACTGTCCGTCTGCATAGAATGCCTCGCTATCGCGGGGCCACTATTTGGACCCAATGGTTCTAACGAGGAAGACATCATGAAACTCAATTCCCTGGGCGCGGCAGCGTTGCTTGCGCTTTCATTGGTAGTGATCGGCGGTTGCGATCAGGTCGAGAAAAGCGCGCAGCATGTGCTGGGCAAGGCCACCGAGTCGGCCAAGCAAGCGATCGATGACACCCATAAAGCCGCCGAACAGGCATTGAGTGAAGCGACAAACGGCCTGATCACCCCGCAGAAGAAGGATGACCAGGAAGAGAAAGAAGCCGAATCGAACCGCAACGAAGCTTAATGACCCGCCCCTCATTTCCCGTACAACGTCAGGACTGACCTATGGACTACCTTTTACAACTGGCCGCCAGCCCCACCGCCTGGGTTGCCCTGGCAACCTTGATCGTCATGGAGATCGTGCTGGGCATCGATAACCTGATCTTCATCTCGATCCTCACCAACAAATTGCCGGAGAAGCATCGGGCAAAGGCACGACGCATCGGTATCAGCATGGCGTTGGTATTGCGCCTGGGCCTGTTGAGCACCATCGCGTTTATCGTGCAACTGACGACGCCGGTGTTCGAAGTGTTTGGCCAGGGCTTCTCGTGGAAGGACATGATCCTCATCGCCGGTGGCCTGTTCCTGGTGTGGAAGGCGACTACCGAGATCCACCACAGCATGGACCCGGAGCCGGAAGAGAAGGAGACCAGCACCAGCAACGTCGTGGCGATCGGTTTTGCCGCGGCCATCGGCCAGATCCTGTTGCTCGACCTGGTGTTCTCCATCGACAGCATCATCACCGCCGTGGGCATGACCGAGCACTTGCCGATCATGATCATTGCCGTAGTGACCTCGGTCATCGTGATGCTGGTAGCGGCCGAGCCGTTGGCCAAGTTCATCAATGACAACCCGACCGTAGTCATGCTGGCCCTGGGCTTCCTGATCATGATCGGTATGACATTGATCGCCGAAGGCTTCGGCGCCCACGTGCCAAAAGGCTACGTATACGCAGCCATGGCATTCTCGGCGGCCATCGAATGCTTGAACATCGCCCGCCGCAACCGCCACAAGCGCTTGCTGGCTGCCCGGCAATAACAGCAGAAACACAGGCTCGCTACGCTCCCACCGCCAACCACGATGCGAAGCGAGCCGCTCTTGATCCTGCTCTTGATCCTGCTCTTGATTCGCTTTTGATCCGCTTTTGATCTAAGGCGCCCCGTCAAACACGCTGGCCGGAATTCGACAGGGATTTGGGGGGTAAACCGGCAGGGATGCCGGTTTAGCCGCCCCGCGCCATGGATGGCGCGTGGCGGCGGCCCCCCAAATTACTGTCGGATTACGGGCACACCGAGCCTGGGCGAGGTGCCGAGTGTTGGGGCAAGAGCCCTTTGCTTACTTTGGGGCTTTTCCAAAGTGAGCCGCCGTAAAGGCGGAACCATTAGCAGCCATTACCCAAGTAACGGATATGTACTCGGTCTGATCCAACATCCTGGTCGGCTGTGAGGCCGCTTTCGCAGGCAAGCCAGCTCCCACATTTGGATCGCGGGGCTTCAGTTAGAGGGTGGTCGGCAGTTAGGCCGTCTTCGCAGGCAAGCCAGCTCCCACATTTTTGGATCGCAGGGTTACAGTCAGATAGCTGTAATCCCCCAGCGGGAGCAAGCTCCCTCACCACAGCTCCAGCACCGTACCCAACTACCTAAACTCCCAGAAACCCAACCGGCCTTGCGCCTTCAGGAATCTGCGCTCACCTGTGTAGGATCCGGGCAGCTCTCATCACCGTTGTTCAAGCCTTGCTTGTAATTGCGGCTCAGCAGCGAAGCCTTGCCGTTGTGCCAAGTCAGCGTCAGCACATACAGCGTGTCGTAGTCGCTACCGGACCAGTCTTCGGTAATCGTGTGCTTTTCCCCCGAAGCTTCACTCGCCACCTTGTTGATCAACTCAGGCAGGTACCCGTGTGACCAGGCGGTATAGATCGTGGCGTTATGGTACTTGTCTTCCACCAACTCGTCGGCGAGGTCACTCGTGTCGTTGGCCGAAAACTTGATGTTCACCGGCAGGCCCAACTTAATGGCGCTGGGGCTGATGGTCATCAAGGGGCGGATGTAGCTGTAGGAATTGTCCAGCTCGCCTTCTTCCACATTGCGGGTCGGGTTGGCGGCGAAGACGAAATCGGCCTTGCCGAATTTTTCCGGCAGCACCGTGGCCAGGTTCATCCCACGGTTGAGGCCCTGGCAATTGAGTTGGCCCAGGCCGCCAGCGGGTTTTTCCGCGTGGCGCAGGAACACCAGGGTTTGCACGCCGTCCACCTGTTCGGCACGGCTGATGCGCGACTCCAGGGTGAGACCGATGGCGCCGCCGACCAGCAGCAGCGGCAACATGATGTATGAATATCGTTTCAGGCGCAGCGCAAGGCACAGAGGCTTGATTGTCATGAGTGTCGAGTCTTCAGTGCATCGGGTGAGGGCGGACAAGCCCGGCCCCAGTGACGCTACAAGCGTCCTGCGGTGTTCCCTGTCGATATGGCGAGGTGCCTCCGTTCACCGATTGAGCGCACTTAAGAGTGCGCAAGGGCTTATTGGTTCGCCCACGCGGGAGAATAGCCAGCGCTTGTTGCGTATTGATGACCCATGCAGGACATCGCCGGGATGACTATGATGGGGCCTTTCTGCACAGGGATTTCCCGATGAACCCACTCGCTGCATTCCCGATCAACAGCAAATGGCCCGCCCAGCATCCTGAGCGCCTGCAACTGTACTCGCTGCCAACCCCCAACGGGGTAAAAGTGTCGATCATGCTCGAAGAACTGGGCCTGCCCTTTGAAGCGCACAAGGTCAGCTTCGAGACGCAGGACCAGCTATCGCCCGAGTTCCTGTCCCTGAACCCGAACAACAAGATTCCCGCGATCATTGACCCCAATGGCCCCAGCGGCCAGCCGCTGGCGTTGTTCGAGTCTGGCGCGATCCTGATCTACCTGGCGGAGAAAACCAGCCAGTTGCTCTCCGAAGACCCGGCCACGCGTTATGAAACGATCCAGTGGCTGATGTTCCAGATGGGCGGTATCGGACCGATGTTTGGCCAACTGGGGTTCTTCAACAAATTCGCCGGCAAGGCCTACGAAGACAAGCGCCCCCGCGACCGCTACGCCGCCGAATCCCGCCGCCTGCTGGACGTGCTGGAAAAACGCCTGCTGGGCCGTACCTGGATCATGGGCGATGAGTACAGCATCGCCGACATCGCGACCTTCCCGTGGATCCGCAACCTGATCGGCTTCTACGAATCGGGTGACCTGGTGGGTATCGCTGATTTCCCCAATGTACTGCGCGCGCTGGACGGTTTCGTCGCACGGCCGGCGGTGATCCGTGGCCTGAATATTCCGGGTTGAACATGCCGACTTTCGATTTCAAACAGCTCGACGTGTTCAGCCGGGTGCCGCTCAAGGGCAACCCGCTGGCAGTGGTGTTCGGTGCCGACAGCCTGAGCGACCAGCAGATGGCGGATTTTGCCAACTGGACCAACCTCAGCGAAACCACGTTCTTGCTCGCACCCCGCGATCCCAGGGCTGACTACCGGGTGCGCATTTTCACCACCTTGAAGGAATTGCCGTTCGCCGGGCACCCTACGCTGGGCAGTTGTCACGCGTGGCTGCAGGCAGGCGGTATCCCGAAAGGCGAGGAGATCATCCAGGAGTGCGAAATTGGCCTGGTGCGTATCCGCCGTCAAGGTGATGAGCTGGCGTTTATCGCGCCACCGTTGATGCGCTCCGGCCCGGTGGAGGCCGCTGTGATAGAGCGCGTGCGCTTGGCGCTGGGGTTGGCGCCCGACGCGATTGTGCGCAGCCAGTGGGTGGATAACGGCGCGGGCTGGCTGGCAGTGATGCTGGCCGAGCGTAACCAGGTGTTGGACCTGCAGCCGGACTACGCGCAACTGCTCGGCCTGGCCGTGGGCGTGATCGCCCCTTGCGACCCCACCCGCGACGAAGTGGACACGCAATTTGAGGTGCGCGCCTTTATTGCAGGCGACGGCGCCCAGGAAGACCCGGCCACCGGCAGCTTGAACGCCGGGCTTGCGCAATGGTTGCTCGGCGAGGGCCTGGCACCCGAGCGCTACGTGGTCAGCCAAGGCACGGCCATCGGGCGCGCGGGGCGGATTCACGTTGAGCGCCAGGGCGATGAAATCTGGGTCGGTGGCGCCGTGGCGGCGTGCATCGATGGGCGTGTACAGCTCTAGATCAATAAATTGTTACGACCCGCGCAATACACTGTTGGCCCCTCGGCGTTTGTGCTGCGGGGGCCTTGAGGCATAAGCTTTCGCCCCACTATTTTCGTTTTCTGCCATTTTTTCAGGATTGCCATGACCAGCCAGTTCCCCCAAGCCCGCCCACGCCGCCTGCGCCGCTCCCCGGAGCTGCGGGGCTTGTTCCAGGAAAGCGAATTCACCCTCAACGATTTGGTGTTGCCGATCTTCGTCGAAGAAGAAATCGACGACTTCGTGCCGATCACCAGCATGCCGGGCGTATTGCGCATCCCTGAGAAGAAACTGGCCGGCGAGATCGAGCGCTACGCCCGTGCCGGTATCAAGTCGGTGATGACCTTTGGCGTGTCCCACCACCTGGACGCCAGCGGCAGCGACACCTGGAAAGAACGCGGCCTGGTCTCGCGCATGTCCTCGATCATCAAGGACGCCGTGCCTGAGATGATCGTGATGTCCGACACCTGCTTCTGCGAATACACCGACCACGGCCACTGCGGCGTGATGCACGGTGCCCATGTCGACAACGACGCGACCTTGGTCAACCTCGGCAAGCAAGCCGTGGCGGCGGCCCGTGCCGGTGCCGACGTCATCGCCCCGTCGGCGGCGATGGACGGCCAGGTCCAGGCGATTCGCCGTGCCCTGGACGATGCCGGTTTCACCCATATCCCGATCATGGCGTATTCCACCAAGTTCGCCTCGGCCCTCTACGGCCCGTTCCGCGAAGCCGGCGGCAGCGCGCTCAAGGGCGACCGCAAAAGCTACCAGATGAACCCGATGAACCGCCGCGAAGCCGTGCGTGAATCGCTGCTGGACGAGCAGGAGGGCGCGGATGCGCTGATGGTCAAGCCTGCCGGTGCCTACCTCGACATCATCCGTGACATCCGCGAAGCCTCGCGCCTGCCGGTGGCGGCGTATCAGGTGAGCGGCGAGTACGCGATGATCAAATTCGGCGCCCAGGCCGGCGCGATTGATGAGGATCGTGTGGTACGTGAGACCTTGGGCTCGATCAAGCGCGCGGGTGCGGATTTGATCTTCACCTACTTCGCGATGGATCTGGCATTGGCCGGCATCTAAACGTACCTCCACTGTAGGAGCTGGCTTGCCGGCGATAGCATCACCTCGGTGTTACTGAAAGACCGAGGTGCCTGTATCGCCGGCAACCCAGCTCCTACGGTTTTGTGGGGTGTCAGCGCTGTGTGAACGTCAGGTTCAATTCCAACCCCGCAAAGGTTGTCGCAAAGCTGCGGCGCAACCAATTCTGCGTTTTGCGGGTCACTGGCGAGCGCGCAAGGTGGGCGAACCCTGGTTAGACTTACCGGTCGATATCTGCAATGCCCGGCCCGTCGCCACCCAAGGAAGCGCCATGTACCCAAGCCGCCTGATCCTGTGCCTTGCCACTTTACTGGTACTGGCCGGTTGCTCCACCACACGCAACCCGCAACAGCCGGAGCGCAGCGAGGCTGAGGTGAAGGCGCAGATTGTGCGCCTGCTGCCGGCCAAGGTGCCGGACCGCAATGGCTGGGCCCAGGACATCTACACCGCCTTCGACACCCAGAAAATCTACCCCAGCACGGAAAATATCTGTGCGGTGCTGGCGGTCACCGAGCAGGAGTCCACCTACCAGGTCGACCCGCCTGTGCCGAACATGGGCAAGATCGCCCAGGACGAGATCCTGCGGCGCGCCGGGAAAATCCACGTGCCGGCCTTTGTCGTGCGCAGCGCGCTGCAACTGCGCTCGCCCACCGGCAAGACCTACGCCGACCGCCTGAGCGCGGCGCGCACGGAGAAGGACCTGAGCGGCATCTTCGACGACTTCATCAGCATGGTGCCCCTGGGCAACACGCTGTTTGGCGGGTTCAACCCGGTGCACACCGCCGGCCCGATGCAGGTGAGTATCGAGTTTGCGCAGAAACAGGCACGGGGTTATCCCTACACGGTGGACGGCAGTATTCGCCGCGAAGTGTTCACCCGCCGGGGCGGCATGTACTTCGGCATCGCGCATTTGCTCGGCTATCCGGTTAACTATGACCAGCCGTTGTATCGCTTTGCCGACTTCAATGCCGGCTGGTACGCCAGCCGCAATGCCGCGTTCCAGGCTGCCGTCAGCCGTGCCTCGGGCACCGACCTGGCCTTGGATGGGGATCTGATTCGCTACGGTTCACTGCTGCCGGGCACTACCGAGTTGGCGGTGCGTTCATTGGGTGCGAAGCTGGACATGCGCAACCCCAGCATCCGCAGCCAGTTGGAGCAAGGCGAGCAACTGGACTTTGAAGACACCACCCTCTACAAGCGCGTGTTTGCCCTGGCCGACAAGGTGGCGGGCAAGCCGATGCCGCGGGCGATCCTGCCGGGCATCGTGCTCAAGAGCCCCAAAATCACCCGCAATCTCACTACCGCCTGGTTCGCCAAGCGGGTGGATGAACGTTATCAGCGGTGCATGAAGCGCTGATCAGCTTTGTGGTGAGCGGGCTTGCCCCGCGCTGGGGTGCGTAGCAGCCCCAATCAAAGACACTGAGGACTTTCAGGTGTCACTCTGCGGCTCATTCTGGGGGTGCTTCGCACCCCAGCGCGGGGCAAGCCCGCTCACCATAGGGCGGCTCTTCACAACAAAGCGGCGCCACAGCCACACCCACAACCACACCACCGGAAACGCCAGGATCACGAACGGCAGTACATAGGCCGACCGCTCCAGGGCGTCGGCAGTGCCGTCCACCAGGTTGTCGCCCAAGCTGCTGAACATGCGGCTGAACCTCGACTGCTGGTTTGCACCATCGGAGGAGCGGAAGTTCAGGGTCACACGGTTGGTATCGAGGCGGCGTTGCTGGCCGGCGGCAACCTGTGCCAGTTCCTGCAGTTCGTTTTCAATGCCCGCCTGTTCCTTGCTTAAGGCAATCAGGTCACTGACGGTGATGTCCTTGCGTTTGGCCAGTTCGTCGAGGCGTTGCTGCTGGGCTTGCAGACGGTCCTGGCGACGGCGCACATCGGCAACGGCATCGGCCAGGTCTTCGGCTGTGGTGATGCGCTGGCCGAGTTTGCCACCTTCAGCGGCCATCGTGACCATCGGCTCCACGCCGGTCGGCGCGATGCGCAGGATGATCTGGCCGCCGCTGTCGTTTTCGGTGATGCCGAGGATATTGCAGGCGCCAAAACGCGCGGTCTCGCAGGCTTCGCGAGTGGCCTGCATGCGCGGTGAAAGCAAGGCGCCGGGAAGGGCCAGACTCAGTTCGTGTTCGTAGGCCAATTGCGCGCCGGCACGGCTTTGTTCGCCGTTGATCACCCGCGTGCGCGAGTGGTCACTGGGCGAGCAGCCAACCAGGGCCAAGCCGGCCAGCAGTGTCAAAAGAGGGGCACGAAGTGCGGGGGATTTGCCGTCCGGATGGCGCATTGCAGTTCCTTGAGGGAGTTGATGCGGCGATTAAAGCGGGTCTGGTGGATTAACGCAAAGCATCGCGGGGGATTTGCGCGGTGGATGGTAATGGCCGCTGCTTGCGGCCAGGCGTACATCTCAACCTTCACTCCAGGGAAGAATCCGCCATGATCACTCACGCCGTACCTGAAGGTTTTGTTTCATTGCCCCGCAGCAGTCCATTGCTGGATCTGCTCGGCCCGGCGTATTGCCGGGGGGAGGGCCTGCAACTGGAAATCGGCCTGCGCGCCGACAATCGCCACGCCAATGGCCGCGGCACCGTGCATGGCGGGGTATTGGCGACCCTGGCGGACATCGGCATGGGTTACGCAATGGCGTTTTCCAGCGAGCCGCCATTGCCGTTGATTACCGCGAGCATGACCTTGGATTACCTGGGCGCGGTGCAGGTGGGGGAGTGGATTGTGGTACGCCTGGAACATCACAAACGCGGGCGGCAGATGGCGTTTGCCACGGTGAGCCTGCAGGTGGGGGAGAAGGTGGTGGCGCGGGCGAATGCGGTGTTTGCGGTGCCGCAACCTCAGTGAAAACAATAAAGAAAAGGCCTGGTTTTCGTGGAACCAGGCCTTTTCCGTGTTGCTCTTTGAATCAGATGCGTTCGAGGGCGAGGGCTACACCCTGGCCGCCGCCGATGCACAGGGTCGCCAGGCCTTTCTTGGCATCGCGCTTGATCATTTCATGCAGCAGCGTCACCAGCACGCGGCAGCCTGAGGCACCGATCGGGTGGCCAATGGCGATGGCGCCGCCGTTGACGTTGACCTTATCGGCGTCCCATTCCAGCTCTTTGCCCACTGCCAGGGATTGCGCGGCGAAGGCTTCGTTGGCTTCGATCAGGTCCAGGTCGCCCAGGCTCCAGCCGGCTTTGTCCAGGCAACGGCGGGTGGCCGAGACCGGGCCAATGCCCATGATGGCGGGGTCGACGCCGGCGTTGGCATAGCTGGCGATACGTGCCAGCACTGGCAAACCGAGGGCCTTGGCTTTGTCGGCACTCATCAGCAGCACCGCAGCGGCGCCGTCGTTGAGGCTGGAAGCGTTGCCGGCGGTGACGCTGCCGTCTTTCTTGAACGCTGGTTTGAGCTTGGCCAGTGACTCGGCAGTGGTGCCGGCGCGTGGCTGTTCATCCACGGCGAAGGCCACTGGATCGCCTTTGCGCTGGGGAATCAGGATGGGCGTGATTTCATCGACAAAACGCCCGGCCTCGATGGCGGCGGCGGCTTTTTGCTGGGACGCCGCGGCGAACGCGTCCTGGGCTTCACGGCTGATGCCGTACTTGTCCACCAGGTTCTCGGCGGTGATGCCCATGTGGTAATCGTTGAACGCGTCCCACAGACCGTCGGTGATCATGCTGTCGACCATCTTGGCGTGGCCCATGCGCAAACCGGTGCGCGCGGCGGGCAGCACGTACGGAGCCAGGCTCATGTTCTCCATGCCGCCGGCGATGATCACCTCGGCGTCACCGCAACGGATGGCCTGGGCGCCCAGGTGCAGGGCCTTGAGGCCCGAGCCGCAGACTTTGTTCAAGGTCAGGCTCGGCACAGCATGAGGCAGGCCGGCAAGGATCGAAGCCTGGCGCGCCGGGTTCTGGCCGCTGCCTGCGGTGAGCACTTGGCCGAGGATCACTTCATCCACTTCGGCGGGGTCAAGGCCGGTCTGTTCCAACAGGCGACGGATTACGGCAGCGCCCAGTTCCGGTGCCGGAATGTTCGCCAGCGAACCCTGGAAGCTGCCCACGGCGGTGCGGGTAGCAGCAACAATCACGACGTCTTGCATGGAATCTGTCCTCACTGGAAGTGCATTTCTGGAACGTGGTCCGGGACGATCAGTTTACCGGCGGTCTTGCTCACAATCTCTTCAACGCTGACGCCAGGTGCGCGTTCCTTGAGGACAAAAGCGCCATTTTCGATTTCCAGGTACGCCAGGTCCGTCAGCACGCGCTTGATGCAGTTGGCACCGGTCAGCGGCAGGCTGCACTGGCTGAGCAACTTGGACTCACCATCCTTGGAGGCGTGGGTCATAATCACGATGATGTTTTCCGCACCGGCCACCAAGTCCATGGCGCCGCCCATGCCTTTGACCAGCTTGCCGGGGATCATCCATGAGGCGATGTTGCCTTGTACGTCTACTTCAAACGCGCCAAGCACAGTGAGGTCGACGTGGCCGCCACGGATCATCGCGAAGGACTCGGCGGAGGAAAAGATCGACGCGCCGATGCGCGCGGTCACGGTCTGCTTGCCGGCGTTGATCATGTCGGCATCAATGGTCTCTTCGGTCGGGAACGGTCCCATGCCCAGCAGGCCGTTTTCCGATTGCAGCATCACTTCCATGCCTTCGGGGATGTAGTTGGCCACCAGGGTCGGAATGCCGATGCCTAGGTTGACGTAGTAACCGTCCTGCATTTCGCGGGCGACGCGTTGAGCCATTTGTTCGCGGGTAAGAGCCATTTTTATGTGTCCTTATTGTTCGGGCTGGGGGCGGATTATTTGCGCACGGTGCGCTGTTCGATGCGCTTCTCGAACGTGCCGCAGATGATCCGGTCGACGTAGATACCAGGGGTGTGGATCTGCGCCGGGTCCAGCTCGCCCGGTTCGACGATTTCCTCGACTTCGACCACGGTGATCTTGCCGGCGGTGGCGGCCAGCGGGTTGAAGTTCTGGGCGGTGTGGCGGTAGATGACGTTGCCGAAGTGGTCGGCTTTCCAGCCTTTGACAATGGCGAAGTCGCCGGTGATGGATTCTTCCATCAGGTACGGACGACCGTTGAATTCGCGGGTCTCCTTGCCTTCGGCGACTGGGGTGCCGACGCCGGTGGCGGTAAAGAAAGCCGGGATGCCGGCACCGCCAGCGCGCATTTTTTCGGCCAGGGTGCCTTGGGGGGTCAGCACCACTTCGATTTCGCCGCTGAGCAACTGCTTCTCGAACAGCGCGTTTTCGCCGACGTAGGACGCGATTACCTTGCTGATCTGCTTCTCTTCGAGCAGCACGCCCAGGCCAAAGCCGTCGACGCCGCAGTTGTTGGAGACCACGGTCAGGTCGCGGGTGCCTTTGCGCTTGATCTCGGCGATGAGGTTTTCCGGAATACCGCACAGGCCAAAGCCACCGGAAAGCACGGTCATGCCGTCTTCCAGGCCTGCCAGCGCTTCTTCATAGGACGCCACGCGTTTATCGAAACCTGCCATATGCACCTCTTTTATTGTTTGTGGGCCAGCCAATGGACCGAGTGTTGCTCCGTCGGATTGATTTGTTAAGTTGTTTTTTAAGGTTGATTGATTTAAAAAACAGCATAGTTGCCTAGCCGTTTGGAGACGCGCCATGACAGTCAAACAGATGCGGGCGTTTCTCGCCGTGGCCCAGAGCCTGAGTTTTGCCGCCGCCTGCGAGCGCCTGCACCTTTCCCAGTCGGCGCTGAGCCTGACCATCAAGGGCCTGGAAGAAGGCCTGGGCGGGCGCCTGTTCAGCCGCAATACGCGCAATGTCGCGCTGACTCCTGAAGGTGAATCCCTGCTGCCCCTGGCTCGCCGGTTGATTGCCGATTGGGACAATGCCGAGGACGAACTGCGCCAGCGCTTCACCCTGCAGCGTGGGCGGGTCACGGTGGCGGCGATGCCCTCGTTTGCGGGCAACCTGTTGCCACCGATCCTGAAGATATTCCGTGCCCGGTACCCGCAGGTGAATGTCACGGTGCATGACTTGATCAACGAGCAAGTGCTGGAGATGGTGCGCGACCGCCAGGTAGAACTGGGCGTGGCGTTCGAGCCATCAGACGGGTCATCTTTGGCGTTCACCCCGTTGTACCTGGACCGCTTCATTGCCGTGGTGCCCGGTGATTCGCCGTTGGCCGAGTGTGCCGAAATCGATTGGAAAACCTTGCTGGAGCAGCCATTCATCACCTTGCAACGGCCGTCCACGGTAAGGGTGATGCTGGAGGAACACCTGGGCGCGCTACAGATGAAGCTACCGGTCGCTTTGGAAAGCCATCAATTGGCGACAGTCGGCAAGATGGTTGCCAGCGGCCTGGGCGTCAGCGCGGTGCCGGCGTTGTGCGCGCAGCAGATGGAAGAGGCGGGCGCCCACTGCATTACCTTGACCGACCCGGTCATCGAGCGCCCCATTGGCGTGCTGACCAAGCCGGGACATGAACTGTCGGCGGCGGCACAGGTGCTGTTTGATATTTTCCGCGACGAAGCCGCAAAAGGTCGCTTCCCACTCTGACCCCTGTAGGAGCCGGCTTGCCGGCGATAGCGGTCCTGTGTCTGGCCGTACAACCAAGAAAGGCATGGCCGGCAAGCCGGCGCCTACAAAGTTATGTGGACAGTAAAAGAATGATGGCAATAAAAAAGCCCGCTCGGCTAACCGAGCGGACTTAATAAGCTAATTAGTATTTATCAGCAGTATCTATCAATCACTTTAACGTGCGATTGGCCCTTGAGGTTCTGCCATTCGGTATTAAGTGTGTGGAAGACCTGCTCGATAAAGTTGCGATCGGCCGCCGCTTTCTTGCCGACATAACCCTGGCCGCGGCGGTACATCTTCAGGCGCGCCGCCAGTTCGCGGTTATTGCGGTCGAACTCGGCTTCTTCGGTGTGGGGCGCCAGGCAGTCAATTTGGACTTCGCCCGATTTGCCAATCCACAGGATATGGTCGTCGAGTGTGTCTTTCTGCGCTGCGAACATCTCAGCCAATTCATCGATAGTTGGTTGGTTGTTCAGATTCATATGTAAGCCCCTTGACCAGTTGGCGATCTATCAGTTGATTCATTAATACTGCTTAGTTGTCTCCGGTTCCGAAAACCGGGCGTCAGCGTCTGTCTGCCGAATACGGGCAGGGTCTTGAACCTGATGCATGTAGTCTTGCTGATGAACTGCTACGCAATGCTTTCATAACGAAGACAAGCCGCATTTGAGCGCCTTGTACCGAGCCCTTCGGGCCGGTCAGCTTCATCAATCCGCCTTGTGGGCAGTGCACATCCGGAAAAAACAGCTCGGCGGTCAGACGAGCTTGTTCAAAACACGTGTTGCCAACGCTCCCGATCCGGGAGACGTCTCGATAATGCAAGGACAAAAACGTTACGTCAACGGTTATGTAGTGATTATTTTTGCTCACTACATAAATTGCCGTGGGGACGGGAGAATGCGGGAAAACGTGACTTGGGCGTCATTTTCTGGAGGGGTGAGTCGTAGAGCCGAGAGGACGAATTCAACACAAAACACTGTAGGAGCCGGCTTGCCGGCGATAACGGTTTTAATCCGTGGTGAATGGGTTATTGCAAACGATCGGTCAACAGCGGCAACAGTCGCTCGCACGACGCCTCGATCTTCACTTGCAACAGCTCATCCCCGCGAGTCTTGCCCAGGTTGATGGCAATCACGGGCTTGCCCTGTTCGACCATGGCTTTGCACAGGCGAAACGCCGAATAAGCCATCAGCGATGAGCCCACTACCAGCAACCCCTCGGCATGCTCAACCGCATTCATTGCCCTGGCGGCTGTCGCCGGCGCCACGTTCTCGCCAAAAAACACTACGTCGGGCTTCAAGCGCTCGCCATTGCAATGGGGGCAGCGGGGAACCTGGAAATGTTCTTCAAACGCAGGATCGAGCAAGGTATCGCCATCCGGTGCCTGCACCGCATGCACCTGCGCTAGGTAGGGGTTGTCGATTTCCATCTGCCGCTGGATCACACCGCGCTCGCTGCGCAGCTGGCAATCCAGGCACAGCACCCGGTGCAGGCTGCCGTGCAGTTCGATCACATCATGGCTGCCGGCCTGGTCATGCAGGGTGTCGACGTTTTGCGTGATCAGCCCGCTGATACGCCCACGTTGCTGCAACGTCGCCAGCGCCAGGTGCGCCTGGTTCGGTTGCGCGATACGTACCCTCGGCCACCCCAGCATTGCCCGGGCCCAATAACGGCGCCGTGCCTGCGGGGTGGCGAGGAATTCCTGGTACATCATTGGCGCCTTGCCTCGACGCACGCCTTCACTGTCGCGGTAATCGGGAATGCCCGAGGATGTGCTGATCCCCGCACCGGTCAGCACCAGGAAGCGCCGTCCGGCCATGGCCCGTTGCAGGGTGTCGAGGTGGTCTTCTTGATGTTCCAGCGTATCGAGCATGTGTTCCCCTATTCGCCGCGGATGTACTGCTCCAGTTGTCTGATCAGGTCCGCCTGGTCGGCAATGGCTTCTTTCACCAGGTCGCCGATGGACAGCAGGCCCAGCAGTTTGCCGTCTTCGACCACGGGCAGGTGGCGCAGGTGACTGTCGGTCATGATGTTCATGCACTCATCGACTTTTTTATGGGTGTCGACGGTGATGACTGGAGAGCTCATTACCTCATGGACCTTGGTGGTGACCGATGACAGCCCCTTGAGCATGATTTTGCGTGCGTAATCTCGTTCGCTGATGATGCCCACCACCACGCCATCCTGTACGACCGGCAAGGCCCCGACGTTTTTCTCCGACATCCGGACCAGTGCTTCAAACACGGTATGGTCATGCTTGATGGTATGGACGTCCTGGTTTTTCTGGTCCTTGGCTTTGAGCACTTGTGCAACGGTTTTCATGGCGGCCACTCCGGTATTGTTATTGGTGAGTCAGGGTCCCCTTACAGAATCCTAGACGGCCCACGCTGGGGCAAGGTCCAAAGCGGCGTCAAACCCGTCGAAAAACGTCATTCGCCGGATTTTTTCGCTGCTTACCCAGCATTTGTCGGCTTTTTAGCGCGCTTGGGGCTGGCTGCCGTTTTGCGTGGCGCGCTTTTACGTTTGTTTTTCCACGGCGTGGCACCTCGACCTGCCGGGCTGGCCGGGCCGCTGATGGTCATGCGCATGCCATTGCAGCGCGCCACTTGCTTGCTCATCCAGGCCGCCTGTTTGGCGACGAATTCTTCCAGGCTCATTTCGCCACTTTGCACCATGTCCAGGGCCTGCTCCCAGATTGCGGTGGTGCCGGGGTCGGCGATGGCACGGGGCACCGCGTCGATCAGGCTGAATGCCGCCGGTGTGGCCGACAGTGCCTTGCCGTTCTTCACCAGGTAACCACGGTCCAGCAGGCCCTGGATAATGCCGGCGCGAGTGGCCTCGGTGCCGATGCCGGTGGTGTCCTTGAGCTTTTGCTTGAGCAGCGGGTCTTCCACCAGCTTGGCGACGTTCTTCATGGCCTTGATCAGGTCGCCTTCGGTAAAGGGCTTGGGCGGTTGGGTCCACAGGTCCTTGAGGTTGACCTTGGCCACCGCGTAGTCCTGGCCCTGCGCCAATGTCGGCAGCGCCTGGGGGGCGGGGGCTTCGCGCCCCTTGGCCGGCGCCAGGGCTTCGGGCAAGGCGCGTTTCCAGCCTGGCTCGATCACTACCTTGCCCACCGCGCGTAACGCTTGGCCTGCACACTCAAAATCTGCCTGGGTGCGATCGTACTCATGGTTGGGCAGGAATTGCGCCAGGTAGCGCGCACGAATCAGGGTGTAGACCGCACGATGCTTACCGGTGAGCTGCCCGACATCCTTGCCGGCGCCGGTAGGGATGATGCCGTGGTGGGCGCTGACCTTGGCGTCGTTCCACGCCCGTGAGCGGCGTTGCGGGTCGATATGTGGCATCAGTTCGTTTACGGCTGCATCAGCGCGCCCCAGCGCAGCAAGAATCTTCGGTGCGTCACTGTGCTGGCTCAGTGGCAGGTAGCCGCAATCGCTACGGGGGTAGGTGATGGCTTTGTGGGTTTCATACAGCGACTGGGCGATATCCAGGGTTTCCTGCGCGCCGAGTCCCAGTTTCTTCGAGCAGATTTCCTGCAGGGTGCCCAGGTCAAAGGGCAGGGGAGCGACTTCGCGCATGCGCTCGGTACGCAGTTTCACCAGCCGTGCGGTAGCGGCATTGGCCATGGCATCGGCTGCGTCACGCGCCAGTTGCGGGTTGAGGCAACGGCCCTGGTCATCACACGCATCCTCGGCTGCGCGCCATTGGGCGGTGAAGGTGATGCGGTCGTGGCGCAAGTCGACATCGATAGCCCAGTAAGCCACCGGCACGAAATCGGCAATGCTGCGGTCGCGGTCCACCACCAGGCGCAGGGTTGGTGTTTGCACACGGCCTACGGGCAATACGCCCTGGTAGCCGGATTGACGCCCGAGCAGGGTAAACAGACGGCTCATGTTCATGCCGATCAACCAGTCGGCGCGAGAGCGACCCAGGGCCGAGTGATACAAGCTGAAGGTCTCGGCGCCGGGCTTGAGGGCTGCCAGGGCCTTGCGAATGGAGGCATCGTCGAGGGCCGACAGCCACAGCCGCTGGATCGGCCCGCGATAGCGGCAATGCTCCACCAACTCGCGCGCAATCATCTCGCCTTCGCGGTCGGCGTCGGTGGCGATCACCAGTTCCTGGGCTTCCCCCAGCAGGCGCTTGACCGCCTTGAACTGGCTGGCGGTCTTGGGCTTGACCCGCATTTTCCATTTTTCCGGGACGATGGGCAGGTCGGCCAGCACCCAGCGTTTGTACTTGGCGTCGTAGGCGTCAGGTGGGGCGGTTTCGAGCAGGTGGCCGATGCACCAGGTGACCGTGACCCCGTTGCCCAGCCAGCACCCGTCGCCACGGCGGCTGGCGCCGAGCACGGCCGCGATATCCTTGGCTTGGGAGGGTTTTTCACAGAGGTACAGCCGCATGGTCATCACATCAGATTGGGTTGATGCCTTGCAGAATGCTCAGTTGGAGGGCTTTGATCAACCATTATCTGTATGGATGTACAGCAATTTGTGTGGCGCCATGAAATGACTGTGGGAGCGGGCAAGCCCGCTCCCACAGGGGGATCTCCAGTGTTCAGGAGATCGGGTCAGTTGTTATCGATATCCACGTGCCGTGTTTCTTTCAGGCAGAACATCCCCACGATCAGGCTTACCCCGGTCACTACCACCGGGTACCACAGGCCGTAGAAGATATCGCCGGTGTACACCACCAAGGCAAACGATACGGTCGGCAGGAACCCGCCAAACCAACCGTTACCGATGTGGTAGGGCAGGGACATCGAGGTGTAGCGGATGCGCGTCGGGAACAGTTCCACCATCAGCGCCGCCAGCGGGCCGTAGCACATGGCGGCAATCAGGATCAGCGCCACGATCAGCACCACCACCATGGTCTTGTTGACCTGCGCCACATCCGCCGAAGACGGGTAGCCGGCCAGGGTCACGGCGCCGCGCAGGGCTTTTTCGTCGAACCCGTCGATACGCACGTCGCCCACACTCACTTGCACCGGGCTGCCGGCAGGTGCGGCGGCGCTGCTGTAGGGCAGGCCTTGCTTGACCAGGAAGGTCTTGACCTTGTCGCACGGGCTGTCGAATTTGGCCTTGCCCACCGGATCGAACTGGAAGGTGCAAGTGGCCGGGTCGGCCAGCACGGTGATCGGGGCCTGGTGACTGGCCTGGTCCATCGCCGGGTTGGTGTAGTGCGCCAGGCTCTTGAAGATCGGGAAGTACAGCGCGGTCGCCAGCAGCAGGCCGAGCATCAGCACCGGCTTGCGGCCCACCTTGTCCGACAGCCAGCCGAAGAAGATGAAGAACGGCGCGCCAATGACCACGCTGATGATCAACAGCATGTTGGCCAAAGCCGGGTCCATTTTCAGGAACTGGGTGAGGAAGAACAGCACATAGAACTGCGCCGCGTAGAAGGTCACCGCCTGGCCGCCGTTGATACTGAACAGGGCGATCAGCACGATCTTGAGGTTTTCCCATTTGCCGAATGAATCGCGGATTGGCGACTTGCTGGCCTTGCCTTCCTCTTTCATTTTCAGGAACGCCGGCGATTCATGCAGGCTCATGCGGATCCAGGTGGAAATACCCAGCAGCACGATGGAGAACAGGAACGGAATGCGCCAGCCCCACACTTCGAACTGGTCACCGGTGAAGTAACGGCAGGCCAGCACCACCAGCAACGACAGCAGCAGGCCGAGGGTCGCGGTGGATTGAATCCAACTGGTGTGGAAGCCGCGTTTGCCGGCGGGCGCATGTTCCGCCACGTAGGTCGCTGCGCCGCCATATTCACCGCCCAGCGCCAGGCCTTGCAGCATGCGCAGTACGATCAGGATGATCGGCGCGGCAATGCCGATGCTGGCGTAGGTCGGCAACAGCCCGACGCAGAAGGTCGCCACGCCCATCAGGATGATGGTGACCAAAAAGGTGTATTTGCGCCCGATCATGTCGCCCAGTCGGCCAAACACCAGCGCGCCGAACGGCCGCACTACAAAGCCGGCCGCAAAGGCCATCAGGGCAAAGATGAACGCCGTGGTGTCGTTGACCCCGGCAAAGAACTGCTTGCTGATCACCGCCGCCAGGGCGCCGTAGAGGAAAAAGTCATACCACTCGAACACCGTCCCCAGGGACGAGGCGAAGATGACCTTCTTTGAGTCGTTGCGGGTGCTCGCGTCCATAGACGCGCCCAGGGGTTGAGCATGTTCTGACATCGGGTAGCCCTCACAGTGATTATTTATTGTTGTTCCACTGTCGGCGCCAACCTCAGCGCCGGTTGTCCTACAGGTCAAGCGGGTGCGGTCATTTCTCTCTCGGGGGCAAGGTTCCTTGTATTCGGCGAAAGGATCAGCTGCGCGGCTTTCTCCGCGATCATCAGCGTAGGCGAACAGGTGTTGCCGGACGTGATGCGCGGCATGATCGATGCGTCGGCAATGCGCAATCCGGGCACGCCATGCACCCGCAGTTGAGCATCGACCACCGCGTCTTTATCGCTGCCCATGCGGCATGTGCCGACCGGGTGGAAGATCGTCGTCCCGATACGCGCGGCGGCTTCGTGCAATTGCTCTTCGGACTGCAGCGAATCGCCCGGCAGGTATTCCACCGGTTTGAACTGGGCCAGGGCCGGTGCGCCCACGATGCGGCGGGTCAGGCGGATTGCATCAGCGGCCACGCGCAGGTCTTCCGGGTGGCTGAGGTAGTTGGGGCGGATCAACGGTGCGTCCGCCAGGTTGGCTGAGCGAATGTCGACACGCCCGCGACTTTGCGGGCGCAGGTCGCAGACCGATGCGGTAAAGGCCGGGAACCCATGCAAGGGTTCGCCAAAACGCTCCAGGGACAACGGCTGCACGTGGTATTCGAGGTTGGCCGAGGCCTGTTCCGGCCCCGAGCGAGCAAACGCGCCAAGCTGGCTGGGCGCCATCGACAGCGGGCCGCTGCGGTCATACAGGTAGCGCAGGCCCATGCCCATCTTGCCCCACAGGGTGCCGGCGATCTGGTTGAGGGTGCGGGCGTTTTCCAGTTTGTAGATCAGGCGCAGCTGGAGGTGATCCTGCAGGTTGCCGCCAACGCCCGGCAACTCGTGCACCACATCGATGCCCAGCGGCTTGAGCACGCTGGAAGGACCGATCCCCGAGCGCTGCAGAATGCCCGGCGAACCCACGGAGCCGGCGCACAGCACGATTTCCTTGCGCGCCTTCCAGCTCACCTGCTGGCCCTGCTGGCGCGCGATCACCTGGGAAGCGCGGCCGTTTTCCAACAGGACGCGGTCCACGTCCACCTCGGTCAATACGGTGAGATTGGGGCGTTGGCGGACTGGCTTGAGAAACGCCTTGGCCGCGTTCCAGCGGACCCCGGCCTTCTGATTGACCTGGAAGTAGCCGCAGCCTTCGTTATCGCCTCTGTTGAAGTCATTGATCGTGGCAATGCCGCTTTGCGCTGCCGCGTCACGAAACGCATCGAGGATCGGCCAGTGCAGGCGCTGTTGCTCAACCCGCCATTCACCGCCGTCGCTATGGAACTCCGAGCTGCCGGCAAAGTGGTTTTCGCTTTGCTTGAACAGCGGCAGTACGTCTTTCCAGGCCCAGCCGTCATTGCCTTCTGCCGCCCAGTCGTCGTAATCCCGGGCCTGGCCGCGCATGTAGATCATGCCGTTGATTGACGAGCAACCGCCCAGCACCTTGCCGCGTGGGTAACTTAGTGCACGGCCTTGCAGGCCTTCCTGGGCTTCAGTCTTGAAGCACCAGTCGGTGCGCGGGTTGCCGATGCAGAACAGGTAGCCGACGGGAATATGGATCCAGGGGTAGTTATCGCGGCCGCCAGCTTCAAGCAGCAGCACGCGATGGGCGGGGTTGGCGGACAGTCGATTAGCCAGCAGGCAGCCCGCGGGGCCGGCCCCTACGACGATGTAATCGTATTCAGCAGTAGCAATGGGCATCTGAGGCCTCGCTTGTTTTTCTTATTGGCTCCATCCTAGTTGTTAGTTTTCGTCTTAAAAATGTTAGTTTTTACCCAGCTGCTGTGCGTTTTTAAACAGCGTGGTCGAGTTTCATGCAATGGAGGCGTCATGTTCGACTGGAACGACCTGCGGTATTTTCTGGAGCTGCAGCGCAGCGGTCGCCTGCTCACCGCCGCGCAACGCCTGAAAACCACGCACGCCACTGTGGCCCGGCATATCGAGGCGATCGAGAAAAGCCTCGGCACCGCGCTGTTCGTGCAGCATGCACAGGGTTACGAATTGACCCCCGCCGGCGAAGCCCTGCTCAAGCACGCCGAAGCCATGGAGAACGTCGCGCTGCTGGCCGAAGACGAACTGACCCACTCCGCCGCGCCCTTGGGCAAGATCCGCCTCGGCGTGGCCGAAGGGTTGGGCGTGATGTTCCTTGCCAGCCGCATGGGCGGGCTGTTCGACCGCTACCCCGGGTTGGAAGTGGAACTGGTCGCCGTGCCGCGCTTTGTCAGCATCCTCAACCGTGAAGCGGAAATCAGCATTCACCTTGAACGTCCCAGCGTCGATCAACTGGTCACGCGCAAACTCACCGACTATCGCCTGGCCCTCTACGCCAGCCGCGCTTACCTGGAGCGCAACCCGCCGATTGAAAAACGCGAAGACCTCGCGGTGCATGCGTGGATCGATTACGTGGATGACCTGCTGTTCAGCCAGGAACTCAAGTTCCTCAGCAGCTTCTGCCGCAACCCCAAGGTGGTGTTCCATAGCACTAGCGTGATTGCCCAGCACCAAGCCGCGCGCTCCGGGTTGGGGATTGCGGTGTTGCCGTGCTTCATGGCGGCCGGTGACCCGGAACTGGTGCCGTTGCTGCCGGGGGAGGGGATCCAGCGCAGTTACTGGATCAGCTCGCGCCGGGAGTTGCACAAGTCGGTACGGTTGCGGGTGTTGTGGGATTACGTGGTGGAGTTGTGCGCGCGGGAGCAACGCTTGTTGCTCGGCGAACCCAGCTGAAGGCATTGGGTTAAACCTGTAGGAGCCGGCTTGCCGGCGATGGCGGTGGGTCAGCGGGCATAGGTGTCGCTGATGCACCGCCATCGCTGGCAAGCCAGCTCCTACAGTTGGGGGGGCAGGTACTCCCTAGAGTTTCACCACCTGATGCACCTGCTCCGCGCAAGCCCGTGCATCCTCGATCATTTTCCCGAACGCCTTGCTGACAATCTCATCACGGCTCAACCAACGCACCTTCTGGCTCAGGCGATAGTGATAACGCAGCCCGCTATTCTCCTGCGAACCCTGCAGGTCCAAGTCATACCACGGCGAACGCACCTGGCAACCCGGGATGGTTTTTTTCATCCGCCCGCCGGTCAGGGTGACGCTGTAGTCATGGGTTTGCGGGTTGCCCAGATCAAGCTCGGCCTGCTGCCCTTGGCGGCGGTAGTTGATAAAACCATCCCAACGATCCTTGAGCGATTCATCGCTATATACGTAGTCATTCGCCAGCTTTTCCAGCGCACGCTGATCATTCATTTTGGCCGTGACGGTATAGCCGTCATGCACCACAAAGCCGGTGGCCGGGCGAGTGATCTGGCAGTCGCTGATCTCGTTGCCGAAGTTGGCGCAGATGTCGTGGTCGGTGGCGGTGCTACCTTGCTGGCGGTCGGCGACGCTCAGTTGCATCAGCGGCAGGCGGCTGAAGGTGATGCTGGCCTGGATCGCGCCATGGCCTTGGCTGTCGTAGTGCACGTGTTTGTCCAGGCGCAGGGTGGTTTCGGGGCGTTCCAGCGGAATGTGTTCCTCGCGCACCTGGCCCTGGGCATCGTTGACCAGCACCCAGCGGTCCTGGATATCGGGCATGACCTGGCCGGGGGCGAACACCGGGTTGGTCGGGTCGAGCCACCACACCTGGCCGTCCACTTCGGCGCGCACGATGGCGTGGTTCGGCGCCTGGGTGCCGGGGATCAGTAGCGACTCGACCACATCACCCCGGCTGACCCAGGCGGTCTCGGCCTTGATGCCACTGGCCTTGAGCAAGGCGGTCAGCAGGATTGCCAGGTCCTTGCAGTCGCCATAACCGTGTTGTTCGATTTCAGCGAGGTTGAAGGGCACGTAGCCGCGCTCTGTCGCCCGCCAATCACCCAGGTAGCGGTAGTGATCGTTGATGTGCTGCATCAATGCCGCGACCTGTTCGGCCGGCGCCAAACCGCGCACGGCAACCACGGCGGCAGCACCTTGTGGCGGCAGGTTGGCACCGAGGATCTGGTTGTAGCGCTGCGCGAACGCCCCGAAGTACGCCTGGCGCTCCAGAGCACTGCCTACCTCGATACGCGGGATGCGCAGCAACGCGGCGTTGGAGGCTTCGTTGATGTAGTTGAGGTAGGTCGGGGCTTTTTGCACCACGTCCAGGGTCTTGCCATTCTGCGACGGCGTTACGCTGAAGCCCTCGAACAGTTCGCTGCGCCACTGGATGGGGCGCTCGGCAGTAAAACGCGCCTTGAACCGGTCGCGCCGCGCCGGGCTGGCGCCGAATTTGAGCACGTAATGAAACTGGGTCATCAAGGGTTTGGCGGCGTGGTGCTCGCGTACGGTGTAGCGAATCTGCGTGCCGACGCGCAGGTTGGGGAAGGCCAGCGAGGTCTGTTGGTCGCGGCTGAAACCCTGGTCCGGATTGGGCGCGGTGCGGGTGTCGATCTGCGTCGCATCCAGCGCCACTGGCTTGGCGCCGGGCTGGGTGGACTGCGCGCTGATCACTTCAAAGGTATCGCCCTCAGAGTAATCGAAGTCGATGCGCGAGAGCATTTCGCGGCCGTTGGGCTTGAGGATCGTATAACGGTAGGTGGTGGTGCAGTCGGTGCTGGCGTCGCGGTTGAAGTGGCAGTGCAGCTCGGTGTCGCTGGCCAGTGGTGCTTCGGCCAGGGGTTGCTTTGCCGCGAACACACCAGGGCTGGCAAGCCCCAGACTGAGGACAATCAGGGGGCGGTGAAACGAAAAACGGTACATGGGCGCCTCGGGTGACACATCGAAACAGCTACCCGACGGGTAGCGAGAAGGCGCCGGATGATAATGGATCGCAACAACAAAAGCCAGGATTGTTCGACAATTTATGTGGCTGAAAGGCCCGTTCTAGAGCCTTTTCTTTGATTTGTGTCAGTCGTTTCGCAGTTCGAAGTCGGCGCTGGCGAGCTTCTCGCCGTTGATCAGCACATGGACGACATGCTTGCCGGGGTAATGCTTACGCGTGGTCAACTCGCGGATATGTTGCTCACGTCGGATGCTGTGAAGTTCGCCAGCGCCGAGGGTAAACGCCTTGAGCTTGAACACCTTTGCGGCGCTGTGGCCGGCGCTTTTCACGTAGTCGATGGCGTAGTCCACCACCAGTTTCTGTGCGGTAGTGGCGGTGGACTCCAGGCTGAACGACAGGTTGATGCGGTCGCCCAGGTTGATCACCGCCGGCGTGACCTGTAGGTGGTGGATCTTCACCTCGGCCTTGGCACCCGCACCCATGATCGTCAGCGCGCGGGTGTTGCCTTGCTTGATCAGGCTGCGCAGGGCATGGCGGGCGATCCAGGCGGTGTGAGGGTTCTCCAGGTTCCAGCCTTCGATCAGGCTGAGCACCCAGTCCGGGTGGTCCTTGGTGATGTCGTTGAGGTGGTTGGCCACGGACTTGCGCACGTACAGGCTGCTGTCGGCCTTGAGGTTGTCGAGTATCGACGCGCACAGTTCGGGGTTGGCCTGCACGTCGGCCAGGCGGAATGACCAGGGCAAGCGCGGCCGCGAGCCTTCGCTGGCGAGGCGACGCACGTGTTCGTTGTCATCCAGTGACCAGGCTTGCATCACCGCTAGGGTGCGCGGGAAGTCGTGCAGCAAAAAGTGGCGGATGGCGAATTCGGCGGAACCAAAGGCAGTGAAGTACTTGAGTGCGGCCATCGAGCGCTTGAAGTCGTGCAACCCGTAACTTGCCACGAAATGCGGCAGGAACAGGCTGACGAACGCGCTGTTCAGGCGTGGGGCCAACGCATAAAGCACCTTGAGGGTTTGCGGGTAATCCAGCGGGATCACCGCATGCAGGCTCTCGCTGACCCGCGCCATGCGTTGCATCACCGATAACTCGGCCAGCCCGCTCTTGGCGTGCTTGAGGAAACCCTTGGCGTTGAATGCCGGGTACACCGCCGTCATCTCGGTGGCTATATGGTGCAGGCGTTCGACATTGAAGATTTCCTTCAGCGCCGGGGCAGCTTGTTCGGTCATCGATGATTCCTGGGCGGTTAAAGAAACCAGCGGTATTCCCGCGCATTGATCTCTTGTTGAAAGGCCAGGTGATCCTGGCGCTTGTTCTCGCAATACACGTCGATAAATTCAGCCCCCAGCTTATCGCGCAATACCGCGTGATGCTGCATGGCACGTACGGCGTCGAGCATTTCCAGGGGAAAGCCGGTGCCGCTGCTGCGGTCCTCGTTCAGCGGGGCGATGGGTTCGCGCTTGGCTTCAAGGCCATGCTCCAGGCCGACCAGGATCGCGGCCAGCACCAGGTAGGGGTTGGCATCGGCACTGGCCAGGCGATGCTCGATGCGCAGGTTGCGCGGGTCGGACTCGGGAATACGCACGCACGCGTCGCGGTCTTCGAAGCCCCAGCTGGCGCGGGTGGCGGCATTCACCGTACCGCCCAGGCGGCGGAAGGCGTTGTGGTTGGGCGAGAAGATCGGCATGCAATGGGGCAACAATTCCAGGCACCCGGCCACGGCATGGCGCAGGGGTTGTTGCTGATGAGCCGCCAGCACATTGTTGCCCGCGCCGTCATACAGGCTCACATGCACATGCATGCCGCTGCCAGGGAATTGCAGGTAAGGCTTGGCCATGAAGCTGGCGCGGTAACCATGCTTGAGCGCCACGCCACGGGTGCTGCGGCAGAACAGGGCGGCCCAGTCGGCGGCGCGCATGCCATCGTCGAGGTGGCCGAAGTTGATCTCGAACTGGCCTGGGCCGATTTCGGCGGTGATCACCGTGATATCGATGCCTTGATCCTTGGCGGTTTGCGCCATGTCGTCCAGCACATCGCCGAAGCGCGACAGCCGTTCGATATGCAGGTTGGGCTGGTCATCGGCGTCATCGCTCAACGGATCGCGGGCGAATTGCGGCAGGCCGTTGTCGAGTTTTTTGTCGAACAGGTAGAACTCCAGCTCAAACGCCACCACCGGGTGAATGCCCTTGTGCTGCAGGCGCTCCAGCACCTTGGCCAGGACTTCGCGGGGTTCGAACTCGATGGGTGCTTCGGTGCCGTCCGAAGTGATCAGCATCTGGCCCAAAGGTTGCGATTCCCAATTCACCGGCTTGAGCGTGCCCGGTACCAGGCGCCGGTTGGCGTCTGGGTCGCCGTCGTTGAAGCAGTAGTCGCCAATCTTGAACAACCCGCCCTGAGCCCCCAGCAGCACGGCATTCTGCGGCAGCTTCAAGGGGCTGCCGGCGGCGACTTTTTCCAGCATCTCGATGGGGTAGCGCTTGCCGTAGAAGTGCCCGGGAATGTCCAGGGCGATCAGGTCGACATAACGCACGTCGGGATGGTTCTGGCGAAAGGTCCGTACTTCGGCCAGTAACGTGGAGGCATGGCTTTTCACGGGTGTTGCTCCTAGTTGTAAACCCACAGCACGCGGGCGGGCAGGTCGGTCAGGTTGGCGTAGCGGCAATGGGCGAAGCTGGCCAGGTGAAAGCTGTCGCCGGGGCCGAGGGTGACCGAGTCGGCCTCACCCTCGACCCACAGGGTCAACTCGCCCTCCAGGACAAAACCGGCCTGTTCGGCGCGGTCACTCATGGTTTGTTCACCGCTGTTGGCACCGGGTGCCAACAGGCTGTCGAGCATCGAGAACGCGCCGTTCATGCTCGGTGAGACGAGAATGTCAGTGATGCCATTGGCGTAATACACCGTACGCCGCTCGTTGGGGCGGGTGATCCAGTCCACGGCCTTGGGTTTTGGCTGGCTGTAGAAATAGGTGGTGGGCACGTCGAGGGCGTGGCTGATGGCGGTCAAATCCGCCACGGTTGGGCGGGACAAACCGCGCTCGACCTGGGACAGGAAACCCACCGAACGCTCGATTTTTTGCGCCAACTGCGCGAGGGTGAGCTTCTTGTGCTTGCGCAGGTCGTGGATCAGCGCCGCGAGGGTGGCAAGTTCTTGTTGTTGGTTCATGAAATTTTTTTTGATTAATTTCATGAAAAAATACGGGATTTATTTCATGGAGGCAATAGGCATGGATTTACACGCGCACTTGTTCGGGCTGGAACAAGCACTACAGCAAAGCGCGACCCGTTCGGATACGAGGCAGTTGGAACGATTGCTGGCCGATGATTTTGTTGAGTTCGGCGCCAGCGGCCATGTGTGGGGCAGCAAGGCCGAGGTGATCGACGGGCTGCAGGATGAGGTGTTTTCTGCGCGGAGCATGACTGAGTTCGTGGTGAAAATGCTGAGCGAGCATGTAGCGTTGGTCACCTATCGCTGTCACCGGAGCGGAGTCGGGACCTCGTTGCGCAGCTCGGTATGGCGGGCAGAAGAAGGGCAGTGGCAGATGGTGTTCCATCAAGGCACACCCCTGGCAGTTGTTTAGCCATTGCTGTGGCGAGGGGGCTTGTTCCCGCTGGGCCGCGAAGCGGCCCCAACCCATTGGGGCAGTGAGAGGCCCGATGGAATGATCACGCATCGCAGCGGTCCGAACCTGGGTACGCATCATTCATTGAAGGAGCACCCATGAAAGCCAAATCCCTGATTGCCAGCCTGCTGGTCGCCACAAGCTTGTCCACCGCCAGCTTTATCGTGCAGGCCGGTGACACCCCCCAGGAAACCGTGCAACCTTCGAACATCAACACCCGTGACCTGAAAGAGGGTGATCGTGCGCCGGACATGCTGATGCGCAAGGAATCGGCGGTCAGCGACTGGAAAAAGCGCGGCCTCAAGCAGCCTGAGGAAGACAGCCAATGGACGCGGGTAGGCGATAAATTCGTGCTGCTCAAGACCACCAACGGCACCATTCTCGAGATCACCCCCGTCAAGAAATGACCGTGTCTGTAGTGCCTGCCCTGGGTTAAGGTAACCGGCCATAGACGCCGCGTTACCTTCAACGATCGAGAGCAGGATGCTTGCCACAATAAGAAACTACCCCCGCACCGTAAACCTGCTGCTCTCGGCCACGCTCATGCTGACGCTGGCCAAGGCCATCACCTTTCCCTACCTGGTGATTTACCTTACCCACCGCTTTGCCCTCGACATCACCCAGGTTGGCCTGGTCATTGGCAGCTCGCTGATCGTCGGCTCATTGCTCAGCGTGTATGGCGGTTTCCTTGTCGACCGCATCAACAGCTACCGGCTGTTGCTGGGGCTGAGTGCGCTGTTTGTACTGGGCTTTATCGGCACGGTGCTGGTGCAGCATTTCTGGGTGTTCTATGCCTGCCTGATTCTGATCAACCTCGCGTACGCGGTGATCGATATCGCCGTCAAAGCCGGCTTTGCCAGCCTGTTGCCCGAAGAGGCGCGCAGCGAAGTGTTTTCCATCAAGTACACCCTGACCAATGTCGGTTATGCCGTGGGGCCTTTTTTCGGGGCGATGATTGCCAAGTTGGATATCAGCTTGCCGTTTGTGTTGTCGGCGCTGCTGGGGGTGGGGTTTTTCCTGCTGTACTGGCGTTGGGGCGACCGTAGGCTGACCACCGTCGAAGCCCTGCAAAAGCCTGTGCCATTCCTGGCCGTCGGCCGCGTATTGCTGCGCGATCGTCGCCTGGTCTGCTTCACCCTGGGGGGTGTGCTCAGTGCCGTGGTGTTCGGCCAATTCACTGCGTGGCTGTCGCAATACCTGGTGACGACTACCACCGCCGACTACACCTACACCGTTGTCAGTGCGGTGCTGACCACCAACGCGGTGTTGGTGATTGCCTTGCAATACGTGATCGGGCGGCGCATCTCGCATCGTTACCTGGGCCAGTGGCTGATCGCGGGCCTGGGCATGTTCATGCTGGGGGTGATCGGCTTTGCCTTGTCCACCAGTGTGCTGTGGTGGGTGCTGGCGATGGCGGTATTCACCGTAGGGGAGATCATCGTGTTCCCGGCCGAGTACATGTTCATTGACCGGATCGCCCCGGACCACTTGCGCGGCATGTACTACGGGGCGCAGAACCTGTCCAACCTGGGTGCCGCCCTGGGGCCGGTGTTGTGTGGGCTGGTGCTGGCGAGCCTGCCGGCCCCCTATATGTTCCTGATGCTGGGGGCGTTTATTGTGGCTGGCGGGGTGTTCTATTTCATTGGTGCGTCGTTGAAGGCAAGTCATCCAGCGTGAGCTTGCCCACGTTGTTGCTTTGCAATTCGTAGCGCAACTCTTCCACCATCTTTTCCACTTCTTGCGGGGTCTGCAGTCGGTTGGTGCTGATCCCGGTCACCACCAGGTCGACGCGGCCGGTTTCGGCGTCGTAGACCTTGAGGGTCAGGGACGCGTCCCGGCACAACGTGAACTCACAGGTCAGTGGCGACAAGCCTTCTTCAATGCAGTTTCGCAGTTGGGAGAGGGTAAACATGCGGGTTCCTTCAGGGCGTAAAGTTCGACCCCTGAAGGGTATTGCTTGCCCCTCGCGGCAATAAGGCGAATTCGCACTAGCCGCACTAGTGCATTTGCACTGGCGAGGGCTATTTTTTAACCCGCAATTCACCGGCAAACAGCCCGCGTTCACGGGCCCAGACGATCGCTGCGCTGCGGCTGTGCACATCCAGTTTGGAATACACCGTGGCCACATGGTTACGCACCGTGTTGGGCGCCAATTTCAAGCGCGAAGCGATCTCCTTGTCAGCCAGGCCTTCGCAGATCAGCCCCAGCACATCGCGCTCTCGGGCGGTGAGGTCGGTGAAGGCGACATTGGGTTGGCTGGGGCTGTTGACGCTCTTGGCGTTGGCCAGTTTTTCAATGAGGGTCTGGCTGAACCAGGAGGCGTCCTGCATCACTTCCTCGATGGCCGCCACCAGTTCCAGCTCCGAGCGCTTGCGTTCGGTGATGTTCATCATCACCAGCAGATAGCAGGGCACGTCCTGGATGATCACCGTGTCGGCGGAGACCACGCAGTCGATCACCTCGTTGCCTTTCTTGCGCACCTTGATGTCCTGGCCGTCGAGGTTGCCGGCCTTTTCCAGGTTGGCGAACAACTGCGCGGCTGCCTGCGGGCTGTCGATAAAGTCGATGTCTTCGATGGATTTACCGATCAGCTCCTCGCTGGTATAGCCGGTGATGCTCATGAAGGCTTCGTTGATGTCCACCACCTGGCGGTTGGCGGCGCTGCACACCAGGGTGGGCACCGGCGTCAGGCGGAACGATTTGGCGAAGCGCTCCTCACTCTGGCGCAGGGCGATTTCCGCCTTGCGGCGCGGCTCCAGGTCCATGAAGGAGAACAGCATGCAGTCCTCTTCGTTCATGTCCAGCGGTTGCCCCGCGACGATCACCAGTTTGCTGCCGCCCTCGGGCAGTTTCAGTTCGGCCTGCATTTGCGGGATGGTCGCGCCTTCGCCCAACCGCTGGATGGCCAGGTCCTTGCGCTCGGCCTGTTCCAGCACATCCAGTTCGTACACCGACTTGCCGATGACCTGGTCGCGGTTGTAGCCGGTCATCTCCAGAAAGCCCTGGTTCACCTTGATGTAACGCAAGTCGCTCAGGCGGCAGATCACTGCCGGGGCCGGGTTGGCGTTGAAGGTTTTTTCGAAGCGCTGTTCGGCGCTGGCCCACTCGGTGGCGTCGCTGAGGATCAGCACCAGCAATTCCGGCTCACCGTGGGCGTCACTGATCACCAGGCTGCGCAGGCGATGGACCCAGGTTCTGTCGGCGTCGTCGGTGGGGGAAACTTCCACCACCACGTCACTGAACTCTTCGCCAGCGGCGACGCGGGCGAGGGGGTAGTTCTCCAACAGCACCGGGTGGTTGTTGCGATAGCGCAGGGCAAAACGTTCGGCGTAGGCGTGGGTATTGGCACCCAGTGCAGCGACGTCATCGATGCCGTGCATGTTCAGCGCAGCTTCGTTGGCCCAGAGGATGGTTTGGTCGACTTCCGCGAGGATGATGCCGTCGGAGACCCCGGAGACAATCTGCTGCAGCTGGCGGCGGTTGGTTTCTTTGGCGAGGACATCCTGGGTCATGGTTTCTCCGGGTTTTAGACGCGTGGAATTACGACACCGGGGCTTCAGGATAGTGCAGACCAATTGCCTGGGGTGGGGTGCAAATGCACTATTCATCCCGGTGCATTTGCGCGGGGACGAGCGGTACTTGGCTCGCCAGACTGAGGCGGTCAATAACGCAAAAAGGATTAATCATGACCCCTGTCTATGAAACCAACCGTTCGCCATTTCGCGTGTCCTGGAGTGCGGTACTGGCCGGGAGCGCAATTGCCCTGGTGAGTTACCTGGTGCTGAGTGTGTTGGGCACCGCCATCGGCGCCAGCGCCGTCGACCCCATGCAAGCCGGCAACCCCTTGAGTGGGTTCGGCACGGGCGCCGGGATCTGGCTGTTTGTCTCGACCCTGGTCGCTGTTGGCCTCGGCGCCTTTGTGGCCGGCCGCACGGCCCCTGATCGCGGCGGCCTGCACGGCGTCCTGACCTGGACCCTCACCACGCTCCTCACCACCTGGCTGCTGGCGGGCTTGGCCGCCAGTGTCGTCGGCACCGCCGGCAATGTGGTAGGTAAAGGCCTGTCGGCTGCCGGCAGCGGCATTGCCGCGGTAGCACCAGGCATTGGCGACAGCCTCAAGCAGCAGCTGAACGAGCAGGGCATCCAACTGGACTGGAACAGGCTGCAAGGCGAGCTGGACACCTTGCTCAAGCAAAGTGGCAAGCCTGAACTGGACCCGGCCAACGTCGAACAGAAAACCGACCAGGCCGCTGCCGATGGCAAGCAGTCGGCGACCGCCGCAGCCAGCAACCCTGCCCAGGCTGGCGATGCGTTGAAGCAATGGTTCGAGCGCGTCAAGGCTTCCGGTGAGCCCGCGCTGAATGCAGCGGACAAGGACGCATTGGTCAATATCGTTGCGGCCCGCACCGGCAAGAGCAAGGAAGAAGCGACCCAGATCGTCGACAACTACGCCCAGGCCTATCAGCAGGCGATGCAAAAGGTTGATGAACTGAAGCAACAGGCCGAGCAGAAAGCCCGTGAAGCTGGCGAAGTCGCGGCCAAACAGCTCTCCCGTGCGGCCTGGAGCACCTTGGCCATGCTGTTGTTGGGCGCGGCCTTGAGCTTCCTGGTAGGGCGGATGGCCCTGACCACGCGCCGAGTGCCATTGGCTTAACAATGCTTGCAGCAGGGACGCTGCTTTTCACTGGCACCAAACATGCTAGTGTCAGCATTCCAATACCCACCGGCAGTGCCTGGCGATGCGTGATATCTACAGCGTCTTCAACTCCAACGGCGCCTATGAAACCGGGGCCCATGCCCATGACGAGTTCATGCTCATGGTGCCCGAGCACGGCTTGCTGCGCTTCAAGGACGAAGACAGCGGGCGCAGCACCTCGGTGATCGACCGCCAGTTCGTGCTGGTGCCGCCGCAATGCAGCCATTCGTCCTCATCACTCACGGCCAGCCAGGGCCACCTGGCGTTCTACGTCGACCCTGACTACATGCGCTACGCCCTGCGTGACCTGTCCGGTGACGCCAACCGCCTGCTGCGCGTGCCCACCCTGGGCATCTGGCAAACCTCCGCGCCGCTGCACCATTTGTTGCTGGCGAAAAAAGCCTTCAGCCAACCCGACCCCTACGTAGATCGCCGCCGCCAACTGGCCCAGGCCGATCACCTGTTGTTGCTCGAATGCCTGGCGATCTCCCTTAGTCAGCCGAGCCTGCAACGCTCTTCCACCGAGCGCCATGGCGCCATGTTGGTGCGCGATGTGAAAGCCTATGTGGAAGGCAATCTCGAGCATGCGCCTGGGCTGGATGACATAGCGGCGGTGTTCCATCTGTCCCGCCGACACCTGACCCGCCTGTTCGCGCAGCACACCGGTGAAACGGTGTTGGCCTATGTGCAACGGCTGCGCCTGGAACGGGCGCAAACCCTGCTGCGGCATACACGCCTGTCGGTGCTGGAGATCGCCAACAACGTCGGCTACGAATCGCCATCGCACCTGGCCCATGTGTTCCGCCGGGTGTTGGGCATCTCCCCGGATGAATGGCGCCGTAGCTGACACCCGCACTAACCACAATGCGAAGCGAGCCGTTCTTGATCGTGATCTTGATTTTGATCTGGCTTTTGATCTTAGGCGCCCCGTCAAACACGCTGGCCGGAATTCGACAGGGATTTGGGGGGTAAACCGGCAGGGATGCCGGTTTAGCCGCCCCGCGCCATGGATGGCGCGTGGCGGCGGCCCCCCAAATCCCTGGCGGATTACGGGCACACCGAGCGTGAGCGAGGTGCCGAGTGTTGGGGCAAGAGCCCTTTTGGTTACTTTTGGGGCTCTTTTCCAAAAGTGACCCGCTGTAAGAGCGGAACCCATAGCAGCCGTTACCTAAATAACGGATATGTACCCGGTCAGATCCAACATCCAGGTCAGCTGCCAGGCCGCCATCGCTGGCAAGCCAGCTCCTACAGTTAGATCGCGGGGTGACAGTTAGAGAGTGGTCGGCAGTTAGGCCGCCTTCGCAGGCAAGCCAGCTCCCACAGTTAGATTGCGGTGTGACAGTTAGATTGTGGTCGTCTGGTAGGCCGCTTTCGCAGGCAAGCCAGCTCCCACATTTGAGTCGGTTCCTCCAGGCGCAACCCCAATCACCGGTGTCCCGATCCCGCGCATGATCCGGCCCGATCCCGTGCGCCACAAATCTGTCATCCCTTCATCCTCTGCTCACCAACAACAGACAAGTCCGGCGTACCGGACGAGGAGGGGCGGTGAGCGCAAAACCCTTTATCCGTTTTTCAGGCGTGCAAAAAAGCTTCAACGTCGAGGGCCGCCAATTTGTGGCCGTGCGTAATGTGTCGCTGGAGGTCCAGCGCGGCGAAATCATCACCCTGGTCGGCCCGTCGGGCTGCGGCAAATCCACCTTGCTCAACATGACCGCCGGGCTGTTCGGCCCCACGGTCGGCGAAGTGCACTACGACGGCGTTGAAGTCAAAGGCGTGAACACCCGGGTCGGCTACATGACCCAGGCCGATCACCTGCTGCCCTGGCGCACCGTGGCTGGCAATATCGCCGTGCCGTTGCAGATTCGCCGCATGCCCAAGGCCGAGATCGAGGCGCGGGTTGAGGAGCTGATGGCGTTGGTGGGCCTCACCGGTTTCGGCGAAAGTTATCCCAACCAGCTTTCCGGCGGCATGCGCAAACGCGCGGCCATGGCGCGCTTGATGGCCAGCGACCCGGAAACCCTGCTGATGGACGAGCCCTTCGGCGCCCTCGATGCGCAAATGCGCCTGACGCTGCAGACCGAACTGCTGCGCCTGTGCCGCAAGCTCAACAAGACCGTGCTGTTCGTCACCCATGACGTCGACGAGGCCATCGCCCTGGCCGATCGCTGCGTGGTGTTCGCCGGTCGCCCCGGCACCATCGACCATGTGCTCGATATCCCGCTGACCGGTGAACGCAACCTGGTGCAACTGCGCTCCGACGCACGCTACGTGGAACTCTGCGCCGAACTGTGGAAACGCCTGGCGC
Source organism: Pseudomonas sp. AC112 (assembly GCF_979253545.1). Classification (NCBI taxonomy): domain Bacteria; kingdom Pseudomonadati; phylum Pseudomonadota; class Gammaproteobacteria; order Pseudomonadales; family Pseudomonadaceae; genus Pseudomonas; species Pseudomonas sp. AC112. The sequence continues at coordinate 4,646,315 of NZ_CEEDCM010000001.1, forward strand.
CCGACGTTGCCGGCGCCGCTGACCCTTCTTCATTGGCTCACTCGCTGGAGGTCGTATGATTCAGGTCTATCGCTTGCTGTTCCTGGTGTTCCTCATGCTGTTGTGGGAAGGCGTGTCGCGCTGGTTTGGCGTGGAGTTCTTCATCAGCCGCCCTTCGGCCGTGGCCCAGAGCCTGTGGAAAATCCTGCTCAATGGTGTGTTTTTCTACCATGCCGGCATCACCACCCTGGAGGCGGTGCTGGGTTTTTTCTTCGGCTCCCTCGCGGGCTTGATTGCAGGCCTTGTGCTGGGTCGCGCCAAGTTGCTGGCCGACATCCTCGATCCGTTCTTGACCGCGTTCTACAGCCTGCCGAAAGTGGCGCTGGCGCCGCTGTTCATCCTCTGGTTCGGTATCGGCTTGCCGATGAAAGTCATCCTCACCGCTGCGGTGGTGTTCTTCCTGGTGTTCCTCAACACCTACAGCGGCGTGCGCAACGTGTCCCGCGAGCAACTGACCATCCTGCGCTTGATGGGCGCCAAGGAACGTGACCTGTTGACCATGGTGGTGATCCCTTCGGCATTCACCTGGGTGTTCACCGGCCTGCGGTTGTCGGTGCCTTATGCGCTGATCGGCGCGCTGGTGGGCGAGATCATCGCGGCCAACCGTGGCCTGGGTTATCTGCTATCGGATGCGGCCTCGCAGTTCGACACCGCCGGCGTGTTTGCCGCGCTGGTGGGGATCATTGCTTTGGCGCTGATCCTGAACACGGCGGTGAAGGTGGCCGAAAGCAAGCTGATGCCGTGGAAAGCCAATGAAGCGGAACGTGAAGTCGCGGTTTAACCCCCTCTGGTTTGGAGCTTGATCATGCTTAAGCGTCTTGTGATTGTCGGTCTGTTGTGCGCTGCCATCCTGCCCGCCGCCCAGGCCCAGGACCTCACCAAGGTCACCCTGGCGTTCCCCAGCGAAGGCTTTCTGTATGTGCCGATCTACGTCGCGCAGAAACAGGGCTACTTCGCCGAAGAAGGCCTGAATGTGGAAGTGATCGTGTTTCAAAAAGGCGGCTCGGCGGCGTTGACGGCCGTGCTCGGTCGTGATGCCGATGCCTATGTCGGTTTGCCTGCGGTCGCCGTGCGCGCGCGGTCCAAAGGCCAGAACGTGCAGGCGTTTGCCGCCGTGCAGACCCAGTTCGGCAGCACCGTAGTGATCGATGGCGAGTCTGCGCGCAAAGCCGGTGTGTCGGCCGCGTCGCCCATCTCGGCGCGTGCCGAGGCCCTCAAGGGCTTGAAGATCGGCGTGACTGGCCCCGGCAGCACCACCGACATGTTGGTGCGCTACCTGGCCAAGGACGCCGGCCTGAACCCGGACAAAGACTTCACCATCATGCCCATCGGTGGTGCGCCGAACATGCTCGCGGCGTTTTCCCAGGGCAGCATCAACGGCTTCTCGCTGTCGCCACCCACCATCACCACGGCGGCCAAGCAGGGCGGTTTTGTGTTGATGGACCTGGCCAAGGGCGAATACAAACCCCTGGATGGTTTCCTGTTCACCGCGATGATCGCCCGCGAGGACTGGTTGAGCAGCAACAAGGCCACCGCCGAGAAACTGGTGCGCGCCATCTGGAAGGCCGAACACCTGATCGCCAGCGAACCGGACAAGGCCCGCGAGTCGGTGCGCCCGTACTTCGCCCACACCGATGCGGCGATCTTCGACGCCGCCTGGACGGCTTCGTTGCCGTCCTACCCGGCCACGCCGCGTATCGAAAAAGACGGCGTCGAGAAGAACATCAGTTTCATGAACGCCGTCGAGAATGACCCGGTGACACTCGACCCGCAGCAGGTCTACACCAACACCATCGTCGACGCCGTGGCGCCGACTGTTTCCACCCTCAAGGGAGAGGCGAAATGACGCCCGAGGTTCATCTGGTCAATGTATTTCCCGCCACCGCGCGTGGCGGCAACCCGGCGCCGACCGTGGCGCTGGCCGACGGCATGAGCGACGCCGATATGCAGCAAGTCGCCCGCGATTACGGGCATGAGTGCGGCTTTGTGTTCGCCGCACCGGCCGGCAGCGATTTCGATTTTGCCCTGCGTTTCTGGGTGCCCAACCATGAGATGGAAATGTGCGGCCATGCCACCGTCGGCGCCATTTGGCTGCTGGATCAATTGGGCATGTTGCACAAGGAGCGCCTGGCGCTGTGGACGTTGAGCGGGCGGGTTGATGCACGGATTACCAATGCCGGCACGCCGCAGATTCAAGTCGAAATCAGCCAACCCAAGGGGCAGGTTGAAACCTTGAACGACCCGCAGGTGGAGGCCGAAATTTTGTCGGTGTTGGGCATCACGTCCAATGAACTGGCGCCGTTGCCGATCCAGAACGCCCGCACCAGCCGGGTCAAGACCCTGGTCGCGCTGAAGAGCGTGGCCGTGCTGGACAGCCTCAAGCCGGACTACCGCCGCATGGAGCAACTGTGCGAGCGCATTGGTTCCACGGGGTTGTATCCCTACGCGCCGTCGGACCTTGAAGGTCGCCAGTTCGATGCACGGCAATTCCCCAAATCCTCGGGTTACCCGGAAGACGCCGCCACTGGCATCGCCGCCGCGGCCTTGTCTTTTGGCCTGCTGGAAAACGGCCTGGTGACCGCTGACGATCGTCCGGTGTACATCCGCCAGGGCCGCGCGATGGGGCGGCCTTCGCAGATTTCGCTGCGCTTTCGTCACGATGCGGCAGGGCAGCTACAGGGTTGCTGGTTGGGTGGGCAGGTGGAATTTGTCGAGGAGCCGGCATGAGTATTCGCGAGCGTATCGCCGCCTTGGGCTTGCAACTGCCCGAGGCGCCAGGACCCAAGGGTGACTATGTGCCGGTGACGATTCATGCGGGTGTGGCCTATGTGAGTGGACAAGTGTGCCGGCTGGGCGATGGCGTGATCAGCGGACCGGTGACGGACCAGACCTCACCAGCGCGGGTGACACAGGCCGGTCAAACCTGCGCGTTGCGCGCCTTGAGCGTGCTGGATCAGGCGGTAGGGTTGGAGAACGTCGAGCGCATTCTGTTTGTGCGAGGGTTTGTGTTTGGCGGCGAGGGTTTCCAGCGCTTTTCCAGCGTGGTCGACGGCGCTTCTCAGGTGTTGATTGATGTGTTTGGCGAGCAGGGCCGGCATGCACGTTCGGCGGTGGGCGTGGCGGGGTTGCCCAGCGGCGGAATGCTGGAATTGGAGGTCACCGCCGTTATCAAAACGACTGGATGACACATCGGCACTCACCTCAATGAACGCGTAAAATGCCGGTCTTTTTACGCGTATCTCGCAAAGGTGCCCCTTGAGCGCAGGCAAAACCGTCGGACTGTTACTACTCACCTCCCTGTTGGCGGCGTGCGGCACCTCGCCGCCACGCACGCCCAATGACCTCTGCGGCATCTTCCGCGAAAAGGACGACTGGTACGACGCCGCCAAAGTCACGCAAAAACGCTGGGGCGTGCCGATTCAGGTACCGTTCGCCATCATGTACCAGGAGTCCGGCTTCCGCCAGGACGCCCTGGCCCCCCGCAAATACCTGCTGTGGATCATCCCCTGGGGCCGCGTCTCCACCGCCGCCGGCTACGCCCAGGCCAAGGACGAAGTGTGGAACGACTACCGCAAGAGCACCGGCCGCAGCGGCGCCAGTCGCCAGGACTTCGACGATGCCATCGACTTTGTCGGTTGGTACATGGACAAGACCTACACCGTCAACGGCGTCTACAAATACGACGCGTATGGCCAGTACCTGAACTACCACGAAGGCTGGGGCGGCTACCGCCAACGCACCTACGCCGCCAAGGCCTGGCTGCCGCCGGTGGCGAGCAAGGTGCAGGCGCGTTCACAGCTGTATGCGGCGCAGTATGCGCGGTGCAAGGATGATTTGGGGCGGGGGTTTTGGAGTCGGTTTTGGCGGTGGTTGTGAGGGTTAAGTTAACTATTGTGGTGGGCAGGGCTTGTTGTGGTGAGCGGGCTTGTCCCGCGTTGGGGCGCGAAGCGGCCCCCAAAAAAACGCGTTCTGCCTGGTTAGAACGAGTCTGTTTTAGGGCCGCTTCGCAGCCCAGCGCGGGACAAGCCCGCTCACCACAAGGTTTGCTTGATGCGAATGGACTTAACTGGGCTGAATACACTCCAGCGACCGATCCACCATCACACTGGCCATGTCCACCAGGTGCAGGACCGACAGCACCAACGTGCGTGAAGTCCCTTCCAGTTGATCCCCGGCCGTTTGCGCCGCAACGGCGGCACAACGCAACACGCTGCTGGCGTGGGCCAGGGCGTCTTCGAAGCTGAGGTCTGGGGTGGTGGTGAAGAATTGCAGTTCTGAAGCGGGTGGCGCGGGGACAGGTTTGTCCATGGGTTCAACTCCTAATCAACGTTAGAGAGCCGTTACCTTCGCTACTAAACGGGGTGGCGGCCGTACGCAGGTTAGTAGACCGGTGATTAGGACCCGGTGCACCCGAGGGTGCCCTGCGCACGGCCACCATAACGCAGGGCCGAAAAAAGGCCCCTTGCGTAAGGGGGCGCTTGGCGCCTAATCACATCGTGGGCTACTAAACCCGGTCACTGAATGGGCAGTGACCGACGAAGACTAGCCACGTGATTTGAGCGGCGCAAGCGGTTGGGATTCTCTCGGAAACGTCTTGCGAGATAAAGGGAAATGTCACCGAAACGACTCTTCCTACACTTGCCAAACCCACCCGATTCTGGGAAAAACCCACCCTTTGTATGGTCAACGAGCGTCCCATGAATACCGAAGAACTCCAAATCAGCGACATCCGCCCCGGCACCGGCAAAGCCGTGGTCAAGGGCGCGCTGATCACCACCCAATACACCGGTACCCTGGAAGACGGCACGGTGTTCGACTCCTCCTGGGAGCGCGGCAAGCCGTTCCAGTGTGTGATCGGCACCGGGCGTGTGATCAAGGGCTGGGACCTGGGCTTGATGGGCATGCAGGTGGGCGGTGTGCGCACGCTGTTTGTGCCGGCGCATCTGGCCTATGGCGAGCGATCGATGGGGGCGCATATCAAGCCAAACAGCAACCTGCGTTTTGAGATTGAGTTGCTGGAAGTGCTGACGCGGGATGATTGAGGACGATGGACATGGAAGTTGATTCACACGGGTTGCCGGCGTGTTCCGTCGTGGGCATTCAGGTCGTTGAGCTGGGTGATCGCGATGAGGTCGAGTTGCAGCGGTTTTTTGAGCGGGCGCCGGATTACTTCATAGCGGTCAACGGCGCACCGGCCACTGCCACCGAAGCGCATGAGGAATTGCAGGGGCAGTTGCCCGCAGGGTGGGCGTGCAGTCGGATGTATTGGCTGGGTTACCGCGATCTGGAAAACCAGCTGGTGGCGGTGGTGAACATTGCGGCGCACTTGCTGGCTGTTGGTGTTTGGCATATCGGGCTGTTGCTGGTGGATGCACGCTTGCATGGCACTGGGTTGGCGCAGCGGCTGCACGCCGATCTTGAGGCTTGGGCTGCGGGCAACGGCGCTCAATGGCTGCGTTTGACAGTAGTCATCGGCAATGCCAAGGCCGAACGTTTCTGGCCAAAGCTTGGCTATGTGCAGGTACGCACCCGCGAAGGGATCACGATGGGGCGTCAAGTGAACAGCGTATCGATACAGGTCAAGGCCCTGACAGGTGGGCAGGTGGGTGATTACCTGACGTTGGTGCCGCGAGATCAAGTGGATGCACCTTCCTGAACCCATCCTGAAGAATCTTCTTATTCCCCATACGGAAACTTTCCTACGGTTTACTCTCCTTTCATCGGGGCGTAAGCTTCGCGCGTTTTCATCAATAGCGGAGACCCTCAGTGGGTACTTGTTCGAGTGACAGTAGTCGGCCGGTTTCGGTAACCGGCACAGGCTTGGCAAGGTAACGCGCATTTTTCCGATGCCGTTGTCTCGCCACTAAAAGCGAGAAGCGGCATCCCGGCAGCGCCAGTCCTGGCACCTGCCCGAATCCCTCTCATCGACGCTGACCAGCACCCGCCTCACCTCGGGATGCTACGGACGCGCCTGTCTTTTACGACAGGCGGGCCAAGCTGGCTGTGCCTATAAAACGGGCGCGGTGCAGACGGCGGTACCTGCACGACGGTTTTTTCCTCGCGCAGGAGTAACACCATGAACCTGACTCTGTTGAAAGAGTTCTTTGCCGGCTTCCTGCGGACCCGGCACATCGCCCGGCATTTCCGCCGCCTGGCGATGCTCGACACCGTGACCGACGCCAGCGTCAGCCGCGAAGTGCCGCCGACCCTGGCGCAAACCCTGGTGGTCTCGGCCAACGGCAGTGCGGGGCAATTGCTCGGCACCCTGGGCAGCCATTCCGAGGGTTTGACGACTCAGGAAGCCGATGCCCTGCGCGTGCAATACGGCCTCAACGAAGTCGAGCATGAGCAACCGCTGCCATGGTGGGTGCACCTGTGGCACTGCTACAAAAACCCGTTCAACCTGTTGCTGACGTTGCTGGCGGTGATCTCCTGGCTGACCGAAGACATGAAGGCCGCCACGGTGATTTTCTCCATGGTGGTGCTGTCGACGCTGCTGCGTTTCTGGCAGGAGGCCAAGTCCAACAAGGCCGCCGACGCCCTCAAGGCCATGGTGAGCAACACCGCTACGGTGCTGCGCCGCGATGAAGCCAAGCGCATCGAACTGCCAATCAAACAACTGGTGCCGGGCGACCTGATCGTACTGTCCGCTGGGGACATGATCCCCGCCGATTGCCGCGTACTCAGCGCCAAGGACCTGTTTGTCAGCCAGGCGGCAATGACCGGGGAATCGATGCCGGTGGAGAAGTTCGCCCAGCAGCAGGACGCCAAGACCCGCAACCCGCTGGACCTGGAGAACATCCTGTTCATGGGCACCAACGTGGTGTCCGGCGCGGCGACGGCGGTGATCCTGACCACCGGCAACAGCACCTATTTCGGCGCCTTGGCCCAGCGCGTGACCGCGACTGATCGCGCCACCACCTCGTTCCAGCATGGCGTCAACAAGGTCAGCTGGTTGCTGATCCGCTTCATGTTCGTGATGGCGCCGCTGGTGCTGTTCATCAATGGGTTCACTAAGGGCGACTGGACCGAGGCACTGCTGTTCGCGCTGTCGATTGCCGTGGGCCTGACCCCGGAAATGCTGCCGATGATTGTCACGTCCACCCTGGCCAAGGGCGCGGTGTTTCTGTCGCGTAAAAAAGTCATCGTCAAGCGCCTGGACGCGATCCAGAACTTCGGTGCCATGGACGTGCTGTGCACCGACAAGACCGGCACCCTGACGCAGGACAAGATTTTCCTGGCGCGTCATGTGGACGTATGGGGTGAAGAGTCCGATGACGTACTGGAAATGGCCTACCTCAACAGCTACTACCAGACCGGCCTGAAAAACCTGCTGGACGTGGCGGTGCTGGAACATGTGGAGGTGCATCGTGAGCTGAAGGTCGGCACGGCATTCCAGAAGGTCGATGAGATCCCGTTCGACTTCAACCGCCGCCGCATGTCCGTGGTGGTCGCCGAGCAGGGCCAGCCGCACCTGTTGATCTGCAAGGGTGCCGTGGAGGAGATTCTGTCGGTGTGCAACAACGTGCGCCATGGCGACGTCAATGAAGCACTGACCGATGACCTGTTGGCACGCATCCGTCAGGTCACCGCCGCGTTCAACGAAGAAGGCCTGCGTGTGGTCGCCGTGGCGGCGCAACCGCTGGCGCCGGGGCGTGACACCTACAGCCTGGCGGATGAGAAAAACCTCACGCTGATCGGTTACGTCGCGTTCCTCGATCCACCCAAGGAAAGCACCGCGCCTGCGCTCAAAGCCCTCAAGGCCCATGGCGTGGCAGTGAAAGTGCTGACCGGCGATAACGAACTGGTCACCGCCAAGATCTGCCGCGAAGTGGGCCTGGAGCAACAGGGTCTGCTGATGGGCAACGACATTGAGGACATGACCGACGCCGAGCTGGCCAAGGCCGTGGAAACCACCAATGTGTTCGCCAAGCTGACGCCAAGCCACAAGGAACGCATCGTGCGCTTGCTCAAGGCCAATGGGCATGTGGTCGGCTTCATGGGCGATGGCATCAACGACGCGCCAGCGCTGCGGACCGCCGACATCGGCATTTCGGTGGACAGTGCAGTGGATATTGCCAAGGAAGCTGCCGATATCATCCTGCTGGAAAAGAGCCTGATGATCCTGGAGGAGGGCGTGCTGGAAGGCCGGCGCACCTTCGCCAACATGCTCAAGTACATCAAGATGACTGCCAGCTCCAACTTCGGCAACGTGTTCTCGGTGCTGGTGGCCAGTGCGTTTATCCCGTTCCTGCCGATGCTGCCGATGCATCTGCTGGTGCAAAACCTGCTGTATGACATTTCGCAGATTGCGATCCCGTTCGATAACGTCGACGACGAGATGCTGAGTAAACCCCAGCGCTGGCAGCCAGGAGATGTCGGCCGTTTCATGCTGTTTTTCGGGCCGATCAGTTCGATCTTTGACATCACCACGTTCGCACTCATGTGGTATGTCTTCGATGCCAACACCCCCGACCACCAGACCCTGTTCCAGTCCGGCTGGTTCGTGGTGGGGCTGCTGACCCAGACGTTGATCGTGCACATGATCCGCACCCCGAAAATCCCGTTCCTGCAGAGCCGTGCGGCGATGCCATTGATGGTGATGACGGGCGTGATCATGGCCGTGGGCATTTTCCTGCCGATGGGCCCGTTGGCGCACTACTTCAAATTGCAGGCGCTGCCGTCGCTGTACTTTGTATTCCTGCCAGTGATCCTGCTGGCGTATATGGCCCTGACCCAGGCGGTGAAGGGCTACTACATCCGTAAATTTGGCTGGCAGTAACCACAGCAACAACAGTAACAACTCCCCTTGTATGGGCTGGCAAGCCAGCGCATACAGGGTGGGGGGTCTAGGAGAGTTTTCATGCAAGCAATCAACAACATCAACCTCAATTCGCTGATCGACACCCTGGTCAGCCTCACCGCGGCCTTTATCCTCGGCGGCCTGATCGGCTTCGAGCGCCAGTACCGCCAGCGTACGGCGGGCCTGCGAACCAACGTGCTGGTGGCAGTGGGGGCGGCGATCTTCGTCGACATGGCCAACCGTCTCGGTGGTGCCGAAGGCGCCGTGCGGGTGGTGGCCTATGTGGTGTCGGGTATCGGCTTTCTCGGTGCCGGCGTGATCATGCGCGAGGAGGGCAACGTGCGTGGGCTCAACACTGCCGCCACCCTCTGGGCCTCGGCTGCGGTGGGTGCCTGCGCGGGTGCCGACTTGATCCTGGAAGCGCTGCTGGGCACGTTGTTTGTGCTGGCGGCCAATACGTTGCTGCGCCCGATCGTCAACAACATCAACCGCCAGCCGCTGGATGTGGTGTCGGCAGAAGTCACCAACATCCTGTATGTGATCGCCCGGCGCACTCAGCAAAAAGCCGTTCTGGCGTTGCTGGAAGATGAGCTGGCACGGTGCAATTACCCCGCCAGTGACGTGGATGTGCGTCCTTTCGGCACGGAAGAGGTCGAAATCGAAGCCACCTTGGCCGTGACCTCTGTAGACGGTGACGAGTTGGACGCCCTGGTGGCGCGCATCTCGATGTCGACCCTGGTGGTGCAGGCATTCTGGAGTCCAAGTACTACGGAGTAGGTTGTGTCTGTCAGGCAATGCCCTGCGCAAAGCCGGCTATGCTGTACAGGGGAAAAGTCCTACAAGCATTCGAGATTATCCCTTCATTTGAAACAACACGCCGTTGTTAAGGTTGCGGGCTTGCGTCTGCTCAGGAACCAAGACGCAGCTCTACGTTAATACCGTGTTTGATCAAAAGGAGGGGTCTGTACTGCCTGAGATGTTCCGTAGAGTCATCAGTGCCGTCCGTCGGAACTGTTACTTTTCACAGGTAGATAGGTCTCGCGTGATATGTAAGCGTACTGGTCCTCTTAGGGGAGTCTTATGGGCAACAAAGCTTTAGTTGTGGACGATCACCCTTTTATACGTGCCACCGTGAAGTACCTGTTAAAGCAGGAAGGTTTTGTAAAAATTTTTGAAGCTGGCAACGGTGCCGACGCCATGCAGATTGCGCGTGAGGAGCGCCCGGACCTGATCATTCTCGACCTGGCAATGCCCAAGCTCGGTGGTTTGGAGGTGATCAGTCGGATCAAAGCCCTGGAGTTGCCTTGCAAGATACTGGTGCTGACCTCTTACCTGGCGGTGTTCTTTTCCACCCGTTGCATGCGCGCCGGGGCCATGGGCTTTGTGGCCAAGACGGGTGAGCTGGATGAGCTGCAAAAGGCGATCAGGGCGATCCAGTCTGGCTACAGTTGCTTTCCGAGCCTGCCGACCAGTTCGGTACGCCGTGATGATCTGCAGACCACCGAGCAAGAACTGGTGGAAGCGCTGTCGGACCGTGAGCTGACAGTGTTGCAAAAATTGGCGCTGGGCCTGGGCAACAAGGAGATCGCTGAGGACATGCTGCTGAGCCACAAGACCATCAGCACTTACAAGACGCGCCTCAAGGAGAAACTGCGTATGTCTTCGGTGGTGCACCTGTCCAAGTTCGCCCAGCGCAACCATCTGATCTGAAATGACCACCTCCCGGCGGGTGAAACTCACGGCCATCCTGCTGATGGGGCTGTTACCCTTGGCGGCAATGGCCCTGGATCAACCCCATCCCCTGCGCCTGCTTGGCCATTCCACCCTTGAACACCCCGATGTGGCGCTTGATGAAAGCGATTGGCGCTGGCTGCGTGAGCGACGCACGTTGGTGATGGGGGTGTCGGCACCCGACTACGCCCCTTTCGATTTGAGCAACCATGATGACTTTGAAGGCATCACGGCTGACTACACGGGGCTGGTCAGCCTGGTCTTGAACATACCCATCGAGGTGCGGCGCTACGATACCCGCGATGAAGTGATCGAGGCACTCAAGTCAGGCGATGTGGATTTCGTCGGGTCGGCCAATGGTTATGAAGCGGCCGACAAGGCGCTGGTACTGTCGCGTTCCTACGCCAATGATCAACCTGTGCTGGTCACCCGTGCAGGTGACAGTCATTCATTGAGCGCCGACCTCGCCGACAAGCGCGTGGCGATGCTTTACCACTATATGCAGCCCGACGCAGTCCAGGCTTTTTACCCCAAGGCACACCTGCAGTTGTACGGCTCGACGCACCAGGCGATCGGTGCCGTAGCGTTCGGCCAGGCGGATGTCTACCTGGGCGACGCCATCAGTACCCGTTATCTGATCAACAAGAACCACCTGAACAATGTGCGCATGGCGGATTTTTCCGCGTTGGAAGTCAATCCGTTCGGGTTTGCGTTTACCGCCGACAATCTTCGCCTGTTGAACATTATCAACACGGCGCTGGCCGTTATCCCGGCCAGCCAGCAGATGGAAATCCTGCGGCGCTGGAGTGCCGGTGGCAACGGTGTCCTGGAGGCCGACCGTTTGCGACTGAGTGACAACGAACAGCGTTGGCTGGAAAAGCATCCACGGGTAAAAGTGGCGGCCCTCGATAAATTCATGCCGCTGTCGTTTTTTAATGAGCAAGGGCAGTTCGCCGGTTTGAGTGACGAGGTTTTATCGCGGATCAGTTTGCGCACCGGGTTGAAATTCGACGTGGTGCAGGGCAGTTCGCTGCCTCGGCAAATTGACGACGTCAGCACCGGTCAAGTGGACATGCTGGCGGTGATCACGCCCAGTGTCGAGCGTTCCGAGAGGATTCGCTTTACCCGGCCTTACCTGTCCAATCCTTATGTGCTGGTGGTGCGCGCCGCTGATGAACGCGTCGTTACGCTGGAGGACATGCCGGGCAAACGCCTGGCGTTCATTGGCGGCAACAGCCTCGCCGCGCAAATTGCCAAGGATTACCCAGGTATCGAGTTTGTCGACGTCGAGAACCCTGAAGCGTCCATGAGCCAGGTCGCCAAGGGCAGTGTCGATGCGACGGTGGTTTCGCTGATCAGCGCACGCTACATGATTGCGCGCGATTATCGGGATCGTCTGCGGATCACCAGCACAGTCGGGACGGAACCGGCGAGGATTGCCTTTGGTGTCAACCGCAGCCAACTGGAGCTGTATTCCATCCTGGAGAAGGCGCTGCTGAGCATCACACCCGAGGAGATGGACGAACTGTCCAACCATTGGCGCAGTGAGATCATCGTCGAAGACAGTTACTGGGTCAGCCATCGCAACGTGATTATCCAAGGGTTTGGCCTGGCGGCGCTGTTGCTGGTGATTACCCTGGGCTGGGTGCTCTACCTGCGCAACCTGATACGCAAGCGCGCCCAGGCCGAGCGGGCCCTGAGCGACCAGATGCGGTTCATGGGCGTGCTGATCGACGGCACCCCCCACCCGATTTACGTGCGCGATCGCCAGGGGCGGTTGATGGCGTGCAACAACGCCTACCTGGATGTATTCGGCTTCAAGCTGGAGGATGTCATCGGCAAGACGGTCGTGGAAACCGACACCGGTAACCCGCCCCAGGCCCAGTCTTTCCATGCTGATTACTTGAGCCTGATGGCGCGTGGTGAGCCCCAGATCCAGGACCGGGTCCTCAAGGTGCCCGGTGGTGGTGTACTGACCATTTACCAGTGGATGCTGCCGTACCGCGATAGCAACGGCAACGTCGTGGGCATGATTGCCGGGTGGGTCGATGTGAGCGAGCGCCAGCGCCTGCTGGGCCAGTTGCAGGAAGCCAAGGAGGAGGCCGACGCGGCCAACCGCGCCAAGACCACGTTCCTGGCGACCATGAGCCATGAGATCCGCACGCCCATGAACGCGGTGATCGGCATGATTGAGTTGGCCCAGAAAAACGCCGAGCAAGGTCGTGCCGATCAGGATGCGCTGGAGGTGGCGTCGATGGCCTCGCGCAGCATGCTGGAGCTGATCGGCGATATCCTGGACATTGCGCGGATCGAAACCGGTCACCTGTCCCTGACCCTGGCGCCGGCTAATCCGCGCGAGTTGTTGGCCTCAGTAGCGCGGGTGTTCGAGGGGTTGGCGCGGGATAAGGGGCTGTCGCTGCACGTCGAGCTCGACCCGGCGACCGATTGCTCGGTGCTCATCGATCCTTTGCGTTTCAAGCAGGTGGTGTCCAACCTGCTGGGCAACGCCATCAAGTTTACCGCCACCGGCCAGGTGCGCCTGAGTGCCCAGTGCGCGCCGGCGTCCGCTGACGAGCACGTGAACCTGCGGTTGTCTGTGGAAGATACGGGGATAGGCATCAGTGCCGAAGATCAGCAGCGCTTGTTCAACCCGTTTATCCAGGGCAGCAATCACGCCCAATCGGCACGCAGTGGTTCCGGCCTTGGGTTGGTGATCAGCCGCAACCTGTGCGAGATGATGGGCGGGCAATTGCACTTGAGCAGCGTGCTGGGAAAAGGCACGCGGGTGGACGTGGCGTTGACGCTGGCGTTGACCACGCAAACGCCGGTTTCCGTACCGGTGTCACGCGTTCCCCCTACCCAGTCCTTGAACCTGCTGGTGGTCGATGATTATCCGGCCAACCGCCTGCTGTTGGCTCGACAATTGAGTTTCCTGGCGCACCGCATCGTCACCGCCGACGATGGCGCCGAGGGCCTTGCACTGTGGCAGGCCGGTCATTTTGATGGGGTGATCACCGACAGCAACATGCCCATCATGGACGGCTACACGTTGGCGCGAGATATCCGCGCCCAAGAGCGTCAACGTGGCCTGGTGCCTTGCCTGATATTGGGGTTCACCGCCAACGCCCAGCCGGAAGAAACGGAGCGCTGCCGACAGGCGGGCATGGATGGTTGTTTGTTCAAACCGACCGGTTTGGATGATTTGCGCGCAGCGCTGGCATCACGCACGGCCAGTGCTGCCACGCCTAAAGCCGAACCGGTGTTTGATTTGAGCGCGTTGATTACGTTGACGGGCGGCGATAAGGCCGCACTCAACGAGTTGTTGCAGCCATTGCTCGGCAGCCTCGTCGAGGACCGCCTGTTGCTGCCGTTGCTGCTTGAGCCGGTGGACTTCGCCAGGCTGCATGACCTGGCTCACCGCGTCAAAGGCGGGGCCCGCATGGTCAAGGCTCAGGTGCTGGTCGCCTGTTGCGAAACCTTGGAGGGCGTGTGTGAACGGCGTGACCACAATGCCTCAGTGGCTGCGGTTGAGGCAGTAGGGGCGGCCATCGACGGCTTGCACCATAGTCTCAGCCAACACTGCAAGCAGGCTTGACCGAGGGTGATAGCCATTCGGTGGATTTGGGAGAACTCCTACATGGAACGGGAACAAGCCTGATTTTGTCTTCGAGGTATGTCTGGAAAATAGGCGGGGCTCAATGACGAGCACTGCCTGCCCAGGGGTTCGCCATGCCAAACAAAGCACTGACCATTCTGATAGCCGATGAGCAACACCTGCAACGCCTGTACATAGAGAAGATGCTCAACCGGCTGGGTTATCACCGGATCGTCCCGGTGCAGACCTTCGAAGAGGTCCAACTGCTCACCGCCATTCCGGCCCAACCTTTTGATGTAATGATCATCAACGCGGGGCTGGTCACACTAACCTGCGGGCCTCAACCCCAGGTGCACCATGTGCTGGTCTACGATCATCTGGACCTGAACCCGGACACGCCCGCCGGTGCAACGCCGCAGGTTCTGGTACGCCTGCCCGGCGCGCCGGATAACGTCAACCTTGAACACTTCATGGACATCATCGACCCACCCGCAGCCACAGCCGGCCTGCGGGTATTGCCGTGGCTGCGGGAGCTATCGCGCAGCCACGTGGCCGGGGTTTAGTCCCACTTCGGGGCGATGCCTTTAGGGCTGGTCAGGCGATGGCCGCGTTCCAGTGCGGCGATCTGCGCCATGTCGGCAGCGTTCAAGGTCAGTTGCAGGGCCTTGAGGTTGCTTTCCAGGTTGGCGCGTTTGGTCGACGACGGAATGACTGCGTAGCCCAGCTGCATGGCCCAGGCCAACGTAACTTGCGCCGGGGTTGCCTGATGGCGCTCGGCGATCTGCTGGATCACCGGGTCCTTGAGCACTTCGCCGTAGGCCAGGGTCATGTAGGACGTGATCTGGATACCGTGGGCGGTGGCAAAGTCCACGACCTTGCTGTTTTGCAGGTAGGGATGCAGTTCGATCTGGTTGGTGGCGATGTTCTCGGCGCCTACGGCTGCAATCGCCTGCTTCATCAAGTCGACGGTGAAGTTGGAAATGCCGATCTGGCGGGTCAGGCCCAGGCGCTTGGCTTCCAACAGTTGGCCCATGAACTCGGCGACAGGCACCTGGTCTTCCGGCGAGGGCCAGTGGATCAGGGTCAAGTCCAGGTAGTCGGTTTTCAGTTTGCGCAGGCTTTCTTTCAGGCTTGGAATCAGCTGGCCTTCGGCGAAGTTGGCGATCCAGATTTTGCTGGTGATGAACAGCTCATCGCGCGGGATGCCACTGTCGGCAATCGCCTGGCCGACATCGGCTTCGTTCTCGTAGATTTGCGCGGTGTCGATGACGCGGTAGCCCAGTTCCAGGCCATTGCTGACGGAATCGATCACCACCTGGCCTTGCAGGCGGAAGGTGCCTAGGCCAAAGGCCGGAACGTTTTGCATAGGGGTAGACATCAGTAACTCCAGACGGGGTGTGAACAATGGAGTCGAGTATCCGCCCGTCGTTCCTTCGGAAAAACCGCCGAATCCGAAAAGGACTCTTTACCGCAGGTCACGAATGGCCGCCTTGCCACTGTCGCCAGTTCCCGTCGGAACGTTCTCATTCCCGCCAGCGGCTTAAAACGTCGGCGGCGTAATCACCCAGATCACCACTGTGTTCACCTTGCCAGGGTTGCCGTACCGATGGGGTTCACTGCTGGCAAAGCTGAAACTGTCGCCCGCCTCCAACATAAAATGCCGTTCACCCACCCACAGCTCGAACCGACCACTCAGCACGTAGCCTGCTTCTTCGCCTTCATGGCTGTAACTCTGCTGGCTAAAGGCGCCGGGCGGAAAGCTCGATTGCAGCATTTCCAGCTGGTGGTTGGGCAGGGGCGTCAGCAGTTGGTCGACGATGCCATCTTCGTAATGAATGCTTTGGCGATTGCCTTTGCGGACCACGTAGCCTTCGTCCTCGACCGCGGGCACGGTTTCGCTGGCGAAGAACCACTGGGTGGTCACGCCCAGGCTGCGGGCAATGTTGAACAGTGCCGGGATCGAGGGGTAGGCCAGGTTACGCTCCAACTGGCTGAGGTAACCGGCGGTCAATTCACTGGCCTGCGCCAGGGCGGTGAGGGTCAGCCCACGCGCCTTGCGCAGGCCACGAATGCGCGTGCCGAGAAACAGTTGCTGGGGTTCGTCTGTCACAGGTTCCACGCTACCTTGAGTCCTTCGTAGATCGCCTCTTCGGCGGTGCGCGGGGCCAGGCAGTCGCCGATCCGATCAAAGGGCACCAAGCCATGCAGCTCCGCGCCCAGAGTGTCCACCGGCTGGTGCCCCTGGCACAACACCAGGGTGTCGATATTCTCCAGCAGCATCGGCTCGCCGCTGGCGGTGTGTTGCAGGTAGACCGTCGTGTCGTCGCAACCGTAGAGGCGGGCGTAGGGGATGATCGGGATGCCCAGCCGATGCAGTTCGCCCGCCAATTGATCGCGCACGTACAGCGGTAGGTTTTCCCCGCAGTGAGTGCCATTGACCGCCAGTTGTACCGGGTGGCCTGCGCGCGTCAGGCGCTCGGCAATGCCGGGGCCGATCCAATCGCAACGCCAGTCGACCACCACCACCGAACGCCCCAGGGGGACTTGATCGCGCAGCACCTGCCAGGCGTCCACCACCTGCAGCTCGCCGCCTTGCTCGAAGGTTGGCCAGTAAGGTTCGGCGCCGGTGGCGATGATCACGTGGTCGGGACGTTCCTGTTCCACCAGGGCACGGTCGACCCGGGTATTGCGCACCACCCGTACACCGGCCAGTTCCATCTCACGTTGCAGGTTGGTACTGGCGCCGCCGAATTCGCTGCGTCGGGGCAGCAGTTGGGCCAGCAATACTTGGCCACCCAATTGCCCGCTGGCTTCGTACAGCGTCACGTCATGCCCGCGTTGTGCGGCGACTGCCGCCGCTTTCATGCCTGCCGGGCCACCCCCTACTACCAGGATGCGTTTGCGCTTCAACGTCCCTTGCACTTCACCAAATATCAGCTCGCGGCCGGTCTCCGGATGCTGGATGCAGGAGATCGGCAACCCCTTGTGAAAATGACCGATGCAAGCTTGATTGCAGGCAATGCACGCCCGCACATCTTCGGTGCGGCCCTCAAGGGTCTTGGCTGGCATCCGGGGGTCGCAGATCAACGCCCGCGTCATGCCGCAGACATCGGCCTGGCCGCGCGCCAATATCAGCTCCGCCTCCTGAGGCTGGTTGATCCGCCCGGTGACGAAAAGCGGAATCGACAGGCTGGCCTTGAACGTCGCCGCCTCATCGGCAAGGTACGCAGCGGCGATCGCCATGGGTGGCACGATATGGATCGCGCCGCCCAGGGAGGCTGATGTACCCGCGACGATATGCACGTAATCCAACTGTGCCTCCAGACGTTGCACGGCCTCCAGGGACTCGGTTTCGGTGAGCCCCTCGGCATCGCGTTCATCGGCAGATATGCGCAGGCCGATGATGAACTGGTCGTCGGTGGCGGCCCGGACCGCCGCGATGATGTCTCTCAAGAACTTCAGCCGATGCTCCAGGGAGCCGTTGTAAGCATCACTGCGCCGGTTCACCCGAGGGTTGAGAAATTGCGCCGGCAAGTACCCATGGCTGGCGACCACTTCAACCCCGTCGATCCCGGCCTGGTGCAGGCGCCTGGCCGCCGCCGCATAACCTGCGACGATCGCGTCGATCATCGCCTGGTCCAACGCCCGTGGCATCACGCGAAAGCGCTCATTGGGCACGCCGGACGCCGAGTACGCCACGGCCAGCAAACCGTCGGCCGACTCCATGATTTCGCGCCCAGGGTGAAAGATCTGCGAGAGCACCACGGTGCCTTGGGCATGGCAAGTGTTGGCCAGTTCGCGGTAGCCGTCGATGCAGCCGTCGTCAGTCGCCATCAGCACATGGGAGGTGTACCGCGCACTGTCATGCACCCCAGCCACCTGTAACACGATCAGCCCCACACCGCCTTCGGCACGCGCGCGGTGGTAGGCGATCAATTGCGCATTGACGCGGTTATCGGTGGGCATCGAGGTGTCATGCCCGCTGGACATGATGCGGTTTTTCAGGCGCTTGCCGCGCAGCACCAAGGGTTCGAACAGATGGGGAAAGGCAGGGTGCGACATGGTGCGAATACTCCAGGCGCTGTTATTGTTATCGTTCTATAGGAGGCGAGCGCCAGTAAAAAATCAACTTGTTTTTTTACTGGCGGCTGGATTAGCGTCGCCCTCATCAACCCGTGCCTGGAGAATAAAAATGACGCACTCCACCGAACAACAACTGCGTGAGCAGCTCGCCGCGTGCTATCGATTGATCGCGCACTACCGCATGAGCGACCTGATTTTTACGCATATCTCGGTGCGCATCCCTGGGCCTGAACATCACTTCCTGATCAACCCGTATGGGCTGATGTTCGACGAAATCACCGCGTCCAGCCTGGTCAAGATCGGCTTGGACGGCCATGCCGTGGAGCCCTCGGCTTATGCGGTCAACCCGGCGGGCTTCGTGATTCACAGTGCGATTCATGGCGCCCGCGAAGACGCTCAGTGCGTGCTGCACACCCACACCCGCGCGGGCTGCGCGGTGGCGGCCTTGGAGTGCGGGTTGTTGCCGGTGAACCAGATTTCCATGGAGTTCTACGGCAAGGTCGCCTACCACGACTACGAAGGCGTGGCCCTCGACATGGCTGAACAGCAGAGGCTGGTACAGGACTTGGGCGACAAGCCGGTACTGATGCTGCGCAACCACGGTTTGCTCACTGTTGGCGAGACGGTCAGCCAGGCGTTCCTGCGCATGTACTATCTGGAGAAGGCCTGCGATATCCAGATTGCCGCCCAGGCGTGTGGCCCGCTGGTGCTGCCGCCTGCCGAGGTCTGCGCCTACACCGAGCAGCAATTCAACAACCCTGGCCGACCACTGGAGGAGGGCGAGTTGGTCGACCTGGACGCCATGCAATTGGCCTGGGCGGCGTTGCTGCGGATGCTGGATCGGGTGTCGCCGGGGTATCGCGACTGATGTAGAGTCGTGCTGCCGACTCAACCCAAGGACACCGCCGTATGACCCAGGAATCCCGTTTTTCCAGGATGGAGCCGGAAGTGCGCAAGGCCACGCTGGTGCAGGCCACGCTCACGTGCCTCAAGCGTGATGGTTTCCAGGGCGCGTCGATCCGCAAGATCAGCGCCGAGGCCGGGGTGTCGGTGGGGCTGATCAGCCATCACTATTCGGGCAAGGATGAACTGGTGGCCGAGGCCTACCGGACCATCACCGACCAGGTCATGAGCCTGCTGCGCGAGACCATGGCCAAGGCGCCGCCGAACCCCAGGGAGCGCCTGTCGGCGTTGTTCCGTGGCTCGTTTTCCGCCGAATTGCTCGACCCGCACCTGCTGGACGCCTGGCTGGTGTTCTGGGGCGCGGTCAAGACGGCCCCGGCGATCAACCTGGCCCACGAGCATTCCTATGGCGAGTACCGCACCATCATGCGTTCGGCCCTGACCGACATGGCCAGGGAGGAGGGCTGGAAGCACTTCGACGCCGACCTCGCCGCCATCGGCTTGAGCGCATTGCTCGACGGGTTGTGGCTGGAGTCGGGGCTCAACCCCGGCACCTTCACACCCGAGCAGGGCATTCAAATCTGTGAGGCCTGGGTGGACGGGCTGCAGGCCGGTGGTCGCCAGCGATATCAGCTCAAACCCTGAGCCCATCCCGTCGCCCGAACGCCAGGTTCGGGCCGGCATTTCCCTCTTTGAAAATATTTGCGGTTTGCTGATTGCCTTCTTACTGAACACTTGTTTAGTATCGCCTCATGTCGCACCCCTCAAGCCAAATACAATAATTCGAGGAAGCCATGACGACCGATTCGCCCGTGCTCAGTCAGGTACAAGCAGGCGTTGCCTGGATCACCCTCAACCGTGGCCCGCAGCGCAACGCCTTGGACATCCCCACCCTCAAGCACCTGCACAGCTTGCTCGACGCCTTCAACACTGACGCCGCGGTGCGCGTGGTGGTATTGACCGGCAACGGTCGCAGTTTCTGCGCCGGTGCCGACCTGGCCGAATGGGCCGACGCCGAAGCCCGTGGCGCCCTCGAAACCTACGGCTGGACCGAAACTGCCCACGCGCTGATGACCCGCCTGCACACCCTCGATAAACCCACGATTGCTGCGATCAACGGCACGGCCGTCGGCGCCGGCATGGACCTGACATTGTGCTGTGACCTGCGCATCGCGGCCCAATCGGCGCGCTTCAAGGCCGGCTACACCAGCATGGCCTACTCGCCGGACGCAGGCGCCAGCTGGCACTTGCCACGCTTGATTGGCAGCGAGCAAGCCAAGCGCCTGCTGTTCCTCGACGAGCTGTGGAGTGCCGACCGCGCACTGGCCGCTGGCCTGGTCGGTGAAGTGGTCGCCGATGATCAGCTCCAGGCGCACACCACCGAGTTGGCCGCACGCCTGGCCAGCGGCCCGACCTTCGCCTTCGCCCAGACCAAGACCCTGATCCGCGAAGGCGCCGACCGCAACCTGCCCGAGCAGTTGCAGGCCGAACTGGCCGCCGGCCTGTTGTGTGGTCGCAGTGCCGACGGCGCCGAAGCCCTGCGCGCATCCATGGAAAAACGCCTCCCGAATTTCTGCGGCAAATAACAACAACACCTCCGAACAGGTAGCGCCATGAATTTCCAACTCAGCCAAGAACAAGACATGTTGGTGGACGCGGTACGCAGTTTTGTTGCCAAGGAATTGTTGCCTCATGAGGAGGCGGTAGACCGTGCCGATGAGGTCTCGCCCGAACTCGCTGCACAGATTCGCGACAAGGCGATTGCCGCCGGTTTCTACGCGTTCAACATGCCGGAAGAGGTGGGTGGCGGTGGCCTGGATTACCTGTCCCAGGCGCTGATCGAGCGGGAATTGTCCAAAGTCTCGTGGGCGCTGCATGTGTTTGTCGCACGGCCGTCCAAGATCTTGATGGCGTGCACGGGGTCACAGATTGGCGACTACCTGTTGCCCTGCGTGCAAGGCAAGAAAATCGACTGTTTTGCCTTGACCGAACCCGGCGCCGGTTCCGACGCCAATGCCATCAAAACCCGCGCCGTGCGCAGTGGCGATGATTTCGTGATCAACGGCAGCAAGCACTTCATCAGCCACGCCGGGCACGCCGATTTCGCCATCGTGTTTGCGGTCACCGATACCTATGAGCACAACGGCCGACAGCGCAACGCGGTGACGTCGTTCCTGGTGGACCGGGGGACGCCTGGCATGACCATCCGCCGGGGCCCCAAGTGCGTGAGCAATAGGGGCTACCACACCTATGAAATGTTCTTCGACGACTGCCGTGTCCCGGCCTCCAAAGTACTGGGCGAAGTGGGCAAGGGCTGGGAAGTGGCCAACGCCTGGCTCACCGCTGGCCGTGTGATGGTGGCCGCCAACTGCGTCGGCCAGGCCCAGCGCGCGCTGGAGGTGTCGCTGCAATGGGCGGCGGACCGCAAGCAATTCGGCCAGCCCATCGGCACCTATCAAGGCGTGAGCTTCAAGCTGGCGGACATGGCCACGCAGATTCGCGCAGCCGAACTGCTGACCCTGCACACCGCCTGGAAGATGGACCAGGGCACCATGACCGACGGCGAGGCCGGCATGGCCAAGCTGTTTGCCAGTGAAACCCTGGGCAAGGTCGCCGACGAGGCGGTGCAGATTTTCGGCGGCATGGGCTTGATGGATGAAGGGCCGGTGGAACGCATCTGGCGCAACGCGCGGATCGAACGGATCTGGGAGGGCACCTCGGAAATCCAGCGCCATATCATTGCCCGTGAACTATTGCGGCCGCTGTTGCGCTGATCGGCGCGGAGAACGCTTATGTCCCAGGCTATTCGCGACAACCTCAAGCGCCTGCTGGCGCCCCGCCACCTGGCTTTCGTCGGCGGGCGCAGCATGGCGCGTGCGCTCAAGCGCTGCGCCGATGGCGGGTTCACCGGGCCCATGTGGCTGGTCAACCCGCAGCATGACAGCCTCGATGGCGTCCCCTGTGTGCGCCATGTTGCCGACTTACCCTATGGGCCGGACGCGGTGTTTATCGCCACCAACCGCGAACTCACGCTGACCTGCGTCGCCGAACTCGCGGCCATCGGCACGGGCGGTGCCATCTGCTATGCCTCGGGCTTTGCCGAAACCGGGGCCAGCGGTGCGGTCATGCAGCAACAGCTCTTGACGGCGGCGGGTGACATGGCCTTGCTCGGCCCCAACTGTTACGGCCTGCTGGACTACCTGCACAGCTCGGCACTCTGGCCGGTGGCCCATGGCGGCAAGGCGGTAGAGCAGGGCGTAGCGGTGCTGACCCAAAGCGGCAACTTCGCCTACAACCTGTCGATGAGCGACCGTTCGCTGCCGGTGGCCTACATGGCCTCAGTGGGTAACCAGGCGCAATTGGGCGTTGCGGAATTGATGGATGTGCTGCTCGATGAGCCGCGCGTCACCGCTATCGGTCTGCACCTGGAAGGCTTGAAGAACGTACCGGGGTTCGCCCGCGCAGCGCACAAGGCGCTGGAGAAAGGCATTCCGATTATCGCGTTGAAAACCGGTGTCTCGCAGATCGGTGCCGAGCTGGCCTTGAGTCACACCAGTTCGCTGTCCGGCTCCGACGCGCTGTACGACAGCCTGTTCACACGGCTGGGCGTGATCCGTGTCAGCGGGCCGGTGAGTTTTGTCGAAACCCTCAAGGCTGCGGCGTGCGGCAATCTTCCTGCGGGCAATAGCCTAATTGCATTGGCCTGTTCCGGCGGCGATGCGGGGCTGATTGCCGACTATGCCGAGCGCAATCACCTGGCCCTGCCCAAGCTCGATGACCGCCAGCGCAGTGAGCTGGCGCAGGTGTTGCCCAGCTATGCCAACTTGGTCAACCCGCTGGATTTCACGACCGCCATCTGGGGCAACCGTGAAGCGCTCGACACCATGCTCGACACCGCCCTGCGCACCGAAGCGGATGCCGCCATGCTGGTGCTGGATTACCCCGCCGAATTCACGGGCGAGCGCCAGGAGTGCGACCTGCTGTTGGAGCTGTTCTGCAACGCGGTCAGTCGCCATGGCAAGACCGGCTTTGTCACCTCAGCCTTTCCCGAATTGCTGCCGGCCCATGCCCGTGAACGCCTGCATGCCCAAGGCATTGCGGCGTTGCAGGGCGTTGAAGATGCACTGGCGGCCTGGGGGCGGATTGCCGACTACCAGAACAACCGACGCGTCTTGCTGGAGCGGGGCGAATCGATGCTCGAACCGCTGTGCCCCCAAGGCCTCACGGGCAGCGGCGAGGCGCTCGACGAATGGGCCTCCAAGCAGGCGTTGCGTGCATTCGGCCTGACCACGCCCGCCGGGGTGCTGAGCACGCCGGGAAGGGCTGTCAGCGATGCAGACCTGCTGGGTTATCCGCTGGTGCTCAAGGCAGTCAGCACCCAGCTGCCGCATAAGACCGAGGCCGGTGCCGTGGTGCTCAACCTGCAAAACGGCATGGCCCTGACCAGCGCACTGGCGCAGATGCGCGAGCACATCGCGGCTTATGCGCCGGGTATCGCCTTTGACCAACTGCTGCTGGAGTCCATGGCTGCACCACCGCTGGCCGAGTTGATCGTGGGCATCAAGCGCGAAAACGATTTTGGCCTGGCGCTGGTCATTGGCGCCGGCGGCATCCTGGTCGAATTGCTCAAGGACAGCCGCAGCTTGCTGCTGCCCACCACCGACAGCGCAATCCGCAATGCCCTGTTCAGCCTGCGCAGCGCCTCGTTGCTGCAGGGTTTTCGCGGTCGAGACCGGGCGGACATGGACGCGCTGGTGGCGGCGATCCGCGCGGTCGCCGATTACGCCTGCGCCAACGCCGGGCAGTTGCTGGAGTTGGATGTAAACCCATTGTTGGTCAATGCCCAGGGCGCCGTGGCGGTCGATGCATTGATTCGTCTAGGAGATGAACATGCACGATAAAACCATGACCGGCGGCCAGGCCCTGGTGCGGTTACTGGCGCAGTATGGCGTCGACACAGTGTTCGGCATCCCCGGCGTGCATACCCTGGAGCTGTATCGTGGCCTGCCCGGCAGTGGCATTCGGCATGTGCTCACGCGCCATGAGCAAGGCGCCGGTTTCATGGCCGACGGCTATGCCAGGGTCAGCGGCAAGCCGGGCGTGTGCTTTGTGATTACAGGCCCTGGCGTGACCAATGCGGCCACCGCTATAGGCCAGGCCTATGCCGATTCGATTCCGATGTTGGTGATCTCCAGCGTCAACAGCACCGCCAGCCTCGGCAAAGGGTGGGGCAGCCTGCACGAAACCCAGGACCAGCGTGCGATCACCGCGCCGATCACGGCGTTTTCGGCGGTGGCGTTGAGCGCGGAGGATTTGCCCGAGCTGGTCGCCCGCGCCTACGCGGTGTTCGACAGTGAGCGACCGCGCCCAGTGCATATTTCGGTGCCGCTGGATGTGTTGGCCGCGCCGATCAAGCGCGACTGGAGCCACGAAGTGGGGCGTCGTCCAGGTCGCGGCCTGCCGCCTGCTGAAGCCTTGGATCAGGCCGCGGCCAAGCTCTCGGCGGCCAAGCGGCCAATGATCATTGCCGGTGGCGGTGCACTGGAGGCGGGCGAGGCGTTGCAACGCTTGAGCACACACGTGGCGGCGCCCTTTTTTACCAGTGTGGCGGGCAAGGGCTTGTTACCCGTCGACGACCCGCTCAATGCGGGTTCCACCCTGTGTGTCGCCCCTGGCTGGCAACTGATCAGCGAGGCGGATGTGGTGCTGGCGGTGGGTACGGAAATGGCCGACACCGACTATTGGCGCGAACGTCTGCCCCTCGGCGGTGAGCTGCTGCGGGTCGACATCGACCCGCGCAAGTTCAATGACTTCTACCCCTGTGCCGTGGCGCTGCACGGCGATGCCCGCCAGACCGTTCAAGCCTTGTTGGAACGCCTGCCGTCCACCCCGCGTAACGCGGATGACGCCATCGCGAAGGTGTCCGCGTTGCTGCAGGCGGTCGAGTTGGGCCACGGCCCCTTGCAGTCCATCCACCAAGCCATTCTCGACTGCATTGAAGCCGAGCTTCCGGCCAACGCCTTTGTGAGCAGCGACATGACCCAGTTGGCCTACACCGGCAACTACGCCTACCGCAGTCGCGCCCCTCGAAGCTGGCTGCATCCCACCGGCTACGGCACCTTGGGCTATGGCCTGCCGGCGGGCATCGGCGCCAAGTTCGGCGCGCCGCAACGACCGGGCCTGGTGCTGGTGGGCGATGGCGGTTTTCTCTACACCGCCCAGGAACTGGCCACTGCCGTCGAGGAATTGGACAGCCCGCTGGTGGTGCTGCTGTGGAACAACGACGCCCTCGGCCAGATCCGCGACGACATGCTCGACCTGAATATCGAACCCATCGGCGTGCTGCCACGCAACCCGGATTTCGCGCTGTTCGCCCAGGCGTTCGGCTGCACCGTGAACCAGCCCCGCAACCTGGATGAATTGCAGACGGACCTGCGCAACGCGTTCAAACGCAACGGCGTGACCTTGATCGAGTTGAAACATGCCTGTGCCTGTTGACCTTTAGAGAGACAAGACCATGAGCGAAAACAACAACAAAATGACTCAAGCGATGCACCGCCGCGACTTCCTCAAACACAGCGCCGTGGCCGGCGCGGTGGCCGCGGCGTTTTCCATGGGCTTGCCGTTGCAGGCGTTTGCCGCAGATGCTACGCCCAAACCGGGCGGCGTGCTGCGCCTGGGCCTGGCCGGTGGCAGCACCACCGATTCCCGGGATCCGGGTTCCTGGGTCGATACCTTCACCTTTGTCGGGTTCTCGGCGGTGTACAACACCCTCACGGAAATCGCGGTGGACGGCAGCGCGATTCCTGAGCTGGCCGAGCGCTTTGAATCCACGCCCGATGCGCGGGTGTGGACCTTCCACCTGCGTCCTGGCGTAACCTTCCATAACGGTAAAAGTCTGACCGCCGAAGACGTGGTGGCCTCGATCAACCATCACCTGGACGCCAAGTCCACCTCGGCGGCCAAGACCGTATTGGGTGATGTCGCCAGCGTGAGCGCCAAGGGCAGCGATGCGGTGGTGTTCGAACTGCATTCAGGCAATGCCGACTTCGCCTACGTCGTCGCCGATTACCACCTGGTGATCATGCCCGCCAAGGACGGCGTGGCTGACTGGCAAGCCGGCGTGGGCACCAGTGGCTATCGCCTGAAAAGCTTCGAGCCCGGCGTGCGCATGGACCTGGAGCGCAACCCCGACTACTGGAAACCCGGCCGCGCGCACTTCGCCAGTGCCGAATTGCTCGCCATCGCCGACGGCGCCGCGCGGGTCAATGCGTTGGTCACCGGGCAGGTGGATGTGATCAACAAGGTCGACCTGAAAACCGTGGCACTGCTCAAGCGCAACCCCGGCTTGGTGATTGAAGAAACCAAGGGCGCGCAGCACTACACCTTCCCGATGCTGTGCGACAGCAATGAGTTCAAGAACAACGACATCCGCATGGCGATGAAGCACGCGATCAACCGCGAGACGCTTCTGGCTTCGGTGCTGCATGGCTATGGCCTGGTGGGCAACGACCATCCGATCCAGCCGGGCAGCCGGTTTATCAACAGCGCCCTTGAGCAACGTGCCTACGACCCGGACAAGTCGCGCTTCTACCTGCGCCAGGCCGGTGTGGAGTCGCTCAAGGTACGCCTGCAGGCCTCCGACGCCGCCTACACCGGCGCGGTGGATGCCTCGGTGTTGTTCAAGGAACAGGCACGCCAGGCCGGCATCGACATCGATGTGGTACGCGAACCGGCCGACGGGTTCTTCTCCAATGTGTGGATGAAGCAACCGTTCACCACCTCCTTCTGGTACAGCAGCCTGACCGCCGACCGCATGTTCAGCATCGGCTACGCCAAAGGCGCGGCCTGGAATGAAACCCACTGGGACAACCCGCGCTTCAACCAACTGCTCAACGCCGCCCGTGGCGAGATGAACGCGCCGCTGCGCCAGGAGATGTACAACGAAATGCAGGCGCTGTGCCGGGATGACGGCGGCGCGATTGTGCCGCTGTTTGCCAGCTCGGTGGCGGCGCGTTCGAACCGGGTCAACCATGGACCGCTGACGGCGCCTTATGGCGAGTTGGATGGGTTGCGGTTGATCGAGCGGTGGTGGCAGGCCTGACCCTTGTGGGAGCCGGCTTGCCGGCGATGGCGGACCGGAAGTTCGCAGTGATGGCGCTGGCCTCATCGCTGGCAAGCCAGCTCCTACATTAGGACGGTGATGTCTTTGAACGCGTGCCCAGTCAAGGAATCGCACGATGAATAGCTTGTTGAAACTGGTCCTCCAACGCCTGGCCCTCGGCGTGCTGTCGTTGTTCGCCGTGTCGGTGATCATCTTTCTCGCCGTGGGCATGCTGCCGGGGGATATTGCCCAGGCCATGCTCGGCCAGTCTGCCACCCCGGAAACCGTGGCGGCGTTCCGTGCGCAACTCGGCCTGGATTTGCCGCCGCCCACGCGGTTTGCGCAATGGTTGCTGCGGCTGCTGCACGGTGATCTGGGTGCATCCCTGGCGAACCAGCGACCCATCGCCGAGCTGATCGGCGCGCGTCTGGGCAACACCCTGAGCCTGGCCGCACTCGCAGCGTTGGTCTCGGTGCCCACGGCGCTGGTGCTGGGCATGCTGGCGGCGCTGTACCGTAACAGCTGGTTCGATCGCCTGCTCAATACCTCGGCGTTGAGCGCGGTGTCGTTCCCGGAGTTCTTTGTGGCCTACCTGCTGATCCTGGTGTTCTCGGTGAAACTCGGCTGGTTCCCCAGTCTGTCCAACCTGGCGCCGGATGCCACCTTTGGCACGATCCTGGAACGCTCGGTACTGCCGGTGGCGACCCTGAGCCTGGTGGTGATCGCGCAGATGATGCGCATGACCCGCGCGTCCCTGATCAACCTGCTCGCCAGCCCGTATATCGAAATGGCTCGCCTGAAGGGCATCAGTCAATCGCGGATTATCTGGCGGCATGCACTGCCCAACGCGCTGGCGCCGATCGTCAACGTGGTCGCGCTGAACCTGGCGTATCTGGTGGTGGGGGTGGTGGTGGTCGAAGTGGTGTTTGTCTATCCGGGCCTCGGTCAGTTGCTGGTGGACTCGGTGTCCAAGCGTGACATCCCGGTGGTGCAGGCCTGCAGCCTGATCTTTGCCGCGACCTACATCCTGCTCAATACCGGGGCGGACGTGTTGTCCATCGCCAGCAACCCACGCCTGATGCATCCCAAGGGGTAGCCCATGAACCTGTTGAGCCAAGTGGCCCGTGCGCCGTTGAGCGCCAAGTTCGGCTTGCTGATTATTCTGTTGTACATCGCGGTGGCTGTGTTTGCGCCGTTGCTGGCGCCCTATGGCGAAACCCAGGTGGTGGGCGAGGGCTTTGCGCCCTGGAGCGGCCAGTTCCTGCTGGGCACCGATAACCTGGGGCGCGACATGTTCAGCCGTTTGGTCTACGGCGCGCGCAACACGCTGGGCATTGCCTTCCTGACAACGACGCTGGCGTTTTTGCTGGGTGGCTTGAGCGGCTTGGTGGCGGCGATCAAAGGCGGTTGGATTGACCAGGGTTTGTCGCGGGTGGTGGATGTGCTCATGGCCATTCCGCAGCTGATCTTTGCCTTGCTGATTCTGAGCGTGGTGGGCACCAACGCCACGTCACTGGTACTGGTGATTGCGTTGCTGGATTCGACCCGGGTGTTTCGCCTCTCGCGTGCCGTGGCAATGACCGTGGTGGTGCAGGACTTTGTCGAGGCCGCCCGCCTGCGCGGTGAAGGCTTGTGGTGGCTGGTCACCCGCGAAGTATTGCCCAACGCCGCCGCGCCGCTGATTGCCGAATTCGGCCTGCGCTTCTGCTTTGTGTTCCTGTTTATCAGCGCGTTGTCGTTCCTCGGCCTGGGCATCCAGCCGCCCACCGCCGACTGGGGCAGCATGGTGCGCGACAACGCGGTGTTGATCACCTTCGGCGACATCAGCCCGTTGCTGCCGGCCCTGGCGGTGGCGTTGATCACCGTCAGCGTGAATTTTGTCGTCGACTGGATGCTGCATAAGTCCAGCGGCCTGAAGGAGTGTTGAGGATGGACAAGCCACTGCTGGAAATCCGCAACCTGCAGATCGAAGGGCATTACGAAGACGCCTGGCACCCGCTGATCAAGGGCATCGACCTGACCTTGCAGCGCGGTGAAGTATTGGGGCTGATCGGCGAGTCGGGTGCGGGTAAATCCACGCTCGGTCTGGCAGCGATGGGCTACGCGCGGGACGGTTGCCGCATCACCGGCGGCTCGGTGTGTTTTGACGGCATCCAGTTGCTGCAGGCCAAGCCCGAAGCGCTGCGCAAACTGCGTGGCCTGCGTATTGCCTATGTGGCACAGAGCGCGGCGGCGTCGTTCAACCCGGCGCATCGCCTGATTGACCAACACGTCGAAACGGCGGTAATCAACGGCGGTATTGACCGCGCTCAGGCTGAACGCGAAGCGGTCGAACTGTACCGCATACTGCGCCTGCCCAACCCGGAAACCATCGGCCAACGTTATCCCCATCAAGTCTCCGGTGGGCAGTTGCAGCGGGTCATGACAGCGATGGCCATGGCCTGTCACCCGGACCTGATTATCTTCGACGAACCCACCACGGCCCTCGACGTCACCACCCAGATCGAAGTACTGGCAGCCATCCGCGACGCGGTAAAAACCTTTGGCAGCGCCGCGTTGTACATCAGTCATGACCTGGCGGTGGTGGCACAGATGGCCGACCGCATCATGGTGCTGCGCCATGGCAAGCTGGTGGAAGAGGCCGATACCCGCAGCATGCTCAGCCAGCCGCAGCAGGATTACACCAAGTCGCTGTGGGCAGTGCGCAGTTTTCGCACCGAGCCCAAGGCGTGTCCGGTCCAGCAAGTGCCGCTGTTGGATGTGCAGCGGGTGAGCGCCAGTTATGGGCATCAACCGGTGCTGCATGAAGTGTCGATGAAGCTCTATCGCGGCCAGACCCTGGCGGTGATCGGCGAGTCCGGCAGTGGCAAAAGCTCCACGGCGCGTTTGATCACCGGTTTGCTGCCGGCAACGGCGGGGCAGGTGATGTATGACGGTGCGCCCTTGCCCGTGGACTTTCGAAAGCGCAGCAAGGAGCAACTGCGACGTATCCAGATGATCTATCAAATCCCGGACACCGCGCTGAACCCGCGTCAGCGCATCGTCGACATCATCGGGCGCCCGCTCACGTTTTACCTGGGCCTCAAGGGCAAGGCCCTGCGCGCGCGGGTCGCCGAGTTGCTGGAGATGATCGAGTTGGACCCGGCGGTGTTCATGGAGCGCCAACCGCGCGAACTGTCCGGCGGCCAGAAACAGCGGATTTGCATCGCCCGCGCGCTGGCGGCCGACCCGCAACTGATCATCTGCGACGAAGTCACCTCGGCCCTCGATCAACTGGTAGCCGAGGGCGTGCTGAAGTTGCTCAACCGCCTCCAACAGCAATTGGACGTGGCCTACCTGTTTATCACCCACGACGTGGCCACCGTGCGCGCGATTGCCGACGAGGTGGTGGTGATGCAGCGGGGCAGGGTGGTGGATCAGGGCAGCCGCAACGCGATTTTTACCCCGCCGTACCAGGACTACACCGGCCTGCTGTTTTCATCGGAGCCGGAAATGGACCCGGACTGGCTCGATCACTTGCTGGCCCAACGGGCAGCGCACACCGTTTGAGGAGCTTGTATGAAGGTTTTGATTGTTCACGCCCACCCTGAGCCGCAGTCGTTTACCGCTGCCTTGCGCGACCAGGCGGTCGCCACGCTGGAGCGCCAGGGGCATGAGGTTCAGGTCAGTGATTTGTACGCCATGCAGTGGAACCCGGTGGCGTCGGCGGCGGACTTTTCGTCGCGGGAAAATCCCGACTACCTGGTGTATGCCCTGGAGCAGCGCCTGGGGGTGAAAAAGCAGTCGATCGCGGCGGACATCCAGGGCGAATTGGACAAGCTGCTGTGGGCTGATCTGTTGATCCTCAACTTTCCGATCTTCTGGTTCTCGGCGCCGGCGATGCTCAAGGGCTGGATTGACCGGGTGCTGGTGTCGGGCGTGTGTTACGGCGGCAAGCGCTTTTACGATCAGGGTGGGCTGGCGGGCAAGCGTGCGCTGGTCACGGTGACCCTGGGCGGGCGCGAGCATATGTTTGGTGAAGGCGCGATTCACGGACCGCTGGAGGATATGTTGCGGCCGATTCTGCGCGGGACGCTGGCGTATGTGGGCTATGACGTGCTGGCGCCGTTTGTGGCATGGCATGTGCCGTACATCAGTGCCGAGGCACGGCAGGATTTCCTGGTGGGGTATGAGCAACGGCTGCAAGGGCTGGCGGATGAGCAGCCCTTGGTGTTTCCGAAGCTTGAGCAGTTTGATGAGGCGCTGTATCCCCTGTCGTGAGCCAAACACTGATCAAATGTGGGAGCTGGCTTGCCTGCGATAACAGTACATCAGCTACAGATTTGTAGCCTGACACTGCGCCATCGCAGGCAAGCCAGCTCCCACATTTAGATCTCGACCAATCAGTTGGTTTTGTGTTGTTGGCGCAAACGCTCGGCCGCACTGCGCAGCAATTGCTCGGTGCTATCCCAGCCCAGGCAGCCGTCGGTCACGGACACGCCGTATTTCATCGACGCGCTCAGCGGCTGGCAGCCTTCGAACAGGTGGCTTTCGAGCATCATGCCGATCAGCGAGGTGTCGCCCTGCAGGCGCTGTTCCAGTACTTCGTTGAAC
Source organism: Pseudomonas sp. AC112 (assembly GCF_979253545.1). Taxonomy (NCBI): domain Bacteria; kingdom Pseudomonadati; phylum Pseudomonadota; class Gammaproteobacteria; order Pseudomonadales; family Pseudomonadaceae; genus Pseudomonas; species Pseudomonas sp. AC112. The sequence goes on from NZ_CEEDCM010000001.1 coordinate 4,678,166, forward strand.
ACCGTCGGTTGACGCAACGGGTCCTTGCCGCTGTTGGCGTGGCTGCAATCGACCATGACCCGCGCCGCCACCTTGGACTTGGCCAGGTCGTGCTTCACCTGCGCCACGCTCTGCGCATCGTAGTTCGGCCCACGGTGACCGCCGCGCAGCACCAGGTGCGTGTCGGGGTTGCCCGGGGTCTGGATAATCGCCGGGTGGCCCTGGCTGTCGACGCCGAAATGGCGGTGCGGGTGAGAGGCCGAGCGCATCGCGTCGCAGGCAATCGCCACGCCGCCGTCGGTGCCGTTCTTGAAGCCCACGGGCATGCCCAGGCCGCTGGCCATCTCGCGGTGGATCTGCGATTCGGTGGTGCGCGCACCAATCGCGACCCAACTGAGCAGGTCATCGAAGTAGCCGGCGGCCATCGGTTGCAGCAGTTCAGTGGCGACCGGCAGACCCAGGCGCAGCATTTCGCGCATCAGTTCGCGGGACAGCGTGAGGCCGGCGGCCATGTCATCGCTGCCATCCAGGTGCGGGTCGTAGGCCAGGCCTTTCCAGCCGATGGTGGTGCGCGGTTTTTCGACGTAGGCACGGATCACCAGCAGCATCTGGTCGCTGACTTCCAGCGCGAGCTTTCTCAGGTTGCGTGCGTATTCCATGGCCGATTCCGGGTCGTGGATCGAGCACGGGCCGACGATCACCAGCAAACGCGAATCTTCGCCATTGAGGATGGCGCGCACGGCGTGGCGATGGGCGTGGACTTGTTCGTTGAGGAAGGGGCTGAGCGGCAGCTTGAGCTTTAAATCCAGGGAACTGGGCAGACGCTGGGTCAGGGCTTCATTGGCACTGGTGAGGGCAGAAACGGGCAGAGCGGCGGTGGCAGAGTTCATATTCAAGGCTTCCTGGGCAAGCGGCGGGCAGTTCCCGCGCGCTTTGCCCTACTGGGGTGTTCGACAATTGGCCGTGTTGGCTACGTGTGTTGGCTTGCCACCAAGAGGTGACCGATCGGAGGCGGCAGGCTGTCCCGAGCGGAGCTGGCTAAATCGCCAGGCGGTGGAGGTGTCGTAGCGGTAATAAGTGGCGTAGTTCATGTCGTGTGTCCTTTAAGTGTTCTGCAAAATGGATAGAGGCCTGAAAAAACAAAACCCCCGGTCGGGGAGCCGACCGGGGGTTTAGATTTCTCTGGTAGGCGACCCCTTGAGTAGTGGCCGCCGATTTCAGGTATCAGGCGCGCCAGTGGCTAAACCAATACCCAAAATAAAAGCTTACCGCTGCGCTCGAACCGCTCACACGGGTAGCCGACACCGAGCGCGAGGCGCTGGCAGCAGGGCAAACCTGAGTGTGGGTGAGTTGCAACATGGTAGGTCTCCAAATGATGGGGGGAGCTTACTAGAGGCATGCAGGAGGATTCAATCAGTAATTTCTATCGCGCACCGACCTCAACCGCTATGGGTCGAGATATGCTTGTAGGCACTTGATGATGATTGCTTGGACGCGACCATGACTGCCCTGACCCTTGCTGCTGCCCAAACCCTTTCCATCGCGGGCGACCTGCCGGCCAATATCGAACGCCACCTGGCATTCATGCAAGCGGCTGCCGGCCATGGCGTGCAAGTGCTGGTGTTTCCGGAGCTGTCGTTGACCGGGTACGAACCGTCATTGGCGGCAGGCTTGGCGATTGCGCCTGACGACCCTGTGTTGACGCCCCTGCGGGACATGGCGCGGGAACTGAGGCTGACGGCGGTGGTGGGGATGCCCATCCGCCTGGCGCCTGAAGGGGGAGTGTTGATCGGTGCGTTGGTGTTGGCCGCGGATGGCTCCGTGGCGGTCTACACCAAACAGCATTTGCATCCTGGCGAAGAACTGGCATTTGTCGCGGGGCAGGGTGGCGCGGCCCTGGAACGGGGCAGCGATCGAATTGCGCTGGCGGTGTGCGCGGACTTCACCCATGCCAGCCATCCGCGTCTCGCGGCTGAGGCCGGCGCCACGGTTTACGCCGCCGGCGTGTTGATCAGCGCGGGCGGCTACGCCACAGACAGCGCGTTGCTCCAGGGCTATGCGGCCGAGCATGGCCTGCTGGTGTTGATGGCCAACCATGGTGGCCCATCCGGTGGTTATGTGTGCGCCGGTCGCAGCGCTATCTGGACGGCTGACGGCGGTTTACTCGCCGCCTCCCCTGGTGTCGGCGAGGCGCTGGTGATTGCCCGTCGCGAGGGCGGGCAGTGGGCCGGCCAAGTGGCTGCTGTCTGAATGGCGTTCCATCTGCGCGCGGCGACAGACCAGGACCTGCCGTTTGCACGAAGCCTGACCTTTGCCGCCATGAGCCGTTACTACCGGCAATACGGCCTGGTGTGGTCCAACGATGGCTTCGACGTCGCCTGGGCGGGCCGCGAGAACTGGCTGGTCTGCAACGAGGATGGGGTGATGGGCTTTATCAGTTTGAGCCGCGACAGCCGAGCGCTCTATATCCGCGAGTTGCATATGCTCGAGGCCTGTCGTGGGCTGGGCGCTGGCAGTTGGGTGTTGGAGCAGATGGCACTCAAGGCTCAGGCCCTGGGCTTGTTGCGCCTAACCGTGTTCAAGACCAATCCGGCGAGGAGGCTCTATCAGCGCCGCGGGTTGAGCATTGTCGGTGAGGAAGACTGCTTCTGGCGCATGGAGCGCGTCTGCCCTTCAAGCTAAACCATGCATCTGACGCTAATAAGCGCATACTGGCTTCAGGAAATGACTTCCTGAGCGTTGTGCTGGCTATCGGCCTCAGCAAGGATGATCCCTTCTTTCATGCCCAACAGGACCGCCACCTTGTGGGCCTCTCCACGCCGTCCCTTTTTGCGCCCAGCGAGCACTTGATAGGTGGTTGCCGGATCAACGCCATGTTCACGAGCGAACGCTTGAACTGACTTGCCTTGATGTTCCAGCCAGGCCTTGGCTTGTGCAGCAGTACGGATTCCGGGCATAGTTCAAAACCGTTCAAGTTCGTTTAACAATGAGATGAGAGTGTCACCTCTTGGGGTGTGCCAAATAGGATCATACATCCAAATGAGTGGAATCGGTTCGCGTTTGAGGCAAGAGAGAGAGCGACTTGGCCTGTCGCAAAAAGTGTTTGGTGAAATAGGAGGCGTTGAAGCCAACGCGCAAGGTAAATACGAAAGCGGAGGACGAGCACCCAAGGCCGACTACTTGTCGCGTGTGGCCGAAAAGGGAGTAGATGTGTTGTACGTGCTGACCGGTGTGACTACGCCGATCCAACTGGAAAACCTTAGCCAGATCGAAGAAAAGGTGCTGGGTGACTACCGCGCAATGTTCAAGGAAGACCAGGCTGCGATCCGCCGCTTGACGTCAACCCTGGCCGAGCACTCCGTTTTGCATAACGGGAAAATCAAGCCGCAGCCCCAGGATTCCTGACCCGCTGCCCAACAAATACAGCCGTTCACCCCTTGGTGGGCGGCCACTGTGTGTTCAAACGCTATATATATGACGCTTGCAGCTAGGTCTGCGCCTCGGTTTTTTGCTAAGGTGTTCAGCAACCTATAAGACCATATCGCGAGGTGTCTGCTTGATTAGGGTGCTAGTAGTCGATGACCATGATCTCGTTCGTACAGGCATTACACGAATGCTGGCTGACATCGATGGCCTGCAAGTAGTCGGCCAGGCCGAATCGGGTGAAGAGTCCCTGATCAAGGCCCGGGAGTTGAAACCCGATGTGGTGCTGATGGACGTCAAGATGCCTGGTATCGGCGGTCTTGGCGCCACGACCAAACTGTTGCGCAGCCATCCCGACATCAAAGTCGTGGTGGTGACCGTGTGTGAAGAAGACCCGTTCCCGACTCGCCTGTTGCAGGCGGGCGCAGCCGGTTACCTGACCAAAGGCGCAGGCCTGGCCGAGATGGTGCAAGCCATCCGCCTGGTGTTTGCCGGCCAGCGCTACATCAGTCCACAGATTGCCCAGCAATTGGCCATCAAATCTTTCCAGCCCGTCAGCGACTCGCCGTTCGATGTGCTGTCGGAGCGGGAAATCCAGATCGCCTTGATGATCGTCGGTTGCCAGAAGGTGCAGACGATCTCCGACAAGCTGTGCCTGTCGCCCAAGACCGTCAACACCTACCGCTATCGCATTTTCGAGAAGCTCGCCATCAGCAGTGATGTTGAATTGACCCTGCTCGCAGTGCGCCACGGCATGGTGGACGCCAGCGCCTGACATGACCACACCGTTTGATCCAAGTGCCTTCCTCTCGACCTGCAGTGGCCGCCCCGGCGTGTACCGCATGTTCGACAGCGAGGCACGCCTGCTCTATGTCGGCAAGGCCAAGAACCTGAAAAACCGCCTGGCGAGCTACTTTCGCAAGAGCGGTCTCGCGCCCAAGACCGCGGCGCTGGTGGCGCGTATCGCCCAGGTCGAAACCACCATTACCGCCAATGAAACCGAAGCGCTGCTGCTCGAGCAGACGCTGATCAAGGAATGGCGGCCGCCCTACAACATCCTGCTGCGCGACGATAAATCCTACCCTTACGTGTTTTTGTCCGACGGCAACTTCCCACGCCTGAGCATTCACCGGGGCGCAAAGAAGCAGAAGGGCAAGTACTTCGGCCCCTATCCGAGCGCCGGCGCGATCCGGGAAAGCCTGAGCCTGCTGCAAAAGACTTTTTTTGTGCGCCAGTGCGAAGACAGCTTCTACAAGAACCGCACGCGGCCATGCCTGCAATACCAGATCAAGCGCTGCAAGGCGCCGTGCGTCGGCCTGGTCGAGCCGGCCGAGTATGCCGAGGATGTACGGCATTCGGTGATGTTCCTCGAAGGGCGCAGCAATGCCCTCACCGACGAGCTTTCCGGCGCCATGGAGCAAGCCGCCAGCACCCTGGACTTCGAGCGCGCCGCTGAGCTGCGCGACCAGATCTCGCTGCTGCGCCGGGTGCAGGATCAACAGAGCATGGAAGGCGGCAGCGGTGACGTGGATGTCATCGCGGCCTTCGTCAATCCGGGCGGCGCCTGTGTGCACCTGATCAGCGTGCGGGGCGGGCGGGTACTGGGCAGCAAGAACTTCTTTCCGCAGACCGGTATCGATGAGGAAGTGGCCGAAGTCATGGCGGCCTTCCTTGGGCAGTACTACGTCAGCAGCCCCGAGCGCGACCTGCCGTCGGAACTGATCGTCAATGTGGTGCATGAAGACTTCCCCACGCTGATCGAGGCGATCCACGAACTGCGCGGCCGCGAGCTGGACATCAGCCACCGCGTACGCGGCACCCGCGCGCGGTGGCAGCAACTGGCGGTGACCAATGCCGAACAGGCCCTGGGCGCGCGGCTGGCCAATCGACAGCACGTCGCCGCACGTTTTGATGCCCTGGCCGAAGTCCTTAACCTGGACGAGCCACCGCAGCGCCTGGAGTGCTATGACATCAGCCACTCCAGCGGCGAGGCCACGGTGGCGTCCTGCGTGGTATTCGGGCCGGAAGGGCCGATCAAATCCGATTACCGGCGCTATAACATCGAAGGCGTCACCGCCGGCGATGACTACGCGGCCATGCACCAGGCCCTGACCCGGCGTTTCAGCAAGTTGAAGGACGGTGAGGGCAAGTTGCCCGATATCCTGCTGGTCGACGGCGGCAAGGGCCAGTTATCCATGGCCCGCGACGTGCTCAACGAGCTGGCGGTGCCCGACCTGATCCTGCTTGGCGTGGCCAAGGGCGCCACGCGCAAGGCCGGTTTCGAGACGTTGTACTTGAATGATGCCGCCCATGAGTTCACCTTGAAGGGCGACTCACCTGCGCTGCACTTGATCCAGCAGATCCGCGACGAAGCCCACCGTTTCGCCATTACCGGCCACCGCGCCCGGCGTGGCAAAACCCGGCGAACCTCAACCCTGGAAGGGGTGGCGGGGGTTGGGCCGACACGGCGTCGCGACTTGCTTAAACATTTTGGTGGCTTGCAGGAGCTGTCCCGTGCCAGCATTGACGAAATAGCCAAAGCACCCGGTATCAGTAAAAAGCTCGCTGAGTTGATTTATGCGAATCTGCATAGCGAATAGAATGCCTTTCCACCTCGTAGCCAGTTGTGCCGATGAATATCCCTAATCTGATCACCGTTCTACGCGTCCTGCTTATTCCGATTTTTATCCTGTTGTTCTATTTGCCGTATGAATGGAGCTACGCGGCCTCCAGTTCGGTGTTCGCCTTCGCGGCCGCCACCGACTGGCTCGACGGTTACCTGGCCCGCCGCCTGGAACAGAGCACGCCGTTCGGCGCGTTCCTCGACCCGGTGGCCGACAAACTCATGGTCGCCGTCGCCCTGGTCCTGCTGGTGCAGGAACACGGCAACCTGTGGTTGACCCTGCCGGCCGCCGTGATCATCGGCCGCGAGATCGTGGTCTCGGCCCTGCGCGAATGGATGGCCGAAATCGGCGCGCGTGCCCACGTTGCCGTCTCCAACATGGGCAAATGGAAAACCGCTGCGCAGATGCTAGCGCTGGTTATCCTGTTGGCCAACCCGTCGGACTTCACCTTCTGGGTCCTGCTGGGCTACGCCTTGCTGCTCATTGCTGCGGGCCTGACGTTGTGGTCCATGCTCCAGTATCTGCGCGCCGCCTGGCCGCATCTGCGCACCACCGTTGAAAAGAAATAAAACTTTTTTGAATCAAGGGGTTGACGGGTTCTGATAATTCTATAGAATGCGCATCACCAAGACGCGGGAATAGCTCAGTTGGTAGAGCACGACCTTGCCAAGGTCGGGGTCGCGAGTTCGAGTCTCGTTTCCCGCTCCAAACACAAAGAAAAAGCCACTCTAACGAGTGGCTTTTTTTTGCCTGCGATTTGGCCTTTTTTACTCAGGCCTTCAGTTCAACCCCGCCTTCGATTTGCCCGCCAATCATCGGTGAGTGGCGTGCGTTGTCGCGTAGGTATCCAGTGCTATCAGTGCAGGCACGTCGTCCGGCGCTGCCGGGCGGGTTTGCCATTGCATATTCATTGGGCGCTTTATCCTTGGCTCTAGTCGGTGTTGGTGTTCCCTGCAGGCGATTCAATTCGCCGTCGACCGCGAATGGCTCACGTGGTGCGCCCATTTGGCCATACAGGAAGCGAATAGCCGAAATGCCATGCGCCGCGTCTGACCAATTTCACTTGCCCTTAAAGATAGGTGCGTCGTAAAGATCAACGGGCTATTTTCAAAGCGAAACAAACGCTGATAGCATCTGGCCACTTTTTTTGAGTGTCCGTCATGTCTCGTTCTCATCACCGTATGGTCATGCTGGGTCTTGTGTTGATGCTGTCGAGCAGCCTTGGCTTGGCTGCCAATACGCCTTGCTCCGGTCGCAAGGGTGGAATTGCCGGCTGTGACGGTGACGTGTTCCTATGCAACGACGGCTCCATCAGTGCCTCGAAAAAAAGCTGCACGGCCTACACCGGCAATCGCCAGGCACGGCCCGCGTTGCAACCGCTGCAAGGCCTAAGCGACAGCTGCGGCTGTGGCAGTGGTGCCTACTGCACCGGGCCGCGGGGCGGGGTTTACTGCCTCACGCCTTCCGGGCAGAAAAGTTACCGGCGTCGTTGACGTCATCGCCCGCGCTTGCACCCACCCAGGCTTCACGCCCTGCCCGCAGCGCTTCGATCTACACATTGGCTGAGTGCACAGCAGGCCGCCGTGCACTTCGCCGCACGCTTAACGGAACGCGGGCACCACGTGCTTGATAAACAGCTCCAGGGATTTTTTCTTCTCGGCGTGGGGCAGGCTGTTATCACACCAGAAGCTGAACTCGTCGACGCCCAGTTCCTGGTAGTACTGGATGCGCGGGATGATTTCTTCCGCTGTACCGATCATCGCGGTCTTGTGCAGGCTTTCCAGTTCGAACTCGGGGCGCCCGATGAATTTCTCTTCCGGGCTTGGGTCGAGGAAGCCGTTGACTGGCACGGCTTTGTTACCGAACCAGGCATCGAAGGTGCGATAGAACTTCGAGATCGCCTTGGCCCCGACTTTCCAGCCTTCGGGGTCATCGACTGCGTGCACGTGGGTGTGGCGCAGCACCATCAATTGCGGGCGCGGCACGTCGGGGTTGTTGTCGAGGGCGGCCTGGAATTTGTTTTTCAGGTCGAGGACTTCTTCGTCGCCCTTCATCAGCGGAGTGACCATCACGTTGCAGCCGTTGGCCACTGCGAAGTTGTGGGAGTCAGGGTCGCGGGCGGCGATCCACATCGGCGGGTTGGGCTGCTGGATCGGCTTGGGTACGCTGGTGGAGGTGGGGAATTTCCAGATATCGCCGTCGTGGGCATAGTCGCCTTTCCACAGGGCGCGCACCACTGGCACCATCTCGCGCAGCGCCTGGCCGCCGCTTGAGGCGGGCATGCCGCCGGCCATGCGGTCGAACTCAACCTGGTAGGCACCCCGGGCAAGGCCGACTTCCATGCGCCCATTGCTGATCACGTCGAGCAGGGCGCATTCGCCCGCCACCCGCAGAGGGTGCCAGAACGGCGCGATGATGGTACCGGCGCCCAGGTGAATGGTGGTGGTCTTGGCCGCGAGGTAAGCCAGAAGCGGCATCGGGCTTGGCGAGATGGTGTATTCCATGGCGTGGTGTTCGCCAATCCACACGGTGCTGAAGCCACCGGCCTCAGCCATCAGGGTCAGTTCGGTCAAGTCTTCGAACAACTGGCGATGGCTGACACTCTCATCCCAACGTTCCATGTGTACGAACAGGGAAAACTTCATGACGCTTACCTCGGATCTATTGTGATCGGCCTGTCGACTGCGGGCCCTTAAGTACTCTCGCCTGGGTGACGCGTGCCGGTGAAGACGGCTGTTCGGCGGATTGATTGTTGGTATACCATAATACGGAATATCCGCAAAACTTTTCTCTCCAACGGTTACACCCTCACCTCACAAGGAAGACGAGCTCGATGAACATAAAACAAAAACTAATCCTGGCCTTTGCGGTGATCGCCAGCCTACCGGTGATTCTGGTGGCTGTGCTGATCATCCTCAATGTGCGCCATGAGGCACGGGACGGCTTTGTCGACAGCAGTGGGCGCGAGATCCGCCAGGTCGACAACGCAATGCAGCTGTTTTTCGAAGGGATCAGCCAGAACGTCGCTTACCTGGCCGCGCATCCGCAGTTACAGGCGATCAATGCCGATGTGAAGCGCTACCTGGCCAGCAGTGCCGCGCAAATCGCTCCCGGCGCACGCGACCAGCAACTGTTCACCTTGTTCGAGGGGCTGGCCAAGAGTCATTCGGCCTATACCTACCTGTCCCTGGGCACCGAGGACGGCGGCTACGTGTTCTGGCCCGGCGACCCCAAGCTTGCCAGCTACGACCCCCGCACGCGGCCCTGGTACAAGACGGCCATGGCGCAGCCGGGCAAGACCCTGCGCACCGAAGCCTATTACTGGGCCGCCGACGATGTGGTGCTGGTCAGCACCGTGCAAAGTTTCAATGATCAGCAGGGCAAGGCGAGCGGGGTGGTCAACATCGACGTCTCCCTCAAGCAGCTGACCGACCTGGTCAAGCAGATCAAGCTGGGCGAAAGCGGCTACCTGATGCTGATGGAAGCCAACAACACCGTGCTGGTCGACCCGCATGACCCGTCCCACAATTTCAAGCAGTTGGGCCAGTTGGGTGAAGGCTATCGGCAGTTGAGCGAGGCCGGCCAAGGCCTGGTGCAGGTCGAGTTGGCGGGTGAGCGTTACATGGCCCTGGTATGGCCGTCCAAGGCCTTGGGCTGGCGGTTTGTCGGGCTGGTGCGCGAGAGTGAGGTGATGGCCGGCGCGGCACGCCTGACCTGGCTGATCGCGGGCATCGCCCTGGTGTGCGGTGTGTTGTTCGCGGTGGCGGGTGCGTGGTTTGCCGGGCTGATCGTCAAGCCAATTCGCGGCGTGGCCAGTGGCCTGGAAAGCATCGCCCAGGGCGAAGGTGACCTGACCGCGCGCCTGGCAGTGAAAGGCCGCGACGAGACGGCGCAGCTCGCCGGCTGGTTCAACCAGTTCCTCGAAGCCATACGCACGTTGATCCAGCGCATCGGCCAGGCCGCCGGGCAGATCCACAGCAGCTCTGGCAGCGCCACCGAAGTGTCGGTGGAAATGGCCGACGTCGCCGAGCGCCAGCGCGAAGCAGTGGACATGGTCTCCACGGCGTTTCATGAAATGGTCGCCACCTCCAACGAGGTCGCGCGCTCGTGCAGCCAGGCGGCCGACTCGGCCGACAACGGCCAGCGCCAGGCGCATACCGGGCAGCAGCAAATCGACGCGGCGGTGAGCAGTGTCGGGCGCTTGAGCGAAGAGATCGGCCACTCTGCCCAGGCCATGGAGCAGTTGGAAAAAGACAGCAACGACATCCAGTCGATTCTTGGCACCATCCGCTCCATCGCCGAGCAGACCAACCTGCTGGCGCTCAACGCCGCCATCGAAGCCGCGCGGGCGGGCGAGCAGGGCCGTGGTTTCGCGGTGGTGGCGGACGAGGTGCGCGCCCTGGCCAAGCGCACCTCGGACTCCACCGGCGAGATCGACGGGCTGCTCGGCAACCTGGCACGCCGCACTCACCAGATGGGCAAGCAGATGCACGCGAGCCTGGAGGTGTCCCAGGAAACTGTGGTGTCGATCAATGAGGCGCGGGCCAGCTTTGGCCTGATCCGGGAGTCGGTAGACGTGATCCGTGACATGAATACCCAGATCGCCACCGCCGCTGAAGAGCAGCATCAGGTGGCTGAAGACATCAATCGGCATATCAGCCAGATTCACGGGGACGCACAATTGGTGGCAAGCCTGGCCGATGCCACGCGCCAGGATGCCCAGCAATTGACGGCGTTGTCGCAGACGTTGAATCAGTTGGTCAGTCGTTTCCGTACCTGACCAGCGCCGCTTGCTTTTATTTGAAATGCAAAAAAGGTGAGAGCGGGCTTGCTCGCGAATGCGGTGTGTCAGTCACTGAATGCATCGACTGAAAGACTGCCTTCGCGAGCAAGCCCGCTCCCACATTTTGATGTGTGGTGCCTTCAAATAGGGGTATTAGGCCGGCAGGGGCAGGGCGCCCATCTTGCCGTGGCAATACACCAGTGGCCCGGCGTTCTGCTGGGGCACGATCAGGTTCTTGACCGAGCCGACCATGATCGCGTGGTCGCCGCCTTCGTATTCGCGCCACAACTCGCACTCGATCACTGCCGTGGCATTGGCCAGGATCGGGTTGCCCAGCTCACTCAAGGTCCATTCAATGCCCTGGGCCTTGTCCTTGCCCTTGCGCGCGAAGGCGTAGGCTTCGGTCTGCTGCCCGCCGGAGAGCACGTGGATGGCAAAGCGTTTGTTCTTGATCAACACCGGGTACGAGTCGGAGCTGTAGTTGGGGCAAAACAGCACCAGCGCCGGGTCCATCGACAGCGAGCTGAAGGCACTGGCGGTCAGCCCGACGACTTGGCCGTCGTCGTCCAGTGTGGTGATCACGGTGACCCCGGACGGAAAAGAACCCATCACTTGTTTGTAGATGGCGGCATCGATCATTGGGCGGTCCTCGTAGGGTAGAGCGGTTTTTATAAGTTTGTAGGTCTGATGGTATACCGTAATACAATCTACGCAACATCTTTTTAAGCCACCCGATCAACGTCAGCCTTTGGTCTTATAACCAATAAATACGGGGGTTTTGCCATGAGGTGGGGTGAAAGCCTGTGGCACAATTACGGATCAGATGCGCGCCAGGACTACGGATCAGTCTTGTGAAAATGTTGGAATACCATAATATGGTGTTCATCTGAGGGGCGACCATGAAGCGTCCCCGGTATGGCGTCAAACAACTATAAGATCAGACAAACGCGAGTTCATTTCCATGCCCCAGATGTCCCGGCAAGATCCCCTGATCGAGAATCACACGGTCGATTACGTCCCTCTCGCAGAGCGCCATGGAAAGGCCCGCGACCTGTTCACTTTATGGTTCAGCACCAACATCGCACCGCTGCCCATTGTCACCGGTGCCATGGTGGCCCAGGTGTTCCACCTCAACCTGATGTGGGGGCTGCTGGCGATTGCCCTCGGGCATATGCTCGGCGGCATCGTGATTGCCCTCGCGTCGGCCCAGGGCCCGCGCATGGGCATCCCGCAGATGGTGCAGAGCCGTGGGCAGTTCGGCCGTTATGGCGCGCTGCTGATTGTGTTCTTCGCGGCGTTGATCTACATCGGCTTCTTTATTTCCAACATCGTGCTGGCGGGCAAGTCCATCGTTGGCATCGTCCCTTCGGTTCCGGTGCCGGCGAGTATCCTGATCGGCGCCCTCAGCGCCACGGCCATCGGCGTGATCGGCTACCGCTTTATCCATAGCCTCAACCGCATCGGCACCTGGGTGATGGGCAGCGCGTTGCTGGCTGGTTTCATCTACATCTTTGCCCATGACCTGCCGGCAGACTTCTTCACCCGTGGCGGCTTCAATGCCGCCAGCTGGCTAGCCACGGTGTCGCTTGGCGTGATCTGGCAGATCAGCTTCTCACCCTACACCAGCGATTACTCGCGCTACCTGCCGGCAGATATCGGCATTACCCGGCCGTTTATCGCGACCTACCTGGGCGCGACCCTGGGCACCATCTTGTCCTTCGCGTTCGGCCTGGTTGCAGCGCTGGCGACGCCGGAGGGCACCGAAGCCATGGTCGCGGTCAAGCAAGCCACCGGCTGGCTCGGCCCGATTTTGATGGTGCTGTTCCTGCTCAACATCATCAGCCACAACGCCCTGAATCTGTATGGCGCGGTGCTGTCGATCATCACCTCGATCCAGACCTTCGCCAGCCAGTGGACGCCGAGCATCAAGGTGCGCGTGGTGCTGTCGGGCGTGGTCCTTGCCGGTTGCTGCGTGGTCGCGCTGGGCGCGTCGGCGGACTTCATCTCGCAGTTCATCGGCCTGATCCTCGCCCTGTTGCTGGTGCTGGTGCCGTGGGCGTCGATCAATCTGATCGACTTCTACATCATCAAGCGTGGCGCCTACGACATTGCCTCGATCTTCCGCGCGGATGGCGGGGTTTACGAGCGGTTCAACCTCCATGCAATCGTCGCGTATTTCATCGGCATTATCGTGCAACTGCCGTTTGCCAATACGTCGCTGTACGTAGGGCCGTGGGCCAACCTGGTGGAAGGCGCGGACCTGTCGTGGCTGGTGGGGTTGGTGGTGACGTGTCCGCTTTATTACTGCCTGGCGACACGTCCACATACCCAGAGGGTCAGGGCCGCGCGGTTGGGCTACTCCGACTGATCGTGTGCTGAACATTATCGGTCTGATTTATCACGATTCAAAGGTGGGGCTTGCTCGCGAATGCTGAGTGTCAGTCACTGGATGTATGGGCTGACACACTGCATTCGCGAGCAGGCCCGCTTCCACCTGTTTAACCGGGATCGACATCTGGGTCGAGGGTGTGATTTACACACGCGATACTCAGGCAAAAAAAGGCCGCCACAACCCGACGTTGTGGCGGCCCAAGGGTGACTCAATGAGCGCCGGCGGCCTTGTTCAAATCATTCTCCGTCCACTCCGTATACACACACGCATCCGCCGTGGCCCAGCGTACGCGCACCGGGTCGCCAGCCTTGAGCGGCATGCCGGCGGCAGACAGCGCCTTGACCGTCATCGAGGTGCCACCGAGGGTTTTCACCGTGCAGGTCTGGCTTTCGCCGAGGAACAGCACTTCGCCCACAATCGCCGACACTTCGTTCCAGCCCGCCGTCAAAGGTTGTTCAGCAGCCTGTTCCGCGCTCAGCGCCAGGGCTTTTTCCGGGCGCACCATCAGCAGCACCTCCTGCTCGGTGTGCAGGCCGCTGGTCAGGCGGATCGACAACGACTGCCCCTCAAACGACGCCACTGCGTTGCCCTGGGCCTTGAGCTTGAGGAAGTTGGAGTTGCCAAGGAACGAAGCGACAAACGCATTCGGCGGGTTCTGGTACAGGTCGAACCCACTGCCGAGGCCGACGATCTTGCCCTGGCTGAAAATCGCGATGCGTTGGGACAGGCGCATGGCTTCTTCCTGGTCGTGGGTCACGTAGACGATGGTGATGCCCAGGCGTCGGTGCAGTTGGCGCAGTTCGTCCTGCAGGTCTTCTCGCAGTTTTTTGTCGAGGGCGCCGAGGGGTTCGTCCATCAGCAGGATGCGCGGTTCGTACACCAGTGCCCGGGCGATGGCGACCCGTTGCTGCTGGCCGCCAGACAGTTGCGAGGGGCGGCGGTGGGCGAACGCTTCCAACTGCACCAGCTTGAGCATGGCGTCGACACGCTTCTCACGTTCGGCGCTGGCCAGTTTGCGGATCGCCAGGGGGAACGCGATGTTGTCGCGCACCGACAGGTGCGGGAACAGCGAGTAGCGCTGGAACACCATGCCGATGTCGCGCTTGTGCGGCGGCACATTGACCAGTGACTGGCCGCCTACCAGGATTTCGCCGCTGCTTGGCGTTTCGAAGCCGGCGAGCATCGACAGGGTGGTGCTCTTGCCCGAGCCGCTGGAGCCGAGGAAGGTGAGGAATTCACCGTCCTTGATGTCCAGCGAGATGTTGTCCACGGCGGCGAATTCGCCGTAGTACTTGTTCAGGTTGCGCAGGCTGACCAGGGGTTGGCCTGGGTGCTGGGCGGGGTCTTTGATCACTGCACTCATGTCTTAATCCTCGGCGCTCAAGCGCGGGTTTCAGTGCGTCGACGAGCGACGGCGGCAATCACCATGACCAGCACCGACAGGCCGATCAACAACGTCGAGGCGACGGCGATCACAGGCGTCAGGTCCTGGCGCAGGGTGGTCCACATTTTCACGGGAAGGGTTTGCAGGGTCGGGCTGGCCATCATCACGCTGAGCACCACTTCGTCCCACGAGACCAGGAAGGCGAACAGGGCACCGGCCACCATGCCAGGGCGTATCGCCGGAAAGGTCACTTTGAACACCGCCTGCACACGTGACGCGCCGCAGATGACCGCCGCGTCTTCAATCGATTGGTCGAACAGCTTCAGCGAATTGATGATCGAGATGATGGTGAACGGCAGCGCAACGATCACGTGGCTGACCACAAAGGCGAACATCGTGCCGGTGTAGCCGAGCTTGAGGAACAGCGCATACACCGCCACGGCGATGATCACCAGCGGCACGATCATCGGCAAGGTGAACAGACCATAGAGCAGTTCGCGGCCGGGGAAGCGGCCACGCACCAGGGCAAACGCGGTGGGCAGGCCCAACGCGACGGCGAACACGGTGGTCAGCACCGCCACCTTGAGGCTGGCCATCGCCGCGTTCATCCAGTCGGCATTGGAGAAAAACTGGCCGTACCATTTCAGCGTCCAGCCCGGCGGCGGGAACACCAGCCACTGGGATGAACCGAACGACAGCAGCACGATAAACACGATCGGCAATAGCAGGAATAAACCAATCAAGCCGGTGGTGGTATAGAGGCCCAAGCGCATCCTGCGGCTCATGGCATTGGGAGTCAGGAGCATGACGGCTTACCTCGCGTTGCTGGCGCCAACCGGGGATTCCGGCTGGAGCTTCAGGTAGAAGTAGAACAGCACCAGCGTGATGAAAATCAGCAATGCCGCGCCGGCACTGGCCAGGCCCCAGTTGAGGAACGATTGCACCTGCTGGATGATGAACTCGGGCAGCATCATGTTCTGCGCACCGCCAAGCAACGCCGGGGTGACGTAGTAACCGAGCGACATCACGAACACCATCAAGCCGCCGGAGAACAGCCCCGGCCGGCACAGCGGCAGGAATACGCGCAAGAAGTTGGTCCACGGGCTGGCACCACAGATGGAGCCGGCTTGCAGGATCATCGGGTCGATGGCCTGCATGGTCGCCTGCAGCGGCAGCACGATGAACGGGATCATGATGTAGCTCATGCCGATGACCACGCCGGTGAGGTTGTGCACCATTTCCAGCGGTTGATCGATGATGCCCATCGCCATCAGCGCCTTGTTGATCACCCCGGAGGCTTGCAGCAAGACCAGCCAGGAATAGGTGCGGGCGAGCAGGCTGGTCCACATCGACAGCAGCACGATATTCAGGATCCAGCGCCCCCATCCACGTGGCACCAGGGTAATGACCCACGCCAGCGGGAAACCCAGCAACAGGCTGAACAGCGTCACCAGGCCCGCCACCGAAAAGGTGTTGAGCAGCACGCGCGCGTACGCCGAGTTGGCGAACAGTTGTTCATAGTTGCCCAGGCCCGGTACCGGCTCCAGCACGCCACGCAGCAGCAGGCCGATCAACGGTGCGAGGAAGAACAGACCGAGGAACAACAGGGCCGGGATCAGGTTGCTCGACCCCCGCCAGCGCTGCGCCAGAGACGGTGCCCCACTGTTGCGGGAAACCGCGCCGGCAGCGCCGAGGGCGTTTCCGGTCGGCGTGGTTGCCGTCATTTTCATTTGACTAGCCATTCATTCCACCGTGTCGCAATGGCCGGGCCGTTCTTGGCCCAGTAGGCGAAATCGAGGGTGATCTGGTCCTTGGCATACGCCGTCGGCAGGTTGGGCGCAAGGACCGAATCCAGGCGCTGTACGCTGTCGATGTTCACCGGTGCATAAGCGGTCAGGTTAGAGAAGTCGGCCTGGCCCTTGGCGCTGCTGGCACTGGCCAGGAACTTCATCGCGGCGGCCTTGTTCTTGGTGCCTTTGGGTACCACGAGGATGTCTGCCATCACCAGGTTCTGCTTCCAGCTTACGCCCACGGGGGCGCCATCTTCCTGCAGGGCGTGGATGCGGCCGTTCCAGAACTGGCCCATGCTGACTTCACCGGAGGCCAGCAGTTGTTGCGACTGCGCGCCGCCGCCCCACCAGACGATGTCTTTCTTGATCGTGTCGAGCTTCTTGAAGGCGCGATCCAGGTCCAGCGGGTAGAGCTTGTCGGCGGGGACGCCGTCGGCCAGCAGTGCCAGTTCGAGCACGCCGGGGCTTGGCCATTTGTAGAGCGCACGTTTGCCGGGGTAGGTCTTGGTGTCGAACAGCGCGGCCCAGTCCTGCGGCTTGCCGGCGCCGAGCTTGCCTTCGTTGTAGCCGAGCACGAAGGAGAAGAAGAACGAGCCTACGCCATGGTCGGAGACGAAGCGCGGGTCGATCTTGTCGCGCTGGATCACCGAGAAATCCAGGGGTTCGAGCAGCCCTTCGGCGGCGGCGCGCAAGGCAAAATCAGCCTCCACATCCACCACGTCCCATTGCACATTGCCGCTTTCGACCATGGCCTTGAGTTTGCCGTAGTCGGTCGGGCCGTCCTGTACCACGGTGATGCCGCTGGCCTTGCTGAAAGGGTCGGCCCACGCCTGCTTCTGTGCGTCCTGGGTGCTACCGCCCCAGCTCACGAAGTTGACGCTTTCGGCCGCCATGGCGGTATGGCTGGCGGTGGCCAGCAAACCCGCGAACAGGACTGCGCTGATACGTGTGTTCAACACCATTTTTACGCCCTCATTGTTGTGTTTATGAGCGGGGCTTTTGAGTGCCCGCCTATCGGGAGCAGTCGGTGTGGATGACCCTTGAAGGGTCATTCAACCTGTGGGATATCATATTATGGTATTCCAAACTTTGCGCAAGCATTTTGCCATACCGGCCATCTGGCCGACGTCACTCAACGAACGGAATGCTCTCCACGACTTCCAGGTCATAACCGGTCAAGCCCGCGTATTTCAGCGGCGGGCCGAGGTGGCGCAACTGGCCCACGCCGAGGTCTTGGAGAATCTGTGCACCGGTGCCCACTTCCGAGTAAATCCGCGACTGCGAGCGATTGAACTGGCGCGGCGCCTGGGTCAGCTGCGGCACGCGCTCCAGCAATGCCTGGGACGATTCATGATTGGCCAACACCACTACTACGCCGCTGCCTTCTGCCGCGACGCGTTGCAAGGCCGCCCACAGGGTCCAGTTGGACGGGCCGCTGTAGTCGGCGCCGACCAGGTCGCGCAGCGGGTCGATCACATGCACGCGGACCAGCGCAGGCGTATCGCGATGCAGGTTGCCCATGACCATCGCCATGTGCACGCCGCCGTCGATGCGGTCTTCGAAGGTGATCAGGCGGAAGGTGCCATGCACCGTGGGCAAGTCACGTTCGCCGATGCGCACCACGGTGCGTTCGGTGCTGAGGCGGTAGTGGATCAGGTCGGCGATGGTGCCGATCTTGATGCCGTGCTTGCGCGCAAACACCTCAAGCTCAGGTCGGCGGGCCATGGTGCCGTCGTCGTTCATCACTTCGACGATCACCGAGGCCGGTGCATGCCCGGCCAGGCGCGCCAAGTCGCAGCCAGCCTCGGTGTGGCCGGCCCGGGTCAGCACGCCGCCGTCCTTGGCGCGCAACGGAAAGATATGCCCTGGCTGCACAATGTCCGCAGGCCCGGCGTTGATAGCCACGGCTGCCGCCACCGTGCGCGCTCGGTCGGCGGCGGAGATGCCGGTGGTCACGCCGGTGGCGGCTTCGATGGACACGGTAAACGCGGTGCTGAACACACTGCCGTTGCTTGGCACCATCTGTTCCAGGCCCAGGCGCTGGCAGTGTTCATCGGTCAGGGTCAGGCAGATCAGGCCACGGGCTTCACGGGCCATGAAACTGATAGTCTCGGCGGTGCAACACGCCGCAGGCAGCAAAAGGTCGCCTTCGTTTTCCCGGTCTTCGTCGTCAACCAGGAGCACCATCTTGCCCTGGCGATAGTCTTCGATGATGTCTGCGATGCTGTTGAAAGACATTGGGGATGCTCGGTCTGTTGGTTGTATGTATTATGGTATACCACAAAAACTCAACAAGAGGATGTCGTGATGAAGGCCTACTGGATTGCCCACGTGGATGTGTCCGATGCAGAGCAGTACACGCAATACACCCAGCGCGCGCCGGCGGCGTTTGCGAAGTTTGGCGGGCGGTTCCTGGCCAGGGGCGGGCGCAGTGTGGCGCTGGAAGGTGGGCCGGCACGACAGCGCAATGTAGTGATCGAGTTTGATAGCTACGAACAGGCCGTGGCATGTTATGAATCGGCGGAGTACCAGGAGGCGAAGGCACGCCGTGAGGGCGCTGGACAGGCGCAGATCATTATCGTGGAAGGGATGGCGCCCTAGGTCTATCAGGCCAAGGCAGCTCGAATCTGGGAACAGGCATGCCTGCGATGCAGGCACCTCGGTAGATCAGCATAGGTATCTACACAACGTTGTAACCCCCAACACTCACCACGATGCGAAGCGAGCCGCTCTTGATGTTGCTCTTGACCCTGCTTTTGATCCTGCTTTTGATCTCAGGCGCCCCATCAAACACGCTGGCCGGAATTCGACAGGGATTTGGGGGGTAAACCGGCAGGGATGCCGGTTTAGCCGCCCCGCGCCATGGATGGCGCGTGGCGGCGGCCCCCCAAATACCTGGCGGATTACGGGCACACCGAGCCTAAGCGAGGTGCCGAGTGTTGGGGCAAGAGCGCTTTGGTTACTTTCGCGCTTTTCGAAAGTGACCCGCCGTAAGGGCGGAACCATTAGCAGCCGTTACCCAAGTAACGGATATATACCCGGTCTGATCCAACATCCTAGTCGGCTGTCAGGCCGTCTTCGCAGGCAAGCCAGCTCCCACATTTGGATCGCGGGGTGACAGTTGGATTGTGGTCGGCTGTCAGGCCGCCATCGCAGGCAAGCCAGCTCCTACATTTGGATCGCGGGGTTACAGTTAGAGGGTGGTCGTCTGGTAGGCCGTCTTCGCAGGCAAGCCAGCTCCTACATGACTCGGTTCCGCCTGGCGGTCAGCGAATAAAGTGGATCCTGCCGCTGTCGTCATTCCCGATATAAATGCCATACACCCCCGCCTGGCGTTCCTCGATATACCGCTCGAGGATCTGCCGGATCGCCGGGTAGTAGATGCTGTCCCAAGGGATATCCTCGGGCGCAAAGAATTTGTAGTCGAGGGTTTCCGGCCCGAACTGGCCGGTGACCTCCAGCGCGATGGCGCGAAAGATGATGTACACCTCGCTGATCCTGGGCACGCTGAAGATCGAGTAGGGCGAAAGGATCTCCGCGCGTACGCCGCTTTCTTCCCACACTTCACGCAACGCGGCCTGCTCGGTGGTTTCGCCACCTTCCATGAAGCCGGCCGGCAGGGTCCAGGTGCCGGGGCGGGGCGGGATCGCCCGTTGGCACAGCAGGTATTTGCCGTCCTGCTCGATGATGCAGCCGGCGATGATCTTGGGGTTGATGTAGTGGATATAGCCGCAGCCCCGGCACATCAGGCGCTCATGCGTATCGCCCGGTGGCAGCTGGTGACTGAGGTCACTGCCGCCGCACGTCGGGCAAAAGCGTGGGCTGGGCACGGTCAATGGCCTATGCGGGGTTCTTTGAGGGCGATGGGCAGGGTGATTTCCGGGAGCTTGCCGGTTTCTTCCTGCTTGCGCTTGAGGTAGTCCAGGGCCACGGCGGCGGCGGCGCGCACATGATCGACACAGGCTTGGTGGGCGGCCAGGGGGTCACCGCTCTTGATCGCCTGGACCATGCGTTCCATTTCCTGGTTACTGTCGCCACGGCGGTTTTCCTGGGACACCGAAGTGGCGCGCAGGTAGCTGATGCGGGCCTGCAACTGGCGCAACTGGGTGGCGGCCACGTGGTTGCCGGAGCCTTCGAGCAATACGTCGTAGAAGCCCTGTACCGAGTCGATGACCTGTTGCAACTCGCCATCCTTGAGGGCCTTGCGGTTTTCCTCCAGGGCTTTTTCCAGGGCCTTGATGTCCTTGGCCTTGGCGCGCAGGGTGAACAGTTGCACGATCAAACCTTCGAGCACGCAGCGCAGTTCGTAGATATCGACGGCATCGGCCAGGGTGATGATCGCTACCTGCGGGCCCTTGGCATCGGCAAACTCCACCAGGCCTTCGGATTCCAGGTGACGCAAGGCCTCGCGCACCGACGTGCGGCTGACGCCGAGGCGGTCGCAAAGGTCGCGCTCCACCAGGCGGTCACCCGGCAGCAGTTGGAAGTTCATGATGGCGCTGCGCAGTTTCTCCAGCACGATTTCGCGCAGGGTAACTGGGTTGTGATTGACCTTGAAGCTGTCGTCGAGTGGCAGGCGTTTCATGGGGTCTGCTCTGAATGTGGCGGTTAACTGGAGGCCAGGGGCGGCTGCGCCGATTGAGGCCGAAATCGTGCCGAAGTTTATCATGCTGCGTTCTTTAAGCGACAAACCCTCGCGGCGCCCGCCATCCGGCCCCCGGCGCTCCTCACGCCAGCGTGGGCAACGGGCCGAGCTTGCCTTTGTGGTAGATCATCGGCGTGACCGGCTGCGCAGGCAGGATCAGGTTTTTCACCGCGCCGACGATGATCGCATGATCACCGCCGTCGTATTCGCGCCACAACTCGCACTCGATGATCGCCGTGGCCTTGGCCAGCAGCGGGTTGCCCAACTCGCTCAAGTGCCATTCGATGCCCTTGGCTTTTTCCTTGCCTTTGCCAGCGAAGGCATAGGCCTCGGCGGTCTGGTCGGCCGACAGCAGGTGAATCGCAAAGCGCTTGCTGTCGCGCAGGATCGGGTAGGTGTCCGACGCATAGTTGGGGCAGAACAGCACCAGGGCCGGGTCGATCGACAGCGCGCTGAATGCACTGGCGGTGATGCCGACGATGCCGCCGTCCGGGTCGAGGGTGGTGACCACCGTGACCCCGGATGGGAAGGAGCTCATGACGTCTTTGTAAATGCCGGGTTCGATCATGGTCGGGGTCTCTTAACGCATCACAAAAGGATCAGGCATGGGCGCCTGGGAGAGGTTGATCCACACCGTTTTCAGTTCGGTGTAGGCCAGCACCGAATCGATGCCGCTTTCGCGTCCGTAGCCACTGTTCTTGAAACCACCGATGGGGGCCATGGCCGACACCGCGCGGTAGGTGTTGACCCAGATGATCCCCGAGCGCACGTCCCGGGCCAGGCGGTGGGCACGTCCGAGGTCGCGGGTCCAGATGCCGGCGGCGAGGCCGAACTGCGAGTCGTTGGCGATGGCCAGCGCTTCGGCTTCGTCCTTGAAACGGATGACCGAGGCCACCGGACCGAAGACTTCTTCCTGCATGATCTTCATCGAATTGCGGTCGCATTCGAACAGTGTCGGCTCATAGAACCAGCCCTCGCCGAGGTTCTGCGGGCGTTTGCCTCCGGTGCGCAGGCGCGCGCCTTCAGCGATGGCGTCCGCCACCAGGCCTTCGACCACGGCCAGTTGCTGCGCGGTGGCCATCGGCCCCATTTCGCTGGCGTCGTCCTGCGGGTTGCCGATGCGGATGCGTTGCGCACGCTCAACCAGGCGCTCGACGAATTCGTCGTAGATCTCATCCTGCACCAGCAGGCGCGAGCCCGAGACGCAACTTTGGCCGGATGCCGCATAGATCCCGGCAATCGCACCGTTGATGGCGCTGTCGAGGTCAGCGTCGGCAAAGATGATATTGGGTGACTTGCCGCCCAGTTCCAGGGACAGCTTGGCGAAGTTCTCGGCGCTGCTGCGCACCACATGCCGTGCCGTGGCCGCGCCGCCGGTAAAGGCGATCTTGCGCACCAGCGGGTGACGGGTGAGGGCGGCGCCAGTGCTGGGGCCGTAGCCGGTGACCACGTTGACCACGCCAGGCGGGATGCCGGCTTCAAGGGCCAGGCGCGCCAGTTCGAGGATGGTCGCCGAGGCGTGCTCCGACGGCTTGATCACGATGGTGTTGCCCGCCGCCAGGGCTGGCGCAAGCTTGATCGCGGTCAGGTACAACGGGCTGTTCCACGGAATGATCGCGGCCACCACGCCCATGGCTTCGTGCACGGTGTAGGCAAACAGGTCGGGCTTGTCCAGCGGCAGGGTGCCGCCTTCGAGCTTGTCGGCCAGGCCGGCGGTGTAGTGGAAGAACTCCGGCAGGTAGCTGACCTGGCCGCGTGTCTCGCGGATCAGCTTGCCGTTGTCGCGGCTCTCCAACTGGGCCAGGTGTTCCTTGTTCTCGGCGATCAGGTCTCCCAGGCGGCGCAGCAGTTTGCCGCGTGCCGTGGCGGTCAGGCCACGCCAGGCCGGGCTGTCGAAAGCCGTTTGTGCGGCCTGTACGGCGCGCTCCACATCGGCTTCATCGGCATCCGGAAGTTGCGCCCAGGGTGCTGCCAGGGCCGGGTTAAGGCTGTCAAAGGTCTTGCCGGACAGGGCATCGACCCATTCACCGCCGATGCACATCTGGAAGCGTTCAAGTGTCATGCCACGATCCCCTTTATCGTTTGTTGTTGGGCGTGTGCCGTTTCGAGAAAGTCCAGCAACAGCTGGTTGACCAGGCGCGGCGATTCAACCGGCATCATATGCCGTTGCTCGGCCAATATAGCCACGGTGGCGCCCGGAATCCGGTCGGCCAATTGCCGGGCCATCTGTGGTGTCGAGCCGGGGTCCAGTTCGCCGGTCGCCACCAGGGTGGGAGACTTGATGTTGCCCAGCTCGTCGGCGCGGTACATGTCTTGGGTGGCAAACAGCTCGTAGGTGGTCAGGTAGCCTTGTGGATCGTTCCCCGCCAGCGTCTGGCGCAACGCCGCGATCTGCGCCGGGTTGGCTGCCTGGTATTCACGGCTGAACCAGCGCGAGAGGGCGGCTTCGGCATTCGCATCCGGCCCGTGTTCGGCGGCCTGGGCGGTGCGCGCGATAACGCCGGCGCGCTGCTCGGGGCTGCGATTGAACACGCTGTTGAGCACCACCAGGCTTTTGAGGCGTTCGGGGTAATGCAGGGCAAACGCGCGTGCCACCAGCCCGCCCATGGAGAAACCGATCACCGTCGCCTGGGGCAATTGCAGGTGGTCAAGCAGCTCCAGCAGTTGGTCGGCATACCCCAGCAACGGTGTGCCGTTTTCCGGCCGCGGGCTGGCGCCGTGTCCGAGCATGTCATAGGTAATCACGCGATAGTGCGGGGCCAGGCCAACGACTTGCCCGCCCCACATTTCTTTATTCAGGCCCACGCCGTGGATCAAAACCACAGGCTGGCCTTGGCCGGTCGCCAGGTAACTGGTGCCAGCCGGGGTGCGTTCAGCGGTGAGCCGAATCATGGAGCGCTCCTGCATACCTTTTTGTTTGAGTGACGAGCCTTGATTACTGGGCTTTTTCAGCGGCCAGTTCCTCAAGGTCGATGTAACGGTTGCCGATGCGTGGGTGCAGGCGACCGCCATCGGCACAGCCCAGGACCACGACGATTTCGTCGGCACGCGGCGAATCCTCGATGTGCATTTCCAGGGTGATGTAGTGCGAGCGCAGGCCTTCGTCATCCTTGTGCATCATCGGGATCTGGATCGACGTGCCCGGGCCGCCGCGCTTGTTGGTAAAGCTCAGGTAGCTTTTGGCGTTGACCGCTTCTCGGTAGTGGTTGCCAAAGCGCAGGGTATGGATGATGGCCGAGGCGTGTTCGATCTCGCCGTCGGCACCGACCACGGCGGCCTTGCCGTAGGCTTCGATCTTCTCTGCGCCGCCGATGATGCCGACCAGACGCTCCACCATCAGCGCGCCGAGATCCGAGCAGTTGGCACGGATCTCGGGTTTCAGGTCTTCGACAAAGCCGCGACCCAACCAGGGGTTCTTCAGGACGACCGCCAGGCCGACCATGGTCACCGGCGTGTCAGAAGCCTTGCCGCCTTCGATAAAGGTTTCTTCTACGTAGCTGACGATCTTGCGGATTTCGAAACTCATGGCTGCTCCATCTGGGTACGGTGGGTTTGTGTATGATGGTATACCATAATACCGGAAGCGCAAGAGTCAGCGATAATTTGATCAGCACCGTCACGACGGTTGGCTAGTGCTCGATGGCAAAAGGCGCCATAGCACTGAACCGCTGCCTCAGCCATTGATGCAGCGCAGTCACTGATCGCGAGACCTGCCCGCGATGGGGGCAGGCGAAACTCAGGGGATACACATCACCGGGATAGTCGGTCAGCAGTACCACCAGACGGCCTGCCTGGACGTCGGCGCTGACATCCAGCCAGGATTTGTAGGCGATCCCTTCACCCTCGAGGGCCCATCGGCGCACCACATCCGCGTCATCGCTGAACAGCGGGCCGGCGACGTGCACGGTTTGCGTGCCCAGTTGCCAGCGGTCATGCAGCCGACCGCTTTGCAGGTAGGGCAGGCACGTGTGACGCGACAGGTCCTGCGGCGTTCGGGGCGCGTCATGGCGTGCCAGGTAGTCCGGTGACGCCACCAGTACCCGGCGGTTGCCGGGCACCAGGGGCAGGGCGATGTAGTTGGCGTCTTCGTTCAGGCCGTAGCGGATGGCCACATCCACGGGGTCACGAAACAGGTTGCTCACGTGGTCCGAGAGCAGGAAACGCAGGTGCAACTCCGGGTGCAGCCGGCGGAATTCGGTGAGCCACGGCAGCAGGATATTGCGCCCCAGGTCCGACGGGGCGGCGATCTGCAGGGTGCCACGCAGCGGCGCATTGTCACCGTGCAGGTTGGCCCGACCTTGCTCCAGGTGTTCGAGCACTGACCGCGCCGTGGGCAAGTACTGCTCACCTTCAGCGCTCAGGCGCAGGCTGCGCGTCGTGCGGGTGAACAGGCGCACGTCCAGTTCCCGCTCCAGCCGCTTGATTGCAGCGGCCACCTGCCCCGGTAGCAAATCGGCCTCGACCGCGGCGGCAGTAAAGCTGCCCAGGGCGGCGCTGCGCAGGAACAAGCCAAGGTCATCGATACGGATCATTTTCTCTTCCAGAGTGAAAGTGTTGCTGCATTGTGTAGATTTTTCTTTGTAGTGGGAACGGTAAAGATGCTCGCCACTTCCCTCATCAAAGAGCTGCCATGAAAGCCATCGCCTTTACCGAACACGGTCTGCCCATCCACGACCCGCGCTCACTGCAAGACGTCAACATCGCCGCACCCACGCCTGGCCCCAGGGACTTGCTGGTAGAAGTCGAGGCAGTCGCGGTCAACCCGGTGGACACTAAAGTCCGCTCCGGCAGCTTCGCCAAGGAGCCAAAGGTGCTCGGCTGGGACGCGGCCGGTACCGTGCGCGACGTCGGCGCCGACGTCCGGTTGTTCAAGCCGGGAGACAAGGTCTACTACGCCGGCTCGCTGACCCGGGCAGGCAGTTACAGTGAACTGCAGGTGGTGGACGAGCGTATTGTCGGGCACCGCCCGCAGTCGTTGAGCGCTGCCCACGCGGCGGCCTTGCCGCTGACCTCGATCACTGCCTGGGAATTGTTGTTTGATCGCCTCGGAGTGCGCGAAGACGGCGGCGACGGCGATGTATTGCTGGTGGTGGGTGCCGCTGGCGGCGTGGGCTCGATGCTGGTGCAACTGGCCCGCGAGCTGACCGGCATGACCGTGATCGGTACGGCCTCGCGCCCGGAGACCGTCGACTGGGTCAAGCGCATGGGCGCCGATCATGTGATCGACCATCGCCGGCCGATGTTGGCCCAACTGCAAGCGCTGGGGGTTGGCGAGGTCAGTCATGTGGCCAGCCTGACGCACACCGAGGAGCACTTGGCGCAATTGATCGAAGTGTTGCGACCCCAAGGGCGCCTGGGGGTGATCGATGATCCCCGCACCTTGGATGTGATGCCGCTCAAACTCAAGTCATTGTCCCTGCACTGGGAGTTGATGTTCACCCGCTCGCTGTTCGAAACCCCGGACATGATCCACCAGCATCACCTGCTCAATCGCATCGCCACACTGATCGACCAAGGCATTTTGCAGACCACCCTGGGTGAGCATTTCGGCGCTATCAATGCGGCCAACATGCGCCGTGCCCATGCGTTGGTCGAGAGCAACAAGGCGCGTGGCAAAATTGTGCTGGAGGGGTTTGCATGAACACCTTGATCAGGTCGATGGGGTTGACACTGCTTGTGTCGATGACCGCAGGTTGCGCCAGCCAACACCCGAGCCTTTCCCCCAACGGAGTGACCGCCATGCAAAAACCCTTGGTATCCATCGCCGTGCTCAAGGCCAAGCCCGGCCAGCAGCAGGCACTCAAGCAAGGCTTGTTGGCGTTGGTTGAACCAACGCGCACCGAGCCCGGTAACCTTGACTATGTGCTGTTTGAGCTGCGTGACGAGCCCGGTACGTTCTACATGCGGGAAGCTTTCAAGAACCAGGCCGCCCTCGACGCACATTTTGCCACGCCGTACTTCAAGGCATTTGCAGCAGCGGCCAACGGTTTGCTCAAGGAGCCTTTGCAGCTTATTTTCCTCGAGCAAGTGTCGGACTGAGGCCCCCAAACCGTGATCGGCAGCCCCTGGATATCAGGGGCTTTCCCGCAAGGCCTCCTGCAGCTCCGGCCGGCTTTTCATTTGCAGGGCAAGTGTGCCCATGGCCAACAGGGCCGCACTTGCGCCTGCGATGGGGATGTAGGCGAGACCGAAATGGGTAATCACCCACCCTGCGCCGACGCCACCCAACGCTGTTCCGAGGTTGAACGACGCAATATTGAGTCCCGACGCCACGGCACTGGATTGCGGAATATAGTGGTGTGCCAGGCGCAGCATGCGCAGGGTCGACATGGTCACAATGGCAAAGAACACTACCCCCAATAGCCCCACCAGCGTCAGGGTGGCGATCATCGAGTCCCCCCACAGATACAAGCTCATCAGGTTGAGCATCAAAGCGCTCAAGCCACCGAGCAAGCATCGGTCCGCGTCGAATGCATCCACGAGATAGCCGCCGAGCACATTGCCGAGAATGGAGCAGACACCGAACACCAGCATCGCCAGGCTCAGCACCTGCGGTTGGATACGGGTGATGTCCAGCAGAAACGGCGACACGAAGGTAAAAAACGAAAACGTGGCGACGCTCACCAGCATCGCGATCGTGGCAGCCATCAACAGTTCGCGGTGCAACAGGGCGGCGAGGCCTTGTTTCAAGCCTTGGCCAGCGTTAGGTGACGCGGTGGGTTGCCGGCGCATCAGCAGGACCAGCCCCACCGTGCTGATCAGGCCCAGGCCGCCGATAGCCAGGAACACTATCCGCCAGGACCAGTAGCTGCCGAAGAAGGTGCCGATGGGCACGCCAAAGGCAATCGAAAGCGTCAGGCCGATCCACACCAGCGACAGCGCGCGCCCTGCACGCATCGGGTCGACCAGTTTGACTGCCGCGTTGGACGCCACGGCCATGAACACGCCATGCGCCAAGCCGATGATGAAGCGTACGCCGTGCAAGGTCAGGATATCCGGCGCCAGGCTGATAACCACGCTGCCGACGGCAAGTACGGCGAGGGTCAGCAGCAAGACGGATTTGTCGCGCCAGCTGGCCAGCATGGCCGTGATGACCGGGGCGCCGATGGCGGCACCCAGGGCGTACGCTGCAATGGCCGAGCCGACGTTCGAAATGGACTCGTGCAGGTCCAGCGAAATCGCGGATACCAAGCCGGCGACAACGAATTCGGACAAGCCGAAGGTGAAGGTGCAGAGCGAAAAAATATAGATGACAGCTGGCATAGGAACTCAGTGGTGGGAGGAGGGCGGGTTCATGTCAGTGGGTCAGGTGTGCGACGCGCAACGCCAGTTCAAGGGCTTGTTCATAGTTAAGGCGCGGGTCGACCTTGCTCAAGTAACGACGGGACAGGTCCTCGGGCTGCAGGTTGCGTGCCCCGCCCAGGCACTCGGTGACGTGCTCCCCTGTGAGCTCCAAGTGCAGGCCGCCCAAACGCGTGCCGTGTTCGCGATGGACACTGAAGGCCACCTCGATCTCGCCCATGATCTGCTCGAAACGTCGGGTTTTTGTACCGCAGGCCAGGGTCTCGGTATTGCCGTGCATGGGGTCGCATAGCCACAGCACCTTGGCGCCTGAGCGAGTGACGGCGTTGAGCAAGGGCGGGAGTGCCTTGCGCAGTTGGTCAGCGCCCATGCGGTGAATCAGTGTCAGTCGGCCCGGTTCGTTGTGGGGATTGAGTCGCTCGATCAGCGCCAGCAAGGCGTCGGGGCTGACCTCGGCACCCACTTTCACGCCCAATGGATTGCGGATGCCGCGACAGTACTCCACATGCGCGCCTTCCAGGTCGGCGGTGCGTTTGCCGATCCAGGGAAAGTGCGTGGACAGGTTGAACCAGCCGTCGAAACCCGGTTCTTGGCGCGTCAGGGCATGCTCGTAGTCCAGCAGCAGGGCTTCGTGGGACACAAAGGTTTCACGGTGCAGAAAACGGTCAGTGTCGCTGCCTGCCAGCGCCGCCATGAATTGCGCGGTGTGCTGCACACCCTGGATTGTGCGATGGAAGGCGGCTTTCTCAGGGTGCGTGTCGATCCATGCCGTGCTCCAGTGCGCGGGCTTGAGCAGGTCATCGATACCGGTTTCATACAGGGCACGGACAAACCCCAGGGTTGAAGCGCAACAACTGTAAGCCTGCAGCAGGCGTTGCGGGTCGGCGCGGCGTTCTTGTGGGCTAAACGTGCTGCCGTTGACGATGTCACCACGGTACACCGGCAGGGTTTCCTGGCCCAGGGTTTCGCTGTCGCTGGAACGCGGCTTGGCGTATTGCCCAGCCAGGCGCGCCAGGCAGATCACCGGCATTTGCAGGCGCTGCATCAGTACTTGAGTCATTTGTTGCAGCACTTTGACCTGGCTGGCGGTGGTCTCCCTGGAGCAGTGATCAAAAGACTCCGCGCAATCGCCGCCTTGCAGGATGAAGCCTTGGCCGTCCTGCGCCTGGGCGATCAAGGTCTTGAGTTGCAGGATCTTGCCAGCGCTCACCAGCGCGGGCCGCTGGGCCAGTCGCTGCAAGGTATGCTGGAGTTCGGTGGGGCAGGGGTAGACGGGCTGGTGCAGGGCCGTGCGTGAGCGCCACGTGTCGGGTGTCCAGCCAGTGGCGTTGGCCTGGAAGTGTTTGTGTGTCGTCAGCATTCAGCGTCTCCTTGTCGGTGCATAAGTCGAAGGTCCCACCGGTGCAAGTGCACTAAGTTGGCGCCGTCTTTTAAGCGACTGTCGTGGTTATGCCCGGAACTCGTTTTTGCAAGGTGGCGGTGATAGTGCGGTGACAACAGTGAGATGAGAAATACTATAAAAGTCTCTGTTTAATACTTTTGGCGGGTATTAGTCGGCGCGTGAAGACCCCCAGTGTTAGAGAGCTGTGAACTGTCTGGTTAGTTGTAATGTACGGCCGACTCGCGTATCGCGGGGGCACGACCCTAACTAAATAATATCGCCGGGTCGCCAAGTATCGGGCGTTTTCTCTGATATCTGCAGGCTCTTACAAATAGACCGCGAAAGTATTTTACTTTATCGCTCGGCTCGCCAATTCTCGCTGGGGTTTTTTAACGAGGGCAAGTTAATGTTAGTGCATAACGATCATTACTATGGGGTTTTGCAGGGCGCCGAAAGCGAAATCCTGCGTCATGGGGAGTTGATCCCCGACGCCCCTTTCTATGAGCGAAAACTGCGGGCCGTATGGGAACGTGCTCGCAAGAGCGAGTTCTACCATGCCCTGGGTGACTACAGTTTTGCCGGGTTCCAGGCCCTGGCGCTGACACCCAAGGCCAGCCTGAAAGGTTCTCCACGTGCATTCTGCACCGTTGAATACGGCCAGGCCGCCAAGTATTACGCAACCACCGGCACCACCGGCGAGCCGACCCCCAGCCCCAGGCTCAAGGAGGACATCATCTGGAACGCGGTGTCGGTAGCGTTCCACTGGCGCCACGTTATCGAGCCCGGTTCGCGGGTCGCCAATCTGATGCCGTCAGACATCGTTCCAGTGGGCGACTTGATCGCCAATGTGTGCGAATACCTCGATGTCTCCCATGTGCGTGCCTACCCCTTCACTACCGGTATCACCGATTGGGAGCGCCTGTGCAAAATGTTCGAGGTGTACCGTCCGACTGTGATCTTTATCGCGCCGGGGGTCCTCGTCCAGCTCACGCGCTACCTCAAGCAGCGGCAGATGCTGGAGCGGGTCAGTGAGTCGATCAAGGCGATCATGTTGCTGGGCGAGGTCAATACCCGGCCATTCCGGGAAAAACTGGCGCAGTGGTGGGCTTGCGATATTCACGACGCCAGCTACGGCAGCACCGAAACCGGCACCTTGGCGGCGGTGACCCAGGGCAAGGTGCAACGCTTGACCACGGGTACCAACTATTTCGAATTGGTGACCGCCAGCGGTCAGATCGTACCCTTGAGCAAAGGCGCCAGCGGACGCCTGGTCGTCACGCCGCTGAATCTTTACGCCCGCCCCCTATTGCGCCTGGACACCGGCGACAGCGTGACCATCACGTCCGAGTGTGCAGTCGGTTTGCCTGGACCGACAATGATGGTCAACGGTCGCGATTCCGACGCTGTCATGGTCTCTGGAGTGGACCTTGAAATCCGCAAGATCGAGGAAATCGTCTACGGCACCAGCAACGCCACCGGCTACATGATCGAGGTGGACCGTACGACCGACAGTGCCAGCCTGATCCTGGAGCGCGACGTGGTCTGGGACAACGCGCTGGAAGCCGGGCTCGCAGACTCGTTGCGCGAGTGCTCCCAGGAACGCATGAACCTGCAGTGGGACAGGATCCTGTTCGTCAACAACCTGGCGGCGGTCAGCAAGAGTGGCGCCTCGCAAAAAAGCTGGAAAAAAACCAACCTGCGCTTTGTCGGTGGCCAGCAATGAATGCCTTCAGTCCGGTCCCGCCACGTTTCCCCGAGGGGCGCGCGGTGGTCAGCGGCCAACCGGACCTCTGGTGCACGTATGCGGCCATCCGCAGCCTGGCCTGGATCGATCAGTTGCACACCGTCGACCAGCCGCAGATTCGTCGCTACATCGAGACGCGATTGAATCGCGATGGTGGCTATGCCTGGAGCAAAGGCATGCCTTCGGATGCCTGGGCAACGTTTTACTGCACGGAAACCCTCAACGATCTTGGCGCGTTGGAACAGGTGTCGGAAAAGACCGAGCCATGGCTGGACAGCCTGTGGGACGGGCAGGCTTACGCCATGTGCGCGGGGCAGGGCGCAGACGTGTGGGCGACGCACTATGCCGTACGCACCTTGATCAATGTGTGCCACGGTCAAGTGAAAGCGCCGGCCATGCTGCTCGAGTGGCTCAGTGCATTGCAGTGCGAAAATGGCGGGCTGAGTTGGTCGCCCGCGTTTGCCCAGCGTAACAAGGCCGATGTGCGCGCGTGCTTTTATGGCGTGATGGCTTGGAAGGCGCTCAGCCAGCAAGGCGACTGGGTGCCTGCATGGGATATGGATCGACTGGTCCACTGGATGCAGGCCCAGCAGCTTGAAGGGGGCGGGTTTCGTTTCAGTGAAGCGGCGGATACACCGTGCCTGTGGGCCACCTATCGCACCACTGCGACCCTCGCCGCACTGGGAACCGCGCCATTGCACAGTGCCGATTGCGTCGCGTGGATCGAGTCGTTGCGTGGCCCTGAAGGCGGCTTTGTGCGCTGGCAAGGCTATGACTGTGAAGACGTATGGGCGGTGTTTTGTGCGGTCGGTTCGCTCAAGGCCCTGGGCCAGGATGTGAGTGGGCTGGCCTTGGGCGTCAGCCGGTTTGTCCAGCAGCTTTATGTCGACAATGGCGGCTACACCTACCGTGAAAAAAGCGCGGCGGCGGATGTCTTGACCACTGCCGCCACCGTCCTGGATGGCCGCCTCTCCCCACAGGCCCGTGCCTCGGCGGTGAGGTGGATCGAGGGCTGTCAACTGCCCAACGAAGCCGGCGTCATGTATATGCCCGGCCGTGGCGCAGAAGTACGTTGTACGGCGTGGGCCTTGGCGGCCGGTGCGCTGCGCGACTCGCCACAGGCGCGGCAGGCCGTGTTGGCGTGGTTGGGGCGGATCCAGAACCCCGATGGCGGCTTCGGCTTCTGGGAGGGGCGAGGCTCGGACATGGTGTCGACGGCTTCCGCGGTTTCGATCATCACTCGGCTGGGCCGCAGTGACGGAATCGACTGCGGGCAATTGGAGCGCTTTGTAAGGCGTTGCGCCGTCACCCAGGAACCGCTGGCCTTCGCCAATTTCCCGGGCGGTGTGCCGACGTTCCGTTCCAGTGTCCAGGCGCTCAAATGCCTGCGATACCTGGGCCACCGCGATGATGACGAAATGCTTGCCCTGTTGCGGCGGCACAAGGTCAGGCAGGGTGGTTTCGCCAATACCGGCAATCGCATTCCGGACCTGCTCAGTACCTACGAAGCCATGGCCGCGTCCTGCGATTTCGGCCTCGAGGTAGACCGCGCTCACGTGCTGTATTTCCTGGAAAACGTCGAGACGGAGGGCGGTTACGCCTGGTCACCGATGTACCGCGAAGGGCACGACGCGCTGTCCACCTGCCTGGGCAGTCTGGTGGGGCAGTGGTTCAAGGGGCAGTTGCCGGTACTTCCTAACTTGTATTTGTCTTGAGAGGCTCATGTGCCGACGATCAACATTCGCTCCGGGTTTCTGGGAATAAGCGAGAAAAAGAAAATCGCCTTGAAAGTTGCCCGGGAACTCAAGGGCCATGGCCTGGATCCGGGGCACTGCATGGTGATTTTTAGTGCGCTGGATGAAGACAGTGTATTCAGTGCCGGCCTACCCATGCCGATCAACCATGGTGAAACAAAGCGTAGTCGTGTGTTCTTTATTCGCGCCTCGATAGCCGCCAGCCGTGATCAGTTTTTCCGCAAGGATTTTGCCACGCAACTGTTCAACTTCTTTACCGCGCAGTTTGCCGATTCATTCTTTTATCTGCAGTACGAGGATGTGTTTCCTGAAAGTGTTTTTTACGCCACGGGTGAAACACTGACTAACGCCGCCACCAAGGGTTAATAACATGACTAACGTCAGCACTGTAAAAGACGATATCCGTACCGCCCTGGAAACACTACTGGGGCCTGAAGTTCGCAGCATTGGCGCGGACGAGAGTTTTCGCGACTTTATCGGCGAGCGTTTCGACAGCCTGATGGCGGTCGAAGTGGTGACCACTATCGAGGAGCGGTTTGGTATCGAGGTGGACTATGTCGGCGACGACGTTCGCTACTGGTTCGAGACCCTGGAAAAAATGGAGCAGTTCGTCAAGGAGCGCCTGGAAGACACTGCCACCTTGCAGGCGGTGTAGGCGATGAGCGCGGAGCATGTCTTCCGTACGTCCGGGTCTACCAGCGCGCCGCGCCAGTGGGCCCGCACCCGGCGGCAGATGGAGCAGGAAGCACGGATGATCCTCGGTACGTGGGCCGCGGGTGTCACGGATATCCTGTCGTTCGCCCCTACCGAACACAGCTACGGCATGATTCTGGGGCAGGTCGGTGCCGATGTGACCCGGGCCCGATTGCAATCCTGCTCCCTGGAAGCACTCCTGCTGCCGGACCTGCAGGTCAGGGGGCCGACAGTGATCCTGTGCATCGCCAGCACCTGGACATTGCTCGCATCGCTGCTCAAACGCCTGGTGCCGCAGGTGCCAGTACTGGTGCTGCATAGCGCTTCGGCGCTGCCTTCCAAGGCGTACGCGATCGTTGATCGTTATGCCGGCCAGGGCGTGACGTTTATTGAACTGCTCGGCTCGACCGAGACCGGTGCCATTGCACATCGTCCCATTAGCGAGGCGCCCACGGCCTGGACGGTGTTCGAGGATGTCTCGCTGCTCAGCCCGGTGGGGGTGGAGTCGCGACTCAACGTGCACAGCCCGCGAATCGCAAGGGCCGCTGAGGGACAAGTGTCGGCACTGACGCACCAGAGCGACGACTGGATCCTGGCGGTAGGGCATGGGCAATTCCAGTGGTTGGGGCGTGCCAGCCAGCTGATAAAAATCAATGGTGTGCGCCAGGACCTGGGTGTCCTGCGCGCTGAACTCAGTGCCGTGACCCAGTGCCAGCACCTGGCGTGCATGCCCCTGCGCGATGAGTTGCGCGGTGAGGCCTACGAAGTGGTTTTCAGCTCGCCCACACTCACGGAGGCGAGCCTTGCCCAGGCCATCGAGCGCCTGGGCGTTCATTTTCCCAAGCCGGTGCAGATTCGACGCGTCGAGCATTTGCCCTTGTCGGCCAGCGGCAAGCCGCAGGCTTGGGCTATCCAGCAAACAGGGAGTTGAGAGTCATGAGCATCCGTACTGCAGAGCAGAGCATTACTGCCTACCTGTCCGGCCACGCGAGCCAACGTGAACAGGCCACGGCGGTGCCGGAATTTCTCAGGTTACCGTTGCGCCAGCGCTACCGTTTGCTGCTGGAACAGCCGCAACTGCGGCATCAATGGGCCGGGCAGTACAACCACTGGGCAGGCTCGGCGGACAGCCAATACCGTTGCCTGGTGTCGAGTGTGACCGACGACACAGCCACGTTCCGCATGGGGGTCAAAGACACCGTCGACGTGGCGGGCATGCCCACGCGCCTGGGGTTGCGCAGTTACCGGCACTATCCCGATGTGTCAGCCAGCGCCTTGTGGGCGGTACACCCCGAGGTGCGCATCCTGTACAAGGTCGCCACCACCGAACTCAATATCGGTTTCGGCTGCGGGGCGCGCAATCCATTGTATCCGAGCATTGACCCCTCCGGCTCCAGCACCGGTTCGGCGGTGGCCGTGGCCGCGCACCTGTGTGACATCTCCCTGGGCACCGATGTGCTCGGCTCCGTGCGTTGGCCTGCAGCCCATTGCGGCATGGTGGGGCTGCGCATGACCCACAAGGCCTCCAATCTGGACGGCGTGTTCCCGTTGTCACCCTCCATGGACGCCCTCGGCTGGGTCACGCGTACCGCCGATGACCTGGACTTCCTGATGCCCAGGCTGGGGCTTGAGCGACACCTGGGCGTGCAAAAGCCGCTGGCCGGCACCTACCGGATTGGCGTGTTAAGCCACATTGACGACGGTGTCACCACGGCACCGATGCTGGCGATGATGGATCAGGCAAAAAGCCTCCTGGCAGACCTGGGCATGCCTCAAGTGCCCATGCAGTTGCCCGAACTGTGGGACTGCCGTGGTTCGGCGTGGCAGTTATGTGCCCGGGACGCGTGGCTGGCTTCTCAGGTATGGCGTGAAATTTTCGATGCGGATTTGCACTGGTCGACCCAGGCCGCGCTGGAGGTAGGTGCCGGTGTGAGCGACGCCGAGTATCAGCAGATAACCGCGCGCATGCAGGCGGTGCGTGCCTCCATTGACAGTTGTTTTGACGCTGCAGGCGTGGACGTGGTGGTGTTTCCCATCGACCCTTGCCGGCCTTTCGATGTGCGCCGTCCGCTGCCGGGCGATTCGACCATTCCGTCGCCTGCCGACCCGTATTACTCACGCAAAATCGGCTTTACACCCTTAGCCAGCTTCAGTGGCCTGCCGGCAATCACCTTGCCGATCATGCTCAGTGCTGACGGCAAGGCCCCCCTGGCCCTGCAGATCATGGGGCGCCGCGACAGCGAGCTGCAATTGATCGACTTGGCTAAACGACTTGAAACGCTGCGTGGCCCGTTGCCGGCGGCTGCACTCGACCAATAAGGATCCTTTGATATGTGTGGAATTACAGGCTGGGTCGACTTTGCGCGAGACCTCAAAGATCAACGTCCACTGGTTGCCGAGATGACCGCCAGCCTCACGCGACGTGGCCCGGACGCCGAAGGGAACTGGCAGGGGCAGCACGCGCTACTGGGGCACCGGCGGCTGGCAATCATTGACTTGAGCGGCGGCGTGCAGCCGATGACATTCACCACTGCGGGCGGGGCGACGGTGGCGATGGTGTACACCGGCGAGGTCTACAACTATGTCCAACTGCGTGAACGTTTGAGCAAGGCCGGGCACCAGTTCACGACTCGCAGCGATACGGAAGTGGTGTTGCACGCCTATCTGGAGTGGGGTGAGCAATGCGTCGACCACCTCACCGGTATGTTTGCGATGGCTATTTTTGATGAGCGCCAGGGGCGTTTCCTGCTGCTGCGCGACCGTCTGGGCGTCAAGCCGCTGTTTTATGCGGCGCTGGACGCTGGCCTGCTGTTCGCCTCGGAGCCCAAGGCCATTCTCGCCCATCCGCAGTTCCAGCGAGCGCTGGACGTTGTCGGCCTTGTGGACGCGTTGTCCCTGTCCAAGGCTACCGCGCAGACGGCCTTCAAGGGCATTCGCGAACTGCCTCCGGGCCATAGCCTGCAATTGCTGGCGGGGCGCGCACCGAAGGTGCAGCGTTATTGGGCTGTCGAACGTCATGAGCACACCGACACCGACGCACAAACCGTCGAGAAAACCCGCGCCTTGCTGGAAAAGGCCCTGGGCGAACAGCTGTATGCCGACGTGCCGGTCTGTACCTTGCTCTCCGGCGGCCTGGACTCGACCGTCCTCACCGCCATGGCGCAGAAAAAA
Organism: Pseudomonas sp. AC112; assembly: GCF_979253545.1. NCBI lineage: Bacteria > Pseudomonadati > Pseudomonadota > Gammaproteobacteria > Pseudomonadales > Pseudomonadaceae > Pseudomonas > Pseudomonas sp. AC112. Next base: position 4,715,231 of record NZ_CEEDCM010000001.1, read on the forward strand.
CTGCAAGCCGAGCAAGGCGGTGTGGTCAACTCGTTTTCGGTGGACTTTGTCGGCCAGGCCGAACAGTTCCGTGCCGACACCTTTCGCCCTGACCGCGACCAACCCTTTGCCCTGGCGGCGGCCGAAGCGATCGGCAGCCATCACCAGACCATCCTGATCGACAACCAGGAACTGGTGAGCGAGGTGGCGCGGCAGTCGGTATTCAGGGCCAACGACTCGGCCCAGACCTTCGGCGATGTGGACACCTCACTGCACTTGCTGTTCAAGGCCATTCGCGAGCACTCCACCGTGGCCATTTCCGGCGAAGCAGCGGATGAGGTGTTTGGTGGCTACGCTTGGTTCCGCGACCCCCAGGCCCTGGAAGCCCAGCGCTTTCCATGGCTGTCGCGCATGCAGCTGCTGCAGGCCGAGATGATCAACCCGGACTTCAACAAACTGTGTGATTTCGCCGAATACCAACGCAGCAGTTATGGCCAGGCGGTGGACAGCGTCGAACATCTGCCGGGCGACAGCCTTGAGGAGCGCAAGATGCGCGAAGTCTGCCACATGCACCTGCATCGCTGGCTGCCGATTCTACTGGATCGCAAGGACCGCTTGAGCATGTACGCCAGTCTCGAAGTGCGTGTGCCGTTCACCGACCATGAACTGGTGCAGTACGTCTACAACGTACCCTGGAGCATCAAGGGCAAGGAGGGCGTGGAAAAGTGGTTGCTCAAGCAGGCCTGTGCCGACCTGGTACCTGACGCTGTCATGCAGCGCAAAAAGAGTCCCTACCCGACGTCTGCCAATCTGGCGTATGAACAGTTCCTGCGTGCGCAAACCCGTGCGCTGTTGCAACAAGCCGACAACGCGGTTTTCCAGATCATTGATCGCACGCAATTGCGTCGCGAGCTTGAACAGCCTGTGGGGGCCTTCAACTCCCAGCTCAAGCGCAATAACCTGGAGACCGCTTTGTCCCTTGCCGCATGGCTCAAGGATTACCGGCTGGCACTCTAACCAACCTGTACGGCCAGTGCCCCTTCAACCCGGGGGGCTGCGTTGAAGTCGAGCATGGAAATAAAGCTGTCCATCAACGGTGATTCGTTGTGGGTGTTCCAGCTCATGTACAGGCCGATTGCCGGGTTGGGGGAGGCGGTCACCGGGTAGATCCGGCGAAACAGTACCTTGTCGCGCATGATTGAATTGGCAATCGACTCGGGTACCAGGGCGACCCCGAAGCCACAGGCTACCAGGCCGATCAGGGTATGGATCTGTGCGGCCTCTTGCACCACCTTGGGGTAAAAACCGGCGGCTTCACACAATGCAATAAGCTGACTGTGATAGCCGGTACCCAGGGCTTCGGGGGTGAACACGAAGTCTTCGCCGGCGAAGTCCCTCAAGTCTATCTGGCCGTCCTTTGCCTTAGGGTGATGGGCGGGCAGCGCCATCACGATCTCTTCATCCAGCAACAGGCGTGACTCGACGTTTTCCGCCGAAATCGGCAGCTTGCGCATGAAGGCAATATCCGCCTCTCCCGACAGAATGGCCTTGGCCTGGCTGGAGGAGGGCATCTCCTTGATGACCAACTGGACCTTGGGAAAGGTCTCGCGAAACTGGCGCAGCGTACTGAGCAGTGACTCGTAGTAGGCGATCGACACCGCAGTCACCGTGAGTTTGCCGGCAATCCCCTCGGACACCTGACGTGCGTGTTCGATGCCCTGCTCCAACGCCTTCAGGGTGCTATAGGCGGCCTCCAGGAACGCACCGCCGGCCGGGGTCAGTTTTACCCCGCGCTTATTACGGGTAAACAGACTGAACCCCAGTTTGTCTTCCAGGCGATTGATGGCCTGGCTCAGCGGGGGCTGGGCCATGTGCAGGCGAATGGCAGCCTTGTGGAAATGCAGCTCTTCAGCCACGGCAATGAACTGGCGTAGCAGGCGGGTTTCGATCATTTCTTCTGTTCCTTCATTTGAACTGATCAGTGGACTAGGTGCAGCAATGGTACCGGTAATCCAGCGTTCGACTAAGGAATAAACATCGCTCAGTTAAACTTTGGATCCAAAACTTGCAAAACTACCCAGCAGACCTGAATCCCGCACTGAAGTTCATGGAGGGGCCGTTCACTCCGGGTTTGCGCGCAATAAACATCAACTTGATATGAACCAAGTATCAACTTGCGCCGCCGTTAGTATTAAACAGCACTCATATACATTGTTAAGGTGAAGTGGCACTCAAGAGGAAAAGCCAATGAACTTTACAGGAATGACTGCCGTTGTAACGGGCGCTGGCCGAGGGTTGGGGTTCAGTTACGCGCAAGCCCTGGCTACGCTGGGCGCCAATGTCGTGATCAGTGATATTGGTGCGGACAAGTTGGGCGCGGGGGGCGATGGCTCGATTGCCATGGAAGCGGCACGCACCCTTGCAGACCAGGGTTTTAACGTGGTCGGACATCACGGTGACCTGTCCACCGAACAGGGTTGCGAGCAGTTGGTGGCGACGGCCATCGAGGCGTTTGGTCAACTCGATATTTTGATTCACAACGCCGGTTGGGTCGGTTATCAACCCATTGATGAGGCTGATGCAACATTCATAGGTCGCGCGGTGGATATCAATATCTACACGCCGATCTGGTTATGCAAACATGCCTGGAAACACCTCAAGCACTCTACTGCCGCCCGGGTGATATTGACCTCGTCAGACCGTGCGATGTACCAGCACTATGCGCAACCCGGCCTGGTGGCGTACGCCGCCGGCAAGATGGCGCAACTGGGCATCATGAATGCGTTGAGCATGGAAGGTGCGGAGTCGGGCATTCTGGTCAATGCGGTATCACCCGTGGCCAAGACCCGCATGTGGGGCGTGACGGGCGAACCGGAAAACCTCAAGCCCGAATGGGTGACGCCTGGCGTGGTGTTCCTGGCGTCGCAGCAATGCCAGGATTCCGGTTACGTCCTGCGCGCCAGCAATGGCCAGTTTACGGCGACGCGGTTTGTGGAAAACCCGGGTGTCGACTATCCCGTCGATCTGGCTCGCGTGAAGGCCGCCACTGCCGAACAAGTCGCCCAGCGTTGGGACCAGATCAAGGAGTGTTGACTATGCCTGCTCAGGAAGAGCTTCGTCTTTTTTCGCACTGCCAGGCTGACCTGGGTGAGAGCCCGGTCTGGGATGAAACCCACCAGTGCCTGCTGTTCGTGGACATCAGTGGCGGCCAGATCAATGCCTTGGATCTACACGGCAACCTGACACGGTTGTATGAGTCGCCTTCGCGTATTGGCGCCTTGGCATTGACCGAAAAGGGCAATCTGATTTTTACCCAGAATGCCGGGGTTGCCATCCTCGACCGCACCCGCCTGCGGGTCATCCAGCACTCAAAGTTGGCCATCACGCTGTCGTCCTACCGCTTCAACGATGGTGCCTGCGATCCCCAGGGCCGTTTCATCACCGGCTTGATGGATGAGGCGCACAGCCGCAACACGGGCAAGTTCTACCGCTACGACGCCGGCCTGAACGCCTCGGTGATACTGGACAACATCAGCCTGCCCAACGGCCTGGTGTGGTCACGTGATGGGCGCGAGCTGTTCTTCGTCGACTCGGTAGCCCGGACCCTCTACCGTGCCCGCTACCCGGCAAATGGCAGCTACCTGGAACAAGTCTCGGTATTTGCCCAGACCCCGGCTGAACTTGGGCGCCCGGACGGCCTGGCCCTGGATGTCGAGGGCAACCTCTGGGTTTGCCAGTTCAATGGCAGCTGCCTGCTCCAATATGACCCCAATGGCGTCCTGCTCCAGACCTTGCCAATGCCAGTGCCACGCCCCACCAGTTGCTGCTTTGGCGGGCCGGACAGGCGCACCTTGTTTATCACCACTGCCAAGTTCGGCATGTCGGCGGCGGAGCACTCGGACTATCCGGCGGCGGGCAATATCTACAGCATCCGCTTGCCGGTGCCGGGAATACCGCGGCACCGCTTCAAGGAACTGTAGGTTACCTTTGCGTCATGGCCGTGGCAGGCCGGCGGGTATCAGTGAATAGTCGGTCAACGCCATCACCTTTTCCTGAATCTCGCCCACCATCGCGCCGTGTTCCGCGGCGCTTTTTTCCTTGATGGCGGACCACTCCTGGTCAGCCATCAGGTTTTTCCAGCCCTGGCGCATCGTATCGGCGTCAGGCCATCTGATCACGTAGACGAATTCGGTACGCTGGTGGGTCTTGGCTTCCCACAGGGCGATGATATCGAACCCATGGCGGGCCATGATGCGCATGGCGTGATCACGAAATCGCTGATGAAACGCAACCTTGTTGGTCTCGAAAATTTCGTAGATGCGCAGTTGGTAGACGGCGTCTTGCGAAGGGACTGCCACACTTGAATCGGGGGTGTTGGCGTGGGCATTCAATGAGGGCATGAATAGGCCTGCGATTGTCAGGAAATGGAAAGCCAACAGCGTGGTTTTAAATCGTGCCATAGAGGGGCCTGCTCTAAAAAACCAGGGAAGTTCCGCTGACGCGGGCGGCCCATGGATGTTTGGGGAGCGGGGCGGGTTTGTATAATATTTTTTCTCGCGGCGGGTGAGACGCGTGCAGTCTCAATGGGCGGCGAAGGGGCCGCGCTGGGGAGGGTGATTGGCGCGGGGGGAGGGCCGCGAGTCTCGGTCCAGCATGCCCCGGCGTATGCGCATCAAGTCTTGGTACGCCTCGGTACGCTTTGCGTCGGCAATCTGCTTGGCCTCGCTAAAGCGCAACCACGCGGCTGCGTCGGCCAGACTGGTGCCAATGATGTCGTAGGCTGCCTTCTCCAACCGATCAGCTTCGAAGAACAGTTCGGTGTTGCTGGCCAGTTGTTCGTCCCAGCCAGGTGTGGTCGATGCTTCACCCTTTTTCGCTGCCATGTCCGCTACCTCAACCTCGTCCGTGTGGGGGTTTATGTGTCCTGAAGTATTGAGCGGAACAGGGTCAGATTCGTTCAATTTAGTACGTTAAACCTCTAGGTTGCGCAAAAGGCGGTGCAGCAGGGCGAGTCGAAATGTACGTCGCTGTACACTTCCTGTGCACCACGCAGCTGGGCGTGTAGAGTGGCCTGCAATTCCCAGGCAAGGTGACCCCCGGATGATCGCAAAACCCCGAGGCAAGACCCAGGACACGGGCTGGCGAGGCTCGGTCGACGTGTGGCTGGACGCCGCGTACACAGCGCTGAAAGAGTCCGGCATCGACGCCGTGCGCGTCATGCCGCTGGCCAAGCAACTGGGCCTGTCGCGTACCAGCTTTTATTGGTTTTATGAAGACCGCGAGCAACTGCTCGCCGCGTTGTTGACCCGTTGGCGCGACAAGAACACCGGCAACCTGGTGCGCCAGTGCGAGCGTTATGCCGAGAGTATTTGCGAGGCGATCCTCAACGTCTTCGAATGCTGGCTGAACCCGGAACTGTTCGACTCGCAGTTCGAATTTGCCGTGCGCAGTTGGGCAATGCAGTCGGGGGAGGTCAGCGCCGAAATTGCCCTGGCCGACGACACCCGTATCAACGCCTTGGCCGGCATGTTCCGGCGCTTTGGCTACGATGACGAAGCCGCCGATGTGCGCGCGCGAACCATCTACCTCACACAGATCGGCTACATCTCGATGAAAACCACCGAAGACGTGGTGGTGCGGTTCCGGCGAATTCCCCAGTACGTCAGCGTATTCACCGGCAAGGCCTTGAAGCGGCGCGAACTGGACCGCTTCTATGGGGCGTTTGGCTACGCCGAAACCTCGCCGGGGGTGTTTGTGCCGTTGACTGACACCTTTGACGAACCGACATAGCACGGGCGCAGTGTCGGCCGCGACATGGATCTAAGTGTGGGGGCTGTCGGCACTGCTGGCATTTTTATCGCCTGACCCACCGCTTTCGCAGCCTCGCTAAAGCTCGACAGCTCCAACAGGGGGCTCGGTGTTCTTTACAGGTCTTTAACCAACCGCAACGCATCATAGATCGCCGCATGGGTATTGCGCGCGGCGACTGCATCGCCGATCCGGAACAGTTGGAAGCGGCCCTTGGGGTTGGTCACGATGTTCTGCGGGGTCCCGGCAATCAAGTCGTGCTGCTCCACGGCCCCACCATTGCTGGAATGCGCGCGCAGGTCGAAGTACAGGTCGTCCAGGGGGAGGGTGCCGTGGTTGACCACCACCTGATCGACAACCCGCTGCTTGTGCACCTTGCCGTAGTCGCTGCCAAAGCTGACGAGCAGCCGACCGTCGCGTTTCTCCACCGTTTCGACTCGGTAAGTCACGGTAAAGGTCACGTCCAGGTCTTGCAGGCTGCGCATGTAGGGCACCAGGTTCATGGCCATGACTTCCGGGGCGAACGCGCGGTCCGGGGTGACGATTTCGACGCTGGCGCCGCTCTGTGCGATCACCTCGGCGGCTTGCAGGGCGGCATGGTCGCCGGCGTCATCGAATATCAGCACGTGGCGCCCCGGCTTGACGTCGCCGGAAATGATGTCCCAGGTCGAGACCACCAGCTCATTCCCCTGGGCCAGCACCTCGGTGTGCGGCATGCCGCCGGTGGCGACGATCACCACGTCCGGCTCATGGGCCAGCACTGTCTCGGCCTCGGCCCAGGTGTTGAAGTGGAACCGCACGCCGAGGCGTTCACACTGGGCCATGCGCCAATCGATGATGCCGATCATCTCGCGACGCCGCTCACTCAGTGCCGTCAGGCGGATCTGCCCGCCGGCTCGGTCGGCGGCCTCCAGCACGGTGACGTCGTGACCACGCTCCCCGGCCACCCGCGCCGCTTCCAGCCCGGCCGGGCCCGTGCCGATAATCAGCACCTTGCGCTTCAGCGCCGCCTTGGGAATGTCATGGGGCATGCTGGTTTCGCGGCCAGTCGCCGGGTTGTGGATGCAGTAGGCTGCGCCACCCTGGTAGATACGGTCCAGGCAGTAATTGGCGCCGACGCAGGGCCGAATGTCCTCTTCACGGCGCTCGATGATCTTGCGCACGATATGCGGGTCGGTCATGTGGGCGCGGGTCATGCCGACCATGTCCACCTTGCCCGAGGCAATGGCATAACGCGCGGTGGCGACATCCGGGATTTTTGCCGCATGGAAAGTGGGAAACCCGGTGGACGCGCGTATCTCGCCGGCAAAATCCAGGTGCGGTGAGTTGCGCATGCCCTGGATAGGAATCACATCGGTGAGGCCCGCATCCGTGTCGATATGCCCGCGTACCACATTGAGGAAATCCACCAGCCCGCTGTCCTTGAGCATGTGCGACACCTGTAAGCCTTCGTTGGCAGTAAACCCGCCTGGCAAGGCTTCGTCGCCGGTGTAGCGCACGCCCAACAGGAAGTGTTCACCGACCCGCTGGCGAATGCCGCGCAGGATATCGAAGGTAAACCGCATGCGGTTCTCCAGCGAACCGCCGTATGGGCCGTCGAGGTCATTGGTGAGCGGCGACCAGAACTGGTCCATCAAATGCCCGTAGGCTTGCAGTTCCAGGCCATCCAACCCGGCCGCCTGCATGCGCTCGGCGGCGTCGACGTAGTCCTTGATGATCCGCTCGATGTCCCAGTCTTCCATCTTCTTCGGGAAGGAGCGATGTGAGGCTTCGCGACGGTGCGACGGCGAAACCACCGGCAGCCAATCCGCCTTGTCCCAGCGTGTGCGACGACCCAGGTGCGTCAGCTGGATCATCACGGCCGCGCCGTGTTCGTGGCACTCATCCGTCAGGTCCTTCAGCCAGCCGACAACCTCGTCCTTGTATGCCAGCACGTTATTGAACACCGGCGGGCTGTCGCGCGACACCGCGGCAGAGCCTGCAGTCATGGTCAAGGCCACGCCGGCCTTGGCACGTTCGACGTGGTACGCGCGGTACAACGCCTGCGGCATGCCGTCCACCGGGTAGGCCGGTTCGTGGGCGGTGGTCATGATCCGATTGCGCAGGGTCAGGTGCTTGATTTTGTAGGGCTGCAGCAGGGGATCGCTGGACATCGGGGTGTGCTCCGTCGTGGGCATCATCAGGCTGGGCGATTTGAAATTATGGTAAATGTACACATGTGTCAACAATCGACGACACGCATGTACATTTTTATTGCGGGGCCCGGAAGTCGTCGCTAAGATCGCCTTCACCCCCTAGGAGGACGCCTGATGAATACTCAAGTGCGCTATCGGAAAAAAGCCTGTGCCTACCTGCTCGGCCTTGCGCTGGGTGCCAGTGCTGCACTGTCCCATGCGGAGCAAAAACCACCGGTACGCATCGGTTGGGTGAACTGGTCCGACACGGAAATCACCGTCAAGCTCGCCAGTACCGCGTTGCAGGAGCACCTCAAGCAACCGGTCAAGCTGGTGATGGCCGACATTGGCATCCAGTTCCAGGCACTGGCCAACGGCAACATTGACCTGATCCCGATGGTCTGGCTGCCCAGCACCCACAAGGCGTTCTATGACAAGTACAAAGACCGCCTCGAAGACCTCGGCGTGCTGTATGAGGGACGCATCGGCATGGCCGTGCCCACCACGGTGCCGGTCGCAGAAGTAGCCAGCGTGGAAGACCTGAACAAACCCGGCGTCCGCGAGAAGTTCGACGGCAAGATCTTTACCTCCGAAGTCGGCAACGGCCAGTACAAGCTCACCGTCAAGGCCATCGAAGACTACAAATTGGCCGGCTACAAACTGGTGGGGTCTTCGGAGAGCGGCATGCTCAATGAGCTGGAGCGTAACCTCAAGCGCAACAAGTGGTCATTGGTCAACGCTTGGAGCCCGCACTGGATGTTCTCCAAATGGTCGCTGCGCTACCTGGACGATCCCAAGCAGATTTTCGGTGGCGCCGAGCAAATCCACGCCATGGCCCGCAAAGGCTTCAGCCAGGAACATCCTGAAGTGGCGTACTTCTTTGCGCATTTCTCCATCCCCCAAGCCGACCTGGAGGCGCTGATGATGCAGGCACGGGAGAGCACGGCGGACAAGGCAGTGGCGGCGTATTACGCGGCGAACAAGGCGCGGTTTGAGGGGATGTTCAATCCGGGGGTGGTTTCCCGATAGGCACAGATGTGCAAATCCCGGGAGCCCGTGGAAACCTGTGGTGAGCAGGACTAGCCCGCTCACCACAGGTTTGTTTCGCTTCAGCGCATATGCAAAATAATCGGGCTGCTGCTCGCCGGGTCGGTATGCCCGCGCAGCTTGCTCACCGCCTTTGCATCGACCGCGCCACCGTTATTGCCCCAGGTGCCGCGCACGTAGCTCAGTACCTCGGCAATTTCCTGGTCGGTCAGTTGCTCACGAAACGCTGGCATGCGGTAGGCGTCCGGTACACCGGCGGCCACTACACGCTGCGAGCCGTTGAGGGTGATGTTGATCGCGGAGGCGTTTTCCTTGGCCAGTGCCGAGGTGGCGCCGGCCAGGGGCGGCATCCATTCGGGCTGGCCTTTGCCGTCGAGGCCGTGGCAGGAGGCGCAGCGGGTCGCGTAGGTGTGGGCGCCGGGGGCGTCTTGAACCGCCGCCACCGCCTGATATTGCCAGGGTGTGCCGTCACGCTGTGGGTCGCCAGGCAGTGACTTGAGGTAGCGGGCGATAGCGGCCAGGTCGTCGTCCTGCATGAACTGCGTGGAATTGTTGAAGGCTTCGGTCATCGAACCGTAGACCACCGCATGGGCATTGCGCCCGGTCTTGAGGAACTGCACGATCTGCGCCTCGCTCCAGCGCCCCAGCCCGGTGTTGGGGTCTTGGCGCAGGCTCGGTGCATACCAGCCATCGAGCAGGCCGCCGGCAAGGAACGGCGCGCCGGATTCGTCCAGGGCTTTCTCGTTGAACGCCAGCCCGCGCGGCGTGTGACAACTGCCGCAGTGGCCGGGGCCTTGGACGATATACGCGCCGCGGTTCCACAGCGCGTCCTGATCCGGTTTCGCCGCATAGGGTGCGGTGGGCGCGAACACGCCATTCCACAACGCGATAGGCCAGCGCAGGTTGAGCGGCCACGGAATATCACTGGGGATATTCGGCTGGTTGGCCGGTTGCACGCCCTGCATGAAGAACGCATACAGCGCTTTTATGTCGTCGTCGTTGAGTTTGACGTAGGACGGGTAGGGCATGGCGGGGTAGAGCCGTCGGCCACCGGGCGCTACGCCGTGGCGCACCGCGCGGTCGAAGTCGGCCAGGGTGTAGGCGCCGATACCGTTCTGCTTGTCCGGTGTGATGTTGGTGGCATGGATCGCGCCCAACGGAGTGGCCATTTCCAGGCCGCCAGCGAACGGAGGCTTGCCCGCCAGACTGTGGCAGGCCACGCAGTCGCTGAGGCGGGCGACGTATTCGCCCCGGCTGACCAAGGCGGGCTCAAAGGGGGCGGCGGCCTGCGCCTGTTCGAACGGTGTAGCAGGCTCACGGGTGACGTACCAGGCCAGCAGGCCTGCCGCGACCAGGCAGGGCAGCGCCAGCCAGCCTGCGGTTCTTGCGAATCGACGGTTGTTCATGGGCGTTTCCTGAAGGTCAGCTGAAGGTGTGTCGGCTCATTGGCAGGCTGCGAACACGCTGGCCCGTCAACTGCGCCACCGCATTGGCCACGGCCGGTGCCACGGCCGGCAACGGCGGCTCGCCGATACCGCCCATCTTTTCGCCACTCTCGACCACCCGTACATGCACCCGCGCCATCTGCGCAGGCGCCAGGATCGGGTAAAGGTCGTAGTTGCGCGCCCGTGGCTTGCCGTCCACGTACACCGCTTCCTCCAGCAACGTCTGGGACAAGCCCAACGCCACCGCGCCATTGACTTGCGCCTCGACAATCGCCGGGTTGACGATGCTGCCTGGGTCGATGGCCTGCCAGATATCGTGCACCCTGACCTTGCCATTCTCGATGGACACTTCGGCGATCGCCGCCGTATGGGAGCCGAACGGCGAGGCCATGGCCACACCGCGTGCGCGCCGGCTGCCGTCTTCGGCGGTGAAGGGGCCACGCTTCCAGCCGCCGGACAACTCAACCGCCGCTTGCAGCAAGGTGGTCAGCCGTGGGTTGTCGCGCAGCAGGTGCAGGCGTAGCTCATAGGGGTCATGTTTGCCCTTGTCTGCGAGCTCGTCGAGGAACGACTCGTAGAAAAAGTCATTCAGCGAATTGCCCACCGAACGCCAGTAGCCGAGCATGGGCGCGCCTTTGACGTAGATCTGCGCGATGCGTTTGTTGGGGATGGCGTAGGACTTGCCCGACAACCCTTCGACCGCCGTAGGGTCGATCTTGTCGCCCTGTTTGCCGGCGAGGGCTTCGGTCGGGCCTTCGGTGGCGCTCACCGCTTCGATGGCCACCGGCAGGCCTTTATCATCCAGCCCAGCGCGGAACTTGACCACCGCCACCGGGCGCAATACATCACGCAGGAACTCTTCCTCACGGCTCCAGATCAGCTTGACCGGACGGCCCACCGCCTTGGCCAATGCAATAGCCTGCGGGTAGGGGTTGGCCGAGTCATACAGGAAATGCCGGCCGAAAAACCCGCCGAGCAACGGCGAGTGCAGGTTGATCTGCGCAGGGTCGAGGCCGGTGCGCTTGGCGATATCGGCGCGGAACATGTCCGGCGCCTGGTTGGGCAGCCAGATATCCAGGGTGCCATCGGGGTTGAAGCGTGCCAGGGCGGAGGGTGGCTCCAACTGGCCGTGGTTGAGGTACTGGTTGTGATACGTCGCTTCGACCTGGGTCTTGGCGCCTTTGAGCGCGGCGGCCACGTCGCCTTCGTTCTCGTCATCACGGGCCGGCCCTTGCTGGGCGGCGAGAAATTCGAAGTGCTTGTCGCTGGAAAAATCCGCCGGCATGACCCGCAGTGCCGAGTCGGCAGCCGCTTCCTGCCAGTCGACCTGGATTGCTTCTACCGCGCGCTTGGCGTGCCACCAGCGCTCAGCCACCACAGCCACCGCGCCGGGCAGTACGTGAACCGAATGCACACCCTTCATCCCTTCGACCTGCGACTGGTTGCGCAGGCTGCCCACGGTCATGCCCAGGCGTGGCGCATGCTGTACCGCGGCGTGGAGCATGTTGTCGACTTTCAGGTCGATGCTGTAGAGCGCCTTGCCGGTGGATTTGTCGTAGGCGTCCAGGCGCTTGACCGGCTTGCCGATCCAGCGGAACTGGCTCGGGTCGCGCAGGGTGATGCTGGCGGGATCTGGCACGGGCATGTCGAGGGCGCTGCTGGCCAGCTCGCCATAACCCAGCGAACGACCGGACGCCGCATGCACCACGCGGCCCGGCTGGGTGGTCAGTTCGCCAACCGGCACGCCCAATTGTTTAGCGCCAGCCTGCAGCAGCATCGCGCGGGCCAGAGCACCAAGGCGACGCATGGTCGGGTAGCTCATGCGCACCGACATGCTGCCGCCGGTGATGCGCATACCGTTCTCCATCACCACATAGGCTTCGCCGGGCGGCGCGGCCTCGACGATGAATGTGGCGGGGTCGGCGTCCAGCTCTTCACCGACAATCTGCGCCATGGCGGTGTGGGTGCCTTGCCCGCCTTCCATGAAGGGGCTGAGCAGGCGCACCGTGCCGTCCGGGCGAATCTCCAGGAACGCCGGCACCTGGGTGCCGCGTTCAGCGGTGGTGGCGGCTTGTACCCGGCCCGACCCCAGTGGCAGGCCAAAACCAATGACCAGCGCACCCACGGCCGTACTCGCCAGAAAGCGGCGGCGCGACAGGTTCACCGGTGCATCGAGCAGTTCGTTGATGAGGTTCATCAGACACCCCCCTGCTTGGCCAGGTCGTCGACGGCCGCGTGGATGGCGTTATAGGTGCCGCAGCGGCACAGGTTGATCATTGCCGCATCGATTTGCGCCTTGCTGGGCGCCGGGGTGTGCTTGAGCAGCGCCGTGGCCGCCATCACCTGCCCGGACTGGCAGTAACCGCATTGCGCCACCTGATGCTCGACCCAGGTCGCGACCACACGCTTGCCCACTTCATCGGTTTCAATCGCTTCGATGGTGGTGATTTCGCGCCCGACCACCCCAGCCACCGGCGTGACGCAGGAGCGCACCACATTGCCGTCCACCAGTACTGAGCACGCGCCGCACTGGGCCAGGCCGCAGCCATATTTGGTGCCCGTCAGGCCCAGGTCATCGCGGATCACCCACAGCAATGGCGTGTCCGCGTCGGCATCGACCTGATAGGCCTTTTGGTTGATTCGTAATTCCATGGCTCACCTGCTGATCGACGGTAGGTGCGGCCTGTTTTAATGATGAACGCAGTGGCCGCTTATCGTCGAACTCTAGACCAGTGCGCCAGGGCTATCTATCCGTTAGTCGCCAAGTCGGAGGATTGGGCAAGTATTCAACAGGATTGTGCGACTACGACTCAGCCGTTGGCCGCACGAAGTCCTCCTCGAAGTGCTCATGCTCACCCCGCGTATCACCCTGGCGTCGCAGCACTTCCATTTGCCGCAGCTCCACTCGCCGAATTTTCCCGGAGATGGTCTTGGGCAGTTCGGTGACGAACTCGATACGTCGTACCCGCTTGTAGGGCGCCAGATGCTCACGGGCGAAGGCGAGGATATGTCGGGCCAACTCCGCGCTGCCCGGTTCGTCGTGGGCCAGGATCAGGAACGCCTTGGGCACGGCCAGGCGCAACGGGTCGGGGCTTGGCACCACGGCCACTTCCATGACGGCCGGGTGTTCGATCAAGGCGCTTTCCAGCTCGAACGGACTGATGCGGTAGTCGGAAGCCTTGAACACATCGTCGGCGCGACCGACGAAGGTGATGTAGCCGTCGGCGTCGATCTGCGCGGTGTCGCCAGTGCGGTAGTAACCGTCACGCATGACCTCGGCGGTTTTTTCCGGGCTGTCTTCATAGCACAGCATCAGGCCGAGCGGGCGTACGGCCAGGGGCAGGGCGACTTCGCCCTCAGTGCTGGGGCAGCCATCGGGATCAAGCAAGGCCACTTGGTAGCCCGGCAGCGGGCGGCCCATGGAACCCGGCTTGAGCACCTGGCCGGGGGTGTTGCCCACCAGGGCGGTGGTTTCCGATTGGCCAAAACCGTCGCGCAGCGGCAGGCCCCAGGCGTGTTGGATCTGCTCGATGATTTCCGGGTTCAACGGCTCCCCGGCGCCGACCAGTTCGCGCAGGCTCAAGCGCGATTTGTAGCTGGCGAGGTCTTCCTGGATCAGCATGCGCCATACCGTGGGCGGCGCGCACAGGCTGGTCACGCCGTAGCGTTCCAACGCACTGAGCAAGGCCGGTGCGCTGAACCGCGCGACGTTATGGATAAAGATGCACGCGCCGGCATTCCACGGCGCGAACAGGCAGCTCCAGGCATGCTTGGCCCAGCCGGGCGATGAGATATTCAGGTGCAGGTCGCCCGGTTGCAGGCCGATCCAGTACATGGTCGACAGGTGGCCCACCGGGTAGCTCTGGTGGCTGTGCAGCACCATCTTCGGCTTGGACGTGGTGCCCGAGGTGAAGTACAGCAGCATCGGGTCGGTGGCCAAGGTTCGGCCTTCGGCCTCGAAATGTTCGGGGTATTCAAAGGCAGCGCTGTGCGAAACCCAGCCGGCAGGCGCCGAGCCCACGCAGATACGGCTGCAACCCTCCGCGAGGCCGGCGAATTTGTGCACATGCGCATCGCCGACCACCACATGGCGAACCTGCCCGCGTTCGATGCGGTCACGCAGGTCATCCGGGTTCAGCAGGGCGGTGGCGGGGATGACCACTGCGCCGATCTTGAAGGCTGCGAGCATGGTGTCCCACAACGCCACATCGTTGCCGAGCATCAACAGCACACGATCACCCCGGCGTACGCCGAGGGCACGCAAGTGGTTGGCCACCTGGTTGGAGCGCATGGCCAATTGCTGGAAGCTGTAGCGCTGCTCGCTGCCGTCCTCTTCGACGATCCACAGCGCATTCGCCGCATTGCCCTCGGCCATGGCGTCGAAATAATCCAGGGCCCAGTTGAATTCGCCCAGTTGCGGCCAACGGAAATCCCGTACGGCGGTGGCGTAGTCGGTGCGGTGAGCGAGCAGAAAATCCCGAGCGGCCAGGAAGGGCTGGGTCATGGTGGCTGTCCTTAATTATTGTTGTGGGACTTGCCCCCGGCTGAACCCAGAGGCTGGACCGAGTATAGGCACGCATAAATCAGAGCAGAACGCTCAAAAACACCGGTGCGTTGTGCAAAAAAGTCATGGGTGTGCATCGGCGTGGTGGCGTGATTGACGATCAATACGTAAAAGTCCAATATGGAATTATAAGTACAAAAGCACCGCTGCCCTCTCTTTCTTCAGGCTTGCCAAAACCAACAACAACTTGCGAGAACATCCTCATGAAGAAACGCGCCCTCATTACCGCCCTGGCCTTTGGCCTGCTTGCGTCCAGCCACTTGGTGGCCGCCGAGAAAACCCTGCGCATCGGCATCGAGGCGGCTTACCCGCCCTTTGCGTCCAAGACCCAGGAAGGCAAGATCGTCGGGTTCGACTACGACATCGGCAATGCGCTGTGCGCGCAAATGAAGGTCAAGTGCGTATGGGTAGAAGGCGAGTTCGATGGCCTGATTCCTTCCCTCAAGGTGAAGAAAATCGACATGGCGTTGTCGTCCATGACCATCAACGAAGACCGTAAGAAGTCAGTGGACTTCACCCACAAGTACTACTTCACCTCATCGCGCCTGGTGATGAAGGACGGCGCGGTAGTCGATGACCAGTACGCCAGCCTCAAGGGCAAGACCGTGGGCGTGCAACGCGCCACCACCACGGATCGCTACGCCACCGAGGTGTTCGAGCCCAAGGGCATCAACGTCAAGCGCTACAGCAATAACGAGGAGATCTACATGGACCTGGCTGCCGGGCGGCTGGATGCGATCTTTGCCGACACCATTCCCCTGAACGACTTTTTGCAAATGCCACGGGGCAAGGGCTATGCGTTTGTCGGCCCGGAACTCAAGGACCCGAAATACGTGGGCGAGGGTGCCGGGATTGCCGTGCGCAAGGGCAATACCGAGCTGGTCAGCGAGTTGAACGCGGCGATCGACGGCATCCGCGCCAGTGGTGAGTACCAGAAGATTTCGCAGCAGTACTTCAAGTCCGACATCTACGGCGACTGAGAGGTCTACGCGGACTAAGTGTGGGAGCGGGCTTGCTCGCGAATACGGAATGTCAGTCACCCGATAGGCCAACTGAACCACCGCATTCGCGAGCAAGCTCGCTCCCACACTTGTCCGGCGGTATTTCCAGCCGTACCGATCAGCCCTTCAGTTCTTTCAAATGCTTGTAGACCGTCGCCCGCCCCATGCCCAACACATTGGCCACATAGTTCGAGGCGCTCTTACCCTTGAACGCCCCCTCGGCGTGCAGTGCCAGCACCAGCTCACGCTTGTGGTCACGGGTCAGCAGGTTGAGGCTCAACTGACGCTCGCGCATCCACGCATGCAGAAACGTATTGATACGCTCCTGCCAGTCATCACGAAACAGCGAGTCGGGTTGCGGGATCAGTTTGCTCGGCGACAGGAACAGATCCAGCGCCGCCTTGGCGTTTTCAAACAGCGAAATATTCAGGTTGATGCACAGCACCGCCAGCCGGCGGCCTTTGTGGTCGTGCAGCACGGTGCTCAGGCTGCGGATTTTCTGACCGTCCCAGTTAAGCTTTTCGTACGGGCCGATATTCACTTCGCTGACGTCAGCGTCGAGCATGTCTTCCAGCGCCGAGTCATCACCAATGCTGCGCTTGGACAGGTTGTTGGCGATGTAATCGACTTTTTGCGAACGCAGGTCATGCAACACCGCTTCGGCGTGAGGGAAGAACAGGGTGGCGATGGCGTCGGCCATCGCGCGGAAGTTCTGCATGACCTTGTCTTGTTCAGCGGTGTTCATCAATGCGGCTCCAGGCGGGCAGGGGAGAGCATACCAGCGTCGAGGCCGAACTGCGTCAGTGCCTCCGGCAGCGGCGCGCCACGCACCAAGGCCGCGCTCGCCTGGCCCATGGCCGGCGAGGTCTGGATGCCGTAGCCGCCCTGTGCCGCCACCCAAAACAGGCCCGGTATCATCGGGTCGAAACCCGAAAGCAGGTCACCGTCGTGCACAAAACTGCGCAGGCCGGCCCAGGTACGGGTCGGACGGCGGATGGTCAGGGTGGTGGCTTCTTCGATCTGATAGATGCCCATGGCGATGTCCAGCTCTTCGGGCTGGATATCCTGGGGCTCGACCGGGTCGGCGTTGGCTGGCGAGCCGAGGAACATGCCGGCGTCGGGTTTCATATAGAAGGATTCGTCCAGCGCCACCAGCATCGGCCAGTGATGGCTGTCGACGCCTTCTGGGCCGGCGAAGATGAAGGCCGAGCGCCGCTTGGGTTGCAAGCCGATGGAGGCTGCGCCGGCGAGCCCACCGATATGGTCGGCCCAGGCGCCGGCGGCATTGATGATGACCGGCGCGGTGCAGGTGGCATCCTGAGTGTGCACCTGCCACATGCCGGCGGCGTCGCGGCTCAAGCCGAGCACGTGGCTGTTGGTGCGCACCTCGCCACCGTTACGGCGGATACCGCGCAGGTAGCCCTGGTGCAGGGCATCGGTGTCGATGTCGCTGGCGGTGGGGTCATACAGCGCGCCGTGGACTTTTTCGCGTCGCAGGATCGGCAGCTTCGCACAGGCTTCATCGGCACTGAGCAATTCGACCTGGGAGACGGTGGCCTTGGCGCTCAGGTATTGAGCGTTCAACTCGGCCGCATCGCCGAGGAAATCCACGGTCATTTCGCCCCGTGGCGTCAGCAGCGGGTGTTCGCAGAAACCCGCTGGCGGGTTGTCGAAAAACGCCCGGCTGGCCAGGGTCAGCGCACGCACCTGCGGGGTGCCATAGGCGGCGGTATACAGGGCGGCGGAACGCCCGGTGGAATGATAGGCCGGGTGGCTTTCACGCTCCAGCACCAGCACCTTGCCGTGCTGTGACAACCAGAAACCGGTGGACGCGCCGGCAATGCCGCCGCCGATGATGATGAAGTCTGCGTGGCTCATAGTTGTCTCCAGAGGGCATGGGCCAGTGCGATGTCTTCCAGGCCCAGGCCGATGGAGCGGAAGAATACGTGGCGGTCGTAGGCCGGGCGCGGCACCTGTTCGCTGAGCAATTCAGGCAGGTCACCGACCACTGTGCGTGGGTCCCAGCCGTGTTGTTCGGCGGCGATCAGCATCTCACCGGTCGAGCCCGGGGTGGTTTGTCGATAGTCGCAGAATACCTGCATCGCGCCGAGACGTTGCGGCGGGACCTCATGGGCCCGTGGGGCATTGGTGCTGATCGAGGTGATCAGCGCCGGTTTGCTCAGGCACGCCGGGTCGAGCACCGGCCCGGCCGACGAGGTGCACAGCAGGATCACGTCTGCATCGGCCACCGCCGCCTCGCAGCTGTGAGTGATGTTTACCCGTGGGTCCAAATGCTTGATGTGTGCGATGGCATCGGCGGATGCATTGACCAGGCTTGGCGAAAACACACTGATACTCTGCCAATCCCTGAAGCCTTTCACATAGTGCAGGTGCGCCTGGGCCACCTTGCCACTGCCGATGATCGCCAATCGTCGCGCTGCTAAAGGCGCCAATGCATCCACCGCCAGTGCAGTCGTTGCCGCAGTACGTGCCGTAGTCAGCTCGCTTGCATCGCACAACAGCAGTGGCTGGCCGGTCTGCATCGACATCAACAAGGTCCAGGCCGTCACCAGCGGCCCTTGCTCGCGCACGATATAGGGCGACGTCTTGACCCCATACACCCCATCCTCGGCCAGCACGCCCAGGTAGTTGATGAAGTCACCCGCCGCGTGGGGGAATTCCACCCACTGCTGTGCCGGCTGCACCGCTTGCCCGGCCGCCAGGTCTCGGAACAGCTTGCGCAGGATCTGCGGTACATCGACCTGGGCGAGCAGTTCTCGGGCCTGGGCCGAGTGGATCACATGAGGCGAGCTGGACATGGGGATCTCCGCAGTTAAACTAATTTGTCCATTATGGACTTTTAGTTCTGCCGAGCAATATCCCAATGCAAAAAAGCTGGCGCGATGCGCGCCTCACTTGCCCAAGTGCTGATTCATCAGGTTGTCCAGCACCGGTCCCCGGCTGGCCGCTTGCCATTCGTGAAAGTGCTGGCAGCCCTCCACATTCGCGTCTGCGATATTGCTGCGCGGGTCACAGATCATCGACCAGCGTTGTTGCAGCGACGGGTACTTGATGAAGTCCGCCCGCGTCGGCGGTTGGCAGCCGAGCAAGGCAATGGCGGACATCACGGCAGCGGTGGTTTGAAAGGCGGTGGAGGGGACGATGTTCCAATTCATGATGATCAACACTCCCGCAGGAGAGCCCTTGAGATAGTTCTGCAACGGCCTGGAGTGGTGTGGCCGCAGGAACATCCTATGGGCGAATTGGTTCCTCAAAAAGATCCACTCATGGTGGATTGGGTAGAGCCATTATGTCGCCGTATAGCGAAACCCACCGGACAATTTGCCCTTCAAATAACTGACCAACGCGCTCACCGACTTCGGCACATGGGGCGAGTACGGTCGGATCAGGTAGATCTCATCGGCGAACGCGCCCTTGAGCGTCCAGTCCTTGAGCACCTGCACCAGCTTGCCGCTGGCCAGGGCGGCATGGGCGCTGAAGTCCGGGAGCAGGGCGATGCCCAGGTGGTTGAGCGCCGAATCGCGCAGGGCCTCACTGTTATTGGTGGCGAAGCTGCCGGCGATGGGCACGGTGAGGCGCTCGATGTTTTTTGTGCCGCGCTCAAAGGTCCAGGCGGGCTGGTCGGTGCCGCGCGGGTAGAACAGGCAGTTATGCGCGGACAGGTCGCCGGGTTGGCGTGGTTCGCCGTGGCGTTGCAGGTAGTCGCGGGTGGCGACCAGTACTGAGCCGGTGTCGCAGAGCTTCCACGCCACATGGGTTTCCGGCACCTGGAAACCATGGCGTACGGCCAGGTCGTAGCCTTCGGCGGCCAGTGAACTGAGGGCGTCGGATACGTCCAGTTGGATGCGCACCTGCGGGTACTGCTGCAAGAATTCCGACAGATGCGGCACCAGTTGCTGACGGGCAAACGCCACCGGTGCGGTGAGGCGCACCAGCCCGCGAATCTCCCCGGCCGAGTCGCGTACCGACGAGAAGCTGCGGGCGATCTGTTCATAGGCGCTGCGCACGTCGCGGGTCAGCGACAGCCCCGCATCGGTGAGCCGTACGCTGCGCGTGGTGCGCGTCACCAGTCGGGTGCCGGTGGCCTTCTCCAGGTCGGAAATGCGCTGGCTCACCGCCGACTTGCTCACGCCCAGGCGTGCGGCGGCGGCCGTGTAGGTGCCGTGTTCCTCCAGCACTGACAGCCAATGGATATGGGTCCAGAGCCCTTCGATTTCAGCCTTTTCCATGGGTGTATTGTTCGCTGTTGTGGACAATAAGTTCTGGATTCTGCTCTGGTTTGGAACAAATCGAAAGCCTATCGTTTGCGCCAACGCTACTCACCTGGGATCGCCTGCCATGACCACCACCATCGAGCACTACATCAACGACCAGCGCGTGTCCCGCGATGATCGCTATCAGGACGTCTACAACCCGGCCACCGGCGAAAAGACCGGCCGCGTCGCCCTGGCCAGCCGCCAGACCGTCGCCGAAGCCGTCGCCGCTGCCCAGGCCGCGTTCGCCGGCTGGGCCGACACGCCGCCGATCCGCCGTGCGCGCGTGCTGTTCGAGTACCTGCACCTGCTGCGTGAGCGCAAGGACGACCTGGCGCGCATCATCGTCGCCGAACATGGCAAGGTCTTTACCGACGCCCAGGGCGAAGTCGACCGTGGCATCGACATCCTCGAATTCGCCTGTGGCATTCCCAACCTGCTCAAGGGCGAGCATTCCGACCAGGTTTCCCGTGGCATGGATAACTGGACTATGCGCCAGCCCCTGGGCGTGGTCGCCGGCGTTACGCCGTTCAACTTCCCGGTGATGGTGCCGATGTGGATGTACCCGATCGCCATCGCGGCGGGCAACACCTTCATCCTCAAGCCAAGCCCGACCGACCCGAGCGCCTCGCTGTTCATGGCCGAACTGCTGCGCGAAGCCGGCCTGCCCAAAGGTGTGTTCAACGTGGTGCAGGGCGACAAGGAATCGGTGGACGCGCTGATCGAACACCCGGACGTCAAGGCGGTGAGCTTTGTCGGCTCGACGCCGATTGCCCAGTACATCTACGAAACCGGCGCTCGTAATGGCAAGCGCGTGCAAGGCCTGGGCGGCGCGAAGAACCACATGGTGGTGATGCCCGACGCGGATATCGAAAAAACCGTCGACGCCCTGATGGGCGCCGCCTACGGCAGTGCCGGCGAACGCTGCATGGCCATTTCGGTGGCGGTGCTGGTGGGCGATGTGGGCGACAAAGTCATCGCCGCCCT
This sequence comes from Pseudomonas sp. AC112, assembly GCF_979253545.1. Taxonomy (NCBI): domain Bacteria; kingdom Pseudomonadati; phylum Pseudomonadota; class Gammaproteobacteria; order Pseudomonadales; family Pseudomonadaceae; genus Pseudomonas; species Pseudomonas sp. AC112. The sequence goes on from NZ_CEEDCM010000001.1 coordinate 4,736,510, forward strand.
GACCGAACGGGCCAAGCACCTGCGCATCACTGACGGTCGCGACCTCAAGGCAGAAATGGGCCCGATCGTGTCTCGCGCGGCGCTCGAACGCATCAGCGGCTACATCGAACAAGGCGTGCAAGCCGGCGCGCAACTGCTGCTCGACGGGCGTGACTATGTGCCGACCGAAGCCGGCCTGGAAAACGGCTTCTGGCTGGGTGCGACGTTGTTCGACCACGTGACGAAAGAGATGAGTATCTACCGCGAAGAAATCTTCGGCCCAGTGCTGGCCTGCGTGCGCGTGAATGACTTCGCCGAAGCGATCAAGCTGGTCAACGATCACGAATTCGGCAACGGCGTGAGCTGCTTCACCCGCGACGGCAACATTGCCCGCGAATTTGCACGGCGCATTGAAGTGGGCATGGTCGGCATCAACGTGCCGATCCCGGTGCCGATGGCGTGGCACGGGTTTGGCGGGTGGAAGAAGAGCCTGTTTGGCGACATGCATGCGTACGGCACCGAGGGCGTGCGCTTCTACACCAAGCAGAAGTCGATCATGCAGCGCTGGTCGGAAAGTATCGAGCAGGGCGCCGAATTCGCCATGCCGGTCTCCAAATAACCAAAAGCCTGTACACGGTCAACTGTGGGAGCGGGCTTGCCCGCGATAGCGTGGTGTCAGTCAGTACATCTGGCACTGATTCACCGCTATCGCAGGCAAGCGAGCTCCCACATTTTTTTTGCGTGGGCTTCAGGCGATCAAACCAGCGCTTTAGCTTGGCCGCTGCCAGAAGTTTGAGTGCTGTGCTCGTGAAAATAGTGCGCAATAAACGGGCCTTCTCATTGAAGGAACCCTTTCACTTTCAGGAACGACACATTGGCCTGATGGTATCGGTATCGTCGTGCGGTCTATGTACGAAAATATCCGGCCATGTGTGCCCTTCTCAAAAGCGTGAGAATCATGCTTTCAACGGTGTAGGGAAAATTACGAGAATATTTAAAAGGTCGTCCTTTCATGAGTGTAAATACGTACTCTTCGTCGCCTATCCCCGCAGCCGACTACTCCTGTTTGAATGACGACATGGGCTTCGTCGAGGAGGGACTGACGCTGACCTATGCGGGTGTTACTTTTTCTCCTACCCCGTCGATATCCGTACCGTCGGTTTCCGATTCTTTTCATGACACCCTGATATTTGGATCAGATGCGGTATCGCCACCGACCGCACGCGATCCGTTGCCAGAGCAGATACAACGTATCAATGCCTATGCGAGTCGTGTAGTCACGCAGGCCAGCAATATTGAAGTGGGCAGTGAAGGCGAAAGAAACATCCGCTTCCAGCAGGTTCGCCAGTTCCTGGAGCCAGCGGGTTACTTCAGTGGTGGCCTGCTGGCTGCCGGTTACGATCCGCATGAGAAATTCACGCTCAAGTTCACCTCGTACACTGGGGTCGGAAAACCTGAGCATTTGACCCGCACCGACACGCGTACTTACTTCGCCTGGGAAATCGCGGCCGGCGCACTGGCGCACGACAAAGTCCAGAGAGGCGGCCCGCTCAATTTCCAGTTCATGGAGATCGAGCCGCAAGACCGGAGCAAGGTCGCCGACCTGGAGTCCGTGGGTACGCACCTCGAGAAACACTGGGACAATGCAATAGCGCCGCCCATGCGCGACGCGTCCGGCGTGCTGGCAGAGCGCTCGGGCAAAGCGGACGCCTACGTTGTCAGAGGCACCTTGCAAAGCCTGAAGAACAATAAGAATTCCTTCAAGACATTAAGCGCCGAGGGTCAAGCGGCGGTCACGCAAACACTGTCGCACAATGGGCAAGTGATTATTCCCAACCTCTATGGCTACCCACTGACGGGGTATGCATTTATTCCTTATACCGCCTATGACGGCAATTATGAGCATCGCCCAAACAAGGGGTTGATGATCGATTTGAAGAACGGCACGGTGAGTGAAATACAAGGTGATGAGGCATTTGCCAACTGGGCTAAAAACAACAGGGACAATTTGTTGCGCAGCTTCAATGCCCGCGACAGGCAAGGCGGCCTGGATGCCCATTGGCCAAGGGCAGGGGATGTGCTCGATAACGTGATTGCCGGTAATCACGCCAGTTACCCTGGGTACGCCAACTTGGTCAAAGACAAAGCGGTGCCGGTGTGGGAGACATTCAACTACACCCGCGCGCGGGGCAGTGCTTACCAACTGATCTATGGTCGCCTGGATTCCGGTATGGCTGCCAAGTTCCAAAAGGCGAATGCCCACAACGCGGTATGGTCCGATCAAACCGAGGTGTTTGGCTCCGCGCAGCAAAACTGGAAGGCAGCAAAAGACCTCTGGGGGAGCACCTTTGGCTATGTACCCATCTTCGGCAACATCGGCACTATCGTTTTCGGGATTCATGATTCCATCGATGGCATGACAGCCAGTGATCGCGTTGGCGGTAATGCGGCAGTGGTTATATCAGGGCTGCAACTTGCGCAAGAATTATTGCTTGGCGACGGGGTGCAGGAAGCAGGTGAACCCCTGTTGACTTTTGATGCCTCCACCCGCGAACAGTTTGGATGGCGATACAGTTCGCTCGCTGACGGTTTTGAATTAGTGCGGGAGCCGAAGTATCAGGTCACAACGGATGAGGTATCTGTTTCGTTGGGAAATGCGCCTGAGACGACGCCTGCTTTCGAACTACCTTCATCTTTGACAGGCATGCGCGAGGTGGAATTCAGGGGGAAGGTGTATTACGTCGCTGAACACCCCGACGCGGGTGACTCAATGCATTACCGGTTATATGTAAAAGATCCGCATGATCCTGAGAAACCGGCGAGTAGTAGTATTGCTGCCAAACCTGATGCCGCGGGCGTGTGGCGAAAAATGGGTACTGAAGGTGGAGGGAGAATATCAGAATTTTTTTCACCTAAATATAGGCAGGCACGCGCGGAGTTGAAGGCGGTCATTGCGCAGCGCAATCACTTGCAGGCCGTCACGAAAGAGGAAATGCAACGGGTTGAACGTGTGCTGGGTTCACTGATACAGGGCAGTAATGCGGAGGATTTCGCGGGTATTGAAACCTATATTGAGGCAGGCTCCGATTTTGTTAACGGGCCTCTGCGTTCCGGCGACACGTCGCCTGACCTGGAAGCGTTTCTTGAGGAGTTCGACCAACTGAATGCTTATGAGGGTAAGGCCTATCGCAGCGCCTTTGTCACACGTGACGGCGCAGAAAGAATTAAAAAAGGGGTTGGGAAGGTTTTTCAAGATGCCGGTGTACAGTCAGCTTCGGCAACTGCGGGTAGCGCCGGAGAATGGGAAACATGGGCAAAGAATGCCGTCAAGGGCCGAAGTGATAAAGTCCAGCCTGTGGTGTTTGTATTCGATGAGTCAATACCCAAGAAAAACCTATCAACCGGATACTTGATGGATCATGTCGCTGTGGGGCCTGGAGAAAATATGAAAGTACTTGCGTACGAAGAACACGATGGCAAGCTGTTCGTCTATCTCTCCAGGCCTTCTGAAGTGCCCGACAATCTTTACGCTATTTATGACGGGGCTCCGATTTATTGAGCCCACGGCCGTGAGTATCACCGCCGCCCGGCGCGTGTGCTGACGTCGACCCAAACCGCCAGCACCAAAATGCTGCCCTTCACAATCATCTGCCAATAGCTGTCCACATCCAGCATCGACATGCCGTTGTCCAGGCTGGTAATCACCAACGCCCCGAGCAACGCGCCATACACCGTACCCGAACCGCCGCGCATCGACGTCCCGCCGATAAAGCAGGCCGCAATGGCATCCAGCTCGCCCATGTTCCCCGCCGAAGGGGAACCGGCGGCAAGGCGCGCGGTGTTGACCAGCCCGGCGAGGGCGCACATCACGCCCATGATGCCGAAGATCCACAGTTTCACCGCCTGTACGTTGATGCCCGACAGGCGCGTGGCTTCCATGTTGCTGCCCACGGCGTATACGCGGCGGCCGAACACGGTCTGGCTGGTGACGTAGCTGAATACACCGAGCAGCACCAGCAACAGCAGCACCGGCACGGGGATGCCGTCGTAGCTGTTGAGGGTGGTGACGAACCCGGCCAGCACAGCGCCGATCACCACCACGCGCAGCACATCACGCACCAATGAATGCGCAGCCAGGCTATGCAGTGCGCGGTTGCGGCGTTGTTTCCAGGTCAGGAACAGCGTCAGGGCAAACAGCAAAACGCCGAGGCCGATACCGACCGCATGCGGCAAATACCCCTGGCCGACATACACCAATGAAGGCGACACCGGCGCAATGGTAGTGCCACCGGTGATCCCCAGCAGAATCCCGCGAAACGCCAGCATCCCACCCAGGCCGACGATAAACGACGGGATGCGCAGGTAGGCGGTCATATACCCGTTGGCCAATCCAATCATCAAGCCGCATAAAGCGACCAGGCTCAGGTTGGCCAGCAGCGGCACGTGGTAAACCACATCCAGAATCGCCGCCAGCCCGCCGAGCAGGCCGAGCAATGACCCCACCGACAAATCAATCTCGCCGCTGATGATCACCAGCACCATGCCGCACGCCAGGATCCCGGTGATCGACATCTGCCGCAGCAGGTTGGACAGGTTGCGCGGGGTGAGGAACCCGCCCTCGGTCTGCCAGCTGAAAAACAGCCAGATCACCGCCACCGCGATCACCAGGGCGAGCATTTTGTAGCGGGTAAAAAGGTGTTTGACCTGATTCATCTACGCGGTCTTCCGATCGTTATTGTGATGACTGAGCGCAGCGGCGAGCACCTGTTCCTGGGTGAGCCCCTCGTTGATAAAGTCCCCGCGCAACTGGCCGTCGCCGATCACCAGCACGCGGTTGGACACGCCGAGCACTTCGGCCAGCTCCGACGAGACCATGATGATCGACACCCCTTCGGCCGCCAGGGCTCCCATCAGTTTGTAGATCTCATACTTGGCGCCCACGTCCACCCCGCGCGTGGGTTCGTCGAGGATCAGCACCTTGGGCTTGGCCATCAGCATTTTCGCCAGCACGGCCTTTTGTTGGTTGCCACCGGACAGGCTGGTGATCGGCAGGAACGGGCTGGCGGTCTTGAGGTGCATGCGCGCGATCTGCTGGTCGATGCTGCCCAACTCCGCTTCGGCGTCGATGCGGGTCAGGTGCGCAAAGGTGTCGAGCACCGCCAGGGTGATGTTCTGGCCCACGCCCAGGTCCGGGATGATGCCTTGGCGCTTGCGGTCCTCGGGCACCATGCACAGCCCGGCGCGGATGGCTTTGAGCGGTGTGCGCGTGTCGATCACCTGGCCATCGAGCCACACTTCACCGTGGTAGCGGCCGGGGTAGGCGCCGAACAGCGCCGACACCAGTTCCGTGCGCCCGGCGCCGACCAGCCCGGCAATGCCGAGGATTTCCCCGCGCTTGAGCACAAAGGACACATCGTCCACGCGTTTGCGCTTGGGGTTGTCGACGTCGTAGCAGGTGACGTTGCGCGCTTCGAAGATCACCTCGCCCACCGCATGCGGTTCGGTGGGGTAAAGGTTGCTCATCTCGCGGCCGACCATCTGGGTGATGATCTGCGCGATGTCCATGTCGGCCATGGCGGTGGTCGCGATGTGCTTGCCATCGCGGATCACCGCAATGGTGTCGCACACGGCTGCGACTTCATCGAGCTTGTGGGAGATGTACACGCAGGCCACGCCCTTGGCCTTGAGGCCTTTGATGATGTCGAGCAGCACCTCGATTTCCGCGCGGGTCAGGGCCGAGGAGGGCTCGTCGAGAATCAGCAGGCGCGCCTGTTTATTCAGGGCCTTGGCGATTTCCACCAGTTGCTGGTAGCCGCCGCCGTACTGCGACACTGGCAGCGCCACGTTCATGTCGGGCACCTTGAGCTCGCGCATCAAGGCTTCGGCACGGTGGATCATTGCCGGGTAGTTCATGCGCCCACCCGGCAAGGTCAGTTCGTGGCCCATGAAGATGTTCTCGGCCACCGACAGGTCGGGCACCAGGGTCAGTTCCTGATGAATGATGACGATGCCGGCCGCCTCGGTGTCCCGGATGGATTGGGCCTTGAGCGGCTGCCCGTCCCAGAGGATTTCACCGTCCCAGGTGCCGTGCGGGTAGACCGCCGACAGCACCTTCATCAGGGTGGATTTACCGGCACCGTTCTCGCCGCACAGGCCGACGCATTCCCCCGGCCGCACCTTGATGTCGATACCGTCCAGCGCGTTGACTCCGCCAAAGGTTTTGACGATGCCGTTCATTTGCAGCAGGTAGTCGGCCATGGCGGTCACTGCCCGGCAATCTGCTCTTTGGTATAGAACCCGTCTTTCTCCAGCACGTCGATATTGGCCCTGGTCAACGGTGTCGGCGTCAGCAGGATGGTGTCGACCTTCTTGCTGCCGTTGTCGTATTGCGAGCTGTAGGTGGGTTTTTCATTGCGTGCCAGTTGCACCGAGAGCTTGGCCGCCTCCGAAGCGATCAGCTTGAGTGGCTTGTACACGGTCATGGTCTGGGTGCCGTCGATCACACGCTTGATGGCCGCGAGGTCGGCGTCCTGGCCGGAAATCGGCACCTTGCCCGCCAGCTTCTGCGCGGCCAGGGCCTGGATCGCACCGCCGGCGGTGGCGTCGTTGGAGGCGACGATGGCATCGATTTGGTTGTTATTGCGGGTCAGCGCATTCTCGACGATGCTCAGGGCTTCGGTGGGGTTCCACTCCTTGACCCACTGCTGGCCGACCACCTTGATATCGCCCTTGTCGATGGCCGGTTGCAGCACCTTCATCTGGCCTTCGCGCAGCACCTTGGCGTTGTTATCGGTGGGCGCGCCGCCGAGCAGGAAGTAGTTGCCCTTGGGCGCCGCCTGCAGCACACCGCTGGCCTGCATCTCACCGACTTTTTCGTTATCGAAGGAGATGTACGCGTCGATATCGGCGTTGAGGATCAGGCGGTCATACGACACCACTTTGATCCCGGCCTTCTTGGCTTCGGCGACGGCATTGGTGAGCACGGTGGCGTTGAAGGGCACGATGACGATCACATCGACGCCACGGGAGATCAGGTTTTCAATCTGCGAGATCTGCTTTTGCTCATTGGCATCGGCAGATTGCACGAAGACCTTGGCATCGAGTTTTTCCGCTGCGGCCACGAAGTAATCGCGGTCGCGGGACCAGCGTTCCAGGCGCAGGTCGTCGATGGAAAAGCCGATCTTCGGATGAGCCGAATCGGCCATCACCGGCAGGGCGAGCAAGGCCAGGGCAGTGGCGATGAGTGTACGTTTCATGATTGTGTGTCCTTTTATTGTTGTTGGAAGACTCTAGACAAACACTGTCTCTGTGGTGAGCGGGATTGCCCCGCGCCGGGCTGCGAAGCAGCCCCAAAACCAGGTACCTCAGAGTGTCAGGTAAAAACACATCGCCTGCAGTGGGGCCGCTACGCGCCCCAGCGCGGGGCAAGCCCGCTCACCACATACAAGCCAACACCCCACAAGCAAGCCCGCTCGCCACAGTGCTAGCGGTAGATAAAGCGGTTCACAATACCCTCAAGCATCTCCTGCCGCCCACTCACCGCCTGCGGGTTCAGCTCCTGGGCAAACGCATGCTCAGCCAGTGATTCCAGGCTGAACTTACCCGCCAGCACGGCCTGGCCCAACGGTTGCTGCCAGCCGGCATAGCGTTGGTCCTTGAACTGCTGCAACCGGTCGTTCTCGACCATCGCCGCCGCGCGTTCCAGTGCCAGGGCCAGCACATCCATGGCCGCCACATGCCCGTGGAACAGGTCCACGTCGTCGAGGCTCTGGCGGCGCACCTTGGAATCAAAGTTGTAGCCGCCATGCTTGAAACCGCCGGCCTTGAGGATTTCATAAGTGGCCAGGGTCATTTCCTCGACACTGTTGGGGAACTGGTCGGTGTCCCAGCCGTTCTGCGGGTCGCCCCGGTTGGCGTCGATGCTGCCGAAGATGCCCAGGGACACGGCGGTGGCAATCTCGTGATGAAAACTGTGCCCGGCCAGGGTCGCGTGGTTGGCCTCGATATTGACCTTGATCTCATGTTCCAGCCCGTATTCATGCAAAAAGCCGAACACTGTGGCGCTGTCGTAATCGTATTGGTGCTTGGTCGGCTCCTGGGGCTTGGGCTCGATCAACAAGTCGCCCTTGAAGCCGATCTTGTGCTTGTGCTCCACGACCATGCGCATAAAGCGCCCAAGTTGTTCGCGCTCGCGCTTGAGGTCGGTATTGAGCAGGGTTTCATAGCCTTCACGGCCGCCCCACAGCACATAGTTGGCGCCCTTGAGTCGCAGCGTTGCATTCATGGCACTGAACACCTGGGCGGCGGCGTAGGCAAACACCTCCGGGTCCGGGTTGCTGGCGGCGCCGGCGGCAAAGCGCGGGTTGCTGAAGCAATTGGCCGTGCCCCACAGCAGCTTGATCCCGGTCTGTTCCTGATGACGTTCCAGGTGATCGACCATCTGCGCAAAGTGGTGGCGGTACTCTTTCAGCGAGCTGCCTTCGGGGGCGACATCCGTGTCGTGAAAGCTGTAGTAGTCGATGCCCAGCTTGGAGAAAAACTCGAAGGCTGCATCCGCCTTGCCGATCGCCAGTTCCATCGGATCGCCACTGCGCTGCCACGGCCGCTTGAACGTGCCCACGCCAAACATATCCGCGCCTGGCCATACAAAGGTGTGCCAATAACAGGCGGCCATGCGCAGGTGCTCGCGCATCGGTTTGCCGAGGATGATTTTATTGGCGTCGTAATGGCGAAAGGCGAGGGGGGCGTCGCTGCTGGGGCCTTCGAAGCGAACCTTCTCGACACCGGGGAAGTACGGCATGGCGTTTTCCTTATTGTTCTTGGCGGTGCCCCGATACTAGCAACGGCCAATGGGCTGGCGATTATGAAAATCACCAAGGGAGGGTGCGATTTTGAGTGGCAGGGTCTAGGCTGTTGCGACCGTCCAAGGACAACAACAATGAAAACCCTACCGCCCGTGCACCGCATTGCCTTGCTGTTCAATGGCAGCAAAATCTATGACCGTGGCATCATCGCCGGCATCGGCAATTACCTGAGCAGCACCCGTGCGTCCTGGGACTTGTTCCTCGAAGAAGACTTCCTGTGCCGCCTCAAAGGCATCGAGCGTTGGCAGGGCGATGGGATCATTGCCGACTTCGACGACCCGCTGATCGGCGAGGCGCTGGCCGGGAGCAAGGTGCCAGTGGTGGCGGTGGGGGGATCCTACGAGGATGTGCGCGACTACCCCAAGGGTGTCCCCTACGTGGCCACTGACAACGCGGCCTTGATGGAACTCGCCTATGAGCATTTGATCGAGGCCGGTGTGACGCGGTTTGCCTGTTTCAGCCTGCCCCAGGCCCAGGCCAACCGCTGGGCCCAGGAGCGCGAAAAAGCCTTCAAGCGCTTGCTGCAACGCGACGGTTTGCCGGTGCAGATCTATCGCGGCCTGGGCACCAGCGCGCCGCTGTGGGACAGCGCAGTGGAACAGCAGATCGCCTGGCTGCACAGCCTGCCCAAGCCGATTGGCATTATCGCGGTCACCGACGCCCGCGCCCGGCAATTGCTGCAAGCCTGCCTGACCGCCGGCATTGCGGTGCCGGAGGAAGTGGCGCTGATCGGCATCGACAACGACCCGCTGACCCGCACGCTCACACGCGTGCCGTTGAGTTCGGTGATCCAGGGCACCGAGACCATGGGCCGTACCGCCGCCGCGCTGTTGCACCAGATGCTGCACGGCAAGCCCTGCCGGGGGGAGCAGATCCTGGTGCCGCCGGACGCGATCAACGTGCAGGCCTCAAGCCTGCATCAACCCTTGGGCAATCCTTACGTGATGCAGGCCCTGCTGTTTATCCGCCAGTACGCGTGCCAGGGCATCAAGACAGCCCAGGTGGCGGCGTATGTGGGGGTGTCGCGCTCCTCGCTGGAGGCGCACTTTCGCAAGGCGCGCGGGTGCAGCGTGCATGACGAAATCCTGCGTTTCAAACTGGCCAGCGCCGCCAAGGGCCTGCAGGGCAACCAACTGGCAATTGCCGATATTGCGCGGCAGTGCGGCTTCAAGTCGGCGCAGTACCTGCACACGGTGTTCCGTCGCGAGTTCGGCTGTACGCCACGGGAATACCAGCACAGTCACTAGAATCTTTGCAGGCATCGCCCATTCGCCGCTGGACTTGCACCGCACAGACTAGGGAGAATGGTTTTTTGTGGCGTAAATGGAAGCTCCCATGACCGACAGTGCCCAGCGTGCCGCCAGCGACATCGACCTGATGACTGAAGTGGCCATGCTTTATTACCTCGACAACATCACCCAGGAAGCCATTGCCAAGCGCTTCGACCTGTCGCGGGTCAAGGTCAGCCGCTTGCTCAAGCGCGCCCGTGATGAAGGGGTGGTGGAGGTGCGGGTGCTGCAGCATCCGGCCCTGAACACTGAACTGGAACAGGCGCTGGTCGAGCGTTTCCAACTGGACCGCGCATTGATCGCGGTCGACCATGGCGACCCCGACACCCAGCGCTCCGCCGTGGCCAGCCTGGTCGCCAACTACCTGAACAAGACCCTCAGCGACGGCATGATCGTTGCGGTCGGCATGGGCCGCAACGTGGGCGCAGTGGCCGAGAACGTGTTCCTGCCGGTGACGCGCAACTGCACCTTCGTGTGTGCCATCGGCGGTTCGCTCAAGGCCGGCGAATACATGAACCCCGACCATATCTGCCGGCGCCTGGCCCTGCGCTTCGGCGCCGAGAGCGAAACCCTCTACGCGCCGGCCCTGGTCGCCAACCCCGAACTGCGCAGCGTGTTGATCAACAACGACACCGTGCGCTCCACCCTCGACCGCGCCCGTCGCGCCGACATCGCCTTGATCGGCATCGGTGACATGAGCGAGAACAGCAACATGGTGCGCATGGGCTGGTTCTCACCCCAGGAAATCGCCCAGGCCCGCGTGTCCGGCACCGTCGGTGACATGATGGGCTACGACTTTATCGACATCCATGGCCAGCCGGCGGTCAACACCCTGCAGGGCCGGGTGATTGGCTTGACGGTGCAGGAGTTGGTGCGCATTCCCGACGTGGTGGCGATCGCCAGCGAGAACACCAAGGCGGCGGCCACCCTCGGCGCATTGCGCTCCGGGGTGATCAACACCCTGGCGACGACCGTGTCGAATGCCTACACGATCCTCGCCCTGGATGATGCGACGCGCCGCTAGGTGACATCTTGTAGGGGGTGAGCGGGCTTGCTGCAGTGAGTAGGTTTGCTGCAATGAGCGGGCTTGTTGTTGTGAGCGGGCTTTCTGTGGTGAGCGGGCTTGCCCCGCGCTGGGTGGCGAAGCCGCCCCGATCCAGGCACCGCGTTTATCCAGGTAGAACTCATTGGCAGGTTCTGGGGCCGCTTCGCAGCCCAGCGCGGGGCAAGCCCGCTCACCACAGAGAGCTGCTCACCACAGCAATCCCCTCACCACAGCTAGGCGTCCAACCGCGCCTCGACCGATTCGGCGAGGTCGGTCAGGATCAGGCAGCACGACACCGCGCCGGCATCCAATACCCCCAGGGACCGTTCCCCCAGGCGACTGGCGCGGCCGATCTTGGCCACCAGGTCACGGGTGGAGTCGCGGCCCTGGGAGGCGGCGCTTTTCATCTGGCGCAAGGCGTCACGGAACGACGCGCCGCTGGCCTGGGCCTGTTCAAACGCCTCGACAGCCGGGATCAGCGTATCCATCAGGCATTTGTCGCCAACGCCGGCATCGCTGATGTCCTGCAGCGAGGTCAGGCCACCGCGCAGCAGCTTGGCGAAGGTCGCCGCATCGATGCTGTCGCGGCCGCGCACTTCGTCGGCCATGCCGATAAACAGGCTGCCATACAGCGGGCCCATGGAACCGCCGATGCCTTCCATCAACGCCAGGGTCAGTTCGTCCAGTGCCTCGGCCAGGGACAGTTCGCGCCCTTCCAGGGTCTTGCCGCAGCGCGAGAAACCCTTGGCCATGTTGATGCCGTGGTCGCCGTCGCCGATGGCGCCGTCCACTTCGCTGAGGTATTCGCGGTTGGCGACGATGATCGACACCAGGTTGGTGACGATGGCGCTACCGGTATTGCTGGGGAAATGCTCGCTCATGCTTCACTCCGACTGTGTCATGCCGATGGCGCGGCAGGGTTGGTCGATCAAGGTGCTCAATTCGGCGTCGAGGCCCAGCAGGGTCAGGGTCACGCCCATCATTTCCAGTGACGTGAAGTAATTGCCCACGTAACAGCGGTGAATGCGCAGGCCCTTGGCGCGCAGTTGACGCTCGACCTCGGCGTAGAAGATATACAGCTCCATCACCGGCGTGGCGCCCAGGCCCGAGACCAGCACCACCACGCTCTGGTCCTGGGTGAAGTCGCGGTCAGCCAGGATCGGCGCGAGCATGCGCTCGGCCATGGCGGCGGCAGACGCCACCGGCACCACTTCAATACCGGGTTCGCCGTGGTGCCCAATGCCCAGTTCCATCAGGCCGTCGGCAATCTGGAAGTTCGGCTTGCCCACGGCGGGGATGGTGCAGGGCGTGAGGCCGACACCAATGGAGCGGCAGTGGTCCACGGCTTTCTGCGCCACGCGGATCACACCGTCGAGGTCGTAGCCCTGGGCAGCGGCGGCACCACCGATTTTCCACATGAAGATCTCACCCGCCACGCCACGCCGCTTGGCGATGTCCGCCGGCGGGGCAGACGCCACGTCGTCGTTGGCGACCACCGTGCGGATGGTCATGTCTTTGCTGGCGGCCATTTTCATCGCCAGCTTCACGTTCATGTTGTCGCCGGCGTAGTTGCCGTACAGGCACGCCACGCCCGCGCCCTGGTCGGCGGCGCGGAAGGCATCGAAAAAGCTTTTGGCGGTGGGCGAAGAAAATATCTCGCCGACGGCGACCGCATCCACCAGCCCTGGGCCGACATAGCCGAGAAACGCCGGCTCATGGCCCGAGCCGCCGCCGGTGACAATGCCCACCTGGCCGATCGGTGAAGGCGTGCGTTTGCGGATGACCCGTGGGTTGCTCTCGTACTGCACCAGTTCCGGGTGCGCCAGGAGTATGCCCGCGAGCATGTCCTCGACCACCAGGTCCGGATCGTTGATGACTCGATTCATAGGGTGTTTCCTTGTTCTTATTCGTCTGGAATCGGATTACTGAATGCTGTAGCCGCCGTCGATCACCACGTTTTCCCCAGTGATCATCTTGGCCGCATCGCTGACCAGGTAGAGCACCAAGCCGGCGATCTCTTCCGGCTGGGCAAAGCGCCCCACCGGGATCTGCAATTTGGCCCGTTCGCCCAGTTCACCGGCCCAGGCTTTCTTGCCCAGGGCGGTTTCGACGATGGTCGGCGAGACGGCGTTGACGTTGATGCCGTGTGGCGCCCATTCCATGGCTAGCACCTTGGTCATGCCGACCACTGCGGCCTTGCTGGCGCAGTAGGCAACGTGACGATCAAGGCCGATGACGGCGGCTTGGGAAGCGAGGTTAACGATGCGCCCGCCGCCGTGTTCGATCATATGCCGGGCGCAGGCCTGGGCCACGAAGAAGCTGGCCTTGAGGTTGATGTCCAGGGTGGTGTCCCAGGCGTTTTCACTGACGTCCAGGGCTTTGTCGAGCAGGGCGACCCCGGCGCTGTTGACCAGGTAATCGATGCGCCCGAGGCGGGCAGCAGCCTGGTCGACGGCGGCCTGCAGTGAATCGAGCTGGCGCAGGTCGGCCACCACGCCCAGGTGGCCACTGCCGAGGCTGGCGGCCACTTCCACCACCGCCGGGTCACGGTCCAGCAAGGCCACCCTGGCGCCGCGTTCCACCAATAAATTGGCGCAGGCCAGGCCGATACCGGCGGCGCCTCCGGTGATCACGGCGCAACGGCCGGTGAGGTCGAACGCCTGGTTCCAGAAATTGGACATTGCACACACTCCACTTAGCGTTTTTTCTTGCGCCAGACATCGATCAGCACCGCGAGCACGATGATCAACCCCTTGGCCACTTGTTGGTAATACGAGGACACCCCGAGCAGGTTCAAACCGTTGTTGATCACCCCGATCAGCAGCGCGCCAAACAGCGTGCCGACAATGCTGCCGGTGCCGCCCGACAGGCTGGTGCCGCCAATCACCACCGCCGCAATTGCATCCAGCTCATAGGACACGCCTGCCTGGGGCAGGGCCGAGGTCGTACGCGCCGCCAGCACCACGCCCGCCAGTCCCGCCAGCAGGCCGGAAATCACGTACACCGAGAACGTCACCTTGCGCACGCCGATGCCCGAGGTGCGCGCGCTCTTTTCATTGCCGCCCACGGCGTACACGTAGCGGCCGTAGGTGGTGTAGCGCAGCACCATCCAGAAGATCAGCGCGACCACCGCAAAGATAATGATCGGCACGCCGATGGGGCCGAGCTTGCCAATGCCCATGGCCAGGAAGCTGTCCGGCAGGTCGGTGACCGGGCTGCCGTCGTTGAGGATAAAGGTCATGCCCCGCGCCACGCTGAGCATGCCAAGGGTGGCGACAAAGGGCGGGATGCTCAGGTTGGCAACCATGAAGCCATTGACCACCCCGAGCATGGCCCCGGCGAACATCCCCGCACTCACCGCTGCCAGCAGGCCATAGCCCTGGGTCGCGACCAACGCGCTGCACAAGCCGGCGAACGCCAGGATCGAACCCACCGACAGGTCGATGCCTTTGGTGAGGATCACGTAGGTCATGCCCACCGCGAGGATGCCATTGATGGAGGTCTGGCGCAGGATGTCCATCCAGTTGCGCCAGGTCATGAAGTATTCGCTGGAAAACGCCATTACCAGGCACAGCAGGATAAACACCAGCGGCAGGCCGAAACGGTCGAGGGACAGGCGCAGGCGGTTGCGCGGTGCGGCGGTAACGGCGGCGGCAAGGACTTTACTGTTCATGAGGCAAGACTCAACAAGGCTTCCTGGGAAAGGGCGGTGTCGCTGCTGACGGTGACCAGGCGGCCACCCTTGAACACGGCGATGCGATCACTCAGGTGCAGCAGCTCCGGTGCTTCGGACGAGACCACGATGGCCGCGCCACCGGCCCGCACAAACTCGTCCAGCAAGTGATAGATCTCCTGCTTGGCGCCTTCGTCGATGCCGCGCGTGGGCTCATCGCACAACAGGCAGATCGGTTGGGTCGACAGGCATTTGGCGAGCACCACCTTCTGCTGGTTGCCACCGCTCATCGACTCCACCGGCAGGTCCAGGGACGAAACCTTGATCTGCAGGCGCTTGACCATGCTGTGTGCCAGCGCCTGTTCCTTGCGCGCATTGATCACCGACCAGCTCGACAGTTGCTTGTAGGCCGAGAGTGCGATGTTCGCGAGGATGCTACCACTGAGCACCAGGCCGCTGTCCTTGCGGTCTTCGGTGACCAGGGACATGCCGGCGCGAATGGTTGCCGCCGGGGCGCCCGTGGGCAACGGCTGGCCTTGCAGGGTGGCGCTGCCGGCGTCCGGCAGGGTCAGGCCGTACAGGCAGTTGAGGAATTCGCTACGGCCCGAGCCCATCAGCCCATAGATCCCGAGGATTTCACCCTGGCGCAATTGCAGGCTGATGTCCTCGAACTCGCCCTCGCGGCTCAGGCCGCTGACGTCCAGGCAAGTAGTGGCCGTGCATTCGCGACCGACCTTGTGGTCGATGCGTTGCAGCTCCTGGCCGACGATGCCGCGCACCAGGTGGGCGCGGTCGATATCGGCCATGCGCCCGCTCTCCACAAAGGCGCCATCGCGAAAGATGCTGTAGTCATCGGCGATCTGCGCCAGCTCGCTGAGGCGGTGGGACACATAGATGATGCCGGCACCCCGTGCCGTCAGGCGGCGGATGGCCTTGAACAGGGTCTCGGCTTCACGCTCGCCGATGGCCGAGGTGGGTTCGTCCATGATCATCACCTGGCAGTCATGGCTGAAGGCCTTGGCGATTTCCACCAGCTGGATCTGCGCCACGCTCAGGCGGTGCATCGGGCGGGTGGCGTCCACGTCGAATTCGAGGCTTTGCAGCAGCTCGCGGGTGCGCCGGTTCAGTTCCTTGCTGTCGACGATACAGCCGGCACGGCGCGGCTCGCGGCCCAGCCAGATATTTTCGGCCACGGTCATGTAGGGAATGGGTTCCAGCTCCTGGGTGATCATCGCCACCCCGGCGGCCAGTGCCGCGCTGGGGCGGTCGAACTGCACCGGCTGGCCGTTGAGCAGGATGCTGCCGGCGTCACGCTGGGTGATGCCCATCAAGATGCTGAGGAAAGTCGATTTGCCCGCGCCGTTGCCGCCGCACAGGGCGTGCACGCTGCCGGCCCGCAGGGAGAGGCGCCCGTCACGCAGGGCAGGGACCCCGGCGTAGGCCTTGGAAACGTGTTCAGCCTGGAGCAGTAATGGCGTGGCCATCGGTGTGTCCTCTTGCTGATTTTCTTATTAGGTGGTTTAACCAATTGCCTGATCATATGATCGGATCATGATCATATGTTTAAACTGCCTGGGCCGGTTTTGTCAATGGCCCGGCAAGCTAGCTTGTCTCGTTTTGCAACTTTAAGGGGTAGCGCTCTTTAAATAAGCCTTGACAGTCGCCTGCCTGTCGCCTGCTAATGTTTGTGCATATTTTCAGTGAGTGATCATTTGATCGGTCTGGCGGAGAAACAATAATGGGTGCACAAACGACGTTTTCGGTGGCGATCGGATGCGACGAGGCAGGCTTTGAACTCAAGGAAATGCTCAAGGGCTTTATCGAAAGCCTTGGGCACGGGGTTGCGGATTTTGGCTGCTATTCGTCCAGCCCGGTGCTGTACCCGGACATTGCAGCCGCCGTGGCCACGGCGGTGGGGGCGGGTGAACAGCGCCTGGGCGTGTTGATTTGCGGCACTGGCATCGGCATGGCGATTTCCGCCAATAAAATCAAAGGCGTGCGGGCGGCCCAGGCCCATGACACCTATTCGGCCGAGCGCGCGCGCAAGAGCAATGATGCGCAGATCCTGTCCATCGGTGCACGGGTGATCGGGCCCGAGCTGGCCAAGAGCATCGTCAAAGTGTTTCTGGCGTCGGAATTCGAAGCGGAGCGCTCCGGGAAGAAAGTCGAGCGCATCACTGCGCTCGAACAGGCGAACAGGGCATTGCCGTCGGGCGACGACTGAGCCGCTTCAGAACACCGCCTTGACCTGCAGGCCCAGCACCAGCGCGTTGTCGATATTCTCGCCAGAAAACGCGCCCGGCTCGATGATGTATTGCACATCCGGGCGCAGGGTCAGCCATGGGGTGGCCTGGTAGCCATAACTGAGCTCGATCAACTGCTCGGCATTGTTCAGGTTCGGGTAGTCGGTCCCGGCGTTGAAGGCGGCCAGTTCCTGTACGTCGCGGCTGCGGGGGTTGGGTACGGCACGGCCATAACCCAGGGCCAGGGTGTCACGCGGCCGGCCTTCGAACGGTTTGTACAGGACCACGCCCGCGCCGTACCACTTGCTGAACGGCGAGGCCGCTTCGCTGGCTGCGGAGTACTGGCCGAAGGCGTGCAGCACACGACCGGTGGATGAATCCGAAGCCCACACCGCCTGGTCGACCAGCAGGTAGTGACCGCCGCGACCGCTGACCTCCTTGTTGCTGCCGATGCGTTTAACGTCGGAGCTGTCGTAGTAATAGCCCAGTTTGTATTCCCCTGGCAGGCGGCCCGCGTGCTTGTACACCAGCTCGATGGGCACCACGGTGCCGGTGGTGTGCTTGGGGCTCAAGTGCCAGGCGCGGCTGGAGTCGCCGTTGCTGTCCGGGTCGACGTTGAACGCGGCGACGCGCAGTTGCCAGGACGGCGCGAAGTCATATTTCACCCGCGCGCCCAGGCGTGCGTTGGGGTAGTTGGTCCAGCCGCTGCCGCCGGACATGTTCAGCGGGTGCCCACAGAAACCGGCGTTCATGAAGTTGCACAAAATCCCGCTGTCCAGGCCGCCAAGGTCATTGCCCATGGCCATGTAGCCGAGCTTGATGTTCAGCGCCGGGGTGAACAGCGTGCGTTCGTAGCTCAACTCGGTGAGGCGGGTATAGAGGCCGCCGTAGTTTTCCTGGATCGGTAGGCGGTTGCCCACCAGGTCCTCGGAGGCGCTGTTGCCGCGACGATCGTTGATGGTGAGCTGGATGCGGTCGCCATGGGTCAAGCCGTAGAGCTTGCCCAAGTCGAATTGCACACCGAGCTTGAGGTTTTGCGAGTAACGCGCCGAGCGGTGCTGGCCGCCGTGGGCGTTGTAGGCGGTTTCGCCGCTGTAGTCGCCGGTGAAACGGATGCCTTGCTCGTCGAGTTCACGGCGCAGGCCGCCCCAGTCGCCGGTCAGGGTGGTGTCATCGGCTTGCACGGGTAGCGCGGCACCCAGGGCCAGGCCGAGCAGCAGGCGCCCAAGGGAAAGATGAGAAGAGGGGGTCATGCGGGTTCTTCCAAAGCAAAAGGCACGGTGCGGGGGCACCGCGCCTGGAGGGGGTTATGGCAGGGCGTAGGCGATCACGTAGTCGCCGCGGTCGGTGGACTGGCGTGCGCCGCCCGCGGTGATGACGATGTACTGTTTGCCGGTTTTCGGCGACACGTAGGTCATCGGGCCGCCTTGGCTGCCGACGGGCAGGCGGGCTTTCCAGATTTCATCACCATTGCCGCTGTTGAAGGCGCGCAGGTAGAAGTCCTGGGTACCGGCGATAAAGATCAGGCCGCCCTGGGTCGACAGGGTGCCGCCGAGGGTTGGCAGGCCGATCTTGATCGGCAGGTGCATGCGGATGCCCAGGGGGCCGGTGTCTTCAACGGTGCCGACCGGTACTTGCCAGGCGACCTTTTGCGTCTTCATGTCGATCGCAGTCAGGGTGCCGAACGGTGGCGCCTGGCACGGAATGCCGGCCACCGACAGGAAGCGGTTCTTGTTCACGGCATACGGTGTGCCCTTGAGCGGCACGGCGCCCATGCCGGTGTTCAGCGCTTCGCCACCGGACGCGGCCTGGGCCTTGTTCTGCGACGGCACCATCTGGATCCACAGGCCCAGGCGCATGTCGTTGACGAAGATAAAGCCGTGCACCGGGTCGGTGGAAATGCTGCCCCAGTTCATGCCACCGAGCGAACCCGGGAAGCTCAGGGATTTATCGGTGCCCGGCGCGGTGTACAGGCCATCGTAGCGCATGCCCTTGAAGTCAATGCGGCACAGCAGCTGATCGTAGGGAGTGGCGCCCCACATGTCCGATTCGGTCAGGGTTTGCGCGCCGATCTGTGGCATGCCGACCGATTTTGGCTGGGTGGGCGAGTAGGGTTCGTTAGGGATGTTAGCGGCTTTGACCGGGACTTCCTGCACGTCTGTGAGTGGCTTGCCGGTGGCGCGGTCGAGCACGTAGATCTGCCCGGCCTTGGTGCCGATCACCACCGCAGGCACGGCTTTGTCGCTGCCTGGCGGCGTGAAGTCGATCAGGCTTGGCTGCATCGGCAGGTCGAAGTCCCACAGGTCATTGTGGACGGTCTGGTACACCCACTTTTCGGTGCCGGTGGAGGCGTCCAGCGCCAGCACCGAAGCGCCGTATTTGTGGTTGAGCTGGGTGCGTTCCACGCCGTAGATGTCGGTGGACGAGCTGCCCATCGGCAAGAACACGGTGTTCATCAGCGGGTCATAGGACATCGGCGCCCAGCTGTTTGGGGTGCTGCGCACATAGGTGCTGCCGTCGGCCGGGGCTTGCTTGTCTTCCGGGTTGCCCGGGTCGAAAGCCCAGCGCATCTGGCCGGTGATCACGTCGAAGCCACGGATCACGCCGCCGGGCATGTCGGTCTGCACGTTGTCGGCCACACGGCCGCCCACCACCACGGTGGTGCCGGCCATCAGCGGTGCCGAGGACAGTTGGTAGTAACTGTCCGGCACGTTACCCAGGCCGGCTTTCAGGTCCACCTGGCCATGGGTGCCGAAGTCTTCGCAGAACTTGCCGGTGTCGGCGTCCACGGCGATCAGGCGTGCATCGATGGTGTTGGTCAGCAAGCGACGCTGGCACTGCGCACCGGCGGGAACGCTGGCGGCAATAATCGGCGAGCTGTTGGGCTGGTTCGGCTGGGCAATCGGCGCGGTGGCGTCGAAGTAGGCCATGCCACGGCAACGCTGCCAGACCGCCGATTTGGCGTTGACCTCGTTCTTCCACAGCTCTTTGCCGGTGTCGGCGTCCAGGGCGATCAGGTTGTTGTGCGGCGTGCAGATGAACACTTTGTTGCCGATCTGCAGGGGCGTCAATTGGTCTTCGGCACCGTTGCCGTCGCTGATGGCTACATCACCGGTGTGATAGGTCCAGGCCACTTTGAGCTTGTTGACCGTTTCGCGGTTGATCTGGTCCAGCGCGGCAAAGCGGCTGCCACCTTCGGTGTTGCCGTAGTGCGCCCAGTCTTTCTGCGCATCCGCTGCAGCCACCGGCGTGATGCCGGGGCCGGCACCGGTCGGTGCGACGCTTGGGTGAGCGACGAACATATTGCCTGCCGCCACTGCTACACCCACCGCCAATACCGCCGCCACGGCATAGGCGCCGCGTGCAGGCCGATTGACGAGCAATGGGTAAACCAGCGCCACCACCATGCCGATGGCCGCGAACATGAACACGCGGGAGAACAAGGGCCAGAACACCAGGCCCACATCCGCCACCGCCCAGATGGCCGTGCCGACCAGAAAGGCCGCGAACAGCCAGGCGCCCGCCGGTTTGCGAGCGGCAATCAACAGCCCGGCAATCGCCATGACCGCGCCGCCGATCAGGAAGTACCAGGAACCTCCCAGGCTGACCAGTTTGACGCCGCCAATAGCCAGCGCAAGGCCGAGCAGGGCGATGATCACGCCCAGGCCCAGCAGTAATAATCTAGAGGCGCCAGCGGCGCGCGATGCTCGTTTCATGTCGAAAGGACTCGAATGTGAGAGGGCAAAGACGCGATTTTAGCAAGATAAGTAACTGGTTAGTACATTAGAGTCCTGCAATAGACTATTACAGGTGCTGCGATGATGGCGTGTGGCTAAATGTCGCCGAGGATCTGATGTGATACTTAAAGGCGCACGCAACGTGTAGTGAGCGGGCTTGCCCCGCGCTGGGCTGCGAAGCAGCCCCAATCCGGGCACCGAGATCTATCTGGATTAACTCGGTGGATTTATAGGGGGCTGCTTCGCAGCCCAGCGCGGGGCAAGCCCGCTCACTACAGCAAGTCCGCTCGTGATCAATTGTTGCTCTGCGCACTCGCTGGCCTGTTAGAACTTGAACCGCCCCACCAACCCCTTGAGCTGACCTGAAATATCCGTCAGCCGCCCTGATCCGGTCTGCGCCGAGTGGGCGAAGCCTTCCACCAGTTGCGCATCGGCATGGATCTGCGCGATGTGCCGGTTGATCTCTTCGGCCACTTGGTGCTGTTCTTCGGCAGCGGTGGCGATCTGGGTGTTCTGGTCGCGGATCGAATCCACCGAGCCGCGAATCTTGTCGAAGCTGTCGCGGGCCTGTTGGATACGTTCCACGCTAGTGTGAGACACCAATAGGCTGCCTTGCATCTGCTGGGTCACTTCCTGGGTGCGGCGGGCGAGGTTGCCGAGCAGGCTGTCGATCTCGCCGGTGGAGTCCGCAGTGCGGCGGGCGAGGGCGCGGACTTCGTCGGCGACTACCGCAAAGCCTCGGCCCTGGTCGCCGGCGCGCGCGGCCTCGATCGCCGCGTTGAGCGCCAGCAGGTTGGTCTGCTCGGCAATCGAGCGGATGGTGTCGAGGATGGTGTTGATGTTTTTGCTGTCCTGCTCAAGCTGCTGCATGGTCTGGGTCGAGCGTTGCAGGTCTTCGCTGAGCTGGAGCACGCTGCCGGTGGCTTCACCGATGTGCTGCTGGCCGTCGTGTACGTCGCGGTAGCCTTCGTCGGCACTGGTGGCGGCGGCGCTGCAGGAGCGGGCGACTTCGTTGGCGGTGGCCACCATTTCGTTGAACGCGGTGCTCACCAGTTCCACGGCTTCGCGCTGGCGGCCGGCAGCCTGGTTCATGTTGTGGGCGACTTCGCTGGTGTCGGCGGCGGCGGTCTGCAGGTCGGACGAGGCGTTGCCGATGCGCTGCACCAACTGGGCGATCATGCTCAGGAACTGGTTGAACCAACCGGCCAGGCTGGCGGTTTCGTCCTTGCCTTGCACCTTGAGCTGGCGCGTCAGGTCGCCTTCACCTTCGGCGATCTCTTGCAATCCGTCGGCCACGCCGCGAATCGGCCGTACGATGACGCTGGCAAAGCTGGCGCCGACCACCGCGAACACCAACGCCAATACGGCGGCAATGGCCGCGATCAACCAGGTCAGGCGGGTGGCGCCGGCCATCACTTCGTCGCGCTTGATCAGGCCGATAAAGCGCCAGCCGAGGTCTTTGGAGCTGACCATGTTGGCCATGTAGGCCACGCCATCGATGTCGATCTGGCTTACGCCGTCGCCGCGCTTGGCCAGTTCGGCGTAGTTGGGGCCCAGGTCGGCCAGGGGCTTGAAGTTGTGCTTGGCATCGCTGGGGTCGACCAGCACGTTGCCGTTGCCTTCCACCAGCATCAGGTAGCCGCTGTCGCCCAGCTTGATGTTGCGCACCAGTTCGGTGAGTTGCTTGAGCGACACGTCCAGGCCGACCACGCCGAGGATATTCCCGGTGGCGTCAGCGACGGTGTGTACGGTGCCGATCAGTGTCACATCGTCCGGCGCCCAATAGTAGGCGCCGGTGCGCACGGTTTTACCCGGCGCGGCGATGGCCGCCTGGTACCAGGGGCGGACGCGCGGGTCGTAATTGTTCAGTTTGGTGTCGTCGGGCCAACTGGCGTAGCCGCCGTCCTTCAAGCCCAGGGACAGGTAGGCGGTGCTCGGATGGCTCTTGGCGAACTGGTCGAAAATCTCCAGCAGCGCCGTGTTGGTCGGCGTGAGAGGGATTTGTGCGGCGTCGGCGCCGGCGTAGCTCTTGAGGTCCTTGGCCGCGACAACGCGCGGGTCCTTGGCCACATAGTCGACGTTTTGGCTGATGCCATCGAAGAACTGCTGCATGCCATTGTCGATCTGGCGGATCTCGCGGCCACTGCTGTCGAGGAAATTGGCCTGGGCCCCCTCGCGCAGATTCAACACGACCAGCACGGCCACCAGGATAACCGGCACGCACGCGATGGCCGCAAATGCCCAGGTCAGCTTTTGCTTGATATTCATGACTTCACCCGCGGGTATTTATAATTTTGGCAAGGAGAAAACAGTAGCGTCGAGCGTCGCATGTGTTGTTATGAGGGGGGGTGTGGCCCATGCGTACTCCCTGTATATCGACTGAGGGAGCACGCACTTGAGGCCGAAGGGAGGGTTTAACCGATGCGCTCGCCACCCAGCGCATCACGCTGCATCGACTGCAGGTTTTTCTCGATGGTTTCGCAGATGGTGTCCATCTGGATCTGGTGTTCGCTGGAGTTGAACGGGCTTTGCAGGTCGGTGCCGATGCGCTCGATGGCCAGCAGCATGAAGCCCACCACCGTCGAGGCCAGCGGGGTGAACCAACCCAGGGACTCCACCAGGCCCACCGGTACGATCAGGCAGAACAGCGAGATAAACAGGCGCGGGAAATACACGTAGGGGTAGGGCAGCGGGGTGTTGGCAATCCGTTCCATGCCGCCCTGGGCGTTGGACAAATCCACCAGGGTCGACTCCAGCCGTGCCAGGCGAATGCTGTCGAGGTGACCGACCTTGTACTCCCGTGCCAGCAACGCCGCTGAACCGGTGAGGATATCGTTGGCAAAGTTGTTGGTGGCGCCGTTACGCGCAAACTCATCGCCGGGGATAAACGCGCGGACTTCTTCGGGGCACGGTTGGCCCTTGAGGTGCGCGGCCAGGCAATTCACATAGGCCACATGGCGACGCAGCAGGGTGGCCTTGACCGGGTTCACTTCGTCGTCGGGATCGTCCAGCAGGGTCAGTACCTGGCGCGCAAAACTGCGCGAGTTGTTGACCATCGCGCCCCACAGGGTACGGGCTTCCCACCAGCGGTTGTAGGCGCTGCTGTTACGAAAACTGATCAGCACCACCAGCGCCGAACCCAGCAGGGTCAGGGGCATCAGCGGCAGATTGATCTTGTAGGTGAGGAACAACATGAAGTCCACGGTGACGGCGACGTCCCACAACAACAGCCAGAACAGCGCCCAGCCCACGTAGCCCATGGTCTTGATGATCAGGCGGTACTTTTTGATGATGGCGGCTTTCAAACGAGAACCTCGCGAGCGGTAAGCAACAGTGCTTAAGCTCGGACGCGGGTTAACGGCAAAGGTTCGCCTGGCGCCTGAATCGTTTAAGTGCCGCGAATGTCGATCTCTTCCTGGCGCAGCACCTCAAGCGCTGCCAGCACGACATGCGCTTGTTCAATGACGTTGCCCGCCATGACTTCATGCCCGTGTTGCTGCAAGACGCGCGCGTTTTCCACGATGTGGTTGATTTTGGTTTCAATAGTGTCGGCAAACAGGATGATCGAGCTATTCATGACGGTTTCTCATTCGGGCGAGTACTGTGTTTTTATCAATGGCACTGACCACCTCAATGCCGAGTTTCATCGAGAGCTTCATGGGTTTAATCAGCTCGAAATGTCGGCCTTGGTGGCGACGAGTTAGTTATTTGTTACCGCGCTGCGTCTGCACGCTAACTTTCTTGTTAGTTGAGCAGTTGCGCGACCCTAGCGTATTTGGTGGGTGGTATTTAAGACCATATTTGGTAGGGTTGGGAATAGATGTAAGCAAATGTCACAAGAGTGCGCATGGACATATAAATGTCATGGTGAGGAAGATTTTGGAACAATTTTGGTAGCCATGATGTCATGTGGAGTAATCGCGATACATTGCGTACGGGCAAAACGCCAGCACTGGCAGCGTTTACGACGTGAGTTGTTGTGAGACCTGGGCGCAGAGAAGCTGCGGCCAAGATCAGTGAATTGAAGTTATTTGATCAGGGCTCTATCTCATGTGTGTCAGGTCGTTGAAGTTGGCAATCGATCATTCCGCGCAGGCATTTGAGCGGCATGTGGATTTTGAATCGAGCATTCGGGCGCACTACGCAGTGTTGCTCGATAACTATTCGAAAAGACCGTTTTTCTATAAAAGTGCGCTTAAGTACAGCCGTTTGATGGTGTCTTTCGCCTTATTGAGCGAATACTTTTCCAAGCCGATGCCGTTGTTGTGCGAAGTCAAAGCCTTCTGCGTTGCGCAGGGGTTCTGTTCGAGAAACAGCCTCGAATCCATTTTCCTGCTCTTCAGGGCGCTGGGCTTCATGCACGTCAGGGTGAATCCGGAAGACAGCCGCTTCCGGACCTTCACGCCATCAACGCAGGCGTGTCGAGAGGTGAGGGTGATGATGACGTCCATCACCGACCCGTTGGCGGTGATGTGCCCTGAACGGGCGGTGTTCACGCAATTGCGCGAACTGGATGATCGGGCGTTCCTGGCCCTCTACTTCAAAGGCTATGCGACGCTGCTGAACAATAAGCTGGCAATTGATGTGCTGTTGCCTGAGTGCTATTGGCTGGTCAAGCGCGACGGCGGCCACATGCTGATGCTGGCTATTTATAACGACGCCTGCGGGCAGGGCGGCAACGGCGCAAGTTTCAGATCGTCTTCTTACCTGGCGCTGGCACAGCAGCTTTCCGTGTCCAAGACCCATGTGATCCGCCTGGTACAGGAGGGCGCCGACAAGGGCTATTTCAAAATTCATTCCAAGACCCAGCTGGAGGTGCTGCCGCCGTTTATTAGCCTGGTTCGAAGGTTTATGGCATTTACGTTTGCGTCCGGTTTGCACAGTGTTGAACTGAGCCAGACCCACAACAGTTAGGCAGCTTATGCGCAGGGAGTGTCAGGATGCCGGCCAGTTTAAAGCTCAGACCGAGGATGCAGCGGTTGCTGTCACCCGCGGTGGCGCAAGCGCAGTTGATCGGCATCGTTGCGTGGTTGGCGGTGCTGTTGATTAATCCCCTAGAAGTGTTTGGTTTTTACGCTGCAGTCTGCACACTCACGTTGCTGGTGGTTTACAGGTTGCACCGTGCTGTCGTTAACTTTTTCATGTGGCGTGCACTGGGTGTTGTTTATATCGTGGTGCTGTCGGTCGGCTTTGCATATGTGATTCGATCCAATGCCGAGTTGCGTATATTGGCACTGCCGCTGACCGTAACATTAGTGATCAGTAGTTCCATCCTGTTTGTGAGCGTTCAGGATTACTTATTCAGTGCGCTATTAATCTGGTGGGTAATGTGGGCGGTGATTGAAACAGGCTTGCCGGGTGGGCTGGAGATGTATCTGTTGATATTTTGTGTTTCTTCAGTGCTGCTCGGGTTTAACCTGAACTTTTCTTACTTGAAAAACCTGCGTTCCGTGTTGTTGGTGGAAAGTGAGTTTCGCGAATTGGCGGAAACCGACTATTTGACCTCCATATTGAACCGGCGCGCCTTTATGGAAAGTTTCGAAAAACTGATCGAAACAGGGCAAAGCGGTCATTTCATGATGCTGGATATCGACAGTTTTAAGTTGAAGAATGACCAATTCGGTCACGACATTGGCGACAAGATCCTCTGCGCCATGGCCGCTTGCCTGAAGTCCACAAAGGGCAGCCACAGCTTCGGACGAATCGGCGGCGAAGAGTTCGGCGTCCTGGTGGTAGGGGATGACCCAGACGTCGCCAGCGAGTTTGCCCTGTGCTTGTTGCAGGCAATCCGCTGCAGTGTCGCGCCGCCGCACCACTACACGTGCAGTGCGGGCATGGCGCGCTTTTCGGCGGGTGCCGATCTGTCGACGGTACTCAAATGTGCTGACAGAAACCTTTACGCAGCCAAGCGCAATGGCAAGGACTGCGTGTACCTGGATGGCGAGCCTCTGCGATCGCGCCTGCCTGTGCCAATTAAACCAGCGAGGACCTATGAAGATTGAGTTGGAAGACGTGGATTCACCCAAGGGTTGCCTGCTGCGCCTGGGTGACCTGAGCATGATGTTCAACACACGGTTGGAGGCGCAGCAATTTGTTGATCAACTGCAAGGGCGCATTGGCGCACTCAAATTCGGCGGTGCGCCGAGCCGTGATGCTGTGCAGGGGGAGGGTGATCCGCCAGCCTGATCCTGGCTCAGTGCTGCGCGAGGATGCACCCGAGTAAACCGGGAAAGCGTTCCTCTAGCACCTCGGCACGCAACGAATTCAGATGAGTGGTCCCCACGCTACGGGTATGCACCAGCCCGGCGTCGCGCAACACGCGAAAGTGATGGGACATGCTCGACTTGGGCCGTCCGCCGTCCAGTTCGCCACAGGTGGCCTCGGGCACACCCGCCAGGCAGCGTACGATGTCGAGACGCACCGGATCACTCAACGCGTATAGCAGGCGTTCGAGGGTCAGGTCTTCAAGGGGAGGGTGTTTAAAGGCTCGCATGAAATGAATCATAACAGGGGGGTATCGTTGAATACCATAGTTCGATTACCATCGAACTATCGAATCACTCACTCGCTCCTGGAGTTCTCCATGTCCGCTTTGTTCGAACCGTTCACCCTTAAAGACGTCACCCTGCGCAATCGCATCGCTATCCCGCCGATGTGCCAGTACATGGCCGAAGATGGCATCGTCAATGACTGGCACCTGGTGCACCTGGCCAGCATGGCCCGTGGCGGTGCTGGCCTGGTGGTGGTCGAAGCCACCGCCGTTGCGCCGGAAGGCCGCATCACCCCGGGCTGCGCCGGCCTCTGGAGCGATGCTCACGCCGAGGCCTTCGTGCCGATGGTCAAGGCTATCAAGGCTGCCGGCTCGGTGCCGGGCATCCAGATCGGCCACGCCGGTCGCAAGGCCAGCGCCAACCGCCCGTGGGAAGGTGACGACCATATCGCCGCCTCCGATGCTCGCAGCTGGGAAACCATCGCCCCCTCGGCCATCGCCTTCGGTGCCAACCTGCCGCAGGTGCCGCGCGCGATGACCCTGGACGACATCGCCCGGGTGCGCCAGGACTTCGTCGACGCTGCCCGCCGTGCCCGCGACGCCGGCTTCGAATGGATCGAGCTGCACTTCGCCCACGGTTACCTGGGCCAGAGCTTCTTCTCCGAACACTCCAACCAGCGCACCGACGCCTACGGTGGCAGTTTCGACAACCGCAGCCGTTTCCTTCTGGAAACCCTGGCCGCCGTGCGTGAAGTCTGGCCGGAAAACCTGCCGCT
Organism: Pseudomonas sp. AC112; assembly: GCF_979253545.1. NCBI lineage: Bacteria > Pseudomonadati > Pseudomonadota > Gammaproteobacteria > Pseudomonadales > Pseudomonadaceae > Pseudomonas > Pseudomonas sp. AC112. The sequence goes on from NZ_CEEDCM010000001.1 coordinate 4,764,606, forward strand.
CACCGCGCGTTTCGGAGTGATCGAATACGATGGCCGTGACGAGCAGACCCTCACCGAATCCATCGAACTGGCCCGTCGTTTCAAAGCCGGTGGCCTGGACCTGTTGAGCGTCAGCGTCGGGTTCACCATCCCTGACACCAACATCCCGTGGGGCCCGGCATTCATGGGGCCGATTGCTGAGCGTGTGCGCCGTGAAGCCGGTATCCCGGTGACTTCGGCCTGGGGCTTTGGCACCCCGCAGCTGGCCGAAGGCGCGTTGCAGGCCGGGCATCTGGACCTGGTATCGGTGGGCCGTGCACACCTGGCAGACCCGCATTGGGCGTACTTTGCAGCCAAGGAACTGGGGGTTGAGAAGTCGTCGTGGACCTTGCCTGCGCCTTATGCGCATTGGTTGGAACGCTATCGCTGAGGCTGATCGCCGACGGGCTCAAGCAAACCGGGCCCATCGTTACGCGTATTGCCTACCGCCGTGTCCACCCTGAACCATTCGAACACATCGCAAGGTTCACCCTGGAACAGCACAATCTGCTCGGCCCGGCCCTTAGTTGTCGCCGGGTCCAGCCATTCACGCGCCAGCGCCGGGTTGAGCACCACCGGCCGGCGGTCGTGGATGTCGACCATGCCGCCGGCGCTGTCGGCGGTGATGATCACAAACCCATCGTGCTCGCCCGCGCCTTCATCGGCGTCGGGTAGCTGGCCGATGGCGGCGCACAGCACGGGCGCGCCGTCCCTTCGCCGTATCAGGTAAGGCTGCTTTTTCGGGCCGCCTTCATCCACCCATTCAAACCAGTTGTCCACCGGCGTTATCACACGGTGTGGCCAGATCGCCCGGAAGAACGCACCGTGGGCGACTTTTTCGGCGCGGGCGTTGATCGGCGCTGCTCGGTCCTTGGCCCAATGCGGGCGCCAGCCCCAGCGCACGCGGTCGGCGTGCAGCACCTCGTTGTCCAGATGCAGCAGCGTCACCAGGGTGGAGGGCGCGACGTTGTAACGGGCCTGATCGCCCGCCGAGTCGGCGAGGGCATTGGGCATGCTCAAGGCCGCCACAAAATCATGAATGCCGCGGTACTGCGAAAGTCGTCCGCACATGGCTGGATCCTCCGGCTGAACCCTGAGCTTAGCCGCCACCGTGCGCACGCTTGTACAAATTTGAACATGACAAATGAGAATAAATATCAATGGCGCGAAAGTTGGTATACCCTGCGCCGCACAAAAATTGGCAGATATGCCGCCCCATCTGGCTCTTTCACTAGGTTCATCTCATGCGTCGTACCCTGGTTTCCGTGTGTGTGCTTCAGGCGTTTTCCCCTCTGAGCTGGGCGGAGGTCGAACCGGTTGAAAGAGCCGCGATCGAGCTGCAAGCCACCAGCATCACCGGCACTGCCGATTATGAAACCGCCCAGGGGCCCGTGCTGGGCTACCACGCCACCCGCTCGGCCAGTGCGACGCGCACCGACAGCTCGATCCACGAAACCCCGCAGTCCATCAGCGTGGTGTCCAAGGCGGTGGTCGAGGACATCGGCGCCACCCGCCTGCAAGACGCCCTGGACTATGCCGGCGGCGTTGGCCGTGCCAACAACTTCGGCGGGCAAGGGCTCACCACCTTCACTGTGCGCGGCTTTACCACGGGCGAGTTCTACCGCAATGGTTTCCCGATCAACCGCGGCTATCCGAACATGCCCGACGCCAACACCATTGAACGTCTGGAAGTGCTGCGCGGCCCGGCAACCATGCTCTATGGCCGGGGCGATCCTGGCGGTACCTTCAACGTGGTGTCCAAGCAGCCATTGGCCGAGCCGACGGTGACCCTCGGCAGCCAGCTGGATGACCAGGGCATGCAGCGCGCCACGCTCGACGCATCGGGCCCGTTGGACGAACAGGGCCGCGTGGCCTATCGCCTGAACGTGGTGGGCGAGGGCGGCGACACCTTCCGTGATCACGTGGAAACCGAACGCTACGGCGTGACCCCGGTCATCACCTGGCAAGCCACCGATGCCACCAAGGTGATCTTCGAAGGTGATTTCATGCGCAACAATCACCCGCTGGACCGTGGCCTGACACGTTACCCGAACCAAAAAGGTACGCCGTCGCGCGACACTTTCTGGGGCGAGAAAGACGTCGGTAAATTGCACAATGACAACAGCATGGCCCAGCTGCGTTTCGAACACCTGCTCAATGACAATTGGACCCTGGGCGGCGGTTTCCAATGGCTGGACGGCACCCTGCAAGGCAACGCCATCGAAGCCAACGGCCTGGCTGCTGACGGCCGCACCCTGGGTCGCAACTTCAACTACCGCAAGCTGGAGTGGACCGACAAAGACACCCAGCTCAACCTCACCGGGCATTTTTCCACGGCCGGCTTCGATCACACTCTGCTCACCGGCGTCGAGTTCGAAGACTACGATTACAAGTCGATCATCCAGCGCTCCAGCGGCGCGGTGGGCGCTTATGCCATCGACATCTTCAACCCGGTCTACGGCCAGCCGCGCCCGGCGCTCACACGCACCCCGACCCATGACAAAGAAAACCTCAAGACCTACGCCGCTTTCGTCCAGGACCAGGTCGCCCTGACCGAGCGCCTCAAAGTGCTGGCTGGTGCACGCTTCGAGCGCTTCGAACACGATTACCACACCTACGTGCCAGGCGGTAAAAGCTGGGAAGCCAGCGATAACGCGGTCACCCCGCGCATGGGTGTGATCTACGACCTCACCGACACCGTCGCGGTGTACGCGGACGCAGCCCGTTCGTTCAAGCCCAACACCGGTGCCAGCCGTCAAGGCGGTGGTTTTGAGCCGGAGAAGGGCAAGTCCTACGAGATGGGCATCAAGTGGGAAGCGCTGGATCGCCAACTCAGTGTCGACGCGGCGATCTACCAGATCGAGAAGAAAAACGTGCTCACTACCGACCCAGTTGACTCAACCTTCAGTGTCGCTGCCGGCCAGGTGCGCAGCCGAGGTTTCGACCTCAATGTCGCCGGCAATATCACCCCTGAATGGCGCGTGATCGGTGGGTATGCCTATGTGGACGCCGAAGTCACCAAGGACAACACCCTGCGCACTGGCACGCGCTTGCTGAACATCCCGCGCAACAGCTTCAACTTGCTCAACGTCTATGAATTCCAGGACGGCACGCTGAAAGGCCTGGGCTTGGGAGCCGGCGCTAAATACGTGGATGAGCGCGCCGGGCAGACGTCCAACACGGCATTCTCGATGGACGCCTACACCGTGGTCGACCTGCTCAGCTACTACAAGGTCAACGACAAGGTACGGCTGAACCTGGACGTGAAAAACCTGTTCAATCGCGAGTATGAAGAGGGAGCGTTCGGCAATGTGTATGCCTACCCAGGCGAACCCCGCACCGTTCAGGTCGGGATCGCCTACACCCTATAAGGCGTACGCAGGTAAACCTGTGGGAGCGGTGTTCAGCTGATAGCGTGTGTTTTGGTCTGGGGGTCAGAGCGGCGTGAGCACATTCATCACCGTATCCAACGCCACCCGCGTGTCATCCAGTTGCACCAGCGACGCATGTCGCGCGCCCAGGGCATCGCGGTTCTGGATCGCGGTAAGGATCGCCTTGTGCCGGGGCAGGCTCAGGCCCTGGATGTCCGGGCGGCGGTTGGTGATGTTGATCGACTCGCGCAACGGCAGCGACAGCATATTGCACATGTAGGCCAGCAGGTCGTTGCGGGTGGCGTCGGCAATGGCGCGGTGGAAGTCCAGGTCGGCCTGTAGCAGCTGTTCGTGGGTCTGCGCGGTTTCCATGCCCAGGTAGGCTTGTTCGATGGTGGCGATGTCTTCATCGGTGGCGGTGGTCGCGGCCATGGCGGCGATCTCCGGTTCGAGGATGCGCCGCACCCCGGCCAGGGTGTTGAAGAATTCGCTGTGGGGCGTGGACTGCATCAACCAGGACAGCACGTCCGGGTCGAGCAGGTGCCATTTCAACCGAGGCCGCACCACCGCGCCCACCCGTGGCTTGGAATACACCAGGCCCTTGGCGCTGAGCACCCGCGTGGCTTCACGCAACACCGAGCGGCTGACCTGGTACTCCTCGCAGAGCGTGGCCTCCATGGGCAGCCGTTCTTCAGGCTTGAAGCGACCGGAAACGATGTGCATGCCCAAGTCCTGAACGATCTGGGCATGCTGGCTCTTGCGCGGCTTGGGCGGCTGGTGATCCATGACGACAGGGAGGCTCTGGCTTAAAGACGCGGCATCATAGCATCCCAATTAGTGGGAATGCCTTGGGACTTCCGCCCCACGGCAACCCACCAGGAAGTCAAAGTCACAGCCTTGGTCGGCCTGCAGCACATGGTCGATATACAGCTGGCGATAGCCGCCGACGATCAGCTTCTCGGGTGGCGCCAGGTCGGCCATGCGTGCCGCCAGCTCTGCGTCGGGGATGTCCAGGTGCAGGCGGCCGTTGGCGCAGTCCAGTTCGATCCAGTCACCTTCCTGCACCGTGGCCAACGGCCCGCCGGCGGCGGCTTCCGGCGCCACGTGCAACACCACCGTGCCGTAGGCCGTGCCGCTCATGCGTGCGTCGGAAATCCGCACCATGTCCGTCACGCCCTGGGCCAACAGCTTGGCGGGCAAGCCCATGTTGCCGACTTCGGCCATGCCTGGGTAACCCTTGGGGCCGCAGTTTTTCATGACCAGGATCGAGTTGGCGTCGACGTCCAGCTCCGGGTCGTTGATGCGCGCCTTGTACATGTCGAAGTTCTCGAACACCACCGCGCGGCCTCGGTGCTGCATCAGTTCAGGGCTGGCGGCGGACGGCTTGAGGACTGCACCGAGCGGCGCCAGGTTGCCGCGCAGTACACAAATGCCGCCGTCGGCGCGGATCGGGTTGTCGAGGGTGCGGATCACCTCGTCCTGGCCATAGATCGGCGAGTCCTGGGTGTTCTCGCCCAGGGACTTGCCGTTCACGGTCAGGGCATTCGGGTGCGGGATCAGGTTGGCTTCACCGAGACGGCGCAGCACGGCGGGCAGGCCACCGGCGTAGTAGAACTCTTCCATCAGGAAGCGCCCCGAGGGTTGCAGGTCGACAATGGTCGGCATGCCACGGCCGATGCGGGTCCAGTCATCCAGGTCGAGTTCGACGCCGATGCGCCCGGCGATGGCTTTGAGGTGGATCACCGCGTTGGTCGAACCTCCGATGGCCGCATTCACGCGGATCGCGTTTTCGAATGCTTCTTTGGTGAGAATCTTCGACAGCTTCAAGTCTTCGCGCACCATCTCGACCGCACGCATGCCCGACATATGCGCCAGCACATAGCGCCGCGCATCCACTGCCGGGATCGCGGCGTTGTGGGGCAGGGAAGTGCCCAATGCCTCGGCCATGCACGCCATGGTCGACGCAGTGCCCATGGTGTTGCAGGTGCCTGCCGAACGCGACATGCCGCCCTCGGCCGCGAGGAAATCATCCAGCGTGATGGTGCCAGCCTTGACCTGTTCGCTGAGCTGCCACACCACGGTGCCCGAGCCAATGTCCTGGCCCTTGTGCTTGCCGTTGAGCATCGGCCCGCCGGTTACGACGATGGCGGGCACGTCGCAGCTGGCCGCGCCCATCAGCAGCGCGGGGGTGGTCTTGTCGCAGCCAGTCAGCAACACCACGCCGTCAATCGGGTTGCCACGAATCGCCTCTTCCACGTCCATGCTCGCCAGGTTGCGCGTCAGCATCGCGGTGGGGCGCAGGTTCGACTCGCCGTTGGAGAACACCGGAAATTCCACCGGGAACCCACCGGCCTCGATCACGCCGCGTTTGACGTGCTCGGCAATCTGGCGGAAATGCGCGTTGCACGGGGTCAGCTCCGACCAGGTATTGCAGATGCCGATGATCGGCTTGCCATGGAACTGATGGTCGGCAATGCCCTGGTTCTTCATCCAGCTGCGGTACATAAAGCCGTTCTTGTCGGCGGTACCAAACCACTGGGCAGAGCGTAGGCCGGGCTTTTTATCAGGCATGATCGATTCTCTTATTGTATGACTATATGTTCTATGCGTGCTTAAACATAAGCGCAAAATCGATGCTTTGGAAGAGTTGTTTTGCAAATAGTCATACTATATAGTCGGTCTTCACTGAGGTATGGCCCTGGCGAATTTTCGCGAGAGGCGTCCCCCGAGCTTCTATAAAAACAACAATCGGAGATCGACCCCATGAGCCAGGAACTGCGGCTTATTCGGCGCATCACGCTGAAACTGATTCCCTTCCTGATCCTGCTGTACCTGATCGCCTACGTGGACCGCTCCGCCGTGGGGTTCGCCAAGTTGCACATGGGCGCCGACGTCGGCATCGGCGACGCCGCCTATGGCCTGGGTGCGGGGTTGTTCTTCATTGGCTACTTCCTGTTCGAGATCCCCAGCAACCTGATGCTCGACCGCTTCGGCGCGCGGCGCTGGTTTGCACGCATCATGATCACCTGGGGCGCCATCACCATCGGCATGGCCTTCGTGCAAGGGACGCACAGCTTCTATGTCATGCGCTTTTTGCTCGGCGCGGCGGAGGCGGGGTTCTTTCCGGGCGTTCTCTACTACATCACCCAGTGGTTCCCGGTGCGCCATCGCGGCAAGATCCTTGGGCTGTTTATCCTCTCGCAACCCATCGCGATGATGATCACCGGCCCGGTGTCCGGTGGTTTGCTGGGCATGGACGGCATCCTTGGCCTGCACGGCTGGCAGTGGCTGTTCATCGTGATCGGCACCCCGGCGATCCTGCTCACCTGGCCCGTGCTGCGCTATTTGCCGGACGGCCCCAAGCAGGTCACCTGGATGAGCGACGACGAAAAGGCCTGGCTCACTGGCGAACTCGCCAAAGACCTGCAAGCCTACGGCCAGACCCGCCATGGCAACCCGCTGCATGCGTTGAAAGACAAGCGCGTGTTGCTGCTCGCGCTGTTCTACTTGCCGGTGACCCTGAGCATCTACGGCCTGGGCCTGTGGCTGCCGACCCTGATCAAGCAATTCGGCGGCAGCGACCTCACCACCGGTTTCATCTCTGCCGTGCCGTACATCTTCGGCATCATCGGCCTGCTGATTATCCCGCGCAGTTCCGACCGTTTGAATGACCGCTACGGCCATCTCGCCGTGCTCTACGTGCTGGGCGCCATCGGCCTGTCCTGCAGCGCCTGGCTCAGCGTGCCGGTGCTGCAAATGGCCGCGCTGTGCCTGGCGGCGTTCGCGATGTTTTCCTGTACGGCGGTGTTCTGGACCTTGCCGGGGCGCTTCTTCGCGGGCGCCAGTGCGGCGGCGGGCATTGCCTTGATCAACTCGGTGGGCAACCTCGGTGGCTATATCGGCCCGTTCGTGATCGGCGCGCTCAAGGAATACACCGGCAACCTGGCATCGGGCTTGTACTTTTTGTCCGGGGTGATGGTGTTCGGGCTGGTGCTGACCTGGGTGGTTTACCGCCTGCTAGAGCGCAAGCATGTGCTGCCTGCCGACCAATTCGCCGCCAGTGCCCGTGGCGCCACACGTACTTAATCCAGGAGAAATGGCATGCGTTTAGTTCAGTTCGAGTTGCGTAATGGCGAGCGTCGCGTCGGCGTGGTCGATGGCACCAAGCTGCGCGAAGTCAGCACGGCCCGCAGCGTGCGTGAGTTGGCCCTGGCTGCGATCGAAGCCGGTGTCGGCCTGGCGCAACAGGTGGACAGCCTGGGCCTGGGCGACAGCTACGACTACGCCACCTTGCTGGCCGACCTGAAAATCCTGCCGCCACTGGACCACCCGGACCCGGCCCATATGCTGATCAGCGGCACCGGCCTGACTCACCTGGGCAGCGCCTCGGCGCGGGACAAGATGCACCAGGCCGGTGACGACACCGCGCTGACCGACACCATGCGCATCTTCAAATGGGGCGTGGAGGGCGGCAAGCCCGCGGCTGGCCAGGCGGGCGTGCAGCCCGAGTGGTTCTACAAAGGCGACGGCAGCATCGTCGTGCGCCCCGGCGCGGCCTTCCCGGTGCCACCGTTTGCCGAGGATGCCGGTGAAGAACCGGAAATCGGTGGCCTCTACGTCATCGGGCCGGACAGCAAGCCCTATCGCGTCGGTTTTGCAGTGGGCAATGAATTCTCCGACCACGTCATGGAACGCAAGAACTATCTGTACCTGGCCCATTCCAAATTGCGCAGTTGCAGCTATGGCCCGGAGTTGCGCGTGGGCGAGTTGCCCCAGCACCTGGCGGGCACCAGCCGTCTCTTGCGTAACGGTGAGGAAATCTGGCGGAACGAATTCCTCAGCGGCGAGGCCAATATGTGCCACAGCCTGGAAAACCTTGAATACCACCACTTCAAATACCGCCAGTTCCTCAAGCCGGGCGATGTGCACATCCACTTTTTCGGCACCGCCACGCTGTCATTTGCCGACGGTATACGTACCCAGGCCGGCGATGTGTTCGAGATCAGCCAGGCCGAGTTCGGCGCGCCGCTGGTCAACCGTGTCGGCAGTAGCGAGGCGGCCTTCGAGCCCGGCAACGTCGTCACCCTTTAAAGGAGATCCCCATGACCCAGTACCTCGGCCACAACTACATCGGCGGCCAGCGCAGCGCCAATGGCAGCGTCACGTTGCAAAGCCTCGACGCGACCACCGGCGAAGCCTTGCCCCAGGCGTTCTACCAGGCCACACCACAAGAGGTCGACGCCGCCGCCAAGGCTGCTGCTGCGGCATACCCTGCTTACCGCGCCTTGAGTGCATCGCGTCGCGCGCAGTTCCTCGACGCAGTGGCCGACGAGCTGGACGCGCTGGGGGATGATTTTGTCGAGCTGGTGTGCCGCGAAACCGCGCTGCCGGCTGCACGTATCAAGGGCGAACGTGGGCGCACCAGCGGCCAGATGCGCCTGTTCGCCACGGTATTGCGTCGCGGTGATTTCTACGGCGCGCGCATCGACAAGGCGTTGCCTGACCGTCAACCGCTGCCACGCCCGGATTTGCGTCAGTACCGCATCGGCCTCGGGCCTGTCGCCGTGTTTGGCGCGAGCAATTTCCCCTTGGCGTTTTCCACTGCGGGCGGCGACACCGCTGCCGCGCTGGCGGCTGGCTGCCCGGTGGTGTTCAAGGCCCACAGCGGGCATATGGCGACGGCGGAACGCGTCGCCGATGCAATCATCCGCGCGGCCGAGGCCACCGAGATGCCGGCCGGCGTGTTCAATATGATCTTTGGCGGTGGCGTCGGTGAAGCGCTGGTCAAGCACCCGGCCATCCAGGCGGTCGGCTTTACCGGCTCGCTCAAGGGTGGCCGTGCACTGTGTGACATGGCGGCGGCACGCCCGCAGCCGATCCCGGTGTTCGCCGAGATGTCGAGCATCAACCCGGTGATCGTGCTGCCTCAGGCATTAACTGCACGGGCCGAAAGCGTGGCACGCGACCTGACTGCCTCGGTAGTACAAGGCTGCGGCCAGTTCTGCACCAACCCCGGCCTGGTGATAGGCATCGCTTCGCCTGAATTCACTGCGTTCACCCAACAAGTCGCGCAACTGATCGGCGACCAACCGGCACAGACCATGCTCAACGCCGGCACCCTGGGCAGCTATGGCAAGGGCCTGGAAAAACTCCTGGCGCACCCTGGCATCCAGCACCTGGCGGGCAGCCAGCAGGCCGGCAATCAAGCGCACCCGCAGGTGTTCAAGGCTGACGTGCGCCTGTTGATCGAGGGCGATGAAGTGCTGCAGGAAGAAGTGTTCGGCCCCACCACGGTGTTTGTCGACGTCGCCGACCAGGCCCAACTCAGCGTGGCCTTGCACGGCCTGCACGGCCAACTCACGGCGACAATCATTGGTGAGCCGGCCGACCTGCAGCAGTTCGTGGAACTCACGCCACTGCTGGAACAGAAAGTCGGGCGCATCCTGCTCAATGGCTACCCAACCGGCGTGGAAGTCTGCGATTCGATGGTGCACGGCGGGCCGTACCCGGCCACCTCGGATGCCCGTGGCACCTCGGTGGGCACCTTGGCCATCGACCGTTTCCTGCGCCCCGTGTGCTTCCAGAACTACCCTGATAGCCTGCTGCCCGACGCGTTGAAAAACGCCAACCCGTTGCGTATCCAGCGGCTGGTGGATGGCACGCCATCTCGCGACCCGCTGTAACGCGCACCTGAGAACAACAATCCAGGAGGCATCATGTCGTGTATCGCCGTTACCCCGCACCGTGCGCAGTTGGGCGAGGGTCCGTTCTGGGATGCGCCCACCCAGGCACTGTACTGGGTGAATATCGCCGGCAAGCAGGCGCTGCGCCTGATGGGCGGGCAGTTGCAGGTGTGGCAGTTGCCCGAGCATGTCTCGGCGTTCATCCCGTGTGAAAGCGGCGATGCCCTGGTGACCTTGAGCAGCGGCGTGTATCGCCTCGACCTCGTCACCGAAGCCCTGACCCTGCTGTGCGTGGCCGACCCGCAAGCGGGCAACCGTGGCAATGAAGCACGCTGCGATGCCCAGGGCCGCCTGTGGTTGGGCACCATGCAGAACAACATTGGCGAGCAGGGTGAAGACCTGCCCATTACCCAGCGTTCCGGCGGCCTGTTTCGCATTGATGCGGATGCGCAGGTCACGCCGTTGCTCAGCGGCCTGGGCATTCCCAACACCTTGCTGTGGAGTGATGACGGCCGCCAAGTGCATTTTGGCGACAGCCTGGACGGCACGCTGTATCGGCACGCGATCAGGCCAGACGGCCAGCTCGACCCTGCGCAGGCGTGGTTCGGCCCGCACCCGCGCGGCGGGCCGGACGGCTCGGCGATGGACGTTGAAGGCTACCTCTGGAACGCCCGCTGGGATGGCAGCTGCCTGTTGCGCCTGACCCCGGACGGTGAAGTCGACCGCATTATCGAACTGCCCGTCAGCCGTCCCACCAGTTGTGTGTTTGGTGGCCCGAACCTCACTACCCTCTACATCACCAGTGCCGCCAGCCCCTTGGATCACCCCTGGGACGGTGCGGTATTGGCCATGGAAGTGGATGTACCTGGAACACCCTGTCATCGCTTTGCCGGATAAACCCAAGACTTAAAAACAACAACAAGGAGTCACCCGTATGAATCGTCGTCGTGGTTTGCGTTCCCTGTGCTGCGCCGCTGTGGCGGTCTCGGCCATGAGCTTGAGCGGGCTGTTGCTGGCCGCTGAGGAAGTGAAGATCGGTTTCCTGGTCAAGCAGGCTGAAGAACCGTGGTTCCAGACCGAATGGGCCTTCGCCGAAAAAGCCGGCAAGGAGCATGGTTTCACCGTGATCAAGATCGCCGTGCCGGATGGTGAGAAGACCCTGTCGGCTATCGACAGCCTGGCCGCCAACGGTGCCAAGGGCTTTGTGATCTGCCCGCCGGACGTGTCCCTCGGCCCGGCCATTGTCGCCAAGGCCAAGGCCAACGGCCTGAAAGTGATTGCCGTAGATGACCGGTTCGTCGATGCCAAAGGCAACTTCATGGAAGACGTGCCGTACCTGGGCATGGCGGCGTTCGAAGTCGGCCAGAAGCAGGGCGCCGCGATGGCCGCCGAAGCAAAAAAACGCGGCTGGGACTGGAAGGACACCTACGCGGTGATCAACACCTTCAACGAACTCGACACCGGTAAAAAACGCACCGACGGCTCGGTCAAGTCCCTGGAAGAAGCGGGTATCCCCAAGGACCACATTCTGTTCACCGCCGCCAAGACCCTCGACGTACCCGGCAGCATGGACGCCACCAACTCCGCCCTGGTCAAGCTGCCCAGCGGCGCGAAAAACCTGATCATCGGCGGCATGAACGACAACACCGTGCTCGGCGGCGTGCGCGCGACTGAAAGCGCCGGCTTCAAGGCCGCCAACGTGATCGGCATCGGCATCAATGGCACCGACGCCATCGGCGAATTGAAGAAACCCAGCAGCGGCTTCTTCGGCTCGATGCTGCCAAGCCCGCATATCGAAGGCTATAACACCGCGCTGATGATGTACGAGTGGGTGACCAAGGGCACCGAGCCTGCCAAGTACACCGCCATGGACGAAGTGACCCTCATCACCCGTGAGAACTTCCAGGCAGAGCTGACCAAGATCGGGCTGTGGCAATGACCGCTGCCGCCCTGCGGTTTGACGGCATCGGCAAAACCTTTCCTGGGGTCAAGGCGCTGGAGGGCATCAGCTTCAGCGCCCACCCAGGGCAGGTGCACGCGTTAATGGGCGAGAACGGCGCGGGCAAGTCGACGCTGCTGAAGATCCTTGGCGGCGCCTACATTCCCAACAGCGGCACGCTGCAGATCGGCGAGCAGGTCATGGCCTTCAAAAACGCTGCTGACAGCATTGCCAGCGGCGTGGCGGTGATCCATCAGGAACTGCACCTGGTGCCGGAAATGAGCGTGGCCGAGAACCTGTTCCTCGGGCACTTGCCGGCGCGTTTTGGCGTGGTCAACCGAGGGCTCCTGCGCAAGCAGGCCCTCGCTTGCCTCAAGGGATTGGCGGATGAAATCGATCCGGCCGAAAAGCTCGGGCGCCTGTCCCTGGGCCAGCGCCAACTGGTGGAAATCGCCAAGGCGCTGTCCCGGGGCGCCCACGTGATTGCGTTTGATGAGCCCACCAGCAGCTTGTCTGCGCGGGAAATCGACCGCTTGATGGCGATCATCACGCGGCTGCGCGATGAGGGCAAAGTGGTGCTCTACGTGTCGCATCGCATGGAGGAAGTGTTCCATATCTGCAACGCGGTGACGGTGTTCAAGGACGGCCGTTATGTGCGCACCTTCGACGACATGAGTGCGCTGACCCATGATCAATTGGTGACCTGCATGGTCGGTCGCGATATCCAGGACATCTACGACTACCGCCCGCGTGAGCACGGCGAGGTAGCGCTCAAGGTCGACAGCCTGCTGGGCCCCGGCCTGCGCGAGCCGATCAGCTTCAACGTGCGCAAGGGCGAGATTCTCGGCCTGTTCGGGCTGGTGGGGGCAGGGCGCACGGAGCTGTTTCGTCTGCTTAGCGGCCTGGAGCGTGCCAGCGCCGGGCAACTGCAACTCTGCGGCGAGCCGCTGCATCTGCAGTCACCACGGGATGCGATCGCCGCCGGCGTGCTGTTGTGCCCGGAAGACCGCAAGAAGGAAGGCATCATTCCGCTGTCCAGCGTCGCCGAGAACATCAATATCAGCGCGCGGGGCGCCCATTCCACGTTTGGCTGGCTACTGCGCGACGGTTGGGAAAAGCGCAACGCCGACCAGCAGATCCAGGCCATGAAGGTCAAGACGCCCACTGCTGCGCAAAAAATCATGTTCCTCTCCGGCGGCAACCAGCAAAAAGCCATCCTCGGCCGCTGGCTGTCGATGCCGATGAAAGTGCTGCTGTTGGACGAGCCCACCCGTGGCATCGACATCGGCGCCAAGGCCGAGATCTACCAGATCATTCATAACCTCGCCGCCCAGGGCATTGCGGTGATCGTGGTGTCCAGCGACCTGATGGAAGTGATGGGCATCTCCGACCGTATCCTGGTGCTGTGCGAAGGCGCCTTGCGGGGTGAACAGACCCGTGAGCACGCCACCGAATCCAACTTGCTGCAACTGGCCTTGCCGCGCAGCGTGGCGAACTGAGAGACCCCCTATGACCACTCAACACAACGTGCTGCCCACCGCGCGCAAGCCCCTGGACCTGCGCGCATTGCTGGACAACTGGGCGATGCTGCTGGCCGCCGTGAGTATCTTTTTGCTGTGCGCCTTGTTGATCGATAACTTTCTTTCACCGCTGAACATGCGCGGGCTGGGGCTGGCGATTTCCACCGTGGGCATTGCCGCCTGCACCATGCTGTTTTGCCTGGCGTCGGGGCATTTCGACCTGTCAGTGGGCTCGGTGATTGCCTGCGCCGGCGTGGTGGCGGCGATCGTGATGCGTGACACCGACAGCGTCATGCTCGGCATTGGCGCCGCGTTGCTGATGGGCCTGATGGTGGGGCTGATCAACGGCATCGTGATCGCCAAGCTGCGGGTCAATGCGCTGATTACCACGCTGGCGACCATGCAGATCGTGCGTGGCCTGGCGTACATCTTTGCCAACGGCAAGGCGGTGGGCGTGTCCCAGGATCAGTTCTTTGTCTTCGGTAATGGCCAGTTGTTTGGCGTGCCGGTGCCGATCCTGATCACGATTTTGTGCTTCCTGTTCTTCGGCTGGCTGCTCAATTACACCACCTACGGGCGCAACACCATGGCCATCGGCGGCAACCCGGAAGCGGCCTTGCTGGCGGGCGTGAATGTGGACCGCACCAAGATCCTGATCTTCGCCGTGCACGGCGTGATCGGTGCCTTGGCCGGGGTGATCCTGGCCTCGCGCATGACCTCCGGCCAGCCCATGATCGGCCAGGGCTTCGAGCTGACGGTGATTTCGGCGTGCGTGCTCGGCGGGGTATCGTTGAGCGGCGGGGTAGGGATGATCCGTCACGTGATCGCCGGGGTGCTGATTTTGGCGATCATCGAGAATGCGATGAACCTGAAGAATATCGACACCTTCTATCAATATGTTATTCGCGGCTCAATCCTGCTGCTGGCCGTGGTCATCGACCGCATGAAACAACGCTGAGTCATGCCCTGTGAAAACTAAATGTGGGAGCGGGCTTGCTCGCGAATACGGAGTGTCAGACCCGAATGAATTGACTGACACGGCGCATTCGCGAGCAAGCCCGCTCCCACAGGTTTAGTCGGTGGAGAATTTGAAGACGGTGTTCTGGGTGTAGGTCTGCCCTGGATTCAGGCGGGTAGACGCGAACTTCGGCTGATTAGGCGCATCCGGGAAATGCTGAGTCTCCAGCGTAAAACCGCTCCAGTGCAGATAGGTCTTCCCAGCCTTACCCTTCACCGACCCATCCAGGAAGTTGCTGGTATAAAACTGCACCCCAGGCTCCGTGGTAAACAGCTGCAACCGTCGCCCCGACTCAGGATCATGCACCTCGGCCGCAAGCTGCTTCACATCACCTTTGTTATCCAGCGCCCAGTTGAAGTCGAACCCACCCTGTTTCGGCTCGGCAAACTTTATCTGCGGGTGATCGTCCTTGATGTGCTGGCCGATCGGCGTCGGTTTCAGAAAGTCCATCGGCGTGCCTTTGACGGGCGCCAGTTCGCCGGTGGGAATCAACGTCGCGTTCACCGGCGTGTAGTGGCTGGCATGCAAGGTCGCGACCTGCTTGAGAATGTCGCCATTTCCCGCGCCGGCCAGGTTGAAGTAGCTATGGTTGGTGAGGTTGAGCACCGTGGGTTTGTCGGTGGTGGCGGTGTAGTCGATGTGCAGTTCGTTGGTGTCAGTGAGGCGGTAGGTGACTTCGGTCTTCAGGTTGCCGGGGAAGCCCATCTCACCGTCCTTGGACAGGTAGGTGAGGGTCACGCCGACCGAGTCCTTGGCCTTGACCGGCGTGGCTTTCCACACGTGTTTGTCGAAGCCCTGGGCGCCGCCGTGCAGCGAATTGGGGCCGTCGTTGAGCGGCACTTGGTAGCGTTTGCCGTCGAGCTCGAAGGCACCGCCCGCCAGGCGATTGCCGAAGCGCCCGATGGTCGCGCCGAAAAACGCGGTACCGCTTTGATAACCCTGCACGTCGTCGAAGCCCAGCACGATGTCCTCGACCTTGCCGTGTTTGTCCGGCACCTTCAGCGACTGCAACACGCCGCCGTAGGTAATCACCGTGGCTTGCATGCCATGGCTGTTGCGCAACACGTACTGTTCGACGGCAGTGCCGTCATTGGTTTTACCGAAGGGCTTGTGCTCACTGGTGAGGCCTGCGGCCTGGGCGCCGCCACTGGCAACCAGCATGGACAGGGCGAGGCCGGAGAGCAGGTAACGAGGGTGCTTCATGGTCGAACTTCCTTTTGTTGTTTTGAGTGGAATAGTTCTACTAATGTGCGATATTTTGTCGGTTGGACAGCGAATTTATAGCCTTTAACGCCATTTTTGCAAAATAAAATAAGACTAATTAAGCGAGGCACTTTGTATATGAACACTCAGCATGCGGTTTACCCCGACCTTGAAGGCAAGGCTGTCCTGATCTCCGGCGGCGCCTCAGGCATTGGCGAATTCATGGTGCGCGCCTTTGCCGCCCAGGGTGCCAAGGTCGGCTTTGTCGACCGCGCGCAAAGCCAGGGCGAACGCCTGGCGGCGCTGTTGAGTTCGCGCGGGCATACCGTGGAGTTCGTGAATTGCGACATCACCGATGAGATCGCCTACAAGGCTGCCATCGGGCGCTTCGAACACTCCCTGGGGCCCATCACCGTGCTGGTGAACAACGCCGCCAATGACGTGCGTCATACCCTGGAAGAAGTCGACTCGCAGATGTTCGACCGGCTTATTTCCGTCAACCTGAAACACGCGTTCTTCGCCGCCAAGGCCGTGGTGCCCATGATGAAAAGCGCCGGCGGCGGCGCGATCATCAACCTCGGCTCGGTCGGTTGGATGATGGCCTCTGCCGGCTACCCGGTGTACGCCGCCAGCAAGGCCGCCGCCCACGGCATGACCCGCGCGCTGGCCCGTGAACTGGGGCCGAGCCGCATCCGCGTGAACACCTTGGTGCCGGGCTGGGTGATGACCGAAAAACAACTGGCGATGTGGGTCGACGATGCCGCCAAGGAACTGATCAGCCGCAGCCAATGCTTGCCGGGCAGCGTGCTGCCGGAACACATCGCCAATATGGCGTTGTTCCTGGCCTCTGAGGCGTCGGCGATGTGTTCGGCGCAGAACTTTATCGTGGACGGTGGGTGGGTCTGAGTCGCGCTCAATTATCCAGGCTGCACAGGCCAAATGT
This sequence comes from Pseudomonas sp. AC112, assembly GCF_979253545.1. NCBI lineage: Bacteria > Pseudomonadati > Pseudomonadota > Gammaproteobacteria > Pseudomonadales > Pseudomonadaceae > Pseudomonas > Pseudomonas sp. AC112. Next base: position 4,781,301 of record NZ_CEEDCM010000001.1, read on the forward strand.
GGGCGCGGGCTTGCCCGCGAATACGCTGGGTCAGTGGATACAGTTGCCGACTGACACGCTGCCTTCGCGAGCAAGCCCGCTCCCACACAACGCCCAGTCCGACATCATGACCAGGGTGCTTATTCGATCGGATAACGCTTGAACGCCGGGTGCTGTTCCAGCCGCTCGGCATGGCGCTTAAGGTTAGGAAACGCATCCGCCTTGACCACCGACGCCACGGTGAACTGGCTGAACGACCAGGCCACCGCCGCCGTAATCGACGCCTGGGTCAGCGCCTCGCTGGCAGGCAGCTGCTTTTCCAGCAGTGAATACGCCGCCAGCAGTTGGCCGCTGACGCGGTCGAGCCAGGGTGCATGCTGCTTTTCGGCGGGGCGCAGGTTGTGTTCGTAGACGATCTGCACGCTTTTCTCGCAGGCCGCCAAGGCCAGGCCAAGCACCTGCAAGTCCTGGGCGCGGGCGGTGGCTTGCTGCGGGAGTAGCTTCTTGTCGTTCGGAGCCAGGGTTTCCAGGTAGTCGAGGATCAGGCTGGAATCCATCAGCACCGTGCCGTCATCCAGCACCAGGGTCGGGGCCTTGACCACCGGGTTGATCTGGGCGAATTCGTTGAAGGTGCGAAACACCGACAGGGGTTCGTGCACGAACTCCATCCCGTACAGGTCCAGGGAAATGGCCACGCGGCGCACGAAGGGCGAGTCCAGCATGCCGATCAGTTTCATGAAGCCTCCATTGCTCTCAAGGGGATGGCTCAAGAGAGTAAGGGCACGGGATCGGCGTGCGCAATGGCCTCCCGTAGTTGCTGGTAGGCGATGACCAATTATTCCAGGCTGAACGCCAGGTTGCGCCCACTCGGGTTCGGCAGCACCCACACTGACGCGCCGCCCAGCCGCTGCGGTTGCAACCCCCAGTCAAGCTCGCGCTTGCCGGACAGCGCGCTGTAGCCCGCCTTGCCGAGAAACGCCACGAAACGCGGTGCATGGCGGCGGAGTTTCTGCTCGAACGCGGCCGCCGCGTCGGTGAATTCATGCCGCGCCAACTCACCTGCGCTCGCGGTGGGGCGTTCAACCACGATGGTCAGGCCGCAGCCATAGTCCAGCAATGTACGGCCATCCTCCGGGCGCAGTTCATGGGGTGTGAAGCCCGCCAAGTGCAAGGTGCGCCAGAAGCGATTGCTGCGGTTGGCAAAGTGCAGGCCCAGGGTGGCGGAGCCCCTGCCGGGGTTGATGCCGCAGAACACCACGCCCAGGTGGGCGGCCAGGATGTCTTCGAGGCGCTCGATCATGCCGGGCTCCGCAGGTTGTGGCGGCTGGCGCCAGGAGGCTGGCCGGTAATGCGTTTGAACGCGCGGCTGAACGCCGCCTGCGAGGTATAGCCCAGGCGCAGCGCGACTTCTTCGATGGGGAGCCGCTCCAGGGTCAGCCATTGGCTGGCCAGGCGCATACGCAACTCCGTCACGTAGCGCAGGGGCGGGATGCCCAGGGTGGCCTGGAAGCGTTCGGCGAACACCGAGCGGGAGGTATGGCAGTGCGCGGCCAGCTCGGCCACGCTCCAGTTGCGCCCGGGTTGCTGGTGCAGGACGAGCAGGGCGCCGGCCAGCCGCGTGTCGCGCAGCGCCGCCACCAGCCCCGACGCGTTGCCGCAGGCGCATTCCACCCAGCCCCGCACGATCATGGCGGCCACCACATCGGCCAGGCGCGCGAGGATGCCGGAATAGCCGACGCGAGCCGCGCTGACTTCACGTTCCATCACCGCCAAAATCGGCATCAAGCCAGGGTAACGCTGGCCCTGGGCATCGATCAGCATCAAGGCCGGCATCAGGCTGCCGAGCCCCTGGATACTGCCAAGCTCGAACGCCATGCAGGCGCTGAACAGCAAGGTACTGGGTGGCGTCTCGGGCGAGGCATCCACGGCGCACACGGTATCGCCCAGCGACGTCGCGTCAAAGCCGTTGATGTCCTGCACAGGCCGATCCGCCGTGGAGGACAGCGCATGGGCGCCGCCATGGGAGATAAACACGGCATTGCCCGCCGACAACTCGAACAGGCTGTCGTCGTCGGTACGCAAGGTGGCCGTCCCGGCGGCAAGGAAGTGAAAGTAGGCATGCCCGGGTTTGGCCTCAAAGCCCATGCCGAAGCTCGGCCCGGCCTGGATACGCCGGTACTGCACCCCACGCAGGCGCATGCCGCGCAGCAGCTCGTCGATGAGGTCGGAGGACAGGTTGAACGGGGCCGCTGCGGTCATGTTCGGGGTTTCGATCAAAAACTCAAGGGTTTGCATCATAGATCATCCGGTGTCGCGAACCTAGACTGACCGTCGCGCAAATGACCGAGGATGTCGAGTGATGAATGATTGTGTAGCCCAAGCCGCTCACCCTGCCCAGGTGGAGCCCGATTCGCCCGCCTGGATGGCGGTGTTTTCCCTGGCCATGGGGGTATTCGGGCTGTTGACGGCGGAATACCTGCCGGCCAGCCTGTTGACGCCAATGGCGATGGACCTGGGGGTGTCCGAGGCGTTGGCCGGCCAGGCCGTGACTGTCACGGCGGTGGTGGCACTGTTCGCCGGGCTGCTGGTGCCCGGCCTCACGCGTGGGATCGACCGGCGCGTGGTGCTGCTGGGTTTTTCCCTGCTGATGATTGCGTCCAACCTGTTGGTGGCGTTTTCTTCCAGCCTGGCGGTGTTGCTGTTGATGCGCATCCTGCTGGGTGTGGCCCTGGGTGGTTTCTGGAGCATGGCTGCGGCGGTGGCAATGCGCCTGGTGCCGGCGGCGCTGCTGCCCCGTGCGCTGTCGATCATCTTCAGTGGCATTGCAGTGGGTACGGTGGTGGCCGTGCCGCTGGGCAGCTACCTCGGTGGTCTGTATGGCTGGCGCAGTGCGTTCGTTGCCGCCGCCGCCGTCGGTGCAGTGACGCTGGCGTTCCAGTTGTTCACGCTGCCCCGCCTGGCGCCCTCGGGGACTGCACGCTTGCGCACGGTACTGGACGTGCTGCTGCGCCCTGGCATCGCCATCGGCATGTTTGGCTGTGTGCTGGTACACACCGGGCACTTCGCGCTGTTCACCTACATCCGGCCGTTCCTGGAAAGCACCACGGGCGTGGGCACCGAAGGGCTGGCCTTGATGCTGCTGGGGTTCGGTGCAGCCAACTTCGTCGGCACGCTGTTGGCCGGTTGGATGCTGGTGCGTTATCCGCGCGGTACCTTGGTGCTGATGCCGGTATTGGTGGGCGTCGCGGCGCTGGCCCTGGTGTTGCTGCCGGCCTCGCTGCCAGGCCAGGCCTTGCTGCTGGCGCTGTGGGGCATGGCGTTTGGCGGGGTGCCGGTGGCGTGGTCGAACTGGGTCGCCCGCGCCGTGCCGGACCAGGCGGAGAGTGCCGGTGGCATGGTGGTGGCATCCGTGCAATCGGCCATTGCGGCGGGTGCGGCCGGTGGGGGCGCGATGTTCAGTCTCAGTGGCATCAGCGGGGTGTTTCTGGGCGCGGGTGTGCTGATGCTGTTGGCTGCCTTGTTGATTGCGCTGCGGGTGCAGGTGCCACGCACCGAAGCCGGCGTGGGCGTGGCGCTGCACCTGTGAGCTAGTGGGCCAGGTGGGCGAGCAACCACGCCGTGAAACTACGCGCCAGCGGGTCGTGCTCGCTGTCGCGATGGGTCAACAGCGCCCAGCTCGGCCCGCGAATCGTCGCGTCGACCAGTGGCGTGAGCAACCCATCTTTTTGCGCCTGACGGCTCAGCAACTGGCTGACCAAACCAATTCCCAGGCCAGCACACACTGCGTCGAGCAACAGGCCAGGGTCGGAAAAATTCAGGCCCTGGTCCTGTTGCCCCACATCGACTCCGGCTTCCACCGCCCAATGGCTCCAGTCCATTTCCCGTTCGCCATGCAGGGTGGTGCGTTGCGCCAAGGGCTGCTCCAACACCCGTGGATGGCAGGCGGGAAACAGCCGGTCAGTGTGCAGCACCTTGAAGCTGCATTCAGCCTGGGAGCTGATGTCGTCGCGCACCGCCAGGTCGATGGTCTGGCTGGCCATGTCGGGCACTGCGTCGGTGCTGAATACCCACAGGTCGACCTCCGGGTGCTGCTGGCGGAAATCCGCGAGCCGTGGCAACAGCCAGTGCCGTGCAAAGGTCGGCGTGGTGTTGAGCACCAGTTGATTGGGCTTGCGGTACTGCCCCAGGCGCCGCACGCCCACCGCCAATTGCTGCAGCAGCGCCTGGGTGGTGCTGAGGAAATCATGGCCGGCGTCGGTCAGGCTCACGCTGCGTCCGCTGCGGAAAAACAGCGGCTGTTCCAGGTATGCCTCCAGGCTGCGGATTTGCTGGCTGATCGCTGATTGGGTCAGGTGCAGTTCTTCGGCGGCCTTGTGAAAGCTGCCCAGCCGCGCGGCGGCTTCGAAGCCGCGCAGGGTGCCGAGGGGCGGCCAGTGGTTAAGCATACTGATAAGTTCCTCTAATCAGTTTTCTACAAAATCCATCGTTTGTCCGGCTTTTCGAGCCGCCATAGCATGTACCCAAAGACTCCGTGGGCAGTTTTCACTGAACACAATGACTTAACTGAAGGGTACTTGTCATGCAGCAGAATGCAATGCAACACAACGGTTGGTGGATGCCTGCGGAGTGGGCCCGGCATGCGGCGACGTGGATGGTCTGGCCGCACAACCAGGCCTTGTGGGAAACCACGTGGGGCGTGACCTTGGCCCAGGTGCAGCAGGATTTCGCGCGGGTGGCCAATGCGATTGCACGCTTCGAACCGGTAAAGATGATTGTTGATCCGTCGGCCGTGGCCGGCGCCAAGGCCTTGTGCGGGCTGGGTATCGAGCTGATCGAGCAGGCCGTCAATGACAGCTGGTGCCGCGACTCCGGCCCGACCTTTGTCTGCCACCCGCAACTGGGTACGGCCGGGGTGAGCTGGCGTTTCAACGCCTGGGGCGGCAAGTCGGCCTACGACCTGGACGAAAGCCTGGCCCGCCGCGTGCTCAACAATCTGGGGCTGGCCTGCTTCGGCACGCCGCTGAGCAACGAGGGGGGCGCGATCCATGTGGACGGCGAGGGCACGCTGATCACCACCGAATCGGTGCTGCTCAACCCCAACCGCAACCCCGGTGTGAGCAAGGCCGAGATCGAAGACATCTTCACGCGCCTGCTGGGCATCAAGAAGACCATCTGGCTGCCCGGCGACCCGGACTACGTGACCGGCGACATGACCGACGGCCATGTCGATGGCGTCTGCGCGTTCGCCCGCCCTGGTGTGTTGTTGGTCGACGCGACTCACGATCAAGGCTCGGTCTACGCCGACGTCGTGCGGGAAAACCGTCGCGCCCTTGCCCTGGCTACCGACGCCCAGGGCCGGCGCTTCGAGATGCTTGAGTTGTATGAGGCCACCGATGCCGTGGACACCGAGGCCGAGGTGTTCTGTGCTTCCTACACCAACTTCTACATCGCCAACGGCGCAATCATCATGCCGGCCTATGGCATTGCCGCCGATCAAGTGGCTGCCGAGGTCTTGTCCCAGGCCTTCCCGGGGCGCGAGATCGTACCGGTGCAGATCAACCACCTGGCCCATGGCGGCGGCGGGGTGCATTGCATCACCCAGCAACAGCCAGCGTGGGTGAAGCCATGAGCCTCCTGACGATTGCCACTACCCAGATGCCCTGCACCTGGGACCTGCCGGGCAACCTCGACCGTGCTGAGCAACTGGTGCGAGACGCGGCGGCGCAGGGCGCGCAGGTGATCCTGTTGCAGGAGCTGTTTGCCACGCCGTATTTCTGCATCGAGCAGCACCACAAGCACTTGGCGCTGGCCGAGGATTACGCGCATAGCCAGGTGCTCAAGCGCTTCGCCGCCCTGGCCCGGGAGCTGGGTGTGGTGCTGCCGCTCAGTTGGTTCGAAAAGGCCGGCAATGCCTTCTTCAATTCCCTGAGCGTAGCGGATGCCGATGGGCGCTTGCTGGGCGTCTACCGCAAGACGCACATCCCCAATGCCATCGGCTATCAGGAGAAAGAATATTTCAGCCCCGGCGATACCGGTTTTCGCGTATGGGACAGCGCATTCGGGCGCCTCGGCGTGGGCATCTGCTGGGATCAGTGGTTCCCGGAGACCGCGCGCTGCCTGGCGTTGCAAGGCGCCGAAGCACTGCTGTTCCCCACCGCCATCGGCTCGGAACCCGGCTGTGCCACGCTCGACTCACGGGACCATTGGCAAATGACCATGCGCGGCCACGCGGCGGCGAACCTGTTGCCGGTGGTGGCGGCCAACCGCGTCGGGCGTGAAGTGGCGACCACCGACCCGAGCCTGCAAATGGACTTCTACGGCTCATCGTTCATCTGTGACCACAAGGGCAAGCTGCTGGCTGAAGCGGATCGCGACTCCACGGGCCTGCTGCTGCATAGCCTGGACCTGTCCGCCATGCGCGAAGACCGCCTGACCTGGGGCATTTACCGCGACCGTCGCCCTGAGATGTACAGCAGCCTGCTGACCCTGGATGGGCGTCCATCATGAAGCGGCTATTGAGTTGTGTGCTGATCATGACGAGTGTCTGCGCCTCGGCCGATGACAAGACCTTGAAGCTCTACAACTGGGCCGACTATTTCGCCGCCGACACCCTGTCCAAATTCACCGCCGAGACCGGGATCCGGGTGATCTACGACGTGATGGATGGCAGCGAAACCCTGGAAGCCAAGTTGATGGCCGGCGGCAGCGGCTACGACCTGATCTTCCCCGGCGATACCGTGGCCGAACGCCTGATGCGCGCCGGCAGCCTGCAGGCACTGGACCCCGCCAAGCTCAACGCAATGGGCGATATCGAGCCGGGCCTGCAGAAACTGCGCACCCATTACGTCAACTCCAACAACGCCACCGTGCCCTACACCTGGGGCACCATCGGCCTGTCCTATAACACGCAGCTGATCCAGCAGCGCCTGCCGAATGCGCCGGTCAACAGCCTAGACCTGCTGTTCAAGCCGGAGAACGCGGCCAAGTTTGCCGATTGCGGCATCTCGCTGATCGACTCGCCGGACGAAGTACTCGCCGTGGTGCTCAACTACCTGGGCCGTGACCCGCGCAGCGCCAAGCGCGAAGACCTGGCGGCGGCCAGCGATCTATTGCTCAAGGTGCGCCCGTACATCCGCAAATTCCAGTCGCAACCGGTGACCGATCTGGTCAACGGCAACCTGTGTCTGTCCCTCGGCTACAGCGGCGACATGACCCAGGCCCAGCGCGCCGCCGATGCGGCCGGCAAAGCGGTGACCTTCGGCTATCACATCCCGCGCGAAGGCACCACGGTGTGGATGGACACCATGGCCATCCCGGTCGACGCCCAGCACCCGGAATACGCCTACGCCTTTATCAACTTCGTGATGCGCCCGCAAAACATGGCGGCCATCACCAACCTCACGGGCTACCCCACCGCGAATGCCAAGGCCCGTCCGGACGTGGAGGCAAGCATGCGCGACAACCCGGACATCTACCCGGGCGCCGCGACCTTCGAACGGTTGATCGCCGGCAAGGACATCCCCCAGGCCGACATGCGCGCACGGATGCGGGTGTGGACTAAATTCAAGACAGCTCTGTAGTGAGCGAGCTTGCTCGCGCTGGAGTGCGCAGTGCTCCCTTTTTTTTGGGGGCCGCTGCGCAGCCCGGCGCGGGGCAAGCCCGCTCACCACAACAACCCCATTCACCACGAATGCAACCTTTCCAACCCAGCACCGAAACCAGAGAACCCCATGCCAACCCGTCGCACCTTCATCAAACAAGCCAGTGTGGTCTGCGCCATGACCTTGATCGCCCCGCACCTGCGCGCCGCCGCGAGCGGTCGCTTCCACATGCCCGACGAGGGCGAAAAACACCGCCAGGCCTTTATCGCCTTTGGTGCCCAGGACGCCATCTGGGAAGACTTTACCGCCGACGTGCAAGCGGCTTTGGGCCGTATCGCCAGGGCGATTGCGCAGTACGAGCCGGTCACCGTGTTCTGCCGCGAAGACGAGCGTTCGCTGGCGGAAAAACACTGTGGCACCCGCAACATCACGTTCGTGGAAACCGCGCTGGATGACATCTGGATGCGCGACACCGGCGCCAATTTCGTCATCGACGGCAGCGGCGGCTTGGGCGCGGTGGACTTCAACTTCAACGGCTGGGGTAACAAGCAGCAGCACGACGAGGATGCGCTGCTGGCGGCCCAGATCGCCGAGGAAACCGGCGCCCGGCCTATCCACAGCGAACTGGTGGGCGAGGGCGGCGGGATTGAGGTTGATGGCCTGGGCACCGGCATCATGACCGAAAGCAGCTGGATCAACCGCAATCGCAACCCGGACTGGAGCAAGGCCGAGGTCGAGGCCGAACTCAAGGAACGCCTGGGCCTGCGCAAGATCATCTGGCTGCCGGGCATCAGGGGCAAGGACATCACCGACGCCCATGTCGATTTCTACGCGCGTTTCGTCGCGCCTGGCGTGGTGCTGGCCAACCTCGATACCGACCCTGAATCCTATGATCACAAGGTCACCCTGGCGCACCTGGAGATTCTCAAAAAGGCCACTGATGCCGAAGGCCGGCCTTTACAAGTGCACACGGTGTCGCCGCCGCGCAACCCGCGTAAAAGCAAGTTCAGCAAGGGCAATCCGGATTTTGCGGCGGGCTACATCAATTACTTCGTGATAAACGGTGCGGTGATCGCCCCGGAGTTTGGCGACCCGGTGGCGGACCGCAAGGCGCTGGACCTGCTGGCCCGGCTCTACCCGGACCGCAAGGTGGTCGCACTGAATATCGATGCGATTGCAGCGGGGGGCGGTGGCATTCACTGTGTGACGAGCCATCAACCTTTGGTTTAGTCTGGAGCGCTTCGCCGATCGCAAACGCCTCTGGAGCAGTCAGCATGACCGATTACCTACCCCCGAAAGTGTGGACCTGGGACACCGAAAGTGGCGGCACCTTCGCCAGCATCAACCGCCCGATTGCCGGCGCGACCCATGACAAGGAACTGCCGGTAGGCAAGCACCCGCTGCAGCTGTATTCCCTCGCCACCCCTAACGGGCAGAAGGTCACGATCTTGCTGGAGGAGCTGCTGGCGCTGGGTCACAGCGGTGCGGAATACGACGCCTGGCTGATCAAGATCGGCGACGGCGACCAGTTCGGCAGCGGCTTTGTCGGGGTCAACCCCAACTCGAAGATCCCGGCGCTGCTGGACCGCAGCGGCGCCACGCCGATTCGCGTATTCGAGTCGGGGGCGATCCTGCAGTACCTGGCCGAGAAGTTCGGTGCGTTCTTCCCCACCGAGCCTGCGGCCCGCGCGGAATGCCTGTCGTGGTTGTTCTGGCAGATGGGCAGCGCGCCGTATCTGGGCGGTGGATTCGGGCATTTTTATGCCTATGCGCCGAGCAAGATGGAGTACGCGATCAACCGCTTCGCCATGGAGACCAAGCGTCAACTCGACGTGCTCGACCAGCGCTTGGCAGTCAGCGAGTACATCGCCGGTGATGAGTACACCATCGCCGATATAGCGATTTGGCCCTGGTATGGCGGGCTGGTCAAAGGCCGCTTGTATGGCGCGGCGGAGTTCCTGTCGGTGCATGAGTACAAGCACGTGTTGCGCTGGGCAGACGCGATCGAAGCACGGCCGGCGGTGCAGCGGGGGCGGCGGGTGAACCGGGTTTCCGGTGAGCCCCATGAGCAATTGGCCGAGCGGCATAACGCCAGCGACCTGGACTAAAGGCCTGACGCGGTAAGAAATGTGGGAGCGGGCTTGCTCGCGATTGCGGAGTGTCAGTCGACAGATTCATTGGCTGATCCACCGCAATCGCGAGCAAGCCCGCTCCCCCATTTGGATTTGTGTATTTCACTCTACTTGTAGCGCTGCTCGAACACCGCCACTTGCTCGGGCTTGATCAGTTCGAACGGCACCCACACCTCCGACTCAATCGCCTCGCCCTTGATCATTCGCACCGCCGCCTGCACGGCCTGGGTAGCCTGGGCCTTCGGGTCCTGGAACACCGATGCCGTCAGCAACCCCCGCTTGATCGCTGCCAGCCCATCGGGCAAGCCATCGATACCCACAATCGCCACTTCACCCTTGGTTTTTCCCGCCTGCTGCAAAGCCATGGCCGCGCCAATCGCCATTTCATCGTTATTGGCCACGATGGCATCGAACTGCGTGCCCGCCAGCAGCCAGTTGCTGGTCAGGTCCATGCCCTTGCTGCGTTGCCATTCGGCACTTTGCTGCTCGACCACCTTGATGCCGGGAAAGTCCTTGAGCACCTGTTTGGCGCCCTCGGTGCGGTCGTGGGTGGCGTTCTGTGCGAGATCGCCCATGATGATCGCCACGTTGCCCTTGCCACCGAGTTTTTCCGCCAGGTAGCGCATCTGCAACTGACCGGCCTCGATGTCGTTGGAGGCCACGGTGACCACGCCTTTGGGCAGAGTGCGCTCGTCCGGGTGGCGGTTGACATACACCAGCGGCGTCTTGGCCGCCACGGCAGCACGGGTCATGTTGGCGGTGGCGGCGGTGTCCACCGGCAGTACGATCACCGCGTCGACCTTCTGGTTGAGGAAGCCCTCGACCTGATTAAGCTGGCGCACCACGTCGCCCTGGGCGTCTTCGAACTGGATCTGCACATCCTGCTGCTTGGCGGCCGCTTCCAGGCCGGTGCGCACGTAGGTCATGAAGTTATCGTCGACCCGGGCGATGCTCACGCCGATGCGATAAGCCGCGAAGGTCCATTGGCTGAACAGCAGCAACAAGGTGGCAGCAAACAACGAATAGCGATTCATAAGGGTGATCCTTTTATTGTTATAGGGTGAACGCCTGGCGGAAACGCGCCAGGGCCAGCTCGCTGTCGCCGCTGGCCCAGCCTTCCAGGCCGACCACGCCGCTGTAGCCTATGGCGTGCAAGGCTTTGGCAATGGCCGGGTAGTGGATTTCACCGGTGCCAGGCTCCTTGCGACCTGGTACATCGGCCACTTGGATTTCACCGATGGCGCTGCCGGCACGCTGGATCAGTTCGATCAAATTTCCTTCGCCGATCTGCGCGTGGTACAGGTCCAGGTTCAGCTTCAGGTGCGGGCTGCCCACGGCCTCGATCAGCGCCAGGGTATCGTCAGCGCGGGCGAACGGGGTGCCGGGGTGGTCGACCTCGGTGTTGAGGTTTTCCAGCAGGAACACACGGCCGGCGTCTTCCCCCAGGCGGGCGATCTTCTCCAGGGTCTTGCAGGCGCTCAGCCACATGCGCCCGGTGGTCTGGCCCACCGGTTGAACGGGCAGGCCGCCTTCACCCAGGCCGGTACCGTGCAGGTTGAGGCTGGGGCAATTCAGTCGTTCGGCGACCCCTAAGGATTCGCGGGCGCTGTCGAGCAGTTGGCGGATACCGCCGGGGTCTGTGAGGGTACCGCTGATGTAGCCGGTCATGGAGGTGAAGTCGGCGCCGGTAGCGACCAGGGCGGCGATGTCCTTGTCTGTCCAGTTCCAGATTTCGGCACTGAAGCCCAGCGCATGAATGCGCTGTACGCGCTCGACAAAGGGCAGGTCGAGAAACACCATCTCCGCGCTGACGGCCAGCTTGAAGGGGCTCATACGGCCACCGCCTTGCCGGTTTCGAATGACTCGATGCAGGCGCGGGCAATCGCCAACGCCGCACGCGCGTCTTCGCCACTGGCCAGGGGCTTGGCGCCGCTGCGCAGGCAGTCGACGAAGTGGTTGAGCTCGGCGATGTAGGCGTCGCGCAACAGGTCGGTGTCCAGGCGCTGGGTATCGGTCTGGATGCCCTGGGCCAGGTAGCGCACCAGGTCTGAGCCATTGAGGCTGCCCATGCTGAGCATGCCGGCGCTGCCGAACACCTCGCCGCGCACGTCGTAGCCATACACCGCCTGGAAGTTGGCCTCGGCGGTGGCGATGGCGCCGTTGTCGAAGCGTATCGCGACCACGGCGGTGTCGAGGAAGCCTTTGTTTTTGTATTCGGGCGCGATCAATGCGTCGGCCATCACGTAGACCTGCACCGCCTCGGCGCCAGGGTTGAGGTAGCGCAGGGTATCGAAGTCGTGGATCAGGGTTTCCAGAAAGATCACCCATTGCGGCGACTTGGCCGGGTTGTTCAGTGCCGGGTCGCGGGTCAGCGAGCGCAGCAACTGCGGGGTGCCGATGCGGCCGGCGGCGACATCGAGGTGCGCGGTGCGAAAGCTCTTGGCGAAGCGCCGGTTGAACCCGACTTGCAGCGGCACTCGCGCATCGGCCGCGGCAGCGATAGCGCGGTCGGCTTCATCGAGGGTGATGGCCATGGGTTTTTCGCAGAAAATGCCCTTGCCGGCGCGGGCGGCGCTGATCACCAGCTCTGCGTGGCTGCGGGCGGGGGCGGCGATCAGCACGCCATCGATGTCCGGGTCGTCGAGCAACTGCTGCGGGTCGGTGTAGACCTTGCTCACGCCCAGTTCAGCGGCGAGGCGGGCGGCCTGGCCTGGTGTCGGGTCGGCAATCGCTGCCAGGCTGGCACCGGGGATATGTCGTGCGGCGGTCAGGCCGTGGAAGCTGCCCATGCGGCCGGCACCGATCAAGCCCAGGCGGATGTTCTGTGTACCCATGAAATAACCCCTTGTTGTTATTGGCCGCAGGACGGTCCTGATGGCAAAGGGGTGAGAGCAAGGCTTGTGCCATTTTTTAACGTGTTGATAAATAACGATTAATAATTATCTATAAACAAAAAGTGTTCAATTTGATGACATGCCTATACTGACATGTCAAAAACATGAACATGGATATCACCCAATGAGCATGGCCTTCAGTGTGCAAGACCTCGACTACCTGACGACCCTGGGGCCTGCGGCGCTGAATGACGGCCCGGTGGCCGCGCTGGAGCAGGCCTGGCGCGATTGCCTGGCTGGTCAGGTCGAGCGCTCGGCGCCTGTGCGCCAAGTGATCTGGGATTCGTGGCGGCGCAGCGTCGAGGCCGGCATCGATCCAGCCGACAACGCGTACCGCTTTGTCGCCGCCGACACGCTGACCGCCACCCTGGCCACCCACCGCGTGCTGATCGCCGCCGCCGCGCAAGTCATGCACGGCTTGCTGGCCTACAACCCGCGCGGCCATATCAACCTCACCGATGCCGACGGCATCACCCTGTATTTCTGTGGCCTTGACATCACCCCGGTGGGCAGCCGCCTGCTGGAGTCGGTGCAAGGCACCAACTGCACCGGCCTGGCCCTGGCCGAAGACCGCCTGGTGTACGTGCTGGCCGAGGAAAACTTCGGCATCGGCCTGCGCCAGCGCCGCATGCATTGCGCCGCCGCGCCGATCAGGAATGCCCAAGGCCGCACCGTGGCGATACTGACCCTCACCGCCGAGCCTGGCTGGTTTCACTTCCATACCCTCGGCACGGTGCAGGCGGCCGCCGAGGCGGTGTCGCGGCAGATGGCGTTGCAGGCGTTGCTGGAGGAGCAGCAAGCGGTGCTCGAAGTCCTCAACGAAGGCCTGGTGGTGCTGGACGAGCGCGGCTGCATCAAGGCGCTCAACCGCTATGCCCGGCAGTTGTTCGGCGTAGGGCTGGAGCTGGTCGGGCGACCTTTCCAGCACCTGGGTCGTAGTGAGTTGAGCGACGTCCTTGGCGAGCCGGTGCGTGATCTCGATTGCACCTTCCACCTGGCTAACCGGGGCCAACTCGCCTGCCTGGTGTCGGTGTGCCCGCTGGAGCAGGGCGGGGTGATCGTGTCGCTGCGCGAAAACCGCCGCATCCGCGAAATCACCCGGCGCCTGATCGGCACCCAGGCCAGCTATACATTTGAAACCATCCAGGGCAACTCCCGAGCCATCCACGACGCCCTGCACCTGGGGCGTATCGCCAGTCGCAGCGACTCCACCACCCTGATCCTCGGCGAAAGTGGCACCGGCAAAGAGCTGTTCGCCCAGGCCATCCACAACGGCAGCGACCGCCAAAAAGGCCCTTTCGTGGCGGTCAACTGCGGGGCGATCCCCCGTGACCTGGTGCAAAGCGAACTGTTCGGCCATGTCGAAGGCGCGTTCACCGGCGCCACCCGTGGTGGTTCGGCGGGCAAGTTCGAACTGGCGGACGGTGGCACCATCTTTCTGGATGAGATCGGCGATATGTCCTTCGATGCCCAGGTCAGCCTGTTGCGGGTCTTGCAGGAGGGGGAGATCACCCGCGTCGGCGCAAAAAACTCACGGCAAGTGGACGTGCGCATCATCGCAGCCACCCACCGCAACCTCAGCCAGGCCGTGGCGCAAGGCGCGTTTCGCGAAGACCTCTACTACCGCCTCAACGTGCTCAACCTGACCGTGCCGCCCCTGCGCATGCGCCGCGATGACATTCCGTTGCTGGCACGGCACTTCCTGGCGCGCTGTGCACGTTCGTTGCGTAAGTCGGTGCAGGGCTTTTCGCCGGAGGCGATGGCATTGCTGTCGGCCTATGGCTGGCCGGGCAATGTGCGGGAGTTGGAAAACAGTATTGAGCGGGCGACCAACCTGGCGATGGGCGAGCTGATTCAGCCTGCCGATCTGCCGATGGAAACCAAGCAGCACACCCCGTTGCGCGCCTATGAGCCGCAACCCGCCCAGGACCTGAGCAGCCACGAAATGCACGCCATCGTCGCCGCACTCCAGAACACCGGCGGCAACATCCGCCTGGCCGCCCGGCAACTGAACGTGTCGCGGGGCGGGCTGTACAACAAAATGAGCCGGTTCGGGCTGAGTGCCAGCGATTTTCGCGGCGCCTGAGGCCAAGCGTGAGAGGGGGCTTGCCCCGATAGCAGAGAGTCAGCCAAGGAAATTCAGACTGACCCGTCGCTATCGGGAGCAAGCCCTCTCCCACATTGTTTAAACGTGTTTCATGCGCTCGATAGAACGTTCCACCATGGTCTTGGCAATCTCCAGCACATGCCACTCACTGCCCGTTAGCTGGCGGTATAGCAGGCCTAAGGCTTTAACTGTTTCCAATCAATGGCAAAGCGCGCCAGGTACTTTCGCAGGCGGTCCGCGTCATTGGGTTGCGCCTTGGCCTGGCGCGAAACCCCGAACAGTCGTCGGCCGGCGTCCGAAAGGCTGTCGGATTGCAGGCACACCTCGATCACCGCCTTGAGTTGCAGCTGGTCGAACAGGTCCAGATCGACCGGCAGCAGTGCATGGGTTTCGGTCAGCCCCCAGGCGTAGCGCAGGCGCTGGATTTCCTCTTCGACCTGGGCTTGATCGATACGCCCGCTGTCGGCCAGGGTGGCCATGCGCGTGATGGACGCCGACAGCTCGCGAAAGTTGCCCGGCCACGCCGCTTCGCTGGAACAGGCGAACGCCAGGTAGCGGCGGCGCGCCTCCAGGTTGAAACGCACGCGACGACCTTGCTCGCGGGCGTGGCGCTCCAGTTCGAAGCCGATATTGGGTTCGATGTCTTCACGCCGTCCTGCCAGGCCTGGCAAGTCGAAGGTCCACAGGTTGATGCGCGCATACAGGTCTTCGCGAAACAGCCCTTCGGCCACGCGCCCGCGCAGGTCGCGGTGGGTGCCGGCGATGATCAGGAAGTCGCTGGCCACTTCACGGTCGGCACCCATGGGGTAGAAGCGTTTTTCTTCGATGGCCTTGAGCAGCATCGCCTGTTCATCCAGGCCCAGTTCGCCGATCTCATCGAGGAACAACATGCCGCCATCCGCCGCGCGCAGCAGGCCGTCACGGGCGTTTTGCGCGCCGGTGAAGGCGCCCTTGGTGTGCCCGAACAAAGCCGACATTGCGCTATCGCCACGCAGGGTGGCGCAGTTGACTTCGACGAAGCGCCCCTGCACCTGGTGGCGGCTGCGCTTGAGTTCGTAAATGCGTCGGGCGAGGAAGGATTTGCCCGCCCCGGTGGGGCCGATCAGCAGCATGGGCGCGGTGGAGCGCACTGCCACCCGTTCAATCTGTTCGATGGAGGCATTGAACGCACTGTTGCGCGTGGCAATCCCGGATTTGAGAAAGGCCAGCCCCTCCAGGCGTTGGTGGGCGAAGCGCGAGGCGATGCGGTCGTAGCGCGACAGGTCGAGATCGATCAGGGTGTGGGTGCCGGTGGCGGGGGCGCTGTCGTCACGGCGGCGGGTGGGGGCGGTTTGGATCAGTCGTGCTGGCAGGTTGCGCGCCTCGGTGAGCAGGAACCAGCAAATCTGTGCCACATGGGTGCCGGTGGTGATGTGGACCAGGTAGTCCTCGCGGTCGGTGTCGAAGGTGTAGCCGGCGGTGAAGTCGTGCAGCGCGCCGTAGACCTCTTCGAAATCCCAGGGATCGTTCAGTGGCATGGGGTGCAGGCGCACCTCGGTCGTGGGCGAGATCTGCTGGATGTCGGCGCGTACCCGCTCGGCCAGGCTGACGTCACGGGCGTCAATGTCGTGGATCAGCTCCAGGCGATCGACCTGCAGGTCATCTTGCTGGCACAGGCCGACACTGGGGCGCCAGTGATTCCAGCGGTTGGCGCCCTTGCCAACGCGGTCCAGCTTGGACCCGATAAACCCGATGGCGACCGTGCGCTTGTGTTTCATAACTAGACCAAAATATAAGTGGCGATATGCAAGGATATGAATGCGCTAGCGCCCTTGTCATCGGTTTTTAACGTCACGCAGCGTGATTATTAATAAAAACTATATAAAACAATGAGATAAAAGTTTTTTTCGCGGTAGGAATAAACCTGGCACGCCCGCTGCTATCTCTCAGCCAACGCCGCACTGCCGGCTTTCAAGAAAAGAATCGAGATCATGCAAGAGAACACCTACCAACTGCTGGAAGTCACCAACGGCAAGCCGATCAAGCTCTGGACCCAGGGCGTGCCTGTGGAGCCCGAGGCGCGCAAGCAACTGATGAACACCGCCCAGATGCCGTTCATTTTCAAGCACCTTGCGGTGATGCCGGATGTGCATTTGGGCAAGGGCTCGACCATCGGCAGCGTGATCCCCACCGTGGGCGCGATCATCCCGGCGGCAGTGGGCGTGGATATCGGCTGCGGCATGATCGCTGCGCGTACGACGTTGATGGCCAGCGACTTGCCCGACAACCTCCACGGCCTGCGCTGCGCCATCGAGGCAGCGGTGCCCCATGGCCGTACCCACAGCCGCAAGGGTCGCGACAAAGGCGCGTGGGAGGATGTGCCGGCCCAGGCCGATCAGGTGTGGTCGGCGCTGCACCCACGCTTCAAGGCGATCACTGACAAGTACCCGCAACTGGAGCGCAGCAACAACCGCCAACACCTCGGTACCCTGGGCAGCGGCAACCACTTCGTCGAGGTGTGCCTGGATGAAGCCAACCGCGTCTGGTTCATGTTGCACAGCGGGTCGCGTGGCGTTGGGAACGCCATTGGCAACCTGTTTATCCAACTGGCCCAGGCCGACATGCGCCAACACTTGGCCAACCTGCCGGACCGTGACCTGGCGTATTTCGAAGAGGGTAGCCAGCACTTCGATGACTATGTGGAAGCGGTGGGCTGGGCCCAGGATTTTGCCCGGCAGAATCGTGAATTGATGATGCGTGCGGTGGTCCAGGCCACGCGCCAGGTGATCAGCAAACCGTTTGACGTGGCGTTGGAAGCCGTGAATTGCCATCACAACTACGTGCAGAAAGAGCGGCACTTCGGCGAAGAAATCCTGGTCACGCGTAAAGGCGCAGTGTCGGCCAAGAAAGGCGAGCTGGGGATTATTCCGGGCTCCATGGGCGCCAAAAGCTTCATCGTGCGCGGGCTGGGCAACGAAGAGTCGTTCTGTTCCTGCAGCCACGGCGCTGGCCGCACCATGAGCCGCACCAAGGCGAAGAATACGTTCACGCTGGCTGACCAGATCCGCGCCACCGCCCATGTGGAATGCCGCAAGGATGCCGATGTGATCGACGAAATTCCGATGGCCTACAAGGACATCGACCAGGTTATGCATGCCCAGCGCGAGCTGGTGGAAGTGCTGCACACCTTGCGCCAAGTGGTGTGCGTCAAAGGATAAGAGGGGAATCAAGATGCAAAAGGATGAACGCCACCCATTGAGTGACGCCATGCGCGCGCGGGTGCTGCTGGAGCTGGAGCGCATAGAGCGCGAACGCAATGTCAGCGTGCTGTATGCCTGCGAGTCCGGCAGCCGGGCCTGGGGGTTTGCTTCCACCGACAGCGACTACGACGTGCGCTTTGTCTACGTGGAAAAACCCGACTGGTTCATGCAGGTGGCTGCGCCGCGCGATGTCATCGAGCGTCCGCTGGATGATGAATTGGACGTGAGTGGCTGGGAGTTGCGCAAGACGCTGGGCCTGTTGCGCAAATCCAACCCCACGTTGCTGGAATGGCTGGACTCGCCGCTGGTGTATCGCCAGCAGGTCGATGCCACCGCGCAACTGCGCGCCCTGGCCGAGACGTTCTACAGCCCGCCGGCGGCGCGCAATCATTACCTGTCGATGGCCCGGAAAAATTTCCGCGGCTACCTGCAAGGCGACACGGTGCGGTTCAAAAAGTACTTCTACGTGCTGCGACCTTTGCTGGCAGTGCGCTGGATCGACCTGGGGCTGGGCCGGCCGCCGATGACGTTCGCTGACTTGTTGAGCACGGTGGATGACGCGCAATTACTCGAGGAAGTCGCGAACCTGCTGGCGCTGAAACGCAATGCCGGGGAAGCGGCGTACGGGCCTCGGCGCCCGGCGCTGCACGCGTACATACAACGTGAATTGGAACGCGGCGCACCGGTGTTGCCACGTACCCATGCAGACTCCCGACAACTGGACCACTACCTGCGGGATACGGTCAAA